>NZ_JBNJMJ010000002.1:0-411519 GCF_050936625.1 Streptomyces sp. CA-251387 | reverse complement strand
ACTGCAGTGGGACTTCACCGTTCCCGCTGGTCAGAGGCGTAGTTTCGAGCCTAGCGGGGTGACGGCTCATCAGGAGGCGGTTCGCGCAAGCCGGTCGGTTCGGCGGGCGAGGGCGCGCACGATTGGGTCATGATGGCGGACTTCGTCACGGGGCCGTGGACGGCCGAGCTGGAGGAGTTGTTCCTGCGGGTGGGGAGCCGATTCGGCCGGGTCGAGGTGCGGCGCCGCATGCGGGATTACGTGCGGGGCCTGCTGGGCCCGGTCGGCCGCAAGAACAGCTGGCAGCTGGCCGAGTACGCCGGCCACACCGGCCCGTACGGGCTGCAGCACCTGCTGTCCTGGAGCCGCTGGGATGTCGATGGGCTCCGCGACGACCTGCAGGACTATGTGGCCGAGCGGCTCGGCATGCCGGACGGCGTGCTGATCGTGGACGACACCGGCTTCGTCAAGAAGGGCCGCGTCTCCGCCGGGGTGCAGCGGCAGTATTCCGGCACGGCCGGGCGGACCGAGAACTGCCAGATCGGCGTTTTCGCCGCCTACGCCTCGTCCCGCGGACGGGCGCTGGTGGACCGGGAGCTGTATCTGCCGAAGTCCTGGACCGATGATGCCGCACGATGCCGGGCGGCCCGCGTTCCCGCCGAGCGTGGTTTTGCGACCAAGCCGGAGCTGGCCCGCACCTTGGTGCTACGGGCACTGGCCTCCTCGCTGCCGATCGCCTGGGTGACCGCAGACAGCGCCTACGGGCAGGACTGGACCTTCCGCCGGATGCTGGAGGAAGCCGGAGTCGGCTACGTCCTGGCGGTGCCGAAATCCCAGCAGATCAAGTCACTGGCCGGGATCTGGCGGATCGACCAGCTTATCGCCGACGCCCCCAACGATGCTTGGCAGGTGCTGTCCTGCGGCGACGGCGCCAAAGGGCCGCGCACCTATAACTGGGCCGTCGCCCGGCTGCCCGTCAACATCGTCTTCGACCCGGATCCACCCACGCACCATCGCTGGGTGATGGCCCGCCGCAGCCTGGCCCGGCCCGACGAACTCGCCTACTACCTGGCCTATGCACCCAGCGGGACCACGATCGAGCAGCTGGTGCGCATCGCCGGTACCCGCTGGGCCATCGAGGCGTGCTTCCAGGCCGCCAAGGGCGAGTGCGGCCTGGACCAGTACGAGGTCCGCCGGTATCCCGGCTGGTATCGGCACATCACCCTGGCCATGCTCGCGCACGCCTTCCTCGCCGCCGTGGCTGCGGCCGCGGTCGAAAGGGGGGCAGCAGAAACGACACAGCCGGCCTGGCCCCGCTCACCGTGGCAGAAATCCGGCGTCTGCTGGCAGCTGTCTGCCCCTGGCCCGCGTACCGTCGCGCCGGTGCACTGAGCTGGTCCCACTGGCGCAGACGCCACCAGGCCGTTGCCCGTGCCTGCCACTACCGCCGGCGCCCCGCGCCTGAAGGCTGCTTGCGCGAACCGCCTCCTGATGAGCCGTCACCCCGCTAGGCTCGAAACTACGCCTCTGACCAGCGGGAACGGTGAAGTCCCACTGCAGTATTAGAGCGTGTCCTACGTGGTGAGGCGGACGAGGCGCTTGTAGCAGCACAGGGCGGCTGCGAGTCCGAGAAAGGCCAGGTAGTTGCGGGGATGGCGCTCGTAGCGGGGGTTGAGTCGGCGGTAGCCGGACAGCCAGGACATGGTTCGCTCGATGACCCAGCGGCGTCGCCCTAATCGTTCGCTGGACTCGATCCCCTTGCGGGCAATGCGTACTCCGATCCGCTTCCATCGGAGCCATCTGCGCAGGTCGGCACGGTCGTAGGCTTTGTCCGCGTGCAGGCGCTGGGGCTTGAAGTACCTGCCATTGTGAGGGTCGTGTCTCGTTTGGTGACCCTCGATCATGGGCTTCAACCCTTCGCTGTCGTGGGTGTTGGCGGCCGAGACGCCGACGAGGAGGGGCAGGCCGTTCGCGTCCGACAGGATGTGCATCTTGGAACCCGGCTTGCCCCGGTCCACGGGGCTCGGACCTGTGTGTTCGCCCCCTTTTTGGCCCTGACATGGGCGGTGTCGAGGACGACGCGGGTGACGTCGATGAGGCCGGCGTCATCGAGCTGATGCAGGACCGCTTCGTGTAGGCGCCCCCAGACGCCGGCTCTCGACCAGATCAGAAACCGGCGATGCGCCGTCGACTTCGATATGCCGAAACAGGGCGGCAGTTGACGCCAGGCACAGCCGCTGACCAGCACATAGATGATGGCCGCGAACAGCGTTTCATCAGGTGTGTCCTGCGTACCGCCGCCCTGCGGCCGCACCTTCGGCGGAGGGATCAGCGGCTTCGCGATCTCCCACAGCCCGTCCGGAACAATCCAACTCCACGTACCCCGCCCCATGCCTGGACCAACGATGCCTCACCACGTAGGACACGCTCTTAATCGGGTAACCGCACTGCGGTCGGCGCATGAAGGCAGGCCTCGCGTGCCAGCGGACATCCTCGAGCTCCCCGGTGGCGGACATGATCAGCCACCCACTGGCGGACACTAAGACGTCATCTCATTTGGGTCGGTAGCCTGTCGGTCGTGGTTTCGATCGTGGAGCGGCTGGTGCCGGATGAGTTGTGGGAGTTGTTCCAGCGGGTGGTCCCGGAGGCTCCATCGCGGCCTCAGGGTGGTGGCCGACGCCGACACGGTGACCGGGAGGTGCTGGCCGCCATCGTGTTCGTGGCCACGTCGGGCTGCACGTGGCAGCAGTTGCCGTCCGCGTCGTTCGGGCCGTCGGGAGCGACGGCTCACCGGCGCTTTGCCGAGTGGTCGAAGGCCCGGGTGTGGGCCAAGCTCCATCGCCTGGTCCTCGACGAACTCGGCTCCCGCGGCGAGCTGGACTGGTCCCGCTGCGCGATCGACTCGGTGAACATGCGGGCCCTGAAAAGGGGGAGCTGACAGGCCCGAATCCTGTCGACCGGGGCAAGTACGGCTCGAAGATCCACTTGATCACCGAGCGGACCGGTCTGCCCCTGTCCGTCGGAATCTCGGGGGCGAACCTGCACGACAGCCAGGCGCTGATCCCGCTGGTGAAGGGGATACCGCCGATCCGCTCCCGGCGCGGACGCCGGCGGCGCAGACCGGGAAAGCTCCACGCAGACAAGGGATACGACTACGACCACCTGCGGCGATGGTTACGCGGGCGCGGCATCCGGCACCGCATCGCCCGCAAGGGCATGGAGTCCTCGACCCGTCTGGGCCGCCACCGCTGGACCATAGAACGCACGATGTCCTGGCTTGCCGGATGCCGCAGACTGCACCGCCGCTACGAGCGCAAAGCCGACCACTTCCTGGCCTTCACCAGCATCGCCTGCACCCTCATCTGCTACCGCAGACTCACCAAATGAGATGGCGTCTAAAACTCCCCACAGACAGGAAACGCCAGGACGCCGAGCTCACCGAGAAGACCCGCCAGGTCCACGCGGACTCCGGCGGGATCTACGGCTCCCCGCGCGTGCACGCCGTCCTCAAACGCGAGGGCGTCCACGTGGGCACGCAAGAGTCGAGCGGTTGATGCGCGAGGCCGAGCTCGCGGGCGTCAGCCCGCGCCGGGGGCGGCTTCACGCGACGCGACCCCAAGGCCACGCTCGCCTCGAACCTGGTCAACCGCGACTTGACCACGCCTGCGCCGAACTGGCTATGGGGCACCGACCTGACGATGATCCCCACCGGCGAGGGCCGCTGTGGCTATCGGCGATCCGCGATGCGTTCTCCCGCCGGGTGGTGGCCTGGGAGGCCTCGTCCCGCGTGGACGCAGACCTGGTCCTCGCCACGCTGGAGTACGCTCTCGCGTCCCGCGAGGCCGAGCCCGGCACCCTCATTCAGCACGCGGACCACGGCAGTACACATCCATCAAGCTCACAACACCCCTGGCACGGGCAGGAGTTGAGGCATCCATGGGCTCGGTCGGCGACTTGTGCGACAACGCGCTGGCCGAGAACCCTCCAGCACCGGCAGGACCGATGCCGCCATGCCTTCGGTCCGGTGCGGCACCACCGAGCCCGCCATCGCACTGCGCACCGGTTCCGCCACCGCGGCAGGCGGCTCGGCCGGACCCCGGCCACCTTTGCACGGGCATCCACCAGACGCTGAAGCGCGCGTTCCCTCGCCGAGCGCGGCTGCACCCGCTCCTGCAACCGTGCGACCTCTTCCCGGACCTGCTTGTCCCGGGCTTTCAGCAGACCGAGCACCGACGGCACCAGCCGCCCCCACGAGCGACGCGAGCGAACGAGCCGTCCCCATCTCTCCTGCCGCCCGCCGGAGTTCATGCCCACCAGCCCGAACCAAACGATCACGGTCTGAAAGCAGATGGCATCTAAGTACCTCATACTCATCAAGCGTCCCATTGGTGCGGGCAAAGCTGGTGTGCCAGAGAGGGGCCCGTGCCGTAGGCCTCGTAATCACCCCGAAGTGATTGGTAGCACAGCAATGATGATCTTTATGCACACCACCGTGGCGCAGGACGGCGGCGGCAACCCGCCGGGCGCACTCAACCCCAACCACGCCGAGCCGATGCACACCACCGTGGCGCAGGACGGCGGCGGCAACCCGCCGGGCGCACTCAACCCCAACCACGCCGAGCCGATGCACACCACCGTGGCGCAGGACGGCGGCGGCAACCCGCCGGGCGCACTCAACCCCAACCACGCCGAGCCGGTGGAGTAGGCAGTTTTCGCCGCGTACGCAAGGGGTGGGCCGGTTGTGGCCCACCCTTGTGCTTTCCGGCTCATGGACAGGTGTGAGGAGCAGCGTGGTGGACGCGTTGGCGGTTACGGGGGCATGCAGGCAACTGGAGGAGGGTTGGGATCTACTGAGGACGGGGCGGCTGGGGGAAGCGCTGGCGGCGGCGGAACGGGCGTTGGGGGTATTGGAGCGGGAGCTGGGCGGGGCGAGTGCGGATGTGGCGAATGTGCTGCTGCTGCGGGCGGAGGTGCTGGGCCAGCTGGGCCGGGGTGGGGAGGGGCTGCGGGATTTGCTGCGAGCGGTAGCGATCACCCGCCCGTTGCGCGCGATGACACCGTGTGACCGGGTGCACGCGCAGGCATTGCGCGGGGTGGCGGCGGGGTTGTGGCAAGCCGGGCGTTACCGGGCGGCGGAGGCGTGGCTGCGGCACGGGCTCCGGTTCACCGCGCCACTGGGGGAGCCGATGGAGATGGCCCGGCTGCTGAACCTGCTGGGAATGGTGCTGCGCTATACCGGTCGGCTGAAGGCGGGCGAACGACGGCTGCGCATGGCGCTGCGGATGGTGCGCAGCGCGGCGGCGGGAGCAGCTGGGCAGGGGGCCGAGGCCACGATCCGCCACAATCTGGCGGGCCTGTACCTGGCCAGCGGTGACCTGGAGGCGGCCGAGTACCAGGCCCGGGCCGCCTTGGAGCTGCGGGAAGAGGTCGACGGCGGCAACGTGCTGGCGGTGGCAGCGGACCGGTTGTGCCTGGCCGGGGTGCTGTCTGCCCGCGGCGAGAGCACCTCGGCGAGGGTCCTGGCCCGGGCGGCGCTGGCCGAGTACCGCATGCGGCTGGGCGAGGAGCACTGGGAGATCGGGTTCTGCCTGCACGTGCTCGCCCACACTCACGCCACTGAAGGCCACCACCGACAGGCGGCGGAACTGTACCGTCGGGCGATCGCGGTTAAGGCCCGCGCTCTGGGCGAGAACCACCCAGAGGTGGCTACCTCCTGGCTCGGCCTTGCACAACAGCTAGCCGGTCCCGAACGCGAGTACGCCCTGCGCCGGGCCGGGCAGCTGACTGCCGCCTTCCACCGCCGCCACCCGGTCCGGGTCCGTCTGCACGACCTAGACCGGCACCCCGCCCCCGTCTGACCAGACCCCCAACGGCGTCCCCGCGCAACACGGCCACCGCACCAGGGAGTCGAAGAGAAGTGAAGTTACTCATGAGGACACTTTCGTTCGCCCTCCCGGAGCGCAAAGTTGCGCCCGGCGCGGGGAGGTTGCTGGCCTCTAACTCAGCCTCGGCCATCGGCAGCGGCATGACATCACCACTACTGGTGGTCTACCTGCACACGGTACGCCACCTACCCCTGACGCTCGCCGCGTCCATCTCCGCGGTGGGGGCGCTGGTCAGCCTCGCAGGCAACCCCGTTGGCGGCTATCTGGCCGACCACATCGGCGCCCGCACGACCTCATTTATCGGTCTGGCCATGGCCGCGGCCGGCACCGGCTCGCTGGCTGCGGCCCATACCAGCCCCCAGGCCATCGCCTGCATTGCGCTGCTCGGCCTGGGAATATCCGTTTCCCTACCTGCACAACAGGCCCTGCTCGCCCACGTGGTCCCCGCCCAGGCGCTGTCCCGCTACTTCGCCCTGACATACATGCTGCTCAACATCGGCTTCGGCGTCGGCGGCCTGTCCGCCGCGCTGATTGCTGGCACCGGCCATCTGGGCGCTTTCCAGACTCTCTACCTCCTTGACGCCGCCTCCTTCACCCTTGCCGCCCTGCTGATCGCGCGCGTGCCCGTTGCTGGCCGGACTGCGCAGGAGCGCCCGCCAACTGCCTGGCGTGCGCTTCGCCTTGTCACTGGTGACCAGCCCATGCGTCGCATATGGCTCATCGCCCTGCTGCTGACCACCGCCGGCTTCACCCAGTTGCACACTGGCTTCCCGGCCTATGCCGTCAGCTACACCGACGCCTCGCCCCGCATCATCAGTCTGGCCTACCTCGCCAACACTCTCACTGTCGTCCTGGTGCAGTTGCCGCTCCAGCGCGCCATCGCCCGCCGCTCCCCTGCCACCGTACTGATCCTGCTGTGCCCCTGCATCGCCGTCCCGGTGTTGCTGGTCTACCTCAGCGCCCACACCGCCGCCGTGGGGGCAGCTCTGTTCATCTGCGCCGCCGCGCTCCTCGCAGTCGGCGAGGCCCTTTATGCCGCTAGCATCCCCGCCCTGGTCAACACCAACGCGCCACCACACTTGCGTGGTCAGTACAACGCTGCCCTCATGCTCGCCTTCACCACCGCCAACCTGCTCGGCCCTGCTCTCAGCGGGTTTCTCCTCAGCCACGATCACCCCACCCTCTGGCTCATGACATTCGTCATCGCTGCCATCGCCGCAATCCCCCTCGCCCGCAGCAAGCCGATCATGAGCATCCCTCCTCCAGCCTCCGCCTCCAGCACCCCATAACAATTCCCCCATAGGGCCGCCTGCCTACGCGCTCGCACCATGCGCACGGCTCATAAGCCACCAACAAATGCCATATGGACGTGGGCAAGCCCGGGGTGGGGCCCCTACGGGGTGGATAGTGTCCCGCTGCGGACACCGTTGGGGAATTCGGCGGTGTCTATGCGGGGCGCAGGAGGCTGAGAGTGAGGCGCGGGTGCTGGCAAGCGGTGTCCCAGTCAGCCAGGCGTCGGTTCGGATGAGGTTGAGGGCGGCGGCGGTGAGGACGTATTGACGACAGGTCTTGTTCAGGCCGATGTAGCGGCTTCTGCGCAGGCCGCACCGGCGTAGCCCTTGCGCGATGGCGCCTTCGACGCTGGCGCGGGTGACGTAGTGTCGCGTCACTAGAGGTTGTCCCGTAACCGGTGGGGTGGTTGGTGCGTTGGCTGGGCATGGGTGGGGTGATCTCAGCGGATGATCCGAAGTGGATCGAGCCGTTCTCCGGGCTGAGCGAGTCGCAGTTCACCAGGCTGGTGGCGCTGGTGCGGCGTCGCGGTGGTGACGTTCAGCGCGGCCGTCCCTGGCGGCTGCAGTTGGAGAACCGGGTGTTGCTGGTGGCGACGTACTGGCGCACGAACCTGACGTTGCGGCAGGTGGCGCCGTTGTTCGGGGTCTCGAAGTCTGCGGCCGACCGCATCCTCGATCACCTGGCGCCCCTGCTGGCCATCTCGCCGGCCCGTCGGCCGCGCAAGGACACCGTCTACATCGTCGACGGCACCCTGGTGCCCACCCGTGATCGCAGCATCGCCGCCTCCAGTAAGAACTACCGCTACTCGACAAACCTCCAGGTCGTGATCGACGCCAACAGCCGCCTTGTGGTGGCGATCGGCCTGCCGCTGCCCGGCAGCCGCAACGACTGCCGGGCTTTCACGGAGTCCGGCGTCGACCGGGCCTGCCGCGGCGCACCGACCATCGCCGACGGCGGCTACCAGGGCACCGGCCTGCTCATCCCGCACCGCAAACGACGAGGTCAGACGTACCTCAGCCCACAGCAGGAAGCGGAGAACGCCGTCCACCGCAGGGCGCGAGCCCGGGTGGAACACGCCCTCTCGCGGTTGAAGAACTGGAAGATCCTGCGGGACTGCCGGCTCAAGGGCAACGGCGTTCACCAGGCCATGCTCGGCATCGCCCGGCTCCACAACCTGGCCCTCGCCGGATAACTCACGCCCCATACGGGACAACCTCTAGAGCCTGAGCACGTGGGCCGCGATCACGCTCATGGCCCGGCGCCTCACCCGGAAACCAGCACGACGGCCAGCCCCCGACGGCGATGGCGACCGCGGCCTGACACACACTCTTCAGCCTTCGTCCGGCTGACCCGCTCATCCCAGGTCAGCCGGAACCGCCCCCGTCCCAAGGAAGAGCACCTCGACGAGCCCCTGGTCCTCAACGATGGGCACCACGGCGTGAATCCGCCGCTCATGCCCACCCGGAAGGAGGTGGATTCGCACGTCATCGCCGTGGTGCACGGCAGCGGTGAGTCGGGCTGGCACGTCTCGCAGGATGCCACCCCATTGCGGCCAGCCACCTTCAGTGAACACGCCGAGCCAGGCCTCAACCTCAATTTCCTCGTCCCCCACCACAAGCAGCACACGGGACACACCTTCAGCCTGCCCTGCCTCACCGCTCTCAGCGAGGCTGAACCGCCCGCCCACGCTGCCGTCACCCGATGGACGGCTTACGGGTTCCAGGCTCTCGAAGGGGCTGCGGGCGCTATCGGGCCACGACGTCCCAGGGCCGCGATCACCGGCCGGTGCAACGGGATGAGAGGCGCGGTCTGACCTGCACGCTCGGGGGACGCCAGCTCTGGACCGCTAACGCGGGCTCGGGCCAGGTCTCCGGCTTGGTGAAGCGGAATTCCGGTCCGTGCTTGGGCAGTCGACCGTTGACGCAGTGCGACCTGGGTGGTTTCGGCAGGCGCATGACGCGGTCGGAGCGGACGCGGCCGACCAGTTCGATCGGCAGGTCGTGCAGGAAAGCGCGGGCCGCCCTACCCGCCGCCTGAAAGGGACCTGCAGCCTGCCCTGCGCGTCCGCTACGCCGCCGTGAACCAGCCTGAGGCACCTCAGCGGCTCGGCGCGCTGACCACCGCGCAGGCCGAGGCCGAACTCGCCCAGCCACCGGCACCGACCTGTCCGATCTGGCCCTGCCGGACCTCATCCCGTCCGCCGCGCCCCGGCCGACTGGCGCACCCCCCTCACCACCGGCAGGTCCCCCCTCCTCGTCCGGGCGCCACCAGTGCGTGAGTGAGGGAATCCGCGACAGCGCGAGGACCCCGGCGGTGATCAGCGCGACGCTGAAGAGCTGGGGGACTAGCCACCACTCCGCGCGGACGTCCTGGTGCCGAGGGCGAGGCTCACCAGCGCATCGCCAAGGGCGAGCGGGCTGCGAGGCGATTAGCGAGGACTGGCTTGCATCGCACGCTCCAGGAACAGGGCGCACACGTCGGTCACGGCGAACCCTTACATCTGCCAGGCGGAGAAGAAGCCCGCGAGCCCATTCTCGCCGAGGATGTGCATGGGCGTCTTCAATCAGCGCCGCGGTCACCCGTAAGTGGTCGCCGTCGCGGCACCGAGACAGGCTGCCCGGGCGCACCCTCCGGATGCCGGAAGGTGGCGACGGCGAGGGTGAGAACCAGCCCCGCGCCAGCGCGAGCGCGGGATCCAGCGGTCCGGCGCCCCGTGGGTGCGGTTGCCGGTGGGGGAGGCGGTGGCGAGCGCGATCACCACCGTTATGGCCAGCAGCCCGTGCCCGCCAGAGGCCGGTGCATTAGCAGCAAGGCGACGATGAGGATGAGCGCCAGCTCTCGCATGACAGCGGCTGCACGATCGTGAGTGGTCCGGTCACGAGCGACTGGGAGACAGTGGCGGTGATTACGTGAGGATGCCGGCCAGCCAGATGGGCCGTGGCAGCAGAGCGAGAATCAGCCCGGCCCGGAACCCCTGGGGGTTCGGCATGGTGAGCGCCGTTTGGCGCTGCAGTAGTCGTGAGGGGGTTGCTGAACGCGGCGCAGCGCGAAGACGACGGAAAGCGTGGTGTGCAGCGTGGTCACCTCTCCTATCGGCGGACGTGGCGGGCTCGCCGTCGACCCGTCTGCCCCTTGACTGATCGCCTCATCGCAGCAGCGGGCCGCGAACGCCCGCCGATGCACGTCCTATTGACGCGGATCTCATCCCAGTGGTTCAGTGGCTCAGTCACTGATCCACTCACCGGTCCGGGGGTTGGGATGGAAGCACTGCCGCGCGAGACCACCGTCGATGTGCTGGAGAGGCGGCTGCGCGAGGACATTCTCGCCGGGCACCACCCGGCCGGGAGCTATTTGCCACCTGAGCGTGAACTGGCCGACAAGTTCGGGGTCAACCGCACCACGCTGAAGCATGCCTTCGGCCGGCTGGTGCAGGCGGGGCTGCTGGAGACGCGGCACGGCGTGGGTACGCGCGTACGGGATTTCCTGCGCCTGGGCGGGGCGGATCTGCTGCCGATGCTGGTGCGGCACAGTCCCGACTGGATCGGCGAGATCTTCGAAGTACGCCGCAGCATCGGTGCGTTGATCGCGGAACGCGCCGCTGCCCACGCCACGGTGGCCCAGATCGCCGAGCTGCGTGCGCTGATCGCGGCGGTTGGGGACGCGGACGGCGGCGAGGAGGTGCAACTGGCGGACGCCGAGGTGCACCGGGCACTCTCCCGCGCCACGGGCAACCGGGTGTACGTGCTGCTGACCAATACGCTGTTCAACGCCTACCTACCGGTGCGCGCGGCGCTGGTCGGGCCCTTCGTCGAGGCCCGGGCCGCGCACGACCGTCTGGCACCGGTCGTCGAGGCTGTGGCCGCCGGTGACCAGGAAGCGGCACGCATCGCCGCGGGTGCCTACCTGTCGGCGACGGAACGCATCATGCTCGAAGGACTGGCCCCCTCCCGCGAACGCCGGGACGGTGCCCGGTGACCTCACGCGGTACGGCGTTCCGGGAGACGATGCTTGGCCGAGTACACCTGAGCGATGAGGAGCACGAGCGCCTCATGCGGCTGGACCTTGAAGTCCGCGCCGAGACTTTGCTGCTGCCCCACCGCACGACGCAGGCACGCCTGACGGGACGGGTGCGAATCGCCGGCCGGGCGGACGACACCGAAGCCGAGGGCGAGATGGAGATCTCGGCCCTGGCCCGCCGCAGGATCCGCTACCGGATCACCTTCACTATGGAGGGCCGACGGCTGCTGCTGGACGGCTGGAAGTCCCTCTCGCCCGCGCGACCGCTCGTTTCGATGACCGTACTGCCGTACACCCTGTACGAGGACGGCGATCGCGTGGGCCAGGGCACCCTTCGCTTCCCCCTCGCCGTCGGCCTGCTGCCCTTCCTCACAAGCTTCCGCTTCCCGCGTCCGGCCACGATCGCCGATCGGCATCTGGCGCCGCGCTGGGACGGGAAACCGGGGCGCACGGAGGTCTGGTACACCACCCTCACTGACCCCGCGACCGGCAACGGAGTCTGGCTGCACCACGAAGTGGTGGCCCCCGCTGACGGTTCCGGCGCCTACGCACATGGCTGGGTCGCCGTCTTCCCCAAGGACGGCCCCGCTGAGCATGCACGCTTCGGCCCCGTACCGTGGATGCATCACCCACAGGGCTATGCCACCGAAGGCATCCTCGCCCAGCCTGGCCGACTCGCCGGCTCTGCTGGCCCGTTCACCTGGTCGCTTACCGAGACGCCCTGCAGCGGGCCGCTTCACACCTTCCCTCGCTGGTCCTGGCGCCGCCCCTGGCTGCCCGCCAGCCACATGCTGCCCGCCGCCCGGTGCCGCTACGACGGAACCGTCCGGTACGGCGACAACGAGCTGCGGCTGGATGGCGCCGTCGGAGCGAGCGCCCGTATCTACGGCCACGGCAACGCCCGACGCTGGGCCTGGCTCCACGCCGACCTCGGCGGTGGCGACGTCCTGGAGATCGTGGCCGCCGTGTCCATGCGACGCGGACTCGACCGATTGCCACCCCTGGTGTTCCTACGCCTGCTGCGAAACGGACGCGCCTGGCCCCGGCGCGCGGAGCGCACCGCCGTCGGCTGGGCGGGACTCGGCCGGTTTCGGGCGGACATCGGCCTGCCCAAATGGCGTGTGGCCGGCCGCGTGGGCCGACGCCGCATACAGGTAACGGTGACCCAGCCGCGCCAGCGGACGCTGGCACTCGACTACACCGACCCCGATGGCTCACCTGCCGTCTGCCGTAACAGCGAGACCGCGGACGCGACGATCACTCTGGAGCGCTGGTGGGGCACCTGGCGGCAGGAAGCCACGTGGCAGCTCTCCGGCACCGCCCATGCGGAGGTCGGCGACCGATGAGTCCCTCAACTTCACGCAGGCATAGGGCACTTGCCGCCACACTGCTCGCTGACGACGGTACGGCCGAGTGGACCCGGACCGTGCCGCAGCGGGTCGAGACGCTGCTGGAGGCCATGCCGGCCCACGCACGCGCGGTGATACGCGGCGCGGCCACGGCGATCAACGTCTACGCCGTGGCCCGTACGGGACGGCGACTGCCCGCGCTCGCCCCCGCGGAACGGCAGCAGGTCATCGCGTCGCTCGCTGCCCGTCGGGCCCTGCTGCCCCTCCTGGACGCGATCAAGGTACCGGTGCTGCTGGCGGCCGGCACCGCCCGCGCCGTGCACCACGGCTCCACGCCCGCGCCGCCCGCCCCCGACGATCCACCGCTCGACTGCACCCCCTCCCGTGACTGGCCGACCCGCTCCACGGCCGATGCCGTCGTCGTCGGCTCGGGCGCGGGCGGCGCCATGGCCGCCCGGACACTGGCCCGCGCGGGAATGCGCGTCGTCATTCTCGAGGAGGGAGAGCACCACACCACCGCGTCGTTCGCGCGCAGGGCGCCCCTCGACCGCTTCACCGACCTTTACCGGGACGGCGGCGCCACGATCGCCCTCGGTAGCCCTCCGCTGGTCCTGCCCGTCGGCCGCGCGGTCGGCGGCACTACCATCGTCAACTCCGGCACCTGCTATCGCACCCCGGACCACGTCGTTGCGCGCTGGCGGGACCGTTACGGATTCGCCGTCGCCGACGGCTTCGACACACACCTCGACGAGGTGGAACGCACCCTGCGCGTGGCCCAGCAGCCCCTCGACGTCCTCGGCAACAACGGGCTCCTCGCCCTGGCTGGCGCGAAGCAGCTCGGCTGGGCCGCGGCGCCCCTGCGCCGCAACGCCCCTGGCTGCCGGGGCTCCTGCCAGTGCGTTGTCGGCTGCCCCACCGGCGCCAAACAGAGCGTCCAGCTGTCCGTGCTCCCCGAAGCCTGCGCGGCCGGCACCGCGATCGTGACCGGCGCCCGCGTCCAGCGCATCCTCACCGACCGCGACCGGCCGGGCGGTCCACGCGCTGCCGGAGTGGCAGTGAGCCGCCCCGACGGCAGCGAACTGGAGATCCTCAGTCCCCTCGTCGTGGTCGCCGCCGGCGCCCTGCAGACCCCGCAGCTGCTGCGCCGCTCCGGCCTCGGCGGGCACCCCCGCCTCGGCCGCAACCTCAGCGTGCACCCGGCCGTCAGCGTCGCGGGCCGCTTCAGCCGCCCCGTCACCGGCTGGAAAGGGGTACTTCAGAGCGTCGGGGTGGAGGAACTGCGCGCCGACGGCATCCTGATCGAAGCCACCGCCGCGCCCCCGGGCATGAGTTCGTTCGTACTGCCGGGCGTTGGACGCGAACTGCGACGCGAGGTCGACGATACGGAGCAACTGGCCACACTCGGCGCCATGGTCGCCGACCGCCCCTCCGGCCGGGTCCTCGGCCGGAACCGCACACTGCTGCGCTATGACCTGGCACCGCGCGACGCCCGCCGCCTGCTGCGCGCCCAACGAGCCATGGGCCGCCTGCTGTTCGCCGCCGGCGCAGAGGAGGTCCTGACCGGCGTACCGCATGCCCCGCGCGCCCGCAACCCCGACCAACTGGGCGTCCTGCTCGACAAGATGACGGCACAGCAGCTCCATGTATCCGCGTTCCACCCCACGGGTACGGCCGCCGCAGGCGCCGGCTCCGACCGGTTCCCGGCCGACTCGGAGGGGCGCCTGCGTGGCGTGCACGGGGTGCTGATCGCCGACGGATCGGTGCTGCCCAGCTGTCCGGAGGTGAATCCACAGCTGAGCATCATGGCGGCCGCGTTGGGGGTGGCTCAGCGGTTCGTGACGGATGCGTGAGGTGTGTGGGGCGTGTCGGCCGGGGTGTGCCTGGGCCCCGCCAACTCCTCTTTCCGGCCGAGTCAGGGGCCCTCAACGGGCGCCAGGCCACACTGCGGGGGCGCGACGACTCGAATCGACACCCGGACCAGTTGGGCCCTGCAGGCGGTCAGAACGCGTGCGACCGAGTCACTGAAGTAGCGCCCCTTGCCGAGGTCTTCCAGCAGGCTGGGCTGGGTCGGCCGCCCGCCCAGCACCTCGCGCAGCAGGATGCTCGACGCTGGCGCGTCGAGTGTACTCGTCCGGCCCTGCCACGGCACTGATCCCCGCATCCACATGACGAAGAGCCGCCCTGCCTCCGAAGAAGCCGGTGGTCATGCCTCTGACCTGTCGAATGAGGCTCAGCTTGTTCTTTTAACTTCTGGCGCGATGGCTCTGTCACTGCTGGCCCATATCCTCCAGCTGCGTGGCGGATGGAAGGGGGAGTTGTTGCTGTGCAGATCGCAGGGATCGACCTGTATGTGAACCACCCAGTGATGGCTCTCGGTTCGACCGAGTGGATCCCCACGACACTGGCTCTCAACAACGAACCTGCGGCAGCGTGCGACACACACATCATCGTTCGGGTGCGGGCCCAGACGGTGCTGGTCAAGGTCCGGATTTTCGTTGATCACAGTGAGGCGGATGACCGTGGACGGGATGCGGGGACTTTGACCACGGTGTTCGACGGACCTGTTCTGCTGAGCGATGGACGGTTCGTCGTGAGGAATGTCGTCGGTGCGAGCCGATTCACCACTTCCCTGCTTGGGAATCCCGCAGGCGTCGAGTACAGGTTTCTGTCGACGACTCGCAGGGATGGGCCCACGCTGTTGACATCGTCATCAGCGCCGGGTGTGGTGTGGCGGAGCCGCCTGTCGGCTCGAACCATGTCCCGAACGTGCTCGCTCGTATGAGGATTCCGGGAACGTGAACACGGCCTCCGTCTGATCATGTGCTCCGACCAAAGAGCCACTTGACCATCATGAAGGCCGTGGGGAATGAGTCGGCTGCAACCTGGCGTTCGGCGGGAAGCGTTCGCGGTGGCGTCACACTTCTGAGATGGCTTCTTCGACTGCCTGACCGCGCGCGAAGACACGCTGTTCGAGCTGACCGACGCGTTACTGTGCGCGGACGGCCCGGTGACCACGCCGGTGGACCTCACGCTGACGGCCGAGCACCGGCCCGGGCACGGCGCGATGTACGACGCGCTCAATCGCGGGAACGTGGACGTGCCGCGGTTGCGGCAGGTGCTGGCCGGGCTGCCGCAACCCGATGCCGCCGACGGTCGTCTGGTCCTGGCGGTGGACGTCACCCACTGGCTGCGGCCGGATGCGCCGACCAGTCCAGACCGCTTGTTCTGTCACGTCTACGGCCGCAGCGGACGCTCGTCCGACCAGTTCGTGCCCGGCTGGCCCTACTCGTGCGTTGCCGCGCTCGAGTAGGGCCGGGCCTCGGTGCCAGCTCCTCGACGCACTGCGGGCTGGGGCCAGACGACGACGTTGCCGAGGTAACCGCGGCCCAGATCCGCCGCGTGGTCGAGGACCATCGACATGGGCCGTTGGCAGCAGGGGACCGCGACATCCAGATCGTCTTCGACGCCGGCGACGACGCTCCACGCATGGCCTATCTGCTGGAAGGACTACCAGCGGAGGTTCTCGGGCGAATGCGCACGGACCGCGTGATGCGCAAGCCGGTCCCGGTGCCGTGGATCTCGCCGCCACAGGGCGGACGCGTTCCGAAGCACGGCAAGGAGTTCCCCTTCGCCAAGCCCGACACCTGGGGCGAGCCCGATGCCGCGACCGTGCAGGTCACCGACCGCTACCGCACCGCTCGCGCAATGGCCTGGGACCGCAACCATCCTCGCTTGACCACCGATCCGCGTGGACGACCACACCGGCGAACTCCCCGTCATCGAAGGGACGTTGATCCGTCTGGAGGTCGACTGCCTGCCCAGGGGTCACGATCCGCTCCCCGTCTGGCTGCGGTCGTCGGCCACCGACCTGTCGGGCGAAGGCGTCGACCTGCGCTGGCAGGCGTTCTTTGCGCAGATTCGATCTCGAGCACACTTTCCGGATGATCAAGCAGGCGCTGGGCTGGAACCGCCCAAAGCTCCGCACCCCGCAGGCGGCGGACCGGTGGACCTAATTCCTTTCCCACGGCCCTGGTGGGTCAGGTCGAGTCACCGGGGTGTTCGAGTCGTGAGGGTCGTCACGCCTACTTCGAGCTGGACTGTGAAGCCTCTGGTCAGAGCGTGCGGTCCTCCTGCTTGTGGTGGTGGCGGTCGTGCAGCCGTCGAGCGGACGTCTTCACGCGACTTGGTCGAGGAGAGGCCTACTCAGAGAACGGCGACGTTCGACGTCTTCACGGCAGCCACGGCCGAAGCGGTGGGGGATGATGCTCCATGGGCGCCGGGCGGACGTCTCCGGTGGACCTGGCCTCGATGCCTTTAGCAAGCGCAGAATCATCACCGACACCCTCGGCCTGCTTCTCGCCGCGGCCAAGGACTCCATCGCCGGTCAACAGCTCCTCGAGCAGGCCGCCGCCGACCACCCCGGCCTGCGCAAGGCCTGGGTCGACGGAGACTACCGTAAGCACTTCGTCGACCACGCGGCCGTCCGTGAAGTCGTCCAACGTACCCGGGGGAGCAGGGGATTCGCCTCGATCCCGAAGCGGTGGACGGTGGAGCGGACCGGATGGCTCATGCTCCACCGCCGCCTCGCCCGCGACTGCGAGACGCTCCCCGCCCGCTCCGAAGCCATGATCCATCTCGCCATGACCGACCTGATGACCCGCCGCCTCGCCGGCAAGCGCGACCTGGGGTAACTGGATCAAAGCCGTATCCGGGATGAAACAATGGGAGAAAGTGACTTCTGAGGCAGCACCGGCTAAGCCGGTTGTAACTACCTCAAGAGATGCCAATGAGGCTACTGAACTTATAAAGAGTATTGCATACTCTAGCCTTGCGACGTCGTGCTGCCATAAAAATACTTCCGGCGGTTCACGCAGTCGTGATTTCTAGGCACATACCATCACCTCTTGTTGCATTTTCCAGAGCGATTACTCCTCCGAATGATCGGCTGAAAACCTCCGGAGTAGGTGTTCTGGATCCTCAACCACGCAAAATTCGGCAAGGTTCGTGAGGGTGGACGCAACTTGCTTCCGAGAGGTATTTTCCTATTGTGGGGAGCTCATGAATATGGGAACCGGTGCTGCTATTCTCGCGGCATCCCCAGCTCTTGACTTCGCTGGGCCAGTTTCGGCTGCGACCTTCGATACGGGCCCTCATCTGCAGATGAAGCAAGCAATCCAGCGCGCGGTTGAGGGCAAGGCAACCGCTCCAGACGTGAGGCTGATTAAGAGCGACCCGGAGGTCGCCAAGGCTGTGCCGGAAAGGAAGGTCTGAGACTAATGCTTATTCCTAGAAAGATGATGAGAGCTGCTGCGGCTGCAGCGGTAGCAGGGGCAAGTGTCGTTGGCTTGATGTCAACAAACGCACACGCGGCTGGAAGCGACACGTGCACATATAACGTACAGGCAAATCCGAACGTAGCGCCCGGACTGAAGGCGACTATCTGCCTTCACAAAGAAAATGGCTGGGAGCAAGCTCGGATCTGGGTCACAAATGACACGAATGGATGGGTGAAGGTCAATTTCCATAACCTCATGACTAATTCCGGAGGCTACATCGGCGATTCTACAGCCTGGGTAGACAATGACCCCGGAGTGGACGTCCTCTACAGGACTAGTGCGTGGGTGCAAGACAGCTGGACCACCAACCGGGCATCTGTGATGCTGTATACATCTCAGGCATTTACGGCCCCATCGTCATCTGGTGCCCCCCTGTACGGACCCGTCTCTCATGTATCGCCCTGGGTATGAAACGCTCCCCTTCAACCCACTTCATACCGCCGCACCTGAATGACGAGCTTGATTAGTCGCAGCAGGCGGGTGCTGGGGTGACTCCGAGGCAGCCGGCACGGATGACGCTCATAACGTCGCGGCATACGGTCACCAATCGTATGCGGTGGCGGGAGGTTGCGAGAATTGGCGTCGGCTGCATTCGGGCTCGTGTTTCGTTTGGAACCCACTAAGGGCTTGCCGGGGGAACAAGTCGTGGCTTCCGGCTGCGGGGATCGTTCTGGTATGGGGACAACGGAGGGGATCGAGGTGCGGTCGTGGCTGCGAAGTTCCAGGCGCTGTTTGCCACATCTCGACGAGCGCCAGCGCTGGCTGGCCATAGGGGCGGAGGATCGGTCGCTGGGACACCGGGATCAGGCTCGTCGCCCGTGCAGCGGGAGTCCGCGAGGGCACGGTCTCGCACGGGGTGGCTGAACTGGAGTCCGGCCAAGGAGCCATTGGGGCGAGTCCGCGTGGGCGGAGGCGGAGAAGGCGACAGAACTCGACCCGGAATTGCGGCCCGCGCTGCTGGCGTTGGTCGAGCTCGACGAGCGGGGTGACCCGATGTCGCTGGACGACGAAGTCGACCCGGAACCTGGCAGCGGAACTGAATCGCCAGGGCCACCGCGTCTCCGCCGACACAGTCGGCAACCTGCTGCGGGAAGAAGGCTTCAGCCTGCAGGCCAACACCAAGACCATCGAAGGCGCCCAGCACCCGGCCCGAGACACTCAGTTCCGCTACCTCAAACGAGCAGGCACAGGCGAGAGATCACCGCAACGCCGGAGACGCGGTGATCAGCGTGGACACCAAGAAGAAGGAACTGGTCGGCAACTACAAGAACGCCGGGCACGAATGGTGGCCTGCCCAGCAGTCCGTTCAGGCCAAGACGCACGACTTCCCCGGCCAGACCGAGAAGGCGATCCCGTACGGTATCGACGACACGACAGCGAACACCGGCTGGGTCACCAGCGGCACCGATCACGACACCGCAGCGTTCGCCGTCGCCTCGATCCGCCGCTGTTGGCAGCCCGCGGTCGGCACGACCGACACCCTCGGCCTGGTCCTGGCCGTCCTCATCACCGCCGCGAACGTGCACGACACAGTCGGCGGCAAACTCCTGCTCGAGGACCTGGCCGCAGACCATCCCGGCGTGACCAAGGTCTGGGCCGACGGCGGCTACCAGAACAGCATCTTCAACCACGACGCCGGACTGGGCATCGATGTCGAGGTGGTGCAGCGGCCACGGACAAAGGAGGTCGAGCCGCTGCCGAAGCGGTGGGTGATCGAGCGGACCTTCGGCTGGCTGATGCAGCACCGCCGCCTGGCGCGGGACCACGAAGCTCTCCCGCAGAGATCCCGGACGATGATCCACCGGGCGATGGAGGGCATCTTCGCCATGTGAGTAGAAACTACTCTCGTTTCGCAAGTCCGGAACTAGCAGTCTGTACCCAGCAATCATCAACCAGCATGTGTAAGAGTCGTCAGTGGTGAGCTATTCCTCTGTACAGCAACCGCTGCTCGGTTCAGTTACTCGCTCGTCGGCCCATAGCGGGCAAGATGGGGCGGCATGCAGTAATCCACAGGTAGACCCGAAGATCTTCTTCCGCGAGGCGCGCGGCGGGAATGACGACAAGACCATGCGTCTAGCCAAACAGGTTTGCGTAGGATGCCCAGTAGTTCAGCAATGCTGGAGGCGGCGCTGACCATGCCTGAGAAGTTCGGTATCTGGGGCGGCCTGACTGCGCTCGAACCGGCGGCGTATCTGTCCGCTCGCATGCCGAAGTCGGCAAACGGAATGTCTGGCAAATCCCGTTCACGGCCACATCTTCGCTGCACGACTACCGTTCCTGCCCTCCGGCTGCGCCACTAAAAAGGAGGAGGGGCTGAGGTACCCGCACACACGACACCGGAGCCGTGTGCAATGACGAGTAATACCTATGCGAGGCCCAGGTGGCCGAGACCGAGCGACGGCTCGCCCCACGGCTCAAGGAACTTGGTGCCCACGGTCCTCGTCAACCACTATCCGCTGGACTGCCACCCGACGGACGTCCAGGCCATGGCCTACGGGGATATCCGCGACAGTGGCACAAGGGACCGGAACGACCGGGACGGCTGCGCCGGATTCTGCCCAGGAGAGACGGGGCCCGGTGATTGAGGAACTGCTGCCGGACACGGTGGTCGCCGTCGAGGCGTTCGGCGACGAGGAGCCCCCGAACACCGTCCTGTACCCCGAGGAGGAGGCGGTCGTCGCCCGGGCGGTCGTCAAGCGTCGCCGGGAGTTCGCCGTCGTACGCTCCTGCGCCCGCCGTGCCATGGAGAAGCTCGGCGTGTCACCCCAGCCGATCCTGCCCGGCGAATGCGGCGCCCCCGCCTGGCCGGCGGGCCTGGCGGGCAGCATGACCCACTGCGACGGCTATAGCGCCGCCGCACTGGTGCCCGCCGCCGACCTGGCCTCCCTCGGCATCGACGCCGAACCCCACCAGATGCTCCCGGAAGGCGTCCTGCCGGCCGTCGCCCTGCCCGCCGAGGCGGACCGGTTGCGCCGGCTGGCCGACAGCCACCCCGGCATCCACTGGGGCCGGCTGCTGTTCAGCGCCAAGGAGTCCGTCTACAAGGCGTGGTTCCCCCTTACGGGCCAGTGGCTGGGCTTCACCGAGGCCGACATTGACGTCTTCGCCGACTCCGGTGAGCAGTACAGCGGTGGCTTCCGCGCCCGGCTCCTCGTCCCCGGCCCGTGGGTGGGCGACCGTCGGGTCGACCTCTTCGAGGGCCGGTGGACGGTCCGGCGGGGGCTGGTGGCGACAGCGGTGAGCGTGCCGCACACCTGAGCCGGAGTGCTTCGACAACACCGTTGCGGTTCAGCCCCCTGCTCCAGAGGGTTCGAACGGCTTTCGCCGCGTGCACCCCGAACTCGCCCTGGGGTTACTGAGTTTGAACTCATGAAGTCGTCGAGGTGAGGATAGCCCGGTACCGGTGAGGCACCCGTCGATGAGATGAGGACGGTACTGGATCTTCCTTATCCCGTGGCGGATGGTCTGGATGAGGTGCTCAGGGGTGGTGAGGGCGGCGTTGGACAGCCAGCCGCGCCGCAGCAGCGAGCAGATCCCCTCGACCGGGTTGAGATCGGATAGGAGGGCAGCTGGTAGACGGTCAGCCAGTCCTGTCGGTCGATGAACTGCCGCATGCCGTAGGCGAGATGGACGTTGAGGTGTTCCAGACGAGCACGATCGGGCCGCCGAGCTGCTGGTGCGCGGTGATGAGCAGGTCGCGGTAGTCGGTCCAGGCGAAGCTCTTGCATCCGTCGCGCCGGCGGGCATCACGACGTGGCCGGTAGGTCAGCCCGGAGCGTTCCCCCGGCTTGTGGCAGGCCAGTGCGGCAATCGAGGTGCGGTGGCGAGAACGGCCACGAACCCGGATCACCGGGGTCTGGCCCTGCCGGGCCCAGGCCCGGGCGCTCGGCGGCGTCATCGAGAAGGGGTACGGCGCATCGTCGCTCAGCTCAACTCCATCGAATCCACCCTCGACCTCATCGCCACCGCCTGACCAGCGGTGGGGTCGCCGCAGGGCAGCCCCGCCGCACATCGAGGACCGTGATGCGTCGTCGCCGCTATCCCTCGCACCTGTCGAACGCCGGATGGGCCTGATCGAATCGCCGGTGCCGACCCCGGTCTGCGACGCCCCGGCCGGCAGCCGGCCGGAGAAGCATCCCCGCCGCGAGATCGTCGACGCGATCCGCTATGTCGTCGACACCGGCTGCAAGTGGCGGGCTCTGCCTGCGGACTTCCCGCCGTGGCGCATCGTATGGGGCTTCATGGCCCGCTGGGCCGCCGCCGGGAGCATCGGCCAGATCCGCGATGCTCTTGCCGGCCGGATCCGCCGCGGAATAGGCAAAGAACCCCGAGCCGCCGCCACCATCAATCGACTCCCAAAGCGTCAAGGCCGCCGAGACCGTCTCCAAGGCCACCCGCGGCTACGACGCGGCAAGAAAATCAACTGTGAGAATTCCTCTGCGGCCCGGGTTGGGTTGCTGCCAGGCTCGACGTTCATGATCCGGCATGACTCGAAAATCAACTGGCGCCCCCTCAGGGGCTGCCGTTCGGCCGAGATGTCTGCCGGGTGTGGGCGTCGGCCTGGCCCACCCGTTGGCTTGATCAGCAGCTTGTCCGCCGTATCACGGCGTGACTCATCACAGTTCCGCCACGCGGTGACTCCACCCAGGCCGACGCCGACTACGGCCGTTCGTCTTGGAGGAGAACAACCGCGTGACCATGCTCGCAGAACAAGTCGACGGCGTCATCGGCGTCGACACTCACCGCGACACCCTCGCCGCAGCAGCCGTCAGCCCCATTGGTGCCGTCTTGGAGACCACCGACGCCCCCGCCAACGCCCGGGGCTATCGGCGTCTGCTGGACTTCGCCCGCAAGAAGGTTCCCGGCCGCCGTTGTTGGGCCCTGGAGGGCATCGGCAGCTACGGGGCCGGCCTCGCCGCCTTCCTCGACCAAGCCGGTGAACGCGTAGTCGAGGTCTGCCGCCCCAAGCGGTCCGCCGTCCGAGGCGGACGCAAGACCGACATGCTCGACGCCATCCGCGCGGCCAAGGAAGCCCTCGCCACCGAGCACCTGATACAGCCCCGACTACGAGGTGAGCGAGAGGCCCTGCGCGTCCTACTGGCTGCCCGTAATGGGGCAGTCCTCGCCTCAACCGCAGCGATCAACCAGCTCAAGGCCATGATCGTGTCAGCACCAGATGGCCTCCGCGCCGAGCTGCGCAGGCTCAAGCGCCCGGCTCAGATCACCCGTTGTGCTCAGCTTCGAGACCGCCCGGCGCACGACATCGAGCATCGCATGACGGCTCGGGCACTACGGTCCACTGCCCAGCGCATCCAGGCTCTCCAAGCCGAGGCCAAAGACCTCGAAGCGGAGATCCTCGGCCTCGTGCGCCAGCTTGCTCCCGAGCTCCTGGGCCTGCTCGGCGTGGGTCCCATCACCGCGGCCCAGGTACTTGTCAGCTGGTCCCACCCGGGCCGGTTCCGCTCCGAGGCAGCCTTCGCCTCTTTCGCCGGCGTCTCCCCAATCCCGGCCTCCTCCGGGCTCACCAACCGCCATCGACTCAACCGCAGTGGCGACCGGCAACTCAACCGGGCCGTCCACACCATCACGTTGGTACGTGCCCGTTGCGACACAGGCACCAAGGCGTATGTCGCACGCAGGGTGGCGGAGGGAAAGAGCCCGCGCGACGCGCAGCGCTGCCTCAAGCGGGCCGTCTGCCGTCAGCTCTTCAAGATTCTCGAACGCGCCGGCAGGAGCGTGGAAGGTCTCCCTGAAGATCTTCCACGAGCGGCTTGACGCGATATAGCAGCCTCGGCCGCAAACAGCACTTCGTGGTCGACACCCGTGGCCTTCCGCTCTTCGCGATGGTCACCCCCGCCGGTCTCCACGACAGCGCCGCCGCCAAGGAAGTCCTCTTCCGTCTGCGCCTCATGCGCCCCGAGATCACCATCGTTTGGGCCGACTCCGCCTACACCGGAAAGCTCGTGACCTGGGCAAAGAAGCACCTAAACCTCACCATCAAGACCATCAGCCGACCCAAGGACACCTCCGGCTTCGTCGTCCTGCCCCGCAGGTGGGTCGTCGAGCGGAGCCTGGCGTGGATCATGCACGCCCGTCGGCACGCACGCGACTGCGAACGCCTCGTCCAGCACTCGAGACCCTCATCACCTGGGCCGCCATCACCCTCATGACCCGGCGCCTCACCCGCAAACCGGCCTGTCGGAACACGCACAAGATCACGGTCGCCCAGGCCGCATGACGCGACGGACTACGGGCACGGTGTGCCCCGCGGAAGTTGGTATGGGGCTGCTATGCGGTACTTTCCGGCCGCGGGGGCATGCAGGTAGGTCCACTCATCGCCCGCCTTGTCCCTTGGAGCCCTCGTGAGGCAACCGTTGCGGCTTGCAGCACTGTTGCCTGTTGTCGGGGATACGTCAAAGCCTTCCTCGTCGACCACTGCAAGCCAAGGCGAATATGGAATGCGAAGAAGAACAGCTCCCGCTGACGGCACAGTCACGGTCAGCTCGTCGGCCGTTGCGCGTTCGATGATCGCAGGTGCTTCGACCAGCCGGGTGGGGTTCCGTACTTCGTAGAGCTTCCAGTTGGCGTTCGACCAGATCTCTTTAAGGTAGGGCTGTCCCGACTTCACGATCTTGGCCTCCTCAACCCCGGCATGGTCCAGTCGGCCTTCTCTCGGGAGCACGACATAGCGCACCGCCCAGCGCTCAAGCCACGAGCGATAACTCTTCGGCGTGAGGGTGCCGTCATAAAACAGCGGATTTCGCTCGGCATCGGCCTGCCGGTTCCAGCCACGGGCGAGGTTGATTCGCATGCCGAGGGCGGAGGACTCCCGGTGACTCGCAGACGGGACGACCTCGACCCGCCCACGCCCGGCATGCAGTCGCTGCAGCTGGTCGAGCAGCGGTACAAGTTCCTCCTGGTTCCACGATGCTGCCGGTGCGGTCCTCACCTGATCCCCGACCGTATTGGTGACCTGCCATGCGGTGACCGCCAGGAAAGCCGTACAGAGCACGAACCACCGACGCGATCGTGGAGTGCTCCACGCTATGCCGGCGGCGAACACCACCCCCGCGAAGAGGAGCGCGAGGCGAGTGACGTTGCTGCCCACCTGCGACGAGACAGCCGCGGTGAGAGCGACACCGACCGCATAAACCGCACAGGAAAGCCTGACCGTCCGCCACTGCCTCGGGACCAGCAATACCGCTCCGACAGCACTGAGAAACGGCATCACCGCCGTGCCGAACGACATCGGCTGAGTCCCCGAGAAAGGGAACAGCCATGCCGACAGGCCCACGACGACACATGGAGCAAGCCCCAGCGCACTCGCCGCAGCCCGGCGCCCGCGCAAGAACATGGCAGCAGCAACAACGCCGAGAAACAGCCCAGCCACCGGACTGCTCGCCGTCGCGAGCCCGGACAGCACGACCGCAGCCATCCCCTGGCCCGCCCGGCCCCACGGGGGCATACGCGGCCAGCACCAGACAACAGCCACAGCGGCCAGCGCGAAGCACAGACCGAGCCCGAACGTGACGCGCCCCGATACAGCGCTGCAGGTGAGCCCGAAGGCGCCTGCCATCGCAGGCGGCACCGGCCGCTTCACCCCAGGGCTCCGCACCAGGACCAGCGCCAGCAAACCGCACGAAACGGTGCCAGCGACCAGCATCGTCGCGCGGACACCGAGCCACGCCATGACATAAGGAGAGATGACACTGTAGGAAACGGGGTGCAGGCCGCCGTACCAACCAAAGTGGTAGGCCGAGCCCGGGTGCTCGCCGGCGAAACCCGCCCAGGCATCCTGCGCTGCCAAATCACCGCCGCTGTTAGCGAGCAGTGCCAGCCACAGCACATGCAGAACCGCGCCCACCATCAGAGTCAGAAAAACAGCAGACCAGCCCTGCAGCCGCACAACGCTGAGAAGGCTGCGCCGCTCGCGAGAAAGAGAGCCCTCAAGCGAGCTCGCCACGGCATCATGAGATCCCTCATCCGCGAGCAGCACCCCCGCGGACGCACGACTCTGCGCGGGGATAGATATGTGCCCTTCAATAGGTTCGCTACCCTCGACATGAGGGGGCCTAGTCGTCGTCATGGCTCATCTCGTTACGGGCGGCCCGCCGCTCACACAAACGGAAAGCCGCGGCTGACCTGAGAAAATTCATCCGTCAGCAACGACTTCCTACAGTCTTGACGACATCCTGCTGATCTGTCGTGAGTGTCTCTTGCTCCATTCCTGCGGCCCGTGTGCCTGGAGCACCACTCACAGCAGCAAGTCGCTCATCCGCTTCGCTATCGCGACCGCACCCGGAGCATGTGGTTCCTCAAGTGCCACCAGGGGATTGGCACCCGACCAGCGAGGCAGTCTCGAAAGGAGCCTCGCGCGCCCTGAAGGATGACCACGATCGATGAGGGTTCAGACACAGGCACCACCGTGGAGCGGCAACGCTGAGCGAGGCTCAGTGAGCCTCTCTCAGCTTGTGTTTGCGCAGATCAGAAGGGTGTGGACGGATGCGATGATGCGGCTGAGGCCGTTTGTGGAACAGTATGTCCTTCGCAGCAGGCGCCAGGACTTGAGCAGGCCACGGCACGTTCGCCTGATGCGCGCAGGCGGGCGTGGTTGCGGTTGTACTGCTGGTAGTGCTCGGGCAGTTCCCGGTGTCCGTAGTACGGGGTGCGGACAGTTGCGCCTGCGCTCTGATAGGTGCGGTCGGCCAGAATGAGGAACTGCCGGGTCAGGCAGGCCTGGACGATGCCGTAGGTGGGCTGCGGTCAGGTCGTGGGTCCGTCCTGGTGCCGCCCGTGAGAACCGCGGCGGCGTTCCGTCCGGTGCTGTGATGACTTGGACCTTCATGCCGTGCTTCCTGTGCTTCTGCGAGTAGTACGGCTCGTCCGCCCGGATGCGGTCGGTGAGAATCAACGTCTCGTCGAGGATGGGGAAGTCGCCCTCGCCCAGCCTCACCACGGCCTCATGCAGGCCGGTGCCCACGCGGCCAGGACTTCGACGGTCTCGTCCACGTACCGCCACGCTGTCGTCTCGGACACACCGGACCTGGCGCCGACCTGGGCAAACGGGTCGTTCTTCCGCAGGTGAGCCAACGCGAGCAGAGCCTGTTTGAAGCAACCCAACTTTCGCCAGGGCGAGTTCAGTTCACGCCTTCGGGCGTAGGCGAGTCAGGAGACATGCTCGACCAGCGCATGCGGGACGTCGAGCATGGAAGGATACGGAACCAACAGAGCCCCTCGGCCGCCAGTGTGATCAGTGAGATCACCACGCCAACGACGAGGGGCTCTGCTACGTCACCGCTCCCCTGACCAGCTCATTTCACCCTTCCAGCAGGATGAAAGAGGCTCAGCGCGTGGGGAGGCGGAGGAAAGAATCAGTACTCGACAATGCGGACAGACTCGACTCCGAAGGCGCATGAAGGCGTCCACTTCGTGATGGTCCCGTTCGTCCATCCGCCAGGGCTCGTGGACCATAGCGGGCTCCAAGCGCACTCCGCACGAACTACCCACCGGCCAGCACCAGTACAGGTACCCCAGCCCTGGTCACCCCATATGCCGGTCACGCAATTCATGCCATAGACGGGAGTGGTTGCCGCCGATGCAGGACCAGCCAAGGCCATGACGCCCGTTCCTGCCAGCGCGATGGTGGCAATTCCAAGCCCTGACTTGCGTGCAATTCTCACCAGATTGTTCATCTATACTCCCAGCCCGGTTAGTTGAATCTCACGACCGTATTCGCCACGCTGGTCGAATGGGAGCGTATCGGCTACTCAATCGAATAGGACTACTGAGGACTAAGGCTGTTGACATTGGCTACGAGGTGGTTCAGCTGGTGCCGGGGGTGGGCGCAGTGGCGTCGGCACGGGTTGTGCTGGGACGGCCAGCGAAAGAGTTCCAAGCGTGGCTGCGCTTTCGAGGTCCGATGCCTCCCGTGGATGGTTCCCGTTGCAGGCCCTGATAGAACGACTCAGTTAGGGCATTGTCGTGACTCGAGCTGGCACGTCCTATAAGAGCGTGTCCTACGTGGTGAGGCGGACGAGGCGCTTGTAGCAGCACAGGGCGGCTGCGAGTCCGAGAAAGGCCAGGTAGTTGCGGGGATGGCGCTCGTAGCGGGGGCTGAGTCGGCGGTAGCCGGACAGCCAGGACATGGTTCGCTCGATGACCCAGCGGCGTCGCCCTAATCGTTCGCTGGACTCGATCCCCTTGCGGGCAATGCGTACTCCGATCCGCTTCCATCGGAGCCATCTGCGCAGGTCGGCACGGTCGTAGGCTTTGTCCGCGTGCAGGCGCTGGGGCTTGAAGTACCTGCCATTGTGAGGGTCGTGTCTCGTTTGGTGACCCTCGATCATGGGCTTCAACCCTTCGCTGTCGTGGGTGTTGGCGGCCGAGACGCCGACGAGGAGGGGCAGGCCGTTCGCGTCCGACAGGATGTGCATCTTGGAACCCGGCTTGCCCCGGTCCACGGGACTCGGACCTGTGTGTTCGCCCCCTTTTTGGCCCTGACATGGGCGGTGTCGAGGACGACGCGCGTGACGTCGATGAGGCCGGCGTCATCGAGCTGATGCAGGACCGCTTCGTGTAGGCGCCCCCAGACGCCGGCTCTCGACCAGATCAGAAACCGGCGATGCGCCGTCGACTTCGATATGCCGAAACAGGGCGGCAGTTGACGCCAGGCACAGCCGCTGACCAGCACATAGATGATGGCCGCGAACAGCGTTTCATCAGGTGTGTCCTGCGTACCGCCGCCCTGCGGCCGCACCTTCGGCGGAGGGATCAGCGGCTTCGCGATCTCCCACAGCCCGTCCGGAACAATCCAACTCCACGTACCCCGCCCCATGCCTGGACCAACAATGCCTCACCACGTAGGACACGCTCTAATGCTTCGTTAGGTGCTGGTCTGCTGGTCGGCAGGGGCGGCCACAGGTGGTGCAGGTGCCGGTCCAGCACCGTAGTAGGTCCTGAAAGGGGGTCGAGGACCTGGTAGAGGGTCAGGTCGGCGTGTGAGCTTTTGGGCCGAGCCGTCGCAGGGTGAGGAAGGCCTGGGCGGCGGTGACGAGGGTGACGTGGTGGTGCCAGCCGCGCCAGGTGCGACCTTTGAAGTGGTCCAGGATCAGGCCGTGCTTGAATTCGCGGTAGTCGTGCTCGATCCGCCAGGGCATCTTGGCCCACCGCGCCAGGTCGGCGATGGGTGTAGTGGCGGGCAGGTTGGTCATCCAGTAGCCGGGGCATCACGCTGCCCCACCGGCTGCGTCCGCCAGCCTGTTCCTGGCCGGTGCGGCAGGCCTCCTTGCGCGAGGGCCGCACCTGAAGCACCGCGAAGTGCGACGTCATCAGGCGGAGGCTGGGTCGGCTCGCGATAGCGCGGCAGGGTGGGCGGCCCCAGTCCGCTATAAACGGGTTGACACGGCTGGGTGGTTGACGGCCGTGCGATCTCGTTCGGATTGACCGCCCCGCAGTCCTAACGCCACACGGGTCTTGGAAACATGACTGACCTCACCAGGGGCCTTGGCCCGCCTGCGCCGCTGTGACCACTTGCCCGTTCCTCCGGCAGGAACAGCTCCCACTCCAGCGGGCTCGATGCCGTGTCGGTGGCCGCATGCACGCTGACTGCGACTTGGCAGTTCACCCGCTTGACCCCCGCAGTACTGGCGGGCACACCCCCACCGGCGCCCTCCCGCATTTGGGAAACGACACGTCGTCGACCACCCACACCTCGAGGCGGATCGCCTCGCACAACCGCTCGGCAATCCGCCGCCGCACCGGCAGCCAGTTCCACGGCGACTGGTTCACGAACTGCTGCAGAGCCTGCATGTTCCCGCTCGGCAGCCACTCGTCCATCGGCTGTTGATCGACTTACGCCGCCCATCCAGCATCAGACCCCGCAGTTCACACTCGCCCCACCGCCGCTGACCCTGCCGCGGCACCGAAGCGAAGACATCGGCAACGAACTGCGCAAGGCGCCATTTCAGTTGGTGTGATCTTGCGGCAGTCTGGGGCGATGACTGCTGCGCTTGTCGAGCGGATGGCGCCGGAGGACCTGTGGGAGCTGTTTCAGCGGGTGGTTCCGCCGGCTCCGGAACGGCCGCAGGGCGGGGGACGGCGTCGGCGAGGTGACCGCGAGGTGTTGGCCGCGATCATCTTCGTGGCCACCTCGGGATGTACCTGGAACCAACTGCCACCGGGCTTCGGGCTGTCGGGGGTGACCGCCTTTCGCCGGTTCACCGAGTGGACCGAGGCCCGGGTGTGGGCCAAGCTCCACCGCCTGGTCCTGGACGAACTCGGCTCCCGCGGCGACCTGGACTGGCCGCGGTGCGCGATCGACTCCGTCAGCGTCCGCCCACTCAAAGGGGGCAACTGAGGACCGAATCCGACCGACCGCGGCAAGAACGGATCGAAAATCCACCTGATCGTCGACCGCCGGGGCCTACCCCTGTCGATCGGCATCTCCGCCGCGAATCCCCACGCCAGTGAGCCTCTTTCATCTTGTGTTTGCATAGATCAGAAGGGTGTGGGCGGGTGCGATGATGCGACTGAGGCGGTTGGTGGAGCAGCGTGCCCTTCGCAGCAGGCGCCAGGACTTGAGCAGGGCAAAGGCACAACCCAACTTTCGCCAGGACGAGTTCAGCTCACGCCTTTGGGCGTAGATGAGCCAGGAGACATGCTCGACCAGCGCTTGCGCGACGTCGAGCGTGGAAGGATACGGAACCAACAGAGCCCCTCGGCCGCCGGTGTGATGAGTGAGATCACCACGCCAACGACGAGAGGCTCTGCCACGTCACCGCTCCCGCTGACCAGCTCATTTCACCCTTCCAGCACAGGGTGCGAGAGGCTCACTGTCAGCGGCTACGACAAGCCGAGTTCAAGCTCAGTAGGCATTCACGTGCACCACGGCGCCGTGCTGATGCAGCGGGCTGGCCTGCACGGCCTGAGCGGAAACCGCACCCGCCGCTCCAGTCCCGAGGCCCCCCTCGGTTGCCGACCTGGTCAACCGCGACTTCACCCGACACCCCCGCGACCAGCTGTGGGTCACGGCCATCACCGAACACTTCACGCTGGAGGGCAAGGTGTACTGTGAGGTCGTCCCAGACACTTTCTCCCGCCGGTTGGTGGGCTGGTCGATCGACGCCTCACCGACCGCGGCGCTGGCCACCAACACGCTGAGCATGGCCATCGGCAACCGTCACCGGCAGCCGGGCGGCACCATCATCCACTCCAGGGTGCAATTCGGCTCCTGGGCGTTCACCGAACGCGCCCGCGTCTCCCGCCTGGTGCCCTCCATGGCTCGGTCGGAGAGTGCGTGGACAACGCGATGATGGAGTCCTTCTGGGTCCGAGTGCAGGTCGAATTACTCAACCGCCGTCGACGCACCCGCTGGAGCTGTCCACCGCTCTGTTCGATTACCTGGAGATCTTCCACAACTGCCAACGCAGACACTCCGCCCTGGGCATGCTCAGCCCGGTGGAGTACGAACTACGCGCAACGCCTGTAGCGTGAAGTCAGCTATCCCGACTCCACACCACTCGGGACAGACCTGAGCCTCCCTCACTTTCCCTTCGTGATCTCCATGCGCACGCTCACCTGCTCTCGGGCATGGGCGGGCCGGACCCTGCAGGGACTACATGTGCGAAATCAGACATATATCCAGTGAAAGCCAAACAAGCCAGATCTATCCAGGGTTGGAAGTCGCTAAAACAGATCCGCGGACCGTTGGCGATCTCGTCGCTCGGCCGCCCGGGTCTGTCGCTGTGGGATGTCCCGTCAGGGGCGTCGGCGGTAGACAGTGAGGGTGTCGAGGGGCAGGAAGCCGGCGCTGGTGAGCAGTCGGGCTGCGGGGATGTCGCCGTCGGGGGCATCGGCAGTGAGGTGGTGCGCGCCGTGGTTGGCGGCGTGGTGGAGGCACTGGGCGAGCAGGCGAGTGCCGACGCCGAGGCAGCGGTGTGAGTGGCGGACGCTGAGCTGCCACACGACGGCCATGTCGGCGGTGTCCGGGGTGGGGGCGCGCAGAATCGCGGTGGCAATGTGGCGGTTGTCGGTGTCGGTGAGTTCCAGTTGCCAGCCCGGCGGGTCGGCGATGGGAGTGACGTCGGCCAGGGGGTATTCCGGCGGGACGGGCGGTGGGGTAACGAGGTCGCGGAGGAAGTAGCGTTGCGCAGAGGTGGGGACGAAACCGGCTGCGGTCAGCGCACGCTCGGTGACGGGCCGGTGCTTGATGGGCAGGCCGGGAATGCCGGTGGCGGTGGCCGGCCCAGTGAACGCGTACAGCGGCCGGTGACCGAGATGGGCCCTGGCCAGGGCGAGGAGCGCGCTGATCACGCTAAAGTCTTCCCGGCCGTGCAGCCACACGATGAGCCCTGCCTCGTCGGCGGGGCGCACCCCCACGCACACCGCCCCCGCCGCTTCGCCCTGCGCGTTGCACACGACGAGGGTTTCGTTTTCACGCAGCCGCGCATCGGGCGTGAGTGGGATCGAGTGGGCGGGGCGCTGGCCGGGAAGCCAGTCGGTATCCATCAGTTGCCGCACGGCCGTGTCATCGTCCGGGGCCATGGGGCGGGCGATCAGCCCGCTCTCGTCCTGCAGCCAGATCGGCGCGTTCACGTCCATGGGCGCACTCCCTTCCACGGATCAGACGGCCCAGTGCAGCGCACCCCACCCGCTACCGCACCAGCAGCGTTCCGCTGCAGTTCGTCATGCGCGGTGGGCGTAGATGTGTCGTTCGCCGACGCTCGGCCCGGAGCCCTTTTCACGTGTAGATCATGAGGGTGAGGATGGCTGCGGAGACTGATCTGTGCGGTGCTGGCCACTTGCTTCACGTCCTATGAGTTCAGGATTTCTCTGTTGAGACGACGACATTCATGGGATTGGTGATCCAGGGTTGCCAGAAGGTGTCGCCTTAATGATGTCCATGCCTAGATGATCTTCCTTGTTCTTATTCCGAAGGTCAGGGTGCAGTGCCCGACGTGTTTTTCCGGTCAGCGGCCATGGTTGGCCTGTCCGAGGGAATGGAAATGGCTGTTCCAAAAAGCGAGGGGAGACCGGCCCAGACTGGGCGTGGAGACGGCCAGCACGCTGCCCACGACAATGGTGTGATCCCCGCCCTCATGGACGGCGTGAGTTGAACACTCCAGAGTGGCCAGCGCATCGGTGAGCAAAGCAACACCGGTGTGTGCCCCACGCCGCAGGGCACCACGTCCAGCTGGTGTTCCAACGGGCGACCACTGGTCGCGAAGTGCACCGCGGCGGCCTGCGCGTGTTCTGCCAAGACGGACACACCCCACCGACCGGATTCCAGCAGGGCCTCGTGGAAGCAGGCAGCCCGCCGCACGCATACCAACACCAACGGCGGCTCCAACGACACCGAGCTGAGGCATTCGCCGTCATCACGTGATCGGATCCGCCCCCCGCTCGCGTAGTCACCACCGTGACACCTGTGACAAAGAGGCCCAGCGCCCGCCGGAAGTCAACTGCAGTCACTCTGCCCAGATCACGCGGACCACCCGGCCCCGCACTACCCTCGAGAGATCGTCCAGGGCTGCTCCCGGCAGCGCAGACATCGGACTCCCCAGATCGGGAGCCAAGAGCCATGGGCGAGGTCTCCGTCATCGCTCCAGTACACGCATGTCCCCCGCAATCCCCCTGAGTAAGCGCTGCTCAAACAGGATGTACATAGTCATGCAGCACATTTCTGACGGATGGCCCCGGGCTACCCGCGCCTTGATCGGTTGTCATGCCCATCAGGTGCTTCTTTTGGCTCTGTTCCGTAGTGACGCGCTTCCTTGCTGTTGGGGGAGGATGCGGTGGCGAAGGAGGTCGAATCCAGCGCCTGCCGCGTGATCTTTTTGGTGCGGGTGTTGACGCCTGCGGTGTGCGGCCGTTGTGGTAAGGCAGGGTGAGGCTGGCATCCACCCGGCACGGTCGAGTTCGAGGCCCTGCAGCGACTGTGCAGAGGGCAGGTCAGCGGCACGGACTGCGGTGACCCACTCGGTGAGCCGGGCGTCGTTGCCCCCACCGGGGGTCAGCAGCTCGGCGAAGTCGGGGACGAGTTCGGCGAGTGTCCGGCAAGGGCCCGCCAGTTCTTCAGGTGTGCGATGGCATGCTCGACGCGGATGCGCCGTGAGGAATGCCCCTTGCGCTGCCGTTCGTGCCGCTCCTCGTACCAGTCGGGGGCGATACTGATCGTCACCCGCGAGGGTGACCGCAGTGCAAGCTGCGGCCGTCCCAGCGGGCGCTGGTGGCACTGGTGTACCTGTGCGAACCCGACACACTCGCCCAGATCGCCGCCGGTTCCGTATCAGCGTGGGTACCGCACATGCCTACGTCCACGCTCTCCTCGCCCAGAAAGCGCCGGTTCTCACCCAGGCTACGGCAGGCAGACGAGCCCTACGTCTTACTGGACGGAACTCTCGCGGAGTGCGACCGCGTGGGCGACTCCCGGAGGGACTACTCGGGCAAACACCGTCGACATGGGGTGAACCTATAGGTCATCACGGGTTCCGGCGGCAACCTCGTGGGTCTCCCATCCGCTGCCCCGGGCCGCACCCACGACCTCACCGTGGCCCACAGGCACCGCATCATCGCCACCTGCGCACGCATGAGAATCCCAGCCCTGGCCGACCTGGCCTACACCGGTGCCGGCCCAGGCGTCGCAGTCCCGGCCAGACGACGCCCCGGGAAGGAGCTCACCACGCAAGACAAGTCGCTGAACAAGGCGCACGCCCGGCTGCGCTCGCCAGTCGTACGAGGCATTGCTGCCGTCAAACGCTGGCGCATCTTCCGCCACGCTCGCTACAGCCCCAACCGACTCGCGTCAGCCGCCAAGGCAGTCCTCATCCTGGAGAGGCAACCCTGAAAAGGCTCCCTACGTTGTTCTGCGGGAGGTGGTGAGCCCTTCGTATGGTTCACCCACCCAGGGGCGTCGGGTGTGGTTCAAAGAGCTCTGCCACTTGTGGCTCGCACTGATTGGCCGCCCGGCGCCCCACGACGACTCGGCTGCCACTTGGGAATTGCGAATGATCGCTTCGTAGGGAATCGACAGCGAGGTCGTCCGTCGGGAGGCACCAGCAACTCACCGCACGGCGGCACCACCACATGGCCGCGATCTGGGCCGGCATCGACGCAGGCAAGACGCACCACCACTGCGTCGCGATCGACGAGAGCGGCCGTCGGCTGCTGTCGCGTCGCCAACGACGAGCCCGAACTGCTCGAACTCCTCACCGACGTCCTGGCTCTGGGCGACGAGGTGACCTGGGGCATCGACCTTGCCGACGGCGGAGCCGCCCTGGCCATCGCGATCCTGCTCAACCACGGCCAGCCGGTGCACTACATCTCCGGCCGGGCCATCCACCGCGCCTCCGAAAGCTACCGAGGCGAGGGCAAGACCGATACCAAGGACGCCGCGGTTATCGCCGACCAGATCCGCGTCCGCCGCGACCTGCACCTCTTACGCGCGCGACCTGCACCTCTTACGCGCCGACGACGACACCGTCACCGACCTCAAGATCCTCACCGGTCGGCGCATGGACCTGGTCGCCGACCGCACCCGCACCGTCAACCGCTTGCGAGCCCAGCTCACCGGCGTCTTCCCCGGCCTGGAACGAGCGCTGGATCTGACCAACACCGGCCCGCTCACGTTGCTGACCGGCTACCAGACCCCGGCGGCCATCCGCCGAATCGGCGCCAAGCGGCTGGAGGCCTGGCTGCGCAACCGTCACGTTGTGCGCCCCGGCCGGCTGGCCGAGATCGCCGTCCAGGCCGCGGAACGGCAGCACACCAGCCTGCCCGGCGAGAAGCTGGCCGCCCAGCTGGTGCACACGCTGGCGCAGGAGGTGCTGGCGCTCAACCAGCAAGTCGCCGCTCTCGACAAGGACATCAAGGCCCGGTTTCGCGACCACCAAGCCTTCGACGTGATCACCAGCATGCCCGGCCTGGGCGTCATCCTCGGCGCCGAGTTCCTGGCCGCCACCGGCGGCGACATGACGGTCTTCGGCACGGCTGACCGCCTCGCCGGCTTCGGCGGCGTCGTCCCAGTGCCCCGGGACTCAGGGAAGATCAGCGGCAACCTACGGCGCCCGCAGCGATACAACCGCCGCCTGCAACGCGTCTTCTACACCTCAGCGTTGTTCAGCCTCCGGCACTGCGACGAGTCGCGTCAGTTCTACGACCGCAAACGCGCCTAAGGCAAACGCCACACCCAGGCCGTCCTCGCCCTTGCCCGCCGCCGCGTCAACGTCCTCTGGGCCCTCCTACGCGACGGACGGTGCTACGAAGTCGCACCGCCCCGCGCTCTCGCCGCTTGACAGACGACATTAGGAATCAGTGAGCATTTTCAGAAGGACCACTGATCGGGTGACGCTGGTGGTGTCCGCAACGCACGAGGCTCCCGTGCCGTTGGGGGAGGTGTTCGAAGTCTCAACCCACAGGCACAGGAGCCGCGTTGGTTCCGTATTCTGCCGCACTCGACCTGCCCCACGCCCTGGTCGAGTGGGTCACCATGCTCATCGTCACCCGCGAGGGTGACCGCCGCTGCAAACTCCCGCCGCACCAGCGTGCGCTGGTCGGCCTGGTGTACCTGCGCCGCCACGACACCCTCGCCCAGATCGCCGCCGGCTTCGGTATCTCGGTGGGGACCGCCCACGCCTACACCACCGGGGTGATCAGCCTGCTCGCCGAGCGTACACCGGGCCTGCTCAAGGTGTTGCGCGAGACCGATCCCGACCACGTCCTGCTCGACGGCACTCTTGCGGAGTGCGACCGGGTCGGCGACAGCCGGGCCGACTTCTCCCACAAGCACCGTCGACACGGGGTGAACGTGCAGGTGGTGACCGACCCGGCCGGGCGGCTGCTGTGGATCTCGCCCGTGCTGCCCGGCCGCGCACGACCTCACCGCGGCCCGTGCCCACCGGATCATCCGGATCTGCGAACGCCAGGGCGTCCCGGTCCTCGCCGACCGTGCCTACATGGGAGCCGGCCAATGGGTGACGAGACCCCTCAGGCGCCCGCCGGGCCGTGACCTTACCCCCACCCAACGAACCGTCAACCGCGCGCTGTCCGCGGCACGCGCACCGGTCGAGCGCGGCGTCGCACGACTCAAGTCGTGGCGGATCTTCCGCAGGCACCGGTGCAGCCCGAATCAAATGTCGTCAATCTCCGCTGCCGTCCTCACCCTGGAGCGGCAACGCTGAAAAGGCTCAGTGAACCTCTTTCATCCTGTGCGGTGGGGATGAAATGGGCTGGTCAGGTGGGGGTGACATGGCGAAGCCCCTCGTCGTTGGTGTGGTGATCTCACTCAGCACGCCATCGGCCGGGGGGCTTCGTTGGTTCCGTATCCTGCCATGCTCGACGTCCCGTACGAGCTGGTTGAGCACGTCTGGTGGCTCATCTACGCCCGAAGGCATGAACTTCGCACGCGTTGGCGGAAGTTGGGGTGCTTCAAGCAGGCCTTGCTGGTTCTGGCCCACCTGCGGAAGAACGAGACCCTCGCACAGGTGGCCGCCGGTTTCGGAGTGTCGGAAGCGACAGCCTGGCGCTACGTCGGCGAGACCGTGGAGGTGCTGGCCGCGTGGGCACCGGGCCTGCACGAAGCCCTCGTCGGTCTGGGCGAAGGCGACTTCGTCATCCTCGACGGGACGCTGATCCCCACCGACCGGATCACGGCCGATGAGCCGTACTACTCGCAAAAACACAAGAAGCACGGCATGAACGTCCAGGTCATCACGCGTCCGGACGGCACACCCCTGTGGTTTTCGCGGGCAACGCCGGGACGCACCCACGACCTGACCGCAGCCCGCGCCCACGGCATCGTCCAGGCCTGCCTCACCCGCCAGATCCTCGTCCTGGCCGATCGGGCCTACCAAGGCGCCGGCGCCACTGTCCGCACCCCGTACTACGGTCACCGCGAACTGCCGGAGCATTACCAGCAGTACAACCCCGACCACGCCCGTCTCCGCGCTCCAGGCGAACGCGCCTTCGCCCGCCTCAAGTCCTGGCCACTGCTACGACAAGCCCGATGCTCGACCAACCGCATCGGCAGAATGGTCGCAGCAGCCCACACCCTCCTCACCTGCGAATACGCAGGATGAAAGAGGTTCACTGAGCCTTTTCAAGTTGAGCGTCCGGGGACGAGCGCAGTCCGTCCTGACCTGCTCAGATCCCTGTGGGGTGTCACCCGATCGGTGGGCGAGTTGAAGAAGCTCAGTAGATGCATTGTCCTCGTGTGTGGTGGCCTGGCTCGATGGGGCATGAGACCTCGTGGAGTGTGGCGTCTCGTGGGTTGCCCGCGCATGCTGGTGGTATGAACAGCGTCCATGGGCTCTGGGACCGGCAGGTGGAACAGAACGTGCTGGTCACGGCGGTGCAGGGGGCCCTGGCGCGCAGGAGCGGTTTCATCGCGATCGAGTCCCAGGCTGGGATGGGAAAAACGGCTCTGTTGAGATATGCCGGGGATGAGGCGCGGCGTGAGGGGCTGCGGGTGCTCACGGCGCGAGGGGTTGATCTGGAGCGAGAGTTCTCTTTCGGTGTGGCACGTCAGTTGTTTGAGCCGGCGCTGGCTGCTGTGCCGCCTGAGCAGAGGAAGAGGCTGCTGTCAGGGGCGGCAGGTGCTGCAGCGGCGCTTGTGGGTCAGGAATACGGGCCCGATGCTCCACTGCACGGAGAGTTCGCTATTCTTCATGGGCTCTATTGGCTGACAGCGAATCTGTGCCAGAAGGAACCCCTTGTCCTCCTGATCGATGATGTGCACTGGGCTGATACCGCGTCCTTGCGTTTCCTCGCCCATCTCCAGCCGCGGCTGGAGGAACTGGCCGTCTTGGTGGTGATATCCCTCAGGCCCGACGAGCCGGAGGCGCCGGCGGAACTGCTGGGACGGATCACTACCGACCACACGTGCGCTCTGCTGCACCCAAGGGCTCTGAGCGAGCAGGCAGCGTCCGAGATTGTGCATCGTGCTCTAGGGCCGGAGGCGGAAGAGGAATTTGTGGGCGCCTGCTGCAGAGCGTCTGGTGGCAGTCCGCTACTCCTGCACGAGGAGGTCCGCGCGATCTCCGAGGAGGGGATCGCACCCACTGCAGCCAATGCCCGGATCGTGGAGGAGGTGGGGGCCCGGGCACTCTCTTCCCGGGTCGCGCTGCACCTTGGCCGGCTTCCGGCGGAGCACCTCGCCATGGCCGGAGCCGCGGCCTTGCTGGGGGAGGACAGTGAGCTTATGCAAGCGGCCGCGGTTGCCGGCATAGAGACACACGAGGCCTTTGCGGCCGCCGCCCAACTGGCGAAGCTAGGGCTGCTGGAGATCGCTGATGCTGTTCCCAACCCGAAGGTGAGGTTCTCGCACCCCCTGATACGCGCGGCGATCTACCAGAACATCGATCCGGTATTGAGGAACGATAAGCATCGCCATATCGCTTCCTTGCTCGTCGAACAGAAAGTTGATCCCGAGCGGGCCGCAGCTCACCTGCTGCGCACGTCGCCAGTTGGTGAGCAGTGGGTCATCGCGGCTCTCCACGCCGCTTCCCGCACCGCGCTGGCCCGCGGTTCCCCAGAGAGTGCGAGCGCCTACCTACGGCGATGTATGGCCGAGCCGCTCGAGGCGCGTGATCGGGTCGACACTATCATCCGGCTCGGAACCCTCGCTATTCGCTTCGAGCCCCAGGCAACAGGGGAATATCTACATATGGCTCTGGCGGAAACGAATGATCCGATCTCCCGAGCCGAAATCGTCTCCCGGCTGGCATTGATGCTTGCCTGGCAGGAACACAACGACGAGGCCCTGGCACTCTGCTCCAACGCAATCGAGGAACTGGCCCCTACCCACACCGAACTGCACAACCTGCTCACCGCAGCACTGTTGGACATGGCCCAGGACGACCCGGCGGCTTACAATCTTGTGAAAAAACGCATGGCAGCACTGCTCGCCGCACCATCCGAGGAGACGGTCGGAGGCCGAATTCTGGACGGCCTGCTTTCTCTCCATGAAGCGTTCACTGGCGCAGATCGCAAGGCCGTGGCCCGTCGCGCCCACCGCGGACTGGGCTGCGGAGACATGGCGATCAGTGGTGAATTCGATCCGCTCGGCGCACCCCGAATAGCCGCATATGCCTGTAGTTCCTTCGCGCTCATGGCAACCGATTTGGAGGATGTCCTACCCATCCTCGACCATCTTCTCGCGCAAGCCCAGCAGTTCCATTCAGAGGGCGACACCGTCGCCGCTTACACCTACCGCTCAGTAATGTGGCTGTGGCGCGGAGATCTGACCGAAGCGCTGGCCGATGCGCATCATGCACTCCGCCTGGAGGAAGAGACTGGAGACATGGTCAACGTGCCGCTAGCATTGTCGGTGGCTGTTACCGCTCTCATGGAGCAGGGAAAACTCACTGAAGCCGCTGACCTGTTGCAGAATATCGATATCCTTCAGCCCCGGCGCATCGGTAACTGGTTCCGCGTTCACGAATGCTACGGTCGTCTGCTGCTGCGCCAGCACCACCCCGACCAGGCACTGGAAGCAATGCTCTTCGCCGGAGATAGCTTTGCTGCAACTGGCGGGCGCAACCCGGCCTTCACGGCGTGGCGCTCCGGGGCCGCTGAATGTCTGCATGCCCTTGGCCGGAATTCGGAAGCGCTCAGATATGCTGAAGAAGAAATTGCCCTCGCCCGCGCTTGGGGGGCGCCCCGTCCTCTGGGCCATGCGCTGCGCATTGCCGGCCAGGTTGCCGGCGGGGCACAAGGCGTTGCCTTGCTCACTGAGGCCGTGGAAGTCCTCGAACACTCCACAGCCCGGCTCGAACTGGCCCACGCGCTGGTGGACCTGGGTGCCGCCATTCGGCGGTCCGGGCACCGCGCGGAGGCCCGCCCTCCTCTCAGCCGCGGACTGGACCTGGCCCATCAGTGTGCCGCCGCCGACCTGGTCGAGGTCGCCCTCAGCGAACTGGGTGCCGCCGGCGCCCGGCCACGTCGGCTCACGTTGACCGGGCCCCAAGCCTTGACTCCCAGCGAGCGCCGTGTTGCCGACCTCGCTGCCACCGGGCTCAGCAACCGCGACATCGCCCAACAGCTCTACGTCACGGTCAAAACCGTCGAGGTACACCTGGCCAAGGCCTACCGCAAACTGGGCATCACCAGCCGCCAACGCCTCGCCGCCGCACTCCAGGAAACCCCCACACACAAGAGCCGGTCCGGCGAACCTCTCAGTCCTGCTACTCCAGGGTGATGATCTGCTTGGGGACGCTGGTCCCCGCGAGGAGGAGTTCATCGTGCCAGGGATGCGTCCGGCTTATCCGTCGGAGCTTTCGTCAGTTAGTCGAGATTGCCAAGGTGTCCTCGCCGCTTATGCTGATGTTGGGTCGCATGCTGCGTCGTTCATGTTGCCGAGAGCGGCTCCGCCTTGAGGTGTGTTCGCGGTGTTTTGGAAATTGCCAACCTAGTGGCGTTGTGCCCCTGCACTTCCTCGAATGACCGCTCCCTTGCGGGGTATCCGATGATCAATAGATTTCGTCGCTCCACGAACCGAATCGCTGAGGATGTCGACGCCGATGTGCTCGCCAAGCTGGGGTATCGCCAGGAGCTCAATCGTAGTCTGGGGATACTTGGCAACATCGCCATAGGATTTGCGGTGGTCTCACCGGTGGTTGCCCTGTACGCGGTGGTCTCGGTGGGCACTATGCTGGCTGGCCCTGCCTGGGTTTGGGTGCTTCCGGTATGCCTGGTCGGGCAGCTATTTCTTCTGTGTGTATACTCCGAACTCGCCTCCCAGTTTCCGATATCTGGAAACTCCTATCAGTGGACTCGGCGGCTAATGGGCCCTTCCTACGCCTGGTCCACTGGATGGCTGACCATCTGGGCAGGGATAACTGCAAACACGGCTGTCGCCTATCTGGCAGCACCCTGGTTCTTCGCTCTCTTCGGCTGGACCGCTACACCGGCACGCCTAGTCGGAGTGGCGGCAGTTTTTCTTCTCATCTGCGCACTGGTAAATTTTTTGGGTATCAGTGTGTTGGGGGGAATGATAAAGGTTGGTGTTGTCGTCGAGGTGGTCGTCGCAATAGGGATTGGATTTTCTCTTCTTCTGGTGTTCCGTCGCAATGGTCTATCCACCTTGACCGATACGCTGAATGCTCAGGAGCTTTCCGGCGGATCGGCCCCTGCGGCGTTCCTGGCTGCCCTCGCTGTGGGTGGGTGGGTTTTCATCGGATTCGATGCCTGCGTGGCGACCTCGGAAGAGACAAAGGCGGCCGCACGGCACGTACCACGCGCGATCTGGTGGACGCTGCTCAGCATCGGGGGAATCGTGATTCTTAATTCTGTCGCGATCGGACTGTCCCATCCCGCCCCGAAGAAAATCGTCTCTGGAGAAGACACAGATCCAGTCAGTACAGCAGTGGTCTCCTCCTTCGGCGGCTGGTCAGCCAAGCCCTTCAGCCTCGTAGTGATCATCGCATTCGGTGCCTGCTTGATAGCCTCCCAGGCAGCCGCCGCCCGTGGCCTCTACTCCATTGCTCGGGACGATGTCCTGCCCGCCTCTTCTCTGCTCCGCTGGGTCAATAGACGACATGTACCCATGGGCGCACTAGGAGTCATGACCATCCTCAGCGCCACCGGCCTGCTATTCGGACTGAGCAGATCCGCCGTCGCCACGCTGATCACCTTTGGAACTGCAGCATTTTATCTGGTCTTCCTGGCCATCGCGCTGGGTGCCTTTATCGCAAGGGTGCGCCGCACCTGGGTCCCAGCGGGGCAGATAAGGCTGGGACGGATTGGAACTTTACTGAATGCTCTCGCCGTGCTCTGGCTGACTTTCGAGACCGTCAACGTCTCTTGGCCCCGTCCCGTTCTAAGCCCGCCCGGTGCACCCTGGTATCAGGTGTGGGCTGCCCCTCTTACCATCGCCGTAATACTGATCAGTGGAGCCATCTATTTGTTCACGGCCCACCCCCAGGATAAGGTTCGTGCCTCCGCCAGCTTTGCTGACGGTGGCGACGCCCGCCGAGTATTTTCGAGCCCCGACCGGAATGCTCGGCAGCGGCCGAGGAGGAGGGTCAGCCGGCCAGCAGACCTTGCCCTGGTCAACACGCACATCCTGACCTTCAACGCCGCTCGGCCGACAGCCACCGCCCTTGCTGTTCGCGACGGAAGCATCATCGCCGTCGGTGACGACAGTGACATCCGTCCTCACCTGGGGAAACGCACAGACATCATTGCGGCCCCAGGCAGCACTATCACCCCCGGCTTGATCGACAGCCACCAGCATCCCATCGCGGGTCTCGGCATGGCGCGCGGCCTGAACCTCACTGGTGTGACGGACGTGGACGAACTTCGCCAGCACCTGACCGAGTACGCACGTACCTGTCCCCCTGAGGGCTGGGTGATCGGCTACGGTGTTGAGTACGCCGCTTTGGGCCGGAACATGCACCGCGACCTCATAGACGATGCCCTTGAAGGCAGACCGTCCCGTCTGACGATGTCAGACGGGCATAATGCCCTGCTCAGCACTGCGGCCCTGCGCATAGCAGGCATCACAGAGTCACGAGAGTTCGGCGATCGCTCAGAGATCGTTTGTGACGAACGAGGACCCACAGGCGAACTTCGCGGGCTGAGCGCCTGCTTGACAGCCCACGATTACGTTCCCGCTATGGAACTGGAAGAGCTGCACCAGAAGGCGCAAGACCTGTTCGCCGAACAGAACCGCTGCGGTCTCACAGGCATACATGTCCTCGACGACGCCCCTCACACCGCTGCCGTCCTGACGGCCCTCGCCCAAGAGCAGCAGCTCACAGTCCGTGTGCGCTTCGCCCCTTGGTGTCTTCCCGGATCCGAAGACCATCTCCACGACCGCATCACTGAATTGCGCAGAACATTGGGACCGCCCCCAGGCGGTACTCCGATGCTGAGACTCGCAGCAGTGAAATTCTTTCTCGACTGCGTCATCGACAGCGGCCGGGCCTGGCTACATGAACCAGATACTTATGGCCAATCCATCACTTCGCTGTGGAAGGAACCCTCCGTGTTCGAGGAGGCAGTCCGTACCTGCCGCGCCATGGGCCTGCCTGCCTGGACCCATGCTGTCGGCGACCGCGCGGTGAACACGGCATTGAATGCCTACCACCGTATCGGGCAGCCGGCTATCGGCCGATACCGCATCGAACATGTCGAACTTCTCGCCGACAACGACGTGACTCGCTTCGCCGACCTTGACGTCATCGCCTCTGTCCAACCCACTCACATGGACTGGATTCGGGCCGACCGTAGTGACAACTGGTCCCTCCGTATCGGCCCTCAGCGCATGAGCCGGATCTGGCGCTATGGCGACATTGTCCGGGCTGGGGGAGAGGTGGCCCTAGGCTCGGACTGGCCCGTTGCCGGTTTCGATCCGCGCACTGTGATGGCCAGTGCCCAACTGCGCCGTCCTGTCACAGAGCGTGATCGCATTCCCCTCCTGCCACAGCAAGCCCTCACCTGCCTACAGGCTTTGGCCGGCTACACCACGGCTGCCGCCTCGGCCAGTGGCGAAGGGGGATTTCCGGATGTATTCGTGAGGGCGCGTACGCCGATCTCACTGCCTTCGCCGCCGACCCGCTGACTTCACCTCCCGAGACCCTCCCCCACATCCCCATCACCTTGACCGTTGTCGATGGACGCATTGTCCACCGCCGGAGCGTGTAACTGAGACGGGGTTGAATGTGCAGGTGGTAGTTGATCCGGCTGGACGACTGCTGTGGCATCTGCGAACGGCAGGGTGTTCCCGTGCTCGCCGACCGCGCCTATCCGGGCGCCGGCCCGTGGGTAACGACACCGGTCCGACGTCCGCCCGGCGGCTACCTTTCGTCGACCCAGTGAGCCGTTTTCATCCTGTATATGTGCACGTCAGAAGGGTATGGATGGCTCGGACTGCTGTTCCGATTCGGCGAGTGGAACAGCGAGCGCGGCAAAGTAGTCGCCACGTCTTGAGTTGTGCGAAGGCTCGTTCGCCGGGAGCCCGGAGGCGGGCGTGGTCGCGATTGAACTGCTGGTAGTGCTCTGGTTGTTTGTGATGGTGGTAGTACGGGGTGCGCACGGTGGCGCCGGCGCCCTGGTAGGCGCGGTCCGCGAGGATGAGGATCTGCCGGGTCAGGCACGTGATGCGGGCTGGGCTGCATCGGGCTTTGCGGAAGATCCGTCAGGACTTCAGGCGGGCGACGCCGTGTTCGGCCGGTGCCCGTGCCGCGGCCAGGGCTGAGTTGACGGTCTTCTCGGTGAGGGTGAGTTCCGGCAGGGGGCCTGCGTTTGATGCCCGTGGTCACCCAGGGGCCGCCGCCCTGGTAGGCGAGGTCGGGCAGGATGGGGACGTCCTGGCGCTCGCAGATGCGGATGATTCGGTGGGTGCGGGCCTCAGTCAGGTCGTGAGTTCGGCCTGGCAACGCGGGTGAGAGCCAGAGCAATTGGCCGCCGGGATCGGTGACCACCTGCATGTTCACCCCGTGTCGGCGGTGCTTGTGGGAGGAGTCGGCCGGGCTGTCGCCGACGTGGTCGCACTGGACTCGCTGATCCCGAACCCGGCAGCGATCTTCGCGAGGGTGGTGTGTTCGCGCAGGTACACCAGTTCCGCCATCACGCGTTGAGACGGGCGGAGCTTGCAGCGCCGGTCGCCCACGGGTGACAACGAGCATGGTCACCCACTCCAGCATGGGGCAGGTCGAGTGCGGCAGGATAGATGACCAACGAGGCCCTTGAGCAGCGTGGTTGAGACGTCAGACATCTCGGGGCCCTCGCTCGTTGCGCTTCGCGGACCGTCACCTGATCGGGGGCCGACTCGAAGAGGCTCAGTGCACAGTCAACCGCGCTCTCTCCGCGGCGCGGACACCGGTGGAGCGGGGCGTGGCCCGTCTGAAGTCCTGGCGCATCTTCCGCAGGCTCGATGCAGCCACAATCGAATGTCGTCAATCGCGGCCACCGTCCTCACCCTTGTTGTGATACGAGCGTCTCCGCTGGACCCGGGACTGCTTCCTGCCTGCCGGGGCTGGTCGAGCCCGTGGTCTTTGAGGCGGCGATGGTGTGGTGGCTGGAGGAGCTCGATCGGCGGGAGGCTCCCGTTCGTCCATCCGCCCGAGCTGGTGGACCACAGCGGGCTCCAAGCACACTCCGCACGAACGCGGCGGAGATGTCCGAGCCGTTCGCGCGGGCGGATCAGCGTCACATCCGTGCCTCGAGCGCCCGTTTCCGCATGCCGGATGACGTCGCCAGATTCCTCGACGCCCCAGCGACTGGGCCTCCGCCCCAATGGCCAGTCGGCGCTGACGTGAGGAGGGCTTCAGTCTGCAGGCCAGCGCCAAGACCATCGAGGGCAAGCAACACCCTGACTCTCAAAGCGGGCCATGGAGCCCGGCCGGGCCCCTCTCCCACGGGCGGCCGGGGCTGGCCGCGGTCGGCGGGGGTACGGACTTCGAGCTCGGCGCGGAGCTGGGGGACGAGCATGAAGCGCGGGGTGTGGTACTTCGGGGCGACCTTGCCGCCGCGGGTGCGGCAGGTGCTTCCGGCGGGCACTTCACAGGTGGGGCAGTCGAACTGTTCGACGGCGGCGGCCAGCCCTACGGCACCGCCGCACAGCTGCGGCCAGTCGGAGGCCAGCAGCTCGTGCCAGGCGCGGTCCAGCGCGGCAGCGATGCGCTCGACGGCGTCTGGCGCGGCCAGCACCTCGCGCACCCGCGGATCCCGAGCCGGTTGCAGCGCCGTGATATGTGCGATCTCAGTGCGGGCCTGTGCCGGCGGTGTGGCGCGGATCGCGGCGAGATCGTCGGCCCAGGTCTGGGCCAGCCCCTTGGGTGGCACTGCGACGAAGTCCGCGCCGGACCGCGACGTGTGCAGGGCGAGGGCCGCGTCCAGCTCGGTCTCACGCCGCAGCCGTCCAAAGCCGGGCCGTGCCGCCCATGCCTCCGGCAGAAGCCGGTATCCGCCGCTGTGAAGCGTGCGCAGCAGGTTGGCCAGCTCGAAGGCAGGGGACAGGGCAAAGCGGCTGCGCAGCAGGTCCTGAGCGGATGCCTGGAACCGGAGCACGGCACGAGCATACGACCTTACGTGCTGGAACGAATCATTCGCAGGCACCGGGCCGCCCCCGGAAGGCTGCCCGACATGAAAATGCACCCCGCGGCGCCTGCGCGTCGCGCCACGTACCGGGACGTGCTGGCCGAGCCCCGTTTCCGGCTGCTCTTCCTCACCCGCTCGGTGGCGATCACCGCCGACTCGCTGCGCATCACAAGCTTCTCCCTTCTGGTCTTCGCGACGACCGGCTCGCCGCTGCTGAGCGCCGTCTCCTTCGGAGCCGGGTTCCTGCCGCAACTGTTCGGCACCCTGTTGCTCGGCTCACTCGCCGACCGGCTACCGCCCCGGGCACTGATCACCGGCAGCTACCTGCTGGAGGCCGCCGTGGTACTGGCCCTGGCACTGCTGCCGCTACCCGTCCCGGTCAGCCTGGCTCTGGTGGCGCTCGTGGCATTGGTGACACCGATATTCAACGGCGCGTCGGGTCGGCTGGTGGCGCGATGGCTGACCGGAGACGCCTACGTCCTGGGACGGTCGCTGAACAGCATGGCCTCCTCCGGCGCGCAGCTACTGGGCCTGGGCTTGGGTGGGACAGCCGTCGCGATGTTCGGGGCCAGGCAAACGCTGGAGGCCGGAGCCGTTCTCTATCTCGCGGTCGCGGTCGCGATCGCGGTGCGCCTGGGCCTGCCGGACCTTCCTCCCGATGAACAGCCGTCCGGATCCCCGGTGCGCAGCAGCCTCCAGGGGGTCGGCAGACTGCTGCGCGCCCGCGGTCTGCGGCGGCTCCTTCTGGCGCAGTGGCTGCCAGCGGCGTTCACGGCGGGTGTCGAGGGACTGCTCATCGCCTATGCCGGCCAGCGCCACTTTGCCCCCGGCGCCTACGCCCTGCTCATGGCCTGTCTTCCCGTCGGCATGCTGCTGGGCGACCTGGCCGTCGGCCGGCTGCTTCAACCACTGATCCGGGAGCGGCTCGTGGCACCGCTGATCGCGGTGATGGGCCTGCCCCTGGGTGGCCTTCGCCGCCGAGCCCGGGGCACTGGCGAGCGCAGTCCTGCTGCTGGTTGCGGGCATTGGTTTCGCCCATGGCCTGGGTCTGCAAAGGGGCTTCCTGGACTCGCTGCCCGACCAGACCCAGGGCCAGGCGTTCGGCCTGCTCCACGCGGGCAGCATGACTCTGCAGGGTGTGGGGCCCGTCTGTATCGGCGCGATCTCGACGGCGGCCGGAACCGGTGCCGCCATGGCCACCGCTGGAGTGGCCATCTTGCTAACCGCCTGCTGGGTCGCCGGCTGGCACCACGTCGGCCCCCGCTCTCCCGAACCGTCTGACCGGCAGGATGAGTGACCGTTTTGAGAGGTAGCCGGCGCAGACGACACACGGCTGGCCTACGCTCTCCCCGGGAAGCCTGAAGGGTGACAGCCCAGGCCTCGGAAGTGCCGTCGTCGAGACCTTAGTCAATGTCGCCTGGATCGCATCTGGTCATGCTCCTTGTCGCTGAGCAAGCGCTCGCCTGAATCCTCGTCGGGCTCACGCTGGTTCTTCCACGACACCCAAGACACCGGTCTACTCAGGCAGCCTGGCCGAATCCGGCGGCGGCCAGGTCCTGCTCGCGCAGCGGGGTGAAGTCGACGTCCAGCTTTGTCTCGTACGCCTCGGGCTGGAGGCCGAGCTCATGGGTGGACTACTCGCCGAACCGGTTAATGTGCTCGGTCAGGTACGGCGAGATGTGCGCCAGGTCCTCGGGGCCGATCTCCCATCCCTCCTCCAGCAACTGGCGAACGATCTCGGCGATGTCCCAGGGCGTTGTGGAAGATCACCGCGTTCGTGAGCAGCGCGTTGAACTTCATCGCCTTCTCCTGCTCGACGGGGTCGTTGTCGGCGATGACACCGCGGTTGCCGAAGCCCGACCCACTGGGAGAACCGGTTGAACGACTCGACCTTGTTCGTCGCCGCCGTCACCCGCCGGCGAAGCGGCGCGTCCGTCAGATACCGAAGCAGCTGCACGGTACGGATCACACGGCCCACCTCACGGAACGCGGTCATCAACAGCAGGGCCAGCAGATGCTCGTCGCAGTCCGGGCCTCCGACGCCCACGCGACCTCATCGCGTGTCGGAGAGAAGAACAGATGCAGCTCATGCGTGGTGATCAGCCACTTGAACCGCGGGTACGCGGTCCGCTCGATTTTGCCCCGATCTTCGATATTGACCGGACTTCTCTTCTCGCGTGTTTGCAGCCATGCTGCGGCGCTCGCCTTTGCCGCATCCAGATTGAGGAACAGGTGCTGGATCTCGTTACAGACAGCGGAATCAGGCCGTCCGGCCCGCGATTGCGACCGTTCTCCTCGGCCGGAGTGGCGAGGAAGGCATGAGCAAGCCGCCAGGGTGACCCACAGCAGTCGAAGCAGCCGAGGACGCACGGCATGTCCCTGATCGGCATGGAGGCCGTGCTCCGCGCCAGTGCGCCGGCAGGCCTGCGGCCAGATGCCACCGCAAGGTGGGCCGCAATCCCCTTCCTGAGCTCCGCGAGGGAGCAGAACAACTTCAAGATTCAAGCGTGCGTGGTTCGGGCCAGGCGCCCTTTACACCGAGGGCGGCAGCGAGTTCGCGTCGGGTGGTGACGCCGAGCTTGCTGTAGGCGTGGTTCAGATGGTTGTTCACGGTTCGGACTGACAGGCTCAGGGTCTGGGCGATGTCCTTGCTGGTGGTGCGGGCGGCGGCGAGCAGGGAGACTTCGCGTTCACGGGCAGTGAGTTCGGCGGCGGCCGGGGCGGCTGCCAGCAGGGGGGTGCGGGCGCCCTCGCATCGTGCTAGGGCCGCAGCGGCCTGGTTGGCGGCGGCGGTGGCGCGACGGGTGTGGCCGGCCAGGCGCCAGGCGGTGGCGGCCGCGGTGGCGGCCTCCGCCGCCTGTAGGTCTGCGCCTAGTGCTTCGGCCTCGTCGGCGGCGGACAGAAGCCTGTCGGGGTCGTTGGCGGCGAGAGCTTCTGCCAAGCGGGCGCGGGCTGGGGCGAAGATGCCGTCGCACTCTTGGGCGAGGTCGGCCAGTCGACCGGCCACGGACTGTGCGCCGCCCAGTCGGGCGACGTCGGTGAGCAGCAGTGCCTCACAGGTGAGGTGGCCCGTGGAGCGGGCAGTGTCGGCGGCTTGGCTGAGGATGGTCCGGGCCTGGGCCAGGTGGCCGCGGGCCGCCAGCAGCCATGCCTGACCCAGGTGTTCCTCTCCCGGAGAGAGAAGGCCAGTAGTCCGGAGTGGGGTGATGTGCTGCTCGGCGAGGGCTGTCTCGGCCGCGTTGAGATCGCCGAGTATGGCCGCGCAAGCAGCAAGTCCGGCGAGCGCTGGGCGGAGTGCCATGGCGTGATCGATGGTGCGGGCAAGAGCGGCGGCTTCGGCGTACCAGTGGCGGGCGGTGACAGGGTGGCCGGCCAACCACTGTGCGCGGCCCAGGAAGAGCGCCATCCAGGCCCGCGCGATCAGGCTGGAGTCGGTGAGCTGGGCGTAGGCGCTCTTACCGGTGGTCAGGGCGTCGGCCAGTTGGCCACTTTCGGTCAGTGCGAGAACCAGAGGGATACGCTGGAGGGCCGGTTGGAAGGCCGGGACGGCGTGGTCTATCTGGAGGTGGGTGGCGTGGGCACGCTGTGCCCACGCCACGGCCTGGTTGGTGTGGCCGACCACCGCCAGTCCGACGGGCTTCATCAGTGCGGCGCGCAGCCATGCTCTGGGGTCCGGTGCCTGCCTTGGCTCACTTTCCAGGTCGCCCAGGAGAGTCAGGCCCTGAGCGGGCTGGCCGGCAGCGATCCGCAGGAATCCTTCGTTGACTTGCAGTATGCGCCGACTGCTGGCACTGGCAGCCTGGGTCGAGAACTCGTCGTTGACTGAAAGCGCCTCAGCGGCAGGAGCATTGCTCCATACAAGGTTCGCGGTTCGGGCCAGGACGACGGCCAGCTTCTCCCGCTCGCCGGCGGCCGAGGCGTCGGCTTCGGAGAGGGCTGCTTCGGCGGCCTTCCAGTTGCCCATCTGGAACAGGGCCTCGCCGAGCAGGAGGCGGGTTTGCGTGGTGTGGTGCGGTGCGGGCAGAGCCTCCAGGAGGGTGACGACCTGCTCGTAGTCGTGTGCGTTGCTGGCCAGTATGGCGGCCTGGGGGAGGAGGTCAGGGTCGGCGGTGCCGGTGGCGGCCAGCCGCCAGGTGGCTATGCGAAGGACATCATTGCGACGTCTGGCTCCGTAGGACTGGACCCGCTCGGCCTGGTCAAGGAGTAGGGCTCGGCGGTGCAGGGCGGGCATGTCCGCCCGCAGGATCTCGCCGTACATGGGGTGGGCGAGCGCCACGGTGGTGCGCCGCCCATCCTGAACGGTGCGGATCAGTCCGCCGCGTTCCAGGTCAGTCAGCAGCTGCCATGTAGTGGCGGCTTTGGCCTCGGCCAGCGGCAGCGGATCGCACAGTGCCAGCAACTCCAGGACCGGCCGAGCAGCCGGGCCGGCGGAGTCGAGTCGGTCGCTGATCAGCTCGGCCAGCCGCGTCGTCCCCGGCATCTGGCCTGCGGCCAGATGCCACATCTCCCCGTCGTTGGTCAATGTGCCAGCAGCCAGGGCACCAAGGACCAGTTCCCGCAGGTACAGCAGATTCCCGTCCGATGCATTGCACAGCACCTGCAACGTGCGCCGCCCCACCGGCCCTCCCAGGGCGGCATGCAGTACCGCCTCCACCTGCTCCGGCCCGAACGCATCCAACTCGATCCGACGTACGGCGTCACTGTGGGCCAGGGCGCGGACCGCATCGCTGGCCGGTTCGCCGCGGCGGATGGTGGCAATCAAGCGGATCAGTCCGGCGTCCATCAACTGCCGCAGCAGCACCACCGATGTGATGTCCAACAGATGGAGATCATCGACCAGCACCACCCACCGGCGCCGGTCCGGTCCGGCCAGCGCCGCAGCCGCCGCGGCGAAACCCTTCACCGGGTCCGACAGGTCTGCCCCCGCCGGGAGCAAGTGCGCGATCGCGCCCAGGGGCACTGCGGCGGCGGCCGTGCTCGCTGTTGCCCGCCCTGCACGGAACCCCGCTCGCACTGCCCGGGCTAGGCATTCATCGGCCAGCCGCGACTTGCCCACCCCCGCCGGTCCGTCTATCACGAAACCCCAGCCCCGCCGGTCAGCCAACACTTTCGCGAAGGTCTCCAGCTCATGCTCGCGCCCGCACAGCGGCCACCGCACCGTTCGCCCATCCATCATCGGACACCTTCCGGCACCGAGTGGACCAGCACGGCAGTGTGATGGTGGACCGCGACCCGCAGTAGATCGTCGTACTGGGCCGGAACCGGCAGGCGCCCGGCAGGCGGCGGAGGCGTAGATGTCAATGTCCTGAAAGGCCAGGCATTAAAAGTGGAAGTCATCAGAAAACACCTCTTGGTGCAGGAAACGGTGACGATGTTCCTGACTTCCTTCCTACGCGAGAGGCGTGGAACCCGGCGCTAGGGGTTACCCCTAACCTTTCGGAGGCCTCCCAGGTCGGGGGAGGGCAGAGGCCCCTACGTGTACGGGGGGAGACGCAGGGCCCGAGCCCGATGAGCCTGGCCCTGACCTGCATGAACAGGATGAAAGTGGTGCGGAGGGCCAGGCCGGTTGTCCACCGGGCGCTGATGCGGCGGAGTGAGACTGTGCGGTTGGGTGACTTCCTGGACGGCAGGATCTGTCCGTCGCCGCGGTTCACGGGATCACGTCCCAAGAAGTGGTGTAGCCGGGCGTGGTCCTCAGACCGCGCGGTGGCTGCTCGGGGCGTGCATCCGCTGACCGCGCAGGCTCCAGAGCAAGGCAGGCCATCGCGCAAGTCTGCCCGGTGAGGCAGTTCAACCGGAGGAGCATGCGATGGCCTTGCCCCGGTCTGAGCTGAGGCGGCTGCTGGAGTCACGACGTCGGGCGACGGAGGCGAGGCGTCAGGGGGGTTCGAGCGCGTCCTGCAGGAGCTCATCGAGGCCGAGGCCGCCGGCGTGATCGGTGCCGCCCCGGGCGGGCATTCCGAGACGCGCACGACCTGGCGCAACGGCCACCGCGAACGTCTGCTGACCATGCAGGCCGGCGATGTGGACCTGAAGATCCCGCAGGTGCGCGGCGGGTCGTTCTTCCGGTCGGTGTTGGAGCGTCGGCGGCGGATCGACCGCGCGCTCTTCGCCGTGGTGAGGGATAGGGGAGGGAAAGCTAGGGGTTCATCCCTAATGTCCGATGTATTCGAATCCCATAGAAATGAGGTTGTACAGGCCGGAAGGGCCGGAACTACTAAGGCCGGCTCCCGCGGCAGCCAACCGGGAAGTGATCGTCATGTATGCCACCGTCGAGGACCTGGAGCGCCAGCCCTGGAGCGCGCGCAGGTCGCGTGACCGCAGGAGCCAGCCAGCGCCCGCCCAGCGTGTGCATGACAATGAGGACGAGTCCTGGCCGCTGGAACATCGGCCTGAGGCCGCTAGTGCGGCTCGCGCGATCACCCGCAGCGTCCTTCAGGACTGGCAGGTTGGGCAGGAAACAGCGGAGTCGGCGATGCTGGTCGTGTCCGAGCTGGTCACCAACTCCTTGGAGCACGCCCGCCCGCCGGTAGCACTGCACCTGCATCAGGAGCGAATGGAGCATCGGGTGTGGGTGGCCATCACCGACGGCGGCCCCGCGGAGTCCGACGGTGCCTGGACCACCTCGTGCACTCCGGACGAGCACGGCAGGGGCCTGAACATCGTCGACGCCCTGACAACTGACCACGGAACCTGCGCCCACGCGGGCGGGACCATGCACTGGGCCCAGCTGCCCACCGAGAAGGCGGCAGTCTGAGAAGCAGGGCCTGAACCTCTTTCCGCTGGTCACTGGGTTATGCGGAAGGTGCCGGGTGACCTCCAGCGTGCTCCCAGCACCGTGAGCTGCCGGTTCCTGCCCGTGGTGGGCAGGTGAGGCCGGCGGCTGGGCAGCTCCAGCTGGAGCAGACTGCGGCAGCAGGTGCGTCTCGTCGGCGGCCTATTCCACCGTCTCGGCCGGCAGCAGCCGCAGCCGTCTGGCGATCGCCGCCACCACCGCGGCGGGGGCCGGATCGCCGCGGGCGATCAGCTTGCGTCGCCGCCAGAGGGCCACCTGCCGCACCCGGCGATACAGCGTGCGTCGGCTGACGTGTGGTCTGCCCAGGTACCGATACAGCCGGGCACCGTCCATGGCCCGGGCTGCTTGAGAAACACGGTGATCCGCGCGCAGCTGGCTGCCGTCCAGCCTCGGCCGCCCGCAGCGGGGGTGATCGGAAGGCCGGGCCCGCAGGCGCGTCTCGTCCGAACCAGCGGTGGGTGGCCGACTTCACGTATGTGACCACCTGGTCCGGTATCGTCTACGTCGCCTTCGTCGGGACGTGTTCACCCAGCTGATCGTCGGTTGGTCGGTCGGCCACCAGAAAAGGGGCCAAGCTCGTCCTCGCCGCTCTCGACATCGCGTTGTGGCGTCGGAACCGTGCCGGAACTCCCGCTGGGTGGTGCATCATTCGGATGCGGGCAGTCAGCCCGGAACTCAACCGGTCGTCGTAACACCGGCCTCCTGGGCCGATAGTAGATGTTCGTTGACGGCTCCGGCGGGTGCCTTCCGACTGCGTTTGCTGAGCATGTTGCTGAGTGCAAGAGCAACGGCCTCGAGTTCGTCAGTATCCCATCGCGACAGGTACTGGCGGAGCAGTCCGTTGGTGTTTTCGTTCGTGCGCTGTTGCCAGGGACTGTGCGGGTCGGGGAAGTAGACCTGCAGGCCGGTGTCGACGCGGAGTTGGGCATGCTGGGCTAGCTCCTTGCCGCGGTCCCAGGTTAGCGTGCGGCGCAACTGCTCGGGCAGCGTGGTCATTGTGGCGGCGATCGCGTCTTTCACGGCCTCGGCGCCGCGGTCGGGCGAGCGCCGGGCCGTTCTTGATCCGTGGCTCTGTACCGTAGCGGCCCACCCGCGGCAGGCGCGGCAGCATGATAAACCTCGTCGTGCGCTCTACGAGCGTGCCGATTGCGGACCGGCCGGTGCCGATGATGAGGCGGCCCGCGCAGTGACCTGGGACCGCGCGGTCCTCGGCCTCGGCAGGCCGCTCGCTGATCATCACCTCAGGTGTGACGGACCATTGGCATGCTGTCGGAAGCACGCTCGCGGAACACGGAGCGCACGGGCGACCAGCTCGCGCTCGGGATGGAACGCCGGGTTCTACCTCCGGCTCCAGCGACCATGGCCACACCGGCTGCGCGATCTTGTCCGCGACCTGGAGCGCCCCAAGGTCCTTAAACCCCACGCCCTCCTGGCTTGGGAAACTCCACCATCCGTACCGGCGGCGGGAAGTAGCTGCACGACGGATGGTCCGCCCCCGTGCCCCGCATCGTGCTCGGCCCCTCGCGGTGTCAAGCGCTTGGAGTTTCAACGAGGCGTCTCATCAGCATCCATGCGCGCGCTGGGCGGAAGTTGCGCAACGGCTCTGGAATCACGTCATTGGCACGCCCGCCGCGGCCTGAGCTAGGTGCTGATCCGGCGGCGTGTGATAGCGAGGCGCTCGGCATGTCTGTGGCGCGAACCAATCAAAATTCCGATGTGAGTAGCTTCTACTCTGCGGGCCGTTGGCGGGCGGTAATACGGTAGACCCGAGAGCGCCTGATCGTTCTCGCGGAGAGGTGTCAGGAATGAAGCTGGGTGTTTGGGATACTGGTTCAGTTGGCTGGTGTTGGCCACTCACCTGGTCTGGTTGGGCCGCCATGCAGTGGGCTGTGGGCACTCCTGGATTCCCAAGAGGTGTGTTTTCCTGTACTGAATTCGACACATCGGGATCTCCCTCATTATGCCTCGGCGAGAGGTGCATCCTGTGGTGGGGCGGGCCACGTTGGCAGAGTGAGGCTTCGCGACGGGTGCGAATGCTGGCCGCGTGACGGCTGCTTCGAATTGCAGCCTTGACATCTGTCAGTGTGGAGCTCTATACGGCCAACCGCTTGGGGCGGCCACGCGATGTTCGTTCCGGGCGGCAATATCTAGCCCAACTGGTCACGTCATCGACCGGAGTGGCATTGCGACGGTAGGGAAATTGAAGTGTATCCGGCACTGCGAGCTCGGGCTTTCTCGATCGAGGTCGTCCGTTGACCTCACGGAGCGGGTATCGAAGCGAGGGAGACAGGGCTTTGCCGGAAAGAGGTCCAGATCAGTGGCGTGTGGCTGGTTACACCCACGACCGGGAACTGGGTGCGGGCGCCAGCGGGCGGGTCATCCTCGCTCGGCACGATAACACCGGCACGCCGGTGGCGATCAAGTACCTGGCGCGGGAGATCCGCTCCGACAGGGACTTCCGTGCCGAGTTCCGTGCCGAGGCCCGGTTGCTTGGCGACCTCCGGTCGCCCCACGTCGCGCGGCTGTACGAGTACGTTGAGTCCGACGAGGGTGCCGCCATCGTGATGGAGCTGGTTGACGGTGTCGCGCTGCGGGAACTCCTCAGACATGAGGGTGCTGCCAGCCCTGAAGCGGCCCTGGTGGTCCTGAAGGGTTCGCTGCTCGGCCTGGCGTCGGCCCACCGTGCAGGAGTAGTCCATCGCGACTACAAGCCAGAGAACGTTCTCGTTACTGCCGACGGCTGCTCCAAGCTGGTGGATTTCGGGATTGCTGCGCGCAGCGGAGCATCCGTGGACATCGCGGGAACACCGGCCTATATGGCACCCGAGCACTGGGAGGGCCGCCCGCCGACTCCGACCACCGATGTCTACGCCGCAACCGCCACCTTCTTCGAATGCCTGACCGGCACCAAGCCCTACACGGGATCCACGCTCGTGGAATTGGCAGTCCAGCACACCCAGGCACCGATCCCTGCCGAGATGGTGCCGGAGCCGCTGCGCCCGCTGATCCTCAGCGGTCTCGCCAAGACTCCCCAGCAGCGGCCCGCCAGCGCGGCGGACTTCGTCGAGCAGCTCGAAGCCGTCGCCGCCGCCTACGGTGAGGACTGGGAGGAGCGCGGCCGGTTCAAGCTCGCCGCCCTCGTGACGCTACTGCCCCTCCTGCTTCCCTCGACGGGCGCCAACGACTCAGGGACGACGGCCCTGTCGACCACCTCGCTGGAGCGGGCCGATGTGCCCGGGAGTCAGCCGGCCGAGCCCTGGCCAGAATCGGCACTCGCGAAGCAACGCCTGTCACCCCGGCGACGGCGCATATCCAGCCACCAGGGCAAGGTGCTTATGGGGACAGCGGCCGCGCTGCTGGCCGGGGGAGTGATAGTGACATGGCCGGATGCGGGAAACCATTCGGCCCCATCGGCGGCCCGATCACCGACCGCTAACCCGTCCGACGGAAGCATTCAACCGACCGCCAACCCGGGCGGTGTGTTCCCGTCCGACGGAAGCATCCAGGGGAGCACCTCATCGGGTACCGCCGCGGAGGACCCGCCACCTTCGACCAGCTCCCCGTCCGCCTCCGGCTTGCCCGCCATCAGCTCTTCACCTGCGGCCGCCACGTCCACCCCTGCTCTCCCCCTGCCTTCCGCTCCATCCCACACACCGACCAGCAGCGCGCCGTCGCACTCGCCGCGACTGGATGTGTACTCGGTGTCAGTCTCTAAGCCCCAGCAAGGCCAGGGATGTTCCATCCAAACCCAGGTCACCGTGCGGACCAACGGTGCCGCCGAAGGGATCCTGACGCTTAGTTGGTTCCACACCAACTCCGCCGCGGGTACCAGGAGCGTGACTGTGGCCACGGAGCAGATCCGTCTTCCCAAGGGGCAAATGCAGGTGTCCGACACTTACAGCCATGCGTTCAGCATTCCTGACCACTACGCCTATCAGGGCGTGCGGGCCTCCACCAGTCCCTCCGCCGACTCGGGCAACAACTCCTTCTCACTTGTCGAGGCATCGCCTTCCTGCGACCCGCCTCGCTGAGCCGCTCACCGTCACACACAGGATTTTCCATGCCTTCCCAAAATCACCGGCAGCCGCATGACCCTTGTGGCACCAGCCACGAGGGGCGACCGGACAGGTCGGCTGACACCGCCGTGGGACTGCCGCATGATCTGGCGCCGTCTGCCCTGTCCCACGACACAGCCACCCGCGCCACCTTTCTCGACAGCGAGGTATGGCACACTCCGCTGTCCACCTCCGAGGTCCCGCCGCCGCACCCCACTGTGGATGACAAGAACCACTCGGCAGGTTCCCACCTCGCCACAGCCCTCGATCGAGGCCGGCCGGGGGCGGGAGAGGCATACCGCTTTGGCCCCGGAGTCCCCAGAGTCTCGGCGTCCATCCCCGACCATGCCGCCGCCATCTGGCGCGGCGCGACACACCCCTGCAAACAGCCCAGGCTCGAAGCATCCGGCCGCCGCAGGCGGCGACAGCTCAGCGGCTGGCTGCTCCCGCCCCTGATCCTTCTTGCCGCACTCGCCCTTCTCGCCTGGCAACGACATGGTGGCCCGATTGCGGTCACCGCAGTCAACGTCCACACCAGCCCCCGCGACCCGGCATGCGACAGCACTGCCACCATCACGGGCACCCTGCAGACCAACGGGAAGCCAGGCACGGTCACCTACCGCTGGAAGCGCAGCGACGGCACCATTTCCCGCACGCTCCAGCAGCGAGTCGCCCCCAACGCCCGCCAGACCAACGTCGTGCTCCGATGGACGTTCAACGGCCACGGCACCCTGCAAGCCACCGCGACCCTCGAAGTACTTTCCCCCGACCCGCAGGCCGCCTCAACCACCTTCACCTACACCTGCCGCTGAGTCGTCGATCCACTCGGCCGTGAACGCAATGCTCGTAGTTAGCTGTGGAGCACGGCAAGCAAGTGGCTGTCGTGCATCATGTTCAGGCGTTCTGACACGGGCCCAGGGGGCACGTTTGCAGAGGCCACGACCAAACCTGGTGCAGCATGCCTGCCGCGACCCAGGGACCCAACTGTGCGTAAAGGCTGGAAGTGGTCGATCCCGAGAACGGTGACGATCTCCTTCGCGTGCCATGGCCGGATCGGGTCCGTGCGGAGCAGTTGCAGGGTCTGGTTCTGGCGTCCGGTGGCGGCGTCGGGTGACGAGCCTCGTGGTGTGAGGGTTTGCGCCAGGATGGTAAGGGCAATGCCGGTGATGCGCGTGCCGGATGCTGAACAACGCCGAGGTGGTAGCTCTCGGAGGCCGGGTGGATCGCCCGGCCGGAGATGTATTACACCGGCTGGCCGTGGTTGAGGAGGATCGCGATGGTCAGGGCGGCTCCGCCATCAGCCAGGTCGATGCCCCATGTCACCTGGTCTGCGACGCGGCGGGACAGCAGCCGACGGCCGCTGTCGTCGATCGCGACGCAGTGGTGGTGGGCCTTGCCTGCGTCGATGCCGGCCCAGATCGCGGCCATGTGGTGCCTCCGTGCGGTGTGCTGCTGGCGCCTCTCACGGACGACCTCGCTGTCGATTCCCTACGGAGCGATCATTCGAATTCCTAATTGGCAGTCGAGTCGTCGTGGGGCGCCGGGCGGCCAATCAGTGAGCCTTTTCAGCGGCCACTCGCCAGGGTGATGGCGCGGCTGCTGTTGACGGGTGGCGGGCCAGCGCGTTCCCACGCTGACGCCCTGGTCCAGTGGCCACTCATGTCACCCGATCGGTGCCCAGGCTGAAACAGCTCAGTGGAAGCCACGAGCGGCAGAGCTTTTTGAACCACACCCCGCCCCTGGGTGGGTGAACCATACGAAGGGCCCACCGCCTCCCGCAGAACAACGTAGGGAGCCCTTTCAGCGGGGCCACTGATCGGGTGACGATGTAGGTGTCGGCAACGCATGAGGCGCCCGTGCCGTTGAGGGAGGTGTTCGACGTCTCAACTCACCGGCACAGGAGCCTCGTTTGTTCCCTGTCCTGCCGCACTCGACCTGCCCCATGCCGTGGTCGAGTGGGTCACCATGCTCATCGTCACCCGTGAGGATGACCGCCGCTGCAAGCTGCCGCCGCACCAGCGTGCCCTGGTCGGCTTGGTGTACTTGCACAGGCACGACACCCTTGAGGAACTCAGGGCTGGCTTCGGTATCTCCGCCGGTACCGCCCAGGCCTGCACCGCAGCCGGCATCGCCCTGCTCACCGACCGTGCTCCCGGGCTCCTGCGCCTCCAACGCGAAGCCGGCCCCGACTATGTCCTGCTGGACGGCACCCTTGCGGAGTGCGACCGGACTGGCGTTCAGCCGGGCCGACTTCTGCACAAGCACCGACGGCACGGGGTGAACGTGCAGGTGGTAGCTGATCCGGCCGGACGACTGCTGTGGATCTCGCCTGTCCTGCCCGGCAGTGCCCACGACCTGACCGCGGCCCGCACCCACCGGATCATCCGGATCTGCGAACGCCAGGGTGTTCCGGTGCTCGCCGACCGCGCCTATCAGGCGGCCTTCGGCTGACCATGTGCTCCGACCAAGGAACGCACACACCAAGCGCGAAGGCCGTGGGGAGGAGTCTGTTGCACCCTGCCGTGGGGCAGGAGCCGTTCGCGGAGCCGTCACGCTTCCGGGGCGAGCTCTATTCGTGTTTGACCAAGCGTTCTGACGCGCTGTTCGAGCTGGCCGACGCCGTGCTGTGTGCGGACGGCCCGGTCCGTTCGCTGGTGGAACTGTCGCTGGTGGGCGAGCATCGCCGTGGACACGCCCGCAAGTCGCCTGCCCGTCAGAGCGCCGAAACCCTCCCGCCCCGCCCGGGACGACCACCCGGCCGCAAGAACACCCGGCCCGCCCCGCGCCCACGACGTGTTACACAGTCCGCAAACCAGGCAACGCGAAACAGCGAATGAAGAAGTCAACGACCCCACGACCCCGCCGCACAGGTTAAAGATCAAGCTAGTCGGACGGCGTCGTCCCGGAAGCTCCGGATTGATGATCAAGTCAGCAGTCGCTGACCCGTAGGTGGGCCCAGGCGACATGGCCGAGTGGGTCGAGGGAGTGGCCCGCCTCATCGGCGAGATTTTGGACGAGCAGAAGGCCACGTCCGTGCTCGGCATTGCTGTCGGCGAAGCGCGGCGACTCACCTGGCCATGCGCCATGGTCGCAGACCTCTATGCGCAAAGTGGGACCTTCCAGAGTGTGAAGCAGTTTAAGGGCCAGCCACACTTGTCCCTTGCCGTGCGTGATGGCGTTGGTGATGAGTTCGGAGACGATGAGCATGACCTGCTGCTCGACATGCTGAAGCTGCCAGGCTGCCAGTTGCGCCGCCACACTCCGTCGGATGGTCGCCACTTCCTCGGGAGAGCGACTGACCCTGTGCAGGGCGGCCAAGAGCGTCGTATGTGGCAATGGAGGGAGGCCATCGGAAGCGGTCATGGTCACCGTGCCTGAGGGGGAACACCGATTGGGTCGCAGCCAAATGCTTACTGAGGCCGTCCGCATTTCGGGCGTATGGAAGGTGTACGAACCCTCTCCCAGCCGGTATGTTCTGGGCCTTATTGCGAGGGCGCCCTGAAGCCAGGTGGTCGTTGGGTTGAGTCTTGCCCAGTACGTGACGCCAGTTGTCCGCGGTGATCTCTGATTCGTCGTGAGTTCGGGGTACCCCCGTGGTAGGGCGGCGCCATGTTCGCGGCAGCAAGCAAGGGCGATGCCCGATGGTGTGCGGGATATTGCGGCCGCCGTTCCACTGTGCTCGAGTATCTGACCTGCCGTAACAGTTGAAGCAGGGGCGCTTCCATCGCCGGATTGACAAGTTTCATCGCGTGGTGAGCAACCGTCTCAACCGCACCGGGCGCGCTCGATGCGCCGGATGGAAGGGAGGCCGACACGGGGATTGAGCCCTGCCCGACACTACCCATGCTGGTGCACCGGCTGGCGGGTTCGAGGCTTCACGAAGGTGAATCGGGATCGCCGAGGGGCGTGCTCGGACGTGCGGCACGCCGGATGATGCAACCAAGGGCGCGCTCTTCAGGAATCAGGTAGTTGTGCTCGACAAGCAGAAGGAACAGGGCAGAGATGGTCGCTGCGCTGAAGCCGCAGGGACACTTCGCGGGTAGGCCTGCGGGACATCGTGGCATAGCAAATCGTCCTCGCTCGATGAAGGGTCGCAATGCGGCCGGGACGGGAACCTCCTTCAGGGGTGCATACCGTGGGGGCGGCGTAACTCAGAGCCGGTATCCGCTGCATTGCCCACTACGGGTCGGGAAGCGACGATGCGGCAGTGCAACGCGCACCAAGAGCCCGCGCAGCTGCTGCCAGTCACCACGCGATGTATTCGATGTCTCACCCGGGCCATCGCCAGTCTGCTGCGGAACCACGGCAAGACAGCTGTCCAGTTGCTCAGCGCATTCGGGGCTTGCTCTGTCGATGCCACGCCACAGGCGGGCGTCGCGGCTGTTAGCAGGCTACCGGGGAGCACAGGGCAGTGCGTTTCCCCGACAGTTGGCCCTTGCTGATGCACTCTGCCCGATCCGAGGGTGGTTACATGGTTCTTGGAGATGTCCATGGCGATCACATCCTGCATGCCGCCGCACTGTGCGCAGCGCCTTTCGATAGTCCCCAATGTTTATCCGCCTGCCGCGGCCTGAGCATGAGCAAGCGCTACTCAACGGACGGTGACCTTCCGGTTGCTGGTGGTCTCTGGAAGGTGATCCAGAACCGACCCACCCGCGCTCCGGCGCGGCTCTCGCTGTCCGCTAACGGTGAGGCATGCACCACCAGATCATCCATACCAGCCCCCCATGGCGAAAGCCTCGCACGGCAGTTGGAGGACCTCAGTTCGTATGTGCCCGCGCCTTGGTCATCGCATCTCGCATCTGTCGCCGGCAAGCCCCCAGCCTCAGCCGCATCCTTTCCGTCTCCCTCCATGCCGCCTGGCACGAATCTGCATTGACCCGCCGAGTTGACGCGAGTGATGGGTGGATGGTCGCCGAGTGCGGTGTGGCAACGGTGGTGGTTGTAGCTGTGCACGAAGTTTGCCAGGGCTGTGGTGCGTTCGGCGTTGTTGGTGTAGGGCCACAGGTAGGCCCATTCGTCGAGCAGGTGCGGTTGAAGCGTTCGACCTTGCCGTTGCACGAGGTCGGCGTAGAGCGCGCCGACTGCGGCCGGTAGGCGCGGGTGAACTTGCCGGTCGCTCCCGAGGTCGGCCAGGGCTTGCCGCCAGGTGAAGCTCTTGCGGTAGGGCCAGGCTTTGTCGGTTAGCACCCGCTCGAAGCGTTCGATGCCCGAGCCTGCGAAGAAGGCAGCGGCCAGGCGGAGATAGGCGGCGCAGGTGGCAGTCTTCTCGTCTGGGTGGATCTCGCTGTAGGCGAGGCGGCTGGGGGCGTCAACGGCGAGTGGACGTAGTCGAAGCCGACGTTGCTACGGCGGCGGGCACGGTCGGCCTGTCGGCCCAGTCCTTGTGTCCGCCGCCGTCGGGGCCCGGCCGAGTTTCTTGACGTCGACGTGGACGAGTTCGCCCGGTCGTTCACGCTTGTAGCGGCGGATGAGGTGGCCGGTCGGCCGGTCCAACAGGGCCAGTCGGTTCAGGCCGTGCCGGGTAAGTATCCGGTGCACGGTCGACGCGGGCAGGCCCAGGATCGACGCGAGGCGTGCGGGCCCGAGCGTGCGGCTTTGCCGCAGCCGGCAGACGCGGGCTTCGGTTGCGGCGGTGGTTCGGTGTGGAAGGGTCCGCTGCCCCCCCGGACCGCCAGCACCGGACCCACTTGTGGGCCGTGGAACGGGAGATACCCATCTCTGCGGCGACGGGGCGGCAGGAGCGGAGGCGGTCGATCGGCAGTCGTCTGCCCTAAACGGTTAGCCGGGCATTACGGTGGGACACGAAGGCCTCCGTGTGGTGAAGATTCGACACCTCCACCCCACGCGGAGGCCTTCGCCATGATCAAGGCCGGCCAGCATCCGATAGACACCAGCCCACTGTGCTCACGCCACCTCAACCAACCAAAGCGAAACGGTCAGGTTAAGTAGCGATTGCTCAACGCCTTCCGGTAGACGGCACGCAGGCTCGGAGACGGCAAGGTGGCCACTTGAAGCGTCGGGCTCTGTGGCTGCCTGCTCACGTTCCACATGCTGTGCAACGCGGTGTGCGGGGCGTCCTGTCTGGGTGCCGACGCGTGGGAAACGTTTCTGCGCTTGGAACAGCACCCATGGGCGATGGGGTGCTGAAATGAGCCAGTCAGATTCGGGCTGGAGGAGCGGCAACTGGAATCCGGAGTCCCTCCGGCGTGGCGTGTCCGGGAGCCGGGCCCCGGTCGGTCCAGCGGTGCCGGCGCAGGGGAGACACCACGAGTGCGTCGACTCTGAGTCGACGGTGCACGTGGTGCCTGCAGACGCGATCGCCCTGGTGGGGCGGGAAGCGTGCATGACCCGGCTCTTGCGGTTGTTGACTCGCTCTGATCGGCATACAGGGGTGTTGCTGGCCGGTCCCAGCGGGGTGGGCAAGACCCGCCTGGCCAATGATGCGCTGGTGGTGCTGGCCAATAGTTACCGGGTGGTTCGGGTGATGGTGACCTGGCCAGACGAGGACATGCCCCAGAGCTCCATGGCCAAGATCACACGCACCGGGCGCACGGATGTCGTCAGCGTTCCCGCGCACGAACTGCTCCAGGCCTTGCGGCCGACGGGCAACAGTCGACAGGACACGGTGCTTTTCGTTGACGATGCACACCTGCTAGAACCGGCCATGGCCTCGCTCATTCTGGATCTGGCCCGACAGCAGGCTGCGTACTTGCTGCTCATCGTGAACACTGATGCACCGCTGCCGGCGGCGATCACTGCACTGTGGAAGGACGACCTTCTGCATCGGATGGAACTAGGGCCGCTGGATGAAGTATCGACTCGTCGGCTTGCTGCGTCCCTCGTGGGGGACGGCCTTGCCCGCAGCGCGGCGACCTACCTGGCCCAGCTGTCGGACGGCAATCCGCTGCTTTTGCGGGAACTGGTCCGGGCCGCGGCACAGCAGGGTCTGTTTGCACCTTCTCCTGGTGGGTGGACCCTGCCCGACCAGGTCCCGCTGTCGGTCCCTTTGAGCGAGTTGATCACTCGGAAGATCCGCGACCTGGAGCCCGAGGCCCGTGATGCCCTTGAGCTCGTAGTGCTTGCCGAGCCGGTGCCCCTTGACCTTCTCGAGCGCCTGGTTCCGGCACCGACACTGCTCCACTTGGAGAACCAGGACCTCCTCCACGTTGAGGCCTCGAGGGTCCATGCGTCCGAACCTCCTAAAGCCATAGTGCGCTTGTCTCACCAACTTGTTGGGCACGTGATCCGGCAGACCATGCCTGTCCTGCGTTGCCGTGCCCATCTGCGGGTCTGGATTGCTGCCTACAGTGACCGTACAGAAGGCTCGGACGCCGAGACGTTGCGAATCACCAACTGGCGTCTGGAGGTCGGCGACTCGGTCAGCACGGAGGAGCTGCTGCACGCTGCCCACCGTGCGGCTGCCGCCAACGATCTGGCCATGGCCCTGCGGTTTACTGCCGCTGCGTGGCACCAGCAACCCTCGTCCCGTACGGCTGCCGCACACGCTCTGGCACTCATATCGCTTGCCGACTTCGACGCCGCTACCACAGTGCTGGACGCCGCGGAGACCGCCTGCGCCGAACAGTGCCCGGAATTGCAGGCTGCACGGGCCCGTGGCTTCCTGTTGCAAGGTCGATTCGACCGTGCCGAGGACATCATCGCTGGCCTGACCGGCAGTCAAGGTCGCTTGTTTCACGGGATGGCCTCCTATTTCCAGGGAAACTTCAACCGCACCTTGCAATTCTGCGGCCCACTGATAGACAACCCTGCCGACGAGCACTATCTGGAAGCCGTCATCTTCCAGATGGCGGCACTGCTGCACGCTGGACATCCGGCTGATGCCCTCGCCCTCTACGAGGGCATCGTCCCTCGCGACGGCATCGACGCCCACCCCTTCCATGCCGACTGCCTCGAGCTCGTCCACGCCGCGACACTGGCTGCCCTCGGCCGTCTAAAGGAGGCAGCTGCCCTTCTGGCGCACGCATACGACCGTGCCGTCGCCGACCGCCACCTGCGTATCGACGCCCAATACGGCCTGGCCCTCAGTGCTGTTCTGCTGGAGCACGGTCGACCCCGACAAGCATGCGAGTTGTCCACGTTCCACCCCGGCTACCAAGTGGGCTGGGAACAATGGCACACAAAAGCGCAACTTCTCACCACGCTGGCCAATGCCAGCGTCGGTCGCCCAGGCAAGGCAGACCTGCCCCAACCCGTCGACAGCAGTATCAACGCCTGCCATCACATCGCCCTGGCATGGACCGCATTCCTGTCCGGTGAACGCAACCACGCTGCTGCCCTGCTCACACGCGCCGCAGACACAGGCCAGGAACGCGGCGGACACGGTGATGTGGCCGTCATCTGCCACGAAATGGCCCGGCTGGGCCTGGCCGACCACACGCAACCCTACTGGGACACAATCGTCCAAGGCCCCTACCTGCAGGCCCGCCTCGACTACGCCAAGTCCATCGTCAATGCGGACATACGCCTACTTCGCCGCACCGCTGAGACGTTCGTTCAGGCAGGCGCCGAGCTGTTCGCGGCCGAGGCCTATGCAGAGTTGTCCCGGCTACACCGTCGGTCTAACCAGGACCGAGCGGCGACGGCGGCGTCTCACCACGCACAATCACTCGCCTCCCGCTGCGAGGGAGCAACCACGCCAGCCCTGTTGTTGCTGGAGTCACTTGCACCATTGAGTCTGCGGGAGCGGGAAATGATGCTGCTCGTGGCACAAGGCCTCAGCGACAGGGAGATCGCCGAGCGGCTGACACTGTCCGTCCGCACAGTAGGCAACCACCTCTACCGCATATACCGGAAAATCGGTGTGACCAGCCGACGGGAACTGCAGCGAGCCGTCCCGACGAACCGGGGATCATCCGCAAGCGACGGTCCCATCTGACCAGATGAAACAGAAAAGCATCAAGCCCGTGCTTGCTCTCGCTCGCCGCCGCGTCAACCTCCTCTGGGCCCTCCTTCGCGACGGACGGCGCTACGAACGCACCCCGCCCACCGCTCTCGCGGCTTGGCAGACCGCATTAGGAATCAGTAAACCTCTTTCATCATGCGTAGTCGCAGGTGAGGAGGATGTGGACTGCTGCGATCATCCTGCCGATGCGGTTGGTCGAGCATCGGGCTTGCCGTAGCAGTCGCCAGGACTTGAGGCGGGCGAAGGCACGTTCGTCTAGAGCGCGGAGACGGGCGTGGTCGCGCGGTTGTACTGATGGTAGTGCTCCGGGAGTTCGCGGTGGCCGTAGTAGGGGTGCGGACGGTGGCACCGGCACCTTGGTAGGCGCGATCGGCCAGGACGAGGACCTGGCGGGGAAGGCAGGCTTGGGACGATGCCGTGGGCGCGGGCTGCGGTCAGGTCATGGGTGCGTCCCGGCGTTGCCCGCGAAAACCGGTGTTTTGAGTGACATCTACTCTTCTCCGAAACCTCAACCCTTGGTATCACTACAAATGTTCCGGCTGGCCTTGGCTTGGAGGGCTGTATGTCACGATCTGTTTCATGTATGGCGAAATTTGTCGCGCCGTTCGCTGTACTCGCTGCAGGTATTGGGATGGCGGTTCCGGCAGCAGCAGGCACCCCTATCCCGGGGGTTGCGGAGAACGTCCCTGTGTACATCTCGATCGAGAGCTTGAACCTCGAAAACGTTGAGGACGGATGGTTGGACAGTACAGCAGAGGTTTACGGTCACCTCTGGGTGCAGCACACGACGGAGACCGGAGCTCCGGGTATATGGAGGATCGGCCAGTGCCCGAGGGGCGGATCGGAGATCGGATATGACACGGAGACCCGCTGGATTTCGTACGGCGACGTCCCATGGAACTCCACGTCGTGCAGTCCGAAACGTGTTGCCGGCAGCTGGCCTGCGCAGAATTTTGCGGCAACAATTCTATGCAGAGTTAACTATTGGGGCAATCCCACCTGGGACGATGTCCACGACTTCCGCTCGGAGGACGCTGCGCGCACCCCATGCAAGGCGCCCAACAATCGATGGGGATTCTTCCTCGACTCCAACGAGAAGATCAATCTCGGATACTACCTCAAGGATTGGGATCAAAATTCATCCGACGATACTCTGTGTGATGCCACGAACGCGCAGTATGAGGTGAAGGCGGGCGATTTGCAGAGAGGTAAGAGCACGCTCGTCACCATCCACAGTGGTACCGGAGATGCACTTTGTGACGTCACCTACAAGATCACGGTCCCGCAGTAGGAACTCAGCACCTTGCTGAACTTTTCTCATCCGGTTGGGGGGTACCCTGCCGGCCCACCTGAAGCGATCCCTGACCTAGTGTCTCGTGATCCCGTTGGCGTTACTTCGCGTTGTTATTGATCGAGCCGTTCCTGCCGATAGGCGAGTACGGCCTGTACCCCGAGCGGCTACGGATCAGTTCAAGGGAGTGATCTGGTGGTTCAGGACAGGTGTGCAGCGGCGTGAGATGCCCGGCGAGTTCGGGCCCTGGCCGAACCGTCTACGAACGCTTCCGGATCTGGCGGAACGCCGGTGTGTTCACCGCCCTGCTGGAGGGCCTGGCCGCCGAAGCCGCCCGCCAGGGCAAGACAGACTTACGTATCCCTGGTCAGCATAGACTCCACGACCGTTCGTGCTCACCACGACGCCGCCGGGATGATCGTTGGCAAGGACGTCATGGAGGCTCTCGGGAAAGCCGCAGCCGAGCAGGAGCAGGCCAAGAAGGGGCGACGAGGCGGAACAGAACGGGCCACGCGTCCACCGGTGACGACGGCTTCGTCTGAGGGAAGCCCTGCTTGGAAGGTCCCGCGGCGGGACTGACCAGCAATATTCACCTCGCTGCCGACCGGAAGCGCCGGCCTTTGTCGTTCGTCCTGACCGCAGGGCAGGCCGCTCCGCGTCCGTCTGCCGTCGGTCGGCCCCGCACATGGCCGGGCGCGGTCGCCGCCGACAAGACATCCCACGCGGATAAGAGTCAAGCCGCGGAGGCGGAACGATCGTCCGGATGGATCGGAAATGCCTTGAGCTCGTCGTAGAGCTGGCCGTGCTGGAGGCAGTAGAAGAGCATGCCCATGAAGCGATTGAAGAGATTGCGTTGTGCCGCGACGTGGCGGTCGCCGGCTTCCCTGCGGCGATCGTAATGGGCTCTAGGGTCCGTCTTCAAAGATCATCGGAGGGTGGATCATGGTGGCGTGATAGGTCGCCATGAACTCACCGACCAGGAGTGGGAGTTACTCGCTCTGCTGATACCACGGGCCACCACGGGACGTCCTCGTGTGTCGGACCGGCAGGTCATCAACGGGATGGTCTATAAGATCCGGACCGGGATCTCCTGGCGTGACTTGCCGGAACGCTACGGCCCATGGCAGACCGTCTACACACGCTTCCGCCGCTACGCCCTGGACGGCGTGTTCACCCGAGCTCTCCAGCACATCCAGGCCCAGGCAGACGCGGCCGGCGACATCGACTGGCTGGTGCAGATCGACTCCACCATCGTCCGTGCCCACCAACACGCCGCTGCCACCGGCCGAAAAGGGGGATCCACAGGCCGGACGAACCGGACGATCACGCCCTCGGCCGATCCCGAGGCGGACTGACCACCAAAATCCACCTCGCTTGCGACGGCCGCGGCCGGCCCCTCGCGATCCTGCTGACACCCGGCCAACGCCACGACAGCATCTGCGCACGCCCCCTGCTGCAACGCATCCACGTCCCACGCACCGGCGTTGGACGACCACGCTGCCGACCTGACCAGGTCATCGCGGACAAGGCCTACAGCTCTCGCGGTTTCCGCGCCTACCTGCGCCGACGCGGCATCGCGCACACCATCCCGGAGAAGACCGACCAGCAGCGGCACCGACAGAACCGAGGTAGCCGCGGCGGCCGACCACCGGCATTCGACCGGCAGATCTATCGTCGGCGCAACGTCATTGAGCGCTGCTTCAACCAGCTCAAGGGCTTCCGCGGAATCGCCACCAGGTACGACAAGACCGCCACCTCCTACGAAGCAGCGGTCAGTCTCGCGTCACTCCTACTCTGGGCAAGATCCGTTTGAAGACGGACCCTAGCACCTGCTGACTTGGTAAGCGATACGAAGGCCCCCACGTAGCCAGCGGCCGCCAGCCTCTGATTCTTGATCCTCCGGCTCATGACCGTGCGGCTCATACCACTTGCCCGAGTAACTGGGGCACTTCCGGCGTATGCCTTGAGCGAGTCGGCGCTCGCAAATCGGGTCCGGTCATCACCGATCTCCGCCAGGACGCGGGCGCCGGTTAAGGATCCGAGACCTGGAAAGCTGCGGATGACCGGTGCATCAGGGTGTCCTTCGAATGCGGCAGCCGTAGCTTCCTCGAGCTGATCCGCATTGAGGCAGGCGGTGTTGAGCTGACTGAGCAGAGCAGTTGTCTGCTGGCCAAATGCCGCTTCCACCTGCGGAAGTTGGTGGAGATAGTCGCGCTGGAACACTTCATGGAGCCGGTCGGCTTCAGCCTCGATGCCGCGTACTCGGCCGGCCTTCTTGAGCAGAGACTGCAACCGACGCCGCGTGAGCGTGGCGGCGATGGTCGGTGTCGGTGCCGCGGCGAGGATGGTCCGGGCTTCCCGTGCGCACAGGCCGTGCTTGTGTGCGGCGAACGCGTGCAGGATGGCCGGGTAGAACTCGTGCAGCTGGGAGCGGAGCTTGTTGCTGGCCTGACCGCGGTCCCAGACGGCATCCCGTTGTGCTCGGGCAAGCACCGCGATGGCCTGCACGAGCTCGGAGTCCGCAGGCAACGCTCGGTGCGCGGCCATGTCGGTCCGCAGCATGTTCGCCAACACCGCGGCGTCGATGGCATCGGATTTCCTCCGGGCCACGGAATGACGATCCCGGTAACGGGCACCTGCCAGCGGGTTGATCGCGTAAACGGGGCGGCCGGTGGCCCGCAGACACGCGACGAGAAGTCCACGGGACGTCTCGATCGCAACAGGAATCATGACGTCAGCGCGGTCGCCGTGCTCGCCCAGCAGGGCAATCAACTGAGCAAATCCCTCTGCATCATCGTTGATCCGCTGCCTGGCGAGCTGCTTCCCACCGGCATCGACCAGCGCAATGTCGTGGTGATCTTCTGCCCAATCCACCCCGCAGAACACGGGCGCCGGTAATGCGGTGACCTCCATGTGATCCTCCTCTGCCGGGGCTCTTTGCCGGTTCCGAGCCTGTGCAGGGTGCGCGTGCTCCCTACCAGCCGTTCGCAACCCCAGCAAGCCGTGCGGCCCTCGGTCTGCTTCAGAGATGAGACTCAGGCAATGGAGAGAGGTGATCCGCACGGCCAGCTCGGACTGCGAACAGCGAATCGCGTTGCCGATGGGCCAGGAGTGCAGTGACGGAACGTGCTTTCAACCGTCACCAGCGATACCGCTCGGGCACGATTGTCGATACTCCTCTGCCTCACCTTGAACGAACGCCGACGGGCGCGGTAGCGGCTTCGTCTTGTCAACAGGACTCGATGGTCCGGGCATACTCAAAGGCTCGCTCCGCGCCCTGGAGAACGGCGTCACCCCAAGATCAGGGCTCATATACGGACCTTCGGGTCCCATTAGGCGTACTCGTCCCGCGCCAACCGCGCCCACCTACGCAAACGCCGTATCAAGGCAGTCATCCCGGAGAAGAAGGACCAAGCCGCCAACCGCCAGAAGAAGTGCAGTCGGGGAGGCCGTCCCGTCACCTTCGGCGCCGATCTCTACCGCGAGCGCAACACCGTCGAGCGGCTGATCAACCGGCTGAAGAACCGGCGCGGCATCGCCACACGCTTCGCCAAGACGCCCGAGAGCTACCTCGCTGGACCCGAACTCCGCGCCTCGATGATCTGGCTCGGAGATCTCTTGCAAGCAGCCGATTGATCACAACGTCACACAGGCCCTAACGCGGTCATTCCCTCGCAGTTCTGGCTCAGTCCGGAGGTGCGCCAGGCATGAGCGATCGCGGTGGTGACCGGCACCGGTCACGCGGCCGCGATCACCAGCCGGGTGTCGGTGTCCGCGATGACCTACACATTCGCCGAGAGCCGGTAGTTGCGGCTGGAGGCGGCCACACTCCGGTCACGCACCGGGATCAATGGGCCGTCCACGATCCACAACCGGTCAGCAGCGGCGGCCAGGCGGGCGACGGGTTCGAGCAACGGCCCGAGTCGCTGGTGACCCGACACACTGTGGAGGAAGAGACGCCGAACCACCAGCCCGGCTGCCGCATGGTCAGGCTCATGCGGTGGTGCACCGCGACGACCAACACCCGCTTGGCCAGCGGCAAAGACCACGGCATCACCCAATAACGTGCCGTTGCCACCCCGCCTCCCGCGCGACCCTTTACAGACGCGCGAGATTGTGTCACCTGTAGCCCGGTAAACGTCTCCAGGCCACACCCCCCAGCCCTTAACGCGCTGGCCATACAAGGGAGGTGCCTAGCTCAGAGCCTTGCGCAACACGCTTTACGATCTCGTGCACGGTTGGCCGTGGCCCGCACCGAACGATATGCAATCCCGGCCCAGGGCGTGATGAAATTCCGGTAGTCCGGGCAGGCTGGCCAGCCAGCAAGCGGTGGACTCTTTGGCCCGAAGACTCATCCTCCACGCGTATAGGTGACTGACGATCTAGCAGTAGTACCCGTTGTGGCATCGGTAGCTGACGCAAACAGGGCGTCCATGCTGTTATCTACAGGGTATTTGACCCAATTTGTTTTGCATGTCTGAGTCGTCGGCAGAACTTTGTCGTGAGACGGCGGCAGATTGACCCAGCCGGAATTGACAATACACTCAAGTTCAATGGGCCCATTGATCAATTTAAAGGTGTGCGTCTTTATGAATTCATTTGCCTCTCCGCTATTCTCCATTACGGAGAGGGCTCTAACCCAGTCGCCTGAACGCTCGATACACGCCCTGAAGTAGGTCTTTGGCCCCAACTGCTGCCTCGTATCACACGTAGTACCGTTGTCTCGCATATCGGCGTGGGCGTCAGCTGGAACAAGAAACACCGCCGACATGAGGCCTGCAGTGGCAATAACGATTCCGGCTCGGTGCACGTGGGCTCTCCTCGAGTTGAACGTAGACAATCACGATACCCTCCTAAGAGAGAGCTCGGACTGAGTGTTGCCTACTCTATTCTTGAGGTTGAATCCGTGAAGGGTCTGTTCATCCGGCGATGTAGTTGGGGTGGGGTGAGTTGTTGGAGTACTCAAGTAGCGGTTCGTGTCCTGAGCTGGTTGTCGTTGTCCTGGTGTGGGAGGGGATGGCTGAAGTCGCTTGCTGCGTGGCCGAGTTGGAGTCGCTGTCGGGGGGCTCGTTCGGTCGGGCGAATCCATGGTGGCGGATACGGGACTACGAGCTTGTTCAGTGTGGTCACTGAACCTTTTTCATCCTGTGGTTCGCGGGTGATGACGGCTGGTAGTCGGGGCCCGTCTGTCAGGGCCCCTGGTCGTTGCGGCTGGTGATCTCACTCGCCAACGTCTCGACAGAGGAGCCCTGTTGGTCCCGTATCGAGCCATGCTCGACGTCCCGCATGAGGTCGTGAAGCACGCTTCCTGGCTCATCTACGCCTGATGGTGTGAGCTGAGCTCCCGTTGGCGCAAACTGGGCTGCTTCCGGCAGGCCCTGCTCGTCCTGGTGCACCTGCGCAAGAACGAGACTCTGGTCCAGGTCGCAGCAGCCTTCGGCGTTTCCACCGCCACCGCCGGCCGTTACGGTGAGCGAGGCAGTCGAGCTCCTCGCCGAACGCGCCCCGAACCTGCACGAGGCTCTGCGCGAGCTGCCGCCGGAAGGGTTCGTCATCCTCGACGGCACCCTGATCGCCACCGACCGCATCGCGGCGGACGAGCCGTACTACTCGATGAAACACCGCCGTCACGGGATGAACGTGCAGGTTGTGGATGCCCCGGACGGGACACCCCTGTGGTCCTCGCGGGCGCGCGCTGCCCGGCCGCACGCACGACCTGACCGCGGCCCGCGCCCACGGTGCGATCCAAGCCTGCCTGTCCCGTCAGCTCCTCGTCCTGGCCGACCCGGGCCTACCGCGGAGCCTGAGCCACCGTCCGCACCCCCTACTACGGCCGCGACCTTCCCGAGAAGTACGCCCAGTTCAACCGGGACCACGCCCGATTGCGGGCGCCGGGCGAACGTGCCTTCGCAAGCCTCAAACGATGGCAGATCCTCCGCAAAGCCCATGCAGCACCAACCGAATCAGCCGCACAGCCGCCGCCGTTCACGCCACAGAGATCGCCTGGCGTTCAGGATGAGAAGCGTTCAATGAGCTGTTTTCATCCTGCCTCGGTGGGGTGAAGTCGCTGGTTAGCGGGGTGGTGTGACGAGGAGAGGCTCCTGGTCGTTGCGCTGGTGGTCTTCACGCACCATGCATCGTCCGAGGAGCCTCGCTTGGTCCTGTAGCGTGCCACGCTCGATGTGCCGTATGAGCTGGTGGAGCACGTTTTCTGGCTCGTCTATGCCCGATGGTGTGAACGCCGCTCGCGCTGGCGGAAGCTGGGCTGCTTCAAGCAGACCCTGCTCGCCCTGGTACACCTGCGCAAGAACGTGACACTGCCCGAACTCGCAGCTGGATTCGGTGTCTCCACCGTCACTGCCTGGCGTTATGTCGACGAGACTCTCAAGGTCCTCGCCTCCTGGGCACCGGGACTGCACGAGGCCCTGGTCGGACTGGGCGAGGGCGACTTCGTCATCGTCGACAGCACCCTCATCCCGACCGACTGCATCGAGGCCGACGAGCCGTACTACAGCCAAAAGCACAACAAACACGGCATGAACGTGCAGGTCATCGCACGCCCGGACGGTACACCGTTGTGGTTCTCACGGGCCACGCCCGGTCGCCACCCATGACCTAACCGCGGCCCGCGCCCACGGCATCGTCCAAGCCTGCCTGACCCGACAGATCCCCGTCCTCGCGGACCACATACCAAGGCGCCGGCGCCACCGTCCGGACCCCCTACTACCACCACCGCGAACAGCCAGAGCACTACCAGCAGTTCAACCGTGAGCACACCCGACTGAGGGCTCCCGGTGAACACGCCTTCGCCCAACTCAAGAACTGGCGACTACTTCGCCGAGCCCGCTGTATCGGTACAGCACTCCAAGCCGTCCACACCCTGCTGACTCGCGACTATTCAGGATGAAACGGCTCAGTGGGCACGGCCGGTTCGGGTTTCAGCTCAGTCGGGACGAACGCTTTGACGGTGAAAGTTGCCGTAGCTCTCATGCGCCGACCGTACAGAGGCGGTCTGACAACGCAGCTGGGCCACAGGCAACCTCAGCACGGGAGGCGACAGAAACCTTAAAGAGCAAGTTGAGTAGAAAAGACTCTTGCTCCGCCGAGTCGGCACCGCTATAACTAAAATTCATTACCAGCCCAGCACTCCAATCCGGCCATAATTAGCAGATGCTTCTGGGAATCGCGGTGTCCCGATTTGATGCCACCTGAGACCCTATTCGATCTTGTGTGACAAGTCGCTCGAAGATCTGCTGACAGTTCTGCAATACACTTTCTGGCTCTCTTCCTTCTTAGGGCCTAAGTGCAAAGCCCTTCCCATGGAGAAGATTATGAAGTTCGCTCCCTCACGCCTAACGCGGCTCGCCGCAGCAGGAGTAATGACTGCCGCCAGCTTGGCTGGATCAGTGCTGTTTTCCACACCCGCAGCTGCTGATGACTCCATGGGAATCTGCAGGTCCAGCGCAGCAATCAGCCAGACCGCCTGGTCCTACCGCATGTGTGGCCTCCCCGACATCGACCAACGCCGAAGGGGTCTCCCCAGCGATGGCAATTGGCACTGCGTTCCAACCTCGGCTATGAACGCCCTCTATTGGCTCGACAACAACGGGTATCCTAATCTGGTTCCCGCATACAATCCATCAAGCAGCGGTAATCAGGTGGACTACCAAGGAGTGACCAGTCTCATCAGCGATCTTGCCGGCCGGATGGATACGGGCGATTGGCCGTACGACGGCACGACGGTGTCGGGCGCGGTCGACGGTCTGAATGACTATTTCGCGGACCATGGATACGGCCAAGCCCTCCGTGCGGAATATGAAGACTTCCAGGACGTGCGTAACCCAAGCTACCGGCTGGCTGAACTCGGCAGCGCCGGACGGGGCCGCAATCTGATACTCCTTCGCCTCTGGACCTGGAAAGATTCAGCCCTCGGCTTGCCCGAGCACACAAGCGGACATATTGTCACTTTGACGGAGAGCGTGGGTACGGGTTGGTACACCCATGGGCCCCATCCAGAGGATCACCACATGGTTAGGATTCATGACTCGTACAGATATCTCAACACTGAAGTGAATCCGGACGAGATCCAAAGGGACGGGAATATTGATAGTCAATCACGTAGCCACACTGCAGCGTACGGGCTTGCTCCAGCCCGGAGAGCGGACGGGCTGAGTCTCTTCCCTGACCGTGGTGGAGTAGAACTTGCCGGCTTCTCCTCTGACCCAACAAGAAGCGTCGTCATTGAAGGTGCATACGTCATCAAGAGGTTGTGAGGACTGCAGGGCGACTCTGCTGCTCAATTGTGAGGGTTATTTGGTGAGTCGGGGACTGTAAGACGCTCGGTGTAACTCCCGATCATGGAAGATGCATCGATGACCAGTGAGAATGTGGCCGAGCAGAAGGATGTTGAGTCGGCAGCGGCTGTGTCGGCGAAGGCCGTGGACGACCAGTTGATCGATGAGCTGGTGAGCCGGGCCCAGACCGAGGGCCTGCAGCTGAGCGGCCAAAGGCGGGCTGCTCCAGCAGCTGACCAAGCGGCTGCTGGAGTCCGCTCTTGAGGGCGAGATCACCGATCACCTCGGCTATGACAAGCACGATCCGACAGGCAAGGACGGCGGCAACTCCCGCAACGGCAAACGTTCCAAGAGCGTGCTGACCGATGTCGGGCCGGTGGACATATCCGTGCCCCGCGACCGGGACTGCTCTTTCCAACCGAAGATCGTAAAGAAGCGGCAGAAGCGCCTGACGGGCGTCGACGAGATGGTCATCTCGTTGGCCGCGAAGGGCTTGACCGCCGGCGAGGTCCAGGCCCATCTCGAGGGGGTCTATGGTGCCGAGGTCTCCCGCCAGACCATCTCCACCATTACGGACAGGGCCCTGGAGGGCATGGTCGAATGGCAGAGTCGGCCTCTCGATGCCGTCTATCCGGTGGTCTTCATCGACGCCATCCACGTGAAGACCCGGGTTCTGTCGTTGATCTTGTGTCCCGACGTGCTGAACTCATCGCGCGGCAGGACGCGTTTGCGAAGGAGATCGAGGCTGGCCCGGGCCGAACATCTGCCGTTTCAGTATCTTCAACCGGCTGATGTTGCCTTCAACGGTGCCTGAACTGTGAGGAAGGGACAGGCCATTGCGGACGGCGTCGAAGTCGCGGCGGAGGTTGCGGGCGAAACTCGCGAATGGAGCGAGGGAGTCTCGTTCGACCTCGGTGATCCAGTCCTCGAGGCGGTCGCCGTGGCGTGCGGTCATCATGACGGCGAACTTCCTGACGTGATCCATGAGGTGACCTCGCGGACCGACGGAGGCTTCGGCTCCGGATCGGGTGCGTGTCCGCGCCTGCTGCGGTACTGCCGCAGTTGACGTTGGACGGCCAACTCTCCTCCGGGGTAGCCCTGTTCCTGAATCTCGTGGTAGAGCTGGGTGGCGTTTCTGACGCCATCGTTCCAGCGCCGATGCAGGTAGCCGACATATGGGTAGACGACGTGCGCCCGCTGCAGACTTTTGGCGACGACGCCGTCTGCGGAGGGGGCGTTAACCAGTTTGCGGACGGTGGCCTGGTGCAGTCCGAGTTTCCGGCCGACCCCCGCCTTCGACATCCCCTGCTGCCACAGCTCGTGGGCGGCAGCACGTTGTTCACGTAGCCGAGTCACGATCTTCAGCTATGTCGGCAGCTGGACTACCTGCGGTTCGTCGGGGGGCTGCGGGAAGGCGGTTCGGCCAGATGAGAGCGATGACCGTTCACCGTCTTCTCGACCGCCTGGCCGAGGTTGGCCCACAGATGACAGCGATCAGCGACCTGTTCGGCCTGCGGCGCTTCGATGCGTGCGCCCTCCGCGTAACCGCTGGACCGGTCCCAGCAGATCACCTTCACCTCGGGGTGGTCGCGGAGCCATGCGGCGAGGTCTTCGCCCTCGCGCCCCTCGTAGAGTTGAACAACCCAGTTACATCGCTCGTTGACACACCCTGTCGCGGCGGGGCCGGTATATCAGCCGGGACCGTTCGCCGCTCCTGTAGCAGGCCAGCGCAGCAATTGAGATGCGACGGCGGGAGCAGCCCCGGACCAGGAACGAGACTCTGGTCCAGGTCGCAGCAGCCTTCGGCGTTTCCACCGCCACCGCCGGCCGTTACGGTGAGCGAGGCAGTCGAGCTCCTCGCCGAACGCGCCCCGAACCTGCACGAGGCTCTGCGCGAGCTGCCGCCGGAAGGGTTCGTCATCCTCGACGGCACCCTGATCGCCACCGACCGCATCGCGGCGGACGAGCCGTACTACTCGATGAAACACCGCCGTCACGGGATGAACGTGCAGGTTGTGGATGCCCCGGACGGGACACCCCTGTGGTCCTCGCGGGCGCGCGCTGCCCGGCCGCACGCACGACCTGACCGCGGCCCGCGCCCACGGTGCGATCCAAGCCTGCCTGTCCCGTCAGCTCCTCGTCCTGGCCGACCCGGGCCTACCGCGGAGCCTGAGCCACCGTCCGCACCCCCTACTACGGCCGCGACCTTCCCGAGAAGTACGCCCAGTTCAACCGGGACCACGCCCGATTGCGGGCGCCGGGCGAACGTGCCTTCGCAAGCCTCAAACGATGGCAGATCCTCCGCAAAGCCCATGCAGCACCAACCGAATCAGCCGCACAGCCGCCGCCGTTCACGCCACAGAGATCGCCTGGCGTTCAGGATGAGAAGCGTTCAATGAGCTTGAACTCGGATTGTCGTAACCGGTGACAGGGTTTGATCCTCGCTTGACGCCGTTGGGATGAGGTATGCGCAGGGCGGGGGTCTGTCGAATGAGCGCCGGCAATTCCGTGAAGGTGTCCGGCTGATGGCCGCTGAGCGGTTCGCCCTGGGCGAGTCAAGCTCGGTGATCGCGAAGGAGTTACGGGTCAGCGTCCGGTCGGTGCAGCGGTGGCGCCGGGCCTGGGACAAGGGCGGTTCGCGGGCTTTGCGGTCGACGGGTTCGGCCTCACCCCCACGGTTGAGTGAAGTCCAGTTCGTCCAGTTGGAGCGGGAGTTGGCCAAGGGGCCGGTGGCGCACGGCTGGCCGGATCAGCGGTGGAGACTGTCGAGGGTCAAGACCGTGAGCGGCCGTCGCTTCCCCAAGAGTTACACCCTGCAGGGGGTGCGCAAGCTGCTGACCCGGCACGGCTTCTCGTGTCAGGTGCCGGCCAGACGGGCCGTCGAACGCAACGAGGAGCAGGTCACCGGCTGGGTGAAGGAGACGTGGCCGCAGGTGGAAGGGCTGCGGCGGTGCTCGACGCCTGGATCGTCTTCAAGGACGAGTCCGGCTTCTCGATGACGCCGCCCACCTCCCGCACCTGGGCCCGACGCGGGCACACGCCCGTGGTCCGGGTCCGTGGCCGCTCCCGCCGCCGCATCTCGATTGCCGCTCTGACCTGCTACATGAGCGGCGAACGATCCCGGCTGATCTACCGGCCACGTCGCGACGACGGCCGGGGCGACGGCCGCAAGAGCTTCGCCTGGAGTATTAGTGCTGCAGTGGGACTTCACCATTCCCGCTGGTCAGAGGCTTAGTTTCGAGCCTAGCGGGCTGACGGCTCATCAGTGACTGGTTCCGACAGGCTGGTCGATGCGGTGAGCGAGGCCGCGCACGATCGGGTCATGATGGGGGACTTCGTCACGGGGTCGTGGACGGCCGAGTTGGAGGAGCTGTTCCTGCGGGTGGGCAGCCGGTTCGGCCGGGTATCGAAGCGCGCGCCGGATGCGGGATTACGTGCGGGGCCTGCTGGCCCGGTCGGGCGCAAGAACAGCTGGTAGCTGGCCGAATACGCCGGTCACACCGGCCCGTACGGGCTGTAGCACCTGCTGTCCGGTAGGCGCTGGGATGTCGATGGGCTCCGCGATGACCTGCAGGACTATGGGGCCGTGCGGCTCGGCGTGCCGGATGGTGTGCTGATCGTGGATGACACCGGCTTCATCAAGAAGGGCTGCGTCTCCGCCGGGGTGCAGCGGCAGTCTTCCGGCACAGCCGGCGGCGGACCGAGAATTGCCAGATCGGAGTCTTCGCCGACTACGCTTCGTCCCGAGGACGGGCGCTGGTGGACCGGGAGCTGTATCCGCCGACATTTCGCCTCCGTCATGTCCGAGCCGCAGCGCGCGGCAGGTCTGGGCTGTCGGCCGCATTGTCGAACATCTGCGCAAGGCAGTCACACGACGGAGAACCTGAGTTGGACTCCACACACGCGAGCGCGAAAGGCTGCGGCAACAGCGCCTCCCGGAACTCGTGCGCTTCGACAACCCCGAGCCACCGCGAGGCCACTGCCTTCGTGCGCCGGCCGCGCCGTGATCACCCGATCAGGATCCCTGTTCGCCCAGACAAGCCCTTGACCGGTAAGCGGATGGCTTCTCAGCAACCCTGACTGCCTCACCAGGTCTGTGGCTGCAACCGTCACGAGCGGGGGCCGCCCTGAAGAGCCTTACCCGTCGGCCTGGGGCACCGGAAGGATGTCAGCTGTGGGGGAATGGTCGGTTATGGAAGTGACAGTGTTACTGACCGCACTTCTCATTCGGTTCAGCGATTGCTTCCTGCAGCGTCTGGAGCAGTATAGTCCCCAGCCAAAGTCCCCAACTTGATTAGAGGTTTCCCCGCACTCGTCACAGCGTAACGTGGCCAAAGCGACTCTCCCGCAAGACTGTTGATCGTCGAGGTCTACTTTCGCAGGAAGTTGTCTCGTCGACTTGAGTAGACACTGCTCAACAATGAGGTCTTCTCGTGGTCGCCATGCGTTTGTTGGGGTGAGAGTGGATTGGGCGATCGCTCCGATCCGCTGAGCTTCGAGGGCAGCTCCAGCCATGCTGTGTTGATGGTGAAGCGCCGGAAGGGAAGGCGGCCGAATCCGGTGGTCTTGCCGTAGCGGATGCGGTCCTCGACGCGGGTGCGTGCGGTGGCGGAGCTCCACGTGCTGCAAGGAGCCTTCGCCTCTGGGTGTCGGTGAGGAAGACTTGGTGGTGCACGCCCTCGTCCAGGTTGCACAGGGATAGCTGGGCACCGGGTACGGGCGTTCACGCTCCGCGTCCGGTAAGCACTATCGGAACTCGACGAGCGTGCAGGTCGTGATCGACGCCAACAGCTGCCTGGTGGTGACGCGATCGGTCTGCTGTCGGCGTACTTGTCTATGTGGCTCTGGCGAGATTTTTTCGTAGCTGATGATCACGATCGACGCGACAGGCCCTGTCGCGATCGTCCGAGTTCGTACCTGTGACGAAGAAGCGCCTGCTCGGTGTACGGGTTGCGGAGTCACCAGCGAGGATGGACAGCCGCTTTGTACGTGGTCTGGCCGACAGGGCGATCGGTGGTCGGCCGGTGCGCATCGAGCTGAGTGTGAGCCGCTTGTACTGCGAGAACCTGGCCTGTTGGAAGGTCATGTTCGCCGAACACACTGGCGGACTGACAGTGCGTTATCAGCGCCGCACCCCGTTGTTGCAGAAGTTGGCTGAGACGGCCAGTGTCGTGCTGGCCGGGTGGGGCGTGCCCGGTTCCTGGGCTGCTGAACGCGCCGCTCTCGCGCACCAGTGAGCTGTTCCAGCTGATGAGAGTGGTTTTGCGGCCGTCGTGACGCCACGGGTGCTGGGCGTGGACGACTTCGCGCGAGCAGCGCGCCGAGCGTCCGGTGGGCGCGGGCTGCGGTCAGGTCATGGGTGCGTCCCGGCATTGCCCGCGAAAACCACAGGGGTGTGCCGTCCGGACGCGTGATGACCTGGACGTTCATGCCGTGCTTCTTGTGTTTTTGCGAGTAGTACGGCTCATCGGCCGTGATCCGGTCGGTGGGGATCAGCGTCCCGTCGAGGATGACGAAGTCGCCTTCGCCCAGACCGACGAGGGCTTCGTGCAGGCCCGGTGCCCACGCGGCCAGCACCTCCACGGTCTCGCCGACGTAGCGCCAGGCTGTCGCTTCCGACACTCCGAAACCGGCGGCCACCTGTGCGAGGGTCTCGTTCTTCCGCAGGTGGGCCAGAACCAGCAAGGCCTGCTTGAAGCACCCCAACTTCCGCCAACGCGTGCGAAGTTCATGCCTTCGGGCGTAGATGAGCCACCAGACGTGCTCAACCAGCTCGTACGGGACGTCGAGCATGGCAGGATACGGAACCAACGAAGCCCCCCGGCCGATGGCGTGCTGAGTGAGATCACCACACCAACGACGAGGGGCTTCGCCATGTCACCCCCACCTGACCAGCCCATTTCATCCCCACGGCACAGGATGAAAGAGGTTCAGTGAGGTTGCTCAGGCTGCTGGTCCTCCCCGCGCGCCCCAGCGTGACACCGTACGCGTCGTGCAGTGGCCCGCCTGGCGTAGGGGCCACCAGCACAGAGCCGCCAAGCCACCTGCGGTAGCGCGCTGTGCGGACACCGCACCTGGCTGACCGACACCGACCCGACGGAGATCACGACTGAAGCTGTCGTGACGGATTTTTGAAACAGCCCTGCCGGTCTGCGAGACTGCCGTCCATGGGCAACGAAGATCTAGTCGTTACGGGTCGATCGGAATACCACATTCGCGATGGGATCTTCGTCGTTGCCATCGCCGCTGCTTTGCTATTCCTCCAGTTTCTCGTCTATGTATTGAAGTGGACCGACAGTCCGATACTCTTTCCCTTTGGGCTGTTCGCTGGCTGCGTAGCGTTGATTGGGCTCTTGATTCTTGCGCTCGGGGCACGGGCGCTTCGGTGTCGCTTGTGCGGAGTCGGGCTCTACCCAGATCGGTTCGTCATGGTTTCGAAGTCGGCTGCCATCGGCGTAGCCGACGCGCTGGCGCGTGGCGATGCGGCCGCCATCGTCGGTGCGATAGCGGCGCGGCCACGGCAATCTCAGGAGCACGGGGTTCGCCTCTGCCTCGAGTACTGCCCGAAATGCGGTCGGGTCGTGGTCGCACATCTTGAGCAGGGAAAGGCCTTCGGAAGCCCGTCTCCCCGGCGCGTTCTTGCCGGTGACGAGGCCACGGCTCTTCTCGAGATCTCGGAAATTGATCTGGGCTGAGCATAGTTGCGGTGCTCCAGGCTGGAGCTCAGAACACGGCACCAGCTTGCGGGTGACGGTCAAGAGTTGCAGATCGAGTGAAGTTGTTCATGCGGCTCAGGTTCGGGGCATTGGACGAGGTGGCCCGCGTTCGAAGTGGGCGCTGGCACGGACGAGGGCGACGGCGTGGGGTGCATTCACGGTCCGTCAGCGGGTCTGTGCGGACTCCACCAGCTTGAAGACCATCGTGAGGGTGGCTGCCGCGCTGCCGGCTCCCTTGGTGACCTTCGTCCGCAGCGTCACCGTGTCGAACGTCGACTCGATAGAGTTGGTGGTCCGCAGGTGGATCCAGTGCTCGGCGGGGAAGTCGTAGAACGCCAGCAACTCGTCGACGTCATCGGTGATCTTCTTGACCGCCTTGGGGAACTTCGCCCTGTGGCTCTTCTCGAACGATGCGACGGCCTTGAGTGCGCGCTCGCGGTCCTCGACGTAGATCATGTAGGGCTTTCTTGACACCGGGCTGGGCCTACTTCGGGAGGCTGCCGAGTACGTTCGCGGTCTTGTGAAGCCAGCACTGCTGGGTTTCGGGGAACACCTTCGCCAGAGGCTTGTAGAAGCCCAGCGCGCCGTCACCGACGGCCAGGACGGGGCCGCGCATTCCGCGCCGTTGGCAGTTCGCGTAGCAGGTCGGCCCACGAGCCGGCCGATGCGCGGTAGCCGTCGGTCATGGCGATCAGTTCCTTTTTGCCGTCGGCGCGCACGCCCATCAGCACCAGCACGCATGACTTCGCCTCTGCCAGGCGTATGCACAGATGGATGCCGTCCGCCCAGACGTAGGCGGTGGCGGACAGGTCGCGTTCGCCGAAGGCCGGGTGGTCGGCCTGCCACTGCTGGGTGAGCCGGCGTCATCGTGGTCGGCGAAAGCCCGGCCGTGGAGCCGAGGAACTGCTCCAGCGCAGGTACGAAAATCCCCGGAGGACAAGCCGTGCAAGTAGAGAAGCGGCAGCACCGCTGAGCTTCGGGGACCTGCGGTACCACGGTGGCAGGATCGCCGAGGAGAACCGCTTACGCCCGCCCGTGGCTTCGTCGATGCGCTTGTCGTTCACGCGCAGGGCCTTCACCTCGACCGCCCCGGCCGCGGTGGTGACCTTCCTCGGCTGATGGTAGCCGCTGCGGACGACCAGGCGGCGGCCGTGCCCGTCACGCTGGTCGGCCAGCTCGGCTATGTAGGCGTTGACCTAGTCCGCCTGCCGAGGCGGTCATCAGCCAGTTGTGGGCCTTCGTTTCCGGTGCTGCAGCCCTATCCAAGTGAAGGAGAAACACAGTCACGCAGCCGTCGTCGACGCTGATCTCGCCGCTGTCGAGCGGGACGGATATGTCATTTGGAACGGCTCATCAGCCAGGAGGAATGCGAGGAGACCCGTGCAGGCGTGACACCCCTGCTGAACAGCACTGGCCGCAACTCCTTCGAGGGGGAACGCACTCAGCGCGTCTACAGCGTCCTGGACAAGACCCGGGCGTGTGACCGACTGATCGACCACCCACGGATCCTGGCCCTCCTGGACCGGCTGCTTCTTCCGAACTCCCTGCTCTCACAACTCCAGGTCATCAACATCAACGCCGGTGAAAGCGGCCAACTACTCCATCCCGACGCCGGTTTCTATCCCCTCCCGCGCCCGCGTCCGCCGCTCAGTGCGGCAACAGTCTGGGCTATCGATCCCTTCACCGAGGAGAACGGTGCCACTGTTGTCCTGCCCAGCAGCCACCGGTGGGACGACGAGCGCAGGCCCGGCGACGACGACCAACGCGTGGCAGCCACGATGCCGCCGGGAGCCTGTGTCTTCTTCATCGGCACCCTGTGGCACGGCGGCGGCGCAAACCGCTCCGACCACAACCGGCTGGCCGTCACCGCGCAGTACTGCGAACCCTGGCTACGTCCGCAGGAAGCCTTCACTCTCTCGACACCCGTGTCACCGCCCGGGCTGTCTCCGAAGACATCCGCCGCATGCTCGGCTACAGCATCCACCCGCCGTTCATCGGAGCGGTCGACGGAATGCACCCCAAGCGCCTGCTGGAAACCCCCGCCCCCTGACCGGTCCAGCCGATGGCCCACTGCCGTAGTACGGGCTACGCTGCCCGCCGCTGAGTGTCGGCACAGACGCCTGCCCGGGCCATTCGGATACCAGCAGATACCGCGCTTTTATCCCGTCCCCATCCTGGCAATCTCAAAGCTGCAGCGCCCGTCTACATGGCACGGCTCCCAGCAGTAGCGGCGGCGGTCATATCGTCTACCGTTCTCATCAGGAGCCCCACGTGCCGTTCGACTCTGCTCAAGCTGATACCCCCCAAGCCAGAGTTGGCACCCCGCTGTCCACGCGTGACGTGCCGGTTCGGGCGGGGCGCCACCCGGCCTCCCCGCCCGCGGCGGTATCCGTCGGACATGAGCGCCGCGGAGTGGCAGGTCACGGAGCCGCCGCTGCCTCTCCCGGCTGGAGGTGGGGCCGCGGTGGGCGACCGGAGGAGCACTGCCGCCGCAGGATCGCCGACGCGATCCGATACGTGGTCGACAACGGATGCAAATCGCGCGCACTGCCCGCTGACTTCCCGCCCCACCCCACGGTGTATGCCTTCTTCGTTCGCTGGGAACCCGCCCAGTACGTCGATGACCTGCACGACAAGCTCCGTGAGCGGCTGCGGCAGCGGGACGGGCGGGATACCGAGCCGAGCGCGGCAAGCGTCGACTCCCAGTCGCTGTGGGCAGCTGAGATCGTCAACTCCGGCAGCCGGAACTACGACGCCGGCAAAAAGGTGAATGGGCGGAAACGGTACATCGCGGTGGACACCATCGGGCTGCTGCTTGTCGTGCTGGTCACGACGGCCTCGGTCCTGGACCGCGACGGCCGCCGACCCTTGCTGTCCCGGCTGCGGCAGATCCACTATCGCATCAGTCTGGTCTGGGCCGACGCAGGGTATGCCGACAAGCTCGTGACCTGGGCGAAGGAGAAACTTGCGCTCACCGTGGAGATTGTCAGGCGCAGCGACGACGTCAAGGGCTTCGTCGTTCTGCCTCCCCGATGGGTGGTGGAGCGGACCCTAATCTCCCGGCGGGGCGTGGCACGCACGCCCCGCCGGGAGACAGTCGGTGGCATCAGCCTCAGCCAGGGCCTCCAGCTCCTCCAGCGTGCCGTTGAACCAGTTCTGGTCGCCAGGGAAGGTTCCAGCGTCGGCGTATTGCCAGAACGTGTAGTCGGACCAGCCTGACGGCAGCGTGCCGGGCGAGGCCGCGTAGCGCGCGATCCACAGTGGGTTGGTCGCGCCGAAGCTGCCGTCGTTGCCCGTGCACTGCGTCCACCAGTCGGTGGTGGTGTAGATAGCCGGGTAGCGGCCGGTGAGTTCGTGGACGGTGTCGCTGAACTCGCCTATCCACGCCACGATTTCGCTCCGGCTCCTCCCGTAACAGGCGTCGCCGCCGGTCGGGTTGTACTCTATGTCGAGCGCGGGCGGCAGCGTCCGCCCGTCGTCGGCCCACTGCCCGCCGTGGTCGACGAGGTTGCGGGCCTGCTCGGCGGCGCCGGAGGTGTCTGGGCGGCCGAAGTGGTAGGCGCCGCGGATCATGCCGACGTCGTACGCGCCTTGGAACTGCTCGGCGAAGGTGGGGCTCTGGAAGCCCTTGCCTTCCGTGGCCTTGACATAGGCCCAGCGAGCACCGCTGTTCCAGGCGCCCTGCCAGTCGACGGTGCCCTGATGGCGGCTCACGTCCATCCCAGGCACCTGCTCGGCGCCTACAGGGCCAGGAGCAAAGGCCGAGGCCGCAGGTGCGGCGGCCGGGGAAAGGACGCACAGTAGCGCGGTAGCGGCGGTGAGTACGGCCACGCGCAGGGCGCAAGGGGGTCGGCGGAGCCGGGAGACGGGCATGTGGGGATGCCTCCGAGTCTAGAGCCCGTAGGCCCTGTGTGGGGGTTGGCAAACCCTTCCGCGAAGGCAAAGTGCACTCATTAGAAGGGGCGTTGCAGCTTGTGGTTCGGTCGAACGGTCCGAAGATAGGGGCGTGCGCTAACCGTTGGCCAGAGCCAGGAGGCGGTTGAATCGGCCGGACGTCGTCCCGTCAAACGGGCACCGCGCGCCCAGGCGCGTCTCGGAGTGTCCCGTCGCGCGGAGAACGCCCGAGTGCTGCCGCTGGGTAGCACCGGCCTTGTGGGGTCCACGGTCTACCACCTTGAGGCGGCCCATGCCGAGTTCAATTTTTCGCAGAGTGAGCCTTTTCAAGTTGAGCGTCCGGGGACGAGCGCAGTCCGTCCTGACCTGCTCAGATCCCTGTGGGGTGTCACCCGATCGGTGGGCGAGTTGAAGAAGCTCAATCACTTCCGGCGACTGGCGCGCATCTGGGCCGACGGCGGTTCGTCGAAAGATCCTTCACCTGGCTCCTGCGCAGCCGGCGCCTGGTCCGTGGCTACGAGCGACGCACCGAGACCAGCGAAGCCGTCGTCCTGTGGTCGATGACCATGCTCATGGGCGCCCGCGCTCCCTCGACGCGGGAAGCGGAGGCGCTGTCCCAGCCCAGCACCACCGCTGCCCGCCGGGCACCCAGTTCGTCTTCTGACGCCTCCACCGCGGCGGCCATCAACTCGTCTTCTGACGCCTCCACCGCGGCGGCCATCAACGCCTGATAGTCCGGCGACAACTCCTCGGCCCCCGTGGCGTTCTGCCGGTGAGGCAGCGCCCGGCGCGGTCTCACCGGCTTCCGCTGTGACACCCCACCGATCACTTCGGCGGGCGCATCCGCCTCGGCCAGTGCAACGGACCCTGCCGCCAGTACTTGCGACGACGGGGTATTCGGCATACGAGCCCGGAGAAGACCGACAGCCAGGCCGCCCGCCTGCGAAAGGGCTCGCGTGGCGGACGACCGCCCGGCTTCGACCAAGACCGTTACAAGAAACGCAACACCGTCGAACGGGCGATCAACCGACTGAAGCAGGCTCGGGCAGTCGCCACCCGCTACGACAAGTGCGGGTACGTCTTCCTCGGCACCGCCACAGCAGCAGCCCTCGTCATCTGGCTGCGAACCTGATCGACCGGACAAGTCCTAGTAGTGCTTCGTTAGGTTCTGGTTCTGCTGGTTTTGAGGGGGCGACCGCAGGTGGTGCAGGTGCCGGTCCAGCACCTCAGCAGGTCTTGGAGTGCGTCGAGGGTCTGGTAGAGGCTCGCGTCGGTGTCTCGACTTTTGGGTCGAGCCTGCGGAGGGTGAGGAATGCCTGCGCGGCGGTGACGAGGGTGACGTGGTGGTGCCAGCCGCGCCAGGTTCGGCCTTCGAAGTGGTCCAGTCCCAGGCCGTGTTTGAGCTCGCGGTAGTCATGTTCGATCCGCCAGCGCATCTTCGCCCACCGCACCAGGTCAGCGACGGGTGTGGTGGCGGGCAGGTTCGATATCCAGTAGTCCGTCGGGGCGTCCTGGCCGTCCGGCCATTCGACCAGGAGGGTCTGGGTGGGCAGGACGCCGTCCCACCGGCTGCGGCCCCCGCCAGATTCCTGAGCGGCGGCCAGGGACTGTTTGCCCGCGGGCCGCACCGTCAGCACCGTGAACCGTGAGGTCATCGCGCCCTTGCTGCCCTGCCGCCAGGTCACTTCGGAGAATCGCTTGGCACCCGCCTGCGCCGCGAGGGTGGAAATGGCTCGCGGCGGGGTGCGGTAGCGGGGAAGGGTGGGCGGCCCGAGCCCGCCATAAGCGGGCTGGTGCGGCTCGACATCCTCCGGATGAGCGACTTCCTTCCCGTTGAGGGCCAGGACATAGGACAGCCCTCGCTCCTGGAGACCGAGCCGGAACGGTGTGCTGACGCCGTAGCCGGCGTCGGCGACCACGACCGGCGCCTCCAGCTGCCACTCGGCGAGTGTGTCCAGCAGGCCGAGCGCGAGCCGCCACTTCTCCCGGTGCACCACGTCCTCGGGGACGCCTGCCCTGCGGCAGCGGTCGGGCTCGTCCGTCCACTCCCGCGGCAGATACAACTGCCACTCCAACGGGCACGAGGCGGTGTCGGTGGCGGCATGGACACTGACCGCGACCTGGCAGTTCGCCCGTTTGCCGACCGCTCCGCAGTACTGGCGGGCCACCCCGACCGAGGCCTTGCCGCACTTGGGGAACGACACGTCGTCGATCACCCACACCTCGGGCCTGACGACTCTGGACAGCCGCTCGGCGATCCGCCGCCTGACCGGCAGCGGATCCCACGGCGACTGGTTCACGAACTGCTGCAGGGCCTGCATGTTCCCGTCCGGCAGACGCTCGGCCATCGGCTGGATCGACTTGCGCCGACCGTCGAGCATCAGGCCTCGCAGATAGCACTCACCCTTGGCCCGCTGATCCGTACGCGGCACCGAGGCGAAGACATCCGCCACGAACATCGCCAACGCCGCCCGTAATCGGTTCACTTCATGCGCATCCACACGACCAACATGCTCTTGATCAGCACCAACGAATAGACCTAACGAAGCACTACTAGTAGTGCTTCGTTAGGTTCTGGTTCTGCTGGTTTTGAGGGGGCGACCGCAGGTGGTGCAGGTGCCGGTCCAGCACCTCAGCAGGTCTTGGAGTGCGTCGAGGGTCTGGTAGAGGCTCGCGTCGGTGTCTCGACTTTTGGGTCGAGCCTGCGGAGGGTGAGGAATGCCTGCGCGGCGGTGACGAGGGTGACGTGGTGGTGCCAGCCGCGCCAGGTTCGGCCTTCGAAGTGGTCCAGTCCCAGGCCGTGTTTGAGCTCGCGGTAGTCATGTTCGATCCGCCAGCGCATCTTCGCCCACCGCACCAGGTCAGCGACGGGTGTGGTGGCGGGCAGGTTCGATATCCAGTAGTCCGTCGGGGCGTCCTGGCCGTCCGGCCATTCGACCAGGAGGGTCTGGGTGGGCAGGACGCCGTCCCACCGGCTGCGGCCCCCGCCAGATTCCTGAGCGGCGGCCAGGGACTGTTTGCCCGCGGGCCGCACCGTCAGCACCGTGAACCGTGAGGTCATCGCGCCCTTGCTGCCCTGCCGCCAGGTCACTTCGGAGAATCGCTTGGCACCCGCCTGCGCCGCGAGGGTGGAAATGGCTCGCGGCGGGGTGCGGTAGCGGGGAAGGGTGGGCGGCCCGAGCCCGCCATAAGCGGGCTGGTGCGGCTCGACATCCTCCGGATGAGCGACTTCCTTCCCGTTGAGGGCCAGGACATAGGACAGCCCTCGCTCCTGGAGACCGAGCCGGAACGGTGTGCTGACGCCGTAGCCGGCGTCGGCGACCACGACCGGCGCCTCCAGCTGCCACTCGGCGAGTGTGTCCAGCAGGCCGAGCGCGAGCCGCCACTTCTCCCGGTGCACCACGTCCTCGGGGACGCCTGCCCTGCGGCAGCGGTCGGGCTCGTCCGTCCACTCCCGCGGCAGATACAACTGCCACTCCAACGGGCACGAGGCGGTGTCGGTGGCGGCATGGACACTGACCGCGACCTGGCAGTTCGCCCGTTTGCCGACCGCTCCGCAGTACTGGCGGGCCACCCCGACCGAGGCCTTGCCGCACTTGGGGAACGACACGTCGTCGATCACCCACACCTCGGGCCTGACGACTCTGGACAGCCGCTCGGCGATCCGCCGCCTGACCGGCAGCGGATCCCACGGCGACTGGTTCACGAACTGCTGCAGGGCCTGCATGTTCCCGTCCGGCAGACGCTCGGCCATCGGCTGGATCGACTTGCGCCGACCGTCGAGCATCAGGCCTCGCAGATAGCACTCACCCTTGGCCCGCTGATCCGTACGCGGCACCGAGGCGAAGACATCCGCCACGAACATCGCCAACGCCGCCCGTAATCGGTTCACTTCATGCGCATCCACACGACCAACATGCTCTTGATCAGCACCAACGAATAGACCTAACGAAGCACTACTAGCTGGGCGTGGGCAGCGTCCAGCTCGGCGGGCGTAGCGCGGGCGATGAAGCCCCTCGGCTCGCCGCGTCGGCCGCGCCGCACCAGGGTGCGGTAGATCGACCGGGTGCGGTGGCCGGGCGTGGCGCACACAAGCCGGAGTGAAGGCCCACGCGCCCGTAGCCCTTGCTGGTGACCTTGATCACAGGGGTCTGCCCGTGTGGCGCCCAGGTCCTGGCCTTCTCCGGCGGCCCGCAGCTGCAGTTGCTCGCGCGTTTCGGTGTCAGGCAGTCCGACGCGAAGATGATGTCGGTGATCTCTCGATCCTCTGCACCCAATCAGCGGCCAACGCGACCACTGGCCGTGACATCCCGACTGCTGTGTCGGACAGCGAAACAGCCCGCCGCAGAATCCGGCGGGCTGTCACGAAGGATCGAAGTTTAGGCCCCATCTACAAAAGCAAGCGACTGAGGCAGCGGCTGAGTGATGTAGGACGAACCTGTCCAGTAAGTAACGTTCGCCTTCACCGGAATGGCCTGATGTAGCTGCCAATGCGGCAGGTTAATCCAACCAGACTGGCCGTAGCACTCTGCCCCGGAGCCGTTGGCGACCCACCTCTCGATGCCGCAGACCGTGCGGCCCCACTCGCCAGACGATCCGTAAGTTATCTCAATTTTCTTCACGTACACAGAGCTGTTGCTGGTGTTGATGTTGTTCACGCGTGCGTTGCCATGCGCCCACTCGGTAATCCCAGTACCACATGTGAATCCGAACAACGTACTCGAGCCTACTCGGCCTTGGGAGCTGCAAAGACTACCTTGCGCACTGGCCGACCCCGCACTAGCCAAGACTCCCGCTGAAAGTGTAGCCGCAAGGGAGGTGGCAATCAGCCCGATTTTTACCTTACCCACCGTGAAATCACGCTCTTTTCTACTTCACGAATGATCACCGTGCGCAGCAAAAAATAGTATGAGGCGCGTAATTGGTTCAAGAGTAATTGCTACCTAACATTTAGCCTCGGTGATGGCGATTTTCAGGCGCCACCTGGGCGGGAAAGTGCCAGTCAGGCGAAATTCTCCCAAACGAGACGATTGCCCCCACTGAAACTCTCCATCAGGAGGGTTATACGCACCTGGCGCGACAGGGGGGGGCGATCAGCTGATGGGTGAAGCGTTGCTCTGCTCGTGGAGACGTTGCGTGATGTTGAGTTGTGGGTGGCCTGGTTCGAGGGTTTCTTTGCGACGCTCGCGAACTTGTTCAAGGGGGTAGAGTCATGACTGGCCGCGCGGACCTCCTTAGCAGCTGCTGAGCGGCCGGTTGAGTGGAGCATCACCTGGCAGATTGCGACATATTAAGTCGAAAGGATCTGGTTCCTATCGGATTGTGTAGCGAGCACGGCGGGTGGAAGTACCACGGACGATGTGTGGCTGGCGCTGGTGGCGGTGAAGAAAGCGGCGTGTCTCGTAGACGAGTTCGCCGTGCGGGCACCTGACGCGTGGACATGCAGCTTGATATCGGCATGAAGAAGCTCATAGGGGTTGAGTTCCGGGCTGTAGCCGGGCATCAAATGCAGCTCAACGCGGTCGGCAATTGCCCGCAGCCACGCTTGGACGGCCTTGGAGCGGTGGACACCGACCTCACGATCGACCCCCTCACGGGGTTCCATCACTCAAGCAGCGCAACGGCAAGCGAGCGCACCGCCTTCGCCGCCGCATTGGAGGCGGAGCTGGACCGGCGGCTGCCGGCCGCGGCATCCTGGAACACCTCGCCAGGGCGGCGCACTGGACCGGCTGGTGGCACCGCCTTGGCCCGCTGTCCGGCTCGGACGCGAAGCTGAAGAGCCACCCGCCCGGTACGTGGTCACCGCGTTCACCTACGGCTCCGGCCTTGGCGCCACCCAGGCTGCCCGGCACATGAACACCGTGACGGCGCACGAGCTGGCCGCGATCGCCAAACGCCCCTGGACCGCGAAGAACCTCGCCCGGGTGGGCGCCGATGTCGTCGATGCCCATCTCGACCTGGACCTGGTCCGGTCGAGGGGGACGGATCGGTGGCAGCTGGACGACACGATGATGGACGCCGCCGTCGACAACCTCCTGGCCGAGACCTCGATCCGCTATGGCGGCATTGTCCACCACCTGGTCGCCGACACCTACGTCGCGCCCTTCTCAAGATTCGTCCCCTGCGGAGTCTGGGAGGCCGTCTACCTGATCGACTCCCTCCTATAGAACCCTTCCGCGGCACGACCGGAACAAGTCCAGGCCGATACGCAAGCTAGTCGTTCCCGGTCTTCGGGCTCGCGCACGTGATGGGGATCGATCTGCTGCCGACGATCCGCAACTTCCAGGACCTCACCTTCCATCGCCCCGACCCGGCGGTGCCCTACCGGCACATCGACCCTCTGTTCTCCACCGACCCGCGCACTGCGATCGACTGGGAGTCCATCCGCCGCCACTGGCCCGACGTCATGCAGGTCGCCCTCTCCGTCCACCAGGGCACCGTCTCCTCCGTGACATTGAGCTTCTTCGAGCTGGCCACCGATCAGGTGACGGTTCACGAAGCGCAACGAGCGAGGCCCCCGAGCTGTTGATCGAGATGTCTGACGTCTCAACCACGTTGCTCGGGGGCCTCGTGGTCATCTATCCTGCCGCACTCGTCGTCACCCGTGAGGGTGACCGGCGCTGCAGCTCCGCCCGTCTCAGCGCGCGATGGTGGCACTGGTGTTCCTGCGCGAGGACACCACCCTGGCGAAGATTGCTGCCGGGTTCGGGATCAGCGAGTCCACTGCTCACGTCTACACCAGAGCGGTCGTCCACCTGCTCTGCGAACGTGCGCCGGGTCTGCTGAAGGTCCTGCGTGAGGCCGATGTGGACTTCGTCCTGCTGGACGGCACGCTCGCTGAGTGCGACCAAGTCGGCGACGGACGGGCCGACTACTCGGCCAAGCGCCGCCGGCACGGGTGAACGTGCAGGTGGTCACCGATCCGGGCGGCTGGTTGCTGTGGCTCTCACTCACATTGCCGGGCCGAGTTCACGACCTGACAGCTGATCGCACCCACCGGATCATCCGCATCTGCGAGCGCCAGGGCGTCCCCGTCCTGGCCGATCTCGCCTGCCAGGGCGGCGGCTCCTGGGTGACCACAGGCATCAAACGCAGGCCCCGGCAGAAACTCACCCTCACCGAGAAGACCGTCAACCCGGGCCCTGGCCACGGCACGGGCATCGGCCGAACGCGGCGTCGCACGCCTGAAGGCCTGGCGATCTTCCGCAAAGCCCGATGCAGCCCAAACCGCATAACGTCAATCGCCAAAGCCGTCCTCACCCTGGGGCGGCAACGCTGAAGAAACTCACCGATGCGCCGGCTGAACAAACCGGTCACGGAAGAGCCAGATCTACCACGCCTTCCGGAAGGTTGGCCGCGCCATGCGCACGATGGTGCTGCTGCGCTACCTCTCGGATCCCGCGCTTCGGAGTAGATCCAGCGGGCCACCAACAAGGCCGAGACGTATGGTTTTCAGAGTCTTGTGGAGCTGTGTCAGTGACTCGGGGGACAGGAACGCGATGAAGTGTCTCCGCACGGACGCCGCATAAAACGGCGCTATTTTCCTCACTGTGTTCAAGCCCTGCTCTGTGAGACGCGCGTAGAGGCCACGCCGATCGGACTCGCATTTCTGACGGAGCACCAGATTGGCGTTCTCCAGGCGAGTTATCTGGTGCGACAGCCGGCTCCTGGACTGAAAGGTGGCAGACGCGAGGTCGCTCATTCGTAACCGCATGTCCTCAGCTCCAAATAGGTGAGCCAGGATTTCGTAGTCATTCATCGTCAGCCCGAAGGGCCGGAGGTCTGTTTCAAGCTGCCGCTTTGCCAATCTACTGGCCTCCAGGTAGGTGTGCCAGGCGTGCCGCTCCGTATCCGTTAGCCAATGCATGGCCGTCCAAGTTCCATGAAATCCCTAAGGGTGAAATATAGGTGTGCGATTGTGGCCGTTTCTGAAAAGCGGAAAAACTTAGCCTGTACGCACTGTTAGTCCGGCTGTGTGAGAATCGCCGAGGACGTGTCGATCGAGTTCCATGCCCGCTCTCCGAGTTGATCAGTAGTGTGCGTCACGTCAGGACGACGAACAATTGGCACTCGCCCTGTTCGGCGTAAATGTTTAGCGCATCGCGATGGCAGGGCGTCCTATGTCAAGCAGCGTGGCGCTGGTTGGCCCCGCGGTCGGTGCGTTGCCCGTGCCCTAGGCGCAGTAGCGGCCGTAAAAGCCATGCCGGTATTGGCAATGGGGCGAAACCTCGACGAGAAATGTTTGACCTTGTGCCTATCCAGTACCTACTCGGTAACTAATTCCGGCCAGACATCATCCTCTTAAGCGGCGCGAGCTGTCAACTTCGTGGATCTTAACGACTCCTGTCAAGTGATCGAGGCATGACGCCAAGGTGGTCGTCTTGGTGGCCGTGGTGAAGCTGAGTGAATCCCCCGAAGCACCGAAAATTGAGTATTCATTACTCCATGGCGGGTTCGAGTCTTGCCGCGGAGGGGGAGAGTGTGATATTGAATAAATGCTAAGGTTGCAGCTATTCTGTCGCGTGAATGAGCCGCCTCTCGCGCGTCAACAAAGCACCATTGCCGTGAAGATGCTATCTTCACTTCGCCCTGCAAGCGTGCAGTTATCGATCCCTTCTCGTCCTGCGCTTCGAGTAAGCCCTGGAGGGGGTACCCATGGGGCTACCAGTCCAGTACAAGGTGAGGGCAGTGGTTTTGACGATGCCACGCAGGGCGGTGAGGGGGTCGCGGTAGCGGGGGCGAGGATCTCTTTGTCCTTGAGGTGGGTGATGGCTCGCTCGACTGCGGCACGCAGTGTGCTGATGCTCTGGTTGAACACCTTGTCGTCCTTGGGTCGGTCCCGGCCGGTGAAGGCATCCGGGAAGCTCGACTGGCGTCAGGCATGGGTGTCGTGCCGGTTCCCGGGCGCCAGAGTGGAGACCGCGAGGAGGTCTGCGGCGACAGTGGCAGCGATCTGGCGATTGAAACCGGTATCGCGTGCTTCCCAGAGGACATGGTGGTGCCCTCACTTGCCCAGTCTCAGGTGGGGACGGGAGTGCCGTCGATGAGGACGATCCGGCGGCGGGAGGCTTCCGCCGGGTCAGGGACGCGCTCGGCGAGGACTGTCTCCATCAGCAGCAGCATCCAACGCCGGGGGACCGTCGGCTGGCTGACGCCGAACAACTCCGCGGCGGTTTGCTGGACGGGGTTCTGCCGCAGCAGATACAGAACGAGCACCACCGACCGGAACAGGCCCAGCGCCCGCATCCGCCCCAGCGATGGTCCTTGGGGAGCAATCCGCAGCTCCTGGCGGACACGCGCCACCAGCGCGGTCAGTTGCTCGTCATCCAGCCTGTCGTAACGTTCCAGCTCAACGGCCCCGCCTGGTATTCGTCTTGATGTCGTGAAACACGCCAAGCTACCGAACGGGGCTGTCCGTGTGATCATGAAGACAGCCCCGTGAATAACCCTCCCGGTGAAAGTGGTCAATGATCATGTTGGGCTGCCTACGAAAAATCACCAGGCCGTTGACCAGCACTGACTTCCGTTCCCCGGGACCACCGCTGGAGCATTAGGCATGGGTTACTCATACGCCTCGGTTCAACGGTGAGATAGCTATGGACCACTGAATGAGGAACCCCTCCGTCAGGATTGGCCGCTGCAGGTTGTGGGGCAGGGCGCTGGCCTGTGCACGGGGGAGGCAGATCTGTGTCAGGTGCCGCAGTTGCAGGCCTGGTCAGGTCCTGTCTGCCCACGAACGGGGGTCTGTAGCCGTGTGAATGACTTGCCGGGTTCTGCACTGTTTCGAAGGTGTCCGCCCACCGGCCGGACGGGAAGCTGTCGCCGCAGGACGGTAGGGAAGTCGGGATCACAGCAGGGGCGGTACTGCACCGAAAAGGGCCGTCATTTTGGGTTCACCGTGGTCATGTAGCAGATAAGCGGAGTCGACGTGATGTGTCCTGAGAATGATGTGTCCCAGCCGCCGGGTGACGGCTGGGCCCGGACAAGTGACCTGCGTCCGCTGCTGGCGGCAATGACAGCATTGCGTGATGGTGACTTCCGATCTCGCCTGCCTGTTCAGGGGGAAGGCGTTGTCAACGAACTCTCCGCGATATTCAACCAGATCGTTGATCGCAACGAGCATTTCACGCAGGAGCTGGCCCGCGTACGGCGGGAGATAGTCCGGCAGGGCAGGCTCGACGAGCGCCTTTCGGCCAGTCCAGGGCAGGGCGCTTGGACGGGAAGCGTGGTTGCGGCCAACACACTGCTTGATGCTCTGGTGGTGCCGATGGCCAATGCCACGCGGGTGCTGGATGCGGTGGCCGGTGGCGACTTGACCCAGCGGGTGGATCTGCACGACGGCAACCGTCAGTTGCGGGGCGATATGCGCCGTCTGGGCCGTGGGGTGAACCACATGGTGGACCAGCTGTCGCTGTTCGCCGACGAGGTGACCCGGGTGGCACGTGAGGTGGGCATCGAGGGGCGGTTGGGGGGGCGAGCCAAGGTGCGGGGGTTGTCGGGCAGCTGGCGGGACGTGACGGAGGCCGTGAACACGATGGCCACCCGGCTGACCGCTCAGGTGCGGGACATCGCTGTCGTGACGACGTCGGTGGCCCGCGGTGACCTAACACGGTCGGTGACCGTGGAGGCCACCGGCGAGCTGCTTGAGCTGAAACTGACGGTGAACACGATGGTGGATCAGCTGTCGGCGTTCGCCGACGAGGTGACCCGGGTGGCACGTGAAGTGGGCACCGAGGGCCAGCTGGGCGGGCAAGCACATGTGCGGGGCGTCTCGGGGGTCTGGAAGGACCTGACCGACAACGTCAACTTCATGGCATCGAACCTGACCTCACAGGTCCGCAACATCGCCCAGGTCACGACGTCGGTGGCCAACGGCGACCTGTCACAGAAGATCACCGTGGATGCGCAGGGGGAGATCCTGCAGCTGAAGTCGACGGTGAACACGATGGTGGATCAGCTGTCGGCGTTCGCCGACGAGGTGACCCGGGTGGCACGTGAAGTGGGCACCGAGGGCCAGCTGGGCGGGCAAGCGCACGTGCGGGGCGTCTCGGGGGTCTGGAAGGACCTGACCGACAACGTCAACTTCATGGCATCGAACCTGACCTCGCAGGTCCGCAACATCGCCCAGGTCACGACGTCGGTGGCCAACGGCGACCTGTCACAGAAGATCACCGTGGATGCGCAGGGGGAGATCCTGCAGCTGAAGTCGACGGTGAACACGATGGTGGATCAGCTGTCGGCGTTCGCCGACGAGGTGACCCGGGTGGCACGTGAAGTGGGCACCGAGGGCCACCTGGGCGGGCAAGCACATGTGCGGGGCGTCTCGGGGGTCTGGAAGGACCTGACCGACAACGTCAACTTCATGGCATCGAACCTGACCTCGCAGGTCCGCAACATCGCCCAGGTCACGACGTCGGTGGCCAACGGCGACCTGTCACAGAAGATCACCGTGGATGCGCAGGGGGAGATCCTGCAGCTGAAGTCGACGGTGAACACGATGGTGGATCAGCTGTCGGCGTTCGCCGACGAGGTGACCCGGGTGGCACGTGAAGTGGGCACCGAGGGCAACCTGGGCGGGCAAGCGCACGTGCGGGGCGTCTCGGGGGTCTGGAAGGACCTGACCGACAACGTCAACTTCATGGCATCGAACCTGACCTCACAGGTCCGCAACATCGCCCAGGTGGCCACAGCCGTCGCCCTGGGCGACCTCGGCAAAAAGATCGACGTCGACGCACGCGGCGAGATCCTGGAACTGAAGACCACCATCAACACGATGGTGGACACCCTGTCTTCATTTTCCTCAGAAGTCACACGCGTGGCACGCGAGGTCGGCAGCGAAGGCCAACTCGGCGGGCAGGCACATGTGCGGGGCGTCTCGGGGGTCTGGAAGGACCTGACCGACAACGTCAACTTCATGGCCGACAACCTGACCTCACAGGTCCGCAACATCGCCCAGGTCACGACGTCGGTGGCCAACGGCGACCTGTCACAGAAGATCACCGTGGATGCGCAGGGGGAGATCCTGCAGCTGAAGTCGACGGTGAACACGATGGTGGATCAGCTGTCGGCGTTCGCCGACGAGGTGACCCGGGTGGCCCATGAAGTGGGCACCGAGGGCAACCTGGGCGGGCAAGCGCACGTGCGGGGCGTCTCGGGGGTCTGGAAGGACCTGACCGACAACGTCAACTTCATGGCCGACAACCTGACCTCACAGGTCCGCAACATCGCCCAGGTGGCCACAGCCGTCGCCCTGGGCGACCTCGGCAAAAAGATCGACGTCGACGCACGCGGCGAGATCCTGGAACTGAAGACCACCATCAACACGATGGTGGACACCCTGTCCTCATTTTCCTCAGAAGTCACACGCGTGGCACGCGAGGTCGGCAGCGAAGGCCAACTCGGCGGGCAGGCCCGCGTCGAGGGCGTCCATGGCACGTGGAAGAGCCTGACAACGAGCGTCAATAGCCTCGCCCTGAACCTGACTACCCAGGTCCGGGCCATCGCCGAAGTGGCATCGGCGGTGTCGCAGGGCGACCTGTCACGCTCCATTGCCGTTGAGGCCAGCGGCGAAGTGGCCGAGCTGAAGAACAACGTCAATCTCATGGTCTCCAAGCTCAGGGAGACCACCCGGGCCAAGGACTGGCTGGAGTCGAATCTAGCCCGGCTGGCCGGCCTCATGCAGGGCCACCGGGACCTCAGAGAAGTTGCTGAACTGATCCTGCGCGAGCTCACCCCGCTGGTCAATGCACAGTTCGGCGCCTTCTTCCTGGCCGACGTCAGCAGTGGAGACGGCTCCGACGTCTCTGCCGACCGCACGGCCACCCAGGACAGGGGGCTCGCCTTCATCGCCGGCTATGGCTCACAGGGAGCGACCGTCGACCCTCCCGGCATGCTAGGCCACGGGCTGGTGAGACAGGCCGCGCTGGAGAAAAAGCGCATTCTCGTTGAGGAGGCGCCGCCTGACTACATCAAGATCACTTCAGGCCTCGGGGAAGCAGCACCGGCCAGCGTTGTAATCATCCCCATCCTCTTCGAGAACACCGTCCTCGGCATCATTGAACTGGCTTCGTTCTCCCGTTTCTCCGATGTCCACCTTGCCTTCTTCGATCAGTTCGTCAACACGATCGGCGTGGCAATCAACACCATCATCGCCAACTCCCGCACCGAGGCACTGCTGGGCGAGTCCCAGCGGCTGGCGATGCAGCTGCAGGAACGGTCTGACGAGCTGCAAAGCCAGCAGGCCGAGCTGCAGCGCTCCAACGCCGAACTGGAGGAGAAGGCTGCCCTGCTGGCCTCATCCTCCCAGTACAAGTCAGATTTTCTGGCCAACATGTCGCACGAACTGCGCACCCCACTGAACTCACTGCTCATCCTCGCCCGGCTGCTGTCGGAAAATCCTGAAGGCCATCTCACCGACCAAGAAGTCCAGTTCGCCACGACCATCTACCGGTCCGGGTCCGATCTGCTGCAGCTGATCAATGACATCCTCGATCTGTCCAAGGTTGAAGCCGGCCGGATGGATGTGCGCCCGAAGAGACTTCCGCTGGCCAAACTCGTCAGCTACGTCAGCGACACGTTCCGGCCCATCGCCATAGACCGGGGCCTAGCCTTCGAGATCGCAGTCGGAGAAGATGTGCTGCCTGAGATCTACTCCGACGAGCAGCGACTCCAGCAGATCCTGCGCAACCTGCTGTCCAACGCAATCAAGTTCACCTCGCGCGGCCGGGTCACCCTGCGCGTGGAGCGCTGCGCAGCGCCCCCGTACACGCTGAAGGAAGACAGCTCTGTCATCGCCTTCATCGTGGAAGACACAGGCATCGGCATCCCGGGTGAAAAACTCAGCTCAATCTTCGAGGCGTTCGAACAGGCAGAGCGTACGACCAACCGCAAATACGGTGGTACGGGTCTGGGTCTTTCCATCAGCCGGGAACTCGCAACCCTGCTCGGTGGCAAGATCGTCGCGGAAAGCGAGCAGGGCAAGGGCAGCATTTTCACTCTCTACATTCCCGCTGTCACCCCCGGATTCGATCCCGACGATCCCGCAGGGTCGGAGCCGGATGCCACAGAGCAGGAGGTCACCGCTCTCGACCCACGCCCCGCCCTGCGTGACTTCGCCGCAGCCCCCGTTTCCTGGCAGACTTCGGTAGCCCAGGGCGATGCCTGCTCAAACACAAAGCGACTGGAAGAATGGACCTCAGGCCGCCCGGGCCGAGTACTGTCCGGCAGCCGTGTCCTCATCATCGACGACGATATCCGCATGGTCTTCGCACTCACCCAGGCGCTGGGACGCGCCAAGATGCCCGTACTCTACGCGGAAAACGGCAAGGAGGGCATCGAAGTCCTCCGGCGCAATCCCGACGTGGCGATTGTGCTGATGGACATCATGATGCCCGAGATGGACGGCTACCAGACCATCGAGGAAATCCGCAGTACCCCCCGCTATGCTGACCTGCCCATCATCGCAGTCACAGCCAAAGCCATCCCCGGCGACCGCGAGGAGGTTATCACCCGCGGCGCAAACGAATACGTCCCCAAACCCGTGGACATCGACTTGCTGCTCGGTATTGCCTGCGACCTGCTGGACCCCGAGGGCGCCGCAGCGGCCTCCCATGCCAGTGACAACGAGGAAGACACAACACACCAGGCCGCCGGCGACACCTCAGAAGAGACATCATGACAGCCATCGCATCCCGGAACACGGCAAGCATCCTGCTCGTCGATGACATGGAAGACAATCTCACCGCCCTCGAGGCCGTGCTGGACCCCTTGAACCAGCGTCTCGTACGTGCACGTTCAGGGCCGGAGGCCATGAAAGCACTGCTTCGCGAGCAATTCGCTGTCGTTCTGCTCGACGTCGTCATGCCTGACATGGACGGTTTCGAGACCGCAGCCAACATCAAACGGCTTGACCAGACCAAAGACGTACCGATCATTTTTCTCACCGGCGTGGAAACCAGCACCAATTACCTATTTCGAGGCTACGCCACCGGCGCCGTGGACTACCTCGCCAAGCCCTTCGACCCCTGGGTCCTTCGCGCCAAAGTCTCTGTCTTCCTCGACCTTCACCTCAAGAACCGCCAGCTCCAGGAGATCCTGGCCCGCGACTGGAAACGGCTCGACGAATTCGGTGAACGACTGGAGCGCATCGAGAGCCAGTTCGCCGCCAGCAGGGGCCCCGATGTCGCTGGAATGCGCCATCACCTCACCCGCATGCGGGAATCGATCCGTGAACTGCGCGAAGAACTGGCCCCCCACTTCCTCGTCACCTGACAGCAGGACACCCCCACCTCTTCATGGAGGCAGTCATATGAGCCGTGAGGGATGCCCATTGTCACAGCCGCCCGAGGAGAACAAGCCGTATGTGCCGTGAGCAAACCCAGGCCAGACTCCGCTCCGTGCCGGGTAATCTTCGTGCTCCTGCCACCGCACGCAGATTCGTCCGGGCCACGCTCAATTCCTGGGCACGGCACAAGCTGCCCGTCGAGACAGCCGTACTTCCCGTCGAGGACGCCCTGCTCCTGACCAGCGAAGTGGTCACCAACGCCGTGCTCCACGCAGGTACCCCCGTCGAACTGTGCTGCCGTCTAGAAAACGCCTGCGCCCAAGGCTGTGGTCCGGCCGCCTTGGTGGTCGAAATCTCCGACCACTACCCGTCCAAGACCCTGCTCCTGAGCGAGCTGGATACCACAGGTACCTGCCACCGCGGGCTTCACCTCGTCAGAACCATCGCGCAGTCCTGGGGCGTCAGCTATCGCAGCGGCCTTAAGACCGTATGGTTCCGCCTCTCCTTGAATACCCCCGCAACCGGACAAGACCTCGCCGATTCGGTAACGACTCACCAGCCCCCCGCGCCGGACACCGCGCCCACCCGTGCCGCTGAGCACCTTCCCTACCAGCTACCCCTGGATGAGTACGAGGCTCAATGGAAAAACAGGGGAGAGCTATCCTTCCTGGCGGAGGCATCAGACCTGCTCTCAGGCCAGTTCGACGAGGACAAGGTAGCTGCGCTGGCCGGACAGCTCCTCGTCCCTCGGTTCGCGGACTGGTGTGCGGTATGGCTGGAACCACATAGTGCGCAGTCGAAGGACGCTCCCCGGCTCGCCCGGGTCTGGCACGCCCGCGAAAGCCTCACCACGGAACTGCGAACCACCCTCGAAGACCTCCCCTGTGAGCTGGTGCGACAGGGCCAGACCTGGCCAGTCCCGCTACCTTGGCCTCCCCCTCGTCCCGCGGCGTCCACCGCTTCGCAGCCGCGACCCGCCACCGGCGCAGCACTCGCTTGTCGGCTCATCTCCGCAGGCCGCCCGGTGGGGACACTCATCCTTGGACAGACCGGACCGGCTCGCCTGAACAACGAGGCCGTCGCCCTTGTAGCAGAGTTCGCGCGGCGACTGGCCATGGCAATAGCCTCAGCCCGGCAGTACACCCAGCACGCCACGACCAGCAAGGTCCTCCAGCGGGGCCTGCTGCCCGCCAGCCTGGCCGCCATTCCGAACATGGACACACACATCGTGTACGAGCCGGTGGGCGAAGGAGCCACCGCGGGCGGCGACTTCTACGACCTGTTCCGGACCAACGATGGCCGATGGTGCTTCGCACTCGGAGACGTATGCGGACACGGACCAGAAGCAGCCGTTGTCATAGGCCTCATACGACCCCTGCTGAAGCTGCTGGCCGAAGACGGCTACGGGGTCCCGAAGATCCTCGACCGTCTCAACCAGGTCCTTGTCGACGACGCTCTCTCGGCTGCCGAAGGCACCGGACACAACGGCCATTGGGACGAGGTACGTTCCCTGTCCCTGCTGTACGGGGAACTGGTACCCGCCGCAGACGGAAGCATCCAGTGCACACTCGCAAGCGCCGGACACCCCCTCCCTCTCCTGCTCCACCCCGACGGCCGCGTGTATCCCGTCGCAGAATCGCAGCTGCTCCTTGGCGTCATGGAGGCCCCCGACTACCGGTGCCAGACCATCACCCTTGCACCGGGCGATACCTTGATCTGCGTCACCGACGGCGTAACAGAACGACGCAGCGGACAACGCCAGTTGGACGACGACGACGGACTGTCACGCATCCTGTCCTGCTGCGCCGGACTCGAGGCAGCAGAAGTGGCCGAACAAGTTCGCCAGGCCGTATACACCTTCGCTGCCGAACCTCCCCATGACGATCTCGCACTGCTGGTCCTCCATGCCCGGTAGGATTTTGAAGGTCGACTCAACCGGATTCTGCTGCGGTCGTGAAGCCAGTCGTGATCGCCTCGGCAGATGGCAGCAGGTTCGGTAGGTGCCACAAAGTACCCCCGCAGCACCAGGTCACGGGTGCCGCCGTCCCACCGTGCCGACGATCAGCCGCCGCATTTCGGCAGTGATGCCGCCGTGCAGCGACTCGGTTCTGACGACCTGTTCGCCGACCTCCAAGTGCCGGCTCACCCATGCCAGGGTCTGCCCGGTGAGCATGTCGCCGAAGTCGCGGACCAGCCGGTGCGTGGTGGCCAGTTCGGGGCAGGCATTGAGCACTGTCTTGAACTGCTGATGTTCGTCCTCGGTGAACGTGGAGGGGTGACGGTAAGCCAGCCGGTGACCGCATCGAGGAGGCCGGGTCGGGTGCGGCGGCCCGGAGACGGCGTCCTGCCAGCGGGCAGGGCGGGCGAACCACTGGACGGTGTGACGTCCCCAGCCCAGATGCTGGGCGATGGCGTGCAGGTCCATCCCCGCATTCAACGGGCCGGGGACGAGGGCATGATGCGCCCGCATGTTCAGTCCGGCGCCCGGTCGGCAACGCATGGCGGGCATCAACCTCTCTTGACGGGAGCTGCCGGTCGAGACAGCGGCGCCCTCCGGGTGACGGCGCACAACTGGTCACGGTGGGATGCGAGGCACTTCATGACCGCCTGGCCGAGGTTCTGCCACAGTTGGAACCGGTCTGCGACCTGCAAGACATTCGGGGCGCCGCGCCCGGCGCCTTCGGCGTAGGCGCCGGCCCGGTACCGGCCAGATCACCTCCATTCCGGGGTGAGCCGTCAGGCATGCGGCCAGTGGCGCTGCCTCGAGCCCTGGCAGCACCTCGATGGGCCGGTGCCGTCACCCGTGATCACGTGGCGTACGAGTGGCCGCGCATGGTGGCAAATCGTCGACGCCGAGGGCTCATGGCGTGTCATAGAACGGCTCGGGCATTGCCCGAATCGGTTCAACAGCCCCATTCGCCCCACTGACGGCTTCAGGGCGTTGGCCACCCGCGCCCCGGCACGGCCGGCCAGCGCGAGCGCGATCCGTGACAGGGGCGTATGGGCGGGCCGTATCTGCTCGGCGAGCGTGCGCTGAGGCAGGATCCGTACCGCATGCCCGGCCAGCGGAAGATCCTGCAAACGACGCTCGCAGCGGTCATGCACACGTGTCGATGCCTGGCCATGGGCCGGACACGAGCCCGTGTCACGGCGGGAACTGAGCCTCACCACCATCCCCCACGTGCCGTGCGCCGCTGTGATGACCAGTCCTCGAAGCCCTTGAACAGCCGTCCTGCCGAGCGGTTCTGTGACGGCGACGATGCGGCGCTTGCGCCGCCCGACGGCGAGCCGATCGGCCTGGTCGGGGTCATGTCCCGTGGGGTGGTGTAGTCACGGCAGCTGCTTCGGTTCCGGTTGCGAGGTGATCTGCGGTTCAGATGCGGATGGCTTGGTGGTGAAGAGCTCGGCCATGGAGGCTTCCGACAGGTAGCGGCGGTCGAAGACCTGCCACTCGTCGTGGAGTTCGGCCAGAACCGCGGCAGCGAGCCGGTCCAGAGCGGCAGGGTTGGCGAACACCTGCACGACGTCGGCCCGCCGTTTGATCTCCCGGTTCAGCCGCTCCAGCGGGTTGGTCGACCAGATCTTCTCCAGTGCGCCGGCGGGAAGTCCGCGAACGCGGTGATGTCGGTTGCGGCGTCCAGCAGCATCTTCTTGACCTGCGGGAACTGTCGTCCGAGCATGTCGGCGACCACGTCCAGCTGGGTGCGGACCTGCTCGGCGGTGGTCTGCGCGAAGATGGTGCGGATGGTCGCCGCGACCATCTCGCCGGAGCCCTTCTCGATCACGCTGAAGACGTCGCGGACGAAGTGGACTCGGCACCGTTGCCAGGCCGCGCCGAGGAAGACAGTGCGGATTGCGGCCACCAGCCCGCTGTGACTGTCGGAGATGACCAGCTGGACGTTGTCCAGGCCACGGGCCCGTAAGGAGCGCAGGAACTTCGTCCAGAACGGTTTCGACTCGCTGTCGCCGACCATCAGCCCGAGGATCTCGCGATGCCCGGTGGCGGAGATCCCGGTCGCGATGACCACGGCCTGCGAGACGATCCGGTGGTTGACCCTCGCCTTGCAGTAGGTGGCGTCCAGGAAGACGTAGGGGAAGACGGTGTGATCCAGCGGCCGCTCCTTGAACGCGGTCAGCTCGGTATCGAGCTCACCGCAGATCCGCGACACCTCCGACTTGGAGATCCCCGAGTCCGCACCGAGTGCTTTGACCAGGTCGTCCACGCTACGGGTGGACACGCCTTGCACGTATGCCTCCATCACCACAGCGAACAGAGCCCGGTCGATACGCCGGCGCCGCTCGAGCAGCGAGGGGAAGAACGACCCGGTCCGCACCTTCGGGATCTTCAGGTCCAGGTCGCCGGCCTGGGTGGTCAGCAGCCTCTCCCGGTGCCCGTTGCGCCAGGTCGTGCGCTTCTCGGAGTGCTCGCCCGGGGCGGCCCCGATCACCTCCGTGGCCTCGGCCTCGATGAGCTCCTGCAGGATGCGCTCGCACACCACCCTGATTGCTTCAACTCCGTCGGCCCGACGTAGTGACTCCAGCAGCCGCATCAGCTCAGACTGGGACAAGGCCATCGCGTGCTCCTCCGGTTGAACTGCCCGTTCACCAGGGAGACTTGCGCGATGGCCTGCCCTTGCTCAGGGAGCATGCACCATCAGCGGATGCACGCCCCGGGCAGACACCCGCGCGTTCCGGGACGCGGCCCGGCTACACCACTTCATGGGACGCGATCCTGGTCGGTGGCAGGGCCAGGTTACTCAGGGAGAAGAAGTCCTCTAGGGCCCGTCTTCAAACGGATCTTGCCCAGAGCAGGAATGACGCGAGTGTGACCGCCGCTTCGTAGGAGGTGGCGGTCTTCTCGTATCTGGTGGCGATGCCGCGGATGCCTTTGAGCCGGTTGAAGCAGCGCTCAATCATGTTGCGTCGGCGGTAGGTCTCCCGGTCGAATCCTGGCGGTCTGCCGCTGCGGCGGCCGCGGTTGTGTCGGTGCCGTCGCTGGTCGATCTTCTCGGGGATGACATGCGCAATGCCACGTTTACGCAGGTAGGCGCGGAAGCCGCGGGAGCTGTAGGCCTTGTCTGCAACGACCTGGTCGGGCTTGCAGCGCGGTCGGCCCAGGCCGATGCGAGGGACGCGGATCCGTTCCAGCAGTGGGTGTGCGCAGATGCTGTCGTGACGTTGGCCCGGTGTCAGGAGGATGGCGAGCGGGCGTCCTTTGCCGTCGCAGGCGAGGTGGATTTTGGTGGTCAGTCCTCCTCGGGATCGGCCGAGGGCGTGATCGTCCGGTTCGTCCGCCCGCTGCTGCCCCCTTTTCGGCCGGTGGTGGCTGCGTGCTGGTGGGCGCGGACGACGGTGGAGTCGATCTGGACCAGCCAGTCGATGTCGCCGACTGCGTCGGCCTGGGCCTGGATCTGCTGCAGGGCCCGGGTGAACACACCGTCCAGGGCGTAGCGGCGGAAGCGGGTGTACACCGTCTTCCACGGGCCGTAACGGGCCGGCAGGTCGCGCCAGGAGATCCCGGTGCGGATCTTGTACACCATGCCGTTGACGATCTTCCGGTCCTCGACGCGAGGTCGGCCCGTCACGGCTCGCGGTATGAGTGGAGCGAGTAACTCCCACTCACGGTCGGTGAGTTCATGGCGGCGCATCACACCCACCATGATCCATTACGAGATGATCTTTGAAGACGGACCCTAGTGCGCGGGCGAAGGAGCCCATCGATCGTCTGGGGCTGCGGGCTCGCTCCAGCAGGGCCTGGAGCGAGTTGGAGCGCTCGTCCTCCAAGAGTAGGCCCAGGCGGTGACGAGGCCGCAGGCCCGGGCGACGCAGATGGGCTGCGACATGCGTGACGGAGTCCTCGAGCCAGGCGGGCGGATCGGAGAGCTGGCCGCGAAGGTGTTCGCCGCGGATGAGGGGGCGGTCGGGGTGCTGTTGCCAGCAGGCCGAGCACGGGCCCAGTCCGGCATGCCGCCGCACCTGGCTGCACTCGCGGCAGTTCCGCGGCGGCTGCTTCGGCGGCCCGAGCAGAACCGATCACAACCTCAAGATCTGAGGCTGTAGTACTTGGTGGTGGAGTTCCATCCATCTCTGCTGAGTAGCAATTACTCAAGTGATTCGAGTGGGTGTGGGCTGAGGGTGAATTAAGGGCTTTTGAGAGCAACAAAGCCATGTATGTCTCCTCTGTTGTGGAGGTGCGGACCTTACCGGCCCTGTCTCCCAGACAGCAGCAGCCGTTGGCCGAATGCTGACCGCTGGTGTGGGCGGCCTGGCTACTGCGCCGACCGCATCATGCGCCCCACGTCTGGCCGCCGCATCGCTTGCCGCGGTCCTCGTCGACAACCCCCAAGGGTGATCATGCTGGATGGTTTTACGGCCTGGCCCGAAGGGTTTGCACAGCGCTATCGCAGGGCTGGCTACTGGTCGGGGCAGGCGCTGGGCGAGCTGCCGGGTCAGTGGGCGGCGCGGTTCGGTGACCGCGTTGCGGTCGTGGCAGGTCAAGAGCGCTGGTCCTTCCGGGAGCTGGATGCGCGCTCCAGCCGCCTGGCCGCTGGCTTCCGGTCCCTGGGCGTCATACCCGGGGACCGGGCGGTGGTCCAGCTGCCCAACGTCGCCGAGTTCTTCGAGGTGCTGTTCGCCCTATTCAAGATCGGTGCGGTGCCCGTGGTGGTGCTGCCGGCGTACCGGCGCAGTGAGGTGAGTTACTTCTGCAGGTTCACCGAGGCTGTCGCCTATGTCGTCGCCGAGCGGCATGCCGGTTTCGACTTCGGTGTGCTGGCAGCGGAGGTACTCATGGAGGCGCCGACGCTGCGGCATGTGTTCGTCGTGGGCGCCCCAGGTGACTTCTGTTCGCTCGATTCGGTGCGTGACGCTGCGCCGGAGGGCGGGGCCGAGGAGTGGCCGGCGGCCGATGCGGGCGGTGTGGCATTGCTGCATCTGTCGGGCGGGACGACCGGCACACCGAAGCTGATCCCGCGCACGCACGACGACTACCTGTACGGGGCTCGGGCGAGCGCCGAAGTGTGCGGCTTCGGCCCCGAGACCGTGTATCTGTGCTCACTGCCGGTGGCACACCAGTTCTCCCTCAGCGCCCCTGGGGCGCTCGGGACCTTCCTGTCCGGCGGCCGAGTGGTGCTCGGGCCGCACCCGGCACCGGACGCTGTCTTTCCCCTGATCGAGCAGGAAGGGGCCACGGTGGCTGCTGTGGTGCCTCCGGTGGCTGCGCTATGGCTGCAGGCCGCCGAGCACACTGGGCAGAACCTCTCCAGCCTCGAATTGTTGCAGGTGGGCGGGGCGAAGGTGAGTCCACAGCTGGCCCGCGCGGTGCGGCCCGTGCTGGGCTGCCAGGTGCAGCAGGTCTTCGGGATGACCGAGGGGCTTTTGAACTTCACCCGCCTCGATGACCCCGACGAGACCGTCTTCACTACCCAGGGGCAGCCGCTGTCACCGGCCGATGAGATCCGTGTGGTCGATGACGCCGACCACGACGTGCCCTCCGGTGAGCCGGGGCACCTTCTCGTGCGCGGCCCGAACACCATCCGCGGCTACTACAAGGCCCCGGACCACAACAAGGCCGCGTTCACCGCGGACGGCTTCTACCGCACCGGCGACATCGTCCGCCAGACCCCCACTGGGCACCTGGTGGTGGTCGGCCGGGCCAAGGACCAGATCAACCGCGGCGGGGAGAAGATCGCCGCCGAAGAGATCGAAAACCACCTGCTTGCGCACCCGGACGTGACCGAGACCGCCGTGGTGGCCATGCCGGACGCCTTCCTCGGCGAACGCATCTGCGCCTACATCGTTCCGCGCAACGGCCACGCCAAGGCGTCCGAGCTGCTCGGTTTCGTCCGTAGCCGGGGCTGGCCGCTTACAAGGTGCCCGACCGGATCGAGTTCATCGACGCCCTGCCCCGCACAGCCGTCGGCAAGATCAGCAAACAACAGCTACGGGACCGCATCGCCGCCGCGGCTGGGCCCGCTGGAGGCGCATCATGAGCGTGAACAGTGAGCTGTCCCTGGGCAGGCTGCGTCAGGATGTAGCCGCCGTGCTCGGCGTGATGCCAGCCTTCATCGCGGCGGATGTGCCGCTGATGGAGCAGGGGCTGGACTCCATCCGGCTGATGACGCTGGTCGAGCGATGGCGTGCTGCCGGCGCCGCCGTCACCTTCGCCGACCTCGCAGAACGGCCCACCCTGAACGAGTGGAGCGCACTGCTCACCTCCCAGGCCGGACGCCATGCCTAAGAAGAGGCCGCAGGCGGCGGAGCGGCTGCCGCTGACCGCTGCCCAGCAAGGCGTCTGGATCGGCCAGCAACTGGCCCCCACCTGCACGCTGTACAACGCCGCCGAATACCTCCAGGTCAACGGCCCCCTGGACACGACAAGCTTCGCCCAGGCCCTGCGCCAGACCATCGCCGAGACCGATGCCCTGCATGTCCGCTTCGAGGCAGATCCGGGCGGCGTGATCCAGGTTCTGCACCCCCCTGGTGAGTGGGAGCTTCCTGTCATTGACGTCAGCAGCGAACCAGACCCGGACCGGGCCGCGCTCGACTGGGTGGGCACAGACCTGCAGACCGTGACCGATCTGGAACAGGGTCCGCTGTTCGCGCACGCCCTGTTCCGCCTCGGCTCCGACCGCTACCGGTGGTATCACCGCGCGCATCACATCGCCCTGGACGGCTACAGCTTCTCTCTCATCGCTAACCGGGTGGCGCAGCTGTACACCGCCTTCGTCACCGAAAGCCCCTGTGCCACCGGGCGGTTCGGTTCCCTGCGGGCGGTAGTCGATGATGAGGCCGCCTATCGCCGCTCTGCGCGGTGCGAGGCAGACCGGGAGTTCTGGCAAGCCCGCTTCGGCGACGCCCCGCAGGCGGTGAGCCTGAGCAAGCGTGTATCGGTTCCTTGTGGGCGGCTCATCCGGTGCAGTAAACGGCTTCCGGCCCACGCCGTGGACCGCTGGCGCGCACTGGCCGAGCAAAACGGTGCCACTTGGGCCGAAGTGGTCCTGGGCCTCACCGCCCTCTACGTGCACCGACACACCGGGGCCGACGAGGTGATCTTGGGCGTCCCCGTCATGGGCCGCCTCGGGTCGGTCGCCGCACGCACACCCGTCATGGTGATGAACACCATGCCACTGCGTGTACCCGTCACTGCGCAGACCGGGACGGCAGGCGTGGTGCGGGCCGTCGTGGCGGAGATGCGGGCGATCCGGCCCCACCAGCGCTACCGGAGCGAGCAACTGCGACGCGACCTGCAGCTCGTCGGCGGCTCGCGACGGCTGTTCGGGCCGATGGTCAACCTGATGCCCTTCGATTACGGACTCCACTTCGCCGGCCACCCGGCCACGGCCACCAACCTGTCCGCTGGTGCGGCGTTCGTCGAAGATCTCGCCATCTATCTACATGCCCGCGCCGACGGCAAGCCGCCCGTGCTCGAACTCGACGCAAACCCCCACTGCTACACCCCCGCTGAGCTGGCCATGCACCTCGACCAACTCACTGGCCTGCTCGTTTCTGCCCCGACGCCGAGCCCCGTCTCCTGACAGCACTGGACCGGACATGAAGCACACACCAACACCAGCCGAGAGCGGTACGACCGAGTCCCTGCACACGGCCCGGGTGCGGCAGTGGAACGCTACCGCCCGGCCCTACCCGCGCGACGCCAGTCTGGCGGAACTGTTTGGCCGCTGGGCCGACGAGAGACCTCATGAGTGCGCCGTCATCGACGGCGAGCACCGACTGTCCTACCGGGAGCTGGACCTGCGGGCGAACGCCGTCGCCCACACCCTGGCCGACCGCGGTGTCCAGCCCGGACAGCGGGTAGGCGTGCTGGGCCGACGATGCGCGGAAGCCATCGTCGCGCTTCTGGGCATCGTCAAGGCCGGCGCGGTGTATGTACCGCTGGACGCGGCCCATCCACTGCCGCGGCTGAAAGCCATGGCCGAAGACGCCGAGGTCCACCTGGTCATCGCGCTGCCCGGTGCAGACTGTGATCTCGACGTCGTCGGCGGCTCGGCGCTGCGGCTAGAGAACCGGATGACGGACCATCCGCCGGCATTGGCCCGCCCCGTCATCGGAGAGGACCTGGCGTATGTGATGTTCACCTCAGGCTCCACCGGCCGGCCCAAGGCCGTCGGCGTCCGGCAGCGCGGCATTACCCGCCTCGTGGTCAACACCGACTACATCAGCTTCAGCCCGGCCGACCGTGTCCTGCAGATCACGGCCCTGACCTTCGACCTGTCGACGTTCGAGATCTGGGGGGCGCTCCTCAACGGCGCAGCTCTGGTCGTTGCGCCATGGCAGGTGGAGTTCTCCCCCGATCATCTAGGCCGGCTGCTGGACCGGCACGCAATCTCCGTGGCGCTGTTTTCCACGGCCATCTTCCACCAGTTGGTGGGCCAACGGCCTGACTTGTTCACGGCGGTCCGTGATGTGCTGGTGTGCGGGGACGCGTTCAACCTTCACCTGGCCCGAGAGGTGCTGGTCCATCATCCGCCCAAGCATTTGATCAATGCCTACGGGCCGACCGAGAACACCACCTTTACCACCGCCTATCTGGTCAATGAGCTGCCCGCCGACGCCACGGCGATGCCGATCGGCACTCCGATTGCCAACACCACCTGCTACATCCTGCGCGACGACGGCACCCTGGCCGACATCGGTGAGGAAGGAGAGCTGGTCACCGGCGGTGACGGGGTCGCGGCCGGATACCTCAACGACCCGGAGCTGACCGCTGAACGGTTCATTCCCGACCCGTTCAGCGACGACGACGCAGCGCGCCTGTACCGCACCGGAGACGTCGCCAGCTGGCATCAGGACGGAACCATCGCCTTCCACGGCCGCCGCGACGGCCAATTCAAGATCTGCGGCCTGCGTGTCGAGGCCGCCGAGATCGAGAACGCCCTGTGCAGCCACGACGCCGTCTCACAGGCCGTCGTCACCCGTCACACGACCGCCCTCGACCGGGAGGGCGAACTGGTCGCCTACCTCGTCCGGACCGCAGATCACGAACCGGCGAGCGAAGCGGAACTCCATGACCACATGGGCGCCATCCTGCCGTCCCGCATGATCCCTGCCATCTTCATCTGGCTCGACCGGCTGCCCCTGAACCCCCACGGCAAGATCGACCGTAGCGCCCTTCCAGCCCCCGCAGCCCTCCATACCGCCCCGTCACCTGCCACCTCACCGGCAACGGACCTGTTGGGGCAGGTGCGGGCCGTCTGGCAGGAGATCCTGCGTGAGCGCGATGTGGAGCACGACATCGCCCCCGACGACACGCTGTTCGACATCGGCGGCACCTCCTTCGACGTGCCGCGGATCCACGCCTGTATCACCGAACGGCTCACCGCTCCCGCCTCCCTCACCCCACTCGATCTGTTCACGTATCCCACTCTGCGCGGCTACACCGACCACGTCGCCTCTCTCCTCGACGCGTCCGTCGGCAAGGCCAGTCCCCGCCAGACATGACCCCGACGCCCCCGAGCGCAAACAGTAACGCTGCCCAATCGGAAACGGAATGGATCATGAGTTTCCCGACCACTTCTCGAACCGAGATCGCCATCGTCGGAATGGCCGGGCGCCTTCCAGGCGCGGACAGTGTCACCGAGCTGTGGCAGTCGCTTACCGAAGGCCGGGAAGCGGTACGCCTCCTGAGCCCTGTAGAGCTTCAGACAGCAGGGGTGCCGGAGGATCTGCTGTCCGATCCTGCCTATGTGCCCTACGGCACATTGGTGTCCGGTGTAGGGGAGTTCGATGCGGCGTTCTTCCGGATGACACCGGCCGAGGCCGCGCTGGCCGACCCGCAGCACCGGCTGTTCATGGAATGCGCCTGGCGTGCACTGGAAGATGCCGGTGCGCCGCCCGGCGGGCGGACCGGGGTGTTCGCCAGCACGGGAGCCAACAGCTACCTCACGCAAAATGTGCTGCCCGCTGGCCTGTACGCAGGGACGGACCTGCCAGCTTCGGTACGGCTGGGGAACCAGGTGGACTACCTGGCCAGCCGCGTATGCCACACCCTGAACCTGACCGGTCCCGCCGTCGCCGTGCAGACCGCCTGCTCCAGCGCGCTGGTGGGCGTCGATGCGGCCTGCACAGCGCTAGCGACGGGCCGCTGCGACACCGCGATCGCCGGCGCGGCATCCCTGCGTCTGCCGCACCCCGCGGGATACGTGTATTCGGAGGGTGGCACCTTCTCCCGGGACGGGCACTGCCGGCCCTTCGATGCGGCCGCCTCGGGGTGGGTCGGCGGCAACGGCGCCGGCGTGGTGGTCCTCAAGCGGCTGGCCGACGCGGTCGCCGACCGGAACCGCGTCTACGCCGTCATTCGCGGCATCGGGGTCAACAACGACGGCGCCGATAAGATCAGCTTCGCCGCACCGAGCACCTCCGCTCAGATCGATGCGATCACCCAGGCCGTCACGAACGCTGACATTCCTACGACCGACATCGGCTACATCGAGGCGCACGGCAGCGGCACCCAGCTCGGAGACCCGATCGAGGTGGACGCGCTTGCTAAGGCCTACGCATCCGCCGGCGGCGTCGCGGACGGTTGCGGACTGGGCAGCATCAAGGCCAATCTCGGCCACCTGGACACTGCGGCAGGAATCGCCAGCCTGATCAAGGCTGTCCTCGTGCTCTACCACCAGTCCATCCCGCCGCAGATCAATTACACCATCCCCAATCCTCTGCTCCATCTGGAGCAGCAAGGTTTCACCGTCTACGACCACCTACGTTCCCCGGCGGCGCCGATGAAGGCGGCGGCGGTGTCCTCACTGGGCATGGGCGGCACCAATGTCCACATGATCCTTTCCACGCGGCCAGAGACCGCACCCCGCCCTGGGCCTGCCGAGCAGGACTACCAGCTGTATCTGTCCGCCCGCACCGACGCCGACTTGCGTCAGACAGCCCATGACTTGCACGCCCACCTGGCCACCCATGACGTACGCATAGACGACTTGGCCTACACCCTCGCCCAGGGCCGGGCCCGCTGGCCCAACAGCGTCACCCTGCACGCCCGCACCCTCGATGAAGCCCGCGACGCCCTGAACCGCTACCTCAATGGCGCGGCGAACCCCCTGTGCGCCACGCTGACGGACCCCACAGCTCCGTCCCATGCAGTCAAGATTTCGCTGCCCGGCCATCCCTTGCATCCCGAGCGACACTGGATCAACCCACCCGCAGCTCAACCCTATAGTCCCGCCCTGGCAGGCCAGATAGTCGAAGATAGCGCAGATGTGCCTGGTGACCTGGTCGAGCAGATCACCGGCATCTTCCGCACCCACCTTGGCGCGGATGATTTCGGTCCTGACGACCATTTCGATGCCTTCGGCGGGTCCTCCATCACCGCAGTGGAGATCGTCGACGCCATCGCCGACCAGATCGGCCCGGTTCTGGGCCTGGGCCGGTTCATTGGCATGGGTACCCCGCGCCGGATAGCCGAGGAGATCCGCACCTGGCCGGCTGGCAACCTGGTCGACCCCGTCATGGTCCCGCTCCGCCAAGGCACGCCCGGGCAGGAGGTGTTCTTCCTCTATCCGGCCAACGGCACCGTGTTCTGCTACCACAAGCTCGCCCAGCACACCCGGTTTGCCCGGCCCGCCTACGCCATCGGCTACCCCTTCGAGGAAGACAGCCCGCCGACCACGCTGGAGAAGATGGCCGCCCGGTGCATCACCGAGATCCGCACCGTCGCACCGCACGGCCCTTACCGGCTCGCTGGCTACTCCCTGGGCGGCAATCTGGCCGTCGAAGCCGCCCGCCAGCTAGAGCAGACAGGCGAGACGGTCAGAGACATTGTCATGATCGACGGTATTCCGCTGGAGGCCTACCCTCGCCAGTTCTCCGAGACCGACTACCTGCGCGCCACGCCGATCACCCTGGCCTACTTCCTCGGGCTGCCTCTGCCGGACGGAACCGCCGAGACTGCCGACGAGGCCATGGCCCTCCTACGTCAGCCCACCTGGTCCCGCACCACCGAGGAGACTATGCGCCGCTTCGTGACCATGGTCGTGCGCACAGGCATGGCACTGTCCACCGCCCCTCGGTCACTGGCCATCAACGCCGACATCACCAACCTGGCCGCCACCGAGCGCCGCAACCCCGTATACGACGTCATCGGCATCAAGGATCTGCCTCCCGAGGCCTGGCAGCCCTACACCACCGGAAATCTCACCACCGTCTCCCTGCCCGGCAACCACTACACGCTCTACAGCGACCCGGACAACTTCACCCGCCTTGCCGCAACACTCGACCAGATTTACCAGTAATAGCTACCTGATTAGCAACCGATGCTGAATCGAAAGAGGGAAGAAGTGCCAGATGGAATAGAAATCGAACTGCGCAAGCTCTTCGAGGCGTGGATGACGTCCATCAAGGAGCGGGACGTTTCTTTCGTGGATCGGGTGATGGCACCCGAGTTCCGATATACCCATTTCACGGGGGAGACCTTCGATCTCGCCGGATACAGGTGCCTTTACGAGGCGCTGGCCGAGGACGGCGGGACGGACATCCACGGCATCGAGAACTTCTGCGTGCAGCTATTGGCCGACGGAGCGGTGGCGCTGGTGACCGGTGAATTCCTCGGTGACCACACCTACTCCGACGGGCGGACCGAGCACGAAGACGTCCGGTTCCTGTGCATTTGGGAGAAATGTGCGGGCGAGTGGCGCGCAGTCGCGCTCCAGGCTGTCGGCAAGCAGTTGGCTGCCCCTTCCGGCTGAGACCGGCGACCTCCTACCACTACGATTTGAGGCCCTTCCATGTGGATCCTCGGACTGAATGCTCCTCCTCTTGGCTGGCATGACCCCGCGGCCTGTCTCATCGACGGCGACGGCGTCGTCCATGCTCTAATCGAGGAGGAACGGATCTCCCGGATCAAGCACGGTCTCAACTCATACCCACGCACCTCCACACAGGCGTGCCTGGACATGGCTGGCATCAAGCCGGCAGATGTGGATGTGGTGGCGCTGGGGTGGGATCTGCCTCGGCATGCATGCCGCACCGATCTGGGCCGACTGGATCCGACCGTCCTGGGCAGGCCGTGGCAGTTCGGTGACGGCCGCACGTTCCTCACGGATGCGCTGGGCTGGGAGCTGGACCTGGTGCGTCATCCCGATCTGGTGTTTGTGCCTCATCACTACGCACACGCCGCGTCGGCGTTCTATGCCTCGGGCTACGCCGAGGCGGCCGTGGTGGTCGCTGACGGCTATGGGGATGAGGAGAGCGCCTCCATCTACGACGCCCGGCACGGCCAGCCGCTGATCCGCCGGGACCGCTGGCCCATCCCGAGCTCGCTGGGGCACATGTACAACGCGGTCTCCGAGATCATCGGCCTGCACACGCTGGAAGCCGGCAAGACCATGGGACTGGCTGCCTACGGCCGCGCCCAATCCGCAGCCCCGTGGCCGGTCTTTGACCTTGACGGCGACACCTTCACCCCGCCATTCACCCTGCCGCCGAACACACCTGACCGGCAGATCATCCTCGCCTGGTGGGACCACTTCCGCAAGCTGGGCTACCGCAGACAGCAGACCCCCACCAGCGAGCTCGACCAGAATGCTCACGCGGTCCGCCTGGCCTGGAGTGCCCAGGCCAGCCTGCAGCAGGTATTCGCGCTGCTCGCCGAGCGCGCCCGCCGTGCCACTGGCCTGGAGGCGTTGTGCCTGGCCGGGGGTGTGGCGCTGAACTGCTCCTCCAACGGCCACCTACCGCAACCGGTGTACGTGCCGCCGGTCCCGCACGACGCCGGAGTCGCACTCGGCGCCGCCTGGGCCATCGCCCCGCCCCGCACCCCGAATCCGCCGCTCACCCCCTACCTCGGCCGTGCCATCCCCATATTCGAGATCGACCGGGCCCTGTCCCTGCACGACGCAACGCCCCAGCCGTTCTCGCCCGATGCCGTGACAGAACGCCTGCTGACGGGCCAGATGGGCGCCATCGTGACCGGCCGGGCCGAGATCGGCCCCCGTGCCCTGTGCCACCGCTCCATCATCGCCTCACCCCAGGACCCGCACATGCGGGACCGGCTCAACTTCGCCAAGGGCCGCGAACTGTGGCGGCCGCTGTCCCCGGTCGGCCCCTCCACGGCCGAGGACACCTACTGGACCGGCAATCCCACCCTGCACCGCTACATGCTCGGCGCCGCCCAGGTCACCGACCGCGGACACAACGGCATCCCGGCCGCCGTCCACATAGACGGCACCGCTCGCCCTCAGATCATCACCGACCCAGCTGAACCCCTCTGGGCCATCCTTGACCACCTCCAGCAGGCGGGCGCACCGCCGGTGCTGATCAACACGTCCTTCAACACACGCGGCGAGCCCATCGTCGATACCGCCGACCAAGCCATCCGATCGGCCCGCACCATTGGGCTCGACTTCCTCATCCTGGACGACCGCCTTGTCGACCTCGCCCACACCTCTCGGCCCAGCGAGGACACAATCAGACCAGCGCCCATGCCCACTTCCGGAGGAGGCCGGTGATGAGTGCGCAAAGGCAACACCGGGCCGGAGCCGACAGCGCCCCCCAGACCGCTCCACGGACCAGTGCCGTGCCGGCCCCCCCGGATGCGAACCAAACTCTGCTGGCCATCCAAGGCCCGCGTCTGCCGATGACACGTACGCGCTCCTCACAGCAGCGTCAGGGACCCTGCATGCGACCACGGCCTCCCGCCGCATACCCAACACCGATGCCATCGAGTGAACAGCAGAACAACCCGTGGAAACCGCCCTGCACGCACTCGCCTCCCTGTGGAATTCTGACCGGCAGCAGCTGGACCAACTCCGCGAGGCCGTGCACAGCGCACGAGCCGCTGTTCTCTCATGCACCATGGCCATCTACCAGGCCAGCAGTCAGGCATCAGAACGAGAAGAGCTGGCGGCGATGACCGCCACGCCACCCCTCACCTACAGCCGGTACCTGCACCTGGACGACCTGCTCGCCCAGCACGTCCCCCTCTGCCCGTCGGCACACGACGAGCACCTGTTCATCACCGTGCACCACGTACACGAACTGTGGTTCAAACTGCTGCTCATCGAACTCACCGATGCCCGGGACCGGATGCTCACCGGGGAAGCACACTTGCCGCAGCTGCGCCTGCAGCGCTGCCACGCGATCGAACAGGCGCTCCTCGATACGCTGCATCTCCTGGACACCATGACGCCGACGGACTTCCTGGCTTTCCGTAGCGGGCTCGGTACCGCCAGCGGCGCCCAGTCCGCCCAGTACCACGAAGTCGAGATCCTCTCCGGGCGCAAGGATCCCAACCGCATCGGCCGCATGGGCTGGCTCACCCCCGCCGAGCGCACCCACCTAGAGCGGCGCCTGGCCGAGCCCAGCGTGTGGGATGGATTCCTGAACCTCCTCACCAAAGCGGGCTACGACACATCCACCCACGAAAACCGGGACGCTGCCCTCACCGGCATCACCCACGACTCGGCCCAGGAGCCACTGGCCGATCTCGCCGAGGCCTTGATCGGCCACGACCAGGCATGGTCCCAGTGGCGCACCCACCACCTCCTCATCGCCGAACGCCAGATCGGGAGCAAACCCGGCACCGGCGGCACCACCGGAGCCCCTCACCTCAAAAACAGGGCCATGACACGACTCTTCCCGGAACTATGGGAATTCCGCAGCAAGCTGTGACCGGCGCCGCCCTCGCGACCGGACTCGCCATCGGTATCGAAACCGTCTGCCGCAACATCTCCGAGGCTGTGCGGGCCCTGACCGGGTGCTTGAACAGGCCGGCGGCAACGTCGATGCGTAAGCCGTCGATGCCCCGGTCCAGCCAGAAGCACAGCATCCGGTCGAATCGGCGCCGATCTCGGGGATGCGCCAGGTCCTCACCGATCCTCTCGGTCGTCTACTGGGGGGGCGGGGTCTGTACGTTCAACGGTGGATCTTCGAACAGGAAGTAACACCTGATGACAGACGTCATCGTCTCGGCTGAGGCCGTCGAGGAAGTACAGCCCGCCACGGCGCTGGACGCGCCGGTCCACCAGCTGGTCAGCCAGCTGGTGGACCGGGCGAAGCCGACGGTGATCTTGCGCGGGCTGGGTATGTCGGCCCGGACCGGTTCGGCGGTGCCCGCGCGGAGGGCGGCAAGGTGTTACTTGGCGGCTGCCCCGGTAACCGCGCTCGTAGGTCTCCAGGAACAGGCGAGACCACTGACCTGGCCTTCCGTCTCGGCGAACAGGCATTCAGGTATGCCTTAACCGACTCCAACACGCCGTTGGAACGGCGGTCGCGGGCGGAGGCCAGCAGCTCGTCGAGGTCGGTGTCGCGGAAGCGGCGCACGGTCTTGCGGTCTAGGTTCAGCCGTCGGGCCATCGCGCTGATCGTCCAACCCATATCCACCAGGCGGTGGATATCCTCGTAGCGGTGGCGTGTCCGTTCGACGACCCGGGTGCGGGGCAACTGCGGCACCTGCAGCTGTGGCAGGACCGGTTCCGGCACCATTGGTGCCGCCTCCTGCCGGCGCTTTTGCACGGGCGGCCGCGGTGCTGGTGGCAGGTTCTGGATCAAATGCCACCGATCCGCGACCTCCAGGGCGTCCCGGGCGGCCTCCTTGACAGCCCTGGTGTAGGCGGTAGCCCGATCCGGGCAGATGATCTCTGCTCCGGGATACTCGGTCAGCCAGGCCGCAAAGGCCTGGCGGTGCGGTCGGGCAGCACGTCCACGACTCGGCCTGCCACGACGTCGACCAACACGGTGCCGTAGGTGCGTCCCTTGCCGAAGGCGAACTCGTCCACCCGCAGCACCCGCGGAGCACGGTCCGACACCGCCGACGCCTTCAGCAGCCTGAGCAATCGGGTCCGGCCCGCGGTCAGTCGCAGATGTCAGCATAGCCGGGCAGCCGGACGGCCCCCGAGCTCGATCGACCATAGCCAGCCGGTCAGTCCGGTGTTGGAACGGCGGTGCCGCTCGGACAGGCCCGGTACCTGCTCGACGAACGCCTTGCGGGAACAGCTCGTCCGGTCGCAGAAGTACCGGCGGACGCGTAGCCCGACTATGACCCGGCGAGAGCCTAACGGCCGTTCGTGCAGGGCGCGTTGCTATGTGCTGCGTGTGCGTCTCGCCTGCTTCCGGCAGTCCGGGCACCAGCCCGGACGAGCCGTTGACACCGCCTCCACGACCAGCATGTCCGAGGAGGCGGTCACCCGCTCCACCTGCACATCGATCCCGGGAAACAGCACATCCTCAGTCGTGTTGCTCGCCACGGCAGAGAGCACCCTGCCGAAACGATCCCCCGTTCCCGCCGCTGACGTGGGGATTCACGCAACTGCGGACAGAGCCGAATTCAGTGATCCCATGCAGGTAGGCGCCAAGACCATCGAGGGCAAGCAACACCCGGACGGGACGCAGTTCCGCTTTATCAACACCAGAAGGAACTCGCCGCCGTCTCGGCGCGTTTGGAATCGGTCCACACCGTCGTGGTGGCATTAAGCGCTCTGTCGACCACTGCGGTCCCGCACCGCCGCGCCGCCGAGCCTGATGCTGGCACTGGCGCCGAAGCGGCCTCCGCCTCGAGCAAGCCTGCCACCGACACGAGCCCGGAACTCGAACCGGCCGCGGCCACAGCTGCATCGCCTGACGAGCCCGCAGCGGCACCCCAGAAGACAAGACCCCCGCGCAAGGCCCGCAAGAACAGCACCGGCACCACGAACACGAAGACGGACGCGTCCAAGCCCGCGGGCAAACCGGCCAGGCGTCACCCGGCGACAGAGCCCGTTCCTACCAAGACATCGAAGAAGACCAGGAAGTCACAGAGCATCACACACTCCGAGAGCGCTCAGGACACCGGTGGTCTTACCGAGTGGGTAATGGCAGTCCTGGCCCCCAATGCCGGCGTCCCACTGCGCGCCAGGGACGTGGCCGAGGCTCTCGGCCACGACGACACCACAGCCAATATCAACATCGTCCACAGCACTCTCAACCGTCTCGTCGCCACCTCCCGCGCTCACCGCAGGGCGTGGCCTGTACCAGGCGCCCATCGCCTGAATCTGCAGTCGGCGCATCCGGGGTGGTGCGACGGGGCACCGGTGCAGCACCAGGTCGACCGAGCTGATTCGTGGGATCCGCTACTCAGGCTGAGAGTGCTTGGCGGCGCGGAGTCGGCTGGCGGGTCGCCGCCATTCGCAACTCCCTGGCCGTCCTGTCGCTCGCCCTCGCTCCGCCCGATAGCCTTCGCTGACCGGCGGCCCCTCCGGCCACCTGTATCCAGTGAGGCTGATCCTCTGGAGACCCTGACAAGGGACCTTGGTAGTCCAGGGAGGTATGTCCAGGTGGGAGGCAAGTCGCCTTATCCGAAGGCGTTCAGAACGGACGCGGTCGGCTTCTATCGTGCCGTCGACGGCAAGCGCGCGTATGCGGCGATGGCCGCGGATCTCGGTATCACCGCCGAGTCGCTGCGGACGTGGGTCCGCAAGGACGGGTCCTAGTAGTGCTTCGTTAGGTTCTGGTTCTGCTGGTTTTGAGGGGGCGACCGCAGGTGGTGCAGGTGCCGGTCCAGCACCTCAGCAGGTCTTGGAGTGCGTCGAGGGTCTGGTAGAGGCTCGCGTCGGTGTCTCGACTTTTGGGTCGAGCCTGCGGAGGGTGAGGAATGCCTGCGCGGCGGTGACGAGGGTGACGTGGTGGTGCCAGCCGCGCCAGGTTCGGCCTTCGAAGTGGTCCAGTCCCAGGCCGTGTTTGAGCTCGCGGTAGTCATGTTCGATCCGCCAGCGCATCTTCGCCCACCGCACCAGGTCAGCGACGGGTGTGGTGGCGGGCAGGTTCGATATCCAGTAGTCCGTCGGGGCGTCCTGGCCGTCCGGCCATTCGACCAGGAGGGTCTGGGTGGGCAGGACGCCGTCCCACCGGCTGCGGCCCCCGCCAGATTCCTGAGCGGCGGCCAGGGACTGTTTGCCCGCGGGCCGCACCGTCAGCACCGTGAACCGTGAGGTCATCGCGCCCTTGCTGCCCTGCCGCCAGGTCACTTCGGAGAATCGCTTGGCACCCGCCTGCGCCGCGAGGGTGGAAATGGCTCGCGGCGGGGTGCGGTAGCGGGGAAGGGTGGGCGGCCCGAGCCCGCCATAAGCGGGCTGGTGCGGCTCGACATCCTCCGGATGAGCGACTTCCTTCCCGTTGAGGGCCAGGACATAGGACAGCCCTCGCTCCTGGAGACCGAGCCGGAACGGTGTGCTGACGCCGTAGCCGGCGTCGGCGACCACGACCGGCGCCTCCAGCTGCCACTCGGCGAGTGTGTCCAGCAGGCCGAGCGCGAGCCGCCACTTCTCCCGGTGCACCACGTCCTCGGGGACGCCTGCCCTGCGGCAGCGGTCGGGCTCGTCCGTCCACTCCCGCGGCAGATACAACTGCCACTCCAACGGGCACGAGGCGGTGTCGGTGGCGGCATGGACACTGACCGCGACCTGGCAGTTCGCCCGTTTGCCGACCGCTCCGCAGTACTGGCGGGCCACCCCGACCGAGGCCTTGCCGCACTTGGGGAACGACACGTCGTCGATCACCCACACCTCGGGCCTGACGACTCTGGACAGCCGCTCGGCGATCCGCCGCCTGACCGGCAGCGGATCCCACGGCGACTGGTTCACGAACTGCTGCAGGGCCTGCATGTTCCCGTCCGGCAGACGCTCGGCCATCGGCTGGATCGACTTGCGCCGACCGTCGAGCATCAGGCCTCGCAGATAGCACTCACCCTTGGCCCGCTGATCCGTACGCGGCACCGAGGCGAAGACATCCGCCACGAACATCGCCAACGCCGCCCGTAATCGGTTCACTTCATGCGCATCCACACGACCAACATGCTCTTGATCAGCACCAACGAATAGACCTAACGAAGCACTACTAGGCGGGTGCCCGAACACCGTCGTGCCGACGGGAGCGCGGCTGAGGAGCTGACTGGGCTGCGGGCTGAGAAACGCCCGACTGCGACACGCGGAGAAGGAGGGGCGCTTGGAGCGTGAGATCCGATCCTTCGCCGGGCAGCCACCTGTTTCGCTCGGGGAGGGGGCGTTGATCGCCGCTGGGATGGCGGTCAGGGCCCTTCTCGGTGGCCACCGCGCTTATCTGGCAGGTGGCCTCGGTCCTCAGCTGGGGCTTGCTGCTGCCGCTGGACTGGCCGCCGCTGTGACGATAGCCGATCAGCGCGAGCTGGCCTGACGGACAGCGGTGGGTGCCAGGGAGGGTCGACCAACGTGGGGCTGTGCAGATCTCTCTCGAGCCACTCCGTCGGCGGGTGTGGCCGACACATACCGCCCTCCGGATCAGGGGGCGGGGCTGGCGCTGACCGGATAGTGGTCGGCGTAGTCCCAGAAGGTGCGGCCGCGCATCAGGTAGGGGGAGGAGTGGTAGGGGAGGATCTTGTTGACCCAGCCTTTGGGCGGGCGGGTGTGATCGGTACGCAGGAAGACGTAGTCCAGTCGGCCGGGGGAGCCACCCGGGTCGCGGTACTTGGTGATCGAGTTGGTCGCGGGGTCGTAGCTGGCCGCGGACAGAGTTGCCACTGGGGGTGTGCTAACGCGCAGGCGGGAGACGAGTTCTGGGTACTCGGTGCTGGTCTGGCGGATGTTGAAGTCGCCGGCGATGATCACCGGTTCGGACGTGGGAATGCCCCGCTGGGCCAGGTAGGAGGTGATGGCTGTCATCTGGGCGGCTCGTTCCTGGCGGGCTTCGCCGGTGTTGCAGCCGGGGTCATTGGCCTGCAGGTGCGTTCCGACGATGTGGACGCGGGTGCCGGCGACGTCGATGACGGCGTAGGCGAATCCTTTGGCGGCCCAGTAGTCCGCGCCGCAGCCTCCGCCGTAGATGTGCTGGGCCCGGTAGATGATGGGCCATTTGCTGGCGATGGCGACGCCGCCGTCTTCCAGCGGAGTGCCGTAGTATCCGCCGGTGGTGCGGTTCCATCCCGATGAGCTGCGGCCGATGACGGGGGTGCGGTGAGGGTGGTGGGCGGTCAGACGGGGGAAGAGTTGCTCGTTGGTGGCGCTGTTGTCGAACAGTTCGGTCAGGACCAGGATGTCGTCGGGTTTTAGGTAGTTGGCATCGCCGGCGAGGCGGGCGCGCAGGTCGGGTTCCCAGTTGGTGATGCCGCTGGGCAGGAGCATCAGGTTGTGTGTCATGACGGTGGGGAAGACGGTCGCAGTGTCGGCGTCCGGCTTTCTGCTGGGGGAGGCGTCCGCGGTGGTGTTGGCCTGGAGGAGCATCCCGGCGGTGCAGGCGATGACCAGCAGGCCTCGCACAGTCCGTGAGTTTTTCGCGCTGTAGTAGGGCATGAGAGTTTCCTCCTGTGGGTGGGAGGCGGTGTCCGGTGGCTATGCCCGTAGATCAGCGCGGATGATGTTGGGGTGCAGCAGCAGTGCTCGTACATCAGCACCCATCCCGCCGCGGAAACCGCCAGCCCCAGGGGGCGACGGTGTTGCTCTGGCTGCACGCCAGCGTCGTTACCGGCGACACGCTACCTTCGACCACCGCCAACTGCAGTCGACCACGACCGTTACCGCTGCACCCAGCGCGGCAACCTCCAGCAGCTTTCGACGCGAGACAGCCATGGACACCCCGCCCTTCACGGTGGATGAGTGGCTCACCCAGAGAACCGCCATGTAGTGACCACGTCAAGAGGTCCCGCTGTGAGCCACGGCGCCTGGCCCCCCGCAGACGGATCGACACTGGTACTGGAGTCGCATCGCACACGGGTATCCAGCGTCGAACAATCCCTCGACCGGGAGCCCGGGTTACGAGCAGGTGCCCACGGCCTGCCCACCCGCACTCCGCCCGCTCCGCTCCCGGCCGTCCATCAGTGCTCGATGGGTCTTCCCACACGCAGTCGGCACACGCGCCCAACAATTCTCAGCCCCGCTACACCGCACCCGCGGATAACGTAGCCAGCCTTCCAAAGCAAGCCTTGTCCCTTACCTGATGTTGCGTCACTCTGACGGTGGTCGGCCCAGGATACGAATGCCATGGAGCCCACGTTCTCCCCCTGCATTCTCGGGGCCTCGTTGTGCCCGAGCCAGGCCGCCCCCCCATCTGCGCACCACCGAAGAGGAGGATCCTCTGATGGCAGTGATGCGTACCACCTGGCGCAATATCTCCGCAGTTGCCCTGGCTGTCACGCTGTCGCTCGGCGCCGGCACAGTGGGCACCGCGGTGACCATAGCTGGCCCCTCGGAAGGCGCTGTTGCCAATGCCGGCGCGCCCGAAGTGATCAAGGACAGTTACATCGTCACGTTACGCGCAAACGTTGACGCCCGCTCACCCAGAGCCAAGGACGTGGCCAAGAAGTTCGGCGCCCGGATCACCAGGACCTACGACCAGGCCCTTAACGGCTACGCCGTCAAGCTGACGAAACAGCAGGCCAGGCGGTTGGCCGCAGACCCCGCCGTCGAATCCGTCGTTCAGGACCAAATCGTCACAGCCTCCGCTACGCAGCCCAGCCCGCCGTCCTGGGGACTGGACCGCATCGACCAGCGTGCCCTGCCACTGAACGCTAGCTACACCTATCCCGACGGCGCGGGCCAAGGCGTCACGGCGTACATCATCGACACCGGCGTGCGCATCACGCATCAGGACTTCGGCGGCCGCGCCTCCTACGGCTACGACGCCGTCGATGGTGACCACATCGCAGCCGACGGCAACGGCCACGGCACCCACGTGGCCGCCACCGTGGCCGGAACCTCACACGGTGTGGCCAAGAAGGCCAAGATCGTCGCGGTGCGAGTACTCAACAACAATGGCTCCGGAACCATCAGCGGCGTAATCGCTGGCATCGACTGGGTGACTCAGCACGCAGTCAAGCCCGCCGTAGCCAACATGAGCCTCGGTGGAGGCGCCAACGCCACCCTGGACACAGCGGTCCGCAACTCCATCGCCGCTGGCATCACCTACGCCGTCGCAGCGGGCAACTCCAACTCCGACGCCTCCGGCTTCTCGCCGGCCCGGGTCAGCGAAGCACTCACGGTGAGCGCCACCACCAACACCGACGCACGCGCCGGCTACTCCAACTACGGCAGCATCATTGACCTCTTTGCACCCGGTTCGTCCATCACCTCGGCATGGAACAGCAGCGACACCGCCACCAACACCATCTCTGGCACCTCGATGGCCACGCCGCACGTGGCTGGCGCCGCCGCACTGCATCTCGCGGCCAACCCCACGTCCGCCCCTTCGCAGGTCGCCTCGGCACTGACCTTGACCGCCACCACCGGTGCAGTGACCAGCCCCGGCACCGGCTCCCCCAACCGACTCCTCTTTGTCGGGACCACCCCAGGCGGTAGCCGGTTCGAGAACACCGCCGACTATCCGATCTCCGACTTCACCACCACCCAATCCCCGATCACCGTCAGCGGAGTCCCCGGCAACGCACCCTCCACCCTCCGCGTCTCGGTCGACATCAAACACACCTGGATCGGTGACCTGCAGATCGATCTGGTAGCCCCCGATGGCTCCGCCTACCGGCTCAAGAACTACCGTGACGGTGGCAGCAGCGACAACGTCAACACCACCTACACCCTCAACGCCTCCACGGAGGCAGCCAACGGCACCTGGAAACTCCGCGTGAGCGACAACGCCTGGTACGACACCGGAAAGGTCGACTCCTGGGCGCTGCGGTTCTGACGCAAACACAACGGACCGGGGCCGGAAGCTGATGCCTGCGGGAAACATCCCGCAGGGCAGTCTCCGGCCCCTCGCCCGCAGCGTTGTGGACTGCTGCGGGCGAGGGGTGTCAATTTAAGGGCCCGCCTTGGTTGTTGAGTGGCAGTGGCTGGGGGTGAGGCTGCCTTCGAAGGCGATCTCGAGCGTGGATGATGGCCTCGCCCTTGAACCTCTGGTCCACCATGGCCTTCTTCAGGCGGTTTCCCTTGTTGCCCTTCGCCTCGGCGGCCCGCAGCCTGTCATAGGTCAGCTCGCGCTGTGGATCACGCCGCTCGCCGGCGGCCGCGAGGGTCTGCGCCATGAACTTCACCGTGGACAGTAGCTTTCCTGTACGCGGGTGGCGTGCGGTGAGGTCCATTGTGGAGAACGTACCGTCGTGGATGCGCAGGGCGAGGCGGTCGCGGTGGAGGACGAGCACGTCGAGGATGTGCTTGGTGAAGCGCACGAAGTGGAGCATCTCGGAGATGTGCACGGTGTCGCCCGGCCGCGCGTACGTCAGCAGCTCGCGAACTGGGCGCTGGAGCGGGTGGAGGCGCTGGCCTCTTCCTCGAAGGTGACCGGTTCCTCGATCCGGCCTCAGCGAGGACGAGGTTCTGTCGGGCGGTCGACTGCTGGTGGGTCGAGACCCGCTTTTAGATCAGGTTCGCCATCTGCGCGCCTTCCGTGTGGGGGAGCGGAGCTTATCTGTCGCCAAACCCTGTCATCAATCACCCTTGAATCAAATTGGATTGGCGACGTCCCGGCGCCCAGTGGGCCGACGGGCAATCTTCGGCCGGCGCATAGGACGGGCTGTCCACCGCTGCTGGGTGAGGCTGCGGTCGATCGCCTGACGGCGTCGCGGGTCGTAGCGCGAGAGGTAGATCGCCTCGTGCGCGACCTGCAGGGAGACGGGCAGGGGAATTGTCGCCGCAGCCAACCCGCGTATCTGCTCGGGCGACTAGCACAGCGCCAGCTTGGCCTCCACCAGCGAACGGAGAGCAGATTGTTGGCCGAGCTTGGCCAGCTTGGGTCGGCGCCCGCGCGCGTAGGCGGTCGCGTCTGCGGCCCGGCAGCGGGCCCGACCGCCGTTGCGGGCAATCTCCCGGGAGACGGTCGACGGTGACCTGCCCAGGCGCCACGCCAGCTGCCGGGCAGACTCGCCAGCCGCGATACCGCGGGATATCTCCTCGCGTTCGCTGCCGGTCAGATGCCGCGTTGACCGCCGCTGTGGCGCCTGGCGCACGCCGCCGCTCTGGTGCAGGAACCGGCGGCCGTGGTGCATCGGCGCCCCGAGAAGCTGAACGACTGCCCCTAATGCCAGCGTCTCCAGATCTCGTCCTGCTGAGCCGGCGAAAACCCGTAGTCACGCACCTGTTCCTCCACGACCACATGATCATCTGCGGGTGGTGCGCTGATCACTTGAGGTGCCCCCCTTGCAGGGCCACGAAGACGGTAATGGAGACTCTCCCGCGGGCGCCCCAAGGGCTCAACTGTGGGGCACGCTCACCGCTGTCGCCACCAGCCCCCGCCGGACCGTCCACCGGCCTTCGAAGAGGTCGACCCGGCGGTCGCCCACCCACGGGCCGGGGACGAGGAGCCGGGCGCGGAAGCCACCGCTGTACTGCTCACCGGGGTCGGCGAAGACGTCGATGTCGGCCTCGGTGAAGTCCAGCCACCGTCCGGTGAGGGGGAACCACGCCTTGTAGACGGATTCCTTGGCGCTGAACAGGAGCCGGCCCCAGTGGATGCCGGGGCGGTCGCCGGCCAGCCGGCGCAACCGGTCCGCCTCGGCGGGCAGGACGACGGCCGGGAGGACGCCTTCCGGGAGCGTCTGGTGGGGTTCGGCGTCGATGCCGAGGGAGGCCAGGTCGGTGGCGCGGACCAGTGCGGCGGCGCCGTAGCCGTCGCAGTGGGTCATGCTGCCCGCCAGGCCCGCCGGCCAGGCGGGGGCGCCGCATTCGCCGGGCAGGATCGGCTGGGGTGACACGCCGAGCTTCTCCATGGCACGGCGGGCGCAGGAGCGTACGACGGCGAACTCCCGGCGACGCTTGTCGACCGCCCGGAGCACGACCGCCTCCTCCTCGGGGTACAGGACGGTGTTCGGGGGCTCTTCGTCGCCGAACGCCTCGACGGTGACCACCGTGTCCGGCAGCAGTTCCTCGATCAACGGGCCCCGTCCTCCCTGGACACACCGGGCAGAATCCGGCGCAGTCGTCCCGGCGGGTCCGGTCGCTTGCGCCACTCGCGGGGGTAGCCCACCGACACCTCCTCGAAGCGGACGCCCTCGTGCCAGGTGGTCCGCGGGATGGGGACGTGGCATGTCTGCTCCTACTCCGACGACTGCACGCGTGTGTGGGGCTACGGTTTTGATGCTGCCAAAGCTGAGATCCGTCTCGTATGGCGAGAAGAACTGGGCATCTGGAACCTCGTTAGAGTGCGAACCAAGTTGGGGGCTTTGCTGCACCCTGAAGATTCGCAGCCGCCCTCCCTCCTGGAGCGGCAACGCTGAAGAAGCTCAATAGGGCGTGGGACGTTCGAGGCGGGCTTGTCCTTCGGTTTGGAGGCTCGTGCCGGCTCGACCAACGCCCCGAGCTCGGCATACGCCTTGTTGATTTGGGATCGTAAGCGTCTGAACCGGCCGCCGTTGGACGTCGTGCACGAGTGAAGCGCTCGGGGATCGGTGGAGGCTCCGGCCTGCATCGAGTTGTGTGGAAGTGGTCTGCTCTGGGTCGGAATGGAGTCGGGTTCCAGAATGCGCAGCCCTGAACAGGCTTCTCTGTAGCGATCCCAGCGTTCGGCGCGCCCAACTCTCCACGCTGGTCGCGACACATGGCGACCTGCTACCTGCTGTTGAAGGGGCCGATCATGACGGAGCTGAGATTCCACTAACCGACCCCACACAACTCGGGATAGGTTGAGCCCCCATAAGACTCGAAGCGCTTGAAGATTGGCTGGTCTGAAGCGCCGGTGCTCGCGGGGGTATGTGCTCACTTCTTCACCGCGGTCAGTAGGAATTGCGGGTAGGTTATTAGACGCCATCTCATTTGGTGAGTCTGCGGTAGCAGATGAGGGTGCAGGCGATGCTGGTGAAGGCCAGGAAGTGGTCGGCTTTGCGCTCGTAGCGGCGGTGCAGTCTGCGGCATCCGGCAAGCCAGGACATCGTGCGTTCTATGGTCCAGCGGTGGCGGCCCAGACGGGTCGAGGACTCCATGCCCTTGCGGGCGATGCGGTGCCGGATGCCGCGCCCGCGTAACCATCGCCGCAGGTGGTCGTAGTCGTATCCCTTGTCTGCGTGGAGCTTTCCCGGTCTGCGCCGCCGGCGTCCGCGCCGGGAGCGGATCGGCGGTATCCCCTTCACCAGCGGGATCAGCGCCTGGCTGTCGTGCAGGTTCGCCCCCGAGATTCCGACGGACAGGGGCAGACCGGTCCGCTCGGTGATCAAGTGGATCTTCGAGCCGTACTTGCCCCGGTCGACAGGATTCGGGCCTGTCAGCTCCCCCTTTTCAGGGCCCGCATGTTCACCGAGTCGATCGCGCAGCGGGACCAGTCCAGCTCGCCGCGGGAGCCGAGTTCGTCGAGGACCAGGCGATGGAGCTTGGCCCACACCCGGGCCTTCGACCACTCGGCAAAGCGCCGGTGAGCCGTCGCTCCCGACGGCCCGAACGACGCGGACGGCAACTGCTGCCACGTGCAGCCCGACGTGGCCACGAACACGATGGCGGCCAGCACCTCCCGGTCACCGTGTCGGCGTCGGCCACCACCCTGAGGCCGCGATGGAGCCTCCGGGACCACCCGCTGGAACAACTCCCACAACTCATCCGGCACCAGCCGCTCCACGATCGAAACCACGACCGACAGGCTACCGACCCAAATGAGATGACGTCTTAGCACCTCGGCCAGTGTGGGGGCGGGGGCTCTCAGCTCGGTCGCAACGAGGTCGTGCTCCTGCTCGCTCACCAGGGACGGGTCCGTGAGCCGGAACACCCGGGTGGCGTTAGCGAACAGTGCACTCAGCAGCGGCCCGGCCTCCACGCTGTTACGCAGGACGATGTCGAAGACCTCGATTTCGAAGCCGGCCCGCTTCACAAGTGAAGGGAGCGCACGCCCGATCTTGCTGTTGCTGCCACCAGCCCTCGTGACACGACGCCAGATGTCGAACGCCGTCTCCAGCGGAGCCGAGGGCGGGTACGAGGCGAACAGGGCGTCATCCTCCTCGATGATGAACATTTTGCCGCCAGATGGCAGAGCCTTGTATACGGCGCGCATAAGCTTGACTGGGTCGGAGACGTGCTGAGCCACGAAGCGCAACACGCAGCTGCTGAAGTGGTTTTCGATGTGCCCGGGAAGCGGGTCGTCGCCCACCTTGCAGATCTGAATCCCGTAGTTCGGGGGGCACTGGGCGTCGGCCAGACGGGCCGCGAGGTAGGGATTGGCTTCGACGCCGAAGACCGGCACTTCGGGCAGACTCCAGGCCAGGTGGGATCCATAGAATCCGTTGGCACTTCCAATCTCGAGAATTCCGGGCACTTCACCCTCCCCCAGACCGTGGCTCTTCATCCAGGCAACCTCACCATCGGCGAGGAGCTGAGTCTGGACGTCGAGCACGGCGTCCCAGGCGGCAAGGAGGTCCTCGTCCTCAATCTGCTCCATGATTCCCAGGGTCAGCCAGGGGTTATCGCCGTCCTGAGCGATCATCGATCGTATGGCGTCAGAGTCCTTCGATTGGAAGGCAATATCGCCCCATCCGGGGAAGTCTGAGCCGGGCATCTCGTTTTCTTTCTCCATAGCTTTACGCGCGTTGCGCCATGCTCGGGTTGATTGTTTCAACCTCGGGGTTGGAGTGACCAGATGAATACCTGCCTCTTACGGGTAGCCGCGCTGCCCGGTTCACCGCGCTGAGGACCGCTTCGAGGCTTGCACGCACGATGCTCACCTGGAGGCCCGCTCCCCACACCACGTGGTCGCCGATCCTGCACTCGACGTAAGCCGCCGAACGGGCTGCCGCGCCTTGAGCCTGGGTTTGCTGGACGTAGTCGGTCAGCTGCGCCTGAACACCTGCATTGGCCAGGGCGTCGAAGAACGCGTCGATCGGGCCATTGCCCTCACCACGCAGCTGCAGTAGTCGTCCGTCGAGCAGTACGTGCGCGCGGAGGCGCTCGTGTCCTGAGGGGGCGCGATCCAGGTCATGGGTGATCAGCTGGATGCGACCCCACGGGTTCTCGGGGTTCGGCAGGTACTCGTCCTGGAAGACCGCCCAGATGTCGGAGCCGGTGACCTCGCCGCCCTCGGCGTCCGTCTTCGCCTGGATGATCTTCGAGAACTCGATCTGCATCCGGCGCGGCAGGTCCAGCTTGTGGTCGTTCTTCAGGACGTACGCGATACCGCCCTTGCCGGACTGCGAGTTGACGCGGATGACCGCCTCGTAGGAGCGGCCGACGTCCTTCGGGTCGATCGGCAGGTAGGGCACGGCCCACTCGATGTCGTCGACGGTGACGCCCTTGGCGGCCGCGTCGGCCTCCATGGCGTCGAAGCCCTTCTTGATGGCGTCCTGGTGGGAGCCGGAGAAGGACGTGTAGACCAGGTCGCCCACGTACGGATGGCGCGGGTGGACCTCCATCTGGTTGCAGTACTCCCACACGCGACGGATCTCGTCGATGTCGGAGAAGTCGATCTGCGGGTCGACGCCCTGCGAGAACAGGTTCATGCCCAGGGTGACCAGGTCGACGTTGCCGGTGCGCTCGCCCTGCCCGAACAGACAGCCCTCGACGCGGTCGGCGCCGGCCATCAGCGCCAGCTCGGCCGCCGCCACGGCCGTACCGCGGTCGTTGTGCGGGTGGATCGACAGGCAGACGTACTCGCGGCGGGAGAGGTTGCGGCCCATCCACTCGAAGCGGTCCGCGTGCGTGGACGGCGTCGAACGCTCTACGGTGGCGGGCAGGTTGAGGATGATCTCGCGGCCCGGACCGGGCTGCCAGACGTCCATGACCGCCTCGCAGACCTCCAGCGCGAAGTCCAGCTCGGTGTCGGTGAAGATCTCGGGGCTGTACTGGTAGCCGAACTCGGTCTCCGGGCCCAGCAGCTTCTCGGCGTACTCCATGACCAGCCGCGTGCCGTCGACGGCGATCTGCTTGATGTCGTCCTTGGAGCCGCGGAAGACGACCCGGCGGAAGACCGGCGCGGTGGCGTTGTACAGGTGCACGGTCGCGCGCCTGGCGCCCTTCAGGGACTCCACCGTCCGCTCGATCAGGTCCTCGCGGGCCTGGGTCAGCACGGAGATGGTGACGTCGTCGGGGATGGCCCCCGGTTCCTCGATGATCGACCGTACGAAGTCGAAGTCGGTCTGGCCCGAGGCCGGGAAGCCGACCTCGATCTCCTTGTAGCCCATCTTGACCAGCTGGTCGAACATCCGGCGCTTGCGCTCGGGCGACATGGGGTCGATCAGGGCCTGGTTGCCGTCGCGCAGGTCGGTCGACAGCCAACGGGGGGCCTGGGTGATCCGCTTCTCCGGCCAGGTGCGGTCAGGGATGTCGACCTGCTCGTAGCGGCCGTACTTGTGGACCGGCATGCCTGAGGGCTTCTGAGTGTGCGTCGCATTCGTGACGGACGTGGGACCGCGTCGATATCCGCTATCGCCGGGCATCTATTGTCCTCCCTCACGTCCGCTGTAGGCCAAATAAGGCGGGAGTCGGGCCGCCACTGAGACACCGTGCGCCCGAGGGAGGGGGTCCTGCATGAGTAATGGATGCTTACTGAGCCTCTTTCATCCCGTGCTGCAGGGGTGAATGGGCTGGTCAGCAGGGGCGGTGGCATGGCGGAGCCCCTCGTCGTTGGCGTGGTGATCTCACTCATCACACAGGCGACCAAGGGGCTCCGTTGGTTCCGTACCCTTCCATGCTCGATGTCCCGCATGAGCTGGCTGATCGAGCATGTCTCCTGGCTCATCTACGCCCGAAAGCGTGAACTGAACTCGCTGTGGCGGTAGCTGGGCTGTTTCAAGCAGGCTCTTGGCATCGATGTAGGCAAGAGCTATCACCACTGTGTCGCAATCGACGAGAGCGGCCGTCGGCTGCTGTCGCGTCACTAACGACGGACCCGAGCTGCTCGAACTCCTCGCCGCTGTCCTGGCCCTGGGCGATGAGGTGATCTGGGGCATCGACCTGGCCGACGGCGGAGCCGCCCTGGCCATCACGATCCTCCTCAACCACGGCCAGCCGGTGCATTACGTCTCCGGCCGGGCCATCCATCGCGCCTCCGAGAGCTACCGCGGCGAGGGCAAAACCGATGCCATGGACGCCGCAGTCATCGCCGACCAGGTCCGCGTCCGCCGCGACCTGCACCCCTTACCCGTCGCCGACGACACCGTCACCGACCTCAAGATCCTCACTGGCCGGCGCATGGACCTGGTCGCCGACCGCACCCGCACGGTCAATCGCTTGCGAGCCCAGCTCACCGGCGTCTTTCTCGGCCTGGAACGAGTGTTGGATCTGACCAACACCGGCCCGCTCACCCTGCTGACCGGCTACCAGACCCCGGTGGCCATCCGCCGGATCGGCGCCAAGCGGCTGGGGACCTGGCTGCGCAACCGTCGCGTGGTGCGCCCCGACCGACTCGCCCAAATCGCCGTCCAAGCCGCCGAACGGCAGCACACCGGCCTGCCCGGAGAGAAGCTGGCCGCCCAGCTGGTCCGCACACTGGCGCAGGATGTAATGGGCCTCAATCAGCAGATAGCCGAGCTCGACAAGGACATCGAGGCCAGGTTTCGCGACCACCCCACCCTCGACGTGATCACCAGCATGCCCGGCCTAGGCATCATCCTCGGCGCCGAGTTCCTGGCCGCCACCGGCGGCGACATGACACTCTTCGCCACCGCCGACCGTCTCGCCAGCTTCGCCGGAGTGGCCCCGGTGCCCCGCGATTCCGGGAAAGTCAGCGGCAACCTGCGGCGCCCGCAGCGATACCACCGCCGCCTCCAACGCGTCTTCTATATCTCGGCGTTGTTCAGCATCCGGCACTGCGATGAGTCGCGTCAGTTCTACGGCCGCAAACGGGCCGAGGGCAAGCGCCACACCCAGGCCGTCCTCGCCCTTGCCCGCCGCCGTGTGAACGTCCTCTGGGCACTCCTACGCGATGGACGGTGCTACGAACTCACGCCGCCAAACGCCCCCGCGGCTTGACAGACGACACTAGGAATCACTGAATGCTGCCGGTGAAGCCCCGTGGGCGCAGTCCCTGGTGCAGCTGGGGGATGTCCTGGCAGCCCGTGCGCCAGCGTTCGTGCAGGTAGGGCCTGTGGTCTTCCAGGATCATGCCCGGTGGTGGCTTTGACGGGGGATGGGCGCCGACCGTTTTTCCACCGCCTCGGCGAGGTTGCGCCAGCAGGTGCCTAGGCGTCCGCCCCTTGCCGGGCTGGCGGAGCCTCGCTGCGAGCGCCTTCGGCGTAGCCCCGGCCCGGTCGCGGCAGCACATCGCCAGGGCCGCTCTTCCCGGTCCACCAGGATCGTGGCGTAGGAGTCGCCTTGCGCAGTGCGAAGCCGTCGACCTCGAGGGCACGCACACTGGCCTGCGGCAACTCCGGTACCCGCTGAGGAGTTCAAGGGGCTTGTCCTTGGCGACGCAGATGCTCAGCGCGGCCGCGAACCGCGCACCTGGCGGGCCCGCCAGAGATGCGGCGATCGAGGTGAGCAGCATGCTCAGCAGCGGAGTGTACCGGGCATGCGGGCTGGTCAGCCCCTCGACCTGCTCAGCGAACGTCACCGCCGGACACTACGGGTTGAGGTTGATGCAGGTGCTCGCGCATGCTGCCCTCGCTGCTGTGACCCAGGCGGCCTCGGCGATCAGCTTGGCCGGCATCCGCCCAACTCGGGGCGGAGAGCTCCCGCCCGGTCATCGCGATCTTCAGAACTGGCGGGCCCAGTGGTCCAGCAGCCGCTCGCGGGTCTCCCAGGGCCGGCCGCTGGTCGCGACATGCGTGGAAAGAATCTGGGCGATCTGCCCTGCCTCGATAATGGTCTCGGTGAAGGACTGGATCCGGAGAGCGGCCTACCGTCCGTCAGGATGCCGGTGTGCTTGCGCCTTGATGATCACTCACTCGGTCAACGAACAGGCTGCCGGGAGCTGGGTTCGGGTGGTGATACCGAGTTTGCGGTAGGCAGCAGACAGGTGGACCTCGACGGTCTTGGGGGTGACGTACAGCTGCTGGGCGATCTGCCGGTTGGTGGCTCCTTCGGCGGCCAGTGCGGCGATCCGGCGTTCGCTGGGTGTCAGCGCGGCGGGTCCAGTCAGCGCGGTGCGCCGAGGGCGGCCGCCGGCGGCGGCGAGTTCGGTGCGGGCCCGGTCCGCCAGGGGAGTCGCGCCGCATCGGGTGGCCAGATCCAGAGCCTGCCGCAGCGGCGGGCGGGCCTCGATGCGGTGCCCGGCGCGGCGCAGAGACGCCCCCAGGTCGGTCAGCGCCATGGCGTGCTCCAGCCGGGCCGTGGAACCCTCCAGCGCTGTCACCGCCTCCCGCAGCAGGTCCAGGCCCTTACTGCCTCCAATGACCAGGCCGGACACCCGTAGCGCTCGGCCCAGCGTCCGCGGGGCACCCCACTGCCGCGCCAGGGCCAGTTCTTCGGTCGCCATGTCACGGGCCTCCTCGCGGCGGTCCAGGGCGTGCAGCGCCAGCGCCGCCTCGCTGCGCCAGCCGCAGAGGGCCGGGTTGCGGATGCCGTAAGCATCACAGGCTTCCCTGGCCCGTTGAGCGGCATCCAGCGCGGCTTCATGATCGCCGTGCAGTCGCTGTAGGCGGACGAGAATCGTCCAGGCGACGTATGTGGGACCCTCGGGGTTGGTCGCGGTAGTGACGCCAATCTCGGCCAGCGCCTGCTCGGCCTCGTCCAAGCGGCCCTGTTCGGTCAGGGTCTCGGCAAGGAACGAGTCGGCGAAGTATGAGCCGACGCTGACTGCCGACAGCGCTGCCAGGCGCAGGGATTCCCGGGCGTCGCACTCGGCCTCGGACAGCTGGCCTCGACCCAGCCAGCCGTAACTGCGTTGGGCGTACGTCGGCGCCAGAGCGAGCAGTGAGCCATGGTGATGTGCCTGCTCGATCAGTGTGTCGAGCTTCCTCATTACCGTGTCATCCTCGGCGGCTAGCAAAACGATGATTCCGCCGTCGAAGGCGATATCGCCAGCGGCCTTGCTGATGAGGGTTCCGTCGGCGAAGGCACGGCGGGCGCGTTGTGCGGCGGCTGGGTCACACAGCGCGGTTTCGCGGCAGGCGATGGCGCAGTTGAGTAGGTGGCTGCCGAGGCAGTCATAGTCGGGCAGGTGGCGTATTCCGTCCCAGTTCATCTGGGCATCATCACGGTCTGGAAGGTACACGGTCTCTGCGGTGAGGATGCCTGCTTGCAGGCGGCGTCTGCGGTCCTGGTCGGCGTCCGGGAGCTTGGTGAGGGTTTCAGCCTGCAGGGCAATGCCGCGATCGGGGGCGCACAAGGAGACGTAGGCGGTGCCGAGCAGGGCGGCGAGGTCTGCGCGCTTGACGGGGTCGGTGGTGTGGTCGTAGGCCTGCTGCAGCAGGCTGGCGGCGGCTTCGACGTCGACCAGGAGAGCTGCCTGTCCGGCCGCGATTAGCACTTGCAGGTGCTGGTTGGGTGGAGGTGGTTCGATCAGGGCGCGGCGCAGGTAGACGTAGGCGCTGCCCGGGGCGCCGCGGCTGGTGGCGACGGTGGCGGCTTCCCGCAGCGTGTCGACCGTGTCCGGGTTGCCGGTGGCAAAAGTCTGCAGCAGGTGGGCGGCGATGCGTTCGGGGTCAGCCCCGGCACGGGTGAGTAGCCGGGCGGCGTGCTGGTGGGCGGCGGCCCGTTCGGCGGGGTTGAGGGCGTGGTAGACGGCGGAGCGGACCAGCGGGTGCACGAACGACAGCCGGATTCTGGCGCCTTCCTGGCCCAGGTGCAGGATCTCCAGCTGCTCCAGGGCCGCCGCGGCCTCCAGCCCAGCGGTGGGAGTGGCCTGGGCCGGGCTGGCGGTGCCCATGCTCAGAGCCAGGGTGCCAGCCAGACTCGTGGCGGTGGCCAAGTCGGTCTCGCCGCCGAGCACGGCGACCGCTTGGGGCAGGGCCGCCGTGGCGGCCGGGAGCCGGGCCATCCGCGCCGCCACCAGTCGGGCCACCGCCTGGGGCCCTAGCTCCGCCACTTTGTCGGCGTTGGCGGAGTTGGCCGCCATCCCTTGCGCGGTCAGGGTGCGGGCGAGTTCGGCCAGCAGCAGCGGGTTGCCGCCGCTCGCTCGATGGCAGGCGGCCGTGAAGGCGTCCTCTACCGGTCCGGGTAGGGCCTGCTCCAGCAGCCGGGCGGCCGCAGCAGCACTCAGCGGGCCTGGACGCACCACCTGCACCGACGGATCGGCAGTGACCTGGGCCAGCAGCCGCTCGTCGGTGGCCGCCTCCCCACTGCGCAGTGCGGCCGACACCAATACCGGCAAGCCCTCCAGCCGCGGCAGCAGATAGGCCAGGAACCGCAAGGACGGCACATCGCACCATTGCAGATCATCAACCAGCAGCACCAACGGACGGTCCTGGGAAACATTCGCGACCAGCCAGAACAGGCCGTGCAGCACTGCGAAGTCTCCCAACGGCACCGAGGGCGCGCCAACCGCGGCCAGCACTTCCCGTGCCTGGGCGGCCGGCCCCGCCCACCACGCCTGCTGCCGCTCAGCCTCCGCGACGGCCAGCAGCGGCTCGAACCACTGTCGCACGACCCCGAAGGCGAACTCCCGCTCCAGCTCCGTGCCCCGCGCTGCGGCTGTCAGCGCGCCAGCCTCCTCCGCGCGGGTGCGGGCCTCGGCCATCAGACGCGTCTTCCCGATCCCCGCCGGCCCCTGGACCAGCAGCACACCAGCCTGCCCCTGTACCGCGGCCTTCACCGCCCCGGCCACCGCCGCGCACTCCACCTCCCGTTCCCACAAACCCCCTGGCACCGCACCCGACATACCCCCACCTTCCCACCTCCCACCCCCGTCCGCCATCAGCCTTCCCAATTCTCGAAAAGAACCCTTTGAGTGTCAGATCAATAGAGATTGGAATTCTCATCAGAGTCGGCAAGTTCAGCGATCACTTCGGCGTGGCACGGCTGGGGGAGGCACCAGCATCCGAGGCGGCGGCCACGCAGACCCGGGAGGAGTGCCAGGAGATCCGTTCGCTCGAGAAGGTAGGCGCGGTATTTGGCCAGGACTTCTTCACGCGTGCCGTCAGGCCCATGGCGGAAGGGGCTGGCCAGCGGGGATCCTTCCAGATACCAGCCGCCTCTGGTCATCGCCCGGCCCACGTAGACGACGTCAGCGTAGTCGGGGTCGTCTCGATGGCCTTTGAGGTTCACGACCGTCGTACGGCTCATGGTCTTGCTTCTTTGGTGATTTTTCTCGGGTAAACGGTTCAGGAGGCGCTTTGGCCCGGGCCCGCGTTTGAAGTGAGGATCGCGCAGGTCGTCGTGGCATGGGCGTACAGCCTGGCGTCGGTGGTGCCGATGACCCGTGCCTCAGCCGTCGCTGTGGTCCGGCCGACGTGGACCGTGACCGCCTCGCACCTCAGCCGGGTGGTGTGGGCGAAGACCGGGCGCACCATGTGCACGTTGAGTTGCACCGTGGTATAGGCGCGGCCCCTGGGCAGTACGGTGGCGATCGCACAGCCCAGGGCGGAATCGAGCAGCGTGGCCAAGAAGCCCCCATGCACAGTCCCCATCGGGTTGAGCAGGTGCTCACCGGGGTCGCCCTCGAACGCTGCTGTGCCCTCCCCAGCCTCCACCAGATGGAATCCGAGCGTTCCGGCGATGGGCGGCTCCGGAATCTCATCTTTGAGAATCTTCTGCAGCAGCTCCAGACCGGTCAGATCGCTGACCTCGCTCCAGGGAAGTGGCTGCTGCCAGGTGTGGGTGCGTGAACGCAGCCCGGGGGGGTTCGCGGTCGCTGTCATGAGTGTTCTCCGTCTCCTCGCTCGAATGTGATGCGCCAACCCCGTCAGGAGATCTTGACCCCGAGCAGGTCCACAGGGGTGATGACCGGAGCCGAGCTGAGCATGGTCTCCGCGGCACCCATGAGCGCGGCGGCGATCTCGCCTTCCAGATGGCCCTGACGCCCCTGCTCGTCGTCGAACGTGTCGAACACCCCGAAGGTGGTGGCGTCCAGGCGGAATGAGAACCAGGTCACCGTGTGCTGCTCCTGCTCGGCCAGCGCCACCGCGCCGCGCAGCATCGTCTCGACCTTGTCGGCGTACTCGGGCTTAGCCTCGATACGGGCCAGCAGACCTATCTTCATCATGATCACTCCTTGTGTGGGAAAGCCGCCGAATCTCCGGCACGCAATGAACCTACGTTGCAGATCAGCAACCACATCAGCGGCAAGAACGACATCATTGATAGTGTTTACGCCATGAAGGTTGCGGTTCTCGTCTACGACGGGGTATTCGACTCCGGCCTCGCGGCGATCCTCGACGTACTGGACAGCGCCAACGCGATGGGCGAGGAAGCCGACGCGATGGGCGAGGAGATCGTCGAACCGCCGTCTTGGAATGTGACCACGGTCGGCCTCCAGCCCCAGATACGCACCGGCGCCGGCCACTTGGTTGCGGCCAAGCCCCTCGCGCACGCCGATGCGGCAGATCTGCTGATTGTCCCCGCCCTGGCGGCACGCCGCTCCGCAGCGCTGCTCGACCACGTCAGTGGTGACCAGTCGCTTCCCGTCCGGAATCTGATCGCACGAGCCCGTGAACGCGGCACCGCCATCGCCTCGGCTTGCACGGGCACCTTCCTCTTGGCTGAGGCGGGAGTCTTGGATGGCCTGCGCGCAACGACGACCTGGTGGCTGGCGCCGGTCTTCCGCGCGAGGTACCCGGGGGTTCAGCTAGATCAGAGCCGGATGGTCATCGTTTCGGACGGCGTCACTACCGCAGGTGCAGCCTTCGGACACGTTGACCTCACCCTGGCGATCGTCCGAGCGAGCAGCCCTGCCGTGGCCGACCTGGTGGCCCGCTACCTGGTGGTTGACGAACGCCCGTCACAGTCCGCCTACACCATCCCCAGTGCCCTGGCGCAGAGCGATTCCACCGTCGCGGCGTTCGAACGCTGGGTCCGTGAACGTCTGGCCGGACCCATCAGCATCCCCGAAGCCGCCCAAGCCATCGGCGTCAGCAACCGCACGCTGCAACGCTCCATCCAGCGCACCCTGGGAACCTCACCCATCCGCTTCATCCAGGACCTCAGGATCGAGCAGGCTTCCCACTTGCTGCGCACCACCGAGCTGCCTCTGGAAACCATCGCTCGGAGAGTCGGCTACGAGCACCCCAACACCCTGCGCGTACTCCTTCGCGAACGCACCGGCAAGACCACTATGGCCCTTCGGGGTATCTGACCCCGGGGCTGCGGACTGGCAGAGTCGCCTATTCGAGTGTCGCGAATCGGTCACCAAGGGCAGTAGAGGCGTAGGCCGGTTCAGCTCTTGCCGGACTTGGCCAGCGACGCCAGGATCGCGCCGTCGGCATCCTGGACGGTGATCGACGGCTTCATGTCCGCCTTGCCCTTCGCGGCGAGGACGTAGTAGGCACCCCAGCCGGGCTTGCCGGCAAGAGTGACGACCTTGGCCTGAAGGGTCCGAGCCCCGAGCTTGACGGTGACCTTGGTCGTCGCCGTCACCGGACCGCGGTAGATCCCCGCCCACAGCACACCGGAAGCGCCGCCACGGGCGATCGTGGACACCTTCCCAGGAAGAACGTCTGCGACCCGCATGACATCCGGCTTGTCAGTACCCGAAGACTTCGGGGCAACAACGTGCAGGCCCTTCGCCGTAAGCCACAGCTTGTTGCCGGCACCAGCGATCCGCTCACCCGGCGCAACCACCTTCACAGCCGTCGACGCTGCGGGCACCTGGGGCGTAGAGGAAGGATCAAAGGTTGCAGAGAACGCCACGCCGACCGCCGGGACGAGAACCGCGGCTGCCACGACAGCAGACCGCATCGCCTTGTGGCGTCGGCGGATCATCTTTCCCTGGTGCATCACAGCCGCCGTGGGGGCCGTTCCCACCGGCACGCCTGCTGCGGCCTCGGAGAGCGCCGCGGCCAGGGTCTCGTCCTGGTTCATCGGGGCATTCCTTTCAGCGCGACCGAGTCGCTCGGGTGCGTACGGCCTTCCTGAGGGTGTTCGGCCAGGACGCCGTCGTCGCGGAGTCCAGCCAGGCCGCGAGTGATCTGGCTGCGTACGGTGCTTTCCCTAATACCCAAGGCTGCAGCGATCTGGGCGGGGGGCATGTCCTCGAAGTAGCGGAGCACCACTGCGGACCGCTGCCGCAGCGGCAGCCTGGCGAGCGCATCGACGAGCACACTGCGGTGTTCTACCTGGGCGGTCCGGTCGGCCACCGCAGTCTCCGGAAGCCGGGAAGTGAACCATTCCCGGACGGTTCGCCTGCGGAACCCGTCCGCGTGAACATGGATCATGATCTTGCGAACGTACGCGGCCATATCGTCGCTGTGCCGCACTTTGTCCCACTTGGCATAGGCGCGGGCCAAGGCGCTTTGGGCCAGGTCTTCGGCATCGTGATGGCTGCCGGTCAGCAGATACGCGGTGCGTACGAGGCTGGCCCACCGGCCTGTCATGAAGTTGTGGAATTCGTCATCACTGGCGTTACTCAATCAGACCTCGCCAAAGTTCGGCGTCTGGCTAGAGGTTGTCCCGTAACCGGTGGGACGGTTGGTGCGTTGGCTGGGCATGGGTGGGGTGATCTCAGCGGATGATCCGAAGTGGATCGAGCCGTTCTCCGGGCTGACCGAGTCGCAGTTCACCAGGCTGGTGGCCTTGGTACGGCGTCGCGGTGGTGACGTTCAGCGCGGCCGTCCCTGGCGGCTGCCGCTGGAGAACCGGGTGTTGCTGGTGGCGACGTACTGGCGCACGAACCTGACGTTGCGGCAGGTGGCGCCGTTGTTCGGGGTCTCGAAGTCTGCGGCCGACCGCATCCTCGATCACCTGGCGCCCCTGCTGGCCATCTCGCCGGCCCGCCGGCCGCGCAAAGACACCGTCTACATCGTCGACGGCACCCTCGTGCCCACCCGTGACCGCAGCATGGCCGCCTCCAGCAAGAACTACCGGTACTCGACGAACGTGCAAGTCGTGATCGACGCCAACAGCCGCCTGGTGGTGGCGATCGGCCTGCCGCTGCCCGGCAGCCGCAACGACTGCCGGGCCTTCACGGAGTCCGGCGTCGACCGGGCCTGCCGCGGCGCACCGACCATCGCCGACGGCGGCTACCAAGGAACTGGCCTGCTCATCCCGCACCGCAAACGACGAGGTCAGACGCACCTCAGCCCACAGCAGGAAGCGGAGAACGCCGTCCACCGCCGGGCGCGAGCCCGGGTGGAACACGCCCTGTCGCGGTTGAAGAACTGGAAGATCCTGCGGGACTGCCGGCTCAAGGGCAACGGCGTTCACCAAGCCATGCTCGGCATCGCCCGACTCCACAACCTGGCCCTCACCGGATAACTCACACCCCATACGGGACAACCTCTAGCCTGCGGTATTCCGCGGTGTTTGTCACGACTGAACCTCGGCAGGGAAGAGACAGGCGGCGCGAAGTGGCACTTGCTGGAGCCGCCGCTGCCGCCCCATCCGTGGACGGCAGCGGCAGTTCTTGACTAGCTCTGGACGGTGATCGACGGCTTCATGTCCGCCTTGCCCTTCGCGGCGAGGACGTAGTAGGCACCCCAGCCGGGCTTGCCGGCAAGAGTGACGACCTTGGCCTGAAGGGTCCGAGCCCCGAGCTTGACGGTGACCTTGGTCGTCGCCGTCACCGGACCGCGGTAGATCCCCGCCCACAGCACACCGGAAGCGCCGCCACGGGCGATCGTGGACACCTTCCCAGGAAGAACGTCTGCGACCCGCATGACATCCGGCTTGTCAGTACCCGAAGACTTCGGGGCAACAACGTGCAGGCCCTTCGCCGTAAGCCACAGCTTGTTGCCGGCACCAGCGATCCGCTCACCCGGCGCAACCACCTTCACAGCACCGGCCGTAGAGGCGGCCTGGAGGGAGGCGACGGCGGGCGCTGCCGACACTGGCGACGCGCTTACGCACGAGGCGACCGCCACCCCCGTGCCCGTCGCGAGTACCGCAGCACTTGCAACAACAGCCAGCCATCCGCGCTTCCGCCTGTGCGAACCGATGGAAGTCATCAATAACTCCTATAGATCAAACAGCACCAGCCTCCAGCCATCGGGACCGGAGCAGACAGGCCCTCGTCCCATCCACCCCTCAGACGGCACCCCTGCTGCAAAACGCTGCTTCACGCGGCACGCCACTGCATGTGGCACTCGTCACACGCGAAAGCTCCGCGGTTCTTCAGACGCAAACGGATGGGCGGGCACCGCAGCCGTTGCTTACCTCCAAAGGTGGCGGCCATGGCGCTGTAGACTCCCGCCGCGTTTCCTTCTGGCGGCCAATGATCGAGCTCCAAGTGTCGGCAAACGAACGTCTTCCGACACTCATCGCCGTGATCATGAACCCGCAGGTGGGCAGTGCCGACAACTCGCGCCGGAAATCAACGTCGACGAACGGTCCGACCGATAGATTCCGACACATGCTCATCGGCTAAGCGCGATAGCCGGGCATGAGACGTGTTCAAGTGAAAGTGTCCCGCTCTTGAACGGATGACTCGCCTCGTAAGACGCCATCTCATTTGGTGAGTCTGCGGTAGCAGATGAGGGTGCAGGCGATGCTGGTGAAGGCCAGGAAGTGGTCGGCTTTGCGCTCGTAGCGGCGGTGCAGTCTGCGGCATCCGGCAAGCCAGGACATCGTGCGTTCTATGGTCCAGCGGTGGCGGCCCAGACGGGTCGAGGACTCCATGCCCTTGCGGGCGATGCGGTGCCGGATGCCGCGCCCGCGTAACCATCGCCGCAGGTGGTCGTAGTCGTATCCCTTGTCTGCGTGGAGCTTTCCCGGTCTGCGCCGCCGGCGTCCGCGCCGGGAGCGGATCGGCGGTATCCCCTTCACCAGCGGGATCAGCGCCTGGCTGTCGTGCAGGTTCGCCCCCGAGATTCCGACGGACAGGGGCAGACCGGTCCGCTCGGTGATCAAGTGGATCTTCGAGCCGTACTTGCCCCGGTCGACAGGATTCGGGCCTGTCAGCTCCCCCTTTTCAGGGCCCGCATGTTCACCGAGTCGATCGCGCAGCGGGACCAGTCCAGCTCGCCGCGGGAGCCGAGTTCGTCGAGGACCAGGCGATGGAGCTTGGCCCACACCCGGGCCTTCGACCACTCGGCAAAGCGCCGGTGAGCCGTCGCTCCCGACGGCCCGAACGACGCGGACGGCAACTGCTGCCACGTGCAGCCCGACGTGGCCACGAACACGATGGCGGCCAGCACCTCCCGGTCACCGTGTCGGCGTCGGCCACCACCCTGAGGCCGCGATGGAGCCTCCGGGACCACCCGCTGGAACAACTCCCACAACTCATCCGGCACCAGCCGCTCCACGATCGAAACCACGACCGACAGGCTACCGACCCAAATGAGATGACGTCTAAGAGCGTGTCCTACGTGGTGAGGCATCGTTGGTCCAGGCATGGGGCGGGGTACGTGGAGTTGGATTGTTCCGGACGGGCTGTGGGAGATCGCGAAGCCGCTGATCCCTCCGCCGAAGGTGCGGCCGCAGGGCGGCGGTACGCAGGACACACCTGATGAAACGCTGTTCGCGGCCATCATCTATGTGCTGGTCAGCGGCTGTGCCTGGCGTCAACTGCCGCCCTGTTTCGGCATATCGAAGTCGACGGCGCATCGCCGGTTTCTGATCTGGTCGAGAGCCGGCGTCTGGGGGCGCCTACACGAAGCGGTCCTGCATCAGCTCGATGACGCCGGCCTCATCGACGTCACCCGCGTCGTCCTCGACACCGCCCATGTCAGGGCCAAAAAGGGGGCGAACACACAGGTCCGAGCCCCGTGGACCGGGGCAAGCCGGGTTCCAAGATGCACATCCTGTCGGACGCGAACGGCCTGCCCCTCCTCGTCGGCGTCTCGGCCGCCAACACCCACGACAGCGAAGGGTTGAAGCCCATGATCGAGGGTCACCAAACGAGACACGACCCTCACAATGGCAGGTACTTCAAGCCCCAGCGCCTGCACGCGGACAAAGCCTACGACCGTGCCGACCTGCGCAGATGGCTCCGATGGAAGCGGATCGGAGTACGCATTGCCCGCAAGGGGATCGAGTCCAGCGAACGATTAGGGCGACGCCGCTGGGTCATCGAGCGAACCATGTCCTGGCTGTCCGGCTACCGCCGACTCAACCCCCGCTACGAGCGCCATCCCCGCAACTACCTGGCCTTTCTCGGACTCGCAGCCGCCCTGTGCTGCTACAAGCGCCTCGTCCGCCTCACCACGTAGGACACGCTCTAAGTCGGTCTGTTTAGTCGGGGCCGTGTCTCATCCGGCCTCGGGGGCCTCTGGCCCTTGCTCATCCGCGCCTTCGGCAGTGGCGAGAGCATCAATGGCCCGTGCGATCGTCTCGTCGAACTCTCTCTGGTCTCCTGCGGCTGCCTGTCGATCGATCCCGGAGCGCACATTCTCGTCTGGACGACGGGTCGGCGCGTGCAGCCGAAGCTCCGCCGGGAACGGCGGAAGTCCGGCCAGCAGCGTTGCCAGGCCGGGATCCTCCACTGTGGCCAGCGGCTCCAGTTCCATCGCCCGAGCGAGCATCCGCCGCAGTTCGACCTCGATGACCTCTAGATTGAGAGTCTCACCCGCTACCTCGACAACCCACGAACCGTGGTCCACTCTCCGCATCGGTGGTGCAGGGAAGGTCGGCAGACCACCGGTTTCCATCTCTTCGGCTGTGACTCGGGGTTGCTCGCCTGTCCACGTGTCGAAGCGCTCGTCAAAGTGTTCGCTGGCATCCCGGACCTTCCGGTCAAGGACAGGTGACGCGTCGTCCACGTCCAAGATGGCGCGCAGTTGCTCTCCACGGAGCTTGCGGCGATCGTAGGCGTCCTGTGCAGGCCCGGATTTCTTCGGCCTGTCCTTGTCCGCGCCGATGGGCTTGAGCATCTTGGAGACTTTGGCCGTGAACATCAGGAAGGTCTCAAGCGGAATCCAGATCAGTGGATCTGGGGGTGTCCGGCCAGCCCGCGCTCGAATCTCCAGGAGCGCGACCTGCGCGTATCGGATGTCGCGTACCAGCCAGGTCAGGTAGACCCGCTGTGCCCACTCGTCCCAGATCGGCTTCTCGCTCATGGCCACCATCCTGGCGCTGATCGGTTCATCGTGGCATTCGCATTACGGGGGCTGAAGTTCGAGAGAGGGCCTATCGGGTCGGGAGCGTGCGGATCTTGGCGCCTGCCACGGACTCCAGCTCGCGCCGGAGGGCGATGATCTCGTCGTGCTGAGCGGCAAGCCGAGAGAGAACCCCTGCTCGAAAGCTTCGGAGCTGGTCGACTTCGGTGTCCCTCCTGCCGAGGCGTTCCCGTAGGCCAGCGATCTCGGCTTTGAGTCGTTCGATCTGGGCGAGGCGCGGGTCGGGTTGTTGGCCAGCTTCCTGGGCAGCGGTGCGCTGGCGATCGAAGTCGGCTTTGAGGTGGGGGTAGGTGCGGTAGAGCGTCGCCCGTGGCACTCCGGCGAGGCTGCACAGGCTTTTGACGTCGCACTTCAGGCCCTCGGGGACTGGCCCGGCGAGGAGTTGGCGCATCGCTGCTCGGATCCTGGTCTCGGTTTCCGCTTGGCGGTCATGCGTCACTTTCGAGTTCCTCGGGAGTGTGCACGGTGGCATCGATCTCGGCGACGACGCGGGTGGCGCGGTCGAACGCGGCCTGGGCTCGGGCGCGTTCGGGCTTGGAGAGTCTGGGGTTGCCGAGGAAGACGGCCTGGGTGTTCTCGGCGTGGTCGGCCCAGATCTTCCGGTGCTGGGAGTGGTGGGTGGCCTGCGGACAGCTGGCCGAGTCGCACATCCCCAGCAGGGGTTCGTCGGCGTCCGGGGTGCCGGCGAGTTTCAGGCACAACGCCTTGCCGGGGTCGGAGAACCAGCAGTAGTTGCCGATGCCAACGTGCAGGGTCTTGGCCTTCGCCTTCAAGACGCGCTCGACGCGACGGTCGTCGATGACGGTGACCGGCCCCGCGTCGTGCTGGTCCAGCACCTGGTCGACGGCCTTGAAAGCTGTGATCAGGTCGCGGGCTCCTTGTCCGCTGGGCAGGATGCCGCGCTGGTAGTCCTCGTAGGCGGCGACGGTCAGCCGCAGGTGTTCGGCTTCTTCCTCGGCGGCGACCTCGGCGGCGAAGGCGGCTTGGTGCCCGCCGGGGCGAGCGGCATAGCCCTCGGTTGTGGCGACGCTGACGTGCTTGAGATGCAGTTTCGTGGCCATCAGGCCGTGCGGGCGCTGGGCGATGGCCATCGCGAGGGTGCGCCGCAGGGCTCGGGGGTTGATCGGTCCGTCAGGGATGGGCTCCAGTCCGAGCCGCTGCCCGTACTCGCCGTTCACCCATGACCGCAAGGCTGTATAGCGCTTGTTGCTGTTGTTGGATGCCTTGGAGAAGAGCAGCTGGCCTGCGGTAGCGCTGGTGAGAGTTTCGGCCGTGGCGATGGCCCGGCGCACGTCTTCGGTGACCACCCACGCGTCCTCAGTCCCGCCGAACGCCTCGCCCTTGATGCGGCGGGAGACCAGGCGGTAGCGGGTTCCGCCGCCAGGCAGCTCTTCCTGCCGACGGCAGCCGCTCGTCAGTTCCGCCAGCTCCGAGGCACGCATCCCAGAGAGCGCCGAGGTCAGGAAGTAGGCCGCCGAGGTGACGGCATAGACCGTGGCATCCAGTTGGTGCCGAGCCATCGGCAGAGCCCAGGGCACTGGTGTGCCGTCATCGTGTCGGGACACCGGTGCCGCGTCGCGGCACCAGGGCTGCTGAAGGCCGCACTCACTCACCCACCGTTCCAACTCGGGACGGAGAATCTCCAGGTCCCTGCGGTGCCCCATGGCCCCCGCGGCCTCCACGACGAAGGGGTGCCACGACATGTGCAGGAGCGGGTCGTTGGGGGACCATCCACTCTTCAGACGCTGAGTGACCGTCGACTCGGTAGCCCGTGAAGCAGGAATCCCGGTCTCTCGCCGTCGCCCGATGGCCTCACGCAGACCGTCGATCTCTGTGACCGGCAGGCTCCGCCGCGAGGCGGCCTCATGTTCATCGGCGGCGTGGGCCGTGGCCGCCTCGGCCACCAGCTGTGGGCCGATCGTCTCCAGCAAGTACAGACAGTTCGCCAGCAGAGGCCGCAGCAGGGTGTCCGGGACCGGCGGTACCCGGTTGCCGTCACTGCGTACGTATCCGATGACCTCGTCCGCGCTGCGGCCCGGCCACGGGCTGAAGCCGGGCTGGTAGCGGTCGCTGAGGATCTCTGCGTAGAGGACGAGGAACTGTGGAATGCGGACCCTGGCCACCGTGGTCGCGGGTGACAGCAGCCGGTCAGGGTCGGTGACACTGCGCGAGGCAGCCGCGAGATAGGCGTTGCAGTGGTGCTGGCGGACCTGCGACAGCGATGTGATGCCAACCGCGGCGAGGTGGTTGAACCAAAGGGCCAGGTGCTTGAGTTCGGACCAGAGAGAGTTCGGGTTCAGTGGGGTGCGGAACGCTTGCGGCAAGACGGCCACGTCCGGATGGAGCGGGGCCATCCGCGCCATCAGGTACTCGCGGGCAACCTGCCGCCAGCGGGGGTTGATGATGGCGGTGAAGTCCAGGATCTTGCGGTGTGCGCTCATCACCACGGGGGCGTCGGCGAGGCCGGTCAGGTCCCAGACAACCTGGTCGAAGACGGGGCGGGGACTGCCGGGCTCGCGCCGCAGGCCGGCGGTCTCGATGACCGGCAGTCCGCGGAAGGGGTGCCGCCCGGCAAGGGCCGGGGAAGAGGCATGGGCGGTCGTCACTGGGGCTGTTCCTCCAGGTGCAGCGGCAAGAAGGCGGCGGTCTCGGCGCTCTGCCGGGTGGCGGCCTCGATGGCGGCCGGGCCGAACCGGGGCAGGACGTCCTCGTCCAGGCGGGCCGTGTATGGACCGAAGATCCGCAGGAACTGCCCGGTGGTCATCTGCTGGGCCTGCCGGGAGAAGTACTCCTTGAGGCTGAGCAGGTTGGGCAGGTGACGGGGGGCGAACGCGGCGAGCGGACACAGCAGACACACCCAGGGCCGGGCCGGACACAAGGTTCCCGCCGGGGCGTGCGGGCCGTTGAGCGGGCTGGCGCACGCGGCGACGAACATGTCCTGCTCACCGGAGAGCAGGGCCTGGATGGCCGCCGCGTCCAGGCCGGCGTCCTCGACCAGGCGGGGGAAGTCCGCGGCGAACGCGGCAGCGTCCCCACTGCTGATCACGACCGGAGGGGCGGCCTTGCGGCGCACTTCGCCCTGGGCCTGTTCGATGACACCTTCAAGGGCGTCGAGCTGGGCCGGGGTGTGAGAGCTGAGGTAGTGATCGCCCTCGACGCGGGCGCTGTGGTTGGGGTCGATCGTCGTGCGGCCGGTCCAGGTCGTGCGGTCGCGCCGGTGGTGGTAGGTGGCCCTGACCCGGCCGCCGTGCACCGGCAGGGGCTGCCCGTCGTCGCCGAGCACGCCCGAGGACTCCATCCAGGCCCGGCGCTGGCGCTGGCTGCGGGGGCGGTCAAAGATCCGGCCCTGCCCCCTTCCGAGTCCGTCGCAGCCCACATAGAGCCATAGCCGATCAGCCAAATCCCCGGCGTGCTCACGTAGTTGGGCCGAGTGCTCCAGCCAGCGGTCCAGCAGCCGCACGGCATCACGGGGCAGGTTGAGGGCCTCATCCCCGGTGCGGCCCTTGCGGTAGGAGAGCAGGACGGTGTTTGCCGAGGTCCGGGTTATGTTGTCGAGTCGCAGGGCGTCGATGCCGTCAGGGACAATGCCCGTGCGCATCGCGAACAGCGTGAGGTAGGCGAACGCCGTTTCTGAGGCAGGGAACAGCGCGGCTTCAACCTCTGTGAACTGGGCCCGGTGAACACCGGCGCCCATCATGCCGAACCGCTCAACCGCCCTTCTCGCCTCCGCGGGGCCCTCGTGGAGCCAGAGCCAGGCGAGGTTGTCGAAGGTGACGCCGTGGACGGACGGATCGGCGCCCCGGACGGTGCCTCCAGAGCCTGACGGTGTGCGCGGCGGGCCGCGGCGATCTGATCGGTGCAGGAGGCTTCCAGCCGCCGCCATTCACCGTCGCTGTAGGGCCGGTTGGGCCGGCTCTTCCTCACCTTGTTGATCCGCCGCCCGGCCAGGTGACGGCAGATACCCGGATCCAGTCCTCCGGCCGTCTCCTGGAACGCGTTCAGCACCACGCGAATGCGCCGTTCGCGGTGGTAATCGCAGGTCAGCCAGTACTGCACCAGCGTGGCCGGGGTCAGATCGGCAAGACCGCCCGTGACCCCCCAGGCGTCGAGGTCGCGCGCCATCCGGCGCATCGTCGTCATGTACTGCCGGGCCACCGAGCGGGTGCGGATCGGTCCGTGCGGATGCGTGGCCGCCACCAGCCCCACGGCCAGGTCCGCGGCCAGCTGCTGGTTCGGTAGATCATGCAGGACCCCGTGGTGGATGACGCCGTCCGGCAAAGTGAACAGCACCGCCAAGGGCTGCTGGATCTCGGCCGGCATCAGACCTCGCCCTCGAACTCGGCGACTGCAGCGGCATCCACGGCCAAGGCTCCTTCGGTGGCCGCGTAGGCGTCTCGGTAGATCCGCTGGGTGTCGAGCAGATGCAGATACGCCTGAGTGGTGGCGGCACTGGTATGCCCCAACAAATCACGCAGCACCAGCAGCGGATCGGCCTTGGTCAGATAGAGCGCCAGGGCGTCGTCGCCGCCCGTGTCCACGACGAGCTGGGCGGCCTGCTGGTAGTAGCCGCGTACCAGCCGCTCCAACGTGGCCATCGCGAAGGTGTGCCTAGTGACATGGGGATGGACATGCGGGAAGGACGGCTCAAAGCGGCCCCGGATCCGCTGCGCGGTCCGGCGCAGGACGGTCGCCCAGTCGACGAACGGCCTCCCGCCGGACTGCACCGCCAGCAGGGCACTGCCCCCGCCAGGGGCCACCAGCCGCAACCGCTCGGCCGGGGTGAGGGTGTGCCAGCGACGGCGCGTCCCGTTGATCAGCGCGCCGTCATGCGTGGGGGCCTCGACGAACAGCGGGTCACGGGGCCGCCAGCGTGAGCCCTCCGTCGCCGCGGCGCGCTCCCAGCCGATGTAGTCGTGGACCCGGGCCAGGTCCTCGTAACCGATCCACGTCGACCGGCCCTTCCTGCCCTTCGCCGTCGGCGGGGCGAGCACCAGCGGCACCGGCACCGCCGTGCGGCGGCGCGGCAGCGGCGGCACCTCGTAGACCGTCAGGTGCGTGAACTCCTGTGACCGCAGCCGCTGGACAGCGCCAGGCCGATCACGGCCGCGTTGCGGCCCGTCTCCCGCCCCCGGAACGAGACGTCCCGCTCGCTCGCCGGGTTGTTGCCCGCCAGCGCGTTCATCAGCAAGTCCGTGTACGGCTTCTCCAGGTACTTCCGCGTCGCGTGCGCGTTGCCCGTACGCACCGTCGCCGGGTTCCTGGTGACCTCCACGCGCGCACCGTCCGGGCGGGTCATCGACTGCCGGACGTAGGAGAACGGGACCGTCGGCGCGTGCCCCTCGGCCGCCGCCCACTGGTAGAACGACGAAAGCGTCTTGACCGCCAGATTCCAGCTCGCCGGACTCAGCCGCACCTCCAGCGGCCCGGACAGCCGGTACTCGGCGTACATCGACAGCGCGTCCCGAAGCCGTTGCCGCTCGGCGAAGACGGGGATTCCGCGGGCAACGAGGAACTCCGCCCAGCCCTTGAGCGCCTGGGCGTACGTCCGCCACGACTTCGGCGACGGCGCCCCGCTGACCGGCAACTCCCGAAGCCACAGGTTCATCACCACCGTGGGCCGAGGCCCCGCAGAGTCCTCGAAGCGAAGGTCCTCGTCGATGAGGACGGGCATGGCCTCCCGGATGACGGGCCGCTCGTAAAGGCCCCACTCTTCCCACCCGGCGGAACTGAAGTAGTGCAGGATCACGGAACGAACCTGGAGTGAGACACGAGACAGAGCAAGAGCTAGGGCCCGTCTTCAAACGGATCTTGCCCAGAGCAGGAATGACGCGAGTGTGACCGCCGCTTCGTAGGAGGTGGCGGTCTTCTCGTATCTGGTGGCGATGCCGCGGATGCCTTTGAGCCGGTTGAAGCAGCGCTCAATCATGTTGCGTCGGCGGTAGGTCTCCCGGTCGAATCCTGGCGGTCTGCCGCTGCGGCGGCCGCGGTTGTGTCGGTGCCGTCGCTGGTCGATCTTCTCGGGGATGACATGCGCAATGCCACGTTTACGCAGGTAGGCGCGGAAGCCGCGGGAGCTGTAGGCCTTGTCTGCAACGACCTGGTCGGGCTTGCAGCGCGGTCGGCCCAGGCCGATGCGAGGGACGCGGATCCGTTCCAGCAGTGGGTGTGCGCAGATGCTGTCGTGACGTTGGCCCGGTGTCAGGAGGATGGCGAGCGGGCGTCCTTTGCCGTCGCAGGCGAGGTGGATTTTGGTGGTCAGTCCTCCTCGGGATCGGCCGAGGGCGTGATCGTCCGGTTCGTCCGCCCGCTGCTGCCCCCTTTTCGGCCGGTGGTGGCTGCGTGCTGGTGGGCGCGGACGACGGTGGAGTCGATCTGGACCAGCCAGTCGATGTCGCCGACTGCGTCGGCCTGGGCCTGGATCTGCTGCAGGGCCCGGGTGAACACACCGTCCAGGGCGTAGCGGCGGAAGCGGGTGTACACCGTCTTCCACGGGCCGTAACGGGCCGGCAGGTCGCGCCAGGAGATCCCGGTGCGGATCTTGTACACCATGCCGTTGACGATCTTCCGGTCCTCGACGCGAGGTCGGCCCGTCACGGCTCGCGGTATGAGTGGAGCGAGTAACTCCCACTCACGGTCGGTGAGTTCATGGCGGCGCATCACACCCACCATGATCCATTACGAGATGATCTTTGAAGACGGACCCTAACACTCGTACGAGGGACAGAACTTCACCCTCACGAGACACACTCAAACCGCAGAGCTAAAGCGCGGGTCTCGACCGCCGACCAGAACCCCGATCACCAGATCGACGCCCTGCTGCGAGCTGGCGTCGAACGCGACAACATCCACATCGACATCGCGAGCGGCGCGAAAGCCTCCCGCCCCAAGCTTGACCTGGTCTCCAGCTGCTGCGCGAGGGCGACACCTTGAAGGTCGCCCGTCTCGACCGGCCCTCCCGTTCGTGCTCCATCTGGTGACCCTCGGCGCGGACCTGCGTGAGCGGGGCATCGGCCTGCATGTCATTGAGCAAGGCATCGACACGTCCACGATGGAAGGCCGGGCGATGTTGGGATGCTGTCCGTACTGGCTGAGCTCCAGCGTGAACTGATCGTGGCGGACACCCATGACTCGCCTCCGCACGGGCCGGCGGCCGGGTCGGCGGGCGCCGGCCCAGGCTCACGGAGGACCAGGCCGCGCTTGCCCAACGGCTCTACGACGAGCGGGAGAAGACCGTCCAGCAGATCGCCGACATGTTCGGCGTGCCCCGCTCCACGTGTACGGCCGCCTGGATCGGGACAAGACCGTGCCGCGGCAACCCAAGAAGAGGGCGCTCACGACGCCCTGATCGCTACTTTGCGGCTGGGGTCAGAGATAGGAGTCCGGGGCCGTGATCCCCGTGAGTTCGCGGAAACTGAAGCTTCTTCAGCGGGAACCCGAGGGTCCAGGGATGCCATTCTCGGGGGTGGACCCGTGGGTTCGTGGCGAACACACGGGATCGGCTTCGAGGTCGGCCTGGAGAAGCTGCCGGGCCGAGTCCGCGTAGCGGATGGCGGTCTTCTCGTCGATGCCGAAGACGAGGGCGAGGTGGAGGGGGTCGGCGCCGTGGGTGAGGGCCTCTTCGAGCTGGCGGTCGACGCGGAGCCGTTCGAGGGTGGCGGTGAGGTTGCGGGTGGCTCGGGTGGTCCAGAGTTTGCCGGCCGGGCCGAGTTCGACGGCGGTCTTCTGGGCGATCAGTAGGTGAGGGTTGGCCGTGTTCGGCCAGCGGTTGCGGCGGTGGTCGAGCCAGTCCAGAACCGCATGGCGGGTGAGGTCGTCGAGCGGACGGACGTGGCCGCCGACGGTGATGCGGCGGTTGCCCAGGTCGACGTCGTCCAGCCGCATCGTCCGGATCATCTTCGGCCGTGTCGCGTGGATGGCGGCCAAGGCGACGATGAGCCGGATGTCCGGGGTGGTGGCGGTGGCGACGGCCTCGTCGATGTCCGCCTGGATTAGGGCTTGGAGGACACCGCCGGTCTGCCGGGGGACACGGATACGGATCGTGGGATTGCGGAAGATCTGGCCGTTCTTCTTCGCGTGCCGGAACAGTGACCGCAGTGCGACGATCCGGCTTTCGCGCTGTTTGCCGGTGACAGCGTCCCGGGCCGCGATGATGTCCTCCCGGGCAACCTCTCGCAGGTGGTCGTAGCGGCTGGACCACTCCAGCAGCACTGGCTGGATCTCACCCAGGTAGGCCCACGTCGTATGCCGGGACCGGGGCTCGGACCGTGGGCCACCGTCGAGGAGAGTGCGAACCCAGGCTTCGACGGCGCGATGGATGCCTGGGGGCATGCCGTCGAGTTTTCGCTCCAGCCACCGGTCGACGGCCGGGGCCCGGTCGTCGGCGAACAGGCCGAGACGGTCGAGGACTTCGGCTGTCCGCACGACGGGAAGCCCACGGATTCGTAGGGCCGGGAAGAGCTCGGAGTATCGGATCGACTCGTCTTCGCGATAGCTGGACAGCACGATGACCAGGGCTCGGTTCACATCGCTGGTGATCCAGCGGCTCCAGCCGCGGGCCTCTCCCAGGGCCCGAGCGGCCTGCTGGGCCCGGACCAGCCAGGGGTTGGCCAGGTCGGCGTGGAGTTCTCGGTCGAACCGGCGGAAGTCCCGAGTGGCAGTGAACAGCGTCAGTTGCGTTGCCGTCGTGATCAGGCGGTGTGGTTCGGGAAGCGGTGGCGGCTTCAGGACGTGCCGCCCGGCCTTGCCGACCCGGGGTCCGCCGTTCTTGGGCCGCTGGAGGTTCGCGAAGAACAGCTGCTGACAGGTCACCTGTCGCAGGTACGGCTCGATCACCGATGCCTTGCCGCTGGCCTTTATCGCCCAGGTCGCCTGAGCCCGGCATAGTCGGCAGTAGCCGTGCTTTGTTATCGACCGGGACCTGCCGTCGGCAGCCGACGCATTCGCCGACGGCGTGTTGCTGGCCGTAGGTGTAGCAGCCGCGGCAGAACCGGCCGGGCAATTGTCCCCAGGCGAAACAGCCTGAGCAGGAGGCCGCCGGCTTGTTCTCGCTGATCTTTCCCATGGTGATGGTGACCAGGTCACATCGGCGGCAGGGAACGGCCGTGGCGGCGCTTGGGCACGACGGCCGGGGTCACCACCGAGCCGGTCGTGGCTTCCTGAACGCCAGCCTCCTGCCCTGGGCGCCGGACCTTCCCGGGCTCGGGAATCAGCAGATCGCCGATCTCGCAGCCGAGCACGACGCAGATCACGTCCAGGTCCTCCAGCTTGAGGGAGACCGGCTGGCCGGACCACAGGCCGGACATCTTCCCGGCCGAGATCACCAAGCCGTGCTCGGCCAGGCTCCGTTGGAGCTCGGACGCCTTCCAGATCCCTTTGTTCGCGGCGGTCAGCCGCAGGTTCCACTTCATCCCATCAGTCCTTCCAGCCGCTTCGCGGCCCGCTGCTGCCCGGACACCCAGGCGTCCTCGACCCGGGTCTGCTGGACGTGGATGTACCGCATCGTGGTGGCGATCCAGGAGTGTCCGAGGACCGCTTGGATCCCGAGCAGATCAAGACCTCCGAGGTAGAGCTCGGACGCGCAGAAGTGTCGCAGGACGTGCGGCGTCAACGTGTCGGCTCAGCCGGGCAGATGGGTCTTCGCTGCGGTGGCCAGGCCGTTGCGCAAGGCGTCGTCGCCGACGCGCCGCGAGGAGCCGTCGGTGTTCTTGCGCTCGGAGGGGAACAGCGGGGCTCCGGGTCGGGTGTGGTCGTCGTCGAACTGGCCCCAGACGTCCTCGATGAACCACCGCAGCGTGCGGTCGGCGCCGTTGATCAGCGGCACCATCCGCTCGCGCGGGCCTGAGCCGCGGGCGCCCTTGCCGTGACGCACATGGAGCTTGCCGAAGCGGCCCAGGTCCCACTTGATGTCCGCCAGATCGAGCTTGCACGCCTCACTCACCCTGAGTCCGACCTGCGACATCAGTTTCGATGCGGTGTAGTTCCGCGCGGTGGGAGCGAACTTGCGGCAGGTCGCCAACTCGCCGCCCCAGCCGGTGAACAGTGCCTTGATCTCCGGCTCGATCGGCGGGATCTGCAGGGCGGCGTCCTTGGATCCCCGCGGGCGGTTCATCTCGTCGATCGGGCACTCGACGACCCGACCGGTCATCCGATGGATCTGGACCTTGTGCCGCAGCTCCAGGAACAGGAAGTACGTGGTCAGCGCCTGCGCGCGGGCCAGCCGGGTGCCGCTCGGCGAGCCCCGCAGCACCTTCCCGAAGTACGCGTCGGCATCAGCCGGCTCTATATCCCACAGCGGCCGGCCGAACCAGGCCCGCATCTGGTCCAGGTGCCCGACGTCCCCCCGGATGGTGCCGTCCGCCAGCCCCGCCGAAGCCCGCGCGAGAACGAACCCGGCGAGCACGTCGGTCTCGAACTGCTCCAGTTCCTCCGCCGAGACCGGATCGCGGAACTCGCGCAGGTCGCGTACGGCTGCCAGCGCCAACCCGAGCCTCCTCACCTTCACCCCGATCGCAGACCGATCGGACGAAGTGAGAACGCTTCAAGAATCCTGAAGTTACGTCACCGGCTCGAAGAACACCCCAAGGAGACAGAACACCCTGGCCACGGGGACAAGGACTCAGCGGGGCTCAGGGGAACTCATGGGATGTCGCACATTCGAGAGGACTTTTGCAAACGATGGCCTGCGGAAACATGATCACCTCAGGGGCCCTCGCAGAGCTCTCGCATCTGTTCATTTATAAGAGGTGAAAGGAGCGGCATCCACCGGACCTGTTTCGCGACTGTGTTGGGCACCTGACCGACCCCTGTGTGCGTGTTACCGTCCTCGCGGAGGCTCATATGTGCCTGCCCCGGACGAGATGTGCGCCGTACCCGGCCCGCCAAGACGACGCGCTCAAGGAGACGTCATGGGTGCCGGCACTTCCCTAATCGACTTCACGGGAGCGACTCCCAGGCCTCGTGCGCTGAATGTCCGGTGGATTCACGGCTCGCCGTCGGCCAAGCACAACACCGATCCGAACATCCAGGTCCACGGCTATGACGAGCACACGTTCATCCTCCGGCAGAACATGGCGATCGACTATGAGGCGCCGTTCCTATTCCTACTGTTCGGCAATGAGCAGGCGGTGCTGATCGACACCGGTGCCACCGCATCCGCCGAGTTCTTCCCTCTTCGCCAGGTGGTCGACGAGCTCATGGAGTCCTGGCTCGCGCGTCACCCGCGGCACGGATACCAACTGCTGGTGCTGCACACCCATCCGCACGGTGATCACGTCGCAGGCGACGGCCAGTTCACCGATCGTCCTGACACCACGGTGGTCAGTGCGGAGCCGGACACCGCCTGGCCGTATTTCGGATTCGCCATCGACCCTGATGCCGTGGCGCAGGTAGACCTGGGGGGCCGAGTGCTGGAGTGCCTGGCGACCCCGGGCCACCACGAGGCGGCGGTCACGTTCTACGATCCGTGGACCGGATTCCTCCTCACCGGTGACACGGTCTACCCCGGCCGGCTCTACATCAAGGACTGGCCGGCATTCATCCGGACGATCGATCGCTTGATCGACTTCTGCGACCACCGGACGGTCACCCACGTGCTCGGCTGCCACATCGAAATGTCTCGGCAACCTGGTGTGGACTATCCGATCCGTACCGTCTACCAGCCCGACGAGCCCCCGCTGCAGATGACCACCGACCACCTGCGCGAGATCCGCGCAGCGTTGGAGGAGATCGACGACCGGCCCAGCCGCCGGGCCTTCCCGCTCTTCGTCCTTTGCCCCAGCACATGAGCGGCATGAACAGACCGGGTCCCCTCCCCAGTGCTTCGACTGGGAAGATGTCAATCCGACAAGTGATACTGCCGGGCGGGATCCGTGTCGTCTTCGGCTCGGCCTTCGTCGACCCCCGCGATCCTGGCAACGGAGTGGGCAACCCCTTTGCCGTCGTCATGGGTGCCGAGGTGGGGAGGTTGAGCGCAGCGCAACGCCGGACGCTGGCCCGCCGCACCGGCACACCCGAAACCGTGTTCATCGACGCCGTCCGCCAACGGTGCGAGCCCCACCGCCCTTCCGAGTACGAGCTCGATCTCACCGTCCTGACACCGACCGGGAAAACACTCGGGGCGTGCGCCCACGGCTTCATCGGCGTCGTGCACGCGCTGGCCGAGACCGGGCCCATCACCGTAGGCCTTGATCTGGTGATCACTACGCCGTCGGGAGGGTCGGCGCGCGCCTCACTCTCCGGCGGCTGCACGGTCATGCTGCACTTCGTCTCCAGTGAGCCCTTGATCGTATACGGGCGTGAGCAGGCACTCGAGGAGATCTTCCATGTGCCACTGCCATCTTTGGCCGGCGGCCTGCCGGTCCTGTCCGTCGGCTCGCCCAAGCTGACCGTCGAGGTGACACCCGCCGTTTTTGCGCGGCTGCGGCGTGAACTGGACGGTCTGGATTACGACCGGCTGATGGCCCTGCAGCGCGAGCTGAACGTCAACGGGATCCACCTGTTCTGCCGCAACGGCATCACGGGTATGCCCGAACGCGCGATCCAGGCGAACGCATACCTCGGCCGGATTGCCGTGGACCGAGCCACCGGCGTTTCAAACGCGGCCCAGGTCAGCGCCGACCCCCGCGTCAGCGAAGGTCAACGGCTGCAGATCGCTCAATACACCCAGGCGAGCCGTTCGGCGATCCTCACCCTGACGAAGGGGAAAGGGCGCGGCATCTGGGTGGGCGGCGCCGCGGTCCTCCTGGGAGATCGGGAACCGTAGCGAACCGGACGCACCACAACGAACAAGGCAATCGAAGAGTTTCGGTTCATAGCAATGCCCATCGCACCATCTTTTTAGTGGTGATCCGGCCAATGAAAAGGGCCTCTTACACAGGCTTTCCATCCCGGTCCAACTGAAGAAACAGGCTATCCCCTTCGGCTATGAGGCTATAGCGCCGCAGACACTGGGACGTTTTAGGCCAAACGTTTTGCCCAGATGCGGCATCGAAGCGCCAGAAGTGGCTGGGGCAGATCACTGTTCCCTGCTCCACGATCGAGCCCTCAAGCCGAAGTCCCCTATGAGGGCAAGTGCCCTCGACTGCATAATATTCGCCGTCATGCCGGTAAACTGCGACGGCGTTATGCCCTACGTCCGTCACCCTTAGCTGACCGTCCAGAATATCGCTTGTTCCACACAGACGCGTCCTGATTATCGGAGATCCTTCGCTTTTCGACATCACCAGTTGAGTTCCTCTCTGCGAAGGGCGGCCAGGTCGCGAAGTATTTCCGTTCCGCTCTTTTCTTTCATAGAGCATGAACTTGGCATTCCCCGGCGGGCCGCTTTCTGCATGAGCGAAGCGTCGGTACTCACCTTGGACGCCGCAATGAGGACGTGTTGCTCCATGTCGGCAAGGTAAGTTTCGCGGAAAACTTGGAGCGCCTTGAGGAGCTGAGCATAATCTGGTTCCCGCAGAGGGCCACGATTCTCTTCGACTTCGGCGGTGAGTGCCTGCATAGTAGATCGGAAGGCGGCATAATCCCAATTCTGCGTTCCGGAGAAGCCGAATGGGTGCGCTCTGCCTACTTTGTCCATAGATGGGCGCGTGAAAGTGTTATAGATGTGTGCCGGGAAGTTTCCCGCATACCGCATCGCTGCTGTCGTGCCGCGCAGGAACACTGTTGCTTGGTCCACAGCTTTGGCCGCCCGCTCTACCTTTTGCCTTCCCATTTCTTCTGTCGCTCTACGCAAGGCACTGCGACAGAAGAGGAAGCACAGATTGAGGAAGTGATGGCCGGTGATCCACCGGTACTCAGCAACAGTACGGGCGAAGGATTCGGTCTCACTAGACCACGACCAGGCCTGCCGCCATATCTGCTCGACGGAGCCGTTTACTGTAAGCGGCTGTGAGATTGTCGCCTGCTCCTTCGGAGGTTCATTCCCGAGGATTCCCCATGCATGCGACAGTGCATTGGTGATCGCGATTGTCTCGTCGAAGTCGATGCAGGTAAAGGGAAGATCGATCAGAACGGCCTCGGCGGTAGAGCACACCTGCGCCGCAAGCTGCCCCCAGGTTATGTCGGGCACACGACGGATTCCGAAGTATCGGTCTTGAAGCGTGTGGCCGAGGAGGAGTAGCTCGTCACCCGTGACACAGCAGCGCACCGCTTCAGCACTGGTGTCATCATTATGATGAGCATTGAGGTCGGCCAGCTCGTCTTCCAGCAGCGCCGCGCCTCGTGTTGCATACGCGCGAAGACCTGCTATGTAACCGCTTGTAATAAAAGGAGCGAGAGGGACCTGCGACAGTTTCTGCACGATGGTCTGCGCCGCATGGGCACCTTCGGTGAGATGAGCGCGCACTCCTGCAATCCCAGGCCTGCCCTCACGCAAAAGTTCGGGAGAAAGGCGGGGAACTGCATCTATGGGCAAAAAGGCGCTCCGGCGTCGATACAACTCGCTGGCCTCCAAGGCGATCGCTCCAGATGCCTCTTTGGACGGCAGCTCGACCAGAATCATGTCTGTCTCCCAGGGCGCTCGGGCGGTTCGTGTGCCTTCCGCAGCCCTTCCGATCAGCAGAACAACTCTACCGTGTGCGCATCTGGGCTCCTCTTGCGTGAGTAATCGATACTCACCTACGGGCTCGGCACCCACGGCTCGCCCCGGCACTTGGGCATCCGGGCCCGCCGGCCCACGGATCCCACTCCCGCCGCGTGCGGGCTCGTCGCTCAGGGAGCAATTGCGTTCAAGGGAACCATGGAGCACGCTGGCCGTAGCTACTCGTGCGCTAAGCGGCCGGCGACCGTCGCACGGAGGGACGCACGCCGACTTCGTGCAGTCGGGATTCGATAAGAGGCTTCTCAATGTTGCGATCCCTGGAAGTTACTGAGCAACTAAATCACTACATTAACCAAATAGCCGTCCGGAGAGCCACGCCGGAGGTACGGGAGTTGATAGAAGAAACCTCGAGGCTCCCTGATGCCGAGATGCAGGTCCCTCCACAAGAGGGACAATTTCTTTCACTCCTCGTGAAGGCAATTAGAGCAAAGAGGGTGCTGGAGATAGGTGTGTTCACGGGATACAGCGCCCTATGTACCGCACGAGCGCTCCCGATCGACGGCTCTGTGATAGCACTGGATAACAACGAAACAGTGACTATGATCGCCCGCCGCCATTGGGAGCGTGCAGGAATCAGTCATAAAATTGACCTGCGTATTGGAGATGCCAGCGAAACGTTGCGATCTCTCCTAGCGGAGTCTGCAAATCGGGGCGCCTTCGACTTTGCATTCATTGACGCAGACAAGGAGAACTATGAATTCTACTACGAATCTGCCTTGCACTTGGTCAGGGTTGGCGGCCTGATCGCCGCAGACAATACCCTTTGGGGTGGGGCGGTAGCCGATCCAGAAGCAAATGATTCCGAGACGGTCGCGCTGCGTAAGTTTAACATGAAGGTACACGGTGACTCGAGGGTGGAAATTTCCCTTCTGCCGATGGCAGACGGAATAACACTAGCGCTGCGAGTGCAGTAGTGAGGGCGACCATGACAGCGATCGGAGAAGCTGTAGCCGTAGAAGAATTGATGGAGGACCCATACCCTATTTACGCACAACTTCGTTCTGAGGCTCCGGTCTGTTGGGTTCCATCAACGGGACTCTGGTTCGTGACTCGCTGGGAAGATGTAGTTAAGGTGGCGACGCTTCCAGAGATATTTGCAGCGAAACTTACAGACTCTCCCCTCGACCGTACATGCGGGCGGCCCACAGTACTCACCTCCGAGGGGAGTCTTCATGCTCAACTCAGGGAAAGCATTAAGTCCCAGTACACTCCACGAAGGACGCACCGGCTAGTAGAGACATTTGTCAGGCCCTTGGCTCTGCAACGTGTTGAGGAGATCCGCAACCAAGGCCATGCAGATCTGTTGGCCGATTACTTCGAGCCAATCAGCATCCTGGCCCAGGCAGTAGTGCTAGGGATCGATAGAGAAGATATCTCTTCACTGCGGAACTGGGTTAGGGATCTTGCTATCGGTGCTTCCAATTTTGATAAAGACCCTATCATGCAGGGAACAGCCGATGCTGCCTCTTCGGAAATGAGTCGCGTACTGCAGCCGCTGATCGAGCAGGAATCGGCTCAGCCGAGTACGTCCCTCATATCCGACCTGCTTCACCGAGGCCGCGAGGAGGGATGTCCCCGGCGTCCGGACGAAGTCCTGCCGACGTTGAAGGTGCTGATGATCGGCGGGGCGCAGGAACCCGGCCATGCTTCCGCGTCAACGCTCTACGCGCTGTTTTGCCACCCTGACCAGTTGCGGGACGTGCAGGAAGATTCCTCCCTGCTGGGGAGCGCCGTCAACGAGACGCTTCGCTGGATGTCTCCCATCGGCACACAAACTAGGCAGACAACCCAGTCGGTCACCATCGCGGGATCGCGAATTCCTCAGGGTGAGCGGGTAGCTGCCCTCATCTCGTCTGCTAACCGGGACAACGCAATCTTCCAGGAGCCCGACAGATTCAATATTTATCGAAGAGACGGGCGCAACGCCGCTTTTGGGTTTGGGCCACACGCCTGTGTTGGATCCCTGTTCACCCGAAAATCGTCGCAGGTGATGTTGGAAGTTATCTTGCACGCCCTTCCGAACATGCGGCCCGATGGCTCTAAACCTACCTTACTGAGGGGTTGGGAATTCAGAGGGCCCCGAGCATTGTATGTCGTATGGGACTGAATACGGCCGAGTCTCTGCGTCACTCTGTCCACGTCAACGGAGAACATAGTCAGGCAGGAACTCATGGATATCTGGTCATGGATTAAGCAATGCGAGTCGGCTTGGTGCACCAAGGATGCTGATCGGGCGGCCGAGCTCTTCACCGAAGACGCCCTGTACTTCCCTCACGTAGCCGAGAAACCGCATTGCGGGCGCGCTCGAATCAGGACTTATTGGAGGGAGGTGACAGCGACACAGCACGAAATGAACCTGCGTTTCTCCGAGCCGCTTATTGTCGGACGTCGCGCAACGGTTGAATGGTGGGCAATGTTCCGCGATGTAAGGCTGACCCAGCCACACGCTGACGATCGGGTTACTCTGCCAGGATGCATGGTTCTGCGATTCGCGGAAAACGGGCTCTGCGAAGAGCTGAGAGAATATTGGTATGCAGTGCTTGGGGCCCACGTGCCCGCTCCGGAAGGGTGGGGCCGGTAAAGCGGAGGAGAAAAGGAGATGACTGACTACTCGTCACACGCCAGGCCCGATCATATGAGCCCGGAAGAATTCCGCCATTATGGACACAAGACTGTAGACTGGATCGCTGACTACTGGGCCGGCATCGAAAGTCTGCCTGTGCTCTCCCAAGCATACCCTGGTGAAGTCCGTGCTGCTCTCCCTAAGCATCCCCCGGAGCACCCTGAGCCGTTCAGTGCCCTGCTGGAGGATCTCGACCATGTGATCCTACCGGGAATAACACACTGGCAGCACCCTCGGTTCTTTGGATACTTCCCGGCGAACTCCTCTGGCCCAGCCGTTCTTGGTGAACTGCTCTGTGCGGGGCTGGGCGTGCAAGGCATGTTGTGGCTGACTAGCCCAGCGTGCACCGAACTCGAACAGCATGTCCTGGACTGGCTCGCTGAGCTGCTTGGGCTCCCCGCCCATTTTCAGTCGACCGGTACAGGCGGCGGAGTAATACAAGACTCAGCATCTAGCGCCACGTTGGTAGCGCTCGTCGCAGCGCTACATCGTGTAAGCGGTGGCCTAGCTCGGAAGCACGGTACTCGTGGCCGGTACACGCTCTACGCCAGTACCGAAGCCCATTCGTCCGTCACTAAGGCTGCCGTACTTGCTGGTCTAGGTGAGGACGCAGTACGCCTGCTCCCTATAGATCGCCGCAGCGGGGGGCTTGAGCCAGACGCTCTCATGCAGGCCATCCAAGACGACCGTGCCGCGGGGCTGGAGCCGGCCTTGGTAGTGGCGACCGTCGGCACCACGTCTACCACCGCGATCGATCCACTTCGCGATATTGGCGAGATTTGTAGCCGCAAGGCCCTCTGGCTGCACATTGATGCCGCTTACGCGGGTGTTTCCGCGATTTGTCCGGAATTGCGTTGGATCAATGACGGAATTGAGTACGCTGATTCCTACGCTACCAACCCGCATAAGTGGCTCCTGACCAACTTTGATTGTGATGCGTTCTGGGTGCGAGACAAGGCCGCGCTCATGGATGCCCTGTCGATCCATCCAGAGTACCTGCGCAATTCTGCCTCAGAGTCGGGAGCAGTCATTGATTACCGTGACTGGCAAGTTCCCATCGGGAGGCGATTTAGGGCCCTTAAGCTCTGGGCCGTCATGCGCTGGTACGGCGCCCAGGGATTGCGCGGCTACATCAGGGAGCAGATTAATCTTGCGGCCCAGTTTGCCGCACTCGTAGGACAGGACGAGAGGTTCGAAATCCCTGCCCCACACCCGCTCGCCCTAGTGACATTCCGTCTCCGCAGCGATGGTGACGGCACAGATGTGGATGCACAGAACATGGCTCTGATGAATGCCGTTAACGCCGACGGAAGAATTTTCATTACTCACACCAAAGTGGGGGGCAAACTAACACTGCGTCTATGCGTAGGTAGTCCGATGACCGAGCGCCGCCATGTGGAAGAAGCGTGGATCATTATTTGCGAAGCAGCCACTGAAGTTCAACGCGTAAGGGAACATTATTGAGCTTCTTACAACGGCTGACACAATGGGGTGGATCGTTGCTGATGGCCGTTGCCTACAGGGAGCGTCAAGGTGGGTGTGGCGTTGGGTGACTATTTCACCGGTGGTGAAACCGAGAAGATCTGCTTGGACTCACATGACTTCGGGACTTTTACTAGGGAGGAGCTAGCCTCCCTCAATATTGATAGCGGAATGCTGGCGCAGTCGTTCAACGGTTTCGGTAGTTGCGAAGTTCGACTTACGGTGAAGACGGTAGGATTTGTCTCCTGAGGCGACACTGAGCACGCGCTTCAGGTACTGAGACGGTTCCGCTCGATGATCGTCCCGGGGCGTTGAGCGGTTTTGCCGACGTCGTGACGAGGGGCTGGGCGCCGGTTCTTCGAACCGAGCGGCCCTCCCGGACCCGGACGCGACGGTTTTGGTGCACGGGCCGGGCAGACCAGGTACGGGCGGAGGTGCCGAAACCCCCGGCGGACTCGGGCGGGGGTGAGCCGACCAGGCTCGGAGGGCCTTTCCCACGGTCGGCGCAGGTCGGCGGCAAACCTTACGGACGAGCCGGAGCTGGGTATGGGCGGCGATGACGAGCCAGACACCTCATGGAGCTAAGAGTCAAGCTGCAGCGGCCAACGGGGCGGGTAACGCTGTCTGCTCGTCGAACAACTCGTGCTCCCGCAGACAGCGGTAGAGCTGGCCGAGCATCCGGTTGAAAAGATGCCGCAGGGCGGCCGCGTGCCAGTCTCCGTGCTCGTCGCGTCGACGGCGGTAGTGGGCCTTGGCCCCGGGTGACCCGTTCGGGGCCGCGAAAGCCCACAGGTAGCCAGCGTGGTTGAGACGGTCGTTCCTCACCCGCCGCCGGGGGATGCTCGATTTCTTGCCGGAGGCCCGAGTGATGGGTGAGGAGCCGGCGTATGCCTTCAATCCGCGGGCGTCGGCGAACCTGCTGTGGTCGTCTCCGATCTCGGCGAGCACCCGGGCGCCGAGCTGGACGCCGAGGCCGGGGAAGCTGAGGAGGATCTCAGCGTCCGGGTGCTGAGGGAAAGGCCTCCTCCACCGCCCTGGCGAGGTCATCGGCCGCGGTGCAGGCGGCTTCCAGCTGGATGAGGAGGGCGAGCATCTGCTTGCCGAGTGACTCCTCGACGAGTGCCGGCTGGTGGGCCCAGTCGGCCCGGAAGACGTCACGGATCCGGTCGGCCTCGGTCTCGATCCCTCGTTTGCGGCCGGCGCGCTTGAGCGCGGCCTGGATCTGCGTGCGGCTCAGCCGCGCGGCCGTGGCCGGTGTGGGCGCGAGCTTGAGCAGCTCGCGGGCCTCGGGACGGCACAGACCGTTCTGCCAGGGTGCGAAGGCGTCCAGGGCGCAGGAGTAGTACTCGCGCAGCAGCGACCGGAGCTGGTTGGAGATCTGCTGCCGGTTCCAGGTCGCGTCCTGCTGAGCCCGTGCCAGGACGGCGATCGCGCGGGCCAGGTCGGTGTCCTGCGGCAGGGGCCGGTGGGCATGCATATCGGTGCGCAGGATGTTCGCCAGGACCAGGGCGTCGCCGGGGTCGGACTTCTTGCGGGAGACGGAGTGCCGGTCGCGGTAGCGGGATGCGGCCATTGGGTTGATCGCGAGACCTTGCGCTTCCCGGTCCGCAGCACGGCAACCAGCAAACCGCGGGATGTCTCGATGGCGACCGGGATCGGGTTCTCCTCGCTGTCACCGTACTCAACCAGCAGGTCAAGCAGGATCTTGTAACCCGCGGCATCGTCGGTGATGTGCCGCTTGGCCAGTAACTGAGCTTCTTCAACTCGCCCACCGATCGGGTGACACCCCACAGGGATCTGAGCAGGTCAGGACGGACTGCGCTCGTCCCCGGACGCTCAACTTGAAAAGGCTCACTGGCCGCTGTCGTCGACCAGAGCGACGTCGTGTGTCCGCTCGGCCCAGTCGATGCCGCAGTAGATCAAGATGTTCCTTCCCATGGTGCAGTTCGTGCAGGTCACGAGCTCATGCGGAACCACGCGGCGCCCTAATCCCAGGCCCCGGCCTTCATAGGCCGGGCCGACACCTCGGTAGCCGTTCGTGGCACCAGCTCGTCCCACGGGCCCCGGTCTTTGCGGGAGCTCGAACGGCTCGGGCATTGCAAGGGGTCCCCGTGCGACGGGCTCGCACCACCAACACCAACGAGTGATCAATGCGGCAGCGTTGACGAGCTCGAGGCGTCGGACGCTGCCGCTCTCCCGCAAGGCATTCCAGCCAGGTCTCAATCAGGCATGCGTCCGGCCCCGATGGGCTGCACGGCGGTTGGCGGCAGTTGCGACGACGCCGGACGCCGCCGCTCTCTACCAAGGCCTCAGGGCCGGTAGGCAACAAGGCATCCGTCCGGCGCCATCAGCAGGTGCCGTCCGCTTCGAACCGCCCTAATACCGGATTAGGTCTCGATAGCGACCGGGATCGGGGCGTCTTCCGTGTCGCCGTACTCGGCGAGAAGGTTCAGCAGGAGCCGGTAGCCGGCCGCGTCGTCGGTGATGCGGCGCTTGGCGAGTAACTCGCCGGTGTCGTTGACCACGGCGACGTCGTGGTGCCGTTCCGCCAGTCGATACCGCAGTAGATCAAGATGTTCCCTCCCCAAGGTGCGGGTGTTTGCGCTGGTCACGAGCGCATGCGGGCCACGCAGCGACCTAATTCCAGGACTCAGCCGCCGGGGCTGGTCCGACACCTCATTAGCCGTGTTCGTGGCACCAGCGCACCGCGCGGGCCTCGGTCTACTCGGGAGCTCGGACGGCTCGGGTGCATCAAGAGGTCACCGTGCGGAGGGCTCGTACCATCAACTCCAACGAGTGATCAAGCGAGTAGGTGTTGACGCTTCAAGGGCGCCGAACGTCGTCGCTCTGGCTAGAGGCATCGAGGCCCGGTCCAGCGAAGACGTCCGCTCGGCGCCCATGGAGCATCACCACCCACGCGTCGGTCGTGGCGGTCGTGAAGACGTCGAGCGTCGCCGTTCTCTGGATAGGTCTCTCCTCGACCAAGTCGCGTGAAGACGTCCGCTCGACGCCTACACGATCGCCACCACCACAAGCAGGAGGACCGTCCGCACGCTCTAACCAGAGGCTTCACAAGCCCAGCTCGAAGTAGGCGTGACGACCCTCACCACTCGAACGCCCCGGTGACTCGACCTGACCCACCGGGGCCGTTGGAAAGGAATTAGGTCCAGCGGTCGCTGGCCTCGGGGGTGCGAAGCTTCGGGCGGGTCCACAGGCAGCTGGTCGACCTGGAGGCGGATCAGCGTGCCTTCGATGATGGGGAGTTCGCCGGTGTGGTCGATCCACGCGGAGCGGGTGGTCAGCCGGGGGTGGATGCGGTCCCAGGCCATCGCGCGGGCGGTGCCGTACCGGTCGGTGACCTGCGTCGTGGCCGCGTCCGGCTCGCCCCAGGTCTCCGGCTTGGCGAAGCGGAACTCCTCGCCGTGCTTCGGCGGTCGCCCGCCCTGGGGGTAGGACAAGCTAAGGCGTTCAGCGGTGCGTTCGCGGTGCTCGTGCTGCGACGGCCGATGGCGGCGAGTAGCTCGGCCAGAGCGCCGACGGGCTTTCCGGGCCTAGGTACGAGCCAGAGCCGGACGTAGGTGAAGAATGTGTGGGTGGGACAGGGGTTCCCAGACGGAGTCGTCTGTGTAGGCGACGGCTGCGTCGACGCTGGCACCTTATGGTCCTCGACTGAGTCCTCGTGGTCGTCGGCCGCCGCGGCCTCCTCACCGGCCCTGGGCTCCGCGGCCGTCTGGAGCGCTGCTTCGGCGTCTGGGCCGGGTGCGTCGACCTCCTGAGCCGACGTCGCGGCGGTGGGCAGGAGATGAAAGTCCGGACGGATCGGTAGTGGCGGCCAGCAGAGCCAGGAACACCTCGCCGCTCACGTCCGCCGCCGCTGCCGGCGGAGAGGTCTCGGTACCGGTGCCAGCGCCTTCGTGGATCCCTTCGTCGGTGTTGTGCTCCGGCACGGCTGGCTCGGTCTCCGTGTCAAGGTCGGGCTCGTCTGGCCACGGAAAGTCGGCCAGTTCGGCCTGCCATCCCAGTGCGGATCCGCCGGGAACTTCCTGCCATGCCCCTTCGGCTGGTTCAGCCGACTGCCCGGACACCGCGAGTGTGGTCGTGATCTGCTGGTACGCGGCGTGCTCCAGGCGTTGCACAGTGTTCTCGACGCCGAGGTAGTCAAAGTGCTGCGGCGTATCGATGGACGCGTTGACGATCTCTGCGTCGGGGAAATGCGGGGCGGGGAGCTTGCGGGGGCGATGAGCGTGACGGGCACCGTGGCGGCCTTGTCGATGACGTCGGCGAACTTCCAGGCGATGTTGGCGTCCAGACTCGTCGCGCACAGCAGCACGTAGGGCTGATGCTGGGCCTCGGGTGTCTGGTGTGCTTCCAGCAGTCGCTCGGTGAGATCCCGCAGGGCGTGGGCCGGCTGGCGCATGGCGAGTCGGTCACTTCCAGGCCGCCGCCGGCCACCGGGGCAGTTGGGTCGATGCCGTCCTCGCCGAGGTAGCGGTTGACCGAGGCGACCAGGCGGCGCAGCGTCGGTGTCGAGCGGCCCTCGCGGCCGAAGTTGTTTGTACACGACCTCAGCCTGCGCGGTTCCGTTGATGCGCCGGTTGTTGGGCCAGGTGCACGTAACGGACCGTCGTGCCGTTCTTGTTCTGCCGCTGGGTGGTCCGCAGGTACATGCCCCCAGCATGAACGGCCACACCTGTCCACCACAAACCTCTACTCATAGGCGTGGACCCACGCTTTTCCGCGCTGCCGGACACCCTGCGACCCCGTGACCTGCACCGACGCCGAGCGCGCGGCTCCTCCGCGCCCACGAACTGCGGAACTCAGCTGCATCCGCAAATTTCCATGGTTCGCCAGTTCCCGAGCTGTTTGGGTAAATCCCCCTATAGGTACCAATTACTCACCTGGCCCCGGTGGGGCCCGGGTCACGGTGGGAGCAGGCGCGCGATGCGCGCCCGGGCGGCCCGTCCCTGCGGCGAGTACCCGCCCGCGTCTGCGCGATGGCGGCTGTGATGTCGTCGCCCGAGGGAGTTCGCCCGTGGCTTTCACCACCAGGACCGTGCTCGACCGTGTGATCATCCGGTTCGCCGGCGATTCCGGCGACGGCATGCAGCTCACCGGTGACCGCTTCACCTCTCAGACAGCGTTGTTCGGCAACGACCTGTCCACGCTACCGAACTTCCCGGCCGAGATCCGGGCCCCCGCCGGGACCCTTCCGGGTGTGTCCAGCTTCCAGCTGCACTTCGCCGATCACGACATCCTGACCCCAGGCGACGCCCCCAACATGCTGGTGGCGATGAACCCGGCCGCCCTCAAGGCCAACCTGGCGGACCTGCCGCACGGCGCCGAGATCATCGTCAACACCGACGAGTTCACCAAGCGCGCCCTCGCGAAGGTCGGCTACGCCGCCGACCCGCTCTCCGACGGCTCGCTGGAGGCCTTTCGGTTGCACCCAGTGCCGCTGACCACGCTCACCCTGGAGGCGCTCAAGGACAGCGGGCTGGCCCGCAAGGACGCCGAACGGGCCAAGAACATGTTCGCCCTCGGCCTGCTCTCCTGGATGTACCACCGCCCGACCGCCGACACCGAGGCGTTCCTGCGGCAGAAGTTCGCCAAAAAGCCGGACATCGCCGAGGCCAACATCACCGCGTTCCGGGCCGGCTGGAACTTCGGCGAGACCACCGAGGACTTCGCGGTCTCCTACGAGATCGCCCCGGCCGCGCTGCCGTCGGGCACCTACCGCAATATCTCCGGAAACCTGGCGCTCTCCTACGGCCTGATCGCCGCGGCGGAGCGCTCCAGGTTGCCGTTGTTCTTGGGTTCGTACCCGATCACGCCAGCCTCAGACATCCTGCACGAGTTGAGCCGGCACAAGAACTTCGGGGTGCGCACGTTCCAGGTGGAGGACGAGATCGCCGGGATCGGTGCGGCGCTGGGTGCGGCGTTCGGCGGTGCTTTGGGTGTGACGACGACGTCGGGTCCGGGTGTGGCGTTGAAGTCGGAGACGATCGGGTTGGCGGTGTCGTTGGAGTTGCCGCTGCTGGTCGTGGACATCCAGCGCGGTGGTCCGTCGACGGGCCTGCCGACCAAGACGGAGCAGGCGGACCTGTTGCAGGCGATGTTCGGTCGCAACGGTGAGGCGCCGGTGCCGATCGTGGCTCCGGCGACCTCGGCGGAGTGTTTCACGGCGGCGGTGGAGGCGGCGCGGATCGCGTTGACCTACCGGACCCCGGTGTTCCTGTTGTCGGACGGGTATCTGGCGAACGGCTCGGAGCCGTGGCGGATCCCGGCGGTGGAGGACCTGCCGGACCTGTCGGTGGAGTTCGCGACCACGCCGAACCACACGTTGGCGGACGGCAGTGAGGTGTTCTGGCCGTACAAGCGTGATCCGCAGACGTTGGCGCGGCCGTGGGCGGTGCCCGGCACACCGGGGTTGGAGCACCGGATCGGCGGGATCGAGAAGCAGGACGGGACAGGGAACATCTCCTACGACCCGGCCAACCACGACTTCATGGTCCACACCCGACAGGCCAAGATCGACGGCATCGACGTCCCCGACCTCGAAGTCGACGACCCGAGCAGCCGGGCCCGCGTTCTCATCCTCGGCTGGGGCTCCACCTACGGGCCGATCACCGCGGCCGTGCGGCGGGTCCGCGCCGACGGCGGCCACGTCGCCCAGGTGCACCTGCGCCACCTCAACCCCTTTCCGACCAACCTCGGCCAGGTGCTGCGCGGCTACGACCGGGTCATCGTCCCGGAGATGAACCTCGGCCAACTCGCCCTCCTGCTGCGCGCCAAGTACCTCGTCGACGCGCAGTCCTACAACCAGGTCCGCGGTCTGCCGTTCAAGGCGGCGCAGTTGGCGGACGTGCTGTGGGCGGCGATCGGCAACCTGAAGGAGAACGAGGAGGACAACCGATGAGTGACGCGTTCCCCTCGCTCCGGCTGGTGCCCAAGAGCGACCAGCCGCAGTCGGTGAAGGAATTCAAGTCGAACCAGGAGGTGCGCTGGTGCCCGGGTTGCGGTGACTACGCGATCCTGGCCGCGGTCCAGGCGTTCATGCCCGAACTCGGGATCCGCCGCGAGAACACCGTGTTCGTCTCCGGCATCGGCTGCTCCTCCCGTTTCCCGTACTACATGAACACCTACGGGATGCACTCCATCCACGGCCGCGCCCCGGCGATCGCCACCGGACTGGCCGCCTCCCGCCCCGACCTGTCCGTGTGGGTCGTCACCGGCGACGGCGACGCCCTGTCCATCGGCGGCAACCACCTCATCCACGCCCTGCGCCGCAACGTCAACCTCAAGATCCTGCTCTTCAACAACCGGATCTACGGCCTCACTAAGGGCCAGTACTCCCCCACCAGCGAGGTCGGGAAGATCACCAAGTCCACCCCGATGGGATCCCTGGACGCCCCCTTCAACCCGCTCTCCCTGGCCATCGGCGCCGAGGCCAGCTTCGTCGCCCGCACCATCGACTCCGACCGCCAGCACCTCACCTCGGTCCTGCGCGCCGCCGCCCAACACGAGGGCACCGCCCTGGTGGAGATCTACCAGAACTGCAACATCTTCAACGACGGCGCCTTCGACGTCCTCAAGGAGCCCGGCACCCGCGACGAGGCCCTCATCCGCCTCGAACACGGCAAGCCCGTCCGCTTCGGCATCGACCGCGGCGTCTTCCGCACCCCCGACGGCGAACTGCGCATCGACACCGTCACCGCCGACAACGAGGCCCACCTGCTCGTCCACGACGCCCACCACCCCAGCCCCACCACCGTCTTCGCCCTCACCCGCCTCGCCGACAACGACACCCTCCACCACACCCCGATCGGGGTGCTGCGCAGCGTCGAGCGGCCGGTGTACGACGACCTGATGGCCGAGCAGCTGGAGCGCGCGGTCGCCGACCGGGGCCGCGGTGACCTCGGAGCCCTCCTACACGGCCACGACACCTGGACCGTACCGGCGGCACCGTGGCACGAAGTCCCACCTCCACGTCACCCGGAGCCGAACGGGGAATAGCCGTATGTCTCTGATATCTCCCGACCTCACGACCGCGGTCAGGCCGCGTCCGGCCGTCCTCGGCCATGCCTGTGCCACGGTGGTTCCGGAGCCGCGGCCACGGTTGCGGCCTGCGGACCCGGAAGAAGGCCTACCCGGTCCTGGCCGCACTCTCCGCACTGGGCCCCGCCAGAGCTCAGTTGCGTGCCGTCATGGTCGCCGACGACCGCCTCCGCGATGAGGACCGGGCCCGCTCCGACGACGAGGACCTGGCCCAAGTCGGCGACCTCGTCGCCGAGGCCGGCGGCTACCAGCAGGCCGCACGCGAGGCCCGCCGCCTGGTCCAGGGCAGCCTCGCGGCCCTGGACAACGGCCGGTTCCACACCTAGGCGCTCGACGAACTGGACGGCCTGGCCGCCTTCCTTCTCCACCGGTCCGCGTAGGGCCACCAGGAGCAACAAACTCCGCCATCGGACGCAAGCGAGGTGAGTGAGATAACCACGGCAGGATGGCATCGGTGGGCGCGCTACAGGATGCGAGCGGTACTGGCGCGGCTGGGGCACCAGCGCCTTCAAAGGTGACAAACCGATGAGAGATCATGTCGGCCGTGAGTCGTCATGGGGACGCGGTCACATTGGCGTGAGGTGTCTGACGTCGTGTCAGGCCTTGTCGGGCAGAGCGGCGGCCCGTGGATGGCGGTAGTCATGACAAGCGAATGACACTAGAGGTTGTCCCGTATGGGGTGTGAGTTATCCGGTGAGGGCCAGGTTGTGGAGTCGGGCGATGCCGAGCATGGCTTGGTGAACGCCGTTGCCCTTGAGCCGGCAGTCCCGCAGGATCTTCCAGTTCTTCAACCGCGACAGGGCGTGTTCCACCCGGGCTCGCGCCCGGCGGTGGACGGCGTTCTCCGCTTCCTGCTGTGGGCTGAGGTGCGTCTGACCTCGTCGTTTGCGGTGCGGGATGAGCAGGCCAGTTCCTTGGTAGCCGCCGTCGGCGATGGTCGGTGCGCCGCGGCAGGCCCGGTCGACGCCGGACTCCGTGAAGGCCCGGCAGTCGTTGCGGCTGCCGGGCAGCGGCAGGCCGATCGCCACCACCAGGCGGCTGTTGGCGTCGATCACGACTTGCACGTTCGTCGAGTACCGGTAGTTCTTGCTGGAGGCGGCCATGCTGCGGTCACGGGTGGGCACGAGGGTGCCGTCGACGATGTAGACGGTGTCTTTGCGCGGCCGGCGGGCCGGCGAGATGGCCAGCAGGGGCGCCAGGTGATCGAGGATGCGGTCGGCCGCAGACTTCGAGACCCCGAACAACGGCGCCACCTGCCGCAACGTCAGGTTCGTGCGCCAGTACGTCGCCACCAGCAACACCCGGTTCTCCAGCGGCAGCCGCCAGGGACGGCCGCGCTGAACGTCACCACCGCGACGCCGTACCAAGGCCACCAGCCTGGTGAACTGCGACTCGGTCAGCCCGGAGAACGGCTCGATCCACTTCGGATCATCCGCTGAGATCACCCCACCCATGCCCAGCCAACGCACCAACCGTCCCACCGGTTACGGGACAACCTCTAGCCGTCACCCGCCCGCGCGCCACCGCCCAGGCCACCCGCGGCGGACTCGTCCCGGTCAGTGCCCGCGAACTGCTCCGCCTGCCGCGGGCCACCGTGCTGCCCTAGCCGTGACCGCGATCACCTGCTGCACTGGTCCGCCTGGCGCCACGAACACCAGCACCGCGCGGCCGAAGCACACCGCCGCTGGAACAACCTCACCGCCGCCGCGACGACATGACCCGACCAGCATGATCAAGAACTACAGCTGCCGTGACGGATCTGAGCCGTTGCGTGATCCCCAACAGCCGACCGGCCAAATGGCTCTGCGATGACCTGCTCGCTCAATTGCAGCTCCAGCATGCGGTGATCTTCGAGTGAGCATCACAGTCGCTGCAGGAGAGTTTCTTTGTGATTTTTCTTTTAGGGGGCGCATCATATCTTAGGCACGACTGCATCGCCACCTTCGGAGATGATAAATGAGTAACAGCTACTCACTTGGCATGTCAGGGCCTCTGGTTAACGTGAGCCTTGAACCTGAAGTGGACCTTTGGAAATCCAGCGATATTCAAGATTGTTGGATAGAAAGATATGGGCGACATGACTAATTCAGAACCCACTTCCTGGGGAGACCTCACCTTCAGGGGCGACAGGGATAGCGGCATCCATGATTTGCTCGCAGATGACCAAAATAATCCTTGGCTCACGCTCGGGATTATGGAAAAGATAGACGATGAGAATCTCTTGAATGCCTGGGATACTTTTCTTGATGTTCAGACAAAGATGCTTGGCGCCCGAGAAATTTCGTGGCTAAGAGTGAACGGAATGGGGGGTGGCCAGGCAGGTATACTGGAAATTGGTAGCGCCAACGGAAACTACGGATCCTACTTGGCTCGGAATTTCCCCAACAAGCAAATTTATGGCCTTGAGGCAAACCCGAATCTAGCTTCCCTTATGGACGTCGATAAGTGCCCCGACAACTACGGAATAGAAATCTGCAAGGTGGGTGACGAACCGCTCCCAGAGAGAATTTCCGGAAAGTTTGATCAGTGTCTCCTGCGTTTCGTTCTATATCATGTTTCAGATCCAGTTCGTCTCCTTCGTGCGGTTTACGATTCCCTACCCTCTGGCGGAAAGTTGTACATAATCGAAGAGGATGATGCGTTTCTCACCTCACAGCCAAAGTGGGGTCCCATGGAGATTGCATTTGACATTTGGAGGCGCGTCACTCTGGCGGGCGGGAGTAACAGTAAAATCGGAAGGTATCTTCCAGGATTCGTAACAAAGGCTGGATTTAAAATAGATGCGTTCGATATCACACTACGCAATAACGTGGAAGCCGGCCAGGAATTCTATGATCTGGTCAATAATATGATGAAGGTCTTTCGCTTGACCAACCCGAAGATCGTTTCGGAGGCGGAGGTAGAGGAGATTACCGATGGCCTCTCAAGTCCGAGTCGGCACCAGAATCTTGCAACATATCCTCAATTTCTGCTAGCGGCAACTAAAGAATGATAGAAGAAGGCGTCTGGGAAAGGGGAGGCAGCTTTCTGATGCCTGGACGAGCCGGTCGAGGAACACCTTGCCAGGCGAGTGAGGGCGCTAGGGGCTGGATTCCTCAAACGGTGTAGACATATCGGCGGCGTAGGTGGGTGTTTTCGATCCTCGCTTTGTGCTCTCGATGAGTCAGGCCGCGTGTCCCTGTTGAGCTCAGCAGCTGTCGGGCTTCGCCTTGAGGGGCGGGTTGAGAGATTTTCCCGATGAAGACGACTACGGACCTACGGGCCCACGCCACATTTAGGGGTTTGTCCACGGGCTGTCCTTGGCGGGCGGTCGCCGAAGTGACGGAAGCGGGATGCGTTCACTGAGGTCTTTCAGGGTGGCCACCGATCGAGTGACAGGTGCCGTGGCCACAACGCACAAGGCTCCCGTGCCGTTGAGGGAGGTGTTCGAAGTCTCAACCCATCGGCGCAGGAGCCTTGTTGGTCCCTCATTCTGCCGCACTCGACCTGCCCCATGCGCTCATCGAGTGGGTCACCATGCTCATCGTCACCCGAGAGGGTGACCGCCGCTGCAAGCTCCCACCACACCAGCGTGCCCTTGTCGCTCTGGTGTACCTGCGCAAGCACGAGCCCCTCGCACAGATCGCCGCCGGGTTCGGCATCTCGGTCGGCACCGCGCACGCCTACACCAGCGCGGTCATCGAGCTGCTGGCCGCCCGTGCCCCGGGTCTGTTGCGTGCTCTGCGGGAGGCGGACCCCGAGTTCGTCCTGCTGGACGGCCCCTGGCCGAGTGCGACCGCCTCGGTGACAGCCGGGCCGACTACGCGGCCAAGCACCGCCGACACGGGGTGAACGTGCAGGTGGTCACCGATCCGCACGGCGAAGTGCTGTGGCTGTCTCCGGCCCTGCCCGGGCGCTGCCACGACCTGACCGCGGCCCGCACCCATCGGATCATCAGGATCTGCGAGCGTCAGGGGGTGCTGATCCTGGCCGATCGCGCCTACATCGGTGCCGGCGCGTGGGCGACCACTCCGACCAGACGGCCTGCGGGAGGCGAGCTGACGCTGACCCAGCAGACCGTCAACCGGGCGCTGTCGAAGGCACGGGCCCCGGTCGAGGGTGGAATTGCCCGTCTGAAGTCCTGGCGGATCTTCCGCCGATCCCGGTGCAGCCCGAATCGAATGACGTCAATGGCCGCAGCGGTCCTCACCCTGGAGCGGCAACGCTGAAAGACCTCACCGATTCCTAATGTCGTCTGTCAAGCGGCGAGAGCGCGGGGCGGTGCGACTTCGTAGCACCGTCCGTCGCGTAGGAGGGCCCAGAGGACGTTGACGCGGCGGCGGGCAAGGGCGAGGACGGCCTGGGTGTGGCGTTTGCCTTAGGCGCGTTTGCGGTCGTAGAACTGACGCGACTCGTCGCAGTGCCGGAGGCTGAACAACGCTGAGGTGTAGAAGACGCGTTGCAGGCGGCGGTTGTATCGCTGCGGGCGCCGTAGGTTGCCGCTGATCTTCCCTGAGTCCCGGGGCACTGGGACGACGCCGCCGAAGCCGGCGAGGCGGTCAGCCGTGCCGAAGACCGTCATGTCGCCGCCGGTGGCGGCCAGGAACTCGGCGCCGAGGATGACGCCCAGGCCGGGCATGCTGGTGATCACGTCGAAGGCTTGGTGGTCGCGAAACCGGGCCTTGATGTCCTTGTCGAGAGCGGCGACTTGCTGGTTGAGCGCCAGCACCTCCTGCGCCAGCGTGTGCACCAGCTGGGCGGCCAGCTTCTCGCCGGGCAGGCTGGTGTGCTGCCGTTCCGCGGCCTGGACGGCGATCTCGGCCAGCCGGCCGGGGCGCACAACGTGACGGTTGCGCAGCCAGGCCTCCAGCCGCTTGGCGCCGATTCGGCGGATGGCCGCCGGGGTCTGGTAGCCGGTCAGCAACGTGAGCGGGCCGGTGTTGGTCAGATCCAGCGCTCGTTCCAGGCCGGGGAAGACGCCGGTGAGCTGGGCTCGCAAGCGGTTGACGGTGCGGGTGCGGTCGGCGACCAGGTCCATGCGCCGACCGGTGAGGATCTTGAGGTCGGTGACGGTGTCGTCGTCGGCGCGTAAGAGGTGCAGGTCGCGCGCGTAAGAGGTGCAGGTCGCGGCGGACGCGGATCTGGTCGGCGATAACCGCGGCGTCCTTGGTATCGGTCTTGCCCTCGCCTCGGTAGCTTTCGGAGGCGCGGTGGATGGCCCGGCCGGAGATGTAGTGCACCGGCTGGCCGTGGTTGAGCAGGATCGCGATGGCCAGGGCGGCTCCGCCGTCGGCAAGGTCGATGCCCCAGGTCACCTCGTCGCCCAGAGCCAGGACGTCGGTGAGGAGTTCGAGCAGTTCGGGCTCGTCGTTGGCGACGCGACAGCAGCCGACGGCCGCTCTCGTCGATCGCGACGCAGTGGTGGTGCGTCTTGCCTGCGTCGATGCCGGCCCAGATCGCGGCCATGTGGTGGTGCCGCCGTGCGGTGAGTTGCTGGTGCCTCCCGACGGACGACCTCGCTGTCGATTCCCTACGAAGCGATCATTCGCAATTCCCAAGTGGCAGCCGAGTCGTCGTGGGGCGCCGGGCGGCCAATCAGTGCGAGCCACAAGTGGCAGAGCTCTTTGAACCACACCCGACGCCCCTGGGTGGGTGAACCATACGAAGGGCTCACCACCTCCCGCAGAACAACGTAGGGAGCTCTTCAGAGTGGACCCCGAGCGGGTGACGGCCGGCAAGCTACACCTCCTGCGGTCTGGCTTTCGTTCGGCGTGCATCTCCGTGACATCACAACGCTCTGATGACGTCATATCAGGCCAGCTCATCATCGCTGTCGATCCACACAAAGCGTCCTGGCCAGCTGTCGCCGTCGGTGCCCGCCTGCGGCCGCTGGATGCCTTGCGTGTCAGCCGAGCCGGCTATCGCGACTTGTGCCGGTTCGCCCAGCGCAGGCTCGAGATCCCGTCCCGCCGAGTGGTGTAGTCACCGGCCGAGCTGATTCGGTTCGGGCGGGGGAAGCTGGCGGTTGTCCTCGGTGGGGTTGGGGTTGAGAGTGCTGAGCTTGAACTCGGCTTGTCGTGGCTGCTGACAGGGTTTGATCGTCGCGGTACGCCGTTGTCATGAGGTACGTGCAGGGCGGGGGCTTGACGGACGAGCGTCGGCGGTTCGGCGAGGGGATCCGGATGAGGGCGGCCGAGCGGTTCGCCGAGGGTGAGCCGAGTGCGGCGATCGCGAAGGGGTTACGGGTCAGCGTCCGGTCGGTGCAGCGGTGGCGGCGGGCCTGGGACAAGGGCGGTCCGCGTGCCCTGCGGTCGGCGGGTGACGCGTCTCGCGGCAGCAGCGCCGATCTGGTGCCGCAGTAGCAGACTGGTGAGACAGCCCAGCAGCCGGCGAATGGCAATAATGTGGCGGGTAACTGCAGCCTCGCCAGGATTTCTCGGGACTGCCCGAGGTCACGGTGATCTGACAGGATTTTGGTGCATGAGGACGCTCGGCTCGCCGCGCTCGGCCCGAATCCCGGACCGCATTCTCCCAGATTTGACGTTGGTGACGACCTGTCCATCGCGATGTCGACTACGGTGCGAGTGGGCAGCGGATCAGATCGAGGACGTGGAGCCCGACTCCGCAGTCTTACGGCCTGAGGCGCCTGCTCTCGAGGCATACGAATTGCTTAGCATTGAAGGCCTTTTGAGTGCTGGTGCCGGGGGAAGGTTTCGAACCTTCATGCCCCCAAACTGGGGGCATCCGACCAAAACAGTCGGACGCGTCTGCCAATTCCGCCACCCCGGCTTGCGCTTTCAAAGCTAACAGCCGCCCGGACTCACGTGAAGCCTGAAATCCTATTCGCAGGAAAACTGAGTACGACATACCCAGGCAGGCTCAAAGCGATCTGACACGGCGGCTGTAGTTCTTGATCGTCCGCCTGTCCGCGATGTTGGTGCGGCCGTCTTGGCGGTGGACGCCGATGGCGAGGTGGCGCAGGCTGGCCATGGTGCGGGGCAGGTGAGCAGGGCGGATCTCGGAGTCGTCCTCGCGGAAGGTCCGGTCGCGTACGTGGTGGAGCAGGTTCTCGATGTGCCAGTGGCTCCTGATTCAGGTGGCGAGTTGCTCGCCGGTGGCCTCCCCGGGCGGCAGACTGGTGATCAGGTAAACGCGTTCGATGGTGAGCTTGCCGGTGCCCAGCTCGCGGCGCCAGCGCACGATTTGGAGGGCCTGGCGGGCGTCGGGGTAGTCGAGGTGGCGGAAGGCGGCCATCTTGAGGCGACGGATCTCCATGCAATGGTGGGCGCGAGTGCGGTCGTAGTGGTCGAACGCGATGTCCCGCCAGGGCAGCGTGCGGACGCTCTTGAACAGGCCGGGGTGGTTCTTCTTGACGACGGCGAGGTAGTGCGCGCCACGTTCGCTCAGGTAGGCGCCCTGGTTGTGCCGGGTGGGCCGGGCGTCGGCGGTGATCTCGTTGCTCTTGTCTGCGACCTGGCGCTGGGCGAGGACTTCCCCGGTGGGTTCCATGGCGGCCAGCAGGGCTGTCACGGGCAGTCGGGGGTGAGGTGCCGCTGGGGGAGGGGGTCGACGGGCGCGGAGGAAGGCGCTGATGGCCTTGTCCAGAGCGTCGCCGTCGAGCCGGGCCAGCAGCCAGCAGGCGGCGCACGGTGCCCGGGTGCGGCACGGCCAGGCGGCCGGTCAGCGGATCGCACGCGAAGCCCAGGGCGCGCAGTGCCCACCGGCGCGTCCGCGATCCACTCGCTGAGCGCGGTCAGGGCGGGCGCCGGCCAGCACGCTCGCGGCCACCGCGCCCAGAGCGCGGCCAATGCGCAACGGCGGCCTCGCTGGTCACGCGGATCGGGTAGCAGTTCCAGGAAGCCGCGCAAACAGACGGCGTCAGCGAGAGGAGCCGGGGCATCGACGTGGACCAGTTGCTCCAGCACAGCGGGCGTGAGGGAAGATGCAGGGCCTGGCACGGGCTCGCTCGGTGGCCAACGGACTCGACCCTCACATAATCATCGGGACCGTGCCTGTGCTGCTTCCCAGGCCCGTCAGAGGACATGACGTCACGTCACACGCGAACCGGACCAATCGCGATCCCGCACAGACCCTGGGACCAAAGCGATCTGAGTACCACATACCCAGGCAGGCCCAAAGCGATCTGAATATTTTTGGTTGCATCCTTATTGGCTAACAGGAGGAAATCCTGTGAGTAAGCAGTGCTCGATATACCTGACCTATCCTCCCGTGTCCAGTGTCTGGCATATCCCCATGGGCACCGCCTATCTTGCTGCAGTCCTTGAACAGCACGGGCATCGCGTCGTTCAGCACTACGGCCATATCGAAGCCGTCGAGTACGTTCTGAGACGACACGGGGGCGAGTCGGTCGATCAGGCACTGCGCACTGTTCGCGACCCTGCGGCCTCGATTCTGCAACGCTATGACGCACGTGTAGTCTTTGAGAGGGTATCGGCGAGAGTCGCATCGCCATCCGAATCTTTCGCGGTCGAACGCAACAACGTGCGATTGGACTCACGAGAATTCAAGGGTGACATCAGCGAGCTTCACCGCGTGCTCAAAAGTCGCGAGCAGTACCTCTTCTACGACTATTTCACCGAAATCGAAATCTCGCGCATCCGTGCCGCCGCCCCGGACGTGGTTGGCATCAGTGTAGCTGACGAGCGCCAACTAGTAGGTGCCTGTGTGCTCGCCTCTCTCATTCGAGAACACAATCCAAAAATACGGATTTTCATGGGCGGCAACTACTGGTCCCGAACCATGAATGCCTACCACGATCCGGAATTCGCGAATCTATTCAACCACTGGGACGCCATCGTTTACGCCGAGGGCTTCCAACCAATAGTCGACCTGGTCGAAGGAGTGGAGGCGGCGAGTGTGCCCGGGGTGGTGTGGCGCGACCGGGACACCGTGCGGGTCAACCCGCGCACCACTGCACCTGTCGACTTCGATGCGCTACCCACCCCCGTTTTTGATCAAGGAATCCGCCAGTGGTGCCCCGACTTTGTGCCTCCGCTTTATACGATGTCCAACTGTCCGATGCGGTGCGGGTTCTGCTCAATCGCCGCGGGCAGCGACACCTTCCTACATAAACCTCGAGCGATGTCCGAACGCCGTGTCGCCGAACACATACAGGCGCTAGGCGTCGAACGTGTCGACTTCGTCGACGAGTACATGCCCATCACTCGGCAGATCAAGATAGGCCGCGAGTTGGCGCGTATCGGGCATCATGCCACCTGGCAGTGCTACCTCACCGCAAATGATCAATTGCTTAACCCGGACACTTGTCAGGCAATGGCCGATGCAGGCTGCCGGGCCGTCCAACTCGGCCTGGAATCCCTCGACCCTCAAACCCTGCGTCAGGAAGCCAAGCCTTGGAACCACCCGACTAACTACGGTCGCATTCTCGCAAACTTGCACAAGGCCGGAATCCAGGTGCACGTTTTCATCATTGTCGGCGTGCCCGGCGAACCGATCAACCGATCGCTCAGCTGGCTACCTTTCCTCGAAGAACACGGTGAGCACATCCTAACTATCAAGTCCAGCCGCTATCGGCTCACCCGGCGCGCCCCGGACGAACGCGCTGCCGCTGCCCACCAGCTGCTGGGCGTCGAGGTGGTTGGGAAAGACCACCAGCTACTGAACCTCAACCGCGACCAGTTCCGATACACCACCGACAATCTGAGCCGTAAACGCGTCGAAGCAATACGAGACCTTCTCGAAGAAAGCTGCCGCCGGCATTGGGCATACCAAATTACGTCTACGCTGCCCTGGTGGATCAACCGTGGACGCTTCACCTTGCCTCAACTGCGCGCTGACGCCGAGTTGCTTCGCGCCCAACGCCCGCCTGAACCTTCCATCCCAGCTGGCCACCTCAAGAGGGGACTCTCCAAGATTACCAGTGCTCTGCGAGACGAAATAGGAATCAAAACCGTACTGACCTCCTACCAGGATGCCCGAGATGCCGCTGCCCGCTTGCGCGCTGAAGACTGAGCTTCTTCAGCGTGGCCACTGAACCTCTTTCATCCTGAATGGTCGCAGGCCAGGAGGGTGTGGATGGCTTGGACGGTGCGGCTGATGCGGCGGGTGGAGCAGCGTGCTTTGCGGAGGATCCGCCAGGCCTCGTACTACAGCCTCAGATCATGTGATTGGTGATCGGTGCTGACCGTTGTCCGGTCATACTGATGGATGTGAGTGCGGAGCACGTCGGGGACTGGGCGGAGGAACTGGCCGCTCTGATGGTTGGATTGGGGCATCTGTTCGCTTGGCCGGAGCCGCGGGAGGTGTTCGCGGATCTCATTGAGGGGCTGCTGTCGGTCCTGGGTCGCAAGAACGGCTAGACGATGGCCGGGCGGGCCGGGCATGCCACTCCGCACCGGATCCAGAAGTTCCTGGGTGAGGCGTCCTGGATGCGGAAGCGCTGTTGGCCGAGGTGCAGGCGTATGTGGTCTGGAAGTTGGGGGATCCGGACGTGACGCTGGTGCTGGACGACACGCAGTCCGCAACTGCCAGGTGATGGTGATGCTCACCTACGCCGCCGCGCGCGGGCACACCTTCTTCGACCGGCGCCCTGCCGTTTTCCTGGGTGACCGCGGACGCGGACTACGGCACGTGAGCAGTGCACTCGCTGATCTCGAACCCGGCAGCAATCTTCGCCAGGGTGGTGTCCTCGCGCAGGTACACCGGTTCCGCCATCGCGCGTTGAGACGGGCGGAGCTGCAGCGCCGGTCACCCTCACGGGTGACGACGAGTGCGGCAGGATAGATGACCAACGAGGCCCCCGAGCAACGTGGTTGAGACGTCAGACATCTCGATCAACAGCTCGGGGCCTCGCTCGTTGCGCTTCCTGAACCGTCACCTGATCGGTGGCCAGCTCGAAGAAGCTCAAACTTGTCGCTCAGACGTCAGTCCGAGCGGCATGCTGACAGGGCCACCATCAGCAGTTTCGCCGCTTTTGCCGATCCGGGTAGTGGTTACTCAGGTCCGTGCGAAGTGGGTAGCGCAAGGTGATTTGTAGGAGGCACCGATCCGGTCCGGGAGCTGCTCCAGACATCGCGGAGCAGGGCAATTCGGAGGTGATCGTTGTGTCCGTCACTTCAACCAGTCGGCCGCCCCGGGAGACCCTGCCGGAAGCGGCGAAGAGGCGGCGTTCCGGCGACGCGTGGGTGCCGGTCGGCACTGCCGTTTCGCGCAGATTCCGTGGTGGCGGGGGCGCGGCCTCCGAGCACGTCCGCCAATGATCAGCCAGCAGCCGCTGCAACCCCAGGGAGTGTTGTGTCTCGTCGTCTGTTCACCTCGGAGTCCGTGACCGAGGGTCACCCCGACAAGATCGCTGACCAGATCAGTGACACCATTCTCGACGCACTGCTGCGGGAGGACCCCTCCTCTCGTGTCGCCGTGGAGACCTTGATCACCACTGGTCTTGTGCACGTGGCCGGCGAGGTGACGACGAAGGCGTGGGCCGACATGCCCACGCTGGTGCGCGACAAGCTCCTCGAGATCGGTTACGACTCCTCGAAGAAGGGGTTCGACGGCGGCTCCTGCGGTGTCTCGGTGTCGATCGGTTCGCAGTCTCCCGACATCGCTCAGGGTGTCGACACGGCGTACGATTCGCGGGGCGAAGGTGCCGCCGTGGGCAGGGAACCGGACGAGCTGGGCCGGCAGGGCGCGGGTGACCAGGGCCTGATGTTCGGGTACGCGTGCGACGAGACCCCCGAGCTGATGCCGCTGCCGATCTACCTCGCGCACCGACTCTCCCGCCGCCTGTCCGAGGTCCGCAAGAACGGGACCATCCCGTACCTGCGCCCGGACGGAAAGACCCAGGTCACCATCGAGTACGACGGCGACAAGGCCGTCCGCCTCGACACCGTCGTGATCTCCTCCCAGCACGCCTCCGACATCGACCTCGACTCGCTGCTTGCGCCCGACATCCGCGAGTTCGTCGTGGAGCATGTCCTGAAGCAGCTCGTCGAGGGCGGCATTAAGCTGGACACCTATGGCTACCGGCTGCTAGTCAACCCAACCGGCCGCTTCGAGATCGGCGGTCCGATGGGCGACGCGGGCCTGACCGGCCGCAAGATCATTGTCGACACCTACGGCGGCGTGGCCCGCCATGGTGGCGGCGCCTTCTCCGGCAAGGACCCATCCAAGGTCGACCGCTCCGCCGCCTACGCGATGCGCTGGGTCGCCAAGAACGTCGTGGCCGCCGGCCTCGCCTCCCGCTGCGAGGTCCAGGTCGCGTACGCGATCGGCAAGGCCGAGCCGGTGGGCCTCTTCGTGGAGACCTTCGGCACCGCGACAGTCGACACCGAGAAGATCGAGAACGCCATCGCCGAAGTCTTCGACCTCCGCCCTGCCGCGATCATCCGCGACCTCGACCTGCTCCGCCCGATCTACGCCCAGACCGCGGCGTACGGCCACTTCGGCCGCGAGCTCCCCGACTTCACCTGGGAGCACACGGACCGCGTCGACGCGCTGCGCGCGGCGGCGAAGTCCGCGACCCCGGCCTGACGACCCGCCTGGGCGCCTGTGCCGCCCGCACCCCTCACGACCTCACAGGAGAGCTCTCGTGCGCATCGCGGTGACAGGATCCATCGCCATGGATCACCTCATGGTCTTCCCCGGCCGATTCAGCGACCAACTGCTCCCCGACCAGCTGGAGCACATATCGCTCTCTTTTCTCGTCGACATCCTCGAGGTCCGGCGCGGCGGTGTGGCGGCCAATATCGCCTACGGCCTCGGCGGCCTCGGACTTGCACCGCGCCTCGTCGGATCGGTCGGCATGGACTTCGCCGAGTACCGGGTGTGGCTCAAGAAACACGGTGTGGACACTGGCGATGTGCAGGTCTGTGCGGATCATCAGACCGCCCGTTTCATGTGCATCACTGACCGGGACGCCAACCAGATTGCGTCGTTCTACGCCGGTGCCATGGCAGAGGCGGCGCGGATCGATCTGGGCCCGCTGGTCAGCCGTGACGGGGGCGTGGATCTCGTTCTCATCTCGCCCAACGACCCCGTGGCAATGGTCCGCCACACCGAGCAGTGCCGCGAACTCGGCCTGCCCTTCGCCGCCGATCCCTCCCAGCAGCTCGCCCGGCTCGACGGCGACCAGACCCGCTCCCTGGTCGATGGTGCTTGCTGGCTCTTCACGAACGAGTACGAGGCTGCCCTGTTGCGCCAACGTAGCCAGTGGACGGACGACGAAATCCTCGACCGCGTCGGTACCTGGGTCACTACCCTCGGGGCCGACGGCGTCCGGATCGACCGCAAGGGCCAGCCGACGCTGTCTGTTCCGGCCGTCCCCGACGTCCGCCCTGAGGACCCCACCGGAGGTGGAGACGCTTTCCGCTCCGGGTTTCTGGCCGCGATCAGCTGGGGCTTGCCGCTGGGGAGCGCCGCCCAGCTCGGCTGCGCGATGGCCGTCCTGGCCCTCCAGGCTGTCGGCCCACAGGACTACGAGGTCCGCCCTGCCCTGCTGCTCAGTACCGTGGAGCGCGTCTACGGCAGCAGGGCGGCCAAACTGCTCGCCCCTGCCCTACGGGAGCCGCGATGACGGGCGCTCGCGCCAGCGCCCTCCGTGCGGCGCTGGCCACCCGTGTCGTTGTCGCCGACGGGGCGATGGGCACGATGCTCCAGGCGCAGGACCCCACCCTCGACGACTTCCAGAACCTCGAGGGCTGCAATGAGATCCTCAATGTGACCCGCCCTGACATCGTCCGCTCGGTCCACTCCGCCTACTTCGAGGTCGGCGTCGACTGCGTCGAGACCAACACCTTCGGAGCGAACTTCGCCGCGCTGGGGGAGTACGACATCCCCGAGCGGGTGTACGAGCTGTCCGAGGCTGGCGCCTGTATCGCCCGTGAGGTCGCCGACGAGTACACCGCCTCCTCGGGACAGCAGCGCTGGGTGCTCGGCTCCATGGGCCCCGGCACCAAGCTGCCCACCCTCGGCCACGCCCCGTACACCACGCTGCGCGACGCCTACCAGCAGAACGCCGAAGGCATGATCGCGGGCGGTGCCGACGCGCTGCTCGTCGAGACCACCCAGGACCTGCTGCAGACCAAGGCCTCGATCATCGGTGCCCGCCGAGCCCTGGACGCCACCGGCACGAACCTGCCGCTGATCTGCTCGGTTACCGTCGAGACCACCGGCACCATGCTCCTCGGCTCCGAGATCGGCGCGGTCCTCACCGCCCTGGAGCCGCTCGGCATCGACATGATCGGGCTGAACTGCGCCACCGGCCCGGCCGAGATGAGCGAGCACCTGCGCTACCTCGCCCGCCACTCTCGCATCCCGCTCTCCTGCATGCCGAACGCCGGTCTGCCGGTGCTCGGGAAGGACGGGACGCACTACCCGCTCTCCGCCACCGAGCTGGCCGACGCCCAGGAGACCTTCGTCCGCGAATACGGACTCTCCCTGGTCGGCGGCTGCTGCGGCACCACCCCGGAGCATCTGCGCCAGGTCGTCGAGCGCGTCCGTGACCTCGCCCCGACCCGGCGCGAGCCGCATCCCGAGCCGGGCGCCGCCTCGCTCTACCAGACCGTGTCGTTCCGCCAGGACACGTCGTACATGGCGATCGGCGAGCGGACGAACGCCAACGGCTCGAAGAAGTTCCGCGAGGCCATGCTGGAGGGAAGATGGGACGACTGTGTGGAGATGGCCCGCGACCAGATCCGCGAAGGCGCCCACATGCTCGACCTCTGCGTCGACTACGTCGGCCGCGATGGCGTCGCCGACATGGAGGAGCTGGCTGGCCGTTTCGCGACCGCGTCCACGCTCCCCATCGTGCTGGACTCAACCGAGGTCGATGTCATCCGCGCCGGCCTGGAGAAGCTCGGCGGCCGTGCCGTGATCAACTCGGTCAACTATGAGGACGGCGACGGGCCGGAGTCCCGGTTCGCGAAGGTCACCCGGCTGGCGCAGGAGCACGGCGCCGCTCTCATCGCGCTCACCATCGACGAGGAGGGCCAGGCTCGCACCGTCGAGAAGAAGGTCGCCATCGCCGAGCGGCTCATCACGGACCTAACCACCAACTGGGGCATCCACGAGTCCGACATCCTCGTCGACACGCTGACCTTCACTATCTGCACCGGTCAGGAAGAGTCCCGCAAGGACGGCATCGCCACGATCGAGGCCATCCGCGAACTCAAGCGCCGCCATGCCGAGGTGCAGACCACCCTGGGCCTGTCCAACATCTCCTTCGGCCTCAACCCGGCCGCCCGCATCCTGCTCAACTCCGTCTTCCTCGACGAATGCGTGAAGGCGGGCCTCGACTCGGCGATCGTGCACGCGGGCAAGATCCTCCCGATCGCCCGCTTCGACGACGCGCAGGTCACCACCGCCCTGGACCTCATCTACGACCGTCGCTCCGAGGGCTACGACCCTCTCCAGAAGCTCATGGAGCTGTTCGAGGGGGTCAACACCAAGTCGCTCAAGGCCGGCAAGGCCGAGGAACTCCTCGCGCTGCCGCTGGAGGAGCGCCTTCAGCGCCGCATCATCGACGGTGAGAAGAATGGCCTGGAAGCCGACCTCGACGAGGCCCTCCAGGACCGGCCCGCCCTCGACATCGTCAACGACATTCTCCTGGAGGGCATGAAGGCCGTCGGTGAGCTGTTCGGCTCCGGCCAGATGCAGCTGCCGTTTGTCCTGCAGTCTGCCGAGGTCATGAAGTCCGCGGTGGCCTACCTGGAACCGCACATGGAGAAGGTGGCCGACGGCCAGGGAGGGGTGGGCAAGGGCACCATCGTGCTCGCCACCGTCCGCGGCGACGTCCACGACATCGGCAAAAACCTCGTGGACATCATCCTCTCCAACAACGGCTACAACGTCGTCAACCTGGGCATCAAGCAGCCCGTCTCCGCGATCCTGGAAGCCGCCGAGGAGCACAGGGCCGATGTCATTGGCATGTCCGGCCTCCTGGTGAAGTCCACCGTGATCATGAAGGAGAACCTGGAGGAGCTGAACCAGCGCAAACTGGCCGCCGAGTACCCGGTGATCCTCGGCGGCGCGGCCCTCACCCGCGCCTACGTCGAGCAGGACCTGCACGAGATCTACGAGGGCGAGGTCCGCTACGCCCGCGACGCATTCGAGGGCCTGCGCCTGATGGACGCCCTGATCGCGGTCAAGCGCGGCGTCCCGGGCGCCGCCCTTCCCGAGCTCAAGCAGCGCCGGGTCCGGGTTACGACGGCCGCGGTCGTCGACGAGGGCGTCGCCGAAGGAGCCGTACGCTCCGACGTCGCCACCGACAACCGCGTCCCCGAGCCGCCCTTCTGGGGCACCCGGGTCGTCAAGGGCATCCAGCTCAAGGAGTACGCCTCCTGGCTCGACGAAGGCGCGCTGTTCAAGGGTCAGTGGGGCCTCAAGCAGGCCCGTACCGGCGACGGCCCCAGCTACGAGGAGCTGGTGGAGACCGAGGGCCGTCCGCGGCTGCGAGGCTGGCTGGACCAGCTGCACACCCAGAACATGCTGGAGGCGGCCGTCGTCTACGGTTACTTCCCCTGCGTGTCCAAGGGCGACGACCTGATCCTGCTCAACAACAACGGCTCCGAGCGCACCCGCTTCACCTTCCCGCGCCAGCGACGCGGCCGCCGGCTGTGCCTCGCCGACTTCTTCCGCCCGCAGGAGTCCGGTGAGCGCGACGTCGTCGGGCTGCAGGTCGTCACCGTCGGCTCGAAGATCGGCGACGCCACGGCCAAGCTCTTCGCGTCCGACTCGTACCGCGACTACCTCGAACTGCACGGACTCTCCGTCCAGCTGGCCGAGGCGCTCGCCGAGCACTGGCACGCCCGGGTCCGCGCCGAGCTCGGCTTCGCCGCCGAGGACCCGGCGGACGTCGAGGACATGTTCGCGCTGAAGTACCGAGGCGCCCGCTTCTCCCTCGGTTACGGAGCGTGTCCGAATCTCGAGGACCGAGCGAAGATCGCGGAGCTGCTCGAACCCGAGCGGATCGGCGTCAAGCTCTCCGAGGAGTTCCAGCTTCACCCCGAGCAGTCGACCGACGCGATCGTCATCCACCACCCCGAGGCCAGCTACTTCAACGCGGGAGGACGCTCATGACCACCCTCGCGAGATCCACGCGAGTGGCACGCCCACCTCCTCCTTCGAGTTCTTTTCCCCGAAGACCGCGGCGGGCAGCCGCACCCCGTGGCGCGCGATCCGCGGTATTGAACCGCTGGCTCCCACCTTCGTCTCCGTCACCTACGCCTACGGGGCGGGCGGCTCGTCCTGCGACCGCACGGTTGCGGTTACCAAGCGGATCGCGGCCGAGACGACGCTGCGGCCGGTCGCCCGGTTGTCGGCCATTCAGTGGCCGAGCTGCGGCACATCATCGGCCAGTACGCGGATGCGGGGATCCGGGACGTACTGGTGCTGCGCGGCGATCCACCCGGCAAGCCGAAAGGCGAGTGGATGCCCCATCCGCGGGGATTCACCCACGCCCACCAGCTCGTCGAGCTCGTTCGCGAGCTGGGCGACTTCACCATCGGTGTGGCCGCGTTCCCCGAAGGGCATCCACGGTCGGAATGCCCGACGAGGACATCCGGCACTTCGTCACCAAGTGCAGGGTCGGCGCCGATTACACCGTCATCCAGATGCTCTTCCACGGCGAGGACTATCGCGGCTGCACGACCGGGTTGCCGCAGCGGGCTGTGACACCCCGATCATCCCCGAGATCATGTTGGCCACCGACGTCCGCCAGATCCTTCGTTTCGCGCAGCTCAGCGATGCAGCCTTCCCCGAGGACCTCGCCCCACCGCCTGGAGGCGACGCGCGATGACCGGGCCGCTGCCCATCGCATCGGCGTCGAGTACGCCGCCGCCATGGCCGAGCGCCTTCTCGCCGAAGGCGCCCCCGGACTGCACTACATCACCCTCAACCGTTCCACCGCAGCCCTCGACATTCACCGCGAGGTCATGACTACAAGGAGCCTCCATGCCCGCTGACTTCACCGACTTCAAGGTCGCCGACCTCTGTCTCGCCGAGTTCGGCCGCAAGGAGATCACCCTCGCCGAGCACGAGATGCCCGGCCTGATGTCGATCCGCAAGGAGTACACGGCTTCGCAGCCGCTCGCCAGAGCCCGCATCACCGGCTCCCTGCACATGACCGTGCAGACCGCCGTCCTCATCGAGACCCTGGCCGCTCTGGGTGCGCAGGTCCGCTGGGCGTCCTGCAACATCTTCTCCACCCAGGACCACGCCGCCGCCGCCATCGCCGTCGGCCCCAACGGCACGCCCGACAACCCCCAGGGCATCCCGGTCTTCGCCTGGAAGGGCGAGACCCTGGAGGAGTACTGGTGGTGCACGGAGCAGGCACTGACCTGGCCGAACACCCCCACCGGCGGCCCGAACATGATCCTGGACGACGGCGGTGACGCCACCCTCCTCGTCCACAAGGGCGTCGAGTACGAGAAGGCCGGCGAGGCCCCGGACCCGTCCACCGCGGACGGTGAGGAGTCCGGCTACATCCTCACCCTGCTGAACCGCACCCTCTCCGAGAACCCCCAGAAGTGGACCCAGCTATCCTCCGAGATACGCGGCGTGACCGAGGAGACCACGATCGGTGTCCGCCGCCTGTACGAGATGCAGCGCGACGGCACCCTGCTGTTCCCGGCGATCAACGTCAATGACGCCGTGACCAAGTCGAAGTTCGACAACAAGTACGGCTGCCGCCACTCCCTGATCGACGGCATCAACCGCGCCACCGACACCCTGATCGGCGGCAAGACCGCGGTGGTGTGCGGTTACGGCGACGTGGGCAAGGGCTGCGCGAAGTCGCTGCGCGGGCAGGGCGCCCGTGTGATCGTCACCGAGATCGACCCGATCTGCGCGCTGCAGGCGGCGATGGACGGCTACCAGGTCACCACCCTGGACGAGGTCGTCGACAAGGCCGACATCTTCATCACCACGACCGGCAACAAGGACATCATCATGGCCTCGGACATGGCCCAGATGAAGCACCAGGCCATCGTCGGGAACATCGGCCACTTCGACAACGAGATCGACATGGCCGGCCTGGCCAGGGTCCCGGGCATCGTCAAGGACGAGGTCAAGCCGCAGGTGCACACCTGGACGTTCCCCGACGGCAAGGTGATCATCGTCCTGTCCGAGGGGCGTCTGCTGAACCTGGGCAACGCCACCGGTCACCCGTCGTTCGTGATGTCCAACTCCTTCGCGGACCAGACGCTGGCCCAGATCGAGCTGTTCACCAAGCCGGACGCCTACCCGACCGGTGTGTACACGCTGCCCAAACACCTGGACGAGAAGGTCGCCCGCCTGCACCTGGACGCGCTCGGCGTGAAGCTGACCAGGCTGCGTCCCGAGCAGGCCGCTTACATCGGCGTCGCGGTCGAGGGCCCGTACAAGCCGGACCGCTACCGGTACTGACGCACCGGTACGGGCGCAGACGCTGCCAGCCAGGGCGACGTCGTGGGCGATATCGATATCAGCCCTGCACGGAGCCCCACTCTTCTACCATTCCCGAACCGCGCTTGCTTCGCACACAGCTCAGGAGGAACTCTCAATTTTTCGGCACCTCTCTGTGTCAAGCAGCCGGGATGAGAGAGAGAGGCTTCCCGGTCGGAGCATGGTGCAGTAGACGACATCGGGCAGAGGGCGTTTGAGGCAGCGGAGGGCTTCCTTGTGTCCCTTTCCTTCGCTGCGGTGAGGTCGGTCGGGGCGCCCTGCCAGCATTGCTGCTGGTAGGTTTCCCCGGACCGCCTCCGGAACCCGGTGTGCCCGTCTCCGTGCACCGGGCTCTCCACAAGTCCCGTTCTGCTGACCTGGGTTCCTCGTCCCGTAGTCGGCCAGGGCAAGGGGATCACCGTTCCCCGGTATCGGTATCGCGTTGTGCGTACCTTCTCCGGGTCGAACAGTGTGACCTCCTCGCTGGGCGGTCATCCCCGACCGTCGTAGTAACGACGGCGGAGCAGGCCTGGTGCCACACGATGTGGGTGCAGGTATTGGAAGGTGGCGCTCGACACGCGGGCTGGAAGTAGGCGCACCATCCCCGCAGCATCGGGTTGAGCTGAGTGCAGCAGGTTCGGCAGCAGCTGGTTGACGTCCATCCGGCACGCGATCTTGATCTTCCGGGCGATGGCCTTGACGGACTTCTTCACCTGGTAGGTATAGACGTAGTGCCGATTCAGTGCCCCGCTTGCGGTGGCGCTAGATGCGCCAGCCGAGAAAGTCGAGGCCCTCGTCGATGTGGGTGATCCTCGTCTTCTCCATCGACAGGCGCAGGCCCATCGGTGCGAGGACCGCTGCCACCTCTTCGCGCAGCGCTTCGCAGTGCTCGCGAGTCCCGGACACGAGCACGAGGAAATCGTCCCCTTATGCCGTGTGCCGGGCTATGCCGACTGTGGCTGCGAGAGCATGACGGACCTGGGATCTGGTTTCGAAAGCTTCAGCATAACCGGCGGCCTCTGCCCGAGGTGGCTCGTATCCCTGTCTGTGTAGGCGAGTTGCCTGCAGACAGGAGAAGAGCATGGATGCGATCGAAGAGCGGCGCCGTGGGCCGGTGCCGTTGGTGGTGACGGGGCCATTGGCCACGTACGAGTCGCTGATGCCTACGGAGTTGGTGTCCCGGGGGTACGCGGCGGTGTCGGTGAGGGACGCGGTGCGCATGATGCGGGGCCTGAGCTTGTGGATGGATCGGCGTGGGCTCGTCGCGGCTGAGTCTCACAGTTGTCCCACACGAGCACGATCGGTGCGCCTAGCTGCTGGTGGGCGGCGATGAGCAGGTCACGGTAGTCCGTCCAGGCAAAGCTCCGACGCTGTTCACGTCGTCCGCTGTGTCGTCTGGGCCGGCAGATCAGCGGGGGTGAGCGGCCTGTCTTGTGGCACCCATGAGGGCTGGGGCTGTCAAGGTGCACGATGCCCTGGCCCGGCGTGTGCCGTGGTGTGCTCGCACCGGGTTGAGTGCCGTTGTAGACAGGAAGTTGGGGCCGTGGTCCCCCGAGTGGGGGTCGTGCGGAGAGGACTCGCACGCACCCATTCGATCCCGGCCGGGCGGGCCCGGATCATGACCTTCCTTCGGGGCCGGGCTGCTCATTCAGGCCATCGAGCGCGGTGGGGCCGGCTCATACTACAAGGCGAGCTCACCCGGGCTTGGCGTCCTGTCCCTGGGGTCGTCATGCTGTGGTGCACGGCTCCTTCGGCTGTTGGGCCGCATCGACCTCGCGCAGCACGTGGTAGGCGTGGGTGAGGAGCTTGCGGGCGACCGCCACGGTGGCGATTTTCCAGCCCCGGCGATGGGCGATCTGCTCGAAGCACCCCGCGTAGGGCGGAGTGCGCTTGGCGGTCTGCGCGGCTTGGTTCATGATCCAACGGAGCCAGGGGTCACCCGCAGGGGCAGGCACGGGCTCGCTCGGTGGCCAACGGACTCGACCCCCACATGATCATCGGGGCCGTGCCTGTGCTGCTTCCCAGGCCCGTCAGGGGACATGACGTCACGTCACACGCGAACCGGACCAATCGCGATCCCGCACAGACCCTGCGTGTCAGACTGAGGATGGAAAAGGCTCTGTTCAGATCATTATGACCATCCTGCTTCTTCATCCTCGGCATCACGTTGTGTGTGCATACTTAACCGCTATGCTTTCCCTCAGTTGGCTTGCCGTCTGCGCCGAGACACCGAGCGAGGATTGAATAGCTGATAGAACTACCTCATCCTGCGCTGTTGCCTTAGCATCGGCATTTGACAAGGAAAGTTCCAGGCAGCAGTAGAAGGCTTTAGTGCGCAGCTCCTCGGATTCGATGATGGAAAGCAGGTCAATGGCCCTTTCTGTGTCCCCTGCAGCGCTGCTAGCTAGCTTCTTAGCCTCTTCATAGTAGGGCTGAAAATCCATCCCGTAGAATTCGGGGAGAGACTTTGCGTAAGATTCGACCGTGGCGAGTTGCTGCGACGTTATCTTGCTTCCGTTGAAGCAGATGATCATCATTGCGTGAACCATTGCCGCCTTCTGCTGGAACTGACTTCGGTTCGTACCCGGGGGTGTCACGATTTCATCTTCTCCGCAGGCCCGATGAGGTTTTACTTCGAGTGGCATGAATCAGGCCTCCTGGATTTCACATGTCGTCGGCAGGTCGATGATGAACGTAGTTCCCTCGCCCAGTGAGCTTTCGCAGGAGATTTCTCCTTGCAGGAGGTTGACCACGATATTTCTAACGATGGCGAGCCCGAGACCGGTTCCTCCTGACTCCCTGCCGGACGTGACGAAGGCATCGAACATACGTGGCTTTATTTCATTGCTGACACCCTTTCCGTAGTCGATGAAACGAAGGCGGAATCCTTCGACTTCTTTGTGCTTGTCGATGAATACATCGATATCCCCCCCTGTTCCCGGTGTGTATGCATACCGAAGGGCATTGTGAGTGAGATTTATGATAACTTGACTGAGATGGCCTGGATAACCGTGCCATGTGAAGTTCTCTTCTCCCGAAGTGTACAGATGGGTCGTTACTCCATGTTTCCTAAGGTCGGGCCCCATGGTTTCCATGCAGTCGGTGACGATGTCGCGGAGATCGATAGCAATGCGCTCGTCGGAAAGCTGCGAGGCGGAGAGCTGACGGAAACTCTGGATCATTCGATGGGCTCGATCCAGGTTCTTGTTCATCAAGCGGACAGCTTCCTTTATATCCGTGGAAGTCTCTTCCCAGCCCGTCGATTGATCGACAGCGCTCACCAGCTGACCCGATAGATCATTGATGACCGAGCCGGCCGTGCGAGCGACTCCGAGTGGTGTATTGAGCTCGTGGGCTACGCCAGTCACCATCGTGGCAATGCTTTCAAGCCTGTCGTGATACATCTGATTGCGCAGGTGCTGTTCCTGGCTGAGACGGTCGCGGAGACGCAGCGTCGAGAAAGCGATGCACCAATTTTCGATGAAAAGACGCGCGTCTGCGACGAGGTCACGGCGTGCTGACTCGGTGACGTGGCTGGCGTTCATCGTGAATGCAATCCCGCCCATTACGGGAGAGCAATCCTCTGTCTTCTCTTGAAGCTTCTCTTCGCGTGCCTCAAATGCGATGACGAAGGTCGAGCTGTCGAGTCCTACCTCTTTACCGGGGACCGCTTGCATGAGTGATTTATCTTTACCCACCTCATGGGCGAGACACATGGCACGGTGGTAGGCAGTGCTGTGATGCTCCTCGTAGTGTGCAGGACCAGTAGTAATGAGCGCTGATTCGCCGAGCATGAGATCGTAGCAGAATGTGCTCACGCAGTTGTGCTTTAGCTCAAGGAACCGCAATGCTTCTCCCATGAATACAACGAGGTTATCGACTGTACTCACATACTGTAGGGCGCGGGTGAAGCTCTGAAGCTGTTTTCCATATGCCAGGAGTGTAGAGATGTCCTGGGAACTACGAAGGCAAGCCCGCACGACCGAGAACAGCTTGTTCGGCGTGATGTCCAGCTTTTGAAGATAATAGTCGATGTCGTACTCGTTGAGGACTTTTTCCTCGGGTACTGTTCCTGCTTGGCCGGTCCTCAGAACAATACGAGTTGACCGAGGACAGGTTTCACGGATCAGCTGGCAGACTTCAAGTCCAGAGTTTTCGTTTTCCATGACGACATCGACAAGCGCTACGTGGAAGTCCTGGTCCTCCTTGAGTAGCTCGGTTGCTTCGGCCTGACTGTAGACGCTGCGGAGTTGGAACGGCTGATTGCGCCAGATCTTCTTCTTCAGTACCAGCTTCGTGACCGAGTGCACATCCTCATCATCATCAATGACAAGGACCCGCCATGCCGGATTACCGGCGGACTGTGTGCTCATTTCCCCTCCCACAGGGAGGGCTCTCGCTGAAGAGCACTCCAAGTAGAAGTCTCTGACAGGTCATGCACGCTTTCATGCACTGACTCGAGGCTGCGCCGCTTGGATTCCAAGTCGGTGATTTCGTCGTAAGACTTGAGGGCGGTGCGGACCATTGTCACCAGACGAGTGGAGGTCACCTCACCCTTTGGTAGATATCCGTCGATATCGTAATCCTGGACTACGCGCTCCTCTGGCGCCATGCCTGGTTGGCCAGTGCGGAGGATGATACGTACAAAACGGTTCTCCAAATGCTCGCGTATCGCTCGGCAAGCATGCAGTCCGGCTTCGGATGATTCCATCACTACATCAAGCAAGATAACCGCCACGGCTGGTGTGCACCGCATAACTTCCAGCGCTTCAGCCGACGATCGGGCCTCCAAAATCTGTACGCCTCTCTCCTTATAGCGCAGGGGGCGAAGCGCAATCTTAGTGATGGCATGAACATCCTCATCGTCATCAACAACAAGGATTCGGAAGTCCTGAATGTCTGATTGTGTGCCAAGCAAGGCTGCTTCCTTACGAGTTTGGTAGCCGTTCGCTGCGAGCCGCAAGAAGAAGTGGATGGTCGGCGAAGGACGCTCATGTCGATAATGAGTAGTTTGACTAATGTCCACTTGAGCAATCGGTACCTAAGACGGCATCTGATCTAGGTAGTTGGTGTTCGGGGATTTTTTTGTGACGGGCACGGTTGGTGGTTGTTGCATGAGGCGCGTGAGTGCTCGTCGCCCGTACCGCAGTGATGTGTCCGATGCCCGATGGGCCTTGATCGAACCGGTCTTCAACGCCTGGCGGGCGAGACGGACCGGACCCGGCACGGCAGCTCGGGTGCACGACCTGCGAGAGATCGTCAACGCGATCCTCTATGTCAACCGCACCGGCATTCCGTGGGAGTACCTGCCGCAGGACTTCCCGCCGTACAAGACCGTCTACGACTACTACGCGAAGTGGGAAGCCGACGGCATCACCCAGCAGGTCCACGACCTGTTACGCGACAAGACCCGCCGGGCCCACGGCCGCAGCACGGAGCCCACCGCGGCCGTGGTGGACGCGCAGAGCGTGAAGACCTCGGCAAACGTCGCCGAGACCAGCCAGGGCATCGACGCCGGCAAGAAGAGCAACGAGATCACCGCCGACGCCCGGCCCACCCGGCACAACCAGGGCGCCTACCTGAGCGAACGTGGCGCGCACTACCTCGCCGTCGTCAAGAAGAACCACCCCGGCCTGTTCAAGAGCGTCCGCACGCTGCCCTGGCGGGACATCGCGTTCGACCACTACGACCGCACTCGCGCCCACCATTGCATGGAGATCCGTCGCCTCAAGATGGCCGCCTTCCGCCACCTCGACTACCCCGACGCCCGCCAGGCCCTCCAAATCGTGCGCTGGCGCCGCGAGCTGGGCACCGGCAAGCTCACCATCGAACGCGTTTACCTGATCACCAGTCTGCCGCCCGGGGAGGCCACCGGCGAGCAACTCGCCACCTGAATCAGGAGCCACTGGCACATCGAGAACCTGCTCCACCACGTACGCGACCGGACCTTCCGCGAGGACGACTCCGAGATCCGCCCTGCTCACCTGCCCCGCACCATGGCCAGCCTGCGCCACCTCGCCATCGGCGTCCACCGCCAAGACGGCCGCACCAACATCGCGGACAGGCGGACGATCAAGAACTACAGCTGCCGTGTCAGATCGCTTTGGGCCTGCCTGGGTATGTCGTACTCAGTTTTCCTGCGAATAGGATTTCAGGCTTCACGTGAGTCCGGGCGGCTGTTAGCTTTGAAAGCGCAAGCCGGGGTGGCGGAATTGGCAGACGCGTCCGACTGTTTTGGTCGGATGCCCCCAGTAGGGGGCGTGAAGGTTCGAAACCTTCCCCCGGCACCAGTACTCAAAAGACCCTTACAAGCTTTGCTAGGGTCCGTCTTAAGAGCGACCTGGCCCAGAGTAGGAACGACGCAAGTGTGACTGCTGCTTCGTTGGAAGTTGCGGTCTTCTCGTATCTGGTGGCGATTCCGCGGGAATGCCTTGAGCGAGCCTCTTTCATCCTGTGCTGCAGTGGTGAAATGGACTGGTCAGTCAGGGCGGTGACATAGCGGAGCCCCTCGTCGTTGGCGTGGTGATCTCACTCATCACACCGGCGACCAAGGGGCTCCGTTGGTTCCGTATCCTTCCATGCTCGAGGTCCCGCATGAGCTGGTCGAGCACGTGAGCCCTTTCAGCAGTCACTCGGCAGGGTGAGGTTTGGTAGGTGGTTGACCAGTTTCTCACTGCGAGGTTCTGGCTCCTTCCGGTCCCGGTCATCACCCGATCGGTGCCCACTCTGAAAAGGTTCACTGAGCCTTTTCAGCGGCCACTCGCCAGGGTGATGGCGCGGCTGCTGTTGACGGGTGGCGGGCCAGCGCGTTCCCACGCTGACGCCCTGGTCCAGCGGCCACCCATGTCACCCGATCGGTGCCCAGGCTGAAACAGCTCACTGCCTCCGGGCCGACGAGCCGTACTACTCGCAGAAACACAAGAAGCACGGCATGAACGTCCAGGTCATCACGACGCCGGACGGTACGCCGCTGTGGTTCTCGCGAGCCACGCCGGGACGGACCCACGACCTGACCGCAGCCCGGCCCACGGCCTCGTCCAAGCCTGCCTGACCCGGCAGATCCTCATCCTGGCCGACCGCGCCTACCAGGGCGCCGGCGCCACCGTCCGCACCCCCTAATACGGCCACCGCGAACTGCCCGAGCACTACCAGCAGTACAACCGTGACCATGCCTGCCTGCGCGCATCCGGCGAACGCGCTTTCGCCCAGCTCAAGTCCTGGCGCCTGCTCCGAAGGGCACGCTGTTCAACCAATCGCCTCAGCCGCATCGTCCGTGCAGTTCACACCCTTCTCATCTGCACGAACTCAGGATGAAAGAGGCTCACTGACACTGGCGTGAGATGCTGCAGTCATGGGTGCGTCGTCGCTCAAGTGCCCAGCCATTGGTGTTGCTTGGCGGCTCGTGTGGGAGTGTGCCGAGGGGCATGCGATCGCAGAGGCCGCCCGACGGCTGGTCATCACGCGGATACGGTCCGCACCTGATGCGGCGCTTCCTTGAGCGTCGGCTGGATGGCCTGTGCGACGAGCCACGGCCCGGTGTTCTGCGGAGTAGTACCTGGCGTCCACCAAGCTTTTGTCCCGGCACATCCACTACGAAAGAAGACGCCACTGTGAGCATTCTCTGCTCAATGAGCTTCTTCGAGCTGGTCAGCGATCGGGTGACGGTCCGCGAAGTGCAACGAGCGGGGCCCCCGAGCTGTTGATCGAGATGTCTGACGTCTCAACCACGCTGCTCGAGGGGAGGGCGACCGGCGCTGCAAGCTCCGCCCGTCTCAACGCGTGATGGCGGAACTGGTGTACCTGCGCGAACACACCACCCTCGCGAAGATCGCTGCCGGGTTCGGGATCAGCGAGTCCAGTGCGACCACGTCGGCGACAGCCCGGCCGACTCCTCCCACAAGCACCGCCGACACGGGGTGAACATGCAGGTGGTCACCGATCCCGGCGGCCAATTGCTCTGGCTCTCAACCGCGTTGCCAGGCCGAACTCACGACCTGACTGAGGCCCGCACCCACCGAATCATCCGCATCTGCGAGCGCCAGGACGTCCCCATCCTGCCCGACCTCGCCTACCAGGGCGGCGGCCCCTGGGTGACCACGGGCATCAAACGCAGGCCCCCTGCCGGAACTCACCCTCACCGAGAAGACCGTCAACTCAGCCCTGGCCGCGGCACGGGCACCGGCCGAACACGGCATCGCCCGCCTGAAATCCTGACGGATCTTCCGCAAAGCCCGATGCAGCCCAAACCACATGACGTCAATCGCCAAGCCTTCCTCACCCTGGAGCGGCAACACTGAAGAAGCTCAATTGACGCATCTTCCGCAAAGCCCGGATCAGCCCGACCGGCTCAGGTCAACCATGAAAACCGTCGCACCCCAAGCGTCACTACTGAAGATCCTTAATGAATGTCACAGGGAGGCGAGAAACGGCATGAAAAAGAGCGTCTGCTGGAACGAGCTGTGAATCTACTTCGCCATCAATAATGGAGATTCTGGAGAATTTCTCAGAAATTCCGGTTACGATGATTTCAAACAACGCTTCTGCGAAACCTCGACCGAGGCAGTGATGGATTCCGTAGCCGAAACCCAAATGGCGGTTCGGTGATCGAGAAACATCCAGCTGGTCTGGATGTTTGAATTCTGATCCGTCGTGGCTTGCCGATGCTAGACTTACGTACACTTTCTCTCCTGCCGAGATGCGGCATCCTCCGATTTCTGCGTCCGTCGTCGCAATACGGGCCTGGAAGGGAAGGATTGAAGCGTAGCGCACTAGTTCCTGCACTGCGGTAGGGATTAGATGTGGATAGGCGCGACATTTTTCAAACTGGTCCGGATTTCTCAGCAGGCCCAGAAGCCCTACCCCGACGGCGCTGGCTGTGGAGTCGAAGCCTGCGATTGCGACAGTTGCCACTGCGGAAATCAATTCACGGTCGCTTACGCCACTACGCCGTATGATGCGGCTTGGCAAGTTGTCGCCGGGGTCATGCCTCGCAAGACTGGCTATTTTGCGAATCATGTCAAGAAACTCGGCCCCGGCCTGACGCTTTTCTTGAGCAGGAGTGCTGCGGCTCTGAAAGATCTGCGACCATCGGTAGATGTCGTTGCGCCTGGACTCCGGGATGCCGACAATTCGGCTCATCATGCTGAACGCTGCCGGACGCACCAGGTTTGAGATAAGGTCAACCGGCGGGGATTTCTCGGCTATGCTGCACAGCAGCGGGTGAACGATCGACTCCAGCGAGGGTCGCAGTTCCCTCACTCGGCGCGCATTGAATTCGGGCATGAGCATACGTCGGATCTCGGTGTGCTCCGGAGGATCCCACAGCTCGAAGGCGTTCAGTTCTGGCGGTGCGTTATCGTTGATGAATCTCGAACTAAAGCGGTTCGCGTCGCCCAAGACGAGTCGGGCGTATTCAAATCCCGTGACAATCCATTCGGTAGCCCCGGTGGCAGATTTCTGTGCAAAAATCTTACCGAGGGAACCAAATCGAACCTCTGGTGAAATGGCTGATTGATCCTGACAGGCGGGGTTATATTTCATGCTGAGCCTATCACTGAATTGGAAGTAGTATGGAATCGGTTTATCTGGCTATGCAATGTCATGCCGGTGATGCCCTTCGTTGGCGGGTGCCAACGCGCGGGTTGACTTCGGGCTGACTGCCCGCTTTAGGTACGGCGGTTTTGGCGGCGGCCGGCGGTGGTTTGGCTTGTGGGGGTATGTGGCGGTGATGGGTCTGCCTTGATGAGGGCGAGGCAGACCAGGCTTGCGATGGCTAGAGTGAGGAGCCAGGTGGTGGAGTGGTGGTGGCTGACCACGGCCGCGACGGTGACCACCGAGGTAGCCAGCGCGATGGGCAGTCCCCGCACCGTGTGCAGATAGACCACCAGCAGCGGATTGGGCATGCCGCTGCCGATGGCACAGGCCGCCACCGAGGTGAACAGCGGCCCGGTTTCCTGCCGCAACGACAAACCGGTCCGGGGGTGGCCGGAGAACAACGCAGACATCAGCATCCCTCAGCAAGATCGACAAAGAAGAATCCGGGTAAGCCCGACTGGAATCGATCTGGTTGGTCAGGTGGAGACCGGCTACTGGTCATTCAGCACGTGGAGCCGGGCGCGCACCGGGTGCTGGTCTTGGAAGGCGGCGGTCAGCTGCCGGGCATGGCGCAGGGCGTGGGCGTGCTCGGGCCCGTCGAGCTGCTGGGCCAGGCCGAGCCAGGAGGTGGCCACGTCGGGGTGATGCCTGCCCAGGGCGCGGGCCTTGACCGCGATGGCCTGCCGGTACAGGGCTGCTGCCTGGTCCCGGTGCCCCTCGGTGGCGTGGGTGTGGGCCAGCACGTGCAGACAGAACCCGATCTCCGCGTGGTCGTGACCCAACAGCCTGCGATAGACGCTCAGCGCTTGTTCGGCGAGGGCCCGGGCTTGGGGTGCCTGGCCCTGGGCGGAGAGCACCCCGGCCAGGCACAGCCGGTCCGCCGCCACCGCCAGTACGTTGTCGGCCTCGACTTCTTCTCGCAGCCGCAAAGCGGCTCGGGCCTGATGCTCTGCCATCTCCGCCTCCCCGCAGGCCAGGTACAGGCCGGCCAGGTTGTGCCGGATCGTGGCCGCCAACCGCTGCCCGGCCACCCCCGTCTCCGCGCCTTGCATCGCCCACAGCGCGCTGCGCAGCCGCCGCTCGGCTGTCTTCATCCGCCCGGTGTAGCGCAGCACCACCCCCAACAGGTTCAACAACCGCGCCGTCTCCAACGGGTCGTCCAGCGAGGCAGTGAAGCGCAGTCCGTGCCGAACCCAGTCCTCCGCCGCCCGGTACCGGCCCGACTGCCACAACGCGTGCCCCACCCCGTGCAGGGCCTGAGCATGCACCTTGTCGCACGGCGGTATGGCCCGCAGCGGGCGGCTGATCGCCACCGCCCGCAGCAGATCCCGCAGCCCGTGCCGGCTCAGCCCCAGCCGCCCCCGGACCTCGCCGCGCAGCAGCAGCACATTCGCTACATCCGCACTCGCCCCGCCCAGCTCTCGCTCCAACACCTCCAAAGCCCGATCCGCCGCCCCAAGCGCTCTCTCCAACTGCCCCTGCCCGAGCAGGCGCCGTCCCTCCTCCAGCTCTCGGCACGCCCCAGCGATAGCCACCGCATCCATCACGCCGCTCCTCACATCCAGCCCAGACCAGAACGCACAAGGGGCGGGCCCTACCGGCCCACCCCCTGCTTACAAGCGCTCGCGGATCTGCCTAGTCGACCGGCTCGGCGTGGTTGCCGCTTACCGGACCTTCCTGCGCCACCGTCGTGTGCATGAAAATCGCCACTTCTTGCTCCGCGTCTGCCTCCAGCCTTGGCAGAAGAGTCACGTCGACGACTGGGTAGTTGGTGCTTATCTGGCATATGCTGCGAGACGGTCTTTGACGTTGGCGCCTGGCATGATTCACAGATCCCGGGGCTGATATTGACCGAGGGGTAGCGGTAGCGCGCGGTGTGCTCACGTTCAGCGGGCCACGCCGGGTCCACATCGACGTCGCTTCCCAGAACCGTCCAGCCAGTCGGGTGTTCGTGGAGCGGGGCGCGACAGCTGCGGTGAGCAGGGCACACCAGGTCTGACATGGCTGTTCTGCAAGATTCGGTGGCAACGAGTTCTGTGTCAGGTGGTCCGACGCGAAGATGATGTCGGTGATCTCTCGGGCCCGATGGGGGCAGTCCAGACGGGTGGCGTCGGCGTGGTGACGTCCAAGCGTGGGTCGAACGGGCTGGGTGGGCTGTGCATGCTCTTGTCCCTCTCACCCTTTCGGCCTGAGTAAGCCATTCGATTCACGGACGTTCCTCCGAGTCCTCCCCGCTGCGCCGGGAATACAACAGTGCGCCTTGCGGCGCCATGCCTTCGTACGGTTCAGCGCTGCTGGCACTGCAGCGCGCTACTCATGCCACTCTGCAGATCCTCATGGCCGAGCTGGTTGACCTCGATCTGACCGCTTCCGAGATCAACATCCTGGCCATCCTGGCGGATGGCCAGGGCCGGACCATCTCCGAGCTCGGCGCCGCGGCCGGGACCCGCCCGACCACGCTGACCAGCGTGTTGGACCGGCTGGAGCGCCGTGGCCACATCGCGCGCGGCACCCGTCCGGGAGACCGTCGGGTCGTGGTCATCGAGCTGACCTCCGCCGGCCGCCTGGCTGCCGACACTGTCTGGCAGACCCTGGCCGCCGTGGAAGCCCGCGCGCTCGACGGCCTGCCCGCCGAGGCCGTCGCCGGCTTCCACACCGTCCTGCGCGCTCTGGCCGAGGTATCCCCATGAGCGAGACAGCAACCGAAGCGCCCGAGAGCACCCGTGTCTTCGATGAGCTGATGGCCGAGGTGACGGCATCCGCGGGCACCTTCGGGCACCGCGAGCACGTCCACCATTGGTACACGTCACCGCCCAAGAGGCCCAGCAGACGCTGAGCGCGCTGCGCAGGCTCAGCCTCATTGACCACACCAGCCCCGGCGCCGCCCGTCCGACGGTCCGCGTCCACCAGCTCATCCAGCACGCCGTCCGTGACACCGTCACCCCCGACCAGCACGACCAGACCGCCCGCACCGCCGCCGACGCTCTCCTCGACGCCTGGCCCGACACCGCCCTCGCCCAGAGCCTGCGCGCGAACACCACCGCCCTCGCCAACCATGCAGGGAGGCGCTGTGTCGGCCCGACACCCATGAGGTGCTATACCGCGCGGGGCACAGTCTTGGCGACGCCGGACAAGTCACCGCCGCCCGCGACTACTTCCAGCACCTAACCGACATCACCACCGCTTGCCTCGGCCACGACCACCCCGACACCCTCAAGCTCGCCACGACCTTGCCCGCTGGCGGGGGAAAGCAGGGAATGCAGCTGGGGCCGCCAGTGCCCTCGCAGGCCTGCTGTCCCACATGGCGGCAGTGCTGGGCGAGGACCATGGCCACACCTTCGCCGCCCGCACACCCTCGCCCTCTGGCGGGGGCCCCTATGGGTTTCGTCAACCGGTGGGGGCGGGTTGGGGTTCGTAGAAGGTGCCGTCGCGGAGCATCGCCAAGAGCACGTCGGCTCGTCGTCTCGCGAGGCAGAGGAGGGCTTGGGTGTGGTGCTTTCCCTGAGCGATCTTCTTGTCGTAGTAGGCCCGCGAGATCGGGTCGGCCAGGGCTGCCGAACGCGGACAGGAAGAAGGCCCGTTTGAGCTGTTTGTTTCCGCGGCGGGAGGGCTGTTCGCCGCGGATCGACGAGCCTGAGCTGCGGGTCGCCGGAGCGAGTCCGGCGTAAGCGGCGAGGTGGGCGGCGGACGGGAAACTGCTGCCGTCGCCGTCGCCGTCGCCGTCGCCGTCGCCGTCGCCGACGTCGATGAGGATCCTGGCTCCGGTCCTGACGCCGATGCCTGGCATGGACGTCAGGACCTTGGAAAGAGGGTGGGCCTCCAGCAGTTCCTCGATGCTCGTGGCGAGGAGTTTACGCTGGTCGAGGACGGCTTGGAGCGAGCTGGCGAGGCTGGGGACGATCAGGGCGGCGGCGTCCGTGCCGGGGACGACGACGGTCTGTTCGTCGAGCGCGGTGAAGATGTCCTCGACCAGCCGCTCGGCCATCCGCGGAGCCTTCGGGCGTATCAGGCTGATCAGCCGGCGCCGTCTGGCCTTGCGGATCAGGGCCGGCGAGCCGAACTGGTTCAGCAGTTGGAGCACGGCCGGGTGCTGGATGCGCGGGCCCAGGACACGTTCGAGGTGCGGGTGGATCTGGGTGAGCAGGCCGCGCAGCCGGTTGCTGATGCGGGTGGCCTCGCCGGCCAGGTCGTCGTCGAAGCCGACGATCATCTCCAGCTCGGCGACGGTCTCGTCGTCCAGCTCGATGGAGCGGAGCGTGTGCGGCCTCGATCGGGCGGCGTCGGCGATGACGCAGGCGTCACGGGCGTCGGTCTTTGCCTCGCCGGGATAGAGATCGGCGATCCGCCGCATCGTGAGACCTGGCAGATAGGCGACCTGGCAGCCCATGTCGCGGGCCACCGCGATGGGCAGGGCGCCGATGGAGGCTGGCTGGTCAACGACCACGAGGACGGTGCTGCCTCGCCCCCATGCCGGGCAGGCTGCGGATCACCTCGGCGTGCGGATGCTCGCGGAACCTCGCCTCGATGAGGCCATCCAGCTCGGCGATCTCCTCGTCGATAGCCATCACCCCCTTCGCAAGGCGGGCCACCATGGCGGCGGCCAACTGCTCGCCCGGCAGCGCAGTGTGCTGGGCGTGAGCGGCTTCCACGGCGGTGCGAGCGAGTGCGGCGGCGCCTTTGACCTTGCGTTTCCTCAGCCAGGTCTCGATCCGTTTCATTCCGGTGCGGCGGATCGCAGCCGGCGTCTGATAGCCCGTAAGAAGCATCACCGGACCCTTGTTGGTCAGGTCCAGCGACCGCTCCAACGCAGGAAAAACTCGAGCAGTTGGGCCCGGAGGCGGTTGATCTGCCGGGTGCGGTCGAAGACGAGGTCCAGCCGCCGGGTGGTCAGGGTGCGCAAGTCGGCGGCGATCTCGTCACCGGGCCGCAGCAGTCCCAGGTCCCGGCGGACGCGGGCCTGGTCGGCGATGACGAAGGCGTCCTTCGCGTCGGTCTTCCCCTCGCCCCGGTAGGTGGCCGAGGCCCGGTGGACCGCCAGGCCGGTGAGGTAGGCGACGGGCTGACCATGAGCGGTGAGCAGGCCGATCAGCAGGGCGGCACCACCATGGTTGAGGTCAACGGCCCACAGGACATCATCGGATATCGCCAGCACATCGCCGATCAGAGCCAGCAGCTCAGTCTCATCGTTCTGGATCCGGCGGGACAGCAGCCGCTCGCCCTCCGCATTGATCACCACGCAGTGGTGATGCGTCTTGCCGATGTCCACCCCGGCCCAGATCTCGGGCACGGTCACCTCGCCAACTTGTCGAACACGGTCCCGCAGACGACCTCGCCGGCGTTGTCCTACAGAAGCGATCGAGTCGCGTCTCCCAATTGGCGGTCGAGTCGTCGCGGGGCTCCGGGCGGCCAAGTCCCGTAAGCCATCGAGCGGCTAACCCTTAGCAGCCATACCCGGAACCCCTGGGCCCTCCGATCCTACGAACGACCAGATCAGACCCATGTTGAAGGTAGGACAGCTCTTACTGGCCCTAACAAAGCCTCTGGACGTGCCGATGGGTGATCAGGCAGACGGCAAGTCCGAGGAACGCCTCGTGGATGTCGTCGCGTCGTTCCCACCGGATCCGCAGGCGGCGGAAACCGTGCAGCCAGGAGATTGTCCGCTCGACAACCCAGCGGAAGGTGCCCAGGCCGGTGCCGTGCGGTTGTCCCCGCTCGGCGATCGCGGGCCTGATCCCGCGCTGGCGCAGGAGCCGGCGGTACTTGTCATGGTCGTAGCCGCGGTCCGCGAAGAGCATGTCGGGCCGTCGGCGCGGTCGGCCGACCACTCCCGCCACTGCCGGGATCTTGTCCAGCAGTGGCAGCAGTTGAGTGACGTCGTTGCGGTTGCCACCGGTCAAAGACACCGCGAGCGGGATGCCCTGCCCGTCGGTGATGATGTGGTGCTTGCTGCCCGGGCGTGCACGGTCGACCGGGCTGGGCCCGCTTTTGGGCCTCGCCGTGCGGCCCGGACGTGGGAGGAGTCGATCACCGCCCGCGACCAGTCCAGCTGGTTCTTCGACCGCAGCTTGTTCAGCAGCAGCTGGTGCAGCTGGTCCCAGACGCCTGCCTCGTTCCAGGCCGCCAGGCGACGCCAGCAGGTCATGCCCGAACCGAAGCCGAGCTCCTGGGGCAGGTACTCCCATTGGATGCCGGTGTGCAGCACGAACAGGATGCCGCACAAGGCCTGACGGTCGGGCACTCGCGGCCGTCCCTCCACCAGCTTCGGCGGAGGCTCGGGCAGCAACGGCTCGATGAGCGACCACAGTTCGTCCGACACGATCCACGGCCGCGACTGACGCTTCCCCACGCCCCCTCAACGAGCGACAAAGCAGACAGTCACATGATCAACCCGCTTTTGTTAGAGCCAGTTAGTCACAAGCTCAGTCGTGCAGAGAAACGGCGTGTGATCGGGCTGTACCGGATCGTGCTCAACGATGATGCGAGGGTCCACGAGGAGACGCAGACTAGGGGGATGTCGCAAAAGTGGGATCCGGGGCAACAGGGTGGGTTTCCGGGCCAATATGCCCGCACGCAGGGTTTCGTGTTGGGGGTGCCGTCGTCGTTCACGGTGGCGCCCGATAGTGGGCGTGTGGTGTTCCTGCGTGTGCGGTCGGGGCAGGATCGGGCGAACCTGTTGTGGGTGGGCGAGCCGACCGACGACGCCTGGACATGTCTTCGGGAGCGGGTGGCCGCGGATCCTGTCGCCTTGCTGGAGGGGGCGGTCGAGAATATGCCAGCGGCGGAGCGGGCCAGGCGTGAGCGGAGCCGGGAAAGGCTCGCCGGCGTGGTGGAGTATGCGGTTGACGAGGCGGTGCGCTCGGCGGTGTTCGCGTTGTCTGGCCAGGTATTCGTTGCCGATCTAGTGGCGGGCGGAGGGCGGGTCCTGCCAGTGCCGCAGCCAGCGGTGGGGCCGCTGTTGTCACCTCAGGGAGACCGCGTGGCCTACATAGTGGAGGGCGCGGTACGCGTGGTGGGAGTGGACGGGTCGGGTGATCGCATGCTGACCGAGCCGGACGCCCCGGACGTCACCTGGGGACTGGCGGAGTTTGTCGCGGCCGAGGAGATGGGCCGCACACGTGGCCTGTGGTGGGCACCGGACGGCTCTCGACTGTTGGCGGCCAGGGTGGACGAGGCCCGGGTACAGCGTTGGTGGATCAGCAACCCAGCAGACCCGTGGAAACGGCCGCGTGAGATTGCCTTCCCGGTCGCTGGATCAGCCAACGCTGACGTCACGCTGCACGTGCTGCGACTGGACGGGAGCCGTGTGAAGGTCCTGTGGGATCAGGTTGCCCACCCCTACCTAGCTCGGGTGCACTGGTCTGCCGCAGGGCCGCCATTGCTGCTGGTTCAGGCCCGAGACCAGCGCAGCCAGCTAACGCTTGCGGTGGACCCGGACTCCGGGAATACGACGGTAGTGCACACCGAGACCGATCCTGCATGGCTTGAGCTCTTCGCTGGGGTGCCAGTCTGGACTCCGGACGGCCTGCTGACGCGGATCAGTGACCAGGGCGGTGTCCGTCGGCTGGTCGTCGGAGACCAAGCGCTGACTGGCCCGGAACTGCAGGTGCGGTCAGTACTAGACGTGGCTAAGGACGACGTCCTGATAACGGCCAGCGCGGGCGCTTTCGTCGATCCCGAGCACGAAATCGGGGAGGTGCACGTATACCGGGTGACCCCGCACGGCACGACCCGGATCTCGCATGACCCAGGTGTGCACACCGCCACGCGGGCGGGAACGGTGACCGTCCTGGTCTCCGCCCTACCCCACCACTCCGAAGTGAGAGCACGGATACTGCAGGAGGCCGTCCCCTCTGAGGCCACCGCACTGGCACCGGTCATCGCATCTTGCGCCGAGCGGCCGATGCTGACCGCCAGAGCCGAACTCACACTCGCCGGACAGCGACAGGTTCCCTGCGCAGTGATGCTCCCGACCGGCTACACGCCGGAGCGTGGTCCGCTTCCGGTACTCATGGACCCCTACGGCGGAGGACAGCTCCAGCGAGTCGTGGCCTCCCACAACGCGCACCTGATCTCACAATGGTTCGCCGACCAGGGCTTTGCCGTCGTAGTGGCAGACGGCCGCGGAACTCCTGGCCGAAGCCCGATGTGGGAGAAGTCAATCGCCTTCGACTTCGCCGGTATACCCCTGGAAGACCAGATCCACGCCCTGCACGCCCTGGCTGCCCGGTACCCGCTAGATCTGTCCCGAGTTGGAATTCGCGGATGGTCCCACGGCGGCTACCTGGCAGCCCTCGCCGTCCTGCGCCGCCCTGAAGTCTTCCACGCCGCTATCGCAGGCGCCCCGGTCACGGACTGGAAGATGTACGACACCCACTGTACCGAACGCTACCTCGGCCACCCTGACGAGCACCCGCACATATACACAGCCAATTCGCTGATAGCCGACGCGGCCAACCTCAGACGGCCCCTCATGCTCATCCACGGCCTGGCCGACGACAACGTCGTGGCCGCGCATACTCTCCGACTGAGCGCCGCGCTCCTGACCTCAGCCCGCCCCCACACCCTCGTCCTGCTCCCCGGCGTTACCCACATGACCCCTCAACCACACATCACCAAGAACCTCCTGCTCCTACAGGCCGACTTTCTCAAACGCTCACTCGGCGCGCACTCAGCGTGATGTCTCAGTCTCGGCGATCAGGATTGATGGTCCGGTAGGACGGGTCACCGACCGCGATTTGCCCTACTGCGGCCCCTCGGGCATCGGCAAGAGCCACTTCACCGAGGCCCTCGGGACTGTCGGTGTAACTCCCAATGCCGCCTAGTACTGCAGTGGGACTTCACCGTTCCCGCTGGTCAGAGGCGTAGTTTCGAGCCTAGCGGGGTGACGGCTCATCAGGAGGCGGTTCGCGCAAGCAGCCTTCAGGCGCGGGGCGCCGGCGGTAGTGGCAGGCACGGGCAACGGCCTGGTGGCGTCTGCGCCAGTGGGACCAGCTCAGTGCACCGGCGCGACGGTACGCGGGCCAGGGGCAGACAGCTGCCAGCAGACGCCGGATTTCTGCCACGGTGAGCGGGGCCAGGCCGGCTGTGTCGTTTCTGCTGCCCCCCTTTCGACCGCGGCCGCAGCCACGGCGGCGAGGAAGGCGTGCGCGAGCATGGCCAGGGTGATGTGCCGATACCAGCCGGGATACCGGCGGACCTCGTACTGGTCCAGGCCGCACTCGCCCTTGGCGGCCTGGAAGCACGCCTCGATGGCCCAGCGGGTACCGGCGATGCGCACCAGCTGCTCGATCGTGGTCCCGCTGGGTGCATAGGCCAGGTAGTAGGCGAGTTCGTCGGGCCGGGCCAGGCTGCGGCGGGCCATCACCCAGCGATGGTGCGTGGGTGGATCCGGGTCGAAGACGATGTTGACGGGCAGCCGGGCGACGGCCCAGTTATAGGTGCGCGGCCCTTTGGCGCCGTCGCCGCAGGACAGCACCTGCCAAGCATCGTTGGGGGCGTCGGCGATGAGCTGGTCGATCCGCCAGATCCCGGCCAGTGACTTGATCTGCTGGGATTTCGGCACCGCCAGGACGTAGCCGACTCCGGCTTCCTCCAGCATCCGGCGGAAGGTCCAGTCCTGCCCGTAGGCGCTGTCTGCGGTCACCCAGGCGATCGGCAGCGAGGAGGCCAGTGCCCGTAGCACCAAGGTGCGGGCCAGCTCCGGCTTGGTCGCAAAACCACGCTCGGCGGGAACGCGGGCCGCCCGGCATCGTGCGGCATCATCGGTCCAGGACTTCGGCAGATACAGCTCCCGGTCCACCAGCGCCCGTCCGCGGGACGAGGCGTAGGCGGCGAAAACGCCGATCTGGCAGTTCTCGGTCCGCCCGGCCGTGCCGGAATACTGCCGCTGCACCCCGGCGGAGACGCGGCCCTTCTTGACGAAGCCGGTGTCGTCCACGATCAGCACGCCGTCCGGCATGCCGAGCCGCTCGGCCACATAGTCCTGCAGGTCGTCGCGGAGCCCATCGACATCCCAGCGGCTCCAGGACAGCAGGTGCTGCAGCCCGTACGGGCCGGTGTGGCCGGCGTACTCGGCCAGCTGCCAGCTGTTCTTGCGGCCGACCGGGCCCAGCAGGCCCCGCACGTAATCCCGCATGCGGCGCCGCACCTCGACCCGGCCGAATCGGCTCCCCACCCGCAGGAACAACTCCTCCAGCTCGGCCGTCCACGGCCCCGTGACGAAGTCCGCCATCATGACCCAATCGTGCGCGCCCTCGCCCGCCGAACCGACCGGCTTGCGCGAACCGCCTCCTGATGAGCCGTCACCCCGCTAGGCTCGAAACTACGCCTCTGACCAGCGGGAACGGTGAAGTCCCACTGCAGTACTAAACCCAATGCCGTTGCGTTAGCTGGCGGGCGTACGCTGCTGTGCAGTGCTCCCGGGGGTGGTTCGGGTGTCTGCAGATGTCGGTGAGTTAGCGGGGTTAGGGCTGCTGACCTGGGTGTATCCGCCGGGGTTAGTGGATCGTGTGGTGGCTGCGTGTGGTCGTGCGGAGCATCGCAGACGCCTGCTGCCGGGCCGACTGGTGGTGTACTTCGCGCTCGCACTGGCTCAGTTCTCGCCGGCGCCGTATCTGGAGGTGATGCGGCACCTGGTCGAGGGACTGCGGGGCCCAGACCTGCTGCTCGTCCACCACGCTTTGCGCGAACTGATGGTCAGAACCGCCGCCACCCGCGGCCTGGACCTCGACCGGATCTCCTTCACCGAAACCCTGCGCTCCGCCCGGCGCAGTGTGACCCTCACGCCGGGCAGTTTTTCCCTGACCTGCTGGTCAGAACCCTCGTCTTGCTCCAGCACGACCTGCTCGAACGCCTCCTGCCACACAGACGCCTGCGCAGCCAGCCCCGCGTCGTCAAGCGCAAGATGTCCAACTACCGGCTCAAACGGGCCGAACAGCACACCTGGTCTCAACCCACCCACACCGGCATCCGAGCAGTCCGCATCAAACCACCCCAACCGAAATGACGTAAAGCAACGGCATTGGGGCTAAACCGAAACACGAAAGGACTCCCCGGTGATCGCGGACGCCGCCCAGGCTACGCGGCACGAATCCCCCCACTGGCCCGCGTCTTGGGATCCTGGGTGCAGCGGGCCGGTCACGCCCGGCGCCGGAAAGTGTTGGACGTTAGGTGGCGGGCAGTCGGGCCCAGGGGGTGGCACTCTCTGGGTGGGCCCGACTGCCATGGGCGTCGGCCACGGCGGCGACGATCCCCGTGCCGCAGCCATATTCGCCCTCATGGGCGGTAGGGCCACTGTCGGTGATCCCGACCCACACCCGCCCGCCTACATGCTTGCGGCGTAGGTGCAGAACTATCGGCTACAGGGAGTGGTGCACTGCGTTGGCGACCAGCTCAGGTACGACCAGCAGAACAGTTGCAAGCGGCCTCTTCGCCGAGCTTCCAGTCCTCGATCGCCTTACGGGCGATGTGCTGCGCAACACCGCACGCCTCCGTCAGGTCCGCGTGGCCACGCGCCCCAGTCCGCCGGAGCACGCGGGGTCGGCACCTGCACCGGCACTTCCTTGCCACCCTAGACATCCGCGACCGTAGCCTGGTCGGAGACGCTGTGAATGGTGGCGCACATGGTGATAACACTGGTGTAGCCCCGGTCCAGCGGGGGTTCGCGTGCCCCATACACCACCATGCGCCGAACCTTGGCCCACTGGCGTGAGTCATCGGTACCCGAAGGATCTCCGCCAAGCCGGTCGTCACAGGCGGAATATACTAAACGGGCCGCCAGACACTCTGACGGCCCGTCATCACCCTTGACTAGCCTTCCTCACCCCTCCTCAAGCCAAGCGGTGGAAACTCCCCAGAGGCACCCAGACTCAGAGTCCGACGGGCTTACAAGGGTCGCCCTGCTATTGGAGTTGACATACACCCAAGCCGACTTATACGTAAATCCCCATGAGCAGCTTGTCACAAGCCGAACGCGACCGGAGAAGAGATTACTCTTGGAGCGACACTCGCCCCCATAGGCGCGCCAGCCCGTGGTCCCAATACTGTCGTATGCAATCATGCTCGTCGCGCAGGAGTAGTGCGCAGATTCAAGGTATGCCCCATTAATGTCTGCCGATGCCGGCGAGGCTCCAGCGACGGAAACACCAAGGGCGAGAGCGACCCCGCTCAGAGCAACTCCAGCTTTTCGAAGCCGCCTGATCATTCTACAACTCCCATCAATAGACGGCGCTAGTCTGGTCGTCGCTAACTTAACGATCCATCATGCAGGCCCGCATGAGGAGTCGCTACTCCTTCCTGCCAAGTGAACGCAGCTATGCCCGGTAAGGGCTTGCCGGGATCAACACGTCGGTTTTATCGTGGTTTTGTCGGGGTCGAGGAACCTGGCGACGTCTTCCTGTGTGCGGAAACGGGCTGTTGAGGCTGGGAGATGAACACCATGGGCTTCCAGCGGCAGCGAGGACGGCGAGCTGGGTCTTCCAGCCGCGGGGGCGGTAGTCGTTGGAGCCCCCGCCGTCGGCGGTGATCGGCAGTCGGCGGGCGCGGGGGCAGTCGTGCCGGCCGCGGGCCTGCCACCAGCGCCGGATCGAGGCGACGGCGAACGCCGCGGTGTCGTGATCGGTGCCGATGCTGACCCAGTCGGTGTTCGCCGCCATGTCATAGATTCCGTACGGAATCGCTTTCTCGGCCTGGCCGGGGAAGTCGTGCGTCTTGACCCTCACGGGCTGCCCTGCGGGCCGCCATTCGTGCCCGGCGTTCTTGTAGTCGCCGATCAGCTCCTTCTTCTTGCTGTCCACGCTGACCACCGAGTCACCGGCGTCCCTGTGGTCTCGTGCCTGCTCATTGAGGTAGCGGAACTGGGCGTCCCTGTCGGGGTGCTGAGCACCTCGATGGTCTTGGCGTTTGGCCTGCAGACTGAAGCCTTCCTCCCGCAGCAGGCCGGCGACCGTGTCGGCGGAGACCCGGTGACCCTGCCGGGTCAGCTCCGCTGCCAGCTTCCGGGTCGACTTCGTCGTCCACCGCAGCGGCGACATCGGGTCGCCCCGCTCGTCGGGCTCGACCAGCGCAAGTAGGGCCGGCCGCAGCCCCGGATCAAGGTCCACAGCCTTCTTCCGGACCCCACCAGGACGGCGGGCCCGCCCCAACAGAGCCTGACCAGACTCCAGTTCAGCCGCTCCGCGCAAGACCGTGCCCTCCCGAACCCCGGCCGCGGCAGCGGCAGCGGCAGCGGCAGCGACGAGCCTGGTCCCACCATGCTCTTCTCATCTAGGAGACCGGCATCAGAGGGCAGGACCCACCATCCGCCGTGCCCGGAAGCGAAGGGCGCCACCGGCTCCTGCGCGAGGTCCTCGGGCAGCACCTCCAGCGAGCGGGATGCGATCCGGGCCGCCCGCAGCGATGGCAGGACCGCAGCATCTTCCTTGTGGGCCGCTTGGTAAGCCAGGGTCCGCAGCGCCAGGTCAAGGCGGGCAGCACTACCTGGCTCCGCGGCCGCCGCCAACACTCCCGATCATCTCGGGCATCTGGACACCGCTGCGGGCCCGGGTGCGGCACCCTGTCCATGCCGCCGCTCGCCTTGACAGCCCGTTACTTCGCACCATCCGACGGCCCTGGGGACGTCGTAAAGGGCGTGCGTCCTCGTGGGTGGAGCGCCCTGTGGCCGCTGGATGCGCCGTCTCACACCCCGCGCTGCTGCACGCGCCGCCTTGCCAGGACCGTTTGCGGCAGCGGGGAGAGCAGTACGTTGCCGAGACGGGACGTTGGACTCCGACCGTCCAGGACGTCCCGCACTCCGGGCAACTGGTGGTCAAGCCGGCCTGGACCGCCTCCGTCCTCGCCCGCGCCCGCCGCATCCGGCGCCAGTGCCGCGACCGGCGTGCTGACGAGCAGAACACCGCCGTCGCCGTCGCCGACGGCATCAGCGGACCGCCGCACCCACGGCACAACCGCGGACCGGTGTCGTTGTCCGCGGCCACGATCCGCCGCAGCCGGGGCACCCCGGGCCTGCCCATGAGGTCACGGTACGACCGGCCGCCGGGGTGTGATGCGAGTCATGGGAACTGGTCACGGGCGGTCGGACAGCTTGATGGTGTGGAGATGAATGAACGCGCCCGGATACGAGCCGGGGATCCCGTCGCGTTCGGGCAACTATTTGATCAGTGCGCCCGTTCGGTCTACAACCACGCGTTCCGGCTGACCGGCAACTGGTCGACAGCCGAGGATGTAGTGGCCCTGACCTTCCTGGAAGCCTGGCGGCTACGCGCGAAGGTCGACCTCGACGGCGGATCGCTACGGCCCTGGCTGCTGGGGATCGCAACCAATGCCGCCCGCAACACCGCCCGTGCCGCCCGGCGGCACGAGGGGGCGATCGCCCGGCTCCCGCGTGATGAGGTCATGCCGGACTTCGCCGACGAGCTGGTCGGCCGGATCGACGACACCGAGCGACTGGCCGCAGCCCGGGAGGCGCTGGCCGCCTTGCGGCGCAGTGAGCGCGAGGTGTTCGCGCTCTGCGTGTGGGCCGGGCTGGACTACGCCGGCGCCGCCCAGGCACTTGGTATCCCGGTAGGAACCGTCCGCTCCCGGCTCGCCCGCGCCCGCAGGAAATTGCAGAAACTAACTCAGACTCCACTTTTGATGAAAAATCGGGAACCGCGGCTTGGCTGCGGACAGGTAGAAGGTGGCCGCACTCCCGCGGCCCGGCCCACCCAGGAGGAAACCCGATGAGCCGCCAGCCGTTTCGGCCCGAGCCGGCCGAACGTGAGGAGATGGCCCGGCTGCTGCCGGTCCCGGCCGAACGGGACCTGCCGGCGGGCCGGCACCAACTCTTCAAGGACTACCTGATGAACGAGATTCACCACGACGCCGCCCCCGATGCGGCCGCCACTGCCCGTCCCCGTCGTCGCCTGGCCTTCCTGGCCATTCCGCTGGTCACCGCGGCCGCGGCCGGCACGGTCTTCACCGCCCTGGCCACCGGGCACCCCACTACCCCGGCTAAGGCCAATCAACACGACACCAGCGGACACCCGCTGAAGATCACAGCCGCCGCCTACACCCTGCAGCAAGAAGATCACGGCTTGGTCAAACTGGCCGTCACTGACCCGGCGGGCAAGCTCGACCTGCCTGGCCTCCAGCATGACCTGGACCGCCTCGGCGTCCCGGCCCGCGTCTACGCCGGAGACCCCAGCTGCCCCAATCCCCAGGCCGACCCCAGCCCCTCGCAGACCTCCGCCCCTGACCCGACCCCCTCCGCCTCGCAGCCCGCGGCATCTTCAGCCCCCGGCCGCCCGACCACCGGGCGACCTGCTGTCATCGGCGACAGCTGGACGGTCGAGATGAAGCACGGCAAGCCCGTCCTCTACATCCGACCCGACAAGATTCCCACCGGCCAGCAGATCATGGTCGGCTTCCCCCTGGCCCACACCGACCCCGCCCACGCTCTCTCCGTCATCATGGGCGGCATGATCGACGGCACTCCGCCCGCCTGCATCCCCGCCCCGCCCGAGGGCGCCGTACAGGAGGCCAGGCCCACCAGTTCGTGAGCACCCTCACCATCGGGCCTCAGGCGACGGCATCGCCTCAAGCGCTCACCACGCAGATCTGAAGAGTCGTTCGAAGGTGGGGCCGGGCGCCACATCGGCGCGGGCCCCACCTTCGAACAGTGACCGATCCCGTCAGACAGCGCTGCGACCAGCAGAAAGAGGTTCAGACACAGCTTCTGAGCCGGGAGTTTGACCATGTCTGCTGGCAAGCAGGCCTCAAAGAGCGAGGCTGCTGCTCCGATGACGGCTGACGCCAGGCTGGAGGCGATGCGGCGCCGCGTCCGGCTCTCGCGCCTGGCGGTCTGGACGGTCATCGCGGCCGGCCCCGTCGCCCTGGCCGTCGCCGTCGCCTCCACCCCGAACACGGTCGAGGCTGCGCCTCCGGCCAAGCCCACCGCCGTGCGCACCGCGGCGACCGCCGACCCGGCTGGCTATGCGCAGTTGTTCGTCAGCGCGTGGCTGCGCAGCAGCGCCGATGGTGCGACGACTGCGCAGGCGCTGCTTGCGCAGTCGATGGCACCGGACGTCGAGCTGCCCAATTGGGCAGCGGGTGCGCGGTCGCGGACGGCGCGTGGTCGGCGCGTGGTCGGCGCGTGGTCGGTGACGGTGGCTGCGCAGTACGCCGACGGATCGGTGCGCTACTACGCCGTCCCGGTGGCCGCCGACCGGGCGGGCGCCTCGTTCACGGTGACCGGTGCGCCCGGCGTGGTGGCCGGCCCGGCCCGGGCCGAGGTGCCGAAGTCGCCGTACGGCGTGAGTGTCCCCGAGGGTGGCCGGTGGGAAGTCGCCGCGCTGGAGTTTGGTACCGCCCGGGACGGGGGTGTCCGGTGAACACGGTGCACAGCCTGGTGCTCGCCGGGCAGCTCAACGACCTCGGCTACTCCTGAATCAACATGTTCAAGAAGTGGGCGACCAAGAGTCTGCAGACCGGTCTCGTCTGCCTCGTCGTAGTCATCATGATCCAGAAGTTCAGCCTCAAGGCCGGGATTGGGGGCTTGCTACTGATGATCATCGCGCTCGGGCTGTACAACTCCTGCGACAGCCTCGCAAACATGTTCGAGGACGAGGTGAAGAACCCGTCCAAGGGCGCACCCGCCGTCCCCGGCATCCTCCAGTCCGAACTCCCGTCCTCTCGTGACCACTCACGGATGCTGGGCAAGGTCGCCGACTGGAAGATCCCGCTCGGGTCCCTCCCCCCCCGGCGCAGATCGCGGTCACCGTCGGCGGCGGCTTCCTCCTGATCAAGACCATCACCTGGTGGTCGTGGATGGGGCCGGTCCCCATCGCCACGTGGGTGCTGGCGATCTGGGCGATACGCCGGCCGACGATCCGAGGCCGTGCGCCGATGCAGGCCACGTTGGGCTGGGTACTGCTCGGCTGGCAGCGGAGGGGAGGGCGGATCGGCGGGCGGGCCGCCCGCGACCGCGCGCCCCGACCGCTGCTCGGCGGATTCACCATCGAGGGCGCCCCCTCGCCGGCCCCCGCTGTGAAGGCCTCACCGTCCCCTGCGGCTCGACAGAGTGACCCTCGGGCGCCGCTCTCGCGGCCGACCGCCGGTGGCTCGTCCGCGCGCCGCCACACAAAACCGGCTGCTCCCGCACTACCAGCCGGGCCGGTGTCGAGTGTGCAGCGGCTACTCCCGCTCGCCCAGCAGGAGAGTGGGCGGTGAGGGTTCCCCTCCGTCACATCGCCGGGCACCTGGTGTGGTCGATGCAGGGCAGCGTGTGGGCCGTCTACCGCCTTCACCCCGGCCCGGACGCGTAAGGCCAGCGTGAGGAGAGCGTCCAGGGCACGTACGTGCCCGCCGCGGTCCGCGACGAACAGCTCGCCAAGATCACACATCTGGTGCGCTCCCTGTCCGGAGCCCCACGACTGTTCGGCCTGTGCGCGCAGGTCGATCCGGGTGAGATCGCCCTGAAGATGATCGAGGGCATCGAGCCGGCCGAGCAGGCACCAGGTGCAGGCTGGCACCGTGGGTGGAGAACGTCGAGGCCACCCTGGAGCTGCTGAACGACCAGGAGATGCACCGCCGCATCCTGTGGCTGGCCGTGCCCCTAGAAACCGAGACCAGCGGCCTGCAGGTCTCCGCGCAACTCGGCGCGGCGTGGGCCCAGATCGCGCCGATGCTGGGCATGCGCCCGGCGCCGGTCGCACGGCGCGAGGTGACCGCCACCGCGAGCAGGCTTCCCAGGTGGAGGCCGCGCTCGCCGGCGGCATCGCGTTCCGCTCGGCCCTCCCGGCGGAGATCGTGTGGATGATCCAGCACGCCTCAGTACTGCCGGCCCACCACGACCCCGACAGCCGTGCAAGCGGCGTCGATGACCCTGGCGGCGGGCTGCCGTCTTTGACTCCGGGCAGGGAGCTGCTGGATGCCGCCCGTCCTGTGGGCAGCGACGAGGACCAGGAGTTCGCTGCGTTCCTCGCTGACATGAAGAAGGCCGGTGCAGTGGGCAAGGCGTGCGCTGCGTATGCCGAAAAGCCCACCTGGTGGCGAGTTGGCGGCGCCTTCCTGCTGCTGATTGCCGCGTTGTTCATCTGCGGCATGCTGCTGTCCAGCGCGATCATGCTGCTGGGCACTCAGGGCGTCTGCGCGGCAGCGGCGGCTGCGAGCGGACTCGCCTTCATCGCTGCCATGCTGCCGGGCCACCCCGCCAGATCGTGTGGAAGTGGCTGTCCCTGTGGGGCATCGCGGTCCTGGCCGTTGTCGGGATCTGCGCCTTTGTGCCGTTCTTCGGCATCGCTGTCGACGCCACGATCACCAATGGGCCCGACCTGATGGTGGAGCGGATCCTGCTGATCGACGTGCTGGCCATCGCCGGCGCTGCCGGACACCGCCGACTGCTCGTAGGTATTTCCTCCTTCGACCGGCGCATGGCCATACGCATGCGCTACGCCAAGGTCGGCGGCACCCACATGCCCGGCGACACATCCGAGCTCGGTGCCGCGCTCGCCATGAACTCCCCGGCCGTGATACGCGGTTACGGCGGTGGCCTGCGCGCCTTCACCGGCGGCGGGGGCAGGTTCGGGATGCTCGGCACCCGCCAGCGGCTGATGGGCGCACTGACCTCCTTCTTCGACGGCTTCGACTGCGCATCCGCGCCAGCCGCCGGATCGGGCAGCTCCACGTCCAGCGCCATCGACTGCGCAAGCCGCGCCTGCGCACTCGCCGCATCCTCCGCGCTGCTGCGCAGCCATGAGCCGACGAAGACCTGCGCCCAGCCGCCCGGGTCGGCAGCTGGCGCCGCAGTGCGCACCGACGGTGCGGTCGCAGGGGCCGCTTCGACCGTGGTCGTGGTGGAGGTGATGGCGACGCCCAGGGCAATTGGGCCCGCCGCGATGACGGTCCAGACCGCCAGGCGCGACAGACGCACCCTGCGCCGCATCGCCTCCAGCCGGGCGCCCGCCACCATCGGAGCAGCGGCCACGCTCTCCGGGGCCTGCTTGCCAGGAGACATGGTCAAACTCCCTGGTCAGAACGGATGTTTCTGACCTTGAGGAAACCTGCCGTCCCCGACCCGACCACCGACCACGAGAGGCCGACCACGGTCACGATGGGGACACGAGGTCCGTGGTTGCAGGTCATGGTCGGGCCGACCATGACCTGCGACTACGGGCGTGCCGCGAGCCGCGACTGCTGAGCCTGTCCGGCACAAGCCCCGGGGGCTGACGGCTGCTGTGAGGACTTGATGCTGCGCGCCGCGAGCCCCGCTTACCGATGCGCAGACGGAAAGCCGTTGGGTGCGCGGTAGGCGCCTGCGCAGTGCGGCACCCAAAGCCTGCGCACGAGAACATCAGGAGCCCTCGGGCAGACTGCACAGCTACACACGACCCTCGACCGGTTGTACAGCCCGATTGCGTAACCGCTTGTCCGGGGCTGGTAGTCGAGCTGCGCACGAGTGGAGCCAGGGGCCCGCTTGCGGTGCAGTGCCTTCTCGGCGTCGTGAAGGAATTGCTGTCGCGCCGCGCCCGTGCGCGTCGTGCAGGCCATCGCGTCCGATGGACCGACCGCCGTCCCTGCTGCTGTGGCAGACTTCCCTCGCAATGTAGTAACATGTACTACATGGAGACTACGGCCCGGGAGTTCAACCAGAAGTCCTCGCAGATCCTTGCCGCAGCCGCGCGTGGCGAGACCGTCACGGTTACCAAGAGCGGTGTCGCGGTCGCCCGGGTGGTGCCGATAAGCGAGGAGGACATCCCCCCATACCCAACCGACCCCATGGGCGCGATCGACTTGCCCGACCTTGGTCTTCCCGACCTCACGGACGAGGAGATCGAGGAATCACTGAGGGGAATGGGCGCCTGACTGTGATCGCCATCGCCGACACCAACGCCCTCTACCGCCTCCTCGATTCGAAGCTCACTGGCCATGACTCGCACAGGGAAGCCCTCGCAGCAGTCAGCCACCTCGTCATCTCCCCCATGGTGCTGGCCGAACTGGACTACCTCATTGCGACACGGGGCGGGGCCCGGAAGGCCCTCACCGCGGCCCGGTTCATCGAACGCAACACGCTCACCCGCCGCTTCGAGACCCCGTCCGTCGCCGCACACCTGAGCGCGGCGATCGCAATCGCCGAAGGGTACGCGGACGCCGACCAAGGCAAGGGCATCGGACTGGCCGACGCCATGAATGTCGCCCTTGCCGCCGCCTACCGCACTGAAGTCCTGTTCACCACTGACCGGCACTTCCGCATGATCCGACCCCTGACCGGACACAAGGCATTCCGCCTTCTCCCCGACGATCTGTAACCCGAACACGGGCCTTTCCTCAAGTGAACGAGGCACGTGCTCCCGAGGCTGCCTCCGCGCTGAGATCTGGCACGCCTCACATGCCTGCACGGCTGCGCAGAAGGCGTGAGCGGATGGTGTGATGGGGCACTACCAGTCGTGGAGAACCTAGGGGGCGGGTGAAGGAGACGACGGTGAGCAGGTCGTCCAGGCCTTGCAGTTACCTGTGGTTGGCGGTAGACCAGGGCCCTCGGCGATCGTGATCGATGCGACCTACCGGGTGGGTGGTGAGCGACTGAGGTAGCCGGTCCGCGCCGACGGCCACGCACACCCGGCCGTGGCTGCAGGCGGCAACCCGTCGCAAAAAGGGCAAACCCGATCTCGGTGCGCTGAAGGATGCCCGTCCGCTGGACGCGTTCGAGGTTCGCCGCGGCCGTCCTGTGCGGCGTTGCTGCGCACCTGATCGCCGACGGGTCTGCTGCTGAACTTGGGGTCCCCGCGTTCCCGGCCCTGGCCCTCGACCACGAGAGGCCGACCACGGTCACGATGGGACACGAAGTCCATGGTCGGTCCGACCACAGGTCAGCCGCCAGCCGGTCCCGCTCATCCTGTCTGGCACAAGCCCGCAGCCGCGACCGCTGCGAAGCCTTCATCCCGGGCGGCAACCGACGATGCGCAGACCGCATCCTCCCGGGACCGCGGCAGAGCCTGCGCAGTGCGCCACTCACACCTGCGCAGGAGAAGATCAGGAATCTCGCGGCCGGGCCGCGCAGCGAACCGCGCAACCCGACCGCGCAGGATCCCCTTCACCGGTGCGCAGGCCGTTTGCGCACTCCCCGAGGGGCGGTGCGCGTTCTGTGTGGGCGATGCTGCGCGTCCGATGAAACGGCGTGGTCGGCCCGGCCATGAGCCCCATCACGGACGCTGGGCAGTCGTCGCCGGATCGTGGCCGGTGGTCGGGGTTGGTGGCCGCCCTCTTGGTCAGGGCCAGCGTTGTACGGGTGTTCCATGCCGTCAGCCCACCCGACATACATACATAGATAGCCGATGCTGGCCTCCTCGAGCATGCGCCGAAAGTGCCAGGCCTGACTGTAGAGAGCGTCCGCGGTCACCCAAGCGCATTGGCGTGCGTATCGCCCGCAAAGGCGTCGAGTCCAGCGAACGGTTGGGCCGCCGCCGTTGGGTGATCGAGCGCACGATTTCGTGGCTGTCCGGCTACCGCAGACTCAACTCCCGCTATGAACGCAATCCCCGCAACTACCTGGCCTTTCTCGGCCTCGCCGCAGCCATCTGTTGCTACAAGCGCCTCGTCCGCCTCACCACATAGGACACCGTCCAAGTCAACTGGTCGTTCGCGACACACCACCCTCAAGGGCCTGGACAAGATCGCGACGGCCAGAGATGCCAAGCTTGCGGTAGGCGCTGCTGAGGTGCACTTCGACTGTCTTCGCGGTTACGAACAAGCTTTGCGCTATGTCGCGATTGCTCTGGCCAGTTGCAGCCAGTTCAGCGATCCGTTGCTCGGCGGGGGTCAGTGCGTCCACGCCGGTTGTTGCCATGCGGCGTGGCCTGGCACCCGAGGCATGCAGTTCCAGCAGGGAGCGTTCCAATAGGGGCTTAGCGCCGCAGCGGCTGGCCAGTTCGCAGGCCTGAAGGAGCGGTTCTCGTGCTGCTCTGCGCTGGTTAGTCCGTCGCAGTGCGGCGCCCAGTTCACTCAGTGATTTGGCGTATTCAAGTTGTGCTGTCGAGGGGGCGAGTACCGTCACCGATTCCTGGAGGCGGCTTAGGCCTTCGTCGCCTCCGCGCACCAGCCCAGCTACCCGTAGCGCACGCCCGAGCGCGCGGGGAGCTCCCCAGCGTTGGGCGAGTGCCACTTCGTCTTCGGCATAGTGCTCGGCCTGCTCCTGATCTTCTAGGGCGTTCAGGCACAGCGCCGCTTCGGACAACCACGGTACGTATGCTGGATTGTTGCCGCCGTGATCGGCAAACCGTCGCCCCGCCGCTAGGGCGACCTTCAACGCCTGCTCCTGGTCACCTTTCAACCGGAGCAGACGCGCCCGGTTGAGAAGCAGGTGATATGCCAATCCGGTGGGTGGTGCAACATCTCCAGGCAGTCCGGCCCACACCAGGGCATCATGCGCTTCGCTGAGGCGTCCTTGCTCGATGAGGGTTTCAGCCAGGTGTGGGCCAACTATAGGCGAGCCGCTCTTGGCATCGCTGGCATCTCCCGTGCGAACTGCTTCGCGCAGGTCTGTCTCGGCTTCCGCCAGTGCGCCACGGCGAAGCCAGCTCAGCCCGCGGTATGCATAGGCTGTTGCTGCCGAGGGCAGGGACCCATGCCGGTGAGCGCTTTTGATGGCTGCATCAAGCAGTTGAATGTCGATGTCGTGATCGGCTGCTGTGAGAGCATTCCACCCTCCCGCGGCGAAGCTTGCTGCAGCGGGATGGTCACCCAGCACATTGTCGGACAGGCTGCGCAACGCACGGTCAACTGCTGTGGTATCGCAGCAGGAAGCTTCGTAGTACGCGATGACCGAATCCAGCATCCGGCCTCCGACCGTGCTTGATGGTGGGAGTCTGCTTAGCCGTGCGACCCGGTCAGTCAGCCCGTGGCGGCCGGGCTCCATGACCCGCACCGCAACCACTGTGGCTTCAAGAGCCCGGCAGAGGTCGTCTTCTGACTCCGGCAGCCGTGCAATCGCATCGTCGACGACGGCCACGACCTCGTCGCTACGTCTGAGCATGACAAAGGCGACACTCAGATGCCAGGCGATGAGCGCACGCTGAAGGGGATCGCCTGTGACGGCTAGCGCTTGACGGAGATACTCGGCTGCCTCAGCGAGATCGACCATCTGCGTGATCGTGCCCAGCTCAACAAGCAGTTCTACGCGCTCCTCATCATCGAGCGGCTCTTGCAGGCAGCGCTGCAGATGGGAACGGGCCGCTGCTGGCGAGCCACGGTCGGCGGCGGTCCGGGCGGCCTCGCGCAGGACCTGGACTGTCTGCGGTGGTCCGCCGCGGGGGGGCAGTTTCAAGAGGTGGGCCGCGACCCGCTCCGCCGGAGCACCGGCACCGATAAGCAGTTCAGACGCGCGGGAGTTTGCCTCAATCAGAGCCCCGTAGCCCATGCCTTCTTCGACCGCGGCCCGTACAAGGGGGTGGACAAAGCCCAAGCGCGGCCGGGGATCGACAGCATCACCGGACAGCGGATGAAGTACGCTGACCTGAGCAAGTTCAGTGACGGCAAGGTCGCCCGTGTTGGTCTGCAGAGATGCCAGGGCGCAGGCCCATTCCACTGGTGTTCCTTCTCCCAGCACTGCCGTAGCACGAGCGAGCGCAGCCGCGTGGTCGCTCAGCTGCGCGAGCCGCAAATTAACGATGCGAGTGACTGCCTGAGATCCGATCTCTTCCACTGCTGCCGCATTTCCCTGAGATGGCGTCAGTTTCCGGGCAGCCAGTGCATCGGCCAGCTCGGTCAGCAGCAGCGGATTACCTGCCGTTGCCAGGTGACAGGTGTCAGTGAATTCAGAGTCCGGTGTCTGCCCGAACACATCTCTAAGCAAGCGCTCGGTCGCAGGCCGGCTGAGGCTGGCGGGCCGGATCGTCTGGCACATTGCATCATTGGTCAGCAGCTCCAGAAGGTGCGCCGGAGCCCACGGCTCCCCTGAGCGCAGCCCTGCCACCACGGCCACCGGCAGGTCTTCCATCCTCGGCAGTAGATGCAGCAGGAACCGCAGCGATGGTGCATCCGCCCAATGGAGATCATCGACAACCAGAAGGACGGGTTGGCGCTGCGACATGTTACTGACCAGCCAGTACAGCCCATGCAGTAGGGCAAAGTCTCCGCTCGGCCGAACCTCTTGTTGATCGCTCATCGCGGCCCCGAAGAGCCCGGCAGCCTGAACTGCTGCCCCGGACAAGAACTCAGCTCGCTCTGCTTCGTCTGCCCTGACCAGTGTTGGCTCGATCAGTTGCCGCACGACCCCGAAGGCGAAATCCTGCTCAAGTTCTGTACCACGCGCGGCGATTACGTGAACCCCTGCCAGTTTTCCGTACGTGCGCGCCGCGGCGAGCAGTCGTGTCTTACCGATCCCGGCCGGCCCTTCCACGACCACAAATCGCCCCGCGCCCTTCCCGAGGGCATCCACCACTTCGCCAAGCGTCTCCAGTTCTTCGCGACGCTCAAGCAACCCAGCGTCATCAACCACCACCGTTTCATTCTCCGCCTGCTCCGCCTAGCGGTCTACCCGGGAGTGTCTCCTCAACGGCGGATCTGCTGATCAAGGAGAGACGCCAGATGAGTGAGTCCGTTGTCGAGACGGAGGCTGTGCAGGAGTCGGCCGGAGGGGCGGTGTCGGACGAGCAGTTGATCGGGATGCTCGTGGACCGTGCTCGTTCGGACGGGCTGCAGCTGACCGGTGAGGGCGGGTTGCTGCAGCAGTTGACCAAGCGGGTGCTGGAGTCCGCTCTGGAGGGCGAGATCACCGATCACGTCGGCTATGACAAGCATGACGCGGCGGGCAGGAACAGCGGCAACAGCCGCAACGGTGCCCGTTCGAAGACTGTGCTGACTGACGTAGGCCCGGTCGAGGTGAAGGTGCACCGGGACACCGCCGGCACCTTCGAGCCCGGCCGGGGTGTGACGTGCCAACCGGCCGCCGCCGGGGTCTACATGGGGGTGACGTTCACGAGGATGATGCCGGCGTACAGGTATGGGCCCGTTTCCAGGTCGGCGCGGCCCCACGACGTTTCAAGGAACGGCCGGCCGCGGTTCGGCATCGGCGCGCCGTACGGATCGGCTGGGCCGTGAGCGGGGACCACGCTGATCGAGGCGCGGAGGCCCTCGATCATCGCGGTGACGGCCACGTACCGGCACGGGACCAGCTTGCGGACGTCGGTGGTGTAGTCGACGGCGAGTTCGCCGAGCAGGTCCGCTAAGGATGCGGAGACCCCCCAGGCGTGGAAGGTGTCCGCAACGTGCTCGTACACGCGGTCGTCGAGGAACCGGGTCACGCGCCAGGTCCAGCGCAGCAGGTAGCCGGACCCCCACCACGGGGTGGCGGATACCGGCGACCCGCACTGATGCCAGGGATCGCGGGTTCGAGTGGGTGCGGTCTGCATCTGGAATGTCCTAGTGGGGGAAGGTGGGGGGCTCGTCGGGTCGGTACGCGACCCCGGCCCATCCACCACGGGGGCGGCAGACGAGCCGGGGCCACATCCTGGAGGCGTGGGCACATTCACCCCTCCAGGGGCCTGGGGCGCCGGTCAAGGCACGGCACGCAGTTGCTCCCGCCGCGCCTCGGCGAGGGAGGCGCGCAGCTGTCGGTGTGGCGGTAGCCGCGGATGCCTGGGCCCGAGCCCGACGCGAACACCGCCCGCTCGTATCCCTCGCCGTTCGTGATCTTCTGCCAGCACGCGCCGCACACCTTCCGCTGTACGGCCTCCTCGATCTCGCCCCCATCGCTCGGCGCGCCGAGCGGGCCCGGGTTCTCGTACAAGATCAGGAGCGCACGAGCGATGACCACAAGGTCTTGGATGTGCCATGACTGCGCGAGTGGGGAGGTGCCGGTCATCCCCTCCATGCCGTGGTGCGCGCGCCGAATGACGTGGACCGCAGTCAGACGCGTCTCCCCACGCATACGCGCCGCAACGCCCTTGATCTCCGGGAGAAGGAGCTGCACGTGCCCGGTGAGCTGGTCGCGGAGGAGCGCCCATACTTCTGGCTCGGGCGGGCAGTAGCCCCACACGTCGAGGCCGGCCGTGTACGCCTGTCGGATCGTCGCCGTGTCGATCGGCGCCCGGCTGTTGTCTCCCACGGCTGCGCCCCAGCTCACAGGGTCGCCTCAGGTGCGCTGGTCAGCCGACTGTGAGGGGTGCCGTCCACCGTATCGCCGTCGATGGTCTGCAACCGCCCGCCAGCCCGTCCCCAGTTTTAGAGCAGGCACACGCGTTCCGTGTCGGGGCTCACCGCCTGGATGGAGTGGACGAGGTTGTCGAGCGCGGGCCGTCTGTCGCTGGTCAGAGGGTCGTCGCCCTTGTCGACGAACCAGCCGCCCCAGCCCCACCCCTGCTCTTCGACGTACTCGCTGCACGCGCGGAGACGCAGCTCCATCATGGCCGGGTTCGCCGTCGCGCAGCGGTCGTAGATGTACGCCAGCGGTGGTGCGCTGCTCATGGAGGACTCCCTGGTGGATCGGCCGACGTGGACCGGATGAACGCGAAGTTGGCGGCCGTCGTCGGCATGGACAACAAGTACGGAGGGATGCAGGAACTCCAGGAGCATGCCGCCGCGCTCGCCAAGGAGACGGTGAGCCTTCAGAACTCGCACACTGCGTCCAGCCGTATCCGCTCTGAGCTATACGGCGTTGCGGCGGCGTTCACGGCGAGTGCCATGTGGGCCGCCATCGATGGTCGGCGCCTCACCGAGGCTGAGCCCTACCTCAACCAGGCTGTCACCCTCGCGGGGCTGGCCAACAACCGTCACGTGCTCTAACGCGAGCCGCTCCCCGCCGACTTCGTGAAGGAAGACGGCAAGCGGACTCTTGCGCTGAACGAGATCCTGGTGCGCCGCCCGTGGCGTGGCGCACACGGCCAGGGCGCAGCCCGCGCTCTCCATGAGGAGCTGCTCGCCCCGCGCCAGGAGCAACGCGTCACGCTTCTGGTGAACCCGGCTCTGTCCGATGGGCGCCTCAAGGCGGTGTACGAGTCCTGGGGTTACAAGCAGATCGGCAGTCAGCAGCCGTTCGACGACTCGCCGGTCTTCGCCACGATGCTGCGGGATCCACTCCACCAAGTGACCCGAGCGGCATCCGAGCGCAGGGGGATGCCCTCGGATGCCGCATCAGTGCTCTGTCGCGCCCGCCGGGTATGGGGACCTTGTCGAACGGGTCCTTCTTCCCAGCCTGCGCCGGGCGCACGTAGGTCTTCCTGGGAATGGACGACCCCTTGGCCCTGCAGGCGAGTCCGCCCACGGATCGTGCCGCCCGCCTACCAGTTCGCCGACGCCATCGCGTGCGAGCGCGCCAACCGCGATGCCGTCTTCAACGCAGGTATCAGGGCGGTCTTCCGTGCCTGGAGGTCAACGGTATCCTGGTGTTCGCCTACCTCGACCAGCGCGTCGGCGCCGTCCGGGTGTCCCATCGCCTCCAACGAGTCTTTCGGCGGCTGGACCAAGACCTTCACCGACCCCCGCCTCTGCGCGGCGATCGTCGACCGCCTCACCTTCAACGGCACCATCATCGAAACTGGCACCGACTCATACCGCCTCGCCAACACACGCGCACGAGCCGAAGCAGGCGCTTGACCGTGCCAGCGGAACCACGCATCCTGCCCCCAGCGTCTGTCGCCGACATGCGCACACCCACTGGACAGGACATGAGCACACCTTCAGACACCAGTACCGGCGTCGCCGGATGCCTCCTTGCCGGCTTCGGCGCGGCGACTGCCGCCCTTGCGTGGGCACCGCGGGCTGCGGTCAGCATCGACGGTGGGTTCGAGGGCCATGCCCGTGATCTGAGCGTGCTCGTCGTCGATCTCCCGCTTGTCCTGCTCGGCGGTGCTCTGGTTCCGCTTCTGGCCTGGGCGCTGACCACCCGCTGGGTGGGCCGGCCCTGGATTGCGCTACTCGCCGCCCTGGTCACGCTCGCACTTGGAGTGTGGGGACTTCTGGAGTGGTGGACTCCTCGCCAACCTCCCCACTCCGGCTACCGACACGGCATCTGACCATCGATCCCGCCTCGACACAACCAAGCCCCTCCGGCACCAGGTGCTGTCAAAACTCGCGAACATTCAGGGTTCGCCCTGATTACCGCCTGCTGTCCAAAATGACCGACAGACGCTGTCCCTGAAGATGAACGAAGCCACGGTTATCTGCACCGTCACCGGTCCTCTCGCCCGGCACGTCGCCGAGTGCCTCACCGACGCCGTCCATGTGATCGCCACCGGAAACCTGGCCCTGCGGGACAACCTGCTTCACCCGGACGCCGCCCAGGTCGGCGTGGACCTCGCCCACCACGTCGCCTACGTCGACGACACCCTGCCCGACGTCCTCGCCGGACGCCCCCGCAACGGCACCGCGTGCGACCGCCGCTCCCTAGGCGGCGACGCCTGGCCCTGCATAGCGACGGTGCGGGGCGGCCGTACCCGCCCCGCAGTACCAGCCGCCGTCGCCAGTCAGCGCATGCGGGCGAGTTTCGCCCGCATGCCGGGCTCAACGAGTTCGTTGTGGAGTGCGACGGGTACGGACACCATGCCGGTGCCCGTCCTTACGCTCACCCTGCCGACCACTGTGCCTGCCGGGGCGGAGTGTGGGATGTCGTCACCCGTGATGCGAATCTCCCTCTTCAGGCCGGGCCAGCCGACTGCCTTCAGGTTCTTGGTCGCCACGACCGGGGTATGACCTCCGAGACCGTCGTCGACGTATCCAATAACGTCGCCCTTGTTGATGACGGTCGCCGAGTCGAGGGATTTTTGCGCGGCGTGGATCAGCGTGATGCTGTGCGTGATCGCCTTCTGCAGTTTGGCGTTGATGGTGGTGCCCGTGTGGATTCCGAACACGGCGCCGATGATCCGTCGCTTTTGGCCGTCGACGAGTGTGTCGGCAGACCACAGCAGGTTGCCGCCGGCGGGGGTCGACGAGCCGGTCTTGACGCCGTTCACCCCCGGCTCGAGGAGGGCGCGGCCGTTATTGTTGTAGATCGTTCCGGGGACGCCCGGGATCTTGATCTGTGCGGTGTCGACGATCTCCCAGAACACCTCGTTCCGCAGCACGGCCTTTGCCAGCTTCAGCTGGTCGGCGGCGGTCGACACGGTCGTGGCCTTCAGACCGCTGGGGTCCGTGTACGTCGTGTCGTCCATGCCGAGCGTCCTGGCCGCGTCGTTCATCTTCTTCACGAACGCTTCCTCGGACTGGGAGTCCCACCGGGCCAGCAGACGCGCCGCGTTGTTCCCGGACGGGATCATCAGCAGCTGCAGCATCTGCTTCTCGGTGAACTTTTGGCCCTTTCTTATCGAGGCGGTCGACTCGTCCTCGGCCTGGGACTCGTCTTCGGCCTGCTGGTCCACCTCGATTAGCGGACCCTCATCCCTCCCCCCGAGGGGGTGACCCTGCAGGATCACGTAGGCCGTCATCGTCTTGGCCACGCTGGCGATAGGCGCGGGTTTCTGCTCGCCGCGTATCCCCATGATGCCGACGCCCTCGACCTCCACCGCGGCCTGGCCTTCACCGGGCCACGGCAGGTGCGGCGTGCGGCCCTCGAAGGTGTACTGCGGCTCGCGCGCCAGCGTGAGGGAAGGTTCCGGCAGGGGGCGCACCATCTGTACGACCGTGACGACGATTAGCAGCAGCATTACCAGCGGGGTCCAGATCTTGAACCGCCGCCGCACGGTCCGCAACCCGGTTTCCGGCGGCCTGGTATTCGTCAGCTCGGCGAGCAGGTCCAGCGGCGACGTGGCCGATGCCGGCTGCTGGCCGGTGGGCTCTGGCTTTCTGAGGGACCCCGGCACGCGCAAATGCAGGGTTCTCTCGATGTCTTTCTGATGGGACATGTTCTTTTCGTCTGTTTAGTCTTGAGCGTAGGCAAGCAACGGCGGATTCGTGGATGGGGTCAGCCCGAGCGGCACACGAAGCGAATACTGCCGACCCACGCCGGCGCTGGGTGCCGTCGCGGCCGAGTGGGCTGATGCTTTCTCGGGGTGCCGGTCGGCCACACTCTGGCGGCGTGGCTTGCCGGTGTGACAGCAGGTCAGAGGGCGCTGCCCGCTTTCCAGTCGTTCCAGGGGAGGTTCCAGCCGTTGAGGCCGTTGTCGGGGGCGACGGTCTTGTCGTCGGAGTTCTTCACGATGACGACGTCGCCGATGATCGAGTTGGCGTAGAACCAGTAGAGGTTGTCCCGTAACCGGTGGGACGGTTGGTGCGTTGGCTGGGCATGGGTGGGGTGATCTCAGCGGATGATCCGAAGTGGATCGAGCCGTTCTCCGGGCTGACCGAGTCGCAGTTCACCAGGCTGGTGGCCTTGGTACGGCGTCGCGGTGGTGACGTTCAGCGCGGCCGTCCCTGGCGGCTGCCGCTGGAGAACCGGGTGTTGCTGGTGGCGACGTACTGGCGCACGAACCTGACGTTGCGGCAGGTGGCGCCGTTGTTCGGGGTCTCGAAGTCTGCGGCCGACCGCATCCTCGATCACCTGGCGCCCCTGCTGGCCATCTCGCCGGCCCGCCGGCCGCGCAAAGACACCGTCTACATCGTCGACGGCACCCTCGTGCCCACCCGTGACCGCAGCATGGCCGCCTCCAGCAAGAACTACCGGTACTCGACGAACGTGCAAGTCGTGATCGACGCCAACAGCCGCCTGGTGGTGGCGATCGGCCTGCCGCTGCCCGGCAGCCGCAACGACTGCCGGGCCTTCACGGAGTCCGGCGTCGACCGGGCCTGCCGCGGCGCACCGACCATCGCCGACGGCGGCTACCAAGGAACTGGCCTGCTCATCCCGCACCGCAAACGACGAGGTCAGACGCACCTCAGCCCACAGCAGGAAGCGGAGAACGCCGTCCACCGCCGGGCGCGAGCCCGGGTGGAACACGCCCTGTCGCGGTTGAAGAACTGGAAGATCCTGCGGGACTGCCGGCTCAAGGGCAACGGCGTTCACCAAGCCATGCTCGGCATCGCCCGACTCCACAACCTGGCCCTCACCGGATAACTCACACCCCATACGGGACAACCTCTAGTAGTGCTTCGTTAGGTCTATTCGTTGGTGCTGATCAAGAGCATGTTGGTCGTGTGGATGCGCATGAAGTGAACCGATTACGGGCGGCGTTGGCGATGTTCGTGGCGGATGTCTTCGCCTCGGTGCCGCGTACGGATCAGCGGGCCAAGGGTGAGTGCTATCTGCGAGGCCTGATGCTCGACGGTCGGCGCAAGTCGATCCAGCCGATGGCCGAGCGTCTGCCGGACGGGAACATGCAGGCCCTGCAGCAGTTCGTGAACCAGTCGCCGTGGGATCCGCTGCCGGTCAGGCGGCGGATCGCCGAGCGGCTGTCCAGAGTCGTCAGGCCCGAGGTGTGGGTGATCGACGACGTGTCGTTCCCCAAGTGCGGCAAGGCCTCGGTCGGGGTGGCCCGCCAGTACTGCGGAGCGGTCGGCAAACGGGCGAACTGCCAGGTCGCGGTCAGTGTCCATGCCGCCACCGACACCGCCTCGTGCCCGTTGGAGTGGCAGTTGTATCTGCCGCGGGAGTGGACGGACGAGCCCGACCGCTGCCGCAGGGCAGGCGTCCCCGAGGACGTGGTGCACCGGGAGAAGTGGCGGCTCGCGCTCGGCCTGCTGGACACACTCGCCGAGTGGCAGCTGGAGGCGCCGGTCGTGGTCGCCGACGCCGGCTACGGCGTCAGCACACCGTTCCGGCTCGGTCTCCAGGAGCGAGGGCTGTCCTATGTCCTGGCCCTCAACGGGAAGGAAGTCGCTCATCCGGAGGATGTCGAGCCGCACCAGCCCGCTTATGGCGGGCTCGGGCCGCCCACCCTTCCCCGCTACCGCACCCCGCCGCGAGCCATTTCCACCCTCGCGGCGCAGGCGGGTGCCAAGCGATTCTCCGAAGTGACCTGGCGGCAGGGCAGCAAGGGCGCGATGACCTCACGGTTCACGGTGCTGACGGTGCGGCCCGCGGGCAAACAGTCCCTGGCCGCCGCTCAGGAATCTGGCGGGGGCCGCAGCCGGTGGGACGGCGTCCTGCCCACCCAGACCCTCCTGGTCGAATGGCCGGACGGCCAGGACGCCCCGACGGACTACTGGATATCGAACCTGCCCGCCACCACACCCGTCGCTGACCTGGTGCGGTGGGCGAAGATGCGCTGGCGGATCGAACATGACTACCGCGAGCTCAAACACGGCCTGGGACTGGACCACTTCGAAGGCCGAACCTGGCGCGGCTGGCACCACCACGTCACCCTCGTCACCGCCGCGCAGGCATTCCTCACCCTCCGCAGGCTCGACCCAAAAGTCGAGACACCGACGCGAGCCTCTACCAGACCCTCGACGCACTCCAAGACCTGCTGAGGTGCTGGACCGGCACCTGCACCACCTGCGGTCGCCCCCTCAAAACCAGCAGAACCAGAACCTAACGAAGCACTACTAGGCGTCGGTGGTGGTGTCCTTGGCGCCCTTGGTGTCGTTCAGGCCCACGCAGCCGTGGCTGGTGTTGGCATTGCCGAAGACTGAGTCGTCTCCCCAGTAGTTGCCGTGGAGGAAGGTGCCGGAAGTGGTCAGGCGCATGGCGTGCGGCACGTCCTTGATGTCGTACGCGGCCTTGCCGTTCTTGTCGGTGAAACCAACCGTGGCGCCGTTCATCCGGGTCTCCTTAAGCTTTTCGGAGATCACCATCTGACCGTTGTAGGTGGTGCTCTCTGGTGCACCGGCAGAGATCGGGATGGTCTTGATGACCTGGCCGTCGCGGACGACTTCCATCTGCTTCGTGCTGGCGTCGACCGTGGAAACCTGGCTCCGGCCGATGCGGAAACTGACAGTCTTCTCCTGTACGCCGTAGACGCCCTCGGAGCCCTCAACGCCCTTCAGGCCCAGCTTGACGGTGACGGTGGAGCCGGCCTGCCAGTAGCCCTCAGGACGGAAGTCCAGACGGGTGGGACTCAACCAGTGACCGACGACCTCCTGGCCGCTGCTGGCGTTGACGGTGATCGCCGACTGCACCGCTTCCTTATCGGTGATCGGCTTGGTGAAGTTGATCGACACCGGCATGCCCACGCCGACGGTCTGGCCGTTCTCGGGCGTGTAGTGGCCGATGAAGCTGTGAGCGGGGCCGGTCCTGATATCCGGAGTTTCCGCAGCGCCGCTCTTGCTGGCCGAGGCCCGCGGTTTGTTGTCGGAACCGGCCAAGCCGTCGGTGCCTGCACAAGCGGTCAGCGTCACCGCGCAGACGGCCAGCATCGCCGCAGCGATGAGGCCGGCACGTCGTGTGCGGTCCAGGCGCGGTTCGACGGATATGACGGTCTTGGTGCGCTTCACGGTGGTCTCCCCTTATTTGGCTGGAATCGGAGGCCTGCATAGGTGTCGTCCGGTTTCGCCAGCGCTGGCGGGGCCTGCCGTCGCGCAAATGGCGAAGACCGGCCCCACGCATGCGGCATGCGTGTGGAAGGAAGGTTTCGGTAATGAGTCCGGAGCGAAATGTGGCACGCCGATCTCATGGCACCTCGACCCCCTCGCCCGTGGGCCAGAAGGTCACGACGACGGCTCAGGATCTGGGCGTGACAGGCGCTACGCCAGTGCAGGCTCGGTCAAATCGACCACCCTGCCTCACTGGACAGGCAGTGGCACGTCACCGGCAGATACAGAAGGCAGGCTTCAGCTCCCGATAGGGCTGACAAAGGTGCCTGGGTGAGTGGCGGCGTCCTGCCGCATCAGGCTGTCCCCTGGCCAGTCCAGGGTTGCGGACGTGGTTTCATCCGGCGGGGTCACGACGATCGATTCCGCTTTGAACTCCTCGCCGTCACCCTCAAAGGGCAAATAGGTGATGGTGAAGTAGGCGACCTTGCCGGACGCCAGAGTCACCGTCTTGGGAGTCTCAGCACTACGAGTCAGCGACCAGGAACCGGACGCGGAGAGCAGATCGATACCAGGAAACCCCTTGAGAGTGCAGGTAGAAGCGCTCTTGTTCGTCAGGGCCACGGAGACTTCCTCCTGGTCACCGACGGTGCTGCTGACGGTTTCGAAAGCCAGGTCGCCAGTGCGGCAGGCAAAGTTGCCGTAACCATCGCCGTCGCTGTAGCCATCGGGCGGCACTACCTCACCCTTGTTGTCACCAGAGCCCTTACCGCCCGAGCCGCTGGAGCCGCCGCTGGCCGAGGCCTTCCCTGAGCTCCCTCCCGTGGAGGACGACTGGCCAGACCCAGCAGAGGGGGTAGAAGAGGCGCCGCCTGAGGAAGGCGATGAAGACTGCGAATCGCCGCTCTGGGCGTTGACAGTCGGGTCACCGCCACAACCAACGAGGAGGAGACTCCCCGCGAGGACAAGGCTGGCCATGTAGGCGGGTTTCCGTAGAGACATTTAACTTCCGGAAGTAGGGCTGCCTCTGACAGCTCGTTTACAGGACAGACTGAAGGTACTACGTGCCGTTAGTCATTTTGTAACAGGCCAGTCTCAGTTCATTCGCGAACACAACGCGAGGCACAATCGCGTCGCGTTTTTCCATTACCTAACCGCACACTTCATCAGCAAGACTTAGGGTCAAAATTGAGTAACAAATACTCAATCCGTGAAAGTAAAGGCTCGCATTGTTTGCGGGTGGCGCCGAAACCTTATTGGCACTCGCCCTCGATCGAGGTTGCGGCGGTCGTCTTCGCATCACACAGCGTCACGACGGGAGAGGGTAATTGGCTCGGCTCATCGGTTTCACGCAACACGAACAGACTCGACAGGGAAACCTTCCGCTACTTCCCGCTCTCCATGGGTCCGCTGCCCGCCCGCCTGGAGCGCATGCGCTCCCACCCGGACATCGCGGGTGAGGTGCTGCGCCTGGAGTACAGGGCGATGAGCCTCAATCCCAAGGCGAAGCTGTACGGCAAGCGCCCCCTCCTGGAGTTCTTCGATCTCTCCCCGACCGCGGGACCGCGCGTGCCTGGAGGCCTTCGAGCGCAAGCTCGACATGCCGTGGGCGCTCTGCCACATGCGTCGGCTGTTCCTGCTGTCCGCCTCCGGCGAGCGGCGCCCGGTGATGCGCTCCACCGAAGGCGTCGACCTCGCCCGGGCGGGCCAGCTGGCCCGCCGGCTTATCTCCGTATCCGAACGGCACGGCGTCGCGGTCGAGCACGACCCGGTGTACGGGCGCGCCGGTCCTGGGTCCGCCACCGCCGCGAGATCTGGCCGATGGCGCAGGAGCTCTTCACCACCGCCCCGCCCGAGTGATCAACAAGCAGGACAAGAACTTCGAGCAGGCGTGGGACGCCCTGGTCTCCGGCTCCGCCGCCCAGCTCCCCCTCACCTGAGCCCCCGGCGGCACCTCCGCCCCCAGTTCCCCAGCCAACTGCCTGTCCCCTTGGAGTTGACATGCCTTCGCGTCCAACCAGCCCGTCCAGCACACCAGATCTGACCTCATACGATCTGCTCGCACCTCAGCTGTCCGGCGGAAAGGACAGCGCGGTCATGATGGCCGTGTTTATGGAGGCCGCCCGCACCGCCGACGTGGCCGACCGCGTGATCTTCCACTCCAGCCTGGGAATCTTGGAGTGGCCGTCCGTCGTCTTCGGCGGCATCCGATACCCGGGGGTGTCCGAGCTCGCAGCCCTGCAGAGCGCCGCGTTCGGGGTGCCGCCGACCGGCACCTGGAGGTCACATGCACGATGCCCGGCCCGGACGGGACGAGGATGCCGCACAGCCTGCTGACGGAGATCGCGGCATACGGTCGGTTCCCACGCTAGGGCAGCCCGTTCTGCCGCAAGAGCGCCAAGGAGAGCGTGGTCTCCAGCGCCTGGACCCCGTCGTCCGCCAGCTCGGGCGCGAGCTCGGCCGGCCGGTGCGGATCCTGAAGGCCATGGGCCTGCGCAGCGACGAGGGTCCCGACCGCAAGAAGCGCCCGGCTTCCGTACGGTGCAGGTCAACGGGGCGCGGGTCGTTGACGAGTGGCTTCCCATGAAGGACTGGCCGACCGCCGCCGTCAAGGAATGGCACGCCGACGGGCCGTGCTGTACGCCTGGACGTACGACTCGATGCCTGGCGCCGGTGACTGGGCCGGAACCTCCCGCCATGTTGACCGGACTACGGGTGGCAACTCACGTGTGTCGCGGCGTGTCGCTTGCGCTGCGTCGGTAGGAAGTCACGCAACCCGAAGGGAGGGATCTGCGTGGCGATACCGAACGATGTGGAACGTGATGCCGACAGATCCGGCTGCCGCGGTGGGGCCGGGTGGTGGAGACCGACAGCGTCGTGCCGTACGAGGTACAGGACGACGACAGACGCCCCATCGAGCCGATCCGCCGGTACCTGCGTGACTTCGTCGCTCAAGGTCGCCGTACAGGAAGCGTCCGAAGCTACGCCTACGACTTGCTTCGGTGGTGGCGGTGGCTGCGGGTCATCAACGTCGAGTGGAACAAGGTGACTTCGCAGAGGTGCGCGAGTTCGTGCTGTGGCTCCAACGCACCACGAAACCGCGGCGGACTCCTAGAAGGAGGTCGGCTGCCACCGCCGGCACCATCAACCCGATCACACGCAAGCAGTACTAGGGTCCGTCTTCAAAGATCATCGGAGGGTGGATCATGGTGGCGTGATAGGTCGCCATGAACTCACCGACCAGGAGTGGGAGTTACTCGCTCTGCTGATACCACGGGCCACCACGGGACGTCCTCGTGTGTCGGACCGGCAGGTCATCAACGGGATGGTCTATAAGATCCGGACCGGGATCTCCTGGCGTGACTTGCCGGAACGCTACGGCCCATGGCAGACCGTCTACACACGCTTCCGCCGCTACGCCCTGGACGGCGTGTTCACCCGAGCTCTCCAGCACATCCAGGCCCAGGCAGACGCGGCCGGCGACATCGACTGGCTGGTGCAGATCGACTCCACCATCGTCCGTGCCCACCAACACGCCGCTGCCACCGGCCGAAAAGGGGGATCCACAGGCCGGACGAACCGGACGATCACGCCCTCGGCCGATCCCGAGGCGGACTGACCACCAAAATCCACCTCGCTTGCGACGGCCGCGGCCGGCCCCTCGCGATCCTGCTGACACCCGGCCAACGCCACGACAGCATCTGCGCACGCCCCCTGCTGCAACGCATCCACGTCCCACGCACCGGCGTTGGACGACCACGCTGCCGACCTGACCAGGTCATCGCGGACAAGGCCTACAGCTCTCGCGGTTTCCGCGCCTACCTGCGCCGACGCGGCATCGCGCACACCATCCCGGAGAAGACCGACCAGCAGCGGCACCGACAGAACCGAGGTAGCCGCGGCGGCCGACCACCGGCATTCGACCGGCAGATCTATCGTCGGCGCAACGTCATTGAGCGCTGCTTCAACCAGCTCAAGGGCTTCCGCGGAATCGCCACCAGGTACGACAAGACCGCCACCTCCTACGAAGCAGCGGTCAGTCTCGCGTCACTCCTACTCTGGGCAAGATCCGTTTGAAGACGGACCCTAGTGCGCAGTGGGTGATTATTCGGCTGCTACCTGATGTTCACGGCTGGATAGCGCGCATTTGCATAAAACATACAGCGAGAGGATTAACTCATGTCTGTTCTTCAGACCCCCACAACCCGCTCTGCCGACGCACTTGTCCAGGGCCTCTTCGAGATCATCGACGGAGGCCGCTGGGAGCGGCTCTCCGACTTCTTCGCTGACGACTGTGTGTACAGCCGCCCCGGGTATGAGCAACTTGTCGGACTGGAGCGACTTGAGCACTTCTACCGAAACGAACGCGGGATTGCTTCTGGGCGTCATCACATCAAGTACGTCGTCAGCGATCTGGAAGCGGCCGCCTGCTGGGGAAGGTTCATAGGCGTCGGCAAGGACGGAAGTCGCCTTGATGAAGAGTTTGCGGATACCTACTCGGTCCGCGACGGCAAGATTGTTGAGCGACAGACCTTTTTCTATCGGCCTGCGATCTGATTGGCATTTATGTTCCGCGGCTCCGCAAGATGATGGAACAGGCAGGAAAAACTGTTGCCCAGTATCGCAAACCACCTTGCTGGATTCGAAATTTAGCAGGCAACAAGTCCGTTCCCGGAGAGGTAGTCCCCGAGGTGCAGCCATGAACTCATCGCACGTACTTCTGTTGAACCGAAATGAGGGCGGAGTGCTGGGAGCGTTGCGTGACGTTGACAGTTCTCTTGACGTGTCAATTATCACGGAGCCGCAGTTTCTTGATGAATATCCCTCTGCGCTGCCGGTGCAAGTGGTCCAGAGCGTGCGCGATCTGACCGCAGTTCGTGAGGCGGCGCTGGAGTTGGGGCGACGGCAACCCATCGATCGGGTGGTGTGCGGTCATGAGCGGTGCCAGCAGGCCGGTGGCTACCTACGGTCACTTTTCGCCCTGCCCGGCATGGGTTACGAACAGTTGAATCTGTTTTCCAACAAGGCGGCGATGAAGTCGGCCCTGAGCAGGGCAGGACTGCCGTTGGCCGAGTTTCGCGTCGTACCATCGGTCGAACACGTGAGTTCGGCAGCAGCCGAACTCACGTGGCCGATCGTGGTCAAGCCCGCTGTGGGTCAGGGATCCAGAGACACGTTTTTCCTCGGCTCCAACGCCGAGCTGAACGATCTGTTGGACTCATCTAAGTCGCAAGGCTTGCGCAGTGCTTGTGGTCCCCTTCTGGTGGAGCGTTTCATTCCCATGGAAGCAGAGCTGCACTGTGACGCCGTCGTCTGGTCTGGCAACGTCGATTTCGTGACTGTCTCACGCTACTTCGAGCCACTGCTCGGCCGCCGCGGCGACAATAGTGGGACGTATCTGCTCCGGGAAGACGATCCATACAACGAGCCCGCACGACGCATGAACACCGCGGTGGTAAGGGCCCTGGGCCTGCGCGAAGGGGTAACCCACTTGGAGCTGTTCGTCACACCAAGTGGGCTAGTGATCGGCGAAATCGCATGTCGGCCCGCCGGAGCGGGTGTTCCCGAAGCCATCCGGATGCGGCACGGCGTGGACCTGTGGCGTTCTCATATCGACATTGCGCTCGGCACTCGTCCGGCACTGCCCTTGCCGGAGCAACGCCCCGGCAAGGGCATCTTGGCCAACGTGTGGCTCCCCGTGCGCCCGGGGCGTATCACCCGTCTATCACGTGCCGGAGCGCTCGCCGAGCTACCCGACGTAGTGCACGTAGATGTCACCGCCAAGGTCGGCGACATCGTTCGCAGCCCACTGGGGGCCGGGGCGCGCACCGGTAACCTGTACCTTGAGATCCCGCACGAGGACCAGCTTCCCGACAGGCTACGTGCACTGTCCGACCAGTTCACCCTCGAGGTCGAACACGCGTAGCTAGGACCGGGTTGGCGGACGACGGGGGTCCATGCGCTGGAGACACGCTCTCCTTGGCCTTGTCCGCATGCAGGCGTTTGGGCTGAAGGTGGCGGCCGTTGTGCGGGTCGTGTCGTTTGGTGCCCCCTCGGCCATGGGCTTCAGCCGCTGTCGTGGACGTCCGCGGCGCAGAAACCGACGACCAGGGGCAGTCCGTTGGCGTATGTGCATCTTGGAACCCGGCTTGCCGCGGTCCATGGGGCACAGACCTGTGTGTTCGCCCCTTTTCAGTCCGCACGTGGGCGGTGTCAAGGACGACGCGGGTGACGTCGATGAGGCCGGCGTCGTCGAGCCGGTGCAAGACGGCCCAGACGTCGGCTCAGGACCAGATCAGGAACCGGCGATGGGCAGTGGACTTCGACCTCCTGAAGCAGGGTGGCAAGGACCGCCAGGCGCAGCCGCTGACCAGCACGTAGACGATGGCCGCGAACAGCGTCTCATCAGGCGTGTCCTGCGTCCCGCCGCCCTGAGGCCGCACCTTTGACGGCGGGATCAACGGCTTCGCGATCTCCCACAGCCCGTCCGGAACAATCCAACTCCACATACCCCGCCCCATGATCGAACCGAAGGCCGCCTTACCACGTAGGACACGGTCTTAATCACGGATTAGGCTCCGCTCCGTGGAGGCGTTCTGGATCATCACGGTGGCCGTACTGTGGGGCGTCGGCGCGGGCCTGCTCATACCGCGCGCCGCGTACCGGCTTTCCGTGCCGCCCGATGAGCCGTGGCGGGCAGCATGTCCTGCCGGACACCCCCTCGCCGGTGCCGGGAACGGATGGCTGGGGCGGGCCCTCTGCGCCGACGGCGACTCGTACGGGCCCAGCACGCCCGTCCTCGCCGCCGTCTCAGCCGCGGCCTGCGCCGTTTTGGCAGCCGCCATGGGCGCCCGCCCCGAGCTCGCGGTCTGGCTGCTGCTCGTCCCGATCGGGGTGCTGCTCGCTGTCGTCGACTTCGCGGTACACCGGTTGCCCGACGTCGTCACCCTGCCGTTCGCGGCAATCACGCTCGTCCTGCTCGGCGCGGCCACGCAGCTGCCGGGAGCCGACGGGAGCTGGACGACCGCACTGTTGGGCTCCCTGGCCCTCGGGGCCAGCTACTTCGTGCTATTCTTGCTCACCCCCCAGAGCTTCGGATTCGGGGATGTGAAACTCGCCCTCTCCCTGGGCGCTGTCCTGGGCTGGTATGGCTGGGGCACCGTCCTGGTAGGGACCTTCGCGGGGTACCTGGTCGGCGCGCTGTACGGCATCGCCCTGATCCACGCGGGCCGGGCTGGTCGCAAGGCCAGGATCCCCTTCGGTCCGTCCCTGCTCGTCGGGGCCTTCATCAGCGTGCTACTGGGCTGCCATGTCTAGCCGATCATGCCCGTACGCCGACGCTGCTCTGCTCGGCCGCCCGCCTGGCTACAGGGCTTGCAGCGAGGCATGGACGATGGCGCCCTGGTTGGCCTCGGGCTTCATTGGGAGGCGGTCCGATCTGCCAAGGATCGATGTTCGCGAGCGGGGGCGCCCCGAGGCGGCCGCCTCCCCCGTGCGGCGGATACAGTCGCGACCTTCGGACGATGCCCGGACAGCGGATGGGTGGCGACGTCGTTCACCTGCTCGGCCTGGAGGATTTGGTGTACTCGCCACCGGCGGCTACGTCGCGGTCCCCGCGGGGCTGGCCGAGTGTGCCAGCTTCCGCTGGTGCTGCACGAGCAGACGGTGCCTGGCCAACCGGGGCTGGCTGGTTCGGCGACGCGGACCGCGGTGTCCTCCGAGTTGACGTTGCCTCTTCTGCCGCAGGCGGTACGCGGGCTGCGGTCGTCACCGGCAACCCGATCCGGCGGGAGGCGCTGGCCGGGCACCCGGACAAGGCAGTGCAGGCTCTGGGGCTTCACGACTTCGACTGGCGGCTGCCGACGGTGTACGTCACCGTCGGCGCGCAGGGCTCCCAGCAGATCAACGGTGTCGTACAGGATGCCCTGGCCTGGTTGTTTAAGAGGGCGAATGTGATCCACCAGTGCGGTCCGGACAACGTCGAGGGACCGCAGCAGTACGCAGCGGCCCTGCGGGCCGCGTCGGCTGGCCGGTACTACCTCACGGGAGTTCGTGGGCCCGGAGCTGCCCGACGTCTTTGCGCTCGCGGATGTCGTTGTGTCGAGAAGTGAGGCCGGGATCCTAGCCGAGCTCACCGCGCTCGGCAAGTCGGCCGTGTTCGTCCCGCTTGCCTCGTCGGCGAGGAACGAGCAGGCGCACAACGCCCCCCACTTGGAGGAGGCCGGGGCAGCCGTCGCCCTGCTCGGTGACGTCACCGCAGGCCAGCTCCGAGACGCGGTGGGACCGCTCCTTGCCGATCCGCACGGCGGGAAAAAGATGGCGCAGCGGGCCGCTCATGGGAGGCCGGATGCGGCCGACAGGCTCACGGACGTGATCCTTTCCGTCGCGTCCGGCTGACCAGTGTGTGGTTACGGGAGGCGGCCGATGTGCAGCGCGGTGCCTGCTCGATCAGCACGGCGCATTCGTTGAACGCGTCGTCGCACCTCAGCGCTCAGGTTTGGGCGTGCGAGCCATGAGCTGGCCCGCCGCGTCCTGGACGGTGAGCTGGCCGTCGATGACCGCGGCGACAACTTCGGTGATGGGCATCTCGACGCCGGTGCGGCGGGCCAGATCGAGGATGGCCTGGCAGGACTTGACGCCCTCAGCGGTCTGCCGGGTGGCGGCCGCGGCCTCCTCGACGGTCATCCCTTGCCCGAGGTGTTCGCCGAAGGTGCGGTTGCGGGACAGCGGAGAGACGCAGGTTGCGTGCAGGTCACCGACGCCGGAGAGCCCGGAGAACGTGAGCGGATCGGCGCCCAGGCACACGCCGAGGCGGGCGGTCTCGGCGAGGCCGCGGGTGATGAGCATGGCCTTGGCGTTGTCGCCGAGCCCCATGCCCGTGCCTAGGCCGACGGCGAGCGCGATGACGTTCTTCACGGCACCGCCGAGTTCGCAGCCCACGACGTCGGTGCCGGTGTAGGGCCGGAAGTAGTTGGTGTGGCAGGCGTTCTGCAGGGCTTTGGCGGCGGTCTCGTCGGGGCAGGCGATGACGGATGCGGCTGGGTGCCGGGTGGCGATTTCGCGGGCGAGGTTGGGGCCGGAGATGACCGCGACGCGTTCTGCGGGGATGCCGGTGACCTCTGTGATGACTTCGCTCATGCGTTTGCCGCTGTGGATCTCGATGCCTTTCATGAGGCTGACCACCACGGCGTTCGAGGGGATGAGGGGCGCCCAGGCGGCGAGGTTGTCGCGCAGAGTCTGGGCCGGGACCGACAGGAGGACGTGCTCGGCGCCGTGGAGGGCCTGCCCGGCGTCGGTGGTCGCGCGAAGGGAGGGTGGGAGCTCGATGCCCGGCAGGTAGGCGGGGTTCTCGTGGCGCGCGTTGATCGCCTCAGCGATCCCGGGGCGGCGGGCATGGAGGGTGACGGTGCTGCCTGCGTCGGCGAACACTGCGGCCATGGTGGTGCCCCATGATCCTGCCGAGAGTACGGCAACGCGGGTCATCTGCTGATTCTCCTCTGTGTGGGTGGTTGGAACCTTATGCGGCGGCGGTGCTGTGAGGTCGGCTGAGCGTCACGATGACTGCCGTGCGGCTGGCCAGCCGCGGTAGTTGGCGCTGGGCTTCGGCCATCATGCGGTCTGCCTCGTCGTTGCCGAGTTCGTTGCGGAGCTGGGGCTCGTGGTGAATCCACAGCTGGTACAGCCGTCGCCACATGCCGGGTTCGTGGGGCCGGTTGTCGACGTGCTCAACCGTGAGGCCGGCGAGGTGTGCTTGTTGGGTGAGGCGGTGACGGCTGGTCGGGGAAAGGGCGCGGGTGATGATTGCCCGGCCGCCAGGCGCGAGGATGCGGCGGAACTCGCGCAGCGCGGCGAGGTGGTCGCCGGCGTTGCTGAAGGCGTCGATGCAGATGAGGCCATGGACACAGGCGTCGTCGAGGCCGGTCGTCTCCAGGCCGCCGATCTGGAAACGCGCATGGTCGCCTGGCACGAAGGTACTGCGGCGCTCGGTGGCGATGTTGACGGCGACGGTGGAGACGTCGATGCCGATGAGCTGAGTGTTGAGGGCGCGGGCGAGCCAGAGGCCGGTGCCGCCGGTGCCGCAGCCGACGTCGGCGAGGAGTTGTCCCTGTGCCAGCTGGAGGCGGCCGACCATGGTGCCCAGGGCGGGCCAGTCGCAGGAACTGTAGGGGGCGACCTCATGCGGGTAGGCGTCGCCCATGGCCTCGGCGTAGAGCTGGGAGACGAAGGGGCTTCGGGCGCGGGCACGGTAGAAGTCGTCGAAGCCGGCGGCTTGTTCACGTTCACGCGCGTTCAGAGTTGTCATCGGGGGATGTCCCTTCGGGTGCGGGACCGGGCCCCGGGTGCGACGACCTTCACGGCGACGAGCGGTGCGTCGGGGTCGGACAGGGTGACCGCGATCGGCTCGAAGCCGGCCGTCTTCTCAAGGCGTGTGGCGACGGTGCGGACGAGGTCCGCGAAGGTGGCCGCGGTCAGGGCGGGATAGTTCTTGAGCTGGGTGCGCCAGGGCGCCATCGGCTGTCGGAGGGGTTCGGGGGTTGGCTGAGGGCTGGCGAAGAAGTCGGCGTGGCTGGGCAGATCGTCGCGGGTGCCCGCGATGTTGGTCAGGCGGGACTGCGCTGCCTCGGTGATGGCCCGGCTCAGCGCGATGGATGCATCGAGGTGGCATCCGCTGCCGGCGAAGTAGACGGGGTAGTCCTCGGACCAGAGGTAGGCCAGGCAGACGGGCATGCCGAAGGTGTTGTCGACGATGAACAGTTCGAGCGTGGCGCCGGAGTGGTGAATACGGTCGATGAGGCTGCGGGCGTAGGTGTCGTCGACGGTGGCCGGGTCGATGAGCGTGCGCAAGGTGCCACCACCCTTCTCGTCGACGTACAGCGCGTGGCGCTCGATGACTTCGAACAGGGCGTGGGCCACGGCTTCGTCGTGGGTGTTGCCGCAGGCCAGGCCGGTGCTGGTAGATCGCCACAGTGCTGGCGCCCACATCGGTTGGGCGTCGCGTGAGATGACGCGGGTGGGGGCGAGCAGCGAGCGGCCGGTGGTCAGGCCGGTGCCCATCGTCCAGTCCTGCGGGATGCGGGTGAGTGCGGCCAGTTCCGGCAGGCCTGTGGGCGGGATGCGCAGGGGCAGGGCGTCGAGGGGGTAGTCGAGGGGGACGGCGTAGGCGGGGGCGTGAGTGTCGACGGGCGCGGGCTGTTCGGCGTGCCACAGTTCGATGGCTTCCATGACGGCGGAGATCGCGGCAAGCCGGTGGGTGGCGCCCTTGCCCTGGGAGGCGGTCAGCGTGTGCGCGTTCGGACGGTGGGCCATGCAGACCGGAAGGCATAGGTAGTCCAGGCCGGTCAGGTCGGCGACGCGGGTGATGCCGTAGTGGGGCAGGCGCGGGACCAGGGCCTGCCAGGTGCCGTCGGGGACGCAGGCCCGTACGGTGCCGTCGAACGGCAGGAGGTCAGTGGGCATCGGTGGCCGACTCTTTCACGTCGGGGCGTTGCGGGAAGATCTGGTCGTTGACGAAGCCGATGAGGAAGATCTTCATGGTTTCGATGGCGTGAGCGGCGCTGCGGAAGCCGCGGGCGGCAGCCGCGTACTCAAGGCGGTGGGCTTCGCACCTCCACAGGCTCACCAGGGTTTGGACGGCCTGTTCTGTCTTGACGGCCTCGGGGGTGAAGCCGGGGATCTCGCGGCGGGCGTCGTCGTTCGCGGCGAGGTAGCGGGCGATCGACTTACGATCCGGCCCGGTCTCGTGGGCCAGGAGCCGGGCGAGAGTGCCGGTGTCCCTCAGGTCGATCGGTACTCGGAACACCAGATGGGCGGGCAGCCTGCCGGTCTCCTGGCCGGTGAGGCGGAGCATGCGCTCGGCGAGCGGCATGCCCTGGCTGCCGTCGGCGGGCTTGCGGGAGAGGTGGTCGAGGTGCCACTCCCACAGGGAAGGGAAGTCCGGGGCGAAGAGTTGCTGGTAGGCGATGCGCAGGGCGGTGGGTAATCGGAGCCCGTCGACGTACTCCACGGCGAACGTGTTGTACCAGCGCGGGAAGTAGACGCTGTCGGTGTGCAGGGTGCCCGGGACGGGGCCGCACGGATCCGGGCCGTGCAGGGCCGCACGGATAGCGCTGAGCGCGTCGGCGCGCTTGACGTCGCCGAAGTGCGGGTCGTGGGTGCGCCGTTCACTGATCCAGTCGGCGAAGGCGACGGCCTGGTGGCGGTGGCACATGGCGCGGATGGCGGCGAAGGTGCGCTGTGGGTAGTAGATGGCGTGCAGCGCTTCGAGCAGTTCGGGCGCCTGCATGCCGGTGAGCACGCGGTTGGTGACGGCGAGGTTGATGACGTAGCGGCAGTTCACCATCGGCCAGGTCAGCGCCTGACCGGTGGCGGGGTCCTGGCCGACGGCGACCTCGTCGTCTCCGACGATCTCCAGGTTGCGGTAGGAGCGGTAGACGGAGCCGACACCGCCCATGCCGTACGGCCACAGTTCGGCGGCGCGCAGGGCCCCGATGCTGGCGGCGCCGATGACGCGCACGCCCCGGCCGAGGAGGGCAAGGATCTCCTTCTGCCGCAGCGCGGGTGCCTGGTGGTAGAGGCCGTCGATGAGGACGACGGTGTCGGTGTCCGCGATCGCCGTGTCGAACAGGTCGCCGTGGCGTGCGGGAGGCCGACGGCGCACGGTCGGATGGTCGAGCAGCGGCTCGTCGCAGGGCAGTGTCGGCCCGACGAAGACGTGAATCATGGGGTGGCTCCCGTTGGCCGGGGCTGAGGTTCTGCAGGAGTAGGAGGGGTAGTGCCCCCTCAACGGGTGGGCTGAGGGGGCACTACTGCGGGGCCGGATGCGAGCCCGGTAGCAGGCCGTTGCTGGTGTGCCACCGGGCCCTGCCGAGTCGGATCAGCGGTCAGAACTCGTCCTCGACGTCCTCGACCCGTACTTTGCTGGTCCGCTCGATGATCGTGGCGGCACTCTGCGCCTCGCCATGCGCCGGAGTGGCCTGCGCGGCGATTTCCGACTTCGACTTCAGCTGCTCCATGGTGATCCCTCCTTCCTCTTGCCTGGTTCGACGGCGGGTGCGAGCGGTTGCTCGTGCCCGGTGGTGCCACGGATCCGGCACGGGCCGGATCCGCCTGCCCGTCCTGCCGGACGGGAGTCTGGTGGTGTGCCGCCGCGCCGCCGCCGGACTTTGGAGGAGCGGGTTCTGGCGGCGGCGCGGTCATCCGTCGGCTTGCGCGAGGGGCTGCAGGACGGCGGGGTCGGTGCGCCGAGACGGCGGCATGTGATCTCGGCTTGCCTCGGCCTGGACGGTGGCACCAAGACCGTGGGGACCCGGCGCCGGGGCGTTCCTCTCGGGGGAAGGAGCGTCGCCGCCGGCGCCGGGAGTCTGACGCCCTCTCCTGCCGCGGTCCTGGGGCTCGGGAGCCGTGGTGCCGTAGCCGCGCAACACGATGGCGCAGCGCTGAGGGCTGAGACGGTGCATTTCATGGTGGGCCCAGCCAGCGCCGAAAGCGCGGAGCTGCGCTTCGGTGAGTCCTCGGTGGAACACGTCCAGCGACGTGTCCCGCCCGGCCGCATCAGTCGGCTCCTCGTCGGGGCCCTGGGGGTCGGGTCGCACTCGTACGAGTGCGTACAGGGCCCCGGTGGGCTTGAGCCAGCGGCCCACGTCCGTCAGCAGACGTCCGTGTTCCAGGTACGGGAACACGTATCGGCAGGTGACCAGGTCGAGGCTGCCCGGCTGGAGGCTCTGCGGGATCGGCTCGGCGTTGACGTCCCACTGGACGTAGGACAGTCCATCGCTCAGGCCGGCCGCGGCGGCTTGTCGTAGGGCCTCGGCGGAGAAGTCGTAGCCCGTCACGTTCAGGCCCCAGGCGGCGAGTTGGCGGGTCCACTGCCCCGTCCCGCAGCCGAGGTCGGCGGCCGTCATACCGGGCCGTGGCCGGACGCAGCGGTGGAAGTGGCCAGCTTCCTTGTCGGTCACGACTTGGGGGTGGCCCGTGGCGACCCAGTGGTCCCAGTCGGCTCCCGACAGGCGTGGCCGTTGGTGCGCGGATGGGCTCATGGTGTGGGCTCCGCTGTGTCGTCGACGGTATGGATGCGGCGCAGGCGGGTCAGGTCGAACCGCCGTTCGGCGTCCTCGCCGGCAGGGACGCCGAACAGGCTGACCGGGGACGGCTCAGTCGGCCAGGTGGGGAGCGCGTGGAGCGCTGCCTGCGGCGTGCGGACCGGCAGGCGGAGCAGCGGCGGGAGATGTGGGGATGCCTGTGCCATGGGTCTCAACTTCCGTACAAGACGACGACAGGGACGATGAATCCGGCGACCGTGAGGACGATGAGGAGCTGCAGGGTCCACTGGCGCCAGCCCCAGCGGCGTTCGTCCATCCAGCGAAGCGGGCTCTTCAGAGGGACTCCGGGACGAGGAGGTCGACGAAGGAGAAGTGGTCGCCGATCCAGGCGAGCTCGTGCTCGTACTGGGCGTCATCGGGGCTGATCATGTTGCGGGAGATGGCGATCACGCCGTCCGCGGCGCCCTGGCGCAGCAGCAGCCGTGCGGCCAGCCACCCGTTGCGGTGCTGCGGAGGAGCTGGGTGATTCGGGTCGGCGGCTTCGTCGTGGATGGCGCGCTTGATGTCCCAGGTGCCCTCGGCGTACGCGCGCAGCCGGGCGTGGTCCGGCTCGGGGTGGCCATTAGGCGTGGTCAGCGTGTAGGCGATCACGCGGAGCGTGCGGGTGCGGCCGGGCCCTTCCACGGCGGCCCGCATGAAATTCCTGCGTAACCGCTCCAGCCGCAGCCGCGGATCAGGCTGGACCTGGGGCCGGTTGGGGTACAGCCATGCTTGCGTCCGGTTGTCCCAGTCCATACAGTCCATGGCGCTCTGCGTCTCTGGCGTGGATCTGCGGGTCATAGGGGCACCTCCCCCGGCGCCATGCAGGCCCGGACGGTCTTGCTGCGGCCATCCTCGGCCAGGCTCCAGGTCACATCCGCTCCGAGCAGGCGCACATCCCGCAGGCCGCGCCCCTTCTCCCCCTTGAGTGCGGCCACGCTGTCAGGGAACTCGGGCGACGGGTCACGGACGTCGATCCGCAGCTCGTCGTCCTCGGTCACGGCCAGGAGCACGTTCAGCTCCGCTGAGGCCGGGCCGGTCGGCGCGGCGTGGACGATGGCGTTCTTCGCGAGCCGGGCCAGGACTCCGATCGCCGCCACGATGTTCCCGGGCCACCCCAGAACGGTCAGGTAGGCGAAGGCGTCCGTCTTGACCTGACGCAGGCTGCGCGGGCGTAGCGGGTACGAGCGGAACCACTGGCGGTCGACAGGCGCGCCGACTTCGGCGGCGCCCGCCCCATCGTGCGTGTGTCGTCTCAGCAGTTGGCCGACCTGCGGGTACGCGGCGAACGCCGGTACGCCTAGCAGCCACTCACGCAGTGCGGTGCGATCTTCCGGGTGACAGGCGATCTCCTGCTCGGCCGGGGCCACGACTCCCGTCGCCTCGCCCTGGGTCAAGGCGCGTTCGACGGCGCACCAGGCGATGCGGTGGCGGCGGGGTGTGCCGGGCGGGATCAGGTCGTAGAGCTCGTGCACGACGGTCCAGCCCTGCGCGTGGGCGAACTCCCGCAGCACCGCCAGCGTCTTCGCCGCTATCCCGGAGTCGAAAGTCGCGGTGTAGAGGAGGACGTGAGCGTCTGTCGCGGGCATCCCGACGCCGTGCGGGGGCGGGCCGGTGATCGCAGCGATGGCACAGGGGGTCATGCCCTCGGCTCCAGTGCTGTTGGCACGGCCGTGCTGTGCGGCCAGTTCGGGGTGGACGTCGGACGGAGCACCGGGGCGCCGCTTGGGGGCTTGGGCGGTCACGGCTGCTCCTGGATGTCGATTTCGGCCCAGATGCGGGAAGTTCCCTGCTGGACGCTGTGGCCGAAGCGGTCGGCTGTCTCATAGAGAAAGGTGAGGAGGTCGAGCCGGGCAGTCTCGCTGAGCGAGGTCGGAACCTCTGCTTCCACGCGGATCCGCTCGTCCGAGAGGTCCTCGGTCGGTTCCGCGCCGAGGGTGGCGGCGAGCATGGAGACGATCGCGGTGGCCTTGGGGTTCAGCAAGCTCACGGATCTCCCCCTGCATGCAGTCAGTCACGTACCGTATTTCTGATGCATTAGCTTGACTCTGATGCATTAACTTGTCAATCGGGATGCCGAAATCCGGCCTCCTGTGAGCCGACCAAGTACGGAGTCCTCGCATGGGCCACGACGAGCCGCCGCAGCACCAGGTGGTCGCCAACGACCTGCGCCGCCGACTCACCAGCGGCGAATGGGAAGTCGGCACGAAACTGCCTTCGCGCGCCCAGCTGGCGCACGAGTACGCGGTCGGCACCAACGTGATGCAGAAGGCACAGGAGCGGCTGATCATCGAAGGCCTTCTCGAGGGCCGCGCCGGGTCGGGCACCTACGTGGCCAAGCCCCGCGAGCGCCGGCGGATGATCCGCTCCCGGCACCGGGAGCGGCGCGGCACAAGCCCGTTCCGCACCGACATGGCGGAGCTCGGCCACACCGGCACGTGGGAAGCACACTCGCAGGCCCGTACGCCCGCACCTGCGGACATCGCCTGGCGCCTCGGAATCGACCCCGGCGACCTGTGCGTGAAAACCAACTACGAATTCCTCGCGGACAGCCAGCCCGCCCAGCTCTCCGTCAGCTGGGAGCCCATGGCGATCACCGGCAAAACCCCGATCGTGCTGCCGGAAATGGGGCCGCTCGCCGGGAGAGGTGTTGTCGAACGGATGCGCTCCATCGGCATCGACATCACCACGGCGCTGGAAGTGCCACGACCTGCCCGCGCCACCCAGGAGCAGGCCAACCTGCTCGGCATCAGCATCGGCGACCTGGTCCTCGTCATCGAGCGGACGTACTACGACACCGACGGACGCGCAGTCGAGACGGCCGACATCACCGTGCCCGACACTCGTTGGGAAGTGGCTTACGAATTCGGTATTGAACCGCCCCGATAACCAGCGATTGTCAGCCACCGTCCTCTGACCGCCCTTCACCGCTCGGGCTCAGGTCCGACGCGCGCTGCAGCTGCGTACCTCGGGTCACGCGTCGAGCACTGGCACCGCCGTCACGGGCCTGACTGGCATGGCCGGGCAAATCGCGATCCAGGTGAAGCTCGCGCCTGCCGAGCCTCATACGGGAGGTGTGGGGCTGGCACTGCCCTGGATGCGCGGTCGTCGTCATGCCGTCTCACCGTGGTTGCGGGTCGGCGCCCGGCCCCACCGCGGGGGAACGTCGAGGGCGGACCGGGTCCGTACACCTCAGCTAACGCGCTTTCACCAGGCGTCGCCCATGAGACGAAGTTGGCCAGGTACCTCACCGGCAGACTGACGAATTGATCCGCCCTTTACTTTCGGTGACGGCGCACGCGCCCTACGGTGATCTCATGGCGGAAACGAGAAACGACCGCTTAGCCGCCTGGATGGACGAACACGGAATGTCAGTACGGGAGTTGTCTGACGCCGTAAACGAGGCCATCAGGGAACTCACCGGCAAGCCGGGCAGCACCACTGAGCGGACCATATTCCGGTGGCTGTCCGGAGAGAACCGGTGGCCACACGAGCGTCAGCGCCGAGCCCTTCAGACCGTCACCGGCCACACGGCCACGGCTCTCGGGTTCGTGCCTCGGGGGAACCGCAAGCCCACCCCAGCACCACCGTTGGAGGACCCCGTGCACCGCCGCCGCTTCTGCGGCGCGGCCACCGGCAGCGCCGTCGCCGTCGCCGTGCCCCTGATCTCTGCCTCCTCCCACCCCGCGCGCGTCGGCACATCCGACGTAGTACGCCTGCGTGACCACGTCGAAAACCTCGTTGCACTGGACGCCAAACGCGGCGGACACACCGCCCTCGAACGAGCCGCCCTCGCCGGAGCCTCCGAAGCCCTCGGCCTCCAGAAGAAGTCCACGACCCAGCGTGTACGGCAGCGTCTGTTCGCCGTCGCCTCCGACTTCACTGCGACGGCCGCATGGTCGCTGATCGATGCCGGCCAGCTCGACAACGCCGGCAAGCACCTCGACCGCGCCCTGACCTTCGCAGGCATGGCTCGGGATGCCGAAATGATCATGCAGGTATGGAACCTGCGGGCCATGCTCGCCCGGCAGCAGGGAGAGTATGCCGAAGCCGTCGCCGCCTCCCATGCAGCCCAAGCAACCACCGTCGCCCGCTGCACGCTTCCCGCGCCCACGCACGAGCGGCTATCGGACTCGCCCATCAGGGTGACCACCGCGCCGCCCTGCGCTCCCTCGGCCGCGCTGAGGACGCCCTTGGTAAGGTCGACGCCAATGCGCCGCGGGCCACCTGGATCGCCTTCTATGGCCCGGCCGAGTTCTACTCGATCACGGCGATCATCCGTGATGTTGTCGGCGACCCTGCTGAGGCCGAAGCCGCTTCATACCGGGCGCTCGCCGCGTTGTCCCAGTCCTACCGCCGCAACCGCGCTCACACCACAACCCGGCTCGCACTCGCCCAGCTCCACCAAGGCGACGTGGAGCAGGCGTGCGCCACCAGCGGCGAAGTCTTCACGATCATGGCCGGTGACCCGCTCCCCGGCCGGATGTGCCAGAACCTCGGCGACTTCCAACGCGAACTCATCACCCTCGCCCCGTCCTCGCACATCGTGCACGAGTGGACCGACCGCTACCGGACCGAATGGAGCACCCGTGACCACGGCAACCGTTGACCTGCGCCACTTCGGACACGACGACCTGTCACAGATCCGGCAAACCCTTCTCGACGTGCACGCCGACGCCTACGCGGACGACATGGCCGAGTTCGACGAGCGGTTCCCCTGGTTCGTCGACCACTGGGGCGGCAACCCCGGCTCCGCATGCGTCATCGGCTACGACAACGGTGAACCGGTCGGCTTCGCGTACGGGGCACCAGCCACGGAAGGCCGGGAGTGGTGGCGCGAGCACTTGAGCGAACCGCCGGCAGACACCTCCACCTTCGCTGTCTCCGAGCTGATGGTTCGCCCGAAGTGGCGAAAGACCGGCACAGCCGAGCGGCTGCACGCCGCCTTGCTGAAAGGTTGGTTCGAGGCCCACGCCGTGCTCCTCGTCGACCCCGACCACCCCAAGGTGCAGGCACTCTATGAGGCTTGGGGCTACCGAAAGGTCGGCCATCGGCAGACCTTCCCCGACTCCCCGAACTACGCGGTCATGCTCCGCGACCTGCGCTGACCGGCACGCGCCGCCACGGACGGCGACCAGGTCGGGGCCGATCGTGTAGCGGCGCACCTCGGGAGGCGGCGTGCGAGCGCTTGGCTGCGATCCGCTACCGCCAGGTACGAACTGACGCGCGTGCGACGAGGATGACTCATGCACGCACTGCGCATTGACCCGGACTCCACGGTCACGGACCTCAACCTGCCCGTGATCGATGCGCAATCCGTGATCAAGGAGGAGGTCGGGTCCGACGCGGCCGACCAAGGGGCCCACCACCGGCAGGCCCTAGTGCACAGTCACGGCACCGGCCTGCAGGGGGCTTCCCCAGAACCTGGCCGCTTGGGCCCTGGCAAGTGCTTGGCGCGGTATGCCCCGGTACCCGCTGGCCGGTCCCATTGTCGTCACAGGCCGAACGGCAAGCGGGGACATGACGGCGCTCGACGACGACCTGGTGCAGCACGCGAAGGCGGTTGCGCAGACCGTCCGCGACACGCTGTCTGAGTGGCGGGCACGTCCTTCCGTCTCCGACGAGGCCGCCGTCCGGGAACTCCTCGCGTACGCAGCCCGCGACGTCGCTACCAGCCAAAGGTGACGCGCTGCGTAGCGACGCGCCCCTGGGCTACAAGACCTTGCGCGCCGCTGTCGCCGGGCCGTTGAGGAGTTCGTTGATGAGCTGCTCGGTCTCCGTCTCCAGCGAGCAATCCAACGCCCGGTTCACCTGTTGCACGCGGGTGATGGCGGTGTGCAGCCCCTGACGGTTCCCGGCCGCGTGCTCGATCCGGAGCCAGTCCCGATACAGCAGCTCCGCCGTGTCGTCGACGTCGAGACCGGTCGCGACGGCCTGGCGGGCCGCGCTGAGGTCGTGGTGGCGGCCCGCGGGGGTGCGGTAGGTGGCCACGGTGTGCGCCACGTCGATGATGCGCGTGATCATTTCCTGCTGGTAGGGCTCGGCCCAGGGCAGGGGCCGGCCGCCGAATGGCCTTCCTCGTACGAGACTGAGTGCCTTCTCCAGATCGGGCAGGCCGGAGGGACCCAGCGGCAGAGCACGTTCGACGAGCTGCAGGAAACGGGTCCAGTCGCAGCGCACGCCGGGGGAGAGCCGATATGGGTCCTCGCCAGAGCTGCGGCGCGGCACGTAGGGGCTGTCGGCAGGATCACTGCCCAGGGAGCGGCGCAGGCCCTGCAACCGCGCGTTGAGGGTGCTCGGCGACCAGGGGCTGACAGGATCCATGTCGGCACACAGCACATCCGCGCTCCGCCCGGGCCGGAAAAACAGCAGGGCGGCGAGCTGCGCCATCCGCGGGCCATGACCGGTGCTGTCCACGCCGGTCACCTCAACCGGGCCCAGCACCCGGATCTCCGGCGCGTGCAGGTCGTGCGCCTCACCCTCCTCGGTCTCCCTCTCCGGCACCGTGCCTTCCTCGACGCTGTCCCCGTGGTCGTCAGTCTCCGCGGCTGCTTCGGCCTCTTCACCGGCGGCGGTGTTTGTGCCCGCCGGGGCTGAGGGCTTTGGTGCCTCGGTGTCTGAGCCGGACTCCTCGTCGGGCTCGGCCGACGCCGTGGCGGCGGGCAGCAGGCGAAGTGCAGACGGATCGGTGGTGGCGGCGAGCAGGGCCGGGAAGACCTCGCCGCTCCCGTCGGCTACCGCGGTGAGCGAGGCGCTCGTGGCAGCGGCGGCAGCGGTGGGCGCGGCGGGCTCCTCCGCCGCGGGCGGCTCGGGCTGCAGTGGACTGCCGGGCTCGTCCGGGACGTCCTGCCAGGGCCCCCCGGCCGGATGGGGCGGCTGCCCGGACACTTTCAAGGCGGTGGTGATTTGCACGTAGGCAGCGTGCTCCAGGCGCTGCACCGTGATGTCGATGCCGGTGTAGTCGAGGTTCTGCGGCTCGCTGAGTGAGGCGTTGAGGATCTCCGCCTCGGGGAAGTGCGCGGCCGCCGAACTCGCCGGGGCGATCAGAGTGACGGGGACCGTGCCGGACTTGTCGATGACATCGGCGAACTGCCAGGCCGTGTCAGTGTCCAGAGACGACGCGCACAGCAGCAGATACGGCTGATGCTGGGTTTCGGGCATCTGGTGCGCTTCCAGCAGCCGTTCGCTCAGATCACGCAGCGCGTGCGCGGCCTGCCGCATGTGGGCGATCCGTGCGGTGGGCAGCAACTGCGGCAGGTCCTCGCCGAACCCCACAGTGACCACCTCGACTTCGCTCGCCCACGGGCTCATCCCGAGCTCCAAGGCGAGCGAGGTGCACACCTCGGTGATGTGGACGGGATTGCCGTCCAGCAGCAGCGCGGGCAGCTGTGCAAGGTTGAGCAGCACAAGGTCACCATCCTCGGTGCTGCCGATCGTGACCAGCCCCGGATAGGGGGCCGGCACCTCGCGGGCGGACTCTTCGTCCAAGAGGACGGCATCAGAGGACAGGACCCACCAGCCAGCCTGCCCGGCCACGAAGGGTGCCAGCGGGTCATGGGAGAGATCCTCGGGCAACACCTGCAGCACGCGGGCACCGATCCGCGCGGCCCGCAGCGACGGCAGGGACGCGGCCGATTCCTCCTGAGCCACCCGGTGGGCGAGCGTCCGCAGAGCCACGTCCAAGCGGGCCGCTCCGCCTGGCTCGGCGGACGCCGCCAACTGGGCCTCTGCCGTAGACGTCTCCGACGCGATGGCGATCTTCTCGCCCGGCTTGCGGCGGCGGCGCTGCAGCGTCCTGCGCAGGGCGAGGGCACCGGTGACGGCGGCGGCCAGCAGCGCGCCGGCGCCGAGAACGGTGCGCAGGTTCAGCGGGCTGCTGGCCGGAGCCGTTGCCGGGGCCTCAGACACCGTGGCGGCGGGGGAGGCGGCGGAGCCGGACGACTCAGCCGACGCCGAAGGCGAGGCGGCCGGGGGCGAGACGCTGGCTGTGGGCTCGGGCGTCGCGGAGACCGTTGCGGAAGGAGAGGCCTGATCGTGCCCGTGCTGCCCGGCGGGGCGACTGGACACGGTAGCGGGGGCAGACGACTCTGGCGCCGGGGCGGCGGACTGACCCGGCGCCGGGTTGCCCTGCCCCTGTCCCCCCTCATGTTCGTCGTGCCGATCCTCGGCGGCCGGGGGAGTGCGCTGCTGACTGCCGGAGTCGTCCTGCTGGGCGCCGTCCAGCGCCGAATCGTGCTGGTCGGGCTGTCCACCGGGCACGGTGACCTGCTGCCCCGCGTAGACCACATCCGGGTCGGTGATCGCAGGCAGGCCGTGCGGCTGCGGCTTGCCCCGGCTGGCCTCGAACAGCTCAGGCCACTTGTTGCCGTCGCCGAGCTCCTCCTCGGCGATCTTCGACAGGTAGTCGCCGGACTCCACCGTGACCACGTCCGCGCTCTCCCCGGCGGTAGCCGGAGCCTCGTCGCCCAGCTGGGTTCGCGCACCTCCGGTCGACGCGGTCCCGTCGGGCATCTGCAGCTGCCAGCCGGGCTGCAGGAAGCTGTTGGTCCTGAAGACTTGGCCGTCGGTCATGGTGCTGCCCTCGTTGAGGGCGGCGATCTCCCGCCACCGCTCGCCGTCGCCCAACTCCCGCTCGGCGATGCTCCACAGGCTCTCTGCGGGCCGCATCTCGCGCACCGTATATGCACCGGACGTAGAGGTACTCGCCGCCGGTGTCGCGGCCGGTTCGCCCTGCTCCGTCTGCGGGGCCTGGGCCTGGGCGGGAAGGCGGGCCGCAGTGGCGGCCGGTGCGGCCTGGGCGTCAGAGGCCAGCGCCGAACTCGTGGGCAGCAGCACCAGGATGCTGCCGATCAGCAGCGCGGCGGCGCGTTGGGAGCTGCCCAGCCCGCGCGGGGCGTGCCAGGTCCGGCCGCGCAGCTGGGCGATCAGCTCGCGTACGGCGCAGAACGTGAACTGTGCCCACCCGATCCAGCCCACCGCAACCAGCAGTAGCAGGAACACGGAGCCGGTGTCCTGGCGGTCCAGCAGGTGTGTCAGGTCGTCGTGGCTGGACGCCCAGATGACCGGCGTGACCCAGGACAGCAGCAGCGGAAGCCCGGCGACCGCCCCGAGAAGGACGATCAGACTCAGCACGGCCTTGAGGGCCCGGCCCAGGGTGCGGCCGACCGCTGCGGCGGGGGAGTGGGTGGTGCGCATCAGTTTCCTATCGGAGCGGTGACGCCATACAGGAGGGTCGCCTTGCCATGACCGGTCACCGCGAGCGAGCCGATCCCGACGACCGACAAGAACTTGGTGTCGTACGAGCTGTCGACGGTGACGGTGAGGGTCTTGCCGTCGGCGGAGACGCTGACCGCCCCGGTGGCGCCGACGGAGCTGAGGTAGGAGCGGGCGGCGGCTACCGCGTCCTGCGGATCAACGACGACGGCTTCGCCGCTGATCGCCTTGGCCGGGTCGATGGCCTGCCCGCCTGCCCGGGCGGCCTCACCAGCGATGAAGTCGGCGCGTTCCACCGCGCGCATCTTGCTGCCGCCGTCGACGGCGACGCCGATGATGCCGATCAGCGCGATCACGCACACCGCGACGAAGACAGTGACACCACCGCGGTCGTCGAACCGTGCGCGGGTGCCCACCCGATGAAAGCTCATCAGCCCTCCCGCTGCCGGTACTGATCAACAACGGAGGTCGCGGTCGACGTGAGCGTGCGGGCTCCCGGGACGCCCGGCAGCAGCAGGTCCGACAGGCTGACCGTGCAGTTCACGGTGACGGTGACGGTGCCCACCTGGCCTACCGCTACGTTCAGCCCGGCCGTGTTGACCGTGACGTCTGCGGACGCGCAACGGATGCCCTGATCGTCCAGCGACTCGGTGGCCGCGGCGTGGGCGGCGTCCTGGGCGGCGGCCACGGTGCGGTGGATGGAGGCCTCCCGCGCGGCGTCCTCGGCCGCTGCGTCGATCTTCGCGCCCGACATGACGAGCCGTCCGCCCGCGATCGCCAGGCACAGGAACATGATCAGCGGCGGGACGATGATGGCGGCCTCGATCGCCACACTGCCTTCGTCGCTGCGCGCACGGCGTGCCCGACAAGACCTGCTGCTCAACGCAATTCACCCCCCTGGGACCGTCCAGCGCTCCACGGGACCGGACGCCGACTGGCTGACCCGCAGACCGGCCACGCCCGGGATCATCGACTGGGCCGTTCCCGTCACCTGCACCCGCACCCGCTCGGCGGTGCTGCCAGCGGTGGAGACGCTGTAGCCGAGGAGGCTGTCGCCTGCCGAACGCTGCAGCACTTCCTGTGCCTTGGCGGTGCCGTCGGCGGGGGAGGCCTGGTAGGCGCGGGCCGCGGTCAGTCCCTCCCGGGCGGCGGTCAGCGCGATCGACCGCGCGTAGTACCACATGGACACCTGAATGACGGCGATCGTGGCCAGCAGGATGAACGGGTAGACGATCGCCATCTGGATGGAGGCGTCCCCGCGGTCATCGCGCCATCTTCGTCCGCGCCACCAGGCCCGAAGCCGGTCGCCGTCCATCATCAGATGCCGTTCAGGTTCCCGTTGTACCTGGCGATCACAGCGGCGATGGTTCCGGCGATCACCAGGGCGCCAGTGACGGCGGCGACCCAGATGATCACTGTGGTGATGCTGATGTCGCCGCGGTCCGGGCGGCGGGTGGCCTCCTTAAGGCTCTCCCGCCATCGCGTGGTCAGCCGGAGCACAGCTCGGCGGGTGCGGGCGGCGGTGTGCCTCATGTTCATTACCTCTCAGCAGCGTTGAAGTAGGTGTGGGTGGTCTTAGACGGTGAGCATGCGGATCACCGCGGGGAACGCCATCAGCAGCATCACCAGCACAGCGAGGAGAGCACCGGGAGCGGTCATTTTCTCGCTGGCAGCGTTCGCCTCTGCGGCCTGGTCGGCCAGCAGTTCGGCGTTGAGGGCGGCGGTGCGGGCGCGCAGCGCCTTGTACACGGCGGCGCCGTCGGTGGCCGAGCCGCGCATGATGTCGGCGACGTCGTCCAGGCCCGGCAGGTCATAGGTGTCGGCGAGTTCGGTCAGTGCCTGATAGGGCGGGATCTTCTCCAGCCGGGCCCGGCGCAGTGCCCCCTGCAGATACAAAAAGGGCCAGCCGTGGCCGACTGCGGCCGCCTTCTCCAGGGCCTCGGTCGGACCGGCGTCCGCGGCCCGTTTCAACGCCACCAGGTCCAGGTAGGCGGACAGGGCGTGCGCGAACTCCTCGCGCGCTCGCTTGGCTTGGTCGCGTACGGCGAGGTCGGGCGTGATGAACAGCAGACCGGCGAGGGCGAGGCCCACCGCGGCAGGTACGTAGAACGGCAGCGAGATGCCCGCGATGATCCACGGGATGGTCACCAGCACCGGGCAGAGCAGCCCGAGCGCGGCGAGCGCGGTCTTCTTGAGCATGAACTGGCCCGGACCCTGCCCGAGCAGGGCTAGGTTCTTGGCCGGGATCCGCACGCCGGGCAGACGCTCGAGGTGGGTCAGCAGCCACCGGCCCCACCGTTCCTCACGGTCGAGCTCAGGCTCCGGCATGCTCAGGCTGCCGGGCGCGCTGCGCGCAAGCGCGGCCGCCAACGCAGGCTGCGGACGCAGCAGTTCCCGCACCAAGAGCGCGACGCCGGCACCGACCGTGCCGCCGGTGAGGACGACGGGAAGCAGGTTCACGAGCGGGCTCCTTCCGGCTCACGCTCGACCGCCCCAGCAGCCGAATCCGCAGCAGGAGCCGGGGCGGGCAGCCGCACCGTGCTCCGGGCATCGGCGATCAGGAAACGGGGGATGCGGCGGAAGTTGCCCAGCTGCCGCATCATCACCAGCACGCCGACGAACCCGGCGGTCAAGAAGGCGAGCACCAGCTGGCCCAGCAGGGTGCCGTAGGGGCGGGTGTAGGACGGAACGAAGAACCCGCCGACGATCACACCCAGAGTGATGAAGGTCATCCACCGCACCGTCGTGCGCGGCTTGGCGCGGTCCGCCTCGATGGACCGCTTGCGGGCGACCTCGTCACGGACCGTGCCCGCAAGGTCCTCCAGCGCCTGAGCCAGGCCCGGGCCACGGTCATTGACCGACAGGATCAACGCAGCCGTCACCTTGTCCGCGGTGACATCATCCAGCTCGGCAGCGAAGGCCCGCAGGGCCTCCTCCGGCCGCCAGCCCAACCGCAGCCGGTCGGACAGGCCCGCGATCTGCGGTGCGAGGGCGTCCGGCGCCCCCTTTCGGCTGGTCATCATCGCCTGTTCCAGCCCCATGCCCAACCGCAGCAGCCCAGCCAGGCGCTGGGTCCACTCGCTCAGGGCCTCCAGCTGACCGATGCGCTCCTGGGCGATCCGCGCCGGGGTAACCAGCCACGGCACGCCGATGACCGCGGCGCCGAGCAGCGCGCCGCCCACGAAGTTCCCCGAGGCCAGCCACACGGCGAGGAACACCACGAGTGCCGAGATGGTCAGCGTCCGCCGACGCATCCGGATGCCCTCAGCCTGCTCCAGGCCGGCACGCAAGGCCTGCCAACGCTGCCGCAGCGGTGCCCTGCGGGGCGCGGTCGTCCCGACCATACCGGCGATGACACCGATCAGCCCGCCGACCACGGCCATGCCGGACAGCAGCGCGAACAACAAGGTCACCGCCCCACCCCCACCTTCAGCGGCAGCGGCGCTGACCAAGCCCCGTACGGCTGCTGGAGCAGCCCAGAGTCAAAGCCGACCCGCCGCAGATCATCAACACACCCGGGGTCCATCCGCGGGACCGCCCGCAGTTCGCCGAACTCGCGGCCGGGGGAGAAGATCTCGTTGGTGGCCGGGCGGCCGGACTCGCCGATCCCGGTGAGTTCCAGGACGTGGGAGACATAGCGGTGGCGGCGGCCGCCGATCTGCGTCTCGTCGGTCATGTCGACGTACACGATGAAATCCAGGCCGTTGGCGGTCTGCCGGTAGGCCAGCTGCTCGGACAGGTTGCCTTGGGCGAGCGCGTACAGCTCGGCGATCCGGTCGAAGATGATGTCGGGGCGACGCGCGTGGATGGTGCACAGGTTGCCGCCGGCACCGTTCGTCAACGCCTGCATCATGGCGACGACTTCGGGCCCACGGACCTCGCCGACCACGATCCGCTCCAGCGACATCCGCAGCGCCGGGTGCATCAGGTCCAGGAGCGTCACCTCGCCTGCGCCGCGGCCGGTCACGTCCTTCTCGCCGTTGGACTCGCGCCCGATCAGGGAGACGACCTGGCGGTGGTAGCCGTTGGTGTGGGCGAACAGCTCGTCCTCGGTCTGGATAGTGGCGAACCGGCACTCCGGGTCGAACTCCCGGAGCATCGCCCGCATCAGGGTGGTTTTGCCCGCCTTCTGCTTGCCCGCGATCATGATGTTCTTCTCGGCGCGCACGCACGCGCCGAGGAACTCCCGCAGGATCGGGTCGATGGTGCCCAAACGCACCAGGTCGTCCAGGTCGGCATGGGAGACCCGGTGCCGGCGGATGACCGCATAGGTCTTCGGGCCCAGGCCGGTCATGGCCTGCAGACGGGAGCCGTCCTTCAGCGACAGCGCCAGCGTCGGGCTGGCGGTGGAGATCGTGCGCTCGCTGTGCCCGGAGTCGCGGGCCAATTCCCGCAGCAGCTCCAGCAGTTCATCTTCGGAGTCCGCAATCGGGCCGACCCTGCGCCGCTGGCCGTCGCCGTAGTCGAGCCACACCTCGTCCGGACCCTGGATGATGATGTCCTCGACCCGCTCATCATCCAGGTACGGCTGCAACCGGCCGGCCCGGTACAGCAGGTCATACACCGCACGCCGCAGCGCGTCATCCTCGTCCTGCGTCGAGCTCACACCACGCTCGACGCCCTGGGCGTCCGACCACAGAGCGACCGCCTCGTTGATCCAGTTCAAGCAGTGCTGCTCCTCGGCAGCCCGGTCCACCTCCGGTGTGGTCTTCAGCAGCTCCTCCCGCTGCCTCGCCACCTGGGACGCAATGTGCCGGGCAACCCGGTAGTCGACCGTTACCCGGGGTGCCCCGGTGCCGAGCACCTGAGCGCTCGCCGCAGCACCGACACCCGCGCCATTGACCTGCTGGGGCCAGGCCTGCGGCGCGCCGGGCGCCGGAGCCACGGTCGGATCGGAGTGCAAAGGCCTACCGCGCACCATGGGTCACCTCCCTCCCGGCGCGAGGCGCGCGCGGCGCATGGCCGCGCGCTGCACGAGCGGGGTAGCGCCCACACGGGCCGCCTGCATCAGCGCCGACTTGGCATAGCGGCGGGGCTGCTCGGCCCCGTCGGACAACACCTTGGCGTCGGCCGGGGCGTACGGAAACTTCGCCACCACAGGGACCTGCAGCACGCGCTGCACTTCGCCGGCGGGATAGGGACCTTCGTCAATCATGACCAGGCCGACCCCGCCGACGCGTTCCTCCAGAGCGCTCACCCGGGCCTGAGCGGCCTGCAGGCAGCGCAGCGTATTGCGCACCACCACCAGCACCTGGTCGGCCTGCTCGGCCAGCACACCAGCGGGCCCGAACGCCCCCGAGCGGCCGAGATCGATCAGCACGTCATGGTCGGTCTCGGCGTCGATACCGCGGAACATCTGGGCCAAGACCTTCCAGACCGGGCCCATGCTCGCCGCCTGAGCGGGATCGGTGAGACCGGGCAGCAACAGCCGGTCGCGCGGCGACTCCTGCCTGCCGTCATCACTGCTCAGATCGATCAGCTGCCGCCAGAACGCGTCACTGAACTCGCCTTTGCGGACGGCGACCGACAGGTTCCGCAGCCCGTACCGATCGCCGAGAGTGCCCTGCAGCAGGCCGTGGAGCACGGAACCACCGTCCGGGTCGCACTCGGCAAGGATCATCTTGCGGCCCGGCTGCAGCGGCCAGTTCAGCAGCAGCGCCAGCGCCGTCGTGGTCACCCCCGGCGCTCCACTGCAGCCGGCCAGCGCGATCACACTCATCAGCTGCCGTCCGGAGCGTCCAGGACCAGCCGCAGCGTGCCGGCCGACACCCAGGCTGCGGCAGTCGGGCCTTCGGCCGTGGCTGTGGCCACATCGACGACCACCACGCCGGTCCCGGGCGCGGCCTTGGACGCCTTCACCACCCGACCTGCGATCGTCTCGGGCGGCGTATCGCTTTCCGCGTCCGAGGCCGCCGTGCCCTGAGCCGGGACATGAACCAGCTGCACCTTCTGCCCCGGCACCAGATCCGTGGCCGGCACCTGCTCCGGCTTCAGGCCGATCGGCACCAGCTGCTCTCCCGGCTTGACCAGGGAATCCTTCGTCACCTGCGACGGAGCAAGAAGCGAGCCGGGCTTGAGCTCGACCGCGGCCCGCTTGCCCACCACCGACTTCAGGTCGTCGGCCTCGACAGCCTTCACGGCCGGGTCCAGCGCGACCGAGGCCTCGCCCAGATCCTGCTCGGTGAGAACCTGCCCGACCTGCACGTCGCGGACCACGGTCACCACCTCGGTGCGGTGGCCGCCCTGCAGCAGCAGGACCGCGACCCCCGCGCCACCAGCAGCGATCAACGCCAGCGACAAGGCGATCACGCCCGGGCGGCGCCTGCGCGCCGACACCCGAGGAGGTGTCACCGGGCCAGCCACCTGCATCTGCGGCGGCACGCCGTTCACAGGGGCCTTGCGTTCGTGTGTCTTGCTCAACGTTCTGTCCTTCCGGCGGCTACCTGACGACCTGCAGCTCGCCGATCGCCACCTGCACGTTGGTTTGCCGGATCTCGGTGAGCTGGCCGGCCTGCCCGCCGCCCTGCCAGTCGATGGTCCACGTCGAGGTCGCCGTGACCTGGTACTTACCGCCCTGGGCACCGGCTGAGGTCTTGGAGTACACGTGCCCGCAGGTCGGCGACTTGGCCATGCCCTGGGATGCCTGGTACTTCGTACCGGGGCCGTTGCAGGTCACGCTTGTGCCGTCCCCCATCTGCCACACGATCTTCGAGACCTTCGCGGTGGCGGTGACGGTCACCCCGCCCGCCGAGGCCGACGCGGTATTCGGCCCGAAGGTCGTGGCGCTCTGGTTGACCCACATCCACATCGGTACACCCACGGTGTACTTCCCGGCTGCCTTAGGGCTTGCGATGTCCGGGCCGAGCAGCGTCATGGAGTCGACCGCCTGCTGGGCCAGCTCCTGGGGGTCCACCTGCGGAGCGGGATTCTGTCCCGCGGGCACGGCGACGAAGCCGTCAAGCTCTTGCTGTTGCTCCCCAGCGGGCTTGGTGGGGTCCCAACACGAGTAGAAGTACATGTCGGACTTCTTGGGATCTTGGCCCTTCCAAGCCGGGTGCTCGGCTGGCGGCTTGGGCTCGATCTTGGTGTATTTGCACTGCAGGCCTGTGGTGTCGCCGCTGCCGCCCTGTGCGCCGCCCGCCTGGCCGCCGCTGCCGTCGGTCTCGTCACCGACACCGACACCGACGCAGAACTTCACGACCTGGCACTCGCCCGCATCGACGTCGGGATCACCGTCGGCGTGCGAGATACCGGCCGTGGCCAAGACAAGGGTGCCGGTGAGCACCGCGAGACGACGGGCTAGCAGGACTGATCTTGAGCGGTCAACTTCGTGACCATCCACTTCGTCCCCCACTTTTCAAGCGTTGCGGTGCTGACGTATTTGGTGAGTCGTTCCGTCGGCAGCGGGACCTTCTTCTTCGATGCCTTGTCGATCAGCGTCCAGTTCGTCGTGTCGACGCAGTCCGTGACCGTGGCCGTGGGGATCTTGGCGTCGGTGACCTTGATGACCTTCGGATGGATCACCGGTTTCCCGGTCGTCACCTGTCCGGCCGTCCGCATGGCCGACAAGTCCCTCTCGATGTCGGCCAAGGCCCGGAAGGTGGTGGTCTTCTTCAGGTCGGTGCCCGCAGAGGAGGCCTTCTTGTAGGCCTCGGTCTGCGCGTCCCACGAGCTGGTGTACGCCGCGATGACGGCGGCGTTCTCGGCGTCGGCAGTGGAACTGGGAGACGCCGAGCTAGCCGTAGAGGTAGGGCTGGTGGTGGACGGTGACGCATCCGCGCCGCTGTCGCTACAACCGGCCAGCGCCAGCAGACTGCTGGCGAGGAGTAGTGCAGTTGCGTGCTTCCGGGTGCGAACAGCGGCGATATTGTGCCCTGATGAGCGTCGTTGTGTAGCTCTCACGTTGTCTCCCCGTACGACGCGGTGCGGTTCGACCGCTGCCCAAGCCTCCGACATGCGGAGGGCCGGAACCGCGGCCTGGTCCAGCTGCGGTAATGCGTTTGCGTGACCGCCAGATTACGCATATGCCAGTCAACTTCCCAGCTTGATATTTGAGTTCACTCGTACATCTCGGGACGTATCCGGTCACTTTCGGAACCAGATGTCGATTTGTAGTCCTGTTGCTTCGCTCGTCGCGCACGCACACGGCGGGAAGTGTCCGCCGGATCGAACGGACCTTGTGAATCTGTTGTGTGTGTGAGCGCTCAGGCGCCTTCCGCGCGCCGTGTTGCATCAACCGGTCATGGCACTGCTTCCTTTCCATGTGGGGCCTGTTGAGCCGGGCAGGATAGATTTCGCCTCACTCCACCCGGCGGGCGGTGGCCATACCGTGATCACGTCGCCGTCGAGGGTGACGTGCCGGCGGGGGAAACGGCAGCGCACCGTATGCAGATCGGCGAAGTCGAAATCGCCGCTCCCCTGGATCACGCAGGCGTTCCCGACGTACGAGATGGTCTGCGTTCGGGCTGGCCACCCGCCATCAGGCGCCGTTTCGTAGGTGCGAACATCACCAGTGGCTTGCTGCATCTGGTGCTCCCTAATGTCGTTGCGCGCCTTGGCTGTTGCGAGCGGAGGCCTCGGCGTGCAGAAGTAAGCTAGTCATTCGCAAGCGCAAATATCAAGGGGTTTCGGCAGTGGTTGCAAGGCTGCGACGTTCGGCCAGTGGACGCGTCGTCGTGGCCTCACAGCTCGGTCCACGAGCGGGGCTTGCCGCCAGCCAGAGGGACCCACACGTCAGAGGTGGGGCCGTGCTCTTCCAGGTCGTCCAGCACGACCGCTCCCAGCGGCACTTCGCGGGCGAGGTCAGCCACGAGCGGATGGTGGGCGACCATGGCCTTGAGGTCGCTGATTCGGTTGTCCATCGCCTGGCGCCCAGCACCGGTCAGCACGAAGAGGACCCGGGGAAACACCGGGTACCAACGCAGCCATCCCTGCCCGGTCGGATTCCGGCGCCGACCGGCCGGCTGCGGATCGTAGGTCCACAATCTCGCGTACTCGATCAGCTTGGCCGCCAGGCGCTCGCTGCTCATAGTGGCCCGGTCGACCTCGACGAACGCCCTCAGTTTCCGCCGCTGTTGGCCGTCGATGAGGGTGTAGTGCATGACCGCGTCGGCCACGACCTTTTCACCGTCGCCGATCGAGTGGAACACCTCAGGCGTCCAGTCGAGGTGGCCGTGCTCGTCGCCGCGACGACGAGCATCGGCGACGAACTCCAGATGTGTGCGCAGGACGGTGAGGGTGTGGGGAGTTTTCAGCGAGGCGGCCGTGCTTGAGGTGATCGGATAGGGCGGGCGGCCGCGCAGTGCGGGCCAGTCTCTCGTCAGGCGGGCGCCCTTCGGCGTGAGGTACCAGACCCGGGTGCGGTGCGACTGCGGCAGCACCACGAAGTCGACCAGGCGCTTGCCGAGCAGCTCGTTCAGGCGCTCCGAGACGGACTGGCGGGAGCGGTCGGGCCGCAGCAGGACATGCAACTGATTGGTGGAGGCCATGCGGTGCTGGGCGAGGGTGGCCAAGAGCTGATGCGCGAGCGGCTCCACAGGACTGGGCGTGAAACCCGCCGTCGTACGGTCCTTCGGCTGGGCGGTGGTCATCCGAACTCCTTCTCCTTCGACAGGTCGACAGCGGCGGCGCCGGCAGGGGAGTGCTCGGCGAGGAAGGCCGCGACACGGCCGAGCTGTTCGGCGGCGCGGTCGGTGAGCTGATCCAGTGGGAGCGCCCCAGCGTTCGCCTGGGCAGCTCGCTCCAGCGCGGGGACGTCCTTCGGGCGGGCCTGGGCCGCGAAGACGTCATTGAGATGGGGCCCACGCAGCTGGATGGGCCCGATACGGCGTCCGTGCACGTTCATGGAGACGAAGTGCTCGAACCGCTCCATGGTGGCGACCCGGTCGGGGCTGGGGGTATCGCCCCACTCTGCGGTGATGGGCGCGATCGCAGACTTCGAACCGGCGGTCGTGGCCAGCGTGGACGCGTTCTGCACCAGGGACAGCCGCACCGCGGACGGCAGGCGGGCCAGCAGCTGGGTCATGCCGTGGATGTGGCACCGGTACTTCCGGAGATCCTCAAACATGCTCGCGATGGTCTCTGGGGCCGCGCCGGTCAGCGTGATCAGCTCGTCGAAGTACGGGCGGAACGGCACCCGCTTGTCCTCAGGCGTATCGCGCCGGGAGCGTGCGGCGCGTAGCAGGTCGCGGGCGAGGAGCGCGGTCAAGAGGCGGTCGGTGGGCCCGTTGCCGCCCGGGCACACCCACACGATCATCTTGGAGTCCATCGCGGCACGGATGTTGTAAACGCCGACCGGCTGACCGAGGAAGGCGCGCGTGACCGGGTTGGCGGCCAGCCGGGCGATCGGATTGAGGACGACGGCGAACGCGTCGGGCGGCAGGGTCGGGAACACCGCCTGCCACCATGAGCGGGTCTCCTCATCCAGGCGGTCGGCCACCGCGGCGAGCGCTGCCTTGCGGAACTTGACGTCGGCGAGCAGGGCCCGTACGTGGAAGATCGTGGCCTGGTCCTCGGGCCGGCCGGCCTGGCAGGCCGCCTCGTTGACCGCGACCAGGACGGCCAGCGCGGCGGTGAGGATGGTGAGCGCGCGCGGGGCTGTGGCGTCGTCCCAGGCCAGTGCGGAGGCGTAGGCGTCGGCGATCGCTTCGACGACCTCGTGCGCTGCCTGGCCCTGGTGCATACCGAGCGGATTCCACGAACTCACCCGCGGGTTGGGGCTCAGGCCGTTGAGGTCGATCAGCGCGATCCGCGGCATCAGGGGCTCGTGCGCCAGGAACGTGGTGGCCCGCGGCCAGGAGTCGCGGTGCGGGTCGACGAAGATCAGCCCTCCGCCCGCGTGCGCCCAGCCGATCGCCTGCGCCAGGGCCCGCTCCGTCTTGCCGCCGCCAGCCTTGCCGACCCCGACCTCGAACAGGGTCTCCTCGGCGTAGGTGGCGACCATCCGCTCCCTGCCGTCCGGGCCCCGGTAGATGCCCTGCAGGAGCAACTCGGGATCGCCGAATTCGAAGGTCGGCAGATCACCAGCGAGCACGGGCAGACGGCAGTGCACGGTGGGGGGCTTAAGCAGGCCGCACAACTCCTCCAGCCGGACCCAGTTCGCGCGAGGCGGCTGGCAGTGCCCCAGATTCCAGCGGCGCTCGAAGCCGTGCCGGGTGGGCCAGTGGTCGGCGCCCACCCGCCACGGTCCCAGTCGCCAACCGCGCATGGCCCACCGGGAGCGGCCGCCGAAGACGTCGAATGCGGCCTGGAGCTGGGCGAGTCGGGCCTGAGCGCGGCCTTCGGTGTTCGAGGCGCACATCACCAGCAGTTGGACCCGAACCAAGTGGTCGTCCTCGGCGAGCTTGCCCAGCGCCTCGGTCGGCTCCACTCGACGAGGCACCGGCGGCATCACCAGCCGCCGACCGGATCCCGCCCCGGGTTTGTCACTGAGGAGCTGCTGCAACTGCCAGCCCAGGGAGTCCTCGATGCCGCTGGCGTCCCGCCGCAGCCAACGCGCGGACCGCTGGGCCTCCCGGCGTTCGGACCGGCGCGCGGCGCCCATCAGCTGCACGCGCCGGGCCCTGAGCGCCCACTTGGGGGCGCGCTGGATGTCGAGCCGGATCTCGGCGAGGTCGCCGAGCTCGGCGCGCAGGTCGGCCACGGCGTCGACGAGCGGCTGAAGCGGGTCGGGAGTGAGCGGAACCTCGCGCAGCGGAGAGGTGAGCTTGCCACGCAGGATGAACTCGGCCCGCACCGTGTGCGTCCGCGGCTCGTCGACGATCGGTCGGGCGCGGTTGACAGTGACGTCCGGCCCGAACGGGGTGATGGACAACAAGCGTTCACCGCCCGCCGGGCCCTCGATGCGGTAGCGCAACGGCGCACTGCCGTCCGCGCGCAGCCGGATCTGCACGGCCTTGGCTCTGCGCGGCGCCCACCAGGGCATGGCCGTCGATGCGCGGGCCAGCTGAACGCCGCGCCGGAAGATCTCCTCCAGGCTCGGGTCGAAATGCCTGTTGGAGACGAGCTCCAGGGCCATCCGCTCGGCCGAAGCCCTAGCCGCGAGCCGACGTACTACCAACTCGCCCACTCCCCAGCACGCGGCGATGGCCAGGGCGAGCAGGTACCAGTGGTCGTAGAGCCAGTCGCCGGCGTCGACCAGGCCGGTGATCAGGCCGAGTACCTGACCAGAGGCCGTGTCATCGGCCCGGTCCGTCAGGTACGGGGCTGCGGAGTCCACGTCGCTGCTCCCTTCTTGATTGTGCGGGTGAAGAACCAGTCGGTGATGCGCAGATCGGTGAAGGTGCCGCCGCGGTCCATGCCAGCCCACACCAGATGGACCACCGCCTTGTCCGGGCCGCCGTCACGGCGGGCGATCGCGGCCTGGATACGGAAGCGAGCGGTGGCGAACGCCGGTGCTACCGCCTGGCCCGAATCGGGGAAGACCTCTGGCCACTTAGCGCGGCCGACTCCGGTGGCGTCCGCGCGTAGTAGCGCGCGCCCGGCGGCGAGCAACGCCCGCTCCTCGCTTGCGGGAAAGTCAGCGGGCCAGGCCGCTTCCAACGACCGCTGGACAGCCCGGTCGCCGGCCGCGCCCTCGCCGTGCGGCGGCAGAACGGACTCGAGGACCGACGGCGTCGACGCGGCGGGCGCCGTGGAGGAGGCCGCGCCGACGGTCGCCTTGCCGTCGGCAGGCACTGACGCCGCAGACGGCAGATCCGCGCTCGCGGTCGACGACTCGGGAGCTGGTGACTTCGGGCCGTGCGGCACGCTCAGCAAGACGACGCCGACGACGGCGAACAGGATGGTGCTGAGCAACAGCAGACGCGGTGAGCGGTCGGTGGTGGTCACAGCAGCCGTGCTCCCCCCGCAAAGCCCGACATCGTGTTGACGGAGTCCAGGCGCACCACGGTGCCCGGGCGGGGGGCGTTGATCATCTGTCCACTGCCCACGTAGATGCCGACGTGATAGATCGTGGAATCGCGTCCGGGAGCGGTGGCGTAGAAGACGAGGTCGCCGGGCTTGAGCGCGCTGGTGCCGAGGCTGGCAGGGATCCGCTGGCCGACTCCGGCCTGGGCGGCCGCGATGCGCGGCAGGCGAATGCCACCCTTGGCGTACGCGTAGAGCGTCAGACCCGAGCAGTCGAAGCCGTTGATGTTCGCGCCGCTCTTCCCGCCGGGAGAGCAGCAGATCCCTGTCGACGGGCCCTTGGCGTTACCGCCGCCCCACGAGTACGGGACGCCCTGCTGGGAGAGCGCTGCCTCGATGACCCTGCGGACCTTCCCCGTCACGTTCTTCAGGTCCGGGTTCTTTGCGGCCGCCGTGTACTGGTCGATCCAGCCGAGCACGTTGGCGACGTACTCATTGGAGTGGTTGTACTGCAGGATGGCGGCCTTGAGCTGGGCGCGCTTGGTCAGGTCACGGCCGCCTCCGCATAGGTAGATTGCGGCGCCGAGCGCGGCGTCGTCGGCGTTGTGGGGGTCGGCGGCCTTGTCGCTGTTGGCGTCCTTGCCGACGCCTTCCCAGGTGGAGGGCAGGAACTGGAAGGGGCCGACGGCACGCTCACCTTGAGAGGTGCCGTCCCATTTGCCGCCGTCGGTGTCCGGGAAGACGGTGGTGTTGCCGCCGGCCCCGGATTCGTTGAGGAGCACCCCGTAGACCTTCGGGCGGATGTCTCCGTTCTCGGCGATGCTCCTGCCTACCGCGTGGTTGGACTCGACCTTGGCGATCCCGGCGAGGATCGGCCAGCGCATGCCCTGGCACTTCGGCACATGTTTGCCGACCTGGTGGACGGCCTTCTTGTACGCGGTCAGCATGCGCGGCGGGATGTCCGCGGCCGTGCCGCCCTCGGCGATCCCGCCGTCGTCCTGAGCACCCGTCTCCAGGGCGACGTATGCGCTGATCGCGTTGCCTACCGGGGCGGCGCAGCACACGGCGGCGAACAGCAACAGCACCACCACGCACCCCCACCGCGCCATGCGGCGCCTGGTGGTCCTCACGCGTTCCCACTCCCTTCGTCTGCCTGGTGGCCCCTGGACGCCCGGGTCTTCACGAGCCCGATGCCGCTACTCCGTGAAGTCCGGGTGGTCGAGGTCGTCGTCCGGCCTGGAGTGCTGCTGCCGCAGCCGGTCGGCCTCGGGTGCGGTTCTGCGCATCAACTCCTGGAACCGGGCCCGCGCCTGGGCGCGGGTGCCATCGCTGGTGGTGTCGGGCTGCACGGACGGCTGGCGCGACGGCGGCTGTGCGCGGCCCTGCATGGCTCGTGCCAGGGAGGGGTCCACGGCCGCGACGTTCGCGATCGTCTGGCGGCGCAGTTCCGCCGGATCGTCCAGCAGCCGCTGCAGCGCGCCGGGGTCCGGAGCAAACGAGGACCGGGGGCGTGCACCGCCGGCTGCAGGCGCCTCGGAGGCGCGGGCAGTAGCTGGCTGAGTCGAACCGGGCCCGTTGCTGACGGGCAGGCGACGTGAGACCAAGGGCGCCGTGTCAGTGCGGTCGTCGCCCCTCTCCCGCATGACGCGGGAGATGCTCCGCGCCGTGGCTGGCCAGGCGCGGCCGTCCTCGCGGACGGTGTTGCCCCACACGCGCACCTGCTGGCGGGCATCCTGGGAGTAGCGCGAGCTGCCCGCGCGGGCCCGGCGGATGTTGGCCGGCAGGCCGACCGTGGCTCCGTAGGCGGCCCGGCCGCCCCTGTTCAGGATGCGGTAGCCGCGCAGACGGACCAGCCGGTTGTGAGCGCGGGTGGACAGCAACGTGCGGTCGGTGTTCTGGTCGTGCAGGATCTGGCCGGTGCGGCGGTCGACGATCTGGCCCTGCTCGTTGCGGTAGCGGTCGGGCGGGCCGCCGGGCCGACGCGGCCCCGCGCCCCCTGAACCACCGTCGCCGCCGTCCGACGGACCGCCCGCGTTCGGGTCGCCGCCGGCGGTGGGCTTGCGCCACTTGGCCAGCTGCTCCCTGTCCGGACGGCGGCCGATCAGCAGCCAGTGCGCGCCCTTGGCGCCAAGGCGTGCGCCCAGCCCGCCCACGGCCGCGGCCGCGGTCAGCGGGGCGAGACCGCGCCCGGCTTCGGCGCCTGCATCGGCCAGGACACGGCCGGTGTCCACCGGCATGCCCGCGCCGTCGAATAGGGAGGCGAGCGCGCCCATCAGCCTCTGGCGGGTGCCGAGCATCCCGTACCGGCCGCCACCACCGCCGGTGAACGCGCGCAGGCCGCCGTATCCGCCCAGTGCGGCGGGGGAGTTCATGGCAAGCGCGGCGCCAAGCTCGGAGGTGTCGCCGGGCATGTGAGTGCCGCCGACCTTGGCGTAGCGCATCCGCATTGCCATGCGCCGCCCGAAGGACGTGATCCCGGTCAGCAGGCGGCGGTGCCCGGCCGCACCGGCAATGGCGAGGACGTCGATCAGCAGGATCCGCTCCACCATCAGGTCGGGGCCGTCGGTGATGGTCGCGTCGACGGCGATCCCGAAGAACGGCACGAAAGCGCAGATCCCGACCACGACCAAGATCGCGATGCCCCACAGGGACAGCCACTTCCACACTGACTGGCGGGCGGGCCCGGGCAGCATGCCCGCGATGAAGGTGACGCCGGCGGCTCCCGCTGCTGCGGCGCAGACGCCCTGGGTGCCGAGCAGGACGATCGCGCTGGAGAGCAGCATGCCGCAGATGAACAGGGCGGCGATCAGCAGCAGGAGGGCGCCGCCGACCCGCCACCAGGTGGGCTTTGCGGCGTACGCAGCGCACGCCTTGCCGACCGGACCAGCCTTCTTCAGGTCGGCGAGGAAGGCGGCGAACTCCTTGTCCTCCTCGCTGACAACCGGGGAGGCGGTGTCCAGCAGTTCCCCGCCTGGGGTGAGGGAGGGCAGGCCGTCGTTCCCATCCGGGGCGTTGTCGTTGTCACGCAGGCAGTACTGCTTGGCCGGACCGTAGACCAGGCTGCAGGCGTCCGTGCGGTCCTTGGAGCCCGCCTTGTAGCCGCCTGTGAGCCACTTCAGGTGGACGGCGTACGCCTTGCTGTCGGATTTCTTCGCGGGGTCGAGGATGCGCCCGTACTGCAGCAGCATGTACGGCTTCACGATCAGCGCGTTGGTGACTGAGTCCTGGAGCGGGCGGGCCACGTCGGTTGAGGAGACGGGGGCTTCGGCTTCCCGCTCCAGGCACTTGATCTCGGCGTTGCCGGCCATGCCGTCGCACGGGCCCTTGCTGGCGAGCTTGCCGCCCCAGGCATAGGAGTTGACGCTCTCCTGGGCGACCTCGGCGGCCACTTGCTGGGTCTGTCCCAGCGGCCCGTTCTGGGCGAGCAGGTAGTCGGGGCGGACGAACGTGGATGCGGCGAACGCCGCGATCAGCAGGGTCAGGAAGATCTCACCAAGACCGCGGCCGACCCGGCCGCGCACAATCATGAATCCGGCGAAAACAAATGCCCAGGCGAGCACGAGTCCCTTGAGGCCGAGAGTGTCGACGACGACGGTGTTGTAGGCGTCGGCGACCTTCTGCGCTGGGCCGGTGAGGATCTTCAGCACGGGGAACCGGAAGGCGACCTCGATGGCCCAGCCTGCCAGCCCGACCAGCAGCCGGATGAGGGTGAACAGGCCGGACAGGGCGAAGGCGAGGGACTGGGTCTTGAAGCTGACGATGGAGCCGCCTTCGGCGTTCAGCTCGTAGCCGTTGATCGGCACGCCCTCGGACGAATAGATGTTCAGCGGTGCGAGGAGATCTCCGGTCTCGCTGTTGCTGCTTGCTGCGTACACGACCTGGCTGTTGACCAGGATGAACACGCCGGAGAACAGGACGATGACACCGGCCGAGCGGAGCGTGCCGCGGTCTGGGCGCCACATTCGACGCCGCCCCCGCCCAGGGGTGCCCCGGCGCCGCCACACGACGAGGGCAGCCACTCCTGCGCCGGCCGGGAACAGCATCCATGCCCGGCTGGCACTGTCACGGGGTGCCCTGGCCGCAGACGCCGTCCAGGAGGTGGCACCGCGCTCGCAGTACTCCTTGGCGGGCCCCGCGATCAGGCCGCACGCGTCCTGGCGCGTGGAGCCGGAGTAGGCGTCGGCGGCGAAAGCTTGCCCTGTGCGCGGCCACCACGACTCCGGCACGCTCGCCCCGAGAACCAGGACGAGCACGCTGGCCGACAGGGTGATCGCCATCAGGACGCTCGCCACGGTGGCGATGCGCCGGGAGCGGGATGTGGGGAAAGAGGAGGCGGTCATCAGACAAGTTCCTTCGGACGGTTCCCCGCGGACTCACCAGCGAGCGGCTCAGGCACAGAGGGCGAGGCAGCGCTCGTGCGGCGTCCTGGTGTGGTGGTGATGGACGTGGTGATGCGCGGGATGCGGGGGATGGAGACCTTGATCCGGCCGGTGTTCTGCCGCGGGCAGGTCAGCAGGAACTCGCCCTCGCGGCCCCTTTGGCCGACGGGGGACAGGCCCGTGGTCACCAGCCGCAGCAGCGCGCCGTCGTTCGGGTCGAGGCCGACGAACTCCAGCCCGCGGCGGGCACGTTCGCGATCGGCGGTGCGGGCGAGCGCCCGATAGGCCATCAGACCGCGGTCGGGGCCGAGTTCCTCGGCGTCGTGCGAGGCGGCCAGCAGCCCCGCGCCGTGCTTGCGGCCGTCGTGGAGGATCTCGTGGACCAGCGCGGTGCCTTCGGCCGAGGAGGTGAGCCAGTACAGCTCGTCCGCGACCACCGCGGTGAACCGCGCCGGGTCCTCGAACGCGGTCTGCCGGGCGAGCGCCGCGATCAGATACAGCACGGCGCGCCCGATCAGCGCCTCCAGCGGCTGCTGGTGCAGGACCTCCGGATTGTCGAACGCGGCCTTCGGCGGCAGCTTCAGACCCGCCGTCGTGATCACGATCATGTCGGAGGTGCTGGAGGCGTCCAGATGCACCGGCGGCAGCGTGGGGTCGAACACCATCGCCGCCAGCGAGTTGGTGGCGACCACGCGGACCAGGCCGGCGAGGCTGGCGGCTGCGTCCTGCCGCTTGCCGACCTCGCTCCTGGCCATCTCCTCCAGGACCTGAAGCACACGGTGCATGGACGGCTGGTCGCTGGCGGCGGCCTGCTCGACGGCGTGGTGCAGCACCTCGCCGTTGGTGCTCATCGGGCCGATGCCGAGCTGCAGGGTGAGGTAGGACAGGGCGTAGTGACGGCCTTCGGGGCCGTCGAACATGCGCAGCGGGTCGATGGACACCTCGGCCCGGGCGGCGTCGATGATCTGGACCCGGCCCCTAGCAGCGGTGCGGGCGAAAGTTGCCCACTCGCGGACGGGGGTCCGGTCGATACAGATCGCGCAGCCGCCGCGCGCCCACACCGCCTCCGCGATCAGCTTCTGCAGGACGCTCTTGCCCGCTCCCAGGTCCCCGACGATGCCCATGGAGGCGGAGGCATCCACCTTGGGCGCATCCGCCACATTGATCATCACGGGGCGGGTGGTGCCGCAGTCGAGGTCGATGCCGAGGAACATGCCGTTGGGGTCGCCGACCTCCGCGGCGGTGAAAGCCCCGCCCAAAGCCCAGTCCTCGGAGATCTGGTGCTGGGTGAACTCCCGCACCACACCCGGGCGTACGGTGCCGGGAAGGCCCAGGGTGAACAGGGCCTCCTGCAGGCCGGCCGGGCGCACCGCGCGGTAGTCGGCGCCGCCCAGCAGCGCGGCCAGGGCGCGGGCCCGGGCGTCGCAGATGGCGGCGGTCGGCCCCCACACCGTCAGGACGGTGACGGACTGCACCTCGACCTCCACGCTGGTGCGGGAGAGACGGGCATCAAGCTCGCCCAGGTCGCGGGCGGCCTCGGTGAGCGAGGCGGGCATGCCGGTGGGGCGGGCGTCGTACTGATCGGCCTGGTCGATGAGTTCGTTCTTCTTGCGCCGCACTTGGTCGCGGGCCTTCTCCGCGGGCACGAGGGTGAGGTCGATGGTGTAGTCGACGGGGAAGTCGAGGGTTTCCAGCTGGGCGAACAGGTCGGCGGCGTCCTGGCTGACCGCGGGCGGGCATTCGGCCAGAGCCAAGTGCGCCTGGTAGCCCACTCCGGTGTCGGACTCGACCTGCAGCCAGCGCCGCCCCAGCGGCGAGCCGGTGCTCAGCCGCCACCAGGCCGTGCGGCCCGACCGCGTGATCCCACCCCCGCTCTTGAGCTCATCGACGTCGTCGAGCTCGGGGTCGATGCCGCCTTCCTGCAGGCGCACTTGGCCGAGGTCGGCGTAGCTGGGGGAGCGCAGCACCCCGTCCCGGAGGTGCCCGCCGTACAGGTCGCTGGTCTCGGCTTCCGCCAGCAGCGGCTCGGCAAGCCCGCGGTGGAGGGCGTGCTGGATCATCCACACGACCTCCGCCGGGCGGGCCGGACGGAACGCGATACCGCCGGCGAGTGCGGCCTCCACCCGGGAGGCCTGCTCGCGGTAAGCGGTCACCTCGCGCCGGGCCACGGGCGCCGAACGCAGGCCCAGCATCGGAGACAGCTCCGCCCACGCCGCGCCGAGCGACGCCGACACGCGCAGTCCGGCCGTCTCGGTCTGCAGCGGAACCGCCAGCCACAGGGTGCGGCGGTGCATCTCCTGGTCGTCCAGCAGATCCAGGGCCGCCTCGACGTTCTCCACCCACGGATGCACACCCGCGCCCGGGGCCTCGTCGGCCGGCTCGATGCCCTCGATCATGCGCAGGGCGATCTCACCGGGATCGACCTGCGCACACAGCCCGAACAGCCGCGGCGCCCCGGACAACGACCGCACTAAATGCGTGATCTTGGCGAGCTGTTCGTCGCGGACCGCCGTGGCCACGTACGTTCCCTGGACGGTCTCCTCGCGCTGTCCCTGTGCGTCTGGGCCCGGGTGAAGGCGGTAGACGGCCCACACGCTGCCGTGAGTCGACCAGACCAGGTGCCCGGCGATATGACGGATCGGAACCCTCACCGCGCACCCCCCTGCTGGGCGAGCGCGATCAGCTGCTGAACGCCCGACACGGGCCCCGCCGCCACGGGAGTAGCCGGTTCCGTGCCGTGCGGCGCGGACGAGCCAGCTGCGTCCGGCCTCGGGTGCGGCGCCGGGTCGGTGCGCCGGTGAGCCGCACGGGGCGGTGTGATCGCCGGATCGACGCTCGATGTGCCCTCGATGGTGAAGCCGCCGAGCAGCGGGTGGGGCGCGCGGTCGCGGGCGGCCCGCCCGCCGATCCGCCCTCCCTTCGGCTGCCAGCCCAGCAGCACCCAGCCCAGCGCCGCCTGCAGCGGGGCACGGCCGGCGATCTTCGGACGGCGGACCGCCCAGATCGCCAGCTGCCAGGCCGCGATCGGGATCGGCCCCATCCACGACCACCAGGAGATCGTCTTGACTAGAAGGAAGCCGCCGCCGACGGCGACCGCGATCTGCGCAGGCGTATACGGGCCCAGTGGGATCTTCCAGTCCGCGACCTTCCCCAGCACCCAGGGATGACGACGGGCAGCGGTGTAGAAGCGCCCCACCCGCCCAGCGGCGGCCGCGCTCACAGCCAGCCCCCGACGCCGGCGGAGTGCTCCCGTACGACGGGATCAGAACCGTGCACGATGCCGGGAACAGCGGGCGCACCCTTGGCAGGGTTCTTCACCTCGTCCTCGAACATGTCCGAGAGGTCCTCGCGGGAGTTGTACAACCCCAGCGCGATGATCATCAGCAGCAGGGCGCCGATCCCGGCTTTGAGCGAGAACTTCTGGATCATGATGACGACGACGAGCACGAGCAGTCCGGCCTGCAGACCCTTGGTCGCCCAGTCCTGGAACATGGTGATCCAGTTGTCGCCGAGGTCGTCCAGCTGCCCCGCGAGCATCAGACTGTTCACGGTGTTCACCGGGCACCCCCGTTCTGAGCAGTGCCGGACTCAAGCGCGGAGACTTCCCACCGGCCCGAGCGGGCCGTGAGCGCGAGCTCGTACGCCAGCGGCCACCGCCCGCTGGCGTCCCGGGCTTTCACCCGGGCGAGGACTCGCACCGTCGTGCCGTCGGCCGGCACCTGCTCGGCGGCCGCGACCTCCTCGACGGCGGACACCTGCTCGACGGAGACCGCCGCGTACGGGGCAGGGGAGACCGGAGCCAGCGTCACGCCGGGCGCGAGGTAGCGGCTCACCTCTCCGGCACCGGTCAGGTAAGCGGCGAGGAACTCCCCGACGGCGGCGGACAGATCACCCTCCGGGACCGTCACGCCGTACGACGACTTCGGCACCTCAGCCCGGGCCGGGCCGGCCACCACGCCCGGCGCACCGGCCACGGCGAACGAGGCGCCCGCGCGATCGGCAGCCACCGGCACGGCGTAGTACCGCACCGATCCGTCGGTGTACTGCGCAGCCACCGTCACCGACCACGCACCGTCCGCGCGCTGCGCACTGCGCACCGCCGTCACGGACTGAGGTGTCGATTGCGCATCCGCGGCAGGGTCGGGCAGTTCCACGTCCGGCGCCATCGACTGCGCAAGCCGCGCCTGCGCAGTCGAGGCGTCATCCGCGCTGCTGCGCAACCACACGCTGACGAACAGCTGCGCATAGCCGGCAGGATCGGCGGCCGCCGCTGTGGTGCGCACAGCCGTGGTGGGCTTGGCCGAAGTGGCCGCCTCGACCGTGGTCGGGGTGGACGTGACGGCCACACCCAGGGCGATCGGGCCGGCCGCGATGACGGTCCAGAACGCCAGACGTGAAAGACGGACGCGGCGCCGCATCGCCTCCAGCCGGGCGCCCGCCGCCATCGGCGCAGCGGCCTCGCCCTCCGAGGCATGCTTGCTAGGAGACATGGTCAAACTCCCAGGTCAGAACGGATATTGCTGACCTGAGAAAACCCGCCGCCCCCGACCCGACCACCGACCACGGGACCCCGACCACGGTCACGATGGGGACACGAACTCCGTGGTCGGGGTCATGGTCGGCCCGACCATGACCCCGACCACGGGTCAGCCGCCAGCTGGCGACCGCTCATCCTGATCGACTCCTGCACAAGCCCGTGGCTGCGACCGCTGCGAAGCCTTCATCCCGCGCGGCAACGGAACCTGCACCACCGATGCGCAGACCGCATCACCCGAGACCGCGGCAGAGCCTGCGCAGTGCGGCACCCGCAGCCTGCGCACGAGAACATCAGGACCCTCGGGCGGACTGCGCAGCCATTCCGCACCACCCGACTGCGCACGATCCTCGACCAGTCGCGCAGCCTGGTCGCGCACCACCCATCCGGGGATGCGCAATCGCCGCTGCGCACCAAGGGCCCGCCAGGGCTGACGCCGCGTGGTCGCCCCGACCATGAGCCCGACCACGGCAGCTAGACGGCTGCGTTGCCGGATCGTGATCGATGGTCGGGGTTGGTGGCCGTCACCCTGGTCGGGGTAGGCGAGTGAGCTGACGGCGTGACTCCACCCACGACTCAAGTCGCGGGCTTCCTACGTCGGGGGCTACGCCTCCGCGCAGAGGACCAGCCCGGCCCTGTGCAGGACGTTCAGCGCGCCCACGCGGTCGGCGTCCTCGACGAACCCGCACATGACGCACTCGAACTTTGCTTGGGTGACGCGGTTCTCCGCTGCGACGTGTCCGCACCCTCCAGCGGAGAGCGGGCACGTGCGGGAGGTGTTGCGGGCGTCCACCGGGATCACTCGGCGAGCGGCACTCTCAGCCTTCTGCGCCAGTATTCCGAGGAACAACCCCCAACCCGCGTCAAGGATGCTGCGGTTGAGCCCCGCCTTGGCGGCCGCTCCGTTCGGAAGGAACGCGCCGTTGTCCTCGGGGTCGAGCTTGGTCGTGGGTGCCTTGGTCATGCCCGCGATGTTCAACCTCTCGTGCCCGATCACGTCGTGCTCACGGACCATGGCGAGAGCGGTCTTGTGGTGGTGATCGAGGCGCTGATGCCGGATCTTGGCGTGCAGCCTGGCGACCTTTCGGGTGGCGGCCTGGTGCTTTTTCGTCCGGCGCCGCGTGCGCTTGGGGAACGTCTCCAGATGCCTCTGGGCGGCGGCCAACTCTTGGACCATCGCCCCCAGAAAGCGGGGGTTCTCGGCGTGCGCTCCGTTGGAGTCAGTGAAGAAGTGCACCGTTCCCATGTCAATGCCGACGATGCTGCCGGTCTGGGGCAACGGCTCGGCCGGAATCTCGTCGCAGGCGAGGATGACGTACCAGCGGCGGTCTTCCCGCTTGATGCTGATCGTCTTCACTCTGCCCTTCACAGGCCGGTGCTGGTGCACGCGGACGTGCCCGACACCTTGGAGGCGTACACGGGTGACGGGGGCGGCTGGGGTGGAGTCCCAGCGGCAGCCGTCCCCGTCCCGGGGGAACACCACGGTGTCGAAGTGACCCACGCCCTTGAACCGGGGATACCCGGGCCTCTCGCTGGCCTTCATCCGGCGGAAGAACGCGGCGAACGCCCTCTCCAAGCGGTGCAGGGTCGCCTGCTGCGAGGAGAAGGACCACCGGCCTTGACGCTCCGGATCCAACGGCCGGATCTCCTTGAGCTGCGCGGACTGATCGCCGTACTTGATGCTCGTCTTCGAAACGTGACGGTATGCATCCCGCCGCTCCTGAAGTGCGCCGTTGTAGAGGGAGCAATGGTCCCGCAGTATCTCGGCAAGGGCCTGCTCCTGGCGCACGGTGGGCCGCAACAAGAACTTGTACGTACGAAGCAAAACGGTCCACCCCCTTCGACGTCTCCCCTGGTCAAAGCTGGTGCAAGCACGCTACCGGCCACCACTGACAACACAGCGAACTCCGCCGCTTCGCGGCTCCTTTCCGAGTCGGGGGCACGGTGGTGAGCCGCTTCCGGGCGGGGATCCGCCGGGGCGTGATGGCGGCCGATCAGTTCACCCAGATCGCCAACGCGCTGTTCCGCGACTCCCAGTTGTCCTTCAAGGCGAAGGGGATCTTCGGGTACGTCAGCACGCACCGAAACGGCTGGCAGGTGACGATCGCCGATCTCGTCCGTCTGGGACCGGACGGACGGGAAGCGGTCCGCACTGGCCTGCGGGAGCTGGAGACGCACGGCTACCTGATCCGTGAGCGGCTGCGCCGCCCTGACGGCACCCTCGGCGAGATTGTCTACTGCATCACCGACCGCCCGGCCACCCTGGACCTCGCGCTGCTTCAAGCCGACTTGGCCATCGCCTCCCCCGAGACCGAGTCAGCCGGTGGGGTACCGGCGGGGATCCGCCGGGGTGTGATGGCGGCCGATCAGTTCACCCAGATCGCCAACGCGCTGTTCCGTGAGTCCCAGTTGTCCTTTAAGGCCAAGGGATTGTTCGGGCTGCTCTCCACGCACCGGGAGGGCTGGCGGATGACCGTCACCGACATCGCCCGCCGCGGCCGTGACGGCGAGTCAGCCGTCAAGAGCGGCCTGAAGGAACTGGAGAAGGCCGGCCTCCTGATCCGCGAACGCGAGCGCGGCCCGGACGGCACCCTCGGCGCAGTCGCCTACTTCATCACTGACCTGCCCGCCCTGCGAAACACCAGGTCGCAGCCAGAGTCGGGTTTACCACCAGTGGATGACCCTACGTTGGCTGATCGGCCCACTAAGAACACCAACAGAAAGAAGACCACTCAGCAGAACACCAGACCCCTCCCTCCCGGCGCTCGCTCAACGCGACCGCGTCGCGAGGTGCCGTCGGCACGGCGGACGGCACCGACCACACCGGCGGTGACGGACCTCGAGCCAGGAGTCCGCCTGCTGCTGGCGATCGGCGCACAGCGTCCCGAGCTGCTGCTGACCGACCAGGTCCTCGCCGAGCAGGGCCGGACCATCTCCGCGATGCTGGACGCCGGCTGGACGTGCGAGCAGCTCCAGCACGTCATTAGCGGCCGCCCTCTGCCACACCCGGTCCGCACCACGGTCGGTGCGATCATCGCCGCCCGCCTCCGAGCCGTCCAGGCCTATCCACCGCCCGCCACCGTGGCCGACCACCACGACACGCCCGCGTGGGACGCCCCACCGCTACAGCCGACCAGCTCTGCAGCCGCACGCACGGTGAGCGAGGCCCTGACCTATCGGGCCCTCGTCGAATGTGCCGGCTGCGGTGTGCCCGGAACCGCCCGCGGCGAGGACCTCTGCCCGGCCTGCCTCGGCTGGTCCCGGTGCCGCACCTGCCCGGGCCCCACTCCCCGGCGCGCCCACCCCGACGGCGATGGCCGCTGCGCCACGTGCGCCTCCACCTTGACCGACCAACTGGAAGGAATCAGCCCGTGAGCGACACCCTCCGCACACCACCGCCGACCGCGGCCGCGCACCACCGGCACCCCTTCACCCGCGAGCCGGGACGGTGGTCGAAGGAACGATCCCGTGCCCTGCGCACCGGCCACGTCCGCGATGACACATGCTCGGCCGTGTGCCAGCCGGTGCTCGTACACGAACGCACCTCGTGGGGCTGGCTTGCCTGGACTGTCCCCGGCGACGGCGCGTTGCCCGAGGTCCCCCATCAGATCGGGGTGCTCACCCCGGGCGCGACCTTTCCCCAGCGCCTGGCGCTGCGCTGGCTGACCAGGCGCCCCGCCCAGCGCATCGCCCTAGACACCGTTCCAGGATCCCTGCGATGCTCCGCCGCTGCCGTCGCGCTCGTCAGTCTGGTCCTCGGACTGGTCGCCATGCACCCCGGCGTACCCGTTGACGTCGCGCTGTTCTTGACGGTCCACTCGTAGAAGTGGCGGACGTCGTCGCCGGTACGCAGAACGGTCGGACCGAAGCCGGTCAGTGAGCCGTCCTCAAGAGCACGGGAGAACCTGAAAAACCGCTTCACCTCGTGTGCGCCGGCCGGGAGCTCCGGCAGCAGCGTCGGCTCGCCCTTGCCCGGCAGGTCCTCAAAGCCGATGAGCGTGTGGGCTACGACGAGTGAGTGCTCGGTGAGCTCCATCCGGGCCGTCTCCCGGCGGGAGGCCCAGAACTCGCGCCAGTAGCGAGCGGGCGCGACCGACAGCAGACCGGTGCTGCGGTAGACCGACCGGCCATGCGTGTCGTAGGCCGCAACCGTCCAGTAGACGGTGCGCCGTTCGGGAGTGAGAGGAGATGTGATCACTTCTGCTCCTGAATCGAGGGGTGACCGCTCCAGATTGCCGCCTGAAACGCAAAATCAATTACACGTCCACCGTGCTCGTGACAACCCCTGTTCACAGCTGTGGCCCCCCGGTAGGCCGGGGGGCCACAGACGTCTCGCGATCACGCGAGGTGGCGCTTGAGTGTGGTGACGTGCCCTTACTCGGGCAGCTGTCCCGCTGAGTCCCTGCGGGCCTCGCTGCGAGCGACGAGATCCATCAGTGCTTCCCGCCGGAGCGTGGAGCGCTCGTCGGCTTCGTCCTTCTCGACGACCCGGCGCCCATCCGCCAGGATCTCCTCGTCCTTCCGGAGGTGCTCAAGAAACTGGCCGGCTTCGGCCTCGATGGCCTCGACGCGGGCAGTGACGGCGGCCAGCGCCTGCTCCACGAGACTCCTCGTCAGGGTCAGGCGCGCTCCGGTCTACCAGAGTAAGGAGAGAACTGATCTTCTCCAGGTCCTGAGCGATCTCCCACAGCGCACGGGGAAGGCGGGCCTCGACTTCGGCACGGTCGGCCAGGGAGCGCTCCGCCGACTTGTCCAGCAAGACACCGACACGGTGGTGGGTGCGCCACGCCAGGCCTCGGCACCGGTCGTCCAGCTCGGCGAGGACCACCACGCGGTCGTGATGCTGGGCGGCAAGCCGTTTGTACGCGAGCCGTGCGAAAGCCGGGAGGACGAGGGGGCTGCCGCGGAACAGGCCCCACAGCACCAGGAAGGCTGCCCCCGCTCCCGCAACAAGGGCTCCCAAGGTGAATGCCAGATGCGGGAGGAGAAGCAACTCCAGCTTGTCGAGGCCCGCAACGTGCTGGCTCGCCCAGTAACTGAGGCCGCCTAGGGCAGCGCGAGGACAACGGCGCCGCCGGCCAGAACGAGGTCGACTTCCGCATCCCCTGCGAAATCCCGGGCGGGCAGGTAGTGGCCGGGATACCGAGAAAGTCCGGAAGTGAGAGTCTTGCGCTGCCGGGCAGGCAGGTCCGGATCAACGATCACGAGTCGAACTGGCGAAGTTCCCTCCGCGTGCGGCTCCTGCGCATCGGACATCTCTGACACCCCAGGTGCGGTAGTCGGTGGTCGGCTGTATAGGTCTCGCGCGACGATCAGAAGGCGGGCAGCAGGCCGGGTACGTCGTCGACGCCAAGGAGCAGGACGTGGTGGCCGACGGACTCGGGGACGCCGTCGGTGACCTTCTCGACGTCCAGGCGCAGCCGGATGCGCCCGGCGCCCTCGCCGTTGCGCTGCAGGTCTTCTTCCAGTTCGGCCAGGTCCCGGGCGAGGAGCTGCCGGGTGGCGGTGTCACGGAGCTGGTAGCTGGTGGGCATCGGGTTCGTCCTTCGCAGGGGTGGGGTCGCTCAGGTGGCGGGGTCGGACAGCCTGCGTGCTGCTTTCACGGCGCGTTCCCAGACGTCGCGGCTGCCTCCGCGCTCGCGGGCGAGGGAGGCGGCGAGCCCTCGGACGTCGCCGCGCTCGCGCAGGGCGGCCAGGGCGATGTCCGCCCGCCGGTCGGCCTCCGGGCGGGGCGGCGCGGCCGCGGGGCGGTGCCTGCGGGCGTTGCGCACGACGTACTCCCAGGACCTTTGCGGGCCGCCGTACTGCACGCTGAGCTCCGCGGCCAGCCCCAGGTGGTAGCCGTCGCTTTCGATTCGCTCGGCGGCGTACTGCTCGGCGAGCTGCGTGGCGGTGAGCGGCTCACTGCCGGCACGGGAGCTCAGCTCGGCGGCGAGGACCTCCGCGAGGGCGGACGGGCGGCCGACGGGCGCCTCGGGCTGCGGCCCGGGGCGGCGGCCGGCCTTGCCGAGCTTGTCCCCGGTGCGCTTGCGGTCGAAGTCCTGCAGGTCGCCGGCACGGAAAGCGGGGATCATGCGACCGCTGGGGCCTTCGACCTGGCCTACGGGATCAGCGAAGTATCTGGGGTTGTCCTTCAGGTACTTGCGGATCGCGGAGGGTCCCTTGAAGCCGAGCAGCTTGGCTGCCTCGTTGATGGAAACGATTGTCTCGGGGTCGAGCTCGTACAGGGCTGGGTCGGCCTTGAGGACCTTGCTCGCCTTCTCCTCCTGGAACCACCTGTAGAAGTCCAGGAACTGCAGCTCGTCGTAGAAGTCGTTCCCGTCGATGCGCTCCTTCTCTGGGTGACGGTGCTCTTCCGGCTGCTCGAGGCGCAGTTTGTACCAGCGGGCCGCGGTGCCGACGCTGGCGCGGGTGAACTCGCGGATCCAGTCGCGGTTGACCACCGCGCGGCCGCCGACGATGCGGCGCTGCGGGTTCAGGGCCTTGGGCATTGCACTCTCCGGTTCGGGCCGCGGGCCTATACTGAGGGCCTGCTCCTCTTGTTCCTCCGGTGCTCACGCACCGGCGGCGAGTCGAGTTGGTGATGGTGGTCGGCGGGACGTTCGGCCGGGGTTGCCGCTCTGGGTCGACACCCTCGTGAGGGGGTGCCTCTCGCCGCCCACCCTTTTGCCGCTTGTTTCGCGTAATCAATATGACGCTCTTGCTAGGTGGCTGTCAATCTCGCCGACACCCAGACCGCGTCACGATCGGCCGCTGCGGTGCGCCGCCCATTCCCGTTCGAAGTGCGGCACCTGCTTGTCCTGCACCTGGAACGGGGCGGTGACCATCAGTTCCTCCACGACGCGTCGGAAGTTGCATCAGATGGGCGACGCCGATGCCCGCTATGCCGTCTACCTGCGCATCCGCTGAGGCCCTTCTGGGCTGCCAGTCCGCGATGGGTACCCCAGCTGACCTGCGACGCTAGCGTGACCTCCCGTTTGATGCAAGATACTTGCGTTCTAAGGGAGAGGTTTGTGGCCAGGGATATAGAGGCGCCTATAGCTCGGCACGGCTTGAGCTGGTTGACGGTGTGCACCTCCTGCACCCTGAGGATGCGGTGCTTGAGGCGATGCTCACGGGGTGGGGGAGCCAGCAGCGAGGCGGCCGGAACCTGCAGGAGAAGACCGTGAACGACCGGATTGCCACCGTCCGCAGGTTCTTGGAGTTCGCCAACGCCTTCCCATGGACGTGGGGCGCCGCAGATATGGACGAGTGGACAACGCACCTGGTCTCAGAGAGGCACTTGCAGCCATCCACGATCAGGGCGACGCAGGGGGCAGTCCGGATGTTCTGCGACTACCTTCTCGACCCTCGCTGCGACTGGACCGTGGAGTCCGGTAGGCGGTTTGGCACCCATCCCATCCAGGTCTGTCACGAGTGGAACACCCTCGATCATCTGCTGGACTACGAGGGTGATCCCGACCGCCGGCCGATGACGCGGGACGAATTGCAGCTGTTGTTCGACCACATCGACGACCGTGTGGACTTGGCGATCCGACGCGGCCGTAAGGGAGCGCTGACCGCCTACCGCGATGCCACCCTGTTCAAGGTGATCTACGGCTGGGGTCTACGGCGGACGGAGACGTCCCGGCTGGACACCTTCGACTGGTTTCGCAATCCCAACGCCAGGGAGTTCGGACGTTTCGGCATGCTCGAGGTCCGCTACGGCAAGTCGTCCCGCGGACAGCCACCGAAGCGGCGGAGTGTCTGCAGCACAATGCCGTGGGCCGTCGAGGCCGTGGAGGACTACATCATCAACATCCGGCCGCGGTTCCAGGGGAACGACCGGAGCAAGGCTATGTGGCTGAGCGAACGGGGCACCCGCCTGTCTGCGAAGGAGATCGACGAGCGATTCTCCGTCTACCGCAAGGCTCTCAAGCTCGACGAGGAACTGGTGCCGCATTGCCTGCGCCATTCGTACGTCACGCACAGCATCGAGGACGGGGCCGATCCTGCATTCATCCAGCAGCAGGTCGGCCACGAGTATGCGTCTACGACTGCTCTCTACACAGGCGTGTCCGGCGACTTCGCGAACACCATGATGCGGAAGGCAATCGACTCAGCGCTCCAGCGTGATCTTCAGGACTTTGGTCCCGATGGCAGGAGAAGACGATGACGGGAAAGCTCGACTACCGGTGGAAACTGCGTGAGGTCATGGCGACCCGCGGAATGTTCTCCACGATCTCCCTGCAACCACTGCTGGCCGAACGTGGCATCGACCTGTCCTCCAGCCAGGTCTACCGGCTGGTAACTGAGCGACCCGAGCGGCTGAGCCTGAAGGTCCTCATGGCTTTGCTGGACATCCTGGACTGCTCGATGGACGACCTCATTGAGCCGGTCGCCGCAGCCTCCTCCGCTGCCAAGCCGAAGCGTGCAGTCGGCGACGCTGATGCTGGCGTCGGGTCGTTCCGCCCCAAGCGAGCCCGGATCGTACCGCGGTCTGAGCCGTGACCCAGCCCGACCGGGTCCTGACCGATCCCTGCGAAACCATCGTTGACATCGTCGCCCCGTCGAGCCTGATCTGGCTCCCGAGCACATCCGGGCCGCGCTGAAGGAGGCAGCCTTCAGCCGGACCGCCCGTCGGAGCCTAGCAAAGGCATTGACTGCCTACCCCGGCCTGCTGACGTCCAGGCGCCCCGAAGGCCCTCCGTCTGTCGAACGGCTAATCCGCGGGCTATTGGCCCGCGGCGCCCGCCAGGTCGCCCTTCCTCTCTGCGCTGGCTGCGGCAAGCCCGAACCGCTCCCTCAGCGGCGAGGGAAACTCCGCGTCTGCGCCTACTGCGACGCCACCGAACGAGCCCAGCGGCAGCCCTGCGCCGGCTGTGGATGCTCTCGGGTTATCCGTTTCACCGGCCGCAACGGCGAGGGACTCTGCATCAGCTGCCGACCGAAGGACAATATCGACTGGACTCAGCGCATCTGCGATCACGTCGCTACTGTCGACCCCACGGTCCCGGCAGAGACAGTCCGGCAGATCATCGCCACCATTACCCGCGGTCGTCCCCACTACGTCCGACGGTTGGCCTGGGAACTGGAAGACAGGCCCGGAACGCTGACAGGGAACGCTGCCTACGGAACTCCCAAAGTCATCGCGCTGATCGATGCTCTCCGGGACGCCGGAGCCCAAGCCATCGTCCGTCCTCCCTGCCCCATCTGCGGCCGCACCAGCGTGACGCAACGAGCTGGGCCAAGGGCTCATCCAGGGCCTCATACGCAGCCGAACTCGCCCGACGCAGCACCGCTTGTTCCGACTCCTGAATCTGCCCCAAGCAAGATGCCCGAGCTCGGCTGCCTTTCTGCTGACGCCCAAGCTGCGAAGGAGCCGGTCACCTTTCAATTCCGCGTCAATTGCAGATAGCAGGAAGCTGCGCGCTAGGGCCATTTGCTGAGGCTTCGGCAGGGGAACCCTATCACCTTTGCCCTGAAAATGTTCCGTAAAGTCCATATTTCCACGTCAGACACTTAACGTCTGTCAATTTGAAATCGGTAACCCACGCCTCGGATAGTCATAATGTGGCACGGATCTCCGGGGGTGGGCTCTATTTTTAGGCGAAGTCGTCGGATGTGACATTCCAAAGTCCTGACACCTCCGATGCGATCTACACCCCAGACTCTATCAAGAATCTGCTGCCGTGTAAGTACCCGGCCTGCATTGCGCAGCAGCATCTGTAGCAGATCAAATTCCTTGAGGGTTAGATGGATCTCTTGGTCGTTGAGGGTGACACAGTGCTGGTCAATATTCATTCGGATCGGACCAGCCTCAAGAGTCTTAGGGGTAGCGGAGAAGTTCTCCCGATATCCGCGCAGAACTGCGCGGATTCGCGCCACAAGCTCTCGAGTGGAAAAGGGCTTCGTCACGTAATCATCCGCCCCCATCTCCAGGCCAAGCACCTTGTCGGCTTCGTGGTCCTTGCTGCTGACCATGATGATCGGTACATGGGACGTTCGACGCAGTTCACGGCAGACATCGAGGCCGCTGATCCCAGGCAGGACCCATTCCAGGAGAATCACGTCAGCGCCATCGCAATTGAAGTCATCTAGAGCATCGCGACCGTTCGCAACGGTGGCAACTTCGTATCCCTCGTTATGCATCACCTGAGACAAGGACTCGCGTTGCTCTGCATCACCATCGACTATCAATACGCGCGCCATACTACCGAACGCTTCCTGGAATGCGATTAGTGATGCGCTGAAGGGTCCGATCCAGACGCCTTTCCAGACGTTCCGTCGACATGCCGAGGGCCTGGGCTGCCTCAGACAGAGGTAGCCGTCCCCAGGTCATCAGTAGGAATGCATCTCGCTCTCTGCTTCCCAGTGAGTAAAGAGCGGTAGTGCCCAATTCTTGACTCATGGTGCGGAACCGTTTCGCCTCGGCGTGCGGATAGGAGGAAATCACCCGGCTAGCGATACCGTAAATCCATGCTTGAAAGCTGATGGATCGTGAAGAGAAAAGGCGTCGTTGGCGAAATGCTTTGAGGAAGCTGCGCACGACGACCTCATCTGCTAGGTCACCTCCCACTCGAAGGAAAGCGTAGCGATAAACACCGGGAGCGTAATGATCATAAAGGTTAATGAAAACCGCGGGGTGGATCAAAGAGTGCTTAACTGTCAGAGAGTCGTCACTCGGTTGATTGGGACAGTTCATTTCAGACGCGCCAGTCGATAGGTAGTTTGCGTAGCGGCGGTTCCCCTAAAGGAGCCCAATCTCGGAAGGGGACGACGAGCAGTGCTGGGTTCTGTTCTCTGCTGTGATTAAAGACCGGTCTGGCCCCGTGCAGGCAGGCGGTCCGGTAGGACGTTCGTGGGACGCGTGCACAACTGACTGGCCAAGAATGGAAGTTCATCGATCCCTACTTACCGATCGGCAGGTTCGGCCCGTATCCCGAGAGGCTGCGTGAGCAGTTTCGAGGGGGTGATCTGGCGGTTCGGCACCAGCAGCCAGTGGCGTGAATGCCCGAGTGGTTCGGCGCCTGGCAGACCATCGACTAGCGGTTCGCCCGGTGGCGGGACGCGGGCGTCTTCCAGGCCTCGCGGAGGACATGATCGACGAGGCCGCGCGGTGGGGTGACCTCGCCCTGTTTCTGGTCAGCATCGACTCCACTACCGCGCGGGCCCACCAGGACCCAGTCGGCGTGTGCCTCGACGACGAGGTCATGACCGCTCAGAACAGAACGGGCAGGACGGCGAAGGCAACCCCGAACGGGCCAAGCATCGGCGCGTCCGGCGACGACGCAGGACCCGATTGAGAGCTGCCCTGCTCGGCCGTTCCCGCGGCGGACTGACCAACAAAATCCGCCTCGCCGCCGACCAGCGCTACCGGTCGTTGGCGCTTGTTCTGACCGCCGGGCAGGCTGCCGACAGCCCCCCGTTCATCGCCGCCTAGAAGTTGCGGGTCCGCCTGTCCCGATCGAAACTGTCTAGGTCCCGCCACTGGTCGTCCGATCGCGCACACTGCCCGGGAAGTCGGTTTCCTAGGCTGCGACAGTAGGTTCGCCAGACAGAGGCCGAAGCCGGTGGATTGGGACGGCCCGCTGATGGCAGCCGAGCGCGAGGAACTGAGTAACTCCGCAAGGAAGATATTGCCGGTCGGTGGGCGGCCTTGCGCTCACCGACTAGATTTAGCTCTTCTTTAGGGCAGTTCCGCCCTCTGGGCGTGGTAACAGTCGGGGAGGTCTCCCCTGAGGACGTCTGTGCCGAACAGGCCCTGGTCCTTGTCCTCGTTGTTGGGAAGGACCACCACGAGGGTGGAACCGTTAGGAATCTTGTCCTGGTGAATGGTTGCAATCAGCCGGTTGTTTGTGCGCTCAACCTTCTGAATGACAGTCCGGTTGGCCTCCTTGTCCCGGTTGAGGTCTTTCTGGGCCACAGGGCAGCTGGGATCGTCGCGGTAGACACGGGCGTTCACGCCCATGCGGTCCAGATCATGTTGCAAGCCGGCAGGGTCGGCCACCACCTTCGTGCGCCCGGGCCAGGCTTCCCCAGAGGTAGTGCACTTACCGTTGACGCACTTCATCTCCCCTCCCTCGACCAGGATGCTCATCTTGACTGTGCTGTTGGGTTCGCGGTCGAGGGTGTAACCCACGTTAGTGATCCGGTCCGGGCCGGCCGCGACAGTGACCGTTTCGGTATTCCCGGACGTCTGTCCCATACTCACCGCAACACCGGCCACGGCCGCCGCCAGTGCCAGCGGAGCAGCAACGCGTGTGGTCAGCCGCCAACGCCTGGCGGTGAGACGGGACTCTTCTTGCAGCACGTGATTCATAAGGTGTTCCTTCAGCAGGCGGTGGCGGTCGCGAGAAAGATCCGGATCAGCCGGTGCCGGCAGCAGCTGGGACAGTTCCTCACGCTCCGCCCCGTACGGCGACTGCGGGGTGATATTCATCGGTTCTTCTCCTGCTTCGACCGGACCGCGGATGCGCGGTCACCCGGTATCTGTCCGCTGCCAGAGGCGCGTTGCATGTTTTTCGAAATCCGGGCCAGTTCCTGCTCCGTGAGCTGACGCAGCCGGTTGCGAGCCCGCGAAAGCCGGGATCTAACCGTGCCGACCGGCACTCCGAGCGCCTCGGCCACCGCCGCGTGCTCCAGGCCGGACCACACGCACAGGGCGAAAACCTCCCGCTCCGCTGGCCGCAACCGCTCAAGTGCGGCCTTGGCGGCGGCCAACTGCTCGGTGTCCGCCAGCCGTCCCACTAGCTCTTCCGCGAAGTCAGGCACGTTTTCTCGCGGCGGCAGCTGGGTCAGAGCCTTCTGGTGCCGGCGTGCAGCGCGGGCTGTGTTGCGCAATACATTGGTGGCGATCCCCAGCAGCCACGGCTGGAGGCTCTCTCCGTCTGGGAGTAGTTTTCTTCTCAGCCTCCAGGCCTCCAGAAATGTCAAGGAAACAACGTCCTCGGCAGCGGCCCAGTCGCCGGTCCAGCGCACCGCGTGCCGGTATACGGCCCGGGCGTGCTCATCAAAGATCTGCCCGAATGCGGCCGGGTCCCCGGCCCGTACCCGAGCTCGTAGTGATATGTCCACGCACAGTCCTGTCCGATCAGCCGCGCCCATTGCAGTGATCCGCATCACAAAAGAGCCGAGAGCAGTCCACACGGCCGCAAATCTCCAGCCTTGCTCATCTCGGCAGCAAGATGTCGCAGTGAATCGGGACCACACCTGAGTACGCACTACTCGCCAAAATGCGCGCTGATCATGGAAGCGGGGATCGGCTGGCCAAGCTCGAGTCTGGGCAGCCTGAGATCACCTGTGCGGCATCGTCCGTGCGCCGAGGTGTCCGTTGCCTCGCCTCGCTTGCTACTTCCGACTCCTGAATATCGGCCCCTACCGATAGTCGGAAGGTCCGGCCCGCGCCGTTGGACCCACGCCCGTACCCGCCCGTAGCGCTCGTCGACCTCGACCGGGACACCGTGCCACTCCGAGATGCTCCGCAGCCTCCAGCCCAAAGCCGATGCCCGGCCCACGTCGACCCGCTCCACCGACCGCAGCGCCCGGCCGCGGCGGGTCGGGTCCGCCTTCGCGACGGGCAGGATCCGCCGCACGTGATACAGCGCCCACGGACAGGCGAGCTCCTCCTCGAAGGCCGCGAGGACGGGCCGGTCGGCGGGACGACTCGGATCAAACTTCTCCAGCAGGCAGTGCCGGCCGAACAGCTTCGCCTTCGGATTGAGGCTCACTGACGTGTACTCCAGGCGCAGCACCCGTCCGGCGATGTCCGGGTACGCACGCATCCGGTCCAGGTGCGCGGCCATGGCGCCCATCGAGATCGGAAAGCAACAGAAGGTTTCCCTGTCAACTCTGGCTATGTTGTAGCGATCTCTCATCTGACTCCTGGTCTTGGTTGGTGAGGTGACTCCGTGTAACAGCGGAAAAGGTTGGTCCTGTGGTCTCGTCCTGACCGCGAAGCGGTCAGGACGAGACCAGGCGGTGCAACTACGAGCCGGGGTCGGGGGCCGGGCGCAAGGCCACCACCGGGGCTCGTTTATGTCCCGACTGACCGCGGAGCTGGTGGTTCTCAACGGTGAGGACGCTCACCACGCGGGCGAATGTCTCGGTCTCGGCCTGCTGACGCTTGTTCTCCTCGATCAGGTTGGCCAGTCGCTCCTTGGTCTTCTTCAGTTCGGCCCGCAGCTTGCGTTCACTGTCGGGGACCCGTCCCTGAGCTCGGACCTTCGCGTAGAACTCGTCCTTGAGGTCGGTATGCCGGTGCGTGAGGACGTGCCGTTTCACGTCCGCCTCGGCGGCCAGCGCGAGGACGGTCAGCGCTCCGTCGGACCGCAGCGGGGTGCCGGCCAGCAGGCGGTCCATCGCGGCCCTGATGTTCTTCCTCTCGTTGTCGTAGCTCACAAGTCCGCCCCCGCTGCCGCCAGGACGCGGTCGTGGTCGTGCTGGTCGGCGAGTTCGTTCAGGGCCTGGGCCCGTTCCCGCAGCCGGTCGGCCAGCGGTTCGGGAACCAGGCCAGAGATGGCCTGACGACCCAAGTCATCGGCCGCTTCCCGAAGTTGATGTGCGTGGGCGTCGGTGCGGGCGATGTTCGCGCAGTTGACCTTGCAGCGGTCCAGGTTGGGGGCCTCGCTCTTCGCGTTGCGGCCGGGATGGCAGAGCGCTTTGGCCCGGTCGTAGTTGCAGAACGAAAATGCCTCCTTGTTCTCGAAGACGTTCAGGGTCGGGTCCGCCAGCAGGTCTTTGGCCTGACGAACGGAGGTGATGAGACCGCCGAAGCGGTGGTGTTCCAGGGCGGCGGCGTTGATCAGACGCCTCGCGGCGGGGCCCGAGACGCCCTCGCCGTCCTGGATGGCCTCGTGGACCTCGCTGAGTTGCTCGGCGATGTTGCGGGCGGTTTCGAAGTCGAGAAGGTCATTGGGTGTTGACCCACTCGATGAACGACTCGATGCGGTTGCTCATCGTGGCGATCGCCAGCGACCTGCCGCTGCGGCGCGCGGGCTGGAGCGGATCGTGGACCTCGATTGCGAACAGCAGTCCGTGCCCGCCGAGCTGTTCCAGCACCCGCACTGCCGTGACGACCTGCGGGACTGCCACCCAGGGAGCTTCGCGTACGACTCCGGCGGATTGATGATTGCCGTCCTCGTCGCGGGCGACCTTGAACTGCCGGGCATAGATGAGGTGCCGCCGGGCCGCCTCCGGCGGCCTCTGCGGATCCGGGCAGTACCCGTTCTCCAGCGCCAGGATCTCCCCGGTCCGCATCCCCGTGAGATAGCCCAGGACGATGAAACAGGCGGTAACCAGGTGTTTCAGGACCCCGGGGACATCGTGGAAGTCGAACGGACCGTGCCAGGGCTCCCCGCCCAGCTTCGAGGTGATGGGCGTATCCAGCAGACACCGGCCGAGATTTTGGACCTTGTATGCCTTCCAGCGCGGATAGTTCATGACCTGGTGGGCCTTGGCGACCGGAGTCCCCGTCAGCCCGGCCAGGAACACCCCGGGCGTCGAGATCTTCGTGTCTCTGATCAACGCCGGGACGGGCCCGCCCTCCGGCTCCAACTGTTCGAGGTAGGTGACCAGCCGCCGACCCGATCCCTTCTTGAACGGGCCCTTCAGCCCTTCCGCGATCTCGACCAGCCGTCGGTGTTCCTCGAAGGCGGCCAGGATGTCGTCGGCGTACTCCTCGACGAACCGCAGGGCCCAGACCAGCAACGGCCCCATCGTCGCCGGGGCGATCGGCTAGGTGACGTTCTCGCCCAGCGGCGAGGCCGCCGGCAGGTAGTCGTCCATGCCCTCCGTGACCCACGGCGGCGTGACGAGCCGGTCGGTGTCGGGCAGATACAACCGTCCGTAGTAGTGCAGCCGGGAGAGCGCGATCAGATGACTGGTGGCCGTGTTGCGAGCCAGCCCTCGCACCTTGTCGAGATGGTGGCTGTAGTCCGACAAATCCCCGGCCGTCACCAGCGAGAGCTGCTTGATCCCGCGCTCGTCGAGCCACTGGGCGAACATCGACCAGTCGCTGACCGTCCTCGTGATCCGGCCGACGCTGAGCCTGGAGCGCATGGCGGCGCCGCGCAGGGCAACGTCCCTGTCGGGCAGCGGGTAGTTGATCAAAGTCCAGGATGCGTAACGGAACGGCTCCCTGAAGACCTCGGGGAACCATCGCCAGCGGATGATGTCATCCGCCTGCGAGGGGTTCTGGGTCAGCGCAAGCAACGACCAGCCGTCGTCGCCGTACCGGGGCACGAAGTCGCGACGGCCTCGACCGCCCGGTCGAGATCGAACAGGAAGGCGTCGGCCGCCGGGGCCGCGAAGCGAGGGTTCAAGGCCAGGGCCATGCGTCGAATCCCTTCATCAGCAGCTGGTCAATGACCCTTCGTCCGTGGGCACTTGCCTTCTCCAGGGCGTCGTTCCATTCCGTGTCGGTGAAGTCCGGGGCCTTGCGCAGGTCCCCGCAGCCGCGCGAAGGGCTCGCGCCAGTCCTGGTCCCACACCTCCGGCGAAAGCACCGCCCTCAACTCCTCCAGCACATGCAGCAGATAGGCCAGCCGTGGCAGGTGACGCGGGTGATCACGGCGTTCGGGCAGGCCGTGCAGAGCAGGAACGATGCCCGGCAAGGCACCCTCTGTTCCCCGAACGGGCTGTGGGTGTAGTCGCTGCAGCTGGTGGTCGGGGTGTCCTGGTCCACGTTCGTGTCCGCCCGGCTGATCTGGGCCTTGAACGACGACCTGGCCGCCTCGATCGCCTCCTCGACCCCGTCGGTGATCACCGGTTGCGCCGCCGCGTGCGTGCACGGGTCCGGCAGGACATAAGCACCGTCGTGGGTGTCCTGACTGTGCTGCGTGGGCTGCCGCTGATGCGCGATCACCACGGTCTTGCGCAGGCACCGCAGGTTCAACGAGACCTCGCCGCCCAGCTCCTGGCGCCAGTTGCGCCAGACGTTGGCGTGGAAGTGGCCGTCGAACAGGCCGGCCGTCCCCTCGCCGTAGGCGGCCCGCCGCTGAGCGGGCCGCCAGACGATCAGCCGGTCGGTGGGTGCCCCCACGTTCTTCAGCATCTCCCGTGCCGGGGCGGTGGACTCGATCGCGTGCGTGATCAGCCGTCCGGGAGAGGTCGCTCCCCAGTCGGCCAGGTTCCTCGTCTCATAGCGGTCCGCCGGACGGCGGCGCCGCTTCTCTAACTCGACCCGGTAGATGATCTGCCCCTCGTTGCCCGCGTCGGGGCTCGCATCGGGCACCTTCATCTCGACAACCGGTATCGCGTTCCACCCGTAGGCCGCGATGATCAGGATCATCAGTGCGCAACCCTCATCGATGGTCAGGAACAACCGCATCCACGTGTCCTCGGCCCGGTTGCCGCCCAGGGCTTCGGTGTAACGCGGGTCGGGACGAAGGCGGCCATCCGGGCGGATGAAGAACGGCGTCTCGCCGGTGCGGATCAACTGGTCCAGTGCCTCACCCACGAGCCAGCCGTCCGTGCCTCTTTCGAACTGGCCCGCCCGCCAGCCAAGGAGGTGCTGCCAGTTGGCACGGATGCGATGCAGAGCGGGTCGGAACCGCTGAGTGGCAAGCAGCTTGATGCGGTCAAACTCGGCGTCGCTGTGGGCGGTCTCCTTCGGCGCCTTCTCCTTCGGCATCCGCTTGCTCATCAGCTTCCGGGTCTCCTCGGGCACCAACGGATGCTGCTTCAGCAGCCGGGCGACCTTGCGGACCTGCCGGCTGCCCGTGGAGTTCGGCGTGCGGCTCAGCCGCCAGGCCGCCCAGATGTCCGCAGTCAACTCGCCCAGAAATTGCGGAACTTGCTCCTGCTCGGCCAGGAAACGGCTGAAGTAGAGCAAGATCAGCCAGGTCTCCCGGCTGGAGGGCAGCGTCTTCCAGGTGCCGGTGGGCCCGCACTGAACGGCGAACGCCTCCGCCAGATCGCGCTGCAGCCGCGGACCGACCGCCAGTTGGCCGAAGTCGTAACTGGCCTTGTTCGCCCCGTCCTCGGTCACGTGCCAGACCAGCAGATCACCCGGCTCCAGCGGCGGCGTGCGCCGGTGCCCCTCATCCCCGGGCAAAACAGCGCGTCGTCCTCGCGTACTCATACCAGTGCCTCGCTGTCCAGGACGCGCTCCGACATCTTCGCGATCCGGCCCAGCAGCTCGTTGGTGCCCGGGTCGGCCTCGTCCAGCAGCAGCGACCTAATCTGCAGATCCGAAACGGGAGCGAGGTATATCTTGCGGGTGGTCTCCTCGCTCGCGTGATCGAGGAGGTCCTTGACCATCCGCCAGGCATCCCCATAGAGCAGGCGGAAGTCCCGCCGTTCCTTCGGCGTGAGTCCGAACCGTTTGTCCAGCGCGTGCATCAGCGCGACCAGCATCTTCAACGCGAACGAGTGCCTGGCCATGTGGGGTGTGAAGTAGGGAGGCTGGGCAACCTTGCCCTCCAGCACGTTGCGGCAGCGCTAGGACGCCGCCCGGTAAACCGCCTCCCACGAATGCGGCTGAAACGGGCGCCCGTCTTGCGACAACCACAGCCACAACGGCTCAAGACCGCCATCCCCCTCAACGAACAGGCGCTGACGGTCCTCGACGTCCAGCGACGACAGCGGCCGCTGGACCGACTGCCCGTTCTCGTCCCAGAAGTGCAGGATCGACCGCTGCCGACCGGACCGCTTCTCCAGGACCCAGATGTCGTTCATCGCTTCGTAGACGCCCCTGGCTGAGCCCGGCGGATCACCGCCCGCCGCGTCGTCCGCTCGTAGGCGGCGACCGACCGCAGATCCTCGACCGCGACGTAGAACGTCCGCTCGCGCCGGCTCTTCGTGGCCGCCTTCGCCAGCCGCCCGTAGAAGAAGCGCTTCACGCTCTCCTCCAGAGCCGGCACCTGGGAAGTCAGCAGCGAACCGCCTTCCGACAAGCGCATCCCCGAGGAAAACAGCAGGTCGGAGTAGGCGGCATTGCGGTCGTCGTTCCGGCCCCGAACGACGGATCCCGACGCCCGTCCGCGGTGTAGCCGCGCAGACCCACGTCCCTCCACAACCGGTAGGCCCGCGGAGTCAGCCACTTCACGTTGCTCGACCTCGCGTCCTTCGCCCGCTGGGCCGGAACGCTGACCATCTCGCCGTGGCGGCCCAACACCTCCCGCATCGCTACCGGGTTGGCCGTGACGTACCTCTTCGCCGCCGCCCACTTGTAGAGCCGAGCCAGCGCGGACAGCTCGCGGTCCCATTTCGAGCCGCTGATCCGCCGAGGATTCCGAGGCGACCACCGCCGCCAGTCCTCGAAATCGAGCAGGTCCTCGACCTCAGCATCGCACCAGTTCTTGTCCCGCTGCCACAGGAAGTTGAAGAACAGACAGCAGTCCCCGGCGTAGTTCCGCCGCGTCTCCCTGGCCAGATGCGCGAACGCCGAACGCGTCGTGTACAGCGTCAGCCGCGGGTCCACCTGGTAGTTCGGGTCCGTGAAGAACACGTCCCCCGGGTCGATCCGGGCGGCCTCCTCCCGTACGTCGAGGTCGGCCCACTCCTTCAACACTGGGTGATCGCTCACCTCTGCGGCGTGCCGTCTCGTCACCCCGTGCACTTGCCAGAACTTGCTCACACGTCCCTCTTCGCTCGCAACACGTACCGCTGTACCACGAAGATTCAATAGGGAAGAAGATGCAGTAGCTCTTCTCCCACCGCACGCCGAACCACTCGTACAGGAATGCTTCGCACCGCTGGCGCCCCCACCCCCATTTGATCAAGGGATACAGGCCCTGGCGCAGCGGGTTCTGGCTCGCCCTCTGGTCTCGGAGGCTGCGGGGGACCTCGTCGGCTTACTGATCGTTTCAGAATGAGGTTCGGAGTCGTCTCAAGCAGATGATGCTGCAGGCGAGTTGAAGCAGTCCGAGGTGGAGGTCTGCACGTATCTCGTAGCGGATCCGAAGCCTCTTGAACTGGTGGAGCCAGGCGAAGGTCCGCTCGACAACTCAGCGGGTTCTGCCGAGGGCGGAGCCGTGGGCTGTGCCCTTGCGGGCGATCTTCGGGGTGATGCCGCGGGCCCGGAGGAGTCGGCGGTATTTGTCGTAGTCGTAGCCGCGGTCGGCGAACAGCCGCCGTGGCCGATTGCGAGGCCGCCTCGAACGCCGCGGATGCGAGGTATCGCATCCAGCAAAGGCATCAGCTGTGTGACGTCATGGCGGTTTCCGCTGGTCAGCGAGACGGTTAAGGGGGTGCCGTGCCGGTCGACGATCAGGTGGTGCTTGTTGCCCGGACGGGCCCGGTCGACCGGCGAAGGTCCGGTGTGAGCCCCCCCTTTGAGGGCTCTGACATGCGAGCCGTCGATCGCCGCGTCTTCCATGTCCAGCAGGCCCGCCGCCCGCAACTCAGCCAGCAGCACCTCATGCAGTTGCGGCCAGACTCCGGCCTCGGTCCAGCCCCGCAGACGCCGCCAGGCCGTCACACCACTGCAGCCCACCTGATCAGCCGGAACGCCAGCTCACGCTCTTGCACAGCACGTAAACGACGCCCCGCAGCGCAGCCCGGTCATCTGCCGGCAACCGCCCGGGATACCGATGTCGCCTGCGCGGACGAGCAGGTAACAACGGAGCCACACGTTCCCGCAGGTCATCAGGGACAAGATCAGCAGACACCCCTCAGATCCTGCCGACACAACACCCAATTGCCAAGCCCTGCAACCAACTTCATTCTGAAACGATCAGTAAGGGTGCCTCCCACGGACGACCTCGCTGTCGATTCCTTACAGAGCGATCATTCGCAATGCCTAATTGGCAGCCGACTCGTCGTGGGGCACCGGGCGGCCAATCACTTGAGTCTTTTCACGGTTGCCTCTCCAGGATGAGGACTGCCTTGGCGGCTGACGCGATTCGGTTGGGGCTGCAGCGAGCGTGGAGGAAGATGCGCCAGCGCCCCGGTTTCGGTTTGACCAGGAACGGCCGCCTCAACGGCCCCTCAGTCTTCGTCTTTATGTCGTAGAACACGCCAAGCTATGCTCTTAAAATTACACCCAGTTCTCGGTCACCGAGGAATAACTCTGCTGGCCACCGTAAGTCGCCCATCCGCCTACAGATTCCGGGCCCCATCGGTTGTCCGTAACCAAAACAGTGGATAGGGCACTGGAGGACCGACCAGGCACCGTAACATATTGATAATTATCATCAGTCAGCTGGATCCAAATACGGTCATACAACTTAGACTTAAGGGCAACCCTGACGTCATACGAGAAGGGGTTGTGCACTTCAACCCAGCCATAGTCGCCGGCTCCAGAGTTAATGCAAGTACGCATAAGGATGCTCGTAGTGCCGACATTATTCCACGAACTGCATTTGGTGCCAGAGGCTGCCTGCGCCGTCCCTCCAGCACCAAGAACAGCCGCAACTGTCACCACGGACCCACACAGGATCGATGAAATAGCCTTCTTGGCGCTTATCATGGAAGTGTTTCCCTTTCGACCTTTGCCAGCCCCCTCTAGTTCGACGTCCGTCGCTTTAAGCGGACTGGCGTAAAGTGATATTTAGATCCTGCTATCAGTGGTGCAGCATGACAACGAAAACGATGGCAATTTCCTGATATTTACCAATGGAGGAAACTGTCACAACTGATTAGGCTGCAGAGCAGAGATAGTTCTGCCCGCGGACCCGGCATACGTGGTACAGCCTCAGGCTCTACCACGTATGCCGGGAGACTCCGGTGGCAGCAATCGCTAGGATGGACCCGGCAAAAAGGTATAGTATGCGCTAAACCAGTCCATCCTCGTGGGTTATCGCTGAGGCTTAGAGTGGCGATCTGCCCGCCGCCTCCAGTCACCTGGCCGTCGATTGGAAGCGACCCCCCTCTTCTATCTCAGCTGTGAACCATGTCCCAGTGGGATTAACGGTATTCTAGAGCCTGCGGCTGCAGTGAGCTTGAGCAATTAAGACTCAATCTAGCGCCCAGGCGTTGGTTGCAAGCCCTATGGAAAGGAATACGGTTTTTCGCCGGATATTCGCACACCCGAATCCATGATCATAATGTTCCTCGGCACGCACATGCTGCGGCACTTCGAGCGGCAGGTGTATGGCTCGCTGCGGCGCGGTGGCGGGGCAGGCTGATCGCGGTCGCGTACGACGGCTGGAACGGGTGCCTTTCCGCCATGCCGGGTGAAGCTCCCCCGGGATGCGGTGGGTGGTGACAGCGGGTCAGATGGTTCTCACGAGAGGAGATCTGATTACGGCTGGCCCGAGGAAGTACCCGTTGGAGTTGCGGGAGCGTGCGCTGCGGATGTACCGCATCACCGACCCGAAGCCGCAGATCAAGCGGATGGCTGTGGATCTCGGCGTGCATGCGGAGGCGCTGCGGACCTGGATTCGGCAGGCGGAGGCGGACGCCGGCAAGCGCGATGACCGGCTGACTACCGCCGAGCGTGAGGAGTTGGCCGTGCTCCGGAAGGAGAATGCGCAGCTCAGGCGGGCGAATGAGGTGCTGCGGACGGCGTCGGCGTTTTTCGCGGCGCAGCTCGACCCGACCCGGCCCAGGTGACGGCGCTCGTCGACGAGCATCCCCGCCTGGGGGTCGAGTGCGTAACGTTCTTCCGCAGGTGCGCAAGCATTGTCGGCGGCTCCGGCCTCCGCGACCGGCTCGGTTGTGGCGGTGCTGCGTCTGGTCGTTCTTTTCCGGGATGGTGGGGGCGATGCCGCGTTTGCGCAGATAGGCGTGGAAGCCGCGAGAACTGTAGGCCTTGTCGGCGACGACCTGGTCGGGCCTGCACCGTGGCCGGCCCGCGCCGGTGCGCGGAACGCGGATGCGTTGCAGGAGAGGGCGTGCGCAGATGCTGTCGTGGCGTTGTCCGGGTGTCAGCAGGATGGCGAGTGGTCGACCCTGGCCGTCGCAGGCGAGGTGGATTTTGGTGGTCAGTCCGCCTCGGGATCGGCCGAGGGCGTGATCGTCCGGTTCGTCCGGCCGGTTGATCCCCCTTTTCGGCCGGTGGCGGCCGCGTGCTGGTGGGCGCGGACGATGGTGGAGTCGATCTGCACCAGCCAGTCGATGTCACCGGCCGCGTCCGCGCGGGCCTGGATCTGCGGAAGGGCTGGTGTGAACACGCCGTCCAGGGCATAGCGGCGGAAGCGGGTGTAGACGGTCTGCCATGGGCCGTAGCGTTCCGGCACGTCACGCCAGGAGATCCCGGTCCGGATCTTGTAGACCATCCCGTTGATGACCTGCCAGTCCGCCACACGAGGTCGACCCGTTGCAGCACTCGGTATGAGTGGAGCGAGTAACTCCCGCTCCTGATCGGTGAGTTCATGACGACGTATCACCCCACCATGATCGATCATCCGATGATCTTTGAAGACGGACCCTAGCTCGTACGGACGTCGAGCATGGAAGGATACGGAACCAACGAAGTCCCCCGGCCGATGGTCGTGTTGAGTCAGATCACCACAACCAACGACGAGGGGCTTCGCCACGTCATCATCTTCCTGACCTCGACTTATGACCCTTCAGAGGCAGGATGAGACAGGCTCATTGAGCCGTTTCATCCTGAATAGTCGCAGGTCAGCAGGGTGGGGATGGCTTGGACTGCTGTACCGATTCGACGGGTGGAACGGCGGGCTCGGCGAAGTAGTGGCCAGGTCTTGAGTTGGGCGAAGGTGTGTTCACCGGGAGCCCTCAGTCGGGTGTGATCACGGTTGAACTGCTGGTAGTGCTCTGGCCCTTCGCGGTGGTAGTAGGGGGGCGGACGGTGGCGCCGGCGCCTTGGTAGGCGCGGTCCGCGAGGACGGGGATCAGTGCCGCGGTCAGTCCCGATGCACGCCCGGCCAGGGACGCCATGACGGGTCGGTGCCCACACTGATACCGAAGCCGGCCGCGATCTGCTCGAGAGTGTCCTTCTTACGCAGGCACACCGGCGCCACCAGGGCCCGCCGGTGCGGCTGGAGCCTGCAGCGACGCTCACCCTCGCGGGTGATGATCAGCATTGTCACCCACTCAACGAGTGCATGCGGGAGGTCGAGTACAGCACGCTATGGAACCAACGAGGCCCCGGACTATGGTGTTGCGACTTCAGACATCTCGCTCGACAGTCCGAGGCTCTCGCCTGTTACGGGACTGGACCGCGTTACCCGATCAGTGAGGCTTTTTCAACCTGCGGTTGAGCTGGCGTGATGCAGGGTGAGGACTGCCTGGACGATGCCCGTGATGCGGGTGGTCGAGCAGCGGAGTTTGCGGAGGAGCCGCCAGTTCTTGAGGGTGGCTATGGCTTGTTCGACGAGGGCGCGGATCTTGGTCTGGATCGGTTCACGGCCTGCTGACCTGCGGGAAGCGTCTGCCATCGGCCGCGGAACGGAACCCGGACCGTGCCGCGGGCGCCCTGGTAGCCCTTGTCCGCCCAGCATGGGATGTGGGCCTGGTCGAGGGCTTTGATGATGCCGTGTTCCCGGGCCACGCGAATGTCGTGAACGGTCCCTGGCAGTGCGGGTGAGGCCCACAGCAGTCGGCTGTGCGAAGGCGTGTTCGCCAGGGGCGCGGAGTCGGGCGTGGTGCCGGTTGTACTGCTGGCAGTGCTCGGGCAGTTCGCGGTGGTGGTAGTAGGGGGTGCGGACGGTGGCGCCGGCGCCCTGGCAGGCGCGGTCGGCCAGGACGAGGATCTGTCGCGTGTGGCAGTTCTCGATCACGCCGTGAGCACGGGCGGCGGTCAGGTCGTGAGTGCGTCCAGGCAGGGCCCGCGAGAACCACAGGGGTGTGCCGTCGGGTGCGGCGACGACCTGCACGTTCATGCCGTGCTTCTTGTGCTTCTGGGAGTAGTACGGCTCGTCCGCCGCGACCCGGTCGGTGGGGATCAGCGTGCCGTCCAGGATCACCAAGTCGTCCTCGCCGCGGCCGGTCAGGGCCTCGCGCAGGCCGGGCGCCCAGGCGGCGAGGACGTCGACCGTCTCGTCCACGTACCGCCAGGCCGTCGCTTCGGAGACGCCGAACCCTGCGCTGAGCTGAGCGAGCGTTTCGTTCTTGCGCAGGTGGGCCAGGACGAGCTGTGCCTGACGGAAGCAGCTCAACTTGCGCCAGCGAGTGCGGCGTTCACACCTTCGGACGTAGATGAGCCATGAGACATGCTCGACCAGCTCGTGCCGGACATCGAGCGTGGAAGGATACGGAACCAACGAAGCCCCCCGGCCGTCGGCGTGCTGAGTGAGATCACCACACCAACGACGAGGGGCTTCGCCATGTCACCGCCCCTGATCAGCCTGGTTCACCCGACAGCCAGGATGAAAGAGGTTCAGTCACCGCATCTCGCTGGGTTGAAGTTCCCCCGGGATGCGGTGGGTGGTGACAGGATGGTGTCCCGCGTGGTGGTGTAGCCGATCAATCGGTGGGCGTGATGGTGGTGTGGGGTAGTGCGGGGGCGCTTTCGGGGAGTTCGGGGTAGAGCTCGTCCATGCTGCCTTCGGGGAGATAGCGGCTGGGGAAGGCGATCCACTCCCTGCGAGCGTGAGGCATCACGCCGAGGATCGCCCGCAAAGGCATCGCCCACGGATCCGGCCTGGGCAAGGCCAGGTGGGTCGTCGAGCGCACCTTCGCCCGGCTCCACCAGTTCAAACGACTCCGTATCCATTACGAGATATGCGCCGACCTCCACCTCGCCTGCAGCATCATCTGCTTGAGACGACTACGGACCTCATTGTGAAAGGATCAGTAAGCGAATCCGGCCGCGTCACCAGCCTTCAGTCCGCTGACCTGCATATTCAGCGCGGCAGAGCTCCAGAATTACGCGGAACACAGGTCAATGCGTCCAAGACCAGGTCGGTGCGTTTGTTTCGGGCCGCGGACCAGCCCACGCTTGTGGATCATGGCTTCGGAGCAAGTGGGGAGGCACTGTCCCGTTGGCTGACGGCTGTGGGGGGATCGATGAGGTCGGCGGCCTTAGGCAACCGGCGTCTGACCGAGGCGGCCAGCAGGCTGGCTGCGACGCACCCGAGGATGAGTCCGGCGAGCAGGGGGATGGTCAGGTGGTGCTGAAGCAGGATCCCTGCCACGGCCGGCCCGGCGGCGAAGCCGGCGGCGTAGGCGAACGCCGCCGCGCCATTGTAGCGGCCCCGCAGGGTTTCCGGGGCTATGTTGTTGACCAGGGCCGGGAGTGTGGGGGCAAACAGGGTCTCGCCCAAGGCGAAGGTGACCGCAGCGAGGATGAACGCTACTGCTGCCGTACCGGCCTGCAGGCGAGTGCCGGCCAGCACCAGTGCCCACGACAGCGCCCACAGGCCGCACAAGACTCTGATCGCGGTGGTGCGTCGGCTGCCTCGGGCCAGTTTGAGCACCACCAGCTGGGCCGCGGTCACCGTCACCATGTTGGCCGTGAACGCCACCCCCATCAAGCCCACATTCATCCCCGCCTCGGTCATAAAGACAGCAAAGGACGCATTGAACTGCGCAAAACCCACCGCCACCAAGACAGCCAGCAGCACCCACAGCCGCACGAACAGCCGGTCCTGCGCCACCGCCCGGTACCCGCCAACAGGAACTGGACCATCAGCGTTGGGCGCGTCACCCTCCGCCGCGAGGGCGGCGGCAAGGATGGGAGTGCCGCAGACCAGGACCAGTATCGCAAGCACAAAGCTCGCCGCGTCCAGCACATAAAGGAGTACGAACGAGGACGGGTTGGCCACATCCGCCAACAGAGCCGCGGCAAGCCCGCCCACGGCCAGACCGAGATTGAACGTTGCATGCCGCACCGCAAACGCCCCGGAACGGCCCTGCTCGGGTACCAGACGGGCCAGCAGAGCGTCCTGCGCCGGCAATGCCAGCGCGACACCCAGGCCCGACACCGCCGCTGCCATAAACGCCTGCCACGGCCGCGACACTACTGCGAGCCCGCACGCTCCCACAGCAGCGACAGCCCAGCCTGCGACAAGAACCCGCCGTGGCCCGGACCTGTCCACCCATGCCCCACCGACCGGATTCCCCACCAGACCAGCCAACGCGACCGTCGCCGTGGCTGCCCCCGCAACCCCCAGCCCCAGCCCGCGCACCGCATGCAGATACACCATCAGAAACGGAAGCGTCAGCCCGCTCCCCACCGCCGACAGCGCATCCGCCCCCAGCGCCACCCACGCACTGCGCGGCAAAACAGGAACCCAGTCCCGGCCCACCAACCTGCCACCTCACACACGTAGTCACGAAGACGAAAGCCGGGCCCGGCGCCTGCGCAGCACACCCGACCCGTCCCCGGCACTACCAGCCGTCAGGCAGCACACCGCTCAACCCACTGACGCATGGAAGACACGGCGACGGATGGCAAGTATTTCGACTCCTCGTTTTTTGAACGCTCGAGCGGTTAATCAACTGAACGATGAGCCGTTGAATGATCACTCTGGCCCGTAATCCTCCGACCCGATGCATCGGGTCGGGCGACACGTCGGGCCGCAGACAGAGCGGGGCTCGTCGCAACACTGCCCCGGCCAGGGACTGCCGCTATGAGTAATCGCCTCTCAAATTGAACCATCCTGGTTCTTTGGAGGCTCTGATTTCCGGTCTGTCCAGGAAACGGTGTAACTAGGTAGGTTTCATAGTCAGATTCGGTTGTGGGTAAGGCGGCCATCGAATGCGATGTCGAAAGGCTTGCAGCGCCCGCTTCCGCCTGATCGTCCAGCGCTTGCGTCCTGTCCCGGCCGGGGCGAGGGACATCCCCGCGAGGTAGACGCACCTCAGGGCGGCGTTCTTGAAGGGAAGTGGCCGCGGGCCCGAATGGTGCAGGCGATCCGCCGGATCTCTGCATCGACCTGCGCGGGCTGACCGACGAGCGGCGCGCTCTACGCGAGAAGTTGAGGATGGAAGCGTCGAGCGGTTCATCCGGCGACGAGAGCGCGGTCATCGCGCGCGACCTGCGGGTCAGTGTCCGGTCGGTACAGCGTTGGCGCAAGGCCTGGTCTCAAGGCGGGCCGAGAGCTTTTAGCCTTCAAAGGACCGGCGTCCCTGCCGCTGCTCAGTGACGAGCAGTTCGCCGTGCTGGAGCAGGAACTGGCCAAAGGGCTGGTGGTGCACGGCTGGCCGGACCGGACTTGGACTCTGTCACGGATCAAGACGCTCATCGGGCGCCGGTTCCACAAGAACTACACCGTGCAGGGTGTTGCCGTACTGCTCAAGCGGCATGGCTGAAACTGCCGGGTGCCGGCTCGCCGGGCGGTGGAGCACGACCAGGCGGTGATAGCCGGCTGGGTGAAGGAGGCCTGGCCCCAAGTGGAAGGCCCGTGGCGGCGCTCGACGCCTGGCTCGTTTTCGAGGACGAAGCCAGACCGCGCATCAGCAGCTCGCCGGCCCGATCGTGCTGGTCTGGGACAACCTGACACCCACTCGACGGCCAAGGTGCACCGCTACATCGCCGAACGCGACTGGCTCGCCGTCTACCAACTCCCGCCATACGCACCGGACCTCAACCCTGTCGCGGGCATCTGGTCGGTACCACGGCGCACCACCACGGCCAACCGCGGCTTTCGCCGACCCGTACGACCTGATCACCGCCGTCCGCCGGAGTCTCAGGGCTCTTGCACGGTGAAGGGTTCGTAGGACGGGTCGCGGACGGCTTCGGTCATGTTGGTGGCGTCGGTGGCGCGTAGCTGGTTGAGGGTGGTGTTGCGCAGGGTGGCCATGTTCTCGGGGCCGTGGCCAGTGCGGATCTGCGAGCGGTCCTCGTCTCAGAGGACATCCCCTACGTAGTGGATCTTGTTTTCGATGTGCCAGTGGCCTCGCAGACTCATTGCAAGAGCCTTGACCCGCGGGCCCTTCGACGGGCAGCAGCTGTTCTCTCGCGCTTGGTTACTCCGACATCTCGAAGCGTGGAGAACGGTCGTCCTACGCCTGCCCGAATCCCGCCGATCTCAGCAGGTCGAGTGCTCGCTACTCATCAACCGGGCGTGTGCATGGTGGAGGATCGTTGGAACTTGGCCGACAGATGCGACCTGGCTGCCGCCTGGCGTCAAGTAGTTCCCGTTTATCTACGTAGGTATGAGAGAGGTGGAGGGTATTTTGACTTCGTTCCACAGGAGTCCGCACGGAAGGTGGTGCCCAGCTCCCGATCGTTTCCTTAGAATCGTCGACCAGCCGATGTACCGTACGTTGGTCGACCTGCAGGATCTCGTAACGACCGCCACCAGTCATTTTTGGCGAGACAGGGGCGTCAAAGCCTTGCACTTGCCGATCACTACCGACAGCGTGTCCAGTCCAATGGGTTTGGGCAGCGACTCCTCCCCGGTCGAGATCGACTTGTTCGGGCAGCGCACTTATCTGGCTGACTCTATGCAGTTCATGTTGGAGTACGGTTGCCGGCTCAGCCCCGAGGGCGCCTGGTATCTGATGCCGAGCTTCCGCGGAGAGGAGGCCGACGCTACCCACCTGAACCAGTTCTTCCACAGCGAGGCCGAGATCCAGGGCGGGCTGGACGATGTGGTCTGCACAGTTGAGTCCTATGTGCGGATGCTGGCGACCACAGTCTTGGTGGAATGCGGCAAGCAGTTGGAATCACTCGCCGTGCCGCTCGCGCATATCGAGCACATGGCTGGGCTGGACGATTTCCCACGAATGACGCTGGACGAAGCCGTCGACTACCTGGACGGCGACCCCCTTGCTGTCCGCGACTTTGGCCAGTGGCGGTCTTTGACCCGTCACGGCGAGCGTCGGCTGCTGGACGAAGTGAGCCCCGTGCTGTGGGTTACCCACTTCGACCACTTGTCGGTTCCGTTCTATCAGGCGTACGCCGCCCCGGACCGGCGTAAGGCTCTCAATGCTGATCTGCTCTTCGGTATCGGCGAGGTTGTGGGGGCCGGCGAACGACATGTCACAGGGGAGCAATGCCGGAGTGCGCTGGCCCACCATTCTGTCAGCGAGGACGCCTACCGGTGGTATGTCGACATGAAGGACGCGATCCCGATGAGGACGTCCGGATTCGGCATGGGTGTCGAGCGTTGGTTCATGTGGGTCCTCGGCCATTCTGATATTCGCGACCTGCAGCTGGCACCGCGGCTGAACGGTATTCCGCTGGCACCGTGATGCCCAGTCCGATTTCGCGGGTGGGTATGCAATAGCCACTTCGTGGTCCAAGCTTCCGAGATTCTTCGAGCGAAAGGATGCTGCCGTGTCGCTTATGACCGTCGAGCAGTACGAGAAGTTCTTCGAGCCTTACGCAGGAAAAGTAGCAGGCTTCAACCAAGCCGCGTACTGGGCATTTTCCGACGCTCTTGTGCAGGTGTTGTTCCGTCAACACCTGTCGGTACGACCGGGCCAGCACATCCTCGACGCGGGCGGCGGTACTGCCCGTTGGGCACTTTGGTGCGCCAAGGCTCTGGGTGTGGAGGTGACGGTCGCGGACAAGTCCTCCCATATGCTGGCGGAGGCGACCAGTAACATCGAGCGGGCTGGTGCGCAGGACAAGGTGCGCTTGGTCGAATGTGACCTGGAGAACGCGCCGCAGCTAGCCGACAGCACCTTCGACGGGGTGATCAGCACCTATGGTGTGCTCAGCTTCCTCGACAATCCGAGTGCTGCGTTCGACACCCTGCACCGAGTGATGAAGCCGGGGGCGCATGGCCTCTTGATGAGCCACTCGTTGTCGAACGCGATTCACTCGAAGATCAATCGGGACGGTGCCGATGCCAGCGAGATCCGCGAGTTGATGGACAGCAGGATCGTCAAGTGGGCACCGCACGTACCGCCGCTGCGTGTCTACTCCTCCACCGACCTACGCAAACTCGGCGAGGATGCCGGTCTGGTGGTCGAGCGCGTATTTGGCATCACCACCCTCGTCCACCCAGAATCGGAGGACTTCGGCTATCCCTACGAGAAGCTCAGCGAGATTTCGCAGCGCCTGCAGGATGCTGACTACTTCCGCAGTCTGCTGGAGTTGGAGGTCGAGGCATCCGAACACGTCGAGTGGGCCGAGCGGGGCGTCAATCTGATGGTCCACGTCCGCAAGGCGAAATGAGGACGGCGACGACGGCTGTGGTGAGCCGTAGGGACCGAACAGTCGGGCTTTGGACGCCATCCTCGCCTGCCCCTGCGCTTTTCCCAAAACGGATGGCTCGGGCGGTGGCCGAGCTGAGTCAACTCGGCTGGGAGGTGGTCACAGCGCCGTCGACGTATGCGATCAGCGGACCCGGCGCGGCGCCCGCGCCCTATCTGGCTGAGGAGCTCCACGGCCTGCTTGACGACCCGAAGGTAGACTTTGTGCTCGCCACAGCAGGCGGATATACAGCCGACCTCGTTCTGCGGTATCTGGACTACCAGTGGATCGCGGAGCAGGAAAAGCCGATCGTCGGCTACAGCGACGTATCGAACGTGCTGTGGGCTCTGTACACACACGGCGTGGGTTCGCTCATCCACGGCCCCATGGCTGTCTCCGAATTCGGCCACTGGACCGCCCCGTTCCCGTACACGGTCGACAGCCTGGTACGCACGCTTGCTGGTGAGTACGCGGGAGAGCTGGTACAGCCGGACGAATGGACGGACGACGACCCGTGGTGGGACCGAGACGACGAGCGGGCGCTGCTGATGAAGGAGGCTACGCCGTGGCGGGCGCTGCGCCACGGAACGGCAAGCGGTTGGTTGTTGGCCGGCTGCATGCTGTCCGTGCGGTCAGCATTCGGTGGGCCTTACCTCCCAGAGACTGATGGAGCCGTGCTCTTTCTGGAGGACTTCGGCGTCGGTCCGGACCAGGTCTGCGCCATGCTCAACCAGTGGCGTCAGTCCGGACGCCTGAGCGGACTGGCGGGTGCGGTGTTCGGTCGGCGGGCACGCCCGCAGACGGCTGCCTCCGGCTTCGCCGACTTCGACGAAGCGATCCTCCAAGTCTTCGACGGAATCGACATCCCGATCGTCGCAGACGTTGACTTCGGGCACACCGAGCCGCAGCTCTCCCTGCCGCTGGGCGCGAGCGTTCTCATCACCACGGACCCTGTGACTATTGAACTCGCTGGGGGCAAGTCATGAGGGCGCACCCTGGGCCGTACAAGCAGCACCTGCTGCTGGCACGCGAGGAGAAGGGGACGCGCGCACGCCGCCGCCGTCTCTTCGCCGAGCTGACCGCCCTCGGTTGGGAGCGCCAGCCCCCGGTGTTCGCGGTACCGACCATCGGGAACACCGGGTGGTGGCGTGGGATCAGGGTCCGTGAGCAGGTCAACTTCGGTACGGACTGTCAGGCGTACACGCCGCAAGGCCGGCGCATGCTGTCCCTGCGGACGCTCGGCACCGACTTCACCCTGGTGACCGGCGAGCGACTGCGCAAGGGTGGCCTGGACCAACTGGTGTACTCGCTGGGCTACGCACTCGACGGTGGACAACCGCGTGGGGACGTCCTGTTGGCCGAGGGCTGGGCTAGAACCCGAACGGCGAACTTCGAGGCGTTTCTCGAGGCCGTTGATCGCTGGTTCGCTGACGTCCGGGCCGAGGTCGTCGAGGAAGAGCCTTCCTTGCAACGTGTGAAGTGCTGTGCGTCAGGACTGCGTGATGCTGCTGCATGACGCGCCTTCGTCGCTGCCGGGGTACCAGCGCCGGCTGATCACCTCCGGCTACCTGAGCCGCTTCCCACTCGGCCACGGCCTGAGCCATCTCACCGCCGCCGGCCTGGACTTGGGCGACCTGATGATCGATGTCGTCCTCAACCGCGCTGGGGAGTTCTGGCCCCTGGACGTCCTGGCCCACCCGCCCCTGCTCGCGGACCCCTGGCAGCGCGAGTTCGCCGGCAGTATGTCCGAACACTTCGACTGCTTCCGGCTGTCCGGCAACCGCTTCCTGTGGTTCGACACGAACGTCTCCCATCTGGACGCGCTTCGGGAACGGCTCGGACCGGGCCTGGAGACGTGTGCTGTGGCCTCGACCGAGGGTCTTTACCGGCCCGTGGCCGCACCGCGTCCGATGATCCGCGACGAGTTCGTGTTCCCCTTCGTCGGCCTGCACATCGCCACGCTCAGGGAGAAGGTCGCCGAGGAGTGGGGGCGGTTGATCGAACTCGTCCGCACCGTGGCCGATGCCGTGGGGTTGCCTCTGCTGCTGCTTCAGAGACCGGGCCCGGTCCACTACTCGCGCAACAGCCTTGCCGCGCTGCTGCCCGCGCCTGGCGACAGACTCGAACCATGGATGCTGGCGTATGAACTCGGCGACCGCTTCCGCAACTACCTCGGCGTGCCCGAAGTCTCCGTGCTCGAGTTCGGAATCTCGCAGAGGGCGCTGGCACTTGGCGCACACAACCAGCGCGGGCGGGCCGCGCGCTATGGCAGCAAGGTGAGTCCCACGCAGGTATTCGTTGAGGGGGCTGGGGAAGGGCCGCCCGGACTGCGCTTGGCGCGGGTGGATGCCGGGGGGATCACTTGCTCCGGACTCGCGCCCGTCGCCGCGGACCTCGAGGCTGGAAACTACAGGCTGCTCAGCGAAGAGTACCGTCGTATCCATCGGCTGAATCGTCCGCTGGCGAAGGTGCTTGCAGAGGAGGACCGCCAGCTCGTTGCCGAACGTTCCTTGAAGCTGGCCGATTTACTTGCCGAACGATACGTGGCATCGCCCAGAGCCGGAGTTGACTCCCAGGGTTGGGTAGTTGCCGCCCCGTTCGACGGATACCGTGACCAATTCCTATGCGAAATCGCAGATCCCGATAGGAAGGCGTGAAGAGGAATGGCCGGCATGCTCGATAGACAAGCCGAGCCTGTGCAGTTCCGGGCGTTTTGTCGCTGGTGGCATTGCGGACAGAAGGGCCGTACAGAAATCATGGATACATGACAGAACCGCAGGAAGGCAGGACGGACACGAGCTGCGCGCTCGCTCAACGCCTGGAGCAGTTAACGATGGAGTAGTTCGAACCGGGTGTGATCGTGCAACCCTCGCATTGCCACGTCTAGTTTCTCGTGTGTCAGTCGGAAGAATGTGATATTCCATTTACGAGAAGACCGCCTGCTGACGGTGGAGGAGTGGTCGGGCCCTCATCCGAGCCCGCCTCGGTGTTTGAGTTCGGCAGTTCGTGTATTCATGGACGTCTGACGGCTGCATCCGCGCAAACAGTTGTCATTTACTCCACGTTGCTACGGAGATTTAAATGAACCCAACCTCAAAGGACCGGACGGAAATCCTGGTCCATGGTGACCCGACCCCACTGCGGTCGGTCGTCCTTTGTAAGTGGCAGCCGGTGCTCGCCCGGGAGCTGATGGAACGCGCCCTCGTGCACGTCGTGCTGGACAACTTCGACGTCGAGCACGCTGATATCGACCAGGATCTCCTCTCCCGGGCCTCATCAGTCCACGTCGTAAGCACTTTCAACGCCCTCGAGGAACTTGCAACCGTGGCGGTGTCGATTCGCCTCCAGGACCCAGAGGTCGGCCGAGTCATCAGCTTCACGGAGTTCTCCCAACTAGGCGGGTCCTACCTCGCCGAAGTGCTCGGGCTCGGGGCCCAAGTCCCCGGCTCAGTGGCAACCCGCGACAAGCGTTGGATGAAGCACGTGCTTGCCGAGGCCGGCGTTCCGACGCCCCAGTTCTCCTCACTGCCCGATCACACAGATAGCGCAGCGGTCGCCGCGATGGCCGAGCGCTTGGAGTTCCCTGTCGTGGTGAAGCCGGCGGCCGGCTTTGGAACGATGAGCACACATCTGGCGCACAACCGGGCGGAGTTCGCCGAAACCCTCAGGTCCTTCACGTACGAGCCGACCCTGGGGTCCCGGCAGCTCATCGTCGAGTCCTTCGTGGAAGCGGAAGAGTTGTATGTGGACGCCTACTGGGGCAACGGCGGACCGCATTTCTACTTCGTCTCCCGATACTTCGCCCCCAGGCTGACGGTACTGCGCGGAGGACCTCAGCAAGACGGTGGCGAGCTGCTGTTTCGCGAGGAGCACCAGGAGCTGTACGAAGAGTTGGAGTCGTTGACGGCACAGGTCATGAGCGCGCTCGGAATCTCCGAGACGATGATCCACCTAGAGGTGTTCCGCCGGCCGGACGGAAAGATCGTCTTCTCGGAAATAGCCACGCGGGTCGGCGGCGGCTGGAGCCCCGGGCTGATGAGCCAGGCGATGGGGCGGAGCGTATGGACCGCGATCGCCGAGCTCGCGATCACCGGTCGGACAGAGCGACCGCGTCCGGTCGCGCCTCACATCGGTGTCCTCCACCTACGGCCGCATGCTCCCGGCCGGATCGTGGAAATCCCCACGATCGAGGAAATCGAGGCCACCCCCGGAGTGCTGGGGGCCCAGGTGTGGCACGAGAAGGGGGACGTTCTCCAGATGCATCATGCCTCGGAGTGGGTGGCCTTCGCCTTCATCGGAGCCGAAACGGCCGACGAACTGGACCGGCTGTTCAAGCTGATTCCGCAGCGCTTGCCCGTTCGCACTGCTCCGATCGAGGCGTTGTCACGTTGATGGGGGTGAATGTCTGACGACACGCCAGGGCATGGTGGACTGGTGTGGTTGCCCTGGTTCAGGCTGCCGTGGGCAGGCCGGTGGTGCTGGTGATCTGGTCCCAGATCACGAAGCGGTGATCATCTCGATGCGGTGTTCGGTGGCGGTAAGGCTACAGGTATTCAACGAACTTCAGGCGCATCACACTAAAGCGTGTTGCACAAGGCCGTGATCAGGCAGTCTGAGCTGGCCTTGTTGGCGTGTGTGATCATGCGGCGAGGGCGAGGTTATGCATGCGGGCGACGGCTTGGACGGCGTGGTGGAGGCCGTTGCCGCGCTGCCGGCAGTCGCGCAGGATCTTGTAGTTCTTCATCCTTCCGATCACGTGCTCCACGCGAGCTCGGACCTTGCGGTGCTCGGCGTTGTCTTCCTCCTCGCCCTTCAGTAACGGCCGTCCGGGCCGTTTACGGTGCGGCACGATCAGCCCGGTGTTGAGGTAGGCGCCGTCGCCAAGCACCGTCACGCCCTCGCAGTGGGGGGCCAGGCCGGAGCGCCGCCAGGCATGCGCGTCCGCGGTGGTGCCCGGCAGCGGGCGGGACGCCGCCACCACCAGCCGGGTGTCCGCGTCCACGACGACCTGCACGTTTGCCGAGAACCGGTAGCTACGGCTGGAGGCGCCCACGCTCCGGTCCCGCACCGGGACCAGCGTGCCGTCCACGATCCACAACCGGTCCGGGCCGTCGGCCGGGCGGGTCATGGGCTCGAGCGCGAGCAGTGGCCCCAGTCGCTGGATGACCGGCACACCGTGGAGGAGGACACCCCGAACAGCGGACCCAGCTGCCGCATGGTCAGGTTCGTGCGGTAGTACACCGCGACCAGCAGGACCCGCTCGGCCAGCGGCAGGGACCACGGCCGGCCCCGCAAGGTGCCATCACCGCCCCGCTCCCGCACCACCTTCAACAGACCCGCAAACTGCGCCACTCGCAGCCCGGTGAATGTCTCCACCCACACTCGGTCAGCCCTTAACACCCCGGCCATACCCGGGAGATGCCCAGCTCACGGCCTTGTGCAACACGCTTTAGGGCCGGAAGGCCTGAGCGAAATTCATATGGCTATGAGGGGCGGGACCCCGGGGGGTAGGAGTCCCGCCCCGCCCGGGTCGGCGTGCGCGGGCCGACCCGGGCGATCCGGCCCCGGGGGCGAGGCCGGAAGTGAAAACGCTGACAGCCACTCCACCATTTCCAAAGGCACGATGATGGCCAGTTAGGGAGCGGGCTTTCAGCGGTCACCGAAAGCCCGCAGCTCCCCTTATCCGCCACCCTCCCCGTTAGCATCAGACCACGCCTGAGTAATCGATACTCAAAAATTCCAATAAACCCCTTTAATTCTGAGCACTCGCAGGTCAGGAGAGGTGTGGATGGCCTTGATGTTCCTGCCGATCCGGCTGATGCGGTGGTGGGGCATCGTGCACGGCAGAGGATCCGCCAGGACTTCAACGCCGAAGGTGCGCTCGCCGGTTGTGGTCCCGATTGCATGGTCGGCTTGCTCAGACCGGGCGCTGATCGGGTGATAGCAGGGGCTGTATAACGGGCAAGGCCCTCGAGTAGGTTTCCAAACCGATGGAGTGTCGGCAGGTTGGCTGTTCGTAAGACGGGAGGCGGAGCCGCTCATCAGAGTTTGGGACACCACCTACGATTGAGTAGGGTCTGCTCATTACGTCTTGCACTGGATGCAATTTGCTATGGGTATGGGCTAACTGCCCGGGTATCGCAGATTTACGGCGTGGCGCGCGACTGTGATCGGGGTGTGTTGGCTTGGCAGTTCGGCTGGTCGGTGGTCACCGCAAGGCGGTGCGGTCGGAGACATCGAACCGGCGGCCGGGATCGGCCACCGTCTTCAGCCCGTGGCTGGCCCGCACCACCGACGTCAACAGCGCGGTACCCTTCGGTTCCGGCGTTCACTCCAGGATCGGCGCCTTCGACCCCAGGCCCACCCCGCGCCATCGTCGCCAGCCGGTTCGGCTTCGGCACCTTGCCCAACTTCACCCGGCCCAGCCGCAACGCGGAGATCTCATCCACTGAGGTTTTCTCAACGAAGGTCATTGCCATGCGTTGTTGAGGACGAGGGCGGCCTTGGCAATGGCGCCGATGCGGTCGGGACTGAGGGTGACGTGCTTGAGTATGCGCCAGCGTTCCTTGAGCTCGGCCGTGGCCCGTTCGCCCGGCGGCAGCGCACAGTCCCCGCAGCAGCTCACGGCCATCTGTCAGGGAATATCAAGAAACACCAGACCCGGAGGCCGGTTCATCGGCTACCATGCCAATCCTGACTTCTCCAGAAAATCGGGCTACTACCACGCCTACGGAATCCATCTCTTCGATATAAATGACCTCTCCCTCGGGCAGGCCTACAGTTTCAGACTGGTCGTCGGTGATTATCAGTCACCTCTGATCACCAACCATTACTGGAGCATCGAGGCCTACACCGAAGCACTGTGCGATGCGGGCATGAACGAGATCGCCTGGCATCAGCCAAAGATATCTGCGAAATGCCTGCGCCACTACGGCGCCGCCTACTGGCAGGCAATGAGCCTTTTCAAGTTGAGCGTCCGGGGACGAGCGCAGTCCGTCCTGACCTGCTCAGATCCCTGTGGGGTGTCACCCGATCGGTGGGCGAGTTGAAGAACCTCAATGACTCTCTGTCCTATGAACTCGCTCGTCGTATGCCAACGCGCTTGATCGCACGCCTCCCCGGGAAGGCGACCACGAGGCTTGATGACCACCGAGGCGACCAGCACACCGAGGAGCGGTCAATGAAGGTAGGAATGTTGGGCGGAGGGATCGGTGGACTCACCGCAGCGCTCTGCTTCGCCAGGCGTGGCCATCACGTCTTGCTCATAGACGCCGACCAGAGCGCGGCCAAGGAAACCGACCTGCTTGCCGATCAATGGCAGCGTCCCGGCATTCCTCAGTTCCACCAACCGCACACGTTCCTCGCTGCCAGCCGCCGGGAGCTGCGTGACCATACGCCCGACGTGCTGCAGATGCTCATGGAAGCTGGCGCGGAGGAAGTCGATCAGGCGGCGCGGACCGCCGCAGCCAGGCGATGAGGAGCTGCGCTCGATCGCCTGCCGCCGGCCGGTCTTCGACAGCCAGCTGCGGCAGGCGGCACTCGCCGAGCTCAATGTCCACCCCCTGCACACCAGAATTCTCGGTCTGGCGGCTCACCCGTCCCGGCCGTCCGTTGTGACTGGTTTGCACACCAGTCACGGGACGGTGGAAGCCGACCTGATTGTGTGCGCCACCGGACGCGCCACACCCCTGGGCCGGTGGCTGGCCGCGATCGGCGCCGGGCCGATCGCAGAGGAACGCGCCGAATGCGGCCTCACGCACTACAGCCGCCACTACCGGCTCCGCTCCGGGCTGGTGCTCCCCGCGGGTCCGTGGATGCTGGGCGGTCCCCGCGGCGAGACGCCCGGATTCTCCTTCGCGGTCTTCCCCGGCGACAACCGAACCTTCTCCCTCATGCAAACCGTTCGGGCCGACGACAGGGCACTGCACAACCTGCACCAGGAGAACGCGTTCACCACAGCAGCTTCTGCCCAAGCCCCGCTGGGACCGTTCCTCGAGTGCGCCGACCCCATCACCCCGGTACGGCAGATGGGCAGACTGCACAGCCAATGGCGCTCGCTGGTCGCCGGCGGGCATCCCGCTGTCCTGGGCCTCCACCTGGTCGGGGACGTGCAATGCCACACCAATCCGGTCTACGGCCACGGCGCCTCCGACGCGGTCAGCCACGCGCACCACCTGGCCCAGATCGTTGACCAGCACCCCGACCTGCGCGACCAGGCCCTGGCCTACGACGTGGCCGTATCCACCAACACACGCACCCGGTTCCAGGTCGCCGCCGTGGAAGACCGAGACCGGCTCCGCCACTGGACCGGAGAACTGACCGAGGGCGACATCACCCCCGACCGCAGCATCGCCCTCTACCAACGGCACGTGATCTACCCCGCCGCAGCCTGCGATCCCATTCTCGCCCGCGCGGTCTGCCGCCAAATCAACCTGCTCGACCCTGGCGACAGCCTCCAGCACAACCCTGAGATCCTCGCCCGCGCCGCTCGCGCTGCCCCACACCTAGCCCAGCCCCCATGCCCTCCCGCGCCGAGCTGCTGCACCGGTCTCACACCCGTCACGGCATCGAAGAGCGGAGGTGAGCCGCTGACGGAGAGGCTCGGCGCATGCGCTCAAACGCCATTCCTGCCCGGCGCCGACCGTCATGGCCTTGGCCCGATCCCGGCGCCTGCCCGCGCCTGTCGGTGCGTCCTGGCCGTGTCTTTCATGTTGAGTAATGATCACTCCTGAAAGGGGGCAGGTGTCCATGATCCAATGGGACTGAAGCGCGGCAGACCCCCATATGCCGCTGTGGGCTGCCTCGGGACAACGGAGGCAGCCCACACCCACCAGAGAAACGGTGAAGGGGCCCTGCTCCGTCGCTACGCATGAAGTTCCGTCCCGGGCAGGGGACCAGCTGGATGCGGCACAAGCGGACATGGCGCTGGTTGACCGAGCTGGCCGTCCGTTTGGCTCCCAGGGCTACCGCTGGGTGCTGGACGCGGATATCGAGGCGTGCTTCGACCGCATCGATCACGCGGCCCTGATAGACCGCGTGAGAGCGCGGGTGAAGGACAAGCGGGTGCTGGCGCTGGTGAAGTCGTTCCTGAAAGCCGGGATCATGACCGAGCTCGGCGAACGGGACGAGACCACCTCCGGAACACCGCAAGGAGAGATCCTCTCGCCCCTGCTGGCCAACATCGCACTGTCCGTGCTCGACGGCTTCGCCGCCGAACAGTGGGCAACCTCCATGTCGGGTCGGCGGGACCGCGAACGACGACGACATCGGGGCCTGCCGACCTGGCGACTGGTCCGCTATGCGGACGACTTCGTCATCATGGTCCACGGCACCCGGGAACATGTCGAAGATCTCCGCGGACAGGTGAGCGAGGTCCCGGCTGGGATGGGCTTGGTGCTCTCCCCGATCAAGACCCGGATTGTCCATCTTGCGGACGGGTTCGACTTCCTCGGTTTTCGCATCGTCTGGATGCGGAAGCGGGGAACGGACAAGTGGCACGTCTACACGTTCATTGCCGACAAGCCAGTCCAGGCGCTGAAACGGAAGATCAAGGCACTGACCCAGAAGTTGTCGCATCTCGATTACAAGATCGCGCTGATCCGGATCAACCAGATCCTGCGCGGCTGGGCCAATTACTTCAAACACGCGGTCGCCAAGCCCACCATGGCCCGCCTGCACACCTTCGTCTGGTGGCGGGTGATCCGCTGGGTGATGCACCGGCACCGCATGAAGTGGAAGGCCATCCGGCGATGGCTCCGAACTCCGCAAGGACGCTGGAAAGACATCAAGTTGGACGGGATCAGACTGTTTCACCTCGGCAAAGTGCCGATCACTCCGTATCGCTACCGGGGGAACAGCATCCCCACCCCTTGGCCGGACGCCCCGACAGGCGATGTCGGTAACGGCTGAATCGTGGGCCGTGGGCACCAGATGAAAAGTGGACCTCACGCTGTCAGTTGATGTTGGTCATTCCCCGGTGTTGGCGGCGGGAACCCGTCCGAGGTCGCGGCCGCGCATGCGGTAGCTGTCGCCTTTGAGTGAGATGACTTCGGCGTGGTGGACGAGGCGGTCGATCATCGCGGCGGCGACCGTGTCGTCGCCGAAGACCTCGCCCCAGCGGCCGAAGGGTTTGTTGCTGGTCACGATCACGCTCGCGCGTTCGTAGCGGCCCGAGATGAACTGGAAGAACAGGTTCGCGGCCTCGGGTTCGAAGGGGATGTAGCCGACCTCGTCGACGATGATCAGCGGGATCCGGCCGAGCCGGGTCAGCTCGTCCGTGAGGCGGCCGGCCTGGTGGGCCTCCGCCAGTCGGGCGACCCACTGGGCGGCGGTGGCGAAGGCGACCCGGTGTCCGGCCTGGCAGGCCCGGATGCCCATCCCGGTGGCGAGGTGGGTCTTGCCGGTGCCGGGCGGCCCCAGGAAGATCACGTTCTCCTTGCCGACGACGAAGTCCAGCGTTCCCAGATGGGCGATGGTCTCGCGTTTGACGGACCGCTGGTGGTCGAAGTCGAAGTCCTCCAGCGACTTGCGGGAAGGGAATCGGGCAGCGCGGATGCGGCCCTCGGCGCCATGGCTGTCGCGGGCGGCGACCTCCCGCTGCAGGCAGGCGGCCAGATACTCCTCATGCGTCCAGCCCTCGTCCCGGGCCCGTTCGGCCAGCCGGGAAGCCGCATCCCGCAGGGCTGGAGCCTTCAACGCCTTGGTGAGATAGACCAGTTCGGAGGAGACGTCGCGGCCGTTGGTGGTCTGCTTGCCAGCCATCAGGCGACCCCCTCACCAGTGGACAGGCCGCCGTCGATGACGCCGAAGATCCGGTCGTAGGTGTCCAAGGACCGCTGCTCGACCTCGAGTTGGTCAGCAGCAACGGGCCGTTGCCGGGCCCGGTCGCGGCCGGCTTTCGCGGCGGCCGCGTGGGTGGGGTCGGTGAGGGACTGATGGCGGGCCCAGCAGCGGGCATGCCGGGCGACCTCGGTGCCCTCGCAGAATGCCAGGACCTGGTCCAGGTCGGCCTTCACCTCGATGCGTCGGCCGATGGCCAGCGGGTGGACGGAGTAATCGCATGTGTCGACGCGGACGTAGTGGTCGCGGGGCAGCCGGAGCGAGGTCCGCCACCAGCCCGGCGGATCGACCGGCGGCAGCGGCAGCATCCTCGCTTTGTCCGTCTCGATCCGGTCGGTCGGCCGGGCCTGCAGGGTGCGGTGGATGCGCCGGTTGGCCTTGGTCAGCCAGTCGGCGAGCTGGATGTTGAAGTCGGTCGGCGAGGCAAAGATCCGTCCGGGCAGGAAGCTGGTCTCCAGATAGCCATTGGCACGCTCGACCAGCCCCTTGGCCTCTGGATCACCCGGGCGGCACTGGATGACGCGGATGCCGAGCAGGCCCGCGAACGCGGCGAAGTCCTCCGTCAGCTGCGGGCTGCCGCCCCGCCAGGACCCGACGGCTGCCTCGTTGTCCCAGACCAGGGCCCTGGGAACGGCTCCCAGGCCGGTCAACAGCCGCCAGTGCCCGGCGATCAGATCGGCCGCGGTCTTGCTCGGCAGCATCCTCGCCATGATCCACCGCGAGTAGCCGGACACCATCACCAGCACCGGCGGACACCCGGTCTGCCCGAACCCCAGCGGGATCTCCGCGGGCGGGAACCACAGATCGCACTGGGCGAGTTCACCCGGCTCATAGCCGGTCCGGGAGGCCGGATCCGCCGGCAGGTAGTCGAGCCTGAGCTCACGCACCCGATCGCGCAGCACGGTCATCCCGCGCTGCCAGCCGATCCGCTCGGCCACCACGGTCGCCGGCATGTCCGGCCACACCTCGAGCAGCTCGCGGATCTTCGGCTCGACCGCGTCCACGATCGACCCCTTCGGGGCCCGTTCGTACTTCGGCGGCCGGTCGCTGGCCACCGCCCGTCGCACCGTGGTCCGCGAGATCCCCAACTTTCGTGCGATTGCCCGGATCGGCATCTGCTCGGCCCGATGCAACCGGCGGATCTCCGCCCAGTCCTCCACGCTGATCACCCATCCTCCCGGCCTGACTCAACGAGTCAGGCCGCCCAGGAGGGCCACAATTCATCCGGTGGAAGTGGTCTCACATTGAGCCGTTGCCGACAGCCCGATCCCAACGGCATGACCTCGTGGAGAGCCCGGTGCCCGGAGACGGGCACGCCTGGTTCGGCGGGCGGGCCGGGGAAACCCACCGGGAGTAATCCCGGCAGGGCACCCCGGTCCGACCCAACAACCTCGGGGAGGCCGCCGAGAAGACCGTCGTCCGCCACCGCGCCCTGCTCCGCGAGCCGGACCCGAAGGCCACGACCACGGCCGCACCGACGGACGTATCGGCGCTGGAAGACAAGCCATCGGCCCACCCGCGCACCTCAGGGCGCCTATCTGAGCGGGTGCGGCGGCAGCACGCCACCGTCCACCAACTGCTCGGTCAGGGCATGGCGTTGCGGGCCATCGCCCGTGAGCTCGGATTGAGCCGGACCACGGTTCGCCGTCTCGCGCATGCGGCTACCCCAGACGAGCTGCTGGTCGGTCAATGGACCGGCCGCACCAGCATCCTGGACCCTTACAAGCCCTATCTCCACCAGCGGTGGGCCGAGGGGCGCACGAATGCCGCCCACCTTTTCGGTGAACTCCAACAGCACGGTTATCGCGGCGGCGTCACCATCGTCCGCGAATACGTGTCCCCGTACTCTTGTGAATGCACCACCAAGTACGGGGATATGTGCACCACTCAGGCCACGTCGGTGTCTCGCTCGATGGCCTGGAGCCGGTTCTTGAGCCGGTAGCTGTTGCCGTTGATGGGAACGACCTCGCAGTGGTGCAGGAGTCGGTCGAGGATGGCGGTGGCGAGGACCTCGTCCCCGAAGACCTGGCCCCATTCGCTGAAGGTCTTGTTCGAGGTCAGGATGATCGAGCCCTTCTCGTAACGCTTGGAGATCACCTGGAACACCAGGTTCGCCTCGGCTCGCTCGAGTGGCTGGTATCCCACCTCATCGACCACGAGAACGCCCGGCCGCAGATAAGTGCCGAGCTTGCTGGTCAGCCGACCTGCCGCTTCGGCGGCCTTGAGGTTGCGGACCATGTCGTCGAGGCTGGTGAAGTAGATCGAGTAGCCGGCCCGGCAGGCCGCGACGGCCAGGGCGACGGCGATGTGCGTCTTGCCGACGCCGGGCGGGCCGAGCAGGGCAACGTTGGCCTTCTCCTCGACGAAGGAGAGGCTGGCGAGATCCTTGACCTTGCGGGGGTCGAGCTCGGGCTGGAAGGAGAAGTCGTAGTCGTCCAGCGTTTTGTGGTGTGGCAGCTTCGACAGCCGCAGGCCCTGCCGAAAGCGCCGGTCGTCCTTGACGGCGAGTTCCTCGGACAGCACCAGGTCCAGGAAGTCGAGATAGCCCATCTTGGCCTCGTCAGCCCGCTGGATGTACTGGTTCAGGGCGTCGGCCAGGTGAGGCAGGCCGAGCTTGACGGCCGTGGTGCGGATGCGGGTGCCGGTCAGCTCGCTCAACGGGCTTCCTTTGTCGGAGTGTTGGAGGTGAAGGGTCGGGTGCCGGTCAGCTCGTCATAGACCGACAGCGGACGGCGGCCGACCTCGACGCGGGCGGCAGCGGCCCGGTTCAGCAGGGCCTGTAGCGGGCTGGCCTGCGGCTCGGGCGAGGGGTCCCGGCGGGGCGAAGCCGGGCTGTCGCCGGTGGTGACGCGGCGGCCGGCGCCGGTGGGCAGACCGTCCCAGTGCCTGTCGTCGACGATGCGGGCGCCGCGGCCAACAGCCCGCGGATGGGCGGCCAGCAGAGTCTCACCGTCCGAGCCGGGGACCGTGGAGTGCAGCGTGACCTGGGACTTCGTGGCCCGGATCTCGACCAGCTGACGGGGGCGGACCCTGCGGGCGGGCACCGAGTAAAGGTTCGCGTCGAAGGCGACCAGGCAGTCCTTGCCCACATGCCGCAGTTGCCGCTGGGCGACCACATACGGAGTCTCGGGCAGCGGACGCAGGGCCATGTGGTCGCGCACCGCCCGATGGCCGATGACCTCGCCATGAGTGCCATGCACCTTCGCCCGCCGCAGCGGCACCCAGGCTGCGAAAGCGGCGTTCATCTCCTCGATGGACGCAAACGCCCGCCCGGCCAGCACGTGATCGCGGACGATGCCGACCTGCCGCTCGACGCGGCCCTTGCCCTGCGGCCGGTAGGCGGCCAGCACATCGATGTCGAAGTCGTAGTGCCCGGCGAACGCGACCGCCTCCGGATGCAGCGGGACCGCCTCGCCCGGGGCGACGTGCCGGCGCACGACGGTCTTGGTGCGGTCGTAGACGATCGTCATCGGCACCCCGCCGAAGTGCGCGAACGCCTGTCGGTGGCAGTCGAAGAAGGTCGCCAGGTCCTGGCTGGCGGTGAAGCAGCAGAACGGGTCGCGCGAGTACGACAACGTCATGTGGAACGAGTAGACCTTCGGAATGCCGACATGAGCGAGGACCTTGCCCTCATCACCCCAGTCCACCTGGGCCTGAGCGCCAGGGACCACCTCGAACCGGCGGTGCAGACCGGCCAGTTCACCCGGGCTGATCCCGAGTTCCTCGGCGATCCTGGGCCTGGCCTCCTGCAGGTAGAGCTTCACCCGCTGGTAGTTGATCGCGACCCCGTACTCCTGGACCAGGCGCTCGTGGATCACCGCCCCCTTGAGCAGGATCTCCGCCCGCAGCATCGCGTCGATCAGCGGGGCAACCTCGTCCACCACCCGCCGCCGCGGCTGCCCGTTCGGCTCCCGCTGCGGCGGCGCAGCCGCCACCTCACCCGACAGGTACTTCGCGACCGTGCGGCGGTTCAGTCCGGTCTCCTTCGCGATCTCCCGCAGGCTCATCGCGCCGGACTCATACAAACCGCGAAACCGCCGAAGCTCCAGCCAGCGATGCGGATCCAAGACCACCGTCAGCCGCCCCTCTGCCACCCGAACCGACAGCAGCAGACTCGCGGCCCATGCCTCTCACCGCATCAAGAACGGTGCACTCTCATCCGTACGAGGTGGTGCACGTTCACTTGTACGCGGCAATGGCTCCGAGCTGTCCTCCCGCACGATGACCCGCCCCGCAAGGATCCGTCCGTGCGCGATGTGACCGGCTGGATCACCCGCCGCCCCGAGAACCTCGATGACCACCAAGCCGAACGGCTCAAGAAGATCCTCGCCCGCTGTCCGGAGCTCGACCGGACTGCTGAACACGTCCGGGCGTTCGCCGAGTTGATGAATGACCGCCGGGGCCGGGACCTGGGCCAGTGGATCGAGCGCGTCCAAGCCGACGACCTGCCCGTCCTCCACAGCTTCGTCAACGGACTCGGCCAGGACCTCGACGCGGTAGTCGCCGGGCTCAGCCTGCGCTACAGCTCCGGCGCCGTCGAGGGCCACAACAACAAGATCAAGATGCTGAAGCGGCAGATGTTCGGCCGCGCCAACTTCGACCTGCTCCGCAAGCGGGTTCTTCTCGCAGGGCGAGGCCGTTCATGATCGCGCTTGTGGTGACCCTCCGTGGCTCCGGCACTGAAAGTGATCCAGAACCACTTTTCAGCCGTCGCCGACACTCCTGGTCTCGGTTGACATTCAACCCCCGAGCTACCAACAGGCCCTGCTCTCATGCGCGGACGTCCCGAACTCACCTGAACAGGAGCCCCTTTCGGCAATCAAGCCTGCTGCTCGAGACGACAACAGCTTCGTTGCCTTGTAAGTAGCCGCTGCTCAAATCCCCGGAACCTCATGGACTCTTCAAGCTTTCGGCTCCAATCTCACAAGCGAGGCGCTACAGAACTCGGAACACCGCAGCCTCAACTACATGCATCCTTACGTCCGACACGAGGAGAAAGACATGCGCGGAGCAATTCGGAATGTTGGACTGGCAGTATCCGCTGGAGTATTGGGAGTTGCTGAGGTAGCCGTGACCGCCTCACCTGCCGCTGCAGCCACGCCAGGGTCACGCATCGTTACCCCGTTCTACGGCATGACGTGCGACCTGTGGACGACCAATTCGGGCGGAGCCCTGCGGGGTGCGCCGTCCTGCTGGCACTGGGGACCAGGCTGGTCTAAGTGGCGGGCCAAGGTTGTATGTGGTGACGGTGACACCACCTTCAGTCCAGTCGTGAACGGCGCCGCAAACAATTGGACGAGCTCCCCAGCGACTGGTTGGTGTTTTAGCTGGGATGGATGGATCAGATCCATCGAGATCATCGAGATGCCACAGTAAATGATGTCCCGTAAGCGGGTGTTGGGAAGCGTTGGCCTGGTCCTTGCCTGGGGAGCGGCTACCCGGCGAGGGCGAGGTTGTGTAGTCGGGCCACGCCGAGGATGGCTTGGTGAACGCCATCTCCGCGTAAACGGCAGTCGCGGAGGATCTTGTAGGTCTTCATCCGGGAGAAGGCGTGCTCGACACGGGCCCTGGCTCGTCGGTGGACGGCATTCTCGGTTTGCTGTTTTAGACGTGAGGGGTCTGTCTTTGCGCGGCCAGTGCCGGATGAGTGCAGGGGTACCGCGGTAGCCGCCGTCGCCGAGGACAGGGGCGTTCTTCACTGCGCGGTCGACGCCGGACTCCCGGTAGGCACGGGCATCGTGGCGGTTGCCGGGTAGTGGCCGTCCGGCGGCCACGACCAGCCGGGTGTTGGCGTCGATGACGACCTGGTGATGGGTGGAATAGCGGTAGTTCTTGCTGGACGCGGCCACGCTCCTGTCGCGGGTCGGGACCAGTGCCGTCCACGATCAGGACCGTGTCGGCTGGGTGCCGGCCTCGCACGGGCGCCAGTGCCAGGAGCGGAGCGATGTGGTCGATCACCCGGTCCGCAGCCGACTTGGAGATCCCGAACAGAGGACCGAGCTGCCGCATCGTGAGGTTCGTCCGCCAGTACGCGGCCACCAGCAGTATGCGGCTCCAGAGGCAGAGCCCAGGGCCGGCCACCGGTCGGTGCACCCCCGCCCCGCCGCCTTACGAGCCCGACGAGCTTGCGGAACTGACGCTCGTTGAGCCCCGCAAACAGACCCACCCACTTCGGCTCATCCGCCGTCACCACAACACCAACACCAAGATCATCACATGCCTGAACAGGACTTACGGGACAGCGTTTAAAGCCAATGCCGTTGCGTTAGCTCGCGGGCGTACGCTGCTGTGCAGTGCTCGCGGGGGTGGTTCGGGTGTCGGCAAATGTCGGTGAGTTATCGGGGTTAGGCCTGCTGACCTGGGTGTATCCGCCGGGGTTGGTGGATCGTGTGGTCGCTGCCTGTGGTCGTACAGAGCACCGTCGGCGCCTGCTGCCGGCCCGACTGGTGGTGTATTTCGTGCTCGGGCTGGCCCTGTTCTCGCCGGCGCCGTATCTGGAGGTGATGCGGCACCTGGTCGAGGGCCTGCGTGGCCAGGGGCTGCTGGGCGAGTGGCACATCCCTGCGAAGTCGTCGCTGTTTCGCGCCCGCCAGCGTCTGGGATCGGAGCCGCTGCGGGTGCTGTTTGCCACGACCGCGAAACCGATGGGCACCGAGGCCACTCCGGGTTGCTTCTGGCGGGGGCTGCGGCTGCTGGCGGTGGACTCCACCTGCTGGGACGTGGCCGACAGCCCGGCCAATGAGGCCGCCTTCGGCCGTCCGGGAAACAGCCGCGGCCACGACAAGGCCGGCTTTCCCCAGGTGCGGATGGCCTGTCTGATCGAGGTGGGCACCCATCTCGTGCTGGATGCGGAGTTGGCCGGCTGCCGCACCGGCGAAGTCACCCTGGTGAGCCGCCTGCCACGCTCCTGCGGGCCCGGCGAACTGGTCCTGGCGGACCGGGAGTTCCTCGGCGTGCCCACGTGGAGGGCCTTCACCGACAGCGGTGCCGATCTGTTGTGGCGGGTGCCCGCCAACCGGGTCCTTCCCGTCGACCGGATGCTGCGGGACGGATCCTGGCTATCCCGCATCCACGCCCACACCGACCGGGCGCACCGTGATCCGGTCATGGTGCGGGTGGTGGCCTTCCAGCTGCACGGCACCGGCCGCGAAGGCGAGGACTACCGGCTGGTGACCACGCTGCTCGATGCCCGTCGCTATCCCGCCCGCCACCTGGCCGCGCTCTACCACGAACGCTGGGAGGCAGAAGCTGTCTTCGCCGAGCTCAAGACGCATCAACGCGGAGCCCGGGTCGTGCTCACCAGCAAGACCCCCGACGGTGTCCTGCAGCAGGTCTGGGCCCACCTCCTCGTCCACCACGCACTGCGCGAACTCGTGGTGAGAACCGCCGCCACCCGGGGCCTGGACCCCGACCGGGTCTCCTTCACCGAAACCCTGCGCTCCGCCCGGCGCAGCGTGACCCTCACGCCCGGCAGCTTTTCCCCCTGAGCTGCTGGTCAGAACACTCGTCCTGCTCCAACACGACCTGCTCGAACGCCTCCTTCCCGCCAGACGCCTGCGCAGCCAGCCCCGCGTCGTCAAACGCAAGATGTCCAACTACCGGCTCAAGCGGGCCGAACACCACACCTGGCCCCAACCCACCCACACCGGCACCCGAGCAGTCCGCATCCAACGACCCCAACCCATAATCACGTAAAGCAACGGCATTGCGTTTAAAGCGTGTTGCACAAGGCCGTGAGCTGGGCATCTCCCGGGTATGGCCGGGGTGTTAAGGGCTGACCGAGTGTGGGTGGAGACATTCACCGGGCTGCGAGTGGCGCAGTTTGCGGGTCTGTTGAAGGTGGTGCGGGAGCGGGGCGGTGATGGCACCTTGCGGGGCCGGCCGTGGTCCCTGCCGCTGGCCGAGCGGGTCCTGCTGGTCGCGGTGTACTACCGCACGAACCTGACCATGCGGCAGCTGGGTCCGCTGTTCGGGGTGTCCTCCTCCACGGTGTGCCGGTCATCCAGCGACTGGGGCCACTGCTCGCGCTCGAGCCCATGACCCGCCCGGCCGACGGCCCGGACCGGTTGTGGATCGTGGACGGCACGCTGGTCCCGGTGCGGGACCGGAGCGTGGGCGCCTCCAGCCGTAGCTACCGGTTCTCGGCAAACGTGCAGGTCGTCGTGGACGCGGACACCCGGCTGGTGGTGGCGGCGTCCCGCCCGCTGCCGGGCACCACCGCGGACGCGCATGCCTGGCGGCGCTCCGGCCTGGCCCCCCACTGCGAGGGCGTGACGGTGCTTGGCGACGGCGCCTACCTCAACACCGGGCTGATCGTGCCGCACCGTAAACGGCCCGGACGGCCGTTACTGAAGGGCGAGGAGGAAGACAACGCCGAGCACCGCAAGGTCCGAGCTCGCGTGGAGCACGTGATCGGAAGGATGAAGAACTACAAGATCCTGCGCGACTGCCGGCAGCGCGGCAACGGCCTCCACCACGCCGTCCAAGCCGTCGCCCGCATGCATAACCTCGCCCTCGCCGCATGATCACACACGCCAACAAGGCCAGCTCAGACTGCCTGATCACGGCCTTGTGCAACACGCTTTACACGCTGACCCGTAACTCCTTCGCGATCACCGAGCTCGGCTCGCCCCGGGCGAACCGCTCTGCGGCCGTCATCCGGATGCCCTCACGGAACTGCCGCCGTTCATCCGACAGGCCCCCGCCCTGCGCCTACATCATGATCGTACTCGGAGAAGTCCAGTTGCCACACCTCGTTCGCGCTCGTGGGCGGGGTGGCGGAGGCGGCCTTGCGGGCCTTGGCGTGCTCCCGGCGTTCGCCCTGGTAGTCCACGGGCTGGAGCAGGTCCCTTTGGCGCAGGGCGCGTTCGACGGACGAGGCCGACACATCGTGGCCGTCGGCCTGCAGCAGCCAGCGGATCTTGCGGTGGCCCCAGGCCGGCCAGTCGGCGGCGTACTTCGCGGCGAGGGGCTCCAGCGCGTCGACCACCGGGGCCGGCCACGGCCCCTTGGCCGCGGACCCGCCGCGGCGGGCGCAGGCCTGCCAGCGGACGTAGGAGCGGCGCGGGATGCCGATCAGCTCGCGGAACCTCGAGGTCGGCATCGCCGCTTCGGTGCGGATCACCTCGAGGCCCTGGAAGGGGCCAGACGGCCCTCGGCGGACTTCTTCCACACCCGCAGCTCGACATAGGCCTCACCGAGGGCGGCCTTGAGGTCCTCGATCTGCTCCTGGAGCATCTCCTCCCGGCTCCAGGCCCGCTTCGACGCCCCGGCGGCCAGGCCGGCCTTCCCGGATTCCAGGAACTGATCCCGCCACTTCGCCACCGACGTCTGGTGCCGGCGGGCCGCCTCAGCGACGGTCACCTCACCGGCCAGACCGACAGCACGATCCGTATCTTCTCCTCCACCGGAAACTGCGGCGGACGGCTCATCAGGCTCTCCTTCAACTCGCCAGGGACTCAACAAACCCCTGGGCCAGAAAGTCTGACGCGCGACAAACGCCACCCCATGACCGCCACTGAACACCGCACCGAGATGGTCATCCGCTTCGTGATCTGGGGCCAGATCACCAGCACCACCGGCTTGCCCGCGGCAGCCTGAACCAGGGCAACCACCCCAGTCTGCCATACCCTGGCACGTCGTCAGACACTCATCACCGCCCCAACAACGTGACAACGCCCTACCAGAAACTCGGCACCGACTGGCGCCGCCACCACCCCGCCCCGCCGACGATCGCGACCTCACCCGCCGACTCCAAGCCCTCTGCCACCATTTCCGTTCAGCGTCAACGCCTGGCTCTCACACCACCAGGTTGATGAGCTTCGGGAGTCGGTTGACCACCCTCTTCGGCTCCCTGCCAGCCAGAGCCTGGCGGACCGACCCCTGCTCGAGCGCCGCTTGGACGGCCTGCGTCTCGGTGATGTCCGGGGTGGCGGTCAGCTTGCCCGCCACCTTGCCGTTCACCTGCAGGAGCACCGTGACCTGCTCGTCAACTAGCAGCAAAGGATTGGCCTCCGGCCAGCTCTGCCGGTGGATGTCCAAGTCATGCCGGCGCGACCATAGTTCGGCCGTGATGTGCGGGGTCATAGGGGCCATCACCAGCAGCAGCCGGTCGATGCCCTCGTCCAAGGTCTCGCGGCGCGCGCCCGCCTCGGACTGAACGTACTGGTAGAGCTGGTTCACATACGTCATACAGGCCGCCACCGCGGTGTTGTAGGACCAAGATTCGAAGCCCTTGGTTACCTCATCCACGAGCCGGTGGGCACCGGCGAGTACGGACCGGTCCTGCGCCGTTTCGGGGCGGTCGACGACCTTGCCGAAACCTTGCGCCACCAGCCTCCACAGCCTCGCAAGGAACCGGCGTCCACCTTCGATCGCGGTGTCGCTCCACTCCACGTCCTCGTGCGGCGGCGCCACGAACAGGTGAAATAGCCGCAGGGCATCGGCGCCGACTGTGTCCAGATACTGCTCCGGCGCGACGACATTGCCTTTCGACTTGGACATCTTCGTGCCATCGAGCTTGATCATGCCCTGGGTGAACAGCCGACGGAACGGCTCGCGCAGGGAGGGTGGCAGGACGCCGATGTCGGAGAGCGCCTTGGTCAGGAATCGGGAGTACAGCAGGTGCAGGATCGCGTGCTCGACGCCGCCGATATATTGCTCGACCGGCATCCAGCGATTCACCGCGTCGTGGCTGACTGGCACTTCGCTGTTCTCATCGATCGCCCGCGGATCCATGGTGTAGCGCAGAAAATACCACGATGAGTCAACGAAGGTGTCCATCGTGTCGGTTTCCCGGAATGCCGGGCCGCCGCAGTTCGGACAGGTGGTGTTGAGGAAGCTCTGGTGGAACTTCAGCGGGGACTCACCGGTGTGCCGAAACTCGATGTCGTCCGGTGCAAGTACGGGAAGGTCTTGTTCGGGTACAGGTACTACGCCGCAGTCGTCGCAGTACACCATCGGGATCGGGCAACCCCAGAATCGCTGCCGGGATACGAGCCAGTCACGCAGACGGTAATTCGCGGCTGGACGACCGTACCCATTCCGCTCCGCGTGCTTCAGCACCGCCGCGATCGCCTCGTCGTTGTGGAGACCATCCAGGAAACCGCTGTTGATGTGCGGGCCGTCGCCCGGGTACGGCTTGTCCTTCGGCCAACCGGCCACGGGCTGCACGGTGCGCCGAACGGGAAGGTCGTGCCTCATTGCGAAGTTCCAGTCCCGGCTGTCCTCTCCGGGAGCCCCCATGACCGCGCCGGTGCCGTAGGTCATGAGCACATAGTCCGCTACGAAGATTGGGACCACTTCGCCGTTCACCGGGTTGCGCACATAGGCGCCACTGAACACGCCGGTGCGTTCCTGATCGCCCCTGAGCCGGACAAGCTCGGAGCGGGCGCGCGCCTGCCGCTGATACTCGCGCATCCGGTCGGTGTGCTCAGGGGTAGTGATCCGGTTCACCATTGGGTGTTCCGGCGCGACCACGCAGAAAGACATGCCGTAGATAGTGTCCGACCGGGTCGTGAAGACCGTGATTTCCTCGCCGCCGGGAACCGGGACTCCCTCAGCAGTCACGACAGGCAAGGTCAGTTCGGTCCCAGAGGACCGGCCGATCCAGTTGCGCTGCATGGTCTTCACATGCTCCGGCCATTCGAGCTCATCGAGGTCGTCCAGCAGCGCATCCGCGTATCTTGTGATCTTGAAGAACCACTGGCGAAGGTCCCGCTGCTCGACGGGGTCCTTCGACCGCTCGCAGTGCCCGTCGATCACCTGCTCGTTCGCCAGGACGGTCTGGCAGCCAGGGCACCAGTTGACCGAAGCCATTTTCTGTTCAACTAGCCCCGCCTGATAGAGCTGCAAGAAAATCCACTGGGTCCACTTCAGATAGACCGGATCGTGGCTCTGGACACTTCGGCGCCAGTCGAACACTGCACCGATCCGCTCGATCGACGCGCGCATTTCGTCGATACGAGCATCGGTGAAGGTCCGGGGGTGGATGCGGTCTTTCATAGCGGCGTTCTCCGCGGGGAGGCCGAACGAGTCGAATCCCATTGGGCTGAGCACCGCATAGCCGCGCATTGTGCGATAACGGACGTTCAGATCACCGAAGGTGTAGTTCCGCACATGCCCCATGTGGGCACGCCCCGAAGGGTAGGGGTACATCGAGAGGACATAGCAAGGCGGTCGTGGGTCGTCGTTGTCCACATCGTAACTACGCGACTCTCGCCACTGCTGCTGCCAGGCGCGCTCAATCTTCAGTGGCTCATACGACTCATCTGGCATCATTGAAATCGATCTCCGTGGGGGTAGCGCAATAGAGGATAGGAACGGCCGGTCAATGGAAGGTTCCAGGACGGTCGGGGCGGGGACTTCGCGAAGTACCTGACACAGCCGGACCAGAGAACACAAACCTATGGCAACCTGAACAAGACCGAAACCAAACGCTCCGGAACTCCGTCAACTGACCCCGCCATAAACGTGACAACGCCAATGGAGCGGACCTCCAGGCCCGACGTTGACAGCGTACTCGCAAGGCTTCCCTCTCCGATACGTATACAGAGTTACTACGAGGGGTTCATTTGGGTCATGAGTACTAATCGCTCACGGCGTAAATCATCGTCGCCCTCATCATCCTGCTGCTTCCTGTCGCCGTGTTCGGCGCTACTGCCGTCCGGTTCGGCGGCGAACAGCGCGACCGGCGCCTTGCCGCGCTCCGGCTCGTCGGCGCCGACACTGCGACGACGCGTCGCATCGCCGCAGGGGAATCGCTGCTCGGTGCCTTGTGCGGGCTCGCCTGCGGAGCCGGAGCGTTCCTGCTGATCCGGCAGTTTGCCGGAGCTGTCACCATCCAGGGCTTCAGCGTGTTCCCGGTCGAGATCGTCCCCCACCCTGTGCTCGCCGCACTCGTTGCTCTTGCTGTGCTCGAAGCGGCTCGGGAACGGGTACTTCCGCTCCAGAAAGCAGCGGATGGCAGCCTGTGCCGCGGCCCTGTCCGCCGGGGCGGTGTCCACGTCGTTGAGGCAGAAGAAGTCGACGTCCTCGCCGGCCGCCAGGCGGGCCAGTCGCCGCCGCATGTCCGGGGTGCCCAACTGCACATAGAGGAAGCGGTAGTGGGCCGGGACGGCCCGGCCGGTCGCGATCGCCCAGTGGTGGTGGAGCGTGGAGGCGGGGGCGACGTCCGAGGTGGATCGGAAACGCGAGTACGAGGTCCGCTCCAGCTCCTCGATCTCCAGCCGCTCCATCTCCCGCATCACCGACAGCAGTTGGGGGTGCGGGGTGTGCAGCGACTTGTGGGTGACCTGCCTGCCGTGGAAGCGCCGGATCACCTCGCGGGTGTTCTTGCCAGCGGAGTTCGGTGCCGGCTCCAGCGGGTGCGGGGCGCCAAGGCCGAGCTTCAGCGGGGACAGCGGGATGCGTGCGATGCCGTTGCCGTGGAAGAAGTGCTCGGCCCGCACCGGGCGGTTGATGAACACGTCGTCGTTGAAGTAGAGGTAGTGCGACAGGCCCGGGATGTGGTGCAGCCGGCTTTCTATGGCTTGCGAGTTGAACACGGGCAGCGCGTCGGCCGGGAGGATGTCCCGGTGGTCCACCACCGTCAGGCCCTCCGCCTCCGGATTCAGCCAGGACGGGACCTGCGAGTCGGTGACCAGGTAGACGTGCCGGACGAAGCTGGCGTACATCTCCAGGGAGCGCAGTGCGTACTTCAGTTCGTCGTGGCTGGTGTAGCGGGAGGCACCGGTCTCGCGCGGGGCGATGACGTTGTCGGAGAGCTGCTGATGGGCGCGGCGCTTTGCGGCCAGCGCCGGGTCGTCCCCGTCGACCCAGGTGTACACGGCGTCGACGGGGAACAGCACCTCATCGATGCCGGCCTCGGCGAACGGGGCGAACGTCGGCACCTTCCGGCCGGAGGCCGCCGCCGTCGCCGGCTGCCGCGCCGACACCGGGAGCACCTCCGACACCGGGTTGCCGCGCGGGGCGACGAGCGCCGCACCGAAGACGTCCGGAAGCCGGTTGCCGGGCACGGTCAGCCAGGAGGGATCCGTGCCCTCGGTGCCGAGATCCCGGCCGCGGTGCCAGAACTCGATGTCGCAGCCCGACTCCGGACCGCCGAGCACCTGCCCCGAGGGACCGAGGCGCACCACGCCGGTGCGCAGCGCATCGGCCCGCCGCAGCGCCCGCGGCAGCCTGCCGTCGGCCCACAGCACCGCATGCGTTACGGCACCGTCCGCGCCCACGGCACCGACGTACCCGGCGGTGCGGGCGAACCGCTGCGCGGCCCGGGCGAGCACCACCTCGCGGTACGTCGCCTCGACACCGATCACCTGCCGCGGCGCACCGGACCCCTGCTCGGCGGGGACCAGGAAGTACGGCACACCAGCCGTCTCCAGCAGGGTGCACATCTGCTCTAGGTCCGCCGCGGCGGCGTCCGCCGCGGTGTAGCTGGCGACCGTACAGCCGTACAGTCGCAGTGGTCCGGCGGTGATCCGGCGCAGCCCGGGGACGGCGGTCCGCAGGCGCCGCCTGGCCCGGACGGCACGCAGGGCCCAGAGCCGGGCCAACAACCAGAGCTGCAGGCGCACCAGCAGGTCTCGAGCGGTTCGTACGCCCGAGACCTGCGCGAAACGGTGGCGGAGGTCCATGGCTGCGGCCCCGTCAGCTCTGCTTCTCGGCGGGGTGCGCGCACGGTGCAGGCTTCTCGAAGGGGCTCGGGAACGGGAAGTAGTTCTCCAGGAACTCGTGCATCCGGACGCTGACCTGCTCCCGCTCTTCCGGCGGTACGTCGACGTCGTTGAGGCAGAAGAAGTCGAAGCGGCGGTTGCGGCGCAGGTCGGTCAGGCGCCGTTCGGCGTCCGGGCGGCTGATGTTCACGTACCGGAAGCCGTACTTGCCCGCCACACCGCTGCCGGTCATCAACGCGTACTGGTACAGCAGCGGGCCGGTCATGGCGATGTCCGACGGCGAGCGGAACCGGGACGCCGTGGTGCGGCGGATGTCCTCGGGGAAGAGCTCCTCCAGCGCCCGCAGTGTCTCTCGCTGCTGCGGCAGCGGGGTGTGCATGAAGTTGTTCGTCGTCATCCGCCCAAACTTCTTCAGCAGCAGACGGCGGACGTTCTTGCTGGCGGAGTTGGTGGCCGTCTCCTCGGCGTGCGGCTTGCCGACGCCTATCTTGAGCGGGGACACCGGGATCTTCATCAGGCCGCTGCCGTGGAAGAAGTGCTCCGGGGTGACCCGGCGGCCGACGAACACGTCGTCGTTGAAGTAGAGGTAGTGCTCCGACAGGCCCGGGATGTGGTGCAGCCGGGTCTCGATCGCGTGGGAGTTGAAGACGGGCAGGACGTCGGGCGGGAAGATGTCGCGGTGGTCGACGACCGTGATCCCGGGGTCCCTGTCGTCGAGCCAGTGCGGCTTCTGGCCGTCGGTCACGATGTAGATGTGCCGGACGAAGTCGGCGTACATCGCGAGCGAGCGCAGCGAGTACTTCAGCTCGTCATGGCTGGTGTAGCGGGAGGCGTTGGTCTCCTTGTCCAGGATCTCGGCCATGCCCTGGCCCTGGTAGCGGGCCCGCTTGGCCCGCATCGCAGGCTCCTCGCCGTCCACCCAGGTGTAGACGACGTCCACGGGGAACGTCACCTGGTTCACCGTCGGCAGGGTGAGCGGGGCGAAGCTCGGCAGCTCCCGCTCGCCGACCCGCACTGTGGCGGGCTTCTGCTCGGCCGCCGGCAGCACATCCGTGATGCCGTTGTTCCGCGGCGCGATGAGGGACTCGGCGAAGACGTCCGCGGACGCCTGCGGCTGCACCTGAGCCAGTCGACGCGACCCATCCTCCGAGTCAAGGAGCTGGGCCCCGTCCTCCCAGAACTCGACGTCGCAGGCGAGCTCCGGACCGCCGAGCAGCTGACCCGCCGGCCCAAGGTGGTTCTCCCCGATCCGCAGCACGGGGGCCGTGCGCAGCGCGGTCGGCAGCACACCGTCCATGAACATTGCGGGATGCTTGAGCTGTCCGCCAGGCAGCGGTCTGCCGATAAACACCGCCTTCCCCGTGTTTCGGGCCGCGAGGGTGGCGAGGAAACGCTCCCGGTCGACGGCGTTCACACCCACCGTGTGGCGGGTACGGGAGGCCGGCAGAAGGAAATAGGAAATACCATCCTGCTCCAGCGCGGCGACAACCAGGTCAAGGTTGGAGGTGGCCGCCTCAACGGCGCTGAAATCCCTCACGACCCGTCCGTAGAGCCGCTGACCGCGCACCACCACCGGGCGCAGCTCCGGGACTGTGATCGCCGACATGCGACGCCGCCGCATGGTACGCAGTTGCCACACCCGCTCAGCAGTTTTCCGTTGCACCCGTGGATGCACTCGACGCATGAACGACCGTACAGTCACTGATAGATCCTTGCTTCATCTCAACTAGACAAAAAGACGCCGCCCTTATTCTGCAATCGCATAAAAAGAGGCAAGCATTGCCGCGCTGGTGATTCACTCAGCACTCATAGTCATCCTCCCCACAGGTCAAGCAGGTGTAAAATCCATCTCCCGAGAGTTCCGCCAGCTGCGTTTTATTGCATGAATCGCAATGGCCATAAATGTCACTCGAGTCATCAAAATAAAAGCCACGACGGAGTTCATGTATCCGCCGAAGCTCTTTGATTATTGAGTGGATAACGAACTCCATTCCGCCATAATCGGTTGGAAGCGTGCAACTCAGATAAATTACCTGGCGCGACCTTGCGAGAGTTGAGTATTTTCTACTCATCTTGAGGCAGGAGGTTCACTGGCGGCGATCGGACGGCAGGGTCGCGTTCGGCGGCGCCCTAGACCCAATGCCATGCCCCCCACAGCTCCGTTGCGGCGGCCACCGATGTGCGTTGGAAATGATGGCCTGTCAATATCCGCTCGTCGCCAATCGGCGAATCGCCTACGCGGCAGCAACTTTCCCATGCTGATCCCTTACACCACTTGGCGGGACATGACCCGGGCTCGGACCCTCGAGTCAGACGATCACGATTGCGATGATCATGAATGCGGCCACAGTGTCGGGAGGGCTGTGGGCTCTGGAGCCGTCGGCACGGAAGGCGAAGCGATGAACCGCTCGAAGTCTCGGATCGAAAGTAGCAGCGTGTAGATGGTGGCCAAATCGAAAGCGATCAGTAGAGTGCCCGCCACGATTGTGACCGGTATGATGGCCGCCGCCAGTGGCCCGATGATGAATGCTGCCATCTGGAATTCGATTCCACCAACAAGATGAGGGCGGATCCGTTTACGCAGAAGGATGTTACGGAATCGGACGTACCACGGAAAGCGGCTCTTGAACCTACTTTGCAGGTCGACGGGTTTCTTCGCCGCTAGAGTTCCATCTTTTTCGCTGCCACCGTTTCCGATGTCGAGTGTTACAGCGGCAGGGTAGTCGGTATTGGCGTTTTCCCGGTCCCATGCTCCGCAAGAGTGACAAGCCGGTCTCCGAGGCGGGCGTGATGCGTCTGTGTACGGTTGAGGACATCGACATGCTGATCGGCAGGCTGCGCGCCATGCGCGCCCAGCTGGTCGCGTGCCCGGACGAGATGGACGACGTGCGTGCGCTGGTGCACGCGTGCGCCACGATGACCGGCATCTGGATGGATGATCTTGCCTGCCGGTTCGCTGATACCGGCTACAGCGCCGACGGCTTGTTCACTGCAGCATAGGAACTGATGGAGGTTCTGCCTGCTGAGCCGTCCGGCTTTGAGTCAGCCGAGGACCCGGCGTTTTTCGCAGTGCGGCCGGGATGTTGGCCCGGTTGTGGATCACCGGATACCTGCTGGAACCGGTCCCTACCGACGCCTGGCCCAATCGTGATCTGGCCCGCGCCCTTCTTTAAGCGCTCGAACACCATGCGGACGACCGCACCCTCGCCGACGACCTGCGCCAGGCAGGACTGGACACCCACAGCGACCCGCCAGAAAGGTGAAGTGGGCTGGCACGTACGTAACGGAACGACTGCTGCCTCATCGACAGCAAGCGCGCGTACTGCTGCTGCGGCGCGGGCGTCACTCTCGATCGTTAGCCCTACAAGGGGCCGGGCGTCGGCCTCTCACATGTAACGGCACCGTTGTACGATCAGCCATGCGACAGGCATTGCGGGTATTTGCGGCCGTTAAGGATCGTATGGGCGGACAGTTGGATCCGGGCAGCGGGGGGCGGTTCTCGGTCCGCGTCTCCACGGATGCCGATCTTCCCGCGGTGCGACGGCTGGTAGCCGCCGACCGCCTTCCCGGCGAACCTCCCCTCCCCGATCACCTTCCCGAAGTACCGACAGCCGGGAAGGTGTTCACCCTCACCGGCACCGATGGGCAGGCGCATGGGGTGGCATGTCTGTCGGTGCGCCGCTCCGATGATGCGGGGCTGGTGCACTGGCTGCACGCCGGGGAGGATCTCGATGCGGTCGCCGCGCTGCTGGCGTTCGCCCGCGCCGAGCTCGGCCGTCGCACCCTGCATGCCTTCACCGCACCGGCCACCGCCACACGGGTGCCGGGCTTGCCGATGCGGCACCGGCCCGCGACCGCGCGGGCGCTGACCGCGGCCGGTTTCACCCTCGCCACCGCCCAGGAGTACCTGCTGCGCGACCTGAACGATCCCAAACCCGCGGCCCCGGATGATCTGATCGCACACGTCACCCCGCTCGAAGATTTTCGGGGATGGCGGCTGGTGGTGCCCGGCCCGGGCACCACCGGGGTGGTGGCCAGCGCCGTACTGTCCTGCCCCCATCCCACCTCGGGTATGGCCGTGCTGTGGCATCTCGCCGTCCACCCCGAACACCGCCACCACGGAATCGGCCACCGGCTGCTCGCCCAATCCCTCAACCTTGCTGCCGCCAGCAGCGCCCGCTACCTTGCCGCGTTCACCGACCCCGACGAGGAAAGCGCCATGCGTCTGCTGGCCGCCCAGGACTTCGACCACGTCGACACCCTCGCCGTCCACCACCGCCGCCCCTAACAGCGTCCCAGTACGCAGTCAGAACGGGCCGAGACACCCACTCGAGTGGCACACATACGGCCACCGGCCAGTTGGTCAGCGCCGTTCTTTAACGACGGATTAAGGTGCCGACATCTCCGACTCCGGCCGAAGCTCCCTCCGTTCTGTTTCGGCGGGGCATCGCCGTCCCGCCTTGGTGATCCCCGGTCTACTAGGGCGGGACGGCGGCGGTCACCACACCCGGCAAGGTGAGGGCCAGGACCAACCAGCGGTAGAAGGTCACCTTCGCGCCAGATGCTTGATCTTGATCCAGTCGCGTGTGCGGCGCCCGGGCAGGTACGGGCTGGACAGGCGCTTGGCCACGACACCGTCGTATCCCTCAAGACGGGTCTGCTCAAGGGCCTGCCCGGCAGGGGCGGGCCAGGCCGCGGGCACACTGATGCCGGGGCCAGCCAGGGCGAGGTCGTCGAGGAGGTCACGGCGGGCGGTGTAGGGCAGCTGCACGGTCGGCTCGCCGAGGTAGAGGATGTCGTACAGCACCAGTTGGACGGACAGGTCCTCGACGGCATGGCTGACCGCCTTGGGATGGTGCAGGCTCATGCGCTGCTGCAGACGCTCCACCGACGGCTGGCCCTCACGGTCGAGGGCAATGATCTCCCCGTCGAGTACCGACTCAAGCCCGGGCAGACAAGCGGGCAGCGCCTGCAGTTCGGGGTACTGGGCGGTGACGTCCAGCCCGGGCTGGGACAGCAGCCGGATGCTCCCGTCCCCGGGCAGGTGGGCGATGACCCGCACCCCGTTGTGAGGTCGGTCCGGGGCGCCCTGCCGACGTTGCCGTCGGTGGATTTCCCCGGACCGCCTCCCGAACCCGCCGTGCCCGTTTCCGGGCAGCGGGCTCTCCACAGGTCCCGTAGCGAGCGGTGTCAGATCGTCATCTCAGCCGTCCACGGCGTCGGGATGGCCGCTCCCCGGTAGCGGTAGCGCGTGGTGCTCACCTCTGCCGGGTTGAACAGCTTTCCCTTTTCGGTGGTCGGCCACTATCCGCCTCGGCAGTACGGGCGGCGGATCGTCTTCCAGTTGGCCTTGTGGTGTTTGCGCTGCGCCCAGCCGATGACCCTCTGCCAGGCGCAGTGGCCGAGGTGCTGGAACGTGGCGCTGGACACACCGGGCCGGAAGTACGCGCACCAGCCCCGCAGCACCGGGTTGAGCCGGTGCAGCAGTGCAGGTAGCGGCAGGTTGACGCTCTTGCGGCAGATCTCCTTGACCTTGCCCATCACGGCCCGCAGGGCCTTCCGAGATGGGTAGGTGTAGACGTACTGCCGGTCGGTGCCTCGCTTACGGTGGCGCTGGATGTGCCATCCGAGGAAGTCGAGGCCCTCGTCGATGTGGGTGATCTTCGTCTTCTCGGCCGACAGACGCAGGCCCATCGGCGCGAGGACCCCGGCCACGCGGGAGCGCATGTCTTCGGCATGCTGGCGGGTGCCGGACCCCAGCACGAGGAAGTCGTCCGCGTACCGGATGAGCCGGTGGTTGGCCTTTCCCTGGCGCCTGCGTCCGGTTCGCTGTCCCCGGGTGGAGCGTGGCCGCCCTTGGCCTGGTCGATGTACTCGTCCAGGACCGACAGGGCGACGTTCGCCAGTACCGGCGAGAGGATCCCCCCTTGCGGGGTGCCGGTGTTGGTGTCCCGCGGCACGCCGTCCTCACCGAGGATGCCCGCCTTGAGGAACGCCTTCACCAGGTCCAGCACGCGCTTGTCCGCGATCCGTTCCCGCACCCGGTCCATCAGGGCCGTGTGCGAGATCTCGTCGAAGCACGCCGTGATGTCGCCCTCCACCACCCACTCATACGAGTGGGAGGCGAGCATGCGAGTCTCGGCGATCGCGTCGTGGGCCCGGCGCCTGGGACGGAACCCGTAGGAACACGGGAGGAAGTCCGCCTCGAAGATCGGCTCCAGCACCAGCTTCAGGGACGCCTGGACCACCCGGTCGGCCACGGTCGCGATCCCCAGACGGCGGAGCTTGCCGCCCGCCTTGGGGATCATGCGCTCGCGGACCGGAATCGGCCGGAAGCTGCGGTCCTTCACCTGTGACATGCACGCGGCTCTCCCGCGCCCGGACTACTACAGGGCCTCAGCCCCGCCCTGCAGCCGTCAGCTGACGACGAGCCTTGCCCACGCCCGGACCGGCTGCCCAGGCGCGGGCGGCCGCACAGCGGTTCCCACGTTCACTTCGTGACCGCTCGACCAGGGAGGCACCCGGCTATACCCCGGCAGCATCGCCGCGCCTACGCCGCAGGCCTTCAGCGTGGCCTCCCGCCCGGCGTATGGATCCGGACAAGGGACTGTGAGTCGCATGTTGAGGTGCCGCGGTTCGCGGTGGTGCGTCCGCGGCTCGGTGATGCGGTGTGTGCGGTCAAGGGTGGGCGGGGTCGGCGGATCCGATTGGGGGGATTCTTTGCTTCTGAGCGGCTCGCCCGATTGCGGGCGGGGTGACGCCACCTTAGCGTCAGCGCGTCGGAATCATCCGAAAAAGTCAACATCATCCGTTATGTTGGCTTCTCGTGGCATCGAATGGAGCATTCATGTCGGTGATGACTGGTACCCAGCCTCTGCAGCAGTTCGGGCAGCAGGCCGGTGGGCCGCAGCAGCAGCTCGCGCAGGTGGTCCAGCAGACGATCCAGCAGGCGTGCCAGCAGGCGAGTCAGCAGATCGCGCAGCGTATGCAGCAGACGCTGCAGCAGATCCAGCAGGTCCAGCAGCAGCTGCAGCAGCAGGGCATTCCCCAGCAGCACGCGCACCCGTACCTGGCTGTCGCGCTGCACACCACCCTGATCCAGGGTGTGCGCAGCGCGGTGGAGCAGTCCGTGCAGCAGGCTCTGCCGACCGCGATCCTGACGCTGATGCAGCAGAGCCAGCAGGGCCAGCAGGGCCAGCAGCAGTGGGGCGGCGGCTTGGGTCAGCAGTCGTACGGTCAGCCGTACCCGCAGCAGTACCAGCAGCCTGGCTTCGGCTTCGGTCAGATGGGTCAGCCCTTCGGCATCAGCTGACGTAAGACGGCGCGTTGTGCGGTATGCCCGGTGCATTTCCCGGGCGCACCGCCCAGCCGTGGAAGGCGCGAGTCGCCCGTCATCCGGATCACAAGCCCAAAAAGCGACGTAGGCGTGGTGAAGGTAAACGTGATGGTCAAGGACAGGCCCGGGAGCAAGCCCCGAAGCAACCGCCAGAGCGAGGCCGAGGGCGCAGGGGTCGGCGGGCCGGGCCCCGAGGAGAAAGCGGCGCCGCGCAAGAAGGGCGCACCGTCATCGATCGCGGTGCAGCCGCGCCGGCAGCGGTACATGGTGGCCCCGCTGCCGCAGCAGCTTCTCCCGCCGGGAGTGCCCGAACTCGGCATGGACGCGGTGTGCGACCGGCTTCAGAGCATGCCCGACGTCAAAGTGATCCGCAGACTCACTCCGTCGGAGAAGCTGCAGTCGGCCGGAATCCTGCCCTCCTGTCCGGAGATCGCGGTCGTCGAAGCTGCCGAGGCCCAGCTGCCGGTGATGCGGACGCTGCATGTGCACATCGAACCCGACCTGCCGCTGTCCGCAGCGGTACCCTTCACCACGGCGACTCAAGGGATGCTGCCGCTGCCCGACCCGGGGCTGGTCACACCGCTGGAGGAGCCGGTGGAGATCTCGCTGCGCGTGTGCGGCCCAGACGGCGAACCACTGGCAGGTGCCGGAGTGTTCCTGATCGGGGCGATGTGGCCGAGCCACGGCATTACCGCCGCCGATGGCAAGGTCACCCTCACCCTGGCCACGGGCAACGCACAGTCGATCCAGTCCCTGTACGTCCGCCCTGCGGGTGGTTACACCGACCGCTGGATTCACCGCCCCGACCTGTCGGCGACCCACGACAACCTCGTCACCCTCACCCCACTAGCCAAGGTCTACCCCGAGCTGGAGGAACGCCAGAGTTACAGCTGGGGCCAGCAGGCCATGCGGCTGGACCGGCTGCCCCCCACCTTCCGCGCCTTCGGCATCAAGATCGCCCTCATCGGAACGGGCGTCGCCGCCGACCACCCCGACCTGAAGCAACAGGTACGCTCCGGCATCGACCTCGTGCGCCGCACGAAGGAAGGCTGGACGCAGGATCCGGTCGGCAGCGGCACGCACGCGGCGGGCATCATCGCCGGCGCGGACACCGGCAAGGGCATCATCGGCATCGCCGTCGATGCCGAGCTCGAGGTCTGCCAGGTGCTGCCCGACGGGTACTTCAGCGACCTGATCGCCGCCCTGGACCACTGCATCGAACGCGAGGTTGACATCGCCCATATCCAGGCCCCAACCCTCTACCCGTCGACGCTGGTCTCCCGCAAACTCGCCGACGCCACCGCAGCGGGCATCGCCTGCATCGCCCCCGCGGGCGACACCGGCGGACCGATCGCCTTCCCCGCCTCGCTCCCCCCCGTGTTCAGCGTCGGCGCGCTGGGAGCCTTCGGCACCTACCCGCCCGGCACCTCCCCCGCCACCCACTACGGCCCCCAGCTGACACCCGAAGGACTGTTTGCCGCACCGTTTAGCTGCCACGGCCCGGGCATCGACGCGGCCGCCCCCGGCGTGGCGGTCCTGTCCTGCGCACCGCAGGGCGGCTACACCATCCTCGACGGCACCAACACGGCCTCCGCCCACATCGCCGGCCTGGCCGCCCTCGTGCTCGCCCACCACGAGGACTTCCACGGCCAGCTGCTGCCCCGCGGACCCGGCCGGGTACAACACCTCTTCGAGATCATCGCCGCCAGCTGCCGCCCACTGGCCGCCCCGGGAACGCTGGACGCGGCCCGCACCGGACGCGGCCTGCCCGACGCCCTCATCGCCCTCGGCCTGGCACCCGGCATGCAACTCGCCCCGGCCCTGTCGCCCATCACCCCCTCCATGACCGGCTAGGGAGCTGCCTGCGGCAACCGCACACAAACGGCACCTGCCCCCCAAGGGTGGGTGCCCTTTGTGTTGCAGTACCAGGCAGTCTCAAAAGCCGGGTAGTCCCAGGCCAGGGCATCCAGCCCTTCCGCTTCGATTCCGCTCGACGGGGGCTGGTGCGACACCTGGCATCTCTGACCGCGTCCGCGCCACGACTCCGCACAGGCACAGCGCGTAGCTACGCTGCCCGGTGGGACGGATCGGTGTCAGCCAGGCGGGTGTGGGTGAGGTGCAGTAGCCGCTGCAGGTGGGCGGGGATGCCGTGTACGCGCAGCCGGTGGCCGCGGCGGCGGGCCAGGTTCCGGGCGGCGACTAGGGTGCCGATCCCGGCGCAGTCGCAGAAGCTAACACCGGCCAGGTCGATCACCGTCTCCTCGTACACGGTCACGGCAGCGGCCAGTGCCTGGCGGAGATCTGCGGCGGTGCCGATATCCAGTTCACCGGAAACAGTGATCACGGTCGGGCACAGGCCCGGCCCGGAACTCACCGCGATGTCCATATCCCAGCTCACCTCCCCCGCAAACAGGCCCGGCCCCGCGGAAGTCAACCTGTCACCGGGACCGGGCGCTCCGCCGCACGACCGCTCATTATGCGGCAGATATCAATCCAAACCCGGACAAGGCGCCCATGTCCAGGGCCGTAAAAACATCCCTGGGCGGGCGAAAGAGTCGCCGGCCTGTGCAGATGCTGTCAGCGGCGTTGGTAGTAGGCGGTGAGGGTATACGGCGCCTATGCCGGTTGTGGCTGGAAAGTCACGAGGGGGTGGCGGGAGCGGACCGGGCATGGCTTCCAGCTCGGCCAGGAGGCAACAGTCGACGACGGCGCATGAGGCCCGCCCAGCGACTGGTGGCGGTAGGCGCCGCGCCTGGCCGACTACGAGGTGCTGGTCGCGGTCGAGCGGCGTCGACGGCGAGCTGTGCGTCAGCGGCCAGGCGCTTGACCGAGCAGTGGGCAGTCCGGTGCGCGAAGACCTACCGGGCTTCGCCTTGAACGGAGCCGGCTTCAGGCGCGGCTCGACTCCTCCGGCGGACCGTTTCTTCGAGTTCTTCGAGCTGACGGCTGCGAGCTGCCTTTGTGGGCGCTAGCCTCGTTCCTGGCGGCGTGACTGTCCGGGTGCGGGCGCGTTGGAGACAACGACACGTGCATTCCTCCGGTTCCATCGCCGGAACTCGTGTGACTGACGGCCTTGACCCATGCCCGGTGTCAGGGCCGTCGTCATACAGCCGGGGGCTGCCGATTAGATCGTGTCCCTCCTCGATTTCCCGGGTGATCCGCTCCAAGTGGGTTCGTCAACTGGATCTTCTTCCAGTGCCGTTCCGGGAAGACCGCGCAGGCGGTCAAGCCGTCCTTGGCGTCCAGCAGCATCTGCTTGACCTTGGGGAACTGATCTTCAAGCATGTCGGCGACGCGCCCAGTCCACGCTCTGGCTGGGCTGGGCGAAGATCGTGCGGATCGTCGCAGCGACCATCTCACCGGGCGGGAGGCGGCCTCACTGACTGCGTCGCAGGCCTTGGCGTAGGCAGCGTCTTGGCCTCGCTACTCGCCCGGCTCACCGAGGATGAGCTCAGCACGGGCTGCCGGAAGTCCCAGGGCCAGCAGACGGAGGAACTCGGCGCGCTGGACGCGTCCGGCTGCCTCCTCGACCGCCTCCAGGTCCCGTCCCGCCAACGCGATGATCAACCGGTTGTCCGTACGTGCGGCAGCCCATACGGCGGAGACGTCCAGCCGCAGCATGTCGGCGGCGTCCTCGACGGTCTGTCCCCGCCGCAGCGCGTCCACCAGGGCGCGTCTTGGCGGAGGGGAGTGGTGCGGTCGGCATGACTGCACCCTACGGACGCAGTCCCGGACATGGCAGCGCCCCCACCTGGATGAGAGCCTGTGTCTCTTCCTCCGCGCTGTGGTGAGTCAGGCGGCTTCTGGCATCACGTAGCCGTGGGCGACGTCGCGACGTTCGGCGGGACGGTTCGTGCGGCGGGTGAGGCGTCGGGGCATGAGGGTGATGGCAGCCCAGGTGATGAGTGATTCGCTCATCTCGGGGAGGCGTTCGTGGTCGCGGCAGTGGCGGCGGGCCCGCATGATCCACGACCATGCCCGTTCAACCGCCCAGCGGCATGGAAGGACGATGAATCCCTTGGTGTCCGGCGGGCGCCGTACCGTCTTGATGGTGATGTCGAGGTACTTCTTCGCTCAGGGAATGAGCCCGTTCTTGGCGTAGGCGGAGTCGGCCCAGACGATGGCGATCTCCGGGCTGCAGGAACGCGAGGCGGAACAGCAACTCGCGGGCGACCAGGGAGTCCTGGGCATCGACCGGGGTGACCATGAGCAGCAGGACGAGGCTGCGGTGGTCGCAGATCAGGCGCCGCTTCCTCCCGTTGATCAGCTTGCCGCCGCCCCATCCGCGGGTGGCTTTGCTGACGGTCTCGGAGGCTTTGATGGACTGGCTGTCCACGATCACTGAGGCCGGTGCCTTTCCCGCGGCGAGGCGGATTCTGCGGCGGAGCTGGTCGCGGATGACGCCGATGGCCCCGGCTGCCGCCCAGCGTCTGGCGAATCCGTAGATCGTGCGCCAGGGCGGGTAGTCGGCGGGCATGGCCCTCCACTTTATGCCGTTATCGACCAGATAGCGGATGCCGTCGAGATCTCCCTGCGGGGCCACTTCTCCGGGTGCCCTCCTGTCGGCAGGGTGCTGGCCGGCGCCGGGAGGAGCGGTGCGATGAGGGCCCATTCGGCGTCGGTGGTGTCGGAGGGGTAGCGGGATGTGCGCATGAGCAGGAGAAAGGGGCCGGACCCGGGGTGCGGACGGCGGGCCGGGTCCGGCCCCTTGTTCTCCTTCGTGGTGGTGGACTCCGCCGCTGCGGCTACTGGATCTGCGGACGGGCGATCATGTCCCGGGCGCTCTGGACCGCGTTCATCTGGGCGACGATGTACTTCACCCAGCGACTCTTGGGAAAGAGCTTCGCGTGCGGGGCCAGGACACCGGTGATGACCCGGCTGATCTGCGTGAACTTCACGTCAGCCCACTGCTGTTCCCATTCCTCCAGGGCGTCGGCGTCCAGGCAGAAGTGGTAGCCGTCCTGCGATGACCACACCAGCGGCGGCCAGTCCTTCTCCCCGGCCAGTTCGCGGAAGGCGGCCAGCCCGCGGACCAGCTGGGAGCGGGTCAGCTCGGTGACCGCCATCAGCCGGGTCTTCTTCAGCCCGGCCGGGGCGACTTCCATCAACGCGAGCCGGATCGAGTCGGCGTGGCGCTCCGACGTGGGCGAGCGGCGTCTGTCGCGCTCCGTCCTTCGGGAGCGCGCCATCACTTACTCGCCCCGCAGGAGCCGGGCCAGTACCTCGTCCACGTCGACATCGCCGGTTTCGACGGCGTGTTCGATCCACTCCAGGGCCCGGACCCGGGCGATGTTCTCGCTCAGCACCGCTTTCTCGTCCTCGCAGACGGTGCGTCCGCGCAGTCCGGGGACCACCCGGTTGGTGGTGGCCACGAAGGCGTGGCAGGCCCCGACGAGGTCCAGGAACTCAGCTGTCCGCTCGAACCGGCGGATGGCCGGGGCGAGTTCGCTGCTTCGCTCGAACTCTTCGCGGGCCTGGCGACCGCGTTCGACCTGGGCGTGGTTGACCGACTGCCGTGCTCGGTCGTCCGACATGGCTTTGAAGGCGACGTCGGGACGGTGCAGCAGACCGGTGGCGGCCTCGGCGGCCACCCGCTCGTCGCGGGCCAGGTCCCTGATCGCCTCCACCCTGGCCTGGGCGGGGACCTCGTCGGCCACCGCAGGCCGTCGCAGCAGGTCGACCGCCACCTGCGCGGCCACCTGGTCATCGGCCGCCAGGCCGTGGATCGCGGTGACCTTCTCCTGCACCGACACCGGACTCTGGACCTGCCAGCCCCTGGCCCGCTTCGCCGCGTCCTCGGTCCACCGGTGCTGCCCATAACGCCGGTTGAACGGCGGTTTGCAGATCAGCTCGAACCGGTCCGGATGCCCCATCAGGATCCGGTGAATCTCGATCGACACCCCCTTGACCCGATGCTCGGCAGGCCAATGGGCAGCCGTGAGACGGTAGTTCATGAGGGTGCCGATGCAGATGCCGACGTCGTCCGCGAACCGGCGCAGGGTCTCCTCCACCGACTGGATATCCTCGCCCGCCGCGGCCCGCGCACCCCCTTGAGCCTGCAGGGGCTCAACCTCCAAAGCGTTGTCCCCTAGTTTGAAAAGCGTGTCCCGCTCGGTCTCGACCAGGACCTTCGACTGAGCCACGAGCTCGTCGTAACGTTCCTGGGTCACCTTGCCGACCATGGTGGGCACTGCGTTCACCACCTGCCGCCGGCCCGGGGGCGGCAGACGCCGGCGACATGGCCGAACCCGCGCTGCCGTCGCGTCAACCCACTGAAAGATCGAACACCAGCACCGACCGGAACTGACCGTTTGGACCCCTAAACGGACAACCGGGCCGTTCGTTCAAGCGTCAATTCGACGCTTCGGCGAACGCTTTGTTCCGCTGGCACGAAGCCCGGCCCCGGCACTTCGCCGAGCAGTACACCGCATTACTGCGGTGACCCACCCCAGCCACCCACACCGCCCGGCATACCGGGCAGACCCGCCGTCCCGCACCGTCCCGCTCGGTCGCGGCCCGCCGACAGATCCGCCGTGCATCACGCCACTGCCTCGCACGACAGGCCACCGAGCAGTACACCGCCCGCGGCGCGGCTCCCGACTCCAACGGGGCATCGCACACTGGACAGCACCGCTGAAACGGCAGCCCGTCGATCCCGGACACGTCACCACACTAGACCCGCCCAAAGATCAGATCAGAGGAAGAGACACAGGCTCTCACCCCCCGAACGTGGAGAGTTACACCGACTCCACCGGCGTGACCTGCGTACGGAAGAACACGTTCCGGGCGAAGCCGAACGTGACGCGCTTGGTCTCGCCGGTGCTCTCGCGCTTGCCGTAGATCTCGACGCCGATCAACGCGTCGTCCTCGTAAGTCACTTGCAACACCGTGCCTACCCACACCTCGGGCCACGGGGCGGGACGGTGCGCGGTCCTCGGCCGCGCGTGGGCGGCCAGACCCCGGGTGGGACGGCGCTCGACGCGCACCCGCTGCCCCCGGCTAATCGGTCCTGTGGCGGTCATGCTGTCCCCTCTCTGCGGCCGTGGCTCCGGAAGGGTGGGGCGACCGCCGGCCACCCCACCCTGGCGCGTCACCGCGTCCGGCCTGCCTGCTGCTCCTCGGCGGCCGTGAACAGCTCGTTGACCCCGTGGCGGGCGTGGTCGGCCCCCACGCGCTCGGCCACCTCGTCGGCGAACGGGAGTCCGAACCCCCCGTCAAGGGCCAGCACTTCGTACGCCTCGCGCCATCCGCGCACCTGGCACTCGACGGCGGCCCGGGACGCGCACGCGATCGTCAGGCCGCCCACCGTCACGGACAGGGCGCCGATTCCGTCCGGGCTGACTTCTGCACTGCGGGCCCGGATCTTGGCGCGACGGGGTGCGTCATCCAGGATCACAAAGGAATTGATGGTGAGTTCGGGCTCACGCAATTCGCCTGCGTCGACCTGCTCGCAAAAAATCCTGTCGAGCATTGCGGCTGCTTCGCACCAGCCTTCCCACCAAACGCGCGCGCCCGTAGGGTGCCGGAATTCGATGATGGCTGTCGGGATCTTGAGAAGGGGAATGAGTGTCAGACCGACATGCGCGTCGGTCTCGTGATCTCCAGCAAGGTGGATCGTGAGTCGGCTTACCGCGTCAACGGTTCCCGTGTCCAAGGGAGCTCCTCATATTGGTGATTGAGCCTGAGTCAAGTTGCCGCCTGAACTCAAAATCAATAATACACCCAATACGGCGGACACCCCAAACGCCGGAACTTGCAACATCTCTTGCGCCTTCACTTGCGGCTACTCCTGCGCCTTCTCTTGCAACATCTCTTGCGCAAGCCTCTTCGGGATGCTCGACGTATGCACAGGTCAACCAAGGTTTGCGCTTGTGGTCTGGGGTCTGACATCCCCTCTGCTGCCACTTTCCCCGCGCCGGTTGAAGGATGAGTGAGGAATGAGGGCGGGCGTGGTCGAGCGGCGTCCTCGGGAATCGGGGGCGGCATGGGTGGCTGCTGCGCGTCGGCCCCGCCGCCGCGCAGGGCGGGCCCGGCCTGGGGCCCGTGGGGTGTGACGGTGAGTGGACTGCTGGCGGGGTGTGCAGCTGGGTTTGTCCGGGCTCGGTGTGGGTTGTGGTCATTAGTTGTGGGGAATTTCGGTGGGTGTATTCTCGGCTCTGGCTGGGAATGGGCGTAGGGGAATTGAGGGGAGTTCAGTGTGAGGTCGCACCGTTGTTGCGGTGACCGCATGCCGGTGACCTGCGGTGCCGCAGATGGATTGCGACGGGTTCTGGACCCTGCTCGGGCCGTTTGACCTGCGGTCCTGCGGGTTGGGTGAGACTGCCGCAGTTGCGGTGAGAACGCCTACTGCGGGGTGCTAGGGGAGTGCGCCGGAAGGTGATCATGGACGCAGCTCGGGGAATGCCTCCTCCCAGACGTCCTTGATGGCCCTGCTGATGAGCTTGTGGAGCACTGGCCAAAGCTCAAGCAGGATGCCTCTGTTGAGGAAACGGCATAGGTCGTCACGCATGCCTTCGGCGAGCACTGTTCTGTACAGGCTCATGCGTTGGCGGGGCCGGTCCAGATCGAGGGTGCGCAGTCCGGACCACGCGATGTGCAGCGGCAGCTCCACCAACCCGTGCTCGGGTCCGGTCAGCTCGTTGAGGCTGGAGGGCAGACGTCGCTTGTACCTCGCTCGCAGCAACGCTGCGATGGAGTTGGGGTCGTCGTGCACGGCGCCTATTTTCCTCTGCGCGCTGGCTCTGGGCTGCACAGATGCTGCGCTGGGCTGGCGTACTGGCTATGCAGCGGGGCGGTAGCGGGCGGAGCGGGGCTCCTCGGCGTTCGACAAGCCATGCCGACGGTGATGCCTTGAACCGTACGGCCGGGATCGGTTCGCCGCCGACTCTGGTGACTGATCCTGGCCGGGTACGACGCCGCGCGCGGGGTTGGCAGCGGCTCGGTGACCACGCCCTGGGGGACAAGTAGCGAGTGCGGGCTGTCAGTCCCTCGGGTACTTGGCGCGACACTCGGCGAGGGCCTGGTGCGCGGCCTTGGCGCGGGCGACGTCTCCGCCGAAGGCGCCGGCTCGTAGGAGGGGCCAGGCCGCGGTGAGCTCGTGCTCGATGGATGAGGAGAGATCAGGCCGCTCGTACTCCCAGATGTCGTCGAGGAGGAACTCGCCCGCCCAGGGATAGGCCCGGGCGTCGTGACCCGCATCCATGGCGATCATGGAGGTCAGGTACTCGAACCTGGTACACGCCTCGAGGTAGGCGTGGTCGCTGGGTTCGACCAGCCGGAAGGGCTCACGCAGCTCTTCCTTCAGCCAGTGGCTCTGCGGGTAGAGGTAGCCGTTCCCCTGCTTCTGGCGGTACAGGTCGTTGAGGCCCTCGCGCTCGATGACACGGTTGGGGTTGAGGTACCACACCGGCTGCTGTCGCGGTTTCCCGAAGCCGGGGCGTGCCCATGCCGGGTGGGTCAGGAGGTCGGCCAGCAGGTCTTCGCGGCGGCTCAGGATGGCCCCGACGCCGATCGTCCAGGTCGCCATGAGGGCCGGCAGGTGCCGCAGTGTCTCCAGGTGCTCGTTGTATGGGCTCGGTGTGGTGTCGCGCAGACGGACCAGGCGGGTGACGACACGCTGCCAGAGCTGGTCGTGTGTGCCGTCGTCGTGGAAGACGCCGTTCGCGAGGAGGTGCAGCAGGGTGTCGCTGTCCGCCCGGTAGCTGCGCACGCTGTCGACGAAGGTGTCGGCCCAGGCGTTTGGCGGAGGGTGCAGTGGTCGACGCTCGGCGGTGCTCGCATCAACGACGGCGGTGACCGCCTGGCCGACCAGGTCGGACAGCTCGATCCGGCGCACCGGGTCAGGCAGCGCACGCTTGAGCTGCACCACCGCGACGTCGCGGCCGATCGGGGCGACCGACAAGCGGTCCAGCGCTCGACACGCTGTAGGAGGTCTGTGAACAGCTCGTCGGCGCTCATGCCTTCCACCACCATGGCCCTGTGTCGGGCCGCGAGAAGCGAGGCCGCGTGGCCTAGCTGGCCGTACTGGGACCAGAACATCGGATACCGGCGCGAACGGGTGCCCTCGACGGCACGCACCAGCGCCTTGTCCCAGTCCGCGGACCAGCCGCAGACGACCAGCCCGTACTCGTCCAGCACCCGGTCGAGCAACTGCTGCTGCGCCTGCGGATACGTCTCTAGCTCATCGACCGTATTGCGCTGATCGAGGTCCGCGTAGTCGCCGTGCAGTTTGATCACCGTGATCTGGCTGTGGGGGAGCGGCATCATGGGATCGATCTCATCCGGCCGACGCACCACCTGCGGCGAGATACCGGCCTCCTGCAGCGCCCGCTCCATCAGCCGGTCGAAGTTGGTCGTCAGGATGACCTTGACACTGCCCCGCTTGACCAGCCGGGCGATCGCCCGGTCGGGCTCGAAGTACCCGGCCAACAGTGCCTGGCGCGCCGCCGGCGTTGGCGCCACCGCCGCGAGTAGACCCGAATAGCCCCGCGGCTCCCCGTAGTTGGCCTCCCGCCAGTGCTCCGGATCCGCCATGGCTGCCGCCCGGGCCTCGGCGTCACCCGGGCTGTGCACCGCGGCCACCTTGCCGACCAGGTCTGCACGACGCCCCAGCCCGTCTTCACTCCCGAAGCGATCGAGATGCCGGAGCCCAGCAACAGGGCATACGCCCCCGGGCTGGCGTGCATGTTGAGGGCGAGCGCCATCGACGGCTGGAGCAGCGTGCCGGCCTGCACCGTGACCGGACCAGCAGTTGCAGGCCGCGCGGTCTGTTCGTTGTCCACCAATGCCTCCTTCCGGCTGCGACGGTTTGCCCGACGGAAGCCGCCACACCCGGCGGTAGATCATACGCCTTAATCGTCGAAGTGACGAATAGGGCTGGAGTGGAGCCATCAGGCACTGGCCGACCACGTGTCGGTGGGGTGCGCGGTCTCCGGCAGGCTGCTCGGTGCAGAGAATGATCCGGACTACGAACGTGCTTGCCCAGCACTAGACTTGGCTCTCCCGGGCCGCTGTGGGGGTACCCGGCAGCACAAGCCCGGGTCGTGGGCGGCCGTTGTCAGTGGCGGCTGTCAGGATCTGCCGTCATGGGTAAACGGCGAAGTGCTACCGAGGTGGCTGCAGTTCGGGCTCGGCTGAAGGCCGAGTTCGTGTCCAACCTGTCCAGCCCGGGTATGACGCTGGAGGACATGCGACTGTCTTCCACGGACCGGTGCCAGTGGCGCTGCTCGGTACAAGGATGCGGTCACCAGTGGCCCGCCCGATTGCAGTTTCGCACCCGTACTGTCAAACCCTCGGGGTGCCCTGAGTGCTGGAAACGCCGCAACCGGGTTCCCGGCCCGGGAGAATCGCTGGCCGATCTGAATCCTGCGCTGGCACGGCAGTTCCGCCGCAACCTCAGCCGTCCCGACCGTGGTCCGGACACCCTGCGCCCGCAGTCCCATGACCTGTGCGAGTGGGAGTGCTCTCAAGGGCATTTCTGGCCGGCGACGCTCGCCAACCGCACCAATGGAAGCGGCTGTTCGGACTGCACCGGCCATGGCCGCTCCCCGTTCGAGTGCAACGTCGCCATGCTCGTCCAGGCTGCCTCCGGGCTCGCCGTGGAGCTGGACCACCGCCTCCGCCTGCCCGGGCGCCGTCAGGACCGCTTCGACCTGTACCTGCCCGAGCCGGCCCCGGGCCTGCTCATCGACCTGGATCCGGAATGGACCCACAACAGGCCAGGAAGCCTGGAGCGTGACACCGCGAAGACCGCGGCAGCCCTCGCCGCCGGACTCGACGTGGAACGTATCCGAAGCCGTGGGCTGCCGCCCGTCCCGGTGCACGGCCTGGTCCACCATGAGGCCGGGCCGGGGGTGAACCCCCAGGACTGGGCGGAGGCGGTGGGTGTCGTACTGCGAGGCCGTGGCCTTTCCTGGCGACAGCTCACACCGGCCGAGGTCACCGCGGCGCTCACGAAGGGGGCGCAGCTGTGGCAGAAGGCCGTGGCCGGCCCCGAGGTATCGGCGGTGGACGTGGCGCCCCACTTGGAGGAGGAGTTCGTCGCGAACCTCACCAACCCGGGCAAGACCCCTGATCGGATGCCGCCGGGCTGCAACGACGTGTGTCTGTGGCGGTGCCGGAAGCCGGACTGCGGCTACGCATGGAAGGCCATACTGAACAGCCGGGCACTTGCCGGTCGCGGCTGCAGCCAGTGCGGTCACGCACAGGTGGGCGCGGCAAACAGCAGGCCCGGTCCCGGTGAATCACTCGCCGAGGTCAATCCGGCGATGGCCGAAGAACTCATCGGGGTCGTCGGCCACCCCGGCTGGACCGCGTTCGACCTGCTCCCCACGTCGAACAAGACATGCCAGTGGCGGTGCCCCGAACCGCACTGCCGCTTCGAGTACCCCGCTCCGCTAAGAGCTCCTAACGGAATGCGGTTCGTAGGCGGCGCCAGCAGATCAGTGAGCATGCGAGCTTGAGGAATGCCTCGTGGATGTTGTCACGGATCTCCCAGCGGATCCGCAGGCGGCCGAACCAGTGCAGCAGCGCAATCGTCTGCTCGACCACCCACCGTTTGGTACCGAGGCCGGAGCCGTGCTCCGTGCCGCGGCGGGCAATGACGGGCTTGATGCCCTTCGTCCAGACCTGGCGGCGGTAGCAGTCATGGTCATAGCCCCGGTCGGCGTAGACCTCTCTCGGCCGCTGCCGGGGACGGCCGCGTTTGCCTCGGATCGGCGGAATCGCCGCCAGCAGTGGCATGAGTTGGGTGATGTCGTTGCGGTTGCCGCCGGTCAGGGCGACGGCGAGTGGGATGCCGGTGGCGTCGCAGATCACGTGGTGCTTGGAGCCCGGCCGGCCTCGGTCGACCGGGCTCCGGCCGGTTTTGGGCCGCCCTTGAGCGCCCGGATGTGTGAGCTGTCGATCACCGCCCGAGACATGTCCAGGCGGTCTGCCGCCCGCAGCTCGGCCAACAGCACCTCGTGCAACCGCTGCCACACCCCGGCGTTGTTCCAGTCCCTCAGGCGTCGCCAGCAGGTCATCCCCGAGCCGAAGCCCAGTTCGGCAGGCAGCCACTCCCACCTGATGCCGGTGTACAGAACGAACAAGATCCCGCACAGCACCTTGCGGTCATCCAACGCCTTCCGGCCCGGGTGCCGATGCCGCCGCTGCCGGACAGGCAGCAGCGGCTCGATTCGAGCCCACAACTCATCATCGACCAGCCACGGTTGGGGATCGCGCTTCCTCACACTCAAGCAACCGACCCACTCCGTAGGAGGACACGGTCATCCCGCATTCCGTTAGGAGCTCTAAACCGCCGCACGGGTCAGTCGAGCGGATGCCCCCGATGCGCTCGCCGACGCACCGTCGCCGCCAGGGTGCGCCCCAAGACCGGCAAATCCCTGCAGGACGTGCACCCTGCCCTCGCCGGCGAGCTCCTCGAAGTGATCGACGAACCGAACCTGACCTCCAAGGACCTCCGGCCGAGTTCCACCAAACTGTGCCGGTGGGCCTGCTCGAAGCCTGGCTGCCCGGGACGCTGGGACGCCACGCCCGATCAGCGCTCCCGCCGCGGCGGCACCGGCAAACGCTGCCCGGTCTGTCACCCGCCGCGCAAAAGCCCCACCCGGCCGTGATCCCGGCCTGCCTCGCGCCTTCTCACCGCGATGCCGGTCAGGCCCGTCACCGCGTCACGTCGCCGCCCACCCCCGCCGGTCCGGCCGGGCCGCGTGTGCGTCTCCACCAGCGCCACGTGTGCTGCTCTCGCCAGCTGCGCAGCCGGTTGTCTACCGAGATCGTGTACGGATGGCGGGGGCCGAATGTCGCCCGGTAGCCGGCGAGAGAACGCTCCAGCACGAGGTTGACTTGGCCTGTGAGGGTCGCCGGGTGTGTTCGGCCCAACAGCCGTTGACGAACGGTGACGGTGTCCTCCAGCAACGCAACGGCGCTGACGGAGAACCGAAAGCGAAGGCCTTCATCAGCGGCTTCGGAAGCCCGTGCCTGATGTGTCCGCTGCCAGGCTGTACACCAACTCCCGTCGTGCAGGTGCTGCCATGAGGTCTGCTACTCGTGCAGCCACTGCCGGGTCTGGCCCTCGTCTGGTCTGCTGGGCTACTACACCATGTCTCCGGGCAGGCCGTGGAGGTGATGGCGGGTGGCCCAGTAGTACCGCTGCCGGTCCACTAGCCAGGGCGGGTTCCACCAGGTTTCCAGGTCAGTGAGCTGCCGACCCACACTGTCGCGGGTCGTTCTTTGTGCTGCAGTGCGTGTGCTTTGAGCTGGCGCCGCCCGGCACCGGGGCAGGCTAGCGTGAGCCGCCGGCGCCATTGCGTCCCGCCTCGTCCGCAGCGGACGAGCGGACAGGGCCAGGCACATCGGGGAACTCGGGGGCGGCCTGGTGTCCGTGGAGCCGGTAGACCATTTCATCGGGTGCTCGCAGCATGCGTGCTTGCCGCCAGGCCGTGTCGTAGGACAGAGGTGTCTTGCTTCGCCGTTGCAGGAGCAGGGCCTGCAGACTGGGTCAGAGGGGAGAGCAGGGCTCTCCACAGGACAAGCTTCATCGTGAGAAGTCCTTGTTCGTGGACGTGCCGGGCCGTGGGGTGGACGTCAGCCGGCGTTCGCCTGCGCGGGTGGAGTGCCGCCGTTGAGTGTGGTAACGGCGTTGAGCAGGGCGAGCATCGCCAGCTGCTGCTTCTGGTGTCGTTGAAGCCGTCGCCGAGCTGTTCCCACTGCTCCAGCAGCGGATACCACCACTGGTCACAGGCTTTGATCATGCGGGCAAGGCGCTGCAGCGCGGCAGTCTCCTCATCCGGCAGGCGTTCGGGATGGTTTTCGAGGCGGTCGAGTACGACGAGGCCGGGGTGGTCGTAGAGGTGTGCCTTGAGGAACTGCAGACGCCGGACGCGTTCGGTGTCCGCAGTGCGCTGCGCGAGACGTTCCCGGGCGTCCGGCGACAGACGCAATACCACCTGGGCTGTCAGGATCCGGTAGTAGCGGTTGCTCTCGTGCGGAGCGCCCAACGTGGCGTTCAGGGCGTCCTGGGCAGCGGGCAGATCGGAGGCGTCCCAGCGTGCCGCCGTCTCGGCGGCCTTCTGATGGATGCCGGTGCGCACAAGGTCTTCGAGGTTGGCGTGTTGGCGCAGCGTGGGGCGCCAGCGCAGCGTGTAGGTGGCTTCGAACGGGATGCCGGGGGTCGCGCTGGCCAGCAGCCGTGGAAGCGGGCACGTGGTCGTGCGCAGTGCCCGCTGCCAGGGCCACCTCATGTCGGGGTCTTCGTAAGAGAGAACACCTGCTGCAGGCGAGGATCGACCAGGTGCTGGTAGAAATCCTCGGCCGCGTTGACGCCCTGGGGCGTCGTGATGTCGGCCAGGGCTCCCATCAGCTCCATGCCGGCGTGGAACAACCTGTGATCGCGCAGGGCCGGCAGGAGCTGGTCGCGCAGACGGTCGTAGGAGACGGGGTCGGGCGCGCAGGTGCGGATCCATCCGGTGAGGTACGGGATGATCTCAGCCGTCGTCTCCTGGGTGCTGAGAAGGTCCTGCAAGGCCCGCTGGACGTCGATGTCTGGGGCGTCGTCGGACATGAGCCAGGGCACGCCGTCGGCCTGGAGCGGCATCAGGGCCATGAAGGCCAGACTCCCGCTCTTCGGGGACGCTTTGGACTCCTGCCAGTCGCAGACCTCTGCCACCAGGCGGCCGGTGCCCGAGGGGCGGTCAGCCAGTTCTTCGAAGGTCTTGAGCACGTCGCGGCGCAGGGCCGACTCGTTCGTGGTGTGCGCGATGCGCCGCAGCCGCACCATGGCCCTCTTCGCCGTCGATGCATTGGCAGAGTCGTCGTGCAGGACGCGACGGCAGGTGGAGATGACGGTCGGCGCGTAGTCCTTCTGCTCGGCCCAGCGGTACAGGACGTCCCAGGCCTGGCGGCCGACGTGTTCGTCGTGCACGGCCACGACCAGGACGGCGCTGAGCAGGTCCGGGCGGGCCTCGCGGGCGATGGTGCCGAGGGTGTTGAGGTGGGTGGCTGTGCCGTGGCGCAGGGCCAGGGTGGAGAGGGCGGCAACCGAGGGAACTGCTGTGTCGCTGCCGGCGCTCTGCACCAGCCAGGCAAGCATCGCCTCGCGCATCGCCTCGTAGTTGTCCCAGACGTACTCGAGGATGGCCCGGCCGTAGGCGGGCCGGTCAAAGAGCACGGTGTCGTGGGAGCCGACAGCAGCGCCGACATCTTGGATGCGCCGGCGCAGCCCACGTCCGGCGAAGGCACTCTGAGCGGGGGAGAATCCCGACGGGTTGCCGACGTCCTTCGGGGTGAGGGCCTGTTGCAGGGCGCGCGCGGTATTCGCCACAGCGGGCAGGGGAGCCGACTGGTGCACGGACAGGGCCAGCAGCAGGCAGCGGTCCTCCAGCGTCAGGGACGGGTTGGCGGCGTCGTGGGTAGTGGCCAGCTCGCCAAAGAGCCGGTCCAGGTGCTCCCTCCAGTCCGACAGCGCCGCGGTGATGCGGTCCTCCAGACTGAGGTCGGCGTCGGCCGGCCCGGACTGGTAGGAGGTCGATGACGTGCGCGCGTCCTGCAGGCGCCTGTGCTCCTGCCAGGTCATGGCGATGGTGCCCGCAGCACGTACGGCCGCGACCGCGTGCAACCCCTGCAAGGAAGCCCTGGCCTTCGGGAAGGACCGGAGTTCGGCAACGAGCGGTGCGTGCCCGGCGGCGTTCAGGTGTGCCTCCACCACCCGCTGGGCATTCGGAGGTTCGGTGAGATACACGACGTGCATGCCCTTGCGGGTGGTCAAGCGGTCGTCCCAGAGTTCCTCGGCGACCGTGAGCACCAGATAGGAGCGGCAGGTCTCGAGGTCGTCGGCGAATCCGCTGAGGGAGTTGAGGAAATCGGCGGACGGCCGGTCGGTCTCGGGATCCTTCAGATCGAGCTGGTAGGCGTGCTCCTCTTCCAGCGGCAGCCGGCCCTGAGTCGGAGTGCTCCAGTCCGCATCCAGCTTGACCAGTGCGGTCGCCCTGTCGGTGTGCTCGGCCAGCAGCCGCAACGCGAAGGTGGTGGCACCGAAGGAACGGGGCGCCACCACGACCGTCACTCGCTGCCGCGGCCGCGGCACGTCCGGGGCGAGCGCCTGCTGCCAGGCTTCGGCCCATTGCCCCTCGCGTACGAAGGGCTGGCCCAGGACATCCTCGCGGTCGAGCTGCCCGCCCTCCAGCAGGTCCCGCTTGCGTGTTTCCTTGATGAGCTTATGGATGCTGCCTGCGACCACATCGATATTGCCGTGCAGATGGGTGCCGGGTTCGTTGACGAGGATGACGCCCGGCACAACCTCCTCCAGACGGCTGTCCCCACGCGGGCTGTCAGGGACGTACGCCTGCGCCGGCACACCGCCCGAGGGATGCTCGTCCGGCCGGTTCGGTTCCTGCCGCCGCCAGGGCGGCCGCCAGCCGCCGGATCCGCTCGACTCCTCCCCAGGCAACTGGGAGGTGCCCGGCTGGTCGGGCCCTAACGACCCGAAACCCTGTTCTGACATGCGTTACCTCGTCTGTGGTGTAGGTGTGTTGCTTACGCGGCGGCGGGGTCAGCGCCGAGGGCTGTTGTGGTAGTAGGTGCCGACGTTGCCGATGACGTTGGTGTCCTTCATGGAGCCGAGGAACTGCATCGTCGTCCCGGAACCTGCGGGGACCGGCGGCGGATCAGCCGTGCCTGCTCCGCCGTTCGGGGCCGGCTCGGTGACGTAGCGCTGCAGCGTTTCGGCGGCCATCCCCGGGACATGGAGCCGGCAGTGTTGCTCGAAGCCCGTCTTGCCCTCAACGCGTGCGACAGCCTTCAGGAACTGGGTCTGCAGCAGGTTCGGCGTGCGCCCGGCGTGCACGGTGCGGTCAAACACCGGGGTGGACAAGACGGCCGCTACATAGGCCCCGTGATCCGTCGCCGCGGTCATGGCCTGCCGCACTGCCTCGCTGTTGACCAGTCGGCATGCGTCGTTGATGGCGTCGCCTCGGTGGTCGGGCAAGGACAGGGGGCCTACGTGGACACTGACGCGCAGCCAGATCGTGGATCCGCCGGGCAGCCGCGTCTGGTCGTAGCGACCGAGTGCCGCGTTCAGGTGCCCGAGCAGGGGGTCCACCAGCCGTGCCGTGTCACGAGCTGGTACCACGCAGATGGCGCCGTCACCGGTGTCCTGGTAGGCGCCCTCCCGCGACCGGGGATCGTCGAGCCCGCACTGCGGGAAGACGGTGCTGAGGAGGATGTCGTCCAGGTCGGAACGGATCGGAGCCATCTTCGCTTCAGGCAGCTGGCTGTAGTTTTTCATGTCGACGACCAGGAGCGCATGCTCCGGCGGCACATCGAGACGGTCCGGAGGGACAGAAGGGTCCATGGGCCGGGCCTTTCAGTCATGGCGGTCACAACAGGCGCCATGCTGATTTACTGGCCCTAACAAAGCCTCTGGACGTGCCGATGGGTGATCAGGCAGACGGCAAGTCCGAGGAACGCCTCGTGGATGTCGTCGCGTCGTTCCCACCGGATCCGCAGGCGGCGGAAACCGTGCAGCCAGGAGATTGTCCGCTCGACAACCCAGCGGAAGGTGCCCAGGCCGGTGCCGTGCGGTTGTCCCCGCTCGGCGATCGCGGGCCTGATCCCGCGCTGGCGCAGGAGCCGGCGGTACTTGTCATGGTCGTAGCCGCGGTCCGCGAAGAGCATGTCGGGCCGTCGGCGCGGTCGGCCGACCACTCCCGCCACTGCCGGGATCTTGTCCAGCAGTGGCAGCAGTTGAGTGACGTCGTTGCGGTTGCCACCGGTCAAAGACACCGCGAGCGGGATGCCCTGCCCGTCGGTGATGATGTGGTGCTTGCTGCCCGGGCGTGCACGGTCGACCGGGCTGGGCCCGCTTTTGGGCCTCGCCGTGCGGCCCGGACGTGGGAGGAGTCGATCACCGCCCGCGACCAGTCCAGCTGGTTCTTCGACCGCAGCTTGTTCAGCAGCAGCTGGTGCAGCTGGTCCCAGACGCCTGCCTCGTTCCAGGCCGCCAGGCGACGCCAGCAGGTCATGCCCGAACCGAAGCCGAGCTCCTGGGGCAGGTACTCCCATTGGATGCCGGTGTGCAGCACGAACAGGATGCCGCACAAGGCCTGACGGTCGGGCACTCGCGGCCGTCCCTCCACCAGCTTCGGCGGAGGCTCGGGCAGCAACGGCTCGATGAGCGACCACAGTTCGTCCGACACGATCCACGGCCGCGACTGACGCTTCCCCACGCCCCCTCAACGAGCGACAAAGCAGACAGTCACATGATCAACCCGCTTTTGTTAGAGCCAGTTAGACCCTCTGGCGGTGGTGCCCAGAAATGGGCACCACCGTGATGCAGTGCGTCACGTCCCCGCGTGGGCGTGCGTCTGGATGGCCGCGATGTCGCGGATGACGAGCCCTCCACCGGGCGCAGTGTCCAGCCAGCCCTGCTCGCGCCACGGCCTGAGAGCCACGCCGACAGCATTGCGGGAGGCGCCGATCATCTGGGAGAGCTCTGTCTGCGTGAGACGAACCGGCAACTCGCGTGCCGCTGTGGAGGAGACATCCGCTAGACGGGCCAGGGCCGAGGCCAGCCGGGCGGGAACCGACGCGGTGGCCAGCTCGAGCCGCACCGACTCCGCCTCTCGCACACGGGCAATGGCATGCCGCAGCAGCGACGCCAGCAAGTCGTACTTGTCCACGAAGGCAAGGAAGTCCGCGGCCGGGATGATGTGCACGCGGCAGGTTTCCGCCGCGATGACCGACGCCGTGCGCGGCTGGGAGTCCAGCACTGCCAGTTCGCCCAGCAGTTCACCGGCCCCCCGCACGGCCAGCAGGGTCCGTTCCCCACTCAGGCCCGTCAGCGTCACGAGGGTGGAACCGGAGTCCAGCAGAATCACATGCGTCCCGGGATCGCCCTGGCGTAACAGCACGCTGCGCGCCGGCCGCACCCTCCGCGGTGCGAGATCACGCAACTGAGACCACAACTGCTCACCGATCACCGTGACATGCGGCTGATACACAGTCCCCCCTCTGCGACGCCCTTCACGCCCAGATGGTCTCAACATGGAATGTAGGTGATCAACAGCCCAATTCCGGCCATCGCCAGGGCGGCCATCACCAGGTCCGCTGCAAGACGGACCGCCCGGAACTTCCGCCGTGCCAGGACAGCCATCACTGACAGCCGTCGCTCCTCCAGGCTCTGCTGGCTCACGCTGCTCATCGCAGCAAACGACGCCACCAGCGGCCCGGCGTCCGCTCCCCGCCGCAACCCGAGTAGCTCGCCAGGCGTACCGGCCCGGGGAAGGACCGGACGAAGAGCCCACAAGGCCGCGCCCACCGCCGCTGCCAGCAGCACCGACGCCGACACCAAGGCCATGACAAGGCCTTGGGGGGCGTCAATTCCGGACAGCATCGCTACAGCAGCCGCCAGAAGCCCCCCCGGCGGCCCCGCACAGCGCAGTGGCCTTGCCATCCGCCCGCTGCAACTCAACCACCATGTCCGCAGCCATGGCCCGCAGTCGTACCAGCGGCTGCTGTCCGCCCGTTGCCACCGTGCCACCTGCCCTGTCCTCCATGAAGCACCCCCTGCATCTCAGGCGAACCCCATCGCCGTGCCGAGGTCTTGACTGTCCTCCGATCCGGCACCGGGCAGTGCCCACCACCGGGCACCATCCAGGCGTCATGGGCCACCGCAACGGCAGGTCCTGGCCGGGTACGTCCTGCGGCGGCGACGGACGACAGGGGCGTTTCAGAACCGCCACGTCTCGTCTGTTTCACCGGAGGGCCTCACGCGAAGGGCGGGGCAGATGCGCCCTCGGCATCCCACAGGTGTTCCGAGACAGCACGCAGCCACGCGCCCCAGCACGTGCTGGCTGCTGCCGTGCCCGGCGGGCTCAGGACGCCGTGCCATGCGTGTCGTTGTCCCAGTGGTGTGATCGGCTGTGCGCCTGTGGGTGATCGGCAGGGGCGGCAGGCAGCGAGGACGACAGCCCGGACGGCCGGGCGCTGCCGTCGACATCGCGCCCAGCTCGGAGGAGTTGGGCAAGGACGGCGGCGGCTGCCTGTCGGCGTGCGGGCTGCGTGGACCACACCGCGGGCAGCACGACGCCCGCGAACACGGAGAACACCAGGGCCAGCACCAGAGCCGGGACAGGGGCGATGAGCCAGGACATGCGCACTCCTCAAAGGGGATGGGGTTGTGTCGCATCGACCGTGACGGACGGCAGGCCCGGGCTGGGGTTTCGCTGAAAAGTCCCAAAGCAGACGGGAGTTGACGCAGGTCACTGCCTACGCTGCCAGAGATCACACTGAATCAGCGTGAACGGCGGGGGTGGGTGCGTGAGCGTGGGGAGACCTCGGGACCGGTAGCGGTCTTCTGCAAGCTGCTGGGACGCCTGGTGAGCGAGTGCGGCGTTCAACAAAGCGACCTGGCACGCGCCGTGAACCGCAGCCCCGCCGCCATCTCCATGCTCCTCAACGGGCACCGCTCCACCCTGCCCCCCTGGGACGATGTCGCCCGCATCGTGGAGTACTGCCACCAACGCGCCACCACCACCCCGCCGTCCGGACTCACCCCCGACCTGGCCTACTGGCGCCACCGCCACCATGAGGCGGAAACCGACGCCGACCAGGCGCCACCGCGGCCACGCGCCGCCAAACTGCCTGCTCCGCCACGCGCCGAGACCATCCCCGACGACTTCGTGAGCGCCGTGAGCGTCCTCATCGGAGAAAGGACGGGCTTCGACCGGCTGACCGCAGAACTGCTGGAGCCACTGAAGCTGCACGGCGCCGTCGTCACCGATCTGAACGCCGTGCTGGAAGGGTTCGCCGACCGGGTAAGGGCCAGCTGCGGCACCACCCGCACCGCCCTGCTGCGCGCGGCCGATCTGGTCATCCTGGTGACGGCGTTCTGCGAGGCCGTGGGCACCTCCGGCATCTACTACACGACAGAACTCGGGCACGAGCAGGCAGACCTCACCGGCGACGTGGTGGCCGAACTGGAGCGCGTCACCCTGGGATCACAGCGCGTGCGGCATCCCGCCGAGCTACGCGCGGAAATCGCCGCCGCCTATGCCTACGCGGCCGACACCGTGTGCGACGAAAGCGGCGTGGGCGGCCAGCAGCCAGACAAACTCGCGCACCGCGCCTGGCGCCGCTACCAAGCCCTGCTGGCCCAGGTGACGTGGGAATGCCCCGAACTGCGCCTGACCTCCGAGACGGAAGATCCGCCCGAAGCCCTGGACCCGACCGAGGCCGCGACACCGGCCGGCCCACCCAGCCGGGGCCTGGCCGGCCTGTCCCGGCTGCTGGAGACCTTCGCCCAGGACAACGCCGCCCCGGCCCCCGCGTACCAGCAGCACCTCCGTGCCCCGCTTGCCCATGTCGAGGAGTCGGGCCCCGCATCCCCCACCTGGAAGCCGGCTACATCAACCCCGCCTTCCGCGTGGCCGGCCGCTCAGGCGACCGCACCCTGGCCCGTGACGACTGGTGGGAGGCCCAGCCGCTGTGGGGCGACCTGGAGGACTTCCTCGCCGCCCATCTGCTGACCGAGGACGCCACCCGCGCGCCGCTGCTGGTCCTGGGCCATCCCGGATCCGGCAAGTCGCTGCTGACCAAGCTGATCGCCGCCCGGCTGCCCGCGGCGGAATTCTTCTGCCAGCGCGTCGAACTGCGCCACCTCCCCGCCGACCTGGACATCCAGGAACAGCTCGAGGAGGCCCTGCTGCGCTCCACGGGCCGCCGCATCCCCTGGCCGGACGTCGCCGACCCGGACGCCGGCGTCGTCAGAGTCGTCCTCCTGGACGGCTTCGACGAACTGCTCCAAGCCGCGGCCGACCACATGGATCCCGCACGTCACTTCACCTACCTGCAAAGCGTCCAGCAGTTCCAGCAGCGCGAGGCCGACCACGCACGCCCCACGATCGTCATCGTCACCAGCCGCACCGTGGTCGCCGACCAGGCCCTGACCCCTCATCCCAGCACCGTCATCCGCCTGGAACCCTTCGACGCAGACCGCATCCGCGACTGGCTCCAGGTCTGGAACACCACCAACCGCCGCTACTTCTCCACCCACGCCCTGTAGCCCCTCACGTGGGAGGTGGTGGGCCGCCACGAAGAACTCGCCGGCCAGCCGCTACTGCTGCTCATGCTCGCCCTCTACGACGCCTCCGACAACGCCCTGCACCAGCTGCACGGTGAGGACATCCAACGCCTGAGCCTGTACGAGCGGCTCCTGACCGAGTTCGTCCGCCGCCAGGTCACCAAACACAACGCCCTGCCGGCCGACACGGAAGCCGCCCGCGTGGAACACGAACTGCAGCGCCTGTCCGTCATCGCGATCGGCATGTTCAACCGTCACCGGCAGGGCATCACCGCCACCGACGCCGAAAAAGACCTGGCCGCCCTGCTGGAGGCCGCCCCTGCCGACGCCACGCCGCTGCTGTTCGGCCGCTTCTTCTTCATCCACGAAGCCCAAGCGGTCGTCACCGGCCACGAACGCCGAGCCTACGAATTCCTGCACGCCACCTTCGGCGAGTACCTTCTGACCCGGCTCGTCACCGGGGAGCTGCGCCATCTGCTGGCCACCACCAGACCGGACAGCGACCATCCCGTCGACGACGGTCGGCTGTATGCGCTGCTCTCCCACGTCCCGCTCACCGACCGGGCCGAAGTCGTGCGCAACACCAGCGAACAGCTCACCCGCCTCACCCAGGCCCAGCGCGAGCGCCTGACCACGCTGCTGACCAGCCTCTTCAACCAGGGGCCCGGCGACACCCACCACCGCACCCAGGTGCCCTACCGCCCCGCCGCCACCCACCGCACCCAGCAGGACGCCGTCTACAGCGCAAACCTGCTCCTGCTGGCCGTCCTCGCCCACTCCACCCTCCGCGCCTCCACCGTTGTGGGCACCCGCAACACGGCCGACCGGTGGCGCCGCTACACCCTGCTGTGGCGCTCGCAGTTCAGCGACGGGTCCTGGGACGCCTTCACCCGCACCCTGACCGCCGAGCCCTTCACCCATCCCGCCACCGGCCCCAGGGACGTGCACGTGGGGCTGGCCACGCACCAGCCCGAACAAGAACTCGGCTGGGCCGTGAACCTCGCCACCCGGGACGACACCACGACACAGACCTTCCACCATCGCGACGGCGCCGCCCCGGCCGGCCTGTACCGGCAGGCGGCCTTCACCTACGACCTCGGCGCACAACACGTGCTGCACGCCGTGGCGCCGGTCCTGCACCGGATGCCCGCCGCCCTGGAGACCTACCACGGGGTGGACCGCCAGCGCAGCCTGTACCTCGCCCATGCGCTGATCTGTCTGCTGTACCGGGCCCGCCAACGAGCCCTGGCCGCCCGGCGCCCCCTATGCCGAACTCCTCCTGATGCTGCAAAGCCTGTCCGGCGACGAACGCCTGCTGGCCGCGGACATCTTGGGATGCCACCTGCTCCACGCCGCCACCGGCCTGCCCGCGAGCACTGCCATCGACATCCTCGACCAGCTGACCAGTCCCCAGTTCACCGGAGCCGGCGGCCTGTCCGCCCCCACCTGGCTGGTCCTCGCCCAATGCGTCCACGAGCTCGCCGGACGTCCCGACATCCCGCACGACCAGCTGAGCCGGATCACACGCCGCTTCGGCCACCGTGCACCCGCCCTCGATACCGGCGGCGACCCACTGACCCGACTCCTGTGCCTGCTCACCGAAGCCCAGACCAGCACCATGTGGCACGCCACCGACCACCCGCCGGGCCAGGCCGCACTCACCGAAGCCAGCACCCTGCTAGAGCGCCTTCCCCACCCCAGACCGCCCCAGGCCGTCATCGGCCTGCTCCGCCTGGCCCGCGACCTCGGCGCCGACGACTGGCTCGCCCAACACGCAGAGCCGTTGCTGAAGACACTCACCCCCGACGGACTGCAACGCCTGCGCCCCACCGACATCGACTGGCTGCAGCCCCTCGTCCGCGACGCCACCCTCCTGGACGAACTGAACCTCATCACCCGCCGCTGGCGGCAGAAGTGACGATCCGACACAGGTGTACGTGGCCGTTGCCGTCACGGCTCCCGACACCGCGTCCCGCCCAACTCATCAGTGCGAGCATCAAGTTGACGGAATGTCGACAACTGACCCGGATCGGCCCAGGTCGCGAGGCGACTCCCGGTGCGCAGAGCTGCGGGAGGGTGTGCGGGACGCTGTCGTTGGCCCGGCCGACGGGCACGGGCCCTGGCCCAGCGGCGCCCCCTCGGTGGCGTCAACCATGCCCCGGTGGGGTGGAACGGCCGAACAGATCGTCGAACGAGAACGAGAATGTGCCAGCAGCATTGCCGGGATACCCGGTGGCCGTTCCACCGGCCTGCGGCTCCTCAGTGATCTTGGTGATCACGGCATCCCAGCAGGAGCGGCACAACCAGCTGCCTTCCTGCTGGTGCTCCCTGCCGGCCCGATCCGCGGCCTCTCGCACGCGCTTGGCCAGCGCCTCGAACTTCGCCTGCCACTCGGATGCCGACGCCTGCAGCTCCGCGCTTTGACGGCGAGCGCTGTTGGCCTCGCTCTCGGCGCGTTGCTTGGCGCGGATCATCGGCCAGTTCGGGCCTCCGCCGTATGACATCGCAGTCTCTTCCGTCCTTCGTCCTTGATAGGGGTATACCCGTAACGACACGCTGGCCTGGTGCGCAACGCCGACGTGCGACAGACGGGGGACACCGAGACCGGTGCAAGTCAGTGCCGACCGGTGTGGCACAGCCAGCCTGCGGCGGACTATCCAGCCGGGAAGCCGCGCGAGGCGCTGTCAGCCGGCAATTCCAGAGGGGTGGCAGCGGCGGGCCTTGCGGCCTGATCCGCAGGGGCAGGGCGCGTTCTTGGCCACACTGCGCCCGGGGCCCTGCGGTGAGGGAGGACTGGGGCGGCGGACCATGCTCTGCCCACGGGCCCGCCAGCGTTGCAGCGCGGTGGGAAACTGGCCAGCGCGCTCGAGCACCCAGGGGCCGACGGCACTGAACGCCTCGTCACCAGAGCCATCGGAGAACTCGCGGATTTCCTGCTCGGTCCCCTTCAGCAGCAGTCCGGCGACGACCGGGTAGCTCTTGCCGCGGTACGGGCCAAATCCCTGCACTTCGAAGATGTCCTTGGCGAAGGCGGCTCCCGCCGCCAGCGCCGCACCGGCCACCTCGCCTCCCTCATCCAGCCGGTTGAACAGCCTGATGAGCTCACGTTCCGGATCGCTGGCCGGAAGGTCTTTCTCTCGTTCCAGGGCATCGGCGAACCGCCCGCGGATGTCGTCCGGGGTGCGGTAGGAGAACTCGTCTGCCTGGCCCCGGTGCTCGAAGTGCAGGGTGTAGATGCCGGGCTGCAGCTGCGACTCGTGGGCGGTTACCGCGCTGGTGGACTCGAAGCCCGCGAATCGCACCATGGGGTCGCGCACCGTTCCCTTGCGCATCTCGTCCCCCAGACGCGAGTGAGGGGAGAACAGGTAGGGGCACACTTGCGCCGCATACAGTGCGCACACCTCGTGCACCGGGGCCTCCCCGCTGATGACGGAGGACGGCAATGGCCCCTCTTGGAAGACCATTTGCCAGCGCAGCTCGTCCGCGAAGGGCATACCGCACACCGCACACCAGTCGAACGCGGCCAATGCCAGCTTCCGCCGCTCGCTGATGCCGCCGAAGTTCACTTCCTTCGGGCTGCGGTCCACCGTCGCAATCACCGGATAGCCGCGGCGGTCGACCTCGAGGTGCCTCATCCTGCGGGGCAACGCAACCGTCCCCTGCGGCGTGTGTTTCACCCTCATCCCCCTCACACTCGGCCCGATCACGCTCGGGCCGTACGAACAAGAAGTCATCATGCACGGCAAACCGTCAGACGTCTCACGAAAGATGATGTACGAGCTCATGCACCCACCCCGGGGGCCATCCGGGTCTGCGCGACGGACCAGCGCCTACGTGCCGCCGCCCCGACTGGTACCAGGGCGGCACCCGGGCAGTGCCTGCAGCTGCCCGGCTGCGCAGCTCGCCCGCGGATCTACCGGCTGCAGTAGACAGTGAAGTCGCCGGCGCTGGTGTCCCGCACGAACTTCTCCGCGCCCGCGAGCAGCAGGAGCTGCTCGTCGGTGGCTTTGCGCACCTGAAGTCCGGGCTGGGCGATGATCGTGTGGAAGCGGGGCCGCAGCAGGCGGGCCTGGTCACGGATGGCGAACAGATCTTTGGGCCCGCCGACTTCGTAGGGCGAGATACCGCCGGTGCGCCGGGCATACTGCACGGCCCGGCCGTGCAGATGATCCAGCAGGGGCAGGGCGTTCTGGCGCCGCCACTTGGCACCGCGCATCGCCTGGCCGCACACCTCGTACAGGTCCTTCAGCCGCGTACCGGGAGCGGGCTTGGAGGAGTACTTGCAGTGCACGAGCGTCACGTCCAGGTAGCGGCCGTCGACCCTGAGGCCTACGAGGTCGGCTGCCTCGCCCGAGCCGTCGTCGTCGAGAAGGACGTCGAAGGAGCCGGTGGCCTGCAGGTGGGCCGACATGTAGTACTGGATGGAGTCGGTCCGGCGCTGCGGCTTCTGGGACTCCTTGCTGAGGTCCACGCCTTGCCACTCCAGCGGCGTGAGCAGGGACGGGTCGTAGGGGCGGCGGGTGTAGCGCGGGGCGATGAGCTTGCCCTCGTCGTCGATGAGGCGGTCGCCCTCCAGGAACAGGTCAGGCCGGTGCGTGTTGAGCCATTCCTCCAGCGGCTGCGGCTCGGCAGTCGGGCCGCTGCCGACGATGACGGCATCCTGCTCCCGCGGACGGTAGACCAGGCCCTTGGTGTCGTAGTCCGCCTGATAGGCGACGCGCCAGGCGGGGGTCGTCAGGGAGAAAAGGAACGGGCCGGTGGGGGAGTAGTCGTCGACCCCGAAGTCCACGTCGGTGAGCGCGTAACTGCGGTCGTCGTAGGTGAGGGTGTACCGGTCGCGGGAGCCGAGGTAGACCTGCCAGGGCCACTCCACGCCCAGCAGCGCGTACGGCGGCCGCGCGGTGATGTCCTCGGGGATGATGAACCCGTCGAAGACCCGCTCCAGGTCGATGGTGCTGTCCAGCAGCTTGGTGCCCTGCTCGTCGCACCAGTCGGTCCAGGCCTTCAGGCTCGGAGCAGTGGCGGGGGCCCAGAACCGGCCCGAGTGCGCCGCACTGATCGAGACACTGTCACCGTCGTCGAAACCGGACGCAGCGATGTGGGTCTGGCTCTTGTGCTCCTGGGCGGTCGTGAAGCCCTGCGAGACGTCACTGCCGACGTGCAGGGAAAACCGCGTGAAGTAGTCCCGGGCATCCTTCAGGCCCACGTTGGTCGGCACCAGCCGGTCCAGGCGGGCCAGCACCCGGAAGGTGCGCTTGCCGTTGATCAGCTCGCAGTCTTCACCCAGCACCGCCTCGGCCAGGTCCTTGTAGGTGCTCGACTTCTCCGAGCCGTGGATGTACAGCAGCCGCCGGGTGGTGTCGAAGTAGAGCACGATCAGCTCGTAGACGACCTGCTCCAACTCCTGCGGTGCGCCCCAGCGCACGGGGGTGCGCCGCTCGATGACATACCAGGCGACGGGGGAGTCCTCGCCGCCCAGCGCCATGGCGTCGTCCAGGACGCGCTCGTTGTCCTTGCACAGTGTGAGGGCGGCCTCGGGTCTCCACTCTGCGGTGGCCGCGCGGTAGGCGACCGCGCTCATCTTCGGCTCCAGCACGCTGACCGCAACGTCCTCAGGCGCGCCGGTGAACGTGGTGTCGAAGGCGCTGGTCTCCTCCGCGGCCAGGGTGGCGCGGTCGGTGAGGTCGCGCAGCAGATGATTCCAGTCGGCGTCCTCGCGCAGCAGGCGGCGCAGCGGTGACGCGCCGGCGCCCGGTTCCTGCGCGACGAACACGGTGGCCTCACCCAGCCCGCCCGCGGCCCGCGTGAACCGGCCGATGAACTGGATCATCGGGCTCAGGCTCTTGCGGGCCGCGTGCATGGCCGCAATCTTCAGGGCCGGCTCGTCGAACCCCTCACCGAGCATGTCGACACAGACGATGATGCGGCACTCGCGCTCCCGCAGCGCGGTCACGGCCGCCTTGCGGCGCGTGACACCCACGTTCTGGTGGACCACGGTGGGATGGAGGTCGGACGCCAACTCCTGGTAGAGCAGGCCGAGTTCCTCGGCCTTCGGGATGCTCTCGGCCCGCGCCATCAGCAGGTGGTCGTGGCCGGCTTCCAGATCAGCGCGCAACTGACCCACGGCCAGCTCGGCCAACTCCCGGTCGACGTCCTCGACACCGAACACCGCCCGGTAGTTGATGCGCCTGAAGTACTCCAACCGCTGGGCCTCCCGCAGCGGGAAACGGAATACGGTACGGCCGGGCAGTCGGCGGCCGTCCTCCCGAAACGGGGTGGCGGTGAACAGCAGCACCGGACGGTCGGAGAAGTCGTCGATCACCCGCGCCCACGTATCCGCGGGGGAGTGATGCGCCTCGTCCACGATCAGATGGGAGAACGACGACAGCAGCGCCGTCCGCACATTTCCCACGCTCCTGCTGAGGATCTGCGGGGTGGCGACGACTACATTGCAGGCTGCAACGAACCGCGCCGCCTCGTCAGGGTTCTTGAACCCGTGCTCGAGCCGGCCCACCCGCGGTCGCAGGGCGGCGGGAGTGACGATCTGCTCCTGCTGCAGGATGCCGAGCGTCTCGAACTTCCCCGCGATCTGGTCTCGCAGCGCCGCACTGGGCACCAGCACCAGCAGTCGTTCCATCCGAGCGGCCACCAGCAGCGCCAGCATGGTCTCGGTCTTGCCGGTGCCGGTAGGCATGACCACGATGCCCGGGTCGGCAAGGCCCGAGGCCCAGTGGCCCATCACCGCGTGCAGGGCGCCGATCTGCGGGCGGCGCAGGCTGCGCGGCTCACCGTACGGGCGAAAGCCGATGGCCTCCCGATACGACTCCACCACCGTCAGCGGCGTACAGGAGAGGCTGCCCTGCCAGCGCACCTCGCGGCCGGACCGGCTGGGCAGCACGGCCGTCAGCCCGTCGGTCGCCTCCGCTGCGGTACGCACGGCGGGCCAATTGCCGTAGACGTTGGAGACACGCAGCAGCCCATCTTCGTCCGTGACCTCCAATGAGCCGCCGGGGATCAGCAGTTGGCGGACCTTGTTGCGCTTGAATCTCTCTTCAGCCCACACGGGCTGCGTGCTCACGTTCATACCGGGTGCTCTCTGTTGCAGATCTGGGTGACGGCCCGCCGTGGCCGGGGCAGATGAGGGAGGCGATTGCGAGGGATTGCGGATCGGCTCACGCAGCCCGGGCGATGCCCGCGGTTCAGCGGCGGTGCCCGCGCTCGGCAGAGCGCGCAGGGACGTTGAGGAAGTCCTCGAACCAGTTGTCCGGATGCAGGGCGGGCGGGACGGGGGAGGCCCCTGCACCGTCTGCTGCATCGGAGCTGTACTTGCTGTCGTACAGCCACAGCACGTCGTGGTCCTGGAAGAAGAAATCCGAGCACGCGTCGAAGTCGTAGTCGTCACGGTGCTTGGGCAGCGCCGCATGCGCGCTGTCGCCGGCTTCCAGATGGGCGGGGGCATCGCCGAGAGCGAGGTGCAAGACCATCTCCTCGGCCGCACAGGTGGGCCGGGGCCAGCTGCCGCGCCGGAGGTCGCCTGCCAGATCGTCGCAGGCCCGAGCCAGGTTGCGGCGCCACTGCATGTTCTGGCGCCACGTCACCTGGGGCAGGCGGGAGAAGAAGCCCCACGCACCGTCGTCGTCCTGGGTGACCGGACGCTCACCCAACTCGGCGGCGTCGTCGTAGGCCGCCTCAGCAAGCTCGTCCAGCGCGCTGAAGAGCAGATCGGCCGTGCGCGGCGTGAACGTCCAGTGACACTTCTGGCAGTCTTCCTCCTCGCAGTCGCACGCCGCGGGCAAGGCGAACAGCGAGGCGAAGTCCGGCTGCGGCTCCTCAGGGGCAGGCGGAGTCGCGCCGGGGTGCGGGGATGCGGCATAGGGGTTGGCGGCCTGCTGGAGCCGCCAACCGGTACCGAAGTTGATGCGGACGGGTTCGGTCGACCAGTCGGCGACCTCGTCTCCCCGTGCGGACAGCAGCAGATGGCCTTCCTGCGCATCGGTCAGCCAGTCCATGCCGGGCAGCTCTCCCGCGGTCTCCGCAGCGAACATGACCGCGCCCACGAGATCATGCGGGTCGTCCTCGCTCAGTTCCTCATCCGGTATCGGCTCCCAGCCGCCGGCCGCCGCGGCAACGAGCACCTTGGCCTGGTCGTACACGTGGAACTCACGCAACTGCACCACCCGTACCACCGGGCCCGGCAGGTCGGCCAGCCGGGCGTCCTTCGGCGATCGGGTAGCCGAGACGGGAAGCTCGGGCTCGTCCAGCGCCGGCCCCTCGAGCGGGTCGTCGTCAGGCCAGGAGAACAACGCGGGGGCGGCACTGGGCCACACGCCGGCCCGAGCACGCTCCAGGGCCTGACGGAAGGACGCGGCCGGGGCGTCCGGCAGCGCCGTGGCGATCTTGCGTGCCGTGATCTCCTGCTGCTCAGTGAGGGCCCCGTCGAGAGCGGCGGACGACAGCAGCCCGGCCGCGTGCTGGGCCACGTGGGCGTCCCGGCAGGTGAACACGGCCTGCACGCAGGCGGGTCCGTTCGCATGAGCCAGCAGGACAAGGACACGACTTTTACTGCTTGCGTGCTCGCAGAGAAAGTTACGGGGTACGGCCGGAACCGGTGGGGCTGACACAGGGGCGCTCCAACGACCGCGGCCAGCCACGGGCCAACCGCATACGACAGGGAAAGCTGCTGGTAGGCGCGGTACAGCCGCATCTCCGGACAGCGCAAGAATCGAAAGGTGACTGGTGTCGTCGATGCGATCGACAACCCGGGTCCGCGAACGACCATAGCCGGTCGGCCCGTCCGCGTAAGGCTTTTCGGCATCATTGTCCCCGGCAGGCCAGGACAGCGCCTGCAGGGTGCCTGCGTCACGCGCGCGTGGGGCGGCCGCGGGTCCTTCATCCTGGGTTGCATCCGCGGCGGCTGTCAGACCTGCCCACTACCCTCCCCAGACATGACTGCATCCCGCCGTCCGGCACGCGAACTGCCCGGCGACCCGGCCCGGTTGCGCCTGGTCTACACCCACGACCATCCCGTCGAGCCCTTCGACTTCGAGGACACCCTGGAGCAGTGGCACGTCTCGGTGCGCCTCTTCCACGGAGAGGAAGAGGAGTGCCCCCAGGGGTGCAGCGAGGCCTGCGAGCGGGCCATCGAGGAGGGCACGGAGATCGGCTACCTGCTCCTGTGCCGGCTGCGTGACTACACCGCAGACAACCGATGGGAGGCCGCCGACGCGGAGTCGGGCGATCTGGAATCCATCGCCTCTACCGTCCTCGACCCCCGGACCGGGCAATACACCGACGCCTTTGACGAGGCCATCGAATGCCCGGTCGGTGACCTGCTGATCCTCGACCGGGTCTTCCTGGACAGGGCGTGGCGCGGCTTTGGACTCGGTCCCGTCCTGGCCGCGGAGGCGATCCGGCGTCTGTCCGGCGGTTGCTGCGCGGTGGCAGCTGAACCCGGCATGGCCGAATGGCCCGACAACCGGGAGGAGGCGTCCGAGTCCTATCGGCAACAGGCCCGCCGCAAGATCGCCGCATTGTGGGAGAGCATCGGATTCACCCACTTCCAGGACGGCGTCTACCTGCTGGACCCCGCCTTGCGGCAACCGGGCGACCTTCTGGCCCAGCGGCGCGAGGAACTGCTCGAGCTCTCGCAGGCCTACCGTCCACGTGCCGCCTCGCTCACGATCGTTCGGGAGAAGGAGCAGGAGGAGCAGGAGCCCGCGGCAGCGCGGGGAGCGTCGGACCAGCAGCTGCACGCTCAGGAGGGCTGGCTGGAGACCATCGGGAGCGTGCGTGCCCGGGACTCCCTGCTCTATCTGCAGGGCCGCTGTAAGCAGGCCGGGTGGGACAGCCGCGACAAGCGAACAGCACTGGCCCTGGCCGCCGACGTGACAAGTGAAGCGGATCTGCGGGAGCTGGGCGCACAGCTCGGAGACGTCCACTTCGGGCTGCACAAGGCCTTTGCCGACGCGGTCACCTTCTCCGCCGACTCCTTCGACGTCCGCCCCTTCCGGGAGGACCCCGGCCAGCTGGGGCCGCTGGCCGGAGTGTGGGTGTACGGGTCGAACCTGTACGGCCGGTACGCGGGCCGTTCCCACGGAGTGGGCGAGGCCTGCCAGCATGCGAGGTCCCTGGGCCCGGGCCTGGAACGGATCTCCCTCGCGCAACTGCTGGAGCTGGAGGACTTCTGGCAATGGAACGGGCCCATGTGCTCGTTCTGCAGCGGCTGGTCGGGACAGCGTCTGACCGAAGAGCAGTACACGCACTACCTGAGCGCCACGGCAAAACCGCGAACCACCGCCCCCTGAACGCGCAGTAGCGTCGGTAGAAGCCGGGGGAGGAGTTCTTGGTGTCGTTATGTCTGTGCGGTGAGGAAATCGCTGACCGCTTCGTGTTCTGCCCGCACTGCGGCGTGGAGTTGCGCGGGCCGGGGCAGGCGGCCGTCCTCGGGGTCTCCCCAGAGGCCCGTTCGGTGTGCCGGACCCTGCGCGCCTGCGCCACGCGTACCTTCGAGCGGCTGGCGCTTGACCACTTCACCGGCTCCGCGTCGGGGGAGGAAATGTACACGCAGCTCAACCTCGGGGATCTGCAGCGCCTGCACAGCGACCGCATCGTCGTGCGCGAGTTCCACCGGCGTCAGGAGGCTCGCAACGGGGCCGACTGGGAGTGGTGGTTCCACACGGCAGGCCGGGGATTCGGGTTGCGCGTGCAGGCCAAACGCGCCAAGCGCGGCGGTGGATACGACCTTGAGCATGTGGTGCGCACCACCGGTGAGCGTCAAAGCGAGTTGCTGGTCCGCGATGCGCTGGCCGCCGGCTGCCTGCCCGTCTACGTGCTGTACAACCACCGCAATTGGGTGCCGAGGTCACCGACAGGCCTGGTGGTCGACTGCCGTCACGGCCGCGGCTCGCCGACCCAGCTGGGATGCACCATCGTGTCCGCCTTGACCGTGCAAGCCGTCCTTCGGCACCGGCCGATCAGGGCGTCCTATGTCCGGGACCGGAGCGTGCCGTGGCATCGCGTCCTGTGTGATGCGCCGGATACCGGGCGGAGCGGCCTTGAGGCAGCTCATGCGGCGGTTGAGGATCTCCACCGCCGCGGGAGCGATGACCTGAGGGCTGCGGCTCAGGCCGAGGTGGACCGGCTGCGCACATCAACTCGCCGGGACGCAGCGGCCCGTCCCGGGCCGACGGGTGGCACTGGTGGTGGATCAGCGCGGCCCAGGCGATCGACGCCCGCGGCGGCAGCTTGGGGGCGTGAGCCGCTGGATGACCCGGTCTACCCGGGGCTGGATGAGCTCGCCGGTCATCCGTTGTCCCGGCTGCCCGACCGGGTGAAATCCATGATCCGCGAGCGGGGCTTCGAGCCGCCTGACGCACGCGCGGCCGGAGTGGTGCTGGTGGACCTCACGGACGTCTAGCTGTTGAGGACGGCCGCGGCCCGCCATCGTCATGTCAGCCTGCCCGGTGCCTGACGTCATCCGCCTCAAACGACACCACTCGCCCGGGTGACGGAAGGCCTGCCACCGGTGCCCGCCTTCTACCATCGGCGTCCGTGTCATCTCCACGCCCTGCCGCCGGCGCCCGCGTCATCTACGCGCTGGTCGATCCCCGGGACAACACCCAGCGATACCTGGGGCAGATCCCCGTCCCCACCCAACTGCCCGTCTCCCAGGCCGTGTTGAAGAGGCAGCCCGCCGCCCGTGCGGTGGCCACCTGGGTGCGGGTGCTGGCGGAAGCCGGCCACACCCCGGCAGTGGAGGTCGTCCGTGACCAGGTGCCGGCCGCCGAGTCGAAGCGTGTCCTGCAGGAGGAGCTGACCGAGCGCCTTGCCGCGGGAGCCCCGCTCCTGAACGAACAGGGCGCCGCCAAGGGGCGCAAGCTGCGCCAGGAACGGGTGATGGCCCAGCGCGCAGCCGACGAGGCCGCCGCCTGGGCCGAGATGGCGCACGCCCTGCGCACATACCTCGGCGGGCCCCTCCCGCCGAGTTCCACGACGGCGATGCGACTGCCCGAGCCGGTCAGGACTCACATCCCCCTGCTGCCCGACACCGATCGCGACACCCTGACCTTCTCCGAACGCTTCAGCACCCGGGAACACACCGACCGCCTCGAAGGCCCACTGACGGACGCGGTCGACGCCCTGTTCTACGAGTTGCAGGACCTGCACAGCTACGGCGACAAAAACTCCCGCCAAAAGCTGCACTACCGCATCTGCTCCATCGCGCTGCGCCGACGACGTACTGACCTTGCCCGGCTGGAGCAGATGATCGGGCTCGTGCCCTGGTGCATGTATGCCGTCGCACCCTGGTATCGCATGGCCCAGGCCGGCCGCCTGGTCGACAGCCCCGCCCAGTTCATCCGGTGGCTCGGCGACACCCCGGCGGCCCGCGCGCTGCAGCTGCTGGCCGGTGAGGAACGCCGGTTGTGCCTCATGCTCGAGCACGCCCACGACGATGGGCGGGTGCGCCCGGAGACCTGCCTGCTGGCCACCGCCGCCGCCCACTGCCACCTGGACATCCCGGCTCCGCTGCAAGACCAGGTGCGCCGTCTGCTGGCGGATCTGCTGCGCGATCCGATGCTCACCCAGTCGATGGCGGATCTGCTGCTGCGGCTGGATCCGCAGGCCCTGCGCGCGCTGGGGCCGGATGTGGCGCCCGGGACGGACGAACGGCTGGGGCTGGCGGCGGGCACCACGGCACGGGTCCTGGCCGACCTCGCGGCGCACCGTGCCTTCGACAGTAACCGCCAGCTGCGGCAGGCCGCCTGGCGCGCATCGGGCAGGGCGCCCACGGTGGACGTGCCCGACTTCGGCGGCTGGTCCGGTCCGACCGTGCCGACCATGCGCGTGGTGTCCGCCAACCTGGTCCACGCCGGTGTCCTGGCTGCGCCCGAGGGCCGATCGGCCGCCGAGTACGTCACCGGCGTCCAGCGCCTGCTAGCGCCCAACTACGACACCCACGCCGCGCGATGGCTGGCCGACGAGCCGGCCTACGGACGCGAAGGGCCGGTCGACCGCACCGACTCGTCGTGACTGACGCTTCCTGCTGGTCAGGCCGCCTCGGCATCCAGCTGGGCGGGGATGTAGCGGTTGCTGCGGTCCAGGCGGATCTCACGCACCCCGGTGAGCGGGTGGGCGAGGGGATCGTTGACCGCGGCGATGATCTGCATCGGTGTTCCGTCCGCATCAGCGACGGCTGCCGCGTCGGCGAGCTGCTCCATGAGCCGCTCGGCCATCTGCCCGTCCAGGCCCTGGCCGCCCAGCCCGCTGAGCGGCGAGTCGACCATGAAGAACAGCGGGAGCAGCACCGTCGGCACGGCACGGGCCAGATCGCGCAGGGCCAGCATGGCGCAGAGGTTGGCCAGGGTCTGCGGGCCGCCGGCTACCGCCTGGTCGTCGAAGGCCAGCCCGTCCACGTGGGGCAGGAACGTCTCCGGATCGATGTGGGCATGCCGCACGTCAGGGTTGATGGCCCTGAGCCGGGCGAGGAAATGGTGCGACCACTGCTCCACCAACTGCTTGAGCTCTGTGGCGAGTTTCTTCTCCGCCTCCTTCCACACCTCGTGCGCTTGGTCCTTCGCTTCCAGCAGGCGGTCCCGTTCGGCCTCCAGCGCCGCCAGCACCCCGACTTCTTTGATGCGTTCCTGGAGCTGCTCCAGGCGTCCGGCCAGGTGAGCGGCCTCCTTCTCGTGCGCCAGGGCGGAGGTCCGGCACGGGGCGAGGGTGGAACGCGTGAAGTCACTGATCGACTGCTCGGCCGCCCGCACTACCTGGCGGGCCGTGCCTTCCGCCTCGTGCGCCCGTGCCAGCTCGCTCTCCAGCCGCCCGCAGGCCTGCCGCGCCGAGGCGAGCGTCTGCTGCGCCTCGGCCAGCCGGGTTGCCTGGTCAGCCAGCCGCTGGGCGTGCAGCCGGTCTTGCTGCTTGCATACCCGGCAATGGTCGTCGGGGAGGGCGTCCACCTGTAGCACCTGGGTGCACTGCGGGCAGTGCTGGGGTACGGACGTCTGCTGCTTGAGCCCCTCCAGGCGGCCTTCCAGACGGCCCTCATGGCGCTGGGCCTGCCGCAGCCGCTCCTCCACCGCGCCGGTATGGCGGCGCGCCGACTGCTGTGCCGCCCTGGCCTGGTCGCGCTGCTTATCCAGCTCGGCTACGTGCCGTTGATGCCTGCTCAGCTCCGCCTGAGCCTGCTGCACCCGCTCGGCCACGGCCGCGTGCTCCTGCCTCCACAGTTGCTCGGTCGCCTCCAGGTCCATCGGGCCGGGCAGCCCGGCGTCACGGCGCGCCGCGAGCATTGCCGCGGCTGACGCCTTCGCCTGTGCGTGGGCCGACTTGGCCTCCTGGAACCGCTGCTGGAGGCCGTCGATGTGCTCGTCGTGCAGGCCCAGCAGCACCCGCCCCGTCAACCGGCGGACCGCGTCGCTTCCTCCGCCCAGGTAGGCGGTGGCGATGGTGGATTGCCGCAACGCCATCCACCGCTCCACCTCGGCCAGCCCGACCCGGCCTCCGCCGCTGCCCAGCAGCGGGATGCCCAGCAACTCCATGACGAACTCGCCGGCGCTCTGCTCGCCGCCGCGTTCGCGAGCGACTGGTCGGCGTACCTGGCCGACCGTCGGGTCGCTGAGATTCTCGAAGCACACATAGCCGCCGCGGTGCACAGCCGGCCGCGTCGCCTGCCACCGTGTGTCGCCGACCCGGAAGACCAGCCGGACCTGGGTGCACGACCGCACCGCATGCATGATCTTTCCGCTGTTCAGTCCCAGCGGGTACAGCAGGGATTCAAAGCCCGTCGACTTGCCGGATCCTGAGCAGCCCACGAGCAAGGTCATCACGCCGGTGAAAACCTGGCCCACCCAGGAGCCTTGGACTTGGAATTCGTGACGTTCGATAATGAAAGATCGCCGGCGCACCGCGCATACTCCCTCCGCCCGGCCCGCATGGCCGAGTGCCCTGGCGCCAACGAACGGCCTGCGCCGCACGTGACGGGTGGTGGCGCATCTCATCCGCACGGATGATCAGCAGACGCGACTCCGCGGGCGTGGCGTCCGGCCGGCCCCGCGCGGCCACCTCCACCGCTTCAGGCCGCTGCCACGACACCGCTGCCGACGTACGGCCTCGAAGCACCACCCACGGCGCCAAGGCATCGCCCGGTGGTGACGAAGGGGACTCCCCTTGGAGCGTCAACCCGGCACCACAGCGCAGAATTGACGCGATGTCACCCCCACGCAGACGCCCCAGGCTGCCTGGGCAAGCGCATCCTGCCCGGGGAGTGCGTCACAGGGCCACCCACCGGATCGCGTGAATGCTCGACCATCACACGAAGTAGCGATAAGGCGATCGCATCCACTGCTCTTCGTGTCATCGGTCGTTGCCCTGGGGGAGCGCCACTGGCCACACGGGCTGGTGATCTCCGCGACGAAGCAGGGGGCATCCATGGGACGTATGAAGAAGAACAAGCCGCGCCACAAGCTGCGCGGACTGCAGGACGCCAGCCAGCGCCGCAGCGCCAAGGCACGCACGGCGCAGATCGCCTGGACCCCGCTGAAGCAGGCGTGCGGCTGCGTGGTCGACTGGGGATGGAGCAGCCAGACCGCCGACCCGATGACGTTCATGCAGTGGTGCCCCAGCCGTCTGGCCGTGGTCTGCCCCTGGCACGCTGATTCCTTGGCCGGGGCATCCGGCACCGATCTGCCCGACGAACTGGTCGTCCAGCCGCACGGCACCAGTGTGCTTCTGCACGCACGCAAGGCCGCCGCCGACCGTTACGAGCTCGGCGGCGAACTCGCCACCCGCCTCGCCCACGTAGTGGAGACCGCCGGCCGGGGGGAGCAGGCACTCCTGGACGACGCACCGGCCGGATTCCGCAGCTGGCTGATCGCCAACACTGCTGATCCAGCCCAGGCCTGGCTCGAGCACGAGCTGTGCGAGATCATCCTCAACCAGGGCCGCTCCGCCTTGCCGCGGGAAGTGCTCGAGCACCTGCCCGAACAGCTCCGGACTTCTTCCCCCGACAGCCCCCAGCCGGAGAGCGCGGCCTGCAACATCTGCTCCTTCTCCGCCGCCGAGGGCGGCATCCTGTGTGCCTGCGGCCACGACTGGTCGTGCCACCCCGGCGAGGCAGGGCAGGGCGAGCCGTGCTCGCACTGCCCCTGCACCAACATGCAGCACGTCTGAGTTCCCGCACCTGCGCCGCGAAGGACCATCCCAGTGAACGTCCCTGTCCTGCCTGCCTCCCGTCCGCCTGCGCCTGACCCCGGCGTATCCCGTGCGGTGTCCGTGTGGGAGCTTCTCCACGAGGCCCTGCACGCGCCTGCCCATCCCTGCCAAGGCGGCACCATGACCTACACCTCCAGCCTGCTGGGCGTTCCGGTGGCCCGCGACAGCCTCCTCGGCCTGGCCGACCTGCTGGCCGCCTCCGGCAGCGAACTGGAAGACACATCCCTGCGTCTGGAAGGCCACGACAAGGAGGGCACCCTACTGGCCGAGACCACACGGCGTGCCCGGCGCTTCCGGCTGGGCCGCGGCTACAGCTCCGGGGTGTACCAGCTGTGCCGGCAGCCCGGCTGCAGCCTCGGACTCGACCAGCACCGCACTCTGTGCGACCCGCATATGAAGGCAGGCGGCGCGCCGGCGGTGAGGGAAGAGACCTGCCTGGTGGCTGCGGGCCTGAAAGTGGACGGTGAACTCGGCCACTTCAGCCGCGACCAGGCCTTGCGCCAGCTGATGGAGGCCGCGCTCGCCGTCGGTATTCCGGCCGCAGAGCATGCACACTATTTCGCCGTGCGGCTCCACCTGCCCGACGCCGACAGCGCGCAGGACTGGGAGTATGACGATCACGAGATCGAGATCAACGAGGACAGGTGGCGCCTGCTGGGCTATGTCGGGGTGCGGCCCATAGAGGAGCCAGCCTTGACCAGCCGCGGCGCCGCCCGCCAGATCGGCCCGCTCGATCCGCTCCAACTTCCCGGCTCTCCGGACCACTTGGTGTTGGACTACAGGTGCACCACGGAGGCTCTGCCGTCCTGGGACCCCGACAACAACATCCAGTACTGGCATGTGGGCGTGCACCACCGCCTGCCGGACGGGGTGGAGACAGAGGACGAACGCGATTTGGGCCAGGTCGGCGAGCTGGTGCTGGCGAAGACCATCTGGAGGCAGGACCCCCAGTTGTTCGGCACCGACGGTGCGCCATTCTGCGTCGGCGTCACTGCGGCCGCCGCCTTCGACGCTGTCGACAACCCGCACAGCCCGATTCACCAGCTGGGTGTCGGCCAAGATGGTGGCCTGCTGCTCCTGCTCAATGTGGAACTGGACCCGGCGTGGCGGGGCTTCGGGCTCGGCGCCATCCTCACTCGCCAGGCCCTTGAGGTCCTCGGCCAGGACTGCCGGGTGGTCGCCACCGATGTCGACGACACAGACTCTCCGGCCAGCCGCCTCGTACAAGCCGCCGGATTCCACCGCGTCGGTCCCAGCCTGATGGTGCTCGACTGGTCCCGTAACGGTCAGGACAAGCAGGCGGCGTTGCTGCGCAGGCTCCATTGTTCGCTCCTGGTCTCCCTCTCCAGCCCGCATCGCAGCGCCGAGCCGCCCTTTTGACCACGCCGCACCAGCCGGGCACCGCGTCCTCGGCGCCCGGCCGGTTCATCCGGGGAAAGAGCAGCCGGGCCCGGCCGGCCCGGCTGCGCCCGCACTGGCGGGCTGCGGCACACGCCGACGTATGCGTTCCATCACCAGGCCTGGAGTGGATCGTCGTCGAAGCGGCCCACCAGCTGGCTGTCCAGCAGTTCCTCGGTGATGGCCTCGGTGCCGGTCTCGATGGCCTCCTGCGCGGCCTGGCACACGAGGTAGGACAGCGGCTTCATGTAGCCGCCGGTACGGCGGTGCAGGTGGGCGGCAAGCTTGAGCAGGTCGCCGGGGCGGTGGTGGTGCAGGCGCAGGTCCTCGTCGAGAGCCTTGACGACCTGGTGGAACAGTTCGTAGTCGTCGGCGCTGTAGGGGATCGGGTTGACCGCCAGGGTGGGGATGCCGCCGGCGCCGCCATCGGGCGGGCCAGGCCGCTTGCCGCGCCGTGCCTCGTTGACGATCTCGCGGGAGCCGACCCCGCCGTAGACGAAGGACACGTTGCATTCGTCGGCGAGGTAGCCGAAGTAGTCGAAGGCCGTCTTCAGTTCGGAGTTGTCCAGCCGGTCGATGCCGTCGACGAGGACCAGGCGGGTGCCGCGGGTCTTCATGACGTGGCAGACGGGACCGGTCATGTCGGTGCTGCGCTGGCTGGTCTCGGGGTCTTTGGTGTGCTTGTGGCCCAGGAACTCGGCGAACGGGACCGACATGTCCAGCCTGCTGCTGGGGGCCAGCGGGGTGTTGATGTGGATGACCGGGATCCGTTTAGGGCCGGCGGGCAGCCGGTCGCGGATGATGCCCTCGTAGGCCCGGCCGATCTGCCGCAGCACCGTGGTCATCCCGGTCTCGCCCGGCCCGTCGACGGCCAGGTGCAGCGGGCCCTCGCTGCGGGGGCCGCCCACCAGCCACAGCCGCCGTGCGACGGCGACCGCCTTCTTCAGCGCCGGTGTCTGCACGATGCGCATGGTGGCGTGGTAGGGGATGCGCGGGTCGTCGAGCCCGAGGGGGTCTTGCGTTTGCGGGCAGGCTGCCGGGTCGGGTGGCTCGATGACGCGGTTGAGCTGGGCCAGCCAGCCCGGGTGGGTCGTCGGCGGCAGGTACCGGTCGGCGGCGTCAGGGGCTTGGGGGAAAGCCATGGTAAGTGTCCTTGGGGACAGTCGGCGGTGGCTGGCGCGGATATCCGCGCCAGCCACCGCTCACGGACGGGGAAAGAGAGCTAGGACTGTTCGGCGGAGGCGGAGCCGTGGCCGCCGCCCGGCTGGGGTGCGCCCGACGGGCTGCCCGGCAGCGCGCACAGCTGGCGCGGGTCGATGTCCATGACGGGCAGGCTGGCCACGCTGTGGTAGGCGGGGGCGGGGATGCCGCGGTAGGGGTCCTGGACCGGCGCCGGCCCGACGTGCATGCCGCGCTCGACGGGGGTCGGCTGCGGCGTGGCGGTGCGGGAGGGGCCGCGGCCGGCGCGCTCCAGCAGGGAGCGCACCAGCCGGGCGATGGCCCACTCGTCGCGGGTGTGGCCGCCCTTCTCCAGGTGGGCCGCGGTGGCCTGGTCCAGACGTGTTCGCTCCAGGCATCGCCGATCAGCCGCTGGTAGACGAAGTCGGCCTCCGCCCAGGTGTTGTTGCGGCGGTCCTCGAGCCAGACCTTCTCCGGCTGGTGGGGGTGATAGCGCACCGGCCACCGCTGCCCCTTGCCCGGCCACCCGGAGCGGGTGTTGCGGTAGCCGTTCAGGGCGCGGCTGTCGTAGGTGCGGTTGTTCAGGCGGATGCCCTTGTCGGTGACCTGCACCCAGGCGGTGGGCAGCAGCCGCAGCCGGTCCTCGGCACTCAGGCGGAGGGGGACGTAGCCGCTGCTGGCGACGTGGGCGGCGAACATCTGGTTGGGGGTGCGCGGCGGCATGGACGGCAGGAACGGGTTGCGTAGTTCGCTGTGCGGGCGCTGCTGCCAGCCCAGGGCGATCCACTGCTGCAGGAAGTCGTTGATCTGGTCGATGCGCCACAGCCGCTCTTTGGCGACGTGCTTGCGCGGTGGGTGAGGTCCTTGCCGGTGTAGCCGGTCAGGAACTGGCTGAAGCCGGTTTTGAAGGAGCCGAAGGTCCGCTCGATGATCGCCTTGTGGGTGGGGGAGTTGGCGCAGGCCGGGCGTACGGAGATGCCGAGCTGCGCGCAGGCGTCCATGAAGGCCCGCCCGGCGAACACTTTCCCGTTGTCCATGACGATCATCTCCGGGATGATCACCGGCCGGGCGGCCGCGCCCTCCATCCGCTCGTCGGCCTCCACCAGCTGCGCGTAGGGCAGATCGGAGCCCTTCGCGGCCGCCTCGAGAGACCAGTGCGGGCGCATCGGCTGCGGGGTGCACATCTCGGCCAGCAGCAGGGCGTCCACGGCCTTGGTGGCCCGCCCGCCGTGACGGCGGGATGTGGAACCGGTCTTGGTGCCGCTGGACTTGGGCCGGATGACCGCAGCCAGGACCGACCGGCTGACCACGTCGATGGCCGCGGTTAACTCCAGCGAGACGACGCGTCCGGTCTCGTCCAGGGCCAGCACGTCCAGCGAGGTCGTGTCGATCTGCACCTGCTCGCCCGGCGTCGTGGCCATGGACAGCGTGAACGGCGGCTCGGGGCGGTGGCTGCCGTCCCCGCGCCGGGCGGCGGCCTGCTTTCCGCAGACGATCCCGAGCCGGTCCAGCAGCCGGTAGAACGTCGCCCGGGAGGGCATCAGCTTCTCCGCCTTCTTCTTGAACTTCCGCACGCATGCCCTCCTGAGCAGCTCAAACAGCCGTGACCTGGTCCCGATGGACTTCTTCTCGTGCCGCTTGTGCACCTTGCGCAGCAGCTTGACGACCTGTTCGTCGACGCGGCCGTGCCGACTGGGGCCGCGCACCCGCCGCTTGTCGACCAGCCCCCACACGCCCTGCTCCAGCCAGGCCAGACGCTTGCGTTCCACTGTGGCCGCCGACACTTGGTGATGCGCGGCGCGCAGCTCGGCGGCCTTGGTCGCATACCGGTCACGCAGGGTGGTGCGCCCGGGGTCGTAGCAGGGGCGCGGTGCAGTGCCCGGGGCGGCGAATCCGGGCAGTCCCGTGTGTACTTCCAGTACATGGTCGAGCCAGAAGTCGACCTCCTGGCGGGCTTGCTTCGACAGCCCTTCCAGCAGGTCCGCGCCGCCGAGGGGCCGGAGCTCGGATGCCGACGGTGGGGCGGGGCCGTCGTCTGTGGTCGGCGAGTGCGGAGCGTCCAGCACGCGGAAGCCGGGGGAGCGGTGCAGCGTGTCCAGCAGCACGACGGCATCCTCGCCGTCGGCGTGCTGGCTGAGCAGGTGGACTTTGCTGCCCTGCAGCGCGGTCACCAGATACGTCTCGCCGCGCCAGTGCACGGCGCTGCTTACCGTCACGGCCCCGGGGCGAGCCGGTGCGGGCACTGCCATCAGCGCACCCCCTGCGGCGACCACACCAGGGAGCGGGCGGGCACGAACGGGGTGCTCCAGTCGATGAGGAGTTCGCGCATCCAGACCAGATGCAACGCCCGGGCCACCGTGGCCAGTTCGGGCAGGGCACTGGCTTTCACTCCGTCGGTGAACGGGCGCGGCCGGGCGAACACCTGGTGCAGGACGCGCGCGGTGTCCGCGTCTGCCAGCCGCGTGTGCCGGTAGCGGGCCAGCCGCTGCCGATTCACGGCCGCGGCCGTGTCATCCGCGCCCGGATGCACCCGCACCTCCCAGCCGGCCTGCTCGCCGGCCGCGTCCAGGAGCCTTGATGTCTCCTCCCAGCCGCCTGCGGCACGCTCCGGTGTCTGGCGCACCAGCAGCCGTGCGCGCCCGTCGGCCAGCCGGGCGAAGAAGTCCGGCACGTACCCTTCTGCGCTGTCCGCCCAGCCCAGCCGTACTGGCCAGCTGGTGAACGACACCACCTGCGGATCGAACTCCAAGGACAGCGCCGCCTCCAGGGCGCCGAGGGTGGCGCAGCCCGCGTGCCGGGCCTGTCCCGCCGGCCGCCACCAGGTGGCGATCGCCTGCCGGCCCCGGTACCGATTTGGTCTCCACACCTCGGCCCGCTCCTCCAGCCGCTCCTGACGGACCTGGCTCACGGGTCTTTTCAGCAGCCGCCCAGCGGGGGACAGGAACTGCGCCCACACCACCTCAGCCACGACACCACCTCTCACGACGGCGAAAGCACGGATATCGCCCGTGTGATCGATCGGGGCGATGCCGATCACCGTGACCGCCCGCTGCGCGCGGGGAAAGCGATCCGGGTCGAACGCCCTCGAACGAGCGAGCGCGCACCGCACGCGCGCGCCGTTCGATCACACGGACGAAGCGGCCGTTGTGCCAGGTGAATCCGTGTCGAGGAGGTGGGAAAGGGGGGCGCAGGACAACACCCGGTGCGCGCCTCACCCGAACGGAGCAGATTTCCGGCCCGCTTCCGCGGCATCCGTGCAGGTCGACAGCCAACGGAACGTTCTTGCGTGTAACGCATGCCTTTGCGGATTCCTGCATGCTGCGCTGCCAAGCGCATCTGCTGTGACCGGCAGTGCCGCATCCGAGACCAAGCACCAGTGGGGGAGCCGACCCAACCGTGGACGGACTGTTCGACTTCGACGCCATCCCAGTACCCGGACCGCCGCCCGGCGGCCTGCCCGTGCCGGCGCAACGGCGCGGACTGCGCCGCCAGTCCGAACTCTCCCTGCACCAGATCGCCGACGCCTGCGGCGTGAGCGAGGACACCGTCCGCGCCTGGGAACAGGGCAGCACCACGCCGCGCGGCGACACCGCGGCCATCTACGGTCATCTGCTGGCTGCCCTGGAGGCCCGGCAGGCAGGCACTGCCGCGCCGGAACCCCCGCCGGCCCAGGCACCCGACTGGGCCGCGCTGGGCGCCCTCCGGCACGAGATCCCCACCCGGGCGGCAGCCCACGCACCGTGCCGCCGCTGCCGGCAGCCCACGCAGCACCGCGTCGGCGGCCACCCCCAGCACCTGGGCACCCGCTGCCCCGCACCCGACACCGACCGGGACCTGCCGGCCCCGCCCGCCTCCCGGACCGCCCCTGCACCCGCGGCCGGCAGCCCTGCACTACCGGCGCAGCGGCCGCCGCTCAAGGCCGGCCCCACGGTGCGGCTGGCCTATCCGCCGGTCAAGGCCAGGGGCATGTCCGACGGTCCCCTGGCCGTCCTCGAGGCCGGCCCGTCGGGGCTGATCGCCCACCTCGCCGACGGCCGCACCCGGACCTGTCCCGCCGACGACCTGCACGGGCTGCTGTGTTGGGCCGTGAACACCCCGCTCGGCGCGGCCCCCGTCCGCCGCGAAGCCCTACCGCCCGGCCCGCTGCTGGTGCTCACATCCACCGCCCGCGCTCGCCTGGCGCTGCCCGCCAACCTGCCCGACCTGCCCGCACGGCATCCGCGCAGCGACCACCCGCTGCTGCAGCAGGCCCGCGCCGTCGGCTGGCAGACCGACGCCGACGGCCTGGGCCCCTGGGCGCGGCTGCACCCCAGCGCCGGTGATCCCGCCTGCGACAGCATCCACCTCGCCGTCACCGACTGGGGCGCCCTGCACCACGACGCCTGGAACCTGCCCGAACGGCTCACCCCCGGCGAACTCGCCGCCGCCCTGGGCCAGTACACCTCGCTCGTGCGCACCCCGCTGGGCCCCCCGGGCGCCTGCGGACACCAGCTCATGCGCGACCTGCGCCCGCCCGCCCACCGCCACACAGCCACCGGCGCCCTGCTGACCCTGGGGGTGGGCGGAGCCCTGACGATGCCGGTCGACCCGGCCCCCTGCGAGGCCCCGCCCGGCCACCAACTGGCTCTCCACCGCTCCGAGCAGGACGCCCTCGCCGACACCGACATCGACTGGTGGCGGCCGCCCACCCCCGACGAAACCGACCGCGCCTATGTGGTGTGCCTGGCGGTGAACCTGTTCCACCTCGCCGGCATCAGAGAGATCCAGGTCGCCGACGGGCCGGCCAAACACGTCCCCCGCCCGCCCTTCGACCGCAAGCGGCCCGGCAGCTGGCTCGTCGATCTCTCCGCCGTTTCCCCGCACCCGATGCTGCCCCCGGCCTTCGCCGGCACCGGCCCAGCCTGGTACACCACTCCGGCCGTCGCCTACGCCGCGCTGCGCGTGGGCGCAGCACAGCTGCCACCGCCCGTCGAGGGCTGGCTGCGCCCCGGCCCGACCACCCCCTACCTGGCCCCCTGGTACGACCACCTGCGCCTAGCCCGCCTCGCCGTCCTGGAACGCCTCGGCATCACCGACACCATGGGCGCCCCCGACCTCCTGGCCGCCCTCGCCGACCTTCCCCGGGCCGACCCCGTGCAGCGGGCCCTGCTGCACGCCCTGCACGCCACCGGCCAGGACGCACTGGCTGCTCTGGCCCAGCCGCCCGCCCGGCCCGACCAGGCCGCGCTGGCCGCCTGGCCCAGTCCGAAGGAGCCCACCTGGCGTCCCGACCTGTATGCCGCAGCCGTCGCCAACGCCCGCACCAACCTCCACCGCAAGCTCGCCCGCACTTCCCGCAGCGGCTACTGGCCCCTCGCGGTCGCCGGCGGCCACATCGTGTACGCCACCCGCACCCCGCACCTGACCGAGATCACCGACACTCCCGGCAGCGACTTCAGGATCGGCATCTCGCCCGGCCACGTCCTTCCCGTCGCGGTGCGACCGCTGCACTGGTACACGGCCCGCTGCGCCGAGGGCGTCAACCCCGCCCAGCTGCTGAAGGACACCTGCCCGTCATGGTGAGTGCCCAGTCCGCCCCCGGCGTCACTTGCCGGCCCCGGGCGGTCTCCTCCTTCTCACTCCGCGGCGGTCACCGGCCGGCCCAGCCGCCAGTCAAGACACGAGGCGTCCTCCAGGGCCCCTCCTTCCGGCAGTCCGTGATGCGGGTCCATCACCGGCAGGTGCCCTGTCCGGTAGCCGGGCGGGGGCGCCGGCTGGGCCAGCCGGTCCACCACCGGTGCGGTGATGCGGTGCTGCAGCGTCCACTGGCGCAGCATCCGGTAGCCGCCGTGCTCCATCGGGCCAGGCATGCCCAGCCGCTCGCCCACGAAGGTGATCCAGCGCTTCGAGACCCAGCCCGGTGCACCGCCTGCGAACTCCCGGCCCCAGTGCCGCTGCCGCTCGTAGACGGCCATGGCCTCGGCGACGATGACGGCCTCCGGGTAGACGACCAGCGGCACCGCCCACCGCTGCCGCCCGGTGCCCAGCACCGCCTCCCGGTCGGCCCAAAGCGTTTCCGAGCCCATCTGGCGGCCCTGCCACCAGGCCGCAGCCACCTGCAGCGCATCGGCCAGCAGCGCCCGCGAGTACGGCCCCACCCGCTGCTGCAGCCGCACCCGACGCCGATGCGCCCGCACCACATCCTCGAGCCCGGCCAAAGAGACTTGGGCGGGGCCGCCGTCGGCAGTGCTGCGCAGCCAACGGCCGTGGCGCACGCACAACTGCCACGGATCGCCGCCGGCCAGCACCACCGGTGTCACGAGGTCGTCGTGCCGGGTCAGGCACGCCGCGCACGGCTCGAGCGGCGTCCACTGCCCGGGCCAGGGCTCCACCCGCACCGACGGGCGGCGGCCGCCACCGGTGGCGGCCGCCAGCGTGGGCAGGGCGCGGCACAGCTCCTGGGGCGTGCGCCAGGCCATCACCGCCAGCCGCGCGGCGGCCTGTTCACCAAGGAACACCTCCTGCGCCCACGGATCCAGCTCCCCAGGCGGCCGGTGTGCTCCCGCCTCCCGCAGCACCTCCTTCACGGGCAGCTCGTTGAGGTGGGCCAGCCGCCGGACGAAGGAAGCCGCCGCCTCACCCGGCACCGGCTCCAACCCCACCAGCTTCGGCACCGCCTCCTGGCCCATGCCCGCCTCCCGCATCCCCGGCCCGGGCCCCCGCCTGGCCCCTTCACCACGGACAACGACCAGAGCCGACCCCGGTAACCCCCGGCAGGAGACCACCCCCACCGTGCCGCTGCTGAACACCTCCGTCGCCCACGCGCTCGACCTCGCCGACGCCCGGCACTGGACCCGACAACCCCCCAAGCGCCCCGCCACGCGCCTGCGCCACCTGCTGAGCCAGACCAGCCCCAGCGTCCTGGCGCCGCGCCTGTTCGCCTATCCCCACGCCCTCACCCGGTGGGCCCAGGGCGAGATCGGCGACCTCACGCCCGCCCAGGCCACCCTCATCGAGCGCGAGATCTACCGCACTTGGCAGCCGGATGTCCGCCGCCGTGCGCATCAGCAGATCCTCGACCACTTCTTCCGCGCCCTGCCCGCCGACCAGCAGCAGGCCGCTGTGACCATCAGCGACCTGCACCTCATCCAGTTCCACTACTGAGTTAAGGAGCCCGCCCATGACCGTCATCTACGCCTTCCAAGACCGCAGCGGACACTGGCATGGCGACCCCGACGCCCCCCTCCTCGACCCCGCCGACGAGCCCGGCCGCGGCATCCTCACCTACCAGCCCGTGCCCGGAACCCCCGACGCAACCAGTCCCTTCGCCGGCCAGCGGCTGACCGTCCTGTACGGCGTCACCGACCTGGAGGCCGGCCCCGTCACCTACCAACTCGACACCGGCGGCAGCTTCCGGGCCACCTGGCACATCCACACCCTCCTTGCCTCCCCGATGGGTACCGCCCCCTGCCCGTACCATCCGACACGCCGCCCACCCCGACTCCGGCGCCCTGCCTGGAGTCCGCCTTCACCGAAGGCGGCCGCCGCTACGTCCTGACCGGCACCCGCTGCGACAACGGACAACTCACCCTGGAACTCACCATCAGCGGCGAGCGGGGAGACATCCAAGGGGAACTCTGCGGCGCTGTCACCACTGACGACCTCGCGCCCCTGGCCCGCCTCCTGGACGCCGCCTCCCGCACCCGCACCACCCCCGCCGCCATCCCGCCGCCCCGCCAGGGCGGCGGGTGGGCACCCGCGGACAGCGCCCGGCTCGCCGCCCGCTTCCGCCAGGAACGCGACTTCACCATCCTCGCCGCGGAGTTCGGCTGTCCCCACGGCGCCATCTACGAAGAACTCACACGCCAGGGACTGATCCGGAAGCCCGGATCCGACCGCACCGCCCCCGCCAGCCGGCCCCTCTCCGACGCCATGCAGCAACGCCGCCAGACCCACCCCAACTCCCACACCCGCTGGAACGACGAAGAGGAGCGGCAGCTGGCCCGGCGCTGCGCCGACGGCGTACTGACCCCCGAACTCAGCGCCGAGTTCGGCCGCAGTGAACAGGCCGTCGACGCCCGGCTGTTGAAGATCGGAGCAGTCGGCCCCGCCGCGGACCAAGCCCGCCTCAACGCCCTCTGACACTATTGCAAGCCTGATCAGATATCTGAGCAGGCTTGCAATAGTGGGTGTGGTGCCGCTAGCGTCCTGCTGCGGCACCACACACCACCGGGAGGCAGACATGGCCGTGCTGTTGACCACGGGGCAGGCCGCCGCCGAACTGGACTGCGCCATCACCACCCTGCGCCGCCTCATCCGCGCCGATGTCCTGCCCGGCCTCTCCCGCCGCGGCGTCCGCGTCATGATCCCTCTCGACGTCGTCCAGGCCCTCCAGCAGCGCCCGCATGCCCCGCTGCACCACCTCAACGCCCGGGAGATCGCCGTCCTGCGCGTCGACGCGGCACGCCGCGTCGACGAAAACGACCGCACCTGGATCGGCTACGCCCCCCACCTCGGTGCCGGCCCCCTCCTCAAGAGCCTGCACGGCTGGTGGCGCTGCGACCCCGCCAGCATCGCCGCCGCAGGCCTGCTGCCCGTCACCCTGTCCGGCTACGTCGTCGCCGTCCTGACCGGCCTGGACACCTGGCAGCGCAACGACCAGGGCCGCTACGCCTTCCCCGACGCCCGCCTGGCCGGCTACATCACCGACCTCGCCGCCCCCACGATGGAACTGACCTCCGCCCGACACGACGACCGCGCCCTGGCCACCCTGCTGCTCGGCACCCGCCTGGACTCCCACTCCGGCGGTGCGATCGCCTACATCACCCCCGACACCACCGCCAGCTGACCAAGCCGCCCACGAGGAACCACGATGGATGCACAGACCTACACCGATGGCCTCACTGAGCTGCGCACGCTGCGCGACGACATCAAAAAGACCGCGGCCGCCCTGGCCCGCCTGGAAGCACAAAGGGACAAGACCGTCACCGCCCTGGCCGCCCACGGCAAGGCCAAGGCCGAGCGGATCGCGCCCGCGGCCGGGCTCAGCATCGCCGACGTCGTCGCCCTGGCCCCCAACTCGCCCCCCAAGACCTGGACCTGGACACCACCGCCCCCGCCCCGGGTGACGCCGAACCGGCACAGCCGGCCGTCCAACCGGCCGCCTCCGCACCGGATGCGCCCCCACCTCCCGCGCCGCTGCAGCAGCCGACCGACCCTGCCATGCCCCGCGAACTGCCTGCCCTGCCCCAGGACACCGACACCGACCGCTGGTTCACCCCCACCTCGGGTCTGGCCTCCCAGTACCCCAACTTCATCCAGCAGCCCCATCCCACCGTCTTCCTGGACGCCGCCACCGGGGTCCTCGTCCACCGCGACCAGAGTGTCCGCCTCGACCTGGGCGACCGGTCGGCCGCAGCCATTCTGACCGCCGTCTTCCACGCCGTTCCCGACACCATCCAGCGCATCTACATCACTGCCGGGGCCCCCTGGCATCGCGACGCCGACCGCTACCCCTACCTCCGGGACGCCGTCGCCGCCTGGCTGAACGCCCCCACCCCCGGCTGGCGCGTCGACACCGGCCGCGGCCGTGACCGGATGGCCGGACACTTCGTCCACGCCCGCAACCCCGTCGCGCGCTACCAGCGCACCAACGGCGACCACCACGTCGAAATCCGCAGCGTGGGGGAGTGGTTCGACCTCGACCCATCCGACCACCCCGGCATCGTCCGCGACGCCTTCCGCTTGCTGTGGGAGGAACTGCGCCGCCACTTTCCCGAGGCTGTCGTCCTCGGCTCGCCCTCCCAGACCGGCCGGGACCTGTGGACCCGCACCATCCCCCGCCGGGGCAAACACGCCGACGGCTTCCCCGTCCTGTCCGAGGAACTGCGCGGCCTGCTGCACGCCACCGCCGGACAGGGCCGCAACGAACTCCTCACACCGCCCAGCGTTCCCGAGCACCTGCCCGCGTTGATCGAATACGACCGCACCTTCGCCTACGCCAAACACACCTGGAAATCCCCCGTCGGCGCCCCCCGCCGCGTCACCGGCAAAACTTTCGCCTCCTTCTCGGCCAAAGAACAGCACGACGCCCTCTACGGCTGCAGCCACTGGCACATCCGCGTCACCGTCCCCCACGGCTGGAACCACGTCGGCCTGCTGCCCGCCCCCGCCCCCGGCGACCGCGCCTGGCACTACCCAGCCACGCCCGGCGCCACCTTCACCACCTGGGCCGGCGGCCCCGAAGTCCACACCGCCCTGACCAACCCCCTCCAGCCATGGAAGGTGGAGATCCTCGACGGCATCCTGTGGGAAGCGGGCAAACCCCTCGACGAATGGTCCAAGAAGCTCAAGGACACCTGGACCAACCTCTCCGCCCAGGCCCACTTCCAGGGCGACGCCTCACAGGCCCGGGCCGCCTACCTCGCCTCCCGCGCGGTGCGCTCCATCCTGCTCTACGGCATCGGCTCCTTCGCCCAGCGCCCCCGCATGGTCACCGGCACCACCCCCCGCAGCATGGAACGCGACGTACCCCCGGACGCCGAAATCGTCGGCTTCGACGACGAGTTGATCACCTGGCAGAGGCCCACCGGCTTCGCCCGCGACCCCAACGCCCACCCCGAATGGGCTGCCACGATCTGGTCCGCCGCACGCGCCGCCCTGCTCACCCAGTATCACCGCGACGACGACACCTACGCCGGAGCCCTGCACACGCCCCCCGGCACCGTCGTCGCCTTCCGCACCGACGCCCTTTACCTCACCCAGCCCCAGAACTGGCCGTACCACCGCCGCCCCGGCGACTACCTCCTCAAGAGCCACCTGTCCGGCCCCGTCAACGCCCCCACCAGCGAAGAAGAACTCCTCACCCTGCGCGACACCGGCCGCCAGGCTCTGAACAACGCACCAGAAGAGGCCTGATGCCGCCCCGCCGCCGCCCCGCCGCCCGGCCCGCACGCAACGAAGCCGCCCAACTCGCCGACCAACTCCAACAAGCCGGCTACACCAAACGCGACATCGCCCGCATCATCGACCGCGACCCCTCGCTGGTCTCGCAGTTCTACACCAAGAACAAAGGCGCAGCCTTCGTCACCGCCCTGCGCGAAGTCCTGGCCGCCGTGCAGACCGGCGGCATCACCGACCTGCCCGAACTCGCCGCCATCGCAAGTCGGCACATCACCCGCCGCACTACTGCCTCCGGCGCCCGCGCCCGCGTCCGCGGCAAGGCCGTCCTCATCACCCCGACCGGATCCGGCAGCGGCCGTGTCGGCGCCCAGGCCATCGCCTCCGGCTCCGCCCGCCTGCGCCCCCTCATCGCCGAAGCCGCCCGCCGCGGCCTGCGCCTGGCCTTCACCGTCCGCCTGGCCAAGACCGCCTACCTGCACCCCTCCGGCAGCCGATCCGACTCACCCGGCATCCGCCGCGACGTCATCCAGCGCGCCGACCACACCGAAGAACGCTCCTACGGCTCCGCCCAGACCGGCGGCTTCGACGCCGCCGACTTCGCCCGCCGCGTCAACGCCGCCAGCGGCGACGTCACCGCAGCCGTGCACCAATGGCTGGTCGAGACCGGACGCATCCACCCCGACGCCCACATCACCCACCTCGAAATCCGCACCTGGCGCCCCCGCTGACCGACCCACCCCCGCACACCAGCAACCCCCTGGCACATCATCGAGCAGACGTACCGGCGTGGGACAGCGGTAAGTTGAACACCATGGTGCTGTCGTCAAGGGAACGCGTGAGGACTGCGATCGCCGCGCTCATGCGTTTGACGGGGGAGACACAGGCCGATCTCGCTCTGGCGCTGGAAGTCAGCCAGGCACAAGTCAGCCGCCGCCAGTCCGGCGTCGCACCAGGGCCCCTGGACGACTGCGACCGTGTGGCGGCCCACTACGCCATCGACGTACTTGATCTCCTGGCCGGCCCCACACGCGCGTGCGAAGGCCTGCCGCCGACACGCCGACCCGCCCCCCAGCGTCAATAGCAATCGAGTGCACCTACCGCGGGCTCACAACGAATGCCGCTCGACGAGGTAGCCGCCCTCGGGCGTGCCGTCAGACGGACGGCTGCGTGTTCTGCTCGTCGGCTGCGGCTGGTTCGGCTGCGTCGGGGGCGGTGTAGAAGACGGATTTGCCTTGCTTGGCGCGCTCCGCCTGGCTCTTGGCCACGAGCCCTTCGAGCGTGACCCGCACGACCTTGGTCGCGATCTGACGCTCAGGGTGGGCCTGGCCGAGCGCCGCAGAGATTTCCGCAGCGGAGCGCGGTTCCTTCAACTCGACAAGGTGACGGCGAATGAGCTCGACCAGGGTGGGCTGGGTCGCCTTCGTGGCACCCTCCGTCCTGGCCACGGGCTTCTTGGCTGCTGCCTTCCCCGGCGCGGCGGTGGACTTCCGCGTCCTGGGCTTCTCGCCGCGCGCGGCACCGGCCTTCTGCCGGGGAGAGGGCACCGCTGCGTTTTCGGGCTCTGCCGCAGGCGCCGTCGGCGCTGCGGTGATGCCCAGCGCCTGCTGCATGTTCACCAGCACGGTGTGGTCGTGCTGCAGGGAGGCAAGCTGCTCCTGCAGGGAGGCGATCTCCGCCCCGATACGTTCCTGCTCCTTGGCGTTGCGCTCGAGGTCACCCGTCACCTGGGCGGCGTACTGCGATGTCAGTTCAGAAGCGGGAGTCGTTGTCTCGGGCATGGTGCTGACCTTTCCTCTGCGAATGACCGTGCTGCGGGGCGGCACCGCAGGAGGGCGACGTCCCTTTTGGACGAGGTGCCTTGCGGCCCCGTATGGCGCGGCAAGTGCCGCACTATGCCTCGGCGTACAGATGGTACGGACAAACAGCGCCGGTTGTTCCGGCCATGTGGTGTCCTGTTGCCCGGGGGCAGTCCCAAGGACGTCATGCCCTGTACCCGTGAGGCAGTACGACGGGACGTGTCCGCGCCTGCGGCTGGGGCAACTGCCAGACCACCTCGTCGGTCTCCCGGCTGTGATGCCATGCCCCCAGGGTGCGTGTCGTCACGAGCCGGTCGAGTAGTTCTGCCGTCTGCTGCGGAGAGTGCCCGCACAGGCGGGTGAGGATGTCCATGTCGGTGCTGTGTTCGACACGGGCGCAGGTGTGCGCGGCCAGCGCGAGAGCGGTCAGTCGCAGAGCGGGCGGTGCGGCCGGCAGGACCAACGGCGTGGGCCGCAGCGCCCAGTCGGCGGCGCGGCGTCGTGCGCGGCGGCCGGGCGCCTGCTCCAGCAACGGCATCGAGCAGTCGCGAGCGCACGGGCAGCGCACGGAAGTCCGGCAACTCCAGCCAGCCCGCATGGGCCAGCTCCAACCACAGTTCGCGGCTCCCGCGCAGGCACATGCCCCGCAACAGCCCGGCCGGCAGCCGGACATGACCGCGGGTGTCGGCGCGCAGCGCGCACTGGAGGGCCAGCAGCCGGGCGGCAGGGGAGGCGAACCTGGGCAGCGCGGCGGCCAGGTAAGTGAGCATCTCCTGCACGCGCAGCCGCTCATCGGATGCCGCCGGCTGCGCCCTGGCAGATGTGGGGCGCGCCGGGCAACTGGCAGGCCGCGGCCTGCGGGGGCCAAGGACGGTGTCCGGGACGACGGCCGTGAGGCTGGTCGCTGCCGCGCAGGCAGCGCAGGCATCGGCCAGCCGCCAGGTGCGGCCGCTGTGGTCGCGGGTCAGGGCGAGCAGAACAGGGCCGGCGCAGCCGCGGTGACGCGGATGCCATGAACACCCGCGCTCCCGGCACTGGCAGGTCCTCAGATGTCCTGGGAGCACATCGGTCCTGGCGTGACAGGCCAGATGCGCCAGGACGGCGGACCGCGCGGACGCGGCCCTGAGAGAGGGGTGCGCGGTGCAGTGAGCACAGACAAGACTCGGCCCGCCCGCCCGTGAGCGCAGTTCCACCGTCCAGATACGCCGCACTGTGACGTGCGCACCGGCAAGCCTCATCGGCTGGTTGCCCTCCTGTCGTTCAGCGCCGCCGTGGCCGGTGCGCTCCAGCGGAGGCACCTGGGACGAACGCACGGTAGTGCAGATTCCCAGACCGTAAACGGCACCCTCCACAGAGAACGAAAGTGCAGAAATTCGCACTGACAGGGCAGGTGTCTGCACCGTCGGATGATGGGGTGCCGATCTTGCAGCCCGATCCCGACCTCACCGCCCTGCGCGTCACGCTGGCGCGTCTGAGGAATGACCGCGGCTGGACTTTTGACGAACTCGCCGACCGTAGCGGTCTGGCCCGGCGCACCCTCATCGACCTCGAACGCGGCCGCGCCGCCGGCAATGTCACCACCTGGCATGCCCTCGCGCACGCCTTCGACGTGCCCATCGAGGAACTGCTCGGCGCTCTCTGCGGCAACCACACCCGCCTGGTTCGCGCGGCACCTGAAGACCCGCCCGCTCCCACCGCCTACACCGACAAAATCACCCGAACGGCAAGCAGCCCTCGAACATGCAACCGCTCGCCGGTTCACGTGTTCGGAATCATGGGGCCAGTCGGGGGACATGACACCCGCCGCATGTCCCGAGGACGAACGCCGCCTGGCACGGTCGCCGCCATGTGCCCCAACCGCACCCCCACCGGCCGCCATTGGGACGGCAGCCCACGCCACCTGCACCCACGCCGTCCCCTCCGGGCGGCCGCAAGCAGCCCCAGCCGCCTGCTGCGCCACGGCCAGAGCGGCCGCTGCCGCCAGTGCGGCAACCGCATCGACCTCTACCACCGCGCCGACCAGCGGCCCATCGCCCTGCACCCGCCGAACTGGCTGCCGCCCAGGTCCCCGAACCCTGCCGCTGGCACCTCAGCAGCGGCATCGCCCACCCCACGGTGACGGCACCGCGTGGTGCCGTATCCCGCACGCCGTGCTCTGCCCCCGCCGCACCCCCCTCTGCCGAACCAGCCCCTACCTCGACGCGCTCCGCCGCCAGCTCGCCCTCCGCACCCGCCGCCTGACCGACACCGGCGCCTTCACCCCCACCCCGCCCGCCACCGGTTCACAGATCACCGACCCCCACAGCCCCGCCCGTCCCGTCGTACAGATGCTGCTGTGCCACTACCTCGCCGAGCACACGGTCGAACGCATCCGCTGCGTGGCCCAGACCCGCCACCGTCACCGCTGCCCCCACCCGTCCTCGCCCCGGCCGGGCCCACCGGCACCTGGAGACTGCTGCCCACCGGACCTCGCCGCGGTCAACTGACCCTGCCCGACGTCCTGATGGCCGTCCAACAGCTGGGCCGCCTCCCCTACAGCGAACAACTACGCTGGCGCGCCCAACGCTGCCCCCAACACGCCCGTCGCCCCGGGCGCCGCCGATCTCGCCCTGGCCGAATGGCAGCCCTTCGACCCACTCCTGCACGCGGCACACATCCGCACCCGCCTGCCCCACCCTCAGGTCCGCCAGCTCAGAAACCGGTGACAATGCCGCACCACGCCCTGGAAATCGCGCTGACCCGGCCCCTGACGGCGGCCGAACTCTGTCACGCCGCCCAAGCCTGGCCGCTCGCCGCCAACCACGACTCCACCCGCCTCATGGCCCTCGCGGACGGCAAACCCCCGAACGAGCCACCCACCGCCTGCGCCGACGCCTCACCGCCCGGCTGCCCATCGACGTGATCACCACCCACTACTCGGACGCGCACGGACACGTCCTGCTTGACGTCGCCTTCCCGCCCGCCGCCCACACCGCCCTGAAACGGAACGCCCGCAGCGCGGGCCTCACCCCCGAACGCTACGTACGAGAGGCCCTCCAACGCGCCCTGGCCGAGCACGCCGACCGGGAGACCGACCGACTCGACCACGCCGTACGCCACCTCCTCGCCAGTACCACCTCTGCGCACCTGCTGTCCGCCGTCGGACACGCCCTCACCCGCCCACTGGAAGGACGACCCATCCCGTGAACCCCACCGACGAACAGACGGCCGCAGCCGACGCCTTCCACGCCGGCGACCACCTCGCCCTGCAGGCAGGTGCCGGCACCGGCAAGACCACCACCCTCACCCTGCTCGCCCGCACCACCAAGCGCCGCGGCCGCTACCTCGCCTACAACCGCGCCATCGCCCAGGACGCCACCGCCCGCTTTCCCGAACACCGTCCAGTGCAAAACCGCCCACGCCCTCGCCTACGCCGCCGTCGGCCACCGCTACCGCAGCCGCCTGAACGCGCCCCGCCGCCCCGCCTGGAAAACCGGACAAGCCCTCGGCATCACCAAAGCCATCCGCATCGGTGACCGCGAAGTCTCCCAACGCGCCCTGTCCAACGCCCTCCTGCGCACCGTAACCCACTTCTGCCACACCGCCGACGAGAAGATCACCCGCCACCACGTGCCGAAACTGCGCGGCCTCGAAGACACCGGCATCGCACCGCGAACTCGCCACCCACCTCCTGCCCTTCGCCCGCAAAGCCTGGAACGACCTACAAACCCCGACGACGGGCGCCGTACGCTTCGACCACGACCACTACCTGAAGATCTGGGCCCTCACCCAGCCCAGAATCGACGCCGACTACCTGCTCCTGGACGAGGCCCAGGACACCAACCCCGTCGTCGAGCAAATCTTCCTGAGCCAGCGCGGCCACGCCCAGCTGGTCATGGTCGGCGACTCCGCCCAGGCCATCTACCACTGGCGCGGCGCCAAAGACGTCATGACCGGCTTCGACGGCGCTCAGCTCACCCTCTCGCAGTCGTTTCCGCTTCGGCCCCGACCTCGCCCATGAGGCCAACCGCTGGCTGCACCTCGCCGACGCCCCGATCCGCCTCACGGGCACCCCACCGTGCCCACGAACTCGGCCCTGTCACCCGGCCGGACGTCGTGCTGTGCCGCACCAACGTCGGAGCCATGACCCAGGTCATGACCCTGATGTCCGCCGGTTGCCGGGTCGGCCTGGTCGGAGGAGGCGACAGTCTGTGTGCCCTCGCCCAAGCCGCCCGCGATCTGAAGGAAGGCCGCCGCACCCACCACCCCGAACTCGTCCTCTTTCCCACCTGGGGCGAACTGCAGGACTACGCCGCCCCACGACCCGGCCGGACGCGACCTGCAGCCCTTCGTCGACCTTGTCGACACCCACGGCGCCGAAGCCATCCTCGCCGCAGTGGACCGCCTCACGCCCGAGCCGCAGGCGCAGGTCAGCGTCTCCACCGCCCACAAGGCCAAAGGCCGTGAATGGCCCCACGTCAAGATCGCCGAGGACTTCACGCCCCGGGACACGAGCACTCCGCCAGGCCATCCGGAGCACGCGGCGCCCCGCACGATCGACGACAGCGAAGCCCGTCTCGCCTACGTGGCTGTCACCCGTACCCACCACCGCCTCGACCTCGGCGGCCTGTCCTGGATCGACCAGCAGCGGGACAGCACGAGAGCCTGCCTGGCGTCCTCCTGAAAGCGTGTGCACATGGCCGTATTCGGGCAGGGCGGTGCCCTTGTGCTGGATGGGCGAGCAGATGGAACTCGTCGGATCGGTCCACTGCCGGCCGTCGAACTCGCGCGGATGCCGCACAGCGGCATCGGCTGCTTAACCGGCCACCTGGCAAAAACCTGAGCGGAGCCGCCGTACCTGCGACTCTTCGGGACTTCCTTCCGTCAGTGACCGCGTGTGATCCAGGTGCCGAGGTGGGGAGGCAGTCGTCCTCCTTGGGCGACCGAGGATCACAACTCGTCCAGTCCTTCCCGGTGCAGCCGGGATCGGCCCGGTGACATCCAGGTTTCCGATAAGGGCCGTACAGGTTATGTGGCGTGTGGTGTCGATCAAACAGCATGTAAATGCTCACGGCTGGATTTATCACCCTGGCGAGACGGGCTGCTGAAATCCCGCCGCCCTCCAGTCTCGGTCTCGTTCCACCGGATCCCCGGCGCAGATCACGCCGGAATCCCGGCAACACCCGGCAGTCCGAGCCACTGGAGAATCCGCATGTCGCAGAAAGCCAAGCCCCGCAGAGGGTCCCGTCTCGCCAAGGCCGCCGCCGTCCTGGGGCAGCGTCGCTGCCCTGACCGCCGGCCTGGCGGGCAGTGCCAACGCCGCGATACTGAACCCCCTGCCGTGGAACGCGAGCACGTTCCAGACCAAGTACATGCCGCTGTTCGACTACGACACGAACGGCTGCTTCCCGGCGGCGGCCGTCGATGCGAGTGGAAGGCTCAATGGGGGCCTCAACAACAGCGGGGCGATCGTCGGCGGCTGCCGGACCAACCACCTCGGCAAGGCCAACACCTACGCGCAGTCGAAGTGCCAGAACGGCTGGTGTGCTTACGTCTACGCGCTCTACTTCGAGAAGGACCAGGCCCAGAACGGCCTCGACGTCGGCGGGCACAAGCACGACTGGGAGTCCGTCGTGGTCTTCCAGAAGCAGGGCGAAGAGCGGCCGCGCTTCCTCGCCGCTCCCGACACGTCGCACCGACCGCGACGTCACGCGAAGCACTCGCGACGGCTTCGGTCTTTCTCACCGCGAGCGAACCGCTCGGCCGCCTCAAGGCGCACCCGCTCCCGCTTTCCTGCTCCTTGGGCGTCAGCCCGCCCCCATGCGGGTACCGCATGACGACCTCGTACCGCAACGATCAAGAACGTCACGGGCCCGGACTCCGCGAGTTCAACCTGAGTACTCACAGATCCACCCGGGCATCCGAGGGGCGGCCGTGGCGCTGTGCGGCCCTCTCGTCCCCGAAGTCCCGTCGCCACCCTTCGCACAGGTCACACCAGAAAGCCATATATAAACACATTGCAAAACCGCTAGGAAGAACACCGAAAATACCCGGTAAATCATTTTTCGAGGCGAGTGGGAAACCTCCCAGTATTCGGTCCGAGCCTGTCCCGGTAATAAGGCGGTCTGCCCTGTCGCGATGACCGAGCCGACCGGCGGATCACGAGCCGCGGCGGGCCGGCCCCCGCAGCCGATCGGCTGCGGATGTCAGGAACGGGCCTGAAGCGCCACTACCTACCGGAGCCGGGGCACCCGCCCCTGCCGGAGGAAGAGGAGTCAAGCGTCGTGGACAGCACAGTTGTCAGCGTGGCAGCGACAGTGGCCGCGTGTGTGGCCGGGTGCGCCGCCCGGGTGCTCATGGCCAGGATCCAGCACCCGCGCCCTGCTGGGCAAAGCCCGCATCGAGGAGGAAGGCCGCACGGCCGGATCAACGCGCTGGGCAAGGGCGGTACCTTGCAGGAAAGGGACCGGCAGGACATCAACTACTCGTGTTGTCCAGGGGATATTGGTGAGGGGGGAGACCGTGGACCGCAGGGCGGATGACACTGCTGCCGCGCCCGGCGCACCGCAGCAGCCCGTATCGGCGGTCGAGGCTGGCTACTCCTATCAAGAGGACCAGCCTTACCTCATCCGGTTCCTGCTGCGCCACGGGGCCACCTTCCAGAAGCCGAGGACGCCGGTACACAGCGCGTTCGTGGCACTGATGCGTTCACGGCAGCCCGTGCCAGCGCCCGCGGCCGTGGCTGCGCACGGTCGCTCTGCGAGCCTTTCTGCGGCAGACGGTCCCCGAGCAGCCTGACAAACAACCTGACGGACCGTCTGGCGGAGACGAGCGCAGACTGGCACACCCCCCTTCACACGGCGGAGCTGAAACGAGCAGCAGCGCCGGGTCCTCACGGCTCTTCTCCCAACTGCCTTCAAGCAGCGCAGTGTGATGGCCTGGCACCTCGACGGGTTCTCCACCGCTGAGATTGCCGGGGCGATTGGTATGGAAAACGCCGCGGTCCTGCAGACCTCTCGAGGGCCCGCGCGCACGCTCAAGCAGCAGCTCGGCATCACCGACCGAAGGAGGCCGCAGTGACCAACGCTCGGCGCACTCCCGGTGACGAACTGGGCCTGTACTGGACGCGATGGACGCAGCCTCCTGGCGGCGTTCCGACCACGACTGACCCCGTCCAGCCCGGACAGCGCAGCCGTGCACAGCACGGCGCATGAAACATGCCGCGCACGAGGATCTGGCCATAACGAGGACCAGGCACTCGACATGTGCTGGACACGACCGACGATGCCCTGCTGACGGCAATTGAGACGCGCCTCCATCACACCGCCCGGACGAACACCCGCCCGCACGCCCGCTGGCCATGACGCGCCGCTGCCGGAATCAGAGGGAGAGTCTGAAAATCCGGCAGCCGGGAAAGCTATTTTTGTGACCGGGACAGTCAAGTGTTCAACGCCGAAAAGGGATACGGATTCATCACCCCCGACGGAGCATCAACCGTCGATATCTTCGTACCACAGCGCCATCAAAATGGACGGGTACCGGACTCTTGAAGCAGGGATGCGTGTCACGTTTCCATCTCACAGGGCCAGACGGGCCCCCAGGCGGCAAATGTGAGGTACGTGAACGGATAAACAGCTGCACGCCGAACCACGGGCATCCGACGCCCACACAAAGCTCGGCCCACGGTGTTGACGGTTCTCAGCAACCTGCCCGAACCGGCCGATCGCTCAGCGCTGCAAGAACCGCCACCACGGCACGCTCCATCAGGCCGGCGGCAGGCAGTGAGGTACATGGCGCCCCGGCACTGATGGCGCGCACTGGGCATCGGCCGCCCCCGGTCCCTGCCGAGAAAGCAAGCGCCCTGCGCACCGGTTTGCTGTCTCTCATGGCCCATTGCGACCCGACCGTGTTCTGTCAGCTTCCGTAGGCGTCTTCGATGGCGTCGGCCGTTGATCGGAGCGACGCGTAGTGCCTCACGCTCGGGGTGTTCTCGGCAGGGGCGTTCGCGTGGAGGATGGCGGCGTGGCGGAATGGTGGCGGTGCGGCGGTATCCGTCGACGGACCCGTGGTCGAGGAGCAGCGGCGGTGATGAGCTGGGTGGTGGGGGAGTGGGGGTGCGGGCGGCGCGTTCGGCGACGTGGTCGGCGTTTTCCAGGTCGGTCTGTTGGGTGATGGTGGTGGCGGTGAGCTCAGAGCCAGGTGTCCTGGTCGAGGCTGTCGGCGAAGGGAGGTGTCCCACCCTGCAGCGCGCAGCCGGGAGGCGATGCGACAGCGGCGGCCAGATCGGACGGCGCCCGCTCGGCCTCTCGTCGCTCCCGGCCGCGGCGCTGTAGGTGTGCGAGCCGGGACAGCATCCCGAGACGGCGTGTCCCGCCCGTGAGGTCGGCGAGCCCGGCGAGGAATGCACCGGCAGGGCGCTCTCGGCGTGCGGTGCGCACAAGGCCTGCACAGCCCGGCACGGTCCACCGGCCAGCGGACAGGGTCGGGGTCTGCCGTGGGTGAGCCAGCTGCGTGCGGGGCGCCACACTGGATCCAAGGACAGCAGCGTGTCGGCATGGTCGGTGACCAGGCGGGTCGCAGTGGTGGAGCTGCCGAGGCCCGAATCCGATGATGGCGAGGGACTGGTCGGTCCGGCTCGGCGCCGAGCAGCTCCTCCCAGTACGCCGGTCAGTTGCTCCGGGCAGTCCCTCGCCGGCTTCGCAGGGCGTGTTGGATGCCCCAGGCGGTCAACGACAGCAGGGCGCTGCCGCCGGGCGCCGTGGTGGCGGCACCCAGCCGGGGAGGAGGTGTCAGGCGAGGCGTGCTCCAGCGGTGATGAGAGTGCGCAGCCAGTACGGCGTCCGCCTCCGATCCCCCAGGGACGCGCCGGTGTTCCAGAGCCGGTGCAGGAGGTTGGAGATGACCAGCTGCAGCCCGCGGCTGCCTGCGGCACGTCGGCGTCCTGCGGCCGCACGGCGAAGGCGGTCTCGGCGAGGGGGACCAGCAGACCGGGGCTGAGCGGCCGCTCGTAGCGGACGTGGTGGAGGGCGCGTTGAAGTAGGCGCTCTGCGGAGCCGGGCGCGCGGCGGCGCGGCCACCGCGGCCGGGTCGGCGCCCAGGCAATCGGGGTCCTGGCCGACGAGCTCGCCGAGCAGCCGGCGCGTGCACCATCCCGTCATCGCCGTCTCGCCGTCATCATCGGTCTTCATCTCCCGGGGCCACGGGAGGGGCGTAGCGGCGAGCTCGGGCGACGGCGGCCGCCGCTCCGTCGGCACTGGGCGCGCGCGGTGAAGGACTCCAGGGACAGCCCGCCATAGACTCCACCCAGCTGGTGATCTTCACCGACGGGCTTGGGCCCGACGCGGCGGGCGGGCCGTACTTCTTCCCCAGGCAGGCCAGGACCGGCTGCCAGGCGCGCGCGCACGGCCTCGGGCAGCACGGGCGACAGGCCCCGCACGATGCGCCACGGCTGGGCCACGGCCGGGAAAGGCGTCGGCCACGCATGGATTTCCTCCGCGGCGGGCGGTGACGCCCAGGCCCTCGGTGAGCGCCGCCTCGAGCTCAGCGCGCAGCTCTTTGGGGACAGTGAAGTGTGAACGAGGCGAGGAAGTCGGCGAGATCCGCGCTCGGCCACGTTCCACCCACCTCCCGGTGCGGCATCGAGCGCAGCCTGCCACCATCCCGCGCGGCCTCGGCACGCCCGCTGTCGAGGGGCCAGGACTCGGCCAGATGCACGGCCACCAGCCGCGCCCGCGCTCATCCTGCGACAGCTTGCCGTGCACGCCCCGCAGCCGCTGCGCGACCGGCACACCCAGCCGCGCCTCGGCCAAGGCGAGATCGAGCACAGCCCGCATCAGCGTCCGACGGTTCGCATGCGGCGGCGTCAGCCAAAGTGACCTCACCGAGGTCGTTGACGATCTCGGCTGCAAGCGCGCCTCCTCGTCGCCGAGATGATCGGCCAGCACACCGGCGAGCGCGGAACGGATGATCACGCCGAGCCGGTCCTCACCCCGTGCGCAGGCACCCGCCAGAGACAAGTGGGCCACCAGGTCATCACGAGCCGCCCGCAGCAAACAGGCGACCGCTCTCCCACGTATTCGTTCGCGTCAACGTGAAACGTAGCGCGCCACGCAGAGATGGCTTTTCTCCGTGCACGGCGACCCACGGCCGGAGAAAGCGCTCCGATGACGACGGGACATGTCCACAGCCCAGTAACGCGGCCCGCCGCAGGGCGGCGAATTTCCCGGTCGGCTGACGCCCGCACAATTCTCGGTCAGCAGCGCGGGCACGCCGCCATGCCGGACAGTCAGCTCACCACGGCGACCACCTGCGACAGTGCGCACCAGGCCCGGTGGCGCAACGGATCTCGTTCCAGATGCCCCTTCCACCCAGGCACACCCCGCTCGGCTCCTTCGCCACGGCAGCCGCCGCAGAGTGAGGGCGCGGCCGACCAGCGGCCCCTCCTCGGGCAGCAGGCGGTGAGCCGGCAGCAGGCCCAAGCCAGCGCCCCGCTCACCAGCCAGCACTGAAGAAGTACATCCCCGGCCCGCGGGTCGGTCATCCGGCGCAACCTGTTCCGCGTCCTAGCTGCACCGGGCACCTATCCAGGCGGCAGCTTCCCGCAACCGGTCCGCCCGGTCTCGGGCAGACCCCAACAGCTGCTCCATGGCGGCCATTGACGTTCCTCGACTGACGGGCGTGCCTCGTCGGCACCGCTGCTTGGAGCCAGTGCAGCACACCCGAGGCACTGCTGTAGAAAGCACTCCAACTGCGGGCCGCCTCCGTCTTCGGGCCAGCCCCATCTCCTGCCGGGTTCTGCGCAGCCACCAGTGCCCGATTCTGCCGGGTACGGAACCCACCGCGCTTCCGCGCTGCTCGGCACGCAGCTCCTCGACCGCACCCACGAGGACAGTCAAGCTCCCGGCACCCAACCTGCCCTGTGCCGCCAGGCATCGCCACGCCCAGCCGCTCAGAGACCGCCCTGGTAGCGCTACGCAGCCCAGGGAAGTCTCACAGCGATACTCAGCGCTGTCCAGCGCACCCGCAGACACGACTGGGCCACCTCATAAGGCGCCCGGAACTCCGCAGGCGGTCGGACGTGGGCGAATCTCTCT
>NZ_JBNJMJ010000001.1:6977500-9278357 GCF_050936625.1 Streptomyces sp. CA-251387 | reverse complement strand
ATTAGTACTCCAGCAGCGTTTCGCTATCTGGCCTGGTCAGAGGCATCGTCGGGAGTGTAGTTGGCTGCTGGCAGTCAGGGGCGGTCTTGGCGGACTGCCCCTCCAGCGAATGACATCGTCGTCGGTAGTGACAGTGCCGGGCCACGGCCTGACGCCTTCGCCGCCATCGCGACCAACTCAGCGCATGGATGCGAAGTGGCGGGCGGGGCCGGTGTGCGGGGCCAGTTGCCAGGAGCCGGCGGACTTCTGCCACGGTGAGCGGAACCAGGGTGGAACCGTTTCTGCATCCCCCTTTGCCGCCGCCTGGGCTGCCGTGGCCGCGAGAAAGGCATGCGCGAGCATGGCCAGGGTGATGTGCCTCATCCAGCCGACGTAGCGGCGGACTTCGTACTGGTCCAGGCCGCATTCGTTCTTCGCGGCCTGAAAGCATTCCTCGATCGCCCACCGGCGCCCGGCAACGCGCACGAGGCGGTCGACGTCGGTTCCCGTCGGCGCGTATGCGAGGTAGTAGGCGATCTGGTCGGGTCTGTTGATACTGCGCCGGGCCAGCGCCCAGCGGTGATGGGTGGGCCACTCACCGTCGAAGTCCTCGATCACCGGGAGCTGGACGGCCGCCCAGTCATAGACGCGCGGGCCCTTGGCGCCGTCGCCGCACGAACGTTGCTCCCAAGCCTCGTTTGGCGCCTGGCCGAAGAGATACTCGATCCGGCCGAAGCCGGGCACTGGCTGGGACTTCGGGACGGCGAGCACGTAGCCGACTGCGGCTTCTTCCAGCATCCGGCGAAAGCGCCACTCCTGGCCGTAGGCGGCATCCGCGGTCACCCATGCGATCGGCAGCGGGGAGGAGAGTGCGCGCAGCACCATGGCCCTGGCCAGTTCTGGTTTGGTGGCGAAGACCCTCTCATCAGGGATTTTGGCGGCGCGGCAGCGTTCGCGGTCGTCCGTCCAGGACTTGGGCAGATATAGCTCGCGGTCCACCAGGGCGCGTGCGCCGGTGGTGGCGTAGGCGGCGAAGACGCCGATCTGACAGTTCTCGGTGCGGCCGGCGGTGCCGGAGTACTGGCGCTGCACCCCCGCGGAGGTGGTGCCCTTCTTGACGAAGCCGGTGTCGTCGAGGATGAGGACTCCGTCGGCCTCGCCGAGCTTGTCGGCGACGTATGTCTGCAGGTCGTCGCGGACGTCGTCGGCGTTCCAAGTGGCTCTGTTCAGTAACCGCTGCAGGCCGTCGGGGGTGCGGTGGCCTGCGTGTTCGGCCAGTTGCCAGCCGTTCTTGCGACCGACCGGGCCGAGTAGGGCGCGGACGTAGTCACGCATGCGGCGTCGCAGGTCGGCACGGCCGAAACGGTGGCCGATGCGCAGGAACAGGTCGTCGAGTTCACGGTCCCAGGTCGCGTCGGCAGGGTCGTCGATCACGCGGGGAGGCTGCCCTCATCACCGCATAATCAGTTCTCGATGTCATTCGTTGGAGGGGCAGTCCGCCAAGACCGCCCCTGACTGCCAGCAGCCAACTACACTCCCGACGATGCCTCTGACCAGGCCAGATAGCGAAACGCTGCTGGAGTATTAGTACTGCAGTGGGACTTCACCGTTCCCGCTGGTCAGAGGCGTAGTTTCGAGCCTAGCGGGGTGACGGCTCATCAGGAGGCGGTTCGCGCAAGCCGGTCGGTTCGGCGGGCGAGGGCGCGCACGATTGGGTCATGATGGCGGACTTCGTCACGGGGCCGTGGACGGCCGAGCTGGAGGAGTTGTTCCTGCGGGTGGGGAGCCGATTCGGCCGGGTCGAGGTGCGGCGCCGCATGCGGGATTACGTGCGGGGCCTGCTGGGCCCGGTCGGCCGCAAGAACAGCTGGCAGCTGGCCGAGTACGCCGGCCACACCGGCCCGTACGGGCTGCAGCACCTGCTGTCCTGGAGCCGCTGGGATGTCGATGGGCTCCGCGACGACCTGCAGGACTATGTGGCCGAGCGGCTCGGCATGCCGGACGGCGTGCTGATCGTGGACGACACCGGCTTCGTCAAGAAGGGCCGCGTCTCCGCCGGGGTGCAGCGGCAGTATTCCGGCACGGCCGGGCGGACCGAGAACTGCCAGATCGGCGTTTTCGCCGCCTACGCCTCGTCCCGCGGACGGGCGCTGGTGGACCGGGAGCTGTATCTGCCGAAGTCCTGGACCGATGATGCCGCACGATGCCGGGCGGCCCGCGTTCCCGCCGAGCGTGGTTTTGCGACCAAGCCGGAGCTGGCCCGCACCTTGGTGCTACGGGCACTGGCCTCCTCGCTGCCGATCGCCTGGGTGACCGCAGACAGCGCCTACGGGCAGGACTGGACCTTCCGCCGGATGCTGGAGGAAGCCGGAGTCGGCTACGTCCTGGCGGTGCCGAAATCCCAGCAGATCAAGTCACTGGCCGGGATCTGGCGGATCGACCAGCTTATCGCCGACGCCCCCAACGATGCTTGGCAGGTGCTGTCCTGCGGCGACGGCGCCAAAGGGCCGCGCACCTATAACTGGGCCGTCGCCCGGCTGCCCGTCAACATCGTCTTCGACCCGGATCCACCCACGCACCATCGCTGGGTGATGGCCCGCCGCAGCCTGGCCCGGCCCGACGAACTCGCCTACTACCTGGCCTATGCACCCAGCGGGACCACGATCGAGCAGCTGGTGCGCATCGCCGGTACCCGCTGGGCCATCGAGGCGTGCTTCCAGGCCGCCAAGGGCGAGTGCGGCCTGGACCAGTACGAGGTCCGCCGGTATCCCGGCTGGTATCGGCACATCACCCTGGCCATGCTCGCGCACGCCTTCCTCGCCGCCGTGGCTGCGGCCGCGGTCGAAAGGGGGGCAGCAGAAACGACACAGCCGGCCTGGCCCCGCTCACCGTGGCAGAAATCCGGCGTCTGCTGGCAGCTGTCTGCCCCTGGCCCGCGTACCGTCGCGCCGGTGCACTGAGCTGGTCCCACTGGCGCAGACGCCACCAGGCCGTTGCCCGTGCCTGCCACTACCGCCGGCGCCCCGCGCCTGAAGGCTGCTTGCGCGAACCGCCTCCTGATGAGCCGTCACCCCGCTAGGCTCGAAACTACGCCTCTGACCAGCGGGAACGGTGAAGTCCCACTGCAGTATTAGACCGTATCCTACGTGGTGAGGCGGACGTTGAGCCGTACATGGGGCGGGGTACGTGGAGTTGGATTGTTCCGGACGGCTTGTGGGAGATCGCGAGGCCGCTGATCCCGCCGTCGAAGGTGCGTCCGCAAGGCGGCGGAACGCAGGACACGCCTAATGAGACGCTGTTCGCGGCCATCATCTACGTCCTGGTCAGCGGCTGCGCCTGGCGGCAACTGCCGCCCTGCTTCGGCATATCGAAGGTCGACGGCTCATCGCCGGTTTCTGATCTGGTCGAGAGCCGGTGTGTGGGGTCGCCTGCACGAGGCCGTGCTGCATCAACTGGACGACGCCGGCCACATCGACGTCACCCGCGTCGTCCTCGACACCGCCCACGTCAGGGCTAAAAGGGGGCGAACACACAGGTCCGAGCCCCGTGGACCGGGGTAAGCCGGGTTCCAAGGTGCACATCCTGTCAGACGCGAACGGACTGCCCCTCCTTGTCGGTGTCTCGGCCGGCAACACCCACGACAGTGAAGGACTGAAACCCATGATCGAGGGTCACCAAACGAGACACGACCCTCACAAAGGCCAGTACTTCAGCCTCAGCGCTTGCACGCGGACAAAGCCTAAGACCGTGCCGACCTGCGCAGATGGCTCCGGTGGAAACGCATCGGCGTCCGCATCGCTCGCAAAAAAGGGATCGAGTCCAGCGAACGATTAGGACGACGCCGCTGGGTCATCGAGCGGACCATGTCCTGCCTCTCCGGCTATCGCAGACTCAGCCCCCGCTACGAACGAAATCCCAGCAACCACCCTTTCTCGGCCTCGCCGCCGCCCTGTGCTGCTACAAGCGCCTCGTCCGCCTCACCACGTAGGACACGGTCTTAAGCGCCAAGCCGCCCCTGGCAAGTTCCATGACCTCGCTGACCTCTTCGTCAAGGACACGCGTCCAGCTCCGACCGCCCGGCGTGGCAAGACATAATCGTCGTTGCTCTGGCCTCTTGGACCCGCCAACGCGGGCCCTGGCGCGCGAAGTTCTGCTTCTAACCCGGGCATTGCCACGTTCACTTGACATGGAAGGAGTAACAACTCCTCATGTGGACAGGCATGTTGGATGGTCAAATTGGTGACGGCCAGATCAACGCAGTCTATTGATGGGAGTCATGTAATGCTCACGCGACTTCGAAAAACTGGAGTTGCCCTGAGCGGGGTCGCCCTCGCCCTTGGCATGTCACTCGCTGGAGCCTCGCCAGCCTCGGCAGACATTAACGGGGCATATCTTGAATCCCCGCACTATTCGTGCACCTTCAGTGGGATTACCTACGATTCCGTTGGGACTACGGGTTACCGGGCCTGGGGGCACGAATGTCACTCCAAGAGTAATCTCTTCTCCGGTCGTGTTCGACTTGCGACAAGCTGCTCATGGGGATTCACCTATCGCTCAGCTTGGGTGTATGTCAACTCCAATAGTAGGGCGAACCTTCTTAGCCCCTCGGACTCTGAGTCTGGGTGCTTGTGGGGAGTTTCCACCGCTTGGCTTGAGGAAGGCTGATCAAGGGTGATGACGGGCCGTCGGATCGTCCGGCGGCCCATTCAGCATATCCGCCGGTGACGACTGGCTCGCCTACCAGACTATTCCTGAATTCCCGGGCACCACGGAGTCAACGGTGTTGAAGCAACCCCAGTCTTGGTCCAGTTGGGGATAGTCCGGGCGAAGCCGGGGCCCCTATCGGCGATGACTCGAGGAAGCCTGGTGCGTGGAGAAAATCTGGCAAGCAGGATGCTGGGGTGGCTGGGCTGCTTCCAATGGCTAGAGGTTGTCCTGTAACTGGTGTGGCAGTTGGTGCGTTGGCTTGGTATGGGTGGGGTGATCTCAACAGATGATCCGAAGTGGAGCGAGCCGTTCTCCGGGCTGACCGAGGTGCAGTTCGCCAGGCTGGTGGCACTGGTACGGCGCCGTGGCGGCAACGTCCAACGAGGCCGTCCCTGGCGATGCCGCTGGAGGACCGGGTACTGCTGGTGGCTACGTACTGGTGCAAGAATCTCACCTTGCGGCAGGTGGCGCCGCTGTTCGGCGTCTCGAAGTCCGCGGCCGACCGCATCCTCGATCACCTTGCACCCCTGTTGGCCATCTCGCCGGCGCCGGCCGCGCAAGGACACCGTCTACATCGTCGACGGCACCCTGGTGCCCACCCGGGACGGCGCCATCGCCGCCTCCAACAAGAACTACCGGTACTCGCACAACCTGCAGGTCGTCATCGACGCCAACAGCCGCCTGGTCGTGGCGATCGGGCTTCCCCTGCCCGGCAGCCGCAACGACTCCCCGGGCCTTCACCGAGTCCGATGTCGAGCGGGCCTGCCGCGGAGCCCCGGTCATTGCCGACGGCGGCTGCCAAGGCACCGGCCTGCTCATCCCGCACCGCAAACGACGAGGTCAGACGCATCTGTAGCTCGCAACAAGAAGCGGAGAACACCGTCCACGGCCGAGCCCGGGCCGGGTGGAACACGCCCTGTCCCGGCTGAAGAACTGGAAGATTCTGCGCGACTGCCGGCTCAAGGGCAGCGGCGTTCACCAGGCCATGCTCCGCATCGCCCGGCTACACAGCATGGCCCTCACCGGATAACTCACACCCCATACGGGACAGCCTCTAGCTGGGCTGGGGATGAGGCGGCGGGACGCAGCTCGACGTAGCTGCCTCCCCGGCTGGGACGGTACAGGGCGGGAGTCGGCGAACGGCACGAAGCCGCGCTCGGCCCAGCGTCGCGCGCGTCAGGAGGCGCGGGGCGGCCCGTTGAGGCCGCAGCGAGGCCGTTCTCCGCAGGTTCGGGCTCGGGCGTCATCGTGCGTCTACCTCCGGAGTGGATTGGCCGGCCCGCCACTCGCGGAGGTCGGGGATGTGTTGAGCGTGCCAGGGCTGGCCCGAGAAGTTCGGCGATCGAGGTGATCGAGTGCTCGGGGTTGGGCAGCAGGAGGCGTGCGGCGCCAGGGCGCCTGCGGCAGCGCTGCGTGCTGACCTCGGGCCCCTGTGGACAGCCCGCCCCGCCCCTGGAACTGGCTGGCTACCGGTCGACCCTCCCCTTGGGTGAGCAATAGTCGCTGAGTTCCCGGCCTCGTCCACGGTCGACCGGCTTTCTTGAGAGTGCCTGTACCAGGACCCGTTACCTCGTCCGGGTGACGGGAGCCGGTTCTGACCCAACCTCGCCCCGAGTACGCAAGCCTCATTGCTGACGGGATTCCTTCAGTCTGGGTGAAGTCGAGGAGGCGTGGGTTGGCTCTGGCCGTCGTACGCGACCTGCGCGAGTACCGGGCCCCGGCGAGCGAGGAGGAACTCGACCAATTCGAGACCGATGTACTGGCGGGGTTCGTACTCGCGCGGGCGTCGGCCGGGCTGGTCGACAGCACGATCCGCAACGACACCAACCACCTGGACCTGATTCGGGACTGGTTCGTCCGCCTGCTGTGGGACATGGAGCCGGCCGACGCGGACGTGTACTTCGGCAAGGTGCTCCGCGACGCCAAGCCCTCGACCCGGACCGGCCGGGCGGGGGCGCTGGCGGTGTTCTTCCAGTTCCTTGAGCTGCGGCACAAGGTCGAACTGCACAACCTCACCGGCCGTGTGGTCGAGTGCCCGCTGGACGAGATGAACCGGCCGCGGGCCTCGGTGGAACCGCAGCTGCGCATCCCGCCCAGCGAGGCGGAGATCGAGGAACTGTTCGCCGGATGGCGCGAGGAACTCATCTCCTGCCGCAAGTTCGGCCCGGCCGCCCGCAACTACGCGGTCGCCCGGCTGGCAGCCGATGTGGGGCTGCGGATCAACGAGGCACGACTGCTCGACCTGGATGACGTCCGGTGGGAGCTGGGCCGGTTCGGCAAGCTCAACGTCCGCCATGGCAAGGGCTCCCGGCGACGGGGACCGAAGCCTCGGCTGGTGCCGTCATCTGTGTGGTGCTCGGCTGCGGCGTCGAAGAGCTCCTGCTGCCGGAGCCGGAGAGGGTGCCGGAGTCGACGCCAGCGACCGATGAGCAGACCGTCGCCGTGGGCCAGCCCCGCTCCGTCACCCCGCGTCCTCGCGCGGGCAGGTCCCTGCCGCCCCAATGAGCTGCGTGCACTGTGGCAAGCCGCTGCCCGAGGGATCGCGGCGAGACCGGGCTTACTGCGACAACAAGTGTCGGGGCCTGGCCTCCTACTATCGGCGCAAGTCCGGTGTCCCGCCCCCGCCGCGCTGGCAACATCCGGCCCTGACCTCCGACAATCCCGCGCTCCGGTCGGCCGCGGCCCACGCCCAACAGCTCGGCGAGACCAACGGCTGGTCACCGTCCCTCGTCCGGTGCGCGATGGACGGCCTGATGGCCGTGCTGGAGGACCGCCCGCCCGGCGAGCCCGTGAGGATCACCGAAATCCGTACGCGAATACCGCGGCACGCTTCCAGCTACCGGGTCGCCGAGGTACTCGCCGATCTGGACCTACTGGACGACGACAGCGCGTTGACGATCCGCTCCTGGGTCGACCACCGCACCAGCGAACTGCCCGCCGACTTCGCGAGCGACGTCCGGGCCTGGCTACTGGTCCTGCTCGACGGTGACAGCCGTGCCAGGCCTCGGTCACACACCTGCCTATACGTCTACTTCGGGCGCGTCAGGCCCCTGCTGGAGAACTGGGCGGCCACTCGCGGGCACCTGCGTGAGATAACCGTTGCCGACGTCACCACCGCCTTGGCTCCGTTGCGCGGATGGCAGCGGCGCAACGCCATCTCCGGACTGCGCTCGCTGTTCCGCTTCGCCAAGAAGCGCGGCCTGATCTTCGCCAATCCCACTACCCGGCTCAAGGCCGAAGAGATCGAGCGCAACCTGCTGCCGATGACCGACGCCGAAGTGCTCGCCGTCGAACGGACCGCCGTCACCCCGGCACAACGACTGATCGTCGCCCTGGCCGCCGTCCACGCCGCCCGCGCCACGGCCATCCGACACCTCACCCTGAACGACCTCGACCTGCCCAACCACCGCATCGCCATCGCCGGGCACGCTCAACGACTCGGCGAACTACCCCACCAGACCCTGCTGGCCTGGCTCGACGAACGTCGCACCCTCTGGCCGAAGACCCCCAACCGGCACGTGCTCATCAACGCGAAGACCGCCCTGGGGACCAGGCCCGTCAGTGCCGAATACCTCAAGCGGCACCTCCTGCACCAGGGCATCTACCTCGAACGCATCCGCGGCGACCGGGTACTGCACGAAGCGCTGACCGTCGGCGCCGACCCGCTGCACCTCGCCCTGGTCTTCAACCTGTCCCACACCACCGCGAGCCGCTACGCGACCATCGCCCAGGACCTGCTCGACGACCAGATCGAGCAGGCCGCCGAGAGCCAATGAGTTTCCTGCCGATACAACGGCGACGAACCCACCGCACTTTCGAGCCCGTCGGCAGAAGACGCCGAGGGTTCCCGGTCAAAATCCCTCAGTCACGCTGAACTCACGGCCGGCGTGCCAGTAAGAACTGTGTCACCAGCGGCGAACAAGCGGTCAGCGCTTGATAACTGGGGCCTCCTTCAGCCGGTGAGGCATGGCACGGTCTTTTGGTCGTAGCATGTCAACCGTGAACTGCAGCCCTGGCTGAGTGCCTCGATCTGAAGTCCGCGGGTCATTCGTGTGCCGATCCGGGCTCATTCTGGGCACGTGATTTGTGGTGGCTGGTCCGGCAAGTACACCGCGTATTCCTGCGAGTTGAGGTCGCGGCCGACAGCGCGGCAGATCTTGCTGATCGCTGCGGTGGGGGGCGGGTAGGGCGACGTCCCAGCGGCGTACGGTGTGGTCGGCGCTGCCGGTGACCAGGGTGCGCCCGTCCGGGCTGAACACCACCGAGCCCGGCTCGCCGGTGTATCTGCCGGCCGCGCTTCCGCGGCTGCGGCCGGTGGTGGTGTCCCGCCTTCGGCGTCAGCTGGCAGAAGCGGGACATCGGCTTCCCTGCGTCTTTCAGCGCAATGGTGCAGGACACCAAGAAGGACGGCCGCCGTGCCAAGATTTTCGCGGGCTACGACTACTGGACCGGTAGCCAGTGGCAGTGGACCACGCGCACTGCAGCAACCGCCAACGGCGGTCACGGTTCCAAAGACTGGAACAAGCAGACCGCCAGGCTGCCAGTGAAGGACTTCGTGTTCAAGGTCTGCACTTACGACAGCAGCGGCATGCGCACCTGCAGCGGCTGGTTCTGAGGTAAGACGCCATCCGCTCACCGGTCACGGGCGGCCTGGTCGAACAGGGTTCCTCATCGGGTGATCGTGTGAGTGCCGGCTCAGACAGCAGGGCCTGTTGGTCGCTCTCGCGTGCCAGGAGGCCGGGGTGCCCGCCTGCCGCTGTCCGGGGACCGTCTGCCGGATGCCTCCCAGGTCCTGGCTGGCCTCGCGCGCACGCTGGGAGCTGGAGAGTCGGGGCCAGGGTCGGGTCCCGGCCTTCGGTCTGCACATGTCCACGGCCGACGCCCCGGACGCCGTGATCGACCGGGGACACCAAGGGCGGCTTCCGGCGGCCCGGAATGCCGCGTCCCTGCCGTCTCACACCCTGAGCGCGGCTGTTTCTATTTGATTCCATACAGTTCACTCCGTGAGTCACTCACTGTGAGGGATATCAGCGTGAGTTGACCTATGCGTCCAGGGCTTTCCCTCCAAGGCGAGCGGGGGAAGGTTCATGGGCGCCGGCCGCCTGCGTCGTTGTGGAGACCCTGACGTTGTCACGAATGCCCGGGACGGCCACCTCACCCCGAAAGCGCTCACATCCCCGCCCGTCAGCCCCGAGGTTCCTGCTCGTGCCTCCGCCCTTCCGCCGCCTCGGCCTTGCCCAGCTTGTCGGCGATCCCACCGCGAGGTCCTGCGCCGCGTTGGGAGGAATCGGCGAAGTGCCGGACCATGTCGTCAAGAGGGTCGCCCCGGAAGTTCGGACATCAGGAGTGCCTTGCCGTGCATGTCCTAACGAGTTGGGGAGCGATTGCGGTCGGCTTGCAGCAGTTACTGCGATCTCGTATATTCCGAAATCGTGACTTCATCTTCCGTGTCTCCGTACGGTTCGGCGCTGCTGGCACTGCAGCGCGCTACTCATGCCACACTGCAGATCCTCATGGCCGAGCTGGTTGACCTCGATCTGACCGCTTCTGAGATCAACGCCCTGGCCATCCTGGCGGGCGGCCAGGGCCGGACCATCTCCGAGCTCGGCGCCGCGGCCGGCACCCGCCCGACCACGCTGACCAGCGTGTTGGACCGGCTGGAGCGCCGTGGCCACATCACGCGCGGCACCCGTCCGGGAGACCGTCGTGTCGTCGTCATCGAGCTGACCTCCTCCGGCCACCTGGCAGCCGACACTATCCGACAGACCCTGGCCGCCGTAGAAGCCCGCGCGCTCGACGGCGTGCCCGCCGAGGCCGTCGCCGGCTTCCACACCGTCCTGCGTGCCTTGGCCGAGGTATCCCCATGACGAAGACCGAACCCGAGGCGCCCGAGAGCACCCGTGTCTTCGATGAGCTGCTGGCCGAGGTAACGACATCCGCGGGCACCTTCGGCCACCGCGAGCACGTCCACCTCACCTGGCTGGCGGTGCACCGCGTCGGCATGCCCGCGGCCATCGCCCTGATCAGCGACGGCATCCAGCGCACCGCACGCTACGCGGGGGCACCCCAGAAGTACCACGTCACAGTCAGCCGAGCCTGGGTGGAGCTGATAGCCCATCACACCACGGCGCACGGACAGCCGGACTTCGCCGCCTTCACCGAACGACATCCCGCGCTGCTCGACAAGCGCCTACTCACCCGCTTCTACCGCTCCGCGACACTGGCCGGCACGCAGGCCCGCACCAGCTGGGTTGAACCCGACCTCGCTCCCTTTCCCTGGACCGCCCCCAACCAACAGCGGCCCCAAGAGCGGAAGACAACCCGCTTCACGAGTGGGCCCCGCCAAGAACCAAACGCACGAGGCGAGTTGTGAGTCCAGCCTGGACCCGCGCGGCCCTGTCCCACCCCGCTCTGTCCGGCATCTCCCGCGCTCACCTCGACGCCTTACTCGAAGAGCTCGCGCCGAAGTGGGGCGCGGCACGTGAGTCGGCCCTGCGCGAACGCCGTGGCTGGGACCGGCGGCGGGCCGTCGGCACGGGCCCCCGCCACCAGCTGGTATTGGCCGACCGGCCGCTGATTACCCTGGTCCACCAGCGTCACCAGCTGCCGCACGCAGCTTTGGCCGAGTTCTATGGGGTGGACCGCTCCACCGTTTCCGCCGCAATCCGCGAAGTCAAGCCGCTGCTGGCCGCACACGGCTTCGCCGTTCCCGACCAGCCGGGGCTGCAGCTGCGAACCCTGGAGGACCTGTTCGCCTACGCCAGGGCCGAGGGTGTCGGCCTGCGGATCAACGGCACCGATGTGCAGGTATGGCCCCCCCGCGCCGGCCGCCCTGGCCGACGGGCTTTCGTGTCCGGCCAGAGGAAGCAGAACACCATCAAGACCACCACCTTCAGCGACTGGCAGGGACGCACCCTGTTCTCCGGCGTGATCCGCCCGGGCCGAATGCACGATCAGACCGCCATGCGCACCGAGGGCATCGCCGAGCAGTTCCACCAGTACCCGAAGGTGAAGGCCGAGGTCGACGAGGGCTATCGGGGCCTGGCCAACGAGTTCCCCAGCCAGGTGACCGCCCCGCCGAGGAAGCCCAAGATGGACGCCCCGCTCGGCGATCAGTACGGCTGGCGCGAGGCCCGTCGCCGCCAGTCCTCCCGCCGGATCTGCGTCGAGCACACCAACGCCGAGTACAAGCAGTGGCGGCCCCTTCAGCGGTACACCGGCCGCCGAGAGACCTACCCCGAAACCCAACTGGCTGTCGCCGGGCTGGTCTCCGACAGATCCGCCCTCCGGGTCACCCGACGCAAGACCAGTACCGAACTGGTGCTCGCCAAGCCGACTGCAGGCTGACCATCCATCAGCCAAAAGCGCAGGCCAGCATGCTTGACGTCAATCGCTCCCCAACTCGTAAGTGCCCGAAGGGGTCGAGGGTGTTCCTCATCTCCCCGGCGGCGGCGTGGGTGAGGTAGCTGTAGATGCGGTAGGCCTGGCCGCCTGTCTGCGGCGGCCAGGCTGCGGGCCTGGTGGCACGGGGCTTACTCCAGCGGGAGTGTCGCTGCATCCCGCGCCAGCGACGACGTCTTGCGCTGCTTCAGCTTCGGGTGGCCCAGCAACAGCGTCAGGGTCCAGGTGGGAGGGAGGTAGCCGCCGGAGCGGTCGGTGAGGAAGTCGGCATTCTTGATCCTTCGCGGACGAGCGCCCTGCGTCCTCTCCAGCAGTCCGCTGGCCAACAGTTCATCTGCCAGTTCCTCAAGCCGGCCCTCGTAATCGGCATACAGCGCCTTACCGGCCTGCTGTACTGCCTCGTGGGCTTCGCCGACCACTTCGCGGATGCGGAAGGAGTGGTGGTCGTCGTCGTCTGGTTGCGGGAAGAGGCGCTCGGCCAGGGCTCGGCGGGCGCCGGCGGACGTGGTCGAGCGGAACTCCGGCAGGTCCTTCAGGTGGGCGACCATCGCCGCCTGGCGTTCTGTTTCCGCCGCCAAGTCGGTGGATCCTCGCGCTTTTCCTCCTCGGCCTGCCGCTGCCCTGCTTCGAAGTCATTCCACGCCTCTCTGAGTTCGTCGTACCAGGACGCGGTCGTCGACCAGATGTGCGCCACCGCGCCGTGGACAAAGCACACCTCGAGGCCGGCGACCTTGCCGTGGTGCGGCCGCGCCGTGGCCCGGATGGCACGCAGATTTTGACCCGCGGCCTCGTCCAGCACCTCTGGATCGTCCACCGCCGGCCAGTCAGCGAAGTCCGCCGTACCCTGGTCGGGCTGCTCGCCAACTCGCTGTTCGGCTGGACCTGGGCCGACCCGATCGCCGCCCTGGTGATCGCCGCCGCAGTCAAGGAGGTCCGGAAGGCGTGGCGGTGACAGCTGCTGTGCGGCGGCTGAAAGCTCTCGGAAAGACATCGCCCGCCCCGCAAACAACCATGGCCGATCCCCTCTTCGCCACCGGAACGAGTTGATCGCTCATGCGGAAGCGTTCTCATCTGCGCCGGCCGGATACAGTCCAAGGATTTCCAGAAGCAGCAGGCAGTCTTCTCGTCCTCGTGCGTAAGCGGCGATCAGCTTTCGAGCGGATTGTCGTGCCACCTCCGGATTCTCGTCGATAGTGAGATTCTGGATACTGCGGAAAAGATCACTCTTGCAAGAAGACATAAAGGATCACCTTGAGCGGTCACTAGGGTCTTCAGCTGGCCCTCCAAATACGCTTACTCGAGCTCACCTGAAGAACTTCCATACCTTCAGACGGCAAAAACGAAATCGACAGAAAAGTGAAGTCCGGGAGTTCTCCCGATTGACGGTCCTCCGTTTGAAAAAGGCTCTGGCCGCAGCGCGCCCTTTGAACGGTGCTGCAAAGCTCCCGTCGGCACCGGTATACGGTAGTTCCCAAATGTATACCCTGTTCGCAAGGCTTGCGCTTGAGAAAAAACTACTTAACGGACGACGCCCGTCCGGTGTCGGTATTCCTGAGGGAGCAGAACGAAGGGCATTTACACCTAATAGGGTCGTTCTATTCCCCTTCCAGCAAGAGAGCCCAGTGTGGATGGCTTGGACGGTTCTGCTGATACGGTGGGTTGACCAGCCTGCCCGCGTAGGATCCGCCAGGGCTTCAGCTCTGCGAAGGCGCGTTCGCCGAGGGCTCGGAGAGGGGCGTGGCCGCGGTTGAACTGCTGGTAGTGGGCGGGCTGTTCGCGGTGCTGGTACGGGGTGCGGACCATGGCGCCGGCACCCTGGTAGCCGCGATCGGCCAGATCAGGATCTGCCGGGTGAGGCAGGTCTGGATGATGCCGTGTGCGCGGGCTGCGGTCAGCTCATGGGTACAGCCCGGTGTGACGCGGGAGAACCACAGGAGTGTGCCGTCCGGCGTATGATGACCTGGACGTTCATGCCGTGTTTCCTGTCTTTATGTACAGCTCGTCTGCGGCGATGCGGTCGGTCGGGTTGAGGGTGCCGTCGACGATGACGAAGTCTCCTCAGCTCGAACCAGCGCCTCCTGCAGACCCGGTGCCCAGGAGGCGAGCACCTCGAGGGTCTCGGTAATCTGCACGGTCGGCGGGTAGGTCACGTTCCCGATCCTCAGGTTGAGCGAGTCTAGGGCAGGTCGTGATCAAGGGGTCAGGTCGTAGTCTGCTGGTCGGGGTGGGATAGAGACGCTGGTGCTCGCGGGCGGTTTGGAAGGCCAGTAGGCGTCGAGGTCGCCGTTGGTGGTCACGGTGCGGAGGATGAGGACTGCTTCGGCGCGTGAAGGCCCCAGCGGGCGCCAGTGATGTCGAGGCGGTCGGCGATCAGGTCACGGCAGGCGCCCATCCCGTCACTCGTGCCGGTTACTCGCCGTTCCCTGGCGGTGTGTGCCGGGTCTGGTTGCCGGGGTCGAAAGGCGGCCGGGCCGCGATGCGCGCGCGGTCGGCCTCGGATCCGTAGTGGAGATCGATCCGCCGGGCGGCCGCTGCCCACTCGGGCATCGTCCGCACAGGTGCGAGCGTCTTCACCACGAAATCCGAGCCCACGCGATCGCGGGCGCGGGCCCACAGCGTCTCGGCGGGTTCGTCCAGGAGGCAGCCGATCGTGCCCTCGTACATGGCCATCGCCCGAACGCGGCCGTCCGGCTCGACCTGCATGAGACCGCTCAGCGCGTATCCGCGGGCGACCAGGTCGGGATGCATCTGGAGGGCGCGTCCGTCGAAGGTCTGCACAGAGACTGCGGGCGGCAGGAGACGGGTGAGGCGCGCGCGCAGGTCCGGCCCGGTGAGTTCGTCCAGCTGGCTGTCGGTCAGCAGTTCGTGGCGCACGTAGCTCTCCCGGTTCGCCAGGCCGCCGGGGACCGCTGCTCCGAAGGAGACGAAGCCCAGGTGGGGGAACCGGCTGGCGACATCCCGGCACAATGCCTCCATGTCGTCGAAGTTGCTGCGCACAAGGGTGCAGTCGATACTGAAGGGCACCGGCGCGCCCTCGCTGCGCCGGGCCGCCTCATCGAGCAATCCCAGTGCGTGGACGGCCCGGTCGAAGGAACCGGTGCGGCCCCGGATGCGGTCGTGCACCGCCGCCGTGGCGCCGTCGAGGCTGACGTGGACACGGAAGAAGGCTCCGAGTATGTCGTCGAGCAGTTCCCGGGCGAGGAGCCATCCGCTGGTGAACAGACCGACGTCGATGCCAGCGTCGCGAAACCTCCGCGCCAGCATGTGGACGTCCTTGACGAGCAGGGGCTCGCCTCCGCTGAACTGCACTGCCCGCGGTCCCAGCGCGATCAGCGCATCGGCCACCTTCTCGCGGTCCGTGCGGGACAGCTGGCGCGTGGGGCGTCGCCCCGACTCGGAGTAGCAGTGCGTGCAGCGCAGGGGGCACGCGTAGGTTAGGTCCCAGTTCACTTCCTGGGGTCGGTTCATGGGGATGCTCCTAGGGCCCGTCTTCAAACGGATCTTGCCCAGAGCAGGAATGACGCGAGTGTGACCGCCGCTTCGTAGGAGGTGGCGGTCTTCTCGTATCTGGTGGCGATGCCGCGGATGCCTTTGAGCCGGTTGAAGCAGCGCTCAATCATGTTGCGTCGGCGGTAGGTCTCCCGGTCGAATCCTGGCGGTCTGCCGCTGCGGCGGCCGCGGTTGTGTCGGTGCCGTCGCTGGTCGATCTTCTCGGGGATGACATGCGCAATGCCACGTTTACGCAGGTAGGCGCGGAAGCCGCGGGAGCTGTAGGCCTTGTCTGCAACGACCTGGTCGGGCTTGCAGCGCGGTCGGCCCAGGCCGATGCGAGGGACGCGGATCCGTTCCAGCAGTGGGTGTGCGCAGATGCTGTCGTGACGTTGGCCCGGTGTCAGGAGGATGGCGAGCGGGCGTCCTTTGCCGTCGCAGGCGAGGTGGATTTTGGTGGTCAGTCCTCCTCGGGATCGGCCGAGGGCGTGATCGTCCGGTTCGTCCGCCCGCTGCTGCCCCCTTTTCGGCCGGTGGTGGCTGCGTGCTGGTGGGCGCGGACGACGGTGGAGTCGATCTGGACCAGCCAGTCGATGTCGCCGACTGCGTCGGCCTGGGCCTGGATCTGCTGCAGGGCCCGGGTGAACACACCGTCCAGGGCGTAGCGGCGGAAGCGGGTGTACACCGTCTTCCACGGGCCGTAACGGGCCGGCAGGTCGCGCCAGGAGATCCCGGTGCGGATCTTGTACACCATGCCGTTGACGATCTTCCGGTCCTCGACGCGAGGTCGGCCCGTCACGGCTCGCGGTATGAGTGGAGCGAGTAACTCCCACTCACGGTCGGTGAGTTCATGGCGGCGCATCACACCCACCATGATCCATTACGAGATGATCTTTGAAGACGGACCCTAGCTCAGAGTGGTACCGGTGCGGGACCCCAGCCGTTCCCACGGGGTGATGATGGGCGGTCGCGGACCGGATGCCGGTCCCGACCAGTGCCTCGCGAGCTCGGCGTAGAGGGGCGACGCGTCCAGCAGGGCCTCGTGTGTACCTACCAGCGGCCGATCGCCGTCGAGCAGGACGATCCGGTCGGCGCGCGCGGCGGAACTGAGGCGGTGGGCGACGATGACCAGGGTGGTGTCGGCGCGGTCGGCGAAGGCCTCCTCGACGCGTGCCTCCGCCTCCGCGTCGAGGGAGGACGTGGCCTCATCGAGGAGGACCACCCGGGCGGGCGAGAGGTAGACGCGGGCGAGTGCGATCAGCTGCCTTTCACCCGCGGACAGGGACTGCGATCTCTGGGTGAGCGAAGCGTCGAGTCCGCCGGCCGCGGCCACGACGGGTGCGAGGCCCAGCAGTTCGATGCAGTGGGCCAGCGAGCGCGGATCTGCCTCGGGCGCCAGATAGAGGAGGTTCTCGCGGAGCGTGCCGGGTGCGACCCAGGCCTCCTGCGGAATGACCGCTATCTCACGGCGCAGTTGGGCGGGGGCGATGTCCTCCAGCGGCACACCGCCGTAGCGCACGGTTCCGGAGTCCGCCTGGCGCAGCCCGCCGAGGAGATCGACCAGCGTCGACTTGCCGATGCCGCTCGGCCCCACGAGGGCGAGGTGCTCGCCGTGCGGGATGATCAGATTCAGGTCCCGTACCACGGGCGTGGCCGTCGCACTGTAGGCGAACGTGATCGCACTGAGCTTGATGTCCGATCCGGACGGCAGTGCCTCCGGGCGGCGTGTGGGGGGGCACGGCCGTGAGCGGACCGTCGGCGATAGCCTCCTGCAAGCGATGTGCTGCCACGCCGAGTTGGAGACCCCAGGCGCCCAGTAGGCTGGTGACGGCACGCAGGGCGGGCTCGATGCCGGCGGTCAGGCATGCCGTGGCGCTGACAAGTTCGCCGACGGTGAGCAGGTCGCGGCGGACGAGCCACGGCGCCGATGCCAGCAGGGCGAGCAGCGGCAGATGGCAGCCGACCATGATCACGGCGATCCGAATTGCGTCCGTCCGGGCTGCGGCGCGGGTCGCCCGGGCATGCCGCTCAGCTGCGTACACCACGTCCGCCGCCGCCCGCTCGTACGCGCCGGCGGCGGCGATGTCACGGACGCCAGCCACCATGGTCCCTGCCTGCCAGGACACCGCCTCGTCGGCCAGGAAGACCGCGTAACGGCGCCGTGCCATGGCAGGTATGGCTTTGCAGAAGGCCAAGACGGCGATCAGCAGCGTCGGTCCCACGATCAGACCGACCACGGGCGCCACGGTCAGCGCCCCGGCGAGGGCGCCGACCACGGTCAGCGCCATCCGCAGCACCGAGCGCAGCAGTGCGGAGGTCAGTGCCCGTACGGTGTCGATGTGCCCGGTCAGCTGCGCGACGGCGGATGCGTCGAAGGTCCGTGGGGCGGCGACCGCCCGGCGGACCGTGGCGGTCACCAGACGCCGGGTGAGGCCGTCACGCAAAGGCTCGACGACATCGCAGAGCGGGGCGAACACCGCCCTCGCCGCAGCGGCCTTGCAGACCAGCGCCACTCCCAGGACCGCGAGCCAGGCGGCGCCTGCTACGGGCCGCTGCGCCAGGAACCCGTCGTCCAGGGCGCGGGCCACGACGAAGCCGGTGACCAGTGCGGGCAGCGCCTCCAGCCCGCTCCATGCCGTCAGCCGCAGCAGAGCCCCACGACGGCCACGGATCTCCTCCCACAACAGTCGCCAGCCCTTGCCGCCCCGTGCCCGGTCACTCATGGTCTTCCTCTTCCGTCTGCGTCGGCACGTCGTGGGCGGGCCCGTCGCTGTTGGCATCCATTCCTCCGGCGAAGACCGCCCGGTAGGCAGGCACCGCCCACAGGCGGCTGTGGGGCGCGACCGCCCGTATCTGTCGTCCTGCAGCCAACCCACGGTGTCGGCACGGGCGGCGGTGGCGGCGCGGTGGGTTATGACGATCTGTGTCCCATCCGTGCGGAGCGCACGGCCCACTAGCAGCTCGGTGACCGTGTCCAGGTGGGAGGTTGCGTCGTCGAGGACGAGGACGCGTGCGCCTGCCATGCGCGCGGCGGCCCGGGCCAGGCCGAGGCGCTGTCGCTCGCCGCCGGAGAGGGCCAGCCCCGTCAGGGCTGTCCCATATCCGTCCGGGAGCCGTTCGATGAAGTTGTCGGCGCAGGCCGCTCGAGCGGCGGACTCGGCACGCCCGGCGGCGCCCGGAGCCAGGCCGTAGGTGATGTCGTCACGGACGGTGCGTCCCAGAGGCTCGGGCCGAGCGAAGGCGTAGACGACTGCCCGGCTCCGTGCGTCGGGTGCGAGGGTGCGGACCGGGACGCCGTCGAGCAGTACGTCGCCGGAGTCCGGCGTCAGCAGGTGTCCCACGACGGCGGCCAGCGCGGACTTTCCCGCACCAGAGTGCCCCACGACGGCCACCTTGGCCCCCCCCGCGATGTCGAGGCCGACCACGTCCAGCACACGACGGTCCCCACTTGTGACAGTGACGGACCGGAAAGACAGGGCGCCGGGTCCGGCCACGGGCACCGCGTCACCGACAGCCGGGGGGGTTGAGGGCCAGGACCTCGGCCAGGCGAAGTGCCCCGGCACGGACCCGCGCCATGCGCGCTAGGTGTACTCGGCCGGGAGGTTGGTGACACGCCTGCTGCCGGTTGTTGATCATGGGTGGACCTCCGGGCGTAGTGGAGATTGCCGTCTTCACTCACCTCGGAGGTCCTGGTGGCCCACGCTAATGCCCGGCTGACCTTTCACGGCAGATGCCTGCTGGTGCGTCGCGTTGTCTTCGACCGGCGTCCGGTCGCGCATGTCGCCAAGGAACTGGGCGTCTCCCGGCAATGTGCTCACCGCTGGGTCAACCGCTACCGGGCCGAGGGCTGGCCGGGGCTGCACGACCGCTCCAGCCGCCCGCACTCCTGCCCACGGCGCACCCCGGCCGAGGTCGAGGACCGCGTCCTTGAGACCCGCCGGCGCCTGCGCCGGGGACCCGAGCAGATCAGCGAGGCCACCGGGGTTGCGGCCCGGACCGTGACCCGGATCCTGCGCCGACACCACATGCCGCCGCTGGCGGCGTGCGACCCGCTGACCGGGCAGGTGATCCGGGCGGTGCGCAAAAGCGCCGCCCGCTACGAGTACGGCCGCCCCGGCGGCCTGGTCCCCCTGGACGTCAAGAAGCTCGGAAAGATCCCCGACGGCGGCGGCTGGCGGGCCCACGGCCGCAGCGAAGACGTCCGCGGCCGCGGCATCGGCTACGACTACGTGCACGCCGCCGTCGACGATCACTCCCGCCTGGCCTACGCCGAGATCCTGACCGACGAAAAGGGCACCACCTGCGCTGCGTTCCTCACCCGCGCGGCCGCGTTCTTCGCCGGCCACGGCATCGCCCGCATCGAACGGGTGATGACCGACAACACCAGGAACTACCGCACCTCCGGCGCATTCCGGGATGCCTGCCCAACCCTGGGCGCCAGACAGAGGTTCACCCGGCCCCACTGCCCCTGGACCAACGGCAAGGCCGAACGCTTCAACCGCACCCTGCAGGCCGAGTGGGCCTACCACCAGGTCTTCGCCAGCAACACCGAACGCGCCGACGCACTCGCGCCCTGGCTGCGCTTCTACAACACTGGCCGCCGACACACCGCGCTCGGCGGCCAGCCACCGATCAGCCGACTGTCACCAAAGTCATGACCGAGTACACCTAAAGCGTGTTGCACAAGGCCGTGAGCTGGGCATCTCCCGGGTATGGCCGGGGTGTTAAGGGCTGACCGAGTGTGGGTGGAGACATTCACCGGGCTGCGAGTGGCGCAGTTTGCGGGTCTGTTGAAGGTGGTGCGGGAGCGGGGCGGTGATGGCACCTTGCGGGGCCGGCCGTGGTCCCTGCCGCTGGCCGAGCGGGTCCTGCTGGTCGCGGTGTACTACCGCACGAACCTGACCATGCGGCAGCTGGGTCCGCTGTTCGGGGTGTCCTCCTCCACGGTGTGCCGGGTCATCCAGCGACTGGGGCCACTGCTCGCGCTCGAGCCCATGACCCGCCCGGCCGACGGCCCGGACCGGTTGTGGATCGTGGACGGCACGCTGGTCCCGGTGCGGGACCGGAGCGTGGGCGCCTCCAGCCGTAGCTACCGGTTCTCGGCAAACGTGCAGGTCGTCGTGGACGCGGACACCCGGCTGGTGGTGGCGGCGTCCCGCCCGCTGCCGGGCACCACCGCGGACGCGCATGCCTGGCGGCGCTCCGGCCTGGCCCCCCACTGCGAGGGCGTGACGGTGCTTGGCGACGGCGCCTACCTCAACACCGGGCTGATCGTGCCGCACCGTAAACGGCCCGGACGGCCGTTACTGAAGGGCGAGGAGGAAGACAACGCCGAGCACCGCAAGGTCCGAGCTCGCGTGGAGCACGTGATCGGAAGGATGAAGAACTACAAGATCCTGCGCGACTGCCGGCAGCGCGGCAACGGCCTCCACCACGCCGTCCAAGCCGTCGCCCGCATGCATAACCTCGCCCTCGCCGCATGATCACACACGCCAACAAGGCCAGCTCAGACTGCCTGATCACGGCCTTGTGCAACACGCTTTAGAGGTTGTCCCGTAACCGGTGGGGCGGTTGGTGCGTTGGCTGGGCATGGGTGGGGTGATCTCAGCGGATGATCCGAAGTGGATCGAGCCGTTCTCCGGGCTGACCGAGTCGCAGTTCACCAGGCTGGTGGCGCTGGTGCGGCGTCGCGGTGGTGACGTTCAGCGCGGCCGTCCCTGGCGGCTGCCGCTGGAGAACCGGGTGTTGCTGGTGGCGACGTACTGGCGCACGAACCTGACGTTGCGGCAGGTGGCGCCGTTGTTCGGGGTCTCGAAGTCTGCGGCCGACCGCATCCTCGATCACCTGGCGCCCCTGCTGGCCATCTCGCCGGCCCGCCGGCCGCGCAAAGACACCGTCTACATCGTCGACGGCACCCTCGTGCCCACCCGTGACCGCAGCATGGCCGCCTCCAGCAAGAACTATCGGTACTCGACGAACGTGCAAGTCGTGATCGACGCCAACAGCCGCCTGGTGGTGGCGATCGGCCTGCCGCTGCCCGGCAGCCGCAACGACTGCCGGGCCTTCACGGAGTCCGGCGTCGACCGGGCCTGCCGCGGCGCACCGACCATCGCCGACGGCGGCTACCAAGGAACTGGCCTGCTCATCCCGCACCGCAAACGACGAGGTCAGACGCACCTCAGCCCACAGCAGGAAGCGGAGAACGCCGTCCACCGCCGGGCGCGAGCCCGGGTGGAACACGCCCTGTCGCGGTTGAAGAACTGGAAGATCCTGCGGGACTGCCAGCTCAAGGGCAACGGCGTTCACCAAGCCATGCTCGGCATCGCCCGACTCCACAACCTGGCCCTCACCGGATAACCCACGCCCCATACGGGACAACCTCTAGGGATCTTTAACGGCTGAGGTTACGGCGGTTGGAGGTCGAGCCCCGTCCTGGCGATGAGACCCTCGATGAGGCGGGGGCGGTACTGCATCCGTTTCAGCCGCGTCTTCACCAACGCGGTGAGCTGGTCGAGGCTGTGTTTCGTGACGTTGGCCAGCGATCTCTTCAGGTGCGACCACACGCCCTCGACGGGGTTGAGCTCGGGAGCGTACGCCGGTAGTTGGAAGACAGTCAGCCATAATCGGGCCGCGATCAGCTCCCGCATGGTGCGGCTGACGTGCGTGTTCAGATGGTCCCAGACCAGGACGAGGGCCGCCGAGCTGCTGGTGTGCGGCATCGAGCAGGCGGGCGTAGTCGGTCTCGGCGAAGCGCTTGCGCCGGCCCTTGGCGGGGCCGCGGTCGAGGTGGATGCGGTAGATCAGCCGTGGCCGATGGCCGGTTTTGGTGCAGATCAGCGCCGTCATGGAGACACGTTTGGTGCCTGCGGCGGTGACCCGCACTACCGGGGTGTGGCCCCGGCGGCCCCAGGTGCGGCCCTTGGGCGGCCTCAGGTGCGGCCCTTGGGCGGCCTCAGGCCCTGGCCGGCTTCGTCCTCGAAGCAGAGCCAGGCGCCCAAGTCCGCCGCCCTCTTTTTATGACGGGCCACTGCTCGTCCTTCCAGGCGGCGATCTTCGCCTCGTCCCGCTCGGTGGCCTTGCGGGAGGGGACCTGCACGCTCCAGCCGATGCGGTGAAGCAGCAGGTCCAGCCCGGCCAGGGTGTACTCGACGCCGAACCGGCGGCGCACGACCTCGGCGATCCGGGCCAGCGTCCAGCACTGGTCACTCCAGCCTGAGGCGGCCGGGCCGGCATCCAACACCGTCTCCAGAACGCGCAGTTGTCCCGCGTCGAGCTTGCAGCGAGCGCCGCCGGGGCCCTTGAAGGCCAGGGCCTGCCGACCGCCTGAAGCCAACGCCCGCCGCCAGCGATTCGCCGACATCCGGGTAACCCTGAACCGTCGGGCTACCTCCCGGTCACTGGCCCCGGCCTCGATCAGCTCAGCGGCCTCGAGCCGGACTTGCTCACGCCGAGCCCGTTCCTCCGCTGTCAATCTACCGCCATCGGGATACCTCATCCTCCCGGCATAGCGCGGCCCACGACAGCCGTCACGGCCCGACGTAACCCGCACCCCGCCCACACCATCGCCCGCCACCGCACCCCCACCGGCCTCGACGTCGACAACACCAACGAAGTCCTCTACCGCGACTGGATCCACATCGAACACACCGCCGGCAACCACCAAGGCCTGCACACCGCCATCACCCGCCTCCAACACACCAACCGCACCCTCAACTGCCCCCTCCAACCCGAAACCGAACAACTCATCCACCACCTCCTCAACACCCCCAGCACCAGCCCCCACCCCCCACACCAACCATGAACACCCCACCCGCCACCACACCCCACGCCCCACACCCGCCCGGCACGCCAGCCACCCCCGACGGCCAGGTGCCACCGCGCCCACACACCCCCACCACGCGCCCAGCCACCAGCAGTGCCGACACCCGCACCCCCCAGCCCACCCGCGCCCACCAAGCACTGACCGGCCTGATCACCGCCGGTGCCGTCCTCATCGCAGCCATCGGCTTCACCGGCTCCTACACCGCCGTCCGCGAACTCGCCGCCCACCAGGGCTTCGGGGCCTTCAGCTACCTCTTCCCCATCGGCATCGACGCCGGCATCCTGATCCTCCTCGCCCTCGACCTGCTGCTCACCCAGCTGCGCATCCCCTACCCGCTGCTGCGCCACACAGCCTGGCTCCTCACCACAGCGACGATCGCCTTCAACGCCGCGGCCGCCTGGCCCGACCCACTGGGTGTGGGCATGCATGCAGTGATCCCGGTCCTGTTCGTGGTGGTCGTCGAGGCCGCCCGTCACGCTGCCGGCCGCATCGCCGACATCACCACCGACCAACACATCGAAAGCGTCCGCCTCACCCGCTGGCTCCTCAGCCCCATCCCCACCCTCCTGCTGTGGCGGCGCATGAAACTGTGGGAACTGCCCTCCTACCACCACGCCCTCACACTCGAACAAGACCGCCTCGTCTACCAGGCACGGCTACGCACCCGATACGGCCGCACCTGGCGACGAAAGGCGCCCCTCCAGGCACTGATGCCCCTACGCCTCACGCGCTACGGCATCCCCCTCGCCACAACCGTACGAGCAGACCTCACAGCAACCGGCATCACACCGACACCGACTCCAACAACCCCGCCACAGCCGCCCAAGACGACTCCAGCACCACAGACAACCGCCCCAGCGGAACCCGCCGCGCACAACCCCACCACTGAAGCGATGCCCGCCCCACCAGAGCCTGCACCGTCCACCGAACACCACCTCCAACCCCGCTACCGCAACCGTCCCGCACCACCAGACAAGGCCGCGACATCCCACCAGGAGGACAACCCTTTCCCAGCAGCGCACCCCCAGCACGAGCCCCGCGTCAGCCGCAACACCCCCGTACACGGCCGGCAACACGAGGCGCGCGACCATCGACACCGCGGCCGGCCCCAACCACACCAACCCAACCGGCCCCACCACCACTCAACAGAAGACGCCGACACCCCGCCCCCACCACACACCGACCACCCAACCCCACAACCCCCCAGCACCACACAGCGCGAAACCCACCGCGCAACGCCAGCACCGACTCTCACGGCCGCCGACCACTACTACCTCGCCTGGCACACCTTCCAGCAACAGCACGGCAGACCACCCGATGCCGCCGAACTCTCCACCCACCTCGCCACCCGCGGCATCCTCGGCGCAGAAGACCAACCCATCAAACCCAAAGCCCTCGCCCGCTACCTTCTCCAATTCCGCATCTACACCATCTGGGCCCAGCACAGAGCCCTCAGCGACCACCCCCCACTCGAACACGTCATCAAAGACCTCACCCACCACGGCATCACCGGCCAATACAACAAACCCCTCCGCACACCCGACATCACCAAACACCTCACCCGCTTCGAACACCGCTGGCACACCCTCAACCACACCCACCCACCCCACACCCAGCCCCTCAACCAGCCCCACTCCAACGCAGGCGAACCAGACCTCGGTTCGGGCAACGACACATGACACCCAGCACGGCCGCACCGCCCACCCCGACCGAAGACGCGTCACACCGTGAGACCTTGCCAACTCGCCAGCATCACTGACGTGGTTCGCCCCCGGGTGAAGCCGGGCGGAGGCGCCGGGGGCAGGATGACCGGGTGACCCTGATGGTTGAGATCCATGTGCCGCTGCTGCCGACACCCGGCCTGGCAGATGCGCCAAAGGACGCACACAGATCGGCGACACCCACGGTCCGCGTCGGCGAGGCTGCTTCCTACTCTCCACAGCAAAGGCGCACCACGCCACGTGGACAGAGACAACGACCCAGTGAACCTTTGTCTGCAGGGCAGTTACCAAACGCGCTATGCGGCGCCGCACCACTACTGCCGACTCCGCAGACTCGACCCGCTGCACGAGGAATGGACCAAAGCCCGCCGCTGCACACCAGACGATGCAAGACCGCAGATGCGAAAGACCGGGAGCCGGTCTTCGGTGTCAGGCCGCGAATCCGATGGTGGTGACGTACTCGTACTGGCCCCATTCGGAGCCAAGGTCCACCGTCGCGTCGCTGATCCAGGCGTCGTCCAGGGCCTCGTAGTCGTCGTGGGCCCACGCCTGGACGATCCGGTCCCAGTGACGGACATTCAGCGTGCGGAACGACACGGCGCGCTGGCGGGGCCGGTCAACCTGGGACTGGTTGAGCGGGTGGAACTCCACCCGGGTGCCGCGGCCCTCACGGTTAAGGCGGGCGAGCAGGTACCTGGCGACGTTGTGGCGGCGGACCGTACGGTAGGCGGTCTCGATGGTCTGCAGATTCTTCCTCGACGGGCTGCGCCTGCCGGTAAGCCATGCCCTGAGCGTGCGGTCAGTGACGGTCAGGCCGGCCTCGCGGGCCGCCTGGCGGGCGTGGTCGGTGCGGGTGAGGTAGTGCAGACGAGCCAGCAGCCCGCGGCGCTGGGTGACCGGCGTGGCGACGAAGCCGGCGAGCGCATCGAGCTGACGGGCCACGGCCTCATGGCCCTTCAGGCCACGGGCCCCATATTTCCCGAAATCGAGGGTGCGCTCCGGCACGGCAATTCTCTTCCACGGTGGCATGCGCTGCTTTTGCGGCGAGCATCAGATTACAGCAGGTCCCCTTGGCGAGATCATGAGTTGCCGTCACGCACGCACCGGTTTTGACCTGCTGCTTCGCGGGCGTGCAGGAATGCGGGATGTACTCACACCCGGCAAGCGCGGCGGCGCGTCCGGCGCTTCCGTGACTGGCGGACCAGCACCGGCCCAAGCGAAGCCGTCACCGTCGTCACCCCGCTCATGGTGTGGGGCCGGCATGCCCGCACTCCTCCTGGCGCCCGCCGCGACCGGCCCGCACATCCCCGTCGACGGTCACGCACTTCCCCAGCAGGAGCGCCCCACCTTTCCCCGCCCAACCGTTCGACGCCTTTTGACGTTTGGCGTCCGGATCAATGGACCACAGCGTCATCATCGTTCTATGACTGCACTCAGCCTTGCCCAGCGACTCGCCGGCCGCATTCAGCACCTCCTCGGCGACGGCCCGTTTCGCCATCCTGGCGGATGGACCCACATGGGCGCTGTCATCAGCGACGCCAGCTTCCACGCACGCTGCACGTACGAGGCGACCCTCCGACCGCGGCTTCTCCGGCTTCAAGCAGACTGGCCCGATGCGACAACGGTCCGCGGTTTCCAGGGACGGCTCGCAGTAGAAGACCTTGCCGTGGCCATGAACTTCAATGACTCACGGAAGGTGGCGACGGCCCACGCCATCACCGACCTGCTGGCTGCCAACGGCGTCGACACCCGCGATGATCTCCACGCGTGGCTCGACCACCCGGCCAATCGCGCCGCGCTGCGCAAATGACGTCAATGGCCGCAGCGGTCCTCACCCTGGAGCGGCAACGCTGAAAGACCTCAGTGAACCTCTTTCATCTTGGGCTGTCGGGTGAACCAGGCTGGTCAGGGACGGTGACGTGGCGAAGCCCCTCGTCGTTGGTGTGGTGATCTCACTCAACACGCCGACGGCCGGGGGGCTTCGCTGGTTCCGTATCCTTCCACGCTCGATGTCCGGCACGAGCTGGTCGAGCATGTCTCATGGCTCATCTACGCCCGAAGGTGTGAACGCCACACTCGCTGGCGCAAGTTGAGCTGCTTCCGTCAGGCACAGCTCGCCGTTGCCCACCTGCGCAAGAACGAGACGCTCGCCCAGCTCAGCGCAGGGTTCGGCGTCTCCGAAGCGACGGCCTGGCGGTACGTGGACGAGACGGTCGACGTCCTCGCCGCCTGGGCGCCCGGCCTGCGCGAGGCCCTGACCGGCCGCGGCGAGGACGACTTCGTGATCCTGGACGGCACTCTGATCCCCACCGACCGGGTCGCGGCGGACGAGCCGTACTACTCCCAAAAGCACAAGAAGCACGGCATGAACGTGCAGGTCGTCGCCGCACCCGACGGCACGCCCCTGTGGTTCTCGCGGGCCCTGCCCGGACGCACCCACGACCTGACCGCCGCCCGTGCTCACGGTGATCGAGAACTGCCACACGCGAGAGATCCTCGTCCTGGCCGACCGCGCCTACCAGGGCGCCGGCGCTACCGTCCGCACCCCCTACTACCACCACCACGAACTGCCCGATCACTACCAGCAGTACAACCGGGACCACGCCCGACTACGCGCCCCTGGCGAACGCGCCTTCGCACAGCTGAAAACCTGGCGCCTCCTTCGTCAAGCCCGATGCTCGACCAACCGCATCGGACGCATCGTAGCCGCCGTCCACACCCTCCTGATCTGCGGATACGGAGGAGAAAGAGGTTCAGTAAGCCCTCATCTCATTTGGAACGGTAGCCTGTCGGTCGTGGTTTCGATGATCCCGCTGGTGAAGGGGATACCGCCGATCCGCTCCCGGAGCGGACGACGACGGCGCAGACCGGAAAAGCTCGACGACCAGCTTCGGCGATGGTTACGCGGGCGGCATCAGGCACCGCATCGCCCGCAAGGGCATCGAGTCCTCGACCCGTCTGGGCCACCATCGCTAGACTATAGAACGCACGATGGTCCTGGCTCGCCGGATGCCGCAGACTGCACCACCGCTACGAGCGTAAAGCCGAGCATTTCCTGGCCTTCACGAACATCGCCTGCACCCTCATCTGCTACCGCAGACTCATCAAATGAGATGACGTCTTTAGAGCGTGTCCTACGTGGTGAGGCATCGTTGGTCCAGGCATGGGGCGGGGTACGTGGAGTTGGATTGTTCCGGACGGGCTGTGGGAGATCGCGAAGCCGCTGATCCCTCCGCCGAAGGTGCGGCCGCAGGGCGGCGGTACGCAGGACACACCTGATGAAACGCTGTTCGCGGCCATCATCTATGTGCTGGTCAGCGGCTGTGCCTGGCGTCAACTGCCGCCCTGTTTCGGCATATCGAAGTCGACGGCGCATCGCCGGTTTCTGATCTGGTCGAGAGCCGGCGTCTGGGGGCGCCTACACGAAGCGGTCCTGCATCAGCTCGATGACGCCGGCCTCATCGACGTCACCCGCGTCGTCCTCGACACCGCCCATGTCAGGGCCAAAAAGGGGGCGAACACACAGGTCCGAGCCCCGTGGACCGGGGCAAGCCGGGTTCCAAGATGCACATCCTGTCGGACGCGAACGGCCTGCCCCTCCTCGTCGGCGTCTCGGCCGCCAACACCCACGACAGCGAAGGGTTGAAGCCCATGATCGAGGGTCACCAAACGAGACACGACCCTCACAATGGCAGGTACTTCAAGCCCCAGCGCCTGCACGCGGACAAAGCCTACGACCGTGCCGACCTGCGCAGATGGCTCCGATGGAAGCGGATCGGAGTACGCATTGCCCGCAAGGGGATCGAGTCCAGCGAACGATTAGGGCGACGCCGCTGGGTCATCGAGCGAACCATGTCCTGGCTGTCCGGCTACCGCCGACTCAACCCCCGCTACGAGCGCCATCCCCGCAACTACCTGGCCTTTCTCGGACTCGCAGCCGCCCTGTGCTGCTACAAGCGCCTCGTCCGCCTCACCACGTAGGACACGCTCTTAGAGCGTGTCCTACGTGGTGAGGCATCGTTGGTCCAGGCATGGGGCGGGGTACGTGGAGTTGGATTGTTCCGGACGGGCTGTGGGAGATCGCGAAGCCGCTGATCCCTCCGCCGAAGGTGCGGCCGCAGGGCGGCGGTACGCAGGACACACCTGATGAAACGCTGTTCGCGGCCATCATCTATGTGCTGGTCAGCGGCTGTGCCTGGCGTCAACTGCCGCCCTGTTTCGGCATAGAAGTCGACGGCGCATCGCCGGTTCCTGATCTGGTCGAGAGCCGGCGTCTGGGGGCGCCTACACGAAGCGGTCCTGCATCAGCTCGATGACGCCGGCCTCATCGACGTCACCCGCGTCGTCCTCGACACCGCCCATGTCAGGGCCAAAAAGGGGGCGAACACACAGGTCCGAGCCCCGTGGACCGGGGTAAGCCGGGTTCCAAGATGCACGTCCTGTCGGACGCGAACGGACTGCCCCTTCTCGTCGGCGTCGTCGGCCGGCAACACCCACGACAGCGAAGGGCTCAAGCCCATGATCGAGGGTCACCAAACGATTCCCAATGAGGTTGTCAAGCCTGGCTGGTGACGTTCTGTGAGCGTCAGCCCAGTGCGGCAGGGGCCGGGGGCTTTGTGATCTCGAAGGTGCGGCCATCGCGTATGAGGGCCCATATGACGTTCAGGCGTCGTCGTGCGAGGGCGATGATGGCCTGCTTGTGGTTTTTGCCTTCGGCCCTCTTTCGCTCGTAGAACGCTTTTGAGACGGGGCAGCACCGGGCGGCGACCATAGCCGACATGTAGAAGACGCGCAGCAGCCTTCGGCAGTAGCGTCGAGGGCGGCGCATGTTCCCGTTGATTCGTCCCGAGTCCTTTGGGACCGGGGCCAGGCCGGCGACACCGGCGAGGCGGTCGGAACTCCCGAAGACGCTCATGTCTCCGCCTGTGTGGGCGATGAATTCGGCACCCAGGACGGAGCCGATGCCGGGCATGCTCAAGATGGCTTCGGCGTGTGGGTGGTCGCGGAGCCGGCTCTCGATCAGGGCGTCGGTCTCGGCGATCTCGGCATCGAGGGCCGTCACCTCCCGCGCCAGCTTGGCCACCACTGAGGCGGCCACCTTCTCTCCAGCCACGGCGGTGTGCTGGGCCTCGGCGGCGTCGACTGCGGTGGCAGCAACCAGCTGGGAGTTACGGACCTTGCGGTTCTTCAACCAGGTCGCGAGCCGGTTCTTCCCGATCCGGCGCAGGGCGGCGGGGGTCTGGTAGGCCGTCAACAGCACCAAGGATGCCTTTGATTCCTTGTAGTCGAAGGCCCGCTCCAGGGCCGGGAAATACTCCAGCATCTGGGCCCGCAGCCGGTTGATGGCTCTCGTGCGGTCTGCTGCCAGGTCCAAGCGACGCGAGGTAAGAAATCGCAGGTCGACGGCGATGTCGTCGCCGCGGTGCACCGGTTGAAGGTCACATCGCATGCGCGCCTGATCTGCAATAACGAAGGCATCCTTCGCGTCCGTCTTCCCATCACCCCGGTAGGAGCCGGAGGCGTGGTGGACGGTGCGGCCGGGGATGTAGAGAACCTTCTGACCGTTGTCGGTCAGCAGCGCGATCATCAGGGCAGCACCGCCGGCGTTAAGGTCGATCGCCCACGTCACCGGCTCACCGTCGCTCAAATCCAACACATCGCTGATCCAGTTGGACCAATGCAGCAGCCTGGCTGCGGTCTTGACCGCTGCGCTGAACACGACGGGGAGTAGATGGCGGATCTCCGGGACGGTCAGCGTGATGCGGTCGATGCTGCGGGGTAGGGTCGCGCGGATCGGCGGGCTGGTCCGCACCCGCGCTGGCTGCGACGGCTGCCAGGAAAGCCAGGGCGAGCATGGTGTGACGGTGCCATGAGGTCCAGTGTCCCAGCCGGTCCTGATGCAAGATCGAAAAACCAGACTGGAGTACTAGGGTCCGTCTTCAAAGATCGTCGGGTGGTGGATCATGGTCGGGTGATACGTCGCCATGAACTCAGCGATCGTGAGTGGGAGTTACTGGCTCCGCTGATACCCCGGGCCGCCACGGGTCGGCCGCGCGTGGAGGACCGGCAGGTCATCAACGGGATGGTCTACAAGATCCGTACTGGGATCTCGTGGCGGGACCTGCCGGAACGCTACGGCCCGTGGAAGACGGTCTACACCCGCTTCCGCCGCTACGCGCTCGACGGCGTGTTCACCCGCGCTCTGCAGCAGATCCAAGCCCAGGCCGATGCTGCCGGAGACATCGACTGGCTGGTGCAGATCGACTCCACCATCGTCCGCGCTCACCAACACGCCGCCGCCACCGGCCGAAAAGGGGGAGGTACCGGCAGGACGAACCGGACGATCACGCCCTCGGCCGATCCCGAGGCGGACTGACGACCAAGATCCACCTCGCCTGCGACGGCCGCGGGCGTCCCCTGGCGATCCTCCTGACGCCGGGCCAACGTCACGACAGCATCTGCGCACGTCCCGTGCTGGAACGGATCCGCGTCCCCCGCATCGGTCTTGGCCGGCCACGCTGCCGGCCCGACCAGGTCATCGCGGACAAGGCCTACAGCTCCCGCGGCCTCCGTGCCTACCTGCGCAGGCGCGGCATCGCACACACCATCCCTGAGAAGACCGACCAGCAAAGGCACCGTCACAACCGCGGCAACCGCGGCGGGCGGCCGCCAGGGTTCGACCGGCAGACCTACCGCCGACGCAACACCATCGAACGCTGCTTCAACCGACTCAAGGGCTTCCGCGGCATCGCCACGAGATACGAGAAGACTGCCACCTCCTACGAAGCGGCGGTCACACTCGCCTCGTTCCTGCTCTGGGCAAGATCCGTTTGAAGACGGACCCTAGGACGGTCGAGGCTTCGAAGCCCACCTGCCCTGGGGAGGACGAATCGCGTGTCCGGCCAGCTCAGGACACCTCGCCCCGCCGGGCTTACAGTCGTTAGTAAGAGGCGTTCCGCCTCACTCCGTCATCGTCATCGCGGACCACGGGCGGGGTGCGGGACTTCGCACGGCCGGCCGGCACGGCCAACGGGGGATCAGCCTCGCCGTCCGGCCTTGAGTGCAGGGATCCGATGCGCCATGGCTGACGTGAAGGTCGTGTGGACAGGGCTTGAGTGCCAAGTCAGGCAAGAGAAGGAAGACGATATCTTCGGCAGCGTTCAGGTGATCGCCGGGATGACTCCGCAGCCGCCACTGAAGTTCCCGGAGAGCGGCACGCTGCAGTTCGGGCCTCCGGGGCTGAGGATCTTCAGCGCCCAGCGCCTGCTGTACTCCGGACCGGCGCAGGATCTCACCGTGTCACTCGCGCTCGTGCAGCACGACTCTGGTGACGTGGAGCAGGAGAAGCAGGCCGTCGCCCAGGCCATCTCCGCCGCAGCGACCGCGGCCATCGCCAAGGCGACCGGCGGGGCGGGCGGCTTGATCAAGCCTTTCATCGACCTCGTGGCCGAAGCCCTGGTCGACTTCTTCAGCCAACTCCTTGGCCTTGCCGACAACCCGTTCAACCCGGCGGCCGTCTTCATCCCGAAGGACAGGCTGTTGGATGCAAACAGCCGGCGCCAGATCCGGCAGCGTACCGACGATCCGCGCGTACTGCAGTTCACCGACCAACTCGCCTGTAGCGGCACGGACGATGACGGAGACCTGGGGGTCTACGCGCTGTACCTGGACGTTCAGCCATCAGGACCCCCGGCGGAGGCATGCCCCCCGTGGACGACGGCATCGGCACACCCACACTGAGCAGGGGTTCGCAGGGAGCCGCAGTGAAGAAGCTCCAGCAACTGTTGAACGCCCATGTGCCGGACGTCCAGGCCCTTGCGGTCGATGGGGACTTCGGCTCCGTGACGGACGCTCGCGTCCGCGTGTACCAGCGCCGGGTCGAGATCGAGGTCGACGGCATCGTGGGTCCCCAGACCTGGGGCATGCTGACGGGCGGTGAGCTAGCGCAGGAGGGCGCGGCCGGGACGCCAACCCTGAGCAACGGCGCGCACGGCCCGGCGGTCCGCAAGCTCCAGAGGCTCCTGAACGCCCACGTGCCGGACCTCCAACCCCTCGCGGTCGATGGGGTCTTCGGCCCTGTCACGGAGAAACACGTCCGCAGGTTCCAGACCCGCCTCGCCATCGCCGTCGACGGCATCGTCGGCCCGCAGACGTGGGGCGCGCTCACACTATGACGCGCTAGGTGTGCTGTCCGGGCAGGTTGGTGACCCGGCTGGCTGGGGGTTGGCCGCCGATGCCGGTGTGGGGTCGTGGGGTCGGTGGTAGTTGTACCAGTCCAGCCAGTCGAGGAGCCGCTGATGAAGCCGCAGGTGGGGGCCGTGAGTTGCGCGCGCTCGCGTACTACACGGTCGGCTGGAAGCCGTTGATCGTGGCCTCGACCATGCGGGAGACTCGCTCGAGTTGGGCTCTGGTCGGCTCAGCGGGGACCTTGAGGTTCTGCCACACCACTACGAAATCGAGGTTCCGGTTGCTGTCGTGCACCTTCGCTGCCTCGGAAACAACTTTCTCGACGACACCGGCGCTATTGGGCTTGAGTGGGCCGATGCCGATCTTCGCGTGGGTGGCGGAAAGCCCGCCGTTCGGCCAAAGGAGTTCGCGGTGAAACCAGCTGCGGCCGCCGCCTGCAAGCATCTGGAGCAGATCCGTCGGGCGGCCGCTCTCCAGGCTGCCGTCAAACATCCGGGTAACAAGTCTCGCCATGTCCCCGGCCGTGGTCGCCTGGGCGACCTGTCCGTCGTTTGTGGACGCGATCCGCACGGGGGTCCATTGTCCCAGGTAGTCGCCGGCGAGCCAGATGCCCTGCTGGTTCGGTCGGAAGAAACCGTCGTCTCCGGCCTTGGCGTTCATGAAGCCGAACGCGACGCCGTGGATGCAGGCCGCCGCGGCGGCGTTCTGCTGCTGCAGGAGCATCCCCCTGAGCTGGGAGCGGTAGTCGAAAGTGAACTCGACGCCGGTCGGCCGACCCGCCGCATCGAGTTGCGGTTCGAGAACCGTCCGGTAGGCCGGCAAGATCTTGGTGTCGTCACTCCCGTGCTCGATCGTGATGTTGCTCGGGGTGGCGTTCTTGATCTTCTGGTCGAAGGCAGACGAGAGAGCAAGGAAGAAGGCGTCCGGCGACGGCGGCCCCTGTGCCAGGAGCAGTTGGCGGGAGAAGAAGCGGAGGGTGTGTGCCGCGTACATGGCGAGGAGTTTGACCAGACTGCCCGAGAAGTGAACCTCGTTGTGCCGGTGGCCCGCCCACGCGCGGTCGGTGTTCTCCAGAGCCACCACGGTGAGCGCGACCCGTTCGAGTGCGGTGCGATCCGCTCCGGACAGCCCGTTCATGAAACCGTTGAGCGCGTTCTGCATGCTCCGGTTACGGTCGGGGGCCCCCTCGGCCTGGAGGTTGTCGCCGTACGCCCCGGTGAACATCTCCATGATGATCGACCGTCCTTGGGAGGAGACGAACGCCGCGAAGACGGCGGCTCTACCAATGAGCATGTCGCTCCCTCCATGGTCGTACGTCACTCCACCGTCCTCAACTTCTACAGCGGTGCGCTTCCCCTCGTAGCGTGGAGACCCGATTTGGAGGGAAGGTTGGGTCGTTGGAGACAAGAGGCGCAAGCTTTGACCCGGAGTTCCGGGCGGGGGCTGTGCGTATCGTGAAGGAGACCGGTAAGCCGGTCGCGGAAGTGGCGCGGGATCTAGGGTCCGTCTTCAAACGGATCTTGCCCAGAGCAGGAACGAGGCGAGTGTGACCGCCGCTTCGTAGGAGGTGGCAGTCTTCTCGTATCTCGTGGCGATGCCGCGGAAGCCCTTGAGTCGGTTGAAGCAGCGTTCGATGGTGTTGCGTCGGCGGTAGGTCTGCCGGTCGAACCCTAGCGGCCGCCCGCCGCGGTTGCCGCGGTTGTGACGGTGCCTTTGCTGGTCGGTCTTCTCAGGGATGGTGTGTGCGATGCCGCGCCTGCGCAGGTAGGCACGGAGGCCGCGGGAGCTGTAGGCCTTGTCCGCGATGACCTGGTCGGGCCGGCAGCGTGGCCGGCCAAGACCGATGCGGGGGACGCGGATCCGTTCCAGCACGGGACGTGCGCAGATGCTGTCGTGACGTTGGCCCGGCGTCAGGAGGATCGCCAGGGGACGCCCGCGGCCGTCGCAGGCGAGGTGGATCTTGGTCGTCAGTCCGCCTCGGGATCGGCCGAGGGCGTGATCGTCCGGTTCGTCCTGCCGGTACCTCCCCCTTTTCGGCCGGTGGCGGCGGCGTGTTGGTGAGCGCGGACGATGGTGGAGTCGATCTGCACCAGCCAGTCGATGTCTCCGGCAGCATCGGCCTGGGCTTGGATCTGCTGCAGAGCGCGGGTGAACACGCCGTCGAGCGCGTAGCGGCGGAAGCGGGTGTAGACCGTCTTCCACGGGCCGTAGCGTTCCGGCAGGTCCCGCCACGAGATCCCAGTACGGATCTTGTAGACCATCCCGTTGATGACCTGCCGGTCCTCCACGCGCGGCCGACCCGTGGCGGCCCGGGGTATCAGCGGAGCCAGTAACTCCCACTCACGATCGCTGAGTTCATGGCGACGTATCACCCGACCATGATCCACCACCCGACGATCTTTGAAGACGGACCCTAGCAAGGAGGTGTGCAGGCGGTTTTGATCTAGCTCGGACCACAGGTACTCACCGGGTCGTTGAAGTCCGTGATCCCGCAACAACCCGTGCATCCGGTCTTCTCGCACGTACCGCACGTGTAACAACTGCTGCCCTCGTACGTGGGCATGCACCGGGAGCCGCACGTCAGCTCGCAGGTGATACAGGTCTCGAACTCGTACGTGCGATAGCCGCAGTCTATGGGGACTTCCGTCTCGGCCCGCTCTCGTTGTTCTCGCTGCCCGGACCGGAAGCCCCGATGGGGACGGCGCCGGAGGTCGAGGTCGAATTCATCGGGGGGCGATGCGTGCTCATGCAGGCGTACGAGACTTCCGCGCCCTTCCTGAGCGTTATCCGGGTCGCCTCCGCGCCGATGAACGGTGGCTGCTCCCAGAGAATTCCGGCACTGTCGACGACATCGTCGACGGCGAATTCGATGCAGTAATCGAAATTGCGTGTGAAGTACAGGCGCCGGTGGCCCGGGCGGTCACTGTCACCGAGGAATCCGTTGAACGTCGGTCCTTCTTCGCTCCGGTCCTCCGCCCGGCGCGGCTGGCACCGGAATTTCTCGACAACGGGATCCTGCGGGCCCTCGATGTCCCTGGGCTTGCCCCCATCCTTGCCCCTGGGCCTGTCCCGCCCCCTGGGATTTCCCTCGTCCGCACGATCGGCCATCCCATTGCTCCTTCTTGCGTGTCGGGCAACCTGGAGGTGCGTATGCAACGACCAGCAACAAGATGAGAAGGCCCATCAAGCCTTCCACGGCGGTTGGCGGTGGGCAACCGGAGCCCGTGCCCACCTGGTCACTCCGTTTGGCCGGCCCGCTGCTGCATGCCGTGAGCCATCCTGAAGGGAGTGCCATGGTGGTCGACGTCGGCGCCGGGGGGCAAGTTATTGAGGTAGGCGGTGCGGGCGGGGTCGTCCACGTGAGCCAGGCAGGCAGTCTGGCCCGGGATGCGGATACCTCGGCAGCCGACCGGGTCCGTCGCGGGACCGGCGCCGTGACCGCAGTGCGGCCAGTCAGGCGGCTGCGGTGGGGCGGCAGGCGATCTGCTCATCGCTCGGCGGCCGTCCGGTGCGTCATGTCCTCCATCATCGCTCGGCTTGTACAAGAGCGGTGGCCTCCGGATGCGGCCTGACTTCGGGTTCACCCACCGGTACGAGCTCCTGCATGGAAGGACCGTTCTGGTGCACTGCTGCGAGTTTGAGCTGGCGGTCGCGGGCGGCTACCGCAAATTTCCGTTTCGGTACTCCCGAAGGCCGAGATGGAGCGCACCTTCACTGCCGAGCGGGCCGCCGTCAGCGCGCAGCCGACTCCATCATCCGTGCAGCCAACTTCGGAGGCAGACAGCAGTGTCGCTGTTCGTCACCCGTCCATTGTCCGGTAAACGTGTCCCGAAAAGAGCGCCATCTCGAGGGTTTTCCGGACGGTCTGCCGGACGGGCGGTTAGCATCCCCTTAGGGATCAGTCCAGCACGACCGGATGCCGGGGGATACGGTCCTCACGGGCGCGCGCAACCAGGTCGACGAGGCCTGCGGGATAGACCGTTTCCCTTGTCCGGCCGGGCTGGGTCGAGGCCGTAAGTATGCGGCCGACCCGGCCCAAGCCAGTAGGGTGCGCCGAGTGAAGAATGAACCCCGCCGCGCCAGCACCTTCCGCCTCGTGGTCACGGGAGGAGGCACCGGCGGTCACACCTATCCGGCGCTCACCGCGATCCGCACGTTGCAGAGTCGTCTGGCGGGAGAGGGCAGGGCCCTTGACGTCCTGTGGATTGGTACTGCCGATGGCCTGGAGGCGCGCGTGGCGCCGGCTGAGGGGATCGCGTTCGCCACGGTGGCCACGGGGAAGATCCGCCGCTCGAGCAACCCGCTCAAGATGATGTCCGCGGCGAATATGCGGGACATGGCTCGCGTACCGCTTGGCGTGGCTCAGGCGAGGAAGCTGGTCGCGGACTTCCAGCCGGACGTTGTGCTTGCCACCGGCGGCTACGTCGCGGTTCCCGCGGGGCTGGCCGCGCGTATGTGCCGGCGTCCGCTGGTGTTGCACGAGCAGACGGTGCGCTTGGGTCTGGCCAACCGGAAGCTTGCCGGTTCGGCGACGTGGATTGCGGTGTCTTCCGAGTCGACGTTGCCTCTTCTGCCGGCGGAGGTGCGCGGCGCTGCGGTGGTCACCGGCAATCCGATCCGGCCGGAGGTACTGGCCGGGCATCCGGATAAGGCGGTGCAGGCTCTTGGCCTTCATGGCTTCGACCGGCGGCTGCCGACTGTGTACGTCACCGGTGGTGCGCAGGGTTCCCAACAGATCAACGGCGTCGTACGGGACGCTCTGTCCTGGTTGCTGGAGAGGGCGAACGTGATCCACCAGTGCGGCCCGGACAACGTCGGGGAGCTGCGGCAGTACGCAGCGGCCCTGCCAGCCGGGTTGGCTGGCAGGTACCACCTCACCGGGTTCGTCGGCCCGGAGCTGCCGGACGTTCTTGCGCTCGCGGATGTCGTTGTGTCGCGCAGTGGGGCCGGGACTTTGGCCGAGCTCACCGCTCTCGGCAAGCCGGCCGTTTTCATCCCGCTTGCCTCCTCGGCGGGGAACGAGCAGGCGCACAACGCCCGCCATCTGGAGGAGGGTGGGGCCGCCGTCGCCTTGCTCGGTGACGTCACTGCAGACCATCTCCGCGACGCGGTGGGCCCGCTCCTTGCTGATCCGGCACGGCGGGAAGAGATGGCGCAGCGGGCCCGGGCGCAGGGGAGGCCGGATGCGGCGGACCGGCTCGTGGACGTGATCCTGTCCGCCGCATCCGGCTGACCCGTGTGCGGTCACGGGAGACCACGGCCGACGTGTAGCGCGGTGCCCGCATCGATGAGCACGGCGCAGTCGTTGAAAACCTGGTCGCCCTGGCCCATCGGGTCGGGGACGTCGCGGCCCGGGAGATAGAGGCTGAGTTTGTGCGCGTTGTCCTCGCCACAGATCGCACGGAGTGTGCCGAGGACAGCGGCGTCCATCGCCAGTACCTCGTCCGCCCAGTCCAGCATCTCCAGGGTGATCTGCTGCGCCCGGTGGAGGGTGAGGTCGAGTCCCAGTCGCCGCGCGGCGTTGATCATGGATGGGTTGGCGGGCTGGCCCTGCCATTTGCCGATCAGTCCTGCTGAGCGGGCCGTCACGGCCGTGCCTCCCCTGCGGGTGAGCGCGATCTGGGCGAACGGGGAGCGGCAGTAGTTCCCCAGGCAAACGGTCAGCAGGTTGCGCATCTCGATCCTCCGGCGGACTTGAGGGCCTGTCCGAGGGCTGTGACCACGTGCTCGATGTCCGGCTCAGTGAGGTGCTGGTGGAAGGGCAGGCTCAGGATCTGCTCGCCGACCTGCTCGGTGGCCGGCAGTGTGCGCCGCCAGTCGGCGAAGGCGGGCTGGAGGTGGTTGGGCGGGTAATGGACGCCCACACCGATGTCCTGGGCTCGTAGGGCTGCGAACACCTGGTCTCGGTGTGGCACGCGGACCTGGCACAGATGCGGCACCGTGTGCTCGACGTCGACGTCGACGAGCGTCACGCCGTCCAGTGGGGCGAGGGCGTGCCGGTAGGTGTGCCACAGGCGGCGCCGGGTGTGCTCGGTCGCAGTGAAGCGATCGAGTTGGGCCAGCCCGATGGCGGCGTTGAGGCTGGGAAGTTGGTAGCGCAGGCCGAAGCCTTCCACCCGGTAGGTGGTGATGTTCGCTCGCTCGCTTTGAGACTGGACGATGCCAAGGAGCCGAAGCCGGCGGATGCTGTCGGCTTCCTTCGGCGTGCGGGGGATGACCATGCCGCCCTGGACGCAGGTGAGGTTCTTGATCGGCCCGAATGAGAAGCACGTCAGGGCCCCGGTGGTGCCCACGCGTCGTGTGCCGTTGCGGGAGCCGAAGGCGTGCGCGGCGTCCTCGATGACGGCCACTCCCCGCTCGTCCAGTTCGGCCTGGACGGCGCCGAGGTCGACGGCCCGGCCTCCGAACAGGACCGGGATGACGGCGGCCGTGGTGTCGCTGACCGCATCCATGACGAGCTGGTCGGTCACGCACAGCGTGGCGGGTTCGATGTCGACGAAGCGCGGGGTGGCGCCAACGGCCAGGATTGCCTGGATCGTCGCGCAGAACGTCATGGACGGCACGATCACCTCGTCGCCGGGGCCGACTCCGGCGGCGAGTAGGGCGGTGTGGAGGGCCGCGGTGCCGGAGGCGACGGCCAGGGCGTCTGCGACGCCGAGGAAGCCAGCGATCCTGCGCTCGAACTCCTCGGTGACGTCTGTGTGTCCGTACTGCCCTGACTCAAGGACCTGAACGGCCGCTGGGGTTTCCTGCCCGTACAGGTAGGGGCTGGCGTTGCGCGTGGCGTCCGGCCTCACGGTTGCGGTCATGATGTCCCTCCCTTCGCCACGGTCGTGAGGTCAAGTTCGGCGACGTCTCCGACGGCCAGGGTCTCGATGTAGTTGGTCAGGAACAGCCCGGCCTTGTAGGTGAGGCGGTCGTGGTCGACCGGCAGGCCGAACAGGCCATTGACCATCTGGCCGACGAGGTCCGCTCCGGCTGCTTCACTCAGGGGGAAGCCGCCGGCGATCCGGACGTTCAGCTCGGTGATCGTGACCGCAGCATCGTCGGAGACGAACCCCTGCACGCAGCAGATGCCGCGGGCGCGGACAGCGCCCAGCGTCTTGACGACGGCCTCCCGTACCGCGGGGTGGTCGAACGTGGTGGAGACCGCGGCGAGGCCTGCCTTCACCAGATTGCGGCGGCGCAGGATCGCCGAGGCCCGTCCGGTGCGGTCGACGAGGCAGTCCGCGGTGAACTCGTAGCCGTACACCCGCTCTTGGACCAGTGGTTCTGGGACGAGCTCGCACAGGAGGCAGGCGTGGTCTCGCCTGTCGATGAAGTGGACGTTCTGAGCGCCGTGGCCGCGTCGGGGTTTGACGACGAGTGGCGTGTGGTCGGGGACTTGGTCGATCGCTTCGGGGAGCCACGTGCGCGGGGTGGGGATGCCGTGCGTGGTCAGGACCTGGTGGAAGGCGGCCTTGTCGATGCAGGAGCGCATTGACTCGGCATCCGGCAGCCACAGGCGCACGTCATCGGCCTGCAGCTGGGGAGCCATGTCCATCAGCGGTGGGAGGTCGTGCTCGATGCCGGCCACCACCGCGTCCACGGCGAGGTCCCGGCACAGCTCGGTCATGACGTGGGGGTAGTCGGGGTCGGCGGCGAGCGGGGTGACCCGGGGCTCGACGCCTGGCAGCAGGAGACCGGGGGCGAGAGGGTTCGCGTCGGCGGCGATGACCTGGTGGCCCAGGCGGGTGAGGCTGCGGGTCAGTCCGAAGCCCGGGTTGGCGCCGACCCCGGTGACAAGGATTCGGCGGGGGGCCGTGTGGTCAGTGGGCATGGGCTTCCTCTCCGGCGGGTGTGAGGGCGACCGTGGGACGGGATGCGTGGGGGTTGCGCATCAGGGGCGCCCAGCGGTCGGGGTTGCGCCGATACCAGTCGATGGTCTCGGCGAGTCCTTCCTCGAAGTCGCGCTGCGGCCGGTAGCCGAGGGTGGCGATCTTGCACCAGGTCATGGAGTACCTGAGGTCGTTGGACAACCGGTCGGGAACGTAGGCGACCGAGCCCCAGTCGGCCCCGCACAGGCGCAGGAGGTGGCCGGTCAGCTCCTTGCTCGTGAAGTCGGTGCCGCCGCCGATGTTGTAGACCTCCCCGGGGGCGCCGGAGCGTAGGACGAGTTCAATGCCGGCGCAGTTGTCCTCCACATGCAGCCAGTTCCGCACGTGCTCGCCGCGGCCGTGGAGGGTGACCTGATCGCCCTTCAGTAGCCGGGTCACGAATAGAGGGATGATCTTCTCCGGGTGCTGGCAGGGCCCGTAGTTGTTCGACGAGCGCGTGATGCACACCGGCACGCCGTAGGTCTGGTGGTACGACAGCGCCGCCAGGTCGCTGGCGGCCTTCGACGCCGCGTAGGGCACGCTCGGCCGCAGCGGGGCCGCCTCGTCGGCGGCTCCGGTGGGCAGGGGCCCGTACACCTCGTCGGTGGAGACGTGGACGAACTTGTCCACCCCCAGCCGGAATGCGGAATCCAGCAGGGTGCGGGTGCCGAGCACGTTCGTGGTCAGGAAGTTGCCCGCCTCGTAGAAGGAGCGGTCGACGTGGGACTCGGCGGCGAAGTGGACGACATGGCTGTGCCGTTTGATGAGGCTGTCGACCAGGTCGGCGTCGAGGATGTTGCCCTCGACGAAGTCCAGCTTGGGATCGAGGAACGCCTCCCCGAGGTTTTCGACGCTCCCCGCGTACGTCAGGGCGTCCAGGACGGTGACCTGGCCGATGTCCTCACATCGCAGAAGTCTCTTGACGAAGTGTGAGCCGATAAAGCCCGCGCCTCCGGTGACGAGCACCGTTCGCATAGTGCCTCCTCACGAGCCGATGGCAGGCGCCCCTGTCGGGGGCTCCGGCTGCCGGGTGATGCGATAGCACGATGCTGGGCTCAACCGTTCGATCGCGTCGATGGGTTGAGGGAGGTCCCGGGGAGGTCCCGCCACATGAACCAGTAACCGATTGGGCGCGGTGAGTGATTGTATGGAGGGGTGGAAGACGGACCCCTTCACCCGCTCGTCGCGGCGCGAATCGCCTGTGACATGACGGTCGGGGAGCTTGCCTCCGGCGTCCGCGCGGCAGCCGGCCGACGTGGTCTGCGCTCCGGCACCGATGAGGCCCGGGTGCGCAAATGGCAACGCGGCGACGCACAGCCCAACGAGGAATCCCAGATCTACATCGCCGAAGCGCTCGGCTGGCCTGCGGACATCGTCCGCGCCGACGACTGGCCGAACTGGCTTCCGGTTACCACCGACGGCGTCGTCCCGTTCGGACCCCACAGCTCCGTGACCGCCCTGAGAGAGGCCCTGCGAACCGCGATGGACCGCCGTGAATTCCTGACGATTTCCAGTGCCGCCCTGACCGCGCTGGCTGCGGACTGGGCCACCGGCCCCGCCGCCGCGCTCGCCCAGGCCCCCGACGGCGCTGCGATCGGCGAGGACTTCGTCGCCTTCCTGGAGGACACCACCCGCTATCTCGCCGGACTGGCCACCGAGCAGCCCCAGCACACCATCGTCCTGCTGGAGGCACACCTGTCCGCAGTGACCGGGCTTCTCGAGAACGGCCGCTGCACGCCCGCTCTGCGTCAGCGCCTGCACATCCTGGCGGCCTCGCTGTCCCAAACCGTCGCCTGGTACGCCTTCGACCGGGGCCGCCATCCCCACGCCAGCCAGAACTGGATCGCCGGGCTGCACAACGCCCACGCCGCCGGGGACCACAACATGGGCGCCGGACTCCTGAGCGACCTCGCCTACCAAGCCACCTGGCGCGGCGACCACACCACCGCGGCCGGCATCCTCACCCACGCACTGAACCGCACCACCCACCCCGCAGCCCGCTGCCTGCTCCAACTCCGACTCGCCCGAGCCCGCGCCGCATGCGGCGACCGCAGCGAACAACGCGCCGTCCTGCGCGCCTTGGCCGCAGCAGAGCAGCACCTCAACGAGGCCGGCACCGACCGGCCCGCCTGGTGCGCCTGGGTATCCGAGGCCGACCTCGCCGTGGACTCCGGCCAGGCACTCCTCAACCTCGGCGACACCGCCCGAGCCCACCAGCTCATCACCGAAGGCGAACGGCTACTCCCCGCCGCCCGGGACAAGACACGAGGTGTCTTCCTGACCTACCAGGCCGCGAGCTACCTCGACTTGAAGGAACCCGAACCCGCCGCAGCCGCCGCAACCGAGTCCATGCTCCTGGCCCGCCGCACCGGAGCACCCCGCTGCGTCCGCCTCGTCGAGGACCTGCTCCCCCGCTTCCAGCCCTACGCCCGCGCCCAGGGCGTACCGGAACTCTTCCAACTCGCCGCCGCGTAAACAGTCCTTCCTCTCGCCAACGCAGGTGATTAGGTACGGTCGCAACGACGCCGACGTCGCCGCACCCGGCCGGCGGGAAAGGGCGGATCCGAAGACCAGCGACGCTGGGCTTCTCTCGGTCAGAGAGTCCCTCCAGGTCGCGCTTCTGGCCGGGACCGAGGGCAGCGCGCAGGTGGACGAACTCACCGAAGCCGCCGCCGACCACTACCACTTGAACTACAACAAGCACCCCGTATCGATCTTGTTCCGGGAGGTCCGCGCTGCTCCGCGCCCGCCGGCGCCGGCCTGGCGGCCGTCCAGACCGGCGGACGGGGCGACGTCACGCAGGGACGCCGAGCGGCGGGTGCTCGAGCACGCGGGCCCTATCCCGGCGGGGGCGGCTACCAGGACCGCTCCCGCCCTCCCCGGTTCCGCGTTCTACGCGTCGGCCGGCCAGAACTGGATGAGATAGCGCTCCACCCCGGCACCGGTGCCTTCGCCCTCCGAAAGGGCTGCGGCTTCGGCCCGGCCGACGCAGCTGACGCGGACGTGCCAGGAGCCACCCGCGTCAGCCAGCGTGATGACGTCGTCCATCCGGCCCGTGTGCATGGACCACACCGCGACCTGCCCGCTCGTCGACTCAAAATCGGCTTCGGCCTGCTCGTCCCAGACGCCCGGATCCTGCGGGGGCGGCGCGCCGTCCCACACCTCCACGTCCACTGTGGCGGTATGGGTGTGCCCACCACTGGTGATGTCCAGACGCCCTGGATGGGTGCCCAGGAAGGAGTGGCGATGAAAGTCGTCGGGGAAGGGGACGGGCAGGTCTGCGTCGTCGGACTCTTGCAGCCCAAACGCGTGATACCCCACGAACGCGCTCACGCGCTGCCGCCGGACAAGCTGTCCCACAGTGGCCCCTTCCAATAAGGTCACGTCTCTCATCAGGATGCTAGGCCGCGGCCTACCCACCAGTCATACAGCGCGGGGAACCAGCCGAAGATGGCCTGGCAATACGGGCGCGGTTGGCGCAGTAGGGCCGCTGCGTGCTGTAGCAGCGCGGCCTGACCCGGTCGGGGCCCCAGATCGAGGGTGCGGGAGCGGGCCCGGCTCCACGTGGTTGCGGCCGTACAGTCGGGCCGCGCAGCAACTGTTCATCGTCGCCGTTCACGCCTTGCAGCCGCCACCGACAACCGGGCCGGCCCGGTCAAGTTCGGAACCGGGAGAGCCAGCCGCTGGCCTTCTGGGAGGCCGGCGCCGTGTCCGTCTCGCGACGTTCCTGCTCCTGGCGCTCGCGTTCGGCTTGTTCGGCCTGTCGCTCCGCTTCGAGCGCCGGTGCTTGCAGTCCTCGCACAGATGCAGGTGGCTGTCCCCGCGGCCCCAGTCGACCGCGATGCCGGCCTTCCACCTGTCGTCGGTGATCCTGGTCCCGCAGTCCCCGCCCACCGGACGCTGCGCCTCGCGTTCGGCTGCTTCCTGCGCGAGACGGCGCCGCCCCTCTTCAGTGCGGCAGGCGAGGGCGCATCCCGGCGGTGGTTGCCGATTGCGTCCCAGAGGGTCTAGCGGTCCTCGCGGCCGAAGCGCCAGAACGCGGGCCCGGCCGGGCCGTGCTCGCGCAGCAGCTCCAGCGTGGTCGCCACGATCGGCATCTTTCCCTTATCGAGGTGGAAGCCGTCGGCCCCCTGACCCTGCCAGTGCTCGCGGGTGAGGGCGGCGACCTTCTCCATCTGCTCCAGCGCGGGCCGGGGGCCGACCTAGTTGAAGACGAGCAGGACCGGCGGGTGCGTCGCGTCGCCCCACTGCGGATCGGGCGCGGACCAGCGGGTTCGCCACATCGGCTTGCCGCGGCCGTCGGTGTCCTTCGCCTTGCGGTGAAAGTGGCGCATGTACTTGTCGAATTTCGCGGCATCCTCGGTGCAGTTGTCGGCCTCGATGAACAACAGAGGCAGCCCCACCTCCGGGGTGATGAGGACGATGTCGGCCCACGCGCATCCCACGCCGGGGGTCGTGCCCGTCGACGGGAGCGCGATCTCGGTGGCGTAGGAGGTGAGGGTGCCGATCCCGTCGGGTGCGTCGACGCAGGCCTGGGCGGCTGCGATGGCTTCGGCCGGCTCATCTGCTACCCCGCAAGGTCGGGCTCCGGGCGGATCATCGCCACGACCGTCATCACGTGCGAGCACACGTGCCGACGGTGCTCCAGGCGGAGCTTCGTCGCCAGATCGTCGGCTGCGGGCGCAGCTGAGCCGAGCCGGTCGGCGGCTTTCAAGGCGACGGCCGCGACGTGCCCGGCGAGGGCGCGGCTTCGCGCTGCCCGGTCCAGACGGTGACGTACGAACCCGCCCCCTGAGTGCCACCAGCCCCCGCCGTCCGGGTCCGCGGGCGGCGGGAGTTGCGTTGGCCAGGTTCACGGTCCTGCTGGCGAGTCGGAGACCCGTGCGCACGTTCTCTCAATCTGATGTTCTGTCTTCACGGTGGCCGGGGGCGGTGGGACTTTCAACTGGCGAGGGTTTCTTCACCTTGAGTGCCCTCACCTACCCACCGGGAGGGGACTTCTCATGGCCACACTCAACGTCAGAGTTGCAGCTGTGTTCGGTGCAGCCGCCTTGATCCTTTCGGGAGTGGTCGCTCTCGCTCCCACCGCCTCGGCCGTATGTGGTGGGGTCGAGGTTTCCTCCACGGCGGGTGAGTTCTGTGTGGAGGCCAGCGTTACCGCGACCGAGGTGGCCGCGGAGGGGACGACCCGCGTGACGAGCCACGTGCCGGGTGTCGTCCACGTGACGAGTGACACCGGGGAGTCCCTGAACCTCTCGCCCCTCGACTCCGAGGGCGTCATCCAAGGCCACAGCCACATCGCTATCCAGCGCCTTTAGCGGGTCCGGGGCGTGACGGGAGGTTCGCCGGGTTGCGCCGATTGCGGGCCATTCGGTGGGACGGTGTGTCCGCACCGCTCGCCTCCGTGTGTCCCCGGCTGCGGTCTGGGGCGCGCCGGCGGCCGTGACACCCTGGGCTATCAACCGCCAGCAGGCGAAGATGTAGCGGCCCACGAAGTCGTCGTACAGGTCGTCCACACGGCCGCCACCCAACTCCCCGGTCCCGGGAACCGACTCCGAACCCACTCGGAGGCGTGGGTAGTTGCTCGACCGCCAGATCGCCGCGCTGACAGCGGCCGACTGCATCCGGGTGTTCTCCGACAAGAAGTCCGGCAAAAGACGCCGAACGCGGGGAACTGTGCCCGGGGGACACTCTCGTGATGCCCTCCCTCGACCGCCTCGGCCGCTTGATCCAAGACCTGCCATCCGCGAACTCATCGTGCAGGGCACGCACGAGGGCCTGGAGGCAGCTCGTTGCCCGCGGCGAGCGCATCGGGCCGCCTCCGGCGATGACGGAGGAACAGATCCGGCACGCCCGGGCCCTGCTCGCGCAGGAGAACACGGTCACCTCGATCGCGAAGCTGCTCGGTGTCTCGCGCACGATGCTGCACAAGTACGTGCCCGAACTGATGTTGGCCGCGACGTTTTCGTGCCGGGCGATCGGGGCCCAGCCCTACCTGGATCCCGGTGACCATGTGGCACAGCCCTCCGCCCCCTTCCCGGTTACCGGACCAGGGAGCGCAACACAGGACTCCTGTTGCTGCCGGTGCCAGTCCAGGCTGGCACACCGAAAGCCTGGCCGCCCGCCGTCCATCCCAGTCATTCCTTCGGTGGTGCATGAAGACCGGCCGGATGCCCCGCCTCACGCTGCCGCCCGCCGTCATCACCCAGGACCCGGAACCGCTGCACCAGCACGGCCGGCTCGCGATCCTCCGCCGGGTCCTCAATGACGACTTCTTGCCCCTGCGAGCCAGGGTCGCCGCCGCGCTCGTTCTCCTCTATGCGTAACCGGTCAGCCGCATCGTCCGCCTCACCAACGACGACGTCACCGACGACGAGACCACCGTCACCGTCCAGTTGGGAGACCCACCGTCCCCGCTGCCGGAGCCCGTCGCCGACCTGATGCGGGCCTATATCGGTCCCGCCAGCACCTGCCCTAGCCGTCCGGATTGTTCCGGGCCTCCTCCAACCGACCCGTCACCTCGGCCAGTTGGTCCTCAAGGTCATCCACCCGCTCCCGGGCCTCCAGCTCCTCGAACAATGAGCCCATCGGTGTCGCCTCCTCCACCGTCACGGTAGAGACGACCGCTCAGCCCATCCACCCGTGCGTGCCTCGTCAGCGCGCGGGGCAGTCCCTGCCTGCCAGCTCGCGGTGCAGGTAGGGCCCGTCCGGCATGGTGCCGTTCAGCCAGTCGGTGAGCCGCTCGGGCAGCGACTGCCCGAGCGGGGCCAGGGCATGCCCCGTGCAGCAGACGCACCGCCCCGGTCCATGAGCGGAACGATCCCTGACGGAAGGGGGCTTTCGGGCTCGGCGAAGTCGCGGTGTGCCTCCGCGATATCCACGCAGTCACTGAGCTTTTTCAGCGTGGCCACTGATCGGGTGACGGCGGTGAGGTCCGCAACGCACGAGGCTCCCGTGCCGTTGAGGGAGGTGTTCGACGTCTCAACTCACCGGCACAGGAGCCCTCGTTGGTTCCCTATCCTGCCGCACTCGACCTGCCTCCCGCCGTGGTCGAGTGGGTAACCATGCTCATCGTCACCCGAGAGGGTGACCGCCGCTGCAAGCTCCCGCCGCACGAGCGTGCCCTGGTCGGCCTGGTCTACCTGCGCCGACACGACACCCTCAAGCAACTCGCGGCCGGTTTCGGCATCTCCTTCGGCACCGCCCACGCCTACACCACAGCCGTCATCGCCCTGCTCGCCGACCGCGCGCCCGGCCTGCTGCGCGCCCTGCGGGAAGCCGATCCCGACTACGTGCTGCTTGACGGCACGCTCGCGGAATGCGACCGGGTCGGCGACAGCCGGACCGACTTCTCCCACAAGCACCGTCGGCACGGGGTGAACGTGCAGGTGGTGACCGACACAGCCGGGCAGCTGCTGCGGCTCTCGCCCGTCCTGCCCGGCCGCGCACACGACCTGACCGCGGCCCGCACCCACCGCATCATCAGGATCTGCGAACGCCAGGGCGTTGCGGTGCTCGCCGACCGCGCCTCCCTGGGAACCGGTCCATGGGTGACAACACCGATCCGACGCCCGCCCGGCCGCGACTTGTCGCCGACCCAGCGCACGGTCAACCGCGCGCTGTCCGCCGCCCGGGCGCCAGTGGAGCGGAGGGTCGCCCGGCTGAAGTCCTGGCGCATCTTCCGCAGGGCTCGATGCAGCCCGAATCGAATGTCGTCCATCGCCGCAGCCATCCTCACCCTGGAGCGGCAACGCTGAAAGAGCTGACTGAACAAGTCGCCGGCATCCGTCAACGACACCACATCCCATGGCCCGAACCCACCATTGGCCACTTCGAGATAGAGCCGCCGCAGTAGCAGGGGCATCGGGTGCCCCACCATCTGCTCCACCGCTCGTACATCGTCCGCAGAGGCAGGATCCGGCAGTTCTCGGTCGGTCACCTGCTCACGCACGGCCAGGACGAGATCGTCATCAGTCACATGCAGATCCTCGACCACGCCGGACCGCTTGTCGATGGGCAACGTTGCTGCTCAGCACCTTCCTGGCTCTGTATGCGAGAAGGGGCAGCAGATGTTCACCGCTTCGAGAGGCAGTCCCGAGGGCCGCAGCATTCGAATTGTTCACGGGATGCGGCAGCACCGGTTGCCAGGCTCAGGGGCGGTACGCGGCTGTCGCGATCTCGACGAAGGATCGGATCAGTGGGTTGGTGTCGCCTTCGTTCCACACCGCAACCACTCGGCTCGGCGTCATGTCGATCAGCGGCACCACGGCCAGTTCTGCGGGCAGGTCGTGTCCGAGCGGGGCCAAGCCGACCGTGCCGTTCCACAGAACGGCCTGAAGGCATTCCTGGACTGCGCGCACGACTGGGCCCTCGCGCGCCCTGCCCCCGTTCCAGTACGACTGCCAGATGGGGTCGGCACCCTGCGGGAACTGGAACCAGCGGCGGTCGCTCAGCTCGGCCAGCCGCAGCCGGTCGCGGTGGGCCAGTGGATCGTCGGCGCGCAGGACCACGCCGACCGGATCGGTTCGCAGCGCACGCACCGTCAGGGCGGTCTCGTCGAACGGCGCCCGGGTGAGGGCAACGTCGACCAGTCCGGCGCGCAGCCCGCACGTCGGGTCGGTCAGGTCGGTGTCGCGGATGCGGATGTCGATGCCGGGGTGCTTTCGACGGTAGGCGTCGGCCAGCCTGCTCACTCCCGGGTCGGTGCCGTCGCTCAGGATGCCGACGGTGATGGTAGCGGCGCCGGCCGCGGCGCTGACGCGTACACGGACGCGGTCGGCATGGTCGAGTAGGGCTCGCGCCTCGTCGAGCAGCACCGTACTCACCGAAGTGAGCGTGACGCCGGTGGACGAGCGGGCCAAGAGCAGGGCCCCGACGTCGGCCTCCAACTGCTTGATCGCCCGGCTCAGCGGCGGCTGGCTCATGTGCAGTCGGGTGGCGGCCCGGCCGAAGTGACGTTCCTCGGCGACCGCCACGAAGTAGCGCAAGGTCCGTAGCTCCACGCTGCAACGATACCCACGAGGTATCGACGCTGCGGGATGGGTCTTGGACACCGGCAGGGCTCTCGCGGTGCACTCGTGAGCATGACCGAAGAAGCTAAGACCAGCGAGCCGCAGGCCAACCCCGCCGTATCGGTGGTGGGTCCCGGCGACGGTGAGACGATCGTTCTGGGCACCACGCGCATGCGCGTTCTGGAGGACGGCAGCCACACCGGGCACCGCCTCGCGATCGCCGAGTCCGTCCTCGCCCCGCACACCCAGGGACCGCCGCAGCACCGCCACGCCCGACACGACGAGGGCTTCTACGTCCTCTCCGGCACGGTGCGGTTCACCGTCGGGGACGAGGACTACGACGCCACCAAGGGCACGCTCGTCATGGTTCCGCCCGGCAGCCCGCACACCTTCGCCAACCTGACCGACCAACCCGCCGTCATGCTCAGCACCTTCACCCCCGACCTGTATGTGCAGTACTTCCGGGACCTCGAGGAGATGTTTGCCGGCGGTCGGCCGCCGACGCGACAGGCCAACATCGACGCGATGAGCCGCTACGCGACCGAGCCCGCCACCGACCTCCTCTGACGCCGACGGGACGGAATGGCGATGCCACCCCTCTTCCGACCGGCGAGGCCGTGGCGCTGCCGCCTTTCGCGTTCGGCCCCTTCGGACGACGGACCGGGCCTTCTCCAGGGCTTCCCTGGCAATCGACGGGGCTCCCGCGAACCGGTGGCCCATGAACGGGAACGATGAGCATCGTCTACTGGATCGTGGCGGGACTGCTCGCCCTCTGCTACTGCTACGCAGGCACGCTGAAGGTGATCCGCAGCCGCGATCAACTCCGCCCGATGATGACCTGGGTCGACCGCGTACCCTTGCCCGCCCTCAGGGCGCTGGGAACGCTCGAAATACTCGGCGCGATCGGCTTGGTCCTGCCACCGCTGACCGGCATCGCGCCCTCGCTGGCGCCAGCCGCGGCCATCGGCTTCGTCCTCCTGCAGATCGGTGCGATCGCCATGCACCTGACCGGCGAAGACCGCCGGATCGCACTCAACCTCGGGCTCACCGCCACCGCGGCCGTGACCGTCTGGCTGGCCACCGGGCTGTGATCGAGACAGTCCTCGACCGGAGGATGCGAAACCAGGGCCAGCCGCCCCACGGCCGCTGTCATTTCTCATGAACATCGAACACGCCGCCATCTACGCGCTGCTGGGTGAGGCGTACATCTGCCGTCGTAACTCGCGAACAGAGCCACCTTCCCTCAGAAGGGACTGCACCCAAGTCCATCTGCGTGAGATCGGCGTCCCGTCGCAGCGCGGCAGGACCTCCGCAATCCGACAGCTCGTCCTCCAGGCCCCGGCCCCCGTCACCGCGAAGGCACTCGGCTATCACGACAAGACCACCACCCGCCTGGGCACCGAGGCTGGCGGAACCTGGAGCCGACACGCCCCTGGCGACCACTGAGGAGTATGTCGTTCCCGATTCTTTGACTCAGTGGTGGCCGGTCCAGCCGCCCAGCCGGCCCAGGAAACGCCACACCGGCCGCTCGTGCTGCCTGCCCACGTGCCGCTTCGTCTCCCACGACAGCGCACTGTTGCCGTAGGCACGTGTGGCCAGGCGGTTCACTTCCTCTTCCACGTCCCGCAGATGCTTGCCGATGCGTTGGATCCCCTGGTTGCAGTCTCTGAGCCACAACACCCCCAGCAGGAGCGTGGCAACGGCGACGTACACCGAGGGCCTGTGCAGGGAGACTCCGCCCGTTCCCACGACCAGGGCAGCGATCACTCCCGGGAAGCCGAGTATCTGCATCCTCGACGCCACACGCTGGGTGATTTCCGCCCGCAGCGACTCGTACTCCCGCATGAGCAGAGCGATGATCTCGGCATCGTGGTCCTGGCTGTCCTGGTGTGCCATGCCTCCCCCAAGGGCCGACTCGCATCTGTCCCTGGCCTTCCCTCGCTCTCTGGAGCCAACCTGCATTTGAGGAAGACCTGCGCCGCACGGGCATCCTTGGACGCCGCGGGCGCAGCAAGCCGGTGGACTTCACTCTCCAGGCCGCCGGGGACACGTGTGCGCCGGAGCGGTTGGCGCGCACGTACCGGGCGAAGATCTCCAGGCTGTCTAGGAAAGGTGAAGAAGTCCGCGCAGCAGGTCCCGGCTCCCCTCCGGTCTCAGGCTCTCGTGCTGAAGTTCCTTCAGCGTACGCCCGTACTGGGCTACCTCCTCGTGTCTGTCCAGGTAGAGCGCGCTGGTGGGCTGCTCGAGGTAGACGACGTCCGAGAGGTCGTACTCCGGGAAGCTGAAGATGGTGAAGCTCCGCTCTCCCCGGAGTGGCCGCCGAAGCTGAACGGCATGATCCGCAGCCGTACGTTGGGGCGCTCGGAGAACTCGATCAGGTGCTGGAGTTGGCCGCGCATGACGTCACGGTCGCCGTACGGGCAGCGCAGGGCAGCCTCGTCCAGAACGATATGGAGATCGGGGGGTGTCCGACAGGGAGCCGGTGTGGTTGACGACCACGACCGGCTCGGGCAGCACCAGCAGCCCGGTCGGCATGAGGATGTCCCGGTCGCGGTCCAGGGTGCCGATGTCGGCCAGGCGCATCCCGCGCTCCGCTGCCGTCGGCGGCGAGCGCGGGATGCGCCTGGCCGCTGGGAGTCGGTCAAGTAGAAGACAACCGTGCCGCGCGGCCCCGCAATGTACGTCAAGGGCGGTGAAGGGGGCACAGGGGTGCGGTGTCTCATCCGACATGCTGAATGCATGATCTCGACGCATGGACCGAGAGGCAGCCAACCATGCTTCTGAAGCAAGGAGTCTCCGGTCTCATGTTGGAGGTCGTATGCGTCTTCGCCGTGCCCTCGTTGCTGCCGTGACCGCAGCGTCTGCCGCCGTGCTGGTTCTAGGGTCAGCACCTAGCGCTGCCGCCGCCAGCGTCGACCTCACGGGCAGTGTGCAGGTCAGGATTGTGGGAGGAACTGCCTCCGCAGAAGTCGGTGTCGATGCCGACTTGGCCGAGTAAGAAATTCGGCGGTAATCCGTTCGTCCTCTCCTCAGCCACCCGAGCCCTCTCCTTTCGCCTTCGCTGACCCGCCGCTTGGGCTGGCCTGGTTACCGTACGGGCCGCGGACCGTCAGAGCCGCGGCCTGTTGCGGGCCTTGGCCTGTGCCCGGGAGCGAACGACGACCGGGTGCTCCAAGGCTTCGCACCGACCCCGCCGCCCCGCCGACAGGCGTCTACGAGCGCGGCCAGGCGGCTGGGGTGGTCGGCGGCAGTGGGATCTCATCTAGCCTCAGCCACTGCTCTCGGCCGTGCCCATCAGGCAGGCAAAACCGCATGTCCCGGGCGTCGTCCGCCTCGTGCGGAGCATCCCCGACCGCCCGCAGCAGGGCCCGCAGCCTCGGGTAGGGGCCCTGCATCGCCCGTCCGCTCCGGCTGATCGATCAGGACGCGTATTTCGTCAGGACGCCAGGCTTCGACAAGTGCGACGCCTCGAAGCCGACGATCAAGGCGACATCCGGTAGCACGATACTGACGCACACCGCATGTGCGGCCCGGGCCGGTCACAGGGCCGACCCCGGGCCGCGCCACACCGGAGAACGGAGACGTGAAGTGAGGTCCGGCGGGATCACATGGATAGCCGACGAGGACATCTCCTGGCTCGGCTACTACATCAAGCTGGCCCGGGGCCTGACAGGCGAACAGCTCGCCGCCCGCCTCGCCGCTCCCGGCGGCCCCGTCTCGGTCCAGGCCACCAAGGGGCCGCAGGCCGAAGAGCTCATCGACAGGCTCGACGCCGAGCGCGGCGACACCGACAGCATCGCCGTCCGCTACGGCGACCACGCCGGCCTGGGCTTCGCCATAGCCTACGGCCACTGGCCGTCCGTCCTCGGGCCCGCGTACCACGACGGGACATCCCGAGACGGAGTCCACGTCTTCGAGCTCTACTACGAGAAGCAGAACCCGAAGGTTCCGCCACCCGCATTCGCCTACTTCCACGACGACCACTATGTGTGCGGCTTTGACATGTACATGTACACCTGGTCGCAGGAGATCACCGGCCCCGGCGCCGACCTCATCCGCGCTGACATCATTGCGGCCGGAATCCCGGAGGAAAAGAAGGGGGACACAGCGCACCGTGCCTCTCTCGCCGTGCTGGAGCAGCGCTTCGAACTGGCGCTGCCGCGTGAACCGATCCTCGACGCGTCACTGCCCACTGCGCTCGTAAGAGGGCACCAGCCGCGATGAGCCGTCCCCATGATCGCAGACGGCCCCCAGCGCTCCAGCTGGCTCGGGGTGCGCGCCCACGTGCATCGCATCGCCGTTGAGGGACAGCCCGCCGATGTCCAGACGGCGATCCCCGCGCAGTCGGCCGGTCCAGTAACGCGGTCGGGCCCGCGTCGTCCGGTCACCGAACGCCAGGCTGCCCCCCCTCATGGCCCTCCCACGAGACGCCGGTCGAGCCTCGCGGTACAGCAAGCCGCGGCAAGCGTCCTCAGAAGTGGTTCAACTCCAGTTCGCCGTTTGATCGACCGAGCTGACTGAATGTTGAGCCAGCACGTGACCTGGCGGCAGGTCACACGAACCACGCGGGCTCGAACGTTCGTCCTGCACGATTCTGATGGGCTCGGACGAATTAGAGGAATTCAAATTTGAGGGTGACCGAGCTGCCAGGCCCTATGCCGTCCGGAGGTGGCGCCTCGGTATCCAAAACCCTGGCCAAAACCCATCGACCTTCGCCGGTTTGAATGCAAAGGCTCTGCGTTTTCTCTACCTGGCGCAGATCCACGGTTTCATCAGCGCGTTCCGAAAGGGTCGAGCAGGCGGGAATGTTCACATTGTCGATGACTCCCATCTGAACTGGAGCGGAGAAGGTGAAATATCCTGAGAAGAAATAGATGTCGTCCGCATTGCCGTACTGGTTGGTTATCGCCTTCCCGTCCACGTCCACGTAGTGGTCATGTGGGATCTTGAGCGCATAACTGGCTGCCGGTCGGTTGCCTTCATCACCGGTTTCGCCGCCCGAACTTGTCCCACTCGTGGCTCCACCAGCGGGACTCCCCCCGCCCGAGGCACCTCCAGCGGCATCGCCACCTCCGGGGCCCTTGCCGCCACCACCTGTCTTTCCGTCGGTGGCCCCACCGTCCGACCCGGACACTCCAGAGGTATTGCCGTCATTACTCTCGCCACAGACGCCGTTGGGGCAATTATTCTCGGTGTTATACGAGTCGCTAGTGCAGCTACTGATCGCGAGCAATGCAGCTAACACTATCGCGGGCCGATTGAATTTTCTTGGAGATGGATTTGCCACGTTCACTTTGAACGGTCCGGGGTGCCGACTCGGTTGTCGTCGTTGTCTCGCCCGCATACGCCACCGGCGCATTCATTGTGATCTCTACCGACATTGTTGGGAACTGCTTGGAAAATTCCGATGACGGCGATAGCGATCAGTCCGATAGCGATGATCAGCCTGATCAAAACCCTTCGGCGATCTTCACTGCTCATTGGAGGCATGCGTGCCCCTCCCCCCTGGCGCCCAGCGAGCCGAAAGACATGGTGGCAGAGATCACTTCTCGCTGCCCTGCATCTGCGGCAGTTAGGCGGTTTCGTTTGGATCATCGGGCGGACCAGAGGAAGATGCCTGCGATGTGGAGTCCGGCCAGGTAGATGGTCGCGGTCTTCTCGTAGCGGGTGGCGATGCCGCGCCACTGCTTGAGGCGGTTGATGCACCGCTCGACGGTGTTGCGCTGTTTGTAGGTCTCGCGGTCGAAGGCCGGTGGCCTGCCGCCCCGGCTGCCCCGTCGCAGCCGGTGGCTGTGCTGGTCCGCCGGGACGGGGATCACTGCCCGGATGCCGCGCTTGCGCAGGTGTTCGCGGATCGCGCGGGACGAATAGGCCTTGTCGGCCAGGACCAGGTCCGGCCTGGTGCGTGGCCGTCCTCGCCGACGGGGAACGCGTAGGCGAGCCATGACGTCGGTGAAGACAGGCGCGTCGCCGGCCTGGCCCGCAGTGAGAACGAACGCCAGAGGCCGGCAGCGGTCATCTGCAGCGAGGTGGATCTTCGTGGTCAGTCCGCCGCGGGAGCGGCCGATGGCGTGGTCGCGGGGTTCGTCTGGCTGGGCCCCTTTTTGCGGGCCCCGGCCGCGTGCTGGTGGGCACGCACGATCGTGGAGTCCACCGAGACGGCCCAGTTGAGGTCATCGTCGGCGTCGGCCTGTGCCATCAGCGCGGTGAACACCCGCTCCCAGGTGCCGTCGACGGCCCACATCCGCAGCCGGTTGTAGACGCCTCGCCAGTTGCCGTACTTCTCCGGCAGGTGGACCCACTGAGTGCCGGTCTGGAACTTGAACGCGATCGCGTCGATTACCTCCCGGTGGTCCCGCCACCGGCCGCCCCGCTTCGGTGTGCGGTCGGGGAGTAACGGCTCGATCCGCGCCCACTGCGCGTCAGTCAACGGCACACCGGACCAACGACCGACTGATCCAAACGAAACTGCCTAGTAGTGCTTCGTTAGGTCTATTCGTTGGTGCTGATCAAGAGCATGTTGGTCGTGTGGATGCGCATGAAGTGAACCGATTACGGGCGGCGTTGGCGATGTTCGTGGCGGATGTCTTCGCCTCGGTGCCGCGTACGGATCAGCGGGCCAAGGGTGAGTGCTATCTGCGAGGCCTGATGCTCGACGGTCGGCGCAAGTCGATCCAGCCGATGGCCGAGCGTCTGCCGGACGGGAACATGCAGGCCCTGCAGCAGTTCGTGAACCAGTCGCCGTGGGATCCGCTGCCGGTCAGGCGGCGGATCGCCGAGCGGCTGTCCAGAGTCGTCAGGCCCGAGGTGTGGGTGATCGACGACGTGTCGTTCCCCAAGTGCGGCAAGGCCTCGGTCGGGGTGGCCCGCCAGTACTGCGGAGCGGTCGGCAAACGGGCGAACTGCCAGGTCGCGGTCAGTGTCCATGCCGCCACCGACACCGCCTCGTGCCCGTTGGAGTGGCAGTTGTATCTGCCGCGGGAGTGGACGGACGAGCCCGACCGCTGCCGCAGGGCAGGCGTCCCCGAGGACGTGGTGCACCGGGAGAAGTGGCGGCTCGCGCTCGGCCTGCTGGACACACTCGCCGAGTGGCAGCTGGAGGCGCCGGTCGTGGTCGCCGACGCCGGCTACGGCGTCAGCACACCGTTCCGGCTCGGTCTCCAGGAGCGAGGGCTGTCCTATGTCCTGGCCCTCAACGGGAAGGAAGTCGCTCATCCGGAGGATGTCGAGCCGCACCAGCCCGCTTATGGCGGGCTCGGGCCGCCCACCCTTCCCCGCTACCGCACCCCGCCGCGAGCCATTTCCACCCTCGCGGCGCAGGCGGGTGCCAAGCGATTCTCCGAAGTGACCTGGCGGCAGGGCAGCAAGGGCGCGATGACCTCACGGTTCACGGTGCTGACGGTGCGGCCCGCGGGCAAACAGTCCCTGGCCGCCGCTCAGGAATCTGGCGGGGGCCGCAGCCGGTGGGACGGCGTCCTGCCCACCCAGACCCTCCTGGTCGAATGGCCGGACGGCCAGGACGCCCCGACGGACTACTGGATATCGAACCTGCCCGCCACCACACCCGTCGCTGACCTGGTGCGGTGGGCGAAGATGCGCTGGCGGATCGAACATGACTACCGCGAGCTCAAACACGGCCTGGGACTGGACCACTTCGAAGGCCGAACCTGGCGCGGCTGGCACCACCACGTCACCCTCGTCACCGCCGCGCAGGCATTCCTCACCCTCCGCAGGCTCGACCCAAAAGTCGAGACACCGACGCGAGCCTCTACCAGACCCTCGACGCACTCCAAGACCTGCTGAGGTGCTGGACCGGCACCTGCACCACCTGCGGTCGCCCCCTCAAAACCAGCAGAACCAGAACCTAACGAAGCACTACTAGTTCAGAGAAGGTCGGTGTACAGCTTGTTGGTCAGCTGAAGGCCGCAGCCTCAGAGCAGCAGCTCGCACCAGAATGTGTCATGTTCGTGACGGCGGCGGAAAGCGTCCAGTTCGATCGCCTCCAGCAGCATCAGCGGCTCCTCCGAGTCCGCACCGCCAGGACCGCCGTCTGAAGCTGCCGCCTGTCCCCACGCACGAAACACCGCCTTTCGTCCCAACTCATCCGCCCGGGGCCCCGGGCGTCGTGGCGCGCTTCTTGTCGTAAGGTCATCTGACCCCCTCGATTGTGGTCAGCAGAAGTCGGCAGTTGGTGACTGCCTCGTAGCTGCTGCGCAGGGGCTGATACCGGTAGGAGTGGCGGCGCGCTGACCACAGGCCTTTCCACGCGGCGTACGGCCGCATCGCGTCCACCCAAGTGCACTGCCCCAGCCAGTCCCGGGCTCGCATCGAACTTCGGAAATATCGGTGCAACTCGCGCTCCAGGACTGCACGGTCGAAGGCCGCGTAGGTGAGGCAGCGGCGGCGAAACAGGAGCTGCGCAAGGCGCGGGACGAACGCGGCGAACGGCGGGACCGTCGCGGCTTGCTGCTGGGTGAGGCCGTGCAGGGCTGTTGCTGCTGGAGTGATGCGGGCGTTGGGGTTGAGGTGTTCGTTGAAGAGCACGTTGCCGTGGCGGTCTGTCAGGCCGATCTGCACGGCCCACGGATCGGTGAGGTCGGTGGTCTGCACGTCGAGGACGACCAGGCGCGGATCGGTGAGGATGCCGCGAGCCCACCGCCTGACGCGTTCGTGATCTGTTCTCCATGAGGCGGGGCGGCGTAGCGCCCGGAGGGCGTGGTCCAGGTGTGGATGCTGCTCGCGAAGCGACTGCACGTGCCAGGTCCCTGCCATCGTCGCTGATGGACATGGCAGCGCGATGGCCTCCCTCAACGACCGACAGACAGCGGGTCCTTGGCGTCGCACGCCTCAGCGACGGAGGGGCTGCTGGCGTGTCATCGCGTCGGCCAGCTGCTGGCGGGCCACATACAGCGCCGCGTCCAACCGACGGGTGCCGGTGACGACACACAGCGTGTACAACGCGTCCTCAAGCTGTCGCCTGGTCTGCGCACTGCCACCGGACGGCAGGGCCCGTCCGGCGGAGCACAGGGTCCTACGCTCTGACCGTGATTAACCTCCAAGTTCGCAGCGAGATAGGCGAAGCGGGCCACTTGTCGTAACGCGTAACGACTGCCCGATGGTGTTTGAGCCGGTTGATGGTCCGCTCGGCTTCGTTGCGACGTTTGTAGAGTCGCAGGTAAGCGCGGTTACAGCGCGAGCTGTACGCCTTGTCGTCGCTGACGCGGTCCGGCCTGGCGCGGGGATGCCCGCCGCCAGGCCGGGCAACGCGGATGCGCGCGGGGACTTCGGTGAACTGGGGTGCGCCGCCCCCCTGGCCTGGACTGGCCTGCCCAGAAGGTGTCAGGGGACGGCAGCCGCCCTCACCGGCGAGGTGGATCTTGGAGGTCAGGCCGACTCGGGACCGTCGCGCTGGTAAGCCCGGCAGGTGGTGGGGTCAACGCCGACCATGTTCGGGTCAAGCCGCCCGCCAGGTCTGCATCGGGCTGCACGGCGTGCACGATCCGGTCCCAGGTGCCGGCGGTCGATCAGCGCCAGGGACGCTCGTGGACTGCCCTTCCCGTTGCCGAACCGCTTCGGAAGATGTCGCCAGGGGACACCGGCCTGGGCCGGAACAGGATGCCGCTGACCACCTGCCGGTGATCAGTCCACCGTCCGCCGCGCAGCCCGGCGACGGGCAGGTGCGGCTCCAGAGACATCTGCGGAAACACAAACACCATCACGGGACACCGGGTCACCGGGTTTGGGTTGCGGCGCGGGACGTGAGGTGTTCCCAGTTGCGGTGCGCGATGTCGGCCTTCTCCTCGTCGGTGAACGGGGCGTCCTCCAGGAAGGAACGAGCGACGCCGGCGCTGGTGTCCAGGAAGGGGAAGCCAGCGGGGCGGAACCCGTAGGTGAAGGGGTAGTCGGTGGAGTACAGCATCCGTTCGGTCCCCACGACCTCAGCTGCCCAGCGGAAGTAGCGGGGGCTGACCGTGCCGCTACCGGCGACCCAGAAGTTCTGCTGGAAGTAGTCGGCGAGCGGGCGAGCCAGGCCGCCGGCGTCGGCGAGGCACCCGACGTGGTCGAGGTAGAAGAGCACAACCTCTCCCCAGTGGCCGGCGATCACCTGGAGATCGGGGTACCGGTCGAAGACGCCGGAGAAGATCATCCGCAGGTACTGCACGCCCAGGTCGTAGTACCAGCCGATCCCAGGCCCTGCCAGCGCTGTCCCGACGGGACCGATGTTCGAGTAGTAGGCGTCGATCACCGCCTGCACAGGCATCTGCGGGTGGAAGTGGAGAGGGACCCGCAGTCGCTCAGCGGCGGCGTACAGCTCGTCGTACCCGGGATCGTCGGCGAGCTTGGATCCGGTGCGACCGTAGAGCATGGCGCCCGGGAAGCCCAGTTCGGTGACCGCCCGCTCCAGCTCCGCAGCCGCGGCCGACGGCGACTGAGTGGGGATCGCCGCGAATGCCTGGAACCGGTCGGGCCTGCCGGCCACGATCTCCGCGAGCTGGTCGTTGGTGTCGCGGGCCACGGCGACGGCATCCGAGTCGGGCAGGTTCTGCACGCCCGGCGTCGAGATCGACAGCACCGCCACGTCGACTCCCTGGTCGTCCATGTGCGCCAGCCTCAACTCCGAGGTGTCTCGCAGCCGCTGGGCGATGGGGCTGTCGCCGAACCCCAGGTTCGGCAGCTCCGGCACTCCGGACCGCGACCACGCCTCCATGATCGCGGGCAGGACGACGTGCTCTTCCAATGCAGTGATCCGCAGTCGGTCGGACATGCGATGCTCCTCAACGATCGATTTCCAATGGAAACATCGAGAGCGTATCACTGATACGAACGTTGGAAGCGTTGATTCGGTATCATTGATACATGTCACCTCCATTGAGCGGGAGCAGCGCAGCCGACGCTGCGGCCATCGGTCGCGAACAGGCCCGGCAGCGGGTCATCGAGGCCGCCATCGGCCTGCTGACGCGCGGGGGCCGCGACGCGGTCACCACTCGCGCGGTCGCTGATGCGGCGGGCCTGCAGCCACCGGCCATCTACCGGCTGTTCGGCGACAAGGACGGGCTGCTCGACGCGGTGGCCGAGCACGGCTTCGCCGCGTTTCTCGCCACCAAGCGCGTCGACCCCGACCCGGCGGACCCGATCGAGGACCTGAGAGCCGGCTGGGACGTCGCGGTCGAGTTCGGCCTGGCTAATCCCGCGCTGTACACACTGATGTACAGCGAACCCACGAGGGCCACCTCGGCGGCCTTCAAAACCGGCATGGAGATCCTGAGGGGCCGTATCCGGCGCCTCGCCGCCGGCGGCTGGCTCCGGGTCAACGAGGAACTCGCGGCCCAGATCATCCATGCCACGTCGCGCGGCGCGGTGCTCACCTGGCTGTCCCTGCCCAAGGACCGGCGTAACCCGGCCCTTTTGACCACTCTGCGGGAAGCCATGGTCGCCGCCGTCACCAACCAACAGCCGGCCGTGCAAGACGCCGGCCCGGCAGGCGCCGCCCGCGCCTTGCACGCCGCACTGCCCGAACAGACGACCCTCAGCAGCGCGGAGCAGGATCTGCTGAGGGAGTGGCTGGCCCGCCTTGCCGCCGACGGGTGAAGTGCCGACGCTCGTGCGTTCGCCCCTGCGATGAGGCGCTCCTGCACCGCCTCACCGCCGGGCACCTGTACGCGGGCACCGTCGTGATCCCGCGAGGCCGGCATCCGTCCCACTACGCGCCGCGTGCCGGGGTCGTCCTGGTCGAGCCGGAGAAGGTCATCGCCGAAGCGGAGTTGGCGCAGGAGTTGGGACACCAGGTGGGCGTCTTTCTTCCTGCCGCCTTCGCCGACGCTGTGGTGAAGGCGCACGCGGTGGTGACGGTCCCCGGTTCGTTGGCCCTCTATGCGCGCGGGCTGTACGGGTTCCTGCGCGAACTCGACCGGCAGGGCTGCGACCTCATCGTCGCCTCCTTGCCGGTGGAGGAGGGGCTGGGACCGGCGATCGCCAACCGGCTCCGCCGCGCCGCGGGGCCGGCCCCGGCCCACCGTGTAACGGGCACCGACGCCCTGCCCCTACTGCGCCCAGATGCGGGGACCGGGCGGATTGGTGACGGAATCGGCTGAGCTCCCGCCGGTCTGGCAGGCCGGGCACAGCACGTGCCGCCCGCCGTCGGTCACGACCGTTCCCCATCCCCGGCACACCTCGCAGCCCGCAGCGGAGGGGGTGCTGGGCGCGTGGTCGGCTCCGTGAGCCATCGGGCGGTGCCATTCCGGAGGAGATCGACCAGGGGCAACTCACGCCAGGGAAGCCGGATGGTCAGGACGCGGCCGGGACCTCCGCATCGAGGCCGCGTGAGGCAATGATCTGTGCACTGCCGTCGGCCAGCCGGTAGGACAGCCCCAGCACGCCAAGACGGCCTGCGGCCACCCGCTCGGCCAGGACACGGGAGCGTTCCAGCAGAAGGTCCACAGTGTGCTCGATGTGCTCGGCCAGGATCTCGTCGGCCTGGTCGCGTCCGGCGGCGCGGGCCGCCAGCACGCTCGGGGTCACCCGTTCGACAACGTCACGGACGAAGCCGCCGGGCACCCTGCCACCGTCGGCTGCGGCACAGGCTGCTGCGATGGCTCCGCACGAGTCGTGGCCGAGCACGACGACGAGCGGGGCGTCGAGCACGCTCACGCCGTACTCGATGGAACCGAGGACTTCTGCACCAGCGACATGCCCCGCGGTGCGCACCACGAACAGGTCGCCCAGACCGCGGTCGAAGATGATCTCGGCGGCCAGCCGCGAGTCGGAGCACCCGAACAGCACGGCGAAGGGCTGCTGGGCCGGTGCGATCTCGGTGCGGCGTATGGCGTCCTGGTTCGGGTGCTCGGGGATGCCGGAGACGAAACGCTGGTTACCGGCCATGAGCAGCTCGAAGGCGTCGCGGGGCGTCGGGTTCTGGATCTCGGTCATGGCCGCAGCCTACGAGCCGGCATCAGCCGTCGCACCGCCTGGCCTCCTCGGTCATCGCCGGGTCGGCCGATGCCGACGGCTTGGGCAGCATCCCCAGTCGCTGGGTCAGGACGGCCTCGATGCGAAACCTCAGCGCGCGGCCCTGCTGCCTCGCCCCATACGGCCACTGGTCCAGAACCCGCCGTTCTTCGTCCACACCCGCCCAACGAGCGAGGCACTGCCCGCGCCGTCGGCCGAACGTGGGCGGACCGCCCACCAGTCGCGGGGCCGGACGCAGTGGCACAGTGACATCAAGTCTCATCGGCATTGATCACGTAGACGACCGCCGAGTGGCTCCCCAAACTCGCGTGAAGTGACCGTCCACGGAAAGTGACAGCCGGCCTCCGAGATGCTCATGCCCCGCGACCTATCGGACCCGCTCGTAGCTGACAGTGGTGGTCGGGCATTCCTCGGCCAGGCGGTTCAACGCGTCCCGCTCGCCGGCAGCCAGTCCGCCGGGTCCTTCTCCGCCTTGGACCAGTTGGACGTCCCGGAGACGGCGATCAGGCTGTTCGGCGCGCCCTGGTCGTTGGCGTACGCCTCACGCCGCGCCGCCGTCCACGCCCCAGCCCCGGAATCCCACGCCTCAGCGAGCGGGACCATGTGGTCGACGTCGAGCGACGCCGCCGAAGTGACCCACACCTGGTCGTACTCCGACCATCACCGCCCGCCGGTCAGCGCGCACTTCGGCCCGACTACCGGGGCCAGCAACGCCTCGGCAAGGATGACCTCCCCGGGTGTCACAGCCGTCCGTGGCGTTCAGCCCCTTGTTCCAGTACTTGAACTCCGCTTAGAAGTACGGTCAGTCGTCTCTTCACCAGACCGAGAGCCGGAAACTACCGAGCGCCCATCCGGCCTGGGCTGACCGCGGCGGCTTCGGGGCCACCGATGAAAAGCGCCCGGCCAGGTCGGCAGTACCGGATGCATACGGCTACAAGGAAGGACCTGCTATGGCGGCATACGTCTACTTGAACGGCGTCTGTACCTGGTACGACGAACAAGGAGCGGGGAAGCCGCTCGTCCTGTTCCACCCCGGCGGTGTTGGGGTCGACTCACAGGCATTCGGGCCGAATCTGCAGGCACTGAGCTCGCACTTCCGGGTCCTTCTGCCGGAGCGGCGCGGCCACGGACACTCGCCCGACACCGACGACCCCTACAGCTATGACCTGATGGCCGACGACATGATCCTCTTCCTGGAGCAGGTGGTCGGCGGTCCCGCGCGATTGCTCGGGATGAGTGATGGGGCGATCGTCGCCCTGACGGTGGCCGTGAAGCGGCCGGACCTGGTGCAGCGGTTGATCTGCGTTGGCGGCGTTTTCCACAACGCCGGCTGGGCCGAAGGGGTGATCAACCCTGACCCCGAACCACCGGACTTTCTGATTGGCCATTACGGCGACGTCTCCCCCGACGGGGAAGGCCACTTCGCAGTCGTAGCCGAAAAACTCAACCAGATGCACTCCGCCGGGCCCAAATTCACCACGGACGACCTGAAGAAGATCCATTGCCGCACGCTGGTCATGGTGGGCGACGACGACGAAGTCATGCTTGAGCACGCCATCGACTTCTACCGAGGTCTTCCCGAAGGCGAGCTGGCAATCGTCCCCGGCACCTCGCACGGCCTGCTCGTGGAGAAACCGGAGCTCTGCAACCAGATCATCGTTGACTTTCTGACGTCAGACCCCGTGCCGACCCTCGCACCGATTCGGCGGGCGCCGGCGTAGAACTGTGGCGGCTCCATCGGTCCAGGACGAGCCATGGCGGCAACCCGTCTGATGCGACGAGCCGGAACAGCGCGGGCGTCAGCAGCCTCGATGATCCGTGTTTCCGCAGGCGCCAGGATCCGCCCGCCGTACCAGTCCGCGAGAGGTACGAGCGTGGTGGTCTCCCGGGCGCGTACCACGGTGGCTCGGGTCCGGACATGGCGTTTCCGACCAATGTCGCCCCCTTCTGTGTGCTTCGTGTCGCGTTGGGGGGAAAGGATCATGCACCTGATTCGGTCGGAGGGCTAGAGGCGTGACCTGCTCAGCCTTCCGCGAGAGTGGAGGAATGACTGACAGTGCTGTCGCACGCACTGCCTGCAGATCTATCGTTGACCACGGGCGATTGGGGGTCGTCGTAGTGCGGGACACGCGGCTGGTGCAGACAGCAGTGATCGGAGACGAGCACTCGGACGTGCCCGTCGTACTGCCGGCCGAAGCCATCGAGCTGGACGGGTTCCGCCGCTCTCACGTCCACGACACGTTCTGGTGCGGGCTCCTGCTCGGCGGATGCGGAGCCCAGCTCGCCCACAAGCTGTACGTCGACAGTCAGTCGTCCCTGTCAAGTACAGCGTGTTGAACCCAAACGCACATGGATGCTCTGGCCAGGGGCGGGTCAGATGGTGCACGCAGCACGAGCGAGGCTGCGACCGGCCTCTGGTTCAGGTCGCAGCCTCGCTCATGCCGGAGGTTGCTATTGCAGTCAGCAACCTCCGGAGGACGCGCGTATCTGGAGCGCCACCGGGGAGTCGCAGCAACCGCCTTTTGACGCTTCGGTCCCGGACAGGGGCAGCTCGACTTCAGCGGCTTCCTGGTCGGGGGTGAACGCGGTGCTCGCGGGGTGGTCTGCTTGCTGTGGCCCGGCTGTTGTGCGGTCAGCCGGCGGAGACAGCCTCAGCGGGGTCTGTCTCGTCCGCGATCGCGGAGGGTGTGTTCTTGGGGCCGCGGAGGGCGATGTAGATGAACAGGGCGCCCATGATGACGGAGCCTGCCCACATGGCCTGCTGCCAGCCGTCGACGAATGACTGCTGCGCCGCGTGGAGCACGTCTGGTGCGTGTGGTCCGGTGCTGCCCGCCACCGCAACGGCGGTGGCGACGCCTTCCCGGGCGGTGTCCGCAGCGCCTTGGGGGATGCCGTGCAGCCTGTCGTCGATGGCGTTGCGGTAGCCGGCGGACACGAGTGCGCCGAGCAGGGCGACGCCGAGTGCGGTGCCGAATTCGCGGGTGACGTCGTTGAGGGCGGAGGCGACGCCCTGCTTCTCGCGCGGCAGGGAGGCGGTGATGGCCTCCGTGGACGGGGTCATCGACAGGCCCATGCCGACGCCCATGGCGAGCAGGCCGGGCAGGACGGACAGGTAGCCGCCGCTGACGGAGACGAACAGCGCCATGAGCGCCATGCCGATGCTTGCCAGTGCGATGCCCACGACCATGGTCGAGCGTGCGCCGATCCCTGCGGCCAGCTTGGGGGCCAGGCCGGAGGCCATCATCATCGCGAGGGCCATGGGCATCATCGCGACCGTGGACAGCAGGCCCGACCAGCCGAGTACGGCCTGGAAGAACGGGAAGAGGACCACGCCGATGCCCGCCTGGACACCGAAGACCACCAGAAGCGTGATCGAGCCGCCCGACAGTCCGCGCTCCCGGAACAGGCGCACGTCCAGCAGGGAGGCGTCGCGGCGGTGCAGCTCCCAGGCTACGAAACCGATGGTGGCGATGAGGCCGACGGTCAGGCTGATCAGCGTCTCGGGCGCGGTCCAGCCGCGTTCGGGGCCCTCCTGCAGGACGAAGATGAGGCCGACCACAGCGAAGCTGGAGACCAGCGCGCCGACGGTGTCGAATCGATGGGCCGAGGTCTCGCGGGAGTTGGGAACCGACTTCAGCGTCATGGCCAGCGCCACGAGGACCAGGACCGCGGGCAGGACGAACAGCCAGCGCCATTCGGCGACGTCGACGAGGAGCGCGGAGAGGAACATGCCCAGGATGCCGCCGCCTCCGGCGACACCGGTCCACACGCCGATCGCCTTGCCGCGCTGGTCTTCGGGGAAGGTGGAGGTGATGACGGCGAGCGTGATCGGCATGATCATGGCGGCGCCGATGCCGCTGGCCACGCGGGCGGCGAGCATCACTTCCGCCGTCGGGGCCAGGCCCGCGACCACGGTAGCAATGCCGAACACGCTCAGTCCGGCGACAAGCACGGGCTTGCGGCCCAGGCGGTCGCCCAGGGCGCCGAGCGGCAGCAGCAGCGCGGCCAGGGCGAGGGTGTAGATGTTGATGATCCACAGAACCGTGCTCTGGGAGGCGGCGAATTCCACGGCCATGTGGGTCTGCGCAACGTTCAGCCCGGTCACCGAGGCGATGACCGCCATCAGGGCGATGGAGACGGTGGTCAGGATCGTGCGCAGCTGACGCGCGTCGGGGGCGCCCCGGCCGCCGGCTTGCGTGGCCGGTACGGGCTGGTTCGTACTCATGGATTCCTCTCAAAAGGGCATGCTGAGTCAGCGCCGGAGCAGGGCCGGTCGCCGGGTGAAGGGGGTGGGCGGGGCCCGTGCCCCGCACGCATCGAGGGCGTGCAGCGGCTGGTGCCGCGCCGGATGCCAGAGGGCGGGAGTTGCGCCCTGGGCTGCGGCGAGGGCCGCGTCGGTGTCTGCGGTGGCCAGCACGCTGTTGATGTGGGAGCCGGCCAGGGCGCCGGCCGCCGCGGAGGCGCCGACCTGGGCGGCAAGGTCGGTGGCGTTGCCTGCCGCCCACACGCCCGGCACCTCGGTGGTGCCCGCCATGCCGGTGGCGATGCCGCGGGCCATGTTGTCGGGCAGGTCCTGCATCGGCGGCTTCAGACCGTCCAGGCCCTCGGCGCGGTCTTCCATCCGGGCGGCGACCGCGAGGACGCGGCGGGCCACGACCTGGCCGTCGGCCAGGCGCACGCCGGCGAGGGTGCCGTCCTCGCTGTTGACGACCTCCTGCACCGGGGTGTCGACGATGCGGATGTTGCGGGCGGCAAAGCGGGCGCGGGTGGCCTCATCCGGGTGAGTGCCGTGGCTGAAGTAGGTCAGGTCCTCGGTCAGCTACCGGAACAGGAATGCGTGGCCGATGGAGGCCGGGCCGGTGGCGAGGATGCCGATGGGCTGATCGCGCACCTCCCAGCCGTGGCAGTACGGGCAGTGGACCACACCGTGGCCCCAGTGCTCGGCGAGGCCGGGGACCTCGGGCAGCACGTCCTTCAGGCCGGTGGCCACCAGGACCCGGCGCGCACTCACGCTCAGTCCGTCGGCCAGGGTGATGGTGAACCGCAGATCCCCGTCCGTCGACGGGGCGGCGGGCTCGGCCGAGGTCACCTCACCGAAGACGACGCGCCCTCCGAACTGGCGCACTTGCTCCCGGCCTCGCTGAAGGATCTCGGGGGGAGGGGTGCCGTCCAGGACGATGAAGCCGTGTATGGCCTCGGCGGGCGCCTTGCGTGGGGAGCCGCTGTCGATCACGACGACCGAGCGGCGGGAGCGGGCGAGCATCGCCGCACCGTTCAGCCCGGCCGCGACCCCGCCGATCACCACCGCATCGACGGTCCCACCGGGCAGTGCGTCACTCGCGTATGGAGAAGTTGTCACAGCCATGGCCTCCTGCCTTTCCTCGTCCACTGGTCCCAGACGTTGCGGACCAGCCGCACACGACGTTAAGCCGGAGTTGCGTCAAAGGCATACACTGTTGCTCATGACGCAAGAAGATGGAGATCTGGACAGCCTCGTACGCAAACGCATCCGTGCCTTGCGGGTGGCGCAGGGCTGGTCGCTGGAGGAATTGGCCTCCCGCGCCCACCTCAGCCAGTCCTCACTGAGCCGCATCGAGAACGGCCAGCGCCGCCTCGCACTGGATCAGCTGGTCACCCTCGCCCGCGCCCTGGACACCACACTCGATCAGCTCGTGGAGACCGCCACCGACGACGTCGTCACCAGCCCGACGATCGACAGCACCCACGGCCGGATGCGCTGGACCATCAAGGCCGACCCCGGGATGAGCGTGGTGCGCCAGCGCATGACCGAACCGCCCCCCGAGAACCCGGCGCGCATGCGTGCCCACCCGGGGCGCGAATGGCTCGTCGTCCTGTCCGGCACGGCGATCCTCATGCTCGGCCACCGCCGTTTCCGGCTCGAGACCAACCAGGCCGCCGAGTTCCCCACGATGATGCCGCACGCGATCGGCGCCGACGGCGGGCCCTGCGAGATCCTGGGCATCTTCGACCGCGACGCCCGCCGCGGGCACCAGAGCGACAGTGGCGACGACACCCAGGGCGCTCCCGAGTGACCGTGAGGCCGCGCGACGGCCTTCCCTGGCGGTGGCATCTTGCGCGTCGGGCAGCGCCCTCGACCATCACCTTGCGTAAACAGGGACACTTCATGCTGTAGGCGCATATCCATCTTAGTGTGAAGAGCATGAACCACGCACACACCGACACCCCCCACCACGGCGCTTCGCACGGTCACCACCACGAGCACGCAATGGACGGCCAGGCGGAGATCCTCGACCTGGACGCCGAGGTCCTCGCCGAGCACACCGCCTCCATCACCGCATGGCTGCCGCTGCAGTCCGTCCCGCACCGCATCGTGGACCTGGGCTGCGGCACGGGCGCGGGCACCTTCGCCCTCTTGGACCGCTTCCCCGACGCGCATGTCACCGCCGTCGACGCCTCCGCCGAACTCCTGCAGCGCCTGCGCACCACGGCGTGCACCCGCGGCGTCCAGGAGCGCGTACGCACGGTGCAGGCCGACCTCGACGACGATGCCTGGCCCGACCTCGGCTCACCAGACCTGGTCTGGGCATCGGCCTCGATGCACCACATGGCCCACCCCGACCGCGCACTGCGCACCGTCCACGACACGCTCGCGCCCGGCGGCCTGTTCGCCGTCGTCGAACTGGCCGGCCACCCCCGCTTCCTGCCCGAAAGCGCCTCCGAGGACCAGCCCGGCCTGGAAGAGCGCGTCCACGCCGCAGCCGACCGCCGCCAAGCCGAACACATGCCCCATCGCGGCGCCGACTGGGGCCCGCTGCTGACCGCCGCCGGCTTCACCGTCGAGGGCGAACGCACCATCGCCGTGAACCTCGAAGGCTCCCGCAGCGAAGCGATCGGCCGCTACGCCACCGGCGTCCTGCAGCGCATCCGCAGCGTCATCGCAGACAGACTCTCCCCCGAGGACCTCACCGCGCTCGACCAGCTCCTCGACACCAGCAGCCCGCACAGCATCCTGCGCCGCGACGACCTGACGGTACGCACCGAGCGCACCGTCTGGGCCGCCCGCCGCATCTGACCACGGATGGTTCCTCCCGCCAGGGCGGGCCCGCCTCCGAGCCCGCGGGCGGTGAACGGCCGGGTACGCCTTTCGTCCCGCTGATCAGCTGCACTTTGCGGCGAAGCCACCACTTGCACGGGACATCGGGCAGCGACTCAGTGGCTTCGGCCTGGTGCGGCTGGGTCGGCAGCGCCCGGACCGGGGAGCCCGGCTGCGACAGGGCATGGAGCAGCTGCCGGTTGTGCGCGGTCAGTTGGTTCACAGCGCGGACGAAGTGCTCGACGTCGGTCCGCAGCTGGGCCAGCTCGGTGGCGTCCTTGGCGCAGAGCTCCTTCAGTTTGACGATCTTCTGGCGCAGACGGATCTCGGAGTGCGGCGCCTGCCCGCGCGCTCTGACCTGCGCGTAGAAGTCGTTCTTGAGGTCGAGGTGGCGCTGGGTGAGCGCGTTGCGCGGGACGCCGGCTTCCTGGGCCAGGGCGACGATCGTCAGCGCGCCGTTGGAGTGCTGCGAGGCTCCCTGCAGGATGCGGTCCATGGCCGCGCGGATACGGTCGCGTTCCTCGGGGGCGCGGCTCATGAGGTGCCGTCCTGGAGTGTGGCGCGGGTGCGGTGGTGGGCGTCGGCGAGGTCGCGCAGACGGGTGGCGTTGTCGCGCAGTCGCGCGCCCAGCGGGCCGGGGACGTGGCCGGCCTGCTGGTCAAGCGCGGTGGCGCGGCGACGGAGGCCGGCGGCGTGCTGATCGGTGCGGGCGATGTTCGCGCAGGCTGGGACGCACTGGTCGAGGCTGGGGGTGTTCTTGAGGCCGCAGTGGCACAGGGCCTTGTCGCGCTTGTAGACGCACATCAGCAGCGTATGGGGATTGTCGTAGACGGCCAGGTGGGGGTTGGCGAGGACCTGGCGGGCCTGCCGGGCGGTGATGACGGTGCCGGTGTCCTGGGGTGCGGTTGCGGCGGCTGTGATGGCCCGGCGGGCGGCGGGCCCGGAGCTGCCGAGGCCGTCCTCGAGAGCGGCATTCAGGTCGGCGACGGTGTCGATGGTGGCGCGGGCCGTCTCGACGTCGAGGAGGTCGTGGATGCCGTCCCGGCTGCGTGCCAATGGTGGAGTCGGGTATTGGAACTGTCGGAATGTCTGACGCGTGTGTGCGGCGCGCATCGGCTTGGGCCGGTTTGTCTGTCTTGACTGATGCGACGTACGGCGGCCTCTACAGTGCTATCGGTGGCCAGCGAGTTCGGGGGTGCGGGTGGCGCGTGTGGTGGCGGTCCATGGGATCGGCAAGCAAGTACTGGGCGAGGAAACGCTCCTGACGGAGTGGTGGCCCGCGATGGCCGATGGGTTGCGCCGCGCTGGGGAGGATGGCGCGGTTGCGCGGTCGGACGTGGCGATGGCGTTCTACGGGGATGTCTTCCGTCCGGCGGGGCAGCTTCTCGCTGTGGGCGATCCTCGGTACCGTGCCGCAGATGTCGGTGAGGGTTTCGAGCGGGAGTTGCTGCTGGCGTGGTGGCGGGCGGCGGCGGAGACCGATCCGGCGGTGGTGCCCCCGGATGCGGCGGATACGCTGGTGACGACGCCGCGGTCGGTGCAGGCGGCGTTGCGGGCGCTTTCGGCGTCGCGCTTCTTCGCCGGGGTGGCGCTGCGCGCGATGGTCTTCGACGTGAAACAGGTGCACCGGTATCTGCTCGACCCGGGCGTGCGGGCTCAGGCCCGAGGCCGGGTGCTGGCGGCTCTGGGCGAGGACACCCGGGTGGTGGTGGCCCACTCCCTGGGGTCGGTGGTCGCCTATGAGGCGTTGTGCGCCCGGCCCGGGCACCAAGTGCGGGCTCTGGTCACCCTCGGCTCGCCACTGGGCATCCCGAACCTGATCCTGCACCGGCTGGAGCCGAAGCCACAGGAGCTAGGCGGCACGGCGCGGGGCATCTGGCCGGGAGGGGAGCGCCTTGCGTGGACGAACCTCGCCGACCAGGATGATGTCGTGGCCTTGGTGAAGGACCTGCGCCCGGCGTTCGGCAATGCCGTGCGCTCGGCGCTGGTCCACAACGGTTCTCACGCGCACGACGCGACCGCGTACCTGACCGACGCGCTGTGCGGGCGAGCGATCGTGGCGGGCCTGGAATGAGTACCTCGGCGACCAACGAGGTCGGTGCGGGCGTGCCGCGCCGGTTCCTGATCGCCACGGCTGTCGCGCGGTACCCGAAGTGCCCCGACTGGGACCGGCCCGAGCTGGCCGCGGCCCGCGAGCGCGTCATCGACCTGTTCACCCGCGAGCTGGGCTACCGGCATCAGACCGCCCTCGGCCTAGATCCCACTCGGGCCCAACTGACCGATGAGCTACGGGCGTTCTGCAAGTCGGCGGACCGGCGTGAGGACGACCTGCTGGCGGTGTATATCTCCGGGCACGGGGAGGTCCTTGACGACGGTGGCGATCATGTGCTGCTTACCGCCGACACCGATCCAGACGACATCGCCTACGCCCTGCCCACGGGGGAGCTGGCCCGGGTGATCCTGCGGGACACCAAGGTGCGACGGCTGCTGCTGGTGCTGGACACTTGCTTCTCCGGGCAGGGCGGCAACGAACTGGCTGCGGCGGCGCTGGGCCGCATTGGCGCGCAGTGGGGGCGGACCACCGGTTCGGGACTGGTGATCGTCTCCTCGGCCCAGCCGCATCAGCAGGCGCAGGCCGGTCTCTTCCCCCGTCTGCTTGACGAGGCCGTGGGCAGCCAGGCCACGGCAGGGCACGGTCCGGACGTGCTGTCGGTGTCCGCGGTGGTGCAGCAGATGAACGACCATCCCGATCGGCCCGGTTTCCAGCGCATCAGCCTGTCCCTGATCGGGCTGACGGGGGAGCCGCCCGCGTTCCTGGCCAACCCTCGCCACAGCACGCGGCTGACCGATGTGGATCTGGCCATCCAGCAGGCCGCAGAGTTCGACGAACACGCCCGGCGCCGCGAGACAGAACTCACCAACCGGCTGCTGGTTCGCGCCATGGGTTACCACGGAGACGCCGAACAAGGCTGGTGGTTTTGCGGCCGTCATGCTGCGCTCGCCGACCTCGTCGACTGGCTGCGCACGCCCGCTACAGACCTCGGGTCGGTCTGCCGGGTGGTTACGGCCGGTCCAGGGTCGGGCAAGACCGCCGTACTCGGTCTGATCGCCGCTCTGTCCCACGCCGGACGCCGTCGCACCGTACCCGTCGACGCGCTCGGCCTCGCTCCGCATCTGGTACCCGACGCGGGGGCGATCGACGTCGCCGTCTATGCCCAGAACCTCACCGACACCGACGTCCTGCAGGGCATTGCCGCCGCGGCCAAGGTGCGCGCCGACACCGTCGGCGAACTGCTCGAGGCCCTGGACCCACCGGCCGACGGGCGGCCGTTCACGGTGCTCGTCGACGCCCTCGACGAGGCCGCCACCCCCGAAACCCTGTGCTCTCGGATCCTGCGCCCGCTGATCGGCCACTCCGGCGGTCGGATCCGGCTGCTCCTGGGCACACGCCCCTATCTGCTGGATCGCCTCGGCCTCGACCCGCACCACCACGCCCAACGCGAGCAGGTCGTCGACCTCGACGCCCCCCGCTACGCCGACCAGCAGGCCCTTCTCGCCTACACCGTCCGCAACCTCCTGGAAGCCCACCCCTCCTCCCCCTACCGGCGCCAGGTCCAGGTGCTGCGGCCGGTGGCGGAAGCGGTCGCCGAGGCCGCCGGGACATCGTTCCTCGTCGCCCGCATCATCGCCAGTACCCTGGCCTCGGCCGACGACGTCGTCCCCGACCCGTCGGACCGGGCATGGCGCGACGCCCTACCTCGCCTGCCGGGGCAGGCTATGCGCGACGACCTCACCCACCGTCTCGGCTCGGACGCCCTACGGGCCGTCGACCTGCTGCGGCCGCTGGCCTTCGCTGAGGGCCAGGGCCTGCCCTGGGAGGACATCTGGGCGCCCCTGGCCTCCGCGATCTCCGGCCTCGCTTACACGGACGACGACGTGCTGTGGCTGCGGCGCGCGGCCGGCTCGTACGTCGTGGAAGCCACCGAGTCCGCCCGGTCGGCCTACCGTTTGTATCACCAGGCCCTGGCCGAACACCTGCACGACGGCGCCGACCGGAAGGCGGTCCATGCGGCCTTCGCCGAGGTCCTCATCAGTCGGGTCCCTTACTGCATCGATGGCTCGCTCGACTGGTCTCGCGCCCATCCGTACACGCTCCGCTATCTCGCAGCCCACGCGACGGCGGCTGGCCACCTGGACGACGTCCTCGGCGACACTGAATACCTCGTCCACGCCATCCCACGTGGGCTCATCCGGCACCTGCACCACGCGCACAGTGACTCTGCCCGGCTGTCCGCGGCGGTCTATCGCACGTCTGTCGGGATCCATGCGGCAGCGACTGCGGCGGCACGCCGACAGGTTCTCGTCCTTGACGCGGCCCGGGCTGGGGCCACAGAACTGCGGCAGGGGCTGGCTCAGAGGGTGCCAGAGGAGGAGTGGGTGGCTCAGTGGGCTACGGGGGGCGACTTTTCGCCAGCGCTTCGGGATACGTTGACTGGCCACACCATGCCGGTGAACGCAGTGGCGTGCACGGTGGTGGACGGTTCCCCCGTCGCCGTCACCGGCGGTTCCGATGGGACTGTGCGGCTCTGGGACCTGACCACCGGGACCCAGGTCGGCCAGCCTCTGACCGGCCACACCGGCGTGGTGTCGGCGGTGGCGTGCGCGGTGGTGGATGGAACCCCCCTCGCCATCACCGGCAGCGGCTCCGATGGGACCCTGCGGCTATGGAACCTGACTACCGGGAAGCTGGTCGGCTCGCCGTTGACCGGCCACACCTTCGTGCAGGGAGTGGCGTGCACGGTGGTGGACGGCACCCTGCTCGCCGTCACCGTCGGCGGCACCGACGGGACCGTACTGTTGTGGGACCTCACCTCCCGGACCCAAGTCGGCCAGCCGCTGACCGGCCATATCGGCGAGGTAGCGGCGGTGGCCTGCGCGGTGGTTGATGGCATCCCCCTCACTACCACCAGCAGCCAGCTCGGGACCGTGCGGGTGTGGGATCTGGCGTCCAAGATCCCAGTCCGCCAAGATCTGACCGGCTACGGCCGGTCACGCCCAAGCGGGGTAGTGAGCCTAAGCCCGGTACGGGCGGTGGCATGGACGGTGGTGGGCGGCACCGCCGCCGTCGTCACTGCGGGTGATGACGGGGTGCGAGTGTGGGACCTGGCTACCGAGACACCCGTCCGCCGACATCTGCCCGGCCCCGCCAGCCCGATTCAGGCGTTGGCGTGCACGGTGGTCGACAACACCCCCGTCGCCATCACCGGCGGTTCCGATGGGATGGTGCGGGTGTGGGACCTGACCGTCGACACCCCGGTCGGCCGAGCCCTGGGCCACCACAACAGGGCAGTGAACGCTGTAGCGTGCGCGGTGGTGAACGGCACATCCGTCGCCGTCACTGCGGGTGATGACGGGGTGCGGGTGTGGGACCTGACCGCCGAGATCCCGGCGATCCGACCCCTGACCGGCCACACCGGCCAGGTGCAGATCGTGGCGTGCGCGGTGGTGAACCGTCGCCGCCCGCGATCGCCGCAGCCAGGCCGTAGGACACCGCCGAGAGCGCGGTGGCGAGCGCAGTCCCCTGACGGCACCCCCGTTGCCATCACCCTCGGCAGCAACACCATCCAGCTATGGGATCTGGCCTCCGGGGCCAGAGTCAGCCAGCCACTAGCTGGCGACACCGGCAAGGTACTGGCGGTGGCGGACGGCAACCCCCTTGCCGTCACCCTCGAATTCAACAGGCACCCGCACAGGGCCCAGCTATGGGATCTGGCCTCGGGGACGCCGATCGGCCGCCCCGTGACTGGCCTCTTTGGGGCAGTAGAGGCAGGGGTGTGCACGATGGTCGACGGCACCCCCCTCGCCGTCGTCGGCAACAGCGAGAAAGTCAACGTGTGGGATCTGGCCGCCGGGACCAGCCAGACTCTGACCGGCCACACCGGCTACGTACGGACGGTGGCGTGCGCGGTAGTGAACGGCACCCTTCTCGCAGTCACCGGCAGTTCCGATAGGACTGTGCGGGTGTGGGACCTAACTGCCGAGACCCCGACCAGCCGACCCTTGACCGGCCACACCGGGGTGGTGTCGGCGGTGGCGTGCGCGGTGGTGGACGGCACCCCCCTCGCCGTCACCGGTGGTTCGGACGGGACGGTGCGCGTGTGGGACCTGACCACCAGGACCCAAGTCGGCCAGCCTCTGACCGGCCACACCGGGGTGGTGTCGGCGGTGGCGTGCGCGGTGGTGGACGGCACGCCTCTCGCCGTCGTCACTGCGGGTGACAATACGGTACGGCTGTGGAATCTGCGTTCCTGCGAGCCCGCAGGCATCCTGACGGTGCCCGGTCCCCGCGCTGTCGCACTCACCTCCGACGGAGATCTCGTCGTGGGCATGGGCAAGGACGTAGCAGTCTTCCGCCGATGCTCTGCACACAAGGTGCCCTGACCGAAAGAACCACCGCCACCACCTGCCAACGTCGCAGGTCGAGGGCTGCCATCAAGTTCGTCGCTGACTGACGTCGGCCCATCAAGCTCGTCGCTGACTGACGTCGGCGGCGTAGGCGGCCCAGTCCCCGGCTGACGCCTGCTGCCACTGGACGGCGACTTTGATGTGGACCCCGAGCGTCCGGGCCAGGATCGCGGCGGGGAGCTCAGTGGCGAGAGTGAACAGTGCGGTGGACCGGTCTTGTTTGGGCCGGATCCCGATGGTGTGGAGGCGTTTGCCGATCTGGCTGTCGGTGAGAGGGCGCCCGGGGTGCCCTCCTGGGAACAGCCAAGGGACGTCGTCGGGGGTGCCGATCTTGGCCTTGCCGTGGCGGGTCGCGACCACTTCGCGGACCAGACCGGCGAGCGGCGCGGGGAGGAGGACCGGCGAGGTGCCGAACGTGATGGAGACGGTGTCGTTGCCGATGTGGACGTCATCGACGGTGAGCTGGCTAATGGTGGAGATCTTCTGTGCGTAGAGGATCAGCAGCAGTCCCGCGACGCGGTCCGGGGTCGGCAGCGTGTCGTCGTTGAGGAGGCGGCGGGCGTCGGTCCAGCGTTTCTCGCTGTCGATGGTGCCGAGCGGACCGGTCCAGCGGACGGTGCCGTAGGTCAGGCCGTGGGCATGTCGGTGCTGTACCGACCAGCGGACGAAGTGGCCGGTCTCGTCGCGGTAGCTGACCGTGGAGTCGGCCATCCAGCGTTCCAGGTCCGTCTGGGTGCAGGTCCCCAGCGTGAGCCCTTCACCGGTGAGCCATTCGAGGAAGTTGTTCGCCGCGGTGACGTGGCAGCGCACGTTCAGGTCCTGGAGCCGGGTGGCGTGCTCTTCGCCGAGGCGGCGCCGGAATCGGCGCAGGTGGTGCCAGACCGCGTAGCCGTGCAGGATCCGGCGCTCGGCGAGGTCACTGCGGGCCTGGACCGTCGCAGTGATCCATTTCTCCAGGGAGATGAGGCGCTCGTCGCGGGGCGGCAGGGCTCCAGTCGCGACCAGGACACTGCGCAGATGGGCCAGCACCTTGCCCGGGGGCAGTTCGTCGAGGACCTCGTGGGTGACGGGCCGCTCGTCGCGTCCTATGCGTTCCAGTAGGTCACGGGCCTGGGAGCGGGAGACCCAGGCGAAGGCGACGTCCGGACGCTCGGAGCTCATCAACGCCTCGTGGAACGGGGTGAGTTCGGGACGGATGGCCCCGGTGGCGTCGCCGAGGAGGTCGCGTACTCGCTGATCGAGAACGCATCGCTGGCAGGGACGGGTGCTGAGCTGCCAGGTGATGGTGCAGACCGGGCAGCGGCCCCAGAAGTTGGGGTCGGGATTGGTGCACTTCGCGCACAACGGCGCCTCCCAGGTGCCGCTGCGGGCCTGGGCGACGGTGCCGCAGCTGCTGCAGGTCACCCATCGCTGCTGGCAGCGGTCGCACCAGGGCTGGCCGGTGGCCCGGGACATGTCGCAGAGCGCCGTCCGCCCGCAGATGCCGCACTCCGCGGTGATCCTCGGCCGGCAGTTCTGGCAACGCGGGCCGTCAGGCAGCCGGTTCGCGACGGGCATGCGGCGGCCGCAGCCGACGCACTCCTCCAGATTCGCGGGCTGCCTGATCATGCAGTTCGGACACAGCGGTCGGCCCTCGGCGTCCCGGGTGGCGGGCTCGCGCATGGCGCCGCAGCCGAAGCAGAGGACGGCCGCGTGGCGGGCGAAGCAGGCCCGGCAGATCCTCTTGCCCTTCAGCAGTTTGGACAGCGCCTTCACTTCGTGGCAGCGCGGGCAGGCCGGCCGGACGACCTTGGTCGCCCCGGCATCGACGAGCTCGTTGATGAACCGCAGGGCGGCCGGGGTGGGTGCTTCGTAACCGGCACCGGTCAGCAGCTCGGGGCGGGCGACGACGGCCCAGGCCAGGCGGCGCTGTCCGGCGGGCCGGACGGTGGCGCGTCCGAGCGCGGCCAGGACCACGTCGGTGTCGAGGGCGGGATCGAAGCCCGTGATCAGCTCGGTGAGTTCCCGCAGCGGATCGCCGTCGGTGTCAGGGCAGTTCGCGCAGCGCGGCTCGCCGTTGCGGTCCCGGCTGGTGACGCGTCGTTCTTCATGGCAGCCCGCGCAGACGGCCGACTTGTCGAAGCAGGGTGAGCATCCCCACCGTCCTCCGGTGCTGCTGCCGACGTAGCGGCATGCGCGTCCGCACTCGCCGCAACGGGGCAGTGCGACGTTCTGGGCGCCGGCATCGTGCAGGGCCATCAGCAGTTTGGCAACGCAGTAGGGCGCCGGTGGCTGTCCGGTCCGCAGCAGCGACGGGTCATCGTGCAGGGCCTGGGCGAGGCTGCGGCGACCGGCTCGTGCGCGTACGACCGTGAGGACAATGTCGCGGACGTGCTCGGCGGACAGGTGCTTTTCGACGTTTCCGACCAGCCGCACGACCAGGCCGACCGGATCCGCAATGACCTCCTCGGCAAGACCGGTCACCGGTCAACTCCGCTGATCCGGGCCCGCCGAGGCCGCAGGTCACCGACTCCTTCGGAGACCGAAGCCCCGCCTGCTGCGGCCCTCTTCGGCTTCGCCGCGGAGCCGGCCACGGCGATGGGCTCGATGAGGTCGTCCATGGTGCAGTCGAGGATGTCCAGCAGAGCCATGAGGATCTTCAGGCTGAGGCGTTCGGGTCGCTCGACGACAAGCCGATAGACCTGGCTCGACGACAGACTGATGCCGCGTTCCTTCAGGGGCGGGATGAGGTCGGTGGTGGAGAACATCCCGCGGTCCGCCATGACCTTGCGCAGGTGCCAGTGGTAGTCGAGCTTGGCGGCCATCATCGGGTCCTTCCTCGTCAGACGCCGGCGAACGCCGGGGCCAGTGCCTTGCTCAAGGCAGTGTTCATGAAGTCGTCGCTGACGTGCGTGTAGATGGCCGTGGAGCTGTCGCACTCGTGACCGACCTGCTGCTGAATGAAGCGCCGGTCCACCCCGTCCTCGGTCAGATGCGTGACGTAAGAATGACGAATTGAGTGCGGAACTAGTTCTTTTGGGAGCTTTAGTGCGTCCCGGTATGCATTGAACCGGTCGTTGATCGAGCTCGGCTGCAGACGTCCCCCGCGTTCGGTGATCCACAGAGCCGGGTGATCGGGGAACCCGAAGCGTGGCCGGACATTCTCGACGTAGTCCTCGACCGCCTCGACAGCCCAGTCCATCACCGACAGCACGTTCCGCCGTCGCGGCGGCTGGCCCTTCTTCGCCTTGCCGTAGCGGACGTTGAGCGTGCCGTACCGGCCGAACTGGCGAGCCTTCGGGTTCCGTCCGAAGTCGATCACGTCCAGCTTGGACGTCTCGGTCCGGCGAAGGCCCCAGCCGTAGATGACCTTGAAGAGGGTGGCGTCCCGGTAGGCCGCGAGGGCACCCTTGCGCTTGGACTTCACGGCGCGTGCGACCTGGTCATCGGCATAGTCGAGGAACCGCTGCAGTTCTTCGCGGGTGAACGGCCTTGCTTCCGGATCGCCTTCGTAGTCCTGCAGGTGGGGCAGGGTGTTCCACTCGTGAGCGATCGCCACCGGGTGGACGCCGAAGGCTTCCTCGCAGGCAGGTCCCCAGCCGTAGCGGCCGTCGATGAGGAACTCGGTGAACAGCCTGATGTCGCCCTGGTAGCTGCGGATCGTGGACGGCGCCAGATGCTTCTCGCCCGTCAGCGTGGCGGACCACTCGTCCATGTGGGCCGGCGTCCACCGCCACGGGTAGTCGTTCGCGAACTCGAGAAACCGGCGGACGAGCCGTTCCTTGGGGTCGATCGTCTCGTCCTTCAAGCCGCGCGACTTCTGCTGAGCCCTCCAGCCCCGCAGCATCGCGTCGAACATCGCATCCTCCGGACGCAGATGAACCACCCCGGACACGAGCTCCAGACGAGCCGCCCCGGCCAGGGCCACCTTCTGCTGATGCACCACTCCAGACCATCCCTTCTGGAGGGCAGATCATGCATCAAACGGGATCACCTCGGCAACATGCCTGTTCAGGCCGTTAGTTCGTAGTAACGTCGGAGACCGTGAAGGTGGCGCCATGAGCTGGCGACCTGCGACTTCTCGCCCATCTGATGCAATTCCCGAGGGTCGGCATATCCGGCCGATACGGAAGTCCGCAGATGGCCGTACTGAATTGCGAGCGCGACCAGGCCCCCGGCGCGGCGGGCGATGTGCCAGGCCAGGCTCCTGCGGAACCGTTCGGTACCGATTCTCCCGTGCGGATCCGGCGGGATGATCTCAAGGGCCAGCCCGTGGGCGGTTGCCTCGTGGTTGGCCCAGGTGATGAAGTCCTCCACTCGGATGCCCAGAGTGTGCACGGTGAGGGAGCCGGTGCCGGTCCGGGTGCCGCGCAGGTCGTGGGCGTGGTGGTCGAACAGCAGCTGTCCTTGGGGAACCATGCGTTCCAGGACACGGATGGCGTTCACGACGGGGGCGATGGCCACCAGGGAACATCGCGGACTTCGCCCTCGGAGCGGTGGTTGCCGTCTTCGTCGCGGGCGGTCTTGTACACGGTGCTCGTGATCAAGTGCCGCCCTTTGCGCCCCGCACTGTCCGGCTGCGGGTCGGGGCAGCAGCCGCTGCGCAGTCCGGCCGCCTCGCCGGGACGCATCCCGGTCAGATAGGCGATGACGATGAGGCACGCCGTGCCCAACTGGCGCATCAGGAAGCCTGTTTCGGTGTAGTCGACGGCCTCTCTCCAGGGGATGCCGCCGAGTGTGCCGGTGACCGGGGCGCGGAGCGGGCACGGGCCGGGCCGATCCAGGGCGGCCTGCCGCCAGCCGTGATCACAGGTGGTGGCCCAGGGAGGCGCGGGTGAGCGCGGCGATAGAGGCGCCCGCGATCGTGGTTCTGCCCAGCCACTGTGTGGTCGGAATCGGCAGTTGGGCGGCATCGATGCGGTCCATGAAGGCCCGAAGAGCGGCTCGTGAGGCGGCCGTGGCGATGTTGCCGGCAGCCGCCGCATGCAACCGGTTGCGTTCGGCCCAGGCGGCCAGGATGTCGTCGCTGAACTCCTCGACCGTGCGGATCGCCCACACGAGCAGGGGCCCATGGTCTGCTCGGCGATCGCCTCGGGCGTTCTCGCCACCCGGCGTCGCCGGCGGCAGGTAGTCGTCCACCCCTTCGGTCTCCCAGGGCGTGCAGCCGATTCGATGGCGTTGACGAGGACGTAGGGGGCGAGGGTTCCGGCGAGTTGCCAGGTGATCATGTGTACGGCGGTCTTGCTGGCGCCGTAGGAGAAGTTCTTGAAGTCGGGGGCGGGGGCGCGCAGCCCGTCGACGCTACCGGTGTTGATGACACGGGCGGGGTCGTCGGGGTTGACGCCGCCTTGAGGAGCGGCAGCAGGGCCTGGGTGAGGGCGAAGACGCCCTTGACGTTGACGGAGAGCACCTTGTCCCAGGCGGAGTCGGGGAACTCCTCCAGACCCCCCGGTTGGCGCCGGCGTTGTTGAACAGCGCGTGCACGCGACTCTCACGTTCACTGAGGTAGCCGACCAGGGTCTCAACACCGTGGGCGGTGCCGAGGTCGGCCGACACGGCGTGTATCTCGCCGAGGGGCTCAGCTCCTCGACGGCCGACTTCAGGTCGGCGTCCTTGCGGCTGGAGATGTAGACCGTGGCGCGCCGGCCTCGAGGAGTCCTCGGGTAATCATCTTGCCGATGCCGCGGCCGCCTCCGGTGACGACGGCAACCTTGCCTGCCAGGACAGGCGTCTGGGTGCTCATGTGATGCTCCGATGGGGTGGTGGGGGGCTGGACGTGTGGGAACCGGTGTCTACTGAATGCGACGGCCGGACAGGGCGCGGCTGATGGCCAGACGCTGGATCTCGCTGGTGCCTTCGTAGATGGTGAAGATCTTGGCGTCGCGGGCCTAGCGTTCGACGGGGTAGTCGCGGGTGTAGCCGTTGCCGCCGAGGATCTGCACGGCCCGCTCTGTGGTGCGGACGGCGACCTCGCTGGCCTTGAGCTTGGCCATGCTGCCTTCGGCGCGTGTGAAGGGCTTGCCGCGCGTCATCATGTGGCTGGCGCGCCAGACGAGGAGGCGGGCGGCGTCGATCTCCATGGCCATGTCGGCCAGGGTGAAGGCGATGGCCTGGTTGTCGATGATCGGCCGGCCGAACTGCTCGCGGACACCGGCGTATTCGAGGGCGTATTCGTAGGCGGCGCGGGCCACGCCGACGGCCATCGCGCCGATGCCGGGCCGGGTCATCTCGAAGGTGGCCATGGCCGCGGGGACGCGTACGCGGGTGCCTTCGCGGGCTGCTGCCAGGCGCTGGTCGAGGGCGTCCTTGCCGCCGAGGACCAGGTCGGCGGGGATGCGTACGTCGTCGAGGACGACCTCGGCCGTGTGGGAGGCGCGCAGGCCGTGCTTCGAGAACTTCTGGCCCTGGCTGAGACCGCGGGTGCCGGGCGGGATGAGGAACAGGGCGTGGCCGCGGGCGCCGAGGTCGGGGTCGGTGACGGCGTTGACGACGTGGATGTGTGCGATGCCGCCGTTGGTGGCCCAGGTCTTGGTGCCGTTGAGCACCCACTCCTTCGTGGCTTCGTCGTAGCGGGCGTGGGTGCGGATGGCGGCGGCGTCGCTGCCGGCGTTCGGCTCGCTGGCGCACAGGGCGGCGACGGCCAGGTCGCCGGGGGTGCCGAAGAAGGCGGGCAGCCAGACGTCGATCTGCTCCTTGGTGGCGGCGCCGAACAGGGCCGCGGCGGGCAGGAAGGTGCCCAGCAGGGCCTGGCCCATGCCGCCGTCGCCCCAGAAGATCTCCTCGGCGACCACGGGCTGGAGGAGCCCGGTGGGGTCGGCGATCATCTGCAGCGCGAACTCGGGGGTGTACAGGCCGACCTTGGCGGCTTCCTCGATGACGGCCCAGGGCATCTCCTCACGCTCGTCGTACTCGGCGGCGACGGGGCGTACGTACTTCTCGGCGAAGCCGTGGGCCCACTTACGGGCCTCGGCGATCTCGTGCGGCAGGTCGAACAGGGAAGGCGGCGTCTTCACAGTGGTCACAGGAAAGCTCCTGACGGGGGTGGCGGGGCAGGCGGGTCAGCGGCCGGTGAAGACGGCGTCGCGGCGCTCGATGAAGGACTGGATTCCCTCCGCACCGTCGGCGGTGGAGAACAGCCGTGCAATGTCCGGGCGCAGTCGCTGGATCGCGGCGCTCTCGCCGGACTCGTGGGCCAGGTGGGCGGAGGCGAAGACGGTGCGCACCCCCAGGGGCGCGGACTTCTCCGCGATGAGGGTGGCGATCTCGGTGGCGCGGGCGACGGCGGCCGGCCCGTCGGCGGCCAGTTCCTGCACCAGGCCGATGCGGTGGGCTTCCGTGGCGTCGAACTCCTCGCCGGTCAGGATCCAGCGCATGGCGTTGCCCCACCCGGCCTGCTGGGGGAAGCGGAAGGTGGCCCCGCCGAAGGGGTAGATGCCGCGACGGATCTCGTACTGGGCGAACCGCGTGTCCCGGGCGGCCACGCGGATGTCGGCGGCCAGGAGCAACTCGATGCCGAGCGTCATCACCCAGCCCTGCGCCGCCGCGACGACGGGTTTCGACCACGGTCCGTCCAGACGCCAGGGATCCCGCCCGCCCTCGGGGGCGTCGAACTTCCCCGAAGCCAGCTCGGCGCCGACATCGAGCATGTCCAAGCCGCCGGTGAAGTGGTCGCCGTGGGCGAACAGGACCCCGCACCACAAGTCGTCGTCGGACTCCAGCAGACCGTAGGCGGCCGACAGCTCGCTGAGCATCTGCTTGGTGAAGGCGTTGCGCTTGGCGGGCCGGTTCAGGCCCATCAGCAGCACGTGGCCGGCCCGTTCAACGGTGACCGCCGGTGTGCCCGCAGGCGTTGAGCTCATCGCTCCTCCTCGTTAGTTGCATGATGAGACTCAAGGGAGGCTAGTCAGGCCGGGGCGCCGAGGGCAAGTGAATCTCATGATGAAACTGATAAGGTCGGTGATATGAGACGGACCTCATTCGACAGCTGGCCCTGCTCGATCGCCCGCACCGTGGACATCCTGGGTGACGGCTGGACGCTGCTTGTCCTGCGCGAGGTGTTCTACGGCGAGTCGCGTTTCGACGGCTTCATCGACTCGCTCGGCATCGCACGCAACACCCTCACTGACCGGCTCCGGCGCTTGGAGAACGCGGGCTTGTTGCAGCGCCGCCCCTACCAGAGCGAGCCGGTCCGTCATGAGTACCTGCTGACGGACAAGGGTCGGGACTTCTTCGGCGTGCTCGCCGCGATCAACGCCTGGGGCGACCGGTGGCTGGCCGATGACGACGGCATCCCCGTGGTCATGCAGCACACCGCCTGCGGCCACGACACTCAGGCCAAGGTCATCTGCTCCTCCTGCGGTGAACCACTGCACCACCAAGACGTCGCGGTGCGGACCGGGCCCGGCTACCCGGCAAGGCTCCTCGACAGCCCCGACGTGCAGGCGCGCTTCGTCATGGATGGGCACCCCAAACAAGTCGCCAACACTTGAACCGCGCTCAGCCGACGCAGGAGCAGTCCCGTCCGGCCTCGAACCGGCCGCTGCTCGTGAACCGAGATGCCCCCTGAAGGCGATCTCCCTGCGCGGGCAAGCCGAGGCCAGACGTGCACACTCGGCTCTCAGAAATGACCGGTTGCGAGAGTTTTGCGAACACCTCGGGGGCCCATCACGTTTCCGCAGGTCGCCGTTCGCAGAAGCCCTCTCAAGACTCATGTGCTGTGCGAGACAGTTCTGACAGACGGCCGAGGTGGACCTGAAACCCGATCAAGCCGCAAAGCGGTAGAACGAAACAACTGTCCAAAGTGTGAATGCCAGGCGGGCAGTCCCTGCCGCACCCGCGGCGGGAAGACCGCCCGCGGGCCGTGCCAGCCGTGGACCCGGGCCCACCCGTCAAGCAGGCCCCGGCAGCGCCAGCCTCGAAGCCGATCCGGATCGGGTACGCCCGCTGCTCGACCGCCCAGCAGGAGTTGCAGAGCCAGCTCGACGCGCTCGAACCGGTCTGCAAGCGGATCTTCTCCGAGAAGATCTCCACCCGGGTCAAGACGCGGCCGGAACTGGAGAAAGCGCTGAAGCTGGCGTACGACATCAAGGAGGCCGCCCTCGACCAGGAGGTCATCCTCACCGTCCACGGCTCAAGCGTCTGCCCGCAACACCGCCGATCTGATGACGCTGTCCAGCCAGCTCCAGGCCGCCGGCGTCCAGCTCGAACTCCTCACCGGCCCACTTGCTGGGATCTACGACCCCAACGGCATGGGCGCGATGTTCTTGGCCGTCCTGGCCGCCGCCGCCCAGATCGAGCGCAACTACCTCCGGGAGAAGACCCTGGAGGGCCAGGTGACGGCGGCTGCGAAGGGCAACCACGGCGGGCGGCCGAAGGTCATCGATGACGACTCCCTTCTGCCGGCCCGTGCACTGCAGGCCAAGGGCGTGCCCCTTCCGGAGATCGCCCAGCGACTGACGATCAAGACCGGGAAGAACGCGGGCACGTCCCCTTCCGTCGCCGCCAGCTCGAAGGCGCCGGGCGTGAACGTGCGCAGGTGTGTCTACGGAGTGATCGCAGTGCCGGGCCCCAGCGGCTCGCGGCCGTCTCGCCGCACCACCTGCGTCCGTGACCGCTTTGGCGTCTCCTTCCGGCCGCTGCTGGTCCACCCTCGCCGGTCAGCTCAACGGTGTCCTCGCCCTCGGGCTCATCGGGATCGCCTTCCTCGGCATCGGCCAAGTCTTCGGCAGCGCCACGGCACTCGGCATCGAGCCGGTCCCCACGCGGACGTCACCGGCTCGGACGTACTCGGCACCCTGCAGAGCGTCCTGGGCGGCGTTGCCTCACCACTCGTCGGCCTGGGCGGCGAGGACACCGCCGTGCCACTCCTCGTCGCCATGGCCAGCTGCTCCCTGATCGCCGTGCTCGCACTGCTGCTCACCCGGGGTGGCACGCCCCGGCACGGCAGCCCCGCGACGATATGGAACATTCAGCGAGCGCCGCGATCTGACATCCCTTGCCCACCTGGCGAACTTTCCCGCTCGCAGCCCACCAGGTGGCCCCGAACCGAGCCGCCCTCGGGGGCCACCTCGCAACGCCTGATCTTCACGAATCATCCGCGAACTGGGGCCAGTTGGAGTCGCTTCAGTGGGTCCGATGGCGGCCGCCCCAGCCCTCTGGGGCCTCGATTCCGCGAAGCATGACGTGACCGTCTTCGTTCATCCTGACTGTTCACGGATTGACGCTCTCCGGTCGGGTCCCCATGCTGGTTGAGGGGGCTGGTGGAAGGGACCGCGGTCGTGCGTGGTGGGCAAAGTGGTCTTCCCCGGTTGCTGACAGCAGCGGAGACGGCGGCGCCGGTGGACGCCGCTGATGTGGTCGCGGAGGACCTGCGGCGGCGTTTCAGGGCCACGAAGGTCTCCTTCCTCATCGTGGATCTGACGGGGAAGGCGGTGGCACGGCTGCCTGCCGCCGCTGCGGAGGGTGGCCGGGAGGCGGAGCGGATCCCCCTGTTCGGCAGCGTCTACGAAGAGGTGATCCGTACTCAGCGGCTGTATCAGGAGGCGACCGGCCACGGACAGCGGGTGATCATGCCGGTCACCAACCGGGGGGATGCGATCGGGCTGCTGGAACTGCTTCTGCCGGCCGACCCCGGAAAGGACGTCCTTGACGCAGTCGGAGAAGCCGCCCACCTCCTGGCCTACATCGTGATCGCCAACGGACGCTTCACCGACCTCTACACCTGGGGCAAACGCTCCAGGCCCCCCACCCTGGCAGCAGAAATCCAGTACCAGCTGCTGCCCCCGTCACTGTCGTGCGAGGCCGCACAGTTCACCCTCTGCGGGAACCTGGAGCCCTCCGAAGACCTCAGCGGCGACACCTTCGACTACACCCTGGACTCCGAGACCCTCCACGTGTCGGTGACCGACCCCATGGGCCACGACATCGACTCCGCCCTCGCCGCCACGCTCCTGGTCAGCGCCCTGCGCGGAGCCCGCCGCGCAGGAGCCGGCCTGGCCGAGCAGGCCCACCGGGCCGACCAGGCACTGCTCGACCACGGCCACGGTCACGCCACCGGACAGCTGCTGCGCATCAATCTCCACACCGGACAGGCCCAGCTCGTCAACGCCGGCCATCCCTGGCCACTGCGCATGCGCGACGGGACCGTGGAGGTGATCCCCTGCGAGGTGGACCATCCCTTCGGACTGTCCGAGCTCACACCCCACCCCTACCGCGTTCAGGATCTTGAACTGCTCCCCGGTGACCGTCTGCTCATGTTCACCGACGGCATGCTCGAACGCCATGGGGAGAAGGTCGACCTGCCCGCGCTGCTGGAGCGGACCCGGGACCTGCACCCTCGGGAGACCGTACTGGCGATGACGTCCGCGGTCCGGGACGCCGCCGACGGCCGGCTCGAAGACGATGCCACCGCCATGTGCCTGGACTGGCACGGCCCCCAGGAGACCCAGCGGCACGTCAGCTCAGGCGCGGACACTCGGCAAGCCTCAGACGCCCGCACGAAGCAGCAGCCGTGACCAGGGCGGTTCCGGTCCGTCAGCGTCCTGGGACACCAGCGGTTCAGAACGTCCAGTCACCGTGAATCTGTTAATCGCGAGCGCGAGACCTGCACCGCTTTACAGACCACGTAGCAGTGAGGTTCCGATCACACATTCGGTCATTCTTCCAGGAAGCTAACTCACGCAAATGGCGCACGTGGGGCCGCGCGCATGGACATGCACGTACCGGCAATCGGATCGTGGCGCCGACTAACAGGCGGCGAGGGGCAGCACCCTTCACACTCTCATCCCTTGCAGCAACGGCTCATTGGGGCAACGGCCCGGGATTGCCGCCAGACGGCGGAACTGCACCCTGCACCGCACAGCGGTGGTCAGGGGCAGACCTTGATCGGAAGTGAATCATGCGTGATCGGTGACCTTCAGCGGCGCAACATCAACGCTGCGTTCAACACACTCGACGTGACAGGCGACAACCACATCGACCAGGACGACTTCCGTGTGCGGGCCAACCGTTTGCGGACGCTGCGCCCGGACATGGACGACAAGCTGGCCAACGACCTCCGGGAGACCTTCGACGCCTGGTGGGAGGTCATCCGTCACGCCGCCGACAGCGACGGGGACGGCCGCGTGACCCGCGAGGAGTTCGCCGCGGCGATCGACGCCGGGCTGCAGGAAGATCCCGCCACGACTGTGGGGGTGGATCAACGACGTGTACTCCTTCCCCGTGGAGCGGCACCGGCTCGGTGTCCCGCCCCAGAGCCTGCCGCTCGTCCTGGCCCAGGAGCACGGTCTGTCCCTGCCCGAGGCATTCGCCGCAGCCTGCCGTATGTGCCACACCGAGGCGGCCACGCTCCACCGCCTCGTCACCCAGTTGACCGCAGCCCCCGACCCCCAGCTCTCCGACCTCGCCATGGCCATCAGCCACGCCGTCGGCGGAACAAAGGCCGTCTAGCAGACAAGCGACCGCTGGGGCACCACCTCACACCCAGCTGATCCCCAGAACCCCCACGCCCACCGGCACGCCGGCCCCGGCAGTGACCACTGCGCCACGGGGATACCTGCCGGGGGATTGCAGACCAGTTGCCAGCGGCGGCGCGTGATTCCGTGACTCGGGAGGTATTCAGGTCCTCGGGCGTTCACGGTCACTGGGGCGCCCTGCGCCTCGTGGCGCCACCCGATGTCGAAGCTGCCGCCGATGAGGCTTTCCGGTCCATGCGTCGCCTGCACGATCAATACGCCGCCAGCAAGGATCCCTCCGATGCTGAGCCGCATGCCGTTCATGGGACAGACCGGAGGCGGCTCCGGCCCGCCGGAGGTAGACGACACCGTGAGTGACCATGCCGGACTGTGCGCGTTGGTCGGGGTGACACGCGAGCATCGGAGTGTCGTGCGCTCCCCGGGTCTCGCCGGCGCCGGCCTGGCGGCCGTCCAGGCCGGCGGACAGGGTGACGTCACGCAGGGACGCCGAGCGGCGGGTGCTCGAGCACGCGGGGCTTGTACTCGACCAGCTGGATGCGGCCGTCGAACGTGCGGTGATCGATCATCTCGAGGGCAACGTCCGGATAGCCGTCGTAGATGCGTTCTTCGCCCGTGACCCCCGTGATCACCGGGAACATCACGACCCGGAAGCGGTCGACGAGTCCGGCTCGTAGCAGGGACCGGCACAGGCTGAGGCTGCCGATCGTGCTGAGGAGGCCCGAGCCACTCGACTTCATGGCGCGGACCGCCTCGACGGCGTCGTCGCGGACGAGCGTGGAGTTGGCCCACGTCAGTGGCTCCTGGAGCGAGGAGGAGAACACCACCTTGGACGCTTGCGTGAGCTCGTCGACGGACGCTTCTTCTTCGGGCCTGAACTCGTCTTGGCCCTTCGGGACCTCGCCTGCGGCGAAGCCCGACATCAGGCGGTAGGTGTTCGCTCCCATCAGGTAGGTGGCCTCGGGCTGTTCGCCGAGCCATGCGAGGTACTCCGGGCCCTCCAGGCCCCAGAACCCGGGCCATCCCTCTCCCGATGCGTAGCCGTCGAGGGAGGTGATGAAGTCGACGAGAAGCTCCGACATGGCGGTGTCCTTTCCTAGGTGTCATGAGCTTGGACCGGCCGGGAGCCACAAACTCATCGGCCACGCTGTGGAGCAAGGAGAAAACCCATGACGCTGCAGCCGATCTCCTTCTTCTCACCGGACGCCGACCTGACGAAAAGACGCTGCCCGCGCGTACGCGCGGGTGACCTCGGCAACGCCCCGCTCAGGTCAATCGGCGGCGGCCTCTTGGCGCAGGAGGTCGGGCCGGGCGTCGGCGAGGTCGAAGGCCGGTTTGAGGCCCTCTGTAAGGGCGGGCTCGATCCGGTAGTTCACGACCTGTTACGCGACAAGACCCGCCGGGCCCACGGCCGCAGCACGGAGCCCACCGCGGCCGTGGTGGACGCGCAGAGCGTGAAGACCTCGGCAAACGTCGCCGAGACCAGTCAGGGCATCGACGCCGGCAAGAAGATCAAAGGACGCAAGCGACATCTGATCACCGACACCCTCGGTCTGGTCCTGGCCGTCCTTATCACCGCCGCGAACGTGCATGACACAGTCGGCGGCAAACTCCTGCTCGACGACCTGGCCGCAGCCCATCCCGGCGTGACCAAGGTCTGGGCCGACGGCGGATACCAGAACAGCATCTTCAAGCACGGCGCCGGGCTGGGCATCGATGTCGAGGTGGTGCATCGGCCGCAGACGAAGGGGTTCGAGCCCCTACCGAAGCGGTGGGTGATCGAGCGGACCTTTGGCTGGCAGATGCAGCACCGCCGCCTGGCACGGGACTACGACGCCCTCCCGCAGAGATCCCGGACGATGATCCACTGAGCGATGGCTAACAAAATGTCCCGCGAGCTGACCGGAGAATCCACACCAACGTGGCGAATCGAAACGAACATTCCACCCGCAACGGCCTGAACATTGATCAGATGCCCTCTTAGTGGGCGTTTGGTTCTGTTCCAGACCACTTGATGACGCTGTGGGCGATGACCGGTGAGGACGTAGAAGCGGCAACGCCCCGGCACGCGCCAAAGCTTCCGATCGGTCAGCGGCGGACCTGCCCGCAATGGAGACCGGGCGGTACGTCACCACCATGCCTGAGCGACGGCCCTACCCCAGCGATTTGTCCGACGCCCGCTGGGAGCTCATCCGCCCCCGTCCTGCAAGCCTGGCGCGACGCGCGCACCCCGCGCATCCGCCAGCCCAGCCATGACCTGCGCACCCTCATGGACGCCATCCTCTACGTCGACCGCACCGGCATTCCCTGGCGCTACCTGCCCCACGACTTCCCGCCGCACCAGAGCGTCTACGGCTAGTTCGCGCACTGGGAACGCGACGGCGTCTTCCACCAGCTGACCGGCCTGCTGCGGCGCCTGGTGCGCGAGGACGGCGGTCGCCCGGCCGAACCCAGCGCCTGCCTCATCGACGCCCAGAGCATCAAGACCTCCGTCAACGTCCCCCGCGCCCAGCAGGGCTTCGACGCCGCGAAGAAGATCGCCGGCCGCAAACGGCACCTGGTCACCGACACCCTCGGTCTGCTGCTGGCCGTCACCTCACCGCCGCCAACGTGCACGACCCCGCCGCTGCTCGCCCCCTGCTCGCCCACATCGCCGCCGCCCACCCCACCGTGACCAAGGTCTGGGCGGATGCCGGCTACAAGAACGCGGTCATCGAGCACAGCGCCGCCCTCGGCCTCGACCTCGAAGTCGTCCAACGCGACCCGGCCGTCCGCGGGTTCACCCCGCTGCCCCGCCGATGGGTGATCGAGCGGACCCTGGGCTGGCTCATGCACCACCGGCGCCTCGTCAGAGACTTCGAGACCCACCCGCACCGATCCGTCGCCATGATCCACCTTGCGGCCGTCGACCTCATGACCCGCCGCCTCACCCGCGAAAACACCCCGACCTGGCGCGACACCTGAAGCCCAAATCAAACAGACACCCCAGAACCAAACGCCCACTTACCGGTCGATCGGCGCGGTGGTACGGAATAGAGGCGCTGAGAGCTGCTCTCAGCTTGGGAAGCGACGGCGCTTGGGTGGGCTCTATGGCTCTGAACCTTCTCTCTGGGATGAAAGTGGTGTCGGATCCCACCGTTGTTGACCGTGGTTGTCCGCTTTCTCGGGCACGCTATGGGCACGACACCGTGCACAGGGACTCCGCCTTGGGCCTGAACAGGCGAGCGTGACGGCGTTATGCCGGCCCCCCCCGAACGGCCCGCCAAGGCGCGACAGGCGCCGGGGGCGGGATTTCCATGGAAGACATGTTGCGACTCGACAGTGCATCCCCGCGCCCCCTTCGCTCCGCCGCGGCACTGGGCCTGGTAGCGGCGCTGGCCGTCGGCTGCACCGGGTCCGACGCCGACACCACCGTCGCCGGGCGTGCGGCCGTGGCGACGTCGCCGCTGCCCACCGTCCCACCCGCCCAGCCACCGCCACAGCTCACCCGGGCCGAGGTCGAGACCGCGGTGAGCAAGCTGGACGGCGTCGTACGGGATGCCATGCGCCGCACCGGTGTGCCCGGTGTCGCCGTGGGCGTGGTCCACGACGACGAGGTGCTGTACGTGAAGGGGTTCGGCGTGCGGAAGGCAGGCACGAAGGACGAGATCGGAGCGGACACCGTCTTCCAGCTCGCCTCGGTCTCCAAGCCCCTTGCGTCCACCGTGGTCGCCGCGGCCGTGGGCGAGAAGACCGTCGGCTGGGACGACCCGGTCGTCGACCACAGCTCCGGCTTCGCCCTGAAGGACCCGTGGGTCACCCGCCATGTCACGCTGGCCGACCTGTTCTCGCATCGCAGCGGACTGCCCGACCACGCCGGAGACCTCCTGGAGGACCTCGGCTACGACCGCTCGTACATCCTGGACCACCTCCGCTACGAACCGTCGGCCCCCTTCCGCGCCCACTACGCGTACACCAACTTCGGTCTGACCGAAGCCGCCGTCGCCGCCGCGCGAGCAGCGGGGACCAGCTGGGAGAAGCTCTCCGCCGAGAAGCTGTACCGGCCACTCGGCATGGACTCCACCAGCTCTTCCTTCGCCGACTACGAAAAGGCGGACAACAAGGCCGCCTTGCATGTGAAGACCGGGGACACCTGGCGTGCCGAGCATGTGCGCGACGCGGACGCCCAGAGCCCGGCGGGCGGGGCCAGCTCCACGGCCCGGGACATGACGAAGTGGCTGCGGCTGCAACTGGGCAACGGCAAATTCGAGGGGCGGCAAGTCGTCGACGCTGACGCGCTGGAGCAGACCCACCTGCCGCGCATCGTCTCCGAGCCGCCGCACGCGCCCGCGGGCAGGTCCGGGTTCTACGGGCTCGGCTGGAACGTGAGCTACGACGACCAGGGCAGGCTGAAGCTCGGCCACTCCGGTGCATTCGCGCTGGGGGCGGCCACCAACGTCAGCTTGTTGCCCTCGGAGAAGCTCGGCATCGTCGTCCTGACCAACGGCGAGCCCATCGGCGTGCCCGAGGCGATCGCCACCACCTTCCTCGACACCGCGCAGACGGGCGGGCCGACCGTCGACTGGCTGACGTTCCTCGGGCCGATCTTCAAGCAGGCGGCGGAGGGGGAACGCTCGCCGGTCGACTACAGCAAGCCTCCGGCCTCGCCCGCACCCGCCAAGGCGAACAGCGCCTACACCGGAACGTACGCCAATGATTACTACGGCCCGATGACCGTCAGCGCCCAGGGAGAGGAACTCACCATGCAACTTGGGCCCAAGAAGCAACGGTTCACCTTGCGCCACTACGACGGTGACACCTTCAGCTACCGCACCACAGGCGAAATGGCCGTCGGCCTGTCCGGCGTGACCTTCACCGTCGGGTCCGGCGGACGCGCCGACAAGGTCAGGGTCGAGAACCTCGACACGACCGGTCTCGGCACCTTCACGAGGAACGACTAGGGCCTGCGTGCAGGGCCGGCCGGATACGGCGCACGAGGTCGCGTTGCGGAGCGTCGCCTGCATCCGCTCCAGCATGATCTGGACAACAAACAAACCCCAGGCCGCCGACCTGGGGTTTCAAAATGGAGCGGGTGACGAGAATCGAACTCGCGCTCTCAGCTTGGGAAGCGACGGCGCTTGGAAGGCGACATGACGATTGACCTGCGCGTATGTGCCTCAGGGTGGCCAGTGAGAGCGGGTGCGCACCGCTGTTGTCCGCCCTTAGTGGGCGTTTGGTTCTGGGGTGTCTGTTTGATTTGGGCTTCAGGTGTCGCGCCAGGTCGGGGTGTTTTCGCGGGTGAGGCGGCGGGTCATGAGGTCGACGGCCGCAAGGTGGATCATGGCGACGGATCGGTGCGGGTGGGTCTCGAAGTCTCTGACGAGGCGCCGGTGGTGCATGAGCCAGCCCAGGGTCCGCTCGATCACCCATCGGCGGGGCAGCGGGGTGAACCCGCGGACGGCCGGGTCGCGTTGGACGACTTCGAGGTCGAGGCCGAGGGCGGCGCTGTGCTCGATGACCGCGTTCTTGTAGCCGGCATCCGCCCAGACCTTGGTCACGGTGGGGTGGGCGGCGGCGATGTGGGCGAGCAGGGGGCGAGCAGCGGCGGGGTCGTGCACGTTGGCGGCGGTGAGGTGACGGCCAGCAGCAGACCGAGGGTGTCGGTGACCAGGTGCCGTTTGCGGCCGGCGATCTTCTTCGCGGCGTCGAAGCCCTGCTGGGCGCGGGGGACGTTGACGGAGGTCTTGATGCTCTGGGCGTCGATGAGGCAGGCGCTGGGTTCGGCCGGGCGACCGCCGTCCTCGCGCACCAGGCGCCGCAGCAGGCCGGTCAGCTGGTGGAAGACGCCGTCGCGTTCCCAGTGCGCGAACTAGCCGTAGACGCTCTGGTGCGGCGGGAAGTCGTGGGGCAGGTAGCGCCAGGGAATGCCGGTGCGGTCGACGTAGAGGATGGCGTCCATGAGGGTGCGCAGGTCATGGCTGGGCTGGCGGATGCGCGGGGTGCGCGCGTCGCGCCAGGCTTGCAGGACGGGGGCGGATGAGCTCCCAGCGGGCGTCGGACAAATCGCTGGGGTAGGGCCGTCGCTCGGGCATGGTGGTGACGTACCGCCCGGTCTCCATTGCGGGCAGGTCCGCCGCTGACCGATCGGAAGCTTTGGCGCGTGCCGGGGCGTTCTCGAATGAGACAGAGCATTGGGGAGCACATGCCCTGCGGCAGGTGCGCGGTGAGGCTGACGTGCCCGGAGGTGGGCGTTGCCGCTTCTACGTCCTCACCGGCCATCGCCCACAGCGTCATCAAGTGGTCTGGAACAGAACCAAACGCCCACTCACCCTCGTCAAAGGACGCCCCTTCAGCTCCCGACCACCCGCCTGGGCCCAACCCTCCAACAAGAAATGATCACCCGCATCACCGACACCGCCCACACCATCGCCCGCCACCGCACCCCCACCGGCCTCGACGTCGACAACACGCACGAACTCCTCTACCGCGACTGGATCCACATCGAACACACCGCCGGAATCCGCTCCTGCCTGCACACCGCCATCACCCGCCTCCAACACACCACCCGCACCCTCAACTGCCCCCCTCCAACCCGAAACCGAACAACTCATCCACCACCTCCTCCATGCCCCCAACTCAGCCCCGGGCAGCACCCCGTAAAAGGCCCGCGCACCCCCGCACACCCCCCACCACAAAACATCCCCACCCCTGCGCATCACCAGGCATGACGGACCAGCGATCCCCACACCCCTGCCCACAACAGCCAGCACGCCGAACCGACGACGGCTTGGCCCCCTTCCCCCTCGGGGGCCGGGGCCCGCGACCCGCCAGCGGGCCCCGGCCTACGTCCCCCGGAGCCCGGGTTCGGTGCCCCGAGTGGGCCCGGCTTCCATCTCTCCGGAGGCCGGACCCACTGCGTTGCGTGACTCGGGGTCGGGGTCAGGCCCGGTTCGCGGCCCATGGCGTCGATAGGAGGAAGGCGCGCAGCTCGGAGGCGTGACCAGCCATGGCCACTTCCACGCTTGAGGGTCCTCGTCCGCGATCTCCCGCCAGCTCCGCATCACCGCTGCGGAGAACGCGTCCAGCGCGGCGGCATCCGCCTCCCGCCACGACGGGACGCGCCGCACCCACTTGACCGCCGCCTCGGCGCTGTGGCCAGCCTCCATGAGCCGGAGGGCCAGAACGTGAGGGTCAATGAACGCCGCGCCCCGGGTCAACCATGCCCAGTCGATGAGGTGTGCCCGCTCGTCGCCGATCAGGACGTTGTGGGGCCCAGTCGGTATGGAGGAGGGTCGATCCGGCGAAGAGCTCGGCGGTAGCCTCGTCGGCGTACGAGGCCCACCGCTGCTCCGCCAACTTGAGCGCGGGGACTTCCGGAGCGGTGACCTGCTGGAGCTCCTGGAGCGCGTCGAGGACCAGGACCACGTCCGCGCTGTCGCGGTAGTCCGCGTGGGGGCCGTTGATGACCTGGTACCCGAGGAGCACCCACCCGCCAGCCTCCACGTGCCAGAGCAGCCGCGGGCAGACAGCGGGTAGGTACGGGGCAATGGCGATTTCCCGGGCCTGAGAGACGGCCTGCGGGTGGTCGGTCGGGATGCCCTTGACGAACACGAGCCCGGACTCGGCCTCCACGAGTGCGGCGATGCCGGAGTTGATGCCGCCTCCGTTGGTGCGGGCGGTCTTGATGCGGCCTGTTTCGATCTCGACCGCCCGGCGGGCGGCGGAAGGTAGGTCCTTTGTCGTTGAAGACCTCGGCGTCGTCGATGATGACGCCGTCGAGGAGCCGGTAGAACTCCTCTGCATCGATGCGGTGGGAGCGCTCGACCTTGCCGTTCAGCCGCGGCGTGCGGGGCTTGATGTAGGTGTGGGCGATGCCCTTGTCGAGCACGTGCCAGTGGAAGGCGGACTGGAACTCGGCGCCGTTGTCGGTCTGGATGACCTCGACCTGGAACGGCAGGCGTTGGATGACGTAGTCGAGGAACTGGATGGCGGTGGCCTGGTTCAACGTGGGGTAGATCCGCAGCACCCGCAGCGTGGTGCAGTCGTCGATGGCGGTGAACTGGAAGTACTTGTTGCGGCCGCCGCGGCGGCCTTGTGGCATCGAGGCAAGCGGCTCGATGAACTTCACGTCGATCTGCACCCGGTGGCCGGGCAGCTGCTTCTCGTACCTCTTCCATCTGCGGTCGTGGCGCTTGTAGCGCTGGGAGGCTGGCAGGCGGCCCATGTCCAGGCGGTTGAGGATGCGCCAGACGCCGGACTTGCTGATGGTGACGTCGTGGTACCGCTTGAGGTACATAGCGATCTTCTCCGGGCCGAAGTGGTAGTTCTGCCGGAGATAGATGATCTTCCCGACCACCTCGACGTGCGTCGCGTTCGGCGACGTCTTCGGGGCCTTGGAGCGTGTGCGCAGGCCCTCGATACCCTCGGCCTGGTATCGGCGGTACCAGGTGTAGTACGGCTGCCGGCTGATCCCGAAGTACCGGCAGGACATAGCGACGTTCCCGGTGACCTCTTCGACGTGGCGTATGACGGCCAGGCGCCGCTTGGCCTCACGGTCAAGCGGCGGGGTGACGTTGGGCTTCGGTATGTGGATCTCCGTAGTGATCGGAGACCCAGGTGTCAACGATGATCGTCAGTTTTCGACCTTCCTGTGGCTTTTTTGCCCGTGAACAACTCGCGGTCCCTGCGCGGCCATGCGTCGGACCACCTTGCCTGCCGGCTGGAAGCAGTCAGGGGGCAACGGGGCAGGCGCGGCGTCGTGTTCTACCTGGTGATGAGGTCGGTCACCGCTCGGATGCCGCCCTCGGTGAGGGCGGTGCGTTGTCGGTCCGCGCCGGTTCCGTGCTGTAGGAGGTGGTCGATCAGGGATGTCACCTGCCGGGTGTCGCCGGAGGCGTCGAGGGCGGGGGTGATGTGGAAGAGGAGTCGGCGCAGCACTTCGTCGGCTGGGCGGGTGTTGCCGTCCAGGTCGACGAGGGTGTCGCTCAGACCATGACGGGCGGCGTGCCACAGGCTCGCGCGTAGCAGCTCAGGGGCGCACTCGGGGGCGGGGGCGTCGGCCGAGACCGCGTCGAGTTCCGTCTGGACTAGGGCCCGGACCACGCCCGCGAGCTTCACCGCGTCATCGACGCGCAACTGGACGTCCAGGCACCGCACCTCCAGGGTGGGATACGGGGCCGAGAGACGGGCCAGCCAGTACAACTGCCCGATGTCCGAGATCAGCCCGCTCTTCAGCAGCCGTTGCACGCGCCGGTCGTAGTCGGCCACGTCGTGGAAGTGCGGGGGCATGCCGCTGACCGGCCAACGGCCGAAGATCACCGTGCGCCAGCTGGCGAAGCCGGTGTCGTGGGCGTCCCAGAGGGGTGAGTTCGCCGACATGGCCGTGAGTGTCGGCAGCCACACCCGGAGCCGGTTCATGAGCTGCAGTCCTTCCTCGCGGCTGGGCACCGCGACATGGACGTGCATGCCGTTGACCAGCTGGTCGGCCACCAGCTGCGGGGCCTGCGCGCGCATGGCGCGGTAACGGACCTTGTCGGTGACGGCCACGGGGCGGCTGTGCCGCAGCGGGGAGGTTCCGCAGGGTGCGAGCCTGCAGCCGTGCCGTTCGGCTGCCGTCCCGACGGCGTTCCGCAACCGCAGCAGATGCCCCCTGACCTCCTCCAGGGACTCGCACACCGGGGTGGCCACCTCGACCTGAGCCTGCAGCAGCTCGCTCTGCACCTCCTGATCGGCCACGAACGGCGCGAGCCCAGCCGTGGCGCGCACCTTGTCGGCCAGCGGCACGGGCAGACCCGTGACCGGGTCGAGCAACAGGTACTCTTCTTCCACACCGATCGTCGTCATCGGCCGCCTTCTGTTCCGCCCCCGTCGCCGGAGTCCTGATCTCACCGTGCCGGTCACCTGCTCACCCCCGACGGGTGCGCACTCACCGGGTGAACCGAGTGCCTCGATCACTGCAGGAGAAACCGGTCCCGCTGACCCGTATTTCGGACCCTGTCGCGCTCACCGCCAACCACAGGCCGTCCGCACCTCACTGAGGCGAGTGGATGACACGACCACCACGGGAGAAGGCGCCGCGACGAGGAACGCTCCGACCATTGACGTCGGCGCACGGGATGCCGCGTTCGCCGAACCACGGGCGAGGGTTCCGCCGACCTACCCCGCCCCCGTGGCCGACGCCGTCCGCGAGGACCGGCCGGTGTGGGTCGGCAGCCAGGAGGAGATGGCTCGCTCCTCTGCGCGCACCGCGGTGGCCCTCCCGTACCCGTCGGCGCTGGTGGCCGCGCCGGTGACCAGCGTGCGGTCGTGGGGTTCCCTGGTGCTGATCCAGCCCGCCACGCGCCCGGCTGTTCATGACCAAGCGGGAGTGGGGCAACACGAATTCCGGTTCCCGACGGCCGGCTCGGCTGCTGGAGGAGACCGTCGAGCGGGGCGCCGCGGTCCGCCGTGAACAGCCACGTGTTGTCTGCGTCGGAACCGGCCCACGGGCTGCGGGCCGGCAGTCGGCCGCCGCCGACTACGTCGAGCGGCTGCCCGGCGGCAGCTGTGCCGTGGACCTGGAGGGGCGCTTCACCTACTAGCACCGTCACACCGGCCCGCGCCGGTCGGCTGGACCACCTCACGCAATCGCCGTCGGCCTCACCGAGGTCGCGGGGGTCCAGGACGTCGTCGACCTGGTCGCCGACCAGATCACGCCCACCTTCGGCGCTCACGGCCTCGCCCACCCCTCGCCGACCTCGGCCAGGACCTGGGTGACCTCATCGACACGCTGCTGAGCAAGACCGCCACCACCGCGCAGCGCACGGACGACGTTGTCGGCGTACACGTGAACGCCCTCGGTCGCGTACGAGTGAAAAGGGACGCTTGGTGGTGCGGTGAGTCGTGGTGCCCGGCACTCTGCTGCTCGTCCGGTGAGGGGTGGCGGAGTACGGTGACACGGTGGTCTTGGACCCGCAACGCTGGCTGGAATTGCGGCGGTTCCGTGCCCTGGTCGAGTCCGGGGCGGTCAGCCTGACGGAGGTGGCCAGGGAGACGGGTCTGGACATAAGACGGTCCGCAAGTATCTGTCGAGCACAGCGCCGTCCGCACCGCCGAGACGAACGTCGAACGGCAGGCCGCGGAGGAAAGCGGTCGACGAAGTCGCACCGTTGATCGACGCGATGCTGCGGACGGAGATCCTCATCAAGGGTGCCGTGGTGCACGAGCGTCTGGTGAAGGAGTACGGCTCGACGATCAACTGTCAGCGGGTCAAGCTGTATCTGCGGGAGGCCCGGCCGCGTATCGCGAGTGAAATGGGCATCGAGCCACGGGAACTGGCCGGTATGCACCGCCGCTTCGAGGTGGTTCCCGGAGCTCAGGCCAAGGTCGACTGGGGCGACGAGGGCAAGATCCTCGCGCACGTCGGCATCCCGGAGGTCTACTCGTTCCACATGACGCTGTCGCACTCGCGCGACCCGTTCTGCTGCTTCACCACGAGCCAGGATTTGCAGACCTTCTTCGACTGCCACCGCCGTGCGTTTGCCCACTTCGGCGTGGTGCCGATGCCAATCGTCTACGGCCGGACCAAGACCGTCGTGCGCCGTCACGTTGCCCCGGGCGAGGCGGTGCCGCTGCGTCCGGAGGCGGTCGGCTTCGCCGGCCACTACGACTTCGACATCGACGTCCTGGCCGCCTAACGACCCACGGGCAAGGGCCGGGTCGAGTGCCAGGTACTGCTCGTGCGCGACCACGTACTGGCCCGGCATGCTTTCTCCTGCCTCGAGGAGATGGGCGCCGCCTTCATGGCCTGGGTGCCCCCGCTACGTGCCCGGACTCATGCCACCCACCACGAGGTCATCGGGCACCGGGCCGCCCGGGACCGCGCCGCCCTCCAACCGCTGCCGTCCACCCCTTATCTGGTGGCTGAGCGGCATCTACGACCGGTCGGCAAGGATTGCCTGGTCGCGTTCGGCGGCAACCTCTACTCCGTGCCTGCCCGCAAGGTCCGTCCGGGCCAGCTGGTCGAGGTCAGGGCGACGAAGTCCCAGGTCATGCTGCACTCGACCGTTCCCGACGCCAGCGGCGAGACACTGCTGGCCACCCATCCACGGGCCGTTGGCCGCAGGGCCGTCGTCAAACAGGACGAGCACTGGGACGGCCTGCTGACCGGCACGGGCCGTCGCACCACGACCGGCGAAGTGACCCGGCCGCCACTTCGTGAACCCACCAGCAGTGGCCAAGACAGCTCGCTGCAGGGTCTGTTGAACCGTTCTCAGTCGCCCGGATCGAGGTCGGACGCCGTCCTCTGTCGGTCTATGACGAGCTGACCGGAACGCGGCCCTTCACTACCAACTCCCCAGCGAAGAAGTCCTCTTGAGCGAGCTCCTGCGCGGTTCGGTCGACGCCGGAGACGCGCACGCCGAGACGAGCCTCGGCAGCAGCGGCGATGTCCGCGTCAGGGAGCGCCGCGCTGTGACGACATCGCCGGGGGCACCATCAAGACCGCCTGTGTCTTCCCGTTCATCAAGCCCACGTGGACGGTCGACACCACCCTGTACCCGGCGGCCGGCGCCTACTACTGCCCCAGTAGCTGGACGCCGAACAGCGCCACCCCGAGCGGATCCTGCGACGAATACGCGCCCCGCGAGTACGTACCAGAGCGGCGGCATGCCCGGCGGCCCGAACCAGGTCAACTCCGGGAACGAGTGCGCGCAGCTCTACACCAAGCCGATGACCGGCGGAACATGGGGCCTGCTCGCCGAGAACCGCAACGGCTACCCCGGCCCGAAGTGGAACGAGAGGTGCGGTCGCGCCTCCGTGCCGCAGGACCAGAACGAGGGAGCGTTCCGCGACCTCGGCATCAAGTTCGTCCCGCAGATGCGGCTGCTCGACAAGGACAGGTTCTTCATCAGCGATCCCGGCTTCGAGCACTGCAAGAACGCCGACACCGTGTGCGCATGGAAGAAGGTCGGCTGACTGAGCGTTGACTGACCGATCCCGTGGCCGGGACACCGCGTGGTGTTCCGGCCACAGCGCTATGCGAAGCGTTCCCAGTCCGGGTCCAGCGGATAGACAGGCCCGTCCCACACCAGGGCCCGATCGACGAGTCCGGGCACCGTCGTGTCCTGGCGTCCGTCCGCGTACTCCACACCACGGTTCTCGTACAGGGCATCGGCGACTTCAATGAGATAGTCGGCGAACGACGGCCACACCCCCAGCTGGGGAATGCCGGCCTCTTCGAAAGTGCCGATCCGTCCGTAACCGGGTCCTGGGGTGCAGTCGGCGAACAGCCCGTACAGGCCGCTGCGGTCGGTCGCGGCGAAGGCGAAGTACCGCATCGCGGGGTCGGCCGGCCTGCCGATGGTGTGGGGACCTTCATCCCAGTACGGCAATTGCTGCAACGGCGGAATCGCGTGCTTCATCGGCAACAGCCAAGCTGTCCCCTGCCCTTGCGGGGGAAGCCCCGTCTCGGGTTCGGGCGTCCAGCCGAAGTCAGCAGGGTGACCGGTGCCGTTGCGGAGGCGAAAGAACGCCCGCAGGCCCGGTGGGATGAGGAGGTCGAGTTCCTGCTCAACCGCATGGATATCGACCTCTGGGGCGGGCGGGGGGAGCAACCGGTAGGAGCGCGGAGCATTCTGCTTCAGCCACGCCTCGATCCTCCCCCAGGCGCCCTCTGCGGCATGTTCCTGCTGCTGGTCGTCACTCATAGCCGCGAGCCTACGGGCGTGCGGCGAGCAGAACTGTGGCCTGCTCCACGCAGTCGGCACAGTACGCTTCCTCGGCACGGGCTTCCGTCTTCCTCTACCGACTCACGTGTACTGAGGGTGTATTGATGCTGACACGATGTGTGATGGCGTGTACCAGCCAAATGCGGTTCATCCTGTACCCCGCCTCGCGATGCGCTGCAACGCTCTGTGACTGAGGCGGGTGGGCTGTCGCTGTGAGGCTGACCTCGGGGGTGTTTCCGTGGCGGGTCGTTCTGGCCAGTACTAACGGGCGGGTCACTGGGTGAACCGGTCGGAAGGCAAAAGCACGAGAGCGAAGAAGTCCGGGACCGGAGTCGTGGTCGTCGGACTGCTGGTGGTCGGGGGCGTGGATGGGATTCTTCTCTCCCGACTCCAGCAGCAATAACAAGCCCGTGCCTGAGCCGTCGTCGGTCTCGTCGTCCGCCAGCCGCTGGCGCTCGTACCCCGCCCTGCAGCAGGGCGGGGTACGAGCGCCAGCCCCTCGACGCCTGGACCCGTACGGCAACCATCATCTCGCCCGTGGCACCGAGATTCCCGAAGTGGAGCACCTCGCATGGGGTACTGGCGCACCGCCAGGCCCCCGACGAGGAGATCCTCGGTGACCTCACGGGGTGTCGATTCTTGGAGCCGGTTGGGCGTCGGGGCGGCGGCACGCGTCGCACAAGTCGTCCTACTGCGGTCCTTTCGGCGGGCTGACCTGGGCGAGGACGAGGACAGTGTCGTCAGTGGGGGTGGCCGGCAGCAGATGCGCGAGGATGTCGTCCGCCGTCTCCTCCAAAGTGCCGGTAGCGCCGGCCAGTTGGGTGTGGAGTACCCTGACGCCCTCGTCGATGTTCTTGCCGCGAGACTCGATGAGGCCGTCGGTGTAGAGGGCCAGGGTGTCGCCCTCCTGGAGTTCGATCTCGAGTGTGTCGAAGGGGAAGCCGCCGACACCGAGGGGAACCCCGAGCACGTTGTCGATGATCCTTACCGTGCCGTTCGGCTCGCGTAGGAGAGGCGGGGGGTGGCCGGCGTTCGCGATGCAGGCTCGGCCCGTTCCGGGGTCGTAGTGGATGTAGAGGCAGGTCGCCAGTTCGATGCCCGCCTCCTGGGCGCAGGCGTCGAGCTCCATGAGGAGATCGTCGGGTTCCAGGTTCTGGCGGGCCAGCGCCTTGGTGGTGATCCGCAGCCTGCCCATCGCCGCGGCCGCCGGAACGCCGTGTCCCATGACGTCGCCGACCACGAGAGCCACTCGGCCGCCCGGCAGGTCGATCACGTCGTACCAGTCACCGCCGACCTCCGTGAGGTGGCTGCCGGGGAGGTAGCGGTGGGCGATGCGCAGGGACGGGCTGGTCGCCAGGGCGGTGGGGAGCAGGGCCCGCTGGAGAGTGAGAGCGATCTCCTGGACCTGGCTGTAGAGGCGTGCGTTGTCCAGGCACAAGGCGGCGCGCGAGGCGAGTTCGCCGGCCAGGCTGAGGTCCTGCTCTGTGAAGGCCGGGCGGTCGGCGGAGCGGCCGAACATGGTGATTCCCTGGACTGTGCCCCGGGCGATGAGGGGAGCGATGAGGAGGCTGGTCAGGCCGCTGTCGATCAGCAACTGGCTGCGGGCCTGGTGGATCACGGTCCGTGTCATGAACTCCTCGTCCACGGGGACGCAGACGGGCAGGCCCGTTGACACCATGTCGTGGATCGTGGAGCCCGGCGGGTACGTCACGCGCTCCAGTCCGCCGACGAGTTCGGGAGCCGGAGGCGGCAGACTGGTGCCCGATGCGATCCGGCGCGTGACCAGGGGCATGTCCGGGTCGAACACCTCGGGCTCGTCCATCCACTCCACGACCTCCACGACGGAGGCGTCGGCGAACTCCGGAACAGCCGCTTCGACCAGCTCACGGGCGGTGACGTCCACGTCCAGGGTGGTGCCGATGCGGGCCGTGGCCCTGTCCAGCAGAGCCAGCCGCTGCCGTCCGGCCGCCGCTTCCACGATGGCCTGCTCACGGTCGGTGACGTCCACGAGGAGGCCACCCAATCCCGGCCGCGTATCGCCTGCCTGGCTCAAGGGGAAGAAGCTCACCGAGCGCACCTGGTCCCGGTCCGGACGCCCCGGCGTGCGAAGAACGACCAGTGCGCTCACGACGGGCCGTCCCTCGTCGGCGACGGCGCGCAGCATGCGCTGGTACTCGCCTCCATCGGACGTGATCATGAATTCTTCCATGCGGCGCCCGATGTGGTCCTCGATCGGGATCCCGTCCATGTCGGCGAGGGCCTGGTTGAGGTGCACGTAGCGCAGGTCCTCATCGAGCATGACGAGGCCGATCGGGCACGTCTCGAAAAGCGCGTCGAGGAAGGTGAGGTTGGTCTTCACCCGGTCGAGTTCGTCGCCCCTGCTGGCCAGGCCGACGATGACGGAGCGGCCTTCGTGATCCGTCACCGGGAAGACCCGGAATCCGCAGTCGAAGATCGTGCCGTCCTGATGCACGGCGGGCATTCTTACCCGCCAGTAGCCAAGGGTGCGACCTCGTTCCGCGAGCCGTTCTGCCGCACTGGTCCCGTCCACGGGGGCGGCGGGAAAGAGGGTTGCGGCGGGCTTGGACAGCACGTCCCCCGCCTCATATCCGAAAAGCCGCCGCGCACCGGGTCCCCAGTAGCAGATCCTGTCCTCGTCATCCATCCCCAGCACGGCAACGGCGACGTGCTCCAGCAAGGTTCCCGGCTCCGACCAGAGCGGCCCGGGAGCCTGCTCTTCCCCCGGTGGATGCGATGACACCAGGCGCCCTTTCCCGCACACATGCGACAGCCGAGTGCGCCACACGCGGCGGACAGGGCTCTCACGTCCATTCTGCTCGCCGAGATGCTGCACGGCCATGCGGCCGACCGGCACCTCTCCGACTGACAAAACAAATCGACAAGGATCATCCCTTTTGGCGTCGCAGCTGCGAGGACGCTGAATCGCACACACCAGCGCAAGGCACAGTGTGCGAAGAGGGCGCTCCGGCCAGCTGATCCACCCAAGGCAGAGGCCACCCCACAGGACTGTGAGCGTGCATGTGTTCGTTGCCCAGTTCTCATTGTCGGCCCTGACGAGAGGCCGAGACTCGACGAGATCCGCGATAACCTCCGCGACAGAATCGCCGAAGCCGAAAGGGAGGGGAGCTTGGTGAATTCGAAGGTCTCTCGGCTAGCCTCTCCGCAGCTGAAGCGAAGATTGCGACACTCGACTCGAGGAAGCAGCGCCAGGAATCTACCGTCTTTCTGGGAATTCCTTCACTCTATCAGCTCGCCGCCCGCACGAGCGACACAGAGACTGGAACTGGATGAGTCGATCTCCACCCAAATGAGATGACTTCCAAGGTCCCACAAACGCGTGTGGCAATACACGTGGACCCGCTCGGCACGTTTACGTTTCCCCCCGCCTTAAGCAGTGCTTTCCGCTGGGCGCGACCCGGGGTGGCGACAGGGCGAAGGATGAGAACATGTAGGGAGCGGGCCAGTAGGGATGCTGCCGATGTGGGCTGAGGCCAACTTCGGGAGAATGGGGAACAGCTCTGCCATTCGGGCTGCCCCTCGGGGCTGCCGGGCAAACCTGTCAGCCCGAGGCTCTACCGTTTCCAGCATGATTACGCTGGTTAGCGCGCTGGGTGAGGTGATGCTCGCCTTGAGTTCAAGCACCGCGCGCCAGCCGTCGCCGTCCGTTCCGCCTTCGCCAGCCAACACTTCAGCGCTCGCTACACAGCTAAGCAGCAGCGCGATACCACGAGGCTGACTCTGGGACAGGCACGCGAGAGTGCGCAGGCGGCTGGCCGGCGTCCATGCGCTGGCTGGACTCGCCGATGACTGGGTGGCTCAGCAGCAGACCTGTATTGATGTGCTGTGTGCCTATCTACGCATGCCCTACACGACCGCGCCAGATGCCACTGCCCCAGGTGACGAGCGCATGGAATGGAGAGCCGAGCAGCAGGTACGCCACACTGTGATTGAGGTCATCCGGACGCATTTGCAGTCTGACGGCAGGTGGATAGGCGCGATTTCGACTTCACTGGAGCGGTTTTCGACGGAGGCTCCTTCGAAGGTGCGAACTTCCAAGGCGGAAATGTATCCTTCGCCGAAGCCCGGTTTAATAGTGGCGTAATCTCCTTCCGTAACACGAAGTTTATCGGTGCCACCGTGAGCTTCCACAGTGCCAAATTCACTGGCAGAAAAGCCACCTTCAAGGGTGCCCACTTCGCCGGCGTGGTGAGTTTCGTGGGATCTCGCTTCGAAGGTGCGGATGCGCTCTTCGTTGCGTATTTTGAGGATGGAAGCGCCAATTTCAGTGCTACACAGTTCATTGGCGGTAACGTGACCCTCTGGGGGGCTCAGTTCAACGGGGCCACGGTGCAGTTTGCTAGGGCAAGATTCTTTCCCAGCAGTTCTGCTATTTTCAGCCATTCAAGACTCACCGGCGGGGTCTTTCTTCCACAGTTCCACCGCGTCGCCATCGCGCTCGATCGCGCGACGTGCAGGCTGCTGCCACGACCAGCCGTGCCGCTTGAGCAGCCGCCACGTGCCCTCCACCGTGTACGAGATGTGGAAGAGCCGACCGATCAGCTTCTTGACTCCCGCTCCAGCCTGGCGACCTGGGCATCGCTGAGCCTTGGACGGCCGGGCGATCCCTTCGAGGTGACACCGGCCGCCCACCCTCACGCCACTGCCGCCGCCACCGCTCCACCGATCTTTCGGACACCCGAAGAGTGCCTGCGATGGCCTTGTTTCTGTCCCCAGATTCGAATCGAGCCACCGCATGCAGCCGTACCCGTTCCCGGGCTGCCCTCTCGGCGTCGGTCAAGCCGCCGCCCTGCGCGTACCTCACGGCGACAGCCGTACAGCGCAGCAGGCTCAACGCCCAGCCGAACGACCCGACATCACCCGATCAAGTTCAGTAGCAGCGCTGGCCGTGCAGGACGAAGACCGTACGGCTACACCCGCGACAAGTTCCGGCACTGGATCGACGCCGACCGCGACGGCTGCAGCACCCGCAACGAGGTCCTCCTCGAAGAGGCCGTCACCGCCCCCGAGCAGGGCGTCAACTGCCAGCTGAGCGGTGGCTCCTGGTACTCGCCGTACAATGACACCTACTGCACCGTCGCCGCGCCCTCGACGTCGACCGCCTCGTCCCTCTCGCCGAGGCCTGGGACTCCGGCGCCTCCAGCTGGACCGCGAAAGAGCGGGAGGCGTACGCCAACGACCTCGACGACGCCCGCTCGCTGATCGCGGTCTCCGCAGCATCCAACCGTTCGAAGGCCGACCAGGACCCGGGCACTTGGAAACCGCCGGCAGCCGGCTACCGCTGCACCTACGCCACCGACTGGGTGACCGTCAAAACCCGCTGGCAACTCGCGATCGGCCCGGCCGAGCAGACCGCGCTCACCGAGATCCTCAGCGCTTGCCCGAACAACCCCATCGAGGTCACCCTCGCCCGCTGAAAAGGAACGGGCCCGCCACTACGGGGGAAAGCGGCGGGCCAACCACTTCCATGATGCCTCAGTCCCACTCCACGCAACGCATTGCCGTGCCAGTGAAGTGGCCGCCATCCGTGTCCCGGTGAAGCCCTCGTTCGCATGGAAGAGCCAGTGAGGGAGCATGCGGAGGCGCCGCCCGTCCTGTGTCGTACAGGCGGCGCTCACTTCGGTGTCCCGTCAGCCCCCCAGCTGGGCTTCGCCTCCTGAACACCGGTTGGCGACTGCTGTCGCAGCCTGGGCGAAGTCGCTTCCCGACAGTGTCGGGTGGTCCCATTATGAGGAGACCTCCTGGGGGCTGGCCACGGCTGCTGGCCGGGCATGCCCGGGAGCGATGACATCGGGGGGCGTCATGACGGCATCGGGCGGGGTCCGCATCGTGGGGCTGTTCCTCGCGGGGCTTCTGGCGGTGGGGACGGCGGCCGCATGTGCGGGCGGTGAGGGCGGCGGTTCGTCCGGGGTCAGCAGTGGCACGAGCACGTCGGGTGGAGGCTCAAACGGCGGTCAGGCTAGCGCGACCGGCGGTTCGGGAGAGAGCACGCCCACCTGGCGGCCCACCGACGGCGGCGGGAGCGGATCCGGTGGGACCGAGTCCGGCGGATCGAACAGTTCAGGAGGGGCCAACGGGAACGGTGCGTCTGGGAGTTCGGGCGACGTCGGCGGGCTGAACGCGGGCGGCGACAACGGCGGCGGGAACAACGAGGGTGGCGACAACGGTGGCGGGGCAAACGAGGGCGGGCAGAACGGTGGTGGCGGCGGGCACATCGAGGGTCCCGGCTGGCTCCCGCCTGGCCCGCACTCGCCCAACACCGAGAACGCGCCGGACCCGGAGAGCGTGTACGACGTCCTGCGCACGCCCGCCAGGTGCCAGGAAGCCCTCGACACGATCTCACGGCAAGAACTCGACACCGAGTGGCAGGTGCTGCGCGGGCTGGCCAACGCCTGTCTGGCCGTCGAGGGACGGGGCGGCAGCTGGGCGCAGGCCGTGCAGGACTATTCCGCCGTCGCGAACCGGGTCAACACCTGCAAGAGCCGCGCGGCCCATCGCGTGCTGGCCGGGCTGCTGGACTTCCACCGGCTCTACCCTTCGGCCACCGTCGAGCTGGCCGACTCCCCGGGCGGCACGCGGGCCTGCGAGTACGTGATCAGCTCCGTGGATGTGGGCGGCGATGGCGAGGCCACGCCGGGCGACACGATCTGGATCGAGGTCCGCGGCACTTACTTCGACCACTCGGAGCTGCTGCGGGACGGGAGCGTGTACATAGGCGGCGTGCGGCTGGAGGGACCGCCGAACCCCCTGTCGGAATCGGGCGACCAGCTGGTGCTGACCGCCGTGGTCCCGGCCCTCGACGGCAAGTACGGCCAAGCGGTGGACGTGCGCGTCCACTACAACACCACCGACGCGATCAAGGAGTCCGCCTTCACCGCCGTAGCCCCTGGCACGCCCGGCACCACCGGTTCCACGTCGGCGAGCCCGTGACCCCCGCCACCCCGACGCGCCGCCTCCGTACGGTGCTAACCCGTGCCCGCGCGCGACTCCGCCGCCCGCCGGGCGCGCCGGACCCGACACCCCAACCGACGCCCGGGCCTGATCCCACGCCCACACCGGCGCCACCCGACCCACCGCCCGCTCCCCCACCGGCCCCGTCGCCTCCGCCCGAGCCCCGGAACTGGCTGGAACTCGTCGGCACCATCGGCTCGCTCCTCTCCCTCTTCACCGCCGTCCTCTTCTACTTCGGCTGGGCGAGCACCGACGCCGAAACGCAGGCGCTCGGGCTGCGGGACACGCTCTTCCGGTTCTCCACAGCCGACTATCTGCTGCGCAGCGTGGACGCGCTCTACCTCCCCGTCCTTGTGGCGTCCGCCGTCTTGATGGCGGCGTCGACGTTGCATCAACGGGTGCGGCGCGAACCGGCGCGTGCCGCGCGCGTGCTGCGAGGGCTGCGGCACGCGTGGCTGCCGGCCCTGCTGCTCGTGCCCCTGTCCTACGCCGCGCCGGGCCTGCTCGGGCTGGTCCTCCCGCTGGCGATCCTGGCGGGCGTGCTACTCAGTGCGTACGCGCGCACCCGCCCGGAACCGCAAGGAACCGCCGCCCGGCCACCGACCGCGCGGATCTGGGCACCCGCCCTGCTGGTAGCCGTGGTCGCACTGTTCTGGGCGGTGTACGCCTACGCCGGGATCGTGGGCCGGGGCCGGGCCGAGAAGACGGCCGCCACCGTGGCCGACGGCTTCCCCGCAGTCGTGGTGTTCAGCGAGCGTGACCTACTGATCCGCGGCGGCGGCAGCTGTGTCGCCGTCGTCGACGAGAAGGGCAGTCCCTATCGCTACCGGTACGCGGGACTGCGGCTGTTCCATGTCTCCGGTGACCGGCTGTTCCTCGTACCGCGACACTGGGCGCCCTGGGACGGCACGCTGTACGTACTGCGAGAGCAGGACGAAGCCGTGCGGGTGGAGTACGTCAGCGGGAGCGAGTACCGCGCCTCCGAATGCCCGTGAACGGGGTCACAGCCGCCAGTGCAGACGCTCGGTGCGTGGCTTCCAGCGTGCACCGGGCCGCCGGCATGCCGGGCGGGCTCTCCTGGGCGGCGGAGGCTCGGGGGCCGCCAACACCCCAAGCCAGCACCCGGCGATACCAGCCAGGCCGAACAACGAGGCCGGAACCTGGGTGGTCCCGGCCTGCGCCTGATGGAAGGGCGAGCCACCGCCCGTTCCACGGGGTCCCTGTTCGCTGGTTGGAGCCAGAGTTGGTCAGGGCATGCCCCTCGGGAGGGGCACATGTGCGGATGGTTGCAGCATGGCGCGGTGACAGCAAGCGGATGTGGGACGAACTCGAAGAAAGTGCACCGAAGGATTGGCCATGGCTCCACGCTGAGGTGACGTCCTTCTGAGAAGACGCAGGTCGTGTCAGAGCGCGGTGGGGAGCGGCGGTGCGCCCTGGGGGAAGTTGCCGGGGACCACTCAGCCAGCGCTGGACCGTCGACCGCGCCTAGAAGGCCGGGCACATCGTGCTGAACTCCGTCGTCTTCCGCTCCAGCGGCAGGACCTCACCACCGCCGGCACGTGGATCGAGATGTTCAACCGCTTCAGTGAACCCCCCTCCTCGGACTTGCTGTCCTGGCCGCACGCGCCAGCATCAAGTGCTGACCAGGGCTTGCCGCACCGATCGGGTTCTGGGTACGGCGCCCGCTCATCGGTCCGCGCCGCATCCCAGATGTAACGGGCCCGTGTATCGAACGCCGCACCCTCCTGGAGACGGAGAGGCAGTGGTCGGCTCAAGTCACGGCAGGCGACGCAGCGGCGGCGTCAGGGGCTCATCGGGTTGAGCGGGTTCACCCCGGTGCCCGCGTACAGGTCGGGATCCAAGGAAAGTACGGTGGCGTCCTCGTCGGCCTGCCGGGCAACGATCACTGAGGATGCCGGATGCAGCACCCGCCAGTCCACCTGCCGCCATGCCCCGGCCACCAGGGCGTGAGAACGGGTGAACTCGACGGCCGTGGTGAAGCGGCGCCCCAGGATGTGCTGTCCCGCGCCTGGTCGTTCACGCTCGGCGACCACTGCGGAAAGAGCAGGGATCACGATCTCGGCATAGCCGTAGCTGGCTTCGACGTACAGGCCGTTGAGGAATTCGTCGCCGTCGGCGAGCGCCTGGATACAGGTGTGGTCGAGCAGGACGCGGATCACGCGGCGTGGTGCTCCCGTCCGAGGCCCTGCAGGAAGGATCGGGCCCGGGCGCGTGCGTCGTCGGAGACGGTCACGCCGGTCGTCTGCCGGACCTCTTCCAGGGCATGCTGCCGCCGCTGTTCCTTCTCCTCCTCGGTCAGCTCACGCGTCACCAGCTCCTTCAGGAGCTCGTTCATGGTGGTGCCGCGCTCGCTGGCCAGAATCCGCAGGCGGTCGCGGACGTCCTTGGTGGTCTTGATGCTGGTGTCTTGCTCACCCATGAAGCCACTCTACCGCCAGTAGAACGCCTGCAGGGCCTAACCGGGAGAACCCGGGCCACCGGCGCCGCGCCTGCGCGCTGCGGAGCACCGGGTCACTGCGCGAGATGACGCCTCGGCCGCGAGGCTCCACCCGCACCGATCCGTCGCCATGATCCACCTTGCGGCCGTCGACCTCATGACCCGCCGCCTCACCCGCGAAAACACCCCGACCTGGCGCGACATCTGAAGCCCAAATCAAACAGACACCCCATGAGCGTGCCCGTCAAGGAGTCCGGCCAACTGTCGCGCTCAGGGCAGCCAAGGGCGAGGCTGTGACCGCGCGTTGGTGACAGCTACAACCCCTGCATCCCTCGGGCCGTACCCCATCTGCACCATCCCCTTGCCCAGGCACAGCGGACGAGAAAAGCTGGATGCTCGGTTCAGTCCGTTCCCGCTATGTCCGCGTGAGATGCGGGCTCGGGCAGAGATCCGGCATTGCGGCTGCCGAGGCCATCCAGGCAGATGCGCAGGAGACGGCGCCACCGGCCAGGGCGGCTGTCGCCGCTCGCCAGGACGGCCTGACTCAGGAAGCCGCCGAGCAGAACCCCATCACCGGTGGTGACGTCGGGGCCCAGCAGGCCGACGCTCATACACAACCGTTCCACCAGCAGATCCCTCAGGCATGCAGACGAAGACGCCTGACGTCCTCACAGTGCGGCAGATCACGACCGCCGACGGCCAGGCCCTGCCCGACGCACAAGGACACCGACCGCCGGGCAGCTGTCCGAAGGGCGATCACCCAGCCACACGAGCCCCGCAGCCGATACCGGCGTCAGACAGCACAATCACCCGCCGACGGCCGGAGATTGACCATTCCTCCGCAGGTGCGTCGCCTCTTCTGCGATCAGAGCCAGTGCCGGCGCCGGACTCTCGTGGAACAGGTCCCGGGCCTGAGATGAGCCACGCCGCCGTTCCTCCCCGGTGGCACGGTCGGCGATGAAGGCGGTGGCGAGGGAATTCGGTGGGCGGCCCGGCCACCGTCTGTGCACAAAGCTGCGCCCGCACGGCCCGCACACCAAACTGCCGGGGCAACTGGCCGCCCCGCCAGCACCAGCCCTCACCCCCCGGATTCTCGGCAACGACGCGTCCGCCTCGGCGCAAGGAGCGAACCTACGGCACCGTCCTCGCGGCGGATGCGCACCCGCCCGGCGCCGCGTCGACCACTGCGTCGTCAGGTTGGATCCCGCTGACCGCCGGGGCAGGAAGCAGCTGGCGCCTGGTCTCATCCCCCTGCGCACCGCGGCGGCCGCGCCATACCCGGGCGGCCCAGCGACTCGACCAGGTGGCCGCCGAGGTCGGCGAACCAACCCTCCCGCCGCCACGGTGTGAGATCAGCGCGACCCCCAGCCCCCGCCGATCGCCAAGCGGAAGCCTTCTCAGGGTCAAGCCGCCTTTGCAAAGACAAGCACCTCCGTGGAGGCGACGCCCATGGGCGCGAGGAAGCTGGCCTCCAGGTTGCAGCCGAGGGTCGCGAAGAGGTCCACGCATGTCCGGCGAGGCATGGCGGCCGGGTAGGAGTCGTGCCCCGCGCCGCCCTGCGCCGCCCAGGCGCGTACCGCGGCCGGATCCAGGCAGGTCTCTGTCATCACGTCGAAGACGATCCGGCCACCGGGGCGCGCGACCCGCGCCATCTCGAAGAAGTAGCGGCAGGCGCACAGGAAAGTCACGGTGTTGAAGACCTTATGGGCCAGAACGAGGTCGATGCTGCCGTCGGGTGTCGGGGCGAGACTGCTTCCTGTAGTCGGTTGGGCGACCACGCCGAATGTGTCGACCAGATAGTCGGCCCAGGACGCTGCCGTCTCGTAGATCTCGTAGCTCTCTGGTGAACACTCCTTCAGCGTCTTCTCCAGATACCGGCCGGACCCGGGTCCGATCTCCAGCACCCTGTCCGGTTCGGCCGCGAACACCCCGAGAGCGCCTAGCTCATCGATGGTGAACTGCGTTGCGCCAGGCGTCCCGTTCATGACCTCGTCAATGTAGTCACCGACCGACAGACCGGCCGCCCGTGCAGCCCGCATCGTCGCCTCGAACGGCAGGAAGTCATCGACGCCGCCCAGGTTGTTGGTGCTGCGCACGATGTCGAACCCAGCACGTCCCAAGAGCCCCTTGACACCCGACCTAAACAGGGACGTTCCCCTGCCTACTGCCCTCATCAGACATACCCCCCCAGGTCGTCCCCAGCCTCAGCATAGGATCACGGACACAGACGCGCAGGGAGACGCCGAATCCGCCCCAATAAGTCCGCTTATTGATCAACACTGCCCGACGCCAGAGCCTCGGCCGGCAAGTCGGCCACCGACGCCCGCGCCCCCTCCAACCACGCCCTCCCCCGCGACCAGCACCGCCTGCACCCGCTCGGCCGCCTCGTGCAGCCGCGCGACCTCCTCATGACAAGCCGGACGGCTACCGGAACTCGCGGCCCTGCGCTGGGACGAAAAGGGTTGCTGCCATGGTCGTCGTCTACTCGCGATGATGCCTGGTGACCAGCGGAACGCTTGTCTCGACAGTCCAGCCGACGCCGAAGCCGTTCCCTATTGACGCTCCGTAACGGCTCCCCAAGATCTGTGACAGAGGCTCGATTGGGGACCGCCGGGCTGACGGGGCCGGGGCCTGTCCGGTCGATGATGCGAGCGATCTCCTGGTGGACGTCGGCCTACAGGTCAGGACGATGGCGCAGCTGCCCGCGCGATCCGGGTGAGGGTGGTGCGCATGCCGTGGCGGTTCACGGCGATGCGGCGCTCCGGGGTGGTGCCGGCGAAGACGACGCCGAGGAGGTCGGCAAGGCACGCGCCGGGACCGGTGCGCAGGTCCTGCCAGGTCTCGGTCACGCGGGTGCCCGTCCCTTCGGCGGCGAAGCGATAGCCCCAGCGGGCGATCGGCAGCCCGAAGACCCCGACGTCGAACGTGAACTCCTCACCCACCCGCGCCGCCGTGACCCGGCCCGTTGTGAACCAGACGAAGGGCCCGCGCCGGTTGAAGCCGACGAAGCGCGTGCCGGTGCGCACGGGCGGGCGCGGCACCCAGACCCGGCGGCACTCGGGACTCCAGCGGCCCATGTCGGGCAGGTGCGCCACCAGCTGATAGACGGCCTCCGGCACGGCATCCACCACGACGGACTCCTCAAGACTGCGCTGACGCACCGTCGGTGATCTCCCTGTCACTGCACCCGAGGACCTTACCGGCGAGTAGGGTAGCCGACCTCGATCCACGGGCATGTGACGTGTCACTCGACGCTGCCGGGCTCGGCGCCCGCAGGTGTGGAGTCGGCGATCTGCCTGCGGGGAGTCGTCGCGCTGTCCAGCCGTGATCACGATGGCCATCGGCTTCTGCCGCTGCTCGACCGCCGGATGCTGCTTGGTGGTCAGCCCGCCGCGCGAGGGTCCGAGTGCGTGGTCGGCCGACTCAACGGCGACCCCTGCGGGCGGCTCCTTTTGGAGATCCCCCTTTTCCTCGCGCCGGCGGCGTGCTGGTGGGCCCGGCAGACGGTGGAGTCTCAATGGGCGCGTCAAGTGAGGACCGCCAGGGTCACGTGCTCCTGTGATGCGCTCGGTAGCCGAAGAAGTGAAGGACCGGGTCTCTGGCAGTGGCCGTGTTGTCGATCAACCCAGCGACGTGCGACTTGGCTGTCGACGCTTGTCAGTGTTGGTCGTCGTTGGCCACCTTTCCACGGCCCTCAGACGGCCTGGGCGCTTGGGCCGTCAGTTCGCTGTTGCGATGCCGACCGGACGGACTCAGTGCCGGGCCGACCTGTCTTTGGGTGGCGCTTCGTATGTCTGGGTCTAGATGCCATGTTGCTGCATGGCCTCGTCCAGATCGTCTCGCCATGGCACGATCCGTGTTTGCCACGCGTTAATACGTGCAGCGCGAGAGTTGAGTTGGCCATTGCGAACCTCCTTCTTGAGCTCGTAGCACTCCCAGCCCATGTCTTGCGCAATCTCGGCCACTTCCCGAGGTCCTTCTCGCGAGACCTCGACGATGTTGTCGTGGACTCTTTGGTCGGCTGCCTCAAAGGCTGCTAGTTCAAAATCAGCATCATTCGCTTCAAGAGAGTGGCGTAGCTGGTTCAGTGATGTTGTGAGGGCTTGGTATGCAGGATGCCGCGTTTCGTAGCGAGATTTGGCGACTTCCGTCCGTGCACTGATTCTTGCTGCTCGTATTGTTGCCTTGCTGCCAACAAGAGCACCTGCTAGGGCGCCGATTAGACTCGCTACTCCCGCGATCAAGGCTTCCGACACCTGGTCCATGACGAGCTGTTTAGCACGGGGAACAGGTCGGCGGAGTCTTTATGGCTGAGTCAAGGGCCGCTGATGCTGTCACGCGTCGCTGTCGGCGGCCTCTTCGAGCAGGTCCATGGCCCGGTTATGGAAGCGGCGTTCGGCGTCGCGGCACGGGGCGCTGAAGAAGGCTCTTTGGGCTTCGGCAAGATCGCAGTTCAGCAGGCCCATGGTCACGAACACGGCTTCCACTCCGTGACACCCGTTGTCCTTGAGGAGCTGCTGGAGTGCTGTCCCCGTACTCGTGTGAATGCACCACCAAGTACGGGGATATGTGCACCACTCAGGCCACGTCGGTGTCTCGCTCGATGGCCTGGAGCCGGTTCTTGAGCCGGTAGCTGTTGCCGTTGATGGGAACGACCTCGCAGTGGTGCAGGAGTCGGTCGAGGATGGCGGTGGCGAGGACCTCGTCCCCGAAGACCTGGCCCCATTCGCTGAAGGTCTTGTTCGAGGTCAGGATGATCGAGCCCTTCTCGTAACGCTTGGAGATCACCTGGAACACCAGGTTCGCCTCGGCTCGCTCGAGTGGCTGGTATCCCACCTCATCGACCACGAGAACGCCCGGCCGCAGATAAGTGCCGAGCTTGCTGGTCAGCCGACCTGCCGCTTCGGCGGCCTTGAGGTTGCGGACCATGTCGTCGAGGCTGGTGAAGTAGATCGAGTAGCCGGCCCGGCAGGCCGCGACGGCCAGGGCGACGGCGATGTGCGTCTTGCCGACGCCGGGCGGGCCGAGCAGGGCAACGTTGGCCTTCTCCTCGACGAAGGAGAGGCTGGCGAGATCCTTGACCTTGCGGGGGTCGAGCTCGGGCTGGAAGGAGAAGTCGTAGTCGTCCAGCGTTTTGTGGTGTGGCAGCTTCGACAGCCGCAGGCCCTGCCGAAAGCGCCGGTCGTCCTTGACGGCGAGTTCCTCGGACAGCACCAGGTCCAGGAAGTCGAGATAGCCCATCTTGGCCTCGTCAGCCCGCTGGATGTACTGGTTCAGGGCGTCGGCCAGGTGAGGCAGGCCGAGCTTGACGGCCGTGGTGCGGATGCGGGTGCCGGTCAGCTCGCTCAACGGGCTTCCTTTGTCGGAGTGTTGGAGGTGAAGGGTCGGGTGCCGGTCAGCTCGTCATAGACCGACAGCGGACGGCGGCCGACCTCGACGCGGGCGGCAGCGGCCCGGTTCAGCAGGGCCTGTAGCGGGCTGGCCTGCGGCTCGGGCGAGGGGTCCCGGCGGGGCGAAGCCGGGCTGTCGCCGGTGGTGACGCGGCGGCCGGCGCCGGTGGGCAGACCGTCCCAGTGCCTGTCGTCGACGATGCGGGCGCCGCGGCCAACAGCCCGCGGATGGGCGGCCAGCAGAGTCTCACCGTCCGAGCCGGGGACCGTGGAGTGCAGCGTGACCTGGGACTTCGTGGCCCGGATCTCGACCAGCTGACGGGGGCGGACCCTGCGGGCGGGCACCGAGTAAAGGTTCGCGTCGAAGGCGACCAGGCAGTCCTTGCCCACATGCCGCAGTTGCCGCTGGGCGACCACATACGGAGTCTCGGGCAGCGGACGCAGGGCCATGTGGTCGCGCACCGCCCGATGGCCGATGACCTCGCCATGAGTGCCATGCACCTTCGCCCGCCGCAGCGGCACCCAGGCTGCGAAAGCGGCGTTCATCTCCTCGATGGACGCAAACGCCCGCCCGGCCAGCACGTGATCGCGGACGATGCCGACCTGCCGCTCGACGCGGCCCTTGCCCTGCGGCCGGTAGGCAGCCAGCACATCGATGTCGAAGTCGTAGTGCCCGGCGAACGCGACCGCCTCCGGATGCAGCGGGACCGCCTCGCCCGGGGCGACGTGCCGGCGCACGACGGTCTTGGTGCGGTCGTAGACGATCGTCATCGGCACCCCGCCGAAGTGCGCGAACGCCTGTCGGTGGCAGTCGAAGAAGGTCGCCAGGTCCTGGCTGGCGGTGAAGCAGCAGAACGGGTCGCGCGAGTACGACAACGTCATGTGGAACGAGTAGACCTTCGGAATGCCGACATGAGCGAGGACCTTGCCCTCATCACCCCAGTCCACCTGGGCCTGAGCGCCAGGGACCACCTCGAACCGGCGGTGCAGACCGGCCAGTTCACCCGGGCTGATCCCGAGTTCCTCGGCGATCCTGGGCCTGGCCTCCTGCAGGTAGAGCTTCACCCGCTGGTAGTTGATCGCGACCCCGTACTCCTGGACCAGGCGCTCGTGGATCACCGCCCCCTTGAGCAGGATCTCCGCCCGCAGCATCGCGTCGATCAGCGGGGCAACCTCGTCCACCACCCGCCGCCGCGGCTGCCCGTTCGGCTCCCGCTGCGGCGGCGCAGCCGCCACCTCACCCGACAGGTACTTCGCGACCGTGCGGCGGTTCAGTCCGGTCTCCTTCGCGATCTCCCGCAGGCTCATCGCGCCGGACTCATACAAACCGCGAAACCGCCGAAGCTCCAGCCAGCGATGCGGATCCAAGACCACCGTCAGCCGCCCCTCTGCCACCCGAACCGACAGCAGCAGACTCGCGGCCCATGCCCCTCACCGCATCAAGAACGGTGCACTCTCATCCGTACGAGGTGGTGCACGTTCACTTGTACGCGGACAAGTGCGTCCGTGTCGCCGGTTGCCTCCCAGATGGGTCGGGCAGTTTCCTGCATGGCAGCGATGCGCGCTGATCGTTCTGCGTCGAAGCCCACTGGACCCACCCTTCTGGTTTGGCCCGCAGGCTATCGCCAGGTGGGCGGGGTGCGCTGGCCCGTCAAGCGGCTTGGGCGACGGGTGGGTGGAAGGTGAAGAGTCTGTCGTCGCGCAGGAGAGCCCATAGGACATCGACACGTCGCCGGGCGAGGGCGATGACGGCTTGGACGTGTTTGCATCCCTCGGTCCGCTTCTTCAGGTAGTAGTCGCGGTTGGGGCCTTCGCGGATGATGCTGGTCTGGGCGGACAGGTAGAAGACGCGGCGGAGGCGTCGGTCGTAGCGCTTGGGGCGGTGGAGGTTTCGGGTGCGGCGTCCGGAGTCGCGTGGAACGGGCACGAGCCCGGCGGCGGAGGCGAGGTGGCATGCGTCGGCGTAGGTGCTCAGGTCACCGGCTGCGACGATGAACTCGGCTCCCAGGATGGGGCCCATGCCCGGCAGGGACTCGATGATGTGGGCCTGGGGGTGGGTGCGAAAGGTTTGCCGGATCTGCTGGTCGATCTGCTTGAGCCGGTCGTCCAGGGCGAGGATCTGTGTCGCGATGTCCGCGACGATGCCGGCGGCGACGTCTTGGCCCGGCAGCGTGACGTGCTGAGTCCTGGCGGCTTGGAGGGCGCTGGCGGCGACCGCGTCGGGGTTGCGGACGTTTTGTGCCTTGAGCCAGGCGGTGAGGCGGACTTGGCCGTGGCGGCGTATGGCTGCCGGTGCTCGGTGGCGGGTGAGCAGGATGAGCGCGCCTTTGTGGTCGGCGTAGTCGAAGGCCCGTTCCAGGGCGGGGAAGATCCCGGTAAGCATGTCGCGGAGCCGGTTGAGCAGGCGGACGCGGTCGGCGATCAGGTCGGTGCGGTGGGCGGTCAGCAGAGACAGATCGGCTGCCAGCTGGGCGGGGACGTCGATGGCGGTGAAGTCTCGCCGCAGCCGGGCGGTGTCTGCGATCACGTAGGCGTCACGGGCGTCGGTCTTGGCTTCACCGCGGTAGGACCCGGACATCCGGTTGACCGTTCGGCCGGGAACGTAGACGGCCTGTTGGCCGCGGGCGGCGAGTAAGGCCAGCAACAGCGCGGACGCGGTACCAGCGATGTCAACGGCCCAGTGCACGTTGTCGGAGAGGGCGAGGATTTCGCCGAGGGCGGTCAGAATCGCGCTCTCGTCGTTGGGAACCTTCTTGCTCCAGATCGGTGCCCCGGTTTCGTCGACCGCGGCGAGCCGGTGATGGGCTTTACCGGCGTCGATTCCGACCCAGAGGTGGGTCAGCTGCTTGGCCATGTGGGTCTCCTCGGTTCAGGCAGCATGCCGTTCGGCCCGAGGAACACCCGCCGTCAGCTCCGTAAACAGCGATCCATGCGCAGATCTCAATCAGCGGCCAGGCGTCCCGAAGAGCGGGGCGGCCACTCCACCGGAGCCACCGGGGGCAAGCGACTTTAGAGCCACACCCCACTCTTCCGGACCGCCAACCAACTTACGGAGTCGACATTGATGTCCCAGGTGATCAAACTCTCGGCGTCCGCTCGGGCCGGCAGCGCGGTGACGATCCGATGCCAGGTGCCGTCCCGCTGCCGGCGTCGGAACAGGTCGTATGAGCGCATCCACGGCGTGAACCTTTCTCGGACATGTCCCGCCAGGGGATGCCGGGGCGGACCCGCAAGCGCATGCCGTTGATCAGCCGCTGGCGCTTCCATATCGGCGGCCGGCCGGGGTACTCGCCCATGGGCAACAGCGGTTCCAGCACCGCCCACTGTTCGTCCGTCAGATCCCGGCGTCACCACGAAGCTAGATCATTACCGATTAAAGATCCACTTCCTGGGACGTGACGCGGTGCTGCTCGGCCGATCGCCGGACGGTCAGCGAGCGGTAGCATGCTTCCGGGTCGTGCTCGGCACCGGCAATCACCCGAGCGGCAGAGGCAGCGAGGTCGCGTCAGGCGACGGCGGTCCCCTCGAGCTCGACCATCTGGCCGCGAATCGCCAGCCGTGTCACCCCGAGCATCGTGGTGGCCGGTGCTACCCCGGCGGCGCCCAACCGCGACGCCAGCACGCCGTAGTGCGCGAACAGCAGATCGACGTCTGTGGTGTAGACGTTGACCCGGACGAGGTTCGCGAGGGACATGTCGGCCTCGCCGAGCACAGCCTCCAGGTTGTCCAGGCTCAGCGCCAGCTGTGCGGCCATGTCGCCGTCATGCTGCGGCTTGCCTTCGGCGCTCATCGCGGTCTGTCCGGAGCAGTACAGGGTCCGCGTGTGCCCGCAGACGATCTCACCCTGGTTGAATCCCATCTCCACGGACCAGGACACCGGGTTGACTGCCGTTCGTTCCACTGCCACTTCAGCTCCATGCGATTCGTCGGGAGTTACGGACGTCCATCGGCGCGTCGGTCGCCATCGATGACGCCGATGCTCACGAGCCTCCCAAGAAAAGATGACACCCTTGGTCATGTATTCGATAAGGTCCTCATATGCGCGCCGATCGGCTGGTCTCGCTGGTGCTGCTGCTCCGTCAGCGCGGTCGGCTGACCGCCAACATGCTGGCTCGCGAGCTTGAGGTGTCCACCCGTACCGTGCTGCGCGACATCGAGGCGCTGTCCGCAGCCGGCGTCCCGGTCTACGCCGAACGCGGCCGGCACGGCGGGTTCGCGCTGTTGCCCGGCTTCCGGACCGAGCTCACCGGACTCAACCAAGACGAGGCCCTTGCCCTGCTGACCGCCGGATCGGGGCGTGGCGAGCAGGCATTCGGCCTCGGCTCGGCGCTCGCTTCGGCCATGCGCAAGGTGGTTGACGCACTCCCCGAAGGCCATCAGGCCACCGCGAGCGACGCGGCCCAGCGATTTCTCGTCGAGCCCGAGACCGACCTGCTCTCCCGCCGGCCGATCACCGAGGAGGTGCCCGGCACGACAATGACCGAGATCCGGCGCTCGGTGCTCGCCGGACACAAACTGCGCATCCACTACGCGGCCACGGACCAGGCACCGCAGTGGCGCACGGTGGACCCGATCGGCCTGGTCACGGTGCGCGACCGGGGCTACTTGCTCGCCACGAGATCCGGCGCGGACCGCACCTACCGGCTGTCGCGGGTACTGGCCGCCGAGGAACTCCCAGAAGCGGCACAGCGACCGAACGCGGTTGATCTGGACCGGGTCTGGCGGGAACGCTGCGCGCAGTTCCTGTCCGCCGACCACATCGCCGTGCTGGTACGGGTGAACCCCGAGCGGCGGGAGGACCTGCTGAACACCGTGGTCGCCGTCCGCGCCGCAGAACCCGACACAGACGGCTGGCTGCGACTGGAGGTGACCTTCCAGGACCTGCGGCACGCCGAGTGGGCGCTGTGGCAACTCAGCACGGACGCAGAAGCCCTGACCCCGGCATCACTGCGCACCGCCCTTCACAACCGCGCCACCACGATCGCCACCCGCTACGAAGCCACGGTCCTCGAAACGGCCATCAACGAGTTGCTGTGACAAGCACATCCGAAACACGCCCCAGCAGGCCGAAGCCCACTACACATCGTGGATCGGGGTGAACTTCCTTGTGGCTTTGGCCTGTTCGAGCCCGGTCGGCCCCGCCAGGGCTCCCGGCTTGCGCACCAGGGCCCCCAGGCAGTAGTCCAGAGCCAGCCGTTCCCCGCCTTTGGCGATCAGCCGTTCGTGCCGGGCAGGTCGGCGGGTGGAGCGGTGGCCTGGCCGAGATCGAGGTCCCCACTCTCGTCGACCACGGCCGGCGCGACCGGTTCTTCCCCGTCGGCAACGGCGGAGCGATCGCGCGCGACCCCCGGGGCACGGCTGCTGATCCTTGAGGAGGCCGCCACCGCGATCCCCGATGCGGCGTACGGCGAGGTCACAGAGGCGATGCTCACGCTCGGCCAGAGGACGGCGGGTACCCTGCGGGCCTGCCCTTCCCGCAGCAGTGGACGCCGGAGGAACGGCCAGAACCCCGCGGCGGCGTCCGCAGGCGCACCGCCTCGCACCCGGCCTGTCACCCTGGTGCGGCTACGCCCCGCTCGGATCCGGCCCACCTGACGGCCATCGACGGCCTCCTGTTCGTCAAGGGCGTTGCGCAGGGCTCGTGAGCTACGGCGCGTGCGGCAGCGGTCGTCATGGACGGTTCACCTGAAGTCGGGCGACGAATACGCGGTCGTGCTGTTGCCGTTGTCAGCTCGGCGGGATGGGGAAGAGCATGCAGCTGCTCGTGGCATGGGCGAGCAAGCGGTCCTCGGAGTCGAGCAGTTCGGCTTGTGCCAGGGCCGTGCGGCGGCCGTGGTTGAGAACGGTGCCGACGGCACGGACCTTGCCGGTGTCGACGGTGACCTGACGCAGGAACTTCACGCTCAGGTCGAGCGAGGTGTACCCCATGCCGACCGGAAGCACCGACTGCACCGCACAGCCCGCGGCCGAGTCGAGGAGGGTGGCGTAGACGCCGCCGTGGACGCTGCCGATGGGGTTGTAGTGCTCCTCCCCCGGCTCCAAGGCGAAGACGGCGTGGCCGAACTCGACTTGCTCCAGGGTGAATCCGAGCGTAGCGGCGATGGGCGGGGCGGGCAGACGTCCGCGAAGCACGCTGCGCAGGAAGTCGAGGCCACTCTCCTGGCCGACGTCGAATAGCTGGCTGTCAATGTCGAAGTCAGCCTACGATGACGACATGACCTGGCTGGAGACGAGCACCGAGAACTGCACGGTGCAGCGCACACTCGATCTGATCGGCGAGAAGTGGTCGCTTCTGGTGTTGCGCGACGCCATGAACGGCGTGCGCCGCTTCGACGACTTCCGCCGGCACGTGGGACTGTCGGAGGCGGTACTGGCGGACCGGCTGCGCAAACTGGTCGCCGCCGGGATCCTGGATACGGTCCCGTACCGCGAGCCGGGCCACCGCACGCGTCACGAGTACCGGCTCACCCGCAAGGGCTGGGATTTGTGGCCGGTGATGCTCGCCCTGAAGCAGTGGGGCGACCGCTACACGGCGGATCCGGAGGGGCCGCCTCTGGAAGTCCGTCACCGTGACTGCGGTGAACCGCTGGAGACGGTCGTCGTCTGCGCGGGCGACCACGGTCCTCTCGCCCCGCGGCAGGCTTACACACGGCCTGGTGCCGCGGCGCACGTGACCATACGATGAGGACGGTGCCGGGCGCCGCATGGGTGGGGATGAGTGCGGTCGGCGCGCTGCGCGGGTGGTGGTCTGTGATGTCGGCGCCGTGCCGGTATGAGGTACGGCCCGGCCGACGGCAAGCAGCGTGTGTGGTGGCCGGGCCGGGGCTCCGGATTGCCGGGTGGCCCACATTGCCGGGAGGTCCACATGGACACGAGTGCGTTGGCACGGACCGGTCGGGCTCCGGGCCCGCCGGGCGGCGCAGGGCTCGGTCACGGAGAGGGCAGGCTGGCGCTCTTCGATGCGTTCTCTTTCGCAATGGCCCGCTGACAACGGGTCTGAACCGCGTCCTACGGGAAACCCGAAGGAGATGAACGACTCCGAGATTCCATATGGCGACGGCCGGCCCGTGGACGTGTACCTGGACCTCCTCCGCTTGCAGATGGACGCGGAGGACTACAGCCGTCTGCTGCGCGCGGTGGCACCCGTGCTGAAGGCGATCGAAGAGGAGCGCCTCTTCAGGGTCGACCTCACGCTCGACCCAGGATCCGACGACGAACTGCCCCAAGAGGTGCGAGACGAGGCCGCCCTGGTCATCGCCACCGCAGTGACCGGCCGGCTGGACAACGAGCTGGTCGAGATCGACGTCGAGGAGGCCGACCCGATCAGGATCGTCACGGACGCGAACACCGCTGCCGATCCGGTCCGCCTCGGCGAAATCGCCGACTACGTCAAGGAGCGGCACAGGGAGAACCAGGAACTGCGGGGCATCGCCGAGGCGAGCGGGCTGCCGACGGACTTCTGAGCGGCCGCGGCCTCCCGACCGTGGCCCGCAGGTCTCTGTGACGCGACCGCGCTGACCGCGGCAGCGAAGTCACCGGTCGTCATGATGGCGCCGCGCACCCGAGCGGCAAGCACCGTTCGGCAGCCGTCGCTCATCAACGGCGCGATCCGGCCGCGCCGCGTTGCTGCCCGCCCTGTGCCCCCTGTGGTCAGCGGCGTTCCTCGCACCGGTGCACAAGAAGGATGACGTCGTCCGTGCGCTGCGCGGTGGTGGCGGTCTTGCTCAGCAGCGTGTCGAGGTGCCCCAGGTCCTGGTCGATGTCGGCGAGGGGTGGGCGAGGCCGCGGGCGCCGTAGGTGGGCGTGATCTGGTCGGCGACCAGGTCGACGACGTCCTGGACCCTGGCGACCTCGGCCAGGCCGACGGCGTGATGCGTGAGGTGGTCCAGCCGACCGGCGCCAGCCGGTGTGACGGTGCTAGCAGGTGAAGCGCCCCTCCAGGACCACGGCACAGCTGCCGCCGGCAGCCGCTCGACGAAGTCGGCGGCGGCCGACTGCCGGCCCGCCGCCCGTCGGCCGGTTCCGACGCAGACAACACGTGGCTGTTCACGGCGGACCGCGGCGCCCCGCTCGACGGTCTCCTCCAGCAGCCGAGCCAGCCGTCGGCAACCGGAATTCGTGTTGCCCCGCTCCCGCTTGATCATGACCAGCCGGGCGCGTGGTCGGCTGGATCAGCACCAGGGAACCCCACGACCGCACGCCGGTCACCGGCGCGGCCACCAGCGCCGACGGGTACGGGAGGGCCACCGCGGTGCGCGCAGAGAAGCGAGCCATCTCCTCCTGGCTGCCGACCCACACCGGCCGGTCCTCGCGGACGGCGTCGGCCACGGGGGCGGGGTAGGTCGGCGGAACCCTCGCCCGTGGTTCGGCGAACGCGGCATCCCGTGCGCCGACGTGAATGGTCGGAGCGTTCCTCGTCGCGGCGCCTTCTCCCGTGGTGGTCGTGTCATCCACTCCCCTCAGTGAGGTGCGGACGGCCTGTGGTTGGCGGTGAGCGCGACAGGGTCCGAAATACGGGTCAGCGGGACCGGTTTCTCCTGCAGTGATCGAGGCACTCGGTTCACCCGGTGAGTGCGCACCCGTCGGGGGTGAGCAGGTGACCGGCACGGTGAGATCAGGACTCCGGCGACGGGGGCGGAACAGAAGGCGGCCGATGACGACGATCGGTGTGGAAGAAGAGTACCTGTTGCTCGACCCGGTCACGGGTCTGCCCGTGCCGCTGGCCGACAAGGTGCGCGCCACGGCTGGGCTCGCGCCGTTCGTGGCCGATCAGGAGGTGCAGAGCGAGCTGCTGCAGGCTCAGGTCGAGGTGGCCACCCCGGTGTGCGAGTCCCTGGAGGAGGTCAGGGGGCATCTGCTGCGGTTGCGGAACGCCGTCGGGACGGCGGCCGAACGGCACGGCTGCAGGCTCGCACCCTGCGGAACCTCCCCGCTGCGGCACAGCCGCCCCGTGGCCGTCACCGACAAGGTCCGTTACCGCGCCATGCGCGCGCAGGCCCCGCAGCTGGTGGCCGACCAGCTGGTCAACGGCATGCACGTCCATGTCGCGGTGCCCAGCCGCGAGGAAGGACTGCAGCTCATGAACCGGCTCCGGGTGTGGCTGCCGACACTCACGGCCATGTCGGCGAACTCACCCCTCTGGGACGCCCACGACACCGGCTTCGCCAGCTGGCGCACGGTGATCTTCGGCCGTTGGCCGGTCAGCGGCATGCCCCCGCACTTCCACGACGTGGCCGACTACGACCGGCGCGTGCAACGGCTGCTGAAGAGCGGGCTGATCTCGGACATCGGGCAGGTGTACTGGCTGGCCCGTCTCTCGGCCCCGTATCCCACCCTGGAGGTGCGGTGCCTGGACGTCCAGTTGCGCGTCGATGACGCGGTGAAGCTCGCGGGCGTGGTCCGGGCCCTCGTCCAGACGGAACTCGACGCGGTCTCGGCCGACGCCCCCGCCCCCGAGTGCGCCCCTGAGCTGCTACGCGCGAGCCTGTGGCACGCCGCCCGTCATGGTCTGAGCGACACCCTCGTCGACCTGGACGGCAACACCCGCCCAGCCGGCGAAGTGCTGCGCCGACTCCTCTTCCACATCACCCCCGCCCTCGACGCCTCCGGCGACACAGCGCAGGTGACATCCCTGATCGACCACCTCCTACAGCACGGAACCGGCGCGGACCGCCAACGCACCGCCCTCACCGAGGGCGGCATCCGAGCGGTGACCGACCTCATCACCAGGTAGAACACGACGCCGCGTCTGCCCCGTTGCCCCCTGACTGCTTCCAGCCGGCAGGCAACCTGGTCCGACGCATGGCCGCGAAGGGACCGCGAGTTGCTCACGGGTACCGACCACGAGACCGTGCTCCCTTCAGCGTTGGAGTGCCGGACGAACTCACCGAAGCCGCCGCCGACCACTACCACTTGAACTACAGCAAGCACACCGCATCGAGCTTGTTCCGGGAGGTCCGCGCCCCCCGCGCGCTGCTCCGCGCCCGCCGGCGCCGACCTGGCGGCCGTCCAGACCGGCGGACGGGGCGACGTCACGCAGGGACGCCGAGCGGCGGGTGCTCGAGCACGCGGGGCTTGTACTCGACCAACTGGATGCGGCCGTCAAAAGTGCGGTGATCGATCATCTCGAGGACAATGTCCGGATAGCCGTCGTAGATGCGTTCTTCGCCCGTGGCCCCGGTGATCACCGGGAACATCACGACCCGGAAGCGGTCGACGAGTCCGGCTCGTAGCAGGGACCGGCACAGGCTGAGGCTGCCGATCGTACTGAGGAGCCCCGAGCCACTCGACTTCATGGCGCGGACCGCCTCGACGGCGTCGTCGCGCACGAGCGTGGAGTTGGCCCACGTCAGCGGCTCCTCGAGTGAGGAGGAGAACACCACCTTGGACGCTTGCGTGAGTTCGTCGACGGACGCCTCCTCTTCGGGCCTGAACTCGTCTTGGCCACTCGGGACCTCGCCTGCGGCGAAGCCCGACATCAGACGGTAGGTGTTCGCTCCCATCAGGTAGGTGGCCTCGGGCTGCTCGCCGAGCCATGCGAGGTACTCCGGGCCCTCGAGGCCCCAGAACCCGGGCCACCCCTCTCCCGATGCGTGGCCATCGAGGGAGGTGATGAAGTCGACGAGAAGCTCCGACATGGCGGTGTCCTACCTTTCAAGGGTGGTTGCTCTGGTCATTCGTAAGGTCGGAGGGCCCAGGGGCTTTGGGTATGGCTGCACGGCGGGCGCCTTTTGGATGGCTCAAAGGACTTGGCCGCCCGGGGCCCCGCGACGACTCGACCGCCAATTGGGAGACGCGACTCGATCGCTGCTGCAGGACAACGTCGGCGAGGTCGTCTGCGGGATCGAAGTGACGACGAGCTGGCGGAGGGACGTGCCCGAGATCTGGGCCGGGGTGGACATCGGCAAGGAGCATCACCACTGCGTGGTGATTAACGCGGACGGCGAGCGGCTGCTGTCCCGCCGGATCCTGAACGACGAGACCGAGCTGCTCCAGCTCATCGGCGACGTCCTGGAGATATCCGCCGACGTGCTGTGGGCCGTCGACCTCAACCATGGCGGTGCCGCCCTGCTGATTGACCTGCTCCTCAGCCACGGCCAGCCCATGGCCTACCTCACCGGCCTGGCCGTCCACCGGGGTTCGGCCACCTACAAGGGGAAGACCGATGCGAAGGACGCGTTCGTCATCGCCGACCAGGCCCGCGTCCGCCGTGACCTCGGCCTCCTGCGGCCCGGCGACGAGATCGCCGTCGACCTGCGCACCCTGACCACCCGGCGCCTGGACGTGGTGTTCGACCGCACTCGGCAGATCAACCGCCTTCGCGCTCAACTGCTGGAGATTTTCCCGGCGTTGGAGAGGTCGCTGGACCTGGTCAACAAGGGGCCCGTGATGCTGCTGACCGGCTACCAGACCCCTGCCGCGATCCGGCGAGCCGGCGCGAAGCGGATCGAGACTTGGCTGAAGAACTGCAAGATCCGCGGCGCCGCCGCACTCGCGAAGACGGCAGTGGAAGCCGCACAGGCCCAGCAGACCGCGCTGCCCGGCGAGAAGCTGGCCGCCGCCATGGTGGTCCGCCTCGCGAAGGGGCTGATGGCCCTTGATGAGGAGATCGCCGAGCTCCACGCCCTGATCGAGGCCAAGTTTCGCGAGCATCCGCACGCCGAAGTGATCCGCAGCCTGCCCGGCATGGGAGCGAAACTCGGCGCCGAGTTCATCGCCGCGACCGGCGGTGACATGGACGCCTTCGGCAGCCCCGACCGCCTGGCCGGCTTCGCCGGCCTGGCCCCAAGGCCCCGCGACTCCGGCCGCGTCAGCGGCAATCTGCGCAGACCCAAGCGCTACCACCGCGGACCGCTGCGAAGCATGTACCTCTCGGCGATGGTCAGCATCACCACCTGCCCCGCCTCCAAGGCGTACTACCAGCGGAAGAGAAGCGAAGGAAAGGGCCACAAGCAGGCTCTGCTCTCTCTCGCACGCCGCAGGCTCAACGTCCTGTGGGCGATGATTCGTGACGGACAGTGCTATCAAGGTTCACCTCCCGTCACGGCAGCGGCTTGACATCACGATTGGGAAGTCCTTTCCTAGGTGTCACCAGCTTGGACCGGCCCCGAGCCACAAACTCATCGGCCGCGCTGTGGAGCAACGAGAAAACCATGACGCTGCAACCGATCAGGTCGGCGGAGCAGCACCGCTTCGGAGGGCCCGGCGGCCGGTTCAAAGATGGGTTCTCAGAGGGCGTTCGAAGTGGGCAGATTGCCGTTAACGTTCTAGTACGTTCCACGCCAGGTGGGTGTCGTCTCGTCCGTTATGCGCTTGGCGAGGTTGTCGATCGAGGCGATGTGGATCATGGCTTCGGAGCTGGCGGTGAGGGTCTCGTAGTCGCGGGCGAGGCAGCGGCGCATCATGATCCAACCGATACTCCGCTCCACCACCCAGCGCCTTTCCACGACCTCGAAGCCGCGGGTCTCCGGATTCCGGTTGACGACCTCGACGTCGATTCCGAGGGTGGCTCCGTGCTCGACGACGGCATTCTTGAAGCCGGTGACCGACCCAACTCTTGGAGATGGTCGGGTACGTCTCCTTCGCCTGGTCGAGGAGGCGGATTCCCAGGGCGTTTTCCGACAGGCCGGCGGTGGTGACGGTCACGGCGAGGATGAGGCCGATCGTGTCGGTGAGGATGCCACGCTTCCGGCCGACGATCTTCTTCGCGGCATGGCGTAGACGGTGCCATGGTTCGGGAAGTCGTGCGGGAGGTATTTCCAGGGGATTCCGGTGCGGTTCACGTAGAGGATCGCGCTGAAGACGTCCCGTAAATCGACCTTGGCCGGCTGTCCGGTTGGTCTGCGGTCGAGTCGGGCCTTTCTCCATACCGTCAACGTCGGCTCGATCAGGGCCCGTCGGGCGTCGGACCGGTCGCTGGGGTACGGCTTCCGTTGGTTCACGGCGTAGCGTGATCATGGGCGAGGCGGAGGGTTCGGTTCCGCTGTTTATCGGGCGATTCCATGGCAGCTTCAAACCAGACGGACTTCCGATCACAGAAGCGAACGAGACGGACGGCCGAGCCTCCGCCCTGGAGAGCGCCATTCGGCACCTAGGGAACGAAAGCCCTCAAAGCATGGCAGGGGCGAGAGTCGCATATAGGGCTTGACCTGCATAAACGCCCTCTCAGAGGTCGTTTTCCTCTGCGGTGCAGTGTTATCTGTCGTTTTCCGCCTGCTGATGATCTGGTGCTGGGGAGTCTGCAGTGGCCGGGCCCTGGACTTCGCCCGGCCGCCCCAGCACGACCTGCGCGAGACCACGAACGCGATCCTGTATGTGGACCGCACCGGCTGCCAGTGGGCCTACCTCCCTCGGCATCGACCTCGAAATCGTCCAACGCGCCCCCGGGACCAGGGGATTCACCCCGATCCCGAAGCGGTGGACGGTCGAGCGAACCTACGGCTGGCTCATGCTTGCACCGGCGCCTGGCGCGCGACTACGAAACCCACCCGCACCGCTCCGAAGCCATCGGGAACCCACCGGGTTCACCGCACGACCCCCGGAGCGGCACCGCCCGATGGCTCATGGAGCCGACCGCGCGCAAAGCACCGTTCCCCGCGCCGACCTAGCGCGAGCCGCGGACTGTGCGGCGGTGGCGTTCACCGCCGCCGTCGCCCCAACGTGGCCGCTGGCCGGCGCCCTGTGCGCGGTGCCCGTTGGGCGACCTGAGCGGGGCCATTCCCCGCGAGCTGGCCGGAAAGCCCATCGACGTTGGCGGAACAGTGCAAGTCGGTGTCGATGCCGACTTGGCCGAGTAAGGAATGCGGCGGTAATCCGTCCGTCTTCTCCTCAGCCACCCGAGCCCTCTCCTTTCGCCTTCGCTGACCAGCCGCTTGGGCTGGCCTGGTTACCGTACGGGCCGCGGGCCGTCAGAGCTGCGGCCTGCTGGCGGGACTTGGCCTGTGCCCGGGAGCGAACGACGACCGGGTGCTGCACGGCTTCGCACCGACCCCGCCGCGCCGCCGACGGGCGTCTACGAGCGCGGCCAGGCGGCTGGGGTAGTCGGCGGCACAGGGATCTCATCCAGCCTCAGCCACTGCTCTCGGCCGTGCCCATCAGGCAGGCAAAACCGCATGTCCCGGGTGTCGTCCGCCTCGTGTGGAGCGTCCCCGACCGCCCGCAGCAGGGCCCGCAGCTTCGGGTAGGGGGCCTGCATCGCCCGTCCGTGTACGTCCTCGCCGCGCAGGGCGTCCAACGTGAGGGAAGCGAGGTTCATCCCGCCGCGCCGATGGCCGTCGGCGTGGGCCACCACTTCCGGGTGTTCCAGGATGGAGGCCAGCGCCTCGGCCCGGCGATCGTGTAGGTCAGCACCAGGTCCCCGCGTTGGAACACCACTTGGGCGCCCGGTTCCATCAGCCCGCCGCCGTGCGCCGAAGCCGTCGACAGGACCACCTTGTCGACCAACGGGCCCATGCCGACCTCGCGGACCGTGTCGAACTGGCCTGACGTCGTTGTAGAGCACGTACAGGATGCCCTGCAGGCACAACCGGTCATCCACCGGCTTCGGACCGGGTGCCTTCTGTGGCCAGGGCGGCAACAACGCCTCGATCAACGCCCAGAGGCCATCGTCCCCAATCCACGGTCGAACACTCACACTCTCCCAAACGGCCGAATCGTCACACCGGTCACGCCCGGTCCCGCTGCGGCAGCGGGACGCGCGTCTACAACAGCCAGGGCGATTCATCGGTGGCCGGGACGCCTTCCAAAGGAAGGCGATCGCGGTAGTGCTCCGACTCCAACCAGTCCTCCCTCACGAAAACCGACCGCGACATCTGCACGCCACCGACCTCCTGTGAGCGCAGAAGGACCAGTCGACGGAATGTACCGGGATCTCTCCGTCATCCAACAGCCCGAAGGTGCCTTCCGTCACGAAGACCTCGCGCCATGACCCGGTTCTGCGGCTCAGGGACCCGGAGGGCGTCGGCGACCTCGGCCGGGCTCATCCCGAACGCGTTCACGGATCCTCCTCCCGCTTCAGGCTGTCTTGCCGGCGGGCTTTGCCTTGGCCGGCCGCGATCCGAGCAGGCGCACCAGTTCCTCCTTGACTACGCCGCCGAGCACGGGAGTTGCTTGCTGTACACCCTCGATGACTCCCTCGCTCTGACCGATCTGGGGTTTGGAGCAGTGGATGTCCGATCGAGCCGAGAGCAGAGCCTCGTACGGCTGCCGCACGAGGCTCTGGCCCGCATGGCCGCCGTACGAGGAGCTGCGGCATGGTGAGAAGGTCCGCAGACCCTACGTCAGACCTTCCGGATCCGGTCGGCGATCTCCGGCCTTGCCGCGAACCCGGCCGCCTTGTACGTGGCGACGCCGCCGACGTTGGAGCTCGGCGTGCACACGCGCACGCTCGACGAGCCCATCTCCCGCAGGGCGGCCGCCCCGGCAACGGTGATCGCCCGGCCATAGCCGCGACCGCGGTGGTCCGCGTGGACCCCCATCGGCTCGACCAGCCCCGGCTTCCCCGGGCCGGCCGACCAGACCGTCACCACCGCCGCGGGGTTGCCCTGGTCGTCGTAAGCACCCAGGCAGCGGGCGTCGGCGTCAAACGGTGCCGCGGACATCTTGTGCCGGTACTCGCGCGTGGGCCTCGTGGTGTTGAACGCGGACCGCAGGACGTCGGCGAAGTCCTGTGCCTGCTCCAGGCCGATCTCCTTGATCCGCACGCCGGTGTCCTCCACCGCTTCGGCGAGGTCGCGGAAGAGCGGCGTCCACGGCTCGTCGACGCCCCAGCCCTCCTTGGTCAACAGGTCGTGGAGCAGCAGCCCCTGCGGCGCCTCGATGGACACCGCTCCTTCCGGCAGCACGCCACGCTCGGGCAGCGAGAAGTCCTCGACGAGCCGCCGCGCCAAGTCCTCGTCCTGGAAAGCGTCGGAAGCGACCGTCATCCGCACCAACGTCGGCGAATCCAGCATCCCGACAGCGAGGATCCGTCCGTCCCGGCTCCAGGTCCGGACCACCGCGGTCGTCTCGGCCGTTCCGAACCGGTAGTTCCAGCCGATGTCCCCGGGATGCAGCTGCATCGGCGTTTCGTCGTGCTGCCACTCCCGCAGCGCCGCAATGGCCTCGCGCACTCCGTCGGCCGTCGGCGTCCTCAGCACAATCGTCATGGCCCGGATCAGACACCCCGTCTCGGTGGCCTGCAACCGATTAACTGACCAGGCACTTCAAGGTGATGGTGGCGCGAGGTCGATGGCGAGTCCGGTCCCGGCGAGGAGCCATCGAGGGCGTCGGGGCGGTACTGGAGGCGCTTGAGTCGGTTGTGCACGAGCGCGGCGAGTCGGTCGAGGGCAACGCCGGCGAGGTTCGCGAGGCTGTGTTTCACGTGGGCCTACAGGTATTCGACCGCGTTCAGCTCGGGCGCGTAGGCGGGCAGGGTGAACACCGTCAGCCAGGCGCGTGTGTCGATCAGGGCGCTCATCTTGTGGGAAACGTGGGTGTTCAGGCGGTGCCACACGAGTACGATCGGCGCCTTGACCAGTTGGTGCACGCCGTCGACGAGGGCGGTGTAGTCGCGCTCGGACAAGCTGCGGCGCTCGCCCTTGCGTCCGGTTGGCGTCGCAGCCGATGGCACAGCCGGGTCCGCAAGCCCGGACGCATCGCGATCAGCGGCGACCAAGTACCGCCCGAAGCCGGGCCGTTCACCTCCACGACCGGGGTGATGCCGCGCCGTCCCCAGGTACGTCCGGTCGGCGACCTGTGTGTGAACCCCGCCTCGCCCTCGAAGCAGATCCAGCCGCCGCAGGCCGCCCAGGTGGTTCTACCTCCGTTCACGTCACCTCCTTCCAGGAGGTGACGGCCTCCTCGTCGCGTTCCGCGGCCCTGCGGGCCGGGACCTGCGGCGTGAACCCGATCCGGCGCATCAGCCTCGTCGCGCCCGAGACGCTGTAGGAGACGTGAGACTTCCTGCCGATCAGCGTCACCACCCCGGCCCCGGTCCCCACCTGGTCCTCGTCCCAGCCGGGCGCAGCCGGCCCTTGTTCCAGGTAGTCGGCCAGCTTTCCCGACAATGCGGCGACAGCTTGCAGCGCTGCCCGCTCGCGCCCAAGGGGGCCAACGCCTCGGCCCCGTCCTCCCGCCAAGCCTGCTACCCCTGGTACGCCGAATTCGAGCTGACCCGCAACCGGCGGGCGACCTCAGCGGTGGAACATCAGCCAGCCGTAGGTCCGTTCGACAGGCAGCCGGGACCAAGCCGTCGACCACACACTCGTGGTACGACGTCGTGGAGTCCTACCTGATCCAAAGCCGACCCGCCCAACATCAGGATGCTCTCCTGGTAAAGGCGACCGACGCCTACGGAGCTCAGGTACGCGCCCAGCCGGCCGACGACACCATCGTCATCGACCACGAGGACTCACTCGACGCCCAGACCGGCCGGGAGCGCGACATCCTGCGCCGGGCCGAACGCGGCGACTACTCCTGATCCACCGCCGCAAGCCTTCGGTTGGGGCGGATGAGTTGTGCATCTTCCCCAACCGAAGGAGCCTCCTGCGCTGGGGCCTACTGGTGGGTTGAACCAGGCAGGGCTTGCAAGGGCATCGCCCTACCGATTCCGTTCACCGTGACTGCCTCCGGGCTCGTTGCGGCCAACGCAGCGCCGCCCTGACCCGCCACCACAGCTTGCGCGGGCGCGAGGTTTCAGTGGAGTACCTGACCGGCAGCCATGCGTAATCGGGCACACGGACGAGCGGTCGGCCTTCGGGCGGATACCGATCAGGGGATCCCTGGGCCACTCGCCCTCCCACGGCCGATAGCTTGCGCAGGCATTGCGCAGCTCGTTCTCCGTGCGGGTCACACGGCTTGAACCGAAGCCGGCGACGCCCCACATCACAGGGTAGTGCTCAGTCACACCTGGTGTGACTGAGCACCTCACCACTGAGCGTCCGCGAAGCGGGCCCTGCATCGGGGGCGGTGGTGGGTTGTGGTGGTACTCGCGAACCCCCGTGTCCCAGGCCGTAGGTCCGTGGCCTGCTGTCAGTCGTCCCCGGCAACCGGCTCGGCCGGCTCGTGGTCCTGCATGCGCAAGCCGAGCGCGAGCGTCATGCTGCGGGCAGAGCCGCGAGCGCCTCGCGCAGCCGGGCGGCCAGATCGCCGCGGGTCAGGGCGCCGGGCTGCTGCATCCAACCGTCTATCGGGCCAGTGAGAACCACAAGTGTGGGTCTCCCTGGTCCGCGGCACTGCCACCACGATTCATACACACGGGACGTCACTCCGCGGGGTCTGTCAGCGCCGCCTCGAAGATATCGCCCCCTGCGCACAATCCGGCCAGGGCCCTCCTGATCGGTACTGCCGTAGATCCGCATGTCAACGCTGTCGCGGCACTCGCAGCGACAGCGACGCAGCGCGGCATGACGGCAGCCGCCCCTCCGACTTTCTCTTAGTGTGGGAAATGTGCACATAACCAGACGTTCCGGCGGATTCTTGGTCTCATGGTTCCGCCAGTTCACAGGACGGTGTTCACACCGGCGACGTGGGCGTCCGGGGTCCGGAGGCGAGCAGGAGACGCAGCACGAGCGTAACCACGGGCCCGGGGCCGCACCCTCGTCGACGGGAAGGCGCCTGCGCTCACGGCTGAGGTTGCGCACCGTGGCCCGTCAGGTGTTCGTCCTGCAGTTGACGGTCATCGTAATGCTCGTGGTTGTTGCCGTGCTGGCGCTCGTACTGCAAGCCAGGCACGAGAGCACGCAGGAGGCCCGCCAGCGCTCGCTCGCTGTCGCCGAGACCTTCGTGAAGTCCTCCCCGGCGGTTCGCGAGGCCCTGAAGTCCGACGACCCGACCGCGGTGCTGCAGCCGCGCGCCGAAGCGGCCCGGAAGCTGTCCCATGTCGACTACATCGTCGTGTTCACTCCGGCCGGGTACCGCATCACGCACCCCGATCCGGACCTGATCGGGAAACACGTCTTCGGCACGTACGAGGAGGGACTGGCCGGAAAGTCCCACACATCGACCTTCGAAGGAAGCCTGGGCCCCGCCGTGGATTCGACGGTCCCCGTCATCGACACCGACGGCAAGGTCATCGGACTGGTGTCCGTCGGGATCACTATCGAAAGCGTGAACGAGGTGGTGAAGCGCCAGCTGCCCATGGTGGTGGGCGCCGCCGCCGGGGTGCTCGCCCTCGCCGCGGGCGGGTCGGCACTGATCAGCCGGCGCCTGCGGCGTCAGACCCACGGCCTCGGCCCGGCCGAGATGACCCGGATGTACGAGCACCACGACGCGGTCCTGCACTCCGTCCGCGAGGGCGTGGTGATCGTCGGAGGTGACCGTCGGGTGCTGCTGGCCAACGACGAGGCGCAGCGGCTGCTCGATCTGCCTCCGGACGCCGAGGGGCGTCACATCAGCGAGCTCGGGCTGGAGCCACGCACCTCAGAGCTGCTGATCTCGGGCCGGGTCGCCACCGACGAAGTGCATCCAGCAGGGGACCGCCTGCTCGCGGTGAACCACCGGCCCACAGATCTGGACGGCGGGCCGCCAGGAGGCGTGGCGACGCTCCGCGACACCACCGAGCTGCAGGTGCTCTCGGGCCGGGTGGCGGTGGCGAAGGAACGGCTGCGGCTGCTGTACGACGCGAGCGTGGGCATCGGAAGGACGCTGGATGTGGAGCGCACGGCCCGGGAGCTCGCGGAAGTGACGGTACCGCGGTTCGCCGACTTCGGCGCGGTCGACCTGGCGGACCCAGTCTCGCACGGCGAGAAGCCACGCCCGGGCGCGGAGATGCGCAGAGCGGCCATCGGCGCCATCCGTGACGACCACCCCCTCTATCCGGAGGGTCAACTGATCCGATTCCGCCCCGCCACGCCGCAGGGCCGGAGCCTGGCGGGCGGCCAGGCGATTCTCGAGGCGGACCTGAACTCCGCCGACGTGTGGCGGAGCCAGGAGCCCGAGTGTGTCGCAAGACTCCTCGCCTACGGGATCCATTCGGTAATCACGGTTCCGCTGCGCGCACGAGGCGTGGTGCTGGGTCTGGTGAGTTTCTGGCGGTCGCAGCGGCCCGAGCCCTTCGAGGAGGACGATCTGACGCTGGCCGAGGAGATCGTCACGCGAGCCGCCGTCCACATCGACAATGCCCGCTGCTACATCCGCGAGCACACCACGGCAGTGACGCTGCAGCGCAGCCTGCTGCCCCGCTTCCTGCCCGAGCAGGACGCTCTCGATGTCGCGCACCGCTATCTGCCGGCGCCGTGGGTGGGCGGCGACTGGTTCGATGTCATCGCGCTGCCCGGCGCGCGCGTCGCGCTGGTAACGGGCGATGTCGTCGGCCACGGTGTGCACGCCGCGGCCACGATGGGCCGACTGCGGACCGCGGTCAACAACTTCTCCGCCCTCGACCTCTCCCCTGACGACCTCCTGGCGCACCTGGACGAGCTGGTCACAGAGATCGACCAGAGCCGGGAGGCTGACGAGGTGGAGATCACGGGTACGACCTGCCTGTACGCCATCTACGACCCGGTCTCCGGGAGGTGCACCGTGGCGCGGGCCGGTCACCCTCTGCCCGTCCTCGTCCGCCCCGACGGGCGGGTGGAGTTCCTCGAGTTGCCCGCCGGGCCACCCCTCGGTCTCGGCGGATTCCCCTTCGAGACCGCCGAATTCCGCCTGCCCGAGGGCAGCGGGCTGGCTCTCTACACCAACGGGCTCGTCCAGCATCGCAACCGCAGCATCGATGTCGGCCTCGATATCCTGAGCCGCACCCTCGCCCAGCCCGGCCGTACGCCGGAGGAGACCTGCGAGGCGGTCATCGACGCGCTACAGCCCGCCGACCCCAGCGACGACATCGTGCTCGTCGTCGCCCGCACGCGGATCCTGGACCCCGCCCAGGTCGCCGTCTGGGACGTACCACGCGACCCCGCGGCCGTCTCCCGCGTCCGCGCCGACGTCACCCGGCAGCTGGCGGAGTGGGAGCTGGAGGAGATCGCATTCACCACCGAGCTGATCCTCAGCGAACTGGTCACCAACGCCATCCGCTACGCCAGCGAGCCCATCCAGGTCCGGCTGCTGCGCAGCCGCAGCTTGATCTGCGAGGTCTCCGACGCCAGCAGCACCTCCCCGCACCTGCTGTATGCGGCCACGACGGACGAGGGTGGCCGGGGCCTTTTCCTGGTCGCCCAGGTCTCCGAGCGTTGGGGCACTCGGTACACGGTCGAGGGGAAGGTCATCTGGAGCGAGCAGCGGCTGTCCGACGGAGCAGAGGAAACGTCCCTCGCCGCGCTGGGCGACACGCTGATCGACCAACTCGCCCAAGGCGAGGGCCCGGACTGGTGACGACGGCAGTGCTGATGCCGACCAACTGGATGCCATGGACGCGAAGCGGCATCGTGCAGGCAGGGACCGGGAGACTCCGCTCCAACAGCTGGACCGGCGCTCGCAGCGTCCCCTTGGGCGGGCCCATCCAGGGCACAGCGCAGCGGACGAACCAACGGGCCGGTGAGAACTACCGAGCGTAGTTTCCCCTGGTCCTCAGTGGTCTGGAAATGACCCCGCTAGTGAACGCCACCCGCAGACCGGTCGGCGCACGCACATTGGGCCAGGCTGGAAACGGTTCAGCGACCGGTTCACTCCACTCGGTCATCAGTACTCGTTGCGGCGCCGCAGCCTGAACGGCCGGCCGTCGGGGTCGACGAAAAGGCGATGCAGAGGCGTGCACAGCGTCTCGGCCGTACCCGAAAGGCTCAGCGGGCGATAGGTGCGCAAACGCCCAGGTGGCCTGGGGCCGCGGCGGCCGTTGTCATGCCACGCGTCCAGTGCGGCAGCGCTCGCCGCGAAAGCCTCGAAGGCGTTCAAGGGATCACAGAGCCGGTCGGGCGCGTGCGGGGTCACGGGTGCTTCCAAGTCCAGGTGCTCGCGCGAGAGTTCCAGGCGCAGATCCCTGGCGAAGCTGCGCGCGCCGTCCCCGAGGCCGCCAGGGTCGCGCGGCTCGCGGGGATCCGTGGTCTCGTCCAGGACGGCACAGGTGAGTTCGGAGTCGTGGGTCCAGGAGCGGAGATTGATGTTGTCCGATCCGACCGAGGCCCACACATCGTCGATCACGCACACCTTGGCGTGGACATACACCGGTGTCCCGGCATGGTTCTCCAGCCCGTACACCGCGACGCGCCCACCGCCGGCTCGGCGCAGACTGTCCAGGGCCGTGATCCTGCCGATCATATTCATCGGCAGTGTGAGCCGGCCGTCCTGTTCGGGCACGGAGGGGATGACCGCGGTCAGGCGTAGGCCGGGGTTGGCGGTCAGTGCCTCGGCGAAGCACTCCACCACGTGCGGAGACCACAGGTACTGGTCCTCGAGATAGATCAGGGCCCGGGCCCGCCGCAACGCCTTGCGGTAGCCGCGGGCGATACTGCGCTCGCCGTCGGGGGCGAAGTCGTAACCGCGCAGCAGCCGGTTGGGGTAGGTGCGCAGGATCTGGAGGGTGTGTGTGCCGCAGGGCGCCGGGTCCGGTGCCTGGGGTGGTAGCGGGTCGGCACGTATGTCCTCGCCGTGAACGAGTTCCCGCAGGCGGACGAGCGGGCTGCGGGTGAGCGGCGCGGGGTCGTCCCAGCGTTCGCGGAAGCAGGCCTCGATGTCGCCGACGGCCGGTCCGCGTATCGCGAGCTGGATGTCATGCCACGGCGGGTGCGGTCCGTACGCGGCGGCGATGGGCAGTGACTGCAGATCCCCCTGATGCGTCGCGTCGTCGTGGCGGTTGTGGCACAGGTCGGTACCGCCCACGAACGCGATGTCAAGCTCCGGGCGGTCGGCATGCCGGAGCACGACGAGCTTTTGGTGGTGCGAGCCGCCGGGGCGTACCCGCATGTCCAGCAGGCACTCGCCGCCCGCCGCTTCGACCTCCTCGCCCAGGTGGCGGTTCTCCGCCTCACTGAACTGGAAGCGGTCCAGGTGGGAGCGCCAGAGCAGCCCTTTGACGATCACTCCGCGCTCCGCTGCCTCGGCCAGGACGGTGCCGATTTCACTCCCGGGGCCGTCAAGGCGCTCGTCGGGGTCGCCCCGCCAGTCGGTGAACAGGAGCAGGTCTCCGGCGCGCTGCGCCCGGATCGCCCGCAGGAGTGCCGGGAAGTACGTCGCGCCGTGGATGAGGGGCCGTACCAGGTTCCCGTCCGACCAAGCCACCCCATCCGATCGGCGGCTGTCCAGCCGTGTGGCGCTGTTGCCGCGTTCACCCGAGGTCAGCAGCCAGTCGGTGAGTTCCACAGCTCAGATCCTCCTGCCAACACCCACGTGTACCCAGATCCTGCGCCCTCACCACGAACAGACCCACGTCCACGGCACGGGCGTACCACAGCGCGGAGGGTGATGCGGGGCAGGCCGGTTCGAGGCCTCGCGCCGCCTCACCGCCTACTCGCCGTACCCGATCGGTCTCGCCGCGGCGTCCTCGGCCAGGTCAGAGGCCGACCTGGGCCAAAGGCGCCGCACGCATGACCGAGCCCGCCTCAGCCACTACCGCCGCCGCGGCCAACGACCCCCGCAACTGGGGCTGCGGTATTTAGGCCCCAGCTTCTCTCGCTCCATGGCAGCTCCAGCCCGAAGCCGCTCCACGCCAACCGCGCGTTACGGTGCAGTTCACACGTGGCAGGGGGCGACAGGGGTGATCATGAACGACGAGACGATCAAGGTGGGTGACATCTTGCGTGTCAGCTGTGCCTTCACCCCTACACGGGTGGTCAAGGTCTCGGACTGGGACGTGTCCATCGTCTGGCCATGGGAGCAGATCGATCCTGACTCTGAAATCCAGTGGAACGGACAGTACGCCATACCGCGCAAGCAAGGCTCCTTCGAGTCTCGGATCAGCCTCTTCCAGACCGATCCTGCCCCCTGGACGCTATCTGCGGGCGACAGCTGCGGCGTGGGTATCCCAGAGCAGTTGGTACGGGTGATCGACATCGGGTATTGCGGTCCGCCTCAAGACGTTGGGTGGCTGCCGCGTCCGCACACGATGTTGATCGTGCTACCCGTCGGTTACGAGGACCCTCAAGGTCTCGCTGAGGGCGACACAATCTCCATACCATCCGTGGCGCCGGTCAGGTTCGAGCTTGTGTAGCAGCGAACTTGCCCCAGCGGGTTAACAGGCGTGCCCGATCGGTCGGGTAGTCGTGGATCACAGCAACTGCGGCTGCAGCACTAACGGGCAGCCCAGGAGTGAGCCTTTGTCTCCCGTCTCCGGTTCAGGTAGCGGCGCGCGACCGGCACCGCCAAAGGGCATTGGGCGGCCGACCCGGGAGCGTCTTCTCGCGGTTGCGGCCCGCCGGTTCTACGCCGACGGTCGTGGCTGCGACCCCCATCGGCACGATCACCGCCGACGCGGGCGTGGCGAAAATGAGCCTGTACAGAACTTCTCTCCAAGGCCGGTCTGGTCCGGCCTGCCCGCCGAGCCCGAAGTCGCCCGGGTGCCGGCGATCTCCTCCTCGGCGGGGGCAACGACTCCCGTCGCCTCGCCTCTGGAGGCGCGTCCCTCGCCCCTGGAGGCGCGTTCGGCGGCGCACGATGCCACGCGGTGGCGGCGGGCGCGCCGAGCGGGACCAGGTCGTAGGGCTCCTGCGTGACGGCACCCAGGGCGTGAGTGAACCCGCGCAGTGCCACCAGCATCTTGGCCGCTACTTGGGAGTCGAGAGTCGCGGTGTAGAGGACGACACGGGCGCCTGTCGGGCATCCCGACGACGCCCTGCGGGCCGGTCCGGGGGTTGGGGTGGTGGAGTGGTTCATGCCCTCGGCAATACACCTGTCGCGCCGATCGCCTCACTCGCCTCCGAGCCTCCCCTTCCAGCCGGGTGCCCGCACCGTCAGCGCGGCGGCATGGCACCCTCAGGGGCACCCACTCATGACGCTGCGCAGCAGGTCGACGAGGGGCTGCACCGGTACGGTCGGGTCGAACGCGCGCTGGACGCCGAGCCCGATGCCGAGGCTGAGCAGGGTCAGGGCGGCGGTGTCGGCGGGCAGGGCAGGTGTGATGCCGAGTTCCTCCGCCTGCGCCCGGATCAGGTCCGCGAGCGCGCCGGTGACGGTGCGCCGACGGTGGGCGAGCTGCTCGCTCACCTGCTTGTCGCGGCGGTTGGCGGTGGCGAACTCGACTTCCAGCGAGGTCCACGAGCTGTCGCCGATGGTCTCGTCGGCCCAGCGGGCGAATCCCGCGAGCCGGTCCTCGAAGTGGGGCGCGTCGCCCATGGCGGCGGTCAACTGTGTCACCTGTTCCGCGGCGATGCGGTCGAGCACGGCCAGGCACAGCTCGTTCTTGGTGGCGAAGTTGGAGTACACCGCCCCCTTCGAGTAGCCCGCCGTCTCGGCGACACGCTCCATTGAGGTTGCCGTGAAGCCGGCGTCCAGGAAGAGCGCGTACGCGGTGTCGAGGATGTGTTCGCGGGTGCGGGCCTGGCTCTCGGCCCGGGTGAGTCTTGCCACCCTCGCAGGATACCGCTAGCTTTCGGATTCCATTGGAATTCCAATACCGGGAGAATCTATGGCGGGGCGTCAGCGACGCGGGCTGGTCGTCGGGTGCGGCGGGACCCTCGGCTTCGCATGGGCGGTTGCCGCGCTGGCCGCAGTGGAGGAGCAACTCGACTGGGATGCCCGCACAGCAGAGGTGCTGGTGGGGACGTCGGCCGGGGCGGAGGTCGTGTCCGTGCTCGGGTCCGGCCGGTCGGTCTCCGACCTGCTCGCGGCGCTGCAGGGCGGGTCCGACGCCGACCCGCTGCTCCTGCGGCACGTCGGCGCGCACCCGGGCGCCCTGCCACCGGTTCCGTGGCCGGGACTACCGGGCGCCGGGCTGACGGCGGCGGCAGCCCGCGGTCGTGTCCCGCTCGGGTCGGGTCTGCTCGGCCTCCTGCCCCGCGGCCGGGGAAATGCGGGGTGGCTGCGGGGCTTCGGCGCCGCGCTGGCGGACGGCCACACGTGGCTCGCCTCGTCACATACGTGGCTGGTGGCGGCCGAGACGCGCACCGGCAGACGGGTCCCGTTCGGTTCGCCCGATGCCCCCGTCGCCGACATCGGCAGCGCGATCGCCGCCTCGTGGGCGATCCCGGGCTGGTTCCCTCCCGTGCGGATCGGCGGGCGCACCTACCTCGACGGCGGGGTGTTGTCGCCGACTTCGGCAGACCTCGTTGCCCCGCTCGGCCTGGACGAGGTGGTGATCGTCGCCCCGATGACGACGTCCGGGGGCGCGCCCGCCAGCGGACTGAGCCGCCTCGAACGCGTCGCCAGGCGCTGGATGACCCGAACCCTCGACGCGGAGGAAGACCTGCTTCGGGCAGCGGGGACCCGCGTCGTCCGGATCGAGCCCGGCGCCGAGGAACTGGCCGTCATGGGCTTCAACTTCATGGACGTCGCCCGCCGCCCGGCCACCCTCGACGTCTCCCTGCGTACCGCACCCGACCGTGTCCGGCGAGCCATCGACAGGAGCACCACGACATGAGCGCCCATTTCGAGGTCATCGTCATCGGCGCCGGCATCTCCGGGGTCGGCGCGGGGGTCCGGTTGCGCGAGGCCGGGATCCGGGACTTTCTGATCATCGAAGCCGCCGACGGCTTCGGCGGCACATGGCGGGCCAACACCTATCCGGGCTGCCAGTGCGATGTGCCGTCCCGGCTCTACAGCTACTCGTTCGCGCCGAATCCGGACTGGACGAGGGTGTACGCGCATCAGCCGGAGATCCTCGCCTACGTGAATGGGGTCGCCGACCGGCACCGGCTGCGCGAGCACACCCGGTTCGGCGTGCGCATGACCGAGGCGCACTGGCAGCCGGACGCGGCACGGTGGCGGATCAGCACCGATGGCGGCGAGTTCACCGCCCGCTTCCTGATCGCCGGTGCCGGGCCGTGGAACGAGCCACTCGTCCCCGATATCCCGGGCCTTGCGGGGTTTCCCGGCGAGGTGTTCCACTCCGCGCGCTGGAACCACGACTACGACCTGCGCGGCAAGCGGGTCGCGGTGCTCGGCACCGGGGCATCGGCCGTGCAGTTCGTCCCGGCCATCGCCCCGCAGGTCGACCGGCTCCACCTGTTCCAGCGCACTGCCCAGTGGGTGCTGCCCAAGCCGGACCATCGCATACCGAAGGCCGAGCGGTGGGCGATGCGGCACATGCCCGGCGCCCGGGCCGCACTGGCCGCGGTGGAGTACCGGGCCATGGAGCTGCTGGGCCGCGGATTCCGCAGGCCTTCGCTGCTGCGCGGCGTACAGGCCGTGGCACGCGCCCACCTGCGCGCCACCGTCCGCGACCGTGAACTGCGCCGCAAGCTGACCCCCGACTACACCATCGGCTGCAAGCGCATCCTGTTCTCCAACCACTACTACCCTGCCCTGACCCGCCCGAATGTGGACGTGCACGCCTGCGCCGTCCGCACGGTCGACGGCCCCGCCGTGCTCGGCGCCGACGGCAGCAGCGCCGAAGTGGACGCGATCATCCTCGGCACGGGCTTTCACATCCTCGACATGCCCCTGTCGAGCCTCATCCACGACGGCGCCGGACGGTCCCTCGCCGACCACTGGCAGGGCTCCCCCGAGGCATACCTCGGCACCGTCACCGCCGGGTTCCCCAACACGTTTTTGCTTCTCGGTCCCGGCCTGGGCACCGGACACAGCTCCGCGTTCACCATCCTCGAAGCCCAGCTCGATCTCGCCTTGGGCGTGATCCGCTCAGCACGCGCCGAGGGGTGGGCGTCGGTCGAGGTACGCCGCGACGTGCAGAGCGCGTACAACACCGAGTTGCAGGCCGCCCTCGCGGGCACCGTCTACAACACCGGCGGATGCCGGAGCTACTACCTCGACGCCAACGGCCGCAACAGCTTCAGCTGGCCCTGGTCCACCGACCGACTCCGCACACAGGTGGCACGCTTCGACGCCCGCGACTTCGCCGTCGTCCACCCCACCGACCGGCAGGCGCTCAGCCCATGAGATTCCCCGCGGTCGACATGCGCGGGCGTCGGCATCGCCGTGCCCGGCGCCACACGCGGCATCGGACTCGCCACCGCGAAGCCGTACGCCTCGCAGGGCGCCCATTCTTCTCCGCATAGGCAGTGAGATCGGCAGAGAGCTCTGAGGCAGGCCGCCCTGTCAGCCGGATCCCGTCAAAAGTGACCTGGGGGCCAGTCAAGGCGTCGACAGCGATGAGCAGGACGAGCACGTGCCACAGCCGTCGCATGCGCAGCCGTGTACTCTCCATCGCTTCGGGTAGGCCCTTGCACTGATGAACCCCAGGCTGGTGTCGACCGAGAGAGAAGTGTTCGTGGGTATCGCTGTGAGGCTGTCCGGACGCTCCGGTGGGGAGTGGTCCGCGGTCTTCAAAGGATGACGGACCATGTGCGGCGAGCAGGATCCCGAGAGCCCCTCCGACATCGTCGGACGGCAGCTGGTCGAAGCCGTGGAGAGCCTGGTGGCGCTCTGGTTCTCGGCCGTCGAAGAGGTCCGTCCGCGGCTGCCGCCGCGTCAGATACGCGCCTTACGGGCCGTGCGCGGTCGGCCCTCGTTGAACGTCACGGCCCTGGCCGAGCATCTGCGCATCGGGCTTCCCGCCGCCAGCCGGCTGTGCGACCGGCTGGAAGCCGCCGGGCTGCTGCGGCGGTGCCCGCAGCCCGACGACCGGCGCGAGGTGCGCCTGGAGATCACTGCTCAGGGGCGGAGGTTCCTGACGGACGTCACCGAGCGGCTGTCCCTGCGTCTGAGCACCGCCTTCGACGGCGTTCCTCCCCCGCAGCGCGCACGGCTCGAACAGGTGCTGCGCGCCTTTCACGAGGGCGGACCGTCCACCGACCCGGAGCCCGGTGCGGACGCCGGGGCGGAAGGCTGAAAGGCCGGCTCAGGACTGCGGCGTCCGCTGCCGGGCCGCGCTCGTGGGCACGTGCGACAGCAACAGGCATACGTCGTCCTCGTGTTCGGAGTCGTGCAGCAGCGGGTGCAGGAGCCGGTCGGCCGACGCTTCCAGATCCGCGTCGAGTTCGGCCGGGCTGAAGCTGCCCAGCGCCTCGGCGAGGCGCCGGATACCGGGGTCGATCCCCTGGGAGCGGCGCTCCACCAGACCGTCGGTGTACAGCGCCAGCGTGGATCCGGGCGGGAGCGGCACGGTGTGATCCCGGATCTCCTGTTTCAGCGGGATGCCCAGCATGGCACCGGGCTTGGCGTCGAGGGTGCGCACCTGACCGTCGGGCGTGCGCAGCACCGGGGGCGGATGACCGGCGGCGGCCCAGGTGAGCGTGGGATCGTCCGGGTGGAAGCGTGCGATGACGGCGGTGGCGTACAGGTCGAGGCGCAGGCGGTGCAAATACTGGTGCAGCCGCGTCAGGAGTTGGCCGGGGCTGCTGCCGTCGACGGCGTAGGCGCGCAGCGCGGTGCGCAGCTGGCTCATCATCACCGCGGCGTGCAGGCCGTGCCCGGTGACGTCTCCGATGACGGTGATCAGGCTGCCGTCGGGCTGGCGGAAGGCGTCGTACCAGTCCCCGCCGATGTTCAGGCCGCGGGTGGCCGGGAGGTAGCGCGCGGCCAGGCTCAGGCCGGGTGTGGTGGGCAGTTCGGTGAGCAGGGCGCGTTGCAGTGTCTCGGCGATGTCCCGGTTGTGTTCGAAGCGTCTGGCGTTCTCCAGGGCGATGCTGGCCCGTCGGGTCAGCTCGATGAGCATGACGGCGTCGTCCGCGTCCCAGCGCTCGTCGGGCGGCGACAGCGTGAGGACGCCCTGGGGTGCCCGGCGGGTGAGCAGGGGGATGCACAGCAGCGGCCGGCCGGGGTCGAGGGCTGAGGGCGGCTGGTCGTCGACGCCGGGCAGATGGCCGGGATGGTCGGCGGCGTACTGCGGGCGGCCGCGGCGGGCCGCGAGGACGGCGGCGGCCGGATGCGGGCTGCCGCGTTGCGCGTCGTCCGTGCCGTCGAACAGCCAGACGTCGACGGTGCGCGCGTACCGCGGCACCAGCAGCGTGGGCAGCAGCCGCACGATGGCCTCGTGGTTGAGGGAGGCCGTGAGGGCGGCGCTGGCATCGGCCAGGAACGTCAGCCGGCCGCGGGCGTTCTCGGCCTCCTTGCGCGCCTTCTGCTCGGCGTCGAAGAGCTCGCGCTGGGCGCGGCCGGCGGCGTCCAGGTCGGCGTGCAGCGCCAGCACGCCCTGGTTGGTCTGGTGGAGTTCCTCGCGGTGGAAGGCGACCAGCGCCTCCTGCTCGTCGAGCCGCTCCAGCAGCAGTGCCGTGTCTTCGTCGGCACCGAACAGGGCCTCGGCCAGCGTGGCCGGGTCGTCGGTCACATGTCCGGCATCGGAGAGGTCCGCGTCCTCGGCGCTGGGGGCAGACGCATGCCACGGGGGCCGCCGGTCCTCCGGCCGTCGCTTGGCCGCGGCCACCTCGACGCGGAAGTCGCCCCCGCCGGGTGACACGGCCAGTTCCACGCCGACCCGCCAGTCACCTCCCTTGGTGAGGCACTGCCGTAGCTGGGCGCTCAGCGCGGCCACCAGGCGGGTGCGCTCCACGGGGGTGACTCCGCACGCGGCGGCCAGCCGCGCGACGGCGATACGGGCCTGCGCGGCCTCGGTGATCGTGCGGACGTGCCAGGTGCGGGTCATGAGGGGCGGTCCGGGGGAAGGGGCTCAGCACGACGACGGCGGTGTCGTCGCGTACCGGCCGGGCGGCGCTGCTGGCGTCCCGCACGATCGCGGCGGCGATCACGGCGGGGTCGAGGGAGGACGCGGCCTGAGCGGCCGGGCCGGGACTCCAGCGGCTCGGCAGGCCGTCACTGTGCAGGACCAGAAGGGAGTCGTCGGTCCAGGTCGCCTGGTGCTGCGGCAGGCGCGCCGGGAGGTGTGCGCCGACGATGCCCGGACGGGAGACCAGCCCGTGCCAGCCGTCGCCGCTGCGCAGCCGGGCCCCTGCGTTGCCGACCCCGGCGAAGTACAGCTGCCCGGTGGCGACGTCGAGTTGGGCCACGGCCACGGCCGCGCCCCTGGTGCCGCGCAGGGCACCGTCCAGCCGGCGCAGCAGGTCCGCCGGTGGCAGGTGGGACGCGCGCCGCGCCTCTTCCACCGCGGCGGAGGAGGCGCGGGCCGCCTGAGGGCCGTGGCCGAGGCCGTCGGCCAGCATCAGCGTCACGCGGTCGCCGGTGCGGACGCACGCCCAGGCGTCGCCGGAGAACTCCGCGCCCGCGAAGGGGGTGTTGACCCCGCCGGCCCGCACCGGGAGCGGGGTCGGGTGCGGGCCGCCGCTGTAGCGGTTCGGGCGGGGGGCGACCCTGGCCATGACGACCGTGCCCTGCCCGGGTGTGCTGTGCAGTCCGAAGTCGTCGGCAGTGCGCAGGCAGGTGCCGAGGCCGGCGCCGAGGGAGGCGGTCGTCGAGTAGCCGTCGCGCAGCGCGGCGACCGTGTCGGGGATGCCTGGCCCGTGGTCGACGGCCATGATCTGCAGCATGGAGATCCTCTCGTCGCCGTAGGCCGGAACGGGTGGACCGACGAGGTCGAGGAGTATCTGCCCGCCACCGGCGTGCTTCAGCAGATTGGTGGCGAGTTCGGTGGCCACGAGTTCGGCGGCGGAAAGGCGGTCCTCGGCCAGCCCGGCATGGCGGGCCGCGGCCCCGGCCGCCATGCGTACCTCGCGTACCCGGGTCGAGTCGTGCACCGGCACCTCCCAGACGCGCGGCATCAGGGCGCCTCGCGCGGACGGGGCGGCCGGGAGATCCACGACGTCACCGTCACCGTGGTGCCCATGCCACGGCGGCTGTCGATGGAGAACTCATGGACCAGGCGCCGGGCACCGCCCAGGCCCATCCCGAGGCCCTCACCGGAGGTGTAGCCGTCGGACAGGGCCTGGTCCAGGTCCGCGATTCCGGGGCCCCGGTCGCTGAAGACGAGACGCAGTCCCTGCGTCCCGCCGTTGGTCACCGGCGTGCACTCCATCTGGCCCCCACCGCCGTGCACGAGGGCGTTGCGCGCCAGTTCACTGGCGGCGGTGACGAGTTTGGTCTGTTCCACCAGGCCGAACCCGAGTTGGGCGGTCATCTGCCGCACATGCTGCCGCACCCGCACCAGGTCGAGGTCCGAGTGGATCGGCAGGCAGGCGGAGACACTGCCGGGGCTGTGGGTCACGGGTTCTCCCGGCGTGCGCGCCCGTCGCGGGGCAGGGCCGTCACCTCGGCACCGAGCAGGCGCAGGGCCTCCTCGGTGCTCAGAGCGGTGCGCAGTCCCGGCAGCGTCAGGCCGAGTTCCACCAGCGTGATGGCCACGGCCGGGCGCATCCCCGCCACCACGGTCTGGGCGGCCAGCAGCCGGGTCATGGCCGCGACGTCGCTGAGCACACGGCCCATGAACGAGTCGACGATCTCGACCCCGGACAGGTCGATGACCACACCGGTGATCGCACTGTCGGAGACGGTCTCGCCGATGTCCTGCTGGAGCCGTTCGGCCGTGCTGTCGTACAGGTCGCCCTGGAGGGTGACCAGAAGGACCCCGCCGAGCCTCAGTACCGGCACATGTCCTTCGTGAGGGAAGGTGGCGGCGCCGGTCACCGAGGCTCCGCGGGCGAGGCGGGGTTCGCCACGATGTGGGCGCCCTGCTGCTGCAGTGCGTAGGCCAGGGCGTCGGCGAGACTGGCGCGGGTGAGCACCGAGCTGAGGTCGATGCCGAGGTGGACGATGGTCTGCGCGATGGCCGGCCGGATCCCGGACACTATGCACTCCGCTCCCATCAGTCGCGCCGCCGCCACGGTCTTCATCAGATGCTGCGCCACCAGGGAGTCGACCGTCGGCACTCCGGTGATGTCCAGGATCGCGATACGTGCGCGCTGTTCGACGACGGCGTCCAGGAGCGTCTCCATCACCACCTGGCTGCGGGCGCTGTCGAGCGTGCCGATCAGCGGTACGGCGACGATGCCTTCCCACAGTTTGATGACGGGGGTGGCGATCTCGAGCAGCTCGAGCCGCTGGCGGTTGATGAGTTCCTGCCCGGCGATCGTCGTCGTCTCCAGCATGACCAGGCGCAGTGTGCCCATCAGCACGGTCAGCGCCGTCGTGCACTCGCGCAGATGCTCGGCGGGTACGTCGGAGAGGTCGTCGAGCAGGAGGTCGGTGACGGACGGTCGCAGTGCGTCCATCTCGGCCGAGATCTGCGCGAGGGTGGCCCCGGCGCGCGCCCGGGAGTGCGCCGTACGCGACAGCTGCTCGCGGACGACCGCGAACCCGTCCGCCTCCGCGTCCTCCACGCGCCCGGAGGCGGCCACCGCGGCCAACGCCTCCACCACGGCCCGGCCGGCTTCCACCGCCTCGTCCCGGGAGACGGTGAACACGGTGCGGAACAGCGTCGCGTCGGCCCAGCGTTGGGCGATCTGCTCCCGGCGCCGCCGCAGGAAGGCCTCGACCTCCTCCACCGGGTTGGACTGCTCTTCTGCCGTTTGCTGCTCCGGCACGTGCTTCCCTCCTCCTACGTGGTGCGTCGCCCCGACCATACGGGGAGCGCTGGACGGTGCGGTCAAGGCGCCTGGCGGGACCCGAACCAGTCGAGACAGGCGATGAGCGCGTCGTCACCGGCCACGGGTGTGCCGCGGTGACCGGACAGTTCTCTCAGCACGGCGCCGGGGACGTCGGCCGCGGGCAGCAGGCTCGTGGAGACGATGGCGCGGGCCAGTGCGCGCTCCCCGTACCGCTCGCCGCCGGGCGCGGCGACGGCGTACACCCCGTCGCTGGCGAAGACGAGCCGGTCGCCGGGCTCGATGGCGAACTCCTGGGCGACATAGTTCGTTTCCTCGAACATGCCCAGCGGGAGCTGCGCCTCCAGGTCGACGGCGGTGACGGTACGGCCGCGCAGCCGCAGCATCTGCGGGGAGCCGGCGTCGACGACCTGCAGCCGCCCCGTGCGCAGGTCGAGGTCGAGCAGGAGCACGGACAGGTAGGCGTCGCCGCGGTACTGGGCGTGGATGGCCTGGTCGGCGAGTGCCGCCTGGTCCGCGATGGGCAGTCCCGCACGCCGTGCGTTGCGCAGCGCGTTGATGCCCAGGGTGGTCAGGAGGGAGGCCTCGATGCCCTCGCCCATGCCGTTGGTGATGTAGAGCATCAGGCGGTCGGCGGTCGCGGACCAGTCGAAGTTGTCGCCGAAGATCGCGTAGGCGGGCTCCAGCTGGGCACCGAGCGCGTACTCGGGGCGGGTGCAGGAGCGGCCCGGCAGCAGTTGCCACTGCATCTCCGCCGCCAGGGTGAGCCGGTCGGCGCGGCGGGCCCTCAGGTACAGATCGGTGTCCCGGTCCGCGACGATCACCTCGTGCCCCAGCACCTGTGCCACCTCGGCCAGTTCGTGCAGGCACTCCTCGGCCTGGCCGGCGGAGGGCATCGTGACGGCCAGGACGCCGAGCCGGTCGCCGCGCACGCTCACCGGCAGGTACAGGCAGACCTGGTCGTCGGTCAGCTTGTCGACGAACGGCTCCTGGGAGCCGAAGGCCCGCGCGGCAGGACTGCCGTGCGTCGGCATGGGCTCCGACGGGCCCGGAGCCGGGTGGACGGGCCGGAGCGTGGCGAGGCCGTAGTCGGCCAGGAAGAGTTGGACGCTGTTCGCCGCGTAGTCGTTGCACAGGACTTCGCGGACCGCGTCCACGAGTTGGTGCGGAGCCGCGGAGCGAAGCGCCCGCTCGGCTGCCACGAATCTGTTCACGATGTCGGTTACGCCATTCTCGTCACGGTGACGGTGCTGGCCCCACGCTGTCGCGGGCGCCGTCTGTCGGTCCTTCTTGTCCGTATCTAGCGCTCTGCACGTATTGCCCGAACCGGTGGGCTGACAGTGCCCGTGAAGCCTGGAAGAGTGGGGGCGTGACTTCCTCCTACTCGCATCCGCGATCGGACGAGGTGGCGCGTGTGACCTCCGAGGCCGCAGAGTTGCTGGAGGTCCTGTGGGGCCGTGCCTCGACCGCGCCGGTGTCCGCCTCCCAGATCCGTGTGTTGTTCATCCTGGAGCACAGCGACGGCATCAACCTGCGCATGCTCGCCGAGGCCCTCGGCTCCACGCCGCCGTCGACCAGCCGCCTGTGCGACCGCCTGCAGGCGGTGGGTTTCGTGGAGCGAGGGCCCAGCGCCTTCAGCCGGCGTGAACTGCGTCTGCGCCTGAGCCGTCGCGGACGGACCTTTCTGGTGGAGCTGCGTGCTCGGCGCGAGGCCGCTCTGCAGTCCGTGCTGGAACAGATGCCCATCTCGAAGCGCACCGCGCTGCTGGAAGGACTGGAGGCGTTCTGCGCCGCGGCATCCACGGAGATACACGAGGGCGACGAGGCCTCCGATGCCAGGAGCGCCTGAATCCGGCACGTTGCACACACCTCCCGCACTTGACTCGCTCACTCTGTTGCCTCATGGCCATAGTTGTCAAACGGCAACTGTTGGAGCTGCGGGTGCGGCACGCGATCGATCAACTGGTGCTCCGCAAAGCGGTCTTCACTCGTCCGTCGAAGCCGAAGACTCGGGGTCCGCCGACCGCGAGTCCGCGACGGCGAGCGCCTCCTCGACACTTTCCACGATCGGGACGGTGATGCTGACACCGGTGAGATCGAGTATCCGCCGCACCGCGGGCGTCGGGGAGATGACGTACACGCCTCCCGGGATCTCCCGTACCTCCTGATAGGCCCGCAGGACGATGTTCATGCCGGAGGAGTCCATGAAGGGAACACCGGCGATGTCGAGCAGGAAATGACGTCGGTTGTGGTGGAGCTGGTTGGCGAGATGATGCTGCAACTCGGTGGCCGTATCCATGTCCAGGTCGCCCTCGACCGTGAGCAGCACGGCGTCTTCCCGGGGCAGCTCCACCTTGATCGACAAGGGATTCTGGGCAACGGACACAAGTACCTCCCACAGGCGTTGGCGATCGGAACGGGTGCCCCGACGGACGGATTTCATGCATCGCGGCGCGAGGACGCCCTCTGACCAGCCCTTTGCCCGGCCCGGTCACCGGCGGTTTCGGGCATGACGCTCCTGTCCTCCACGCGCTGTTGGTCGACCCGTCGATGCGTTCGCCCGTCTACCCCCGAATCTCCCCCGCACACAGGGACGTGCCAGGGAAGCGGTACTCCGTCACGCTTCTGGCTGCTTTTGCGTGCCTGGGCGCACCGGGCGGTTTGGGGGCTCGTCGACTGGTCACGCATGCAGAAAGGAGGCATCACGTGATGTGCAGGAGGAAAGGGACATGGGGCCTGCCCGGGGTTCTTCACGGACCTACGGCGGGTCCCGCGTTCCTCGCCTTCTATCAGGGAGCGAAAGGATGAGTGAGACATACCGCACCGGCGCCACCAGGAGCCCGGCGGGCGCGGCCTGTGTGCGCCGCGGGCCGCGAAGTCCCGCCGAGGCACGCAAAGTCGTGCGGCGGGTGCTGTCCGAACAGTCGCGTGCCAGGGGCACCGCGTGCACGGCGGACACGCTCTCGGACGCGTTGCTGGTGGCGTCCGAGCTGACGACCAACGCGATGTTGCACGGGGGCGGTGTCACCGGCTTCGACGTGGAGGTCGTCGGCCAGAACCTGCATCTGTCCGTCAGCGACCGGGAGCGGCGTCGGCCGGTCGCCCTGGACCCGGTCGACCGTCACGGACGACACCGCTGCGGGGGCCGCGGCTGGCCGATCGTGTGCCTGCTGTCCCGCACCGTGCTGGTCTCGGATCTTCCGGCCGGCGGCAAGCGCGTCACCGCGGTGATCCCCCTGTCGGCGTCGGCGGAGCGGCAACCGGCCGACAGACCCTGACGCTGCCCCGGACCCGGATCGCCCTGACCCGGACCAGGGCCGGTGGGCCGACCGCGCCGACGGCTTCGGCCACTCGGCCGGCCCACCCCACGCACGCCGCTCAAGGCCCGGCACCGTTCACCTGAACCAGCCGGCTCCGCTCGGGCCACCTCCGGTCAGGTCGGGTCAGGCCACGTCGGGCTCCAGCAGGCCGGCGCGCAGCCGCTTGAGGATGCGGCTGATGAGCCGTGAGACATGCATCTGAGAGACACCGATCCGGCCGGCGATCTGCGCCTGGGTGAGCTCCTCGACGAAACGCAGATGGAGGATCCGGCGCTCACGCTCGTCCAGTTCGGCGATCAGGGGTGCCAACGAGTGGAAGTCCTCGACGAGTTCCAGCGACGGATCCTCCTCACCGAGCAGATCGGCAAGGACGGACTCGCCGTTGTCGGCGTCGGCCGTGACGGCCGCGTCGAGGGAGGCGGACTGGTAGCCGTTGGAGGCCTTGCGGGCCTCGATCACCTCTTCCTCCGACAGGGACATCAGCTGCGACAGCTCGCGGGTAGTCGGCGTACGGCCCAGGCGGGAGCTGAGTTCCTCCGTCGCCTTGGCCAGCTCCGCACGTGCCTCCTGCAGCCGGCGCGGCACATGGACCGCCCAGCTCGTGTCGCGGAAGAAACGCTTGATCTCGCCGACGACGTACGGGACGGCGAACGTCGTGAACTCGACCTCCCGGGACACCTCGAAGCGGTCGATGGCCTTGATCAGCCCGATCGTCCCGACCTGGACGACATCCTCCAGCGAGTCCCCCCGGGTACGGAAACGCGAGGCCGCGTACCGCACGAGCGACAGGTTCATCTCGATCAGCGTGTTGCGCACGTACTGGTATTCGCGCGTGCCCTCTTCCAGCATGACCAGTCGGTCGAAGAACTGACGCGACAACTCGCGTGCGTCTTGGGGCTTCACCCTCGTCGGATCCTCGATCAGCGGCAGTGCCGTCGCCTCCGTCGTGACCGTCTCTGCCGTGGCCGTTGCCTGCGCCACCGTCACGGCTGCCATGCCGTCCTCCCGATCGCCGCTACCAGTTGTTGTCCCCCGTCTGCCCTGGCTCGCGCGACTCACTCCCGTTCTCGCACCGCGAACACGCCATCGCGGTGAGGATTGGCGTGAAGTCGCCGCTCGGCGCGGCCGGTCGCGACACATCGACCGTGGACGTCCCGGGCGACGGCGGACCTTCTGGCGCGCCCCGCGCATCCGCGGGTTGTTTGCGCGGGGAGTCGCGGGGCATGCGGGATTTCGTGCTTCGGACCAGAGGCGCACAGGTGCGAGAAGTGCGACCGATCCGGGGCCGATCGGGCCCCCCTGCACCGAGTCCACGGAAAATCCCTGAGATCGCTGTTCAGGAGCTGTTCCCGCATGCTGGTTGAGACGTCCGCACATGGTTCCGACATCACTGCCCGTCCCCGCGTGTCCGCCGGACGCGTCCACGACGACGCCCCCGACACCGCGGCCGACTTCGCCCGCCTCGCCGCTCTGCCCGAAGGGCCCGAGCGAGACGCGGTACGCGACGAACTGACCAAGGCGTGGCTGCCCATGGCCCACCGCATCGCCGGCCGCTTCCGCAACCGCGGTGAGTCGCTGGAGGATCTCCGCCAGGTCGCGGCACTCGGCCTGGTCAAGGCGATAGACCGGTACGAGCCCGGACGAGGCGCCTTCGAAAGCTACGCCGTACCCACCATCACCGGGGAGATCAAGCGGCATTTCCGCGACCGGATGTGGGCCCTCAGGGTGCCCCGTCGCGTCCAGGAGCTGCGCAACAAGGTACGGATCGCCCGCCGCGACCTCGCCGCGAGCAACGGCGGGGCCACTCCCTCGGTCGCCGAGATCGCCACCCACGCCGGGCTCACCGAGGAGGAGGTCAACGCGGGGCTGGAGGCCCTGGAGAGCTTCAGCACCCTGTCTCTCGACGCCGAGATGTCCCCGGGCGACGACGGCTTCAGCCTCGCCGACACGATCGGCGCCTGCGACGAGGCCTACGACGTCGTCATCGACCGGGAGGCGGCGAAGGAGGGACTGCGGCGCCTGCCCGAGCGCGAGCGCGCCATCTTGTACATGCGCTTCTTCGAGGACATGACGCAGAGCCGCATCGCCGATCGCCTGGGCATCTCCCAGATGCATGTCTCCCGCCTCATCAGCCGGTGCTGCGCGCAGATACGGGACGAGGCACTCGACCAGCGGCCGTGCCCGGAAAGCTGATCACTTCACCCAGGAGCCGACACACATGCTGATACCCCACCCGGCGATCCTGCGCAGACTCGTCGAGGAGTACGAGACCCTCATGGCCCACGAGGACGACGGTACGGACGGCACGCGGCGGCGCGAACTGCGCGCCCAGGACCTGGCCTACACACTCTGCGTGTCCACCGGAACGCGCGAGGTGGGACGGGCCCTGGAAACGGCCCGCCGCCTGCTCGCCGCCGCGTACGACCCCGCGGCACCGGTGCAGCCCCGCCCGGCCGTCGCGGGCTTCGACGAACCCCCGGCGGAGGAGCCGGCGATCGCCGGCTGACGGCGCGAGCACACAAGCAAGGACAGGACGACGAAGCACGAAAGAAGGAGGGAAGCGATGTGAGCACCGACAGAATGTGGTCGTATCGCCCCGGGAGCGGTCACCAGGAGGGGCAGACACTGGCGGGGTTCACGGTCGGGGCGACCGACGGGGTCATCGGCCGCGTGGACCGCCAGGCCGACGACACTCCCCTGCAGCACCTGGTCGTCGACACGGGAGCATACGTGTTCGGCAGGAGCCTGCTGATACCGGCGGGCATGGTCACCGGCATCGACCCGGAGACAAGGACGATCACCGTGGGGTGCACCCGCGAAGAGGCCAAGGCAGCGCCCCGCTTCAGGACGGACCGTGAGACTCTCGATCCCCAGTACCTGTCCGCCGTCGGCGCCTATTACGCGACTTTGCCCCATGCTTCGGGTACGAACGGGTAGCGGAGCCTATGAACGGAGCTCCATGAACACGGACGGACGACGAGAAGCGGAGACGGCGACGTGCGAGGAATGGTGTAAGTGACGGGAGCCGCAGCCCTTTTGATGCGCGCCTGCGATGCTCATGCGGTGATGAGCATCCCGCAGGCGGCGAACGAGCAACCGTGAAGCCGGCGGAACGCGGTCCGGCCGGGGACAGCGCGACGGCGCGCACCCGATCGGTACCCATCACCAGCGCGTCGACGGCGCGAAGTTATGTGCGGTCCGTCGTGTCGGAGCAGTGGACTGCCCCGTCCGGGCCGGCGAGTGAGAGAGCCGTCACGGATCTCCTGCTGGTCGTGTCGGAACTGGTCACCAACGCCATCCGGCACGGCCGCGGCCTCGCGGGCTTCGAGGTGGCCGTTCTGCCGGAGGGGGTGAGGCTGAGCGTGCACGACTACAGCGACACCGTCCCGTCCGCCGCCTACGGGCCCGGCACCCTGCCCCATGCACACGAAGGCAGCGGATACGGATGGCCCCTGATCATCCGGCTGTCCCGGGAGATCCACATCGAGCGCCGCCGGGAGGGCGGCAAGACGGTCAGCGTGCTGGTGCCGCTGAGCTGAGTGTCCGCCCGCCGGGCGGGCACCTCACCAGGGCAGGAACGCGTGTACGTCCTTGCCGTCCTCCCGCACCACCACGCTGACCTGGTCGCACAGCGTGTGGATCAGATACCAGCCGATACCGCCGCCACTGCCCGTGCCGGGATGGAAGGGGCGCGGCGCAGGCGGCGTGGTACTCGTGTCACTCAGCGTCACATGCACACTGTCGCTCGCCCTGCGCATGGTCAGCCCGAACGGCCCCGGCGCGTACTGGATCGCGTTGGCAGCGAGCTCGGTGACGACCAGCACGATGTCGTCCCGGTACTCCGGCATCGTCGGCGGTGAGGACCGCGCGAGCGTGCTGAGGAAATTCTCCGCACTCAGGCGGGCTCTCGTCACATCACCAAATCCCCCGTCAAACTCGGCCTCCCAGTCCTGTATGTCTTCGGACGACGGCTTGCCGCCCCCGCGCGATTCGGTCTCCATCACACCTTCTCCGGCCCGTCGGCCGTGGTGACTTGTTTCGTACCACTTCCACCGCTGCTGGTTCCCAGACAGCGCACGGCTACGCGTCCGGAATGGTAGGAGCCGACGGGACATCACGGAAGAGAGCGACCTCAGCGCCTGCTGTGCCGGCCGGCGACCGGCGCCGTCCGGAGCCGGTGCCGACGGCGGGGAGCTGCGCAGTTCAGGCACCTGACAGGGGCTACGAAAGTCGCCATTCATGAGGCCGGGTTCGTTCGGGCAGGTTGGTCCGTCCCTGAGCGTCGAAGAGCTGTCAGGCACGAGTGGCTGCGCCTTCCGAGCCGCCAGTTAGCCGCCGGGCGCGAGCGCCGCCACCGACGCCGCACGCCCGAACCCCGTGGCGGCCAGGATTCCCTTGGGGCACAGCGCCGACTGCTGGTGACACACCCGTCGATGATCCCCACGGCGTGGCCGCTGTGGATGGCCGTGCCGAACGGGTCTCCGCGCCGCACCGGCGGTCACACCCGTATGCCCGGCGCAGCCAGCTGGGGGCTCGGAGAGCGGCAGCGTCGGCCCGACGAACTCGTGATCCCGGCAACCCGCCAGATGTTGCAGCGTAAGGGGCACCCCACCCCCGTCCGCCCGCGATGGCGGCGCGCCGTCGGCGAATCGACCAGCAAAAAGCCACTGGACGAAACGCTCAGTAAGCATGGCAGGTCTTGGCAAGGCCCGGTGCGGCCCGATCCGAAGGTCGACACTCTCCGCCAGCGCCCTCACCAGCGAGCGACTGCGCTGGAAAGCCTCAGTGAGGCATGCTCGTGGACGCGGAGAACCACTCTCAGACGAGCTCCTCCGCCTCTCGGCAGACGGGGCACGTCAGCTGGCGGGCGGGTCGGTCGTGCATCACCTTGCCCGGATTCGCGGGCTCGCGAAGCATCTTCTCCTGGGACTGCACGTGGTCAGCGCAGACACCGGCTCCGCATACGCGGCAGACAGCCACCGCGGCCACCGTTTGCCCCTGCTGGATGCATTCGTAGCAGTTCATGACCGGGCCTTTCGGTCAGGGGCCCTGCGGGTTTTGCTCACATCCCGTTTCCTGCGCTAGGCGGGTGCCCCGCTGCCGGGCATCCAAAACGGTGTCGTACGGCTGAGGCGTAAGGCTGCGTGTCGGGGTAACACAAAGTGAGCGGCAGGCAGCAATGAGCTGCCGCCGACAGGCGAACCGGTCGGTTTCCTTGTCGGCGATGACGTAGGTACCGGGCTTGCCTGCAATAGCGCTGATGCCGCTCGTGTCGAAGTACTGCTCAACGACCCTACGGGGCCGTGGGCCGCCGAGGTGGGCACGGACCTGTGAATCGGTCTGGAGCTCGATGAGGCCGTCTATATCGGCGTCGTGCGCTTTTCGCAGCCTAAGACGATCAGTGGTGATCTCAGTAGCGGACAGCGTGGCTAATGGGTTCATGAGATCCAGTGTCCCGGCTCATTGGATCGAGCCACCAGTCCCGGGGCTGCGGCCAGCGCACCGTCATGGATGCGCGGTGGGGGCAGTACTGGTAGCCGGGCGATCAGGTCCAGGGCGAAGACCAGGAAGGAGTAGCAGGTCCGGGCCCGTGGAGTCCGGCGTCATCGCAGCAGCATGCGAAGGCCCGACCCGCACAGCAGCGGGATTTACGGGCAAACCGCTGAGCCGATCACCGGCCGCTCACCGCTGACGAGTCGAGGCCAACTCAGAACAGGCTCTAGCTCATCCAGGCGGCTCCCAACTCCCTGCGTATTTCCGCGGCCTCATCGCGGGCCCGGGCGGCGGCCGTGGCATTCCCGGCCAGGGCATGGGCCTTGGCCAGGGTGTCGAGACCGGTGGCCAGCCAGGTCCGGGAGCCGATCTTCCGCCACAGGCCGGCGGCGGCTGCAGCGCGTCGACGGGCCTGTGTCGCGCGGCCAACGGCGAGTTGTGCCTCCGCGAGCGCGTAGAGCGCCGCCGCCTCACCCCACAGGTTGCCGAACTCGCGGTAGGTCCACAGGGCACGGGCCAGTAGTCGGCGCCCTTGTCTCTGTGCGCCCTGCCTTACGAGTACGTCGCCGAGCCAGCACAGGGCGTGGGCGGCGGTCAGCCGGTCGCCGAGGTTCTCGCTGATCGAGGCGGCCTGTGTGAAGCAGTCCGCGGCGGCCGGGTAGGCGCCGTGGGCGCGATGGCTCTGTCCCAGGCAGCGCAGGGCCTGTGCTTCGCCGGGGCGGTACCCGGCCTCCCGGCTCGCTCGCAGGCACTGCGAGAAGCGCTCCATGGCTGCCTCGACGCGCCCCTGCTCCAGCTCTATGACGCCGATGCCATTGGTGGCGTAGACAAGGCAGTTGACGTTTCCCGCCCTGCGGGCCAGCTCCGCCGCCCGCTCGAAATGGCGTGTGGCGGAGGCGTATTGGCCGAGCAGCCGGTGCACGTACGCCAATCCGGCCGTGGCGCTGGCCAGATAAGCCGGGTCTTCTCCGTCGGCGAGCTTCAGTGCTTGCTGGAAGTGGTCCAGCGCCTCCGGATACCGGTCGAGGATGGTGGTGAGTTCGCCCAGGCATCGGTGGAGTTGCGTGGCGCTGCGCTGGTGGCCGCCGCGCAGTGCGGCCTTGAGGGCCCGGCCCTGGAGCCGTTCCCAGTCGTCGAAGTGGCTTCCGATCTGGAAGAGCGTGGTGAGCGCGGTGGCGAGCGCGGCCGCCGACGTGGTCTCCTCTCTGTCGAGTGCCTGGTCCGCCACGGCGATGAGGGACTGGCGCTCGGCGCTGAACCAGGCCTGTGGATCGGTGAGGAGTTGGGCGGTGTCCGCCGGAGAGGGCCGCCAGGACGCCAGGTCGGCCTGAGAGATGCCCTGGAAGTCGACGCTGAGGCTGTCCGCGGCCAGGTCGGCCAGGTAGAGGCTCGCCCCCAGCAGCCGGGACAGCGCGGCGGCACGGTCCTGCGGGGGTACCTCCCGCTCCGCTCTCTCGCGGCCCAGCAGTCGCACCAGGTCGTGCAGCCGGTAACGCGTACCGGTCGGCCCCGTCGCGCCGGCCTCCACGAGGTGAACCTCCACGAGGTCGTCGAGCACGGCTTCGGCTCGGTTCAGGTCCAGGTCCAGGAGTGCGGCCAGCGCCCAGGCGGCGAAGTCCGGTGTGGGCAGCAGGGCGAGCATGCGCAGGGCGTGCCGGTTCGTGGGGGTCATTCCCTGGTAGGTCAGTTCCAGGCTTGCCCGTACGGCTATGTGGCCGACGGCGAGTTCGTCCAGCTTGCGGTGCTCGTCCGCCAGCGCGCGGGCGACTTTGACCAGCGGCCAGTGCGGTCGCGCGGCCAGCCGTGCACCGGCGACCCACACGGCCAGGGGAAGGCCCTGGCAGGTCGCCACGATGGCCCGGGCCGCGTCGGACTCGGCGCGGGTTCGATCGACGCCGATCATCTCCCGCAGCAGGGCGAGTCCCGTCTCGGAGTCCAGGACTCCCAGGGGGAGCCGGTGGCCGCTCAGGTCCGGCAGGGTGGTGCGGCTGGTGACGATGGCGGCGCAGCGGGCTCCGCTGGGCATGAGGTCGTTCACCTGCTGCGCATCGGCTGCGTTGTCCAGCACGACGAGTGTTTTGCGCTGGGCGAGCAGGGTGCGGTAGAGGTGCACCCGGCCGGTGAGGTCGGGTGGCACAGCACCGCCGCGTACGCCGAGCGCCCGTAGAAAGGCCCCCAGGATCGTGAACGGCTCGACCCGATCGTCGTCGAAGGCCCGCAGGTCGACATAGAGCTGGCCGTCGGCGAACCGGGAAGCCAGCGCATGGCCCGCGGATACGGCGAAGGCCGTTTTGCCCACCCCGGCCGGCCCGGTCACCAGCAGCGTCACCGGACCCGCCGTCATCCGGCCGAGCATCCGGCAGGCTCCGGCCAGCTCCTCGTCCCGGCCCACGAACAGCGCAGGCGCAGGCGGAAGCAGACGGGGCACGAGCTGTTGGCCGTTCGCCCCACCCCGATCACCTGGAGCGCTGCCACCGCTGTCGTCCTGCTGCAAGCGTGCAGGCTTGGAACGTGCGGGCTTGGAATGGGAGACAGTGCCTGGGGCGACGGCGAGGGCGGGGGCGGCGGTCAGGATCTGCTGGTGCAGCCGGCGCAGCTCTGGTCCGGGATCGGTGCCCAACTCCTCAGCCAGACGCCGGCGCAGGAGCTCGTAGCGGTGCAGGGCGTCGGAGGCCCTCCCGCTGCGGTACAGAGCCAGCATGAGCTGTCCGGCCGCTCGTTCGTCGAAGGGGTGCTCCTGGGTCAGGGAGGCGAGCCGGGGCAGCAGCATTCCGTGGAGGCCGAGGCGTAGCTGGACGTCGTTGAAGTCCAGCGTGGCGGCGAACCGCTCCCGGAGCAGCCCTTCGCGCAGTGTGTCGAACCACGGTGTGTCGCAAGCCGAGCAGGGCTCTCCCTGCCACAACTCCAACGCCTGCTCGAACAGTTCTGCGCCATATGCGGTGTCCTCCGCCGCGCGGGCCTGCCGCACCAGGGCGCGGAACCGGTGCAGGTCCACGGCGAGTTGATCGGCCTGCACCGCGTAGCCCCCTGAGCTCCTGCTGATGGAGGCGACTTCGCCTGCCGGTTCCAGGGCCTTCCGCAGATGACAGACGTACCCGTACAGCGTGTTTCTGACCTGCTGCGGCGTGGACTCTCCCCAGACCCGGTCGATGAGCCCGGCGGTCGACACCGTGCGGGGAGTATCAACCAGCAACGCCGCCAGGACGGAGCGCTGTTTGGGAGGTCCCAACTCCACTGGTCTGCCGTCAAGGTGCACGGCCGTGTCACCGAGTACGCGGAACTCCACTGCCACCACACCGCTCCCCCCTTGGGTGCCGTCCCACGATGTCGAAAGCGGCTCGGAGCAGCCAACCCAAGATCTGGCCAAGGTTTCTCCAACCCCAGCCGTGCAGGGTGTAGCCCACAGCGGAATCAGCCTCACCCAAGGAGTGCTCATGCGTATTCGTCGTGCCCTGGCGACCGCAACACTCGGGACGGCGCTCGCATTCGGGGCCCTGGCTGTGCCTGCGCCGACGGCATCCGCGAGCGACGACGTCTTCTACACCACGCAGGCGACGAAGCAGTACACCTGTGCCAAGACGACCTGCCGAGTGAAGAGGAACCTTTTCGAGGGACAGCCGCTCTCGATCTCCTGCTACTACGTCGGCCAGTCGGTATCGGGCAACAAGATCTGGTACTACACGACGACCTGGCAGTACGAGGTCTGGGTCGACGGATACACCCCGGGCCAGCACATCAACACCGGCGCTGATCCCAAGCCCGGTATCCCACGCTGCTGAGCGGCGCGCAAAGCAAGTAAACGCCATTTTCGACGCGACCCGAATTCAACCCCCAGCAAAAGGAAGCTTCATGCCCATGACGCTCACGAAGCGGGCCGGACTCGTTCTCTCGGCGCTCGTGCTCGGCGCCGCGGCCACCACTGCCGCCCCGGCGATCGCCTCTCCCGCCCCCACGCCGGTGACGACAGCCGGGGACAGCGCCTGCCCCTATGACCTGGGGCACCCGACCCTCTACCCGGGAGACACCGGCAAGGCCGTCGCGCACGCGCAATGCCTGCTCAACATATATGGCCGAGGGCTCGCCGAGGACGGCATCTTCGGCTCCGCGACAAAGTCTGCCGTCGTATGGGCACAGGGGCGATGCGGTATCGCAAAGGACGGCATCGTCGGCCCGAAGACGTGGAACTGCCTGCACCCGGACGTCAGCCCCAACCCGTAACCCTCGCTCGGGGTCGTCGCCGGGGAAAGACATCATTCGGCGGGATGTGCGGCGGTACGACATTGCAGGTCTCTCCAAAAGCATGAGCACGCTCCGGCCGTCTCCCGCGGTGAGGAGACGGCCGGAGCCGGTTCACGGCCTTCTGCCCGTCACCGTCCACCGTCGCGCGAACAACCCGCCGTCAGGGAACGCCCCCGACCCCTGGAGGCAGGTGACGCGTCGCTCAGGGCGAACATGAGTTTCTCCTGGAAGGGGATCGACAACCACGGCGTACGGCCTCGTGCGCATCGGGGATGGGCTCGCCTGGTTCAACTTCAACGAGACTTTTGGCAGCACTCTGCCGAAGCAGAAGAAGGCGGCTCTCATGCCGGTTCTGCCGGAGAATCTGGTCGCCCGGCAGGTGAAGAAGGTGGAGGCCTCCCTGGAAGCGGCTTCCACCTCCTGACCACGGCTATGCGCCCCTGCCTGGCGCATCGAGGATGTCACCCAGCCATAGCCGATGGCGGCCGGAGTGCGGCGAACCGATACGCCGCTTTGAGCGCGCCCGGCCCGGCGAGCTGGTCCACATCGACGTCAAGAAACTCGGCCGCATCCCCGACGGCGGCGGCCATAAGGCCCTCGGCCGCGCAGTCGGTCGGGCCAACTTGGACCACCGAGGCGGCACCGGATGCCTACCCGCACACCACCCTGGACGACCACTCCCGCCTGGCCTACACCGAAGACCTGCCCGACGAGAAGGTCGCCACCTGCGCAGCCTTCCTGCATCGGGCTGCCGCCTGCCTTGCAGCTCAGGGCGGTGCTCCACGAAGCGTGTCCAGTCCGGCTCCACTGGATACTTCGGGCCGTCCCAGACCACGGCCTGATCGACGAGGCCGGGCAGCGTCGTGTCCTGGTGTCCGTCCGCGTACTCCACACCGCGGTTTTCGTGCAGGGCATCGGCGATTTCGATGAGGTAGTCGGCGAACGACGGCCACACGCCGAGCTTGGGAATGCCGGCCTCTTGGAAGGTTCCGATCCGTCCGAAGCCGGGTCCTGGGATGCAGTCGGCGAACAGCCCGTACAGGCCGCTGCAGTCGGTCGCGGCAAAGGCGAGGTACCGAACGGCGGGATCTGCCGGCCGGCCGATGGTGTGGGGACCCTCATCCCAGTACGGCAAGTGCTGCACCGGGGGATCGCGTGCTTCCTCGGCAACAGCCAGGACGTTCCCTGCCCTTGCGGGGAAAGCCCGGTCCCGGGTTCAGGAGCGAGCTGCAGCAGCTGAGCAAGACGGAGTTGTACCGGCGGGCCACAGACCAGAACCTCCCCTGCCGTTCGACGATGAGCCGTGACCAGCTGATCGACGCCCTGACCGAGGCAGGACGCCGGGAAATAGGGCGACCGCCTGACGGACGCCCCGGGCCGAAGCCTCGGTGACCCCTGGCTCCCTGGTGCCGCTGACGGTCATGGGGGCCATCAAGCCGTCCGCGTCGACGCGACCACGAGCAGCCGTGGGGCGTTCGTCCTCCCGGCACCGTCGCCGTTCACGCTCGCGGCCGGTGCGGTGTCCCCCACCGGCAGCTGTGGGCCCGAGGGGGCCAGGTCGGTCCCAGTCCGTAGAGGCCACTGCGCCGTGGGAACGGGAACGGGAGGACGGCTCCGCCTCGCTCGACAGCGCCCCGGCCGTACGGGCCGTATGCCCTCCGTGCCGTCGATGGTCATGTGTTCCTCCCCCGAAGGGTGTCGGACACCGGGGCGCCCGAGTCCCGATCGGCCCGACTTCCTGCCGAGCCGAGCGCCCGTCAATGCGCAGAAAGGCGCGTTGACGGGCGCGTTGAGGCACATGCACGGGTCGGCGGTGTGTCTACTTCTTGATCACCTTGTACTTGAGCTCGTAGTCCCACCAGTCACTCTTGAACTTCATCTCCAGCTCTTGGTCGAGCTGCGAGATGGTGGCGATCTGATGGCCCAGATGGTTGTTGTCGGTCCATCCGCCGTCCCGCTCCCAGAGGTCGACCGACACGGAGGTTCCGGTGAAGTCGACGGAGGGGATGTCGGTGATCTGCCCGCCCTTGGCGACCACCCCTGCCCAGACCGCGTTCCCGTAGTACATACGCGGTTCGTCGCGTGAGTCCGGCCACGCGTCCTCGATGTCATGGACGGTGAGGCGGATGGGAACGAAGGTGTAGGTCTCGGCCGCGCGGACACGCCCGGCGTCTGATTGCGCCGCCAGAGCAGAACCTGCGTTGATCGCACCGCACACAATCGCGCCGGCGGTGACTGCGACGAGCGTGAATGTCCTTGGTCGTACGCGCATTTACTGCCTTCCTTTCCAATCCGTCGGATGCGTTCGTGCGTCATTCTTCGCCCGCCCCCCACCGAAATCGTCATCCACAGGCCGTCACCCCGCCGTCATCGCGGAGACGTACAGCGGGGCCAGATCTACGGCGTCGTGCCGATGGCTGCTCCGGCTGCCGCCCACCACACTGCTCTCGTGCAGATGCATCCAAACGGCATGAACGGAGTGGCCATGACCAAGCTGTGCCAGCCCGTTGTCTCCATCCAGCGGGCCGACCTGTCGGATCCCGTCAGCGGCCATCTGTCCTGGGGGGTTCTCATCGCCCAGAACCTCGTCGCGGCACCCGGACCGCTGGAGTGGCTGTACGACGAGAAGATCCCGCTGGAGGTGCTCTTAGCCTCTGCCCGAAGGAACTCACCCGGATTCGTGGAGCGGATCAAACCGGAAGGCGCCGACGTCATGGGCCTTGAGGACCACGCCGAGGGAACGACCGCCGTTCTGCGATTGGCGCAACCGTCCGCGCACCGCTCGGCCACGGACGAGTTCCGCAAGGAGGAGTTCGAGATGCTGCTGTCCGCGAGCCCGGACATGTGGGCGGCGCTCGAAGGGGCGGGAGGCGTGCCGACCGGCATCCGGGAACTGCCGAAGGAGCAGGTCCTCGGCCCCGTACGGGAATGGGAGGCCTCCCTCCGGCGTGACCTCGTTCGCGACCGCACTCGCCGGACGGTCGGTGAGGTCACCTGGGTCTGGTGCCCTCTGTCTCCCAAGTGCGGGTGTCCCGGCCAGTGGTGGTGATGACCGAGCCGCGCCGGCGGACGACCCGTCTCGATCCGCTGCTTGTGACGGTACTGCTCCTGCTCGACCTCGTGCTGTCCTGGGACCGTCGCCCCGGAGGGGATCTCCCCGAGTGGCTTACGCCCGGATATGCCGCCGTCGGCTACCTGGCGCTGCTGTGGCGGCGCAGGTTTCCCGTAGTGGTGTTCACGGTGGTGTTGATTCACCACCTGCTGGCCTGGGCCATCGCCTACGGCTATGTGCCCTCACTCAGCGTGTGGCTCGGGCTCTTCACGGTCGCGTACCGAACCGGCCGTCGGACAGCAGTATCCGCCCTGTTGGTGAGCCTGGTGCCGACCGTGATGAACGCGGTCGACGAGGCCGGTCACGCCGCACCGGACGACCGCGGCGACGCGCTCGTCGTAGCCGTGATCCTCGGTTCACTGGTCGACCTGGCCGTGTTCGGGGTCGGCCGCTGGGCCGCCTGGACGGTGCAGCGTAGAAAGCTGGAGGCCGAGCGGGCCGCCGCTGACGCGGTGGCGGCCGAACGCGGCCGAATCACTCGGGACCTCCATGACATCGTGGCCCACGCGGTCAGCCTCATGGTGCTCCAGGCGGCCGGTGCGGCCCAGATTCTCCGGAAGGATCCCGACCGCGCCGCGGTGGCCCTGGGGCACGTCGACAGACTGGGGCAGGAGGCCGTTGTCGAGTTGCGTCGGATGCTTTACCTCCTGACCGACCATCCCGACGACGTCTCGGAACGGCCTCTTCCCGGACTGCGGGACCTAGACCGGCTGTTGGAGCGCACGCGAGCCGGCGGCGGACGAGTGGAGCTGGTGATCACCGGCGCCCCTGCCCCTCTGCCTCCGGGAGTGGACCTGTGTGCCTACCGGATCGTGCAGGAGGCGCTCACCAACTCCGCCCGCTACGCCGACTCCCAGCTGCCGATACGGGTGGAGGTGCGATGGCACCCGACCCAACTCGAACTGCGGATACGGGACCACGCCCCGATGACCCGGCGCGCTGCGGCCCACCCCCTGTCCACGGGCAGAGGGCTCATCGGCATGCAGGAGCGCGCCGCTTCCGTCGGCGGGCGCTGCCACACCGGCCGCCAGTCCGACGGGGGCTTCCTGGTCACGGCAACCCTGCCCGTGAACGGACCACCATCTCCCGAACCGCACCGATACGGACGGAGCCGGACCACTGACGGCGCGCCTCCCCTACCGAGCACGACCTCGCAGCCGTGACAGCCGAGCACCCCAATCGCATACGGCTCCTGCTGGCCGACGACGAGCCGCTCGTACGCGCCGGCCTGGCCATGCTCCTCGATGCCGAGGACGACCTCATCGTCGTGGGGGAATCAGGCGATGGCGCGCACACCGTCGAACTCGCCGCTCGGCTCCGACCGGACGTCATCGTGATGGACGTGCGGATGCCGCCGGGAACCGATGGTGGTGTCGTGGCCACCCGTAGGCTCGCCGATGACGGGTTCTTCGACGACGGCGAACGCGCCGCTGCCGTACTGGTCCTGACCACCTTCAACGACGACGACGCCGTCCATGCCGCGCTGCGCGCCGGAGCCTGCGGGTTCATGCTGAAGAGTTCCGCACCCGGCGAACTCGTCGCGGCTGTACGGGCCGTGGCGAAGGGCGACGCCTGGCTGCATCCGGCAGTGACCCGCAAACTGCTGGCCGAGTTCGCTGTCCGCCCCGATGCCGTGCAGTCGGCCCCCGACACATTGCAACGCCTGACGCCGAGGGAATGTGAGGTGCTGGTACTGGTCGCACACGGGCTCTCCAACGACGACGTCGCCGCGCATCTGGTCGTCAGCCGGGCCACGGTCAGAACCCACCTGGGCCGCATCCTGGCAAAGCTCGGCCTCGACAGCCGAGCCCAGGCGGTAGCCGTCGCTTACAAGAGCGGACTGGTGCAGCCCGACGATCCGCCTCCAGCCCAAGCCAGGCTGTCGTGAACCTGAGCCGTCAGCCGTGAGCCGTCAGAGCTCGGTCCGGGAACACCTGGAAACGCCGGCGCGGCGCGACGACGGCGAAGACGCTCGCGGGACCCCTCCAGCGGCGGCAATCAGGGGGGCTACTGAGGCACGGCACGGCGTTGTGCGCGACGGTGGGCCACGATCGCGCTCGGGAACCTCGAAGGTCGCAAAACGCCGTAGACGGCCATGAGGAGCCGGGAAAGATCATGCGTACCGGACGCTGGCCGGCCCTCGCCACGGGTGTGGGCAGATGGTTGTGCCCGCACTGCCAACTGTGCTCCCAGAGGCAGGTCTGCAAACCGCAGGTAGGCGCTACAAGTACCTACCTCCAAGCAGGGAAGGCGAGTCCCAGCCAAACCCTGGCACACCGCTGTCCACATCCAGACAGCAATACACAATGGGCGCAGTCAGTGCGCATCGGCCCGAGGCCGGCCGAACACGAAAACACACTTGAGGGATTTCGATGAAATCTAGGCTGGTCTGGGGCGTTGCCGGGGCCGCCGTCGCTTGCCTCGCGGCGCGGGCGGTGGCCGCCGGGATAGAGCGTCAGCCGGATCCCGTGCCCCGCGAAGTGCTGTGTCGTGAGCCCGAGGGCGAGGAGGTGTTCCTGTCCCGGCCCGACGGGACGGTGTTGCGCGCCGTCGTCGCCGGTGAAGGTCCCCCGTGGTGTTGGCCCACGGTTACGGTGTCTCGCTCCTGGAGTGGAACCTGGTGCAGGACACCCTGGTGACGATCGGTCACCGTGTCATCGTCTTCGACCAGCGCGGCCACGGGGGCTCCACGTGCGGTACGGAGGGCATCGGCTCCGCCCCTATGGCGCAGGACTATCTGGCGGTCCTGGAGCATTTCGACGTAAAGGACGCAGTGCTGGTCGGGCATTCCATGGGCGGGTTCATCGCGCTTCGTGCGGTACTCGACCATCCCGGCGTCGCCCGGCGGCTGCGCGGTCTGGTGCTGTTCGCGACCTGGGCGGGCCGCATTTACGACGGAGCGCCGCACAACCGGCTGCAGATCCCGCTGTTGGAAACGGGCGTGCTCCAGCAGCTGGCACGCACCCGGACCGGCGGAATCCTGTTCGGAGCCGCCCAGTGCGGAAAGCGCCCCTCTCCGGCCATGATCGACGTCTTCCTCGACGTCTTCCTCCGCCAGGACCATGCCTTGCTCGTGCCGATCGTCCGGGCCTTCGCGCGCGAGAACCACTATCCGCGCCTGCCCGAGATCACGGTTCCGACCGTCGTCATGGTCGGCTCGGCCGACCGCAGCACACCGCCGAGCCACGCCCGGCGCCTCACCGCGGGGATACCGGGCGCCCGGCTGGTCACCGTGCCGGACGCCGGACACATGCTCAACTGGGAGGACCCCCAGGCACTGGTGGAAGCCGTCGTCTCCCTGCACGAGGCCGACCGAGCCGGCTGACGCCCCCTCGACTATGGCCGAGAGCACAGTGTGATTCCCCCGCCGTTACCGCTTGGGTGAAGGGATCGAGCAACCGGGTGGGGCGAAGGGGGCACGGGTGTACGACTACATCATCGTGGGCGCCGGGTCGGCCGGGTGCGTGCTGGCGGACCGGCTCACCGAGGACGACAGCGCGCGCGTGCTGCTGATCGAGGCCGGCCCTGTGGACGACGCCGCGGAAATCCACGTTCCGGCGGCGTTCAGCAAGCTCTTCCAGACAAAGTACGACTGGAGTTACCTCAGCGAGTGTGAACCGGGGCTGGACGGCCGCCGTCGCTATCTGCCCCGGGGCCGCATGCTGGGCGGCTGCTCCTCGATGAACGCGATGATCTACATACGCGGCAATCGCCGCGACTACGACGCCTGGGCGGCCGGCGGCGCCGACGGATGGAGCTGGCAGGACGTCCTGCCGTACTTCCTGCGCGCCGAGGACTTCACGGGCGCCACGTCATCGTGGCACGCCACCGGCGGTCCGCTCACGGTCGGCGAAGGCCGCTCCCGCCATCCGTTGATGGACGCCTATGTGGCGGCGGCACAGGAAGCCGGCCACCCCTACACCAGCGATTTCAACGGCCCCGAACAGGACGGCGTCGGCTACTACCACCTCACTCAGCGCGACGGTCTGCGCTGCAGCACGGCCGACGCATATCTGCGGCCGGCCCTGTCCCGGCCGAACCTCGAGGTGCTGACCGGCGCCCAGTGCACCCGCGTGCTGCTCGACGGCGACCGTGCGACTGGCGTCGAGGTGGACCGGGACGGCGAACTGCTGTGCCTGCGCGCCGAAAAGGAGGTCGTGCTGTCGGCCGGTGCGTACAACTCTCCTCAGTTGCTCATGCTCTCCGGCATCGGCCCGGGCGACGAACTGGCGGCCCGCGGCATCACGCCCCGCGTCGACCTCCCTGTCGGGGAGAACCTGCAGGATCATCCGCATGTCGGTCTGTGCTATCTCACCGACACCGAGTCGCTGTTCACCGCCGAAACGCCGGACAATCTCCGCCTGCTGGAGACCGAGGGCCGCGGTCCGCTCACCTCGAACGTCGGCGAGGCCGGCGGGTTTCACCGCACTCGTGAGGGACTGGACGCCCCCGACATCCAGGTGCACGCCACACCGGGGATGTTCCATGAAGAGGGGATCAGCCCCGTGACCGACCACGCCTTCATGTTCGGTGCGGTCCTGCTCGCTCCCACGAGCCGGGGCAAGGTCTCCCTGCGCTCGGCGCTCCCCAGCGCCAAGCCTCGCATTCTGCACAACTACCTGACCACCGAAGAGGATCGCGCCACGATGATCCGGGCACTGCGGATGCTGCTCGACATCGCCGACCAGCCCAGCCTGGTCAAGCACCGCCGGGCCGACTTCCGCGTACCGCGCTCCACTGACGACGCCGGCCTGCTCGACTTCGCCCGGCGTGAGCTGCAGACCCTCTACCACCCGGCGGGCACGTGCGCCATCGGCCCGGTCGTTGATTCCCGGCTCAGGGTGCACGGCGTGAGCGGCCTGCGGGTGGTGGACGCCTCGGTGATGCCCACCGTGGTGCGGGGCAACACCAATGCCCCAACGATCATGATCGCGGAGAGGGCGGCAGACATGATCCGCGGCCTTCCGGCACCGGCGTGACAGCAACGTCACGCGCGGACCGATGCGACGTCCTCGGCCAGTGCGCCACACGACGTGGTGTCCGACCCCGATTGGTTGATGGCGAAGGGGCGATCGGTCAGCTCCCGCACCCGGTCCCACTGACGCCGCAGATCTGCGACCGGGCGCACCGCAGTGCCCAGGCTGCCCAGACCGCCCTTCGCCATGGCCGCGATCGGCACCGGCCTCGGACTCGGCTAGCGGGGCGGCCTGACCTCGCGGCGCTGGACGGCCGCAGCGCCTCCGAGGTCGTCGAGGAGGTCGGCGAGGAGGGTGCGGGCGGCATCGAGGGCCGTGCTGCCGAAGCGATGGCGGAGGCGTTCTTCCAGTGCCGCCCGGGCACGGCGGGCGGCGGCGACGGCTTCGTGGCCGCGGGGGGTGAGCGTGACCCGGCGGAGGCGGGCGTCGTGGGGGTCCGGGAGGCGTTCGGTGTAGCCGAGGCGCTCGAGTTCGGCGACCGCTTTGGAGGCGCCCTGCTGGGTCATGTCGAGCTTCTCGGCGAGCTCGCCGATGGTGGGCTGTGTGTGGAGGAGGTGCTGGAAGACGTAGCCGTGGGACATGCGCAGGTCGGGAAAGCCGTGGGCGGCGAGTTCGTCCTGGACGGCGGTGGCGGCGGCGAAGCCCGCGAAGAGGGCGAGGGTGCCGGTGTCGAGGTCATGTGGGTCGAGTGGCTGCTGCATGGGCCCACTCTGTCATTTGACAACCTTAGTTGTACAACTATGGTTGTTGGTATGTCGGAGTTCCATGAGCACCCCAACATCCGCACGGCCGTCCGCTACCACCAGGCGGTGTCCCGCTTCGCTGCAGGCGAGGAACTCGCCGCTTTCTTCCACCCGGACGCCGTCCACACGCAGTTCCCCAACGCCCTCTTCCCGGACGGCACCGTCCGCCGTCTGCCGGAGTTGATCGCCGCCGGGCAGGAGGGACACAAGCTGCTCGCCGAGCAGCACTTCGAGGTGATCAACGCGGTCGCAGCGGACGCGCAGGTCGCCCTGGAAGTCACGTGGTCCGGCACGCTGGCCGTGTCCCTCGGCGACCTGACCGCGGGGCAGGTGCTGCGCGCTCACATCGCGGCGTTCCTCGAATTCCGCGACGGAAAGATCATCGCTCAGCGCAACTACGACTGCTACGAGCGTCTCCGCCCCGCGGCTCCCAGCGACACCGATCGACAAGCCGAGGACGAGAAGGCCTCGCCCTGAGCGCGGGATGTCTCAGGACGGTCGCAACCAGCACAAGCCTCGGCCTCACTCATCCAGCGGTGCGGTGAACGCGGACCAGCGCTGGATCGGCGTCCGGACCGACACCGTGTCTTCGCCGACCGTCCCAGGCCGAAGCGGGGGCTCATTCCTTCGCCCGTGGCGAAGGGCGCCGCTGTAGGCGCCGCCGAGATGGATGCCCTGTGCGTCACCCCCGTAGACCAGGATCGATTTGCCGCCGGGGTGTCCCGCACGGCCTTCAGGTGGGCGGCGACCTCCCGTATGGCGGTGTCCCAGTCGATGGTGGGGGTGAAGCTGCCGTCCGTTCCCGGCGTAGCGATGTCATCAGCCGGGCTCCACCGTTTTGGCCGTGGTCAAGACGCAGGGGGCTTGTTGCAGGTTTGGCAGTCCTGTCTCCTCGTGCGGTGGGCAGCTGGGAAAGCCGGGCCCCGGGGTGCACCCGGGGCGGTAGGTGGGGTGCTGGTCAGCCGAGCGGGTTGGTGGTGTCGCGCAGGGCGGCCAGGGCCGGGGCGTACATGCGGGCCTTGATGGTGCCGAGAGTGTCGCCGGACTTGTTCACCTGTGCCTGGGCGATATCGACGGCGGTGGAGCGCACGGCGTCCTCGCTGACCGCCTGGTCGACGATACCGGCGGCCGCGGCGTCGGCACCGCCGTAGCGGCGCGCGGTGAGCATGGCCTCATGTGCGGTCTGCGGTGCCAGCCGGGACTGGATGAGCGCGGCCATGCCGGGGGTGAAGGGGATGTTGATGTCCGCTTCCGGCAGGCACCAGTAGCCGCGGTCCGCACGCATCACGCGGAAGTCGTGGGCGAGGGAGAACATCGCGCCGGCGGCGAAGGTGTGCCCCTGCAGCGCGGCCACCGTGATGACCGGCAGCGACAGCATCCGCGCGAACAGCTCATGGACGGAGACGACGTAGTGCTGATGCTGGTCGGCGTGAGCGAACAGCCAGTCCAAGTCGAGCCCGTTGGAGTAGAACTTGCCGGTGCCGGCGGTGACCAGGGCGCGGGGGCCCTCCGCCTTCTCCACCTCGTCGAGGGCGGTACTGACGGCAGCGAGCCAGTCGGGGTGGAAGCGGTTCTCTCCGTCTCCGAGGTCGAGGATGAAGACGTTGTCCTGACGGTCGAGCGAGGGCATGGCGACTCCTTCGAGCTGAGCTGACTCAGGTCAAGTGGCTGCGGCTACGGCCGGGGTGCGGGTGGAGCACTGGGGCTGTTGCGCAGGGCGTGGAGGAGCAGGTCATGGATCTCGGCGGCGGCTGCCTCGATCGGGGCGGTGCTCTGCTCTGCCCGGCACATGATCACCGCGCCTTCGACCGCGGCGATAATGAAGGCGCCGAGCCGGCGGCTGCGTTCCTCGGTCAGGCCGTGCCGGACGAAGAGGGCCGCGAGGGCCTGCTGCCAGCGGGCGAAGACGGCGGCGGCGGAGCGGGCGAGCTGGGGTGCGTCGTCGTTGGTCTCCACGGCCACCGCCACGATCGGGCAGCCGGCCCTGAAATCGCTCTCCATGAGCCGGTCGCGCCACAGCACGAAGAATGCGTCGACGGCCTGCACAGGATCATCCGCCTGCACGGCGGCGTCGATCAGGCCGGCGATGAAGTCCCCCGCCAGTGCCACCGCCTCGTTGATGAGCTGCGTCCGCCCGCCGGGGAAGTGGTGATACACCGAGCCCCGAGGGGCTCCGCTGTGTGCGAGCACCCGGTCAATGCTGGTCGCGCTCGCCCCGTACTCACGCAGCAGAGCAGCAGCACTGAGGATCATCCGGTCACGGCTGTCACTCTTGCGCGGGCTCACCTGCCCACCCCCTTCCCACGACAAGGTGGCCCGCCGAGAGGGCTACCTGTCGGTAACTTATGGGATATGCCATAGACCATGCAAGAGGTGGAGTAACCCAGAAATCGTTCGACCGGAATCGAGGCAGCCAGTGCCGTGATCACGCTGGGCCCTCCTCATGCCGCTGCACCGGGCCACCCTCAACCTGGCCGTACATGGCCGGGCAGGCCGGTCGGCCGCGCCTGGAGGACAGCCCGGGAAGGTCGCGTTGCCTCTCCGGAGTCGAGTTCCCGCATTCCCGCAGACGCAGTGGCCTCACGGACACGGCAGCGCGGGCGACCGCTCTGATCCCGCCGTGGCCGAGAGACTGGGCCTCCGCCCCTGTCAGAAGGCGACGCTGCCGCTAGTCGAGGTGCCAGAATCGCCTAGGCCACCGCCGACTCCCTCGGCTCCGACCGGTTGAACAGGTGCACGAACCGCTCGTGCAGAGCGGTCAGCTCACCGGCCCACAACCTGACATCAGCAAGGTCCCCACCCACAACCACACCACCGATCAACCTGGCCAGCAGTCACGACAAGCACCGTTGCAGTACTGGGTCGGCGCCTTCGCTCCCTCCAGGCGGATGCACAGAAGGATGCCCTCGGTCCGGATATAGACGTAGTCCGTGGCGGACAGGTCGCCTTCGCCGAATGCCTGTGGTCGGCCTGCCACTGAACGGTCAGCCGGGTCACGGTGGCCGGAGACAGGTCGGCCGAGGAGTCGACGAACTGCTCGAGCACGGGCACGAGGTCGCCGGACGACAGGCCGTCGAAGTGACTTCACCCTCGTGACATCCCCCTGCGCATCCGATGGCGACGCGGGGCCGGCCGGGAGGTTGGCGTAGTCCGTGAGGTTGTCGATCAGCTCATGAGCTCCGGGAGGGTTGAGGACGACGTCCTGGACTGGGAGGTGGGCCCCGTCGAGGTCGAGGATGCCGCGGGCGGCAGCCGGCTCGCGGAGCCGCTCGCGGACGTCATCGCTACGGTCAGCAGTCGGCGGGATCGGGCTGCCGTCCGGGCTCACGTGGAGGTGGAGGTAGTCGAACGAGATCAGGCGTGTCGGGCGCAGGGTCGGGTTCTCCTCTGGACATGACCTGCGCCGTCTGTTGCGTCTTCAGCGCGTGGCCCGGTCTGCTGCTTCTCGGGTGATGTCGGCGTAGAGGCGGAAAAGGGTCGGCCGGGCTTCGCCGTGGTGGCGTTCGGGCAGGGCCGCCCAGCACCGGGCGATGAGATCCCGGGCCTGGGTGCCGGGCCAAGGCTGGGGCAGGAGCTGAGGCGGCAGAAGCGGGTCGGGCTCCATGGCACGGGTGAGTTCGGCCGCCAGCTCGACAGCGATGGTGAGCAGTTCGGACGGGGAGAGTCCGGCAGAGCCGGTGAGCCGGTCGAGGCGGGGCTGGGCGATGCGGCTGAAGCGGTGGTAGCGGTCGGCGATCTCCTTCAGGGGCCACAGGCGGCGGGCAAGTTCGGCAGGCTCTTGGGTGTCGCCCCTGCGGAGGTCCGTCGTGCTGAGGAGGGTGAGCGCACCGTGGGCGCCGAGGCGGTGCGCCGCGTCTTCGACGTACGGTTCCCAGGCGTTGGCGCAGACGTACAGTCCGCCTTGGAGCGGGGCGCCACCGAGATGGACGAGCGTCTCGCGCAGGGCGTCCCGGACCGTGCGCGCCGATTCGGGCACGGCGAAGGCGGCCAGGTGCCAGACGCCGTCCCAGGGGGCGAGCCCGGCGTCCTGGCGGAAGGCGTGCCGCAGGAAATCCGCGTTGGGGGCCAGGGCTTGTGTGGTGTCTTCCGTGGCGTGCAGCACTGCTTTGCGACCGCGGCCTTCGTGGGTGAACCGGCTCTCGGCCACGAGGCGTTTGACGCACAGCCGTACCTGCTGGTCGCTCATACCGAGGGTGGCGGCGACGGTGTACAGCTCGTCAGCGCTGACCGTGCCGTCCTCCCGGATCAGAGCGTGGACGAGCATGCGGGTGGGGATCTCGACGTGGTCGGTCACGGCGCGCGCAGTCCTCTCGGCCCGTCCTCCTCGACGGGGCGGTGCATGGTGGTCACCGCGCCGAACCCCAGCAGCCTGCGGAGGTAGGGCGTGCGCTCGGTCCGTACGGCCGTGAAGCCGCGCCGCTCGTACAGGGCTCTGGCGCGCGGATTGGTGTCGATCACGTCCAGTCTGATCTCCCGGCAGTCCTGTTCCGCCGCGACGGCGGCCACTTCCTCGATGAGCAGGCTTCCGACGCCGCGGCCGCGCACGTCCGGGGCAACGGCGATGCCGTCCATGACGAGCTGTCCGGGGGCCGGCCGGCGTTCGAACAGGGCGAGGAGCAGGAGTCGGTGCAGTCCTCTCAGGTGTCCGTACGCGCGCAGCACGGCGGCGGCCGGCCCCCCGGTGAGGGCCCGCCCGCCGAGCTGGTAGCCGGCGAGGCCGACGAGCTGCCCGTCGAGGAGCGCGCAGACCGCGCGATCGGGGTTCAGGTGGGCCGCGATAAAAGGCACCGCCTTGCCCGGCGGGTTCAGTGCGGGACCGAGTTTGCGGCCGAATGCGTCCCAGTACAGCTCGGCCGCCCGCTGCTCGGCTCCAGCCGGAACACCTCGCCGGACCCCCACCGGTCCGGTCCCGGGGCTTGTCGCGTCCAGTGCCATGCGGTGCCACCTTTCTCGCTGAAACCGAGACTCAAATCTATCAGATTCAAAACGACCGTCCTCGAACTGATAGTTTGGCCACCTGCCCAAACCCGAACAGAGGCGGTCATCCCATGCGTCCAAAGACCCAGCCCCGACGGCGCGGGCTCCGTATCGCCGTGTGGTCACTCGTCATGGTCCTGATCGTGGCCGCCGGTCTCGCCGGTGTGGTGCTGTGGCAGAACTCCTACGACATGGACGAGCAGCGGGTCTCGATCCGCCACGGCGGCCACACCCTCAACGGCGTACTGGCCACCCCCAAGGACGGCCGCAAGCAGCACGGCCTGGTCGTGTACGTCCACGGCGACGGTCCCATCGACGCCACCCACGACGACGGTTACAAGCCCATGTGGGAAGCGAACGCCAAGGCCGGGTACGCCTCTTTGTCCTGGGACAAGCCCGGCGTCGCAGGCGCACCCGGCAACTGGCTCGACCAGTCCATGGACGACCGGGCCAACGAGGCAGCCGCCGCCATCGCCTGGGCACGCGCCCGCCCCGACATCGACGGCGACCGCATCGGGCTCTGGGGCGCCAGCCAGGCCGGCTGGGTCCTGCCGAAGATCGCCGCCAAGACCCCGGTAAGGTTCGTCATCGCCGTCTCGCCCGCGATCAACTGGCTCCAGCAGGGCCGCTACAACCTCCTCGCCGAGCTGCGCGCCGACGGCGCATCGGCAGCCCGCACCAAGGCCGCGATCGCCAAGAGCGACACCACCCGCCGACTGCTGGAACGCCACGCGACCTTCGCGGAGTACGTCACGGCCACGCGCGGCGACACGGACGGCATGACCGCCGACCGCTGGGGCTTCATCTCCCAGAACTACACCGCGGACGCCACACAAGACCTGCGCGCCCTGCGCGGCATACCGGTGCTGCTGACCCTCGCAGGCCAAGACATCAACGTGGACACCACCGACACGGAGCGCGTCTACCACAGGGTGCTGGACGCGGGCGGTGCATTGACGGTCAAACGCTACCCGCACGCGACCCATTCACTGCTCAAGCAGTCCATCGAGCGGTCGGGCGTCAAGACCACGCTCACCGTGCTCTTCTCCCCTCGCTCGCTCTTCGCGAACGGATTCCTCGATGACCAGCGACAGTTCTTGAAGGATCCCGGCCGAGGCAGCAACGCCACTCCCTGACAGTCCCGCAAGGTCGGCCATGGCGCGTTGTGCAGTTCACGTACACCGCCCGGTGCATGAGCAGGCAGACCTCCATCGGCGACGTCGATGCCGGCGCGGGGCTGGTTTGTGCCGTGCCCGCATCCGTGCTGTCGGTGGTTGAAGGTGCGCTCTGCTGCTCCGCCGTACCGGTATGGCCGGGGGCCGTGTCGTCGGTACGGGGTGGTGGTCTGCAGCCGGGGCTCGACGGCGCGACCGGTTTACGCGCTGCAGCCCAAGACGGGACAGGACTGCGACGAGTACCCCTCCCGCTCGACGCTGGAGGGAAGCAGCAAGCCCCGTGGGACTGAGGTGCTGCAGACTTCCGGTCCTGGGCCCTGAGCAGAGGTCTGCGCCGCTGACGTTGAACTGTCCTCATCGTTCAGTCGTTGGCAGCATGGGGTGCCCTGCGGCCCTCCCTCGCGCCGTCCCGCCGGGCTGCGATCAGGGCCAGCACCCCGAGCACGATCAGTCCCGGTGCGCCGGAGACTGGGTAGAGAATCTGCAGCGGCACACCGATGGCGAGTAGATACCAGCCCAGCTGCGCCGGGAGCCTGCCGGTGTCACGGACGATGCGTTGGCTGAGTGTGCCCAGGGCGAGGAGGCCGAACCCGGCGAGGAAGAACCACATCTCGTACTCGCGCTGCGGGTTTCCGGGGACGGCGTTCCAGAATCCGTCGCGGGCCACGTCTCCGAAGGTGCTGGAGGCGATCAGGGATACCGCGAAGTGCACTGCGGTCAGTCCGATCACCAGTCGGGGAATCAATCGCGTCATCGTCAGCTTCCTCGATTCGTAGGGTCATTGAATCTCTTGATGACATGGCATCGGTCTGGACGGACTGGGGCGCGAGTGGAGGCAGCGACGTATGCCGTCAGCCCCCGAGCGCCAGGCACAGCGGGGAGTACAGCGCGAGGTCCCAGCGGGTGAAATCGGTCGGCCGGCTGGTCAGAGCGGAGGACACCAGACCAATCGAACCTCGCAGCAGCAGCACGCCTGCGACGCCCCATACGCCCTGGTGGACCAAGCGACGTGGCCGCACCTGTGGAATCAAGTCGGCCCGGGCTGCGACCACATAGGCCGCCGCCCCGAGCGCCGCCGCGACAGCGGCCGTCAACTCCGGCGCAGGCAGACCGGCTTCGGTGACACCCACGACCGTACGGGCGAACTCGGCACGGCTGGCCAGCGGCCAGGGTGAGAAGGTCCAGATCCCGTGCAGTGCCCCGACCGCTCCGAGGCCGACTGCAGCCGTCCCGCCAGCAAGTTTCGTCAGTCTCATACTGCGCCCCCAGCCCTTCCGTACACCCCTGTACGGAATGACCATACAGTACTGTACGGACATGGCTAGAAGGCACCTCACCCCCCAGGACTGGTCGACTGCGGCGTTGCGCGCGATGGCACGCGGCGGAGTCGCCGCAGTGTCGGTCAACGCGCTCGCGGGCGAGCTGGAGGCGACACGAGGCAGCTTTTACTGGCACTTCAAGGATCGCGATGCACTGCTGACGGCCGCGCTGGAGGTGTGGGAGCGGGACGACACCGAAGCGCTCATCGCAGCGTTGGGTGATATCACAGACCCCCGGCAGCGGCTGACGGCCCTGTTCACCATCGCGCTGGGGCAGGAAGACATCAACGGCCTGGAGCCCGCGATCGTCGCCCACGCCGATCACCCCGCCGTCGCCCCGGTCCTGCGCCGGGTCACCGAGCGGCGGATCGCCTACCTCACAGACCTCTACACCGACTTGGGCCTGGCCCCCGCCCCAGCCCGGCGGCAGGCTGTCGCCGCGTACGCCGCCTTCCTCGGCTGGCTCGAACTGCGCCGTTCCGCCTGCGACATCGTGCCCGAGGTCGCCGCCACCGGCACCATCGCCACCGCCGCGCTTGAGCACCTCATCACCGAGCTGGCACGATCCGCCATGCACCTGGGGGAGCCGGAGTGAAGCGCGCCACCGTCCCCGCTCATCCCGCTGGCCAGCGAGCCTGAAAGGCGGTCAGCTCTGACCACGGTCCCAACTGCTTTCACTGACGGCGACGCATGAATGCACTGGGCCGCGAACTCCTCGTTGATCCCCGGTAGCCGTCGATGATGTGAGAGTCTGACCGATCCCGACCGCCGCTGGCGGATGGCAGGCTTGATCAGTCGGCACGCAGGCAGAACAATGAATGGCTGGTTAGGTTATGGACTTTGCATAAGCGTCTTCCCACGAGAGGGGCGACTCTGCGTCGGAGAGCCAAGACAGACTCAGACCCTGGAGCGTCTCGAGCGCACTTACCTCGCCGCCACCCTCGGCACCACTGTGCTGACGGCGACCGCTCTGGCAGGCGCTCCCACTGCCCAAGTGCAGGTCGCTGCAGCCGAACACTTCCACGTAGCAGTGGGGAACACGTGGACTGACGGCACCGTCACCTTCTACAACCGCTCGGTTCTCGTAGAAGGAGTACACAAATCGGTAAGCTCGGCCAGCCGCATGACCTGCCGAACACTCTGGCGACGACTGTCAACAGCGCTGGCCCGATGGATAACAGGGTTTCTGGTGAGGTGGCCTGTGGCAACACCAAGGCATTCAGCCTCGTTGTCGCAGCAGACCGCCCCGGTGGAGCCACAGCTGTGGAGGTCTGCCTCACCGACGCCAACAGCACAGAGCTGAAGTGCCACGTCGCCTTTCCGTGACGTCGCATCAGCCAGGCACCTGCATGGATGAAGGTTTGTCACTCAGCAGGTCCACGACCTGTTACGCGACAAGGCCCGCCGGGCCCACGGCCGCAATGCGGAGCCCACCGCGGCCGTGGTGGACGCGTAGAGCGTGGCGACCTCCGCAAACGTCGCCGAGGCCAGCCAGGGCATCGATGCCGGCAAGAAGATCAACGGACGCAAGCGGCATCTGATCACCGACACCCGGCCTGGTCCTGACCGTCCTCATCACCACCGCGAACGTGCACGACACCATCGGCGGCAAGCTCCTGCTCGACGACCTGGCCGCAGCCCATCCCGGCGTGACCAAGGTCCGGGCCGACGGCGGATACCAGAACAGCATCGTCAACCACGGCGCCAGGCTGGGCATAGAGGTCGAGGTGGTGCAGCGGCCGCGGACGAAGGGGTTCGAGCCGATGCACGAATGGGTGGGTGATCGAGCGTACCTTCGGCTGGCTGAGGCAGCACCGCCGCCTGGCGCGGGACTACGAAGCCCTCCCACAGAGATCACGGACGATGATCCACTGGGCGATGGCTAACAAAATGTCCCGCAAACTGACGAGAGAATCCACGCCAACCTGGCGAATCGAAACGGACATCCCGCTCACCCCCTGCTGAACATTCATCAGATGCCCTTTAAGGCCTTGATGCTGAAACACCCCGTCGGCGGCCTCCACAACAGCAGCTTGGTCTCCTGACACACGACGGGCGCCAGCTCCCACTCCCCCGTGGCCATCGCGTCGAAGGCCTCGGTGCACACCGACCGGTCGCTGTCGGCACGGGCCTTGGCGTACAGCGCGGGCCAGCGGGCCCGAGCCCCCGGCGCGCAGGCGGCCACCAGGGTCTCGCCAGTGTTGGCGATGACGCGCAGTGCCTGCTCGCGCCACACGCGGCCGCTGCGGTGCACGTCTCGCCGTACGACCGTGGCGCCGGCGCCGAAGGGTCGCATCGCACACCCCTTCCTGTTCGGCCCGGGCTGGGCAAGCCACCGGCTGAGCGAGCAGGGGCTTGGGCTTGTCCGCCAGGGCCACCTGCAGCGTCGGGAACCGCTCATCGGGGGTGGCGGTAGCGCGCCCGGAAGGCGTACGTCTCGCCGAGGGTATTGCGCGCCACCTCCATTGGCGGTGCCCGGCATGAAGCTCGTAGTACCAGACCTTCTTGGTGAGGCGGGCCTGGCCCGGCGCGTTCAGGCCCACCCAGTCTCAATGTCAGTGGCCACTGCCATGATGCCGACAACATCAACAGCACGGAGCAGAACATGGTGGAGCAGGCGGTACAACCGATAGTCGAGGCGATCGTGGCCAACGCCCCGAACGGCTGGACGCACGCGGTGCTGCACGGCCGGGCAGGGCGGGGCGGTACCGGAGTGACCGGCGGCTACAGCCGGCACGGGGAGAAGTGGAATACGGGTCTGCCCAATCCTTACGTGGAACTCATGGCGCTGGCGGAGAGTGTGCGTGAGGACCGCGGCTGGGAGCCCGTCAGCCTGGAGATCCGGTGCCGGCCGTCCGGCGAGTACCGGCTCGTCGCCTTCGGCGACGCCATCAGCAGGGTGACCGGGACGGGCAGCGGCTTCGAGGTGGTCCTGGACCCCGACTACCGGTTGCCCCAGCCCGGCCGGCATCAGGAGGCCGGTACCGCCGCGCCGATGGGGGATCCCGACGTGGCCGTGGCACGCTTCCGCGCCTACCTCGAGCGGCGTGCCGCCATCCTGGGGCATCCCGAGGAACTGCCTCCGCCCGCCACTGCCGCCGCGATCGACGAGGCCGAACGCCGGCTGGGGCACCGCCTGCCCTCCGACCTGCGGGCGCTCTACCTGATGGCCGACGGCGACGGCATCGGCTATGAGAACCGCTATCTGTTCCAGGGCAACGCCTGGCTGTCGCTGCAGAGCATGGTTGCCGAGGCCACCGATTGGGGCGCGGGCGAACGGCCCTGGTACGGCTGGGATCTGGAATGGGAGGCCGTCGTCTTCGACACCACGCCCACCGACACCGTCCGCCGCTGTGGGGGCCATCCCGGCTGGTTGCGTTTCGGCAGCAGCGAGGACGGCAACTTCCTGGCCGTCGACATGGCCCCGGCCCGCGACGGCCATCCCGGCCAGGTCATCCGGACCGGCCGCGACTACGACGACGGACCCGCCTACGTCGCCGACTCGATCACTTCACTCCTCGGTCACTACCTGGAACTCCTGGACCGGGGCGCCTACGAGAAGCACGGCGACCACATTTCCCTGCTCGAACCCGACCGCGATCCCGCCCCCCAGCAGATCATCGGCGGCGACATCCCCGACGAGGTCCCGCCCACCCTTCAGGCAATCCACATCAACGACGTGACCGGCCTCGTCGACCTCGCCCCGCTGACCGCCGCCCCCAGACTCCGCCGCCTCCACCTCAACCGCTCCACCACCGCCGACCTGACACCCGTACGCGAACTGCCCGTCGAATCCCTGCGCATCACCCTCACCGAAGGCGACCTGACTCCCCTCGAAGCCCACCCCCATCTCACCTCCCTCGACCTGACCACCTCCGCTCCCGCCGACATCACCCCGCTGACGACGATCCCCCACCTGCGGGGCCTCGACCTCTCGGGAGCCGACGTCCCCAACCTGCCGGTCCTGGCCGACCTCCCGGACCTGCGCTACCTGTCCCTCACCGGCCGCCAATGGACCACCCTCCTGAATGAGGGCAAGGTGCCCTCCACCCTCGCTGCCGCCTGTCTGGCAGACGCCGACGCCACCTTCGACGACGCCCTCGCCTGGGCAGGCCGCCTCGGCCTCGACACCGAGAACGCCCTCCGCGTCACCGGCACTCTCTAGACCGGCGGTGAATCGCACCGCCCGAGCCGGCCTGGTCGTGGTCACACAACCGGGCCGGCTCCCGCACGAACAGCGTGTCAGCGGCTGCATGGCGGGGCGCTTGGCCGATGCCCGCAGCAGGCCGGGGAAGGCGCCCCGGCGCGCGGGTTCAGTCGGTGATGTACCACGCGTCCTTGAGGTACTCCAGGGTGTAGCTGCCGAGGTCGCTCTCGGAGAAGGTGGCGGAGGACCTGACCGCCTCGACCGGCATCTCGACCTTGTCGGGCGTTCGCACAACGACGCGCTGCGGGTCGACTGTCGCTGTCTGCAGAGCCTTCTTCTGCTCGGGCGAGATCATCTGGAAGACGACGGCGTACGTCGACGTACACGGACCGAACCCCTGGTCCTGCGCCTTCTTCGCCGCGGGCCCGGCCACCTCGCAGACCGTGTCGATGTCCTGCCGGCCCAAGGCGTGGAGGTACTCCTCGTACCGCTGAATCGCCCCCTCCTTCGTCCTGGGCGCGGGCTGATCCGCGCTCGGTTCGGCCGGCGGCTTGTCGGCACCCCCGCACCGTTCATCGGTGAATACGCCCGGCAGTTGACGCTTCGGGTACGGGCCCATCGGCCCGTTGAACCCGTTCACGTGCTCCTGCGCACCCCACCACCCGGAGTACCCCCACCACGGCTCGCGGTCGACGGGGCGGGTGCGGTCCCACGTGTGCCACTCGGCGCCGTCCTCCGAGGTCCGGTCGAACGTGGCAGTCACGCGGTGGTATCCCACAGTCGGGTAGGAACCGTGTGAACCGGTCGCGCAGGATGGCGTAGAGCACGTTGATGCGGCGTCGGGCGAGGGCGATGAGCGCTTGGTGATGTCGCTTTCCCTCGCCTCGCTTGCGGTCGTAGAAGGCCCGGGACCGTGGGTGGTTCGGCATCGCGCAGAAGGCCGACTGGTAGAAGATCCGCTTGAGGGCCTTGTCGCCGCCGGTCGCGCTGCGCGAGTAGCGGATCTTTGCGGACTGGGTGAGCACGGGCGCCAGGCCGGAGGCGGCGGTGAGGGCATCGCCGCTAAAGAAGCGTCGGATGTCGCCGACCGCGGCGGTGAGGGTGGCCCCCATCCCCGGCAGGCTGCGGATGAGGGCCCCGTCAGGGTGCACGTCGACCAGCTCCTCGATCTCGGTCTGGAGGGCCAGGAGCCGGTTCTTGCCGGTCAGGAGATCACTGGCGAGTTCGCGGATCAGTTCGGCGGTGCGGTGCTCGCCGGCCACGGTCGTGCGCTGCGTGTGCGCCGAGGTGACTGCGGCCTGGGCCAGTGCCTCGGCGGTGGGCTGCTTGACGCCGTGTTTGCGCAGGTAGTCGGTGATGCGGGAGGTGCCCGCACGGCGGATCTCGCTGGGGGTGACGTAGTGGGCCAGCAGGATGAGGCTGGACTTGTTGGTGGGGTCGGTGGCCTTTTCCAGGCCGGGATGGATCGAAGCGAGCAGGTCCCGCAGCCGGTTGATCCGCGCGGTGGCTTCCTTCACCAGCACGGTGCGGTGGCCGACCAGCAGGCGCAGCTCGATGGTGGTCTCGTCCGGTACCTGGACAGCCCGCAGGTCGTCGCGGAGCATGACCTGCTCGGCGATCACCCTGGCGTCCCGGGGATCGGACTTGTTCTCCCCACCCCGGGTGCCGCGGCGGGCACGGTTGACGGCCAGGCCGGGCACGTGCACCATGCGCAGGCCGGCGGCCAGGAGCATGGCGGTCACCAGCGCCGTCACTCCGCCCATCACGTCCAGACCGACGGTGACGTCGCCATGGTCGGCCGCCACGGCCTTCAGGTCGCTGATGGCCCGGTCGATGGCTTCGGGGTCGTTGTCGACGCGACGACTGCACAACTGCCTGCCGCGGTCGTCGGTGACGGCCAGCCAGTGGAAATCCTTGGCGATGTCGAATCCTGCATGAGCGGGCAAGGTGACGCTTCCCTCGTCGACCAACGTATGGCGCGACTCCTTCCGTCTGTCCTCGCCCTACCCAGCGATGGTCCGCAGAGCCTCATCAGCAGTCCGGAAGAAGTGGCGGGGCAGGGGGAACAGCGGCCTGAGCCATCAAGGGCAGCCAGCATGAAAACCATCCCTGCCCCACCCGCGCAGTCCCAGAGTCGCGAACTCACGGGACGCACTCAAGAAGGTAGGGCAGCATGACCGGCACCACGGAGGCCCTTGGCGGGCCGGCTGCAGTCGACGATGCAGCACGAAGGGTCACGCGCCCGTTCTACGTATACGCCGTGCTCGCCAACTCGCTGTTCCAGCGTGGCGTATTCGTCCTCTTCCTTTATCAGCGCGGCTTCTCCGTCGGGCAAGTGGCCCTCCTTCAGACACTGCTCTACCTGGTCAGCGGACTTGCGGAGGTGCCGACGGGAGTCATCGCCGACCGAATCGGCAGGCGTGCCAGCATCGTGATCGGCCAGGTGCTGATAGCTGGATGTCTGCTCGGTCAGGTGGCGTTCTCCCACTACTGGGTGTTCCTGGTGCTGTTTATCGGGCAGGGCGTGGGCATGGCATGTGTGTCCGGTTCGGACACCGCCCTGCTGTACGACCTGCTCGTGCGTCGTGGTTCAACGGCCCACTACGTCAAGATCAAGTCACGGTTCACCATGCTCGGGACGGTCACCTCGGGAGTCGCCATCGTCCTCGGCGGCCAACTGCAGCAGGTTTCCTGGGGAGTCGTCTACGTCGGTTCGGCGGCGTGCCTCGTCCTGGCCGTGGTGGTGCTGATGTCAAGAGTGCCCGAGATCCGCGGCGCGGACGCGGTGGACGAGCAGGACGGAGCCGAGGAGCACGGCGACGCCACAGCATGGACGGCGATGCTTCGGGTCGCCAAGCCGGCGCTCGTGACGCTTGTCGTGGTGTCCGGATTGATGCATGCGACTTTGACGCCGTACATCATTTTTACGCAGAAGACCCTCTCCGATCAGGGAGCGGGCACCGCATTGGTCAGCGTGGTCATAGCGGCGGGATTCTTCGTCGGCGGACTCACTCCCTTGCTGTCGGACCGCGCGGACCGGCGCATCGGGTATCGGGTCATCGTCCCGGTGTCTCTCCTGACGCTCGCCGTGGCGCTCGGCCTGAGCGGTCTCGGCGATGTCTGGGTCACCATCGCCGCGTTCCTGGTCCTGGCCGGGATTCCCGAGATCACCGCCGTGATCGTGGACAACGTGTTCAACGAGGCCGTGCCATCGCGCCACCGGGCGAGCCTGCTGTCGATGATCGCATTCGTGGAGTCGGCGCTCATCGGCATCGGCTATCTCGTCCTCGGCGCGCTCATGGACGGGTTGGGCTCCAGTGTGGGCATGGCCACCTACGCCGCGGTCCCCCTGCTGGCATGTCTCCTGTGGCTCCCGGTGCTCTTCCGAGGGGCACGGGTGACCACCGAGATCGAGAAGCTCGCCGACCAAAAGGCATCCTGAAACGCTGTCATCGCGACGATCAGCGCCAAACGGGATGGGAAGATCTCGCCACTGAGAAAACCTGACTGAGTGCTTCAGTTGGACGTTGCGGTGAACAATCCGCGCAGCCTGGCGCAAGGTGGCTGCGGTTGACGCTTCGGGCGGGTGGCCTTCGGCCGGAACGGCCACCAGGAGGAGGACGGATGCTGGTACTGGGGCGCTCGCAGGTCGAAGCGCTGCTCGACATGGACACGCTGATCGATGCCCTGGCCTCGGCGATGGCGGACCTCAGTGCCGGCCGTGCTTCGGCCCCCGACCGCGTTGCCGCACTGGTGCCCGAGCGTGAGGCCCTTCTGGCAGCGATGCCCGGCTTCGTGCCGTCGGCCGGGGTGCTCATGAGCAAACTCGTGTCGCTCTTCCCGCAAAATGCGGGAACGGCGCTGCCGACCCACCAGGCGCTGATCGTGGTCTTTGATCCGGCGACGGGTGAGCCTGCGGCGTTGCTGGACGGGACGGTCATCACCGCGATGCGGACCGGCGCCTGCTCGGCCCTTTCGGTGCGGCTGCTGGCCCGCGAGGACGCCACGGTGCTTGCGATCCTGGGGACCGGTGTGCAGGCGCGGTCCCACGCCCGCGCGATCTGCCGGGTCCGCCCCATCCGGCAGATCCGGGTGGCCGGCCGCGACCCGGCGAAAGCGGCAGCATTGGTGAGCGAGCTGTCGGCAGTGGTGGAGGCCGAGGTTCGTCCGGCGTCCACCTACGCCGAGGCGCTCGACGGCGCGGACATCGCCGCGGCGACCACTCACGCCGTCGAACCGGTGATCCGCCGGACCTGGCTGGCACCCGGGGTGCACATCACGTCGGTGGGGTACAACCCGGCCGGCCGCGAGGTCGACGACGCCACCGTCGCCGAGGCTCTGGTGTGCGTCGAATCGCGGCAGGCCGCGCTGGCCCCTTTCCCCGCGGGCAGCAACGACCTGCTGGGCCCGATCCGCGACGGCCTCATCACGGCCGAGCATGTGCACGCCGAGCTGGGCGAACTCGTCGCGGGCAGCAAGACGGGGCGCACCTCGCCGGACCAGATCACCCTGTACAAATCGGTCGGCGTAGCTGTTCAGGACGCCGTGGCCGCAGCCCTGGTCGTCACTGCCGCACGCCAGCGGTCAGTCGGCGAGGAGATCACCTTGCGATGATGCCGATGGTGGGGATGTGCGGTCTCCACCGTCCGGATGACCGTGTCGCGGACCTCCGGCACACCGGGCGGCCTGAGCACGTACGACTGCTTCGGGAGCAAGAGTAATGGCTGCACCTTCTTCGCTGCCTGCGATGCGGATGTGGTCGTGGACGTCCAAGGCCTGACGGATCGAGCGGCGGTGTGGTCCGGGGTCGGTGGGGACGCTTGGTGGCCGTTCGCAATCAAGTACGGCCAGTGCGCCGAGCTCGAACGACCTGCAGCGGTATCCGACGGTGGTGCGAAGGCTCTGTAGTGTTCACACGTTGCGGACCACCCGCCGCCGTCTTCTTCTACGCATCCCGACGGCCGCAGCCCTGTGCCTTCGGGCTGTCGGAGGAACGGGCCGCTGGAGCAAGGAGCGCGATCTGCTGCTGGACGACCTCGGCGACGCCCGAATCCTCACCCCATGACGGCACCGCTCTGCGGACGGGCGAAGGTGACGGCCAAGCCGGTCGCAAGCGCCGTGCGCTGGCGCTGTTCGAGCGGCGCAGACACCCAAGTCCTGCCCTCCCCGACGAGCCCCTCGGCCTGATGCCCGCCAAGCTTCGCCGGCCCTACGCGGTCCTGCACATGCCGGAGGGCCGGCGCCTCGCGGCACCGGCCCTCCGGTTCATCAGCAGGTCCTCGGCAGGTCTCGCCTGCCGGGCCTCAGACGGCGCGGACGCGTGCGGCCTGGGGACCCTTGGGGCCCTGGACGACGTCGAACTCCACGCGCTGGTTCTCCTCGAGGCTACGGAAGCCGTGGCCGTCGATCTCGGAGTAGTGCACGAACACATCCGGTCCGTCGGCCTGGGCGAGGAAGCCGAAGCCCTTCTCCGCGTTGAACCACTTGACGGTTCCCTGAGTCATTTTCTTGCTCCTTGCAGGGGCTGGGTGCGGGACGCGCACTCTGCGGGCCCGGGCCGGCCTGGACGCGACTTCTCCAGTTCCCTGAAGGCAAGCGGCGCCCGCGACATCGTTCTTCGCGAGCGTGCGGTGAAACACAGACACAAAAACTACGACCACTCGGTACAACCTGCCCCCGCCGGATTCATTCCCGCCGCCGCACTCGCATTCCGGCTGGTCGCGGAGCAGGGCTTCGACAAGGCGACCGTCGGCCAGATCGCCGCCGAAGCGGCTGTCGTGCACTCGACAGATCAAGATCTACTTCTGAAACGCACCATCGCCGTCCCGTCGGAGCCTGTGCGTGTGAGGATTCAGGGAAGGAAGCCGGTCCGACCTTGCTGTCGGTGTGGGCGCGGTGGAGCATCAGCACCGACTGTCGTTGCTCTGGGGGGAGCTGCCGTGCCGATTCTGTTCGCTCTGCTGCTGGCCGCCGTGGTGGCCGTTCTGCTGATGGGCGTGGTGCAGCGCCGTGTGCAGCACCGGGAGACACTGCGGGCCACCGTGCTGCAGACGCAGGTGGACCTGTTGAAAGCCGCGGCGGCCGACCCGGACCTGGCCCGGGCCGCGGCCGGACCGCAGCTCACCGGCTCGGAGCCCGGAGAGGCCGTCCAGCACCTCTTCTTCGAGGCGCAGTTGACCGCCTGGGAACTGCAGTGGCGCATCGGTGCGCTGTCCCAGCAGCAGCTCCGCGCGCACGCCTCGGCGCTTCTGGCCGACGAGGCGGGGCGCCGTTACTGGGAGCGCACCCGCACCGCCCGCGCCGGTCTGGCCGGCGACGACGCGAAGCTGCGGGCCTTCGTCAAGGTGTTGGACGCCGCCCGGCAAACGCTGACGCCTGCCGACGCACGCTGAGATGCGGATCTCGAGGGGCGCACGCGGTACGCGCGTCCGGCTTTTCGTACGTGTGGTCGTCGCGATGTGATCGCGGAGCGCCCACGCGGCGGCCCTCCGGATCATCTACGGGCCGTCTGCCGCACTCCATACGCTGAGCCAGCACGTGCAGGTACAGCCGTGCGAAGAAGCACCGGTGAAAGCCGCAGCTGTCCGACCCGGCCTCACCCTGCGAGCGCCGGAGCAACGGGCTCTCTTCCGTGCCGCCACCACGGGCGGCAAGGACGCGTCATGGCGGCGCCGTACGACGACAGCAGCCCGACCCAGTTACGTCGCCCGGGCAACGACGGCCAGCAGCTCCGCGATGGACCGCCGAACGGCGCCGCATGCGGGAAATGAGCTCGCCTGTCGGCATCGGCGGGAGAAGTCCGCAAGCAATCAGGCTGTGCTTCCATCAACTGACACGTTCCTTCAACTGACGCGCTCCTTCCCGGAGGAGCGGGACGACCCGGTGCGTGACTTCCTCGTGACAGCCCAAAGCGATGCGGTGCGGATCGAAGTCACGGTGAGGACCTCGCGTGGTGACGGTCTTGACGTCTTCTCGCCGAGTTGGCGGAAGAGTTCCGCGGGCGGACGGGGCGCCGGACCATGGCACTCTCTGGAACGAGACCTGACGCTCTCGGCCGAAACAGCCCGACTTGAGCGCCATGGCCTCGACTGGGTCTGGGCATCGGAGCACGGCTCCATCCTGGACGCGGTGGTCGCCCGGCATTGCCGGTCAAGATGCGTCAGAGCCGCGCTCTTGACTTGCACCTCGGGCTGAAGCCCGAGGATTCTGGCCTTCTCGATCGTTGCTGTGCCGCTACGCGGCACGGGGTTCGGTCGGGAATCCGTGGCTTCCTGTTTCTTCGCGCTGTGCCGGGATTGCTCCTGGTCTTACCGGCGCTCCGCAGGCCGATACCGCCAGTCCGGCGGCCGTCTTCACGTTGATCGCGGCGTTGGTGTCCCGGTCATGGACGGTGCCGCAGGCGGTACAGGTCCATTCCCGGACGCTGAGGGGTTTGGGTCCGTCCTTGACGCCGCAGGTCGAGCAGGTCTGGGAGGTCGGCTCGAACCGGCCGATCTTGACCAGGGTGCGGTCGTACCGTTCTGCTTTGTACTCCAGCATGCTGATGAACGATGACCATCCGGCGTCATGCACGGACTTGGCCAGCTTCGTGCGGGCCAGTCCCGCCACCGACAGGTCCTCCACTGCGATCCCTTGGTTCTCGGAGATCAGCTTCGTGGAGAGCTGGTGGTGGAACTCGCGGCGTGCGTCGGTGACCTTGTCGTGGGCGCGGGCGACCTTCAGGCGAGCCTTGGCGCGGTTCTTGCTTCCCTTCTGCTTGCGAGACAGCTCCTGCTGGGCTTTCTTCAGCTTCTTCTCCGCGCGCCGAAGGAAGCGCGGGGAGTCAATCTTCGTGCCGTCGGACAGGACCGCGAAGTGGGTCAGGCCGAGATCGATGCCGATGGTGCGGTCGGTTTCGGGCATCCGTGTCGCGTCGGCGGCGGGGTCGGTGTCGATGACGAAGGAGGCGAAGTACCGTCCCGCCGCGTCCTTGATGACGGTGACGGAGGTGGGGGTGGTGGGCAGCGTGCGGGACCATTTCACCTTCACCGCGCCGATCTTCGGCAGGTTCAGCCGGCCGCTGTCGGTGATGTTCCAGCGGGCGTTGGCGGTGAACCGGATCGACTGCCGAGTGTCCTTGCGGGACTTGAAGCGGGGCGGGCCTGTTCTGGGGCCCTTGCGGGTGCCCTTGAGGGAGGCGAAGAAGTTGCGGTACGCGGTCTCGGCGTCCCGCAGGGACTGCTGGAGCACCACCGCGGAGACCTCACCCAGCCAGGACCGTTCCGCTGTCCGCTTGGCCTGGGTGATCAGGCGCGTGGACAGCTCCCCGGCCTTCGGGAACGGCTGCTCGGCCTTACGGGCGTCTTCACGGGCGCGGACCGCGTCGTTGAACACGACACGAGCGCACCCGAACGCCTTCGCCAACGCGGTCTGCTGGCCGGTGTCCGGGTACAGGCGAAAGCTGTACCTGAGCTGCATGGCCGTCACCCTACATATTTGGATCATGGGTGAGATGCAGGACATCAGAACTGGTCGGCACTGTGTTTTCGTGATGCATGTGCACTTGGTCTTCGTTACCAAGTTCCGGCACAAGGTGTTCACCGATGCCCACTTGAGGGCGGATGGAGGAGATCATGCGGTCCGTGTGTACTGACTTCGAGTGCGACCTGGTGGAGTTCAACGGTGAGGACAACCACGTCCACCTGCTGGTGAACTTCCCGCCCAAGGTCGCCGTCACCAAGCTGGTCAACTCCCTCAAGGGCGTCTCCTCCCGAAGGCTCCGCCAGGAGTTCCCCGACCTGATGCGCCACTATTGGCGGGCCAACAGGCTCTGGTCCGGGTCCTACTTCGCCGGAACCGTCGGCGGCGCCCCGCTCTCCGTGGTCAGGCAGTACATCGAACAGCAGAACCGGCCCGTGTGAGCACCACCCGGCTCCGCCGGTACCAGCCGCCGCGACCCTCCGCGCCGCAGGCAAAGAACCGCGGTGTCCGGCTCCGCCGGACCTGAGGCTGCGACGCTCCGCCTCGCCACTGCCAGATTCGCTTCACCACCGGCCTGAAGGCCGATGCACTGCGAATGAACTCCGGTAGCGGACCCGGTAGTCGGTCTCTTCCAGGTCCAGCTCCTGGGAGGCCTCCCCCGCCCATTGCACGAGAGCGCTCCTGGTCGAGGCGGGGCGGAAGGACACCTCCACAACGTCCTCCCACGCCGGATCCAGTGGCGGAGCGTGGTCATGCACCTCGACGGTGAAGCCGACGTTTCCCGTGTGCAGCCCGGTGTGCAGCCACAGCGCGCCGGGTATCGCTGCCCCGCACAACCCGGCGCTCTGCCCGGCGAACGCCTGCGTGAGGTCAGGGCCGAAGCTGTCCGGATCGCTCTCGACGTAGATCTGGCCGTAGTGAACATGAACCTCGCCCGCGACCGGCCTGCGCACGATTACCCCCATCGTTTCCAGGAACACTCTCTGCCTGGCAGGCTATGGCGCGGCACTGACAGGCCGCGCTGGGCAAGCCGGGAGGCCGCGGGGCCACGAGGCTCGTCAAGACCTGTGGATGGGAGCCGTACTGGCCCAGCGGTGATACGCGTCTACGGCCGACGTTGCTGCCGCACACGAGGGTGACTACGTGTCGGCCGGCGAAGCGGTCACGGTCTTCGAGGATCACCGCGAGGCCGAGCGCGGTCGACGGTTCGACGACGAGGCCGGTTGGTCGAGGAGCATCCGCATACCGGCGGTGATCGACGCCTCCTGAATCAGGACGGCGCCGTCGGCCGACCAGGACGAGGTCGTTCAGGGCGGCCGGGATGGGGCAGCGTGCCTCGGAGGCGATGCCGGCGAGCGGATGGTCGTGCAGGTTCAACCCGGCGCCCGGCAGGTAGGTGAGATCAGCCCTTGCCGACGTCCCGCGCGACACGCTCCAGTCGGCTCCGGTGGCGCTCCCACCATGCCTGATCTTCCGGTGGCATGTTGTCGTTGCCCTGCAAGTAGCCGACGGCTCCGTCGATGAGTTCCCGCAGGATGTCGGCGTGTCCGGCGTGCCGCTGGGTATCGGAGATCACGCGCACCAGGATGTGGTGCAGGGTCACCTCTCGTCGTTCCGCCGGCCACCATGGGACGTGACCGATCGAGTCGAGCATCAGTGTCGCGATCGTGTTGTTGGAGTGCTCCCACGCCTGGTGATACAGCCCGACGATCTCTTCGCGCGACTCGTCTGCGGTGGCCCACATGTCCGAGTTGGGTTCTGCGTCCTCTGTGTACCACCAGGGCGGCGGCTCCTCGTCGAAGAACGGCCGCCCGAACGTGTCGCCGAAGTACCCCAGCTCCACGCCGGCGACATGTTTGACCAGCCCCAGCAAGTTCGTGCCCGTCGGGGTCAGCGGGCGGCGGATGTCGTACTCCGACAGCCCGTCGAGCTTCCACACCAGGGCGTCGCGCGCGTCTTGCAGGTAGCGGAGAAGGTCCGCTTTCGGGTTCGGTTCGTTCATGCCGGGCACTCTGCCACTCGGCACTGACAGCCGGGTTCTGGAGAACAATCAGGTAGCTGCTTCGCGACGCAGAAGTGCCGGCATCCACGTAGAGGTGGCTAGCGGGCCACCGCGTTCGCCCCCGCCTGCGCGAACTTCTCGTCCAGTGCCCCGGACGGAGCGCCCGCGACGCCGATGCCGGCGATGGGTGCGTTGTCGGCGGTGACGGGGACGGCGCCGGCCAGGAAGAGGGTGCCGGGGATGTCCTTCAGGCTCGGGGTCTGCTGCAGGCGCTCGGCGAGCTGGGAGGTGGGGGCGTTCCAGGCGGCCGCGGTGAATGCCTTTCGCTGGGCGGACTCGTAGGACTGCGGGCCGGCGCCGTCGCCGCGCAGGGTGACGATCGTGTTGCCGTTGCGGTCGACGACGGCGACCGTGACGCGCTGGTTCTCCTTCTCGGCGGCGTCCAGCGCGGCCTGCGCGGCCTTGGTGGCGGCGTCGATCGTCAGGTGGGTGGAGGTGGTGGTGGCCCGGGGCGGGGCGTCGGCCGAGGTGGCAGCGGCGGATGTCGTGGCGGGCGCCGAGGCGTTCGCGGACACCGCGCCGAAGCCCGCGAGGGCGACGACGGCGAGTACGGCGCCACCGGTGGCGACGCGGGCACGGCGGGAGAACTTCTTGGGCATGGGGCTGTTCATGGGTCGGTCGACTCCTCAGGTGGCGGGCGGCCCGGTTGCCGCCCCGCTTCGTCCGCTCTCCAGCCTCGGCCCGGGTCGGGGCCGGCGGGGTCGGCGTTCCGGCTGCCTCGGGGGCGCACGACGGACGACACCGAGGTCATCCGATCGGTTGACCTGTCTGGCTCCCGCAGCGGGCCACAATGGAGGTGTTTGCCCAGTTCAGCGCCCGCGAGGGGAAGGAGGCGGCCCCGGATGGGGGACCGGTCGTACGAACCGAGCACCGTGGACGCCCGGTGGCTCGGCGTCGTGATGCACGCGGCGTTCTTCCTGCTTCTCGGCGGAGCGCTGGCCCGGTTCCTGCTGCGCCATCCCGGGGAGCCGCGCAGTCCGTGGATCATCGCGCTGTGCGTCGTGCTCGCCGTCCTGCATCTGCTGGGGCCCAGGATCGGGGACCCGGGGGCGCGGCCCGGTCGGCGGCACACGGCGTGGCTGGCGCTGGTTGTGTTGGTGTGGATGGTACTGGTCGTCCTGGCGCCCAGCTTCGCCTGGTGCGCGGTGCCCCTCTTCTACACCGGTCTGCGTATGCTGCCGCCGCGCGCGGCCCTCTTTCTCGTGGCGGTCCTGACGGTGTTCGTCGTCGCGGCGCAGGTGCAGCTCGCAGGACGCTTCGACCCCAACCTGGTCCTCGCGCCGCCCGCCGTCGCCGCCCTCGCCGCCGCCGTCTTCCTGCAGATGGAACGGCACACCGCACGTCAGCGTGTCCTGATCGACGACCTGATCCGCGCCCGTTACGAACTCGCCGCCGCCGAACGCCGCGAGGGCACCCTCGCCGAACGCCAGCGGATCTCCATGGAGATCCACGACACGCTCGCCCAGGGCCTGTCCAGCCAGCAGATGCTGCTCCAGGCGGCGGAGCTGGTGTGGGACACCGCTCCGGACAAGGCCCGCGCCCATGTACGCACCGCCGCGTCCGTGGCCGAGCACAACCTCGCCGAGGCCCGGCGCTTCGTGCACGACCTGGCCCCCGCGGACCTGGCCCGCGGCGAAGGCCTCGATCAGGCACTGCGCGCCCTGGCCGCGCGGGAGTCCGGGGCGCACCTCACCGTACGCGTCCACATCGACGGCGACGGTCGGCTCGCCCGGCTGCCCGCCCCCGTCCAGGCCGCCCTGCTGCGCATCGCCCAGGGCGCCCTGGCCAATGTCCGCGAGCACTCCGGCGCCCGCAGCGCCACCCTCACCCTCACGCTCCTCGACGACGAAGTCGTCCTGGACGTCTCCGACGACGGCCATGGCTTCGACCCCGCCGCACTGCCCGACTCCCCCGGCTCGGAACGCGGGCACGGGCTGCCCGCCATGCGGGCCCGGCTGCGCCCCTTCGGCGGCACCCTGACCGTAGAGTCCACGCCCGGCGAGGGCACCGTCGTGTCCGCCGCCGTTCCCTTGGAGGCACCCCGATGACCCCCGACCGCGCTCCCGTGCGCATCCTGGTCTGCGACGACCACGCCGTCGTACGGGCCGGGCTGCTCGCACTGCTCGACAGCGCCCCGGGTATCGAGGTCGTCGGTGAGGCCGGCAGCGGCGAGGAGGCGCTCGCGCTGGCCGCGCAACTCGCCCCGGACGTGGTGCTGATGGATCTGCAACTGGGCGAGGGCATCGACGGCGTGGAGACCACGCGCCGCCTCACCTCCTCCCCCGGCGCCGGTGTCCACGTCCTGGTCCTGACCACCTACGACACCGACGCCGACATCACCCGCGCCATCGAGGCGGGCGCCACCGGTTACCTGCTCAAGGCCGAGCGGCCCGACGAGCTCTTCGCCGCGATCCACGCCGCCGCGCAGGGACGTACGGCCTTGTCCGCACCGGTCGCCGGCCGCGTCATGGCCAACCTGCGCCAACCCCGCCCCACCCTCACCGACCGGGAACGGGACATCCTCGCCCAGCTCGCCCTCGGTATCGGCAACCGCGACATCGCCCGCGCGCTGTACATCAGCGAGGCCACGGTCAAGACGCACCTGCGCCGCATCTACGACAAACTCGGCGTGGACACCCGCGCAGGCGCGGTGGCCGTAGCGAAGGAGCGGCGCCTGCTGCCGTGAGGGCAGCCCGCCCATGCCGGTTGTGTGGATCGACTGCATGCCGGTGCGGTCGGGGCAGGTGGATCGATGCACGGGCGCGGCAGCGGACGTGGCAGGCGGGAGTGCTGCCGTCCGGCGCTGATGTGGGAGGCGCACATCGCCCTCACGCTGCGGGGGGTGTGCGGGCTGACCACCGCGCAGATCGCCCGCGTGTTCCTGGTCCGGGGGTTCACCGTGGCCTGGGGGTGCCCCCTCTGGGGGAGGATCACCGCGCCAAGCAGAAGATCACCGAGGCGGGGATCCCGTACTGCGTCCCGAGCTACGAGGAGCTGGGCGACCGCCTCGCGCGGGGCACTCTGGTGCGGCTCGAGGAGGGAGCGCCGCCTGTTGGGAGGACCCCGACTGGGAACAGGTCGTGCTGCCGTACGACATGCTGCTGCCCCTCGCCCCCTCCCCGTCACCCGGCTCCACCGGGCCGTCGCCGTCCGCTACACACAGGGGCCACAGGCCACCGCTGCTGGTGGTCCTGGCCGAAGTGGACGGCCCCACCGCGGAGCTCGACCCCTACTACCGGTTCCACGCCACCCGCGCCGACCTGGCGCGCGCTCGGACGTCCCGACGAGGCCTGCACCGCAGGTCGGCTCGCACTCGACCTGATCGCCAACCCCGCGGAGCGTGCGCTGCTCCAGGAACCCGCCGCCTCCTGAGCAAACCCGAGGCGCTCGATGACTTTCCGGGACGCCGTCCAGGACTTGTCACATGAGTATCTAGACCTTCGGCGTCCGCCGGTTCACGGTGGTCCCTCCTCATACGACCGATCCGTCGGGAGGGATCCAGCAGTGAGACGAAGGCGATTTGTGGCAGGGGCGATCGGCACTGTTGCGGGGATGGCGCTCGGCCCGGTTCCGTCCCGGGCCGACGCACCGGCGCCCGGAACGCAAGGCTGGCAGGCCGTGCCGGCGCCCGGCAGCACTCCCGCCGCGCAGCTGCGCCGTATCGCCGCTGCCGGGCCCCAACTGGCCTGGGCCGTGGGTGAGGAGGGGCTGGCTGGGCCGTCCCGGGGGCGGGCGTTGGCGATGCTGTGGAACGGCAGTGCGTGGATGAAGACCGACCTGGCGCATCTCGGCCACACGCGGTTGACCGACGTCGCCGGTGTCTGCCCCACCGCGGCGTGGAGTGTGGGCCATCCTGCCGCGAACGGCAGCCCGCTGCTGCGCTGGGACGGAACCACCTGGCGCGAGGCCGCGTTCCCGGGCAGGGGCGAACCGGACGTCCGGCTCAACTCCGTGGCGGTCGGCCCCGACCGGCACGTGTGGATCTGTGGCAGCCGAGGCGGCGCCGCCCGTCTGCTGCAGGGGGACGGACAAAAATGGCGATGGCTGGACCCGCTGCCCGTCGCGAGCGCGAACCTCTACCGGGTCGTACTGCGCGCGCCGGGCGAGGTCTGGGTCAGCGGTGACCAGTCGAACGGCGGAGGATGGTCCGGACTTGTGGCCCGCTGGGACGGAGCCTGGACGGTGTTACCCCCGATCGCCGGTCTGCGTCTGGGCATCGCCGACCTCCACGCGGCCGGTCCCGACGACGTCTGGGCGGTGGGCACCGAGGCCGGTGTCGGCGGGCCACCCGGCCGCCCCGGCAACCCGGCCCTGAGCCACTGGGACGGCACGGCCTGGACCCGGGTGGACGCGGGCTTCACCGTCGGGTCGTTGACCGGAATCGCGGGCGATGCGCAGGGCCGCGCCGCATGGATATCGGGCTGGAACTACCAGGACCAGAGCCGCAGTACGTACCTGCGCCGGGACGGCGGCGCCTGGGCCGTCGTTCGGGGCCCGGCCGGCGCGGCGCCGGCTCCGTACCTCAATGACGTGACGTCGGTTCCCGGCACAGCGGGGTTCTGGTCCGTGGGGATGACGAGTCCCACGCCGGCTCCGCCGACCGAGGCATACACCGAACGCCTTGAATCCTGAGGCACAGAGCCTGAGGACTCCCCCGCATGGTCGCCGGCACCACGGACAGCCGGACCGATAGCCAGACCGACAGCCGGACCTCAGTACGAGCCGACCGGTGTCCTGCGCCGCGCTCTGCCGGGCATCCTTCCTGGCCGATCCTGACCCGGAGTTGACGGAATGTAGACGTCGACAAGGTCTGAGCCGGGGTGCAGTCCGCGGACCCCGGACCTGACTGAGGATCTGGACGAGCGGAAGCACCGTTCCCACGATCCGGAGGACGTCGTCCACGCGTCTGGCCGATCCGAGCCGGGTGATGTCCTCCGGCCCCGTGTGGTGCGCCGCGTTGGCGGCCATCCGCACGACCGCCTGGGTGACGCGATCGGGGTCGGGCCGTGGTGCATCGGCCTCGGCGATGGGCCCGACTGCCGTCGTCGCGTACCGAGCGCGCGCGGCTTGGGATACCTGTCGCGCGGTCAGGCCGAGGAGGGCAACGTCCTCCAAAAGGCGCTCTTCCGACCAAGTCGTCGGTGCACAGCCGGACGGCCTGAACCCGTTCCAGTGGGTCGTCATCCGTCAGGAGTTCCAGATTGCGGCGGATGCCGGTAGTCGGAGTGCGCAGTCTGCGAACGCGGCGGATGCTGGTGCTCCGCGGGACGACGGGGTAAGGAGAAATCGATGCAGTGCGTGCGGTTCAATGCCTCCGCCGATGAGGTGGCGAAGGTTTCCTATACGGCTCGCCGCCTTGTCGAGCTCGGCTACGGCAGCACCAGACCACTGGGGCTGAGCCGGGAGGACAAGCCTCCGCGGGCGGGCGAACTGGTGCTGTGCCAGGTCACCGGAATCGGCCAGCACAAATTCCTCGGACAAGTACACGGCAAGCGCAATCGGCTGTTCGTCGGCGACAGGATCGTCGTCGCCTACGGCGCACGCTACGCCCCTGACCAGTTCGAGGCGGAGGTCCCGGACGACCTCGGACCCTGTGACCTGGTCGCCGGAGGCGGCATAGCGGGGAGGGTCGTGTCCTCCCACTCCAGGATGAAATCCCCCACCCGGGTGGAGCCACTTGGCCGGCTGGCCGACGAGCACGGCGAAGTCATCGACCTTGCCCGCCTGGCCCGGCCGGTGGTGCCGGCCCTCGCTCCCCGCCCGCGCACCATCGCCGTACTCGGCACATCGATGAACGCGGGCAAGACGACCGTGGCCGCCGCCCTCATCCGCGGCCTCAGCCTGGCCGGCCGCCGGGTCGGCGCGGCCAAGGTGACCGGCACCGGTGCGCCCGGGGATCCGACACTGATGGCCGACGCGGGCGCGTCACGGGTCATCGACTTCACCGACCTGGGCTTCCCCAGCACCTACCAGCAGCCGATGCCGCAGGTGATTCGCATTCTGCGCAGCGCTGTCACGGATCTGACGAGTCACCAGGCGGAGGCCATCGTGCTGGAAGTCGCGGACGGGATCCTGCAGAGGGAGACGGCAGCGCTGATGCGGACACCGGAATTCCGAGCCAGCGTGGACAGCATCGTGTTCGCGGCCGGTGATTCGGTCAGCGCGGTGGCGGGCGTACGGCTGCTGCAGGAGGAGGGACTTCCCGTCGTGGCCCTGAGCGGGGTGCTGACGTCCTCTCCGCTGGCCGTGGCCGAAGCGGTGACCGGCGTGGACGTCCCGGTGTACGAAGCGGCTGCCATGGCCGATCCGTCCGTCGCCCATCAGCTGCTCTCGAGCGCCGTCACGGGTGGGGCCCTCGTAGGGGACGGCAGTGGGCTGGCGGAGGTCGGCAGTCAACTGACGGACCACAGTGGGCTGCCGCAGGAGCACAGTCGGCTGGCGGACTACAGCGGCCCCCTGACGGCGGAAACAGTGGCGTGACCGCAGCGAGGCGGCGCCGCGTCCGGATGCCGCACACACTCGGCGGTGTGCGGCGCCGGCTGCTGCTCCTGTTGGTGCTCGCCGGTTTCGGGCAGGCGGTCTGCGTGGTCGGCTTCGCCCTCCTGGTGCATGGCGCGGCCTACCGCATCACGCACGGCGGGGAGATCGCGACCGGCCACGACCGCAGCGCCATCTATACGCACGTCGCCGGTTACGCGCCGACCACGCTGGCCGTCGGGCTCGCCACGTCGGCCTGCGCGACCGTGCTGTTCAGGGCGGCGGGCGAACCGCTCGCGGAACGGTTGGCCCAGAGCTATGTGCACAGCGTCAGAATGCGCCTCTTCGACCACGTCGCCGGAAGCGAGGCGGGGGGACCCTTCCGGCGCACGGTCGGCGTGACCGTGCTCCGCTTCACCGGTGATGCTTCCGCCCTCCGGCTGTGGATCAGCAAGGGTGTGGCACCGCTTCTGGTGGACGGGGTGTTCGTCGCGTGTGCGATCGCCATACTGACCGTCATCTCGCCGGTCATCGGTGCGCTTTCGGCGGCGCTGGTCCTCCTGGCCGCGGCCGCACTCGCGCTGTTCGGGCGGCGGTTGCGCGAACGCGTACGGGAGACCAGGCGGCACAACGGCAAGCTTGCCGCCTTCGTCAACGAACGGGTCGCGCACACCGCCGTCCTGCAGTCCCTCGGACGGGTCGAGCAGGAGCGCCGGGTCATGCGGCGGCGCAGCCGTGAGTACGGTCGCGCCATGGTGTGCCAGGCCCGTCTCACCGGAGCGATGTCGGCGACGGCCGAGGCGTGCGGCATCGGGATCCTGCTGATCGTGGTCACTGTGGGGCTGGTGACGGGCGCCACCTGGGAGACCCTCGCCTCGCTGCTGACGGTGGCGAACTTCCTCGGCGGGCCCCTGTCGTCACTGGTCCGTGTGCAGGAGCACTGGCAGCAGTCGCGCGTGGCGCGGCGGCGCATTTCCGAGGTCCTCTCGGCTCCGGCACCACTGGGCAGGGCCCCCCGAGCCGAACCGCTCGCGGACGGGCCGGGACGGCTGGAACTCGCGGGGCTGCGCGTGAAGGGTGTCCTGGACGCATCGGCCGTCGCCTGGCCTGGGCAGCGGATCGTGCTGCAGGGACCTCCGGGCTCGGGAAAGTCGCTGCTGCTTCGCCTCATCGCGCGGCTGCAGGATCCGGACGCGGGCTCCGTGCTGCTGGACGGCCAGAACCTGGCCCGGCACGATCCCGAATCGGTACGGCGGGTGATCAGGCTGACCAGCCCCGAACTGCCTTTGCTGCGCGGCAGCGTGGGCACGAACCTGCGGCTCGGTGAATCACCGGACGCGGCCGAGAGGGCCGCCGAGGAGCACATACAGGCCCTGGCCGAGCTGCTCCCCCACGGTCTGCGCACCCGGGTGGGCGAAGGCGGGCACGGCCTTTCCATGGCCCTGCGCTATCAGGTGGCGATGGTACGGGCGCTGGCCAGCGGCCCCCGGGTCCTGCTGCTGGACGAGGCCAGGTCGGAAGGACCGGTCGGCGCCGACCTGATGGAGCGTCTGTTCGAACGGTATCCGGGCACCGTCATCTACGTCACCGACGAGCCCAAGCTCGCCGCGCGCGCGGACGTGCTCTGGAGAATCGACGACGGCAGACTCACGGTCCATGAGCGGCCGCGGCAGATCAAGGAGCCCGTGCATCCCGGCCTGGAGCCGGAGATGGATTAGCCCAGCTTGGCCTCTGTCTCCGCGCGAGCCGGCGGACTAAGGTGCGGCCGTGTGCCGGCGCCAGGCACCTCGGGGGGTTGAGAGAGCAGCTCCGGCCTCGTGGAGAACCTCAGCGAGGAACAGACCCGCTGACAGGCCCTTGGCACGCCACGGAGGAGGAAGCATGATCGCGCGAGTAGCGGTGTGGGAGCCGATGCCGGATGACGATCGGGAGTGGGTGCTTGAGGCGGCAGCCGGGGTTCCCGGCGTCCACGGGGCGTACCATCTCGTCGACCCGGCCACGGGCAATGGGTTGTCCGTCGCCTTCTTCGAGGACGAAGCGGCTGCGGCAGCCGCCCGCCGAGCCATCGTGCAGCGTGCCGAGGAGATCGGCTGGCACAACACGCCTCACCCTGCGCCGGTTTCAGAGACGATCTACCACGTCGTGCGCCATACGTAGGCGCAAACCCTGCCATAACGCGATCGGCTGTGCGTCCCGGCGATCCCCTCGGGCCTCGACCATCCGGTGACCGGCTCGATCTTCATCGATGCGCCGGTCAGGGTGGGCTTGCGGCTGGGCTCGCACTCCACGGACGCCAACTCCCTCGCCCGGGCTGCCGGTTGACGGCACTGTGCGCCGCTCGGAGCCACTGAGAAACCCGTGAGGCCCTCGATGCCCGCCGTGGCGCCGCGCACCACCGTGACCAGCAAAAACCACTTGCACCGCTCCGATAACATGATCGGCCTCACGACGAGTGCCCTCATCGCCCGGCTTACACCGGAAAACCATGCCATCCGGCACGAGGAGTGAGCTATGTAGCTAACAACTAACAAATCGGCCAAACAATTGATACCTATATCATCGCGGGTCTTTTCTCGAATAAAGTGCGGAATACCGTTCGCCGCGTGGCGTCAACCACGGGTGATGCTGTGGGCCGCGGCGGGTGTGACGACCCTCGGGTTCCTCGTCGCGCTGGAGATCGCCGCGCGCCGCTACGGCCTGCCGGGGCCGATCACTCTCCAGGTGCGAGAGGTGATATTCCCTCCCAAATCTGGCTTTCTGTTGTACGCCAGTATGGCATTGATGATGGTGGTGCTCACCCCGCGGCAACGATTCGTCGCGGCTGGTGCAGCGGTCGGCATCGACGTCACCTTCTTGTTGGTGCGGTGGGCGGCCGACGTCAAGGTGACCGAAGGACACCCTTTCGGCAATGGCGCGTTGTGGGTGATTCTGGGCTGTGCGGTCATCGCTGTCACCCGCCGCACCGGCCGGGAGCGTGTCCTGCTGCTGAAGGGCGTCGGGCTGGCCCTGCTGCTGGTGGCCGGCCGCAAGACCGGCGACACCTGGCTGCTCATCACCGCGAAGACCCGCCCGACCGTGCTCGACCCGTACGTGGCAACCGCCGATCAGGCGCTGGGCAACCCGTCGTGGCTGGTGGGCCGGATGGTCAGGGCCACCGGTCCGATCGGCGCCCATGTTCTCGACTACGTCTACGTCCAGCTTGCGGTGGCCGCGGTCGTCGTCGCGCTGTACCAGCTGCGCACCGTGGCGGTCGAGCGCCGCTTCCCGGGCCATCATCTGGTGCGCACCTTTCTGGTGATCGGTCTCCTCGGTCCGGCCGTCTACATGATCTTCCCGGTGGTCGGACCGATCTTCGCCTACGGCAGCGACGGCGGGCACTGGGCGGCGGCCAATGTCTGGCCGGAGACGGCCCCGCCGATCACTGCCCCGCACCCGATTCCATTCGACGAGATCACCCCCCGCAACTGCATGCCCAGCCTGCACACAGCCTGGGCCACGGCGATCTTCATTCACACCCGCAAGGGCCCGCGCATTCTCCGGTTCGCAGGCACGTTCTGGCTGATCGCCACGCTCGGCGCAACGCTGGGATTCGGGTACCACTACGGCGTGGATCTCGTTGCCGGCGTGGTGTTCGTGCTCACGATCGATGCAGCACTGCGCTCGCAGGATCGTGGCTGGGACCGGTCAGGAATCCAACTGGTCAGCTACGGCGCAACGGTCTTCGCTGCTCTCTTGGTGTCCTATCGCTATCTGCCGATGGAGATGGCCGAACATCCTTGGGTATTCGGTCCCGTTCTCCTTCTGGCGATGGCCTCAGTGATCTACAGCTACGTACGGATCTCCAAAACGTGGGAACCGAAGACCGCACCGGCCCTGCAGCCGGAACCGCAGCCCGAACCCGTCACTTGAGTCCGCGTGTGCGCCCGTGGCCCCGGCGAGACCGTCGCAGTCCCCTCGGCCACGGGCGCCGCATCCGGTCGGTCGTCAGGCCCGGCAGCGCAGCATCTCCAGCGGGGGGTTGGCGCGGAAGTCCGCCCAGAAGTCGGCGCCGTACTCGCGCAGGCCGGCGTCGGACACCTCCAGCGGGACCCAGGTCAGCTCGTTGAATCCGGCCGCCCGCAGGGACTCCTCGTACACCGCGCGGCGCGGGGCGGCGACGGTGATGCTGATCGGCGGGTCGAGCAGCGCCGTGACCCGGAAGCGCGGTCCGGTCTCGGTCTCCTCACCCGTCGGCTCGCAGCGGAAGCCGTACTTCTCCAAGGACGGCACGTCGGGGCGGTAGTCGGGTGACTGGGCGAGCACGAAGAACTCGGCGCCGGGCGCCAGGCTCCGGTGCACGTTGCGGCACATCCGCTCCATGTCGGCGATGTCCCGCGCGTAGTTGAGCAGCTGGACTCCCGCGGCGACGTCGAACCGCCGCCCGAGAGGCCGCAGTTCCGACACATCGCCCACCTCGTAGCGCACACCCAGCGGGTTGTACTCCTCCAATTTCCGGGCGGCGGCGACCATTTCACCGGAGATGTCGATGCCGAGCACCTCGGTGGCGCCGCGCCGCTTGAACTCCCTGCTGTAGAAGCCGGTGCCGGAGGCCAGGTCGAGCACCGACTTGCCGCGCACATCCCCGACCATGGCCAGGAAGCCGGGCACCTCCGCATACCGCGTCAGCGGCAAAGACTTGAAGCCCTCGAACGCCTCACCGATCTCGTCGTACTGCTGCACGCTCATCGTGTCGTCCTCCCCTGTGCTCCGTCACGTCCTTGGCCTCGGCCCCCCCTGGTCCGGGGCACGCCGCGGCCTCTGGCGGGCAGTCTTCCGGCCCCCCGGCGGACCGTCGTACTGGCAGAAGCCACGAAGATCCGGACACCGCCCCGGTCTCCTCTACGAGCGGGCGCACGGGGCGGCCCCAAAAAATTCGGACGGCGATGTCGAGAACTCGTGGCCGGCTCCGTCCCAGGGGTGAACGCGACCACAATGGGTCGCACCAGGACCGAGGAGAAGCACGATGGCCAAGTACTTGCTGCTCAAGCACTACCGTGGCGCTCCGGCCGCGGTGAACGACGTACCCATGGACCAGTGGACGCCGGAGGAGATCTCGGCGCACGTGCAGTACATGCAGGACTTCGCGGCCCGGCTCGAGAAGACCGGCGAGTACGTCGACGGTCAGGCGCTCGCCCCCGAGGGGGCCTGGGTCCGGTACGACGGTGAGGGCCGCCCGCCGGTCACCGACGGCCCCTTCGCCGAGACCAAGGACCTCATCGCCGGCTGGATGGTCATCGACGTCGACAGCTACGAGCGCGCCGTCGAGCTGGCCGGGGAGCTGTCGGCCGCCCCCGGCGCGGGCGGGAAACCGATCCACGAGTGGCTCGAGCTGCGCCCGTTCCTCGCCGCGTCGCCCACCGTCACGGACTGCCACGCCGGTGGATGAGGCGCTGGTCAGAAGCCTCACGCCAGGCGTGCTCACCGTCCTCGTCCGCCGCGGAGCCGACTTCGCGGCGGCCGAGGACGCCGTGCAGGACGCCCTGGTCGAGGCGGTCCGCGTCTGGCCGGCCGACCCCCGCGGGATGCGAAGGGCTGGCTGGTCACCGTTGCCTGGCGCAAGTTCCTCGACCAGGCCCGGGCGGACGCCTCCCGCCGGCGACGTGAGGACCGCGTGGACGAGGAGCCTGCCCCCGGTCCCGCGCCCTCCGTGGACGACACGCTCCAGCTCTACTTCCTGTGCGCCCACCCGTCGCTGACGCCGTCGTCCGCGGTCGCGCTCACGCTGCGCGCGGTCGGCGGACTCACCACCCGCCAGATCGCCCAGGCCTACCTGGTGCCCGAGGCGACCATGGCGCAGCGCATCAGCCGGGCCAAGCGCACCGTCTCCGGCGTGCGGTTCGACCAGCCCGGCGACGTCGCCACCGTGCTGCGCGTCCTCTACCTGGTCTTCAACGAGGGTTACTCCGGTGACGTCGACCTCGCGGCCGAGGCCATCCGGCTCACCCGGCAGCTGGCGGCCGTCATCGACCATCCCGAGGTGGCGGGGCTGCTCGCGCTCATGCTGCTCCACCACGCCCGGCGGGCCGCCCGGACCGCGCCCGACGGCAGCCTGGTGCCGCTCGCCGAACAGGACCGCGGCCGGTGGGACACCAAGATGATCGCCGAGGGCGTCGGCATTCTGCAGGCGGCCCTCGCCCGCGACCGGCTCGGCGAGTTCCAGGCCCAGGCCGCCATCGCGGCACTCCACGCCGACGCGCCCACCGCCGAAGAGACGGACTGGGTACAGATCGTCGAGTGGTACGACGAGCTGGTGCGCCTGACCGACAGCCCGGTCGTCCGGCTCAACCGCGCGGTGGCCGTCGGTGAGGCCGACGGACCCCGCGCCGGGCTGGCGGAGCTCGCGGCGCTGGACGACTCGCTCCCCCGCCACGCGGCGGTGGCGGCGTACCTCCATGAACGCGACGGCGATCCGGCGACGGCCGCGCGGCTGTACGCCGAGGCGGCCCGAAAGGCACCCAACCTGGCCGAGCGCGACTACCTGATGCGCCAGGCCGCCCGGCTCAACTCCCGCCGGAGGCGCTGACAGGACGTGAAGCTGACCTGATCCAGGGCACGGCACGGCACGGCACGGCACGGCACCAGCCAGGCTGACACGCAGCGCTCCTGCACCGTCCCGGTGGGGAAGACGTCCGCAAGCAGATCGCGCTCCGCGGCCCGGAACGCCCTGGGGGCGCTCTCACCGAGCGCCTGGATCCCAGTGGTCGGCGAGTAGGCGGCTCCGGGCCGTACGGGGCCCATGCCCATGCGGCAGCCGGGACACGCCATCGGGCCAGGGCTGTGCCTGGTACGGCGGTCCGGTGACGCCGACGGCGACCCTTCTTTCACCCGCCGCCGACGCGGGCCAGTCCCCACCCGCAGCGAGCCCTGCGTGGAATGCTGGGTAGGCGGTCTGACCGGAGCGGGCCGAGAGGCGGTGGAGGAGATGGACTGGGCTCGGTTCGCCCAGCAGATGGCGTCGATGGCGCGGGATCTTCTGGCACAGGAGTCGGTCGATGCCACCCTGGAGCGGATCACGGGCTCGGCCGTCGAGCTGGTGGAGGGCTGTGAAGCGGCCGGAATTCTGGTGCTGCACGGCAACCAGGTGCAGACGCTGGCGCCCACCCATGACCTGGTCGTCGACAGCGACCGGCTGCAGGGGCGGTTCCGCGAGGGACCGTGCTTCGATGCCGCCCGCACCAAGGAGGGGGAGCGGGTCTTTCGCATCGCGGACTTCACCCGGGAGCAGCACCGCTGGCCCGCCTTCGCTCCCCGAGCCCACCAGCTGGGCGTGGGCAGCATGATGGGCTTTCTGCTGTACACCGAGGACGAAGACCTCGGCGCGCTGAACCTCTACTCCCGCAAGCCGGGCGCCTTCACCGAGGCCGGCGAGCTGGCCGGCTGGCTGCTCGCCTCGCATGCCGCGGTCGCCTTCTCCAGCGCCCGCACACACGCCCAGATGGAACACGCCGTCGCCACCCGCCACCTGATCGGCGAGGCCATGGGCATCCTCATGGGCAGCCACCACCTCACCGAAGAGCAGGCGTGGGACGTACTGCGCCGCTACTCGCAGGACCACAACATCAAACTCCGCGAAGTCGCCCGCATGATCTGCGAGCGCGGCAGCCTGTCCTGACCCACCACACGGGGCGGCTCCCCCGGCTCGAGGTCTGAACCAGAGGAGCCTGGCCGGGCCAGCCCCCAAGGGATACGCCGCTGACCCCGCCTGAACGCCAAGTCCCCACCCACACCACTTTCACGCAGCTCGGCGAACCCGGTGTTCGGCCCACCGGCCCGGCCCGCCGGAAGCGGCGACACCGCGGACGGCCCCAGGCCCACCACGCCCCGCTCGATGCCCAGCCGGAGCCCCCGCCACGCCGGGCCTGTTCGACCTGGCCGCGACTGTTGTGCAGAATCGTCGCCATGAGTGAGAACGTGTTTTTCAAGGTCTCGGCCAATGGCGAGGACCTCGGCCGCATCGTCTTCCGGCTGTTCGACGACGTGGTACCCAAGACCGCACGCAATTTCCGTGAGCTGGCGACCGGTCAGCACGGGTTCGGATACAAGGGTTCGCCCTTCCACCGGGTCATCCCGGAGTTCATGCTGCAGGGCGGTGACTTCACCCACGGCAACGGCACCGGCGGCAAGAGCATCTACGGTGAGAAGTTCGCGGACGAGAACTTCCAGCTGAAGCACGACAGGCCGTTCCTGCTCAGCATGGCGAACGCGGGCCCGGGCACCAACGGCTCGCAGTTCTTCATCACCACCATCGTGACGCCGTGGCTGGACGGCAAGCACGTCGTCTTCGGCGAGGTCGTCGAGGGCGAGGACGTCGTCAAGGCGATCGAGGCCCTGGGTAGCCGCTCGGGCACGACGAGCAAGAAGATCGTCATCGAGGACTGCGGCGTCGTCGCCTGACGGCCTCCACCATGTTCGGCTGCCTCGCCGCAGCCATACAGCAGGTCCACCGGGCGAGCGACGAGCGCGCCCGGTGGACCTGCGCCTTTTCGACGTAGAGGCGTTCCCAGCCACGCCGGGGGTTGTCGTAAGCGGTGACGGTGGCCTCGCCGGGCTGTCTGCGCGCCAGTTCGTCGGCCGTACATCGACGTCGATGCGGCGGGTCTCGACGTCCAGCGTGATGATTTGGTCGAACCGGCCGGCCGCGTCGTGTACGTCGGGCTCGCCGGCCGGCCCAGCAGGCTCGACACCCGTGCCCTCGCGCTGAAGGACGTGACAGCGGTGGGCATCCTGTCCGCCTCTCCCGGCCTGGACGCCACCATCCGGGCCTACGCGTCCGGAGCGGTCGATCCCAGGCCTCTGGTCGCAGCGACCGTGGGCCTGGACGAGGTCGGTGTGGTGCTTGCGGGTGAGCGTCCGGAGGGTGCCGGGCCCGGGCCGAAGATCCAGGTGAACCCCCGGTTCGATCACGCTGCCCCGGAGCGGGCGGGCCGGTTGCCCTCCAAGTGACTGTCCGCGATCACTTGGCGTGGGCGGCGATGGTGTGCGCGCAGGTGAGGGACTCCGTGTGCGTGGTGTCCACCTCCACGTCGTAGGACACCCCTTGGTGCACCACATCCGCCTGCAGTGCGGCCATCCCCTGGATGCGATCTCCTCGGGCGATCTCGCGGCCCGCCGCGACCGTTCGCTCACATCTGACGCCGACCCACAGCACCGGCAGTGCGCCCAATGCCTCCTGCCACCGCTGCTGGGAGGCCCCTCCGCCCAGGAAGACGTCGTCGATGATGATCCTGGCGCCTGCACGCGCCATCGCCAGGACGCCCTCCGTCCACGCCGTCTGCGCCGCCATGAACTCCGCCCCGACGCTCACGTGGCCATCGGGCGCGAACACGATCCCCTCGTTCGACCCGTGCATCTTCGCGGGCAGGGCGTCGACGAACGAGTCGCACCCGAACGCCAGCCACGGGTCGGGCAGTACGTGTTGCAGACACCGTACGATCCCTGACTTCCCTGAGCTGGAGCCGCCGTTGAGAATGATCACTTGAGTCGTCACCGCGTCACAGTAGAGACGTTCTCCATGCGGCACGAAGCGATTTTCGGCGTCCATTGCGAGGGGGCCGACTCGTGCGGGTGAGAGCGGCGAGGTGCGTGAGGGTTGACGGTGCAGCGCGCGGCGGCTATCCGCCGGGGGTGACGAGTCCTGATTCGTACGCCACCACGACGGCCTGTGCCCTGCTGTCCAGGTCCAGCTTGGTCATCGTGCGGTTGAGGTGGGTCTTGACGGTCGCTTCGCTGATGTAGAGACGGTCGGCGATCTCCGGGTTGGACAGGCCACGTGCGATCAGCTTCAGGACCTCCAGCTCACGGGAGGTCAACGCGTCCAGGTCCGCCGGCTGTTCGTTGGCGGTCTGGCGGGCGTACGCCTCGACGAGGCGGCGGGTGACGCTGGGCGTGAAGAGCGCGTCACCACTGGCGACCGCGGCCACGGCGGCGAGCAGCCGTTCGGGGCCGGAGTCCTTGAGCAGAAACCCGGAGGCTCCGGCGCGCAGCGCCCCGTACACGTACTCGTCGAGGTCGAAGGTGGTCAGCACCAGGATCCGGGGCGGGGACTCGGCGGCCTGGGCGAGGATGCGTTCGGTGGCTTCGATGCCGTTCATGCCGGGCATCCGGATGTCCATCAGGATCACGTCGGGCGCGGTCTCGGCGGCCAGCGCCACGGCCTCCGCGCCGTCGCAGGCCTCGCCGGCCACCTCGATGCCGGGTGCGGCGCGCAGTAGTCCCACCAGTCCGGCCCGGATGAGGAACTGGTCGTCCACGACGAGCACGGTGGTCATGTGGTGGCGTCGTCCCCCTGCCCTGCGGCCCGCGCGGAGGTCGGCAGGGTCAGCCGCACGGCGAAGCCGCCTTGCTCCTGCGGGCCGATGCTGATCTGCCCGCCGTAGAGCTTGGCCCGCTCGCGCATGCCCAGCAAGCCATGCCCGCCGTCGCTCCGTACTCTGTCCGGAATCACCCCCTCTCCGTCGTCCGTGACCGAAACAGTCACGTGATGCGGGTCATACCTCAGCCGTACTTCCGCCCTGGCGCCGGGCGCGTGTTTCAGGACGTTGGTGAGGGCCTCCTGCACGACCCGGTAGGCGCACAGTTCCACTCCGGGGGCGAGCGGGCGCGGAGTGCCCTCGACGGTCAGGACCACCGGGACACCGCCGGTGCGGACGCGTTCGGCCATCTCGTCGAGGCGGGCCAGGCCCGGCATCGGGCCGGCCGGGGCGCCGTCGTCGGCGGCGCGCAGCACCGTGAGCATGCGGCGTAGCTCTTCGAGGGCCTCCTTGCCGGCGGCGTCGATGGTGTCGAGTGCGGTACGGGCGGTCCGGTGGTCGGTGTCGAAGACGAACCGGGCGAGGCCGGTCTGCACGGAGATGACGGACATGTGATGGGCGACCACGTCGTGCAGTTCGCGGGCGATCCGGCCGCGTTCCTCGGCCACCTCGCGCCGGGCCCGCTCGGCCTGTTCCCGGCGCAGCTGCCGGGTCAGCTCGGCGGAGCGACGGGCGACGACGCCGAACCGCCATAGCACCGCCGGATAGACCACGGCCTGCCCGACGACCGACGGCCACCCGTCGGTGTGACTCACCGCGCCCGCATAGATCCAGACCCCGCCCATCAGCGCGGCGCAGGGGACGGAGACGCGCGGCGCTCGCAGGGAGGCGACGGTGTAGACGGCGAGCATGGGGCCGAAGCTGCACACGACGGCCCAGTAGCCGGCGGTGATGTACACCAGCCAGGTCGCGTGCACGAGGCAGCAGACCACGACAGGGGCCCGGCCGCGGAGGACGAGCGGCAGGTGGACCAGGACGACCAGCGCATAGGCGGTCACGTCGAGCGGATGCTGCCCCTGGCGCGCTGCCTCCGGTCCGAGCAGCACGGCCACACTGGTCAGCGCCGCCGCGATCAGCGCGTCGACGGCGAGGGGGCGGATCCGCATCGCAGCAGCGTAAGGCCCGCCCTGGCGGATGGGCGTCAAACTCCCGCGGTACCACGGAAGTTGCACGTCCTCATGTGGTCACCGTCCTGCCCCGCACCGGGACCGGCGGCCGTCCGGGAGCTCGGAAGCATCCATCTCGCAGTCCCGCGCCGCTACCGCGCTCGTTGGATGATCCACCACCGGCTACCGTCGCGGTTTACCCGCTGACGCGTGGGGTGGAGCGGAAGGTCATACGTCCGCGGGACGCGACACGAGTGGCTCTGTCCGTAGCTTCCTGTGCTGACCGCACCACCCGTGATGAGACAGGGGGAACACCGTGCGAAAGCACAAGATCGTATCGTTGACGGCATCTGCCGTGCTGCTCGGAAGCGGCATGATCGCCGCGACGGCAGGACCGGCCACTGCTTCGGACACACCCATCAGCGCAGCGCGAGCCTGCACGGAGAACGCGCCGCGTTTCACCAGTTGGCCCGGTACCGGCGCGAATGACCCCGCGTTCTGGCCCGCCAGGGGAACCTACGCAACGACCACCCCGAGGTGTAAGGACATCAACCTCAAGCTGGACGCGGACCGCAGTGTCAGGACCTGCTTCAAGCAGGGATCGGGCTGGAACTGCAACAGCTGGCGGACGCTGAAGGCCGGCAGGTGGGGGTTGGCTGCCACGGACGTGCTCGACGGCACCAAGTTCTTCTTGCAGTTCGCAGGAACGAGCCGCGCCTCGGGCCTGATCGACTACTGACGACCTGAGGCTCGATGAGGGGCTGCGGCCACCTGATCACAGGCCGTGTCCTCAAAGCCCCTTCAGCCGGGGGAACGCCCGCACACGTCCGTGTCTTCCGGACACGAGGCCGTGCGGGCGTTGTCCTCCTTCTGGCGCTCCTGAGCTCCACAGCTCGGCTTCTCCAAGTCACCGGACGGGACGCAAGGGTACGGTCCGGCGATGCACGTCGATGTCGACCCCTGGGATCCCTGCCACTCCGGAGAGTGACAGTCCCCTGGCGTGTTGCCACCAACTGGTGCCTACGCCCGTACAGTTCGGAGCATGGACGCCGAAGCCAGTCTCGATTCGCCCCCGCACGTTCCCGGAGCCACGCGACCGGTCCCCACCGCCGATCCCGAGCTCGTGAAGCGGTGGCGTTCGACGCGAGGTGAACTGGTCGAGCTGCTGTCCCAGGTGCGCGAGCAGCTCGGCGGCGTCGCCGGGTTCCGCCTCGGGCCGGCGCTCACCGTCCTCGTCACCGGTCCACAGGCGATCCAGCACGTACTCGCCCGCATGCCGGAGCGGTACGTCAAGCGCTCCCACCGCGCCCGCCTGCTCGTCGGCGACGGTGTCATCGCCGCCACCGGCGAGGCGTGGCAGCGCCAACGCCGCTTGCTGCAGTCCCAGTTCACCGGCACCGGGATGCGCCGCTACGAACAGCGGATCACCGAGGCGGCGCGGATCACCGCCAAGCGCTGGGAGGCGTACGGCCGTACCGGGCAGACCCTGGACATCGGGCGGGAGATGCACCGCTTCGCCCTGGACGCCATCTGGCGCTCTCTCACCGGGCACCCTCTGGACGACGCGACAGCGCGCGAGCTGGAGGCCGTGGAAGCCGTAGGCTCCGCCCTGCCGACGCTGCCCGCCGATACCGACGAGGCCCGGGACGCCGTCGCCGCCGATCTCGCCCGGATCGACACGGTCGCCCGGCGCGCCATCGAGGCCGCCCGCAGCGGGGCGGCCGGGCCCGACGGTCCGGGCCTGCTGCACGTCCTCACCGAGGCCGCCGCCGAGCGCCCCGAGTACACCGACCAGCTGATCCGCGACGAACTGGTCACGCTGCTCGCGGCGGGGCACGAGACCACCGCCACCACCCTGACCTGGCTCTACCTGCTGCTCGACCGGAACCCGGCCGCCCGCGAACAGGCACTGGCCGCCGGAGACGAAGGCTCGCAGCAACGCCGCCAGGCCATCCAGGCGCTCGTCCACGAGACGCTCCGGCTCTACCCGTCGGCCTGGCTCCTGCCCCGCCACGCCGCCGAGGACGACACCCTCGCCGGCTACGCCGTCGAAGCGGGCACCGACATCCTGGTCTGCCCGTACCTCACCCACCGCGATCCGGAACTGTGGCCGGACCCGGAGCAGTTCGACCCGCGGCGCTTCCTCACCCCGGGCGGCCGCCCCGCCCACCCGGGCGCCTACCTCCCCTTCGGCATCGGCCCCCGCGCCTGCCTGGGACTGCAGTTCGCGCTCCGCGAGTCGACCGTCCTCCTCGAACACCTGCTGCCGGCCCACACCGTGACCTTCTCCTCCACTCCCACGAGCGCGAAGTACGGCATCACCGTCCGCCCCGTCGGCGCCACGCCCGCAACCTTGGAGCCTGCGGTCACCTGAAGCGCAAGAGCGTCGTGCCATGCTCCGCCATCGAGGCCGCCCGCAGCCGCGGATCTACGAGATCGGCACGCTCGGGGACAGCGACGTCGTCAGGTCAGGCTCTTCGAAGGACGTCGCTATGTGCTCCGCACCCGGCTCTACTCGGCCTGGGGCCCCGATAAGTCCGCGCCCATGCTCTGGTGACCCCAGCTGGGGACCGGACACCACACCATGAGCAGCGGATTCTGAGTCCTTTGAGGATCTTGGCGGTCCTTGTCAGTCTTTTCCGATCCTTGTGTCCGACCTGCGTCCAGAACGCGCCCTGGACGGACGCGCACACCCGGTTCAAGGATCCTCTCCCCAGCTGATGAGAGGGTCTCGAAACCTTCTAGTGCGGGTTGTTCGGAGGCTGCCCCAGCACCACCTGTCCGGATGGGCGTTGGGTCAGCAGCGGCAGATGCCGGATCCATGAGCGGCCCGGCCGGGGTGGAGTGTGGAGGTTCACACCCCGGCCCGGGTCTCATCGGATGTGCTTCGCCGGCTTGGTGGCGGCGTTGAGCAGGTACTCCAGGGGGCCGCGGCGGAAGAAGCGGGACCAGATCGCGGCGAACAGGATGGCTCCGAGGACGTACATGATCAGGGGCAGCCAGGACTGCTGGGTGCCGGTTCCGGCGGGCGTGGACAGTGCGGACTGTGCGAGGAAGTGGCCGACGTAGGCGGTCAGGGACATGGTGCCCACGGCGATGACCGGCTTGGCCAGGCGGCGCAGTCGCGGCAGACGGTCCATCGTCACCGTCGCGCCCACGATCACGAGGATCGCGATTCCGACGCTGCCGATGATGTCGAACGTGGTGCCGCTGTGCGGCCCGGCCTTCAGGAGAAACGACGCGGACATGTCGGGGAACGACCCTGCATCAGAGGGCATCGACCCGCTGCCGGTGGGCATCGACCCGGAGCCGCCGGACGACGGCCCGTCTTCCGCGAGGCTCCGCAACGCGCCCTTGCCGGCGAGCAGCAGGGACATGCCGTAGGCGGCCGCGGTGAGGGTGGCGCCGAGCGCGGCCAGGCGCTTCTGGATGGTGCCGCAGGAGAGGTCGAGGCGGCCCAGCGCCATGCCCGCGATGACGAACGACATCCAGGTGAGCGCCGGGTAGAAGCCGGTGAGCAGCAGATCGAGGACGCCGACCTCGCCGAGGTGGCGGAGCGGGTCGTAGGTGTTGATGCTCTGCTGGACCGACGGGGTCAGCAGCGAGGTGAGGGCGAACGCCAGCTGCGGTGTGACGAGGGCGAACGCGGCCGCGATGATCGCGAGGGTCCTGGCGCTCAGTCGCACCAGGGGCAGGGCGAGGAGGAAGTAGACGCCGTAGAAGCCGAGGATGATCACGCCCCCGTACTCCATCGCCATCACGGTGCCCAGTGCCAGCAGGATCACGGCGCGGATCGCGATGCGGGCCCTCGCCTGCCGGCCCGCCAGGCCGGTCTTGGGCTCGCGGCGGCCGGCGAGCAGCATCAGTGAGAACCCGGCGAGGGTGGCGAACAGGACCGACGAGTGGCCGTCCGACATGTATCGGATCCAGCTGGCGACGCCAGTCGTGGCGGACAGCGGGGGGCCGATGTGCACGACGTACATGCCGAACACCGCCAGCGCGCGGGCCAGGTCCACCCCGACGAGGCGTCCCATCGAGGGACCGGGCGAGGCCGGGGACTCGGGGGAGGTCTGGGGCGGCGGAGGCGAGTTCTCCTGCGGAGCTGACGTCTCCTGCGGCGGCTGTGTCTGTGTCATGGGGCGAATCTCGCGTGGGAGTCCGGGGGCGGACCATCCGGCAGTCTTCGGGCTCTCCCCCGCCGATCGGCGGGTACCGCCCTGCCGATCGGCGGAGTCTCGTCCTGACCGGTCGGTCCGGTGCGACCGGACGGGCGGTGCTGTTCAGCCACTTGGCGGGGGTGGACCCGACGGTTGCCGGATGGGCGCGTGGCGGCCGGGCTTGAAGGCTGCAGGCATGACAGACCGCGCCGACACAAGGAGCGCGAGGACTGCCCCGGCACTTCGGCCCGCGTACCGGGTTGTGACGCCGCGACACTGCAGAAGAAGGGAACTGCGTGAACACCGCATCCGCTCCGACGACGGATGAGCCGTCCCTGTCCGCCCGGGAGACGATCAAGGCACTGGGCGCGTATGTGCGGCCGCACCGGTGGGCGGTCGCCCTCGGTCTGTTGTGCGCCCTGGTCGGGGCCGCCGGGGGGCTGCTGCAGCCGCTGGCCACGAAGGCGCTGGTGGACCGGCTGGCCTCCGGCGAGACCATCGCCGGGATCCTGATCGCGCTCACCGTGCTGGTGGTGCTGGGCACGGCGGTCGAGGCGTTCGGCGCGTACGTGCTGGAGCGGACGGCGGAGTCGGTGGTCCTGGCCGCGCGGCGCACCCTTGTGGGGCGGCTGTTGCGGTTGCGGATCTCGGAGTGGGAGCGGATCCCGCCGGGTGATCTGATGTCCCGGGTCACTTCGGACACCACGCTGCTGCGGGCGGTCAGCACCCAGGCGGTCGTCTCCGCCGCCACCGGCGCGGTGGCCTTCGTCGCGGCGATCGTGGTGATGGCGTTCCTGGACGTCGTGCTGCTGGGTGTGACACTCGGTGTGATCGTGTTGGTCGGTGGGGCCGCCGCGCTGGTGATGCCACAGATCGCGCGGGCCACCGAGCGGTCGCAGAAGGCGGTCGGGGAGATCTCCGTCGGATTGGAGCGGTCTCTCGGGGCGTTTCGCACGGTGAAGGCGTCCGGTGCCGAGGAGCGGGAGACCGCTCGGGTGGTGGCGGCGGCACGGCGGGCGTGGCGGCACGGTGTGAAGAGCGCGAAGTGGGAGGCCGTGGCGGGCTCGGCCGACGAACTCGCCGTACAGCTGGCCTTCCTCGCGGTGCTCGCGGTCGGCGGGACGCGGGTGGCGTCCGGGGAGATCCCCGTGTCCACCCTCATCGCCTTCCTGCTGTACCTCTTCTATCTGATCGAGCCGGTGTCCAAGCTGGTCGACGCCGTGACCTCCTATCAGGAGGGGGCGGCCGCGGCCTCCCGCATCGCGGCCGTGGAACGCCTCTCGACGGAATCGCCCGCTCGGCAGGCGGACGCCCTGCCCCGGCAGGGGACAGCCGCGCCGGGTCCGGCGTCGGTCCGTTTCGAGGACGTGTCCTTCCGCTACCGTCCGGGCCTGCCGTACGTCCATCAGCGGGTGCGTTTCGAGGTACCGGGTGCCGGGTTGACGGCCTTCGTGGGCCCCTCGGGTGCGGGCAAGTCGACGATCTTCGCGCTCATCGAGCGGTTCCACGAGGCCACCGGTGGCCGGGTCCTGGTCGACGGCAAGGACGTACGGCACTGGCCGCTGTCCCAACTGCGGTCCGCCATCGGATACGTCGAGCAGGACGCCCCGGTGCTGGCCGGCACGCTCCGCGAGAACCTCGTCTTTGCCGCGCCCCATGCGACGGACGACGCCCTCCGCGATGTCCTGGCCCGCACGAAGCTCGACACCCTCGTCGAGCGTCTGCCCCACGGCCTGGACACCGCGGTCGGCCACCGCGGCTCGAAGCTGTCGGGCGGTGAGCGGCAGCGCATCGCCATCGCCCGCGCCGTACTGCGCAAGCCCCGGCTGCTGTTGTTGGACGAGGCGACCTCGCAACTCGACGCCGTCAACGAGCTCGCGCTGCGGGACGTCATCGCGGACGTGGCCCGGGAGACCACTGTGCTGGTGGTGGCCCACCGCCTGTCGACGGTGACAGGCGCCGACCGGATCGTCGTCATGGACGCCGGCCGGGTCCGGGCCGTGGGCACCCATGAGGAACTGGTGGACCAGGACCGGCTGTACGCGCGGCTGGCGGCCACCCAGCTCCTGGCCCCCGCGCGATGACCCACCACACGCAAGGTTGTCCGGTCGTCCACTGTCCCAGTCCCGGCCGGACAACCCCACGCACCGACACCCACGGAAACCAAGACCGCGAAAGGCCGCCCATGCGCACCGAGTCCGCCATCCGTTGCAGACGTGGGCTATGGGACTGGCTGGCCCAGCCGACTGCGCTGTTCGGCGGCGTGTACGGGCTCCTGGTGTCGAGTTCGGCCGTTGCCGCGCTCACGCAGTTCGGCGAGGTGACTCGGGCGGCGCGCATGGACGACGCCGTGTGGGTCCTGTTCACCGCCCTTGCCTCGGCCCTGGCTCATGGATACGCCCACCAGATCGCTCACCGCGATGCTCAGGGCCATCCCGGCATACGAGGAGTGGCGCGCGCAGTCCTCGCCGAATGGCCGCTGGTAGTGGCGGCGTTGCCCACCACACTGCTGCTGTGGGGGCGGGCCTTGGCTGGTGGCACTCCACAGGCATCGAGTACGTCGCCTTCGGAATCAACACCGTCCTGCTCCTGGGCAGGGGCCTGCTCGCCTCCCGGGCCGCAGGCCGTACGTGGCACGAGCCGTCAGGATCGGCGGTACTGGCGCGCTCTTGGGAGTGGCCGTCGCCTTGGTCAGCACCCTGCTGAAGTGAGGCGGCGATCAGGGCTGTCAGCCTGGTTCCGGCATCCTCACCGGCTGACGCGGCACCGGACACGGCCGCAAGCCGACAGAACAGCATGTCAGTCCGCGCTCAGGGGAACCCACAGCCGCACCCGGTAGCCGCCCTGAGCAGTCGGGCCCGCGTCCAGGGTGCCGTGCAGGATCTCGGCCCGTTCCCGCAGGCCGACCAAGCCCTGCTGCGAGCCGGGCAAGGAGAGGGAGGGGCGCGTGGGAGGGGTGTTGGTGACGGTCACTCCGATACCGTCCCCGTCCTGCCACAGCTCGACGCGAGCATTGGCGCCGGGGGCGTGCTTGCGGACGTTGGTCAGCGCCTCCTGAACCGTGCGGTAAAGGGCGCGTTGGGCGGGTGTGCCCACGGTGGGCGGCAGCTCACCCGTCAGCTCCGTGTGAGTGCCGCTGGATTCCACCAGTTTGCGCAGGTCGGCCAAGGTGGGCTGCGGCGTCAGCTCGGTGGATTTGCCGCCCGAGGCACGCAGCAGCGTGACCATGGTGCGCAGCTCGTCGAGGGTGGTGACGCTCAGCGAACGGATCGTGCGGGCGGCCTCCTTGGCGTCCGCGTCCTTGGCGGCGACCTGCAACGCCCCGGCCCGTACGGCGATCAGGCTGACCTGGTGGGAGACCACGTCGTGCATCTCGCGGGCCAGCTGGGCGCGTTCACGGGCGAGCACGGCCTGGGCGTGCAGGGTCCGCTCGTGCTCCCTGGCCTCCTCGACCTCGGCCAGCCGCCGCGCCAGGTCCCGTCGTGCCTGGAGAAGCTGGCCGAACAGGACCGGGGCGACGCTGGTTGCCAGGCCGTACACGAAGAAGACCAGGGTCATGGTCCGGTCCGCCGCGGCCAGGGGCCACGGAGTACTGCTCGCGACGGCGGCCAGGACGACGCACACCGCGAGGAGACGGCGGTTGCGGGAGCGTTCGGCCAGCGTGAACAGCGCCGCGAGCACAGCGACGGCGACATCCTGCATCAGCGCGATGGGCAGGGTGAGCAGGAAGACGCCGAGCGGGAACCTGCGCCGGAACGCCAACGCGGCGCAGCCGACCGCGGCCAGCGTGACCTCGAGACGCGTGTGCTCCCACATGTCCACCACCAGCACATCCACGGCCGCCACCGCCACCAGGACGATGTCGACGACCGGCGCGGGCACCCGCTCCCACACGGCACGTGCACGGCTCATCGGCCGGCCTCCGACCGCGGGCGCTCGTCGAGCAGCCCGGCCCGCTGCGCCAGCAGCGCGGCCTGCACCCGGCTCGTCACCCGCAGCTTCGTGAGGATCGCGCTGACGTGGTCCTTCACCGTGCCCGCCCCCAGGTGGATGCGCGCCCCGATGTCGGCGTTCGACAGTCCCTCCGCCACCAGGACGAGGACGTCGCGCTCCCGCGCGGTGAGCAGCCGGACCCGCGCGGCCTCCTCGTCGACGGCCGCCCCGGTGCCGGGGTGGCTGTGCAGCAGCGTCCGCGACGCCTTGGGCGACAGCACCACACCGCCCGCGACCAGGGTCCGCACCAGGTGGGCAAGCTGCTCCGGCTCCGTGTCCTTGAGCAGGAAACCGGCCGCGCCCGAGTGCAGCGCGGTCAGGATGTACTCGTCGGCGTCGAACGTGGTCAGCATCGCCACCACCGGCGGATCCGGCATCGTGCGCAGCTCGCGCAGGACGGTGAGCCCGTCGACGTCCGGCATCCGGATGTCCAGCAGAACCACGTCCGGCCGCTCCCGCCGGACGGTCTCCACCGCGTGGCCGCCGCTCGCGGTCGCGACGACCTCGATGTCCTCGGAAGCGCCCAGAATGAGTTCGAAGCCCGAGCGGACCAGTGCCTCGTCGTCGACCACCACTACCCGGATCACGCGCTCCGCCTCACCTTCGTTCATGCCGTCCGGCCCATGTCGACTCGACCCTAAAGCCACGTAGAGCTCTTGCGGCCCGGCGAGCGGCAGCTCCAGCCACACGGCGGGGTAGCACCCACCACTCGGCAGGGACACGGCAGCCTTCTGCCGGATAGTCCATGATCGGCCCGAGTCTCCAGCCTGAGGGTCATGACCCATCACCCAGACTCCCCGCCGCTTACGGCCGACGCGCCGTCCCCCGAACGCGAGCGCAGCGAGCCCTCGGCCGGCGCGCCCGGCGTGGGCCGGCTGATAGGGCTGGACCTGGCCCGCGGCCTGGCCGTCTTCGGCATGTACGCGGTCCACGTAGGCCCAGCCCCCAGCCAGGGCGGGGTCATCGGCTTCCTGATGGAACTGGCGCAAGGCCGCTCATCCGCCCTGTTCGCCGTCCTGGCCGGCTTCGCGGTCGCCCTCATCACCGGCCGCCGCACACCGAAGACCGGCCTGGCCGGCCGGCAGGCCGTCGCCAAGGTGATCATCAGGGCCGTGATCCTGCTGGCCCTTGGCACCGCCCTGACCCTGACGGGCACCCCGGTCGTCCCGATCCTTGCCTTCTACGGACTGTTCTTCCTGCTCGTGCTGCCGCTGTACCGGCTGGGAGCCAAGCCACTGGCGTTGATCGCCGTCGGATGGGCCCTGGTGGGTCCGCAGCTGCTGTACGCGCTGAAGCCGATGGTCGGCGGCCGCGTGTTCCTCTCCTACGGCCAGGCCGACGGCCCCGTCTCACTGTTCTTCACCGGCGGATATCCGGCCCTGACCTGGGTTCCGTTCGTGATCGCCGGGATGGCTGTCGCCCGCTGCGACCTGGCCACCACCACGGCCGTCCGTGTACGCCTCGCCCTCACCGGCGTCGCCCTCGCCGTCACCGGCCACGGCGGCTCCTGGCTCGCGGTGCGTCTCGTACCCGGTGCCGCCGAAGCCGTCCGGAAAGCCGAAGAGGGGCCGGGCATGTCGTCCGTGTCGTCCGTGTCGCCCGACAGCATCGGCATCTTCGGCGACACCCCCGCCGGGATGCTGGCCTCAGCCCCGCACAGCGAGGCGACCCTGTCCATCATGGCCGCCACGGGTGTGGCGATCCTGGTGATCACCGCGTGCCTGGCTGCCATGGACGCCTTTCCCCGGCTGCGCCGCCTGGCCAAGCCCGTCATCGCGGTCGGCTCGATGTCACTGACGGCGTACGTCTACCACATCGTCGCCATCTGGCTCCTGGACACCGAGACATCGGCCGTCCCGCCGCTGCACATCCTGCTCGGCCTCATCGCGTCCGTCACCGTCCTCGCCACCCTCTGGTCCCGCTTCGTAAAGCGAGGGCCGCTCGAATGGCTGATGGGCAGGGCGACCGGACTGGCCCGACACATCCGATAAGACACATAGGGGTGTGTCGCTTCCCCCGGATGCCGTTCCGACGCGAGTTCGGACGTCACCCCGCCGCCCGCCTGCGTGATCAATATCGATGAGAAGTGACGCCGCTCGGCCTTCAGGCGGAGCGGAAGAACTGCCGACTCGTGGTGAGCCTGCCGACCCGCGGCATCGCGGCGACCAGCTTGACCACCACAGGCGTGCCTGTACGACCGAGACCGAGCCCCCGCCGATCGGAGGGGACCGGTCGGCCGACCGGCGGGGGACCTCCTGAAGCCCGGCGGATGGTCGACCGCCCCCGCCTCGGCAAGGTTGTCCCGGTGACCGAGATCGAAAGCACCAAGAAGGCACCTACCCAGCCCTTACCCGCACCCGAGTCCGCCACAGCGACGAAACGCCCTTCGTCGACCGCACGGTTGGTCGGAGTGGACCTCGCCCGTGCCGTGGCCGTGTTCGGAATGTTCGCCGTGCACGTCGGCCCCTTCAATCCCTTCCCCACCTCCGGCGACGGCGCGGGCACCTGGTTCATCTGGCTGGCGAGCGGCCGGGCCTCGGCGCTGTTCGCCACCCTCGCCGGATTCTCGCTGGTGCTGATCGCCGGCCGCCTGGAGCCGAAGACCGGACTGGCCGGCCGGCAGGCGAAGGCCAGGATCGTGATCCGGGCCGTGATCCTGCTCGTGGTGGGCACCGCGCTGGCGATGACCAACTTCGGCGGCGGCGTCATCATCAACTTCTACGCGGTGTACTTCCTGCTGGCCCTGCCCCTGCTGCGGCTGCGGGCCAGGACCCTCGCGACCATCGCGGTCGCGCTCGCGCTCATCGCGCCGCAGGTGGCGTACTGCCTGCGGGCGCTGCTCAGCGAATCGATCGTGAACACCATCGACTCCTACGACCCGATCGCGCGCCTCTCCGGCGTGGGCGTGCTCGACTTCCTGCTCACCGGCTTCTACCCGGCGATCACCTGGATGACGTTCGTGGTCACCGGCATGGCGCTGGGCCGGCTTGATCTGTCCTCGGGCGCCGTGCGGCGGCGGCTGGCCGTGGTCGGGCCCGCGCTGATCGCGTTCGGATACGGCGTCTCGTGGTTGGCGCTCCGGCTGACCGGCGGCGCCAAGGAGATGGCGGCCGGGATGCCTGGCATGAAGGAGTTCGACGTCCTCAAGGACCGCGGTGCCATGCAGGATCCCGGCATGGCAGAGGGATCCTTCGACCTGCCGGTCGGCAGTGGGCTGTGGGGCCCCGACGGCTGGGGGCTGCTGGCGGCCGAGCCGCACAGCGGTTCCACGTTCGACCTCGTCGGCTGCCTGGGTGTCGCGATCACCGTGATCCTGTGCCTGACGGTGGCCGTGGACCGGCTGCCGGTGCTGCGCCGGCTGGCAGCGCCAGTCATCGCCGTCGGAACCATGTCCCTGACCCTCTACGTGAGCCACATCCTGGTGATCCTCGCCCTGCCCGGCGAAGCGGTGACCCCACCGCAGTCCGCCTCCTTCGAGCTGCTGCTCTGCTTCGTCGTCGGAGCCACCCTGTTCGCGGCGATCTGGTCCCGCTTCTTCCACCGCGGACCGCTGGAGTACCTCCTCAACACCACCACACTGGCGAACCGCGTCCGCTGAGCCTCGGGCGGGCACCCCGGAAAGTCCACCGGAAGTGACTGCTGCTCAAGATCACACCCCTGAAAGGGCAGGGCTCGGCGGCGGGCGGGCATACCTCTGTTGAGGGGTCCGCGGCCGCCGCCGAGCCCTGCCGGTTCTGGTGCCAGGTCCCGTCGGTTAAAACCAAGCCCACCCGCGCCTGCACACCGGATCACGTCACGCCTGAGCAGTGGCCATCGATGCCTCTCGATGGACAGGATGAGCAGGAGCACCGGTGCGACTATATGTGGGGCGGGACCCGCCCAGTCCGGACCGTCCCGCCATGTCTGTCGGTCCTTTCAGGACCGTTTTCCAGTACGGGCCGTTTTCGCGTCCCAGCTCGGACCGCACCCCATTCGGGCGGCCCCCGTACCGAGCGGCCAACCGGGCAGAGCCGCCTACTCGAAGGTCCCTGGGCAGCACTTCTGAATCCTCGCGTCCAGCCAGCGTCCAGAATCCGGCCCAAGGACTCGTACCCGCCACCCGCGGGAACCTGCCCCGTCGTCAGACACGAAATCTGCGCAGGTCAGAGCGATGCGACCTAACACCGACCACAACGGAGCCGAACTCACGAGCAGCGGATTCAGTCCGTTCAAGCAAAGTTGACGATCCGACAGGACAAAATGAACGTTCCGCAGGTCAGAGACCTGCACAGGTGGGGCGGGTGGGACTCGAACCCACGGCCGACGGATTATGAGTCCTTTGAGGATCTTGGCGACTCTTGTCGATCAATGCCAATCTTGGCCGTTTTCCCAGCTCAGAAGGGGTTTGGCACCTCACCCCTTCTCAGCCCTTCTCAATCTTTTCCGATCCTTGTGTCCAACCTGCGTCCAGAACGGGGCCTGGAAGGACAAGCCCAACCAGCTTCCGAGACGATCGCCCCAGCTCGGGAGCGCGCCTCGAACTCGCCCACAGCGGATTCACCTACCAACGCTCAGAAGCTCTGCCCCAGTACGGGGGCAGAGCTTCGATGGCCAGAGGACACGAGTGCAAGCAACAACGCGCCGCTGTGGCTGGGGATCCCGGTCGAACTGGAATCGCTACGGCGCCCACGCCCGCAGCGCCGCATCCACCACCGCGTCCACCATGTCGTGACCAAGCCGGGCGCCCACGAGGAACCGCTGATAGACGAGTGGCCCGACGGTCGTCATGGCGAACGTCTCGGCCGTGACGTCGTCGCGCAGGCGCCCCCGGGCGACGGCAGCGGTGACGGCAGGGCGCAGGGAGTCGACGATCTGGGTCAGCACAGTCTGACGGAGGTGCTGCATCCCGTCGTCGTACTGTGCCCCGCCCAGTACGGCGGCGAGAACGGCCCCGGCCTGGGCGTCGTCGAGCCGCTCGCCGAGCTGGCGCAGGTAGTGGACCAGCTCGGCGCGCGGCTCGGCACCGGACGCCGCCCGTACGTCCTCGGGCGCCGGTGACAGGGGCGGCATGCCTGCCTCCAGCGCCGCCAGGCGGAGACCGAGCAGGTCGGCCCAGTGACGGTAGACCGTGGCCCGGCCGACTCCGGCGCGGGCGGCCACCGCCTGGTGCGTGACGGCCTCCAGGCCGCCCTCGGTGAGCAGCGCGGTGGCTGCGGTCACCATGGCTTCGCGGCTACGCACCTGGCGTGGATCGGCTCGCTCCTCCGGCATGTGGAACCCTTCGTGTGAGCCAAGTTGCCTCACATGTTAGTCGCAGGGTGTCTCGGCCCGGAGGCGTCGTGGGCGAGCCCCCGGCTTGCCTCGCAGGCGCGCCGGACCAGGGCGTACGAGCGGCTGGTCTGGCGCATGACCAGAGTCTGAAGGGCGAGTTGGAGCCCTCGGTCGACATCGCCTCCGACCATGAGCCAGAAGTCGGCGGCGTGATCGGCGTACGCCTCCGGATGACGTGCCACCAGATCCTCGTAGCGTTCCGCCGCTCGATCCCGCCACGGCCGAGCCTCCTGGTGACGTCCGACCGCGCGCAGGGCGAGTGCGAGGTGTGCGGGGTACTCGGGGTCGTCGCTCGTCTCCATCAGCGGGCGCAGGCGGGCGACAGCGGTCTCGGGGTCACCCAGGAGCAGGTCGACCTCGGCGAGATGGCCGGTCGCCGGTGCGTAGCCCGGCACGCGGCGCCTGGCCGCGTCGAACCAGGACCGAGCCGTGGGCAGGTCGCCTTCGCGCAGCCACATCACCCCGCGGCGGAAGTCCAGTTGGGCGAGCGGGAAGGGCGAGACGCCCCGGTGAACGGCGCGCGCCTCGTCGAAGAGGTGCTCCGCCTCGGCGGTCTCGCGCCGCTCCGCCTGGAGGACGGCCAGCGCCGACAGCTTGGTGACATCGGACTGATGGGGCGCAGTGCTCCGCAGCAGGGCATGGGCTTCGGCGTGACAGCCGACTGCCTGGAGGATCGACACCTGTTCAGCGTCCAGGGCGGCCTGCTCCGCGCCTGCCCGGCCCGCCGCGTCGAGGTCGGCCATGGCCTCGGCGAACCGGTGCAGGGTCGCCTGGGTGCGGGCCCGGGCCAGCAGGGCGGCACTGTCGTCAGGCGCGTGCCGCACCATCTGTTCGGAGAGCTGTGCGGCCCGCTCGTAGTCGGCGACGCGGCCCAGGAGGTGTCCGCGGAGTGTAAGGAGGTCGACCAGGACCGCTTGTTGTGCGACGCCGAGTGGCGCGGTCGATGCCGCCCGGCGCACGGGTCCCGCCATGCCGTCGATCTGGGCCGACAGGTTGACCAGGGCCAGGGTGCCGTTGGTCGTGACCGGTTCCTGGTCGGCGCGCACGGGCCGGCCCGTCATGCCGCTTCCACCTGAGCCTCCGCCGGGGTGAGCAGCGCGGTCATCACCGTCATGAGGTCCGGCGGGCTCGGGTTGGGGGCCACGAGGTACGGGAAGTCATGCGTGGCCGGCCGGGTGGCCTGGTCGACGCCGTCGCTGATGCGCGGGCCGTCGACGCCGTTGACCAGGAGGGTGTAGAGGGTGTCCACGATGTCGTCGTTGGGCGCACGGCCGCCGCAGGTCGCGTGGGGGCGTCCGGCGAGCAGCGCGGTCTCGATCTCGAAGCAGCTGTCCTCGGCGAACGGCTTGGAGATGTCGACGACGAGGAAGTCAGCCAGGAGGAGTTCCGTCAGCGGGTGGGTGCCTTGGTCGTCCGGCGGCCAGACGAGCTCTCCGTCGAGACAGTCGAAGAAGGTCAGGTTGGCGTCGAACCGCGCCCGGTAGGCCTCGGCGTAGTCCGGTCGTAGAGCGAAGGCATCCTCCTCGTTGTAGAGGTCTCGGATCTCCAGGTCGCTGTTGACGAGGTCGTAGCTCTTGCTCGCCAGGACGACATTCTTGATCTCGGGGCGGCCCATGCGTGCCAGCCGGACCGGGCGCCCGCCGGAGGTCACGGTCTCGCCGACGACGCCGAGCAGGGTGCCGCAGTCCAGGCCGAACACCACCTCGGGGTCCACCTCGACGACGATGCTCAGCACGTTCATCCCTTCAAGGACGTTGTCCGCGCCGGGGCGGAAGGCCAGCTTCTGCGTGGTGTCGGCGGCCAGAACGCCCCCGAGGTCGATGAAGAACGGGTCGAGTCGTGGTCCGGCGAAGATCCTCAGCCCTTCGGCCTCGGTGGGCTTCTCGCCGCCGACCAGGAACAGGACCTCCTCACCGCTGGACGTCGTGCAGGTGCCGAGCTGAAGGGGTTCCGGGCTGCCGGGGAGCCGGCCGGGCGTGGCGAAGGTGAAATCGAGGCCGTACTCGGTGTCGCCGACAGTGAACGCGGCCCGATCTGCCGCCGGGGCGACCGGCCGGACCCGGAAGCGGTAGGTGATCGCGTCGGAGAACAGCGCGGTGGGAGCGGCGGCCGGAAACACGTCGAGGACGAGTACCAGGCAGCCGGGTCGGTCCGGGCTGGGGAAGGCGAAGACGTCAGCGACGTCGGACGCGGGGTCGAAGAGGATGCGCGGTCCGGAGAAGTGATCCGCCATCGGGAACTCCTTCGAGTGACGGGTGGTCGAGGTGCGCCATCTGTGAGACAGGATGACTCACAGAGGCGCCGTGAGTCAATCTGTCTCATAGCGGCGTGAGTCATGCGACTACCTGCGAGTAGTGCGTTGACAAGCCGGAGCAGCGAACTGATGATGTAATCAGTTATGCGGAGGTGGTCAGAAGGCGGGTTTCCTCTCGCTTGCATGTCACCCTGCGATGGCCTATTTGCGGCGGTACGTGGAGTAGGGAGAGGCGCCATGAGCGAGACAGACCTGCACGCCAAGTTCCAGCAGTTCCCCGATGCGGTCCGCGAGAAGATCGACACCGCACTGTCGGACGCCAAGATCGCCCTCAAGCTCAAGGCCGCCGAGATCCTCGCCGACAAGGGGGAGATGGCCGAACATGCCGTCACCACCGCCGGCCGGATCGGCGCCAAGAGCGGCGAGGTGTCCGAGCTGACGACGATCCTGCCGCTGAAGCCGAACGGCGCCGAGCGGCTGCGGAAGTTCTTCGGCCTGGTCGGCGGGAACCTGGCGGGCGCAGGTCAGGTCGGCACGCTGCACAACATGCGCTTCGTGTTCCTCGACAACGACACGAAGCTGCTGTTCGCGACCGCCTTCGACGGCGAGTGGGACCCCTACATCGACGACTTCGCGACCAAGATCCCCGAGTTCATGGACTACCTGTTCAGCAACGTCGAGGGCTGGCCCGGCATCACCTCGCCGGATGTGAAGGACTTCATCGTCAAGTACCAGATCCCGGCGGAGGCGTGGTTCGTCGCCCACCCCAACCTGACCGTCGCGGAGGGCCACCGGCTCAAGCGGCAGGACGCCGCCGTGCAGCGTTTCCTGTCGGACCTCAACTGAAGGCAGGCGCACCATGCCTTCTCCGCTGTTCCGGCGGCTGCGCCGCCCGCCCAGCCTTGACCTCGACGACATCCAGGCGACGCTGCTGCGGGCCCGGCCCGAGCCCTACTTCGGCACCCACGCGATCCTGGAGATCACCGAACCGGCCGCGGGCAGGGAGCTGCTGCGCCGGCTGGCCCCACGGGTGACATCGGCGGCCCGCTGGGACGAACCGCAGCCGTCCTGGCTGGCCGTCGCGATCAGCTACCAAGGACTGGTCGCGCTGGGCCTGCCGGAGACGTCACTGGCCTCCTTCCCCGCCAACTTCCGCGCCGGGATGGCCGCCCGCGCCGAACGGCTGCGCGACACCGGCGTGAACGCGCCGGAGCGCTGGGAATTCCCGTTCGGCACGCCGCGCGTGCATGTCGCCGTCACGGTCTACGCCGCGAGCGAGGACGACTGGCGGGCAGAAGTCGCTGCCTATGAAAAGGAGTTGGGCGAGGTCTCGGGTGTGCGGCTGCTGTCGCACCAGGACTTCGCGGCCGACGGGTTCAACGTCTTCGGCTACCGGGACGGCTTCAGCCAGCCGGTGGTGGAGGGCAGTGGCGCCGAACCGCTGCCCGGCGACGGACGGCCCATCAAGGCCGGGGAGTTCGTCCTCGGCTACCCGAGCGAGACCGGTGTACCACTGCCCGTGCCGGCTCCGGATGTCCTCGGCCGCAATGGTACGTACGTCGTCTTCCGCAAGTACCACTCCCACGTCGCCGCCTTCAACAAGTGGCTGCACGACAACGCCTCCACCGAGGCCGAGCGCGAGTTGCTGGCCGCCAAGCTGGTCGGCCGCTGGCGCAGCGGCGCACCCCTGGCCCTGACCCCGGAGCGCGACAACCCCACGATCGGTGAGAACCCGAACCGGATCAACGACTTCGACTACTCCGCCGACCCGCGCGGACTGCACACCCCGCTCGGCTCCCACATCCGCCGGATGAACCCGCGCGACACCAAGCTGACGGTCCTCACCGACGTCAACATCCGCCGGATCATCCGGCGCGGCACCTCCTACGGCACCCCGCTGCCCCCGGACCGGCTCAAGGACGACGGCAGGCCGCGTGGCCTGGACTTCATCGCCCTCGGCGCCCGCGCGATCGACAACGTGGAGTTCCTGCAGAGCGAATGGGTCGGCTCCGGCAACTTCATGGGCCTGGGCAAGGAGAAGGACCCGATGATCTCGCTCCAGGACAAGGGCGCCTACTTCACCGTGCCCGGGACCCCGCCCCGCCGGGTGCAGAACATCCAGTCCTTCAACACCCTCCTCGGCGGGGAGTACTTCTTCATGCCGAGCCTGTCCGCCATCCGCTGGCTCGCCGGCAACTGACCCCCCACCTCGCGCGGAGAACCCCCATGACCTCGTACGTCCGCTACAGCCCCGACCTCGAACAGCCCTTTCCGGACGAGGACGAACTCGTCCGCCAGGTCGTCGCGGCCATGGGCAAGGCCAACCAGCAGGTCGCCGACAAACACCGCCACGGCCTGCGCGACGCCCACGCCAAGAGCCACGGCGTCCTCGCCGGCGAGCTGCGCATCCAGTCCGGCCTTCCGGCCCACCTCGCCCAGGGTCTCTTCGCCGAACCGGTCACCTACCCGGTCATCGTCCGCTTCTCCTCCGCCCCCGGCGACCTGCGCTCCGACCAGGTGCCCGTCCAGCGCGGCCTCGCGATGAAGGTGATCGGCGCCCCCGGGTCCCGCGCCCTCGACGACGGCTTCACCACCCAGGACCTCCTCCTCGTCAACCACCCCACCCTGCCCTTCGGCAACATCGCCGAATACGCCAAACTCCAGGGCATCCTGGAGAAACAGCCCGGCCAGAGCGACCAGCAGCTCCAGCTCACCGGCGCGGCCGCCCGCGTGGCCGCCAAGGCCCTCACGCGCGTCGGACGCCCGCTCCCGCCGGCTGTCGAGACCCTGGCCGCCGCCAACGACCACATTCTCGGCGAGACCTTCCACTCCATGGCCGCCCTGCGCTACGGCGACCACGTCGCCAAGATCTCGGCCGCGCCGCGCTCGGCGAACGTCAGGGCCCTCACCGGCAGCCAGGTCGACAAGAAAGCCGGCGAGTCGGCTCTGAGGGACCTCGTCGTCGACTTCTTCGCGCACAACAGCGCCGAGTACGACATCCGCGCCCAGCTGTGCACGGACATCGACCGGATGCCGGTGGAGGACGCCTCGGTCCTGTGGCCCGAGGAGCTGTCACCGCACGAGCCCGTGGCCGTGCTGCACCTGCCCGCCCAGGACGCCTACAGCGACGCCCGCCGCCGCTACGCCGACGACGTCCTCTCCTTCAGCCCCTGGCACGCCCTGGAGGCCCACCGCCCGCTGGGCTCCATCATGCGCTCGCGCCGCGCCGCGTACCCCGCGTCCAGCGACTTCCGGCACCACTACAACGGCATCCAGCCGCAGGAGCCGTCCGACATCAAGGAGCTTCCCGCCTGACCAGGTCCCGACCGACCCCGGATGCAGCCCCGGGTCGGTCGGGACTCGCGTGCCAGAATGGAGAAGTCCATGCTCCGCCCTGGCTTCTTCGAGGTTCCCTCCGTGTCCCAGCCCGTCGGCCGTGTGCCCCAGCGACGCAACGCCCGGTCCAACCGGGCGCGCATCCTCGCCACCGCCCGCCAGGAGCTCGGGCGGAATCCCGACATCACCCTGGAGGAACTCGCCCGCGCCTCTGGTGTCGTACGACGCACGCTGTTCGGGCACTTCCCCGGGCGGGCGGCGCTGCTGGACGCGCTGGCCGAGGAGGCCGCCGAGGCGCTTCAGACCACTGTGGCGGTCGGCGCGGGGGTGACGGAGCCGGCCGACCGGGCGCTCGCCCACTTCACGTTGGCGCTCTGGCCCGTGGGCGACCGGTACCGGATGCTCCTGGCGCTGGCCCGACGGGACCTCGGCATGGACCGTGTCGCCGGGATCCTGGAGCCCGCCCGGGTCAGGGTCACGGCCATCGTGGAGCAGGGACAACGGGACGGGATCTTCCACTCCCACCTGTCGGCCCCGGTGCTGAGCGCCGGCCTGGAGGCGATGACGGTCGCCCTGCTGGAAGAGGTCAACACCGGGGCCCTGGAGGACGACGGCACCCGGGTGGCCGTCACCACGCTCATCGCGGCCGGCGTGCCGGAGAAGCGCGCGCAGATCGTCGTCGACGAGGTGGCCGCCGCCGAGGGGTGAGATCGCTCCTGCAGTCCGACGTGACCCCGGTGCGAAGCGCCGGGGTCTTTCCGTGTCCGCCCCACTTCGGCGGACCGTCCTGGACCGGGCGTTCGACGGCGGTGACGAGGAGGAGCCCGACGGCGATGTCCCGGCGGAGAGCGGTCGCAGCAGAGGCAGAGCCGCTCCTCCAACAGGTCCGTCGAATCCGGCCACGGCGACCGGCGAGATGAACACTCTCTGTAGGCCTCACGACTCACACACCCATCGAGGTGGCCCAGTGCACCGGAAAGGCGCGTGCTCAACGGCGGATGACAGCCTCGACCAGGCCATGCGGTCAAGCCGCAGCGAGCCAGGACCGGCGCACGGCACAGATCGGATACGGGCATCGTCCGCAGCCCTGCGCCGGCGGCCTACAGCGCCCCGGCCCCCGCCCCGATCTGGCCACAGTGGCCCGCCTGCGGGCACTCACCCGAGCAGACCGGAGAAGCGCCCGGCCTTCCACCCCAGCCACTTCAGAAATGGCTCTCACTCTGCCGGTTGACGCCTTCAGCGGCCCTCGGCAGTCGCGGCAGCGTCTCAGCTGCGGACAACAAAAAGGGGACGGTGCCGGGTGTCCCCTCCCGGCACCGTCCCGGGGCCGTGCGCCGCTCAGGCACAGCCCGTCCTGGGGGTGGAGGAGGCCGGAATCGGGGTTCCGGCCTCCGGTGTACGGGGCTCAGGCGCCCACGGTCTCGGTCTGCTCCTCGGTAGCCGGTGCCGCATCCTCCTCACCGTGCCTGGCGGTGTGCCCCCGGCCGGGCAGGACGGCGATGACGATCAGGGTTCCGGCGGCCATGATGATTCCGCCGATGAGGCTGGTGTGGGCGATGGCGTGGGCGAAGGACTCGTGCACCGCTCCCAGCAGGGTCTGGGCCTGTTCGGCTCCGCCCTGGGGGTTCTTGGCGACCTGTTCGGCGACTGCGATGCCGCCGCCGACGGAGTCCTTGGCGGTGTCCATGGCCTCGGCTGGGAGGTGGCCGCCGACCATGTCGGTGAGCTTGTCCTTGTAGGACGTGGCCAGCAGCGAGCCGAGGATGGCGATGCCCAGGGCGCAGCCGAGTTCCAGGGCGGTGTCGTTGGCGCCGCCGCCGACGCCCAGTTCGTCCTCGGGGAAGGAGCCCATGATGGTGTCGGTGGCCGGGGCGAGACTCAGGCCGATGGCGAAGCCGAGCAGCAGCAGGGGCGTCAGGAAGTCGGTGTAGGTCGAGCCCGTCTCGATCTGGGTGAGCAGGAAGACGCCCGCGGTGCCGATGACCATGCCGGTGCCCACCACGATCTTCACGCCCAGCTTCGGGGCGAGTTTGCCGGTGACGGCGGAGCCGACGAACACGGCTCCGGCCAGCGGCAGCAGGCGGATGCCGGTCTCCAGGGCGTTGTAGCCGAGGACGAACTGCAGGAACTGGGTGGAGTAGTAGATCGAGCCGAAGGTGCCGAAGAAGAAGAACAGCACCGCGAGCATCGAGCCGCTGAAGGGGCGCTCGGTGAACTTGCGCACGTTCAGCATGGGGTTGGGGTGCTTCAACTCCCAGGCCACGAAGGCCAGCAGGCCCACGCCGGCGACGACGGCCGCGGTGATGGGGCCGGCGCCCCAGCCGAAGTGCGGACCCTCGATGGTCGCGTACACCAGGGAGCCGACCGAGGCGATCGACAGCAGACCGCCGACGTAGTCGATGCGGCCCATGCCCTCCGCCTTCGACGGCGGGACCAGGAGCAGCGCGCCGACGACGCCGAGGACGGCGACGGGGACGTTCATCAGGAAGGTGGAGCCCCAGGCATGGTCCTCCAGCAGCCACCCGGCGGCCAGTGGACCGGCGGCGATGGCGAGGCCGGAGGTCGCGGACCAGGCGGTGATCGCCTTGGCGCGCTCCGCCCTCGGGAAGATCGCGACCAGCAGCGAGAGCGTGGCCGGCATGACGACGGCGGCACCGACACCCATGATCGCGCGGGCTGTGATGACGAGGTTCGTCTCATCGACCAGGCCGCCCATCACCGAACCTCCGGCGAAGATCAGCAGGCCGAGGACGAGGGCGCCGCGGCGGCTGTACTTGTCGCCTATCGCGCCGAGCACGAGCATCAGCGCGGCGTAGGGGACGGTGTAGCCGTCGATGACCCACTGCAGGTCGCTGCTGCTCAGGCCCAGGTCCTTGGTCATGTCGGGGGCGGCCACGATCAGTGACGTGTTCGCCATGACGACGATCAGCAGGCTCAGGCACAGGACCAGCAGGGCCCACCAGCGCCGGTGGTAGGGCTCCGTCATCTTCTCGACGGGTGTGTTCGGAACGAGCGGCATGGTCGGGCTCCTCGGCAGGAGGTGAAGCGGAGGCTTCGGGGTGCGGATCGGTGGGAGAGGTGCAGGCGGGGCCTCGAGGAGGCCCGGCAACCAGGGCGGTTAATTGCCCGCTGATGTGCAGACTAGTTTATTGCCCATTCATGTGCAACTATCGAGTCGCCCTCCCCCGTCAGCCGGAGGTCCGACATGACCCACGCACCCGTCACAGCCGCCCCGGAGCGCAGCCGAACCCTGCTCACGCGGGCCCGCATTCTCGAAGCGGCCCGGCAGGAACTCGGCCGTGACCCCGACAGCAGCCTCGGTGACATCGCCGAGGTGGCAGGGGTGGTGCGCCGTACGGTCTATGGCCACTTCAACGGCCGGGCCGCGCTGGTGGAGGGGCTGGTGGCGGAGGCCGCGCAGGCTTTGCGACAGGCGCTCGCGGTTCCGCGCGTGCCGGTGGCGGATGCCGTCACGGAACTGGCGCGTTTCGTTCTCGCCGTGTGGCCCGTCGGCGATCGCTACCGCATCCTGCTCCGTCTCGCCCCCCAGGACCTCGGGGCCGATCGGCGTGCCGAAGTCCTGGGCCCCGCGCGGGACATGGCGGAGGCGATCATCGGCAGGGGGCAACGGCAGGGCGCCTTCCAGACCAGCGTTCCGCCGGCCGTACTGACCCGGGCGCTGGAGGGGCACCTGCTAGGGCTTTTCGACTGCGTGAACAGCGGGGCCTGGAGCGACGACGGCACGGGTACCGCGACCGCCGCCCTGCTCGCGATGGGCGTGGCCGGCGACAGCGCGACGACATGTGTCCACGGGCTCGTCCGGCCCGAGGGCGACGCCGCGTAGGCGCACTTCCCAAGCACCACTCGAAGGGAGAACCATGTACCAGTCCCACCGCGACGAGGAGTACGTCGGCGAGCCCTACTACGGCGACGGCTCCGTATATGTGAGTCCCCCGACCCGGATCAGGCGACGCCTGATCATCGCCGTCGCGTCCGTGGCGGCATTGCTGATCGGCGCCGTCGCGGTCGACCGGATCGCCGCGGCCCGGGCGGAGAGCCGTACGGCCGAGGCCTTCCAGGACGGCATGGGGACCGCCGATCGGCCATCGGTGCACGTCAGGGGCTTTCCCGTGCTGACCCAGCTCGCCGAGGGCCGCCTTGACCACGTCGACCTCACGGCCCAAGACATTCCAGCCGGCGGCACCACCCGGCCGCTCCCGGTGACGAGGCTGACGGTCGGGATGGACGGGCTGAAGACCTCGGGGAGCGCCGACGAGGCTCACGCGGACAGCGTCACGGCGACCGCGTTCCTGTCCTACGCCGACGTGTCGAGCGCGCTCGGCGTGCAGGTGTCGCAGGGCGACGAGTCCGGCCGGGTCGACGCGACCGCGAGTCTGCCGCTCGTCGGTGACGTGACCGTGAGCGCGGCCGTCTCTGCGGCGAGCGGCAACCGCATCGCCTTCACGGACGTACGGGCGGAGCAGGGCGAACTGCTCCCCCCGCTGAAATCACTGCTCGACAAGGCCCTGGACCAGCCAATTCCGCTGCGGAACATCCCCGAGGGGCTGCGTCTGCGGTCGGTGACCACCACCGAGGACGGGATCGACGCCCGCTTCACCGGCCGCTCGGTCACGTTCCGCCCTGACTCGTCGTCGAGTGCCTAGAGGCAGGGCGGTCAGTCGAGGTCGGGCAGCGGGCGCCGGGCCACCTCGTGGGCGTCGTCCGCGGACAGGCCCAGCATGCGCAGGACCATCTCGGCGAGGTTGACCGCGGCCTCGTCGCCGTCCACCTCGGGGCGGGCGAACCGCAGCTCCACCAGGGACAGCAGGGTGCCGCCCAGTGCGGACAGGGCGACCACGGGGTCGAGAGTGGTGAAGCGGCCGGAGTCGATGCCGACCTGGAGGTCGCGCAGGGCGCGTCGGGCCAGGCCGTTGCCCGAGTGGATGTGCCCGAGGCCACGGCGGCGCAGGACCTGCATCAGCTCCGGGTGGGAGTCGGCCATGCGGGCACTGAGCCGGAAGCCGGCCGCGAGCAGCTCCGCCGGGTCGTCGATCCCCGTCAGACGCTCGTCGAAGGCCTGCCCGAACTCCTCGAAGGCGTCGATCACTGCCGTCTCGAACAACTCCGACTTGGAGTCGAAGTGGTTGTAGAAGGAGCCGAAGCCCACGTCCGCGCGCTCGGCGATCGCCTGGATGCTCGCGCTGGTGTCACCGCTCTCGGCGAGTATCTGCCGGGCCGCTCGCACAAGAGCCCTGCGGGTCTCTGCGCGACGCCGCTCGAACCGGTTGCTGGGCGGGGCTGACGTAGACATGCGCAGAGTCTAACCGCCGGGCGATGGTGATCGCAGTCCTGATGAATTCATCATTTCCTGCCGCGAACATCTTGACGACAGAACTGTCACAGTTGATGATTTCCTCATTACGGCAATGTTGCTCGGAGGGCACCATGTCTGAAATCCGCGTCAAGGGGGCCGGCGTCATCACGGCCCACCAGGACCTCCACAGCGAGCAGGGCGCCCTACGGGGCGAACACCCCGGTCGCTCCCGGAACCCGGTGATCAAGGTGGCTGACCTGGCCTGGCTGGAGTTCCAGAAGCCCGATCTGGACCGGGCCGAGGTCTTCGCCCGGGACTTCGGGTTCCAGATCGCGGCCCGCACCGACACCGAACTGTGGCTGCGGGGCACTTTCGGCGGCTCGCCCTGCATGGTGATCCGCGAGGGGCGCACGTCCCGCTTCATCGGCCCGGCCTTCCGCGCCGCCGAGCGGGCCGACCTGGACCGGCTGGCCCGCGCCACCGGATCGTCCGTGCGGGACTCCGACGTTCCCGGCGGCGGCAAGGTGGTCGACCTGCTCGACCCGTCGGGCTTCCCGGTCCGGGTCGTGCACTGCGGCGAACAGCTCCCGGCACTGCCGGAACAGCGACCGCTGTTGCTCAACTTCGGCACGGATCACCGTCGTACGAACACCACCCAGCGCCCGCCGCGCGAGCCCTCGCGCATCCAGCGTCTCGGCCATGTGGTGCTGGAGACACGGGTGTTCGGCCAGGCCCTGGACTGGTATCTGGACACCCTCGGGATGATCGTGTCCGACTTTCTGTTCCTGGACGGGCAGCGCGGCCGCGGGCCGACGATGGCGTTCATCCGCTGTGATCTGGGCGGAGTGCCGGCCGACCATCACACGTTGGCGATGCATCTGGGGCCGGGCACCGGATACGTCCACTCGGCCTACCAGGTCACGGACCTGGACTCGATCGCCGCCGGTGGTGAGTACCTCAAGGAGCGTGGCTACAAGCGCAGTTGGGGCATCGGCAGGCACATCCAGGGCAGCCAGCTCTTCGACTACTGGCGTGACCCCGACCACTTCATGCTGGAGCACTTCGCCGACGGGGACCTGTTCTCCTGTGACGTCGAGCCTGGCTGGGCGCCCATGTCGACCAGCGGCCTCGCCCAGTGGGGCCCGCCGGCCACCCGCGACTTCCTCGGCGCGAGCCCCTCCCCGCAGCGGGTCCGCGATGTCATCGAGGCCCTGCGCGGCGACAACGAGATGGACCCCGCGCGCCTGCTCGGCCTGCTCAAGGCCGCCAACTCCTGAACCCCCGACTCCCTCACAAAGGCACTGACATGAGTACCGATGTCCTGCGTACCGCCGACGGCTGGTGGGTCGTCCGCGGTGACCACGCCGTCCCCGTCGACACCAAGGCCGCCACCACTGCCGAGCTGCTCGCCGACCGGGACGCAGTACGAGAGGCGGCCCTCTCGGGTGAGGCGGGCACGCCCGTCGCCGACCTGGTGGCCCTCTCGCCGGTCACCACCCCCTGCCGGGTCGTCGCCCAGATGGTCAACTACCGCAGCCACGCCCGCGATTCGGGTTTCAAGGGAGAGATCCCGCCCGCCTTCTTCCGCAAGGCGTCCGGCTCAGTCAGCGGCCCGGGCGACGCCGTCGTCCGCCCCTCCCACGTGAAGTTCCTCGACTACGAGATCGAGCTCGGGCTCGTCATGGGTGCGCCGCTGCCCATCGGCACCGTGGTCGAGGAGCGGGACCTGCCGTCGTACGTCGCCGCACTGGTGATCACCAACGACATCAGTGCCCGCGAGGTGCAGCTGACCAAGACGCAGTTCTACGAGAGCAAGTCGTACCCCACCTTCACGCCCACCGGCCCGCACCTCACGCTGCTGGAGCCGGAGGACTTCGCCCATCTCCTCGATCTGCGGCTGAAGTTGAGCGTCAACGGCGAGCTGCGCCAGGACCGCACCCTGGCCGACATGATCGTCCGTCCGGCGCAGGCCCTCACACTGCTGGCCCGATTCCAGACCCTGGACGCCGGCGACCTGCTGCTCACCGGCACTCCTGGCGGCACGGCCCTGAAGGCGCCGCCGAAGGCCGTCGAGAAGATCGGCGCGCTGCTGCCGCCCGCCGTGAAATGGAAGGCCTTCTTCAAGAGCCAGGCGAAGAACCCGCACTACCTGAACCCGGGAGACGTGATCACGGCGACGATCGCGACCCCGGACGGCCGCATCGACCTCGGCGAGCAGCGCACGCCGGTCGCGGACACGAACTAATACCCGAGGTGAGCCGCACATGACCGTCGATGAAGCCGCACATGTGCCCGTCGTGATCGTCGGGGCCGGGCCGGTGGGCGTGACCGCCGCCCTTCTCCTGGCCCGGCGCGGAGTCCGCAGTGTCGTCCTCGAACGCCACCGGGACGTCTACCCGCTCCCCCGCGCCGTCGCCAACGATGACGAGATCCACCGCATCCTCCAAGCCGCGGGCGTCGGTGAGGAGTTCACCGCGATCTCCCGCCCGGCGAACGGGCTGCGGCTGCTGGATTCCCGGCACCGGGTGATGGCCGAGTTCCGCCGCACCCCGCACGGCCACCACGGCTATCCGCAGTCCAGCATGTTCGACCAGCCCGAACTGGAGCGCGTACTGCGCGACGCCCTGGACCGGCGCCCGGAGTGCGAATTGCGCGGCGGCGTGGAGGTCACCGGCGTCGGCCCGGACACCACCGGCCCGGTCCGTGTGACCTACCGTGACGAGGACGGCGGCGAGCATGAGCTGTGGGCCGACGCGGTCCTGGGCTGCGACGGCGCCAACAGCCTCACCCGCGAGGCGATCGGCGGCGTGTGGGAGGACCTGCGCTTCGAGGAACGCTGGAAGGTCATCGACGTCGATACGACGGGGCCCGTCCGTTGCTGGGAGGGCGTCGACCAGGTCTGCGACCCGGCCCGGCCGGCCACCTTCATGCGCGTGAGCGAGAACCGTTACCGCTGGGAGTTCCGGCTCGGGGAAGGGCAGGAGACGGTCCGTGAGCTGGTCGCTCCATGGCTGCCGTCCTCGTACGACGGGGACTTCGAGGTCGTCCGCGAGACGCAGTACACCTTCCGGGCCCGGGTCGCCGACCGCTGGCGCAGCGGACGGGTCTTCGTCCTCGGTGACGCCGCGCACCTGACCCCGCCGTTCGTCGGACAGGGCCTGTGCTCGGGACTCCGGGACGCCTACAACCTCACCTGGAAGCTCGCTCGCGTCCTCCTACAGGGCGGCGATGAACGTCTGTTGGACACCTACGAGAGCGAACGCAAGCCGCACGCCCGGCATGTGGTCCGGCTGGCTGTCGCCATGGGCTGGGCGATGACCGGCGGCCAGGACAGCGCCGCCGCGTTCCGCCGCAGGGCGCTGGCCGCCGCCTGCCGGATACCCGGCCTGACCGAGTTGGCCGGCCGCGACCTCAGCCCGCCCCTGACCGCCGGACCGCTGGTGCGGCGCGGGGTCCGCCGGGGCCTGGCGGGCACGCACTGTCCGCAACCGGGGGTGAGCGTCGGTGGACGGCGTACCCGTCTCGACGACGTGCTCGGCGACGCTTTCGCCGTGCTGACCGCCGCCGAGCCCGGGCCTGCGCTGACCGCGCTCGCCCACGGCCTCGGCGTGCCCGCGGTCCCGGTGGCCGACCTCGGCGACGACGGCACCCTCGCCGCCTGGCTGCGCGCCGGCCGCGCGGACGCGGTCCTGCTGCGGCCCGACCGCGTCGTGATCGACGTCGTCCCCTCGGGTGGCCGCGACTTTACGTCGACCGCCGCCTGGGCATCCCTGCTGCACACCACTCGAAGCCCTGTTCCTTCCGAACGGACGGCCCCGAAAAGCCTGTTGAGGAGCACCACACGATGAGTACGTCGTATCCGGACCCGTTCTTCACGCCCGATCCAGAGACGGCGGCGACCAGCCGTATCGCGGACTTCGCCCGCTACGTAGGGGTGGACGGCACCGACTATGCCGCCCTGCATCGCTGGTCGGTCACCGACCTGGAGGGCTTCTGGGGCGCGGTGTGGGAGTACTTCGACATCGACGCCAACGCCCCCTACGAGCAGGTCCTGGCCGAGGAGACCATGCCCGGCGGCCGCTGGTTCCCCGGCGCCACCCTCAACTACACCCACCACGCCTTGCGCAACGTTTGCGACGACGACGCGGCGATCCTCGCCCTCGACGAGACCGGCTCCGGGTACGAGGTGACCGGCGCACGGCTGCGTGCCCTGGTGGCCTCCGTCGCCGCCACCCTGCGCGACCTCGGCGTCGGCAAGGGCGACCGTGTCGTCGGCTATCTCCCCAACACCCCGCACGCCATCGTCGCGTTCCTCGCCGCAGCGAGTCTGGGTGCCGTGTGGTCGGTGTGCGGGCAGGACTACGCACCCAAGGCGGCCGCGGACCGGTTCGCCCAGCTCGAACCCACCGTGCTGATCGCGGCTGACGGCTACCTCTTCAACGGCACCACCCACGACCGCCGCGACGCCGTCCTCGAACTGGCCCGCGCGCTCCCGACGTTGAAGGCGACCCTGCTGGTGGACCACGTGGGGCTGCCGTGGCCCTCGCAGGCCTACCCGTCGCTGGTGATCCCCTGGGAGGACGCCTCCACCCGAACCGAGCCACTCACCTGTGTGCCGGTGCCGTTCGACCATCCGCTGTGGGTGGTGTTCTCCTCCGGCACCACCGGTCTGCCCAAGGGCATCGTCCACGGCCACGGCGGTGTGGTGCTGGAGCATCTGAAAACCCTGGGCCTGCACTCGGACTTGGGCCCCGGCGACCGTCTGCTCTGGTACACCACCACCCACTGGATGATGTGGAACCTGGTCGCCTCCACCCTCCTGACGGGCGCCACCACCTGCACCTACGACGGCAGCCCGGCTCCCTTCGCCAAGCTCGACGTCCTGTGGGAGCTGGCCGCCCGCCACCGTGTCACTGTCTTCGGCACCAGCCCTCAATACTTGCTGGGCATGGCCAAGTTCGGCATCGCCCCGTCCGCGCACGACCTGTCGTCGATCCGCGTCGTGGGCTGCACCGGCTCCGCCCTGCCCGCCTCCGCCTACCCGTGGGTCCGCGAGCACGTCGGCGAGCATGTCCTGCTGGCCTCCATCAGCGGCGGCACCGACATCGTCTCCGGCTTCGCGGGCAGCGCACCCAACACCCCTGTCTGGGCCGGGGAGTTGTCCGCGCCGCACCTGGGTGTGGCGCTGGCCGCGTACGACGCCGAGGGCTTCCCCGTCGTCGACCAGGTCGGCGAGTTGGTCGTCACGCGCCCCATGCCCTCGATGCCGCTGTACTTCTGGAACGACCCCGAGGGCACCCGCTACTGCGACGCCTACTTCTCCTCCTACCCCGGGGTGTGGCGACACGGCGACTGGATCACGGTCACGGGGCACGGCTCGGTGATCATCCATGGCCGCTCCGACTCGACGCTCAACCGCAACGGCGTCCGGCTCGGCAGCGCCGACATCCACGACGTCGTCGAACACCTCCCCGAGATCGCCGAGGCGCTAGTCATCGGCGCGGAGGAGCCGGACGGCGGCTACTGGATGCCGTTGTTCGTGGTCCCGTCGGCCGGCGTAGAACTCGACGACGCCCTGCGCGACCGTATCCGCGACGCGATCCGCACCGGCGCCTCACCCCGCCATGTCCCCGACGAGATCCTCGAAGTGCCCGGCATCCCGCACACCCGCACCGGCAAGAAGCTGGAGGTCCCGATCAAGCGGCTGCTCCAGGGTGCCGCGGTGGAGCAGGTCGTCAACCCTGCCACCGTGGATGACTCCGATCTCATCGACCACTACGCCCGGCTGGGCGAGGAGCGCCGCAAGGGCAGGTCCTCCTCATGACAATCGTGCTCGCCGTCGTCCTGTCCCTGGTCTTCCTTCCGCTGGGGCTGGCGAAGCTCGCCGCGGTGCCGTTCATGCGCCAGGCGGCGGCCCATCTCGGCATGTCGGTCCGGCTCTATCGCGTCGTCGGCACGCTGGAGGTGGCCGGGGTCGCCGGTCTGCTGACGGGTCTGACCTGGACGCCACTGGGCGTAGCCGCCGCGACAGGCCTCGCCCTGCTGATGGCCGCGGCGGCGGTGGTCCACCTGCGCCACGGTGATCCGCCGCCCCGGGCCGTCCCGGCGGCCGTACTGGCGGTGGCGGCGCTGGCGTACGCAGGGGCGGCGGTCTCCTTGGGCTGACATCGTCCGAAGGTTCGCCGATGACTCAGGCATGCTGCACGGCGTACCGTCGAAAGCGCCGACGTCACGGCCGATGGCCTCATGGCCCGTGTCGCGCGTGAGCTCGCACCGAGAGCGGACGAGCTGATCGCAGAGGTGGCGCGATGCCTGCGGCGTGAGGTTCCAGAGCTCTGGACCGCCCCGGACCTCGCCCGGATGACCTCCAAGAACATCGCGGAACATGTCGTCGGCGTGCTGACCGGACTGGAACTGGGCATCAAGCCGGGTGACATCGAACCACCGCCGGCCGACGTGGAACGCGCCCGTCGGCCGGCCCAGCACTGTACGCCCGTCACCGCGATGCTACGGGCGCACCGGCTCGGCCAGGGGGTCGTCCTCAACAGGCTCCTCGCCGATGTACCCCGGCTGACCGACGAGCGGCGGCTGTCCTCACCCCGGCTCCCCCGCGGGTCGCCATCGCACCCCGGCCTCCTCCCCTCCGAGGCCGGGGTGGCTCGCGCCGACGTCCGGGGCCTGCGAGACAGCTGGGCTCGACAGGCCCCGGACGCGCTGTCTCTGCGCCCGGCCGCGTCAGTCGCGCTGAGGGGCAGCGGCGGGTGTCCCCCTGGGCTGCGCGGCCGACTTGGGCAGATCACGTCCTTCGATGTCCACGTTCGGCAGGATCTTCTGCAGCGAGAGCGGCAGCCACCACCCGCGGCGGCCGACCCACAGGAGCACTGCGGGCAGGAACGTCATCCGGATCAGGAGGGCGTCGACCAGAACCCCGAAGTCCAGGGCGAAGGCGATCGGCTTCACGATCGCGTCCTGCGTCACGACAAAGCCGGCGAAGACCGCCACCATGATCAACGCGGCAGCAGCGACCACTCGAAACGCACCCGCCCGAGGGGTTCGAGAGCCTGCTGGGACCCCGAGCCGGGGATCGTGAACGTGTCGTCGGTGTCCTCACCGGCGATGCCAAGACCTGCCACGACTGCGGCGATCACCACGGCCCAGAGGACGAGGACGAGTCTGCGGCGGCGGAAGGCGGGCTCGGCCAGCCGTCACGCAAGGGGCGCTACCCAGCGTCAGGGCGATTCGGATCGGGGAGACCGATCGCGTGGGTCACCCACCGAGCCGGCGCGCCTCCCGTCAAGGGGTGAGAGAGAGGGTGCGGTCAGGCTGGCGAGCGTGAGAGGCGTGCGATCTGGGCCGTTTTCAGTACGGGCCGTTTCTCTCTCGCGCCGACCGGCCTCGTCGGCAACTGCATGAGCCCATTGCCACCACGCCGCACCGACTCCGCTCCTCCGGGGCAGCGTGGACGACTCGACTCCGGAACAATCCCTTCCGATTTCCTCGCGTCCAGCCAGTGTCCAGAATTCGGTGCCCAACGAGCCGCAGGAGCCATGTACCGCAGGCTCAACCGCTGCGAACCAGAACATCCGTGCAGGTCAGAGCCACACGCACCATCGACACTGGCCACGATGCCGAACCCACGAGCAGCGGATTGAGTCCGTTCAGGCGAAGTTGACGATCCGACAGGACAAAATGAACGTTTCCGCAGGTCAGAGACCTGCACAGGTGGGGCGGGTGGGACTCGAACCCACGCCCGACGGATTATGAGTCCGCCTGGATCGCGGTGACCCGCAACTCCGCCGAGCCGGGGAGGCTTTGACGCGTGCCGACCGGCGGCTCGGGCAGGGGCTCTGACCCGTCGTCGACAAACCAAGTCGGCCCCGAGCGGTGACGTCCGCGACCACCTCAGCCAGGAGCCGTTCTGCTGCTGGAGGAGCCGCCCGGCGGCGACCTGTATGCCCTGCGCACGGCACCGGAGCAACTGGACTCCATACGGGCTGATCGATGCCGACCAGGCCGTCGGGAAGGGCCGTTCAGACTGTGGAGAGGTCGATCGCCCGGTCGACGTCCTGCGGCTGCAGCACGCGCAGGATGCCTTCCAACAGGTAGTAGTCGGCGTACGGAAGGGAGATCTCGACCCCGTCCTCGTTCGGCCGGTGGCGCGTGCAGCGGGCCACGACCGCCTCCGCGCGGGCCGAGTTCCTGGTCAGGCAGGTCTCCGACAGCGCGGTGAGCAGCCTGAGCGCCACCTCCCGGTAGGCGTGCCTGCCGGTGGCCGCGGACAGGTCGAGCAGGCCGCACGCCATGATCGCCCCGGCCGACGCGTCCTTGATGTCGTACGGCTGTTGCGGGGCGCGGTAGTCCCACAGGGGTACGTGATCCGGGGTCAGCGCTGCCACGGCGAAGTCCGCGAGCTTGCGGGCGGTGGCCAGGAACTGGGGGTTGCCGGTGCGTCGGTACATCGTGGTGAATCCGTACAGGCCCCATGCCTGCCCGCGCGACCAGCACGAGGTGGGGCTGTAGCCCTGCACGGTGTTCGGGCCGATCGGTGTGCCGCTGTTCGGGTCGAAGTCGTACACGTGCGGGGTCGAGCCGTCCGCGCGTGGGAAGACCCGCTGAGCGGTCTTGGCGTGTTCCACGGCGATGTTCAGGTACTTGTCGTCGCCGGTCTGGCTGCTCGCGAACGCCAGCAGGTCGAGGTTCATCATCGTGTCGATGATGACGCGGCCGGCGTTCCGTTCCTCGCTGAGTGCGCCCCACGCTCTGATGAAACGTCCGCGCGGGTTGTACCGCTGCATCAGGGAGTCGGCCGCCCGTACGGCTCCGGTCCGCCAGGCGTCGTCGCCCGTCAGCCGCCAGGCGGTGACCCAGGACGGGTAGAAGAGGAAACCGAGGTCGTGGGTGCCGGTGTCGTACTGGCGAGGGGCCAGCTTCTGAGCCGATGCCAGAGCCCATGTGCGGAAGGCGTCGTCCTTGCTGTACAGCCACGCCATCCACAGCGTGCCCGGCCAGAACCCGCCGACCCAGTCGCCGTTCTGCGAGTAGACCCACTTCTCGAACTTCGTGCCGACGGGGAATGCGGTCACGGCCGGTGCGACGGTGCGGACCTTGTCGACGGCGTAGTCGGCCGCCGCGCGCAGCGTGCGCAGGGTCGGTGCCGGTGTCCGGCCGACGGTCGCCTCGGCGGCGGTGGCGGGTGCCGCGGCGCCTATCGCCGCGGCACCGGCCGCCGAAGCCAGCACAGCACGCCGGGAAACACTCATGCCGGTCCCTCCAACTGGTCGCAGGGAGAAAGGAGTTGGCCGAGCCTTGCACGACGAGTGCGCCGATGTACACCCACATGAGCAATGTTCATGCACGTGAACGGCTCGTCGGTCAGCGGTGGCAGGTGGTGATCCCCGCGCGCCACGGGCAGGCGATCCCGGCGAAGCCCCCGTTGTCGACGACGTCCACGCTGAGCGTCTCGCCGCCGCGCAGCACCCGACGGTCCAGGACGAGCCCCTCGGCGCCGTCCCGGACGGTCTCGACCAGCCATCGTCCGGGTCCGAGGGACAGGGGCACCTCGGCCGTGCGGGCGGCGCCGGCGTACACCCCACCCAGGAACCAGCGGTCGCCGCTGCGGCGGGCCAGCACCGCTTCCCGGCCGGGCTGCCCGGCGAGCAGCCGGGTGTCGTCCCAGGCGGCGGGGACCTGGTCGAAGAAGTCGCGGGCCAGCGGGCGGGCGTCGTAGGACTCGGGGGTGCCCGCGAACATCTGCAGGCCCGACTCGTAGGCGACGGCGAGCCCGACCTCGGCGGCGTCGGAGTTGGGGCGCAGGCCGACGCGCTGGAAGGCGCCGGGGGTGAAGTCCATGGAGCCGATGACGTTGCGGGTGAAGGGCAGGGTGGTGAGGTGGGCGGCGGTGTTGGTCCGCTTTTCCTCCCCCGCGACGCCTTCCAGGGTCATGACCTGGGGCCAGGTGCGCTGGATGCCCTTGGGGATCGTGGAGCCGTGGAAGTTGACCATGAGGTGGTGGGCGGCGGTCTCCGCGAGAATGGTGTCGTACCACTGGAGCATGGGCTGCGCCTCGGAGTCCATGAAGTCGATCTTGACTCCCTTGACGCCCCACCGCTGAAGGGTGGGCAGCCACTGGGCGCGTTCCTCGGGTGTGTCGAGGTCGCGTTGGTGGATCCAGACGATGATGCCGACGCCCTTGGCGCGCGCGTGGTCGACGAGTTCGGGCATCCAGCTGTTGGTCTGCCAGTTCGGGTCGGTGGTGTCCCACTCGTCGGCCTTGAAGTACCAGCCCGCGTCGACGGCCTCATACGGCCAGTTCCGCTCGGCGGCGTAGTCGACGTACGCCTTCTGCGCCGCGAGGCTCTGCCCGGCCGGACGGCCGCCGGCGAGCCAGGTCCACAGCACCGTGCCGGGCCGGATCCAGGAGGTGTCGGCGACCTTGGAGGAGCGGGCGAGGTCGTCTGTGAAGGTGGAGCGGGTGACGGTGGCGAGGTCGCCGGTCACCATGGCCCGCCAGGGGGTGGTGAAAGGGCCGTCGGTGCGGACCCGGTCGTCGGCGAGTTTGATCCGGTAGGTGGCGGTGCCCTGGTCGTGGGCGAGGCGGGCGCCGGAGTACGCGCCGGTGAGGTCGGATTCGGCGAGCAGGGTGTAGCCGCCGTCGGTCGCGAAGAGCGCCTGGTCGGAGTACTCGCCGGTGGGTGCGGTCGCCGCGGTGTACTGGGCGAACTGGCCCTCGTTGTCGGCCCGGTAGGCGCCGAGCCACGCGCTCGCATCCGGCGGCAACATGAACGCGGAGGTCTCGCCGAGGACGTCGCCGTATCCGGCGGGCAGGTCGTACCGGTAGGCGACGCCGTCGGCGGAGGCGCGGACGACGAGGTCGAGACGGGCGCCCGCGGCCGTGGCGAAGGTCAGCCGGGTCTCCTTCATGCGGACCCGGCGGTCCAGCCGTTTGCCGGACTTCGTGCGGTAGCGCTCGTCGAGCGTGCGGTCCTTGCGGTGCAGGAAGCGCAACCCCTGGGACAGGTCGGCCTGTTCGGTGACGATGCCGACGGGTGACGGCTCGATGACCGTACGGCCGTTGCGGGACATCGCGAGGCTCAGGGTGCCCGTGGTGTCGTCCAGGGTCACCCGAGCGCGCGGGGCGTGTGCTCCCGCTGACACGGCCCAGTCCTGCCCGCGCTGCTCGGCATCCGCGGGCGCGGTCGTGAGGAGTGCGGACACCAACCCCGCGCAGAGCGCGGCGACCGCGGTTCTGATCGGAACAGCCATGACGATCCTCCGAGGTGTGTGGCCCTTACGGCAGGCCCCAGGCCGGGCCCGGTTCGCTGACGGCGACGGGCGCGATGGTCAGGTCGGGGCGGGAGCCGGAGTGGACGAGCACCTCGCGGCCCTTGGGCAGGTCGATGGCGAGGGTGCCCTCGCCCAGGTCGTGGATGCGGGCGGGGGTGCCGTCGTCGAGGAGAACGGTGAGCGTGCCGGTGAGACCGTGGCGGAGTGTGAGCGGCTCGCCCGCCAGGCTCTTGATCCGGATGAAGCGGGTCTTGCCCGCTTTGCGGACGGCGCTGACCAGGAAGGCGCCCTCGGTGCGGAAGTTGTGCAGGGTGACGTCCGCCCAGTCGGTGGGGATGGCAGGGAAGACACGGATCACGCCGCCCCAGCTCTGGCAGAACATGTCGTGCAGGGCCTGCGAGGCGGACAGCGGCGTCTCGATGACCGGTCCGGCCTCGGTGTAGTGGGTGTTGGCCCGACAGGGGTAGCGGGTGGTGGGGTCGAAGAACTTGCGCAGGTAGGTGATCGCGGTGTCGCCGTCGCCGGTCATCGCGTACATCGAGGCGGCGCCGGTGTAGCTGTAGCCGCGGTGGGCGCCGGTCAGTGCGTGCCAGTGCACGATCGACTTGGTGATCAGGTCGCGGTTTTCGGGCTGGTCCCAGTTGACCAGGTACAGCGGGTACACCATCAGCAGGTGCGAGTAGTGGCGGTGGGACTGCGCGTACGGGGTACCGGCGCCGATCATGAAGCCGTTGCCGTCGACCGGGTACGGCGTGAGCCGGGCCAGGACCTCCTGCCAGCGCGGGGCCAACTCGTCGTCGATGCCGAGCAGTTCGGCGGACTCGATGAGGGTCTGGCAGCCCCAGCGGATCAGGGCCAGGTCGTAGGTGGTGTCCTGCGGCGGCACGACGGGGTATTCGGGCGAGAGCGTGCTCGGCAGGTGGAGCTTGCCGTCGCTGCCCGGGGTGAGGAAGTGCAGGTAGTAGTTGATGGCGCGGCGCAGCACCGGGAAGAGCGTGTCGCGCAGCAGGGACGTGTCCATGGTGTGCCGGTAGGACAGCCACACGTTGTGCAGGGCCCAGGTGAGGTCGCCGACCTCGGCACCGGTGCCGGGCCGGCCCACGCTGCGGTTGGCGAACATGTCGGAGCTGCGGCCGACGCCGGAGCTGTCCGAGCGGTAGGCGGCGGGCACGTTGGCGATGAGCTGTTCCTGGTTCCGGCGCAAGGTGGTGGCGAGGGCGTCGAGTTCCAGGTGGTTGGAGCCGTGGATGAGCCAGTACTCCAACTGCACGTTGAGGTTCCACCAGACCGCGGGCCAGGGTGTGGGCTCCAGCCAGGGCCCGCAGGTGGCCATGACGGGGCCGTCGGCGCGGCTGGCGGAGGCGACCTTGTAGAGCTGGATCCAGTGGAAGCTCTGCAGCCGCTGGTCGGGGAACGAGACGAAGCTCTTGCGGTAGAAGTCGTGCCACCACCGGATGTGGCGTCGTCTCAGAGCGCTGTACGAGGTGGCGTGGCGCAGGTTGCGCAGGGAGTCGGCCTCGGCGGCGGTGTCGGAGGGGAAGCTGTGGCCGACGCTGAGCAGGAGTTCGTCGCCGGTGCGGCGATGGGCGGTGGCGGTCCGGCCGCCGCCGGTGAGCGGTTGGAGGACCTGTTCGGTGCCGTCCGGGGCGGTGCGGGTCGTCCACGGCGGGTTGGCGGTGTAACCGGAGGGCGGAGCTTCGCTGATCTTCCGGGGGCTGATGGCCTCCTCAGGGTGAAAGGTCCAGGTGGCCTGCTCGCCGGCCTCGGCCGACACGCGTACGGCCAGGACCTCGTCGTGGATGAGGGCGGCGAGGGTGAGGGTGCCCGCGGTGGTGTTGATCGTGCCGGTGAGCTCGGCGTTCCACAGGCTCAGCCGCCAGTCGACAGCGGTGATGGTGCCGACCGGTGCGAGCGTCAAGTGCCCTACCGGCAGGCGGCAGGTGCCCCAGCCGCTGCCGAACTGCGGCCGGTGGTCCTGGACGCGGCCGTGCTGGACGGTGAAGCGGATGCGGTTCGCGCCCGGCTCTTGGTAGATCATGCTGCCCAGCAGGCCGTCGCCGAGGAAGGGGCCCTCGTACCAGCGGGTGGGCAGCCTGGTCCAGAGCAGGTCCTGGCCGTGCAGGAATCCTGCCCAGGCGCCGTCCGTGGCCATGGTGTCGCGGAGTCTCCACGGGGATCTGCGGGCGCCGGCCACGGGATCGCCGGCCGCGGCCGGCGCCGCCCGTAAGGATTCCTCCGCGTGGGCCGTCCCGGGCAGTGCCGCCGCTGCCACACCGCCCAGCGCGGTGCCGAGTGCGGCTCTGCGGGGTATCGGCAGGCGTTGCTCCGGCTGTGAGGTCATCGTCGCCCTCCAGACCTAACGGGTCCTCAATACATCGGGTGTATAGGGGAACGTAGGCACCGCTCGCGTACATGTCAATGGGCAGAGGGGCTGATGCATCCGATGTATGGGAGTGCCGCACACCCCCTCGGCTGCGGCGTCGGCAGCCACATCGGCCGGCAGTTCAGCCCCGCGCTGGTATGGACCTGACACGCCGTCACAGCTAAGCTCTGCCCAACCCCGAATGAGAGCGCTCTCAGATTGCGGTTGTTCCACCCCCACCTTGCTGGAACGACGAAGGGCAACTCCCTTGAGACGCATCAGACTCAAGCACGCAGGCCTCGCCGTGCTCCTCGTGCTCGGCGGCTGGACCGCGAGCGGAACCGGGCCCGCCGCGGCTAGCGACTCCGGCGCGGCGACCGGCTCCGAAGCGGCCTCCGCCGGGCTGCTCCAGGCGATGCAGCGGGACCTCGGCCTGTCGAAGCAGCAGGCCGAGGCGCGGCTGGCCGCGGAGCGCACGGCCATGGGCATCACGGCGAAGGCACGCAAGGCCGCCGGATCCGCCTACGGCGGCTCGTGGTTCGACGCGGAGAGCGAGCGGCTGACCGTGGCGGTCACCTCGGACGCTCCGCCCGCGACCGTACGGAAGGTCCGGGCCACCGGAGCGGCGGTGCGCACCGTCACGCACAGCGCACGCGAGCTCGACGCGGCCAAGGCCCGCATCGACCGCATCTCCGCGCCTTCGGGCGTGAGCAGCTGGCACGTCGATCCGGCGGCCAACACGGTCGTCGTGAACGTCGTCCGCGACAGTCAGGCTGACAACGATGTCCGGCGCTTCGTCTCCCGCGCCCGGGCTGCCGGGCCCGTCACCGTCGCGACGGTCTCCGCCGCCCCGCGCACGTTCGCGGCGGGAACGGTCGGCGGCGACCCCTACTACACGGGCAACGTCCGCTGTTCCATAGGCTTCTCGGTGCACGGCGGATTCGTCACCGCGGGACACTGCGGTCAGCCGGGGGCCGGTGTCCGGGGCTGGGACGGCAGCTATGTCGGCGCCTTCCAGGGCTCCTCGTTCCCGGGCAACGACTACGCATGGGTGAGTGTCGGCAGCGGCTGGTGGACCGTTCCGGTGGTCCTCGGCTGGGGCACGGTCCCGGACCGGCTCGTGCGCGGCTCGGCCGAGGCGCCCGTCGGTACCTCCGTGTGCCGCTCCGGCTCCACGACGCACTGGCACTGCGGGACCGTGCTGGCCAAGAACGAGACGGTCAACTACAGCCAGGGCGCGGTGCACCAGATGACCAAGACCAGCGTGTGCGCCGAACCCGGGGACTCCGGAGGCTCCTTCATCAGTGGTGACCAGGCACAAGGAGTCACCTCGGGAGGCTGGGGCAACTGCTCGGGCGGCGGGGAGACCTGGTTCCAGCCCGTCAACGAGATCCTCAACCGCTACGGGCTGACCCTGCACACGGCCTGATCACGTCGGCGCCCCCGGCGACGGGGGCGCCGGTCACCACCGACCCCGCCGCCTGACAGCCGAGTCGCTGTCGGGCGGCCGGTCGTCGTGCGGCAGGATGAGGGCCATGAGCGTAGTCAAGATCAACGTACTGACCGTCCCCGCCGAGCAGCGCGAGACGCTCGAGAAGCGGTTCGCCTCCCGTGCGCACGCCGTGGAGAACTCCGACGGGTTCGAGTGGTTCGAGCTCCTGCGGCCGGTCGAGGGCACCGACACCTACCTTGTCTACACGCGGTGGCGGGACGAGGAGTCCTTCCAGGCCTGGATGGAGGGCCCCATGAAGACGGCCCACCAGGGCGGCGGCGCGGAGAGCGGCGAGCGTCCCAAGCCGGCGGCCAGCGGGTCCACGCTGTGGTCCTTCGAGGTCGTGCAGCAGGCGGGGCCCACGAGCAAGTGAGCAGGGTGACCGGCCGGGGAGCCTCCCTGGCCGGTCACAGCCCTTGCCCGGCACGGGTACGGCCCCGTTGCCGCGGACGGGTCACCGCGGCGAGGACGAAGGTGACGCTGATCAGCAGGGACCAGGCGCCGAACTTGTCCACTCCCACCGGCTCCCAGCCGTGGAGCTGGTAGGGGTAGCGCCAGGCACCCAGGTAGGTGGCGAGGTTCTCCGCGACCCAGAGGAAGAACCCGATCAGGACGAACGACAGCGCCAGCGGCATCCGGCGGCGCACACCGCGGACCGTGTAGTGGACCCAACTGCCCGCGGTGACGGCCAGGAGCAGGCCGGCCAGGAGCCAGCGCACGTCGGGCAGCCAGTGGTGGCTGAAGAAGTTGATGTAGATGCCCGCGGCCACGACCGCGGTCGCACGTGGCCGGTAGCGGACCAGTTCCAGGTCGAACAGGTGCCAGGCGCGGCAGACGTAGCTGCCGACCGCCGCGTAGAGGAACCCGCCGTACAGCGGGACGCCCGCGAACTTCAGCACGGCGGGTTCCGGGTAGCTCCACGAGCCGAGGGACACCTTCACCACTTCGAACGCCAGGCCGATGACATGGCACAGGCCGATGACGGCGATGTCCCGGCCGTTCTCCCAGCCACGCAGCCAGAACACAAACGTGAGCAGCACACCGTAGGCGACGAGCAGGTCGTAGCGGGCCACGGGCAGGCCGGGCAGCAGCGTGGACGCGGCCACGCCGGACAGGAGGGCGATGGCGAAGGCGCAGGACCGGGTCTGTGTCCAGGCGAAGTCGAGCAGCTGACGGAGCGATGAGGCCATGGGGCGGGTGTTGGTTGTGGTGAGCATGATGTTCTGAAGGACGTGACCTTGGCCTGCTCGGTTCGTCGGTACGGCGGAGGAACCTGATCGTCCATGGCGCCGTCGGCATCTGGGATGCGGTCCTGCAGTGACCGCCGGGGTCAGCCGTCCGCGCGGGTGCGCTGCCGCTCGTGGCGGAGAGCCGCAGCCGTGGCCAGCGCGCCGAGCCCCTCCCACAGGCCCACGCCGAGGAATCCGGACGGGGCACGGCCGCCGATCACCGCGAGGGTGAAGACCGTGCAGGTCAGCAGGCGGAAGGGCACGGTCCAGCGGAAGAACGCCTTCCAGTCGGAGAGGGCGGCCAGGACGTAGTACACGCCCATGTTGAGCGCCGCCATGGAGGAAGCCGTCAGAAAGACGAGTGTGTGGTCGCCCTCCGCACGCCGGGAGTCCCCCACCCGGGTGAACCCCATGAGGGTGAGCAGGGCGTCCGGGGCGACGAGCCCGACCACCCCCGTCGCGGCGGCGAGGATGCCGAACACGGCCATGGTCCAGCCGGACGGCGAACGGGGCAGAAGTGGCACGAAGTCCTCCGCGAGCCTGGGGAGTTGGGGCTGTGGTGTCCCTGCATACCGTGCGCGACCGGTGCGGTGAAGGCAGGGGTGCGGGACCGGTGACCGAGACCGTGCCGGCCTGGTCCCGAGGCCGTTTCCCGGCCGGAAAACACTTGGACTGCGCGGTCGCCGTCGCGGGACACTTCCGCACTCGAACCCGAACTCACACGGCCGTCGCCGGCGATGCCCCCTGCCCGCGGTGACGCGTGGCGGGCTGCCGCAGAACACACACAGGGTTGGGATGGAAACGCCTCAATCGCGCAAGGTTCAGCCGGGCAAACGCTCGGTTCTTCTCGCACTTCGTTACTACGGACGGGAGTTGGCCCGACTCCGGTGGCTGACGTTACCCGCGATGCTGCTCTCGGCGGTGGGCAACATCGGCATCAACTACATCGCACCGCTGATCGTCGCCAAGCTCGTCGGCGACATCGCCGACGACAAGGACGTCACCGTCGGCTCGGCAATGCCGTACGTCATCGGCTTCGTCGGTGTCCTGCTGCTGGCGGAGACGCTGTGGCGCATCGCCCTGCACTGCCTGAACCGTCTCGACGCCCTCGGCATCGAGCACCTGTACGTGATCGGGATGGACGAGCTGTTCGCCAAGGACGCCGCGTTCTTCCACGACAACTTCGCCGGGTCGCTGACCAAGCGCGTCCTGAGCTTCGCCACCCGTTTCGAGCAGTTCGTCGACACGCTGACGTTCCAGATCGTGGGCAGCTTCGTGCCGCTGGCGTTCGGGACGGTGGTGCTGTGGCGCTACGAACCGCTGTTCGTGGTGGGGCTGCTGGTGATGATCGCCGTGACGGCGGTGTGCGTGGTGCCTCTCATCCGGCGCCGCCAGGCCCTCGTCGACGAGCGTGAGGAGGCGATCGCCCGGGTGTCGGGGCATGTCGCCGACAGCCTGATGAACATGGACACGGTGCGGGCGTTCGCCGCCGAGGGGCGTGAGGCCGCCGAGCACCGCTCCCGGGTCGCGGCCTCGCGGCGGCTGACGCTGCGGTCGTGGGACTACGGCAATCTGCGCATCGACACGCTGGTCGCGCCGATGTCGGTGCTGACCAACGCGCTGGGGCTGCTGCTCGCGGTCACGCTCGGCGGGGGCGCGCACGGCGTGGAGGCGATCGTGGTGGCCTTCACCTACTACTCCAACGCGACGCGGATCATGTTCGAGTTCAACCAGATCTACCGTCGGCTGGAGAGCTCGATGACGGAGGCCGCCCAGTTCACCGAACTGCTGCTGACGCCGCCGACCGTGGTCGACCCGCCGTCGCCGGAGCCGCTGCTGCCCGGGGCCGCCGACGTCCGTTTCGAGCAGGTGGTCTTCGCTCACGCCGGTGGCCGGCCCCTGTTCGAGGGCCTCGACCTGGACGTGCCCGCCGGGTCGAGGATCGGCCTCGTGGGCCGCTCCGGCGGCGGCAAGACCACCCTCACCAGGCTGTTGCTGCGGATGACGGACATCGACGCCGGGCGGATCCTGATCGGAGGTCAGGACATCAGCCGGCTGCGCCAGGCGGACCTGCGCAGTCTGATCGCCTATGTGCCGCAGGACCCGGCGATGTTCCACCGCACGCTGCGGGACAACATCGCGTTCGCCCGGCCGGACGCCACCGATGCCGAGATCCGGCGCGCGGCCGAGGCGGCGCACGTCACGGAGTTCGCCGACGCGCTGCCGCACGGCTTCGACACCATGGTGGGCGAGCGCGGCGTCAAGCTGTCCGGCGGTCAGCGCCAGCGGGTCGCCCTCGCCCGGGCGATCCTGCGGGACGCCCCGGTCCTGCTGCTCGACGAGGCGACCAGCGCGCTGGACTCCGAGAGCGAGATCCTCGTCCAGGAGGCACTGTGGCGGCTGATGGAGGGGCGGACGGCGCTCGTGGTGGCGCACCGGCTCAGCACGGTCGCCGGCATGGACCGGCTCGTGGTCCTGGACCGCGGGCGGATCGTCGAGCAGGGCACCCATGACGAACTGCTCGCGGCGGAGGGCGCCTACGCGAAGCTGTGGCAGCACCAGTCGGGCGGTTTCCTGGACGACAGCCCTGCGCAGGCCGAGTTGACCTGAACCGGGCTCCCCGGGCGGGCGGACGCGTTCGCCCGCCCGCCCAAGGGTCCGCCTGTCACGAGGAGAGTCCCGCCCGGGCGCAGGCCGGCCGGAGCTTGCGGGGGCAGATCTGCTCGACGGTGTACACACCGTCCTTGACGAGCGTCTCCTTGATGGTGCCGACCGTCACCGTTCTCGGAGTGAGCAGCACGGCCGGGATGTCCTCGGTGGTGGCGCTGTCGATCGTCGTCGTGGCCGTCGTGTCGCGGATGTCCTCGCCACGCCCCAGGGCGACGGCCATGTCGGCGGCTGCGGCGGCTTCCGCCGTGAACGGTTTGTACACCGTCATGTACTGCTCGCCGCTGACGAGGCGCCGCACGGCGTCGAGGTTGGCGTCCTGACCGGTGACGGGGGCAGGTTCCTGACACCGGCCTTCTTGAGAGCGGAAATGGCGCCTGCGGCGATGTCGTCGTTGGCTGCCAGGACGCCGTCGATCCGGTTCGGGCCCAGGGCCGCGATGGCGGCGGACATGTCGGCGCGGGCGTTGTCGGCGCTCCAGGCCTCGATGTCGTACGACCTGGCGATCTTCAGCTTGCCCGTGATGACGGACAGCGCGCCCCTGCGGAACCACCCGGCGTTGGCGCTGGTCGGGTCGCCGTTCATCATGACGACGTTTCCGCCGCTCGTCATGGCCTCGAGGAGCGCCTCGCCCTGGAGCCTGCCGACCTGCGCGCCGTCGAAACTGACATAGCCCGAGATCGGTCCTTCGGCGAGCCGGTCATAGGCGACGACCGAAGCACCCGCTCTGCGTGCCTCCTGGACCGAGGAGCGCATCGCCTTGCTGTCGGCGGGGTCGAGGATCAGGACCCTGGCCCCCTTGGTGATCATGGAGACCATCTGCTGTCGTTGCCTCGCCGCGTCGCCCTCGGCGTTGGCGTACTGGACGGTGCAGCGAGGACACAGCTCCTTCAGCCGCTGCTCGATCAGCGGCTTGTCCCACTTCTCCCAGCGAGGAGTCACCCGGTTCGGGAGCAGCAGGCCGATCGTGAAACCGTCCGAGCCCGTCTCGTCGCCTCCCCCGCAGGCAGTCAGGGAAACCGTCATGAGTCCCGCGACGAGCCCCGCGACGACGTGCCGCATCCGGGTGCGGGCCCTCATGGCGAGCCCTCCCGGTCCGTTCCGGGCGCCGAGCCCGCGAGGGCCGGCTCGCGGCGTGGCACGCGGATCTCGCTCCACACCTGCTTGCCGCCGGCCACCGGCACGGAGCCGAAGGACTCCGACATCGCCTCGACCAGCAGCAGGCCCCGCCCGCCGGTCGACTCCCAGTCGACGATCACCGGCTTGGCGGGCGCCCGCGGAGAGGCGTCGCTCACGCTGACGCGCACGCGATCCCCGCGGAGTATCAGGTCGAGGCGGACCGGGCCCTGCGTGTGCACCAGGGCGTTGGTGACCAGTTCGGACACGACCAGCAGCACCGCGTCGGCGGCCTCTCCGACCTGCCACCGGCGCAGCGTGCGCGAGGTGAACCGGCGGGCGTGCATGACGGCGTCGGGCAGCCGCCACACCACCCAGCCGGCCCGGATCGGACGGGCCGTCATGCCGTCGTAGCGCAGCAGCAGCAGCGCGACGTCGTCCTCACGACGGCCGGCGTCGCCGAGCAGTTGGTCGGCCATCCGCCCGGGGTCGGTCGGGTCGGCCGTGGCGAGCGCGGCGCGGGTGCGGTCCATCCCCTCGTCCAGGGGCAGGTCGGCGGCTTCGACCAGGCCGTCGGTGACCAGGGCGAGCACCGTGCCGGGGGCCAGGGCCACCGCGGTCATGGGGAACTCGGCCTCGGCGAGCACGCCGAGCGGGAGCCCTCCCTCGACCTGAATCTCCTCGGTGGTGCCGTCGGGGTGACGGAGCAGCGGAGAGAGGTGCCCGGCCCGGACGAACAAGGCGTTGCCCTCCTCCATGTCCAGTTCGACATAGCAGCAGGTGGCGAACAGATCGGTCTCCATGCCGACGAGCAGCCGGTTGGCGTGGGAGACGACCACGTCCGGCGGGTGTCCCTCCACCGCGTAGGCCCGCACCGCGGTGCGCATCTGTCCCATGATCGTCGCGGCTCCCGCGCTGTGCCCCTGTACGTCTCCGATGACCAGGGCCACCCGGTCCTCGGAGATGACGATGACGTCGTACCAGTCGCCGCCGACCTGGAGTCCGCGCCGGGCGGGCAGATAGCGGGCGACGGCCGTACCGCCGGGCAGTTCGGGCAGGCGCCGGGGCAGCAGGCTGCGCTGGAGCATCGTCGCGAGCTCCTGCTCGGCGTCGTAGGCGTGCGCACGCTCCAGGGCCTGCCCGATCAGCGCCGCGGTCGCGGTGAGCACGGACCGCTCCTCGGTGGCGAACTCGTGCGGCTGGTCCCAGCCGACCAGGCACACGCCGACGACCCCGCCCTTGGCGGGCAGCGGCAGGACGGCCAGGCCTCCGGCGCCGATGCCCGCGAGCCCCGGTTCGAAGGCCGTGCCGGCGGGCCACAGATCCATACGGCCGTCCCGCAGCGCCAGCTGGAGGGTGGGCAGGGCGCGGACGGGGGCGTCGGGCCATTCCGAGCGCCACTCGGAACGCCAGGTCTGCGGCCAGGCGGCGGGCTGCGGCGGATCGAGCACGATGACCACCAGCCGGTCCTCGCGCAGTTCGGCGAGCGCCACGCGGTCGGCGGCCAGCGGTTCGCGCAGCGCGGTGACCACCACTCGGCCGACGTCCTGGACCGTTGCGGCGTCGTCGAGTGCGGCGGTCAGCCACTGGATGCGGGACACGTCGTCGGAGCTCCGGCGCTGCACCGAGGTCGCCGTCACGACGCCCAGCACCTGCTGCGGCCGGTCGTCGGAGCCGGCCACCACCCGGCACGTCAGACTCAGCCAGCGCACCTCACCCGTGAGGTGGCGGACCCGGAACTCCAGCTCCCGGCGTGCGAACGCGGGCGTGGACGGCTCCAGGACCGACATCAGGGCGTGCATGTCCTCCGGGAGGGCGTTCGCCAGCAGGGTGTCCGCCTTGCCGTCGAAGTCGTCCGGTGTGATGCCGACCAGTTCGAGCAGCATCTCGTCCGCGTCGATCACGCCGGTGTCCGGCACCAGGACGAAGGAGCCGACGCGCAGCGCGCGCAGGGCGAGACCCAGCAGCGACGACGGTGCGGGGTGGTCGGTCCCGGCCCGGAGGAGGTCGGCGACCGCGTCGGCGTACCGCTCCAGGAAGCGCTGCTGGCCGGCCTCGAACCCGTCGGCGGAGACGCCCACGACGACGAGGCAGCCCAGCCGTCTGCCCTCCGCCCTGAGGGGCAACGCACCGAGGGACGTCTGTGCCGCCGGTGGTGCCGGCCCGTCTTCGAAGGAGGCGAGGGCCGCGGGGTTCAGCCACAGCGGCCGGTCGGTGCGGAAGGCCTGCGCGGCGGGTGAGCCGCCGGACAGGGGCAGTTGCTCCGGCAGGTCGTACCGGGAGACGGCGGCCCCGGCCGTCTCCACCAAACGCAGGTCCTCCTCCCCCGCCCCGGGCACATAGACAGCCGCCACCGCCGCTCCGGCGAACGTCAGGGCCCGCTCCCCCGGTGCGCCCTCTCGCGCCGGAGGCGGTGAACCGGTGCTCGCAGCCCCGGCCTCCGAGGCCGGGAGCTGCGAGACGCCGGCCCGGGCACGGCCGTCATGACGCATGTCCGCACCTTCCTCCTGCCCGGGCCACAGGTGCCGACAGACTGAGATCGGGGGGCTCAGCTACCAGCGTCTCATATGCGGGCAAAGCCGACAGATCAGCACTGTTTCCGCTCCAGCTGGACCCCGTGTCGGCCGAGTTCGCAGTTCACCGCGGCCGGTGTCACACTTACCGCATAGTCGTCTTGCCGCATTTCTTGCAGTATGTCCGGGCGGATGCCCGGCGCCGACATCGCGGCTGGAGGTCCCTCGCATGAAGGCCTGCGTACGGGGGGCGGTCGCCGCCGTGACCGCGGCCGCCACGGCCGCTGCGCTCGCTGCCTGCGGGGAGGACGGCGGCAACGACTCCGGCGGGGGCAACCAGACCAGGATCGGAGTGCTGCTTCCGGACTCCACCACGGCCCGCTGGGAGACGAACGACAGGCCGCTGCTCGACCGGCAGATCAAGAAGCTCTGCGCGGACTGCGAGGTCGACCACGCCAACGCCAAGAACGATGTGGCCATCCAGCAGGCCCAGATGGACTCGATGATCGCCGAGGGCGTCGACGCCATTCTGCTCGTCGCCGTCAACGCCAGGTCACTGCGCCCCACGGTCGCCAAGGCGGCGGAGGCGGGCATCCCCGTCATCGCCTACGACCGCCTCGCCGAGGGCCCCATCTCGGGTTACGCCTCCTTCGACGGCGAGGAGGTCGGCAGGCTCCAGGGCAGGGCGCTGCTGACGGCCATGGGCGCCGGGGCGGCCGGCGCCCGGATCGTGATGATGAACGGCGACCCCACCGACCCCAACGCGGTGTCGTTCAAGAAGGGCGCCCTGTCCGAGCTGGAGGGCAAGGTCGACATCGCCAAGGCGTACGACACCCGTCAGTGGAGGACGGAGATCGCCAACATGAACATGTCGGGCGCCATCTCCGCCCTCGGCGCCGACAGCATCGACGGGGTCTACGCCGCCAACGACGGCCTCGCGGCCGGCAGCATCACCGCTCTCAAGGCCAACAAGGTCGACCCGCTGCCCCCATAACCGGGCAGGACGCCGAACTCGGCGCCGTGCAGCGCATCCTCGCCGACGAGCAGTACATGACCGTCTACAAGCCCTTCGCTCCCGAGGCCTCCGCCGGAGCCGCACTCGCCGTGGCCGCGGCCCGCGGCGAGAACCTCGACCGGGTCGCCAAGGACCAGGTGAGGACCAGCACGGGGAGCACCGTCCCGGCCGTCCTGCTCACCCCGGTGTCGGTGACCGTCGACACCATCGAGGACACCGTGGTGAAGGACGGTGTGTACACGATCGAGCAGATCTGCACCCCGCAACTCGACGCCGCCTGCGCCAGGGCCGGACTCACCTGACCGGCCGGTTCCGGGCGCCGGACCGGTCGTGGGAAGGAGATGGTCTTCGTGCCGAGTCCCCCCTTGCTGACGCTGCGCGGCGTGTGCAAGCGCTTCGGGGCCGTCGAGGTCCTCACCGACATCGAGCTGGAGATCCGCGCGGGCCAGGTGGTCGCGCTGCTGGGCGACAACGGGGCCGGCAAGTCCACCCTGGTCAAGGTGATCTCCGGAGTCACCCCGGCGGACAAGGGCGTCATCGAGTGGGAGGGCCGGCCCGTCCACATCCGGCGCCCGCACGATGCCCGGGACCTCGGCATCGCCACCGTCTACCAGGACCTCGCGCTCTGCGGGAACCTCGACGTCGTGGGCAATCTCTTCCTCGGCCGGGAGATCCGCAGGTTCGGGTTCCTCGACGAGGTCGAGATGGAGCGCCGCACCAGTCACCTGCTGGAGCGTCTGACCAGGGGGGTCCCCGATCTGCGCGCGCCCGTCGTCTCCCTGTCCAGCGGGCAGCGGCAGACGGTCGCCATCGCCCGCTCGCTCCTCGGCGAACCGCGCGTCCTCCTCCTGGACGAACCGACCGCAGCGCTGGGATTCGAGCAGACCAGCGAGGTCCTGGACCTCGTGGACCAGCTGCGCGACCGGGGCCTGGGAGTGCTTCTCATCAGCCACAACATGGGCGATGTCAAGGCTCTCGCGGACCGCGCCGCCGTGCTGCGGCTCGGCCGCAACAACGGCTTCTTCGATGTGAACACCGCGTCGCAGGAACAGATCATCGCCTCCATCACCGGCGCCACGGAGAACGTGCCCCGCCGGATGGCCCATCGGGAGGCAGGGTGGTGAAAGGCATGCACAGCGGGGCGGACCGCACGCGAACCGCGCCCTCCGCGCCGACCGCCGAGGCCCGCCGACCGCCCCGCGCGGCGGCCCTCGCCCAGTTCGTGGAGAGCGGCATCGCCGTCCTGCGGCGCAAGCTGAGCGCCGGCGAACTGGGCTCGCTCCCGGTCGTCCTGGTCCTCGCCGCCGTCTGGATCACCTTCCAGTCCCTCAACGCCAGCTTCCTGTCACCGCGGAACCTGTCCAACCTCAGCGTGGACATCGTGGGCACGGGCCTGATCGCGGTCGGCATCGTCTTCGTCCTGCTGATCGGGGAGCTGGACCTGTCGGTCGGCTCCATCAGCGGCCTCGCCGCCGCGGTCTTCGCCGTGCTGAACGTGAACAACGGCGTGCCGGAATGGCTCGCCCTGATCATCGCGGTCCTCGCCGGCACCGTGGCGGGAACCGTCCAGGGCTATTCCGTCGCCAAGACCCGCGTGCCCGCCTTCGTCGTCACCCTGGCGGGGCTGCTGACCTGGAACGGCCTGATGCTGTACATCCTCGGGACCAGCGGCACCGTCAACCTCGACGAGAACGGGCTGGTCGCCAAACTGACCAGCCACTACTTCAGCCACGACGCCGCCGCCTACGGCCTGGCGGCGGTCGGCACGGGCCTGGTCTTCGTCGTGACCTACCAGGACAGGCTGCGGCGCAAGGCCGTGGGCATGCCGCACCGCACGCTCCGGGGCATCATCGTGCGTACGGCAGCCCTCGCGGCGGTCGCCTTCACCGCCGCATACCTGCTGAACCGGTTCCAGGGCCTGCCGCTCGCCCTGCTGATCTTCCTCGTGGTGGTCGCCGGCCTCGACATCATGCTGCGCCGCACCCACTACGGGCGGCAGGTCTACGCCCTCGGCGGCAGCATCGAGGCGGCCCGCCGCGCCAGCCTCAGCGTGATCAAGGTGCAGACCGCGGTGCTCGCCGTCTCCGGCACCATGGCCGCGCTCGGCGGCCTGTTCCTGGCCTCGCGCATCACCTCGGTGAGTCAGGGCGCGGGCTCGGGCCTGCTGCTCCTCAACGCCATCGCGGCGGCCGTCATCGGGGGCACCAGCCTGTTCGGCGGACGCGGCACGACCTGGTCCGCGGTGCTGGGCATGCTGGTCATCCAGTCGATCGCCTCGGGCATGGTCATCACGGACACCCCCACCGCCGTCCAGTTCATGATCACGGGCGGGGTGCTCTTCGCCGCCGTGGTCATCGACGCACTGGCGCGACGCTCGCAGGAGGCCCACGGGCGGGCGTGACCGGGGGCGCCGAGTCTGCGCTCGCGTCGGCGTCCCGAAGTCATCGCGGCCGCCTTTCACTCGGCGCAGCAACCGTCCCCACCTGCGGCCGCTCGGGCGGTGTCGAGCCGGCAGAAGCAGGACGCCTCGACCGGTACGTCCGCCAGCGCGGCGGCGAACCTCAGCTGCTGGGCCACCATCTGCGCCTCCCCGGTCCGGCCCAGGCGCATCAGGCACTCGTGGAGGCCGTGCAGGGACCAGACGTTGCCGGGATGCTGCAAGGCGCGTGGGAGCGAGCCGTCGAGGCCGAGGTCGGCGCGGTAGACCGCCTCGGCCTCCTCGACACGCCCCTGTTCGAGCAGCAGGGCGCCATAGGCGTGCCGGGTGGGCTGCATCCAGCCCCACGGTTCGTCGTAGGGAAGGTTGTCGTCCAGCTCGATGGAGCGTTCCAGGGCGGCGAAGGCGGCGTCGTGGTTGCCCTTGCGGTACTCCAGTTCGCCGTCGAGCATCGCCGAGGCGATCCCGAGGATGTCGGCGCAGGTGTTGTTGAAGAGCATGCGGGTCTCGGGGACCCGGGCGACCGCCTCGTGGAACAGCCGGCGTTCCGCCTCCGCCTCCCGGACGCGACGGGTCGCGGACAGGGCGACGCCGCGGGCGTAGTGCAGCATCGCGGTCGTCACGCAGTACAGCTCCGGATCGGTGGGCAGCGGCAGCTCCAGGATGTCGTCCCAGCGGCCGAAGCGGATCAGGACGTGGACCCGCATGGCGAGGAAGGCCTCGAGCCAGTCGGCCATGGGCGGGCTCGGCACGCGCAGCAGGTCCTCCGGGATGGACGCCTCGAGCTGCGCCGCGGTCTCGAGGGCGACCTGGGACTGGCCGAGGAACATCGCGCCGTAGATCTTGAAGTGGTAGTTGTGCGAGCGGTACAGGGTGTAGAAGTTCATCGCCCCGGCTCGGGCGTGGTACTTCTCGTCCGCCTCGATCGCCCTGGTGTTGTCGGAGACCACCCGCCGGTAGTCGCCGCACAGCACCTCCACGTGCGAGGGCATGTGATGCAGGTGCCCCGCGTCCGGCACGAGGCCGCGCAGGCGGTCCGCGACGGACAGGGCCGCCTCGGGTGTCGGGGACATCTCCATCAGGTGGATGTACATGTGGACCACGCCCAGGTGGCCGCGTCCCGCGTCGGTGGCGAGGGCACGCTCGAGGACGGCCCTGGCCTCCACCGTGCGCGCGCCGTCGGCCGGTTCGCCGCTCCTGAGGTCCCACAGCTGCCAGGGAGTGAGGTTCATCAGGGCGTCGGCGTACAGGGTGGCGATGTCCGGGTCGTCGGGGGCGAGCTCGTAGACCGCGCGCATGCTGTCGGCGTACGGCGCGTTCCAGATCGAGCAGTCCTCCACGGCCTTCGCCTGCGGGTAGCGGGCGCGCAGTGCGGCGATCAGCGCCTGTTCGACGGGAGCGGCGGTCTGCGCCTTCCGGTGCGCCAGCTCCACGGCCGCGTGGGTACGGTCGACGGTGCGGGCCAGATCCTGGTCGTCGAAGAACTCCCAGGGCTTGTTGTAGTTCGGGCCGAGCGCGTAGGCGATGCCCCAGTGGGCCATGGCGCAGTCGGGGTCCGCCGCGGCGGCGGCCTCGAAGCAGGCGACGGCCTCCTCGTGGTGGAAGGCGTACGTCCACGTCAGCCCGCGGTCGAACCAGAGCTGGGCCCGGTCGGAGGACGTGGTCACGGGGCGGGTGTGGGTGCCGAGGTCGTAGTACTCCATGCGTCTGTCTCCTGCCTGTCCTGCGCCCGCCGGTCTGTTCCCGAGTCTTCCCGAGGGCACCCGCCTTGCCGACCGCTGTGCTGCCGTGTCGGGCCGGATGTCCGGAACGCACCCGGTCACGGCGACCGATCCGGGCCGGTGGTGGCGACCGGGTCTCACACCGAGAACGGGAGGGGCTGGCGCACGGTTTCGGCTTCCGGCCCATCCCTGGTCGCCGTGGTGCCGGCGGACGCGTCGGACGCCGGGCCCGCACCCCCCTGGTCAAGCCGCCCCAGGTGCGGGCAAGGTGCGTCGTGGCGCATTCTTGCTGTGTCGCACGCGTGATGGCGTACGGACGAGGTAGGGCCGATGACTGGGAGCGCCGAAGGCGCAGAGCGGACGCCCGGCAGGCTGGCGGCGCTGCTGATCGATGCCTCGGCGGAGGCGATCAGCGCGGCGGGTGGCCACGCGGGCGGGGTCTACCTGCGCTCACGCACGCCCGGGCTGTTGCGGCTGGCCGTGCTGGAGGGGTTGCCGGGGCCGCTGTTCACACCGTGGTGGCGGCTGCACGTGGACCGGCCGTTCCCCGTCGCGGACGCCTATCGGCTCGGCGTCGAGGTGGTGCTGCCGAACGCGACGGAGACCATGCGCCGCTATCCGCAGTTCGCGGCCGGTCTGCCGTTCCAGTTCGGGTCCCTGCACGTCCCCGTCGCGGGTGGCTCGACCGTGTTCGGTGTGCTGAGCGTGCTGCGGCCCTCGGCCTCGGACTCCACCGAGCTGCTGTCCGCGCGCGAACGCATGGCACGGCTGGCCGAGGAGCTGGGGGCGGAGCTGGAGAAGCTCGCTGACGGGGACGCGTCGGTGGTGTCCTGGGAGGGCGGGCCGGTGTGTGTCCGGCCGCCCGCCGGCCGCCCTCCCTCGGGGCGCCTCGGACGGTTCTCCTGGGATCCGGCGACGGGTGCCGTGACGGCGGACGAGCGGCTGAACCTCGTCCTGGGCCGGGCCGCGGGGGAAGCCGACGGCACGGTGGAGGGGTTCGCGCAGGCCCTCGCTCCCGGTGACGCGGAGCCGATCCTGGCGGCGCTGCGCGAGGCGGCCGGGGGCCGGTCACCGGCGCTGCCGCTGTACGCGCACGGCGCGGACGGTGCGCTGCGGCTGGTCGAGGTCTGGGGGCCGTACGACGACCCGGCTCGCTCCGGGGCGGCGACCGTACGGGGTGTCGTCCTCGATCCGGGGCCGAGCACGGTGGCGGACGCGGCGGCCGATCTGCTGCCGGACGGCGTGTTCTGCCTGGACCGGCTGGGTGCGGTCGTCTACGCGAATCCGCGGGCGGCCGCGCTGCTGCGCCGGCCCCGTACCGAGCTGCTGGGCCGGCCGCTGTGGGAGGGCGTGCCGTGGCTGAACCAGCCCGCCGTCGAGGATCATCTGCGCGGGGCGCTGCTGTCTCCGGAACCGGTGCACTTCCATGTCCGAAGACCGTCCACCCATGAGCCGGAGCCCGCTGCCGCCCCCCCGTTCGGGGGCGACTGGCTGGCCCTGTCCGTCTATCCCGGTCCGGACTTCCTGACCTGCACGCTCCGTCCGGGGCATCGGATGGCCGACAGCCCGTCCGGCCTCCCGGACGCGCACGCCTCGCCGGAACCGGTCGGCGCGCCGTCGCTCTCTCCTCTGTACCGCCCCATCGTGCTCGCCATCGCGCTGACGGAGGCGGTCACGGCGCGTCAGGTGTCCGCCGTGGTGATGCGGGAACTGCTGCCCGCGTTCGGCGGCCGCCGGCTGGCCATCTACCTGCTGCAGGAGCGGCATCTGTATCTGGCCTGGGAGACCGGCTTCCCCAAAGGGTTCCTCGCCCCCTTCGAGGGCGTGGGGCTGGATGCCCGGCTGCCCGGCGTCGAGACGCTGACCAGCGGCCGCCCGCTGTTCTTCGACTCGATGCAGCAGCTCGCCGACGCCTACCCGGGCATCGCGCTGGACGCGACGGAGGGCGCCCGCGCCTTCCTGCCCCTGATCGCCTCCGGGCGTTCCGTCGGCTCCTGCATCCTCGGCTTCGACCGGCCGCGCAGCTTCAGCACCGAGGAACGTACGGTGCTGACCGCCATGGCCGGGCTGATCGCGCACGCCATGGAGAAGGCCCGGCGCTACGAGAGCGAGGCCGCGCTGGCCCGGGGCCTGCAGCAGGCACTGCTCCCACGGCGGCTGTCGCAGCATCCGCTGATGGAGACCGCCGGACGCTATCTGCCCGGCACGCAGGGCATGGAGGTGGGCGGCGACTGGTACGACGTGGCCGCCGCCGGGGACGGGATGGCCCTGGTGATCGGCGATGTGCAGGGGCACGGAGTGCAGGCCGCGGCGACCATGGGCCAGCTGCGCACCGCCGTCCGGGCGTTCGCCGTCGGCGACCGGCCGCCCGACGAGGTCATGAGCGGCACCAACCGTCTGCTCATCGACCTCGACTCCGGCCTGTTCGCGAGCTGCTGCTACATCCGGCTGGATCCGGCGACCGGCCTCGCGCAGGCGGCCGTGGCCGGGCACCTGCCGCCGCTGCTGCGCCGCCCGGACGGCCGTACGCAGGTCGTCGACCTGCCCGGCGGTGTGGTGCTCGGCGTGGACCCACAGGCCCGGTATCCGGTGGCGGAGCTGCGGATGGAGCCCGGCTCCGTCCTGGCGCTGTACACCGACGGGCTGGTCGAGCGGCCCGGTACCGACATCGACGACGGCATCAGCGCGTTGCGGGTGGCGCTGGCCCGGGCCGGTGCCCCCGCCGCCCGTGCGGGCGCGCGGTCGCTGGCGGGCGTGGCCGACAGGCTCACCGCGAGGGCCCGGCACACCCCGGACCGCCCCGACGACATCGCCCTGCTGCTCGCCACGCGGCGTGCCGCGCCGCCGCACCGGAAGTGAGGGTGCCCGGGTCGCGCGCGGGAGCCCTGCTCCGGCGGCGCAGCCGTCGTGGTAACCCCGCCGCGGGCACGGGAGTTGCCGAAAGTCGCCGTACCCCTTCTGTGATCGTCGTGTGGGAGAAGGAGCGGGTCCTGTCACGGTCTGTGACGTCTCTCGCCTCCTGAGGCGCGGCAGTGTAGACATGGGCACATGGTCCGACTCGTGGGTCGATCCGGGGCCCGGTCGGCCCGTCGTCCCAGCGGTCTGCGCGCACGGTCTGCGCCAGACCGCTTCCGTGGCGTGTCCGAACGGAGAACACCGTCCGCTGCGCTCGCCGAGCGGCAGCGCAAGGGCCGGCTCTCCAGGCTGCGGTCGGCGGTGGGCGGGCGCAGCGTCGCCGGGCAGGTGTTCCTGCTGCAGGTGGTGATCGTGCTGCTGCTGGTCGTCGCCGCCGTGGTGGCACTCGTGCTGCAGGTGCGGTACGACACCACACAGGAGGCCCGCAACCGTTCGGTGGCCGTCGCCGAGGCGTTCGCCAACGCGCCGGGCACCCGGGAGGCGCTCGACAGCCCGGATCCCACCGCGGTACTGCAACCGCGGGCCGAGGCGGCTCGCGAGGCGACAGGCGTGGACTTCATCGTCGTCATGAACACCGACGGGATCCGCTACACCCACCCCAAGCCGGACCGCATCGGGAAGAAGTTCGTCGGGACGCTCGCGCCCGCCCTGGCGGGGCGCGTGGTGACCGAGGAGATCACCGGCACCATCGGGCCGCTGGTGCAGGCCGTGGTGCCCGTCAAGGACCCCGACGGGCGGGTCGTCGGGCTGGTGTCGGCCGGGGTCACCAAGGCGACCGTGGGCGGTACGGCGGACCGTCAGCTGCCGCTCCTGCTGACCGCCGCCGCGGTGGCGCTCGCCCTGTCCACGGCGGGCACGGCGCTGGTCAGCGGGCGGCTGCTACGGCAGACGCACGGCCTCGGCCCGGACGAGATGACCCGCATGTACGAGCACCACGACGCCGTGCTGCACGCCGTTCGGGAGGGCGTGATCATCGTCGGCGACGAGGGGAGGCTGCTGCTCGCCAACGACGAGGCGCACCGGCTGCTCGACCTGCCCGAGGACGCCGAGGGCCGCCGGGTGCTCGACCTCGGCCTCTCCCCGGACACCGCCGAACTGCTGGACTCCGGCAGGACGGCCACCGACGAGGTGCACCTGGTCAAGGACCGGCTGCTGGCGGTCAACCAGCGCCCCACCCACCTCAGGGGCCGGCCGTCCGGCAGCGTCGCGACGCTCCGCGACTCGACGGAGCTGCGGGCTCTGTCCGGCCGGGCCGAGGAGGCCCGCGAGCGGCTGAACATGCTGTACGACGCCGGGGTGGGCATCGGCACCAGCCTGGACGTCACCCGCACCTCCGAGGAACTGGCGGAGCTGGCGGTGCCGCGGTTCGCGGACTACGCCACGGTCGACCTGTTCGACGCGGTGCTGGCCGGCGGGCATCCGGAGGCGGCGACCCGGCTGCGGCGCACGGCCAGCAGCGGGATACGCAAGGACGCGCCGCTGTATCCGGTGGGCGAGCAGATCCGGTTCGTCGACTCCTCGCCGCAGGGCCGTGCGTTGTACGGCGAGCAGGCCGTCATCGAGCCACGGCTGGGCGAGGCTCCGGGCTGGCGCGCCCAGGATCTGGAGCGGTCGGCGCAGGTCGTGGAGTTCGGCATCCACTCACTGATCGCGGTACCGCTCAGGGCGGGGTCCCTGGTGCTGGGCGTGGTCAGCTTCTGGCGGTCGCAGAAGACGGAACCCTTCGACGCCGACGAGGTCGCGCTCGCCGAGGAACTGGTCGCCCGGGCCGCGGTGTCCATCGACAACGCCCGCCGGTACACCCGTGAGCACAGCATGGCGGTGACCCTGCAGCGCAGCCTGCTGCCCCGCAGCCTGCCGGAGCAGAACGCCCTGGACATCGCCTACCGGTACCTGCCGGCGCAGGCCGGCGTGGGCGGGGACTGGTTCGACGTGCTGCCGCTGTCCGGTGCCCGCGTCGCGCTGGTGGTGGGCGACGTCGTCGGCCACGGGCTGCACGCGGCGGCCACCATGGGCCGGTTGCGTACGGCCGTGCACAACTTCTCCGCCCTGGACCTGCCGCCGGACGAACTGCTCGCGCTCCTCGACGAGCTGGTCGCCCGCATCGACCAGGACGAGGCGCAGGAGGGCGACAGCGCTCCGGTGACCGGCGCGACCTGTCTGTACGCGATCTACGACCCGGTGTCCCGGCGGTGCACCGTCGCCCGCGCCGGCCATCCGCCGCCGGCGCTGATCCGGCCGGACGGCACCGTCGCGTTCCCCGACGTGCCCGCCGGTCCCCCGCTGGGCCTGGGCGGGCTGCCGTTCGAGACGGCCGAGCTGGAGCTGGCGGAGGACAGCCGGCTCGTGCTCTACACGGACGGGCTCGTGGAGGACCGCGAACACGACATCGACGAGGGTCTGGAGCAGCTGCGCGCCGCGCTGGCCCGGGCCGGCCGGACCCCGGAGGAGACCTGCCAGGCCGTCCTGGACGCCCGGCTCCGGGACCGGCCGGGCGACGACATCGCGCTGATCGTGGCCCGCACGCAGGCGCTCGGGCCCGACCAGGTCGCCGAGTGGCAGGTGCCCTCCGACCCGGCGGCCGTCGCCCAGGTGCGCTCCGCCGTGACGCGGACGCTCGAGGGGTGGGGGCTGGAGGAACTGCAGTTCACGACGGAGCTGATCCTCAGTGAGCTGGTCACCAACGCGATCCGGTACGGCGGTGACAACATCCGCGTCCGCATGCTGCGCGACCGCAGCCTGATCTGCGAGGTCTTCGACAGCAGCAGCACCTCGCCGCATCTGCGCTACGCCACCATGACGGACGAGGGCGGCCGCGGCCTGTTCCTGGTCGCGCAGCTCGCCGACCGCTGGGGCACCCGGTACCTGCCCGCGGGCAAGGTGATCTGGGCCGAACAGCCGGTGCCCTGAGGCGACTTTGGGCTGCGGGGTCACCGAGAGCGTCTGCTCATAGATCACGCTTATGAGCTCATAGGCCGGACCCGCGTACCGACTTAGGCTTGCCTTAGTTTAGGCTTCCCGTCGAGTCGATCTATCGCCGCTCGAAGGGAACCTGATCATGCCCCGCCCCCTGCGGGTAGCCATCGTCGGAGCCGGCCCCGCCGGGATCTACGCCGCCGACGCCCTGCTCAAATCCGAGGTGGCCGCCGAACCCGGTGTGTCCATCGACCTCTTCGAGCGCATGCCGGCGCCGTTCGGACTGATCCGTTACGGCGTCGCCCCCGACCACCCCCGCATCAAGGGCATCATCACGGCCCTCCACCAGGTGCTCGACAAGCCGCAGATCCGCCTCTTCGGCAACGTCGACTACCCGAACGACATCAGCCTGGACGACCTGCGGGCGTTCTACGACGCCGTGATCTTCTCGACGGGCGCGATGGCCGACCGCGAGCTGCGCATACCCGGCATCGACCTCGACGGGTCGTACGGCGCCGCCGACTTCGTCTCCTGGTACGACGGCCACCCGGACGTGCCGCGCACCTGGCCGCTCGATGCCGAGAAGGTCGCCGTGCTCGGCGTCGGCAATGTCGCCCTGGACGTGGCCCGCATCCTGGCCAAGACGGCGGACGAGCTGCTGCCGACGGAGATCCCGCCGAACGTCTACGACGGTCTGAAGGCCAACAAGGCGCTGGAGATCCACGTGTTCGGCCGCCGCGGCCCGGCGCAGGCGAAGTTCTCCCCGATGGAGCTGCGCGAGCTGGACCACTCCCCCAACATCGAGGTCATCGTCGACCCCGAGGACATCGACTACGACGAGGGCTCGATCGAGACCCGGCGCGGCAACAAGCAGGCCGACATGGTCGCCAAGACCCTGGAGAACTGGGCGATCCGCGACGTCGGCGACCGGCCGCACAAGCTCTTCCTGCACTTCTTCGAGTCGCCCACCGAGATCCTCGGCGAGGACGGCAAGGTCGTCGGCCTGCGCACCGAGCGCACGGCCCTCGACGGCACCGGCAACGTCAAGGGCACCGGCGAGTTCAAGGACTGGGACGTCACCGCGGTCTACCGCGCGGTCGGCTACCTGTCCGACAAACTCCCCAAGCTGCCCTGGGACATCGAGACCGGCACCGTCCCGGACGAGGGCGGCCGGGTCATCCAGGAGTCCGGCGAGCACCTGCAGTCGACGTACGTCACCGGCTGGATCCGGCGCGGCCCGGTCGGCCTCATCGGCCACACCAAGGGCGACGCGAACGAGACGGTGGCCAACCTGCTTGACGACTTCACCAACGGCCGTCTGCAGACGCCCGGTTCGCCCGAGCCGGAGGCCGTGGAGGCGTTCCTCGCCGAGCGCGAGGTCCGCTTCACCACCTGGGACGGCTGGTACAAGCTGGACGCCGCCGAGAAGGCGCTGGGCGAGCCGCAGGGCCGTGAGCGCGTGAAGATCGTCGAGCGCGAGGACATGCTCCGGGAGAGCGGCGCGTAAGCACACTGGCGAGCACCGAGAGGGCCGGGGATGTCATCCCCGGCCCTCTCCCGTGTCGGCGCGCGCAGGCGGATGGACCGCACATCGCCAGGACCCGTCCGGGCTCGCCCTCGCCCGCCTGAGGCTGGACCGCCTGCTCGCCCTCACTTCCACGTGCGGTCCAGGAAGTCGGCGATCAGCGGGGCGATCTCCGGCAGATGGGTCTCCAGTGCGAAGTGGCCGGTGTCGAGGAGGCGGAGTTCGGCGTCGGGCAGGTCGCGCAGGTAGGAGCGTGCGCCGGCCTCGGTGAAGAAGGGGTCGCCGGTCCCCCAGGTGATGAGGGTGGGCGGGGTGTGCCGGCGCAGCCACGCCTGCCAGTGGGCGTAGCGCTCGACGTTGGAACGGTAGTCGAAGAGCAGTGCCTGCTGAGCCTCCTTGCGGCCCGGCAGGTCGAGGAAGTGCTGGTCGAGGGTCCAGCCGTCCGGGGCGACGAGGTCGGGGCTGGTGACGCCGGTCTCGTACTGGCCGCGGGTGCCGTCGAGAGTGAGCAGGCCCTGGATGGCGTCCTGGGCGCCAGGGGTGTCGGGGGTCAGGCCGATGAGTCCGCGGGCAGAGTCCGACAGGCCCTCCTCGTAGGCGTTGCCGTTCTGCACGACCAGCCCGGCGATCCACTCGGGGTGGCGCTCGGCGATGCGGAGGCCGACGGGGGCGCCGAAGTCGAAGACGTACATCACGAACTTCTCGAGTCCGATGCGCCGGACGAACCCTTCGGTGATGCCGGCGAGTTTGTCGAACGAGTAGGTGAAGCCGTCCGGGACCTGGGTGTGCCCGAAGCCCGGGTAGTCCGGGGCGATCAGCCGGTAGTGCGAGCCCAGCACGTCGATGAGGCTGCGGAACTGGTGGGAACCGGACGGAAAGCCGTGCAGGAGCAGCAGTACTGGGGCGTCGGCCCGGTCAGGGAGGGACTCCCGGTAGAAGACGCGGACGCCGTCGACCTCGACGTGGCGATGGAGAGCGCGGGTGGCTGGCGCAAGCATGCCTAATCCTTTGATCGCCGATTGATGCATTAGGTATAACCGCCGCCGATCTAACGCGTCAAGGCGCCCATATAGCATTAGCTCTATGAGTGATCTCGTACCGCTGACCGGGGAACCGCTGGCGCTGGACCTGGTCAACACCCGTACCTCCGTCGGCGACGCGCTCACGACGCCACGCGACCTGCGGGCCTGGTGGGCCCTGCAGGCCGACCGCCTCCCGGACGAGGTGCCGCAGGAGGTCACCGCGGCTGACCTGACCGCCGTGCGGGCGGTACGGGAGCACATCGCCCGGGCCCTCGACCACCTGCTCCTGGGCGACGAGCCCATGGCCACAGACCTGGAGGCGCTCAACCAGACGCAGCGTGCCGCGCCGGCGATCGACGAACTGGCGTGGGACGGCTCGACGGTGACCGCCACGCGTCGACGCGACGGCTCACCGGGCCGACGCCTGGCCGCCTGCCTCGCGGAGGCCGCCGCCGAACTGCTGGCCGACCCGGCCGTCACCAGGATCCGCAAGTGCGAGGCCGACGACTGCGTGATGCTCTTCCTGCCCACTCATCCGCGCCGCCGCTGGTGCTCGGCCGCCCGCTGCGGCAACCGAATGCGCGTTGCCCGCCACTACCAGCGCCACAAGGCCGGATGACCGGACGAGCCGCCACCGTGCCGCCGGGTGAACGCCAACGCAGCGGAACGCCTCGACGCGATCCTCGCCACGCTGGTCACAGCCTGCCGCGTCCTGGCCGACGAGTTGCGCCCCTTCATCCCCGACGCCGCCGCGCGGATCGCGGGGCAAGTGACTCCCGTCGAGGAGAGTCTGCCGTCCGCGAACCCGCTCTTCCCCCGCCTCCAGGAAGCCGGGCCGCGAGGGGGCCATGCCTGAGACTCGCCCCCGGATGGGCTCGCTGCCGATGCTGACACGGCGGACAGGCATTGTCCGTAGTCCGCGCGGCCTGCGGATGCTGTCCCGTCTACCGGCCTCACTGAGCATGTGAGGAGATGCGCGCTTTCCGCCTATGGCGGGTGAGTCGCCGACGGTACTTTCGACACCCGCCGATCGCCCGGAGCCCGGACGAGTGCGGATGACCCAAGGGGGGACTGTCATGACGACCGCCTTGTACGCCCGGGAGACCCTCGAACTCTCTGACGCAACTCAGCAGCGCCTGCTGCGGTTCGCTCGGCTCCGCGGGCTCGTGTCAGGGGACACTCTCGTCATCGCCGTACACACACTCACCGCCGTTCCGAACTACGTCTTCGACCTCCGCGATCCGGCTGAGCCCTCCTACCTGTTGAACCCCGTGTTGATCGTGGACAGCTGCGACGCTCGGGGGCTCACCGTCGACATGGCTGGTTCACCTGCTGACCGGCCGGCTGAGGCCGGCCACCCCGGGCGCTCGGCACAGGTCTACGCCCGGGTTCTGCGGCAAGCCCTCACGGTTCGGGCCGATGGCGGAGCCGGCAACGCCGGCCTCGACGGCAAACCCGGTGTCGATGAGATCGTCACCATCGAGATCGACGACCGGGGCAAACCGCACCGTGAGTACGAGCCCCCGACGCCAGGGGAACCAGGCGGGACGGGTGCAGCGGGCGGGGCGGGCGGCGTGGCGAGGGTCTTCTGGGCGGACGGCGTACCCGCACAGGTCACGGCGTCCGGGGGCGCCGGGGGTTCGGGGGGCAAGGGCGGAAAGGGAGGCAAGGGAGCCCCCACCGCGCAGGGCCGGCAGCGGCCCGGGGCGCCGGACGGACCCGACGGCCAGCCCGGACCTACCGGCCTTGCGGGCACCGCCCTCGCCGAACAGCTGCCCGCCGACAAGCTCTGGGCAAAAGCCCGTGAAGAGCGGGGCAATGACCTGCTCACCGCGGCAAGCCAGTGGGTCCGTACCGCGGCGTTCCGTTACCGGCAGGTCCGCGGAACTCCCACCTCGGCCGAGGCGGACACGATCCTCGAACTCCTGCAGCTGGCCGCGGCCGCCGATCCCCTGCGCACGGATGCACCCGCCCTCAAGGCCCAGTTCCTCAACGGCGACAACTTTCTGGGCCTCGCCCGCAATCTCGATGTCGTCGCCGACTTCGAACGCTTCCGGGCGCGACTCGAATCCGACCGCCCCTGGATCGAAGGACTGTTCACCGACGCCAAGGCGCTGCTGACCGCGACCAGCGCTGCCGGGCTCACCGAAGCTCAACTGCAGGTGCAACTGGCAACCCTGGACTTCACCATGAGGATCCTGGAGGCGTCGCAAGCCGATGCACAATTCGCCCTGACGGTCGCAACGGCAGAGCAGAAGGCGGCCGAGGCACGATGGTCCGCGGCGCTCCAAGAGGCCCGGGATCGCAAGGCCGAGTTGGAAGAGCCCATCGACTGGGGCGGGGTCGTCGTGGTGGGCCTGTTCGCGCTCGTTGGGCTGATCGCCAGCGCATACCTGGGCGAGCACGCGGGCAAGATCATCGGCTCGATACCCGACCTGATGACGCTCGGCAACGTCAACTTCAGTGGCTCCGAAGCCGAGACGAAGGTCCTCAAGGAGGCCATCACGGCCGGAGGAGAGCTCTCGAAAATCCGTGCGTCAGGGGCGAAGGACGCAGCAGGCCACCAGAAGAACGGGCAGATCGACATCGACGCCTGGGCGGCCAAGGGTGTTCCCGTGCTCATCAGCTTCGCGAAGTTCGTCAAGGACATCGACGAGGCAACCGGCGACGCGGAACTCAAACAACTGGTCAAGGACCTGGCCCTGCGCCTGCAGGAGTCGCTTGCGGCGAAGGCCCGGGTGGCGTCGGCCCAGCGCCAGCTGGAGATCGCCACCCTGCGCACACAAGGCGTGATGCAGCAGCGCGCATCCTACGCACAGCTGCACGCTCAAGCCCGGTCCGATGCCAAACTTCTGCGCGAGACGGCGTTGTCGCTGTTGTCCGCGGTGCGCCACTACGGCGACATCTTCCTCGACTGCCAGGTCCGCGCAGCGCGCGCCGTCGAAATCTACACGCGCGCGGACCAGTCGGCGGCGCTGCGTCTGGACCGCTGGCACGTGCACCCCGACACCGAGCTCGACTTCGAGCAGAACCTCATCGACCCCGCCGAATACCAGAGCCGGCTCCTGGCCACCACCACCGAACTGACCGTCGTCGCGCTGGCGGCCGCCTTCGACGCCTACGACCTGTCGGGCTTCAAGGACGACGTGCACTACGTCACCATCGATGACCCGGCTCAACTGGCCGCCTTCCGTCAGCAACTGGCCGTCGCCGTCGTGGTCGACAACCGCGATCTGGCCGGAACCCGCTGGGAGGCGAAGACCATAGCGGCGTCCGTGACCCTCTTCGGCGTGACCGCGGCGACACCGACCTTCCCCGTCGTGGTGACCCACGGTCCGCGGTGCACCGAGCGTCTCGAGAACGGCACCGAAGTCACCCAGTATCTGCAGCCGCAGAGCACATTCGTACAGGTGGCGGTACGGGACGAAACCGCCGCCGGAGCAGCGGCGCCGCCCACCGGTAACCGGCCGACGGAGTTCTGGCGCCGCAGCGTCGCCACGGAATGGCTGCTGTCCATCGAACCGGGCGTTGCCCAGGCACGCCAGGTCGATCTCAGCGGCCTCACCAAGATCCGACTGGCTCTCTCTTACATGGCGAAGACTCCACGGCCCTGAGAGATCGCCCGTCACCAGGCCGGCCGCCGCTCCCGGCCGGCCGCCGTTCCCGGGCGGCGCACGTGGTCAGTGGTCGGTCACGAGCAGCCGGTAACCGACATCCATGGTGTCGAGCGTGCGCAGCTCGGCATAACGCCTGTGCCAGCGGCCGGTCTTCAGGTCGTCCGCGAGCCGGGTCAGCCCCGGCGTGAGCGCGTCGTCCCCGGTCTGGGCCAGCATGGAGATCCCGGCGCGCACGTACGGGTCGAGGTACGCGTGCGGACGGCGCCAGTATGCGGCTCCGAAGCCGTCGGCGCAGTCGTGGGGGACGTGGACCGGTTCCTGGCGTCCGCCGCCGAGCAGGTCGATCAGCTGGTCCGTGGGAACAGCGCGGGTGTCGTCGTACGCGGCTGCCTCGGGGAGGTAGTCGCGTACGAGCCAGAACCGCTCGCGGAAGATGTGCTGGTCCCACGTCAGGACGACGATACGGCGGCGGGCAACCCTGCGCAGTTCTCCGATTCCGGCCCTCAAGTCGGCCCAGTGGTGGACGGTCAGCAAGGCCATGACGGCATCGGCGGCGTTGTCGCGCAGCGGGAGATGTTCCGCGACGGCCGCCACCGCTGGGGCCGCTCCCGGCGAACGCTGGGTGATCATGACCAGGCTGGGTTCGACCGCGAGGACCGTCTGCGGTGGTTCGTACGAGCCGCTGCCCGCTCCGACGTTGACCACGTGTTCGGCGTCCCCGAGGGCGGCATGGATCTGCGCGGCGATCCGCGGATCAGGCCGTCGGGTCCGGGCATACGTCACACCGAGCGCGTCATAGGTGGCCACGGCAGCAAGTATGCGAGGCAGGCGCGGTCACAACCTCGCTGTCCGGAGAAATCCGCGATGCGAGCGGTGGCGGGGAGCGGTGATCGCCGCCTGGCGTCCCCGGGTGTTCTCACTTCTGGAGGCTCCTTTCCTCACCCGGCTGCGCGATGCGCGGCGGGTCCTCGTCGCCGGTGCGGGCGGCGGTTTCGACGTGTACGCCGGTGTCCCGCTCGCCCTCGCGCAGCGGCTCGGCCGACAGGGACTGCCGGACACGGTGTACGCGTTCCCACTCACCGGCGTCCGGCCGCTCAGGGCCGCCTACCATGCGCTTCTGGCGCATCTGGGCGGCGTGGACGCCATCGTGCTGGTCGACGGCGGGACCGGCATCCTGATGCGCGGTGACGAGAACGGCCTGGGCACACCGGAGGAGGACATGGCCGGCCTCGCCGCCGTGGCCGGGCTCGACGAGGTTCCCGTGCGGCTGGTGGCGTGTCTCGGCTTCGGGGTGGACGCCTGTCACGGAGTCAGCCAATCCCTGGTGCTGGAGAACCTCGCCGCGCTGGACCGCGAGGGCGGCTACCTCGGCGTCTTCTCGCTGCCGCGCGACAGCCGCGAGGGGCGCCTCTGTCTCGACGCGGTGGAGCACGCCCAGCGAAGCATGCCGGACCACCCGAGCATCGTGCAGGGTTCCGTCGCCGCAGCCGTACGGGGCGAATTCGGCGACGTACGGTTCACCGAGCGAGCGTCGACGCGCCCGCCCTCGCCCGGCGCAATCTCTGTCTCGACCGGCTCGAGAACAGCGCGCTCATGCGCCGGATCAGCTCCGTCATCGCGGAGTTCCGCGACGAGCTGACCCATCAGCGGCCACCGCGGGCCTACCGCCACTGACCCGTCCGCGTCTCACATTTCGGTGAAGTCGCCCCAGCACGCGCATGCGATGCCTACACTCCTGATCTTCACAGAAGCTCCACACAGGGGGGATGTTTCTCCATGCGCATACGCCATTTCGCCACAACCGCCGTCGCTGTCGGCGCGCTCGCCGCACTGTCCGCCGTACCGGCCCAGGCCACCGAGTACTCGTCCGCGCTGAAGATCAAGGGCATCCAGTACGACGCCCCCGGCCGCGACTCCAACAGCTGCTCCACCGGCAACACCGACGAGGAATACCTGACGATCAAGAACTACTCGTCGAGCACGACCGTGAACCTCAAGGGTTACGTCGTGAGGGACGCCAGCAGCACCAACAAATTCGTCTTCACCGCGAACCACTATCTGCAGCCCGGGGACTACGTGAAGCTCCGGGGCGGCCACGGCACCGACTCCGACAGCGGGAACGTCGTGTACCGCGACAACTGCAACTTCATGTGGAACAACGACAAGGACACCATCAAGCTTTACAAGCCCTCGGGCGCCGGCGCCGACCTGCACTCGTACACCAAGAGCGGCAGCGACCCGGACGGGAACGGCTACATCACGTACCACGGCTGACCGTTCGCAGGCCGCGCGTGAGCAGGACCCGCCCCAATGCGGATGGTGGGCGGGTCCTGCTCACCGAGTCATTGTCATGACCGGACGTGGTCCGGGCCACGAGTGAGCGGCAGTTGAGCTGTGCGGAGCGTGCACACCCCGTGTGCGGACCCCCGCCTGATCGGCATCCACCTGCGGCGACGATACTGGTACGCGCACGTGCCCCCGGCCACAGATGGACTCATGCCCAGCTCCCCCAGCGCCCGCCCCACGACCCCGCCCTCGGTGTGGTTGGCCCGTGGCCGCCACCTCGGCCCCGCTGCGGAAGACGTACTCCGGCTCAGTCTGCGGCAGCTCAAGGACAGCGGGGTCATCGACGACTTCCTGGACGACTCGCCGGAGGCGCCCGAGGCAGAGGGCGCCCGGCAGCAGATCTTCGAGGCCCGGTGGCGGGTCGCCGGGTCGGTGACCGTGCGGGCCCGGCTGACCGTCGAGCCGGGCTCCGACGACGGGCAGGAGTGGGTGCTGGCCGCGGAGGCGGAGGCCCCGTGGGACCCGCGGTGGCCCTCGCCGGCCGCGATGTTCTGGCCCGAGGAGCCGGACGCGGCCTGGGACCATGAGGCGGTCACGGACCTGCGCCTGCGGGACATCAACCCGCTCCCGTCGGACGACAAGGCCGTACGGCGCGTGTTGCGGGACGCCGCCCGCGACGGCTGGAGCATCCATGTCGTCGTCCACGAGGCCATGACCCCGGACCGGCGCGGCCGCGTTCCCCTGGCCGGGATGCTGCCGCCGAGCCTGCGGCACCGCGTGGTCGAGCACCGGGCCGCGCCGAGTCAGCTGCGCGTCGTGAACTGGGCCCTGCGGGACTTCGACGTGCAGGTGCCGCGCGGAGGAGCCGTGGTGCTGCCCGGGACTCCCGTGCCGTCGGACTACGACGTGGACGACTTCGCCGTCCGCACCGTCTTCCTCGACGGCTCGGAGCCGGCCGAGCTCATCCATGCCGTGACGCGCTTCGCCGCGCTGCGGCGACCGCTGCCGGACGGCGGCGAGGAGGCCGTCACCGCCCTGCGGGAGGACTGGCGGCTGCTGACGCTGGAGGAGGAGCTCGCCCGTGAGCGCAAGCTCGTGGCGATGTACGCCGAGGCGCTCGAGGCGATGACGAAGTCCCGCGACCTGTACCGGGAGGCGGCCGAGCAGGCGCACGCGGCGCTGGCCGCCTATCGGGAGTCCGCCGACACCGTGAGCGGGGCGTCGCCCCGGCCACCGGCGGACCCGCCGGCGTCCCCCCTTCAGCAGCTGACCCGGACCTTCGAGCGCCTCAAGAGCTCCGCCCGGTCCCGCAAGCCCGCCTCCGAGGCGGACGGCGCGGGGGAAGGCAGCGCCGTCGAGGAGCAGCCGGAGTCGTCGGACCGCTAGCGGGGGCGGAAGAAGCACGGGAACCGCCTGTGGGCTCGTGCGCCGGGGTGCGTACGGCGGCTGCGAAGGACTCGTACAGGGCGCGTACTGCGTCGAGTGGGTTCCGTCCAGTGCAGGTGTGGACGGTTGACGCACCTGCCCAGGCAGGTGGCCGGGCCGATTGCGCGTCTTCCGTCCTGACGGGTGACGGGATGCCTCTGGTGACCGCCGTCATGCAATGCGTTCGCCGCAAGAGGGAATCCGACCAGCAGTGCGTGTGGTGCGCACCCCCGCAGAAGGAGGGTCCGTGGAGTCGACCACCACACTGATCGTCACCGCCGTGGCCCTCGCGGCCGTCCTGCTCGCCGTGGCCGTCTGGGTGCTTGTGCGGCTCGTGCGCACACGGCGCATGATGCAGCGCGCCGGGCTGCCGACCGGGCCGCACTGGGTGTTCTGGGGCGCTCTGCTGTACTTCGTGCTGCCGGCCGATCTGGTGCCCGATCCGGTGTATCTGGACGACATCGGCGTGCTCCTGCTGGCACTGCGTACCCTGCGCCGTTCCCCCGAGACCGGACCGCCCGACGCCGTCGATTACAGAAAGTAAGGAAACCAACCACGCGTTCGATTCGTTTAAGTAAGTGGAAACCAAAGGGCGTCGACGGACCGAGGGGCGGCGCCGGGTGACCAGGCTCGTTCGGAGCAGCACCTGTGAGGGAGAGACGATGCAACCGTTCGCGCTCAACTATGCACGGCCGGCAGCGGAGTTGGAGGCCACCGCTCCGTACGTCTATGACTCCGGTCTGCAGTTGAACGTGCTGCGTGACGGGCGGATAGCCGCTTGTGATCTTGCGCTGTTGCGGGAGCTGGGGACCACGACATCCACGGCGGGCTCGAAGACTCACTTCGACGACTGAACACAGGCCGACGTCGATGACCGTCTTGATTCTGACCAGCGAAGTGGATGTGACGGCGGACATGGTGGTCGTGCACCTGAACGCCTCCGGCGTCCCGGTGGTCCGGCTCGACCCCGCCGACCTGACCGGTGGGGTCGCCCTGTCGGGCGAGTATGTGCACGGTGCCTTCCGCGGTCATCTGTCGGCCGCGGGACGGCTGGTGAGCATCGGCGGGCTGCGGTCCGTCTGGATGCGCAGGCCCGGGACCCCCGCCGCCCGGGCGGCCGCGCCGTCGGCCTGGCTGGCGGAGGAGGCCGGGCAGGCGCTCTACGGCATGCTGCGCGGCTGTGACGCCCGCTGGATGAACCACCCCGACGCGGCCCGCCGGGCCCGTTACAAGCCCTGGCAGTTGCGGCTGGCCCAGCGCTGCGGTCTGCCCGTGCCGGCCACGTTGATCACGACGTTCCCGCAGGCCGCCCGAGAGTTCGCCGAGCGGTACCCCGATCTGGTGGTCAAGCCGGTGTCCGGCGCGCATCCGCAGGATCCGCCCCGGGCGGTGCCGACCAGCAGGGTGGCCCCGGACGCGGACTTCTCAGCGGTCGCGTTCGGTCCCACCCTTCTGCAACGGCGCGTCGCCAAACGGGCCGACATCCGTCTCACCGCGGTGGGCGAGCGGCTGCTGGCCGCCCGCAGGACCGCCGAAGCCGACGCCGAGGTGGACGTCCGCTTCGACGGATCCGGGGCGCCGTGGCGTCCCGTCGAGGTCGCGCCCCGCGTCGCCGCGGCCGTCCGCGCCTATCTGCGGGAGGCCGAACTCGCCTACGGTGCCTTCGACTTCGTCGAGGACGCGGACGGGACCTGGTGGTTCCTGGAGTGCAACCAGTCGGGGCAGTTCGGATTCATCGAGGTCGATACGGGGCAGCCGATCGCCCGCACCATCGCCGAGTGGCTCGCCCTGCCCGCTTCCGGGCAGGAGTCGCATGTCAACGGGGCGAGCGCGAAGGTCGTCTGAGCGGGCTCAGCGCTGCGGGGGGCCGGGCGGCAGGGCGCTGCGCTGCCATGTCGGGGGCGGGGTCGTGGGACGTCCGGTGGGAAGTCCGGGAGCGGGCGCGTGGCCGCCGGACAGCAGCGGCTGCATGGCGAACTCCACTTCCCTGCTGACGCGTTCGGCCTCCCTGCGCACCTGGGTGGGGATGTCGCCGCGCTCCGCGATGAGCCGGTCGTAAATGGGGGAATCCTGGAACACCCGTCAACGCGCCTTTCCTGTCGTGGCCCTGTGTGCATATGGGCACGGCTGTCGAGTCTAGGCGCCGACGCACACTGAAGTACGAATTCTGCCAGAGCGCTTGACGGCACTTGACGGCAGACGACCACGGACTGCCGCCCCGCCGTGTGCCCGTGGGCCCCTCCCCCGGTTCAGGCGCCCGTCGTCGAGCCCGGCCGGACGATCATCAGGACGGTGACGGTGGTCCACAGAAGGTTGAAGATGCCTGTGAACATGGCGAGTTGCACCGTGGCCGAGCGTTCGACGGACTTCTCGGCGTTCAGTTGGTCGAGGAGTTCCTCCTGGCGGGGCAGGACGAAGGCGACCAGGATTCCGGCGGCCGCGGCGGTCAGTGCGATGGACGCGATGAGCCAGCCGCTGCCCAGGACGTCCATCGCCAGGGCGGTGGCCAGACCGAAGACGGGCACCGACACTCCGATGCCCGCGTAGACGCGGCAGATGCGGTGCAGGAGCCGGACGGTGCCCACCGCCACCGCAGCGTCCGCCGCGGGGACGCGGCGCGCCGCCGGCGGGAACATGCTGGCCGCGACGGTGACGGGACCGACGGCGACGATGGCGGCCAGGACGTGAAGAGTGAGCAGGATCTTGGTCATCTGGGGGTGTCGGTCTCCGTGTCGGCGCGGCGATCAAGGGCCCCGGCTCGCTTGCCCGGGGCGGCCCGGCCCACGTTAGGGATCTCCCAGCTGATCGCCCAGAGGCTGAAATGACAGCTTCCAACGGATTCTCGCCAACAGTGTGCGCAGTGCTCTGCAGCACCTCACTCCTGAGACCTGGGCTTCTGGGAGTGGCGGGAATCCGCCTAAGGTGGCGCTCATGCACACCGTCGCGATCCTGGTCCTCGACAACGTGGTGCCGTTCGACATGGCGACGCCCTTCCAGATGTTCGGCTGGACGCGGCTGCCGGACGGCCGCCGGCCTTACCGAGTCCGGCTGTGCGCCGAGTCGTCGGAGGTGCCGACGGAGGGCTTCGCCCTGCGGATCGACCGGGGGCTCGACGCGCTGGCGGACGCGGACACGGTCATCGTGCCGGGCTGCGACGAGACCGGGCCGCCCTCTCCCCGCGTGGTGGCGGCCCTTCAGGAGGCGGCGCAGGCCGGCACACGGATCGCGTCAGTGTGCGTGGGCGCCTTCGTCCTGGCCGAGGCCGGACTGCTGGACGGGCTGCGCGCCACCACCCACTGGATGGCCACCGACGAACTGGCCCGGCGCTTCCCGCGCATCGACGTGCAGCCGGATGTGCTGTACGTCGACAACGGCCAGATCCTCACCTCCGCCGGAGCCGCCGCGGGACTGGACATGTGCCTGCACATGATCCGGCGGGACCTGGGGTCGGCCGTCGCCGCGCACACCGCGCGCATGTCCGTCGTACCCCTGGAACGGGAGGGCGGGCAGGCGCAGTTCATCGTGCACGAGCACCCGCCGGTGCCGCGCGGCTCGGCGCTCGAACCCCTCCTGGAGTGGATCGAGGACAACCTGGCCCGGGAGATCACCCTGGCGGAGATGGCGCAGCACTCGGGCATGAGCGAGCGCACCCTCAGCCGCCGCTTCCGTGAGCAGACCGGCACGACTCCGCTGCAGTGGCTGCTGCGGACACGTGTGCGGCGTGCCCAGTATCTGCTGGAGAACAGCGACCACCCGATCGAACGGATCGCGCGCCAGGCGGGGTTCGGCTCGCCGACGGCGTTCCGTGACCGTTTCCGCCGGGTGGTCGGCACCACGCCGTACGCCTACCGCTCGGCGTTCCGGGGGCAGACCGCGGTCCTCGCCCAGGACAGGCCCTAGTCATTACCGGTGGAGGGCCGCCGTCAGTCACGGTGGAATAAATCACCCGAGTCCCCACGGGCAGTCAGCAGTTGGACAAGGTGTGTCGATCCTCCCGAAGGACGGTGTACACCCATGAATCACTACAGTCGCCTCCTCTGCGCCCTCTACGTCGCCACGAGCGCGGGCCTCGCCTGGACCTCGGTTCTCGAGGTCCGGTACGGCCCCGCGTGGGCCGCGTGTCTGTTCGCCGCCGCCAGTCTCGTTCCGATCATCGCCGTCGTACGGGAGACCGTGATCGGCGAACAGCGGCGGTGGCTCCTGGAGTTGGTCGCACAGGCAGGGCGCGGTGGCGATGCCGCCGAGGCGATCGTCCGGGCGGAGCTCGACTCGGCCTGCTGCGAGCGCTGGTGGACGAGCCTCGGCAGCCAGCACGACGTGACCTGCCGACACGGGATGCCGCGCAGCAGCAGCGCCGCGTGAACACCCATGAGGTCGCTGTCATCAAGGCCGGGTGACCACGCACCGCGGAAGGCGAGGGCCGACGTACGGCCCGTACCTTCCGCGTGCGCAGCCCCGGCGGACGCCGCCGCGTCAGGCGACCTGCCCGCTGTGCAGGGCGGCATACGCCCCGTTCCGGCGCAGGAGTTCCTCGTGTGTGCCGATCTCCTGGATCCGGCCGTCTCCCATCACCACGATCCGGTCCGCGCCCCGCACGGTGGACAGGCGGTGCGCCACCACGAAGGTGGTCCGACCGTGCAGCAGCCGGGCGAGCGCCTGCTGGACGAGCGCCTCCGACCGGGTGTCCAGGGCCGAGGTCGCCTCGTCGAGGACCAGCACTCTCGGGTCCCGGATCAGGGCCCGGGCGATGGCCAGGCGCTGCCGCTGCCCACCGGACAGCCGTGCGCCGCGCTCGCCGACCAGGGTGTCCAGGCCCTGCGGCAGCCGGTCGACGAACTCCAGCGCGTTCGCGTCGCGCAGCGCCGATTCTCGAAAGAGTTTCAGACTGCGTCCAGCTCCGCGATCTCCCCGGCGCTGAGCACGAGGTCGGTCGCGGCGAGCGAGTCCAGGATCGTCTCCGGCCGGCTCGCGCCAGGGATCGGCACGACGACCGGCGACTTGGCGAGCATCCACGCCAGGCACACCCGCTGCGGGCTCACCCCGTGGGCCTCGGCGACCCGGGCGAACGGGGCGTAGGCGGAGCCCAGTTCACGTGCCCGGGAGATGCCGCCGAGCGGACTCCAGGGCAGGAACGCGATGCCGAGGTCGTCGCACAGGCGCAGCTCCGGCTCGCTGGAGCGGAACGCCGGGGAGAACTGGTTCTGCACGGAGACCAGCCGGCCGCCGAGGATCTCGTTCGCCTGCCTGATCTGGTCGGGGTTCGCGTTGGAGATCCCGGCCATGCGGATCTTGCCCTCGTCGAGCAGGTCGCGTACGGCGCCGACCGACTCGGCGTAGGGCACGCGCGGGTCGGGGCGGTGGAACTGGTAGAGCCCGATGGCCTCCACGCCGAGCCGGCGCAGGGACGCCTCGCATGCCTCCTTGAGGTGCCGGGGACTGCCGTCCAGCGTCCAGCTGCCGTCGCCGGGGCGCAGATGGCCGCCCTTGGTGGCGACCAGGACGTCCTTGCCCCGGTCGTGGGAGGCGAGGGCCTTGGCGATCAGGGTCTCGTTGTGACCGACCTCGTCCGCGTCCCGGTGGTAGGCGTCCGCGGTGTCGATCAAGGTCACGCCGGCGTCGAGCGCGGCGTGGAGCGTGGCGAGAGAGCGTGCCTCGTCCGGGCGCCCCTCGATCGACATGGGCATCGCGCCCAGACCGATCGCGCTGACCTCGACGTCACCGATGCGGCGGGTGTGCATGGGCTCGTGACCTCTTTCCGGCTGTCTCTCGGGAAACGTGCAGGGAACGGCACTTCGTGCCGGACGTACACCAGCGTGGCTGTACGGCCGCTGGAGGTCCAATAGAAGAAAGAGAACGCATTCAGCGACGGCACCACTGAATCTCCGGTGCTGAGACGGGCCACCTGTCCCCTTGCGCGGCCTCCCCGTTGATGGGCACGCTCATCCTCGACCAGCACAGTGAGAGGCGGCGGCATGCGCATCGGACTGCTCGGCACCGGCCCCTGGGCCCAGATGGCCTATGCTCCCGCCCTGAGCCGGCACGGCGAGCTGGAGTTCGCGGGAGTGTGGGGCCGACGTGCCGCCGCCGCCAAGGAGTTGGCCGACAGCCACGGCGTGCGCGCCTACGACGACGTCGACACCCTCCTCGGCGACGTGGACGCCGTCGCCGTGGCCCTGCCGCCCGCCGTCCAGGCCGACTTGGCGGTGCGGGCCGCGCGGGCGGGGTGCCATCTGCTGCTGGACAAGCCGCTGGCGCTGACGGTGGAGGAGGGCCGGGCCGTCGTCGAAGCCGTCGAGGAGGCCGGGGTGGCCTCGGTCGTCTTCTTCACCGCCCGTTTCCAGCCGGATGTCGAGGCGTGGATCGCCGAACAGGCAGCCGTCGAGGGCTGGTTCACGGGCCGGGCGGAGTGGCTCGGCGCGGTGTTCAGCGGTGACGGAAGCCCGTTCGCGGACTCGCCGTGGCGGCGAGAGAAGGGCGCGCTGTGGGACGTGGGGCCGCACGCGCTGTCCGTGCTGCTGCCGGTCCTGGGTGACGCGCGGCGCGTGACGGCGGCCGCGCCGGGCCCCGGCGACACCGTCCATCTGGTCCTCGAGCACATCGGCGGCTCGTCGAGCACGCTCGCCCTGAGCCTCACGGCGCCGCCCGCGGCGGCGGGGGCCGCGGTGGAGCTGCGGGGCGCGGCCGGGGTGACGCGGCTCCCGGAGAGCACCGAGAGCGCGGTGTCCGCCCTGATCCGCGCCGGCGACGCCCTGCGCGCCGCCTCCCGCACCGGGCACGCGCACGCGTGCGACGCGGCGTTCGGCCTTCGGGTCACCGAGATACTGGCTGCGGCCGAAGGGATGTTGAACGGCGGAGCCTGACGGCGCAGCCACCCACGGGCTTCTGGAGAAGGTCCGCGCGGTGCACCGCCATGCGCTGCGGCTCGGGATGTCTTCGCGGGCCGGTGCTCGCCGGCCGGTGCTCGCCGGCCGGTGCTCGCCGGCCGGTGTTCGGGGGCCGGTGTTCGGGGGCCCGGTGTCACCGGTGCAGGACGGTCTCGCGCTGCATGTGCGACAGCTTCTCGGGGTTGCGCACGGCGTAGAGCCCGGTGATGAGGCCGTCGTCGATGCGTACCGCCAGGACGGTGTCGATCTCGCCGTCGAGCCGGAGAACCAGCGCCGGGCAGCCGTTCACCTGCGCCGGTTGCAGCGGGGCCTCGGCGGCGATGCTGGCCAGCCGGGAGGCGGCGAGTACGGCGGCCACGCTGTCGGCGCCGACCACGGGCGACAGCGTGGCCTGCACGACTCCCCCGCCGTCGCCCAGGAAGACGACATCCGGCGCGAGGATGTCGAGCAGGCTTTGCAAGTCGCCCGTTTCGACCGCCCGTTGGAAAGCCCCCAGTGCCTGTCGGGTCTCGGCCGGCGAAACGACTCCGCGGGGACGGCGCGCGGCGACATGCGAGCGGGCCCGGTGGGCGATCTGGCGGACCGCGGCCTGGGACTTGTCGACGGCTTCGGCGATCTCGTCGTAGCCGAGGTCGAACACCTCACGCAGGACGAACACCGCACGCTCGGTCGGCGTGAGCGTCTCCAGCACCAGCAGCATCGCCAGCGAGACGCTGTCGGCCAGCTCCACGTCCTCGGCCACGTCGGGAGCGGTCAGCAGCGGCTCCGGCAGCCAGGGGCCTACGTAGGTCTCCTTGCGGCGGCCGAGCGTACGCAGCCGGAGCAGCGCCTGACGGGTGGTGATCCGGACCAGGTACGCGCGCTGATTCCGTACGGCATCGAGGTCCACGTCCGCCCAGCGCAGCCAGGTCTCCTGGAGGACGTCCTCCGCGTCGGCGGCCGAGCCGAGCATCTCGTAGGCGACGGTGAAGAGCAGGTTGCGGTGGGCGACGAAAGCCACCGTGGCGCGGTCCGGGCGATCGCCTCGCCGCCCTCCCTCACCGCGAGCTCCGGGCGCGGTTTGCGACGTGCCGGCCATGGGTGGTTCCTCCGCCCTCTCGACGTTGTCACCCAGCAGACACCGGCCGCCGCCGTCCTGTGACATCGCGGCGTTGTGCGGCTCGTCACGCGACCGGCGCGTCACGGCGATCGGGCTGCCGGCATCCCGTGTTCGTCAGGACGCCGCGCGGCCGACCCGCACGGCGCACCATCCCTCGCACAAGGACGAAGCCATGGAACCCCGATTCAACATGCTCGCCAACGAGGTCGGCTCCAGGATCGCCAAGCGGACCTACAACGTCAGCCTGGTGATCGCGCAGTCGTCGCTGCCCAAGATCACCCAGGAGTTGGTCAGTCTCCGCGCCAGCCAGATCAACGGCTGCGGATTCTGCGTCGACGTCCACAGCAAGGAGGCGGCAGCGGCCGGTGAAACCTCGCTCCGGCTCAGCCTCGTCGCCACCTGGCGCCATGCCACGGTGTTCACGGAAGCCGAGCAGGCCGCGCTGGCACTCGCCGAGGAAGGCACCCGACTCGCCGACGCCCACCAGGGGGTGTCCGACGCGACCTGGGCGCAGGTGCGCAAGCACTACGACGAGGACCAGATCGCCGCGCTGGTCGGCCTGGTCGCCATGATCAACGCGTCCAACCGGTTCGGCGTGATCCTCAACAACCAGGGCGGTTCCTACGAACCCGGCCAGTTCGCCGCCATGACCAACTGACCGCCGGACCGGACGCACCGTCAGTCCTCGAACAGTTCCTCGCTCCACCGGAACCAGGCCCTGTCGCCCTCGATGTGCAGCAGGAACTCGGCGACAGGGCCGTCCGGTGAGGACAGCGAGACCCGTCTTCGGATCTCGTCGTAGGACGCCTCCCACGCCTCCCATATGTCCTCGGGGTCCCGCTCCAGCAGGGCGAGTTCACGGGCGAACAGGTCGCGGACCGCGTCGTACCCCGGGCCGGGCGTGAGCGGCCCGACAGCCACGGGAAGTCGGCCTCGTCGATCAGGATCTCCCCGACCGGCTCGTCACCGCCGCGCACCCGCCAGGCCTCACCGTCGAAACCCATGCCCCCACCTCCGCGCCCGCTGTCGATCCCACCGCCGACCAGCATGCCACCCGGCACTGACAGGCGGCCCGGACCCGAGGCCGGACCGCCCACCCTGTGCTGCCTCTCGGTGCTACTCCTCGCTACTCCGCGCTAGGACCGGCCCGCCGCATGGAAGTTGATGCGTTCCTTGACGACGGGGAAGCCCGCCTTGGCGAAGTTCGCGGCCATGGGGAAGTTGCCCTGGTCCGTCGCTCCGGTGACGAACTCCGCGCCCTGCTGGACGAGGAAGTGGGTGCAGTCCGCGAGGAGGTCGTAGGCGTAGCCGTGGCCGCGCTGTTCCGGGACGACTCCGATGAAGCCGATGGTCGGGCCCGAGGGGTTGTGTGCCGGGATGTGGATGCCGGCGAGGTCGCCGTCCGGGGTGTGCGCGACCTGCCACCACTCCCGTGGGGACGGGCACCAGTGGAAGAAGTCGAGTTCCTCCTGGGCGGCGCGGTCGAGGCCGCCCTCCTCGATGGCCCGCAGCGCATGGGCGTCGAGGGTGACGGAATGGATGCGGCGCAGTGCGTCGAAGAAGACCGCGTCGTCGGGTTCGGGGCGAAAGCGCAGGCGTCCGGGGCGCTCGGGCAGGCCGCGCTCGGGGGTCCAGCGGTACAGGAAGCGTTCCACCAGGAGGTCGTATCCGGCGGCACGTGCGGCGCCGAAGCGTGCCTCGGCGGCGGCTTTCAGACCCGGCTCGTCGCGCCAGCCGCCGGGCAGGTTGATCTCGAGTTCGACCTGCCAGGGGGCGGAGCGCAGCAGTTCGGCGCCGGCCTCCTCCTCGCCCTCGGCCACGTCGAACCAGTTGATGTTGATGGGTTCCGAGTCGTCGGGGCCGCCCCACCAGGCGCCGCGGGCGACGACCGTGCCGTCACGCAGGGCCACCCGCTGCCACTCGGGGCGGAACCGGGTCCGCCGGTGCCCCTCACGGGCGCCGAGCGGGTCGGGGTGGGCGTCGAAGAGATGGGCGTCGCTCGCGGAGAGCGCGCGGATGACCAGGTCGGTCACGGATTCCTCCGGGATACAGGCTGCTTGGAGCGCTCCCGGTCAGATCGTGAGAAGCACGCCGGGGCAACGGAAGAGGGAGCGCTGGAAAGGTGTGAATCGCACGGCACTCGCCTCCTTCCGTCCGTCTCAGGGCGTGAAGCCACACAGTACGTGATCTTTCGCAGGGGCGTCCACGGAATTTCCCGGCTCCGGGAGGCTGGGCTCGGCGTGGTCGGGAGCACGGTCGGGAGCACGGTGGGAGTGCCGGTCGGGAGCGCTCTCAGGGGCCCGTACGCCTTAAGTGAGCCTTAGGTCAGGGTTAAGCGGTCGTAGCCATTCCGTGGTCTTTCAAGTTCCCGCAGTTCACAGGGATTTGGGGTCCTCGCAGACCCGTTGGCTCACGCGGGGGCCGTGCGTAGCATCGGGGCCCGTCGGTGGCGGTGACGCTAGGGCCCGAGAGCGCTCTCAGATCGTCCGCTAGCCAGTGCGTCTCCCCACCGCGCAGCACCAGTACCCGCACACGTACTCCGGGAGACCCCCCACATGACATCCCGCCATCAGCGCCATCTCGGCCGACGCAGGCTCCTGTTCGCCCTCGGCGGCGCGGCCGTGGCCGCGCCCGCTGTCGCCGCCGTCGCCCCGTACGCCCTCGCGGGCACGCCCTCCGACGGCGGCCCGCGAGCCGCGGCGGACTCGCTGCCGCTCACGATCGTCAACGACAGCGGCTCCTTCGACAACGCGAGCGTCCACGTGTACATCGTCGGCAACCAGGACGGCAGGCAGGTACGCGTCACGCCCGACGGCACCCTCGCGCCGATCGCCCTGTCGGACAACGGCCCCGACGGCTTCACCGACTACGCCATCGGCCTGTCCGGCAGCGGCGAGACCCGGCTGTCCCTCCCCCGGATGTCCGGCCGGATCTATGTGGCACTCGGCCAGAAGCTGAAGTTCAAGGCCGTCACGGACGGCAACGGCAACGCGGCGCTGCAGTACCCGGCGGGCTGGGTCACGTCGGACCCCAACTACCCGGTGCTGCACGACTGTGCGGAGTTCACCTTCAACGCCGCCGGCATGTTCTGCAACACCACCATGGTCGACATGTTCAGCGTGCCGCTGAGCATCCGGCTGACCGGCGCCAAGGACCAGACGACGGGCACGCTGCGCGCCGGCGGACGTGCGGCCGCGTTCGCCGCGGTCCGCGAGGTCGGGGAGTTCGCCCGGCTCGTCGTGGACGACACGCGCATCATCGCCCCGGGGCACGGTCTGGACGCCGGCCTGTTCGCCAAGGACTACTTCGCGCCGTACATCGACGAGGTGTGGAGCACGTACACCGGGCGGGACCTCACCGTCACCACCAATGCGGGCACGTTCACGGGGCGGGTGCGCGGGGAGCGGTTCACGTTCGACGGGCCCGCCCAGGTGTCCTTCGCCAAGCCGTCCACCCGGGACGTGCTGTTCTGCGACGGCAGCCTCGCCGCCCCAACGACGGCACGAGCGGGCCGGTCGCCGCCGTTCTCGGCGCCGGATTCAACCGCTCGACGCTGATCAGCCATCCGGCTCAGCCGACGACCGACGCCGCCGCCTTCTACGGGACCGCCCTGACCAACCACTACGCCAAGGCGATGCACGCGGCCACCCAGGACGGCAAGGCGTACGGCTTCGCCTTCGACGACGTGGCCGACTTCGCGTCGTACATCCAGGACACGGCGCCGACGGGGATCCGGCTGACCCTCACGCCGTTCGAGGGCTGACGCGAGCCGATCCGCCCGGGCAGGTGCACGTCCCTGCCCGGGCGCGTGTCTGTCCCTGCCGGCGCGGGTGCCGGTCCGGGCCGCGGGCGGTTTCCCTCCGGGGCAGAGAGGTACCCCGGATGTCCAGGGGCCGACAGGTGCACAGCAGGGTTCTTCCGCCTCCGGATGCAGGGTCCGCTCCGGCGTTGAATGGTGATAACAGACCCGATGACCGCACCGGGCCCGAAGAAGTGATCCGGATCCGAGGAGCAGAGATGATGCCGACGTCCCAGCCCGAAGCCTCCGGGCCGTCCGGGGAGCGCGCCACCCCGGACGCCCTGCTCCACGCCCGCACCGGCACCGAGGTGTCCCCCGAGGACATCGTGCTTGCCTCAGGCAAGGACATCACGCCACGCAACCTGGAATGGGCCAAGCGCAAGCTGGAGGCAGAGGGTCCCTCCGCCCTCGACAAGCTGCTGCCCTAGCCGAGCCGGCCACGATCTGCATGGGTTGCCCTCGGGTGCGGGCGGCACCCGAGGCGGCCGCTTCCCCTGCCCGCGGACTCACCGGGCCAGGGCCGCGACGCCGGGCTGTTTCGAAGGACAGCCCTAGATGTCCATGGCTGATCCGAAGGCAGGCCTTAGATGTCCCTAGATGTGCCGGCCGGGGACGTTGGTCACGGGCGACGCGCCTGGGCCCCGTCCTCGTCCGGGCACAGCACCGGCACCCGCTGCACGAGGTTGTTGGCGAAGCCCCCGCGGTTCCACCGCTGGACCAGCGGCTGGGTGTGCCCTTCGGCGTCGGTGGCCCGCGCACTGAGCACATGCTCGCCCGGGGGCGCCGTCCAGCTGTGCCGCCAGCGGCGCCACGCCCACCGGTGACCGGAGTCCGGCTCCAGCCCGACCTCCTGCCAGGTGCGCCCCGCGTCCGTGCTGACCTCGACGCGGGTCACCGGTGCCTGCCCGGACCAGGCACGCCCCTCCAGGGCCACGGGGCCGGGCCGGACGACACGGGCCCGGGACATGAAGTCCGGGAAGCCGGGTGGGACCAGCAGGGCGCGGGGCGCGATACGGGTCACCGGCTCGCCCTCGTCCTCGGGGTGCCGGCGCAGCCGGTAGGCGACGGCTTGCTGGAAACCGGTGAACGGTACGTCCGTGACCGTCACCTCGCGCAACCACTTCACGTGTGCCATGCCGTACCAGCCGGGCACGACCAGCCGTAGGGGACGGCCGTGCTGCGGGGGCAGCGGGGCGCCGTTCATCGCGTACGCCACCAGCACCTCGGGATCGGTGCCCGTGGCCACGTCCCGGGGGAGCGCGCGCCGGTAGTCCTGCTCGACGCCGCGCTCGACCCCGTGATCGGCGCCGGTGAAGACCACGTCGACCGCGTCGGGCTCGGCTCCTGCCTCGGCGAGCAGCAGGCGCAGGGGTACGCCCGTCCACTCGGCGGTGCCGACAGCCTCGACGAGCCAGGGCTGGCTGACCGGCCGGGGGTCAGCAGGGCCCGGCCGTTGCCCGCGCACTCCAGCGTGACCCGGGTGGTGATCTGCGGGAACGCCCGCAGGTCGGCCAGGTCCAGGCGCAGCGGACGGCGGACGCGGCCGCCAAGGGTCAGGTGCCAGGGGGTGTCGTCGGGGACGTACGGGATGTCGTAGTGGGTCAGGACGTAGTGCAGGCCCGGCGGGGTGAGCTCGTATCGCAGGGCTTCGAGCGGGAGGCCGTGGTTGCGGGTCGCGAGCGCCAGTTCGTCCCGGCCGATGCCCTCCTCCGGGGCGGCCAGCCGGGCCGGTGCGCTCGCGTCCGCGAGTCGAGGACCCATAGCCGCATTATCGCCCGATATCCACGCATTGGAGACGCTCCGACCGCAATCGCCCGGGACGGCCATGAGCACATCGGCGTCGGCAGGACGGAAGCACAACTTCCCTGCGTCCTCCGGCACTTCACACCGGCAATGGTTTTCCGCTCACCCTTTCGTCAAGGGTCCCGCGGCTGTCAGACTCCGGAAGGTGCCCGACTTCGACATGCTCGTCATCGGATCCGGTCCTGGTGGCCAGAAGGCCGCCATCGCCGCGGCCAAGCTGGGCCGCCGGGTCGCCGTCGTCGACCGCCCCGACATGGTCGGCGGCGTCTCCATCCACACCGGCACCATCCCCTCCAAGACCATGCGCGAGGCCGTGCTGTACCTGACCGGCCTCACCCAGCGCGATCTGTACGGACAGAGCTACCGGCTGAAGGAGGACATCACCGTCGCCGACCTGACCGCCCGCACCCAGCACGTGGTCGGCCGTGAGGTGGACGTCATCCGCAGTCAGCTGGCCCGCAACCACGTCACCCTCTACGCCGGGACCGGCCGCTTCGTCGACCCCCACACCGTCGCGCTGCGCGAGGTCACCGGCCATGAACGGCTGCTGACCGCCGAGCACATCGTCATCGCCACCGGCACCCGGCCCGCACGGCCCGACAGTGTGGAGTTCGACGGGCGGACGATCATGGACTCGGACAACGTCCTCACGCTGGAACGGGTGCCGCGCTCCATGGTCATCGTCGGCGCCGGTGTGATCGGCATGGAGTACGCCTCCATGTTCGCCGCGCTCGGCAGCAAGGTCACCGTGGTGGAGAAGCGCGCCGGGATGCTCGACCTGTGCGACGTCGAGGTGATCGAGTCGCTCAAGTACCACCTGCGGGACCTCGCCGTGACGTTCCGCTTCGGGGAGACCGTCGCAGCGGTCGAGCGGCATCCCCGGGGGACGCTGACCGTTCTGGAGAGCGGCAAGAAGATCCCCGCCGACGCGGTGATGTACTCGGCCGGCCGGCAGGGGCTCACCGACGAGCTGGACCTGGACAAGGCCGGGCTGACCGCGAACGCGCGCGGCCGGATCACGGTCGACGAGCACTACCGCACCGAGGTGCCGCACATCTACGCCGTCGGCGACGTCATCGGCTTCCCGGCACTGGCCGCCACCTCGATGGAACAGGGGCGGGCGGCGGCCTACCACGCCTGCGGGGAGCCCGTCGGCCGGATGCACAACCTCCAGCCGATCGGCATCTACACCATCCCCGAGATCAGCTTCGTCGGGCGGACCGAGGACCAGCTCACCGAGGACCGGGTGCCGTTCGAGGTCGGCATCTCCCGCTACCGCGAGCTGGCCCGCGGGCAGATCATCGGCGACTCGCACGGGATGCTGAAACTGCTGGTCTCCCCCGAGGACCGCACGTTGCTCGGTGTGCACTGCTTCGGCACGGGGGCCACGGAGCTCATCCACATCGGGCAGTCGGTGATGGGCTGCGGCGGAACCGTCGACTACCTGGTCGACGCGGTGTTCAACTACCCGACGCTCGCGGAGTCGTACAAGGTCGCGGCGCTGGACGCCACGAACAGGCTGCGGCAGATCGACCACATCGGCGACTGAGGCCCTTGCGTCAGGTCTCCTGGTCGCCCTCCGGCAGCCGGGTGTCGTCCTCGATGACGTGCATCGCGGCCTCCTCCGCGCCGGCCGCGCCGGCGTCGACACCCTTGTCGAAGGCGATCTCCTCCTTCGTGGTGTCGGGGTGGGCCCCTTCGTCCGGGGCGACCAGGCGTCCGGCTCGCTCGGCGCCCGCCTCGGGGTCGACGGGCTCACCCTCGCCGCCCGGCAGGTCACCCACACCGTCACTGACGGGCTCGGCCACATCGGGGACCTCCTGGGCGAGCCGCTCGTCGAGGGTCTCGCCGTCGCGCTGTTCGGCGGCCGTGACACCGTGCTTGGTCACGCCGAGCGGCTTCTCCGGCGGGGAGTAGCCCTCGTCGAGGGTGTCGTCGTAGGTCCGCTCGTCGACGGCGTCCTGCAGGTCGAGCGGCGCCGCGTCCTGCTGCTCCTCGTTGCTTCCGGTGGGCTGGTACGCGTCGTCCGCCATCGGCTCGGAGGGCGTGCGTTCGGTCCCCATGGCTGCCTCCCTCACTCGCGCGTGTCGGCTGGTTCGGCTCGTGCATGTCCTGAACCGCGTTTCCCGTTACGCGCGCTCCAACCCCGGAAGATTGCACCGCTCTTGAAGGCTCAATGAGTGGGGCTATCATCACTCGCACACACGGCGTGACCGTACGGCAACGCAACGGCGTACCGTATCCGCCACCCCTTTGTGCCGCCCCTGACCCGAGGTCATCCCCTCTCCGGTTCGTGGCGTCGTTCCACCCCCCACACCCTTACGCCGTCGGGGCCGGTCGGCCCTCGCGTCGTGCAAGACGGAAAGCAGCGCATCCATGGGCAACAGCAGGGGCAGAGGGCTGCAGGCCAATGTCCTCGGTATGTTCGACACGGTGGTGATGGCGGTCGCGGGCAGCGCTCCGGCGTACTCGATCGCCGCGACCACGGCGGTCCTCGTCGGGGCAGTGGGCCTGGCCAGTCCGGCCGCGCTGCTGTACTGCGCGATACCGATGCTGGGCATCGCGCTGGCCTTCAGCTATCTGAGCCGGATCGACGTGAACGCGGGCGCCAGTTACTCCTGGGTGGGGCGTACCCTGCACCCCTTTCTGGGTTTCATCAGCGGCTGGGCACTGGTGATCTCGGCGACCATCTTCATGGTGGCCGGTTCCCTGCCGGCCGGGTCGATGACGCTCGCCCTCTTCGACGAGGAACTCGCGGACAGTACCGGGCTGTCCACGCTGGTCGGCGCCGGCTGGTTCCTGATCATGCTGTTCGTGGTGCTGGGCGGCGCGCGCCTCACGGTCCGGGCGCAGCTCGTGCTGTCCGGGGTCGAGCTGGCCATACTGGCCCTGTTCGCCGTCCTCGCCCTCTTCCACTCGGGCAGTGCCCGGGCGTTCGACTGGTCCTGGCTCGGCTTCGGGCACTTCGACGGGGTGACGGGCTTCGCCTCGGGGGCGCTGATCGCCGCGTTCTACTACTGGGGCTGGGACGTCACCAGCAACCTCAGTGAGGAGACCCGCAACAGCCGTCGTACGACGGGTCTCGCGGGCCTGATCGGGGTGGGCATCGTGTTCCTGCTGTTCGAGGTGTTCACCATCGCGGTGAACGTCATCCTGTCCTCGAAGCAGATCCAGGACAACGACGCCAATGTGCTGGCCGTGCTCGGTGAGGAGGTGTGGCCGGGCTGGGGCGGCAAGTTGCTGGTCGTGGCGGTGATGCTGTCCACCGTCGCCACCCTGGAGACCACGCTCATCCAGGTCACGCGCTCGCTGTTCGCGATGGGCCGGGACCGTACGATGCCGTCCGCGCTGGGCCGTGTGCACCGGCGGTGGAACACCCCGTGGGTGGCGATCGCGGTGGTCGGCGTGGTGGCGCTGGCGATGTTCATCGCCTCCAACGCCCTGGGCACGGTGGGCGAGATCCTCTCCGACGCCATCTCGGCGATCGGGCTGCAGATCGCCGTCTACTACGGGCTGACAGGTCTCGCCGTGGTCGTCGCCTACCGCAGGATGCTGCTGAAGTCGGTGGCCAACTTCGTGCTCGGCGGTCTGTGGCCATTGTTCGGCGCCCTGTTCATGTTCTGGATCTTCGTCGAGTCGCTGGGCGAGCTGAGCCGTTCGGCGGTCGCGATCGGCATCGGCGGCCTCGCGGCCGGGCTGGTCCCGATGCTGTGGTACTGGCGGCAGGGCAGCGACTACTACCGGCCGGCCAAGCTGGACGCCGCGCGGACCGTCGAGGCGGACTACGTTCCTGCCGGCGCCGACGGCCCGGACTCCCTTGTCCACGAGGGTCTTCCCACCGACTTCTGAGGGAGGCCCCGATGGCGAAAGGCAGTTCCAGACGCGACTTCGCTCCCGACTTCGACCCCGACTGCGGGGACGCGCCCCTCACTTGTGCCCGCCAGGACATCGTCATCGGCCGCTGGCAGGGGCTGCGGGAGCTGCTGCGGGCCACCGGTCCCGACTGGCTGGTCCGCGGCCACCGGGTCCGGCTGCTCGCGCAGGCCTGTGCGGGCAGTTCGACGGTGGAGTCGTGGCTGGCCGCCGAGCCGCACAGCGCCGACGCGCTGGTGCTGCGGGCGGCCACGGAGACGACCCGGGCCTTCAATCTGGCCATCGCCGCGGGCCGGGGCGTGCCGATCGACACCCAGCGCATCGACGCCGCGGTGCTGTCGTGCCTGAAGGCCGCCGACGCGTACCCGGACGACCCGACGCCGTGGATCTCGCTGATCTCCGCCGCCCGGCTGTATCCGTCGGGTGTACGACGGCAGGAACTGGGCCGCTGGTGGGACGAGTTGCACCAGCGCGACCCGTACAGCGTGGAGGGGCATCTGCAGGTGCTGCACTACTACTCCTCGCGCTGGCACGGCACCCACGGCCTGATGTACGACTTCGCCCGCGACGCGGCCGGGGTCGCACCGCCCGGCTGCCCGCTGCCGGTGCTCGTGCAGTACGCCCGGGTCGAGGAGTTCCGCTACGCCCTGGACGCGGCCAAGGGCCGGCACGCCTCCCTGCGGCTCGGCCAGCACTGGAGTCACGACGGCGCCGTCAGCGACGTACGCCGCACCTGGGAGCGCTGGATCACCAACCGCACCCCCGACGACGTGGCCCCCGGCGAGCTGCGCGACGTCAACTACCTGGCACACGCGGCCTGTTACGCCGGGGTCCACGACATCGCCGCTTCCCTGTTCCGGATGCTGGGGCGCCGAGCCACGCGGGCCCCGTGGGCGTACACCGGCGATCCGGAGAAGCAGTTCGTCAGGTGGCGGGGGAGGTGGGGCTGCGGGGGTGACCGGCTCACCGGCCGTCCACTTCTCCTCGATCCGGCCGATCCGCCACACCAGCGGGCGGAAGATCCTCACCATGGAAGGGGAAAGTCCAGGGTGATCAGGGCGCGGCGTTCGGGCCGTCCGGGCGGCTGTGGCGCTGCTCGACCATCTCGCGGCTCAGTTCCTCCGTCTCCGGCTCGGGCAGCCGCTCGAAGCCGTCCTCGGTGATCACCGAAACGGTGGGGAAGATACGGCGGTTGATGTCCGGTCCGCCGGTCGCCGAGTCGTCGTCCGCCGCGTCGTACAGCGCGTGCAGCGCGGCCAGCGCCGCCTCGTGCCGGGACATCCCCACCCGGAACAGCTTCTTCAGAGCGCCGCGGGCGTACGGCGATCCGGAGCCCTCGGCGTGGAAGTCGTACTTCTCGTACGGTCCGCCGGTGACCTCGAAGTCGAAGATGCGGCCTCGCGCGCCCTCGGGGGCCTTGACGTCGTAACCGGCGAGGAGCGGTACGACGGCGAGGCCCTGCATGGCCTGGCCGAGGTTCTGCCGGATCATGCCGGCGAGCCGGGACGCCTTCGCCTTGAGGGTCATGGGGATGCCCTCGATCTTCTCGAAGTGCTTCAGCTCGACCTGGTAGAGCTTCACCATGTCCAGCGCGAGTCCGACGGTGCCGGCGAAGGCGACCGCGGTGTAGTCGTCCGCGGGGTGGACCTTCTCCAGGTCGCGCTGGGCGATGAGGTTGCCCATGGTGGCCCTGCGGTCGCCGGCGATCAGCACACCGTCGCGGTAGGTGAGGGCCAGCACCGTGGTGCCGTGCGGGAAGCGGTCGGGTGCGGCGCGGACGCCGTCCGGGAAGGGGCGGCGCATGGGCAGCAGGGCAGGGCGGTGTGCCGCCAGGAACTCGGTGAAGGACGAGGTCCCCGGAGTGAAGAACTCCTCCCCCAGCCGCCCTTCGTGCTCACTGCTCGCCATGGCACTCCCCCTCCTGCGTCCGGCCGACAACCGGACTCCTACCTGAACCGGCCGACCGGGAAACGCCTTTGGCGCTCACAGTGCCCGGCGCCGGACGAGCACCGCGAGCACCAGCAGCCCGGGAAGGAGCGGCAGCCACACCGTGAGCAGCCGGTAGCCGAGCACGGCGGAGGCGGCCGCCGCAGCCGGGGCGCCGACGGCGGTGAGGGCGAGGGCGAGCGCGGCGTCGAGGGAGCCGAACCCGCCGGGTGTGGGCAGCAGGGCGGCCGCGGTGCCGGCGGCGAGGTAGAGCAGCGCCACCAGGGCGGGCGGGAGGGGCAGGGCGACCGCGCGGGTGACGGCGACGAGCGCGGCGCAGTGCAGCGTCACGAAGGCCAGTGAGCCGCCCCAGAGGGCCGCCGCCCTCGCCGGCCGCGCGTGCACGGCCGCGAGGTACGCCCGCACCGCCGCCAGGCCCGGTCGGTGAGGTCCCGTCGTCCGCCAGAAGGGCGGGCCCGGTCGGCGGCGATGGGGGCACCCCCGCACGAGCCGGGCGAAACCGGTTCGCGCGTGAGGGAGCGTGCGATCGCAAGGCTCCGAAGCGCCCACATGGCGCGCGTCCATGCCGGGCGTCGCCCGGCGGGCGGGAATTCGACGACAGGGCCTGTGGGCCCGCCGGCACCGGCCCCAAAGCGTTCCAGTGAGCAGGGCGGCCGCGGCGACGGTCACGGCGCACACGGCGACGAGGTATCCCCCGCCGACGTGCGGGAGATGCAGCACTCCGGGGTGGGCCGCGACGAGTACGGCGATCAGGGTGCCGCGCACGCTCGCGCCGGCCGCGCCCTTGACCGCGACCGCGGTGGCCGCGGCGGCGAGCGGTATGCCGCAGCGCATCAGGAAGCGCAGGTTCACCGCGCCCGCGCCGAGGCCGGCGGGCAGTACATGGTTGGCGGCGGAGGCGCCGAACTGGGCCGCCACGAGCCGCCCCGGGGGGAGCCGGTGGGGCACCGCGCCCTGCTGGGCGAGCGCCGAGCACGGCCACGTCAGCAGGGTGGCCGCGGCGCCCACCAGCAGCCAGCCCTGGTCGGCGACGGTCAGCCGGACCACGCCGGTTTCGAGCACCGGCCAGTGGCGCCGGGCCAGCCAGACCACGGCCACGAGGACGGCGAGCGTGAAGGCGCTGTGCCAGTAGGCCCGTCTGCGCGGGCGCCCGTCGAGGACCTGCTCCGGCGTCACTCCGCTCCGCCTGCGCGCGGCGCCGGGGCGATGCGGACCTCCAGGCCGTCGAGGCGGTGCAGCTCCCAGTCGCGGGCGTACCGCGGCGGTGTGCCACCGGGGGCGGTGAGGGCGCCGACCGGGACGCTGCGGGCGGTCCGCAGGATCTCGGCGCTCGTGGTGTTGGCGTTGTGGCCGCGGGTCGCGCCGGACGAGCAGCCGGTGTAGTAGGCGACGGGGATGGCCTCGTGGCCGGTGAGCAGACAGGGCGGCCGTACGCCCAGGCGGTGCAGTTCGGCGGCCGAGCGGGCCCAGTCCTGGCGGTTGGCGGTGGTGCGGTCCACGGCGCGGTCCAGGACGGCGTACTGCACGGCCAGATGTCCGGCCAGCCCGAACGCGATCACGCCGGCGACGGCGGGGCGCCATCGGCCGTAGCGCGTTTTGACCAGGTGGCGCAGCGCGTCCGCGACCGGGACGGCGAGGAGTGCGTAGGCGGGCAGGAGGAAGCGGGGCGCCGCGTATCCGATCATGAACAGGTACGGGAAGGCGGCCGTCGCGGCGCAGAGCAGCGGAACCAGGGTCCGGGTGGTGCGGCCGGCGAGGATCGCGACCGCCAGACCGAGGGCGGCGAGCAGGGGCAGGACGAACCACCAGGCGTAGACGACCGGGTGGGGCATCTCGCCGTTGCAGGGCCGGCACAGGGTGCTGCCGACCAGGCTGCGCAGCTGGTCGTCGACGGCGAGGTTCCAGCCCAGGTCGCCCTGGATACGGGAGGCCTCGTTCAGCCGCTCCCGCAGACCGCCGTAGCCGACGATCGCCTCGATCACCCACTCGACACCCCCGGCCACGAGGCCCGCCGCGAGGGCGGCCCCGAGCCGCCAGTGCCGTACCGCCACCGCGAGGACGAGCAGTGGCAGCGCGACCCATACGGCGTCCGTGGGCCGCATCCACGCCATCAGCGCGGCGCCGGCGAGGACGCCCCACAGGGCCCGTCGGTCGAAGGGGTCCTCGCGGGCGCGCAGGAAGCAGCCGACGCAGATCAGGGCGCCGAACGCGACCCAGAGGTTGGGCATGGCCTGCGGGCCGTAGAAGAGGGTCATCCACAGGGTGGCGAACAGGGCGCCCGCACCGGCGAGGACACGGGCCGGGAACAGTCCGCGCCAGGCGCGCAGGGCCAGGTACAGGGCCAGTCCGGACAGGACCGCGAGATAGACACGCAGCAGTGTCGTGGACGACGACCAGGAGGCGACGGGCCACACCAGCAGGGAGACGCCACGCGCGCGTGGGGCGCTGAAGAAGGCGGCCGGAGCCTCGGTGCCGACCTGGCTGACGTACACCACCTCGTCCCAGCCGAGGCCGATCCAGGGCCGCACGAGGAGGAGTTGGGCGAGGGTGAAGGCGCCGGCCACCGCCGCGAGCAGGCCGTCGCCGCCGGCCCGTCGCGACCTGCCGGACACGAGCGCCTCGTCGCGCCGTCCCCTGCCGACGAGCACGGGCTTCGTGCCGTAGGTCATCGTCCGCCCCTCACCCCTACGCGTCGTAGGGCTTCTCAGCCCCACAACCCGGCGAGTGGGCGGCGGGGAACCGGGAAACACCGAAAACACGGACAAACTAACCCGCAAGGGATGAGGGTGCAGCGCGAAGTTCGGCCAAGAGCCTGACGTGAGCCGACCGTCTTCTCGCGCTGGGCACTGTTGACGCCCGCCCGCCGACCGGGTGACACACTCTGCTGTGTGACCCTGACCTTCGACGACCTCCTCACCCGGGCACGGTCCCTCTCCCGGGACGGCCGCCGCGCCGTCCTCGGGATCGCCGGCAGCCCCGGCGCGGGCAAGACGACGCTCGCCGAGCACCTCGTGCGGGAGCTGAACGGTGCCGGGGAGCCGTGGGTCGCGCATGTGCCCATGGACGGCTTCCACCTCGCCGACGTCGAGCTGGACCGGCTCGGCCGACGGGACCGCAAGGGCGCGCCGGACACCTTCGACGCGGCGGGGTACGCGGCCCTGCTGCGGCGCCTGCACGAAGAGACCGGCGACACCGTGCACGCGCCCGGCTTCGAGCGGGTGCTCGAGCAGCCGATCGCGGGCGCCATCGCGGTGGAGCCGACGGCCCGGCTGGTCGTGACCGAGGGCAACTACCTGCTGCTGGACACCGGCGCGTGGGCGCGGGTCGGGCCGCAGCTGGACGAGGTGTGGTTCTGCGAGCTCGACGAACCGGAGCGGCTCCGGCGGCTGATCGCCCGGCACGAGCAGTTCGGCAAGACCCACGACCAGGCGGTGACCTGGGTCCTGCGCTCCGACCAGCGCAACGCGCAACTGGTCGCCTCGACGCGGGACAAGGCCGATCTAGTGGTGCCGGGCGCGGCGCTGCCCGTCCCGCAGGAGCCGCCGGCCGCCCGTGCGGACGCATGACGGCAGGGGTGGACATCACGGTTCCGGCCGTGCACCCATACCTGCCCCGGCCGCCAACCCATGACTGCCCGGCCGGGCCCGCCGTCTACCCGGCCCGCAGGGTCAGCTCCGGCTCTCCCTGCGCACCGCCCGCTGGCTCGCCGATCACCGCGGTGAAGGCCTCGGTCCGGACCGTCAGGCCGGAACCGTCGTATGTGAACGTGGGCGCGAACGGCCCTGTCGGTCCGTAACGTACGGCGAAGACGTGCAGGTCCTCCGGGGCGCCGGGGGCCGGGTCGGCCTCCAGGGCCGTCGAGCTGACCAGGTGACGCCAGCCTTCGTCGGGGTTGCCGTAGCCGCGGGGGTCGGCCGCCAGGGCGAAGGCCGCCTCTTCCTGGGTCCGGTCGGCGCGGGCGTCGAAGTGGTCCGGGCCGTCTGACTCCGGGTGGGTGAGGCGGAGTTCACCTGCGGCCGTGATCTGGCCCTCCGCGGTCCTGCGCACCCGGTCGCCGTCGTCGGTGGCGTACGGCAGGCCGGCGAGCAGGTACGGCGTTCCGGGGAGCCGTTCCACCGCGACGGTGATCCACAGACTGGTGCCGTCGGTGACGTACAGGGACTGCACATGGCGCAGGACGTGGTCGCGGCCGACGACCGGCTTGGTGACCAGCTTGGCCGTGAGGCCGTCGGCGATCACGTCGCGCACGCGGACCTCGCCCATGGGGCGGCAGAACAGGAAGCCGTCCGTGACCGGGCCGAATCCGTGCTGCCGGTTCACCGCCGCCGGCAGGTAGTACGTCCCCGCCGCCTCGACCAGCGACGGCGTCATACGGCTGTCGAAGGCCACCGAGACCGTGCCCGCACGGAGTTGGTGACGGGCGGGGACCGGCGACGGGCTGCGGTGCCAGGGGGTGGTGTCCTGGATCTGCCAGACCAGCATCCAGGCGAAGTGACCGTCGATGCCGCCGTCCGCCTTGACCGCGTGCCGGCCCCACCGGGTGTCGCCCCGGTAGCGGCCCAGGTCGGAGCCGATCCGGGCGCTGAAGTAGCGCAGGCCGAGCACCGACTCGAAGCCGGAGTGCTGCTCGCTGTAGCGCGGCCCGCCGTTGTCGAAGCCGCCGTTCGTCAGACGGGCGTCGATGTAGCGGGCGAGCGCGTCGCCGTCCTCGGCGAAGATCTCCTCGCCGCTGATCCGGTGGGCCTGGGCGAGGAAGGACAGGGAGATCGGGCCGTAGTTGTTGTCGTACGCGCCGCCGTGCTCGGGGGGCAGCAGGGCGCCCCGGTCCGCAACTCGACGGGCCCGGATCTCGTCGAGGTACAGGGCGATCGCCCGCGCGCGCACCGACTCGCCCTGCTCCGGCGAGAGATGGCGGGCCAGCATCAACCCGCCGACGACACAGCCGATGGCCTGGTTGCCCGCCTCCTGCGGGTTGAAGAAGGTCGCCTCGGTCAGCCAGCGCCAGTAGCCCTGCGCCACCTGCAGGAGTTCGGCGCGCTGCTCGTCCTCGACGAGGCCGTCGGCCAGATCCAGCACGTCGACCGCCTGGAGCAGCGCCCACACCGTGCTCGGCCAGTCGCCGATGGGGTGGGCGCCTGCCTCAAGCACGTAACGGGCGTACGGCAGCCCTGTGCCGCGTGCCTTGAGGTTCGGGTAGCCGGGATTGTCCTCGGTGTACACCCGCTCGCGCAGATGGAAGGCGAGGCTGCGGCGCACCGCCTCCGGCAGTCGCGGGTCCTTTCCGCGCTGCCAGGCCAGGGCGAGCAGGGAGGTGATGCCGAGGGACGTGTCGCCGATGTCGTCGCCGCAGTCCGGGTGCTCCAGGTTGCCCTGCGGCGTGAGCCGGGTCAGGGCCTCCTCGGCGACACCGGCGAGGACGGCGTCGTACGCCTCCGGGGTGTCGGGGAGGTCGTGCAGGGCGCCGAGCTGGCGAGGGAGGTGCACGCGACGGGGCGGTAGGTGCACGGTGATCAGCCCTTCATGCCTGAGGTGGCCATGGTGCGGGTCGTCGGGGTCACACCGCAGGTCCGGGCCGGCGGGCGCGCAGTGCGACGGTCATAGTGTGCGGGCCATGTCCACCGATGTAGACGCGATTCCCGGTCATGGCATCGGTGCCGCCCACCACCGTGTAGTCCTGACCCGGGTCGTACCGCAGGACGTCGCTCCGGTCCGGCCCGGCAAGCGGTTCGCCGGCCTCGACGTCGGCCTCGATCCGGATCTCGTCGTCACCGGCCCGGTAGGTCATCGGCCCGGTCGTCAGGCACCAGCGCCCGTCGCCGATCGCTACGGCGCCCTCCGGCACGCCGCCCGGCCGGAAGGTCAGTTCGAGGGCCCAGGGCACCCGTGGTCCGCTGATGTCGATCCGCAGGTCGGCGCCGTCCTCCCGCAGGTCCACCTCGACGCGGGTGGTGTGGGAGACCTCGTCCCGGGGCCGGTCCGGGAAGGCCATCGCGGCCGAGAAGCGTCCCTCGTCCACCAGCCGGTAGACGCCGTCGTCCCGCCTCTGGTCCGTCGGGAGCGGCTGGTAGTAGGCGGCCGTGAGGGTCTCGGTGAGCCGGTACCGGTTGTCGGCGAGCTGTTGCATGCCGGCGGCGCGGAACGGGCCCATGTCGAAGAACCCCCGCGAGAGGCGGACCGCGTCGAGGACTGCGTCGCCGGCGAACAGGCGCAGGAAGGTGGGGTTGCAGGCGAGGCCCGAGCGGATGCGCCGGTGCTCGGGCACGTCGGAGCCGCCGTACAGCACCGTGTGCGCGGTGGCCGAGGCGCGTGCGGCGAGGCGTGCGGTGGTGAGGTACCGGTCGCGCGGGAGTGTCTCCGCGGCCGGGGCCGGCAGGGCGCGGCACAGGTCCGGGGTGAGGAGGGTCTGGGCGAGCAAGTCGGGGTCGTCGATGCCGCCGACGGCCGCCAGCCGTGCCGCCCGGGCGAAGTCACCCCGGCCGGTGCGGATCGCGAGCAGCCGGTAGTGCGGCAGGTAGGGCGCCAGCGGGAACGGGCGGTTCTGGTCCTGCCGTCGCGAGTGGACGGTCTCCAGCGTGCCGTCCGGCCTGATGAGGTCCAGGGTCGTGGCGAGGTTGCGTTCGACGGCGTCCAGCAGGTCGGCGCGGCCGAGCACGTCGGCCAGCAGCAGCAGCGAAGGGTTGGACACGTGGGCCGCGTAGTTGGCGCTCCGTTCCGAGTACAGGCCCTCCGCGTCGATGTCGACGCCCTCGGAGAGCCACTCCTCGATGCGGTCGAGCAGCCGGTCGTCCGGGAACGACCGGTGCAGCCGGGCCAGCGCCGCGCACAGCTCCCAGCGGTGGTTCGGGGTGTGCACCCCCCCGGTCAGGAGACTGCCGGTGGCGGCGTGGGCGATCTCGGCGAGCGCGGCCGTGATCTCGCGCAGTTCGGGCCCCGCGCCGACGGCGAGGACGTGCGCGTCGCACACGTCGTTGACGGTGAACGCGGAGTCCGGCGGTGACTGCACGTTGTCGCCGCCGGCGAAGAGGCCGGTGGGTGTCTGCGCGGCCCGCAGGGCGGCGAGGTGGGTCATCGCAGCGGCGATGACCTGCCTGCTGCCGTGCAGTGCCGAGTCCGTGGAACGGTAGGCCGCGACCAGGGTCTTCACACGGCGCGCCAGACCACGGTGCGGCACATCGGCGGGTTCCTCGTCGGGGTCGGCCGCCAGCGGGGCGGCCAGCCGGTCGGCGGCGCGGGCCGCCGCGCGGACGAACTCGTGGTCGAGCGGGGTGGGCAAGGTCAGTCCTTCAGTCCGGCATTGATGTCGGCGTTCATGACGTAACGCTGGAACACCAGGAAGACGACGATCAGCGGAATCATGGAGATGACCGAACCCCCGAGCACCACCGACCAGTTGATGTTCTGCGCCCCGACGAGGCTCTGGATACCGATCTGCACGGTGAACTTCTCGGGGTCGTTGAGCATCAGCAGCGGCCAGATGTAGTCGTTCCACCGCCACTGGAACGACAGGATGGCGAGCGTCAGCATGATGGGCCGGGAGATCGGCACCATGATCCTCAGGAAGATCGACAGCTCACGCGCGCCGTCGATGCGGGCGGCCTCGATGAGCTCGTCGGGGACCGTCAGGAAGAACTGGCGGAACATGAAGCACCCGGTCGCGGTGAGCACGGCCGGGAGGATGATGCCGGCGAGCGAGTTGTAGAGGCCGAGGTCGCGGACCACCAGGAACTGCGGGGCGAGCATGACCTCGGACGGCAGCATCGTGGTGGCCAGGATGCCGACGAAGAAGACCTTGAGCCACTTGTTGTCGTACTTCGCCAGCGCGTACCCCGTGCAGCAGCTGACCCCCACCGTGAGGATCGTCGCGATCACACACACGATGGTCGTGTTGATGAAGTACTGGGAGAAGTTGGCGCTGTCCCACGCCGCCTTGTAACCCGACACGGTGGGGTTGTGCGGAAACATCGTCAGCGGAAGGGAGAACAGGTCTCCCGCCGGTTTGAAGGAGCTGAGGACGAACCACAGCACCGGAATCCCGTAGAGCGCCGCCAGGACCCACAGCAGGGTCGTCGCGGGCACCGCGCGCCGAAGCCCACCGCTGGCCGCGCCGCTGAGCCGCTTCTTGGGAACAGCCCGTCCGGGCCCGGAGTCGACCTTGCGCGGCATGTCTGTGGTTGTCATCGGTTCTCCACCCGCCGGTTGACCATCAGCTGGACGATCGCGACGGCCATCAGGATGAGCATGAGCACGAACGACGCGGCGCTCGCGTAGCCGATCTGGCCCGATTTGAAGCCGGTTTGGTAGATGTACTGGACGAGCAGGTTGTTCGACGTTCCGGGTCCGCCGTTGTTGAGGGAGGCGAACAGCGGATATTCCTTCATCCCGTGGATCGTGTTGAGCAGGATGACGATGAAGGAAGTCGGCGCGATGCTCGGCAGGGTGATGCTGATGAACTGGCGCCACGGACCGGCGCCGTCGAGCGCGGCCGCCTCGTAGTACGACGTCGGTACGTTCTTGATCGCCGCGATGAACAGCAGCATGGAGAAGCCCGTCCAGGCCCAGGATGCCGCCACCACGACCACCAGCAGCGACAGGTCCGCGTTCGACTGCCACGGCACGGCGCTTCCGCCGACCTTCTCGATGAGGTAGTTGACCAGTCCGAAGTTCTCACCGAACAGCCACCGCCACAGGACACCCACGACGATGGGCGACAGAAGCCACGGGATGAAGAAGAAGACGCGGGCGACCGACGCGCCCTTGGCGTGCTTGCTCACCAGCACGTTGGCGATGAGCAGCGACAACACGAAGTTCAGCGGAACGAAGAGCACGGTGTACAGCAGCGTCCGGGTCAGCGCGCCGTAGAAGGTGGAGTCCCCGAACAGGTTGCTGTAGTTGTCCAGCCCGACGAACTGGAACGCCCCTACGCCCGTGTAGTTCGTGAAGGAGTAGACGAGCCCGATCACCGCCGGCCAGAGGAAGAACAGCGCGAAGAGCACGACATTGGCCGCGATGAGGACGAGCGGCGCGACGGTGTACTTACTGCGTCTCCTGGGCGGGCTCGCGGACACGTCCGAGGCGCGTTTTGTCATCTTCCTGACTCCGTGCTGGTGGAATGGGTTCCTGTGGGCTCAGGCCATGAGCCCGGCATCACGTGGGGTCCCAAGGCCCGGGCGGCGGTGTCTCGACCCCGCCGCCCGGGCCTTGGGCCTACGATCAGCCGCCGACCTGCTGGTTGTAGCCGTCCACGATGTTCTGCAGGGCCTTGTCGGCCGACTGCTGGCCGTTGATCGCCTTGCCGAGCTCCGTCTTGGTCGGGTCCTCGGTGAGGCTCTTGCCCTTCAGCACCCAGTTCGTCTGCGCGGTGTTGAAGTAGCCGGAGATCGGGGCGTAGAGCGGGATCGACTCGTTGTACAGCTTGAACGCCGCCTGCGCCGCCTCGGACTTGAAGGGGTACTTCGGGTTCAGACCGCTCTCGACCGGCAGGAACCCGGACGCCTCGCACAGCGCCTGGTAGTGGGCCGGCTCGTACAGCCAGGACAGGAACTTCTTCGCGGCGGTGGCCGCGTCGGCGTTGTTGTTGAAGCCCACCGTCATGCCGCCGCTGTTGACGTCGCTGGCCTGCACCGGCTGGGCAGGAGTCGGGACGCTCGCCCACTCGAACTTCTTGATGCTCTCCGCGAAGGCGGGAACCTGCCACACGCCGGACCAGTAGGCGACGACGTCACCGCTCTGGAACATGGCCGACGGGTCGGCGCCGCTGGTCCACACCGACTTCGGCATGGTCTTGTCGTCGTTCCATCCGACGAAGGTGTTCACGGCCTTCTTGGTCGCCGCGTCCACCGAGAACTTGCCGGAGTCGTCCGCGTGGACGTACTTCCCGCCCATCTCGTACACCATGGCGCGCAGCCGGGACGGCGACTGGTCGAACGTCAGGGAGTACTTGGCGCCGGTCTTCTCCCGGACCTCGTTCGCCGCCTTGATGAACTCGGTCCAGGTCCAGGTCTTCTGGGGCGAGGTCGGGTAGGAGACGCCGGCCTTCTCGAAGAGCGACTTGTTGATGAACATGCCGGACGCGGTGACGTCCGAGGGGATGGACAGCACCTTCCCGGAAGAGTCCTTGGCCACGAAGTTGCCGTTGATCTTGTTGCTCTTGTTGTTGGCGATGTCCTTGAGGTCGATCAGCTTGTTCGACCAGATCGGGTCCAGCTTCGGCACTGCCGCCACGTCGGGCAGGGAGTTCGCCTGCGCGGCGTTGCGCAGCTTCGCGTCGTAGCCGTCGTAGGGGATGTTGACGAGCTTGACCTTGACGCCGGTTTCCTTCTCGTACTGCGCCACCATCTTCTTCCAGCCCGCGTCCTGCCCCGGAACCGTGGAGATCCAGAACGTCAGCGACTTGGAGGTCCCGCCCGAGTCGGATCCCCCGCCGCAGGCGGAGAGCAGAAGGGCACCTGCCGTGGCCACGGCAGCGAGGGGAACCACGCGGCGTATGCCGCCGCGGCCGAGTCGGCGGGAGCGCCGCACACCCACAGTGGTCATCTTCGATCCCTTTTCGTCGTAGGGGACGGAGCACGGCGCCGATCGAGGCGGCACTGGTGCATTTTGCAGAAAATTTCGCATTCCGGGGGCGCGGCCTCGCCCGGCCGCGTCGCCCTGACGGGTGGGGTCCCCGGCCATGAGGGCCGTCGTCGCACAAGCACGCCCTCGTGCGGCTGCCGTACTTCGCGTACGAGCGGGAGGCTCACCCGGAGTCGGCGTCCCGGCCGACTCAGAAAGCGCTTGTCCGGACATTGGCAGATCGAGTCGGAAGCCGTCAATCCTTCGCCCCCGCGGCCTCGGTCACGGTTTGGACTCCTCGGGATACCGCGAGCCGGGCGGCGCCCACGACGGTGCCGAGCTCGCCGACCGTGCTGCTGACGACTTCGGTGGGCCAGCTCAGCCGGGCCAGCTCGGCCCGCACACCGGGCAGGATCTGCGGGTCCGCGCCGGTGCTGCCGCCGAGGACGATCAGCCCCGGGTCCAGTACGGCGGTCACGGCGGCGGCGAGACGGCCGACGTCGGTGGCATGGCGGCCGATCACGGCGCGGGCCGCCGCCCGGCCCTCCCCGGCCAGGGCGAAGAGCTGCTCGGCGGTGCGGGGGCAGGGCCCGTCCTCGTCCGGCCAGGCCTCGGCCGCCCGCCGCAGGAGCGAGCGGGCGCCGATGTACTCCTCCAGGGCCTCGTGGCGCGGCTCGCGGCCGTCGTCCCAGGGGTAGGGCAGCCGGGCCAGCTCACCGGCGGCGCCGTTGGCTCCGCGCAGCACCTGACCGCCGATCACGATGCCGAGGCCGATACCGACGCCGATCCGCAGGTAGCCGAAGGTGCGCCGGCCGCGCGCGGCGCCCTCGTGCAGTTCGGCGAGCGCGGCGCAGTTGACGTTGTTCTCGAGGTGGACGGGAACGCCCGGCGGCAGGGCGACGGCCATGGCGTCGAAGACGGGGCCGGCTTTGGCCGTGGCGGGGCGCATGCGGGCGCCCTCCTTCTCGCGTGCGGTGACGTCGCCGACGGCTACGACGACGGTGCGCAGCGGGGCGCCGGCGGGCAGCGCGACGAGCGCCTCGCGCACCACGTCGGCGGCCTCCTCCCGGGTCCCGGTGGCCTGGGCGAGAAGGGTGCCGTCCAGGGCGCAGCCACGCACCCGGGTCAAGGCGGGACCGAGGTCCACGGCGAGCACCGCCCCGGCGGCGGGCCCGAGACCGTAGACGGCGGCGGTACGGCCCGTGCCGCCGGAGGCGGTGCCGGAGTGGGCAGCCAGCCGGGCGCTCTCCAACTCCGCGACGGCGGCGGACACGGTGGGCTTGGACAGGCCCGCCAGGCTCGCGAGCTGCGGCCGGGTCGCGCTGCCGGCCGCGGCCAGCACGGCGAACACCGCACGCGCGCTCTCGCTCAGGTCCATGCTCTCCCCAGGTGGTGCTGCGGCGGCCGGGCGCCGCCGAGGAAGTCCGGCGACGCTCCCGCGCCGCCCGGCACGCAGTCTCGCCGCACCGGCCGAGGCCCCAGTGGCTCTCCCCTGGTCTCACCTTCGTTCGACCGGGGCACCCCCACCGAGAACCTTCGTCCGCACGCCGAGAGCACGCACCGAACGACACGGGACGCCCCCGTCCTTCCCCGGCGCCAACAAGGCCGCCAAGGTCGTTCGGCATCGGGTTTCCGCGCCTCTTGACGCGCACCCTACTTCGTTAGTTAACTTCCTAACGAAGTGCACGGTACTCGCCTGCCGTGTTCCGCACGAGGCCCGTCCCGGGGCTTCCCGATACCTCTACGCCCGTTCCCTGAACGAAGTCCGCGACTGTTCCGGCAACGCCCCGAAGGGGCGCTGGGCTGCGCTCAATATGCGGCTCTGCCGCGCGAGCGCGACCACCCGATGGGGCCGCGCACAAATGACGCCACAGCGCGGCACGTCCAGCGGAGCGCTTGGCACGGTTCGCCCGCCGTCATCGCGCTGCGCAACGACGAAAGAGGACCCGTGCAGGAAACGACGCCACTCGTGGTCGGTATCGACGTGGGCGGCACCAAGACACATCTCCGCGCCCGCGCCGGGGACGCGCTGATCGCCGATCACGTCCGGGCGAGCAGTGGCTGGCGGCCGCACGACCCCGTGGCCGCCGCCGGCTGGCTGGCCGCGCTGGTCGCCGACGCCCTGCCCACGGGTGCCCGCCCGTCCGCGCTGGCCCTGGGTGGGCACGCCTGTGAGACGCCTCGCCAGTGCGCCCAGATCCGTACCGCGCTGCAACTCCACTTCGACGCGCCCGCACTGGTCGTCGGCGACGCCGAACTCCTCGTCCCCGCCGCCGGATTGGACAAGGGCGTCGGTCTGGTCGCCGGCACCGGTTCTGTCGCCGTCGGCCGGCTGGCCGACGGCAGCCCGGTGCAGATCGGCGGCTGGGGCGCGGTGCTCGGCGACGAGGGCGGCTCGGCCGGTCTCGTCCGCGAGGCCGCACGGGCCGTGTGGGCGGCACACGACTGCGGAGCAGAGCCGGACGCCCTGGCGCTCGGTCTCCTCGACGCGTTCGGGGTCGCCGAAGTGCCCGCGCTCGGCGCGGCGCTGGAGGGCGCCACCGACGTCTCCGCGGAGTGGGGCCGGCATGCGCCGGTCGTGTTCGCGGCCGCGGAGGCCGGTTCGGCGCTCGCCCGTGCGGTCATCGCCGAGGGCGGCCGTTCACTGGCGGCACTCGTCGCGCGGCTCGCCGCGCGCGGGGTCACCGTGGACGACGTCGTGGTGGCCGGCAGCACCGTTCTCGCCCAGCCCGTCCTATACGAGGCCTTCGCCTCCGCTCTCGCCGAGAGTGTGCCGGGGGCCCGGCCACGGCCGCTCCGACTGCCGCCGGTGGAGGGGGCGGTGGCGCTCGCCCGTTCACTTCTGTGACACCTGCCGGACGCCGGGACATCCCGAGTCCGACACAACTCGCCCGTAGATCTTCGCTCGTACGACTCGATCCCCTGCGCTTCTGCTCCACGTGCGCCTTTGCTTCGTGTGCGCCGTGTGCGTCATGCACACCAGACGGTCGAGTCGATCATTTCGATCTCCTCGCGGCCGTACGGCCGAAGAGCTCAAGAGAGGGACTCATGCCGTCAACCGCCGGCCGTCACGCCACCTCCGCCATGAACAGAAGGCGCTTTCTGATCACGTCCGTCGGCAGTGGGGCGGCCCTGGTGGCCGTCCCCGCCGTCGCCGGCTGGCTTCCTTCCGCGGACGCCAAGGCCGCTGTGAACGCCGCCGCGTTCGTCGACGACTACAAGACGAACGTCGTCGCTAACCAGACGCCCGAGACCAATGCGGTGGTCCGCATCCTCGGCGGCTTCGCGAAGGTGTGGAAGACCGGCGGCGCCTGGAACACCGGCACGCCGCTGACGCCCGAGGTGCTGCGCGCCAACATGCGCTACTGCGCCCGGATCACCGCCGCGCGCACGGACGCCCAGGCGAAGGAATCGTTCATCGTCGACCGCCAGCACCAGAGTTACTCGGTGATCGCCGGACTCGGTCCGCTCGCCGACTTGTACAAGTCGGGGGCCAAGGCGGTCACTTCGATCACCAGCGCGCCGGACGGTACCCCTGCCGGGAAGATCAGCGACGCCCTGCCCGCGGACGCCCCGGCAGGATCGGCGATCGGCGCGGGCTCGTACGACTCGGAGCTCGGCAAGGTGGCCAGGCTGGTCGACACCGTGCGCGGCCCCTTCGCCTCCGGCAACCCGGCCAAGTTCGCCTTCCAGTACCCGCGTCCGTGGCGCATGAACGAGGACAGCGAGGTCGTCGACACCGGCAAGAAAGACGCGCTCGGCTTCCCCGTCTACGAGTCGGAGGTGGTGGTCGCCCCGCAGCTGCTGCGCCAGCGCGGCGAGAACGCGGCCGAGGACGGCGGCTTCCCGAGCGGGCACACCAATGCCCTGCACCTGGCGGCCCTGGCGTACGCCTACGCCGTTCCGGAGCGTTTCCAGGAGCTGGTGACCCGCGCCTTCGAGCTCAGCCACACCCGCATCGTGGCGGGCATGCACTCCACGGTCGACGTCATCGGCGGCCGCATCATGGCCACGGCCCTGGCCGCCGCCGCCCTCGTCGACCCGGCCAACGCCGAGCTCAAGGCCGCGGCTCGCGCGCAGGCCCTGGCGTACTTCACGCAGCGGACCGGCACGACGGCCGACACCCTGTACGCGTACGCCCACTCGGCCGGCACCGACGGCGACCCGTACACCGACCGGGACGCCAACGCCCGCACGGTCAAGCCCAAGCTGACCTACGTACTGACCCGCACCGGCCGCGACGAGCCGCTCACCGTGCCGAAGGGCGCCGAGGCGCTGCTGGAGACGCGCCAGCCGTATCTGACCGCGGACCAGCGCCGCGAGGTGCTGCGGACGACCGCGCTGCCCGCCGGGTACGTCCTGCTGGACGGCTTCGAGCAGTGGGGGCGCCTCAACCTGTTCGCCGCGGCGGACGGTTACGGCGCCTTCGACTCCGACGTGACCGTCACGCTGGACGCGGCGACGGGGGCTTCGGCGCGGCCGACACCTGGCGCAACGACATCCGCGGCGAGGGCGGTCTGACCAAGCGCGGCACCGGCACGCTCATGCTGACGGGGCACAACCGCTACCACGGCGGCACGGTGGTCGAGGGCGGCGTGCTGGTCGCCGGGTCGGCGGGCGCGCTCGGTCAGGGCGATGTACGGGTCGTGGGCGGCACGCTCCGCGCCGACAAGGTCCTGCGGGTGCGCGGTTCTTACGTCCAGGAGGGCGAGACGAGCCTGGAGCTGCTACTGCGCAAGAACCACGGTCCGGCGCTGGAAGTGTCCCGCCGGGTCGTGCTGGGCCGGGGCAGCGTGCTGTCGCTGCGCCTCGACGACGAGCGCCCGCCGGTCGCGGGGACCACGGTTCCCGTCATCGAGGCGTCGCGGCTGCGCGGCCAGTTCGACCGGGTGGAGCTGAACTCCGACGCGCTGCTGGCCGTACCCGTCTACACGACGGAAGGTCTGTCGGTACGACTCCTCAAGCGGTGACGGCGTCCCCGGCGGGTGCTGGCAGAGTAGGCCCATGGGCCGGCTCTGCCCCAGCACCCGCCGCCGTGGGGTCGACGGCGCCGCGGAGCGGATGATGGCGCTCGAACAGCACTCGGCCCCGGCCCCTCAGGCGTTCCCTCATGAGCCTGAGGCCTCCGGCACGTCCGACACGCCCAGCACGCCCGGCACGCCGGGCACACGCGGCACGTCCGGCAGTCGGCCCTGGCCGCGGTCCGCCCGCCGCCTGCTCGTGCCGCTCCTCGTGGCCGTGCTGCTCGGCCAGATGGCTGTCGCGATGGTGACGACGGCCGTGCAGCAGACGCCGACGATCGACGAACCCGTGTACGTGGGCACGGCGGCCGAGTATCTGCACGAGCGCCGGCTGCGTCACAACCCGGAGCATCCGCCGCTGGGAAAGCTGGTCATCGGCGTCGGAGTGGCGCTGGCCGACCCGCACGTCGATCCCTCCTTCAGCGGCGATCAGGGCCAGTTGGGTCGGCATCTGCTGTACGAATCCGGGAACGACCCGTGGCGGCTGATGCTGTTCGCCCGACTGCCCGTGATCGTTTTGACGCTTCTGTTCGGACTGATCGTTTTCGCCTTCACCCGTGAACTGGCCGGTGCGGCGGGCGGTTTGGCGGCGCTCGGCCTGTACGCCTTCTCCCCCGACGTCATCGCGCACGGCTCGCTGGCCACGCTGGATGTACCGGCGGCCGGGTTCGTGCTGACGTCGGTCTGGCTGCTGTGGCGGGCCCGCCGCCGGCCGCGGTGGTACGTGCCGCTCGCCGGGGTGGCGCTCGGTGCGGCCCTGGCGACGAAGATGAGCACGCTGGCGGCCGTCCCGGTACTGATGGCGCTCGCGGGCCTGTCGGTGTGGTGCGGGAGGTCGTCCGGCGAACCCCGGCGCGGGGCGCTCGTGCGCGCGGCTGCGGGCGCCGGTGTCGTGGCGCTGGCCGCGATCGCGGTCGTATGGCTGTCGTATCTGGTGGTCGATCCGCGGCTGCGCTGGGCGCCGGAGCAGTCGGTGCCCGTCGTGCACGGGCTGCGGGGACTGGCCGTGGATCTGCTGCCGTTCCCGGAGGCGTACCGGGACGGGATGCGGATCCAGTTCGGCTTCGAGAACTACCCGTGGCAGGGCTTTCTGTTCGGCCGTCTTTACACCGGGTCGCTCTGGTACTACCTGCCGGCCGCGCTGCTGGTGAAGACGCCGCTCGGCATGCTCGCCCTGTGGGTGGCGGGTGTCGTTTCGCTGCTCGCCGTACGGCGGCTGCTGCCGGTGGCGCCTTATCTGCTGGTGCCCACGGGCTTGCTGCTGGCCGCGGCCATGCTCGGGTCGCGGGACTTCGGCACGCGGTACGCCGTCTTCGTGCCGATGTTCCTGGCGGTGGCGGCGGGGTGTGCGGTCGCTCTGCGATGGCGGTGGGCGCCGGTCGCGGTGGGGGTGCTGACGCTGTTCGTCGCGGTCAGTTCGCTGCGGACGTACCCCTACTACCTGCCGTACTCCAACGAGGCGTTCGGCGGTCCGGAGAAGACACATCTGCGGTTGCACGACTCCAACGTGGACTGGGGTCAGGACCTCGGACGGCTGGCCGACCGGCTGCGCGAGCGGTACCGGGGCGAGCGGGTCTGGCTCGTGTACAAGGGCAGCGGGGTGCCGTCCGCTTACGGCATCCGGGCCGCCGATCCGCGCAAGGTGCCCGTCCGCGAGGTGCGCGGGCTGCTGGTCATGTCGGACTCCTCGGTGGCCAAGGCGACCGGACGATTGGCCGAGTTGATCGAGACCAGTCGTTCGATCGATACGGTCGGCCATTCGATCACGATCTATCGCCGTTGAGCGTTGCCGCTCGGAGCAGCCTCGGTGGCCACAGTGTGTGAGCTATGTTGAAGCACTGTGGGAGACAAAGGAGGCGCACCGGTGTCATCGCCCCAGCAGGCACGTGCGCAGGCATCCGCGATCACCTCGGGAAAGACGGCCCCGGAGGCCGAGGCATCCCCGACTTCCCAGCTCAGGGCGCTCTTCGACCAGCCGAGGCTGTCGCCGGGGCAGCGGCGCATCGCCCAGTACCTGATCGAGCACATCACCGAGGCCGCGTTCCTTTCGATCACCGATCTGGCGGAGCGGGTCGGCGTGAGCCAGCCGTCGGTGACGCGTTTCGCCGCGGCGGTCGGCTTCAGCGGTTACCCCGCGCTACGGGAGAAGCTCCAGTCGATCGCCCTGGGCACCCTCGCCGGGGGCCCGGCGGCGGCCGAGGAGAACGGCGCCAACGAACTGCAGGCCGCGGTGGACGCCGAGATCGAGAACCTGGAGAACCTGCGGCGCGACTTCGCCGACCCCGATCAGGTGATCGACATCGGCCGCAAACTCTCCCAGTCGACCCCGCTGACCATCCTCGGGCTGCGCATCTCGGCGTCCCTCGCCGAGTACTTCGCCTACGCGGCTCGCCGTATCCACCCGGACGTGCGGCTGGTGACCCGGGGCGGCAGCGTCGCCTACGACGCGCTGCTGCAGTCGCGCGAGGCCGGCGGCACCTGGGTGTTGGCGTTCTCCATGCCCCGGCACGCCCAGGAGACGCTCACGGCCGTACGGGTCGCGCGCAGCGCCGGGCTGCGGGTCGCCCTGGTCACCGACCTGGCGCTCGGGCCGGTGGCCGACACCGCCGACGTCGTCTTCGCCACCGGCACCGGCTCCCGGCTGGTCTTCGACTCCTACGCGGCGCCCGGCGTGATGGCCGCCGCGCTGCTGCAGGCCATGACCGACGCCGACCCGGAGCGGACGCAGGCGCGGCTGGAGGAGTACGAGCAGATCTCCGACCAGCACCAGTTCTTCCTCCGGGACTGATCCTCCGTACCGCCCGCCTCACGGGCTCAGTCCACCCCGTTCAAAACAGGCCACAGGGGAATCATTCAGATCAAATCACGCATGAATGTTTTCATGCTTCTTGCAAAGCGGACGGCATATATAAATACTTCACACCGCACCACCCGCCCGCGGAAAGGTAGCCGGTCCGTTCATGCGCACGTCACCCCATCCGCCGTGCGAACGCCGTCTGGTTTCCCGGGCCCCTTCGCGAACAGCCGTGGCCGCCGTCTCCTACCCGCGTCGGCGCTCGGGCTGTTCGGTCGGGCATCGCATGCGCGAGCGCCCGTGGCGGCGGCCCCGGTCATCCCCTAGGCCGGGGCCGCCCCGACCCCGTCGGACACCCCGAACGACGCCGCACACCCGGAAGCGATGACCATGCCCCTGACGACCACGCGCATCAGCCCGGACTGGCCGTGCCAGGTCAAGACCCCCGGTTCCTACGACTGGGAACGCTCCGCGGCCAAGTGGCTGCGGGAGCTGGTGCCGGCCCGCTACGGCAGTTACCCGGCGCTGATCCGCCACCCCGTGCTGCTCGCGCGCCACGCTCAGATCCAGGTCCAGAACGAGATCCGGGTCGCGCGCACCGCGTTGCAGACCGCGCGGGCCGACCTGCCGTCGCTCGGCATGCCCGAGTCGGTCATCGAGCACACCATCAAGCTGTACGCGGCGGAGGTCATGCAACTGCAGCACATCGCCCGCAGCGTGCGCGCGGTGTCCCAGGCGCTGGTCGACCACGGGCGCTGACCCGTCGCGCTTCAGTCGTCGCCAGGACGCCTCAGCCGTCGGCAGGACGCTCAGTCGGTGTCAGGACGCATCAGTCGTCGTCAGAGCCCTCGGCCGTCGCCGCGCAGCTGACCTGCGCCGACGGAGCATCGGTCGCCGAAGTGTAGGCGAGGAAGCCGAACTTGACGGTCGCACCGGGCTCAAGCCTGCCGTTCCACGACGCGTTGGCGATGGTGGCCCTGCCGTCCGCGGACCTGGTGAGGGTGCCGTCCCAGACCTGGGTGAGGCGGGCGCCGTCGGCCGGTACGACCGTCGCGGTCCAGCCCGAGGCGGCGGAGGCGGGCGCGTTGGTCACGGTCACCTCGCCCTGGTAGCCGCCCTGCCAGGAGGAGACGGTCCGGAAGGACGCGGTGCAGGCGGCAGGGCCACCCGGATCGCCGGAACCGGGGCCGTCCGAGGCAGTCGGATTGGGCTCGGCCGATGCGGACGAGGTCGCGGAGGGAGCCGGTGTCCGGGCCGCTGCGCCGTCACCGCGGCCGGGGAGCAGGAGAGCCCCGCCGAAGCCGATGACCGCGGCCGCCGTCACGGCGACCACCACGGCGGTGCGGCGAAATTTTGGGCCGGACACGGCCGCACCGGGGCGGGCGCCGCCGCGCGGCGGACTCTTCCCGTCCTCGGCGACGGGCGGCAGCTCCTGTGTCGCCTCCTCGGTGCCGGGCAGGGCTGCGGGCAGGGCCACGGTCTCGTAGCCGCCCTTGTTCTCCTCCCACTCCTTGAACAGTTCCGCCAGGGCGTCGGTGCGGCGTGGGCGCAGGACGCGGATCGGCTCCAGGGCCGGGCCTTCGTCGGGCTGCGCAGGATCGGGCCGTGTGGGCACACCGCTCTCCTTCCGTCCCGTCTGCACGGGCTTCGCCATTCCCCCGAGGAGTCATACGGGGCTACCGTCCAGCCGGTTCAGCGGAACGCCTGAGCATGCGAGCCGACCGACTTTGCCTCTCCCGTCAAACGATCGATACGCTCAACTCGGCATCTCCTCTTGAGCGTTTGAGCATTCCGCTGCTAGAAAGCGCCGTCATGACGACTCGTTGGTCTCGTCGCGGCTTTCTGACCGCAAGCACCGGCACCGCTGTCGCGCTCGGCCTGCCCGTCCGGGCGAGCGCCGTGTCTCCGTCCGCCGTACCGGCCGCGGAGGCGGACGAGTTCGCAAGCCTGCGGGCCAAGTGGCGCACGCTCGTCCTGGGCGAGGGGTTCAACCCCACCACGGAACCGTTCAGAAGCCGGCTCGCCGAACTGGGCAGCACTGCGAGCCAGTTGCGGTCCTCCATGACCCCGGCGGCCGGCTCCCTGTGGCCGGACCTGGTGTACGCCGACCCGGAGCCCGACACCGACCAGGAGTCGTACGGCTACTCCGGCAACATGAACGCCAGCTACAGCCGGCTCAATACGCTCGCACAGGCCTACTCCCAGCAGGGCACAGGTCTGACCGGCGACATCGGGCTCAAGGACGCGATCCTCACCGGGCTGGACCACCTCCACTCCGAGGTCTACAACGCGGGTCAGACCCGCTACGGCAACTGGTACAGCTGGCAGATCGGCGCACCGCAGGCGCTGCTCGACGTCTGTGTGCTGATGTACGACCACCTGCCGACGGAGCGAATCGCCGACTGCGTCGCCGCGGTGGACCACTTCCTGCCCGACTCGGCCGTGTCCAGTTACACCGGGAACAGTACCGGCGCCAACCGGGTCGACCTGTGCCGGGTGCTGGCCCTGCGCGGGATCGTGGGCGCGAACTCCGCCAAGGTCGCCCTGGCGCGCGACGCCCTCTCCCCCGTCTTCCCGTACGTCACCAGTGGCGACGGGCTCTACACAGACGGGTCGTTCATCCAGCACACCACCGTGCCGTACACGGGCTCGTACGGATCGGTCCTGCTCGGCGGGCTCGGGATGCTGTTCGCGCTGCTGGCCGGGTCGAGCTGGGAGGTCACCGACGCGAACCGGCAGATCGTGTTCGACGCGGTGGAGAAGGCGTGGGCGCCGTTCCTCTACAACGGCTGGTGATGGACGGTGTGTCGGGCCGGGCGATCAGCCGTGGTCTGTCCGCGTCCGACACGAAACAGATCCAGCAGGACGATCACCTGCGTGGCCATCCGATCCTCGCGTCGATCGTTCTGCTCGGACAGGGCGCGAGTGCGGCGGAGAACGCTCGCTGGCGCGGTCTGGTGAAGGGCTGGCTGCAACGGGACTACTACAGCCCGCCGATGAGCAATCCGACGATCGGGTGTGCCAGCCGCGCAGGTTCTCGCCGTTGCTGAAGCTCACCTTCGCAGACCTGAGCACCACCGGGGGCGTCACGCAGAAGATCACCGTCCGGCTGGGGTGAGCGCCCGGCCGGACGGTGCTGCGGCACATCGGATCTCCGCGCGAACCTGAGCGCCGCCCCGGCCGGAAGGCCGGGGCGGCGCATGTCCGTCATGGAGGCGGGTTCCCCATGCCCAGGCTGAGAGCCTCAGACGTAGGGCATGAAGGTCGCCACGAACAGGTCCTCGTCGCGACCTTGCGCTGCTTTCTCGAACTCCTCACAGACCTCTGACCGATCGAGGCAGTCGAAATCCTCGTAGGTCTGCACCGTCACCCCGTACTTGGGGCGGTCTGCGGGAGTGTCCCCGGACAGGACCAGCGGACCGACACCGCCCGCGCGTGTGCTCCAGCCTGCCGACCGGAGTGCACCTTCGATGTCCTCGACGGGATCACCGTCCGAGGAAACGGAGAGGAGGGCGTACGAGTCCTCCCAGTCATTTCCTGGACTCGAGGCGTGCCCCTCGGCCACGATGCGCACATGTCCGGAGGCGGCAGACTTGACCACGTCGGCCGGCACACCGGGCAGTTCCATCCACTCGCGGATGAGCACCCAGGCGGTCACCAGCACGACGGCGATCGCTGCCGCCACGGCCAGGCGGAGCGCCGTTGTCCGTTGCCGAATCATCCACAATCCCTTGCGATGTTGGAGCAGATGCCGCCCGGATCCCCGAACTGGGTGGTCGGCAGCGACGTCAGCCCGAACAGCTCGGACATGGACTGCCCGGTCCCGGACAGATATGCCATGTTCGCGTCGAACCGCGCCGATCGCCTGGACAGGATGGGACTGGACTGCACCAGGGTGTCACCCGGAACGCGCAGGCGGGCCGCCTGGTCGTCGCTGAGTGAGTACCCAATGTACGCCTGCTTGCTGTTGGCTCCCGAGCCGGTGGCCAGCTTCAGCTTCAGGACCGCCACAGAGACCGCGAACTCCTCGTTCACGGACAGCGCCTGACGGATGGCGTCGAGCGATGTGTCCTTGAACTCGTCGTATCCGGCGTCCACCAGAACCTGGCGAGCGGTCGCGGACTTCATCTGGACGGGACCGACACTCGGATCCTTGTCGCGAAGGCGGTCCGTCCAGATACCCAGAGCGGAGATCGACGACTTCGCGAGGTCGGCCAGCGGGCCCGGCCACGTGGTGTAGAACGGCTGCTCCTGCATGAGCAGGGCGACGACCAGCTTCTGGTCGACACCGTACTTCTTGGCGTAGGCGATGCCCCAGGCGACGGTCTGGCTGCTCAGCTTCTTCGCATCGCCCTCGCTTCCGCCGTAACTGCCCGTGCCGGCGGCCGGATCCAGATCGGCGCTGCGCTCGACGTAGTCGACGTCCCAGCCGCCCGCGCTGTTCATCCGGCAGGTGTACCCGGACTCGTTGCACTCGATCGGACGGTGACCGTCGTACTCGATGAACGTGGACGGGTTGCCGCCGCCGAACGCGTAGCGGTTCCCGGTGAACGGGTCGACTCCGAGGCCCATGTCGGCCAGGGCACCGTTGTAGTTGTCCCGGCTGGTGAAGCGGTTCAGGCCCGGGTTGTAGTCGCGGAAGCCCATGTCGTAGGTGCCGGACTGGGCGTCCCAGCGCTTGGCGTTGTAGCGGTAGGGGTTGTACGCCTCCTTGGTCGGGTCGGCCGCGTCGGGCTTGTCGATGCCGGTGAACTCGGTGTCGTCGTCGGAACCGTAGGCGGTGTAGCCGTAGGTCGCCTTGGTGTCGCCGTTGTCGTCCGTGAGGGTCTCGACGTCGGTGTGGCTGTTGTAGCCGTAGTAGCCGTCCTCGGTCGTGCCGTCGCTGTTGTGCTTGATCTGCGACAGGCGCTCGCCCCACGGGCTGTACTGGTAGGACTTGGTGAGGGTGCCGGCCACCTTCTCGTCCAGGACCTCGTTGGACAGGCCCAGGTAGGAGAAGTCGGTGGTCTTGCCGTCGACCGTCTTCGACGCGGTGCGGTCCAGCGGGTCGAAGGTGTACTTCGTCGTCTTCAGCGCGCCGTTTTCGTCCGTCTTCTGGGACTCCACGACGTGGTCGAAGCCGTCGTACACGCTCCGCTCGATGACCTGGCCCCCGGACGTCACCGACTCCTGGCGGCCGAACGGGTCGTAGTTGTACTTCGCCGTGGAGGTGCCGGCGGTGGCGCGCAGCAGCCGGTTGCGGTCGTACTCGTACTGGGTGGTGACGTTGTCGACCGTCTGGCTGATGACGTTGGCGTTGTCGTCGTGGATGTACGTCTCCGTCTGCGCGCCGTTGCCGGTCTTGACCGACTTCTTGAGCCGGTCGGCCGGGTCGTAGCTGTAGTCGGTGGTGGATTCGAGGTAGGCCGCGTGGTTGTCGGCGTTCATCTTCTTCGCCACGTCCTGCGCCTTGTTGCCGTTGGCGTCATAGGCGTAGGTGTGGGAGGAGACGAGGGTGTCGTTGGGCTTCTTCTCGGTCGACGTCTTCAGCGCGGCGTCGAGGTAGTAGGTGTAGTCGACGGTGTTGCCGTTGGCCTTGGTCTCCTTCAGCTTCAGACCGCGGTCGGTGTACGTGTACGACGTCACCTTCGGTGAAGAGTCCGTGGCCGACTTGCCGACGGACACCGTCTTGACCAGCTCGCGCAGGTCGTAGGTGTACTTGGAGAACTGGTCGGGGTGAGTGATCGTCTCCGGCTGGCCGTTGGCGTCGTACGTGTACGACGTGGCCTTCTTCTCGGCGCCGGCCAGCGACTCGGTGACCTTCTGGACCTGGTTGAGGCCCGTGTAGGCGACCGTGTAGGCGTCGATCTTCGCCGTCGACGAGGTGTCGTCGATCTTGGTCAGGTTGCCGTTGAGGTCGTAGGTGTAGGCGAAGTTGTTCTTCTCGGTGTCGGCCGGGTCGCCGGTGGTGTCACGCACCAGCTTGACGCCATCCGCCACGACCGTGCCGCCGCTGTTCTGGAACAGCTGGAGCTTGGCCGCGTTGCCCTGCTTGAAGGCGTACGAGCCCAGCGACACCCAGGTGCCCTGGTTCCCGGTGGCGTTCTGGTCGATCGTCTTGTCGGTGGTGCCCGTGGCGTGGGTGACCGTGTACTTCGCCGCGGTCGCCGCGCCGGTGACCTTCGGGAACTTCACATACGCGGTGTACGTGCCGTCCTTCGGGATGTTCAGCGTCCACGTGTACGCGTCCGTGCCCGCGCCCGCCGCATGTGTGCGGTGGTCGTAGCCGTGCTGACCGGCGAGGTTCCCGGCAGTCCAGGTTCCCGTCGAGGACGTGTTCTGGGTGTCGGAGTTGTCGACCAGGACCACCGACAGGCCGACCGGGACGCCGTCGTCCGCGCGGGACTTCAGCGAGCCGTCGGGGTAGTACGACCACGTCATCGTGCGGTTCGAGGAACCGCCCGCCGAGGTCAGGGTGCGCTTGGTCTGCTGACCCAGTTCGTTGTAGTCGTAGGTCGTGGCGATGTCCCACGGGTCCGTGGCCGACTCCACCCAGCCGTTGTCGAAGTAGGAGTACGTCGTGTCGTTGCGGACCGACTCACCCTCCGACGGTGGCAGCGACGTCTTCGCCACCCGGCCGACCTTGTCGTACACGGTCTGCGTGTAGACGTTGGGGTCGTTGTACCGCGAGTCCGCCGGGTCGTACGGCTGGTACCGCTTGACCGGACGGTTCAGCTCGTCGTACTCGGTACGGGCCGTGAACGCCGTCGTCGTGCCCGCCGCGACAGCCCGCGGGCTGATCACCTTGGTGACGTTGCCGACCTGGTCGTACTCGTACTTCGTCGACCGGGTCGTGCTGCCGTCGTGCGGGACCTTGACCTCGGTCTTCTTGCCGCGCTCGTCGTAGGTGACGGTCGTGGTGTTGTTCTCCGCGTCCACGCTCGACGTGATCAGCGAGTCCTTGTCGTAGAACCGCTTGTTCGTCTTGCCGGCCGCGTCCGTGACCACGGTGACCCGGTGGTTCAGGTCGTAGTCGGTCTTGGTGGTGTAGTCGGTGGTGTCGGCGGTCGCGTTCTTCTTCGGGGAGATGACCTTGGTGACGTTGCCGACGTTGTCGTACTCGTAACCGACCTTGTCACCCCGTGCGTTGACCACGGAGGTGAGCTGGTAGATCTCGTTGTAGTGGTGGGTGGTGACGTAGTCGGTCAGGTCCGTCCTCGTGTCCGTGCCCTTGGGCTCGGTCGTCGTCCTCAGGTTGCCGACCTTGTCGTAGGTGTACGTCGTCGTGCGCGGGTCGGTGAGGTTGTTCGCCGGCGCCGTCGCCGAGGTCACCTGGTCCGCGTCGTCGTACACCGCGGTGGAGACGGCCCCGTTGGGCGCGGTCGCCTTGGTGATGTTGTCGTTGGCGTCGTACTCCGGGGCCGGGGTGGTGATCAGGACTCCGGTGTCCTGCTTCTTCGGCACCGTCCTGGTCTTCGGCCGCCCGAAGGTGTCGTACGTCTGCGTGGTCACCTTCTGGTTGGCGTCGATGACCTGCTCGACCTGGCCGCGCTCGTCGTAGGCGAACGTCGTCGTGAAGGACTTGGCGTCCGTGATCTTGTTCGGGTAACCGGTCGGGCCGAAGTCGCTGAACGTGGTCGGATGGCCGTTGGCGTCCGTCGCCTTGGTCAGCCGGCCGTAGGCGTCGTAGTCGTACGACGTCGTGTAGTCACCCGTGGTCGCGGTGGACACGCCCTTGGGGTCGGTGACCGTCTTGAGGTTGCCGAAGGTGTCGTAGCCGAACTGCCAGGCGCGGTTCTCGGGCGAGGTCTTGCGGAACAGGTCGGCGGCGTAGCCGTCGGCGCGGGTCTGGTACTCGTACTTCGCCGCGTTCGCCGGCCACTTGGACGGGTCGGACACACACGTGGTCGTCTGATCCGGGACCCCGCCCTTGTTGTTCTCCGCGTCGCGCTGCCAGAGCGGGTAGCCCGTCTTCTGGTCGTAGCAGTACGCGGTCTTGGCGCCGTTGGCCTCCTCCAAGTAGGTCACGTTGTTGTCGGAGTCCCAGCTCATCTTCGACGTCTGGGACTTGGCGTTGGTGGTTTGCACCGGGCGGCCGAAGTCGTCGGTGACGTACTTCGTCGCATGCGACTCGGCGTCGGTGACCGTGGTGTCGGTGAACTTCGTGTTGGTCGGGTTCACCGCGTACGCGAAGCCGGTGGTGCCGTCGAGCCGGTCGGTGACCGTCTTCGTCCACCAGTGGTACTTGGGGTCGTCACCGGCCTGCGGGGCGTAGTACGCCAGGTCCGTGTCATGGCCGCGGGGGTCGCTGACAGTGACCAGCTTGACGTTCTTGTTGCCCTGCGTGGCGTCGTAGGTGAAGCGGAACACCTTCGGCTGGGTGGAGCCCGCGCCATCGGTGAGCTTGGTCAGCAGCCCCTGGTCGGAGTACTCGAAGGTGAGCTTGCGCGCCGAGATGTCCGTGATCGACTTGACGTGGTCGGCGATCTTCGGGCTGGTCGCCTCGGCCTTGGAGTAGTACTCCACGGTGAGCGACTGCCGGTTGGCCGGGTCGGTGATGTAGGTGAGGAACTTGACCGGCTTGTTGTTGGACTTGCGCTCCACGTACGTGTACGTCTGCGTGTTGCCGTTCTTGTCGACCACCGAGGTCAGGTAGCCGTCACAGCCGAAGAGGAAGCGGGTGCCGTCCGGGCGCAGCAGCGTCCAGGCGTCGGGCTCCGGGTCCTTGTCCGGGGTGCAGTCCAGACCCGCCTTCATCGACAGCCGGTAGTGGACGCCCGCGGGGGCCTTCCAGGTGCCGTCGGCCTGCTTGGTGAAGACGTGCGTGGTGCCGTCACCGTCCGGGAGCCGGATCTCGGTCGGGTGGGGGTTGGGGTGGAAGTCCAGCGGGGCGCCGAGCCGGGTCGGTCCGGCGAGCTGGGCCGACCAGCCGCCGCCGAGGACGGTGTCGCTGGTGTCGAGGGAGTTGTAGGCGAAGCGGGCGAAGGTGGTCAGGCCGCGTCCGGGGTTGGTGAACGCGTTGTACGACCACACGCTGTTGCCGGCGGCGAGGTTGTTCATCACCGTCGAGCCGGCGCCGGTGTTCTTGCCTGTGTAGGAGTAGAACTTCTCCAGACCCAGGCTGTTGGAGGTGGGGTCCTCCACCGCCACGTTCTGCTTCAGGCCCGGGATGCCGCCGGTGCCGGCCGACAGCCAGGTGCCCGCGGTCTTGTCGAACAGGTCCCAGGTCAGCACGTAGTCGGTGCGCTTGTTGCCGTTGTCGCTGTTGATCGGCGTGTTGACCTCTGCCTGGAGGGTGACCGTCTCGCCGGGTGCCACGTCCTCGGGCAGCACGGTCCGCACCTGGTTGCCGCCGGTGGTCGCGTCGGTGCCGTCGGGCAGGGCCCAGGTGTACGACAGCACGTCGTCGGCCGCCGTCCAGGTGGCGTCGGTGGTGTTGGTGAGGGTGAACTCGACGGTGTAGGTGGAGTTCGGGGTCATCCGCGCGGGGGTCTTCGGCGCGTAGTACGTCGACTCGGTGGTGGAGTCGATGTAGGAGACGACCATGCGCGGGCGCAGCTTCTTCTCGCTCGCCTCGGAGGACAGGAACACGGTGCGTTCCTGCTTGACCGACTCGTCGGCCGTCTTCAGCAGAACGCCCTGGTTCGAGCCGGGCGTGGTGACCCAGTTCTGCACCAGGGAGGTGGCGTTCCAGTCGTGGCGGGCGGGGTCGTTGCTCAGCGCGGGCACGGTGTCGGCGACGGTGGAGCCGAAGTCACCACCGGCGGTGGTCCAGTTGGTGGTCGCGTTCGCCTTCACCCAGGTCGCCGACGCCTCGTCGAAGTCCCGGGTCAGGGGCCGCAGCTGGTAGACCGCGCCGGTGTTCTCCGTCGTGGTCTGGGTGCCCCACAGCCTGAGGGTGGCGTCCAGTACGCGGGCGCTGGAGGGGATGCCCAGGGCGGGGAACTTCAGCGCGGCGCGAGTGGTGCCGTACGTGGGCGAGTTGTTGCCCACGGCCAGCCAGTTCTGCGCCACCCCGTCTGTGAGGGTGTCGTGCGGGGTGGTGGACTCCGTCTGGGACAGGGTGGTGTCCTGGCCCGCCTCGACGATCTTCGTGGTGCGGCCAGCCTTGGGCAGCCGCACGAGCTGCGTGGGCGCGCCGATGACCTGACCGTCCGCGGTCTTGACCGCGATCATGTAGTAGTACGCCCGCCCGAACGGGTCCGCGCTGTCCGCCGCGGTCGGTGTGGCGGAGGTGTCGGTGTACTGCGTCGCCGACTTGGACACGGGGGCGACCAGGGTCGCCGCCGAGGGCGTGAAGGTCTGGTAGATGGACCGGTGCACTTGGTACTCGACGATGTCGTCGCCGGTCGCGGCGGAGGGGTCGGTGTAGTCCGTCCACTTCAGCTCGGCGCCGGTGTCGTGGATCGTCGTCGGCGCCTCCAGCTCTACACCCGGGCGGCCGTAGGTCAGCACGAGGCGGGGGTAGTTGGCGCTCTCGCCGCCGTAGCCGTACTCGCTGCCCTCGTAGCGCGGGCCGCCCTTGGGGGCGTTCGCGGACTCGTCGGCGGCCTTCACGACGAAGCCGTGGTTGGAGTTCGTCCCGTCGATCCAGGACTGGACCGTTTTGGTCACCGGGAAGGAGTGCCAGACGTTGACCTCGGAGGGCTGCTTGGTGACCACGCCGCCCTTGGTGAACCGCACCGCGTCCGCGATCACGGATGTCGTCGTCGAGGCCGGACCGTCACCGAGGACGATCTTCCCGGCGGTGCCCGCCTTGAACGGGTGCGTGCCCAGCGTCTTCCACACGCCGGCCGAGCCGGCCTGTTGGTTGACGGTGTACGCCTTCGACCCGCCGTTGTAGGTCAGCGTGTAGGGCGCGTTCGTCGCCCGGTCCGAGGCGGGCACGTAGTGCACCTGGACCTGGTAGTCGCCGTCCTCGGGAAGGTTGGGCTGCCAGGTGTAGGTGTTCCCCGCCACCGAGTCCCGGTTGTACAGGTAGTCCTGGTTCACCGCGTACTGCGTGTACGCCGTGTTCCCCGACGCCGGCCACGAACCGGACGCGGCCGTGGTGCCCGCGTCGCCGTCGTCCACCTGCACCGACGTGCCCGACAGCTCACCGGTGATGCCGTTGGCGGAGTTCCAGGTGGCGCTGTCCTCACGCCAGTCGGAGGTGGCCCGGTGCGCCTCCAGGTGCACCTCGGTGTCCCCGGCGGTGTGCGTCTGGTCGTAGTACAGCTTCAGCTCGGCCGCGTCCAGCTTCGTGCCCGCCGGCACCCCGGTCAGCGGGAACTTCAGCAGCGCCCGCGAGCTGCCGGTGCTGGTGTTGCCCACCGACAGACGCCAGTTGGTGTCGTAGTTCGACCCCGGGCCGTCCGAGGAGATCATCACGTCCTGCGCCGTGGCAGGCGTCGGAGCGATCTGGATCGTGGGGTCGATGGTGACCGGATACTGCCGCTGCGGCGAGGCCAGCCACTTCTCGTCCGGTACGACCGTGAGCTTCCAACCCTTGCCGTCCCGGGCGAGCTTCTGCGTCACGGCGGTGGAGTACGCCGTGCCGTACGGCGACTGGGCGTCCTTCTTCGCGTCCGCCATGAACGGCGCGGGAATGACGAGGACCGGCTGGGTGCCTTCCCCGTAGAACGCGATCGAGCCGTTCCGGTCCGCCTTCGGGGTCAGCCCGTCGGTGTCCAGCGCGAAGACGAACTTCACGGGCCCGTCGGGGCGTTGGGCCAGGGTGATGTTCTCCTTCACCCGGCCCGCACCGACCTCGTAGGACAGGTCGGCGCCGGAGACCGCGTCGCGGTAGGTGACCGTGTCCCCCTTGGCGACCGGCTTCAGCGAGGCCGCCCCGGCACCCTCCAGGCCGAGCGTCACCGTGTGACCGTCGGCGGACCGCACGCGCACCAGCCGGTCGGCGTCGGCGCCGAACCAGCTGTGCAGCGCGTTGCTGGTGTTGGCGAACTCGAATCCGGCCCGGCCGGACTCCTTCACTCGGACATCGATGTCGTGCCAGGACTTGCCCGCGCGGTAAGCGGTCGGCATGGCCGACACCTCGGCCTGCACCCGCCCGTCGGACAACTGCCAGAAGCGGGTGTTCGCCGTGCGCCGCCCGGTCAGCTCCTTGACCCGCTTCGGCTTCGACGCCACCTTGCCCTTCGGCAGCTTCTGCCGCTCGGCAACCCCCGCCTCATCGTGCGAGGACGGCTTGTCCCATTCCTTCTCGTCGTCCGCGAACCAGCTTTTGACGCTGTCGACGAGACCCTCGCCGCCACCGTCGGAACCGTTCGCGGCATAAGCCACCTGGGGCAGCAGTGAACTCGTCACCGCCGTCACCACAAGGCACGCCAGCACCCTGCCCAATCTTGGACTCACGCCAAACCTTTCCATCAACCGTCGTCGAAATCCACCGGTAATTCCCCGGCCGGCCCGAGGGACTGGCCGAGCGCATACGCAGTGGCGGCCGGAGGTCTAGTCACCAAACTGACGTCGAGTCAAGTGCATGGACATATCTACGACTTGATACCGAGCAACCTACAAACAGGGCCATACGGACGTGACTTGATGTCCGTTATATCCGCTCACTGGAAAAGGAGTGACGTCGTGGGTTATAACCTCGCCCGACCTCAGTCCGCGCGAGCTGAGCACATCGGTGATTCACCTGTCGAGGAGGGGGAAATCAATGGGCCACAACAGCTCGAATTCCGACGAGCGATCCGGCTCCGAAGGGCGGGAGCAGTCCGGAAAGCAGCCAAGGGACGGGGAATCCGCCGCCAAGGCCGGCCGCCCGGACCGTGCGGGGGTGATCACGGCCGCCGTGGCGCTCGCCGCGTGCAGCGGACTCGTGCTGTACGGGGTGCTCTCCCCGGGCGGTGAGGAGAAGAAGAAGCGCGAGGTGCCCACCGCCTCCGTCACCTACGAGGTGACCGGCACCGGCACCGCCGACATCAGCTACCAGGCGCGCAGCGAGTCCGGGAAGGCCACCGTCGTGAGGGCGGCCGCCCTGCCCTGGCGCAAGACCGTGCCGGTCCCGCTCGGCCGCAACCCCGTCGTGAGCATCGTGCTCGGCGAGCGCGGCGGCCTGGCACGCTGCGCCGTCGCCGTGCAGGGCCGGCACCTGCAGAGCGCCACCGCGAGCGGCGGCTTCGGACGCGCCACATGCACCGGGACGCTGCCCAGCCCGAGCCCGAGCGGAGACCCGGGCGCTGCCGCCGCGGGCTGACCTGCTCTCCGTCACGGACAGGGTGGCGGTGCTCCTCCGGTCTCAGGTGTGCATGCAGATGGAACCCGAGTAGCGGCGCCCGCACGCCTGGTGGCCAGGTCGGCGACGTACAGGAGGCGGGGTCGGGCGGGTGGCACGGAAGAGAAGACGCGGGCGAGGTGGACGCCGAAGGGGTTGACCAGGGCGGGCAGGAGCAGCACCCAGTAGGTGTTGACAACGCCGGCCTTCGTGGCGAGCAGGTACATCGACGGGCTTGCCGTCCGCGGCGGTTCCGGTCGGGTCGCCGTCACCGCTGCCGCCGCGAGCGGTGGCAAGCTGGCGGTGGCGGTGGCGCGAAACAATCAAAACGATCGTCGATCGATCACTCGGTGATCGGTTTGCCGCCGCAGGACGAGCGGATCCTCAACTCCGGGAGCAGGTCGAGGTGTTGTCGCGGTCCGGGCTGCTGCCCCCTCCGGCGTTCGGCCAGCCGCTGCAGCAGCAGCCCGGCGGCCAGCTCGCCCACCGAGCGCGTGGGCGGCGCGACGGCGGTGAGCGGTACGTCGGAGAGGCCGGCGACCTCGTCCTCGTAGGCGATCAATGCCAGGTCGTCCGGGACCCGGATGCCGCACGCCTGCAGCCGCGGCACCAGCACGATCGCGTCCTCGTCGCTGTGCACCAGCGCGGCGGTGACGCCACGCTTCTTCACCGCCTCGACGAGATAGTCGACGCTGGCCTCGTAGTCGCCGTGCTCGCGCACGGTCGGGGCGCCCTTGTCCACGTCGAGGCCCAGCGCCCGCACGGCCGCCTGATAGCCGGCGGTGATCTGAGTGGCGTGCGGGCCCTCCTGCAGGACGGCGGTGATCTTGCGGTGCCCGAGCGACGCGAAGTGGCCGACGGCGACGGCGGCGCCGTGGGCACGGTCGGAGCGCACGCGGTCGAGCACCGCGACGGGGTTTCCGGGCGGGGCCAGGCGCTCGACCAGGACGGCGGGCACGTCGTGCTCCAGCAACCACTTCTCCTGGCCGTTCTCGGGGACGCCGCCGAACCAGCTGGGCGCGACGAGCAGTCCCTGCGCACCACCGGACAGAAGATGCTCGGCCTGGACGGGGTCCTCGGCGTCGACGTATCCGGACACGCCGAGCACCAGGCGGCCGCCCTGAGCCGCCACCGCCTCGCGGGCGCCGCGGACGATGTCGGCGAAGACGTAGTTCGTGGTCGGGACGATCATTCCGATCACCGCGCCCTCGGCGCTCTCCGGCCGCTCCCCCACCTCTACGGCCGCGTCCCCCGGCCACACCACCGCGCCGTGCAGCCGCCGCACCCGGCCCTGCGCGGCGAGCGCCTCCACATCACGCCTCAGGGTGACCGCCGAGACGCCGAGTTCCGCCGCGAGTTCGGAGACCCGGAGGCTGCCCCGCTCCCGGACGATTTCGAGCACCCGCTCATGACGCTGGTCGACGTGCAGTCGCATCGGTTCCCCCTGGGGCAAGGCCGGTCGAACGATTCCCGGGCCCGCGCGGAACGTGATCCCGAGGCCGCACACTCTACGCCCACAATCATATCGATCGTTTGCGATCAATACGATCACCGAGTCGCTCGCCATGCCGGTCAGGGGTTCGGATCGGCGAGCTCTCCGCGCAACCGGCGCGTTCTCAGGACCAGTTCGAGTTCGAAGCGGCGATCGGGGTCGTCCAGGTCATCGCCCCACAGGTCCTTGATCTGCCGCAGGCGGTTGCGCACCGTCTGGGGATGGACACCGAGCCGGGCCGCCACCTCGGGAGCGCCGCCCTGGGTCTCCAGCCAGGCGAGCAGCGTCTCGGCCAGGCGGCGGGCCTGCTCCGGGCCCACCGCGGTCAGCTGGGCGAGCCGACGACGCGCAAGGTCGTCGATCAGTTTCTCGGCGGGGAGCAGCACGAGTGCCTCGGCGTGTTCGCTGCACCGCAGGAGGCGGCTGTGCGGAAGCAGGCCCTCCTGAATCATCCGCGCGGCCGCTGTCGCCCACTGCAGTGACGTGGCGGCCTGCGTCACGGGGACGCTGGGGCCGATGGCTCCGGACCAGCCGCGCATGGCCCGGTGCAGCCGCTCCACGCGGCCGGGTGACTCGGGATCCGGAAGCACGAGCCGGGGCTGTTCGCCGTCCATGTCGAGCAGGACCTCGTCGCCCAGGGCGGGCGTGAGGAGTTGCCGGTCGGGACGGAGCAGGACGGCGACGGCCACCTCGTCGGGCAGCGGCCAGTCGACGGCGGCGGCCCGTTCGGCGAGGGCGGCGAGGGCGGCGGACGGGTCGGTGCGGTGCTCGGTGAGGAGGAGGTCGACCAGCAGGCGCTGGCGACGGATGCGCTCCCCGGCCTGGCCGGCGGCGACCTCGGCGTATCCGTGCACGGAGTGGGACACGAGCTCGTCGAGGTACTCGAACGCGGACTCGGCGAGTTCGTACATCGCGGGCGGCGGGATCTCGACCTTCTGTCCGATCTCGGCGAGGCTGCGCCAGGCCAGCCGTACGTTCAGCCGGTAGATCGCCTGCAGGGAGTCCAGGCGACGTCCCGCGAGCGCCTGATTGCGTCCGAACTCCCGGAAGACCTCGGGGAGTTCACGGGGTCGTTCGATGTCGGTGGTCAGCTGCCCCACGAAGTTCTCCAGGGCGAGCCGGATCGCCAGGAGTGCCTTCGGCTCGCCCATGGCGTCGGTCGTCAGCTCGAGGTTCGGGAACTCCTGACGCATGGCCTGCAGGATGTCGCGCGCGATGTCCGGCACCTGCTGCAGGGCTAGGTCGGCGAACCGCCGCACCTGGTCGGGCGGCACCTTGTGCCAGGCGGGGGGTGCGGGCACGGGCAGCACCTCCTAGCGCTCCCCGGTCTGTGTGGGCGGCGCGGGCGCGGACCGGTCACCGGCCGGCTCGGGGAAGGTGACGAGCGGCACGTTCGGCTGCTCGGGAGTGGTGTTGAGGGCGGCGACGAGGCCGAAGGCGGCTCCCGTGGCCAGGGCGGCGGAGAGCGCGGACGTCAGCAGGGCGGCGAGGGTTCTGGGCATGGGGACGAGGAGCCTCTCGGTCGATGAGGTTGTCACCCAGCGTTCCGGCCCGGTCCGGCACGGATCAGTATTAAGTCGGTGTTGACACCGGGTCAAGAGCGGCCTAATTTCGCCGGTCATAACTACTTACTCCCCGGTAGGCCATCTTCGCCCCGGGTGACCCGGACTGTCCAGCGCACGGCCGCGCAGTCCGTTTCTTTCCGCTGCCACCGGAGTGCCCCCATGCGCCGTACAGCTTCCGTTCTGCCACTGATTGTGCTCGGTTTGGGCGTGTTCGCTCTGGTTTTCGGCCAGCTGCTCGACCGGTATGTGGAGCCACGGGTCAAACGCACTCCGGTGGATGTCGTGACGGACTCGGTCCTCACCGGGACCGGCAGCTACTTCGACACCGGCGCCCTGGAGACCGTTCACGGAAAACGGATCACGATCACCCGCCGGATCGTGGGCGATGTGGCCGCCGCCGAGCGCAGCGGGAACGCGGTGTGGAACGTCTCCACGCAGATCGACACCCCCGCCACCCTGCCGCTGCGGGACCCGCACAGGTCGCTGCAGTGGACGACCGAGCGCTGGGTCACGGACCGGCGGACCAACCTGCCGGTGCACTGCTGTGGTGAGCAGCCGTCGTTCCGGGGCGACGCCTATCTGAAGTTCCCGTTCGATGTGCAGAAGCGCACCTACCGCTGGTGGGACGGCGTGTTGGGCGCAGCCGTACCGCTGAAGTTCTCGGGGACCGAGAAGGTGCTCGGGCACGAGGGCTACCGCTTCACCGCGGCTGTGCCGCCCAGGCGGACGGGTGTCACCCGTGAGGTGCCCGGCGCACTGGTGGGACGGCCGAAGCAGCGGCAGGTGACGGCCGAGGAGTGGTATGCCAACGCCCGGATCGAGCTGGTGGTGGAGCGGCGCACGGGCCGGATCATGAACGCCCGTATCGCGCCGAAGATCACGCTGCGCGCGCCCGGCGCCCGGTACGACGCGGTCACGCTGCTGGCGAGCGACAGGCTGGAGTTCACCGATGCGACCCGGCGCACCCAGGTGTCCCAGACGGCGCGCGACAGCCGCCGGCTGGAGGTGCTGGGCGAGACCGCGCCCACGCTCTCCACGGTCGCGGGCGGCATGCTCGCCGCCGCCGGGCTGGCGTTGCTGGTCCGTGCGCGGCGGCGGCAGGCGGCGGTGGCGGAGGACGCACAGGGGGTCTACAGCACTCACACAGGTGACTGATCCAGGCGCTCGACCAGGGACAAATTGTCACCTGCGTGCGTAGCCAGATCGAACACTCCATCCGAAAACTTACGTTACCAATCAGTACACCCGTGTTCTCCCGTAACCGGCACAACCGTCACACAACGTCCCCGCCCAGCGTGTCTCCCCGGACGCCCGGCTCCCCACCCCCCGCATCCGACGAGGTGGAGCAACGATGCCCCAGCACGCTTCCTCCCTGGTCTCCGGCCAGGAGGGCCTCGCCCCCGCTCATCCCAGCAACGCTCGCCGCCGTGCCCACAGCACCGAGGCCACCGTCTCCGGCTCGTCCCCGTACCCGCGCCGGATCGTCTTCCTCGCCCGCCGCGACCTGGACAACCCCGCCGCCGGCGGCTCCGAACTGCTCGTCGACCGCCTGGCCGACGGACTCACGGCCGAGGGCCACCAGGTCACGCTGCTGTGCGGCGGCCCGGCGGCCTACCGCGACTACCGTGTGGTGTCGGCGGGCGGCGACGCCGGTCATTTCCTGCGCGCCAGGCGGGCGTTCGCCCGTCAGGTCGGCGACTGCGACCTCCTGGTGGAGGTGTGCAACGGCATGCCGTACCTGGCACCGCTGTGGCACAAGGGCCCGACGCTGTGCCTGGTGAACCACGTACACACCGACCTGTGGGACATGCGTTACCCGGGCCCCATGGCCCGGCTCGGCCGCAGGCTGGAGCACTGGGCGCTGGCCGGCCCGCACCGCGCCGGCCTGACGCTCGCCGTTTCCGACTCCACCGCCGCAGCACTGCGCGCCCTCGGTGTCCGGCCGGAGCGGATCAGGGTGGTCCACAACGGCGTCGACGCCCCCGGACCGCTGCTGCCCAAGGCCCCCGAGCCGCTGTTCGTCGCGGTGGGGCGGCTGGTCGAGTACAAGCGGATCGATCTGCTGCTGCGGCTGTGGGAGCGGGTGCGTCCGGTCACCGGCGGTCGGCTCGTCATCGTCGGCGACGGCCCCGAGCGTGAGCGGCTGCAGGCCATGGCCGGGCCCGACGTGGTGTTCACCGGCCGCGTCTCGGAGGCGGAGAAGCACCGGCTGCTGTGCCGGGCGTGGCTGCTGCTGCATCCGTCCTTGGTGGAGGGCTGGGGCCTGGTGGTCACCGAGGCGGCAGCGCGCGGCACTCCGGCCGTCGGCTTCGACATCCCCGGCCTGCGGGACTCCGTCGTACACGGGGTGACGGGTGTGCTGGCCGGGGGCGAGAGCTCGTTCGCCGCGGCCTGGTGCACCCTCGCGCTCAGCCCGGAGCGCCGCAGCGTCATGGGCCGTGCCGCCGAGGCGCGCGCCGAGCACTTCCGGTGGAGCAGCACGGTCCGGCAGTTCCGGGAGGTGGCCGCAGAGGCCTGGCGCACGGCACCGCCCACGGAGACCTGGCGCACAACACCGCCCACGGAGACCTGGCACACGGCACGGCCCACAGAGGACTGCCGCCCGGCACGGCCCGCCCCGGGCGGCCCCACCGCGGCGCCCGGACTGCCTCTCCCTCGCGTCGCCCCCGGACCGGCCTTCCCCTCGACGGCCGCCGGACCACTGCCCCCGGCCGCCCCACCGGCGCACGAGGTGACCGCACATGACTGAGGTCGGCGAACGTCCGCTCAGGGACCCGTCCCTGAGCCGGTCGCTCACGCTGTTCAGAGCCTTCATGCGGGAGCAGAGCGACCCCGACCGCTGCTACTCGCTGCTGGCGCGCGACGCGGTCGCCCAGGTGGCCCGCCACATGGATCTGCGGGGCCGGATCGTCCTCGACGTCGGCGGCGGCCCGGGCCACTTCACCGAGGAGTTCCGCCGCCGGGGCGCCCACGCCTACCTCTTCGAGCCCGATCCGCGCGAGTTGAGGGCACGGGGCCGACCGCCGGAGGGTGCGGTGGTCGCCGACGGCTATCTGCTGCCGGTGCCCGACGACGTCGCGGACGTGTGCTTCTCCTCCAACGTGCTGGAGCACGTGGCGGATCCGCAGACGTTCCTCAGCGAGATGGTCCGGGTGACCCGGCCCGGCGGGCTGATCTACGTCTCCTTCACCAACTGGCTGTCCCCCTGGGGCGGCCACGAGACCGCGCCCTGGCACTACCTCGGAGCGGTCCGGGCACGCGCCCGCTACCGGCGACGGACCGGCCGCGCGGCCAAGCACACCGTCGGCGAGAACCTCTTCCCCCTCCACATCGGCCCCACGCTGCGGTACGTCCGCACCCGCGAGGACGTGCGCATCGTCTCTGCACGCTCCCGCTACTGGCCCTTCCTCCCCGGCGCCATCACCCGGATTCCCGGCCTGAGAGAGATCGCCACCTGGAATCTCCTGCTGATCCTGCGTACCGGCCAGGCACCTGCTAGCGAGGCACGCTCATGAGCACCACCGTCCAGGCACCCGCGCACGCCGCCCCCGCGCCCCCGCCGACGGCCCAGCCCGCGCAACGACGCGGGCGACGCCTGCTGTTCGGCTTCTGGGCGGCCGTGCTGACGGCCTTCCTCGCAGTGTCCCCGGGGAAGATGACCTTCGAGACGAAGCTCGGTGTGGCCGCCGATCCGCTGCGCTTCCTCGGCGACCTCGGTCAGCTGTGGCACGACCGGGCGGGCTTCGGGGGCATCTCCGACCAGTACGTCGGTTACGCCTTCCCGATGCTGCCGTACTACGCCCTGACGGACCTGCTGCACGTGCCGGTGTGGCTGGCCGAGCGCCTGTGGCTGTCGATCGTCGTGACGACGGCGTTCTGGGGTGCGCTGCGGCTGGCGGAGCGGCTGGGCGTCGGTTCGTCCGGGACCCGGCTGCTGGGCGCGGTGGCGTACGCGCTGTGGCCCACGTTCACCATCGTCGTCGGCTCGACGTCCGCCGCCGCGCTGCCCGGGGCCCTGCTGCCCTGGGTGCTGCTGCCCCTGACCTCCGCGACGCTGAGCCCGCGCCTCGCCGCCGCCCGTTCCGCGCTGCTCGTGCCATTCATGGGAGGGGTCAACGCCGCCTCAACTCTGGCCTCCCTTCTGCCGGTCGGCCTGTATCTGCTCAGCCGGCCGAAGGGCCCCCGGCGCCGCGTGCTGCTGGCCTGGGGGCTGCCGGGTGTGGTGCTGGCGACGGCCTGGTGGACGGTGCCGCTGCTCCTTCTGCGCGTGTACGGCGAGGACTTCATGCCGTACGTCGAGCAGGCGGACACCACCACCGCCACCATGTCCGCGACCGAACTGCTGCGCGGCGCGGGCAACTGGGTGGCGTACCTCAACTTCGGCGAGGCCTGGCTGCCGGCGGGCTGGACCGTCGCCGCGTCCGTCGTCACGGTGCTCGGCTCGGCGTTCGCCGCCGCCCTGGGCCTGGCGGGTCTGGCCCGCCGGGACATCCCCGAGCGGCGCTGGCTCCTGCTGACCGTGCTGGCCGTCGCACTCGTCGCCCTCGCCGGATACGGCGGCACCCTCGGCGCACCCTTCCACGACACCGTGCAGGGGTGGCTCGACGGCGCGCTGCGGCCGTTCCGCAACATCTACAAGTTCCAGCCGGGACTCGCCCTCGCGCTCGCCCTCGGCCTCTCCCACCTGACGGCGGTGATCGCCGAGCGCCGCGACTCCCGGGCATCGCGCGGTCGCCGCTACGTTCCGCTGGTCGCCGCCCTGCTCGTCCTGCCGGGTCTGGCATGGCCGTACGTGAACGGCACCGTCCTGCAGCCGGGCGCGTTCACCAAGCTGCCCGCGCACTGGGAGCAGGCCGCCGACTGGCTGGACGAGCACGCCGCGGACAGCCGTGCCCTCGTCGTACCGGCCACCGCGCACGGCATCCACACCTGGGGTTCCCCCGTCGACCAGCCCTTCGACGTCCTGGCGAAGACCCCGTGGGCGCAACGGGACTTCGTGCCGTTCGGCACCGCGGGCTCGCGGCGGGCGCTGGACGCGGTCGAGCAGGCGCTGCTGTCCGGCGGTGAGGTGCCGGGTCTCAAGGCGTACCTGGCGCGGGCCGGGTTGCACGAGGTGGTCGTGCGCAACGACCTCGACCCCGACCAGATCGGCTACGTGCCGCCGCAGACGGTCCGGCGGACCCTGGAGGCCTCCGGCTACCGCAAGGCCGCCGGCTTCGGCCCGCTCGTGACCGCCGGACGCATCCCCGCCGGCACGCCCGTCCAGGTGCAGGGCCTCTACCCGCGCCTGCGGGCGGTCGAGATCTACGAGCCCGAAGGCGCCGACGAGCGGCCGGGGCGCGTCGGGATCGCCGCGGCCGGGGACACGGCCGTCGTGAGCGGCGGCCCCGAAGCCCTGCTCCAACTGTCCGCCGACCCCGCGCTGCGCGACCGGCCGGCCGTTCTGGCAGGGGACGCCCATCCCGGAGTCGACATCCCCGCGGTCAAGGCCGAGGCCGACGGGCTGCGCCGCGCCGACACCCGCTTCGGCCTGGTCAACTCCAACACCTCGTACACATACACCGCGACGGAGCGGAATCCGTCCGGCAGTCCCCAGAACCCGGGCGAGCAGCCGAAGCAGATCCTTCCCGTGCGGGGCACCGGCCATCAGACGACGGCCGTGCTGCGCGGTGCGGCATCGGTGACCGCGTCGAGCAGCGGGAACTGGCTGTTCCATCTGCCGCAGTACGACCCGGTGAACGCCTTCGACGGCGATCCGAACACGGCTTGGGCCGAAGGCAGCCCGGGTGAACCGTCCGGGCAGTGGCTGCGGGTGGACTTCTCCCGGCCCTTGAAGGTGCCCTCGTCGCTCCAGCTGACTCCCCTCCCCGCGGACGCCACGCGGCCCGCCCCCACGCGGGTGCGGATCGAGACGGACCGGGGGTCGGTCGACAGCACGCTGCGGCCGGACGGTGAACGGCAGTCGGTGCGCTCCCCCGAGGGCCGGGCGAAGTGGCTGAAGATCGGCATCCTGGACGCCGAGGCCGCGCGCCCCGGGCTGTCCGGCGCCGGATTCTCCGAGGTGTCCGTGCCGGGTCTGAAGGTGACCCGGCTGCTGGCCCTGCCGACCGACGCCGAGCGCACCGACGCCGACGCGCAGGTGTACTCGCTGCACCGCGGCACCGATCCGGGCGGGCTCGCTCCGGCCTCGGCGGAAGCGGGACTGCACCGGCAGTTCCACACGCGGGGCGACACGAGCGCGTACGGCGTGTCGGCGCGGGCCGTGGCCGTACCCGGTGGGGAACTGGACCGCCTGCTGGACCGCGTCGCGCCGGAGCAGCGCCGGAAGATCACGGTGTCCGCCGACTCCACCAGCCGTACCGGCATCACGCTCGGCGCGCGGAATCTGGTCGACGGCGACCTGACGACGGCCTGGATCGCCGGGGACCGGCCCGTGATCCATCTGCGCTGGCCGGGCGAGAGGAAGATCGACGAGATCGTCCTCGGGGCGGCGGGCGGCCTGTCGTCCCGCCCCGAACAGGTGCGGATCAGCTCGCCGCACGGCACGGCGACGGCCGAGGTGGACTCCGACGGACTCGCGCGGTTCGACGCGATCACCACGGACCGCCTCGACATCACGGTGACCGAGACCGCGCCCCTGACCCTCTACAACCCCGTGGCCGATGAACGGCTCCAGCTCCCCGTGGGCCTGAGCGAGGTGTACGTGCCCGCACTCGCCGACCTTCGTGTGCCGCAGCCGAAGCCGGACGCCCGCTTCTCGCTGCCGTGCGGGCAGGGCCCGGCGCTCGACGTGGACGGGACGCCGCATCCGACGAAGGCCTCCGGGCTCGTCCGCGATTTGACGGAACGTCGGCCGGTGAAGGTGGAGCTGTGCGGAGACGAGGCGAAGGACGGCAGCCTGGAACTGGCCTCCGGCAGGCACCGCGTGGAGGCCGCCGACACCGGGCCGCTCGCCCTCACGGACGTCACCCTGTCCCGGGGCGAGCCGCGTGCCCTCTCCGGTGCCGCGGACCGCGAGGTCACCGTACGGAAGTGGAGCGGCGACAGCCGGGCGGTCGCCGTGTCCGCCGGGTCGGGCGAGGCGGCGTACCTGCGGACGTACGAGAACGTCAACGACGGCTGGAATGCCACGCTGAACGGCGAGGAGCTCACCCCCGTCCGGCTCGACGGCTGGCAGCAGGCCTGGCTGATTCCGGCCGGGAAGGCGGGCACCGTACGCATGGAGTACGAGCCCGCGGGGCTGTACCGGGCCGGGCTGATCGGCGGGACCGTCGGTGTCGCCGCGCTGGTGGCACTCGCCTTTGTGGGCCGGCGACGTACCGCTCGAAGCACCGCCGGGGACATGGGAGTTCCACCGGCGCCCGGTCCGGTTCTCGGCATCGTGGCGCTGACCGCGGTCGTGGCGCTGGTGGCGGGCCCGCTCGCGGTGGTGGTCCCCGTGCTCGCGCTGGTGGCCCGGCTGCGGCCCGGCGCCCTGGTGCCGGTCGCGGCGGCGGCGATGGCGGGGGCTGGCATCGCCGCGGCGACGGGAGCGGGCGCACCGGTTTCCGCCGACCGTGGCGCGTTCGGCGTGGTCGCGCAGGTGCTGGCGTTCGTGGCCCTGTCCGCGGCCGTGGTGACGACCGGCGCGGGCGGCCCGGGCATGCGCGGCGGCGAGATACCAGGCGGGCCGGGAAGCCGCGGCGGCCCTGGAGCGGGTGGGCCGGGAACCGGCGTCGGCCCTGGAGCGGGCAGGCGGGGAAGCCGCAGCGGCCCTGGAGCAGGCGGGCCGGAAACCGGCGTCGGCGGGAGAGGCGGTGCGCGGTGACCGCGCTCCCGGCCGACCCCGGCTTCAGGCGCGGCGGAGTTCCGGTCGGGGCACGGCTGGCGTTCCCGACCGTCGACGAGGTGTCCCGGCACTTCCTCAGCGACGACGAGCCGGAGACCGTCCACATCGAGGTCCATCTGCCCGGCCGGCCGGACCCGCGCCGGCTGCGGGAGGCCTTCCACCGGGCGCTGCTCCTCCACCCCCGGATCCTCGTACGTCAGGCGCCGCACCGCTGGTACCGGCGGTCCTACGAGTGGGAGCTGACCGGCACACCGGACGTGGACCCGGTGAGCTTCGCCGGGCCGGGGCCCGACGCGCTGGCCCGTGCCCGCGCCCGGGCGCTCTCCGTGTGCCCGCCGCTGTACCGGTCGCCGCCCGTGCGCCTGGAGGTGGTCACGGTGACCGCCGTACGGTCCGTCCTGCTGCTCACCCTCCACCACACCGCGCTCGACGCGCCGGCCGGGTTGCGGGTACTGGCCACGACGGCCGCGCTCTACGGCGGGGAGGGCACGGCCGTGGAAGGGAGCGCCCCCCAACGCCGGGCGCCCGCCGGGCAGCACGGCGACGGCCGTGTCCGCTGGGCCCGGCCCGCACGGCTGGCCCGCGTCACCGCTGCCCGGCCGACGCGCGCAGGCAGTGCGGCGAACGGGATGCTGCTGAGGGAACTACCGCTCCCGCAACCGGATCCGGCCGCTCCGTGGACCGTCAACGACCGGCTGCTGGTCGCCGCCTCCCTGACGGTGGGCCGCTGGAACCACACCCATGGCCGACCCGACCGGCCGGTGCGGATCACCGTGCCCGTGGACGACCGTCCCCGCGGCATGGCGATGCCCATCGGGAACGGGACGCGACTCGTCGAGGTGCCGGTGACGCCGGAGGACCGTTCCGACGCACCGCTGCTCCTGGGCAGGCATCCCGACCCCGCGGCCGTGACGCGGCTGCTGCACACCACCGCGCGGCGCACCCGGACGCTGACGGCACATCGGCGGGCACCGCTCGGAGCGGGGGCGGACCTGCTGACAGCGCCCGTGCTTCCGGTCGGGGTGCGCGGCGCGCTCACTCGGGGGGTGCGCCGGGCCGCCGCCCCGTGGACGTCGACGCTGCTGCTCAGCAACCTCGGGCGGGTTCCGTATCCGCTGGACTTCGGCGATGCCGGGCGGGCCCGTGCCGTGTGGTTCTCCGCGCCCGCGCGCATGCCGCGCGGTCTGAGCCTGTCGGCCGCCTCCACCGGCGGCCGACTGCAGGTGGCGCTGCGCTGGTCGCACGCCCTCCTCGACGACCCGGCCGGCGCCGCCCTGGCCCGGCTCTTCGAGGAGTGTCTCGCCCTGACGTACGGCCTTCGGAGCGCCCCATGACCACCTCCCTCACGACCGCCCACGCCCCCGCGGCCGCTCCGGGACTGCGTGACTTCTACGAGGACCCGGCCGTCCCGGTCGCCTCCGGTGAGGACCGCAGCCGGCGGCAGGCTCGCATGCTGGCCCGTGCGCTCGGTCCCGTACGGCCGGGCCGCCCGCCCGCCGTCGTGCTCGACGTGGGGTGCGGGGACGGGTCGGCGGCGGCGGTCGCCTCGCGTGTCCTCGACGGGCACCGGATCGTGGGCGTCGACTGGTCGCAGGACGCGCTGCGCCGGGCGGCGCGGCGGCTGCCGCAGGTGGTGCGGGGCGAACTGTCCGGCGGCGGGCTTCCGTTCGCGTCCGGTGGTGCGGACGCGGTGCTGTTCAGCGAGGTCGTCGAGCACCTCGTCGACCCCGACGGCGCCCTCGACGAGCTGCGCCGGGTGCTGCGGCCGGGGGGTCATCTGATGCTCTCCACACCGAACCTCGCCGCCTGGTACAACCGGGCGCTGCTGCTCGGCGGCGTCCAGCCCGTGTTCTCGGAGGTGAGCCTGCGCCGGGTGCACGGCAGACCGGGCAGCCAAGTGGTGGGCCATCTGCGGCTGTTCACGGCGCGTGCGCTGCGGGAGTTCGTGGCGGCGTCCGGCTTCGAGGTCGTACGGCTGGAGGGCGCCCCCTTCCACGGGGTTCCGCGTCCGCTGCGCCCGCTGGACCGGCTGGCGTGCCGGCTGCCGTCCCTGGCCTCCATCCTCCTCGTTCACGCGCGCAGGAGGTAGCACGATGGTCTGGGGAGTGGCCGCGGCGCTGCTGGCGAACGTCCTGTACAGCACCGGGTTCGTGCTGGAGAAGCGGGCGCTGGCCGCTCTGCCGCCGCTACGCGCCGGACGGCCGGGCCGGGCGGTGCTCCTGCTCGCCGGCAGCCCGCTGTGGCTGGGTGGCGCGCTGGCACTGGCGCTGGGTTTCGCCGCTCAGCTGGCCGTCTACCGGGTGCTGCCGCTCGCGGCCGCGCAAGGGCTGTTCGTCTCCGGGCTGGGGCTGCTGCTCCTGCTCTCCTCGGTGGTGCTCGGCGAGCGGCTGACGGCCGCGGAGCGGCGGGGTGTCGCCGTCATCGGTGTGGCGCTGCTGCTGATGGTGGCCTCACTGCGCGACGGCACCGAACCGATCGCCCGCACCGCTGAGGCCGGCCCCCTGCTCGCCCTGTGCCTTCCGGCGCTCGCCCTCGGTCTGGGGCTGTACGGCGCGGCCGAGCGGCGGGCCCGGCGTCGGCACCGGCCGACGCCGACGGGTGTGGTGTACGCCGTGGCGATCGGGCTGCTGTACGGGGTGAGTTCGCTCGCGATCAAGGGCGTGTCCGGACACCTCACCACCGCACCGGGGCTCGCCGACGCCGTACCGGCCCTGCTCACCTCCCCCCACCCCTACCTGCTGCTCCTCACCGGAGCCTTCGGCCTCGTGCTCTCGCAGACCGCCCTGCAGCGCTGCCGGGCCTCGCTGATCGTGCCCGTGTGCACCACCGTCACCTGTGTGTTCAGCGTGGCGGGCGGCACGGTCGCGTTCGGCGAACCGCTCCCCGAGGACCCGCTGCGGCTCGTCCTGCGCCTGGGCGGCACCGCGCTCGCCCTGGCCGTCGTCCTCACCCTGCCGCGGCACCACGCCGACCGTCCCGCCCACGAAGGGAACCGCCCATGAGGCCCGACGACCCGCTGCTGAAGATCCTGGTCTGCCCGCTCGACAAGGGTCCGCTGATCCTGGACGCAGAGGGCTGCGCGCTCTACAACCCCCGGCTCCGGCGCCGCTATCCCTTGATCGACGGCATCCCGCAACTCCTTCCCGGTTCCGGCGAGCCGGTTTCCGACGAGGAACTGGCTGCACTCAGTACCCTGCCGACAGCGCACTGAGTGCCATCAGCTCCGTTCTGGTGCTACGTTCCCGTCCATGAGCTCCAGCAACGCATCACCCGGCCGCGACGAGAAGTCGGAGGCCGGGGCGGCACGGCCCCCGATGCGGGAGGCGCTGATCGCGGCGGCCTTCCAGCTGTTCCTGGAGCGGGGTTACGAGCAGACCACCGTCGACGACATCGTGGCCCTGGCCGGTGTCGGCAGGCGGTCGTTCTTCCGCTACTTCCCGTCCAAGGAGGACGTGGTCTTCCCCGACCACGAACGGTGCCTCGCCGACATGACGGCTTTCCTGGCCGCGAGCGACGAGGAGCACGAGCCGGTGCGGCGGGTGTGCGACGCGGCCCGGCTGGTGCTGCGCATGTACGCGGAGAACCCGACCTTCTCGGTACAGCGCTACCAACTCACCAAGAAGGTGCCGGGCCTGCGCGCGTACGAGCTGTCGGTGGTGTGGCGCTACGAGCGTGCCCTGGCCGACTATCTGCGCGGGCGCTTCGCCGGCCGGCGCGACGGAACCCTGCAGGCCGATGTGATCGCCGCCGCCGTGGTCGCCGCGCACAACAACGCGCTGCGTTCTTGGCTGCGGTCGGACGGGCAGGACGACGCGAGCGCCGCGGTGGACCACGCGCTGGGCTATGTGCAGTCCGCCTTCGGTGTCACCCCTCCCCCGCTCCCCGCCCCTGACGGGCCCGCCGACGACGTGGTGGTCGTCGTGTCCCGGCGCGGCGCACCGCTGTGGCGGGTGGTCCAGGAGATCGAGACCACGCTCGGCCGCGACTGACCCGCGCCGACGCGCCAGGCCTTCCCACAAGATCCGCAAATCAAGGGAACGCAGTGCCTTTACGAGTGGCACTCAGTGCCATACTCTGTGGTCCGTGCACGGTGGCACAGCGACCGGGCACGTGCGTGCACGGACGACCCGCGCACGTGGGATTCCGGCCGAGCGCAGGGAGTTGAACAGCGTGTACCACCACTCAGGAAGCGTTGCTCGTCCGACCACCGGCTTTGCGGCCGGCCTCCTCGAACCCACGGCCCCGGACACCGAGGCCATGCTCTTCCAGCGCTGCACCTGGTGCGGCACCGCCATGTACCACCGGCTGCTGTGTCCGGTCTGTCAGGGCAGTGACCTGCGCACGGAGCGCAGCGAGGGCGTGGGGACGGTCCGCCACTCCACGGTGGTGCACCGCAACACCCCCGCCGCGCGCAATGTGTCGCTGGTCGAGATGGCCGAGGGGTTCGTCGTACGCGGCCGGGTCATGGGCCCGCCCATCGGCATCCACAGCGGGGACCGGGTCCGGCTGTCCACGGCGAAGGACCCGGTCCGGGGCGAGCCGGTGTTCCAGCTGATAGACGAGCCCTACCGGGCCTGGACCTGAGCCGGCGACTCCGGACCGCCCGAGCGCTCCCGGACACCGGGAACCAACTCCCGTACGTCGACGGGCCGTCCCGTCTCGAAGCACTGGTTGGCGGCGAGCCCGACGGCCAGCGCCAGCGCACCGTCGCGTTCGGTGGCCGTGGGGTGTGACACCGTACGCGCCGCCATCCCCGCGTCGGCCGGGTGCGCGGGATCGACGGGACCGAAGAGGGCGTCGAGCATGCGCGGGTCTCCCCCGCCGTGCGCCTCGTGGGAGGTCACGAGCGGAACCTCCACCGGAGGCCGCCACAGCGGGCGCAGCGTGAGCCGTACGCCGCCCGCATGCTCGGCGGCCGTGTCCCCGTGCAGTGCCCCCTCGGCGGCGCTGATCCGGGTCCGGGGCGACTACCAGCGGCTCTCCTCCACGTCGAGTTCCAGCCGTCCGGCGCTGCCGTTGAACATCACCCGGTAGCCGTCCCACGGGGAGTACGCGGTGAGGTGGTACGTCATCGTCGCGCCCCCGGCGTACCGCACGAGAACGGCCATGTCGTCCTCGATGGTGACGGGCCCGTCGAAGACGTTGCGGTCGCGGACGTACCCGTCGTCCTGCTCGGCGTCGAGGTAAAGGGCGCGCAGGGTGTCGTCGGCCGCCAGGTCGAGGGCGAAGGGGTCGTCGGCGGCCTGGTCGGCGCCGTGGGCGCGGTCGTAGTTCCGGCGCAGCCCGTGCCGTTCGCCCGCCGCGCGGCCGTAGAAACCGAGCCGCCCGAAGCCGAAGACGTCCCTCGGCTCGTCCGCGAGCCATCAGTTGACCAGATCGAAGTGGTGGCCGGCCTTGTGCACCATCAGGCCGCCGCTGTGCCGCTTCTCCCGGTGCCAGCGGCGGAAGTAGTCGGCGCCGTGGCGTACGTCGAGCAGCCACTCGAAGTGGACGGAGAGGACCTCGCCGATCGCGCCGTCGGCGAGCAACTCGCGGACCTTCTCGTGCACGGGGTTGAAGCGGTAGTTGAAGGCGACGGTGAGAGAGCTGCCGGTGTCCCGCACAGTGTCGAGGATGCGGGCGCAGCGCTCCGCGTCGACGGTCATCGGCTTCTCGGTGACCACCCGGCAGCCCGCCTCCAGGGCCGGGACGATGTAGCGGTCGTGCTCGGCGTCGACGGTGGTGACGACGACCTCGTCGATGTCCTCCTCGGCGAGCAACTCGGTGAAGCGGTCCGGCTCCCACTGGGTGGCGGCGGGTTCGCCGGCCTCCGCCAGCAGCCGGTTGTGGAAGGCCATGCGGGTGGGGCTGGGGTCGCACAGGGCGGCAACCCGGTGGTCGCGGCGTTCGGCGAGGGCGCGGGTGAACGTCCGGGCGCGGTGGCCGGTGCCGACAATGGCGGCGCGTTGACGGGGAGTTCGGCTCATTGGGGTGGCCTTTCCCGCCGGCCGCTCACCCAGTCCTGAATCGTTCTCTCCCCTCGCTGTTCCCTCCCTTCACAGGCAACGCACAAGCACCGCCTTCCGTCCTCCCGGAGTGAGGGCCCCGGGGCCGTCCCGGGGCGAGGGGAAGGAGGGGCACGTGATCCGTGCCCGGCGCATATGGGCCACCGCGGTGGCGTTATTCGCGGTCGTGGGGGCGTCGCCAGGGTGGGCTCAGGCTCAACAGGCGTACGAGATACGGCCGTCGGCGGACCCGGCCGACGGGAGTGACGGTCTGCCGGACGACTGGAGCGTCACCGGCGAGGGCACCGCGCGGAAGCTGGTGTGGCGGTCCGACGAACGGGTGCCCATGGGCGACGCCCGGGTCGAGTTCTACGCCGGCGACCGCCTGCTCGGCCGCCCCGCCCCGGCGAAGGACGGGCGCACGTTCCGGCTCGGCCTCGACGGGGTCCGCCTGGAGTCCGTACGGGACCTTCAAGTGCGGGCCGCGGGGCGCCGGTTGGACGCGCCCGACACCGCCTCGGGCGGGCGCTCGGCGGTGACGGTTCCGAGGCAGCTGCCGGCGAACCAGGTCGACCCCGGCAAACCGGGTGGGTACCGCACCGTCACGGGCGAGTACGACCTCGCTCCCGTACGGCTGCCCGGATTCCCGCAGCCGGTCGAGATGCGGGCTGTCGTCGTGGCGCCGAAGGATGCCGACGGCCGCCGTCCGCTCGCCCTGTTCCTGCACGGCCGCCACTTCACCTGTTACACACCGCAGGGCGAGATCACCGGCGACTGGCCCTGCGCCGCCGGTGCCAAGCCGGTGCCGAGCCACCGGGGTTATCTGCGCGACCAGCGGCTACTGGCCTCCCAGGGCTATGTGACGGTGTCGATCTCCGCCAACGGCATCAACGGCCAGGACTGGCAGGCCGAGGACGGCGGCGCACAGGCCCGTTCCTCGCTCGTACGGCAGCATCTCGCCCGCTGGGCCGACTGGACCGCCCACCCGGACACGGCACCCGCGGCCGTACGGAAGGCACCGAAGGCCGACATGTCCCGGGTGCTGCTGGTGGGGCACTCGCGCGGCGGCGAGGGCGTCAACCGGGCCGCGATGGACAGCCTTTACCCGCCGCCCGCGGACCAGGACGGCTCGCACGGCCCGGTGCGCTGGCACATTCGCGGCACCGTCCTCATCGGCCCGACGATCTTCGGCCAGAACCCCGTCGCTGATGTGCCGTCGATGACGATCCTGCCGGGCTGTGACGGCGACGTCTCCGATCTCCAGGGCGAGGTGTACGTCGACGGCACCCGCCGGGTCAGCCGCGGCGCCGCGCTGCACAGCGCGGTGTACATGGTCGGCGCCAACCACAACTTCTTCAACAGCGAGTGGACTCCGGGGCAGGCCGAGGCGCCCGCCGACGACGACTTCTGGAACGACGAGGAGCAGCGCGACCCGGTCTGCTCCCCCGGCACCCGCACCCGGCTGACCGCCGACCAGCAGCACAAGGCCGGTGCCACCTACATCGCGGCGGCGGCACGGCTGTTCGTCGCCGGGGACGACCGGGTCCGCCCGCTGCTCGACGGCTCGGGCCGCCGTGCCCCCTCGGCCGATCCCGCGCACGTCCTCACCCATGCGGTCGGTGCGCGGCGCGGCGCCGGGTTCCTGCCGGACGGCAAGGTCACGGTGAGCGGAGGCAGGCTGTGCTCGGCGGTGGATCCCACCGCGGCCAAGGCCTGTCTGTCGTCGGAGACGGCCGGCGTCTCACCGCACTTCGCGCAGTGGGAGACCGACCGCGAGCCCGGCCGCAGCGCGGTCGCGCTGAAGTGGTCGGCCGCGGGGTCCGCCGCACGGGTGAGCCCCGACCGGCCGCTGTCCCTCAAGGGCGCCAAGGCGCTGGCGCTGCGGGTCATCGTGCCGCCGAACACCTCCGGAACGCAGTTGGACGTCTCCGTCACCGACACCGCCGGACGGCACCGGACCCTCGGCCGCGTCACGGTCGACGGGCTGCCGGGGTCGGACCGGACGGCCTCGTACTGGGCGCGCGAGGTGCGTGTGCCGATCGGGGCCGACGACGCGGCCGCGCTCGACCTCAAGCACATCAAGTCCCTGGAGATGACGCCGCGCACGCGGTCCGGGCGGGCCTGGCTGATGGACGCCTGGGCGTGGCGGCCGGGCACGCCGGCCGTGCGAGAGGCTCCGCTGCCCCGGGTCGACATCGGCCGACTGACCGTCAAGGAAGGGGACTCGGGCGTACGGACCTACCAGGTGCCGGTCCGGGTGTCGGGGCAGGGCAGCGGGCAGGTGCGGCTGTTCGTCGCCGACCCGGTCACGGGCAGGGTCACGGACCGGCTGGTGACCGTCCGGCCGGGCGCACACTCCATTGACGTACCGGTGAAGGTCGAGGGCAACACCCGCTACGGCTACGACTCCGACCACGGCGTGTTCGTGAAGGCGGTCCGTACCGCCGTGGTCGGCGCCCACCGCGGCGGGGTGACCGTGGAGAACGACGACCCGATGCCGTCGATCTCCGTGACCCCCCTCGCCGACCGGGTGACCGAGGGGCAGCCGCTGAAGTGGCGGCTGACTCTGTCCGCGGTGGCCGACGCGGAGGTTGGCGCGGCGTACGCCGTGGTGCCGGTCACCAACGGCCGGGAACTGTCGACGAAGGACGTCGACCCGCGCTGGCTCGAGGAGAACACCGGCGCGTCCCCTGATCCGGAGCGGCCGTTGTCCAAGGTGGACGGCTTCTACATCTGGGTGAACGTCCCGGAGGGCCACACGACCGCGGAGCTGCGGATCCCGACGGTCAAGGACCACGTGGCCGAGCCGGCCGAGTCGGTGCGCTTCCAGGCGGCCGACGACTCCGGTGAGCCGCTGCCCGGGGCGCCGGTCATGACGGGCACGGTGCTGGACGCGCCGTGACCCCTGCGCGGACGCATCCGGCTCCGGTCAGGGCGTCAGGGTGATCCGTATGCCGACTGTGCCGTTCGCACCGCGGCGCAGTCGGCTGCCGAGGAGCGTGAGGCGGCCGGTGATCCCGTACTTGCGGGCGATGAGCCGGCGGTAGCGGACGCTGGTCGCCTCGTCGCAGATCTCGGCGGTTGCCGGGACCTGCTCACCGGTGGGCCTGCCCCGCAGGTCACAGGGGCCGACGAGGACATCGCCGCGGGCCCGGATGCGCTTGACCTTCCAGGAGTCGGCGACCGTCCACACGCCCAGCGCGTCCCCGTCGCGGACCACCCAGACCGGCGTGGGGACGCCGGTGCCGTTCTTGCGGTAGCTGGTGATGAGCAGGTACTTGCCCGCGCCGAGCCGGTCGAGCGTCGTGTCGTCCATGGCGCGAAGTGTAGGCAGCGGGGTGGGGGCACTGTTCGGTGCCCCCACCCCGCTGTCCGTCCAGCCGCACGCCCGATGCGGCTCAGTCGAGTGCCGCAGCCATCCGCCGTACGGCTTCCGTGATCAGCTCGGGCGACGTGGCCAGGTTCAGCCGTACGTGCCCCCGTCCACCGCTGCCGAACGGGATCCCCGAGTTGAGCGCGACCCGGCCGCGCTCCAGGAAGACGTCCGCCGGGTCGACGCCGTCGCCGAGGCCCAGGGCGCGGCAGTCGAGCCAGGCGAGGTAGGTGGCCCCGCCCGGGCGGTAGGTGATCGCCGGGAGGTGCTCGGCCAGCAGGTCCGCGAGCAGGCGCCGGTTGTCGTCGAGGCCGGCGAGCAGGGCGTCGAGCCAGGCGGTGCCGTCGCGCAGGGCGGCGGTGTGGGCGATGATGCCGAGGTGGCTGGGACCGTGGCTGACCTCTTCGGGCAGGCGGGCCAGGTCGGCGGCGGCCGCGGGTCCGGCGATGGCGAGGGCGGCCTTGAGGCCGGCCAGGTTCCAGGCCTTCGACGCCGACATCAGCGACAGCCCGCTCTCGCCGCCCGGGACGCTCAGATACGGCACGAACGTGATGCCGCCCGCGGTGAGCGGTGCGTGGATCTCGTCGGCGACCACGCGCACGCCGTGGCGGTCGGCGAGGGCGGCCACCGCGGAGAGTTCGTCGGCGGTGTGCGCGGTGCCGGTCGGGTTGTGGGGGCTGCACAGCAGGAAGGCGGCGCGTCGGCCGCCGGTGGTCGCCCGCCGAAAGGTTTCGTCCAGGGTGTCGAGGTCGATGCGCAGATCCGGGCCCAGCGGGGCCTCGATGACCCGACGGTCCATGTGCTCGACGAACTGGTAGAACGGCGGATACACGGGTGAGTTCACGACGACCGGATCGCCCGGTCCGGTGACCAGTTTGAGCATTTCGACCACACCGAGCATCACGTCGGGAACGATCGCCGTGCGCTCGACGGCGAGCCCGTCCCAGCCCCACCGTTTGCCGGCGAAGTCGGCGAGCGCCTCGGCGTAGCCGGTGCCCGCCGGGTAGCCGGTGTCGCCGAGGGCGAGGGCGTCGGTGAGCGCACGGACGATCGGCTCGGCGAGCGGCACGTCCATCTCGGCCACCCACAGCGGCAGCACGTCGTCGGGGTAGGTGCGCCACTTCATGCTCGTACGACATCGCAGGCGGTCGAGGGTCAGGGCGCGAAAAGGATTTGGTTCACCGGACGTTTCGTGCGGGATCCTGGTCATGGGCACAAGATAGGGGGCTGTGCGGTGGCCGGGAACGGCGAGGACGGGGAGCGGGCGGTGACGGGCGGCGGATTTCTCGAAGTGGCCTGTGACGAGTCGGGGTCGGACGGTGAGAATCTCACCGGCGGGAACACCGATGTGTTCGCGCATGCCAGTGTGCGGCTGCCCGTGGAAACGGCCGCCGCCTATGTGCAGGAGATCCGGGACCGGATTCGTTCGCCCGCGGAGGAGTACAAGGCGAACCATCTGCTGCGGGAGAAGCACCGGGCGGTGCTGGAATGGCTGCTCGCCCCCGCGGGGCCGATCCATGGAAACGCCCAGGTGCATCTGATCGAGAAGGCGTACTTCGTCGTCGACCGTGCCGTCGACCTGCTGCTCGGCGACGCCACCGAGGCTATCGGCCTGTACCGGGCGGGCCGGCGGGATTTCGGCGACGCGCTCTGGCGGGAATTCCTGGCGGCGGCCAACCAATTGCTCCGGTTCAGAAACGGCGGTGAGCCCGGGGAACCCATCGACGCGTTCTTCCGTGCGGTGCAGGCGCTGCGGTGCGCGGATTGCCGTCCGGAAGTGGCGGAAACACTGCACCGGCTCGCGGCGTCCCGCTCGCGCGCCGATTCCTATCGGGCGCGGCTGCTGGACGGGCCGCCCCTCATTCCCGTTCTCAACCCGCTGCTGCCCGCCATCGTCGGAACGGCCGCGCACTGGAGTGCCTCAGAACGGTCCGGGCGATCCGTGCGTCTAGTCCACGACCGGCAGAACATGCTGACGCCGGAACGCATCGCCTGGATCGAGGAGACGGCCCGGCGGGCCGGGATCGGCTTCGCCGGGCTGCGGCTGGTGCACTCACGGCTCGATCCACGGGTGCAGATCGCCGACTATCTCGCCGGGATCGCCCGCAAGATCGCCTCCGACGAGCTGAACGGGCACGGCGATCCGGCTCTCACCTCGCTCCTGCGTCCGTACGTGGATCCGGCGTCCGTGTGGGGCGACGAGCGCAGCCGGCCCCTGCTCGGACAGGAGCCGGCACCAGAACGGTCATCTGTGCGGTGAACACCGGCGGGCCGGGCCACGTATGGAGAGAGGGTGCTCAACTCCGGGAGGGCCCCGCGGCGTTCACGCCGCGCTGTACTGGTTCGGGAGCCATGCATGAGGCACGCACGACGACGTCTCGTCCGGCGAGTGACACGGCTGGCGGCCGTCGGCGGACTCCTCCTCGGAGGAACGATGGTCACACGCGCCGTGGCGAGCGAACCCCCCGACGCTTCCGCCGTCCCGCGCACCTACGCCGCTTCGGCGGCCGGTACCGGCAGCGATCTCGTCTCACGTCTGGGCACGTCCCGCACCGCGGGCAGCTGGCTCGGTGCCGACGGGAAGCCGGTCGTCGCGGTCACCGACGAGGAAGCGGCCGCCGAGGTGCGCAAGGCCGGTGCCGAGGCGAAGATGGTCGACCACAGCATGGACGAGCTGAAGTCGGCCACGTCGACGCTGCGTTCGGCGCCGCGGGTCGCCGGTACGGCGTGGGTCATGGACTACCGGTCCAACGAGGTGGTCGTACGGGGCGACAGCACCGTCTCGGCCGCCGACTGGTCCCGGATGACGCAGGTCGCGCAGGACATCGGCGGCTTCGTCCGCATGGAGCGCACCGAGGGCACGTTCACGACGCGGCTCAACGGCGCGCTGCCGCTGCTGTCGACCGCCGGGCGCTGTTCGGCGGGTTTCAACGTCACCGACGGAAAACGCGACTTCATCCTCACGGCCGGGCACTGCGGGCCGAACGGTTCCCTGTGGTTCGCCGACAACCGGGGCACCCAGCAGATCGGCCAGACCGTTCAGCAGAACTTTCCCGGCGGGGACTTCTCCCTGGTGGAGTACGCGGGCGGGGACGCGGGCGCCGGGGCCGACGTGGTGTCCATCGGGGACGGCAAGGGCGTGCGGATCACCGGCGCGGCGGATCCTGCCGTCGGGCAGCGGGTGTTCCGCAGCGGCAGCACGAGCGGGCTGCGCGACGGCGAGGTGACGGCGCTCAACGCCACGGTCAACTACCCCGAGGGGACGGTCACGGGACTCATCGAGACGAACGTGTGCGCCGAACCCGGGGACAGCGGCGGTCCGATGTTCTCCGAGGGGATCGCGCTGGGGGTGACGTCGGGGGGCAGCGGCGACTGCAACGCGGGCGGGACGACGTTCTTCCAGCCCGTGACCAAGGCGCTGGCCGCGCTCGACGTCAAGCTGCTCGTGGCGGCGCAGAACGGCTCGGGTCAGCAGGGCGCCTCACCGGCACCGTCCGCATCCGCGTCACAGAACGCGATCTCGCCCGGGGACGCGTCGCCGGGTTCGTCGGCCCCGATCACGGGCGTGACCGCCTCGACGCTGCTGTCGCGGCTCGCGGATCCGAAGAACGTCGGCCCCGGTCTGCTGGTCATCGCGGGCAGCCTGGTCGCGTTGGTGGCGGCCCGGTACATCCGCGCGGAACAGGATCGCAAGGCGTACCAGCGCTACTACTCGGCGACGTGGGGCTGACCGGGCCGGCTCGTCACTCCGCGTCACCCCAGACCAGCAGCACGGTGGCCGCCGGCGTGCCGGTCAACCCGATCGCAGGGCGCCCGGTGAGGTGCTCGTGAAGGAGGAGAAACCCGAGGATGACGGGTCCACTGCGGCGCCATCGTGGCTGGTCGCACAGTTTCCCGCGCCCCTTAGGGGCGCTGCAGCACCCGTGAACAAACACGACGGACGTGACGGCGCTCACGGGCACGGCGGTGGGGCGGACGGAACCGGCTGGAACGAGGAGGGTGGCCGTCGAGCCGAGTGCTCAGGCCGCCTTCTCCGGCTGGAAGGCCGCGGCGGCCCACTCCAGGACGAGGCGCTGGTACTCCTCGCGCTGCTCGACGCTCAGTGTCCCGCCCGACCGGCGCCACAGGGCCCGGATCTCCTCGTTGACCTCGTCAGCCGAGCGATCGGAGGCGAATTCAACAGTGGTGGACATGCTGTGAAGCATACGGTTCCAGAGGTGAAGGCGCTGTGAGTAAGCACACTCAATGCGGGCATATCGGACCGTGTTGCTGATCACGTCCATCTGTCCCTGCGGGTCGCCGAGTTCAGGCGTCCGCGGCCCCCAGCACCAGCACCTGGATCGCCAGGACGGCCGCGCCACGGGCCCAGTCGTGAAAGTCGGACACCTTGGTCTCCAGGTCGATCGGCGCCGCCAGCGGGTGCCGGTGGGCCCGGATGGTCTCGGCCACGGTCTTGCCGGCGACGTCCATCAGCCCCACCCCCTCGCCGGCGAGAAGGATCTTCTGCGGCAGCACGAAGTTGCCGATCTGGGCGACCAGGGTGCCGAGGGCGCGGGCCGCCTCCTCGACGACCCGGGCGGACATCGGCTCTCCTGCCGTGGCGAGCTCCAGGATCTCCTCGTACGTCCGGTCACGGCCCGTGGCTGCCTGCACCTGGTAGCGGATGTTGGGGATGGTCAGCAGTGAGACGGCGCTGCCGCGCGCCCCGTCGGGGGTGAGCGGGCCGTTGGGGTTCACGATCCAGTGGCGGCCGAAGCCGCGGTCCTCCTCGGCGTACGGCACCCGCTTGCCGCCCAGGACCAGGCCGTATCCGATACCGGCGCCGATGGTGAGCACCACGAAGCGGTCGAGGCCGCGCCCGGCGCCGAACCAGGTCTCGGCCTCGACGAGGGCGGCGACGTCGTTCTCGACGACGACCGGCAATCCCGTGCGCTCCTCGACGAGCTCGGCGAGCGGGACGTCGCTCCACTGCAGGAACGGGGACTCCCCGACCACCGCACGGTCCTCGACGAGACCGCCCACGCCGATGCCGATGCCGGCGAGCCGGGGGTGGGCGCCGGCGAGTTCGTCGGTCATCTCCCCCAGCACATCCACGACTTCTGCGGGGTCGTGAGTGGTGAGCGGGCGGTTGTAACGCGCGACGATCTCGCTCCTGAGGGTGGTCACGACGCCGTAGACCATGTCCTCGGTGATCTTGAAGCCGGCGAAGGAGCGGGATTCGGCGACGACGTCCAGCGGCTGGGACGGACGGCCCTGACGCACCTCGGCCGGGGCGCCCGCCTCGGGGACCTCGACGAGGAGACCCGATTCGATCAGTGGCTTGGTCAGCCGGGTGAGACTGCCCGCGGACAGGTTGAGCCGCCGGGCGAGTTCGGTGCGCGACAGGGGGCCACCGAGGAGCACCTCGATCGCCACGGCGCGTTCACCGGGGCTGAGGGGAAGCCAGCTGGCGGCTACTGGGGTCATGGTCGACAGACTCCCACATTATTTTTTTCTTCACAGAAACAACCAGGCCAGTGTAGGGCCATCGACACGGCCTGCAGAAGATGTTTGCGCACCGCTTGACGCATGGATTGTTTCGCGTCAAAAGTAAGTCCCGCCCGAGGACGAGCCGCCACATGCGAGGGAGTCTCCCGATGACCATCGCCTCCAGCAGCCCTCCGTCGCGCCTGCCACTGAGCGGCGCCGCGGGGGCGAAGACCAAGCCGAGGACACGCCGGAGCGTGGCCGGAGAGAGCAGCGGGGACGGACGTCTCGCCGCGGTGTTCATCGCACCGGCACTGCTCGGTTTCACGGTGTTCCTGCTGTGGCCGACGCTGCGGGGCGTCTACCTGAGCTTCACCCGCTACAACCTGCTCACACCGGCGGAGTGGGTGGGCCTCGACAACTACGTGCGCATGGTCAACGACCCCATCTTCTGGGACTCGCTGACGGTCACCGTCGAGTACGTGGTGATCAACATCGGGGTGCAGACGGTGGCGGCGCTCGCCATCGCGGTGCTGTTGCAGCGGCTGACGCAGTCGGCGGTCCTGCGGGGCATCGTGCTCACGCCGTATCTGATGTCGAACGTCGTCGCCGGCATCGTCTGGCTCTGGATCCTGGACACCCAGCTCGGCATCGGCAACGAGATCATCTCGGCGCTCGGTTTCGACCGCATCCCGTTCCTGGGGGACGAGACATGGGCGATCCCGACGATCGCGCTGATCAACGTGTGGCGGCACGTCGGCTACACCGCACTGCTGCTGTTCGCCGGCCTGCAGGCCATCCCGAACGACATGTACGAGGCCGCGAGGGTGGACGGCGCGAGCGAGTGGCGGATGTTCTGGCGGATCACGATGCCGCTGCTGCGGCCGGTCCTGGCGGTCGTTCTGATCATGACGGTGATCGGTTCGTTCCAGGTGTTCGACACGGTCGCCGTGACGACCGGCGGCGGACCCGCGAACGCGACCAACGTGCTCCAGTTCTCCATCTACGGCGCCGCCTTCGGCCGCTTCCAGTTCGGCTACGCCTCGGCAATGTCCGTCGCCCTGCTCGTCGTGCTGAGCGTGATCACCTTCGTCCAGTACCGGCTCACCCGGGCCGGCCAGAGCGACCTCGGCTGACGGAAAGGAGCGACCGACATGGCTGCCGTGACATCGACGACGACCGTACGGCCCATCAGGCGCCGGCCCTCCCTCGGCCGGATCGTGGCCTGGGCGGTGATGGCCGCGATCGTGCTCATCACCCTGCTGCCGTTCTACTGGATCCTGCGCACCTCGCTGTCCACCAACACCACGCTCGCCGCCCACCCCGGCGATCCCCTGCCCGTGGACCTCACGACCGGCGGCTTCGAACGCGCCCTGGGTCTGCAGTCCACCGAGGAGGCGATCGCCCAGGGCGGCTCGGGGGGCGGGCTGAAGTTCTGGCGTTATCTGCTCAACTCCGTGGTCGTCTCGACGCTGATCACCGTCTGCCAGATCTTCTTCTCCTCCATGGCCGCGTACGCCTTCGCCCGGCTGAGGTGGCGTGGCCGGGAGAAGGTGTTCGGGCTGTTCCTGGCGGGGCTCATGGTGCCCGCGATCTTCACCCTGCTGCCGAACTTCGTCCTCATCAAGCAACTCGGCCTGGTGGACTCACTGTTGGGCATCGCCCTGCCGACGATGTTCATGACGCCGTTCGCGGTGTTCTTCCTGCGGCAGTTCTTCATGAACGTCCCCCGGGAGGTCGAGGAGGCCGCCCTGCTGGACGGCGCCGGGAAGATCCGCATCTTCTTCCGGGTGATGCTGCCGATGGCGTCCACGCCCATCCTGACCCTGGGCGTGCTGACGTACATCACCTCCTGGAACGACTACTTCTGGCCGCTGATGGTGTCCTACAGCGACAGCTCCCGCGTGCTGACCGTGGCGCTGGCCATCTTCCGGGCACAGACCCCGCAGACCGGCTACGACTGGTCGGGCCTGATGGCCGCCACGCTCATCGCCGCGCTCCCGATGCTCGTGCTGTTCGGCTTCTTCGCACGCCGCATCGTCAGCTCCATCAGCTTCACCGGGATCAAGTAAGGGGACCGGAATGCGAATTCGGATGCGTACGGTCTCGGCGCTGACCGGGGCGCTCGCGCTGTCCCTGGTGACCGGCTGCGCGCAGGGCGACTCCGTGTCGACGGGCGCGGACACGGTGACGTACTGGCTGTGGGACGCCAACCAGCTGCCCGCCTACCAGGCCTGTGCGAAGGGCTTCGAGAGGGCCAACCCGGGCCTGAAGGTGAAGATCACGCAGATGGGCTGGGACGACTACTGGACCAAGCTGACCGCGAGCTTCATCGCGGGCACCCAGCCGGACGTCTTCACCGACCACGTCCAGAAGTTCGGCCAGTTCGCCGATCTGAAGGTGCTCGAACCGCTGGACGACATCGGCGTCAACCCCGCCGACTACCAGGCCGGCCTTGCGGACGCCTGGATCGGCCAGGACGGGCACCGCTACGGCGCCCCGAAGGACTGGGACACGGTCGCCCTCTTCTACAACAAGAAGCTGGCGCGGCAGGCCGGGCTGACCGCCGACCAGCTGAACAGCCTTTCCTGGAACCCGAAGGAGGGGGGCACCTTCGAAAAGGCCATCGCCCATCTCACCGTCGACGTCAACGGCAGGCGCGGCGACGAGCCCGGCTTCGACAAGAACCACGTCAAGGTCTACGGCCTCGCCACCAACGGCGCGGGATACGGCGACGGGCAGACGCAATGGAGTCCCTTCACCGGCTCCGCAGGCTGGAGTTACACCGACGAGAAACGGTGGGGCACCAAGTACCAGTACGACAGCAAGACCTTCCAGTCCGTGATCAAGTGGTACTTCGGCCTGGCGAAGAAGGGATACCTCGCCCCGCTCACGGTCTACAGCGCCGGCGCCAACCAGGCCAACGCGCAGGTCGCCGCGGGCAAGGCGGCGATGGCCTTCGACGGCGCCTGGATGATCTCGACGTACTACGGGTTCAAGGGCCTCGACATCGGCACCGCCTTCACCCCCGTCGGCCCGACGGGCAAGCGCGCCACGATGATGAACGGTCTCGCCGACTCCGTCACCAAGAACGCCCGCAACAAGGAGGGCGCTCTGAAGTGGGTGAAGTACCTGTCGTCCGACGAGTGCCAGAAGACGGTGGGCGGTTACGGCATCGTCTTCCCGGCCACGCCCGACGGCACGGCGGCCGCGGTGGCCGCGTACAAGAAGAAGGGCATCGACGTCACGGCGTTCACCAGGCCGGTGGCCGACAAGAAGGACTTCACCACCTTCACGTACCCGATCACCAACTACGCGGCCGACATGAACGCACTCATGAACCCCGCGATGCAGGACATCTACGGGGGCGGCAAACCCGTGAGCAGCCTCGACCAGACCGCCGACCAGATCAACCTGATCCTCTCGCAGTGATCTCTCGACCAGTGAAGGGCATTCCCCCTATGACGTTCTCCCTCGGCATCGTGGGTGCCGGCCAGTTCTCCGGCCAGTTCGCCACGCTGTTCCAGGCCCACCCCGGTGTCAGCGACGTGTACGTCACCGATCTGCTGCCCGAGCGGGCCGAGCAGCTCGCCGACGCACAGGGACTGGCCGGCACCTTCCCGTCGTACGAGGCCATGCTGGAGTCGAAGGCCGTCGACGCGGTCGCGATCTTCACCCAGCGCTGGACCCACGGCCCCCTGGTCCTTCAGGGCCTGAACGCGGGCAAGCACGTCTACTCCGCCGTCCCGATGGCGATCACCACGGAGGAGATCGCGGCGGTCATCGACGCGGTCAAGGCGACCGGGCTGACGTACATGATGGGCGAGACCAGCCAGTACAACCCGGCGACCGTGCACGCGCGCAACCAGATCGCCGAGGGTGCCTTCGGGCGGCTCTTCTACGCCGAGGGCGACTACGTCCACGACATGGACCTCGGGTTCTACGAGGCGTACCAGTACAGCGGCGGCGAGAACTGGAAGGCGACCGCCAGCTATCCCCCGCTGCTGTACCCGACGCACTCGGTGGGCGGTGTGCTGGGTGCCTGGCAGACGCACGCGGTGAGCGTGTCGGCGATCGGGGTCGTCGACGACCGGGGCGACGGTGTCTTCGACAAGGAGGTCAGCCAGTTCGACAACGACTTCTCCAACGCCACCGCGCTGTTCGAGGTCGCGGGCGGCGGCTCGTTCCGTACGAACGAGTTCCGGCGGGTCGGCTATCCCTCGCACATACGGGAGTCGCGTTTCCGCTTCTTCGGCACCGAGGCGAGCATGGAACAGCTGGCCACGGTCGCCCTGTGGCAGGACAAGAAGGGCGTCAAGGACATCAGCGAGCTCCTCGAGCCCAAGCCCACCATGTCTCCTGACGACCCGTCACTCCAGCACATCGCGCCGGAGCTGCGGGCCGCCTTCACCTCGGGTTCGGCGCCGGTGCACGACCGCTCGCGGCTGCCCCGGGAGTTCGACAACCTGCACAACGGTCACGAGGGCAGCCATCACTTCCTGGTCGACGACTTCGTGACCGCGGTCAACAGCCGCACCCTGCCGTCGGTGAACGCGTGGGTGGCGGCCCGCTACACCCTGCCGGGCATCGTCGCGCACGAGTCCGCGCGGCAGGGCGGGGTCAGGCTGGAGATCCCGGACTTCGGGGACGCCCCCGAGGTGTGACGTTTCCCCGCTAGCCGGGTGCCTGCGCTGGGTCAGGTGCCCGGCTTGCGGCCGTACACGTAGACGTCGTCGCCCTTCTTCAGCAGCGACCAGTACTTCTTCGCGTCGGTCTTGGTCATGTTGACGCAGCCGTGCGAGCCGGGCGGGTTCCACATGCTGACGCCGACCGAGTGGAAGGCCTGGCCGCCGTCGAAGAACTGGCTGTAGGGCATCGGCACGTCGTAGATGGTCGAGACGTGGTCGATGTTGCGCCAGTAGATCTTCTTCAGGCCGGTGCGCGTCTCGTAGCCGTTGCGGCCGGTGCGGACCGGGACCGGCCCGTAGACCAGCCTGTCGCCGTCCTGGATCCAGCTCAGCTGGAGCGTGAGGTTCACGCAGGCGATGCGGCCCTTGTTGACGGGGCACTTGCCGTCCTTGTTGGGCTTGTTGCCGACGGCCTTCTGCTTGTTCATCAGGTCCATCACGCCCCAGGTGACGGGGCCCGCGTAGCCGGCGTTCGGGGTGATGCCGTGCTTGGTCTGGAAGGCCTGGATGGCCTTGCAGTCGGCGGCGGACTGCTTGCCGTCGACCGGTCGGCCGAGGAACTTCTCCACCTGCTTCTGATACGGGCCGGTCTGGGTCGTACAGCTCGGGGCCGCCTGCGCCGGTGCGGCGGCGAGCGTGAGTGTGAGCGGTGCGACGAGTCCGCCGGTGATGCCGAGTGCGACGGCTCGCCGTCTGCGTATGTCCCCCATGGCCGGGCCTTCCCCTTGCGTGGTCGTGTGGACTTCTGCCAGGTAGACCCGTGTGCGGGGGTATGGGTTGTGGCCCGGGCCGGGCTGTGACCGAACGGTGAAATTTCGCCGGCCGAGAGGCCGTGGCGAGCTGGGGGAAGCCGGGCGCCTCAGGTGTCGCCGGAGCGGCGGACAGCGGCCCGGAACCCGGTGTGGACGGCGGTGAGGCCGCCGTCGACGGTGAGGGTCGTGCCGGTGATCCATCCCGCGTCGCGGGACGCGAGGAAGGCGACCGCGGCGGCGATGTCCTCGGGTTCACCGACCCGGCCCAGGGGATACAGGGCGCGGACCGCGTCGAGTTCCGCGTCCCGTCCCTCCCAGGCCGAGGTGCGCACCGTGCCCGGCGTCACCAGGTTGACGCGGACTCCGCGGGCGGCGGCGTGGCCGGCGAGCGTGCGGGTGAGGGAGCCGAGGCCGGCCTTGGCAGCGCTGTAGGCGTGGTTGCCGAAGTCCTGGAGGCCGTTGACGGAGCCGATGTTCACGATGGCTCCGCGCCCGGTGGCGGCCAGGTGGGGAAGCGCGGCACGGCAGCAGCGGTAGGTGCCGGTGAGGGTGATGTCGAGGTCCCGGGCCCAGGCCTCGTCCGTGCCGTCCTCGAAGAGCGGGGTGTCGGGTGTGCAGGAGGCGGCGCTGTTGACCAGGACGTCGAGCGAGCCGAAGGCGTCGACGGCATGGGCGACGGCCGCCTCGACGGACGCGCGGTCGGCGACGTCGCACGCCGACGCCTGCGCCGCGAGCCCCAGCTCCCGCAGCTTCGACGCGGTCCTCTCGGCCTCGGGCCCGTCCCTGTCGGTCACCAGGACGCGCGCCCCTTCCTCGGCGAGGCGGCGTGCGGTGGCCGCGCCGATGCCGCGGGCCGCGCCGGTGATGAGGACTGCGTGACCTGCGAAGCGCGTTGTGTCCGTCATGGACCGAACCGTAGTGCGGGAGCGATCATCCGGGCAGATAGCGTGCGTCCATGTCCGCGTTCATTCAGCAACTCCCCGCGCTCATCGGTGTCGTGATCGGCGCGCTCGGTTCGTATGTGGTGGTCGTGCGGGGCGACCGGATGAGGTTCCGGCGTGAGCAGGCGGCGCGTTGGGAGGAGCGTCGGCTCACGGTGTACGCCGACTATGCGCAGTCGGTGAAGAAGACGGTCACGGTGACGTACCGCGTCGCTGCCGCGGCCGGCGTCGATCCGCACCCGGATCCCCTGTCCCTCGCGGAGGCCCAGCCGCTGCTGGCCGAGGCAACCACCGCCCGGGACCCCTCGGGCGAGGCTCTGATCATGCTGGGCAGCCGTACGGTGGTCGAGAAGGCGCGGGTCTGGGTCGTGGCGGCGATGGAGATGGAGCGGTTCGTGCGCGAGGGCCGGGACGACCGTGATGCCTGGCAGGCCCTGCTGGAACGGCAGCGCGCCGGACGCGAGGCCTACTACGCCGCCGTAGGCGACGATCTGGGCCTGCCACCGGGCCACTCGGCGCGCTGGCCGCTCCCGGCGGAGAACCCGGTACCGCCTCAGCGGTAACCCGTCGTGTCCGCCGGCTTCCCGGCGTCCTGGACCTCGACGAGGTACCGCCAGGCGTCGGGGCGGCTGCCGTCGAGGTCCGTGAAGCCGTAGACCTGCGCGAGCTGCCCGCTGGAGAGGGACGCGCCGTTCCAGCGGGCCACGTCGGGGTCGGCGGCGAGGGCGGCGACGGCGCGGCCCACGTAGCGCGGCGTCTCGGAGATGGCGAAGTGCGGGACGCGGGCGAGGGCGTCGCGCCAGTTGTCCTCCCGCACTCCGAAGGCGTCGAGCATCATCTCCGAGCGCAGCCAGCCCGGGGTCAGCGCGACGGCGGTGGCGCCGCGGGGGCCGAGTTCGTGGCCCAGGGCGAAGGCCATGCGCAGGACGGACGCCTTGGCGAGGTCGTAGAAGAAGGAGTTGCGGTAGTGGCCGCGGTTGTACTCCGCGGTGCCGTCGGTCATCTCGATCACCAGTCCGCCGGGGTGGCGCAGGAGCAGGGGCAGGGCGTGGTGGTTGGTGACGGCATGGGTCTCGACCGCGAGGCGGAGCAGCCTGAGGCCCTTGTCGAGGTCGTGCTCCCAGACGGGGCTGTCCCAGGCGAACAGCTTCTCGCCGCCCCAGATGTCGTTGACGAGGATGTCGAGACGGCCCTGTTCCTCCGCGATGCGGTCGACGAGCGCGCGGACCTGCGCCGGGTCGAGGTGGTCGGTGGGTACGGCGATGCCGAGGCCGCCGGCCTCGGTGACCAGGTCGGCGGTGTCCTCGATCGTCTCGGGGCGGTCGTACTCGGAGCGGCGGCCGCGCGTGCTGCGCCCCGTCACGTAGACCGTGGCGCCGGCCGCGCCGAGCTCCACGGCAATGCCGCGTCCGGCTCCCCGTGTCGCCCCGGCGACGAGCGCGACCTTGTCCTTCAGCGGCTGTGACATGTCCGGCCTCCCGACCCTCTGCGAGCGATGTCGTCATCGAGGGTGCCGGGTAAGCCGGACATCTTCTGTCGTCTTTCTGGCGTCTCTTACGGGTGGGTCACCCGTACGGGTCCTACGAGTGGGTCACCCGGCCGGGCGCAGTTTCGCGTCGAGGTCGTCGTAGGTCGGCAGGAACCAGATGTGGCCGCCGTTGTTGGTCTCGTGGACGAAGTCGCGCAGGGCGGTGCTCTCGGCGATGTGGTGGGAGACGTCACCGACGACCGCGAGGCGCAGCCGGTAGTTCACGAACTTCTGCATGACCGCCCCCGCGACACCCGACCGCAGCTGGAAGAACTCGTCGGCGACCCGGCCCACGGGAACCGCGACCAGTTCGGCGTCCTGCCCGAAGGCATCGCCGATCAGATCGAGCGCCGCGCGCTCGCCGTCCAGGGGCGGGCCGTCGGGGGCGCAGCGCAGGACGCGTACGTCATGCAGGGTCACGAGCGTGTTGGTGGTCATGGGGCGCGATCGTACGGCCGCGCCCCGCCCCCGACCACGGGTTTTCCGGTCTCAGTGGCCGCGGGCGATCCACTCCTCGAGGTGCGGCGCCTCGGCTCCGATGGTGGTCGGGTCGCCGTGGCCGGTGAGGACCTTGGTCTCGGGCGGGAGGGTGAGCAGGCGGGCACGGATGGAGTCGATGATCGTCGGGAAGTGGGAGTAGGAGCGGCCGGTGGCGCCGGGACCGCCCTGGAAGAGGGTGTCGCCGGTGAAGACGGCGCCCAGGCCGGGGTCGTGCAGGCACACCGCGCCCGGCGCGTGGCCCGGGGTGTGCAGGACGGTCAGGTCGGCGCCCGCGGCCTCGATGATCTGGCCGTCCACGAGATGGGCGTCGGGGTCGCGGTCCGGATGGGTCTGCTTCCACAGCGGCAGGTCGTCGGGGTGGAGCCAGATCGTGGCGCCGGTGCGGTCGGCGAGATCGGGCGCGGCGTCGATGTGGTCGTTGTGGGCGTGGGTGCACACGATCGCGGTGAGGCGCCGGTCGCCGACCGCCTCGGCGATGGCGTCGGCGTCGTGGGCGGCGTCGATGACGATCACCTCGTGGTCGTCTCCGACGAGCCACACGTTGTTGTCGACGTCCCAGGTGCCGCCGTCGAGCGTGAACTGCCCGGAGGTGACGAGGCGTTCGATGCGGGCGGCCATCACAGCATCACCACCGAACGCAGGACGTCGCCGTGGTGCATGCGCTCGAAGGCCTTCTCCACGTCGGTGAGTTCGATGGTCTCGGTGACGAACGCCTCGAGGTCCAGGCGGCCTTGGAGATGCAGGTCGATGAGCATCGGGAAGTCGCGCGAGGGGAGGCAGTCGCCGTACCAGGAGGACTTCAGCGCGCCGCCGCGGCCGAAGACGTCCAGCAGCGGCAGTTCCAGCTTCATCTCCGGGGTGGGCACGCCGACCAGGACGACCGTGCCGGCGAGGTCGCGGGCGTAGAACGCCTGCTTGTACGTCTCCGGGCGGCCGACCGCCTCGATGACGACATCGGCGCCGAACCCGCCGGTCAGCTCCCGGATCGCCTCGACCGGGTCGGTCTGCCGGGAGTTGACGGTGTGCGTGGCGCCCATGGTGCGGGCCGTCTCCAGCTTGCGGTCGTCGATGTCCACCGCGATGATCCTCGCCGCCCCGGCCAGGCGTGACCCGGCGATCGCGGCGTCCCCGACCCCGCCGCAGCCGATCACCGCGACGGTGTCGCCGCGGCCGACGTTGCCGGTGTTGATCGCCGCGCCGATCCCGGCCATCACTCCGCAGCCCAGCAGGCCCGCGACCTGCGGCGCCACCGAGGCGTCCACCTTGGTGCACTGCCCGGCCGCCACCAGCGTCTTCTCCGCGAACGCGCCGATGCCCAGCGCGGGGGACAGCTCCTGCCCGGTCGAGGCGAGGGTCATCCTCTGCTTCGCGTTGTGGGTGTCGAAGCAGTACCACGGCCGCCCCCGCAGACAGGCACGGCACTGGCCGCACACCGCACGCCAGTTGAGGACGACGAAGTCGCCGGGGGCGACATCGGTGACCCCCTCCCCCACCGACTCCACGACACCCGCGGCCTCGTGCCCCAGCAGGAACGGGAAGTCGTCGCTGATGCCGCCCTGCTTGTAGTGCAGGTCGGTGTGGCACACACCGCACGCCTGCACCTTCACCACGGCCTCACCCGGACCCGGATCGGGCACCACGATCGTCTCCACCCGCACCGGCTCGTCCTTGCCCGGTGCGATCACGCCGCGAACTTCCTGCGCCATGGTGCTCCACCCTTCCCTCGGCGGCTCTCGGTCCCACTTCCGACCCTAGATGTGACTGATCGGTAAAGGGCTGGGTCACAGCTCATGACCTCACCTTCCGGCCACCGTCCCGAACCTTCCGGCCACGGCCGCCGAAATACCCCGGGAGATACCCCCTGGGGTACCTCTGCTATGTTTGCCATATACCCCCGGGGGTAATTCGCCGAGGGTTCACGAGGTGACCAGGAGAGGAGCACTGCCGTGTACTTCGTCGACACCATCGACGTGCCGGGGCTCGGCAACCGCAGCTATCTGGCGGGCGATGCGCACAGCGCCGCGGTGGTCGATCCGCCCAGGGACATCGACCGGGTGATCGCGGCCGCCGCGCGGCGGGGTGTGCGCATCACCCATGTCGCCGAGACCCATGTGCACAACGACTATGTGACCGGCGGCCTTGAACTGGCCCGGATCACGGGTGCCGCCTATCTCGTGCCGGCCGCGGCGCGGGTCGGGTACGAGCGGGTGCCGGTCGCCGACGGGGACCGTACGCGGATCGGGGACGGCCTGGTGCTGCGCGCCCTGGCCACTCCCGGGCACACCCCGCACCACACCTCGTACGTGCTGGAGGAGAGCGGCCGCGCGGTGGCCGTCTTCACCGGCGGCTCCCTGCTGATCGGCACGGTGGGGCGGCCCGATCTCGTCGAGCCGCGGCTGACGGGGCGGCTGGCGCGGGCGCAGTACGACTCCGCGCACCGGCTGGCCGCCGAGTTGCCGGACGAGACGGCGGTGCTGCCGACGCACGGTTTCGGCAGTTTCTGCTCCGCCACCCGGACGGCGGACCAGGCGGCAACGACGATCGGGCGTGAGCGTGCCGTCAACGAGGCCCTGGTGAAGGACGTCGACACGTTCGTCGCCGAGCTGCTCGCCGGGCTGGACGACATCCCCGCGTACTACGCGCACATGGGTCCGGTGAACGCGCGCGGCCCGGCACCGGTGGACCTGACCCCGCCCCGTCCGGCCGGCGCCGAGGACATCGCGGCGCGGCTCGCCGCCGGGGAGTGGGTGGTGGATCTGCGCAACCGGGTCGCGTTCGCCGAGGGACATGTCGCCGGCTCGCTCAACTTCGAGGCGGAGGGGCAGCTCGCCACCTATCTGGCCTGGCTGCTGCCGTGGGGCAAGCCGGTCACCCTGCTCGCCGCGACCCCGGCCCAACTGTCCGACGCCCAGCGGGAACTGGTCCGGGTCGGCATCGACCGGCCGGCCGCCGCGGCGACCGGTTCACCCGCCGACTGGATACGGCGGGGCGAGCGGCCGCGCTCCTTCCCGCGCGGCACCTTCGCCGAACTGGCCGCGCAGGTCGGCGTCGTGGTCCTGGACGTGCGGCGCGACTCCGAACGCCACGCCGGTCACATCAGGGGCTCGGTGCACATTCCGCTGCATCAGCTGCGCGACCGTCTCGCGGAGATACCGGACGGCACCGTGTGGGTGCACTGCGCCGGCGGTATGCGGGCCGCCATCGCCGCCTCGCTGCTCGATGCGGCGGGACGTGACGTCGTCGCCGTCGACGACGGGTTCGCGGCGGCACACGATGCCGGGCTGCCCATGGCCCGCATCACCGCGACCGAGGCCCATGAGCGGGCACGCGCGGACGCCGTACTGGTGGACGTGCGCGAACCCGGCGAATGGGCCACGGGGCACGCTCCGGGCGCCGTACTCGCGCCCCTGTCGTCGCTGACGTCGGGTGAGCTGCTCCCGCCGGCCGCGCGGGGACGCCCGGTCGTCGCGATCTGCCGCTCCGGCAAGCGCTCCCGCGAGGCGGCGGCCCTGCTCGCGGCACGCGGCACGGATGTCGTGGACGTCATCGGCGGGATGCGGGCCTGGGCCGATGCGGGGCTTCCGGTCGTGGCGGAGCCGGGCGCGTGCGATGGCGAGTGAGGGCATGCGCGGCGTCCGGGAACCGAGGCGAGACTTCCGGTGCTGGCGCAGCCGAGGGCGTGCGATGGCGAGTGAGGGTATGCGCGGAGTCCGGGAGTCGGCAACCGGAGCCGCCTCGGCTCTTCCCCTCGGCCCCGCCCGGCCGCTCGGCCCGAACCACCTCGCCGTGCCCCATCCCCCGGGCCGTCTCCGGTGAGCGCCCTGGTCCTCGGTCTGCTCGCCGGTGCCGTCACCGGGCTCGCGCTCGGGGCGCTGGGAGGTGGTGGCAGTGTGCTGGCCGTGCCCGCGTTGATGTATCTGCTCGGCTTCACGCCGGCCGCGGCCGCCACCGCGAGTCTGGTCGTCGTCACCGTCACCTCCGTGACCGCGCTGGGCGTGCACGCCCGTGAGGGCACGGTGCGGTGGCGCGCCGGGGCGCTGTTCGCGGCGGCCGGCCTGGTGCCCGCGGCAGTCGGCGGCGCCGTGTCGGGGCGGCTGCCTCCCGGGCTGCTCACGGGGGCGTTCGCGGTGATCGCCGCCGTCGCCGTGCTGCGCATGCTCCGGCCGTCGGCCGCCGTACGGCACGACAACGTGCCGGTGCGTCCCGGTCGGGTCGTTCAGGCCGGAGCGGGACTCGGTGCGGTGACCGGGCTGCTCGGGGTGGGCGGCGGCTTCCTCGCCGTACCGGCGCTGGTGAACGTGGTGGGGCTGCGCATGCGGGCCGCCGTGGGCACGAGTCTGCTGGTCATCACCGTCAACTCACTGGTAGCGCTGGCGGCTCGGGCGGGTTCCGCCGCGCCGGTCGACTGGACCGCCGTCACGCCGTTCGCCGCGGCTGCGGTGCTCGGCGCCTGGGACGGCAAGCGGCTCGCCGGGAAGGTCTCCGGAGGCACGCTGCAGCGGCTCTTCGCGTACGTCCTGCTGGCGGTGGCCCTGTTCATGCTGGTCGACGCCGTCGTATGACCCCCACGGCCATACCTCTCAGGCCAGCGACAGAAACAGCTTCTCCAGCCGTGCCTTCATCTGCTCCGTCGTCTCGCCGCTCCGTTCGCCCTTCTGGGCATCGGTGAGGCACTGCTGGAGCCCGGTCGCGATGATCGCGAAGCCGGCCCGGTCGAGAGCCCGGGAGGCGGCGGCGAGCTGGGTGACGACGTCCTCGCAGTCGCGGCCCTCCTCGATCATCTTGATCACTCCGGAGATCTGCCCCTGCGCCCGGCGCAGGCGGTTCAGCACCGACTTGAGGTCATCGCCCTCGAACTGCAGCTCCACGATCACTCCTCTGCATACCCTTGGGGGTATTTTACCTCCTCCCCTTCGAAAGGATCTCACTTCCCGTGAACCCACCCGTTGAGCCCCTCGCCCTCGACGCCGACGAGGCCCGCACCCGCCTGCCCCGCCTGACCGTCATCGACGTGCGCACGCCGGGTGAGTACGCCGCCGGACATCTGCCCGACGCCCTCAACATCCCCTTGGACCGGCTCGACAGCGCCCTTCCCGTGCTCCGCCAGCTCCCCGGCGAACTGCTGGTCGTCTGCGCCTCCGGCGCCCGCTCGGAGCGGGCCTGCCGCAGCCTCGCCGAGCACGGCATACGGGCCATGACCCTGACGGGCGGCACTCAGGGCTGGGCAGGGCGCGGGCACGAACTGCGCCGGCCTGCGCCGGGCAAGCGCGCCGTCTGGGCCATGGAGCGCCAGGTGCGCTTCGCCGCGGGCGCGATCGTCCTGGTCGGCCTGGCCCTCGGACTGCTGCACCCGGCCTGGCAGTTGCTCTCCGCGGGGATCGCGGGCGGGCTGGTGTTCTCGGCCCTCACCGACACCTGCGGCATGGCCGCCCTGCTGTCGAAGCTGCCGTACAACCGCTCACACCCCGCCGACCTCGAAGCGACCCTGGCCGCTCTGGCCGAGCGCGGACAGTCTCCTGTCACCTGAGGAACGTCCGGATCACCTGAAGAACGTCCAGCTCACCTGAGGAACTCCCGGACGGCCCGGGCGAGGTCCGCCTCGTCCAGGCCCTCCGCACCGCCCAGGGTCAGCAGTCGGTGCGGTACGTGCACCAGCGTCTCGGCGACGTGCCGCCCGCCAGGCCGGGTTGCCCGGGTGTGACCAGCACGTCGAGCCGGGGCCGGGCGAGGTCCTGACCGGCATGCTCGACGACTGCCACGCGGAGCCGATCGGCCGATCGTGTTCTCCGTCGCCCGAAACCGGCGAGCCCCGCACGGACGGGCCGACGTAGCCTGAGTGCTCCCGACCGACTCCGAAGGAGCGCCGTGAGCACTGACCGGACGCCGACCGACCAGCCCGCGTGGCGGCTGCTCCTCGGATACGTACGGCCGCATCGGTGGGCCCTCCTGGCCGGGGCCGTGCTGTCGCTGGTCACGGGGGCCACCGGCCTCCTCCTTCCGCTGGTGGCACGGGAGTTGATCGACGACCTGTCCCACGACCGGGCCATCACCGGGGCGCTGCTGCTCATGTCCGGGCTGGTCGTGGCCAACGCGGCGGTGGGCGCGCTGGGTTCGTACGTGCTGCGGCGCACCGCGGAGTCGGTGGTGCTCGGCGCGCGGCGTGCCCTGTCGTCGTATCTGCTGCGGCTGCGCATCACGGCGGTGGACCGCAGTGAGCCGGGCGACCTGATGGCCCGCATCACCTCGGACACGACGCTGTTGCGCGAGGTCACGACCGACTCGCTGGTGGGCCTCGGCACAGGCGGGCTCACGCTGCTGGCGACGGTGGTGATGATGGGGCTGGTGGATCCGGTGCTGCTGTCGGTCACGCTCGCCGTGATCCTGGGCGCCGGCACGGTCCTCGGCGTGATCGTGCCGCGCATCAACCGGGCCAGCCGGCAGGCGCAGAACGCGGTCGGCGTGATGGGGGCCTCGCTGGAGCGGATCCTCGGCGCGCTGCGCACGGTGAAGGCCTCCGGCGCCGAGCACCGGGAGGAGCGGACGCTGCACGAGGCGGCCGAGGAGTCGTGGCGGCAGAGCGTACGGGCCGCCAAGTGGTCGGCGGCGGCGGGCAACACGGCCGGGCTCGCCATGCAGATCGCCTTCATCACGGTGCTCGCGGTGGGCGGGGCACGGGTGGCGACGGGAGCGATCGACGTCGGCACGCTGGTCGCGTTCCTGCTCTACGTCTTCTATCTGATGTCGCCGATCCAGCAGGTCGTCGGCGCGATCACGCAGTACCAGACCGGCGCGGCGGCCCTCGCCCGCATCCAGGAGGCGCTGCGGCTGCCCGCCGAACCGGCCGCCGCCCCCGCGCCGTTGCCCACGGCCGGGGCGGAGCCCGCCGCGCTGGCCTTCGAGGACGTGCGCTTCCGCTATGCCGACGATCTGCCGTACGTCCACCACGGGGTGACGTTCGCCGTGCCCGCGCAGGGCATGACGGCGTTCGTCGGGCCGTCGGGCGCGGGCAAGACCACCGTCTTCTCCCTCATCGAGCGGTTCTACGACCCCGAGGCCGGGACCATCACCCTCGACGGGCGGGACCTGGCGGACTGGGAGCTGTCCCGGCTGCGGTCCGCCATCGGCTATGTGGAACAGGACGCCCCCGTCCTGTCGGGTTCGCTGCGGGACAATCTGCTGCTGGGCAATCCCGACGCGGACGACGACGCGCTCGCCCGGGTGCTGAAGACGACCCGCCTCGACGGTCTGATCGCGCGGCTGCCCGACGGTCTGGACACGCTCGTCGGGCACCGCGGCACCAAGCTGTCCGGCGGCGAGCGGCAGCGCGTCGCCATCGCCCGCGCCCTGCTGCGCCGCCCCCGCCTGCTGCTGCTCGACGAGGCCACCTCGCAGCTGGACGCGGTCAACGAGGCGGCGCTGCGCGACACCGTCGCCGACGTCGCCCGGACGACCACGGTTCTGGTCGTCGCGCACCGGCTGTCGACGGTGACGATGGCCGACCGGATCGTGGTGATGGACGCGGGCCGGGTGCGCGCGGTGGGGACGCATCGCGAACTCGTCGCGGAGGATCCGCTCTACGCCGAGCTGGCGGCGACGCAGTTCCTGGCGACCGCCGAGTGACGTCACGACCGTAGGGAAGCCGGCTCAACTCTCCGGTCCGCGCAGCCGTTCGTACGCCACCGAGGTGCTCGCCGTGAAGCTCAGGGAAACGTCCCCCACCACGACTTCCCGAGGCACCCGAGGCCGGGCTTCTACTTCCTGTCACCGTCGGCCGACGCCGCTGCGTAGCGGGCACGTCACGCTCCGCACGCACGAAGGGCCGCCCGGCACGATCCGGGCGGCCCTTCCTCCTGCGGGTCGGTGGCCTATCGGCGACCCAGTTGCGCCGGGCGCAGCTCGTTGAGCTGGTTGAGGTGGCCGAGCTGCTGCGACACCCGCGGGACCCGGTGCTTGTGCTGCTCGGGGATGCCGGTCTGGGCGAGCGAGTCGAGGGTGGCGATCGGGTTCAGCTGCGGGCCCACGGGCCGGGTGTCCGTGTGGTGCGCGTTCGCCAGCGGAGCGGCGAGGCCCGTGAGACCGGCGGCCAGGCCAACGGCGGCTGCGATACGTCGTGTTGACATCATGCTTTCAGCAACGCGGGCGGCCCGCCGCCGGACACGGCCGTCCCGCGGCTCTCACCCGTCAGGCCGAGCGCTCCGGTTGCGCTTGCCGACTCCGGTGGGGCGGAGGAGGCTCTTCAGGAGAGGCCTCGCGGCCGTCCCTCGTCCTGCCGCGGGCCTTCGAGGAGGTCACCATGGGCACTGCCACCAGCCCGTCGTTCGACACCGAAACACTGCGCCGGGGCATAGAAGGACAGACCCCGGACACGCTTCTGTCGCTGTACGCGGACGACGCGGAACTGCGCGTCGTGAACCGCAACGCCCAGCCCAGCCACCCCAAGGTGCTGCACGGCCGCAATGAGATCGCCGAGATGCTCAACGACGTCTACAGCCGCGACATGACGCACAAGCTGGAGGGATGCGTCGTCCAGGGTGATCGCGCGGCCTACAGCGAGTCCTGCGAGTACACGGACGGGGTGCGCGTCCTGTCCGAGTCGATGGTCACGCTGCGGGACGGCAAGATCTCCCAGCAGATCATGATCGAGGCGTGGGACGAGTAGGAGGACAGTCACCCACAGCGCCGCGAAGGGAGCCTCCGAAGGCCCGGGCCGCCTCGTGGCCGGCTCGGGCCTTCTCGGCCGTCAGGGCGTGCGGAGCGTCGTGACGAGGTCGCGGGGCAGTCCGTGGGTGTCGTGGAGGTAGCGGTAGTCCTCGTCGCTCAGCGGGCCCTCGAACCGCGGCCTGCCCAGCACACGGCGGCCTCGCTCCAGGAGCCTGCGGAAGCGCCGTTCCTCGTCCAGCAGCACCTCGCGCACCAGGCCCGTTCCGCAGGGCCGGCGGAAGTGGTCCAGCGTGTGCCCGACGACCTCGCCGGGCAGGTCGGAGAGCGTGCGCGAGGGGTCGTCGCGCCACAGCGTGGTGAGGACGCGGCGGATCAGCCGGCGCAGGACGTAGCCGCGTCCGGTGGGGGACGGCCGTACGCCGTCGCCGATGACCACGATGCCGGACCGCAGGTGGTCGCAGACGAGTCGGGTCGACGTCCCGTCCAGGTCCCACAGCGGCGGCAGCAGCCGCATCCAGGGTTCGAACAGGTCACTGTCGTAGACGGAGTCGTGGCCCTGGAGGACGGTCACGAGTCGCTCCAGCCCCATGCCCGTGTCGACACTGGGTCGTCGGAGGGGCTGGAGGCTGCCGTCCTCGTGCCGGCGGTAGCGCATGCTCACGTGGTTCCAGACCTCGACCCACCGTGGGTCGGTGGTGGGGCTGCCCTGGGGCGGGGTGCCGGGGCCGCCGGTCCAGACGAAGATCTCCGAGTCGGGGCCGCACAGTCCGACGGGGTCGTGGGACCACCAGTTCTCGTCCCGGGTGGACTCCACGGGCAGCCCCAACTCCCGCCAGGTGCCCAGCGATTCACTGTCGGGGCCGACCTGGCCGTCGCCCCCGAAGACGGTGACGTACATCCGCTCCGGCGGAATGCCGAACCCGTCGCGCAGCAGCTCGTAGCCCCAACGCAGGCTCTGTGAATGCCCGTAGTCGCCCAGGGACCACGAGCCGAGCATCTCGAACACCGTGAGATGGGTCCGGTCGCCGACTTCGTCGAGGTCGGTGGTGCGCAGACAGCGCTGGACGCTGGTCAGGCGCGGTCCGCGTGGATGGGGGCGGCCTTCCAGGTAGGGGGTGAGCGGGTGCATGCCCGAGGTGGTGAACAGCACCCGGTCGGAGGGCGGAGGCAGGAGTGTGCCGCCGGTGAGGAGCTCGTGTCCGCGCTCGCGGAAGAAGTCGGTGAAGGTGCGGACGATCCGGTCTGTGGTCATGGTCGTGTTCATCGCGGTTTCCTTCGGGTCATGGGGACCGGAAAGAGCCGCGGAAGAGAGTGCGACCAGGGGGAAGGCACTCACCGGCGGTCCGTTTCCGGCCGCCGGGAGGGGTGGGATCAGGCGTCGGCAGCCGAGGAGCTGGTCGCTCGCGCGGCTGCGGTGTGGGTGTGCCTGATGACCTTCATGGAATCGACGCTAACAGTCCGCCCCCCGGGTGTGCCCCGGGTTTTCATGGCGGCAACTGATCGGCCGGCCGCGGACCGGACCGGGTCGGGTCGGGGCGGGGCGGGTCGGGGCGAGGCGGGGTCCTGTCGGGTCGGCCCTCGTGCATCTCGCGCGTGAGCAGTGCGGGGCCGGATACCCGGGGGCCATGACTCGACTTCGCAAATCCAGGCGCCAGGATCACGGGGCGGGGAGCAGTCCGCCTCCGGAGTCGGCCTCCGAGGCCTCGCAGGAGCGGTTCGGTCCGGATCCGCAAGTGGAGGAGCGGGCCCCCGACACACCGACCGAGCTGCCCGAACGGTCGTGGCGGGCGGCGCTGAAGGGCACGCTGCGGGAGTTCAAGGACGACGAGCTGACCGATCGCGCGGCGGCCCTGACCTACTACGGCGTGCTGTCGCTCTTCCCCGCCCTGCTGGTGCTGGTCTCCTTGCTCGGGCTGGCCGGCAAGTCGGCCACCGACGAGGTCCTGGACAACATCAAGCGGCTGTCGCCGGGCGAGGCCCGGGACATCCTCACGCGCGCGGTCGAGCAGTTGCAGGGCAACGGCGGTCTCGGCTCCGTCATGGCCGTCGTCGGTCTGGCCCTGGCGGTGTGGTCGGCCTCCGGCTATGTCGCGGCCTTCATCCGCACCGCCAACGCCGTCTACGACATGCCCGAGGGGCGCCCGGTGTGGAAGGTCCTCCCGGTCCGGCTCGGCGTGACCGTCGTGCTCATGGCGCTGGCCGTGATCAGCGCGCTGATCGTCGTCTTCACCGGCGCGCTGGCCGGGCAGGTCGGCGGGACACTCGGCGTCGGCGACACGGCGCTGACCGTCTGGGCCTTCGCCAAGTGGCCCGTCCTGGTCGTCCTGGTGACCACCATGATCGCGATCCTGTACTGGGCGACCCCGAACGCCAGGATCCGCGGCTTCCGGTGGATCACTCCGGGCAGCTTCCTCGCCCTGGTGATCTGGATGATCGCTTCCGCTGGCTTCGCGCTCTACGTCGCCAACTTCGCCTCGTACAACAAGACCTACGGCACCATGGCGGGCGTGATCGTCTTCCTGGTGTGGCTGTGGGTCGGCAATCTGGCCATCCTGCTCGGCCTGGAGTTCGACGCGGAGGCGGCACGGCAGCGTGCGATCGCCGGCGGGCACCCGCCCGACGAGGAGCCCTACGTCACCCCGCGCGACACCCGCACCTGGGACGAACAGGACCGGCGCCGTCTTCGCGGCCCGTGACGGCGCCGCGCGGTACGGGAGGGCGGCGCCCGGGTACCCGGCGTGTCAGCTGTGCGTCCCCTCCGCGAACCGCGACGCAAAGGCACAAGAGAAGGTGACCGCCACGCGGCGCACGGCAGGACGCCCGAGCCGGTACGGGCGCGGATCGACCGCGGCCTGCTGACCGCAGAGGAGCCCACCGATGAAAGCCTCCAAGATCGCCTACAAGCCCGTGGGTCTCGCCCTCGGCGCCGTCAGCGGCATGCTGGCCGGCGCGGCCTTCAAGCAGACCTGGAAGATGCTCGGCCACGACAAGGACGCTCCGGACGCCACCGACGAGGAGCGCGACTGGCGGGAGGTCCTGACGGCCGCGACCCTCCAGGGCGCCATCTTCGCGGGCGTCAAAGCCGCCGTGGACCGCGCGGGAGCCACCGCCACGCGCCGCCTGACCGGCGCCTGGCCCGGCTGAGGGCGCCGATGTGCCCGGCCCGGGGCCGCAGGTCCGGGCCGCGCACCGCCTCCGTTAGGGTGGGCCATGGGCCGTGACTGGCGCTGAGGTGGAGCACCACCGGGGAGCGGCCTCGCAGAGTCGATGCCGTGCGCCTGGGCGAACCGATCAGCCCAGGAGTGGATCATGACTCAGGCACGGCTCATGGAGGGCACCGCCCTCGCCCGGCGGATCGTCGAGGAGAGCGCCAAGCGCGCTGCCGACATCACCGAGCGCACCGGCACCGCGCCCTGCCTCGCGACCGTACTGGTCGGCGAGGACCCCGCGTCCGTGACGTACGTCCGCATGAAGCAGAACCGGTGCCGCGCCGCGGGCATCACCTCCCGCCACGTGCCGCTGCCCGCCGACACCACCACCGAGCAACTCGTGGGCACCCTCCACGACTTGTCCGCCGATGCCGGCGTGCACGGCATCCTGCTTCAGCACCCGATGGGCCCGCACATCGACGAGCGGGCCGCGTTCGAGGCCATCGCGCCGGAGAAGGACGTCGACGGTGTCACCTTCGCCTCCTTCGCGGCGATGAGCTTCGGACTGCCGGGATTCGTGTCCTGCACGCCCGGCGGCATCATGCGGCTCCTCGACGAGTACGACGTCGACCCGGCCGGCAAGCGCGCCGTGGTCGTCGGCCGCAGCGCGATCCTCGGCAAGCCGGCGGGCATGCTGCTCCTCGCCCGCGACGCGACGGTGACGTACTGCCATTCGCGCACGGCGGATCTGTCGGCGGCCGTCCGGGAGGCGGACATCGTCGTCGCGGCCGTGGGGCGGCCGCGGCTGATCCGGGGTCAGGACATCAAGCCCGGAGCCGTGGTGATCGACGCCGGGTACAACCCCGGCAACATCGGCGACGTCGACTTCGACTCCGCCGTGGAGCGAGCCTCGCTCATCACCCCGGTGCCGGGCGGCGTCGGTCCGATGACGATCGCCACGCTGCTGGAGCAGACCGTGGACGCGGCGGCCCGGCAGCTCGGGGTGTGAGCCTGCGGGAGGTCAGCGCATCCAGGCGCTGTACTCCATGACGTCCCCCGCCTTCACGCCGTACTCGGGCTGGTCCGTGGTGAAGGTGGTCTCCAGGCCGAGGACCGTGCCGGTGGCGGGGTCCAGGATCAGCATGCGGCGGGTGACGGAGGCGTCGTACACGTACGCCTGCCCGCGCCTGCCCAGCCGGTCCGTCACCTGGCCGGCGGGCCGCAACCGCTCGGCGTCGGCCAGGAGTCGCGTCAGCGCGGCGGTCTCGCGGGCGCCGAGCGTCCAGTGGTCGAGCAGGATCTTCGTGGCGTCGAGGAGTTCGGCGGTGGTCAGCGGCTTGCTGTGGTCCGACAGGTAGGGGCGCTCCGCTTCCTCCAGGTAGTCGTGCAGCCGTACGGCGTCGTGCGGCGGCCGGGACTCGGGCGGGGCGTCGCTCCAACTCGGCGGATAGGTCTGCCTGCTGATGACGTGCCCGTCCTCGACCAGGCGCGGCTCGCCGTCCGTCTCCCTGAGAACCGGGCGGCCCGGATGGCGCGGGTCGGTCGCCACCACGAGCTCCGTGTGGCTGTCGTCGGCGTTCCAGCGCACGATGCGTTCCTCGGGGAGGGTGATCGGCGGCTTGCCGTCGCTCATGCCGAGGCTCCACGACTGCACGTGGGTGCCTTTGCGCAGGGCGGGCGAGCCGTCGGCCGCGGCCGCTCGGGCGCGTTCGGCCATCGTCCGCAGGGACACCGGGGTGGAGTCGGCCTGCACGACGAGCGGGCGGGGTGCGGCGAGGGCGGGCGCGGTGGTCTGGCCGGTGAACAGCAGTGCCGACACGAGCGCGGCGACCACGGCCGTGGCCGCGAGGCCCCATGCCAGTCGTGTACGGCGGCGGGGCGCGGCCGGGCGGTCGTTCAGCAGCCGGTCGAGGCCGCGCTCGGCGGTGTGGTCCAGCGGTCCGTCGCCGAAGTGGGGGCCATCGGCCGGCACCGGGTTGGCGCGGCGCAGGAGTTCGAGTTCGTCAGCCATGGCCGTGTTCCTTCGCTGCGGTCGCTGGGCTCATACGGTCGATCTGCGCTCTCAGGCGGCGGCGCGCCCGGTGCAGCCGCATCGCCGCGGCCCGGCTGCCGCAGCCGAGGACGACGGCTATCTCGTCGATGCCGAGCTCCTCCCACGCCGTCAGGCGCAGCACCTCCTGGTCGGCCGGGGAGAGCCGGGCGAGCGCCTCGTGCACCCAGGCACCCGGTGACTCGGCGTCGGGGCCGGCGTCGATGTGTCGGCCGTGCGCCGTGTCGTCGTTGCCGAGCCGGTCGACCAGCCGTCGCCGGCGCCCGTAGCCGCGTACCGCGTTCGCCAGGCAGTTGCGTGCCACGCCGTACAGCCAGGGCAGCGGGGCGGCCGGGAGGTCGTCCCGGCGCCGCCAGGCGACGGTGAACACCTCCGCCACCACTTCCTCGACCTCACTCATGTGCCCGTCCAGCCGCCGCGCGACATAGCGGCTGACCGCCCAGTAGTGCTCGCGATAGGCAGCGGCGAAGATCTCGTCGTTGCTCATGTTCCGTTCGTGTCCGGCACCCGCCGGATCGTCACACCCGCTTTCCGTGATTCTTGTCGCGTCCTGCGAGTGTGACGTCCGGTGGGCGGGCGGACACAGGCGGGGCGTGAAGAGGATCAGAAGCGCCCATGCGGTCGACACAGTCAAGACCGTCAAGACCGTCCAGTGGCTGACCAGCACCGATCACAAGACGATCGGAACGCTCTACTTGGTCACGTCGTTCGCGTTCTTCGTGATCGGTGGCGTGATGGCGCTGCTGATGCGTGCCGAGCTGGCCCGTCCGGGCCTGCAGATCATGTCGAACGAGCAGTTCAACCAGGCGTTCACGATGCACGGCACGATCATGCTGCTGATGTTCGCGACGCCGCTGTTCGCCGGCTTCGCGAACTGGATCATGCCGCTGCAGATCGGCGCGCCGGACGTGGCCTTCCCCCGGCTGAACATGTTCGCCTACTGGCTGTACCTGTTCGGCTCGCTCATCGCTGTCGGGGGCTTCCTCACCCCGCAGGGCGCCGCCGACTTCGGCTGGTTCGCCTACAGCCCGCTGTCGGACGCGGTCCGCTCCCCGGGCATCGGCGCCGACATGTGGATCATGGGCCTGGCCTTCTCCGGCTTCGGCACCATCCTCGGCTCGGTCAACTTCATCACCACGATCATCTGCATGCGCGCCCCCGGCATGACCATGTTCCGCATGCCGATCTTCACCTGGAACGTGCTGCTGACCGGTGTGCTGGTCCTGCTCGCCTTCCCGGTGCTGGCCGCCGCGCTGTTCGCGCTGGAGGCGGACCGCAAGTTCGGCGCGCACATCTTCGACTCCGCCAACGGCGGAGCCCTGCTGTGGCAGCACCTCTTCTGGTTCTTCGGCCATCCAGAGGTGTACATCATCGCGCTGCCGTTCTTCGGCATCATCAGTGAGGTCATCCCGGTCTTCTCCCGCAAGCCGATGTTCGGCTACATGGGTCTGATCGCGGCGACCATCGCCATCGCGGGTCTGTCCGTGACGGTGTGGGCGCACCACATGTACGTCACCGGCGGTGTGCTGCTGCCGTTCTTCGCCTTCATGACGTTCCTCATCGCCGTCCCCACCGGCGTGAAGTTCTTCAACTGGATCGGCACCATGTGGAACGGCTCGCTGAGCTTCGAGACACCCATGCTCTGGGCCTTCGGATTTCTGATCACGTTCGTGTTCGGCGGTCTGACCGGCGTCATGCTCGCCTCACCGCCGCTGGACTTCCCGACGTCCGACACGTATTTCGTCGTCGCCCACTTCCACTACGTCATCTTCGGCACCGTCGTCTTCGCGATGTTCTCCGGATTTCACTTCTGGTGGCCGAAGTTCACCGGCAGGATGCTCGACGAGCGCCTCGGCAAGATGACGTTCTGGACGCTGTTCATCGGCTTCCACGGCACGTTCCTGGTCCAGCACTGGCTGGGCGTGAACGGAATGCAGCGCCGGATTCCCGACTATCTGGCGGTGGAAGGTCTGACGCCCCTCAACACGCTGTCCACGGTCTTCTCGTTCGTGCTCGGGCTGTCGCTCCTGCCGTTCTTCTACAACATCTGGAAGACCGCGAAATACGGGGAGAAGGTCGAAGCCGACGACCCGTGGGGCTACGGCCGCTCCCTGGAGTGGGCGACGTCCTGCCCGCCGCCGCGGCACAACTTCCTCACCCTGCCGCGGATCCGCTCCGAATCCCCGGCGTTCGACCTGCACCACGCCCCAGTGCCGGAGAGGGAGTTGACGACTCTGTGAGCATCACGGACAAATTCCTGAACGACATCGAGGGACATCTGCTGCTCGCCGCGACCCGCGAGGAAGGCCGTACGGCTGCCGCGCGTTTCAGCGCGCCGCTGCACTGGCTGACGGATGCTCAACGGGGTGAGGTGGAGCGGCGGTTCGAGGCGGAATACCTCGCACTCGCCCGCGCCTCCTGGCAGCGCACGGCGGTGCGTGCCGGGAGTCTGCGGGACGAGTACGAGGCGGCCTATCGCGGCCTGCGGCGCCGTCTGCTGGCCGGCTGGCTGCTGACCGGCGCCCTGGCTCTCGGTTTCCTTGGCGTGTGCCTAGGCCCGGTCCTGCGCTAGCTCACCGTCCACTTCTGGTTGTCCTGGCCGTTGCACGCCCAGAGCACCAGCTTGGTGCCGTTGGCCGTGGCCGCGCCGTACGCGTCCAGGCACAGTCCGGCGTTCACATTGGTGGTCGTGCCGTCGCTGTTGAGGTTCCACTTCTGGTTGGTCTGGCCGTTGCAGTCCCAGATGACGACGCGGGTGCCGTTGGTGGTGCCGCGGTTGTAGGCGTCCAGGCACTTGTTGCCGTAGACCACGAGCTCCTTGCGGATGCTGTTGTACTGCCACACCTGGTTCTGGCCGCCGTTGCAGCCCCACAGCTGGACGTCGGTGCCGTTGACGATGGTGTTGTCGTTGATGTCCGCACAGCGGCCGGACCCGGTACCCGTGATCAGCGTGCCGTTCTTGCCGGGCAGCGGCCGGACGACTATGCCTTCGAGGGTCGGGGCGCCGGAGAAGGAGATCGTGTTGGCGCTGCCCTTGGCCAGGGAGACGTGGACGGAGATGTTGCCCGGGCTGGAGCCGGTCGGCGGGAAGGAGACCTTGGTGGAGGTCTGGCCGTTGACGGTGAGCGTGGCCGTGCGGGCGGTGGTCGTGTTGTTGGTGTAGGACACCTCGACCGTCTTCAGACCGGCGCTTCCGGCGACCACGCCGGAGAAGCTCGACGTGCCGTTGTACGTGCTCGCCGCCTGCTCGGTGCCGCCGGTGACGGTGAGCAGCACGGAGCCGTTCGCCGGGACGCTGGTGGTGTAACTCGTGCCGGTGGTGGCGACGTTCTGGCGGGCCCACAGGTCCCGGACGGTCGCGGTGGCGTTCGTCAGGCCGAGGTCGGACCAGCGGACGGTCATGTTCTGGGCGGACGACGTGCGGTTGAGGAGGACGACGGCACGGTTGCCGCTGCCGGCGAGGACCTTGCCGTACACCTGGATACCGGTGGTGTCCTCGGCGACCTTGACGCCCTGGAGGCCGCGCGGGTCCTGGTCGACGGCGATGACCTCCGGGTTCTTGAGGATGTTCACCGTCTCGGTGGTCAGGGTGGTGAGGTCGAGGCCGGCGAGGAGCGGGGCGCCGGAGATCGCCCACAGGTTCATGTGGCTGCGGTTCTGGGCGGCCGTCAGGCCCGTCATCCCGACGACCATCATGTCCGGGTCGTTGTAGAAGCCGGTGTGCTGGGCCGTGGGGTGGATGTTCCGGTCGAAGTTGGTCAGCACCTCGCTGTAGGACGGGGTGTTGCCGTGGAAGAAGATGTCCGTGTTCGTCCGCCACATGGGGCCCATGCCCGGCGCCCAGTTCCATGGGTTCTGCCTGCCCCAGTTGCACAGGGAGAGGGCGAGCGGACGGCCGGTGGTCGCGGTCGCCTTGGCGGCGGCGTCGCTGATCGCCTGGTAGGTCGTCTTCGGGTCGAGGCCCTCGGCGTCGCCGCCGCACCAGTCGACCTTCACGAAGTCGAAGCCCCACCGCGAGAACTGGAGCATGTCCTGCCCGTAGTGGCCCTCACTGCCCGAACCGGGCGCGGCCGGGCGGCCGGTGGGGAAGTAGTAGCCGCAGCCGTCCTTGCCGGCGTCGGTGTAGATGCCGGCCTTGAGTCCCTTGCTGTGGATGTAGTCGGCGATGGCCTTCATGCCGCCCGGCCACTCCGTCTCGTCGACGGTGATGTTGCCGGCGCTGTCGCGGGTGCCCTGCCACCAGCCCTCGTCGATGTTGATGTACTCGTAGCCGGCCTCGGGCAGACCCGCCGCCACGAACGCGTCGACCTGCTGCTTGATGACGTTGTAGTCGACCTTCGCCGCGAAGGCGTTCCAGGACGCCCAGCCCATGGGCGCGGCGGGCACCGGTATCTGACGGGTCGTCGTCGCCGCCAGAGCCGGGGCGGGTCCGGCGAACAGCAGGGCGGCCGACGCGGCGAGCAGCAGGGCGAGGGCGCGTGCGACCGCGGATCTGCAGCGGCGTACGAGAGGCATGCGGGGCGGGGGGTACATGCGGCTCCTAAGTGCGGGAGGAACACTCAGATCGTTCGCGATTTCGAACATGATTCGGAAAATCGAACGCGTGGCGCTGAAAGTAGAGCCACGAGGGAGTGAAGTCAACGGCCGGGACTTGAAGTCGCCCATTCCCCCGGACCGTTGGCGCACAGAGCAGTCCTCGCCGCCATACTGGCCGATGTGCGCGTAGCAATCATGACGGCGGGCTCCCGGGGAGACGTCGCCCCCTACACCGGTCTCGGGCACGCCCTCTCCGCGGCCGGACACGAGGTCACCCTGGTCACGCACGGCCGCTTCGAGCGGCTCGTGGCCGGGTCGGGCGTACGCTTCCACCCGCTCCCCGTGGACCCACGGGCGGAGCTGGAGTCCGAGCGCGGGCAAAGCCTGCATCGGAGCGCGACCGGCGTCGGCAAGCTCATGCGCGTGGTGGCGATGGCGCGGGCCCTGGCCGGCCGGATGACGGACGACATGCTGACGGCGGCCCGGGACAGTGACGTCCTGCTCCTGGCAGCCTCCACCGCACCGCTGGGTCAGGCCATCGCCGAGGGCCTCGCCCTGCCCAGCATCGAGCTCCCCCTGCAACCGCTCGCTCCCACCCGGGAGTTCGGGCCGCCGATGCTCGGAGGCCGCTCCTGGGGAGGCCTCGGCAACCGTGTGGCCGGGCACGGCGTGAACCTGGCCATCGAGCGTGTCTTCTCGGCGGCCGTACCGGAAGTGCGGGCGAAGCTCGGGCCGGCGCGCCGCGCGGCGCCCGGCACACGAAGGGGCCGCGTGCTCCACGGTTTCAGTCCCCTGGTGGTGCCCCGGCCGCGGGACTGGCGGCCCGATTTGGAAGTGGCGGGTTACTGGTGGCCGTACGACGGTGAGGCTCATCTCCCGTCCGAGCTGCGGGACTTCCTGGACGCGGGCCCGCCACCGGTCTTCGTGGGCCTCGGCAGCGCGACCGTGCCCGACCCGGCGGGGCTGAGCGCCGAGGTCGTGGGCGCCCTGCGCCGGGCCGGGCTGCGCGGGGTGATCCAGCGGGGCTGGGGCGGCCTCGAGGCCGACGGGGACGACGTCCTGACCATCGGCGACGTACCGCACTCCGCGCTGTTCCCGCGGATGGCCGCGGTGGTCCACCACTGCGGTGCGGGCACGACCGCGGCCGGGCTGCGCGCCGGGGTGCCCGCCGTTCCCGTGCCGGTCCAGTTCGACGAGGGGTTCTGGGCCGCTCGCCTGTTCGCGCTCGGCGTGGCACCCCGGGCCCTGCCACTGCGGACGTGCACCGCCGAGGCACTGGCGGCGGCCCTGCGGCAGGCGACCGCCGACCCGTCCTACGGCCGTCGGGCTCGGGCTCTGGCCGACGGACTCCGTGCCGAGGATGGTGCGGCTCCCGTCGTCGATGCGGTGAACCGGCTCGCCTGAATCGCCGTTCAGCTTCGTTCAGCCTGCGTTCAGCGAACGGATCGCATGCTGGAACCGCAGGTCGGACCGCACGACAGGGCAGGTCCCGCACCGCGCGGCACAGGGAGTGGACATGAAGCGCAAGGGCAAGTGGATCGTCGCAGGCGTGATCTCGGCCGCGCTCGTCGGCGGCGGCACCGGACTCGCCGTGGCCACCGCCGGTGGGGACGACGACTCCACCGAGAAACCGATCACGGGGGTCGCGCTGGAGAAGGCGAGCGCCGCCGCGCTGGCGCACATGGGTGGCGGCAAGGTCACGGACACCGAGCTCGGCGACGAGGACGGGTACTACGAGGTCGAGGTCACCCTCAAGGGCAAGCAGAGCGACGTCCACCTTGACAAGGACTTCAAGGTCATCAGCACCGAGGCGGACAGCGAGAACGAGAAGAACGACCAGGACTGACCCTCCCGGGCGCCGGGAGCAACGACCTGCTCAGGCCCCCGTGAGCCGCGGGTCCGCCGGCTGGAGGATGCCGAGGAGGAGGCGGACGAGTTCGTCGACGACCTCGTCGAGGGTCGCGTCCACCCATCCCGCGCTCCAGTCGTGCAGCAGCCCGTTGACGCTGCCGATGAACGCGGTCACGGCGAGGCGGTAGTCGCGGGGCGCCGCCTCCCCGCGGGCGACGGCGGCCGCCACCTCGGCGCAGACGAGGTCGATCCACTGGGCGCGGCGGGCGAGGCGCTGCTCCTCCAGGCGCGGGCTGACCCCGACGATCTCGACGAAGGTGATGCGGATGCGGCGCGGGTCGGCGGTGACGTTCGCGGCGTACGCGCGGAAGATCGCGGTGGCGCGTTCGGCGAGCGGGAGGTCGGCCGCGTCGGCCGCCACGGCCAGGACGGCCTCCTGCGCCCACTCGTTGACCTGGAGGTGGAGGGCGGCCAGGACGTCCTCCAGGGTGCGGAACTCCTCGTAGAACTGACGGGTCGACAGACCCGCGGCCTCGCTCAGCGCCGCGACGGTCGTGCCCCGGTAGCCGGGGCTGTCGCCGAACAGCTGGAGCGCCGCGTCCAGGAAGCGGCGACGCCGCTCGGCCTGTCGTTCCTCGGCCGACTTGCCGCCGTAGCGACCGGTGGGCGCCCTGAGCCTGCCCGCCACGCTGTCCTCCCACCGCCTCGCCGACCCGACGGCCAATTTTGTCGTGTCCGCGGTCTTGTGGAGAAGGGCACCCCTTCCTTACTTTGCAGTAAGTTGATTCTGAAAGCGCTTGTGTTCAGATCCATCGCGCTGTTCTTGGCATGCCCCACTCATGACGCCCACCTCAGAGGAAGGGAGCAGTCATGCCTGCCATCAGACCCAGGCACCTGTTCTCCGCAGCCGCCGCCCTCGCCCTGACCGTGACCGCCCCCGCGACCACCGCCACCGCCACCGCAGCCGACTCCTCCGCCGCCGCGCTGCGTGAGGTGCTCTTCGTCGGCAACAACTGGGACGGCACCGCCGAAGTCATCAAGTCCTCCGGCGACTTCGCGAAGATCGGCCGTGTCGATGTCATCCCCGACAAGGACGAGCGGATGGCGGAGATCAACGCCGATCCGATCAAGTGGATCTACTTCATCGCGATCCGCAACAGCGTCGGCGAGGGCCACGACCAGTTCGTCGACGACATGTACTCCACACCTGACGGCACTTCGATGGTCGTCTCCCGGCCGAGCTTCGCCGACGTCGTGTCCATCGACCTGACCACGGGTGCCATCAACTGGCGCTTCCCCGTGTCCGGTTACCGCGCCGACCACATGGCGGTCTCCCCCGACGGCAAGCGGGTCGCTGTGTCGGCCTCGACGTCCAACACCGTGCATGTGCTGGACATCGTCACGGGCAAGGAACTGGGCAAATTCGCGACCGGCGACAAGCCGCACGAGAACATCTTCACGCAGGACGGCAAGTACATCTACAACATGGCGATCGGCGACGTGAACACGCAGACCGACGCCCCGTGGCTGGACTGGACGAAGGGCGACCGGCGGATCACGGTCGTCGACGCGACGACGTACCGGCAGGTCAAGGTCATCGACATGCGCCGGCGCCTGGACGCGATCGGTCTGACGGACTACTCCGACGCGGTCCGGCCCGCCGTGTTCTCGTCGGACGAGTCGAAGCTGTATTTCCAGGTGTCGTTCTTCAACGGCTTCTTCGAGTACGACCTGGCCACCGACAAGATCACCCGCACGAAGACGCTGCCGAAGAACCCGGCGACCAGCGACGACCGCACCACCTTCGTCAACGACTCGCGCCACCACGGCATCTCGATGAGCCCCGACGGCAGCAAGCTGTGCGTCGCCGGCACGATGGACGACTACGCCACGGTTGTCAACCGCACCACCCTCCAGGAGGGCCCGCTCGTCACCGCCTCCAAGCCCTACTGGGCCACGGTCAGCGGTGACGGCAAGTCCTGCGTGGTCTCCGAGAGCGGCACCGACCAGGTCACGGCGATCGACTTCGCCACGGGCCGCAAGACGGTGTCCGTCCCGGTCGGCGACCACCCGCAGCGGGTCCGGCTGGCCCATGTACCGGCCAACTGGACGAGTCCGTCGGCCGGTTGATCAACCCAGGGCCTTGAGCACGGCGTCCACACCGTCCTCGGTCGCCATCCGCCGCGCGGCGACCGAGGCGGCACGGGCGTACGTCTGCTGCCGTACGACCTGACTCAGCGCGTCGGCGAGCCGCTCGGCCGTGAGGGACGCGCACGGGATGGGTGCGATGGCGGCGCCGATGGACGTCAGCCGGCCCGCCCAGAACGGCTGGTCCGCCGCCACCGGCACCGGGATCGCGGGCACTCCGGCGCGCAGGGCTGCCGCCGCGGTGCCCGCCCCGGCGTGAAGAACCACCGCGGCCACCCTCGGGAACAGCAGCGCGTGCGGTACGTCGCCGATCGTCAGGACGTCGTCGCCGTCAGCCGCGAGCCCGGCGCTGCCCGCCTGCACGATGCCGCGCAGCCCCGCAGGCCGCAACGCCGTGACGGCGATCTCGTCGCGGCGGACCGCTCCGAGCCCTGTGTACGGCGCGACGTCGCCGCGTGATCCGGCGGCGGCGATCAGGACCCTCATCCGTCCTCCTCACGGTGGGCCCGGCGGGCCACGTTCGCGTGGACGGCCTTGCGGAGATAGGCGTCGAGGCCGGGCCGCTGCCGCGACGGCGGTACGACGAGCGCGAAGGCGCGCGGATCGGCGGTGAAGTCGTCCGCGATGCGCCAGTGCAGCCGGGCCAGGTCGGCGTCGCCGTACAGCCGGTAACCGGCGCCGCTGCGGCCACTGGGCGAGAGGAGCCCCGCCCGGTCGTAGTGGTGCAGCGGGCGCACGGTCACCACGGTGAAGGCCGCGACCTGCCCCACGGAGTAGCTCATTCACCTGCCCTTTCGTCGGGCTACAGCGTGCAGCCTGACGTAAGGGCAGGGTCAAACGCGGCTCCTATCCGGCGTTCTGTGCGGCCCAGGCGGAGAGTTCGGACTTGGCCGCGTTGAGCAGGGCGCTCGAGGGGGCGGTCGTCCCGTTGGTCACCAGGGCGTAGTGCAGGACCCCGGAGTCGGTGTCGGTGAGCAACAGGCGGCGGCTGCTCGTGCCACCGGGTTCGGCCGCCACACCGACCGGCGTGGTCGAGGTGTACGACGGCGGCGCGTACACCGTGCCCAGGTCGGAGACCACGGTCGTGGACCCGCTCGGGAAGGACGCCGGAAGGTGCAGTTCGGTCGGTGCCGTGCCGTTGTTGGAGCGCCACAGCAGCAGCCCGTACTGGCCCGATCCCACCAGCCGCGCGACGTTCGGCAGTGAGCTGGGCACCGGGTTCCAGGTCAGGGTCGTCGAGCCGTCCCGGGAGCGATCCTCGTAGGTGAAGGCGACCGTCGTACCCGAGGTGGCGCTGGGGTAGATCCGGTCCAGCAGGCGGGCGTCCTGCCGCAGCGTCGGTGTGCCTGCGTCGTCGAGGCGTACGGCGGACAGGTCCTCGCCGTTCCAGGCGTCGCCGTCGGTCTGCACCTTGTCGGGGTTGTCGTTCATCAGCTCGTGGTGGCGGCCGTGGTAGATGTCCCACTGCCACTGGGAGCCCGAGAGGACGGGACCGGAGCCCGCCGGGTCGGACCACCAGTTCGCGCCCTTCACGCGGGAGTCGAGGGCCTGATACATCGCCTTGTAGACCGTCGGCGCCTTGTCGGAGACGGATCCGGTGAGCGGGTGCCCGAACTCGCTGATGATCGCGGCCGTGCCGGTGGCGGAGGCGCGGTCGCGGACGGTCCCGAAGTCGCCCACGTACTGTCCGTCCGCCGCCTTGCCCCACATGAAGACGCCGGATATGGCCTTCTGGTCGTAGAAGTGGGTGTTGAAGACGTAACGCGGGCCGAGCGTGCCGGCGTCCAGCAGTCCGCCCTCCTGCTTCTGGAAGTCGAGGTTGGCGTTCCAGAAGAGGTTCGGTTCGACGAAGGCCGGCTTGGCCTGCCAGCCCGCCGCGTCCATACGGGCGCGGAACTTGACGTAGAACGGCCACAGCACGTCCTTCTCCCACGCCCGGCTGCTCTGGCCGGAGTCGTAGCTGCCCGCGTGCGGCTCGTTCCACGGGTCGAACCCGACGACGCCCGCGAACTGGGCGGCGGTGAGGTTCTGCTTGACGTACGTCATCGTCTTCTGGGCGGTGTCGAGGAAGGCGTCCTGGAGGCCGTACTCGTTGTGCCAGAAGTCGTACGTCGACTGCTTCACGGCCTCGTTCGACGTGATGTTCTGGCCCCAGAACGGGCAGATCCCGCAGTACTCGTCGGGATAGTCACCGAGGTCGACCGCCCACTTGGGGGCGCCGTCGCCGGTGTACCAGCTGTCCGGGTCGAACAGCCAGCGGGAGTAGAGGTCCTGGTGGAAGTCGGGGTACACGCGGATCCCGGCGTCCAGGAACGCGCGCATCTGGTCGGTGGCCTTGGCCAGGTAGGCGGTGTCCACCTGGCCGCGCACGGGCTCCGCGTAGGCCCAGGAGAGCAGGAAACGCACGGAGTTGCCGCCGCCCAGCGCGCGCAGCGCGGTCGCGGACTTCTTCGCGTCGGCGGTCGACGCGAAGGGCAGACCGTTGTTCTCCTTCAGTTTCGTCTCGCCGGAGACGTTGTAGCCGCGCAGCACGACCTCGCGGCCGTGGCCGTCGACGAAGCGGCCGTTCTGCACGGTGAGGGGTGTTTCGTCGAACCAGAGGGAGTCGGGGAGGGTGGCGGCGGTGGCGGGAGTGGGGCCCGCCACCGTCAGGGATCCGAAGAGGACGACCAGGACAACCAGCAGACGCGTCCGGATATTCGGCATGTCCACTACAGTCCGGCGATATCAGGACACCGTCAACACCACTGACTCTGGAGTAAGTTCGTCTCGGCCACCTCAACCGCCCACTCTGCGCGTCAGGTTCAACAGGTACTCCTTCCGGTTCAGCGGGTTGAGGTCGGTGCGGCGGCGCTCCGGGACCGTGCCGCGCGGGGCGGGCGCGTAGTGGTCGAAGGCGCTCTCCAGCTCGCCCTCGCCGCGCGTCAGCCCCGGCAGTTGCTGCTCCAGTTCGTGCACGTGGGCCGCGGGCACCGAGCCCTCCAGCGAGCAGGTCGTACCACGTGTCTCCGTGGTCTGCGGCACCGCACGCAGCCTGGCCAGCACCGGCAGCAGAGCCGCCAGGGTGTCGGTCGGGGCCTCGATGCGGAAGCGGTGCAGGGGCTCGTGGACCTGGGTGCCGGCCCGGCGCAGGGCCTCGATCAGGACCAGCGGGGTCAGACCGCGGAAGTCGTAGCCGGTGCTGGACATGCTCTTGTCGAAGCCCTGGTGGGCGTGGCTCTGCCGGGGCGAGTAGCCGGAGTGGGTCATGGTGACGGTGCAGTCGGGGATCTGCCAGCCGTACAGCCCCTGGCCGAGGGTCTCGCGGACCGTGTCCTCGACGGCCTTGAAGAAGGCGTACGGCATGGAGCCCAGCTCCACCTCCAGACGGAACTCCACGCCGGATCCGGGCGGCTCGGGGTCGACGCGCAGGCCGACCGTGGCGAGGAAGGGGTTGCCGTCCTTCTTGTTGAACTCGACCGCCGCGCCCGAGCCGACCGGCCGCTCGACGCACAGCGGTGTCGTCTCGCGGAAGGTGACGTGGACGCCGAACTCGTCGGCGAGCGTGGCTTGAATGACCTCCTTCTGCACCTCGCCGTAGAGGGAGACGAAGGTCTCCTGCCGTACCTCGTCGTGGCGCAGGTCGATCAGCGGGTCCTGCTCGGCGAGCCGGGTGAGGGCGCGGTGCAGGGCCCGCCGGTCGGCGCCGTCGGCCGGGACGACGACCGTTTCGAGGGTGGGCGGGGCGAAGAAGTGCCCGTACGCCTTGCGGGGTTCGCCAATCGCGTCACCGATCCTGATGTCGGCCAGACCCCAGAGCTTGGCGATCCGGCCCGCCGTCACGAGGTCGTCCCTGACATCCGTGCCCTGGTCGAAGACGCTGATCGCGGTGACCCTGCCCTCCGTGCGGGTTTCACCGTCGGCTCGGGTTTCACCATCGGCGCGGGCCTCGCCGAAGGGGATCCGGTCGCGGGTGCGCAGAGTGCCGGAGAACATCCGCGCGTACGCGACCTTCTCCCCCGCCGGGCCCCGCTCCACCTTGAAGACGGTGCCCGAGACCGGCGCGTCGGGGTCGCCGCCCGCGGCGGGCAACAGCTCCCTGATGCCGCCGATCAGCGCGCCGACACCCGCGCCCGTGATGGCGGAGCCGGCGTACACGGGGTGGACCAGCGCCTGCCGGGTCTGCTCGGCGAGGGCAGCGCGGAGACGGCCGTACGAGACCGTGCCCTCGAGGTACGCCGCGAGCAGCTCGTCGTCGTGATCGGCGAGGATGTCGAGTGCCGAGGGTGCGAGGCCGGGGACGAAGCGGGCGTCGCGGGTGCCGGGGGCGCCGACTGTCCCCATCGGCACGACGGCCGCCGTCAGCCGCTCAGAGACGGCCCGCAGGACGGCGTCGTACCGCGCCCCTCGTCGGTCGATCTTGTTGACGAAGACGAGCGTGGGGATGCGCAGCCGCTGCAGCGTGCGCATCAGGACACACGTCTGGGGCTGCACGCCCTCCACGGCCGAGACGACCAGCACGGCCCCGTCGAGCACGCCGAGCACCCGCTCCACCTCGGCGATGAAGTCCGGGTGGCCTGGGGTGTCGATGAGGTTGACCGTCACGTCGTCGAGGGCGAAGGAGACGACGGCGGACTTGATGGTGATGCCGCGCTTCCGCTCCAGCGCGAGGGAATCGGTCTGCGTGTTCCCGGCGTCGACGCTGCCGATCTCGTCGATCACGCCGGCCGAGTGCAGGAGGCGCTCGGTCAGGCTGGTCTTACCTGCGTCGACATGGGCGAGAATTCCGAGGTTGAGCAAGTGCACGAAGCGTCATGTCCTTCGATGAGGGGGTCGTTCCTTCCTGCGGGGACATGAACGCAGTGCGCATTGCTTCTCCTGGATCTCTTGGTGACCGGTTCCATGAAAGTGCAGCAGACCGGTCGTCGCGCGGGCAACGGATTAACGCCCGGACGCCGACTCCTCCTCTATGTGATGGACGTCACAACACCTCAATCGATGTCCTCAGGTCATCGTATGACCTGATCTCCCGCGGAGAAGTTGAGTTGAGCCGACGCTCTGACGACACAGAGGAGGATGGGCATGAACGACCAGAACAAGCCCGCACGGCCGCGTGTAGGCGTGGTGGGACTGGGAGCCATGGGTCTCGGGATGGCCCAGAGCCTGCGTACCGCGGGCTACGACGTCGCGGTCCACGACCTGCGACCGGACGTGGCCGCTTCCTTCGCGCGGGACGGCGGGACGGCGTTCGCCTCCTGCGGCGAGCTGGCGGCCGCGGTGGACGTCCTGGTCGGCGTGGTGGTCAATGCGGCGCAGGTCGAGTCCGTGCTGTTCGGTGCCGACGGGGCGGCGGACCGGCTCCACCCGGGCGCCGTCTTCGTGATGTGTTCCACGGTCGACCCGGGCTGGTCCGCCGAGCTCGAGGAACGTCTGGCCGAGCAGGACGTGCTCTATCTGGACGCTCCCGTCTCGGGTGGCGCCGCGCGCGCGGCGGCCGGCGAGCTCACGATGATGACGTCGGGCTCCACCGCTGCGTACTCCGTCGCCGACCCGGTGCTGGAGGCCATGAGCAGCACCGTCTACCGCCTGGGCGACCGTGCCGGGCTGGGCTCGAAGGTCAAGATCGTCAATCAGCTGCTCGCGGGCGTGCATATCGCCGCGGCGGCCGAGGCGATGGCCCTCGGCATCAAGGCCGGTGTTCCCGCCGAGGCGCTCTACGAGGTCATCACGCACAGCGCCGGCAACTCATGGATGTTCGAGAACCGCATGGCGCACGTGCTCGCCGGTGACTACACGCCCCTGTCCGCGGTCGACATCTTCGTCAAGGACCTGGGGCTCGTACTGGACGCCGCCAGGCCGGAGCGGTTCCCGCTCCCCCTCGCCGCGACCGCCCACCAGATGTTCCTCCAGGCGTCGGCGTCCGGACTGGGGGCCGAGGACGACAGCGCGGTCATCAAGATCTTCCCGGGCGTCGACCTGCCCAAGCCGGTGGAGGCCTGACATGGGAATCCGCCTCGGGTGCATCGCCGACGACTTCACCGGCGCCACCGACCTGGCCAACAACCTGGTGCGCGCGGGCATGCGTGTGGTCCAGCTGATCGACGTGCCGCCTGCCGGCGCCGAGCGGGCGGTGGACGCGGACGCCGTCGTCATCGCCCTCAAGTCGCGGACCGTCCCGGCCGCCGACGCCGTCGAGGCGTCCCTTCGAGCACTGGACCGGCTGCGGTCCATGGGCGCCGAGCAGGTCTACTTCAAGTACTGCTCCACCTTCGACTCGACCCCGGCCGGCAACATCGGTCCGGTCACCGAGGCCCTGATGGACGCACTGGGCACCGACTTCACGGTCGCTACGCCCGCGTTCCCGGACAACGGACGCACGGTCTTCAAAGGCCATCTCTTCGTCGGCGACGTGCTGCTCGCCGACAGCGGCATGCGCCACCACCCGCTCACCCCGATGACCGACTCCAACCTGGTCTCCGTCCTCGGCGCGCAGACCACGCGAGCGGTCGGCCTCATCCACCACACCGTCGTCGCCGAGGGAGCCGAGGCGATCCGGGCCCGCATCGATGCCCTGCGCGAGGACGGCTTCGGGATCGCCATCGTCGACGCCGTCTCCAACGACGACCTCGTGCGCCTGGCCGCGGCGGTCCGGGGGCTGCCCCTGGTGACCGCCGGCTCGGGCCTGGCGATCGGTCTGCCCGCGAACTGGGGGTTCAAGCCGTCCCGCGCCGCCGCGCAGCTGCCCCCTCCCGACGGCCACAGAGCCATCGTCTCGGGATCGGTCTCGGCCGCCACGAACCGTCAGGTCCTTGAGTATCTGCGCAGCGGCCGGCCCGCGTTCAGCGTGGATCCGTTGCGCGTGGCGGCCGGTGAAGACGTGGTCGGGCAGGCCCTGGCCTTCGCCGCCGCGCACTTGGGCGACGGGCCGGTCCTCGTCTACTCCACCGAGTCGGCCGATACGGTCCGTACCGTTCAGGGCAGGCTCGGTGCCGCCGAGGCCGGTGAGCTCGTGGAGCGGACCCTGGCACGCGTCGCACAGGGGCTGGTGGAACGGGGCGTCCGCCGGCTCGTCGTCGCGGGTGGCGAGACCTCGGGGGCGGTCGTCCAGGCGCTCGGCCTCACGGGGCTGCGGATCGGACCGCAGATCGATCCCGGTGTGCCGTGGTGCGCGGCGGTCCTTCCTGGCGGAGAGACGCTCCACATCACGCTCAAGTCCGGCAACTTCGGCGGCCCCGACTTCTTCACCTCCGCGTTCGACCTCCTGGACGAGGAGGCCGTATGACGCGGCAGCGGGGCACCACCGCGGAGGCAGCACCCGACGGGGCCGTCGACGAGGCGCGCAACGAGATCGTCCGCGTGGGCACGAGCCTGTTCGCCCGGGGCTACGTCCATGCCGGCGCCGGCAATATCAGTGCCAAGGTCGGCGACTGCCATCTGATCACTGCCACCGACGCCGCCCTGGGGTTCCTCGAACCCGACCGCCTCGCACTGGTCGACGCCGGCGGCGAGCAGATCGCGGGCGACCGGGCCAGCAAGACCCTGACGCTCGAGTCCACCGGCATCGAGGGCAACCTCGCGATCGGCGTGCTCAGCGCCGTGCCGTTCCTGGCCGCACTCGTCACGACGAACCTGTTCGGACGTTCCGCGGACAGGCGCCGCGAGCGCCGCTGGCACCTGGTCGTCCCGAGCCTGATGGGCGCCGTCGGCTTCTCGCTGGCGGCCGGCTGGGCCGGGTCGACCGCGCTGCCCCTGGCCGCACTGTCCTTCGCCGCGGCCGGGGTGCTGACCCTGCGCGCCGCTGTTCTGGTCGCTGCCCACCGCGTTCCTCGGCGGTACGGCCGCCGCGGTCGGCCTCGCCGCGATCAACTCGGTGGGCAACCTCGCCGGCTTCGCCAGCCCTTACATGATCGGCGCGCTGAAGGACGCCACCGGCTCGACGTCGCTGCCGATGTACGTCCTGGCGCTCGGCCTCGTCGTCGGTGCCGCCGCGGTGCTCATCACCGACAAGCAGGTCGTCAACCGCTGACCGGGCCCGTCCTGGTCCGACGTATCCCAACACAGGAGCCGGCATGCCGAGGTTCGCAGCGAACCTGTCCATGATGTACACCGAGCACGACTTCCCCGACCGCTTCGCCGCGGCCTCGGCGGACGGCTTCACCGCCGTCGAATACCTCTTCCCCTATGCCTACGACGCCACCGAGCTGCGTCACCGACTCGACGGCCACGGCCTCCGGCAGGTGCTCTTCAACGCACCTCCCGGGGCATGGGAGTCCGGAGAGCGTGGCATCGCGGCCCTGCCCGGCCGCGAGGCGGAGGTCCGCTCCGGGATCGCCCGGGCTCTGGAGTACGCCGCTGTGCTGGACTGCCCGCGGTTGCACGTGATGGCCGGGCTCGTGCCGCCGGACGCGACGCCGAAGGAGCTGGCCGAGCACCGGGACACCTACCTGTCCAACCTCGCCTGGGCCGCGGAGCGAGCCGCCACGGTGGGCGTCGACATCCTGATCGAGCCGATCAACGGCCGTGACATGCCGGGGTACTTCCTGTCCCGGCAGGCGGAGGCCCACGCGGTGGTGCAGGACGTGGGAGCCCCGAATCTCAAGGTGCAGCTCGACCTCTACCACTGCCAGATCGTCGAAGGCGACCTCACCACCACCCTGCGCCGCGACCTGCCGACCGGCCGGGTCGGTCATCTGCAGATCGCGGGGGTGCCCGACCGCCACGAGCCCGACCGCGGCGAACTCAACGTGAAGCATCTGTTCCGCGTGGTCGACGACCTGGGCTTCGACGGGTGGATCGGCTGCGAGTACGTCCCCCGTGCCGGCACGAGCGAGGGTCTCGGCTGGCTGAACGACTACCGAGGAGACAGCGCATGGGGATCGCCATCACGGGCGGCTTCGGCTTCCTGGGACGACAGCTCACCAGCACCCTGCTCAGGACGCGGACGTTTCGCGGCGCACCGATCGATCGCCTGGTGCTCGCCGACCGGTTCGTACCGTCCGAGTCGCAGTCGGCGTCCGACCCCCTCGTGGAGATCGCGCGGGGCGACCTGACCGACCGCCTCGACGAGGTGTTCGCGGAGCCGGTGGACGTGCTGATCCACCTCGCCGCCGCCGTCTCGGCCGAGTGCGAGGCCGACTTCGACCTCGGCATGACCGCCAACCTGGACACCACCCGCGCCCTCCTGGAAGCCGCCCGGGCCCAGTCGGCTGCCGGTGGACCGACGCCGCGCGTGGTGTTCTCCAGCAGCGTGGCGGTCTACGGCTCCGACCCGGCGTTGCCCCTGCCGTCCGTGGTCAGCGAGTCGACCCTGCCCACGCCACAGTCGAGCTACGGGATCCAGAAACTCGTCTGCGAGCAGCTGGTCGCGGACTACACCCGCCGCGGTTTCGTCGACGGACGTGTCGCCCGCCTGATGACCGTGTCGGTGCGGCCGGGCAAGCCGAACGCGGCCGCATCCGGCTTCCTGTCCGGCATCATCCGCGAGCCGCTCGCGGGCCTCCCGGCGATCTGCCCCGTGCGTCCCGACCTGCGGGTGGCGCTGGCCTCGCCACGGCGCACGGTCGAGGCGATCCTGCGCATCGCGGAAGTCGAACGCGGCACCGGGCGGGGCCGGCTCGACGGCGGGCTGCCGGTCAACCTTCCGGCACTCACGGTCTCGGTCGCCGAGATGCTGGCCACGCTGCGGCAGGTGGCCGGCGATGCCGTGGCCGATCTGGTCACGATCGCGCCCGATCGTGACATCGAGGCCATCGTGGGCTCGTGGCCTTCCGTCTTCGACAATACGCGCGCCGCCGCGCTGGGGCTGGAGCCCGACCCGAGCTTCGCCTCGGTGGTACGGGACTACCTCACCGACCACCCCGACGCAGTCCTGGCCGACCCACCGCTCGCGGCGGGACAGCCGGACCTGGATCTATAGACTGAAAACCATGTTTTCCAAGGTGCCCGGTCCCGTCCGGCTCGCGGATCAGGTCGCCGCAACGCTCTCCGAGGAGATCGAGTCGGGGCGGCTGGCCGAGGGCGACCGACTGCCGACCGAGGTCGAGCTGGTCAAGCAACTGGGCGTCAGTCGCACGGTGGTGCGCGAGGCCCTCTCCAGGCTGCGCAACGCGGGCCTCGTCGAACCGCGCCAAGGGATCGGCGTGTTCGTCCTGCCACGGCGCACACGCCCGCTCGACCTCGAAGCCGAGAGCGCCGACACCGAAGCAAAGGTGCTGCAGATCGTGGAGGTACGCCGCGCCATGGAGGGCGAGGCGGCCTCTCTCGCAGCCACCCGGGCAACGCCCCGCGACCTCGCGCGGATGCGTGAGGCACTGGACACGATCGACTCGGCGGTCGCGGCCGGCGGCGACGGCGTGGACGAGGACCTCGCCTTCCACCGGTCCATCGCCGAGTCGACCGGAAACACGGTGATGGTCTCCACGGTGCGGTACCTGGGCGACGTGCTGCGCAGCGGCATCCGCGTCACGCGCGCGAACGAGGCCCGCCGGGACGACTTCATCGAGGCGGTCCGGCAGGAGCACCACGCCATCCTTGCCGCCATCGAGGCAGGCGACGCCCGAGCGGCACGCACCGCCGCGCGCCGCCACATGAAACACGCCGCCGCCCGGCTCCGGGACACGGACGACCGGTTCTGGACCGAGACCGAGGACCTCGAGGTGGATCTCGACGCTCCTCCCTGACCTGCAAAAATACAAGTCGGAAGGTCATCGGCGGACCACACCAGAAAGTACCCACGAGTATGCGTGACATTCTCCCGGTGGTCGGCGGCTGGTACGCGGCCCGAACGCCGTTCGGGCTCGCGACGGTGGTCGCCACGAGCCGCAGCGCCCCGCGCGATCCTGGGGCCGCGATGGCCGTGGGACCGGACGACGAGGTCGTGGGCAGCGTGTCCGGGGGCTGTGTCGAAGGGGCCGTGTTCGAGCTCGCGCAGGAGGTGGTGGCGAGCGGGGAGGCGCGGCTGGAGACCTTCGGGTACAGCGACGAGGACGCGTTCGCGGTCGGGCTCACCTGCGGCGGTGAGATCACGTTGCTCGTGCGGCCCGTGACGGCCGAGAGCGATCCGGCGTTCGGCGAGGTCGCGGCGTCGGTCGCCGCGGGCCGCCCGGTCACGGTGGCGACGGTGACCGATGGACCAGCTCCGCGCGGGGCGACCCTCGCCGTGTGGCCGGACCGGGTCGCCGGCACGCTCGGCGCGCCCGGCCTGGACGTGGCCGTCACCGCCGACGCACGCGGCGAACTCGCCCTCGGCGCCACGGGCCTCAGGCACTACGGCCCGCACGGTGAGCGCCGCGAGGACGCGGTCACCGTCTTCCTGCACTCCTTCGCGCCACCGCCCCGCATGCTGGTCTTCGGCGCGATCGACTACGCGGCCGCCGTCGCCCGCATCGGCGACTTCCTCGGCTACCGGGTCACCGTGTGCGACGCACGTCCGGTCTTCGCCACGCCGAAACGCTTCCCGGAGGGCGTGGAGGTGGTCGTGGACTGGCCGCACCGCTACCTGAGCGGCACCGACACCGACGAGCGCACCGTGATCTGCGTGCTCACCCACGACCCGAAGTTCGACGTGCCGCTGCTCGAGGAGGCACTGCGGCGCCCGGCGGCGTACATCGGGGCGATGGGCAGCCGCCGTACGCACGACGACCGGATGAAGCGGCTGGTCGAAGCCGGGCTCGGCGAGGGCGAGTTGGCCCGGCTGCGCTCTCCGGTCGGGCTGGACCTCGGGGCCCGGACGCCCGAGGAGGTCGCCGTGTCCGTCGCCGCGGAGATCGTCGCGCTGCGGTGGGGCGGCACGGGCGCCCCGCTGACGGCCACGGCGGGCGCGATCCATCCATCGTCGTAGCGGCCGGTCGGAGGACGGCGGCCCGCCGGGGGCGACGGCGGCCCAAGGTCAGCCGACGGAGCCGCACCATCTGTTCCGCACGCGACAGGCGACGATCGCCCAAGAATGACTCGAATCCGGGTTTAGGGCGCGCACGGAGGGGTAGGCGCGCCACAACGGAGGCCTACGTGGCCCCCGAACCTCACCTCGGAGTGGGAAGGAGGTCCGTGAAAGCGCATTACTCGCAGCGCCCGGGCCGCTTCCCTGCGTACGGAGCGGCCCGGACTTTGTTGCGGCGCATCCCCGGTTGATGCGCCTTGCCTTCGGGCAGGACGCGCCGGCCAGCCCGGCCCGTGCCTGCACCTGGCCGATGAACGCGTCGTGCTGCATGACCTCACCCCCTTGTGGCCGCTCTCCGGACGTCCCGGGCGCCCGGCGCCGAAGGTCCGAAACCGGCCGTCAGCGCGGTGGCAGCCGGTGCAGTTCCACGTCCGTGAGGCGGCCCTCGCCCACGGTGGCGGTCATGTAGGTGCAGTGGGGCTGACGGCGGCGGTCGGTCGGGGAGCCGGGGTTGAGCAGGCGCAGGCCCGAGGGGGCGGTGGTGTCCCAGGGGATGTGGCTGTGGCCGAAGACCAGGACGTCCAGATCGGGGAAGCGGGCGGCGCAGCGCGCCTCACGGCCCTGGGCGGGGCCGGTCTCGTGGACCACGCCGAAGCGCAGGCCGCCGAGTTCGACGTACGCCACCTCGGGGAGCCGGGCGCGCAGATCCGGCCCGTCGTTGTTGCCGTACACGCCGACGAGCCGGGCGCAGCGGCGCTCCAGCAGGTCGAGTGTGGCCGCGTCGACCCAGTCCCCGGCGTGGAACACGACGTCGGCGCACGGGAGTTCGGCGAGGAGCCGGGCGGGCAGTTCCTTGGCGCGTTTGGGCAGGTGGGTGTCGCTCATCAACAGCAGGCGCACCTTGTCAGGCTACCCGCGGGAGAGGACTTCGTCCGAGGTCGGCGGGTGTGGGTGACGGTGTCGGCCGGGCGTGGGGACCGTGGTTGAGCGGTGGACAAAACCGGTGACGTGGTTAGGATTTGGCCACGAGCGCCGTAATCTGACGCAAACGCACAGCGACCCCTAGGGGGCTGGACCCGGATGCCGGTCAAGGTCAGCGTCGTCGTTCCCGTGTACAACCCCGGGGTCTATGTCGAGGACTGCATCGAGTCACTGCTCAGACAGTCGCTGCCCCCGGACGAGTACGAAGTGATCTTCGTCGACGACGGTTCCACCGACGACACGCCGGCCCGGCTCGACGCGCTCGCCGCCACGGATCCCCGGGTGACCGTCGTGCACCAGGAGAACTCCGGCTGGTCCGGCAAGCCCCGCAACGTCGGCATCGCCGCCTCCCGCGGCGAGTACGTGATGTTCGTCGACAACGACGACTACCTCGGCGACGAGGCCCTCGAGCGGATGTACGGCTACGGCGTGGCCAACGCCGCGGACGTCGTGGTCGGCAAGATGGCCGGCAAGGGCCGGTCGGTGCCGGTGGAGCTGTTCCGCCGCAACCACCCGCGGGCCACCGTCGAGAACGCGCCGCTGATCGACAGCCTCACCCCGCACAAGATGTTCCGCCGCGCCTTCCTCGACGACATCGGTCTGCGCTTCCCCGAGGGCAGGCGGCGCCTGGAGGACCACGTCTTCGTCACGGAGGCGTATCTGCGCGCGAGCAACGTCTCGGTGATCGGCGACTACGTCTGCTACTACCACGTCCGGCGGGACGACGCCTCGAACGCCGGTTTCCAGCGCTTCGATCCGGGCGGTTATTTCAAGAACCTCCGGGAGGCCCTGGACGTCGTCGAGCGGTACACCGAGCCGGGCCCGCTGCGTGACCGGCTCTTCCGGCGGTGGCTGCGGGTCGAGATGGTCGAGCGGATGCGCGGGCGGCGTTTCCTCGCGATGCCGGCGGACTGGCGACGGGAGCTGTTCGAGGAGATCCACCAGGTCGTGGTGGAGCGCTTCGGACCCGATGTGGCGGCCGGGCTCCAGCCGACGCAGCAGGTCGTCGCCGCGCTGATCACGGCGGGCCGGTACGACGACGTCGAGGCCTTCGCCGAGTGGGAGGCCGGCATCGCCCTCACGGCCGTCCCCGAACACGTGGCCTGGGAGGACGGCACGCTGCGGGTCGGTTTCACCGCCGAGTACACGTCCGCCGGTGAGCCGATGACCTTCGCCGCCGATCCGGCCCCTACTCCGCTGGACGGCCCGCCCGAGGACCTGGCCGCGGCCCTCGCCTGGGTGGGCGCCGACACCGTCGCCCGGTTCGGCCAGGCCACCGCGGACCTGCTGCTGCGTGAGCGCGCCAGTGGCGCCCAGTACTTCCAGCAGGTGGAGTTCGCCCGGGAGGAGATGCCGGAACCCGGCGCTGACGGCCGCGTCCGCCTGCTCCTGCGCGCGACCGCCGCCGTGGACCCCGCCACCCTCACCAGCGACGGTCTGTGGGACGCCTTCGTCCGCGTCAAGCTGGGCGGCTGGACCAAGGAGTGCCGCCTCGGCCCCACCCCGCGCGGGGACCGCCCCGCCCCGTACGCCGGCATGGTCGGCGGCCACGTGGTCCTGCCGTACTGGACCGCACCGCACGCGAACCTCGCCCTGGACGTCGACCGGGCCACCCACCGCCTCGGCCTGGACGCCCTCACACCGGACGACGTCACGATCGTGGCCGACCGGCTGCGCGCACCGCTCCCCCTCCACGTCCCCGACGCCGGCACCGGCACCGGCACCGGCACCGAAGTGTCACTCCGCCTCACCTCGTCCGGCACCACCCACGACGTGTCCGCCACGCTGTCCCCACACGGGCCCGGGGCACTGCTGGAGGCGGTGCTCCCCCTCGGCGAGCTGGGAAGAGCGACCTGGCGGGCAGCACTCGGCACGCCCGGGCCGCGCTTCCTCACGCTGCCGTTCGCCCTACGGGCCGGGGCCGGCGGAATGCGGGCGGTGCGGGCTCCCCACGCCGGCACCCTACGGCGGTTGGTCCGCAGGGCACGGCGCCGACTCGGCACGGTCCTGGGCCGTACGGAGGCCCGGCTCCGGGCCCGGGCCGCCCGGGCCCGGAGGAGGTGACGGCATGCGATCCCTCGGCATCGAAGGCGCCTGGGCGCTGGAGCCCAAGGTCTTCCCGGACGACCGGGGCACCTTCCACGAGTGGTACCGCGGCACGGAGTTCCGCGAGGCCACCGGCTACGACCTCTCCCTGGCACAGGCCAACTGCTCGGTCTCCCACCGGGGCGTACTCCGCGGCGTCCACTTCTCCGACGTACCGCCCGGCCAGGCCAAGTACATCACCTGCGTGCGCGGCGCCGTCCTCGACGTGGTCGTCGACATCCGCGTCGGCTCCCCCACGTTCGGCCGCTGGGAGGCACTGCGCCTGGACGACACCGACCACCACGCCGTGTTCCTCGCGGAGGGCCTCGGCCACGCCTTCATGGCGCTGACGGACGACGCCACGGTGGTCTACCTGTGCTCGACGGGCTACGCACCGGAGCGCGAGCACGGCGTGCACCCGCTCGACCCGGACCTGGCCATCGCCTGGCCCGACCACATCCCACCGGTGCTCTCACCGAAGGACGCGCAGGCACCGTCGCTGCCCGAGGCAGAGCGGGCAGGCATGCTCCCCTCGTACGAGGCCTGCACCGCCCTCTATGACCAGCTACGCCACTGACGGCGGCGGCAACGCCCCGAAGGGGCGCGGGGAACTGCGCGACCAGCCACAACGGCGCCGCAGCCGCCAAGCGGCTTATCGCGGTACCCCGGAAGAGCGCTCAACGGCCCGCCGCAGCGCCTCCCAGCCCCGAGACCGCCCGACACCCAACCGGCGAGCCCGCGCCAACGGCCTCCAGAAGTCCGCCCCCAACAGCGCCTCCGGCGCCACCGCCCCCGCCCGGTCCAGAATCGTCTCCGGCACCTTCTGCGGATCGGGCACCTCATACTCGGCCACGATCTCGTCGTACCGATCGCGCAGCACCGTACTGCGAGGATCGGCGCCGAACACCACGAGCTGCCCGGTCGGCTGCGTGTCGACGAGAACGGTCACCAGGTCAGGGCGATAGCGGCCGAGGATCTCGGCGATCTTGTACACGTCACCGGTCCACGCCCCGGTGTGCCGGTCCCGCGCCGCCTCGTCGACGTTGCGCGGCAGCATGTCGTCGAAGACGATCACGCTGGTCCAGTCGGAATGCCGTTCGATGTTCATGAAGTCGCGCAGCGCGTACTCGAACAGGTGCATGCCGTCGATGAACGACAGGTCGAGGACGGTCCGCCGCCAGTACCCGAGCGGACTGCGCCCGCGGCGCAGGTTGCGCAGGGGATGACGCCCGCCCTTGAGGTGGATGAGCGGGTTGTCGCGGGCGAAGAAGTCGTCGCTGGTGGCCTTGACCAGGTGGACGTCGCAGCGGATCTCCGTGACGACCTTGAAGGCGGGGTCGACGGCGATGCTGGGGACGCGGGAGAGTCTGAGGCTGCGGCCGTCGTTGACGCCGATCTCCAGGTAGTTGCGGTTGCCGCTGACCTTGTGCAGCTCCTTGAGGAATTCATGGCGTTTCACGAAGGGTCTCCTTGCGGATCCGGGGCAGTGCTTCGTGCAGGGCGGTGCGCCAGTCGCGCGCTCGCGCGAGGCCGAGCCGCTGCAGGCGGCCATGCCCGAGGACGCTGTACGCGGGGCGGGGCGTCGGCCGGGGGAAGTCCTCGCTGGTGACCGGCCGCACCCGGTCGGCGTCGGCGCCGAGCAGCCGGAACACCTCACGGGCCAGCTCGTACCAGGTGGCCTCACCGGAGTTGGTGGCGTGCAGGACGCCGGTCGCGTCCACGCCGACGCGCGGGCCGAGGTCGGCGATCGTCGCGGCGACATCGGCGGTCCAGGTGGGCTGACCGCGCTGGTCGTCGACGACGTCGACGGTGTCGCGGCTCGCCTCCAGCCCGATCATCGTGCGGACGAAGCTGCGGCCGTGGACGCCGTAGAGCCAGGCGGTGCGCACGACGGTGCTCGCGGCCGGGAGTTCGTCCAGCACGCCCCGCTCGCCTGCCAGTTTGGTGCGGCCGTAGGCGGTGCGGGGGGCGGGGGGATGGTCCTCGGAGTAGGGGGTGTGGGCGTCCCCGGCGAAGACGTAGTCGGTGGAGAGGTGGATCAGACGGGCCTCGTGCGCGGCGCAGGCCCGGGCGAGGAGGCGGGGGCCGTCGCCGTTGACGCGCAGGGCCCGTTCCTCGTCCTTCTCGGCGTCGTCCACGGCCGTGTACGCGGCGCAGTTGACGACCACGTCGGGGTGGTGTGCGGCGAGGGCGTGGTCGACGGCTCCGGGGCTGGTGATGTCGAGGGCGGCGTGGTCGAGGCCGGTCACCTGCTCGCCGCGGGCGAGGAGTTCCTCGACCGTGTCGCGGCCGAGCATGCCGCCCGCGCCGGTGACCAGCCACCTCATCCGTGCTCCTCGTCGACGCGCCGCTTGAGGGGTTCCCACCAGGCGCGGTGGTCGCGGTACCAGGCGACGGTGGCGGCGAGGCCCGACGCGAAGTCGTGACGCGGGCGGTAGCCGAGTTCGGTGCGAGCCTTGGTCCAGTCGACGGAGTAGCGCAGGTCGTGGCCCTTGCGGTCCTCGACGTGCCGCACCTGGCCCCAGTCGGCTCCGCAGCCATCGAGCAGCAGCGCGGTGAGGTCCTTGTTGCTCAACTCGGTGCCGCCGCCGATGTTGTAGATCTCGCCGGGGCGGCCCTTGGTGCGGACGAGTTCGACGCCGTGGCAGTGGTCGTCGACGTGCAGCCAGTCGCGGACGTTGAGGCCTTCGCCGTAGAGCGGGACCTGCTCGCCGTCGAGGAGGTTGGTGATGAAGAGCGGGACGACCTTCTCGGGGAACTGGTGCGGGCCGTAGTTGTTGGAGCAGCGGGTGACGCGGACGTCCAGGCCGTGGGTGCGGTGGTAGGCGAGGGCGAGCAGGTCGGAGGAGGCCTTGGAGGCGGAGTACGGCGAACTGGGCCGCAGGGTGTCCTCCTCGGTCGCCGAGCCCGTCGTGACGGAGCCGTAGACCTCGTCCGTCGATATGTGCACGAAGGGTTCGACGCCGTAGCGCAGGGCCGCGTCCAGCAGGGTCTGGGTGCCGACCACGTTGGTGAGGACGAAGTCGTCCGCGCCCGCGATCGAGCGGTCCACATGGGACTCGGCGGCGAAGTGCACGACCTGGTCGGCCTCGGCCATCAGCTTGTCGACGAGTTCGGCGTCCCGGATGTCGCCGTGCACGAACTCCAGCCGGGGATGGCCGAGTTCGAGGTTGTCCAGGGTGCCGGCGTAGGTGAGCTTGTCGAGCACCGTGACCCGTGGCGCGTCCGGCGCTCCGGGTGCGTCGCGGGCGAGCAGGTTGCGGACATAGGTCGAGCCGATGAAGCCGGCGGCGCCGGTGACGAGAAGGTTCATGAGTGGATCTGCACCTTGCTGTGGTCTCCGAGGACGAGGCGGTGGGCGCTGGGCACGCTCGGCGCGGGGGTGACCTGGACGTGCCGGCCGATGAGGGAGGACTCGATGCGGCCGACGCCGTCGATGGAGGAGTCCCGCAGCACGATGGAGAACTCCAACTCGCTGTCGGTGATACGGCAGTTCTCCGCGATGGAGGTGAAGGGGCCGACGTAGGAGTCCTCGACGAGGGTGCCCGAGCCGACGACGGCGGGGCCGACTATGCGCGAGTTGACGATGCGCGCCCCCTCCTCGACGACCACCCGGCCGATGGTCTCCGACGCGTCGTCGACGTCGCCGTCGATGCGGCGCGGGAGGCTCTCCAGGACGGTGCGGTTGACCTCCAGCATGTCGGTGACGTTCCCGGTGTCCTTCCAGTAGCCCTTGATGACCGTGCAGCGCACGTCGGCGTGGGAGTCGATCAGGTGCTGGATGGCGTGGGTGATCTCCAACTCGCCGCGCCAGGACGGTGTGATGGCGCGGACCGCGTCATGGATCGCGGGCGTGAAGAGATAGACGCCGACCAGGGCGAGGTCGCTCTTGGGGTGCTGGGGTTTCTCCTCCAGGCCGATGACCTGGCCGGTTTCGTCGAGTTCGGCGACGCCGAAGGAGCGCGGGTCCTGGACGCGGGTGAGCAGGATCTGGGCGTCGGGGCGGTTGCTGCGGAACTCGTCGACGAGGCCGGTGATTCCGCCGACGATGAAGTTGTCGCCGAGGTACATCACGAAGTCGTCGTCGCCGAGGTAGTCGCGGGCGATGAGGACGGCGTGGGCCAGTCCGAGCGGCCGTTCCTGGGGGATGTAGGTGATGTCCAGGCCGAACTTGGTTCCGTCGCCGACCGCGTCCTGGATTTCCGCGGCGGTGTCGCCGACGATCACGCCGACCTCGGTGATGCCGGCCTCGGCGATGGATTCCAGCCCGTAGAAGAGCACGGCCTTGTTGGCAACCGGTACGAGCTGTTTGGCCGAAGTGTGCGTGATCGGCCGCAGGCGCGTACCGGCGCCGCCGGACAGCACTAGAGCCTTCATCTGCTTCACCATAGCCCGGATCCCGCCGATTTGACGGTGCCGGGATTGGCTTGTTCGTCACTGCCGGGCCGCCGGACGTTCACCGGAATCCGGCCTCACCGGCCCAACGCGATCTCGCTCCACACCTGTTTTCCGCCACTGACCGGCACCGTTCCCCAGGTCGCGGAAACGGCCTCCACCAGGAGGATGCCGCGGCCGCCGGTGGCCTCCCAGCTGATGCTGGTGGGCTTGACCGGCGTACGGGGCGAGGCGTCGGCGACGGCGACACGCATCCGGTCGTGGACGAGGGTGAGGTCGAGGCGGACCCGGCCGTCGGTGTGCACGAGGGCGTTGGTGACGAGTTCGCTGACGACGAGCAGAACGGCGTCCATGTCCTCGCGCGGCACGCCCCAGGCGCGCAGGGTGCGCCGGGTGAAGCGGCGGGCGTGGCCGACGGCTTCCGGGACGCGCCAGACCGTCCAGGTCTCGCGCAGCGGGCGTACGGCCATGCCGTCGTAGCGCATCAGGAGCAGGGCGATGTCGTCGCTGCGGCGCGCGCCGACGAGCAGGGCGTCGGCGACGAGGCCGAGGTGGGCGGGGTCGGAGAGGCTGAGTTGGTGGGCGAGCCGGTCCATGCCGTCGTCGATGTCGGCGTCGGCGGACTCCACGAGGCCGTCGGTGGTGAGGGCGATGACGGTGCCGGGCTGGAGCCGCAGCGGGCTCATCGGGAAGTCGGCCTGCCGCATCACGCCGAGCGGCGGGCCGCCCTCCGCCTCCGCGATCTCCGTGCCGCCGTCCGGGTGGCGCAGCACGGGCGGGAGGTGGCCGGCGCGTACGCACCAGGCGGAGCCCTCCTCCAGGTCGACGTCGACGTAGGCGCAGGTGGCGAAGAGGTCGGTCTCCATGTCCATGAGGAGGCGGTTGGCGTGGTGGACGACCACGTCCGGCGGGTGCCCCTCGGCGGCGTAGGCGCGCAGGGCGGTGCGCATCTGGCCCATGAGGGTGGCGGCGGCCGCGCTGTGGCCCTGGACGTCGCCGATGACGAGGGCCACGTGGTTGTCGGGCAGTGGGATCACGTCGTACCAGTCGCCGCCGACCTCCAGGCCGGCCGTGGTGGGCAGATAGCGGGCGACGGCCTCCGCGCCGGGCAGCCGGGGCAGGCGGCGCGGCAGCAGCTGGCGCTGGAGCATGCCGACGAGTTCGTGTTCGGCGTCGAAGGCGTGGGCGCGCAGCAGGGCCTGTCCGGCGAGGCCGGCGGAGGCGGTGAGCAGGGCGCGTTCGTCGGGGCCGAAGTCGTGCGGGGCGTCCCAGCCGATCAGGCAGGCGCCGGCCATCCGGCCGCCGGCGGGCAGGGGCAGGACGGCCAGGCCGCCGGGGCCGACGTCGGCGAGGGCGGGTTCCAGCGGGGTGCCGGCCGGCCAGATCTGGGCACGGCCCTCGCGCAGGGCGGAGGCGAGGGTGGGCATGGCGCGCACGGGTGCGTCGGGCCACTCGGTACGCCACTCCAGGCGCCACAGCTCCGGCCAGGACTCCGGTTCGGGCGGGTCGAGGACGGTGACGACGAGGCGGTCGTTCTCCAGCTCGGCGAGTGCGATGCGGTCGGCGCGCAGCGGCTTGCGCAGGGCGGTGACCACGGCGTGGCTGACGTCCCGGACGGTGCCGGCGGTGGCGAGGGCGGCGGCGAGGCGCTGGACGCGGGCCACGTCGGTGATCTCGGCGCGCAGGGTGGAGGCGTCGGCGACGGTGCCGACGAGGCGGGCGGGGTTGCCCTCGCCGCCGGGCAGGAGGCGGCCGCTGAGCCTGAGCCACCTGGGCGGGCCGGCGGGCTGCAGGACCCGGAACTCCAGCTCGCGGTCGCCGATGGACATGTGGTCGGCCTCGACGACGGACATCAGCGACGGCAGGTCCTCCGGCACGGTCAGGCCGAGCAGCGTCTCCACCTTGCCGTCGAAGTCGGCCGGGCCGAGGCCGAACAGCGCCAGGATGTCGTCGCCGACGTCGACGCGGCCGGTATCCATGGCGAGGGTGAACGCATTGGCGGGCAGTTCGCCGCGCTCGGTGACCGGGAGCCGGCCGGGGAAGGCGACGGCCTCGGCGACCAGTTCGAGGCAGGCCCGGTCGTCGGTGTCGAAGCCGCCGGGGTTCTCGGTGACGGCCAGCAGACAGCCGCCGCCGTCGCCGTGGGCGGGGAGGGCGGCCAGGTGGAAGTCCCGCGACGGCGACCGGCGCGACTCCGCCGAGTCGGCGAGCTCCTCGGGGGCGCGCCACACGGGCCGGGCGGTGCGGTGGGCGTCGGCGACCGGGGACCGTCCGGTCAGGGCGTAGCCGTCGCGCAGGCCGTACAGAGCCCGTGGCACGCCGGCGGACTCGATCAGGCACAGCAGCTCGCCGTCCTCGCTGGGCATGTAGACGGCCGCGAAGGAGGCCCTGCCGAAGACGAGCGCCTGCTCCAGGACCCGGCGCAGCCGGTCGGGTGAGTCCGGCTCGACGGAAAGCGCCTTCAGGGCGCTCTCGGCACGCGGACGCCTCGTCCTGCGTCCCGCAGCGCCCTCACTGACCACGTCCGCCATTACAGCGCTTGTGGGCCACCTGCGCAGCCCCTGTGACCGTTCGACGGAGTGTTGACGTGGGCAGTGCTCGAAACCCTCCGAACAGTTCTTGACGCATGCGTTCCGCACGGCGATCTCGTGACAGCCATGACTGTCCCTGCCCGCGGGCCCGCTGGAAGTCTCGGCATCGGGCCAAGGAGGGGGAGGCATGGACAAGCGGTACGAGGTGTACGCGCTCGCCGACCGGCATTTCTACGAGTCGCCCGACCGCATCTCAGCCGGGGCGCAGGGCAGCGAGCAGCTTTACGAGACGGCGCGGCGCGCGGTGCCGGAGGGCTGGGACGCGGCGCGGATCGGTGACTGGCTGGCGTTCACGCCGCTCGGCGCGGACGGGGCGCCGGTGCCCGGTCCGGCCCAGGGCTGGAAGATCCATGCCTCGGCCACCCGGGCGAACGCGGAGCGGATCGCGGCGATCGTGTGGGACTACTGCGTGCCCCGCCGTATCCCGTTCAAGTTCGTGCCGGGCCCGCATCTGCTGCATCTGCGCAACACCAAGTACGCCGCCCGTGACAGCAGCGGCAAGTTCGTCACGATCTACCCGGCCGACGAGGAGCAGCTGCATCTGGTGCTGCGTGAGCTCGGCCGGCTCCTGGAGGGCTTCGAGGGGCCGTACATCCTCACCGATCTGCGGTGGGGCGACGGGCCGCTCTACGTCCGCTACGGCGCTTTCGCGCGCACCTTCGTGGTCGACGAGCGGGGCTCGCTCGTGCCGGCGGTGGTGGACGGCGAGGGCAGGCGGGTGCCGGACCGGCGGGCGCCGTCGTTCCAGGTGCCCGAGTGGGTGACGCTGCCGGCCTTCCTGGAGCCGCATTTGGCGGCGCGGAACACCACGACGGTGGGCGACCTGCCGTACCGCATCGAGAAGGCGCTGCACTTCTCCAACGGCGGCGGGGTGTACGTGGGCACCGACACCCGGGACGGGCGCCGGGTCGTGCTGAAGGAGGGGCGCCCGCATGCGGGGCTGGCGGCCGACGGGGCGGACGCTATCGCGCGTCTGGAGCGGGAGAAGGCAGCTCTGGAGCAGGCGGCGGGGACGGGGGTGGTGCCGGAGGTGCGGGACTGGTTCACGCTCGGCGACCACCGGTTCCTCGTGATGGATTTTCTTCCGGGCCGCCCGCTGAACTCGTACTTCGCCGAGCGGCATCCGCTGCTCACCCCGGATCCCGATCCGAAGGCGGTGGCCGAGTACACGGCGTGGGCGGTGCGCATCCACGGGGCGGTTCAGCGGGCGGTCGAGGCGGTGCACGCACGCGGGATCGCCTTCAACGACCTGCATGTCTTCAACATCATGGTGGGCCCCGACGAGGAGTCGGTGTCCCTGCTCGACTTCGAGGCGGCGGCGCCGATCTCCGAACAGGGCCGGCAGGTGGTCGCCCACCCCGGCTTCTTCGCCCCGCCGGACCGTACCGGTGCCGACGTCGACCGCTATGCGCTGGCGTGTCTGCGGCTCGCCCTGTTCCTGCCGGTCACCACGCTGTTCGTGGTCGACCGCGGCAAGGCGGCCCATCTCGCCGAGGTGATCGCGGAGCAGTTCCCGGACGTGCCCCGGGAGTTCCTGGACGAGGCGGTCGCGGAGATCACGCGTGGCGCCCCGGTGCCCGCGCCGTCGTTCGTGGTGCCCGGGGACTGGCCGTACAGCCGCGACTCGATGGTCAAGGCGCTGCTCGCCTCGGCGACGCCGGAGCGCGACGACCGGCTCTTCCCCGGTGACATCACGCAGTTCTCCGACGGCGGCGGCCTCGGCCTCGCACACGGTGCGGCGGGGGTGCTGTACGCGCTGGACGCGGTCGGTGCCGAGCGGTACGAGGAGGGCGAGCGCTGGCTGCTGGCCCGGACCGCGCCGCCGCCGACGGGCACGCCGCTTGGCCTGTACGACGGTCTCGCGGGCGTCGCCCATGTCCTGGACCGGCTCGGCCACCGGCAGCGCGCCCTGGACCTGGTCGAGGGGATCCTCGCGGAACGGTGGCAGAACCTGTCCTCCGACCTGCACGGCGGACTGGCGGGACTCGGCCTGGTACTCGGCGAGTTGGCGGACAGGACCGGCGAGACCCAGCTGCGGGACCGTGCCGCCGAGGTCGCCGACATCCTCGTACGACGACTCGCGCAGCCGCCCGCGGACACGCCTCAGCGACGCCGGGCCGGGCTGCTGCGCGGTGCGAGCGGTCCCGCGCTGTTCTTGCTGCGACAGTACGAACGCACCGGTGAGCCGCGGCTGTTGGATGCGGCGGGCGTGGCGTTGCGCCGGGACCTGGAGTGCTGCATGACGCACCCGACCGGCTCGCTGGAGGTCGACGAGGGCTGGCGCACGCTGCCGTATCTCGGCGACGGCAGCGCGGGCGTCGGGATGGTCCTGGACGACTACCTCGCTCACGTCGCCGAGCCGGACGCGGAGTTCGAGCGGGCCCGCGCCGGGATCCTGACCGCGGCCACGAGTCGCTTCTATGTGCAGCCCGGTCTCTTCCAGGGCCGCGCAGGGATGATCCTGCACCTCGCCCGCACCACCACGCCGGGAGCGACCGGTGAACGGCTCGCCGAGCAGATCGCCGGGCTCGGCTGGTTCGCGATGGACTACCAGGGCCAACTGGCCTTCCCAGGGCACCAGATGATGCGGCTGTCGATGGACCTGGGCACCGGAACGGCAGGGTGCCTGCTCGCGCTGGGCGCGGCCCACGCGGCCCCCGGCGACGCGGCCGCCGCACACCTGCCGTTCCTGCCGCCGCTCGGGCGGCCCCCACAGCGCGGTTCCGCGAACTGACGGAGCCGTGACCCAACCCCGTCCCCACGGGTGGACGACACCGATAAGGAAGGAATGCGACATGGCACTTCTCGACCTGCAGACGATGGAGTCCGAGGACCGCACCGAGGGCGGCGGCCCCAGCACCCTCAGCCTGCTGTCCTGCGTCAGCGCCGCGAGCCTCACGCTCTGTCTCTGACGAGCACCGTGTGGCCATGGCTCCGGGCGGTCCGCTCCCGCGAGGGAGGGGCCGCCCGGGGTCGTACACACGGTCCCGACACGGGTCCCGCACAAGCGAGGGTGAGGTCCGCAGCCGTATGACACCAGCCGTCAGGACACTCCCCGGGCAGCTCGGTCCGGCCCCGGCCCGCTGTCTGGCCCTGTGCCTGGTGAGCACGGCCGCGACCGGCGCCGGGCTGCTGCTGCCCGCCGCGCTGGGCCACACCCTGGATCTACTGCTGACGCGGGCGCCGGCGACCCGCTGGGTGCTGTACTGCGCCGCGATCGTCGTGCTGCTCGCCCTGTTCGACGCGTGCGAGACCGTGCTGCGCGGCACGGTCGACGCCCGCACCACCGCCTGGCTGCGCCGGCGCCTGACCGGGCATGTCCTGGCCGTGGGCCCGCGCGCCGCCGCCCGCTTCGGGCCCGGAGACCTCGTCGCCCGGCTCGTCGGCAACGCCGCCCAGGCCGGCACCGCGCCGACCGCCCGCGCCGCGCTGCTCGCCGCCCTCGCCGGACCGGCCGGCGGCATCGTCGCCCTCGCGCTGATCGACCCTTGGCTCGCGGCCGTGCTGCTGGCCGGAACGCCGGTGCTGGCCCTGCTGCTGAGGGCCTTCGCCCGCGACACCAGGGACTGCGTGGCCCGGTACCAGGCGGCGCAGGGGCGGATCGCGCAGGCCCTCTCGGAAGCCGTCCGCGGGCACCGCACCATCGAGGCGGCGGGTACGGCCGACCGGGAGACGGCACGGATCCTGCGCTCGTTGCCCGAGCTGTCCGAGGCCGGGCACCGCATGTGGCGGGTGCAGGGGCGGGCCGCGGGCCAGTCCGTGGCCGTGGCCCCGCTGCTCCAGCTCGGCGTCGTCGCCGTGGCCGGGGTGCTGCTGGCCCGGCACCGGCTGACGGTGGGCGAGGTGCTCGCGGCCTCCCGGTACGCGGTCCTCGCCACCGGGGTCGGCGTGCTGGTCGGACAGCTCGCCGGGCTGGCCCGGGCCCGTGCGGCCACGGGGCGCCTCGACGAGGTCCTGGCGGAGCCCACGCCCGGCTACGGCGAGCGCGGCTTGCCACCCGGTCCGGGCCGGCTGGAGCTGCGCGGGGTGACCGCCCGGCGCGGTGGACGTGCCGTGCTCGACGGAGTCGATCTCGTGGTGCCCGGCGGGACGACACTGGCCGTCGTGGGCCGCTCAGGGGCGGGCAAGTCCCTCCTCGCCGCGATCGCCGGACGGCTGGCCGAGCCGGACGCGGGGGAGGTGCTGCTCGACGAAGTCCCCCTGCGTGACCTCACCCACGACGCACTGCGCCGGGCCATCGGCTACGCCTTCGAACGACCCGCCCTGCTGGGCGGCACGATCGAGGAGGAGATCGCCCTCGCCCTTCCGGCCCCCTCCCCCGCCCGCATCCGCAGGGCGGCCCGTACGGCCCACGCGGACGACTTCGTGCGCCGCCTGCCCCGGGGTTACGCCACCGCCGTCGCCGATGCCCCGTGCTCCGGCGGCGAGTCCCAACGCCTCGGCCTCGCCCGGGCCTTCGCCCACGGCGGCCGTCTGCTCATCCTCGACGACGCCCTCTCCAGCCTCGACACGGTGACCGAGGCCCGCATCACGGCAGCCCTCGTCGACGACGCCGAGCACAGCGCCACCCGCCTCCTGATCGCCCACCGCGCCGCCACGGCCGCCCGCGCGGACGCGGTGGCCTGGCTGGACGGGGGGCGGGTGCGGGCGGTGGGGCGGCACGCGGAGCTGTGGCAACTGCCGGAATACCGGGTGGTGTTCGCGGGCGGGGAGCAGCCATGACCGAGGCCATCCACCGGCGCGGACCGCGCTTCCGGCCGGATCTGGCGGACCGGTGGCAGGTGCGGGCCGCGCGGCGGCACGCGGAACCGTGGGAACTCCCCGAATACCTGGCAGTGTTCGCCAACGAGGAGCAGGAATGACCGACGGCATCCAGCAGCGCGGGCTGCGCTTCCTGCGGAGCCGGTGGCGGGTCGTGGTGCGGCTGGGCGGCTGGTCCGTGCTGGAGACCGGGCAGACCTTTCTCACCGGGTTCGCACTCGCCCGTTCCCTGGACGACGGGTTTCTGGCCGGGCGTCCCGAGGCCGGGCTCGTCTGGCTCGGGGTGGCCGGACTCGGTGTGCTCGTCGGGGCGTACGGCACCGCGCGGGTGTACGGCGCGGTCGCCGCGCTGGCCGAACCGCTGCGGGACCGGCTGGTCACCCGGGTCGTCTCACGCGGGGTGCGGGAGGCGGACGCCGGGGCGCTGTCCGGGCTGACCCAGCAGGTCGAGATCGCGCGGGACACCTTCGCCGGGCTCGTGATGGTGTCGCGTTCGTTCGTGTTCACCGCGGTCGGTGCCGTCGTGGGCCTGGTGTCGCTCGACCCGCTGCTCCTGCTGGTCGTCGTGCCTCCGCTCGCCGCGGGCCTGGGCCTGTTCGCGGCGACACTGCGCCCGCTGGCCCGCCGGCAGGAGGCGTTCCTCGTCGCCGACGAGGCGCTGGCCGACGATCTGGGCGCCGTCTGCCCGGGGCTGCGGGACATCACGGCGGCCGGTGCGGAGGAACGGGTCGCCGCCACCACGCGGACCCGTGTCGACGCCGAGCTGCGGGCCGCCTGCTCCCTCGCCCGCTGGGGTGTCCTGCGCGTGGCCTCCCTCGCCCTCGGCGGCCACCTCCCGATCCTGCTCCTCCTCACCTGCGCACCCTGGCTCCTCGACCGCGGAGTCACCCCCGGAGCCCTGGTCGGCGCCCTCGCCTACGTCACCCAGTCCCTGCTCCCCGCCCTGCACAACCTGGTCCACGGCTTGGGCACGAGCGGCTCCCGGCTGGCGGTGGTGCTGCGGCGGTTGACCCGTGAGGCGTCCTCCAGGGCAGAGGCCGCGGCAGGGGCAGGGACAAAGGCCGAGGCTGTGGCAGGGACAGGGGCCGTGGCAGAGGGAGGGGCCGTGGCGGAAACCGAGGCAGGAGCCGGGGCCAAAGCAGGGGATGAGGCCGGGCCCGGGCCGGGCGACGAGGCCAAGGTCGGAGCCCGCCCTGCCCACCCGTCCGACGCGCCCGCCGGCCCGCCCGCCCTCTCCCTCACCTCCGTCACCTTCGCCTACGGCCCCGCCGCGACCGCCGTCATCGACGACCTGGACCTCACGCTCCCGCCCGGCGCCCACCTGGCCGTCGTCGGCCCGAGCGGCATCGGGAAGTCGACGCTCACCGCACTGGTCGCCGGGCTGCTGGAACCGGCCCGTGGCACCGTCCGGCTCTGCGGGCACCCGGTGCCCGGGCCGGAGGCCGCCGCGCTGCGGGTGCTGATCCCGCAGGAGGCGTACGTGTTCACCGGCACGCTCGCCGAGAACCTCGGGCACCTGCGGCCGGACCCCGTGCCCGAGGCGGAGCTGCTCGCCGCCGCCGAGGCGGTGGGGTTCCTGCCGCTGCTCGAGGCGCTCGGCGGGCCGGCCGCGACGGTGGATCCGGCGGCACTGTCGGCGGGCGAGCGGCAGCTCGTCGCACTGACGCGCGCCTATCTGTCGCGCGCCCCCCTCGCCCTGCTCGACGAGGCGACCTGCCACCTGGACCCACGGGCCGAGGAGCGCGCGGAGCGAGCCTTCGCCGACCGGCCGGGCGGCACCCTGGTCGTCGTCGCGCACCGCATCAGCTCGGCCCGCCGCGCCGACCGCGTGCTGGTCATGGACGGCCGGCGTACGGCGTACGGCACCCACGACGACCTCCTGCGCCGCTCACCGTCGTACCGCGCTCTCGTGGGCGACTGGACGCCCGTGCCGTCAGAGACACCCGTCCAGTCGGACACCCCCATCCCGTCATAGACCCTCGCCCGTCAGACGCGCCCGCCCCGTCATAGACCCCCACCCCTCACACACACCCGCGGCACCCACGACGGCCTCCTGCGCCGCTCACCGTCGTACCGCGCTCTCGTGGGCGACCGGACGCCCGTGCCGTCAGAGACACCCGTCCAGTCGGACACGCCCGTCCCGTCATAGCCCCCCGCCCGCCACACACACCCGCCCCATCAGAGCCAGCCCTCCCCTTGGGAGATCCGGATCGCGTCGATCCGGTTCCGCGCACCGGTCTTGCGAGTGATGGCCGCCATGTAGTTGCGCACGGTCCCGTGGGACAGGTGCAGGCTCCCCGCGATCTCCGCCACCGAGGCTCCCTCGGCGGCGAGGGATAACACGCTCAGCTCCCGCCGGGTCAGCGGCATCTCGGCGGCCTTGAGGAAGCCGAAGCCCAGCGAGTCGTCGACGAAACGTTCCCCCTCGGCGACGCGCCGGATCCCGTGCACGAGGTTCTCGGGCGAGCCCTCCTTGTCCACATAGCCGAGCGCCCCGGCCTCGGCGGCCCGCTTCAGCAGACCCGGTCTGTTCGCGCTGGCCAGCACGAGCAGCCGCGGCGGTGTCCGGCCCGCCTCACGGGCGCAGAGGTCGCCGAGCGGCGGGATGCCGTAGGCGTCCGAGCAGTCGAGGTCGGCCGCGCAGACGTCCGGACGCACGGATCGCAGACGGCCGGACGCACCCTGCCACGGGGCGTCGAACACCCCGAGGTCCGGTTCCTGGCGCAACCACTCCGCCAGGACCGACCTGACCAGACACGCGTCGTGCACCAGAAGCACCCGGATCACTGTCCGTCCTCTCAGCTCGTCGTACACCGGCACCGGTTCCTCGGTGAGGAGCGCGTGCCCCATTGTTGGCGTCCGGCACCGCCACCGGGCGCGAAGAATCGGCCATCAGGGGGCGCGGGGGCGCACGCGCGGCGCCCGTACGCCGCCGCACGCTTCGACTGCGGGGGCATGCTCCGGGGGCAAGGGGGTACGCCGCGGATCTCGCCGTGCCGGGGGTACCTGTGCGCCTCCGCACGGCCCCGCGCCGGTGTCGAGGAGCGCTCGCCGTGCGCGAAGGGGCGTGAGGGGGGAGATTTGAGCCCTGGGGCCCGGCGCGCGCGAGCGGCGCGGGTCGCCTCGGGACGCGCCCGTGCGAGGAGGTGGTCGGCGTGTCCGACGGGCAGACGTCCGCCCAGGCACCGGCGGCCGCACGGACGCGGGTCGGCCGGCCCCTGCTGTCGCTGGCGCTGGCGTCGATGATGGACGAGGTGAACGCCCACTCCGGTGCCGTCTATCTGCTGGCGGCCGACGAGCCCGTGCTGGAGATGGCGGTGATGGCGGGGCTGCCCCGGGCGTTCGCGGCGCCGTGGGAGCGAGTGGGGCTCAGCGCGCCGATCCCGGTCGCGGAGGCGGTGCGTGAGCGGCGGCTCGTCTGGGTCGCGGGCGAGGAGGACATGGCGGCCCGGTATCCGCGGATCGCCGTCGTGCTGCCCTATCCGTTCGCGCTGGCCGCGCTTCCCGTGGCCACCGAGTCCACCGCGTACGGTGCGATCTTCGTGACCTGGCCCGGTTCGCATCCCCCGGAACTGTCGGACCGGGACCGGGGACACCTCACGGCCGCCTGCCGACGCCTCGCGGTACGGCTGGAGCGCGCGTTGGAGGACAGCCGCCCGCCGCTTCCCGAGCCCGATCTGCTGGCCGGGCCGGCGTTCAGCGGCGCGGCCGGCACGCTCGGCACGGTGGAGGCGGCGCGGATGGTGTCGCGGCTGCCGTACGGGCTGTGCTCGCTCGACCTGCACGGCCGGATCAGCTTCGCCAACCCGGCGGCGGCCGAGCTGATCGGCGTCCCAGCGAGCCGGCTGCTCGGCAACCAGCTGTGGGCGTCGGTGCCGTGGCTGAACGACCCGGTGTACGAGGACCGTTACCGGGCCGCGCTGATGAGCCAGCAGACGACGTCGTTCGTGGCGCTGCGTCCGCCCGGCGACTGGCTGTCGTTCCGTATGTATCCCAGTACGACCGGCCTGAGCGTGCGCATCAGCAGGGCCCGCGCGGTGGCCGAGATGGTCCGCAGCGGGCCACGCCCGAGCGACGCGCCGGCCCGGTTGGTGACCATCTCCCAGGTGCTGAGCCTGGCCGGTGCGCTCACCGAGGCGGCCGGCGTGCAGGACGTGGTGCAGCTGGTCGCGGACGAGATCGTCCCGGCCGTCGGCAGCCAGGCGCTGGTCGTCCTCGGATCGCGGGCGGGGCGGCTGCATGTGCTCGGGCACCGCGGCTATCCGGATCCGCAGATCGTGGAGCGGTTCGACGGCATGCCGCTGACCGAGCAGACCCCGGGCACCCACGCCCTGACCACCGGGGTGCCCGCGTTCTTCGACTCCCGGCAGGAGCTGGAACGCCTGTATCCGCTCCGTGAGGCCACCCCGGACGGCTTCTCGGCCTGGGCGTATCTGCCGCTGATCGCCTCCGGTCGGCCGGTCGGCACCTGTGTGCTCGCCTACGCCGAGCCGCATCCCTTCCCGGCGGACGAACGCGCGGTCCTGACGAGCCTGGGCGGGCTGATCGCGCAGGCGCTGGAGCGGGCCCAGCTCTACGACGCCAAGCACCAGTTGGCGCACGGCCTGCAGGCCGCCCTGCTCCCCCACTCACTGCCGACGCTGCCCGGGATCGACGCGGCCGCACGCTATCTCCCCGCCATGCAGGGCATGGAGATCGGCGGCGACTTCTACGACCTGGTGCCGACGGAGCAGGGTCTGACCGCGGCGGTGATCGGGGACGTGCAGGGCCACAATGTCACCGCGGCCGGCCTGATGGGCCAGATCCGCACCGCCGTACGGGCGTACACGACCGTCGGTCAGGCACCCGAGGAGGTCATGCGCAGCACCAACCGGCTGCTGCTCGACCTCGGTTCCGACCTGTTCGCCAGCTGCCTGTACCTGCGCCTCGACCCGGCACACGGGCGGGCGGTGATGGCCCGCGCCGGGCACCCTCCGCCGCTGCTGAGACGACCGGACGGACGGGTGCGGGTGCTCGACCTCGCCGGTGGGCCGCTGCTGGGCATCGACGGCTCGCCCACCTATCCGACGACGGAGGTCGACCTCGCGCCCGGCTCCGTGCTCGTCCTCTACACCGACGGGCTGATCGAGTCGCCCGGCGTCGACATCGAGGACGCGCTCGCCGACCTCGGCCAGGTGCTCGCCGAGGCCGGTGAGCGGCCGTTGGACGAGCTGGCCGACCTGCTCGTCCAGCACAGCGCGTCGATGCGGGAACGGGTGGACGACGTGGCGCTGCTGTTGTTGCGGGCGCTGGGGTGACGGCTCCGGCTCCGCACACGCCAGTGGTCCGGCCCCCGCCGGAGGACCGGACCACGTGCGTGCGGATCACCTCGATCCGTGCGTCGGTGTGGGTAGGTCAGTTCCCGACGCCGTTGCCGATGATCTCGCCGAGGCCGTTGCCCGTGCCGTCGGCGTTGCCGTTGCCGACCTCCTCACCGGCTCCGGCCTCCTGACCGGCTCCGGCTTCCTCACCGGCTCCGGCCTCTTCACCGGCTCCCGCCTCTTCACCGGCTCCGGCTTCCTCACCGGCTCCCGCCTCTTCACCAGCGCCTGCCTCGTCACCGGCTCCGGCCTCGTCGCCCGCGCCCGCGCCGCCCGCGGCGTCGCCCAGGGTCGCGCCGACCGCCTCCAGGGCGGTGGTCACCGGCTGGAAGAACGTCTCTCCGCCGACCGTGCAGTCGCCGCTGCCGCCGGAGGTGAGGCCGATCGCCAGCCCGTCCTGGGTGAACAGGGAGCCGCCGCTGTCGCCGGGCTCGGCGCAGACGTCGGTCTGGATGAGCCCGGTGACGGTGCCCTCCGGGTAGTTGACGGTGGCGTCGAGCCCCGTGACCTGGCCGTCGTTCAGCCCGGTGGTGCTGCCCATCCGGAAGACCTGCAGACCGACCTCGGCGTCCGCGGCCTGGCTGATCGCGAGGGTCTGGTCGCCGGTGTTGACCTCGCTCGGCGCCTCGGTCGCCGGGTCGTCGTACTTGACCAGCGCGAAGTCGCCGGCGCCGGGGAAGGTGGCCTGGTCGACGGTGGCGATCGGCTGGCCGCCCTCGGTGTCCGACCACTGCTCGGCCGCGACTCCGCAGTGACCGGCGGTCAGGAAGGCGGGGGTGCCGTCGCCGGCGGTGACGTTGAAGCCCGCGGAGCAGCGTGCGCCGCCGGCGAAGATGGCGTCGCCGCCGGAGAGGAACGTCTTGAAGGTGCCGGCCGACTTCTTGATGGTCGCCATGCCGGAGCCGAGGCTCTGGACGGTCGACTCCAGCTGGTCCCAGTTGTCGCCGGTGACCGTGCTGTCGGCGGTGACGAGAATCTTGTTCGTTCTGGGGTCGACGGCCCACGCGGTGCCCGGGATGGTCGCCTCGGACTTCAGGGTCTGCGCGCCGGCCTCGAGCTCGTCCAGGCTGTTCTCGACCTCACGGACCTTCGCGCCCGCCTTCTTCGCCTGGACGATGACGTTGTTGTCGTCGCCGTTCACCACGTTGACGACGAGCTGCTGGCTCTCGGCGTCGTAGTACGAACCGGCGAAGGCGTCGCCGAGCAGTCCCGCGAGCTGCGAGGCGAGATCCGAGGCGTCGGCCGCCTTCAGGGTCTTGGGGGCAGCGGCGGCGCCGTCCGACGCGCCGTCCTGGGACGCGTTGGCGTTCGGCAAAAGGATCGCGGCCGCTCCGAGCGCCACCACGCTGCCCGCGGCTATCGCGGCCTTGCGCTTCGGAATTCGCTTGTGACTCAAACTTCTCGACCTCCTGGGGGACGGGGTCTGTGCCGCCTTTGTTCGGCAGCTGTTCGGGGCGCCTGGTTGGCAGTTGGTACGCACGGGTCCGGTGGGGCGTTCAATTCCGTTTGCACGTGCCCCGTTCGCACCAACGAATCGGCCAAGGAGCGCACCCGAAGGTCCGGCGGCGGGAAGAATCCCCCATATGACGATGACCACCGCCGAAGCCGACAAGATCCTCTCCGCCAACTTCGCCCCCTGGGTGCTCCAACTCAGCCTGTCCGTCGAGGCGGTGGAGGACCGGCGCGCCGTCCTGCGAATGCCCTGGTCGGACACGCTGGCCCGGGAGGGCGGTGCCCTGTCGGGGCAGGCGCTGATGGCCGCCGCCGACACCGCGACCGTGATCGCCGTGTCGGCGGCGCGCGGGGCGTACGGGCCGATGACGACGGTGCAGCAATCGACGTCTTTTCAGCGCGCGGTGATCGGTTCGGATGTCCTGATCGAAGCGGTCGTGACCAAGCTGGGCCGCCGGATGGCCTTCGCCGACATCACGATGACCGACGAGGCGTCGGGAGACATCGCGGCCCGGGCGAGCACGGTGTACGCGCTTCTGGGCTGACACGATCCGCTACCGGTCGGTAGCAGTCGGTTGTGAACACCGATCGGAATCCTGGCTTCAGCGAATCTGCACATTCAATACTCAACGAAGTCACCGTGGGCCGGGGTTCTCCACAGGGTGCTACCGACGGTCACCCCCTTGGGGCCGGAGTGTCGGATTCGCCGCCGCATCGACCCGTGCCGCCCCGAGCGGACGCAACAGCTCGTCGGAGCCGATGCTGTGACGCTTGTGAAGAAGTCGCCGACGAGACGTGCACGCGTCTGCACGGATCGATGCCTCTGGGGCTCAAGTGCCCTGGTGAGGCCGCCGTTTGATTGGAAGCCCCCGCCCGCAGCGTGCTTTGATCCATCGCACCGCGGGGGCCGCGAACGGCTTCCGGAAACGGGCGCCGGGCGCTCGCGGTCGCGGCCGTCATCTGTCCCCAGAGGGGGCCGCTCCCCCTTATGAGATATCCATTAGGAAGGGAAGTTCCATCATGAACTCCACCCCCCAGGTTGAGACCGTCGAGATCTCCGACGCCGAGCTCGACAACGTCTCCGGCGGCCTGCAGGTCAACGCCGTGAACGGTGCCCTCGACGCTGTCAACGGCATTGCCCCGGTTTCCGGCCTGGTCGACACGGTCGTCGGCACCGTGGAGGGTGTCACCGGCCTGAACACCGCCCCGGTCTCGAACCTGGTCGCCGGTCTCTGATCGCGCCTTCGTACCGCTGAGTCCCGGAGCCGTTCCCCGGCTCCGGGACTTACGGGTGCCGCAAGACAAATCCCGGCACCGCTGGCAACACGACCGGCCCATGCGCCGGTCTCCGCTCATCCTCAGGTGAGGGAAAGTTCCGTGCAGTTCCGCCAACAGGCCCTCGCCAAGCTCCAGTCACCGGAGGAGCTCGACCTCCCGGTGCGCTTCGCCCGCCCGCAGGGCTGGCTGGTGCTCTCCGTGACGCTGGTCGTCATGGCCGCCGCGTCCGTGTGGGCGGTGACCGGATCGGTCGCCTCCACGGTGAGCGCGCCCGCCATCCTCACGCACGGCCAAGGCAGTTACGTCCTGCAGAGCCCGGTCGCCGGGCAGGTCACCGCGGTCCTCGCCGAGCAGGGCGCGCGGCTCCCGGCGAACTCCCCCGTACTGAAGGTCCGTACGGCCAAGGGCGAGACGGTCGTCCGTACCGTCGCCGCGGGCCGGGTCACCGCGCTCGCCGCCACCATCGGGCAGATCATCTCCACCGGCGCGAACGTCGCCGCCGTGGAGAAGGTCGCCCACGCCAAGGACCCGCTGTACGCCACGGTGTACGTCCCCGCCGAGAACGCGGCCTCCATACCCGACAAGGCCGCCGTGGACCTCACCGTCTCCTCCGTGCCCACCCAGGAATACGGCGTCCTGCGCGGCCATGTGAAGTCGGTGGACCGCTCCGCGCAGTCGGCGCAGCAGATCGCCGCGTACCTCGGGGACAACCAGCTGGGCGAGCAGTTCACCAAGGACGGCAGGCCGGTGGCCGTGACGGTGAAGCTGGACCGGAACTCGAGCACGAAGAGCGGCTACAAGTGGTCGTCCGCGGACGGGCCGCCGTTCGACCTCACCTCCATGACCACGGCCAACGCCTCGATCCGGCTGACCGATCAGCGTCCCGTCGATTGGCTGCTGCCGTGAGCGCCGCACAGGAGACCCGCAGCCGGCGCCGCGCCGCCCCGCCGAAGCGCCCCGTGCCCAAGGGCAGGGCGAAGACCGTCCGCACGCCCACCGTGCTCCAGATGGAGGCCGTGGAGTGCGGCGCCGCCTCCCTCGCGATGGTCCTCGGCCACTACGGCCGCCATGTCCCGCTGGAGGAGCTGCGCATCGCCTGCGGTGTCTCCCGCGACGGCTCGCGGGCCAGCAACCTGCTGAAGGCCGCCCGCAGCTACGGCCTCACGGCCAAGGGCATGCAGATGGACACGGCCGCCCTCGCCGAGGTGAAGACGCCGGCCATCCTGTTCTGGGAGTTCAACCACTACGTCGTCTACGACGGCATGGGCCGCCGCTTCGGCCGCCGGGGCGTGTACATCAACGACCCCGCCAAGGGCCGCCGCTTCGTGCCCATGGAGGACTTCGACGGCAGCTTCACCGGCGTCGTGCTGGTGATGGAGCCCGGCGAGGGCTTCAGCAAGGGCGGGCGCAAGCCGGGTGTGCTCGGCGCGATGCCGGCCCGGCTGCGCGGCACCGCGGGCACGATGCCCGCCGCGGTGCTGGCGAGCCTGCTCCTGGTGCTGGTGGGCGCTGCGGTGCCCGCGCTGAGCCGCACCTACATCGACATGTTCCTGATCGGCGGGCAGACGTCCCTGCTCAGCGTGCTGTTCACGTCGATGGGCACCTGTGTCCTGTTCACGGTCGTGCTGACCTGGCTGCAGCAGGCGAACCTGCTGCGTGGCCGCATCATCTCCTCGACCCTCTCCAGCGCCCGCTTCCTGCGCCATCTGCTGCGGCTGCCGGTGACGTTCTTCTCCCAGCGCAGCCCGGCCGACCTGGTGCAGCGCCTCCAGTCGAACGACGCCGTGGCCGAGACGCTGGCCCGCGACCTCGCGGCGGCGGGCGTGGACGCGGTGGTCGTCGTCCTGTACGCGATCCTCCTCTACACGTACGACCCCCAGCTCACGTTCGTCGGCATCGGCGTCGCGCTGCTGAACGTCGTCGCCATGCGGGTCGTCATCCGGCTGCGGGCCACCCGTACGGCGAAGCTGCGCGCGGACAGCGCCCGGCTCACCAACACCGCCTACACCGGTCTGCAGCTGATCGAGACGATGAAGGCGACCGGCGGCGAGGACGGCTACTTCCGCAAGTGGGCCGGACAGCACGCCACCACGCTGGAGGAGCAGCAGCGCCTCGGCGTGCCGAGCGCCTGGCTGGGCGTGGTCGCGCCCACGCTCGCCACGCTCAACAGCGCGCTCATCCTCTGGATCGGCGGCATGCGCGCGGTCGAAGGTGGCATATCCGTCGGCCTGCTGGTGGCCTTCCAGGCCCTGGTCACCCGCTTCACCGCCCCGATCACCCGGCTGAACGGTGTCGCGGGCCGCATCCAGGACTTCGCCGCCGACGTGGCCCGTCTGAAGGACGTCGAGAACTTCCAGGCCGACCCGCTCTACGGCCGCCCCGGTGCCGGTGACTCGACGCGCCGGCTGCACGGCCATGTCGAGCTGCAGAACATCACCTTCGGCTACAACCCGCTCGACAAGCCGCTGCTCACCGGATTCGACCTGACCGTGGGCCCGGGCCAGCAGGTGGCGCTGGTCGGCGGCTCGGGCAGCGGCAAGTCCACGGTGTCCCGGCTGATCTCGGGTCTGTACGCCCCCTGGGAGGGCGTCATCCGCATCGACGACCAGCGCATCGAGGACATCCCGCGCGGTGCGCTCGCGGCGTCCGTGTCCTTCGTGGACCAGGAGGTGTTCCTCTTCGAGGGGACGGTCCGCGACAACGTGGCGCTGTGGGACCCGTCGATCCCGGACGACGCGGTGGTGGACGCGCTGCGCGACGCGGCGCTGTACGACGTGGTCATGCGCCGCCCCGGCGGCATCCACAGCAAGGTCGAGCAGGACGGCCGCAACTTCTCGGGCGGGCAGCGCCAGCGCCTGGAGATCGCGCGGGCGTTGGTGCGCCGCCCCAGCATCCTCGTCCTCGACGAGGTGACGAGCGCGCTGGACGCCGAGACCGAGCTGGTCGTGATGGACAACCTGCGCAAGCGAGGCTGCGCCTGTGTGGTGATCGCGCACCGGCTCAGCACCGTGCGCGACAGCGACGAGATCGTCGTACTCCAGCACGGCACGATCGTGGAACGCGGGCGGCACGAGGAGCTGGTGGCGCGCGGCGGCGCGTACGCGGCGCTGGTCAGGGAGCGGTGAGATGACGTCCGTCCACGAGGGTGACCTCGTCCTCAACGCGCTCGGGCAGATGGGCACGCCCATCGACTGCACGGGGTTCAACCGCCTCGACCTCGAAGGCCCGCAGGTGCTGTGGCTGGTCGCGTCCGGCGCGGTGGACCTGTTCGCGGTGGACGCCGGGCAGCAGGGCCACTGGCACCATCTCGGCCGTCTGGAGGCGGGCTCGCTGCTGCTCGGTCCGGTCGCCGGACCGCAGCACACGCTGGTGGCGCGCCCGCTCAGGGACTGCGTGGTGCACCGCATCGGGCTGCGCGAGCTGTACCAGCCCGCGAACACGCAGACCTGGTCCTACGACGAGTACGGCAACCCGCAGTACGTCCCTCCGACGACGAGCCCGCTGGAGTACGCGCTCGCCCTGGGTGTCGGCCGCAGCCTCTCCATCCTCTTCCAGGCGCCGATGGCGACCGAGGGGTCGGCCGCCGAGGTGACCGACGACGACGTCTTCTGGATGCAGGTGCCGCCGGGGAGTGTGCAGTACGGCTCGCTGTACGGCGCGGAGGCGGCCGCCGACCTGCTGATGGACCCGGCGGTCTGGCAGTCCATGGTCGACCAGCAGTACCGGCTGCTGACGACGCTGGACCGCTGGATCGAGCAGCTGGAGCGCACCCACGAGACGCGCACGGCCGAGGGCATCAAGGCGGGCGAGGCGGTACGCGCGCAGGCCGACCGGACGCTGCTGGCGTCCATCGGCAAGCGCAGCGACAAGCGGACGACGGCCGCCGACGCGGACGCCAGCTACGCGGCCTGCAAGCTGGTCGCCCAGGCGGCCGGGATCACGCTGGCCGAGCCCGCGCAGAGCGGTACCGAGAGCGACCGGCTCGACCCGGTCGAGCGGGTGGCCATCGCGTCACGCGTGCGCACCCGGGCCGTCCGGCTGGACGGGCGGTGGTGGCGGGACAACGTAGGGCCGCTGGTGGGCCATCGGGCGCTGTCCGGTGCGCCGGTGGCGCTGCTGTGGCGGCGCGGAGGCTATGTCGCCGTCCATCCGTCGACCGGCCGTGAGACGCCGATCGAGAAGGCCAACGCGGAGGAGTTCGAGCCGCGTGCGGTGATGTTCTACCGCCCGCTGCCCGACCGCGCGCTGAGCCCGCTCAGGTTGCTGCGGTTCAGCATGCGGGGCACGGGCGGCGATCTGACGAACCTGCTGATCAGCGGCCTGGTGACGGTGGCGATCGGCGCGCTGGTGCCGATCGCGACCGGCAAGGTGCTCGGCGAGTTCGTGCCGAAGGCCCAGACCGAGCTGATCGTGCAGTTCTGTCTGGCCGTGATGATCAGCAGCGTCGTGGCCGCGGCCTTCATGCTGCTGCAGAACCTGACGATCCTGCGCCTGGAGGGCCGTATCGAGGCGACGCTCCAACCGGCCCTGTGGGACCGGCTGCTGCGGCTGCCCACGAAGTTCTTCACCGAGCGCTCCACCGGTGAGCTGGCGAGCCAGGCCATGGGCATCAGCGCGATCCGCCGTCTGATGGCCGGCGTCGGCCCCGTCGTCGCGCAGTCGGTGACGGTGGGCGCGATGAACCTGTCCCTGCTGTTCTGGTACAGCGTGCCGATGGCGCTGGCGGCGATCTGCATGCTCGTCGTGATCGCGGCCGTGTTCCTGGGGCTGGGGCTGTGGCAGGTGCGCTGGCAGCGGCGGCTGGTGGTGCTCAGCAACAAGCTCAACAACCAGTCCTTCCAGACGCTGCGCGGGCTGCCGAAGCTGCGTGTCGCGGCGGCCGAGAACTACGCGTACGCGGCCTGGGCGGACCGGTTCGCGCGCAGCCGTGAGCTCCAGCAGAAGGTGGGGCGGATCAAGAATCTCACCACGGTGCTGGGTGCGGTGTATCTGCCGCTGTGCACGCTGCTGATGTTCATGCTGCTGGCGGGTCCGGCGCGCGGGTCGATGTCGGCGGCGGCGTTCCTGACCTTCAACACGTCGGTGACGATGCTGCTCACCTCGGTGACCCAGCTGACCGGTGCGTTCGTGTCGGTGGTGGCCGCGCTGCCGCTGTTCGAGGAGATCAAGCCGGTGCTGGAAGCGACGCCGGAGGTGCGCACGGCGAGCACCCGGCCGGGCCCGCTGACGGGATCGATCGAGGCGCGCCGCCTGTCCTTCCGGTACTCCGACGACGGTCCGCTCGTCCTCGACGACGTGTCCTTCGACGTCCGGCCGGGCGAGTTCGTGGCGATCGTCGGCCCGAGTGGCTGCGGCAAGTCGACGCTGCTGCGGCTGTTGATCGGCTTCGACAAGCCGGTCTCCGGCAGTGTGCTGTACGACGGCCAGGACCTGGCGGCGCTCGACCAGTCGGCCGTGCGCCGGCAGTGCGGGGTCGTGCTGCAGCATGCGCAGCCGTTCACCGGCTCTATCCTCGACGTCATCTGCGGCACCGAGCCGTACACGCCGGAGGAGGCGATGGCGGCGGCCGAGATGGCGGGGCTCGCCGAGGACATCAAGCGGATGCCGATGGGGCTGCACACGATCGTCTCGGGCAGCGGCGCCATCTCCGGCGGTCAGCGGCAACGCCTGATGATCGCCCAGGCGTTGATCCGCCGCCCGCGCATCCTGTTCTTCGACGAGGCGACCAGCGCCCTCGACAACGAGACCCAGCGCACGGTCATCGAGTCCACCAAGGCCCTCAACGCCACCCGCATCGTCATCGCGCACCGCCTGTCCACGGTGCTGGACGCCGATCGCGTGATCGTGATGGAGGACGGCAAGGTCGCCCAGCAGGGCCCGCCCGCACAGCTCCTGGCGGACACGAACGGGCGGCTGCACGAGCTGGTGCGACGCCAGATGGCGTGACCGGGCCGGCCGGCTCCCGCCCACGCCGCGGTGGCCGGCTGCACCGGCCGGCCCTACGAGGTGAACAACCCGCGGCACCGGCAGCACATCACCAAGGCATCCAAGATCCTCATGCTGAACTCGGCATGGCGTCGCACGGCAGGCGGGAATTGAACGAAAGGGCCTAGGCGTCGAGGCCAGGGACCGGGGCGCCGGAGGGGACGCCGGCGGCCACATAGCCGTCGTAGAACTCCTTCCAGGGCGCTCCGGCGCCGGCGTGCGGCCCCTCGAAGCGCTCCCCGCGCGCGTGCGCGTCGAGGGCGGCCAGGCAGACCTCCCAGCCGGCGCTGTTGCGGGCGGCGGTGCTGTCGGCGCCGAGCACGTTGGTGAGCGTGAAGCGGGTGCGCTTGTCGTCCAGGGCCTCCAGGTCGAAGTGCAGCTCGTCGCCGCCCCACTCGAACGACAGGTGGCGCGGCTCGTCGACGGCGATCACGCGGCCCGTGGAGTCCTCCATGTTCGGATCGCCGCCGAACTTGATCGCGCCGCCGGGGCGCAGGTCGATCTCGGCGCGGGACGGGAACCAGTGGGCCAGTTCGTCGGCGTCGGTCACGAACCGCCAGACGCGCTCGACGGGATGGTCGTAGGTACGGCTGAAGCGGACGGCCGGGCGGCCGTCGTCCAGGGTCACATAGCTGCCGGTGAGGTCGGCGGTCATGGGGATCAGTCCTTCGTGGCGGGTTCCTCGGGACGGTCCGGCGCCTCGTCGAGTCGACGGCCCAGCTTGTCCAGACTGGCGTTCCACAGCCTGCGGTACGGGGCCAGCCAGGCGTCGAGTTCGGCGATGGGTGCGGGGTGGAGGGCGTAGACGCGGCGCTGCGCGTCCTGCCGGACCCGCACCAGGCCGGCCTCCCTCAGCACTTTCAGATGCTTGGAGGTGCTCGGCTGGCTCAGCCCGCATGCCTCCACGATCTCCCCGACGGGTCGGGGCCGCTCCAGGAGCAGCGCGACGATGGCCCGTCGGTGCGGATCGGCGAGGGCGGTCCAGAGCGAGGCGTCGGCCATGAGCCCAATATGCCTCCTTGGTTATATGCCGGTCAAGGAATACACCCCTCGCACCCCATCGAAACGTTGCCGTTTCGCTCATGGAGGCCTAGGCTCTTCGAAGTGAACGAAACAGTTTCGTTTACTTCCGCGTTACTTCATCCCGGCTGTCCCTGGAGTTGAATCCCGATGCCCGAGAAGACCCTGACCGGCAGCGCCCGTGAGGGTGCGGTCGAGGCCCCGCCGACGGCCTCGTCCAAGCGATGGTGGATCCTCGCGATCATCGCCGTCGCCCAGCTCATGGTGGTGCTCGACGCCACCATCGTGAACATCGCCCTGCCCTCGGCCCAGGCCGACCTCGGCTTCTCCGACGGCAACCGGCAGTGGATCGTCACCGCCTACGCGCTGGCCTTCGCGTCCCTGCTGCTGCTCGGCGGCCGCATAGCCGACCTGTTCGGCCGCAAGCCCGCCTTCCTCATCGGCGTCGCCGGCTTCGCGGGCGCGTCCGTACTGGGCGGCGCCGCGACCGGCTTCGAGATGCTGGTCGTCGCGCGCGCCCTGCAGGGCGCCTTCGGCGCGCTGCTCGCGCCTGCCGCGCTCTCGCTGCTCAACACCACGTTCACCGACGCCCGTGAGCGGGCCAGGGCGTTCAGCGTGTACGGCGCCATCGCCGGCGCCGGTGGCGCGGTGGGGCTGCTGCTCGGCGGCATCCTGACCGACGCCCTCGACTGGCGCTGGACGCTGTTCGTCAACGTGCCGATCGCCGCGCTCGCCCTGGTCGGCGGCTGGCTGCTGCTGAGCAACCACCGCGACGCCGCGAACTCCAAGCTGGACGTGCCGGGCACGCTCCTGGTCGCCGGCGGTCTGTTCGGGCTGGTCTACGGCTTCTCCAACGCCGAGACGCACGACTGGGGTTCGCCTCAGAGCTGGGGCTACCTGCTCGCGGGCGGCGTTCTGCTGGCGGCCTTCGCCTGGTGGCAGACCCGGGCCCCGCACCCGCTGCTGCCGCTGCGGATCCTGCTCGACCGCAACAGGGGCGCCTCGTTCCTGGCCGTCCTGGTCTCCGGTGCGGGCATGTTCGGCGTGTTCCTCTTCCTCACCTACTACCTGCAGCTGAACCTGGGCTTCAGCCCGACGAAGACCGGCGTGGCGTTCCTGCCGATGGTGGGCGCTCTGATGGTGGCGGCCCAGCTCGGCACCACGGTCCTGCTGCCGCGGATGGGCCCGAAAGCCCTGGTCCCGCTGGGCTTCGGGATCGCGACGGCCGGCATGGCCTGGCTGACCGGGATCGGGGTCGGCTCGTCGTACGTGAGCGCGGTGCTCCCGCAGCTGATCGTGATCGGCGCCGGTCTCGGCCTGGTGATGCCGACGACGATGCAACTGGCCACCGGCGGAGTGGCCGCCGAGGACGCGGGCGTCGCCTCCGCGACCGTCAACGCCATGCAGCAGGCGGGCGGTTCGATCGGTACGGCGCTGTTGAACACGCTCGCGGCGAGCGCCGCGGCCGACTATCTCGCCGGCAAGGACGCCACCAGCAGGATGGTGCAGGCCCAGGCGACGATCGAGAGCTACACCACCGCTTTCTGGTGGTCGGCGGGCTTCTTCGCCGCGGGCGCGTTGATCGCCTTCCTGCTCTTCCGCCGCGGGGTGCCCGAGGAGGACGCCTCCGCCGCACCGGTCGTCCACATGTGATCGACTTGATCCGCCGAGGCACGAGGGGCCGCCGTCCGCAGGGAGACGGCGGCCCCTGCGCGCTGCCATGGGCCGTATGCCCTGTACGAGCGCCACCGGCGTGCGGTGCGGGGCCGGTTGCCCCGGCATGCACCAGAGCGCGGCGGCTGATCCTGTTGGCCCGGTCCGAAAAACGGGTACTCACGGGCCCATGCGAATCAGCGTGGTGGATGTGGGGTCGAACACGGTCCGGCTGGTGGTGGCCGACGCGGAGGACGGTGCACCGCTACCGGTTCACACCGCGAAATGGCGGCTGAGGCTGTCGGAGCAGGTGAAGCCCGGGGGAAGCATCCCGGAGGAGGCCGTCGAGCGGCTCGTCGGCGCGGTCGCCGAGGCGAGCCGCACCGCCGCCCGCTGGGGCGCGGCCGAACCGATGGCGTTCGCGACGGCCGTGGTGCGCGCCGCCCCGAACCGTACGGAGGTGCTGCGCGCCGTCCGGGACCGGACGGGAGTGGACCTGTGCACCATGCCGGGCGAACTCGAGGCCGAGCTGACGTTTCTGGGAGCGCGGCAGTGGATGGGGTGGCGGTCGGGGCCGCTCGCGCTGCTGGACATCGGGGGCGGTTCCCTCGAAGTGGCCTTCGGGCGCGGCCGGTTGCCGGGCTTCGTGGCCTCGCTGCCGCTCGGCGCGGGACGGCTCACCCATGAGTTCTTCGCCGGGGAGGACCCGCCCCCGCCGGAACGGGTGCGGGCGCTGCGCCGCAAGGTCCGCCATCAGCTGCGGGACGTGGCGGCCCGGATCCGCTGGGAGGGGCCTCGCACCGCGGTGGCCACCTCGCGCACCTTCCAGCAGCTGGGCCGACTGTGCGGGGCGCCGCCCGGGCGCCACGGCCCGTTCATGGAACGGCGGTTGGCCCGCTCGGACCTGCGCGAGGCGGTGACCCGGCTGGCCGCGCTGCCCGCCGCCGAACGTTCCCGCCTCCCCGGCATCTCCGCACCACGGGCCGCGCAGAGCCTGGCCGGCGCGGTCGTCGGGCACACGGCGATGAAGCTGACCGGTCTGCGGACGGTCACCATCTGCCCCTGGGCGATCCGCGAGGGAGTCCTGCTGCGGCAGATACAGGACGGCCCGTCCTGGTGGGCGGAACTGACCCAGCTGGACGAGGAGGCCGCTCCCCCGGAGCCGGTGCCGCTGCGCCTCGCGGCGGCGGCCGGTCAGACGGAGGCGGCGACGAGCCGACGGAGGGCCGGCGATCGCGATCGCGACCGCGCCCGCTGAACGACGGAAGGAGACAGCCATGGCCGACCACGACAAGCGGCACCGGCAAGAGCCCGAGACCGCCGCCGAAGAGGTCCTGCGCGAGTTCGCCGACGCAGAGCACCGCATCCGGGACTCCGCCGAACAGCGCAGGCGCAGGGGCGAGGCGGGCGAGGCCATCACCCCCAACACGCGCGCCCAGGAGGAGTCCGAGGGAGAGTGACCGGGCGCGCGCCCTGGCCGTGCGTGTCCGGTGAACCGTCCTGCCCGGGCGGCGTCCCGGACGCCCGGCCAGGGGGCGGGGCGAGTGCCGCCCCAGGTGCATGACTGCCCGCAGCCACGCCGTCATCGGCGCGTTGCCGCGATGGCCTGCCCGAGCTCGGCCGGCGCACCCGAGATCTCGCCGCGGGCGTCCGCCCGGTTCCACGCTCACGGGTGGCCCGGCACCCCACGGGTACTCGGCCGCCATGACACACGACGTCCGCATGGCACGCAGCGGCGCGGAACCCCGGCTGCCGTCCGCCCGGGGCCGCCTCTCCGCCGCCCTCGAGGAGTATCTGCGGGGTACGGGCCCGCCGCTCAGGCACGAGGACGTCGCGGGTGCGCCCGTCTACGGCGACGACCTCCAGCTGGCCCTCTACCTCTGCTACGAACTGCACTACCGCGGTTTCGCCGGGGTGTCCGAGGCCCTCGAATGGGACCCGGACCTGCTGCGCGGCCGCGCGGCGCTGGAGCACCGTTTCCTGACCGCCCTGCGCGCGGACGCCCCCGGCCACGACAGCGTCGAGGACTCGCTGGCCGACCTCCTGGTCGAACCCGTCGACGGCACCGGCGTCAGCCACTACCTGTGCACCGAGGGCGAGTTGTGGCAGCTGCGCGAGTACGCGGCCCAGCGCTCCCTGTACCACCTCAAGGAAGCGGACCCGCACGCCTGGGTGCTGCCGCGGCTGTGGGGCAGGGCCAAGGCCGGCATGGCGGCGGTGGAGTTCGACGAGTTCGGCGGCGGCCGCCCCGACCGCGTCCACGCCCGCCTCTTCGCCGACCTGATGACCGACCTCGACCTGGACACGACATACGGGCACTATCTCGACGAGGCGACCGCGGAGGCCCTGGCCACGGTCAACCTGATGTCCCTGCTCGGCCTGCACCGGGAGCTGCGCGGCGCACTCGTCGGTCATTTCGCGGCGGTCGAGATCACCTCGTCACCGGCCTCCCGGCGACTGGCCGAGGCGATGCGCCGCACGGGCGCCGGGCCCGCCGCCGAGCACTTCTACGACGAGCATGTCGAGGCGGACGCGGTGCACGAGCAGGTCGTACGCCACGACGTCATCGGCGGTCTCCTCGCCGAGGAGCCGCATCTCGCCCCCGACGTCGCGTTCGGCATCGACGTCACCGGGTTTCTGGAGGACCGCTTCGCCGACCGGCTGCTCGGCGCCTGGCGCGCGGGACGGTCGTCGCTGCGCACACCTCTTCGGCCCGGAATCTCCATTATTTCCTGAATGCCGGGGTACCCGGGCGCCGTGAAACCACTGGTGCCACCGGGTGTCTACAGTCCTCAGGAGGACACCGACCTGCTGGTCGATGCCCTGCTCGACGAGCCGCTGCCGGACGGCGCGGACGTCCTCGACGTGGGAACGGGCTCGGGCGCACTGGCGCTCGAGGCCGCGCGGCGCGGCACACATGTGACCGCGGTGGACGTCTCCTGGCGGGCGGTGTACACGGCACGGCTGAACGCCTGGCTGGCCCGGCTGCCGGTCCGCATCCGGCACGGCAACCTCTTCGCCCCGGTGCGGGGACAGTCGTTCGATCTCATCCTCGCCAATCCGCCGTATGTGCCCGCGCCCGACACGGGCCGCGCGCCGCACGGTGCGGCGCGGTCCTGGGACGCGGGCCGGGACGGACGGCTCGTCCTCGACCGGATCTGCCGGGAGGCCCCCGCCCTGCTGCGGCCCGGCGGTGTTCTGCTGGTCGTGCACTCGGAGCTCAGCCGGCCCGGCCGGACGCTGGCACACCTGCGCGACGCGGGGCTCAAGGCATCCGTGACCCGGCGCCGTGTGATCCCCTTCGGCCCCGTGCTGCGCTCGCGCGAGGCCTGGCTGCGCAAGCGCGGCCTGCTGTCCGCTTCGGATCAGTCGGTTCCGAGGGAAGAGCTGGTGGTCGTCCGTGCCGAACTCCCCGTCTGACGAGCCGCGCCGCATCAAGGTCCAGCGTCAGGGCCCCCTGTTGGTCGAGGGCCCGGTCGAGGTGGAACTGGAGGACGGCACGCTCGTCTCCTCCGACCGCTTCCGCGTCGCCCTGTGCACCTGCCGCCGCAGCCGCCGCTACCCCTGGTGCGACACCAGCCATCGCGAGCGCGCGAAGGATCGGTGAGCCTGCCAGTGGATCGACGAGCGCTCAGTCGAAATACGATTCGAGCGTGCCGCGGCGCCGGAGGTCGAGCGTCGCACAGTGGAACGAGCCGCCGAACGGCGCGTAGTGCAGCAGGTCGCACGGGATCGGCTCGAACCCCCACTGCTCGAGCGCGCGCAGCATGCCGGTGTGGTGGCGCTCGGCGATCACGCGCTTCTCGTCGACCATGAGCACGTTCATGCTGAGCCATTTGCCGCACATCGAGGTGACTCTGAGCAGACGGTCGTCGATCGGGTCCGGCTCGGGAGCGACCAGGATGTCCCACGAGTCCAGGACGCCGGGCAGGCGGTCGGGGTCTATGTATGCGGGATTGATAAGGGCCTTGCCGGGCGCAAGCAGTACGAAAGTCGTGTCGATGTGCATGGGCGTGCGGCACCGGCTCTCGATCTCGTGGATCCGATAGCCGGGTCCAAGGTGGCGGCGCAGCCACTCGATGCCCATCCGATTGGTGACGTTGCTTCGCGTGACGAACAGATCACGACCCGCACGCACGAAATCCGCGGCATCGAAGACCGGCTCGAACTCCGTCAGGACGTAGCGCATGGGCTCGCCGGGCGCGGGTGCGCGGAAACCCGGCTCGAACAGCGCGTCCGTGAGCTGTGGTTTCGGTGCCGCCGTCCAGCGCGCACCGCGCCGGAAGCAGTCCTTCAGGATCTCGCGATAGGCGTGGGTCTCGAAATACCGGCACGGCCACGCCATCGGGGTCTCGATGATCTCGTCGCCGATCACGAGCAGGCTGTCACGGGGACAGGTGTTGCAGAAACCGCGCGACGACCAGTGGGGGGTTCCGAACCGCCGCCTGTGGTCAACCGCCTCCGGGCGCCTGACCGTGACGCCGAGGGACCGAAGGAGCGCGATGAACTCCTCGAGTTCGTGCTGCGCTCGCTCGATCAGCACGCGTGGATATCTGAAGCCGCCGGCAAGTCCCAGCAACCGCCCCGCCCATGGCGGGACATTGCAGGTCACGACCGGATGGCGGGAGGGGATCGTCGCGCCGTCGAGGCGCCCGACGACGATGTCCTCCAGCGGGTCCCACTCATTGTGCGAATTGACGGGCGAAGCAAGGGGTTCCACAGTGCTGCCGGGTACCCCGCAGCCGCTTGATCACTCAGTGTGGTGACTGGCAGCGGTCAGTCCGACGACCCGCTGCCATGACGACACAGCCCAGGAGTCAATCCTTCTGGGCGTAATTCATCAGGTCGGGTGAACCGCATCTTGCCCGCGGCGCGGCAGGGATGCTCACGCTCGCCCCCGGGTAACTACCCGGATCAAGTGCGCCCCTGCAGAGGTGGAGCGGACATGACGCCGGACGCCGACGACCGCGCCCCCTATCCGACCGAGGACCTGGCCGCGAGCACCTCCCGGTCCACGCCACCCCCGGCGAACGCTCATGCCCGCACCCGCAGATGCGGCGCGTTCACGGTGGTCGAGGTCATGGGTGAGATCGATCTGGCCACGGAGGCGCTACTCACCGAGCATCTGAACGCGGCGACCGCGAGGGCGGAGCCGGATGTGCTGGTCGATCTGCGGCGGGCCGACTTCTTCGACTGCTCGGGCCTGCGCGTCCTGTGCCGGGCCGAGACACGGGCCAGAGACCACGGCGGCCGTCTGCGCCTCGTGGCGGACGCTCCGCGGATCCGGCGACTGCTGCGCGGTGCCGACCTGCTGGGTCGCTTTCCCCTCCTGCCCGGGATCCCCCGGGATGTGCCGGACAGGCCCTAGCGGTGCGAGGTGTCGGCCGGGCGGCCCCACTCCGCCCGGCCGACCCCCGGTGCGAGATCGCGGGGCCCCTCGGCAGCACACACACTCCCCAATCTGCGTGCCTCTGCCGAACTGCACGGGGCCGTACGATCCCGGTCCTTAGAACGCGAAGAGGCTCGTCAGAACGCGAAGAGGCTCGTCGCGTAGGAGCTCTTCACGCACTCGTTGGAGAAGGTGCGCTCATAAGAGACGCGCTTGCCCTGCCAGACGCCGTCGACCGTGACCAGCACGGGGTCGTACTGCTTGGTGCACAGCATGCCGTCCGTCGCCTTGAGCGCATCGAAGTCCCCGCCGACGCCGCGCAGTTCGGCACAGGCCGAAGCGGCGTCCGGGTGCGTGCCGGAGGGCGTCGGGGCACAGCTCAGCGTGACCGCACGGACCGGGGTGGCCGTCGCGGCGTCGTCGCCGTAGGCCACGGTGAGCACCAGGGCCGAGGGTGCGTAGAGCGAGGCGGGGGCGGCGTCCTGGGCGGCCAGGGCGGATCCGGTGAGAGGTCCGCAGACGGCGGTGGCCGTGAGGCCGAGGGTCGCTGCCCAGCGCGCGGTGTTCCGCATTGTGTGCATCCTTCCGCTCGAGTTGAGGGTGTGCCGGCTCCGGCGCGATCGGTGCCGGAGCGACGAGCGGGAGTCTGCCGAGTCCGCCGCCGAAACTCACATCGACACCACCGGTTTCAGTAACCTTGCGTATTGAATCAGTGGCGTGAAGTAACGGACTTCGAACGTTCCAACGCCGGAACTTGGCGGCTCTTGATCGTTCCAAGTCGTCGAGTGGCCGGATTTCGCACACTGATTAATAGGCCTGAAACATTCCGCTTGGGCCCTCGGGTTGAGCTCTCAGCTGACTCGCCCCCTCGGCTCTTGCATCCCCAGGCCGGTGGAGTAATGGTCATTACATGATTACCAGCGAGCAACGAGAGAAACTGCGCGGCTGGTTCGCCGGCCGCCTCCCCGACGACCTCTTCGAGGAACTGACCGAGGTGACGGTCGACCGCGAGGAGATCACCGTGATCGGCCGCATCCCCGCACCCCAGCTGGCCGAGGACGTCTCGGCCGCCGAGCGCGAGGCGGCCGTGGAGGGCCGGATCCAGGAGTTCCGGGAGCGCACCCGGGAGACCAGGATCGGGGTGGCCCGCGAGGCGGAGCACCGGTTCCGCCGGAAGGTCTCCTGGGGCGTGGAGTGCGGTGGCGAGCGCGCCCTGTTCACGCACATCGCCGCCCCGGTGATGACCCGGCTGCGTCAGCCCGAGCGGCAGGTCCTCGACACCCTGATCGCCGGCGGCGTCGCCCGCAGCCGCAGCGACGCCCTCGCCTGGTGCGTACGGCTGGTGCAGCGGCACACGGACGACTGGCTCACCGAACTGCGCGAGTCCCTGGAGAACGTGCAGCGGGTGCGGGCACAGGGGCCGGACGCGGAACCGGCGGACGGGCCCACGGACAGCGACTGATGGAGGTTTCGTCCACACTCGGCACCGAAGATGGATGAACCGTCCTCTGGTGCGGATCTTGCACGCCGCCGTACCGTCTGCAGATCCCGAGAGGACGGCATCCGCGCTGCCCGCACACCCCAGCGGCAGGCCCCGGCCGTCGCCCCCGCCGCGCCACAACGCGCTCCACCGCCCCGTCCCCGCTGGAGCCCCTCTTGTCCTCGCAGCCCGCGCGGCCTCCACAGCCGACGCAGTCCTCGCAGCCCGCGCAGTCCGAACCCCCCTCCCCCACCCCCTCCTTGACCGAGGTCGAGACCCACGGCGTCGACCGCATCCCCGACGCCGAGCGCACCGCGACCCCGCTCGATCTGTTCCGCCTCGCCTTCGGCGGCGCCAACACCTTCTCCACCTGCGTCCTGGGTGCCTTCCCGATCCTGTTCGGCCTCTCCTTCTGGCAGGGCCTCGCGGCCACGCTGCTCGGGGTCGTCGCGGGCGCGCTGATCCTGTGCCCGATGGCGGTGTTCGGACCGGTCAACGGCACCAACAACGCCGTCTCGTCCTCCGCCCACCTGGGCGTGCACGGCCGCGTGGTCGGCTCGTTCCTCTCCCTGCTGACGGCCGTCGCGTTCTTCTCCATCTCCGTCTGGAGCTCCGGCGATGCCCTGGTCGGCGGCGCACACCGGCTCTTCGGCCTGACGCGCGGCAACCTGTCGTACGTCGTCGCGTACGCCCTGTTCGCCGGGCTGGTCCTCGCGGTGTGCGTGTACGGCTTCCGGTTCATGCTGTTCGTCAACAAGATCGCCGTACTGTCGGCGAGCGTGCTGTTCCTGCTCGGCGCGATCGCCTTCGCCGGGGACTTCGACCCGTCGTACGCGGGCGTCTTCACGGACTCCGCGGACGCGGCGACCCGGTCGCTGTTCTGGCCGTCATTCATCGGCGCGGCCCTGATCGTGCTGTCCAACCCCGTCTCGTTCGGGGCGTTCCTCGGTGACTGGTCGCGCTACATCCCGGCGAGCACCCCGCGCCGCAAGGTGATCGGCGCCGCGTTCCTGTCGCAGATCGCGACGCTGCTGCCGTTCGTCTTCGGCCTGGCGACCGCGAGCATCATCGCCACGAAGGCTCCGGAGTACGTCGATCCGGCGGCACCGGACTTCGTCGGCGGGCTGCTGGCGATCTCGCCCGGCTGGTACTTCCTGCCGGTGTGTCTGCTGGCGCTGATCGGCGGCATGGCGACGGGCACGACCGCGTTGTACGGGACCGGGCTCGACTTCTCCTCGGTCTTCCCGCGGCTCTCGCGCGTGCAGGCGACGCTGCTGGTCGGCGCGTTGTCGATCGTGTTCATCTTCGTCGGCCGGTTCGGACTCGACCTGGTGCAGTCCATCTCGACCTTCGCGACCATGATCATCACCTGCACCACGCCGTGGATGGTCGTCATGATGCTGGGTTACTGGACGCGGCGCGGCTGGTATGACCCCGATGCCCTGCAGGTCTTCAACCGCCGGCAGCGCGGCGGCCGTTACTGGTTCGCGCACGGCTGGAACTGGCGGGGCATGACCGCCTGGTGGGTGGCGGCGCTGATCGGCGTGCTGTTCACGAACATCCCGGGGCAGTTCGTGGGCCCGCTGGGCGATCTGGCGGACGGCGTGGACATCAGCCTGCCCCTGTCGCTGGCCGTCGCCGCCGTTCTGTTCCTGGCACTGCTACGGCTGTTTCCCGAGCCGCGGGCGGTGTACGGGCCCGAGGGGGCGCGGCTGGCGCGCACGGTGGAGATGCCGGTGCCGCCGATCAGCGGGCCGGGCGCGAAGGGCGACGACGAGCCGTTGTCAGACCCGTCCGCTACGTTGCGAGCATGACCAACTTCGTACTGGTGGCAGGTGCTTGGCTCGGAGCATGGGCGTGGGACGAGGTGGCGGCCGATCTGCGCTCGGCCGGGCACGAGGTCCATCCGCTGACGCTGTCGGGCCTCGCCGAGAAGCAAGGTGTTCCCGCCGGGCAGCAGACCCACGTCCAGGACATCGTGGGCGAGGTCGAGCGCCTCGATCTGCGGGACGTCGTCCTCGTGGGGCACAGTTACGGCGGCGTGCCGGTCGGACAGGCCGCCGAGCAGATAGGGGACCGGCTGACCCGCGTCGTGTTCGTCGACGCCATGGTCCCCGTGGACGGAGAGTCGTCCCTCTCGGGCTGGCCGAGCGACGAGGTGGGGGAGGCGATCGCGGCGACCGGCTTCTGGCCGCCCCTCGCCGCCGAAGACTGCGCGGGGCAGGGCCTGACGGACGAACAGATCGCCCGGTTCGTGACGGGCTCGACCCCGCACCCGGGTGCCACGGCGACCGAACCGGCCGTGCTCACGGGCGACCTCGGCGAACTGCCGGCGACGTACATCAAGTGCCTGCTCGACGGCGACGAACCGATGCCGGCGGTGGCCGAACTCCTCAAGAGCGACCGCTGGGAGCTGGTGACCATGGACACCGGCCACTGGCCGATGTTCTCCCAGCCGCACGAACTGGCCCGCATCCTGCACGACTCAACGACCGGAACCTGACCCGGCCCCCACCTCCTACCGGTCGGTATGGTCTGCCTACAGCGCGTTCTCAGTGACGAGAGGCGGGGCGTACGCATGGGCAAGCACTGGGCGGACTTCCAGTACGAGATCTATCTGAACGGGATGACGGGTGCCGTACCCCGGCTGCCCACCGATCTGACCCGGCTGGAGGAGCTGACCGAGCAGCGCCTCGGCCCTGGTCCCGTCGGCTACGTGGCGGGCAGCGCGGGCGACGGCAGCACCGCCCGCGCCAACCGGGCGGCCCTGCGGCGGCGCCGGATCGTCCCGCGCATGCTGCGGGACGTGCACGAACGGGATCTGTCCGTGGAGGTGCTGGGCCGCGCTCTGCCCGCTCCGCTGGCGCTGGCCCCGGTCGGGGTGCTGTCGATCATGCACCCCGACGCCGAGTGCGCGGCCGCCCGGGCCGCCGCCGCACAGGGCGTGCCGTACATCCTGTCCTCGGCCTCCAGCACCCCCATGGAGCAGGTCGCGGAGGCGATGGGGGACGCCGAGCGCTGGTTCCAGCTGTACTGGCCGAAGGACCCGGAGGTGGCCCGGAGTTTCCTGAACCGGGCGAAGGCGGCCGGGTTCACCGCGCTCGTCGTCACCCTGGACACGCCCATGCTGGCCTGGCGGCCACGCGACCTCGACCAGGCTTATCTGCCGTTCCTGCACGGCGTGGGCACCGCCAACTACTTCTCCGACCCGGCGTTCCGGGCGGGCCTGGCCAAGCCGGTGCAGGAGGATCCGAACGCGGCCGTCATGCACTTCGTCGGCATGTTCGCGGACCCCGCGAAGACCTGGCCGGACCTGGCGTTCCTGCGGGAGAACTGGGACGGCCCGATCGTCCTGAAGGGCATCCTGCACCCGGACGACGCCCGCGCGGCCGCCGACGCCGGGATGGACGGGGTGGTCGTCTCCAACCACGGCGGCCGCCAGGTGGCCGGATCCATCGGGGCTGCGGACGCCCTGCCCCGGGTCGTGGAGGCGGTCGGCGACCGGCTGACGGTGCTGTTCGACAGCGGCATCCGCACCGGCGACGACGTCTTCAAGGCGCTCGCCCTCGGCGCGCGGGCGGTGCTCGTGGGACGGCCGTACGTGTACGGGCTCGGCCTCGACGGACAGGCGGGCGTCGAGCACGTCATCCGCTGTCTGCTCGCCGAACTCGATCTCACCCTCGCCCTGTCCGGGCACGCCACCCCCGCCACGATCGGCCCCGCCGATCTCACCGAGGAATCCGCATGACCGCCACCAAGAACATCCTCGCCGTCCTCTCGCCGCACGTGGGCGGCCGTGACATCGGTGCCGGCCTCGCCACGCTCTTCCCTCAGGGCACGAAGGTCACCGTCGTCGAGGCGGCCGACGAGGACCCGGCCGCCCTGCGCTCCGCGCACGTCGTCATCACCGCGCTCGCCCCGGTGACCGCGGAACACCTCGCCGCCGCACCGGAGTTGGAGCTGGTGCAGTGCGCGAGCCACGGCTTCGAGTACGTCGACGTGGACACGGCGCGCGAGCGTGGAGTACGCGTGTGCAACATCGGCTCCAGCGGAGCCGAGGCGCAGAACGTGGCCGAGCAGACCTTCGCCCTCATGCTCGCCCTGGCCAAACAGCTCGTCCCCGCGCACACCGCGCTCGTCGAGGCCGACTGGGCCCTCCCCCGGCTGCAGCACTCGCTGACCGAACTGTGCGGCAAGACGCTCGGCATAGTGGGCCTGGGCCAGATCGGGCGGCAAGTCGCCCGCCGCGCGGTCGCGTTCGACATGAACGTCGTCTATGCCGGTCGACGCCGGCTGCCACCGGAGACGGAGGCCGAGTTCGGCGGTGCCCGCCATCTCCCGCTGGACGAACTGCTGCGCACCGCCGACTACATCTCCCTGCACGCCCCGCTGACCGACGGGACCCGGCACCTGCTGAACGCCGAGCGGCTGGCACTCCTCAAGCCCACGGCGTTCGTGATCAACACGGCGCGGGGTGCCCTGATCGACCAGGACGCCCTCGCGGACGCACTGGAGAAGGGCACCCTGGCCGGGGCGGGCATCGACGTCTTCGACCCCGAACCGCCCACCCCGGCCCTGCGCCTGCTCCGCGCCCCGAACGTGGTGCTCTCCCCCCACGCCGGCGGCGTCACCCGCGAAACCCTCGTCCGCATCGCCCTCGCCGCGGTCCAGAACGTGACCGCCTTCCTGTCCGGCGGAACGCCCCAGGACGTCGTGAACTAGGGCCTGTTCGGCGGAACATGCGGACGTCACGGGGCCCGGCAGCCCACCGCGTCCGCAGTTCCGCCACAGGGCTACGCCTTCTCCTCCCCCCACCGCACAGCCCGCGCCCCCGGCTTCCCCGTCTCCCCGCTCGACAGTGACCCGGGACTCGCCGAGGTCGCCGGATCGGCCGACCAGCGCTGTGCGTCGGAGCCGTCGCGGACCTTGACGACGATGTCGGCGCCCGCGTCGGAGGTGGTGGCGGCCAGGGCGAGTCGCTCGTCCCAGCGGGGCAGCAACTCGCCCTGCACGGTGAGGTCGTAGCGCACGTCGTCGGCCCGCTTCGATTCGTCGTCGGCGCACTTGCCGAGGATGACCACACCGGCGTCGACGTGCGAGTCCAGGCACAGGTCGGGGTCCGCCACGCTGCGCAGCAGGCCGTCCTTCTCGTACGACCACTGCTGGGTGTCGTCGGCCGAGCACTCGGCCAGCTCGGTCCCTGCACCGGCCTTCGGCTCGCCCCGGACGTCGAGGCACAGGTCGGCGGCCCCGTTGCGCAGCCTGGACTGCAGCGGTGCGGTGGGCAGCTGGGCCGTGCCGGGCGGTGCGGAGGACACGGCGGGCGGCGTCTGGGATCCGGTGCCGGTGGCGGAGGCGGCCGGGTCGACCCCGTCGTCGTCCGACAGCAGACCGGCGGCGAGCATGGCCGCGATCAGCCCGGCGGAGACCAGGCCCACTCCCGTGAGCAGGGTCCGGGGGGACCGGGGCCCGCCCGGCATCCGTCTCTCCTGTGCGGGGACGCGCGGCAGGAGACGGCGTCGTCCTCGGCCGTGCCGGGCCGCACCGCGCGTGCTCGCCCCGCTGCTCCGAGTACGGCCCGGACGCGTCTCCAGATAGCGGCGCGCGCCCCAGCCGAGTACCGCCTCGGCGATGAGGACTCCCAACCCGCCCTCGAAATAACTCAGTTGTTCGGCGGCGTTACGGCAGTAGCGGCACTCCGTCAGATGCTGCTGGACATCCGGCAGCAGTGCCCCGCCCCGGCGAATCGGGACGTCGAGGAGACGGTTGTAGAACCGGCAATCCTTCGTAGGCGCGAGTTCCCGATGGGCATGTACACAACCTTCGCGGAATTTATCACGCGCTTGTTCGAGCGCGGCCGAGGCGGTAACGGTATCCATGCCCAGCAGCCCGGCGGGGACGCTTAACGGCTCGGCCTCCACCTCGGTATGCCAGAGCAGACATCGAGCAAGTCCCGGAAGCGCCTGGAATGACCGATCGGCGAGCTTTCGATTTTCGGGCGTCATCGACTTCGCCGTACGCATACCGCGACCGCCCGCGGGCTTCGCCAGCTCCGGCAGAGCACCCGCTATTCGGTCCTCGGCCGACCAGTGCCGGACCGTGTCCCGGACGGCGACGAGGAGCCTGGGCCGTAACGCGGCAGCCGGTTCGCCCAGCGCCAGACGGTCGAGGACCTGATGGAAGGCGGCGGCGGTGACCATGTCGGCGACGTCCGCGGGGGAGGCGAGACAGATCACCGCGTATTCATGGACCGGTTGCCAGTGCCGCGCCATGAGCAGCGCGACGGACGGAGCGGCCTCGCCGTCCGGACGGCCCCGCAGCCGGGCGGCGAGGCCTTCGTCGGATTCCTCGGGAACCCCGCCGGGCGGGGGGTAAGGAGGGCGAGGGGGGTGGGGGGTGGGCACTGAACGGATTCCTTCCCACGCGCATGGCACAGAAGTTCTGATCGCCGAAAAGGACCGAGCGGCTTGGTGTGTACCTCTTCGACGCGAGCGCGGGGAGCACGAATTCACCGACGGCCGTCCGTCCCGGTGCCGCAGGGAACGAATGAGCCCCGGCCTTTTCCCACCCCCCACGGGTACTTCACCCTTGCACAGCGCACTCATGACCAACAAGGCACTTGGGCAACATCCGCACCTTTGAAAGAAAGTCAGATATGGCCGCAACTCGCCGCACGCGCGCGAGCTTTCGTCATTCCATGCGCCCCGTGTGAAACTCACGCACGCGCCGGAGCACCACGCACGCTCCCCGGCGCACGCGCCGGCGTAGTCCACTGGAAGCGGCCCTCTCGGAAGGCCCCGTGCAGGACGGCGGCTCTCCTGCGCGTCCGGGCCGCCGACCCCGTTCCTCCCGTCCTCGGTCGGCGGCCCCGAGGGCCCACGGAACGGGGTCCGCCCGACCGGCGGTCATCCGAGCCGAACCCGGGGACGTCAGATCTGCCAGGAACGCAGCCGGTCGGCTGCGCCGTACACGTCGGTCTTGCCGGAGATCAGGTCACGGGCGAGGTCGACGAGGGCGCCGTAGGGCGGGTCGATGCCGACGCCGCTGACGAACATGTAGGCGACCGCGGAGGCGCAGGCGAAGCGGGCGTTGGCCGAGGGAAGCGGCTTGAGCAGGGCGAGGGTGTGCAGCAGCGCGGCGGCCCGCCAGGCCGGGTCGGAGTCGACGCCCAGACGGGGCGGATCCACGCGATGGCGGGCGACGGCGGCGACCAACGCGGAGAAGTCGTTGATCGTGGGCTGGTCCGGCAGGACCTCTTCGTGACGCTGGAGCAACCAGGGCACGTCGATATGGATCACGGGTGCCATGGGTCAGGCAGCCCGTCCCTCGCCCTTGGCGGGCGGTTCGTCGTCGGGAAAGGCGGCCGCGAACTCGTCCGCGTGCGTCGCGAAGAACCGGCGGAACGCCTCGGCGCCCTCCTGCAGCGCCCGGTGCCGAGCTATGTCGGCCGCGGCGGCCTCGCGCACGAGCGCCTTCATCGACGTACCGCGTTCCTTGGCGATCTGCCGCAAGTCCTCTAGCTCGCGGTCGCTGAACTCCACGTTGAGAGCTGGCATGCCCCTCACGGTACCGCTCGGGTACTTACGCGTAAATACCTGCAGGTCAAGTGTGATGCACGACGGTACCGAGGGGTGCGGAACACACCGCCGGACGCGAGGCCGCTCGCCGGTCTTCCCGAGACGTAGGTCACATTCGACCCCGGGATGTCACATTCCTGCCCCCGCCGGGCCTCGCAGTAGTGAGCGCGCATGGGAGGCCCGCGTATGTCCGACATCCCCGTACCCGTCACCGACGACGCGACCGGCGTCTTCGTCGAGCATCGTGAGCTGATGTTCGGCGTCGTCTACAACATGCTCGGCAGCGTCGCCGACACCGAGGACGTCCTCCAGGAGACCTGGCTGTCGTGGACGGCGCGGGGCGGGGGTGCGCCGCTCGACCGGATCATGAACCCGCGGGCGTACCTCGTGCGGATCGCGGTGAACCACGCGCTGGCGCGCCGGGCCGCGATCAGCCGCCGCCAGGAGACGTACGTCGGCCCGTGGCTGCCCGAGCCGCTGGTCGCGGACGGCGAGGGGGCCGGCGCCGACGATCCGGCGCTGCGCACGGAGTCCGTGTCGCTGGCGATGCTGGTCGTCCTGGAGTCGCTGACGCCGCTGGAACGCGCGGTGTTCGTGCTGCACGAGGTGTTCGGGTACCCCCACAAGGAGATCGCGGAGATCATCGACCGCAGCCCGGCGGCCGTACGGCAGCTGGCGCATCGGGCCCGGGAGCATGTGCATGCGCGGCGGCCGCTGTACGAGGCGCATCCGCGGGTGCGGCGGGAGGCCACGGAGCGGTTCGTGCGGGCGGCGCTGGGCGGGGACATCGCCGCGCTGCTGGAGATCCTCGCGCCGGACGTGACGGTGTGGACGGACGCCGGCGGCAAGCGGAAGCGGGCGGGGGGAATGCGTCCGGTGCACGGCCGGGACAAGGTGCTCCGGCTCCTCGGCTCGTACGCGAACCGGGGCCGTGGGGGCCACCTGGACCTGCGGTACCGGCGCGTCAACGGGGACGACGCGGTGCTGCTGTTCGACGGCGAGGAGCCGTACGCCGTCATGGTCTTGGACCTGACGCCGGACGGCGACCGGGTGTCCGGTGTCTATGTCGTGAGCAACCCCGACAAGCTCACCCACGTGCACAGGGAGGACGCATGAGCGCCCGGGAGCTGCCCGGGCCCGGCCGGGGCGAGCGGGTCGCGGACTGGTTCGACGGCCGGCTCGGCATCCATTCCCTGGGCCGGAAGTACCTGCGCAAGGTCTTCCCGGACCACTGGTCCTTCCTGCTGGGCGAGATCTGCCTGTACAGCTTCGTCGTCCTGATCCTGACCGGCGTGTACCTGACCTTCTTCTTCCATCCCTCGATGAACGAGGTGACGTACCACGGCAGTTACCTCCCGCTCAACGGCGTCCGCATGTCCGAGGCGTACGCCTCCACGCTGGACATCAGCTTCGAGGTGCGGGGCGGGCTGCTGATCCGGCAGCTGCACCACTGGGCGGCGCTCGTCTTCGTCGCCGGGATGCTCACGCACATGATGCGGCACTTCTTCACGGGGTCGTTCCGCAAGCCGCGCGAGATCAACTGGCTGTTCGGCTGGGCCCTGCTGTTCCTCGGCCTGTTCGAGGGCCTGTTCGGCTACTCGCTGCCCGACGACCTGCTGTCGGGGACGGGCCTGAGGTTCGTGAACGGCGCGTTGCTCTCCGTCCCGATCGTCGGGACGTATCTGTCGATGTTCCTGTTCGGCGGGGAGTTCCCGGGCCATGACATCGTGGCCCGCTTCTACTCGCTGCACATCCTGGTGATCCCGGGCATCATGGCGGCGCTGGTCGTGGCGCACGTCCTGCTGGTCGTGTACCACAAGCACACCCAGTTCGCGGGCCCCGGACGCACCGAACACAATGTCGTCGGCGCCCCGTTCATGCCGGTCTACCTGGCGAAGGCGGGAGGCTTCTTCTTCCTGGTCTTCGGTGCCCTCACCCTGCTCGCGGCGGTGGCGTCGATCAACCCGGTCTGGTCGTACGGCCCTTACCGCGCCGACCAGGTCTCCACCGGCGCCCAGCCCGACTGGTACCTGGGCTTCGCCGAGGGGCTGGTCCGCATCATGCCGGGCTGGGAGATCACTCTGTGGGGTCACACGCTCGTCCTCGGGGTGCTGATCCCGGTCGTGGTCTTTCCGCTCCTGCTGGTCTTCATCGGCGTGTATCCCTTCCTGGAGGCCCGGATCACGGGCGACAAGCGCGAACACCACCTCCTCGACCGCCCCCGCAACCGTCCGGTCCGCACGGGCATCGGCGCGGCCTGGATCAGCCTGTACCTGATCCTCCTGGCAGGCGGCGGCAACGACATCGTGGCGACGCGGCTGCATCTGTCGATCAACACGGTGACGTGGGCGGTGCGCATCGCGGTGTTCGTGGTCCCGGCGATCGTCTTCGTCGTCACCCGCAGGATCTGCCGGGGACTGCAACTCCGTGACAGGGAATGGGTGGCGCACGGCCGGGCGACCGGAGTGATCAAGCGGCTGCCGCATGGCGAGTACGTCGAGGTGCACCGGCCTCTGAGCCGGGCCGAACTGCACACGCTGACCGCTCACGAGCGACCCGCGGAACTCGTGGAGCGCGAGCCGTAGGGAACCGGCGGGCGATCCACCGCCGAACGCCAGGTGTATTGCCCGTGCATTCCTGACGGCGCTTACAACCCCCTGTGGTGCCCCTGTGTCACATCCCACGACAACAGGTCCCACCACCTCACGGAGTTCACGTGCACATGCGCTTACCGGCCGCCCGACCGACCGTCGTCGCCGCCCTCGCGCTGGCCGCCACCGCCGTCGTCGTACCGCCCGCCCACGCGGCGGACGGCGACGACTACCTGGTCACGCTCACCAGCAGCACCGCCACGACCGACTACAGGAACCGCACGGTCGACCTGACCGGCACGTTGACCCGCGCCGACGGCACCCCCGTCGCGGACGCGCCGGTCCAGCTCGAGGAATCGGTTCTCTACAACACCTGGAACCCCTGGGGCGATCCCATCGACCCCACCGAGTGGGAGACCCGTAGCGTGGCCACCGTCCGCACGGACGCGGAGGGGCGGTTCACCGTCGAGGACGTGCCCGCGGACCGCGTGGACGACCGGCCCAGCCCCTACCTCTTCCCGCGCCACCAGGTGATGTTCCGGGCGATCTACGACACCGACCCCACCGACTTCCACATGGCCTTCGCGGACACCACGGTCAAGGTGCAGCCCGTCACCAGCGTCATCTCGTACCGGGTCAACAGGACCACGGTGCGCGAGGGCGACACGCTCATCGTGAAGGGCAGGGTCGCCTGGCCCGCCGGGCACGGCCCGATCGCCGGCACCCGGGTGTTCCTGCGGACGTACTTCGAGAGCGCGTACAACGCGCAGACCACCACCGACGCCCGCGGCAACTTCACGGTCCGCGCCAAGATCCGGGACTACGACAACGAGTTCGCGATCTTCTCCGCGCCCAAGGACTACTACATCGCGGGCGCGAGCAAGGACCTGCCCGTCAAGAACGTCACCCCGTAACCAAGGCACCGGGCGCCGCGGGAGGCCCGCTGCCGCACTCCTCGGCAGCGGGACTCCGCCGGTTGTCGCCCCCTCGTCAGCCCTGGTCGGCCACGAAGGAGGCCATCCGGGTCAGGGCGGAGTTCCAGTTGATGGTGTGCTCGTTCGTCGACCAGGACTGGATGTCGTCGATGTAGCAGAACTGGCCGACGCAGCCCTTGAGTTTGCTCTGGGCGTAGGGATCCTGGATGCCCGAGTTCGGCCCGCCGGCGAGCGTGCCGGCCGGCGGGTTCGGCTGGCTGGGGTCGAGCTGGTGGGCGTACCAACGGGCGTGCTGATTGTGGGAGTTGACCTCTCCGTAGCCGGTCACGTACGAGATGTTCAGCGCGTTGCGGCCGAGGAGGTAGTCCATGCTCTGCAGCGCGCCGTCACGGTACTTGGAGCTGCCGGTGATGTCGTACGCGGTGGCGATGACGACGGCGTTGTGCAGGACCTGGTGGTTGGAGCCCCAGTCGTAGAGGTTGCCCTCGGGGGCGTACGGCATCCCGTACGGCTGTGACTTCAGCGTGGTCAGGTAGCGGTCGGCGCCCTTGATGACGGACTGGCGCACCTTGTCCCGACCGGGCAGCCTGCTCGGCACGGTGGCGAGGTCCAGCCGCGCCGCCGCCGCGGTCCTGGCCCAGTCGTAGCCGATGGGGATGAAGACGTCGGCCGTGTGGACCGGGGAATTGAGGACGTGGTCCGCGAACCCCTTCTCGCCGGTGCTGAGATACAGCTCCGCCGCGGCCCAGTAGAACTCGTCGGTGACGTTGTTGTCGGCGTAGGTGCCGCCGCCGATGCCGTCGCTCTCGGAGGCGTACCGGGCGGGGTGTGCGAGCGCCGCCGACCAGGCCGTGCGTGCGGCCGCCAGGCTCTTCGCCGCGAACTCCTTGTCGTACGGCTTGTACAGGCGCGCCGCCTGCGCTGCCGTCGCCGCCAGATTCAGGGTCGCCGCGGTGGACGGCGGATGCAGTTCGCGCTTCTGGGGGTCGTCGCTCGGCAGCAGCGGCAGCCCCGTCCACTGCTCGTCGTGGATCTTGTGGTGTGCCATGCCGGCCAGCGGCTGTCCCACGGGCACCTGCATCTTCAGCAGGAACTCCAGTTCCCAGCGGACCTCGTCGAGGATGTCCGGCACCTTGTTGCCGCTCTCCGGGATGGCGAGCGTGCCGTCGCCCAGCTTCTCCGACTCGCCGCTGCGGGCCAGCAGTTCGCGTTCGTAGGTGCTCAGCAGCTCCCACACGGAGATGCCGCCGTTGACGACGTACTTGCCGTGGTCGCCGGCGTCGTACCAGCCGCCCGTGACGTCGAGCTTGTAGTCGCACACGCCCGGCTGGCACGGCACGGCGCCGTCGCCCTGGTTCGGCGCGACGTCGACGTGTCCGGCGGGGCGGGCATAGCCCGGGCGCAGGTCGTCGCGGATCGCGATGCCGCTGCGCTGGGTGTAGTAGTACTTGACGGCGTCCAGGCGCAGCCGCTCGTAGGCGGCCGTGCCGATGTCGAAGGGACGGCTCGCCTCACCGTCGGCGATCAGCGTGAAGTCCTTGCCCTGCTTGCGGTAGGCGCCGAAGTCGATGGAGTGGACGTTCTGCGCGGAGGAGACATCGGTGCCGCGCGGCACGGTCCAGCCCTGGGCGACCACGGCCCCGGACGCGTCCTTCAGCTGCCAGGGCAGCTTCCCGGTGGCGTCGGTGACCAGCGTGGCGTTCTTCGGCCCAGCGGGCAGATAAGCGACCTGGTTCACCCGCACGCGCGGCCCGGTGTCCGGCTCGTAGACCTCGGGCGGAACACCGCCCAGCAGCGAGGCGTTGTCCATGCAGAAGCGCCATGCGTCCGCGCTGCCGCCGAGCTGGAAGGCGACCTGGCCCTGAGGCGTGTCGACGGGCGAGGTGAAGGTGTACGAGTAGGAGTTGCCGGAGACGCTCAGCTGCGGCGTCACCTCGAAGTAGGTGTCGTACGGCGCCGCCGACAGGCCGACGATCGCCCGCACGACATGTCCCTGGGGCGTGCCGTTCGCGGTGAAGGAGAACCGGTACGACTCCCCCTTCACCAGGGCGATGTCGTTCTGCCCGACCGCCGCGTCCCAGCGGTTGGCGGTACCGCCGGGCACCTCGGCGCACAGCTGCCCGCCGGACAGGCCCGCGGTGACGTTGCTCGTCGCCCACCACGGCTCGGTGCTGGTGTCGAACGTGCCGTTCTTGAGCTGCTCGACCTCGTCGGCGCCGGCCGGTGCGGCCGGGAGTGCGATAAGTCCCGCCGCCAGCAGGGCCGTCAGGGACAACAGGGTGGTTCTGCGTCGTTTCACGTCTGGGCTCCTCGGGGGAGGTACGGGTGACGCTCGCGGTGGGAGCGCTCCCAGATGCGGACGCAGCCATGCTTGTTGGCGACATGACACCCCGTCAACGGTCTGGACGAGAATGGTTCCCGCCCGGACCGTCGATCACCGGCTCAGCTCGCGGGCACCTCCAGCTTGCTGATCCGCACCGCACCGCGGGCCTCCCCCGGATGAGCGCTGGTCAGCGTGAGCCGCACCCGGGAGCCGCGTACGGCGTCGAAGGTGAGGACGGTCGGCGCGTCCGAGGCGGTGGCCCAGTCGACGGCCGCCTTTTCGACCGGCACGTATCGATCCCCGTCCCAGACCTCGGCCACGACCGACGCGGGCAGGGTGTGGGTCGCATCCACGGTGAAGGAGACCTCGACCCGGTCAAGGGTCCGCACCCGCCCGAAGTCCACGCAGACCCAGTCCTCGGGCCGGGCTCCGTCGAAGGCGGGCAGCAGGGCCGTGGCCGCCTTGAGGAAGCCGTTGGACCAGCCGGTGGCCGGGTCGCCGTCGAGCATCGCGGCCGGGAGGGTGTCCGGACGGCCGGAGTAACTGGCGTCCGCGTGCGGGCAGTTCGGCGGCGCCGGGTGGTCCGGCTCCAACACCGCGGCCGGAGTGAGGGCGGCCGAGCGGACGGGGGTCGTCCGCACGGTCACGCTGCCGGTCCGCAGCCCCTCGGCCCGTGCGGTCACCTTCAGGGAGCCCGCCTTCGTGCCGGACCGCACGATCGCCAGCGCCTTGCCATGGAAGGCCGTACGGGTACTGGCCTGATAGCGCTCGGCGCTCTCCTCCCGTCCGTTGTCGAGCCCGGCGAGCGAGCCGCCGGTCACCTCGAAGGAGATCAGGTCCTCGGCGTCGGGCAGCACCACACCGCGGGCGTCGACGATCTCGGCGGTCACGAAGACCAGTGAACGGCCGTCCGCGGCAAGGGACTTGCGGTCGGCGGTCAGGCGCACGGACTTGGGCTCCCCGGCCGTGCGCAGCACGTCGGTGGCGACCACCTTGCCGTCCCTGCGGGCCACCGCCTTCAACTCCCCCGGCTGGTAAGGCACTTTCCAGGTGAGGTGGAGTTTGCCCGCGCTGCCGTTCGGGCTGGTGTAGCTGCCGGGTAGGGACCGTCGGTGAAGGTCTTGTCGTCGCCGGTCGCCTCGGTGGCCTCCAGGTAGACCCGGCCGTCGACGGTCGTCTTGCTGTCGAACGTCCGCGTGCCGAGGGACTTCCTGTTGAGGAAGAGCTCGACCGTGTCGACGTTGGAGTACGCCCACACCTCGACCGTGTCGTCCTCCGCGTGGTTCCAGGTCATCGGCAGCAGGTGGACCATCGGTTCGCTGATCCACTGACTCTGGAACAGGTAGTACATGTCCTTCGGGAAGCCGGCCGTGTCGACCGCGCCGAAGAAGGACGCCTTGACCGGGAAGACGTCGTACGGCGTGGGCTCGCCGATGTAGTCGATGCCGGACCACAGGAACTGCCCGGCGAACCACTTCCGGTCCCGGTCCTTCTTGTGGCCGTACTCGCCGCTCATGGTCCAGGAGGCGAGGTTGTTGTCGTAGGACGAGGTCGCCCGCTTGCCCGGCGTGTAATTCTCGCCGGTGTTCAGGTGCTCGGGTTCCTGGTACGTCCCGCGCGTCGAGGTCTCCGACGACGACTCGGACTCGAAGAGGAACAGATGTGGGTACGCCGCGTGCAGTTGGTCCACCGACTTGGCGGTGTTGTAGTTGAGGCCAAGGCCGTCCAGCTTGGCCAGCATCAGATCGGCGGCCGAGCCCTTGGTGGGCAGGCGGCGGTACTTGTCGGAGCCGATGACCAGCGGGCGGGTGTCGTCGGCGGCCTTGATGGCGTCGATGATCCGGTCGGCCATGGCGAGCCCGGCGGTGGAGGTGGAGTCGGGGACCTCGTTGCCGATGGACCACATCAGCACGGCGGGCGAGTTGCGGGCCGCGAGCACCATCTCGGTGGCGTCCTTCTCGGCCCACTCGTCGAAGAACCGGCCGTAGTCGTAGCGCGTCTTGCCGGTCCGCCAGCAGTCGAACGCCTCCACCAGCATCACGATGCCCAGCTCCTCGCAGACCTGGATCATCTCTGGCGAGGGCGGGTTGTGGGAGGTGCGGAAGGCGTTGACGCCCATCGACTTCATGATGGTCATCTGCCGTCGGATCGCGTCGATGCTGACGGCGGCGCCCAGTGCGCCCAGGTCGTGGTGGAGGTCGACGCCCTTGATCTTGTGGTACTCGCCGTTGAGGTGGAAGCCCTCGTCCGGGTCGAAGCGGAAGGTGCGGAAGCCGAAGGTGGTGCGGTAGGTGTCGGTCGTCCGGCCGCCGAAGCGCAGTTCGGTCTTCAGGGTGTAGCGGTGGTGCGGGGTCGCGAAGTCCCACACCTTCGGCTCGGGGACCGTGAGTTCATGGGTCTCGGTGGCCTTGTCGGTGACGGGGACCGTGGAGGACGTACGGGCGACGGTACGCCCCCTGGGATCGACGATCCGCGAGACGATCTCGACGTCCGCGCCACCGCCGGAGGCGTTCACCACCGAGGTCCGTATCCGTACGGCGCCCCGCTCCCCGGTGATTTCGGGCGTCGTGATGTACGTACCCCAGCGCTCCACGTGCACCGGGTCGGTGACGACGAGGCGGGCCTCGCGGTAGATGCCGCTGCCCGAGTACCAGCGGCTGCTGGGCAGCCGGTTCTGCACTTTGACCGCGAGCACGTTCTCGGTGCTGCCGTCGGTGTGCACCAGATCGGTGAGGTCGGAGGCGAAGCCGGTGTAGCCGTAGGGGTGGCGGCCGGCCTCCTTGCCGTTGCAGTAGACGTACGAGTCCATGTAGACCCCGTCGAACTCCACCGATATCCGCTTGCCCGCCAGGGCGGGCGGCAGGGTGAAGGCGAGGCGGTACCAGCCGAGGCCGCCGGGGAAGAAGCCGGTGCCGCTGGTGGTGCCGTGCTCGGTGGTCGGGGCGAACTCGATGCTCCAGTCGTGCGGCACCGCGACCTCGCGCCAGCCCGAGTCGTCGTAGCCGGGCTCGGCTGCAGCTGTGTACGCGCCGGTCCGGTCGGTGATGCCGCCGGGGTTCACCAGGGCGAAGCGCCAGCCGTCGCGCAGCGGGACGGTGTGGCGTCCGGACGCGCCACCGGCGGCGGCGAGTTCCGCGGCCCGCGCCGTCGGTGTGCTCAGCAGCGCTCCGGCCGCCGGGGCGGCCGTGGAGGCGAGCAGTAACGATCTTCGAGTGACTGTCATGACGGCTCTCCCTCATCAGGGCGCAGAAGTACTCACAACTGATCGTGAACAAACAGATTCTGACGTGGTGGCACGCGGAACAGTCAAGGGTGCGCCCGAGGGTTCCGATACGTGGGAGTCCCCGAACCACTAGGCTGGAGCCCAAGTGTCACGCTTGTTCACCGTGAGTGTGCGCGTTGGAGTGGCGACCATGAGCCCGGAGTATCCGTTCGACGAGGCCGCGACGGCCCGGGCGGTCATCGACGCCGACGGCGTGCTCGTCGAGTGGAACGCCGGAGCCGAGCGGCTGCTGGGCCACCCGGCCGCCGAGGTCCTGGGGCGCCCCGCCGTGGAACTGCTGGCCGACGAGAGGGCGGGCCGGTCCGGCGCCCCGTCGGGCGACCGCTGGGACGGCATCCTCACCCTGCGCCATCGCGACGGCGGCACCGTGGCCGTGTGGCTGCTCGCCCACCGGGTGCGGCCGCAGGACGAGGGCCCCGACCAGTGGCTCGTGGTCACGCCGCTGGAGGGGGACGGCCCCCGGCTGCCCGGCGATCCGCTGGACAACATCGGGCTCCTCGAGTCGCCCTGTGCCATCGCCATCTATGACGAGCGGCTCCGGCTGCGCAGGATCAACGGCGTCATGGCGGAGGTCCTCCAGCTCTCCGAGGAGCAGGTGCGCGGGCTGCGCGCGCCCGAACTGACCGGCAGACGTCAGAGCGTCGACATCGAGCAGCAGCTCCTGCGCGTGCTCACCACGGGCCGGGGCACCGACGTACGGACGTACGTCCCGGTCGGCGGCGACCGGACGAACGCCTGGCTGGCCCGCATGGCCCCGATCACCGACGCCAAGGGGCGGGTGCGCGGCGTGTCCGTCGCCGCGCACGACTTCACCGAGCAGTACCTGGCCCGGGAGCGGCTGCAGCTGGTGAACGAGGCCAGCGTGCGCATCGGCACCACCCTCGACGTCTCTCGCACGGCCCAGGAGTTGGCGGACATCTGTGTCCCCGCGCTGGCCGACTTCGTGAGCGTCGACCTGCTGGACCCTCCGGAGGACGGCGGTGACCTGCCCGCCGGCCGGCTGACCGCCCCCATCGGCCTGCGTCGGACCGCCGCCCGATCCGTCAACGCGGGCAGCCCGGAAGCCGTGGTCAAGCCGGGACACGTGGACATGTATCCCGCGCCCTCACCCCAGGCCGATGCGCTGCTGGCGGGCCACACTCTCGTGGCCTCGGCGTCGACCGGTGACCTCGCTCCGTGGCTCTCCTGGGATCCGGTACGCGCCGAGCGGATCAAGGAGTACGGCATCCACACCACGATGTCCGTTCCGATCCAGGCCCGTGGCACCACCCTCGGCGTCGCCGTGCTCACCCGGTTCAAGAATCCCGAGCCGTTCACGCCCGACGACGTGCTGCTGGCCGAGGAGATCACGGCCCGCGCGGCCGTCTGCATCGACAACGCCCGCCGCTACTCCCGGGAACGCGAGACTGCCCTGGCCCTGCAGCGCAGCCTGCTCCCCCGGTCCCTGCCGCGCACCGCCGCGCTCGAAGCGGCCTCCCGCTACCTCCCGGCCGCGCGGTCAGGGGTGGGCGGCGACTGGTTCGACGTGATCCCGCTGTCCGGACTGCGGGTCGCGATGGTCGTCGGGGACGTCGTCGGCCACGGCATCCAGGCCTCGGCCACCATGGGCCGGCTGCGCACCGCCGTGCGCACGCTGGCCGACATCGACCTCGCCCCCGACGAACTGCTCACCCACCTCGACGACCTGGTCGTTCGGCTGTCCGAGGAGACGGGCCACGAAGGCAGCCCCGGCGAGGTCGGCGCCACCTGTCTGTACGCGGTGTACGACCCGGTGTCCCGGCGCTGCACGCTGGCCCGGGCCGGGCACCCCTCGCCGGTCATGATCCCGCCGGGCGGGGCGCCGGAGGAGATCGCGTTGCCCGCCGGGCCGCCGCTGGGCCTGGGCGGGCTGCCGTTCGAGTCCGCCGAGATCGAACTCCGCGAGGGCACGGTCCTCTCCTTCTACACCGACGGCCTGATCGAGACCCGTGAGCGCGATGTCGACGCCAGCCACGCGCTGCTGCGCGACGCGCTGGCGGCCGATTCCGACTCGCTGGAGGAGACCTGCGACCACGTCCTGCGCGTCCTGCTACCGCCGGGCGGCGCCGCCGACGACGTGGCGCTGCTGCTGGCCCGCACCCAAGGGCTGCCCGCCTCCCGGGTCGCGACCTGGGACATCCCGGCGGACCCGGCGCTCGTCGCGCCCATCCGCAAACAGGTCGTGGAGCAGCTCGGCACCTGGAGTCTTACCCAAGCGTCGTTCACCGTCGAGCTGGTGGTGAGCGAGCTGGTGACGAACGCCATCCGCTACGGCATCCACCCCATCCGGCTCCGGCTGATCCATGACGCGGCCACGCTGATCTGCGAGGTCTCCGACACCAGCCACACGGCACCGCATCTGCGGCGCGCCAAGATCTTCGACGAGGGCGGCCGCGGACTGCTGCTGGTCGCCCAGCTGACCCAGCGGTGGGGCAGCCGGCACACGGCGGACGGCAAGACGATCTGGGCGGAGATCGGGCTCGTCGCCGAGGGGGACGAGGGGTGAGTACTCCGCCGGAAAAGGGGGAGTCGTGACAGACATGGGACGTGTACGGACACTCCATGCCTTACACCGAGCGACTCCCGTCGTGAGTGCCGTTGCGCTGCTGAGCCTGCTGGCCGCATGCGACAACAGCGCCGATTCCACGGGCGCCGTACAGACACCGACCGGCACGAACAGCCGTACGACCGAGTCGGTCACGGTCGGCCCCCAGAGCCCCCCGACCGCGCCGGGCACGACCGGACCAGCCCCGTCCGGCACCGGCAGCCGTACGAGCGAACCGGCCGCCACCACCCGCTGTCACACCTCCGAGCTGCGCGCGTCCATCGGCCGCCCCAGTCCGGGGGCCGGGCAGCGGAACTTCCCGATCGTGCTGACCAACACGGCCGACCGCACCTGCACCGTCCGCGGCTACCCCGGTGCCGCCTTCGTGGACGCGTCCGGCAAGCAGCTCGGCCCGGACCCGAAGCGCTCCCCCGACACGCGTGCGACCGTCTCGCTGGCTCCGGGCCGGAGTGCCTGGGCGGGGCTGAGCTTCGCCAGTCCCGAGATCAGCGGCGCCCGTACGGCCGTGCCGCAGGCGCTGCTCGTGACGCCGCCGGACGAGCGGGATTCGCTGAAGGTGGCGTGGACGTACGGTGAGGTGCCCGTGGCCGGAAACGAGTCGTCGGTGCGTCTGACGGTGTTTCAGCCCGGCACCGGCGGCTGACCGGCGGTCAGCGGCGACCGTCACCGCCGTATCCGTAGCCGTAGCCCCCGTAACCGCCGTAGCCTCCGTACCCGCCGGAACCCCCGTATCCGCCGTCGCCCCAGCCGTCCTGGCCGTCCCCTGAGCAGTAGTACGGGTAGGCGGAGCACGGATCGGTCGGGTACGGGCTCGTAGGCGTCGGCTGCGCGGTCGACGGGGTCGCGGACGGCGTCGGAGTGGGGGTCTTCGACGGCTCAGCGGTAGGGGTCGGGCTCGGCGTGGGTGTCCTCGGTGTGTCGGACTCGTCGACCTCCGCGCCCCAGTTGACCACCTCCATCTGGAGCTCCGTCCTCGACGTGTCGATCACCCACTGCTGGGCGTCACTCTCGTCGTCACGGGTCTTGAGGACCAGGGCGCCCGAACCGTCGGTGGCGGCGGGGCTGAGGGCCAGGTCCTGGTCGAAGCGCGGCACGAGCGTGCCCTGGAGGGTGAAGTCGTAGCGGACGTTCTTGGTGTCGGAATCGGAGGCACCCGTGCACGGGGCCAGCCGGACCGAGTAGCCGAGATGGGAGTCGAGGCAGAGATCGGGGTTCGTGGCACTGCGCAACAGTCCGTCGGTCTCGTACGACCACTGCTGGCCGTCCGCCTCGGAGCATGCGGTGAGTTCGGTCTCCGCGTTCTTGACGGCCTTCCCGCCGACGATGCCGACGCACAGCCCGGACCCGAGGTTGTGCAGCCGGCCCCGCAGATCGCCCTTCGCGGCCTCGGCCGCGCCCGCCCAGGACGGGTTGGCGGGGGTGGAGCCGGGCTCGGAGCCGGGCGTTTCGGTGGGGCGGTCTCCGGCGGCCGGAGCGGAGCTGTCTCCGGAGCCGAGGGCGGACCAGACGACGAGCGGGAGGACGACGAGGGCGCTGACGGTCGCGACGGCCGCGGTGAGGTTACGGCGCCGGGCGGCACGGCGGGCGGCCTTGAGGGCCGAGCGGCCGGAGCAGGTGCGGGTGCCGCCCGGGCCGGTGGCGGTGGGGTCGCCGGGGCGGGAAGCTGCGGCGGGGCCGGTGCGCGGGGCGGCACGGCGGGCGGCGCGGCGTGCGCTGCGGGGGCCCGGCACGGCGGGCGAGGAGGCCGCGTCCGCAGCGGAGAAGGGCTCACCGGCGGGGGCAGGAGGGAAGGGCCCGCCCGGGGGGCAGCCGTCCCTCCCATGGCGGCGAGCGCCTCACCTCCGGGTGAGAAGGACTCGGCGGCAGAGGTGGGCCGTTCGCCCGCAGGGACCTCTCCCGCAGGAGCCCCTTCCGCAGGGCCGCCTCCTGCGGGAACAGACACCGCGCCGTCGGCGAAGAAGGACTCGCCCGCGATCGCCGCCGCCGGGTCCGGCGCCTTCTCCGCGGGCTCCTCGGCCCGGCGCACTCTCGACTCCAGATAGGCGCCCGCGCCCCAGCCGAGCACCGCTTCGGCCAGGGCGACGCCGAGCCCGGCATTGAAGAAGTTCAGCTGCTCGGCGGCGTCGCTGCAGTGCCCGCAGCGGTTCAGGTGGTCACGCAGGTCGGGGTCGATGTCGACGCCGCCGCGCCGGTAGGTGACGTCCAGCATCCGCAGGTAGCGCCGGCACTCCTGCTCGGGGGCGAGTTCGCGGTGGACCTGGAGGCACTCCTCGCGCAACCGCTCGTGGGCGCGGCCCAGTTCGATGCGGGCGGACTCCTCGTCGAGGCCCAGGAGTCCGGCCGGTACGGCCAGGGGTTCCGCCTCGACCTCGGTGTGCCACAGCAGGCAGCGGGCCGACTGGGGAAGCCGCTGGAAGGCCCCGGTCAGCAGCCGGCGGTTCGCCGGCGGCAGCAGTCGGGCGGCGGCGCGCTCGGCACCGTCCGCCTCGGACCGCAGCTCGGGGTGGAGCAGCTCCTGTCTGCGGTCGGCGTCCCACTCGGCCGCGATGCGCCGCACCGTGACGAGCAGTTGAGGGCGCCATGCGGCCGTTGGTCCGGTCTGCCGCAGTGTTTCGCCGAAAAGCCGGGTGAATGCCGCGGTGGTGAGCATTCCCGCGGACCGGGTGTCCACGGTGCACAGTCGCGCGTAGGCGAAGCCCGCTTCCCAGTGCCGGTCGAGGAGTTCACCCACGGGATGGAGCGCCGGTGTCGCCCCCGTCCACCTCTTGAGTTCGGCGCTCAGTTGAGCGTCGGTCGATTCGAAGAGACGGGCGTCGAGAGGGGAATTCGACTGGCCAGCGTCATGCACGGTGGCATTCCTCCGGAGGGGCATGCAGCATTGAAGGTCCATACCAAGGGGTATGCTCCGGGCGCGGCTCTTGTGAAGCGTGGGGCGCATGGGAGCGAGGCACACCTTTGCACAGGTCAGGGACAGGGAACAAGGGATTCCGGATTTTTGTGCATTGCGTGCTCGGCGATCGGTAATTGACGAACGGTCAATAACTGTCGCGGCCATTGCGGCGTATCCACGAAGACAATTGGAAACGGTATTCAGTCAGCACCCTGCGAGCTCTCGCCGAAACCATTGACGGGCCGTACTCCCGCTTTTTTGCCTGGTCATACGGGCGCTTGTGCCTTCACCGCACCTTCACAGGTCATGCGCCAACCATTGAACCGCCCGCCCGGTACGCCCCGGGCGGCATCCCGTACCGTTCGCGGAACACCCGGTTGAAGTGAAACGGGCTGGCGAACCCCGAGGCGGCGGCAACGCGTTCCACGGACAGATCCGTGCTCTCCAGCAGCCGGGCGGCCTGCAGCAGACGCGCCTCACGCAGCGCGCGCATCGGTGACTGTCCGGTCTGCTGGGTGAAGAGGTGGGCGAACCGGGAGGGCGAGAGCGCGACATGTCCGGCGAGCGACCGGACGGTGTGCGGGGCCGCCGGGTCGGCGGTGATGAGCGCCTGCGCCCGGCGTACCCGCGCATCGACACCGGGGCGGGGCTGGGGTGTCCGCGCGGTGGCGGCGGTGAGCAGGACGACCTCCTCCAGTGAGCAAAGGGCGAGTTCGCGGGCCGCGGTGCCGTGCGCCACGGCGACCGCATCGTCCCCCGGCACCCTGTCGGGCGGCGCCTCCGTCCCCGTCCAGCGGGCGTCGGCGAGCATCCGGCGAAACGCCGCCTCGACACGGACGTACACCGACTCCGGGGTCGGTGTGACGACGTACATCCCCTCGCCGGTGTCGTACGGACGCAGCCAGGACCGCCAGGAGGGGCGGGCCCGGCAGTGCACCCACCAGAACTGCCAGTGCCGTGCGCCCCGTTCGACGCCGTAGCCGTGCGGGGCGCCCGGCGCGAGCACCACCAGGTCCCCAGCCCCCGCCCCCGTCTCGGCGCCGCCGTGCCGGAGTCGGCCCTGCCCGCCGGTCGTCCAGGTGAACAGCCAGCTGTCCGCGCCGCGCGGCCGCTCGATCCGGTACCCAGGCGGCTGGTCGAAATACCCGACCACCACCAGCCCCGGCGGCGGGGCGGGAACGCCCGGTGCAGCAGTCTCGGGCAATCCGTCAGCGCTCACGGTCATCCTCCTGGAATGCGCGTCTGCCTAGCGTTGTGGGGCGAGGACACCTGACCGAGGAGTGGACGCATGACAGCCACGGAGATCGGCGCCACCGGCGCACCCATCCTGCCCGAGACCGGGCTCCGCCAGTTCCGCGAGGACGGCTTCACGGTCGTACGCGGGCTGTTCGGGTCCGACGAGATCGACCGGCTCCGCGACCGGTTCGCGGCGCTGCACGCGGCCGGGCCGGTGCGCGGGCATTTCGAGCCGCGTCCCACGGACCCGGACCCTCTGCGCGCGTATCCGCGGGTGATGCAGCCGCACGAGATCGACGAGTTGTCGCTGCGGGTGCTGCTCGATCCTCGGTTGCGCGGTGTGCTGGAGACGCTGCTCGGGGAGGAGGTGCTGGCGGCGCAGAGCATGTTCTACTTCAAGCCGCCGGGGGCGCGGGGGCAGGCGTTGCACCAGGACAACTTCTATCTGCGGGTGGAGCCGGGTACGTGTGTGGCGGCGTGGATCGCCTGCGATGTGATCGACCGCGACAACGGGGGGCTCGAAGTCGTTCCCGGTACGCACGACATGGACCTGTTCTGCCCGGAGACGGCGGACGCCGAGGTGTCCTTCGCACGGGAGTACGTCCCGCCGCCGCCCGGCCTGGCGGCCGTGCCCGTCGACATGGAGCCGGGCGACGTGCTGTTCTTCAACGGCAGCCTGGTGCACGGCTCGCAGCCCAACCGGACGGCGGACCGTTTCCGCCGCTCCTTCATCGGCCACTACGTGGGCCGTTCGGCCGAGCGGATCGGCGAGTACTACCGCACGCTGACGATGAACGGCGACCGCGTCCCGCTGCCGCACAGCGAGGGCGCGGGGCCGTGCGGCACGGAGTTCGAGCCGCACGGGCCGCACTGAGCGGGACCGTCGGGATCAGTGACCGATGACCGGGTGCGGCGCATAGGGCTCCTGGAGTTCCTCCAATTCCTTCTCGGTGAGCTCCAGTTCGACCGCCGCCGCCGCGTCCTCGATGTGGTGCGGCTTGGCGGCGCCGATGATCGGGGCCGTCACCGTGTCCTGGTGCAGCAGCCAGGCGAGGGCGATCAGGGCGCGCGGGACGCCGCGTTCGCCGGCGACGCGGGTGACGGCCTCGACGACAACCCGGTCGCTGTCGACGTACAGCCGGCTGCCGAAGTTGTCGCCCGCGCTGCGTTCGGTGACCGTTCCCCAGTCCCGGGTGAGCCGGCCGCGCGCGAGCGGGCTCCAGGGGAGCACGCCGACGCCCTGGTCCGCGCAGAGCGGCAGCATCTCGCGCTCTTCCTCGCGGTAGAGGAGGTTGTAGTAGTTCTGCATCGAGACGAACTTGGTCCAGCCGTGCCGCTCGGCCGTGTACTGCATCTTGGAGAACTGCCAGGCGTACATCGAACTCGCCCCGATGTAGCGCACCTTGCCCGCCTTGACGAGGTCGTGCAGGGCCTCCATGGTCTCCTCGACCGGGGTGTGCGGGTCGAAGCGGTGGATCTGGTACAGGTCGACGTAGTCCGTGCCGAGGCGGCTGAGGCTGTGGTCGATCTCCGTCATGATCGCCTTGCGGGACAGACCGGCGCCGTTGGGTCCGGGCCGCATCCGGCCGTTCACCTTCGTCGCGAGAACGACCTCGTCGCGGCGGGCGAAGTCGCGCAGCGCCTTGCCGACGATCTCCTCGCTGGTGCCGTCGGAGTAGACGTTGGCGGTGTCGAAGAAGTTGATCCCGGCCTCCAGCGCCTGCCGGATCAGCGGCCGTGACGCCTCCTCGTCGAGGGTCCACTCGTGCACGCCGCGGTCCGGGAGCCCGTAGGTCATGCAGCCCAGACAGATCCGCGACACGTCCAGGCCCGTCGAACCGAGCTTCACGTACTGCATCGTTGCTGCTCCTGCCTTCGGGGTGGGGTACCAGGGGGAGCGTACGTGGTCTGCTCCACCGACCCCTGTTTTCACGCCGCGCTCGCCGAATCAAGCCGGATCAGCAGCACACCGGGCGGGCGCGGCAAGTGCCGTACGGGCAGCTCGCGTTCGGTCTTCCCGCCTCGGCGCCACACCGGGACATACGAGGGACCGCTCGGCGCCCGTATCCCGAGGGCCGGCCACTCGTCCGTCCAACCCGGCAGGCCGAGCGGCCAGAACGGAACCACCTTCGGGAGGTCCCCGCGGATCGTCTTGTACGTGCTCACCGCGTCCCCCCCAGGGCACGCTGACGGTCCAAGATCCGGTTCAGGTGGCCGGACAACAACCGCGTCGCGCTGACGGCCCGGCACGCCGCCGTCCGCTCCCTCGACGTCTCGGGAAGCGGCTCGACCACCGGCACGCTCTCCTACGAGGCCACCTCGGCCACCCTCGCGGGCGGCGCCGAACTGGTCGACTCCGCGTACGCGCCCGCCGGTTCCTACATCGGCACGCTCGGCAACAGCCCCGCAAGCACGGTCGCGTTCACGGTGGCCGCACCCCGCGCGGGCCGCAAGTCCCGCACCAGGGCACTCGACCGCATCGAACTGGGCCGAGTAGCCGGCTGACGATCCCGTCCCGGCCGCTGGTGGCCCGCGATCCCCTGCCGGGAGGGCGTCACCGTCCCACCAGATCCAGCGCGCGCTCCCACCCGAACTCCTCGCCCTCCGCGCCCTGGTACGGATAACCGAACCGCACACCCATCCCCCGCAGCCGTATCAGACTGTCCTGATAGGCGGGATGGCCGGCCAGCGCGTCGGAGACGCAGGTCAGGACGCCGATCGGGATGCCCTGGCCGGACACCTCGCACAGCGTCGCCACGGCGAGGGTGTCGGCGATGCCGGCCGCCCACTTGTTGATCGTGTTGAACGTGGCCGGGGCGACCACGACCGCGTCCGGCTCCGGGAAGGGCCGCGGGTCGCCCGGGCGGCGCCAGGCGGAGCGGATCGGATACCCCGTCTGCGCCTCCACGGCGGCCGTGTCGAAGAAGCCGTTCATGGCCGTCGGCGTCGCGATGACCCCGACCTGCCACTCCCGTTCCTGGGCGGCGGTGATCAGCTTGCCGACGTCCGCGGCGATGCCGGCGGCGCAGACGACGACGTAGAGGAAGGGCGGTGTCTCGTCCTGTTCGGTCACGCCGGAACCCTACTGAAGCGGGAAGGACGCTCCCCGCTCCGCCTCGGGCCGCGGGCCGTGGATCCGGCGCTCCTTCTCCTCGATCGCCACGTCGTTGATGCTCGCCTCGCGCCGGGTCATCAGCCCGTGCTCGTCGAACTCCCACAACTCGTTGCCGTACGACCGCCACCACTGCCCTTCGGTGTCCCGGCACTCGTACTGGAAGCGGACCGCGATGCGGTTGCCGTCGAAGGCCCACAAGTCCTTGCGCAGCGCGTATTCCTGTTCGCGCGCCCACTTCGCGGTGAGGAACTCGACGATCTCGGCGCGCCCGGTGACGAAGGTGTCGCGGTTGCGCCACACCGAGTCCTGCGAGTAGGCGAGCGCCACCTTGTGCGGGTCGCGGGTGTTCCAGGCGTCTTCGGCGGCCTGCACCTTCTGTGCGGCGGTCTCACGCGTGAACGGCGGCAGGGGCGGGCGGTGGGTCATGGCGTCCTCCGGTTGGCGGGACAGCGGCAAGAACAGCGGCAAGAACATCGGAGAACGAGCGTTCTCCGCTCGCCTGCTACCGTAGGAGAATGCTCGTTCTCGCGTCAAGGAGAGGTCGTCCATGGACAGCGCAACCGCCCGGGAGCAAGCACTGGACGCCGCGGAGAGGCTGTTCTACGGGCGCGGCATCCAGTCCGTCGGCATGGACGACATCCGGGGCGCGTCCGGGGTCTCGCTCAAGCGGCTCTATCAGCTCTTCCCGGCGAAGGAGCAGCTGGTCGAGGCGTATCTGGAGCGACGCGACGTGCGCTGGCGCGGACGGCTCGCGGCGCATGTGGAGCGGCAGGCCGACCCCGAGCGGCGGATCCTGGCCGTCTTCGACTGGCTGGAGGAGTGGTTCCGCGAGGAGGACTTCCGCGGCTGCGCCTGGATCAACGCGTACGGCGAGCTGGGCGCCCGCTCGGACCGGGTGGCGGACCAGGTACGGGCGCACAAGCGGGCGTTCCGCGACCAGCTCGCCTCACTGGTGGCCGGGGCGGGACTGCCCGACGCGCTCACCGGGCCGCTGTATCTGCTGGCCGAGGGCGCCATGGTCACGGCGGGCATCACGGGCGATGCGCGGCCGGCGGCCGAGGCTCGAGAGGCGGCGCGGGCGCTGCTGGCGACGCGCTGAGGTCGGGCCGCGACGGGCTCCGGACCGGCGAGTCGGGGCAGGGCGTCCATGCGGGTCAGCTCGGCGGCGACGAGGTGGAGGTGCTACGGCGTCACGCCGAGGTGGGCGAAGCATGCCCTCAGGTACGGCGTCCGGAGAAGCTCGCCGGCCGGGCCCGGCGCAAGGTGCGGGGCCCGGCCGCGGTGCGGGCGCCGAGCTGGACCGGCACCGGCACCAGCAGGTCGTCGAGGCGTTCCTTGCCGCCGCGCGGGCGGTGACCTGGGCGCGCTGCTCGATCTGCCGGCCCCCGACATCGTGCGCCGGGCCGCCCCCGCCTCCCTGCCGCCGGGCGTGGCGGCGGGGCTGCGGGGTGCGTGGGCGGTGGCTGAGGGCACGGTGCTTCTGCGCAACCGGGCGCGGTTCGCGGTGACGGCGCTCGTGGGCGACGACGCGGGCTTGGTCGTCGCCCCTCGCGGACGGCTGCTGTCCGCCGTCACCGTCACCGTGGAAGGCGGGCGGATCAGCTCCTACGAGGTGATCGCCGCCCCGCCCGGCTGCGCACCCTCGGCCTGGCGGTGCTCGACGTGCCCGGCGTCAGCTCCCCGTCTCGGACACGGTGATGGCGCTGACCGGACAGGCCCGGGCGGCCTCCCGCACCATCGGGTCGCCGCCGCCGTCCTCCCGGCCGGGGATCAGGGCGCTGAAGCCGTCGTCGTCCTGGGTGAAGACGGACGGGGCGGCGAGGGCGCACTGGCCGGCACCGATGCAGAGGTCGTGGTCGATGTCGATGCGCATGTCCGACGCTTCGCGGTTCTCGCCGGTTTCATGCGTTTTGCTTGTTTCATTCGTTTTGTTGTCCATGACCGGAGCCTCTTACCAGGTCACGGGGAGTTCCAGCATCCCCTGGATCGTGTCGCCGGGTTTGAAAGGGATTTCCTCCGCCGGGACGGCCAGGCGCAGGGTCGGCAGCCGGGTGAAGAGGGCGTGCAGGGCGATCTCCAGCTCGGCGCGGGCCAGGTTCTGGCCGAGGCACTGGTGGATGCCGAAACCGAAGGCGACGTGGTGGCGGGCCGGGCGGCGCCAGTCCAGGATGTCGGGGTCGGCGTAGACGGACTCGTCGCGGTTGATGACGGAGGTCGCGAAGAGCACTCCCTCGCCGGCCCGGATCGTCACCGCCCCCTCCACCTCGATGTCCTCGGCAGCGACCCGCAGCAGCCCGTCGGCGATCGACAGCATCCGCATGAGCTCCTCGACGGCGGCGGGCAGCAGCCCCGGATTCGCGCGCAACTCGGCCAGGCGGTCGGGGTGTTGGAGAAGGGTGAAGGTGCCGAGGGAGATCATGTTGGCGGTCGTCTCATGCCCGGCGACCAGCAGAATGGTCGCGAGGGCGATGACCTCCTCCTGGTCCAGCTCGCCGTCGCGCAGCTGCTGGTGGACGAGTTCGTCCAGGACCCCGTCGCCGGGCTCCGGCTCTTTCTGTTTCCGGTCGATCAGCTCGGCGAAGTAGGCGTCCAGCCGGTCGCGGGCGTCCATGGTGTCGGCGGCCGTGGGGCCGCGCAGAAGACTCCGTGACTGCCCCTCGAAGAACTCGTGGTCCTCATAGGGGACGCCCAGCAGGGCACAGATGACCATCGAGGGCACCGGCAGGGCGAAGGCTCTCACCAGCTCGGCGGGCGCCCCCCGATCGATCATCGCGTCCAGCCGCTCGTCCACGATCCGCTGGATCTGCGGGCGCAGCTCGGCCGCACGCCTGAGGGTGAAACTGGGGACCATCATCCGCCGCTGGACGCGGTGTTCGGGGTCGTCGGTGCCCAGCAGCGCGCCCTTGCGGTTGCGGAGCCCCGCGAACCGCGCGGTGGGCGAGGGGAAGTCGGGCCGGGTGCGATCGGAGGACAGCCGCGGGTCGGCCAGCAGGGTGCGGGCGAGAGAGTGGCCGGTGACCAGCCAGGCCGGGCGGCCGTCGTACAGGGTGATGCGGGCCAGCGGGCGGGAGTCGCGCAGGGGGTCGTAGGCCGTGGGCGGGTGGTACGGAGGACAGGTGCGGTTCTGAGGGAAGGCGACGGTGTGCGATTCCGTCATGTCCGTCATGGAAGACCTCGCAGACGAAGAGTGCGTCGTGCCGATCTTCATTAGATGCCTGGGGCACCTAATGGGCGACGCGAAGTTCGGCCAGATCGGGCGCTCCGGCAATATGGCCGGAGAACGTCGCACAGGAGTCCGGGCGCGGGGAGCAGGAGACCCGTCGTCCCGCGAAATTCGCTTGTCGGCGGGCAGCCGCCCCCCGCAGAATCCGGCCATGTCTACGACCACCGCCTTCCTGCCGCCGACCGTCGCCGTTGTCGCCGCGCGGTCCCAGCAGCAGCCCGGCCGACCGTGGAGTCCGACGCTTCCCACGTCGTGACCGCCGCGCTCGTCGCGGGGCTGCTCGCGGGCTACGGCATCGCCGTCCCGGTCGGCGCGGTCGCGACCTACCTCGTCTCCCTCACCGCCCGTACGTCCCTGCGGACCGGGGTCTGCGCCGCGCTCGGCGTCGCGACCGCCGACGGGCTCTACGCCCTCGTCGCCACCCTCGGCGGCTCAGCACTCGCCGCCGCGCTGCGTCCGATGCTGGTGCCGCTGCGCTGGGCGTCCGCCCTGGTGCTGGCGGCCCTCGCGGTACGCGGCGCGGTCACCGCCGTACGCCACTACCGCGACCACCGCCTCGCCACCCGCTCCACGCCCCCTCCCCCGGGCCCGGCGCGCGCCTATCTGGCGCTGCTCGGCATCACGCTGCTCAACCCGACCACCGTGATCTACTTCGCGGCCCTCGTCCTCGGCACCCGCGCGACGGACGCCGTACCGCTCCTGGAGCAGGGCGTGTTCGTGCTGGCCGCGTTCGCCGCGTCGGCGAGCTGGCAGCTGCTGCTCGTCGGCGGCGGGGCGCTGCTGGGGCGGGTGCTGACGGGGCATCGGGGGCGGTTGGTGACGGCGCTGGTGTCGAGTGGGGTGATCCTGGCGTTGGCCGTAAGGATGCTGGTGCAGCCGGCGGCAGGATGAATCCGGCGCCTGCCGGTGTTGAAGAGCGCTGTCCGTCAGCACCGACACGACGATGGGACCGATGCCATGCCTCTTGAAGGCGAGTACGAGCCCAGCCCGACCAAATGGGTACGCGACCAGGTGGAGTTGTACGAGAGCTCCGGCGGCACCCAGGGCACGACCCTCATGAACACCGGGATGCCGGTGATCCTGCTCACGACGCGAGGCGCCAGGAGCGGCAAGATCCGCAAGACGCCGCTGATGCGGGTCGAGCACGAGGGACGTTATGCCGCGGTGGCCTCGCTGGGCGGCGCGCCCCAGCATCCTGTCTGGTACCACAACGTCAAGGCCGATCCGCATGTGGAGCTCCAGGACGGGCCCGTGAAGCGGGACATGAAGGCCCGCGAGGTCACCGGCGCGGAGAAGGCCGAGTGGTGGGAGCGTGCCGTCGCGGCGTATCCGGCGTACGCGGACTACCAGAAGAAGACGGAGCGGGTGATCCCGGTCTTCGTGCTGGAGCCGTTCGACGGGGACTGACCGAGGCTCCGAAAACTTTTTCTCCCCGGGACGCATGAACCGGTGTTCGCCGGGCACACGTGCGTCAGGCCCCGCCGCGCTCCCCCGTCGCGGCGGGGCTTCCCTCTGCCTCGCGCGCGGAGCGTTCCGTGACGTCGAGGAAGATCTGGTCCGCCTCGGCGACGGTGTGGCCGATGGACCGCTTGATGCGGACGGCGACCTCTTCGACCTGTTCGCTGTCGAGGCCGGGCACCAGATCGACCCGGGCCGCCACCAGGGCGGTCTCCAGGCCCGTCTTCATCGTGAACAGCGCCTCCACGCTGTCGATCTCCGGCTGCGCCTGCAGCAGGGCACGGATCCGGGCGTCCGCCTCGGGGTCGGCGGCCTGCCCGATGAGCTGGTCGCGGGCGTCGCGTCCCAGTCGGTAGGCGACGTAGACCAGGAGCACGCCGATCGCCAGTGAGGCGGACGCCTCCCACACGACCTGCCCGGTGACCATGTGCAGCACCATGCCGGTCATGGCCAGGGTCACGCCCAGCACCGCCGTGGCGTCCTCGGCGAGGACCGTGCGCAGGGCCGGGTCGCGCAGACCGCTCGCGAGGCCGCCCTCCCGGCGGACCTGGTGCAGTGCCCGGACGAGTGACAGGCCCTCGGCGAGGAAGGCGACCCCGAGCACGACGATGCCCGCCACATAGCCGCCGAACTTCTCCTCGCTGCCGCCGTGCAGCGCGTCGAAGCCCTGGAAGAAGGAGAAACAGCCGCCCATCACGAAAATGCCGACGGCCGCGAGCAGCGACCAGAAGAAGCGTTCCTTGCCGTAGCCGAAGGGATGACGGGCGTCGGCGGGGCGGCGGCTGCGGCGCAGCGCGGCCAGCAGGAACACCTCGTTCATGCTGTCCGCGACGGAGTGCGCCGCCTCCGACAGCAGTGCGGGTGACTGGGCGACAACGCCGCCGACCGCCTTGGCGACGGCGATGACGAGGTTGGCCGCGAGGGCCACCAGGACGGTGACGCGGGTCCTTCGGTCGGTCTTCGGTTCCTCGGTCGTCCGGCTCACCTGTCACCGACTGCCCCGGTCGGTGCGGATCACACCGTGCGGTCGGCGCAAAACGGGGGACCCGTGAGATCGGGGAACCGAGTTCGGGGAACACGGTGTACGGCAGAGAGCGTGGGGCGGAAAGGAGCGCGGTCATGAGCGGCGGGGGCAACACCGCCTACGGCCGGAAGTCGTTCCAGCGGTCGAAGGCCCACTTCACGGACCGGATCACCGCGGACGGCCGGGACGGTTGGCCGGTGGAGGCGGGCCGCTACCGGCTGGTGGTCAGCCGTGCCTGTCCGTGGGCGAGCCGGGCGGTGATCTCGCGGCGGCTGCTCGGCCTGGAGGACGCCTTGTCGATGGCGATCGCCGACCCGATCCAGGACGACCGCAGCTGGCGCTTCACCCTGGACCCGGACGACCGCGATCCGGTGCTCGGCATCCGTTTCCTCAGCGAGGCCTACGACCGGCGGGAGACGGACTACCCGGGCGGCGTCAGCGTGCCCGCGCTCGTGGACGTGCCCAGCGGCGAACTCGTCACCAACGACTACCAGCGGATCACGCTCGACCTCGCCACCGAGTGGACTGCCCTGCACCGCGACGGGGCGCCCGATCTCTACCCGGAGGCGCTGCGCGACGAAATCGACGCCGTCATGGCGGACGTCTTCGAGGACGTGAACAACGGTGTGTACCGGGCGGGTTTCGCCACCGGCCAGGAGGAGTACGAGGGGGCGTGCGCGCGGCTCTTCCGGCGCCTGGAGCTGCTGGCGGAGCGGCTGTCCGGACAGCGGTACCTGGTCGGCGACACGATCACCGAGGCCGACATCCGGCTGTTCACCACGCTGGTCCGCTTCGACGCCGTGTATCACGGCCACTTCAAGTGCAATCGCTGGAAGCTGACGGAGAATCAGGTCCTGTGGGCGTACGCCCGCGACCTTTATCAGACGCCGGGATTCGGTGACACCGTCGACTTCGACCACATCAAGCGGCACTACTACCGGGTGCACAGGGGCATCAACCCGACCGGCATCGTCCCCCTCGGGCCTGATCTGTCGGGCTGGCTCACGCCGCACGGCCGGGAGGAGCTGGGCGGCAGGCCGTTCGGTGACGGGACACCGCCCGGACCGGTTCCGCAGACCGAGGAAGTCCCCGCTCAGGGGCGGCCCTGACTACCAAGGAGGCGCACGTGTCCAAGAAGACCAAGAAGCTGAAACTCCCCCTCGCCTACAAGCCCCTGGGATTCGCACTCGGCTGGTCGAGCGGCTGGCTGGCGGGGCTCGCCTTCCGCAAGACGTGGATGGCGGTACGGCACGAGGAGGACGCCCCCGACGCGCTGGACCGGGACCGCGGCTGGGGGGAGATCCTGCTGGCGGCGGCGATCCAGGGCGCTATTTTCGCGGTGGCGCGCAGCTTGGCGGACCGCACGGGCGCGAAGGCCATCGAGCGCTCGACGGGTGTGTGGCCGGGCGGCGAGAAGGGCGGGCGGGACTGAGAGCACGTGTGGGAGACCGGCCGGAGCCTTCGGGGCACCGGCCGGAGCCTTGGGAGCCCAGCGCTCCGGCCGGAGCCTTCGGAGCCCTGCGCCCCAGCTGAACCCCCCTCGGGGCCCCGGGCCCCGGCCGGAACCGAGGGGTTCAGCCCTGCTTCGGCGCCGTGGGGGCGACGCGGCGCAGGGTGAAGGAGTGGCCGGCCGGGTCGGCGTAGCCGCGTTCCTCGTAGGGGCCGGGGGCGTCCTTCGCGTCCATGGGCCGGCCGCCGAGCCCGACGATCCTGCGTTCCGCCTCGTCCAGGTCCTCCACGACGAAGTCGAGGTGGGCCTGGAGGGAGTTCTCGGGACGCGGCCAGCTCGGCGGGGTGGCGTTCATGTCGCGGCGGAAGGCGAGCCGGGTGCCGTCGGCGCCCCTGATCTCCACACGGTTGGCGGTCGCCTCCGTCTGCTCGGCCTCCAGCAGTTCCCGGTAGAACACGGCGAGCTTCTCCGGCTCGGCACAGTCGAGCACCACGAAGCCCGCTTTCACCAGTGGCATGACTCCTCCGAAGGGTCCGGGGCGCGGGACGGTCCTGCCCCGCCGCCCTGTATCCCTCCGGGTGTCCCGGCCAGGCCGTTTCAGTCCGCGACCAGCCACGCTCCGTCCCGCATCAGCTCCCGCCCGTCCAGTTCGTCGGCCTCGCGCCAGGCCTGCACCCGGTGCGGACGGACGCGGAAGTACAGGTAGGGCGTACGGAGTTGGCGCGGGTCGAAGCCGGTTTTGGCCGCGAAGCGGTCGGCCTCGCCTTCGGGCAGCTGGGAGGGGGCGAGCGTGTCGACCGTGCCCTCGATCATGACGACGTCGCGGGTCGGTCCGATGCCGAGGCGCGCTCTGCCGGTCGTCCTCAGGTTCCGGCCCGTCGGGCTGTTGGCCGGCGTGGCCAGCAGCAGGGTCGAGCCATCCCAGAGGAACGACAGCGGGACGAGATACGGCACGCCCCCGTCGACCTCGGCCGTGGCGACCCACGCGTCCTCGTCGTGCTCCAGACGGTGCAGGGTGTCCTTCTTGCGCTGCTCGGCGGAGCGTGCGGGCGGCGTGGTCATCGGCGAACGGCCTCCTCACGGGGCGGTGTTGACGGACGGGTCCAGTGTGACCGTCGGGTGCCCGTCCCGGGGCCCGATCTCCGCCAGCCGAGCCGATGCGGCGCTGAGCAGCAGGTCCAGGGCCGCCGGATACGAACTGTGAGTCATCTCGGCCACGAGATGGCGGGCCGTGGCGGCGATGTGCGGGTGGGTGTCGGCGGGCAGTCGCGCGTACGTCGCGCGCCAGACGGCCGCCTCCGCCTGCCGTGCGGCCTTCGGCATCGCCGCGCTCGCCGAGTCGAGGGCGCCGTGGGCGAGGGCCTGGTCGACGAACGCGTGGTAGATCCGCACCGCCTCGGCGTCGGGGAAACCGGCGCGGCGCAGCACGCCGAGGATGGTCTCGACGGCCTGGATCTCGTACGCCCGCCCGGTCACCCGGTAGGAGCTGAGCACGGCCGCCCGCGGGTGTGCCAGGGCCCCCGCGTGCATCCGCAGGCCGAGGTCGCGCAGGTCGGCGCGCCAGTCGCCGGTGGGGCGCCAGGTGCGCAGCGTACGGCCGATGAGCTCGTCGGCGATGGCCAGCATCAGGTCGTCGGTGTGCCGGAAGTACCGGTACAGCGAGCTGGGGTCGGCGCCGAGGGCTCGGCCGAGGCGGCGCACCGAGAGGGCGTCGGCGCCGTGCTCCTCGATCAGTCTGAGGGCCGTCTCGACGATCAGCTCCTCGGACAGGACGACGCCCTGCTTGGTGGGGCGCCTGCGCTGCCGGGCGGCGGGCGGGACGACGCGCTCGCTCATGGACTGCCTCCCTCGGGCCAGGTCCCCGCACCTTATGACAACACCGTTGACCTGTTAACCTCCCGGACAGTTTCATGTCCGCTCATCGGGGCCGCCCAGGCCCCCGGTGCGAGCGGAGACGGGCCATGTCCGACAAGCAGTCCCCCAGCGTCGACCCGCCAGCGCGGCCCGAGCTGCGCAAGTCGCTCGGTGTCCTGGACGGCGTCGCCATCGCCGCCTCCAGCACCGCCGCGACCACCAGCATCGGCATCGGCCTCGGTGTGACGGCCGGGGTGGTCGGCCTGCACCTGCCGGCGATCATGCTGCTGGCGTTCCTGCCGGTCCTGGGCATCGCGGGCGCCTACTCCCGGCTCAACAAGGTCGAGCCCAACGCGGGCAACGGCTATGTGTGGGTGGGCCGTTCGCTGACGCCCTGGCTGGGCTTCATGGTCGGCTGGGTGAACATCGTGGCCGTGGTGGCGTTCCTCGCGTACACCACGGCGGTGACCGGCTCCGCCCTGCTGCAGCTGGCGGGGGACGCCGGGCTGCACCGCGTGGGCGGCCTCGCGCTGGACCCGGGTTCCACCGCGCAGACGACGGCCGTCGGCATCCTGGTGCTGGTGGCGGTCACGCTGACCGCCGTGACCGGCATCCGCACCGCCGCGCGGCTCCAGGCCGGGCTGCTGGTCTTCGAGTACGTCGTCCTGCTGGGCTTCTGCGGCTACGGCATCGTCACCGGCCCGCACGACTTCAGCCTGAGCTGGTTCGACCCGTTCGCGATCCCGTCGGCGACGGCGCTCGCACAGGGGCTGCTCCTGTCCGTGTTCTGCTACTGGGGCTTCGAGTCGGCGTTCAGCGTCAACGAGGAGGTGCGCGACCCGCGCGACGCGTCCCGGGCCGGGATCACCACCCTGTTCACCATGCTGGCGCTGTTCCTGCTCGGCTCGGTGGCCTTCCAACGCGTCCTGTCCGAGGAGGAGTTGGTCGGCCACGGTGCCGAGGGCCTGGCCTTCTTCGGCGAGCGCCTGGCATCCCAGCCGTGGGCGGCGCTCCCCCTGATCGCCCTGATGTTCTCGGCCGTCGCGTCGCTGCAGGCCGGCGTGATCCCCACGGCCCGGGCGATGTTCGCGATGAGCCGGGACCGTACGCTCGGCCCGGTGTGGTCCAAGGTCAGCCCCCGGTACGGGACTCCGGCCGCCGGCACGGTGCTGATCGGCACGCTGGCGGCCATGGTCGCGGCGCTCGCGCTGGTCATCCCGCGACTGGCCGACATGATCATGGCGACGGTGAGCGCCGTGGGCATCGTCGTCGCCCTCTCGTACGCCCTCACGGCCATCGCGGCGGCGGTGCGGTTCCGCTCGCTGCTGCGCGAGGACTGGCGGCAAGGCGTCAGGGCGGTGGTGTTGCCCGCGCTGAGTGCCGCGGTCCTGCTCGGCCTCGGCGGCTACCTCGGCTGGTCGTTCGCCACCTCCGCCGATCACTTCGAAGCCAGCGCCGACAACGGCTGGTTCCTGCTCGTCACTCCCCTGGCGATGATCGCGTCCGGCTTCGTCGCCGCCGCGTGGGCCAGGTGGGTGCGCAGGTCGCCGTACTTCCGCACCGGCAAGGGCACCGACGCCGACGCGCCCCAGCTTCTCGCGACCTCCCGATAGCCCCCCTCAACCCCCTACCAGGAAACGGACCATGCACGCAGATCTCCTCTTCACCGGCGGCCCCGTCCTCACGCCCGAGGGCCGCACCGCGACCGCCGTGGCCGTCACTGGCGACCGCATCACGGCCGTAGGACGGGAGGAGGTGCACGATCTCGCCGGACCGCGGACCGAGGTGGTGGACCTCGCGGGACGGCTGCTGCTGCCCGGCTTCCAGGACGCGCACGTGCATCCGGTGCCGGCGGGGCTGGAGCTGACCCAGTGCGACCTGACGGGAGCGCGGACGGCGGACGAGACGCTCGCCGCGGTGCGGGCGTACGCCGACGCGCACCCCGAGCGGGAGTGGATCACGGGCGGCGGCTGGTCGATGGAGGCCTTCGAGGGCGGTACGCCGACGAAGGAGCTGCTGGACGCGCTGGTGCCCGACCGGCCGGTGTATCTGCCCAACCGTGACCATCACGGCGCCTGGGTCAACAGCCGTGCCCTCGCCCTCGCGGGCATCACGCGCGACACGCCCGACCCGGCCGACGGGCGGATCGACCGGGACGCCTCCGGCGCGCCGAGCGGCACCCTGCAGGAGGGGGCGATGCAGCTCGTGGGACGGCTCACCCCGCCGGCCGCACCGGCCGACCGCGTGGCGGCCCTGCTGCACGCCCAGCGGCATCTGCACGCGCTGGGCATCACCGCTTGGCAGGACGCGCTGGTCGGGGAGTTCCTCGGCATGGACGACCCGTCGGAGGCGTATCTGGCGGCAGCGCGGGACGGTTCGCTGACCGCGCGTGTCGTCGGCGCGCTGTGGTGGGACCGGGAGCGCGGCTCGGAGCAGATTCCCGAACTGGCCGAGCGGCGCGCGGCGTTGAGCCACGGCCGCTTCCGTGCGGGCAGTGTGAAGCTGATGCTGGACGGTGTCGCCGAGACCGGCACGGCGGCACTGCTGGACCCCTACCTCGACAAGTGCGGCTGCGCCACCGCCAACCGGGGCACCGCATTCATCGACGCCACTCAACTGCCCAAGTACGTCACGGAGTTGGACGCGCTCGGCTTCCAGTGCCACTTCCACGCGCTGGGCGACCGGGCCGTACGGGAGGCGCTGGACGCGATCGAGGCCGCGCGGGCCGCGAACGGGCCGAGCGACACGCGGCCCCACCTGGCCCATCTCCAGGTCGTCCACCCCACCGACGTGCCGCGCTTCGCCCAACTCGGGGCGACGGCGAACATCCAGCCGCTGTGGGCCGCGCACGAACCGCAGATGGACGAGCTGACGATCCCCTTCCTGGGGCCCGAACGGGCCGCGTGGCAGTACCCGTTCCGTGCCCTGCTGCGCTCCGGCGCCCGGCTCGCGGCCGGCAGCGACTGGCCCGTGAGCAGCCCGGACCCGCTCCAGGGAATCCACGTCGCGGTCAACCGCGTGGCACCGGACGGCGGCGACACGCCGGTGTTCCTGCCCGGCGAACGGATCGGACTCGCCGAGGCGCTCGCCGCCTACACGGCGGGCTCGGCGTATGTGAACCACCTGGACGACACGGGTGAGGTGCGCGCGGGTGCGCTGGCGGACCTCGTGGTCCTGGACCGCGATCCGTTCGACGGGCCGGTCGAGGCGATCGCGGAAACCCGTGTATCTCTCACTTACGTCGGGGGCGCGCGAGTATACGCAGCTCAAGGGGCTTGAGCAGTAACGGACATCACGGTCCGGTTACGCGTAGATCATTTACGGTCTGGGCAGTCTCGTACCGCTTTCCGGTTCAACTTTCGTATCACGAAACCCAGTTCGAGTGCGCGGGCGGTCAAGGTGACCGCCCGCACGCACGGGCGGGGGGACTTTGCGCTGCCGTCTCCCGAAAGGAAACGCATGCCGCGATCGAGAACTGGGCGGGCACAGGGCGGTTCGTCCTCGAAGCAGCAGGTGGGCGACCCGCTCCCCTTTCTCGGACACGACCGGCCAACGACCACGGCCGATCGATTCCGTTGCCAGGACCACAGCTTGAAGGGAGACCGGTGTGAAATCTCGAGTCGTAGGCGGGGGTCCGGAGATATCCACCGACAGCTTGCTCCCGGCGCAGCCAAGCGCCCAGCTCCAGCCGACGGAGGCGGGGAACGCCCTGGCCCACCTCTTCGCGCAACACATCAATGGGTGCGCCGATGAGTACCGAGATCGCCAGAACGCCGCTCAGCAGCGGCTGGACGCACTCGGCTCCCCCCACTCCAGCACCGCGCTGCATGTGAAGGGAGCCCTCAACCTGGCGCCGCGCGCGTTCCTCCCGCCCGACGAAGAGGGCAACGCCAGGTTGAGGCGACTCGATGCCAGCCTGCGCGTGATCGAAGCGGCCTTCCCCCAAGTCAGCACCGATATCGAGGTCTGCCGACTGACCTGCATGATGCTGGAAGGGGCCTGGAGGAGCCGGGCGCTCACCCCGCCGCGCGAGGAGGAGCAGGCAACCGTCTGCGCCTGCCCTCTGTGCCGTCGGCTGCCCTCGCCCCCCGCACGCACACTGGCTGACTACGGTTGGCGGCAGAGCGCCGGTCGTCCCCTCACCGTCAAGACCTGGCCGTACCACCGGGAACTCGACAGCGTCCTGACCGGTGGCTGGGTCCTGGCCCGGCAGCTGAACGACCTTGAACGAGACCTCGGCTACCGCCACCGCTTCGAGGACGACATCCTGCTCTTCCACGAATACAAGCGCGTGATCGACACCATAGACACCACGCACCTCACCCAGCTCATCGAAGGCCGCTTGGCCGAGAATTTCAGCACCAACACCGCACGGGCCCTCGTCTGCGGACTCTACGCAGCCCATAAGCGATCCGTGGACGAGTACTGGCTCCAACAGCATCACGCGGGCAGCGTCGTACTCCCCCAGACCAACCCACTCAGCCAGAGCACCTACTCACTCCTGCAGATGATGGACTGCCTGTTCTGGCACGTCTCGCCCGACACCGAACTCTGGCAGGAAGAACACCTCGCCTCCCTGCTGCTGTGCCGCGTCGTCGACGACATGGTCGACGTACGAGCCGACGCCCTCACCGGCGAGATCAGCAACTTCTGGCTCGCCGACATGCCCTCCCACACCAAGGCCCTCTACGCTGCCAGCGCCATCGCCCTCATCAAGTACGGCTGCCTGCCCGAGGCGCATCCCCCGATGTGGAACACCTGGCTGATGCCCAGCACCATCGTCTGGTTGGGGCTCACGGGCCGCCACGCCCTGTGGTTCGACGGCATCACCCAGAGCCTCCCCCCGGCCCAGGACTGCCCACTGTGCGACCTTCAGCCCAACGCATGCACCGGCATCCTCACCCACGGCACCACCCTCACCATCGCCCCGCGGCCCACCGCGCCGACTCTGAGCGCCCGGACCGCCGAGCTGTCCGCTCGCTGCCGAGCCGAATACCCCGGGACCTGGCCCCTCTTCGACGTCGAGCTCCATGCCTTCGAAGCACTGCACGGCCCCTGGCACGGCAACACCGACAGCACATGGGAGATCCTGCGCCGCACGTACATCGCCGCCGTGGAGGCAGCCGGCGCCGCACCGTCCACGGCCCGCGCTCGTGATGTCCAGCAAGACTCCGGCGCAGTCGGATCCGAGTTCTTCTACGCCCTGCACGACCCTCAGACCGGGAGGGAGGACATCGCACTGCTCGCCTACATGTTCGGCTGTGCCCACCCGCATTTCCTCTGGAACGCCACGGGATACCGTCCCACGGACCTCGCAGGCGACTGGCTCGACGGCTGACGCCTCACTCCTCGCCGCTGCCCGGCCGGGTGACCCGGCCGGGCAGCGGCGTCTCAGGGCCTATACCGGGAACTCGACCGGCAGGCTGTCCAGCTGGGACATCCATGTGGACGCGGTCGAGGTCAGCTCCTCCGGCGGCACGGCCAGGCGCAGGCCCGGCAGACGGTGCAGCAGGACGTCCACCGCGATCTCGATGATGGCCATCCCGATGTTCTGCCCGGGGCACTCGTGCGGGCCCGAGCCGAACGCCAGGTGTGCCTGGTTGCCGTGCACGGAGACACCCGGGTCGGGCCGGATCTCGGGGTCGAGGTTGCCCGGGGCGAGACCGAGCACGAGCAGGTCGCCCTCCTCGATGCGGTGCCCGCCCAGTTCGACATCGCTGGCGGCGAAGCGCCCCGGCAGGACGGCCAGCGGCGGAGAGTTCCACATGGCCTCCTCCACCACCGCCGAGATGTTCAGCTGACCGCTGATCAGCCCGGAGAGCCGGGAGACGTCGGTCAGGACCAGCTCCAGCACCCGGGCCAGCAGGTTGGTCGTGACGTGCGCGGCGATCAGCACCGCGCGCAGGTGGGCCACGACCTCGTCGTGGTCGAGCGCCGCGTGATGCTCCAGCAGGCCGGTGGCGAGGTCGGAGCCGGGTTCGGACCGCCTGCGCTCGGCGAGTTCACCGAAGATCTCCCTGATCACGCCGTCGTGCATGACGGCGTCCTCGCCGCCCTTCATCACCTGGGCGCAGGACTCGACCAGGCGACGCCCCTCCGCCTCGGCAAGCCCCAGAACGCGGGCGATCACGAGCATCGGCAGATAGTCGGCGTAGTCCGCCACCAGATCGGCGCGGCCGGAGTCCGCGAACGCGTCGATCTGCTTGTTGGCGAAGTGCGTGGCGTGGCGCCGGACACCGCGGCCGGCCGCGGACTGCAGCCCGTCGCTGACGGCACCGCGCAGTCGGCGGTGAGCCTCGCCGTCCTGGGACACACAGTCGGGGCGCCAGGCGAGCATCGGAACCAGCGGAGAGTCGTCCGCGATCCGGCCCTCACGCCAGTCCCGCCAGATCCGCGCGTCCCGGGCGAACTGGGTGGGATTGTCGAGCACCCGCCGGCTGTCCCGGTAGCCCAGTACCAGCCAGGCGGGGATGTCGCCCTCCAGCAGCACCGGCGCGACCGAGCCGTGCTCCTTGCGCAGCCGCTCGTAGATGCCGCGCGGGTCGGTCGCCGCCTCGGGCCCGTACAGCCGGACCGGTTCTGCCGAACCGTGCGCGACCGGGCAGCCGCGGGGGGCGTCGGGACTGTTGAGGTTCTTGTCGTTCATCGGGGCTCCAGGGCGACGGCGGAGCGTTCCTTCAAGTGACGCATCAGGGTGATCAGTACGTCACGGCTGGAGGCCCGGTCGCGCGCGTCGCAGACCACGATCGGGGTGTGGGGGGAGATGTCCAGGGCGTCCCGTATCTCCTCGATGGGATGCTCCTTGGAGTCGGGGAAGACGTTCAGGGCGATGACGAAGGGCACCTCCTGGCGTTCCATCTCCTCGATCGCACGGAAGCTGGAGGCGAGCCTGCGGGTGTCCACCAGGACGACCGCGCCGAGCGCGCCCTTGAACAGGCCGTTCCACAGGAACCAGAACCGCTCCTGGCCCGGGGTGCCGAACAGGTACAGCATCAGGCTGTCGTTGATGCTGATCTTGCCGAAGTCGAGACTGACGGTGGTCTCGGTCTTGTCGGCCACACCGATCAGGTGGTCGACGTCGGCGCTCGCCTGGGTGAGGGTCTCCTCGGTGGTGAGCGGCTTGATGTCGCTCACCGAGCGGACCATGGTGGTCTTCCCGGTGCCGAACCCGCCGGCGATCATCACCTTCACCGAGCGGGTGCCACCGGAGGCCGGCCCACCCTGGTGGTCAAAGCCTTTCAAGTCCACTGAGTACCTCCTCAAGGAGCGCGAGGTCGGGCCCGCGGCCGGCGCCGTGCACCGGGATGGGGTCACGGGCTTCGACGCGGCCTGCCTCGAGCAGATCCGCCAGCAGCACCGCGAGAATGTTGAAGGGCAATCCGAGATGGGCACCGAGTTCGGCCACCGACAGCGGATCGCGGCAGCGCCGGAGGATCTCCTCGTGCTCGTGCTGCATGCCCGGTAAGGGCGTCGTGAGGGACACGATGAGGGTCGCCACGTCGAGGCTCGACGCCGAACCGCCCGGTCCGCTGCGCCCCTTGGTGAGGACGTAGTAGCGCTCGAGACCGGACGGGTCCGTGGGCCGGCGGGGAGCACTCATCCAGAGTGCTCCTCCAGGCGCGGAGTGGTGCCGAGCAACTCGCCCATCCTGCGCGCCAGGTCCCTCATCTGATGGCCGAGCAGGCCCTGGTCGAGGCCCTCCCGGGCGAGGACGCCGAGATAGGTCTCGACACCGGCCCGTACGACGAAGAGGTGACCGCCGTCGACCTCGATCATCGCCAGCCTGAGCTGCCCCGCGTACTTGGGGAACTGCTCGGCGACCGGCTGGGCCAGCGCCTGCAGTCCGGCCACCACGGCGGCGAAGCGGTCCACGTCGTCGGGGTCCTCGGCGCCGAAGGCGGTGATGGCCTTGCCGTCACTGGAGGCCACGAGGGCGAAGTTGATCTCCGGGATACTCTCCACCAGGTCGCGGAGCGCCCAGCTCACGTCGGTTCCCTGTTGCGTCATGGACTAGTCGCTCTCTTCGGTGCGGTGCTGCTCGGTGGACTCGCGGCCGTCGCCCGTCGTGCCGTCCTCGCCGGGCTCGCGGCCCGCGGTGGCGAAGGCGGCCAGACCGGCGAAGGACGCGTCGGGCGGAACGGCGGAGACGGACGTCGTCTCCTCGCTCCGCTCCGGACGCGGGGCCGGCTCGTGGCGTGCCGCCTCGTGCCGCTTGCTGCGGCGCCGGGGCAGGCCGCCGGGCGTGGTGTCCACGGCGTCGTCGGTGTCGGCCGGGGCCGCCGCCGCGACGCGCTGCTCGCGGGCCGGGGCGGACGCGGTGGCCGGGGCCGTCGGTGCGGTCGCCGCCGGGCTGGCGGAGGCGGCGGGCAGCGGGCTGAAGTACTTGTGCGGGACCACGACCACCACCGAGGTGCCCAGCCACGGCGAGTCCGCGAAGGTGACGCGGATGCCGTACCGGCGGGCCAGGATGCCGACGACGCGCAGACCGATGTTCGCGTCCTCCGAGATGCCGCCGAGGCCCGCGCCGGGGGCGGTGCCGGCGAGGGCGTGCTCGGCCTCGCGCTTCTTCTCCTCGCTCAGGCCCTTGCCGGAGTCCTGGATCTCGATGCCGACACCGTTGGGGACCTCCTTGCCGGAGACGAGGACCGGCTCGGTGGGCGGCGAGTAGCGGGCAGCATTGTCCAGCAGATGCGCGAAGATCAGCGTGAGGTGGTCCACCAGGCCGCCGTCGACGCCGAGTTCAGGCAGATGGCGTACGTCGATCCGGTGGAAGTCCTTGATCCGGCCGATGCCGCCGCGGACCACGCTGAGCAGGCGCTGCGGCTCCTGCCACTGCCGGCCGGGCCGGTCCGAGCCGCCGAGGACGCTGATGCTGGCGGCGAGACAGTCGGCGGGGCCGATCGCCTGGTCGAGCTCCATCAGGCCGCGGGCGACGGCGGGCAGCCGGCCGTGCTCGCCCTGGAGTTCGTGCAGTCGGCCGCGCAGCTTGCTGGTCAGCACGTGGATACGGTTGCCGATACCGACCACGGCCTGCTCGGCGGAGGTGGAGCGGTTGAACTCCTCCTCGACGCCGATCAGCGCGGTACGCAGGACCTTGCGAAGGTTGGCCTGGAGTTCGGCGCTGACCTTCGCGCACTGGTTGACCGCCGGCAGGACGTCGTCGATGGCCTCGCCCTCGCGCAACCGGCGCAGCGCGTCGGGCAGTTGATCGTCGGCGAGCCGGGTGACGGCGGCCAGCTGGTGGGACAGCTGCTCCTGCCAGATCTCGGCCTGGTCGGCGAGCTGTGCTTCGTAGGACGTGGCCTGGGCGGCGATCCGCTCCTCGTAGGAGGTGCTCGCCTCGGCGATCCGCTCCTCGTACGCCCGGGCCTGCTCGACCAGTCGGCTCTCGTAGGCGCCGGACTGCTCGGCGAGGCGGCTCTCCAGGGCGGCGCGCTCGGCACTGAACTTCCGCTCCAGGCCCGCCACATGCTGCTGCCACTGCTGCGAGTGCTCGGCCTGCGAGGTGCGGAACTCACCCTCGGACTTGGTCAGTTGCACCCGGGTACGCAACAGGAGGCGTACGCACACGGCGCTGGCCGCGGTCGCCGCGACACCGGCGACGCCTGCGGTTATTCGCTCCGAGCTCATGAACGTGGCGGCAACCGTCCCACCTCCTAAAGCCAGTGGCATCAGCCACCAGCTGTACCAGGCGACAGGGGGCCGCGCCGCCGGCGGCGGAGTGGCGAGTTCCATCTGCATCCTTCGAGGCAACGATCGATCAAGGGGGGGTGTGCAAGGCGATCGCACTCATGAGTACGCACCGCAAGATGACCGATCCGGATCGAGTCAACTCGCAGCGCCGAACGGGAGCTTATCGGGTTTGAACGCAAAAGGATCAAACTCGCAGCTCGGCGGAAGTGAGGGTTCCATCACTCTCCGCCAGGAGCACAAACATCGACAAATACCCTTACTGACCTGCGGAGTTGGAGAAAACGACGCCGGGGTTCACTCAGGGTTCACTTGCAGCCGACGCCGTCCTTCACGCGGGGCCAGGCCTCGACACCGTCGGGCGTGCGGACAAACGCCATCGACTTGTCATCTGTCAGCCACAACCGCCAGTCACCGCGCCGGTATCCGGTGTCGTGCGCGTCGCCGGGCATGGGTACGTCGCCGTCGTACGGGGCGTTCAGCATGCCGGGTTCGAGGACACCGTCGGGATCGCAGGCGTACATCGTGCGCTCCCGATACTCGCCGATTTCGAGGAAGTGGGCCTTCTGCCAGTCGCAGTGGGCCGCTCCCACGGAGCTGCTGATCTCGGTGACCGGCACGCGGCGGCCGTTCCGGTCGGTCCAGAGCCGGGCGGTCCTCACGGTCCTTGGCGACGACGACCGCGACCTTGGTGCACCCGTCGACGTCGTAGGAGAACAGGACGCGGCCGTTCCCCTCCCGCTCCACGCGGTAGCGCATCCCATGGCCGCCGTCGCCACGAGCACCGCCACGGCCACAAGCCCTCTGCGCATTCCTGCCCCCCTGTTCCCTTTGCTGTGTTGATCCTTTGACGCGACGGTGGGCAGGAACCTTCGCGCCTAACGGGCGGCAGCCGCCTGGAACGTGCGCCGGTACGCCTGCGGCGACACCCCGATCGCGGCATGCAGATGCTGGCGCAGGGAGGCTCCCGTGGCGAAGCCGACCTGTCCGGCGATCTGGTCCACCGACAGGTCGCTGGACTCCAGCAGATGCCGGGCGCGGGCGACGCGCTGCTGGATCAGCCAGCGGCCGGGGCTGAGGCCGACCTCGTCGTTGAAGCGGCGGGCGAAGGTGCGCAGACTCATCCGGGCGTGGGCGGCGAGGTCGGTCAGGGTGAGGGGCTCGTCGAGGTGCTCCAGGGCCCAGGCGCGGGTGGCCGCCGTGCCGGCGGCCCCGCTCTCGGGGACCGGCTGCTCGATGTACTGGGCCTGGCCGCCGTCCCGGAAAGGCGGCACGACGCAGCGCCGGGCCACCGCGTTGGCGAGTTCATGGCCGTGGTCGGTGCGGACGATGTGCAGGCAGACGTCGACTCCGGAGGCGGCGCCGGCCGAGGTGAGGATGCGGCCGTCGTGGACGAAGAGGACGTCCGGGTCCAGGTCGACGTGCGGGTAGCGGCGCCGGAACCAGTCGGTCACCTGCCAGTGCGTGGTGGCCCTGCGGCCGTCGAGGAGGCCCGCCGCGGCGAGGACGAAGGCAGCGGTGCAGATCGACACGATGCGTGCGTCCGGACGGATCAGCGCGAGCGCGGCGGCGACCTCGTCCGGCAGCTCCGTGGGGATGTACGGGACGGCCATGGAGGCGACCACCACGGTGTCGGCCGTGGCGAGGATCTCCGGGCCGTGCTGGACGCCGATCGTGAAGTCGGCGTTGCTGCGCACTGGGCGGCCGTCGACACTGCAGGTCAGGACCTCGTAGTGGCCGTCGGCCGCCCCGAAGATCCGGCTGGGGATGCCCAGCTCGAAGGGGTAGACGCCGTCCAGGGCCAGCACCACGACCCGTTCCACCTGTCGCGCGCCGCTTCGCTCTCCGCTCATGGCACGATCCTATCGAATGTTGGCCATCGTGCCATTTCCCCGGGCGACGGCTCCCGGCAGGCTGTTTCACCATGAGCACTGTGAACACGATGCGAGCCATCAGCCAGGACGTCCTCGGCGGCCCCGAGGTCCTCAAGGAAGTGGAAGTCGAGCGCCCGGCCCCGCGCACGAACGAGGTACTGGTCCGCGTCCGCGCCGCGGGCGTCAACCCGACCGACTGGAAGCACCGCGCGACCGGCGGCTTCCTGGGGAAGCCGCCCTTCGTCCTGGGCTGGGACGTCTCCGGTGTGGTCGAGGCGGTCGGGATCGGCGTCGCCCGGTTCAAGCCCGGCGACGAGGTCTTCGGCATGCTGTCCTATCCGTTCGGGCACGGCTCGCACGCCGAGTACGTCACCGCGCCGGCCCGCGCCTTCGCGCACAAGCCGGCCTCGATCGACCACGTTCAGGCGGGCGCGCTGCCGCTGGTGTCCCTCACCGCCTGGCAGGCCCTGGTCGAGTACGCCGACCTCCAGCCCGGGCAGCGCGTGCTGATCCACGCCGCCGCCGGCGGAGTCGGGCACGTGGCCGTGCAGATCGCCAAGGCGCGGGGCGCGTATGTGATCGGCACGGCGAGCGCGGGCAAGCACGACTTCCTGCGCGGAATCGGCGTGGACGAGGCGATCGACTACCGGGAGACGGACTTCGCCGAGGCCGTGAAGGACGTCGACGTCGTCCTGGACACGATCGGCGGCGAGACCTCGACGCGCTCGCTGCGGGTGCTGCGTCCCGGTGGGCTCGTCGTCTCGATCCTGCCGGTCGGTTCGGACGACTTCTACGAGGAGGCCGAGCGGCTCGGTGTCCGGGCGCTGCGGATGCTCGTCGACGCCTCGCACAGCGGCATGCAGGCGATCGCGGAGCTGGTCGAGGCGGGGAAGCTGCGCGCCACGATCGCCGGTATCTTCCCGCTGGCCGATGCCGCCGAGGCACATGCGCTGGGCGACACCGGCCGGACGACGGGGAAGCTGGTCCTGACGGTCGACTGACTCAGAACGTCAGGACGGGCTTGATCGCCTTGCCCGCACCCATGTCCCGTACCGCCTGGTCGATGTCCGCGAACGGATAGGTGCTGACCAGGCGGTGCAGCGGGAGCCGCCCCTCCTTCACCAGCCGGACCAGGGAAGGGATGAACGTCTGCGTCTCGGCGTCCCCGAGGGTGAGGCCGACGACCTGCTTGCCGCCGAGCAACCCGTTGACGTCCAGGGCGACTTCGGTGCCGAAGGGCGGGGCGCCGACGACGACCAGGGTGCCGCGGGCGGCGAGCGCGTCGACGCCCTGGCGCAGGACGGCCACGTTGCCCGTGGTCTCCACTACGCCGTCGGCGCCCTGGCCGCCGGTGATCACGGCGAGCGCGTCGCCGAGATCGGCCTCGGCGGCGTTGACGGTGTGGGTGGCGCCCAACTCCTTTGCCAGCGACAGGCGTTCGCCGACCCGGTCGACGGCCACGATCGTGGTCGCGGGGGTGAGGGCGGCCGCCATCACCGCGGACAGGCCGACGGCTCCGGCGCCGAGCACGACGACCGTGCTGCCGGTGACCGGCTTCAGTACGTTCCAGACGGCGCCGACTCCGGTCTGCACCCCGCAGCCCAGCGGGGCGATCGACGCGAGCGGCACCTCCGGGTCGACCTTCACCAGGCTGCGCTCGTCCACCAGCGCCCGCTCGGCGAAGGAGGACTGCCCGAAGAAGTGACCGCCGAGGGCCTCGCCGTCCCGGCTGAGGGTGCTGGTGCCGTCGGCCCGGCGTCCGCCGATGAGGTTCAGCGGCAGCCAGGTCGCGCAGTACGCGGGGTGGCCGCCCCGGCAGTTGCGGCAGTCCCCGCAGGAGGTGAAGGACAGCACGACGTGGTCGCCCGGCGCGACGCAGGTCACGGACGGACCGACGGCCTCGACGACGCCCGCGCCCTCGTGGCCGAGGACGCCGGGGAGGGGGAAGGGCAGTCCGCCGCTCGCCACGCCGAGGTCCGTGTGGCACAGGCCGGTCGCCACCATGCGGACGACGGCCTCGTGCGGTCCGGGCTCGTCGAGCTCGACGTCGGAGAGGGTGAAGGGTGCTCCGCCGGACTCGACGACGGCTGCACGGGTGGGGATGGACATCTGACGGATCTCCTTCGCAGTGCGCTCAGTCGAGCGAGACGACGACGGACTTGGTGGTGGTGTAGGCGTCGAGCGCCTCGGGCCCGTACTCGCGGCCGAAGCCGGAGTCCTTGACGCCGCCGAAGGGGACCGCGGGGTCGAGCATCGCCCAGTCGTTGACCCAGACGATGCCGGCCGCCAGCCGGTCGGCGACACGATGCGCGCGGGCCAGGTTGCCGGTCTGGACGCCCGAGGCCAGGCCGTACGGCGTGGAGTTGGCGAGCTCGACGGCCTCGTCCTCGGAGTCGAAGGGCTGGACGGTGAGGACCGGGCCGAAGATCTCCTCCTGGACCACCCGGGAGTCGTTCGCGAGGTCGGCGATCACCGTCGGCCTGTAGTAGTAGCCGCCGTCCAGGTCGAGCCGCTCACCGCCGCAGACGATGCGGCCACCCTCCTTGCGGGCCAGGTCGACGTACTCCTCGACCTTGCGCAGGTGCCGCTCCCCCGCCATCGGGCCGACGACGGTCTCGGGCTTGCGCGGGTCGCCCAGCGGGACGCCGGGCACGGCGTCGGCGAGGATGCCGAGCACGGTGCTGTAGACCTGCCGGGCCACCAGCAGCCGCGGTCCGCCCATGCAGAACTGTCCGGTGTTGAAGACGAAGCCCTTGATGATCGCGCCAACGGCCTTCTCCAGGTCGGCGTCCTCGAAGACGAGGTGGGCCGCGTTGCCGCCGAGTTCCATGGTGACCGGCTTGAGCGACTCCCCGGCGATGGCCGCGACCTTCCGGCCGACCGTGGTCGAGCCGGTGAAGGCGACCTTGTCGACACCGGAGTGCCGCAGCAGTGCCTCGCCGGCCGCGGGACCGCCGGTGACGACGTTGACCACGCCGTCGGGGACCCCGGCCCGCTTGAAGAGATCGGCCATGTAGAGGGCGCTGAGCGGAGTCTCCTCGGCCGGCTTGTGCACCACCGTGTTGCCCGCCGCGAGCGCCGGGGCGATCTTCGAGCCGGCCAGGATCAGCGGGAAGTTGTACGGCGTGATCGCCGCGACCACGCCGATCGGCCGGCGCCGCACGTAGGCGAGGGCGTTCATGGGGGTGTCGCGGACGGAGCCGTCCAGGGAGTGGGCGAGGGCGGCGAAGTGCTCGTAGTCGTTGGCCGCGTTGGTGACGTCGACGGCGTGGGCGAGGGTGATCGGCTTGCCGACGTCACGGCTCTCCACCTCGGCGATGGTGTCGGCGTTCTCCCGGATCAGCTCGGCGATACGGTGCAGCACCCTGCCGCGCTCGCGGCCGCTCAGCCCGGACCAGGCACCGTCGTCGAAGGCGTCCCGCGCGGCGCGCACGGCCGCGTCCACATCGGCGGCACCGGCGTCCGCGACGGTCGTGACGACCGCGCCCCGGGACGGGTCGACCACCTCGGTGCGGGCTCCGTCGGCGGCCTCGCGCCACTGGCCCCCGATGAACAACCGACCGGGTTCGATCTCGAAGGTGGTCATCGCCACTCCTCAGCCTCATTGCCAAGATTTCAATCAACAGGATTCCTGTTTGTCCGCAGTCTCATTACAGACAGGATTCCTGTCAATGCTCTAGGCTGAACTCATGCTCGACGCCCAGGCAACCAAGGCACCACCGTCGCTTCTCTACATGGTGAAGCAGGTGGAGCTCGTGGTGCGCTCCCACCTGGACGAGCTGGTCAGACCGTCCGGGATCACCGCGCTGCAGTACACCGCGCTCACCGTGCTGCAGCGGCACGACGGACTGTCGGCCGCCCAGCTGGCGCGCGACTCCTTCGTCACGGCGCAGTCGATCGCCGATCTCGTACGGAGCCTGGAGACCCGCGGACTCGTCCGCCGGGAGCGCAACCCGCGCAACCGCCGCGAGCTGCTGATCCTGCTGACCGACGCGGGCCGCGAGCTGCTCGCACAGTACGAGCAGTCCGTGCGGGAGCTGGAGGAGCGGATGGTGCGTGACCTCACGGCCCATCAGACCGAGCAGTTCCGCCAGGCACTCTCCAAGGCCTGGCACGCCCTGTCGTAGCCACGTTCCGCTCGTGGCCGAGTCCCGCGCGTCACGCGAAACCTCTGTCGCAATTCAAAGACATATGTCAATCGAACATGCTCAGATTCGCTCAATCGAGGGTAACTTGCAGTGCGGGGGCCGCATTTGGGCACCCCGCCGCAAGTGAACAGGTTGGAGGCGATGTCGTCGTGCAGCAGGATCCTGCGCCGTTCAGCCGGCATCTGCGCGTCCACCGGCACCGGGACCACACGGTGCTGGAGTTCCGCGGCGAGATCGACATCGCGGCGGCGGTGGAGATCGCCCCGTACCTGGACCGGGTCACGACCCGCCCCGACGCCCGGATCGTCATCGACCTCAGGAGCGTCGAGTTCTTCGACTGCTCCGGACTGCGTCTGCTGTACCGGGCCCGCAGCCGGGTCCTCGACCACGGCGGGCAGCTGCACCTGGTCTGCACCCACCCGCTCACCCTGCGCGTGCTCAGGATCACCGGCCTGTCCCGGCTGCTGCCCCCGCATCCGACGCCGGACGCGGCCCTGGACCAGCCCGAGACCACGTCCGGCACCTTATGACGCCGTCAACCGCCTTGTGAGGGCGGCTACTTGAGGATTCTGGTGACCTGACCGGCCCCCACCGTCCGGCCGCCCTCGCGGATGGCGAACTTCAGCCCCTCCTCCATGGCGATGGGCTGGATCAGCTGGACGTGCATGCCGGTGTTGTCGCCCGGCATGACCATCTCGGTGCCCTTCGGCAGGGTCACCACGCCCGTCACATCCGTCGTACGGAAGTAGAACTGGGGGCGGTAGTTCTGGAAGAACGGCGTGTGCCGGCCGCCCTCGTCCTTCGACAGGATGTACGCCTGCGCCTCGAACTCCGTGTGCGGGGTGACCGATCCGGGCTTGATGACGACCTGGCCGCGCTCGACGTCCTCCCGCTTCACGCCCCGCAGCAGCAGACCGACGTTCTCGCCGGCACGGCCCTCGTCGAGGAGCTTGCGGAACATCTCGATGCCGGTGACCGTGGTCTTGGTCTTCTGGTCGTGGATGCCGATGATCTCGACCTCGCTGTTCACGAGCAGCCGGCCGCGCTCGATCCGGCCGGTGACGACCGTGCCGCGACCGGTGATGGTGAACACGTCCTCGATGGGCATGAGGAACGGCTTGTCGACATCGCGCTCCGGCTCCGGGACGGCCGTGTCGACGGCCTCCAGCAGATCCAGCACCGACCGGGCCCACTCCGGGTCCCCCTCCAGCGCCTTGAGCGCGGAGACCCTGATCACCGGGACGTCGTCGCCCGGGAACTCGTAGTCGGTCAGCAGCTCGCGCACCTCCAGCTCGACGAGCTCCAGGATCTCCTCGTCGTCGACCATGTCGGCCTTGTTGAGCGCGACGACGATGTACGGCACTCCCACCTGCCGCGCCAGCAGCACATGCTCCTTGGTCTGCGGCATCGGCCCGTCGGTGGCGGCGACGACCAGGATCGCGCCGTCCATCTGGGCCGCGCCGGTGATCATGTTCTTGATGTAGTCCGCGTGCCCCGGGCAGTCGACGTGCGCGTAGTGCCGGCGCTCGGTCTGGTACTCGACGTGCGCGATGGAGATGGTGATTCCGCGCTGCCGCTCTTCGGGCGCCTTGTCGATCATGTCGAACGGCGTGAACGGGTTCAGGTCGGGATACCTGTCGTGCAGCACCTTCGTGATGGCCGCCGTGAGCGTGGTCTTCCCATGGTCGATGTGACCGATGGTCCCGATGTTCACATGCGGCTTGGTCCGTTCGAACTTCGCCTTCGCCATGGCGAGCCCTCCTGAGCATCCGGTGATGCCGAGCCGTGCATCCGGGTCGTGCCGAGCGTTGCTCCGCTCCCTCCTGTCTATTCGGTTCCCGGCGCGTCGAACAGGGCGCTGACGGACTCCCCGTTGTGAATGCGGCGCACGGCCTCGGCGAGCGCGGGGGCGATGGAGAGGATCCGCAGCTTCTCGGTGCGCTCCTCCGCCGGGACCGGCACGGTGTTGGTGCACACGATCTCCAGTACGTCGGGCTGCTCACCGATCCGCTTCAGCGCCCCGGACGCGAACAGGCCGTGCGTACAGGCGACCCGGATCGAGCGCGGCCCCAGCTCCCGCAATCGGTCGAGGAGTTCGAGGACGGTACTGCCCTTGGCGATCTCGTCGTCCAGGATGATGACGTCCCGCCCGGTCACCTCGCCGATGACGGTGTTGATGCTGACCCGGTCGTCCGCGAACCGCTGCTTGGCGCCTGCGGCCACCTGGGCGCCGAGCATCCGGGCGAACGCTGCGGCCTCCTTGGCGTTGCCGAGGTCCGGCGAGACGACGGTCGTACGGGACAGGTCGTACTGCCGGAAGTGCGCGGCGAGCTCACGCAGCGCGTGCAGGTGGTCGACCGGCACCGTGAAGAAGCCGTGCACCTGGGGCGCGTGCAGGGTCATGGCGAGGACGCGGCTCGCGCCGGCCGCCACCATCAGGTCGGCGACGAGGCGTCCGCCGAGGGAGATACGGGGTGCGTCCTTCTTGTCGGAGCGGGCGTAGGAGTAGTGCGGCATGACGACGGTGATCCGGCGTGCGGACGCGCCGCGCGCGGCGTCGCACATCAGCAGCAGCTCGACGAGGTGCTCCTGCACCGGTCGGACCAGCGGCTGGATCAGGAAGACGTCCCGTTCGCGGCAGTTGGCCTGCAGCTGCACCTCCAGGCAGTCGTTGGCGAACCGGCTGACCCGGCTGGGGCTGAGCGGCACCCCGAGGTGAGCGCAGACCTCCGCCGCCAGTTCGGGGTGGGCACTACCGCTGAACACGGCGATCTCTCGCACGAACCGCTCCTCGCATGATCATTCCGGGTGGCGGACTCATGCTACTGACCTCGGCAGAAACGTTGCGGCTCAGACGAGGACGCGGAGGTGTGGCGAGGGCCTCACCAGGACACGGGCAACCGCCGCGGGCTCCGCGTCATCCGCCCCTCCCGCCACTCGATGGTCTCCGGTGTGAACTCGGCACACAGGCGCGGGAAGCGGACGGCGAGGCGGTGCAGGGCGAGTTCGAGTTCCAGGCGGGCGAGCCAGGCGCCCAGGCAGTGGTGGGGTCCGGCGCCGAAGGCGATGCTGGGCGAGGTCAGGGGGGCGAAGAGGTCGGGGTCGCCGGGCGGGAAGACGTCCGGGTCGCGGCCGGCGGAGTTGGTCTGGACGGCGACGACGCTGCCCGCCGGGATCAGCACGCCGCCGACCTCGGCGTCCTCGACGGCGCGGCGGATCAGGCCGGGCAGGACGCGGCCCTCGCTGAGCGGGATGGTCCGCAGCAGCTGCTCGGCAGCGGTGGCCGCCGCCTCTACGTCCTCGGCGAGTCCCTTCCAGGCGGCCCGCCCGTCGGTGAGGAGATAGACGACGGCGTTGCCGAGGGCCGTCATGGTGGTCTCGTGCCCGGCGACGACCAGGCCGCAGACCAGGGTGACCAGTCGGCGCTCGTCGATCCCGAGGTCGTCTCCCGCCGCGACCAGCCCGCTCACCAGGTCGTCGGCCGGCGACTTCCGGCGTTCGGCGACCAGTTCACCGGCGAACTCGCCGAACTCGCGCATCGCCGCGCGGACTTCCTCGGCGGTGTGGGCGCCACCGGACAAGGCGTGGTCGGCCCAGTGCCGGATGCGGTCGCGATCCACGTGCTCCAGGCCCATCAGGCGGCAGATCACCGAGACGGGCAAAGGGCGCGTGAAGCCTTCGATGATGTCGGCGGGCCGGTCCTGTCCGGCGAAGTCGTCGAGGAGTGATTCGACGACCGTGGCCACCCAGGGCCGCCACCGGGCGATCGCCCGGGGCGTGAACGCTCGCTGGACCGTGCCGCGCAGCCGCTGGTGGTCGGCGCCGTCCTGGTTGATGAGCCCGTCGGGGGCGTCGAGCAGGTTCGGTACGACGAGCAGCGGCGGGGCATCCGGAGCGTGCAGCGCACTGCGGTTGAACCGGGGGTCCATGAGCACCTGCCGCGCCTCGGCGTACCGGGTCACGATCCACACCGGGGTGCCGGTGGCGAGGGTGCCGAGCCGGGGCGGCCCGGGCTCGGGGAGGGTGATGCGGTGCATGGGGCGAAGCGGCCGGGAGGTGCTGTCTGCGCTCATCCGGGTCTCCAGACGCGCCGGTACGGACGGTTTCCCACGCTAGTGCGCCGCCCCTGCCCCAGTCAGGGGCGGCAATCGGCCAACGGACAGGTCCGGCAAGGGATTTGGGGGTACTTGGTTGAACAGGGAAGGAGGAACGTCGACATGACGACTCCCATCAAGCGCATCAACAAGCGCATGCCCGGCTGGGCGAAGGCGGTGAGCGCCCTCGTGCTGGTGCTCGTCGTCTTCTTCGCCGGGATCCGGCTGAGCGTGCTCCCCGGCCTGAAGGACCTGTTCGGCACCGAGACCGAGGACCGCTCGGGTCCCGCGCTGCTCCAGTCCATCCAGGACATGAGCCGCTACGACGCCGCCTCCGGCAACTTCCAGATCGTCGTGGATCTGGAGAAGGACGCCAAGTTCCTGCCCGACGCGATCCGCGGCAGCCGCACCCTGTACGTCGGCGCGGGCACCGTGGACGCCTATGTCGACCTCGGAAGGGTCGATAAGGACGACGTCACGGTCAACGACGACCGTACGTCCGCCACGCTCCGCCTGCCGCACGCCGTCCTCGGCAAACCGTCCCTGGACCCCGACCGCTCCTACGCCGTGTCCAAGCAGCGCGGTCTCCTCGACCGCCTCGGCGATCTCTTCTCCGACAACCCGAACAGCGAACAGGCCGTGCAGAAGCTCGCGGTGAAGCACATCGGCGAGGCGGCCAAGGACAGCGAACTGACCGCGCGCGCCGAGACCAACACCACCGACATGCTCGAAGGCCTGCTCCACTCCCTCGGTTTCAAGGAGGTGAAGGTGATGTACGGGTCCTGACCCGCCAGAGCCGGCCTACGAACGCAGGCCTGGCAGGGCCAGCGCCCCGAGCACGGTGGCGCCCACCAGCACCCAGGCCACGTAGTCCCCGACGTGCCCGGACTGCAGGCGCCGCAGCGGCAGCGCCCGGTCCGGGGCGGCGAGGAGCCTCGGCCGGGTGACGGCCAGGGCCGCGAGGCCCAGGGCCAGCGCGGTCGAGGCGAGGTCCAGCAGCACACCGGCCGGGCTCCAGTGCGGTGCGGCGACCACCGCACCGCCGGACCCGGCCTCGTTGACGGCTCGCGCCACCACCTCACCGAAGCCGGGGGCCACGCCGACGGCGAGGGAGCCCGCGAGCAGCAGGGCGGGGACGGCGGTCATGGTGTCGGGGATCCGGCGGAGCCGGTGCCGGGTCTCGGGCCGCTCGCCGGCGCCGGTCGTCTCGTATCCCGCCTTGTCGTACGGCCTGGGCCCGAGCCCGAGGAACACCCGCGCGGCGACCCGCAGCACCGCTCCGGCGGTGACCGCGGTCGCCGCGACGTACAGCACGGTGAGCGGGCCGCCCACGGCCTCCTCCGTGACCGCCTTGCCGAAGGCCGTACCGAAGGGCGGCAGTCCCGCGAGCGCCAGCCCGGCCACGGCGAACAGCACGGCGACGCCCCGCAGTTCCCGGGCGCGTCCGTGCAGCGCGTGTTCGTCGACGCTGCCGTACCGGTCGAGGAGGATGCCCGTGCAGGCGAACAGGGCGGCCTTCACGCCGGCGTGGCCGAGGACGTACAGGGCGATCCCGTCGTCGGCCTCGGGTGTCAGGGCACCGATGCCGATGAGGAACAGCCCTGTGTGGGCGACGGTCGAGTACGCCAGCAGCCGTTTGATGTGCCGCTGGTACCAGCACATGACCGCGCCGATCAGCGCCGTCACCGCGCCGAGCACGAGGAGCACCCGCTCCAGGTCGGCCGCCGGGATGCCGCCGGGTCCGGCGAAGACCGTGCCGTACACCCGCCAGACGCCGTACGCGCCGAGTTCGACCATGACGCCCGACAGCAGCATGCACACCGGGGTGGGTGCGACGGCGTGCGCGTCCGGGAGCCAGAAGTGGAAGGGAACCGCGGCCGCCTTGACCAGCAGGCCGGTCAGGAGGAGGACGAAGGCGGCGAGGACCAGCGCGTCCGGCGGGCCCTGCGCGTCGAGGCCGCGGCCGATCTGGGCCATGGCGAGCTCGCCGGTGCGGGCGTAGAGCAGGCCGATGCCCATCAGCATGGCGTACGCGCCGAGGGAGGTGACGACCCCGAAGGTCAGCGCGCCCTGTACGGCCTTGGCCTCCTCGACCCGGGTGCCGGTCAGGGCGTAGGCGACGACGCTCATCAGCTCGAACCACACGAACGCGTTGAACAGGTCGCCCGCGACCGCGAACCCGCACATGCCGGCCTGGAAGAGCAGTATCAGTGCGGGGAACGAGCCGGCGTGCCGGCGCGGGGGCTCGTCGAAGTAGTGCCAGGAGTACGCCAGCGCCGCCAGGGTCAGCAGGGAGGCGAGCGCGGCCATGCCCAGGCCCGGGCCGTCCCCGACCAGGACGATGCCGACGCTGCGGCCGTCGACGGGCGTCCAGCCGCCGACCCACTCGGTCATCGGTGGCGAGGAGTTCAGCAGCAGCACGATCGCGAGTCCGGCCGTGCCCGCCGAGACGGCACAGCCCACGGACTCGGCGAGGACGCGGGGCACCCGGCGTCCGCCCGCGACCAGGAGGGCGGCCCCGAGGAGCGGTACGGCGACGAGCAGCGGCAGCAGGTCGTTCATCAGCCGCGCAGCTCGGAGAGTTCGTCTGGGTCGACCGTCCCGTGCCGTTTGGAGACCTGGATGACGAGCGCCAGGAGGAGGGCGGTGACCGTGGCGCCGACGACGACGTCCGTCAGGGCCAGGGCCTGCACGACCGGGTCGACGACGGGGCGGGAGCCGGGGTCGATGTCGGAGAACACGGGCGCGGTGGCGCCGTCGCGGTAGCCGACGGCCAGCAGCAGGACGTACGTCGCGGACTGGCAGACGGAGAGGCAGCCGACGGCGTGGATGAGATTGCGGCTGGTGGCGAGGCCGTAGCAGCCGGCCAGGAAGATCCAGGCGGAGACCAGGTAGGGCAGTACATCCATCACGGCGCTCTCACTTCCCGTTCTCCTCCTCGATCTCGACGGCCTGGTCCAGGAAGCGGGCGAGCAGCACGACGACCGCGCAGGTGACCTCCATGCCGATGGCCGCGTTCAGCAGCGGCACGGTGCCGCCGGAGGACAGCGTGTTGAACGTGCCGTACGGCAGCAGGGTGTTGGCGAGGAACGCGGTGCCGCCGATGAGGCCCGCGAGGCCGGTGACGAGGTAGGCGGAGGCGGACAGGGCGTCGCCGACCTCGTACAGGCCGACCGGGCGGATGCGTTCCAGGGCGCGGTAGTCGGCGCCGAGGTAGAGCAGGTGCAGGGAGGTCGCGGCGACGACGCCGCCCTGGAAGCCGCCGCCCGGGCTCAACTGGCCGTGCGCGATGACGTACAGGCCCGTGGCCAGGGCGACCGGCAGGACGATCAGGGCGTACCGGCGTACGGGCGGGTCCACGTCGGCGGGTGCGGGCCGGGCGCGGTGTTCGTCGCGGGTCTGCCGCAGCAGGACGACACAGCCGACGACGGCCGCGAACAGGATGGTCATCTCGCCGAGGGTGTCGAAGGCGCGCTGGTCGAAGTTGACGGAGGCGACGGTGTTGGCGGTGTGCCGGGTGAGGGACGCGTGCACGGCGCGGTCGCCGTACGGGTGGCGGTCGCCGCCGAAGCCGGGCAGGCTCAGGCAGGCGGCGACGAGGAGCGCGGCGAGGCCGGCGCCGCCGACCGCGACGAGCCAGAGCCGGGTGCGCGGGCTCATCCGTCACGTCCCTTGCGGCGCTTGACCTTGCGGACCGACAGGAGCAGCAGCAGCGGGGTGAGGGCGCCGCCGACGGCCAGTTGCGACAGGGCAACGTCGGGAGCCTGCACCACGGTGAACAGGACGGCGAGGACGACGCCGAGGACGGCCAGCACGAGGGCCTGGCGCACGGGGTCGCGGACCAGTACCGCCAGGGTCGCGGCGAAGGCGACCAGCAGCAGCGCGACGACGATCACCGCGTCAGCCACCGCGCACCCCCGCCAAACCGCCGGACAGCGCGCGGGAGGCGACGATGTTCCCGCCGATCAGCAGCGCGCCCGTGACCAGGAGCTTCACCATGGCCCGGCTCGGCCCGACCGCCACGCACAGCACCAGGACCACCGCCGCGCCGAGCCCCGCGGCCGCCCAGGTCACGCCCCAGGCGCGCGGCCGGTCATCGGCCAGCTCGTCGCTGAGCAGGCGGGCGAAGACGAGGGTGCCGACCGGACCGAGCAGGGCCAGGACCAGGGCGAGATCGACGTAGGACGGGCGGTCGTATCCCTGCGCGAGCAGCAGCAGTCCGGGGCAGGCCAGCGCGGTGGACAGGTTCTGCGCCACGACCCGGCGCCGCAGCGGTCCGGTGGCGACGCCCCAGAGGGTGGCGCCCACTCCCCCGCCGAGCACGACGGTCGCCGCGAGGAGCCAGCCGTTCACCGTCCGGTCACCGCCCGTCGTGCGGCGACCGCCGCGAGCGCGGCCACGCCGGCGACGCCCGCGCCGACCGCGAGCTCCAGGGTGTCCACGGCGCTGATGAGGACCAGCCACAGCAGGGCGAGCGCGGCCCACCAGGCCAGGAACTCGGCCGCCGCGAGAAGCGTCGTAGGCCGGTTCATGCGCCACCTCCGCGGGCCAGTTATCCGTTACGTCCGTTCCGCGTCATCCAAACACCACCCGTGATGACAGGGGCGGCGGCGCGCGCGGGCCTCCGGCCGGAGTGCCCCGACAGCGTGAAGGGAAACCGGGCGCGGCCACGGCCGGATGCGGCCCGCGGCGGCATCGCAACGCCGTGCGGGGGTAACCCGCTTACTACGAAGGGAAGTTGAAGACTGGAGGACCGCATGGCCCGTGGAACCTCACGTTCGCGTGCCGCGTCACACCCCGGCACTTCCAAGCCCACCCCGCGATCCGAGCGACGTCCGCTGCGCGTCCTCGCCCGCCTCCTGGCGATGCTGTGCGCCTTCGCGTTCATGGTCGCCTTCGCCGTCGTCCTGGCGAAGCTCACCCTGCAGCCCTCCCCCGCGTCGGAGGCCCTGACGCACACCAACCTGCATCCGGGCCGCTCCCTGCGGGCCTATCTGGACCAGCCCGAACTGCGCGACGCCGTCCGGCAGATCGGCGGGAACCTGCTGCTCGGCGTGCCGTTCGGCATCCTGGTTCCCGTCCTCGCCCCGCGGACGCGCGGCATCCTCCGGGTGCTTCTGCTGACGGCGACCGTCATGCTGCTCGTCGAGTTCGCGCAGGGTGCGCTGGTGCGGGGGCGCGCTTTCGACATCGACGACGTCATCCTCAACACGACCGGCGCCCTGATCGGTTACCTCCTGCTGGGGCGGCGGCTGAGCCGGGCCGTGCACGCGAAGGAGCGTCGCTCCTAGCGCAGCACCAGCTGGACGATGGCCACCGTGCCGACCACGACGATGAGCCCACGCAGGACAGCGGGAGGAAGACGGCGGCCCGTCCTGGCTCCGAGGTGGCCGCCGGCCGCGGAGCCGGCGGCGAGGAGGGCGACGGCCGTCCAGTCGAAGTGCGCCACGACGAGGAAGAAGAGCGCGGCGACGGAGTTGACCACGGCGACGAGCACGTTCTTGACCGCGGTGAGGCGTTGCAGGCCGTCGTCGAGGAGCATGCCCATCAGGGCGACGTAGATGATGCCCTGGGCGGCGGAGAAGTAGCCGCCGTAGACGCTGGCCAGGGTCAGTCCGGCGAGCAGCAGGGGGCCGCCGTCGGGGCGCGCGGATCTGCCCTTCCGGGCGCGGCGGCTGCGCAGCCTCCTGCTGATCAGCGGCTGGAGAACGACCAGCACGAGGGCGAGCCCCACCAGGACCGGCACGATCCGTTCGAACGCCGAGGCGGGCAGGGCCAGCAGCAGCGTGGCACCGGTGAGTCCGCCGAGCAGGGCACCGGCGCTCCACTTCAGGATGCGCCGGCGCTGCCCGCGCAGTTCCCCGCGATACCCGAGGGCACCGCTGATCGAGCCGGGGATCAGGCCGAGCGCGTTGGAGACCGCGGCGGTGACGGGCGGCAGGCCGGTCGCGAGCAGGACCGGGAACGTGATCAGCGTCCCCGAGCCGACTACCGCGTTGACCGCGCCGGCGGCGATGCCCGCGCCCAGGACGGCGAGCAGCTCACCGAGGTGTGCGGCGTTCATGGCGACGAGCCTAGGAACCGAACGCTTCGGCGGCGGCCGCATCATGCCGGGCGGGGGCGATGGAGCCCAGTCAACTTCTGGTCCGTACCAAGGTATTGACGGCCTCTTATCTCACTCCTTAAATCAAGTGGCGACACCTTCACCCCCCACCTCGGTCGGCACACCCCGTCCCCCGGGTCGCCGTACGGAAGGGAGCACGATGGCTTCCCCACGCCTGCTCCGCACCGCTCTCCTCGCCGCTCTGTCGGCGGTCCTGGTCGCCTCCGCCGCGATCGGCCCCGCACAGGCCGGACCACCGGACGTCACGGCCGCCGCGGTGACGTTCTCCGACAGCTTCGACGGGCCCGCCGGTGCCGCGGTCGACGCGTCGAAGTGGCAGATCGAGACCGGCGACAATGTCAACAACCACGAGCGGCAGTACTACACGTCCGGCAACAAGAACGCGGCGCTGGACGGCCAGGGCCACCTGGTGATCACGGCCCGGCGCGAGAACCCGGCCAACTACCAGTGCTGGTACGGCACCTGTCAGTACACCTCGGCCCGGCTGAACACGGCCGGGAAGTTCACCGCCCAGTACGGGCACGTCGAGGCACGGATGAAGGTGCCGCGCGGGCAGGGCATGTGGCCCGCGTTCTGGATGCTCGGCACACCGGTCAACTGGCCCGACTCGGGCGAGATCGACATCATGGAGAACGTCGGCTTCGAGCCCTCGACGGTGCACGGCACGATCCACGGTCCCGGCTACTCCGGCTCCGGCGGCATAGGCGCCGCCTACTCCCTCCCGAACGGGCAGGCCTTCGCCGACGCCTTCCACACCTTCGCCATCGACTGGGCGCCCGACTCGATCACCTGGTCCGTGGACGGGAACGTCTACCAGCGGCGGACGCCTGCCGACCTGGGTGGCCGGCAGTGGGTGTTCAACAAGCCGTTCTTCCTGATCCTCAACCTCGCGGTCGGCGGCTACTGGCCCGGCGACCCGGACGGCTCCACCGTCTTCCCGCAGCAGCTGGTGGTGGACCACGTCTCGGTGACCACCGGCGACAGCCCCACCGGTGGGGCGATCAGGGGGCTCGCCGGAAAGTGCGTGGACGTGGCCGGGGCGAGCTCCGCCAACGGCACACCCGTGCAGCTCTACGACTGCAACGGCACCGCCGCCCAGCAGTGGACCGCCGGCTCCGACGGCACCCTGCGCGCGCTCGGCAAGTGCCTGGACGCCACCGGCAACGGCACCGCGGACGGCACGACCGTCCAGCTGTGGGACTGCACGGGCGGCCCCAACCAGAAATGGACGGTCACCGCGGCGCGCGACATCGTCAACCCGCAGGCCGACAAGTGCCTGGACGTGACCGGCAACAACCCGGCCAACGGCACCCGGCTGCAGATCTGGACCTGCACGGGCGGCGCCAACCAGAAATGGACGGTCGGCTGACCCGGCCGGCTAGCGGTGGTGCCAGGTGAACTTGTCGCCGCCCACCCAGCGGACCACGTCCGGGTCGTCCAGGTCGTGGACCGTGATGCCGAAGGCGGCGGCGGTCTCCAGGACGTCGGTGATGGTCCTCGCCTCACCGACGACCACACCGTCGATCTCCATGATGCGGAACGGAGGCGTGCCCGGCTGAACCCCGAGCACCATGATCCGCGGGTGTGAGATGTGCGGGCTCGCGATTTCGGTCATGAATAGAGCGTAGAGCGCAACCCGCGTCAACGGATCCTTCCGGGCAAACAGGTACTTCGGGCCATCTGCCGACGCCTGGCGGCGGGGTGTCCCGGGCACCCCGGGTGGGTCCGCCTGCCGCTGCCGATCGGGAAGAGGCGCGGATGCGGACGAGGTGCCCGGGAGCGGTGAGGTCCTGCCGTCCAGGTCCAGGTAGCAAACCGTCCACCACCGTGCGAGGGCGGCGGGGCCGGGGAACCCTGGAGCTGGAGGTGGAGGTGGTGATGGATCCCGTCGAGGCCCTGAACCGGATCGCCTTTCTGCTGGAGCGGTCCCTGGCGCCGACGTATCGCGTACGGGCCTTCCGTACGGCCGCCCGGGCGCTGTCCGAGCTGCCCGCGGAGGAGGTGCGGGCGCGGGCGGAGGCCGGGACGCTGGAGTCGCTGCGGGGCGTCGGCCCGAAGACGGCCCAGGTGGTGCGCGAGGCGCTGGCCGGTCAGGTGCCCGGCTATCTGACGGACCTGGAGGGCCGGCCCGCGGCCTCACCACCCGAGGCGGGCCGGCGGTTGTGGGAGCTGCTGCGCGGGGACTGTCATCTGCACTCCGACTGGTCGGACGGCGGCAGCCCGATCGAGGAGATGGGCCGCACGGCGGCCGAGCTCGGTCACGAATGGGCGGTGCTGACCGACCACTCGCCACGGCTGACCGTCGCACGGGGGCTGTCGGCCGACCGGCTGCGGGAGCAGCTGGAGGTGGTGGCCGAGCTGAATACGACGTGGGCGCCGTTCCGGCTGCTCACCGGCATCGAGTGCGACATCCTCGAGGACGGCTCGCTCGACCAGGAGCCCGAGCTGCTGGAGCGGCTCGACGTCGTGGTGGTGTCCGTGCACTCCAAGCTGCGGATGGACGCCCGCACGATGACCCGCCGTATGGTCGCCGCCGTACGCAATCCGCACGCGGACATCCTCGGTCACTGCACCGGCAGGCTGATCACCGGGCGTGGCCGGCCGGAGTCGGAGTTCGACGCGGACGAGGTGTTCGCCGCGTGCGCCGAGTCCGGTACGGCGGTGGAGATCAACAGCCGGCCCGAGCGGCTGGACCCGCCCCGGCGGCTGCTGCGCCGGGCCGTGGAGGCGGGCGTGCTGTTCTCCATCGACACCGACGCGCATGCGCCCGGCCAGCTCGACTGGCAGCGGTACGGCTGTGCGCGGGCGGAGGAGTGCGGGGTGCCGGCCGAGCGGGTGGTCACCACCTGGAGCGTGGACGAACTGCTGTCATGGACGCGCAACAAGTGAAGGCCATCGGGGCATGAGAGGGGTGAAATCCAAGGTGCGTGATGCAGATCACCTCACATCGTGGCAAACCCAGGAACACTCGCAGGTGGTTTCCCGTTGAACCAGCCGTGGGTGCGGATGGGACAGTGTCCCCGGGCCTCACCTTTTGCCCACAGGGACGATCGTTCGGCTGAAGCCCTGTGGAGCCTTTCGCCGAGAGGCGACCGCCATCCGCGCCCACCACTGACCGCCCCGATCGCGAATCCCCCGTCGCGGTCGGGGCTTTTCTCTGCCCCCCTCGCTGCGCGAGTGTCTTCTTGACTTCGAGAGCGCTCCAATTCGTAGCGTGCCGCGCATGACCACTGCACAGCACAAGATCGGCTCCGGTTTCGGGGCCACCACCACCGCCGACGACGTCCTGCACGGCATCGACCTGACCGGCAGGCTCGCGATCGTCACCGGCGGCTACTCGGGCATCGGTCTGGAGACCACCAGGGCACTCACCAACGCGGGCGCCCACGTGGTCGTCCCAGCCCGCCGCCCGGCCACCGCCGAGGCGGCGCTGTCCGGCCTGGTCGGCGTCGAGGTGGATGAGCTTGACCTCGGCGACCTGGAGAGCGTGCGCGGCTTCGCCGAGCGGTTCCTCGCCTCCGGCCGCACCATCGACTTCCTGATCAACAGCGCCGGAATCATGGCCTGCCCGGAGACCCGGGTGGGGCCCGGCTGGGAGGCACAGTTCGCGACCAACCACCTCGGTCACTTCGCCCTCGTCAACCGTCTCTGGCCGGCTCTCGCACCGGGCGGCGCACGGGTCGTCTCCGTCTCCTCCGGCGGACACCATCTGAGCGGCATGCGCTGGGACGACGTCCAGTGGCAGCGGGGCTACGACAAGTGGGCGGCGTACGGGCAGGCCAAAACCGCGAACGTACTGTTCGCCGTGCACCTGGACCGGCTCGCCCAGAGCTCCGGCGTGCGCGCCTTCGCCCTGCACCCCGGCGCCATCCTCACCCCCCTCCAGCGGCACATGGCCAAGGAGGAGATGGTGGAGCGCGGCTGGATCGACGAGAACGGCACCCCGCTGAACCCCGAGGGCTTCAAGAACCCGCAGCAGGGTGCGGCCACCCAGGTCTGGGCGGCGACTTCGCCCCAGCTGGACGGCCTGGGCGGCCTGTACCTGGAGGACTGCGAGGTCGCCGAGCCCGCTCCGGCCGACGGTGCGATGCGCGGGGTGAAGGACTGGGCGGTCGACCCTGAGCAGGCCGCGCGCCTGTGGCAGCTGTCGGCGGAGCTGACGGGCGTGAACGCGTTCGCCACGTAGTGCGGGCCCGGGTAGTGCGGTTCCGGAGGGTGCGCGTGCCTTGGACGGGTACTCGGACGTGCCCGTCCCCCCTCCCGAAAGGAGCCGCAGGTGAGCAGCGAACCGGACCGCAGGATCGTGGTCACCGGGGCCACGGGCAATGTCGGTACGAGTGTGGTGCGGCTCCTCTCGGAGGATCCGGAGGTGGGTTCCGTGCTGGGGCTGGCCCGCCGGACTCCCGAGTGGTCGCCGCCGAAGACGGACTGGGCCGAGGTCGATCTGGCGTCCGAGGAGGCCGGTCTCGTCGACCTCTTCGAGGGCGCCGCCGCCGTCGTCCATCTGGCCTGGGCGTTCCAGCCCACCCATGATCCGGCGGTGACGTGGCGGACGAACGTGCTGGGCGGCATCCGTGTGTTCGAGGCGGTGGCCGCCGCGAGGGTGCCCACGCTGGTGCACGCGTCGTCGGTCGGCGCGTACTCGCCGGGGCCGAAGGACGAGGCCGTGGACGAGTCGTGGCCGACGCACGGCTGGCCCGACGCCGCGTACTGCCGGGAGAAGGCCTACCTGGAGCGGGCACTGGACACCTTCGAGGGGCTGCACCCCTCGGTCCGTGTGGTGCGGATGCGGCCCGCCTTCCTGTTCAAGCGGGAGTCGGCGAGCGAGCAGCGCCGTATCTTCGGCGGCCGCTTCCTGCCGGGGCCGCTGGCGCGTCCCGAACTGCTGCCGTTCCTGCCCGACATCCCGGGACTGCGGGTGCAGGCCCTGCACACCGACGACGCGGCCGCGGCGTTTCGGCTCGCCGTGAAGTCCGACGCCCGCGGCGCGTTCAACCTCGCGGCGGAACCGCCGGTCGACGCGGCACTGCTGGGCGAGATGCTGGGTGCCCGCCCGGTCCGGCTGCCGCGTGCGGCGGCCCGGTCGGCGATCGCCGCCGCGTGGGGGCTGCACCTGCTGCCAGCTTCGCCGCATCTCTTCGACGCGGTCCTCAGGCTGCCGCTGATGGACTGCAGCCGCGCGCACACAGAACTGGGCTGGCGCCCGGAGCGTACGGCGCCCGAGGTGCTGGAGGAGTTCCTCCAGGGCCTCCAGCACGGGGAAGGCGCGGCGACGGAGCCACTGCGGGGCCGCAAGGTGGGCTGACCCGGCCGGAGGGTGGCCTGGCCCGACCGCTGACGTGACCTGCGCCCTGCCTCTGTGGCCCTCGCCCGCCTACAGCCCTCGTCCTGCCTGCGGCCTGTCTCAGCCGGTCGGCTCCTCGGGTTCCGGGTGTTCGGGATGGACCGTGCCCGACTGCGGTGCCCCCTGCCGGCCCGTGCCCGCCTCGTCCACGTCCGGGACGTCGTCCGCCTCGGTGGTGTCGTCCACGGGCTCGACGGGCACCTCCCACGGGTCCTCCCCCGCGTCCGCCTGCTGGTCCGGCAGGTCCCTCGGTACCGGCTCGCCGGTCTGGTCCGGCGCCTCGCGACGGTCCTGGGCCATGGTGCACCTCCTTCGCGTCGTCCGAGCGCACCGCGAGTACCGCCTGCCTCACCGGCGAAACCTCAGGGCACCACCCGCTCCGCCAGGGCTGTGCGCCAGGCCGGTGCCGGGTCCTCGGGGCCCGGTTCGGCGCGGCGGCCGCCGCAGGCGAAGAAGTCGTTGAGCGGCAGGACCGCGGCGCCGACGGTGACCGCGTCGGGGCCGAGCCTGCCAAGGTCGACGGTGACCTTCCGGGCCGGATGCCGCAGTGCGTACGAGGCCGCGTGGCGGCGTACGGCGGGCAGGAACCGGGCGCCGAGCTGGAGCCCCGCCCAGCCGCCGATCAGGATGCGCTCGGGCTGGAAGAGGTTGATCAGGTCGGACAGCCCCGCACCCACGTACTCGGCCGTCTCCTCCAGTACGGCGAGCGCCCCCGGGTCGGCCGCCCGGCCCTCGGCCGCATACGCGCCGGCCAGCATCGCCGCGAGCGCGGTCTCCTCGTCGGCGCTCTCCGGCACGCGCCCGCCCTCCTCGCCCCAGCGTTCCAGCAGCGCCTCCGCGCCCGCGTAGGCCTCCAGGCAGCCGAGCGCACCGCACCGGCAGCGGCGCCCCCGCACTCGGACCGTCAAGTGCCCCCACTCGACCGCCCGCCCGTGCTCCACGTCCGGGGTGACCAGGCAGGCGCCGACGCCGGAGCCGAAGAGCACGACGACCGCGCTGCGGGCGCCGCGTCCGCCGCCGAACCACATCTCGGCCTGGCCCATGGTCTTGGCACCGTTGTCGATGAAGTACGGGACGGTGTCCGGGAGCGGGGAGCCGTCGCGCAGGAGCTGCTCCAGCGGTACCGCGTCCCAGCCGATCGTCTGCCCATGCACCACGGCACCGTCCTGCGGCGTGTGCTCGACGATGCCGGGGACGCCGATGCCGACGCCGAGGAGCCGCTCGGGCCCGATGCCGGCGCCCGTGAGCACCTCGCCGATGCCGTCGCGGACATGGCCGACGATGCCGTCCACCTCGTAGCGCTGCTGCTCCAGGGGCCGTTCCGCGCGGGCGAGTTCGGTGAGGGTCAGGTCGAACAGCCCGATCCGCACCCGGGTCTCCCCGACGTCGACGCCGATCATGTGGCCACTGCCGGGAACCACCCGCAACAGGATGCGCGGGCGGCCGCCGTCGGAGTCGACGCTGCCGGCCTCCTCGACCAGCCCGTCGGCGATCAGTTCGGCGACGACGTTGCTGACGGAACCGGAGCTCAGCCCGGTCGCCGGGCCGAGCTCGAAGCGGCTGAGGGGGCCGTCGAAGTAGAGGCGCCGCAGTACGGCCGTACGGTTGCCCCGCCTGAGGTCCCGTACCGTGCGCCCGTTCCGCCCCGCCATGTGGCTCCCTTCGGACCAGCCCTGTTCCCCACCTGTTCGAACGCCCCCATTGTGGACTACGCCGTGAGGTCCTCGACCTCGGCCAGCGCCGCCACCAGCTCAGGGGCGACCGTCTCCTGCACCCAGCGGTCCTGTGCGGGGTCGACGGCCCGCGGGATCGTCTCCGTGAGCATGATCAGGTAGAGGTAGCACCGGTAGAGGGCCAGCCGCAGGAGTGCCGGTACGTCGAAGTCGGCGCTCCCTCCGGCCTCCCGGTACCCCGCCAGGAACGCCTCGTCCTTCTTGATGTCGCCGAGCAGCGCCAGGGAGACGAAGTCGGCCAGCGGGTCGCCCCAGAACATGCGCTCCCCGTCGATGAGCCCGCCGATCCGGACCTCCCCCTCCCCCGGCCCCGACGCGCGGTCCACCAGGATGTTGCCCGGCCACAGGTCGAAGTGGACCAGGCACGGGACGGTGACCTCGTCGAGCGCGTCGTAGCCGGCCCGCAGCGTCCGGGCGACGGCGTCCGCGGGGCGGGGCAGCCGGGCCCCGTACCCTCGGGCGTCGTCGAGGACGGCGTCGAGCATCCCGGTGAACGCGGTGCGCCAGTTGGGGGCGAGCGGGCCGAGGGCGCCGGACGGATAGCCGAAGCCCGGTCCGGTGATGGTGTGCAGTCGGGCGACCTGACGGCCCAGCTCCGCGCGCAGGGACGTCTTCTCGGTGTCGGTGAGCGAGCCGTTCCAGGCGTCGCCCGGGACGGCGGTCATCAGCAGGTTGCTCCCCAGGGCCACGACGCGCGGCGCGGGGACGTCCGCCTGCGCGGCCGCCCGGTAGAACTCGGCCTCGGACACGAGGAGGTTGCTCTCGTGCGTCAGGCCGGGGACGGTCGGCGCGGGCGGCACCTTGAGCACGTACCGGCGGCCGTCGGTGAGGAGCAGTTCCTCCACCGTGTTGTAGGTGCCGCCCGACAGCGGGCGCAGGGTGGCGAGGTGTCCCGGCGGTATGCCGGCCTCCTCCAGGACCTGCCGCGCCCGTTCCCAGGAGTCCACCACCGTGCGCCCACCCCTCCCCAACGGTTCAGCCGGCCGCGTAGACGTCCTCGACGTAACGGCCGTCCGCGATCAGCCCATTCGAGCCACCGCCCGGCCACCGCGTCGTCGGCGCCCGGCGTGCGTTCGCGGTACAGCGTACGGAACGCCTCCCGAACGCCCGGCGCCATCCGGGAACCGTCGCCGCAGACGTACACCCGGGCGCCCGCGCCGTGCGGTTCGCCGCCGAAGCAGCAGAGGACCGGGGCGAGTTCGACGGCGCCGGCCGCGAGGGCCGCCCGGGAGACCGGGCTTACGGCGGACGGCGTCAACTACCATCTGCGCCGCCTGTCGGTGTGGTGAGTGCGGCGAACCGTGCGGAACTGGTCGCCCGCGCCTATGCGCTGGGCGTGCTCGCTGCCGGGGTGTGGCCGCCGTGGCCCGCCTCCTCGGACGAGCCGGAGTAGGCGGAGCAGGCCGTGCCCGCGCCCTCGGGGGCGCCGAAGCGGGCGAGCGTGTGCCACACCATCTTCAGGTCCTGGAGTTCGTAGCGGCCCGTGCGCGCGGCGTCCCCGATGACGCGCGGGTCGATGCGGCCGTCCTCGGCGATCCGGGCGCCCAGGTCGGCGTACTCCCGACCGCGGTAGTCCGCGTGGCGGCGCAGTTCGGGCACGGTGAGCCGGTAGCCGGGGTGCCACTCGACGGGGCAGGGCAGCAGGCGGGCCGCGGTCTCGACCGGCGTGCCGCGGTAACAGGCGTCCAGGACGACGGCCTCCACGTCGCGGGCGAGGACGACCCCGCCGTGGACCTGGGCCTCGATGTAGTCGTTGAGGGCGTCCTGCTCGTCGGATTCGGCGAGCGCGACGAGGTGCATGCCTGCCGCGACGCCGAAGTCGGTCGGCTCTGCGGCGCTGTCGGGGTAGCAGAAGGTGGCGCGCGCGAGTGCGGCGCCGGTCAGGCGGAAGTGCGAGGAGCCGAACCGCGGGGCGGCGCCGACGACTTGGCGCCGGAAGTTCAGCGCACCGTACACGGGCCGCTCGTGGGCGGACGCGTCGTCGTACACCTCGCCGAAGATCCGGCTCTCCCAGCGCCAGCGGTCGCCGCCGGGGTGGGCGGTGAGGCCGCCGTTGCTGGTGCCGGTGACGAACTGCGAGTGGTACGTGCCGTCCTCGGCCAGCGCACGCAGGATCGGCACGCCCCGCACCAGCCGGTCGGGGTGGAAGTTGAGGGTGATGCGTAGGTCGGGATCGAGGGCCGGTCCTCTGGAGGAAGCCGCGACATGCCGCAGTGCCGCCCGGGCCCTGGGTGACCCGTCCTCGCCGAAATTCACTGGCTTCCCTTCCTCAAGCTTCCTACCCTAGGCATAAACCTAGGGCTCCTAGGTTTGTCCTAGCGCCGATCGACTCCGCAGGAGACTCACCCATGAGGTCACTCACCGAGCAGGACATCCGCAACTCTTTTATCAACTGCTCGAAAGGCGAGGCCAAGCGCCTGTCCCTGCCCCGCGATCTCGCCGAACGCCCTTGGGACGACCTGGACTTCCTCGGCTGGCGGGATCCCGGGGCACCGGACCGCAGCTATCTGGTCACCGAACGGGACGGGCAACCGGTCGGCGTCACCCTGCGCTTCCCGTCCTCGCAGCGCAGCCTCCTGCGCTACAGCATGTGCTCGCTGTGCCTGACCTCCCATCCACGCGGGGGCGTCTCCTTGATGACGGCCCGCAAGGCGGGCCCTGCGGGCCGTGAGGGCAACTCGGTAGGCCTGTACATGTGCACCGACCTCGCCTGCTCCCTCTACCTCCGCGGCAAGAAGACCCCGGAGACGGGCCCACGGATCGAGGAGAGCCTGACGCTGGAGGAGCAGATCGCGCGGACGCGGGGCAATCTGACGGCGTTCCTGGACCAGCTGTACGCCTGACCGGTCAGCGGTCCCGCAGCCGGGCCGCCTCCACCCGGTGCAGATGGATCAAAACGTCGTGGCTCCGGGCGAGGGCGATGTCGTGCTCCGGCTCCGGGTACGCCGTGCCGATGCTGCGCGTCGGCCTCGCCTCCCTCAGCCAGGGACGGGCCGGTGACGGCGCGGTCCGCAGGTCGACGACGTAGTCACGAGGGCGTACGCGGTCCAGCGTCCTCTCGTTGCTGCCGGGACCTGCCGGGCCCAGGGTGAACTCCCGCACGTGTCCGTCGGGTGCGGTGGCGTTGAACGAACCGCGGTAGAAGGTGAAGCCGACGCTGACGTACGCGTCACCGAGCCGGTCGCGCAGGAAGGCGCCCTGCATCTTCGGGTAGTGGGCGGGGTCGTCCGGCACATAGGCGACATGTGCGTTGTGCGCCGACAGCACGACCTTGGTGCCGGTGTGCTCCGTCCACCAGGCCACGTTGTCGGCCATGACCGAGTCGCGGTAGCGCATGGCGGCCCTGAGCTGCTGCTCGTCCTCGAAGTCGAAGGCGTACCCACGGGCGGTCTGGTCGATCGCCGTGGCCTGCTGGACCGCCCGGTCATGCGCCTCCCGGTCGGCGCCCGGCGGCTGTTCCCGCAACAGCTTCAGGGCCTCACCGGTCCGGGCCGCCATGAGCTTGCGTTCGGCGTACGGCTTGTTCATGTACTGCTCGATGTATGCGCCCGTAGCCGTCGTGGGCCGCAGCCCCCGGTACAGCTCGGTGAAACGGGCCAGGAGGCCGGGGTGCGTCCGGGCCACGTAGTCCGTGACCTCGTCGTACAGCTCGGGGCCGGCCCAGGCGAAGTCGTCGCCCATGAACCGGACCGGGTCATCCGGATGCTGCCGGTTGTAGGCGCGCATCCATTCCACGAGTCGCAGATGGTCGGTGGTGTTCCACCACAGGTAGTCCCGCTGGAACTCCTCGCGCATGATCCGCCGGGGTTCGCCCTTGCCGTACAGCACGTAGTCGTTGAGGCGCAGGCCGGTGCTCCAGGGTGCCTCCAGGGCGAAGGTGCGGAAGCCCTTCTTCTCGACGAGGTGGCGGAAGACGCGGTCCTTGAGGGCGAAGAAGTCGTGCGAGCTGTGGGTGGCCTCCCCGACGCCGACGACCCGTGCGTCTGCGATCATCCGGTCCAGGGGTCGCAGATCGCGGGTGTCACCGCCCGGCTCGACGGTGCGCAGCGTGTGGGCGGCGTGGTCGAGTGCCTCGACGACCGTGGTGGAAGTCGGTGCCGCCGTGGCCGGGATGCCGGTCGTCAGGGCGGCGAGGATGATGAGCAGAGTCAGCGATAATCCGGTCCGATGCCGTTTCATGATCCAAGGCTTGCCGTTCCGGGCCGGTGGGGGCCATCCGGCGGTCCCCCCTCTCCGGGTGTACACAACCAGAAGGTGACGGCGGGGGTTTTCCCGAACCGCGGACCCGATCGGCCGTCCGCCGCCTTGCGCGGGTGTCGATCATCACCACACCGGCCCCTTGCCGTGCTCCGGCCGTTGCGATCAATCTGGGGGTCCATGCGGACGGTTACCGTCCGCATTAACTGTGTGTGGGAAGCATCTGTGAAAGGGAACAGCCCAGGGATGCGAGAGGTACGTGAGGAGACGGCGTTCCAGGAGCGGCTCGGGAAGCTGCGCCGGGACCCCGTGGTGGTGCAGACGCTGCGGTCGGCGGCCGCGGCGACGATCGCGTACGTCATCGCGCTGCGCGTGAGTCCGGAGGCCGCTCCGCTGACCGCGCCCCTTACCGCCCTGCTGGTCGTGCAGGTCACCCTGTACGCCACGCTGACCAACGGCATCCGCCGGGTGAACTCCGTGGTGGCCGGCGTCCTCGTCGCCATCGCCTTCAGCCTGATCGTCGGCCTCACGTGGTGGAGCCTCGCGCTGCTGATCGTGGCCTCGTTGGCCGTCGGGCATCTGGTGCGGGTCGACGAGTACGTGCCCGAGGTGGCGATCAGCGCGATGCTGGTCCTCGGCGTCACGACCATCGGCGATACGGCGTGGTCACGGGTGCTGGAGACGCTGATCGGCGCGGTGGTCGGGCTCGGTTTCAATCTGCTGCTCGCGCCGCCGGTGTGGGTGGAAGAGGCCGGCGAGTCGATGGACGGACTGGCTCGCCGGCTGCGGCAGTTGATGCTGCGCATCGGCGAGGAGGCCGCCGGCCGGCAACCGTTCGAGCAGGCCGCGGCCCGGCTGCACGAGGCGCGCCGGCTGGACCACGACATCGTCGAGGTGGACGCGGCGCTGCGGCAGGCCGAGGACAGCCTGCGGCTCAATCCGCGCGTGCGTGACAGCGTGTTGCACCGGGTGGTGCTGCGTACCGGACTGGACACGCTGGAGATCTGCACGGTGGTCCTGCGGGTGCTCGCGCGCACCCTCACCGACCTCGCGAAGGAGCGTGAGCCCGAACCGCTTTTCGCCAAGGAGACCGGCGTCGTCGTGGAGCAGTTGCTGTCGGAGATCGCCGACGCGGTGGTCAGCTTCGCGGTGCTGGTCACCACCCACGTCAGCAGCAACGCCGACGCGGCGGAGTCCCGGCTGTCCGCGGAGTTGCGCACGGCGGCGGGCACCCGCGACAAGCTTGCCCTGCTGCTGCGCGAGGAGGCCGAGAGCGAGACACAGCACTGGCAGCTGCTCGGCGCCGTCCTGACCGAGGTGAACCGCATCCTGGACGAGCTCGACACCGAGCACCGCTCGCGTCGCCTGCTGGAGGAACTGGACCGGGTGTCGGCGGAGCAGCGGGCCCGGATGCCACGCCTGACCCGGCTGCGCGAGCGCATGGGCGTTCAGGAGAAGCTGTGGCGGAACCGCACCGGGATCGGCGGGCGTTCTTGGTGAAGGAACGCCGGGACGGGGCCGGCGCCGGATGCGAGGGAGCGGGCCGATGACTGACGACACCGTGCGGATCGACGGAAACACCCTGCGGCTGCCGGGCGGTGTGGCGGTGCGGTTCATCCGCACGCTGCGACTGCCCGAGAAGGGCACGCATCCGCTGCCGCCGGGGCTCGGCGAGTTCCCGGTGCGCCGGGTGGCGGACCACGCGGACACCGTTCCCGAAGCGTGGCGGGCGCGCGGCGGTGTGATGCTCCCGGTGTATCTGCGCGAGGCGATGTGGCTGAGTTTCGGCGGTACGACCGAACCGGCCGCCCTGCAGGTCGGGGTGGGCAAGGTGTGCGCGGTCTCGGGGAAGCCGTGGAGCGACCGGCTGTCCCGCAAGCCGCAGAACTACGTCGTACTGCCCCGGCAGCCCTGGCTGGACGGCATCAACTCCGGGAAGGGCACGGTCCGCCAGTTCGTGGCGGTGCCGCTGGGGCTGGGCGCGACCGTCGAGGGGCAGGTCACCGGCGAGGAGGTCTGGGGCGGCGTACAGCTGCAGTCCTTCGCGCTGAAGGAGCCGCAGCTGGCGAAGTGGCGTGAGGAGGAGCGGCACCGGGCGGAGCAGGCGCGGGCGATGCCGCAGTTCGGCGGCTACGGAGCCGCCATGCCGATGGCCGCGCCGCCCGCCCCCGGCTCGGGCCCGGCGCCCGCGGCTGCTCCGGCGGGCGGGCCGCGACGGGCCGCCGCGGCCATGGGTCTGGGCGTCGGCGGTTCGATGCGTCAGGAGGTCTACGAGGACGACCGCCCGCTGTCGGACTGGGCCGACCACCCCGGCGGCCGGGTCTTCGTCCACCTCGTGACACCTCCGGAGTGGCGCCGCATCACCGGCGAGGCTCCCCCGCCGTCGCCGGTGGACCGGGCGGCGTACACGCGTGCGGGGCTGCCCTGGTTCGACTACTACGACCAGGACGCGGAGGATCTCGCCCCGACGGACACGTTGGAGGCGGTGAAGCCGGTCGGCGACTGGCTGGGCGACGACCACGAGCCCTGGCAGGCGCCCTCGCCGGGCCAGGTGAAGCCGCTGAAGGACGCGCAGGGCAAGCCGGTGGAGGACGGGGACTGGTAACCGCCCGAAGCGCCCGCAAAGTACACCTTGTCGTTGCAGAGCACGCAACGCACGTTGCTGTTCTTGCGCTCGGCGGCTGATCCACGCCAAGGTGGCTGTCGCTACCGCGACGACCGACGACCTGAGGTGTGGACATGGGCAGTGGTGGGCTGAGCAGGCGCCGATTCGTCGGAACTCTCGCCGGAACGGCCGCCGGGGCGACACTCCCCGCGGCCACGGCGTGCGACGACGCGCCCGGCCCCGCGGACACACCCGACACCGCGGCCCCCGAGGCGACCGTCCCTTCGACCCGTCCGAGCGCCCAGACCGAGAGCCGCAAGCCGTCCGGCCCCCGCCCGCTCTACCTCGGCACCTACACCTCCGTCGAGGGCGGCGGCACGGGCATCGGTCTAGCCACGTACGACCCGGCCACGGGCCGTATCACCGGCACCGGCACCGGCACGCTCAAGGACGTCGGCGACCCGTCGTATCTGGCGCTGCACCCGAACGGCCGGACGCTGTACGCGGTCGACGAGCGCGAGGACGGCGCCGTGACCGCCGTGCGCCTCGCGGATCGCCGGATTCTGGGGAGCCGCAGCACCGGCGGGGCGGCGCCGTGCCATCTGTCGGTGCATCCGAGCGGACGCTGGCTGCTGAGCGCCAACTACGGCACCGGCAGCGTGGCCGTGCACCCGATCGACGCCTCGGGGGCGCTCGGTGAGCGCACCGAACTGGTCACGCACTCCAGCCCGTCCCCCGGTCCGGGGCAGGAGGGTCCGCACGCCCACCAGTTCATCACGAGCCCCGACGGCGGCCATGTCCTCGCCGTCGACCTGGGCACGGACACGGTGTACACCTACCGCCTCGACCAGAAGGCGGGCACGCTCAGCGAGGTAGCGCGGGCACAGACCGAGCCGGGTGCGGGGCCGCGTCATCTCACCTTCCACCCGGGCGGCCGGTACGCGTATCTGGCCAACGAGGTCGACAACACCGTCGCGGTCTGCGCGTACGACCCCGGCACGGGCCGGCTGAGCATCGGCGAGGAGCAGTCCACGGGCACGGGCTCGGGGACCAGCTATCCGGCGCAGATCGTGGTGACGCCGAACGGCCGTTACGCCTATCTCGCCAACCGGGGCCACAACAGCCTCGCGCGCTATGCGGTGGAGTCGGACGGCGCCCGACTCAGGCTGCTCGACACGGTGCCGGTGTCCGGGGACTTTCCGCGGCAGATCGCCCTCTCGCCGGACGGCACGCTGCTGTTCGCCGCGAACCAGCGCTCCAGCACGGTCAGCGTCTTCCATGTCGACGAGGACAGCGGTGAACTGCGGCTCGCGGGCGAGCCGTTCGCGTCACCCGTCGCTGTCTGTGCGCTGCCGCTGTAGGGCGCGCGGGCAGGACGCGGCGCTGGCCTGGGAGAGCAGGACGTGCATGCGTTCGGTGAGCTGTCCGACGTCGTCGGCGGGCCGGTGGAACGGCAGTCGTACGTCGGCCTGGGCGCGGGCGCGCTCGATGCGCAGTGTCAGTCCGTGCCGGTCGACGGCGAGGGGCTGGACGCGGACGACGCCGTGCAGGCTGTCGGAGGCGACGAGGCGGGTGAGCCGCTCGACGGCGTCCGGGTGGCAGTCGGCGAGGTGGGTGAGCAGCCGGGCCTCGGCGGTGGTCAGCGGGTCGGGCGCGGCGGCGGCGAACTCGTCGAGGTCGACGACCACGGCACCGGTCGGCTGCCGCAGCACCACACGCGTGGCGTGGAAGGCGAGTCTGCCCTCTTCGGGGGTGAACCAGCCGGACAGCCAGAGCCGGGCGCGGATCCGCTTGCGCACGGGCACGGGGGCGACGTCGGCGAACTCCAGGACGGCGGACGGCTCGCCGCGGGGCGCGCAGATCGCCGCCGTGACGAGCACGCTGTCCTCCGGCACGTCAAGCAGGACCCGTCCGTCCTCGGTCACGGTGTGCGCGCCGACGAGTTCCTCGCGGCAGCCCTCCGCGGTCACCGCGACGGACCACGCGGCGGCGAGCACCGACCGGGCCCGTTCCGCAGCGGACGGCGCGGCGGCCCAGGTTTGGCTGTCATCCATCCCGTACCTCCTTAGGTAAGCCTCACCTAACCTATCGAAGATCGAGCCGCACGCCAACCAGCGCGTCGATGCTGTGCGATCTCGTTCCTGGCCCAGGAGGCGATCAGGGTGCGATGACACCCAGCAGCGCGCGTGCGCACAGGTCGCGCACCTGCTCGCGGGAGAGGTCCGCGCCCCGCAGCCACTCCAGGCAGACGGCGGTGGTGAACGCCAGCCAGCCCCGTACGGCGAGCCGGACATCGGGCCGCTCCTCGAAGACCGGGCCGAATTCGGGATCCGCCGCCATCGCCGCCAGGATCTGCTGCTCCTGCGCGGCCAGGGCGCGTTGGTAGACCTTGCGCACGGCCTGGTCGCCGGCCGCGTCGGCACGGTGGAAGGCGCGGTAGCCGTGGGCGTGGGCCTGGACGTACTCCAGGTAGGTGTCGAGGCCCGCGGAGAGCTGCTCGCGCACCGGAACTCCGGGTACGGCGGCCGTCATCCGCAGCATGCGCTCGCTCTCCCGCTCGACGACGGCCGCGAAGAAGTCCCGCTTGGTCGGGAAGTAGTGATAGAGCAGCCCGCGCGAGACACCGGCGATCTCGGCGACCTGCTCGATCCACACGTCGTCGTACGGACTCTCCGAGAACAGCCGCGCCCCGACCGACAGGAGTTGCTCACGGCGCTCCTCGGTGCTGAGCCGGCGGCGTGTGCGCTCGCCCTGGTTCGCGGCCATGCCCGCACTCTACTTGACGTGGATTCAACAGCGGGATCAGACTGAGCGCGTTATTGAACCCACGTACAACGAGCTCAATCTGCCGCTGGATCAAGGGAGATCGCGTCATGGCGGAGACGACGACCGGGAACGGACTCCCCAAGGGGTTCCGCAGCGCAGAACAGGGCTGGCCGGAGCTGCACCGCATACCGCATCCCCCGCACCGGCTCCCCCTGCTCGGCGATGTCCTCGGCGCCAGCCCGCGCACCCCCTTGCAGGACTCCCTGCGCTACGCCCAGGAGTTGGGGCCGATCTTCCGGCGCCGGGCGTTCAACCGGGAGTTCGTGTTCCTCTGGGGTGCCGAACTCGCGGCCGACATGGCGGACGAGTCGCGCTTCGCCAAGCATGTCGGGCTCGGCATAGCCAATCTTCGGCCGGTCGTCGGGGACGGCCTGTTCACGGCGTACAACCACGAGCCGAACTGGCAGTTGGCGCACGACGTGCTGGCCCCGGGGTTCAGCCGGGAGGCCATGGCGGGCTACCACCCGATGATGCTGGCCGTGGCCGGCCGGCTCATGGAGCACTGGGACCGCGCGGTGGCGGCGGGCCGGGCGGTGGACGTGCCCGGCGACATGACCAAGCTGACCCTGGAGACCATCGCACGCACCGGGTTCGGCCATGACTTCGGCTCCTTCGAGCGCTCCCGTCCGCATCCCTTCGTGACGGCGATGGTCGGCACGCTCACCTACGCGCAGCGGCTCAACACCGTGCCCGCACCGTTCCTGCTCCGGCGTGCCGCGCGTCGCAACGAGGCCGACATCGCCTACCTCAACCGCACGGTCGACGACCTGGTCCGCGCCCGTACGGCGAACGGGCCGGGCGACGGGGATCTGCTGGACCGGATGCTGGAGACGGCTCATCCGGAGACGGGCGAGCGGCTCTCCCCGCAGAACGTCCGCCGTCAGGTGATCACCTTCCTGGTGGCCGGCCACGAGACCACCTCGGGCGCGCTCTCCTTCGCCCTGCACTACCTCTCCCGGCACCCGGACGTCGCGGCCCGCGCCCGGGCCGAGGTGGACCGTGTCTGGGGCGCCACGGCGGTGCCCGCCTACGACCAGGTGGCGAGGCTGCGGTATGTGCGCCGGATACTCGACGAGTCCCTGCGGCTGTGGCCGACGGCGCCCGCCTTCGCCCGGGAGGCCCGCGAGGACACCGTGCTCGGCGGGGTCCATCCGATGCGCCGGGGCGCCTGGGCGCTGGTGCTCACGGCGATGCTGCACCGCGATCGCGAGGTCTGGGGCGCGGACGCCGAGCGGTTCGATCCGGACCGCTTCGAGCCGGGGGCCGTACGGACGCGTCCGCCGCACACCTTCAAGCCGTTCGGGACGGGGGCGCGGGCGTGCATCGGGCGCCAGTTCGCGCTGCACGAGGCCACGCTGGTGCTGGGTCTGCTGCTGCGCCGGTACGAGTTCAGGAGCGACCCGGCGTATCGGCTGCGGGTGACGGAGCGGTTGACGCTGATGCCGGAGGGGTTGCGGCTGCGGCTGGAGCGGCGGGCGGCCGCCCCTTCATCTGCGGCGCCCGCTTCGTCCGGCGCGGACGAGGACGCGCCGTCAGAGCTCCGCTGTCCAGTGCACCGGGCGGCTGACTGAGGCGGGCAGCCGCGTGCCCGCGCTGCCCCGGGCCGCGTTCAGCTGGGGCTGGGTCAGGAAGAAGGCGTCCGTCAGATCGGCGTCCGTGAGGTCGGTGTCCCGCAGGTCGGCACCGATGAGGTCCGCCCCGCGCAGGTCGGCGCCGGTGAGGTCGGCGGCTATGAGGTAGGCGCCGCGCAGGTTCGCGCCTCGCAGGTCGGCGCCCTTCAGCCGGGCGCCGATCAGGTCCGCGCCGCGCCGGTCCTTCTTGCGGCCGCGTACACCCGCCCGCGCCAGCTCGCTGGTCTTCAGCAGGAGTGCGTTGACCTGCTGCCGGTGAGCGGCCACGTCCAGTGCGCCCAGTTCTTCCGGGGTCCGCCGTGTGAGCTCCTCGGTGGTTTCCCTGATCGTGCGCAGCTCGGCCCGGAGGGGACGGGCGGCGGGCAGGGTGAGCGCCTCGGTCAGGTACCAGAGCAGTTCATGGAGCTGGCGGACGACCGGGAAGACGTCGAACATCCGCCGGCCGTGTTCGCGGGAGCCGGTGCGCCAGTCCTGGCCCGCGAAGGTGATCTGCGAGACCTTCTGTCCGGCGCCGAAGCAGTCGTAGACCGTGCAGCCGGTGAAGCCCTGCTGCCGGAGCCGGGCGTGGATGCCGCAGCGGTGGTCGTCCTGGAGGTTCCGGCAGGGCGTCCCGGCGTCCTTGTCGAGGGCGAAGTCCGCCGAGGCGGCGAAGGGCAGCGCGACACAGCACAGCCCGAAGCAGTTCGCGCAGTCTCCGCGCAGGTCGATGAGGTCGCCGGGGTGATCTTGCATGCCACCAAGCCTAATGTCCGGCTCAAAACGAAACCTCACCGATGAGATTCCGCCGGTGTGGGGGTCTTCTCATCCAGCGGAAAACAACCTCGGCTACCACTGGATACGAGCCGACGGAATCAGGAGCAGCGCCCCGAAGAGGAACCGAAAAGACCGAGGGAGAGCGATCATGTGCAGCCACCAGCCCGCGTGCCCCACCGCCGACAGCCCGGACCATCACGCCGCCGTCATCGTGTCGGCCCACCCCGAACAGGGCTGGAGCCTGCTGTGCAACGGCACCATCGTCTTCGACGACACCGGTGAACTCCTGCCGGACGGGCGGGTCGTGGACCCGCACCGCACCGTCGGCACGCTCGCTGTGGCCGCCTGACTCAGCCGTCGAGCTCCGGCAGATCGAGGGCGGCCAGCCGCTCGGGGTCGGCCAGGATGTACATCTCGGTGATCCGGCCGTCGGCAACGGTGACGCCCATGACCGAGATCGGGCGCCCTTCGGGGGCGTTGAGGACACCGACCGTGCCGTTGACGAGTACGAGCTGGAGGGACTGGGCGGACCGCGCCAACTGCCGGAACAGCAGCGCCTGTTCGGCCACCGGTTTCGCACCGCGCACCACCTTGGACGCCGCCACCCCACGGACCAGCGGCCCGGAGTCGGCCCGCAGCACCACGTCGGGGTCGAGGACGGCGAGGAGCGCCTCGAAGTCGCCGGCGCGGGCGGCCGCCATGAAGGCGTCGAGGACCTGCCGCTGTCTGCCGAGGTCGGGCTCGGCCGACGGCGTGGCCCCCTTCACCCGGCGCCGGGCGCGGCTGGCCAGCTGCCGCGTCGCGGCCGAACTGCGTTCCACGATCGGGGCGATGTCGTCGAACGGCACCGCGAACATGTCGTGCAGCACGAACGCGATCCGCTCGGCGGGCTCCAACGCCTCCAGCACCACCAGCAGGGCCAGGCCCACCGAGTCGGCCTGGAGCACCTCCTGTTCCGGGTCGATCGTCGACAGCGGGCGGATCACGGGGTCCGGGACGAAGGTGTCGTCCAGCGGCTCCTCGTGGCGCCGCGTACGCGAGCGCAGCATGTCCAGGCAGACCCGGCCGACCACGGTGGTCAGCCAGCCGCCCAGGTTCTCGATGTCGTCCGCGTCGCTGCGGCTCAGCTTCAGCCAGGCCTCCTGGACGGCGTCCTCCGCCTCGGCCAGGGAGCCGAGCATGCGGTAGGCGACCGCCTTGAGATGGCCGCGGTGCTCCTCGAAGCGGTCCGCCAGCAGATCCGTCCCGTTCACGTCTCCCCCTCCGTGACGATCTTCGCGCAGGCTAGCGGCTGAACAGTTCGAACGCCACGGCCGGCTTCCCGCCGAACCGCTCCCCCGTCGCCTCCGCGTGCGAGCTGAGGAAGCCGCGGGCGTACGTCTCCGGGTCCTCGTCCGTCAACGCCTCGATGTAGCTGCGGTGTTCGAGCAGCGAGCGCACCGCGCGCTCCAGCCCCGCCGTCGCGTCGACCGCGTGCGTCGGCGTGCTGGATCCGGCGACGGCGACCCAGCGGACGCCGTTCCACGGCTGAAGGCCCTGCTCGGCGAGTTCGGGGAAGATCCAGCGGTTGCCCGCGTCCCCGGCCGCGTCCAGCGTGGCGCGGCCCACCGCCACATGGTCCGGGGTGTTCCAGGCGACGCCGCCCCAGGTGTCCCGGTGGTTCAGCGTGATCACCAGTTCGGGCCGGTGCCGGCGGATCGCGGCGGCGATGTCGCGGCGCAGGGCGGTGCCGTACTCGATCACGCCGTCCTTGTGGTCGAGGAACTCCACCTCCGACACTCCCACGACGGCCGCGCTGGCCCGCTGCTCGCGCTCGCGCAGCGGACCGCACTGCGCGGGCTCCAGCGTGTCGATGCCGGCCTCGCCCCGCGTGGCCAGGACGTAGGCGACCTCGCGGCCGGCGTCGGTCCAGGCGGCGATCGCCGCCGAGCAGCCGTACTCGAGGTCGTCCGGATGCGCGACGACGGCGAGCGCGCGCTGCCAGTCGTCGGGCATGGGCTTCAGCTGAGTGATCGTCGGCTCGGTCATGCCCGCACCCTAACGCGTGACACCGACATCACGCTTCGTCACGGGTGAGCGCGAGCAGCCGGTCCAGGACACGGGGGCCGCCCGACCGTACGCCGTCGTGCTCGAACTCGTCGGTGACCCAGGTGCGCAAGCCCCGGACGGCGCGGGCGGTGGCGAGGGAGTGGGCGGTGTCGACGTACATGTCGTCGTGGTAGACGGCCGCGGCGACCGGCACCTCGTTGGCGGCGAGGCGCGTGGAGTCGTACAGGGGCTTCCAGTCGGTGCGGGCGGCGAGGAGTTCGGCGGTCTCGCGCAGGGGGCGCAGCGCCGGGTCGCAGTCGAACATCCAGGGGTGGATGGTCTCGCCGGTGAACAGCAGCGGTCCGTCGCCCGCGAGGGTCTTGGCCGCGTCGAACTGCGGGAACTCGGCGCGGACGCGCTCGGCGGACCAGGCGGTGGGCCGCGCGTCCTGGCCGTAGATCGCCTCGTGGATGAGGGCGTACAGCGGGTGGCTCGCGTACGACAGCAGGCCCTGCGCCTGCTCCTGGAACTCGTCGGAGAGTTCCGGGCCGTGCGGGGTACGGACGAAGGCGTTCTCCAGGAGGTAGTGCAGGCGGTGGCTGCCCTCGCTGCCGCCGAGGAGGATGCCGAGGGACTGGAAGGCCTCGGCGGTGAGACGGTAGCCGTTCGGCAGGGCCACGTCGTGCGCGAGGAGGTGGTCGGCGATACGGCGGGCGCGCTCGACGTCCTGCGGGTAGCGGGCGTAGTGGGCGGCGACCTTGCGCTCGATGCGCGGGTAGGCGGCGCGGTAGACGTCGTCGGCGTGCGCGTCGAGGGAGGGCAGGCCGCCGGTGATGACGGCGGCGGTCAGGCCCTCGGGGGCGGTGGAGAGGTAGTTGACCGTGCAGAAGCCGCCGAAGCTCTGGCCGAGGACGGTCCAGGGGGCGCCGCCGGTCACCTCGCGGCGGATCGCCTCGCAGTCGCGGACGATCGAGTCGGCGCGGAAGTGCGTGAGGTAGTCGGCCTGTGCGGTGGGGCCGCCGCGCAGCGGGAGTGTCTGGCGGTTGGCGGGCGTGGAGTGGCCGGTGCCGCGTTGGTCCAGGAGCAGGACACGGAACTCCTTCAGCGCGCGGCCGAGCCAGGCGCCTTTGCCGACGAAGCGGTTCGCGCCGAAGCCGGGGCCGCCCTGGAGGTAGACCAGCCACGGCAGTTCCTGGTGCGCCTTGTCGCTCGCGACGACCTCACGGGCGTAGAGCTCGATCGTCTCCCCCGCCGGGGCGTCGTGGTCGAGGGGCACGGTGAAGTGGCGGTCGGTGAGGACGACGCCGGGCTGGCGGTAGGTCGCGGTCAACAGGTCTCCCGGGACGAAGGGCTTGCGGGCCGCGTCCCAGTTCAGCACATGTTCGTCCGCCGACCGAGCCCCAGGATCATGAAATCTTACTGAACGACGGATCAGCGGGCCGACAGGCTGGACCGCCGCACCACCAGCTCGGGCTGGAGCACGACACGCCGGTGCTCGTGCTTCTTCGCCCCGGTCTCCTCCTCCGTCTCCTCCAGCAGCATCTCCGCGGCGAGGGTGCCCATGGTGACCGCGGGCTGCCGTACGGAGGTCAGGGGGACGGCCGCGGCGGCCGCGAACTCGATGTCGTCGTAGCCGACGATCGCGAGGTCGTCGGGGATGCCGACGCCCGCGGCGTACATGGCCTGAAGGACGCCGAGGGCGAGCAGGTCGTTGGCGCAGAAGACGGCGGTCGGGCGCTCGGCGAGACCGAGCAGGCGGGCGCCGGCGTCGCGGCCCGCGGCGACGTCGAGCCGTTCGGTGGGCAGTTCGCGCAGGTGCTCGGGGCCGAGGCCGGCCTCCTCCAGCGCCTTCAGGGCGCCCGTGCGGCGGTCGCGGACCTGGTTGAGGCCGGGCGGGCCGCTGACGTACGCGATGGAGCGGTGCCCGGCGTCGACGAGATGCCGTACGGCGAGCGCGCCGCCCGCGACGTCGTCGACGGAGACCGAGCACTCGGTGGTGCCCTCGGCGACCCGGTCGACGAGGACGAAGGGGATGTTGTGCCGCCGGAACGTCTCGATGTTGCGGCCGGTGGCGTCGGCGGGGGTCAGCAGGACGCCGCGCACCCGCTGCTCGGCGAAGAGCGACAGGTAGTCGGCCTCCTCGCTCGCGCTCTGGGCGCTGTTGCAGACCATCACGCCGAGCCCGGCCTCGCGCGCGGCCCGCTCGGCGCCGCGCGCCACGTCGACGAAGAAGGGGTTGCCCATGTCGAGGACGAGCAGCCCCATGATCCGGCTGCGGCCCGCGCGCAGCTGGCGCGCGGACTCGCTGCGGACGTAGCCCAGCCGGTCTATCGCGGACTGCACCCGCGCCCGGGTCTCGGTCGCGACCGTGTCCGGACGGTTGATGACGTTCGAGACCGTGCCGACGGAGACTCCGGCGGCGCGGGCGACGTCCTTGATACCCACCGACTGGGCCATCGGGCAGAGACCTCCAGGAAGACGTGTACGACGTGGGGCGGCGGGAAGGCCTTCACATTACCGTCAAGCCGCCCACAACGGCTGCGATCAGGCAGGCAGGCGGAAGTTGAGGTTACGCAGCGCCGACGGCGTGGTACCGCTGGACCTCTCCTGGTACATGATCGACAGGAAGTCGTCCTGCCCGACGCGCGTCTCGTCGATCACGACCTCGCCGAAGGCGTTCAGCCCGGCGGTGACGCCGTCGTACAGCACGGTCCAGTCCGTGTACCCGGAGGACTTGGAGGCGCCGGCGATCCGGCAGTACGGGAAGATCGCGTAGGCGTTGTCGTACTTGTCCAGGATCAGCTTGGTGCGCTGGCTGGAGTTCAGCGGAACCGGGATCTCCGTCTTCTGCCAGGCGCCGGAGGAGTTCTTGCGGACGTGGAAGGCGCGGCCGTTGGCGGTGCGGTCGGCGACGTAGTTCGTGGTGCACTGGCCGAAACGGCCGGGTACGTAGCTGATGATCGCGTGCGGCAGGCCCGCGGAGTCGGTGAACTGGCTCTCCTGGTTCATCAGGGAGTGGTCCGGGTTGAGCGCGTCGATCACCAGTCCGCTGTCGGTGACGGCGACCTTGTCGGAGCCGCCGGTGGTGCCGACGACGGTGCCGGCGTTGTTGCGCCAGGTGCGGCCGCGGTCGTCTGAGTAGACGTAGCCGGTGTCGTGGTTGGTGATGCCGCCGGACGAGCACATCACGGCGCCGTTCTGCTCGCGCCAGGTGAAGAAGGAGTGCAGGCGCCCGTTCTTGTCGTAGTCGATGCCGTGCAGGTACATGTTGCGGGCCGTGGAGGAGCCGTGCTCGCTGGTGTACGTGCCGGTGGAGCTGCTCCACTCGCCGAGGTTGGTCCAGGTCGAACCGTCGTACTCGGCGAGGGCGTTGCGGCCGTTGCCGGAGACGGCGACCCGGTAGCTGAGCTGGAGCTTGCCGTCGGGGGTGGAAATGAACTGCGGGTAGGTGAACTGCGAGGTGAGCGCGAGGCCGTCCAGGGTGGACTGGGGGGCGCCGAAGCGGCTCGCGGTCCAGCTCAGCCCGGCGGGGTTGTCCATCAGCCCGGCGACCGACTTGACGTAGGTGAAGCCGTCGCTGTGCGAGTCCATGTTGAGGTGGAGGCGGCCGTCCACCTTCGAGATGCCCATCGAGATGACGTTGTGGGAGTCGTTGTAGCGGAGCGTGTGCCCGACCTTGACGGTGGACCAGGTGCTGGAGCCGAGGAGACGGCGGCCTACGACGGCGTTGCGGTCGGCGGTGTACCAGACGGCGTACTGGTAGCCCTTGTAGGTCAGCAGGCCGTTCTTCTGGAACGAGTTGTTGTTGACCAGTCCGTCGTACGACACGAAGTAGATGGCCTGCGTGTCGAGCGTGGTCGTGCCGGTCAGGGTGACCGAGGGGCCGGGGTCGGCGGCCCGGGCGGTGCCGGAGGCGAGAAAGGGGATCATCACTGCTCCGGTGAGGGCGGCGCCCAGCAGGGTGCGTCTCTTCATCTCGGGGACTCCATTGTCGGCGAGGAGCGGGGGCGAGGAGCGGGGAGGGCAAGGGTGGTGCGGGGAGTGTCAGGCGAGGTGGAACACCTCGGTGAGCGGTTTCATGGCCTCGTCGGGCCGGGCGCCGTCCAACGACTCGAAGAACGGCGCCATCTCCGCCTGCCAGCGGGCGTTGACATCGGTGGCTTCCATACCGGCCACGGCGGCGGCGAAGTCCTCGGTCTCCAGGTAGCCGACGAGCAGGCCGTCGTCACGCAGGAAGAGCGAGTAGTTGTGCCAGCCGGTGGCCGAGAGCGCTTCGAGCATCTCGGGCCACACGGCGGCGTGCCGCTCGCGGTACTCGTCGAGGCGGTCCGCCCTGACCTTCAGCAGGAAGCACACGCGCTGCATCAACACCCCTCCGGATGTCAGAAGTTGTAGTGGTCGATGTTCTTGGCGTCGAAGACGGTCGGCTTGCCGAGGCTGATCACGCCGTCCTTGCCGATGGTGTACTCGCCCATGTCGCCGGCCTTGAACGTCTCGCCCTCCTTGCCGGTGATCTGGCCCGAGACCAGCGCCACGGCCGTACGGGCGGCCAGCTCGCCGAGCTTCGCCGGGTCCCACAGCTCGAACGCCTCGACGGTGCCGTTCTTGACGTACTTGCGCATGTCGTTCGGGGTGCCGAGGCCGGTCAGCTTGACCTTGCCCTTGTACTTGGAGCCCGACAGGTACTGGGCGGCGGCCTTGATGCCGACGGTGGTCGGGGAGATGATCCCCTTCAGGTTCGGGTACTCCTGGAGCAGGCCCTGGGTCTGCTGGAAGGACTTCTGCGCGTCGTCGTCACCGTAGGCGACCTTGACGAGCTTGACGTCCTTGTACTTCGGGTCCTTCAGCTCCTCCTTCATGAAGTCGATCCAGACGTTCTGGTTCGTCGCGGTCTGCGCGGCCGACAGGATCGCGATCTCGCCCTTGTAGCCGATCTGCTCGGCGAGCAGCTGCACCTCGGTGCGGCCGAGGTCCTCCGCGGAGGCCTGCGAGACGAAGGCGTTGCGGCAGTCGGCGGTGGTGTCGGAGTCGTAGGTGACGACCTTGATGCCGTTCTTCATGGCCTGCTTGAGCGCGGTGCACAGGGCGCCCGGGTCCTGCGCGGAGACGGCCATCGCGTCGACCTGCTGCTGGGTGAGCGTGTTGACGTAGGAGACCTGGCCGGCGGTGTCCGTGGCGCTGGACGGGCCGACCTCCTTGTAGCTGGAGCCCAGTTCCTTCAGGGCCGCCTCGCCGCCCTTGTCGGCGGAGGTGAAGTAGGGGTTGTTGACCTGCTTGGGCAGGAAGCCGACGGTCAGGCCCTTCTTCAGCTCGGCGTTCGGGTCGGCCTTGCCGGCGGTGGCGGCGGAGGCGCCCTCGCTCTTGACGTCCTCCTTGGTGGTGCCGCCGCAGGCGGTTGCGGCCAGAGCGAGCGAGGTGACGGCGGCGAGGGCCGCGCAGGTACGGCGGAGGGATGACTTGCGCATGGCGGAATCCTTTTGACGAGGGTGAGCTGGAGCGCCCCGAAAGGGGCGCGGGTCTGTATCGGTGTGCGGCGCCGCCGCGTGGGCGCGACCAGCCACAGACGACCGGCAGGTTGAAGACGGCCTTGCTAGCGCAGCGCTTGCGCTCTACGACCCGCTCTCGCGACGGCGATCTGCCGCGCAACCCGAGGGCCGAGAACCGAGAGGACAAGCAGTACGCCGGTGACGACGATCTGCGACTGGGCGGAGACGTCCTGCAGGCTCATGACGTTCTGCAGCGCGCCCAGCAGGAACACCCCGGCGATCGCACCGCCCAACGTGCCCTTGCCGCCGTCGAAGTCGATCCCACCGAGCAACACGGCGGCCACGACGGAGAGTTCCAGCCCCGTGGCGTTGTCGTAGCGGGCGCTGGCGTAGTGCAGCGCCCAGAAGATCCCGGTGAGCGAGGCCATCAGCCCGGTCACCGTGAACAGGATCAGCTTCTGCCGCTTCACGCGGATGCCGGCGAACCTCGCGGCCTCCTCGCTCGCGCCGGTCGCGAAGACCGACCGGCCGAACGGGGTGGCGTGCAGGACGATCACGGCGATCGCGAGGAGCACCAGGAAGGGCAGGAAGGCGTACGGGATGAAGGTGTCGCCGATGCGTCCGGCAGCGAAGTCCAGGTACTGGGTGGGGAAGTCGGTCACCGCGTCCGAGCCGAGCACGATCTGCGCGATGCCCCGATAGGCGGCGAGCGTGCCGATGGTGACGGCGAGGGACGGCAGGCCCAGCTTGGTCACCAGCAGACCGTTGATCAGTCCGCACACCACGCCGAGCAGCAGGCAGATCGGAATGATCGTTTCGATCGTCATGCCCTGGTTCCACAGGGCGCCCATCACCGCGCCGGAGAGCCCGGCGGTGGAAGCGACCGAGAGATCGATCTCGCCCGAGACGACCAGGAGTGTCATCGGCAGGGCGATCAAAGCGATCGGAAGGGTGTTTCCGATCAGGAACGACAGGTTGAGAGCGTTTCCGAAACCATCGACCGTTCCGAAGGACAGCAGGAGCACGACGATCAGAAGCGCACCGACGACCGTGTCCCAGCGGATCGCTCGGCTCAGGGAGAAGTCAGCCATGGCGGGCGTTCCTCTTCTTCAGGGCGGAGGCCACGCGCACCGCGACGATCCGGTCGACCGCGATGGCGAGGAGGAGCAGGATGCCGTTGATCGCGAGCACCCAGACGGAGCTGACACCGAGGGCGGGCAGCACGCTGTTGATGGAGGTCAGCAGCAGCGCGCCGAGCGCCGCGCCGTAGACGCTGCCGGAGCCGCCGGTGAAGACGACGCCGCCGACGACGACCGCGCTGACGACGGTGAGTTCGTAGCCGTTGCCGGTGCCGGAGTCGACGTTGCCGAAGCGGGCGAGGTACATCGCGCCGGCGAGTCCGGCGAGGGCACCGCAGAAGGTGTACGCGGCGAGGATCCGCTTGCGCACCGGGATGCCGGCGAGGCGCGCGGCCTCCGGGTTGGAGCCGAGGGCGTACAGCTCGCGGCCACTGCCGAAGTGCTTGAGGTAGTACGCGGTCGCCACCAGGACGGCGAGGGCGATCAACGCCGACCACGGCACCGCGGAGATGCCGCCTGAGCCGAACTCGACGAAGCCGTCCGGGAGGTCGGCCGCCGTGATCTGTCGGGAGCCGACCCAGATGGAGTCGATGCCGCGGATGATGTAGAGCGTGCCCAGGGTCACCACGAGCGCGGGCACCTGGCCGAGGCTGACGAGGAGGCCGTTCAGCAGGCCGAAGCCGATGCCCATCAGGACCGCGAGGAGCACGGCGACGACCGGGTTCCCGCCGCCCTGGAGATACGTGCCTGCGGCGAAGGCGCTGACGCCGAGTGTGGAGCCGACGGACAGGTCGACGTTCCTCGTGATCACCACCAGGGACTGGCCCGTGGCGACCAGGACGAGGATCGTCGCATTGAGGAGAAGGTCCTTGATGCCCTGCTCGGTGAGGAACTCGCTGTTGCCGAGCTGGGTGACGACGATCATCACCACGAAGACGACCAGGATGGCGAGCTCGCGCATCTTGAAGACGCGGTCGACCAGGCGGGTGCCGCTGGACTTGGGCACCTCGGCGACGGAGGCTTGGTTCGGGGTGGTCACCGTCATGCAGCGGCCCTCCCGGTGGCTGCGGCCATCACGGTTTCCTCGGTGGCTTCGGAGCGCGGGATCTCGGCGGTGAGGCGGCCCTCGTGCATCACGAGCACGCGGTCGGCCATGCCGAGGATCTCGGGCAGGTCGGAGGAGATCATCAGGACGGCCACGCCGTCGGCGGCCAGCTCGCTGAGCAGCCGGTGCACCTCGGCCTTGGTGCCGACGTCGATCCCTCGGGTCGGCTCGTCGACGATCAGCACCTTGGGGCCGGTGGCCAGCCACTTGGCGAGGACGACCTTCTGCTGGTTGCCGCCGGACAGTGTCGACACGGCGTCGGCGATCCGGGCGTACTTGACCTGGAGCTTGACGGCCCAGTCGAGGGAGCGGCTGCGTTCGGCGCCGCGGTCCATCAGGCCGGCCTTGACGGTCGTACGCAGTCCGGTGAGGCCGATGTTGCGCTCGATGGACATGTCCATCACCAGGCCCTGGGCGCGCCGGTCCTCGGGGACGAGGGCGAGGCCGGAGGCCATGGCGGTGGACGGGGCCCCGTTGATCAGGGCCTTGCCGTCGACGGAGACGTCGCCGGCGTCCCAGCGGTCGATGCCGAACACGGCCCGCGCGACCTCGGTGCGGCCCGCGCCGACGAGTCCCGCGAGGCCGACGATCTCTCCGCGCCGTACGTCGAAGGAGACGTCGGTGAAGACGCCCTCGCGGGTCAACCGGCGCACGCTCAGGGCGACTTCGCCCGGCTTCACGTCCTGCTTGGGGTACAGCTCGTCGAGGTCGCGGCCGACCATGCGGCGTACGAGGTCGTCCTCGGTCATGCCGTCCAGCGGTTCGCTGGCGATCCAGGCGCCGTCGCGCAGCGTCGTGACCCGCCGGCAGATCTGGAAGATCTCCTCCAGCCGGTGGGAGATGAACAGGACGGCGGCGCCCTGTTCGCGCAGGGTGCGGACGACGCCGAAGAGGCGGGCGACCTCGCTGCCGGTGAGGGCGGCGGTCGGTTCGTCCATGATCAGGACGCGGGCGTCGAAGGAGAGCGCCTTGGCGATCTCGACGATCTGCTGGTCGGCGATGGACAGGCCGCGCGCGGGGCGGTCGGGGTCGAGCTCGACGCCGAGGCGCTGCATCAGGGCCAGGGTCGCCTCATGGGTGGCCTTGTGGTCGATGCGGCCGAGGGCGCGGCGCGGCTGGCGGCCCATGAAGATGTTCTCGGCGATCGACAGGTCGGGGAAGAGGGTCGGCTCCTGGTAGATCACGGCGATGCCGGCGTCGCGGGCGTCACCGGGGCCGTGGAAGACGACGGGCGCTCCGTCGAGCAGCACCTGGCCCGCGTCGGGCCGGTGCACGCCGGCGAGCGTCTTGATCAGGGTCGACTTGCCCGCGCCGTTCTCGCCGGCGAGGGCGTGCACCTCCCCGGGAAACAGCTCCAGGGAGACGTCCCGCAGGGCGCGGACCGCGCCGAAGGACTTCGAGATGTCCCTCAGCGCAAGAACCGGGGCCGGACCCGTGGTGGACGGGTGGGTCATGGGGGCTCCTCGACGACGCCGGCGGGAGGGCCCTCTCGGCGTCGTGAAAGGTTTCAACTTGGTTGCCGGGACGTTAGGCACGGAGCGCATGTCACGTCAATGGGTCCGTGTCGAAAATCTTTCGATGAATGAAGGTCACGGCGGAGTCACGAGAAAGAGCCTTGGTCGCGGGACTTGACACCCCTCCGGGCGGCTCATACGTTCCCGTCTTGAATCGTTTCATAGCGAAGCGCTTTCCGAAGACTTCCGTCTGATCTCCGTTCCGACGTCACAGGAGCCCTCAGTGACCGAGCTCGCCGCGGTGAAGGCCGCACTCAAGACCCAGGCAGTCGAAACGCCGTCGTGGGCGTACGGGAACTCGGGGACGCGGTTCAAGGTGTTCGCCCAGCAGGGCGTTCCACGCACGCCGCAGGAGAAGTTGGAGGACGCGGCGCAGGTGCATGCGTTCACCGGCGTCGCGCCCACCGTCGCCCTGCACATTCCGTGGGACAAGGTCGACGACTATGCGGCGCTGGCGAAGTTCGCCGAGGAGCGGGGCGTGCAGCTCGGGGCGATCAACTCCAACACGTTCCAGGACGACGACTACAAGCTGGGCAGCATCTGTCATCCGGATGCGGCGGTGCGGCGCAAGGCCGTCGATCATCTGCTGGAGTGCGTCGACATCATGGACGCCACGGGGTCCCGGGATCTGAAGCTGTGGTTCGCGGACGGCACGAACTATCCCGGTCAGGATGATGTGCGCTCGCGGCAGGATCGGCTGGCCGAGGGGCTGGCCGAGGTGTACGAGCGGCTCGGGGACGGGCAGCGGATGCTGCTGGAGTACAAGTTCTTCGAGCCGGCCTTCTACACGACGGACGTTCCGGACTGGGGGACGGCGTACGCGCACTGCCTGAAGCTCGGGGAGAAGGCGCAGGTCGTTGTCGACACCGGGCATCACGCTCCCGGCACCAACATCGAGTTCATCGTCGCGACGCTGCTCAGGGAGGGGAAGCTCGGCGGGTTCGACTTCAACTCCCGGTTCTATGCCGACGATGACCTGATGGTGGGGGCCGCGGATCCGTTCCAGCTGTTCCGGATCATGTACGAGGTCGTGCGTGGGGGTGGGTTCTCGTCCGAGGTCGCGTTCATGCTCGACCAGTGCCACAACATCGAGGCGAAGATTCCGGCGATCATCCGGTCGGTGATGAACGTGCAGGAGGCTACGGCCAAGGCGCTGCTCGTCGATGCGTCGGCGTTGGGTGAGGCGCAGAGGTCGGGAGACGTGCTCGGGGCCAATGCCGTGCTGATGGATGCGTACAACACGGACGTTCGGCCGCTGCTTGCCGAGGTGCGCGAGGAGATGGGTCTCGATGCCGATCCGATCGCAGCGTATGCCCGGTCCGGGTGGGCCGAGAAGATCGTGGCCGAGCGGGTTGGTGGCCAGCAGGCCGGGTGGGGGGCGTAAGCGTCTGCCGGGTTCTGTTGTCTTCGGACTGCGGGCCGTCTGTGGCTGGTCGCGCAGTTCCCCGCGCCCCTAAGGGCGTATCCGCACCCTCTCTCAGATAGGACTCAATGATCATGGCTCCCCATCCCGAAGCCGCCGCCCTCCTCGCCCGGTCCCACCGGCTCGGCTCCGACCCCCGCAACACCAACTACGCCGGCGGCAACGCCTCCGCCAAGGGCACCGACATCGACCCCGTCACCGGTGGTGACGTGGAGCTGATGTGGGTCAAGGGGTCCGGGGGCGACCTCGGCACTCTCACCGAGGGCGGGCTGGCCGTGCTGCGGCTGGACCGTATGCGGGCGCTCGTCGGCGTCTATCCGGGCGTCGAGCGTGAGGACGAGATGGTCGCCGCCTTCGATTACTGCCTGCACGGCAAGGGCGGGGCCGCTCCCTCGATCGACACCGCCATGCACGGGCTCGTAGAGGCCGCCCACGTCGATCATCTGCACCCCGACTCCGGTATCGCGCTCGCCTGTGCTGCCGATGGGGAGAAGCTGACCGCCGAGTGTTTCGGGGACAGCGTGGTGTGGGTGCCGTGGCGGCGGCCCGGGTTTCAGCTGGGGCTCGACATCGCCGCCGTGAAGGCCGCCAATCCGCAGGCCGTCGGGTGCGTTCTCGGCGGGCACGGGATCACCGCCTGGGGTGACACCTCCGAGGAGTGCGAGCGCAACTCGCTGCACATCATCCGGACCGCCGAGGCGTTCCTGGCGGAGAAGGGGAAGGCCGAGCCGTTCGGGGCCGTCATCGAGGGGTACGAGGCGCTGCCCGACGGGGAGCGTCGGGAGCGGGCCGCCGCCCTGGCGCCGTACATCCGGGCGATCACCTCTCAGGACAAGCCCCAGGTCGGGCACTTCAACGACTCCGAGATCGTGCTCGACTTCCTCGCGCGGGCCGAGCACCCGCGGCTCGCCGCGCTCGGCACCTCGTGCCCGGATCACTTCCTGCGGACCAAGGTGCGGCCGCTCGTCCTCGATCTGCCGCCGACCGCTCCGCTGGACGAGGCCATCGCCCGGCTCAAGGAGCTGCACGCCGAGTACCGCGAGGAGTACGCCGCCTACTACCGGCGGCACGCCCTGCCCGAATCCCCCGCCATGCGCGGCGCCGACCCGGCGATCGTGCTCGTGCCGGGAGTCGGCATGTTCAGCTTCGGCAAGGACAAGCAGACCGCCCGGGTCGCGGGTGAGTTCTACGTCAACGCCATCAATGTGATGCGCGGGGCGGAGGCTGTGTCCACGTACGCGCCGATCGAGGAGTCCGAGAAGTTCCGGATCGAGTACTGGGCGCTCGAGGAGGCCAAGCTTCAGCGGATGCCGAAGCCGAAGCCGCTGGCGACCCGGGTGGCCCTGGTGACCGGTGCCGGAAGCGGGATCGGGAAGGCCATCGCGCATCGGCTCGTCGGCGAGGGTGCCTGTGTGGTCGTGGCCGACCTCAACGGTGACAACGCCCAGGTCGTCGCCGAGGAGCTCGGCGGGCCCGACAAGGCCGTCGCCGTGACGGTCGACGTCACCTCCGAGGAGCAGATAGCCGACGCCTTCAAGGCGGCCGTGCTGGCCTTCGGCGGGGTTGACCTCGTCGTCAACAACGCCGGGATCTCCATCTCCAAGCCGCTGCTGGAGACCTCTGCCAAGGACTGGGACCTCCAGCACGACATCATGGCGCGCGGTTCCTTCCTCGTGTCGAGGGAAGCGGCGCGCGTGATGATCGCGCAGGAGCTGGGCGGCGACATCGTCTACATCGCCTCCAAGAACGCCGTCTTCGCCGGGCCCAACAACATCGCCTACTCGGCGACCAAGGCCGACCAGGCCCATCAGGTACGGCTGCTGGCCGCCGAGCTCGGCGAGCACGGCGTCCGTGTCAACGGGGTCAACCCGGACGGAGTCGTGCGCGGGTCGGGGATCTTCGCCGGTGGGTGGGGTGCCCAGCGCGCCGCCGTGTACGGGGTCGAGGAGGAGAAGCTCGGCGAGTTCTACGCCCAGCGGACCATCCTCAAGCGCGAGGTGCTCCCGGAGCATGTCGCCAATGCCGTCTTCGCGCTGACCGGCGGGGACCTCACCCACACCACCGGGCTGCACATCCCGGTCGACGCCGGCGTCGCGGCCGCCTTCCTGCGGTGAGCGCGGCCGTGAAGTCGTACGCCGCGGTCGACCTCGGCGCGTCCAGCGGGCGTGTCATGGTCGGCCGTGTCGGCCCGGACTCGCTGGTGCTGAGTGAGGCGCACCGCTTCCCGAACCGGCCCGTTCGGGTGCCGGAAGGTCTGCGCTGGGACGTGCTCTCGCTGTACGCGGGTGTCCTGGACGGGCTCAAGGCAGCCGGTGCCCACTGCGGTGGACGGCTAGACTCCGTCGGCATCGACAGCTGGGCCGTGGACTACGGCCTGCTGGACGCCGACGGGGCGCTGCTGGGCAACCCCGTGCACTACCGGGACTCCCGTACCGAGGGCATCGCGGAGAAGGTGTGGGCGACCGTACCGGCCGCCGAACTGTACGCGGCGACGGGCTTGCAGTACGCCCCCTTCAACACCCTCTACCAGCTGACGGCCGCCCGTGAGACACAGCAACTGGCCCACGCCCGGCGGCTGTTGCTGATCCCCGACCTGCTGACGTACTGGCTCACCGGCGAGCAGGGCACCGAGCTCACCAACGCCTCCACCACCCAGCTCATCGATCCCCGGACGCGCGAGTGGTCGTACGGCATCGCCTCCCGGCTGGGCATCGACCTGGACCTGTTCGCTCCGCTCCGGCGACCCGGCGATCCCGCGGGGCCGCTGCGCGACGAGGTGCTGGAGGAGACCGGGCTCGCCGGTCCCGTGCCGGTGACGGCGGTCGGATCGCACGACACCGCCTCCGCCGTGGCCGCGGTCCCGGCGGACGGCGAGCGGTTCGCGTACATCTGCACCGGGACCTGGTCGCTGGCGGGACTGGAGCTGGACGCGCCGGTGCTGACCGAGGAGAGCCGGGCCGCCAATTTCACCAATGAGCTGGGACTGGACGGCACGGTCCGGTATCTGCGGAACATCATGGGGTTGTGGCTGCTCCAGGAGTGCGTACGGGCCTGGGGAGGCCCTGACCTGGGCGGGCTGCTGCTCGACGCGTCCAAGGTGCCGGCGCTGCGGTCGGTCGTGGACGCGGGGGACGCGGCGTTCCTGGCGCCAGGGCGGATGCCGGAGCGGATCGCCGAGGCGTGCCGGGCGTCGGGCCAGCCGGTGCCCGAGTCGCCCCCCGAGATCACGCGCTGCATCCTCGACTCACTCGCCCTCGCGCACCGCAGGGCGATCGCGGACGCGCAGCGGCTGGCCGACCATCCCGTCGACGTCGTGCATGTCGTCGGCGGGGGGACCCGCAACGCCCTGCTGTGCCAGCTGACCGCCGACGCCTGTGGGCTGCCGGTGGTGGCCGGCCCGACCGAGGCCGCCGCCCTCGGGAACGTCCTCGTCCAGGCCCGGGCCCACGGGCTGGTCGGCGACCTCGCCGACGGGCGGCGCCTGCTCACCCGTACGCAGCCATTGACGCGGTACGAGCCGCGGGGGGACGCGGCACGCTGGGACGAGGCGGAGGCCCGGCTCACCCGACGGTGAATCTCACGGCATGGTGAACCTCACCGCACGGTGAACCTCACCCGACGGTGAGCGGGGTCTCCCCCGGGCCGCCCGCCCGCACTACGCTGCACTCATCCGATGATCGATCACAAGGAGCCGCGATGCGTGTCGCCCTGTTCCTGACCTGTGTCAACGACACGCTCTATCCGGACACCGGGCGCGCCGTGGTGAAACTGCTGACCAGGCTGGGCGTCGAGGTCGACTTCCCGATGGCGCAGACCTGTTGCGGGCAGGCGCACTACAACACCGGATACCGGCACGAGGCCGAGCCGCTCGCCCGGCATTTCTCCGATGTCTTCGGGGAGTACGAGGCGATCGTCACGCCGTCCGGTTCGTGCGGGGCGATGGTGCGGGAGCTGTATCCGCGGATGGGTGAGCGGGCGCGGGCCGAGGGGCGTGGCGACACGCTCGCGGCGACTCTCGCGCCGGTGGTGCCGAAGACGTACGAGCTCACGGAGTTCCTGGTGGATGTGCTGGGCGTGACGGACGTGGGTGCCTACTACCCGCACAAGGTGACGTACCACCCGACCTGTCACGGGCTGCGCGGGCTCGGCCTCGGCGACCGGCCCCGGCGGCTCCTCCAGGCCGTCAAGGGGCTGGAGTTGGTCGAGCTGCCGGGGGCCGAGGAGTGCTGCGGGTTCGGTGGCACCTTCGCGCTGAAGAACTCCGATGTCTCGGCGGCCATGGGCGCGGACAAGGTGCGCAATGCCGAGGCGACGGGCGCCGAGGTGCTGTGCGCGGCCGACAACTCCTGTCTGATGCACATCGGCGGGACCATGGCCCGGCTCAGTACGGGCATGCGGCCTGTGCACATCGCGGAGATCCTGGCGAGCACGGAGGAGGAGCCGGCGGTATGAGTGGGACGTTCGTCGGGATGCCGGCGTTTCCGAAGGCCGCGCACGAGGCCGTGCACGACGCGACCCTGCGCGGCAACCTCCGCCACGCCACGCACACCATCCGCGCCAAGCGGGCGAAGGCCGTCGCGGAAGTGTCGGACTGGGCGGCACTGCGCGAGGCCGGGAAGCGGATCAAGGACCACACGCTGCGTCACCTCGACCGCTGTCTCGTGCAGTTGGAGGAGTCGGTGACGGCGGCGGGCGGCACCGTCCACTGGGCCGCCGACGCCGACGAGGCCAACCGGATCGTGGCCGACCTGGTCAAGGCGACCGGTGAGTCGGAGGTGGTCAAGGTCAAGTCGATGGCCACGCAGGAGATCGGGCTCAACGAGGCCCTCGAAGCGGAGGGCATCCGCGCCTACGAGACCGACCTCGCCGAGCTGATCGTGCAGTTGGGCAAGGACCGGCCCTCGCACATCCTCGTCCCGGCGATCCACCGCAACCGGGGCGAGATCCGGGACATCTTCCGCAAGGAGATGAGCGAGTGGGGCCGTCCGGCGCCCGAGGGTCTGACGGACACACCCGCCGAACTCGCCGAGGCGGCCCGACTCCACCTCCGCGAGAAGTTCCTGCGGGCCAAGGTCGGCATCTCCGGCGCCAACTTCATGGTCGCCGAGACCGGCACGCTGGTGGTCGTGGAGTCCGAGGGCAACGGGCGGATGTGCCTGACCCTCCCCGAGACGCTGATCTCGGTCGTCGGCATCGAGAAGATCGTGCCGACCTGGCAGGACCTGGAGGTGTTCCTCCAGACGCTCCCCCGCTCCTCGACCGCCGAGCGCATGAATCCGTACACCACCACCTGGACCGGTACGACCGACGGGGACGGGCCGCAGAACTTCCACCTGGTCCTCCTCGACAACGGCCGTACCGACACCCTCGCCGACGAGGTCGGCCGCCAGGCCCTGCGCTGCATCCGCTGCTCGGCGTGCCTGAACGTGTGCCCGGTGTACGAGCGGGCCGGCGGGCACGCGTACGGCTCGGTCTATCCGGGGCCGATCGGCGCCATCCTCAGCCCTCAACTCCGGGGCGTGACGAGCGAGATCGACGCCTCGCTGCCGTACGCGTCGTCGCTGTGCGGCGCCTGCTACGACGTCTGCCCGGTGGCCATCGACATCCCCGAGGTGCTCGTGCATCTGCGGGAACGGGTCGTGGAGGGCGGTCAAGTGACCGCGCGGGGCAACAAGGTGGTGCTGAAGCCCGCGAAGGGGCATGCCGCCGAGCGGGCCGCGATGCGGGCGGCGCGCTGGGCGTTCAGCCACCCGGCCGCCCTGCGCGCGGGGCAGCGGCTCGCCTCGCGCACCCGCCGACTGCATCCACGGTCCCTCCCGGGGCCGGGCAAGGCGTGGAGCGAGACCCGTGATCTGCCGACCGTGCCCAAGGAGCCGTTCCGGGACTGGTGGCAGCGGACGAACGGCGGGAAGGACGGCGCCAAGTGAGCAGCAGGGAACGGATTCTGGGCCGGGTGCGGCGCGCCCTCGCCGACGTACCGGATGTACGGCAGGACGACACGCCGTACGAGCAGGCGGTTCCTCGGGACTATCTGCGGGAGCACGGATCGCGGAGTGTCGCGGAGACGGTCGATCTGCTGGCCGAGAACCTGGCGGACTACCGGGCGATCGTGCACCGCTGCACCGAGGCCGATCTGCCCGCCACCATCGCCGGGATGCTCGCCGCGCGCGGCTCGAAGACGGTGCTCGTGCCGCCGGGCCTGGAGGTGGAGTGGCTCGCGGCGAGCGACGCCGAGCGGATCGCGGACCGGGCGGAGAGCACCCCGCACGAACTGGACCAGGTCGACAGCGTGGTCACGGCGTGTGCGGTCGCCATCGCCGAGACCGGCACCATCGTCCTGGACGGCTCTCCCGACCAGGGCCGTCGCCGCATCACCCTCGTCCCCGACCACCACATCTGTGTCGTACGGGTCCCGGACCAGGTCGTCTCCTCCGTCCCGCAGGCCCTTGAACGCCTCGACCCGGCCCGCCCGTTGACATGGATCTCCGGTCCGTCGGCGACCAGCGACATCGAGCTGGACCGGGTCGAGGGGGTGCACGGTCCGCGCACCCTTGAGGTGGTGCTGGTGGACGATCAGGACGGTCAGGCGAGCGCGGACGTCACCTCGTAGCGGCCGGACGGGAGTCGGTAGGAGGCGGTGCCCTCCGTGAAGCCCAGGTACTCGACGCCGTCGACCCGGGACAGGGGGGTCCTGCCTTCGCGGACCGTCGACGGGTCGGTGGTGGGGATGCGGAGGGTCGCGGTCGTGTTCGCTGGCACCGCGGCCCGGTAGGTGAGCTTGCGGCCGTCCGCCTTCCACTCGCTGACGATCTCGCCGTACGGCGAGAGATGCGACCCGGCCACCCGTGTGACCTTGCCGGTCGCGTCGAGGTGCGGCCTGAGGAAGAAGTGCCGGAAGCCGGGGTGGGCCGGGTCCTTGGCGATGCCGGCCATGCCTTCGTACATCCACTCCATGATCGCGCCGTAGGAGTAGTGGTTGAACGAGTTCATGTCGACCGGGCCGAAGCCGTCCTCCTTCGAGTACGAGTTCCAGCGCTCCCAGATCGTGGTGGCGCCGTTGCGCACCGAGTACAGCCAGGACGGCATGGCGTCCTGGTGCAGCAGCTTGTACGCCAGGTCGACGCGGCCCTCGTCGGTGAGGACGGGTGCGAGGACGTTCACGCCGAGGAAGCCGACGGAGAGGGTGTTCTCGGCGTACTTCACGCGCGTGCTGTCGGGGTGGGCCTCCTTGTAGGCCTCGTCGTTGCCGATGTTCTCGGCGAGCAGGTCGACGAGGCGGCGGCGCTGGGCCTCGGTGTCGTAGAGGCGGAGCTTGAGGACCCAGAGCAGGGCCGTCTGGCTGTTGTCCTCGGGCTTGCCGCCGATCCACGGCGGTGCCTCGCCCAGGCTGGAGCGGACGGTGACCTCGCCCGTGGTGGGGTCGGTGACGAGGTACTTGGTGATGAAGGCCCGCTTGATGCGGGCGAAGAGCTCGTCGTAGGTGCGGGACTCGGCGTCGCGGCCGGTGGCGCGGGCCATGTCCGCCATGAGGCGGGCGCTGTAGCCGTAGTAGACGTCGCTGATGAGCTGGGTGCTGGTGTCCTGGAAGGCCAGCCAGTCGCCGAAGATCGCGCCCTGTCCGGCGTAGGTGTCACCGGTGCGCTGCCGGATCCAGTCCATGTACTTGGTCATCGCGGCCCAGCTGCGGTCGACGACGGTGGTGTCGCCGGACATCTGCCACACCGTCCAGGGCACGACCACCCCGCAGTCGGCCCAACCGCTCGCCGGGATCGGCTGGTTGTAGCGGGCGCCGGGTGCGATCCAGGTGAACTGGGCTGCGTCCGCGCCGTAGGTGCGCTGCGAGTCGATAAGGGTGTCCTGGAAGTGGCTGAGGAAGTTCACCGCGTCGGCGTTGTAGAGGCCGGTCTGGGAGAAGAGCTGGGTGTCGCCGGTCCAGCCGCAGCGTTCGTCGCGTTGGGGGCAGTCGGTGGGGACCCACAGGTAGTTGCCGCGCTGGCCCCAACGGACGTTGCTGATGAGCTGGTTGACGTCGGCGTCGTCGGTGGTGATGGTGCCGATGTCGCGGAGGGCGGAGGTGGCGACCTTGCCGGTGAACTCGGTGAGGGTGACCGTGTCGGTGGTGGTGACGGAGACGTAGCGGAAGCCGTAGAAGGTCAGCGAGTCCTGGTGTGTCTCGCCGTCGGGGGCGCCCTTGAGGATGTAGGTGCTGGTGGCCTTGGCGGAGCGGAGGTTGGCGCGGTAGACCGAGCCGACGGGGCCGTCGGCGCCCGCACTGTCGTCGTTGAGCATCTCGCCGGGTTTGAAGGCGACTTGGGCGCCTGCCGGGCCGCGCAGGGTGTAGCGGGGGACGCCGACCATGTTCTGGCCGAGGTCGATCACGGCGGTGTCGCCGGGGCGCAGGGTCACGGCGGCGGTGGCCGCGGCCGGCGGGTCGGTGATCGTGCGGGCGGGGTCGACGACGATGCGGCCCTTGCCGTTCGGGCTGCCCTTCTGGCCCGTGACGCCGGTGTAGACGGTGATGGAGCGTGGCCTGCGGTCCCAGTCCGGCATCAGGCGGGCGCTCTCGCCGGGATAGGCGACCAGTTTCGCGTCGGGGAACCTGGAGGTGAAGTCGTGCTCGGTCACACCGGCCCAGCCGGACGTGTCGAATCCGTTCGCCGTCCAGCCCGGGAGCTCGCGGCGGGCGTCGTAGGTCTGGCCGTCGTAGATGTCGTCGGCGCGGTAGGGGCCGGTGTCCGTGGCCTTCCAGTCGTCGCCGGGTGCGGTGACGATCGTCTGCTCGGATCCGTCGGCGTGCCGGACGAGGAGCTTGGCCTTGAGGGCCAGGCGGTTGCCGTCGGCCGAGTAGTAGGTGCTGTTGTCGGAGATACGGCCGTTGTACCAGCCGTTGCCGAGGACGGCCGCGAGGGTGATGTGCCCTTCGTGCCACTCCCCCGCGACCAGGTCCGTGACGTCGTAGGTGAAGTAGTTGACGGTGGTGTCGTAGTTGGTCCAGCCCGGCGTCAGCAGCTCGAGGGTGGTTCCCTCGCCCTGTGGCACGGTGACCCGGTGGCCGTTGACGTAGGCGTCGTACACGCCCAGGGCGGAGATGTAGAGGCGGGCGTCGCGCACTTGACGGCCTGTGAGCCGGGCCTGTCGGCGTAGCAGAGGGGCGCCGGGGGTGTTGGGTTGCTTGCCCGCCATGGTGATCCACCGGGCGCCGTTCCAGCCTGTGCTGCCGTCGGTACTGAGCAGGCCGGTCTCGAAGTGGGCGGTCGGGGCGGCGGGGATCGCGCGGCCGGTCTCGTCCCAGGCCGTCACCGTCCAGTGGTAGCGGGTGGCGGCGTGCAGGGCGGGGCCCGCGTAGCGCACGGCGACCGAGTCGGGTGAGGTGACGCGGCCGCTGTTCCAGACGTCCGCCCGGGAGGGGGTCAGGCGGTCGGATGCGGTCGCCACCAGGATCCGGTACGCCGACTGGCGGCGGCCTCGTACCGAGGACGCCATGCGCCAGCCGAACCTCGGGTGGGTGGCGTCCACGCCGAGCGGGTTCGTTCTGTGCTCGACCGTCAGGCCCTCGACGGCCGTGCGGTGCGCGGTCGGTGCGGCCGCCGCGGGCCCGCCTCTCGCGATCCCGCCCGCCATGGCCAGCGGTGCGGCGCCGAGTGCCGTGGTGAACAGCGTCCTTCGGCGCACGCCGCCGTTGCCGTCGCCCTTCGTGCTGTCGACTCCGTCGTTCATGCCGTAGTCCCTTTCGACTGCTCAGAGTTGGAACGATTCAGCTCGAACGACGGTTGAAGCTAGTGGCAGTAGTGACAAGTGTCCATGGCTCGATCAGGACGAATACCCCGCAGATTCCAACAGAACTCCCCAGCCTCAGAGGCTGTGTTGAAACCGTTCAAAAACGGAGTCAGGAACTCTTGCCCGGTCGCCTCGTCGAGTCGCGGCTCAGGATGCCGAAGGCCCACCGCTCGTTGAAGCCTGCCACGAAGCCGATGGCGCACCAGAAGCCCCAGAGCTCGGTGCCGGCGGCGGCCGATGCCGGCCCCCCGGCCGCGCAGATCTGGGCCGGGGTGGCGGGCGGCTCGAAGACGGTCACGATGCCGCCGCTGAGCAGGAAGTACACGGCGAGGGCGAGGATCCAGCCGACGAACACCCGGTAGACGCCCTCGTGGCGCATGCTGCGGGCCATCTGGCCGGGGACCACGATGCCCTCGCGGCCGTTGGTCTGACGGCGCGCCAGCTGGTCCGCGCTGCCCCGCAGCCGTACCAGCACACTGAGCACGGCCCCGAACGCGCCGACGCCACCGCACACGAACGCGCCCAGCAGGCTCCAGCGGTTGGTGCAGCTCAGCATCACGCCCAGGGCACCGAGCAGGTCGGCTCCCCAGAGCAGCGGAACCGCGAGCAGCGCGAGGCTGGCGGCCGATCCCATGGCGAGTCCGATGTTGAGCCCCCGGCTGACGGCGGTCGCGCTGTCCTGCGCGAGCCGGCCCCGCAAGTCGGCGATCTCCTGGTCGAGGTACTCGGTCAGGTGCTCGTTCGGCTTGGGATCGCCCAGCCGAGGGTCACTCAGCGCGTTGCCGAGCACCCGCACCACGGTGACCCGCGCCGATACGCGCGTCCTGCGCTCGAAGGCGCGCTGCGAGGCGCCGTAGAGAAGCTGCAACTGCAGCTGCTGCTCGGGATAAAGATCCACGAACAGCACATAGACACGCTCGAAACCAGCCGGCACGACTTCCGTCAGCCCTTCGGGCCACAACTCGGTGTCCGCCCCCTGGACCGACTCCCGCAATACCCGCCACCACGCATGGCGGCGTCCCCCGCTGTCCGTCATGAGCTACCTGTACCGCCGGCGTGCCCACCCGGGGAAGCCACCCGAGGCACCAGTACGGTCACCGACGTCACGGAGCCGTGACCTCCGCTCACCGTCAGCTGTAGACGATCGGGCAGCCACGCCGTATCGAGTGCTGGGCGGCGCGCAGATACAACGCCACGTAGAAGGCCGTGTCGAGGTCGTCGCTCCACGGCCCCGGCCGGGTCGCGGCGGTGTCGTTCGCCTGCCCGTCCAGGAACCAGCCGGTCAGCTCGAGGTTGTCGGACGTCGCGGGTATGCCGTCGGACGGCAGCTCGACGGCCGCCGCCAGTCGCTCGGCGAGCGCGAGAACCTGCGGGGCACCGGCGACCGTCGTCGTCAGGTCGTAGGCGGACTCGACGGGCAAGCGGATCTCCTCGTCGAGCGACAGCGGCACGAGTACCGTCCAGCCCAAGAGCAGCTCCTGTGCCGCTCTCGACAGGTGCGTCCGGCACAGCGCGGCGAAGCCGTCCATGGGCGGGACGAGCTTCTCCTCGAAGGCCGTCCCGGAGCCCCGAACGAACTCCGCCTCCTCGGGAACGCTCGTGTACGGCGGAAGCCCGCGCCGCCCCAACTCCTCGTTCAGCGCCGCGGCGACGTCCCCCCGCCCGTCCTCCCCTTCGCCGAACCACTCCTGCGCGCCGACGCTCACCAGATAGATCCCCATGTCCGCAACGTACAGCTCACCACTGACATCGCCCTCGGTCCCGGGCCTGCCCCCCGTCGAGGGTGTCGCTGAGTACACCGGGCGATACGGGTTCTGCGCCCAATGTGGTCAAGTCGCCGTCTCCGTAGCTTCTTCGGCAGGCACAGGGAGTGCCGGACGGAGAGTGATGACGATGTTTCGCGCAGGCTCGCGACGTACGCACGACAAGGGACCCGCCGCCGAAGCGCTCCGGCTGGTCAAGGTCACCAAGACCTACGGGGCGCACGACAGTGCCGTGACCGCGCTGGACGGGATCACGCTGGGTCTGGGGCGGGGCACCTTCACCGCCGTGATGGGGCCGTCGGGTTCGGGCAAGACCACGCTGCTGCACTGCGCGGCGGGTCTCGACCGGCCCGACAGTGGCATCGTGCGGGTGGACGGCACGGAGCTGACCGGGGGCGGCGAAGCGGAGTTGACCAAGTTCCGGCGTGGGCGGATCGGGTTCGTGTTCCAGCAGTACAACCTGCTGGAGACGCTGACCGTCGCGCAGAACACCGTGCTGCCGCTCAAGCTGGCCGGGCAGCGCGTCGACCGCAGGCGGGTCAGGGAGGTCCTGGCGTCCGTCGGTCTCGGTGACCGGCTCGGGCACCGCCCCGACCAGCTTTCCGGCGGTCAGCGGCAGCGCGTCGCGATCGCCCGGGCCCTGGTGACGGAGCCCCGGGTGATCTTCGCGGACGAGCCGACGGGCGCCCTGGACACGCGCAGCGCACGCGATGTGCTGCGGCTGCTCCAGCAGGCGGTGCGGGTGCACGGCCGGACCGTGGTGATGGTGACCCACGACCCGGTCGCCGCCTCCTACGCCGACTCGGTGCTGTTCCTCGCGGACGGCCGGCTGGCGGGCCGGATGGACGCGCCGACCCCGGACGCGGTGGCCGAGCGGCTGGCGCACCTCGGCGACGACGTGGCGCTGGGGGTGTGAGCGATGTTCCTGCTGGCCATGCGGTCGATACGGCACCGTCCCGGGCGGTTTCTCGCCACCCTGCTGTGCGCGTTCCTGGGCGCGGCGATCATCATGACGTTCAACTCGCTGCACGACACGGCTGCACAGGACGGCGTCGACGCGACCAGCGCGGAGACCCTGTCCACGGCGGCCGGCGTCGTCGGCGGCTACGGCACCCTGCTGGTGTTCTTCGCCGTCGCCTCCGCCCTGACGGTCAACGTCCGTCAGCGCACCGCCGAGTTGGCCCTGTTGCGCTGCTCGGGGGCGACTCCGGCGCAGCTCAAGCGGATGGTCGTGGGTGAGGCGGTGGCCGTGGCCCTGGTGGGCGCGGCGCTGGCGATCGGCCCGGCGATGCTGGGCGGTCGGGCACTGCTGGAGGTGTTCCAGGACAGCGGCCAGGTCGCGGAGTCCGTCGACCACTCCTTCGGCCCGATCGCGCTCATGACGGGCATCGACATCACGCTGCTCGCGTCGGCGGGCGCCGCCTTCCTCGCCGTACGGCGGGCGGCACGTGGGCACGAACGGCGGGGTGGGGCCCGGAAGTTCCTCGCGTACGCCGCCCTGCTCACCGGTGCGGTGTCCGTCTCCTCCACCTTCGTCTTCTCGGCGGCGGACGCGGCCTTGATGGCGCCGCCCGCCTATGGGGCGATCCTGCTCTCGGTGGGCTTCGCGCTGATGGCGCCGCGGCTGCTGGAGGGCGTACTGGACCGGCTGCCGCTGAACGGGGCGAGCGGCTGGCTGGCGGTGCGGAATCTGCGGGAGCGGGCCGGTCATCTGGCCGGGATCCTGATGTCGCTGATCCTTTTCACCGCGGTGGCCACGGCCACGCTCACCATGCAGGCGGTGGAGAGCGACGCCGTCGAGGCCTCGGGGCTGACGAAGTCGATCGACGCCAAGAACCTCGAGACGCTCAACTTCACAGTCGTCGGCATCATCGTGGTGTTCGTCTGTGTGATGCTGGTCAACTCGCTGTACGCGGCGACGAGTTACCGCGCCCGGGAGTTCGGGCAGCAGCGCCTGGCCGGGGCGACTGCGGGCCAGGTGCTCGGGACGGTCGGCGCCGAGACGCTGATCCTGACCGTCACCGGAGTGCTCTTCGGGATGGTGGCCGCGCTGGCGGGGATCGTCCCCTTCACCGCGGTCCGTAGTGACGGGGTGCTGCCGGGCGAGTTCTACGGCATCGGGGTCGCGGTCGTCACGATCGCGGCGGCGGTGACGCTGGGCACGAGCCTGGTCACGGCCCGGCGGATGCTGCGCACACCGGCGGTCGGGGCGGTCGCGGTGGCTTCATGAGGAGTCCGAGGACCGGGGGGCGGCTGCTTCGGCGGCCGCCCCCTCATGTGACGCCGGCCGTATCGGGGAGCGCCGCCTCATTTGACGTCGGCCGCATCCAGGAGCGCCGGCTCACTTGGCGTCGGCCGCATCCAGGAGCGCCGGCTCACCTCACGTCGGCAGCGTCCAGGAGCGCCGTCACGGTTGCCGTGGTCAGGCCGTCCAGCGTCTCGATCCCGGCGCCCGCGCGCGCACTGGCGCCGTCGAAGACCAGCATCAGCTGGCGCGCCAGCAGTTCGGGATCGCGCACCCCGCCCTTCTCGGCCTGGGCACGGAAGAAGCCCTTCAGCCACTCCTTCGCCCCACGGGCGACCACACTCGCCGGATGTTCGAGATCCTTCAGCTCGACCAGCGCTGCGAGATAGGGGCAGCCCTGGTAGGCGGGCTCGGTGGACGCCTTCTCCAGTCGTGCGAAGACCTGGAGGATCCGCTCGCGAGGCGTGCCGGACTCCTGCGCGGCGGGCATCAGCTGGGCCCCGTACTCCGGAAGCCGGCGCTCCAGACTGGCCGCGAGGACCTCGTCCTTGCTCGCGAACAGCTGGTACATCGACCGCTTCGAGACCCCCGCGGTGCGGCACAGCGCCTCCACGCCGATGGAGACGCCCTCGCGGTAGAACAGCTCGGCCGCGGCGTCGAGAAGCCGGTCCCTGGTGGACGCCTTGTCTGATGTGGCCATACGGGCGAGGTTACCTCGCCGCGCAGCGCGAGGAAACCGATCGGTCTACCGCCTTCCGGTGCACGCAATCCCCGTGGCATCATCACCTGAACAAGCGCTTAGACAGGTGCCTGAGCGTCCCGACTGCCACCGCCGAGCTGGAGGCCCCGTTGTTCACATCCGTCGACGACGTCTCCGCACGTTTGGCCGAGACCGGCTATCTCGCCTCGCCCGCGGTCGCCACGACCGTCTTCCTCGCCGACCGTCTCGGCAAGCCGCTCCTGGTGGAGGGCCCGGCGGGAGTGGGCAAGACGGAGCTCGCCAAAGCCGTCGCCGAGGTCGCCGGGGCGCGGCTCGTGCGTCTGCAGTGCTACGAGGGCGTCGACGAGTCCCGGGCGCTGTACGAGTGGAACCACGCCAAGCAGCTCCTGCGCATCAGCGCGGGCCGCGACGAGACGTGGGACGAGGCGCGCACGGACATCTTCAGCGAGGAGTTCCTGCTCACGCGCCCGCTCCTGACGGCCATCCGCGGCGACGACCCCAAGGTGCTGCTCATCGACGAGACCGACAAGGCGGACGTCGAGGTGGAGGGCCTGCTCCTGGAGGTGCTCAGCGACTTCCAGGTCACCGTCCCGGAACTGGGCACCATCACCGCGACGCGCCGCCCCTTCGTCGTCCTCACCTCCAACGCGAGCCGCGAGCTGTCCGAGGCGCTGCGCCGCCGCTGTCTCTTCCTGCACATCGGCTTCCCGGACGAGGAGCTGGAGCGCCGGATCGTACGGCTGAAGGTGCCGGGGCTCGACGAGGCGCTGGCCCGCTCCGTCGTGCGGGTCGTGGGCGCGCTGCGGGCGATGGACCTGCGGAAGGTGCCGTCGGTCGCCGAGACCATCGACTGGGCGCGCACCCTGCTCGCGCTCGGCGCCGACACGCTGGACGAGACGGTCGTGCAGGCCAGCCTCGGAGTGCTCCTCAAGCATCAGGACGACGTGCTCAAGGCGACCGCCAAGCTCGACCTGGACGCCCTGTGACCACGCCTTCGGGCGTCGCGGAGCGGCTGACGTCCCTCGTGGGAGCCCTGCGCGCGCACGGCTTCCGGATCGGCACGAGCGAGACGGTGGACGCGGCGCGGGCGATGGAGGCGCTCGGCCTCACGGACCGGGAGCGGTTGCGCGAGGGGCTGGCGGCGACGCTGTTGCACGGCCCCGAGGGGCGGCAGGTGTTCGATCCGGTCTTCGACCTGTACTTTCCGCGCGGCGTAGGCGCACCGGAGCAGCGGGCCGCGGGGCGGGAGGCGCTGCGCGACCGGTTGGCGGCCGCGCTCGCCGCGGACGACCGGGCGATGCTGGGGCGGTTGGCGGTCGAGGCGGTCGACGGCTTCGGTGGCTACGGTTCCTCACCGGAGTCGGACGGCTGGTCGTCGTACCAGACGCTCGAACGGCTGCGCCCGCAGACCCTGCTCGCCCGCGTCCGCGACAACCTCCGTGCACAGGGCGGGAGTTCGGGGTTCGCCGACCGGCTGCTGGAGGACGAGATCCGCCGGCGCATCGAGGCGTTCCGGGCACTGGTGGCCGCGGAGGCACGGCGCCGGGTCGCCGAGCGGCGCGGACGGGACGAGATCGCCCGGCGGGCGGTGACCCCGACCGCCGACCGGGTCGACTTCCTGTTCGCCGGGAAGGCCCAGCTCGCCGAACTGCGCAGGGCGGTCCAGCCCCTCGCCCGCAAGCTCGCGACCCGGCTCGCGGCCCGTCGTCGCCGCGCCTCCCGGGGCTCGATCGATCTACGGCGGACCCTGCGCGGTTCGCTGTCGACGGGCGGGGTGCCTATGAAGCCGGTGCTGCGCCGGCGGCGCCCCATGCGCCCCGAACTGGTGCTGCTGTGCGACGTGTCGGGCTCGGTGTCCGGCTTCTCGGACTTCACGATGCTGCTGGTGCAGGCGCTGCACGACCAGTTCAGCAAGGTGCGGGTGTTCGCCTTCGTCAACCGGATCGACGAGGTGACGGGGCTGCTCGAGCGCGGCACGGCCGACCCGGAAGGGCTCAGTGCTCGCATCGAGGCGGAGGCGACGCTCACGGGCTATCACGGCAGCAGCGACTACGGCATGGCGCTGGGCGAGTTCGCGGAGCGATACGGTGACGCGGTCGGCCCGCGCACGACCGTGTTCGTGCTCGGCGACGCCCGCACCAACATGAGCGATCCGAACCTGCCGGCCGTGCGGCAGATCGCCGAACGGGCGCGCCGTGTCTACTGGTTGAACCCCGAGCAGGGCTCCCGCTGGGGCACGGGCGACTCCGTCGCGCCGGCGTACGCCGAGCTGGTCGAGATGCACGAGTGCCGCACCGCCCGGCAGCTCAGCGCGCTGGTGGCGCGGCTGCTGCCGGTGTGACCGGGCGGCGGGCGGCGGATCCGCCGCTCAGGCGGCGAGCTGCGGGTAGAGGGCGGCCGGATCGGCCGACAGCCCGGCCTTGACCTGCCGCGAGATGTCGTCCGCCAAGACCTCGTAGGCACCCGACGCGATCCCGTCGAGGGCCTGGGCCGCGACGCTCTCGGCCGTGGACTTCGGCGCGTCGATACCGGCGGTCAGGTCGGTGTCGACGTACCCGACGTGCAGGCCGGTGACGTCGATGCCGCGCGGCTTCAGGTCGAGGCGCAGGGAGTTGGTCTGCGACCAGAAGGCGGCCTTGGAGGCGCTGTAGGAGCCGGCGAGGCCGATCCACGACAGCACGGAGTGGACGTTGAGGATGTGGCCGCCGCCGTTGCGCTCGATCACGGGGACGAAGGCCCGGGTGACCAGGAGCGGTCCGTAGAAGTTGGTCTCGAACTCGCGGCGGACGTCCTCGACGGGCGAGTCGAGGAAGTTCGCGTTCACCGACGCGCCCGCGTTGTTGATCAGCAGGGTGACGTCCTGCGCCTGCCCGGCGGCCGCCGCGACCGAGGCGGGGTCGGTCACCTCCAGGGCGAGCGGCACCGCGTCGGGGTTGGTGACGGTGCGCGGGTCACGGGCGGTGGCGTACACCTTCTTCGCGCCCCGCTCGTACAGGTCGGCGACCAGCGCGCGACCGATGCCGCGGCTGCCGCCGGTGACCAGGGCTACGGAGCCTTCGATGGTGGTCATGAGTCTCTCCCGGTTGTGCCGAATCAAAGGAAACCGATCGGTTTCCATCGGACTGGGGACCAGGGTAAACCGATCGGTTTCCTCGGGGCAAGGTAAGGGCCCGTCCGGGGCAGAATCAGGGTTCGTCCCCGATATGCGGGCCTGCGTGCATTCCGTACGCTCGCCACAACCAGAGGGGGACGCCATGAAGGCGGTTGTTCAGGACCGGTACGGCTCGGCGGACACGCTGGAGTTCAGGGACATCGACAGGCCGGTGCCGGCTGCCGACGAGGTGCTGGTGCGGGTGCACGCGGCATCCGTCAACGCCTACGACTGGCACTACATGCACGGCGACCCGAAGCTCGCGCGCGCGGTGTTCGGGCTGAGCAGGCCGAAGGCGCGTGTCCGGGGCAGGGATTTCGCCGGGCGCGTGGAGGCGGTGGGCAGTGGGGTCACCGGGCTCAAGCCGGGTGACGAGGTGTACGGGGAGGCCGATGGCGCGTTCGCGGAGTTCGTGTGCGCCAAGGACGGCATGGTGGGCCCGAAGCCGGCCAACCTGACCTTCGAGCAGGCCGCCGCGATACCGCTGGCGGGGAACACCGCCCTGATCGGCCTGCGTGACGTGGCCCGGGTACAGCCCGGCCAGACGGTCCTGGTCAACGGCGCGTCGGGCGGTGTGGGCACGTTCGCCGTGCAGCTCGCCAAGGAGTACGGCGCGGACGTGACCGCGGTGTGCAGCACGAGGAACGTCGACCTGGTCCGCTCCCTCGGCGCGGACCACGTCATCGACTACACGCGCGAGGACTTCACCCGGGTCGGCCGACGCTACGACGTCGTACTGGACCTGGTGGGCAACCACTCGCTGGCCGACTTCCGCCGCGCGGTCGCTCCCACCGGAGCGCTCGTGCTGTCCGGCGGAGGGGTGTACGAGGGCGGCAGCGTCATCGGACCGATGGCGCTCTTCTTCCGCAGGCAGCTGGCGGCACCCTTCACCCGCCAGCGGCTGCTCGAACTGGCGGCCAGGCAGAGCAAGGCGACCCTCGCGGCACTGCGCGAACTCGCCGAGTCCGGCAAGATGGCCCCGGTCGTCGAGCGGACGTATCCGCTCAGCGAGGCGGCCGAGGCCATCCGGTACCTGGAGGTGGAGCACGCGCGCGCGAAGATCGTCGTCACCGTGTGACGAGCCGGCGCGGGACGGCCGGCGCTACTTCTTCGCGTACTCCCTCGCCGTCTGCCCCTGGAAGTCGTAGACCACGCACTGCTCGTCGCCCACGACCCAGGCGTCGTGTCCGGGCGAGCAGACGAAGACGTCGCCGGGGCCGACTTCCTGTTCGCCGCCGTCGTCCATGCGGATGTGCATGCGGCCCTGGACCACATAGCAGTTGTGGTGCATCTGACAGCTCTCGGTACCGGCGATCGGGGCCACGGACTCGGTCCAGCGCCAGCCGGGCTCGAAGGTCGCCACAGCGAAGTCGAGATCCGTCATGTGGACGGCTTCGAGGTGGCCGCGGGGGAAATCACGTCGCTCGTCGGGCTTCTCGAGCGGCTTCACTTCCAACACCATGACGCGCTCCCTTCCGGCCGCGGTTCATCGCGGCCGGGGCCGGTCTCCCCGGCGACCCTGTGCACCGCCGTCGGCGGCCGACCCCCTACCAGTCCATCGTCCGCCCGGCCACCCGGGGCCGCCATTCGGGGAACGGCCGCTCAGCCCTGGTCACCGCAGAGTTCGGCGAAGCGCGCCGCGTCGATGTTGCCGCCGGAGATGATCACGCCGACCCGGCGCGGCAGGGGTCCCGCCCGGCCGGTGAGGAGGGCTGCCAGCGGGGTGGCGCCGCTCGGCTCGACGACGATCTTCAGGCGTTCGAAGGCGAACCGCATCGCGTCCCGGATCTCGTCGTCGCCGACCAGCGCGATCTCGTCGACGAGTCGCCGGTTGACGGAGAAGGTGAGTTCGCCCGGCGTGTGCAGGGCCTGTCCGTCGGCAATGGTGTGCGGCACCGGGATGCTGATGCGCCGCCCCGCCTCCAGGGATCGCTTGGTGTCGTCGCCGGCCGTCGGCTCCACGCCGATCACCCGGGCACCGGGGTGCAGGCCCTTGACGACGGTGGCGCTGCCCGCGATCAGCCCGCCACCCCCGACAGGAGTGATCAGCGCACCCAGCTCCCCCACCTCTTCGAGGAGTTCGAGGGCCGCGGTGCCCTGCCCCGCCATCACATGGGGATGCTCGTAGGGCGGGATCAGGGCGAGGCCGCGCTCGGCGGCCAGGGCCTCCCCGATCGCGACACGGTCGCCGGTGTAGCGGTCGTAGGTGACGATCTCCGCGCCGTAGCCGAGGGTGGCGGCCCGCTTGGACGGCGGGGCGTCCTCGGGCATGACGATCACCGCGCTGGTGCCGAGTTCCCGGGCGGCCAGGGCGACGGCCTGGGCGTGGTTGCCGGAGGAGTAGGCGGCGATGCCCCGGGCCAGCTGCTCCGGGCTCAGCCGGGACGCCGCGTTGTAGGCGCCGCGGAACTTGAAGGCGCCCACCCGCTGGAAGTTCTCGCACTTGAGGAAGACCTCGGCCCCGACGAGGGCGTCGAGCGTGCGGGAGCGCAGCACCGGCGTGCGGTGCGCGACGCCCTTGAGCCGCGCGGCGGCATCACGGACGTCGTCGAGGGTGATCGGCGGGGTGGTGGTCGTCACGCGTGTCCTCCACTGGATGTCTGGTCGGTCGCGGCACGGCCCGGCGCCGTCCCGGTCTGGGCGCGCGCCTGTGACAGATAGCTGTAGGCGGATGCGCGGGAGATGCCGAGCCGTGCCGCGACCTGTTCGATCGCGCGCCGCACGGCGAAGACGCCCCGCTCGTCGAGGCCACGGAACAGCTCCAGGCGCTGGGCCCGGTCGAGGGCGGCCCAGCTGCCGTTCTGCCGGAGCTGGTGGGCGTCGAGGATGGCGTCGACGACGGAGTCGATGTCGTTGCCGAAGGTGGTGACCGGTACGTCGGCGGGAGTGCCGCCGAGGCCGGCGAGGGCGCCGAGCAGGGCATGGGCGTCCCCCACGGCGGTGACGTCCAGGTTGACGCAGAGGGCGCCGAAGACGGTGCCCGTGGAGTCCCTCAGCACCATCGTGGACGCCTTGACGAGCTTGCCGTTCCGGGTCCGGGTGACGTAGTTCAGCTCGTCGCCCGCCTCGTCGCCGCGCGCCATGATCCGCATGCCGATCTCGCTCATCGCCCCGCCCACGGTCCGCCCGGTGACCGAACCGGCCACGGCGACCACGGACTTCTCGGGTCGCCGGTAGTCGTGCAGGACCACTTCGCACATCGGCCCGAACGTCGCCGCGAGCCCGTCGACGACCGGCCTCAGCGCGGCGACGATCGCGTCCCGCTCGGATTCCAGCGCCCGCTCGGCCGCCATCGCACCCTCCTGTCCGCCCTGGCCTCGGGCGCTCTGTCCCCGAGCCCGACTTCTAGACTACATGTCCAAGCCCTGTACCTATAGTCCAAACAGGCCGGGAAGCGTTGCACCGACCGCCCTCAACAGCAACGAACCCCCGTTCCGGCGAAGTTGAGCGCGCACAACGCACGGAAACCCCTCCGCGAGCGCGGCACAGATCTTGACGAGCCGCGTGATGTTACCGGTAACATCCGCCTCATGACAGTGACGTCGGCACCCCCGCACCCACGGCTCTTCAGCCCTGCCGCAGTGGTCGCCTCCTGCGTCGGCTTCATACTCATCGGTGCCCTGCAGGCCCTGTACGGCCCGGCGATCCCCGCCTTCCGCGAGGAGTTCGGCCTGTCGCCGTCGGCCGCGGGTCTCGGGCTGAGCGCGCACTTCGTCGGCGGGGTGGCCGGCGTGCTGCTCTTCGACCGGCTCTACGGCCGGATCGGCAACCGGCGCATCCTCGGCACCTCGTACCTGCTGATGGCCGTCGGCGCGGCCGGCTTCGCGCTGGCACCCAACTGGCCGGCCGCGCTCGCCATGGCGCTCCTGGCCGGGCTCGGCTTCGGCGGGATCGACTACGGCCTCAACCAGCTGTTCGCCGTCGGCTTCGGCCACCGCTCGACCGCCATGCTGAACATCCTCAACGCCCACTTCGGCATCGGCGCGATCCTCGGCCCGGCGCTGATCGGCACGGTCGGCGCCGCGCACTACCCCGCGGTCTTCCTCGGCTTCGCGCTGGCCACCCTGCCACTGCTGCTGTGCCTGCGCGGCGTACGCGACCGGGCGCCGCAGCCGACCCAGGCGGCCACCGAGTCGTACGGCGGCCAGGTCCTCGCCCGCAGTCTCGGCTCGGTGCTCGCCGTGTTCGTCGCCCTGTATGTCCTGCACGTCGGCATCGAGGCCGGGGTCGGCGGCTGGGAACCGACCCATCTGGAGACCGTCGGCTACGGTGCCGGAGCCGCTGCCACCGCCACGTCCGTGTACTGGCTGATGATGACCGTCGGCCGCTTCCTGGTCGCCCCGGTCGCGCTGCGTTTCTCGGCCCAGGCCATCATCACGGTCTCCTGCGCGGGCATGACGGTCTGTCTGCTGCTCGCCACGGTCCCGGCGCTCGCCCCGTACGCGTATGCCGGTGTCGGCCTGTTCATCGCGCCGATCTTCCCGACCGGTCTGCCGTGGCTCAACCGGGCGGCCCCGCGGGCCCGCAGAGCCGGAGCGGTGGTCATCGCCGCCTCCATGGCCGGCGGCGTGGTGGCGGGCCCGGCGCTGGGCAAGGCCATCGAGTGGTCCGGTGTCCGCAGTGTCCCGCTCCTCCTGGGCGCCGTCTCGGCGCTGTGCCTGACGGCGACGCTCTGGCTGATCCGCGCCACCCGGCCCCGCTGACCTGCACCCAGGCCCCGCCGACCCGTTGCCCGGCCCCGCCGACTTGCACTCCCGCCCCCGCCCATCCGCACCGAAGGGAAGTCTCCGCATGTCCGCTCTCACAGTGTCGTCCGACGGTTTCCTGCTCCACGGCGAGCCGTTCCGGATCATCTCCGGCGCCATGCACTACTTCCGGATCCACCCCGACCAGTGGACCGACCGGCTGCGCAAGGCACGGCTGATGGGCCTCAACACGGTGGAGACGTACGTGCCGTGGAACGCCCACCAGCCCGACCCCGACGGGCCCCTCGTCCTCGACGGATTCCTCGACCTGCCCCGGTATCTGAGCCTCGCCCGCGACGAGGGCCTGCATGTCCTGCTGCGCCCGGGTCCGTTCATCTGCGCCGAATGGGACGACGGCGGCCTGCCGTCCTGGCTCCTGGCGGCCCCCGACATCCGGCTGCGCTCCAGTGATCCGCGTTTCACGCAGGCGATCGACCGCTACTTCGACGCTCTGCTGCCCGAGCTGCTGCCGTACATGGCCGCGGTGGGCGGCCCGGTCATCGCCGTGCAGGTGGAGAACGAGTACGGCGCCTACGGCGACGACACGGCGTACCTGAAACACCTCGAACAGGCCTTCCGGACCAGGGGCGTCGAGGAGCTGCTCTTCACCTGCGACCAGGCCAACCCCGAGCACCTGGCCACCGGAAGCCTGCCCGGTGTCCTCGCGACCGCCACCTTCGGCAGCCGGGTCGACCAGAACCTGGCGGAGCTGCGCAGGCACCAGCCCGACGGCCCCTTGATGTGCGCGGAGTTCTGGATCGGCTGGTTCGACCACTGGGGCGGTCCCCACCATGTGCGGGACGCGGCCGACGCCGCCGCCGACCTGGACCGCCTGCTGTCCGCGGGCGCCTCCGTGAACATCTACATGTTCCACGGCGGCACCAACTTCGGCTTCACCAACGGCGCCAACCACAAGTACGCCTACGAGCCCACGGTCACGTCGTACGACTACGACGCGGCCCTCACCGAGTGCGGTGATCCCGGCCCCAAGTACCACGCCTTCCGCGACGTCATCGCCCGCCACGCCCCGGCCCCCGACGGACCCGTGCCCGCACCGGCTCCCAAACTCCCGTTCACCGCCGTCGAGTTGGACCGTCGGGCCGCGCTCATGGCTCATGTCGGCAGGCTCGCAGAGCCGGTCCGCACCGAGGCCCCGGCGACGATGAACGACCTGGGCCTGCACGCGGGGTACGCGCTCTACCGCACGACCTTCGACACGGCGGGCGACGGCCTGCTGCACTTCACGGGCGGTGTCGGCGACCGCGCCCAGGTCTTCGTCGACGGCGCCCCCGTCGGCGTACTGGAACGGGAACGCCACGACGAGACCCTGCCGGTACGTGTCCCGCACCCCGGCGCCACGCTGGAGGTCCTCGTCGAGAACATGGGCGGCGTCAATTACGGCCCCCGCATCGGCGCCCCCAAGGGCCTCCTCGGCCCCGTCACCTTCAACGGCAGCCCGCTGCACGGCTGGGACTGCCACCCCCTGCCGCTGGACGACCTGGACGCCGTGCCGTTCGCCCCGTCCGACGCGTCCACAGCCGCGGAACCCGCCTTCCACCGCGGCACGTTCGAGGTGGACGCCCCGGCCGACACCTTCCTCGCTCTGCCCGGCTGGACCAAGGGCCAGGCCTGGATCAACGGCTTCCACCTCGGCCGCTACTGGAACCGCGGCCCGCAGCACACCCTGTACGTCCCCGCCCCGGTCCTGCGCCCGGGCACCAACCACCTCGTCGTCCTGGAACTGCAGGCCACGACCGCCACCCGCGCCCAGCTCACCGACACCGCCGGCCTCGGACCGGAGAACACCTGGTGACCCACCCACCCCGCCTGCGCGTCCCCGCACCCGCCACTCCCCCCGCCGACCGGCCACCGCCCCTTCACCGACGCACCGGGCGGGCCCGCGGACGAGTACTTCGACACGGTGGCCGCCGAGTACCGCATCGACGTACCGGAAGCTCTCCCGGAGGGGACTCTTCTGCGGAGGCACTGGGCGGTACGGCTGTCGTGTCGCGTGCCGAGTGGGTCCGGAGCCGTACCTGGACGGTGCGGTCGGGCTGAGCCGGACGCCCATCGGGGATTCCGCCCCCTCGCCCTGCCTATGCTGGGGTCCTGCCGGGGCGGAACACCACCGCCGTACCGACGTCGAGGAAAAGCGATCATGACCCGAAGCTCCGCCGACGGCTCCGCTCCGAGAGGGCGCAGCAGACGGAACTTCGCGGGCGCGCGCCCGGTGATGGACGACGTGGCCCGGCTGGCCGGGGTCTCCAAGCAGACCGTCTCCCGTGTCCTCAACGACCATCCGTCGGTGCGGCCCGAGACCCGTGAGACGGTCCTGGCCGCCATGCGGACGCTCGGCTACCGGCCGAGCCGCAGTGCCAGGTCACTGGCCAGCGGGCGGACCCGCATGGTCGGCGTGATCTCCTTCGACGCGGCCCGCTACGGGCCCGCCGCCATCCTGACCGCGATCAACACCGCGGCGCAGGAGGCGGGTTACCTGCTGAGTTCGATCGCGCTGGACACGGCCGAGCCGGACACCGTGGTCGCGGCGGTGAACCGGCTGTCGGCCGAGGGCGCGGACGGCGTGATCGCGATCGCCCCGCAGCTGTGGGTGGGCAAGGCCCTTGCGGACACCCGCCTCGACACCCCTCTGGTCGTACTGGAGAACGGCCTCGACGCCGACACCCAGCAGGTCACCGGCGACTCCCGGACCGGCGCCCGCAAGGCCGTAGAGCATCTGCTGGGCCTGGGACACCGCACCGTGTGGCATATCGCCGGCCCGACCGGCTGGACGTCCGCCGACCACCGGCTGGGCAGCTGGCAGGCCTGTCTGGAGGCGGCGGGCGCCGAAGTCCCGGACCCGCTGATCGGCGACTGGAGCGCCGACTCCGGCTATGAGCTGGGCCGACGCCTGGCCGCCCGCCCGGACGTCACGGCCGTGTTCGCCTCCAACGACCAGATGGCCCTCGGCCTGCTGCACGCCCTGCACGAAGCCGGCCGCTCCGTCCCCGGCGACGTCAGCGTCGTGGGCTACGACGACATCCCCGAGGCCGCGCACTTCCTTCCCCCGCTGACCACCGTGCGCACGGACTTCGCCGAGATCGGCACGCGGTCACTGCGCCTGCTCCTCGACCGGCTCGACGGCACCGCCGAGTCGCCCCGGGTCGACTCGCTGGTCCCGGTCGACCTGGTGGTCCGCCGCAGCAGCGGCCCGGCGCCCGGACGCTGACGGCCTCTTCCCGACGACGGCCGAAGATCATCAGAGGACGCCCAGGCGGTCGCCGAGCCCGATTGCGGGCGGCCAGGTGGTGTGGCTGGACTCGACGACCGGCATCACCGATGCTGGACCCCGCGCTCGCCGACAGGACGCTGTGACTGACCCAAATAGCCGACCAGCAGGGGCGGTTGGCCCGCTCGTGAGTTACCGCGCGGCTCGACGGCCCTTGCTCCATGAGCCGACGGCCGTCGACCGTCAGCCGGTCCCGTCGGCCGCCGCCCGCTGCCAGGCCGCGTCCCGCAGCAGGCGCAGCCCGTTCAGGCCGACGAGGACCGTGGAGCCCTCGTGGCCCGCGACGCCGAGTGGCAGCGGCAGGGTGCCGAGCAGGTCCCAGGTGACGAGGCCGGCGATGAACACCCCGGCGATGACGAGGTTCTGGACGACCAGTTTCCGGGCGCGACGGGAGAGGGCGACGGTGGCGGGGACGGCGGCGAGTTCGTCGCGGACGATCACCGCGTCGGCGGTCTCCAGGGCCAGGTCCGAGCCGGCGCGGCCCATGGCGACGCCGATGTGGGCGGCGGCCAGGGCGGGCGCGTCGTTGACGCCGTCCCCGACGACCATCACCTTGCGGCCCGCGCCCTCCAGCTCCTTGACCGCGGCCATCTTGTCCTGCGGCAACAGCCCCGCGCGCACGTCCTCGATGCCGGCCTCGGCGGCCAGGTGGGCGGCGGCCCGGGGGTTGTCGCCGGTGAGCAGGATCGGGGCGGTGCCGGTGAGCCTGGTCAGGGAGGCGACGGTGGTCGCGGCGTCGGCGCGCAGCCGGTCAGCGATGACCAGCACTCCGGCGGGGGTGCTGTCGACGGCCACGAGGACGGCGGTACGGCCGGACGCCTCGAGTTCCTCGGCAAGTGCCACGACCGCGGGGCCGGGGTCGTCGAGCACGCGGGCTGGGGCGCCCACCTCGACCGTGCGGCCGTCGACGAGGGCCTTCACCCCGACGCCGGACGCGGACGTGAAGTCCTGCGCGGTGGGCAGGTGGAGGCGCCGGTCGCGCGCGGCGTCCACCACCGCCCGGGCCAGCGGGTGTTCACTGGGGTGCTCGGCCGCCGCGGCGAGCGTCAGCAACTCGTCCGCGTCGAGCCCGGATCGGGACAGCGGTCGTACGTCGACGACGCGCGGTGTGCCCTCGGTGAGCGTGCCGGTCTTGTCGAGCGCGACGGCGCCGACCTGTCCGAGGCGTTCCATCACCACCGCCGACTTCACCCGCACACCGTGCCGGCCGGCGTTGGCGATGGCCGACAGCAGGGGTGGCATGGTGGCCAGGACGACCGCGCACGGCGAGGCGACGATCATGAACGTCATGGCGCGCAGCAGCGCCTCGGAGAACGCCTCGCCGAACGCGAGCGGGACACCGAACACGGCGAGCGTCGCGGCCACCATGCCCAGCGAGTAGCGCTGTTCGACCTTCTCGATGAAGAGCTGGGTGGGCGCCTTGGTCTCGGAGGCTTCCTCCACCATCCGTACGATCCGGGCGATCACGGAGTCGGAGGCGTCGCGTTCGACCCGGACGCGCAGCGCGCCGGTGCCGTTGAGGGTGCCGGCGAACACATCGTCGCCCGGTCCCTTCGCCGCGAGGAGTGGTTCTCCCGTGATGCTCGCCTGGTCGACGTCACTGGTTCCGTCCAGCACCCGGCCGTCGGCTCCGACCCGCTCGCCGGGCCGTACGAGGATGATGTCGCCGACCGCCAACTCCTCGACGGCAACTGCCTGTTCGGTGCCGTCGGTCGCGATCCGGGTGGCCGTCGCGGGGGCCAGGTCGAGCAGGCCGCGCACCGAGTCGGCGGTGCGGGCGGTGGCGAGGGCCTCCAGGGCGCCCGAGGTCGCGAAGATGACGATCAGCAGGGCGCCGTCCATGATCTGCCCGATGGAGGCGGCGCCGAGCGCGGCGACGACCATCAGCAGATCGACGTCGAGGGTCTTGTCCTTGAGCGCCTTGAGCCCCTCCCAGCCCGGCTCCCAGCCGCCCGTGGCGTACGACAGCGCGTACAGCGGGCCCCAGGTCCAGACGGGTGCTCCGGCGAGCTGGAGGGGCAGCGCGAGCAGGAACAGTGCCGTGGCCGCGGCGGCCCAGCGGACCTCCGGCAGCGCGAACAGCCGGGTGCGCCGACGAGACACAGCCGCGGCACGCGACACGGCCTGGTCGGCCGACGGCGACGTGAGCGTGGAAGTCATGCGCTCACGATACAGGAACAGATGAACACCCCTTCATGTCTTCATGTCACTGGGATCGCGCGTCTCCCCACCGCCGAGTCCGGTAGGCGCCCAGGAGCCTGCACACGGCGTAGATGGTGACCGAGATGGTGGTGACGTACGGGCTGATGGGAATGCTGCTGCCCAGGGCCAGCAGGATGCCGCCCTCGATGGAGGCCACCGCGAAGAGCACGCTGAGTGCGGGCAGCAGGACCGGTGAGGCCGTGATCCGGGCCGCGGCCGCAGCGGGTGTGACGACGAGGGTGAGGACCAGCAGCGCGCCGACGATCTGCACGGACAGGGCGACCGCGAGGCCCAGCACGAGCATGAAGTGCCTCGCCGCCGTGGTCGGCCTTGATCCGGGCTTCCCTCTCCTCCAGGGACTCCAGCTTCTCCTTGAGGTCCTTGGCCTTGGCGGTGAAGGTGACGGCGTCGTCCGGGTCGGCCTTGGCCAGGGCGGCGGCGATGGTGTCGGCGAGCTTGGCGACCGTGGGGAAGTCGTACCAGACGTGCTCGTTGAGCTCTCCGCCCGCCGGGGCTGCCTTGCCGGAGACTTTGACCGCGTTGATCACGTCGGCGGACGAGTGGCCGCTGCTGAGCATGCGGTCGATGAAGTCGTCGTAGCCGCCACCGTTCTCGATGACGACCTTGGCTTTGGTCAGCGCCAACTGGTTCTGCGTGTTGTTCTCGTAGGAATGCGGGTCCTGGTCCGGGTCGCTGATGATCGAGGTGACCGCGACCTTCCCGCCGCCTCTCCGCTCGGCCATGTCCCCGTAGACGTTCGTCGAGGCCACGACCGGGACGGCGGAGGCCGCGGCGGGGCTCTGCGAGGCACGTGTGCCGCTGCCCGAATCCGACGAGCTTCCGCAGCCCGCAAGGAAGATCAGGCAGGTGCCGGTTATCAGCGGCGCGAGACGCCGGGGCGAGGACGCGGGCATGGATCCCTCCGGGGCAAGGCGAATGGTGTGCCGAGCTCCATCCGTCCCGGCTTCGGATCCACGCTAAATGAAAACGGATGTCACAAGCGTCTCTCGGGCTTTCCCTTGGGCAACCCTTACCGAGAACTCACTTTCCGTGGTCAGGGGGCGGGACCTCGTCCAGCAGCTGGGGGCCGTTGTTGCGGACGCTGTTGACGGCGGGCGAGACGGGCCGGGCGTCCAGGTGGCCGCCTGCCGGTGGGGTGAGCAGGTCGCGCAGGTCGTCGGTGGACTGGTGGTGGGGGTCGAGCCAGGCGTCGTAGTGGTCGGGGGTGAGCGCCAGGGGCATGCGGGGGTGGATACGGCCGGCGGCGTCGGTGGCCTCGGTGGTGATGATGGTGCAGGTCATCAGCCAGGCGGCGGGGTCGCCGTCGTCCTTGATCTCCGGATCGCGCCAGTACTCGTACAGGCCGGCGAGGGCCATCACCTGCCCGTCCTCCGGGTGGATGTAGTACGGCTGCTTGCGCACCTTGCCCGACTTCCCGTCCTTGACCTCGTCCCACTCGTAGAAGCCGTCGGCGGGCAGCAGGCAGCGGCGTTTGACGAAGGCACGGCGGAAGGCGGGCTTCTCGTGCACCGTCTCCACGCGCGCGTTGATCAACCTCGCGCCGATCTTCACGTCCTTCGCCCAGGAGGGCACCAGGCCCCAGCGCAGTGGCCGCAGCCGGCGCCGGGCCGGCGCGTCCTCGTCGGCGCCGCGTGGGGTGCGCTCCAGGACGGCGTACACCTCGTCGGTCGGGGCCACGTTCCAGCTCGGTGCCAGGGTTTCCTCCGGATGCCACTCGGACACCTGGAACAGCTGGGCGAGGTCCTCCGGACTGCGGGTGGAGGTATAGCGGCCGCACATACGGCCACTGTGCCACGGCTCGGTGAGCCGGTCCTCACAAGCTGGTCAGCACCTGGGGCGACAGATTCTTGATCACGGTGTTGGTCCAGCGCGGCTGCCGCAGGGTCTGCGGGTGGCATTCGGCGGCCAGAGCGAGGAGCTTGGCGTCCTTGGATGGCCTGGGCGAGCATCTCCCAGTACAGGGATTTCCCGGCGGCGTCGAGATGCAGCCGGCGGGGACTGCTCGTTGCACGGCCACTGGATGGCGGTGCCGCCGCGCAGGCGGTCGTAGGTGAGGCCGGTGCAGTCGCATGGGCGGCCGGCACTGCACCCGTAACCCCTTGCCATCCCTGCCCAACGCCTTGCCGCGGCTGCCCGAGCCGCCAGTCCCCCGCGGCGCTGCCGCTCGGCGCGTGTCAGCCTTCGACGCCGGTCGCGGTGTGGGCGGAGCCGACCGGCTTGGATTCGGGCGAGCCGCGCTGGCGCAGGTAGATAGACAGGACGACCATCGAGGCGACCGCCAGCAGCTCGGACTGCCAGTTCTGCAGGGTGCGGTTCCAGAAGTCGGCCGAGGTGAGGTACTGCCCCCAGCTGATGGGGGCCTGGAGGTCGCGCAACTGCTGTTCGTTGTGGGCGGCGGTACCGGTGACGGACTGGGCCAGCCAGGACAGCAGGAACAGGCCGCCCATCACCAGGCCAAGGGACCGGGAGTACACCGCCTGACGCCAGCCCCGGGCACGCGCCCAGCGGGGCGCGTCGGCGGGGGCGTGCTCACCCACGAGCTGGTCCTTGTCGGACTCACGGCCCGCCTTGTGCAGTTCCTTGGACTCCGGCGAGCCGCGCTGGAGCAGCCAGACGGTGACGAAGATGTACAGGAAGAACTGCAAGTATTCGGACTGCCAGTTCTCCGTGACGTCGACGGCGAAGTCGGACGAGGTCAGGTAGGGGCCGAGATCGATCGGCTCCATTCCGTCGCTGATCAGCCGGTTGTTGAAGTCCGCGTGGCCTGCGATCGCCTGTCCGGCCAGGGACAGCAGAAAGCCGATGCCGAACGCCAGGCTGAGGCCGTTCTCGTGCAGGAACCGGCGCACGCCGGTGTCACGCCCTGTCATCGGTGCATCAGCCCCAGCGTCAGGAAGTAGGCCAGGCCGCCGAGCACGAGTACGAGGCACAGAGTGAACATGGTCCGCATCGGTGCCTCACCCGCCCTTCACCCTGCAGTCGTACGGCTGCTCGGGACGGGGCGTGCATCCGGCGGCTGTCACCTTCCAGCCGGTCGGGAAATGGGCCAGGAACAGGGTGTCGTCGGTGAGGACGACCCGGGCCTGATTGCCGTACACGTCCACTTTCCGGACCGAGTCACCGGCCGGGAGCTGTTCCTGGGTCACCGCTTGATCGCATGCCGTCTGCTCGGACTTCTCCAGCTCTTCGAGCGTGTTCGGGGCCAGCAGAGCGCAGGCCTGCCTGCCGTTCCCCTGTCGCAACGCGTCCGTGAAGCCGGTCGCGGCGGCGGAAGCGCCCTCGGTGCGCTCGCCCGGAGCACCGCAGCCGGTCGTCACGGCGAGGGCGGCCACCAGGGCGCTGCTGCACCATCTGCTGATCGACATCGCGCTTCGCTTCCGCTCGCGTCGTCATTTCTGTGACGTGGAGGACCAGGATCCGCGACGCGCCGCCGGGGCGCACGGTGACGCGCCCCGGGTGGGTGACCGGGCCCTGGATCGAGCGGACGACCCCGTTCGGTAGGTGGGTGACGCCGAGGTTGACGGGCTGCTCGTCACTGGGAGGGGAGCGCCGGCGTGCCAGGTCGCAAACCTCGTCGGCGACGCCCCGGTCACGCACAAGGAACGAGGGGCCGGCTGCCGCGGGCTCTCCCGCCGCCGGCCCGTCGTCGGCCCATCGTCGGGGTCACGCCGCCGGGATGCCGAGTTCGGTGAGCAGGGCGCGTACGCGCTGTTCGATGTCGTCCCGGATCGGCCGTACGGCCTCGACTCCCTGGCCCGCCGGGTCGTCCAGCTGCCAGTCCAGGTAGCGCTTGCCGGGGAAGAAGGGGCAGGCGTCGCCGCAGCCCATCGTGATGACCACGTCCGAGGACTGCACCGCCTCGGTCGTGAGGACCTTCGGTGTCTCGGCGGAGATGTCGATGCCGACCTCCGCCATGGCCTTGACGACGGCTGGGTTGACCGCGTCGGCGGGCGCGGAGCCGGCCGAGCGGACCTCCACCCGGTCGCCGCCGAGGTGGGTGAGGAAGGCGGCGCCCATCTGGGAGCGGCCGGCGTTGTGGACGCAGACGAACAGGACCGAGGGGCGTGCGGTGGAGGTGCTCATGGCGGGCGTCTTTCCGGGAGGCGATTCAGGAGGAGGCGAGTTCGGGTTCGCCCTGCAGGTCGGCGATCCGGTCCGTGGCGGGGGCGGGACGGCCGTACACCACGGCGACGGCACCGAGCCCGAGCACGGCTCCGGCCAGCTGGGCGGCGATGAACGGCACGACGGAGGCCGGGGCGATGCCGGCGAAGGTGTCGGTGAAGGCCCGGCCGATGGTCACCGCCGGGTTCGCGAACGAGGTCGATGAGGTGAACCAGTAGGCGGCGCCGATGTACGCGGCCACCGCAGCCGGCGCGAGAGAAGCGCGGTGGATGCGGCCGAGGCCGAGGATCAGCAGGATCAGCCCGGCCGTGGCGACCAGCTCGCCGAGCCAGAGGTGCGCTGAAGACCGGTCGTGCGTGGACCAGTCGACCAGCGGCTTGGCGAACATCGCGTCGGCCAGGACCGCCCCGCCGATCGCTCCCGCTGTCTGGGCGGGGACGTACGCGGCCACGTCCCGCAAGGTGAGGCCGTCGGCGTCGCGACGGCCGGTGAACCACGCGGCCAGCGTGACGACGGGGTTGAAATGCGCGCCCGAGACCGGCCCGAACAGCAGGATGAGGATGCCGAGGCCGAAGACGGTGGCCAGGGAGTTGGCGAGCAGTTGCACGCCCACGTCGTGCGACAGCTCGGTGGCCTGGATGCCGGAGCCGACGACCACCGCCACGAGCAGGGCGGTGCCGATCGCCTCGGCGGCCACGCGGCGGCCGAGCGACGCGCTCACGCGCCGGCTCCGGCGGTCTGCGGCGTGGTGAGGAAGGAGGCGAGCCGGTCCAGGACACCGGGCAGCACCCAGTAGTAGACCCAGGTGCCGCGGCGCTCACAGTCGATGAGACCGGCCTGCCGCAGCAGCTTGAGGTGGTGGGAGATCGTCGGCTGGGACAGCTCGAAGGCAGGGGTCAGCTCGCAGACACAGACCTCGCCGCCTTCTCCGCGCGAGGCGATCATCGACATCAGGCGCAGCCGGACCGGGTCGCCCAGGGCCTTGAAGACCTTCGCCAGCTCGGTCGCCTGCTCCTCGTCCAGCGGGGCGGCAGCCAGGCCCGCGCAGCAGGCGGGATCCTCCTGTCCGATCACCTCGAGCTGACCGATCACCTCAAGCTCTTGTTTCGACATGCCTCTATGTTGACGTTTTTCGATCCAAGGCGCAAGCTTGCATCAACGAACTTCAATACAGGCCGTTCCGGGGCGCCGCCAAGCCCCGTCACAAGGGAGTGAAGTCATGCGCGAGCAGTCCACCGACCTGCGTGAAACCGTCCGCCAGCGCTATGCGGCGGCAGCCGTGAAGGTCACCGAGGGCGGTACCGCCTGTTGCGGGCCCGAGCCGATCGAGGTCGACGAGAACTTCGGCTCCACCCTGTACGCCGCCGACGAACGCGACACCCTGCCCGCCGAGGCCCTCGCTGCCTCCCTCGGCTGCGGCAACCCCACCGCCGTGGCGGAACTCCGCGAGGGCGAGCGCGTCCTCGACCTCGGCTCCGGCGGCGGGATCGACGTCCTGCTCTCCGCACGTCGCGTCGGGCCGACAGGGAAGGCGTATGGCCTGGACATGACCGACGAGATGCTCGAACTCGCCCTGGCCAACGCCGCGAAGGCGGGCGCCACGAACGTCGAGTTCCTCAAGGGCACCATCGAGGCCATCCCCCTGCCCGCGAGCACGATCGACGTCGTCATCTCCAACTGCGTCGTCAACCTGTCCGTCGACAAGCCCGCCGTCTTCGCCGAGACCTTCCGCGTCCTGAAGCCCGGCGGCCGTATCGGCATCTCCGACGTCGTCGCCGACGACAGCCTCACAGCGGAGCAGCGGGGCGAGCGCGGTGACTACGTCGGCTGTATCGCGGGGGCCTTGTCCTTCGCGGAGTATCGGGCCGGTCTGGAGGCCGCGGGTTTCCACGACGTGGAGATCACCCCGACGCACTCGGTCGCCGACGGCATGCACTCCGCGATCGTCCGCGCAAGGAAGCCGGTGACGGCCCACGCCACTGCCGCAGCCTCAGCCGCTGCCACTGCCAGTGCCAGTGCTCCTGCCTCCGCCGCTGCTGGGCAGGCTTCCGAGCAGGCGGAGTCGGCCGACGTGTGCTGCGGCGTGAGCGGCTGCTGCACCTCGGTCGAGACCTCCGCCGACCCGGCGCTCACGGCCACGCAGGCGAAGACCGCGTCAGGATGCGGCTGCGTCGACTGACCCCCATCCCCCCGACAGCCGGGCCAGGGTGTGGGGTGTGGGCACCTCCGCGAAGGTGCCCACACCCCACGATGATCCACGTTTCCATGAATTCAGGAATCCGTGTACCGTCGAGCCGTGCTGACCATCGCCTCCGACGTCGACGCCCTGGCCCGCTTCGGGCGCGCGCTCGCCGACCCGATCCGCTGCCGCATCCTGCTCGCCCTGCGGGAGGCCCCCGCCCACCCGGCCGACCTGGCCGAGAAGCTGGGTGTCTCCCGCACCCGGCTGTCGAACCATCTCGCCTGTCTACGCGACTGCGGCATCGTCGTCGCCGTCCCCGAGGGCCGGCGCGTGCGTTACGAGCTCGCCGACGCCCGCCTGGGCCATGCCCTGGACGACCTGCGCGGTGCCGTCCTCGCCGTCGAGGCCGACCGGACCTGTGCCGAGGCCGACGAGAAGGACTGCTGCTGATGACGGCCGCGCTGTCCCTGGGCCCGTCCTCACGGCGTCGCACTCAACTGGCCCGGCGAATACGGCTGCTGGTGGCCGCCACCATCACGTACAACGTGATCGAGGCGATCGTGGCCCTCACCGCCGGCACGCTCGCCTCCTCCACGGCGCTGATCGGCTTCGGCCTCGACTCGGTCATCGAGGTCTCCTCGGCCGCGGCCGTCGCCTGGCAGTTCTCCGCCGCCGACGACGCCGCACGCGAGGCGCGGGAGAAGAGCGCGCTGCGGATCATCGCGGTGTCCTTCTTCGCGCTCGCCGCCTACGTCACGGTGGACTCCGTCCGCGCCCTGACCGGCACCGGCGAGGCGGAGCACTCCACCCCCGGGATCGTGCTGGCCGCGCTGTCCCTGCTCGTGATGCCGTTCGTGTCGGCTGCACAGCGCCGAGCCGGGCGCGAACTGGGCTCCGCCTCGGCGGTCGCGGACTCCAAGCAGACCCTGCTGTGCACCTACCTGTCCGCCGTCGTCCTGACCGGGCTGCTCGCCAACTCGCTGTTCGACTGGACTTGGGCCGATCCGATCGCCGCCCTGGTGATCGCCGCCGTCGCGGTCAAGGAGGGCCGGGAGGCGTGGCGGGGTGACAGCTGCTGTGCGGTGCCGCTCGGCGTCGACACGCAGGCTGGACAGGAGGGACAGGCGGGGCACGGCTGCGGTGCGGGGTGTGGCTGCTGCGGTCCTCAGAGCGGAACCACCTGACGGAACTGATCCACTACCTCGCAAGGCACGGACACTGACACGCAGACGCCTTCGTCACGGACGTCCTGACGTCGCGAATTACTCAAAGACGTCGCGAATTGCTCAAAGGTGAAGCCTCGCAAGCGGACTTACGCTTCAGCGACGGGCGAGTTCCGCGGCGCCGAAGGAGACGTCGAAGCGGTCGCACCAGATGCTGACGCTGCCGTACCGGGCCGGATCCACATCTGCGGGCACGGTGTAGTTCTGGCTGCCCTTGTTGCCCTTCAGCTTGCCGAGACCGACATGCTCCCCGTCGTCGAACACGTGCCAGCCGGCCCGGCCTTCCTCGACCGGTGCGTCGGTCAGCAGTACGCGCAGGTCAGGGCCGTTGCTGGTGTCAAGGTTCTCCAGCCGCACGATGTGGGAGCCATCGGCCAGCCGCAGGAGCTTCACCGTGCCGGACGTCGCATGCTCGTGGCTGATCAGCTCGCCCCTGGCCACCGTCACCGGTCGTGCCGGAGCCGGCGCGCCGGATGCCCCCGACGACGGCGCCCCGGCGGGCGCCTTGGAGGCGTCCACGGTCACGGGCAGCGCCTCCTGCACCGTCTCGTCCTGCCACAGCTTCCACGGCTGGAACCAGTACAGCCCGAAGCCGACCCCGGCGACCGCCACCACCAGCACGCCGACGATCCACGGCCTGACCCGAGTACGTCGTCCCTGCCCCATACGCCCCACCTCCCGGAAGTCACTGCTCTCACCCCCATTCAACGGGTGGAGCGGCCATCTCGGGCTGCACGGCCGATGACGAAACCCTTACGTCCCCGTCGCCCACGACGGTGCGGATGATCGCGTCGGTCGGGCGGCTGATCCTCGGTACCCCGACGACCCCCGCCTGATCGAGCTCGTCGGTGAACTGTCCACGCGCGACAAGCAGTTCGCCCATCCGGTCGTCGGCGAACTCGTCCTGGACTGGACACCCTGACCGCCTACACCGACCCCGACCAGCACCTGACCGTCTGGACCGCCGCCCCCGGCTCCCCCACCCACGAGCGCCTGCGCATCTTCGCCTCCTGGGCCGCCGACCAGCATCTGTCGGCCTCCTCCTCCCTCACCGACTCCAGCCACTGACGCCCGCCGTCTCACCTGATGTCCGCGCGTCAGTGTGAGCGCGGTCAGCGGCACGCAGGTGGCCCCGCGAAACGTACAACCAGCGTGCCGAGCACCGGAGTTGCTGCGAACGCGGCCACACCCATGAGCGCACGTCGGCCGGGAACAGCGGCGGCGCTTCCCGCAACGGCACCCTGCGCCCAGACCGTGCTCATCGACGCGGGCTGCCGCCTCACCGGGCGGCCACGAAGATTCAGTGCGCGGCCCCCAGCGCGGAGCGCCCCGTCCCGGTGGATACGGCCCGACAGGCTGGACAGGGGCAGGTCGTGGAGCGCCCAGACGGGCGGGGATCGGTCTCTTGGCGCAACGTGTCTCCGAAGAAAGCGCTAAGACGCCGCTTCTCTTGGTGTGACTGGGGCTGCTGGGGCTATATGTCGGCCCATCCCGCCGCGTTCGAGTAGGACTCGTAGGAGTAGCGGGTGCTGCGGTCCCACTCGTCACCGGTGATGCGCCTGTATGCCTCGTCCGGCACGTAGAGCAGGCTCTCTGCCCACATCAGATCTCGGGCGTAGGGAGCAAAGAGCTGCGAATCGCGGAGCGTTGCTTCGTAGGTTTCACGGCCGGCGGCCACGATGGCTGCGCGGGTGTAGAGGAAGCTGTCGCTCGACAGGTCGTGTCCGTACTCCTTGCGATCCAGCCGGTAGAGCGCCCATGACAGCTGTTCGGCAAACCCGATGACAGTCGCCAGCGGTCCAGCGGAGAGACGGCTCGTCAATGCCGCGGCCAGTTGTTCGGCGTCCGGGTCGGGCGTGGACGGTGTGCAGTCGTCGATGAGCTGCCAGAAGGCGTTCTCGTTCATGGGCAGAGCATGACGGACCGCTGTGACAGCGGCGGGGTCCTGGCCCGCGCACGGTCCCGGCTCCACTGGGCGAAAGTGCTTCGCGGTCACCTGCTCGAGCTCGCCCACCGCCCTGAGGGCGTGACCTCGGAAGGCTGCGCTACCCCGGGAACAGCACCCACAGCTCGTCTGGAACCAGCCGCTCAACCAGGCCTCCACGAACCACTCAACGACCCGCAGGCATGAAAAGAAGCGGTGTCCAAGACCAAGAGGCCATCACTCGGTCGGGACCGCGCTGGAACGCCACGAACCCGTACGAGGTCAGGGCGTCAGGAGGGCCTTGATGGCGCGGCGTTCGTCCATGGCCTTGTAGCCCTCGGCGACCTGTTCCAGGGTCAGGGTGAGGTCGAAGACCTTGCCCGGGTCGATACGGCCGGTCAGGACCCGGTCGATCAGGTCGGGCAGATATCCGCGCACGGGAGCCGGGCCGCCGCGCAGGCCGACGTGGGAGTAGAACAGCTCCTCGCCGTCGAGCGCGACGTCGTGCGGGACGCCGACGAAGCCGACGTTGCCGCCGGGGCGGGTGGCGTGCAGGGCCTGCCGCATGGCTTCGGGGGTGCCGACGCACTCCAGGACCGAGTCGGCGCCGATGCCGCCGGTGAGGTCCTTGACACGGGCGATGCCTTCCTCGCCGCGTTCGGTGACGATGTCGGTGGCGCCGAACTCCAGGGCCAGCCGCTGCCGGGAGGCGTGGCGGCTCATGGCGATGATCCGCTCGGCGCCGAGCTCCCTGGCGGCGATGACACCGCACAGACCGACCGCGCCGTCACCTACGACGACGACGGTCGAGCCGGGCTTCACCTCGGCGGCCCGGGCGGCGTACCAGCCGGTGCCCATCACGTCGGACAGAGCCAGCAGGCTAGGCAGGAACTCGTCGGCGGGCCGCTCGGGAGTGGCGACGAGCGTGCCGTGGGCGTTGGGGATGCGGACGTACTCGGCCTGGCAGGTGCTCATGAACTCCCGGCGCAGGCAGTTGGACTGATAGCCGTTCAGGCAGTTCGGGCAGCTGTTGTCCGACGTGGCGAAGGAGCCGACGACGAACTGTCCTGGCCTGACCGAAGTGACATCGCTGCCGACCTCCTCGACGATGCCGACGTACTCGTGGCCCATCGGATGAGGCTCCTCGACGGGATTCAGGCCACGGAAGTCCCACAGGTCCGAGCCGCACACGCAGGTGGCCACGGTACGGATGACGGCATCGGTCGGCTTGATGATCTTCGGGTCGTCGAGCCTCTCGAAACGGACGTCGCCGGGGGCGTGGATGACTGCGCCGCGCATACGAGTGCTTCTTTCGTTGCGGTGTCTGCTCGGGGTCTGCTCTGGGTCGAGCCTCACACGCGACGGCGGGGAGGGAAAGCGGAGAGGTCATCACGGGGGAACGAACAGCTGGGAGAAGTTCCCTCAACCCTTTGAAGGGCAACTCCCGGGCCCGCGCCGACGCGGTCCACTTCTCGCCCGCTGCCCGCACGGCTGGCACTCCCACGGTCGTGGCCAGACCTTCTACATGGTCGAGGGCATCGCCCTGGTCCAGTTCCGCGGCGGCGAGAGCATCGAGGCGCACTCCGGTGACGTGATCGGGACCCCGCCAGACGAAGTCTGCGTCGACAGCGGGGCAGGGGACGAGGTCTGGGACGGCCCAGGGCTCCGTCCGGGCGACGCGAAGTCCCGGAAGCAGCAGGGCCGGCTGATGCACTACAGGCCCGCCGGATTCTCGAAGCTGTACGACGGGTTCAGGGACCGCAGGGTGCCGGGGTCGCCGTTGCCGCGATCGCCTTCAGCTTCCTGTACGACACCGTGGCCGTGGACTCGGACGCGCCCCGCAACCCACTCGACCTGGTCGACCCGAAGTGGAAGGGCAAGATCGCCTCGTCGTACCCGCACGACGACGACGCCGTCCTTTACCCCTACGCGCTGTTCGCCCGCACCTACGGCACCGCAAGAGTCGCCACCGCTCTGTGGCGGCTGCGCGGGCCAACCGTGGGAGCTTGCAGGCACATTGGTCCGCGACCGATGCGTGCAATTCCCGTCTCAGGGAGCTGGCGTGGTCGATCTGCGCGAGTCAAAGGGAGATTGTGAACCACAGCCGGATGTAGCCCCTCCGCCCCCGGCGCCGGCTTCACACCCCCCGGCCCGGCCCAGGCACCGCCCGGAGTTCGGGACGCCCGGTGGCTCGGTCAGTCCACCGGGTGACCGGGCGAGATGGAGCGGGCGTCGTCAAGGCGCAGCAGTGGCCCGTCGTACGACGCGCGCTCGCCCCACTCGGCCGGGTCGAGGACGAAGCCGACGTGGTCGCCGCCGCCGATGCGTGTGACGATCCGGCCGATGAACCAGGCCGGCGCGTCCTGAAGCACGATGGCCCCGCCGTGCCCCTCCCGCCAGCGGACGTGCCGGAACTTGTCCTCCCGGTCGCCGGTGCGCCCGCCGAACAACTCGGCCAGGGCACGCTGTTCGCGGGTCAGCAGGTGCACGCCCAGGACCTGCGCGGACTGTGCCACCCGGAAGGTGTGGTTGGCCTCCGAGAGCCACACCACGAACCGCACCGGCCGGATGGAGCACTGCGAGGCGAACCCGACCAGGCAGCCGGCCCGTTCGCCGCCCGCCGCGGCCGTGACCACACACATGTCGGGGTTCAGCCGTCCGATGAACTCGTCCATGTCCGCCATGCCCAAGCCGCTTTCGTCGCCCGTGACTAGCCTCTCGTCATCACCTCACCACGCAGCGCAGGCCCATGCCACCCAGCGGGCTCAGCCGCCGCCGCGCGGTCGGTGCCCATGGCCTCGGGCGACGTCGGGTCAGCCGGGCAGGGCGTGCGGCGCAGGAGCACCGACGCGACAACCGCACGGTCCAGGCGCTTGTCGAACCGCGGAGGGGGCACCGGCGATCGGATCTCGGACCAGATCCGAACCTGCCGGACACGAACCCCGACGAGACCTGGTGATACGTCAGTACACCGGGCTTGCAGCACTCCCAGCCGCCCTTCCCCACGTGATGGAAGGGCGGAGGCAACGCAGGCAGCCAAGTCGCCCACCCGTCGCCGACCAACCAGCCATTTTCGCAGGTCAGCGAAGTCTCCCTCGTGGCCCGTCCCTTCCATCCGGGTCTCTTCACCAGCGCGTTCCCCGGGCCCGCGCCGGCTGCGCCCGCGTCGGTCGCCGCGGGCCAGGAGGCGTCGTCGTAGCCGGGCGCCTCCCAGTTCACCTTGCCGGCGGCGTTACGTGGGGAGCTGAGGCGGGCGACCCACGGCAGCCGGGCACGTCAGCAGGTCGACAAGGGTTTCTCCGTGGAGTTCCCGGTGCACCCTCGCCGCCTGGTTGACTGCGTCCGATGGGCCGTGTGTCGCCCCGCGTCCACCGCCGCGTACAGGTCGCTCCACGCGGCGGCCAGCCGTTTCATGCTCTCCGCTTCCAGCTTTCGGGCGATCTCGTCGCCGTTGATGCCCAGGCGCTCCAGTCGACTCCACACCTCGTGGGCCGCGCGGTGGTGCCCCATGAGGGTGTCGCCGCACAGGGCGAGGCGGCGGGCGGCGGCATCCAGGGTGGGGAGGGTCATCGTGCTGATCGTGCCCCAGGTGACGAGCCGTTCCACGTATCGGGTGGGGGACGACGACGGGTCCGTCACGGTGGTGGCCGTCCACATCAGTCGTTGCGGATGGCCCCCCGCGGCGGCCAAAGCGCGCCACTGGGTGTCGCCGAACCAGTCGTCGTGGATCTGGTAGAAGTGTCGGGCACGTGCCACGGCGGCCTCGCCGCGCAGGGCGAGGGCGTCCGGGGTACCCAGCTCCTCCAGCCGGGCGTCGACCTCGGCGTCCAGCAGGCCCACGGGCAGTGAGACCACCGAGGAGAGCGTGGAGAGCCGTCGGCCGCCGGCCAGGGCACGCTGGATGCCTTCCACGTAGGCCTCGAGGGCCTGACGGTAGCGTGACACGGAGAAGACTGCGGTGACGTGGACGGGGATGCCCTCGCCGATGCACTCCCTGATCGCGGCGATCCCCTCGGCAGTGGCCGGCAGCTTGACCATCGCGTTCGGCCGGCTCACCGCGCGCAGCGCCCGTTCCGCCTCCGCGACGGCTGACTCGACGTCGCACGCGAGGCTCGGATCCAGATCCATCGACACCATGCCGTCCAGTCCACGCGTGGCCCGGTACACCGGCCGGAGTTCGTCGCAGGCCCAGCGGACGTCGTACGCGGACACCGCTCGCACCGCGTCGGCGGCGCAGATGTCGTCGGAGGCAAGGCCGGCGAGCTGTTCACGGTAGGCGTCTTCGGTCTCGACCGCCGCGGCCAGGGCGGCCGGGTCCGATGTGGCGCCCCGGACTCCCGTGTGCGCGACGAGACGGGTCAGGCATCCGGAGGCCAAGTGGCCGCGGCTGAGTCCGTCCAGCCATGGCGAGACACCCTCCGCGACCAGTTCGTCCAGCTCCAGCACACCTGGTGGCCCCAGCCGGTCCGACATGACGGATCGTCACTCCTTGGTGCATCACTCACGAGTTCAAGTGTCGGTATCGAGGCTATTCGCATGTACCCGGGGTGAACTACGGGTGATGTGCCACATTGGCGCAAAGTGGTTCTCACATCGACTTGATGAAGTACCGGCTATTTGACGAAGTGCGTCGATCACCATTGGGCAAACCTTCACTCTCGACTCAGGATCGGTGCAAACAGTTGGCCGGAGGTCCGGCACGGCCACTCCGTCTGCCGAGGGAGCATCACGTGCATGACCCACACCGCCGTCCTCGACGGCCCGTCCACCAGAAATGTCCGCAACCCATGCGCCGACAGGCGTCCGGTCACCCGCCACCTGGGCGAACGACCTTTTTTTCAAGCCCCGCCCGGTCAGTGGGCCACCCGGAACGCCGCTCGAACGGCCCCTCGACTCCCCGGCGCAATAGGGCCACGAACGGGCCCATGACGGTCGTTTCGGTTTCTCTGCCCATGGCCGACGCCGACTGAACGGGAAAACGTCTTACCGGAGCCAGTAACACATCTTGGGCGGGCGCCATTGCGCGCTGCCGCCGACGCCGAAGCGGTTCGCCTTGAAGCGGGCAATTGTCGCCCGCGCGTTCCCTCGACGTATCCGCGACCGGACCTATTACGTGTGCCGATTACGTGTGCCGAACAATCCGGCAGCCGTCGCACTCCGGCGCACGCGGATCGGCACCACCCGCCCGAGCCGCGGTAGCGCCTCTCGCGCGGCCGCCGGCCCACGTCCGAGACCCGCACGGCTGCGCACGTCACGGAGTTCGCCTGCCCCGGCGACGGCGCACCGGAGTCATGCCCTTCGCCAAAGGAGACAACCAGTGGACGACGCTCTGCTCGACATCCAGGACAAACCGGCCAGGCAACAGCCCGAGTGGGGTGACGCATCACGGGTGCACCAGGTCAGGGACACGTTGACCCGCTGTCCGGCGCTCGTCGACGCAAGGGACGTCGATACCCTGCGTTCGTTGTTGGCCCGGGTCGCCTCGGGAGAGGCCCTGGTCGTCCAGTCCGGCGACTGCGCCGAGGACCCCGCCGAGTGCACGCCCGGTTACGTCGCCCGCAAGACCGCCGTGCTGGACCTGCTGGTCGGCGCGCTGAAGATGATCACGCACAAGCCGGTGATCCGGGTGGGCCGTATAGCGGGTCAGTTCGGCAAACCCCGCTCCAGCCCCACCGAACTGGTGGGTGGGATGGAACTGCCCTCCTACCGGGGCCACATGGTCAACGGGCCGGAGCCCGACCCCGAGAGCCGGCGGCCGGAGCCTCAGCGCATCCTGGCCTGCTACCAAGCGGCCCACGAGATCATGACCCACCTCGGCTGGCGGGACGCCGTACGGCGGCAGTGGATGGAGCCGCCCGTGTGGACCAGCCACGAGGCCTTGATCCTGGACTACGAACTGCCCATGGTCCGGCGGGACGAGCAGGGACGGCTCGTCCTCACCTCCACGCACTGGCCCTGGATCGGCGAGCGCACCCGCCAGCTCGACGGCGCCCACGTCGCCCTGCTGTCCCGGGTCGCCAACCCGGTCGCCTGCAAGATCGGGCCCAAGGTGACGACCGACGAACTCCTCGGACTGTGCGAACGGCTCGATCCGCAGCGGGAGAAGGGCCGCCTGACCCTCATCGCCCGCATGGGAGCCGCCACCGTCGGCGACCGCCTGCCGAAGCTCGTCGCCGCGGCACGCGAGGCCGGGCACCCGGTGATCTGGCTGACCGACGCCATGCACGGCAACACCGTCACCCTGCCGGGCGGCCTCAAGACGCGCTTCGTGGAGACGATCGAGCGGGAGATCCAGGAGTTCCAGGAGGCCGTCCGCTCCGAGGGCGGCATCGTCGGCGGGCTGCACCTGGAGACCACCCCGGACGACGTCACCGAGTGCGTCCCCAACGACTCCTGCGTCGATCACGTGGCGGACAAGTACACGTCCTACTGCGATCCGCGCCTCAACCCGAGCCAGGCGGTCGCCGTGGCCTCGGCCTGGCTCGGATGACACCTCGACCCACCCACCCTGATCAGCACGCGCACGGCCGGCAGGCAGACACGCAGAGGAGGAGGTCCTGAAGATGGACGGGAAGGTCGCACTCGTCACCGGAGCGGCGGGCGGCATCGGCGAGGCGGTGGCCCGCGCCCTCGGCGAACGCGGCGCGGTGGTGGCCGCCGTGGACCGGGACGCCGACCGGTTGCGGCGGGTGGTGGAGAAGCTGCGCGCGGACGGCCTGGAGGCGCAGGCGCTCCCCGCCGACGTCACCAGCGGCCCGGACGTCGAAGCCGTGGTCGAGGAGGCCGAGAAGCGCCTCGGCCCGCTGGAGTACCTGGTCAACGGCGCCGGTGTGCTGCGTCTCGGTAGCGTGCGCAACTTTACCGACGAGGACTGGACGACGACGTTCGCCGTCAACGCCACCGGTGTCTTCCGGATGTCGCGGGCCGTCGTCAACCGGATGCTGCCGCGCCGGCGCGGCGCGATCGTCACCGTCGCGTCCAACGCCGCCGCCACCCCGCGGATGCAGATGGCGGCCTACGCCGCGTCCAAGGCGGCGGCGACGATGTTCACCAAGAGCCTGGGCCTGGAGGTCGCCCGGGACGGCATCCGCTGCAACGTCGTGGCACCGGGCTCCACCAGCACTCCGATGCTCACGTCCATGTGGCTCGACGAGTCCGGCCCGAGGCACACGGTCGAAGGGCAGCTGGACGCCTTCCGGGTGGGCATCCCGCTGGGCAAGCTGGCCCGCCCCTCGGACGTCGCGGGCGCCGTCGTCTTCCTGCTGTCCGACGAGGCCTCCCACATCACCCTGCACGAACTCACCGTCGACGGCGGCGCCGCCCTCGGCGCCTAGGCCCCCCACAGACGTCAGGCGACCAGGAGAAGAAGTCCATGGCAGGCATACCCGAGATCTCCCCCTACCCGATGCCGACGGCGGGCGATCTGCCCGGCAACGTCGCCCACTGGTCCATCGACCCGGGCCGCGCTGTGCTGCTGGTCCACGACATGCAGCGCTTCTTCCTGCGGCCCCTCCCCGAGGACTTGCGCGAGGAACTCGTAAGCAATGCCCGGCTGGTCCGCGAACACTGCGCCGGGCTCGGCATGCCGGTGGCGTACACGGCGCAGCCCGGCGGCATGACCGACGAGCAGCGGGGCCTGCTCAAGGACTTCTGGGGCCCGGGCATGCGCACCGCCCCCGCCGACCGGCAGGTGGTCGACGAACTGGCCCCGGCCGCCGGCGACTGGCAGCTCACCAAGTGGCGCTACAGCGCCTTCTTCCGCTCCGACCTGCTGGAGCGGATGCGCGCCGCGGGCCGCGACCAGCTGGTGCTGTGCGGGGTGTACGCCCACGTGGGCGTGCTGATGACCGCCGTCGAGGCGTTCACCCACGACATCCAGCCGTTCTTGGTGGCCGACGCGGTGGCCGACTTCTCGCAGTACCACCACCGGCTGGCCCTGGAGTACGCGGCGCAGCGCTGCGCCGTCGTCGTCACCACCAAGGAGGTCCTGGCATGACCGGCACCCCGAGCGGCGACCTGCTCGGCCGGATCCTGGGCGAACGGCCCCCGGCCGCGTACGCCCTGCTCCACCGCCCCGAGACGACGGGCCCGGGAGTCCTGGACGTCGTCGTCGGTGAGGCGGCCGAGCTGCGCACCCTCGCCGAACTGCCCCTGCCCGACGCCCCGGAGACGGGTGACGGCCCCCGCCACGAGGTCCTGGCCCTCGTGCCCTACCGGCAGATCGCCGAGCGCGGATTCGCCTCCCCCGACGACGGCACGCCGCTGCTCGCCATGACCGTCAGCGGTCAGGCCACCGTGCCCGTCACCGAGGTGCTGACCCGGATCCCCGACCTGCCCGTGGAGCTGTCCGGCGGCCGCTTCGACGTCCCGGACGAGGAGTACGCCGACACCGTCCGCCGGGTCGTCACGGACGAGATCGGCACCGGGGAGGGCTCCAACTTCGTCATCAAGCGCACCTACACCGCCGACATCACCGGCTACACGCCGCACCACGCCCTGGCCGTCTTCCGGCGCCTACTGCAGCGCGAAACCGGCGCCTACTGGACGTTCCTGGTGCACACCGGCTCCCGTACCCTCGTCGGCGCCACCCCCGAGCGGCACATCAGCCTGCGCGAGGGCACGGCGGTGATGAACCCCATCAGCGGCACCTACCGTTACCCGTCCACGGGCCCGACCCTGCCCCAGGTGCTGGACTTCCTCGCCGACCGCAAGGAGGCCGACGAGCTGTACATGGTCGTCGACGAGGAACTGAAGATGATGGCCCGGATCTGCGAGTCCGGCGGCCGGGTGGTCGGGCCGTACCTGAAGGAGATGGCCCGCCTCGCGCACACCGAGTACTTCATCGAGGGCCGCAGCACGCGGGACCCGCGCGACATCCTGCGCGAGACGCTCTTCGCGCCGACCGTCACCGGCAGCCCGCTGGAGAACGCCTGCCGGGTCATCAGCCGTTACGAACCCGAGGGCCGCGGCTACTACAGCGGCGTCGTCGCGCTCATCGGCCGTGACGAGCGCGGCGGCCGGACCCTGGACTCCTCCATCCTGATCCGCACCGCCGACATCGACGACGCCGGCCGGCTGCGGATCGGGGTCGGCGCCACGCTCGTGCGGCACTCCGACCCGGCGAGCGAGGTCGCCGAGACCGCGGCGAAGGCGGCGGGACTGCTCACGGCCATCGAGTCCGACGGGCCCTCCCGCTTCGCGGACCACCCGCTGGTCCGCGAGGCCCTGGAACAGCGCAACGCCACCCTCGCCGGCTTCTGGCTGGCCGGGAACGGCCAGGGATCGCGGCCCGATCCGGCGCTGATCGGCCGACGGGTGCTGGTCGTGGACGCCGAGGACACGTTCACGTCGATGCTCGACCACCAACTGCGCTCCATGGGGCTGCGGGTGACGGTCCGCCGGTTCGACGAGCCGTATTCGCTGGACGGATACGACCTCGTCGTGATGGGGCCCGGTCCGGGCGACCCCCGCGACACCGACCACCCCAAGATCGCCCACCTGCGGACCGCGGTGCGCACCCTGCTCGACGAGCGGCGCCCGTTCCTCGCCGTCTGCCTGAGCCACCAGACGCTCTGCACGCTGCTCGGCTTCCCCCTGGTCCGCCGGGTGGTCCCCAACCAGGGTGTGCAGAAGGAGATCGACTTGTTCGGCGCCCGGGAACGGGTCGGCTTCTACAACACGTTCGCCGCCCGCAGCCAAGGGGACAAGGCCGACTGCGAGAGCGTGGGCATCGTCGAGGTCAGCCGCGACCCCGACACCGGCGAGGTGCACGCGCTGCGCGGCCCGCACTTCGCGTCGATGCAGTTCCACGCCGAGTCGGTGCTCACCCAGGACGGCGTCCGCATCGTCGGCGACCTGATCAAGGAGATCCTCCCCGGCGCGATGGGAAAGGAGCACGGCGCCATTGAGCAGGTTGCGCTGGCTGACCGCGGGTGAGTCCCACGGTCCCGCACTCGTGGCGACGCTGGAGGGCCTTCCCGCCGGCGTGGCCGTCACCACGGACATGGTGGCGGACCATCTGGCGAGGCGGCGGCTGGGCTACGGGCGCGGTGCGCGGATGAAGTTCGAGCGGGACGAGGTCACCTTCCTCGGCGGGGTACGGCACGGGCTGACCCTGGGCTCACCGGTCGCGATCATGGTGGGCAACACCGAGTGGCCGAAGTGGGAGCAGGTCATGGCGGCCGACCCGGTGGATCCGCAGGTGCTGGCGGGCCTGGCCCGCAACGCCCCGCTGACCCGCCCCCGCCCCGGCCACGCCGACCTGGCCGGCATGCAGAAGTACGGCTTCGACGAGGCCCGCCCCGTGCTGGAGCGGGCCTCCGCCCGGGAGACCGCGGCGCGGGTGGCGCTGGGGGCGGTGGCACGGTCGTATCTGAAGGAGACCACCGGCATCCAGATCGTGTCGCACGTGGTGGAGCTGGCGGGTGCTAAGGCGCCGTACGGGGTCTACCCCACGCCCGCCGACGTGGAGAAGCTGGACGCCGATCCGGTGCGCTGCCTGGACGCGGACGCGTCGAAGGCGATGGTCGCGGAGATCGACCAGGCGCACAAGGACGGCGACACCCTGGGTGGGGTCGTCGAGGTGCTCGCCTACGGCGTCCCGGTCGGCCTCGGCTCGCACGTGCACTGGGACCGCAGGCTCGACGCCCGTCTGGCCGCCGCCCTCATGGGCATCCAGGCGATCAAGGGCGTGGAGGTCGGCGACGGCTTCGAGTTGGCGCGGGTGCCGGGCTCCCGGGCGCACGACGAGATCGTGGCCTCGCCCACGGGCATCGGGCGTGCGTCCGGTCGGTCGGGCGGTACGGAGGGCGGATTGACGACGGGTGAGCTGCTGCGGGTGCGGGCGGCGATGAAGCCGATCGCGACCGTGCCGCGGGCGCTGCGGACCGTGGACGTGACCACGGGCGAGCCCGCCCAGGCGCACCACCAGCGCTCCGACGTGTGCGCGGTTCCGGCGGCCGGGATCGTCGCCGAGGCGATGGTCGCGCTGGTGCTGGCGGACGCGGTGGCGGAGAAGTTCGGCGGCGACTCGGTGACCGAGACCCGCCGCAACGTCCGGTCGTACCTCGACCACCTGGCCATCCGATGAGCACCCCGTTGATCGTCCTGGTCGGCCCGATGGGCGTGGGCAAGTCCACCGTCGGCCGGATGCTCGCCGAGCGCCTCGGGGTCGGCTACCGCGACACCGACGACGACATCGTCGCCGAGCAGGGGCGTTCGATCGCGGACATCTTCGCCGACGAGGGCGAGCCCGCCTTCCGGGCCATCGAACAGCGGGCGGTGGCCCGCGCGCTCGCCGAGCACGACGGCGTTCTCGCGCTGGGCGGTGGGGCGGTCCTCGCTCCGCGGACGCGGGCGTTGCTGTCCGGGCTGCCGGTGGTCTTCCTCGACGTCGACGCCGCCGAGGCGATCCGGCGGGTCGGGCGGGGCACGGGCCGGCCGCTGCTGGCCGGCGATCCGCACCGGGAGTGGCGCACGCTGATGGAGGCGCGACGTCCGCTCTACACGGAGGTCGCCCGCGCGGTGGTCGACACCAGCGGGCTCACCCCGGAAGGCGTCGTGGAGGCCGTCGTGGCGGCGCCGGCCCGGCAAGAGGCGAGGGCCTGAACGTGCGGAGGGCCTGAACGGACGGAACGCCTGAACGGGCGGACAACGGAACTCCCCGCCTCGCGCGAACACCGTGCGGGGCGGGGAGTTCTCGTGCGCGGCCCGGCCGTCACCGCCGGGCGGCGAGGAAGTCACGCAGCAGGCGGGTCTCCTCGGCGGTGAGCGGGAGCCCGAAGGTGGTCCGCACGACGTCCACGGCCTCGTCGGGGGCGAGGAGGCGCAGGCGCTGCTCGCCGCTGCGGTACTCGGTCATGAGCTCGTTGTTCTTGAGCCGGTACCGCTCCTCGTCGGTGGCCCGCTGGACGACGAGCTGTCCGACGAAGGGCGAGCCGGGGCGGGTGGAGCTGACCCAGTGGGCGGCCTCGAAGTCGACGGCGTACTGGGGTTCCGTGCGGAAGGCGTAGATGTCGAACCAGTCCTCGGGCCGCCGGTACTGGAGCAGCCAGTGGCTGTCCTCGGCGGCCAGCCGCCACGACCAGCCGGCGACGGTGCTCTCGGCTCCGGGCTGGAGGGCGAGGGGTTCGATGAGCGCGGCGTAGCCGTAGCCGGGGTCGGCCAGCCACACGGTGTCGTCCGCCCGGACCAGCAGGGCCGTGTGGGAGCGGAACCGGCGCTTGCTGCTGCCCTCGCGGATGCGGACCAGCAGCCGGGTGACCGGGAAGCCGAAGCGGTCCAGGGCGGCCGCGAACAGCAGGTTGGTCTCGTAGCAGTATCCGCCGCGGCCGGCCTGGACGATCTTGCGCTGGACGGAGTCGATGTCGATGGAGACCTTGCGGCCCAGGGCGATGTCGACGTTCTCGAAGCAGACGGAGTCCCGGTGGCAGCGGTGGAGTCCCCGGAGCGCTTCGAGCGAGGTGTCGCGGGGGCCCCGGTAGCCGATGCGGGCGAGGTAGGCGTCGAGGTCGAGCCGTTTGCTGCCCCATTCCGGGGAGTCGTCGACCACGAGCGGCAGACCTGAGGTGTCCATGGGCGTCCTTCTCGCGGGTGTGTGATGAGGGGGTACGGGGGATCCAATGCCGGTGCGGCGCGCGGCACCCGACGGGTCCACGCGCCGCACTGAGGGAGGGTCACCACTCCACGCGGACGTCGTACTCCTTCACCCACGCGTCGAACTCGACCAGGCGCTCCATGACGGCCCGCATGCCCCACAGGCCGCCCAGCCCGGCGTAGGACTCGACGGGCTTGTCCAGCAGCTTGCGGATGCCCTCGGCCGGCACGAGGTCGAGCACGGGGGAACCGTCGAGCAGGGCCTCGACCTTGGCGCGCAGGGCCCGCACGTACTCCACGTCCTGGGTGGAGGGGTAGGGGCTCTTCTTGCGCTCCAGCACCGACTCGGGCAGGACGTGGCTCGCGGCGGCGCGCAGCAGGCTCTTCTCACGGCCGTCGAAGGTCTTCATGGCCCAGGGGACGTTGAAGACGTACTCCACGAGGCGGTGGTCGGTGAACGGTACGCGGACCTCCAGGCTCGCGGCCATGCTGATGCGGTCCTTGCGGTCCAGCAGGAAGTTCTCCCAGCGGCTGATGTTGAGGTACAGCAGCTCCCGCATCCGTGCCTCGTGGGCGGACTCGCCCTCCAGCCGCGGCACTTCGGCGAGCGCCTCGGCGTACCGCTTGGCGACGTACTCGTCGAGGCCGAGCCGGTCCCAGAGGCCGATCTCCTTCATGGTGTCCAGACCGCCCAGCCGGCGCCAGGCGTCGTACCAGGGGAAGGTGTCGCCCTCCACGGCCTCCTTGTCGAAGAACCAGTTGTAGCCGCCGAAGAGTTCGTCCGCGGTCTCGCCGGACAGGGCGACGGTCACCTGCTCCTTGAGCGCCTTGCAGAGGTGGTACAGGGAGTGCTCCATATCACCGGTGGAGATGGGCAGGTCCTGGGCGCGCAGGACCCGCATGCGCACGTCCTCGTCGAGGACGTGGTGGTTCTCCAGCTGGACGATGACGTGCTCGGCCCCGGAGTGCCGGGCGACGTCGATCGCGTACGGGGTGTCGGGGTCCATCCAGATGCCGTTGCCGCGGAAGGTCTCCTCGTTGTTCTTGAAGTCCACGGAGAAGGCCTTGATGCGCTCCTGCTTGCCCTGGTCGCGGAAGACCTTGGCGGCGAGCGCGGTGATGGCGCTGGAGTCGAGGCCGCCGGACAGCAGGGTGCCCACCTTGACGTCGGCGATGAGCTGGCGTTCGACGATGTCCTCGAGGAGTTCGCGGATGTGCGTGATGGTGGTGTCGAGGTCGTCGGTGTGCGGGCGGGCCTCCAACTGCCAGTAGGGGCGGGTGGTGCGGCCGCCGCGGTGGAAGCGGACGACGGTGCCGGGCACGACCTCGTGCATGCCCTTGAAGATGGCGTGGCCGGGGGTGTTGATGATGGCGAAGATCTCCGCCAGGCCCTCGGCGTCGACGACCGCCTCGGCGTCGGGGTGGGCCAGGATGGCCTTGGCTTCGGAGCCGAACAGCACGCCGTCGGGCGTCGGGTAGTAGAAGAGGGGCTTGACGCCCATACGGTCGCGGACCAGCAGCAGTTCCTGGCTGCGCGGGTCCCACAGCGCGAGGGCGTACATGCCGTTGAGGCGTTCGGCGAAGTGCTCGCCCCACTCCAGGTAGGCGTGCAGGACGACCTCGGTGTCGCTGGAGGTGCGGAAGGAGTGGCCGAGGCCGGTGAGTTCCTCCTTCAGCTCGCGGTAGTTGTAGACCTCGCCGGTGTAGACGATGACGGGAAGGCCGTCGTCCTCGCCGGTGACGTGCATGGGCTGGCGTCCGCCCTCCAGGTCGATGATGGAGAGCCGGCGGTGGCCGAGGATCGCGTGCGGCGAGATCCACACGCCCCGGTCGTCGGGTCCCCTGCATGCCAGCGTCTCCGTCATGGCCGACGCCGTTTCGCCGTGCGCCGACAGATCGTGGTCGTAGGCGACCCAGCCTGCGAGTCCGCACATCGAAGTCACAGTCCTTTCGTGTCAGTGGTGGTGAAGGCCCGTGCGAGGGGATGGGGTTCAGGGCCGCGGCACCCAGCCGGCGCGATCCCAGTACGACAGGTGGAGCTGAGCCGACACCGTGCCGATCCGCGCCACCCGCTCGCCGCCGAGGACCATCACGGTGGGCCGGTCCGGGGTGAACACCGGCCAGGCGGGCGCGTGCACGCTGCTCGGGGTCCCCCGCGGGCGAAGGAGGCCACCAGGTCGATCAGCGTGTCGGAGATCCGTCGCTCCAGTGGGCCGTCCCCGTAGGCGGGCGCGTTGACCGGCAGCGTGAACGTGCCGAAGAGGAACTTCGCGACGGCCTCGTGCGGGGTGGTGCCGGCGTACGGTGGCTTGAGCGGGTGGGCGAACTCCATCAGGAATTGCGGAGATGCGACGGCGTCGCGCTCGCGGGCGTGCCGCTCGGCGAGCCGGACGATCTGGTACCGGAACAGCCCGTCACCCCACACCTGCGTCCACACCGACACCGGGTCGCGCGGCAGGCCCTCCGCCTCGGACGCCCGCCGGTAGTGGGCGATGCAGTCGTCCACCTGCTCGTCGGTGACCTTGACGGCGCCCTTTTCCAGGACCTCGCGAACCGCCGCGCGCAGTCCGGCGTCGTCTGCCGGGTGCGGGCCGGTATACGGGTATCCGGGCCCCGTGGTGAAGAACGAGCCCTCGGTACGGCAGTAGATGGGCATCATGGGGATCCGGGGCGTGGACAGCGCGTGGTCGTAGCCGCGCATCCACCGCCCGTCGACGACCGGCCCGCGGTATTCGCGCCCGCCCTGCACGAACCGCTCGGTGGGACTGCCCGCGTACACCTCGTCCCAGGCGTCGCGCAGTTCGGCGGCCGGTACGGCGCGCAGGCCCGGCACGGTCGTGCCGAAGCGGCGCGCGAGGTGCTCGTAGACCTCGCGGGACTCCTCGGGGGTGGCGGAACTGGCGGGTTCCCACACGTGCTTGACGCTGATCGGGACGATCCTGCTGATGATGCCGCGCAGTTCGGGCAGGAGGGCGAGCTGCCAGGTGCTGGAGCCGCCCGCGGAGGTGCCTGCGACGGTGATGTTGCCGGGGTCGCCGCCGAACGCGGCGGCGTTGTCGCGGACCCAGCGCACGAGCGCCGCCTGGTCCTGAAGGCCCCAGTTGGCGAAGGCGCCCGTACGCGGGTCGGTGAACTCCTCGTGCAGTCCCCAGCCGAACGCGCCGAGGCGGTAGTTGAAGTTGACGACGACCATCCGGCCGTGGACGGCGGTGCGGGCGCCGTCGTAGTCGGGCTCGCTGCCCGCGCCGAGCATCCAGCCGCCGCCGTGGATGTAGACGAGGACCGGCAGACGGCCTTCCACGTCCGGGGTCCACACGTTGGCGTACAGGCTGTCCTCGCTGCTGTCCGGCAGGTAGTCGCCCTGCACCGAGGGCGCGGCGAAGGCGGTGGCGTCCCGCACGCCCTGCCACGGCTCGGGGGGCCGGGGCGAGGAGAACCGCAGCGGGCCCACCGGCGGCGCCGCGTAGGGCACGCCCCGGAAGACGGTGAGTCCGTCGGATCGCTCTCCCGCCACTCGTCCCGCCGTCGTCCGGACGACCACTGTGCGACTGGACATCTGGCAAACCTCACTTCCCGCCTGGGCGTTGTCATGGGCGGCGCGGCGCGCACCGGGGAGGGGAGCACAGTGATCGTCGCTCCCCTGCCGAAAGAGCCGCCAACTGCCGATCACTACTCCGTCAAGTCATGCCGCGGCCGGTTCGCGCGCCTGCGGCGGCGGGCCGCCGAGGGCCGGGCCGGACAGCAACCTGTCGGGGGAAGCGGTCAGTTCGCGGCCGACGAGGGCGCGCAGCGTGCGGTAGGCGGAGGCGTCGCCAGCGAGCACGCCGCCGAGCAGGACCCGCCCGTCCGGGCCGAGGACGACCTTGGCGTATGTGCCTGCCGTGTCGTCGCGCAGGACGTACTCCAGGGCGCCCTCGGTCTCGGCGTGGGCATCGCCGAAGCTGGCCACGTCGACGCCGAGGAGTTTGAGCTTGGCGGAGGTGTCGGGGTCGGCGAAGCGGGTGCCGGGGCGGCCGAGCAGCTGGTCGGCGACCAGTTCGGCCATGCGGTAGCCGGGCGCGACGAGCCCGTAGGTGCGGCCCCGGACGGCCGCGCACTCGCCGACGGCCCAGATGCGCGGGTCCTCGGTGCGGCACCGGTCGTCGACGAGGAAGCCGCCGCGTTCGCCCGTCGCGAGCCCGGCCGGCCCGGCCAGTTCGTCGCGGGGGCGCACCCCGGCGGAGAACACCACCAGTTCGGCGTCGAGGGCGCTGCCGTCGGTGAGGGTGACTCCGCAGGTCCGGCCGTCGGTTCGGGTGCGCACGGCCTGGACGGCGGTGCCGCAGTGCACCCGCAGTCCAAGGTCGCCGACGAGCCGGGCGAGCACCCGTGCTCCGCCTTCGTCGAGTTGCAGCGGCATCAGGCGCGGCGCGAGTTCCACGACGTGGGGCCGCACCCCGAGCAGCCGGAGGGCGTTGGCGGCCTCCAAGCCGAGCAGCCCGCCGCCGACCACGACGCCGGGGCGTCCCTCGCGTGCCGCCTCCCGGATGGCGTCGAGGTCGTCGAAGGTGCGGTAGACGAAGCAGCCGGGCAGGTCGTGTCCGGGTACGGGCGGCACGAACGGCCGTGACCCGGTGGCGAGCACCAGGGCGTCGTAGCCGACGAGCGTGCCGTCGGCGGTAGTGACGGTCCGGGCGTCCCGGTCGACGCCGGTCACCGGGGCGGCCAGGCGCAGGTCCACCAAGGGGTCGCTGAGGAACTCATGGCCGGCGAGGGAGAGGTCGGCGGCGCTCTTGCCCTCCAGGTAGGACGACAGGGCGACCCGGTTGTAGGCGGGGCGGGGCTCCTCGGCCAGGACGACGACATGCCAGGTGCCGTGCCGGTCGTGGGCGCGCAGGTGTTCCACGAGGCGGTGGCCGACCATGCCGTGTCCGACGACCACCAGGGTGCGCGGTATGCGGGTCATGGGTCGCTGTTCCCTCCGGTCGCGGATGCGAGGACCCGCCGCACGTCGTCCGCGCAGCCCCCGCAGCCGGTGGCGGCCCGGGTCGCCGCGGCGATCTGCGGCAGGTCACGGGCTCCGGCGCGCCACGCGCGGAGCAGGTCGCCCTTGGTGACGTGGTTGCAGTGGCACAGCACGGCCTCGTCGGGCAGTTCGACGGAGGCGGGCCGTTCGGTGGCCGCGGTGCCCAGCAGGAGCCCGAGCCGGTCGGACGGCACCGGCAGGCCGCTTTCGTACAGCCGGCTGACGGCGGCGGTGGCGCGCGGCAGGCCGATGAGGACCGCGCCGAGGATCCGGTCGCCGGACAGGGCGAGCCTGGCGTAGCGGCTCCGGGCGGGGTCGGACAGCGTGACGTGCCGGGTTGCGTGCGGCGGGTCGGGCGGGCCGAGGCAGGCCAGGTCGATGTCGGGCGCCTTCAGCCGAACGACGGGCCGGCCGGTGCGGTGGTGCGCCTCCTCGCCGCTGAGGATCCGGGCGAGGGTCTCCGCCTGTTCCCAGGCGGTGGTGACGAGTCCGGGCGGTTCGCCGTCGAATTCAGCGCAGTCCCCGAGCGCATGGACGCGCGGGTCGCTGGTGCGCAGGTGCCGATCGACGACCACGCCCGTGCGGACGGCCAGTCCGGCCCGCCGGGCGAGTGCGGTCTCGGGTTCGATGCCCGTGCACAGCACCAGCGCGTCGGCCCGGAGGACCTCCCCGTCGTCGAGGGCCAGTTTGCCGGGCCGGTACTCCACGGCGGTGCGTCCCAGTCGCAGACGGGCGCCGCGGGAGCGGAGGTGGTCGGCCAGCAGGGCGCCGGCCGTGTCGTCGAGCCGGTCCTCCATGGGGTGCGGTCCGGGGTGTACGAGGGTGACGTCGCGGCCGGCGCGCAGCAGCGCGAGCGTGGTCTCCGTGCCGAGGACGCCGCCGCCGAGCACCACCACCGGGCCGTTCGCGAGCCGTTCGCAGTCGGCGAGGGTGCGCAGGGCGGTGGCGCCCTCGGTGAGTGCGCCGTCCGCGGCGAGCAGGCCGGGCAGGTGCGGGATCCGGGGCCGGGCGCCGGTGGCCAGCACCAGGTGGTCGTAGGGGTGGGTCTCCCCGGTGTCGGTGCGGACCAGGCGGCAGGCACGGTCCACGGCGGTGGCGGTGACGCCCGTCCTGACGCGCGCGCCGTCCGGGGGGTCGGGCAGCTTCAGGTCCTCAGCGGTGAGGGTGCCGTCGAGGAGGGACGTCAGGAGCACGCGGTTGTAGGCCGGCCGCGGCTCCGCGCCGAGCACCGTGACCGGGCCCCGGTGCCCGTGGTGGCACAGGCGTTCGACGAGCCGGTGCGCCGCGGGGCCGTGGCCGATGACGAGGACGTGGTTCGAGGCGGGCATGTCGGGCCTCACGACGCTTCCGTGCCGGGTTCGATCCGCACGGCGCAGACCTTGAACTCGGGCATCCTGCTGCAGGGGTCGAGGGCGGTGCTGGTGATCAGGTTGGCCCGGCCGGGGCCGGGATAGTGGAACGGCACGAACACCGTGTCCGTGCGCATGCCGCCGACCAGCCGCACGCGCGCGACGGTGGTGCCGCGGGCCGAGGTGATGCGGGCCGGTTCGCCCTCGCGCAGCCCGGCGCGTTCGGCGGTGTCGGGGTGGATCTCGACGAACGGTTCGGGCGCGGCCTCGTGGAGTTCGGCCACGCGGCGGGTCTGCGCGCCGGACTGGTAGTGCGCGAGCAGGCGCCCTGTCGTCGCGTACAGGGGGTGTTCGGCGTCCGGGGTTTCGGCGGGGTCGCGGTGGTCGACCTCGGCGAACCGGGCGCGCCCGTCCGGGTGCGCGAAGCCGTCGAGGAACAGGCGGGGCGTACCGGGGTGCGGTTCCCCGCCGGGGGTCTGCGGGCAGGGCCAGTGCAGGGTCTCCCCCGCGTCCAGGCGGTCGTAAGTGATGCCGGAGTAGTCCGCCGTGCCACCGCGGGAGGCGCGTCGCAGTTCCTCGAAGACCTCGCGCGGCGAGGTCGGGTAGCGTTCCGCCGGTTCGCCGAGCCGGACCGCGAGGCCGTGCAGGACCGCCAGGTCGGTGCGCACGCCCTCCGGTGGGGGGTGCAGCCGGCGGCGGCGCAGCACCCGGCCCTCCAGGTTGGTCATGGTGCCCTCCTCCTCGGCCCACTGGGCGACCGGGAGGACCACGTCGGCCATCCGCGCGGTCTCCGACGGCACGAAGTCGGCCACCACCAGCAGGTCGAGGGAGGCCAGCCGTTCGCAGACGTGGGCGGCGTGCGGCGCGGACACGGCGGGGTTGGAGCCGAACACCAGCAGGGCGCGTGGGCCGCCCTCGGTGCCGAGCGCGTCGAGCAGTTCGTAGGCGCTGCGGCCGGGGCCGGGCAGGCTGTCCGGGTCCGTGCCCCAGACGCGCGCCACGTGGGCCCGCGCCGCCGGGTCGGTGATCATGCGGTAGCCGGGGAGCTGGTCGGCCTTCTGGCCGTGCTCACGGCCGCCCTGCCCGTTGCCCTGGCCGGTCAGGCAGCCGTAGCCGCTGCCGGCGACCCCGGGGAGTCCCAGGGCGAGCGCGAGGTTGATGAAGGCGGCGGCCGTGTCGGCGCCCTTGCTGTGCTGCTCGGCGCCGCGGCCGGTCAGCACATACGCCCGCCGCGCCTCGCCCAGCATCCGTACGGCGGCGCGCTGTTCGGCGACGGGTACGCCGGTGACGCGTTCTACGCGCTCGGGCCACCAGGTCACGGCGCGCCGCCAGGCCGCGTCGAAGCCGGTGGTGCGCTCCTGGACGTACTCCTTGTCGCACCAGCCGTCGCTCACGGCGATGTGCAGCAGCCCCAGCGCCAGCGCCAGGTCGGTGCCCGGCACCGGTTGCAGGTGCAGGGTGGCGCGCTCGACGGTCTTGGTGCGGCGCGGGTCGACGACGATCAGCTCGGCGCCCTCCAGGTGCCGCATCAGCGGGGGCATCGTCTCGGCGGGGTTGGCGCCGGCGAGCAGGATCGCGTCCGCCGCGCCGAGGTCGGCCACGGGGAACGGCAGTCCGCGGTCCAGGCCGAAGGCCGCCGTGCCGGCCGCGGCGGCCGAGGACATGCAGAACCGGCCGTTGTAGTCGATCTGGCTGGTTCGCAGGGCGAGCCGGGCGAACTTGCCGAGCAGGTACGCCTTTTCGTTGGTCAGGCCGCCGCCGCCGAACACGGCGAGCGCGTCCGGGCCGTGTTCCTCGCGGATCCGCAGCAGCCTTCCGGCGACGGTGTCCAGGGCGGTGTCCCAGTCGGCCGGCACGAGACGGCCGTCCGCGTCGCGGACCAGCGGGTGGCGCAGCCGGTCGGTGACGTCGAGCAGGGCGGGAGCGGTCCAGCCCTTCTGGCACAGCCTGCCGTTGTTGACGGGGAAGTCGGAGGGCTCCACCACGGTCCCCCGGGCGTCGTGGCCGACGCGGGTGCCGCACTGCAGGGCGCAGTAGGGGCAGTGGGTGGCCACGCTCGTCGTCGGCGCGGTGTCAGGCACGGGTGGCCTCCGACGACTTGGCGGCGCCGCGCCCGGTCCGCCGCGGGTCCTGCGCGTCGTCCGGCGAGGTGCTGTGCGGGGCGCGCAGGTAGACCAGGCGGGTGACGGTCACGCACACCCCGTAGAAGGCCAGGAAGGACCAGAAGGCGGGCTCGCCGGTCCCCTGGCTGCCGTAGGACGCCCGGAAGGCCAGGTTGACGGCGACGCCGCCGAGCGCGCCGACGGCACCGGCCATGCCGATGACCGCGCCGGTCAGCCGCCGGGCGCGGGCGAAGGCCTCGGTCGCGTCGTGACCGGCGGTGACGGCGGCCTCCGCCTGTCCGGCGAAGACCACCGGGATCAGCTTGTACGTCGACCCGTTGCCGAGTCCGCTGAGCACGAACAGCACCGTGAACACGGCGACGAACAGCGCGAGGGAGTGGTGTGCCGAGGCCACCAGGAGCAGGCCGGTTCCCGCGCCCATGGCGAGGAAGTTCCAGAACGTGACCCGCGCTCCGCCCCACCGGTCGGCGAGCCGGCCGCCGAGCGGCCGGGACAGCGAGCCGAGCAGCGGCCCCAGGAAGGTGTAGCCGGCCGCCTCCAGCGGTGTGGAGCCGAACTGGTTCTGCAGGACGAGGCCGAAGGCGAAGCCGTAGCCGATGAACGAGCCGAACGTGCCGAGGTAGAGCAGCGAGATCCACCAGGTGTGCTGGTTGACCGCCGCCTCGCGCAGCGCGCCCGGCCGCGCGGGGCCGGTGTCGACGTTGTCCATACCGAGCGCCGCGAGCAGGGCGGCGAGGGCGATCAGCGGCAGGTAGGCGGCGATCACGTAGGCGGGGTGGGTGTCACCCGCGGTGGCGATCACCAGCAGTCCCACCAACTGGATCACCGCGACGCCCAGGTTGCCGCCGCCGGCGTTGAGGCCGAGCGCCCAGCCCTGGTGACGTCGGGGGAAGAAGTAGGCGATGTTGGTCGTGGAGGAGGCGAAGTTGCCGCCGCCGACGCCCGCCGTCGCGGCGACGACCAGGAACACCCACAGGGGTGTGCCCGGCCGTTGGACGAAGTACAGCGCGAGCAGCGCCGGCACCAGCAGGAGGGTGGAGCTGAAGACGGTCCAGTTCCGCCCGCCGAACCGGGTCACCGCGTGGCTGTACGGCAGCCGCAGCAGCGCCCCCACCAGGGTGGGGGTGACCACCAGCAGGAACTTCTCGCTCGGGGCGAAGCCCAAGCCGATGGCCGGGGACATCAACAGCACCAGGACCGACCACATGCTCCAGATCGAGAACCCGATGTGCTCGCAGAAGATCGACAGGATGAGGTTGCGTCGTGCGACGTGCTTCCCGGTGCGCTCCCAGAACGCTTCGTCCTCCGGATCCCAGTGCTCGATCCGGCGTCGGGAGGCGCGCAGTGCCGTCATCGGGGCAACTCCTCGGCTGGGGACGGCGGCCCGGCGCGTGGCGCCGGGCCGCCGTGCGGGGGGTGACGGGGGCGCGGGCCCACGGGGGGCGATGGGCCCGCGCCCGGAGGAGGAGGCGGCGCGGGGCCGGGGCTTACGCGCCCGTCCGCTCCGCCTTCAGCAGCCGGGCCAGCTCCAGCCGCTTGATCTTGGTGGTGGCGGTCTGCGGCAGGTCGTCGAGCTTCCACTGCACGGGCTCCGCCATCGCGGGCAGACCGGCCACCGCGGACGTCCAGGCCGCGAGGTCGAGCGGCTTGTCGTCGCGGGTGCACACCACGGGCACGGGCTTGCCGTCGTCGTCCGGGACGATGATGACCTCGACGAGTTCGGGCATCCGCGCGAAGAGGGTGTCCTCGATCTCCAGGGTGCTGTCGATGCCCTGGATCTTGTCGACCTCCCGGTCGAGCAGGTGCAGGCAGCCCCATTTGGTGCGGTAGCCCAGGTCGCCCATGCGCCACCACTCGCCGTCGGCCTGCTTCTCCCAGCGCTCGTGCTCACCGAGGTAGGTGACGATCCGTCCGTCGGAACGCACCTCGATGTATCCGGGGTTCGACTTGGTGGGCCGCTTGCCGTCCCGGCTGACCACGCGGATGCCCGTCATGCCGGGGAACGGGGAGCCCACGCAGCGGCCGTCGGCGTCCGCGCCGCGCTTCTTGGAGTAGGTGCGGCCGGCGATCGGGCCGACCTCGCTCTGCCCGTACATCTGGACGAACTTCGGCGACTCGCGCCGTGAGGCGGTGAGCATCAGGTGCACGGTGCGCGGGTGGATGGCGTCGAAGGTGCTGCTGAAGTACTTCACGTTCGCCAGCGGCCGGCGCGGGTCGTCGACCAGCACCTCCCAGCGCAGGAACGTGTTCGGGTGGGCCTCGATCAGGCCGGGCGGGGCCTGCTGGAACACCTCGGCCACGACCTCCGGGTCGTCGTCCCGGAGGATGATCAGCGGGTGCCCCTGGAGGATCGTGATGGGCATGGCGGTGAACATCCGCGAGTGCACGAAGGACACGTGGATGGCGATCGGCTCGCTACGGCCCACCAGGGACGCCACCGTGCCCTGGGGGCGGTAACGCGCCTGGAACGTACGCCCGGTGTGCACCGCCAGCTTCGGTGTTCCGGTGGTCCCGGAGGTGTGGGTGACCAGCGTCGGGTGGTCCGGGGACATGGTCACCGGAGCGACCCGGGCGGAGCCGGCCAGGGAGGCGAGTTCGACGGCCCCCTCGTGGCTGCCCGAGGTCAGGAGCACCTGCCGGGCCAGGCCGAAGACCTCGGCGGGCAGATGGTGGTCCAGCTTGTCCTGGTCGGTCACCAGGTGCGGCCGGTCCACGCGGCGCACCAGCTCGCACACGGTGGCGCCGTCCAGCTTCGGGGACAGCAGGACCGGGACGGCGCCGATCCTGGCTGTGGAGCAGGCGAGGAGCGTGATGTCGAACCCGTTGGTCTTGTGGACGACCACGCGTTCCCCGGGACGGACGTTCGCCGCCCACAGCCGGGAGGCGAGGTCGTCGACGAGGTCGGCGACCTCCGTCAGCGTCATACGGCGCCCGCGCTCCGGGGCGACGTCGAGCTCATGGTCGAGGATCACGGGATTCGCCGGGTGCCGGGCCGCGGCCCGGTCGAACAGCGTGCCCAGCCGAATTCCCTTGTTTCCGATGCGCTGGAGAAACATCTGCCCACCCTCTCGTCCGCGCGACTTTTTCTCAGTCGTGCGGCAGGCTGTCCGAATTTCAGTCTCCGGTAGGGATCCGCATCTTTTCGCGCCGGGAACAGGGGCACGACGGAGTTGTTTCACCGGAAGTCGATGCGGTCACCGGGAGGGAATGTCACCGCTTTTCGATGACATCCTTGATGCGCTTCAGCGTGGCGTCGAGGTCCTGCTCGAGCTTGGCGGTCCAGTCGGCGACAAACCGCTTGCGGTCGTCCTCGTCCAGCTCGGCGACGATCTTGTGGATGCCCGCGGTCGCCCGGCCCATGCGGAAGTGGTGGGTGAGCACGCAGCCGTCCTCGGCGGGCGCCATGTCGAAGCCCCAGACGCTCTCCTGGTCCTCGCGGGCGTGGGTGAGCATCATCCACCGGAAGGTGCGGCCGGGCTCGGCGGCGGTGATGCGGCACTCGGTGTGCCACACACCGCGCACCAGGGGCGCCCAGGCGACCACGTCCTCGCTGCGGAGGTTCTCGCCGCGGAAGATGGCCCCGACGGTCGAGGGTTCGCCGGACACCCATTCGCCGCCCCGGCATTCGGGGCTCCATTCGGCGCTGCGCGGCAGATCACTGACGACGGAGTAGACCTCGAGAGGGGTCGCGGAAATGTGGATGTCGGCCCTGAGATCGAACAGCGGCGAGGTGTCGATGATTGACTGATTCATGTGCAGAATTCTGTCAGAGGGCACCCGGCGCCGGTCAAAGAGCCGCTTTCTCATTTGTCAGGTCGGAATTCCCGCATTTCACCGGCACCGGTCTGCCGCGACCGTTTCAGCCCTTGGCGTCCGTGCTCAGCACGAGCTTTCCGCGCACCTTGCCCTCCTCCAGCCGGCGGTGCGCCTCGGCGGCGTCGCTCAGGTGCAGCCGGTCAACCGCCCGGGGCCGGAGGCTGCCGTCGGCGACCAGCCGGTTGATGGCGCTGGCGGCCTCGGCGAGTTCACCGGCGGTGGCGTGGGAGATGGCGAAGCCCAGGACGGAACGGTCCCTCAGGTAGAGCGGCCCCACGGGCAGCACCGGCCTGGAGCGCAGGCCGGCGAGCAGCACGATCCGCCCCCGCCCGGCGAGCAGGTCCACCGCGGTCTCGAGGTCGTTCGTACCGGAGGCATCGAGGTAGAGGTCGGCGCCCGCCGGGACGGCGGCGCGTATGCGTCCGGGCACGTCGGGATCCCGGTAGTCGATGACGTGATCGGCGCCGATACCGCGCAAGTACTCGGCGTCCCGCGCGGAGGCGACGGCGATGACCCGGGCACCCGCGGCGGCGGCCATCACCACCAGGGCGCTTCCCACGTTCCCGGCCGCGCCGACCACGACGACGGTCTCGCCGGCCCGGAGCCGCCCGTGGGTGAACAGGCCGAGGTAGGCGGTCGCGCCCGGATGCGCCAGCGCCACGGTCTCGTACGGATCGGCGCCCTCCGGCAGGCGGTACAACCGGTCGACGGGCACCACCACCTGCTCGGCGGCCGCCCCCTGACGGCCGTCGTGACCGAGGCTGTTGCACCACACCCGGTCGCCGGGCCGGAACCGGTGCACGCCCGCGCCGACCGCGGCGACGGTGCCGGTCAGGTCCCGGCCGATCACGAAGGGGAAGGTCAGCGGGGTGCGCCAGGCCCCCGAGCGTACGAAGGTGTCGACGTGGTTGACGGAGACGGCCGTGACGTCCACCAGCACGTCGGTCGGCCCCGGTTCCGGCGTGGGCAGATCGCCGTAGCGGATGACGTCCGGAGATCCGAGCTGTTCGATGTAGGCAGCACGCATCATGGTCAAGGATTCTGGCAAAGACGCCCGGTACTCGTCCGCGTACGACCCGGACTCCGTCGCGGATCTGTCAGATCGGAACCGCATCTGTCAGATCCGACCCCCCTGACTCAGCTCAGGTTCACCCGACTCAGGTCAGGTTCAGACGGGCCAGCTCCCGCCGGGAGCCCACGCCCAGCTTGGGATACGCCTTGTACAGATGGTGCTCGACGGTCCTGCGGCTGAGGAACAGCTGCGCCGCGATCTCCCGGCTGCTGTTGCCGCCGGCCGCCAGCCGGACCACCTGCAGCTCCTGCGGGGTCAGCCGGTCGAGGACGTTCTCCGCGGTCGCCTTGGCGACCGTCGTCGCGTCACCCGCCGCCCGCAGCTCCGTCCGTACCCGCTCCGTCCAGGGCACGGCACGGAGCCGCTCGAAGATCTCCAGGGCCGATCGGAGCGACGCGCGGGCTTCGCTGCGCCGACGGGCCCGGCGCAGCCACTCCCCATACAGCAGCTCGGTTCGGGCCCGCTCGAAGGGCCGCCCGCCCTGCCCGTGCAGGCGGACCGCCTGTACGTAGTCCTCTTCACGCCCGTCGACCAGGGCCCGGCACCGGTGGGCCACCGCCCGCGCCCACGGTTGACCACCGGCCTGCGCCCAGGCCTCGAAGGCGCGCATCGGCCCCTCGGCGCGCTCCTGGTCCCCGAGCCGTACGGCCGCCTCCACCTGGTCGGCGACGGCGGCCATCGCCATCGCCGTGTGGCGATGCGGCCCCGGACCGATGGCGGCCTCCAGCCTGCCGAGCGCCGCCTCATAGTCGCCCCGCGTCAGTTCGAGCAGGCTCAGGGCGCTTTCCGCGGCCACCCTGCCGACGTCGGGAACGTCCTGCGTGAGGCTGCGGCAGCGCTGTTCGTCGCCCTCGATCGCGGCGATCCGCGCCGGGACGCCGTTGAGCCAGGCGACGCGCTGCCGCAGCCCCGTGTCGCGGGCGATCTCCACGGCCTCGGCCACCGATGCCTCGGCGTCCCTGTGCGCCCCGGCCAGCACCTGGCGTTCCGCCAGCAGGTGCAGGGCCTGCGGCAGGGCGCCGATGAGTCCCTGCGCACGGCAGCGCGCCACCTCCGCGGCGGCCAGTTCCATGGCCGTGGCGTCGTCGCCGACGAGGATCGCGCTGAGCAGGGCGCGCGTCCGCGCCGCGTCTCCCCCGTCCTGGCGGGCGGCCACGGCGCGCTCCAGCAGAGGCAGGCCGCGGGCGTAGTCGTCGTCGACGAGATACGCCATGCCCTCCACCATCGGGTCCGCTTCCCCGAGAGCCGCCAGCCGCCGGGCGGCCTCCCGCACCGAGTCCGCGTCACCGGCGAACCAACCGTACGTGGCGCCGGTGCGGAGCATGCCCCGGCCCAGTTCGGGATCGGCCGAGTGCGTCCGCCGCAGCAGCAGGCGGGCGGCCTCCCGCTGGTTCCCCAGTTCGAACATCACGGCGGCACGCACGGGGGCCAGCCGAGCCAGGTCCTCCGGTTCGTCGGTCGACCGCTCGGCCTGCAAGGCCAGGTCCTCGGCCTGACCGGCGTGTCCGGCGTTCAGCGCGAGGGCCGCGGCGTCCGTGAGCCGGTGGACCTGTTCGCGGCGGTCGGGGGTGAGCCGGGCGGCCTGCTGGTGCAGGAGCGAGGCGGCGGCATAGGCGCTGCGGTCCGCGGCCCGGTCGGCGGCCGCCACCAGTTCGGCCGCGACCGCGTCGTCGGGTGACGTCGTGGCCAGCGGGAGGTGCCGGGCCCGGCAGTCGGGGTCCTCGGCCGCGTCGGCCAGCGCCTGGTGGACGGCGATCCGCCGGGCCAGTACGGCCCCCTGGTAGGCGGCGGTCCCGATCAGCGGATGGCGGAACGCGACGGTGCTCTCGGTCACCTGGATCAGGCCCGCCTGCTCGGCGTCCTCCAGGTCCTCCAGGTCGACGCCCAGCGTCCGGGCCGCCTTCATCTGCAGGGGCAGGTCGCCCCGCCCCTCGGCCGCCGCGACCAGCAGGGCCAGCCGTGTCCTCTCGGGCAGCCTGGCGATCTGGGCACGGTATGACGACAGCACCCGGTCGGCGACCGTCACGGGCGTGAACCTGCCGGGGTCGTCGCGGCGGGCGGCCCCGAACTCGATGAGCGCCAGCGGGTTCCCGGCGGACTCGGCGATCACCTGGTCCCGCAGGGCAGGGGCCAGCCCCAGGTCGGCGAGCAGACGCACCGCGTCGCCGGTGTCCAGCCGGGAGGGCCGCAGTTCGGTGAGCCCGGGCGCGGCGAACCCCTCCTCGCGGGTCGCGAAGACCATCGCCACCTGCTCGGCGGACAGCCGGCGCGCGGCGAAGAGCAGCGCGTCCGCGGTGGCCTGATCCAGCCACTGGGCGTCGTCCACCAGGCAGAGCAACGGCCCCTGCTCGGCCAGGTCCGCCAGGAGCGTGAGCACGGCCAGCCCGGTCAGGAACCTGTCCTGCGTCCTGGTGCGGCCCGTGCCGAGCACCGCCCGCAGCGCGTCCGCCTGCGGTTCGGGCAGGGCGTCCAGCCGGTCCTGAACCGGCCACAGCAGCTGCACCAGCCCGCCGAACGCGAGATCCGCCTCCGGCTCGACACCGGTGACCCGCAGCACCCGCATACCGGACGCCGACGCCGACTGAGCCGCCCGGTCGAGCAGGGCCGTCTTCCCGATGCCCGCCTCACCCCGCAGGACGAGGGCACCGCTTCGTCCCCCACGAGCCCGTGCGACCAGATCCTCAAGCGCCGCCAGCTCGGTGGACCTGCCGTACAGCACGTAAGTGCCCTCGCTTCCCCGTGATGCGGCCCACCGGTAAGTAGGCCGTGCCGAAGTACGTACCCGGTTTCAGAAACCTTACTGATTCGGCGGGGACGCCCCCTTCCTACCGTGTGGAACAAGCCGGTTCCCCGACGGAGGAGATCGTGAGTCACCTTTTCGAACCGCTGCCCCTGGGAAAGCTGACCCTGCCCAACCGGCTGGTCATGGCGCCGATGACGCGCAGCCGGGCCCGGGACGGCGTGCAGACCCCGCTGGCCGCCGAGTACTACGCGCAGCGCGCCGGAGCGGGTCTCATCATCACCGAGGGCACGCAGCCCTGCGTGATCGGGCAGGGATACATCGACACACCGGGCCTGCACACGCCGCAGCAGGTGGAGGCGTGGCGTCGGGTGACCGACGCGGTCCATGAGAAGCAGGGCCGGATCTTCGTGCAGTTGATGCACTCCGGCCGGATCGGTCACCCGAGCCTCTACCCGGACGGCGCGCTGCCGCTGGCGCCCTCGGCGATCGCTTCGGGCGGCAAGATGTACACCCCGGAGGGCTTGCTGGACCATCCCACGCCCCGGGAGATGACCCTGGACGACATCGCGCGGGCGGTCGAGGACCACATCGCGGCCGCGAAGTACGCGCTGGACGCCGGGTTCGACGGTGTGGAACTGCACGGCGCCAACGGCTACCTGATCCACCAGTTCCTCGCCGACAACACCAACCGGCGTATCGACGCCTACGGCGGCAGCATCGACAACCGCGTCCGTTTCGCCGTCGAAGTCGCCCAGGCGGTGAGCGACGCGATCGGCCCGGAGCGCGTCGGCATCCGCCTGTCCCCCGCCAACACGACCAACGGCATAGAGGAACGCGACCCGGCCGCGCTGTACGAGGCCCTGATCCAGGCCCTGGCGCCCGTCAACCTGGCCTACGTCCACCTGATGGAGTTCGGCGGCCGTGACATCACGCAGCTGATCCGGAAGGAATGGCCGGGCGTACTGATCCTCAATCCGCACGCCACGGGCGAAGAGGCCTCCGTGACGCCCGAGTCCGCCGAGGCGGTGCTGGAGGAGGGCCTGTGCGACGCGGTGAGCATCGGCTCGCTGTGGCTGGCCAACCCGGACCTCCCCGCGCGGATCAAGGCGGGCGGCCCGTTCAACACCCCTGACCCGGACACCTTCTACGGAGGCGACCACCGGGGCTACACCGACTACCCGACGCTGGACGGCTGATCCACCGGGCAGGCGGCAGGGGCACGCGGTCGGCACCCGGCCCGCGCACCCCGCTTCCGTCCCGCCCGGTGTTCGACTCCCTGGCCCGGCCGGCACCTTCTCCCGAAGGGCTGCGCGGCCGGTCCGGGCCAGGGTGATCCAGCTTTCGAACGACCGCTCAGGGAGCCCAGATGAGCAACTCACTCGCCGAGCCCGACGCCCCGGGTCCCGCCGCGCCGGGCAGGAAACTCCACGAAACCGATGCCCGCGGTCCGTTCCGCGGGCTCGCGGCCTTCTGGCTGGCCCTCATGGCCGGCCCGTTGTCCTTCGGCATAGCAGGCCCCGCCCTGATCCTGGACGAGGCCGCGAGGGACCTCGGCGTCTCGACCGGGGCGATGACCTGGACGGTGACCGCGTTCGGCTGGGGCATAGCGGTCGGCACGCCCCTGCTGGCCGGGCTGCTGGACCGCCGGGGACCACGCGCCGCGCTGACGGTGTGCGGCCTGCTCGTCCTGCTGGGGGCGGGCCTGGTGGCCGGCATACCCGTCCTGCCGGTCCTCGTCCTCGGTACCGCTCTGCAGGGCCTCGGCACGGCCGGCCTCACGGCGACGGCGATGAGTCTCGCCGACTCGCCCCGCGTCATGGGACTGGTCACCGCCTCGCTCGCCGTGGTGGGTTCGACGGCTCCACTGGCCGGTTCCCTCGTCAACGACCTGCTGTCCTGGCAGGCCACCCTCGCCCTGCCGGTGCTGAGCGCGGTCGCCGTTCCCTTCGCCGCGGCCCGGTGCGCGAACAGCGCTCCGGCCACCCGCGAGCCGTTCGACCCCGTGGGCACCGCGCTGCTGACCGCGCTGGTCACCGCGCTCGTGTTCGTGCCGCATCAGCCGCTGATCGCCGGTGTGTGCTCCGTCGCCGCCGCGGCGCTGCTGGCGGCCCATATGCGCGCACGGCCGCGGGGATTCGTACCCGCCGCCCTGATCCGCACCCCGAGCTTCCTGGTCTCGGCGGGGCTCGCGTTCTGCCTGGCGGTGGTCAACTTCGGCATGATGTACGCGATTCCTGAGCGGCTGGAGGACCACACGTCGTGGTCCTCCAGCGAGATCGGGGTCGCCATGGTGTGGCCACTGCTGCTGGGCGGCACCCTGTCGTGGTTCGTCGTGGCGGTCTCGGCACGGACGGGACGCCGGCCCGTGATCACCACGCTCGTCACCCTTGCGGTCCTGGGACCGGTGCTGGCGGCCCTCAGCACCGCCGCTCCGCTCCTGCTGGCCGCTCAGGCCCTGACGTCGATCGCGGCGGCATCGGGTCAGGGTGCGTTCGCCGTCCACGCCACCGCGGCCGTCGCCGACGACCAACGGCCCCCGGCGATCGGCCTGTTCAACCTGTCGTATCTCCTCGGTGCGGCATTCGGTCCCGCCATCGTCTCGCTCCTGGCGCTCTGACCGCCGGCGGTCCGATCCGTGTGCGCCGTCACACCGTACGTGTGTGACGGCGCACAACGTGCTTTCAGAGCGCCGGCGGAGCCATCTCGCGTTCGTCAACTGGCATAATCGGCAAGGCAGTCTGTGAGGAATGGCAGTGAGACGAGCACCGGTCCGGCGTTCCCGCCACGGGTCGGACGGAGGCCGGAAATCAACGGTGTGTTTCACGCCACCACGGGTAGGGAGCCCACTCGGTCGTCGGCCGCCGACCAGTCCGGTCCGCAGGCCGCCAAGTGACGTGTGTGGGGGAAGGGGGGCCGTGGTCTTCTCTGTTCACAGCCCCTGGGCACGGCTCGTGGAACACACGCCGGTGTCCTCCCGTTGCGCCGGTGGAGCCGTGGTCCGTGCGACTCGGGCTTCGCGCTCCGCCACTGTCGGCGGTTGGGGAACGAGACACCGGAGGGCCGCGTGTCGCAGAAGAAGGACGAAGCGTTGGCCGCCGTACTGGCCATGCTGGACCTGCTCGCCGGCGAAGGCCCGGCGAGCCGCTTCGAGGCGCCGGTCGAGGAGGCCTGCAGACAGGGCGTGACCGGGGCCGACCTGCGCATGGTGACACAGGTCAAACGGCTGGCCCTGGCCATCCATGCCCGGCTGGAGCGGCCTCAGCAGTGGAGCGCCGCCCTCACCACGCTCGTCGACACAGCCTGCGAGCTGGTGACCCCGCACACCGTCGAGGACACCCTCAAGATCATCACGCGCCGGGCGCGGCTGCTGCTCGGCACCGACGTCTCCTGGGTCACCCTGCCCGCCGCCGACGACGACCGGGTGTTCCGGCTGCACGCCCTCGACGGTCACGTCACGATGCTGAACACCCGGCTGCGATTAACGAGGGAAGCCGGGCTCGCGGCCGCCGTACTGGCCCATCGTGCGCCGCTGTGGACATCCGACTACCTGACGGACGACACCTTCCGGCACGCCGACGAGCCCGATCAGTGGGTCAGGGCCGAAGGGCTCCACGCCGTCCTCGCCGTGCCGTTGAGCCGGGGCGCCGGCTCCCCGGGATCACTGCACGTGGCCGAACGCAGTGTGCGCCACTTCTCCGCCGACGAGATAGCGCTGATGAACATGCTCGCCGAAGTCGGCGGTGTGGCCCTGGAGCGGGCCCTGCACCTGGCCGAGACGCGTGAGGACATGTCGGTCCTGCGGGAGCAGGTGCTGCGCACCGAGGCGGAGCTCGCCGACGCGCGACGACTGGCCGTGACGCAGGGGGCGCTGCTCGACCTGGTGCTCGGCGGCTGCGATCCGCACACGCTGGTCGAAGAGGTCCACTCCATGCTGGGCGCCCCCGTGCTGCTGTGCGGTCCGCACGGCACGGCGATCGCCACGGCCGGAGACATGCCGGAGCGCACACAGGAGGAGTTCACTCGCACCGCGAAGGACGGCGGGATGCCGCGGGATCTGACACCGACCCCTCTGGACGGCGGCATCTGGTCCGTGCCGATCCTCGCCCGCGGTCACTACCTGGGCGCCTTATACGTCCATGCCGGCCCTTCGCTCACCGACGACACGGCGGACCTGCTCCGGCACGCCGGGCGAGTGGCCGCAGTGCTGCTGTTCCTTCAGGAGGGCGGTACCGCGGTCGCGGAGGAGCAGCTCCGGGACGAACTGCTCGACGATCTGCTGATCAGTGTGCCCCGGCCCCGGGACCAGTTGGAGCGGCGCGCCCGCCGACTGGGCATCGGCCTGGATCAGCCGCACGTGGTCGTGATCGCCCGTCCGGAGGGAGGTGCGCAGGAGCAGGCGGTCACCCGGGCGTCCTCCTGCGCGCGTCGCATGAACGGGCTGCAGACGACGCACGAGGGCAACATCGTGCTGCTGCTGCCGGGCACCGACCCGGGCGCCGCCGCCCGGACGGTGCACGACGAGCTGTCGTCCCTGCCCGGCGATCCGGCCACGGTGAGCGGCTCCGGTCCCGTGTCGGACCCGGGTTCGGTCCTCCCCGGGTACCGGGAAGCAGCGCGCTGCCTAGATGCGATGACCGCCCTGGGCGCTGTCGGAACATCGGCGTCGACCCACGAGATGGGGTTCGTGGGTCTCCTGCTGTCGGACCAGCTGGACGCCGAGAGGTTCATCAAGAGCACCATAGGTGCCGTACTCGACTACGACGAGCAGCGGCTGACGGAGCTGAGCCGCACGCTGGAGGCCTATTTCGACACCGGTGGGAGCCCCACGTACGCCGCCGAGAAACTCCACGTACACCCCAATACCGTGGCCCGCCGTCTGGAACGCATCGGTGGTCTGATCGGCTCCGACTGGCAGAAGCCGGAGCGGGCCCTCGAGATCCAGCTCGCGCTCCGGATGTCCCGGATACGGCGCGTGCTGAAGGAGCGCAAGGAGCCGGCCGGGAACTCTGCCGGGGATCAGGACGCGTAGTCGAGTTCGCCGTCGTCGGCGTCGCTCAGCGCCGCCAGGACATACGCGGCGGACGCGAGGGTGACGTGCCGGTGCCAGCCGCGGTAGGAGCGTCCGGCGAAGTCGCGGATGCCCACCTGGTCGGCCCCCCTGGCGAAGTCCTGGTCGACCCGGTGGACCATGCCACGCAGCCGCATCAAGGACGCGGGCGGAACCTGCGTCAGGTCGGTCAGCCACACCTCCCGCGGCCAGCGCCGATCGTTGTTCCCCACCCCGAGCAGGAGAAGGTCACTGCGCCTGGTTCCCCCACGCAGGCTTCGCGCGGCGGGCAGCGTCACCCGTACGGCGGCGACGAGCCCGGACCGCACGACCGTCCCCCCGCTTGTACTGGGCCACAGCACCGGCCGTCGCAGGGCCCGGCTCGCACTCATGATCTGGCGCACCGACCTGGGGGCGGCGTCGAAGCCCGGCAGCACCGGGTCCACCACCGACAGCCGCAGGGAGTCGTCCACCCTGAGCATCAGCGGCATTCCCCTGTTGAAGATCCTCGACACGGTGGAAGCGACGTCCCATCCGCGGGCGTCCATCACCACGGGGCGGGACGGCAGTCCCCACGCCGCCGTCTCCAGGTAGGCCTGCACCGAGCATTCGCCGAGGGACTCCGCGCAGGCGTCGTCCGGTATCGACGCGCGCCGCCGGCGGTCCTCGGCGATCCAGCCCGGGGAGAGTTGCAGCCGCCAGTTGACCGGTACGCTCATCTCCTCCGCGACCGCCCACACACCCACGGCCTGCTGGGCGTTGAGCATCTGGCCGTGCTCCGGGAAGAAGCGCCGCTCCACTCCCACGGAGTGCCGCCCGGCCTTCGGGATGACCATGGGCCGCACCACCCACGCCTGTGGCGGAACCACACTCACCGCGTACCGGGCCAGTGCCCGGCGCACCGGCGCCCACTCCCAGCTCGAGTCGCTGATGAAGTGATGCAGGCTCTGCTCCGTCGCCTGTCCCCCGACCAGCGCGGCTATGTTGCGTATCGACTTGCGTCCCCGCACCTCCAACAGACCTCGTATGTAATCCATGCCCTTGCGGCGTTGGTCACTGCGCGGCAAGGAGGCGAAAAGAAGTGAGCACATCTCCGGCAACGACGCGTTGCACGCAGGTGCGTACGACGGCTCGCACATGGTCGGACTCTGCGCTTGGTCAGGGCTCAGCGCGACCACACTCATGAAACGGACCCTCCATCAAAGGTAGACGGGAGACGATCCGAAGGGCTGCCCCTCCAATGTGCGGTAGGTCTGATGCCGGTCCCAGGTACACAGAGCACAGGACTTGCGTCGGGGGGCGGTGGCCGGACCAGCATTGCGGCTCTCCCGCCCCGGCTGTCCCGTCCGGAGCACGGTCGTCGGAGTGTGTCCGCACCACCTCCCCGATCGGCGGACACGCCTCCTGTGGCCGCTTCACAGCGACTTGACAGAGTGTCACCGGCGCTGGCCGCCGGGTTCCGCGGGCGCGTCACCATGGAATTCCGCGCCGCGACACACACGACAGGGACCCTGTGGTGGTCCCGGTACCGAGGAGGATCACCATGAGCGCTGCCCCGGAGCCAGGGCCCGTCACCGTCTGGTCGGATCTGGGGTGCCCCTGGGCCACCCTCGCCCTGCACACGCTCCGCAGTACCGCCCGCGAACGCGGGCAGGACCTCCTGATCGACCACCGGGCGTTCCCGCTGGAGTTGTTCAACAACCAGCCCACGCCCAAGTACATCGTGGAGCCCGAGATCGTGGTGATCTCCGCACACCGTCCCGAACTCGGCTGGCGCCTGTGGGCGGGGCGGGAGTACGACTACCCCTCGACCATGCTGCCGGCGATGGAAGCGGTCCAGGCCGCGAAGGATCCGTCCATCGGTGGCCTGCGCGGCAGCGACGAACTGGACGCCGGCCTGCGTCACGCCTTCTACGTCGAGAGCCGGTGCATCAGCATCCCCGCGGAGATCCTCGACGTCGCCGCCAAGTGCGAGAACGTGGACGAACAGGCCCTGGCCCGCGCCCTGGAGCGTGGCGCCGGCCGCGCCGAGATCTACGCACAGTGGCGGATCGCTCAGGGCCCCGACGTCCAGGGAAGCCCTCACCTGTTCGCACCCGGCGGGTACGCGGCCCACAACCCCGGCGCGCAAGTCGAATGGACCGGAGACCCCAACGAGGGTGGCGTGCCCCGTCTCGACCGCTACGACCCGTCGTGGGCCGAGGACCTGCTCGACCGGCTGGCGGAGGGGAGGCGGTCCACCGGTGGCTGAGACGGACCTCAGGATCTCGACGGCCGCGTACGACCGCTTTGCGGCGGCGGCTGCGGCCGAGGGGGTGTCCGTGCGCGAGTACGTGGAGCGGATTGCCGAGGGGTTGCCCGAGCAGCGTGAAGAACGCGCTGTGGTCAGGGCGGAAACCGACCTGCGACTGGTGCTGCTGGGGATCGGCAACTCGGAGTCCGGCTCGCGCACGGAGCGCTAAGGCGGTGATCAAGAGGCCGCATCGGTTTGCCCCGATACGGCCTCCGACCTGCTGCTACGCAAGTCGGGACGACAGAATGTGAACCTGCGACCTCTTGCCCCCCAGTAGCTGATGCTGAAGGACAAGGCCACACACGCGGCCCACGCGGTGCAGGACAAGACCCCCGCGCCGGTACGCGCCAAGGCCGGCCACCGAACAAGCCAACGCTGACGCGTCCCCGCAGTTCAGCGCACCCTTCCCCGCGGTTTCAACGGCACCGGCGGCAGTTCCGGTGCGGGCAGGGGGGGACCGTCGTACCCCTTCACCTCCCGAACCGGGAGCCTTCCATCCGCATCCAGTCCTGACGCGCCTGCACGATCTCCTCCTGCGACCGTCCGATCCAGTTCCAGAACTATTGCATCGGTCGACGTTTCTGCAGGTCAAAAGCCTGTGAGTCCAGCAAAGTCAGTAAAAGTCAGCATCCGAGCACTCAGACGCAGAGGCGATCGCGAAGGCTTCGGATGTTCCAGAACTCGGCTGCAGGGGACCCAGCATCCCGCCGCCGCCCGCACTCGCTGCAGCGCTCCACGATCGCGAGAATCCAGGGACGGTCACATCCTCGGATGCTCAGGTACGACGGGTGAGCAGCGCCCCGGGCGATAAGGCCCATGCAGGCGATCAGGCCCATGCAGAAGGGAGCACGGGTGCGCGCGGTCATGGTGGGCCTTCTCTCTCGGAGCGCATCGCGGTGCGCGGCGAGTACCCCGACTCAGGCGGGCAGTCTCCGCGACGTCCGATACTCACGTCATGCCGATCCGCCGGCCGTCGTCCATGCCCGGGACGAGCGCGACGCCTAGCCGCTCAGGCCCGAGCCGGTGTGGACCACTCTGTGCCGGCCTGATCAGCTGTCCTTGCCCATCGCCTTGCGGACGGCGTCACGAGTCCGGTCGATCACGGCTGCCACGGGTCCGACGGCGACATTCTCCGCCGCCGTCTCCACTCCTGGATGCGGGCGGGTGGGTGCCATGGCCTCGGCAGCCCGGACAGCCGTGGCCATCATGGCGAGCTGCTGCGCTCCGGCCTTCCCGCGCAGCGCGGGGAACTCGTACTGTTCCTCCGAAGCCGCGTGCTGGAGCACGTCGGCGCGCAGTTCCCGCAAGGCGGGCAGGAACGCGGGGTCGTCGGGGTTCATGTCATCGAGTCGGCTCAGCTTCTCCTTCGCGGCCCTCTCCTCCTCGAGACGGTCGTCGACCACCTGCTCACCGTCCTGCAGGAGACGGCGGACCGCAGGGTGGACCACTTCCTCCTCGGCGGTCTCGTGGACGGCCAGCAGGCGGACGAGCCTGCGGAATGCCTCCGCCCGGTCGTCGGCAGTGGCGTTCTCGACCTGGGCGAAGAGGCCACGGATGTGGTTGTGCTGCTGCATCAGCAGTGCGACGACGTCGTCATTCTCGCCGGCGTCGTCGAGGTGGGGCATGGCGTCGGTCAAGAGAGTCTCCTTTGCGGTGCAATCGCGAAGCGGCGTCCGCCCGCGGACAGCGGGCACCTGAGCTTCGTCCAGGTTCTCCCTGGTGACCGGCGGCCGCGACCGCGCGCGGCCGAACGGCGCAGGTGATGACCCAGGGCGAGCAGCCGGGATCTCGACCTCGTACGACTGCCGGGCGCCGCTCCGCATCGCGGCCGACCACGAGGGGTACCCGGGCGTGCCGGGCCGTGAAGGAGGCGTCGCGATGGGCGTGCACGACCGGATCGCCGAGCTGCGCCGCGTCGCCCGGGAACGGTTCGGGTGGAACGACTTGGCCGCCGAGCAGACGGAGGCGATGGAAGCACTGCTCGACGGCCGCGACGTGCTGGTCGTCATGCCCACCGGTTCCGGCAAGTCGGCGATCTATCAGGTGCCGACCGTCCTGCTCGGTGGTCCCGCCGTCGTGGTGTCGCCACTGATCGCCCTGCAGCGCGACCAGGTCGCCGGCCTGCGGGAGAGCGGGGCACCGGACGCCGTGGCCGTGAACTCCGCACAACCCCGGTCGGCCGCCGACAGGGGCTGGCGGGCGATCCGGGGCGGTGATGCCGAGTACCTGTTCCTATCCCCCGAGCAGCTGACCAAGGACAGCGTCGTGGAACAGCTGCGGGAACTGGGCCCCTCACTGTTCGTCGTCGACGAGGCCCACTGCGTCTCCACCTGGGGACACGACTTCCGTCCCGACTACCTGAACCTGGGCGAGGCCGCCGAACGGCTGGGCCGCCCGCCGGTACTCGCTCTGACGGCGACGGCCGCAGCCCCCGTAAGGGCGGACATCGTCGAGCACCTGAACATGCGCGAGGCCCACGTCGTGACGACCGGGACTGACCGGCCCACCATCCATCTGGCGGTGCGCACCTTCACCGACGACCCCGCCAAACGCGAGACAGTCGCACGCTGGACGGCCCGGGCGCGCGCCCCGGGCATCCTCTACACCGCCACCCGCAAGGACGCCGAGACGTACGCGGGGCGGCTTCGGCAGGACGGCGTGGACGCCGAGGCGTACCACGCGGGCATGAGGGCAGCCGACCGCCGCCGGATCCACGACGGCTTCATGGCCGGTGCTCCCGCCGTGGTGGTGGCCACCTCCGCGTTCGGGATGGGCATCGACAAGGCGGACGTACGGTTCGTCGCCCACGCGTCCGTCCCGGAGTCCCTGGACTCCTACTACCAGGAGATCGGACGCGCCGGCCGGGACGGGGAGCCGGCCCGCGCGGTGCTGTTCTACCGCCCCGAGGACCTGGGACTGCAGAAGTTCCTCACGGCCCGAGCCCTGGACGCCGACGCACTGCGCGGGATCATGACCACGCTGCTCGGCCTGGACGCCCCGCAGAGCCGTAGCCGGACCGCGCAGCTGTGCGGCCTGTCGCGCCGGAAGACCAGCGATCTGCTGAACCTGCTGGAAGAGGCGGGAGTGGTGACCGTCGAGGGCAGGCGCCGCGCAGTCCGGGCTCTGCCCGGCCGCACGGCGGACGAGGCCGCCGAAGAGGCGGCACGGGTCTTCGAGCGGCGGCGCCGCATCGACCGCTCGCGCATCGAGATGATGCGCGGCTACGCCGAGACGCCCACCTGCCGCCGCCAGTACCTTCTGGGCTACTTCGGCGAGCAGCTGGAGACACCGTGCGGACGGTGCGACGTGTGCGACCGCGACGAGCACCCCGCCACCGGAGGCGGGCACCGGGACGCCGCTACCCCGCACGGGCACAGCGGGCCCTATGAGCCGAATGACCGGGTGCGCCACGCGGAGTGGGGTGCGGGCACCGTGATGCGCACCGAGGAGGACCGCCTCGTCGTGCTGTTCGAGCAGGTCGGCTACAAGACGCTGTCCCTGACAGCAGTACAGGAGGGCGACTTCTTCACCGGCGCCTGATGTGCCGGCGACCGGGCCGAGCAGCAGGTGAGAACACCACAAGCGGTGTGCCGCGCGCGTCGGGGTACCCGCCACCGGACGCTGTCGGAAGCCGCTGCGGCGGACGGGCGTTGCGGCCGGTTCGTGCAGAGGAGGGATCCGTGCCCGAGACGATCAAAGAGCAGACGGTTGAGCAACTGGGCGGCCCGAGCAGCGTGCTGGCCCGGCAACGCCGTGATCATGCCGAGATGGACAGGTTGATGGACGCACGGCATGGGACACGGTGCGACGCAGCGCGCCCACCCACCCCCACCCCGTCATCCCGCGGCGCCCGCCCGGCAACGCGGTCCTGGGGGCGCCGCTCGGTCTCTACGACCGCATGCGCGATGCCTTCGGACTGAGCACGCCCATGGGCGTGGCCAAGAAGGTGTTCACCAGGCTCGCCGGGCTCCTGGTGCTGGTTGCGGCCGTCGCGATGCGCCGCAAGCGACGTTGAACCAACTGGGTGCAGCGTGCTGAGGGCACCGCGGGCACGCCGTCGACGTCAGCACGCACCCGCTGATCGGGAGCCATCATGTCCGTGTGGTCATGGGTCCGCTAACACCTGGGGAGCGCACGACCGAGCCCTTCTCAGAGGTCCCATCGACGTAGGGGATACACCACCGCTCCGGTGATCGCCCAGCGGGCCTCCCGGCCGGACGACTGGCCGTCCGGGTGCCGCATCCGCCCGTGTCCTCGCTGTGCCGCCGACTGAGTGACCACCGCGATGCCGGTTGGCTCGGGAACCGGGCTCCGGCTCCTGCGACGTCGAACATGGGCGGCGTTCCCTCCTCCCTCTCCCCCGGCGTCGGCATCCCCAGCCGACGTCCTCGTACGGCAGTAAGGAAGAGCCATGAGCGACTCCGTCCGGTCCGACACCACACCGGGCACCGGCTCCGCGACCCGCAGGTCCATGGCCGTCTGCGCGCTGATCGGGGCGGCGGTCATGGCCTCGGTCGACGAGATCGTCTTCCATCAGATCCTGGGGTGGCACCACTTCTACGACGGTTCCACCTCCGGCGTGGGACTGCTGTCCGACGGACTGCTGCACACCGCCGAACTGCTGGCTCTGGTCGCGGGGTTCTTCCTCTACGCCGATCTGCGCCGCCGCAGGGCCCTGGCGTCGGCCCACGCTTGGTCGGGCTTCTTCCTCGGGCTGGGCGTGTTCCAGCTGTTCGACGGGATCGTGGATCACAAGCTGCTGCGTCTGCACCAGATCCGTTACGGGGTGGATGTCACTCCGTACGACTGGGCGTGGAACATCGCCGGTCTGGTCCTGCTGCTCATAGGCGTGATCCTGGCCCTGCGTGCGGCGCGCCGCAGCGGGGCGGGGCCGGCGTCGTGACACTGGCCCATGTCCACCCCGGCCCGGCCACCGGACCCGGGACGGGCCGGCTGCTCACCGTCGTGGCCGCGCTGCTGGCAGCGGCGGCGTATCTGCTGGCCGCGGGGCGTCTACGGCGCCGCGGGGATGCCTGGCCCCGGTGGCGGGATGTGTCGTTCACCGCCGGGGGCGTCGGTACGGCCTGGGCGTCGGGGGGAGCTGTGCCGGGAGGACCGTTCACCGGGCACATGATCCAGCACCTCGTCGTGGGCATGGCCGCCCCGCTGCTTTTCGTCGTGGCCCGTCCCCTCACCCTCGCCCTGCGAGCCCTCAGACCCGGCCGGGCACGACGACACCTGCTGATGCTCGCGCGATCTTGTCCCGTCGGCTGGCTCATCCTCCCGCCGCTGGCGGCTCTGCTGAACGTGGGCGGCCTCTGGCTGCTGTATCGGACGGAGCTGTTCGCGGCCATGCGGCACCAGCCGTTGCTGCACGGCGTGGTGCACGCGCACATGCTGACGGCAGGGCTCGTGTTCACCTTCGCCGTGTGCCAGCTCGATCCGGTGCGCCGTCGCTGGAGTGTCGCCGTACGCGGCGCCACCTTGCTGGCCGCCGGAGCCGGGCACGCGGTGCTCGCCAAGACCCTGTACACACTGCCGCCGCCCGGCACCGACTTCACCCCTGCCGACCTGCACAGCGGCGCCCAATGGATGTACTACGGCGGCGACGTGGTGGACGCGGCCTTGGCGGTGGTGCTGGGTGTGTGCTGGTACACGGCCGGCGGACGTGCCCGCGCCCGTCGCACGGGACGTGGAGCTGCCCCAACCAGCTCGAAACAGAGGTTGACCGGCGCAGCCGGGGCACTCGGTGACCGTCGGAAGCTACGAGACCCCGAGGGACGTGATGAGCGTGACAGCACCAGGGACCGGCGACAGCCGGATGCAGCAAAGAAGGCTGGACATCTTTCTCAATGATCACCTGGCCGGTGGGACGGCCGGTGCAGAGCTTGCCCGGCGCATGGTTCACGAGCACGGAGATTCGCCGTACGGCGACGAACTGAGGACGCTGGCGGCAGAGATCTCGCAGGACCGGCAGGCCCTGCTGCGGCTCCTCGCGGACCTCGGCGTATCCGTCAAGCGCTACAAGCTCTACGGGGCATGGCTGGGCGAGAAGGTCGGGCGGGTGAAGCCCAACGGCCGCCTGCTTCGCCGCTCCGGCCTCTCCTTGTTGGTCGAGCTGGAAGCGCTGCGGCTGGGGACGCAGGGCAAGGCGCTGCTCTGGCGTGCGCTGCTTGCCGCGGCGCCGCAGGACGCCCGACTGGACCGGGGACGCTTGGACCAGCTGCTGCACAGGGCCCGGCAGCAGAGCGAGACGCTGGATTCCCTGCATGACAGAGCCGCGGCAGGGCTGCTGTCCGCCCCACCGCGGGGAGCGACATCGGTGACCGCCACCGGGAAGGAGACACCCTCATGATCCGTCCTGAGCACGTGGAGGCGCTGCTCGGATCCGACGCCGATGACGCCACACTGATCGTCACCGCCGGCAGCCTCGTGGTCGTTCCGGCGTCGGCGCTGGACAGCGAGCGATACCGAGGGGCCCTGGAGATCATCTCCCGGCACGATCTCCTCACCCGGCTCGGCACCGGCGTACCGTCCCGGCGTGACCTCGAGGAGACCGCCGCTCGTCTGGACACCGCTGTCACACAGCTCGGCGCCTGAGACGGCCGTCGGCGGTTGGCCCCGGGACGGCAGGGTACCCGGCGTCGGCCCGGTTCCGGCCGTCCGCCGAGGAGACCCCCCATGGGCTTCAACCCTCTCGAACACCAAGGCATCCCCCTCGACCGCCAGCTGCGCAACTGGCGAGAGCTGAACGTCGAGCCCGTCGACCCCGACAAGAGCGACCCGTACACCCGCTGCCGGATCATCACGATGAACGGCATCGAGGTCGAGGCGATCCTCTTCAGCCACCAGTTCGCCCGCCGCTGCCCCGACCCGGAGGTCAAACGGCAGCTGGCGGAGGTCCGTTACATCGAGCACCAGCAGCAGAAAGCGGTCAACTGGCTGCTGCCCGGCCTCGCTTCTGTGCTGGAGACGACCATCGCCTACGAGCAGGTGGCGGTCGACCTGACCGGCTGGGTCGCCCGCCATGAGCCGGACCCGTATCTGAGGCAAGCGTACGAGTTCGGCGTGCTCGAGGACTTCGACCATCTGTACCGGTACGCCAACCTCTACGAGATGGTCGAGCACCGCAAGGCCGAGTCGATCGTCGACGGCCTGACCGAGGTGATGCCGGGCCGGCCGACGAAGTTCCACCACCGCCACGCGGCCGACAACGTGCGCGAGCCGTACGACCGTACGAGCGCCAACCCGCTGTCCAAGCTGCACGCGCTGACGATCATGTCGGCGGAGCAGCAGACCATGAACTTCTACATGAACGTCGGCCCGCAGTACATGGAGCCGATCGCCCGCCAGCTGTACCAGGAGATCGGGCTGATCGAGGAGGAGCACGTCACGCACTACGAGTCGCTCGTCGACCCGGGCGAGACGTGGTGGGAGCAGCTCGTCAACCACGAGTACAACGAGTGCTACCTCTACCACTCCTTCATGCAGCAGGAGTCCGACCCGAAGGTGAAGGCCGTCTGGGAGCTGCACCTGAACATGGAGCTGGAGCACCTCCGTATCGCCTGCGACCTGATGCGCCGCCATGACGGGCGGGAGCCGCAGGAGATCCTGGCGCCGGAGCTGCCGAACGTGCTCACCTTCGAGGAGAACAAGCAGTTCGTCCGCGGCCTCCTCGACACCCAGATGGACCTGACCACGCTCGGCACCGGCTACGTCCGCGATGCGCACGAACGGTTCGAGCGGATGCAGGATCAGATCCACGGCGGCGAGGAGCCGCCCAGCGAGCGCGTCATGGCCCAGCACCGCGAGCTGCTCGGTGGCGAATACCGGCACCAGACGGAGGGCCCGCACCCCGACGTCGCTTCGCGGGAGAGGAGCTGACATGGCCGGCATCGCCGCATCCGACGCCGACGTCGTGGCCCTGCTCATGCGCCAGCACGGCGACATCCGCAATCTGTTCGACGAGGTGGAGAAGACCACCGGGGATGAGCGGCGGGCCGCTTTCCGCCGCCTCGTCCGCCTGCTCGCCGTGCACGAGACGGCCGAGGAGGAGGTGGTCCATCCCTTCACCCGCCGGACAGGGCCGGGCGGCGAGAAGGTGGTCGAGGAACGGCTGCGTGAGGAACGCGAGGCCAAGGAGCTGTTGTCCCGCCTGGACGGGATGGACACCGACGACCCGCAGTTCCTTCCCGAGCTCCAGGTGCTGCGCCTCGATGTGATGCGGCACGCCCGGGCCGAGGAGCGTTACGAGTTCAACCACATCCGCCGCCATGCGGACAAGGCCCGCCTGGCCTCCATGGCCACGGCGCTGCGTGCCGCGGAGGCCATGGCCCCGACCCACCCGCACCCCGGCACCGAGTCCGCGGCGAAGAACCTGACCCTGGGCCCCCTCGCCGCCCTCGTCGACCGCACCCGGGACACCGTACGTAAGGCCATGGGCAAGGACGGATAGTCGACCCAACCCGTCACGGTGAACCATGAACGCAAACGACAGCACCCTCCTGGCCCGGTGTCCGTGGCGCTCAGGTGACAAACGGCCCGGTGGTGCTCCAACGTGCCGGGGCAGGGGATTCGCCGTGTTCCAGTCGGCGGGGACCTCTTCCTGGACGTTGGGCTGAGGGGGCCGCCGACTCCCCCGATGGGCAGCGGAGCTGGGGAGGGAGCTACTGCGGCACTGCACCGACGACCGTGGTTACGCGGAGTTCTTCGTCGACGATCACCTGGGCTGCAGTGAGCATCGACCACGACACCAGCGGTAGGCCCGGCAAGGTGGGCGCTACGCCGAGAACGGTCTGGTGGACTGAGCGACGAAGTCCTCGACATCACCATCAAGACAGTCCGCTGCTCGCCGGAGGCCAAGGGCTTCGTCGTGCTCCCGCGCAGGCGGGCAGTGGAACGGCCCTGCTCGTGGATCATGAGGGCCCGCCGGCACTGCCACGACCGCGAACGCCTGCCCGAGATGAGCGAGTCCCTGATCACGTGGGCTGCCACCACCCTGATGACCCGACGGCTGGCCCGCCGAACGGCTCGTCCCACCGAACGTCGTGAGGTCGCCCGCGGTTAGGTGCTGCCGCAAGCCGCCTGACAGTAGATGTCTTTCATCCTCCTAGGACGCGGGTAGGTCCTCGGGCCGTGACCGGCCGAGGCTGTCTAGTGCCAGTGGTGCAGCAGCAGGCGTGGGGCGTGCCGGGTGAGCCAGGCGCCGGCCAGGCCGATGGCCGCGCCGGTGGCTACGTCGCTGGGGTAGTGGGCGCCGCTTTGCACCCGCTCCACGGCGATCATGGTGGCCGGGACCGCGCACAGGGCGCCGGCCGCCGGCCATGAGGGGGCGACGGCGGCGGTGAAGGCCACGGCCGCGGCGGTGTGCCCGGAGGGGAAGGAGGAGGAGTCGGGGCGGTCGTCGACCTCGTCGTGCGGGACCCATTCCTTGGGTGGCCGGGAGCGGTGGGTCAGCTGTTTGCACACGCCGTTGGAGGCCAGCTGCGCCACCACCAGGGCCGTCAGGCCGGCGGCCGCGGCCTTGCGCCCACGCCATCCGCCCATGCCGGCCATGACCGTCGCGGCTGCGCACCACAGTTTGGTGCTCTCGGCGGCCTCCTCCACCGCCGACAGCGCGGTGGCGATGAGCGGTGGAATGCCGGCGGCAGCCCGCTTCGTCAGCCGCCGGTCAGCATCACGAACCCCTGCCAGCAACCCCATGCACAGCAGGTACCCCAGTTACCGTCGTGCATCCAAGATCCAGTGTGCGCGGTCAGGGCTTGTCCAGGCGGCGCCGGTCCTGCTCGTCCCACTTACGGGTGTCGCCCGGCTGGGTGCAGGGCTCGGCCTCGGGGGGATGGCCGCCGGCGATGGCCCGCTGCCGGGTGGTCTCCGCGTCGAATTCCAGGCCCAGCAGGATGGCCAGGTTGGTGATCCACGGCCAGACCAGGAAGACGATGACGCCGGCCATCGTGCCGCACGTCTTGTTCCGGGAGGCGAAGTTGGCGACGTAGAGCGCGAATCCTGCGGAGGCGATCATCCAGATCAGCAGGGCCAGGAAGCTGCCCCGGGGTGATCCACCGAAATCCCTTCACCCGGGCGTTGGGCGTCGCCCAGTACAGGATCGCGATCATGACGGTGACCAGTACGACCAGGACGGGCCACTTGGCGATCGACCACACCGTCACCGCCGTGTCCCCGGCCCCGAGGACCTTTCCGTCTGGCGGGCCAGGCCGCAGGTGAACACCACGATGAGCGCGCTGATCGTGGCCAGCACCATGAGCACGACGGTCACCCCGACCCGCACGGGCAGGACCTTCCACACCGGCCGGCCCTCGGGCATGTCGTACACGGCGTTCGCGGCGCGGATGAACGCCGCCACGTAGCCGGATGCGCACCACACCGCCAGCACCAGGCCAGCGATCGCCATGATCGACCCGATACCGGCATTGCCCTGCAACTGCTCCACGGCCCGGGTGATGATGCTGCGGGCGGAGCCAGGGGCGAGCTGCTGGATGTTGTCCAGCACCTTGTCGGTGGTCGACCTGCCGGTCAGGCCCAGCAAAGAGACCAGTGCCAGCAGCGCCGGGAACAGCGCCAGCACGCCGTAGTAGGTCAGTGCCCCACGACCCCTTGGGCAGCTTGGTCGGCGCGTCCGGCGCCCTGCGCTCGACCTATGGTCCGGGCCCCGCCTCGGCCGACGCCGGCGCCTCCCCACTGGTGTGGTGACTTTTTCGCCCTGGAAGATGCAGGTCATGCGCGCCGGGTATCCCTCTCGCACCGCTTGACGAGGCCGCCTCGCCGGGTGAGCTGCGCGCGCGTGCCGAACGAGGGCAGCAGTTGGGCAGGCCGCATCCATGTCCCGGTCCGCGGTGCGGCGATCGGTGGACGGCCGGCCCTCGCCATGGATGAGGCGCAGACGGTGGCCACGCGCATGGCGGGCTGCCTGCGGCGCGTTGAACAGGCGGTCCTCCAGCCCCGCGAGGTCTGCTCCACCGACGCAGCCTCGCGAGGCGGAAGGACCGTGAGGGCCAGTGTCTGAAGTCCTGGTCGCTCTTGGTGCGGTGGTCGGTGATGGTTTCCGGCTGGGGGAACGATGCCTGTAAGCGGTATGCAGGGTGGGCGTCTTGGGCAGGCGTTCGATATGCGACCTCCCCAGCGCCAGGTTCGGTACGGCCGCGATCCACGTGAGAGCAGCCAGGCATCGGTGAGTGCGGGTGAGGACGGCCTAGCGCCGGAGGAGGCCGTGGAGCTGTTGCATGAGAAGGAGCAGCTCAAGCAGGCGATGGAGAGCCGGCCGGTCATCGACATGGCCCGCGGGGTGCTGATGGCGGGCTTTGCCTGTCAGCCGGAGGACGCCTGGGAGATCCTGGTGACCGTCTCCCAGCATGCCAACGTCAAGCTGAGAGAAGTCGCCGAGGCGGTCACGGTGGCCGCGACCGGCAAGCCGATGCCGGCCGCGTTGCAGGAGCATCTGGCGACGGCCGTGCAGGCTTGGCAGGCCGGAGGGGAGCGCGGTGCGTCCGGGTAGCCGCAACGTGCCTGCCGGGACGGGCCGTCACGGCCCTCCAACAGCACCAAAGTCGGGCCGGAATCGGCGAGCCTCCAGCGCCGGCAACGACCCAACCGCCGGACAGCGCCCCGTCCGCTGGGCGTCCGACCAAGCCGCTCGCTGCAGGCCGGGCCGCAGCAGACACCAGCCCGCCCCGTCACCCTCGGCCGCCCTGCCAGGCCAGACCCGCCACGAGATCACCTCGGCACCGTGGAGAAACCAAGCATCCGCCGAGCCCGTCCAGCACCCGGCTGATTGTGGGTACTCGCATGCCCGGCAGACGCCCGGCCGACCGCCATGGCGCGGCCGGCCCGTGCGAACGAAGCAGACGGGAGGTGAGCACCGTGTCGCACACGCAGCACTACGCCGGCCCCGGCAAGGACACCCGCGGCTCCGGCACGGAGCCGGTGAGTGAGCTGGTGCAGCGGGCCTCGCAGCAGCTGACGGACCTGGTGCGAGGGGAGCTGAAGCTGGCCCAGGTGGAGATGAAGGAGAAGGGCAAGCGCTACGGCAAGGGCGGCGGTCTGTTCGGCGGTGCCGGCCTGGTCGGCTTCCTGATGCTGCAGGCTCTGGTGGCCACGGCGATCGCCGCGCTGGCGGTGCCCCTGCCGGTGTGGGCCGCGGCGCTGATCGTGACCGCGGCGCTGGGTGTGATCGCCGTGGTGATGGCCCTGACGGGGAAGAAGCAGGTCGACCAGGCCGGACCCCCCACACCCGAGCAGACCGTCGACAGCGTCAAGGCCGACGTGGCCGAGATCAAGGGGAGTGCACAGCGATGACCCAGCCGCACAACGAACAGGATGAGCAGACTCCCTCCACTCCGGAGGAACTGCGCGAGCAGGTCGAACAGACCCGCGAAGAACTCGGGGAGACGGTCCAGGCGTTGGCGGGCAGGACAGACGTCAAGGCGCGCGCCCGCGAGAAGGCCACCGAGGCCCGGCACCAGGCCACCGTCAAGGCCGGCCAATTGAAGACCAAGGCAGCCGACGTCGCACACCAGGTGCAGGACAGGCTGCCCGACCCGGTGAAGGACAAGGCGGCCCACGCCGCCGAACAGGCCCGCACCAGGGCCACCCAGGCCGGTCACCTCCTGCAGGAGAAGGCACCCGAACCGGTGCGGCACACGGCAGCCCAGGGAGCGCAGGCAGCACGGGACAACCGCTCCCTGCTGCTGGCCGCGGCAGCGGGCGCCGTCATGGTGTGGCTGGCGTGCCGCCGCCGCAAGGAGTGAGCCGATGAAGGCCTCGAAAATCGCCTACAAGCCAGTCGGTCTGGCCCTGGGAGCCGTCAGCGGCATGCTCGCCGGAGCACTGTTCAAACAGGCATGGAAGATCCTCGGCCACGAAGAGGATGCCCCCGACGCCACCGACGAGGAGCGCACCTGGAACGAGGTTCTGCTCGCCGCCACCCTGCAAGGCGCGATCTTCGCAGCAGTCAAAGCCGCCGTCGACCGCGTCGGCGCCACCACCACCCGCAGCCTGACCGGCACCTGGCCTGGCTGAGTGCCCCTTTGAACCGAGCCTCACCCGTTCCGTTCGGCTGTGAAGTGGAGACCGAGGAGCGTCGGCGGGGACGTCCGATGCCTGCGCATGAGCGTGCTCGAGGTGGGACTGGAGCGCGTCGAAGCCACCGTCTGGAGGGCTTGGAGGCAGACTCCGGGATTGCGGCGTGGAGTGCCCGGAGCCTGTCCACCGGCCAGTACCGGAGAGGAAGCGGCCTGCGCCAGGACGGGAGAGCAGAACGCGAGGCCGCGGCATTTCCGATCATGCCCGCTCCTGCCAGATGGTGATGAGGATCTCCGGTATTCCTCATCGCCCATCAAACGGGAGTCGGGGGCAATGGCTACCGACGCCGTGGATCGCCAGGGCCGCCGATGGGCGGAAGTCGGCCGGCACGCTGTGATGGAAGCCGGGGTCGTTCAGCTTCATGGCCATGGCGTACTTGAAGTCGATGCGGCAGCGGACTGCCTCGGCGGCCTGCCGGTCCGACAGACCGTAAGAACTGCAGGACACAGACGGTGGCCAGTTGAGCAGGGACCAGGACGCCCGTCACGCGGGTATCAGTCGGCGAAGTCCTCGTCGCACGACAGCCCATCCAGTCGGTCACGCACGCGGGCGAAGGGAATAGTCCGGGAACCCGATCTGACGGAGTGCCCAGGCCGTGAGAGCACGTCATGCGGACAACGGGGAGGCATCTCGGTAGGAGTGATGTCAAGCCACGCGGCACGCTGGCCGTCTGGTGGTGCCAGTGCCTCGCGGCACCGCACGTTGTGAGCGGCGCCGCGTCCACCGGTCGTCAACGAGCCAGCGCCTCAGCCAGGGGTTATCGCCGCACGGCGTTGATCAGCGGTGGTGTCGGGCGAACCGTCCGGTTCAGCGAGACGGCGGTTCCACCAGCCGGGGCGGGCTGCCGCGATCGCCTTCAGCCGGCGGTGTTCCGCATGCTGGGCGGCGACGAGGAGGGGCACCAGCGGAGGAGTCAGCAGCGGCAGGCGTCGCGGAGCGGAGTCGTTCTCCAGGAGCAGGGCTGCCACGGCCGCGGTACCGGAGACATAGAGGATCGGGTTGTAGTACGGCATGAGCCCCGGGCCGAGCCTTGGAGACCTCCTGGGACGCCTCTGACGTTCCAGACGTCCTGCCCCGCCTCCAGCAGGCGTCGTCGCGCTGGGCGGTGACGTGGGGTACCCCTCGCCGGCGTCGCTCGAGCCCATCTGCTCGGCCAGCCGACCCAGTAGCTGTTCCGTCTCGCGGCACTCCTTCGCGGACAGCTCGAAGTACGGGGTGCCCTTGAACTCCTCGGCAGCGTCCGCGCTCGCGCGCAGAACGGTGCGGGTCGCCTCGATGATCGCCATCGTCGTCGGCGCGTCGTATCCCGTCTGGCGGGCCAGGATCCGGGCCGCGACCGTACACAGGTCGGCACAGTCGTTGTCCAGGCGCACGCACTTGATGGACATCACGATCCTCTCCGGGTCCTGCTCAGCGGCAGCCGCGTCGGCGCAGGTGAGGCAGACGCCGGCGCGTGTGCCGGGCCCGGGCGGCGTGGGCGAGGTAGGGCGAGGTAGGGCGACACGGCCGGGGTTCTCTCCGCGCACCGGCGCTTACCGGGACGCCGACTGCTGCCCAACCGGGTGGGTGAAGGCGGTCGTACCGGGTACCCGGCAGGGCATGATCAAGCGCGCGCTGTGGCAGGGACTGCTCGCCGGTACCGCCGGAGGCGTCGTGATGACCCTCGGCGAGAAGATGGAGCAGGCCGTCACCGGCCGACCCGACTCCCATGTGCCCGCACAGGTCCTGCAGCGGCTGACCGGTCTGCCCGAACGACTCAGCCCCCAGCCGCTGCCGCTCAATTGGGGCATGCACTACGGCCAGGCCGCCCTCCTCGGGGTGCTCCGGTCGGTCATGGCCCAGGCCGGACTGCGCGGACCGGTCGCGTCCGCCAAGTTCGCCGTCGTCCGCCTCACCAACGACCAGATCCTGGAGAACGCGACCGGCGTCGGCGCCCCACCGCAGACCTGGCCCCGCAAGGAACTCGTCGTGGACCTGCTGCACAAAGCTGTTTACGCCTTTGCCACTGGTGCCGTCGCCGACGCCCTGGCCGCCCGAGGCGGCCCGGGCCCCGGACAGCACCACGCCGCTGCTCGCCCCGGCCGCCACGCCCACGTCGGCCCCCTGCCCCGCAGGCACGCCTACGGCGCGTGAATCCAGCGGCCCGAGTGACGGGGGTTCAGAGTGCTACTGGCCGAGTCGGGATCGTGATGCGGCCGGGATGCGCTGCCCCTGGTCGGACAACTGCCTCAGGTGCTGTCAGAGGATGAAGCGGGCCTTCTCTCGCTGGGCAGCCACATCGTCGGCCGGGGTCGCCGTTCCCCCGCGTTGCGGATGCGGGGAGATGACCCGCGGCGCCTCGTCGGTGACCGGGGTCGGTAGGCCGAGGCGGGGGAAATCCCGCCAGGTGTACGCGCAACCAGAAGCGGTCGCAACCAGAAGCGGTCGTCAGAACGAGATCCGCGGTCAGCCCCCGCAGCAGCCTCCGCCGCATCGGACGCCGCGGCGGGCTGCCAGTGCCGTTTGGACTCACGTAACGCCTTCGGGCAGTCTCGGCCCGCGGGGCGGAGGTAAAACACATATCGGGGCCACATTGTGACGGAGCCGCACGTTCACCGGCGGCCGCTCCTGACGTCCCCCGTACTGCGCGCGGGGGAAGAACGCAGCCAGGCGGCGATCCATCCGGTCTGCATCGCGGCATCGAGGAGGTACGTCGGCCGGATCCGCCCCTTGGGTACGTAGACCAGATCGACGGCCAGCAGGGTCAGGGCGGTGCCCAGCCCGATGCTGCGGGCGTGTACCGGGCCCCGCGCGTCCCCGGCCGCCGCGAGCTGGGCGGCGCCGGCGGAGGCAAGCAGCCCGCCCGTTGTCATCTGCAGCCACACGTCGGTCTTCGGACCGAAGACCCACTCGAAGCTGCGCAGGTGCAGCAGGGGCCACAGTCCGCCCAAGATGTTGAAGGCACCGTGCGCGACCGCGAGCGTGTGGGCAGGCCCTCGCACTCCGGTTCTGTCCAAGGGACATCCCTCCGTGGGTTCCGGCCGGGTACCCCTGCCAGGCGTCCTCATTCCGGGCCGAGTTCGACGGTCGTCGTGACCCGGGTGGCGGAGGGGTTCCTCGGCGCCGAACCGAACCCGAAGCGCACGGGCGGCTCGACCGGTGCCATCGCCCCGAGGTCCGCGCCCTCGTAGGCGGCCGAGACGGCACGGATCGGCAGCAGGTCCCGGGCGCCGTACCACTCCCGGCGGCCCCGGCCGGCGCTGCCGCGAGTGCGCACGCCGGACAGCAGCAGGCGGGCGGGCCGGTCCGTCAGCGCGCTCCATGCCGGACGGCGGGCGAGCGGGCCGGGAACGGCCCGCAGCGCACAGCCCAGAAGCCGCCGTCGGCCGGTGGTGAAGCGCAGGTCGAGTGGTCCGGCGGTGACGGTCCAGGTGTCGTCCGTGACGCTCACCTCGACCGGGACGACACGGACCGTGTCGAAGACGTAGGTGCTGCTGACGAAGTCCGCCGTCTCCCGTGTGGGGGCCAGCAGCAGCCTGTTCCCGTCGGCCCGCTCCAGCATCAGGTCACTGAACGCTCCGAAGGGGGAGCGCTGCCAATGACCCAGCACGATCCGTGTGCCGGAGGAAGTGCCCATGCCCGCGATCCAGCCGTCGAAGCGCACCCGCGGGCATCGCCTGAGGGCGTTGGACATGCGGCGAGGAGAGTCAAGGAGGCTGGGAGGCGCTCTCCTGGGCGCACGGCCTGGAGGGCCCGAGCCGTACATGCCTGACTCCTTCCGAGAAGTGCACCAGGGGCTCACCGAGGGGGGCTTCCCGCAGGCCCGCCGCGGCGGTCAGCGTCTCCTCCAGCACGTCGACGCCGGCGGCGGCCAGCGGCCACGGCTCGTGCTCGACGGGCGTCTCCCAGATCATGCCGAGACTGCGGGTGTACGCCCGCCAGCGCGAGGTCAACCAGGCGTCTCGCTCGGTCGGCTCGATCGGGTCGCCGGCGCGTACGACCACGCGGTAGGAGGCGTCACCCATCCATCGGGAACCGGAGTACGAGACCGTGTTCCCGTCCGTCGACACGCGGAGGGTGCCCGGGTTGTACGGTGCGCCGACGGCACGGGCCGCCACCATCGGGGGGAAGGCGACCTCGATGGACAGGAACCAGAGCCCGTCCCGGCCGTCACGGTGGCGGACGTACGTGCGCAGATTGGTCTCAGCGAACGTCGGCAGGCCGGGCAGCGAGGCGGGGACGCCGGGTGGTCGCACATCCGCCATGACGAAGGGGGTGAGCCCCACCCACGCAGCCCCCTCGTACTCGTCCACGACCAGGCTCCCCGGCAGGAGCGCCTGGACCGCCTCCGGCCGGAACGGCCAGTGGACGAACGTCTGCGTCAGCCAGCCCGCCCGCAACGCCGGCAGGCGCACCCGCTGCTCTGCACCGTATGCCACCACGGGCGTCGGGTCCCCCGCGCACGATCGAGGGAAACCACCGGGTCGGGCACGGCGGCGGGACCGGCTTGCCGCCCCGGCCGGAAGCCTCGGGGCCTCCCCCTCTCGGCCGGTCCTCCGACGGTCGCGCGTCGTCCGGGCGGTCACATCGGTGGAACTCGTCGTCATCGATGCGCAGTCAATGCGCGATCACTGTGCGAGTTCCCCCATGGACACCCCTACCGCCCCAGGAGGCAGACAGCGGCATTGATGCCCGCCGAGCCGACCACCACCACGCAGGCCACGGCGGCGTGGGTCCTGAGCAGGTCACGCCGCAGCTGTCGGTAGCGCGTCTCGTACTGCTCGCGCAGCTCGTCGATGTGGCAGACCAGGGTTAGCCGGGTGTGACGGAGGCGCTGTTGGATGTAGTGGTGGGTCACCTCCTGGGCTTGTGCGGTGGTCAACCACGGCATTGCCGAGCGCAGCGTCTCCGCTTCGCGGCGTGCCTCGAGGTAGTGGGTGCGGGCCTTGAGGTAGCCCTCGGCTTCGCCGACGAGGGCCAGTCCCTCGTCGGCGTGCGCACGGCTCCGGCGGCCGTTGATCATGACCGTTCGCCCTTGTGGCCCTCGGCCTCCAGCACATCGCGCCGCCCGGTGTTCTCCGCCTGGTCCAACTGTGCGATGTCCGGGTGGTGCAGATCGAAGGCCGGGGACTCGGAGCGGACGCGGGGCAGGGTGACGAAGTTGTGCCGCGGCGGCGGGCATGACGTCGCCCACTCGAGCGAACGGCCGTACCCCCAGGGGTCGTCGACCTCGACCTTCTTGCCGGTTTTCGCGGTCTTCCACACGTTGTAGAGGAACGGCAGGGTCGACAGGCCCAGCAGGAACGCGCCGATCGACGAGATCGTGTTCAGCCAGGTGAACCCGTCGGCGGCCAGGTAGTCGGCGTAGCGGCGGGGCATGCCCTCCGCGCCGAGCCAGTGCTGGACCAGGAACGTCATGTGGAAGCCGACGAACAGCGTCCAGAAGTGGACCTTCTCCACTCGTTCGTCGAGCATGGTGCCGGTCATCTTCGGCCACCAGAAGCTGAAGCCGGCGAACATCGCGAAGACGATCGTGCCGAACAGCACGTAGTGGAAGTGTGCGACGACGAAGTAGGTGTCGGTGACGTGCCAGTCCAGCGGCGGGGAGCCGAGGATGACGCCGGTCAGACCGCCGAAGAGGAAGGTGACCAGGAATCCCGCCGCCCACAGCATGGGGGGCTCGAAGGACAGGGAGCCCTTCCACATCGTGCCGATCCAGTTGAAGAACTTCACCCCGGTCGGCACGGCGATCAGATATGTCATGAAGGAGAAGAACGGCAGCAGCACCGCCCCAGTGGCGAACATGTGGTGCGCCCACACCACGACCGACAGACCGGTGATCGCCATCGTCGCGCCGACCAGCCCCATGTAACCGAAGATCGGCGTTCGCGAGAAAACGGGGATGACCTCGGTGATCACGCCGAAGAACGGCAGGGCGAGGATGTAGACCTCGGGGTGGCCGAAGAACCAGAACAGGTGCTGCCACAGGATCGCTCCGCCGTTCTCCGGGTCGAAGATGTGCGCGCCGAACTTGCGGTCCGCCTCCAGCGCGAAGAGGGCGGCCGCCAGGACCGGGAAGGCCAGCAGGACCAGGACCGAGGTGAGCAGCACGTTCCACGTGAAGATGGGCAACCGGAACATGGTCATGCCGGGGGCACGCATGCAGATGATCGTGGTGATGAAGTTGACGGCGCCGAGGATCGTGCCGAACCCGGCCAGCGCCAGGCCCATGATCCACAGGTCACCGCCCAGCTGAGTGGTGCGCTCGCCGCCGCTCAGGGGCGTGTAGGCGGTCCAGCCGAAGTCGGCGGCACCCTCGGGGGTCATGAAGCTGCTGAGCACGATCAGGCCGCCGAACAGGAACAGCCAGTAGGAGAACATGTTGAGCCGCGGGAAGGCGACGTCCGGGGAACCGATCTGCAAGGGCATGATCGCGTTGGCGAATCCGGCGAATGTCGGCGTCGCGAACAGCAGCAGCATGATCGTGCCGTGCAACGTGAACGCCTGGTTGTACTGCTCGCTGGAGAGGATCTGCAGCCCCGGCCTGGCCAGCTCCGCGCGGATCGCCATCGCGAGGGCGCCGCCGATCAGGAAGAACACGAACGACGTGATCAGGTAGAGGTGCCCGATCTTCTTGTGGTCGGTCGTGGTGATCCAGGTGATGATCACCTGGCCCTTGCCGCGGCGTTCCACCGCCGGCACCGGTGAGACTGGCTCAGTCACATGTGTCGCCATCAGCGTCCTTAGTCATTAACCGAAATACAGCGGTTCCGGCAGCAGTTGGGCGCCCTCAGCTCTCTCCGACGGGCAGCGCGTAACCCGTTGCATGGAACCTAGTCCTGCTGTATTGACCGTCGCTGGACACAGAAGGACGGTATGAAGCCAAATGGCAGGTTTTTCTATCCATCCGAGTGCATTGCCGGGGTTGTTGATTCACGGGTGGACGCCGCTTCCGCCGGCCGCTTTGCATGCCGACGGCTCTGGGGGTACGCCGTCGGCGTCGGCGCCCACCTCCTCATCGGGGAGCCCTCCTCGCCTGTCGGCCGTATGCCGGAGGGCAAGGCCGCGGACCAGCGCAGCACGACGGGAACGACACCCGACGACGTGTTCGTGGGCCGGGTCGCCGGTGACGATCCCGGCTACCTGGCGACGGGTACCGACAAGCGCGCCGAACCGGATGACGAGCCCGGCGGTGACGGCCGGGCGTCCGGGTGAGACGCCTCGCCCGGCTCAGGGGAGGTAGTAGGTCTGCCGCAGGAACGCGGCCATGTCCCGCAGGGCCTGGGTGTAGCCCGCCTTGTAGCGCGCGTCCGTGTCGGTGCGCCCGCTTTCGGCCTCCGCCCACTGGTCGAGGTGCAGGGCGATGTCGAGGTGGTTGCGATAGAGCGTGCCGTGTTCGCCGTCGAGCGCCGCTCGTGCGCGCTCCTCGTCCCAGTACTCCAGCTCGCCGGTGTCGAAATCCAGCAGTTCCGTATCAGGCCGCTGCACGGTTTCCTCCTGCGGAATCGGCCCCGTCCCTCCTACGTACCCGTCGTCGGCTCCCGGTCGCGTCTGATGACCGGCTTCTGGTCGACGGACCTCCGGTCGACGGACAGGAAGTAGCGCCGCTTCTCCTTCGGCAGGGCGCCCAGCCGGTCGTAGAACCTGATCGCATCGCCGTTCCAGGGCGGGGTCTGCCACTGCACCTGGCTGAGGTCGAGCGCGCGCGCTTCGGCCAGCACGGCCTCCACCAGCATCGGGCCCACTCCGCGCCCCCGGTGGCCGTCCCTCAGGAAGAGGCAGTCCATGTGGAGGTACTCCGCACCGTCCCAGGTGGACAACTCCGGCGCGCACGAGGCATACCCGATGATCTCGTCACCGAGCTCGGCGACGAAGCAGCGCAGCCGAGGAGCCTCCGGACCGAACAGCAGTGACGCCAACCGCTGGGACAGGCCGGCAGCCGGCGGCGCGGCCCCCTCGTAGGCGGCGTGCTCCGCCGCCGGCTGGGCGACGTGCAGCAGATCGGCGGGACCGCCGCACCAGCACTGTCCCTGGCCCCTTCATCACACCTCGCCTTCCAGCGTGTCGTCACGCCATGCGGCCAGCCGCTCCGCGAGCAGACCGTCCGCGTCCAGCACATGCCGACTGAACGCGTCCCGCTCGTGGGCCAGTACCGCCGCTTCCCACACGCACGGAGCGAGACCCGACCGGCCGGGCCGCAGTGCGCCGGCATCGCCGGCCGGGCCCGCGAAGACCGCGAGATCGGACATGTAGCCCTCGATCCACGGTGAACCAGCACGTAGTGACCGTCTCCACCGGCATGCACCAGCAGCACGGCAAGCCCCAGGGAGCCCCGCAGATAAGCCGACGACAGATGGTCTGCCGCGATGCGCAACGCCACCTGAACGTCCTTGTCCGCCACGGTCCGCCCGGGCGCCTCGATCGCATAGGGCTTCACCAGGTGGCCGGCGACCTCCACGCCGCTCAACGGACGGACCGTCCGCGCCTGGTGGCCATCGCTCAGGGCGAGCAAGCCTCGCCGGCGATCAGAAGCGAGAGACGGTATGGACGGAGTTCCCGTCAGGATTACCCATGCGATCATGGTGCCGGGTGAATCCGGCCCCGTCGGCCGTTTGCGGTTTGCGCAGGTGGGGACCCGGCTGCGCATGACCACGACGCCACGCCGTCGGATGCGGCAGAACCGGGTCCTGTGGCTGCTGGACCGCGTAGCACGAGACCCCCGGGCCGACGCCGCGATCGACGCGATCGGCCGGGGCGTGCGGACCCTGCCGCTCGGGCGCGCCCGGGACGCGCTGCACGGCAGGTGGCTAGGCCACCCCGTGCATCCGCTGATGGTGCAGGTGCCGATCGGCAGCTGGCTGTCCGCGGCCCTGCTCGATCTGCGTCCCGGCCGTTCCCGTGAAGCGCAAGTGCTCATCGGCGTCGGCTTGAGCGCCGCCGCCCCCGCGGCCCTGGCAGGCTGGGTCGACTGGGCGGAACTGCACCGCCAGCAGCAACGCGTCGGCCTGGTGCACGCCCTGAGCAACGTGACAGCCGTCGCCCTGTACGCCACCTCACTCGGCTACCGCCTCAGGGGACGGCACGCGGCCGGCCGAGCCTACGGTCTGCTCGGGCTGACGGCAGTCGCGGTCGGCGGCACGCTGGGCGGTCACCTGGCCTACCGCCAGGCATCCGGCGCCAACCACGCCGAGGAAGTCCCTCACGTGGTCACGGAGGGCTGGCACCGGATCGGGACCGTGGACGAGTTCCCGGCCGGGCGGCCCGTGCGGCGCAGCGTGGACGACGTACCGGTCCTGGTGGTGCGCGAGACCGGCGGCACCCTCCACGCACTGGCCGACCGTTGCAGCCACCTCGCCGGTCCGCTGTCCGAGGGGAGCGTCGCCGACGGGTGCGTCCAGTGCCCCTGGCACGGCAGCGTCTTCCGCCTCTCCGACGGCTGGAACGTACGCGGTCCCGCCACCGCTCCCCAGCCCGCCTTCGACACCCGGATCACCGACGGCCACGTCGAGATACGGCTGCGCCGGCACAACCGGGCCGAGGACACGGACAACAGCCGCGAGACGGAGCGGCGATCGGGCACGGTGGAGGAGCGTGCGACCCATGGATCCCCTGGACAGCACGGCTGACACCACGACTGACGCGATGGGTGACATCACGCCCGACGCCACGCCGGACAACCCCCTGGCACGACGTCTGCGCGAGCTGGCCCGGCGCACCGGACGGCGGTACTCCGCAGGGCACGATCGGCCGCTGGGCGGCTATCTCGCGGCAATGACGGTATTCGGGGCGTACACGGCGGCCTGGGCGACGGCCGTACGGCTGCGCGGACGCCCCCTGCCGGACCGGCCCCAGCCCTGGGACGTCGTCCTGACCTCCGTCGCCACCTTCCGGCTCAGCAGGCTGCTGAGCAAGGCGTCCGTCACCAGTCCGCTGCGCGCGCCGTTCACCCGGTACGTCGGCCCACAAGGCCCCGCAGAGCTGCACGAGGAGGCCGAGGCGGAGGACGGCAGGGACACCGTCGGCGAGCTGGTGACGTGCCCGTTCTGCACAAGCGTGTGGGTGGTGTCCACGCTGACCGCCGGGCAGATGCTGTGGCCGCGGGCGACACGCACCGCCATGGGAGCACTCGCGGCACTGGCCGGCGCGGACGCGCTGCAACTGGCGTACGGCGGGCTGATGAGCCGGACCACCGGGGGCGACTGACCGGGGCCGCCACCGGACCCGCCGGGCCCGCGCCCTGCGGAACAGCCGCCGATTGTCCGCGCGCAGAAAGTCGTGACCCTCGTTGCGCAGGGTCAGCAACTCGGCGTGAACGCCCCGTTCCCGTGCTGCCCGTACGAACTGCTGAGACTCCCATCGGTGACAGGGCCCTCAGCAACTCGCGGTCGCGCTCCGGGTAGCCGTATTTGTGCGCCGCCGATTCCGCGATCAGGGTGTAGGCGACACCGACGATCAGGTTGTCGACCGCCGACACCGAAAGGTTGTTGAACCGCACTATCCACGGGGGAGGCCGCCAGATGTACGCCACTGAGCAGAGCCAGTGTCTCGATGGCCTGGGCCCAGGGGTGCTGGCGGCGCGCTCCGCCATCTCACTCATGACGATTGCGCATGTGGATGATGTCGGGATGGGTTTCCATCGACAACCTCGGAGAGGCGGTCCCTCCCCCTACGTCCGAAAGCTCAGCCGGACTGGTGCCGCCCACGAGACCGGACACGACCGGCGCTGCTGACAGACCGCGGTGACACCGGAAACGTGTGGAATCTCCACAAGGCGGCAGTGTGAGCGACGCCGTCCCTCCGCAACGCCTGACTCGACCGCCAGCCAGGTCAGCATCGGTCCGGACACCACCGAACCTGCAAACGCCTTCGCAAGCCCCGAAGCTGGGAAAAGAGTCCCCCCCCACCCGAACCTGACGAGGCGTCAGAAAAGTCAGCATTAGGTCAGCAAGAGTCCTGCCACACCCGCCCACAGACAGCCAAACCGTGAAATCGCCAACCGCACCGGCCTGAGCCAGCCGGCCGCTCGGACGCCTCCCGCCAAGCAGGTGGAAGACAGTGAGAATTACCCGACCACCTTCCGCCCTGCGCCCACCAACGCTGACACGTATCCGCAGGTCAGCGCACCCTTCCCCGCGGCTTCAACGGCACCGGTGGCAGCTCCGGTGCGGGCAGTGGAGCCCCGTCGTACCCCTTCACTTCCCCGAACCGGGAGCCTTCCATCCAGTCTTGACGGGCCTGTACGATCTCTTCCTGAGATCGCCCGATCCAGTTCCAGAACATGATCAGCTCCTCCTCGAACGGCTCACCCCCGAGGAGCATCAGGCCCGCGTCCGACTCCGCGCGCAGCGGCAGTTCGGTGCGGCCACAGCCGAGGTAGAGCATCGATCCGGGCAGTACCGGCACGCCGTCCACACGGGCCTCGCCGGACATGGACAGGACGGCGTACTCGAAATCGGGTTCGAGGGGGAGGCGTACGTCGGCTCCGCGCGCGAGAGCCAAGTCGGCGCCGACGATCGGGGTGTACGCCGTCCCGGGTGAGGTCGCTCCGTCGAGGTCGCCGAGGATCAGCGTGGCGTGCAGGCCCGGTGCCGTGACGACCGGCAGTTCGGCGTGGTGCTCGAACCTCGGGTCCGTGTGGCGGTGGCCGTCCGGGAGGGCTACCCACAGCTGGGCCCCGTGCAGGAAGCGGGCGTGGGACTTCGGGCTTTCCTCTGAGTGGCTGATCGCCCGGCCGGAAGTCATCAGGCCCAACTCGCGCGGGCGGATCATCTGGAGGCTGCCCGTCGAGTCACGGTGCAGCACCTCGCCCTCGTGCAGCCAGCTCACCGTCTGCAGCCCCATGTGCGGGTGCGGCGGCACCTGCATGCCGGGCTCGTCGGCGATGTCGTCGGGGCCGTAGTGATCGACGAAGCACCAGGCTCCGACCATGCGCCGGCCCAGGTTGGGCAGCAGTCGACGGACTTCGCTGGACTCGCCGAGCTTGACGTGGCGAGGGCTGAGAAGTTCGCGTACAGGCTCCGCCACGACGAAACCTCGGCCGCCGCAGATGGCGGGCACCGCCTCGCGATCAAGATTGCTCATGGCGCCCAAACTAGCCCCGCGGGGGTCGCCGCGTCAGTCCGTCATCCGGGCCTGTCTCGATGCAGTCCAGAAAATAGTAGCCATGGATATAGTAGCCATGTACTGTATCCACCATGAGCAAGGGTTCCGAGAACGTCTCGCCGGGTTTCCTGGTGTGGCGCCTGTCCACGAAGTGGCGGGTCGCGGTCGACCGGGCTGTGACCCCGCTGGGGCTCACCCATGCGCAGTACGCGCTGGTGGCCTCGCTGTACGGCCTGCAGCGCCGCGGAGAGCGCCCCAGTCAGCGGCGCCTCGCCGACCACACCGGGCTCGAACCGCTGTACGTCTCCAAGCTGGCCCGATCCCTGGAGACCGCCGGCCTCCTCGAACGCACCCGGGATCCCCGCGACCCGCGCGCGGTGCAGCTGGCACTGACCGAGCAGGGCCGTGAGCGGACCCTGCAGGCCATCAAGGTCGTCCAGGGACTCCTGCAGCAGCTGCTGTCCCCGCTCGGCGGCCTGGACAGCACCCGCACCCGGGAGTTCACCCGCGACCTCGCGACCCTGCTCGACGCACCTCTCGACCCTCTTGCCGCCGACCGTGAGCCCGACAAGGAGCAGCCATGACCACCACCACTCCCCCGCTCAACCCCCGAGTCATAGCCCTGGCCCACTATGCGAGCCGAGCGCTTCTCGAGAACGTGCTGACCCGCCACGGCGCGACCTTCCAGCAGTCCGTCACCCTCCGGCTCGTCGCCGTCGCCGACGAACCGGTCGAGAGGGAGCGCCTCGTCGACGGTGTGGTCGGTGCGCTCAAGATCGACGCCGCGGAGGCGCACTCCGTGGTCGACGAGCTGATCGCCGCAGGGCTGCTGGCCCCTGAGGGGCCGTCTCGGGTGCGGATCACGGCCGCCGGGCGGGAGCAGTACGACACGACTTCCGCCGCGACCGCCCCCATCACCGCCCGGATCTACGCCGGCATCCCGACGGAGGAGCTGGCCGCCGCCGGGCGAGTGCTGACCCTCATCACCGAGCGGGCCAACACCGAGCTCGCCGCCATGACCAAGTAGCGGCCGCACAGAGCGGCAAGGCAGCAGCAAGAAGTAGTGGAATATTGAACCACCACGCTCCGTTGACAGCGCCGAAGGAGGTCACGAGTGGACACGACGTACTACGACCACGGAACACCGGCCGAGCGCTGGGAGCGCGCGCAGATGTTCTTCGACGCCAAGGACTACGCCGCCGCCGCACGCGTCCTCGGCCGGCTGGTCGAGGAGGTGCCGGAGCAGACCGGACCGCGGCTGCTGCTGGCGCGCGCCTACTACCACTCGGCCCAACTGCGCCGTGCGGAGACGGAGTTGCGCGTCATCGTCGAACGCGACCCGGTCGAGCACTACGCCCGGCTGATGCTGGGCCGCACCCTGCAGCGGCAGGGACGGCACGAGGAGGCGGAGCCGCATATGCGCCTCGCCTCGGCGCTGGCGGGCGACTTCGAGCAGCTCTGAGCAGTGCCTGGGGCCCGGTTCCCCCCGAAACCGGGCCCCAAGTCTCTTCACTGTCCGCGTAGTTGGACGCCCCCTAAGTGAACGTCCCCCTACTCGACGTCGGCGGGCGTCCGCTTCCCCCGCCGATGGGCGATCTCGCCCAGGACCACGTCCACGACGATGAACACGGCCAGCGAGATGCCGAGGAGCGGTACGAAGTAGCCGAGCACGGCGACGACCGCCACCAGCGGGACCAGGATCTGCGGGGGCACCTGCTGCCAGGCGCCGCGTGGCAGGGGCCGGCCGAAGGCGGAGCCGCGGCCGCGCTGCCACCACATGCGGTAACCCCACACGATCAGCAGGATCAGCGACAGCGCGAGCAGCATCAGGGCGATCTGGTTCACCAGGCCGAAGAGGACGCCCGTGTGCAGGTCGATGCCCCAGCGGGTCAGCTTGGCCAGCACCGGGTAGTCGGCGAACCGCAGCACATCGGTGACCTCACCGGTCGCCGGGTCGATCGCGACCGAGTCCTGCTTCGTCGGCCAGCTGCGCTGCACTTGCTTCACCACGTACGCGGAGGAGTCGTCGGCGGGCGGCACGATCTCCACGGGATCGCCCAAACCCTCGGATCGCGCGGCCGCCAGGACCTTGTCGAGGCCGACGCCGTGCTCGCCGCTGCCCCCGGTGCCCGCGGCGGCGCCGTGACCTCCGTGGTCGCCGCCCGCCGAGGCCGACACGGCCGGAGTGGCCTGGCCGAGGGAGGTGCGCAGTTCGTCGATGTTGGCACCGGCGTACGCCGACCAGGTCAGGCCGGTCGCCGAGAGGAAGAAGAACCCGGCCGCGGCCCAGACGCCGACGGTGCCGTGCAGGCCGAGCGTGCGGCGCCGCCCGCTGGTGCCGCGGACCTTGCGCAGGGCGCGGCGGCGGGAGAACCACAGCACCAGGCCGCCGCCCGCGATGACCCACAGCCAGCTGGCCGCCAGCTCGCTGTAGAGGCGGCCGGTTTCACCGAGGTGCAGATCGCGGTGGAACTCGTCGATCCAGGTGCGCAGCGGCAACGCACCGGTCGAGCCGTACTGTTCGAGGGCGCCGCGTACCTCGGCGGTGTACGGGTCGACGAACACGGCCAGCGTGTGGTCGGCGCCGACGCCCTTGACGCCGGACAGCAGCACCCTGGTGGACGCGTCGTCCTCCGGAGAGGGCCGGATCGCCGAGACCGTGCCCTCGGGGTGGGCCTTGCGTGCGGCGGCGACCTGCTGGGATATCGGCAGCTTCTCGTCACCGACCGGGACGGTCATCTCATGGGCGTACACGAACTTCTCGGCCTGGAAGGCCCCGGCGTACAGAAAGCCGGTGGCCGCGGCGACGAGCAGGAACGGCGCGACGAGCACTCCGGCGTAGAAGTGCAGACGCAGGATCAGCGGGCGCAGCGGCGCCCATCCGCCGCGGGGCGGTGACGCCGGGGCGTCGGGTTGCGACGCCTCCTCCGTGGTGGTCGAGGGAGCGGTGGACATCGACGGCATCTCCGGGGCGTGGGACGGGCGGTGGGGACGTTTCTCTTGCTGCTGTAGCGGTCCAGTAGTCGGATGAAAGGTCCGTCGAGTTCCAGACTCGTTAAGTGGCGTAGGTCACAAAGGAGTCGGTGGCTCCCCTGGACGCCATGGCATGCTGGCGCGATGGCAACTCCGAGCGATCGCGGACCCCTGGCCGAGCAGGTCGAGCAACTCCTGGCGACCGACGGCCCCTTGACCATCGTGGCGGCCGGTGACCCGGTGCTACGGCGCCCCAGCGAGCGCTTCGAGGGCCAGCTGGCCCCCGCGTTGCTGGCCCGCTTCGTCGAGGCTCTCCGCATCACGATGCACGCGGCACCGGGCGTCGGCCTCGCGGCACCGCAGGTCGGCGTGCCGCTGCGGATCGCGGTGATCGAGGACCCGGCTCCGGTGCCGGAGGAGGTACGGCTGGCGCGCGGGCGGGTGCCGCAGCCGTTCCGGGTGCTGGTGAACCCGTCGTACGAGCCCGTCGGGACCGCCCGGGCCGCGTTCTTCGAGGGGTGTCTGAGCGTCCCGGGCTATCAGGCGGTGGTGGCGCGGCCCGCCGAGGTGCGGCTGACCTGCCAGGACGAGCACGGGCAGGCGGTCGACGAGGTGTTCACTGGGTGGCCCGCCCGTATCGTGCAGCACGAGACGGACCACCTCGACGGCATGCTCTACCTGGACCGGGCCGAGCTGCGCTCGCTGTCCTCGAACCAGGCGGTGGCCGAGCACTGGGCCCAGCCGTCCCCGGGCGAGGCGGCGAGGGCCCTGGGCTTCGAACTGCCGGACTGAGTACGGCCGTTGGGCCTACGTCAGTCGTCGTCGTATCTCAGCCGTGGTCGTCCGTCAGTTGTCGCGATACGACTCCAGCAACCGCAACCACACCTCACTGATCGTCGGATACGACGGAACCGCGTGCCACAGCCGGCTGATCGGCACCTGGCCGGCGACCGCGACCGTCGCCGAGTGGATGAGTTCGCCGACGCCGGGGCCGACGAAGGTGACGCCGAGGAGGATCTCGCGTTCCAGGTCGACGACCATGCGGGCCCGGCCGCGGTAGCCGTCGCCGTACAGCGACGCCCCCGCCACCGAGGCGAGGTCGTAGTCGACGGCGCGGACGCGGTGGCCGGCCTGTTCCGCTTCCGCCAGGGAGAGGCCCACGGCGGCGGCCTCGGGGTCGGTGAAGACGACCTGGGGGACGGCGGCGTGGTCGGCGGTGGCGGCGTGGGCGCCCCAGGGGTCGGATTCGAGGACGGAGACGCCGGAGGCGCGGGCGGCGATGGCGGCGCCCGCTATGCGGGCCTGGTACTTGCCCTGGTGGGTGAGGAGGGCGCGGTGGTTGACGTCGCCGACCGCGTACAGCCACTCGTTGCCGGCGACGCGCAGGCTGTCGTCGACCTGCAGCCAGGAACCGGGTTCCAGGCCGACCGTGTCCAGGCCGATGTCGTCGGTGCGCGGGGCGCGCCCGGTCGCGAAGAGGATCTCGTCGGCCTCGATGCGGTCGCCGCGGTCGGTGAGGACCACGACCCGGCCGTTCTCGCGGGTCACCGACTCGACCGAGGTCCCGGTGCGGACGTCGGCGCCGGCCTCGCTGAGCGCTTCGGCGACGAGTTCGCCGGCGAAGGGCTCCATGCGGTTGAGCAGGCCCTTGCCGCGGACGAGCAGCGTGACGCGAGTGCCGAGGGCCTGGTAGGCCGTGGCCATCTCGGTGGCGACCACTCCCCCGCCGACCACGACGAGCCGGCCGGGCACGCTCTGCGCGCCGGTGGCCTCGCGGCTGGTCCACGGCTTGACGTCGGCGAGGCCGGGCAGGTCGGGCAGGACGGCCCGGCTGCCGGTGCATACGGCGACCGCGTGCCGGGCGGTCAGCACGTGCCGTACGCCGTCGGGGCCGGTCACCTCCAGGGTGCGGGGGCCGGTGAGGCGGCCGTGGCCGCGGTAGAGGTCGGCACCGATGCCGCTCAGCCACCGCACCTGGCCGTCGTCGTGCCAGTTCGAGGTGTACTCGTTGCGCCGGGCGAGGACAGCGGCTGCGTCGAGGGGGCCCTGCACGGACTGGCTGAGGCCGGGCAGGCGGCGGGCGTCGGCCTGGGCGATGGCCGGGCGCAGCAGCGCCTTGCTGGGCATGCACGCCCAGTACGAGCACTCGCCGCCGACCAGCTCGCTCTCCACGACCGCGGTGGAGAGGCCGGCCGCGCGGGTGCGGTCGGCCACGTTCTCCCCCACGGGCCCGGCCCCGAGCACCACGACGTCGTACGCGTTGGAATCCGTTTCCGTCATGGGGTCAGTCTTACGGGTGGTGTGCGGCGTGGCCACACGGGTACGCGCGCGGAAATACGACGGAATACGCGGCCGCACGGCCATGTTGTCGACGACGGCTTCGCCCCGATACCAGGAAGAGGGAATACGCCATGAGCAGCACCGTGGAGCTCACCAAGGAGAACTTCGACCAGACGGTCACGGACAACGAGTTCGTCCTGATCGACTTCTGGGCGTCCTGGTGCGGGCCGTGCCGTCAGTTCGCCCCGGTCTACGAGAAGGCGGCCGAGGACAACCCGGACCTTGTGTTCGGCAAGGTCGACACCGAGGCGCAGCCGGAGCTGGCTCAGGCCTTCGGTATCCAGTCGATCCCGACGTTGATGATCGTCCGTGACCGTGTCGCCGTGTTCGCGCAGCCGGGTGCCCTGCCCGAGGCCGCCCTGGCGGACGTCATCGGGCAGGCCCGGAAGCTCGACATGGACGAGGTCCGCCAGGCCGTGGCCGCTCAGCAGGCGCAGGCCGAGGAGAACGGCCAGTAGGACCCGATCCGGGCGAACGGCCGGGAGGACCGTGCTCTAGAAGGGGTACGCCGCCACGTCGCCGCGCACTGTCGTCCAGCGGACGTCGGTGAACGCCTCCAGGTTGGCCTCGCCGCCGAACCGGGCGCCGGTGCCGGAGGCGGCGATGCCGCCGAAGGGCGCGACGGCCTCGTCGTTCACGGTCTGGTCGTTGATGTGCACGATGCCGGTCGGGATGCGCTCGGCCAGGTCGAGGCCGCGGGCGGCGTCCCGGGTGACGATGCCGAGAGACAGGCCGTAGGAGCTGGCCGCGGCCAGGGCGGCGGCCTCGTCGGCGGTGGTGAAGGGGCGTACGGGCGCGACCGGGCCGAAGACCTCCTCGGTGTACGCGGGGGTCTGGTCGTCGACGCCGGCGAGCACGGTCGGCCGGTAGAAGAGCTGCTCGTGGGTGCCGCCCGCGGCCAGCTTGGCGCCCCGTGAGGCGCTGGCCTCCACCAGGCCGTGCACCTTGTCCAGCTGGCCGGCGTCGATGAGCGGGCCGAGGTGCACCTGGGTGCGGTGCGGGTCGCCGACGGCCAGGGAGTCGGCTTTGGCCGCGAGGCGCTCGACGTACTCGTCGTACAGGGACTGGTGGACGAGGTGCCGTCCGGTCGTCATGCAGATCTGGCCCTGGTGGAAGAAGGAGCCCCAGGCGGCGGTGGAGATCACCGCGTCGAGGTCGGCGTCCTCCATGACGATCAGGGCGGAGTTGCCTCCCAACTCCAGGTGGGCGCGCTTGAGATGACGTCCGGCGGCCTCGCCGACGGCCCGGCCCGCGGCCGTGGAGCCGGTGAAGGAGATGACGGGCACGCGCGGGTCGGCGACCAGCGCCTGGCCCACCTCCGGGCCGCCCGGCAGGACGTGCAGCAGTCCCTCGGGCAGACCGGCCTCCGCGAAGACGGCAGCGAGCGACAGTCCGCCGCACACCGCCGTGCGCGGGTCGGGCTTCAGCACGACCGCGTTGCCGAGCGCGAGCGCCGGGGCGACCGAGCGGATGGAGAGGATCAGCGGCGCGTTGAACGGGGAGATCACGCCGACGACGCCGACGGGGACGCGGCGCGTGTACGACAGCCGGGGCGCCTCGCTGGGGAGAACCTGCCCGGCCGGGCGGGAGGCGAGCGCGGCGGCCTCGTAGCACTCCTGGGCGGCCACGTGCAGCTCGAACTCGGCCTTGCCGGGGATCGAGCCCGACTCGCGGACGATCCACTCCCGCAGTTCCTCGGTGTGCGCGGCGAACAGGTCACCGGCCTTGCGCAGCACTGCGGCGCGCACGAAGTGCGGGGCACGGGCCCACTCGCTCTGGGCGGCGCGGGCGGCCTCGGCGGCCGTACCGACGTCCTGTGCGCCGGCCAGGGTGACGCTGCCGAGCGTGTCGCCGGTGGCGGGCTCGGTGACGGCGTACTCGTCTCCCGAGAGGGAGTGGGACTGCCAGGTCTTGGGGTCGAGCAACGGCATTGCGACTCTCCGTTCGATCACCGGCGGGACTCACACGGGGAGCGGTAGTCCCGAGTAGTTCGCCGCCAGTTCGGCGGCCGCGTGGCGGGATGCGGTGATCCGGCGCAGACGTGCCAGCTGCATCCGGTGGTCGAACGCATCACCGTCTGGTTGAACGTGCAACATCCTAGTCATGTCGTCCGAGAAACGGGTGGCCTGCCACACACGCTGAAGGCACAACTCCGAGTACCTGTCGAGCAGCTGTCCGCCCCCTGTGCGGTAGTGCTCGGCGAGGGCGCGGGCCAGGACCCGTACGTCCGACACCGCGAGGTTGAGGCCCTTGGCGCCGGTCGGCGGGACGATGTGGGCGGCGTCCCCGGCCAGCAGGAGCCGGCCGTGGCGCATCGGTTCGTGGACGTAACTGCGCATCGACGTCACGGACTTGGCGGTGATGGGCCCGCGCTGCAAGGTCCAGTCGGCGTCGATGGCGAAGCGGGCGGCGAGTTCGTCCCAGATACGGTCGTCGGGCCAGGCGGCGGGGTCGGTGCCGGTCGGCACCTGGAGGTAGAGGCGGGAGACGGCCGCTGAGCGCATGCTGTGCAGGGCGAAGCCGCGTTCGCCGCGCGCGTAGATCAACTCGTCGCCGGACGGCGGCACTTCGGCCAGGATGCCGAGCCAGGAGTACGGGTAGTCGTGCGCGTACGAGCGGCCGGCGCCGGCCGGGAAGGCGTCGCGGGAGATGCCGTGGAAGCCGTCGCAGCCGGCGACCCAGTCGCAGGTCAGCGTCTGCTCGCGGCCCTCGTGCAGGAACCGCACGACGGGCGTCTCGCTCTCCGGCTTCTCGACGGCGAGTGCCTCTGCCTCGAACAACAGCGGTGGCCCGTCGGCGAGTTGGAGGGCGACAAGGTCCTTCACGATCTCGGTCTGGGCGTAGATCGTCACCGTACGGCCGCCGGTCAGCGCCGGGAAGTCGATGTGGTGGCGCTCCCGGTCGAAGCGCAGCTCGATGCCCTGGTGCACCAGGCCCTCCGCGTCCAGGCGCTCGGCGGCGTCGGCCTCGCGCAACGCGTCGACCGTGCCTTGCTCCAGCATCCCGGCGCGCTGGCGCTGCTCGACGTACTCCCGCGTCCGGCTCTCCAGGACCACGCAGTCGATGCCCGCGCGGTGCAGGAAGCGGGCGAGCAGCAGACCGGCGGGGCCGCCGCCGATGATGCCGACCCTCGTGCGCATGCCACGCCTCCCTGGCCTAGGGGGTGTCGGTGCGCCGGCCGGACTCCCGGTGCCTCAGCTGGACTCGCGGTGTACGACCGTCGCCCCCAGCACCTTGTGCGTCTCGGGTGCGGCGCCGGGGGTCTGCACCGCGCGGTCGACCAGTTCCGCGAGGTCGCGGCCGGACGGCAGCTCTATGTGGACCGTGCTCAGCCTAGGCCGCAGCAGCCGTCCGAGCATCAGGTCGTCGGCGCCGATGACGGCCGTGTCGGCGGGGATGCCGAGGCCCTCGTCCTGCAGGGCGCGCATCAGCAGCATCGCGTACTCGTCGTTGTAGGCGAACACGGCGTCCAGGCCCAGGTCGCGCCAGCGGGCGGCGAGCCGCGCGGCGGACTCCTCCTCGTAGGCCAGGGGCAAGGGGGTCACGGTGGCGTCCGTGCCGTGCAGGGCGCGGCGCACGCCTTCGAGGCGAGGGGTGGAGAAGGACTCCAGGCCTTCCTCCTCCGGCACGACGACGCCGATACGGCGCCGACCGCGGTCGTACAGATGACCGCCCGCGCAGTACCCGACGGCCTCGTGGTCCATGAGCAGGGCGTGCGCGCCGTCGACGGACTCGGGGCCGAGCGTGACCACGGCCCGCGCGCCGGACCGCTTGAGCACCGTCACCCCCTTGGGGTCGAGCCCGGAGCCCGGCACCAGGACGGCGACCGGGCGCAGCTCGGCCCAGGCCCGGGCAGCCTCGTCGCCGTGCAGTCCGACGCCGCCGTGCTGCACGACGGTGTAGTCGAGGCGGCCGAGCGCGGCCTGGAGGTCGCTGAGGAACCGGCTGTAGAGCGGTCCGACGGGAAAGCTCGGCGCGGGCATCAGGACCATGCGGCTGTGCCCGGCACGCAGGCTGCGCGCGGCCGCGTGCGGGACGTACCCCAGCTCCTTCGCGGCCTCGTGGACGCGGCGGCGGGTGGGCTCGCTGATCCGGACGGCGCTGGTGTTGTTGAGGACGTAGGAGACGGTCGCGCGCGAGACGCCGGCCAGGCGGGCCACATCGGCGCTCGTGGGTACCGAGCGCGGTGCGGGGGAGGCGGGCGCGGGCGTTTTCGGTATCTGCACCATGACGTACGGCATCTTTGCAGAACCTGTGAGTGAGGCTCAGGTCAGGGCCGTCGCCCGTTCACACCCCTGTTCCCGTCACGCGGTCGACCAGGGCGAGCCAGCCCTTCTCCAGCCGCTCCATGGGCATACCGCACTGCCTGGTCAGGTGGTTGATCAGGGCGGGGTCGAGAGACGCCATGAGCGTCTGGGCGAGGAGGTCGCAGTCGGCGTCCGGCAGGATCTGCCGCAGCAGCATCGTGACGTGGGTGTGCAGCGCCCGGACCGAGGGGTGGGAGAACCGGCGGGTCGGATCGGGCTGGGCGGCCAGTCGCAGGTCCAGCTGCTCGGCCGTGCGGTACAGGACCGCCACGCCGAACGCCCGCAGCCGCTCGACCGGCGGCGCCCCGGGGCCCAGCGGCGGCGGGCCGCCGAGGAAGTCGGCCTGCAACGTGCGCGCGGAGTGGTCCAGCAGGGCCGTCAGCAGGCCGGTGCGGTCGCCGAAGCGGCGGAAGACCGTCCCCTTGCCCACCCCGGCCTCCGCGGCCACCGCCTCCATGGTGACCCCGGCCACTCCGTGCTCCGCAATCAGCCGGGTGGCGGCCTCCAGCAGCCGGGCGCGGTTGCGGGCCGCGTCGGCGCGCAGGCAGGGCTCGTCGACGGCGGAGCCGACCGTCAGCAACTGTGGCGTGTCGACGGGCTCCTCGGAGTTCGGAAGGGGCGGCAGGTCGGCGGACATGAAGCCAGCGTAAAGCATCGGGAATGAAACTGGACCGCGGTCCGGTTAGGGTGCTAGAAATTAAAACGGACCCCGGTCCGGATCGTAACGGCAGTGTTTCAGCATCTTGGAGTTCGCATGTCTGTTCGCATCCTCGCGCTCGTCGGCAGCCTTCGCGCCGGTTCGCACAACCGTCAGCTGGCCGAGGCGGCCGTCAAGCTCGCTCCCGAGGGCGCCGAGGTCGTGCTCTTCGAGGGCCTGGCCGACATCCCCTTCTACAACGAGGACATCGACGTCGAGGGCAGCGTCCCCGCCGCCGCCGCCAAGCTGCGTGAGGCCGCCCAGGCCTCCGACGCGTTCCTGCTCTTCTCCCCGGAGTACAACGGCACCATCCCGGCCGTGCTGAAGAACGCCATCGACTGGCTGTCCCGCCCGTACGGCGCCGGTGCCTTCGGCGGCAAGCCGGTCGCCGTGGTCGGCACCGCCTTCGGCCAGTACGGCGGCGTGTGGGCGCAGGACGAGACCCGCAAGGCCGTCGGCATCGCGGGCGGCAAGGTGCTGGAGGACGTCAAGCTGTCCATCCCCGGCTCGGTGACCCGCTTCGCCGAGACGCACCCGGCCGACGACGCCGAGGTCGCCGCGCAGCTGACCGAGGTCATCGCGCGCGTCCACGGTCACGCGGGCGAGCCGGTCGCCGCCTGATCAGCGGCAGCGCAGGCCCTGCAGGGGGCCGGAGCAGACCCGCTCCGGCCCCCCTCGCATGCGCTACGCCACCGCTGTCGGCGCCAGTTCCCGCAGCTCCCGCAGCGCCGCCGCCACCGCCGGGCGTTCCCGGCAGCCCCGGCGCGTACAGGTGAGCACCTTGCGGTGCGGGTCGCCCGCGCACCGGACGCGGGTGATCGGCAGGTGCGGGGGCAGCTGGGCCAGCCGTGGCACGAGGGCGACGCCTAGCCGGTGGGCGATCAGGTGGGCGGTGACGTTCCAGTCCACCGCGTGATGGATCACGTCGGGTGTGAAGCCGGCCGCGCCGCACGCCGACATCACATGCGGGCGGCACGGACTCTCCGGCACCGGCGCGATCCACTCCTCGTGCGCCGTCTCCGCCAGGTCGACGCACTCACGTCCGGCCAGCGGATGGTCGTCGTGGACGACGAGGTCGTACGAGTCGTCCAGCAGCGGCCGCTGGTCGAAGCGCGCGTCGCTCAGCGGCGGGTTGTGCGGCGTCACCTCCACGACGGCCAGGTCGATCTTCCCCTCGAAGAGCAGGTCGAAGCACTCCGGCACGCCCGTCTCCTGGATCCGCACGGTAAGCCGCGGATGCCGCTCCCGCAGGCGTACGGCCATCGGCGCGAGCAGCACCGACGCGGCCGTGGAAAAGCCGCTGACGCGCAACTGCCCGGCGGGGGCGCTGTATTCGGCCCGCAGATCGAGCTCGGCCTCCTCCCACCGCGCCGCGATGGCGTCCGCGTGCGCGAGCAGGCTCTCGGCGGCCGCGGTGAGGCGCACCCCGCGACCCTGCGGTTCCAGCAGGTCGACGCCCAGATCGCGGGCCAGCTGACGGATCTGCTGGGAGGCGGCGGAGGGCGTGAAGTGCAGGGCGCGGGCGGCCGCGGTGACCGTGCCGTAGTGGGCGACCGCCCTGAGGACGTGCAGTCGGCGCAGGTCAATCATGTAGCCCACGCTTCAAGATGAGGTCCGGAAAGTCAACCTGGACCTGTACGGAGGCGCACCGCACCCTTGGTGATGTCGCGACGGCCGCATCAGCCCACGAGGTACGAGGAGTTGCCATGACCAGCCCGACCGGCACCGTTTGCCCGCACTGCGGATGGCCCGACGGCGCCGACCCCTTCCAGGTGCTCTCCCGGCACAGCACCACGGCCGGTCACACGGTGTGGACGCGCTGCGGCTGCGGGTCGCTGCAGATGCGGGTGGTCGACGGCTGCGGGACGCGTGTCGTCTCCCGCAGCCGTCCGCCCGTGACTCAGTCGAGTCCGGCCAGCCGCTGAACCGCCGGAGCCACGAAGCTCTCCATCCAGCCGGACGTCTCACTCAGGCGCGGGGAGAGGATCACGGTGTCGATCCCGAGCTTGGTGTAGCCCGAGATGTCCCGGGTGAACGCGTCGAGGTCGCTCTGGGTGGCCGGGTCTCCGCTGTAGGCGACGGTCTTGCGGATCGTGTCGTAGTCGCGGCCCTCGGTGTCGCAGTGGCCGCGCAGCACGTCGAGCTTGTGCCTGACCTCCTCCGGCGAGGTGGTGAACAGGTTGCACGCGTCGCCGTACCGGGCCACCAGCCGGAGCGTCTTCTTCTCCCCGCCCCCGCCGATCATGATCTCGGGGTGCGGGGCGCTGACCGGGGCCGGTACGCAGAGGGTCTCGGTCAGCCGGTAGTGCTTGCCCTCGAAGGGGCCGTTGTTCTGCGGGTCCCACATCTGGAGGCAGATCCGCAGGGTCTCCTCCAGCCGCTCGAAGCGCTCGGCGACCGGCGGGAACAGCACACCGAGCCCCTCGTGTTCGCGGCCGTACCAGGCGGCGCCGATCCCGAGGGTGGCCCGGCCGCCGGACAGCACGTCGAGCGTGGTGGCGATCTTGGCGAGCAAGCCGGGGTGACGGTACGTCACACCGGTCACCAGGGCGCCGAGGCGGACCGTGGAGGTGTGGGCGGCAAGGTAGCCGAGGGTCGTGTATGCCTCCAGCATGGGGTCCTCGGCGCGGTCGTTGAACTCCATCTGGAAGTAGTGGTCCATCACCGACAGCCAGCTCACGCCGGCCGCCTCGGCGGCGGCACCCGCGGCGGCGAGTTCGGCGCCGAGCGCGGGGCCTCCCCCGGAATGGTCGAACCGGTTGATGTGCACACCGACCCGCATGGTCTGTCTCCGTTCGCCCGGACCGTCACCGACCCTGCCGACGCTAGTTCTTGGAGCGCTCTCGAAGTCAAGCGTGACCGGCGAGCCGGTCGCCCAGTGGGATGCGCCGCCTACTTCGACGGCACGGTCGGCTCCTGGCTGGGCGGCCGCATCCACGGCCGCTTCGGCCGGACCGGCGTGTGCGCTCTGGTCGTGACGCTCACCGCCGTGGGACTCCACCACCGCGGTGGGGCTCGTTCGCCGGCTGTCGCCCGCGACGCGCCGCTTCCTGCTCCTGCTGCTTCGAAGCCCGCAGGCTGGTCACCGTCGTCACCGCCAGGACGAGCACGATGAAGCCGAGCGAGAAGGGGATGCTGATCTCGGGGACATGGACGCCGGACTCGTGCAGCGCGTGCAGCACGAGCTTCACGCCGATGAAGCCCAGGATGATCGACAGACCGTAGCTGAGGTGGACCAGCTTCTTCAGCAGGCCGCCGATCAGGAAGTACAGCTGCCTGAGGCCCATCAGCGCGAAGGCGTTCGCGGTGAAGACGATGTACAGGTCCTGGGTCAGCCCGTAGATGGCCGGGATGGAGTCGAGGGCGAACAGTACGTCGGTGGAGCCGATCGCCAGCATCACGACCAGCATCGGGGTCATGATCCGCTTGCCGTTCTCCGTGATGAACAGCTTCGTCCCGTGGTAGCGGTCGGCCACGCCGAAGCGCTCCTCCGCCATCTTCAGCAGCTTGTTCTCCTGGTACTCCTCCTCGTGCTCCTCCTTGCGGGCGTCCTGGACCAGCTTCCAGGCGGTCCAGATCAGGAAGGCGCCGAAGAGGTAGAACACCCATGAGAACGCGGAGATGATCGCCGCGCCCGCCGCGATGAAGCCCGCGCGCAGCACCAGAGCCATGATCACGCCGACCATCAGGACGCGCTGCTGGTACGGCGAGGGCACCGCGAACTTCCCCATGATCAGGACGAAGACGAAGAGGTTGTCGACGCTGAGCGACTTCTCGGTGATGTACCCGGCGAAGAACTCGCCCGTCGGCCCGCCGCCGCCGAAGTAGAACAGGCCGAGCCCGAACAGACAGGCCAGGACTACCCAGACGACCGTCCACGTGCCCGCTTCCCTGATGGACACGTCGTGGGGTTTGCGACCGATGAAGAAGTCCACGGCGACGAGGGCGCACAGGGCCACGACGGTCAGCAGCCAGACGGAGAGGGAGACGTTCACTGGTATTGCTCCTGGTGCAGGTGGGGCCTTGACAGCGTTGTCGCGACTGGTGATGACTTCCACCCATGGCAGGTGAACAGCGGGTCATGTCCTGGCAATCTCCGGGCCACGGGGGTGCCACCCGCCGTACGGCGGGCAGGTTCCGCCGATCGGCGGCCCTCCGGTCAGCGCCGGGACACAGATCATGACCGCAGAGCCGCCGGGCACTCAGGTGCCCCCGTGTGAGGAGCAGCCATGACCCAGGTGCCACCCCCGTTCGACCCCGAGCTCGCCGCCGCCCTGGAGCTCATCAAGGACGTGATCTCGCCCGGCATGACGATGGACCAGATAGCCGAGATCCGTCAGGGTGCCGGGATCCAGATGCTCGCCGAGCTGGACCTGACCATGGACGGCTTCTTCGAGGTCGAGGACCGGGCGGTGTCCGGCCCCGACGGCGCGCCCGAGATCTCCCTGCTGATCTGCCGGCCGACCGCATCGTCCGAGGCGGGTCCGCGACCCGTGATCTACCACGTCCACGGCGGCGGCATGGTCCTCGGCAACAACCGCGTCGGCGTCGACGCCGCCCTGGCCTGGGCGAAGGAGCTGGACGCGGTCGTGGTGTCCGTGGAGTACCGCCTCGCGCCCGAGCACCCGTACCCGGCGCAGATCGAGGACGTGTACGCCGGTCTGGAATGGACGGCGAAGCACGCCGCCGAGCTCGGTGGCGACCCGCAGCGGATCGTTGTCGCAGGTGCGAGCGCCGGCGGCGGGCTGTCCGCGGCGCTGGCCCTGCTCGTCCGGGACCGCAAGGGGCCGGAGCTGATCGGGCAGCTGCTGATGTGCCCGATGCTGGACGACCGCAATGACACGCCGTCCGTCCATCAGATGGCGGGCCTCGGTGTCTGGGACCGTACGGCCAATGAGACCGGGTGGACGGCGCTGCTCGGTGAGCGCCGGGGTGGTCCCGACGTGCCCGCGTATGCGGCGCCTGCCCGTGCCGAGGATCTGTCAGGGCTGCCTCCGGCCTTCCTCGACGTCGGCTCTGCGGAGACCTTCCGCGATGAGGTCGTCGCCTATGCGTCGCGGATCTGGCAGGCCGGTGGGGTGGCCGAGTTGCATGTGTGGCCCGGTGGGTTCCATGGGTTCGACGGGTTCGCGCCTCAGGCGGTGTTGTCGCAGGCGTGTCGGGGGGCGCATCTGGCTTGGTTGAAGAGGCTGTTGGGTGAGTGAAGCGTCGCCTGTTCGGCTGCCGGGTTCTGTGATTGTGCGAGCGCGGGTTGCTTGTGGCCGTTCGAGCGGTTCCCCGGGCGCCCCTTCAGGGAACGTCCACCTGCCCGGCGTTCTCATGCCCGGCCTCCCCGCCGCTTGACCTCGTACCGCACTATGGGCCCATGAAGGAGCTGGCTGGACGTCTGACCGCGCTGGATCCGGACGCCGGCGCCGCCGTTCGTGTCATCGCCTACTTCGATCGGCTCGCCGAGTCGCGGGCCGGGTTGGAGGCGCTCGTGCGCGGGGCTGCCGTGCTGGCCGGGGTGCCGGCCCGGCTGGTGGACGTGGAGCGGCGGGTGCATGTGCGGGTCGAGGCGGACGGGACACGCCGGGAGAACGACCTGCCGCCGGATGCCGCCTGGCCGTCCGCCGCGCTGACGCCGGGCGGCGCTCCGGCGCTGTGGCTGGAGCGGGCCGAGGCGGCGGAGCCCAGTGTCGTCGACGCGGTGATCCTGGAGCGGGCCGCCGGTGCCGTACGGCTCGTGCTCGACCGGACGCGTGGACGGGCGCCGGCCGATGATCCGGCGCTGGTCGAGACCGTCCTCGACGCCGCGGCTCCGGAGGCGGCGCGGCTGCACGCGGCCCGCCGGCTGGGGCTCGATCCTGCCGCACCGGCCCGCGTCCTCGCCCCGCTGGACGGCCGGCCCCACATCGTCCCCGCGCACGCGGACGCCGAGCCGCCCGTCGGCCGCGTCGGCGTGGGCCCCGCCGTTCCGGTGCTCGACCTGCCGCGCTCCTGGTCGCAGGCCCGCATCGCGCTCCGGTTCACCGCCGAGGGCACCGCCCAGGACCCCGGTCCGGGCGTCGTCCACGCCGACGACCTCGGCGGCATCGCCCTCCTCGCGGACCTCGTCGTACCGGGCGCCGAACCGCCGCCCGACGTCCAGGCCCTGGAGGCGGCAGCGGCGGCCGCGCCCTGGCTGCCGGCCACGTTGCACGCCGTCGCCTCGACGGTGAGCCTGCGGGCGGCGGCGGCCGAGATCAACGTCCACCACTCCACGCTCCAGGAACGGCTGGCGCACGCCGAGCACCTGCTGGGCTGGCCGCTGCGTACTCCGCAGGGCAGGTTCAGGCTGGGCGTGGCGCTGACGATGCGGCACCTGGCCCGGCCCTAGAGGTGGTGGCCGCCGCGGTCAGCGGAACTCGTGGACGACCTCGATCGTGCCGACGATGTGGGCGTTGAACTCGTCGAGCTCCTCGGCGGGCACCCACAGCTCGAGAATCGTCTCGCCGCCCGCCTGCTGGACGGGGTACCCGCTCAGGAACTCCGAGTCGACCTCGAACCGGGTCACGAATCCGGCGCCGTCGTGCTTGACGTTCCAGTCCCGGGCGATCCTCACGGCGTAGTCCTCGTTGAGCACCGGGTAGAAGATCGGCTGCTCGGGCAGTCTCGGCGGCCAGGCACGCCAGTTGAGCTCGCGGACGAGGTCCAGCTCCTTGGGGCCGGTGGGACGCCACAGCGTGGTGGTCGGGCGCTGGCTGATCATGGACCTGACGGTACGCGGGCCGTCGCCCCGGCGGCCACGGAGTTTGCACCATTGCTTGCAGGCGCGCTCTACACGCATCCGCTGGAAATTTCACGGATGCCCTATCCTGGATGTTCTTCACCTCGGGACGGAGGACACCCGCGCCATGACCGCCACGGATCCCGCGCTCACTGCTCTCGCCCAGGGCTGGTGCGCCCTCTCCCTGCTGCACGGGAGGATCGAGGCGCACATCGAGCGCGCCCTGCAGACCGGGCACGACCTCAGCGTGCGCGAGTACTCCCTGCTCGACGTGCTCAGCCGCCAGCACAACGGCGAAGGCGGCCACCTGCAGATGAAACAGGTCGCCGACGCCGTCGTCCTCAGCCAGAGCGCAACCACCCGCCTCGTCACCCGCCTCGAGGACCGCGGCCTGCTCTCCCGCTACCTCTGCCCCACCGACCGCCGCGGCATCTACACCGACGTCACCGACGCCGGCCTCAAACTGCTGGAAGAAGCCCGCCCCACCAACCAGGCCGCACTGCGCGAAGCCCTCGACGAAGCCGCGAAGAATCCCGAACTGGCCCCCCTGGTCAGGGCCGTGGAGACACTACGCGTCCCCGCCTGAGACCGTCGGACACCTCGCCAACCGGAGTATCCAGCCCAGGCCGTCCGGCGGCCCGTTGACGGACCCTCGAACAGCCACGTACTAATGGCCCGCATGAGCGCGCCGCATCTCCCCTTGTCCGGCATCACCGTGGTCAGCCTGGAACAGGCCGTGGCCGCCCCTTACGCCACCCGGCAGCTCGCCGACCTCGGCGCGCGTGTGATCAAGGTCGAGCGGCCCGGGGGCGGGGACTTCGCGCGCCGGTACGACACCACCGTGCACGGCCAGTCCAGCTATTTCGTCTGGCTCAACCGCTCCAAGGAATCCCTCACGCTGGACTTGAAGGCTTCGGAGGGCCGTGCGATCCTGCACCAACTCCTCGACGGTGCCGACGTGTTCGTCCAGAACCTGGCGCCCGGCGCCGCCAACCGCCTCGGCCTGGATGTCGAGGCGCTCCGCGAGCGGTGGCCACGGCTGATCCCGTGCACGATCTCCGGGTACGGCACGTCCGGGCCGTGGGCCGACCGGAAGTCGTACGACCTGCTGGTGCAGTGCCAGACCGGCCTGGTGTCGCTGACCGGGACCCCCGAGGACACCGCGCGGGTCGGCATCTCCGTCGCCGACATCGCGGCCGGGATGTACGCGTACAGCGGCATCCTCACCGCCCTGTACACACGCGCCACCACCGGAACGGCCCACCCGGTGGAGATCTCCCTGTTCGAGGCGCTGGCGGAGTGGATGGGCCAGCCCGCCTACTACACGCGGTACGGCGGCGCCCAGCCCTCGCGCCTGGGCACCCAGCACCCCACCCTCGCTCCGTACGGCGCCTTCACCGCCGCCGACGGCCGCCAGGTGCTGTTCTCCATCCAGAACGAGCGCGAGTGGGCCGTGCTGTGCGCCGAGTTCCTGGGCCGGCCGGAGCTGACCGACGACCCGCGTTTCGCCACGAGCTCCGCCCGCGTGGCCCACCGCGCGGAGGTGAACGCCGTCGTCGCCGAGCGCTGCGCCCGCTCCGACGCCGAGGAGATCCTCAAGGACCTGGAGTCCATCAAGATCGCCTGCGCCGGGGTCAACGACGTCGCCGCCTTCCTGGACCACCCGGTGCTGGCCGCCCGCGGCCGCTGGCAGGACGTTGCGATCCCCGGCGGCGCGACGGTGCAGGCCCTGCTCCCGCCGGCCGACCTCGCGGGGCTGCCCGCGCGCATGGACCCGGTGCCGCAGGTGGGCGAGCACACCGGGGCGATCCTCGCCGAACTCGGCCGTACCGGCGAGGAGATCGAAGCCTTGCGCGCGGACGCCGTCATCTGAGGGGGCTCGGGAACGTCGGCGGCCGAGGTCACCAGGGCAGCGGCCCGCCCACGTCGAAGTAGCCTCCGGTCGGGCCGTCCGGACCGAGCTGTGCCATGCGTACGATGATCTCGGCGCCCTCCTCCACGGTCTGCGTGCCGGTGCGCCCATTGAGGTCCGTGGCGGTGAAGCCGGGCTCGACCGCGTTGATCCGCATCTCCGGGAAGGCCTTCGCGAACTGCACGGTGAGCATGTTCACGGTGGCCTTCGAGGCGGGGTACGCGACGCCCGGGTAGTGGTACGCCGGGTGATCCGGGTCGGAGACGTGGGTGACCGAGCCGAGGCCGCTGCTGACGTTGACCAAGACCGGCGCGGCCGACTTCCGCAGCAGTGGCAGGAAGGCGTGGGTGACGCGGACGACTCCGAAGACGTTCGTCTCGAACAGCGTGCGCATGTCGTCGGCGGTCAGGTCCGCGGCGCCGGGCACGCCGTTGTTCTCGCCCCGGTATTCGATGCCCGCGTTGTTGACGAGGACGTCGAGCCCGCCGTCGGCCTCGACGGTCTTCACCGCGGCGTGGACGGAACTGTCGTCGGTGACGTCGAGTTGCACGTACCGTGCGCCGAGCCGTTCGGCGGCGCGGCGTCCACGCTCGGCGTCCCGGGCGCCGATGTAGACGGTGTGGCCCGCTGCGACGAGCCGGCGGGCGGACTCGAATCCCAGCCCCTTGTTGGCTCCGGTGATCAGTGTTGTCGTCATGCCCTCCACGGTGCCGCGCGGCCGGGCCGGCAGCCAGGAGTCCCTTCTTCCTGGGACTCGCAGTACCAGGCACATCCACGAAAGGCGGTGTTCACTGGAGGGCATGACGGGGACGGAACTGGGACGGGCGCTGCGCCGCTGGCGCGACCGGGTTCCGCCCGAGGCGGCGGGGCTGTCGGCGGGCGGGCATCGGCGGGCGGCCGGGCTGCGCCGTGAGGAGCTGGCGATGCTGGCCGGAATCTCGGTCGACTACGTCACCCGCCTCGAACAGGGCAGGGCAAACGGCCCCTCCGGGCAGGTCGTCGAGGCCCTGGCCCGGGCGCTGCGGCTGTCGGGCCACGAGCGGGCCTATCTGTTCCAGCTCGCCGGGCTTGCACCGCCGGGCCCCGACACCGTCCCCGCGTACATCACCCCCAGTGTCCAGCGCCTGCTGGACCGGCTGGTGGACACACCCGTCGCCGTCACCGACGCGGCACACACCCTGCTGCTGGCCAACCCGATGTACGCGGCCCTGATGGGCGACCCCCACGGCCTGCGGGGCTTCGAACGCAACGGGGCTTGGCGCAACTTCCTCGGTGCGCCGAGCCGGGTCCGGCACACGCCCGAGGAACGGCGGGCCTTCGAGGTCGGCATGGTCGCCGAGCTGCGCGCGACCGCCGCCAGGTATCCCGCCGACCGTCAACTGCGGCGTCTGATCGGCGAGTTGCGTGCGGGCAGCGAGCGGTTCACGGAGCTGTGGGACGCGGGCGTCGTCGGCCGGCTGGAGGCCTCGCGCAAGACGATCGAGCATCCGCAGGTGGGCCTGCTGACCCTGGACTGCGACCTGCTCCGCGTCGAGGGCAACGACCTGCATATCCTCGTGTACTCGGCCGAGCCGGGCACCGAGGCGGCCGAGAAGCTGGAGCTGATCGCGGTCCTCGGCACCCAGTCACTGGTGTGACCGAACGCGGCGCGCCTTCCGTGCGTCACAGTGTCGGGACGGCCACGGCACCGTCCCTGCCGCGTCCGTCGCCGTCCGATCAGGGGGATTCATGGCCACGCCCACCGCACGCACCGTCCCGTTGCTGACCGCGCTCGGCCTGCTCGTCGCCGGATGCGGTGCCGAGGCCCTCGGCGGCTCCGACTCGGCACCGGAGACCCGGACTCGAGCCCGCGAGGTCGCCGAGGCCTGGGACGGCTCACCGGCCGCCGAGACATGGCGCGAGGGCTACTACCCGATGGCGGACACGGTCCAGCTTCCCGAGGGTGCCTTCCACAACGAGGCCGACAAGGAGGCGTACATGACCGACAGCTACGTGCTGCGTGGCGACCTCCCCGACACGCCTCAGAAGGACGGCAAGGTGACCTGGCGGGACGGTGGATCGCTGACCATGCCGCTCATGGGGGCGCGGGAGGCGTTCGACGGGCTGGGGGGCAACGGCGGCCCCGGACCGCATCTCACCGTGACCGGGGTGAAGCTGGGCGAGACGGCGCTGGCCACCAGTCGCGGCCCGGCCACGGTCCCGGCCTGGCTGTTCACCCTCAAGGGATACGACACCCCGCTCAAGCGCGTCGCCCTCAGCCCTTCGAAACCCCCCAAGCCCCCCATCGGGCCGGCTCGGGACACCCCCACCGACGATCTGTGGGACCTCGGCCGGCTGGTCGACGTGGCCGAGGACGGCCGGTCCGTCACCGTGCAGGCCTATCACGGCTCCTGCGACGACGGTCCCGGCGTGGACGTGCTGGAGACGGACGGCAGCGTGGTTCTGTCCGGCTACGTTCGCGGCTCGAACGACGGTCTTTGCACATCCGACCTGCGGGCCGAGGAAGTGACGGTGGAACTGGACCGCCCGCTCGGCAAGCGGGTCCTTCTGGACGCGTTCACCGGGCGCCCCGTGCCGAACGGGGAGTCCTGACGGGCCCTCGCCCGGTTGAAGCCGACCGGCGCGCCGTCAACTGCGCAGTGCCCGGCGGTGGTCGATGGCCGCCACGGTCGTCAGGACCGCCACGACCGCGATCATGGCGAACCAGCCGGCGAACGACGCCGCGACCCCCAACGGCACCGCGCACACCGCTCCCACCAGGCGGTCCGCGAGCCGCCCGCTGTTGAGCAGTCCCCGGTACAGCGCGTGCCCGAGCAGGAAGACGGCGGTGCCGCAGCCCAGCCACCACCGGTCGGTGTGGCCGCCGAGGTGGTGGATGGCGTCGGTGATGCCCGCGGCGACCAGGACGACGCCGATGATCATCACGAGGTGGGCGCCGGTGAACGCGTAGTAGGCGAGCATCTGACGCCGCTGTTCGGTCGCCTTCTCGAACTCCGCCTCGGCCCGTGCCTCGTCGCCGTCGAAGTACACCCACCACAGTCCCGTCGCCACGGCGATGCCCAGCACCACCCCGAACGCCAGGGAGGCGTCCACCGCGTGGCTCTCCGAGCTCTCGGCACCGATCCCGATGGCCACCACCGATTCGCCCAGCGCGACGATGAGGAGCAGCGCGTGGCGCTCCACGAAGTGGTGGGGTTCGATGACGAAGCCGCGGATGCGGCCGAGGAAGGGCGAGAGGTAGAGGAGGGGCACGGCGGCCGCCCAGCACACCCAGCCCCAGACATCCGGCAGGTGCGGGGCGACGAGGACGAGGACGCCGGCCGCGGCGTTGAACGGCATGTTGCGGACGATGGCCTGGCGCGCCGACGGAGCGTCCGCCGTGAGGTAGACCAGGCCGTGGATGGCGACCACGGCCAGGTAGGCGAGCGGGAAGGCCCAGCCGTCGGGTTCGAAGGCGTAGGGCACGTCGAGGCCCATGATGAAGAAGCACATCATGGCGAGCGTCAGCAGCAGCCGCACCGGCACGGCGTCGGGGCGTACGGCGTTGGTCAGCCAGCCGAACCCGCTGAACATCCACCACACGACGACCAGCGGGAACAGCGCCTTGAGGAGGCCCTCCCAGCCGGGGTGCGTCTCGACCGCGTGCGTGACCTGGGTGACGACGAAGACGAACACCAGGTCGAAGAAGAGCTCTGCCGGTGTGACCCGGCCGCGGCTGCTCTCCGAGAGCCACAGCCGCCGGCGCGTGGGGGCGGCCCCGCTGCGTCCGTTCCTTGTCATGGCTGGTCGCTTCTCCTCGTCGGAACGGGCGGGGAGCCTCCTCGCGACGCGGGACGGTCGGCCTCGGGGCGGGTCACCCCGTCAAGGCCGCCCTGGCTGCCGCGAGGGCCTGTTCAGCGTAGCCGCGGCCGAACAGAACGGCGTGCACCAAGAGGGGGAACAGCTGGTGGAGGCCGATCCGGTCGCTCCAGCCGTCGGCGAGGGGCGCGGCCTCCTGATAACCGTCCAGGATCCGGTCCAGGTGGGGGCAGCCGAAGAGGTGGAGCATGGCCAGGTCGGTCTCGCGGTGGCCGCCGTGCGCCGCCGGGTCGATCAGCCGGGCGTGTCCGTCGGCGCCCCACAGGACATTGCCGTTCCAGAGGTCGCCGTGCAGCCGGGCGGGCGGCTCGGCGGGGCCCGCCAGTTCGGGGAGCCGCTCGCAGACCTGCTCGAGGACGGGCGCCTCCGAGCTGCGGAGCGTGCCGTCGTCGACGGCGCGGCGCAGATACGGCAGCACCCGGTGCTCGGCGTACCAGCGGGGCCAGTCGGGGCCGGTGGCGTTGCGCATGGGGGCGAGGCCGATGTAGGCGTCCTCGGGGCCGCCGGGCGGTGGGGCGCCGAACGCGGGTGCGCCGGCGGCGTGCAGGGCGGCCAGTTCGCGGCCCAGCCGCTGCGCCGCCCCGGCACTCGGCCGGCCGGTCGCCACCCGGTCGGTGACCAGCCACTGCGCGTCGTGGCCGTGCACGGCGGGAATGCGGACCGTGCCGGCGTCGGCCAGCCAGCGCAGCCCGGCCGCCTCGGCCCGGGCGGCACCGTCCCCGTCGGCGCGCTTGACCATCACCACCTGGCCGCCGTCGAGGGTGACTTCGGAGAGCGTCCCGGAGAGCCGACGCTCGCCGGTCACCGCAAGCCCGGTGAACCGCGCCGCCGTGGCGCCCGGGCCCTCGAAGGAGTTCTGCACGGCCCTCAGGGTACGGCCGCCTCCGGCGGTGCTGAAGTCAGCTGCCGGCGGCGGCCTTCTTGATCGCCTCGCGGATCCGGGTGTAGGTGCCGCAGCGGCAGACGTTCTCGATCCGGTCGATGTCGGCGTCCGTGGGCCGGGGTGTCTTCTTCAGGAGCGCGGCCGTGGCCATGATCTGGCCCGGCTGGCAGAAGCCGCACTGGGCGACGTCGCAGTCGAGCCAGGCCTGCTGCACGGGGTGCAGCTTGTCGCCATCGGCCAGGCCCTCGATGGTGGTGATCTCACGGCCCGCGCAGTCGGCGACCGGTACGACGCAGGGCTGGATCTCGTCGCCGTCGAGATGGCTGGTGCAGGCGCGGCAGGCGCCGACGCCGCAGCCGTACTTGGGGCCGGTGACGTTCAGCAGGTCGCGCAGCACCCACAGCAGGGGCATGTCGGCGGGCGCCTCGACGGTGACGCGTTTCCCGTTGAGGGTGAAGGAGTAGGAGGGCATCGGTACCTTCTCGGGCGGCGATCAGAGGGGCTTGATCGGGGGTCAGAAGTCGATCGGGAAACGGCGCGGCTTCGTGCCGGTCGCGCGGGCGTAGGCGTTGGCGACGGCGCCGGCCGCGGCCGGGACGCCGAGTTCGCCGGCTCCGCCGGGATCGCGCCTGGAGGGCATGATGTGCGCCTCGAAGTGCTGTGGGGCGTGCCGCTGGCGCGCGTAGTGGAAGTCGGCGAAGCTGCTCTCGCGGACGGCGCCCCGGTCGATGTGCAGGCCGGCCCGCAGCACGGTGGAGATCCCGTCGACGGCGGTGCCCATGAGCTGGGCCTCGAGTCCGCGCGGGTTGACGGCTGTTCCGACGTCGGCCGCCATCACCACCTTGGTCACCCGGGGGTTCTTCGGATCGGTGGCGTCGATCTCGACCAGGCAGGCCACGCAGGAGCCGTACTCCTCGTGGACGGCGACCCCCTGGGCTTGGCCCTGCGGCATGGTCCGGCCCCACTTTCCGGCGGTCGCGACCTTGTCCAGTACGGCCTTGACGGCCTTGCTCCGCAGGGTCGTACGGCGGAAGGCGACCGGGTCCTTGCCGAGGCTGCGGGCGACCTCGTCGACGACGATCTCCTCGGCGGTGCGCATCGTGCCGGAGTCCACCGATCGCCAGGCGCCGAGCGGCATCGCCAGGTCGACCGAGCCCGAGTCCCCGGACAGGCGCCCGAAGTTGTAGAGGCCGCTGTCGCTGGGGAGCGGGGCAGCCGCGGGGGCGCGTAGGGCTGCGGTGCGCACGCCGCCCTGAGGGGACAGGCCCTGCTTGCCGAGGGACTCGTTGACCGAGGCCGTCGCATGGGCGAAGGCCACCACCCTGCCCCGGTCATGGCTGGCCCGGATCCGGTGGTGGGAGGCCGGGCGCATTCTGCCGTGCCGGATGTCGTCGGTCCGGCTCCACATCAGCTTCACCGGCCGGCCCGCCTTCTTGGAGATCTGTGCGGCCTCGATCGCGGCGTCGTAGTTCAGGCGGCGCCCGAACGAGCCGCCACCGCGCAGGACATGGACCCGGACCTTGGACGCCGGCAGGCCGATCGTGGAGGCGATGTCCTCGCGTGCCGACTGCGGTGTCTGGGAGGAGAACCAGATCTCGGCACGCCGGTCGCGTACGTCCGCGACCGCGGTCAGCACCTCCATCGGCGCATGACTGACGAAGGCGAATTCGAACTCGGCCTCGGTCTGCGCCGATCCGCGCGGCGGGTCGGTCAGCTTGGGGACCGCGGCGCGCAGCCGGGAGCGGATCTCTTTGTCGGAGAGGTTCGCCAGCGGGCCCGGTGCCCACTTGATCCGGAGCGCGTCCCGGGCCTGGAAGGCGTGGTGGAAGGTCTCCGCGACCACGGCGACACCTCCGTCGATCCGGACGACCGCGTGCACGCCGGGCATGGCGCGTGCGGCCTGGGAGTCGACCGAGACGACCTTCCCGCCGATGGTCGGCGGCCGGGCCACCACCGTCGGCTTCGCTCCGGCCACCGCGAGGTCTCCGGTGTACTCGGCCTTGCCGGTGATGATGTCGCGGGCGTCGATGCGGGTCGTCGGCCGTCCGATCACCCGGTGCTTGGAGGCGGGCTTGGGTGCGGTCGACACCGCCGACCGCGTGATCCGGGCGGCACTCCTGCTCAGCGATCCGAAGGTGGCCGTGCGCCCGTCCGGTGCGAAGACCCGGGTGCCCCGGGTGCGCAGGGTCCGCGCGGGGACGTGCCAGCGCCGTGCGGCGGCGGTGATGAGTTTGGCGCGGGCGGTGGCGGCCAGATGCCGGGCCGGGCCGTACAGCGAACTGACCGAGTTCGAGCCGCCGGTGAACTGGCTGCCCTTGGTGCGGGCGTCCGCGAGCGGGATGTCGACGTCGGCGAGCCGGGCGTCCAACTCCTCGGCGATCATCATGGCGACGGCCGTGGTGACGCCCTGGCCGACCTCGACGCGCGGCAGCCGTACGACGACCCTGTTGGCCGGGGTGACCTCCAGGACCAGCATCTCCTCGTCGGTGCCGGTGGCCACGACGTCGGACGACCGGCGGGCACCGTCCGCGGCTGCCTCGGCGCCTTCCGCGGTCGAGCCGTCGCAGCCGAGCGGTGCCGCGACGGTCAGGGTGGTCGCCGCGAGCGAATAGACCACGAACTGTCGACGGGACAACTGACGGGCCACCAGACGCTCCTCTCCGAGAACCCGGGATGGTTCGACCTGTATGAGGGGCGGGTGCACGCCGGGGTTGCGCCGGTTGGTCACTCCATCGATCTACGGCATGAGTCGCCGGAGGTCGGTGCCCCACTCCAGGTGGCGTATGAGCTCGTCGTCGCCCGGCCGGTTCCCTCCCCCGGCCCGCGGGCCGGGGCCTGACGGGGTGTGGGTGCCGCGGGATATGCCGCCGCTGACGGTGATGTTGTGTTCCACGCGGGGGCGGCGGAGGGTCTCGTACAGGGAGAGCGCTTCGTCGGTGTCCGGCGCGTCCCGCAGGGACTTGGCGAGGACCACGGCGTCCTCCAGCGCCATCGACGCTCCCTGCCCGGTGGCGGGGGACGCCGCGTGGGCCGCGTCGCCGATGACCAGGGCGCGGCCGGAGCGCCAGGGCGTCCCGGTGGGGAGTTCGGTGGCGTTGGTGACCATGAGGTGGTCGGGGGTGGCCGCGACGAGGTCCGCGGCCGGGGTGGTGTCCTTGCGCAGCAGCGGCAGCAGCAGGTCGCGCCATCGGGTGGGGGTGCCGTGAGCGATGTCGTCGGCGGCCAGGGGCGTGTCGGAGACACGCGCGAACCAGTACGTCTCCCCCGTGGGCGACACCGCGTACCCGAAGGCGACGGTGCTACCGCGCACCATGGTGATGGTCTCCCCCTCGGCGGACTCGGGGGCGGCGCCGGTGCAGCCGTAGAAGACGTACTGTCCGGCGTAACCCGGGCGCGCGTCGGGGGCGATGAGCCGGCGGACGGTGGAGGTCAGGCCGTCGGCCCCGATGAGCAGGTCGCCGGTGGCCGTGCTGCCGTCGGCGAAGTGGGCGGTGACGCCGTCCGGGCCTTCCTCGATGCCCACGAGGCGCGCACCGTGCCGGATGCCGACGCCCCGGCGCGTGACTTCGGCCTGCAAGGCGGCGTTGAGGTCACCGCGCCGCAGGCACCGGTACTGCAGATGCGGGGTGCCGGCCTCGCCGAGCGGCACGTGGGCCACCTCGGCGCCCGTGTCGTCGACGACGCGCATCGAGGTGAGGGGGAAGCCGATCGCGGTGACCGTGGGCGAGGCGTCGAGCTCCGCGAGGGCGCGCATGCCGTTGCTCGCGAGGGTGAGGAACGCGCCGATGTCCTCGGCGGAGTCGGGGTGCGCCTCGTACACGGCGACGTCGAACCCGGCCTTGTGCAGGGCAAGAGCCGCTGCCGCACCGGCGATCCCGCCCCCTACGACAAGCACTCGCAACCGCGTCACATCGCCCCCCTGGGTACGCGCACGGCCCCCGCGAGACGAGTCGCCGCTGTCCTTCGTGGAACGTCCCAGGTCCGATCCGGGTTCCCGAGCGGGCCGCACAGCCGCCGTACCGGTCCGGATGGCCGAAACAGAACGGAGCAAACACCGATGCGGAATGAGTGCAACCATTCCGTCAACCCGAATGTCTCACCTAATATCAGACACACCACCCTTCCGGGGGATGAAATGGGACGAAACAGAATCGCATGGGCGTCGACAGTCGCGCTCATGGCCGCCACGCTGGGTGTGGCGGCGGTCCCGGCCGACGCCACCACGGCCACCACCACCCAGACCACCGCCTGCCCCACCGGCTGGGGCAGTCTGGCCAAGACCCGCTCCGCCGCCACGACGGAGTCGGTGACGAACATCAGGACCGGCCGGCACGCCTGCTTCGACCGCATGGTCGTCGACGTCCCCGGGGCGGGCACCCGCGGCCTCGGCTACTCCGTCAGGTATGTCAGCCGCCTCTACCAGGACGGTTCGGGTCACTACATCCCCGTCGGCGGCGGAGCCGTTCTCGAGGTACGGGTGGCCGCGCCCGCCTACGACCCCGACACCGGGAAGCCCACCTACCCGGCCCGGGCGGGTCAGCGCCTGACCGGCGTGGACCTCACGGGTTACCGCACCTTCCGGGACGCACGGTTCGCCGGCAGCTTCGAAGGGGACACGCAGATCGGGCTCGGCGTCCGGGCAAAGCTGCCGTTCCGGGTGTGGGTGGCGACCGACCGGGTCGTGGTCGACGTCGCACACAACTGGACCGGGGCACGCTGAGGCCCTCAGGGCTCGAGGTTCTCAGAGCCCAAGGTCGTCAGAGCTCAAGGTCCTCAGGATTCAAGGTTCTCAGGGCTTCGGGGCGCTCAGGGCGTCCCGGAGCCCTGGTACTCCCGCAACTTGCGGTAGAGGGTTGCCCTGGCGATCCCCAACGCCGCCGCGGCGCGTGCCTTGTTGCCGCCGTGGCGGCGCAACGCCTCCAGGATCGCCGACCGTTCGGCGAGCTCCATCGGGCTGAGGCTCCGCCCCGCCGGACCTTCGCGAACGGGGTCCGGCAGTTCGTTCCGCCGCACCGGTCCGCAGGCCCGGCGCCCGCTCGCGAGCGCCCGCACGAGGTGGGCCAGTTCGGTGACGTTCCCGGGCCAGGGATGCTGTTCCAGCGCCCGCAGCGCGTCCAGCGTCCAGGTCAGCGGCGGGCAGCCGGCGGCAGGCCTGGGCGCGAGAGCGGGAAGCAACTCCCGGATGTCTTCCGGGCGTTCCCGCAGGGCCGGCACGGTCACCGAGCGGGCCGCGAGGGTGTCGAGGAAGCGCTGGAGGCAGGGGCCCGGCGAGGTTCCGGGGGTGTAGGTGGCCACCAGGTGGACGTCCGGGCGCTCCTCCAGGAGGGAGTTGAGGGCGGCGATGTCCGGCTGGGCCAGCCGTTCGGCGTGGCGCAGCAGCAGCGGGCGATCGCCGACCCACGTGTCGTCCTTGAGGTCGACTGAGGCTGACTCGGCGGCGTCCACGACCAAGGCGGCCGTACCGTCGAGGAGTTCGAGAGCGAGCGTGGTCTTGCCCGTGCCCCGTTCGCCCACGACCAGGAGGGGGCCTGCCGTACGGACCAGCCCCGCTGCTCGTGCGAGCGCGTGCCGCCACGGCACCGAGCTCCCCACCAGCGAGCTCGCCGGACGCGGCGGCGCCGGCTCCCCAGGATGTGGGGCGAGTACGGCGACCAGGCCGAGGGCGCGGCCTTCGTGCCGTACCGGAGTGACCTCGACCGTGCACCCGGCGCCGTCGGGGAGAGAGATGGCGTACGACTCTCCGGTCCCCCTCGCCCACGCCCGCGCACCCCGCTCCAACGCCTCCAGCACCTGCGGCGAGGCCAGACGCACCGCCGCCTCGCTGACCAGGCGGTTACGGCCGTCCAGCGCGACGACCGCCCGCTCGCGACCCCGCGCCGCCCGCTCGTAGGCGTCGAGAAGGACGCGTTCCGCGGCACGCGCGCGTGCCCGCAGTTCCGCCTCCACCGCCATGGCGGCCGCCTCGGCGAGGGCCGCGCCGGGGTGCGGTCGGCAGCCGGCGCACAGGGCGGAGGCGACCGTCACCGTACCGAGGGGCTGCCCCGTGTCCGGGGAGAGCAGCGGCACGCTGACCGCGGACACGTCCTGCCACACGTCGAGGAAGTGCTCGGGGCCGTGCACCTCCGCCCGGCGCCTGGTGCGCAGGGCGAGCGCGGCGCTGTTGTGGCCGACCTCCCGCTCGGACAGGTCACGGCAGGCGTCGTCGCCGGGCGCGCTGCCGGCCGACCACAGCACCCTCAGCCGCTCGTCGGTGAGGACCAGTGCCGACCGTCCGCTGTCGAGGGCCGGGGCGAGGCGGGCGAGTACCGGACGCGCCGCCTGAAGCAGGGGCGAGTCGACAGGGCGGTCCGCCGACTCCCGTGCCGGGCCTTCGAGATCGGGCCGTACGCCGAAGAAGCGAGCGCGCCGCCAGGCGGCGACTACGTCGTCCGGCACGCCGTCGGGGAGCGGACGCCCCTTCAGGAATCGCTGGCGGGCCTGGCGGAGAGGGGCGAGGGCAGGGGGATGTTCCGCGGTGGTCATAGCGTCCCTCACCGTATCTGGGCGGCGCCCCCCGGGCGACGGTGGACTGTGACGTGGACGGTGGACTGTCTCTTGGGCGGTGGACTGTCTCGTAATGAGACACCCACGGCCGACCGCACCGCTCCATGATCTTGAAAGGCCTGGAGTCCGTTCTCGCCTCCTGGCTCCTCTCCTGACTCATCCCCTGGAGCGTTCTGTCGTGCACACCGATGTCGAGACCGACGTACTGATCGTGGGCAGCGGCCCGGCGGGCGCCTCGGCCGCGCTCGCGCTGAGCACCTACGGCGTGCGCAACCTCGTCGTGACCCGGTACGCGAGCCTCGCCGACACGCCCCGCGCGCACATCACCAACCAGCGGACCATGGAGGTGCTGCGCGATCTGGGCGTCGAGGAGGACGTGATCGACCGGGCTACGCCCCAGCATCTGATGGGCAACACGACGTTCTGCACCAGCCTGGCCGGCGAGGAGCTGGGCCGGGTGCGCTCCTGGGGCAACGATCCGCTCGTGCAGGCGGCGCACGACCTGGCCAGCCCGACCCGCATGTGCGACATGCCGCAGCACCTGATGGAACCGGTGCTGGTGAACGCGGCGATCGCGCGCGGCACCGACTTCCGGTTCAGCACGGTCTACAACTCCTTCGTCCAGGACGGGGGCGGCGTCACGGTCACCGTCGAGGACCGGCTGCGCGGCGACGAGTACACCATCCGCGCCAAGTACCTCATCGGTGCCGACGGCGGCCGCTCCAAGGTCGCCGAGGACGCCGACCTGCCGATGGGCGGGCAGATGGGCGTCGCGGGCAGCATCAACATCGTCTTCGACGCGGATCTGTCGAAGTACACCGCGCACCGGCCCTCCACCCTCTACTGGGTGCTCGCGCCCGGCGCCACGGTCGGCGGCATCGGCGCGGGCCTGGTGCGCTGTGTCCGCCCCTGGAACGAGTGGCTGATCGTGTGGGGCTACGACGTGACCGCGGGCGCCCCCGACCTCACCGAGGAGTACGCCCTGTCCGTCGTACGGCAGCTGGTCGGCGACGACGAGATACCGGTGACGATCAAGTCGTCGTCGGCGTGGACGGTCAACGAGATGTACGCGGAGACCTACGCGAACGGCCGCGTCTTCTGCGCCGGGGACGCCGTGCACCGCCATCCGCCGTCCAACGGACTCGGCTCCAACACCTCCATCCAGGACTCCTACAACCTGGCCTGGAAACTGAAGCTCGTCCTCGACGGCGTCGCCTCGCCGAAGCTCCTCGACACCTACGACGCCGAGCGGGCTCCGGTCGGCAAGCAGATCGTCACCCGCGCCAACAAGTCCATCGCCGAGACGGCCCCGATCTTCGAGGCGCTCGACGGGCTCTCGCCGCAGACGCCCGAGCAGCTGTGGGCCAACATCGCCGCCCGCAAGGACGCCACCGAGGCGGCCGAGAAGCAGCGGGCCGCGCTGCGCGAGGCGATCGCGTTCAAGGTGTACGAGTTCAACGCGCACGGCGTCGACCTCAACCAGCGCTACACGTCCGACGCTGTCGTCCCGGACGGCACGCCCGACCCCGGCTTCACCCGCGACCCCGAGCTCCACCACCAGCCCACCTCCCGCCCCGGCGCCAAGCTCCCGCACGCCTGGATCACCTCCGGGACCCGGACCCTGTCCACCCTCGACACCGTCGGCAAGGGCCGCTTCACGCTGCTCACCGGCATCGGCGGCGACGCCTGGGTGCGGGCCGCCGCGGCCCAGCCCCTCGACATCGCCACGGTGGTGATCGGGCCGGGGCAGGAGTACGAGGACCCGTACGGCGACTGGGCGAACCTCAGGGAGATCTCCGACGCGGGCGCCCTCCTCGTACGCCCCGACGGGTATGTGGCGTTCCGGCACGCCGGCGCGGCCGAGGACGCCGAACGGTTGCTCACGGACGCGCTGCGGCGGATTCTCGGGCACGGTTGAGAGGGCACGGTTGCGATGTGCGCCCAGGAAGCCGGGAAGGACAGGAAGCCGGGGAAGGAGCCGACATGACCGGCGAGCCGACAGTCACCGACGAGGCCGTCGCCAGTCTGGGCGGGACCGCCGATCCACGCCTGCGGGAGCTGCTGACCGGCCTGATCCGGCATCTGCACGCCTTCGCGCGCGAGACACGGCTGACCCAAGCGGAGTGGGAGCGGGCGATCGGGTTCCTGACGGCGACCGGGCAGGCGTGCACGGACACCCGGCAGGAGTTCATCCTGCTGTCGGACGTGCTCGGGCTGTCGATGCTCGTCGAGACCCTCAACGAGCGGCAGGGCCCGGGCGCCACCGAGTCGACGGTGCTGGGCCCCTTCCACATGACCGAGTCCCCGGTGCGTGAGCTCGGCGCGAGCATCGACCTGGTCGGTGATGGCGAGCCGTGCGTGGTCAGCGGCCGGGTGCTGTCCCGGGACGGCGGCCCGCTGCCCGGCGCGGTGATCGACGTGTGGCAGGCCGACGCGCACGGCTTCTACGACGTGCAGCGCCCGGACGTGCAGCCGCCGGGCAACGGCCGGGGCCTGTTCACGGCGGACGCCGAGGGCCGCTTCTGGTTCCGTACGTGTGTGCCGAGCCCGTACCCGATCCCGACGGACGGGCCGGTCGGCGACCTGCTCCGGGCCACCGGACGGCACCCTTACCGCCCGGCCCACATCCACTTCATCGCCTCGGCCGCCGGCCACACGCCGGTGACGACGCACATCTTCGTGGCGGGCAGCGCCTACCTGGACTCCGACGCGGTGTTCGCCGTCAAGCCGAGCCTGGTGCAGGACTTCGCGCAGACCGACGATCCGTCCCTGGCGCAGGAGTTCGGCGTCGGGAACCCCTTCCGGTACGCGCGCTTCGACCTCGTACTGGAGCAGGCGTGAAGGACCTCCTCGACTTCTCGTACGAGACCCGGCCGGTGCGGGTCGTGTTCCGGCCCGGTGCCGCGGTGTCGGCGACGCCCGATGAGGCCGAACGCCTCGGCCTGCGGCGGCTGTTGGTGGTGTGCGGTGCGCGCGGGGCGGACACCGCCCGGGCGGTCGCTGAGGCGCTGGGCCCGGCCTGTGCGGGTCTGCACGACGGGGCCCGGATGCATGTGCCCGTCGAGGTCGCCGACCGGGCCGTCGAGGTGGCGCGGGCCGCGGGTGCCGACGGGTGCGTGGCGGTCGGCGGGGGCTCGTCCATCGGGCTGGGCAAGGCGATCGCCCTGCGCACCGGAGTGCCGCTGATCGCGGTGCCGTCCACCTACTCCGGCTCGGAGATGACCCCGGTCTGGGGCCTGACCGAGCACGGCGCCAAGCGCACCGGCCGCGATCCGAAGGTGCTGCCGCGCAGCGTGGTCTACGACCCCGAGCTCACCCTCTCCCTGCCCGTGCCGCTCTCCGTGACCAGCGGCGTCAACGCGATCGCGCACGCCGTGGAGGCGCTGTACGCCCCCGACACCTCGCCTCTGGTGGCGCTGATGGCGGAGGAGGGCGTACGGGCGATGGCGCGGGCGCTGCCCGACGCGGCCGCCGAACCGGCGTCGCTCCAGGCGCGTGGCCGTGCGCTGTACGGCGCCTGGCTGTGCGGGTCCTGCCTGGGCGCCACCACCATGGGCCTGCACCACAAGCTCTGCCATGTCCTGGGCGGCACCTTCGGCCTGCCGCACGCCGAGACGCACACGGTGGTCCTGCCGTACGCCCTGGCCCACAACGCGCCCGCCGCACCGGACGCGGCCGCCGCCGTGGCCCGCGCCCTGGACGCGGACGACGCGCCGACGGCCCTGTGGGACCTGGCCGGACGCCTCGGCGCTCCCCGCTCGCTCGCCGAACTCGGCCTCACCGAGGTCGACTTGGCGACAGCGGCTGCCCAGACCGCGGGCGCGGCGTACGCCAACCCGCGCCCGGTCACGGCCGACGGCGTGCTCGCCCTGCTCCGGGCGGCCTACGACGGCGCACCGCCGACGGCTGCCGCCCGGTAGACCCCCTCGTTCCTCACTCGCACTCCCCTCCCCCCGAAGAAAGGTGATGGTCATGCCCCTCGGACTGCTCAGGAGTCGACGCTCCCGAGGGGCGCCCAGTGCCGGGTTTCCCGTACCCTCCGGCGCCGGTGGCGTGGGGCGTGAGGTCGTGGATCCGGTGGGGCTGCCCATGCGAGGCGCCGACGTGACGGTGACGGCGATGGACTCCCACGAGGTCGTGGTGCGGGGCACCACGGATCCGTACGGGCTGTTCTTCGCCGCGCTTCCGCCGGGCCGCTACGGTCTGCGGATCACGGCCGAGGGCCTCACACCGCACCAGGAGACCCTGGACGTCATCGGTGGCACGACGCCTCCCACCATGCGGGTCCAGCTGGTGTCGGGACGCCGGCTGGATCTCCCGGTTCCCGGCACCTGGCTCTTCGACCCGCCGCACACGGCGATCCGGTTCATCGCCAAGCACGTCGGCATGGCCCACGTCCACGGCCGCTTCGAGCGGTTCACGGGCGGGATACAGGTGGCCCCCGACATGGCCGACTCCCGTGTGTCGGTGCGCATCGAGGCCGCGAGCATCACGACGGGCAACCACACCCGGGACAACCACCTGCGTTCGGCCGACTTCCTGGACGTCGAGCGCTATCCGTACATCGACTTCACCAGCACGCGGTTCGCCTACCGGGGCGGCGCCAAGTGGACGCTGCACGGCACCCTCACCATGCATGGGATCAGCCGCTCGGTCGAGCTGGACACGACGTACCTGGGGTCGGTCAACGGCGGCTACGGCGAGGAGCTGCGGTGCGCGGCGCTGGCCAGGGCGGAGCTGCACCGGGAGGACTACACCCTGAACTGGCGCAGCATGCTCGCCCGTGGTATCGCGGTGGTCGGTCCGACGGTCCAGCTGGAACTGGACGTACAGGCGATGTACCGCACGCACGACACCCCGACGCCTCCCGATTAGGCCAGGGTGGCCGAGAGGTACCTCACGCCCTGGTTACGTTTTGCTCAACCTCTGGTTGCGGCACGGTGATCGGGTGACCATGGGGTCATGAAACTGGCCCAGCGCGCCATGGAACGACTGGAAGCCTGGCCCGATCTCAGTGCGGGCCCGGCCAGTTGCGGCACAGGTCGGGCCCTGCGCTCCGTCCACAGCGAGATCGTGCACTTCCACTCCGACCACGACGTGGACCTGCATCTCACCGAGGGGGCCATCGAGCGCTTTCGCGGCGACCTTCAGGAGTCGACCGCGATCCGGCTGGTCCCCGGCTCCCGTTGGGTGACCGTTCACCTCGACTGCGACACCGACGTCGATCTGCTGTTGAGCCTGGTCAGCGTCGCACTCAAGGCCCATCAGACCGGGTCCTCCCCCGTCGGCCTCCAGGCCCGGTCCGAGTGCAACTTCCGCCGCGTCACGGTGATGCCCCGCTAGCACCGGGCGTCACTGCCCATGCTCCGAGTCGTCCTCCCCCGCCTCCAGCAGGCCCGCCGCCGCGCCGACGATCCGGGGGTCGGGGGGTGCCGACGACCTCCTCGTCCTTGTCGGTGTAGTCGAAGCGGGCCAGCACGCTGCGCATGGCCTCGACGCGGGCCCGCTTCTTGTCGTTGCTCTTCACCACGGTCCAGGGCGCGTGCTCGGTGTCCGTCTCGCGGAACATGGCGACCTTGGCCGCGGTGTAGTCGTCCCAGCGGTCCAGCGACGCCAGGTCCATGGGGCTCAGCTTCCACTGCCGTACGGGGTCGACCTGTCGGATGGTGAACCGGGTGCGCTGCTCGCCCTGGGACACCGAGAACCAGAACTTGACCAGGTCCACCCCGTCGTCCACCAGCATCCGCTCGAAGGCGGGCGCCTGCCGCATGAAGCGCCGGTACTCGTCGTCGGTGCAGAAGCCCATCACCCGCTCCACACCGGCCCGGTTGTACCAGGACCGGTCGAACAGCACGATCTCACCCGCGGTCGGCAGATGCTGCACGTACCGCTGGAAGTACCAATGTCCGCGCTCGCGCTCGGTCGGCTTCTCCAGCGCCACCACGCGGGCGCCGCGCGGGTTGAGGTGCTCGGTGAAGCGCTTGATCGTGCCGCCCTTGCCGGCCGCGTCCCGCCCTTCGAAGACGATGGCGAGACGCCGGCCGGTCTCCTTGATCCAGCTCTGCAGCTTCAGCAGTTCGATCTGCTGAAGCCGCTTGTGCCACTCGTACTCCGGGCGCTCCATCCGCTGCTGGTACGGGTAGTTCTCACGCCAGGTGTCCACCGGGCTGCCGTCCGGCCGGATCAGCACGGGGTCGTCCTGGTCGGTGTAGTCGACGCGCAGCCCTGACAGCAGTTCGGTGTCCATGCACCGATGCAAGCGAGCGCTTTCGTACGTCCGGCGAACCCCAGGCAAAGATCAGCTATAGGTGACGTCCGAGGGGCTGTACCGGCAGTACGTGCCGTCGGGTCCGCTGCCGGTCTCGCTCGGCTCGTCGCCGCTGTCGTTGCCCTGGAAGCGGTCGCAGACAGTGATGTCCCTGCCGCCGTCGCCGCTGATCGTCACGCCCGAAAGGGTGGCCGTGTCGCCGTAGTTGGCGTTGATCCCGGCGATGGCGTTGCCGGGGCCGGTCACCAACACGCCGCTGATGACGACGTGGCGCTCGTACTGGGTGTCGCAGTTGCCGCACGAGCGGTAGAGCTTGCCGGAGTCCGAGACCTGGAAGTCGGTGATGGTCACCGTCCCGGCGCCGTTGTGCTGGAAGACCTTGTCGTCCGCGTGCCGCGCGCCGCCACCGAGGACGCGGCACGTCGCCGACGCGGACTCACCCTTGAAGGTCGCCGCGTCCTCGCCGACGTCCTGCCACCACACGTTCCGCAGGGTGCAACTGCCCAGGCAGTGCACTCCGTCGGCGGCCGGGGCGCCCAGGAGGACGTTCTTCAGGGTCGCGCCGTCGGCGAGTTCGAAGAGGGGACCCTGGTCCTCGTCCTGGCCGTCGCTGCCGAGGGCTCCGGCGCCGTGGAACCGCTTGAGCCCGCCGTCGTAGCTGCCGGAGACCTCGATGGTGGCGGTCACCGGCCGGTCGGCGGTGGGGGTGGGCCAGGTGGCGAAGCCGGTCGCGGAGCGGGGGGCGGAGGACGGCTTCGCGGACGCGGTGGCGCCCTTGCGGGGCGACGCTTTCGACGGGGACGGGGACGCCGACGACTTGGACGGCGACGGGGAGGCGGAGGTGGCCGTCGAGGACGGCGTCGGGCGGGCGCCGCTCGCCTGGTGGAGCGTCGAGCTCTCGCCCTTCGCCGTGTCCGCCCCGGAGTCGGGCCTGCCCGTCAGCAGTACGGCGACCACGACCACGGTGATCGTCAACGTGCAGGTCAGACCGATCAGCAGGGGACGGCGGTCGGGTCTCTTACGGTTCCCGACTTTCCCGTCTTTCCTGTCTCTCCGTCTCTCCCCGGCGAGATCACCGAGACGCGCCCTCGACGAGCCGGGCGAGGTTGGTCAGCGCCATCCGCGTGCCGGTCTCGTTGTCCTTCGCGGGAACGGCGTCGGGAAGCCCCTCGTGCAGGACGACGACGTCCGTGCCGCCGTCGGCGTCGGTGAGGGTGGTGGTCATCGTCATGGTGCCGCGCAGGGCCGGGTCGCCGGTCTCGAACTCGACCTCTTCGACGACCTGCTCGTCCGGCACCAGTCGCACGAAGCGACCGTGGTAGGTGTCGGTGCGCGGGCCCGACTTGCCGGTGCCGGTCGGCGCGTCGTACGTGAGCGAGACCCGGAACGCCCCACCCTCTCTGCCGTCGAACTCGTGCACCCGCGCGGTCATGCCGTCGGGGACCCGCCACCGGGCGACGGCGTCCGCGTCCAGCAGTGCTCGGTAGACGGCCGCGCGGGGGGCGTTCACCTGCCGGGAGACCCGCGTCGAGTGCATGGCCTCACGATAGTGGCGGGGGCGGGGAACGGCAGCCGGACGGGACGAAGGGCCGGGCTCATGCCGGTGTCAGGGGGACTCCCAGTGAGCCAGTGCGCGCATCGCCTCGGCGGTCCGCGTGAACCCGTCCTCGCCCAGCAGTGCCCGCGCCTCGGCGTTGAATCGGTCGACCTCCGGTTGCGCGGCGTCGAGCGCGGCGCCCCCCTCCCCGGTCAACTCCAGCACCACGGCCCGGTGTTCGCGCGGATGCGCCCGCTTGACGACGAGCCCGGCCGCGGAGAGGCGCCCGACCAGCCCGGTGACGGCGGACTCGCGCAGCCCGAGGACGCGGGCCAGCCCCTGCTGGGTGATGCCCGGCTCGTCACGGACCGCATACAGCGCGCCGAGCTGGGCCGTGGTGATCCCGGCGGCGGCCAGCAGCCGCCGGTCGGAGGCGGTGCGCAGCTGGTGCGCCGCCCGCTGGAGCAGGAAGAACAGACGCTGATCGGGCTCGGGCATGGACCGATGTTGACAGACGTCGCCGGGCGGCGCCATGCTCACTTCACTAGTGAAGTGAGAGGTGCACGACGTGAGCGAGACCCTCGATCTGGACCTGGCCCGCAAGGTGCTGGCGGCCCAGCCCTTCAGTGTTCTGCTGGGTGCCAGGCTGACGGCCTTCGGCGACGGCGAGGCGACACTCGAACTGGACCTTCGCGAGGAGTTGCTGCAGCAGCACGGCTTCGCCCACGGCGGCCTGCTCGGCTACGCGGCGGACAACGCGCTGTCCTTCGCCGCGGGCAGCGCGGTCGGCTCCGGTGTGATGACCGCCGGTTTCACCATCGAGTTCCTGCGGCCCGCCCAGGGCGAGACCCTGCGCGCCCACGCGCGGGTGATCCGGGCCGGCCGTACCCGTGCGGTGTGCCGCTGCGACCTGACGACGGTCGACGGCGACGGCGTCACGACCCTGTGCGCCGTGGCCCAGGGCACGATTGCGGTAACCGAGCCCACGCCGGAGACAGAGCGCGACGCGCCCTGATGCAACATCCGAAACCGCGCCACGCCAACCACGAGATGTTCGAGTCGCTGCGCCGCTGGACCGGCACGCAGGCACTCGACAAACCGCTGCCCGTCGAGGTCACGGTGGCGGCGCCGGCGGCCGCGGACGTGGAGATCGGCCTCGCCGCCGCCTGGTGCGGGCCGCAGGGCGCTGATCGACAACGACGAGGTGGCCGCCTTCGTCGAGCAGTCCGGGGGGCTGAGCGGAGTGGCGGGCGCCGATCTCGCCCGGCCCATGACCGCCGTACGGGAACTGCGGCGCGCTGTCGAGGAGTTGGGCTTCGTGGCGCTGCGCGTCATCCCGTGGCTGTGGGGGCTGCCGCCCACCGACCGGCTGTACTACCCGCTGTACGCGGCCTGCGGGGATCTGGTCGTGCCGTTCTGCACCCAGGTCGGCCACACCGGCCCGCTGCGGCCGTCGGAGACGGGGCGGCCCATCCCGTACATCGACCAGGTCGCGCTGGACTTCCCCGAACTCACCATCGTGTGCGGGCACATCGGCTAGCCGTGGACGACGGAGATGATCGCGGTTCGCCGACAAGCACGCCAACGTCTTCATCGACACCAGCGCGTACACCGTCCGCCGCTATCCGCCGGAACTGGTGGAGTATCTGCGCGGCCGGGGCCGTCACAAGGTCTCAGGGGTCCCCGGCGACGCCCGCTCGGCGGATTCAGCGCACGAGACAGGGCCGCTTCGCGTCGAAGGTCCAGCCGTCGATCAGGTACCGCATCGCGGCGGCGTCGTCGCGGCCCGACAGGGCCTTCTCCTGGTACAGCTCCTGCGCGGCGAGGAGCCGCTCCCTGTCCAGGCGGATTCCCAGTCCGGGCGTGTCGGGTACGGCGACCTCGCCGCCGGTGATCCGGGGTGGATCGACGGTGAGCCGTTCGCGTCCCTCCTGCCAGATCCAGTGCGTGTCCAGGGCGTTGTACTCGCCGGGGGCGGCCGCTCCGCAGTGGGCCATCATCGCCAGGGAGATGTCGAAGTGGTTGTTGGAGTGGCAGCCCCAGGTCAGCCCCATCGCGTTGCAGAGCTGGGCGACCCGCACCGAGCCCTGCATGGTCCAGAAGTGCGGGTCGGCGAGCGGGATGGACACCGACTGCAGGGCCAGGGCATGGGTCAGCTGGCGCCAGTCCGTGGCGATCATGTTGGTCGCCGTGGGCAGCCCGGTGGCCCGGCGGAACTCGGCGAGGATCTCGCGGCCCGAGTAGCCGCCCTCCGCCCCGCAGGGGTCCTCGGCGTAGGCGAGCGTGCCGCCGAGGGGGCGGCACAGTTCCACGGCCTCGCGCAGGGACCAGGCGCCGTTGGGGTCGAGGGTGATCCGCGCCTCGGGGAAGCGCTCCTTGAGTGCCCGTACGGCCTTCACCTCCTGCGCACCCGGCAGGACACCGCCCTTGAGCTTGAAGTCGCGGAAGCCGTAGTGGTCGTACGTGGCCTCGGCCTGCCGGACGATCGCCTCGGGGGTCAGGGCTTCCTCGTGGCGGATGCGGTACCACTCGACGTCCGCGTCGGGTGCGCGGACGTAGTCCAGGTCGGTGCGGTCCGGGTCGCCGACGTAGAAGAGGTAGCCGAGCACCCGTACGGCGTCGCGCTGTTTGCCGTCGCCGAGCAGGGCGGCGACGGGGAGCTCCAGGTGCTGTCCGAGCAGGTCGAGGAGCGCCGACTCCACGGCGGTGACCGCGTGCACCGTCGTCCGCAGGTCGAAGGTCTGGGCGCCGCGACCGCCCGAGTCACGGTCGGCGAAGGTCGCCTCGATCGTGCGTAGGACGCGCTTGTAGTCACCGACGCGGGCGCCGACGACCAGGGGTTCGGCGTCTCGCAGGGTCCGGGTGATCTTCTCGCCGCCGGGCACCTCGCCCAGGCCCGTGCGGCCCTCGGAGTCCTCCAGGACCACGACGTTGCGCGTGAAGTAGGGGGCGTGGGCTCCGGAGAGGTTGAGGAGCATCGAGTCGCGGCCGGCGACCGGATGGACGGAGAAGCGGGTGACGACGGGCTGACTCATGACTGGCGGGCACCGTTCTCGTGAAGGGGGTGGTCGGTCGAGGGGGTTGGCCGGTCGGATGCTTCAGATGCCGAGGGCGTCGAGGACCTGTTCCAGGACGAGGACACCACTCAGGCCGAGGATCGCGAGGACCGTCGTGTAGGTCGTACGGGCCTTGATGGCGTCCAGGACGGACAGGTTGAAGTACTCCTTGAACATCCAGAAGCCCGGGTCGTTGACGTGGGAGAAGGCGATCGACCCGCAGGACACGGCGAGCACCATCACCTCGGGCTGCACGCCACTTCCGGCGAGCAGGGGCAGCGCCACGCCGGATGCCGTGACCACGGCGACGGTCGCGGAGCCGAGGGCCACGCGGAGGATGGCGGCGATCAGCCAGGCGAGGACGATCGGGGAGATGGACCAGCCGTCGGTCGCGTTCTTGATGTAGTCGGATATCCCGCCCTCGACAAGCACGTTCTTGAAGGCGCCGCCCGCTCCGATGACGAGCAAGATCATCGCCATCGCCTGGGCGGCCTCCTTGCAGGAGACGCTGACCTCGGCCAGGCTGCGGCCGATGCGCGGGCCGAACGCCCAGATCGCCATGAGCAGGGTGAGCAGCAGGGCGATCGGTGCGGAGCCGATGAAGGCGACGAAGTGCAGCAGGCCGCTGTCTCCGGAGGCGGCCAGGTCGGTCACCGCGGCTCCGGCGATCAGCACGACGGGCAGCAGGGCGACGGACAGTGACCAGCCCATGCCGGGCATCTCGTCGTCCTCGAAGACACGCTCGCTGACCAGGCCCTTGGGGATGGCCGGGTTCATCGCCCGGACGAAGGGCAGGCGCGGCCACAGCAGGGCGATGAGCGCGCCGGCCGGGACGGCGATGAACAGGCCGTAGAACAGGGTGAGTCCGACGGAGGCGCGGAACGTGGCGGCGACCGCGGTGGGGCCGGGGTGGGGCGGCAGGAAGCTGTGCATGGTGGACAGGGCGATCGACATGGGCAGCCCGACCCACAGCAGGTTCGACCGGGTGACCCGGACGAGGGTGAACGCGATCGGCACGATGATGACGAAGGCCACCTCGTAGAACATCGTGACGCCGATGAGCATGGCGGTCAGCACCATGGCCACCTGAACCCAGCGGGGCCCGCACGCGTCCAGGAGCTTGCCGGCGATCCGCTGGGCGGCGCCGGAGTCCCCCATCACCCGGCCGACCATGGCACCGAGCCCGATGGTGAGCATGGTGTCGCCGATCTGGTCGCCGATGCCCTCGGCGAGTACGTCCGGGATCTTCTCCACCCCGATCCCCTGCACCAGGCCGACGCCCACGGCCACCAGGAGCAGGGCGGCGAAGCCGTTCAGCCTGAGCTTGGTCATCAGGACGAGCAGGACCAGGACACTGATCCCGACCACCACGAGCGGCATGTATCGGTTCTCCTTTGAACGTCGGCCGCTTCCGTTCAACCCACTGAATGGGGTCCTCACATGAAGACGTCGTCTACATATGAGGACGGAGATTATGGTGGTGGACGGTCAAGGTCAATGGGTATGCACCGGTCGAGTCACCGATCGATTCACCCGTCGTCTCGCCGGTCGTCTCGCCGGTCGCTTCACTCGGCGGTCGGCGAGGCCCGCCAGCCGTGCCAGCTCTGGACGGTGATCACGATCACCGGCCCGTCCGGCGGCTGCCGCACGTACTGGGGGTACTTCTGCCGCAGCAGCTCGACGGCGGCGGCGTATTCGTCGCGCGCGTCGCGCGCGTCGGGTGGAAGGACGTGGGCGTCGCCGTCCGCCCTGACCCACCACAGGCGGTCCCAGTCGTCGTCGTACACGTCCACCAGCAGGCAGACGGCCGGGTGGACGGCGATGTTGTGCAGCCGCCTGAGCCGCCCGGACCGCTTCGGTTTCCGGTCGACCGCCGTGACGATCTCGTCGCCGCGCAGCGCGAACACGACCGGCACCAGATGGGGCCGGCCCGCGGGATCGACCGTCGCCAGGCGTGCGACCGGCGCCCCGGCGAACCGCCTGCGTGCCTCGTCCTGCTCCATGTCCGGCATGTCGGCTCCTTCGGCCCCCGGCGATAGGCGATGCCCTGTCGCGGGTACCCGTGTCGACGTAGGACGCCTCGTGGGGAGATGACTCGGATGCTGTTCCTCGGCCTGCTCCTCCTGGTGGCCACCGGTGTCTTCACCGGGCTGGTCATCGCCGACAATCTTTCCGGCGGCCCCGAGTACACGGTGTCGGTGCTCGGTCAGGACATCGCCACCATGCACACGCTGGCCGTCTTCTGCTCGGGCCTCGCCCTGGCACTCATCTTCTGCCTGGGCCTGATCCTGGCGACGAGCCGCAGGGGTCACTCCCGCCATCGCAGGCCGCGACGGCACATGACCCGCGGCGCCTTCCCGTTCCGCCGGACGGCGGATCCCGACGCCCGCGCCTGAGCGGCCCGGCAGCCGAGAGGTGGTGCACATGGTCGGCGACACCGACGACGACATCCAGACGCGGCGGCGCGGCGGAAGCGGCCATCGGGCGGTGCCGCACACGGCCGACGTGCGGATCGAGGCCTGGGGCGTGAGCCGGGAGCGCTGTCTGGTGGAGGCCGCGCTGGGGATGGTGGAGTGCTTCGCGGACCTCACGGCGGTACGGCCCACCTCGGTGGAGCGGGTGCGGTTCGCGGAGGAGAGCGACGAGGATCTGCTGACCGCACTGCTCGACGAGGTCGTCTTCCGCCTCGACGTGGACGGCCGGGTCCCGGTCGACCTGGAGGCCGACACCACGGACGGGGACCTGGACGTGAGGCTCGCGCTCGCCGACCTGGCGGACGTGGAGGTCACCGGCGCCACACCGAAGGGCGTCTCCTGGCACGGTCTGCACATCGGGCCGGATCCGTACGGGTGGTCGTGTGCGGTGACGGTGGACGTGTGAGCGGAGCTCGTGGGCGATGATCGTGGACGTGTGCGTGGGCGATGATCGTGGGCGTGTGAGGGTTACGGCCGCACAGCCGCCGTGAGTGGCCTACGGCCGTCCCCGCGACCTCCGCCCTTGCCTACGGCCGTCCCCGGCACTCAGCCCCTCGCCTAGGGCCGTCCCCGGCACTCAGCCCTTCACCACCCCCAGCGGCACCAGCCGGGCCACCGTCCGGCACAGTCCCGCGCCCTCGCTCGCGGCCACCACCTCGCTCACGTCCTTGTACGCCTCGGGCGTCTCCTCCGCCAGGCCGCGCAGTGACCGTGGGCGCACCGCGATGCCCGCCGACTCCAGCCTGGCCCGCAGTTCCCGGCCGCCCACCGCGCGGGCGGCCTTGTGGCGGCTGAGGACCCGCCCGGCGCCGTGGCAGGTGGAGGAGAACGCGTCTCCGCCGGGCACGCCGACCAGGACGTAGGAGGCGGTGCCCATCGTCCCGGGGATCAGCACCGGCTGGCCGAACTCGCGCAGGTCGTCGGGCAGGTCCGGATGGCCGGGCGGGAAGGCGCGGGTCGCGCCCTTGCGGTGGACGCACAGGGTGCGGCGGGCTCCGTGCACCGGGTGGGTCTCGATCTTGGCGAGGTTGTGGGAGACGTCGTACACCAGCGACAGCCGGGTACCCGCGGCCCGGCGGAAGACCTTGCGGGCCGCGTCGGACAGCAACTGGCGGTTGGCGCGGCCGTAGTTGGCCGCGGCGGCCATCGCGCCGAGGTACCGCTGCCCCTCGGGCGACTCGACGGGTGTGCAGGCCAGTTGGCGGTCGGGGACGTCGATGCCGTGGCGGGACATCGCACGGTCCATCAGCCGGACGTGATCCGTGCAGATCTGGTGGCCGAGGCCGCGGGAACCGCAGTGGATCATCACGCACACCTGGCCGAGGGCGAGCCCGAACGCGGCAGCGGCCGTCTCGTCGTACACCTCGTCGACGCGCTGCACCTCCAGGAAGTGGTTGGCGGACCCGAGGCTGCCGACCTGGCCGAGGCCGCGCTCGCGGGCCCGCCCGCTCACCTGGTCGACGTCGGCGTCGGCGACCGCCCCGCCGTCCTCGCACCGCGTCAGGTCGCGTTCCTCGCCGTGGCCCTCCTGGACCGCGTAGCGGGAGCCGCCCCGCAGGATCCGCTCCAGCTGGCCGGGGCCGGTCAGGTGCCACACCCCGCCCGGCCCGGCGCCCCGCGGGATCGCCCGGTCCAGGCCGTCCATCACCGCCGGCAGTGCGGACCCCAGCCCCTTGCGGTCGGTGTCGGCGGCCAGCAGCCGTACGCCGCAGGAGATGTCGAAGCCGACCCCGCCGGGCGAGACGACCCCGCCGTCGGCGACGTCGGTCGCGGCGACACCGCCGATGGGGAAGCCGTAGCCCCAGTGGATGTCGGGCATGGCGTACGACGCCCCGACGATGCCGGGCAGCGTGGCCACGTTGACCACCTGCTCCAGTGACTTCTCGGCGTCCCGCAGCAGGCTCCGGGACGCGAACACGACACCCGGCACCCGCATCGCGCCGTGCGGGTCGATACGGAAGCGGTGGGGAGCTTCCTCGACCAGTTCCATGACAGCCTCCCGCGCCTCGGCCGACACCCCGGTCCCCCGAGCCCGGCACGCAGGTGCGGGGTACCCGCGCGCGGGGGTCCGTATCGCTCCGGGGGCCGCGGTAGGCACCGAGGGCGCCGCGGACTCGTACCGTTGGGACTCGTACCGTTGAGATATGAGCGGCGGCACCGTGACGCTGTTCGTCTGTGGCGACGTGATGCTCGGACGCGGCGTCGACCAGATCCTGGCCCGGCCCGGCGACCCCGAGCTGCGGGAGGGGTACGTCAGCGACGCCCGGTCGTACGTGAGCATGGCGGAGGCGGTGAACGGGCCGATACCGGCTCCGGTCGACCCGTCCTGGCCGTGGGGCGAGGCGCTGGGGCTGCTGGAGGCGAGGGCGCCGGACGTCCGGATCGTCAACCTGGAGACGTCCGTGACGCGCAGCGACGCGTTCGAGCCCGGCAAGGTGGTCCACTACCGCATGCATCCGGCCAACCTGCCGGCCCTCACCGTGGCTCGGCCCGATGTCTGCGTCCTGGCCAACAACCATGTGCAGGACTTCGGCCGCGCGGGCCTGGAGGAGACGCTCGAGGTGCTGCACGGAGCGGGTCTGCGGACCGCGGGCGCGGGGCGGAGCGCCGAGGAGGCGTACGCTCCCGTGGCGCTCCCGCTCCCCCACGGCGGCCGCGTGCTCGTCCTCGCCCTCGGCGCCGGCAACAGCGGCATCCCCGCGGGCTGGGCGGCGACGGCGGACGTGCCGGGCGTCGCCTATGTACCGGAGCTGTCGCCCGCCACGGCCGCCGCCGCGGTGCGGCACATACGGGAGGTGAAGCGGGCGGCCGACATCGTGGTCGTGTCTGTGCACTGGGGCTCCAACTGGGGCTATCTCGTCTCCCGCGATCAGCGCCGCTTCGCGCACGCCCTGGTGGACGGTGGCGCCGACCTCGTCCACGGCCACTCCTCGCATCACCCCCGTCCCGTCGAGGTCTACCGGGACCGGTTGATCCTGCACGGCTGCGGCGACTTCATCGACGACTACGAGGGCATCCCCGGCTACGAGGAGTACCGCGACGACCTGCGCGTCGCGTATTTCGTCACGGTGGCGGCGGACACCGGCGCACTCACCGAGCTGCACATGGTGCCGCTGCTCGCCCGCCGGATGCGGCTGGAACACCCCCCGGCGGAGGACCTCGACTGGCTGCACACCACCCTCGACCGCATCAGCCAGGGCGTCCGCATCACCCTCGGCGCGGACGGCATGCTCGCCCTGGCCGGGCCCGCCGCCCGAGCCACCCCATGAACGGCCGGCTCCGGCTGACCCTGCTCGGCGTCGGCGCGATGAACTCGCCCCGTTTCGCGCCGGCCGGTCTGCTGCTGAGCCACGCCGGACAGCGCGTGGCCTTCGACGGCGGCCCCGGCGCCGAACCGCCACCCGGGCGGCTGGCCGCCTGGCTGGTCACCGACGAGCAGGCGGAGCTGCGGTCCCAGCTGCGCAGGAGCGCGGCCGAGCGGGACGTCGTACCGCGCGCAGGTGATCTGGACGTGGGCGAGGTGCGGGTGCGCTGCCGTCCCGTGGTGCACACCTCGCACCCGGCGTACGGCTATCGCGTGGAGGCCGGTGGGCTGCTCGTGGTGTGGGCGCCGGAGTTCTGGGAGTTCCCGGCCTGGGCCGCGGTGGCGGACCTGATGTTCGCGGAGGCCGCCGCCTGGAACCGGCCGATACGGTTCCGGGGCGGCGTCGGCGGCCACGCCGATGTGCACGCCGTCGCCGAGGAGGCCGTGCGGCACGGGGTGCGGCGCCTGGTCTGGGCCCATATCGGGCGGCCCAGTATCCGGGCGATCGACGCCGGACTCGAGCCGCCGGCCGGTGAGTGGGGCGTCGAGGGCCGCACCTACTCGCTGCGGCTGCCCGGGGCCGGACCGAGCTGAGCTGCATTGCGCCTGGAGGGGCCGAGCCGGGCCTCACTCGCCGCGCAGCGCCTCCAGCACATCGGCGTCGGACAGCTGACCGAAGTCCTGGTACCACTCGCCGACCGCGCTGAACAGCCTCGGCTCGTGCAGGCAGACGAACTCGTCGACCTCCCGGCGCAGCTCCTCGGCCGCCTCCGGTGCGCACACCGGTACGGCCAGCAGCAGGCGCTCGGGGTTCCGGTTGCGTACGGCGCGCACCGCGACGCGTGCCGTGGAGCCGGTCGCGACCCCGTCGTCGACGATGATCGCGGTACGGCCGTGCAGCTCCGGAGCCGGCCGGCCCTCGCGATAGCGCTCCTCGCGCCGCCGCAGCTCCTTGCGCTCCCGCTCCACCACCGGTGCCAGATCGGCCTCGCTCAGTCCCAGCCGGTACAGCGTCTCCTCGTCGAAGAGCGGAGGGTCGTCGCCCGCGAGTGCGCCGACCCCGAACTCCTCGTGGAACGGGGCGCCGATCTTGCGTACGACGAGCACGTCCAGCGGGGCGTCCAGCTCCCGGGCGATCTCCCGGGCGACCGCGACGCCGCCCCGGGGCAGCGCGAGGACCACGGGCTGCGGAAGGTTGCCCTTGTCCTGCCGGATGCGCAGCTGCTCCGCCAGCTCCCGCCCTGCCTCCTTGCGGTCACGGAACTGCATGGCTTCCCCTTCCGTCGGTCGCCGCGTACCCCGCCCACCGGCACCGGACACACGGCGGGGCTCGCCGGACACCCCTCAGCACCCTCGGGCGGAACTGGTCTAAGTTCCCGACCGCGGCATGCCAGAGGGGACCGTCCGTGCCGCCCACGATTCGACCGTCCTGCGGGTCTTCGTGGTCGACCCGGGCATCGCCGTCGACCGGATCGTGATCGACACGGGCGGACTGCCACCGACGTATCTGGCACCGCCGGAGAGCCACCACCCGGTGTTCAACGCCGGCCCGGTCTCCTACTGGATGGTCCAGCCGACGCTGCCGACCCCGGAGCTGTAGATCGCGCACACGCCCGACGACTCGCCGTACTGCCCCGGCGCCAGTGTCACCCACTGGCCCGAGACGTCCGGGGCCCAGCCGCAGACGATCTCGGCGCGGAAGGTGATGGTGCGGTCGGTGTTGTTCTGGCAGCCCGCGATGCCGTGGTCCGGGTTGTTGTTGTGCACCCAGCCGTCGCAGTCGACGGTGCCCACGGCCGCGGGCTGCACGGACGCGGCCTGCGCCGGGCCGGCCAGACCGCCGGCGGTGAGCGCCACGGCCGCGACTGCGGTGGCCAGGCCGGTCGCGAAGGGCTTCTTGCTGCGGTTCATGTGTGTGTCCCCGTATCCCCGTGAAGTAGTGGTCCCGTTCGGGTCTTGCCGCCTTCAGTCAAGGTCAGCAGCGCTCGGACGGGAACCTCGGACTTCCGAGGGTGACGCCGGGGCCAGGCTCACTCGTTCGCCGTGTCGGGCGTGTTTGGGCTGTTCCAGTCGTAGGGCCCGCCGCCCTGCCATTCGATCAGCTCGGGGTCGTCGACGGCCCGGTCCTCGGCGGGCAGGTCGGCGCGGTGCACCAGGTCCAGCACGTCGAACAGGCTGTACGCGGTGCCCGCCGGTTTGCCGTGGATCGTCACCTGACGTCCGCCATCAGACGCCGGCGGCAGCACCACCACGGGGGACGCGTGCTCATGCCACCACCATGCGCTCTGCGCGGCCCGTACGCAGCCCGGCGTACCGGCCACAGTGGCTCGTTCGGCGCCTGCCCCTGGACCGGCCGGGTACGCGGCACGCCGATGGGTGGTCGGGTACTGGGGCGTGACCGGCTGGCAAAGATCCTGCTCACCGGCTGGTTTCAGCTTCCGCGACGGGGAGGTCACGGCGGGTGATGTGCTCGCATGAGACGGGTCCAGGACGTGCCGGCCCGGGCGGGCCTCTCGTACGACACGGTGTGGAGTCCGGAGTACGCCGCTGAGGGGCTGCACCTCGACGACGTCCGGCCGGAGGCGTACACCCATGTGGTGTTCGTGTGCGGTCCCCTGCACCGGCGATCGAGTTTGAGACGCGGCTCCCGCGACCGGCGGCTGAGCTCGACGGCCGACCAGCTGCAGTCCGTGCTGCCCCGGCTGGACTGTGTCGTCACCGACCGCCTGCACGGCCTCGTGCCCGCGGAGCGGCTGGACGCGGGTGAGCTGGACCGCTGGTGGAACGGGTGCCTCACCGACGGCCGTGCGGCGGCCCGGAGCCGTCAGCGGGAGTTCGCCGTCAGCGGGAGTTCCTCGCGGGAACGACCAGGGAGGCCACGGAGGGGCTGCTCGGCGCGCTCTGGAGCGCCGTCAGCGCTGATAGAGCCCGACGAGTGTCCCGCTCGCCAGCTGTTGCTGGTCCAGTACCCGGTGTGCTTCGTCGGCCGTGGCCTCCTCCGGGATGGAGACGGGGCCCGGGAGGGCGTAGAGACGGAAGAAGTACCGGTGCGCGTTGTCGCCTGCCGGGGGCTGCGGACCGCCCCACCCGGATTGGCCGTAGCCGTTGCGGTGCGGGTGGCTGCCCGGGGTCGTCGCGCCCGTCGGCAGCCCGTCCGTGTGCGGGTCGATACCGGTCACCAGCCAGTGGACGAAGGTCCCCGACGGGGCGTCCGGGTCCTCGCACAGCAGGGCCAGCTCCGAGGCCTCGTCGGGGACTCCGGACCAGGTCAGGGGCGGGGAGACGTTGTCCCCCTCCTTGGCGTAACGGCGCGGGATCATCGCGTGGTCGTTGAACGCGGAGCTCTTGAGTTCGATACCGGTCATGCGCGCCGCAGTACCCACCCCGGCGCGGGCCACACGCGGCGGGGTGGGCGGGCCGGGAAGATCGGCCGGTCGGGAAGGTCGCGTCCTTGGCTGCAGCCGTTACGGCAGCGGCGTGCCGCCGGTCGCGTTCAGGATTTCCGCCGTGACGAAGCTGGCTTCCTGGGAGGCGAGATAGACGTAGGCGGGGGCCAGCTCCGCGGGCTGTGCCGGGCGGCCCAGCGGGCTCTGTTTGCCGAACTCGACCGTGTCGGGCAGCGTCGCCGGGATGAGCGGCGTCCACACCGGCCCCGGCGCGACCGCGTTGACGCGGATACCGCGGTCGACGAGCATCTGGGCCAGCCCCTGGGTGAAGGTGACGATCGCGCCCTTCGTCGTCGCGTAGTCCAGCAGATGCGGACTCGGCTTGTAGGCCTGCACCGACGTGGAGTTGATGATGCTGCCGCCCTCCGGAATGTGCGGCAGGGCGAACTTCGTCAGCCAGAACATGCCGTAGAGGTTGGTGCGCATGACCCGGTCGAACTGCTCGGTGCTGATCGCCTCGATGCCGTCCGGCTGGGACATCTGGTAGGCGGCGTTGTTCACCAGGACGTCGATGCGCCCGAACTCCGCGACCGCGCGCTCGATCAGCGCCCGGCAGTTGTCCTCCTCGCGGATGTCGCAGGACACCGCGACCGCCTTGCGGCCGGCGCCCTCGACGAGCCGGGACGTCTCGCGTGCCTCGTCCGCCTCCTGTTCGAGGTAGGTGAACAGCACGTCGGCGCCCTCCCGGGCGAAGGCCAGGGCCACTGCCCGCCCGATGCCGGAGTCGCCTCCGGTGATGACGGTCTTGCGGCCCTCCAGCCGGCCGGAGCCGCGGTAACTCTCCTCACCGTGGTCGGGTGGCGGGTCCATCGGCCCGGTCCATCCGGGGTGGGGCTGGTCCTGCGCCGGAAACTCGGGGCGCGGGTGCTGGGTGGCCGGGTTCTGCTGGGTGTGCTGCGGATCGCTCACGAGGGCCTCCTGGACCGCTTGAGCCGGCACGGACCGTGACCGGGTTCCCGCCCAGCCCGGGACGAAAAGCTACCGCAGCTGTCACCGACGCATCACTGGTCCCACGCCCGTTCGCGAGGTCAGGTGTCGTCCCGGTCCAGCAGGGCCCTGACGCCGTGGGCGGTCAGAGCCAGTTGCTCGGGGGTGCCGGCGTCGATGACCAGGGACAGATCGCCGGGCCAGCCGTGGGCGAGGACACCGAGCAGCACGCTGCGGTGCCGCCGGATCCGTGGCAGGGCCTGTTCCATGCGTTCCTGTGTGGTGAAGACCGGCACCAGTTCGGTGCCGTCCTCCTGCTCGAACACGGGAAGCGTCAGCGCCTTGGGAGCGGGCCCCTCCGCGTCCGTCGCTGCGGGAAGCAGCACCTCGCTGTGGGCCAGCGTGCTCAGCGCCGCCTGGTCCGCGCCCTTCTCGACGACCGTCCGCAAGGCCTGCTGGGCCGCCAGTGCACCGCTCTCGAAGTGGGGGTCGGTCATGGTTCGTCCCGTCGCCGTGTCGTGTCCCCCCGCCGGTCCGGTGTGCGCCGGAGTCGGTCCGGTGTGCCGGACGGTTCGGGTACCCGATCCTCAGCCCGTCATGTGCGCAAGGCCCGCCCTCCCGCCTGGGGTGCCTCGTTTCGCCCGGGTCACCCCGGGCACTCGGCGGCTGCGCCGACGTGGAGGGAGAAGCGCCGTGTCATTCCGCGACCGCACCCACGCAGGCCGGGAACTCGCCCTGCGGCTGGTCGAGTGGGCCGACTCCGGCGACCTGCTCCAGGTGCTCGTGCTGGCCCTGCCGCCCGGCGGTGTGCCCGTCGCCACGCAGGTGGCCCGTGCGTTGCACGCCCCGCTGGACGTGCTGGTCACCCGCGAGGTCAGCACCCCTGTCCGGCCCGAGACGGCGATCGGCGCGATCGTCGCCGACGATCCGCCGCTGTACGACCGCCAGAGCCTGGCCATGATGCATCTGTCCGAGGACCGGCTCGGCGATGTCATCGTCCGCGAACGCAACGAGCTGCACCGCATGGAGTACGTCTACCGCGGCCGCCGCCCGCTGCCGTCCGTCAACGGCCGCACGGTCGTCCTCGTCGACGACGGCCTGGCCACCGGCCTGACCGCCACCGCGGCACTGCGCTTCCTGCGCCGCCATGGTCCGGCGCGGCTGATCCTGGCAGTGCCCGTGGGCAGCCCGCGGACGCTCGCGTCGATCCGCGGCGAGTGCGACGACGTCGTCTGCCTCGAACAGCCGCCGAACCTCCATGTGGTCGGTGAGTGGTACGAGGACTTCGGCCCGGTCTCCGACAGGCGGGTCGCGGATACGCTGCATGCGTTCCACGCCACGGCGTGACGCCGTGTGACGCGCTCAGCTCGCCCACGCCATCAGCCGCTCCCCCGTCTCCGGCGCCCGCAGCCTCGCCAGCGACTGCTTCTCCAGCTGGCGGACGCGCTCACGCGTCAGGCCCACCTGCCGGGCCACCTGTTCGAGCGTGCGCTGCTCGCCGTCGTGCAGGCCGTAGCGGAGGCTGAGGATCATGGCCTCGCGGGGCGCGAGCGTGCCGATGGCCTTCCGGAGGTCCGCCGCGAGGGCCTGGTACTCGGCGATGTCCGCGGCCTGGAGCACCTCGGTGTCGGGGATGAGGTCGCCGACCACGGTCTCCCCGGTCTCGTCGACCGGCGTGTCGAGGCTGACCGCCTGCCGGCCGACCCGGCGCAGCCAGTCGACCCGTCCCTCGGCGAAGCCGCTGTCGCGGGCGACCTCCTCGGTGGTGGGCTCGCGTCCCAGGGCGTGCTGGAGGCGCCGCTCGATCTTGCCGAGCTTGCGCAGTTCCTCGACGACGTGCATGGGCAGCCGGACGGCGCGGGCGTGCTGGGCCAGACCCCGCTCGATCGCCTGGCGGATCCACCAGGTGGCGTACGTGGAGAACTTGAAGCCTTTGGTGTGGTCGAACTTCTCCACCGCCCGGATAAGCCCGAGGTTTCCCTCCTGGATGACGTCGAGCAGGGGCACACCGCGGTGGGCGTGCCGTTTGGCCATGGCCACCACCAGCCGGAGGTTGGCCCGGATCATGTGGTCCTTGGCGGCCCGGCCGTCCCGGGCGACGGCCTCCAGTTCGCGGCGCCTGGCCGGCTCGAGGGCGGGCTCGCCCACGTCGGCCTGCTGCAGTTCCTCGGCGGCCCGCACCCCGGCCTCGATGCGCTGGGCCAGCCGTACCTCGTCCTCGGCGGTGAGCAGGGGGGTCGCCGCGATCTGGGACAAGTACTGGCCGAGTAGATCCGGTTCCTCGTCGGGCTCGGGGACCCGGCCGCGCGAGCGTGCGGTGCGCGTGGAGGTACGACGGCTCACCCGGGGGTCCACCGCGGGAGTCTGTGTCAGGGGAGGCATCCTCACGGCCCTCCGTCCGGTCCGTGGCCCCCGTCGTACAGAGCTCCCCGAGTACCCGAAGGGTGCGCGACGAACCCCGAACGAGCCCTGCCCCGCCGCAGGATCGGCCCGCTCGTCACCCCGGGTCGATCAGCGCGAGGCCGAGGTCGGGACGGTGGATCTTCGCCAGCGCCGCCGGGCTGTCCCGCACGATCACCTCGAGGGTCGGCCACACCTGCCCCTGCAGCAGATGCCCGCCGCGCGTGGTGCCGTCCGAGAGACCGAGCACGGCGTGCAGATGCGCGGTCGGCCCGTCCTCGCCGACGGCGATGTCCCCCAGCAGGGACAGGACTTCGCACTGCTCGTCGACCCCGATGTGCCGGTAGTCCTTGGCATCGCGGTCGAACCACCCCACCACGGCCCGCGCGAAGGCGCCCACGGCGGTCACCTGGGACGCCCCGAGGGCCTGCTCCCGGGCGAAGCGGGTGATCTCGGCGAGGGCCTCCTCGCCCGGAGCCAGGACCAGGACGTACACCGAATCCGGAGAGGCCTGCACCTGTTGCCACTTCATGCGCGCCGGGTACCCCGGCCCCTGCCGGCCAACCGAGCGCCGCTTCCGCCCGCGTGACATGGTGGTGCCATGACCATCGAGGTTCGCCCGGCTTCGGTCTTCGAGGACGTCCGTACGGTGATCGGCCCCAAGTCGCCCACGGCGAACGTCTGTTGGTGCCTGAGCTACCGCATCCCGTCCAAGCTCAACAACGAGCTGCGCGGACCGGCCCGCGGTGCGTACGTAGCCGAGCTGTGCCGTGCCGATCCGCCTCCGGGGGTGCTCGCCTACGACGGTGACGAGCCGGTCGGCTGGGCCGCGGTGGCTCCCCGCTCGGCCACGTCCTTCGCCCGCAACCGCAAGATCCCGCACCTGGACGACCTGCCGGTCTGGTCGCTGTGGTGCATCCGCGTCCGCCCCGGGCACCGGAAGCAGGGGATCACCCACGCCCTCATCGCCGGGGCGGTCGAGTTCGCCCGCGACCGGGGTGCGCCGGTGATCGAGGCGTATCCCCTCGACAATGGGGACGCCAGGGTCGACCTGACGATGGCGTACGCCGGGCTGCGGAAGAACTTCGAGCGGGCCGGCTTCGTCCACGCGGCCGACACGACCTCCGTCCTGGCCGGGCATCCCCGGATCCTGATGCGCCTCGACCTGCGCTGACGGACCGGCCCGGCTCAGTGAACGGACAACCCGCCGTCGACGAAGATCGCCTGTCCGGTGACATAGGCGGCGGCCCGGCTCGCGAGGAACACCGCCGCGCCGGCGAAGTCCTCGGCCAGGCCGTTGCGCCCGACCATCGTGCGTGCGGCGAGCGCCGCCACCTTGTCCGGGTCGGACGACAGGCGTGCGTTCAGGGGCGTCATGACGAACCCCGGCACGAGCGTGTTGCAGGTGACGCCGTACGGCGACCAGGCCTCCGCCTGCGAACGGGCCAGCGACTCCAGCGCGCCCTTGGAGACGCCGTAGGCGCCGCTCTGGACGAAGGCGCGGTGCGCCTGCTGGGAGGTGATGTGGATGATCCGTCCGAAGCCCCGGTCGGCCATGCCGGGCCCGAACCGCTGCCCCAGCAGATAGGGCGCCTCCAGGTTCACGGCCATCGTGGTGTCCCAGACGTCCTCGCCCAGCTCGCCCATCGGGGGCCTCAGGTTGATCCCGGCGGAGTTGACGAGGATGTCCGGCTCCCCGAACACCTGGGCCGCCTCGTCCGCGGCGCCCCGCACGCCGTCGCGCGTGCCCAGGTCGGCGCTCACCCAGGCCGCCCGGCAGCCGTGAGCCGCCAACTCGCCGACCGTCGCGGCGAGCTCCGCCTCCTTGCGCGCCACGATCACCACACGTGCCCCCGCCCGGGCGAGGGCCTCGGCGATGGCCCGGCCGATGCCGGAACTGCCGCCGGTGACCAGGGCGACGCGGCCGTCCAGGGAGAACAGTTCGGAGAGGTATGCCTGCGAGGTCATGCCCGCACCCTAGGCCGCGGGCGCACGGGGGCAGCGGTCGGGGCGTCGTCCTCGCGCCCTCGCCGGACCGGTGCACGCACGGTCGTCCTCGCGCCCCCGCCGGACCGGTGCACGCACGGTCGTGCGCACGCCCGCTACTCGGCGATCACGGAGCGCCCCTTTCGACCAAGCGCTCCTGCGCCCGCGCGGCGGAGCCACAGATCGATACAGATCGATACAGCCACGCGCCCCTTCAGGCGTTGTCGCACCATGCCTCCACAAGTCAGCGGTGCTGGGGTACGGGTTCCCTGGGTTCGAGGCGCAAGTGGGCGCCCTGGCGCCGTAGCGCGCGTTGGACCAGGTGGTACGGCACCTCGCGGGGGCTGCGGCCCAGGCGGACGGAGAGGGCCGCGCAGACTCCGGCCGCCTGGCCGGTGGCCATCGAGATGGGCATGACGCGGTAGGAGGAGTGCGCCACGTGTGAGCCGGAGATGCAGCGGCCGGCTACGAGCAGGCGGTCGGTGTCGCGGGGCAGGAGACAGCGCAGGGGGATGTCGTAGAAGTGGCCGCGCGGGACGCGTTTGAGGACGGTGCCGCTGCCCCTCGGGTTGTGGATGTCGACCGGGTAGGCGCCGTGGGCGACCGCGTCCGGGAACGAGCGCGCCGCGAGGATGTCGTGGCCGGTGAGGTGGTAGTCGCCGAGGATGCGGCGGGTCTCGCGCACGCCGATCTGGACGCCGCTCTGGGCCACGTACGACTTGTTGAAGCCCGGCACCTTGCGGCGCAGAAAGCGGTCGATCTGTTCCATCTGGCGGCGCGCGACGTACTCGGCGCGGCTGAGGTCCCAGACGTCGGTGCCCAGCGCCCTGGTGACGCGGGTGCTGTTGACGCTGACCTCGCCGGGGTGCGGGGTGCCGAAGAACAGGATGTCCTCGCGGGGCAGGCGTAGTCCGCCCGCCTCGGTGGCCTCCTGGACGAGGTCCCACAGTCCGTGCACGCCCCGCCACTGGTCCGGATGCTCGCTGACGTACTGGGAGAAGAGCGGCTGGAGGAAGTCGACGACGCGGAACATCAGCGTCATCGGCTGCACCAGTCCGTCCTCCGGCCGCCCGATCTCGTACGGCGCCCCGGCGGCCGCGGCGATGTCACCGTCCCCCGTGCCGTCCACGACGACCCCGGCGTCGATCACCACCGGCCCGGACTTGGTCTCGAAGACGACCCGCCAGCCGTCGTCCAGGGGCAGCGCGGCGGAGGCGAAGGAGTGGAACAGCATGCGCACGCCCGCCTGGTCCATCAGGTCGAGGAGGACGAGTTTGTAGATCTCCGGGTCGAAGGGCACGGTGTAGCCGGTGTCGGGGGACGGGGGGATGCAGCCGCCGCGTGCGGTGAGCCGGTCCAGCAGGAGCCACAGGAACCCGGCCACCACCGGTTCGCCCTCGCCGTGGTCGGTCGGCAGCAGCCGGCTGTTGTGCCCGCTCTCGTTGAAGACGGCCTGCTTCTGCTCGTTGTGGAACGACATCAGCGGCATCACCAGCGCGACGGTGGCGTTGCCGCCGAGGAAGCCGTAGCGCTCCACCAGTACGACGTCGGCCCCGGCGTCGGCCGCCGCATAGGCCGCGGCGGTGCCGGCCGGCCCGCCGCCGACGACCAGGACGTCCGTGCGGCCCCCGTGGCGGGCCGCACGCGGTGGCAGGGTGACGGTCGTGGCGGGGCGGGGTGGTTCCAGGATCGGCATCGCTTCTCCCGTCGACTGGGTTCGGTTGCGGACGGCGCGCTTCCGGCCGGGCCCACGGCCTGCGGCGTCCCGGCCTCACGCCCCGTGGTCGGTCAGCCCGGCCGTCCCGGACCCCGGGGTCAGAATGAGGTCGGCGTCCGCCACCCGCCGGGTGTCGTGTGCGCCGCCGTCGATGGAGTCCAGGAGGGCTCCGCAGCGGGCGCAGGTCTCCCGCGCCAGGGCCCGCAGCCCCTGGACCCGGGTGGTGAGGTCGGCCTGCCGGTGCGGGAACTCGTCCCAGAGCCGGTCCACCTCGGCGAGCAGGAGCCCGGCCTGCTCCCGCGCCACGCCGACCAGGGCGGGCGCCCCCGTACGGCGGGCGAAGTCGAAGACCTTCCCGGAGTAGGGCAGCGGCAGCACGGGCAGGCCGGACAGCGCGGCGAAGATCACGACGTGCAGGCGCATGCCGACCACCATGTCCAGGTGGCTCATGAAGCCGAGGACCTGGCCGGGGCTGTAGGAGTTGTGCAGGATGCGGCCCAGGTCCGGGGCGCTCATCCGGGACAGCACGCCGTGGGCGTGCCTCACGTCCTGGCGTTCCATCGGCACGAAGACCACGTGGGCGTCCAGGCGCCGGGCGAGGAAGTCCGCGACGTCGGCGAGCAGCGCGTGGTAGTCGTCCTCGTCGAGCTTCTCCGCCGCGCGGCCGGGCTCGCGCACGGACATCCCGACCAGCCGGGCGCCGAGGGGGAGGCCCTCCTGCCGCATCATCTGCTCGGTGAAGGGTTCCGGCGCGAGCAGCAGCGCCGGGTCGGCGGTGACGGTGAGTTCGCACTCGACGCCGACCTCCTCCAGGACGAGGCGGGACTCCTCGTCGCGCACCACGACCTCGGTCATCTCCGGCAGCACGGTGCGCACGGCCTCGCGGTCGTCCGCCTCACGCAGCGGGCCCGCGCCGACCGCGTAGGCGAAGGTGGGCACGCCGCGTTCGTGAGCCGCCTTCACCAGCCGCAGATAGCGCCGCGCCTCCCCGTCGTAGAGGATTCCGCCGCCGCCCAGCACCAGCAGGTCCAGTCCGCCGAGGGCGTCGAGGACGGGTTTCTGCGGGACGCCCTCCCAGTCGATCACCTCGTCGGCTTCCGGCTGATGGGTGCGGGTGTGCTCGGCGTTCCGGCTGAAGACGACGAGCCGCGCATGCGGCCGGTGGGCGCGCAGGCAGCTCAGAACACACATCAAAATCGCTTCGTCGCCCATGTTGCACCCGCCGTACGAGCCGAGCAGGCCGATCCGCAGATCCGGCGAGACGGGCGACGGGTGCTGGTTGATCGTCATCCGGAACTCCCGTTCGAAGGAGGCGGGCGGGACACACGAGGACGGCTCCTCGCCGAGAGACTGCGAGCCGGGGTCTGCTGAGGCCGGCAACACGCCGGTCGTGGGGTCGGGCCCGGGGTGCCCGGGCCTTTAGAGACAGTATGGGTGCTCCTGCACCACTCGTCCTTTCCGTCGCGGGGCCGCGTTGCTCCGACGGGTAACCCGCCAGGCGAGGGCGACACCGGCGGCGTCACCGTGTCACCCGTCGGCGAGGGGGGTACCCGGTGGGGCGCTCGACGGTGCCGGAACCCCTCCCCGCCCGGGAGGAGGACCGACCGGCCGCCCTGTGCGCAGGAGGACCACGATGAGCGTGAGCCACCACACCCCGTCGCAGGCCGAGGGCGAGCGCGACGAAGCCGAAACCCCCTGGGCCCACCATCCGGCTCCGGAGTACACGACGCCCTCCCAGGCCGAGGGCGAGCGCGACGACGACGCCACCGCGACGACGACCGAGGACACCGAGGTGCCGGACACCGAAGTCCCCGGCACCGGTTCCTGACGCCGCCGCACCGCTTCCCCGACGACCGCTCACCCGACGTTTCTGCGCGCCGACGACGAACGCCGCGCGCTGCAGTGCCGTCACCCGGTCCTCGATCTCCGGTGGCACCGGGCCGCGCTGCCGCAGCACCCAGGGCAGGCCGGCCGCCGCGCGGGCGAAGGCGCGGGCCGAGGCCAGGTCGTGCTGTCCCGCAGCACCGAAGCCTGGTGATGAACCGTCAGGTCCGTGCCGTAGCTCAACCGGTTGGGGCGTGACGGACGTACGGCCCGCGACCGTGACACGCCCCTCGGGGCCGTCCGCTCGACCCGGTGGCGCGTGGGGGGCGGACTGGTAGCCCGCGAACGTCATCTCCCTTGCGTGGCTACGCGGTTGTCGGAACGGGCCGCAGCAGGCTCAGCGCGGCGGTGACGACCTCGTCGGTGCCGATGCGCAGCAGCAGCGGGTCGGGGACGTCCCCGTGCGGATCGCCCGGCGGTCCGGGTTTCCACAGGGCGAGGTGGCGCTCCGCGCGAGGCGGGCCCCACAGCCGGGGCGACACCGGTCCGAAGAGCGTCACGGACGGTGCGCCGTGGGCCACCGCGAGATGCGCCAGGCCCGTGTCGCCGCTGACGACGAGCGCGGCGTGGGCGACGAGCGCCGACAGCTCGCCGAACGGCAGCCCGCCGCGCAGCAGGTCCGGGGCGGGCAGACCGGCGCGTGCGGCAACGTCGAGGACCAGGGCGTCCTCGGCGGGGCCGCCGGTGAGGACGACCCGTCGGCCGAGGGCGCGCAGCCGCCGTACGACGACGGCGTACCGCTCGGCCGGCCAGCGCCGGGCAGCGGACTCGGCCCCGGGGTGGACGACGACGGCGCCCGGAGCCGGGGACGGCGTGGCGGGCGGGGGCAGCCGTACGTCGTCGGGGTCCGCGGCGATGCCGTATGCCCCGAGGAAGCGGCACCACCGCTCACGCTCGTGCTCGTCCGGCCGCCACACGGGAGGGCGGACGGGGTCGTCAGCGGGTTCGGCGGCGTGGGCCAGCAGCCGGCGGGGGTGCAGGGCGGCCAGGGCGTCGCGGCTCTCGGGTCCGTTGCCGTGCAGGTCGATGGCGATGTCCGGCGGCGGGCCGGTCCAGTGCCCCAGCGACGGCACGCCCCGCCCCGGAGCCTCGGCCGGCAGGACGCTGTCGACCGCTCCGGTGGCCGAGGCGGCCTCGGCGAGGGCAGGGGGCAGCGCCAGCACGACGTGCTCCTGGGCGAAGGCCCGCCGGATGCCCCGCAGGGCGGGCACGCCGGCGAGCAGGTCTCCCAGCCCGAGCGCCCGCAGCACCAGGACGCGGCGGCGCCCCTCCGGCGGATCGATCACCGTCCGTCTCCTTCGGCTCGGCACTCACTCCGCCCACAGCCGCGTGGGCCGACTCGGCGCGTCCGCCGACGGCCCGCAGGCCGATGCGGTCCGGCGGTGACGCTGTGGCGGCCGGTCACCGCGACCTCCGTCCGCTTCCCGCGACCTTCGCCCGTACGCCCGCCGATCGGGGGGCCACAGCCGCCCGCTCGGCGATGCCGGTGGTGGAGCGGCCGTCGAGGTAGGGGAACAGGACGACCTGGCCGCCCCAGCTCTCCACCAGGGCCGCCTCCGGCAGGCGGGTCAGGGCGTAGTCGCCGCCCTTGGCCCAGATGTGCGGGCGCAGTTCGGCGAGGAGGCGTTCGGGTGTGTCCTCGTCGAACACGGCGACCGCGTCGACGCACTCCAGTGCGCGCAGGACACGGATCCGGTCCGCCTGGGGGACGAGCGGTCGGCCGTCGCCCTTGCGGCGGCGTACGGACGCGTCGGAGTTGACGCACACCACCAGGCAGTCCCCCGTGCGCCGGGCGGCCTGGAGCAGCGCCACGTGGCCGGCGTGCAGCAGGTCGAAGCAGCCGCCGGCGGCGACGACGGTCCCGCCCGCTGCCCGCACCCGGGCCGCCGTGCGCAGCGCGTCGTCCGTCGGCTCGTCGTCGGACGGCGCAGCCGGGGGCTCGGTCGGCGGGGTGCCCACGGCGACGGAACGCACGCCGCCCTCGGCGACGTAACGGGTGGCGGCGTGCACGGCTCCCCGTACGGCCGTCTCGACGAGCTCCCCGTCGGCCAGCAGCCCGGCGGCGGTCGCCGCGAACCGGTCCCCGGCGCCGCAGGCGTCGCCCTCCGCCGTGACCGGCGACGGCACGAGCAGCGGTGTCTCGCCGTGCGACAGCAGCGCCCCGCGCCCGCCGAGCGTCACGGCCACGGAGGCCGCGTGCCAGGCGCGGACGAGCCGGGCGGCGTCCTGTGCGGCCGCGTGCAGTTCGCTGCCGTGCCGGTCCTCCCCGGCGTCGGCGCCCCGGCTCGCGAAGGCGTGCGCCTCGGCGGCCGACGGCGTCGCAAGCCGCACCCCCGGCACCGGCGGGCGTCCCCGCGGGTGCGGGTCCCAGGCGACCGGTACCCGCGCCGACGCGTCCGCCAGTGCCTCGCGCAGCACGTCGGCGGTGCCCCGGCCGTAGTCGGCGACGAGTACGGCCCCGGCCTCGGCGATCGCCCGGCGTGCCGGCTCGGTCGCCTCTCGGGCTCTTCCCTCGCCGTCGTCCAGGCGCAGCAGGGGCCGGCCGTCGGCGAGGACGCGGGTCTTGCTGGACAGCGCCCCGGTGAGCGGGAGTTCGACCAGGTCGACCCGGTCGGCCAGCAGCTCGCGCAGCGACGCGCTGTCCGGGTCGTCGCCGAGCGCGGTGATCAGGGTGACCGGCCGGCCGTCGGCCGCGGCGAGGCAGGCGGCGAGCGCGGCACCGCCCGGGCGGGTGGTGCGCCGGGGTCCGCTGACGACCGGTACGGGCGCGTCGGGGGCGAGGCGTTCGACCCGGCCGGAGACATCGTGGTCGAGCAGGGCGTCCCCGACGACCAGCAGTGCGGCCGGGGCGGTCATGTGCCGTCCTCCTCCAGGAGAAGCGCCCAGCGCTCCCCGGGCCTTCGGCTCCTGGCTTCCTCGCGCCGTCCGTCGGACCGGTGCCGCTCCTCGGGGGCCGCCCCGGTTCCGACGGCCCAGTACCGGTCCTCCGCCGTCTCACCCCGTTCGCCTGCCAGACGCCGCCGCTGGGCCGCCTCTCGCCGTTCGACCGCCTGGTCGAAGGCCTCGCAGAGCATGTGGACGGCCACCAGGTGCAGCTCCTGCACGGTCGCGGCGGTCGCCGCCTCGACGCACAGGGCCTCGTCGGCCGCGCCCGCCAGCGGGTTCGGCGCCGGGCCGGTCAGCGCCCACACCGTCAGGCCGAGGCGGCGGGCCTCGCTCGCCGCGACGAGCAGGTTGCCGCTGGCGCCGCTGGTGGACAGCAGCATCAGGACGTCCCCGGCGCGGCCGTGCGCCGCGACCTGCCGGGCGAAGATCTCCTGGACGCCGTAGTCGTTGGCGATCGCGGTGGTGGAGGAGGTGTCGGCGTGCAGGGCGAGGGCGGAGAACGGCGGGCGGTCGTCCCGGTAGCGGCCGACCAGCTCGGCCGTCAGGTGCTGAGCCTGGGCGGCGCTGCCGCCGTTGCCCGCGACGAGGAGCCGGCACCCCGCGCCGAGCCGGGACGCGAGCAAGGTGCCCCAGCGCCGGACCACGGGCGCGGCGTAGCCGCGGAATCCTTCCAGTGCCTTCATCAGGTCGTCGCAGTGCGTGACGTCGGTGGCGAGTTTCATCGGACGGCTCCCGAAAGTGAGGGGACCGAGGAGACGGCGCTGTAGGCACGGGTCACGCCGTCGGCCACGCGGTCCCAGGTGTAGCGGGCGAGGACACGGCGGCGCCCGGCGGCGCCGTAGCGGGCGAGCAGGTCGGGGTCGGCCAGGAGGCGGCGGATGGTCCCGCTGATGTCGTGGTCGTCGTCGGGCGGGACGAGCACGCCGGTGATGCCGTCGACGACGGTGTCGAGCTGCCCGCCGACGGCGGTGGCGAGGACGGGCGCGCAGCAGGCCATGGCCTCGACCGGGACGATCCCGAACGGCTCGTAGCGGGGCAGGGAGAGCACGAGGTCGGCGCTGGACATCAGCCCCGGCATCTCCTCCCGGCCCACCCCGCCCAGCAGGGTCACCCGGTCGGCGACGCCGCACTCCTCGGCGATCGCGCGCAGCCGCTCGGCCTCGGGCTCGGCGAGGAGCAGGGCGGCCTCCGGCCCGCCGGCGATGAGGAGTTCGGCGCCGGGGACGTCGGCCAGGGCGCGGATCGCGCGGTCGAAGCCCTTGCGCGGGACGAGCCGGCCGACCGAGAGCAGCCGCCGGCGCGCGGACGCCGGGCGGCGCGGCGCGGCGACCGGGGCGAATCGCACGGGGTCCACGCCGCAGGGGACCACGGAGATGTGCCGCCGGGACAGCCCCATGGCCTCCAGTTCGGCCACCTCGTCCTTACAGGTGGCGATGATGCGGCTGCACTCGCGGCCGACGGCGGTCTCGATCGCGATGCGTTCGGGCGGGCTGGTGTCGGCAGCGCCCTGGTAGCGCCTCTTGACGGTGCCGAGCGCGTGGTAGGTCTGCACGACGGGTATGCCGAGGCCGCGCGCCCCGGCCAGGGCCGCCCATCCGGACATCCAGAAGTGGGCGTGCACCACGTCGGGTGGCTCCGCCGCCCACTGGCGGGCCAGGAAGTCCCCGAACTCCGGCATGTACGGGGGGAGTTCGTCCTTCGGTATCGGAACCGCCGGTCCGGCGGGCACAGGGACGACCTGGAACCCCTCGGGCGTGGTGACCCGCTCGGGCAGCCGGGGGTCGTCACGCCGCGTGTACACGATGACCTCGTGTCCTCGGCGGACCAGTCGCCCGGCGAGTTGCGCCACGTACACGTTCTGCCCGCCCGCGTCCGGCCCGCCGAGCGCGGCCAGCGGACTGGCGTGCTCGGAGACCATGGCGACACGGCCGGCCGAGGGGTGGCTGGTGCTCATCGGGTGACCTCCTTGATCAGGCGCTCCCAGTCGTCCCGGAAGCGCCGCTCTCCGTAGCGGGCCTGTGCCGCGGCCCTGGCGGCCTCCCCTGTCAGCCGGGCGTCCGTGGGATCCGCGAGGAATCCGCGCATGGCGTCCTTGAGTACGTCGAGCCGGTTCGAGACGACCCCGGCCCCGTCCGGGACGGCCTCGCGCACCTCGGTGGTGTCCAGGGCCACGACCGGCATCCCGAGGAACATCGCCTCCAGGAGTGACAGTCCGAGGGACGTCCACCGGATGGGGTGGAGGTACATGCGGCAGCGGGCCATCGCCGGGTGCAGACGGCTCTGCGGCAGGTCGCGCGTGCGGAGGCGGTCGGGCGGCAGCCCGAGGTGGTCGGCGAGTCCTTCGGTGCGCATGCCGAAGACGTCCAGCGGGACCGCTGCGGCGAACGCCGGCAGCAGGTCGGTTCCTGTCGTACGGCCGCGCCGTACGGGCTCGTTGACGACGACCGCGGCGCGCGGCTCCTCGCCGGTCCACAGGTGGCCGGGGTCGATGATGCCGTGCTCGATGACCGTGGTGGGGGCCCGGCCGTTGTCCCACATCAGGCGGTTGAAGTGGGTGACGTGCACGAGGGTGATGTCGGCCCGGTCGGCCAGCGGATGCCGGGTGCCGGCGGGCGTCTCGTACGGGCTGTCGTGCTCGACGTACACGGCGGGTACGTCGATGCCGGGGCGGCGGCCGGTCCACTGCCGGGCCAGTTCCAGCTCGTGCGGCCGCTGCAGCACCATCAGGTCGATGTCGGCCTCGCGCAGCTCGGCGGGGCTCAACTCCCGTACGGTGGGCGGCCATTGCCATGTCCTGGCCCGCCCCAGGCCGTCGGGGCCCCGGTCGGGGGTCACGGGGACGAGGAAGGTGTACGGGCCGTGCACGAACGACGTCAGCCAGGAGCCGTGCACATGCCAGACGAGGATCTTCATGTGGTCTCCCCCATGAGTTTCTGCACCGCGGCCACCACGTCATGGGCCGTGACCTCGTCGAGGCACGGATGGCCGGGTACGGGACAGTGCAGGGCCCTGGTGTCCGCGCACGGCGCGTTCTGGTCGCCGAGGAGCACGCTCGGCACTCCGTAGGGCGCCCAGCGCTCCGCCGGGACCACCGGAGAGAACAGGGACACGACCGGGGTGCCGACGGCCGCGGCCAGGTGGGCGGGGCCGGTGTTGCCGCACACCACGACGTCGGCGGTGCGCAGGACTCCGGCGAGGGTGCGCGGGGCGGTCCTGCCGCCGAGGTCCACGGCGGTGCCGCCGCTGACCTTCCGGGTGAGGGCGGCCTCGTCGGGGCCTCCGGTGACGACGACCCGGTGACCCGCGTCGGCGAGCAACTCGACGGCCTCGGCGCAGCGTTCGGGGCTCCAGGCGCGGGCGGGCGCGGTGGCGCCGGGGTGCAGCACGACGTACGGGCCGTTGCCGGTCAGCGCGATGGTGTCGGGCGGCGGCAGCACGCGCAGCCTGCCGTCGTCCCCGGGGTGCGGCGGGAAGCCCATGGCGACGGCGGTGTCGAGGGCGGCCTCGGCCTCGTGGCGGCCGGGGAGCCGCCGGTGCCGTACGTCGAGGAGGCGCCCGGGGTGGTCGACGCTGTCGGCGCCGATGCGGGGGACGCCGGCCAGGCGCAGCAACAGGGCGGTGGGCAGGGGGCTTTGGTGGAAGGAGGTGAGCACGAGTGCGGCGTCGAACGCCGCGTCCTTCAGGCGCCGTACGAGGCCGTCGACGTCGGCCTCCTGGACGGTGGGCGGGTCGAAGCCCTCCCAGGGGGACTCCCACACCGTCACCTCGTCGACTCCGGGCAGGAGGTGCGCGGCGGGTTCGCCGCGCGGGCCGCACAGCAGGGTGACGTGGGAGGAGTGCGCGGCGACGGCGCGGACCGCGGGTCCGGCGAGCAGCACGTCGCCGAAGCTGTCGAGGCGTACGACCAGTGATTTCACGGGCGGTCACCCCACGTCTCGATCTCGATCTCGGTCTCGGCCTCGGCGAGGAGCCGCCGGACCGCCGTGAGCAGGTCCGGGGCGGTGCTGGGTGCGGTGTCGACCTCGCCCGGCAGGGTCGCCGCGTTGGGCACCAGCACGCCCCGGGCGCCCGCGGCGCGTGCGGCCTGGACGTCGGCCGCGATGTCGCCGATCACCACGCAGTGCGCGGGGGGCACGCCCAGGCGTCGTGCGGCTTCGAGGACCAGTCCCGGGCGGGGTTTGCGGCAGGCGCAGCCGGCCTCGGGCGGATGGGGGCAGTAGACCCACATGTCGAGGCCGCCGAGCAGGGTGTTCGCGCGGTCGTTGACGCGGCGGACGTCGGTGTCCGTGAGCAGTCCGCGGCCGATGCCCGACTGGTTGCTGACCACGCCGGTCGGGATGCCGGCGGCGCGCAGCAGGTCCAGTGCCTGCCGGGCGCCGGGCAGCGGGCGTACGCGGGTGGGGTCGCCGTTGTAGGGGACGTCCTCGACGAGGGTGCCGTCGCGGTCGAAGAGGACGGCGGCGACCCGAGTGCGGTCCGTCGTCAGCGGGTTCACTGCGTGCTCCTGAGGGGCGTGACCCGGCGATGGCGGATCAGGCCGTCGAGCCAGTGCCGGATCGCCAGCGGTGGGATGACGACGCTGGTGGCGACCATGGTGGTGATCTCCTGCGGGGTGCGCGGCCCGGGCTTGATGCGGGCCAGTGCGAACTCGGCCGTGCCGAGCGCCCACAGGGCTCCGGCGAGCCCGGCCGCGCGGCGCCGGCCGGTCAGCGCGAGGGCGGGTGCCGTGAGCGCCATCGACGTCACGAGCGCGTGCCGGGGCAGTCGTCCGCGCGGTGCCTGGGCGCGCGCCCACCAGTCGGGGCCGTGCAGCCGGGTCATCAGGGCGTCGTCCGCGTTGCCCCGCTGGGCCCGCACCGACGCCCAGCGGTCGGCCTCCCGCACCGGGTGGCGTGTCGTCCTCGCTCCCCGGTGCAGCGACCACCCGGCCTCCCGCACGCGCAGCGCCAGGTCGGCGTCCTCCCGGAAGGCCCGGCCGAACCGCTCGTCGAAGCCGTCGACTTCCTCCAGTGCCGCGGTCCGGTAGGCCATGTCGGCCGTGGCCCAGGCGGCGTGCTCCAGTCCGGCCGTGCCGCGCTCCCAGTCGGTGGGCCTGCGGTCCTCCGGCAGAGGCACGCGCAGGCGTCCCTGGATGCCGCCGGTGGAGGCGCCGGCCGCGCCGAGGTCGTCCGCGAGGCGGCGGGACCAGTCGGGCAGGACCTGGACATCGTCGTCGAGGAACACGGTCCAGGGCGTACGGACCGTGCGCCAGCCGGCGTTGCGGGCGGCCGCCGGGCCACGTCCTCCGGTGCGCAAGCTCCTGACCCGCAGCCCGCCGGCCGCCTCCAAGGGCAGCGGGCCGGTGGGTTCGGGGCGGTCGTCGACCACGACGACCTCGTCGGGCGGGTGGTCGCCGGCCGCGGCGAGCGCGCGCAGGCAGTCGGCGAGGCAGGGCCGCCCGATGGTCGGGACGACGACGGAGTAGGCGGGCGCGTCCGTCATGCGAACACCTTCTTCCGCCGGATCGCGAACGGTCCGAGGGCGAGCAGGTCCACGGGAGCGGAGCCGAAGCACTCCAGGGCGTCCCGCGGATCGTCGACCATGGGCCGTCCCGCGGTGTTGAGGCTGGTGTTGACCACGACGGGCAGCCCGGTGAGACGCTCGAACCTTTCGATCATGAGCGCGACGAGGGGTTCGTCCTGCCGGTCCACGGTCTGGATCCGGGCCGTGCCGTCCACGTGGACGACGGCCGGGATACGGTCCCGCCACTCCTCGGCGACGTCGTGCACGAACAGCATGTAGGGGCTCGGCAGCGGCCCGTCGAACAGCTCCGCCGCCCGCTCGGCCAGGACCATGGGCGCGACGGGGCGGAACTCCTCCCGCCCCTTCACGGCGTTGAGGCGCTCCAGGTTGGCCGCGCGGCCGGGATGGGCGAGCAGGGAGCGATGGCCGAGTGCGCGGGGCCCGTATTCGCTGCGGCCCTGGAACCAGGCCACGATGCCGTCCCCGGCGAGTTCGGCGGCGACGGTCTCGGCGATGTCGTCGGGTTCCTCGTAGGGCACGGCCGCGCGTTCCAGCCAGGCGCGCAGGTCGTCGTCGCTCCAGCCGCGACCGAGAGCGGCCGTCGGCATGGCCTCCACGGCTTCCTTCTGGTGCGCGACATGGAGCGCGGCACCGAGGGCGGTGCCCGCGTCTCCGGCGGCGGGCTGCACCCACACGCGGCGGAAGGGTGTCTCACGGTAGATCCGGGTGTTGGCCACGCAGTTGAGCGCCACCCCGCCCGCGAGCGTCAGCACGTCCTCACCGGTCCGGTCGTGCAGCCACCGGGCGAGGCCCAGCAGGACCTCCTCCAGGCAGGCTTGCGCGCTGGCGGCGATGTCGGCGTGGTCCTGCGTCCACGCGCCCCCCGGCACCCGCGCCGGGACCAGCGTCCCCCACGGGACGGGGCGCGCCCAAAAGCCGCCGTGGCCGTCCGGGTGGACGTACTCGCGCAACTGGTCGAGGAAGCGGGGCGTGCCGTAGGACGCCAGCGCCATCACCTTGAACTCGTCGCTGCTGCGCAGGAATCCGAGGTGCTGGGTGAGGTCCTCGTAGAACAGGCCCATCGAGTCGGGCAGCGACTGCGAGCCCAGCACGGTGAGTTCGCGGTTCGCGTAGCGGCCGGCGAGGTGGGAGCCGCACTCGCCGCGGCCGTCCAGCACCAGCACGGCGCTGTCGGGATACGGGGCGGCCTGACCGGCGGAGGCGGCGTGGGCGACGTGGTGGGCGACGAAGCGCACCTTGTCCGGGTCGAGTCCGGGCAGGGCCTCGGCGAGGAACTCGGGGGCGCGACGGGCGTATTCCTGACGCAGGTGGTCCCAAGGGTCGTACAGACCCAACTGGTCTGCGGGGCGGGCGAGTTCGGGGTCGTAGGAGTAGGCGACCGCGTCCAGGTCGGACGGGGTCAGGCCGGCCCGCTCCAGGCACCATCGGGCGGACTGTTCGGGCAGTTCCCAGGCGGAGAAGGGGACGGGCCGCTTGCCGTGCTTGCGCCGGCTGAAGCGCTCCTCCTCCGCCGCTGCCACGATCCTGCCGTCCATGACGAGCGCGGCGGCGGGGTCGTGGAAGAGGGCGTTGATTCCCAGGACTCGCATGCGTTGCCTCCGTGCGGCGTACGGGATGGGGCTGTCCTGCCTACGGGGCCGGCTCACCCGCGGACTGTGCCGAGGCGAAGTAGGCGATGGTCTGCTTGATGCCCTCCTCCCAGGGCACGCGGGGCGTCCAGCCCAGCAGTTCACGGGCCAGGCCCGTGTCGGGGCGGCGGCGCTGCGGGTCGTCGGTGGGGCGGTCGACGTACACGATCCGGGAGGAGGATCCGGTCAGTTCGACGACGCGGTGGGCGATCTCGCCGACCGTGACCTCGTCGGTGCCGCCGATGTTCACGGGGCGCACCGAGTGACTCGCCGCGACCAGCAGGACACCGTCGACGGTGTCGTCCACGTAGCACAGGGACCGGGTCTGGCGGCCGTCCCCCGCTACCGTCAGCGGTTCGCCGGCCAGTGCCTGACTGACGAAGGTGGGGACGGCGCGCCCGTCGTGCGCGCGCATGCGCGGCCCGTACGTGTTGAACAGGCGGACGATGCCCGCGTCGGCGTCCCTGACGCCCACATGCGCGGTGACCAGTGCCTCGGCGAACCGTTTGGACTCGTCGTACACGCTGCGCGGACCGACCGGGTTGACGTTGCCCCAGTAGTCCTCGCGCTGCGGATGCTCCAGCGGATCGCCGTACACCTCGGACGTCGACGCGAGCAGGAAGCGGGCACTGTCACGCTCCGCGACGGCCAGCATGTTGCGGGTGCCGAGGCTGCCGACGTCGAGTGTCTCCAGTGGCAACCGCAGGTAGTCGGCGGGTGACGCGGGGCAGGCGAAGTGCAGGACCAGGTCGTACGGCCCCGGCAGCCGCTCGGGGGCGTCGGGGGCCGAGACGTCGCAGTCGACGAACCGGAAGCCGTGCCGGCCTTCGAGGTGCGCGATGTTGTCGCGCGACCCGGAGGACAGGTTGTCGGCGCATTCGACTTCGACGTCTGAATTCAGCAGCCGTTCGCACAGGTGACTGCCGAGGAAGCCGGCGCCGCCGGTCACCAGCGCGCGCCGCCATGTACATGTCGTGATAGCACTCATGGAACGTCCTTCGTCCCCGCCCGAAGGCGCCGGGGCGGTGGGCCCCGGCACACGCCGTCCGGTGCGGAACAAGGGGGATTCGGAGAGCTGCGGAAAGCTTCGACGGGCTTTCCCGAGCTATGGGCGAGAGTGAAAGAACATGTCGCGGATCGCGCTGAGCAGCAGAGCCGCTTCGGCGGGTCGCCGAGTTCCGGCGACGCACGCACGGGGTTCCCGGGTCAGTTGTTTTCACACGTTGTTCCCACTATGCGTCGATTCGGGGGCACTCGCGACTCTCCCGTGTGAGTCCGCCGACCGCGGGCACTCGGAGCCGCGGCGAGTCCGTCCGGATCGCCGCGCCAGCTGGAGGTGAAGGACATGGGTCATGGTGGGAACGTCATCGACGAGCTGATGACCGATCACCGCGAGGTCGAGGAGATCTTCGGCCGGATCGAGGGGCTCCCGGCCGGTGACAAGGTCCGCAAGGTGTACGCCGAGCAGGCCACGATGGAGCTGGTCCGGCACTCGGTGGCCGAGGAGGAGTACCTGTACCCGGCCGTGCGGGAGCACGTGGCGGGCGGGGACGCCCTGGCCGACAAGGAGATCGACGATCACTCCAAGGCCGAGCAGATCATGAAGGACCTGGAGGGGTGCGACGCCGGTGATCCCGAGTTCGACCGGCTCATCGGGATGCTGATGAGCGAGGTCCGCTCGCACATCGCCGACGAGGAGCAGAACCTCTTCCCCAAGCTGCGCGCGGCGTGTTCCGCGGACACCCTCGACGGCCTGGGCGACAAGGTGCGTCAGGCGAAGAAGATGGCCCCGACCCGCCCGCACCCGTCCGCCCCGGACAAGCCGCCGGCCAACAAGCTGCTGGCGCCGGGAGCCGGCCTCGTCGACCGGATGCGCGACGCGCTGACGGGACGCGGAAAGAAGTCCTGACCCCTTCCGGGCGGACGCCGTGCGGTGTGGCCGCCCGAGGGCTGTGAGCAACCACACTCGATCAACCAAATACGGGAGTTTCCCGGGCAGTTGGCCCCCGTGACGACGGCGCGAGCGGAGCAGGCGCCGTCGGCTCGGGGGTCCGGTCTGTCACGATGGTCCGCGCCGTGACCGACTCGGTGGAACCGCCGCGCAACGCAGCCGGTGATTTCGGTTCCCCCGGTCCCTCCTCCGACTCCTCCTGGTTGTCGAGTACCGCACTGTGTCTTCCACCACCTCTGCCCTGCCCCCGCCCGCGCCGAAAACCACCTCCGCCCCGCCCAAGGCCGCGTCCCGTTCGCCCTGGCGGTCGCTGAGGCACCGCAGCATGCGCTGGTGGTCCGTCGCCAACTTCGCGTCGAACGCCGGTACGTGGATGCAGCTCACGGTGCAGAACCTGCTGGTACTGCAGATCACCGGCTCGGCCGCGGCGACGGGGCTGTCGATGTCCGTCCAGGCCGCTCCCGCCCTGTTCATGAGCCTGCTGGGCGGCACCGCGGTGGACCGCTGGCCGCTGAAGCTGACGGCCGCCGTCAGCCAGGCGCTGCTCGGCGCGGTCGCCTTCACCACGGCCGTGCTGGTGGCGATGGACCGGCTGGACATGACATCCCTGATGGTGCTGGCCGCCGTGACCGGCGTGATCGCCACCGTCGACGGACCCGCCTGCGCCCTGCTGGGCAACGACCTCGTCCCGGTGGAGGACGTCCCCTCCGCCATCGGCGTCGGTGCGCTGGTGCACAACGCGGGGCGGCTCGTGGGCACCGCCCTGGCCGGTGTGACGGTCGGCTTCCTCGGCACGGCCTCCGCGTACGCCGCGAACGGCCTGTCGTTCCTCTTCGTGACCGCGGTCATCCCGTTCCTGCGTCCGGCGCCGGGCGCGGTGCGCCACGCCGCCCATGTGAAGGCCGCTCCACGCCCTGAGGGCGGCGCCTCGGCCCCCGACATGACCGTGCGCCAGGGCCTGAGGTTCTTCGCGCGCCGCCCCCGCCTGGTCGCGCTCGCCGCGGTCACCGGGATCAGCGCGATCTTCGGCCGCAACTACGGCCTCACCCTCGCCGTGCTCGTCACCGGGCCGCTCGCGGGCGGCGCGGGCTCCTTCGGCACGGTCTCCACGGTCCTCGCCGTCGGCGGCATCCTGGGCGCGGTCCTCGGCGCCCGGCTGCGTCGCCCCTCCGTCCGGCTCGTGGGCATGCTGGCGGCCTCGGGCGCCCTGCTGCAGGTCGCGGCCGGCCTGTCCCCGTCGCTGGCGGTCCTGCTGGTCCTGGTCCTGCCCATGGCGATCGTGGAGTCCGTCTCCGACACGGCCGGCACCGCCGTCCTCCAAACGGACCCACCCGCTCACCTCCGAGGGCGCGTCCTCGGCGTGTGGAGCAGCATCGGCACACTCTGGGGCCTCGGCGGCCCCCCGGCCCTCGGCCTCCTCATGGAACAGGCCGGCGCCCGCGGCGCCCTGGTGACGGGCGGCCTGATCATCGCCGCCACGATCGGCGCGGGTTTCGCCCTGCGCTCCCGCCGGACACCGGCCCCGGTGGTCCTCCCGACGAAGGACGGGGACATCACGGGACGGGCGGCGCTGGACACGGCGGCCTGACGGGGCGGGGCGGGGGGCGCCGCGTGCGCCCGCGTCGTACGACCCTTTTCTCCCCAGGGCAGCGTGCGGAGCGGCTCTACGGGGACCACCACAGGGCGGGGCGGCGCTGAGCACAGCCGCCTGAACGGGCGGCACGACACTCGGACCCCCCACTTGTGCCCGAGGGGCACCATCCCTCGGCGGGTCGCGCACCGCGACTGCGCGGGGCGCCCGCACTTCCTTCAGGCGGGCAAACCAGAACACAGCGGGCGCTGACCTCGCTCGGACGCCGAGGTCGTACAGGTGCTTCCGTGACGCGCGGGCGCTCAGCATGGCTGTCTGAGGCCGTAGGCACGCGACTGCGCGGGGCGCCCGCACCACGTGTGGGCAGGTGAGGTGGACAAAGCACGCGGCGGACGCGCCCGGACGCCGAGGCGGCCGTGCAGCCGCCTCCCGCAACGCATGGGCGGCGCTCAGCACGGCTGACTGACGGCGCGGAGCGGCCACCGACGTATCGCGTGCCCGCCTCGTACGGCCCCCTTTCCCCAGGGCCGCGGCTCAGGCGATGAGCGCCCGGCCCGGGTCGAGGCGTTCGTGGAGGGCGGGGCGGTGCAGGGCGGCCACCGGGGCGAGGAGGTCGGGGTGGCGCAGGAGGGCCGCTGCCTGGCGGTCGCGGGCGTCGGGGGACACCAGGCGCCGGAACTCGATCGGCACCCCGGTCGCATGGCCGCCGTCGGCGATCGCGGCAACCGCCATCCGCGCCAGCCCGGCGTCGGTGAGCAGGCAGGCCGCCCAGCTCGCCACGACCTCGTCCACCCAGGTGCGCCAGGCGGCGGCGTCGGAGTCGTCGTGCGCGGTCGCGTCCGCGCCGGTGATCCAGTCCAGGCTCGCCGAGCCGCCGGGGCCGGCCATGCCGACCAGGGCGGCGTCCGTCGGCGTCGGGTAGCGCAGCCACGCGGCGACCGTGACGGCCTGCCGAGCCTGTACCTCACCCAGGGCGGCGGCAAGCGCGCCTCCGCAGGCCGGGTAGGAGCGCGTCAGCCACTGGGTGGTCGCGGCGATGAGCGGGGAGAGATCTGCGAGCACTGCCGGTCCGTCCGAGGTACGGGAGATGGACGGGAATCCATCGGATGTACGGGAATCCATCAAACGGTAGCCCGCCACCCCGGGCAGCGGACATGCCTGAGACCTCGTGAACGGCGTGGCCTCGCCCACACCGGGACCCACCGGGACCCCGGGCTCAACCCACCCGGCCGCCTGATGCGCCGGTCGTCGTCCGGCCGGGCCGCGCAAGGTGGTAGACGTGGAACGCCCGCCCGATGACCGGCTGTGCCACGTTGCGCACCTTCACTCCCCCGCTGGTCATGCCGTGCTCCGTGCCGAGGTGGGCGTGCCCGTGCACCGCGAGGTCGGCGCCTGCCGTGTCGATCGCCTCGGCCAGCAGATAGCTGCCGAGGAACGGGTAGATCTCGGGAGGTTCCCCGGCCAGCGTGTCCGGCACCGGCGAGAAGTGGGTGAGGGCGATGCGTACGTCGCAGTCCTGCTCCTGAAGTTCCTCCAGTGAGGCCCGCAGCGTGTCGGCGCGCCGACGCGAGTACCTGACGAACTCCTTCATGATCGGCTCACCGAACTCACCGGCGCAGCGGCCCACGAAGCCCCCGCCGAACCCCTTCGTACCGGCCACGCCGATCCGCGCGTCCCCGTCGCTCACCACCGTCGCCTGCCCTTCCAGCACCCGCGCGCCCGCGTCCTGGAGCACGGCGGTGACCTCGTCCGCACAGTCGGCGTGATGATCGTGATTGCCCAGCACCGCGACCACGGGGACCGCCAGGTCCTTGATCTCCCGTGCCACCACCTGGGCCTCCTCGCGGGTGCCGTGGCGGGTGAGATCCCCGGCGAGCAGCAGGACGTCGGCGCTCTCGTGCAGGGTCTCGAACGAGGGGCGGAGCATGCCCTCGCTCTCGGGGCCCATGTGGATGTCCCCGACGGCCGCGATCCGGATCATTCGACCTCCTCGGCATGGTCGGGCGCGGAGTTGTCCACGATCACGATGTCGCAGTGCACCGGGTGTCCCAGCAGCTCCGCGCGAGCGGTGCGCAGGACGTCGTCGCGGCACTGGACGGACGGCACGGTGCCGGTCAGCAGGACCGCCTCGCCGCGGATCTCGATGCGCACACCCAGCTCGCCGAGGGGCCCGGCGGCCAGGTGGTCGGTGAGATGGGCCACGAGGTAGTCCAGGTTCTGCGCTGCGCCCGCGTCGGCGGCGGACTGTGCGCCGTGACGGCTCATCGGTGCTCCTCCCGTGGGGCGATCACCTTCAGGCGCTCCAGGAGGTAGAAGAAGGCGTCGGGCATCGGCTCGTCCCCGCAGCAGCGCCGCACCTCTTCCCAGTCGACCTTCTCCCGCAGGGCGCGCGCCGCGGCGAGCACCGGCCCGAAGTCGCAGTAGTGCTCCGAGAAGGGCTCGATCAAGCCGCGCATCAGATCCGTCGGCGACAGGACGGGCATGTGCACCGAGTCGACCGAGACCTCCTGTGCCCGGTCGAGGACCTCCGTGGTGACCGGGCGGTGCGCCAGCTCGAAGAGGATGTCGACGTCCTGGCCGAAGCACGACGTCTTCATCAGCCAGTCCTCCGGCGGCGTACGGACCGCGAGACCGGCTTCGGTCAGCGTCCGCGCCACCGCCTCGGCGTCCGTGCGCCGCACGCAGAAGTCGGCGTCGTGCTGCAGATGACCGCTGCCGCCATGGGCGTACACGGCCACGCTGCCGGCCAGGGCGAACCTGTGCCCCGTCCGTTTCAGCAGCGCGCCGACCTGCTTCGCCGCCTCGAGGATCGCCTGACTGCGGTCACGGGGAAGTTCCTCGCTGCTCAACGAGAGGGTCTCCCCCGGCGACTGCTGCGCCGGGCCCTCGCCGACCGGGCGCAGCTGGGAAATCCCGGTTCGCGGAGCGGGCGTCGCGCTCTCCCGGTTCTGCGTCATGACGCCTCCGTTCGCCGTCCGGCCCTCCGGCGCGGGCACCTGCCGGGACCCGGTGCGGGTTCGAAAGCCTCCGAGTACCCGGCGCTCCCGAATTCGATACGGCACGTCTTGGCCTGACTCACCGCGGGCGAGGGCGCTCCGGCCGCACCGCCTGTCCACGGGGTGAGGATCCGGTTCCGGTCGCGCTCGGTCGGGGGGGTTCCGCCGCGCAGGGCAGGGCATTGCCGAGGCGGATCAGCTCGCCGTAGGGCGGCATCCACCTGCTCGGGGAAGACCGGGTCGAGCACCCTCGGCCACGCGGTCACCTCAGCGCCGCGGCCACCCCGACTCCTCGGCCGCCTCGTCGCGGATGGCGCCCGCGTCGGTTCCGTCCAGGACCGGCCTCGACCTCGGTGCGCGTGCCTGGCGTCTGCGCCGCCTCCCCCGCGGCGGCCCCGGAGCAGCGCCGCCCGCCCCTGGCCCGCCTCCCCCACCCACCGACCGAACCGGTCAGCCGCGTCGCCGAGGCGCTGCGCGTCGCGCCCCGGACAGCGGCTCCGAGGGAAGTGACGGCGAGTCAGGCGCCGAGGCGTCCGCTCACGCCGCCGTGTAGCCGAGCTGGCGTCGCATGAACGGGGTCATGAGCGTCTTCGCCTTGGCCAGCGTCGTGGTGCGGCCGCCGAGGACCGCAGTCTCGCCGCCCGGCACGGGCAGCAGGGTCACTCCGTCGGCCGGGCCGAACGGGACGATGAGCGGCGTGCGGTGGATCGGCCGGTAGAAGCGGGGTTCCTTGCGGTGCTTGCCGGCGCTGTTCAGGTAGGCGCGGATGTTGTGGGCGGCCAGGTCCGCCTGGGCGAGCGCGGCCGGGGTGATCTTGAGTTCGGTGGCGTCGTTCACGTCGCCGACCGCGAAGACGTCCAGCCATCCCTGGACGCGCAACGCCTGGTCGACCTTCACGTGTCCCGACGCGTTCAGCCAGTCCCCGTGGCCGGCCAGGCGCAGCCAGAGCGTGTTGGGTGTGGTGCCGGTCGCCCAGAAGGAGCGGTCGGCCTCGATGACGGTGCCCCGGGCGTCGCGATAGGTGCCGAAGTCGTTGGCAGGGGACATGAAGGCGTCGAGGCGCACCTCCACGTCATGGGACTCCAGCCAGGTTCGCGCCTTGCGCCCGGCACGGGTGCTGCCCGTGGAGTGCAGCAGTTCCGGGCCGGAGTGGGCGAGCGTGACGCTGGCGTCCGGCCGAGCGAGGCGGATCTCGGCGCTGAGCTCGACGCCGGAGGGCCCGCCGCCGACGACCAGGATGTGCTCGGCGGCGGCGATGTGCTGCTGATGTGTGGCGAAGGACTTCGCCGCCTCCTCGGCGGTGGTGCCGGTGAAGCGGGCCGGTTCGGGGTAGTCGGCGCCGGTGGCGATCACCAGCACGTCGTACGGGAGCCGCTCCCCCGTCGCCAGCACCACCCGGCGCTCGGCGGTGTCGATGCGTACCGCCTTGCCGACGGCCACGCGGCCGTTGGTCAGCAGCCGGTCGTACGGGATGAAGGGGGTGTACGACCAGTCCCGCCGCACTCCGGCGCGCAGGGAGGCGATGCGATGGAAGAAGACCTCCTTGCGGTCGACCAGCGTGACGCGTGCCGTCGCGTCCAGTCGCTTCGCCAGACGGACGCCCGCATAGCCGCCGCCGATCACCACTACGTCGCCTTCACGCACGCCGCGTCTCCTGTACTGGGTGGGGAAGGAGGAGCGAGTGGAGCGGCGGGTCGGCCGCCGTCGGCCCCTCCCCGCGGGGAGCGTATCCCTTGAAACTTAAAGAGGTCGCTGAGGTGACGTGTGCATTACGTGAAGGCTGTGACATGAGAGGTGGCCGCCGACGTGGCTGCCGACATGGCGCACAAACGCCGACGTCCAGGCCGGCCCCTGCGGGCCCGCCTGGACGTCAGGTGCGGGGCGATCAGACGAGGTCGAACCGGTCCGCGTTCATGACCTTGACCCACGCCGCGACGAAGTCGTTCACGAACTTCTCCTTCGCGTCGTCGCTCGCGTAGACCTCCGCGAGGGCGCGCAGCTCGGAGTTCGAGCCGAAGACGAGGTCGGCACGGGTGCCGGACCACTTCAGCTCGCCCGTGGCGGCGTCACGGCCCTCGAATGTGGTCTGGTCGGAGGACGTCGACTTCCACGTGGTGCCCAGGTCGAGCAGGTTGACGAAGAAGTCGTTGGTCAGCGCGCCCGGGGTGTCGGTGAGGACACCGAGCTGCGACTGCTGGTGGTTCGCGCCCAGGACGCGCAGGCCACCGACGAGGACCGTCATCTCGGGGGCGCTCAGGTTGAGCAGGTTCGCCTTGTCGAGCAGCAGGTACTCGGCCGGCAGGCGGTTGCCCTTGCCGAGGTAGTTGCGGAACCCGTCGGCGGTCGGCTCCAGCGCGGCGAACGACTCGACGTCGGTGTGCTCCTCCGTCGCGTCGACACGGCCCGGCGCGAAGGGCACCTCGATGTCGACGCCGGCGTCCTTGGCGGCCTTCTCCACGGCCGCGGAGCCGCCGAGCACGATCAGGTCGGCCAGGGACACCTTCTTGGCGCCGGAGTTCGCGTTGAACTCCTGCTGGATGTTCTCCAGGGTGCGCAGCACCAGGGCCAGCTGGTCGGGGTCGTTGACCTCCCAGCCGCGCTGCGGCTCCAGGCGGATACGGGCGCCGTTGGCACCGCCGCGCTTGTCGCTGGCGCGGAACGTGGAGGCCGAGGCCCACGCGGTGCTGACCAGCTGCGAGACGGTCAGGCCCGAGTCGAGGAGCTTGGCCTTGAGGGCCGCGACGTCCGCGGCGTCGATGGCCTCGCCCTCGGCCTGCGGCAGCGGGTCCTGCCACAGCAGCGTCTCCTCCGGGACCTCCGGGCCGAGGTACAGCGACTTCGGGCCCATGTCACGGTGGGTCAGCTTGTACCAGGCGCGGGCGAAGGCGTCCGCGAACTGGTCGGGGTTCTCGAGGAAGCGACGCGAGATCTCACCGTAGATCGGGTCGAAGCGCAGCGAGAGGTCGGTGGTGAGCATCGTGGGCAGACGCTTCTTCGACGGGTCGTGCGCGTCGGGGATGATCGCCTCGGCGTCCTTGGCGACCCACTGCTTGGCGCCGGCCGGGGACTCGGTGAGCTCCCACTCGTAGCCGAAGAGGATCTCGAAGAAGTCGTTGCTCCACTGGGTGGGCTTGGTGGTCCAGGTGACCTCCAGACCACTGGTGATCGCGTCGGCGCCCTTGCCGGTGCCGAAGGTGGACTTCCAGCCCAGGCCCTGCTCCTCCATGGAGGCGGCCTCGGGGTCGTTGCCCACGTGGTCGGCCGGGCCGGCGCCGTGGGTCTTGCCGAAGGTGTGACCACCGGCGATCAGGGCGACGGTCTCCTCGTCGTTCATCGCCATACGGCGGAACGTCTCGCGGATGTCGCGGGCCGCGGCGATCGGGTCCGGGTTGCCGTTGGGGCCCTCCGGGTTGACGTAGATGAGGCCCATCTGGACCGCGCCGAGCGGGTTCTCCAGCTCACGGTCGCCGCTGTAGCGCTGGTCGTCGAGCCAGGTGGTCTCGGGACCCCAGTACACGTCCTCGTCGGCCTCCCAGACGTCGGCGCGGCCGCCGCCGAAGCCGAAGGTCTTGAAGCCCATCTGCTCCAGGGCGACGTTACCCGTGAGGATCATGAGGTCGGCCCAGGAGATGGACTGGCCGTACTTCTTCTTGACCGGCCACAGCAGACGGCGGGCCTTGTCGAGGTTTCCGTTGTCCGGCCAGCTGTTCAGCGGCGCGAAGCGCTGCTGCCCGCGGCCGCCACCGCCGCGGCCGTCGCTGATGCGGTAGGTGCCGGCGCTGTGCCAGGCCATACGGATCATCAGCGGGCCGTAGTTGCCGAAGTCGGCGGGCCACCAGTCCTGAGAGGTGGTCAGCACCTCGGCGATGTCCCGTTTCACGGCCGCCAGGTCGAGGTTCTTGAACGCCTCGGCGTAGTCGAACTCCTCACCGAGCGGGTTCGCTACGACCGGGTCCTTGGCCAGGATCTTCAGATTGAGCCGCTCCGGCCACCACTGACGGTTGCCGCCGCCCTGCGTGGGGTGCGCGGCGCGACCGTGCGCGACGGGGCAGCCACCGGTGCCCTCCGCCTTCGCGTCGGTGACGATCGCATCGGGGTTCTCAGCCATGGGAAACCTTCCGAACTAGGTGGATCACAGTGCTCGGGGTGCACTGCCGGCAGTGGAACAGTCGGGGCACAGGCCCCAGTACGTGACCTCGGCCTCGTCGATGGAGAAGCCGTGGTGGTCGGACGCGGTCAGGCAGGGCGCTTCGCCGACTGCGCAGTCGACGTCGGCGACGGCACCGCACGACCGGCACACGATGTGGTGGTGGTTGTCGCCGATGCGCCCCTCGAACCGGGCCGGGCTGCCGGCCGGTTCGATACGGCGGACGAGTCCCGCCGCGGTGAGTGCGTGGAGGCCCTCGTACACGGCTTGAAGCGAGACATGACCCACGCGATCACGCACCCCGGAGGCGATGGCCTCGACGCCGAGGTGGTCACCGGCCCGCACGGTCTCGAGCAGCGCGACCCGCGCGGCGGTCACCCGCAGGCCGGCACCGCGCAGCTCCTCGGCGGGGGTCGGATTCGGGGATGCGGTCATGGCAGACAACCTACAGCCCTAAACACGAATGATTCAAGAAAACGAATGATGAAAGTTTGGTGCGACGCGCCGGCCAGGGTCCAGCGGGCGGAGTCGGTGCGCCGACCCGGGCACGGCAGGCCACGGATGCCCGCAGGACAGGGAGACGTCGCGCCCTGCGCCATGAGCACCCCACGAAAGGGCTCGACCGGCTTGGCGTGTCCTTCCCTCCTGGATCCGCTCGGAGTCGCCGCGGTCGCCACCGGCACGCCTCCCTCGTCGACGGACACCCGCTGAGCCGCCGCCCGACGGCTCCCCGATTCCGTCGGCTGGCGCACATGGCACCCCCAGGCGCCCCCCAAAGCGCGAAAAAACGTCTCTTCGGGCATTGCGGCATGCCTTTCCGTCAAGGACTTGACCTGGCCGACATCCCACTCGTACTCGATGGAGGTAATCGCATGCTCGGCAGACATACCGCGGCCGGCCGCCGCGCCGCCCTGACCGTTCTCGGCACTCTCGTCCTCTCCGGCGTCCCCTCGGCCGTCGCGGCCGAGCCGCCGCCCGCGTCCAACGCCGCACACACCGTGGGCGCCGACCGGCCGCCGGCAGTGGTACTGCGTGCCATGGAGCGCGATCTCAAGCTGAAGCCGGGTCAGGCGGCCGAGCGGCTGGTCAACGAGGCGGAGGCGGGCGCTCGCGCGGGCCGCCTCCGCAACGCCCTGGGCAAGCACTTCGCGGGGGCCTGGGTACGCGGGGCGACGTCCGCCGAGCTCACCGTCGCGACGACGCATGCCGCCGACGTCTCCGCGATCCGGGCGCAGGGCGCGAAGGCCGCCGTCGTCAAGCGGCCGCTGACCGAACTCCAAGCGGTCAAGAAGAAGCTCGACGCGGCCGCCACCCGCACCAAGACGCGCGACACGCCGGTCTGGTACGTCGACGTGCCGGCCAACAAGGTCGTCGTCCAGGCGACGAAGCGGGCGGCCGCCACCGCCTTCATCAAGGCCGCCGGCCTCCAGGGCAAGGGCGTGGGCATCCGCCTGTCGGAGCAACGGCCGCGGCTGCTGGACGACGTGGTCGGCGGCGACGCCTACTACATCGAGAACTCCGCCCGCTGTTCCATCGGGTTCGCCGTCACCAAGGACCAGCAGCAGGGCTTCGCCTCGGCGGGCCACTGCGGCGACCAGGGTGACTCGACCACCGGCTTCAACATGGCCGACCAGGGCACGTTCCAGACGTCCAACTTCCCCGGCAAGGACATGTCCTGGGTGGCCGTCAACAGCAACTGGACCGCCACGGCCGACGTGAAGGGCGAGGGCGGCCAGCGCACGCAGGTCACCGGCTCCGTCCAGGCGCTCGTCGGGGCGTCGATCTGCCGCTCCGGCTCCACCACGGGATGGCACTGCGGCACCATCCAGCAGCACGACACGAGTGTCAGCTACTCCGAGGGCACCGTCGACGGCGTCACCCAGACCACGGTGTGCGCCGAACCGGGCGACTCCGGCGGCCCGTACGTCTCCGGCTCCCAGGCGCAGGGCGTGACCTCCGGTGGCTCGGGCAACTGCACGAACGGCGGCACCACCTTCTACCAGCCGATCAACCCGATCCTCAGCGACTTCGGCCTCGTCCTGAAGACCGCGGCCGCCCAGTCCGGCGCTGCCGCCCCGCAGGACAACGCCGCGGACACCTGGGCCGCGGGCCACGTCTACGAGGCCGGCGCCACCGTGACCCACGCGGGCGTGCGCTACCAGTGCCTGCAGACCCACCAAGCGCAAGGGGTGTGGTCGCCGGCCGCCACTCCGGCGCTGTGGCAGCGGCTGTAGGAGTCGGTCGTACGGCTCTTCCGGTGCGGGGGGCGGCTCCCGCACCGTCCGCTCCCGCCGGCAACCACTCCCCCACCACCTTCTACTCCACCCCCACTTCCCCTCCTACTCCACCGACGCCTCCGCGAGGAGCGCGTACGCGGTGGCGACGAAGGCGTCGCGGGCGCGGAAGCGGCGGGTGCACACCGCGGCCAGGGCCGTTCCCGTGTCGGGCCGGAAGCCCAGGAAGGCCTGCTGGCCGAGGGTCGCCCCGCTGTGGAAGTACATCGGCCCGCCGTTCGTGGGGTGCCGGAACCACGCCATCGTGTGCACGTGCCGTCGGTCCAGTCCGCGCCGGAGCACGGGCGTGCGCACCGCCCGCAGCGCGTCGGCCAGCGGGGAACCGGCCGGGTCGAGGTGGGCTTCGAGAAAGGTCAGCAGGTCGTGCGGGGTGGCGCGGACGGCACCCGCGGCCTGGAAGCCGCCGGCGTCGAAGGGGAGGGTAGGCGTGCGGCCGTCCTTGCCGTACCCGACGGCGTCCGTCTTCGGGTCCTCCGCCGCCAGGGCGGTGCCGCTCAGGCCGAGCGGACGGAGCACATGGGCGCCGAGCAGTTCCTCCCACGCCGTGCCGGTCGCGGCGGCGACGGCGTGGCCGAGCACGGCGACGCCGAAGTTGGAGTAGTGCCACCGGGTGCCGGGACGGTGCCGGGGGTGATGGCGCAGGAAGGCCTCGGCCACACGCTCGGCCGGGTAGCGGCCGTAGGGGTTGGTACGCCACGCGGGAAGCGCCCGTAGGTAGAAGTCGGCCGGCAGGGCGGGCAGCCCGGCCGTGTGCGTGATGAGGTGGGCGAGCGTCACCGGGTCCGGGTCGGTGTGCCGGGCCGGGTCCAGGCAGGCGGCGGCCGGCTCGCCCCCGGTCAGCAGGCCGCGCTGGATGAGCTGGGCCAGCAGGAGTCCGGTGAACGCCTTCGAGGCCGAACCTATCTCGTAGCGCAGGTCCTGCCGGGGGACCGGCGGGGGCGGGCCGGTGCCGCCGCAGTGCAGGATGCGGCGGCCGGACCGGGATATCGCGAAGACGGCGTCAGGCGCGTCGACGGCTTCGACGGCTCTCTCCAGCCGCTTCCGCACCGCCTCGTCATCGGTGCCGACGACGCCGCCCGCACGGGCGTGCTCCATCTCGTCCGCGACGCCCGGCCAGGGCGTGGACCGGCCGGTCATGACGGGGCGTGCGTCAGCTCGGCGAGGGCACGGGAGGTGGCCAGCACGGAGGCGAAGGCGGCGACCAGCGTGGGGTGGTAGACCATGTCGAACACCTCGTCCGGCTCACCCTCCGGCATCGTGCGTACGGCGGGCATGGCGCCGTCGGGCTGCTGCGCGGCGGCGAAGCCCTGCCAGGCCCGTTCGTCCAGGGTGGGGCGGGGCAGACAGGCGTCGACGACGAGGAGTTCGCCGAGCAGGTCCCAGCGCTTGAGGTCCAGCCAGTCGTCGATCCAGACCGGCAGCCAGGTGGCGAGGTAGTCGGCGATGTCCGGCGGCAGGCCCTCGGGGCGCTCTCCCCAGTCGGTGAGGTGGAACACCGTGTGGGTGACGTCGTAGGCGATGTGCCCGCTGACCGTCCAGGGCTCGGGCGTGTGGCCGAGCCAGGTGGAGCCGACGATGTCCGCCTCGGGCGTGCGGGGCGTGAGACCGAAGCGGCGCTGGAAGGCGGAGAGCCCGAGGCGCCGGGTCGGGTCCAGTTCGAGGGCCGCCCAGCTGTCGAGCCGGTGGTAGAAGGCGGTGGCCCGCTCCACCTCGGGCTCGCTGTACCCCAGTTCCTTGTACGGGAGGTACACCTCGAACGGGATCGGTGAGAGCGGCTCGATGCGCTGGCCGCGCACCAGCATGCGACCGCCGTCCAGGGTGTGCCGCCACGTGTGGTCGAGGAGCTTGCGCGCCAGGTCGGCCTGGCGCGATCCGGCCACGCCTTCGCGGAACAGGACCCGGCAGATCAGGGCGAGTTCGCCGACCGGTTTGAAGCGTTCCAGGAAGCCCACTTCCGGATCGACGTCGGGCTCCAGGCGGAATCCGTCGCGATGGGCCCACAGCCACTCCAGGGCGCGGACGCCGACGGTGTGCATCAGACGGGGGTCGGTCATCCGGGCACTCCCTGTCCGCCGGTGAGGCACTTGACGGTCTGTGCCGCCGCGAAGGCGGCCATCAGGGTGGAGTGGTAGCAGTGGCGGAAGTCCGGCTCGGGACCGGCTTCTTCGTCGCCCCGGCGAGCCTCCGGGAGCGCTCCGGAGGTGCACTGCGCCTCCGCGATCCGAGTCCAGGCGTCCTCGAGGGTGGGGAGGTCGGGCGGATCCGGGAGGCTCGTGGCGACCACCAGCAGCTCGCAGCTGAGGTCCCACATCCCGGCGTCCAGGCAGGTGTCGAGCCAGGGCGGCAGCCAGTGGGCCAGGTAGGCGGCGAGGTCCGCGGGGACGTCCGCGGGGGTGCGGCCCCAGTCGGTGAGGTGGAAGACGACGTGGGTGAGCGCGTACCCCGAGGAGCGCTCGAACGTCCAGGGTTCCGGAAGTCCGCCCAGCCAGGTGCGCCGCAGCGCCTGCGCGGCCTGCTCGGACCGGTGGATGCCGCTGCGCCGCTCGGCTTTCAGGACGCCGAGCCGGCGGGTCGGTTCCTGCTCGGCGAGCCGCCAGCTCCGGGTGCGTGCCGTCGTCGCGGCGGCGGCCTCGTACCCGGCATGCCTGAACCCGGCCGCGGCGAACACGGAGTAGATCTCCAACGGGTACGTCGCGAAGGGCTCCAGCCGCTGGAGCCGGCGGAAGAGCTCGCCCTGGCCGGTCTGCTGCCAGGCGAACCGCAGCAGGTCGGCCGCGCAGGCGTGCAGCGGATCCCACGGTGCGGTGTGCGCGCGTACGCTCGCGCAGGTCTGGGCCAGCTCCCCGAGCGGTTTCCACGTGGCGTCCACGTGGCCGTCCCGGGTGAGGGCGTCCTCCCCCAGGGCGAAGTACTCGCGGTGCGCGGACAGCCACGCGAACGCGGCGGCTCCCACGTCCCGGATCTCCTCGGCGCCGATGGCGGTCACGCCCACGGCGGTCATACGAGTGCTCCGGCCGTCCGCATGACGCGTGCCGCCTGTACCTGGAGGGCCACGCGGGGGTCGCTGCCGCCCATCAGTTCCACGAAGTCCAGCCCGGCCTCGAGGCCGAGTGAGTCCGGTACCCCGTCGAGCAGGGTCAGCCAGCGCCCCGCCGAGGCTGCCTGCTGCCAGTCCCGGCGGCGCACCGCCCGTACGAAGCCCCGGGCCACGTCGACCGGGCGGCGCCGGGCCGCGCGGGCCACCGCGCAGTCTTCTCCGGGCACGGCGAGGGGGGCGAGGACTGCGAGTTGATGCGTCAGCACCTGCCAGGTCGCCTCGTCGAGCCAGCCGGCGTCGGGTTCTGCGGTCTCGTCCCCGAGGGGCGCGCCGGATGTGCCGGGTGCGCCGGTCGGGGGCGCGTCGAGCCGCCGCAGTGTGCGGCCCATGGCCCAGTGGCTCCACTTGACGGTGGGGGCCGCGTCGGCGCGGGGCGGGAAGGCCTCCACCGTCTTCCGGAACACCGCGAGTGCCTCCGGGTCGGGTGGAGTGGGGAAGAGTACGTGCGGCAGCAACAGGTCTGCTCCCACCACGCGTACGGCCGCGAGGTCGAGGCTTCCCCCGGCCTCGTCCACTGCTCCGGTGCCGGACATGCGCACGTGGTCTCCACCCCGGAGGGCGGAGACCACGTCGGACGCAAGGTCCTGCACCGCGCCCTGCAAGAGGGCGGAAGTGCCTGACTGCTCCATTCAGCCGCTCCTGTTGGTCCGTCAGCCCTTCTTGGGGCGAGGGGTCGGCGGGGACAGCAGCAGCTTGGTGTCCGCGGAGAGCAGCGCCAGGGCGGCGCACTCCCGGCTGTCACGGTAGACACCGTCGGGTTCGGCGGGGTCAAGTGCCGCGTCGAGGTCGCTCCGAACGCCGGTGAGGTCCTCGATCGCCTTGTCCATGGAAGGCATATCACCATCTCCTCTGGGGTCAGCCATAGCCTCCACAACCCAGAGCACCACACAGTCACAAAGCGCGCATCTTTTCCCAGAAACCCCATAGGCCACTGATTCAACATTCCAGCCGATACGACACGCCCTGAACGGCGGCCGTCGAACCCGCCGACCGGCGCGCAGGCGGCTCGCGGCGCACCACGAACGCCCGCATGCAGCCGCCCAGTTGTTCACGGAAGAGTGAAGGCTGGAGGGGCGTTGCTCGACTCATCACCCTGGAACTGGCACCGTAAACGCGCATGAAGTCGACTAAATCCGGGCAAACTGAAAGCTCGGTGCGCTGGAGGCTCGTGCTGGCCAGCACCACGATGCTCTTCGTCGAGCTGGCACTGATCAGATGGGCGGGCGCCAACGTCGTCCACCTCAGCTACTTTTCGAACTTCATCCTGCTGGGATCGTTCCTCGGGATCGGCATCGGGTTCCTGATCCCCGCCGCGCGCGGGCAGTGGCTCAAACGCTGGACGCCGGTCCCGCTCGCGCTTCTCGTCGTCCTGGTACGCGCGTACCCGGTGCAGGTGCGGCAGAGCAGCAGCGAGGTCATCTACTTCACCGCCGTGAAGACCACCGGCCTGCCCCAGTGGGTGACCCTGCCGGCCATCTTCCTGCTGACCGCGGTCATCATGGCCGGCATCGGCAAGATCACCGCCGATCTCTTCCGCCAACTCCCCTCGCTCGACGCCTACCGCTACGACCTGCTCGGCAGCATCACCGGCTCGGTCTCCTTCGCCGTACTGTCCTGGCTGCGCGCGCCCTCGGTCGTGTGGGGCGTGCTGGCCGCCGCGGCCCTGCTGGTCCTCGGCGGGCGCCGCAACACCCTGCTGTACGGGATCCCCCTCACCGCGATGGTCGCCGCGCTGTTCCTGGAGTCGACCACGGCCGGCATCTCCTGGTCGCCGTACTACAAGATCCAGCTCAAGCCCTCGCCGACCACCAGCCGGACCTACTACATCTCCGCCAACGGGGTCCCCCACCAGAGCACCGCGCCGCTCCCGGTGCTGATGCGGGAGAACTCGCCGTACCGGCAGGCGTACGACCAGACACCCGACAACCCGCACAAGCGCGTGCTGATCATCGGGGCCGGCAACGGCAACGATGTGGCGGTCGCGCTGGCGCACGGAGCCGAGCGGGTGGACGCGGTCGAAATCGATCCGCGGCTGCAGGAGATCGGCGCGACGTTGCACCCGGCGAGGCCGTACGACGATCCCAGGGTGCACACCTACATCGACGACGGCCGGGCGTTCCTTGAGCGGACCGACGCCAAGTACGACCTCGTCGTCCTGGCGCTCCCGGACTCCCTGACCCTGGTGTCGGGGGCGAGCAATCTGCGGCTGGAGAGCTACCTGTTCACCCGGCAGGCGTTCGAGGCCGCGCGCGACCATCTGGCGTCGGACGGCGCGTTCGCCATGTACAACTACTACCGCAAGAGCTGGTTGGTCGACCGCTTCGCCGGCGACCTCGACGCCCTCTACGGCCACGCCCCCTGTATGACGACGTTCAAGCGGAACGCGGCCGTGCTGGTGGCCGGGATGACCCCCGCCGACCAGTCCTGCAAGCAGGTCTGGCAGCCCGGCGGCCCGGTCCCGGCGGCCGCGAGCGACGACCATCCCTTCCCGTATCTGCTCCACCGGACCATCCCCACGCTCTACCTGGGTGCCCTGGGCGCGATCCTGCTGGTGACGCTGCTGTCGGTGCGCCTGACCGGGGTCCGGATCCGCAGCACGGTCCGTTACGTCGACATGTTCCTGCTCGGCGCGGCCTTCCTGCTGCTGGAAACGAAGAACGTGATCGGCTTCGCGCTCTACTTCGGTACGACGTGGCTGGTCAACGCCCTCGTCTTCTTCGGTGTCCTGCTCTGCGTCCTTGCGGCGGTCGAGGTCCGGCGCAGAATGCGGCGGGTCAACCAGCTGCTGCTGCAACTGCTCCTGTTCGGCTCCCTCGCGGTGGCGTGGCTCGTTCCGACGCAGGCCGTGCTCTCGCTGCCCTTCGCCGGACGGCTCGCGGCCGCCATCGCCCTGGCCTTCGCCCCCATCTTCTGCGCCAACCTCATCTTCTCGGACCGTCTCGCGCAGGCCCCGGACCCGACGGCCGCGTTCGGCGCGAACCTGCTGGGCGCGCTGACCGGGGGCGCGCTGGAGTACCTGGCCCTGGTGACGGGCTATCAGGCGCTGCTGCTGGTCGTCGCCGCGCTGTACCTCGGGGCGTGCATCGCCATGCGTTTCACCGGGCGCAGACCGGGCGAGGAGGCGACGCAGGTGCCGGGCGAGACGGTGGCCGCCAAAACCTGAGGGCGGTCCCGCAAAGGCATGGCCGGGTGCACAGAACGAGAAGGACCCGCCGGGCGCGCCCCCGGCGGGTCCTTCCATGGTCCGGCCGACTCAGGCAGCCAGCGTGGAAACCCTCTGCCCGGTGGGCTTCGGTTCGAGGACGCGCTCGGCCAAGTACCCGAAGAACAGCCCGAACGCCGTCCACAGCACGGCCTGGACACCGATGGCGGCCAGCCGGAACTCCCACAGGTCGGTCGCGGGGAAGCCCTCGGGCACGTTCTCGCCGGAGGGCAGGAACACCATCGCGACGGTCAGCACCGCGAGGAAGGCCGCGCCGGCGGCGACCGAGGCGTTCCAGTTGCCCAACCTGCCTGCGAGGCGGCGGCCGAGCAGGACCGCCGCGGTCGTCAGCAGGACGCTGAGCGCGATCATCAGGAAGAACAGGGCGGTCCGCTTGTCGAGGGTGTCGGGGTTGCCGACCGCGGGCGGATTCGCCGGGTACTTCAGCATCGGCACCAGATACCCGGCCCCGAACGCGGCGACCGCGGTCAGCGCCGCGGTGGCGCGCGCCCCGAACCGGCCGATGCGGCCCAGCGCGAAGCAGAACGCCAGGGCGGCGATGCCGCCCACGGCGACCCCGTAGACCAGGACACCCGTGGCCAGACCGGCCGTGGACTGCAGGCTCCGGCCGACCAGTTCCTCCCCTCCTGCCTCGTGATGGGAGTGGGCGGATTCGAAGGCGATGGCCGCGTCCACCGGTCCCTCACCCACCAGATACGCGAAGATCAGCGCCGGTATCCCGGCGACGAGCCCCGCGAGCATGCCGCGCACCAACAAGGTGCGCACAACAGTGGAGTTCATCGGTGCTCTCCCCGCCTCAGTGGCAGGGGAAGCCGAGCAGGTGGCGTGCGTCGTGCACCCACTCGTGGACGCCCTCACCGGAGAGGACGGAGGTGGCGCCCTGCTCGGCGCCGACGAAGTACAGCAGGACGAGCATCAGGATGCCGAAGAACACCGCCCACGGGGCGATGGCCCGCAGCGGCAGCGGGGGGAGGGCCTGGGTGGTGGGGGTGGGGGCAGCGGTGGACTGCGCCATGGCGAGACCTCCTCGGGAACACGCGTCCCGCATTGTGTGGAGCACTCGACGACGGCGTTTGGGTCTGACTCACCACCGCCTCTCGTCGAGGGGTGGCACACAGTGGCGCGACCGTGCCGGATTTGCACCGGGCTTCCGTGGCGCCGTCGTCCTGTCGCCCAGATGGTAGGGGCAATAACGGATCCGGCCAACATGGCGTACGCCACCTACGATGGTCGGCCGATGCCGTGGACCTACTGCTGAGGGGATGTCATGACCGTCCGGCTGATGCTGGTGTGCGCCGCCGCGCCGACAGGACGTGAGGTGCGGTTCGCCGACGCCGTCCCCGATGAGCGGGCGCTGCGGCAGGCGCGGGCACTCGCCGACGGCCTGCCCTCGGCCGAACTCCGGTGCACGGCGCCGTCGCAGCGGTGCCGCCTGACGGCCACGGCCCTGGGATGGGATGCCGTGCCCGTGGCATCCGAGCTGCGCGAGCTCGACATGGGCCGCTGGCAGGGCCGCACCCTCGACGAGGTCGCGGCCGACGAGATGGACGCGCTCGCCGCCTGGTCGACGGATCCCCGTGCCGCGCCGCACGGAGGCGAGTCCGTGGCCGAGTTGTGCCATCGGGTCGCCGCCTGGACCGACGCGCTCGCGCCGGACGCGGGGCGTGTGCAGGCCGTGGTCGATCAGGCCGTGGCCCGCGCCGCGATCGTCCATGCCCTGTCCGCCCCGGAGCGGTCCTTCTGGCGCGTGGACGTGCCCCCGCTGGCCGTCGTCCAGCTCACCGGCCGGGGCGGGCGGTGGAACCTGCGGATGGGAACGGTCTCCGGCACGACGACCGAGGACGGCGGCTGAGTTGCCTCGGGTGCCTCACGTCTGAGGCTGGGACACCGCACCCGGCGCGCCGCGGATCTCGCGCCGCGACCGCCACTTCCCCTGCCCGAACGGAGTGACACCCCGCGGCTTGTACACGGCGAGGACCATCGCGAGCAGCAGCACGCCCAGCGTGAGCACCGAGTGCAGCACGGGCGAGAAGTTGCGCACCGAGGACAGCTCGGCCTCCGGGTCGGCTGCCAGGTGCGCCATGGATCTGAACGTCCCCATGTAGATGAGCAGTACGACAGTGGCGGCCACGTTGATCAGGAGCTTGAACACGACCCAGTAGTGCCGCAAGAGGCCCCAGGGCGTCCCCAGGGACTGGACGATGCCGGTGAGCAGCGCGGCGAGGGCCAAGGGGACGAGGGTGTACCAGGCGGCCGGCTCCATGACGAGGTAGACACCCCGTACCGTCGCCGGATGCCGGCTGGTCAGGCCGATCAGCGCCAGGACGAGAAAGGCGAAGACCGCACCGAGCCAGCCCACCGAGAACGTGACATGGGCGATCAGGGCCGACTTGCGCAGACGGGGCGGCATGGTCATCCGCTGCCCCCCGCGGCCGGCCCGGCGGGTGCGGTGGCGAGCGGCTCCTGTCCCCCGAGGTGGCGGCCCGGACCGTGATGCCCCGTGGCCAGCAGCATGACCACGCCGAGCAGGACCACGGCCAGCGCGACGAGCCCGGCCCCCTTCACCCATCGCGGCATTCCCTGGGGCGGATCGGCCATGAGGGGTTCTCCTGTCTCGCCCGGACATGGGCGGCGTGCCGTTCAGCGGCGTGTCGTTCAACAGCGCCTCGTTCAAGAGACTCCAGATTTATCGATACATATTGTCGCCGTCAAGCCACAACGTCTCACCATGGGCATCACGTACGCTTACCACGTGCCGAAGCTGTGGAACGAGACGATCGAGGCGCACCGCCGCGAGGTGCGCGACGCCATCCTGGACAGCACGGCCGCCCTGGCGGCCGAGAACGGCCCGCTGTCGGTGACGATGTCTCAGATCGCGGAGAAGGTCGGTATCGGGCGGGCCACGCTGTACAAGTACTTCCCGGACGTCGAAGCGATCCTGCGCGCCTGGCACGCGCGCGAGATCGCCGGTCACCTGGCCCGACTGACGGGTGTCCGGGACAGCGCCGACGGGCCGCGGGCACGTCTCGAAGCGGTGCTGGAGGCGTACGCCGCCATCACCCACGCATCCCACGGCCACCACGACACGGACCTGGGGGCGTTCCTGCACCGGGACGACGGCGACCACCTTGCCCACGCGCATCAGCACCTTCACCACATGGTCCAGGACCTGGTGACCGAGGCCGCGAAGGGCGGCGACGTCAGGGACGACATCCCGCCCGCCGAACTTACGCGCTACTGCCTCAGCGCCCTCGCCGCGGCCCGAACCCTGCCGTCCAAGGCCGCCGTACGGCGCCTCGTCACGGTCACCCTGGCCGGCATGCGCCCTCCGCGGAACTGACGCCCGGCAGAGGACCGGCAGTGGTCACGGGTCGGCGGTCAGCCCGTTCGGTGCATGTCCCGTTCAGTGCACGTGCGGGCCGCCGGTCGACTGCGGTTTGCCCCGCGGTACGAGGGCCAGGGCGACGACGGTCCCGGCAGCGGCCGCCACGGCGCAGACCGTGAACGCGTCGGCGAAGCCGCCCGCCGAGCCTCGCTCGAAGCCGGAGGCGGCGACGGTGGAGACGACGGCGACGCCGATCGAACCACCCACCTCGTGAAAGGTGTTGACGACTCCGGAGGCGAGCCCCGCCTCCCGGTGCTCCACCATGGCCAGAGCGGTGGTCGTGGCGGTGACGAAGACCGCGCCGAGGCCGAGGGAGGCGATCACGAAGCCCGGCAGGAGCCCGGCGTACACGCTGCCGCTCTCCGAGAGCCACGTCAGCGGGACGGTGCCGGCGGCCGCGACGGCCATGCCGGTGACGGCCGTGGGACGGCTTCCGATCCGGCCGACGAGGCGGGAGCCCAGATGGGCGCCGATGCCGGTGGCCACGGCGACGGGCAGGAAGAGCGCTCCGGTCCACAGCGGGCTGAAGCCGCGGATGTGCTGAAGATAGACGGAGCCGAGGAAGAAGTACGCGATCAGCAGGGCCGTGGCGACCAGCATCAGGAAGGCGCCGGCGAGCACCGGCCGCCGGGTGAACATCCGCAGGTCCATCAACGGGGCGCGGGCTGCTCGTTCGACCGCCGCGAAGGCCGCGTACGCCGCCGCCGCACCGAAGAGCGGCAGCAGGGTCGAGGTGTCCGCCCAGCCGGTGTCCCCCGCCTTGACCAGGCCGTAGATCAGGGCCGCGGTGCCCGCGGTGACGAGCAGGGCGCCGGGGACGTCGAGCCGTGCGGGCCGCGGAGTGCGGGCCGGGACGAGGGCGGGCAGGGCGGCCAGCAGAAGCAGCCCGACCGGCACGTTGACGTAGAAGACCCACTGCCAGCCCGGTCCGTCGGTCAGGGCGCCTCCGAGGAGCACGCCTGCCGCTGAGCCGGTGCCGCCGATGGCCGCCCAGACGCCGAGCGCCTTGTTGCGTTCGGTGCCGTGGAAGGTGGTGGTGACGAGGGACAGTGCGGCCGGGGACAGCAGGGCCGCGCCGACGCCCTGGCCGATCCGGCCGCCGAGCAGCGTAGGGGCGTTCTGGGCCAGCCCGGTGACCAGTGAGGCGGTGGTGAAGAGCGCGAGTCCGGCGAGCAGGGTGCGGCGGGCACCGAGGGCGTCGGCCAGTCGGCCGCCGAGCAGCATCAGTCCGCCGAAGCAGAGGGTGTAGGCGGTGACCACCCAGGTCAGCGTCTGCCGGCCGAGGTCGAGGTCGGCCGCCATGTCGGGCAGGGCGACGTTCACGACGGTGACGTCGAGGATCAGCATGAACTGGGCGAGGCAGATCAGCGCGAGGGCGGCCCAGCGGCGCGGGTCGGCGGGCGGGTGGGGGTCGTGTTCGGCCATGTGCGGCGCACCGGCTGCGGAGTGGGTCATGACGAGTCCCTTCACAAGCATGGGGTGTGGTGGCACATCGCAACTGAACCATACTGTTCAGTTCATGTGAACTCAACCGTACAGTTCAGGTGGGTGCTAGGGTCGTTCCATGAGCGTGGACAGCGTCAAAAGGCCGCCGAGCGGGCCCCGCGCGGAGCTCAAGCGGCAGGCCATCGTGCGGGCCGCCCGCGTGTTGTTCCTGCGGGAGGGCTTCGGCGTGGGAATGGACGCCATCGCCGCCGAGGCAGGCGTGTCGAAGGTGACCGTCTACAACCACTTCGGCAGCAAGGAAGCCCTCTTCACGGCGGTCATCACGAGCGCGCTCGACGAGCCGCTCGCCGGGGAGTCGTCGGCCGCGCTGGAAGGCCTGGCCTATGCCGAGGACCTGCGGGCCGCACTCGTCGACGCGGCCCGCACCTGGGTGCACGCCGTCCGGACCAACCACGAGGTCACGGCCCTGCGCAACCTCGTCGCCGCCGAAATCCACCGCTTCCCCGAACTGGGCGAGGCCTGGCGGCACCGCGGCACGGAGAACCACCACCCGGCGGTCGCCGCCGCCCTTCGCGCGCTCGCCGGGCAAGGGCGACTGCAGATCCCCGACCTGCAGGTGGCGATCATCCAGTTCTACGGGCTGCTGGTCTTCCCCCACCTGGTGTTCAGCTCCTACGGCACGCACATCGACGAGGACCTGACGGACCGTCTCATCACCAGCGGCGTCGACATGTTCCTGGCCCACTACGGCCCACAAGGCACATAGCGGCGACGGACCGAGCACGGCAGAGGCGGGCACCGTGCGGTGCCCGCCCCTTGTTTCCGGACGGCCGGTGGGTCAGACGGTGGCGGGCAGCGGCCCGGAAGCGGGCGGTGCCGTCAGCCGGCCGGTGCGGTGCAGGCCGTACAGGGCCGCCGCGCACGCCAGGCCCAGCGCGCACAGTGTGATCCACGGCAGGGCGGGCATCCCGGCCGCGCGGGCGGCGTCGAGCGCGGCGCCCGTGCCCAGGTTCCCGACGGTGATGCCGATACCGCAGATCGTGTTGTACAGCCCGTAGTGGGTGGCGACGAGGCGGTCACCGGAGAGGCGGACGATGGTGTCCATCTCGAAGGGGTACGCGATCATCGTGCCGACGGCCAGCAGCAGCGCGGCGAGCGTCGGCGGAACCGCCGCGAGCAGCCACACCCCGATCCCGGACTCCGGTACGGGCACGGCGGTGGCCACCAGCAGGGGCACGAAGGCCAGGCCCATCGCCGTCAGCCCCCGCACGAGCGCCTGCCCGGGCGCGTACCGCGTCTTGCACCACGCCGTCACCCGCGTCTGCCCCAGGATCGTGCTCAGCCCGGACACGGCGAACAGCACCGCCACCGCCGCCGTGCCGAACTCCCCGTCGCCGCCGAGCCGGCGCACCTGGAGCGGCAGCGCCAGATAGACCTGGAAGGACAGGACGTACGAGCCGATCATGGCGAGGGAGAAGAACAGGAACGGCCGGTTGGCGAGGATGCCGCGCCACTGGGCGAGCACGCCCTGACCGCGGTCGCTCTCCTTCCGGTCGGTCTCCTCGGCCCGCCGGGCGGGCAGCGCGCGGATCTGTACGACGCTCAGCAGGGCGAAGATCCCGGCCGCCACCAGGCAGGTGACGCGGAAGTCCACCCCGGTCAGCACCATGCCCACCAGCGGACCCAGCAGGATCCCGGCCTGGTAGAAGACGTTGAACAGGGCGAACGCCTCGACCCTGCGCTCCCCCGCGTCGGCCGCGAGGTACGCCCGTACGGCCGGGTTGAACAGCGCTCCGGCCAGTCCGGTGGCCGCGGACGCGGCCAGCAGGGCGGGCAGCGAGTCCACCAGCCCGAGCGTCGCGAAACCGAGGGTGCGCAGCACACACCCGGCGACGATCATCGGCTTGTAGCCGATCCGGTCGGCGAGCGTGCCGCCGACCAGGAACATGCCCTGCTGGCTGAAGTTCCGTACGCCGAGGACGAGTCCGACGATCCAGCCGGCCAGGCCGAGGGTGCCGGAGAGGTGGGCGGCCAGGTAGGGCATCAGCATGTAGAAGCCGAGGTTGATGGTGAACTGGTTCACCATCAGCAGCTGGACGCTGCGTTCGTACGACCGCACCTGCGGGAGCAGCCCCTTCACCGGCCCTCCTCCGCGGTGAGGGGGTCGACCACGGTGGTGCACCGGCTCCAGCGGGTGACCTCCTTCTCGTCCGGGCGGCCGATCAGCTCGGGTTCGGGCGCCGGTGGGGCGTCCAGCAGGCCGTGGGCGGCGCAGTAGTCGTCGTCGTAGACCGTCCCCAGGTAGCGCTGCGGGCCATCGGGGAAGACGGCGACGATCCGTGCGTCCGCCGGCATCGTCCGGGCCAGCCAGCCGGCCACCAGCGCGACCGCACCGACGCTCCAGCCGCCGGTGGCGTAGTGGGAGGCGGCCAGCCGGCGGCACGTCCACACCGCCTCGTGCGGGGCGACCCAGTGCACCTCGGAGAAGTTCTCGTAGGCGACGTTGCGGGGGTGGATGCTGGAGCCGAGGCCGCGCATCAGACGGGGTCGGGCGGGCTGGCCGAAGATCGTCGAACCGGTCGTGTCCACGCCGACCACGGTCAACTCCGGGTAGAGCTGGCGCAGGACGCGGGAGACGCCCGCGGAGTGGCCGCCGGTGCCGACGCTGCACACCAGGACGTCGATGTGGCCCATCTCGGCGGCCAGTTCGAGGGCCAGCGGGGTGTAGGCGGCGACGTTGTCGGGGTTGTTGTACTGGTCCGGGCACCAGGAGTCGGGGCACTGCTCCAGCAGCCGCTGCACGCGGTCGCGCCGGGCCTGCTGCCAGCCGCCCGTGGGATGCGGCTCCGAGACGACGTTGACCTGGGCGCCGTACGCCGTGAGCAGCCGGGTCATGGACAGCTCCAGGCCCGGATCGGTGACCAGGGTGACCGGATGGCCGTACACCATTCCGGCCAGGGCCAGCCCCAGACCCAGGGTCCCACTGGTGGACTCGATGATCCGTCCGCCGGGCCGCAGGTCGCCACGGGCCCGGGCCCGCTCCACCATGTGCAGCGCCGGACGGTCCTTGATACCGCCGGGGTTGAACCCCTCGAGCTTCGCCCAGAAACCACGCCCGGCCGGGGCCAGCGGCTGCGACACCCGCAGCAACGGGGTGTTGCCCACCAGACCGGACAGGGCGGACCGGCCCGAGGCGTCCGTGGCCTTGGTCAATGACTGCATGTCTGTGTTGTCACTCTCGCTCGATGAATGCAGAGGAATGCACTTGCGGGTTCATCTCGCGCCCATGGCGACGGGGCGGACCGTGGGTCCGGGCTCATGCCATGGATGCGCGGCAGCCGACGAGGCCGGTCGGCTGCGAGCGAGTGGTCTAGATCCGCCACCGCGACGTTCGGACGAGCGCCACGCGGCCGGTGCGTGCGCGGCGACGTCTGCGGGATGGATGCCGTACGAGTCGTCCCGCCGGCAAGGACACGGCGATGAGGACGACGACGGCCATCGCGACGAGGGGAAGATCCTCGCTCGTCTGGGCCGCGGTACGGACCATCGCGTCCGCCGCACAGTCTTCGGCCCCGTGCGGTACATGAGGCCCGTGCGGGTCCTCACCCGTGGCCATCGCCGAGAATCCGGCGGACACGGGCGCCGACGCATGCGCCTCCTCGGGCAGACCGTGCATGACGGCGCACAGGATGAGCGCCATCACGAAGGCGCCGCGGATCGCCGAACCGAGTCGGCACGACAGGGGCGTCGGCGTGGGGGAATGCGTCGGCACAGGTCCTCCGTACTGCTGCCATGTCTCCGATGAGGACGGAGTCGGGCGCAGACATGGGGTGGTGGCAGGACGGCTTCGACGGACGTGACGGCCCATCATGGACACGGGGGACGACGCCCGTCGCGCGGTGCCGGCCGAACCGGTGACATCCGGCGGCCGGTTGGAGGACTCCGGGCTCCTAGACCTGCCGCACCACGGAGGCTGCTCTGAGAGCCGCCGGAGACGCACCGTCGTGGGGCGCACCGGTGGTCGGCACTCGTATGGTCGCGGCGTCGTCGGCACTGGTCGATGCGCGAACCGACGTTGCACCACAGGGCGGTGCAAGGAAAGAACTCTGCTGGGGCTGCCCCGCTACGCAGTGCTCACCAGGATGTGCCGGCCCATGCCCACCGCCCTCGGTCGACGGTGCGGCTGGGGCGGTCGCGCTGATGGAGAGGTGTCCCTGGACGCTCTCGCTGTGCACGCCGTGTGTGACGAGGACGCCGAACAGGAGCACGGCCAGGGCCAGCACGCGCAGCAACGGACCCGCAGCGGAGCGGGTCCTGACGATGCGCCAGGGCGACCGAGCCGTAACCATGCCGTGATCCTAGCGGCTCGCCGGACCTATGAGACCGGCGGGACGGGAGTCCGCCGCTCGGTCAGTCGGTGAACCCGTCCCGCACGGCGTCGAAGACGGGACGGTACGTGCCCCACAGGGCTTCCGGAGCCGACAGATAGATGTCGTACTCCCGACCGCCCGCCGTGCCGTATCCGAGGTCGATGGCGCGGAAGGCGCGGGCGCGGTCGTGGAAGGTGAACTCCCAGACCGCGGCCGGTTTTCCGCGGAACATGGTCTTCTGCAAGCGGAGCCTGCGGTACGTGGGGTAGTTGGCCTTGGTGTTCGCCTCGATGTCCTTGAAGTGTTCGACGGGGTGCGAGCCCGCCGGATCCACCATGCCGATCGTGACGCCGGCCAGGCCGCTCGGGTCGGCGTAGGTGACCTCGTCGCTCGGCCCCTTCTTCGGCTTCCAGCCGTCCGGCACGGGGAAGGAGACGCCGAGTTGCCGGTCCCGGGCCACGTGGCGTAGAGGATCGCCGCGGCAGCGGACGCGGCCAGGACGGTCACCGTCGACAGCAGGACGCGCCGCCTCCGCTTCCGGTCCCTGCGGCGATCCCGTGCGCCCTTGTCCGACGGCGTCGGCGGGGTATGCGGCGTCGGGGACGTCCGTGCCGCGTCCGGTGTGGCGTCAGGCCCGTGGTGGGCGAGGGCGGCTGAGGACAGGGTCGTCGAGCCGCCGGACCAGGTTGCCCGCAGAGCCCGTTCCGTCTGCTCGGCCGTGGGCCGGTCCTCGGGGTTCTTCGACAGCAGGGTCTCGATGAGCGGTTCCAGCGGACCGGCCCGCCGCATCGCCTCGAGCGGCTCGACCGCGATGGCGTACGCCGTCTCCATGGCCGTGTCGCGGCGGTACGGCGGGTGTCCCTCGACGGCCTGGTACAGCGTCGCGCCCAGTGACCACAGGTCGGAGGAGGGACCGGGATTCTGACCGCGGACGCGCTCCGGGGCCATGTAGTCGATGGAACCGACCATCTCCCCGGTCCGGGTGAGCGTCGAGGTCCCGGCGGTCCGGGCGATGCCGAAGTCGGTCAGGACGACCCGACCGCCGTCGGCCAGCAGGACGTTGCTGGGTTTGATGTCGCGGTGCAGGACACGGGCCGCGTGCGCGGCCCGTACGGCGGCGATCATGCCGAGGCCTATGCGGGCGGCCTCCTCGGGTGGCAGGGGCCGGCCGCCGTGGAGAACGTCGCCGAGGGTGAGCGCGGGGACGTACTCCATGACGATGCAGGGCCGGCCGTCGTCCTCGACGACGTCGTGGACCACGACCACGTTGGTGGGCGACCCGGGCCGCGCTGCGTGCCTCGCGGCGGGTCCGCTCGTAGAGCGTGGCGACCTCGGCGTCGGACAGATGTGGCTGCGTGTGGAGCCGTTTGAGTGCGACCTGGCGGGCGAGCAGCTCGTCCTCGGCCCGCCACACCGTGCCCATGCCGCCGCGGCCGATGCGCTCGACCAGCCGGTAGCGCCCGGCGACGAGCCGTCCCTCGTCCGACACAGCCCTGTCCTCCGCCTGCTCTGCCCCCCTTCGTGCCACTTGGCCCTGCACAGTAACCGACCTCGTCGACAGGCCGGTGGGCGATCCGGCATCCGGAACCGCACCTCCGCGCGCCCTCGGGGTGGTCGTGGAAGGGGAGGCGAGCGGCCGACAGGCGAGGCCGGCCCGGCCGTGATCGTGGGCCGGGGACGGGGCAGGTTTTCCGTTGCGCGGCCGTGTGCGCAGCACGTATGCCGGGCTCGGCGCGGCGTTCGCGGCGGCCTGGCCCTCCCCCGTCCCAGGCGGGCACGCATCGCTTGGACGGCCGAGGAACTCATCGGATACTGGGCCGTGCCAGGCCGTGGTCGGCGCCGGCCGCGTGGTTCGTGGAGACGTGCCAGGTGTCGGCCCGGGCGGGCAGGCATCGACGTGCTGGGGTTCGACATGATCCGACGTGATGCGCTGGCGGAGTACGTTCGCGGGTCGCTGTGGGTGCTTCCCACGCTGTCCGTGCTGGGCGCACTGGTCGCCGGAACCCTGCTGTCCTTCGTCGAGACCGGCTCGGGGTCGCCGCTGGCGTTCCAGGGGACCGCCGACGACGCCCGGACGTTGCTGATCGGGATCGCCGGGACGATGGTGACGGTCATCGCTGTGCTGCTGGGCCTGACCGTGGTCGCGCTGCAGTTGTCGTCCACCCAGTTCTCGCCGCGGCTGCTGCGCAACTTTCTGCGGGACCGGCCCAACCAGATCGTGCTCAGCGTCTTCGTGGCGACCTTCGCCTACAGCGCGGCCGGCCTTTACACGGTCGGCGTCTCGGGAGGGAGCCGCTCGGAGAGCTTTCCCCGGTTCGCGGTGAGCGGTGCGATCGTCCTGCTCTTCGTCAGCCTCGGTCTGCTGGTCTTCTTCGCCGACCATCTCGTGCACTCCATCCAGGTCGACGCGATCATGACCGTGGTGGAGCGCAACACGGTGCGGGTGATCCGCGACAGGGTGTTCGCCGGCGGCGAGAAAGTCGGTGGAGTGCCGGAGGGGGCCGTGCCCATCGCCGCCCGGCGCTCCGGGTATGTGCAGGTGGTGCGTCCGCGGCTGCTGCTGTCGGCGGCGGCCGAGCAGAAGGTCTGTCTGCGGCTGCGGCCCCGGGTCGGCGAACACGTCGTAGCCGGAACGACGCTGGCGTGGATCTGGTACGACCCACCGCGCGATCCGCCGCCTGACCCCCAGGGGTTCGTACGGGTGCTGGACGCCGGAGTGCGTATCGGATTCGAGCGCACCCTGGAACAGGACGCCGCGCTCGGCATCCGGCAGCTGGTGGACGTGGCCTGCAAGGCGCTCTCTCCGGCGGTCAACGATCCGTACACGGCGGTCCAGGCCATCGATCACCTGTCCGTGATCTTTTGCACGCTCGCGCAGCGCCCCCTGGGCAACCACGTCGTCCGCGACGACAGCGGGGCCGTCCTGATCATTCCGGGGCGGCGGTTTCCGGAATACCTCGCCGTGATGTGCGGGCTCGTCCGGCGCTACGGGGCTCGTGAACCGACCGTCGTCCATGCCCTGCTTCGGTTGTTGCACCACTGCGCCGCCGTGGTCGCCGACGATGCCGAGCGGTGCGCGGCGATCGAGGAACAGGCCCGCGCCGTCATCACCGACGCCGAGCGGCAGGTCGCCCAGCCGGCCGACCTCGCCCTCGCGTACGCGGAGGCGGAATCCGTGCATCAACAGGTGGCCAAGAACCGGCGGACCGCTCACCGACCCGACCACCGACCGGATGAGCCGCGCCTTCCTTGACCGGTCGGCCGGGAGGCAGCCGAGCAGCCGCCACAGCGGTCGTACTGCCCGACAGGCAGCGCAGTTCAGCCGAAGAACACCTCGAACTCGTCGTACAGCGACGGATCGACCTTCTTGGTCTGCGCCGTGGCCTCGGCGAGGGGCACGCGGACGATATCGGTGGCGTGCAGGGCCACCATCGTGCCGTAGTCGCCGTCCTTGACCGCGTCGACGGCGTGCAGCCCGAAGCGCGTCGCCAACCACCGGTCGAAGGCGCTGGGGGTACCGCCCCGCTGGACGTGGCCGAGGACCGTCGTGCGGGCGTCCTTGCCCGTGCGCCGCGAGATCTCCTGAGCCAGCCACTCGCCGATGCCGGACAGCCGTACGTGGCCGAACTCGTCCAGCGAGCGGTCCCTGAGGAACATCCGCCCTTCCTTCGGAACGGCCCCTTCGGCCGCCACGACGATCGGCGCGTAGTTGATCCGGAACCGGCTCCTCACCAGTTCACAGACCTGGTCGATGTCGAACGGCCGCTCCGGGATGAGGATCACGTTGGCGCCGCCCGCGACACCGGCGTGCAGCGCGATCCACCCGGAGTGCCGCCCCATCACCTCCACCACCAGGGTGCGCATGTGCGACTCGGCGGTGGTGTGGAGGCGGTCGATGGCCTCGGTCGCGATGCCCACGGCCGTGTTGAAGCCGAAGGTGCTGTCGGTGGCGGACACGTCGTTGTCGATGGTCTTCGGCACGCCGACCAGGTTCACGCCCTGACGGCTCAGCTCGGTGGCCACGCCGAGGGTGTCCTCGCCGCCGATCACGACCAGCGCGTCCACGCCATGCCCGGCGAGCGTGTCCTGAATGCGCCGCACCCCGTCCTCGTGCTTGAGCGGGTTGGTCCGGGAGGAGCCGAGGATGGTTCCGCCGCGGGGGAGGATCCCCCGCACGCTGCTGATGTCCAGCGGTACGATCTTGCCCTCCAGGGCGCCGAGCCAGCCGTCCCGCACGCCGACGAACTCGAAGGCGTACTCCTGGACGCCCTTGCGGACGACGCTGCGGATCACGGCGTTGAGGCCGGGGCAGTCGCCGCCGCCGGTCAGCACTCCGACCTTCATGGCTTCCTCCCTTCCGCCGGGACCCCACACGGATCGTCTCCCTCCAGCGTCCCTCCATACGATCCACAGCGCCCACTCCACGCCCTCCAGCGCCGCTCCCCCTGCATGTCCGCGGCCTGCCGTGGGTCTCGCGGGGAACCCTCGGCGCATCGCACGGCTCCCGGCGACTTCCGCCGTACGGCATCAAGGCCCTCGCGCGCTTCGCCCGCGAGGGCGCACCGGACCCCTCGGCCGTGACCGTTCCACCAGAGCCGGCGGACCCTGGCAGATCTTCCTTCCCGTACGGCGAAAGCCCAGGTCAGCGAGGTATCCGGCGATGCGTCAGGTGGCGCAACACTTCCGCAACACCACTTTCCCTACCGGATGAGTATGGTTCCGGCCATGTCTCCGACCGACCGCATCCGCGAACACGCCGGCCAGGGCGCGACCACCGTCGCCGCCCACCGTGCGCGGCGCCGGCTGCGCGCGGACCGGGCACGTCAGCTCGCCGACCTGCTCCGCCACCAGATCCTCACCGGCGGCTTCCCGGCCGGCGCCCTCCCCCACGAGTCCGCCCTCGCCACCGACTACCGCGCCTCCCGCAACACCGTCCGCCAGGCCCTCGATCTGCTGCGCGCCGAAGGCCTCGTGGAACGGCTCCCCGGCGTCGGCACGGTCGTCGTGGCCCAGAAGTACCCCCATGGACTCGACCGACTGATGGGCCTCGCGGAAACCCTGCGCGAACACGGGCGCGTCACCAACGAGGTCCGCACGACGGTCCCCGTCCCCGCCCCGGCCCCGGTGGCCGACCGCCTCCACCTCCCGCCCGGTGCCGACGTCCTCTACATCGAGCGCCTGCGCCGGCTGGGCGGCCTTCCCCTCTCGCTCGACCTCACCTACATCCCCCTCGACATCGGCACCGCCCTGCTCGGTGAGGACCTGGAGAACACCGACATCTTCCGGCTCCTGGAGACGCTCACCGGCAGCCCGCTCGGCCACGCCGAGATCAGCCTCGAGGCGGTGAACGCCGACGCCCACTCCGCCGCCGTACTGGATGCCCCGCAGGGCGCCGCCGTACTCATGCTGGAACGCCTCACCCACCTCGCCGACGGCCGCCCCGTCGACCTGGAGTTCATCCGCTTCCGCGGCGACCGCATCACGATGAGCGGCCTGCTGCACCGCTCCCTCTGACACCCGCTCTCTGACATTTCCTCACTGACACCTCCTCACCGACACCTCCTCTCCCAAGAGCTCGACCTTCCCGGAGACAGCCATGCCTTTGGCGCCCCAGCGGGCCGACGTGCCCGTGACCATCGACGAGTCGAAGTGCATCGACGGCTGCACGCTCTGCGTGGACATGTGCCCGCTGGACTCCCTCGCGATCGACACCAGCAGCGGCAAGGCGTACATGCACGTCGACGAGTGCTGGTACTGCGGCCCGTGCGCGGCCCGCTGTCCCACCGGAGCCGTCACGGTCAACATGCCCTACCTGCTCCGATGAAAGGCCTGAACTCCCATGAAACGCACCGCACTTGCCGCATCCGCCGCCCTGCTCCTCGCGCCGCTCACCGCCTGCGGCGGCAGCGCCGCCGCCGGCGGTGACGGCTCCACCGTCACGGTCACCGTCGGCTATCAGTCCAAGACCATCAACACGGTCACCGCGGGCACCCTCCTGCGCTCCCTCGGCTACTTCGAGAAGCAGCTGAACTCCCTCGGCGACGGCCGCACTTACAAGGTCGACTGGCAGGACTACGCCACCGGCGCCCCCATCACCGCCCAGATGACCGCCGGGAAGATCGACATCGGGTCGATGGGCGACTTCCCGCTGCTCATCAACGCCGCCCGCGGCAAGCAGCTCGGCCGCCCCACCCACCTGGTCTCCGTCACCGGCTACAACCTCCGCGGCGGCCTCAACACCATCGTCACCGCCCCCGGCTCCAAGCTCGCCTCCCTGAAGGACCTGAAGGGCAAGAAGGTCTCCACGAGCGTCGGCTCCGCCGCCGACGGCACCCTCGTACGGGCCCTGCAACGCGCCGGCATCGACCCGAACGACGGTGTCGAGAAGCTCAACCAGCAGCCCGCCGTGGGCGCGTCGGCCCTGACCGCGGGCAGCGCGGACGCGCTCTCGCAGTTCGTCGCCTGGCCCGGCCTGCTCACCTACCAGGGCAAGGCGAAGGCCCTGTACGACGGCGCCCAGCTGAACCTGCCCACCTTCCACGGGGTCACCGCCCGCGAGGACTTCGCCGAGGACCGGCCGGCCGTGCTGGGGGCCTTCCTCAAGGCCCAGGCACAGGCCACCGACTACCTCAACACTCACCCCGTCGCCGCCGCCGAGAAGGTCGCCGAGGCCACCGGCCTGCCCGCCGAGGTCGTCTACCTCTACAACGGCGCCCACGGCATCTCCACCTTCGACCCGGCCGTCAAGCCGCAGCTCGTCTCCGCGCTGAAGCAGGACGTGTCGGTCCTGAAGGCGGCGAAACTGACCGGCGACGTGGACGTGGACTCGTTCGTCGACGACCAGTACGTGAAGAAGGCGCTCGGGGCGTCGTACGAGAAGCAGCTCGCGGCCACGCCGCCGGCCGCCGCGAGCGAGGTGTGGCCGAAGGGCGCCCAGGAGACCAGGACCTTCAAGTCCCCGGCGGAGCTGCTCGGTTACCTGGCCACCCACCCCGACGGGTTCCGCGCCGCCTACGTCCCCGACGCCACCACCGGCACCCTCTGGTTCGCCGACAAGGCGGTGTGGGTCGCCGACGGCGAGAAGCTGCTGCCGTTCGTCGCCCCCGCGACCGCGCAGGCGTACGCCGACGGACACGACGGGGCACGGGTCATCACGTACGCCGACGCCCTGGAGCGTGCCACGTGAGCCGGACCGCACCACGAGCCGCCCGCTACGCCCTGCGGGTGGCCGCCCTCGCCGCCGCTCTCGGCCTGTGGCAGCTCCTGACCAGCCTGGACGTCGATGTCTGGCTGCGCTTCTCGCAGTTCCCCACGGTCACCGACGTGGCCCACGCCTTCGCCGACCGCCTCGCCGGGGCGGACTACTGGACGGACCTCACCGACAGCCTGACCCGCATCGTCACCGGCTTCCTGCTGGCGGCGGTGCTCGGCGTGGCAGGGGGCGTGCTCGTGGCGCGCTCCCGGCTGGCCGAGGACCTGCTGGGCCCGCTGCTGGAGGTGGTCCGCCCGATCCCGGCGATCGCCCTGGTGCCCGTCGCGATCCTCCTGTTCCCCTCCAACGAACAGGGCATCGTCTTCATCACCTTCACCGCCGCCTTCTTCCCGGTCCTGGTCTCCACCCGGCACGCCGTCCGCGCGCTGACCCCGGTGTGGGAGGAGGCCGTGCTCACGATGGGCGGCGGCCGGTGGCGGATCCTCGGCTCGGTCGTGCTGCCGGGCGCGCTGCCCGGCATCTTCGGCGGCCTGTCGGTCGGCATCGGCGTCTCGTGGATCTGCGTGATCTCCGCCGAGATGATCTCCGGCCAGTACGGCGTGGGCTACCGCACCTGGCAGGACTACACGATCGTCAACTACCCCGGTGTCTTCGTCGGGATGCTCACGATCGGCGTCCTCGGCTGGCTCACCTCCACGGCCGTGGAGCTGCTGGGCCGCCGCCTGACCCACTGGCTGCCACGCACGTCGTACGTCCCCGGAACCCGGCCGGCCGCGACCGCACCGCGCGCGCTCGCGCCCGCCCGGCCGGCCCCCGCCGCCGTCCGCACCGAACGGCCCTCCGACCCCGAGGAGGCACGCGATGAGCACCTCGTCTGACACCCGGTCCACCCTCCGTGCGGCGGGACCCGAGTCGGCCCTCCATACGGTGGACAAGGCGCCGTCCTCCGTCCGCGGCACCCGGCTCACCCTCCACGCCGCCACGCTCGGCCGCCCCGACGCCCCCGTCCTGGCCGACGTCGACCTGGACGTCGCGCCGGGCGAGATCCTCACCGTCGTCGGCCCCTCCGGATGCGGCAAGTCCACCCTCCTGCGCAGTCTGGCGGGCCTGCTGCCCCCGCTCGCCGGAGAAGTCGGCCAGGACGAGCGCCCCCTGGCCGGCCCCTCCGCCGAACGCGCCCTGATCTTCCAGGAGGACGCCCTCCTCCCCTGGCGCACCCTGCGCGCCAACGTCGAACTCCCGCTGGCCATCCGCCGCGTCCCGCGCTCCGGGCGCCGCGTCCAGGCCGAGGAGTGGCTGGCCCGAGTCGGACTCGCCGACCATGCCCGCCAGTTGCCCCACCGGGTCTCCGGCGGGCAGCGCCAGCGCGCCCAGCTGGCCCGCGCCCTGGCCGGGCGCCCGCGCGCCGTCCTGATGGACGAGCCGTTCGGCGCCCTCGACGCCCAGACCCGGGCCGGCATGCAGGACCTACTGGTGCAGGTGCTGCACGGCACGGGCGCGACCGTCGTCTTCGTCACCCACGACGTGGACGAGGCCCTCTTCCTCGGCGACCGCGTGGCCCTGCTCGGCGCCGGCCGCCTCCTCGCCGTACGGGACGTACCGCGCCCGCGCGACCGTACGGCCCTCGGCGACCCGGCCCGCGCGGCCCTTCGCCGCGACGTCCTCACCTCGCTCGGCACGTGAAAGGCACCACGGTGAACACCCGCGCCAACCCTCCGTCGGAGGCCCTCCGGATCCCCGCCCTCGCCGACGCCGAGGAGCTGACCTGCGACGTCCTCGTCATCGGCGGCGGCACCGCCGGCACCATGGCGGCCCTGACCGCCGCCGAGCACGGCGCGGACGTCCTCCTCCTGGAGAAGGCGCACGTCCGTCACTCCGGCGCCCTCGCGATGGGCATGGACGGCGTCAACAACGCGGTCATCCCCGGCCGCGCCGAACCCGACGACTACGTCGCCGAGATCACCCGCGCCAACGACGGCATCGTCGACCAGACCACCGTCCGCCAGACCGCCACCCGCGGCTTCGCCATGGTGCAGCGGCTGGAGTCCTACGGCGTGAAGTTCGAGAAGGACGAGCACGGCGAGTACGCGGTCCGCCAGGTCCACCGCTCCGGCTCGTACGTGCTGCCGATGCCGGAGGGCAAGGACGTCAAGAAGGTCCTGTACCGGCAGCTGCGGCGGCGCGCGATGCGGGAGAGGATCCGCATCGAGAACCGGGTGATGCCGGTGCGCGTGCTCACCACCGAGGGGCGGGCCGTGGGTGCGGTCGGCTTCAACACGCGCACGGGCGCGTTCGTCACCGTCCGCGCGGGCGCCGTGATCCTGGCGACCGGCGCCTGCGGCCGCCTGGGCCTGCCCGCCTCCGGCTACCTCTACGGCACCTACGAGAACCCCACCAACGCGGGCGACGGCTATGCGATGGCGTATCACGCGGGCGCTGAGCTGACCGGCATCGAGTGCTTCCAGATCAACCCGCTGATCAAGGACTACAACGGTCCGGCCTGCGCCTATGTCGCCAACCCCTTCGGCGGCTACCAGGTCAACCGGCACGGCGAACGCTTCGTCGACTCCGACTACTGGTCGGGCCAGATGATGGCGGAGTTCGCGGAGGAAGTCGCGAGCGACCGGGGCCCGGTCTACCTGAAGCTGAGCCACCTCCCGGAAGAGTCGATCTCGGCCCTGGAGTCGATCCTCCACTCCACCGAGCGCCCGACACGAGGCACCTTCCACTCCGGCCGGGGCCATGACTACCGCACCCACGACATCGAGATGCACATCTCGGAAATCGGCCTGTGCGGCGGCCACTCGGCCTCGGGCGTACGGGTCGACGACCACGCCCGTACGACCGTCCCCCGCCTCTACGCCGCCGGTGACCTGGCCTGCGTACCGCACAACTACATGATCGGCGCGTTCGTCTTCGGCGACCTGGCAGGGGCGGACGCCAGCCGGTACTCGGCGTACGAGGGAGAGCTCCCTGCCGATCAGCTGCGTGAGGCACACGAGCTGATCTACCGTCCGCTGCGCAACCCCGACGGCCCGCCGCAGCCCCAGGTCGAGTACAAGCTGCGCCGCTTCGTGAACGACTACGTGGCCCCGCCGAAGTCCGGTGCGCGGCTGTCGTTGGCCCTGGAGGCCTTCGAGCGGATGCGCGACGACATCGCGGCCATGGGCGCCCGCACCCCGCACGAGCTGATGCGCTGCGCCGAGGTCACCTTCATCCGCGACTGCGCGGAGATGGCAGCGCGCGCCTCCCTGGCCCGCACGGAGTCCCGCTGGGGCCTCTACCACGACCGCCTCGACCATCCGCGGCGCGACGACGCGTCCTGGTTCCACCATCTCGATCTGCGCAAGTCCCCTTCAGGTGCGATGGAGTTCACGGCTCGTCCCGTCGCTCCCTACCTGGTTCCGGTCGACGGCTTCACCCCGGTCGGCGGCTCCTCCCGGAGCCTCGGCGAGGTCCACCCCGAACAGGTGGCGACGGCGGGAGCCCGGGAGGCGGCGCCGGTGGCGTGGGGACAGGAACCCACCGTGGCCGGCGCAGCCGTCCAGCCCCGCGCCGACGCGGACACGCCGGGCTCGCCTCGTCTGCTCGAGCTCCTCTCCCTCGCGGAGGACGAGCCCGAACTCTCCGTCCTGGCCCCCTACTTGGCGGACGCCGAACCCACCGTCCGCCGTACGGCCGTGACGGTCCTGACGGAGACCGTGCCGCCGGGAACCGGACCGGCCCTGGCGTCGGCGCTCGCCGACCCCGACGCGGGCGTCCGCGCCGCCGCGGTTGCCTCCCTGCGCGAGCTGGTCGAGACGCTGCCCCCCGAACCGGCCCTGCGGGACGGCCTCGCCACAGCCCTGTCCGAGGCCGACCCCGCCGTCCGTACCGCCGCACTGGACGTCCTGCGCGCTCTGCGGCTCGGCGACGCCGGTCTGTTCGCGGCCTCACTGACGGACCCCGACATCACCGTCCGCATCTCGGCCGTACGGGCCCTCGTGTCCGTCGACGCCGTCGCGGAGTTGGCCCGCGCGGCGGCGGCCGACCCGTCCCGCGAGGTCCGCGTCACGATCGCCAAGGCCCTCGCCACCGTGGGCCCGGGCTCGGGCCTCGTCCACTCGGCCCTCACCGAGCTCGTCGACGACCCCGACGCCCTGGTGCGGGGGGCCGCCTATGAGGCTCTGGGTACGACGGGCTGCCCGGCCGCCCTGATCCCACTCGCCGAGGCGGCCCTGTCCGACCCTGCCTGGCAGGTGCGGGCCGGCGCCGCCGCGGCGCTGTCCGCCGCCGATCCCGACCGTGCCGTACCCGCGCTCGCCAAGGCCGTCGCCGACCCCAACGCCGACGTCCGCAAGGCCGCCGTCCTGGCCCTGACCCGGCACCGTGCCACCGCGGACGCCCGAGCGGCCCTGTCCGCCGCGACGGCGGATTCGGACGCGGACGTCAGGGCCTATGCGGCGCGGGCACTGTGACCGGGCCCTCCGCCGACGCCCCGGATCAGCACGGCAGGGCTGCGGTGCACGCCGGAAAACCGCCTCTTCGAGCGCCGTGTGGTCATCAGCGGTCGGACGGCGGGACCGAGGGCCGTACGCCGAACCACTGCTCGGCGCCGTACTCCTCGAACCGCTCCACCTCGGTGAACCCCAGCTTCTCGGCGAGGCGCAGCGCGCGGTCGTTGGCAGTCCGGGTGCAGAGCACCACCGGCTCGCCGGGATGCGCGCCGGCGAACCAGTCGAGCACCGCTGCGCACGCCTCGGCGGCGTACCCGTATCCCCACGCCTCCGGCAGGAACAGGTAGCCGAGCTCGGCCTCTCCGGCATCCGGACGCACGTGCCCCGGACGTTCCGCGTCGCGCCGGTCGAGCGTGATCATGCCGATCATCGCTCCGTCGAGTTCGATCACGAAAAGGCCAGGGCGCCGCCCGGGCACCTCAGGCACCCCACGTTCCAGCTCATCACGCGGTCGAGGGCCACCGATGTAGGTGCCCACTTCCGGCGATGCGAACAACTCGATGAATGCCGCACGGTCCCGGGCCTCGGACTCGCGGAGCACGAGCCGTTCGGTCCTTGTCGGGGCGGGTGGCCAGGCCACGGGTCCGGGATCAGTCATGGCGGGCAAATTATCCGACCGTTCCGCGTTGCCCAAGCCGCCGCTTGCAGGCAGAAGTGCTCCCGGCACGCCGGGAGTTCGATCGTTCAGAAAGCGGTGCCCGTCTCCTCGGCCAACGCCTGCAGGAGACGGTCCTGGAACGCCTCGTCATGGACCGCGCGATGCGGCTGCTGCCGTTGGCAGTGGTACCAGTACCCGCCGGTCGTCAGGGCCTCGGGTTCGTCGCTGACAGCAAGCCACTCCTGCGTGCGGTGGCCGAGTTCCAGATCGTCCGGTGCACCTGGTCCGCCCATCTTGGTCGGCACCCAGCCCGGATCCACGGCGTTGCTCAGTACCCCGGGGCGCAGGCGGGCCACCGCGGCGGCGAGCGTCGTGACGAACAGCTTGCTGTCGGCATACGAGCCCGCGCTCTGCCCCCGCCAGTCCACTCCGGCAAGCGAAGGGCGCCCGCCCAAGTGCGAGCCGCTGCTCAGGTACACCAGCCGGCGCGGGCCCCGGAGCAGGGCCGTCAGCAGATACGGTGCGACGATGTTGACCGGCATGACCGCCGGTCCGCTCCACACGCCGGCGTTGTGGATGACCGCGTCGAGAGGCTTGGCGTCGTTCAGTTCGGCTGCGATGCGCCGTACGGCGTCACGGTCCGTGAAGTCGCCCATCACGAGGTGTGCCCCACGGTCGACGAGCGCCTTGAGGCCGGCCGCGCGCTCCTGGTTGCGGGCGTGCACCACCACCTCGTGTCCGGCGGACAGCAGCGAATCGGCCGCGGCACGTCCAAGGCCGTCCGCGGAACCGGTCACCAGGATCCGGCTCACGATCGCACCGCCTTCCGTACGCGCGATGTCCGGGTGAGCGCCGCAACCGGGAGCGTGAGGGCCGCGCCGGCACCGTGCATGGCTGCTCCTCGCATGGGAGTGCCTCCTTCCGTTCGGGCCGGCCGGTCCCCGGGTTCGTCCGGTGTGCCGAGCCCCTGCTTGGAACATGCTGCCGGTTCAGGCTACGAAGACCTGCTTCGCGGTCGTATGCGCCGCCATGGCCTTGGGCCGGCCGGCGTAGAAGGCGAGGGGGGTGATCACCTCGATGAGTTCGGTCTCGGTGACGCCTTTCTCCTTCGCGCACCGGCAGGTGAGCCCGGCGGCACCCGAGGGCATCGACGCCGAGATCGACCGCCTGCCCCGCCTGCGCGCCCGCCTGGCACGGCGGACGGGGTGGGCTTGAGCCTTGGTTCAAGGCGGGGCGGAGCGCATGTGCCTTCTCAGAACGCGGAGTTGGCGAACCAGTGGGCCAGCAGGTGCTCGTCCCCCTCGTGGGCCAGGGCCTCGGCCTTGTAGGGCAGTCGGCCGTAAACGAGCAGGAGCAGGTCGGCCGCGGTTCCCTGGACGGTCGCGTCGGTGACGGCCGTGGGCGGGTGGGCCGTGTCGACCCCGAAGCCGTCGGGCCGCAGGCGGACGACCCAGGCGTCGTCTCCGTCGGTCGTGCGGAAGCGGATGGTCCTGTCGGGGCCGCGCAGGTCGGCCACCTTGGGGGCGAAGAAGGTGGCGAAGGGCAGGTTGACGAGGAACTCGTCGATCCCGTCGACCGCGAGGGGGCGGTCGATGGCGGGCCGCAGGCCGAGTGCGAGCTCGGCGTCGGCCCGGTGCAGCAGGGTCTCGAAAAGCATCCGGCGTGCCCAGAAGCGGGCGTACTGGTCAACGCCCCAGGCCCACATCGGCAGGTCCGGGTCGGTGTCCGCGAAGGCGTCCGCGGCCACGGTGGCGCTCTCGGCCAGCCAGTCGGGGTATCCGTCCTTCTGGTCCGGTAGCCGGAGGTCCACCTCCCGCGTGCGCGGGGGCTCCTGGATCCGCGCTCGCAGCAGGGCCGAGAACCAGCGCTGGACGCTGCCTGTGTGCTTGACCAGGTCGGCCAGCGTCCAGCCGGGACAGCTGGGCACCGCTGTCGCCAGGTCGGCGTCCTTGACCGCGGCGACGAACCGGGCGGTCTCCGCCGCGACCGCCGTGCGGTGATCGACCGCGGTGAAGACGGGCGCGGGGTGGGTGTGGTCGGGCGTCGTCATCGTGCCATGCCTTTCAAAGGGACTGCGGATTCGAGCGGACGGCTGGTGAGGGGCGGCTTTGTCGCTGCTGGACCTGTCGACGGCCACAGGCGGGCGCTGTTCCATCCGCCTGCGACCTACACGCACATCGAGAGGGGCTAGGCGATCCATGCGCCGGTCAGGGCCTGCACGGCCGAGCCGTCGCGATCCGTGAGCTTCACCGCGGTGAACGCGCGCGCGGCGTCCGAGGTCTGGACCCGGAAGGCGGGCTGTCCGGCTTCGAGCAGTTCGACGATCGCCGCCGCCGCGTCCGCCGGTGTCTGTGCGGCGGCGAAGGCGTCGCGGGTGCGGGCCAGGTAGGCGGTCAGTGCGGGTGCGTACGGGCCGGCTTGCTCGACCACGGTGTCGCGGCCGGCGACGTTGCTGACGAACTCGCTGGCCACCGCGCCCGGCTCGACCACGCTGACGGATACTCCGACCGTCGCTGCGACCGGGGCGAGCGACTCCATGAAGCCCTCGACCGCGAATTTGGCCGCGCAGTATGCCTCGTTGAACGGTTGGCCGACCACGCCGCCGACGCTGGTGACGGTCACCACACGGCCCTTGCTCGCACGCAGCATGGGCAGGGCCGCCTTGGTGACATGCAGGACGCCGAAGAAGTTGACCTCCATGACGGCGCGCACGTCCTCGACGCTCTCCTGCTCGAGCGTGCCGAGGTGGCCGGCGCCGGCGTTGTTGACCAGCGCGTCCAAACGGTCGAGGCCGGCCAAGGAGGCCGTGACGGAGACCGGGTCGGTCACATCCAGCGCGCGGACTTCGACGCTCACTCCGGCTGCCTCCGCCGCCGCGAGCAGCGGGCCCGCCTTGGCGGTGTCGCGCATGGTGGCGATCACGCGCCAGCCGCTTTGTGCAGCGGCGACGGCGGAGGCGAGGCCGATGCCGGAGGAGGTGCCGGTGATCAGGACGGTCTTGAGGCTCATCTGTCGACCCTTACTTATGGATCATAATCAATATTTTTAATAACTATGTGCTATGGCATTTCAGGCTGTCAAGTACATTGCTAGGCTGATCTCATGCCCAAGCCATCCGATGAGCTGACCAGGGAGGTTGTCGGTCTCTTCGCGGCCATCAACCGTCGCTACGCGCAGGAGTCCGAGGCCGCAGCCACCGCGCACGAGTTGACCCCACTCCAGGCCAAGGCACTGCTCGCCACCGAGGATCCGGTCCCGATGCGCCACATCGCCGACCGCCTGCACGCGGAGCCCTCCAACGTCACCGCGATCATCGACCGCCTGGAGGCCCGCGGCCTGGTCGAGCGTCGCCCGAACCCGGGTGACCGCCGCGTCAAGCTCGTCGCCGCCACCGCGGCCGGTCGCGCCGTCATCACCGACCTCCGCACCCGTATGCCCTTCGCGGCCGCCCCGCTGGACCGGCTCAGCACGGAACAGCGCGAGTCCTTGCGCGAGCTGCTGCAACTGATGCTGGAGGCCTGACGGCGGCTGGGGTCAGGCGGTCGTATCCGGTTCCGACGTGGGGAGGTCGGCCGGGCTGGTGCGGAGCATGGCCTTGCGAAGGGCGTCGTGCTCGGGTGAGGCGGGCAGGGGGCCGCGGGCCGGGGCCTCGAAGGACTGGATGAACAGGGCGACGACGCGGCGCCAGGCGTCGGGGGCGGCGCCGGCGGTGGCGTTGACGACCCCGGCGTTGGCCATGTGGAGCAGCACGATGTCCGAGGGGTCGAAGTCCTCGCGCAGCCGGCCCGCGGCCTTGGCCCGGCCGATGAGTCGCACCATGCCCTCGTACGCCTCGTTGCGGCGCTGCTCCATGGCCTTGGCGGTGGGAAAGGACGTGGTCAGCACGTCGGCGAAGCCGTAGTCGGCGGCCTGCATCGCGCAGGCGGTCTCGAGGTAGCCGACGAAGCCGTTCCAGGGGTCGGGGTCTTCGAGGGCGGTGGCGACCGCGTCGGCGTAGGCGTCCATGCGGTCGGCGAAGACGGCGGCGACCAGCTCTTCCTTGGTGGGGAAGCGGCGGAACATGGTGGCGATGCCGACGCCTGCTTCGCGGGCCACGGAGGCCATGGAGGCGTTCAGGCCGTCGCGGGCGAACACCCTGCGCGCGGCAGCGATGATCCGGCCCCGGTTGCGCTCGGCGTCGCTGCGCAGCCGCTGGGCGGCGGTGTCGTCGGGGTGCCGGGAGCCAGGGGTCATGCCGGCCAGTCTAGCAATCGGATTGACCTATCCACTTTTGCTGCTAGCGCGACACCGGCAAGACGGATAGCCCTCCGCTTCTTGGTCCGGATAGGGCTATCCGGATCAAGAACGTGCTGCTCCACTCCCGAGATTGGTTCGAAAGGATCGCTGTGACCAGCATCGCCATCGTCGGAGCCGGCCCCCCGCTGGGCCTGGCCATCGCCCGCACCTTCGGCGGCCAGGGCATGGACGTCGCCCTGATCTCCCGTAGCCGTGAGAAGCTCGACGGCCTCGTCGGCAACCTCAGCGCCGGGGGCATCACCGCAGCCGCGTTCCCCGCGGACGTCCTCGACCGAGACGCGCTCACCGAGGCCCTCAAGGACGCCGCCGCCAGGTTCGGCCGCATCGACGTCCTGGAGTACTCCCCGCTCGCCATCGAGTTCCAGTTGTACGGGGCCATGGCCGCCACCCAGGCGGTACTGCCCGCGATGCGCGAGGCCAGCACGGGCACGCTGCTCTACACCACCGGCGCCGGCTCTCTCGACCCGCTGCCGGTCGTCGGTAACGTCAACGCCGCCGCGGCGGCACTGCGGGCTGCACACCACCAAGCGCGACCAGGCCGAGATCGTCTACAAGGGCTGAGACCGTTTCCCCATCCCCGCCAGGTTCACTGGAAGTACGCGCACGCCAGCCAGGTCACCGCCAACCGTGCCCTGGAGCTCCTCAGCCACCCTCGCGGCTGGCAACCGCGGGCCAGAGCACCAACGACGCCTACCCCGCAGATCCACCGCATCCTCCACCGCAAGTTCTCCACCCTGCTCGGTGGCCGCAACACCATCGAGCACCACGACCAGCTCATCGACGTCTGCGCCGGCGGCGACGCTCGCGCCGCCGCGGAACTGTCCGGACAGCACTGGTCCGAACTGGGCGGCCACATCAACCAGCTCTTCGACAACAACCAGTTCACGGAATCCGCGCTCGCCTGACCGTCCCGCATCTCACCCCATCGCGTCGGCGGCGTGCACTTTCTCCAGCCGGCGCTGCCGGTGCCGTGCAACCGGCTGACCCTGCGTGATCGCACCACCGCGAGCCGCGTCCGCCGGGCCACACCTTCGCGCAGACGGTTCATCGACAACGGCGCACACGACGGCACCGGGAGGGTCAGGTCGGCTCTTCGCCGACTTCCGCTGCGGCCATCAGCGCGGTCTCGTAGACGTCGACGACCTGCTCCACGGTCCGGTCGGTGCACTGCGCAAGGTCAGAGATCGCCGCGACCGCCCAGTTCGCCAACGACAGCGCGAAGGCAAGCAGCTCGTCGTCACCACGACCTCGCTTGACCCCCAGCAGGTAGGCCAAATTGAGATAGGGCACGAGGTCGGGATCCGAGACCTGCCCCCCACTCGTCCTCACCATCTCGATCGTGGTCCGCGTCGCCTCTCCGCGCAGCGGCAGCAGTCGGTCCCGTTCGGCCTGAACCTCGGCGATCACCCACTGGCGCTCATGCTTGTCCACGCTGTTCCTCCCGGACGTCGTCCCACCCAATGTGGCTGATCGGACGCCTTCTTACACCCCGTTAGGGCCCAACCGCGCAGAGTGTTGCCCTCCTTCGACCGCGCACTGGCCTTCGACGGCTTCGAGAGGTCCTTCCAAGCCGACACGCGGAACGGCTGCGCGCTGCATGCACACCAGTTGATCCCGCTCGTCCCATGACTCCGTGACGGTGAAGCCGAGCCGTTCGTACAGGGCGATGGCCCCGGTCCGCCATTTCCACACCGACAACCGCACGGTGCTCGCGCCGCTTTCCGCAGCATGCGCGAGCGCCGCGCCGGCAAGGTCGGACGCGACGCCCCGGCCCCGGAATGCCGGATCCGTCCAAAGTCTCTTGATCTCCGACCGCCCCTCGGCGGGGGCGGTCACCACCAGACAGCCGACAGCGGTGTTCCCGCTCAGGGCCAAGAGCACGACATCGTCGGCGAACGCTGTCCGCGGGTCCAGGACTTCTGCCCGGTAGCGCTCCGGCAACCCGTCCACGTCGGCAACGGCCTCGCCCTTCTCTGCCTGCGTCCGCAGATGATAGGCCGCCAACAATCCGGCCAGTGCGTCCTCATCGGCAGAGGTCCGGCCCGGCCAGCGGACGACGGCGACCTCGGGTTGATCAGTCATGACGCCAGCATCACATGACTTTCCCAACGGCTGGGAGACGGCTCCCCACGGCTCCCCCCTCGCCGTCTCGGAGGATGCTCAGTCGAGACAGAACTCGTTACCCTCGACGTCCTGCATCACGATGCACGACTCATTGACGCCATCGGCACGCAGTAGTCGCACGCGTACCGCGCCGAGCGCGACCAGTCGGGCACATTCGGCCTCAAGCGTGGCCAGGCGCTCCTCCCCCACGAGTCCGGTACCGACCCGCACGTCAAGATGCACCCGATTCTTGACGACCTTGCCTTCAGGGACGCGCTGGAAGAACAGTCGCGGGCCGACACCTGTGGGGTCACTGCAGGCGAACCATGAGTCCTGATCCTCCGGGGACTGGGAGCGGTTGAAATCGTCCCAAGAGGCGAACCCCGCCGGTGGCGGCGGTACGACGTACCCCAAGACCTCGCACCAAAAGCGAGCGACGCGCTCAGGTTCCGCGCAGTCGAAGGTGACTTGGAACTCCTTGATCGATGCCATCGGGCCACCGTAGCAAGGGGGCTCTGTGGCTCAATTCACGGTCAGCCGCCGCATGTTCACGAGAGGATGACTCTGGCGGGGCAGTGGTCGTGCTCGTACCAGATGCGCCGTTGCCCGATGCGAGTGGCTATGTGCCGGATGCGGTGAACCGCTGGTACGGCCGCTGTTGCGAGGGCAGCCCTGGGTGCGCGGTCATGCGTGTGGCTCTCCTTCCGGAAGTCGACCGCCCCTCGGCGCCCGCGCCGGTTTGACCCGCCGCGGGCGTCGACGGCGGGTCAGCCGGGCCAGGCGCCGGTCAGACGGCGGGTGGCCGTGGCGCCTCCGCGGTCGACGGCCGCTTTGACGCCGGCGAAGATCGCGCCCTGCAGGACGGCTGCCGACAGAACCTCGCGCCAGGTGCGGTGCTCGTCGGTGGCATCTGGGGCGTCCTCCTCGTGTCCGAGCCTTTTCCAGACCTGCTTGAACACCGTGCCGGCCAGCACACCGCTGACAGCGCCCATGGCCAGGCCGACCGGCTTGTAAGCGACCTTCGAGGCCTTCATCGGTGCCTCCTGGCACGTCGGACGAGCAGCAGCGCGATGAGCGCGCCGCCGGCGGCGGCGAGCAGCGGGGCGCGCTTGGCCCGCGCCGCTTCCATGCCCTGGCCGGCCTTCTCACGGACCGGTTCCGGGGCCTTGTCCCGGGCAAGCTCTGCGACGTGCACGGCCTTGTCGCGGACCTGCTCCCTGGCCGCGGCGGCCTTGGCGCGCACCGGTTCCGGGGCCCGGTCCTGCACGGCGTGCGCGACGTGCGTCGCCCTGTCCTTCAGCTGGGTCCTGACCTGTGTGGTCTTCGCGGCGACCTGCTGCTTGACGGCCGCTGTCTTCTCCTGGGCGCGGGTCTTGACGTCGGTCTTCGCCGCGAGCGCCTCGACGGTCTCGCCGAGTTCCTCACGGGTCGCCTCTACCTGCTCGCGCAGTTCCTCCGGGGAAGATGCGGCCTCATCGCCTTTGTGCGGCTTGTCCGGGGTCATCGCTGTGCCTTCTCCTTGATCTCGGCCACATCGGCCTTGACGCTGTCCATGGTCTGCTCGGGCGACGGCGGGGATGCCTTGCTGATCTGCTGCTTGCCGAGAGCCGCCATCAGCGCGGTCACGGCGGCCAGGACGCCGGTGACGATCAACGCCGCCACCCATACATCCATGGCGAGCGACAGCGCGGCGATCACGGTGGCCACCAGTGCCTGCAGGGTGAGAACACCCACCAGGCCGGCACCGCCGAACAGGCCACCGCCCTTGCCGAACCGCTTGCCCTTCTCGGTCATCTCGGCCTGCGCCAGGCGCATCTCGTCACGTACCAGCTGCGAGAGCTGCTGCGAGGCACGCTGCACCAGATCGCCCACCGGTTCCTGCGCTCCGGCACCAGTGCGGTGGGGGCTGTCTGCTGTCATGGATGCTCACCTGCCCTTCGTCGACGTTCCGGCAGGCGTGGCGGCCTGCGTTCGTGCTCGCACAGCCCGTGGCCTGCCCCATTGATCCGGTCGGCTTCCGTGTACCCCCGCATCAGCGCCTCACCGCCCGTCAGAACACGCGCCGACACAGCACATGCGGTGCGCCCCGGACCAGGGCAGCCGCGACCAGCCCGATCACGCCTCCGGCGGCCACGTCGGAGGGGTAGTGCGCCCCGCTGTGCACCCGCTCCGCGGCCACCATCACCGCCGACACCCCACACGCGGCACCGGCGGCGGGCCACAACGGCGCGACGGCCCCGGCGAAGGCGAAGGCCGCGGCGGTGTGCCCGGAAGGGAAGGAGGAGCTGTCCGGGCGCTCCTGGAGTTCCTCCTCCGGGACCCATTCCGGTGGCGGGCGGCGCCGTCGGTACAGCGGCTTGGCAACCGCGTTGGACAGCACTTGGGCCGTCGCCATGGCCGCCACTCCGGCGGCGGCGGCCGCACGGCCGCGCCACCCACCGAACGCGACCATCGCCGCGGCCGCCGCCCACCACAGCTTGGTGTGCTCGGCCGCCTCCTGCACCGCGGGCGCGACCTGCCGCACCCAGGGCGGCCCCCACCCGATCGCCCGTCTGGCCAGCCGGTGATCCCCGTCGTGCAGCTCAGCCATCGTGCCCATGACCAGCCGACTTCCCACCCGGGGGCCTCTCACACCGATGCCGTGGTCGATTCCGCTGTCCCCGCTGCCAGGACCCGCGGAGAGTGCCTTGGAGGGGCCAAGGAGGTGGCCCGCAGCGATCCCTCCGCCACCTCAGGATTCAGTGATCCTCCGCCACCTCAGGATTCAAGGCGGCGGCGATCCTCCTCGTCCCACTTCCGCGTGTCGCGCGGCTCGACGTACGGCTCCTCCTCGGCCGCGTGACCGCCGGCCACTGCGCGTTGCCGGGCCAACTCCGCATCGCACTCCAGGCCCAGCAGGACCGCCAGATTCGTGATCCACAGCCACACGAGGAAGATGATCACGCCGGCGAAGGTGCCATAGGTCTTGTTGTACGAGCCGAAGTTCGCCACATACAGCGCGAAACCCGCCGAGGCGATCATCCAGATCACCAGCGCCAGGAAACTGCCCGGAGTGATCCAGCGGAATCCGCGCACCCTGGCGTTCGGCGTCGCCCAGTACAGGATGGCGATCATGATGGTCACCAGGAGCACCAGCACCGGCCACTTAGCGATCGACCACACCGTCAGGGCCGTGTCACCCACCCCCAGCGCCGCGCCGATCTCCCGCGCCAGGCCGCCGGTGAACACGACGATCACCGCGCTGACCACGGCCAGGACCATCAGCACCACCGTCACACCGACGCGCACCGGCAGCACCTTCCACACCGGGCGGCCCTCCGGGACGTCGTAGACCGCGTTGGCGCTCCTGATGAACGCGGCGACATAGCCGGAGGCCGACCACACCGCCAGCAGCAGACCCACGATCGCCATGACCGAACCGATGCCGGCATTGCCCTGCATCTGCTGCACCGCGTTGCTCAGGACATCCCGCGCCGCGCCCGGGGCCAGGTTCTGGATGTTGTCCAGCACCTGCTGCGACGCCGACTGCCCGACGACCCCGAGCAGCGAGATCAACGCCAGCAGCGCCGGGAACAGCGCCAGGATCCCGTAGTAGGTCAGCGCCGCCGCCCGGTCGGTCAGCTCGTCCTTCTTGAACTCCTTCAAGGTGCCTTTCAGCACCGCTACCCAGGAGCGTTTGGGCAGATCCGTCAGTGCGTCCGGCGCCTGCCGCTCCACCTGCTCATCCGGCCCGGCCTCAGGTGCCCGCGCGGTCTCGGCCTTCTGGTCGGTCCCGCCGTGCCCGCCGTGCCTGCCATGCCGTTTCAATGTCCGTACCATTCCGCCCGAGTAACCGGCGGAACACCACCCATAACAGCATTGACGGCATATGTGGACGATGAGGAAGACCACGGCAGAACGGGCCGTATGCCGGGCGCGGGCGGGCCTTCACCAGGTGTCGACGCAGCGGCGTGAGCCGCGCTGCCGGGGCTCAGGGTCGTGCAGCAGCGTGCTGATCCAGCGTCGGGACTCGGCCGGGTCGATGACGTCGTCGATCTCGAAGACCGATGCGACGTTGAGGGCCTTGCCGTGCTCGTAGGCGGCAGCGACCCTGCGGGCGAACTCCCGTTCGCGCTCGTCCGCGTCCTCGATGGCCGCCAGCTCCCGGCGGTACCCCAGCCGCACCGCACCCTCGATGCCCATCGGCCCGAACTCGCCCGTGGGCCACGCCACCGTGAACCGGGGGATGCGGAAGCCGCCGCCGGCCATGGCCTGGGCGCCCAGCCCGTAGCCTTTGCGCAGCACGATCACCCCGAAGGGCACCGTGAGCGCCGAGGCGTGGACGAACATGCGGCTGACATGCCGGACGGTCGCGGTCTTCTCCGCCTCGGGGCCGACCATGAACCCGGGTGTGTCGCACAGAGAGACCACCGGCAGCCCGAACGCGTCGCACAACTGCAGGAAGCGGCTCGCCTTGTCGGCCGCGTCGGAGTCGATGGCGCCGCCCAGATGCCGCGGGTCGTTGGCGAGGATGCCGCACGGGCGGCCCTCCACCCGGGCCAGAGCGGTGATGACGCCGCGCCCGAAGTGCCGTCGCAGCTCCAGGACGGAGTCCGCGTCGGCGAGGGTGGCGATGACCGCACGTACGTCGTAGGCCCGCCGCCGGTTCTCGGGGAGGAGGTGACGCAGTCGGCGCTGGTCGGGGCACTCCCATTCCGTCACCGGGCCCTGGAAGTAGGACAGGTACGTGCGTGCCAGCCGGACGGCGTCCGCGTCGTCCTCGGCCTCGAGGTCGATGACGCCGTTCGCCCGCTGGACCTCGACCGGCCCGATGTCCTCCGGGGCGAAGCTGCCCAGTCCCCCGCCCTCGATCATCGCCGGGCCGCCCATGCCGATGGTGGCCTCGGGCGTGGCGATGATGACGTCGCAGCAGCCGAGCAGCGCGGCGTTTCCGGCGAAGCAGCGCCCCGAGCCGATGCCGACCAGCGGCACCTTCCCGCTCAGGGACGCGAACAGCGCGAAGGCCATGCAGTCCAGGCCGGAGACCACCGTGCCGTCCACATCGCCCGGCCGGCCCCCGCCCCCCTCGGCGAACAGGACGACGGGCAGGTGCGCCTGTTCGGCCAGCGCGAAGAGCCGGTCCTTCTTGCGGTGGCCCATCATGCCCTGGGTGCCGGCCATCACGCTGTAGTCGTACGACATCGCCACCACGCGGGCGGCCTGAGGGCCGAACCGGTCGGCCCCCACCGTGCCGACTCCGCCGACCAGGCCGTCGGCGGGGGTGCGGCGGATGAGGTCGTCCAGGGACCGGCGGCTGCGCTGGGCGGCGATGGCCAGGCCGCCGTACTCGACGAAACTGCCCGGGTCGCACAGGTCGGCGATGTTCTCGCGGGCGGTGCGCCGCCCCTCGGCGTGCCGCCGGGCGACCATCTCGGGGCGGTCGGCGTCGTCGCCGAACCGCTTGCGCGCCCGCACCTCCTCCAGATCGGCGCGTGGGGCGTCCGGATCCAGCCGCTCCTCGGGATGCGGCTCACCGTCCGCCGCACCGGTGGCCTCCATCACCACCAGCGGCTGACCGTGCTCGGCCAGATCACCCAGCTCCGCCCGTACGGCGACGATCACGCCATCGCCCGGCGCCTGGAGCAGGTGCTCCATCTTCATGGACTCCAGGACCACCAGGGTGCTTCCGGCCGGAACGCGCTCGCCTTCGGCGACGGCGACGTCGACGACGGTGGCCGTCATGGGCGCGGTGACGGTGAGCGTGCCCTGCGGTTCGCAAGCGTCGGAGGCCTCCGCGCCCTTCTCCGGGTCTGTGTCCGGGGCTGTCACCTGCGGGACCAGCTCAGGCAGGAGTTCGTCGAAGAGTGCCGTGTGCAGCCGCCCGGCGACGACCTCGGGTGCCTCCAACAGCCGCCGCAGCACCTCGGCGTTGGTGGCGACTCCCTCGACCCTCAACTCCGCCAGGGCGCGGCGGGCGCGGGCGAGCGTGTCGGACAGGCTGCCGGAACCGTCGTGGGCGACGAGCTTGGCCAGCAGAGAGTCGAAGCGCGGGCTGACCCGACCGCCGGGAAACGCGGCGGTGTCGACGCGCACACCCGGCCCGGCCGGCGGCCAGAAGACGTCCAGTGTGCCGGCGGCGGGCAGCACCGTCCCGTCGGGGCGGACCGTCTCGGCGTTGACCCGCACCTGCACCGCGCAGCCCCGGGGAGCGGGAGCCTGCCCCGCCCCGATGCGGTCGAGGCTCTCGCCGGAGGCCACCCGCAGCTGGGCCTTGACCAGGTCGATGCCGGTGACCTCCTCGGTGACGGTGTGTTCGACCTGGATGCGCGGGTTGGCCTCGAGGAAGTAGAAGCCCGGGGAGCCGTCGCCGGTGTCCACGAGGAACTCGAACGTGCCGAGACCGGCATAGGCGACCTCCCGGGCCATGCGCAGCGCCGCATCGCGCAGCCCGGCCCGCACCGCCTCGTCGAGGCCGGGTGCCGGCGCGATCTCCACGATCTTCTGCCGGTGCCGCTGCAGGCTGCAGTCGCGGTCGCCGTAGCCGACGACGGCGCCCGTGCCGTCGCCGAGCACCTGCACCTCGACATGGCGGGCACGCTGCAGCAACTGCTCGACGTAGACCGCGCCGTCGCCGAAGGCGTGCGAGGCCTCGGAACGGCAGCGCCGGACGGCCTCCTCCAACTGCCCTGCCTCGTACACCGCCCGCATGCCGCGCCCGCCGCCGCCGGCGACCGCCTTGACCATCACCGCGGCACCCTCGCCGAGGCCGGCCATGAACGCACGCGCCTCCTCGATGCCGGTGTCGCCGTACGTCGCCGGCAGCACCGGCACGCCGAGGCGCGCGGCGAGTTCACGGGCCGCGGTCTTGTCGCCGAGCGTCCGCAGCACCTCGGGGCGCGGCCCGACCCAGGTGAGTCCGGCGTCGGTGCACTGCTGTGCGAAGTCGGCGTTCTCGGCCAGCAGTCCGTAGCCGGGATGGACCGCGTCGCAGCCCGTGCTCACCGCCGCGCCGACCAGGGCCGCCGCGTCCAGGAAGGCACCCGGTCCCTCGCCGTCGAGCACCACGACCTCGTCCGACATGCGGGTGTGCAGCGCGTCCGCCTCGTCGCGGGAGTGCAGGGCCACCGTCAGCAGGTCCAGTTCGCGGGCGGCGCGGATCACCCGTACCGCGATCTCGCCGCGGTTGGCGACCAGCAGCTTGGCCAGACCCATCGTCACCGGTCCTTTCCGTAAGTATCGGCAGCGGCCGGGGACACGGCGAGGCGCGCGGCCTGCTCCAGCAGCTCGCCCTTCTTCACCTTGCCGGTGGTGGTCATGGGCAGGGCGTCGACGCACCTCACCACGGGCACCTTGTACGGGGCCATGTTCGCCCGCGCCCACACGCGCACGCCCTCGGCGTCGAGCGCGGCACCGGGGCGGGGCTGGACGAACGCCAGCGGCACCTGGCCCCGTTGGGGATCGTCCATCGGTACCACCGCCGCCGTCAGCACATCCGGGTGCCGGGCCAGCAGCGCCTCCAGCTCGGACGGGAAGACGCTCATACCCGAGACCTTGATCATCTCCTTGGTGCGGCCGAGGTAGTGCAGGCACCCGTCCTCGTCGATCATTCCGATGTCGCCGGTGTGCAGCCAGCCGTCACGCAGGACCCGGGCGGTGGCCTCCGGCTGCCGCCAGTATCCGGTCAGCAGGGAGGGCGAACGTACGAGGATCTCGCCGCGCTCGCCCAGCGGCAGCGGCTCGGCGCTCTCCTCGTCGACCACCATGAACTCCGTTCCCGGCACGGGCAGTCCGCAGAAGACCGGCTCGGTCAGCAGGTCGTGGTCCCCGTCCTGGAACCCGGTGGTGAAGGAGTCTGCGGTGTGCGTCTCGGTCATGCCGTACGCCGCCTCCTGCAGCACGCTGTGCTCGCCGGCCAGGGAGCTCCACCGGGCCCGGATCGCCGGCGTCAGCTTGCGCACGAACGACATGGCCCGCGGCTGCGCCAGGCTGGACAGGTCGGTGCCGGGCAGGCTCGGGTGCTCCATCAGCTCGACGTAGTTGTCGACCGTGCCCAGCATCAGCGTCACGTGGTACTGCTCGATGGCCTGCAGTACGGCTTCGGGGTCCCAGCGGGTGAGCAGCACGATGCCGCTGCCGGTGAGCAGCGGCAGCAGGATGCCGAAGTCCTCGCCGGCGATCCAGAAGACCGGCACGTAGATCAGCAGCACGTCGGGGTTGTCGCCGGAGAGGTCCATGCCGCCGGCGGCCGCCGCCGTCGCCGCGGTGTAGAGCATGTGCCGCTGGGTGTGTTCGCACCCCTTGGGCAGGCCGGTGGTCCCTCCGGTGTAGTTCAGGGCGGCGAGCGCGTCCAGGTCGGCCGGCTGGTCCTGGCCGCGGGCGCCGCCGACGGCCTGCCCCCACCCGCTGCCGGCCGAGCCGGCACCGGCCAGGCCGGGCGGCAGCGGCAGCACCGGATCGGTGGGGAGCATGTCGGCGAGGCCGGTGACGAGTACGGTCCGTACGGCGGTGTCGGGCCGCACCGTCTCGACCAGCGGTCGCAGGGTGTCAAGGGTGATCAGGATCTCCGCCCCGGCGTCGGCCAGTTCGTGCCGCAGCTCGTACTCCCGGAACATCGGGTTCACCGGGACGTGCACGGCTCCGGCGCGCAGGATGGCGAGCATGGCGACGATGAACTGCGGGCAGTTGGGCAGGAACACCCCGACGCGGTCTCCGGGACGTACGCCGCTGCGCTGTAGCCAGCCGCACAGGCGCGCCGTCAGGTCCTCCAGCGCCGCGTACGTGATCTGCTCGCCGTAGAAGGTGATCGCGACGCGCTCGGGATGGCGCCGGGCCCAGTGCCGCAGGTGGTCGGTGAGCGGCCGCTGCCCGAGCGGGTACACCACCTCCCTCGGCATCGAGGCAGGCCATACGCGCTGCTGACGGGCCCGTACATCGGCCAAGTACTCCTCCACGCGCGCGTTGTCCGCCACGACGGCCTCCACCTGACTCTGGGATACCAACCGGTCGGCATGTGCCGCATCACCGTAAGGGAGCCCGCGGGCCGGGACAAGGGTCCGGAGCCCGCCGCCGCTTGGCCATGCCGGCGGAAAACCCTGTTCACGAACCTTGGATCCCGGTCAACTAATTGAATGCGCTACAGGTGAATCGTTAATTGACACAGCCGGGCCCGTGTATTCGGCAATGGCGCTAATTCGGCTACAGGACGGCTTCACATCCCGGCATGCTCTGGGTGCCCAGACACCAAGGTCGATCATCGTGCCCTCACTACCTGCCTCATCCGGTTGTTCCGGTGATTGAAGCAGAAAGAAATTCGCACGGCTGCGAGATCGAAATTCAGCATCCATTGTCAGGAGCGGGTCATGAAGACAACGCATCATCGCACCGTGGCACTTCTCGCCACTGCGTGCGGTTTCACTCTGTGCCTCGCGGGCGTGGCCCACGCGGCCGTCGCACCGACGCCACACATTCTCGCCACGACGCTGGTGAACAAGACCGGCACCACCATCACGGTCACCGCCGGAGTCGGACGGGGCAACACGATCAGCGTCTGGCAGTCAGGCAGCAGCATCAGAATCAGAGACACCGGAGACACGGTCGCGCCGTCCGGCGACTGCACCGCCATCAGCACGACCGAAGTCGCCTGCAGAGCCGCCGACACCACCGAACTCGTGGTCAACGCCGGCGACCAGGACGACAACGTCACCTCCTCGCTGGCGGCCCTCGGCGTCACCCTCATCGGCGGTGCCGGCAACGACAACCTCTACGGCGGATCCGCCAACGACACCCTCGAAGGCGACGAGGGATCCGACTTCCTCTCCGGCGGCGCAGGCAACGACACGCTGACCGGGGGAGCCGAGCCGGACAGGATCTTCGGCGGTTCCGGCAATGACTCCATCGAGGGACGCGGCGGCTCGGACATCGTGGACGGCGGCGGCGGCAACGACGTGATCTACGGCGGCGGTGGCAACGAGCAGATCGTCGCCGGCGCCGGCAACGACTACGCCGAGGGCGGCAACGGCCGGGACTCCATCGACGCCGTGGACAACGTCAGCGGCAACGACTACGTCGAAGGCGGCGCCGACATGGACGACTGCCGCGCCGACCTGGGCGACAACGTCAGCGGATGCCCCTGATCAGCGCGAGTGATCAGCACGCCAGTACCCGTACACGGCGAGACAACACGAAAAGGCGGGCACCGATGAGAACACGAAACATCAGCACCACGGTGGTGGCGATCGGCGCACTCACCTGCGCCCCGCTGACCGCCGCCTCGGCCGCGCCCGGTGCGGCCCCCGGCGCAAGCCTGGCCGGCACCACGGTCGTGCAGGAGGTGGGCGACGCCCTGGTCGTCATGGCCGCCCCGGGTGTGGCGAACGACATCACCATCCGGCGTCAGGGCAACGTTGTCGTGGTGACGGACGCGGGGGACACCGTGTCCGCCGTCGCCCCGTGTCAGTCGACGGGGACGCACACGGCAGAGTGTCCGCTGCCCGTCACCTCGATACGGGTCAACGCCGACGACGCCGATGACAGCGTCACCATCTCCCCGAATCTGGAGGCCGTCGGAACGGTGATCGGCGGTGCGGGCGACGACCGCCTCAACGGCGGCCCACGGGCGGACCGGCTCGTCGGCGACGACCCGGCCGCCACCGGACTGCGGGCGACGCCGGGCAACGACACCATCAACGGCGGTCCGGGCAACGACACGATCTCCGGGCTGGCCGGCAACGACACCATCAACGGCAATGCCGGCAACGACACCCTCAATGGCGACGACGGCAATGACACCCTCGGGGGTGACCAGGGCAACGACACCCTGACCGGGGGCCGCGGCAACGACACGCACCTCGGCAGCGAGGGCAACGACACCCTCAACGCCGTGGACAGCGTGATCGCCAACGACAGCCTCGACGGCGGCCTCGGCTTCGACACCTGCAACCGCGACACCGGCGACACGGCCACCAACTGCCCCTGATCAACCACCCTTCATGCGGCCCGACATGGATCGGGCCGGAGGCGTCGCCGGACAGCCGCACCGGCTGTCCGGCGGCAGGTCCGTACGCGCCTACCGCACTGGTTGTGGCGCGTGTTGTGCGCGCCTGAAGCGTCCGGGAGCGACGCCGAAAGCGCGCTTGAAGGCGTTGGCGAAGGCGAATTCGGAGGTGTACCCGACCTGTTGGGCCACCGCTGCGAGCGGATCGTCTCCGTCGCGCAGGATCCGAGCCGCGGTGCTCAGCCGCCACCAGGTCACATAGGCCATCGGTGCCTGTCCCACCAAGTGGGTGAACCGCCTCGCGAAGACCGTCCTCGACATGCCGACGCGATGGGCGAGTTCCTGCACCGTCCACGGGTGCGCCGTGTGGCGGTGAATGTGGTTGAGCGCCGCGGCGATCGCCGGATCGGTCAACGCGGCGCACCAGCCGGCGGAGGGGCTGCGCGAGGTCTCCTCATCCAGCCACGCCCGCAGGACGTAGACCAGCAGCAGGTCCAGCAGGGCAGGCAGGGCGGCATCCGCTCCCGGCCTTGAGTCCCGCACGTCCGCGCCGAGCAGATCGACAGCGGCCCGCAGCGCCGGGTGGCGGCCTGGTCCCGCGGGGATGTGGATCACCTCGGGCAGCGCACGCAGGAAGGGGTGCACCTGTCCCCGGTCGAGCCGGTACGCACCGCACAGCAACACCGCCCCGCCCGTGCCGTGTTCGGCCCGCGGATCACTTGCGCCACCGTCCCTGCGCTCCGGGTCCGCCTCGGGCGGCAGGAGAGCCGGAACCTGGTGGGGATCACTGCTGACACCGTGCATGGCCCCGTGCGGCAGGAAGACCACATCACCGGCGGTCAGCAGCAACGCCGCGCCGTCGGGCGGCAGGAGCCAGCAACTGCCGTCCAGCACGATGTGGAACCCCGCGCCCGGGTAGGGACCGAACCGGTTGCCCCAGTCGCCGACACGGCGGGAGTGGGTGAACTTGGCACGGCCGACCCTCATCGTGGCGATCACATCGCTGACAACGTCCACGCGACGACAGTACCGGTCCGCCGCGGGCCGGGACGATGACGTATGTTCTGGCCCACCACACGTATGGGAAAGGCCAGTTGGGTCTCCGTATCGTCGAGATCGACAGATCCCGACCTCGACACGCAGGAGCATCGATCGTGCCCGCATACGTCGTCATAGACCTTGATGTTTCCGATCCCGCCGGATTCCAGCAGTACATCGACGGTGTCACTCCGCTCATCGAGCAGTCCGGCGCCCGCAACCTGCTGATCGACGACAATTCCGTCGTCCTGGAAGGAGACTGGGAGCCCGCCACCCTGGTCATCCACGAGTTCTCGTCCAAGGCCGCGCTGCAGGCGTTCTGGGACTCGCCGGAGTACCAGCCGCTGAAGGAACTGCGCCGTAAGTACTCCTCGGTGAAGGTCGTCGCGGGACAGAGCCCCGACGTGCCCTGACAGGACATCGCCGAGCCCACTCCGAGCGGAGAGATGCGGCTGTCAGCCGACGGCGGATTGAGACAACGCCGTACGGACTGCGTATCGCTCCACAAGGAAACCGTGAGCCCCCTGGCGGCCCGGCTCCCCCAACACGCGACAACGACCCAACACTCCTGACGTTGGTCGAGGAGGACTGCCGATGGCATTCGACGAGGCCGAACCGCTTCGAGCCCGCACGCCGGGGGGTGACCCCGCGCAAGAAGTCCAGGACTCCTTTCAGACGGTTCTGGACGCACTGGATGCCGCACGCGCCGACCTGTACGCGATGGAGGAGGAGTACCGGCGGACCGCGGACCGACGGACACCGGGCGTGGAGGTTCGATCCGAGCTGGTTCCGGTCCGTCCGCAGGGCCTCTTACCGTCCGTCGCGGACCCGCCGCACCCCGGTCGCGTGCACCGGGCCCCGCAGGCTGCCGCGGTCGAGCCGCTGTGGTCACGCGGTATGCGACCGGAGGCAGTCCCGCCACCAGAGGCGGCAATGCCTCCCGCCACGAGCGACGGCGACCCGACGCGCCCCGAGCCGGACCACCTCATCGCCCCGCCCTCCCTCGCGCCACAGCGCCCCGACCCCGTACGCACGTTTGAGCCAAAGGGAAGCCGAGGACATCGGCGCGTCACCGGCCGGCGGCACACCCGTGTGGCCGGAGTCTTCGGGCTGGGTGCCGTGAGCGGATTGATCGCTGCCTCTTGGCTGCTCGGCAACGGCCATTCCGCGCCGGCGGTGCCACCCGCCTCACTGGGACAACCGGACCTGCCACTGCCCGAGACGCCCACACCCGCAGTCCCGTCCCCGCCTTCCGGGCAGCCGGGCCGGCCGACGCCCGGCGACACCTCTCTTCCCGAGATCCCGGGCACCGGGGTACTGCGCCACGGCGACAGTGGCCATGGGGTGTACGAGTTGCAGGTACGTCTGCTCCAGATCCCGCACGCCTACCCGGGCGGTGCCATCGACGGCCGCTTCGGCACCGAGGTGCAACAGGCCGTGGCCCGATTCCAGGAGCGGTACGGCATTCGCGGGGACGAGACCGGTGTCTACGGCGACAACACCCGTCACGCCCTCATGCTGCGCACGAAGTAGTCGCGAACAGTCCTGCGTGGGAAGCCGGGCAAGGCCTGGGCGGACCTGCCCCGTCATCGCCGCTTGCGGCGCAGGACCTTCGCCCCGTGCCAGTGGCACACGTTGAGAAGTGTGCCGTTCCGGCTCTGCCCGTCAGCCGCGGCTTGCGGTCTCCGGCCGAGGCCGATCAGCCGAGCAGTTCCGCACTGCCGGCCGGTTCGCGCCGCTGTTGTCCGTTGATGCGGTGCCGTTCGACGGACGAGCGCCGGTAGACCTCCTGCCGCACCCGCTGGATCTCACCGATGGGCCGGTGCTCCTCGCGTGAGCGCCACGGTGTGATCGACGTGGCGTCGGCGGCCGCCACGTTGGCGTCCCCGCCGATGTCCTGGCGCGGGAGGTCCACCCGGGCGACGGTCACCCACGGGGACAGCTCCTCGGGCCACTTCACGGAGGTGTTGTCCACCGGCATGCGGGCCAGATCGGTGTTGAGCTGCACCTGGAGCTCGAAGGAGTGGTCGCGCTCCGCCACCTCGGCAACGAGGGTGCGCCGGAACGCCTCGTTGTCCGCGTGCACGTCCACGATCTGGTGCGTGAGGGAGGCCATGGAGTCGGCCGTCGGGACGGTGCGGATCTTGGCGATGTGATCGCCGTACCGGAAGGCGCCCATGCTGTTGTAGGTGTACGACAGCAGGTTCCTGCGCGGGACCGTGGTGAACGACAGCATGGCGAACAGTTCGTCCCACAGCCAGCCGTCGGGGTCGGTGAGCGTGCCGCGGCGGGTCAGGAACTCCGCCATCCATGTCTTGCGGCGGGCGGGGTTCGCCAGACCCTCGGGCAGCTCCGCGAACAGCTCCTCGATGACCATGTAGTCGTAGGCGGTGTTCGCGAAGAAGACCTCGTTGTTGATCAGGTTGAGGTCGAAGGTGCCGGTGTCCGGTTCGTCGGCCAGCAGTGAGGGGCCGGGGACCCCGAACAGCTTGATGCCCATCCCGCACGCCGCGCCCAGCTGGTGGTCGGGACGCTGGTGGCCCAGACCGTTGGAGTAGCGGACGACGGCGTCGTACACGGCGGGCCGGGCGAAGATGCCCTGCCCGTGGAAGCCCCGGTTGTCACCGACCGTGACGGTGGCCTTGAGGAGGCCGTAGGTCTTTCCGTGAGCGGTCCGGACGGCACGGCCGACGGCCTCGCGCTCGACCGAGGCGCCGGTGCGCCGCGCCACCTGGGCGACCACTGCATCCAACTCCTCTTGATAGGACGGGCGTTCAACGGGGTGGTAATCCTCGTAGCGGACGGGATCCATGGTGCTGCCTCCCTGTACTGGTGCTGTTCCCTCCAGACGCTAGCCAGCAATTAAATTGTGCACAACATAACTGGTTGTGATGAATCACACGTTGCCGGGGGCAACCACATCAGGGGCACCCCCTGACGCGGCACCCTCTCCACCACCGACCGCAGCGGCTCAGAGTCCCTTCGCGATGCTGCTCACGCATCGCGCGCGCGTGCGGGAAGGCTCTTGGAACCTCGGCCATACCGAAGGCGAGGCGCGGAACAACCTGTAACCCAGCAAGGTGACATGCGGGCCGGGATGCGGTCGTGTGGCGCGCCGGTGCCTCCCGTCACCAGGGCCGGGTGTTTTCGTCGGTGCCGGGAATGCCCCCCTCCGTGCGGCGCCGTCGAATCACCGAAGGAGAGATCGTCGTGGCAGGAAGTGTCGCCGAGAACCGCGGGACGGTGTACGCGCAGCTTGTCAGGGGTCAGAAAGCGCTGGTGACCGGTGCGAACTCGGGTATCGGCAAGGCGACTGCCATTGCTCTGGGCCGGGCCGGAGCGGACGTCGTGGTGAACTACGTCGTCGGTGCGGACGAGGCCGAGAAGGTCGTGACGCGGATCGAGGGCTTCGGAGTCCGCGCCTATGCCCACGAGGCCGATGTGTCCGACGAGGACCAAGTGGTCGCCATGGTCGAGCGGATGGTGAAGGAGTTCGGCACCATCGACATCATGGTGGCCAACGCCGGCCTTCAACGGGACTCGGCGGTGACGGAGATGACGCTCAAACAGTGGCAGAAGGTCATCGACGTCAACCTGACCGGACAGTTCCTGTGTGCGCGGGAGGCCGCCAAAGAATTCGTGCGGCGCGGTGTCGTACCGGAGGTTTCCCGGGCGGCAGGGAAGATCATCTGCATGAGTTCGGTCCACCAGATCGTCCCCTGGGCGGGCCACGTCAACTACGCCTCTTCCAAGGGCGGAGTGGGCATGCTGATGCAGACCCTCGCCCAAGAGCTGGCCCCCCACGGGATCAGGGTCAACGCGGTTGCGCCCGGCGCCATCCGCACGCCGATCAACCGCGATGCCTGGTCCACCCCTGAGGCCGAGTCCGAGCTCCTCAAGCTGATCCCGTACCGCCGCGTGGGCGACCCGGCCGACATCGCCAACGCCGTCGTCGCCCTGGCATCCGATCTGCTCGACTACGTCGTGGGCAGCACGCTCTTCGTCGACGGTGGAATGACGCTCTTTCCCGGCTTCGCCACGGGAGGCTGAGCGCCGGTGGAGGACCATGTCACACCCCGCCGGGTGGTGATCCTCGGCGGGGGTTTCGCCGGGCTGTTCGCCGCCCGGGCCCTGCGCCGGTCACCGGTTGCGGTGACCGTGGTCGACCGTCGCGCCCACCCCCTCTTCGAGCCGCTGCTCTACCAGTGCGCTGCCCGAATCCTGTCGGAGGGCCAGGTCGCGCAACCGCTGCGCGCGGTCCTGCCACGCCACCACCGCGTGAGCTGCCTGCTCGCCGAGGCCACCGACGTGGATACCGGCGCCCGCCCCGTGCACGCCAGGCGGGCCGACGGCGAAGCCCTCACGCTGCCGTACGACGATCTCATCGTCGCGGTCGGCATGCGCCAGTCCTACTTCGGACACGGCGAGTTCGCCGCGCACGCACCCGGCATGAAGACCCTGAACGACGCGCTGGACATCCGCCGCCGGGTCTACCAGGCGTTCGAGATGGCCGAAATGGAGTTCGAGGCACGCACCGTGCTGTGGAGGGCGGGTATCGAGGCGCCGCCCATCGCCGCCGCGCCGGCCCGGGCAACCGGCGCCACCCAGGGCCGGGCCGGACGCATCGCCGTCGAACCCGACCTCACTATCCCCGGCCATCCGGAGATTCGTGTGACGGGGCGACGTCATGAGCCTCCGCAGCGTGGTAGGGGCGGTGCTCTGCTGGTCCGTCCTCGTCGCCTCCGGCTCACGACGCGAGCGCGCGTGCACCATGTCCGGTGCCGACGCGGCTGTCGGCCGCGACCGCGGACGCAAGGCGTCCTCGCCTCCTTTCTGAAGACAGCCCGGGCCATGCCTCCCCCCGCCCTCGCCACCTGTCCCAACTCAGCCCGCCCCCTCACGCGGGGGCGCAGACCAACGAGGCGCACATGCTCAGCACAGCGATCCACTTGGCGAACACTCCGCCACAACTCCTGCCGGCTCGCGAGCTGATGGCCTTCACCCTGGCCTCGCACATCCTGCTGGTCCCCTTCGGCGTGGCGCTTCCGTTCATCACCCTGCTGATGCACTACCGGGCACTGCGCCGCAACGATGCCGTCGCCCACCTGCTCGCCCGACGCTGGTCGGCGGTGATGGCAGTGCAGTTCGCCATCGGCATCGTCACCGGCACGGTGCTGTCCTTCGAGTTCGGCCTGCTGTGGCCCGGCATGATGGGCCGCTGGGGTGACGTCTTCGGCCTGGGGTTCGGCGTCGAGGCATGGGCGTTCTTCCTGGAGGCCGTCCTGATCGCGATCTACCTCTACGGCTGGCGTCGGCTCAAGCCCTGGACACACTTCTGGCTGGGCGTTCCGCTGCCGTTGGCCGCGCTGTTGGGGTCGTTCGGCATCGTCGCGGCCAACGCGTGGATGAACACACCGCAGGGGTTCCGCCTCGACGCCCAGGGCAATCCTGTCGAGGTCGACGTGCGGCAGGCAGTCTTCACACCGATGTTCGGACCGGAGTACTGGCACTTCGTGGTTGCGATGTTCATGACCGCCGGCTATGTGGTCGCCGGTGTGTACGCGGTCGGCTGGCTGCGCGGGCGCCGCGACCACTACCACCGGCTCGGCTTCACGTTGCCCTTCACCGTTGCGGCCGTCCTCACACCCGTCCAATTCGTGATCGGTGACTCCGCCGCTCGCGCCGTCTTCCACAAGCAGCCGGTCAAGTTCGCCGCCATGGAGCTCGTCTGGAAGACCGACACCCACGTACCCGAGTACATGTTCGGACGCCTGAACAGTGACGGGACGATCTCCGGCGGACTCAAGATCCCCCAGCTGGACTCGATCCTCGCCGGCTTCAAGCCCAGCACCCAGGTGACAGGGCTGACGTCGGTGCCGGCCGCCGACCGCCCCACTGCCGTCCAGGCCACCATCGCCCACTGGGCCTTCGACATCATGGTCACCGTCGGCAGCGTGCTGATCCTGCTCGCACTCTGGTACGGCTGGTGTTGGCTGCGACGCCGGGACCTCCCGCGCAGCCGCTGGTTCTTCCGCTGCGCCGCGGTCGCGGGAGTCGCGTGCCTGGTCACCGTGGAGTGCGGCTGGATCACCACCGAAGTCGGCCACCAGCCCTGGATCGTCTACCACCACATGAGGGTCTCGGAGGCGGTGACCACCACCCGCGCCGGATCCCTGTGGGCGATGCTCGGCATCGTCATCGTCGTGTACGTGGCCGTCTTCGGGGCGTTCCTCGCGGTCGTCCTGAAGATGCGCACCCGCTGGCGCATCGCGGACGAGGGCTCGGCCACCGCGGGGGCCGAACCGCCCCCGGAGACCGACACCCCCTACGGGCCCAGAAGCGAGCCTGAGCCCACAGCCGCCGGCGCGGCGCCCGGTGGCGGGTCCGACCACACCCCTGGGGGTGCGTCGTGATGGCCGATCTCATCGCCTGGGTGATGGTGCTCGCGATCGCCGCCTACGCCTGCGCCGGAGGCACCGACTACGGCGCGGGCTTCTGGGACCTCCTGGCCGGAGGCGCGGAGCGCGGCAAGCGGCCCCGCCGGCTGATCGACCACGCCATGGCACCGGTCTGGGAGGTCAACAACCTCTGGTTGATCTTCCTCTTGGTCATCATGTGGACCGGCTTCCCCACCCTGTTCCAGGCCGTCTTCGCCGCGCTGTGGCTGCCGCTCGCCCTGGCCGCCGTCGGCCTGGTGCTCCGCGGTGCCGGATTCGCGCTGCGCAAGCAGGCCCACCGACTCGCCCAACGACGGATCTACGGCGCGGCGTTCGCCGTCTCCTCGCTGCTCACGCCCTTCTTCCTCGGGACGGTGCTCGGCGCCATCGCCTCCGGTCGGGTCGCGGTCGGCACCACCGCCTCCGCGGAAGCCTGGGCCAACTCGACATCCGTCCTCGCGGGCCTGCTGGCCATCGCTGCCACCGCGTTCCTCGGGGCGGTGTTCCTGTGCTCCGACGCCCGCCGGTTCGGCGCGGACGACCTTGTCGACTACTTCCGCCGGCGGGCGCTGCTCGCTTTCGCCGCCGTCGTCGTCCTCGCGCTCATCGGCTTGCCCGTCACCCACGACGACGCCCGCTACGTCTGGGAGGGCCTCACCGGGGGCCCGGGCCTGCTCCTGATCATCTTGGCCGCAGTGTGCGGTCTGGCCACGGTGCTGCTTCTGCTGCGCCGGTCGTACGGCTGGTCCCGCCACACCTCGGCGGCGAGTGTCGCGCTGACCGTCGGTGCCTGGGGCTTCGCACAACGGCCCTACCTGCTGCCCACCTCTCTGACGGTGACCGAGGCCGCGGGCGCCGCTCACACCCTGCGCTGGCTGGCGATCGTCACGGTCGTCGCGATCGTGCTGGTCGGCCCGGCGCTGGTACTGCTCTACCGGCTCGACACACAGGGCGCGCTGCAGCCGCTCACCGACGTCGACACCCGGGTTGCCAGAGCACCCGGGGACAACGTGTAACCCCATCGGTCAGCCGAGGAGCCTGCGCTTCTGTTCCTCGAACTCGGCTTCCGTGATGACGCCTTGTGACTTGAGCTCGCCGAGCTGTTTGAGTTGGTCGAGCATGTCGGCCATGTCGTCGGCCCGCGTCGCGGATTGCTGGGGCTGCGACTGCGGCTGCGGCTGCGCGGAGTAGAGGGGCTGCGACTGGGGTCCCAGGTAGCCCTGCTGGGCGGCCCACCGGCCCCGCTGACGGCGCGTCACGCGGTTGGAGACGGCGGTCGCCGTTCCCGCGACGGCGGCAGTGCGGGCGATTCCGCGAAGAAGACCTGGCATGGCGATCCTTTCCCACTCGGAATCGATGAATGACTCACCGAACCGGAGCACAGTACGCGCCTCCATCGCACCATTGATCGGATTCCGCTGCATCTCGGCGGGATCCGATCCGACGTGAATTTCCGCCGATCTGCCGGACGCTGTGACTCGTGGCAGGCTGGAAGCGTGTGCGTCGTCGGCCATTCCGTCCGGCGATGAGACCCAGCCAACAGGAGCTCGAAATGGCCACGCACAATGCAGGAATTCGGCGAACCAGCACAGGTCGGGGAATGGCTGTAACCGGCTGGACGGCATTCGCCGGGATCATGATGATCTTCGGCGGCATCATGGCGGTATTCCAGGGAATAGCCGCCATAGCGGACGACGATCTGTTGGTCGCGACCCGTAATTACACCTTCCAGTGGAGCCTCACCGGATGGGGCTGGATGCACCTCGTCATCGGCATCGTGGTGACGCTGGCAGGCTTCGCCCTCTTCAGCGGGCAGCTGTGGGCCCGCATCGTCGGCGTCACCGTTGCAGGACTGTCGATGCTCGCCAACTTCGCGTGGCTCCCCTGGTACCCGTTCTGGGCCATCACGCTGCTCGTCGTGGACGGCTTCGTCATCTGGGCCCTGTGCGCCCGCACGGGTACCGACGCCTAGCCCGACGGACCGACGGGGGTCGCACCCACCCGTCATCCTCCTCCCAGCAGCACCGCCACGTCCCCGTCCTGCGGTGCGGGGGCGGCCGCGCGCGTGACCGGGAGCAGTCGGCCGTCGCCGCGCACCAGGAAGAGCAGATCGGTGCCGGCGGGGAGAGGACCGCTCACGCGGTGCGTCAGGACGCGGGCGCCTCGGTCGTATCGGCGCGCCAGCTCGGCTCCGGTCAGTGCCGCGCCGAAGAGCACCTCGTCGTCCGAACCCGAGTAAGGGGCGAAGACGCCTTCGCCGTCCATGGGCGGCCCCAGGCGGTGGACCGGGCCCTCGATGCCGGCGAGATTCGCGGCGGCCAGGGCGTTGAAGTCGTCCTCCTCGGTGAGCAGCAGAACCCCGGTGAGGCCTTCCAGCTCCGCACCGGCCCCGGTGGCTGCCGCGAACAGTTCCCCGCGGGCGAGTTCGAGGCCGGCGGCGGTGATCCTCTCCCGTTCGTCCTCATGTCCCGCCCACAGGACGACCTCCAGCCCCGCCGACCGCAGCGCCTGCCCCAGATCGACCACCCAGGGGGCGCCGCCCACCAACAGCGGCCGGGAGCGTGCCGAACGCACCACGTGCAGCCGTCGCGCCATGGGCGCTGCGGTCAGCCCGTACAGCGTGACCGTGGCCACGATCACCACGAACGTGGCGGGCAGGATCTTCGAGGCGCCGCCGATCCCCTCGTCGACAAGCGGCATCGAGAACGTCGAGGCGGTGGAAGCGGCCACGATGCCGCGTGGCGCCATCCACCCGAGGAAGCCCCGCTCCCCGCGCGTCAGGTCCGTACGCAGGGACGACACGAGCGCCGCCACGGGTCTGGTCACCAGGACGAGGCCGGCGACGATCCCGAGCGTCGGCAGCACGACGTGCCGCAGTGAGTTCGGGGTGACGGTGGCGGAGATGGAGACGAACAGCAGCCCGATGACCAGATGGACGAGCCTTTCGAAGAAGGGCTTGTGGGCACGGGCGTCGGCGCCGGGCAGGTTCGCCATGGCCAGCCCCATCAGGACGGCGGCGATGAGCCCGGTGTCGTCGCGGACGATGTCGCAGGCGGCGGCGACCCCGACCACCGCCGCCAGTTGCACCGTGGTGCCCAGCACCTCGTCCAGCCGCAGTCTGCGCAGCAGCAGGAACAGCACGGCGGACCCGACGGCACCGCCCACCACGCCGACCGCGGCACTGGCGAAGAAGGCCGCGAGTTGGCTGCCGAGACCATGGCGCCCACCCGCCACCACCGCATGGAAGACCAGTGCGCCCAGGATGCCGCCCACCGGGTCGATCAGGGACCCCTCCCAGACGAGGATCCGCTGGACGCGGTCCGTGGGGCGTACGAACTTGAGCAGCGGACCCACGACCGTCGGTCCGGACACGACCACGATCGCGCCGAGCATCACCGCCGCGCTCCATGACATCCCGAGCAGTGGAGTGGCGAGCAGCGCCGCCGACAGCCACGTGACGAGCACACCGAACCACAGCAGGCGCACCACGACCCGCCGGGTGTGGGCGGCAAACCGGCGCAGATCGAGCCCCAGGCCCGCGTCGTACAGGATGACAGCGACGGCCAGTGAGACCAGCGGCGAGAAGGTGCTGCCCAGCAGCCGCTCGGGGTCGACGTCGTCCGTCAGAGCGCCGGCGGTGAAACCGACCGGCAGCAGGACGACCAGCGCGGGGATCCGCAGCCGGCTTGCCAGCACCTGTGAGCCCACCGCCAGTACGACGATCAGGCCGAGGCCCGTGAGCACCTGGTCGGTGCTCACCACGGTGCCTTCCGCGCTACGGCCGACGGGGCCCGCGACAGGTGGCGCTGACGGGTTGTCACCGCGGCATGGGCCGAAGAGCCCGCAGGCTTCTCTGCCTCGGGACGCAGACTTGTCACGTCACGACGCGGCCTCGGCCGCTTCGAGCGAGGCCAGGACGGCCTGTACGGGGAGCCGCCCGGAGGCGACCAACTGGGCTCCGCCACGCCGCAGGGCGGCGGCGAAGGGCGCGGCCCACAGGTTCTCGTAGATCAGCAGGCCGGCGGAGTTGCCGGGCTCCACGGCGGCGGCGGCCTCCTCGAGGTCGTCCTGACCCAGGAGACCGGAGTGGACACCTTCGAAGACGGCGAGGTCGAGTCTGCCGTCACCGGTGAGATCGGCGATCTCCAGGGCGGTCACCGAGCCGTCCTCGTCCTTCCTGATGAACACCAGATCGAGGATCCGTATGAGGCCGCGGTCCACCAGATCGACCAGCAGCGGGAAGCCCTCGCCTGTCATTCGGTTGCCGGGAAACTCCACCACCACGTAGTCGATGGGTCCCATCTCGTCGATCGTGTCACTCACGGCGTCACCTCTGGTGCTCAGGGCCCCCTGAACGCCATTGCATCACCGGACACCAGTCGTCGCACCCGGTACGAATGTCACCCCGCCAGCCCCTCCCACCTCGCTCGACGACCCTCACCGGGATCTCCTCGAAGGCATGACAGGCAGCGACACGCCCTCACCGGAGCCGGAGCGCCCCCGTGCGACTCCTTCCGGCGATCAGCGCCTTTCACCACAGCAAGGCGACGAACTGGACGAGCTGCGCCGCCGGGTCAGCCAGTTGGAGAGCGTCCGACCCGAGCCGAGGCACCGGCTCCGGTCGCTGGGCTCGGCCCTGCTGATCGTCCTGGCGTCGGTGCTGGCGCTGCTCGCCGTGGTCGCGGTCTGGGCGAACAGCATCGTCCGGGACACTGATCGTTACGTCGCGACCGTGGCGCCGCTGGCCTCCGATCCCGACATCCAGCAGGCGGTCACCACCCGCGTCACCGACGCCGTGCTGCGGCAGATCGACGTGGACGCTCTGGTCGCGGAGCTGAGCCGGGCTGCGGCGCAGGAGGGCGTGCCCCCCAGGGCCGCGAGCCTCATCGGCGACCTCGGCGGTCCCATCAAGAACGGTCTGAAGGAGCTGGTGAGTTCCACCGTGATGCGGGTGGTCTCCAGCAGCGCCTTCGAGACGGCCTGGACGAACGCCAACCGTCGGGCCCACACCGCGGTGGACAAGGCGCTGACGGGCTCGGCCGACGCCACCGTGTCGCTGAAGGACAATCAGGTCGCCATCGACGTCGGGCCCATCGTGGCCCAGGTGAAGGAGCGACTGGTCAGCTCGGGTTTTGCGGCGGCCGCGAAGATCCCGGACGTCCACACGGACTTCGTCGTGGTCCACGGGAAGGACGTCGGCAAGATCAAGTCGTATCTGAGGGTGCTGCAGGTCATCGGCACCTGGCTGCCCGTCATCGCGGTGCTGATCGCCGCCGCGGGCGTGTTCCTGGCGTCCCATCGACGACGGGCATTGATCGGGGCGGCGCTCGGGGTGTTCGCCGCCATGGTGGTTCTGGGTGTGTGCCTCACTGTCTTCCGTGCGGTGTATCTGGACCATCTGCCGCCGGGAACGAACGCGGGCGCCGCGGGCGCCGTCTACGACGCGCTGGTGAGGTTCCTGCGTGCCGGCGTACGGGCGGTCGGGGCGCTGGCCCTGGTCACGGCCCTCGGGGCGTTCTTCATCGGCCCGTCTCGAGTCGCCGTGTTCACCCGTGACTTCTGCGGCAGGGGCATCGGCGCGGGGCGCGACGTCGCCGCCTCGGCGGGGCTGCGCCTGGGTGCGGTGGGCCGGTTCGTGCACCGCTTCAAGAGGTGGATCGGGGCCGCGATCCTGGCGGTGGCCGCGATCGTCCTGTTCGTCTGGAGCTACCCGACCCTGATGGTCGTGATCTGGACGGCGGTGATCGTGCTGGTGGCCTTCGCCGTCCGCGAGTTCCTGGACTCGGCGCCCGCCTGACACCCTGTCAGGCCGCTGGTGTCCGGTGTGCCGCGTGCTCGTCCCGGCGCTTGCGCACGCCGCGCCAGATCGCCCGCTGGCATTTGAGCGCGGCGGTGCCGACCACGATCAGGATGCCGACGTTGAGGAGCAGTTGCAGCAACGAGCCCCGCGCCTCGTCCCAGCTGGCGAAGGCGCACGAGACACCGATGTCGGCCCCCGCCGGAATGGTGGTGACCGAGATGAAGACACCGAGCAGTGCACTGGTACGGGCCTCCGCCAGGGACACGATGCCGACGATTCCGGCCAGCACGGCGACCGCCACCGAGAAGAAGTTCGGCGTGTCGATCAGGCTCGACACCGGCCTGATCCCCAGGTCGAACGCCCGCGGCTGCAGACCGAAGCCCCGGACGAGGAGGCCGAAGAGGAGGGTGGCGGCGACGGCCAGCAGGAACCCGACGAGCAGGGCGGCGAGCCCCCGCCGGATCCGGTCACCCGCGCGCCGGTCGATGCCGAGCGCGACGCTGGTGATCGCCCCGTACTCCGGTCCGACGACCATCGCCGCGACGATGAGGATCTGGGAGTTGGTGATGATGCCCACCGCAGCGATCAGGCCGGCGATCACCAGGAACAGGTAGAAGCTCGGCGGATAGCGGCCTTCGGCCCGGATCCTGGCCTCCACCTGCTCCCACACCGGTGCTCGCAGCCGCGCCCCGAGCTCCTGCGCCCCGACGGTCGCCGCGCGGTCGGAGAAGGCGAAGTCGACCGGCGCCAGGACGATGGATCCACGGTGCTCGAGCTCCAGGTCACGCAAGCCCCTGAGCACCTCGTTCGCGGCCCCGGTCAGCACGTCGCATTCGATGGAGTCACCGTCGGGATTGCGGACGCTGCCGGGATGCAGGACGAGATTGAGGACACACGGCTCGCTGCCGAGCAGTGCCATCGCCCGTTCCGTGAGATCCGGCGGGGACACCGCCCGGACGTGCAGCATGTCCATCGCAACCTCCGAGTCTGTGGTCGCCCGTCCATTAGGGCGGCGGCATCGGACCCCCGCAAATCGGGACGACCCGCGCCGAGCGGCTCCACGCGCGAGGTCCGGGCCCCTGCCGGATGGTGGGAGCATGCCGACCTCCCACGAGCTCAGCGAGGCGGACTTCCGGTCGCTGTACCGGCGTCTGCGCTGCGCGGCCCCCGGTGCGGCGTCACCCCGGGGCCCCCTGGACACCCTCACGCCCGAGCGGGTGCTGGCCGCCGTACGCGAGGTGCGTTCGGGCCGTACGGTCTCGCTGGCCGCTCCGGTGAACACCCTCGCCGGGCCTGACGACCCGGAGCCTGCCGAGCACCGGCTCACAGCTCCGGCGGGCGGCGTTCCACGGCCGGGCAAGGGCCTGGACTTCGCCAGAGACCGCTTCGCCATGGACGTCCACAGCGATGTCAACAGCCACATCGACGCCCTGTGCCACGTCATCCGCAACGGCACTCTGCACGGCGGCGTCCCGGCAGCCGACGTCCTTTCGCCCGACGGGGCGAGCACCCTGTCACTCGACCTGGCCCGGGACGGCATCGTGGGACGCGGTGTGCTGCTGGACATCCCGGGACTGCACGGCCTGCCCTGGCTCGAACCCGGTTCCCACGTCACCGCGGAGGACCTCGCAGCCGCCGAGGCGCGGCAGGGTGTCCGGGTCGGCCCCGGCGACATCCTGCTCTACGGGTCGGACACCGGCGGCGCCGCGAGGAGCGGGGGCCCTGGGCCGCTGCCGGCGCACGGGCCGGGCTGCATCCGGCCGCCATGGAGTTCCTGGCCGAGCGGGAAGTGGCGGTGCTCGGCAGCGACGGCAACAACGACACGGCGCCCAGCACCACACAGGGCGTGGCCTTCCCCGTGCACGTGCTCGCCGTGCACGCCATGGGGCTGCACCTGCTGGACTACCTGCGATTCGAGGACCTCGCACCGGTCTGCGTACGACAGGGGCGCTGGTCCTTCCTGTGTGTGATCGCGCCGCTGCGGCTGCCTTCCGCGACCGGCTCCCCGGTCAATCCGCTCGCCGTGCTGTGAAACTACGGCCACCTCGCGTTCAGGACGTCAGCTGGTAGATGCTCCTGCCCACCAGATACAGCCCCAGCAGCAGCGACCCGCCGATGAGCGCCTGGTCCTGGTGGGCCTGCATCCAGGTGCGCAGCTGTCCCAGCCGTGCGCGGGCGGAGTCGGGGGCGAACGTCGCGTAGATCTCCATCGCCAGCAGGCTGCTGGTGGCCAGCAGGCAGTAGCCGGCCAGGGCCACGTAGGAGGCGGTGTGGGACAGGTCGGCGTGCACCACCGTCGCCGCGCCCGCCGCTGCGAGCCCCCACGGCTGCAGGAGCGGCGCCAGTCCCGCCGCGGTCCACAGGGAGATCCGATCGAACCGCGTCATCATGCCGCCGGAGGGCTTGGGCCGGCGGCGAGACCGGTGGCCGGACCGGTGGCGGTGCTCGGCGTACCAGACCAGCCCCACGCCGATGGCGAGCCTGACAGCGAGCGACGCCGTGGAGGGCGGGGACTTGGGAGCCGGAGGCTCACCGCCGGTGGTGAGCAGCACCGCGGCGAGTACGGCGACGAAGGAGGCAAGCCAGGCGAGGAGGAATACCAGCCCGTTCCAGATCCCGCGAGGTGCCGACAGCACCAGGACGAACGCGGTCAGAGGCAGCGGATCGGCGGCGATCGCCAGGCCGATGAGCATCAGGTCGAGCACCATCGCTGCCCCCCGTGGCTCCATCCGGGCCCCGCCGCGTGGCCGGTCTCGCTCATGGCCTCATCGTCACCGCCCCGCCAGGGGCGCACAAATCCTCCGCGCCCGCAGGTACCGGCCCGGCGGCCGCCCCGCCGTCACCCGTACGGCCGCCGCCACGCGCCCGCCACGGGCCGCGTGCCCGCTGCGACGGCACCCTGGCAGCATGCAGCCAGGCAAGGGACCCGGACAGGACGGCCCGCCTTCGCAGGCGGGCCGGCAGCCCGGGCGCCGGCGGGCCGCGTCGGTCCGGTCCTGGATCCTCGGGCGGCGTGCCCGCGCCGAGACACGGTTCCCGGTGATCACGCGTCTCATGGCGCAACTGTTCTCGGTGAATGTGCTGGACTCCGCGACCCGGCTGGCCGCCCAGACGTTCCTCACGGCGGTACCACTGCTCTTCATGGTGGCCGCCTACGCCCCGCAGGGGCTGCGCGACCAGTTCGTCAGCTCCCTGCACGACGTCTTCGGACTGACCGGAAGCGCGGACGCGCAGTTGAAGGCGGTCTACCAAGGGGATACGTCCGAACTGCGCCAGAGCACCGGGGTCGTCAGCGGGCTGATGGTGCTGATCTCGGCGACCGCGTGCAGCCGTGCCATGCAACGGCTCTGCCAGCGTGCCTGGAGCCTTCCGGCGGCGAGGGTGCGGGTGGCCGCCTGGCGTTGGATCGCCTGGCTCGCCGCGTGGCTGGTCATGATCGGGGTGCAGGGGGCTCTGCGGGACGGCTTCGGCCACGGACTGTGGCTCGGCGTGCCGCTCCTGCTGGTCACCGAGGTCGGCATGTGGTGGTGGACGCAGCACCTGCTGCTGACCGGTCGCGTGCCGTGGCTGCCGCTGCTGCCGGGCGCTCTCCTGACGGGAACGGCCCTGAGCGTCCTCACCGCGGCTGCGAAGTTGTACGTGCCCAGGGCTCTCAATCACAGCCTCGACAAATACGGTTCGCTGGGCGCGGTGTTCACCCTGCTGTCGTGGCTCATCGCCCTGTGCGTGGTGGTGACCCTGTGCATCACCGTCGGTGCGGTCATCGCACGCGAACCCGCGTCGGCGCGGCGCCTGGGCACTCCCGGGTCGCCGGGAGCATCTTCCAGCGATACGGTCGTAACCGGATAAGGGCCCGGCGATACACCCGCAGGACCGGAGCGTGCTCCGAGGACGGGGGCCGGCATGAGCGACGCGCAGCACTACGACGTCATCATCATCGGAACCGGCGCGGGCGGTGGCACTCTCGCCCATCGGCTGGCGCCCAGCGGCAAAAACATCCTCATTCTCGAACGGGGTGACTACCTCCCCCGTGAACGAGACAACTGGGATTCCACGGCAGTCTTCGTCAAGGGAAAGTACCGCGCTCCGGAATTCTGGTACGACAAACACGGAAACCAGTTCCCGCCAGAGGTCAATTACTACGTGGGCGGAAACACCAAGTTCTATGGAGCCGCACTGTTCCGGCTGCGACCCGAGGATTTCGGTGAGCTCCGCCACCACGACGGCATCTCGCCCGCCTGGCCGCTGCGGTACGAGGACCTGGAGCCGTACTACACGCAGGCCGAGCACCTCTACCTGGTGCACGGCCGGCACGGCGAGGATCCCACCGAGGGGCCCACGAGCGCGCAGTACGCCTATGAGCCGGTCCAGCACGAGCCGCGCATCCAGCAGTTGAGCGACGACCTGGAGAAGTGGGGGCTGCACCCGTTCCATCTCCCGATCGGGGTGAACCTCACACAGGACGACCGGGGCCGGGCGACCCACGGCAGCGTGTGCATCCGCTGCGACCGCGTCGACGGCTTCCCCTGTCTGGTGGGCGCGAAGTCCGACGCCCAGGTCATCTGCGTCGACCCCGCGCTGCGCTACGACAACGTCGAGTTGGTCACCGGCGCCGAGGTCCGTCGCCTCGTCACGGACCCGGCCGGCCGGAGCGTCACCTCGGTCGTCGCGGCTCTGCCGGACGGTTCGGCCACGGAGTCCAGCGCCGACATCGTGGTCGTCGCCTGCGGTGCGGTCAACTCCGCGGTCCTTCTGCTGCGTTCGGCCGACGACCGGCACCCGGACGGGCTGGCCAACAGCTCGGGAGTGGTGGGCCGTCACTACATGCGGCACAACAACCTGGCCCTGATGGCCGTGTCCAAGGAGCCGAACGACACCAAGTTCCAGAAGACGCTGGCCCTGCACGACTGGTACCTGGGATCCGATGACTGGGACTACCCGCTCGGCGGCATCCAGATGCTCGGCAAGTCGGACTCCGATCAGATCCACGGGGAGGCGCCCCGTTGGGCCGGGACCGTCTCGCCGGACATGCCCTTCGAGGTGCTCGCCCACCACGCCGTCGACTTCTGGCTCTGCGGTGAGGATCTGCCCGCGGCCGACAACCGCGTCACCCTCGACCGGGACGGCGCCGTGCATCTGGCCCTGGACGAGAAGAACAACATCGCCGGGCTGAAGCGTCTGCGGCACAAGCTGCAGGGGATGCTCGGCCACCTCGGGATGCACGAACACCATCTGCTGCCGCACAGCATCTACCTGCACAAGGGGATGCCCATCGGCGCCACGGCACACCAGGCGGGCACCGTCCGCTTCGGCGACGACCCCGCAAGCTCCGCGCTCGACGTCCACTGCAAGGCCCACGACCTCGACAATCTCTATGTCGTCGACACGAGCTTCTTCCCGAGCATCGGGGCGGTCAATCCGTCGCTGACGGCCATCGCCAACGCTCTGCGTGTGGGCGATCACATCGTGGAGCGCCTGCGGTGAACGGGAGCAACCCCACCGGCCACGACCTGCGGCACCGCACCCACGCCGCCTGATGTGGAGCAGGCCCGGGAGCGGGCCGCGCGAGCCGCGTGATGACGAGGCCGACGTCCACACCAGCCACCAGCAGCAGCGGACCCCCCCCCCGGCCACCAGGGATCCGGCCGTCGGTCGACCACCGCGACGAGCTCGCGGTCGGCCGGTGCCGGCCGGTGCCGGCCGACGGCAGTGGCGCACCACCACCGCGGCCCTGCAACATCGCCGTGCGCCGTCCGGGCGCCCTGGATATGGTGGACAAGAAGGGCAAAACGCCAAAACGCATCGCCGATGGGTTAGTGGTCGACGGTGGGACGGATGGCAACCATGACCGCATCGACTGTCGCGCCACAGGACGCCCGCCCCGGCCGGCTCGGCGCCCCGGGCGCGGACGCGAAGACGGCAAGTGGGGCGGCTGAGCGCGCGGTCACCCACAACGCCGTGACCCTCGACGTGTTCGGCGTACGCGTTGAACTGCTCCCTCCCGAGCAGCTCGCTTTCCTCGCCGGCGTTGGCGTACTGGCCGCCGCGGAGATCATCGAGTGGCCGGTGGCGCTGGTCCTCGCGATCGGACACCAGCTCGCCCACAGCCATCACGGCCGGGTGCTGCGCGAGTTCGGCGAAGCGCTGGAAGAGGCCTGATCGTGATCCTCGGACGCCCACCTGCCGGCGTCCTACCTCCGGCCGACCCTGCCCCGCCGCCTCGACCCGGACGGCCTCCCGACCTACCCAACCTGGGACCTGCTGCTGCGGCCCTGGACGATTCTCCGGTCGCGGTCATCTGGCACTTCCAACTCGACGACACCCCGAAGGGCTGAGCAGGCGGACCAGATCGTTTGAGACGGGACAGCAGTGTTCCTCCGCGGAGGGTCGCTCTCTCATGAGACCGCGTGCGCCGGGCCGTGGAACAGCGGTTACTGACGCTCCATCAAGTAGGTGTGGAGCTCCACTGCTGAGCCGTTCTCGCTGTTGACCTGCCCGTACGTGGGAACGAGCTAGCCGAGCCTCTGAGCGCGCCGTTCGGCGCCGAGGCGGGCGTAGTGGTCGATCAGGTCGGGGTTGTCCACGGTGGCCGGGTTGACGACCTGCTCGACGGGGGCACCCTGGAGCAGGCGTTTGACCGGGACCTCGAGCTCCTTCCCGGTGCGGGTGTGCGGGATGGCCGGGACCTCGATGATCTCGTCGGGGACGTGGCGGGGTGAGGCGCCGGTGCGGATGGCCTCGCGGATGCGGTCGCGCAGGGCGTCGTCCAGCTCGGCGTCGGCCGTGAGGACCACGAACAGCGGCATCCAGTAGCCGCCGTCCGGCTCCTCCGCCCCGATGACCAGCGCCTCGGTGATCTCCGGGAGGCGTTCGACGACCTCGTGGATATCGGCGCTGCCCAGCCGTACGCCGTTGCGGTTCAGCGTGCTGTCGGAGCGGCCGTGCACGATCACCGAGCCGTGTTCCGTGACCGTGATCCAGTCGCCGTGCCGCCACACGCCGGCGCACGCCGAGAAGTAGGCGGCGCGGTAGCGGCTGCCGTCGGGGTCGTTCCAGAAGTACAGCGGCATGGACGGCATCGGCCGGGTGACGACCAGCTCGCCCACCCGGTCGACGACCGGGAAGCCCCCCTCGTCGTACGCGGTCAGCGCCACGCCCAGGTAGGGCGCTGACAACTCGCCCGCCCGGACGGGGACGGTGGGCGCTCCGCCGGCGAAGCCGGAGACGACGTCGGTGCCGCCGCTGATGGAAGCGAGCTGGACGTGTGCGCCGAGGTGCTCGCCGACCCAGGGGTAGGCGGAGGCGGGCAGGGCGGAACCGGTGCAGCCGACCGCGCGGATCGACGACAGGTCGTGCGCCGACGGATCGATGCCGAACTTGGCCATGCCCAGCAGGTACTGGGGGCTGGTGCCGAACAGGGTGACGCGGTGCCGGGCCGCCAGCTGCCAGAGGATGTCGGGCTGGGTGAGCGGGGCCGGGCTGCCGTCGTAGGTGCAGGTCGTGGCGCCGGTCAGGAGGGTGGAGGCGACCAGGTTCCACATCATCCAGTGGGTGGTGGTGTACCACAGGAGGCGGTCGCCGGGGCCGAGGTCGGACTGGAGGCCGAGGGTTTTGAGGTGCTCCAGCAGGACATCGCCGTGGCCGTGGACGATGCCCTTGGGCAGGCCGGTGGTGCCGGAGGAGAAGACGACCCACAGGGGGTGGTCGAACGGCACTGGCACACAGGTGAGTTCCTCGGTGCGGGTCGCCGCGTCCTCCCACGGCAGGACCAACGACGGGCAGTTCGACGCGAGCCCGGGCAGGCCCACGTGGTCCACCAGCACGGTCGCCTTCAACGTCGGCAGCGCCCGGGCCAGTTCGAGGACGGCCTCGCGGCGGTCGTGGGTGGTGCCGTTGAAGAGGTAGCCGTCGGCGGCGACCAGGACCGTGGGTTCGAGCTGGGCGAACCGGTCGGCGGCGGCCTTCGGGGCGTAGTCCTGTCCGCACACCGACCACACGGCCCCCAGGCTGGCGGCCGCGAGGAACGCGACGATCGCATGCGGCGTGTTGGGCAGGTAGCCGACGACGCGGTCGCCCTCCCCGACGCCCGGGTCGCGCAGGGTCGCGGCGACGGAGGCGACCTGGGCGCGCAGCCGGCTACCGGTCAGTTCGTAGCCGGAGCCTGTCTCGTCCAGGGCGATGATCGCCGGGGCGTCGTCCGTGAGGTTCCGCAGGGCGTGGTGGGCGTAGTTGAGGGTGGCGCCTGGGAACCAGCGGGCGCCGGGCATGGTCTCTTCGGCCAGGACCCGCTCGTACGGGGTGTCCGCGTCGATGTCGAAGTACTCCCAGACGGCGCCCCAGAATCCTTCCAGGTCGGTGACCGACCAGCGGTGCAGGAGGGGATAGTCGGTGAGGTCGGCCTCGACGCCCCAGCGCTGTGCGGCCCAGCGGCCGAAGTCCGCGATCCGGCTGCGCGCGGCGGACTCCGGGTCGGGGGTCCAGAAGGGGTTTGGGTACGGCGTGGTCATCGCGCGGTGCTTCTCGGCAGAGGGGTGGATGCGGGCTGTTCGGCGGGCCCGCGGGTGGTGCAGAGCAGGGGCGCCCAGGCGGCGGTGTCGGTGAAGTCGCCGCCGCCCGCCGGGACGACGTCCAGGACGACGCGGTCGGGGCGCAGCAGGACGGCGTCGGCACGGCCCGCGCGCAGCCATGCGGCGAGGGTGCCGTCGTCACCGGACCCGTGTACGTCGACGACCCGGGCGCCGAGTCCGTCGGTGAGCGCGCGCAGTGAGGGCGACAGCGGCACCGCGGTCAGTACGGCGAAGGAGTCCCCGAGGACGTCGTCGAAGCGGACCTGCGGTCCGTCCGTCGTCACCCGGGGCTGCGGGCAGTAGGTGCCGCCGAGTCGGCTGCGGCGTATCAGCGGACCGACGGGCAGCGGGCGACCGAGGTCCCGGCTCACCCGGCCCGTCACCCCCGGTATACGGCAGGCCGCGGCGACGGCGGTGCGGCGCAGTGCGGCCGCGCGGTCCTGGCCGCCGGTCATGGCCCAGCCGGTGGCGACCGCGAGGCGGATCACATGGCGGGCGTGCGGCTTCCGTTCCCGCTCGTAGGTGTCCAGCAGGCGCTCGTCGCCACCCTCCTTGAGGACGCGGGCGAGCTTCCAGGTCAGGTTGTAGGCGTCGCGCAGACCCGAGCACAGGCCCTGCCCCACGAACGGCGGGGTGAGGTGGGCGGCGTCGCCGAGGAGGAAGACGCGGCCCCGGCGCCAGCGGTCGGCGATGCGGGCCCGGAAGGTGTACTGGGCCTGCCGGATGACGTGGAAGTCGTCGACGCGGGAGATGTCCACCCAGGGGGCGACCAGCTCGCGCAGCCGCTCGCCGTCGAGGTCCTCTCCCTCGCGCAGGCGGAACTCCCAGCGGTAGCGGTCCTCGCCGATGCGCATGAAGGTCGCCGGGCGGTGTGGGTCGCAGACCTGGTCGACGCCTTCCCAGCAGCGGACGGCGGCTTTCGTCGTCACGTCGATGACGGTCCAGTGCTCCTCGAAGCGCAGGTCCTCCCACTCGGCGCCGATGGCGGCGCGGGTGAGGCTGCCCGCTCCGTCGCAGCCGAGGACGGCATCCGCGAGAAGGGAGTGTTCGCCCTCCTCGTCGTGGTAGGCGACGCTGACCGGTCCGTCCGCACGCTGTTCGACTGCCGTCACCTCCGCCCCGGCCCGCAGCTCGCACTCCGGGGTGCGGGCCAGGGCGTCGCGCAGCAGCCGCTCCAGCTCGGGCTGGTCGAACATGCTGGTCTGTGGGAAGCCGTGGTGTCCGTGCGGAGACCGCCGGAACTCGGCGATCACGCGGTGCCGGGCGTCCAGCAGCCGCAACCCCGCGCGGGACGGGCGACGGCGGCGAACTCCTCGTGGATACCCGCGGCCTGGAGGATACGGCGGACCTCGTCGTCGGTGGCGACGGCACGGGGCAGGGGGTAGACCTCCAGGTGACGTTCGAGGACGACGGTCCTCACGCCACGCCGGGCCAGTAGTAGGGCAGCGGTCACGCCCACAGGGCCGGCGCCGACGATCACCACGGGAACGTCTGCCGAGTCGTGCTCGACTGTCATGTGCGGCTCACTTCGGGGTCTCAGTTCGCGTCGGCCACAGGCGTGCGCTGCTCGCCCAGGTCGATCCGGCCGTCGGGGGTGGCGATGGTGGCGGTGACGACGTCGCCCTGGTGCAGGTAGTGGGGGTTCTTGGCCTGGGTCTTGAAGAACGCTTTCCACTTCACCGCGGGCGGCAGCAGCGCGCCGATCTTCTCGAGGGCCTTGGGCGGGGCCTTGAGTGCCGTGCCGCCGGGGGTACCGGTCAGCAGCAGGTCTCCGGGGTCGAGGGTCTGGAACCGGGCCAGCAGTGTGAGGACCTGCGCCGGGCGGACGATCATGTCGGCGAGGGTGCGGTCCTGCCGCAGCTCGCCGTTGACGCTCAACCTCAGCCGCAGATCGAGGAGATGGGCGAAGTCCTCCGGCTCCAGCAGCGCCAGGTAGGGGCCGGTCGGTGTGAAGGTCGGGTAGGACTTGCTCTCATAGAACTGCGTCTTGGTCAGCTGTACCTCGCGGGCACTGACGTCGTTGGTGATGACGAGCCCGGCGACGTACGACGCCAGGTCCCGCTCCTCGACCACGGTGCCGATGGGCAGGGGGGAACCCATGACCAGGCCGAGTTCGACCTCGTAGTCCAGGAATCGCACGTGGGAGGGCCGGACGACGGCCTCGCCGGGGCCGCTGACCGAGCCGGATGCCTTGCGGAAGAAGGCGGGCGGGATGTCACCGGTGAAGCCCGAATCGCGGGCGTGGCTGCGGTAGTTGACCATCTGGGCGACCACCCGGCAGGGGGTGGTGACCGGCGAGAGGGCGACCAGGTCGGCGACGGGGGTGCCCGCCTCGCCGGAGCCGGCGGCCTCGCCGACGGCGGCCCGGTCGGCCAGCAGCTCGGCGGTGGTGACGGCCTTGGTGTCGATACGGACGGCTCGCGCGTCGCGCACCACCCACCAACCGTCGGCGGTGCGCAGGACGTTGGTGCTCATGAGTTCATCGCTTTCATCAGGCCCAGCAGACGTGCGGGGTCGAGTTCGTTGTCGCCGCGCAGGGCATGCAGCACCTCGCGGACCTTGGCGGGGGACGGACTGGCGCCGAGGAAGTCCCGGGTGACCGGCGGCCCCCACTGGGCCAGCCCGCTCGCCGACATGGGCGCCCAGCCGGGCTCGACGTCGCAGGAGAACAGGTCGCCGTCGGCGGAGTGCTCCAGCATGAAGTGGTCGGGGTCGCGCCAGTAGTCGAACAGCTGGCTGCCCTGGATGTGCCGGCCGATGCCCCAACTGCGCTGGTAGCCACGCTCGTTCAGGTATTCGCCGCCGGCCGCGATCGAGTCGAGGTCGGTGACCTGGTACGCGGAATGGACATAACCCGTCCCCGGCCCCAGGTGCATGGCCAGCGTGTGATGGTCGGCCGGCACGCTGCCCAGATCACAGCGGATGAAGGCCATCGTCGGGCCGCGTCCGCGCTGCCCGTCCAGGAACAGGAAGTCGGACACGATCATCCCGAGGGTGTCCAGATACCAGTCCAGGGCCCGGCCGAACACCCGCGTCTCCAGCACCACATGACCCAGGCGCTGGATGCGGGACGGCTCGCGCGGCGGGCGCTGCGTGACGTTCCGGCGCCGGTGCTCGGTGCCGAAGTTGAGGAGCAGCGGCTGCTGTCCGGGCAGCGCGGGCAGAGTCTCGGCACAGTGCACGACACGCACCGGGAAGCCGGACGGGTCGAGCAGGCCGACCGCCCTGCCTCCGCCGGGCACGTCCGCGTCCCGTACGGCCGCCCCGGTAGCCCGCGCCAGCCGGTCCAGGTCGGCCCGCTCGGCCGCCCGGAACGCCGGGCCTGTGAACCGGGACGTACGACCACGCCGGATCACCATGCAGGGCGGGCCGGCGAACGTGCCCCGCAGCCACAGTTCGTTCTCAGTGCGAGCGGCGATCTGGAAGCCGAAGTCACGGGCGAAGACCTCGGCCCGGTCCAGGTCCGGCTTCTCGAACTCCAGCCAGGCCAGGTCCGCCACCTTGATCACCGGATTCCGGGAGCGGCCGGGATGCTCGCCCCGCAGGGCGCCCTGCTCGCTGTGCAGGTCCTGGTGCGGCGTCGCGACAGCGGCTGCGGGTGCGGCTGCGGGTGTTTCAGACATGGTGCCCTCCGAGCAACATCGCCATAATGAGGAAATCATCAGCTTTGACAGAAGTCTCGTCAATAGGGAAGCGCCAGAGACTGATGTATTCATCAGAACTGTGGTGGCCCTGGAAGCCGCCGCTAGACTCGGCCCATGCCCACCTCAGCCCCGCCCAGCAACCGGTTCGAACGGCGCCGGGCCGAGACCCGCGGAGCCCTCGTCCGCGCCGCCCGGCAGATCCTCGCCGAGACCGGGGACACCAGCGCCAGCATTCAGGCGATCGCCGAACGCGCCGACGTCGGCTTCGGCTCCTTCTACAACCACTTCGAGTCCAAGACAGAGCTGTTCGAGGCAGCAGTGGTGGACGCCCTGGAGGAGTTCGGCCAGACCTTCGACGAGCACCTGACCGGGATCGACGACCCCGCTGAACTCGTCGCGGCCGGCTTCCGGCTCAGCGCCCGGATGGCCGAGTCCCACCCGGAACTCATGCAGGTGCTGCGTCGGCGCGGCCTCGGCCACCTCCACTCGGACAACGGCCTGGCGACCCGCGCACTGCGCGATCTTCAGATCGGCATCGCCTCCGGCCGCTTCACCGACGTCGAGCCGGTCGTCACCCTCTCCGCGCTGGGCGGGACCCTGCTGTCCCTGGTGGAGCTGCGGTTCGCCCGCCCCGAACTGGACGGCGACGAGGCCGCGGCCAACCTCGCCGAAATGGTCCTGCGCATGCTGGGTGTACCGCCGGACGACGCCCACGAGGTCGCCCGTCGCCCGCTGCCCGACTTGCGCTGACGAGTCGACACCACAGAAGGGCACGTCCATCGCGGTGGTCAGCGCCAAGTGCGGCCTGCCCGCCGGCTCGATCCACTGCGCCTTCAGGGACAAGGACGACCTGATCGCCGCGGCCCTCGAGCGCGTCTTCGAGACCCGGCTCGCGGCCGTGGAGCTGCCCGGCGAGGAGGCGGGAACGCCGCTGCAGCGGGTCGCCGCCATGGCAGCGATCGCGGCGAAGCCGCTGGTGGACGCCCCGGACTTCCTCCGCCTGGGCCTGATGATGGCCTTGGCCGCCCGTCGAGCCGCGCGGCAGGACGGTCTTCCTCCAGGTCCGTGACATCGCCCCGGCAGCGGATCACCGAGGCGATCCCGCCCCTCTTCCCGGCGCTCGACGAGGATGCCGTCCGCACCCTCACCGCCTATGCCGTGGCCCGTGCGGACGGCCTGGTCGTGCACCGGAAGGTCAACGGCGACACCGTCGACCTGGTGGCGATGTTCGAGCTGCACGCACAACTCGTCCACGACGCTGCCACCCTGATGGCGGCGAGGAGTAACGAACTTCACTGACCGAGCTGAAGAGCCGAAACACTGCGAACCACAGTGCCGGACCCTCCGGCGTCGTCCTGTGACGCGTCATCCAGCACCGCGCTCCCTGGGGCGGACAGTGCACCGCCGGTGACCTTGGAAGCCTTGAGGGCGATGCGGTTGCCGGAGGCCGCAGTGACGGTCGCCGTCACAGCAACCTCTTTCCTCGTCGCCCCAGCCCTCGACACCTGGCTTCGCGCCAAGGGATACCCGCCCGACCTCACTCCGCCCCAGGCAGAAGCGCCATGATCAGGCAGCCAGATCAATTGCCCGTGGCTCCCTCGCTACTAAGGCTCCGTGCCACACCGGGAGCACTCAGGCCGAGGCGTACGTTGTCCTCATCGCTGTCGGCGACGGGTGCGACGCCGCGGCACGGGACCGCCAGTGCGAGTACGACCGACGCCGTCGTGGGGATCAGCTCGGTGAACACGGCGCCCAGGCCGGTCAGGGCTCCGTCGCCGCGTCGGCTCGGCCGGACGGTCGGTCCGGCACTGTGACACACGAACAGCCGCACGCTCAGCGGCACTTGGGTCCGCCGCCGTGGCCGGGCTCTTCAGCGGGCCGGGCGCCGAGTGGAGCGCCACATGGAGCGGCCCGCCAGGTAGAGCAGATCGGCGATGAGGAGTAGTACGCCGACGGACGACACATAGAGCATGCCGTCGACGGCCGCTCCGATGGCGAGTACGGCGGGACACGCTGTGACCGTGCTCGGGTGTCGCGTCGGCCGAGGAGCGGCAAGTGGCGGCGTCCGCCGACAGCGTGCCCCACCGATCCCAGGGTCCACAGGCTGATACCAACGACAACGTCATCCTCGGGCTCATGAGCAGCCCCTCGGCCGCAGGGCCGTCCTCGGCGCTGCTCGCCGCACTCGTCACCGGCATGGCCGGTGTCTTCGACCTCGCCGACAGCGCAACGAATACGCGCAGGCGACGTACAGCTCGTCCGATCCTCTGCAGGCCAGAGTGCTCGGGTTCCAGAATCCGGGACGCCTCACAGGTGGTACCCCCATAAGACTTCGGCCCACGGGGGCCTAGGCGGCGCGTTGGGCGCGGTGGCGGACTTCCTGGAGTCGGACCTTCGACGGGAGGCGGTCCAGGCCGGCCGAGTCTCGTGCGTGGGCGAGCGTTTCCCGGCTCAGTCGCCCCAGAGTCCGCGCTGGATCCGCGTGAGGCTCCAGCAACAGCCGTACGCGTACGGTCGGAGCGGTACGTCGGCCCGTCAGCCGTACATGAGCCCGCGAGACCCCGTCCAGGGCCTGCGCCTCTTCCTCGATCACGTCTTCCAGCGTGCGGAGGTCGAGTCGGGCCGCCGCGCCGTCTCGGCTGTCGACGAGGACCCGGTCCAGGCGGTGTCTGCGCTGTGCGAGGAGCCACCACAGGAGCAGGACCAGCAGCACGGCGAGCACCGCGATGAGGGTCGGCCACCACCAGCCTTCATCCCGCCATCGGGTCCGTCCCTCGGCGCCCAGCACCACATCGTCCGGCCCGCGGAAGGGCCACCAGCCCGGCATGCCGAAATCCCAGTGGCGCTGCAGATCCAGCCCGCCCAGCAGCACGCCGCCGCCCAGGGCGAAGAGTCCGAGGCCGAGAAGCCCCAGCAGCACCCGGTTCACTGTCTTGAGCATCGGGATCACCTCAGCCCTTCGGGCGCCGGACGTGCACGGTCAGCGTGGGTGTCCGGGCGAGACCCAAGGACCTCACGGCTTCGTCCAGCGTGGCGTCCAGGTCCGCGCGGACCTCCTCGAGACTTTCCGCTCCTCACGCTGGAGGGCTTCAACCTGCACGTGTCGAGCGTGAAGGCGCTGGCCAATCGCTCACTCAAGCACCGAACGCTCGACGGCACCCTGCTGTTCGCGCACTTCGCGGCCTACCTGGCCGTCCTGCTCTGGCTGCTGCCGCCCGGCATGGCGATCGCCTTCCTCGCCGTCCACCAGGGCCTGTTCGGCGTCTACCTCGGCGCCCTCTTCGCGCCCAACCACAAGGGCATGCCGATCCTGACAGGCGAAGAGCGCCCGGACTTCCTCCGCCGCCAGGTGCTCACGTCACGCAACGAGCGCGGCGGCAGGTTCACCGACATCGCACTGGGCGGGCTGAACCGTCAGACCGAGCACCACCTGTTTCCCAGCATGCCCAGCCCCAACCTGCCCAAGGCCCGCACCATCGTGCGGCGCTACTGCCAGGAACTGGGTCTGGACTACGTGGAGACCGGGCTGATCACGTCCTACCGGCTGGCCCTCCCAAGTCTCCATCAGGCCGGAGCACCACTCCGGCACGCCCGCGTCCCTGCCTAGAGACGTGCCGCAGCCATCGGCGGCAGTCAGGTGGTCACGGACGACACGCACCGGTCCAGGAGCACGGCGAAGAACACGTCGGCTCGTCCACGTCCGGCGTTTCCGCAGTTCGCAGCCCCTCACGGCGGACTTCACGGCGCCATCCGGCACGGTTCCCTCGCCGGAGTCCTCTCGGGCCCGTCGGGCTCGCGCCCCTCTTGCGGGACGGGGTTCAGTGGTGGGGGATCCACGGGATTGATCGTGTGTGTGCCCCGACCTGCTGCTTTCGTGGATTGACTGATGCCTGGTCAGTTCCGGCTACTCGTGAGTGCGCGAGGGAAGCGCGTCAGTGCCTCAGGGGTGCGGTAGGCAGGGTATACGGCGGTCGAGCGAGCGGCATATGCCAGGCGTGCTCAGGTTGTTGATGTCGGACAGAACTTGCGAGCTGACGGCAGCCGCAACAAGTGGCGGGGAGCTCCCGTTTCCGCCTGTGGGTTTCGTACGGTCTGAGGCGGCGCGGTCAGGCGATTCCGGTGCCACGCAGCAGCAGTAACGTCACGTCCACCGCCGCCACGGCGACCGCCGCCGCGAACGCCAACCGCTCCCAGCGGCGTCCCAGCACCGTCCCCACCGTCGCGATCAGAGCGGTCACCACGAGCACTGCCAATCCCCCCCTGCCGGGTGGCCCGGCAGGACCCAGCACCAGAACCGCGGACGCGGCCACCAGCGGCACCGGCAGCAGCAGCCGGGTTCCGTCCGGGCCCAGCCGGTGCGGCCATCCCCGTATGCCCGTCGCCAGATCCCCGCGGATGTCCGGCAGTACGTCACCCAGATGGGCGCCGACCCCCAGCAGCGCCCCGGCGGTGACGATCCACCAGGCCGGCCAGGGGTGCCTCGGCAGCCCCAGCGCCACGAATGCCGGGAGCGCGGCGAAACCCACCGCGTACGGCGCCCAGGACCATGCTGTCGCCTTGAGCCGCAGGTCGTAGGCCCACGCCGCCGCCACCCCGGCCAGGTGAACCGCGCCCGCCCACAGGCCACAGGCGAGCGAGAGCGGCACGCACAGCGCCAGCGCGGCATAGGCGGCCACCCACACCTCCGTCACGCCGACCGTGCCGTCGACGACGGGTTTGCCCCGACGGCCGAGCGCGATGTCCCGGCGCGCGTCGAACGCGTCGTTGCACCAGCCGACGGACAACTGCCCGGTCAGCACGGCGGCGCCGGTCAGCACACAACGCTCGGCGGCCTGGCCGGCGGTGACGGCCAGCCCGGCCATCAAGGCGGTGACCGCCACCACAGGCCCCGGGTGGCACGACCCGGCCAGACCAGCCACCCGACCGGCCCAACTCGCCTCGGGGCCGCCGGTCGTCAACTGCTCGGGAGTGCCCACCCGGCCGATCGTAGGCGCCCGGGACCCACCCGGCCTGCACACGCGCCCTCAGGGCGAACGGCCGGACGGGCGATTCATGGTGTCCGAAACTCCGGACAGGGGAACACGTGGAAAGCAACTCACCCGAGTGGTAACCGGACGGGAACCATATGACGCGGATCGCCGCCGTTCACGGTGCCCTCGCACCGCACCGCCGCACCCAGTCCGAGATCACCGACATGGTGGCCCGCACCTGTCTGCCCGAGGGAACTGACCGCGGGGTCCTGGACCGGCTGCACCGCGGCGCGAAGGTCGGCTCGCGTCACATGACGCTGCCGCTCGAACGGTACGGGGAACTGGACGGATTCGGTGCCGCCAACGACGCCTTCATCGCCGCCGCCACCGGCCTGGGCGCCAAGGCCGTCCGGGGCGCTCTGCACACGGCCGGCCTGATCGCCGCCGACGTGGACCTGCTGATCTTCACCTCAGTCACCGGCATCGCCACCCCCTCGATCGACGCACGGCTGGTCGGCCGGCTCGGACTGCGGCCGGACGTCAAACGACTGCCCCTGTTCGGCCTGGGCTGTGCCGGCGGCGCCGCCGGCCTGGCCCGTATGCACGACTACCTGCTGGGCCGGCCCGACCACGTGGCGGTGCTGCTGTCGGTCGAACTGTGCTCGCTCACCTTCCAGCGCAACGACGCCTCCATGGCCAACCTGGTCGCCACCGCACTGTTCGGCGACGGCGCCGCCGCGGTCGTCGCCTGCGGCGGGAACCGCCCGGGCCGCCCGGACGAGACCGTCGGCCCGACGATCGTGGACACCCGCAGCCACCTGTACCCGGACACCGGACGCGTCATGGGCTGGGACATCAAGGACACCGGCTTCCAGGTCGTCCTCGACCCGCAGGTCCCCGATGTCGTACGCCGATACCTCGCCGATGACGTCGAGGGGTTCCTCGAAGACCACGGGATCAAGCCGAAGGACGTGACCGCCTGGGTGTGCCACCCCGGCGGCCCCAAGGTCCTGGAAGCCGTCGCCGAGACCCTCGACCTGCCCGACGACGCACTCGATGTGACCTGGCGTCACCTGGCCGATGTCGGCAACCTGTCGTCGTCATCGGTGCTCCACGTACTGCGCGACACCTTGGCCGAACGCCGCCCGCCGCCGGGCACGCCGGGTCTGCTGCTGGCGATGGGGCCTGGCTTCGCCTGCGAACTCGTCCTGCTGCGCTGGTAGTTCGGACCGCCGAAGGACACGAAGGACATAGGGACACATGATGTGGTACGGACTGCTGGTGGCCGCCGTCGCCGCCGAGCGCCTCGCCGAACTCGGCGTCGCCCGCCGCAACGAGTTGTGGAGCACCGCCCGCGGCGCGACCGTGACCGGGCAGGGCCACTACCCGGCGATGGTCGCCCTCCACACCGGCCTGCTCATCGCCTGCCCGGCCGAGGTCTGGCTGGCCGACCGGCCCTTCGTGCCCGCCCTGGCCTGGCTGATGCTGGCGGTACTGGCGGGCGCCCAGGCGCTGCGGTGGTGGTGCATCCACACCCTGGGACCCCGGTGGAACACCCGGGTGATCGTCGTACCCGGCCTGCCGCTGGTGACGGGCGGCCCCTACCGGTGGCGGTGGCTGCGGCATCCCAACTACGTGGCCGTCGTCGCCGAGGGCGTGGCCCTGCCACTCGTCCACACCGCCTGGGTCACCGCGGCCGTGTTCACGGTGCTCAACGCCGCTCTGCTCACCGTGCGCATCCGCTGCGAGAACCGGGCGCTGGCCGCCGCGACCACCTCGACCACGACCGTTCCGGCGTGATCGACGTACTGGTGGCCGGCGGTGGGCCGGCCGGTCTGGCCGCCGCGATCCACGCCGCGCTCGCCGGCCTGGAGACCGTCGTCGTCGAACCCCGTTCCTCGCCCGTGGACAAGGCCTGCGGGGAAGGAGTCATGCCCGGCGGTGTCGCCGCGCTGCGGGCACTGGGCGTCGAGGTCACCGGCCGCGAACTGCGCGGCATCCGCTACATGGACGGCACCACCCGCGCCGAAGCGTCCTTCCGTGGCGATAACGGGCTGGGAATCCGCCGTACGACGCTGCACTCCGCACTGCACCAGCGCGCTCTCGACCTCGGCGTGCGCATGCTGCCGGGCAAGGTCGGCGAGGTGCGCCAGAACGCGGACACGGTCACCGCCGCCGGAACCACGGCCCGCTGGCTGATCGCCGCCGACGGCCTGCACTCCCCGGTGCGCCGCGGCCTGGGGCTGGAACTGCCGGGTCGTCCCCACGGCCGCTACGGACTGCGCCGGCACTACCGCGTCGAACCGTGGACGGACTTCGTGGAGGTCCACTGGTCCCGGCACGGCGAGGCCTACGTGACACCGGTCGGCGACGACCTGGTGGGCGTCGCGATCCTCAGCCGCAGCCGCCGCGGGTACGACGAGCACCTGGCCGCCTTCCCGGCCCTCACCGCGTCGCTGCGCGGCCCGGCCGCGACGGAGGTACGCGGCGCCGGACCACTGCGGCAGCGGGTGCGGCGCCGAACCGCCGGCCGTGTCCTGCTCGTCGGCGACGCCGCGGGCTACCTGGACGCCCTCACCGGCGAGGGCATCGCCCTCGCGCTGGCGACCTCCGGGGCCGCCGTCCACTGCCTGGCCGCCGGGCGGCCGGACGAGTACGAGCGCACCTGGACCCGGCTGACCCGCCGCCACCGACTGCTGACCGGAGCCCTGCTGGCCGCCGGCCGCCGTCCCGGCACCGCCCGCCTCATCGTCCCCGCAGCATCCCGCATGCCCTCGGTGTTCTCAGCCGCCGTCCACGCACTGCAGTAGCGGCCGATTCCCCACCGCGACCGGACGCCTCCCGACGGCCGCCAGCACTGTTCACGCGACCCGACTGCGGCTGCACTGTGAGCACGCGTCCGGCTTGCGGTACGGCAGGCCCTTGCTTGTCCCTGCTGGTCAACGCTTGTTACTGACGCCGGTGGGAAGGCCGATGGAGAAGAGGCCAGGAGCAGACCGTTGACTGGCCGCCTTCAGATACCCCAGTAGATAACTCACGAAGGATGGCGGACGACGAGTATCGCCAAGAAGATCGCGCACAAAGCCGAAGCCATCAAGGGTGGTGCCAAGAAGACCATCGGTCGCGTCACAGGTAGCCGGCGTCTGCAGGCGGAAGGACGCGGCGACCAGGTCAAGGGCAACACCAAACAGGCTGGAGAACGGCAACTGGGGCGCCGCTGACCCCCTATGCATGGGATGACTGCCTGTGAGGCACGCACCATGCGCCGACTGACCACGCCCCGCGCGGCAGGGCCTGGGACCTGCTGGTGGACGTGTGACAGCACTGCAACATCAAGCTCCGGGACGTGGCCGCCGCCTGGTCGCCACGACGACGGACGAGGCGCTCCCGGAACCGATACAGCGGGAGCTGCGCCGGGGGCTGCGGTGCCTCCATCTGGCAGACCGGCGGTGACGGCATGCGTGCCCAGCGGACGGCACCGGGAGCTGTGAGCTCAACTCTCCGGTGCTTCGTCCCGGACGGCCGTCGGACGGCTCCGTTGTGCAGCCCACCTCGCGGAACTCAAACTCCGGCCTGTCCCTTCCCTGCCCCCGAAGCCGTTGAGCAGGCAGAACGCTCGAGGAGCGCCACCCCGCCGACGGCGTCACCGCGGTGGCGGCAGGTAGACGGTGAGCGTATGTGTCGCCATGTCTGTCCCGACCAATCTGTGCCATCCGACGCCCGCCCTTCGCGACCACCCAAGGCAACCGGCTGAAACGGAACCACCGCGAGCACCCAGGGCACGCACAGCACCAGGTACGCCGACCGAGGAGAGGTCGCCAGCCGCGACTTCTTCACCCTCCGGTGCGCACGCAGCGCAGTCCACCGCATCACCAAGGCCACCAGGAAGGCCCCAGACCACACCGCCGCAGCCCGGGGTGACGCATAGGTCACGCCCGCGGCCACGAGCAACAGGCCGACCCGCCGGAGCCACCTTCGCCGCCGTACACGCAGACTGTGCGCGACCACCGGCACAAGGTCGAACCCGTACGACGGCACAGGTTACGGGCCGCCCGTGCAGGACGTGATCCAAAACCCACTGCGCCATGGGCTCGCCCAAGGGCGGGCAGTCGTCGCTTCCCTCCAGGTAGGTGCGTCTGCGCGTGCTGCGGCGGGGTTTGTCCGGCGCCTTGTCCTTGCCGCGGAGCCGCCGGGAACTCCCGGGAAATCCAGGGAATCGGAAGGAAGTCCTCCGCATCCCTCAACGCAACTCCCAGGCCAGCAAGGGCGTAGCTCAGCCCCACGCCCCCACCGGCACGAACGAACTGTCCTGCCGGAACAAGTCCGTCCCGTTCGATCGTTCCACTCGCAGCTCGTAGCTGTAGTGCCGCAGGTAGTACCCGGGGTAGTTGTACGACTCGAAGCGGATCGAGCCGCTCGCCGTTCCGGTGCGGGCGACGAACGTGGCGTCCTTGGCGAACGTCGACGTGCCGTCGTTGGTGTCGAAGCGGGCCCGGAAGTCCCAGTGGCGCAGATAGCGGCCGGAGGCGTCGCGGAAGGAGTAGCCGTTCGCGTCCGCGAGGCCGGGCACGACCGTGAACGTCGAGGCCTGCTTCTCGGCGGTCGTGCTGGAGCCGCTCACCACCGGGAGGTTGAGCAGGGAGGACTGCACCTGCCAGTAGCGGGTGGCGTAGTTGGCCGACTGGAAGGAGCGGGTGACGTTCTTGGGCAGGGTCGGGCCACCCGAGACCGTTTCCTTGATCACCGTGAAGTGGCGGGCCGTTCCCGAGACGGCGGGCAGGGCCGCCGGGGCCGACCAGTTGGCGAAGGTGTCGTAGCTGTCGCTGTAGTAGTAGGTGCCGTCGCCGTAGCCGTCGAAGAACAGGCGCCAGGCGCCGTTGTCCAGTTGCACCAGCGCCGGGCCCTCGCGGTAGCTGCCCCAGCCCGCCCAGTTGCCCGTACGGGAGATCGTGTACGGGCCGGTCAGGCTGGACGCCGTCGCGTACTCGATGTACTTCGTCGTCTCGTTCTTCGTGAAGGCGTGGTAGGTCGAGCCGATCTTCACGATGAAGGTGTCGATGTGGTTCGCGCCGATGCCGGACAGCGCCACCGGTGAACTCCACGCCGTCAGCGAGGAGTTCGTGGCCTTCAGCAGATACGGCGTGAAGATCCACTCGTCGTTCGTCGTCGAGCAGGAGACGATCACGTTCACGCTGCCGTCGCTGTCGACGAACCACTCCGGCGCCCAGGCGCGGGAGAGGTTCGCGATCGGGACCGTGTAGTCGTACAGGAAAGTCCAGTTGACCCGGTCGGTGCTGCGGGCGAAGCCGATGGTGGTGCTGGTGTCCTGCCAGGTGTGGGTCGTGTAGGTGATGTAGTAGTAGCCGTTGGTGTGCTTGAAGATGCTCGCGTCCCGGATGCGGTTGCTCGGCGGCGTGTACGCCGAGGACTTGAGCAGCCGGAAGTCCGTCGCGTCGTCCGACTGATAGACGTTCACGGTCCCGTCGTTGCTGTTCAGGAACGGCACGATCGTGTAGCGGGTGGCCGAGCCGCTGGGCGGTGCGGCCGCCAGTGCCGTGCCGAGCAGGCCGGGGACCTCGCCCAGGGCCAGCGCCGAGGCGGGCAGGACGGCCATCGCACGCAACAGGGTGCGGCGGGACGGGGTGTGGGGGCGTCTGGTCACGTGCGGCTCTCCCTACGGCTCAAGGGACCATCCCGGCATACACATGCGCGGCCCAGCATGTGTTCGGAATGCCGAACATGGTTCGGAAATTCGATCAGAAGGTAGGGGTGCGGTCCGGGCTCGTCAATGGTTCATGCATGAAGAAGCGTGACCTGGGAGAAACCTGTGGTGAACCTGGGAGCACACCGGGCGAAAACGTTCCGCCGTCGGGCCACCGGAGGTTACCGTTCGGTAGACAACGTCGTCCCGGAGGTGCCCGTATGACACCCGACCGTGCCGCAGGCCTCGCCGAGTCCGCCCGTGCGCTGGCCGACGGGGAGGTGACGTCGCAGGCCCTGGTGGCGGCGGCGCTGGCGCGGATCCAGGCGACCCAGGGGTCGCTCAACGCCTTCCGCGTGGTCCGGGCCGAGGCCGCCCTGGCCGAGGCCGAGGCCGCGGACAAGGAGCTCGCCGCCGGGGGGCGCCGGCCGCTGCTGGGTGTGCCGGTCGCGGTCAAGGACGACATGGACGTGGCGGGCGAGCCGACGGCGTTCGGGTGCGGCGGGGAGTTCCCGCCCGTCGCCGAGGACGGCGAGGCGGTACGGCGGCTGCGCGCGGCGGGGGCCGTGATCGTCGGCAAGACCAACACCTGCGAGCTGGGGCAGTGGCCGTTCACCGAGGGGCCCGCCTTCGGCGCGACCCGCAATCCGTGGAACCCGGAGCACACTCCCGGTGGCTCGTCCGGCGGTTCGGCCGCCGCCGTCGCCGCCGGGCTCGTGCCCGCCGCGCTCGGCTCGGACGGCGCCGGCTCGGTGCGGATCCCTGCGTCCTGGACCCATCTGATCGGCATCAAGCCGCAGCGCGGCCGCATCTCGACCTGGCCGCGCGGCGAGTCGTTCCAGGGCATCACCGTCAACGGCACCCTCGCCCGTACGGTGGCCGACGCGGCCCTCCTGCTGGATGCGGCCGCCGGCAATCACGACCTCGACCCGCACCGGCCGCCGGCCATCGATGCCTCCGGAGCCGTGGGCCGCGACCCCGGCCGGCTGCGCATCGCGCTCGCCCTCAAGCCGCCGTTCACCGCCGTGCCCGCCCGGCTGCAGCCCGAGGTGCGGGCCAGGGTCGTCCGACTCGCCGAGAAACTGAGCGCGTTGGGGCACGTCGTCGAGGCGGCCGATCCGCCGTACGGCCAGATCGGGCTGACCTTCGTGCCGCGCGCCACGGCCGGTATCGCCGAGTGGGCCGGCGAGGTGCCGTTCCCCGCGCTGCTGGACCCGCGCACCCGGAGCGCCGCCCGGCTGGGCCGGTTCCTCGGCGGGGTGCCGCTGCGGGTGGCCCGGCGGGCGGAGGCGGTGCTGCACCGTCGTATCGGCGCGTTCTTCGAGTCGTACGACGTGATCCTCGCGCCCACCACGGCCACTCCCCCACTCCGGATCGGCGCGATGCTCGAACTCGGCGGTTTCGCCACGGACCGTGCGATGATCGCCGCCTGCCCCTACGCCTGGCCCTGGAACGTGCTGGGCTGGCCCGGCGTCAACGTCCCGGCCGGATTCGTGGGCGGTCTGCCCGTCGGCGCCCAGCTGCTCGGGCCGGCCAACAGCGAGCCCCTGCTGATCTCGCTGGCCGCGCAGTTGGAGGCGGAGCTGCGCTGGCACGAGCTGTGGCCACCGCAGCAGGGCGAGACGGCACCCACCGCCGTGGTCTGAGGCGACACCGACTCCCCGGGCCAGGGCCTACCCTGTGGCCATGGGCGATGCGTCGATGGTCGGGCTCATGGGGCGGGTCACGGGGACGATCGGGCCGGGACTGGTCGGCGAGGTGATCGCCCGGGTGCGTGGCGGCGCCGAGCACTTCCTCGCCTATCCCGCACCCGGCACGGACCGCATCGAGCGGGGCACGGTGGTGATGGTGGTGGAGTACCAGCCGCCGAGGACCGTCTACGTCCAGGCCGCATACGACAGTTGAGCCCGCTCGGGCGCAGGTGAGAGCCGTCCGCGTCAAGGTTTCGACAAGGATGCGCCGGCGTCTGTACCGCGGCCGCGCGCAGGCGCACACTCCCTTCGTTCGGTGCCGAAAGGGCACCATGCAAAGGGGGCGTATGCCGGATGGTCATCGGCGTCGTGGCGGGGGCGGCGGTTGCCGCCGTCCTCGTGCTGATCGGTGTGTTCAAGATGATGTGGCGGGTCGCTGAGCCGAACGAGGCGCTCATCATCTCCGGTTCCAAGCACCGTACGGAGGGCCTGGAAGAGGGCATGGGCTTCCGTATCGTCACCGGGCGCGGCACTCTGGTGCTGCCCGGTGTGCAGGCGGTGCGCAAGCTGTCGCTCGATCTGAACGAGACCGAGTTGCACGTGGACTGCGTGACCCACCAGGGCATTCCGCTGAAGGTGCGGGGCGTGGTCATCTTCAAGGTGGGCGACGACTTCGTGTCGATCGCGAACGCGGCCCGCCGTTTCCTGGACCAGCAGAAGCTGATGGCGGAGCGGGTGCACAACGTCTTCGCCGGTCATCTGCGGTCCATCGTGGGCGGGTTGACGGTCGAGGACATGATCCGTGACCGGGAGAAGCTCACCGGGCAGACCCGGGCGGCGTGCGGTACGGAGATGGAGAAGCTGGGGCTCATCGTCGACTCGTTGCAGATCCACGAAATCGAGGACCCGACCGGGTACATCCAGAACCTCGCCATGCCGCACGCGGCCGCCGTCCAGCGGGACGCGCGGATCGCGCAGGCGGAGGCGAACCGGCTGGCCACGGAGGCGGAGCAGCAGTCCTTCGCGCGGATGGCCGAGGCGACCCGGGACAGCGAGATCCTCCAGGCCGGCTACCAGGCCGAGCGCGACAAGGCCGCCGCCAAGGCCCAGCAGGCCGGACCACTCGCCGACGCCGCAGCCCGGCAGGAGGTCGTCGTCCAGATGACCCGGGTCGCCGAGTTGGAGGCGCAACGGCGCGAGCAGCAGCTCCAGGCGGATGTCCGTAAGCCCGCCGACGCTCAGGCGTACGAGAAGCGCACGCTGGCCGAGGCCGAGCGCGACGCCCGGATCTCCGCGGCGCAGGCCAAGGCGAAGGAGACGGAGCTGGCGGCCGCGGCCGAGGCGACCCGGGTCAAGACGGCCGCGGGTGCCGAGGCGGAGGCGACCAAGGCGCGCGGCGCTGCCACGGCAGCCGCCACCCGAGCCACCGGTGAGGCCGAGGCGGCCGCCGCGCAGGCCAAGGGGCTCGCCCAGGCCGAGGCGACCAAGGCCAAGGGCCTCGCGGAGGCGGAGGCCATCAAGGCCCGTGCCACCGCCCTCGCCGAGAACCAGGAGGCCGTGGTCGCCCAGCAACTCGCCGAGAACTGGCCGGAGATCGTCCGGGCCGGCGCGTCCGCCTTCGGCAGCGTCGACAACATGGTGCTGCTCAACGGCGCCGACGGGATGGCCGACATGTTCGCCAAGGCGCTCACCATGGGCGGCACGGGGCTGGGGCTGGCCCGGCAGTTGCTGGCCTCGATGAACCAGAACGGACAGGCTCCGAACGGGACTTCGTCGCTCAACGGCCTCGCGTCGCCTCCCCCGGCGCAGAAGGTTCCGATGGACGAGAAGTAGGCCCGTCGGGTGTGTTCACGGGGGCAGCCTCTAAGGTGCCCCCGTGAGCACGTACACCGACGAGAACGTCCCGGGCCGTTTCGGTCCGTCGGCCACGACCGAAGCCGACCCACGCGCGGTCGGCAAAGTCCGCACCGAGTACTCCCCCGCCCACGACGGCGACCCCGACCCCGGGGAGGTCGTCTGGACCTGGGTGCCCTTCGAGGAGAACGACGGGCGCGGCAAGGACCGCCCGGTGTTGGTCGTGGCCCGGGAGGCCGCCGGCACCTTCCTCGCCGTGCAGCTCTCCAGCAAGCGGCACGACGGGGACCGCGAGTGGGTCGCCATCGGCAGCGGGCCGTGGGACCGGTCGGGACGCGACTCGTGGGTGGACGTGGACCGCATCCTCCGCCTCCACGAGGAGGGCATGCGCCGGGAGGCGTGTGCGCTGGACCGTGGGCGGTTCAACCTGGTCAGACACCGGCTGCACGAGCGCTACGGCTGGACCTGAGCGCTACCGCTGCAGCTGACGCTCCGGAAACGCCCGTACGAACGCCTCCCGCACCACACTCCCCGGCGTGCGGTCCAGGATCCCGAACACCACGTGCTCGAAGGCCGAGGCGAATCGCCCGCCGGGCCCGAGCAGCCCCCGGAACGCCCCCGCCACCTGCGCCGGATCGTTCTGGAACACCCCGCAGCCCCACGCGCCCAGCACCAGCCGCCGGTACCCGTGCGCCGCGGCCGTCTCCAGCACGCGCTCGGCCCGTGTCGCGAGCGCCCGGGACAGCTCGGGCACGCGCTCCGGTGCCGTACGGCGGACCACGCCCGCGTTCGGGGCGGCGGCGGTCAGGAAGCCGGTGGTGTACGGCTCGTCCAGGAGGCTGCCGCGGTCGTCGCGGAAGACGGGCACGCCGGGTGAGTGGATGACACGGTCCGTGTAGAACGGGTCGCGGTGGGCGCGGTGGTGGTCGTAGAACTCGCGGGCCTGGAGCAGGCACGTGTACAGCGCCGACGCCCGGCACAGGGCCTCTTCCTGGGCCTGGGCGCCGTTCAGATAGCCGCCGCCCGGGTTGCGGGCCGAGGCGAAGTTCAGTACCGCCGTCTCCGCGCCGAGTCGGCTGGCGGCCTCCAGGCTGCTCTCGCCCGTGACCTCGAAGCACGTCTCCGCGCAGCGCATCTCCGCCACGGAGATCCGCGGTACCGGCACCGGGTCCGGCCCGTGCATCCGGGTGCCGTCCCGTGCCGCCTCGATCGCTGCCGCGACGGTCATCTCGCGGCCGTCCGGCGCGCGGTAGGTGCCCGCCGCCACGATCTGTTCCGTCTGCTGTGCGATGCCGCGCAGACGCGCGCTCACGGCGCCACCCCCGTGCGCGCCATGACCGCGCGCCGCGCGATCTCCCCCGTCGTGCTCATGCACCGATCCTGGGCGATGCTGGTGATGCGGTGCAACGGAGTTTTTCCGGGGCTCCGTCGGCCTGCGCAAACGACCGGGAAAGCCCCTGGAAACGCCTGGAGTGCGGAGATTGTTCAACCCATTACCGACCCGGAACGCACCGGAACGCACTCTTGTGCGAAACGACGCGAGGGTCTTGGGTGGAACGAGTGCGCCGGCCCGGACGGTCACTCCGGACCGGTGACATTGTGGACTCTCAGGAGGATCCCGACATGTCCGATTCGCTAAGTGACTGTACGGAGCAACCACGCACCGCAGTCACCGAAGCCGAGGTGGAAGCCCTGGTCAAGGGCATCTGCTTCAAGACCGGCCCACCCCGCACCGTCGGGGTCGAAGTGGAATGGCTCGTCCACGAGCTGCGCAGCCCGCAGCTCCCCGTGACACCCGAACGACTCGAAGCGGCCTACGCCGCACTGCGGACCGTGCCCCTGAGGTCGGCGCTCACCATTGAGCCCGGCGGCCAGCTGGAGCTGAGCTCGCCGCCCGCCGCCTCACTGATGGAGTGCATCGGCACCGTCTCCGCCGACCTCGACACCACCCGCGGGGTCCTGCGCGAGCACGATCTCGGTCTCGTCGGCATCGGCAACGACCCCTGGCACTCGCCCCGCCGGTTCCTGCGCGAACCGCGCTACGACGCCATGGAGGCCTGCCTCGACCGCACCGGCCCGGCCGGCCGCGCCATGATGTGCACCTCGGCCTCCGTGCAGGTCTGCCTGGACGCCGGTTACGAGGAGCCCGGCCCGCTCGGCCACGGGCGGCGCTGGTGGCTGGCGCACCAGCTGGGCGCGGTCCTGGTCGCCGCCTTCGCCAACTCACCGCTCGCCGGGGGCGAGCCCACCGGCTGGCTCTCCACCCGGCAGCTGCTGTGGATGGAGATCGGCGCGGGCCGCGCGGGCGCGCCCCCGCTGGACGGCGATCCGCGGGCCGCCTGGGCGCGGCACGTGCTGGACGCGCCGGTGATGTGCGTACGGCAGGACGGCGGCCCGTGGGACGTACCGGACGGTCTGACCTTCCGGGACTGGACCACCTCGGGGGTCCCCAGGCCGCCGACGCACGAGGACCTCGACTACCACCTCACGACGCTGTTCCCGCCGGTCAGACCACGTGGCCATCTGGAACTGCGCATGATCGACGCGCAGCCCGGTGAGGACGGCTGGATCGTGCCGTTCGCCGTGGCCACCGCGCTCTTCGACGACCCCGAGGCCGCCGAGACCGCCTACCGGGCCGTGAAGCCGCTGGCGGAGCGCGCCCTGTCGCTGCCCGCGCCGCACAATCCGCTGTGGATCGACGCCGCCCGGTCGGGGCTCGCCGACCCCGAGCTGCAGGAGGTGGCGGTCAGCTGTTTCGCGGCGGCGCTGGAGGCCCTGCCGAGGCTGGGGGCCACGACCGAGGTGGTGGATGCCGTGGCGGCGTACCGGGACCGCTACGTCGTCAAGGGCCGCTGCCCCGCCGACGACCTGCTGGACGAGCTCTACGGCACGGACCGCACCCTGCACGGGAAGGACGACTGGACATGACCGACCCCGCCCTCGATGCCGACACGCTCCGCGAGCGGGCGCTGACCACCCTGACCACCGCCCGTGCCCGGACGACCCTGCTGACCTCTTGCGTCGACGAGCCCGACCTCACCGCCCAGCACTCACCGCTGATGTCCCCGCTGGTGTGGGACCTCGCGCACATCGGCAACCAGGAGGAGCAGTGGCTGCTCCGGGCGGTCGCCGGGCGGGAGGCGATGCGGCCCGAGATCGACGGTCTCTACGACGCCTTCGAGCACCCGCGTGCCGAACGCCCGTCGCTGCCGCTGCTGCCGCCGGCCGAGGCCCGTCACTACGCGGCCGAGGTGCGCGGCCGCGTCCTGGACCTGCTGGAGAGCACCGCGTTCCACGGGACGCGGCTGACCGAGGCGGGCTTCGCCTTCGGGATGATCGCGCAGCACGAACAGCAGCACGACGAGACGATGCTGATCACCCATCAGCTACGGAAGGGCCCGCAGGCCCTGACCGCCCCCGATCCGGAACCGGCTCCGCTGTTCACGGGGCCGTCCGAAGTCCTGGTCCCCGGCGGCCCGTTCACCATGGGCACGTCCACCGAGCCGTGGGCGCTGGACAACGAACGGCCGGCGCACCGGCGTGAGGTGCCGCCGTTCTATATCGACACCACTCCGGTGACGAACGCCGCGTACCAGGCGTTCATCGAGGACGGCGGCTACGACGACGACCGCTGGTGGACGCCGGAGGGCTGGGCGCACATCCGGCAGCACTCGATCCACGCCCCACTGTTCTGGCGCCGGGACGGCAAGCAGTGGCTCAGGCGCCGCTTCGGCGTCACCGAGGTCGTACCGCCCGACGAGCCGGTGCTGCACGTGTGCTGGTACGAAGCCGACGCGTACGCCCGCTGGGCCGGGCGGCGGCTGCCCACCGAGGCCGAGTGGGAGAAGGCGGCCCGGCACGACCCGACCACCGGGCACTCGATGCGCTACCCGTGGGGCGACGCCGACCCGGCGCCGGAGCACGCCAACCTCGGTCAGCGGCATCTGCGCCCGGCCCCGGCGGGGAGCTACGAGAAGGGCGAATCACCGCTCGGCGTACGGCAGTTGATCGGCGACGTGTGGGAGTGGACGGCGAGCGACTTCCTGCCGTACCCGGGGTTCCAGGCGTTCCCGTACAAGGAGTACTCGGAGGTGTTCTTCGGGTCCGAGCACAAGGTGCTGCGGGGTGGTTCGTTCGCCGTGGACGCGGTGGCCTGCCGGGGTACCTTCCGCAACTGGGACTATCCGATCCGGCGGCAGATCTTCTCCGGGTTCCGCACGGCCCGCTCCGCGGGGGACGTCTGATGTGCCGTCACCTTGCCTATCTGGGCCCCGAGGAGCCCCTCGGCAGGCTCCTCGCGGAGCCCCCGCACGGGCTGTACCGCCAGTCGTGGGCGCCCCGGCGGCAGCGGTACGGGACCGTCAACGCCGATGGTTTCGGGGTCGGTTGGTACGCCGAGGGGGACCCGGTGCCGGCGCGGTACCGCCGGGCCGGGCCGATCTGGGCGGACCTGTCCTTCGCCGATCTCGCCCGCGTCGTACGGACCACCGCGCTGCTCGCCGCCGTGCGGGACGCGACGGTGGCGGGCGCCGATCAGGAGGCCGCGGCGGCGCCGTTCGCATCGGGTCCCTGGCTGTTCAGCCACAACGGGGCCGTGCGGGGCTGGCCGGGATCTCTGGCGCCGCTCGCCCCGTCCCTGCCCGCCGTGGACCTGCTGTCCATGGAGGCCCGCAACGACTCCGCGTTCGTATGGGCGCTGCTCCTCGCGCGGCTGCGCGGCGGGGACGAGATGGGCCAGGCGCTGGCCGACACGGTCCTGGAGGTCGCCGAGGCGGCCCCGGGATCCCGGCTCAACCTGTTGCTCACCAACGGCGAGACCATCGCCGCGACCGCCTGGGGCGACACCCTCTGGTATCTCACCCGGCCCGGTGGCGGCACCGTCGTGGCCTCCGAGCCCTACGACGACGATCCGCACTGGCAGGAGGTCCCCGACCGCACCCTGCTGGCGGCGAGCCGCACCGATGTGCTGCTCACCCCGCTCAAGGAACCGAGCGACACCCTGGCCCCCGTACCTCCCAAGGAGCCCAGCACGTGAGTCCGTTCCTTCTCACCCGCACCCTGCCCGAGGACGCCACCGACGCGGCCCTGCGCGCCGACGTCCTGAAGGGCCTGACGAGCACTCCGAAGACGCTGCCGCCGAAGTGGTTCTACGACGCGCGGGGCAGCGAACTCTTCGAGCAGATCACCGAGTTGCCCGAGTACTACCCCACGCGCGCCGAGCGCGAGATCCTCGTCGACCGGGCCGGCGAGATCGCCGCGGCGTCCGGCGCCCGCACGCTCGTCGAGCTGGGCTCCGGCTCCTCGGAGAAGACGCGGTACCTCATCGACGCGCTCACCGGGCTGCACACGTACGTCCCCGTCGATGTCAGCGAGAGCGCGCTCAGCCAGGCCGGGCAGGCGCTCATCGAGGAGCGGCCGGGGCTGGACGTGCACGCGCTGATCGCCGACTTCACGGCGGGGCTCTCCCTGCCGGACACACCGGGCCCCCGGCTGCTGGCGTTCCTCGGCGGCACGATCGGCAATCTGCTGCCGGCCGAGCGCGCGGCGTTCCTCGCCTCGGTGCGCGCCCTGCTCTCCCCCGGTGACGCGCTGCTGCTCGGCACGGACCTGGTCAAGGACGAGAGGGTCCTGGTCGAGGCGTACGACGACGCGGCCGGGGTGACGGCCGCCTTCAACAAGAACGTCCTGGCCGTGATCAACCGCGAGTTGGGCGCCGATTTCGATCCCGGCGCCTTCGACCACGTGGCGCTGTGGGACGCGCGGAGCGAGTGGATCGAGATGCGGCTGCGCTCGCGTACGGCGCAGACGGTGAAGGTGCCCGCGCTCGATCTCGCCGTCGACTTCGCGGCGGGCGAGGAGATGCGCACCGAGGTGTCGGCGAAGTTCCGCAAGGAAGGCGTGCGTACGGAACTGTCGGCGGCCGGGCTGGAGCTGGCGCACTGGTGGACGGACGGTCAGGGGCGCTTCGCGTTGTCACTGAGCGTGGCGCGGTGACGGACGGCTCGCGCGATGCTCCGGCTTGGGGCACGGTGGAGTGACGCGTGACCGATCCGCCACGGCGGAGTCACGGGAGAGGAGCACACCCGCATGACGAACCACACCTACCGGGTCACGGATATCGTCGGCACCTCGCCCGAGGGCGTGGACCAGGCCATCCGCAACGGCATCGACCGTGCCTCGCAGACCCTGCGCAACCTGGACTGGTTCGAGGTGACCGAGGTGCGCGGCCAGCTCGACAACGGGCAGATCGCGCACTGGCAGGTGACCATGAAGGTCGGCTTCCGCCTGGAGGACGCCGGCTAGCACGCCGGGTCGTCAGGTCCGCCCCTCCCGCTCCTGCGCCACCTTCAGCGCGGCGGACGGGGCGGTCCAGCGCGCCCGTACGACGGTGAAACCGGCCCGTTCGGCGTCCTCGCAGACCAGCTCGTCGTCGTCCACCAGAACCCGGATCTCCCGGCTCTGGGCGAGGCGGCGCAGGATCTCCAGCTTGGTGCGCCGGGCGGGCCTGCGGTCGTCGTTGCGCCGCATGTACACCCGCCCCTCGGGCAGCCCGTGCGCCGCGAGCCAGTCGAGCGTGTCCCGCCGGCACCGCTCGGGCCGCCCGGTCAGATAGCGGACCTCGCACTCCTTCGCGCTCTCCCGCACGAGCGCGATGCCCTCCGCGAGCGGCGGGTCCTGCGGGGCGGCCGCGAAGAAGGCGTCCCAGTCACGCGGTTTGCGCTCGAGGAAGTGCTGCCGGTGTGCCGTGTCGGCGAGGGTGTTGTCCAGGTCGAATACGGCGAGCGGGAGTCTGCTGCTGTCGGTCACGCCCCTCACCCTACGACCACGCTTCTGCCGGCCCGGAGAAAATCGGCTGCTCGCCGACAGGGGCGGCACTAGGGTCCCGTGTCATGCGACTGACGGTTCTCGGCGGCTGCGGTGCCTGGCCGACTGCAGACCAGGCCTGCAGTGGCTACCTCGTCGAGTACGCCGGATTCCGCCTGCTCGTCGACCCCGGATACGCCACGCTGCCGCGTCTGCTCGACCATGTCACCGTCGACGCGGTCGACGCCGTGCTGATCAGCCACGGGCACCCCGACCACTGCGCCGACCTCAACCCGTTGCTCCGGGCCCGAGGCCTCAGCGACGACCCGCCACCGGCCTTGCCCGTCCATGCCCCGCACGGCGCGGTCGACGCCGTGCTCGCCCTCGACAGACCGAGCATGCTCGCCGATGCGTACCGCCTCCATGAGTTCGCCCCCGGCGACCGGTTCGACATCGGCCCCTTCACCACGGACACCTGGCTGCTGCCGCACTTCGTGCCCAACGCCGGCATCCGGCTCGCCACACCCGGGTCCGTGCTCGCCTACACCGGCGACACCGGCCCCAGTCCCGACATCCCGCGCCTCGCGCAGGGCGCCGACCTGTTCCTGTCGGAGGCCACGTACACCCACCGGGTACCGACCGCCGACGCACCGTACCTGCTGACCGCACGGCTGGCCGGCCAGTACGCCCACCGGGCGGGCGCCGCCCGGCTCCTGCTCACCCACCTCTGGCCGGGCACGGATCCGGCCATCGCCCGGGAAGCAGCCGCAGAAGCCTTCGAGCACCCCGTCGGCGTCGCGACCCCTGGCCTCGTCGCCCAACTCGGCTGAGAGGGCTCCACACCCCGGCAACCTCCGCGCGCCGGGCGGCCACTGCTGTGCGACACGGCACGCGGCGGAGGCGGGAGGCCCCATGCGCAACACGGTGAGCGGCATGCGCGGTACGGCGATCTGGACGGCGGCGGTGAGCGTGGCCCTGCTGACGGTGTGGGGTCCGGCGAGCGAGGCGTACGGCGCGACGACGCTGGTCGTGGCGGCCAACGGGAGCGACTCGGCGCCCGGCACCGTGACCCAGCCCCTGCGGACCATCCAGCGGGCGGTGGACCTGGCGAAGCCCGGCGACGCAATCGCCGTACGCGGCGGTACGTACGCCCTCACGGACAACATCACCATCACCACCTCGGGCACCGCGTCGCAGCCCATCAGTCTCGCCGCCTACCAGGGCGAGCGGGTGGTCGTCGACGGCGAGCAGCTGCCCGCCAGTCACACGCCGGTCGGCGGCAGCATTCCGCGGGCCGAGCGCGGGGCGGTCCACATGGAGGCCTCGTACTGGCGGATCTCCGGCATAGAGGTGGTCAACGGCCCGTACGGCGTCTATTGCGACGGCTGCGACAACAACGTCTTCTCCCGGCTGTCCACGCACGACAATTACGAGTCCGGCTTCCAGCTCCAGGGATCGTCCGGCAACGACCAGATCCTGAACCTGGACAGTTACGGCAACCGCGACCCCCGCAAGAACGGTGAGAGCGCCGACGGCCTGGCCATCAAGGAGGGCAGCGGAACCGGCAACGTGGTGCGCGGCGCCCGGTTGTGGAACAACGTCGACGACGGGTTCGACGCCTGGAAGTTCACCTCGCCGATTGTCATCGAGAACACCATCGCGTACGGCAACGGCTTCAACCGCTGGAACTTCCCGGACTTCGCGGGCGACGGCAACGGCTTCAAGATGGGCGGCGGCAGCCCGGCCCCGGCGGTGGCCCACACGCTGCGCAACTCGATCGCGTATCGGAACGCCGCGCACGGCGTCACCGACAACGGCTATCCCGGCGCCCTTGCCCTGACCCGCAACACGACCTGGGCCAACGCCGGCACCGGCTTCGACGCCGACGTCTCGGGCGGCACCGCCACCCTCACCGGCCCGCGCTCGGGCGACGGCTCGCTGCCGCCGGCCCCGCACTTCCTCGTGCCGCGTAACGGCGCTGCCGTCGGCGCACGGTTCTGAGCCGCTCGGCCAGGCTGTCCCGAGCGAAGGGCGTTTGAGACAGTCTGGCCGAAAGAATTGGTCCGGACTATTTCCCGGAGGGCTTTTCTCCGCAGGCTGCACAGGATCACCGACGGGTGTTCAGGGGCGTGAATGCGCCACCCGGGTGCGGCAATTCATCGTGGCGGTTGATTGTTGAAAGAGCCCGCTGTCATACTCCGCCTTCCGGCCTCACTGCCGCCCCCCTTCCCCAAACGCAAAGACCGCCCCCCTGTGTCCGGCATGCCGCAGCAAAGAAGGTGCGCCTGTGCCCGAGTTTTCACCATGGCACGACAATTCCCTCACATACGGTTCCCCGAATAGTGAACCCGCGCCGACCCGGCGCATATCCGAAGACCCCGAATTCCACTCGCTGCGCCGCGCTCAGCGCAGGTTCGGAGTCCGTGCGACGCTCCTGTCGGTCGGCGGGTTCCTGTTGTACGTGCTTCTGTCGCACACCGTCCCCGGTCTGATGAACCAGCGCCTGCTCGGCCACCTCACCCTCGGCCTCGCCCTGGGTCTAGGGCAGTTCGTCGTGATGGGCGTGACCGCCTGGTGCTACGTCCGCTACATGCGCACCCGGATCGACCCGCTCGCCCGCGGCCTCGGCTCGCGGCTGAACCAGCACGAGGCCAACTCGCTCCGCACCGCCGCCCAACGCGGCGACGCCGGCCAGACCGTCCCGCCCGGCTCCAGGGGGTACCGCACGTGGTGACCATGTCCGAAGGCATCGTCGACCGGTTCAGCCTGAACCTGACGTTCGTGCTGTTCCTGTCGGTGGTCGTGGTCACGCTGTTCATGGCGCTGCTGACGGCCCCTCAGCGCGACGAGATCAGCGAGTTCTATCTCGGCAACCGCACCATGTCCCCGCTGCGCAACGGCCTCGCCATGTGCGGCGACTATCTGTCGGCCGCGACCCTGCTGGGCAGCACCGGGCTGGTCGCCCTCAACGGCTACGACGGACTGCTGTACCTCGGCGGCACCGTCGTCGCCTGGATGATGGTGCTCCTGCTGATCGCCGAACCCCTGCGCCGCACCGGCAAGTTCACCCTGGGCGACACGCTGGCCCTGCGGCTGACCCGGCTGCAACGGCCGGCGCGACTCGCCCTGGCCGTGTGCACCCTGGTCATCACGACCCTGTACCTGGTGGCCCAACTCGTCGGCAGCATCGCCCTGTTGACCCAGTTCACCGGTGAACCAAGTGCCGCGACACGCACCCTGTGCGTGATCGTGATCGGCACCATCGTCATCGTGTACGCCGCCATCGGCGGCGCGCCCGGCGCCACGGTCATCCAGATCATCAAGGCCGTGATGCTGGTGGCCGGCGTGACGGTCACCGCGGTCATGGTGCTCAACCACTACGACTGGAACCCGGGCGCCCTGCTGTCCGCGGCGGCGAACAACAGCGGCACCGGCACCCAGTTCCTCGAACCCGGACTGCGCTACGGCGTCAGCACCACCAGCAAGCTCGACTTCTTCAGCCTGGAACTGGCGATCGTCCTCGGCCTCGCCGCACTCCCCCACGTACTGATGCGGCTGCTCGCCCCGCGCAAGGTCGACGTGCTGCGCTCCTCCCTCGTGTGGGCGGTGGGCCTGGTGGGCCTGGTCTGCCTGGCGGCCGGCATCCTCGGCCTCGGCGCCACGGCCATCGTCGGCCGCGAGACCATCGCGGAGACGGACCACAAGGGCGACGCCGCCGTCCTGCTCCTCGCCAACGCCCTCGGCGGCGGCATCCTCACCGCTCTGCTGTCCTGCCTGGCCTTCGTCACTCTGCTCGCCGTCGCGGCCGGCCTCACCCTCGCCGCCGCCTCGTCCCTCGCCCACGACCTGTACGGCGAGGTGATCCGCAAGGGACGCGCGAGCGAGACCGAGGAACTGACCGTCGCCCGGCTGTCCGCCGCCGTCATCGGCATCCTCGCCATGATGCTGGCCCTCGTCTCCTGGGGCGCCAACACCGCGACGCTCGCCTTCCTCGCCTTCGCCATCGCGGCGTCCGCGATCCTGCCGACGATCGTGTACACCCTCTTCTGGCGCCGCTTCACCGGCCAGGGGGCGCTGCTCAGCCTCTGGGGCGGCCTGGTCTGCTCGGTCCTGCTGGTCCTCTTCTCCCCCGTCGTCTCCTCCACCCCGGGCTCGTTCTACCCGGACTCCGACTTCGCCTGGTTCCCACTACAGAACCCCGGCATCGTGTCCATCCCGGCGGGCTTCTTCCTCGGCTGGCTCGGCACCGTGCTCAGCGACCGTCAGGAGCCGCAGGAGGAGGCCGCCTACGAGGAGTTCGAGGTACGGATGCTGGTGGGCGCCAAGGAGTAGGAGATGCTTCTGCCATGCCCACTCACACCTTCCTGATCGGCGCCGCCCGCCAGCGCCCCTGCACGCTCGTCGTCTGCCGGGGCTGCTGTTGCGGCGATCCCCGCAAGCACCCCGGCACCGATCACGCCGGGCAGGTGGAGCGGCTGCGCGCTGCCGGGGCCGAGCACGGCTTCCAGGTCCGTACGACCGACTGCCTGGGCCCCTGCGACCAGGCCAACGTGATCGTCGTCCAGCCGTCGGCCGCGGGGCGCCGGGCCGGCGGGCGGGCCACCTGGGTGGGCTTCGCGATGGACGACGACTGCACCGAGGAGATCGTGCAGTGGGCGGCCGCGGGCGGGCCGGGCCTCGCCGAACCGCCCCTCACACTGGAGTTGCAGTTCATCCGGCCGCCGCGGGACGCCCGGGTGCGGTCCCGCCGCTGACCGGTCATTCCGCCCCCAGCAAGTTGTTAATGGGATCCATTTTCATATAGCGTCCTCGGTGTTCACCCACCGAGGAGGTCCCGTCATGGCTGTCCCCAAGCGGAAGATGTCCCGCAGCAACACCCGCCACCGCCGCGCCCAGTGGAAGGCGAGCACGCCGCAGCTCGTGCCCGTCACCATCGATGGCGTCAGCCACCTCGTGCCGCAGCACCTGGTCAAGGCGTACGAGCGCGGGCTGCTGCGCCCCGAGGGCTGACCGGGAATGCCGTACGAGAGCCGTCTGCCCGTCACCGTCCTGTCCGGCTTCCTCGGGGCGGGCAAGACGACCCTGCTCAACCACGTCCTCGCGGGCCGCGAGGGGCTGCGCGTGGCGGTCATCGTCAACGACATGAGCGAGATCAACATCGACGCCGCGCTGGTGCGGGGCGGCGAGGCCGCGCTGTCGCGGACCGAGGAACGCCTGGTCGAGATGACCAACGGCTGCATCTGCTGCACCCTGCGCGACGACCTCCTGGAAGAGGTCGACCGGCTCGCCCGCGAGGGCCGCTTCGACCATCTCCTCATCGAGTCGTCCGGCATCTCCGAGCCCATGCCGGTCGCGGCCACCTTCGCCTTCGCCCGCGACGACGGAGCAACCCTCGGCGACCTCGCCCTCCTGGACACCATGGTCACGGTCGTCGACGCCGCCAACTTCCTGGCCGAGTTGGACAGCGGCGACGAACTCGTCCAGCGCGGCCTCGACCAGTACGAGGACGACGAGCGCACCGTCAGCGATCTCCTCGTCGACCAGGTCGAGTTCGCGGACGTCCTCGTGCTCAACAAGCTCGACCTGGTGGACGACGCGGCGGCGGACCGGCTGCGGGCGGCCCTGCGCCGGCTCAATCCCGCCGCACGGGTCGTCGACGCCGTACAGGGCCGCGTGGCGCTCCAAGAGGTGCTCGGCACACGGCTGTTCGACCTGGAGCGCGCCCAGCAGGCCCCGGGCTGGGTGCGGGAACTCAACGGCGACCATGTGCCGGAGACCGAGGAGTACGGCATCTCCTCCACGGTGTTCCGCTGGTCAGTGCCCTTCCACCCCGGACGGCTGTGGACCTTCGTCACCGAGGAACTCGACAGCGGCGCGTTCGGAAAGGTGCTGCGGTCCAAGGGGTTCTTCACCCTCGCCAGCCGCCCGCAGGTCACGGGGCTGTGGTCGCAGGCCGGTTCCGTGGCCCGCTTCGAACCCAGCGCCGCGCGGGACACCGACGCCCCGTACGCGCAGGAGCTGGTCTTCATCGGCACCCACCTGCACGCGGAGGCGCTGCGTACCGCGCTGGCCGGCTGTCTGATGGCGGACGGCGAGGAGCCGCCGGCCGACGACCCGTTCCCGGCCTGGGACACCTACGGCATCGACGACGTCTGCGAGCACGAGCACGCGGCCGAGCTCCACGTGTCCGCTCACTGACCCGCCCGGCACCTGGCCTGCCTATTCTGGTGAGGGGCCGGTCCTGCTCGCAGCGCGCGAGAAGGGAGCCGCGGGTGACCGAGCGGACGATTGACAGGGCGGCCGCGGACACCCTGCGGCGGGCCAGGGACGCCGCCGCCCGTGAGGCGTGGGCCGAGGCGTACCGGCTGCTGGGCGGCCTGGACGCCGGCTGTCTCACGCCCGACGACTGCGCCGCGTTCGCCGACGCCGCCTGGTGGACGAGCCGGATCGACGAGTCGATCGTCCAGCGGATGCGGGCCTACTCCGGATATGTGGCGCAGGGCGCGGCCCGGCAGGCGGGGCTGATGGCCTGGCTGCTCTTCTACGAGCACCAGCTCGCGGGCCGCACGGCCTTGGCCGCCGCCTGGCTGCGCCGGGCACGGCGGCATCTGCGGGGCGAGCCGGAGTGCGTCGAGCAGTGCTACCTCGCCTGGGTCGACGCCGAGGACGCTCAGGAGCGCGGTGCGTTCGACGAGGCGATGGCCGCGGCCCGGCGTATGGCGGGGATCGCGCGGCGCTGCGGCAGCCCGGATCTTCTGGCCATGAGCGTGCAGGCACAGGCGGGCGTCCTGGTCGCGCAGGGGCGCCTCGGGGACGGACTGGATCTGCTGGACGACGCCATGTGCTCGGCCATGGCAGGTGAGCTCAGCTCCTTCTTCACCGGCTGGACCTACTGCCTGGGCCTCCAGCAGGCCATGGCGTGCATCGACCTGGAACGCGCCGCCGAATGGACCGACGCGGCCATGCGCTGGTGTGCGGCGATGCCCAAGGAGAACACCTTCCGCGGGCTGTGCCGGGTGCACCGGGTCGAGGTGCTGGAGCTGCGCGGCAGCTGGTCCGAGGCACTGGCCGAGGCCGGACATACCTGCGAGGAACTGCTGCCGTTCGAGCCGCGGATGGCCGCCGAGGCGGTCTATCTGGTCGGCCAGATCCAGCGGCGTCGCGGAGAGCTGGCCGCCGCCGAGGAGTCGTACGACCGCACCCACGAACTCGGCCGCGACCCGCAGCCCGGTCTCGCCCTGCTGCGGCTGGCCCAGGGGAAGGCCGACGCCTCCGCCACGGCGCTGGCACTTGCCCTCGCGTCCGGAGCCGATGCCGGTGGTCTCGAGCGGTGCCGGCTGCTCGCGGCCCAGGTGGAGGTGTGCCTGGCGCTGGGCCGGACGGCCGAGGCACGCGCGGCTGCCGAGGAGCTGCGGTCCCTGGCCCACGACTGGCAGCGGCGGTGCGGCTCGACGGCGACCCTGCTGCACGCGAGCGCCGCCGCGGCCTGCGGCGCGGTGGCCTTCGCCGCCCGTGACCTCGACCGCGCACTGCCCCTGCTGCGGCGGGCACTGGCGCTCTGGCTGGAGCTCCGGGTGCCGTACGAGGCGGCCCAGGTGCGGATGACGCTGGCCGCCGCCGACCGGGCCGCCGGGGACGGCGAGGGTGCCCGGATGGAGCTGCGGGCGGCGGAGCAGGCCTTCCGGCAGCTGGGTGCCGTACCCGACGCGCGGCGGGCGGCGGCCCTGCTCGCCGATGTGCGCCGCCGGCAGCCCGGCGGGCTCACCGAGCGCGAGATCCAGGTGCTGCGGCTGGTCGCGGAGGGCCGCACGAACCGGGCCATCGCCGCCGAACTGGTGATCAGCGAGCACACCGTCGCCCGGCACCTCAACAACATCTTCGCCAAGCTCGACGTGTCCTCGCGGGCGGCGGCGACGGCGTACGCGTACGAGCACGGGCTCACCTGACGCGTATGGGCCGTTTCACCCATGCCCGGTTCAGCCAAGATGGGCGATTCCGGCGATGAACGCGCCTCCGCTCCGTGCGTACACCAGTGGTGTACCCCTTTCCGATCGAGGACTGGAAAGCAGGTGGGAGGCCATGACCACCTACACGCCGACCTTCGACCACAAGCTGCTGGAGCGGCTGCGTGGGGCCGTACGCGGTGACATCGTGGAACCCGGCGACCCGGGCTACGACGAGGCCCGCAGGGTCTACAACGCGATGCACGACCGGCGGCCGGCGATCATCGTGCGGGCGGTCGACGTGGGCGATGTCATCGCCACGGTGGACTTCGCCCGTGACCAGAACCTGCCGCTCGCCGTGCGCGGCGGCAGTCACAGCGTCCCGGGCTACGGCACCTGCGACGGCGGTGTGGTCCTCGACCTCGGCCTGATGCGCGGTATCCGCGTCGATCCCGAGACCCGTACGGCCTGGGTCGAAGGCGGCTGCACCTGGGCAGACGTCAACCACGCCACGCACGCCTTCGGGCTGGCCACCACGGGCGGGGTCGTCTCCACCACCGGGGTGGGCGGGCTGACCACGGGCGGCGGCATGGGCTATCTGGTCCGCCGCTGCGGTCTGGCCTGCGACAACCTGGTCTCGGTCGACCTGGTGACAGCCGACGGCCACTTCGTGACCTGCACCGACGACCACAACAGCGACCTGCTGTGGGCGGTGCGCGGCGGTGGCGGGAACTTCGGGGTCGTCACGTCGTTCGCGTACCGACTGCACCCCATCGCCGACATCCTGGGCGGGCCGACCTTCTTCCCGCTCGACGGCGATGTGATCCGCCGCTACCGGGAGCTCGTCGCCGAGGCGGACTACGACCTCGGCGCACTGCTCGTCGTCGGGCTCGGTCCGCCGGTGCCCTTCCTGCCCGAGCGCTGGCACGGCCGGCCTCTGTGCGGCGTGATCGCCTGCTGGACCGGGCCGGAGGACGAGGACGACCGGATCCGGGACCGCCTCGCCGCGCTCGGACCGGTGCTGGGCCGGCACCTGGAACGTATGCCCTACCCGGTGATCAACACCCTCTTCGACGACCTGGTGCCCGCGGGGCTCTACCACTACTGGAAAGGCACGTTCACCCAGGGCCTTCCGGACGGCGCGGTCGACGCCTTCATCGAGTACGGCGCCACCACCCCCTCCATCGAGAGCGTGGCCGTCGTCTACCCGCTCGACGGCGCCTTCGACCGGGTCGCGCCGGAGGAGACCGCCTTCTCCTACCGGGACGCCGACTACTCGATCGCCCTGAGCGGAACCCTCACCACCCGCGCGGACTGCGAGGCCCAGAAGGGCTGGGTGCGCGGCTTCCACCAGGCGCTCGAACCGCACTCCATGGAGGGCGGCTACGTCAACTTCATCGACGGCGACGACCAGCACCGCGTCCAGGCCAACTACCGCGGCAACCACGCGCGCCTGACGGCCCTGAAGCGGCGCTACGACCCGGGCAACCTGTTCCGTCTGAACCACAACATCGCGCCATGAGGAGGATAGGGAGGAAGACAGCGAGGAAGACAGGGAGGAATCCTGCGGCGGCGGCGTTGTTGAACCCCATATGAGCTCCGTGATCGCGGCGACCCGCTTCTCCGTCCTCGACCGCTCCCGCACCCGGGAGGGCCACACGCACGCCGAGGCCCTGCGCGACACCGTGACGCTGGCGCGGGAACTGGAGGAGCTGGGCTACCACCGCGTCTGGGTCTCGGAGCACCACGGGGTACCCGGCGTCGCCGGTTCCGCCCCGACCGTGCTCGCCGCCGCCATCGCGTCCGCGACCCGCACGATCCGGGTCGGGACCGGCGGGGTGATGCTGCCCAACCACCAACCGCTGGTCGTGGCCGAGCAGTTCGGGGTGCTGGAGTCCCTCTTCCCCGGCCGTATCGACATGGGGCTGGGACGCTCGGTCGGCTTCACCGACGGGGTGCGCAAGGCACTCGGGCGGGACAAGGGGGACGCTGAGGACTTCGCGGCACAGATCCAAGAGTTGCTCGGCTGGTTCCGCGGCACCTCGCCGACCGGGGTGCACGCGCGGCCCGCCGAGGGCCTGACCGTGCCGCCGTTCGTGCTGGCCATGGGCGAGGGCGCGGACATCGCCGCCCGCGCGGGCCTGCCGATGGTCATCGGTGACCTGAGGAACCGGGCCAGGATGCAGCGCGGCATCGACCACTACCGCGACCACTTCCGGCCCTCCCCCTGGGCGAGCGAGCCGTACGTCGTGATCTCCGGCACCGTCGCCGTGGCCGCCACGCCCGAGGAGGCGCGGCGGCTGCTGGTCCCGGAGGCCTGGTCGATGGCCTACTCGCGCACGCACGGCACCTTCCCGCCGCTGGCGCCCGCCGAGCGCGTCGAAGCGCTGACGATGACCGGCAAGGAGCGCGGCTTCTTCGAGGGCGGCCTCGCCGGGCACATCGCGGGCACGGAGGAACAGGTCGCGCACGAGCTGGAGACGCTGCTGAAGGAGACGCAGGCGCAGGAGGTGCTGGTCACGACCAGTACGTACGACCGCGCCGCCCTCGTGGACTCCTATCGGCGGCTCGCCCGGGTCATCGCGGCGTGATCCGGGCGAGTGTGCGACCGCGGATCAGTCCGTGTCGCGCGGGTCGAAGGACTTGGTGTCGATCGTCAGCGGCTTCGGGAACGCGCCGGCCACCGACTCCCAGCCCGTCAACTTGAAGTTCGTGCCCTCCCGGTCCCCCTCCGCGGGCGTGGCCTCGCCGTCGTGGGTGACGAGCAGGCCCTTGGGGAAGGACCGGCCCAGCGGGACGTTGACCACGGTGGAGCCGTCGGAGTGCTGCACCCCGTCGGTGGCGGCGCTGTCGGTGACGGCGAAGGAGCCGAGGTAGGCGTTGCGGCCCTGGCGCTCGTACACGGCGAAGGTGTCGTCGCCCTGGCTGGAGGCGAGCAGGTATCCCTTGCCGTCGGCGGCGTGGTAGATCGTGGCTCCCTCGGCGTCCGCGCTCAGGTGCTCACCGCCGAAGCCCGGGTCGTGGGCGGTGTCGAGGACGCACTCCTCTTCCTCGGCGTCATACGTCCACGCAGTGCCGTACTCCCGCACCCGGTCGATCAGTTCCGGCCGCTCGAACTCCTCGTCGTCGAGACCGACCCGCCACAGCCCGACGTCCTCCTGGGCCGCGTACAGGACGTGCTCCTCCTGGTCGACGACCATGCCCTCGACCTGCGGGCGGTCGCCGGGGTCGGCGCACGGCGTCCAGTCGGTCCCGTTCGGCAGCCGGAAGGAGGCGGGCAGATCGAGGGTGTCCTCGGCCTTGTAGCCCACGCGCCCGTTCCGGTCCTCCAACTGCAGCAGTCGTACGCGGGTCTCGGAGCGGCGCGACACCACCGCGTACGCGTTGTCGTCGTCGCTGAAGGCGGCCAGCCCGTAGGCGGTGCGCTGGTCGTCGACCTCGGCCTCGCTCGCGGAGAAGACCGGCGCGGCGTCGGCCGCCGTCACGTCCTTCAGCGGGGGCCGGCCCGCCGCCACGGCGGCCGGGTCGATGGCGTAGGCCCGGACGCGGTCCCGGCCGCGGTCGCTGACCAGGGCCAAGTCGGTCTTCTCGCCGGCCAGTTCGAAGCCGTAGACGACGTCGACGTTGTTGAAGCGGCCGGGCGCCGCGTCCTCGCCCGGCGCCGCGGGCGCGGCGATGTGCTGCAGACGCCTGCCGTCGAGGCCGTAGACGTTGAGGCCGGCCTCCTTGAGGGTGCCGATCAGGAGGCTGCGCCCGGCGTCATGGGGGTCGACCCAGACGGCCGGGTCGTCGGCGTCGGCGTTGCCGCCCGCCTCGTCGTCGTACACGGCGGGTGTCTCGACGCGTGCGGAGACGGCGACCGGCTGCGGGGCGGCTGCGCCCGAGACCATCAGCAGCGCGGCGGTGAGAGTGCTCAGAGCAGAAGCGCTCACGATACTCCTCGGTAGGAAGAGAGACTGGCGAGACGCTATGGGCGACCGGTGTGGGTGAGCCGACGGCGCCATGAACATCAGGTGGCTCCTACGGGCCGCGCGTCCCGTTCGCTTAGAATCGCGGGGTTTGCCCACGACCCCGATGCGCACCTCCCGGAGCCCTTACCCCCATGCACTCCCCGCACGACCCCTACGTCCGCGTCCGCGGCGCCCGTGAGCACAACCTCAAGGGCGTGGACGTCGACATTCCGCGGGATGTGCTGGCCGTGTTCACGGGCGTGTCCGGGTCCGGGAAGTCGTCGCTCGCCTTCGGCACGATCTACGCGGAGGCCCAGCGCCGCTACTTCGAGTCGGTCGCACCGTACGCCCGCCGACTGATCCACCAGGTCGGCGCACCGAAGGTCGGCGAGATCACCGGGCTCCCGCCCGCCGTGTCCCTCCAGCAGCGCCGCTCGGCGCCGACGTCCCGTTCCTCCGTCGGCACGGTCACCAACCTGTCCAACTCCCTGAGGATGCTGTTCTCCCGCGCCGGCGACTATCCACCCGGCGCCGAACGGCTCGACTCAGACGCCTTTTCGCCCAACACGGCGGCCGGAGCGTGCCCGGATTGCCACGGACTCGGCCAAGTGCACCGTACGACAGAGGAGTTGCTGGTCCCCGACCCGTCGCTGTCGATCCGCGAGGGCGCGATCGCCGCGTGGCCGGGTGCCTGGCAGGGCAAGAACCTGCGCGACATCCTCGACGCGCTCGGGTACGACGTCGACCGGCCCTGGCGTGAGCTGCCCGCCGAGCAGCGGCAGTGGATCCTGTTCACCGACGAGCAGCCGGTCGTCACCGTCCACCCGGTGCGCGACGCCGACCGCATCCAACGGCCGTACCAGGGCACTTACATGAGCGCCCGGCGGTACGTCATGAAGACGTTCTCCGACTCCAAGAGCCCGACCCTGCGGGCCAAGGCGGAGCGGTTCCTCGCGTCCGCGCCCTGCCCGGCGTGCGACGGCAGCCGACTGCGGCCCGAGGCACTGGCCGTGACCTTCGCGGGCCGTACGATCGCCGAACTGGCGGCGCTGCCGCTCACGGAGCTGGCGGCCACGCTGGACGGCGGCGCCTCGGAAACCGCCCGTGTCCTCGTCGAGGACCTCAAGTCCCGTATCGCACCCGTCGTCGAGCTCGGCCTCGGCTACCTCAGCCTCGACCGCGCCACCCCCACCCTCTCGGCGGGCGAACTGCAGCGTCTGCGGCTGGCCACGCAGCTCAGGTCCGGGCTGTTCGGCGTGGTGTACGTCCTCGACGAGCCGTCCGCGGGCCTGCACCCGGCGGACACGGAGGCGCTGCTGAGGGTGCTAGAGCGGCTGAAGGCGGGCGGCAACACAGTGTTCGTGGTCGAGCACCACCTGGACGTCGTGCGCGGCGCCGACTGGCTGGTCGACGTGGGTCCGCGTGCGGGCGAGCACGGCGGCCGGGTGCTTCACAGCGGGCCGGTGGCGGAGCTGGCGGCCGTCGCGGAGTCGGCGACGGCGCGGTTCCTGTTCGACGACTCCCCCGCCGTCGTACGCCCAGTGCGCACGCCGCGCGGCCAGGTGAAGGTGGGCCCGGTCAGCCGTCACAACCTGCGCGGCGTGAGCGCCGAGTTCCCGCTCGGCGTGTTCACGGCCGTCACCGGGGTCTCGGGATCGGGCAAGTCCACGCTCATCGGCGAGATCACGGAGGACCTGGCGGGCGTGGGCCGCCTCGTCTCGGTCGACCAGAAGCCGATCGGCCGCACCCCGCGCTCCAACCTCGCCACCTACACCGGCCTCTTCGACGTCGTCCGCAAGGTGTTCGCGGACACGGACGAGGCGCAGGCGCGGCGTTACGGCGTCGGGCGCTTCTCCTTCAATGTGGCGGGCGGGCGGTGCGAGACCTGCCAGGGCGAGGGGTTCGTCAGCGTGGAGCTGCTGTTCCTGCCGAGCACGTACGCGCCGTGCCCGGACTGCGGCGGGGCCCGCTACAACCCCGAGACGCTGGAAGTGGCGTACCGGGGACGGAACATCGCGCAGGTGCTGGACCTCACGGTCGAGGCGGCCGCGGAGTTCTTCGCGGACACCCCGGCCGTGGCCCGCAGCCTCCGCACCCTGCTCGACGTGGGCCTCGGCTACCTCCGCCTCGGGCAGCCCGCCACCGAGCTGTCCGGCGGTGAGGCACAGCGCATCAAGCTGGCGAGCGAGCTGCAGCGTGGCCGTCGCGGGCACACCCTGTACCTCCTCGACGAGCCGACGACCGGACTCCACCCCGCCGACGTGGAGGTGCTGATGCGCCAGTTGCACGGGCTCGTCGACGCCGGGCACACCGTCATCGTCGTCGAGCACGACATGTCCGTCGTCGCGGGCGCGGACTGGGTGATCGACCTGGGGCCGGGCGGCGGTGACGCGGGCGGGCGGATCGTGGCGGCGGGGCCGCCCGCTCAGGTGGCCCGGGCGGAGGCGAGCGTCACGGCGCCGTATCTCGCGCGCACCTGCCTCAGCCGCGCTTGATCCTTCCGCGCACGGCGAGCACCGCGAGGCCGAGGAACACCGGTTCGGTGAAGCGGCTCACCATCTCGATATAGGTGCCCCACGTGGTCAGTTCCTGTCCGCTGGACCGGAAGATCACCGAGTTGAGGACGATGCGCAGGGTCTTCTCGAAGCGTTCGGAACTGAACCGGTCGGCGAGGGGCAGCGTGAGCACCGGGCTCGGTTTGTCCACCGCGAGCGTGACATGGCCGCCACCGCGGGGCAGGTCGCCCGAGACGGTCTGGTCGGGGCTCCGGTCCGGCAGACCCAGCCCGAGCATCAGGACCGTCGTGACGCACATGGCCAGCAGCAGCCAGGCGAGGGCGCGCGAAGCCCGCAGACCGTATCCCGAAAGCAACCAGTAGGCGTGCAGGAGCCACCGTTCGGCGCGGGTCGTCTCGTTGCGGTCGAGGCGGCGCATCTCCATCTCGCCGTAGTAGAAGTCGGCGGCGCCGGGTTCGTCCTTGTTGTCCTCCAGCGCCTTGCGCAGCTGGCGGTAGAGCTGGGCCACATGGGCGGGTTCCATGACCGTGCCGGGCAGGTTGTCGGTGACCTCTACCCAGGCCTCGCGGTTGCGCTCGCGGCGCTCGACTCCGCGTCTGAGCAGGTGCTCGTCGGCGATGGCCCGGCGTTGCGCCCAGCGCAGCGGCACACCTCCGTGCACACCCCAACTACGGCTCGGGGAGGCGAAGTAGCACTCGCCGCTGATCCGTATCTGGTCGAGGTGGTGGGCGCCGAAGAACACGCACCGCCGTAACCACATGTCGACCAGGGTGAGGTAGGAGACGTCCACGCCCCGGACGGAGACCAGTTCGGACAGGGGGCGGCGGGGCAGGCGCCGCCGGAGCCACACTTCGTCCATGTGGCTGCCGTCGGGCAGCTGAAACCTGCCGTAGTGCTGGAAGAGGGACAGCTGGGCGGCGAGATTCGCGTCGGTCAGGTCGACCTCGGCCAGCTGCATCAGCAGCTCGGACGAGGCCAGGAAGGTCGCCTCACGGCAGTGCAGCCGCGGCACGGCCAGTTGCAGCCGTACCGGCTGCTCCATGAGCGTGCCCCTGAGGCGGACCTCGTCGGTGCAGAAGACCATGCCCTCGACGGGACCCGAACAGCGCGCCCGGGACAGGTCCAGCCGCCCGGTGACGTAGCCGCCGTTCATGACCAGCGCCCCGCGGAACTCCGCCCGCGAGAAGTCCACCGACTCCTCGAAGCTCACGTCGTCGAAGCTCGCGTCGTCCTCGAACACGGCCTTGGCGAACTCCGCCCCACCTCGGAAGCAGGCCCTGTCGAAGTTCGCCGCGCCCTTGAAGCGCGCGTCGCGGAACTCGGCACGCCCCGAGAACACGAACCCGCCGAAGTCGACGTCGCCCGAGAACACGGCCTGGTCGAAGCGGGCCTCGTAGAGCAGGCCCTGGGTCCAGCGGCGCAGTTCGACGACCAGTTCCGACGTGAAGGGCACCCCGCGGTAGTCGGCGCGGTTGCCGGCGGCCACCGACAGCAGGGCGCTCTGGCGGTCGCTGGCGCTGAGGTGGGCGAGGCAGCGCCCCCGTTCCCGCACCACCACCCCGTGGCAGTCGGCGTGGCCGCAGACCGGCCAAGTCGGTGTCGGCGCAACGGTCATGAAGGAATGATCGCCGAACACAGGAGCGCATGCACTCAGTTGGAGTGAATCAAGGGCCGCCGTCGTTCCGGTGGTGCCGACGGGTCACGAGAGACCGGCCCTTCCGACGCCCACCGTCGCCTGCGCCGCCTGCGCCAGCGACCGCCGATCGCGGCAGCTGCCCGGCTCGATCGCCTCCAGCACCTGGACCTCGGCCGTCAGCCCACGTGTCGTCGCCACCCGCCACACCGAGGTGAGCAGCGAGTCCTCGCCGACGAAGGCCGCCGCAGTGCTGGGCGCGCCTCCGGCCACGCGGTACTGCAGGCGCACCGGCTGCACGGGCACGTCCGCGTCCAGGGCGGCCTGGAAGGCGGCCCGGCGGAAGGGGCCCTGGGCACGGCCGCACCAGGTGCTGCCCTCGGGGAAGACGGTGACCGCCTCGCCCGCCCGCAGCGCCTCGGCGATCCGGGCCACCGTCTCGGGCAGGGCGCGGATCCGGTCCCGGTCGATGAACAGGGCGCCGCTGCGGGCGGTCAGCCATCCCGCCACGGGCCAGTCCCTGATCTCCGACTTGGCGAGCATCCGGGCCGGGCGTACGGCGGCGAGCAGCGGGATGTCCAGCCACGATATGTGGTTGGCGACGAGCAACACACCGCCGGCCGGGGCGGCGCCGCCGTCGATCCGGACCCGGACTCCCGCGGCCCGGACGACCCAGCGGCACCAGCGCCGGACCAGGTCCGCGGGGAGCCGCGCGCCGAGCGGGCTCATCAGGAAGCCCAGCACCAGCAGGAACAGGACCGCCGCGACCCGCACGACGGCCAGGGGTATCGCCTCGGCGCGGCGCGCCGCGTCCAGGCACGCCTGCGGGGTGCAGGGCGCGGTCGGCCGCCAGAGGGTCCCTGCCCCGCCGGGCGACGCGTGGGCGGTCCTGCCGACCGGCGCCTCGGCGGGCGACTCGCTGACCGTGCCGCCGGCCGCCCCGGCTGTGGGAGCGGGCGCCGTGGGGACACCCACGGCGCCGAGGGAGGAGGTGGTCATGACGGCCCCGTCCGTCACGCCGGGACGAGGGAGAGGAAGTGCCGCAGATAGCGCGGGTTGACCCGGCGCATCGACAGCAGCACGTACAGGTCGGCGACCCCGAACTCCGGGTCGTGCGCGGGCTCACCGCACACCCAGGCGCCGAGGCGGATGTAGCCGCGCAGGAGCGCGGGCAGTTCCATACGCGTGGCCGGGACGGGGGCGGTCGGCTGCCAGGGGCGCAGCGGTCGTACGCGGTACTCCTCCGGGGCCAGGTGCTTGGCTTGTACCCGGTCCCAGGTCGCGGCGGCGAGCGTGCCGCCGTCGGCCAGCGGGATGGAGCAGCAGCCGGCCAGCCATTCGTGACCGTGGTCGACCATGTAGCGGGCGATGCCGGCCCAGATGAGGCTGATGACCGCGCCGTCGCGGTGGTCGGGGTGGACGCAGGAGCGGCCGACCTCGACCAGGTTCGGGCGCAGCGCGTCGATGCGGCTGAGGTCGAACTCGCCCTCCGAGTACAGACGTCCCGCGACCGCGGCGCGCTCCGGCGGCAGCAGCCGGTAGGTGCCGACGACCTGGCCGGACACCTCCTCACGGACGAGCAGATGGTCGCAGTACGCGTCGAAGGCGTCGATGTCGTGACCCGGCTGCGGGGTGGTCAGCAGGGCCCCCATCTCGCCGGCGAAGACGTCGTGCCGCAGCCGCTGGGCGGCGCGCACGTCCTCCTCGTTGCGGGCGAGCCCGACGGTGTACCGGGTGGGGGCCGTGGGCTGCGGGGGACGGTCGACGGTCAGTACGCCGGTCATGGCTTACTCCTGGTCACGGGCCGGGGACGGCGAGCGGAGGGCGGTTGCGAGCGGTGCGAGGTGCCGCCCCTGTTCTTCCGATGCCGGTTGGCGTATGCGTGACCTGTGCCAGGAGAGCGGATGTGCGGATGTTGAACGGCACGGGCCGGTACCGGCCGTCCACATTCCGGTGCCCGTCCGGTCAGCCGGGCGCTCCGGTGCTGTTCACCTGGCCGGTGCGGAAAGCGAGACGGGGCCGGGGAGCACCCTCCCAGCCCCGCCCGTCCGCACCTTTCGGCGAACGTTCACTGAAGCGCCCGAAAGGGGCGCGGGGAACCGCGCGACAAGCCACGACGAACCCGCAGCCGCCGAACGACCGTCCACGCTACGGCGCTACCGCTTCGCAACCTTCCGCGTGGCCCGCAGCCACTCCTTGTTCATGCTCGTGATGGACATGAGCGGGATGCCCTTGGGGCAGGCGGTGGCGCACTCCCCCGTCAGCGTGCACCCACCGAACCCCTCTTCGTCCATCTGCGCCACCATGTCCAACACCCGCGTCTCCCGCTCGGGCGCACCCTGCGGCAGCACGTTCAAGTGGTTGATCTTGGCGGACGTGAACAACATCGCCGCGCCGTTGGGACAGGCCGCCACACACGCCCCGCAGCCGATGCACTCGGCGTGCTCGAAGGCGAAGTCCGCATCCGGCTTCGGCACCGGCGTCGCGTGCGCTTCGGGAGCCGCCCCCGTCGGCGCGGTGATGTATCCACCCGCCTGGATGATCCGGTCGAACGCGGACCGGTCGACCACCAGGTCCTTGATCACCGGGAACGCCGACGCCCTCCACGGTTCGATATCGATCGTGTCGCCGTCCTTGAAGGACCGCATGTGCAGCTGACAGGTGGTCGTCCGCTCGGGCCCGTGTGCATCGCCGTTGATCACGAGCGAACACGCACCGCAGATGCCCTCGCGGCAGTCGTGGTCGAAGGCGACCGGGTCCTCGCCCTTGAGGATGAGCTCCTCGTTGAGGGTGTCGAGCATCTCCAGGAAGGACATGTCGGAGGAGATCCCGTCCACCTCGTACGTGGACATGGCGCCTTCGGTGTCGGCGTTCTTCTGCCGCCAGACGCGCAGGGTGAGCTTCATGCGTAGCTCCGCTGGGTGGGGTGGACGTACTCGAAGACCAGGTCTTCCTTGTGCAGGGTCGGAGCCTCGCCGGTGCCGGTGAACTCCCAGGCGGCCGCATACGAGAACTCGTCGTCCTTGCGGGCCGCTTCACCGTCCGGCGTCTGTGACTCCTCGCGGAAGTGACCGCCGCAGGACTCGGTGCGGTGCAGCGCGTCGAGGCACATGAGCTCGGCGAGCTCCAGGTAGTCGACGATGCGGTTGGCCTTCTCCAGCGACTGGTTGAACTCCTCGCCGGTGCCGGGGACCTTGATGCGCCGCCAGAACTCCTCACGAATCTGCGGGATGCGCTCCAGGGCCTTGCGCAGCCCCGAGTCGGTGCGGGCCATCCCGCAGAACTCCCACATGAGCTCGCCGAGTTCGCGGTGGAAGGAGTCCGGCGTACGGTCGCCGTCGACGGCCAGCAGAAGGTTGAGCCGGTCCTCGGTCTCGGCCACCACCTCCTGGACGGCCGGGTGCTGCGCGGTGACCTTCTCGTGGTGCGGGTTGCGGGCGAGGTAGTCGTTGATGGTGGCCGGGAGGACGAAGTAGCCGTCGGCCAGCCCCTGCATCAGGGCCGACGCCCCGAGGCGGTTCGCCCCGTGGTCGGAGAAGTTGGCCTCGCCGATCGCGAACAGGCCGGGGATGGTGGTCTGGAGGTCGTAGTCGACCCACAGCCCGCCCATCGTGTAGTGCACCGCGGGGTAGATCCGCATCGGCACCTCGTACGGATCCTCGTCCGTGATCCGCTGGTACATGTCGAAGAGGTTGCCGTACTTGGCCTCGACGGCCTTGCGCCCCATGCGCTTGATGGCATCGGCGAAGTCGAGGTAGACGCCCTGCCCGCCGGGCCCGACGCCCCGCCCCTCGTCGCAGACGTTCTTCGCGGCGCGGGAGGCGATGTCACGCGGGACCAGGTTGCCGAAGGACGGGTAGATGCGCTCCAGGTAGTAGTCGCGCTCGTCCTCGGGGATCTGGTTGGGCGGCCGGGTGTCGCCCTTGGCCGTCGGCACCCAGATGCGGCCGTCGTTGCGCAGCGACTCGCTCATCAGCGTCAGCTTGGACTGGTGGTCGCCGGTGCGCGGGATGCAGGTCGGGTGGATCTGTGTGAAGCAGGGGTTGGCGAAGTAGGCGCCGCGCCGGTGGGCCCGCCAGATGGCGGTGGCGTTGGAGTTCATGGCGTTCGTCGACAGGTAGAAGACGTTGCCGTAGCCGCCGCTCGCCAGCACCACCGCGTCCGCGAAATACGTGTCGATCTTGCCGGTGATGAGATCCCTGGCCACGATCCCGCGCGCCCGCCCGTCGACGACGATCAGGTCGAGCATCTCCGTACGCGGGTGCATCTCGACGTTCCCCGCGGCGATCTGCCTGCTGAGGGCCTGGTAGGCGCCGAGCAGCAGCTGCTGTCCCGTCTGGCCGCGGGCGTAGAAGGTCCGCGACACCTGGACGCCGCCGAAGGAGCGGGTGTCGAGCAGGCCGCCGTACTCGCGGGCAAACGGTACGCCCTGGGCCACGCACTGGTCGATGATCTCCACCGAGATCTGTGCGAGCCGGTGCACGTTCGACTCGCGCGCCCGGAAGTCGCCGCCCTTGACGGTGTCGTAGAACAGCCGGTGGATCGAGTCGCCGTCGTTGCGGTAGTTCTTCGCCGCGTTGATGCCGCCCTGCGCGGCGATCGAGTGGGCGCGGCGCGGGGAGTCCTGGTAGCAGAACTGGACGACGTGGTAGCCCTGTTCGGCGAGGGTGGCGCCGGCGGAGCCGCCGGCCAGCCCCGTCCCCACCACGATCACCGTGTGCTTGCGCCGGTTGGCGGGGTTGACCAGCTTGGCCTCGAAACGGCGCTTGTCCCAGCGTTCGTTGACGGGACCGGAGGGGGCCTTGCCGTCCACGACCGGCTCACCGGTCCGGTAGTCCACGTAGGAAGTCATCTTCAGCTCACCACTCCGGTCATGACACCCACGGGTACGGCGATGAAGCCGGCCGTGAGCAGCAGCGCGAGGACGTTCGCGACGGTCCTGAGGGCGCGGTCGCGGGTGCGGCTGCCCGCGCCGAGGGTCTGGGCGGCGCTCCAGAAGCCGTGCCGGATGTGCAGGCCGAGGGCGAGCATCGCGACGATGTAGATGACGTTGCCGTACCAGGTGGAGAAGGTGTCCACGACGTTCTGGTACGGGTGGCCCTCCTGGAAGCCGCCGGAGTGCACGGTGCCGGTCGTCAGGTCCAGGATGTGCCAGACGATGAACAGGCCGAGGATGATGCCGCCCCAGCGCATGGTGCGGGTGGCGTAGGAGGCCCGCGGCTTCTTGTGCACGTACCTGCTGGGGCGCGCCTTGATGTCGCGGCGGCTGAGCTGGTACGCCGAGACCGCGTGGGCGACGACGGCGACGACCAGCACGACGCGGATCAGCCAGAGCGTCCACTCGTAGTGCATGAACGGCTCGCCGACCGTGCGCAGCCAGTGGCCGTACGCGTTGAACTCGCCCGCGCCGAAGTAGATCTTGAGGTTGCCGATCATGTGGGCGACCAGGTAGAGCAGCATGATCAGCCCGCTGACCGCCATCACGGTCTTCTTGCCGACGGTGGAGTCCCACACCGTGCGTGCCATGGACGGCCGTCGGTCCGTCCGCGTTGCCAGAGCCATGGCACATGACGCTAGGGCCGGACCACCGCATCGGTCCAAGACATGGTCCGGCTCGTTTCGATAGGCATCCCCTATGGAGGCCTACGCTGAGGCCATGCAGTTCCAGCAGCTCCAGTACTTCGTGGCGGTCGCCGAGACCCGGCACTTCACCCGGGCCGCCGATCTGGTGCATGTCGCGCAGCCCTCGCTGTCGCAGCAGATCAAGGCGCTGGAGCGGGAGTTGGGCGCGGATCTGTTCCTGCGGGCGCGCGGCAACATCACGCTGACGGACGCCGGGGAGGCCCTGCTTCCGCTGGCCCGGCGCATCCTGGCCGACGCGGACACCGCCCGGCACGAGGTGCAGGAGCTGGTGCAGCTGCGCCGAGGCCGGGTCCGGCTGGGCGCGACGCCGAGCCTGTGCACGGGCCTGCTCCCGGACGTGCTGCGCGCCTTCCACGACCGCTACCCCGGCATCCAGCTGCTGATCGAGGAGGGCGGCTCCCACGACCTGGTGCGGGAGCTCGCGCGCGGCGCCCTCGACCTCGCCCTGGTCGTCCTGCCCCTGCCGACCCCGTCCCCCGCGCTGACCACGGTGGAGCTGCTGCGCGAGGACCTGGTGGTCGTCTCCTCGCCCGAGGCCCCCCGCCCGGGCGGCGGCCGGCGCACCGTGCGCATCGCCGACCTGGAGGGCGAACGCCTGGTGATGTTCCGGCACGGCTACGACCTGCGCGAACTGACCGTCGCCGCGTGCCGCGCCGAGGGCTTCGAGCCGGACCTCGCCGTCGAGGGCGGGGAGATGGACGCGGTGCTGGGCTTCGTACGGGCGGGGCTCGGCCTCGCCGTCGTACCGCGCATGGTGGCGGCCCGGTCGGGTCGGGGGCTACGGGTCACCCCGCTGGCCCGGCCGGGACTGCACCGGACGATCGCGCTGGCCCACCGCAGCGATGTGGCTCCGCCGCGGGCCGCGCGGGAGTTGCAGCGGATGCTGCTGGAGCGGTGAGCTTTTGGCCACGGTGAGCTGTGAGCTTCACCCATCGTCTCCTGACCGGAACTCGGGCAGGGGGCCGGCCGCTAACCAGCCCCTCCCCGTCCCGTACCGACCCGCCGCTCAGCCCGTCGCGTCCACCAGCGCCAGTTCGTGCAGCCGCTCCGGTGGGCCCGGCCGGGCGTAGTACCAGCCCTGGGCCGTGTCGCAGCCCAGGATCCGCAGCTGCTCGGCCTGGGCGCCGGTTTCCACGCCCTCCACGGTCACGGCGAGGCTCAGGCTGTGGGCCAGGGAGACGATCCCCTCGACGATCTTGAGGTCGACGGGGTCGGCCGGGAACTGCTGCATGCTCTGGGTGAAGGAGCGGTCCAGCTTGAGGATGCTCACCGGCAGGCGCCGCAGGTTGGCGAGGTTGGAGTAGCCCGTGCCGAAGTCGTCCAGCGCGATGTCGACGCCCATCTCGGCCAGCCGGCGCAGGGGTTTGAGCAGGTCGTCGTCGGCGCCGATGAGGGCCGACTCGGTGACTTCCAGGCAGAGCGAGTCCGGTGTCACGCCCGCGCGCTCCAGGATGTCCACCGTGTCCTGGACCAGCCCGGGATGGGTGAGCTGGCAGGGCGAGAGGTTGACGTTGATGCGCAGCGGGCCCGCATCGTCGTGGCGTTCTCGCCACTCGCGCGCCTGACGCACCGACTGTTCCAGGACCCAGCGGCCGAGCGGAACGATGAGGCCCGTGTGCTCGGCGAGCGGGATGAACCGGTCCGGGCCCAGGACGCCGTGCTGCGGGTGCAGCCAGCGCACCAGGGCCTCCGCGCCGCGCACGCTGCCGTCGCCGAGATGGACCAGCGGCTGGTACTCGATGAAGAACTCGCCCCGGTCCAGGGCCGTCGGCAGCGCCGTGGTCAGCCCGTGCCGGGTGATGGCGCGGGCGTCGGCCTCCGGGTCGGCCAGCTCGAAGCGGTTGCCGCCCGCCGACTTGGCCCGGTACATGGTGATGTCGGCGCTGCGCAGCACCTCCGCCGGGCTGCGCTCCCCGGCCGGCCCCTCGACGATGCCGATGCTGCCGCGGACGGTCAGCTCCCGGCCGTCGATGCTGATCGGGGCGATCAGCGCGTTCATGATCCGGGCGGCGAGTTCGTCGACCTCGCGCTCGGTGTCGGGGCCGGTGGTCAGCGCCACGAACTCGTCGCCGCCGAGCCGCGCGACCATCTCGCCGGGCGCGGTGGCGCAGGACTGCAGCCGGTCGGCGACCTCCACGAGCAGCCGGTCGCCGGCCGCGTGACCGAGGCTGTCGTTGACGGTCTTGAAGCCGTCCAGGTCGAGGTAGCACAGCCCGAACCGCTGTCCTTCGCCGGCACCCAGTGCCTTCTCCAGGCGTTCGAAGAAGAACGTGCGGTTGGGCAGGCCCGTGAGGGCGTCGTGCGTGGCCTCGTAGCGCAGCCGCAGGTTGAGCAGGCGCCGCTCGGTGGTGTCCTCCATCAGGGCCAGCTGGTACTGCGGGTTGCCGTCGGGGTCGCGCAGCAGGGAGACCGTGAGGTTGGTCCACAGGACGGTTCCGTCAGGGCGGTAGAAGGCCTTTTCGAGGTGGTAGTGCTCGCGCTCGCCGCGCACGAGTTCGTCGTAGAGGTGCCAGGTCTGCGGCGCGTCCTCGGGGTGGGTCCACTCCTTGACGTTACGGCTGCGCAGCGCCTGCTCGGAGATGCCGAACATGCGCAGCAGCGCGCCGTTGACCTGGAGGATGTTGCCCTCCAGGTCGGCGATGCCGATCCCTATCGCGGCGCCCTCGAAGACCGCGCGGAAGCGGGCCTCGGTGGCGTGCAGCGCCTGCGCGACGACGCCCTGCGCCTTGAGGGCGGCCGCGGAGATCGCCTCCTGCTCGGCCAGCGTGCGCTCGCGCAGCGCCTGGGCGAACCCGGCGGCCATGGCGTGCTGCAGCCGCGAGGAGCGCGCCCGCAGGTCCTCCTGGTCGCCGTCGGCGCCGCAGTAGAGCACGAGGTAGGCCTCGACGCAGTCCAGCGAACGGCTGAGCGCCTCGGGGTCGGTGCAGTGCGCGGCGACGAGTGCGGCGCCGACCGCTTTGCCCTCGTTCGCGTCGAAGGTCCTGGCCCTGAGCGCCTCGCTCAACCGCCGGGCCAGCGGCAGCAGTTGCTCCTCGAACTCCGGCCGGGTCGACGACGTCGAGGTCACCGGGAAGACCGCCCGGCTCCAGATCGTCGCGAACCGGCGCAGTCTGTCCTCCGGCCCGTCCGGCCCCGCGCTCACGCCGTACGCCCCACGCCGGCGAAACCGGAGAAGGCATACGGATCCTCGTCCTCCGATGCGGTGTCCGGCCGCCAGCGCGGCATCGGCACCAGTCCGGGTTCCACCATGTCGTACCCCTTGAAGAACCGCGCGATCTCGTCGCGCGAGCGCATGATCAGCGGGTTGCGAATGTCCCTGTATACGTCGACCGTGCCCTTGGCCCGCTCCTCGGGCAGCGGGATTCCCTCGTACGAGGCATGCGTGAGCACCAGCATGCTGCCGGGTGCGAGCGCGTCGCGCAGCTCGGCCACCGCCCCGTACGGGTCGTCCTCGTCCTCCACGAAGTGCAGTATGGCAACGAGAAGCAGGGCGACTGGCCGGTTCAGGTCGATGAGTCGCTCGACCGCGGAACTGCTCAGGATGTCCTGGGGCTTGCGGAGGTCGGCGGCGACGACGTCGGTCCTGTCGTTGCCCGCCAGGACGGCCTGGCTGTGCGCGACGGCGACCGGGTCGTGGTCGACGTACACCACATGCGCGTCGGCGCTGGCCTTCTGGGCCACCTCGTGGACGTTGCCGAAGGTCGGGATGCCGGAGCCGATGTCCAGGAACTGGGTGATGCCCTCGTCGATGGCGAAGCGCACCGCGCGGCGCATGAACGCCCGGTTGGCCTGCATGATCTTGGGGAGTCCCGGCATGAACTCCATGGCCTTGCGGGCCGCTTCCCGGTCGACCTCGAAGTTGTGCGATCCGCCCAGGTAGTAGTCGTAGATCCGCGAGACGCTGGGCACCGAGATGTCGATGCTCCGTGGGGCCCAGGCGGGACGCTCCATCTATCTCTCCAAGGCTCAGGCGATCCGGTGTTCGAGCTGAGGCTACTGATCGCCCGCCAAAGGAGCGAGCGGAAACGGAAATTGACCATCCGTTCCCGGTCACTGCCAGCGGCACGTGCCGAATTGATGCCCCCGCGCACCCTCTGCGAAAAGCTTCCGAAGAGTTCCGCAGAGTGCCGAACGATGCTGAAAGAGGGTGAAGAATACCGGTGAATGACGGCAAACCGGTCCGCCCCCTGCGCGTGGAGCTCAGGGGGCGGACCGGTGGGTCGGGCGCGCCGTCCGTTCGTCCGGCACTCTCGCTGTCTTCGTCCCTCCCTTCCGTGGTCGGTACTCGGCTGGGTGAGGCGATCAACCCTGGGGAGGTGTGATCTCTACTGCTCCGGCGCGCCGACCGGCTTGCCGTCGGGGCGGATGGCGAACCAAGTGCCGCCGACGCCCTGACCGTTGGTGTCGCCGGGCTTCTTGTCACCGGCGAAGGTGTAGATCGGCACACAGTCGATGGTCTGCTGCTTGATGCCGTCGGGGCGGTCGAAGACCACGTAACCCTGCCCCCTGGGACCGGACCCCTTCAGATCGATGCCCTCGGTGTCGTCGGCGTCGACCGGGGCGATGACCGGCCACTTCTCCAGGCACTCGCCGGTGCACGCCGTCTTCATCGGCCAGGGCGAGTCCTTCATGAAGCGGTAGACCGTGTGGCCGTTCTTGTCGATGACGATCTCGCCGAGCTTGGGGTCGTTGCGCGTGGACAGACCGGGCAGATCGGCGGCCTCGGCGCCACCGCCGCCCTGGGCCTTCTTGCCGGTGGGGGCGAGCGCGTACCAAGTTCCGCCCACGCCCTGGCCATTGACGTCACCGGCCTGGGTGTCCTTCGCGAAGCGGTAGGCCGGCCAGCCGTCGATCGTCAGCTGCTTGGTGCCGTCGGACCGGGTGACCGAGCCGAGCAGCGACTCGTCGATGCCGGCACCGGCCGTGGCGTCGTCCGCGGGGACCGGCGGCCACTTCTTCGCGCAGTCGCCGTCGCAGTTCGACTTGGGCGGCTCGGCGGTGTCCTTGTCGAAGCGGTAGAGCGTCAGACCGGAGCTGTCGGTCAGCACCTTGCCGAGTTCCTGGTTGGTGGAAACGGAGAGTTCACCGGCGGAGGCGGCCCCCGCGGCCGCGCTCTCCTGGCCGGCCGCGCCGGCGTCGTAACCGGATCCGTTCCCGAGGCCGGTGCCGGCGCTTCCGTAATCACCGGCCGCGGCCGTGGCACCCACGTTCTGGCTGCTCGCCGGCGGCGCGGTTTCCGAGCCACATGCCGTCGTCAGCGCCAGCACAGCCACGGCGCTCACCACGAGCGAGGCGCTCCGCCACGAGGTCTTCATCGTCAACTCCCCATAATCACAAGGGTGTTGCAGCGCCCTGCTGCGCCGCCGCACGACATGGGGTACGCACGGGAGCCACGTGCGTGTTCAATCGACGCACAAATTTCTTTCGGAAAGCTGTGAAGACCACGCGTATCAGGCCTGTGATTCGCACAGGCATACGCCTCGACGGTCACACCCGCGCCCACCGATCAAACCTTTCGAGGGCCGTACGTCGCCCGTTCGAGGCAATCCGCCCGCGCTCCGGCGTGTGGGACCCGGACGGGGCTCAGGATCTTCGTCGTGCATGGACTCGAACCGACCCAATCCAACCTGGCAGCAAGGTGGTTGTCGGTGGCCGCGCTGACCTGGCTCCTGGTGGCGGCGCCGGCGGGTGCGGCATCGGCCACCGTCTGCGCGTACGCCGACACGGGCCCGGACGGTGCCACGGCCGTGGCGGTCGTCGGGAACCTCACCTGGCCGCCACCCACCCAGTGCCCGGTGCCGACGCCCAGCCCCACTCCGACCCCGACCCCCACCCCGGACCCCGCCCCCACGCCGACGCCCACACCCACGCCCACCCCGAAACCCGAGCCCCCGCCACTCCCACCCCCGCCGCCTCCGCCACCCCCTCCGCCACCGGCTCCCCAGCCCGCGCCGCCTCGCGCCCAGCCGGCCCCACCCCCCGCACCGACGCCGACACCCACCCCGCCCCCCACGCCGAAGCCGTCGGCCGAACCCACCCCGAGTCCATCCATGACCCCCGTGCACTACCCGCCTTACCGCGCCACCCCGCACCGGCGGGCGCCGCACGACGCCCCCTCACCCCTCACCTTCGTCCTGCTCATCGCGGCGCCCGCGATCGCCGCCGTCGCCGCACTGCGGCCGCGCTGACCCTGGAGGCTTCTGTTGCCGGAATGGCTTGTTCTCACCCTCGCGATGCTGGCCGCCTGCGCCGTGGTGGTCCTCATCACCCTCGTACGGCACCGCACGGCCCCCGAGGACGAGGATCCCTCCGAGACCCCGGACGTCATCGAGTACATGACGATGTGGATCGGTGTGGTGTACGCCATCGTCCTGGGCCTGGCCATCGCCGGCGTGTGGGAGGGCCGCAGCGCCGCCCAGGACCACGTCCAGGCGGAGGCCGTCGCGCTGCACGAGATCTCGGAACGGGTCAGGGTCTATCCGGACGACGTCCGTGAACGTATTCGGGACGATGTCAACGCCTATGTCGGACACGTCGTCACCACCGAGTGGAAGACGATGGCGGACGACGGCCGGGTCACCGACCGCGGCGCCGAGCTCTTCCAGCGCATCCGCGAGGACGTCACCGACTACGAGCCGAGGAACGACTTCGAGGCGCAGTCCTACCAGCCGCTCGTCGACCAGGTGACCGCCGCCGACCAGGCACGCAACGCGCGGGCGAACTCGACCGGGGAGACCATGCCGGGCGTGGTGTGGTTCGGGCTGCTCGCCGGCGGAATCGTCACCATCGGAATGGTGTTCGCCCTGCAGATCCGGCGCACCCCCCGCGAGCTGGTCCTCGCCGGGCTGTTCTCGGCGCTGATCGCTTTCCTGCTCTTCCTCATCTGGGACTTCGACGCACCGTACAGCCGTGGCGTCACGGCATCGGCGGAGCCGTTCCTGGACCTCTTCCCGCACGTCAAGGGCTGACGGGCCCTCACCTGACGGGACGCCGGGGGACGGCAGCGCACGCCGGCCGTGGCGCTCGGCGCACGGCCGCCACGCCGCTGCCGTCCCCCGGTCGCGGGAACACCGTCCCCTGAGCGGCCCACACGCTTGCCCCATTCGTACGACAGCGATCGCGCAGGTGTGCGCACCTTTTTAGCGTTCCGATCATCGAGGTGCATGTCAGGCGCAAGCGGAAAAGGTCCGCAGCTGCTCCTCGGGGACCCGGAGGAAACACCATGCGCGCGATACGCGTCGCTTCGGCCGCACTGCTGGGCGTCAGCGCCCTCGCCCTGACCGCCCCCACCGCCCAGGCCCGCGGGGACACCGAAGGTTTCCGGGTCGATGTGCTGCCCTCCACCATCGCCCCCGGTGGACAGGTCACGCTGCACGCGACGGGCTGCGAGCAGAGCGTCAGCGTCTCGTCGGGGGTGTTCGACACGGTCATCATCCCCCGCGGGCGTACGTCGGCCAGGGCCGTGGTGGACTGGGACGCCAAACCGGGTGCCGTGTACGAGGTGTCGTTCCACTGCGGCACGTTCTGGCAGGACGTCGACCTCACCATCGCCGGCGGCCGGCACGTCACACCTCCGCACTGGGACAAGGGCGTGCAGGCAGGTGACGGCGGCAGCCTGGCCGACCTGAACCTGAAGGAGATCGGCCTCGGCGCCGCGCTCATCTCGGCCACGCTGGCGACGGCGTACCACCTCTCCCGGCGCCGCGGCGGCGAGGAAGGCGACGGCGCCTGACAACACCGCCCGCACACAGACCTTCGCCCCGGATCCCCTCAAGGGGCCGGGGCGAAGGTCTGTGAACGTGCGACCTGTCTGAAGAGGGGCAGCGGTTCAGGTCCGCTTCTCCGCCCGCCGCCGCATCCAGAACACCCCACCACCGATGACGGCCACGGCAATGAGCCCACCTCCGATGGCCATGTCGGTCGGCGTCGCGCCGGTGGCCGTGCTGCCGCCCAGACCGCCGCGGACGCCGCCGATGACGGTGAAGGCGTTCGGGTGGGTCAAGGGCCGGCCGGCGCCGGTGCAGTGGACCGTGATGCTGTGCGCACCCGTCCGCGCGTGGCGGTCGATGATTGCAGTGCCTTTGGCAGTGCTGCCGCCGACTGGGGTAAGCGTCGTGGCGGGGAACGCGTCCGAGGTCGCGGTGCCGCCTCGTGGGCAGCCGTCGACGGTGATGGTCAGCTGCGCGCCGCGCGCGATGACGCTGGGCAGGGCGACGATGTTGCTCGGTCCGACGGGCGGCATGCCGTCCCGCGCGACGGCCGCCGGGGCGGCGAGTCCGAGAGCGGCGACCGCGGTGGCGGCGGCCGCCAGGGCACGAGTTCTACGCATGTGATCCTCCGCGGAAGACGCCCCGGGACCCGTCCCCGGTCGATCGGCGAGAAAGCGCCTCCCAGAAAGACCCTCAGATGCGGTGCCCGAGGCCGCATTTCGGCGATGGTCCGTCCTGGTGAGAGGACACGCCGACCGATGAGCCCACAATCGGAATTGCCGCAGGTCACACACCGTCAGAATTTTCAGGCCGGTGGCAACTCGGATGGCGCACGGGAAGAATGCGGGCCACCCGTTCGCACCCGCCCCGTCGCCGGTTGCGCGCACCGGACTTAGCGTTTTCGTATGCGCGAACGGCGTGGCGACGGCCGCGTCGAGAGGGGAAGGCGAATGTACGGGTCCGAGCTGGCCGAAGAGGAGGAGCGGCGGAAGAAGCGCGCTCCTTGGGGCGTGATAGCGCTTGTTCTGCTGACCGGTCTCGCACTCGTTCGCAATGGCTCGGGCGAATTCGACGTGGGGCCGCCGCAGCCCGCGTCGGCGGCCGCCCCCGACAACGGCCAGGTGCGCGGCAGCGTCTTCGCCGGTGCCGTGCAGCCGCTGCCGTACGCCATGCCGGAGCGGGTCCGGATCGACTCGATCCAGGTGGATGCGCCGATGATCCCGGTCGGCCTGGACGCGGACGGCTGGGTCGGCGCGCCACCGCCGGAGGACCCGAACCTGGCGGGCTGGTTCACCGGGTCCGTGTCTCCCGGTGAGAAGGGCACGGCGGTGGTCGTCGGCCATGTCGACAACAATCAGGGCCCCGCCGTGTTCTACGGTCTCGGGGCCCTCAAGCCGGGCAATCGCGTCGAGGTATCCCGGCAGGACGGAAAGACGGCCGTGTTCCAGGTGTACGGCGTCGAGGTCTTCGAGAAGAACAACTTCCCCGGTGACCGGGTCTACGCCTCGAAAGGGAGCGCCGAATTGCGGGTCATCACCTGCGGCGGCGGCTTCTCCAAGCAGAACGGATACGACGGGAACGTCGTCGCTTTCGCCAGTCTGGTCGAGGTCCGCTAGGTGTACTTCCGCTCAGGGACGGTGACGAAATACCCGGAGTCCAGCAGCTCCGGCAGATAGGTGCGCAGGGCCAGGACGCTCTGGGAGCGGTCGCCCCCGGCGTCGTGCGAGAGCACCACGACGCCGGGGGCGGCGCCGTGCTCGACCCGATGAATGATCGTGCGGGTGCCGGGGCTCATCCAGTCGAGGGTGTCGACGGTCCAGGCCAGCGGTTCCATGCCCAGTTCGGCGCCCAGTTGGAAGGTGGCACGGTTCCAGGCGCCGTAGGGTGCGCGGAACCAGGCGGGGCGTTCGCCGTACGTCTCCTCGACGATGTCGCAGGTGCGCTCCATCTCGGCGCGGATCCGGGCGCGGCTGAGCCGGGTGAGCAGCGGGTGGGACCAGGTGTGGTTGCCGACGACATGGCCCTCGTCGGCCATCCGCGCCACGAGGTCCTTGTTCTCGGCGACCATCTCGCCGCACACGAAGAACATGGCGCGCACGTCGTAGTCGCGCAGGGTGTCCAGGATGTGCGGCGTGTAGCGGGCGTCGGGTCCGTCGTCGAAGGTCAGCACGATGGTGCGGCCCCGCCCGGACACGCGCAGAAACGGCCGGTGCCGTACGAGGGGCCGGCGGGGCGCCACGCGGGGCGGGCCATAACCCGTCAGGGGCTCGAGGCGGTAGGTGGAGGGCTTGAGCGCCCGGTGCGGCTGGGGGCCCGTGGCAGGGAGGGCGGGCCGGACCGGCTCCTCGCCCGCGAGCGTCGCGATCACTCCGGCGATGCCCGCGGTGCCGGCGGCTCCGGCGGCGACGGCACCGGCGAGCAGCGCGCGGCGCCGCGTGAGCGGACGGGTGAGCGACTGATCCTTCGTCATGAATGATGAGTCGCCCGGCGGAGGACCGTCGCACCACGTCGACACCGGTACGGCGGCAGGAAAACGCCCGGGCGGGCCAGCTCCGGTTGCGCCGGCCGCAAGTCCTCTGACGTGGTGTCAGCGGCGGCGGACGAGCGGGAACGGCAGGGTCTCGCGGATCGTCAGGCCGGTGAGGAACATGACCAGCCGGTCGACGCCGACGCCGAGGCCGCCGGTGGGCGGCATGGCGTACTCGAGGGCGTCGAGGAAGTCCTCGTCCAGCTCCATCGCCTCGGGGTCTCCGCCGGCCGCGAGCAGGGACTGGGCAGTGAGGCGCCGGCGCTGTTCGACGGGGTCGGTGAGCTCGGAGTAGGCGGTGCCGAGTTCGGTGCCGAAGGCGACGAGGTCCCAGCGCTCGGCGAGCCGGGGGTCCTCGCGGTGCTGGCGGGTGAGCGGGGAGACGTCGGTCGGGAAGTCCTTGTAGAAGGTGGGCAGCTGGGTCTTCTCCTCGACGAGCCGCTCGTACATCTCCAGCACGATGTCGCCATGGCCGTCGTCGGCGGTGTACGGCACGCCCGCGCGGTCGCAGTGCCGGTGCAGCCTGAGTAGTTCCGTGTCGGGGCCGATCTCCTCCCCCAAGGCCTCGGAGATGGCGCCGTACACCGTCTTGACCGGCCACTGCCCGGAGATGTCGTACTCCGTGCCGTCCTTGCGGGCGGTAGGCGAGCCGAAGGCGGCGGTCGCGGCGCCCTGGACGAGTTCGCGGGTGAGGTCGAGCATCACGTCGTAGTCGGCGTACGCCTGGTAGGCCTCCAGCATCGTGAACTCGGGGTTGTGCTTGTAGGAGACGCCCTCGTTACGGAAGGTGCGGCCCATTTCGAAGACCTTCTCCAGGCCGCCGACGCACAGGCGCTTGAGGTACAGCTCGGGTGCGATGCGCAGGTAGAGGTCGAGGTCGTAGGCGTTGATGTGGGTGTGGAAGGGGCGGGCGTTGGCGCCGCCGTGGATCTGCTGCAGCATCGGCGTCTCGACCTCGAGGAAGCCGCGCTCCAGCAGGCCCTGGCGCAGGGCCTGGACGGCGGTGGAGCGGGCGCGGACCACGTCGCGGGCGGCGGGGCTGGAGACCAGGTCGAGGTAGCGCATGCGGACCTTGGCCCCGGGGTCGGCGAGGCCGCGGCGCTTGTCGGGCAGGGGGCGCAGGCACTTGGCCGTCAGCTGCCACGAGGTGACGAAGACGGTCGGTTCGCCCTTGTCGCTGATGCCGGCCAGGCCGGTGGCGGTGATGAGGTCGCCGATGTCGGTGTCGGCGGTGAAGCGGTCGAGTCCGGCGTCGGAGTCCTTGCGGGTGAGGGCGAGTTGGTGGTCGCCGGACCAGTCGCGCAGGACGGCGAAGACGATGCCGCCGAAGTCGCGCACCAGCATGATCCGGCCGGCGACGGTGACCCGCTCGCCCTCGCGGACGTCGGCGAGGGCATGGGTGCGGGCCGGGATGCCCACCGGGTAGGGGTCGGTGCCCTGCGCCCGCAGCCGGTCGAGGGTGTGGTGCCGGATGCGGACCTGCTCGGGCAGGCCCGCATCCGGCCCGGCCGCCCCGGCCTCGTCCCCTCCGGCGAGGCCGAGTGCCGCCAGCGAGGGCAGTCCTTCGGTGGTCGCGGGACGCGGTCCGTTGCGCGAGTGCCCCTTTCTGAGGAGTTTGCGCAGCGACGGTACGGAGACGAATCCCTCGGCGATGCCGGAGGCGAGGCCGATCCGGGCCAGGGAGGCGGCCTCGCCGTAGCAGAGGAAGCGCGGGAACCACCGCGGCCTGTACTTGGCGTTGGAGCGGTAGAGGGCCTCCAGCTGCCACCACTTGGAGAAGAACAGCAGCAGACGCCGCCACAGCCGCAGCACGGGTCCGGCGCCGATCCGGGCGCCCTCTTCGAACACCGAGCGGAACACGGCGAAGTTCAGCGAGATCCTGCGGATGCCCGTCTTCGGCGCCGCCGCGCACAGCTCGGCGACCATGAACTCCATGACGCCGTTGGGGGCGCCGCGGTCACGGCGCATCAGGTCCAGGGAGATGCCGTCCTTGCCCCAGGGCACGAAGGAGAGCAGAGCGAGCAGCTCGCCGTTCTCGCCGAGGGCCTCGACGAGGAGACAGTCGCCGTCGGCCGGGTCGCCGAGGCGGTCGAGGGCCATGGAGAAGCCGCGTTCGGTCTCGGTGTCGCGCCAGGCGTCGGCCTTGCCGATCACCTCCTCCATCTCCGTCTCGGTGAGGGCGCGGTGGCGGCGGATACGACAGTGGGCGCCGGTGCGGCGGACGCGGTGCACGGCCTGCCGGGTGACCCGCATGTCGCGGCCGTCGAGGTCGAAGTCCGGCACGTGCAGGATCGCCTCGTCGCCGAGCTGGAGGGCGCCGAGCCCCCCGCGCGCGTAGGCCCGGGCACCGTCCTCGGAGGCGCCCATCGCGGCGGGTACCCAGGCGTAACGGCGGGCCAGGTCCAGCCAGCCGGCGATGGCGTGCGGCCAGGCCTCCCGGTCGCCGACCGGGTCCCCGCTGGCGAGGCACACCCCGGCCTCGACGCGGTAGGTGACGGCGGCCTTGCCGCTGGGTGAGAAGACGACGGCCTTGTCGCGCCGGGTGGCGAAGTAGCCGAGGGAGTCCTGGTCGCCGTACGCGTTGAGCAGGGCGCGGATGCGGGCCTCCTCGTCGTCGTGCAGGGCGGCCTCCATGCGCTGCGAGCGGAACAGCGTCGCGGCGGCGTTGAGGAGGGCGAGCGCGCCGAACAGGCCGAGCAGGAAGTACAGGGGGCGGGGTGGCCGCCCGTCGTAGGTGGCGCCGGAGACGAGGCCGCCGCAGACCCGGTCGGCGGCCCACGCCAGGCGCTGGCCGCGCGGCAGCGTGCCGGGGAACAGCTCGACCAGTCCCCAGCCGACCAGGATGCCGATGACGAGCCCGACGGCCAGGACGCCGAGGGCACGGCGCAGGGCGGCGCGGCGGGAAGCGGCGTAGAACTCCTTGCGGGCGACGATCAGCAGGGCCAGGGCGAGGGCGCACACGACGAGGGAGGGGACGGAGTCGGCGTAGTAGCCGAGGGCCGCGCCGAGGGCGTCGGTCAGGACGAGCAGGCCCAGATAGACGACGACCAGCCACCAGGCGACCTTCTTGCGGGCCGCGGTCGCGGCGGCGAGCAGGAAGAGGAAGACGGCGTACGCGAGGTTGGCGCTGACCGGCACGATGATCTGGTCGAGGGCGCGCACGACCGGGCGGAGCGCGGTGCGCAGCGGGGGTATGAGGGCCAGCAGGGCGCAGAGCAGTCCCAGGGCCCCGAAGAAGGTCGCGAAACCCTCCGGCACCCTGCTGAGAAAGCCGTTCCCGGGCGGCCGTGTCCGGCCCGCGGTGTCCTTCGCCGGGGCGGCCTCCACGGTGGCACTCATGTTCCGAGGGTAGGAAGCCCCCGGCCCGCTCGCCCGTCGAGCGCCCTGCCCGGCGGCGGGACCTGCGGGTTCCGATAGCCTCCGTGCCGTGACGGAACAGCACTCGCACCAGTTCGAGCGGGGCACGGACGGGCCCAAGGTCATCGTGGTCGGGGTGGACGGCTCCGACTCCTCGCTCCGTGCGGCGGCCTACGCCGGTGGCCTCGCCCGGCGGCAGCACGCGCTGCTCGCCGTCGTGTACGTGCAGCCGGTGATGGGGGCGGGCGCGGCCCTCGGAGCGCCGGTCGCGGAGACCACCAACGAGATCGCCGAGGACCTGATCGCCCAGATCCGGGACGCGACCGAGCGCGTCAAGGGGATATTCGACGTCCGCTGGGAGTTCCACACCTTCCAGGGCGACCCCTACAGCGGCCTGGTGAAGGCGGCGGACGACCTGAAGGCCGACGCCGTGGTGGTAGGCGCCTCGGAGCAGGCCGGGCACCGGATCGTGGGTTCCGTCGCGGTGCGGTTGGTGAAGGCGGGGCGGTGGCCGGTGACGGTGGTGCCGTAGTGGCGTACGCGCGGTTCGTGCACTGCCTGTACGACGACCCGGCGGAGCGCGGCACGGTGTGGCTGCGGCTGCGGCTGCGGCTGGAGCCTGCGTCGCTCAGCGTGCGGGACCTGAGTTCCGCGGTCGCACGCTGAGCCGACAGACGTCAGAGGGTGCGCAGGAAGTCGAGCAGGATGCCGTTGAATTCCTCGGGCTTCTCCAGGTTCAGGTAGTGCCCGACGCCGTCGATGACCTCGGCGCGACCCTTGCTGACGGTGCCGGCGAGCCGTTCGGCTGCCGCGAGCATGTCGTCGGGTTCCAGGCCGCCGTTGAGGGTGAGCAGCGGAACGGCGATCTCTGCCGCCCGGGCGAAGGTGTCGGTCACGGGCACGGACCAGTCCTTCTCGTCGGGCGTGTGCTTGGCGAGCGTGTGGCGGCCCATCTCCCGCACCCTGCCCAGGATGTCCGGGTCGATGTCGTCGACGGTCCGGTGTTCGCCGGGTACGTACCGCACGAAGGCGTCGAGCCAGCCTTCGATGTCGCCGGCGGCCAGGGTGCGCGCCAGTTCGGCCTGGATCCCGCGGGTCCAGGTGTCCGTGTACTGGAATTCTCCGGTCGCGGCGCCGCAGGTGACCACCGCTCGGACGAGGTCGGGATGCTCCAGCACGGTGTTGGTGGCGATCAGCCCGCCCATCGACACGCCGACCAGGACCGCGGGACCGGCCTCGAGGTGCCGCAGCAGGCCGGCGAGGTCGTCGGCCCAGCGGAAGGGCTCGCTCGCGTTGGCGGACCAGCCGTGGCCGCGGACGTCGGCCGCGATCACTCGGTGCCCGGCGTCGACGAGGGCCGGTATCTGGCCATCGAAGAGGCGGTGGTCGACGTAACCGGCGTGGAGCAGCACCACGAGGTCGCCCGCGCCGCTCTCGCGGTAGGCGAGCTCGCCGTCGGTGGACGTGAAGTAGCTGAGTTCCGAAGCAACTGTCATGACAACCAAGGTGTCATCTTCGGGGCAGTTTGGCAACCGAGGTGTCATGATGGTCCGGTGAACGACTCCGCCAAGCCCCTCTCCCCCGACGATCTCGGCCACCGGGTCAGCGAGGTGTTCGACCTGATCGGCGCGCTGTACCGACGCGGCCTGCGCAAGCTCGAACAGGGCGAGGAGATCGAAGGGGTGTCCGTCGGCGTGCGCTCCGTCCTGGGGCTGCTGCACAGATACGGCCCCATGACGGTCCCTCAGATGGCCCGGGTCATGGCGCTGACCCGGCAGTTCGTGCAGCGCATGGTCAACGACGCGGCAGGCAGGGGCTGGGTCGAGGCCACCCCCAATCCCGCGCACCAGCGGTCCTCGCTGATCCGGATCACGGATGAGGGCGAGGCCGTCATCACCGCGATCCTCGCGCGCGAGCACGCCCTGAACCGGCAGGTCGGCGGCGATCTGACCGACGGAGAGCTCCGGGCGTGCGTGCGCGTGCTGAAGGAGATGCTGAAGACCTTCGACCACGTGGAGATGGACTGACCGCCCTCGGCGCTACTTGCCCATCACAAGCCCGTCGTCCCCCGCCCCCCGGCTCAGCACGACCTCCCGGATCCGGTCCCGCACCCCGCGCAGCTCGGCGCCCTGGGCGAGGGCCCGGTTGAGGTTGACCACTCGGCCGGCGTCGATGTCGAACAGCTGGGGGATGAACTCGGCCTTCTTCACCTCCCAGCGACCGCCCTTCTCGGCCGGCGGGGTGAAGGTGAAGCGGGCGAGAGTGGACTGGTTGCCGCGGGGGTCCTGGACGCCCTGCTCGTTGTACATCGCGCCCGCGACCTGGTCGCCCATGCCGTAGACCACCCAGGTCCCGTTGACCTTCTCGTACGCCTGGGGCACATGGGCGTGGGTGCCTAGGATCAGGTCGATGTCGGGGCGGTCCCCGGTCTTCGCGGCCGTGAGCTCGCGGGCGAGGGTCACCTGTGTGTCATCGGGGGCGTCCTGCCACTCGGTGCCCCAGTGCATCGAGACGACGACGACGTCGGCGCCCGCCTTCCGGGCGGCGCGGGCGTCCGCCAGGATCTTCTTCTCGTCGATCAGGTTGACCGCCCAGGGCTGCCCCGGCGGCAGCGGGAAGCCGTTGACTCCGTAGGTGTACGCGAGATGCGCGACCTTGGCCCGGCCCGCGCGCAGCACCGTCACCGAGCGCGCCTCGCCCTCGGTGCGCGCCGTGCCCGCGTGCCGTACGCGCGCCTCGTCGAGGGCGTTCAGGGTGCGCAGGATGCCGGCGGCTCCGTCGTCGAGACTGTGGTTGGAGGCGGTCGAGCAGCCGTCGTAGCCGGTGGCGGCGACCCCCCGGGCCACCTCCGGCGGGGACTTGAAGGTGGGGTAGCCGGTGTACTGGCCGTCGGCGCCGTAGACGGTCTCCATATGACACAGCGCCAGATCGGCGCGGGAGACGACGGGTTCCACGCCGGCGAGCATCGGGCGGAAGTCGTAGCCGGAGCCACCCGCGTCGAAACGCGCACGGTCGATGACCGAGGTGTGCGGGAGGATGTCGCCGGAGGCGACGAGCGTGAAGTCGCGGGGGCCGGCGGAGGGGCCTTCTTGCCCCGGAGCCTTGCGGTTGTCGGCCTGGCAGGCGGCGCCTGCAGCGAGGACAGCCGTCAGAGCGAGGGCCACAAGTCGACTGCGTGCAATCATCTGCTCACCCCGTGTGGTCGTATTACCCACCAATACGTATGAAACCGGGCACGACCGCAAACAATCAGACCGCCTCCGTTAGCCCGTCTGGCGTGCCCCGAATAGGCGGAAGGGACCGTTCGTCGTACCGTTCGCCGACGCGATCGACCGTCCGCCGCAGATCCGTGTGTGTGCTCTGTCCCACAACGGCCGCCTGCGATGCCATACGGCCATGACGGCCGGAACCACCCTCATGACTGGGACGACGACCGCCGAGCACGAGCTCGCCGCGCTGCAGCGCGAGCACGGCCGGCCCCTCTTCGCGCTGCTGCTCCGGCTCTGCGACGGCGACCGGCAGCGCGCCGAGGACCTCGTGCAGGAGACGCTGGTGCGCGCCTGGCAGCATCCCGAGGCGTTGCGCGCGGACGACTTCGACTCCGTACGACCGTGGCTGCTGACCGTCGGGCGGCGGCTCGCGATCGACGCGCGGCGGGCCCGGCAGGCGCGGCCGCCGGAGGTCGGGGACGCGATCCTGGAGAACGCGCGGGTGATCTCCGACCACGCCGAACGGGCCGCGGAGATGCTCGATGTGCGCGAGGCTGTGAAGACACTCACTCCGGAGCACCGTGAAGTTCTGGTGCTCGTGTACTTCCAAGGGGCGAGTGTTGCGGAGGCCGCGGAAACCCTGGGTATTCCGCCCGGTACGGTGAAGTCCCGCGCTTACTACGCGCTGCGCGCCCTGCGCAGAGTGCTTCCGGGATACGCGGCCGACCTGCGGTGAAACCAATGGCTTAGTCAAACCTCCGTAAAGCGCCTTGCTGCGGACCCCGGTTGAGTAATCGGCTGTCCTCATCCGTGTTCCGGACTGGGGCCCGGGCGCTCGGGCGATGCGCACGCACCGGAGGAAGGCAGGAAGGGATGCTGCACAGAGGTCAAGAGAGCACGGACGGCACCGGCGGCGGTGAACTCACCGTCCCCATGGCGTGGTTGTACGCCGAGTACATCGCCGACGAGCTGCTGCGGACCGGCGATCTGATGCCGCCGACGTCCTTCGAGTTCCGCGCCGGGCGCGACGCCCTGGCGCTGACCATCTTCCTGTCCGACACCGAGGGCGAGCTCTCCGGCATCCGGGTCGTCACCCAGCTGGAGACCTGGCTGTCGCTGACGGCGTACGACCAGCCGTGGCAGGACTGGGTGCGCGAGCGCATGGCGGGCCTCGCGGCCGAGGCGGTCGAGTCGGGCGGGCCCGCACCCGACCTGGAACTGGCCGAGGCGGCCTGGCGCTGGCTGCAGGAGACCGAGCTGCTCGCACCCGATCTGAACGCGGTGCCGGGCGGCGGTGCGCTGATCGGTGAGGACGAGGGGCCGAAGGTGTGGACGCCGGCGTGGCAGCTCGGGCTGCCGCTCGGGCATCTCGCCATCCATCTTTTTTGAGTTCTTCTCTCCCCGGACCAATCCTCGGCGCCGACCGCTCCGAATCCTCTGGTTGCGATTCTGCGCGGGGCTTGAGTGATTCGACTGTCTGGTGCGTACCAGTGGGTGCACGGAGTAACCCACCCCGCACCCAACGGCACGAGGATTCGGCATGAGGTCCCTGGAGAGGCATCGCGACGTCGCCGCGTACGCGCTCGGCGTGCTGAACGAGGCGGAGGCGTTCCGCTTCGAGGACCACCTCATGGAGTGCCCGCGCTGCGCGGCACACGTGACCGAGTTCGGGCCCGTCACCCGCCAGTTGATGCTGTACCGGCGGTCGACGCCCCAGTTCGTGCACCCGATGGCCAAGCCCGGCCCGCAGATGCTGAACCGGCTGCTCGAAGCGGTGGCGGCCCGCCATCGCGCGCTGCGCCGGCGCACGCTCTACGCCGTGGCGGCCTCGGTCGTGATCGCCCTCGCCGGGCCCGCGGTCGCGATGATGGCGGGCGGCGGCGACGCGGCTACACAGGTCGTCGAGGCGACCGACGCACGGTCGGGTGTGTGGGCCCAGGTCACGACCGAGAACGAGGCCTACGGCAGCCAGGTGGAACTGAAGGTCAAGGACGGCGCCGGTCCGCGCGCCTGCCATCTGATCGCCGTCGGCCGGGACGGCTCGGAGGAGACCGTGACCAGCTGGTCCGCCGCCCACCACGACGCCCGGGAGAACACCATGACGGGCGCCTCGGCGATGCACGCCGACGAGATCGTGCGGTACGAGGTGCGGACGGCGGGCGGGGAGCATCTGGTGACGCTGCAGGCGCGTTAGGGCTCCTACTTCAGAAGTCTGGACAACCTGCGGTCGGCCAAGGGCTTGCCGCCCGTCTGGCAGGTCGGGCAGTACTGGAGCGAGGAGTCGCTGAAGGAGACCTCGCGGATGGTGTCGCCGCACACCGGGCACGGCTCGCCGGTGCGGCCGTGGACGCGCAGGCCGCTCTTCTTCTCGGCCTTCAGGCGTCCGGCCGCCACCCCGCGTGAGCGCTCGACCGCCTCGGTGAGGGTCGTCCGCAGGGCCTCGTACAGCGTCTGCGTCTCCTCGGGTGTCAGTGACGCCGCCAGCTTGAACGGGGACATCTTCGCCGCGTGCAGGATCTCGTCGCTGTAGGCGTTGCCGACCCCGGCGATGAGGCTCTGGTCCCGCAGGGCGCCCTTGAGTTGGCGGCGCTCGTCCTTCAGCAGGGCCGCGAAGCGCGCCTGGTCGAAGTCGTCGGCGAGCGGATCCGGTCCGATCCGGGCCAGGCCCGGAACCTGCTGCGGGTCCGCCACGACGTACACCGCGAGCCGCTTCTGCGTGCCCGCCTCCGTCAGGTCGAAGCCCGCGCCGGTCTCCAGGGCCACGCGCATCGCGAGGGGGCCCTTGCCGGGGCGGGGCAGGCCGCTGGGGAGCTGGTCCTTCCAGTGGAGCCAACCCGCGCGGGCCAGGTGGGTCACCAGGTGCGGGCCGTCCGCCGTGGCGAGGTCGAGGAACTTGCCGTACCGGTGTACGGCGGTGACCTCGTGGCCCTCGACGGCCGTGACCGGGGGTCGTACGTCTTCAGGACACTGATCGCGACGGGCAGCACCCGGACGATCTCGTGGCCGACCAGGTGCTCGGTGAGGAAGTCCTTGAGCGCTTCGACCTCGGGGAGTTCCGGCATACGTCAAGAGTGCCACCGGGGACGGCTGTGTTCAGCTGCTCTCCGGCACCAGGAACTCGCACCACACCGCCTTGCCGCCACCCCGGGCCTCCACGCCCCACACGTCCGTGAGCAGGTCGACGAGGAGCAGGCCGCGGCCTGAGACGCCGGACTCTCCCGCCTCGCGGCGGCGTGGCAGGGCGCTGGAGGAGTCCTCGACCTCGACGCGGAGGCGGCGTTCGGAGCCGGTGAGGACCCGCAGGGTCACGATGGCGGAGCCCTCGGTGTGCATCAGGGCGTTGGTGATGAGTTCGTCGGCGACCAGCTCTATCTCGTCGGCCCGGTCGGTGGCGCCCCAGGCGCGCACGGCGGCACGGATCATGTGCCGGGCTCCGGTGAGGGCCTCGGGGTCGCCGGGGGCTACGTGCTGCTGGAGGCGGCCGCCGGACTGCGGGGCATCCAGGACGCGGCGGCGCAGCAGGAGCAGGGCCACGTCGTCGTCGCCGCCGCGTTCCTCGGCCACGTCGATGAGGCGGTCGGCTAGGTCCCGTACGTCGTCCGGGCCGGTGGCGATGAGCGCGGTGAGGGTCTGCATGCCGTCGTCCAGGTCGACGCCGGGCTGTTCGACCAGGCCGTCGGTGCACAGCAGCAGGGTGTGGTCGGGGTCCAGCTCGATGGTGCCGACCGGGTATTCGAGCCGTCCGAACTCCGCGGACAGGCCGAGCGGCAGCCCGCCCTCGACCGCGACGCGACGGCAGGCGCCGCCGGGCTCCCGGATCAGCGGGTCGATATGGCCGGCGCGGACCACCTGAACGACTCCGGTGGACAGGTCGGCCTCCGCGTACAGGCAGGTGGCGAAGCGGTCGGTGTCCAGTTCGTGCAGGAACACGGAGGCGCGGGCCATCACGGTGGCCGGGGTGTGTCCCTCGGCGGCGTAGGCGCGCAGGACGATCCGCAGCTGGCCCATGACGGCGGCGGCGTGGGTGTCGTGGCCCTGGACGTCGCCGATGACGGCGCCGACTCGGCCGCCCGGCAGCGGGATCAGGTCGTACCAGTCGCCGCCGATGTCCCGGCCGAGGGAGCCGGAACGGTAGCGGACGGCGACGTCGGCGCCGGGCACGCTGGGGATGGTGCGCGGCAGCATGGCCTGCTGGAGGCCGGTGGCGAGGTCCTTCTCCTGCTCGTAGAACATGGCCCGCTGCAGGCTCTGCGCGATGCTGCTGCCGAGGGCGACGAGCACGTTGCGCTCCTCGGTGGTGAAGCCGCGCCGGTCGCTGTAGAGCAGGCCGATGGCGCCGATCGGCCGGGCCTGGGCGATCAGCGGCATGTAGGCGGCGGACGTGATGTTCAGGTCGGTGATGTGCGGCCAGAGGACCGGGTAGCAGTCCGCGAACTCCTCCGGCGACTCGATGAAGCGCGGGGTGAGGGTCCGGACGACCTCGCTCATCGGGTACTGCTCGTCGATCCGGGTGACCATGGTCCCGGGCACGAAGCTGCCCGCGGGGCCCTCGGCGACCAGCCGGATGCGGCCGGCCTCGACCAGGCCCATGACCAGGCTGGTGGCGCCGAGGTGGGTCAGGCCGTGGGTGTCCTTGAGGACGTCGATGACGTCCTGGACGGTGCGGGCATGCGCCAGGGCGGCCGTGGTGAGCTGGACGACGTTGGTCTGGTGACGGCGGGCCTCGTCGTCGGCCGCCTGCTCACGGCGCTCCTCGCTCTCGGCGAGTTCGTCGGTGGCGTCGCGGACGATGCCGATGATGCGGCGCGGGCGGCCCGTCTCGTCGCGGCGGATGTAGCCCTGGGTGTGGGTCCAGCGCAGGGTGCCGTCGCGGCAGCGGATGCGGAAGTAGGCGCCGTAGTTCTCGCTGCCGTCCTTCATGGCCTGGGAGACCAGACCGTCGAGCCGGTAGGCCTCCGGCGGCGGCACCCGTATCGCCAGGGTCGCGGGGTTTCCGTCGTATTCGTCGGGGCGCACGTCGAAGACCTCGTGGGCCTGGGCGTCCATGTGGAACAGGCCGCTGTCCAGGTCCCAGTCGAAGGTGCCCATGTGGTTGAGCGCCAGGATCGGATCCGGGTGGGCGGGCCAGTCGTCCGGGAGTGACAGGGCGCTCGCTCCCCGATCAACCATGGGGCCACCTTGCCAGGGTTTGCCGGATTCTTCGACTGGGGTGACAGAACCGGTTTCGTTCGGTGCCCCGGACCGCGTCCCGGACCTCGCTCAGCTGTGGAAGACGTCGGTGGGGCTGCCGAAGACGGCGGTGTCGGAGGTGCCCGGCTCGTCGGGGATCAGCCCACCGCCGTCGGGGAGGTCGGGGCTGTCCGGGACGGCCTCGGGGCCGGTCTGCTCCGAGGAGCCCGGGGAGGTCTCCGGTTCCGTGCCGGAGTCGGGAGCGCTGGGCTCTTCGGGCGACTCGGGCGTGCTGTGGGGGTCGACGGTGGGGGGCGACGCCGTGGCGGTGGCGCTGGGGCAGTCGAGGGGACCGGTGCCCGGTGTGTCCGACGACGGCTTGGTCAGCGTGCCGTCGGTGGCGCCCGGGGTGAGGGTGGCCGCCGGGGTCACGCAGTCGGCCCGCGATGTGCCCGGAGAGGTACGCCCACCGGATGGGGCCGTGCCCTCGTCCGTGGGGGACCCGCTCTCCTCGCCGGACGAGGTGCTGTCGTGCGGGTGCGGGACCGGGGTCGGCGTCACCGGCTTCGGTCGCGGCAGGACGTGGTCGCGGTCGTGTCCCTGATGGCCGACCGGCCGCTCGATCCACGTGTTGTCGGCGACGTTGATGATCGTGATGTCGGTGATCACCTGGACCGTCGGGGCCACCACGACCACCTGGTCCGGCCGGTATCCGGCCCAGGACCGACCCCTGGTGCGCGCGCTGCCCGGCAGGTGGGCGGCCGGGGTGAGCGGGTTGCCGCAGGCGCAGCGGACGCGGGGCACACCGTGGTCGTCGACGAGGACGGCGGTGCCCGCCTGCAGGACGGACTGGTAGCCGGTCCCACGGCCGTCGCGGAACCCGTGGTTGGTGACCCGGGTGTCGGCGCGCAGGACGACCGAGGTCAGGCCGCGCAGATAGCCGGGGATCGACGCCTGGGGGATGCCCGCGGCCCGGGCGAAGACGCGGGCCCGGGCCCGGTCGGAGGTGAGGTGGTCGATCTGCCGCCGCACGTCACAGCTGCTGGTTCCCCGGGTGCCGCCGTAGAGGCCGGGCGTTCCACCGGACAGGGCCTGCGGCCCGGTCCGCCGCGACTGCGACGGCTCGGGCGTCCGGGTGACCGGGGACGGGACGGCCGTCGAGGTCGCCGTGGAGTCGGTGAAGGGATCCGGCCCCTTGGCCGCCGCGGGCTCGAGGAGGACTTCCCCGCTCGATTCCGTGCCCTGGCTCTCGTCGCCGCCGCATCCGGCGACGAGGAGCGCCGCCGAGAGCGCGCCGGCCGTGACGATGGCTCCGGTGGATGGCCGCACCACGGTCCGCATCACGTCCTCCCGCCGGTTTTGGGCAGTTCGCCACCATTGTCTGCTTCACCCGCTCGGGTTACGCAAGTGGAGAGGTGGTATACGGAGAGTCACGCCGGTCCGAGTCGCATGAGCCTCCGGCGCGACAATGAAGAAGGGAGGACTCGGTCGTGGACTGGTTCATCGCACCGGAGTACTGGACGAGCCGGCTGGTCTTCCAGCGGGCTCTGGCCGGCGTGTATCTCGTCGCGTTCCTGACGGCGGCCCTGCAGTTCCGGGCGCTGATCGGGGAGCGGGGCATGCTGCCCGTGCCGCGCTTCGTGGAGCGGGTGCCGTTCAAGGCCGCCCCGAGCCTGTTCCAACTCCACTACTCGGACCGGTTCTTCGCCGTCTGCGCCTGGTCGGGGTGCGCGGTGTCGGCGGCGCTGCTGGCCGGGCTGGACTCCGTCGTGCCCCTGTGGGGCGCCATGCTGCTGTGGCTGGTCCCGTGGGCGCTGTATCTGTCGATCGTCAACGTCGGCCAGACCTGGTACTCGTTCGGCTGGGAGTCCCTGTTGCTGGAGGTCGGCTTCCTCGCCGTCTTCGTCGGCAACGACGAGGTGGCGCCGCCGATCGTGGTGCTGTTCCTGCTGCGCTGGATCCTGTTCCGCGTCGAGTTCGGCGCGGGCCTGATCAAGATGCGCGGCGACGCCTGCTGGCGCAAGCTGACCTGCCTGGACTACCACCACGAGACCCAGCCGATGCCGGGCCCGCTGAGCTGGTTCTTCCACCATCTGCCCAGGCCCCTGCACCGGGTCGAGGTGGCCGCCAACCACGTCACCCAACTCGTCGTACCCGTCCTGCTCTTCACCCCGCAGCCGATCGCGACGGCCGCCGCCTCCCTGATGATCGTGACACAGCTGTGGCTGGTCCTGTCGGGCAACTTCTCCTGGCTGAACTGGATCACCATCGTGCTGGCCCTGTCGGCGGTGGAGTTCCCGAGCGATCCGCCGTCGGTGCCGGACGCGCCGCTGTGGTACGAGATCGTGGTGCTGGCGGTGGCGGCCCTGTTGCTGTTCCTGAGCTACCACCCGGTCGCCAACATGATCTCCCGTCGCCAGATCATGAACCGCTCCTTCGACCCGCTGCACCTGGTCAACACCTACGGCGCGTTCGGCAGCGTCAGCCGGATCCGCTACGAGGTGGTGATCGAGGGCACCGCCGACGACGTACCGCGGGAGGACTCGGACTGGCGGGAGTACGAGTTCAAGGGCAAGCCGGGCGATCCCCGGCGCTGGCCGCGCCAGTTCGCGCCGTACCACCTCCGGCTGGACTGGCTGATGTGGTTCGCCGCGCTGTCGCCCGCGTACGCCGGGTCGTGGTTCGGCGCCCTGGTGGAGCGGCTCCTGGAGAACGACCGCGACACGCTGAAGCTGCTGCGCCGCTCGCCGTTCCCGCCGGACGAGCCGCCCCGCTACATCCGCGCCCGGCTGTTCCGCTACCAGTACACGACCTGGCGTGAGCTGCGGGAGACGGGCGCGTGCTGGGAGCGGACGTATGTGCGGGAGTATCTGCCGCCGACCAGGCTGGCCGGGGTGGCTCAGAGGTCGTAGACGCGGGTGGCGGTCGCCTCGAAGATCTGCTCGCGGTCGGACTCGCCGGTCAACTCCCGTGTCGCGGCGACCACTTGGCCGTACGACGCCGCCAGCGTGCACACCGGCCAGTCCGAGCCGAACATCAGCCGGTGCGGGCCGAAGGCGTCCAGCACCACGTCGGCGTACGGACGCAGGTCGTCGACGGTCCAGGAGGCGAGGTCGGCTTCGGTGACCATGCCGGAGAGCTTGCAGATGGTGTTGGCAAGGGCGGCCACGGAGCGGACTGCGGTTTCCCAGGGTTCGAGGGCACCGGAGGCGATCGGGGGTTTGCCCAGGTGGTCCAGGACGAAGGTTATGCCGGGGTGGTCCGCGGCGGCCTTCACGCAGGCCGGCAGCTGGTGCGGGAGGACGACCAGGTCGTAGACCAGGCCCGCGTCGGCGACGGCGGCCAGTCCGCGCCGTACGTCCGCACGCAGCAGCCACTCCGGATCGGGCTCCCCCTGGACCTGGTGCCGGATGCCCTTCAGGTACTGCCCGCCGGGCAGCTCCCGCAGCCGGGCCAGTTCGTCGGCGACGTCCGGGCGGGTGAGGTCGGTCCAGCCGACGACGCCCGCGATCAGCTCGTGCTCGGCGGCGAGGGCGAGGAACTCCGGGGTCTCCTCGGCGACCGTGACCGTCTGGACGAGGACCGTGCGGTCGACTCCGGCCGCCCGTGCCTCGGGGGCGAAATCGGCGACGGTGAAGTTCCTTCTGAGCGGCTGGAGTTCGGGACCCGTGATCCAGTCCTGGTCCCGCACCGACAGGTCCCACACATGGTGATGGGCGTCCACGACCGTCACGGCAGCTCCCACACGACGGGCAGGCCGGCGTCCGCACCCGCGCCGGAGTAGTCGTGCACCACGTCGAGCAACTCGGCCATGCGGGCCTGCCAGGCCACGTTGACCGGGAGTTTCTCCAGCTCGGCGAGGAGACGGGCGTAATCCTCGCACTCCAGGACGTGGAAGAGGTCGGTGCCGCTGCGCCAGATCGTCCAGGAGGAGGCGCCGGCGGCCCGGATGGCGTCGGTGAGCTCCTCGGGGACCTCACGGTGGGCCGCCTCGTACTCGGCGATGCGATCCGCGCGGACCTCGGTGTGCAGGGCGACTCTCATCACGGCTCCTCGGCGGGCACGGGGGCGTCGGGCGGCAGGAGGCCGGTGTCGCGCAGTTCCTGCCAGAGGGCGGCGGGCACGGGGGCCGCGAACTGGTGGGCGCAGTCGACGACTTCGGCCGCCGAGCGGGCGCCGACCAGAACGCTCGCGACCGCCGGATGCGCGGCGCAGAAGGCCAGGGCGGCGGCCCGCAGGGTGGTGCCGTGGCGGTCGGCGACGGACTTCAGCCGCAGGGCCCGGTCGAGCAACTCCGGTGACGCGGTGGCGTAGTTGTAGGTGGCGCCGGGCTTCGGGTCGGCCAGGAGGCCGGAGTTGAAGGCGCCGCCGATCACGACCGACGTACCGCGTGCCTGGGCGGCGGGCAGGAGCTCGGCGAGTGCGCGCTGGTCGAGCAGGGTGTAGCGGCCGGCGCACAGCACCACGTCCACGTCGGTGTCGTGGACGAAGCGGGTGAGCATCTCCGCCTGGTTCATGCCGGCGCCGATCGCGCCGACGACGCCCTCCGAGCGGAGCTTCTCCAGCGCCGGGTAGCCCTCGCGGAAGGCCCACTCGGCGTGGTCGTCGGGGTCGTGGAGGTAGACGATGTCGACGCGGTCGAGACCGAGCCGCTCCAGGCTGCCCTCCAGGGTGCGTCGGACGCCGTCCTCGCTGAAGTCCCAGACGCGGCGGTGGGTGGCGGGGACGGCGAAGCCGTGGGCGAGGTCGTCGCCGCCCTGGTCCGAGGGTTCCAGGCGGCGGCCCACCTTCGTCGAGATCGCGTACTGCTCACGGGGCCGCTCGCGCAGGGCGGCGCCCAGGCGGCGTTCCGACAGGCCGAGGCCGTAGTGCGGCGCGGTGTCGAAGTAGCGGATGCCGCGCTGCCAGGCGGCGTCCACCGCCTCGTACGCCTGCTGTTCGGGGACCTCGGTGTAGAGGTTGCCGATGACGGCGGCGCCGAAGGCCAGTTCGCTGACCTCGACCCCGCTGCCGCCGAGCCGCCTCATTGGTTCACCGGCCGCAGGCGCAGGCCTTGCATGCCGCCGTCGACGGCGAGGGCGGTGCCGGTCGTGGCCCCGGAGAGCGGGCTCGCCAAGTAGGCGATGGCGCCCGCGACCTCGGCGGCCGAGACGAGGCGGCCGGTGGGCTGGCGGGCCTGAAGGGCGGCGCGTTCGGCGGCCGGGTCGGCGGCGGCGTCGAGCAGGCGGCCGACCCAGGGGGTGTCGACCGTGCCGGGGTTGACGCAGTTGACGCGGATGCCCTCGCGGACGTGGTCGGCGGCCATGGCGAGGGTGAGGGAGTACACGGCGCCCTTGGTCGCGCTGTACAGCGCCCGCTGCGGGAGCCCGGCCGTGGCCGCGATGGAGCAGGTGTTGACGATCGCCGCGTGCGACGACCGGCGCAGGTGCGGCAGGGCGGCCCGCGCGGCCCGCACCATGCCGACGACGTTGACGTCCATGACCCGGTGCCACTCGGCGTCGTCGTTGTCCTCGACCGTGCCCTGGGCGCCGATACCGGCGTTGTTGATCAGTACGTCCAGTCCGCCGAGGTCGGCCACCGCGGCCGCGACGGCCTCGCGTACGGAGGCGTCGTCGGTGACGTCGGCGCGGAAGGCGAGCAGCGGCTTGTCGACGGACGACGGGTCCAGGTCGAGGACGGCGACCTGGGCGCCGCGTGCGGCGAGGAGTTCGGCCGTGGCCCGGCCGATGCCCGAGGCGCCTCCCGTCACCAGCGCCTTGAGACCGTCGAAGTCGCTCATGCCGCGTGCCCCTTCTTCTGCGTCTGGAGGTCGGCGGCCCAGAAGGCGCCGTCCGGGAACGTGTACCGCGCGATCGACTCGGGCCGCATGGCGGCCGAGAAGCCCGGCGCGGTGGGTGCCGTGTAGTGACCCTCCCTGATCACCACCGGGTTCAGGAAGTGGTCGTGCAGATGGTCGACGTACTCGATGACGCGGTCCTCGGTGGTGCCGGTGACCGCCACGTAGTCGTACATCGACAGGTGCTGGACGAGTTCGCACAGCCCGACGCCGCCCGCGTGCGGGCACACCGGCACGCCGAACTTGGCGGCGAGCAGCAGGATGGCGAGGTTCTCGTTGACGCCGCCGACGCGGGCCGCGTCGATCTGGACGACGTCGAGGGCGCCGGCCTGGAGGAGCTGCTTGAAGACGACCCTGTTCTGCACGTGCTCGCCGGTGGCCACCTTCACCGGGGCGACGGCCTCGCGGACGGCCGCATGGCCGAGGACGTCGTCCGGGCTGGTGGGCTCCTCGATCCAGTACGGGTCGAACTCCGCGAGGGCCTTGGTCCAGCGGATCGCCTCGGCCACGTCCCAGCGCTGGTTGGCGTCGATCGCCATGCGGACGTCCGGCCCGACGACCGACCGGGCGACGCGGCAGCGCCGTACGTCGTCCTCCAGGTCGGCGCCGACCTTCAGCTTGATCTGCCGGAAGCCGTCGGCGACGGCCTGCGCGGCGAGCCGGGTCAGCTTCTCGTCGTCGTAGCCGAGCCAGCCGGCGGAGGTGGTGTAGGCCGGGTATCCGCGCTCCAGGAGCCGCGTCGTGCGCTCCTGTGCCCCCTCCCGGCCCCGGCGCAGGAGTTGCAGCGCCTCCTCGGGTGTGAGGGCGTCGGTGATGTACCGGAAGTCGATCTGGCGGACGATCCACTCCGGGTCGGCGTCGGCGAGGAGCCGCCACAGCGGCTTGCCGGCGCGCTTGGCGGCCAGGTCCCATACGGCGTTCATGACCGCGCCGATCGCCATGTGCATCACGCCCTTCTCGGGGCCGAGCCAGCGCAGCTGGCTGTCGCCGATCAGGTCGCGGTTCAGGGTCCCCGGGTCGGCGCACAGCTCCTCGACGGACCGGCCGACGACATGCCCGCGCAGTGCCTCGATCGCGGCGACCTGGACCTCGTTGCCCCGCCCGATGGTGAAGGTGAATCCGTGCCCCTCCAGCCCGTCGGCGCCTTCCTGACTGTCCGTGCGCAGCACGACGTACGCGGCCGAGTAGTCGGGGTCCGGGTTCATGGCGTCGGAGCCGTCGAGCTCGCGCGAGGTGGGGAAGCGGATGTCGTGGGTGTCGACCGCGATGATGCGGGCGGCGGCGCCGGGGGTGCCGGGGGTCGGGGACACAGAGTGCCTTTCGGTCGGTGACGTCGATGAGAGGGTCGGCGCGGGTCAGTCCTGGGCCCGGCCCGTCGTCACGCGGGCGATCATGAGGGCGATCAGGATGATTCCGCCGTAGATGGCCTGGATCCAGAACGACGGCACCTGGGCGAGGGTGAGCAGGTTCTGGACGACACCGAGGAGGAGTACGCCGGTCAGGGCGCCGAACATGGTGCCCTTGCCGCCGTCCAGGCTGATGCCGCCGATCACCGCGGCTGCGAACACCGTGAAGATCATGTTGTTGCCCTGGTTGGCGCTGATCGCTCCGACGTAGCCCGTCTGGATGATCCCGCCGACGGCGGCGAGGGTGCCCGCGACGACGAACACGCCCAGCATCACCCGCTCGACGCGGATGCCGGCCGCGCGGGCGGCGTCCGCGTTGCCGCCGATGGCGTACAGGGCGCGCCCGATGCGGTGGTACTTCAGCACGAACCCGGCGATCGCGAAGGCGGCCGCCGCGAGCCACACCGACATCGGGATGTTCAGGAAGGTGGTCGTGGCGAGGGAGTAGAAGCTGTCGGGCATCCCGAACAGCGTCTTGCCCTTGGTCGCGCCGACCAGCAGCCCGCGCAGGACGATCAGCATCGCGAGCGTCACGATGAACGCGTTGAGCTTGAACTTCACGACCAGGATGCCGTTGAAGGCACCTACGGCCGCCCCCACCACGAGGACGGCCAGCAGAGCGAGCGCGGCGGGGAGTTCGGTACCCCAGCCGGACTGGGCGGCGGGCAGCACGAGGAGGGCGCCGACGGCGGGCGCGATGCCGACGACCGATTCGAGGGACAGGTCGAACTTGCCGGTGATGAGCACCAGCGACTCGGCCAGCACGACCATCGCCAGTGCGGCGGAGGCGCCGAGGATCGAGATCAGGTTGCGCTCGGTGAGGAACGAGTCGTTGACCACCGCGCCGAGCACCATGAGGAGCAACAGGGCTGGGACAAGGGCGAGTTCGCGGGCTCGGCGGAGCAGGACCGTCCTTGCGGCACGGGCATCGGGGACCTTGACGGGCATAACCGGTGGGGCCTTGGTGTCAGCCATGATCCACCACTCCTTCGATGGAGGCGATCAGCTCGTGGTCGCGCCAGCCCGCCGGGTGCTCGGCGACGACACGGCCGTGGAACAGGACGAGGACGCGGTCGCAGCGGCGCAGGTCGTCGAGTTCGTCGGAGACGACCAGCACGGCGATGCCGTCCTCGCGGGCACTGTCCACGCGGGCCAGCAGGGACTCCTTGGACTTCACGTCGACGCCGGCGGTGGGGTTGATCAGCACGAGCAGCCGGGGGTCGGAGGCGAGGGCGCGGGCCATGACGACCTTCTGCGCGTTGCCGCCGGACAGGTCCGAGACGGGCTGGTCCGGGCCCTCGGTGTGGATGTCGAGGCGTTCGATGAGGGCGGTGGCGAAGACGCGCTTGCGTTCGGTGCCGACGAAGCCGAAGCGGCCGAGCCGGTCCAGGACGCTCATGGTGGCGTTGTCGCCGATGGTCATGCCGGCGACGAGGCCCTGGTCGTGCCGGTCGCGGGGGACGCAGGCGACGCCGGCCTTCAAAGACCTTTGGACATCGCCGAACGGGAGCTTCCCGCCGCCCAGTTGAGCCGTTCCGCTCGTCGGGGTGTGCAGCCCCGCGAACGACTCGGCGAGCTCCACCTTGCCGCTGCCGCTGATCCCGGCGAGTCCGACGACCTCGCCCCGGCGGACGGTGAGGTCGATGTTCTCGTACGCCGGTGAGGTGAGCCCGCGGGCTTCCAGGAGGACGGGGGCGTCGTGGTCGACGTCCCCGGGGTCGACGGCCTGTTCGGCGATGGCCTCGATGGACTCGCCCGCCATGGCCTCCACCAGGGCGCGGCGCGGGAGTTCGGCGACCGGGGCGGTGGTGATCCAGCGGGCGTCGCGCAGGACCGTGACGGTCTGGCAGACCTCGTACACCTCCTGGAGGTGGTGCGAGATGAACAGGAAGGTGACGCCGGAGTCCTGCAGCGCCCGCATCCGCGTGAACAGCCGCTCGATCTCGCGCTTGTCGAGCTGGGCGGTGGGTTCGTCGAGGATGATGAAGCGGGCGCCGAAGCTGAGCGCCCGGGCGATCTCCACCATCTGCCGGTCCTCGACCTTGAGGTCGGCGGTGCGGGCCTCGGGGTCGACGTGCACGTCCCAGGTGGCGAGGAGTTCGGCGGCCTCGAAGCGCAGCCTGCGCCAGCTGATGAATCCGCGTTGCAGGGGCTGCCGGTTGATGAACAGGTTCTCGGCGACCGTCAACTCCGGGACCACCGTGGGCTTCTGGTACACGCAGGCCACCTTGCGGCGCCACGCGTCACGGTCGGCCAGTGGGGGCGCGGGCTCGCCGTCGAAGCGGACCTCGCCCTCGTCGGGGGCCTGGAGTCCGGTGAGGATGTTGACCAGGGTCGACTTGCCGGCGCCGTTGCGGCCGACGAGGGCGTGGGACTCGCCGGGCAGGACGGTGAGCCGGCCGTCGGCGAGGGCGGTGGTGGGGCCGTAGCGCTTGACGATGTCCCGCGCCTCTACGAGTGGCGTCGTCATTTGACCGTGTTGCCCCAGAGCTTGGGGTCGTCGACGTTGTCCTTGGTGACCAGCGGTGCGGGCAGCTGGTCCTCCAGGATGCCGCTGGGCAGCTTGACGATGGTCGAGTCGTGGTCGGTCGGGCCGGGCTTGAAGGTCTTCCCCTCCATCGCCGCCTTGATGTAGTACATGCCGTACTTGGCGTACAGGTCCGCGGGCTGGGAGACGGTCGCGTCGATCTCGCCCTTGCGGATGGCGTCGTACTCCTGCGGGATGCCGTCGTTGGAGACGATCGTGATGTGACCGGCCTGTCCGGCCTCCTTCAGCATGCCCTTGGACTTGAGGGTCTGCAGGGTCGGCGCGAGGTAGACGCCGCCGGCCTGCAGGTAGATGCCCTTGATGTCGGGGTTGGCGTTGAGGAGGGTGTCCAGCTTGGAGGCCGCGGTGTCGGACTCCCACTTGGCCGGTATCTCCAGGACCTTCAGCTTGGGGAAGTTCTTCTTCACGCAGGCGCGGAAGGCCTCGGAGCGGTCACGGCCGTTGACGGAGGCCAGGTCGCCCATGATCTGCACGACCTTGCCGGAGGGGATCTGCTCGCCGAGGTACTGGCACGCCTTCTCGCCGTACGCGACGTTGTTGGCGCGTACGACCATGGCGACCTTGCCCTTGTCCGGCGCCACGTCGACCGCGACGACCGGCACGCCCTTGCGCTCCGCCTGGTCGAGGCCCGCCTCGATGGCGGCGCTGTCCAGCGGGGCCACGACCAGACCCTTGACGCCCTGGTTGAGCTGGTTGTTGATGTCGGTGATCTGCTGGGAGGGGTCGCTGTTGGAGTTGACCGTCTTCAGCGCCTCGACGCCTTCGGAGTCGGCCATCTTCGGTACGTAGTCGTTGTACGACTGCCAGAACGGCGAGGTCAGCAGGGGCAGGATCACCCCGACCTTGCCGGAGCCGCCGCCCTCGGCGCTCGCGGCGCCCGTGTCCTTGGTGCTGCCGCACGCGGCGAGCGCGAGCGAGGCGCCGGCGACCGCGCACACCGCCCTGACCATCCGTGACCTGTTCTGCTTCCGCGCTGTCGTGCCGGGCATCTGGCGGCTCCTCGTTGAGCGTGTTCGAGCACATGGGTCGAGCAGATGCCCGCATATTTATCAGACCACTTCGGCGATACAACACCCTCCGGAGACAGATTTTCGCCGTTTCCAGCCGTAGTGGTCCGACCAACCTGGTGATTACACTGCCGCTCACGAGGCGCCCTCAGGTGCCTCGGGCGACGGGAGGAACGGCGTGGACGAGACAGGCCCTGAGAAGGGCACCGCCGAGACAGCCCCGCAGAAGGGCACCGTGACGCAGCGCGCCATCGAGGCGGTCAAGGCGATGATCGCGGAGGGACGGCTGGAGCCCGGCCAGCGGCTGCCGACCGAGCGTGATCTGGCGGCCCGGCTCGGCATCTCCCGCAGCTCGATGCGCGAGGCGATCCGTGCGCTGACGGTGCTGGGAGTGCTGGAGGCCCGGCACGGTTCGGGCATCTACGTCACCCAGCTGGAGGCCGGCGATCTGCTGGAGACGTTCGGCGTGGTCGCCGACCTCTCCCGGGGCCCGCGCCTGGTGGAGCTGCTGGAGGTGCGCCGCATCCTGGAGTCGACGGCTACGGCCCTGGCGGCGGCGCGGATCACGCCGGACCAGCTCGCGGAGGTCGAGAAGCACCTCACCGCGATGAACGCCACGGACGACCCCGAGGAGATCCTCGCCCACGACCTGGCCTTCCACCGCGAGATCGCGGCCGCCGCCGGCAACGAGACCATGGCGGCGATCCTGGAGGGCCTGTCCTCCCGCACGTTCCGCGCCCGCGTCTGGCGCGGCTACCAGGAGGAGGGCGCCTTCACCCGCACCCGCCGCGAACACGCCGCCATCCACCGCGCCCTGGTCGCCCACGATCCGGAGGCGGCCCGGGCCGCGGCGGCCGCGCACGTGGGCGAGGTGGAGCAGTGGCTGCGGACGCAGCTCGGCGGATGAGCGCACACGCCGAGGGCCGTTCCCCTCACCTCCCGTGCGAGGGGAACGGCCCTTCTCATGGCTGAGTCACGGCTCCCGAGCTCTACCGGCTCTACGGCTTCACGTCGAAGCCGTGCTCCTTTCCGAGCTTTTCCAGTGACACCTGGCCGGGGATGCCGTTGGCGTCGTCGCCGCTGAAGCCGCAGCGCCGCTGCCAGGCGGCGTACGCCTTGAGGGTCGTCGTGCCGAAGTGGCCGTCCGCGAGCTTCGATTCGAGGAGGCCCTCCGCGACGAGCGCCTTCTCCACGGTCTTCACGCCCGGGTACGACACCGGTGTGCCCGACTTGGCCGGGTCGTGCTTGGCCGCGGCGACCACGCGCGACACGTCGATCACCGGGCGCGGGCCCGGAACGGTCGGCGAGCCACCGGGCCGCGGGGCCCCCTTCTTCACCCAGGCGTACAGATGCTCTCCCGGGCACGCCGTGGCGTGGCCGTCCCGGTGCCCCTTGATCTCCTTGCCGGCACCGTGCTTGCGCAGCAGCTCGATGCCGTCGCGGATCGCGCCGAGCATCGCGTCCGTCGGCTTGGTGAGCCCCTTGTTGCCGACCAGGCCGACGATCGCGTAGTGGCCGCGGTTGAGCTCCTGGTTGCCGTTCGCACCGGTGCGTCTGCCGAGGCCGCGGCCTTCGAGGAGGTAACCGTGCGGGCAGGCACCGTAGTTGTAGGCGATGTCCGAGTAGTTCTCCTTCTCGTTCGCCAGGTGGGCGGCTCGGATCTTCTTCCATTCGGCGATGCACAGATCGTGGTCGTCGAGGAGTTCGGCGCTGACCGGCGAGCCTTCGTAGTGGACCTTCACGCCCTTGGCCGAAGTTTGCGTGGGCGCGGCGGATGCGGGCCAGCCGAGCTGGGCTCGCGTGACAAGCTTCAAGTGTGCCTCCAAGGCGCGATTGAAACGCCAACCACCTTGAGTGTGGGGCCAGTTGTCGTCCGCCGCACGTCGGCGCGCCGCATTCGCCGTCAGTGGACCTCAGTCCGCCGCAGCCGCAAGGTCACCAGCTCGAACGGCCGTAGCCGCAGGGCGACTTGGCGGCCTTCGTGCGACGGCCTTTCGGGCAGCGGGCGTTCCAGCAGGTCCGTCGCCGTGACGTCCGTGACCTCGAAGTCCGCCGTCAGCGTGGCCCGGGCCCGGCCGCCGTGGGCCTCGTGGAGGCGCACCACCACATCCCCGCTGCCGTCGTCGGCCAGCTTGACGGCCGTGATCACGACCGCGTCCCGGTCCACGGTCACCAGCGGGGCCACCTCCCGGGCACCGGTGATCCGCCGCTCCGGCAGATTGATCCGCCAGCCCTCCCGCACCGCGTCCCCGATGCCCGCGCCCGGCACGAGGGCGTGCCGGAAGCGGTGGACGCCCTGGTCGGTCTCGGGGTCCGGGAAGCGCGGGGCGCGCAGCAGGGAGACGCGGACGGTGGTCGTCGTACCGCGGTCGCCGTCGGTGCGGACCGTGCGGGTGACGTCGTGGCCGTACGTCGAGTCGTTGACGACGGCGACTCCCCAGCCCGGCTCCTCCACGTGGACGAAGCGGTGGTTGCAGGCCTCGAACTTGGCCGCCTCCCAGCTGGTGTTGGTGTGCGTGGGGCGGAAGAAGTGCCCGAACTGGGTCTCCGACGCGTACCGTTCCGCGTGCACGTCGAGCGGGAAGGCCAGCTTCAGGAACTTCTCCGTCTCGTGCCAGTCGACCTCCGTGTCGATGAGCAGCCGCCGCTCCCCCGGCGCGAGCGACAGCTGCTGGGTGACGCGGGAGACGCCGAAGGACCGGACGATCCGCACCGACGTTCCGTCCTCGCCGGCGGCGATCTCGTCCGCCTCGGTCAGGTCGGTGACCGTGTGGCGGTAGAACGCGTCGACATCCCAGGCGTCCCACATGTTCGGGAAGTCGGGGTGGAGCTGGAGGAGACCCGCCGGCCGGTCCGGGGCGATCGTCTCGCGGTCCGCCTCGATGTCGTACGCCGACACGACCAGACCCTGCGCGTCGATCTCGATCCGCAGCAGGCCGTTGTCGAGGACGAAGCCACCGCCCGGGCGTTCCGTGAGCGCCGTCCGGCCCTCGCTCACCGGGGTCCGTGCGCCGCCCGCCGGGATGCCGGCGCGCGGGTGCGGAGCCGCGTTGAACACGAGCGCGGTCTCGCCGTCGCCCGCCAGGGCCCGCTGAGCCGACTCGATGATCTCGGTCAGTTCAACGGCAAGGCGCTCGTACGTGGCGCGTGCCTCCCGGTGCACCCAGGCGATCGACGACCCCGGCAGGATGTCGTGGAACTGGTGCAGCAGCACCGTCTTCCAGATGCGGTCCAACTCCTCGTACGGGTAGAGGAATCCGGCGCGTACGGCGGCCGTCGCGGCCCACAGTTCGGCCTCACGCAGGAGGTGTTCGCTGCGGCGGTTGCCCTGCTTGGTCTTCGCCTGGCTGGTGAGCGTGGCGCGGTGGAGTTCGAGGTAGAGCTCGCCGACCCAGACGGGCGGGTCGGGGTATTCGGCCTCGGCCTTGCGGAAGAACTCCTCCGGGGTCTCCCAGACGACGGTGGCGGAGCCTTCGAGGTCCCGCAGGCGTGCCGCCTTGCCGATCATCTCTCGGGTCGTGCCGCCGCCTCCGTCGCCCCAGCCGGTGGGGGCGAGGGAGTGCCGGGCGACGCCCTTGTCCTTGAAGTTGCGGGCCGCGTGGGCGATCTCGCTGCCCTTCATGGAGCAGTTGTAGGTGTCGACGGGCGGGAAGTGGGTGAAGATGCGGGTGCCGTCGATGCCCTCCCACCGGAAGGTGTGGTGCGGGAACTTGTTGGTCTGCGACCAGGAGATCTTCTGCGTCAGCAGCCACTTGGAGCCGGCGGCCTTGATGATCTGGGGCAGTCCGGCGGCGAAGCCGAAGGTGTCGGGCAGCCAGGCCTCGTCGTTCTCGATGCCGAACTCGTCGAGGAAGAACCGCTTGCCGTGCACGAACTGCCGGGCCATCGCCTCCGAGCCCGGCATGTTGGTGTCGGACTCCACCCACATCCCGCCGGCCGGCACGAACCGCCCGTCCGCGACCGCCTTCTTCACCCGCGCCCACACCTCGGGCCGGTGCTCCTTCACCCAGGCCCACTGCTGGGCCTGGGACATGGCGAACACGAACTCGGGCTCGTCATCGAGCAGTGCCGTCATGTTCGAGGTCGTACGCGCCACTTTGCGGACCGTCTCGCGCAGCGGCCACAGCCACGCCGAGTCGATGTGGGCGTGGCCGACGGCGCTGATGCGGTGCGCGGAGGGGACGGCGGGCTCGGACAGGACCGTCTCCAGCCGTGCCCGCGCCTGCGCCGCCGTACCGTTCACGTCCTGCAGGTCGATCGCGTCGAGCGCCTTGTCCACCGCCCGCAGGATGTCCCAGCGGCGCGCCGACTCCACCGGCAGCTCGGCCATCAGCTCGCCCAGCACCTCCAGGTCGAGCACGAGCTGCCACACCGTCTCGTCGAAGACGGCGAGGTCCATGCGGGTGAGCGTGTACTGCGGTGCGCTGCCCGCGGTCTCCTTGTCGCCGAGCTGCGTGGGCAGAAAGGGGTGGTAGTCGAGGATGACGGGGTTGGAGGCGGCCTCGATGTGCAGCCGCACCTCCTCGCCGCCCTCGACGGGCGCGCCGATGCGGACCCACTGGTTGCGCGGGTTGAGGCCCTTCACGGGGGTGCCGTCGGGCCGGTACACCAGGCCCTCGCACTGGAAGCCGGGCATGTTCTCGTCGAACCCGAGGTCGAGGAGCGCCTCGACCGTCCTCCCGGCCCACGCCTCGGGCACGGTCCCGGTGGCCCGGAACCAGCTGGTGCCCCAGGGAGCGCCCCAGCGGGCGCCCACCTCGATCGGCTCGGGTGCCGCCGCGAGCCCCTCGGCGACCGGCACCGGCTCGCCGGGCGCATGCCACACCGCCACCTGCAGCGGCACGGACTCCGGATACACGGCGGGGCGGACGCGTTCGTCGAGGACGCGCTTGAGACGGGCTTCGACCAGGCTGCGGTCGTCATGCATGCGGGTGCTCCGTAGGTCGTCGGGGACGGTGACTACCAGGTGTGGGTGACGGTCGCGGGGGCCGACGTGGTGTACAGCTCCCCTACGGCACGCAGTTCGAACCGTGCCGCCTTCTCGCCCTGTTCGGGTCGCAGGCCGCCGACGAAGTAGGCGCGCTGGCAGGTGGCGCCGAGGAAGCGCCGGGTGCCGTCGGGGAGGACGCGGTGGAGGGTGTGATGCCGTACGTCGCCGGATGCCGGGTTCCAGGCGAAGCGCAGGTCGCCGCCACTGGCGCCGGTGATCCGCAGCGCGGTGGGCACCGCGGGCGTCTGCGTCGCCTTCCGGACGGCGATCCCGCCCAGCCGCCACCGCACGGGCCCGTCGACGGCGGTGAGCCGCACGCCCAACGCGTGTGCTGTGCCGGCCAGGCCGGTGAGCCGTACGGTCGCGGCCCGCCAGCCGTCGGCCGAGGTCACGGGGTAGTAGGTGTACGGCGGTGTCGCCCCCGGAGCGGTGGGCTCGGCGGTGGCGACGGCCAGCTCGACGTTCACCTTGCCCGCGTCGGTCCGGTGGGTCAGCTCGACCACCGTGTCCGCGGTGATCGGCAGCCTTGTCGCATACAGGTCCAGGATCGCGGGCCGGTTCAGATCCCCGGCGACGAGCACACTGCTCCCGCCTCGCCACGCATCCGCGAAGTCGAAGGTCACCGCGGGCCGCTGCCCGTCGGTGTGCACGACCCAGCGCCGGGACGGCAGCCGGTCCTGCAAGCCGAGATGGTTCCACGGCGCGTCCGACGTCACCGCGCCGTCCTCGTACCACCGCAGCCCGTGCCCGGTGTTGAACACGCTCGCGAACGGCACCGAGGTCACCGTCGACCGGTCGGCGACCGACACCGCCGGCGCCCGCCAGCCGTCCGTACCGTCCGGCTGCGACGGATCCAGTGACCGCCCGGTCCAGAACCGGTCGTCGGCGGCGTGGAAGTCCTCCGGAGCCCGCCCGTCCGCCGGCAGGTGGTTGCGCGTCCACTCGGGCCGGTAGAAGCCGAGCGACACGACGTGCGCCTTGTCGCGCGGCACGATCGCGTCCCAGTTCACGGCCGCGTTCCAGCCGTTCGCCTCCAAGTCGACACCCGCCCACAACTCGTAGCGGCTGCGCCCCAGTCGCTCGGCCCGCTGGCCCGACGACGTCAGCTTCGCCGCCGTCCACCGGAAGTCGAGAAACATGTCGTCGGCGGCCCGGAAGAACGCCTCGTTCTGGGAGTTGAGCGCGCCCTGCCAGCTCACGGTGCCGCCCATGGTCATCGAGTCGTACCAGGTCACCCGCTGCCCGGCGGCCCTCGCGAGCGACTTCAACTCCCGCATGAAGCCCAGCATGTCGGCCCCGAGGGCCGCGTCACCTCCCCCGGTCTCGGCGTTGACGAACCACCCGTCGAAGCCGTACGCCGAAGCCACCGCCACGAGTTGGGCGGCGAGCGGATACCGCCCGGCCGCGTCCTTCTGCACCAGGTCACGCGTCCACCGCAACTGTCCGCCGTAGGCGACGGGCGGCAGGAAGATGTTGCCGAGGACGGGCACGCCGTGCCGGTGGGCGGCATCCACGATCGGGGCGTTCGGCGCGAGGATCAGCCCCTCGCCCGACGAGCCGCCCCAGAAGACGAGTTCGTCGAGGTACGCCCAGTGGGTGAGGGCGTAGTAGTCCGCCGTCGCCGACCCCTGTGAGGGGTTGCTCGACGTCGGCCCGAAGGAGACCAGCGCCTGGATGCGGGCCTGGCCGGAGCGGGCGGTCGTGTTCGCGGGCATCGGGGTGAAGCGGGCGGCGAGCGGTACGGAGGCCGCATTGAAGGCGAGGTCGGCGTCCTGGGCCGCCCGCCAGGCCTTGAGGCTGCGCCAGGTGATGCCGGGGCCAGGGGTGCCGGAGGGCAGGGAGTCCGGATACCAGTAGGAGGCGTACGGCTGGAGTGCGGCGGGTGCCGCGGCCGCCGCCGGCGAGGGAAACAGGGCTGCCCCTGTTGCGGCGAGCAGGACGGTGCGTCTGGTGGGGTTCACGAACGGGCTCCTCCTTGCGGGGTGGGGAGTACCTGATCGGGAGTGACGACCTCGGTGATGCCGCGCGCCGAGAGGTGGTCCTGATCTGCGGCGCGCGTGTCGAGGACGGTGGTGGGGCGGGCGCCGTCGGCGACCAGCCGGAACCAGGCGTCGAAGACCGGGCCGCCGGGGGCGCAGAGCGAACGGGTGGACGGGTCGGCCGGGACGACGAGCGCGGTGGTGCGGAGCGCGGGCGCCTGCGTGCGCTCGCTCGCCGCGCGCTCCAGCACCCGGGCCGTCTCCTTCGGTTTCCGGTCATTGGTCAGCAGTCCGAGCCCGTACTCCAGTTCCGGGAAGTCGGCGAGGCCCCGGGAGACGTCGTGGGAGCACCACCAGGTGATGCCCCACAGGTCCGGGCAGTCCAGCGCGTTGGTCACCGTCGCCTCGGTGAACGCGGCGGCGTGCTCGGGCGGGATCAGGGGCGCGGGCGCGCCGACCTCCTGGAGCCAGACGGGGCGGTGCGGGTCGTCGGCCCAGGCCTTGCTCAGCTCGACGAGGTACGCGGCGTGGTGCTCGACCGGGACGGAGGTACGGCCGTGGCGCTGGGCGGTGCCGTTGAAGACCCAGGAGTGCACGGCGGTGACGGCACCGTGCCGGGCGGCCTGGGCCGGCGTGAAGGGCTGGTCGTCCTGGTACCAGGTCGCGTCGTACTCGGCGTGCAGGTGCAGTCTGCCGGGTGCGCCCGCCTCGCAGGCGGCGAGCATGCGCGCCAGCCAGCGGTCGATCTCGGCCTCGGTCGCGCGGTCGGGGTCGGGATGCGGGCCCGCCGAGAACTGGTTGACCTCGTTGCCGAGGGTCATGCCGAGGAAGTTCGGCCGGTCGGCGAGCGCGGCGGCGAGGGTGCGCAGGTAGGCGGCCTGGCCGTCGAGGACGTCCGGGTCGGTGAAGAGGTTGCGGCGGTGCCAGGTCCGGGTCCAGGCCGGGAGGAAGTCGAAGCTGCTCAAGTGGCCTTGCAGACCGTCCACGGTGACGTCGAGGCCGCGTGCGGCGGCGGCGTCGACGAGCTGGAGCAGCTGTTCGACTGCCCGTCCCCGGATCAGCGAGCGGTTCGGCTGGAAGTAGGGCCACAGCGGAAAGACCCGGATGTGGTCGAGGCCCAGCGCCGCGATGGAGTCGAGGTCGGCGCGCACGGAGTCGAGGTCGAAGTCGAGCCAGTGGTGGAACCACCCAACGCTTGGGGTGTAGTTGACGCCGAAGCGCACGGCAGGAGGCATGCGTGTCCTTGTGACGGAGGTACGGGGTCAGCCCTTTGAATCAGCCCTGGAAGGTCAGCCCTTGACGGCGCCCTCGCCCACGCCGCGGAAGAAGTACCGCTGCAGACAGGCAAAGAGGAAGATCAGCGGTGCCACGGCGATGATCGTGCCCGCGGCGACGAGGCGTTCGTCGTTGGCGAAGGTGCCGTGCAGATAGTTGAGGCCGATGGTCAGCGTGAACTTGGACGGGTCGCTCAGCACGATGAGCGGCCACAGGAAGTCGTCCCAGGCGCCCATGAAGGCGAAGATCGCGACGACCGCAAGGGTCCCCTTCACGGACGGCAGCGCGATGCGCAGGAACCGCTGCCAGACGTTGGCGCCGTCGACGTAGGCGGCCTCGTCGATCTCATAGGGCAGGTTGAGGAAGGCGTTGCGCATCAGCAGCACGTTCAGGGCGCTGATGCAGCCCGGCAGGACGACACCGACGAGGGTGTTGTTGAGGCCGAGCTCCCGCATGGTCGTGAACTGGGCGATGATGATGCCCTCCACGGGCACGAGCATCGCGAGGATGAAGGCGAGGGTGGCGGCGCGGCGGCCTCGGTAGCGCAGCCGGGCGAGGGCGTAGCCCGCGAGTGCCGAACCGACGCAGTTGGTCACGACGTTGGCGGTGGCGACCTTCAGCGAGTTGAGGGCGTAGTCCCAGACGGGGATGGTGTCGGCGACCCGCTCGTAGTTGTGCAGGGTGGGATCACCGGGCAGGAACTTGGGCGGGGAGCTGAAGATGTCCTCGGTGGGGCCCTTGAGCGAGGTCGACAGCTGCCAGAGGAACGGGCCGACGGTCAGGGCGAGGACGGCCAGCAGCAGTACGTACCGGAGCACCAGTTCTCGCGCACGCGTGACCCTCATGACTCGCCCCTCCGGTCGACCCGCAGCACGAGCAGCATCAGCGCGACGGTGACGACGAAGACGACGACGGAGATCGCGGAGGCGTAGCCGACACGGCCGGTCAGCCCGGTGCCGGTGCGCTGCACGAGCATCACCAAGGTGGTGTCCTCACCGGCCGGCCCCCCGCTCGGGCCCGCCATCAGGTACACCTCGGAGAACACCTTGAAGGCTGCCACCGACGACAGCGCGCCCACCAGCGCCATGGTCGAACGGACGGCGGGCACCGTGACGGTCAGGAACCGGCGCACCGCACCCGCCCCGTCGACCGCCGCCGCCTCGTGCAGTTCACGCGGCACATTGGCCAGCGCGGCCAGATAAATGATCATGTAGTAGCCGAGGCCCTTCCACACCGTGACGGCCATCGCGCTCAGCAGGAGCAGCCACTGGTCGCTGAGGAAGCCGACGCGACCGACGCCGATGGTCTCCAGCAGCGAGTTGATCAGCCCCCGCTCGTCGAGCAGCCACACCCAGATCAGCCCCACCACGACGATCGAGGCGACGACCGGGGTGTAGAAGGCCGACCGGAAGAAGGTGATGCCGGGGATGTTCTTCTGCACCAGCAGTGCGAGCAGCAGGGGCAGGACGACGAGGGCGGGGACGACGCCGACGACGTAGAGCGTGCTGTTGCGCAGGCCGATCCAGAACATGTCGTCGTTCAGCAGCTCGCGGAAGTTGGCGAGGCCCACGAACCGGCCCGGGATCAGGGTGCGGCGGTCGGTGAAGGCGTTGACCAGGGTGGAGACGAACGGGTACAGGATGAAGGCGCCGGTGATCAGCAGGCCCGGTGCGGCGAACAGCCAGGGGCTGGTCGGCAGCTGGCGCCGCACCTTCACCACCGGACGCCGCACCTTCGCTGCCGGACGTCGCACCCGGGAGACGGTCGAGCTGGCCATGGCGCACTATCCCTGCTGCTGAAGGAGCCGGTTGCAGGCCTCGACAGCGTTGTCAAGAGCTTGCTTCGGGCTCTCCTTGCCCTGCAACGCCTTGGCGACCTCGTTGCGCAGCTCGGTCTTCATCTGCTCGCTGAACAGCACGGGCGTGTAATTGACGGCGTTCTTCAGCGACTTGGCGGCGGCGACCCTTACGCGCGTCTCGTCGGTGCCGTCCTCCTTGGTGAAGTACGGGTCGTCGAGTGATCCGGCGGTGCTGGGGAAGATGGCGACCTGCTTGGCGAACGACATCTGGTGCTCGGCGTCGGTGACGTAGTGGGCGAAGGCGACCGCGGCGGGTGTGCGCTTGGTCTGCGCGTTGACCATCACGCCCATCACGTACATGTTGACGTGGCCGGTGCTGGTGATCTGGTCGGTGATGCCGATGTTCCGGTACAGGTTCGGCGCCTGCTTCTTGAAGTTGCCGAGGTCGAGCGCGCTGCCGGGGTTCATGGCGACCGCCCCGGTGAGGAACTTCTTGCCGGACGACTCGGGGGTGGCGGTCAGCGCCTGCGGGTCGAGGGCTTTGGCGTCGTACAACTCCTTGTACTTGGTGAGGAGTTCGACCCCCTTGGTGTCGTTGAAGGTGAAGGCGGTGCCCTCCTTGTTCATGAGTTGGACGCCGTAGCGGCCGAAGTCCTCGATGGTGGGGACGTTGGCGAGGGTGGCGACCTTGCCGTCGGTCTTCTTCGCCATCTGCAGGGCCGCGGTGAAGACTTCGTCGTACGTCTTCGGCGGCTGGTCGGGGTCGAGTCCCGCCTCCTTGAAGAGGGACTTGTTGTAGAAGAGCGGGCCGGTGTTGAGATACCAGGGAAAGGCGTACGTGCCCGTCATGCCCGGTATCCGATGGCTGGCCCAGGCGCCTTCCAGATACTCCTTCTTGTACTGCCCGGCGGCCTTGTCGAGGTCGAACGCGAGGCCGGCCTTGGCGAGCGGGGCGACCAGGTCGGGCGAGACGTTGACGACGTCCGGGAGCGTGCCGCCGGCCGCGTCCGCGCTGATCTTGTCGGCGTAGCCCTCGGCGGGCTGGTCGACCCACTTCACGTGCGTGCCTGGGTACTTCTTCTCGAAGTCGGCGATCAGGCCCTCGAAGTAGTCCTTGAAGTTCGCCCTCAGGTTCCAGGTCTGGAAGGTGATGTCACCTTCGATCCTGCCCGAGGCGTCAGTGGGACCACCGTCTTCGCCGGAGCCGCAGCCGCTCAGCGGCAGGACGACACAGACGGCGGCGGCAGCGAAGGTTCTGCGGGATACAGGCACGGCGAACCGGTCTCCTTTGCGGCGGAGTTGGCCAACGACGCAGACCTTGCACGCCTTTCCTCGGGCCCGTCAATGCATCTCGCGCAGCTAATTTGTTTAGTGACTAATGCGTATTAGGTTGACGCAACTGAACCGCATTAGTGCATACTGGCGCGGAAAGTTCGGGGGATTGGGAAGGGGATGGGGGAAACAGCGTGTCAGGCAAGCGGTCACCGGTTCGCCGACCGACGATGAAGGACATCGCACGGCATGCCGGTGTCTCCCAGAGCGCCGTCTCCTTCGCGTTGAACGGCCGGCCCGGGGTCTCGGAGGACACGCGCGACCGGGTGCGCCGGGTCGCCGAGGAGCTGGGCTGGCGGCCCAGCACGGCGGCCCGCGCACTGTCCGGCGAGGGCGCCGCCACGGTCGGCTTCGTCCTGGCCCGCCCGGCCGAGACGCTGGGCGTGGACTCCTTCTTCCTCCAGCTCGTGTCGGGCATCCAGGAGGTGCTGGCGGAGCGTCATCTCGGGCTGCTGTTCCAGGTGGTGGAGGGCATCGACGACGAGTGCGCGGTCTACCGGCGCTGGTGGGCCGAGCACCGGGTGGACGGCGTCCTCGTGGTCGACCCGCGCACCGACGATCCCCGCCCCGGCCTCCTCGACGAACTCGGCCTGCCCGGCGTGGTGATCGGCGGGGCGCCCGACGAACGCCATCCGGGGCTGTCCACCGTCTGGGCGGACGACGCGGGTGCGATGGCCGCGGTCGTGGACGAGCTGTACGCGCTCGGCCACCGGCGGATCGTGCACATCGCGGGGCTGCCCGGGCTCGCGCACACCGAGCGCCGTATCCGCACCCTGCGTGCGGAGGCCGCGCGGCGCGGGCTGACCGGCGTCGAGTCGGTGACCACCGACTACTCGGACGCGGAGGGCGCGGCCGTGACCCGCCGGGTCCTGGGGGCGTCCGCTCCCCCGACCGCGCTGATCTACGACAACGACGTGATGGCCCTCGCCGGAGTAGCCGCCGCGACCGAACTGGGCTACTCGGTGCCCCGGGACGTCTCGGTGGTGTCCTGGGAGGACTCGGCGCTGTGCCGCATGGTCAAGCCGTGGCTGTCCGCGCTGTCCCGGGACAGCGTGGAGTTCGGGCGTACGGCGGCACACGAGCTGACCGCTCTGCTGGACGGGGGGTCGGCGCGGGCGGTGCGGGTGCCGGTGCCGCGGTTGATCGAGCGGGGCAGTACGGGGGTGGCGCGGGGCGTGTGACAGCCCCGCGCCACCCCCGCCGGACGGAGGGCGTCGCGCGCTCCGACGCCGGAGCACGTCGCGCCACCCCGTCGAGCACACGTCTCTGCGCGCCTCCACCGGGCGGAGGCCATCACGCGCCCCGACGGCGGAGCACATCGCGCCACCCCGCCGCGCAGACAACACCACGCAGCCCACCGGACACAAACCATCACGCCCCCGACAGCAGACGCCATAACACGCCCCCCATCGGGCGAACGTCATCGCACGCCCCAACGCCGGAACACATCACGCCACCCCGCCGAGCAGACAACACCACGCGCCCCACCGGAGGGAGGCCGCCGCGCGCCCGGAACAGCGGCGGGCATCGCGCCCCGCGTCGAGTGGAAGGCGTCGGTCCACCCGCGTCAGATGGTCAGGCGCGCAGTCCCTGAAGCCCCTCGTAGGCGGACATCACGATGTCCAGTCCCCGCGTGTCGTCCGCGGGCTCGCGCATCTGGTGGGTCACGTACGCCACGACCATCCGGCTGTCGGGGTCGATCATCACGAGGGAACCGCCCCAGCCGCCCCAGCCGTACGTGCTGCCGAACAGGCCGTAGCCCAGGCCCCACCGCATCGGCATGCCCAGTACGCGGTCGTCGCCGTCGAACTGCTCCTCGCTCGCCCGGTCGCAGCCGGCCCGGGACAGCAGCCGCACGCCGTGCACCTCTCCCCCGCAGGCGAGCAGGGACTGCACGAGGGCCACCGAACGGGCGTTGCCGAATCCGCTCGCCGCGGGGATCTGCGCGCGGCGCCAGGCCAGGCTGTTCCCGTCCCGGACGCTCACCCCGTTGCCCGCCTCGGAGCCCGCCGGATTGCCGGGCGCGCTCGCGGCGTAGTCCTCGTCCCGGCCCGCGGGCGGGATCGCGGGCGCGACCCGATGGTCGTGCTCGGGCGACAGCCCGATGTGGAAGTCCGCGCCCAGCGGCCCGGTCACCTCCTCGGCGAGGAACTCCCCCACGCTGCGGCCGGTGATCCGGCGCACGACCTCGCCGACGAGGAATCCTTGAGTGAGCGAGTGATATCCGGCCGCGGTGCCCGGCTCCCACCTGCCCTCCCGCGCGGCGAGCCGTGCCGTGGCGGAGGGCCAGTCGTAGAGCTCCTCGACCGAGCCGTCCCAGTCGGGCAGGCCGGCGGTGTGCGCGAGCAGATGCCGCACCAGCACCTTCTCCTTGCCTCCCGCGGCGAACTCCGGCCAGTAGCGGGAGACCGGCGCGTCGATGTCGAGCTCGCCCCGGTCTGCCAGGACGAGCGCGCACAGCGCTGTCATCGTCTTGGTCACGGACCAGACGTTGACGATCGTGTCGCGCTCCCACGGAATCGTGCGGTCGGCGTCCGCGAACCCGCCCCAGACGTCCACCACCGGCTCGCCGTCCACGAGGACCGCGACGGAGCCGCCCACGTCCCCGGCGTCCAGCGTGGCGGCCAGTGCGTTCGGCACGGCGGTGAACAGGTCGTCGTACGATCCCTGGATGTCGGCCATGGGCTCTATCCAGCCCGCGCCGGCCCGTCCCGGTCAACCGAATTACGACGCCCGTGACCGGTACAGCCCGAACTCCACGAGCCGTGCCGCGGCACGCGAGCCGGTCACCCGTACCCGCCACCGCCGGGCCCGTACCGGAGCCGCCAGCAGCAGAATCCGGCTCGCGCCGATCGTCCCGGCCCGGGTCACCTCCGTCCATGCACCGTCGCGGTGCGCCTCGACGACGAAGCTCTCCACCTGCTGCCCGTACCCGATGTCCTCCGCCAGCCGGATCCGGTCCACCTCCCGCTCCCTGCCCAGGTCGACGGTGACACGGCCCGGCGAAACGGTGGTCCGGGCGCCGCGCGTCAGGTCCTCCGGGAGCTCGCGGTCCACGCGCTCGCGGAACTCCGCAACCGCGCCACGTCGGTGGCGGGCAGCAGACCGTCCGTGTCCGGTGGGATGTTGAGGAGGAGCAACTGGTTGAGCTTGTGGTACGCCATCTCGCGGACCAGGTTCTCCAGCCAGGGCAGCGAGATGTGGATGTAGCAGGCGCAGACGCCGACCCCCCGCTCCCGGTAGCGCGGTACGTCGACCGTGCGGCCCGCGGGGATACGGTCGCTCCGGGCGAGGAGCTGCAGGAAGGTGCGGGTGCCGTAGAAGGCACCGGTCTCGGTCGCCGCGGTCACCGACAGGCGGCTGCCGGGGCGGAGTTCGTAGCCCTCCGTGCCGAGGGAGGTCCGGGAGGGCCGGACGTCGATGACGATGTCGCCGGGACGGGCGCCGCCTCGCACCACGAGTACTGTGCCGCGTCCCGCCTCGCGGAGGTCGTCGGCGAGGGTGTCGGCGACGCGCCGTTCGGTTGCGCTGTCGGCCACGAGGCGGGCGGAGCGCTCGTAGGCGTAACTGTCGGATGCCGGTGTCCAGTCGGTCAGGGCAGGCACCGTGACCGGCGCCGCCTGCTGCTCCCGCGGCTCCTGCGCGCTCGCCGGCACCGGGGCCGTGAAGAGCAGCGTCAGCGCCGCCAGCACACCGGCCGCTCTCAAGCGTCTCCTCATGAGGCACATGAGACACCCCTATTCATCGGATGTCTGATGATTGAGCGGGCCTCAGGGGCTGTCAATGGACCGTGACGTGGGCGGAGTTGACTCATTGATCGGATGATGCGCAGGTCAGGACGGCTGTGTCAGCGAGTGGCGTGGCGAAAAGTCCAAGAGGACCCACCTGAATATCCAAGCCGAGCGTCCTCTCGACTCCGGGCCCGCCGCCCGGCAGAGTTCTCCTACATACTCGCGAGTAAGCCCTGAGGAGCGCCCGTGACCAGCTGGGTCGGCCGGACCGCCGCCGAGATCGCCGCCGCCGTACGCGAGAAGCAGGCCACACCCCGTGAGGTGGTGGCCGAACACCTGGCCCGCATCGAGCGGCTCGACGGTCGCATCGGTGCCTTCCGCGTGGTCCGGGCCGAGGCGGCGCTCGCCGAGGCCGACGAAGTGGGCTCGCGTGCCGATCTGGCCGAACTGCCCCTGGCCGGTGTGCCGGTGGCGGTCAAGGACAACCTCGCGGTGCGCGGCGAGTCCAACCGCCTCGGCTCCGCGGCGACGGCGGACACCCCGGCCGACCACGACCACGTCACCGTGGCCCGGCTGCGGGCCGCCGGCGCGGTGGTCGTGGGGCTCACCAACGTGCCGGAGCTGTGTGTCTTCGGCACCACGGAGGGCGTGCACGGCACGGCCCGCAACCCCTGGGACACCTCGCGTACGGCGGGCGGCTCGTCCGGTGGCAGCGCGGCCGCGGTCGCCGCGGGCATGGTGCCGATCGCCCTCGGCAACGACGGCATGGGCTCCCTGCGCATCCCGGCCGCCAACTGCGGACTGGTCACCATCAAGCCCGGTTTCGGCGTGGTCCCGGCCGGCATCGGCGAGGGCGACTGGTTCGGCATGTCGGAGAACGGCCCGCTGGCCACGACGGTCGAGGACGCCCGCCTGATGCTGTCGGTCCTCGCCGACACCGAGGTCGCCCTCCCGGACGCGCCCGGCACCCACAACATCGCCGTGTCCCTGCGCAGCCCGCTCGCCGGGGTCACCATCAGCAAGCCGTACGCGACCGCCGTACGCGAGGCCGCGGGACTGCTGATCAAGGCCGGCCACCAGGTACGGCGCGCCGACCCGCCGTACCCGATGTCTCTGGGCGTCACCGCGCTGACCCACTGGACGGCGGGTACGGCGGTGGACGCGCAGGGCCTCGATCCGCGGCAGCTCACCCGCCGGACCCGGGTCCACGCCGCAGTCGGCAGGCGCTTCGTGGCCCGGGCGCGCAGCGGCGAGAGCCGGGAAGACCTGCGCCGGCGTCTGGAGCCGTTCTTCGCCGAGTACGGCATCCTGCTCACCCCGGCCCTCGCCCGCCGCTCCCCCAAGTCCCAGCCCTGGCACGAGTGGGGCTGGCTGCGCAACGTCATGGCCAACACCAACTACTCGCCGCTGACCCCACCGTGGAACCTCACCGGCTGGCCCGCGATGGCCGTCCCGTTCGGCACCCTGCCCTCCGGTGCCCCCTGCGCCGTACAACTGGTGGGGCGCCCCGGAGCGGAAGCGGACCTGCTGGAGCTGGCGCGGAGGATGGAGGAGCTGCGTCCGTGGCGGCGGACGGCACCACTGGACTAGGCCGGCTCCTCGTGCTCAGTACACGTGCACCCCGTAGGCGTTGAGGGCCTCGTTGACCGGCTGGTAGAACGTCGTGGCGAAGAACGGGAAGCTGCAGCTGCCCGAGCCGCCGGAGGTGAGGCCCAGCCCCTGGCTGCCTGCGTAGAGGGGGCCGCCGCTGTCACCGGGGTTGGCGCAGATGTTGGTGCGGATCAGACCGGTGACGGTGCCTTGCGGGTAGCGGACGGTCCAGTTGAGGCCGGTGACACGGCCGCAGCGGGTGCCGGTCGTGGAGCCGCGGCGGCAGACCTGCTGATTGAGCTGGGCCTCGCCGGCGCCGGCGATGTCCTGGCCGCCGACCGTGCCGGGCGGGACGGGCTGTCCGCTGTCGTACCGCACGATGCCGTAGTCGTTGCCGGGGAAGCTGGACCCGGCGGTGCTGCCGATGTGCGTGACGAACCGGTCGGAGTACCAGTCGGTGATGCCGTTGGTGCAGTGGCCGGCGGTCAGGAAGAAGTAGTTCCCGGCCCCGTCCTGGGTGTTGAAGCCGAGGGAGCAGCGGTACTGGCCGGCGGAGCCGCTGCCGTAGACGGCGTCGCCTCCGGAGAGGTACGCGGTGAGTGTGCCGCGCAGGCGCTCGACGCGCAGCGCGCCGGCGTTGGCGCCCGCGCCCCGTTTGATGGCCTCGATCGTGGCGGCGGACACGGTGCTGTCGGCGGCGAGCAGCACCCTGCCGGAGGTGTCGTCCACGCTCCAGGCGGTGCCGACCACATCGGCGCTCGCGACCGCCTTCTCGACCGCGGCGAGCTGCGCCGTGGTGTACGTGGTGGTCGGGCCGGGGTCGACGGCGCCTGCCGGGGCTGCGGTCCCGGCGAGGACCGTCGCCGCCAGGGCGGTCAGTCCGGCCGCCAGGGCGACCGGGCGGGTACGGCGTCTCGCGCCTCGGGGTGCGGGGCGTCTGATCCTCATAGGGGTCTCCAGGAAGGGTCGGGCCACGCGCCACGGGACGGGAACGGCCGTTGGGTGATCCGTTCCGGACGCTAATCGCGCCCCAAGCCTCCGGCGACCTGGACACCTCGTACGGGTGACGGCCCGACAGGTCCCCGCGTGCGGGCGGCGGCGCCGGCCCGGCGGAGTGCGTGGCGCACCCCGTCAGCGGCCATTCGCGGCGAACCGGGCCCACCAGTCGGTCCCACCGTCATCCGCGAAGTGGTCCTCGCCCGGCTCTCCCGGCCCTGCCTTCAGTCGGGCAGGTCGACGTCGCCGAGAGAGCGAAGGGCCCGTCGGCGCCGAACGCGAGCCGTGCGAAACGTTCGCCGATGCGGCGGTGGGTGGCGGCATCGGGGTGGAGCTGGTCGGGCAGGGGCAGTTCGGCGGCGTCGGTCTCGCCATAGAGCTCGCGACCGTCGAGGTAGTGCAGGTTCGGGTCGTCGGCCGCGCGCTGCTTCACGATGCGGGAGAGCTCGTCCCGGATGACGCCCAGGGTCAGCTTGCCGCTCGCGCGCTCCGCCGGGTCGCCCATGGCGACGAACCGCAGCTGTCCCTTCGCGAGACCGGTGAAGTCCGGGGCGCAGGGACCGGGTGTGTCCTCGTGGATCGGGCACAGGATGGGCGACACGACCAGCAGCGGTGTCGTCGGATGCCCTTCCCGGACGGTGTCGAGGAAGCCGTGGACCGCGGGGCCGAAGGCGCGCAGCCGCATCAGGTCGAGGTTGACGAGGTTGATGCCGATCTTGACGCTGATCAGGTCGGTCGGCGTGTCGCGCAGGGCGCGGGCGGTGAACGGGTCGAGCAGGGCGCTCCCGGCCAGGCCCAGGTTGATCAGCTCCACGCCGCCGCGGGAGGCGGCGAGCGCGGGCCAGACGCCGGTGGGGCTCGCGGCGTCGGAGCCGTGGCTGATCGAACTGCCGTGGTGCAGCCAGACCCTGCGGCCCGGATCCCGCGCGGGCTCGACGGGGGCGTCGGTGCGCAGGGCGATCAGCTCGGTGGTCTCGTTGTGCGGCAGCCAGATCTCGACGTCCTTGTCGCCGTCGGGCAGCCCGGTGAAGCGCAGGGTCCCGGGCCGGCCGGGCCGCTGCTCCGCGGTCCCGGACATCATGTCGACGGTCACGACGTTTCCGTCGGCCACGCTGCCCTGCCCCGCCGGGCGGCCGTCCACGATCAGGTCGTATACACCGTGCGGCCGGGGCGGTGCCCCCACATAGGCGCGTTTGGTGGGCAGCGTGTCCAGTTCGACGGCGGTCGCCCGGGTACGGAAGGCCAGCCGCACGCCGGACGGCTGGGACTCGGCCATGGCCAGCTGCCCGTCGGTGTTCTGGGCGCGCGCCCGGGCCGGCAGCCGGTGCGGCAGCACGCCGAGTTCGGTGCGTTCGACGTCGAGGGCGCCCCGCAGGAGGTCCGCGGTGACGGGCGTGGTGATCCAGTCGTGCTCGGTGTCCATGTCCTCAGCCTGTCGATCGGGGGGTGGGCTCGGTCGGCCAGTTGCGCAGCAGGGCGTCGAGGGCGTCCAGGATCCGCGTCCAGGTCTCCTCGGAGTCGGGAGCGCTGTGGCTGAAGCCACCCGCCGTCTCCAGGCTGGCGTAACCGTGGAAGACGCTGCCCAGCAGCCGTACGGCATGGGTGGCGTCCGGCTCCGTCAGGTCGTAGCCGCGCAGGATCGCCCGTGTCATCTGCGAGTGCCGGCCACCGGCGCTGCCGGCCGCCGTCTCGGGGTCGAGCCGCATCCGTGCGGCGGCGGCACGGCCGGGGTGCTCGCGTCCGTAGTCGCGGTAGACGTTCGCGAAGGCGACCAGGGCGTCCTTCCCGGCTCGCCCGGCGATGGCGTCGGCGGCCCGGTCGGCCAGTTCCTCCAGCGCGAACAGGGCGATCCTCGTCTTGAGGTCCTGGGAGTTCTTCACGTGCGAGTACAGGCTCGCGACCTTGACGTCGAACCGCCGGGCGAGCTCCGACGCGGTCACCTGCTCGAAGCCGATCTCGTCGGCCAGCTCCGCCCCCGCCCTGACCAGGCGCTCCGTGCTCAGTCCTACGCGTGCCACAACGACCCTCCCGTTCGCCAGAAGCGATTATGCATTTACCTAAAGCATTTAGGCAAACGGGATGATCGATAAGCCGGGTGGCTACAGCGCTCGATACATGATGTGCAGCCCGACCCGCCCGTGCCGGGGATGGTCGTACGCCTCCGGAACCGTGCCGAGGATCGTGAAGCCGAGGGAGGTCCACAGGCGTACGGCAGGGTTGGTCTCGACGACGGCGTTGAAGACCATGCCCCGGTAGCCATCGGCCTTGGCCTCGGCCAAGACGTGGTCGGCGAGGGCGCGGCCGATGCCGCGGCCGGCGTGGTCGGGGTCGACCATGAAGCCGGCGTTGGCGATACGGGCGGCGGGGCCGCCGTAGTTGGGGGTGAGGTAGGCGGAGGCGACGACGACTCCGGCGTCCTCCTCGACGACATAGACGCGCTTGGCCGGGTTCATCCACAGGGCCCGGGCGGCGCCCTCGGAGGTGTCCGGATCCCATGCATAGGTCTCGCCGGCGGCGACTATCCGGTGCCAGAAAGACCAAATCCGCGGCCAGTCGTCGGCCGCGGCTTCTCTGATCAGCATGGGCGTGAGTCTCGCACGCCCATGCTGTCGGCGATCGCGAAGGGTTCTGCCCCGTCCGTCGACCCGTCAGTCGACGCTGGGCAGGATGTGGGGTTCGGCGAGGTCGTCTTCGTAGCCCGCGAGGCGAATGGGGGCGGACCTGGCCCACACATCGAGACTGCCGATCTCCTTCGACCGGCGGCCCGCGCGCTCCGTGCGTTCCTTGGGGCGCTGTTCGCGATTCGTCTTCTCAGGTGTCACCGCGCACTCCTTCTGTGTCGGATCACCCTCGGGGCGGGGCCGGCCCAGTCTGCGGTCCGGTACCTGACGCCCGCTCGGGTCTTACTCAAAAGTCGGTTCGGACGCGGTGGCGCCGGTAACTGGTGTGCAAGCAGGCCGTTGTGCACCGGCTTGTCCCGGGACGGACCATGGGTGTGGGTTGGGACCCGGTAATTCTGTCCGTCCGCTACAGACTAACCAAATGAGCGGGTACCCGCTCGATGGGGCTGCAAACAAGGTGTAACTATCCGGAGTCGGCCGGTATTCGACCCATGCGTTGTTCATGTGTTTGTTACGGAATGAGACGTTTGCCCGTCACTCGTTCGGCTCACCATCGCCTGCCTGTCCGACCCGCGCCCTCGGCACGCCGCGCAGTTCAAGTCCCGTTGGCCGATTCGCAAGGCGGCCATGATCTGCTGACGGACGGCAACGGCTTGTCCGGCGGGAGGACTGGCGCATGGAGCTGCGCAGTGTCGAAGAGCTGATGGATCTGCTGTACGCCTGCCGGGGCACCCGGGACACCCCGGGCCTGGCGAACACCCGAGTCGATCTGCACCAACACGCGCTGCAGACAGCCGCCCTGCTGCGCCGCGTCCGCCCCGCCGACAAGGAACTCCAGGTCGCGGGGCTCGTTCATGCCATCGGCCCGCTGCTCAGCCCGGCCGACGTACACCGCCACTCCGACTGCGCGGCGGACGCGGTACGCCCCCTTCTCGGCGAACGGGTCTCCCGCCTCGTCCGGGACCGGTGCCGGGCCCCGGAATCAGCCGACGACGACCTGCTGCGCCTGCGCCAGGCGGACGAGGAGGGCCGCAGCGCCGAGTTCGACGCGGGGGTCCTGGAGGACTGGCGCGCGGTACTGGAACTCGTGGCAGCCAGGAACTCCCCGCTCGGCGCTGTCAACTGACGCCCCGTCATGAGACGGTACGACGATGACGTCGCCGCACGGTCTCCAGGGCAAGGACACCGGGCTCCAGGGCAGGGCCGCCCTCGTCACCGGCGCCACGCGCGGCATCGGACACGCCGTCGCCCGGCAGCTGGCCGCCGCCGGCGTACTGGTGTGCGTGACCGCGCGGGACGCCGACGAGGTGCGGCGGACGGCCGCCGAGCTGGGCGGCGTCGGGGCGGCGGGCAGTGTGGCCGACCCGGATCATCTGCGGGCGGCCGTCGACCTCGCCCTGCGCGAGTTCGGCCGGCTCGACATCGTCGTGAACAACGCGGCCACCAACCGGCCGTACGGCCCCCTCATGGACGTCGCCCCGTCGGCGTGGCGCGAGGCGTTCACCGTGAACGTCGAGGCACCGCTACGGCTGGTGCAGCACGCCTGGCGGGCCTGGATGCGCGAACACGGCGGCGCGGTGGTCAACGTCTGCACGGAGGGCGCCGCCCATGTCGGCCCCCACATCGGCGCATACGGCACCAGCAAGGCGGCCCTGCTTCACCTCACGCAGCAGCTCGCGGGCGAGCTGGCACCGAGGGTGCGGGTCAACTCGGTCTCCCCGGGGCTCGTACGGACCGAGATGGCACGGTTCGTGTGGGAGCCGGGCGAGGAGGAGGCGGCCGCAGGGCTGCCGCTGGGGCGGATCGGGGAGCCGGAGGACGTGGCGCGGGCCGTGCTGTGGCTGGCGTCCGACGCGGCGGAGTGGGTGACGGGAGCGGACCTTCTGGTGGACGGCGGGACGCGGGTGCGGGCCGCGTATGCCTCTCCGGCGTATGCGGTTCATGCACACCTACGGGCGCACCGGCCAACCCAGGGGCGCGGGGAACTGCGCGACCAGCCACACTCCACCCGCAGATCACCACCGGCCTGAAGACACTCGCACCCGGAGCTGCTACCACTTACCCGGCGCGTAATCCTTCAGGAATACCCCGTACAGGTCCTCCCCGTGCTCACCCCGCACGATCGGGTCGTACACACGAGCCGCCCCGTCGACCAGATCCAGCGGCGCATGGAACCCCTCCTCGGCCAGCCGCAGCTTGTCGTAGTGCGGACGCTCATCCGTGATCCAGCCGGTGTCGACGGACGTCATGAGGATGCCGTCGCTGTCGAACATCTCCTGCGCACTGGTCCGCGTGACCATGTTCATCGCAGCCTTCGCGGCGTTCGTGTTCGGATGCCCCGCACCCTTGTAGCCGCGCCCGAAGACGCCCTCCATCGCCGAGACGTTCACGACGTACGCGCGCCCGCTCGCCGCCTTCTTCGCGGCCTCGGCCATGGCCGACCGGAGCTTGCTGATCAGGATGAACGGCGCCGTGTAGTTGCACAGCTGGGTCTCGAGGAGCTCCACCGGGGAGATCTGCTCGATGGTCTGCACCCAGGTGTTGGTGTCCACGACGTCCGGGACGAGACCGCCCGCGTCGATGGCGGTGCCGTCGAGGTGCCGGGCGACGCTGGCGTTGCCCGCGACCAGGGCGAGGTCGGCGACCTTCTGGGCGTCGAGGCCGCTGGTGCCGAGCGGCAGGGCGGCGAGGCCGTCGACCGCGCCGGAGTTGAAGGCGCCGATGACGTGGTGGGCGGGCAGCTCACCGGCGGGCAGCGGGGCGCTCTCGCCCTCGACCAGCGCGGCGTAGGCGGAGGGCAGACGGCGTACGGTCTGCGTCGCGTTGTTGACGAGGATGTCGAGCGGGCCCGCCTCGGCGACCTGATCGGCGAGGGCCACGGCCTGCGCCGGGTCGCGCAGGTCGATGCCGACGACCTCCAGGCGGTGCATCCAGTCCGCCGAGTCGTCCATGGCCTTGAAACGCCGGATGGCGTCCTTCGGGAAACGCGTGGTGATCGTGGTGTGCGCACCGTCGCGCAGCAGGCGCAGCGCGATGTACATGCCGATCTTGGCGCGGCCGCCGGTGAGCAGGGCGCGCTTGCCCGTGAGGTCGGCGCGGGCGTCGCGCTTGGCGCGGTTCACGCGGGCGCAGTCGGGACAGAGCTGGTGGTAGAAGTAGTCGACTTCCACGTACCGGCTCTTGCAGGTGTAGCAGGAGCGGGGGCGCTGGAGTATCCCGGCGATCCTGCCCTCCTCGGTCCGCGACGACGGCAGCAGGCCCTCGGTCTCGTCGTCGATGCGCTGGGCGGAGCCGGTCGCCGTGGCCTCCGTGACCGCCTTGTCGTGGGCGGTCTTGGCGGCCCGGCGCTCCTGGCGGCGGCGCTGCTTGACCGTGCGGTAGATGTGCGAGGTGGCCCGGCGCACCTTGATCGCGTCGGGGTGGTCGACCTCCAGCTTGTCGAGCTCCTCGAGCACGCTGAGGCAGACGGCGAGCCGCTCGGGGTCGATGCCGGGGCCGTATACGACCTCGCCACCGGGCTCGTGCGCGACCTCGTCCGTGATCGCCGTCGCGCCGTCCTCTGTCACCGTCATCGCCGCTGCCGTTTCCCTGCTCACCCGCGGCGCTCCGGTCGCGCCCGCTTTCGAACGGGGAATTGTACGGAGCGCCGGGCCACTCCTCCAAAACCGGCGAAGGAGCCCGAGGGGAAGGGCCTCAGGGACCGCAGGCGGTGATCAGCTCCGCGACCTCCTCGGAGACGGCCCGAGCGAGCACGTCGAGGTCCGGTACGGCCTTGGCGTCGGCGACGAGGCCGTAGTGGACGCGTCCGCGGTACGTCGAGATCGCGATCGCCAGGGACTGGCCGCGGGCGAGCGGGGCGAAGGGGTAGACCTCCGTGACGGGGTGGCCGCCGAGCTTCAGGGCGATGCCGGGCAGCGGCACGCTGGTGACCAGGATGTCGAACCAGAGCCGGGCGGCCTGGCCGACCAGCGGTCCGCCGAGCCGGTGGCCGAGCGCGGGGACGTGGTCGGCGAGCAGGGCGACGGCGCCCGCGCCCCGGTTGGGGCCGGCGTCCTTGTTGCGGTCCATGTCGGTGCGGACCGCGGCGAGGCGGCGCAGCGGGTCGGGGTCGTCCACGGGGAGCCGTATCAAGTACCCGGAGAGCCGGTTGCCCTGAGGGTGCGCGGTGCGCGGCCGGCGTTTGGAGACGGGGATCAGGGCGCGGGGCGCGACGCCCTCGCTGCCGTCGCCGCGTTCGTCGAGCCAGCGGCGCAGGGCGCCCGCGACGACCGCGATGAGGACGTCGTTGACGGTGCCGCCGACGGCCTTGCGGATCACGTGCACGTCGTCGATGTCGACGATCACCCCGGCGGTACGGCGGGTGCCGCTCGGCTCGGCGGTCAGCGCGGCGGACGAGCGCACTCCCAGGGTCGACACGGCGACGGAGGCGCCGATGTCGAGGGCCCGGCCCACATCGGACAGGGCGCCCCGCACCAGCCCCGGCAGCCTGCGCACATCGGGCAGGCGGCTGCGCGCGGGCTCCTCGGGGCGGGGCTTGCGGGCGGGCAGGTCCATGGGGTCCAGGACGGCGGCGGCGAGCGTCAGCGCCCGCAGCCCGTCGGCGAGGGCGTGGTGGAACTTGAACAGCACGGCGAACGACACACCGTCCTCCCCCGGCAGCACATGCGCCTCCCACGGCGGCCGGCCACGCTCCAGCGGACGCTCCATGAGCCGGCCCGCCATCGCCTGGAAGTCGGCGGTCGGGGCGTGCAGCCGGACGTGGTCGAGGGGGTCGAACTCGGGTGCGGGCTCACGGGCGGCGCCGCCGAAGGAGAACGGCTGCAGCGGCTGCCAGGCGTCACGGATGCGCATCCGCAGCCCCGGCACGGCTGCGGCGCGCGCGGCGAGCAGGTCGGCCGCGTGGGCGCCCGCGGTGGGCGAGTGCGCCGCGAAGACGCCGAGCGCGCCCAGGTGCATGGGGTGTTCGGCGGACTCGATGTTCCAGAACGCCAGGTCGAGAGGTGCGAGCAGGTCAGAAGTCAATGGCTTGCCTCGCGTCGACGAAGGGTGGACCAGCAGTCAATCGCCCGCGGGCGATTACAGTCAAGTACGATCAAGCTACGCACAGTTAACGGCAGATTAAGTCCCGCCCCTCGTGAAAGGGGCGGGACTCATGGTGCATATGAGGTCAGTGCAGCACGGGTAGCGGCACCGGGCATCCCGTGGGTGTCACCCGGGAGGCGTCATGGATCAGCGCCTCGTGAGCTGCCCTGAGCCGTGCCGCGTCCGGTTTCAGTACGGCGCGGTCGTAGGTCAGGAGCCCGTTCAGCTCCCCCTCGACGTCCGAGATCTGGGTGTAGACGGCTCCGTTGCCGCCCCGGCAGACCAGGGCGCGTACCTCGTCGAGCTTCGTGAGGTAGTCGTCCGTGTAGGTGGCGGGGTCGACGTCGACGTACGACTGCTGCACCGACCAGGCGTGCCCGGGCACGGCGAGGCCGAGGCCGCCGTACTCGCCGCTCACCAGTGCCCGTTCGCCGTCGGGGCGCGGCGGCAGGGCCGGGCTCGGGTAGCCGTGCTCGTCCATGATGTCGCCGGTGCCGCCGTCGGCCCCGAGGTTCAGCCCGGACTGGCCGTTGACCAGCCGGGTGGGATCCCAGGCCTGCGCCTGCTCGGCTATGCGGCCGACGTCGTACTGGCCCCAGCCTTCGTTGAAGGTGACCCACATGATCACCGACGGGCTGCTGATGTGCTCGTCGATCATCTGTTTCATCTCGCGCTCGTACTGGGCACGGGCCTCGGCGCCCGGGTTCACCCCCGCCGTCATCGCGGGCATGTCCTGCCACACCAGCAGGCCCAGCCGGTCGGCCCAGTGGAACCAGCGGTCCGGCTCGACCTTGATGTGCTTGCGCACGGCGTTGAAGCCCAGCTTCTTGTGCGCCTTCAGGTCGTACGCGAGGGCCTCGTCGGTCGGGGCCGTGTGCAGGCCGTCGGGCCAGAAGCCCTGGTCCAGAGTGGCCATCATGAAGATCGGCTCACCGTTGAGGACGGTGCGCGGGACGCCGTTCACCTTCTCGACGGAGATGGAGCGCATCCCGAAGTAGCTGCCGACACGGTCGGCGCCGACGCTCACCTTCAGGTCGTACAGGAAGGGATCGTCGGGTGACCACAGATGCGGATCCGGGAGGGTGAGGGTCAGCGGCCGGCCGGTGCGGCCGGTGGCGGTGGCGACCTTGCGCCGTCCGTCGTACGCCGTCGCCGTGACGGGTACGCCGTCGCGCACGCCCTGCGGCTCGACGGTCAGGGTGTCCGCGTGGACGTCGGGGGTGAGCTTCAGGGCGTCCACGTGATCGGGGGCGACCGGCTCCATCCAGACCGTCTGCCAGATGCCGGAGGACGGGGTGTACCAGATGCCGCTCGGATCGAGGCGCTGCTTGCCGAGCGGCGGGTTCTCGCCGTTCGCCGCGTCCGTCGGGTCGTACACGCCGACGATCAGCTCCTGGGTGCGGCCGGGCTTCAGCGCGTCGGTGATGTCGGCGCTGAACTTGTCGTACCCGCCCGTGTGTTCGGTGACCTTGGTGCCGTTGACGTACACCTCGGCCCGCCAGTCGACGGCGCCGAAGTTGAGCTTCAGGCGCTTGCCGGAGCCGATGCGCCAGTCGGCGGGGACCGTGAAGGTGCGGCGGTACCACATGCGGTCCTCGTGGCGTTGGAGGCCGGAGAGCTGGGACTCGACCGGGTACGGGACGAGGATGCGTTCGGGGAGGTTCTGGCCGACCGGGGGCCGCTCGCCCGCCTCGGCCGCCGCGAACTGCCAGCGGCCGTTGAGGTTGCGCCAGGCGCCCCGGGTCAGCTGGGGGCGCGGGTACTCGGGGTGGGCGTTGTCCGGGCCCACCTCGTCGGCCCACCTCGTGCGCAGCTCGTACGTCGACCGGTTGGGGCCGCTGCTCCAGAAGGCTTTGACAACGTTGCCGTCGGTGTTGGCAAGGCCCCCGGCACCGTCGTAGCGGATGTCGGCCGTGCCGCGTGCCGTCCCGGTCTTGTTGCCGACCACGGGCTCCTTCAGCGCGACGAGGAGGGCCTTGGGGTCGGCGGGGTCGAGCGTGGCCGTCCCGAGCGGCCATGCGGCGCCGCCGATCACCGCGTCCAGGTGGTCGGTGACGTCGGCCGCGGGTGCGGCGAGGTCCCGGGCGAAGTCGAGTTTGAGCGTACGGCCGTCCGCGAGGACCGTGGCCGCGATCGCTCCGTCGTAGTCGAAGCCGTCGGGGAGGCGGAACGCGGACTGCGGGACGGGCTCCTTGCTGCCACCGGGCTCGGTCCAGCGCAGGTGGAGGTTGGAGCCGCCGTAGTGCTCGAAGTACTCGACCTTGATGTCGTACGCGGTACCGGCGGACAACTCCACGGGCGCGGCGGTCTGTTCGCGGTCCCAGTCGTCGACCCAGTGGTCGATGGCGAGCTTTCCGTCGATCCAGAGACGGAAGCCGTTGTCGCCGGTGATCGAGAAGGTGTGGGGACCGGACTTCTCCGGCACGATCTTGCCGGTCCAGCGGACGCTGACGTCGTCCGAGCGGCCGGTGGCGAAGGCCAGGCGCGGCTCCAGGTTGCCGAAGTCGAGGTCGGGGTCGAAGGCGGTCGCCTTGAGCTCGTGGAAGTCGAAGGCACCGGGGGCGGACTGGGTGTAGTACTCGCCCCGCAGGCCGTGGATCTCGATGGGATCACCGCCCGCCGCCGGGGCGGGTGTCGTACTCAGGCCCGCGAGGCCGAGGGCCCCGGCGAGGAGTAACACGAGTCGGTTTCTGAGACGTCGTAGGCGCACGGATTCTCCATAACAACGTTGTCATGGACAGCAGTTGGCATGACAACACGGATTCGGGCGTCCGTCCAGGAACACGACTGGAGTCCGGTAGAACCAATTGGCCTTGTCCGAAAGCTGATTGACGGTGCATCGGTTGCGGAATCAAGTACAACTTTGCGAGTTCTTGGTGTAGCTCGGCCGATGATTGCGTGAGCCTCGTGGGCACCACGCGGTGACTGCAGGCCCAGCGAGAACAGCGGGCCGTGTCACCGACCCCCCACGTACGGCGAGAGGCAACAACGATGACGAGGAACCGCGCACTGCGGTACGGCGGCCGCACTCTGGTGCTGGCGGCGACGGCGTTCGGGATGATCGCGGCAGCTGTGCCCGCAGGGGCCGAGGAGCAGCCCACCGCGGAGCAGATCATGGCCGACTGTGCTTCCGGGGAAGGCAAGTGCAGCTTCAACTCCCCGGAGATCGGCCCGGCTTACCTCGGTGAGCCCCGTCAGGTGTCCGAGCTGCTCTACAACTGCACCGCCTCACCCGCCTCCCAGTCGATGTCGTGGGCCGACACCGTGGGTTCCTCCCACTCGGTGGGAGGCTCGGTCACCGTCGGTGGGGGCATCGAAGGGATCATCAGCGCCAGTGTGACCGCGACGTACAACTACACATGGCAGAGCTCGCACACGGAGACGAGTTCCTTCACCGTGAACGTCCAGCCGGGAGAAGTGGGCTGGATCTCCCGTGCCCAGGTGATGCAGCGGATAACCGGCACATGGCAGACCCACTACGACGACCCCAAGTGGGGCCACTACTACTGGTTCGTACCCGACGTGATCACCGGCCCCGCCCCGAACGGCACGGACGGCAAGCACAGCGCGGTCGTGGTCAAGTCCCGCAAGATGACGGCCGACGAGAAGAAGCTCTGCTCCACCGGCTCGACCCGGGGCGAGGTCTTCACCCGCAGCGGCTGAGCCGGGCAGGGCGGGGCCGTCGAACGGGAAGGGGCGGCCGGCTAGGGCACCTGCTGCCCCTTCCCCAGCGCGATCACCCCGCCCTTGGAGACGGTGTACAGCTCCGCGTCCCGCTCCGGATTGACGCCGATCGTCGCGCCCGGGGGCACCTCGACGTTCTTGTCGAGCACCGCGCCTCGCACCACCGCGCCCCGCCCGATCCGCACGTTGTCGTGCAGCACCGCCCCCTGCACCACCGCCCCCGGGTCGACCACCACCCCCGGCGAGAGCACGGACCGCGTGACCTGCCCCCGGATCAGGCAGCCGGCGCTGATGATGGACTCGCTGGCCATGCCGCCCGCGTTGAAGCGGGCCGGGGAGAGCTGGTTGGAGTGGGTGTAGATGGGCCAGCTGCGGTTGTAGAGATTGAAGGCGGGGCGCTCGGCGATCAGGTCCATGTGCGCGTCGTAGTACGCGTCCAGGGTGCCGACGTCCCGCCAGTAGCCCTGATCGCGGGTGGTCTCGCCGGGGACGTGGTTGGCGCTGAAGTCGTAGAGCTGGGCCTCGCCCCGGTCGGTGAGCTGGGGCAGGATCGAACCGCCCATGTCGTGCACGGAGTTCTCGTCCTCGGCGTCCCGCTGGAGCGCCTCGATGAGGGCCTTGGTGGTGAAGATGTAGTTGCCCATCGAGGCGAAGACGGTCTCCGGGTCGTCGGGCAGGCCGGGCGGGTCGGCGGGCTTCTCCAGGAAGCGTTCCACGGTCAGGCCGTCCGAGCCGGGGCTGATGACGCCGAAGGAGGAAGATTCGCCGCGCGGGACGCGTATGCCCGCCACCGTCACGCCCGCGCCGCTCTCGATGTGCTGGGCGAGCATCTGGCGCGGATCCATGCGGTACACGTGGTCGGCGCCGAACACCGCGACGTACTCGGGGCGCTCGTCGTAGATCAGGTTGAGGGACTGGAGGATCGCGTCCGCGCTGCCGAGGTACCAGCGGGGGCCGAGCCGCTGCTGGGCCGGGACCGGGGTGACGTAGTTGCCGAGCAGGCTGGACATGCGCCAGGTCGTGGTGATGTGCCGGTCCAGCGAATGCGACTTGTACTGCGTGAGGACGCAGATGCGCAGGATGTCGGCGTTGACGAGGTTGGAGAGGACGAAGTCGACCAGGCGATACGTTCCTCCGAAGGTGACCGCGGGTTTCGCGCGGTCCGCGGTCAGGGGCATCAGGCGTTTGCCTTCTCCGCCCGCCAGGACGATTCCGAGCACCGAAGGTCCGCCACGACGCATGGCCGCTCCCCTCACCGTGGTTGATCCCAGCCTGCCCCTGAGCAATGCGCGCTAAGCCTGTTTGAGGATCTCCCCGTAGAGCCGGACCGTCCGCCGCGCCACGGTGTCCCAGCCGAACTCCCCCACCGCGCGCTCCCGTCCGGCCTCGCCCATCCGGCGGGCGGTCTCCGGGTCGCCGATCACCGAGTCCAGTGCCCGCGCCAGTCCTGCCTCGAAGGCCTCGATATCGTCGTCCAGCGGGACGAGCAGGCCCGTCTTGCCGTCGTCGACGACCTCGGGAATGCCCCCGACCTGCGAGGCGACCACGGGAGTTCCACAGGCCATGGCCTCGAGGTTGACGATGCCGAGGGGTTCGTACACCGAGGGGCAGACGAACACGGCCGCGTGCGTGAGGAGTTGGATCACCTCCGGGCGCGGCAGCATCTGCGGGATCCAGTGCACACCCTCGCGGACGCGGCTGAGCTCCTGGTAGAGGTCGCGGAACTCCTGGTCGATCTCGGGAGTGTCGGGCGCGCCCGCGCACAGCACGACCTGCGCGGCCGGGTCGATGTCCCGCACCGCGCGCAGCAGATGGGGCACGCCCTTCTGGCGGGTGATGCGGCCGACGAACAGCACGTACGGGCGGTCGGCGTCGAGGCCGAACCGGCGCAGGACGTCGGTGCCGTGGTCGGGCCGGTAGAGGGTGGTGTCGATGCCGTTGTGCACGACGTGGACGCGGTCCGGGTCCAGCGCCGGGTAGCAGCCGAGGATGTCCTCACGCATGGCCCCGGAGACGGCGATCACCGCGTCGGCGGCCTCGATCGCGGTGCGCTCGGCCCAGCTGGACAGGGCGTATCCGCCGCCGAGTTGCTCGGCCTTCCAGGGGCGCAGGGGCTCCAGGGAGTGCGCGGTCATCACATGCGGGATGCCGTACAGCAGCTTGCCGAGGTGGCCGGCGAGGTTGGCGTACCAGGTGTGGGAGTGGACGAGTTCGCGGCCTTCCAGACCGGCGGCCATGGCGAGGTCCACGGAGAAGGTGCGCAGCGCGTCGTTGGCGGTGTCCAGCGCGGACCAGGGGCGGTGCCTCACCACGCCCACCCCGCGGCCCTCGCCCCAGCAGTGCACCTCGAGGTCGACGAGATCCCTCAACTCCCGGGCGAGGAACTCGACATGGACACCCGCGCCGCCGTACACGTCCGGCGGGTACTCCCGGGTAAGCAGTCCCACTCGCACCCGGAACCCCCTGTTCTCAGCGGCTGGTTGCCCTTTCATGGTCACCCAGATGGGGCGCGTGGGGAAGAGCGCGGGGCTCGTGTGAAGCAACAGTCACCGCATACGCCCCCGCCGGGCACGCGGTAGTAGAGGCAGCAGCTGCGGCGCCGGAACGCGGCTCCGGTGAGGGTGCCCGTGCCGGCGAGGAGGGGATGGTCGAGGAGTTCCGCGGTCAGGGCGCGGGCCTTTGCGGCGGCGTCCGTACGGCCGTTCGCGCGCGCCCACTGGTCCAGTTGCCGGGCGGCGCCCGCGAGGGCCGACGCCGCGTTGCCCCACAACAGGCCTTCCGCGACGCGGTACCGGACGCGCAGGGCGGCGGTCAGGGGTTCCAGGTGGCCGTGCAGGACGGCGTCCGCGAGGGTCGCCGGGTCCGCGGGCAGCGGGCGCACCTCGGTGAGCCACAGGTCGTCGGGGGCGCCGGCGTCGGGGTCCCAGTGCAGCAGACGCGGATCGAGGTCGGGGACCCGGTCGTGAAGGGCGGCGCAGCCGAGCGTCACCGACCACAGGCGGGCCGCGAGTCCCTGCTGGGCCACGGAGGCGGCGATGCGCGGCTCGGGGGCGCGCAGGGCGTGCGCGACTTTCTGCACGCGGAACGTCAGGGGGTCTTTGCCCGTCTCTGCGTACGCCTCCGTCAGGGTCGCGAGCGGCCCAAGTGCTGCCCTTGCTGTGCGTAGTACGAAGAAGCCGCCGAGCGGCCGGAGCGCGGCGAGATCAGGGTCGAGGTCCACGAAGAGCAGTAGTACCAAGGCCCCTCGGGGTTCTCACCTGGGGGTCTCCACCCTGGGTCACCCGACCAGAGGATGAGGCGGCCCTCTCCGTACTCCATCGGCAGTACGACACGGTCGGTGCTCTGGTACGACGACGGGAAGAACATTTCGCGGCATCGTGTTGGTTATGACAGCCGACCGTTCGCCGCGCAGGGGCCACCAGCCCCGCTTCACGCAGAGGAGCAGCTCATGAGCGCCCTCGCGTTGTCCGTGCTCCTGTCGCTCGTCTCCGCCGTCGCGTACGCGGGCGGGGCGATCGTGCAGGAGCGTGTCGCGGTGTCCTCCCCGGGACAGCAGTTCGCGCCGATGCGCCGGCCGGGCTGGTGGGCGGCGGTCGCGCTGAACGGCCTCGGTGGCCTGCTGCACGTCGTGGCGCTGGCCTTCGGTCCGCTGAGTCTGGTGCAGCCGCTCGGTGCCCTGACGATCGTGTTCGCGCTGCCGATGGCGGCGCTGTTCGTCGGCCGCAAGGCCGGGTCGACGGCCTGGCGGGGCGCGATCATGGCGACCGTGGGTCTCGCCGGACTGCTGTCCCTGGTCGGCGCCTCCGAGTCGCAGTCGCTGGGCACGGCGGAGCGGGTGGGCGTGGCCCTGGTGACCGGCGGCATGGTCGTGGCCCTCATGATCGCGGGCCGGGCGGCCCACCGCCACCCCGCGGTGCGCAGCATGCTGCTCGCGACCGGGTCCGGCATAGCCTTCGGCATGTCGTCGGTGTTCACGAAGGTCGTCGCGGTGGACTGGAACGGCGGGGTGTCGGTCGCGGATCTGCCGTCCCTCGCCACGATAGGCGTCTTCGCCACGGCCGGTCTGCTGCTGTCCCAGGCCGCCTACCGGGGTGCGGGCCTCGCGGCACCGCTGGCCACGCTGACGGTCGTGAACCCGGTGGTGGCCGCCGCGGTCGGCATCACGATGTTCGGAGAAACCTTCCGGTACGGCACCACCGGCACCGTGCTCGCCCTGGGCTGTGGTGTGGTGGCGGCGGGTGGCCTGATCCTGCTGACCACGGAGCGGATCGCGCGCACGGCGGCGGAGCCCGGGACGGCCCGGCCCGAGGAGGCGGTGGCGGCCCTGCCCACGGCGGACGTGCTTCCGGTGGACGCCGAGGAGCTGCTCGCCGGGCTGCCGGAGCCGGCCGCGGCGATGCCGCGCGAGGAGCTCGTCGTACCGGACAGGATCGAGGACATCCTCATACCGGCCCAGGTCGCGGAGAGCGCCTACGACGACGCGGAGGCGTCGCGTCCCGACGGCAAGCCCCCGAACCTCTACGGCCCCTTCTACGGCGGCCCGTACGTCCCGATGCCCGTCCTCGACCGGCACCGCACGCGCGTCAAATCCTGACGCCACCGGCCCGGAGATAGGCGACCGGGTCGATGTCCGAACCGAAGCCGGGCCCCGTCCGCACCTCGAAGTGCAGATGCGGGCCCGTGCTGTTGCCCGTGGACCCGGAGCGCCCGATGCGCTGCCCCGCGCCCACCGACTGCCCGGCCTTCACGGAGATCGCCGAGAGATGGGCGTACTGGGTGTAGCGGCCGTCGGCGTGCCGGATCACCACCTGGTAGCCGAAGGAGCCTTCCCACCCGGCGCTGACCACCTGACCTGCCCCGACGGCCTTCACGGAGGTACCGGTCGGGACCGGGAAGTCGACGCCCGTGTGGTAGCCCTTCGACCAGTTGCCACCGGCCTTGCGGTACGGAGTGCCGGTACCGGAGCTCACCGGGGCGACCAGCGAGCGGCTGCTCGTCGTGGCCTGCTCCTGCCGGTCCGAAGAGGTCTTCTGCGGCGAGGGCTTCTGCGGCGAGGGCTTGGGGGCGGACTTCGTCCGGGTCGTCGTCGTGGCGGCCTTGCCGTGCAGCGCGAGCCGCTGCCCCGGCAGGATCAGGTCGGGGTCCGCTCCGACGGTCTTCCGGTTCGCGGCGTACAGGCCCCGCCAACCGCCCTTGACCTGCTGCCGCTCGGCGATCCCGGAGAGGGTGTCGCCGCGGACGACGGTGTACATCTCGGCCGTGCCCGCCCGCGACTGGGGTGGGGTCTGCGGCTGGACGTCCTGGACCGCGGTCTTTCTGACCGAGGGCGTGCCGACGGGGGCCTTGCTGCCGGTACCGGCGGGGTGGATGTCGGGCGTGTCCCCACCGCGGCTCAGCCCGGCCCGCACCGAGCACACCGGCCAGGCGCCGGGGCCCTGTCCGTCCAGCACCTTCTCCGCTATGGCGATCTGCTGGTCCTTGGTGGCCAGATCCGCGCGCGCCGCGTACCGCGTGCCGCCGTACGCCTCCCACGTCGACTGGGCGAACTGCAGCCCGCCGTAGTAGCCGTTGCCGGTGTTGACATGCCACCTGCTGGTCGACTCGCATGCGGCGACCTTGTTCCAGGTGTCCACGTCGGCCGCCTGCGCGGCGCCGGTGCCGATGAGCGGGAGCGCCATTCCGGCGCCGCCCGCGGTGACGGTGAGTGAGGCGCGGTTGATCCTGTTCGGCTGGTACCGGCGGTGCCGGCCGCGTGCGGCCATGTCGGAGCCCCCCCCATGGACATGCGTCAGGAGGGGCAAAAGTAAGCGCTGCGAACAGGCCATGACAAGACAGCAATTCAGCCGCCTGTTCACGCCAAGTGGCGAGGAACCGGCGCACGTTGCCCGGTGTCCGGAACGGTGCTCGGCGCGGGGGTCGGAGCGTCGCTCGGGGCGGAGGTCGGGACGGTGCTCAGCGCAGCGCTCGGGACGGCTGAGTGCGGCGGGGCCTTCCGTGCGTATCTGCCTGCGACATCGCGCCACCCCGGATGTGCGGCCGGAGAACCGGCACGTCAGGATGGACGATGGGGCAATACTGGCGGGCATGACCGGCACCGCTGATATATCGAGGTCACTAGGAGCCAACGCATGAGCAGTTCGGCGCAGATCGGCGTCACGGGTCTCGCGGTCATGGGCCGCAACCTCGCCCGCAACTTCGCCCGCAACGGCTATACGGTCGCGGTGCACAACCGGACCCCCGCGCGCACCCGCGCGCTGGTGGAGGAGTTCGGCGGTGAGGGCGAGTTCATCGCGGCCGAGACCGCCAAGGAGTTCGTGGCGGCGCTGGAGCGGCCGCGGCGGCTCGTCATCATGGTGAAGGCCGGTGAGCCGACCGACGCGGTGATCCAGGAGTTCGCGCCGCTGCTCGAGCCCGGCGACATGATCATCGACGGGGGCAACGCGCACTTCGCCGACACCCGGCGCCGCGAGCGGGACCTGCGCGAGCAGGGCATCCACTTCGTCGGCATGGGTGTGTCCGGCGGCGAGGAGGGCGCCCTGCTCGGGCCGAGCATCATGCCGGGCGGCCCGAAGGAGTCGTACGACTCGCTGGGCCCGATGCTGGAGAAGATCTCGGCGAAGGCGGCGGACGGGGCGCCCTGTGTGACGCACGTCGGTCCGGACGGTGCCGGGCACTTCGTGAAGATGGTGCACAACGGCATCGAGTACGCCGACATGCAGCTCATCGGCGAGGCGTACCAGCTGCTGCGGGATGTCGCCGGGTACGAGCCCGCGCAGATCGCGGAGATCTTCCGGACCTGGAACACGGGCCGGCTGGACTCCTACCTGATCGAGATCACGGCCGAGGTGCTGTCGCACGTGGACGCGGCGACGGGCAAGCCGTTCGTGGACGTGGTGGTCGACCAGGCGGAGCAGAAGGGCACGGGGCGGTGGACCGTGCAGATCGCGCTGGACCTGGGCGTGCCGGTGTCGGGCATCGCGGAGGCGGTGTTCGCCCGCTCGCTGTCCGGGCACGCGGCGCTGCGGGACGCTTCGCGGGGGCTGGCGGGACCGAAGGCGTCGCCGCTGAGCGAGTCGGAGGCGGGTGCCTTCGCCGACCGCGTCGAGCAGGCGCTGTACGCGTCGAAGATCGTGTCGTACACGCAGGGCTTCCACGAGATCGCGGCCGCCCGCGAGGAGTACGACTGGGACATCGACCTGGGCGCCGTCTCGGCCATCTGGCGTGGCGGCTGCATCATTCGCGCGGCGTTCCTGGACCGGATCCGCGCGGCGTACGACGCCCGGGCCGATCTGCCGAGCCTGCTGTCGGACGACACGTTCGCGCAGGAGATCGCCGAGGCGCAGGACGACTGGCGTGAGGTGATCATCGCGGCGACCCGCCAGGGTGTGCCGACGCCCGGCTTCGCGGCTGCGCTCGCGTACTACGACGCGTTGCGTGCCGAGCGGTTGCCTGCGGCGCTCACGCAGGGGCAGCGGGACTTCTTCGGTGCGCACACGTATCGGAGGGTGGACCGGGAGGGGTCGTTCCACACGTTGTGGGGTGGGGATCGGTCGGAGGTGTCCGCCTAGGAACTCGGGCGGGTCGGTCGTCTCGCGAGTCAGGTGTGTGGGGGCTGGTCGCGCAGTTCCCCGCGCCCCTCAGGGATGTTGCGGTGGGCGGCGTTTTTCATGCCGCCCACCGTTCTTCGTTCACCGCCTGCCGCGTTCCCGTCGGCCGCTCACGTGAGGGGTGGGCCGGGCTCCGGGTTCGGTACTGGTTCCGGGCCCGGGGGGATCGGGGACGGGGGCTGCGGGGGTGCGGGGGGAGTCGGGGGTGAGGGTGGGGGTGGTGTCGGGGCGGGTGGGGGTGGGACCGGGGTGGGGGGCGGCTCTGGCGTCGGGGGTGGTTCCGGGGGTGGGACCGGGTGGGGCTCCGGGTGCTGTGGGTCCGGGCCCGGGGGCGGTCCCGCAGGGACTCGGTCCGGATACGGGTTCGTCATGGCGTCCTCCAGCCAATCGGTGCGCGTCGGCTCTGGACTACTCCCCCGCGTACCCGACGGCGGCGCCACCAGTCACTCACCCGCGTCACCGCGGGCGTCCAGGTGGGCCCATCCCGCGCCCGGAGCTAAGCGGGCCGCGTCGCCTCCGCCCCGGCCGCAAGTCCCGGCCGCGGGCTGGACAGGACCGGAACCGCGGTCGTCGTCAGGTGCTGGGCCGGGGTCATGGAGGCCTGGGCGAGGAGGATGACGTCGGCGTCGGTGACCTCGTCGGCGGCGCGGGCCACCAGCCGTGCGCAGCCCTGCGTGTCGCCGGCCTCGAAGCGGGCGAAGGCACCCTCGACCAGTCGGGTCCGTACGTCGACGGGGCGCCCGGCGCGGTGCGCCTCGTCCTCGATCAGGGTCACGGTCGGTCCCAGCGTGCTCTCGGCCGTGGCGAGGACGACGACCCGGGCACCCATGGCCACCGCTGCCGCCGCCATCGGGCGGTCGACGCGCAGCACCGGCACTCCGGCCTCGGCAGCGGCCGCCTCCGCGACACCGCCGATGGTCGAGCAGGTGCACAGCACGGCGCGCGCCCCCTCGGCGACGGCCCGGTGCAGGGCTTTGCGGACGTCGTCCGTGACGGCTTCGGCTCCTTCGCGGCGGGCCCGGCTCAGCAGGTCCTCGTCGACGAAGTGCCGTAGGTCGAGACCCCGGTGGTCCTCGTCGCGCAGGGCGTCGAAGACCGGGATGTGCAGGGGCGAGGTGTGCAGGAGGGCGAGCATCAGAACCGGCCGGGGTGCGCCCGCAGCCAGTCCGTGGCCGCCTCCAGCAGCTCGGGAGCGGCCGCCGGGGCCTCATCGGGGTGGCGTTCGGCCCACTTCACGACGTACGGGCACAGCGGCGCGACCACGACTCCCTCGCGCGCCGCCATGCCGTACAGCTCGCGTGCCAGAGAGCCCGCGATGCCCTTCCCCTCGTGGGCGGGTTCCACGATGGTGTGGACGGGGACGAGAGCGCGTGCCGGGGATTCGAGGACGAAGTACTCGATGTGGCCGACGACTTCGTCGCCCTGGAGGGCCTCCAGGCGACCCGCCGCCCGGTCGTCGCGGATCTCTGTCTCGCTCATGGCACGCTCCGTCGTCCGTCTTGTGTTGTTGGTCCGGGGCCGGGCGCGGTTGGTGTCGCGGATCCGGGCCCGGGCGCGGTCAGGCCGTCGGCACGGCCTGGGGGCTGCGCTCCTGGTCGGAGCCCGGCACCGGCTCGGACGGGTCGGCACCCAGGGCCACGATGCGGTTGGCGCCGTCCACGTGCACGACCCGCGGCTCGAACTCCCGCGCCTCGGCGTCGGTCATCTGAGCGTAGCTGATGATGATCACCAGGTCGCCGGGGTGGACGAGATGGGCGGCGGCGCCGTTGATCCCGATGACCCCCGAGCCGCGCTCGCCCTCGATGACGTAGGTCTCCAGGCGGGCGCCGTTGGTGATGTCGACGATATGCACGAGCTCGCCGGGCAGCAGGTCGGCGGCGTCGAGCAGGTCCGCGTCGATGGTCACCGATCCCACGTAGTGCAGGTCGGCCTGGGTGACGGTGGCGCGGTGGATCTTGGACTTGAAGAGCGTACGCAGCATGAAGCGCTCCGGTGTTCGGCTCCCTGCCTGCCGAGGCAGGTCAAGGGCTCTTGGGGCACGGGCGGGTCCAGGGTACGAAACGGCGTCCTGGACCCGCACCGAGATCCACGTCACTCCACGGCGGTCGGCCGGCGCGAGGCCGCCATCGCCTCGTCCACGTCGGTCAGCGGGCGCAGCCGGTAGGTGTAGGAGTAGTCGCGGCTCGCGAACAGCTTGTACTCGTCGTGCGTGTGGGCGCCCCAGCTGTTGTCGCCACCCAGGCCCATCTGCCGGTGGTTCACCCGAAGGACGACCTCGTCGCGCGGGGTGAGCTGGTAGTCGTGGCGCACTCCGGACGACAGGTCCTCCGGGGTGAAGTGCGAGGCGTTGAACTCCACCAGCGGCTCTCCGGAGACGAGGAGGCCGGTGCCGGTGGCGTCGGTCAGGGCGACCCAGCGGACGTCGGTCTTGTTGCCGTTCTCCTGGGGGCGGATGTATGGCGTCCACTGCTCGGAGACCGTTCCGGAGTACACGCCCACGTCGGTCGCGTCCTTGCGGTCGACGTAGTTCTCCTCGGGCCCGCGGCCGTAGTAGCGCAGGCGCTCGAAACGCCCGGGCAGGAGCAGCAGCGTGCCGACCTCCGGGATGTACGGCAGTGACGCGGCGCCGGGGTGCAGGGTGTTGTCGACCTTGATCTCGCCGTTGCCGAACACCGTGTAGGTGGTGGTGTACGTGGACTCCACGGTCGTCGGCAGCGAACCGCTGACCTTGATCTCCACGGCCTTGTCGCGCAGGGCGCGCACGCTCACGGCCGACACCTTGCGCTTCGTGCCCGCGTCGCGCCAGGTCTGGTTGCGCGTGTGCTGGCCGTTGCCGCGGTCGTTCTCGGTGGGCGCCCGCCAGAAGTTCGGCACGGGCCCGGAGGTGATGAGGCGGGTGCCCCTCGCCTCGTACGAGGTGATGACGCCGGCGGTCTTGTCGACGGTGACGGAGAAGCCCTTGCCGTTCACCGTGACGGCCTTGTCGCCGTCCTCGTATCGCAGCGCCGGGACGCTCTCCAGGGGTACGGGTGTCACGGCCGGGCTGTCGGTGTCGACGGGGAGCTGCTGCTTGGCCACCTGGAAGCCGGCCTTCGCCCACGGGGTGGATTCCTTGGTGGTGAAGGACAGGTGGAGGAAGTACTCCGCGCCCGGAGCCGGGTCGTCCGGCAGCCGGACCGGCAGCGTGATGTCCTTGCTGCTCAGCGGAGGGACGTCCAGTTGGGCCCGGCTCAGCTTCCCGCGCTGCACCACCTCACCGTCGGCGACCAGCGACCAACGGCCGTCGAACTCACGGAGGTTGGTGAACAGGTACTCGTTGGTGAGGGTGATCGCCGCGTCGGCGGTCGGTGCGTCACCCGATGCCGGTGCCGCGTGGACCGCCTGGTAGATCTGCTTGATCTCGGCTGCCTTGCCGGTGTGACGGCGGTCGGCGGTGACGATGCCGTCCGCGTTGGAGGTGCCGTCGTTGGGGTTGTCGCCCCAGTCGCCGCCGTACGGGAAGAACGTCTTCTCGCGGGGCCGCTTCTCGGTGAGGCCGACGGTGGCCGCGTCGAACCAGAACCGTACGCCCTCGCCGCCGGGTCCGCGGCTGTCGGAGCCGAGTTCGCCCGCGCTCAGCGCCCGGGCGTACACCCGCGCCCGGCGGATGGTGCCGCTGAACTCCCGGGTGGGGTTGTCCACGTCGGTGGCGAGCGCGAGGGGCGCGGTGTTGCTGCTGGGCTTCCGTGTGGTGGTGCGTGTGGCCTTGACCGCGCCGTCGGCGTAGAGGGTCAGCGTGCCCGCGTCCGCGTCGAAGACTCCGGCGATGTGGTGCTCGGTGCCGGTCCAGTCGTCCGGGAGGGCCCAGCTCGCGGTGATCCACTGGCCCCCGCCGTAGATGAAGAACTCCAGCGTCCTGTTCGTCTGCTTGAGGGCGTACTGGGTGTCGCCCTTGGCGAGGATCGGCTGGTGGTAGCCGGTGTAGTGCGGGGTGACCCAGGCCTCCAGGGTGAGCGAGCCGGTGAGGTCGAGGCGCTCGTCGCGGGCGAAGACGGTGGCACCGGAGACGCCCTTGGCACGGTCGAAGGTGCCGCTCGCGGTGAGGACCTCACCGCGCAGTGAGTACGGCCCGGACTCGGTGAGGATCTTGCGCGGGGGGACGGGCCAGCTCAGCGACTGGTCGACGAAGTCCCAGATCCAGCCGCCCTGGAGGACGTCGTAGCGGCGGACGATGTCCCAGTACTCCTTGAAGTTGCCGTTCGAGTTCCCCATCGCGTGGGCGTACTCGATCATGACGTACGGCCGGGTGTCGGCCGTGTCCTTCGCGCGCTGCTCGACGCGGGACGGGCTGTCGTACATCTCCGACCGGATGTCGCTGATCGTCGGCCGGTCGTCGCCCTCGTACTGGATGACGCGGGTCGGGTCGTACGACTTGATCCAGTCGTGCATGGCGACGAAGGTGCTGCCGCCCCCTGCCTCGTTGCCGAGCGACCAGATCACCACCGAGGCGTGGTTCTTGTCGCGGTGGACCATGCTCTGGGCGCGGGCCACGCAGGCCTTGGTCCAGTCTGCGTGGTTGCCGGGGTACTCGCCGCGGATGCCGTGGGTCTCCAGGTTGGTCTCGTCGACGAGGTACAGGCCGTACTCGTCCGCGAGTTCGTACCACAGCGGGTTGTTGGGGTAGTGGGAGGTGCGGACGGAGTTCATGTTCATCCGCTTGATGATCTCGATGTCCTTGACCATGTGCTCCCGGGTGAGCGCCATGCCGCTGTCGGGATGCATCTCGTGCCGGTTCGTGCCGCGGAAGGACACGGGCTTGCCGTTGATCCGCATCAGGCCGTCCTTGAGCGCGAACTCGCGCAGGCCGACGCGGTGCGAGAGGGTCTCGATCACCTTGCCGGACGGGTCGCGGAGGCGGAGGACGGCGGTGTAGAGGTTCGGGTGCTCGGCGGACCACAGTTCGGGAGAGGGTACGGCCTTGCTCGCCCGCACGGTCACGTCGTCACCGGCCGGGGCGGACGCGAGGTCGACGGCCTGCTGAAGGGGCCTGGACCAGACGGCGTGGCCTCGGGAGTCGTACAACTGCGTCTCGACGGAGTAGCCGCCCTCACTCCGGTCCCCGTACGAGCGCACGCTCGCGGTCACGGACAGCTCGGCGGCCGTGCAGTCGTCGCTGAGCGGGGTGTCCAGCTTGAAGTCGCGCAGGTGGACGTCCGGCGTGGAGTAGAGGTAGACCGAGCGGAAGATCCCGCTCAGCCGGATCATGTCCTGGTCCTCCAGCCAGTCCCCGTCGGAGAAGCGGTACACCTCCACGGCGATCTGGTTGGTGCCGGGCTTGAGGTGCGGGGTGATGTCGTACTCGGCGGGGGTGAACGAGTCCTCGGCGTACCCGACCAACTGCCCGTTGATCCACACGTAGTGCGCGGACTTGACGCCCTCGAAGTGCAGGAAGGTGCGTCGCCCCGCCCAGCCGCGCGGCACAGTGAAGGTGCGCCGGTACTGCCCGACCGGGTTGAAGCGGGTGGGCGCGGCCGGGGGCTGTGCCTCCTCGCCGAGGCCGTTGGGTCCCCACCAGGGGTAGGTGATGTTGACGAAGATCGGGCGGTCGTGGCCGTGCATCTGCCAGACGGAGGGGACGGGGATGCTGTCCCAGTCGCTGTCGTCGACGTCGGTGCGGTAGAAGTCGGTGTCCCGGTCGTCGGGCCGGTCGGCGTAGGCGAACTTCCACGTGCCGTCGAGACTCAGCCGGTACGGCGAGCGGGTGCGGTCCCCGTCCAGCGCCTGTCTGAGGTCGGCGTACGGCATGAGCGTGACGTGGGGCGGCTGGGTGCCGATCCGGAAGACATCGATGTGGCCGTTCCACTCCGGGGTGCCGGCCACCGCTCCGGCCCCGTCGGCCGCGTGCACCGTGGCGGACGATCCGGAGACGGCGAGCGCGCCGAGCAGGGCGGCTCCCCCCTCCAGGAGACGGCGGCGGCTGACCGGCATGCCCAGCGGGCGGGACGGGCCGGCGGGAGACAGAGGGGTGTCCGGCATGACCATGGCCTTCCTCGCAGCGACAGTGCGCTGCACGGCTTGAGGGAGCGTCAGATCTTGTGCGGTGCTGTCGGTAAACCGAACGGAACCCTAGGATGCGAACCCAAGTGAAGCAATGATGCTGTCGGTCTTTGTTTGTTCCTGAGGGGCGAGTTGGCGCTCGAACTGCGTCCGGTACAACTCGGCGTAGCGTCCTTCGGCCGCCAGCAGCTCGTCGTGCGTGCCGCGTTCGACGATCCGGCCGGCCTCGACCACCAGGATCAGGTCCGCCGTCCGCACGGTGGACAGCCGGTGGGCGATGACGACCGCGGTCCTGCCCTCCAGCGCTTCCGTGAGTGCCTCCTGGACGGCGGCCTCCGAGGTGTTGTCGAGGTGGGCGGTGGCCTCGTCGAGGATGACGACACGCTGGCGGGCCAGCAGCAGCCGGGCGATGGTCATCCGCTGGCGCTCCCCGCCGGACAGCCGGTAGCCGCGCTCGCCGACGACCGTGTCGAGGCCCTCGGGCAGGGACCGTACGAGTTCGTCGAGGCGGGAGCGGCGCAGGGCGTCCCAGAGTTCGGCGTCGGTGGCGGTGGGGCGGGCCAGGAGCAGGTTGGCGCGGACGGTGTCGTGGAAGAGGTGGCCGTCCTGGGTGACCATGCCGAGCGTGGCGCGCAGGGACTCGGCGCTCAGATCGCGGACATCGACGCCGCCCACACGTACGGCGCCCTCGTCGACGTCGTACAGCCGCGGCAGCAGCTGGGCCACGGTCGACTTGCCGGCGCCGGACGAGCCGACGAGCGCGACGGTCTGGCCGGGTTCGGCGCGGAAGGAGATGCCGTGCAGCACCTCCGCGCCGCCGCGCGTGTCGAGGGTCGCCACCTCCTCCAGGGAGGCGAGGGAGACCTTGTCGGCGGACGGGTAGCCGAAGCGGACGTTGTCGAACTCCACCGCCACCGGACCCTCGGGGACCTTCTTCGCGTCCGGCCTGTCCTCGATCAGCGGCTTGAGGTCGAGCACCTCGAAGACCCGCTCGAAGCTGACGAGGGCGCTCATGACCTCGACGCGGGCGCCGGCGAGCGCGGTGAGCGGCGCGTACATACGGGTCAGGAGCAGGGCCAGCGAGACGACGGCGCCCGGCTCCAGCGTGCCGCGCAGGGCGAACCAGCCGCCGAGGCCGTAGACCAGGGCGAGGGCCAGGGCGGACACCAGGGTGAGCGCGGTGATGAACACGGACTGGGCGGTGGCCGTCCGCACACCGATCTCGGCGACCCGGCGGGCCCGGGTCGCGAACTCCTCCGACTCCTCCTCGGGACGCCCGAAGAGCTTGACCAGCGTGGCGCCGGGCGCCGAGAAGCGCTCGGTCATGCGGGTGCCCATCGCCGCGTTGAGCGCGGCCGCCTCCCGCTGCATCCGGGCCATACGGTGACCCATGCGCCGGGCCGGGATCACGAACACCGGGAGCAGGACGAGGGCGAGCAGGGTGATCTGCCAGGACAGGGTGAGCATGACGGCGAGGGTGAGCAGCAGCGTGACGAGGTTGCTGACCACTCCGGACAGCGTGTTGCTGAAGGCGCGCTGGGCGCCGATGACGTCGTTGTTGAGACGGGAGACGAGCGCTCCCGTACGAGTGCGTGTGAAGAACGCGACCGGCATGCGCTGCACATGATCGAACACAGCCGTACGGAGATCGAGGATGAGCCCCTCCCCGAGCGTCGCCGACAGACGCCGCGCGAGGATCCCGAGCACCGCCTCCGCCACCGCGATCAGGGCGATCAGCAGGGCCAGGCGGACGACGGTGCCCTCGTCGCCGCCCGTCACGATCGCGTCGACGACGTGTCCGGCCAGGACGGGGGTCGCGACGGCGAGCAACGCGGTCATCACCCCGAGCACGACGAAGAGCGCGATCCTGCGGCGGTGCGGGCGGGCGAAGGCGGCGATGCGGCGCAGCGTGGCGCGGGCGAACGGGCGGCGCTCCCGCTCGGCGTTCATGACGCTGTGCAGCTGGGTCCAGGCTGTGGTCTCCATGCTCATGGGAGAGAACGTAGAACCTCGAGCAATGTTGAGGTCAAGGCCGACGGGTGCGCCGGTGTGGATATCCGTCCGCAGCCGGTCCGTAAGGCGCCGTCTCCGCTGTCGCAACCCGCCGTTGTCGCGGCGCGGAGAACCTCTCCGGATGTGACAGCCGTACGACTCGCCCCGGGACGCCTGCTCCGGCGCGTCCCGATCCGCCAGGTACTGGTCCTGCTTCCGCTCGTCCTCGTCGTCGTGGTCGCGGTGCGGCACCGGGCCGTGCTCGCCGAGGGCATCGGCCATCTGGCGACGGCCAAGTGGCCGTGGCTGCTCGCCGCGGCCTGTGCCACCTGCCTGACCTGGGTCGCGGCGGCGGTGACCCGGCAGGGCGCGGTGGTCGACCGGCTGCCCAAACTGCGGCTGCTGGTCACACAGTTCGCGGCGGGCTCGGCCAACCACCTGCTGCCCACCGGGCTGGGCGCGAGCGCGGTCAACCTGCGCTTCATGACGGTGTGCGGGCTGCCGCTCGCCCGCTCCTCGGCCGCGCTGGCGCTGTATCTGCTCGCGGAGAGCGTGGCCCGGGTCGGCCTGCTGGCCGCGCTGCTCATCGCCTTCCCCGACGCGCTGCGTCTCGGGCCGCTCCTGCCCGAGGGGGCAAGGGGCCCGCTGCTGATGGGCATCGGCGCGGCGGCGGTCGTGGCCGTGGCCGTCTTCGCACTCGTACGCCGGCTGCGCACCGCCGTGCTGTCGTTCCTGCGCACCGCGCTGGGCGAGGCGCGCTCGGTGCACACCCGCCCGTCCCGGGCGCTGGCGCTGTGGGGCGGTTCGCTGGCCTTCCCGGTCCTGCAGGCGTCCGGGCTGATCCTGGTCGGGCTCGCCCTGGGGCTGGACGTGCCGCCGGCCCACATGGCGCTCGCGTACCTCGCGGCGACCGTCGCCGTGGCCCTGGTGCCCACGCCGGGCGGGCTCGGCTCCGTCGATGCGGCGCTGGTCGTGGCCCTGGTGGCGGCGGGCGGCCCGGTGGCGGTGGCGACGGCGGTGGTGCTGGCGTACCGGATCATCACGGTGTGGCTGCCGCTGCTGCCGGGGGCGTTGACGCTGGGGGCGCTGGTGCGGTGGAAGGTCATCTGACGGCTCAGTAACGTGCGGGGTGCCATCCAGGGAATTTCCGACCCAGGAAGAGGGCCCCGCCATGCCGGTCCGCGTCGAGCGCCAAGGACACGTCACCACCGTCGTCCTCTCCCGCCCCGAGGTACGCAACGCGGTCGACGGTCCGACAGCCGCCGAACTCGCCGCCACCTTCCGGGAGTTCGAGGCGGACGACGTGGCGCGGGTGGCGGTGCTGTGGGGCGAGGGCGGCACCTTCTGCGCGGGCGCCGACCTCAAGGCGCTCGGCAGCGAGCGGGGCAACCAGGTCACGGAGGAGGGGGACGGTCCGATGGGGCCGACCCGGTTGCGCCTGTCGAAGCCGGTGATCGCCGCGGTCGCCGGACACGCCGTGGCGGGTGGCCTGGAGCTGGCGTTGTGGTGCGATCTGCGGGTGGCCGAGGAGGACGCCGTCTTCGGGGTGTTCTGCCGCCGCTGGGGCGTGCCGCTCATCGACGGGGGCACGGTGCGGCTGCCCCGTCTGATCGGCACGAGCCGGGCGCTGGACATGATCCTCACCGGACGGCCGGTGCCGGCGAGCGAGGCCCACGCCATGGGGCTCGCCAACCGCGTCGTGCCGACCGGACGCGCCCGCGCCGAGGCCGAGGAACTGGCCGCCGAGATCGCGCGGTTCCCGCAGGGGTGCCTGCGCGCCGACCGTGCGTCCGTGCTCGGCCAGGAGGGGCTGGACGAGGAGGCGGCGCTGCGGGGTGAGCTGGGGTACGGGATGGGCGTGTTGGCGGAGAGCCTGGAGGGTGCCGCGCGGTTCGCGGCCGGGGCTGGGCGGCATGGGGCGTTCGGGGACGGGTGACGCGTGGGGCTGCCGCCGGTGTGCGCGGGCGCCAGCGCCGCTCTGCGTACGCGCGTTGTGAGCGTCACATGACCCTCTGCCAACCGGCTGTCGAGGGAAAACGTCCGGAAACCTGCCCAAGACGCCGTCCGGCCAACGATCCTGGCACGAACACGTGTACCCGATACGGCAGGATGAGCCCTCGCGCCGGTCTCGGGGGACGGGTTGGCCGGCGCGACGGCACATCGCGGAATTCGAGCAGGTGACAACGTGACGAGACTTCACATCCGGCCGTCGGCGAAGGGATTCGCCGCAGCTCTTGTCCCCGGAGGTGACCGGTGAAGCGGGAGCTCACTGTGGACGACCTGGTCATCGCGGGGATCGCGCTGGCGGCGGGGCTGCTGGCGGCCTTCCTGCTGCGGATGCTGCTGCGCTGGCTGGGCAAGCACGCCGACCGCACCCGCTGGAGCGGCGACGACCTCATCGTGGACGTGCTGCGGACCGTGGTGCCGTGGGCGGCCTTCCTCGGCGGCGCGGCCTCCGCGGGCGCGGCGCTGCCGCTGACGAAGACGGTCCAGCACAACGTCAACCAGATCCTCACCGTGCTGCTCATCTTCGTGGTGACGCTGGCGGCGGCCCGCGGGGTCGCCGCACTCATGCGGACGGTCACCCAGTCCCGCCCCGGCGTCGCCGGCTCCGCCACGATCTTCGTCAACATCACCCGGATCCTGGTCCTGGCCATCGGCTTCCTGGTGGTGCTGCAGACGCTGGGCATCTCCATCGCGCCGCTGCTCACCGCCCTGGGTGTCGGCGGTCTCGCGGTCGCGCTCGCGCTTCAGGACACCCTCGCCAACCTCTTCGCGGGCATCCACATCCTCGCCTCCAAGACCGTCCAGCCCGGCGACTACATCCGGCTGGCCAGCGGCGAGGAGGGCTACGTCGAGGACATCAACTGGCGCCAGACGACCGTGCGCGCGCTCTCCAACAACCTGATCGTCATCCCCAACGGCGAGCTCGCGAAGACGAACATGACCAACTTCATGCGTCCCGAGCAGGAGTTGACGATCCTGGTCCAGGTCGGCGTCGCCTACGACAGCGACCTGGACCATGTCGAGCGGGTGACGAACGAGGTCATCGGCGAGGTGATGACCGAGGTCGAGGGCGCCCTCCCGGACCACGAGCCGATCATCCGCTTCCACACCTTCGGCGACTCCCGGATCGGGTTCACCGTCATCCTCGGTGTCGGCGAGTTCAGCGACCAGTACCGGATCAAGCACGAGTTCATCAAGCGCCTGCACAAGCGCTACCGCCAGGAGGGCATCCGCATCCCGGCGCCCACGCGGACGGTGGCGATCCAGCAGGGGACGGTGTCGATACCGTTGCAGCGCGTCCCCGGTGAGGCGGACGAGGTGGCCCCCGTCCGCCTCGACTGACCTGCCCGGACGTCCCTACAGGGTGGCCGAGTTGTCGTGGGAGCGGCTGCGCTTACGGCTGTGCGGCGCGGCGAGCGCCGGGTTCACCGGTGTGACCGTCCAGTCCGGGTGCCCCGGCATCCGCGGCGTCTTCGTGCCGTACAGCCAGTCCCGGAGGAATCCGGACAGATCCTGACCGGAGACCTCCGAGGCGACGGCGATGTAGTCGGCCGTCGACGCCGAGGAGTTGCGGTACCGGTCGAGGAAGGCGCGCTCCAGCGCGTTGAAGGCGCTCTCGCCGACGAGGTTGCGCAGCGCGTACAGGACCAGCACGCCGCCCAGGTAGCGCTGGCCGTCGAACAGGTTGGCCGCGTTGGGCGCGGCGACCGGCCCGGAGTCGCGCCGCCACTGGTCGCCCTGCGCGTAGGTGTGCTTCATCCGGGCTTCCAGGGTGGTCATGCCCAGGGAGTCCGGCCAGCCGCGCTCGTAGCGGTAGAGCAGCCCGTAGAAGTCGGCGTGGCCCTCGTTGATCCACAGGTCGGCCCAGGAGGCGGGGCTGACGCTGTTGCCGAAGTAGGAGTGGACCAACTCGTGCATCATGTGCGAGCCGATCTTCGGCTCCGCCTGGAGCAGATAGTTCGGCTTGTAGATGGTCAGGGTCTGGGTCTCCAGGCCGGTGAAGTCGAAGGCGTTCGGGGCGTCGGAGTTGCAGGGCAGCAGGCCGTACGTCTCGAAGGGGTAGGCCCCGAGCCGCGCCTCCAGCCACTCGACCAGGTTCGGCGTCAGCGCGAGCGCCGGTTCCAGTGCCTCGGCGCGCGCGACCGGGACGACGTCGCGCAGCGGGAGGCCGTGTGGGCCCTGCCGGTCCTTGATCACGTAGTCGCCGACCGTGATCTGCACCAGTTCGGTGGCCATGGGCTCGCGGGAGCGGTACATGTAGGCGGTACGGCCGCCGGAGAGGCTCTCGGTGCGTACGAGCAGGCCGGTGGCCACGCCGCGCAGGCCGCCGGGGACGGTTATGCGGAACGTGAAGTCGGCCTTGTCGGAGGGGTGGTCGTTGCACGGGAAGACGGTGTGGGCCAAGTTCGGCTGGCAGCAGACCGCGAACCCGTCCAGCGTGTCGACCCAGCCGGTGTGCGGCGGCGGGATACGACGCGGGTCCGCCGAGTACTCGACGCACACGGTCACCCAGGACTTGTTCGGCAGCGTCCGGGCGGGCGTGACGCGCAGCTTCTCGTCCACCTGCTCGAACGTCGCCGTACGACCGCCTACCCGGACGGAGCGGATGTCGAGGCCGAGGGAGTCGAGGGAGAAGCGGGACAGGGCCTGGGTGGTGCGGATCCTCAGGGTCGCGGTGGCGTCGACCAGCCGCGTCGTGGCGTCGTAGGAGAAGTCGAGGTGGTAGGCCGCGACGCGGTAGCCGTCGTTGCCGAGGGCCGGGTAGACGGTGTCGCCGAGGGTCTCGGGGCCCGGGCTGCCGGAGGTCCTGGGGGCCGACGTCCCCGTGTGCGCCGGCGTGGCGTGGGCTGAGGGCGCGGTGGTCAGGGCCGCCGCGGTTCCTATGAGGGCGGCCGCGGGGGCCGTCACTCGGGTGCGATATCTCATGGTCCGCTTTCGCTGGGGCGGGCCGGGTGGTCAGGACCGGCCGCCGGATCGGTGATCTCCCTACATGACTGCGGGACCGGGGGATCAGGTTGCACGGAGGCGATAGCTCCGTTTGCGCGGATCCGAGATCTCGGCCTACGTCCTCCCGTACCGGTGGGCGGACCCCTGTCGAGCCGAGGTCGATCACGAGATATCTTGATGTCGAGCAATGTTGCAGACGTGGAGCGGAGCACCCGGTGACTGACTCGACCATCATCTATACGCACACTGACGAGGCCCCGGCCCTGGCGACGTATTCCTTCCTGCCGGTGGTCCAGGCATACGCCTCGCAGGCGGGTGTCGCCGTGGAGACGCGGGACATCTCGCTGGCCGGCCGCATCATCGCGGTGTTCCCGGAGTACCTGACCGAGGACCAGCGCATCCCGGACGCCCTGCACGAGCTGGGCGAGCTGGCCAAGACGCCCGAGGCCAACATCATCAAGCTGCCGAACATCTCGGCGTCGATCCCGCAGCTCAAGGCCGCGATCGCCGAGCTGCAGGGCCAGGGCTACGCGCTGCCGAACTACCCGGACGACCCGAAGACCGACGAGGAGCGGGAGATCCAGGCCCGCTACGACAAGGTCAAGGGCTCCGCCGTGAACCCGGTCCTGCGTGAGGGCAACTCCGACCGCCGCGCCCCCGCCTCGGTCAAGAACTACGCCAAGACCCACCCGCACCGCATGGGCGCCTGGACCGCCGAGTCCAAGACGAACGTGGCGACCATGGGCCAGAACGACTTCCGCTCCACCGAGAAGTCCGTCGTGATCTCCGAGGCCGGCTCCCTCAAGATCGAGCTGGTCGCCGAGGACGGCTCCACGACCGTGCTGCGCGAGTCCGTACCGGTCCTCGAGGGCGAGGTCGTCGACGCCTCCGTGATGCGCGTCGCCGCGCTCAACGAGTTCCTCAAGGCGCAGGTCGCCCGCGCCAAGGAGGAGGGCGTGCTGTTCTCCGTGCACCTGAAGGCCACGATGATGAAGGTCTCCGACCCGATCGTCTTCGGCCACGTGGTGCGCGCCTTCTTCCCGAAGACCTTCGAGCAGTACGGCGAGACCCTCGCCGCCGCCGGTCTGTCCCCGAACGACGGTCTGGGCGGCATCCTCAAGGGCCTGGACGCGCTGCCGAACGGCGCCGAGATCAAGGCGTCCTTCGACGCGGAGCTCGCCGAGGGCCCCGCCCTGGCGATGGTCGACTCCGACAAGGGCATCACCAACCTGCACGTGCCGTCCGACGTGATCGTCGACGCCTCGATGCCGGCCATGATCCGCACCTCCGGCCACATGTGGGGCCCGGACGGCCAGGAGGCCGACACCCTCGCGGTGCTGCCGGACTCCTCGTACGCCGGTGTCTACCAGGCCGTGATCGAGGACTGCCGGGCCAACGGCGCCTACGACCCGTCGACGATGGGCTCGGTCCCGAACGTCGGCCTCATGGCGCAGAAGGCCGAGGAGTACGGCTCCCACGACAAGACCTTCGAGATCGCCAAGGCCGGCACGGTCCGCCTGGTCGACCAGGCCGGCAACGTCGTGATCGAGCAGCCGGTCTCCGAGGGCGACATCTTCCGCGCCTGCCAGACCAAGGACGCGCCGATCCGCGACTGGGTCAAGCTGGCCGTCACCCGTGCCCGCGCCACCGGGGACCCGGCGGTGTTCTGGCTGGACGAGACCCGCGCCCACGACGGGCAGCTGATCACCAAGGTCAACGAGTACCTGCGGGAGCACGACACCGAGGGCCTGGACATCCGGATCCTCGCCCCGGTCGAGGCCACCAAGCTGTCGGTGGAGCGCATCCGCCGCGGCGAGAACACCATCTCCGTCACCGGCAACGTGCTGCGTGACTACCTGACCGACCTGTTCCCGATCCTGGAGCTGGGCACCAGCGCCAAGATGCTGTCGGTCGTCCCGCTGATGGCGGGCGGCGGCCTGTTCGAGACGGGCGCCGGCGGCTCCGCGCCGAAGCACGTCCAGCAGCTGGTCAAGGAGAACTACCTGCGCTGGGACTCCCTCGGTGAGTTCTTCGCGCTGGTGCCGTCCCTGGAGCAGTACGCGACCGCCACCGGCAACACCCGCGCGAAGGTCCTCGCGGACACGCTCGACCGCGCCACGGCGACCTTCCTCAACGAGGACAAGTCCCCGACCCGTCGCGTCGGCGGCATCGACAACCGCGGCAGCCACTTCTACCTGTCCCTGTACTGGGCGCAGGAGCTGGCCCAGCAGACCGACGACGCGGACCTGGCGAAGGCCTTCGCGCCGCTCGCCGAGACGCTCACCGCCAACGAGCAGAAGATCGTCGACGAGCTGATCGCCGTCCAGGGCAAGCCGGTCGACATCGGCGGCTACTACCAGCCCGACCCGGCCAAGGCCGCCGCGGTCATGCGCCCGTCGGCCACCTGGAACGAGGCGCTCGCCTCCCTGAGCTGACGCACTGCGCTCCCAGGCTCCGCCCCGGCCGGCATTTCGTCCGCGCCGGGGCGCAGTCGCGTCCGCCCACTTACTCGGGCAGCACGAGCTCCAGCTCCAGCCAGCGGGCCAAGTCTTCGATCTCCCCGCCGATCTCGGCGCTCATGGTCTTCGTGAACGGCACATCCTCGTGGACGGCGTTCACCCGCAGCACCCCCGCCTTGCGGTCGGCGGTGGCGTCGAGCTTGCCCACCAGCCGGTCGCCGTACAGGATCGGCAGCGCGAAGTATCCCCAGCGGCGCTTGGCGGCCGGCTTGTACATCTCCAACTGGTAGTCGAAGCCGAAGAGTTCGGTGGTCCGCTTCCGGTCGTGGAGCAACCGGTCGAAGGGCGACAGCAGAGCAGCCCGCCCCGCGAACGGCTGCCCCACCTGGGCCGGATCGACACGCCACTCACCCCGCACCCCCTCGACGACGGCCGGCTCACCGGCCTCCCCCACGTCCGCCGGCTCGACCTGGCACTCCGGCCCCCGCGCCCGGGCGATGCCCAATGCCCGCAGCCGTCGCTCGTCCCGGAGGCGCAGTGCCTCCTCGACGGGGACCGCGGGAGCGTCGGGGTAGACCCGCTCGGCCAGGTCCCACAACCGGTCCCCGCCTCTGCGCCCCGCCACGGCGACCTCGCCGCGCTGCACCATGAGCTCCCCAGCAGCTTGGTCACATTGCGGTTGTCGCTCCACCCGCTCGACTTCCACGGCAGCGCGCAGGTGTCGGGAAGCTCGCGGGAGGACAACGGCCCCGCGGCGCCGAGCCGGTCGAGGATGTCCCGGCGGCAGGCATCGTTCGCGCCGACCCACTTGCGGTGATACTCGCGCCAGGAGGACGGCGTCCCCCGCTCCGGCCACTCGGCCATCTCGGCACGGTACAGCGCGAGATCCTCACCGGGCCGGACCATCGCCTGCAGCTCCAGCAGCGTCCGGTCGGCCAGCGCGGCGGTCAGGTCGGCCGGTGAGTACACCGAGGACCCGAGCCGGCTCCACGCCACGAGGTCGGCGTTGGGCGCGATGGCGGAGGTCGGGTCGATCTGCAGCAGGGTGAGCCGCCGTACGACGTCCAGCAGCCCGTCCAGCCGTGCTCTGTCCAGCAGTTGGGCGCGGACGGCTATACTGCACGTGGGCCATGAACCCGGCCTCGAGGGCGTCGAAGCCGTCAGCGGCGGCATGAGTGAGGGTGCGGGACGCGGTCAGGTCGGCGGGCCGGTCGTACGCCGGCTTCCTCGGGAATGAACGCGCGGTGCCGTGTTGGTGGCTGATCGGCATGCTGCTCCCCTGCCCCCTCGCTCTCGTCGTCCTTCGATATGGCACCTTGATCCTGCCGCACGCCACTGACAACGCCCCCTGTGGAGCAGCCTCATGACCGACGCCCCGCACTCCTTCGAGGTGCTCCCCGGCGCCGACGACTCCCCCGTGATCCTCCATGTGCCGCACTCCGCACGGGAGATACCGCCGGCGGTCCGCGAGGGCCTTCTGCTGGACGACGCGGCGCTGGCGCGCGAGCTCGACCTCATCACGGACGCGCACACGGCGGAGCTCGCCGCAGCCGCGGCCGAACGGGCGTCACTGACGCCCTGGCGCTTCGTCAACCGTCTCTCCCGGCTGGTCGTCGACCCGGAGCGGTTCCCGGACGAGCGGGAGGAGATGCTCGCCGTCGGCATGGGCGCCGTCTACACGCGGACCACGCATCTCGCGGATCTGCGGCCCGCGGACACCGACCCGGAACCCCTCATCGAGCGGTACTTCCGGCCGTACGCGCAGGCCATGACGGACGCCGTGGCCGATCGGCTCGCCGTCGCGGGGCGCGCCGTGATCATCGACGTCCACTCCTATCCGACCGCCCCGCTCCCCTACGAGCTGCACGGCGAGGGCCCGCGGCCGCCGATCTGCCTGGGCACCGACCCCTTCCACACGCCGCCCGAGCTGCTCGCCGCGGCCCGGGAGGCGTTCGCCGCGTGCGGGGAGACGGGGCTCGACAGTCCGTTCAGCGGTACGTACGTGCCGCTGGAGTTCTACGGCACCGAGCCCCGCGTCGCCGCCCTGATGATCGAGATCCGCAGGGACACGTACATGACGGAGCCGGGCGGTCCGGCCGGTCCCGGACTCACCCGGCTCGCGCGGGCGTTGGCGGCGCTGGTGGACGCCGCCTCACGCTGACCCGATGGCTCAGGCCCGCAGCCACTCCGTCACCACGACTTCCCCGCCGGTCCGCAGCCGCAGGGCGAAGGGGCCGCTGGGCGGTGCGTCGCTGGTGAAGCGGCCCATGTCGTCGGCCACGACCGGGGTCGCCGTCTGCGGGCCGCCCAGCACCTCGATCCGCGCCTGCTGCGGGGGCAGCACCTGCCCCATCAGCCCCTGTGCGGTCACCTCCACGTCGACGGTCACCTCGCCGGCGCGGAAGGTCAGCATCCGCGGTACGTCCGTCGCTCCCCTGACCGGAATGGCGTCCACGACCGAGTCGAACGTCAACTCCGCGATACGGGCGTCGAGGTCGTGCAGTGCGAACGCCTCGACGGCGATCTGCCGCAGCTGGGCCGGCACGGGGTCCAGGATCGCGGCGGCCTGCCGGAGTTCCTCCTCCAGCAGCTCGACGTCGAACCCGTCGTCCCCGGGGCGCCCGTCCTCACCGAGGGACCCGTCGTCACCGAGGGGCTGCCCGCCCGTCACTTCGTCGTGCATGTCGTCGTTCACAGCGCCCCCCGTGCGTCGAGTCGGGCCCGAAGGCGGCGCAGACAGCGCTGGCGCAGCGGTCCGATGCTGCCCACGGCGATGCCCAGTGCGGCGGACACCTCCTGGTAGCTGGGCGGCGGCGAGGCCATCAGGACGCGCAGCAACTGGCGGCAGCGCTCGCCGAGTTCCTCGAACTCCTGCCACATCCAGCGGATGCGTTCGGACTCGGCGGCCGCCTCCTCCGAGTCCAGGACCGACTGTTCGGGCGTACGGTCCTCGCTGACCCGGTCGAGCAGCTGCGGATCGCTCGTCACGGTCAGTCGCCTTGAGCTCTTGAGCACCTTCAGACACTCGTGCCGTGCGGTGCTCGCGAGCCATGACCCGGCCTTCTCGGGTTCACGGATGCGCCCGAGGTGCTGGGCGAAGCGGAACCAGACGGTCTGGTACACCTCGTGGGCGTCGGCGTCGCCCAGCCGGTGCGCGCGCACGACGGACCACACCAGTGGGCTCAGCCCTTCCACGAGCGCCTTCCAGGCCGCCGCGTCGCCGTCGACGGCGGACTGGACCAGCGCGCCGACATCTGCTCGGTCCACAGCCCCACCCCTCGTGTACGGCAAGTCATCGTACGCCGCGGAGGGGACGGTTCCGACCCTCATGACCGAGGAGCCGGCTGCATGACGGGGACAGGGCGCCAGGTCGGGGGGCGAAGTGCCGGCACGTGCGCCCCGCGCACCTCCGCGAACCCGGAGTTCGCCGCAAGCATCTTGTACCGGGCGACACGCGGATCGGACTCCTGCTGCGCGGTCATGTGCGCGGCGATCATCCCGGCGACGACGGGCGTGGCGAACGAGGTGCCGCTCCAGTGCGCGAACCCCTCGAACATCACCTGGTCCGGCTTGGTGGTGCGGCCCTCCTCGCTCAACACGCCGGTGTGGCGCGGGGACTGGCAGCTGCAGGAGTAGCCGAAGCCGTACCGGCAGGCGTCGTAGGTGGAGTGCTGGTAGATGTACGGCACGGGCGCGTCGAAGCCGGTGAGGACGCTGGTGAGCCGCTCGCCGGGCGCGTACGCCTTCACCCAGGCGCCGTGGTTGCTGAAGCAGGCGCCGAACTCACCGTCGCTGCGCAGCGCGCCGACCGACAGCACGACGTCCTGGTAGTCGGGCAGGTCGGCGTAGGCGGCGGGCCAGAACGGCGTGGCGCTGCCGTTGTTGCCGGCCGCCGCGACGAGCAGGGTGCGCTGTTCGCGCAGCTCCCGCATGAAGGCCTCCACGCCGAGCAGGCCGTCGGTGCGGCCGTTGGAGGTGCCGGCGGAGAGGCTGAGGATGTCGGGCCAGCCGCCCGCGTCGACGGCCTCGAAGAGCTTCTCGCCGAACTCGGACTCCAGGATGGCGCCCGCGTCGTTGAGGGAGTTGCGGACCGTGACGTTCGTGTTGGGTGCGACGGCGGCGACGAGCCCGGCGATGAACGTGCCGTGGCCGACGTACTGCTGGAGGACGCCGTCGTCGTCGCACTCCTTGATCTGCGCGTCGCCGTCGGTGTGGGCCAGCAGCGGGTGGGACCGGTAGTCGTGCATGAGCCCGGTGTCGACGACGAGGACGCCGACGGCGGTGTCCGGGTCGTAGGTGCCCTCGGCCGCCGCGGGGTTGAGCTCCTCGGTGGCCGGGACGGGAACGGGCTCGTCGCCGGGGCAGGAGTTGACCGCGATCGTGACGAGGTGGTTGCGGCTGACCAGCCGGCGCCGGGCCCGGCCCTCCGTCTCCCGCAGGGCGCGCAGGGCGTGCGCGACAGGACGGTCGCCGCCCCGGTCGCCCTCGCCGGGGTCGCCGACCTGGATGCGGGTGATGCCCGAGCGGTTGGTCTGCGGGCTCGCGCGGCGCACGTGGTCCTGCACCAGGTCCGGTTCGGCGGTGAAGTGGGCCCGTACGGTGTCCTCGACGAGGCGGGCGTCCTCACCGTCGCGGACGAGTACGTAGCCCTTCTCGTAGATGAACTCCGCGGAGTCGTCCGGTCCCATCGCGAGCGGTACGTCGGGCATGGAACGCTGGATCTGCTCGAACTGCTCGTGGAATCGCTGTGGTGCCATGGCGTGTCCTCCCCCTGAGACGACGGTCTCCAGTCAGAGCCGTGCGGTCGCTCATTGATACAGCGACAAACCGGTGTGGCACGGTTCCGCGGCAACTACCATCCGTGGAGTGACAGCGGGAAGCGACTCGGTTCTCGAACTGCTGCCGATGGTGTTCGCCGCCCCGAACGACGCGCTGGCGAGGGCGGAAGGGGTGCTCGACGCCGATCCGTCGCCGTTGCACGCCTCCGTCGCCCACCAGGTGATCGGCATCTGGCAGCGGGACTGGGGCGACATGCGCATCGCCCTGTACCACCTGCGCCGTGCCCGGGATCTGGCGGCGCGCGCGGAGTCGGCCGACCGGGAAGCCGACGTGCTGGCGGCGCTCGGGGTCGCGTTGGTGCACGCGGGGCGCACTCAGCAGGGGCTGGCCGCGCTGGAGCGCGGGGTCGAGCGCGGCAGCGGACACACGCGCGCCCGGGTGCTGTTCCGCCGCGCCTACGCGCGCTGGGTCCTGGGCCATCACCGGGAGGCGCTGGAGGACGTACGCCGGGCGATACCCGTGCTGCGGCAGATGGACGACGTCATCTGGACGGCGCGGGCGCTGACCCTGCGGGCCACCGTGCATCTGGCGCTCGGCGCCGTGGAGCGGGCCGATGCCGACTTCACGGCGGCCGAGGCGCTGTGGGACACCACGGGCCAGGAGCACGACAAGGCCGACGCGGTGGAGAGCCGGGGGCTCGCGGCGTTCCGGTCGGGCGACATACCGGCGGCGCTGCGGCTGCTCGACGAGGCGGAGGAGCGGTACGCCAAGCTCGGCACACCCACCTTCATGCTCAACATCCGCCGCTGCGAGGTGCTGATGGCCGCCGGCCTGGCCCCGGAGGCGCTGGCCGAGGCCGACGCGGCGATCGCCGTGCTCGACGGCATCGGCGGCCAGTCCACCCGCAAGGCCGAACTGCTGCTGGCCGCCGCGCGTGCCGCGTTGTCGGCGGGCGACGCGCACACCGCGATCGCGCGCGCGGACATGGCCGTACGGCTGTTCGCGGGGCAGCGGCGCAGCTGGTGGGAGACGCATGCCCGGCTGGTGCTGATCGAGGCGCGGGTCGCCGCCGGGCGCAGTTCGGGGCGGCTGGTGGCCGACGCGGCCGCGGTCGCGGAGCGGCTGGCCTTCTTCGGCGCGCCGGCCGCGCCGGAGGCCTCGCTGCTGGCGGGCCGGATCGCGCTCGGCCTGGGCTGGCGGGCCGATGCCGAGCGGCATCTGGCGGTCGCCGCCCGCAGCCGGCGCAGCGGGCCGCCGCTGGCGCGGATGACGGGCTGGGCGGCGCAGGCGCTGCGGGCCCGGGCGGCGGGGTCGGGGCGGGGCGTGCTGGAGGCCTGCCGGCGCGGCCTGGACGTGCTCGACGACCACCGGATGACGCTGGGCGCCTCGGAGCTCAGGGCCCGTGCCACCGCGCAGGGCGCGGAGCTCGCGGCGCTGGCCCAGCAGGCCAGCCTCGACTCCGGCAGCCCCCGGCGGCTGCTGGTGTGGAGCGAGCGCTGGCGGGCCACCGCGCTGTCGACGCCGCCGACCCGGCCGCCGGCCGACCCGGAGCTGCAGAGCGACCTGACCGCGTTCCGGGAGATCGCGGCCCGCGCGGAGGCCGCCCGTATGGAGGCCCGGCCCGTTCCGGCGCTGGAGCGCGAACAGCGGCGCCTGGAACGGGAGATACGGTCCCGGACGCTGCACCTGCGCGGCGAGACGCCCGGCGACGGCTATCGCTTCGACCCGGGCCGGCTGCTCCAGCGGCTGGGCGACGACGTACGGCTGGCCGAACTCGCCGTGCTGGACGGGCGGGTGCAGGTGCTGCTGTGCGGGCAGGGCCGGGTGCGCCGGTTCGAGGCCGGGCTGCTGGCGGAGGCGGAGACCGAGGCCGAGCACGTCCAGGCGGGGCTGCGGCGGCTGGCGCATCCGGGCGCGGAGGGGCGGCTGCCGGTGGTGGAGGCCGCGGGGCGGCGCCTGGAGGAGCTGCTGCTCGGTCCGGCCGCGGCGCATCTGGGCGACGGCCCCGTGGTGGTCGTACCGCCGGCCCGGCTGCACCGGGTGCCGTGGGCGCTGCTGCCGTCGCTGCGGGAGCGGGTGCTCAGCGTGTCACCGTCGGCGAGCGGCTGGCTGCGCGCCCGGGAGACCGAGCCGCCGCCTGGTGGCCGCCACGTGCTGGTGCGCGGGCCGGGATTGGCGACGGGCGGCGCGGAGGTGCCCCATCTGGCCTGCCGGTACGGCGGTGCGGTCGTCCTGGAGCACGCCGACGCGCGCGTGCCGCGCGTACTGGAGGAGCTCGACGGCGCCGCGCTGGCCCATATCGCCGCCCACGGCACGTTCCGCACGGACAGCCCCCTGTTCTCGTCACTGCGGATGGCGGACGGGCCGATCGTCGTGCACGACTTCGAACGCCTGGACCGCAGCCCGTACCGAATCATCCTCTCCTGCTGCGACACCGCCCGCTTCGCCTCCGTCGGCGCCGACGAGCTGCTCGGCCTGGTCACCGCGCTGCTGCCCCTCGGTACGGCGGGCGTGGTGGCCTGCACGGCACCCGTCAACGACGCCGCGGTGGTGCCACTGATGCTTGCGCTGCACAAGGGCCTGAGTGAGGGGCTCTCCCTGGCGGAGGCGCTGCGCGACGCGCGGGCGGCGCTGCCGGGCGACGCGCTGCATCAGGCGACGGGGTGGGCGTTCTCGGCGTTCGGGGCGGCCTGAGCAATCGGCTTGTTCTGTGCGGCCTGCTGGATGGGGGAGGCCTGCTGGACGGGTCTGTTGGGTGCGGTCTGATCGCCTCCCTCACGCCGGCTGCGCGTCCGGCAGTTCCACCAGCCACGGCAGGGCCCTGCGGTCGCCGGCGCCGAGGCGGGTGTAGGCGCTGTACAGGTGGTTGCCGACCGTGCGGACGGACAGGGTGAGCTTCTCGGCGATCTGCCGGTTGCTCAGTCCCGCGGCCGCCAGCGTGACGATCTGCCGTTGCCGGGCGGTCAGTTCGCCCAGGACGAGCCCGGACAGCGCCGGGGTGCGGGCGCCCTGGCAGCGGCGGGCCAGGGCGACGGCACGCGTGCGTGCGGTGCGGGCGGCGCGCGGGTCGCGGTGGGCCCGTACGGCCTGGGCGTGCGCCTCGGCGGCGAAGAGCAGGAAGCCGCGCTCCTGAAGCTCTTCGGCCGCCCGGTCGAGCGCGGGACCGTCGCCCTGGGCGAGCGCGTCGGCGTGCGCGGCGAAGACGCCCGTGAGCCGACCCGCGGCCAGCTCGGGCGTGCCACGGCGGACGGCGTCGTACGGGTCGTACGGGTCGTACGGGTCGTACGGGTCGTATGGGTCGTACGGATCGCCGGTGAGCGCCTCGACAGCCCCGTCGGCGGCGTCGCGTACCGTTGCCGGCCGGGTGACCGCCCCACCCCCGTGGGGGCGGCCACCCAGGATCTTGTGCGCAGCCGTCGTATCGCCCGACTGCACTGCGGCGAGGGCGAGTTCGAGGCGGCAGGAGTGGTCCTCGGTGCCGTCCCGCAGCCCCTCCCGCGCCCACGCCGCGGCCTCGCGCAGCTCTCCGCGCAGCCGTGCGAACCGTGCGCGTACGGCCGCGTATCCGGCCGGCACCGGTACGCCCTCCGCGACCAGCCACTCCCCCACGGGCGTCGGCGTGGCGCGTACGTCCGCCCGCTCGATGCGGCGGCTCAGGTCGGCGCGCTCGGCGTCGAGGGCGGGCCCCCACCGGTCCGGCGAGCGAAGCGAGATGGAGGTCCCGCCGGCCGAAGACCGACGGAGGGACAGCCGCCTCGCCCGCAGCCTGCCGGCTGCGGCCCGCAGCACCGGGCCGTGCAGGGGGTGGGCGAGGCGGACGGCGCCCCGGTCGTCGATGCGGACCAGGGCGTCGGCCTCCAGTTGTTCGAGGGCGCGCAGGTCGAGTCGGTCCAGCTCAGGGTCCAGCGGCAACGGCTCGGCGAAGGCGAGCCGGTCGAGGGTCTCGCGCTCTTCGGGGCCGGTGCGGTCGAGGACCTGCGCGGTGCGCTCCCGCAGGGCCGGCGTGACCGGCACGGGGCCGCGCCACGCCCACTCGTCCGAGTCCGGGACGCGGGTGAGCAGCCCACGCTCGCGCACCGCGTCCACCAGGTCGCGCAGCAGCCGCAGGTCTCCCTGGCACAGTCGGTGCAGCCGGTTCACGGTGAGCGGCTCAAGGGCCTCGCCTGCGGCTGCACCCGCCAGGAGCCGGCCGGTCTCCTCGCGGTGCAGCGGCTCCAGGGCGAGGCGGGGCAGGAGTTCGCCGGTCCACAGGCGGGAGATCGCGCCCGGGACGGGGGCGCCGTCGGTGGTGACGACCAGGAGACGGGTGCGTCCGTGCACGGCCAGTTGATGGACCAGGGCGGCGGAGGCGTCGTCGAGCAGGTGCGCGTCGTCCACCAGCAACAGCCGTACGCCGGACAGGTGCTGGAGCGCGGCGTGCAGGGAGGCGGTCTCGGGGACATGGTGTGCGAACGCTGCGAAGCGGATCCCACGGGTCTCGGGGGTGCCGGTCACCCTGGCGCAGTCGGTGCCGCGGACGGCCTCGGTGACGAGGCGGGTCTTGCCGTAGCCCGCCGGTCCCGTGATCACGATGCCGTGCCGGCCGGCGGTCAAGGAGCCGCGGGCCAGGTCGAGTTCGTTCTCCCGTCCGGTGAACGGCCAGGGCAGTTCCCGTGTCTTCGCGTCCCGTTCGAAGGTCGTCACGGCAATAAGAGCGCGGTGACTCACCCCTGATACACAGGTACTTGAGTAGCCCCCGACTCAGGCGCCCGCGACGGGCCGACGGCACTCTGTTCGCATGACCGCACGCTACTGCTCCCTCGCGCAGGCGTCGGCCCCCGTCTTCGCACCGGGGCTGGGCGCCGAGCGGCTCAGTGCGCTCATCAGCGGTCGCCGGATGTGGGTCAACGGCACCGTGCTGCACTACTACTTCTTCGACCGGGACTCCGACGGCTCCGCGACCCCGGACCCGGAGACCGGGCACGTCCGGCAGGTGTCGTGGGTCGGCAGCAAGGAACAGCAGGACCTCGTGCGCGAGTGCTTCCAGGAGTGGCACGGCCTCGGCGTCGGGCTGTCGTTCGTGGAGGTGCGCGACCGGTCGGAGGCCGAGCTGCGCATCGGGTTCCAGCGCGGCGACGGCTCCTGGTCGACCGTCGGCAAGGACGCGCTCCAGGTCGGCCTGAACGACCGCACGATGAACTTCGGCTGGGATCTGACCGCGCCCGGGGAGCGCGGAACGGCCCTGCACGAGATCGGGCACGCGCTCGGCATGCTGCACGAGCACCAGAGCCCGTTCGCCGGCATCCACTGGGACGACGAGGCCGTGTACGCCGATCTGGCGGGCCCGCCGAACTTCTGGAGCCGGGACAAGACGTTCTTCAACATCCTGCGCAAGCTCGATCCGGACGAGGTCAACGGCTCGGTCTGGGACCCGCACTCGATCATGGAGTACCCGTTCGCGGCCGGGATGATCCTGGAGCCGGAGCAGTTCCGGGCAGGCCTGAACCCGCCGGGCCTCCTGTCCAGGGCCGACAAGGAGTTCGTCCGCCGCTGGTACCCGCCGGCCGAGACGCCGGGGCCGCGGGAGCTGGTGCCGTTCCGTTCGGCGCCGCTGCGGCTGGGGCCGGCCGAGCAGGCCGACTTCGTCGTCGAGCCGCCGGAGACCCGCGAGTACACGGTGGGCACGTTCGGGGACGGTGACGCGGTCGTCGTGGTCTTCGAGGAGCGGGACGGCGAGCCCCGCTACCTCACCGCCCAGGACGACGGCGGCACCCCGCACAACGCCACCGTCAAGGCCCGCCTCGTCAAGGGCCGCCACTATGTCGTCCGGGTGCGTCTGTACTCCAGCTGGGGGTCGGGGGAGACAGCGGTCATGTGCTGGTGACGGCACGGATCCGCTGCCACGCGCGGACGCGACAAGTCCACAGTCCGGCGCCGGGGGAAGCGGCCGGGCCGTAGGCCGCCTTCGGGGGAGGGCGACGTGCGGCCCGGCCGCGCCGACGCCGGCGACCGGCGGTCGCGCCGGCTACAGCTCCCGGTTGAAGACCACCATCGGCCGGCCGGGGCCGTCGTAGTCCTCCTCGACGCGCGCGTCGAAGCCGAGGGCACGGTGGAAAGCGATGGAGCCCTTGTTGCCGACCGAGGTGATCGCCTTGAGGCGGACCGCTCCCTGGCCTCGGGCCGCCTCGGTGAACTCCGTGTAGAGCCGGCGCCCCAGACCGCTGCCGCGGGTGTCGTCGCGGGTGGCGATGAGGTGGACGTATCCGGTGCGGTCCGGGGTGACGAAGCCGATGACGTATCCGCGGATGCCGTCCTCGGCACGGGCGACGAGACACGTGGCACCGAACTCCTGCACCAGCACCGGCTGATGGAGCGCGCGCAGGTCGCGCTCGCCCCAGTAGCGCGCGTGGTCCTCCACCACCTGGCGGAGGACCGTGACGTCGGCGGGGACGATCTCGATCGGCATGAACCCGATCATGACACGGGCCGATCGCGGGTCGCCGTGCGGCGGACCGTTTCGGCCAAGGCCTCGCGCACGCCGGGCGGTTCGAGAAGCCGGGCCGGTCCGTTCACCTGCGTCGCCACTCCTGCGCCAGGAGCTCGTACGACCGCACCCGGTCCGCGTGGTCGTGGGTGATGGTGGTGATCAGCAACTCGTCGGCGCCGGTGGCCTCCTGGAGCTGTTCCAGCTGGTCGGCGACTCGGCCCGGCGATCCCACGAACTGTGTGTCGACGCGGTCCTGCACCAGCACTCGTTCCTCGTCGCTCCACGCGTGGGCGCGGGCCTCGTCGGGGGTCGGGAACTCGATGGCGCCCTCGGCGGTGCGGATGCTGCGGACCCACAGGCCGTAGCCGGTGGCCAGTTCCCGGGCGGTCGCGTCGTCCTCGGCGACGACGACGTCGGCGGAGACACTGACGTACGGCTTGTCCAGGAACTCGGAGGGCTGGAAGAAGGAGCGGTAGCCCTCCACCGCTTCCAGGACCGTGGCAGGGCTGACGTGGTAGTTCGCGGCGAAGCGCAGGCCCCTGGCGCCCGCGGTCTCGGCGCTCTCGCCGCCGCTGCTGCCGAGGATCCACACCTCCACGTCGGCGCCCTCGCCCGGCACGACGTGTGCCTCGACGCCCTCCGGGGAGCGATAGGTGCCGGCCAGCAGGGCGAGGATGTCGTCGATCTGCTCGGCGTAGCCCTGCGACTCGGCACCGGGGGGGAGGAGCAGCCTGCGCTGCAGCGCGATGCGGGGTGAGCCGAGCAGGTGCTCGAAGGAGAAGCGGGGCGGGATGAGCAGGCCGTTCGGGGCGCGGCCGTCGATGACCGGGGTGGCGGTCGCGACGGTCGCCTTCTGCCCCGGCGGGCGGCCGCCCGAGCGGCCCAGGCCCAGGTCGAGCCGGCCGGGGTGCAGGGCGTCGATCAGGCCGAACTCCTCGACCGCGGACAGCGCGGTGCGGTGACCGAGCTGCACGGCCCCGGAACCGAGCCGGATCGTGGAGGTCGCCGCGGCGGTCAGCGCGAGGACGATCGCCGGGGACGTCCCCGCGACACCGGGGTTGAGGTGGTGCTCGGCGAACCAGTAGCGGGCGTAACCGAGTCGCTCCGCCTGCTGGGCGAGGTCGATGGAGTTGCGCAGGGCGTCGGCGGCCGTCGATCCGGAGGAGATCGGGACCAGGTCGAGCACGCCGAGGGGGATGTCAGACATGGACCGGCTCCTCATCGGTCGGTGATGCCGGAAGCACCGGGCCCCATGCGAACGGCGGATCCGGGATGTCCTTGCGCAGCACCGGCGCCACCGCCGACTGGAACAGTTCCAGCGAGTCGCGGTGCTGGGTGTCGGTGAGGCCGCTCGCGTCGGCGTGGACGTGGACCGCCGTGTGGCCGAACTGCTCGTGGTAGCGGTGCACCTTGTCGATGACCTGCTGCGGACTGCCGATCAGGGCGGAGCTGCGCTCGACGAAGTCCTCCAGGGTCTCGAACACGACGGGGAGTCCCGTCTGCCGGTAGAAGGCGAGGTTGGCCTCGAAGACCGGCCGGTACGCGGCCAGGGCCTCCTGGGAGGTCGGCGCCACGTGAATGCCTGCCGTGCCGGCGCCGATCGCGATGTCGGCGGGGTCGTGGCCGTAGTGTTCCCAGCGCTCGCGGTAGTGGCGGATCAACTCGGCGTACGGCTCCATGGGGTGGGTGACGTTCGCGGAGAACAGCGGGTCGCCGTAGCGGGCGGCGAGGTCCACCGACTCCTTGCTGGTGGCGCTGCCGTGCCAGACCCGGATGGGCCGCTGGTACGGTCGCGGCCACACCTCGGCGTCCGTCAGCGGCGGGCGGAAGCGGGTCGCCGCGGTCACCTTGTCCTGGCGCCAGATCCGCCGGAAGACCTCGTAGCTCTCGGCGTTGCGGTCCCACTGGTCCTCGGGCGTGACGTGGAACAGCTCGCGCTGGGCGGCGCCGTTGCCCTTGCCGATGATCAGGTCCAGCCGACCCTCGGAGAGGTGGTCGAGGGTGGCGTAGTCCTCGTAGGCGCGCACCGGGTCGAGCAGGCTGAGGGTCGTCACGGCGGTGAAGAGCCGGATGCGCTTGGTCAGCGCGGCCACGTGGCTGAGGACGACGGTCGGGGACGAGGAGATGAACGGCCGCTCGTGCCGCTCCCCCACGCCGAAGCCGTCGAAGCCCAGCTCCTCGGCCAGCAGGGCGTTGCCGAGGACGTCGCGGAAGCGGTCGTGGGTCGTCTTCTGCACGCCGGTGACCGGGTCGGGCCGGTGCACGATCAGGGTGATGGCGATGAACTTCACGACGCGACCCGCTCGTCGCGGGCACCGTCCGGGTGGGCGAGCCCGAGATGATCGCGCAGGGTCGTGCCCTCGTACTCGGTGCGGAACACGCCCCGTTCCTGGAGCAGCGGGACCACCTTGTCGGCGAACTCGTCGAGGCCGGTCGGGGTGATGTGCGGGACGAGGATGAAGCCGTCACTGGCGTCGGCCTGGACGAAGTCGTTGATGGTCCGGGCGATGGTGGCCGGGGAACCGACGAAGTTCTGCCGGTTGCCGGTGTTGATGACCAGGTCGCGGATGGACCAGTTGTTGGCCGCGGCCAGTTCGCGCCACTCGCGGGCGGTGGCCAGCGGATCCCGGTACATGCGGACCTGGGCGCGGCCCTGGGAGATGTGGTCGTCGCCGACGTCCGGGTCGATGTCGGGGAGGGGCCCTTCCGGGTCGTACGCCGACAGGTCCTGGTTCCAGACGAACTCCAGGTGCTTGAGGGCGGTGGCCCCGCTGACCTGCCGGCGGCGTACCTCGCGGGCCAGTTCCTCGGCCTCGGTGTCGGTGTCGGCGAGGGCGAAGGTCGCGGCGGGCAGGACGAGCAGCTGGTCGGGGCGGCGGCCGTACTTGGCCAGGCGGGACTTCACGTCGGTGTAGAAGGCCTGGCCCGCCTCGAGCGTGCCGTACCGGCTGAAGATGGCGTCCGCTTCCGCGGCGGCGAACTCGCGGCCCTCCTCTGAGTCGCCGGCCTGGAAGACGACGGGGCGGCCCTGCGGTGAGCGTGGGACGTTGAACTGTCCGTGGATGTCGAAGTGCTGTCCGGTGTGGACGAAGGCACCGGCCTTGGCGTCCCGCAGGAAGGTGCCGGTCTCCTGGTCGGCGAGGATCTCGTCGCCGTGCCAGGAGTCGAAGAGTTCGTTCGCCGTGGCCAGGAACTCCTTGGCGCGGGAGTAGCGCTCCTCCTGGGGCAGGAAGCCGCCGCGGCGGAAGTTCTCGCCGGTGAAGGCGTCCCAGGAGGTGACGACGTTCCAGGCGGAGCGGCCGCCGGAGAGATGGTCGAGGCTCGCGAACTGGCGGGCGACCTCGTAGGGCTCGTTGAAGGTGGAGTTGATGGTGCCGGTCAGGCCCAGGTGCTCGGTGACCGCGGCGAGAGCGGCGAGGACGGTGAAGGTGTCGGGGCGGCCGACGACGTCCAGGTCGTAGATCTTCCCGCCCTGTTCCCGGAGCCTGAGTCCCTCGGCGAGGAACAGGAAGTCGAACTTGGCGCGTTCGGCGGTCCGCGCGAAGTGCGCGAAGGAGCTGAACTCGATGTGGCTGCCCGCCCGCGGGTCGCTCCACACGGTGGTGTTGTTGACGCCGGGGAAGTGGGCGGCCAGGTGGATCTGCTTGAGCGGCTTGGTCATGGCTGCGGTTCCTTCCGGCTCAGACGGTTGCCGCGGCCGCGGCTGCGTAGCGGTTGGCGGGGCGGGCCAGGCCCAGCAGACCGCGCAGGGTGTCGGCCTCGTAGGCGCGGCGGAAGGCGCCCCGGCGCTGCAGTTCGGGGACCAGTCCCCGGGTGATCGCCGGGAGGTCGTGGCCGGCGACGGCGGGCCGCAGCCGGAAGCCGGACAGGCCTGCGCTGTGCAACTCCTGGAGCAGGTCGGCGAGTTGGTCGGGCGTGCCGGTGAAGACCAGGGCGTCGCTTCGGTACGGCTGTCCCGCGAGCGCGTCGAGCCGTTCCCGGCGTGCCCTCGCGCGGGCGGGGTCCTCGTCGAGGAAGACCACGAGGTCGCCGAAGATGTGCAGGGGTTCGGCCGTCCGCCCGGCGGCGTTCCGCTCGGCGCGGATCTGGGCGACGACGGCGCGGGCCTCGTCGGCGTCGTACGGGGTGACGTAGCCGATGTCGGCGGCGCGGGCCACGAGCCGGTACGGGACGGTGTCGTGGGCGAGGGCGCTGACGATCGGCTGGCCCTGGGGTGGGCGGGGCGTGATGGAGGGGCCCTTGACGCTGAAGTGCCTGCCCTCGAAGTCGATGTAGTGCAGCTTGTCGCGGTCGATGAAGCGGCCGGTGGCGGCGTCCCGGATCTCCGCGTCGTCCTCCCAGCTGTCCCAGAGCCGGCGCACGACCTCCACGTGGTCGGCGGCCTCGTCGAAGAGGTCGGTCACCACCTCCCGGGCGGCCGGGCTGTCGTAGGCCTCGATGCGGGCGATGGTGCGGCGGCCGAAGTGCGCGGCCTCGTTCGGGCGGGCGGTGATCTGCACGCGCAGGCCTGCGCGGCCGGAGCTGACGTAGTCGAGGGTGGCGATCGCCTTGGAGATGTGGAACGGCTCCGTGTGGGTGGCGACCACCGTCGGCACCAGGCCTATGTGCCGGGTCAGCGGTGCCACGCGGGAGGCGATGAGGACGGCGTCGAGGCGGCCGCGGACCTGGTCGGTGCGCTCGTCCGGGTCCAGCCAGTGGGAGGACTGCGGGCCGAGGCCGTCCTCGATGGTCACGAAGTCGAGCAGCCCGCGCTCGGCTTCCGCGACCAGGTCGGCCCAGTAGGCGGCGGTGAACAGGTCCCGGGGCCGCGCCACCGGCTCGCGCCAGGACGCGGGATGCCAGCCGGTGCCGTCCAGCGCGACGGCAAGGTGCAGGGAAGAAGAAGGAGTTGAGGACACGAGTGGGTGCCTTCCTGGAAGCCCGCGAGGGGAGGGCGGCCGGCCCCCGTGATCGGTGACCGGCACCCGACGACTGTTCAGGAGTTGTCCAGCGGCAGGCCGGGCGGATTGACCTCCGACTTGGCCACGGCCTCACCCGAGAGGTTCCAGGCGGCGAGCCACCTCGCGTACTGGCCGTGGTCGATCAGGTAGTTGATCGCGGCGGCGAGAGGCTTGGCGAGGCCGCTGTCCTTCTTGGCGGTCGCGGCGATCAGGCCCTGGAGGGTCGCTCCGGCCCCGGAGAACCGGCCCGCGATCCTGGTCGGGTCGGGTGTGCTCGCGCTCTGGGTGACGTGGTAGGAGAGGTTGGGGCTGGGGCCGAAGTAGGCATCGATCTTGCCGCTGCTCAGGGCCAGGTAGGTGCTGTTGCTGTCCTGGAAGTACTTGACGGTGAGCTTCTTGCCCTCGCTCTGGAGCTTCTTCTGCCACTCCAGCAGGATCCGCTCCTGGTTGGTGCCCGCGCCGACCGAGACGGTCCTGCCGGCGAGGGCCTTGTAGTCGCCGTCGAAGGCGAACTTCGAGGACTTGAGCGTCTCGAAGGCGAGGTCGTCCTTGCGGTAGGAGGCGAACTCGTACTTCCGCTTGCGCTCCTCGGTGTCGGTGATGTTCGAGAAGCCGACGTTCACCTTGCCGCTGTCGATACCGACGAAGAGGTTCTCCCAGGTGAACCGCTTGACCTCGGGCTCCAGGCCGAAGACGGCCGCGACCAGCCGGGCCAGGTCCACCTCGGAACCGGTGAGTGTCTTCTGGTCGCTGCCCGTGAACCCCAGCGGCGGTGCCCCGGAGGGAAGGGTGCCGGAGCCGATCACCAGCTTGCCGCTCTTCCTGACGGCGTCGGGCAGATCGTCGCTGATGGACTTCACCTCGGAGACCTTGAGGGTGGCCTCCTTGGCGGCGCCGTTGGACAGGCGGCCCACGGTGACCGTGCCGGCGGTGTCGGTCCGGGTGGCCGCGTCGCTGTCACCCCCGCAGGCGGCGAGGCCGGCGGCGAGGGTGGCGACAGCGGTCGCCGCGGTGATGCCGCGGAACAGGCTGTGTCGGGAGATGTGAGTGGGCATGGCTGTCCTTGTCGTTCAGAGTTCTTGATGAAGGGGGTTCAGAGGACCTTGCCGAGGAAGTCCCTGGTCCGTTCGTGCCGGGGCTTGTCGAGGACTTCGGAGGGCGGGCCCTGTTCGACGATCCGGCCGCCGTCGATGAAGACGACCTGGTCGGCGACCTCGCGGGCGAAGCCGATCTCGTGCGTGACGATGACGAGGGTGGTGCCGCTGGTCGCCAGGTCCTTGATGACGGAGAGGACTTCCCCCACGAGCTCGGGGTCGAGGGCGGAGGTGGGCTCGTCGAAGAGGATGACGCCGGGGCGCAGGGCGAGGGCACGGGCGATGGCGACGCGCTGCTGCTGCCCGCCCGACAACTGCCGTGGGTAGGCGCCGGCCTTGTCGGCCAGGCCGACGCGGTCGAGGAGGTCGCGGGCGAGTTCCAGAGCCTCGGGCTTGGTGAGCTTCCCGGTCGCCACCGGGGCGGCGGCCACGTTGTCCAGGACCGTCAGGTGCGGGAAGAGGTTGAAGTTCTGGAAGACGAACCCGATCCGGTTGCGCTGCGCCAGGATGGCCCGCTCGCTCAGCTCCTTCAGCCGCTCGCCCTGCCGCCGTACGCCGATCAGCTCGCCGTTGAGGCTGACATGGCCGATCTCGGGCTTCTCCAGGTGGTTGATGACCCTGAGCAGGGTGGACTTGCCGGAGCCGGACGGGCCGAGGATCACGGTGACCTCGCCGGGCCGCACGGTCAGGTCGACCCCGCTCAGGACCCGGTGGGCGCCGTACCACTTGTGCACGTCGTGCACCTCGACGGCGGCGGCCGCGTGCTGGAGCGTGTCGGCGGTCATACGGCGGCCTCCCTGCGGATGCGGGCCCTGAGGTCGGTGAGAGAGGTCCGCAGTTTCTGCAGCGGGGTCGGCGGCAGGGTGCGGGTGGCGCCGCGGGCGTAGTACCGCTCGACGTAGAACTGGATGACGGACACGACGCTGGTCAGGATCAGGTACCAGACGGTGACGACGAGCAGCAGCGGCACGATGTCGCCGGGGTAGGTGGAGCCCATGGACTGCGCGGTGCCGAACAGGTCGAGCAGGGAGACGTAGAAGACCAGCGAGGTGCTCTTGATCAGGCCGATGAGCTGGTTGACATAGTTCGGGGTGATGGAGCGCAGCGCCTGCGGGAAGACGATCTTCCTGAACTGGTAGCCCTTCGGCAGCCCCAGCGCGGCGGCCGCCTCGTGCTGGCCCTGGTCGACCGAGAGGATGCCACCGCGGACGACCTCGGCGGCGTAGGCGGCCTCGTGGAGGCTGAGGCCGATGACCGCGATGACCATGTCGGTGGCGAGCCTGGACTCGTCGAAGGTGAAGAAGGCCGGCCCGAAGGGGACACCGACGCTCAGCGTCTTGTACAGAGCGCTGAAGTTGTAGAGGAACAGCAGGACCACGATGAGCGGTATCGAGCGCAGGGCCCAGACGTAGGTCCAGCTGACGGCCCGCAGCACCGGGCTCTGCGAGAGCCGGGCCAGTGCCAGCAGGATGCCGCCGAGGAGGCCCAGCACGGCGCTGTAGGCGGTGACTTCGAGGGTGATGAGGAGCCCGTCGAGGATGGTGGGCCGCAGGAACCAGTAGCCGAAGCGGTCCCACTGGTAGAAGGGGTTGGTCACCAGGCCGTGGACGAACTGGGCGGCCAGGACCAGGACCACGGCGGTGGCGATCCAGCGGCCGGGGCGCCGCAGCGGCATCACTCGCTGGGCGGTGAGCGGCTTGAGCGGGGGGTCGAGGGGCGGCGGTGCCTCGGCGAGGGACACGGCGGCGCCTGAGGGTTCACTCATGGAGGGCTCCGGCGGGAGTGGGACACCCCGGAACCACGGCGTACGTGCGGCTACGCGGGACTCTCTACGGCGCAGCGCGGCACGCGGGAACGCACGGGTACCGGGGAAGGGGCGGGCAACGGCACACCGCTCGGGCGGTGTTCGTCAGGAACGCCGGGGCTGGGAAGAGGCGTCAGCCCCGGCGGCGGGCACGGCCCGGTGCGGTACACAGTGCGCTGTTCACACGGAGCAGATCTACGGCCCGGTCGGCGACGAGGAGGTTCGCGTACGACGGAACGCAGCCCGGGGACCGGCGTGCGGCCGGCCTGGTGGCTGCGAACATGTCGTCACCCTCACTGCTACGGCCTCGGAGGCCTCGCGCTGATTGAGCCGTAAGTTAAGGCAGTTGACCGAAGGAATGTCAACGCCGGTTCGCTGAATGGAACGGCCCCCGGTCAGCCGACCTGCGGTCGCGTCCCGTTTCCGCCCGCGGCGTGGGCGGCCCAGTCCAGGATCTGGACGGCGGATCCGGCGGCCTCCAGACCGCGGCAACGGGCGTGGTGGCGACGGGCGATGGCGTCGAGGTCGAGGTGCGTCCCGAAGGCCGGGTGCGCGGCGAGCCGGCGGGCGTAGGCCCACAGGGCGGGGTGGGCGGCGATGCGCTGCACCGCGGCGGCGTCCAGGTGGTGCCGGTGCACGGTGTCGAGTTGGACCAGGCTGACCCACAACTCGACGTCCGCGGCGGTGATCTGATCGCGGATCATGTACGGGCGCCCCTCCAGCCACCGGTCCAGCGCGCCCAGCGACCGGAGCAGCGTGTCGAGCGCTTCGTCGTGCTCCGCCCGCTCGGTACCGGCGGTCCCAGCGCCCTGCGCGGCCTCCTCGATGCTCCGGGCGCACATCCGCTCGACGGCCTCGATCTCCGACTCCGCGCCGCCCGGGTACAGCTCCGGCCGGCCGCCGCCGAAGCGCCGGGCGAGGTCACGGATGATGTCGGGTGCGTACGTGCTGACGATGCGCCCGGACCAGTCGTCGCTGAGGACCGGCGCGAGGGCCGGTCCGGCGTAGCGGTGGGCGCTGGCGTCGTACAGCGGACGCAGGACGGCGTGTCCCCCGTCGGGGCAGTCGGGGACGGCGGGAAGGAAGGTCGCCGGACAGACGTCGTCCAGGTCCAGCAGGCTGTGGGCGACGGCGATGCGCAGGCCGTCCGGGCAGGCGGTGGTCAGGTGCAGGCGGTAGCGGCGCGGCACGGCGTAGTGGCCGCTGCGCGCGTCCCGGCCGATCCGGCCCCGGAAGGCCGGGGCGGTCTGCGCGGACGAGTGGGCGGCCAGCGGTGTGACGGACATGACTCTCCCCGGGGCATGCGTGTGGACGTACGCAGGGCGGAAGCGGACGCGGGCTCGGCCTCAGGGGGTCAGATCGCGCTGCAGACGCGCAGCAGATCGATGTGACGGCGGGATGTGAGAAGGGGCGAACGGCTCATTCGGCCGGTGACCGGATCTGGGTGCCCCATACTTCCCTACCAATTCACTAGGAAACTTGCTTGGAGTGTCGGTCCGTCCGCGGCCGACGTCAAGAGGGCGTCCGTGGAGCGAGCGGCAATCGGCTCTCCGCACCATTCGAACCCGAACGAACGAGACGTCCTCCGCGTCCGACACCCCGGTCCGTCGCCTCCCTCGTCGCCCACACAGCGGCCCCCGCGTGCGGCCCGTACGAGGGCGGGAGTTCGAGCCCGGCGGTCGGCGTACTGGTCGAACTCGCCGGCGACGGCCCCGCTCTCGAACTCGGCATCGGCACCGGCCGCATCGTGCTGCCGCTGGCCGTCCGCGGGGTTCCGGTGCACGGCATCGACATGTCCCGCGCTGCTTCCGCAACGTCGCCGCACACCTGGCGCCCGGAGGCTGCTTCGTCGTCGAGGTCATGGTCCCCGAGTTGCGCAAGCTCCCGCCCGGGCAGACCGCCGTACCGTTCCACGTCAGCGAGTCACGCTGGGCGTTCGACACCTACGACGTCGCCACCCAGGCGATGAGCTCCCACTACGTCACCCTCACCGACGGGCGCGCCGAGCACTGGTCCGTACGCACGCGAGCCGTTCACCGGCGAGAGCGGCAAGCACGTGTCGGTGTGGGAGGAGCCGGCCGGCTGACCCCGGTTCGGAGTGCGGGTGCCCCCGTCAGGGATTCGTCCACGCCTCGGGGTCGTCGGCGAGGCTCAGGACGTCGTCGGGCAGCTTGGCCGCGGCCACGTGGGCCAGGGTGACCTCGCCGAGGATCTTGCGGACGTTGGCGCGTACGGCGATCCACAGCGGCAGCAGGGACTCGGCCGGGCCGACGTAGGAGAGGTCGGGTGGGCGGACGCCGCGTACCGAGACGAGGGGGCCGTCCGCCACCCGGATCACGTCCGCGATGGGGATGGAGTCGGCCGGGCGGGCGAGCCGGTAGCCGCCCTTGCCGCCCCGCTGGCTGACCACGAGGCCGCCCCGGCGCAGGTCGCCCAGGATGCCCTCCAGGAACTTGTGCGGGATGCCCTGCGCCTCGGCGATCGCCTCGGCCTTGAGCGACGTGTCGTCCCCTGCCGCGGCCAGCTCCAACGCCGCCCGCACCGCATAGTCCGCCCTCGCCGAGATCCGCATGCCGAGATTATCCATCACTGCCGAGCGCTCGCCCGCCTGCGCCCCCTGGAGCCTGTTCCGACGGAGGAGCCGCCTCGCTCCGTCAGGCGGGCAGGCTGAACGGAGGATGCGCGCCGTTGAGGAAGTAGTCCCCGACCTCGCGCAGCCGGTGGGCGACCGGCTCGCGCAGGGTGTGGGTGCGCGTGTCGCGCCAGAAGCGGTCCAGGCCGTGCCGCGCGAAGGCGGCGGGGACACCGACGGCGTCCAGGGCGCCGGTGGTGATCTCCTGCGCGGCGCGGGAGGCGGCCGCCTCGGCCGCGCTGGCGAGGACGGCGATCTCCGCGCACTCCTCGTCGTCGAGGTCCTCGCCCCGAGCGAGGCCGCATGTCAGGGCCTCCACGGCCTGGTCGGCGAGGGCGGAGGCGGCACGGGCGGCGACGGCGAGTTCGCCGTACGCGGTCAGCACGTACGGGTCCTGCGGCGGACTGCCCGGCCAGGGCTGGGGGGAGAACGGCTGCCAGGCGGACTGCGCCGCCCTGCCGTGCTCGCGGACCTCACCGAGCAGTCCCTCGGCGACGCCGAGACAGAACTGGGCGGAGACCAGGCGGGCGGTGGGTGCGGCGAGACCGGCGAAGGGTGACAGGACACCCTCGTCCGCGGAGAGGGAGCCGAGCACGTCGTCGGCCGCGACCGGCACGGAGTCGAACCCCACGCCGCCACCGGCCGCCAGCCGTTGCCCGAACGTTTCCCCGCCGCTGCCGCTCACGAGCCCGGGGTGGGCGGTGTCGACGAGGACGGCGAGGGGCTCGCCGGTGCCGGGCACGGCGGCACGGACCACCAGCCGGTCGGCGATCCCGACTCCCGAGCCGTACCGCTGGTGCCCGTCCAGCAGATAGCCGCCGCCCGTCGGGGTCAGCATGAGCGGCGGTTCCTGCGAGGCGATACCGCCGCCCCAGTACCACTGCCCCGCCGTGAACGCCCGCTCGATGCGTGCGGCACGGTCGGGGGCGGCGAAGAACCGGGGGCCGGAGGACAGGAAGTAGTGGCTGCCCAGCAAGTGACCGACGGGCCCGTCGGCCGCGGCGATGGTCCGTACGACCGTGTAGGCGGTGGGCCAGTCGGCGCCCCCTCCGCCGCGTTCGGCCGGTACGAGCAGGGTCAGGAGCCCTGACTCCCGCAGCCGCGCGACCTCGTCGAGCGGAGGTTTGCCGGCCTGCTCGCGCTCGACCGCGTCCGTGGCGAGGTCGTCCGCCAGTTCACGGGCGATGTGGAGCCAGTCGTCCCGCCCGGCTCCCTGGGCGGCCGTCGCGTCCGGCGACGTCGCACCCGCTCCCCGCTCGGGGTCGCCGAAGGGGGCGTGCGGGGCCGGAGGGGCGATCGTCATGGCGTCATCCTCACTCGCTCCACGGACGAGGGTCAACACTTCCCTAGTAATTCGATAGGAAATCTAGGGAATGCGTGGGCGGGTGGCCGATTACCGCCCCCGAGTGACGAGTTCGCGAGGGCGGTGCGGCGGGGACGTCACCCTCGGCTCCCGGCGTCCGCGAAAGGAATCCGTGCCACGGGCGGCGCGGCCGTCGCACTGCGGAACGGGTGGTTCCACAGCCCTTGGGCCTCCAGCCGCGGCAGAACGCCCTCGCCGAACCAGTACGCCTCCTCCAGGTGTGGGTAGCCGGAGAGCACGAACTCGTCGATGCCCAGCCGGTGATATTCGGCGATTCGCTCGGCGACCTCGTCGTGACTGCCGACCAGCGCCGTGCCCGCACCGCCCCGCACCAGCCCGATGCCCGCCCACAGGTTCGGGTGGATCTCCAGGTCGTCGGTGCGGCCGCCGTGCAGCGCGAGCATGCGCTGCTGGCCCTCGGACTCGCTGCGGGCGAGACCGGCCTGTACGGCCCGTACCGTCTCCGTGTCGAAGCCGTCCAGCAACCGCCGGGCCTCGGCCCACGCCTGCTCGGCGGTGTCCCGCGTGATGACGTGCAGGCGGATCCCGAAGCGGACGCTCCGCCCCTCCTTCTCGGCCAGCGCCCGGATCCGGGCGACCTTCTCGGCGACGGCGGCCGGCGGCTCGCCCAGGTGAGATACACGTCGACGTGCCGGGCGGCGATCTCCCCGGCGATGGGCGAGGAGCCGCCGAAGTACACCTCGGGGACCGGGTCGGGCACCCTCGCCAGCTTCGCGTCCTCGACCTGGAGGTGCTCACCGACCAGGTCGACGGTCCTGCCCTCCCACAACCCCCGTACGATCTGGAGGAATTCACCGGTACGGCGGTAACGGTCGTCCTTGTCGAGGAAGTCGCCGTAGGCGCGCTGCTCGTGGCTCTCCCCGCCCGTGACGACGTTGAGCAGCAGCCGTCCGCCGGTCTGCCGCTGGAAGGTGGACGCCATCTGGGCGGCGAGCGTCGGCGAGACGAAGCCCGGGCGGAAGGCGACCAGGAACTTCAGCCGCTCGGTGTGCCGGCTGACCATGGCCGTGGTCAGCCACGCGTCCTCGCACCAGGCGCCGGTGGGCGTGAGCGCGCCGACGAAGCCCAGGTCCTCGGCGGCACGGGCGATCTGGCTGAGATAGGCGACCGTCGGCGGCCGGTCACGGCCGGACGCGGTGGCGGGGGTGCCGTGGCCACCGCCGACGACGTGGCGGCTGTCGCCGTTGGTGGGCAGGAACCAGTGGAAGGTGAGGGACACGGGGGTCTCCGATCGGGGTCTTTCGGTGGCGGACGGGCACGGTCGCGGCGCTCAGCCGGTGGCTGCCAGCAGGGTCGGGCGGCCGCCGAGCGCCAGCGAGAACTGGTCGGTGACCTGGGCCAGGGCCTCGGCGGCGCCGGGCGCGACGGCCAGGCTGCCGTCGTCGCCCACGGTGATCTCCTTGTCCAGCGTGAACCAGCCGGGCGTGATGTGGGCGGGCCCCATGGAGCTCAGCACGGGACGCAGGGCGTAATCGATGGCGAGGACGTGGGCGGTGGTGCCGCCGGTGGCCAGCGGCAGGACGGTCTTGCCCGCGAGCGCGTACTGCGGGAGCAGGTCGAGCAGCGACTTCAGCAGCCCGGAGTAGGCCGCCTTGTAGACGGGAGTGCCGATCACGACCCCGTCCGCGCGTTCGAACAGGGCGGCGGTCTCCACGATCGCGGGGTGGCCGAAGTCGGCGTACAGCAGGGCCTCGGGCGGGAGCGTGCGGACGTCGAGCGGGATCACCTCGTGCCCCTGGTCCCGGAGCCGGTCGTCCAGGTGGCGCAGCAGGCGGGCGGTGCGGGAGGCGGCGGAAGGGCTGCCGGAGACGGACAGGATGGTGGCCATACGAGGAGGACCTTTCGTAAGAGCGGCGGTGAGGGTCGGTCAGAGGACCTTGGACAGGAAGGCGCGGGTTCGCTCCTGGCGCGGGTTGTCCAGGACGGCCGCGGGCGGCCCTTGCTCGACGACGACTCCGGCGTCCATGAACACCACGGTGTCCGCGACCTCCCGGGCGAAGCCGATCTCGTGCGTCACGACGATCATGGTGGTCCCGGTGCCGGCCAAGTCCTTGATGACGTCGAGGACTTCACCGACCAGTTCCGGGTCCAGCGCGGAGGTGGGCTCGTCGAAGAGCAGCACCTTCGGCTCCAGGGCGAGGGCACGGGCGATGGCCACGCGCTGCTGCTGGCCGCCGGAGAGCTGCCGTGGGTAGGCGTCGGCCTTGCCCGCGAGGCCGACCCGTTCGAGGAGACGGCGGGCTGACTCCTCCGCCTCCTTGCGCGGGCGGCGCAGCGCGGAGACAGGGGCCTCGACGAGGTTCTCCAGCACGGTCAGGTGGGGGAAGAGGTTGAAGTTCTGGAAGACGAACCCGATGGCGGTCCGCTGTTTGAGGACCTCCCTCTCCTTCAGCTCGTGCAGCTTTCCGCCCGAGCGGCGGTAGCCGATGAGCTCGCCGTCGATGCCGACCCAGCCGCGATCGACCTTCTCCAGGTGGTTGATGGTCCGCAGCAGCGTCGACTTCCCCGAGCCGGACGGGCCGAGGATCACGGTGACTTCACCGGCGCGGACCTGCAGGTCGACGCCGCGCAGCACCTCCAGCGGGCCGAAGTTCTTGTGGACGCCACGGACGTCGACCATGACGTCACTCATGTTCGTGCTCGGGCGGGTTGATCCGCGACGTCTCGATCGCGGAGGCGGAGGTGCCCCACTTCTTCAGGATCCGGGCGTAGGTGCCGTCCTTGATCAGCTCGTTGACGGCGGCCTGAAAGGCCTTGGTGAGCGGGGAGCCCTTCTTGAAGGCGAAGCCGACGTCGAGGCGGTGGAACTCCCCGAGGAAGGCGGTCTGCGAGGCGGGCTGGGCCGCCTGGTAACGCAGACCGTTGATCGTCGACATGATCACGTCGATACGGCCCTGCTGGAGCGCGGTGAGCGTCGCAGCGTTCTCCGAGTAGACCTTCACGTCGTACGGCTTCTTGCCCGCCTCGGCGCACACGCCCTTCTGCGCGGTGAGGGTCGCCTCGAAGGTGGTGCCGGCGCCGGTGCCGATGGTGAGACCGCACAGCTGGGTGAGGTCGGTGATCTTCGACTTGAGGGCGGTGTTGCCCTTCTTCACCGCAAAACCCTGGCCGTCGTTGATGTAGGTGACGAAGTCGATGGTCTTGAGCCGCTCGCTGGTGACGCCGAAGTTGCCGGTGCCGACGTCGTACTTGCCGCTGCCGAGGGCGGGCAGGATCGTCTCGAAGGAGGCGTCCTGTCGCTCCAGTTGGACGCCGAGCACCTTGGCCACCGCGTCGGCGAGGTCGATGTCCTGCCCCGCGGGCGCCTTGTCGGTGCCGTTCGGGTAGTACGCCCCGGGCGGAAACCCGATCGAGCTGCCGACCCGCAGCGCGCCTGCCTTGCGGACGTCGGCGGGCAGCAGGGCGGCGACGGAGTCCACCTTGCGGACAGCGGCGACCGGGTCGTCGGTCGGCGCGGGTGAGGCCTGGGCGCCCGCGGGCGCGGTGCCGGCGGTGTCGCCGCTGCCGCAGGCCGTCAGCGTGAGCAGGGGCAGCGACATGAGGACGGCGGCGAGGCGCAGGCGTGGTCTGATGCGGGGGACGTTCACTCGGCGGCCCTTCCCGTGGGTGCTTCGGTGGTCAGGTGCTTCTCGAAGGGCAGCGGGCCGATGGTTTCCGGGTCGGCCGCCGTGTCGAACAGCGGCGTGTAGCCGGTGGCCAGGTACAGCCCGCGGGCCTCGGGCTGGCGTGGCCCCGTGGTGAGGTAGACGCGCCGGTAGCCTCGTGTCCCCGCCTCGCGCTCCAGCTCGGCGATGACGCGCCGGGCGAGGCCGCGCCGGCGGTGCGCGGAGTGCGTCCAGATCCGCTTCAGCTCGGCGGTGGTCGCGTCGTACCGGCGGAAGGCGCCGCCGGCCACGGGCTCGCCGCGTTCCAGCAGCAGGAGGAGCAGGCCGCCGTACGGTTCGGTGAACTCCTCGTCGGGGTAGCGGGAGATCTCGGCGTGCGCGTCCTTGCCGTAGCGCGTCGAGTACTCGTGCCCCAGTTCGCGCAGCAGGGGTCTCACCCGTGGATCGGACACGGGTACCTGAATAACCGTCAGTTCGGGGGCGGCGGTCATCCGTTCACCGCCGCCGGGGTCTGCGTGCCGCGGGCCGCGCGTGCGGCGTCGCGCTTGGCGACCTCCTCGCGGACGATCGGGATCACGTACCGGCCGAAGTCGATGGCGTCGTCGAGCAGGTCGTAGCCGCGCGCGGAGAGGATGTCGACGCCGAGGTCGTAGTAGTCGAGGAGCGCCTGGGCGACCGTCTCGGGGGTGCCGACCAGGGCGTTGGAGTTGCCCGCGCCACCGGTCGCAGCGGCGGTCGGGGTCCACAGGGCGCGGTCGTAGCGCTCCCCCGCCTCGGCGATGGCGAGCAGTCGCTGCGAGCCGGTGTTCTGTGGCTGGGCGTGGCCGTTGTGGCGCTTGGTGATGGCTTCGCCGCGCTCCTTGCGGGCCTTGATCGCGCCGACCGTGCGGTGGGCCTTCTCCCAGGCCAGCTCCTCGGTCGGGGCGATGATCGGGCGGAAGGCGACCTGGATGCGGGGCACGTCGGTGCGGCCCGCGGCCCGTGCGGCGGCCTTGACGTTCTCGATCTGCTCGGCCGTCTTCGCCAGGGGCTCGCCCCACAGGCAGTAGATGTCGGCCTCGGCGCCTCCGGCGGCGTACGCGGCGGGCGACGAGCCGCCGAACGAGACGCCGGGGCGCGGCTGTTGGACGGGGAAGACGTCGCTGACGAAGTCGTGGAAGCGGTAGTGCTCGCCCTCGTGGTCGAAGGGCTCGTGGGTGGTCCAGATCTTCTTGACGATCCGGATGTACTCGCGGGTGCGGGCGTAGCGCTCGTCCTTGGTGAGGGTGTCGCCCTCGCGGCCCTGCTCGTGGTCGTTGCCGCCGGTGATGAAGTGCACGGTCAGCCGGCCCTCGCTGATCCGGTCGAGGGTGGCGAAGGTCTTGGCGGCGAAGGTGGGGTACGAGACGTTGGGCCGGTGGGCGAGCAGGATCTGCAGGCGCTCCAGCCGGCTCGCGATGTACGCGGCGGCCGGTGCGGGGTCCGGCGACCCGGAGCCGTAGGCGAACAGCACCCGGTCCCAGCCGTGGTCCTCATGTGCCCGGGCGAGCCGGAGCGTGTACTCCTTGTCGAACGCGGCGCCGGAGCGCGGCGTGGTTTCGGAGCCGTCGTTGGTGGCGGCGATGCCGAGGAACTCCACGGGCATGGGAATGGCCTTTCGGGAATGCGACGCCGGGCATGACTGACTGCCCGGCGAGCAAGCACGGGTGGGGACCGTCAGGAAGGTGACGGGTGATGACGGGCGTGACGACGCCGGGCGTCGGAGGAGGCAATGCGGCGGCAGCGCGCGTGAAGAAGGAGCTCGGCCCGCGACGGGGTCACCGAGGGAGGGAAGGGCCGGTCAGACGGCCCGCTGCCGAGTCAGGCGCAACACGCGGCCGACCACACCCGACAGAAGTCGATGTGATCGCGCGAGACCAAGCGCTGCTGGGCATTCATGCGACTAATTGAGCAGTACATCGTCCTTTCCGTCAAGCATCGCCCGGATGCCGGACCGCCTGGACGAGCGCCTGCCGAGGCGCTGTTGACACATCGATGCGGTGGGCACATACGATCGACGACGGATCGGCTCCGCGATGCGCGGCAGCCTCTCCGGCCGCGTTGAGGGACGCGGCGAGCGTGACGACGCCGGGCCCCGGCCGCACCGTACCCGCGCAGTGTCCGAACTGCGCTCCGCCGCGCGTGCCACCGGGGTTCACCCACGCCTGCGATTCCCTCCCCCGGAGACCCTCCCCATGGTTACGCCGTCCGATGTCACGTCCTCCCCTGCCACGAAGACTCCGGAGCCACCCGACGCCACCGGCGCGGACCTGCCACGGATCGTGCCGCGCCGGCACGCGGGACGGTGGCTGACCGCCGCCGTCGCGCTGCTGCTCTTCGCGATGGTGGTCAACTCCGTCGTCCGCAACGACGCCTTCCAATGGACCGTGGTGGGCCGCTACTTCACCACCGCCGCCGTGCTCGACGGGCTGCTGCTCTCCCTGTGGCTGACGGCCGTGGTGATGGTGCTCGGCTTCCTGCTGGGCACGGTGCTCGCGGTGATGCGGCTCTCCGCCAACCCGGTGCTGCGCACGCTGAGTTGGGGCTATGTGTGGATCTTCCGGTCCACGCCGCTGCTGGTGCAGCTGCTGTTCTGGTTCAACATCGGCGCCCTCTACCCGACGCTGGGCCTCGGCATCCCGTTCGGCCCGCAGTTCATCACCGTCAAGACGGTCAACCTGCTCGGCCCCACCCTCACCGCCGTCATCGGCCTGACCCTGCACGAGACCGCCTACGCCGCCGAAGTGGTGCGCGGCGGCATCCTCTCCGTGGACTCCGGGCAGACCGAGGCCGCCCAGGCGCTGGGGTTGAGCAGACGCCGTACGCTGCGCCGGATCGTCGTCCCGCAGGCGATGCGCTCCATCGTGCCGACCGCCGGGAACATGCTGATCGGCACCCTCAAGGGCACCAGCATCGTCAGTGTGCTGGCCGTGCACGACCTGCTGTACTCGGTGCAGCTGATCTACAACCAGACCTACCAGGTCATCCCGCTGCTGATGGTCGCGACCCTGTGGTACATCGCGGTCACCACGGTGCTCGGCGCGGGCCAGTTCTACGTCGAGCGGTACTACGCGCGCGGCAACTCCCGGGCCCTGCCACCCACTCCGCTGCAGCGGCTGCGCGGCCGGATGACCGCCGTACGCCACCGGCTGAGCACGGCGACCGCTGCCGACGCCCGCCCGGTGATCGGCGGTGACCGGTGAGCGCCGACCCTGCCCCGGCCGTCCTGGTCGTCGTCGGCGCGGGACCGCGCGCCGCGGGCCTGCTGGAGCGCATCGCCGCCAACGCTCCCGAACTGTGGCGCGGGGGACGCCAGTTGCGCATCCACTTGGTCGATCCGCATCCGCCCGGCCCGGGTCGCGTCTGGCGGCACGAGCAGTCGGCGCTGCTGCGGATGAACTCCATGGCCGAGGACGTCACCATGTTCACCGACGAGTCGTCCACCATCGACGGCCCGGTACGGCCCGGGCCCTCACTGGCCGAGTGGGCGGCCCAGTTCTCCGGCCGGGGCCCGCGCCACACCCCGTACGCCGAGCCCGCCGACCCGGAGGTGCTCGCCGAACTGCGCTCGCTCGACGGGGCCGACTTCCCCAGCCGCCGTGCCCAGAGCGCCTACCTGGACTGGGTGTTCCGCAAGGCGCTGGCCGAGCTGCCGCCCTCGGTGACCGTCGAGTGGCACCGCACCACCGCGACCGCCGTCACCGGGCCCGCGGACGGCCCGCAGCAGGTGCACCTGGCCGACCGCGCCGCGCCGCTCACCGCCGACCTGGTGGTCCTCGCCCAGGGACACATCGGTTCCGCCCCCGTCGCCGAGCATCAGGATCACGCCGGCTTCGCGCGCCGGCACGGCCGCTTCCATCTGCCGCCGGAGTTCTCCGCCGACGCCGACCTGTCCGGGCTGCGGCCCGGCGAACACGTCCTCCTACGCGGCTTCGGGCTGGCCTTCGTCGACCTGATGACGCTGCTCACCGAGGGCCGGGGCGGCGCCTTCCGCACCGAGGCCGACGGCACCCTCACCTACCTGCCGTCCGGCCGCGAGCCCGTCCTGCACGTCGGATCGCGGCGGGGAGTGCCGTACCACTCCAAGACCCGCTACCGCCTCCAGGGCCCCGGCCCCCGTTGCCGCGCCACTTCGGCCCCGAGGCGGTCGACGTACTGATCGCCGAGGGCCGCCCGCTGGATCTGCGGCGCGATGTGTGGCCGCTGATGGCCAAGGAGATCGGTTTCGGCCACTACCACGAGCTCTTCCACGCCCACCCCGAGCGCACCGCCCGCCCCTGGTCGGAGTTCGTCGCCGCTTACGACCGCCTGGACTGGTACGACGACGAGATGACCGCCCTCGTCGCCGCGGCCGTGCCCGACCCGGCGGACCGCCTGGACTTCGAGACGCTGGACCACCCCTTGGACGGCCTCGCGTTCCCGACGCCGCGGGCCTTCCAGGACCACCTGCGCGACCACATCGCCCGGGACGTCGCCCGCCGCGAGGACCCGGAGTTCAGCGCCGACCTCGGGGCGTTCCTCGCCCTGCTCTCCGTCTACGGTCAGTTGCCGCGCCTGGTGGCCGCGGGACGGCTGACCGCACGGTCCGTCGCCGAGCAGCTCGACGGCTGGTGGCACGGATTCTTCAGCTTCCTGGCCTCCGGCCCGCCCGGCTTCCGCCTGCGCCAGCTCCTCGCCCTCTCCCGGGCCGGCGTCGTCCGCTTCGTGGGCGCCTGCCTGCGCATCGGCACCGACGAGACGACCGGTACCTTCACCGCGACCAGCCCCACCGTCCCCGGTCACACCGTCCACGCCACCGCACTGATCGAGGCGTATCTCCCCCGCCCCTCCCTCGACCGCACCGAGGACCCTCTCCTGCGGGACCTGCACGGAGCCGGCGCGCTCACCGAAGAGGTCATCGCCGACCCCACCCACACCCACCGCTCCGGCCTGCTCGTCGTCTCCCCCGCGGACGGCCACGTCGTCGACCCGTCCCTCGGCGGCCCGCACCCCCGCCGCATCGCCCTCGGCGCCCCCACCAACAGCCGGGCCGTGGCCGCCTTCGCCCGCCCGCGCACCGACGCCCCCGCCTTCCGCCAGAACGACGCGGTGGCCCGGGCGCTGCTGCGGGCCCTGACCTCGCATGTCCCAATTGACGAGATGGCTGCGTCCACGATGTGAACAACCCCTTGGGGGAGACGCAAGCTTCTGCCACGATCCCCATCAACCAGGTAGGAAAACTAGGAATCTGTGGGGTGGGGTCGTCATGCGCACGCGCAACAGCACGCACCTTTTGCTCCCCCTCCTGACCTCGCGCCGCCACATCGACTTCGGCCGTACGTCCAGCGCCATCTGTCGGCTCGTCTGAGACTCCCCGCGCACCCGGCACGAACCCCCCACACCGCTGCGCCCCCTGCCGTCCCACCGGGACGGCGGGCGAGTGGTGTGCCGGTGTGCATCGACAAGCTCCGCGCCTGTCCTGCTGTACCTCCCTGAACGCCCTTCCCCTGAGAGGACACCTCTGTGTCTGCCGCAAGACCGCTCACCACCCTGCGCACCGTCGCCGTCCTCGCGGCGCTCCCCCTGCTGCTGACCGCCTGCGGCTACGGCGCCGAGTCCACCGACGACGGCAAGCAGGCCGAGGTTGCGGCGGACGCCAAGAAGTTCTCCGCCGACGAGGTGAAGATCGGCTACTTCCCCAACCTCACGCACGCCACCGCACTGGTGGGCATCCAGGAGGGCCTGTTCCAGAAGGAGCTCGGCGGCACCAAGATCAAGCCGTCGACCTTCAACGCCGGTCCCTCGGAGATCGAGGCGCTGAACTCCGGCTCCATCGACATCGGCTGGATCGGCCCCTCGCCCGCCATCAACGGCTACACCAAGGCGGCCGGGAAGAACCTGCGCATCATCTCCGGTTCGGCCTCGGGCGGGGTGAAGCTCGTCGTCAACCCGGAGAAGATCAAGTCCCTGAAGGACGTCAAGGGCAAGAAGATCGCCACACCGCAGCTCGGCAACACCCAGGACGTCGCGCTGCTCAACTGGATCTCCGAGCAGGGCTGGAAGGTCGACGCGGAGAGCGGCAAGGGCGATGTCTCCGTGGTCCGCACCGACAACAAGATCACGCCGGACGCCTACAAGTCCGGCTCGATCGACGGTGCCTGGGTACCGGAGCCGACCGCTTCCAAGCTGGTCGCCGAGGGCGGCAAGGTGCTCCTCGACGAGGCCGACCTGTGGCCCGACAAGAAGTTCGTGATCACGAACATCATCGTGTCGCAGAGCTTCCTGAAGGACCACCCGGACGTCGTCGAGGCCGTGCTGCGCGGTTCGGTGAAGACCAACGAGTGGATCAACGCCAACCCGGACAAGGCCAAGGCCTCGGCCAACGCGGCGCTGAAGGCGGAGTCCGGCAAGGCGCTGCCCGCCGAGGTCATCGACCCGGCCTGGAAGTCGGTCACCTTCCTGGACGACCCGCTGGCCGCCACCCTCGACACCGAGGCGCAGCACGCGGTCAAGGCCGGTCTGCTGGAGAAGCCCGACCTGAAGGGCATCTACGACCTCGCCCCGCTCAACAAGGTCCTCAGGGCCGAGGGCAAGGACGAGGTCGACGACGCCGGTCTCGGCGTGAAGTAACGAGTCACCGCACCCGACGAGCCCCCAGGAGATGACGACCATGGCCACGACAACGGCCACGACCGCCAAGGTCGCGCAGGACGCTCCGGCGGTGACGTACGCCGCCCGGATCGAGCACGTCTCGAAGTCCTTCCCGGCACCGGGCACGCCCGGCGGGCAGCAGCTCGTGCTGGACGACATCACGCTCGATGTCGCACCCGGCGAGTTCGTCACCCTCCTGGGGGCCTCCGGCTGCGGCAAGTCCACGCTGCTCAACCTGGTCGCGGGCCTCGACCTGCCGTCCGCCGGCTCGATCGGCACGGACGGCCGGCCCGCCCTGATGTTCCAGGAACACGCGCTGTTCCCGTGGCTGACCGCGGGCAAGAACGTCGAACTCGCCCTGAAACTCAGGGGGGTCGCCAAGGCCGAGCGGCGCCAGGAGGCGGAACGGCTGCTGGACCTCGTACGGCTGCAGGGCGCGTACGGCAAGCGGGTGCACGAACTGTCGGGCGGTATGCGGCAGCGCGTCGCCCTGGCCCGGGCCCTCGCCCAGGACAGCCGGCTGCTGCTGATGGACGAGCCGTTCGCCGCGCTGGACGCGATCACCCGGGACGTCCTGCACGACGAACTGACCCGTATCTGGCGGGAGACGGGGCTGTCGGTGCTGTTCGTGACGCACAACGTGCGCGAGGCGGTGCGGCTCGCCCAGCGCGTCGTCCTGCTGTCCTCGCGCCCGGGCCGTATCGCCCGCCAGTGGACGGTCGGCCTGCCGCATCCGCGTCGCCTCGAGGACACCGCGGTCGCCGAGTTGTCCGTCGAGATCACCGAAGTACTGCGTGGGGAGATCCGCCGCCATGGCCAGCACTGACAACCCCGTCGGCACCAAGGCCGTCGACATCAAGAAGGACAGCGCCGAGGATCTGGCGGGACTGGAGGCGGGGCTCGACGCACTGGACTCGGTCCAGGTCGGCCGTACGCCGCTGCGCGAGACCCTGATCCGCAAGGTGCTGCCGCCCGTCACCGCCGTCGCGCTGGTGCTGGTGGTCTGGCAGCTGCTGGTGTGGGCCGAGGTCGCGCCCGCCTACAAGCTGGCCTCGCCGTCCGACGTGTGGGGCGAGGTGCGCGAGGCGTGGCTCCAGGGAACGCTCCTCGACTACATCTGGACGTCCGTCTCACGCGGTCTGCTCGGCTTCCTGCTGGCGCTCGCCATCGGCACGCCGCTCGGCCTGCTGGTCGCCCGGGTGGGGTTCGTCCGGGCGGCCATCGGCCCCATCCTGTCCGGTCTGCAGTCGCTGCCGTCGGTGGCCTGGGTGCCGCCCGCCGTGATCTGGCTGGGCCTGAACGACTCGATGATGTACGCCGTGATCCTGCTCGGCGCGGTCCCGTCCATCGCCAACGGCCTGGTCGCGGGCATCGACCAGATCCCGCCGCTGTTCCTGCGCGCCGGACGCACCCTGGGCGCGACCGGGCTGCGCGAGGCCTGGCACATCGTGATGCCGGGGGCGCTGCCCGGCTATCTGGCGGGCCTGAAGCAGGGCTGGGCCTTCTCCTGGCGCTCGCTGATGGCCGCCGAGATCATCGCCTCCTCGCCCGATCTCGGCGTCGGGCTCGGCCAGTTGCTGGAGAACGGCCGCAACAACAGCAGCATGCCGCAGGTGTTCCTGGCCATCTTCCTCATCCTGCTCGTCGGGATCGCCATCGACCTGCTGATCTTCAGCCCGCTGGAGCGGCGGGTGCTGCGGGGGCGGGGGCTGCTGGTCACTCGCTGAACGGCCGCGGACCGGACCACCTGGGCCGGGCCCCTCACGAGCGCATCGGCGGCTGGATCCAGCCCAGGGACCGCTCGACGGCCCGCTTCCAGCATGCGTACTCCCAGTCCCGCCGTTCGGGATCCATGTCCGGCAGCCATTGCGCGGCCCGGTGCCAGTTGCGCCGCAGGACCTGCAGATCCGGCCAGTAGCCGGCCGCGAGTCCGGCGGCGTAGGCGGCGCCCAGCGACACCGTCTCGTGGACGAGGGGCCGTACCACGGGCACGTCGAGCACGTCGGCCAGGATCTGCATGAGGAGGTGGTCCGACGTCATGCCTCCGTCCACCTTGAGCTGTTTCAGGGCCAGCGCCGAGTCGGCGTTCATGGCGTCGACGACCTCCCTGGTCTGCCAACCGGTGGCCTCCAGGACGGCGCGGGCCAGGTGGCCCTTGGTGATGTACGACGTCAGGCCGACGATCACACCGCGCGCGTCACTGCGCCAGTGCGGTGCGAACAGTCCGGAGAAGGCGGGGACGATGTAGCAGCCGCCGTTGTCCTCCACGGTGCGCGCCAGCGTCTCGATCTCGGGGGCGCTGTGGATCAGGCCCAGCCGGTCGCGGAACCACTGCACCAGCGAGCCGGTGACGGCGATCGGGCCTTCCAGCGCGTAGACCGTGGGCTGATCCGCGATCTTGTACGCGACCGTGGTGAGGAGCCCGTGCTGGGATCGTACGAGGTCGGTGCCGGTGTTCATCACCAGGAAGCTGCCGGTGCCGTAGGTGCACTTCGCCTCGCCCGGCGAGAAGCAGGTCTGTCCGAACAGGGCCGCCTGCTGGTCGCCTAGGGCCGCCGTGATGCGCACGCCGGGGAGGAGGGAGCGGGCCTCGCCGTAGGTCTCGGCCGAGGAACGGATCTCCGGCAGCATCGGGCGCGGCACCCCGAAGAAGTCCATCAGCGCCTCGTCCCAGGTCAGCGTCCGGATGTCCATGAGCATGGTGCGGCTGGCGTTGGTGGCGTCGGTGATGTGCAGGCCGCCGTCCGTGCCGCCGGTGAGGTTCCAGATCAGCCAGCTCTCCATCGTGCCGAAGAGCACCTCGCCGTCCTGGGCGCGTCGCTGCAGCCCGTCGACGTTGTCGAACAGCCAGCGCAGGCGTGGGGCCGAGAAGTAGGTCGACGGAGGGAGGCAGCAGTGTTCGAGGAAGAACTCGTCTCCCGGGTCCTGCCTCAGTTCCTCGACGAGCGGCGCGGTACGCGTGTCCTGCCAGACGATCGCACGGCTCAGGGGGACGCCCGTGCGGGGATCCCAGAGCACCGATGTCTCGCGCTGGTTGGCGATCCCGATGGCGGAGATCTGCTCGGCGTCGATGCCCGCGTTGGAGAGCGCCTCGGGTACGACACGCTGGAGGTTGCGCCAGATCTCGACGGCGTCGTGCTCGACCCAGCCGGGCCGGGGGAAGTACTGCTGGTGCTCCCGCTGGGCGACCGCCGCCAGCCGCCCGCCGTGGTCGAACAGGATGCATCGGGTGGAGGTGGTGCCCTGGTCGATGGACATCACATACCGGTCAACCATGATCGACCCTGCCTTCCGATGTGTCGCGGAGGTGCCGGTGGCCTACCAGCGGGCCGCGCCCAGGTCTCTGGAGATCGCGCGTGCCGCCTCGCGCAGCACGGTGATCAGGGCCGGTTGCGGCCGGCCTTTGGTGTCGCAGATCCGCTCGACGGCGCCGGACACTCCGATCGCGCCCACCACGAGACCGCCCTGGCCCCGGATCGGCGCGGCGATGCCGGCTTCGCCCATGCTCATCTCCTGCACCTCGGCGCCCCAGCCGAGCTCCCGTATCTCGCCGAGCGCACGGGTGAGCTGCTCCGGGTGGACCAGGGTGTGCCGGGTGTACGCCTCCGGTTCGTCCTCCAGCAGGGGGTCGACGGGCGTGGCCCCGAAGGCCAGCAGGACCTTGCCGAGCGAGGAGGCGTGCAACGGCAGCAGCGCGCCGACGTCCAGGGTCTGGAGGGTGTCGTCGGGCCGGAAGACGTGGTGGATGACGAGCACGCTGCCCTCCAGGGGGGTGCCCAGGCGGACGGCCTCCCCGCTGCGGGCGGCCAGGGCGTCGGCCCAGTTGATGGAGCGGGACCGCAGTTCGTTGACGTCGAGGTAACTGGTGCCGAGGTGCAGCAGGGCCGCCCCAAGCTGGTATTTCCCGGTCGCCGGGTCCTGCTCCACGAAGTCGACGTGTTGCAGCGTGCGCAGGATTCCATGGGCGGTGCCCTTGGCCAGCCCCAGCGACGACGCCACCTCTCCCAGCCCCAGCCGACGGGATCCACTGGCGAGCAGGCGCAGGATCGCCGCCGCCCGCTCTATGGACTGGACCGGACCGGCCATGAAGCGATGGTAATCCGGCTTTTCCCGACATGGGACTGTCGTTCGGTAATGCCGACCCATGTTCGTTGACCGCTCACATGTCGGTCTTTAGCGTTCTTCACGTCGGCCTGCGACCGGCGGGACTTCCCTGAGGAGGAGGACACATGATGACAGCGCAGCTCGACGCCGCGCCTCGCGGGGAAGTCGAACACGTCTTTGCGCTGCCGCACACTCCGGGAGCCGTCTCGGGCCTGCGTCGACGCATACGGGCGGTCCTCGCCGACTGGCACCTGGCCACGGACATCGCCGAAGACGTACTGCTGGTCGCCTCGGAGCTGCTCACCAACGCCGTCGTCCACGCCCTGCCCCCGGCGACACTGACCCTCTCGCGGAGCCATACGGAGACCTGCAGGGCCGTACGCGTCGAAGTGACCGACATGGGGCCCGCGGCCCCGGCAGGCGTCCCGACTGCCACTCCCGACCCGGACGAGCACGGCCGGGGGCTCAGCATCGTCGCGACGCTGGCGGCCCGGTGCGGCATACATGTCCACTCCGGCGGGACCAGCCGGTGGGCGGAGCTGCGGTTCGGCCAGGGCTGACCTCACGTACGCGTCCACCCCGGGGTGCCACAGATCGCGAAACGGCGCGTGTCACAAGCAGATCTCCTGCGCTGTCCGTTCTGGTACATCGGACGACGTGGCCGCGGCCGTCGGACGCACCGCGGTCGGCGCCCCGGTCAGCGGCGTGGTCGAGGTCGCCGGCCCCGAGGCGTTCCGGCTCGACGAGCTGATCCGCAAGGCGCTCGCCACCGAAAACGATCCCCGCACGGTCGTCGCCGACCCGGAAGCCCGGTACTGGGGTGCCGAGCTGCACGAGACCACGCTCCTGCCGGGTCCGGACGCAGACCTGGCCGAGAGCCGGTTCGCCGACTGGCTCGCGCAGCCGAAGTAGGCGCTTCGGACGGCCCTAGGGAGTTCGCCGCCGCACACCCCGACGTGACCTGGCGAATCGAAACGCGCATCCCGCACGCCACAGCGTGAACGCTGATCAGATGCCCTCCAAGAGCGCGTGCTGGGGCCCCGTCCCGGGACCGGTCCCGGGCGATGGTCGATAGCTTCCTCGGATGGGCGACGAACTGGGCACACTGGTACAGCGATACGAGAGCGACAACGGCCGCCGCGGGCGCAATGCCTTGACGCTGCTCCTGCCGGGCTTTGTCGGCATCCTGCTTGGCGTGGTGCTTGCGATACCGGCGTACAAGAGCTCGGTCACCGGCGACGACTTCGTGCCGAGCGTCGTACTCGGCTGCGGCTTCGGGGCAGTGCTCATGGGGTGCTGGTGTGCCTGGCTGTTCCTGACGCGCTCCGATGAGGCGTTCGAGCTGTACGTGGACGGTCTGGTCCACGCCTACCGGGGCAAGCGCCGTGTCGTCAGGTGGGAGGACGTTGCGGACCTCGTCGACAACGGCAAGGACACCGCGCTTGGCCGCGCGTTCGGTGGGGACGTGAATCTTCGGCTGAAGCTCGCTCACGGTAAGCCAGTGGTTATCACCGGCATCGTCGACCGAGCCGCGCACCTCACGATGGCCGTTCGCGAGGCGATCGAGAAGGGCAACCGATCAGAACCGGCCTGAACCGTGCCATGGTGCGGACCGCCGGCGCTGCGCAGGGCCGTTACCGGTTTCCTCGTCGCGCGGCGAGGAAGAGGACGATACCGAGGGTGCCGACGCCCACCCCGCTGTCGCGGGTACGCATGCACCACTGACCGGGACTCATCGGGCTGCCGTCGCATTCAACGGCGTCGCCGTTCACGACGGCCTCGGCGTTGATGAAGAACATGGCCATGCCGATGCTGACCAGAGCCATGGCCAGGATCCCGATCCACGGCCGCCTTGAGCTGCGCATGGCAGAGGACCCTATCCGCCGGCCCGACGGCAGTGAGTGAGAAATGGTGAGACGGGCGCTTGGAAACGATCAAGGGCCTCGTCTCACATGATGTGATCCAAGGCCCTGACCTGCGACAACTAGTCGTCCAGCTGTCGGGACGACAGGATTTGAACCTGCGACCCCTTGACCCCCAGTCAAGTGCGCTACCAAGCTGCGCCACGTCCCGGTGCGTCCCGCGCGGTGAAGCGCGTGATCACGCAGATAAACCCTACCTCATCCGCGCAGCCGGTCCGGAATGTCGCCGTCTTGGCGCCGGCAGCAGCACCGGCGCCCGGACGAGCAGCGGATCAGCCGGGCACCGGATGCTGACCCCGGCCGGCACCGGCGAACGCGTCGCACGCCGCACGGGAGAAGCCTTGCGCCTCACCTGTTCCGCAACACCGGCTCCCGTCCACCGCACACCCACTCGGTGTATTCGTCGGGACATGTGACCGCCCGTACGTTCACGGACACCGGCACGACCGTCGAGCACTTGTCGGCCGAGGACCTGACGGGCTGGCTCGTCGCGGCCTTCCGCATCCCGGTCCGGCCCGCCAGCCCCGCCGTCAGCACAACCACCGCCACCACCGCCCACCACGGCAGACCCGCCGTGGCCATGTACCCGACAACAGCCATCACCGCGAGAAGCGCCGGCACTCTGGACCCCCTTTGTCTCCCCTGCCCCGGCAGCATCACGGGACCCCCGCTACGCACTGGGCATATGCCGTCACAATACGTGAGACCGTCGTACGTAGCACCTCAGCTCATCAGCCGATATGTGTGTGCCGTCATCAGTCCATATGCCTGGCGCCGCCCACCGCACACCCTGCGGTGAACGGCATCCGCCCTGTTCGTCGTCCCGATCGATGAGCGCCGATCAGCTCCTGGCCGACGTCACTGCGCGTCACCCGCCGCGAGCCCCGCAGCGCGGCGACGCCGATGAACACCAGTCGCAGTCGGCAACAGACCGCCGAGGCCGACGCCGGCGAGGGTGCGGCCGGCTCCTGCGTCCAAACTCAGGCGACCGGCTCAGGCAACCGGTGGCGTCCCGTGCGTGTGGAACGACTCGATGGTCTTCAGCCCCCAGGCCTGCCCCTTGGCCCGCTCGGCCTCGGTCCAGGTGATCAGCGGCCAGTCCGGGGCCAGCACCAGTCGCGCCAGCGGGTTGCACAGCTCGATGCGGTTGCCGCCGGGCTCGTAGACGTACAGGAAGAACGTCTGCTGGATGGCGTGCTTGTGCGGGCCCGTCTCGATGAACACGCCCGTGTCGATGGCGAGGTCGGCGGCGCGCAGGATCTCCTCGCGGGTGTCGGTCGCGAAGGCGATGTGGTGCAGCCGACCGGTCGAGCCGGTCCAGTCGGAGGTGTAGACGACGTCGTACGACTTGCTGGTGAAGGTCAGCCAACGGGCCGCGATCTTCCCGGAGTCGAGCTGGATCTGCTCGGTGGGCCGTGCCCCCAGCACCCGCTCCTGGAACTCGGCGTTGGCGAGCACGTCGGCGGCCAGGAAGTTGACGTGGTCCAGGCGCCGCACTCCCACGCCCCGGTTGGGTTTGGCCTGCGGCTGGTTCTTCAACGCGGGCCGCTGTGGCGCCTGGTAGTACTCGCTCTCCCAGTACAGGGCGTGTTCGTGCCCGTCCGGGTCGGTGGTGAGGCAGAGCTTGCCGATGCCGGGCTCGTCCTCGACCCACTTTCCGGAGCCGCCCGCCTCCTCGATCGCCTTGATACGTCGGTGCAGTGCCTCCTCGCTGGACGTGCGCACGGCGAGCCGGCCGAGGCCCGGCTGCTCGCGGGTGGTGAGGACCAGGCTGTGGTGCTCGTAGTCGTCGAAGGTCCGCAAGTAGACCGTGTCGCCGTCCTGGCCGTTGCCAGTGAGACCCAGGTAGTCGGTGAAGAAGGCGACACTGGCGTCCAGGTCGGGGGTGAACAGCTGGGCGTGGCCGAGGTGGGCGATGTCGCCGAGCGGCGGGGTCATCGGTGGCCTCCAAGGGGTCGTGCGGGGATGGGGGCCGTCTCGGCGGACCTCGGGAACACGGCGCCGTCGAAGATCTTGCGAGCGGTGCGGACCACGGCGGTACGGCGGGCGCGGGGCAGCCCGTCGGAGTCGGTGCCGAGGGTGTTCTCGATGTCCAGGAATCCCGTGGGATGTTCGATGCGGACGCGATCGCCCTCGGCAGGCAGTTCCGCGAGTTCCGCGCCGACACCGCCCTCGACGCGCAGCCCTGCGGCCACACTGGCCGCGCCGAGCACGCCGATGGACGTATGGCAGCGCACGGGAATGAAGGTGCGGGTGGTGATCGCGCCGCCGTGGCGGGGCGGGGCGAGCAGGGTGAGCTTGGGGACGGTCGTGTCCGACACGGCCCCGAGGCCCATCAACTCGCCTGCCCGGCACCGGATTTCCTGCAGCCGGTCGGCGAGGGCCAGGTCCTCCTCCAGATCCTTGGGCGTCTCATGGCCGGTGACCTTCAGGGAGGTCGCGGGGATGAGCACGGTCGGCATGCCGTTGTCCACGCAGGTCACCGGGACGCCGTCGATGACGTCACGGACGTTGCCCGTGGGCAGCAGTTTCCCCGTACCGGGCGGGAATTCGACGACCACGGGGGCCGCCGTGCCGGGCACGCCCGAGATCTCGGCGTCGCCCGTGTAGTCGACCCGTCCGCCCGGGGTGGGGAAGGTGGCCGTGGCGAGGTCGCCGGAGTTGACCAGGCGGATCCGGACGGAGGTCCGCTCCTCGCCCGCCGGTACCAGCCCGCGCTCGACGGCGAACGGGCCAATACCGGCGAGGATGTTGCCGCAGTTCTGACGGTCGGCCACTTCCGGTCGGTCGACGATCACTTGGAGGAAGAGGTAGTCGACGTCGGCCCTCGGGTCGGTCGACGGTGACACCACCGCCACCTTGCTGGTGAGGGGGTGCGCGCCGCCGAGCCCGTCGATCTGCCGTTCGTCGGGGCTGCCCATGATCCGCAGCAGCAGGTCGTCGCGAGCGGTGTGGTCGGCGGGCAGGTCGTCGGCCCCGATGTGCGCGACCACGAGCCCGGCTGCGGACACCTCCGCGTATTCGGCCGTGTGGTGACGCAGGACAGCGCCGGCCTGCGCGCCCTGCCGGGGCTCGACCGTCCAGCGCAGCTCGTGGAAGAAGAACCAGTCGTCGAAGTGCCGGTGGACGACGTCGATCCCGCGGACCGTGTACTGGTCGTAGAAGTCCTCGAGGTGGGCGCGCAGCTCGTCCTTGGTGTGCAGTTCCACCAGGGTGCCGGTGTGCGCCACATAGTCCCGGACGCCGGTCTGGATCTCGGGGTGCGCCAGGTCCACGATCGCGTCGACGTCCCCGGCGCGGTACGCGTCGAGGAGCCTCCCGTGCAGCCCCGCCACGGCGAACCGGCTCGCCAGCGCGCCGTCGGCCGGGTCGCCCGGCATCACGTGGCGCTGGGTGCGGCCCCAGAAGAGCTCCCCGGTGATGCCGTCGGAGCCCATGGTCGGGAACAGCACGATGACCGGCCGCTCGGTCTCCTCACCGGTCGTCTTCAGCCGGCCGCGCCCCACCCCGCTGACGAAGCTGTACCAGGGGGCGTGCAGTTCCGCGACGGGGCGGATGGCCACCACCGCGGAGAAGCGGTGCATGTTGCGGTAGGTCGCGGCGATCTCGTCGTACGTCGTGACGAGGCGCTGCGTGGGGAGTTCCTTCCCCTCCTCCACGCCGGGGCTGATGGTGTAGGCGTACGGTCCGCTGGGCGCCAGCGTCGCCAGGATGTCGTCGACGACGTCGACGTACTCGGCCCTCCACATGCCGCCATGTCGTCGCTGCGGTGCTCACTTGCAGGTCCGAGGTGCTGAGTAGTTCCTCGGTCTTCGCCCGGTCCTTCACGATCGTCTCTCCTCGCCCGATGCCCGATGCCCGATGCCGGATGTCCGATGCCGGATCTCCGATGGGGCGGCTGCCCCACGGGCTGATCGAAGCGAAGGCGGCCGACGTCTCCCGGACAGCCACCTGACAGCAAGCAGACGTGGTGTACGTCACGCAGGATCGGTCACTGAGAGGGTACCGCGGGAGCCGCCGTCGTCCCCCGGATCTCCAGCGCCGGCACCGCGAGTTGGACCCCGCCCTCTCCCCCTGCGCCCGCCAACCGGTCGGTCAGACAGCGGGCCGCGCGGCGGCCGACCTCGTGGCTGGTGTTGTCGACCGTGGTGAGCCAGACATGGCGCAGGCGGGCGATGCTCGTGTTGTCGTACCCGGCGACGGACAGGTCGCGCGGGACACGCAGCCCCAGCTCCTCGGCCGCGGACAGCGCGCCGATCGCGGCGATGTCGTTGACGGCGAAGACGGCCGTGGGCCGCTCGGGGCGGCTGAGCAGACGGACGGTGGTGCGGTAACCGCCCTCCTCGGTCATGTCGCTGGGCTCGACCACCGCCTCGCCCGCGAGGCCGTGCTCCCGCATCGTCGCCTCGAAGCTCCGCCGGCGCAGCTCGCCAACCGCTCCGTACCCCGCGATGTGCGCGATGCGACGGTGCCCCAGGCCGATGAGGTGCTCGGCGACCAGGCGGGCGCCCCGCTCGTCGTCGCCCGCCACGACGTCCACGCCGGACGGCACCGGCTCACGGGCACCGGCCACCACGACCGGGATCCGCGCGGCCACCGCTTCCAGCGCGGCCGGGTCGGGCAGCGTGCCGACCACGACCAGGCCGTCGACCCGCAGGTCCAGCAGCGGGCCCGCCGGATCCTGGCCGGTACGGCGGTTGAGGCGGGCGTCGGCCAGCAGCATGTGCAGGCCGTTGTCGTGGAGCAGGGAGTTGAGCCCGTCCAGCATGTCCACGAACCACGGGTTGCGCAGGTCGTTCAGGAGGACGCCGACCGTGCGGGTGCGCTGCTCGCTGAGGCTGCGGGCAGCGGCGTTGGGGCGGTAGCCGAGCTCGCGCACGGCCCGCAGGACGGCGTCCCGTTTCTCCGGGCGCACCTGGTCGGAGCCGCGCAGCACCAGCGAGACCAGTGACTTGGAGACGCCGGCCCGGTCGGCCACGTCGCGGATCGTCGGCGGTCTCATGACATGGACCGTTCCATGAGCCGGCTGGGCTTGTCAAAGAGTTGACACCGGGCGGAAACGGCACCCAAGGTGGCCTGGACAGAAAATGGACCGGTCCAAAGAAGGGCTGTCATGGTGGAATCGCTCGGTGTCGCCGTCGTCGGGTTCGGCTGGATGGGCCGGGTGCACACCCAGGCGTACGCCCGTGTCCTGCACCACTATCCGCAGCTGGCGGTGCGGCCGCAGCTGGTGGCCGTCGCCGAGGACGTACCGGGCCGGGCCGAGGAGGCCGCCGCGCAGTTCGGGTTCGCCTCCGCCACCCGTGACTGGCGCGAGGTCGCCGCCGACCCGCGTGTGCGGGCCGTCAGCATCACCGCCCCGAACTTCCTGCACCGCGAGATCGGCGTCGCGATGGCCGAGGCCGGCAAGCACATCTGGATCGAGAAGCCGGTGGGCCTGACGGTGGCCGACGCCCAGGCCGTCGCCGACGCCGTCGCCAAGGCCGGCGTCCGGAGCACGGTCGGCTTCAACTACCGCAACGCGCCCGCCGTCGAGGCCGCCCGCGAGATCGTCGCCTCCGGCGAGATCGGCGCCGTCACGCACGTCCGCATCCGCCTCTTCAGCGACTACGCCGCCCATCCGGACGGCGCCCTGACCTGGCGGTACGAGAAGGAGCGCGGCGGCAGCGGCGTCCTCGGCGACCTCGCCTCCCACGGCGCCGACCTCGCCCGGCACCTCCTCGGCGACATCGCCTCCCTCACCGCCGACACCGCCGTCTTCATCCCCGAACGCGCCCGCCCCACGGGCGCCACCGCCGGCCACACCCTGGCCACCGGCGGCGAACTCGGCCCCGTCGAGAACGAGGACTACGTGAGCTGCCTGCTCCGCTTCGCCTCCGGCGCCCGCGGCGTTCTGGAGGCCTGCCGGGTCTCGGTCGGCGAGCAGAACAACTACGGCTTCGAGGTGCACGGCACCAAGGGCGCGGTCTTCTGGGACTTCCGCCGCATGAACGAGCTCGGCGTCAGCCGCGGCACCTCCTATCAGGACCAGCCCGTCAGCACGGTCTACGTCGGCCCCGGCGCCGGCGAGTTCGGCGCCTTCCAGCCGGGCGCCGCGAACGCCATGGGCTACGACGACCTCAAGGTCATCGAGGCGTACCGCTTCCTGCGCTCGATCGCCGAGGGCACACCGCACGGGGCCACGCTCCAGGACGCCGTACACAGTGCCGCCGTACTGGACGCGATGGTGCGGTCGGCGCAGAGCGGCGCGTGGGTGGACGTGACCCCGGAGGCGTGACGGCCCGTCAGCGGGCCCTGGCGGCCCGCAGACCGGTCGCCACCTTGACCGGGGCCAGGGCGAGCCAGAACCACATGGCCGCGGAACCGATGGCCAGGGCGAGCGGGATGCTGAGGGAGAACACCGCCACCGTCACCGCCATGTCGAGCGCGAAGAGGCGGAAGCCCTCCGGTGGCGCCGCCCCGCCGCACAGCCAGGGGCGCCCGGCCAGGACGAGGAGCAGCGCGAGGTGGGCGGCGCCGAGGGATGCGACCGCCCCCGCGTAGGCGGCCACCGACGCAGGCTCGTTGCCGTACTCGGCGATGAGCTTGGTGGGGAAGGGCAGCAGGGCCGCCACGCCCAGGCCCAGGACGGACAGCGCGATCACCTGTCCGTCGATCTGCCGGACGAGGCCGAAGATCCGGCGGTGCTCACGCCAGAAGGCACCGAGCACCAGCACGGTGAGCGCGTAGGCGCCGAGGTTCGGGACCAGTTCGTGCAGGGCGTCGTGGTACTGCGCCGAGTCGAGTCCCCGTGGCACATAGAAGTCCAGGACCAGCAGCGTGATGGCGATGGCGAACACTCCGTCGGCGAGCGCCACCAGTCGCTCGGGCCCGCCGTCCGGGTTCGATTTCCACATGCCCACGACGGTAGGGAGCGGTGGCCCGCCGAGCGGGCATACACGCCAGGTGCACGCCCCCGATCGTCACCCGATGGGCGCGGGCATGTTGTACGGCGTCACCACCTGGATCGCCGACGGCAGCGTGGGACCCGCGGGCGGCAGCGCGCCGTGGGCCCGCATGACGATGCGGCAGGCCTCGCGCATGTCCTGACGCAGGTCGTGGTGGAGTACGGCGGACAGGCGCTGCTCGCGCAGCAGGCGGGTGTTGTCGTGGTCGAGGTCGTGCGCCACGAACACCGCGCACGCGCGGCCCAGGTCCTCGAAGGCCCGCAGGGTCGCGATGTTGCCGCCGCCGATCGAGTAGACCGCGCGGATCTCCGGGTCGCGCTCCAGGGCGGCCCGCACGAGGTCGTACTGGGTGGCGTCCAGGCCCTGTCCCTCGGCCAGTTCGACCAGGGTGCGCTCGGGATGCCGGGCGCGCATGGCGCTGCGGAAGCCCATCTCGCGCTCCTCCTCGTTGCGGAAGAAGCCGCTGCTGAGGCTGGTGAGGACATGACCGGGGCGGTCGCCGAGCCACTGGCCCATCAGGTACGCCGCGGTCGCCCCGGCGGCCCGGTTGTCGATGCCGACGTAGGCGAGGCGCGGCGTGGAGGGCAGGTCGGTCACGAGGGTGACCACCGGTATGCCCGCCTCCGCGAGCCGGGCGACGGCGGCGGTGACCTCGGGGACGTCCGGGGCCTTGAGGATCACGCCTTGCGAACCGCGCCGCGCGATCCGGTCCAGCGTCCGCGTCAGCTCCGCCACGGGTCCCGTCTCCCGGAAGTGGAAGCGCGAGCGCACGACGGCCGGGTGCAGACCCGGCAGCTCGGCCTCCAGGGCGGCCCGCACGGCGGTGGAGAACCGCTCCGGCGCCTGCATCACGATGTCGATCATGAAGGTACGGCCCACCAGCCGGACCTGGGTGCGCTGCCGGTCGAGGTCGGCGATGGCCTGGTGGACCTCCCGTGCGGTGCTCTCGCGCACTCCTCCCCTGCCGTTCAGGACCCGGTCGACGGTGGCCTCGCTGAGGCCTGCCTGACGTGCGATCTCCCGGATCGGGAAGGGGTGGCCCATGCCGATGCTCCCGTAGCTGGTCTTGAGGGGTTTTTGATGGCCGCCTGCTGGTTGTTCGACGGGTTTGTACTGACAAGAATGACAGCGCTGAGTCGCCCCTGTCACCGAGAGGACGCCGATGTCCTACACCTCCGTACATCGCCGTGCGTGGCTGTCCGAGCAGGACTGCGACCTCGCCTCCTTCCGTGAACTCGTCGAGCGGACCACCGACCTCGCCGACTACCCGTACGCCTCCGCCGTGGAGCGGGGCGTCCTGCTCTACGACAGCGACCGGGTGCGTCGGGCCGACGACCCGCGTGCGGTGCGCGCCGAACTGGTCCGCGCCCTCACCGCCGGTCCGGGCATCGTGGTCTTCCAGGGGGCCTTTCCCGACCTGGGTGTCGTTGACCGGCTCAGCGCCGTCTTCGATGCCCTGATCGCCGAGCAGCGCGCCTCGGGCACGAACGCCGGGGACCACTTCGCCAAGCCGGGCGCCAACGACCGGGTGTGGAACGCGCTGGAGAAGGCGGCACTGTACGACCCGGAGGCGTTCGCCGACTACTACGCCAACGACATCCTGGCGCTCGTCCCGACCGCCTGGCTCGGACCCGGCTACCAGGTCACCTCACAGGTGAACGTGGTCAACCCCGGCGGCGCGGCGCAGACCGTGCACCGCGACTACCACCTGGGTTTCCTCTCCAACGAGGCCGCGGCCGCCTACCCGGCCCATGTCCACGCCCTCTCCCCCGTGCTCACCCTGCAGGGCGCCGTCGCGCACTGCGACATGCCGGTGGAGTCCGGGCCGACGATGTACCTGCCGTACTCGCAGACGTACGAGCCCGGCTATCTGGCGTGGCGGCTCCCCGAGTTCCAGGCCTACTTCGAGGAACACCACGTCCAGCTCCCCCTCGCCAAGGGCGACGCGGCCTTCTTCAACCCGGCGCTGTTCCACGCGGCCGGCACCAACCGGTCCGCGGACATCCGGCGCATGGCGAACCTCCTCCAGGTGTCCTCCGCGTTCGGGCGGGCCATGGAGACGGTGGACCGGGAGGCGGTGGCCAACGCCGTCTTCCCCGTGTTGCTGGGGCGCCGGGCCGAGGGCGCGGACGAGGCCTGGCTGGCGAACGTGATCGCCGCGAGCGCCGAGGGCTACCCCTTCCCCACCAATCTCGACAGCGATCCGCCGGTGGCCGGGCTGGCCCCGCCGTCGCAGGCGGACGTCGTACGGCGCGCGCTGCGCGAGGCATGGACTCCCGGGGCTCTGCGGGAAGAGCTGCGGGCCGGCGCCGAGCGGCGCCAGAGCTGAAAGGACCCGGAAAGCATGGGACTTCTCGACGACAAGGTCGTCCTCGTCAACGGCGGCAGCCAGGGCGTGGGCGCCGCCATCGCGCGGGCGGCCGTCCGTGAGGGTGCATTCGTGGCCGTCACCGGGCGGCGCGCCGAGCCCGGTGAGGCACTGGTGGCCGAGCTCGCCGCCCAGGGTGGCAAGGCCATGTTTGTGCAGGCCGACCTGTCGGACGCCGAGCAGGCCAAGGCGTCCGTCGCCGAGGTCGTCGACGCGTACGGCCGGATCGACTGCCTGGTCAACTCCGCGGGGCTGACGTCCCGGGGCACGCTGCTCGACACCACGCCCGAGCTGTTCGACCAGCACATCGCGATCAACCTCAAGGCGCCGTTCTTCGCGATGCAGGCCGCCGTCCAGGACATGGTCGCGCGGGGGGCACCTGGCACGATCGTCAACATCATCACGTCCTCGGCGCACGGCGGGCAGCCGTTCCTCGCGCCGTACGTCTCCGCCAAGGCCGGGCTCATCGGCCTGACCCGCAACGCCGCGCACGCGCACCGCTGGGACCGGATCCGGATCAACGGCCTGAACATCGGCTGGACGGCGACGGAGGGCGAGGACGCCACGCAGAAGGCGTTTCACGGGGCCGGGGACGACTGGCGCGAAGCGGCTGCCGCCAGGCTGCCGATGGGGAAGCTCGGCCAGCCGGACGAGATCGCCGACTTCGTGGTGTTTCTGTTGTCGGAGCGGTCCGGGGTGGTCACCGGGTCCGTGATCGACTGGGACCAGAACGTATTGGGAGGACTCGACTAAGGATTTGCCACGCATTGCCGTCAGTCGTGTGCGGCGCCTTCGTGGCTTGTCGCGCAGTTCCCCGCGCCCCTGAAGGGCGCTGCAGCACCCCCACCTCAAGGAGCAACACCCCATGCGCATCGGAATCCTCGGCCTCGGCCGCATCGGCGCCTTCCACGCCGAGACCCTGTCCGGACTCGACGCGGTCGACTCCCTCGTCGTCACCGACCCGTTCGCGGACGCCGCCAAGGCCGCCGCGGAGCGGTTCGGCGCCGAGGTCGTGGACTCGCCCGACGCCCTGCTGGCGGCCGGCGTGGACGGCATCGTCGTCGCGGCCGCGACCGACGCCCACCCCGCGCTGATCCTGGCCGGTGTCGAGGCCGGCATCCCCGTCTTCTGCGAGAAGCCCGTCGCCAAGACCATGGCCGAGGGCGTCGAGGTGCTGAAGGCCGTCCAGGGCAAGGACGTGCCGATCCAGATCGGCTACAACCGCCGCTTCGACACCGGGTTCGTGGGCGCCCGCGCCGCCGTGCAGAGCGGCGAGCTCGGCCAGTTGCACACGGTCCGCTCGACCACGCTGGACCCGGCGCCGCCGCCCGCCGCGTACATCGCCGCCTCCGGTGGCATCTTCCGGGACTGCTCGGTGCACGACTTCGACATCATCCGCTGGGTGACCGGCCGCGAGGTGACCGAGGTGTACGCCGTCGGCGGCAACAAGGGCGCCGACTACATCAAGGAGGCGGGCGACGCCGACACCACCGGCGCGATCCTCACCCTGGACGACGGCACCATCGCGGTGGTCTCCAACTCACGCCACAACGCCCGGGGTTACGACGTCCGCATGGAGATCCACGGCTTCCAGGACTCCATCGCGGTGGGCCTGGAGGACAAGCTGCCGCTGCGCTCGGTCGAGCCCGGCGTGACGTTCCCGGCGGGCACCCCGCACGACTTCTTCATGGACCGCTTCACGGCGGCCTACCGTGCCGAACTCACCGCGTTCACCGAGGTCGTGGCCGGCACCCGGCCCTCCCCGTGCACGATCGAGGACGCCCTGGAGGCCGGCTGGATCGCGGACGCGTGCACACTGTCGCTGCACGAGCACCGTCCGGTGACGATCGAGGAGGTACGACAGGGATGAACGACTCGAGCCCGGAACCGCTGCGCATCGGAGTGCTGGGCGCGGCACGCATCACCGAGCTCTCCCTCGTCGGCCCGGCCCGCACGACCGGCCACCGCCTCGTCGCGGTGGCCGCGCGCGACCGGTCCCGCGCCGCGGCGTTCGCCGACGAGCACGACGTGGAGCGGGTGGTGGACTCCTACGCCGACCTGCTCGCCGACCCCGAGGTCGAGGTCGTCTACAACCCCCTCGCCAACGGCCTGCACGGGCCGTGGAACCTCGCCGCGCTCGCGGCCGGCAAGCACGTCCTGACGGAGAAGCCGTCGGCGAGCAACGCCGAGGAGGCGGCCGAGGTCCGGGAGGCGGCCGGCAAGTCCGGGACCGTCTTCATGGAGGCGTTCCACTACCTCTTCCACCCCGTCACCCGGCGCCTGCACGAGATCCTGGCGAGCGGTGAACTCGGGGAGCTGCAGCGGGTGGAGACGCTGGTCGCCATTCCGGCACCGGACGACTCCGACCCGCGCTGGTCGCTGCCGCTCGCCGGCGGCGCCGTGATGGACCTCGGCTGCTACAGCCTGCAGGCGGTGCGGATGCTCGCGTCCTGGGCGGGCGGTGCCCCGCGCCTCGCGTCCGCGCGGGGCGGGGAGCGGGCGGGCGCGCCGGGCGTCGACGAGTGGCTGGACGCCGAGCTGGAGTTCCCGGGCGGGGCAACCGCGTCCGCTCGCTGCCACATGGCGTACGGCGAGCTGGAGATGAGCTGCCGGATCGTCGGCACGGAGGGCGAGGCGCTGGCGCCGAACTTCGTGCTGCCGCACCGCGACGACAGGGTCGTGGTGCGCACGGCGGACGGTGAGCGCAACGAGCGGCTGGGCACGCGTTCCTCGTACACCTACCAGCTGGAGGCGCTCGCCGCGCACATACGCCGGGACGCTCCGCTGCCGCTGGATGCCGAGGACGCGCTGGCGACGATGGAGCTGATCGACGAGGCTTACCGGGCGGCGGGGTTCGAGCCGCGGCCGCGCACGACGGTGGGGTGACGCCCGAGCCGGGGGATCGGACCATGCCCGGACGGGTCAAAATCTCGGCCGTCCCGGACGGTGGAGCGGGCAACGGCCCTCGCAAAGCGGCGTAGGCAGGGACCACGGTCACGGCACCGTGGCCCGTGCCCGCCACCGCGACGAGGCGGTGGCCGCTGCGCACGGACGAGCACGACAGCTCAGCTCTCCCGCTCATGCGGGATCAATCGCACGCTATGGGCGAGGGGTTAAGGGGCCGCAAAGGCCGGATAAAGCAGGCGCCGTGCGGGGCAGCACATGACGGGGAGCACGTCAGGGCCGGTCGGCGGTTCGGCCCGGCTCAGCGGGACGGCGCCGACCGGCCGGACGGCCCGGACGGTCAGGGAACGGACGTGATCATCCCGGAGGCCTCGAGCCGCTTCGGGTCCGCCCGCAGGATGGCCTCCTGGGCAAGCCGCAGCGCCGGCCCCGGCTCGACCCCGAGTTCCTCCTTGAGCACCCGGCGCGCGCGGCGGTAGACCTGCAGCGCGTCTCCCTGGCGGCCCACCCGGTACAGGGCGACCATCAGCTGACGGTAGAAGGGCTCCCGCAGGGGATGCTGCACGAGAAGGCCCTTCAGCCGCTCGCACACTTCATGATGCCGGCCGAGTGCCAGCGAGGAGTCGATGCTCAGCTCGGCGCAGTTCAGCCGCTTCTCCTCCTGCACAGCCGCGAACGAGTCGATGTCCAGCGACCCCGGAATACCCTCCAGAACAGGCCCTCGCCACAGCGACAGTGCCCTGTGCAGGAGCTCGGATGCGTGCTGGAAATCGGCCGCGGAGTACCGTTCTCGGCCACGACTGTAGAGCGTCTCGAATTCATGAAAATCGGTCACCGCGCCGCTTACATCGAGAATGTACCCGGGCGGGGTCGTGACGATCGGGGATGCTTGCTGATCGCCGTTCAACAATTTCCGCAGCTGTGAGACGTACACCCGCAGGCTCGTGGACGCGCAGCGCGGCGGCTCCCGCTCCCACAGTTCCGCCATGAGCTTTTCCCCCGGCACCGTCTCACCCGCCCTGACCAGCAGCAGGGCGAGGAGCTTGGCGAGTTTGGGCGGCTCGGGTGTGAGATCGGCGCCGCCGCGGGACACCCGCAGCCGCCCCAGTAGCGCATAGTGCAGAGTTTGGTCAGCCACTAAAGGGGACAGGGACACGGCAACCCCCCGAATGCGTGGAACGCATTCAACTAAATTTCGGATCCCCCGTCCGCCCCTGGTCTGGGGCGCCAAATGCTCAGCGATTTCGTCGCTATGGCGTGCAGCATATGCGAGCTTGTTCTTCGATACCAGTCTCGCTCGTTACACGGTTATTAAGGAGAATGAAATTCGGCGGTCCGGCGACAGGCAGCCGGAAAGAAATCGGTCGCCTCATGGGAACCGCCGGACGGCTGAGAGCCGAGCAGCCCGGCCCGCGGGGAGCGGGCCGGGCTGCTTCGGGCTGGATGTGCCGCGGACCGGCCGCCGCCGGTCAGGCCGCCGCCGCTCGGTCCGCCCCGAGAGTCTCGAGCAGCCATGAGAAGAGCCGGTCGTGGAACAGGCGCATGGCACCGGAGTGGCAGTGCGCCCCGCCGCCCTCGTCGGCCGTGAAGACGTGGAGCGTCTTGGGCGAGTTCAGGCCCGTGTACACCTTCTTCGCGTGCTCCAGCCCGGTGAAGAACAGGTCCTCCTCCGCGTCGAGGACGAGCACGGGACAGCGCACCTGACCGATCACATCGGACAGGGCGAACGCCGGCAGCCGACGCACCAGTTCGGCGGGGGTGTCGGCGTCGAAGGTCCACAGGGCGTGCCGCAGCAGCCAGCGGGTGAAGGTCTGCTGCGCGGCGATTCCCCACATCACCGGATTGGCGAAGTCGTCGTGGCCCTGCTCGACCCACTCCAGCACGAACGGCGGCAGCGCCACGACATCGCCCAGCTGCCAGACCGCGTCGTGGGCGACGCAGCCGGCCAGCCGGTGCTCGAACGCGGCGGCGCGCACGGCGAGCAGGCCGCCTAGGCTGGTCCCGACCAGCACCACGCGGTCGGGGTCCACACCCGGCAGGGACAGCGCGTGGTCCACGACCGGCGTGACCACGCTCTCCCAGTCGGGCCTGAAGGCCAGGCCCTGGTCGCGAAGGACCGAGCCCTGACCCGGCCCTTCGAAGCAGAGACAGTCGTAGCCGTGGGCGATCGCCGCGGCCGCCACGAAGAAATAGCCCTCCTCTAGGGTGGAGTCCAGGCCGCCGTGGTGGATGACCAACGGCCTCGGCCCGTCGGAGTCGTCCGCCCGGTAGAGGTAGCCGGGCAGTGAGGTGTCCTCGTAGGGGATGCGCACGAACTCCGGTGGCCGCTCCATGAGTTCGGCGGCGTCGGCGAAGGTCTCCCGGGACAGCCGCATCAGCCGGAGGGCCTCCGGGCCCTGGGGGTCGTCGCGCTGGAAGAACTCGGCGGTCCGGTAGTAGTTGTGCGCCCGCAGCAGTGCGGCGCGCGCGTCGTCGCGGCGGCCCTCGCCCCGGGCGGCGGTGCCCAGCCGGTGGGCCCGTTCGGCGAGGGAGGCCCACTCGTGCCGCCAGGCTTCGGTGTCGCCGTTCGGGATGAGCGAGGCGACCGCGACGACCTCGCCCAGCTGCGCACCGCCGTAATCGGCGTAACCGGCGGTGCGCAGCGCCTGGTAGTCGAAGGCGGGGTCGTCGAAGAGGAATTTCATGGCTGCGGCTCCTGTGGTGGTGGGGAGTACTCCGATGCTGTGCCGGGTCGCGCTCCGGCAGGGGTCGTGCGGGTTCCGTTCAAGAACGTGTCGACGATCGACTCGGCGAACGCGCTTGATTCGACGGCGCGTTGACGCAGGATCAGACGGGCGGCCATCGGTCCGGTCAGGATCTCGACCGCATCCTCCAGGTCGAGGTCGGCACGTAGCTCGCCCCTGTCGACGCCTTCGCGCAGCGTCGCCAACAGGGCCTCGTGCCGGGCGGCGGTGACGGTCTCCTCGAATCGCTCCACCAGTTGCGGGCGGCGCACCGCCTCGCCGAGCAGGCTGCCGATCAGCCGGTGCAGCGGGGTGTCCTGGCCGCGGTGGCGCAGCTGGTCCACGAGGGTCACCAGCTTGTCCCGCAGGCTCAGTCCGGTCAGCGGCGGCACGGGAAGGTCAAGGGTGCTCAGCGCGGCGAGCACCAGCTCCTCCTTGTTGCGCCAGCGGCGGTAGATGGTGGCGCGGGCCACCCCGGCACGCTGGGCGATCAGGTCCATGGACAGGTCGCCGAAGCTGCACCCCTCGCTGAGCAGGGCGAGGGCGCCGTCCAGGATCGCCCGGTCGGCGGCGGGGTCGCGCTGGCGGCCGCCCCGGGCGGTGCGTCCCGGGGCGGGCGCCGACTGGTCGACGGGTGGCGGCATACGGGTTCAGACCTCCGCGGTGTAGGGCTCTTCGGCGATCGTCTTTTCGGCGCCGGTCCTGCCTGGGGCCGTACGGGAGGGCAGGAGCAGCAGGGCGGCGAGGGCGCCGAGGAGCGTGACGCCCACGGCGACGAGGGACGTGAGGTGCATGGCGGAGACGAACGCGTCGACCGCGCGGGCCTCGATGGCGGCGCCGTGCGGGCCCAGTTCCCGGGCGGCGGTGAGGGTGGCGGCGACGGACTCCTCCGCCGGGTCGCGGACCGCGGCGGGCAGCGGCGCCAGGTGGTCCTCGATCCGGGAGCGGTAGGCCAGGGAGAGCACTGAGCCCAGGACCGCGACGCCGAGGGCGCCGCCCACCTGCCGGAAGGTGGTGCTGACCGCCGCTCCGGTGCCGGACCGGCCTTGGCCGACGGCGGACATGGCGGCGGAGGTCGCCGGGGGCATCACGCAGGCGATGCCGACGCCCATGAGGAACAGGACGGACTCCAGGACCCAGACCTCGGTCCCCTCGTCGACGGTGGCCACCGCGAGGAAGCCGGCCGAGGTGAGCAGCATCCCGCCGACGCACACCGGCCGGACCCCGATCCGCTTGGCGGCGAGCGTCGCGGCCGGTGCGAACGCCAGCTGGGCCACCGCCAGGGGCAGCAGCAGGAGGCCGGCCTCCAGCGGGGTCCAGCCGCGCACGCTCTGGAGGTAGAAGACCAGGAAGAAGGTGGCGCCGAGCAGGCTGAAGAAGACCAGCCCGATGACGGTCACGGCGGCGCTGAAGCGTCGGTCGGTGAACAGGGTGAGGTCCAGGGCGGGACACCGGCTGCGGTGTTCCCAGACGGCGAACAGGCTCAGGACGGCGAGGCCGCCGAGCATCGGCCCCCAGACGGCGGGGTCCGTCCAGTCGTCGGACTCGCCCCCGTTGATCACCCCGTACACCAGGGCGGTCAGGCCGACGACGGACAGGGCGACGCCGAGCGGGTCGAGGCCTCCGTGTCCGGCGTCCCGGGACTCGGGCACGACGAACAGCACGGCGACGGCGCCGATCAGCACGATGGGCAGGTTGATCAGGAACACCGAGCCCCACCAGAAGTGCTCCAGCAGCAGGCCACCGGTGACGGGGCCCAGCGCCACGGCGAGTCCGGCGGCGCCGGCCCAGACACCGATGGCCTTGGCTCGTTCGGCGGGCGGGAAGACGGCCATGATGATCGCCAGAGTGGCGGGCAGCACGAGGGCGCCTCCGACGCCCAGTCCGGCCCGAGCGACGACGAGTTCGCCGGCACTGTGCGCGTGGGCGGACCACAGGGAACAGCCACCGAACACGACGAGCCCGGCCAGCAGCGTCCGCTTGCGTCCCCAGCGGTCGGCGAGCACACCGGTGGTGAAGAGCAGGGCGGCGAAGACGAGCGTGTAGGAGTCGATCGACCATTGCAGCTCGCTCTGCGTGGCCCCCAGGCCGACGGGTGCCGGCTCGGCGAGTGTCTTCAGGGCCACGTTCAGGATCGAGGTGTCCAGGACGACGAGCAGGAGGCCGACCAGCAGGACCGCCAGCACGCGCCACCGGTGCGGGTGCGCGGCCGACGGGGTCCGCTCGGCAGGCCTGAGGTGAGGCTGAGAAGTCACGGATTCCGCTCCTCGGTAAGAGGGGGGTGCGTGAGCTGAGTGCCGTTCTCGTGCCGTGTACCGCCGACGCTAGACCCGGCGACCAATCGAGTCAACGGTGTATCGAAACAACCCTGACTCGATTGCCGGTTGCCGCACACCCCCCGAAACTCGCCCTCGGGAAGCGGCAGTTACAGGCCGTCCGGACCCAGCGCCCCGGCGACGAGGAACCGCCCCGCTACCCGGTCGCAGCGCAGTCGCCACCCGGGCTCCGTCTCAAGAGACCACCAGCCGTCGCCGTCTGGTCCCGGGCGGAGGCACAGTCGTGCGAAGTCCCGTGCCAGCCCGACGCCTTGTGCCTTCGTACAGGCCTCCTTGAGCGTCCACAGCCGCACCAGCTGCTGATTCCGCTCGGCCGGCGCCAGCCCGGACAGCTCCGCCAGCTCCCGCGGATGGCAGAACCTCTCGGCCAGTCCGGGCGTCAGCAGCGGGCGGTCCGACGCCTCCACGTCCACTCCGATCGGACGGCCGCGGGCGGCCCCGACCACCAGCATTCCGGCCGTATGACTGATGGCCACGTCCAGCCCGTCGGGCTCGTGCAGGACCGGCCGCCCCCGGCCGTCGCGGCCCAGCACGACGCGGTCCGGCTCCACACCGGCCACCGCTGCCACGGTGTGGCGCAGCAGCAGTCGCGAGCCCAGCAGCCGTGCCCGCACGAGGGGTTCGCGTGCCGCGCAGTACCGCGACCAGTCCGGCCCGAGCAGTTCGCGCGTGCCGGGGCCGGGCTGTCGCCCCCAGTCCACCGGCCGGCCGTGGCAGACCGCGTAGCCGTGCCGCCGCGCGGCCTCCCGGACCGCATGCCACCCCACCGCGGGCAGCGGACCGACAGGGAGGGGTTCACCCCCCACCGGAAGAGCGTCCGGTTCGGTCATGACATCCCCTTCTGCCCACCTCTTGACCGGCACCCCGTGCCAGGGCTGAAACGTGCCGCCCCGTGCACACACCGTTGTACCGGCTCCAGCGGGCACCGTCGGCGCAACCCCCAACCCTTGACGTGCATGCCAATTTCCGCTTTACGCCGCCTTTTCACGGCACCCGGAGGCTGAGAGGCACCGGATGGCACTCGGTGCCTCCGGGATGTTCCACACCGCACCGGTCACCGACCGCGGAAAGGACAGCCTGTGCCGCACCAGCACCGAACGTTGACCGACGCCGTACGCGCCGGCGTGGACCGCCATCCCGAACGTGCCGCGTTCGTGTATCTGCACGAGGACGGCCCGGCCATGCGGCCGGAAGAGATCGGCTACGCCGAACTGGACCGGCGGGCGCGCCTCGTCGCCGCCCGGCTGCGCCACGCGTCCAAGGGCGATCCCTCGCGCCCGGTCCTGTTGCTCTATCCGCCGACCCTCGACTTCGTGACGGCCTTCCTCGGCTGCTTCTACGCCGGGCGTACGGCCATTCCCGCGCCCCTGCCCGACGAGCCGGGCGAACGCCTGGCCCGGGTCAGCGGCATCCTGCGGGACGCGAAGGTGGGCGCCGTGCTGACGCTCCCCGAGTACCGGCAGGCCATCGGAGCCTGGCTGGCCGCCGCCGGAGAGGGGGACGTGGTGTGCCTGTCGACCGGCCCGGACGACCAGGACGGTGCCGATCCCGATCTGTGGGTACCGCCCGTCGTACGCGACACCGACGTGGCCTTCCTCCAGTACAGCTCGGGCTCGACCAGCGAACCCAAGGGCGTCATGGTCACGCACGCCAATCTGGCCGCCAACCAGGAGGCCATCCGCACCGCGATGCGGACCCCTGAGGGTGTCGTGGCGGGCAGCTGGCTGCCCCTCTATCACGACATGGGGCTCATCGGGATGACCCTCCAGCCCCTGTGGGTGGGCGGCACCAGCGTGCAGATGTCACCGGTCTCCTTCATCAAGCAACCGCACCGCTGGCTCCGCATGATCCACGACTATCGCGTCGAGGGCACCGCCTCGCCCAACTTCGGCTACGACCTGTGCGTCCGGCGCGTCACCGAGGAGCAGTCGGCGGGGCTGGACCTGTCCAGCCTGCGGGTGGCGCTCAACGGGGCCGAGCCGGTGCGCGCCGACACCCTGCGCGCCTTCGTCCGGCGCTTCGCCGGCAACGGGCTGCGCGCCGAGTCCCTGCTGCCGTGCTACGGCCTGGCCGAGAACACCCTGCTGGTCTCCGGCGGCGACACCGAGGCGCCGCACCTCGAACTCACCGTGGACGCCGTCGCGTTGGAGCGGGACGAGCTGCGGCCCGTGCGCAGCGACCGCCCGGCCCGGACCCTCGTGGGCTGCGGCCGGCCGACGGACACCGAGGTCCTGATCGTGGACCCGATGACCCGTCAGGTGCTGCCCGACAGCCGGATCGGCGAGATCTGGCTGCGCGGCCCCTCGGTGGCCGCCGGCTACTGGAACCGGCGCGAGCTCAGCACCGAGACGTTCCAGGCGGTCACGGCCGACGGCCGGGCCGGCTGCTTCCGCACCGGCGACCTCGGCGCCCTGCTCGACGGGGAGCTCTACGTCACCGGCCGGATCAAGGAGATGCTCATCCAGCACGGCCGCAATCTCTATCCGCAGGACATCGAGCAGGCCGTCCAGGACTCCGGGGAGGTGTTCCGGCGCGGCGGCGGCGCGGTGTTCACCGTCACCGACGAGGCGTCGAACCGCTCGCACGTGGTCCTGGTGCAGGAGCTCAAGGCCCGCGGGGGCGGCAGCGAGGAGGATCTGGCCCGCCTCGCCGCCTCCGTCCAGGCGCTGCTCAGCCGACAGTTCCAGTTGCCCGGCGTGAGCGTGGTGCTCGTTCGCCCTGGAGTGATCCGCAAGACGACCAGCGGGAAGACCCAGCGCACGCTCATGCGGCAGTTGTTCCTCGACGGCGGCCTGCCCGTGCTGCACCAGCGCCTCCAGGAACCGGTCGCCGCCCTGCTCCCCACCCCGGCACCGGCGACCGAGCCCACCGCCGCCGTGTCCTCCCGCAGCTGAGATCCGGAAGAGAGAAGCACGCCATGAGCATCACCGACCAGTCCACCGCCGCCGTCGGCGCCGCCCCCGTGGACCAGCCGTCACCGCACCCGGGCGCTCCGCAGCCCGGCTCCCCGGACCTCGAAGGGTGGTTGACCGAGCGGGTGGCCTTCCATCTGCGCCGGACCCCCGAGGAGATCGACCCGGACACCCCGCTGGCCGACTACGGCATCGACTCGGTCGCGGCGATCAGCATCTGCGGCGAGATCGAGGCGCACTTCCAGCTCGCGGTCTCCCCCACCATCGCCTACGACTTCCCGACCGTCCACGCGATCAGCGACCACCTCGCCGAACGCCTGGCCTCCGGCGACCCGTCATGACCGAGCGCGAACCGATCGCCGTCGTCGGCCTGGACTGCCGCTTCCCCGGCGCCCGCGACGCCCGCGAGTACTGGTCGCTCCTCATGGACGGACGCGACGGCACGGACCGGGTTCCCAGCCAGCGCTGGGACGCCGACCGCTACCACGCGGCGTCGTCGACCGCGCCGCAGAGCGCCTCCGAAGCCCGGCCGCCGGGCCGCAGCAACACCGTGCGCGGCGGGTTCATCCAGGACCCGGACGCGTTCGACCCGGGCTTCTTCGGGATCTCTCCGCGGGAGGCCGCCGCCATGGACCCGCAGCAGCGGCTGCTGCTGCAGTGCTCGTGGCGGGCCATCGAGGACGCAGGCGTCGCCCCGCAGGACCTGGCCGGCACCGACACCGGCGTGTTCGTCGGGGTGATGGCCAACGAGTGGGCATATCTCCAGCTCGCCGACTACGACCGGATCACCGCCCGGTACGGCTCCGGCAACGGCTACTTCATGGGCGCGAACCGGGTGTCGTACCACCTCGACCTCAAGGGCCCCAGTCTGGCCGTGGACACCGCCTGCTCCTCCTCGCTCTTCGCCGTCCACCTCGCGTCGGGCTCACTGCGCTCCGGTGAGTGCGACTACGCGCTGGCGGCCGGGACCAACCTGATCATGACGCCGGTCATCAACATCTTCTACACCCAGGCCGGCCTCTCGGCGCCCGACGGTCGCTGCAAGCCGTTCAGCGCCTCGGCCGACGGCATCGGACGGGCCGAGGGCGTTGCGGTGCTGGTGCTGCGCAGGCTCAGCGACGCCCTGGCGGACCGTCAGCCGGTGTACGCCGTGCTGAAGGAGACCGGCATCAACCAGGACGGGCGCAGCAACGGCATCACCGCGCCCAACCGCTGGGCGCAGCAACGGCTGATCGAGTCCGTCTGGCAGCGGGCCGGCGTCACCGCCGACGACATCCGGTTCGTCGAGGCGCACGGCACCGGCACCCTGCTGGGCGACTTCATCGAGGCGCAGGCGCTCGGCGAGCTGACCAGCGGCCGCAGCGGCGGCAGCGTCGGACTGGGCTCGGTCAAGAGCAACTTCGGGCACGCCGAGGGCGCGGCCGGGATCGCCGGGCTGATCAAGGCCGTACTGGCGCTCCACCACCGCACGGTGCCGCCCAGCCGGTTCGCGGCCGACGCGAACCCGAGGCTGGACCTGTCAGGGCGCCGGCTCTCCCTGCTCAAGGCACCGCTCAGGCTGCCGTCCGGCACCGTGCACGCCGCGGTCAGCAGCTTCGGCATGGGCGGCAGCAACGCCCACGCGGTGCTCGCCTCCGCTCCCCGCACGGTGCACCGCGGCCGCGACCGGGCGCCCGGGGTGTTCACCGTCTCCGCCCGCTCCCCCGAGCGGCTGCGCGCCAATCTGCTGGCGCAGGCCGACGCCCTGTCCCGCCGCCCGGAGAACCAGCTGGCGCAGCTGTGCTGGACCAGCAATCGCGTCAAGTCCCGCCTGCCGTACCGGGCGGCCGTCGCCGCCGCCGATCTGCCCACGCTGGCCGCCGAGTTGCGCAAGGCCGCGGAGCACGCCGGGGAGGCCGCCCGGGTGGACGGTGGGCGGCGATCGGCGGCGTCGGTGGCGTTCGCCTTCACCGGGCAGGGTGCCCAGCACCCACGCATGGCCGCGTCCTGGTACCGATGGTGGCCCGCCTACGCACGGCACTTCGACGAGATCGACAAAGTGCTCGCCCCGCACACCGGACGGTCGGTGCGCGACCTGGTCCTCGACGGCGATCCGGAGGTCCACCGGACGCGCTGGGCCCAACCGGCGCTGTTCGCCGTGGGGTACGCGATGGCGGCCGCCCTCGTCGAGTCCGGGATCGGCCCGTCGTACGTCCTCGGGCACAGCATCGGCGAGTTCGCCGCCGCCTGCCTGGCCGGTGCGCTGGACGTGCCGGACGCCGCCCGGCTGGTCGCCCGGCGCGGGGCGCTGATGGAGGCGCTGCCCGGGGACGGCGGGATGCTCGCGGTGAGCATGGGCGCCGCGGAGGTCGAGCCGCTGCTGGTGAGGCGGCAGCGGCTCGGCCTGGCCGCCGTCAACGGGCCGCGGAGCACGGTGGTCTCCGGAGACCTCGGTGAACTGGCGTCACTGGAAGAGGAGTTGGCCGAGCGTGAGGTGGCCGCCCGGCGGCTCCCCGTCTCCCATGCCTTCCACTCGCCGCTGATGGCACCCGTGGTCGAGGAGTTCCGCCGGGAGTGCGCGGACGTGCCCGCCCGGGGGCCACGCATCCCGGTCTTCTCCACGGTGAACGGCCAACAACTCACCGGCGGGGAAACCATGGACGCCGACTACTGGGCGCGGCAGATCACCGCGCCGGTACGGTTCGCCGATGCCGCGAGCGCGCTGCTGGCCGCGGGCGTGACCCACGTGGTGGAGATCGGCCCGCGTGCGATACTGACCCCGCTGCTGGCACGGCTCAAGCCGGACGCCGGTCACCCGGTGAGCCTGCACGCCGCCCACCCGGGCGAGCACGCCCCGGACCACCGGCCCCAGCAGCTGTTCGGCGAGCTGTGGTGCGCCGGGCTCGCACCGGAGTGGGACGTGCTGTACGCCGAGGCCGACCGGGTGCCCCGCCGGCTGCCGCCGTACGTGTTCGACGACTCGTTCCGCGCCTGGCGCACCGGCACCGCGCCGGGCCTCCCGGAACTGTCCGCGCCCGGCCCCCCTGGCGCGGACACCGCGGTCCGTAGGGGTGCGGACCGCGGGGAATCGTGCCCGCCGGCCCCGGCGGGTGATCTGCCGGACCCACTCGCCGTCCTGACACGCCAACTGGTGTGCCGGGTCGGCGGGCACGACCCCGAGCACGTGCACGACCACGACCGGCTGCACGAGGACCTGGGCTTCGACTCGATCCGGGTGATGGAGCTCAAGGCACGGATCGAGGACGCGCTCCCGCGACTCGGCACGCTCCCGATCGAGGACCTGCTCGCCGGCCTGCGCACCGTGGGTGACCTCGTCGGATTCCTGCGCGGCCGCCACGGCGCCGCGGCTCCTGTTCCCACCACCCCGGAAGGAACCCGGTGATGACCGCACCCACCGTCCATCTGGCCTCGGTCGGCACCTGTCTGCCCGGTGACCCCGTGGACAATGCGACCCTGGCCAAACTCGTCGGTGTCGACGAGACCTGGGCCGAGATGTTCATCGGCAACGCCACCCGGCACTTCACCGTCGACCTTCCGACCGGTGAGGTACGGCACACGCTGGCCGACATCGCCGCGACCGCCGCCGACCGGGCGCTGGCGGAGGCCGGGCTGGAGCCGTACGACATCGACTGCGTCGTCATGGGTACGGCCACACCGGACCAGCTGATGCCCGCCACGGTGAACCTGGTGGCGGACCGGCTCGGCATCGACAACGTCCCCACGTATCAGCTCCAGTCCGGCTGCGCCGGCGCCGTGCAGGCCCTCGACGTGGCCCGCACGCTGCTGCTCGCCGAGCGCTGCGGCACGGTGTTGGTGATCGGCGGCGACGTGTGCGCCAAGCACCTGGAGACGGATTTCGACCCGGGGTCGCGCACCTCGGCCGAGCTGGTCAACTACGTGCTCTTCGGCGACGGTGCCGGCGCGGCCGTGCTCAGCGTCGAGGCGCTCGGGCAGCGCGTGGTGATCCGCCAGGTGCTCAACCGGCTGGTGGGGCTGGGCCGGGAGCCGGGCCAGGTCGTCGACTGGTTCGGGCTCGGCGACCGGCACACCGACCGCACCGCCGTCTTCGAGGACTACAAGGCGATCGAGGAGGCGGTGCCCGTGCTGGCCCAGCAGATGTTCTGGGAGCTCATGGAGGACGTCGGCTGGGGCGCGCACGAGCTGGACTTCCTGCTGCCCCCGCAGCTGTCCGGCCGGATGAGCGACCGCATCTCCGACGGCATGCCCGCCCCGGACGCCCGCCGCGTCAACGTGGTGCGCCACGTCGGCAACAACGGCAACGCGCTGCCCTTCCTCCAACTGGAGGAGCTGCTGCGGCAGTGGGACGGCCCCGGGCGCGCCCTCGTCGTCGCCATCGAGTCCAGCAAGTGGATCAAGTCCGGTGTCGCACTGGAGCGTTCATGACGGCGACCACGAACCACAGCACCCGGGACCCGGCGGCCGGCTGGCACGACCACGGGGCGTTGAGCGCGCTGCGCGCCCTGCACCGCGCGGGCAGGCTCCCGGCGGAGTACGGCTCGGTACGGTCCCTGCTGTCACGCATGCCGGCTGCCGACCTCCCGGCCGCGGGCCAGCTGCTGGCCCGGCTCGATCCCAAGGAGGTGTGCCGCCACGCGGAGGTGCCGGTGGTCACCGTCACCGTCACCGGCCACTCGACGGTGGCTCCGCTGGTGGCTCCCCTCACCGCCGAACTGGCCCGGCACGGGCTGCTGCTGGAGGCGAAGGTCTCGCCGTACGGCGCCTACCTCCAGGATCTGATGCGCCCGGCCGCGGCTGGCGAGGAACAGCCGCAGCTCACGCTCTGCCTGCTCGACGCGCACACCGTCTTCGACGACGTCACGGTGCCGTGGCGAGCCGAGGACGTGGAGGCCGCCGCACGGGCCAGGCTCGCGCTCCTGACGGGCGCCGTGCGCACCCACCAGGAGGCCGGCCGCGGCCTACTCGTTCTCAACACCGTGCCGCTGCACCGCCGTCACACCCACCAGCTGGTCGACCTGCGCTCGCGGGCCCGGCTCGGCGCGGTGTGGCGGGAGTTCAACAGCGGGCTGCTGTCCCTGGCCGCGCAGTACCCGGGCGTGGTCACCGTGGACCTCGATCCGCTGGTCGCCGAGGGCATTGTCGCGTGCGAGCCGCGCGCCGCGCAGTACGCCCGGGCCCGGCTCTCCGACGCGCTGCTGGCCGCCTACGCCCGGGAGGCCGCCCACGTCGTACGCGCCCGCCTCGGCCGCACCCGCAAGTGCCTGGTGCTGGACCTGGACGGCACGCTGTGGGGCGGGGTGCTCGGCGAGGCCGGGCCCGGTGGCATCGAGCTGGGCACGGGGCTGCGCGGTGAGGCCTTCCAGGAGTTCCAGCGGACGGTGCGGCAGCTCGGCGCGCAGGGGGTGCTGCTCGCGGTGAGCAGCAAGAACGACGCCGAGCTGGTCGGCACGACGCTGCGCACCCACCCGGGCATGGTGCTGCGCGAGGACGACTTCGTCCGCGTCAACGCCAACTGGAAGGCCAAGCACGACAACCTCCGCGACATCGCGGACCGGCTCGGGCTGGGCCTGGACAGCTTCGTCTTCGTCGACGACAGCACCTTCGAGTGCGGGCTGGTCGGCGAGCAGCTCCCCGAGGTCGCCGTGGTCCGGGTCGACGAGGAGCCCGCGCTGCACCCCGCGGCACTGCTGGCCGACGGCTGGTTCGACCTGTTCGAGCTCACCGAGGCCGACCTGGAGCGGGCCGGCCGCTACCGCACCGAGGCACTGCGGCAGGAGTTCCGCGAGGACGTCGGCTCCTACCAGGACTACCTCGACGGGCTCGGTCTGGAGGTCGGCCTGCGGCCGCCGGACGAGTCCGAGATCGCCCGGGTCTCCCAGCTCACCCTGCGCACCAACCAGTTCCACCTGGCCACCGAACGTCTTGAGGCGGCCCAGGTGTCAGCGCTCCTGGAGCGCCCGGGGCACCACGTTCTCGCCGTACGCGCACGTGACCGGTTCGGCGACCACGGCCTGGTCGGCGCGCTGTTCCTGCGGCGTGACGCAGAGGTGCTGCGCATCGACAACTTCGCCCTCAGCTGCCGGGTGTTCGCCCGGGGCATCGAGAGCGCCTGTGTGGGGGCAGTGCTGCGGTTCGCCCGGGACACGGGGGCGAGCGCCGTGGCGGGACGCTATCTTCCCTCCCCGCGCAACGCGGCCTTCGCCTCCTTCTACGCCGACCACGGCTTCGCCCCGGTCGGCACCGACCCGGACGATCCCGAGGCCGTCTTCTTCCGGCACGACCTGACCGACATCGCCCCCGCCCCCGCCCATCTGCGGCTGCACGCCGCGTTCGGGCCGTTCGACGGAGACCCGACATGACCACCGCCCTCGCCGACATCGCGGAGTTCCGCCTGCTCCTGGAAGAGGAACTCGGCCTGCGCGTCCGGGCCGACGACCTCGACCGCCCGCTGGACGACTTCCCCGACTGGGACTCGGTGCTGCTGCTCAGGCTCGTGACCGTCGTGGAGGACGTCGTCGGCCGGCGCGTCCCGGTGGCCGACGTGCTCCAGGCACGCACGTTCCGCCAGATGTACGAGGTGGTGGCGGGCCCGTGACCACCTCCCGTGCGGACTTCGCGCCCGACGACCCCGGCACCTGCGTGCACTTCCACGCCCTGTTCCTCGACACCCAGCTCGACGTGTTCCTCTCCCCCGGCCTCGTGAGGCGGGTGCGCGCCGGTCTCGCCCGCCTGGTCAACGGCCGCGGGGACAGCCGGTCGGCCGAGGGCAGGCCCGATGCCGCGGAACGGATCCCGGAAGAGAAGGGAGCGGCCCGATGATCCCCTTGGCGGAGCTGCAGAGGTTCGGTCTTCCGCACGCGCACGCCCAGGGCATCCCGAGGATGTCATCCACCGGGTGATGCGGACCCTCAGCACGGACGCCAAGGACGAGGGTCCCGGTGCCTGGGTGCACGAGTGGTCGTCGCTCGGCATGGCGGCCGAGGCACGCGGCCGCGACCTGGACGCCGTCCGCTGCTACGCGATGGCCCGCTTCCCGTACGTCGACGGGCCGTTGCGGAAGGCGGCGCAGAGCGCCGGCGTCGAGGCCTTCGACCGCTGGCGCAAACGCGTCCGCGGCATCTCCCGGCTCGACCTGCCCTATGAGGAGAACGGCTTCGCCTGCTGGGCCGTCGGCCTGTCCACCCGGAACAGGCTCCCGCTCATCATCGTCCTCGGCGGCATCACCAGCACCAAGGAGCAGTGGGCCCCCGTGCTCGCCGGAGCCGACCGGCTCGGCGCGGCCGTCGTCGTCACGGAACTGCCCGGCGTCGGCGAGAACACCCTCACCTACGGAACGGACAGCACACGCATGCTCACCTACCTCCTCGACCTGCTCGGCCGCGCCGCCGACGCCTCCCGCACCTGTGTCGTGGGCCTCAGCTTCGGCGGGCATCTCGCGCTGCGCCAGGCGATGGAGGACGACCGTATCCGGGGGCTGGCCACCGTCGGGGCCCCGGTACGCGACTTCTTCGTCCGCGCCGCGGGCCACACGCCGCTGCCGCGCCTGGTGCACCTGACCCTCTCCCACGTCATGCGCACACCGGTGGAGCGGCTTCCGGCCGCCCTCGCCGACTGGGAGCTCGACGAGGAGCGGCTCACCCGGCTGCGCACACCGGTCGCCTACGCGGCGAGCCGCGACGACGAGATCGCGCCCCACTCGGACGCCGAGTTGCTGGAGCGGACCGTGCCGCATCTGCGCCTGGTGGAGAACGACGTCCTCGGTGGCCGGCCCGACCGGGCGGCCGAGACCCGGCTGTGGCTGCTGGCGCAGGCGCTGCGCATGACCGGAACGGCGGGTGCCGTACGCCGGGCCGCCTCGGCCCGCGCCCGCGTCCTGCGCGCCCGCCACCGCCTCGCCCGTACGTCGGCCGGAGACCCCGCATGACGAGGAGTGCCTCGGCCTCCTGCCTGAGCCGGGCGCCCCGTCCGGACGCCCGGCTGCGGCTGTTCTGCTTTCACCACGCCGGCGGCGGGGCCTCGTTCTTCAGTTCCTGGGCCCGGCGCGTGCCGTCGGACGTCGACGTCCTGCCGGTGCAACTGCCGGGCCGCGAGGCGCGCTACGGCGAGCCCCGGTACCAGGACGCCGGGGAGGTGGTCGAGGCCCTCGGGCGCGACCTCGCCCCCTGGTTCGACGAGGGACCGTGGGCCGCGTACGGCCACAGCATGGGCGCCCTGCTGTCCTTCGCGCTGGCGGCGGCCCGGCTGCGCGCGGGCGGCCGCGGTCCGCAGGCGCTGTTCCTCGGGGCTTACGCGGCCCCGCACCGTACGCCCACGCTGCCGCCGCCCGACCGGTACCAGGACGGCGAACTGGCCCGCCTGCTCGTGGACTTGGGCGGGCTGGACCCGCGGTTCCTGGGGCGGGCGGACTGGCTGCGGGTGCTGCTGCCGATCCTCCGCGACGACCTGCGGATCTGCGCGACTCACCAGCGGGCGGGGCTGCCGGACCCGTACGACGAGCGGGCCCGGCTGCCGCTGACCGTCGAGGCGTTCGCCGGCACCGACGACCCGCTCGTCGACCCGGCCGCGGTGCGGGCCTGGGGGCGGTATGTGCACCACTTCCGTCTGACCCCGGTCCCCGGCGGCCACTTCTTCCCGCGCGAGGCGCCCGACGCGTTCTTCGAGCGGCTCAACCGTTCACTGGCCCGGCTTCTCGCGGAGTCCGGGGCACCACCCTCGGCACCCGGCTGATCCGCCGCCGGCTGTCGTCGGCGTTCTTCTCGTACAGCGTGCGCTGCTCCTGGATGCCGGGCATCACCCACACCGGCCGCGCCGAGGCGTCGGCGAACACGAGGCCGTCGTCGTCGGGCCGCAGCCCGGTCACGGTGAGTTCGAACGGCGCCAGGTAGTCGATGTCGCCGGCCGCGGTGAGCCGGAACGGCCGGTCGTGGCCCGGGTAGACCAGATCGGACACCGTCAGGACCCGCTCGATGCTGTGAGCGGCCTGGTCGGCGTCCCAGAACACCAGAGGGTTGCGTTTGGTGCGGGCGACGTACGCGAAGTGCAGGGCGTCACCCGTGATGGCGGCGTGGCCGTGCTCGGTCTGCACGATGACGCCGATGCTGCCCGGCGAGTGGCCGGGCAGGCCGATGACGCCTACCCCCGGGATGATCTCCTCCCCGTCGGTGACCTCGCGGACGGGGAGCTGTTCCAGCAGCAGCCCCGTCCAGGCGGGCGTGGCCCAGTCGTTGGCGTGCGGGAGGTGCGCGTACCGGCGTTCGTCGGGGTGCAGGACGAGGGTGGCCCGTGGGAACAGGTCGATGTTCTGGACGTGGTCCCAGTGGGCGTGGGTGAGGACGACGGTGTCGATGTCCTCGGCGGTGAGGCCGTGCCGGGCGAGCGCGTTGCGGAGGAAGGGGCGGCGGCCGACGTGGGCGGCGTCGACGATGATGTTCCGCTCCCGTCCGGCCGCGTCCGGACCGCGGACCAGGAACACCCCGCAGAAGGCGGGATAGCCCTGGTCGGTGTCGATGGCGAAGCCGGGCAGGAGGATGTCGATCGTCGGCATGGAACTCCCTCGGTCGGTGGGCTGGTTGATCACTCGCGGATCGCACTTCACTGGTCCTGCAGGGCGGTGCGGATGGCGTCGAGGCAGGCGGGGTTGACGAGGGTGGACAGGTCGCCCGGCGCCTCGCCGGTGACGAGCGCGCGGACGAGCCGCCGCATCACCTTGCCGTTGCGGGTCCTGGGCAGCTCCGGCACGGCGATCACCCGGTCGGGGCGGAACGCGGCGCCGAGCGCGCCGGCCACCCGCGCACGGATCCGCTCGGCCTCCGTCCCGCCCAGCGACCGGCCGTCCGACGGGACCGCGAAGCACCACAGCGCCTCCCCCTTGACGGGGTGCGGGACGCCGACCGCGGCCGCCTCGGCGACAGCCGGGTCGCCGACGACGGCGTCCTCGACCTCGGCGGGCCCGAGCCGTTTGCCGGACACCTTGATGACATCGTCGAGCCGCCCGTGGACGAACCACTCGTCGCCGGTGCGTGAGACGAGGTCGCCGTGGGACCAACGGCCCGGCCTACGGCCGAAGTAGGTCTGGGCGAAGCGTTCGCGCGCCCGCCACAGTCCCCGGGTCATGCCCGGCCAGGAGCGCCGGACGACCAGCTCGCCGACCTGCCCCTCGGGCGGCTGCGCGCCGGAGTCGTCCTCGACGACCGCCGCGATGCCCAGGCAGGGGCCCGCGAAGCCGCACGGCGACTGGGGCAGGGTGGGCGCGGAGGCGAGCAGGGATCCGCCGACCTCGGTGCCGCCGCAGATGTTGATCACCGGGCAGCGTTTGCCGCCGAACTCGGCGAAGTACCAGCGCCAGGCGTCCTCGGTCCACGGCTCCCCCGTCGAGCCGAGGACCCGTAGCCGGGAGGGCACGACCGGGTCGCGCGGCTCACGGCCCATCAGCATGCGGGACAGGCTCGGCGAACTGCCGAAGACGGTGACCTCGTGGTCGTCGAGCAGCCGCCACAGGCGGGCGGTGTCCGGGTGGTCGATCGCGCCCTCGTACGCCAGGACGCAGGCGCCCGCGAGGGTGCCGCCCACGGCGATGAGCGGGAACATGATCCAGCCGGGGTCGGTCACCCAGAAGACCACGTCGTCCGGCCGCAGGTCGAAGTTGTACCGGGTCTCGCTGCCGACCTGTGCCGGAAAGCCTCCGTGGGTGTGGACCGCGCCTTTCGGGCGGCCGGTGGTGCCGGAGGTGTGCAGCAGGAGGAAGGGGGCGGTGACGGGCACCGAGACGACCGGGACGGGGTCGGCGGCGGCCAGCCGGTGCCAGTCCGTCGTGGCGAGCTCGGCGCGGTCGCGGCCGCCGGCCCCCGAGGGCGCCGTTCGCCCCTCCGGCTCGGCGGTCCCGGACGGCACGCCTGGCCCGGCCGGAGCGCGCGGACCAGCTGCGTCGGAGGAGTGCCGTGGCCCGTCCGGCTCCCGCACGACGACGAGATGGCGTACGCACGTGGCGTTCTCCAGTGCCGTGCGGGCCACCGCCTCCATGTCCTGCCGCCGCCCCCGCCGGACGGTGCCCGCGGCGGTCACCAGGACCCGGGCGCCGGCGTCGACGAGCCGGACCGCGATGGCCTCGGCACCGAACCCCGAGAACAGCGGCACCAGTACGGCACCGATGCGCGCGCAGGCGAAGAGCAGGACGAACGCCTCGGGGCCGGGGGGCAGATAGCCGGCCACGCGGTCCCCGGAGACGACACCGAGCTCGCGCAGCCCGCCCGCCACCCGGGCGCTGTACGCGTCCGCTTCACCGTAGGTGAGCACCCCGCGCGTGCCGTCCTCCCGCTCCCAGCGCAGTGCCGGAGCCTGCCCGCCCCCCTGCCGCACCCGGCGCTCCAGACAGGAGTCCACGAGGTTGGTGAACGCGCCCGGGAACCAGCGCGTGAACGCGATCCCTCCGGCCTCGTCGCACACGCGCTGCGGCGGCCGGTGCCAGACGATGCCGATGTCCTGCACGGCCCGCGCCCAGAACCACTCGGGGTCGGCCGCGGACCTGGCCTGGAGCGCCCGGTAGCCGCCGTCGACACCGTGCCTGCGGCAGAACGCCGTGATGTTGCTCCGCTCGGTGAACTCCCGCGTCGGATACCAGGCATACGCGCTCATCGGGCCGCGCTCGGATTCTCGATCAGTGCGGCGATGCCCTGGCCGCCGCCGATGCACAGGGCGACCACGGCCAGCCGACCGCCGGTGCGGCGCAGTTCGTGCGCCGCCTTGAGCAGCAGGACACATCCGGTGGCGCCGATGGGATGGCCCAGGGCGATCGCCCCGCCGTTCGGGTTGACCCGGTCCGGTTCGAGCTTGAGCTGGTCCATGACGGCCAGGACCTGGGCCGCGAACGCCTCGTTGAGTTCGATCACGTCGATCTCGTCCACGGTGAGGCCGTTGCGGTGCAGCAGGGTGCGGATCGCCTCCGCGGGGGCGACGCCCATGATCTCCGGCTCCAGCGCCGTGACGGCGACGTCCCGCAGCCGGCACAGCGGGGTGCTGCCGGAGTCGAGGTCGGCCGAGCGCATCAGGAGCACGGCGGCGGCACCGTCGTTGATGCCGGCGGAGTTCCCTGCGGTGATCGTGCCGTTCTCCGCGAAGACGGGGCGCAGGCCCGCGAGTTTCTCCTCCGTCGTACCGGGCCGGGGGTGTTCGTCCCGCTCTACGATGCCGTGCGCGGTGGCCACGGGCACGATCTGCTCCTCGAACCGTCCCTCCTGAACGGCGATGGCGGTGCGCCGCTGGCTCTCGGCGGCCCACCGGTCCTGGCGCCGCCGCGAGATGCCGTACCGGTCGGCCACCACCTCGCCCGTCATGCCCATGGGGTAGTCCCCGAAGGGATCGGTGACCAGGGAGAGGGTGCCGTCGATGGTCGTGCCCTCGGCCAGTTCGTCGGGAGCCCGTTCGCCGTAGTCGAGCAGCGGCTGACGGGTCATCGACTCGTTGCCGCCCGCCACGACGACGTCGGTCGCACCGAGGGTGAGGCTCTGCGCGGCCGACCAGACCGCCTGGAGGCCGGATCCGCACAGCCGGTTGACGTTGTACGCGGTGGTCCGCACGGGCAGCCCGGCACGCAGCGCCGCGCGCCGGGCGTTGAACGCGTCCGGGCCGACCTGGCCCACGCAGCCCAGGACGACTTCGTCCACGGCGTCGGGTTCCAGCCCGCCGCGCCGGACCGCCTCCCGGATCACGACGGCGCCCAGCCGGTGGGCGGGCACCGCGCTCAGTGCGCCTTTGTACCGGCCGATCGGGGTGCGGGCCCCGTGGACGACGGCGATGTCTACGGGCATCGGGGTCACTCCTTCGCTGAGGGCTCCGCGTCCGTGCCGAACGCGGGGGACGCCACGGGGGGTTCGGGCAGCAGGGCGAGGGCGTCGCGGTCGGGACGGATCAGGAACACCGAGAGGACGGCACCGGTGATCAGCAGGCCGGCGGTCAGGTCGAAGGCCCGGCCGTAGCCGACGGCCTCGGTGGGCGCGGCGTCGATGATCCGCCCGGTGACGTAGGGGGCGAGCAGGCTGGAGAGGGCGGCGAGGGCGTAGGACAGTCCCAGAGCCGCACTGCGTCGTCCAGGCGGGCAGATGTCCGCGATCGCCGCGTTGGTCAGCGGGGTCTGTCCGTTGCCGGCGGAGAACGCCAGCACGAGCAGCGGCAGCAGGAGGGCGGTGGGACCGACCCGGGTCGTCAGGAGCAGGCAGACGCCGGCGAGGAGCGGAAGTGACGCGCCCACCAGCCCCTGCGCGACCCGGGCGGTCACCCCTCGCCGCAGCAACCGGTGCGCGGCGGCTCCCGCGGTGAGTACGAGGACGGCCATGGCCAGGGCGGGCAGGCCGACGATCCCGCTGACCTCCGTGTCGCTGAACCCGGCCTGTTCCGCCAGGAACAGCGGGAGCCAGGCGAAGCCCAGGGCGAGCGTCCACATGACCGCGAACGCGGAGAACGTGGCCCCCAGCCAGGTGCCGGTGGTGACGACGCGCCAGAACGGCACGGACGGCTGCTCCCTCGGCGCCCTGGACGGTTCGTCCGGTGCGGGGCCGAGGCGCGCGGTGTACGGCCCGCCGCCGCCGAACCTGAGCCAGACGAGGGCCCACACCACCCCGACGGCCCCGAGCAGGGCGAACGCGGCCCGCCAGCCGAGGGTGCTGCTGACCAGGACGACCAGCGGGGCGGCCAGGACGGTGCCGCCGGCGGCACCCGCGACCACGACGGCCGAGGGCAGGGCGCGCCGTTTCTCCGGGAACCACGTGAAGGCCGTGTAGTTGGCCAGGGGATACCCCGGCCCCTCCCCCGCACCGAGCACCACCCGGGTGGCGACGAGCGCTGCGAATCCGGTCGCGGGGAGGAGGATCGGCAGCTGGGCCGCGGCCCAGACCAGGGCGAGCACGGCGAGCAGGGGCCGGGGGCGGATGCGGTCGCCGAGGAAACCGACGGAGACCGCCGAGAGGCTGAACAACAGGTAGAAGCTGCTGGCGATGGTGCCGAACTCGGTGGCCGTGAGGTCGAGATCGTCCTTGATGGGGCCCGCGGTCAGACCGAGCACGGCCTTGTCGGCTGCGTTGATCACGATGAACAGCGCGAGCAGGATCAGTACGACGCGACTGCGGCGCCGGGTGTCGTCCGCGGCGTCCGGCCGGGTGTCCGCCTCGACGGTCATGCCGGGGACAGCCGTTCGTCGAGCCAGTCGAACGCCCGCTGGTGGAAGCGGAGCGCCGCGCCTTCCTGGCAGTGTTCACCGGCCCCTTCGGCGTCGGTGAACACCATGAGCTCCTTCGGGCAGCGCAGCGCGTCGTGCACCCGCCGGGCCTCACCGTGGCAGATCACGTCGTTCTCCGCGTCGAGGACCAGGGTCGGGCAGGCGACGTGCTCGGTCACGCCGTCGAGGTTGTACGGCGCGCAGGCGCGCAGCGCCTCCGGGGGTGTCTTGGCCCCGAAGACCCACATGCCGTGCCGCAGGAACCAGCGCACCCGCGTGCTCTGCACCATGCTGACGTCCAGCACGGGCCCGGCCACGTCGTCGCGGCCCTCCGCCACCCACTCGCCCAGGTAGGGCGGGATACCGCGGAGGGGGAGTTCGTAGAAGTCGTAGATCCCGTTGTGCAGGACGCACGCGGCGAGGCGGTCCTCGAACGCGGCCGCGCGGGCGGCCAGCAGCCCGCCGAAGCTGGTGCCCCACAACACGAGCCTTTCCGGGTCCACCTCCGGACGGGTCAGGGCGTGGTCGACCACAGGGCCGACCACGTGTTCCCAGTCCGGCCGGAAGACGAGTCCCTGCTCCCGCCGGACGGACTGCTGGCCGGGTCCTTCGAAGGCGAGCACGTGGTAGCCGCGGCGCAACGCACCGCCCGCCACCATGAAGTACAGCTCCTCCAGGGTCGAGTCGTAGCCGCCGTGATGGATCACGGTGGGCCGGGGGCGGGCCGCACGGCCGGCTCCGTCGGCGGGGAACAGGTATGCCGGCAGGGTGGTGTTCTCGTAAGGGATCTCCAGGCGCAGCGCGGGCACGTCGAGGAGTTCGGCGGCCCGTGCGAAGGTCTGGCGCGAGCAGCGGGCGAGCCGGTCCGACTCGGTGTCGGCGTCGCGGTTCTCGACGCGGAAGAAGTCCGCGGTCCGGTAGTAGTTCGAGGCCCGCAGCAGTGCCTCGCGGGCGCTGACCCGGTGGCCTGCGGCGAGGGCCTCGTCGCCGATGCGGTGGAGGCGTTCGGCGAGGGCGGTCCACTCGCGGTACCAGGCCCGCTCGTCGCCGTCCGGGATGTTCCGGCAGGTGACGAGTACCTCGCCGAGGTCCGCGCCGGCGTAGGCGGCGTGTCCGGCGGTGCGCAGAGCCTGGAAGGAGAACGCCACGTCGTCGAAGAGGAACTTCATCGTGACCTCCTTTCCCGGACTTCTCCGGGTCGGAACGGAACAGGTCCGTTCCGTCTCGCCGCGGAACGTACACCCGGCCTTGACGGAACGCAACCGTTCCGTTCGGTGTTAATCTCGCGCGGTGGACGCCACCAGCCGGAACACCTTCGACCGCAGACCCACCGGCTCCGCGGTGCTACGGGAATCCGTGACCGAGACGATCAGGCGGGCGGTCTTCGAGGAACTGGCCGAGACCGGGTACGCCCGGATGTCCATGGAGGCCGTGACCCGCCGGGCCCGTGTCGGCAAGGCGGCCCTGTACCGCCGCTGGCCCGCCAAGGAGGCCATGGTGGTGGAGCTGGTCTCGGAGGCCGCCGCCGCGCATCTTCCCGCGACGGCCGACTCCGGGTCGCTGCACGACGACGTCGAGCGCTTCATCCGGCACACCATGGCCGACCTGCGGCATCCCCTCGCAGGCAGGATCATCCCCGACCTGGTGGCCGAGTCGGCCCGCAACGCGTCCCTCCGCGACGCGCTGCACCGGGCGGTCCTCGGGCCCCGGCGCGCGGCTGTGGCGACGCTCCTGCGCCAGGCGGTGGACCGCGGCGAGTTGCCCGGCGACATCGACATGAGCCTGGCCGTCGACATCTTCGGCGCCCCGCTGTACTTCAGGATGCTCGCGGTCGGCGGCCCCACCGACGACGCCTACGTCACCCGCCTCACCCACGCCGTCCTCGCGGCGCTGGCCGCCAGCCGCTGAACGCTACTCCGAGGTCGGAACCCGGCGTCCCACAGGACCTCACGCCTCACCGGTACAGCGCGGGCCTGTCGACGAGGTCCACCGCGACCCGGCCGCCGTCCTCCAGCGACCGTACGCCCGCCTCGCACACCGCGGCCACGGCGTATCCGTCCCAGGCGCTGGGCCCGGTGACCTCGCCGTGCCGGGTGGCGTCCACCCATGCCTGCACCTCACGGTCGTAGGCGTCGGCGAACCGCTCGATGTAGTCCTGCGCGATGATGCCGCCCCAGCGGCCGGCGGCGTTCGTGACCATGGCGTGGCCGTCGCCGACGCGGGCGGTGCCGCGCTCGCAGACGACCTCGGCCTGGACCTGGTAGCCGAACCCGCAGTTGACGAAGATCTCGACGTCGACGAGCGCGCCGCCGTCGGTCTCGAAGAGCACGAACTGCGGGTCCCGGATGCCGTCCGGCGCGTTGCCGGAGGGCGTCGGGGCCAGCACGGTGACGGCCGTGATCTCGTGGCCGAGCAGCCAGCGGGTCACGTCCATCTCGTGCGTCACCGAGTCGTTGATGAGCATCTCGCTGGTCCAGCCGGGCGGGCTGGCGACGTTGCGGTGCCGGTTGTGCAGCATGAGAGGGCGGCCCAGCTGGCCCGTCTCCAGCAGGGCCTTGAGCTTCATGTACTCGGCGTCGTAGCGCCGCATGAAGCCCACCTGGACCCGGCGCCGGCCCAGCTTCTGCTCGGCCTGAAGGACGCGCAGCGCGGAGGCGGCGTCGGGGGTGAGGGGTTTCTCGCACAGCACCGGCAGATCGTGCTCGAAGGCTGTGAACAGCGCCGCCTCGTGGGCGGGGCCGGGGGAAGCGATGATCACCGCGTCCACGTCGGCGGACGCCATCGCGGCGGCCGGGTCGGTGTGGGCGGTGCAGCCGTCGACGCGGGCGGCGACCGATTTGGCGCGCTCCGCGTCGACGTCCACGACGGCGGTCACCCGTGCCCCGCTGGTGACCTCCTGGATGCGGCGCACATGGTCCGCACCCATCTTTCCGGTACCGATGACCGCGACTCCGAGTGTGGCGCGCTCAGTCATGGCTGTCCTTTCGGGTCGTCAGGCGCCGCAGGACTTCAGGAACTTGCGGGTACGCACCGCGATCGGCAGCGGCTTGTCCGGCTCGCACGGGTACATGTCCTGCTCGACGATGGCGAACAGATCCACGTTCAGCTTCTGCGCCGCCTCCAGGACCGGCCCCAACTCCGGTACGCCGGACGGGGGTTCGCACATCACACCGCGCTGGACGGCGGGCCCGAAGGGGATCTCGTTCTTCACCACGTCCGCGAGGATCTCCGGGTCCACCTGCTTGAGGTGCAGATAGCCGATGCGCTCGCCGTAGGTCTCGATCAGCTTGACGCTGTCGCCGCCGCAGTAGGCGTAGTGACCGGTGTCGAGGCACAGGTTGACCAGGTCGGAGTCGGTCGAGTCGAGGAAGCGCTCGACATGGGCCTCGGTGTCGATGTGGGTGTCGGCGTGCGGGTGCACGACGATGTCGAGGCCGTACGCCTCCTTCACCTCGTGCCCGAGCCGCTCCATGCCCTTGGTCAGGTACGCCCACTGCTCGCCGGTGAGCTCCGGCGGCTCCAGGATCTCGGCGGTCTTGTCGTCCCGCCAGAAGGACGGGATGACGACCAGGTGCTTCGCCCCCATGGCCTGGGTGAGCGAGGCGACCCGGCTGACCTGCTCCCAGGTGGAGTCCCACTCGGACGGGCCGCGGTGCAGGCCACAGAAGATCGTGCCCGCCGAGACCTTCAGATTCCGCTGGTTCACCTCGTCGGTGAGGCGGGCCGGGTCGGTCGGCAGATAGCCGTACGGGCCCAGCTCGATCCACGAGTAGCCGGCCTCGGCGACCTCGTCCAGGAAGCGTTCCCAGGGCACCTGCACGGGGTCGTCGGGGAACCAGACGCCCCAGGAGTCCGGGGCGGAGCCGACCCGGATGCGGTCCAGCACAGGGGGCATGTCAGGACTTCCCTTCGGGCGCGCCCGCCACGGGTGCGGTGAGGTCTTCCTCTTCCGGGAGCTCCTCGACGTCCACGCCGCGCACCTGACTCAACTCGTGCTTGAGCGCCGCCAGTTCGGTGCCGCCGGCCATGTGGTTGGTGAGCTCTTCGAGGCTGACCTCGTCACGGGAGGCGTTCAGCTCCATGGTGCCGAGGCGCAGGACGCTGAAGTGGTCGCCGACCATGTAGGCGTGGTGGGGGTTGTGGGTGATGAAGATGACGCCGAGGCCGCGGTCGCGGGCGGCGGCGATGTACTTCAGCACCACACCGGACTGCTTCACACCGAGGGCGGCGGTGGGCTCGTCCAGGATCAGCACCCGGGCGCCGAAGTAGACGGCGCGGGCGATCGCCACGCACTGGCGCTGACCGCCGGAGAGCGTCCCGATGGGCTGCTCCAGGTCGTCCAGGACGATGCCCATGTTGCGCAGCTCTTCGTCCGCGGTCTTCTTCATCCGCTCGATGTCGAGACGGCGGATGGGCCAGGGGCCCTTGGTCATCTCCGAGCCGAGGAAGAAGTTGCGCCACACCGGCATCAGCGGGACCACGGCGAGGTCCTGATACACCGTGGCGATGCCCTTGTCGAGCGCCTCGCGCGGGGTGGAGAAGCGCACCGCTTCGCCGTCGACGAGGAACTCGCCCTCGGTGTGCTGGTGCAACCCCGAGATGATCTTGATGAGGGTCGACTTGCCGGCGCCGTTGTCGCCGAGGACGCAGGTGACCTGGCTGGGGAAGACCTTCAGGTCGACGCCGTGCAGGGCGCGGATGTTGCCGTACGACTTGCCGGCGCTGCGGAGTTCGACGATCGGGCCGTCCTTCTCGGGGGCCTTGTCGACGAGGACGGCGCCGTGGGTGCCGGTTCCGTTGGTGGATGTCATTGCGGTCACCTCCGGGTGGCCGTGCGCTGCACGTACAGATTGATCAGGACGGCGCCGAGGAGCATCACGCCGAGGAACGCCTTGAACCAGTCGGGGTTCCAGCCGGCGTAGACGATGCCCTGCTGCACCATGCCGAACATGAACGCTCCGAAGACCGGGCCGATCGCCGAACCGGCGCCACCGGTGAGCAGACAGCCGCCGATGACCGCCGCGGCGATGTAAATCAGCTCCTGCCCGACACCCTCGCCGGACTGCACGGTGTTGAACGAGAACAGCTGGTGCATACCGACGAACCAGGCCCCGAAGCCGACCAGCATGAACAGCGAGATCTTCGTGAACGTCACCGGGACACCGACAGCGCGGGCGGACTGCTGGTTGCCGCCGACCGCGAAGATCCAGTTGCCGTACTTCGTCCGCAGCAGCACCCACGTCGCGATGGCCGCGAAGACCAGCCACCACACAATGGTGATCTTCACGTTGACCCCGCCGACCTCGAAGGACGACGCGAAGATCGCCTTGGCCTGGTCGAAGCCGTCCATGTCGCTGATGTCGTCCGTGGCGACGTTGCCGGTGATCAGCTTGGTCACCGCCAGGTTGACGCCCTGGAGGATCAGGAAGGTGCCCAGGGTGACCAGGAAGCTCGGCAGGCCGGTCTTGACCAGCATCCAGCCGTTGAACAGACCGATCGCCAGCGACACGATCAGCGCGACGATCACGCCGACCCAGACGTTCATGCTCAGCTGGTACGCGGTCATGCTGGCAGTCAGCGCGGAGGTGACCACCGCGACACCGGCGGAGAGGTCGAACTCGCCGCCGATCATCAGCAGTGCGACCGGCAGCGCCATGATCCCGATCGTCGACGACTGGTACAGGATGTTCGCCATCGAGCTGCCGTCGCGCACCGGCGGCGCCGTGATCAGGAAGAAGATCAGGACCGCGACGGCGCCGAGGAAGACGCCGACCTCGGGGCGGGCCAACAAGCGAAGCGCCAAGGGGCGTTCAGCGGTGCGCCCGTCCTTCTCCTTGCCGGGGCCGGGGGCCGGCGGTGTGGTCACCGCCGGCTCAGCCTGTTGGGTCATGCTCGTCACCGGGTTCCCTTCGCGGCGAACTTGTCGATCGTCTCGACGTTGGTCTTGTCGACGAAGGCAGGTCCGGTCAGCACCGGCTGCTCGCCGCCGCCCATGTAATTGCCGTTGTTCTTGTAGAGCCACAGCGAGTCGATCGCCAGGTAGCCCTGGAGGTAGGGCTGCTGGTCGACGGCGAACTCGATGTCGCCCTTGCTGATCGCTCCGGTCAGTTCCTTGTTGAGGTCGAAGGTGGCGACCTTCGCCTTGGCGCCGGCGTCACCGATCGACTGCACCGCGGTCAGCGCGAACGGGGCGCCGAGCGCGACGACGTAGTCGATGTCGCTGTCCTGCTTGAGCTTGGCGGTGATCGTCGACTTCACCGACGGCATGTCGGTGCCGTTGACGTTCAGGTTCTCGACGTCACCCTCGAAGGTCTTCTTCACGCCCGCGCAGCGCTGCTCCAGGCCGATGTTGCCCTGCTCCTGGATGACACAGACGGCCTTCTTGGCGCCGGCCTCGTTCAGCCGCTTGCCGAGCGCCTCGCCCGCCACGGTCTCGTCCTGGCCGAAGAACTCCATCAGGCCGAGCTTCTGCCATTCGCTCACGCCGGAGTTGAGGCCGACCACCGGTATGCCGGCGGCCTTCGCCTTGCTCACGACGTCCTTCATGGCGTCCGGCTTGGCGAGGGTGATCGCGATGCCGTCGACCTTCTGGTCGATCGCGTTCTGGACCAGGTTGGCCTGGTTGCCCGCGTTGGGGTCGTTGGAGTAGATCAGCTTGACGTTGTCCTTGGCGGCGGCGGCCTCGGCACCCTTGCGGACGATGTCCCAGAAGGTGTCGCCGGCCGACTGGTGCGTGACCAGGGCGACCGTCATACGCGGCGTGCTTGACTTGCCGGCGGAGGCGCCCTCCGCGCTCTCCTCAGCCTTCTTGCCCCCGGAGCTGCTGGAGCAGCCTGCGAGGGTGAGCGCTGCCGCTGCGGCCACGGCCACCACGGGGGCCAGTCTGCGGGAGCGAGAGTAAGAGCGGTCCATCTTTCCAGCACCTCACTGTGCGACGGGGTGTTGCGACGGGGGAAAGGGGATGATCACTGGGATCGAGGCCCGGACCAGTGGGAGAAGTCCGGGTCGTGTGCCGTGGAACACGGCGGTTTCGCTGGGACGGGATCCAATCGCTGGATGCGGCCGCTGTCAATACTTTGTTAAGACATCATTTCACAAGCAGGTCCGAATGTAAGTACAAAGTATTGACAGCGTCGGCCTCCACGTCCTACACCTGGGAGGCGGCAGGCCCCCTGGGGGCCCCACCCCCAGCCCAGCTCTAGGAGCGTTGCGCATGGCCGAGTCAGCCAAGCCCTTCGACTTGATCACGATGGGAAGGATAGGAGTCGATCTCTACCCCCTGCAGTCTGGCCTACCTCTGACGCAGGTGGAGACGTTCGGCAAGTTCCTCGGAGGCTCGGCCGCGAATGTCGCCGTGGCCGCCGCCCGGCTCGGCCGGACCACCGCCGTGATCACCCGCACCGGCGACGACCCCTTCGGCGCCTACCTGCACGAAGCCTTGAAGGACTTCGGCGTCGACGACCGCTGGGTGACGCCCGTCGCGGCGTACCCGACGCCGGTGACGTTCTGTGAGATCTTCCCGCCGGACGACTTCCCGCTGTACTTCTACCGGCAGCCTAAGGCGCCTGACCTGGAGATACATTCCGACGAGCTGGACTACTGGGCCATCCGCTCGGCCCACGTCTTCTGGATCACCGGCACCGGCCTGAGCGAGGAGCCGAGCCGCTCCGCCACCCTCGCCGCCCTCAAGGCGCGCGACAAGGCGGGCACCACGGTCTTCGACCTCGACTGGCGCCCGATGTTCTGGAAGGACCCCGAGGAGGCCCGCCCGTACTACGCCGAGGCACTGCGGCACGTCACGGTCGCGGTCGGCAACCTCGACGAGTGCGAGGTCGCCACCGGAGTCCGCGAGCCCCGCGCCTGCGCCGAGGCGTTGCTGGCGGCCGGCGTGGAGCTGGCGGTCGTCAAGCAGGGCCCCAAGGGCGTGCTGGCGGTGCACCGCGACGGCACGGAGGCCGAGGTGCCGCCGGTGCCGGTCGAGGTGGCCAACGGCCTCGGAGCGGGCGACGCCTTCGGCGGCTCGCTGGTCCACGGGCTGCTGTCCGGCTGGGATCTGGCCGAAACCATGCGGTACGCCAACGCCGCCGGCGCCCTCGTCGCCTCCCGCCTCGCCTGCTCCTCGGCGATGCCCACCGAGTCCGAGGTCCAGGACCTCCTCGCACGGGCGTCGTAGTCGAGCACCCCGGCCGACCGAGCCACCCTGAACGGAGCCTTCCTTGAGCATCAGCATTCCCGACCTCACCGCGGTCAGAGCCCGGCACCCCGAGGCGATCGCCGAGGCCGCCGCCCGCCGCGCGCGCCGCCCGCTGATCGGCGACAGCGGCCGCCTGATGATCGTGGCCGCCGACCATCCGGCCCGCGGCGCCCTCGGCGTCGGCGACCGGCGCCTGGCCATGGCCAACCGGGCCGATCTGCTGGAGCGTCTGTGCGTCGCGCTGTCGCGGCCCGGCGTCGACGGAGTGCTGGCCACCGCCGACATCCTGGAGGACCTGCTGCTCCTCGGGGTCCTCGACGACAAGGTTGTCATGGGCTCCATGAACCGCGGGGGCCTGGCCGGCGCGTCCTTCGAGATGGACGACCGGTTCACCGGCCACCGCGCCGAGGACATCGCCCGTCTGCGCTTCGACGCGGGCAAGCTGCTGGTCCGTGTCGACTACGACGACCCGGGCTCGCTGGCCACCCTGGAGTCCACGGCCCGCGCCATCGACGCCATGGCCGCGCTGCGGCTCCCGCTCTTCGTCGAGCCCTTCATCTCCCGGCGGATCGACGGCCAGGTGCGCAACGACCTGTCCGCGGAGGCCGTCACCAAGTCGATCGCCATCGCGTCGGGCCTGGGCGGCACCTCTGCCTACACCTGGCTGAAACTTCCGGTCACCCATGACCCCGACGACATGGCCGAGGTTCTTGAGACGTCCACGCTGCCCGTCGTGCTGCTCGGCGGTGAGGTCGGGGGCTCCGCCGAAGAACAAGCGGGGGCGTACGAGCGCTGGCGCAAGGCGCTCGCGCTCCCCACCGTCCAGGGCATGGTCGTCGGCCGCTCGCTGCTCTACCCGGCCGAGGGCAGCGTGGAGACGGCGGTGGACACGGCCGTCGGCCTGTTGTGACCCGGAGGAACACGATGACCTACCACCTTCCCGCGGGAAAGGCGCTCGGCGGCCCGTACGTCGTGGACGTCACGCCCGAAAAGGCCGGCTGGAGCTACTCCAGCCTGCGGATCCTGGAGCTGCCGCCGGGCGGCTCGCACACCTTCGACACCGGCGACAGCGAGTGGATCGTGCTGTCGCTGACCGGTGGCTGCACGGTCGGCACGACGGACGATTTCGGCCATGACACGTTCCGGCTCACCGGCCGTGACAGCGTGTTCAGCGCCGTGAGCGACTTCGCGTACGTGCCGCGGGATGCCCGTACGACGGTCTCGTCCACCGGCGGCGGACGGTTCGCGCTGACCGGCGCGCGCTGCTCACGGCGGCTGCCCGCCCGCTACGGGCCGGCGTCGTCGGTGCCGGTGGAGCTGCGCGGCACGGGCAACAGCAGCCGGCAGGTGAACAACTTCGGCGCGGCCGGGGTCTTCGAGTGCGACAAGCTCATCGCGGTCGAGGTCATCACGCCGGGAGGCAACTGGTCGTCCTTCCCGCCGCACAAGCACGACGAGCACCGCCCCGGCGAGGAGTCGGTGCTGGAAGAGATCTACTACTTCGAGTTCGCCGACCACGATGGCACCCCCGGCCTCGGCTACCAGCGCGTCTCCCCGTCCGGACACGGCCGGAACACCGACGTCCTGGCCGAGGTGCGCGGCGGCGACGTCGTCCTGATCCCCGACGGCTGGCACGGGCCCTCCATGGCCGTGCCCGGCCACCACATGTACTACCTCAACGTCATGGCGGGCCCCGAGGCCGAGCGCGCCTGGCTGATCTGCGACCACCCCGATCACGCCTGGATCCGCGGCACCTGGCCGGACCAGCCCGTCGACCCCCGTCTGCCCCTCTACACCGCCCCGTCCCAGTGAGGTCCCCGATGAGCCAATCCACCGTCCGCCTGACCGTCGCCCAGGCGCTGGTGCGGTTCCTGTCCGCCCAGTACACCGAGCGCGACGGCGTACGGCACCGGCTGATCGCCGGCACCTGGGGCATCTTCGGCCACGGCAATGTGGCCGGCATCGGCCAGGCCCTGCTCGAAGCGGGCGAGGACACGATGCCGTACCACCAGGGCCGCAACGAGCAGTCCATGGTGCACGCGGCCGTCGGCTACGCCCGCCAGCTCAACCGCCTCTCCGCGCAGGCGGTGACGACGTCGATCGGCCCCGGCGCGACGAACCTCGTCACGGGCGCCGCGCTGGCCACGATCAACCGCCTGCCGGTCCTGCTCCTCCCCGGCGACTACTTCGCCTCGCACGCTCCCGACCCGCTGCTCCAGCAGCTGGAGCACCCGACCGAGGCGGACGTGTCGGTCAACGACACCCTGCGCCCGGTGTCGAGGTACTTCGACCGGATCACCCGCCCCGAGGCCCTGATCCCCTCCGCCCTGAACGCCATGCGCGTCCTCGCCGACCCGGCCGAGACCGGCGCGGTGACCCTGGCCCTCCCCCAGGACGTCCAGGCGGAGGCGTACGACTGGCCTCAGGAGTTCTTCGCCGAGCGCGTCTGGTACGTACGGCGCCCCGCGCCCGACCCGGTCGAGCTGGCGGCGGCCGTCGAGGCGATCCGGGCCGCCGAGCGCCCCCTGATCGTCGCGGGCGGCGGCGTCCACCACAGCGAGGCCGAGGCGGCGCTGAAGGCCTTCGTCGAGGCGACCGGCATCCCGGTCTCCTCCACCCAGGCGGGCAAGGGCTCCCTGCGCCACGACCACCCCGCCGACCTCGGCGGCATCGGCCACACGGGCACGTCGGTCAGCGACGACATCGCCCGCGCCGCCGACCTGGTGATCGGCGTCGGCACCCGGTACACGGACTTCACCACCGCCTCCGGCACCCTCTTCCAGAACCCGGACGTGCGCTTCCTGAACCTCAACATCACCGGCTTCGACGCGCACAAGCTGGCGGCACGGACGCTGGTCTGCGACGCGCGGGCCGGTCTCGAAAAGCTGGTGGAGGAGCTGTCCGGGCATCGCGTGAGCGAGGCGTACGAGGCCGAGTACCGCGCCGGCAAGGAGCGCTGGGACGCGGTCGTCGAGGCCGCCTACCGGGCCGGCGACGAGAGCGCCGTACCGACCCAGACGCAGGTGCTGGGCGCGCTGGACGCGGTCGTCGGCGACGAGGACGTGGTGATCAACGCGGCCGGTTCGCTCCCGGGCGACCTGCACAAGCTGTGGCGGTCCCGCTCGCCGCGCCAGTACCACCTGGAGTACGGCTACTCCTGCATGGGCTACGAGATCCCGGCCGGTATCGGCATCCAGCAGGCCGCCCCGGACACCGCCGTGTGGTCGCTGGTCGGCGACGGCACCTACCTGATGATGCCGACGGAGATCGTCACCGCGGTCCAGGAGGGCCTGCCGGTCAACATCGTCCTGATCCAGAACCACGGCTACGCCTCCATCGGCGGCCTTTCGGCCGAGACCGGCGGCGAGCGCTTCGGCACCGACTACCGCTACCGCGCCGCCGACGGCACCTTCACCGGCGCCCCGCTCCCGGTCGACCTCGCCGCCAACGCGGCCAGCCTCGGCATGGACGTCCTGCGCGCCAAGACGGTCCGCGAGCTGCGCGAGGCGCTGGCCACGGCCCGCGCCTCCGACCGGCCGACCTGCGTGTACGTCGAGACGGACATCACGAACCCCACCTCCCCCGGCGCCGAGGCCTGGTGGGACGTGCCCGTCGCCGAGGTCGCCTCCCGCGAGGCCGCCGTCGAGGCCCGCGAACGCTACGACCGGAATGTCGCCGGCCGACGTCACCACCTCTGATCGCCGCCACCGCCTCTGAACTCCCCCCTTACGAAAGGCCCTTCGCACACCATGAAGACCATCACCCACTGGATCGACGGCAAGCCCGTCGAGGGCGCGTCCGGCCGCTTCGGCGCCGTCTACAACCCGGCCACCGGCGCCCAGGAGAAGCAGGTCGCCTTCGCGACCGTCGCCGAGGTGGACGCCGCCGTCGCCTCCGCCAAGGCCGCGTTCGAGAGCTGGGGCCAGTCCTCCCTGGCCAAGCGCACGCAGATCCTGTTCAAGTACCGCGAGCTGCTGGACGCCCACCGCGACGAGATCGCCGAGCTGATCACGGCCGAGCACGGCAAGGTGCACTCCGACGCGCTCGGTGAGGTGGCGCGCGGTATGGAGATCGTGGAGCTGGCCTGCGGGATCAGCGTGCAGCTGAAGGGCGAGCTGTCGACGCAGGTGTCCACCCGGGTGGACGTCGCCTCGATCCGCCAGCCGCTCGGCGTGGTCGCGGGCATCACGCCGTTCAACTTCCCGGCGATGGTGCCGATGTGGATGTTCCCGCTGGCCATCGCGTGCGGCAACACCTTCGTGCTGAAGCCGAGCGAGAAGGACCCGTCGGCGTCGTACCGCCTCGCCGAGCTGGCCGCCGAGGCCGGGCTGCCAGAGGGTGTGCTGAACATCGTCCAGGGCGACAAGGTGGCCGTGGACCGGCTCCTTGAGCACCCGGACATCGAGGCGGTCTCCTTCGTGGGCTCCACCCCGATCGCGAAGTACATCCAGCTCAAGGCGGTCGAGCACGGCAAGCGCGTCCAGGCGCTCGGCGGCGCCAAGAACCACATGCTGGTCCTGCCCGACGCCGACCTGGACTTCGCCGCCGACCAGGCGATCAACGCCGCGTACGGCTCGGCGGGCGAGCGCTGCATGGCCGTGTCGGTCGTGGTCGCGGTCGGCGACACCGGCGACGAGCTGGTCGCCAAGATCGCCGAGCGTGCGAAGAACCTGAAGATCGGCCCCGGCAACGACCCGGCGTCCGAGATGGGTCCGCTGATCACGCGCGAGCACCGCGACAAGGTGGCGTCCTACGTGTCGTCGGCCGCCGAGCAGGGCGCCGAGGTCGTCGTCGACGGCACCGGCTACGCGGTCGAGGGCCACGAGGACGGCTTCTTCATCGGCGTCTCGCTGCTGGACAAGGTGCCGCTGACAGCGGACGCGTACCGGGACGAGATCTTCGGCCCGGTGCTGGCCGTGGTCCGCGCGGAGACGTACGAAGAGGCCATCAAGCTGATCAACGACTCCCGTTGGGGCAACGGCACCGCGATCTTCACCCGGGACGGCGGCGCCGCCCGCCGCTTCCAGCTGGAGGTCAAGGCGGGCATGGTCGGCGTGAACGTGCCGATCCCGGTGCCGGTCGGCTACCACTCCTTCGGTGGCTGGAAGGACTCGCTCTTCGGCGACCTGCACATCTACGGCAACGACGGCGTCGCCTTCTACACCCAGGGCAAGGTGATCACCACGCGCTGGCCGGACCCGGCCGACTCGGGCATCAACCTCGGTTTCCCGAGCAACTCCTGACACGCCCGCAGGGCAACCACCACCCGCGGCGGGACTGCCACCCGTAGCGGGACCATCAAAGGGAGGGACCCATGGCGAAGGCCCGCGGCTCCGCACGTGCCGTGTCCGCGCCCGCGCTGGACTCGCTGGACTTCGCCCTGGACCGGGGCAGTCCCGTGCCGCTGTACTACCAGCTCGCCCAGCAGCTGGAGTCGGCGATCGAGCACGGGGTCCTCGCCCCGGGCAACCTCCTGGGCAACGAGGTCGACCTGTCGGTGCGGCTGGGCCTGTCCCGGCCCACCGTCCGGCAGGCCATCCAGTCCCTCGTCGACAAGGGGCTGCTGGTCCGGCGGCGTGGGGTGGGCACCCAGGTGGTGCACAGCCAGGTGAAGCGCGGGCTGGAGCTCAGCAGCCTCTACGACGACCTGGAGGCGGCGGGTCAGGGCCCGACCACGCACGTCGTCCGCAACGAGCACGTCCCCGCGGCCGCCGACGTCGCGGCCGCGCTCGGCATCGCGGAGGGCGCGGAGGTCACGGTCCTGGAGCGGCTGCGCTGCACCCACGGCCAGCCCGTGGCGATCCTCTGCAACTACCTGCCCGCGAGCCTGCTCGACCTCGGCACCGCCCGGCTGGAGTCGACCGGCCTGTACCGGATGATGCGCGCCGCCGGCATCACCCTGCACAGCGCCCGCCAGACCATCGGCGCCCGCTGCGCCACCGCCGAGGAGGCCGAACGCCTGGACGAGAAGAAGGGCGCCGCGCTGCTGACGATGCAGCGCACGGCGTACGACGACACGGGGCGGCCGGTGGAGTACGGGACGCACATCTACCGGGCGTCGCGGTACGCGTTCGACTTCCAGCTGCTGGTCAGACCTTGAGCGTCGCGGTGAACGGGGTGACGGGCCGCTCCAGGCGCTTGCCGTCCACGACGAGGTCGACGGCCTCGTTGTAGAAGGCGAGGAGCCCCTTGACGGCGCCCACCGCGGGCAGTGGCTCCGGATAGCTCCAGAGAATGTTCCGCGGCACCTTGCCCTCACCGCGCCACGTCCAGTAGCGGGCGGTGCCCTTGTACGGGCACCCGGTGTGGTGGTCGGTGGGCTCGAACAGGTCGAGGCGGACGTCCTCGCGGGGGACGTAGTACCGGGTCGGCAGACCCGTCTCGAACAGCAGCACCGGCCGGTGGGTGTCGGCGACGACCGTGCCCGCGATCTCGACCTGGACATGACGGCTGCTGACCAGCGCGTCCACCCGTTTGTGCGGGTCGCGCGGGTGGATGAAGACCTCTTCCTCCTCCTCGTACCAGCGGTCGAGTCCGCTGTCCCAGTGCCGGAACCACTCGAAGGCGATGTGTCCGGCCAGGTCGTCGGAGGGGAACGTCCAGGCCGCGTTCTCCACGGTCTCCCCGTCGACCTCGAGGTCGTAGAAGATCTGTGATCCGTTGTGCGCACCCGTCGGCGGGTTCTTGGCCGGGTGGAGGAGATCCGTGCGGACCTCCTCCCGCGGGAACGCGTACAGCGGTACGGGCACGCCGGGCTCCCAGACCAGCACGGGATGCCGGCTGTCGACGACGGTGACGCCGCCCTTACGGCCCCGTACCCAGCGCTCGCTGGGCTCCCACAGGAGGCCTTCGGGGGTCGTACGGACGGACCGCTCGGTGGGGAACAGAGGCATGGCCCACTCTCCTTCGGCTCCTTCGGGGAGCCTACTGCGAAGGCCGGCGACCGGCGCGGTCAGTGGACGGACGCGGTCAGTGGACGGAGTCGAGCCGGGCCCGCTGCTCCGGGGTGAGCTCCAGGTCGACGGCGGCCAGGCTCTCCTCCAGCTGTGCGACGGACGACGCCCCGACCAGCGGGATGATCGGCAGCGCGCCGCCCATCTGCCAGGCCAGGACGACCTGGTTGACGGTGCCACCGGTCTCCTGGGCGACCTCGCGCAGCACTTTCAGCCGGGCCGGGGTGCCCGGGTGATCGAAGTCCGAGGGCAGCCGGTCCGGGTGGGTGTAGGCGCCCTTGAGCAGCGGCGAGTAGGCGACCAGGGTCAGGCCGGGCTCGGCCCGCAGATAGCTCAGCAGGTCGGGGCCGGCGTGGCCGAGGCTGCCGTCGGGGAACAGGGGTGCGTCGGGTACGTCGAAGCGGGGCCGCAGGTGGCTGTGGGCGTACTGGAGCACCTCGTAGCCGGGGAGGCCGGCCGCGGCGGCGAGGGCGCGGGCCCGCTCGACGCGCCAGCTCGCGTGGTTGCTGACGCCGAGGAGGCCGACGGTGCCCTCGGCGACCAGGTCGGCGAACCCTTCGACGGTCTCCTGGAGGGGGACCCTGTGGTCCTCGATGTGGGCATAGAGCAGGTCCAGCTTCGCCACGCCGAGCCGGTCGCGGCTGCGCTCGGCGGACTCGCGGATCACCTTCGCCGACAGGCCTTCCGCGTTGTCGACATAGCTGGTGCCGGGGGCCAGCGGGCGGGCGCCGAGCTTGGTCGCGAAGACGATCTCGTCACCGACGCCGCGGCTGCGCCGCCAGCGGCCGAGCAGTTCCTCGCTCTGACCGCCCTGACCGCCGTCTATCCAGAAGGCGTAGTTGTCGGACGTGTCGATGAAGTTCCCGCCTGCCTCGACATAGCGGTCGAGGACGGCGAAGGAGGTCGCCTCGTCGGTGCGCGAGCCGAACAGCATCGCGCCGAGCGCGAGGGCGCTGACCTCGCGGCGGTTCTTCGGGTCGGTGCCGATGGTGCGGTACTTCATGGATGAGTCCCTCCCGTTCGCGCGCCCGCTCTCGGGGCACGAACGGGAGTCTTCACCTTGAAGCGCACTTCAGGGCAAGGGCGTTGGAGCGTTCACCTGGTTCAGTTGTGGGTCACTTCGCGAACGGCCCTTCCAGCGCGGCCCATTGCAGCAGCATGATGGTCTTCGCGTCGGCGATCTCCCCGGTGCGGATCATCTCCAGGGCCCTGCGGAAGGGCAGTTCGAGGATCTCGATGTCCTCGCCCTCCTCGTCCAGGCCGCCGCCCTCGTGCGTCCGGGTCGAGGGCCCGTAGGCCGCGGCGTAGAAGCTGACGCGCTCGGTCACGGACCCCGGGCTCATGTAGACGTCGAAGACATGCTGGACGTCGCCGATGGTGTGCCCGGTCTCCTCCACCACCTCGCGCCGTACGGCGATCTCGGGGTGCTCGTCATCGTCGTCGAGCAGCCCGCCCGGCGTCTCGACGAGCATGCCGTCGGGGTGGCCGTTGACGTACACCGGGAAGCGGAACTGGCGGGTGAGCAGGACGGTTTCGCGGTCGGCGTCGTACAGCAGCATGGTGGCCCCGTTGCCGCGGTCGTGCGTCTCGCGCTGCTGGGTACTCCAGGTGCCGTCGGCGTGCTGGAAGTCGAAGGTGGTGGCGCGCTCGACGTACCAGTGGCTGGAGAGCAGTTTCACGTCCCGCACCTTGACGCGGGGATTGCCGGTCAGGTTCCGGCCGGCCTGGTCGAGCCCGGTGCGGCCGCGGCGGTCGGGGGTGTCGATGCCGGCGGTCATCGGGGGCCGGCCGGGTTGATGAGCGAGTTGGTCATGGGCCGCTTCTACCATTTCGCGGCGGGGTGCGTCGCGCGGCCGGGTGACGGGTGCGGGCATCCGTCCACGCCGAGCGGTCGAAGCGGGCGGACGGCCGGGGCGTCGGGTGCCGCTCGACGCCCTGCTGGGCGGTGCCGTCGCCTCCGCCTGGGGCTCAGCACCCCGCCACCACCCTCGGGCACAGGTCGGGACGCGGCGTCATGCCGGGCGTGCCGCCCTGCGCCCGTCCGTGTGCAGCGTCTCCTCGAGGAAGGCGAGCACGCGCAGGTGATAGGCGCGGGCCGTCCGGCCGAGGCTGATGTTGTGGCCGGCGTCCGGCAGCCGTTCCACACGGGCGCAGGGCGCGGCGCTCAGCAGTGCGGCGAGGTCCGCGAGGTCGTCGTCGGTCTGCCGCCACCAGGCCTCGTGCTCGGCGAAGGTCAGCCGCACCGGCACCTTGATCCGCGGCAGCAGCGCGTCGCACATCCGCGGCCAGTCCCGCGCGTCCTTCGCTTCCAGGCGCGGCAGCGCACCCGCCAGGGCACCGGCCGCCTCGAAGGTGCCGGGCGGGTACAGCGACAGCGGGCCCCAGTTGAGACGCACCTGGCTCATGCCCGGTCGCTGGTGGACGGTGTCCGGGTCGACGGCGAAACGGTGGCCGCAGCCGGAGACGTCCACGGCGAGCAGGTCGGCGACGGCGTCCTCGGCGGCGAGCCGCAGGGCGAGTTTGCCGCCGAAGGAGTGGCCGAGCAGCAGGACTCCGGCCCCCGTCGGGTGTCGCTCCGCGAAGGCCGCCAGCGCGGAACTCACCGTCACCACCTGGTCGGTGAGGGTCTGCCCGTCCGGGAGCCGGGTGGCCGAGAGACCGTAGCCCGGGCGGTCCAGGGCGAGCACCGTGAAGCCGAGCCGTGCGCCCAGGGTGAGCAGGGACAGGTCCGGGTGGACGCGGCTGTCGAAGTAGCCGGCCCGCATGCCGCCTCCGTGCAGCGCGGCCACGACGGCACGCGGCGCCCCGTGCGCGGGCTCGGCGAACAGACCGGACAGGGTGACGCCGGCGCCGTCCAGGGCGATGCTCCGGACGCCGGGAGACATCGCTCCGGTCCTGCTGCGGACGTCGGCCGACGGGGCCTCGCGCACGGTGTGTCCCTTCTCCTCACCCGACGTGCCGGGGTTCCCTCCAGCGTCCGGGGCCGCGGGGCGGCGCGCAACACAGCAAGGGCGCGCACCACGACAGAGGGGACTACACGAAAAAAATATATGGGGTCTGTCGCGTCATCAGAGCCCCCTAGACGAGCGGCAGCCGCGTTGTTGATTCCTTGATCTACAGGGCGCGTAGTGTGGTGGGGTATTCACCCGTTGCTGTTCGGCCTGCTTGGACGTTCGTTTCCAACTGGGTGCCGCTCGTTACTCGGGTGCCGTCGGCATCGACGGCTTCGCAATCGCAGTTGTAGTTGGACTTCTCGAAATCAGGCGTGGCTAGCGGCCACCCTGTCATAAAGGGAACCCGGATCCGCGTCGCCCATGTCCGCACCTAGCCGGTGGCGCAGGCTACTTCGACCAGGCCCACTTCGGCCACGAGTTCCGGGCGTTCACCGGGCTCACGCCGACCCGGTACGTCGAAGTCCGGCGGCGGTTCCTGCGCGAATCCCGGCCACGGCTGGACAGCTGGCCGCTGCCTGCCGAATTGATTTCTTACAAGAGCGACAGCTCACGACCCGCTAATTTGGGGGCACCCCAAACCAGAGGAGAGCCCCGTGGGCAAGGTGGTCATGTACAGCTCGGTGTCGGTGGACGGCTTCGTCGCGGACGAGAATGACCAGCCCGGACCGCTGTTCGACTGGTTGTCCAGCGGTGACGTCCCGTTGGACGAGAGCGGCGAGGTGAAGGTGTCGCAGACGTCCTACGACTACACCCGGCCGTACTGGGACCAGATCGGGGTGACAATCTGCGGCCGCCACGTCTTCGACCTGACGGACGGCTGGGACGGGAAGCCTCCGGGCGGGATCGACCACGTGGTCGTCGTGACGCACCGGCCGGCGCCCGAGGGCTGGGACCCCGAGGCGCCGTTTCACTTCGTCGACGGCGTCGAGGCAGCCGTGGCCAAGGCGCAGGAGCTTGCGGGTGACCGCTTGGTCGAGGTCGCCGCTGGCGACGTCGGTGGCCAGGTGCTTGCCGCGGGCCTGGTCGACGAGGTGCGCATGGACGTCGTACCCGTAGTGTTCGGGTCCGGCAAGCGCTACTTCGGGTCGGTCCACGCGCAGCACCTGTTGGAGGATCCTGACGTGGTGATTCAGGGGAACCGGGTGCTTCACCTGCGCTATCGGGTGCGCCGTTGACCGATCTGAGCGGGTACGCGAAGAAGTCCACTGCGGACGGTGACCCGACGCCGATCCGCCCCAGCACCACACCTGCGGCAAGTTCAACGCAAGAGAGCACGTACGAATATCGCGGGAGGCTCGCGCCAGGGCAGCCCAGAACGCGCCACCGGCTTTTTGGCCAATGCTCCTCACCCTCCTTGAGCGTCCCGCTGAGGTCTGCGGTAGCACGATGGAACGAGGACGTTGACCTCGAAGGCTCGTCAACGGCAAGCGGGTCTTGCCGCTGACCCGCAGAGCCATCAGTACTTTGGTTGGCCGCCCGTGACCATTCCGAACGGCCAACCCGATACCGCAACAGCTTTCAAAGCATGCCTTAGAAGGCGCTGTTGTTGCAGCCCATGGTCGAGCCGACGTGCTTGCTCTGCCCACCGGCGTTGCCCTCGCCGTTGAGCGCGTTGCCCAGCAGCCCGTTGAGGATGCCGACCTGGCCGAGGATGTCGAGGTTCAAGTCGTGCGACTTACAGCTGGAGCTCTGCAGGACGCTGACCTTGTCCCCACCCTTCTTGTGGCCGTGATCGCCGTTGTCGTGGGCGGTCGCGGTGCCGACGCTCAGGAGTCCGACGCTGCCGAGGGCAACGACCATGACGGCAGCCTTGCGAAGCATGTGCATATGTCATCTCCGATGGAGTGAGGTGGGTGCGATCCGTGAGAGATCGACTTCGTATGGCCACCGGAGATTAATACGAAAAGATCCAATATGTTCTAGTGGCACGCCGGGATTGGTGGTCAAGTTCGCCTCTCCGGCGCAGGCATGTCTTCCTGTCCTGCATGACGCCTTTTGTTTCTAGCTGTAGTGGTTCACCAGCTGGGCGAACGAGGTCATACGTGGTCGACAGTGGGGGGTCGTTCCCGATTGCATGGTGTTCGTGCCATCGTTGCGCTCGATGCGTTCGATGAGCACATGTCCGCACAGGGCTTCAGCGCTCTGTCCCTGGACGGAAGTTCTCTCCGCTCAGGACACCGCATCAGCATTGCCTGCACAGCGCAGCATGAGTCAATCGAGTGACAGCGGCGAAGTATCACCGCCGCTCTGACGTCTGTGAGAAATTGTGAGACGAGAGCCCCGGAAATGATCAAGGGCCTCGTCTCACCTAAGTGATCCAAGGCCCTGACCTGCGACTACGTAATCCTGCAGTAGTCGGGACGACAGGATTTGAACCTGCGACCCCTTGACCCCCAGTCAAGTGCGCTACCAAGCTGCGCCACGTCCCGGTGCGTCTCGCGCGGTGAACCGCGTGATCGCGCGAAGAGCACTTTACCGCACGTCGTGGGCCGCTTCGAAGAGGGCCCGGGGAGGGCGGGACAATCGACGTATGGGCACTGCATCCTCATCTTCAGGACGGCCGGCCGCCGCGCGGGACCGGGACGACGAGGGGCGGGCGCGCAACGCCCGGCCGCGGGACGGGCTCGGGCGGCCCCTGCCGTACGGCGCGGAGGGTGTGGAGCGGCAGCCCGAGGGGGTCGTACGCACACCCGAGCAGAGCGTGACGGAAGCGCAGGAGCTGCTCGACGCGGGGAAGCCCTTCCACGCGCACGAGGTGTTCGAGGACGCCTGGAAGTCGGGGCCCGAGGAGGAGCGGACCCTGTGGCGGGGGCTCGCCCAGCTCGCAGTGGGACTCACCCACGCGGCACGGAGCAATGTGACGGGCGGGGCGCGGCTGCTGCGGCGTGGGGCCGGGGCGGTCGAGGAGTGGGCGTCGGCGTCGGGACGCGCGCGGCCGTACGGGATGGACCTGGCCGGGATCGCCGGGTGGGCGCGAGCGCTGGCGGCGGAGGTGGAGCGGGACACCGGGGTCGTGGACGCGGCGGCACGGGCGCCGCGGCTGCGGACGTGAGGCCGGCAGCGGCGGGGATGTCCCGGCGCCACCGCCTCCGCCGCACCACAGGGCTCGCCGCTGCCCGCCCACGCCCGACCACCACCCACGGCCTCCGCCGCACCACGACGCTCCCCGCCGCCCGCCCCCGCCCGACCACCACCCACGGAGTCCTCCCGCCCAGGGAGCCCGCCAAGGGCGCGCGGCGCGGGACATCATCGAGGCGGCCCGCCCTCGACAAGGTGGCCATGCGCACTCGGACGTGCCCGACCCGGGACGCGGTCGCCTCACTGTCAGTGCCGTACGGCAGACTCAAGGCGTGCGAAAGATTCATGTCATCGGTATCGGCGCGGGCGACCCCGAGCAGCTGACGCTGCAGGCCGTCAGGGCGCTGCGGAGTACGGACGTGTTCTTCATCCTCGACAAGGGCGAGGTGAAGTCGGACCTCACGCAGCTGCGCCGGGACATGCTGGACGCGCACATACCGGAGGGGACGTATCGGGTCGTGGAGGCCCGGGATCCCGAGCGGGACCGGGCGGCCGGGGGTGCCGCCTACTCCCCCGCCGTCGGGGACTGGCGCAGTGCCCGTGCCGGGATCTACGAGCGGCTGATCGCCGAGGAGCTGGGCGAGGACGAGACGGGCGCGTTCCTGGTGTGGGGTGATCCCGCGCTGTACGACAGCACCCTCGGGATCCTGGAAGAGGTCCTGGACAAGGGCTCGGTGGACTTCGAGTACGACGTCGTGCCTGGCATCAGCAGTGTCTCCGCGCTGGTCGCCCGGCATCGGACGGGGCTCAACCGGGTGGCCCGGCCCGTGCAGATCACCACCGGCCGGCGGCTGGCCGAGGGCTTCCCGGAGGGCGTGGACGACGTGGTCGTGATGCTCGACGCCCACCAGGCCTTCCGGCAGTACGCCGACCAGGACATCGACATCTACTGGGGCGCGTACCTGGGCACCCCGGACGAGATCCTCGCCTCGGGCCCGATCTCCGAGGCCGCGCCGCGCATCGAGCGGCTGCGGGCGGAGGCCCGGGAGCGCAAGGGCTGGATCATGGACACGTATCTGCTGCGCCGGAATCCGAAGGAGGGATAGAGGGACCAGCAGGCGGGCAGTCCGGCAACCCCCGGGTGCGGTGCTCAGGTCGGCCGGCCCGGCGCGGAACTCACGGGGTGCCGCGGGGCGGTGTGTCCGCCCGGTTCTGTATGTGCAGGCCGAGACCGAGACCGGGCATGGCGTGGTGTGGGCAGTGCCGCACGCCATCAACCGCATCGGCGCGCCTCGGTCGTCACGGGGCCAGGAGGCCGAGCCGTGCCAGCACCCCCGCCACGTCCGGCACCGTGTCCACGCCCTCCGGGAGCGGGGGGCGTCGTACGACCACGACCGGGAGCGTGAGTCGGCGGGCGGCCGTGAGTTTGGGCGAGGTTGCCGCTCCGCCGCTGTCCTTGGTCACCAGGACGTCGATGCGGTGCTCGCGCAGGAGTGCCGTCTCGTCGGCCACCGTGAACGGGCCGCGGGCCAGGAGCACTTCGATGTGCGGGGGCATCGGGGGCTCGGGCGGTTCGACGGAGCGTGCGACGAAGTGCAGGTCCGTCAGCTGGGCGAAGGCCGCCAGGCCCAGGCGGCCGGTGGTCAGCAGGACGCGGTGGCCGAGGCTCGGCAGCAGGGCCGCGGCATCGTCGAGCGAGGCGACCTCGTGCCAACGGTCCTCGGGGCCCGGTCGCCATCCCGGGCGGCGCAGGACCACCGCCGGTACCCCGGTCGCCTGCGCGGCGCGGGCCGTGTTCGCCGTGATCGACTGCGCGAAGGGGTGGGTGGCGTCGACGACGGTGTCGACGTGCTCGGCGCACAGCCAGTCCGCCAGGCCCTCCGCTCCGCCGAAGCCGCCGACACGCAGGTCCCCCTCGACCGCGCCCGGCCGCGACACACGCCCCGCGAGGGAGGTCGTCACACGGACGTCGGGGTGCGCCGTGAGTGCGGCGGCGAGTTCGCGGGCCTCGGTGGTGCCGCCGAGGATCAGGATGTGGCGGGGGGACATGGGGCGAGCGTACGAGGTGCGTCGCGGGCAGCGGGGTGGTGGGTCGGCGGGGCGGCATGGCAGGGAGCGGAGCGATGGGTCCGCAAACCCGCACAGCAGCGAGCAGAGCGATAGGTCCGCAGACCCCCACGGCAGCGAGCACAGCGACGGTCCGCGGGCGCCCGGATGGCGGCGCCCGGGTTGCGGGTGCCGGTGGCCGAAGCGAGCCTGGCGATGCCCGGAACGCGCGTCCTGTTGCCGCCCCGGCCCGGCCCTGCGACCACTATGAACACAACGATTCAGACTGTGGCTCCCCGCCCCGTCCCTCCCTAGCATCGCGGCGCACGGCTCGACGACGCGCCGACGAGAACGAGGAGCAGCGTCTTGGACTGGACGAGAACGCACGCACTGATCCGCAGGTCCGTCCCCCCGACCCAGCAGCGGCGTACGGCGCTGGCCGCAGCGCTGGCCGGGGTCCTCACCGTCGGCATCCTCGTCGGCGCCTCCAACGCCCGGGGGAGACGGTGGGACCGGCGCGCGCCGAGTGCCCCGCCGATCTGGCGGGTGAGGCCGACTGCTACACCGGCCGCGACTCCCACGGTGCCTACTACGCGATGGCCGTGCCCGCCGACTGGAACGGCTCCCTCGTCGTGCACGCCCACGGCGGCCCGGATCTCGGCGCCGACTCCGACCCGGCCCGCAGCCTCGACGACCTGGGCCGCTGGACGGTCATGGTGAAGGAGGGCTACGCCTGGGCGGGTTCGTCGTATCGCCGGGGCGGCTACGGGACGCGGATGGCCGCCGCCGACACCGAGAGCGTGCGCCGGGTGTTCGTCGAGGAGTTCGGCACGCCACGGCGGACGTATGTGCACGGCCAGTCGTGGGGCGGGAACGTCGCCGCGAAGGTCGTGGAGACCTACGGCAGGCAGCAGGGGACGTACGACGGGGCGCTGCTCACCAACGGTGTCCTCGCCGGTGGCTCGCGCGGCTACGACTACCGCGTCGACCTGCGCGTCGTCTACCAGTACTACTGCCGCAACCACCCCCGCCCGACCGAGCCGCAGTACCCGCTGTGGCAGGGGCTGCGCGCCGACTCGACCATGACGACCGACGGGCTGCGCGCCCGGCTGCAGGAGTGCACCGGGTACGCGTCGGCGCCCAAGGAGCGGACCGCACTGCAGCAGCGCAATCTCGACGACATCCTGGCGGTCACGAAGATCCCGGAGCGCACGCTGGAGTCGCATCTGCGGTGGGCGACCTTCACCTTCCGGGACATCGTGCACGACCGTCTCGGGGGCCGGAACCCGTTCGGCAATCAGGGCGTCCGGTACTCCGGGTCGCATGACGACGAGGCGCTCAACGCCGGCGTCGAGCGGTTCGCCCCGGACCCGACGGCCGTACGCGATCTGTCCTACGACAGCGATCTCACGGGCAAGGTCTCGGTCCCGGTGCTCACGCTGCGTGCGATCGACGACCCGACGGCGTTCGTGGAGCACGAGGCGGCGTACCGGGACACGCTGCGCGGGGCCGGCCGGGACGAGTACTTGTTGCAGACGTTCACGCGGGAGCGCGAGCACAGTGCGATGAGCGACGCCGAGTACGCCGCGTCCATGGCGGCGCTGGACTGGTGGGTGCGGACGGCTGAGCGGCCCACGGTCCGGTCGATCGCGGCCTCGTGCGCGGCGTTCGACCGTACGTACGACACCGGTTGCTTCTACGACGCCGCGTACGAGCCGCCGTCGTACGCCTCGCGGGTCGAGGCGCGGCCGGGCGGGCTGCGGTGGCCCGCCATGACGGCGGCTCAGGAGCGGGCCTGGAGCAGGATCGAGGGTGTCGGGATCGCTCCCTGAGCGGCGCCGCGCCGTTCGGTGACTGCCGGGCCGATCGGTGACTATCGTCCCTCGCATGGGATCCGTACGTGCCGTCCTGATCGATATCGACGGGGTCCTCACCGTCTCGTGGCAGCCGCTGCCCGGTGCGGTCGAGGCGCTGCGGGAGATCCGCGCGGCCGGTCTCGGGGTCGCGCTGGTCACGAACACGACGTCGCGGAAGCGGGCGTCGATCGCCGGAGTGCTGGCGGAGGCGGGGTTCCCGGTGTCCGCCGAGGACATCCTGACCGCGCCCGCCGTCACCGCCGCGTATCTCGCCGAGCACTGCCCGGGGGCTCGGTGTGCGCTGCTGAACAGCGGGGACATCGCCGAGGATCTGGAGGGCGTCACTGTCGTGCGGGAGGGTACCGGCGACGCCGCTCCGGACGTCGTGGTCGTCGGGGGTGCCGGGCCCGAGTTCGACTACACGGCGCTGAACCGGGCCTTCGGGCAGGTGCAGCGCGGGGCGCGGCTGGTCGCCATGCACCGGAACCTGTACTGGCGTACGGATCAGGGGTTGCAGCTCGACACCGGAGCCTTCCTGGTCGGTCTGGAGAAGGCCGCGCGGGTGGAGGCGGAGATCACGGGGAAGCCGTCGGCCGCGTTCTTCGAGGCGGCGCTGGCGCATGTGGGGGTGGGTGCGCGGGAGGCGGTGATGGTCGGTGACGACATCGAGTCGGATGTGCTGGCGGCACAGCGGGCCGGTGTCACGGGGGTGCTGGTCAGGACGGGCAAGTATCTGCCGGAGACCCATCGGGCCGCGAGCGGCACCCCGGACCATGTGATCGACTCCTTCGCCGACCTGCCCGCCCTGCTGGCGGACCTGCGGGAGTCAGCGGAGCAGTAGCTGGAGGCCGCCCACGACCGTCGCCGCGATCACGAGTTGCTCGAACAGCCGCTGGTTGATGCGGTTCACGGCCCATGTGCCGAGGAACGCACCGGGCACGACGAACACCACGAGGGCCGCGTCGAGCAGCAGCGAGGAGCCGTCGATCAGGCCGAGGCCGGCGCTGAAGGGCACCTTGGAGACGTTGACGATCAGGAAGAAGAAGGCGGAGGTGCCCAGGAAGCCGAGCTTTCGGAAGCCGGCCGACAGGAGGTACATCGACATCACCGGGCCGCCCGCGTTGGCGACCATCGTCGTGAAGCCGCCGAGGACGCCGTACGAGCGGGCCTTGGCCCGGCCGGCGCGGGTGGTGACCGACGCCGGTTCCTCCCCCTCCTCGGCCGTGCGGCGGCGCCACACCGTCACGCCCGCCATCAGCAGCAGGATCGCGCCGATCGACGTACGGACGATCCCGTCGTCCGCCCACATCAGGAACAGGGTGCCGACGACGACGCCGGCCGCGACCGCGGGGAACAGCCGCCACAGCGTGGGCCAGTGGGCATGCCGTCGGTAGGTGAGGACGGCGAGCAGGTCCCCGGCGATCAGGACCGGCAGCAGGACACCGGTGGAGGCGCGGGCGGGCAGTACGGCGGCGAAGATCGCGAGGCTGACCGTGTTGGCCCCGCTCACGGCGGTCTTCGAGAAGCCGACGAGCAGAGCCGCGAAGGCGAGCGCGGCGAACTCCCCACCGGTTATGTTCCAGAGCGTCATCGTGTCCATGCGGAGACCGATGGTATGTCCGGACAACCGATATGGGTAAGGACCGTCTCGCCAGGTGGGAGATGGCCACGCAGGTCGGGCGACGCCTGCGACCAGCCACAGCGGCGCCGCAGACGCCGGACGGCCCGACCCGCAGAGCGGGCGGAGCGCTCAGTGCCGCTCCACCAGCACCGCGCTCCCCTGCCCCACGCCCACACACATGGTCGCCAGACCCCGCTCCGCTCCCGTCCTGCGCATCCGATGCAGCAGCGTCGTGAGGATCCGTGCGCCCGAGCAGCCCAGCGGATGTCCCAGCGCGATCGCGCCTCCGCTCGGGTTGACCAGCTCGGGATCGATGCCGAGCTCGTCCACGCAGGCGAGCGCCTGGGCCGCGAACGCCTCGTTGAACTCGGCCTCCTGGATGTCGGCGATCGTCCAGTCGGCGCGGGCCAGGGCCTTGCGGGTGGCGGGGACCGGGCCGATGCCCATCACGTCGGGGTGGACGCCGGCCGAGGCGCCGGCGACGTAGCGGCCGAGGGACTCCAGGCCCAGCGCGTTCAGGGCCTCCTCGCTGACCAGGAGCAGTCCGGCCGCGCCGTCGTTCATCGGTGAGGCGTTGCCCGCGGTGACGGTGCCGCCCTGACGGAAGACCGGCTTCAGCCGGGACAGCTTCTCGTACGACGTGTCCTCGCGGATGCACTCGTCGCGGTCGACCAGCACCCCGTCCGGGCGCTCGACCGGCAGGAGTTCGTCGTCGAAGTGGCCGTTCTTGCGGGCGTCGGCGGCCCGTTGGTGGCTGCGCAGCGCGAACTCGTCCTGCCGCTCGCGCGGGACGCCGTACCGCTCGGCGACCTCCTCGGCCGTCTCTCCCATGGACAGCAGGCCGTGCAGCTCCTTCATCGCCGGGTTGACCAGGCGCCAGCCGAGCCGGGTGTCGGCGGTCTCCATGCGGTGGGGCAGCGCCTCGTCGGGGCGGGGCAGGATGAAGGGGGCGCGGCTCATGGACTCGGAGCCGCCGGCGAGCACGATGTCGGCCTCGCCCGCGGCGATGGTGCGGGCGGCGGTCGTGACGGCTTCGAGGCCGGACGCGCACAGGCGGTTGACCGTGGCGCCGGGGACGGACTCGGGGAGGCCGGCGAGCAGCGCTGCCATGCGGGCGACGTTGCGGTTGTCCTCGCCGGCCTGGTTGGCGGCGCCCCAGTAGACGTCGTCGATACGCGCCGGGTCCAGCGCGGGGACATCCGCGACGAGGCCCCGGATCACGCCTGCGGCGAGGTCGTCGGGCCGTACGGACGACAGCGCTCCGCGGAGTTTGCCGATGGGGGTGCGGCGGGCGGCCGCGAAGTGGACGGGACGCACGACAGGTCTCCTGACCGGGCAGTATGGATCGACACCGTATTAATTAGCACCGCTAGTTTTGGACTATAGACCGCCCCTCCACGCCCTGGGAAGATCCCCGGGAGCCTTCACCGACGCAGCTCACCGATGCAGCTCACCGAAACAGTCACCGACACAGCCGGAGAACCCATGGCCGACACCCGCGAGCATGTCCTCGACGGAAGCCGGGCATCCATCGTCGTACACGAATGGCCGAACCCGCGGCCCCGCTACCTCGCGCTCGTGGTCCACGGGTACGGAGAGCACGCCGGACGGTACGCCGAGGTCGCGGATGTCCTGGGCCGGCACGGTGCGGCCGTGTTCGGGCCCGATCACGTCGGGCACGGGAGGTCGGCGGGCGAACGAGTGCTGATCGAGGACTTCGAGGACGTGGTCGCCGACGTGCACGCGGTGGCCGACCTGGCCCGGGCGGCGCATCCGGACGTACCGGTCGTCATGATCGGGCACTCCATGGGCGGCCTGATCGCGGCCCGCTACGCGCAGCTCCACGGCGACGAGCTCGCCGCGCTGGTGCTGTCCGGGCCCGTGATCGGCGACTGGGCACTGCCACGGCGGCTGCTCGCCCTCGACGAGATCCCGGACACGCCCATCAGCCCGGACGCGCTGAGCCGGGACCCCGAGGTGGGCGCGGCGTACGCGGCGGACCCGCTGGTCTGGCACGGCCCGATGAAGCGGCCGACGGTCGAGGCGTTCGCCCGGATGCTGGACACCGTGTCCAAGAGCGGTGGCATCGGGCCGGTGCCGCTGCTGTGGCTGCACGGCGACGACGACCGGCTGGTTCCGCTGTCCGGCAGCCGGGTCGGCATCGAGGAGCTGCGCGGAGACGAGGTGACCCGGCGCGTGTATGTCGGGGCCCGGCACGAGGTGTTCCACGAGACGAACAAGGCGGACGTCTTCGCCGACCTGATCCGCTTCCTGGACGAGGTGTTCGCACGCTGAGACACGTCACGTTTGCGCCGATTCGCCCTGGGCACCCGCGCCCGCGTGGAGCGGTTGCCGCGCCGCACCGCTCCTTGCCGACAACCACGCCAGAAGGAGGAGCTCCGTATGACTGTGGTCAAGAGCACGCTCCCCGAACCGGCTCGCCGGGTCGCCGGGGAGGCCCTGCAGAGCACGCTCGTCGATCTTCTCGGGCTCTCGCTGATCGGGAAGCAGGCGCACTGGAACATCGTGGGACCGCGGTTCCGGTCGATCCATCTGCAGCTCGACGAGGTGGTTTCGGTGGTCCGCTCGTACGCCGACACGGTCGCGGAACGCTCCGCGGCGCTCGGTCTGCCGCCCGACGGCCGGCCCGAGACCATCGCCGCGGCCTACACGCTGCCCGGCCCCAAGGAGGGCTGGCTGCGCGACACTGAGGTCGTCCAACTGGTCGTGGATGCCCTGGCGTCCGCCATCGAGCGGCTGCGCGAACGGATCGACGCGACCGCCGAGCCGGACCCGGTGACACAGGACCTGCTGATCGGCATCACGAGCGAGCTGGAGAAGCAGCGGTGGATGTTCGACGCGGAGAACTGGCCGCGTGACGAGTGACGCCGCCCGTTCTTTCCCGTAGTGCGAGCGCCCGTACTTTCCCGTACCGAGAGCGCCCGTACTCACCGTGCCGAGAACGCCCGTACCTCCCGTACTGAGAGAAGGGGCACCCTCATGACCGACGCCCTTGAACTCGACGCGCTGTGGGACGACTTCCACCGCGTGGTGAACATGACCTCGGCGGAGCTGGCGGCCTGGCTGCGGGTCCAGTACTCCGACGAGGAGACCGAGCCGCTGCCGGAGCAGCCGGGCTCGCCCACCGGGCAGCACGTCCTGTCGATCCTGCAGAAGCGCAAGATGGACCTGACCGACGACGACGTCCGCGTGATGCGGAAGGTCGTGGACACGGTCACCTCGCAGGTCGACATGGAGAACGAGCCGGAGGCCGAGGACACGAAGCTCCGGCATCGGCTGATGACCATCGGGCACGATCCGCTCAAGGCAACGCCATGACCGACGACAAGCGCCTGGTGCGGGAGCTCGTCGCCGCGCACGGGCGGACGTTCGCCGAGGAGGCGGGCATCAGCCTGAAGGACACCCCGCAGCCGCTGTACCGGCTGCTGGTCCTTGCCCATCTGCTCAGCGCCCGGATCCGCGGCTCGATCGCCGTCGACACCGCCCGTGAACTGTACGAGGCGGGGATGCGCGATCCGCGCCGCATGGCCGCCGCCGACTGGCAGGAGCGGGTGGACGCGCTGGGACGCGGCGGCTACCGACGTTACGACGAGCGCACGGCCACCCAACTCGGCGACGCCGCCGAGCTGTTGGCCGACCGGTGGGGCGGCGATCTGCGGCGCCTACGGAAGGAGGCGGACGGCGACGTCGCCCAACTGCGTCGTCTGATCCAGGAGTTCCCGGGCATGGGCCCGTCCGGCGCCGACATCTTCCTGCGCGAGGTCCAGCGGGTCTGGCCTGAAGTGGCGCCCTACCTCGACGACAAGGCGCTCTCGGGCGCGCAGCGGCTCGGCCTGCCGAAGGACCCGCAGAAGCTGGTGAAGCTCGCGAAAGACACCGAACCGGCCGTGCTCGCCGCCGCCTTGGTGCGTGCTTCGCTGGACAAGGAGGTGGCCGAAGACAGCCTCCGCCGGGCCGCATGATCGTGAAAGACTGCTCGCAGCCGCCGTTGTCGAGCAGAGGAGACCTGCGTGACCGGGACCGAGCCGGCCGTACCGCGCATCGACACGAGCAGGCCGCACCCGGCCCGGGTGTACGACTGGTTCCTGGGCGGCAAGGACAACTACCCCGTCGACGAGGAACTCGGGCGGCAGATCGCGGCAATGCAGGGGGACGCCCCGCGGCACGCGCGGGCCAACCGCCGGTTCATGGAACGGGCCACGCGGACGGTCGTCCACGAGACGGGGATCCGCCAGTTCCTCGACATCGGATCCGGCATCCCGACCGAGCCCAACCTGCATCAGATCGCCCAGGCCGTCGTCCCGGACGCGCGGGTGGTCTACGTCGACAACGACCCGATCGTCCTCGCCCACGCGGCGGCCCTGCTGCGCGGCACTCCGGAAGGGGTGACCGAGTATCTGCAGGCCGATGCGCGCGAGCCGGAGCGGATTCTCGAACGGGCGGCGTCCGTCCTCGACTTCGACCAGCCCGTCGCCCTGTCGCTGATCGCGCTCCTGCACTTCATCGCGGACGACGACGGCGCCCCCGAGCTCGTGGACACGCTCGTCGGCGCGCTGGCACCGGGCAGCTGTCTGGTGCTGTCGGCGATGACGGCGGACTTCGATCCGGAGAACGTGGGCCGGGGGATCGCGGCCTACCGGGCGAGCGGGGTGACGCTCGTGGCGCGTTCCCATGCCGAAATGGGGCGCTTCTTGAAGGGACTCGAGTTGCTGGAACCGGGGATCGTCTCCCTGTCTGACTGGCGGACTTCCGCGGACGAGCACGACGCGAAGGAAGAACCCGTGTCCCTGTACGGCGCGGTCGGCTTCAAGCGCTGACCCGGCAGCCACCACCCCGCAACCCACCGCCCCGCACCCTCGGTCAGCCGAGCAACCACCCACCGTCCACATTCAGTTCGACGGCGTTGACCGACCCGTTGCGCAGCAGGAAGTCCACGGCGTCGACCACGTCGGCCATGGTGGCCAGCCGCCCTGTGGGGGTCTCGGTGCGCAGGGCGGCGAGGACCTTCTCCGGCTTGGCCTGCCAGTAGGGGCTGTCGCCGACGACGCCCGGGTGGACGGCGTTCACCCGGATCGGCGCGAGTTCGACGGCGAGGGTGTTCACCAGGCCGCCGATGCCGGCGTTGACCGTCGCCACCGTGGTCGCGCCCGGGTAGGGCCGTTCCTTGGCCTGCCCGCCGAACAGCACGATCGCGCTGTCGTCGTGCAGCCGGGACACCAGGGTGTGCACGACCTCGGTGTAGCCGACGAGTTTTAGGGTGACGAGCCGCAGGGCGGCGTCGACGTCGTACTCGGTGACCTTGTTGTCGTCGCGGGAGACGCCCGCGACGACCAGGTGGTCGACGCGCCCGATGTCGGCCAGTGCGGCGGCTATCTCCCCCGGGCGGCCGAGGTCGAGAGCGACTCCGCGGGCGCCGAACTCCTTGGCGATGGTGTCGGCACGGTGGCCGTCGCGGCCGGTCAGCACGACCTCGTCCCCGCGCCCGGCCCGCATCCGGGCGAACTCCAGGCCGATCCCGGACGTGCCGCCCACGACGAGAACACTGCTCATGGCCCCAGGACCTCCCTCAGGTACTCCCAGTCCCGCGTGAACCGGTAGGAGTGGCGCGACGGCGGCTGCGGCGCCTGCGTCTCCAGCCAGCGCACCGGCCCCTCACCGGCGTTGGCGAACCCGTGCACGCACCCGGCAGCGGCCCAGGCCAGGTCGCCCGGCCCCAGCCGGTACCGCTCCCCGTCGAAGGTGGCGTCCACGAACCCTTCGAGGATCAGGTACGTCTCCTCGAAGGGGTGGTCGTGCGAGCCGGCGACGCCGTCGGGGGCGTACTGCACCATGAACATCGTCGAGGCGACCGCGCCGAGGTCGCTGTCGACCATCGTCTTCACGGTGATCCCGCTGTACACGAGCAGCGCGGTCCGCATGCTCGCCGACACGGCGAGCAGGTCCTGGGACTGCTTGCCGGGGTCCATCTGCGTGGTTTCGAAGTGGCCGAAGGACCGGGTACGCGGGTCACGGACGTCGATGCGGACCGGGTCGCGTTCGGGCAGCGCGGGCACCGCCTGGGTGTCGTATCCGTAGCGGGCCCGCGGTACCGGGGCGAGCATGTCGGCCCAGCGGCCGGCGACGTCCCCCGCGCCGCGCCAGGCGTGCGGGACGCCGGTCGGGATCAGGCCGTAGTCGCCCTCTTCGAGAAGGTACGACCCTTCGGGCACATCGACGATCACAGCCCCGTAGAGCACATGGAAGCTCTCCTCGTACGAGTGCACATGGGCCGGGACCCGGCCGTCGGGCCGTATCCCGCACAGGCCGAAGCCGGTGTGCACACTGCCGTCGTCCTCGCCGACCAACGTCCGCCGCCGGTACCCGAGTTCGTCGTACGGCGGCTCCGGGACGTCGGCGGCCCGGCGCACCAGGTGTCGGGTCATGCCGCGCTCCTCGCCTCCTTCGCCGCCAGGAGCCGGTCGCGCGACTCCCGCACCAGGCGCAGGGCCCGGTCGACGTCGGCGACGAGCCTCCCGTCGCGCTTGCGGATCACGCCGTCGACGAGGACCGTGTCGACGTTGGAGACATCGGCCGACAGCGTCACCGCGGCGGCCGCGTCGTGCACCGGGGCGACGTTCAGCGCGGTGGCGTCGATGGCGACGATGTCGGCGCGTTTGCCCGGTGTCAGGGATCCGGTGCGGTCCTCGACGCCCGCGACGTGCGCGCCGTTCACGGTGGCGATCCCCAGCATCTGTCGTGCCGTCAACATGGTGTCGGGCACGGGAAGGTTGGCCTTCCAGCAGTCGGCGTTGACGCGGGCCCGCTCGGCACCGAAGGCCGCGCGGATCTGGGTGAACATGTCGCCGGGCACGGTGGTGACGACGTCGAGGCTGAGCGACGGCCGCAGTCCGTACTCGATGGCCTTCATCACGGGCGGCCAGCCGTGCCCCATCTGCATCTCGACCTGCGGCGCGATGGAGACCGTACCGCCACTGTCCGCGATCATCTGCCATTCGTCCTCGTGGAGGTAGCAGCAGTGGATGTAGGTGGTGTCCGGGCCGAGCAGACCGAGGTCGTTGAGCTGCTTGACCATGCTGAAGCGGCCGGCGAGGCGTCCCATCGCCACATGCACGGTGACCGGGATGCCGAGCTCGCGGGCGAGGGCCCATTCGGAGATGACGACGTCGTTGGTGCAGAAGCCGGGGCCGCGGGTGGCGAGCGCCATGGTGAGCAGGCCGTCGTCGGAGGAGAAGTACTGGGTGCGGATCCGCCGTACGTCGTCGCCGGGGAGGGCGATCTTGCTGTCGAACCAGTAGTCGGCGAGGGAGGTGTTGGCGCTGCCGTATGCGTACTGGGCGCGGATGCCGGTCTCCTTCAGGGCTTGGATCGCGGCGTCCGGGTGCTCGGGTGTGTTGTTGATGTGGGACCAGTCGACGAGGGTCGTGATGCCGGCGTTCAGGCACTCCAGCGAGCCCGCGAGGTTGCCCGCGTACACGTCCTCGGGGGTGTAGAGGGGAGCGAAGGTGTCGAGGATGTCGACGAAGTAGTCGTCCAGGGTGGCGTCCGGGGCGACATTGCGGATCGGCGCCTCCCAGGTGTGGCGGTGGGTGTCGACGAAGCCGGGGATGACGATCCGGCCGGTCATGTCGAGTACTTCGGCGTCGGCGCCGATCTCCCGGTCCACCGCCGCGATCGTCCCGTCCTCGATGAGGACGTCCCCTTGGGGCAGGTCCCCGATGGCGGGGTCCATCGACAGCACATGACCGGCGCGCAGGAGTATCCGATGGGTCATCGTTCTACCTCCCATGGGGGGTTCAGTAGGCGGCGAGACTCCGGACGGCCGCCACGACCTTGTCGACGGTGGGGATGACCTCCTCTTCCAGGGCGTCGGCGAACGGCAGCGGCACGCACTCCCCTGTCACCCGCCGGGCCGGCGCGTCCAGCAGGCCGAACCCCTCGTCGGCGACGATCGAGACGAGCGTGCCGCCCCAGCCGCCCTGGTACGGGTTCTCCTCCACGGTGACGAGCCGCGAGGTCCTGCCGAGCGAGGCCAGCACGGTGCTCACGTCCAGCGGCACCAGGCAGCGCAGGTCGACGACCTCGGCCTCGATGCCCTCACCGGCCAGGACCTCGGCGGCCTTCAGCGCGAGCGGCACCATCGAGGCGAGGGCGACGAGGGTGACGTCGGCGCCCTCGCGGACGACGGCGGCGCGTCCCAGCTCGACGACATGGTCCGGCGGCGGGGGCGCGCCCTTGGTGGCGAGCAGCGCCTTGTGCTCGAAGAAGACGACCGGGTCGTCACTGCGGATCGCCGCCGCCATCATGCCGATCACGTCGGCGGGCGTCGCGGGTGCCGCGATCTTCAGTCCGGGCACGGTGAACGCCCAGTTCTCGGTGGCCTGGGAGTGCTGGGCGCCGAAGCCGAGGCCGCCGCCGTTGGCGGTGCGCACGACGAGCGGAACGGTGACCTGCCCGCCCGTCATGTACCGCACCTTCGGTATCTCGTTGGCGAGGTAGTCCCAGCAGCAGGCCAGGAAGTCCGAGAACATGATCTCGGCGACCGGCCGCATCCCGGTCATCGCGGCACCCATGGCGGCCCCCACGATGGCCTGCTCGGAGATGGGCGTGTCCCACACGCGCTCCGGCCCGAACTCCTTGAACAGCCCGACGGTCGTCTTGAACACCCCGCCCGCCTCGCCGATGTCCTCCCCCAGGCAGACGACGGCCGGATCGCGCCGCATCTCCCGCGCGATGCCCTCGGCGACCGCCTCCCGGTAGCTGATCACGTCCGCCATGCCGCACCTCCGTCCGCCCATACGTCGGTCAGCGCCTGGCCCGGATCGGGCGGCGGGGCACCCTTAGCGGCTTCGACCGCCTCCCGTACGACGGCACTGGCGCGCTCGTCGGCCTCGGTGATCGTCTCCGGCGGTACCCCCAGCTCGGCGAGGTGTCCGCGCGCCACGTCCAACGGGTCGTGTTTCAGCCAGCGTTCGACCTCCTCGGCCGGGCGGTAGGTGGCCGGGTCGGCGCGGCTGTGCCCGAAGTGGCGGTAGGTCTCCGCCTCCAGCAGCGCGGGCCCGTCTCCCGCCCGGGCCCGCTGAGCGAGCCGCGCCACGGCCTCCCGTACGGCGACGACGTCGTTGCCGTCCACCACCTCGCCGGGGATGCCGTACGCGGGCGCCCGGTCGGCCGCGGGCCGGGGCACCGCCGTGACGTCGGCGATCGGCGTGTACTCCATGTAGAGGTTGTTCTCGCAGACGAACAGCGCCGGCAGCTTCCATACGGCGGCCAGGTTGAGCGCCTCGTGGAAGGCGCCGATGTTGGTGGCGCCGTCTCCGAAGAAGGCGACGGCGATCTGGCCGGTGCCGCGCAGCTTGGCCGACCAGGCGGCGCCGGCCGCCACCGGCAGGTGGGCGCCGACGATGGCGTACGAGCCGAGCATGCCGGTGGACGCCTTGGTCAGGTGCATGGAGCCGCCCTTGGCCTTGCACAGTCCGGTGGCCCGGCTCATCAGCTCGGCGAGGCACTCCTGCGGGGTCGCTCCGCGCGCCATCGCGTGGTGGTGGCCGCGGTAGGTGGCGAAGACGTAGTCGTCGGGACGCAGGGCGGCGCTCGCGCCGACGGCGATCGCCTCGTGTCCGGCGGCGAGGTGGGTGGTGCCCTTGACGAGGCCCTGCAGGAACAGGTCGTGGGCGGCCTTCTCCGTACGGCGGATGACGGCCATCTGCTCGTAGGCGGCGAGGAGTTCGGCCGGGTCCATCAGCGTGCCCCGTTGCCGCGGGAGGTGTTGAGGTGCGACTGCGACTCGCGCCGGGTGTTCAGTTCGCCGCCCACCGTCCAGTACTTGCGGCCCGCCACCAGTAGTTCCTCCGCGGGGAACTTGGTGATGACCTCGCAGCCGTCGGCGGTGACGACCAGTTCCTCCTCGATACGGGCGGCGGACCAGCCGTCGGCGGCGGGCCAGTAGGTCTCCAGGGCGAAGACCATGCCCTCTTCGAGGACTTCGGGGTGGTCGAGGGAGACCAGGCGGCTGAAGATCGGCTTCTCCCAGATCGACAGGCCGACGCCGTGGCCGTACTGGAGGGCGAAGGCGGCGGTCTCGTCGGCGAAGCCGAACTCCTCGGCGCGGGGCCAGACCTGGACGACGTCGGCGGTGGTGGCGCCCGGCCGGACGAGGGCGATGGCCTGGTCCATGTACTCGCGGCAGCGCACATAGGCGTCGCGCTGGGCGCGGGAGGCGCTGCCGACGGCGAAGGTGCGGTAGTAGCAGGTGCGGTAGCCGAGGTGGCTGTGCAGGATGTCGAAGAAGGCGGGGTCGCCGGGGCGGATCAGGCGGTCGCTGTAGACGTGCGGATGCGGTGAACAGCGCTCGCCGGAGATCGCGTTGACGCCCTCGACGTACTCGCTGCCGAGGTCGTACAGCACCTTGCTGACGACTGCGACGCACTCGTTCTCGCGCACGCCGGGCCGCAGATAGCCGTACAGCTCCTCGTATGCCGCGTCGACCATGGAGCAGGCCTGGGTGAGCAGGGCGATCTCGTCGCCGGTCTTGAGGCGGCGGGCCTCCAGGAAGACCTGCTGGCCGTCGACGACGTCGATGCCCTCGGCGCGCAGGGCGGTGAGGACCGGCATCTCGGCGACGTCGATGCCGAGGGGTTCGCCCGCGAGTCCGTGCTCGCGCAGCTCGCCGGCGATCTTCGAGGCGACGTCCTCGGCGATGCCCGCGTCCGGGTGGAAGGCGCCGCGGAGGGTGGAGATGCCGGCGCGGGCGCCGGTGGGCGGGCCGCCCTTGCCGTCGCTGTAGTCGAGCCAGGGGTTGTAGAGCTGGTGGTGACGGGCGGCGGAGCCGAAGTCCCAGACGATCGGTTCGCCGCCGCGCACCAGCAGGGCGAAACGGATCAGCTTGTCCATCGCCCACGTGCCGATGTGCGTGGCCGTCATGTAGCGGATGTTGGCGAAGTCGAAGCTGAGTACCGCGCCCAGCGAGGAGCGGTTCAGGGTCTCGTTGAGCCGGGCCAGACGCTGTCTGCGCAGCCGGTCCAGGTCGACGCGCTCTTCCCAGTCGACGGCGTTGGGTCCATATGTGCGGATCGCCATGGCGACCACCCCCGCTTCGGAGTGAACGACCGGTCGCGACGGGTGTCAAGTGTCACTGAACACGAACCAGACGCCCACGGCCGGTTCCTCTCCATCGTTGCGGTAACGGTGCGGGGTCGTCGACTCGAAGCAGACGGCGTCGCCCGGGCGCAGGGTGTACTCGTCGAAACCGAGGGTGAGGACGAGTTCGCCGGAGGTCAGACAGCCGTACTCGGTACCCGTGTGGCGCATGAGCCCGCCGGAGCTGGAGGAGGCGCCGCCGGGCCGGTAGGTCACCAGGAGAAAGTCCACGTCGATGCCCGGAACATGGCCGAGACGCTCCCACACCACCCCCGAGTCCAGCTCCAGCACCTCCCGCTCGTCCGGCCTGACCAGCGGGCCGATGCGGCGGCCGGGGTCGGCGGCGAAGGCGGCCAGGGCGTGCAGGACGGTGCCGGGGGCCGTGCCGGGTGCCGTGGTCACCGGCGGGGAGAGGGCGGCGGCTTTCCCGCCGTCGAAGAGCGACTCGACGGAGATGCCGAGGGCGGTCGTGACGGCGTACAGGGTGCTGACCGAGGGCTGGCTCTTGCCGGTCTCGATCTGCGAGATCAGGCTGGCCGAGACCCCGACCTCCCGGGCCAGCGCACGCAGGCTCATCCCGCACTCGAGACGCGCCTGCCGGATGCGCGCGCCGACGGGCGGCACGGGGGCGGGTGACACGGGCGGCTCCTCCCCGGCGCTGCGGGCCGCTCACTGGACATGTGCAGCACCATTGAACAGCCGGAATGGCTGGCGGTCGAGAGGCGGTTCGGCAACGCCCCGAAGGGGCGCGGGGAACTGCGCGACCAGCCGCGACGGAGCCGCGGACGAGGGACGACAAAACGCGGCACCCCCCTATCGCGGCACTACCCGCGAAGCGCCCCCGTCGGAAACACCGCCCGCACCTCCCACCCCACCCCACCCCGCGGCCCGGCATCCAGTTCGCCACCCAGTGCGGTGACCCGCTCCTTCAGACCGACGAGCCCGAACCCGCCACCGTGTGCGGCCGCCGGAAGCTGGGTGCCGCCCCGCCCGTCGTCCGCGACCGACACCTCCAGGCGCCCGGCGCAGTCCCGCAGCCGGACCTCGACGTGCGTGGCGTCGGCGGCGTGGCGGCGGATGTTGGTGAGCGCCTCCTGCACGACCCGGAAGGCCGCGGCCTGCACCTCGTGCGGCAGGTCGTCGGACACGGCCCGGTCCCGGCGCAGGGTGACCTGCTGGACCGGGCTCGCGAATCCGTCCGTCAGCTCGGCGACGGCCGCCAGGTCGCCGACGGGGCGGCGGTCGGCCGCCTCGTCGCCGCTGTCGCGCAGCACACCGACCGTGCGGCGCATCGAGGCCAGGGCCTCGGTGGCGGCGCGTTCGATGCCGGCCAGGACGGGATCGAGTTCCTGTGGCTGGGTCTGCGCCATCATGCGGGCCATCTGCGTCTGCACGAGGATCCCCGTCACATGGTGGGCGACGAAGTCGTGCAGGTCGGCGGCGATGGCGACGCGTTCGGCGCGCCGGGTCTCGCTGACGGCGAGGGTCCGCCGATAGTCCATCGTCCGCAGATACAGGGCGAGCCCGGCGAAGAGGCCGACCAGCACCAGGCCGGCCACCATGAAGCCCAGCATGTCGGCGTCCAACAGCCTGAGATACCGAACCGGCAGCAGCAACAGCGCGCCCACGACGAGGGCGCCGCACCCCCAGGCCCAGCGCGGCGGGCAGTGCCGTACCGCGACGAACAGCAGGCACAGCAGGATCAGGACCTCGCCGGGACCGAAGGTGTTCACCCTGAGAGTCAGCAGCGAGCCCACCGAGTACAGGGCCGAGACGAGAGCCGGCACGGCGGTGCGCACCTGCGGCGTGAGCCACTCGGGCCGCCGCCCGGCCGGCCACAGCACGGCGGCCAGACCCACCAGCAGCACGGCCAGGATCGGCCAGACGGGGCTCGCCGTCGGCAGAACGCTCGTGCCGTCGGAGCCCGCGTAGAGGACGTCCACCACACAGGCGGCGATCAGCACACCGACGGCGAAGCCCCGGGCGCAGCCGCGGGGGGAAACGGACTTCATGCCGATCACGGTAGGTGAGGCCGTACGCGGCGGGATCGGCCGATCGGCCGAGGAAGCCACCGCTGACCGCCGCTGACGCCGGCCTTATGGCCGAGGCGCGCGCCCGGGCCCGCGGGCGAGGGTGGTGCCGCATCCTCACCACGGACCTCAGGAGTACGCGATGCAGCCCAGCAAGTTCCTCGTGGGCGTCGTCGCCGGCGCGGCTGCCGCGGTCGCGCTGGGCGGCCTCGGCACCTAAGTGCTCTCCGGCACCGAGTCGACGAGCCGCCTGGACGACTGACCCCGGCACAGACGGCTGACTGACGCCGTACGCCCCCGGCACCGAGTCCGACGACCCCTTCGGCTGAGGCATGATCGAGCCATGACCACCCCACCCCCGTCCGGGTCGCCCATCCGCGTCCTCATCGCCGACGACCAGGAGATGGTCCGCACGGGCTTCCGCTTCTTCCTCGACGCCCAGCCCGACATCACCGTGGTCGCCGAGGCCGCCGACGGCGAGGAGGCGGTGGCGCTGGCGCGGCGGGAGCGGCCGGACGTGTGTCTGCTGGACATCCGGATGCCGAAGCTGGACGGGCTGGAGGCGACCCGGCTACTGGCGGGGCCGGAGGTGGCCGACCCGATGCGGGTGGTCGTGGTGACCACGTTCGACCTCGACGAGTACGTGTACGGGGCGCTGCGCGGCGGCGCGTGCGGGTTCCTGCTGAAGGACTCGGGGCCCACCCTCCTCGCGGAGGCGGTCCGCGCCGCCGCGGCCGGCGACTCGCTGGTGTCGCCGTCGGTCACGGTCCGCCTGCTCAAACACGTCACCGCCCCGCAAGCCGAGCCCGCCGCCGCTGCCCCGGCGAAGCCCGCCCCGCTCACGGAACCCCTCACCGACCGCGAACTCGACGTCGTCCGCCTGGTCGCGCTCGGCCGTACGAACGCCGAGATCGCCGCCGAGCTGTACGTCTCCCTGTCCACGGTCAAGACGCACCTGTCCAGCGTCCAGCTCAAACTGGCCGCCCGGAACCGCGTCGAGATCGCGGCCTGGGCCTGGCAGCACGGGCACGCGCAGCCCGGCGCATGAGGCGCCCGCACCTTTCGCATGCGCTCACTCGAACGGTCCGGTGCCGCTGGTGGGCCGTCGAGTGCGATGGTGCGCTGAGGACACGCGTCACGTCCTCAGGAGGCATCGCCGATGACCCGTCGTTCGTCCCCACTCGCCCGCGTCCTGTCCTCGGCTCTGGCGGCAGGCGTGCTGCTGGCCACGTCCGCCTGCTCGGACGACGGCGACACGGACGGTTCACGGGCCTCGGCCGTCACCGCCTCACCGGTTGCCGAGAAAGCCGCACCGGTCGCCACGAAGCAGCCGACCGCCACTCCCACCCCCACCCTCAGCGAGGCCGGAGCACGGACCGCGCTGATCACCGAGGCGGACATCGAGGACGACTGGACGCAGGTGAAGCAGACAGAGGCCGAGAACTGGCACGACAGCCTGCTCATCGGCACGGTCGACGTCTCGGACTTCCTCACCGCCAAGGCCGACGCCGCCGACTGCCAGCGGCTCCTGGACTCCCTCTTCGACGACGACCTGCTGGGCAGGCCGTCGGGAGTGTCCGCGCTGCGTGGCTTCGTGCAGGACGACTCGCGCCTGCTGTACCAGGTCGCCTCCTATGACCGGACCGACCCGCAGGACTCCTTGAACTGGATGGCGACCCTGCCGGAGAAGTGCGACCAGTTCACCGCGACCGACGGCAGCGAACAACGTACCGTCCAGGTCATCGAGACCAAGCTGCCCGACGTGGGCGACGCCCGTGAGGGCCTGCGCGTGACGGTGCAGGGCAGGACTGGCGGCGAGGATGCCACGCTCACCCTGGACGTCGCCGCCGTACGCGTCGGCAACGACGCGATCACCGTCACGGCGGGCGGGCTCAGCGGGGACGAGCACGACTCCGTCGAGCAGGCCGTGAAGTTCGGCACCCAGCGCCTCGAGGACGTCCTGGCCGGCAAGACGCCCGCCGCGAGCCCCAGCGAGATCGAATAGCACGGCCGGCAGCTCTCTCCCGCCCGCCGCACGCCAACAGCCCTGCCGGCTCTGCCGATTCCCGGGACAACGTGATCAACGGAGCGGCACAATGGCGGCGATGGCCGGTTTCGGTCGTGCGTGCGAGGAGAGGACGAGTCGTGAGTGATGGCCACACCCCGTCGGGCGGGTCGGCGAAGCTGAACACCGGTGTGGCGCACAACGCGCGCGTGTGGAACTACTGGATCGGCGGCAAGGACAACTACGAGGTCGACCAGCAGGTCGGCGAGCATGTCGCCGGGATGTTCCCGATCATCCGGGACATCGCCCGCGCGGACCGCGAGTTCCTCGGCCGGGCGGTGCGGTTCGTGGCCGAGGAGCAGGGCGTGCGCCAGTTCCTGGACATCGGCACCGGGCTGCCGACGGCGGAGAACACCCATGAGATCGCCCAGCGGGTCGCGCCCGACTCGCGGATCGTGTACGTCGACAACGACCCGATCGTCCTCGTACATGCCCGCACGCTGCTGACCGGCACCCGGGAGGGCGTCACCGCGTACATCGACGCCGACGTCCATGACCCGGACGCCATCGTGGAACGCGCCGGACAGACCCTGGACTTCGGCAAGCCGGTCGCGGTGATGATGCTGGGCATCCTCAACTTCGTCCTGGACTACGACAAGGCCCGGGAGATCGTGCGCCGCGTGCTGGCCGCGGTCCCCTCCGGCAGCCACCTGGTCCTGACGCACCCGACCTTCGACTCCGAACTCGGCGGCGAGGGCCAGATCCCGGCGATGAAGTTCTGGAACGAGAACGCCACTCCGCCGATCACAGCCCGCAGCGGCGCCGACATCGCCGCGTTCTTCGAGGGGCTGGAGCTGCTGGAGCCGGGCATGGTGTCCTGCTCGCAGTGGCGCGCCACCGACTCGGCCGCCCCGGTGCCGCAGTACGGCGCGGTGGCCGTGAAACCCTGACGCCGACAGGGCCCGCACGAAGTCGGCACGGACCGGCATCCAGCCGGCCGAGCTCGTCGAGGAGACCGTATGACCACCCTTGCCGACCCCGTCCCGGGCGGGCGTCCCGGTGACGTCGAGCGGGCCACCGCGCTGAGCGGTGAGCTGTCCGGGCGGGGCGTGCACGGGATCGTCCTGGCCTACGTCGACACGGCGGGCGTCGGCCGGGTGAAGACGATCCCGACGGCGAAGCTGGCCTCGGCGGTGGCCTGGGGCGTCGGGATGTCACCGGTGTTCGACACCTTCCTGGCGAACGACTCCATCGTCACCACCGACGTCCTCGGCTCCCCGGACGGCGATCTGCGCCTCTACCCCGACCTGGACCACCTGGTGGAACTGGCCGGGCAGCCCGGCTGGGCGTGGGCGCCGGTCGACCGGATCACGCAGGAGGGCGAGCGGCATCCCGCGTGCAGCCGCACCTTCCTGCGGCGGACGGTCCGCGAGGCCGCCGAGCGGCACGGCCTCACCTTCAGGGCGAGCATCGAGATCGAGTGGGCCGTCGCTCAACCGCCGGGCGCCGACGGTGAGTTCGTGCCGACGGTGACGGGTCCGGCGTACGGCGCCATCCGCCAGGTCGCGTTGAGCGACTGGACGGCCGATCTGCTGGCGGCGCTCGCGCGGCAGGGCGTGGAGGTCGACCAGTTGCATCCCGAGTACGCGGCCGGGCAGTTCGAGCTGTCGGTGGGTGCGGTCGACCCGGTGGGGGCGGCCGACCGCAGCGTGCTGGTACGGCAGACGATCCGGGCGGTGGCGCAGCGTCACGGTCTCGCGGTGTCCTTCGCCCCGGCGGTCCTCGGGCACGGCGTCGGCAACGGCGGCCATGTCCACCTCTCCGCCTGGCGCGACGGCATGAACCTGCACGCGGGCGGTGACCGCCGGCACGGCATGCGCCCCGAGGCCGAGTCCTTCGCGGCCGGCGTCCTCGCCCACCTCCCCGCCCTCACCGCGGTGACGGCGCCGAGCCCGGCCAGCTATCTGCGGCTCAAACCCTCCCAGTGGGCGGGGGCGTTCACCGCGTGGGGCCGGGAGACACGGGAGGCGGGGCTGCGCGTCGTCACCGGCACTGCGGGCCACCGTGACCAGGCGGCCAACCTGGAGATCAAGCCGGTGGACCTGGCCGCCAACCCGTACCTCGCCCTCGGCTGCCTGATCGCCGCCGGGCTGGACGGACTGGCGTCGGGCGCGCGGTTGCCCGAGGAGATCACCGGGGATCCGGCGCATCTGGGTGCGCGGGAGGCGGCGGCCCGGGGGGTGCGCAGACTGCCGACCTCGCTGGACGAGGCCGTGGCGGAGTTCCGTACCGACGAGCCGCTGCGCGCCGCGCTGGGCCCGGTCCTCGGCGACGCCGTCATCGCCGTACGGCAGGGCGAACTGGCCGCCGTCGCCGGGCTGGACGACGACGGAGTGGCGGCGGCCTACCGCTGGACCTACTGACGTGCGCGCCACAGGCCCGGTCCACGAGGCGCTCGCGGCGCTGCTGCTGGTGGACCATCACTGCCACGGGGTGGTCACCACCGACCTGGACCGGTACGGCTTTGAGTCCCTGCTCACCGAGGGCGAGCCGTGGCCCGGCATCTCGCCCTTCGACACCCCGACGGGCGTGGCGGTACGCCGCCACTGCGCACCCCTGCTCGATCTGCCGCGCCACGCCCCCGCCGACGAGTACCTGGCCCGGCGCGCGGAGCTGGGGTGGCGGGAGGTGAACCGCCGGTTCCTGGCCGCCGCCGGAACCGAGGTGTTCTGCGTCGACACCGGGTACACCCCGCACCGCATCACCCCGCCCCGGGAGCTGGCGGAGAGCGCCGACGGGGCCGCGTACGAAGTCGTACGGCTGGAGGCGGTCGCGGAGGCGGTGGCGGCCGCGGGGGTCGAGCCGGACGCGTACGCCACCGCGTTCCGCACGGCGGCCGAGGAGGCCGTAAGGCGTCCGGGCGTGGTGGCCGTGAAGTCGGTGGCCGCCTACCGCACCGGATTCGCCCTGGACCCGGCACGTCCCACGGGCGCGCTCGTCGCCGCGGCGGCCCGGCAGTGGCTGGCGGACGGCGGACGGCTGGCCGACCCGGTGCTGGTCCGGCACCTGCTGTGGACGGCGGTGGACCTGGGGCTGCCCCTCCAGCTGCACACCGGTTTCGGCGACAACGACATCCGTCTGCACCGGGTGGACCCCACCCTCCTCACGGACTGGCTGCACCTCACCAAGGGCACGATCCCGGTGCTGCTTCTGCACTGCTGGCCGTACCAGCGCCAGGCCGCCTATCTGGCGGCGGTGTTCGAGCAGGTGTACCTGGACGTGGGCCTCACCCTGCACCACGTCGGCCCCGCCCGGTCCGGGGCGATCCTCGCGGAGGCCCTGGAGATCACCCCGTTCCGCAAGCTGCTGTACAGCTCCGACGCCTATGGTCTGGCCGAGTTCTACCTGCTCGGTGCCCTGGCGTTCCGTCGCGGTCTGGGCGACCTGCTCCAGGACCGGGTGGACGCCGACGAACTGAGCCTGCCGGACGCGCTGCGGATCGCGGCGTGGGCGGCCGGCGACAACGCCCGCCGCCTCTACGGACTGCCCGCCACCGACCCCGTCTCCGCTCCCCCTCCCGCGCCCGCCCCCGAATCCCGTCCGCACCGCGACTGAGCGTTCGCAATTCCCGGAAAGTATGATCAAGCAATGTCTGACATGACCGAAACCACGCCCGGCTGGCTGACGAGCGACGAACTGGAGCAGGCACGCGCCCGCATGCCGATCCTGTACGTCGAGGCCGTGCCCGTGCGCGTCGACGACAGCGGCGAGGTCACCAGCATCGGCCTCCTGCTGCGCATCGGCCCGGACGGAACGGTCAGCCGGACCCTGGTCTCCGGCCGCGTGCTGCACCACGAGCGTGTCCGCGACGCCCTCCTGCGCCACCTGGAGAAGGACCTCGGCCCGGTGGCGCTCCCCCGCGTCCCGACCTCCCTGCAGCCGTTCACCGTCGCGGAGTACTTCCCGACGCAGGGCATCACGGCGTACCACGACCCGCGCCAGCACGCCGTCTCCCTCGCCTACGTCGTCCCGGTCACCGGCGACTGCCGCCCCCGCCAGGACGCCCTCGACCTGGTCTGGTTCAGCCCGCAGGAGGCTCTGTCCCCCGCGGTGCAGAGCGAGATGCCGGGCGGGCACGGAGTGCTGCTGAAGCAGGCGCTGGCGCATGTGGGCTGCGTGATCTGACCGGCGAGGGGGCTGCGGGGCATGTCCGTCGTGGTGACCTGCGGCTCCTTCGCGTGGATCGGGGCCGTCCTGCACTCGGCCGTCACGCCGGCGCCCACGGTCGGACGGCTGGTCGCGCAGGAAATCGTGACCGGCGAGGCCGTCGGCGAGCTGCGCCGCTGCCGGCCGAGGGGCGGCGACGCCTGAGGCGGTTCGGGGCCCGGCAGACCTGCCCGTCAGGCGGGACGGCCGACCGCGCTGAGGATGAGCTCCTCCAGCTGCTGAGCGACCTGGTCCAGGGGCTGCATGCTGCGCTTGGCGCGGCACATGGCGATCGCGCCCTCTACGGACGCCACGATCAGGGCCGCCAGCCCAGGTGCCCGCTCCGGGTCGGCCCCGTGGGCACACAGCGTCTCGACGAGCAGCCGCTCCCAGTCCTGGAAGGCCTCGGCGGCGGCGACGAGAGCCGGTGGGAGCTCGTCGGCCGGCGGTTCCTCGACGGAGACGGCCAGGACGGGGCAGCCGGCGCGGAAGTCACTCTCGACGACGATGCCGCGCCACAGGGCCAGGAAGGCGCGCAGCCCGGCGACCGGACCGGCGTCCAGCTCCTTGCGGAGGATGCCGGAGACCGCGGCGCCCGCGTACCGCACCGCCTCGGTGGCCAGTTGCTGCTTGCCGTCGGGGAAGTAGTGGTACGTCGAGCCGAGCGGCGCCTCGGCGTGCTTGGCGACCTCCCGGATGCTCGCGGCGTTCAGGCCGCGCCTGCTGATCAGGTCGGCCGCGCCGGCCACGATGCGGTCACGCGACGGCGCGCTGGATTTGGCCAAGACCGTGCTCCCCTCTGGCTATAACGCTCGTCATAGCCTAGCCCCCTATAACGACTGTTATAGACCGTCGTGCGGAGCAACTGGCAGAGCACCCGCGCCAGCACCAGCACCAGCACCAAGGGAGACGTCGTCATGCCGATGATCCGGCTCACCGTTCCGTCCGGTTCACTGACCGAGGAGGGCCGCAGGACCGTCCAGCGCGACCTGGCCGCCGTACTGCTGCGCTGGGAGGGCGCACCCGACACCGCGTTCTTCCGGGCCCAGGCGTGGTCGAGGTGACGGTGCCGCAGGGCGCCCTCTCGGAGCGCCGCAAGGCCGGCCTGGTCGAGGACGCCACCAAGACGGTGCTGGAGGCGTCCGGGCTGTCCCGGGCCGACGCCCTGCGGGTGTGGGTGCTGGTGCACGAGCAGCCCGACGGCACGTGGGGCGCGGGCGGTTCCGTCGTCCGCTACGCCGACCTCGCGGCCCTGGCGGAGGGGCAGCGGGCCGATGCGTGAACCGACCTACGTCGCCCGGCGCTCGGTCGAGTGGCGCGAGGCGCCTGACCCCAAGCTCCAGTCGGGCCAGGGGGCGATCGTCGCCCCCGTGGCCGTGACCTCCTGCGACGTCGACTCCGCGATCCTGGCCGGTCATGGCTTCATCGATCCGCCGTTCGCCCTCGGCCACGAGTGCGTGGCCAGGGTCGTCGAAACCCGGCGACGCGGTGACGTCCGTGGTCCCCCGTGACCTGGTGGTGGTCCCCTGGTCCATCAACTGCGGTACCTGCGACCACTGCCGCGCCGGGCTGACCGCCCACTGCACGGCCGTACCCCACATGGCGATGTACTGCGCCCCGATCGGCGGCAGTTGGGGAGGGCTCTTCTCCGATCCGGTCCGCGTGCCGTGGGCGGACGCCAGGCCCGGCGCCCGCGTCCTGGTCGTCGCCCGCGGCAGCATCGGCCTGTACGTGTGCGACATCGCCCGCGCCCTCGACGCCTCCGAGGTGCTGTACGTCGGCCCGGACCCCGCACCACGCGAGATCGCCCAGGGCTTCGGCGCCGCCACCGCCGAGGCGCTGGAACCCGTCCGGCACGGGTTCGACATCGCCGTCGAGGCCACGGGCCGCGTCGACCAGCTCGCCCTTGCCGTCAAGTCCCTTGCCCCGGAAGGCATCTGCGAGTCCGCCGGCAACCACTTCCGTCCCGGCGAGCTGCCCCTGCTCGACATGTACCTCACAGGCGTCACACTGCGCATCGCCCGCGACAACGTCCGGGGGCACATCCCCGACGCCCTCGAACTCGCCCGTTCCGACAAGGTCGATCCTCGGCGGGTCGTCTCCCACGTCATCGACTGGGAGCAACTCCCCGACACCCTGCCCGAGAAGCACCTCAAGCCCGTCTTCGTCCGCACCGACGGCTGACCGCCCTCACCGCGGTTGTCCGGTCCGGGCCACGCTCCAGCGACGGCCGGTCATCTGTCCAGGCCGCAGCCGAGTCTGTATAACTGTGAAAAAATCGCACATAAGGTTTCAAAGGAGATCCCTTGTGAGCACTCCCGGCGACAAGCCCGGCTACGGGAACATGCCGCTCGACCGCACCGGCCAGGCCGAGGCCTTCGACGCCATCGGCGACCGCTACGACGAGGCCTTCCCGCACAAGGAAGGGCAGGTCGCGTCCGCCGAGTGGCTCATCCGGTCCCTGCCGGCCGGGGCCCGTGTGCTGGACCTGGGGTGCGGCACCGGGATCCCGACCGCGCTCCAGCTGGCGGAGGCGGGCCTGCGGGTCGTCGGTGTCGACCTGTCGGACGGGATGGTCGCGCTGGCCCGCAAGAACGTGCCCGCCGGGGAGTTCCACCGGGCGGACATCGCGGATCTGCGGCCCGGAGGTCGCCGGGACCTGGGCCGCTTCGACGCGGTGGCGGCCTTCTTCTCCCTGCTCATGCTGCCGCGCGCCGAGATACCCCTCGCGCTGCGGACCGTCCACCACCTGCTGGCTCCCGGGGGCCTGTTCGCGCTGGCGATGGTGGAGGCCGACGTGGACGACTTCTCGATCCCGTTCATCGGAAACACCATCCGCGTGTCCGGCTACCTGAGGGACGAGCTGCGCGAGGTCGTCGAGGCGGCGGGCTTCGAGATCGTCGAGGAGTCGTCGTACACATACGCCCCGGCGACCGTGGATGTCCCGCCCGAGGTGCAGATCTTCCTGCGCTGCAGGCGGCGCACCTGACGACTCCGAAAGGACAGGCGTGACGAAGGAGCTCGGAACCGACACGGGCACCGGCGGGCAGACGGCCGGTGTGCACGGACCGGATGTCGCCGAGCCCCAGACCGACAGGCTGCGCTACCTCGACGCGGCCACCCGGCAGATCGCCCGTGGCATGAATCTGGACGAGACGTTGCACGAACTGTGCCGGGCGGCCGTCCCGGCCTTCGCCGACACGGCGTTCGTCCATCTGTACGCTCCGCTTCCGGTCGGCGACGAGACCGCCGCCGCGCCCGGTGTCCTCGAGCTGCACGCCACGGACCACGCGCCCCTGCGCAGGGCGAGCACGTGCAGGTCCGCGCCGCCGTCACCGACCGCCGGCCCCGTCCGGGCGGCGGACGTCGTCCACCCGGCGGCGACCGGTCTGCTCGCCAAGCTGCTGCGGGCCGGGCGGCCGGTGTTCGCGGACACCCCCGACATCGCGGCCGCGGTGTCCGAGCTGCTGGCCGCCGACGCCGCACCCCCGGCAGTACCGCCCGGACGACGGCTGATCATCGCTCCGCTGCACGGCCGCACCCAGGTCATGGGCAGCGTCGTCCTCATCCGCGAACCGGGCCGGCCGGACTTCACCGGGGACGATCTGCTCGTCGCCTCCCAGCTCGCCACACACACCGCGCTCGGCGTCGACAAGGCGGTGCTGTACGCGCGCGAGGCATCCGTCGCCGATGCCCTGCAGCGCACGATGCTCCCGCCGTCGCTGCCCGAGCCGGCCGGCGTCCTGCTGGCCAGCCGCTATCTGCCGTCCTCGCGGACCTCGCAGGTCGGCGGCGACTGGTACGACGCGATCCCGCTGCCCGGCAGCCGCGTCGCCCTGGTCATCGGCGACGTGATGGGGCACTCGATGACCTCGGCCGCGATCATGGGCCAGCTGCGCACGATCGTGCAGACCCTGGCCGGGCTCGATCTGCCCCCGGACGAGGTCCTGCACCACCTCGACGAGCAGGCGGAGCGCCTGGGCAGCGAGCACACGGCGACCTGCCTGTACGCCATGTACGACCCCGTACTGCACCGGTTGCTGGTGTCCAACGCCGGCCATCTGCCGCCGGTGCTTCTGCATCCCGACGGCGGCACGGAGGTCGTGCACGTCCCGCCCGGGGCGCCGATCGGCGTGGGCGGCGGCGGATTCGAGTCCACCGAGATGCACGCACCGTCCGGGGCGACCCTGCTGCTGTACACCGACGGCCTGGTCGAGTCCCGCGACTCGGACGTACTGGCCGGGGTGGAGCGACTGTGCGTACGGCTGCGGGCGGCCGCCTCGGGAGCCACGCCCCCGGAGCTGGAACTGCTGTGCGACCAGGCGCTCGGCACGCTGGGGGCGGGCGACCGGGACGACGACGTCGCCCTGCTCGCCGCCCGCTTCCAGGGCATCCTGCCGGAGACCGTCGCGTACTGGTATCTGGCTCCGCGTCCGCAGACCGCACGGCAGGCCCGCCGTCTGACCCGCAGAACCCTCCACGACTGGGACCTCGACTCCCTCGTGGAGTCCACCGAGCTCCTGGTCAGCGAGGTGGTGGCGAACGCCGTGCGCTTCGCCTCCCGGCCGATCGTCCTGCGTCTGCTCCGCACGGACGTGCTCCGCTGCGAGGTGGAGGACGACTCCCCGCTGGTCCCGAGGATGCGGCACGCCCGTCCGAGCGACGAGGGCGGCCGCGGCCTGTTCCTGGTCGACCACCTGGCCCGGCACTGGGGGGCGACGAGGGTGAGCACCGGCAAGATCGTGTGGTTCGAGCAGCCCCTGCCGTCGGATCGGGACTCCGGCTGACGGAGCAGGGCCCCGCGCTATTCGGGTGTGATCGTCACAGTCACCGTCCTGTTCTTCGGGGCGTCGGCATACGGCGCATCGCGCTGGTCCGCGCTGGACGTGGTGAAGGCGGTGAGGGGCTTGCCGCCGGCCGTGCTCAGTTCGCGGGCGGCGATGAGGGCGCGCCACAGGGAGAGGACGGAGCCGCCGCTGGTCGGGGCCCCGGGGACGGTGGCCGCGTGGCCGCGGATCTCGACGCGTACCTGTCGCCCGGCCAGGCGTCCGCCGAGCACCGCGAGCCAGTCGGCGCCGGCCTGGGTCAGCTCGGCGCCCTCGGAGAAGAGCCCGTCGGCGAAGGCGACCTCCACGGAAGCCCCGTGCACCACCGGGTGGATGCCCGGTGCCCGCAGCGCGCGGGCCAGTGCCGCGGCCGCCTCCGCTCGGCGTGCCGCCGCCCGGTCCCGCTCCCGTGCCTGCTCCGCCCGGCGTTCGGCGTCGAGCTGCCGGGCCCGTTGTTCGGCAAGGTCGGCCTGCGAGGGGCCCGGCCGCTCCGGCCGACCGCCGGTGCCGTCCGTGAGGGCGACCGTGCCGGCCGTGATCGCGGCCATCGCACAGACCGCGGCGGCCAGGGCCGTACCGGCGCGATGCCGGGCGAGCGCGGCCCGGGGACCACGGCCGCGGAGCAGGTCGATCCTCGCCAGCCCGGCCGACGCGGCCGGATCCTGCGGGCACTGTTCCTGCACCCGCCGCCAGTACGCGGCGGCCTGGGTCAGGTCTCCGCGCTGGGCGTGCACACGGGCGAGCAGGTCGAGTACGTCGGGATGGTCCGCGCCGACGGGATCACCGGCGTCCTGCAGCAGCCGCAGGGCGCCGTCCAGGTCACCGGAGCGGGCCGCCGCCCGGGCAGGTGAAACGAGCAGTGCGACCCGGAGCGAGCCGGCGGCGGACCCCGTACCGCCGGAGTCCGTGCCGCCGGACGCCGTACGGCCTGACCCCGCACCGCTGGATCCTGGACCACTGGATCCCGCACTGCCGGCTCCCGCGACGCCGGCTTCCGTAGCGCCCGGCCTCGTGCCGTCCGCCTCCGTGCCGTCCTCGCCGGCGGACAGGACCGCGTCGGACGGGACGCCTGTGGGGACTCGGGATGTGGGCACCTGCAATCTCCTCGTTCCGGTGGGCTAGTTGATTCCGCCGGACAGCCGCTCGGCCTCATCCGCGGCTCCCGGTGGCAGCAGTCGGCGAAGCCGCTCGTTGACGCCGGCGAGGGCCCGCCGGTTCCCCGCGGCGACGGCCTGGCGGCCCTCCAGGATCGCGGCGTCCGCCTGGGCGCGGGAGAACATGTCGTCGCGCATCTCGACCAGCGCGTGGAAGACCACGTACTCCCATTGGTCGGTGCGGCGCAGCAACTCGACGTGGAACTCCCCGGCCCGCTTGATGAGCCGCCGCAGGTCCGCCGGCGTGGCGTCGTCGCCGAGCGAACCGGCGCGGTCGCGCATGTTCTGCAGCTCCCGCCGGTCGGAGGGGCCGGCGCCGGTCTGCTCGATGACGTCCTCGCAGGCGCCGAGCAGATCCCACAACTCGCGTTGCAGTGCCGGGATCTCGATCGCCTCCTCGATGTCGTCGAGCTGGGCCTCCACATCGCGGATGCGGCGATCGCTGGTGACGGCGGCACCGGTGTCGACGGCCGCCGCGTCGACCTCCTTGCGGAGCTGCGGGAGGGTCTTCTGCTCCGCGAGGTCGTCCAGCCGCGCCCGCGCCTGGTCCGAGAACACGTCGTCGGCCTGGTCCTGCAGGAGGCGTACCCGCTGTTCCAGATCGTGCAGACGGTCCACCAGCTCGCCGTGTTCGGGAGCCAGCAGCTCCGAGCGGTTGATCGTCGCCTCGAACTGCTGCTCCAGCAATGGGATGTCGGCGGTGACGAGGACCTCCCGGTTGCTCGCCTGGATCTCGAAGGTCACCTCGACCTCGCTCTGGGCGGGCAGGTCGATGCGGATGTCGCGCGGGCGGATCTCGATCAGCCCGACCCGGGTGTTGCGGTCGGCGCGCCTGCGCTCGCCCTCCAGCAGCGGGATGCGGATGACCGCGTCGGGCTGGGAGCGGCGCAGCGGGATGGTCGTCCGGTACGGCTTGGTCACCTGGGCCGGCAGGGTGGTGCCCTTGCGGAGCAGCGGGTCGAAGGTGCCGTCGGCCTTGCCGATGCCGAGGGTGCCGGTGAGGACCGCGTCGCCGGGGACGACCGAGGCGTGGGTGATGGAGAAGGTGTCCCCCGCGAGTTTGCGCCGGGTGCCGGCGGTGTCGGTGAGCTCCACCGTGAAGCGGGACCTGGTGTCGGTGTCGATGGCCACCTCGGTGTAGAAGGTGCCGTCCGGGCCGAGTTCGGTGCGGGGTCCGCGGAACGGCGGGCGGCCGTCCGGGTTGCTGAGGGTGACGGTGTACCGCGTCCAGTCCACCGCGCTGCCGCTGCTCACCTTGCCGGAGACCGGGATGCCGGTGGTGTCGACGGACTGCGCCGGATAGTGGAGTTCGATCGCGAACTCGCCCGGCGCGGCCTGCTGCGGCTTCTTCGGCAGCCGGATCGTCCGGGCGAACACGGCGGCGCCGCGCGCGACCACGGTGGTGGGGTCCTGGGTGTGGTCGAGGGGGATGCCGGGGCCCTCGACCGGGTCGGCGAGCAGTTCGCGCAGCCCGGGGCTGAGCGTCGCCCCGCCGACCAGGAGCAGCCGGTCGATGTGGTCGGGGCGCAGGGAACTCTCGGCGAGCGCGTCACGGCACAGCCGGACGGCGCGGGTGTAGAACGGCAGCGCCAGGTCGTCGAGGGCGCCCCGGGTCAGGACGTACTCGAAGGGCTCGATGCCGCCCCTGCCGTCGTCCAGGTCGGGGGAGAGCTCGACCGAGGCGGTGCGGGACAGGGCGATCTTGGCGTTCTCCGCCTCCAGCTTGAGCTTGGCGAAGTTCTTGCGCCAGCGCGGGTTGTTACGGGCGAAGTCCGGCAGGCCCAGGTCGCGCCGGACGGCGGGCACCAGCAGGTCGTCGACGAGGGCCCAGTCGATGAGCTTGCCGCCGAGGTAGGGGTCGCCGGCGTGCTGGATCAGCTGCAGCTCGCCGTCGCGCTTGCTCATCACGGCCGCGTCAAAGGTGCCGCCGCCCAGGTCGAACACCATCCAGTGGGCGGAGTCGGAGGCGTCCTGCACGCCGTAGGCGATCGCGGCTGCGGTCGGCTCCTGCACCAGCGAGCACTGCTCGCCGAGCCCGGCGAGGGCGGCGGCCGAGCTGGTGGCGTTGTTCTGGTTCAGGGCGAAGGAGGCCGGGACGGTGATGACGGCCGCCTCCGGCTGGTAGCCGTACTCGTGCGCGGCGTCCTGGCGCAGGGACTTGAGCACCTCGGCGGAGAGTTCCTCGGGCGAGAGCGAGATGCCGGCGCGCTCGAAGTGCCGCTGGGCACCGGCCGCCCCCATCTCCAGCTTGAACTCGGCGTAGGCGTTGTCCGGATCGTTCTCCGTGCGCTCCCGGGCCCGCCGACCCACGTGGACCACCCCCTCCTTGGGCATCCACACGGCGGAGGGCGTGAAGTCCCAGCCGTCGTTGTTCTTGATGACGCGTACGCCGTCGTCCTCAGCCACCGCGATGGCGCTGTTGGTGGTGCCGAGGTCGATTCCGAAGTCGATGGTCTCGCGCATGGTCGTGGTCTCCTTGGTCGTTCACGTGACGGGGGGCGCGGGCCTGCCGACGATGACCTGGCCCATCTGGATCCGTTCGCCGCGGAAGTAGACCGACGGCCGTACGGTCTCCAGCACGATCTCGCGGTCCAGTCCCGGATCGTCCTGGAACACCAGGGCCTCCAGGGACTGGCCGGAGTCGAAGGGCATGCCGTCGTGCTCCTGGATCTCCAGCCCGTCGTCGGCGAGCGCCTGGCGGCTGGCGTGGACCTGGCGGCGCACCTGACGCAGGTCGGCCGCCGAGAGGGGACCGGTTCCCTGGTCGAGCTTGCGCAGGGCACGCCAGATACCGACGGCGGCCCCGAGCAGTGCGTCGGTCCCGGCTCCCTCCGGCGTGCGGGCCCGCTCCGCAAGAGCCTCGGCGGCCCCGGCCTCGGCAGCCTCGACCTCGGCGAGCACGGCCGCGGCCCAGTCGGCCTGGTCGGGCGCCAGGAGCGGGCGGGGGATGCGGAACTCGGGCGGGTGCTTCAACTGGCCGAACGTGGAACGTACTTCGTGTATGCGTCGGCGCACTCGGGACGTCACCGCTGAAACCTCCTTCTGGCCCTGTGGGCCCGCAATCGCCCGTACCACTCCGAGAGCTTCTCGACGGCGGCGCCGATCGCGCCCAGCACCAGGAAGGCACCCACCCCGGCTTCCCATCCCTGGACCACCCACAGCGCGATCACCGCGCCGAACGCCAGGGTGACCAGCCAGCACCCCGCCCACTCAAGGCCGCTGAGGCTGGACGACTCCCCCGGTGCGGTGCCCGTGGCGACGACACCCACGGACCAGTCGTAGATGACGTCCCAGTTGTCCTTGAACGCCTTCACATGGCGTTCCGGGGCGATCTCGTACGCCTTCTCCGCGAGCTCGACGACCGTCTTCTTCTGCGTGGGGCTCGGCCGGTGGAACTGGTGGTGACCCAGCATCGCCACCGCGAGGTTGCCCACGCCCACCGCGACGACGTGCGCGATGTCCTCGTACTGCCAGTCCGATACGAACGCCCGGAGTTCCCCGAACCGTTCGAACGCGGGGAGGACCTCCTGCCGTACGACACGGACGGCGTCCCCGAACTGCTCGGCGTCCTTCTTGTCGTTCACGGACCGCAGAGCGTCGGTGATCTCCTGGACCGTCTCCTCCACCGTTTCCTCGAACAGTTCGGAGAAGAGATCCGTGAAGACCGCGTGTTCCGCCCAGCCCGAGCAGATCCGGGCGAGCCGGGGCCGGAAGTCCGGGTCGGCGGCGAGGTCCCGGAACGGGGACACGAGGAGGCGGGGAAGCGCGGCGAGGAAGTCGTCCGCCGGGTGCTCACCCAGCCGTGGATCGTCCAGTTCCGCGATCCGGCGGGCGATGTGCTGCCGGAACTCCTGGCGCTCCAGCACCAGCCCCCAGCCGCTCGCCGCGCCCCGCCAGAGGATGTCCCGTCCGTCCGTGGTCGTGTGGCTCCGTCCGGCCTCCGCCTCCAGGGCCATGGCGTGGAAGCGCACCGCGTCGTCGTGCTCCTCGTGCAGGGCCGGCGAGCAGCCGCACTCCGGGCCGGGCTCGCCCCACCGCCACAGCAACTCGTCGACCAGCCGCCGCCGGGGATCCTGGAACTCCTCGAACGCGGCCCGGACTTCGTCCCTGCGGTACCCGCCCACGAGAGGCGAGTCCGGGTCCGCGGGCAGCAGCGTGTCCTGCACCGCGAGCCGGGCCTCCAGTCGCTGTCTGTGCTGCCGTACGGCACGTCCTCGCGCGGTCACCGGGAGCCCGGTGACGGCGAAGGCGTTGTCGCGGTAGAGCCGCACCCCGGCCAGATCCGCGAAGCGGGACAGGTGTCCGGTGCCGCGTCGCACGGCGGACGGCTCGCCTGTCCGACCGCCCGCAGTCGTGTTGTCCATCCGCTCTCCATACGTCCGCTGCCCGTACGTCCGTTGCTCGTACGCCCGCTGCCCGTACGTCCACTGCTCGTAAGCCTGTTGGCCGTACGTCCGCTGCTTCTGCGTCGGGCCGTTCACATGACCACCCCCCGGCGCCACGTCATCAGCCGCGCCATGTGCCGTTCCCGGAGCCGGGGATGGCGGCTGACGGCCTCTTCCAGCTGGTTCGCGGCATCGGCCAGCCGGCCCGGCATCCGGGAGAGTTCGACGGCGGCCCGTACCAGCTCCTCGACGGACCGCTCCACCGCCGCCGGCCCGTGCCCTGCCGGTCGCGCGCCCGGCGCGGGCTTCAGGGACACGGCCCGTTCGGCGACCTCACGGGCCGTGGCGGGCCGGGCAGCCGGGTCGGTCCGCAGCATGTCGGTGACCAGGCGGTCCAGTTCCGGTGCCACGTCGTCGTTGAAGGTGCTCGGCGGTGGCAGCGGGCGGTGGAACCGCTCCAGGGAGAAGGACTGCACCGGGTCTGAGCCGTCGTACGGGAAGTGGTCGGTGAGCAGGAAGTACGCGATGGTGCCCAACGCCCACACGTCCCCGGCGCACGAGTAGCCGGTGCCGCGGCGCAGCACCTCCGGCGGCATGTAGGCGACCGTCCCCTGGGCGCTGGCCGCCATGGTGCCCGGATCGGTCTCCTTGGCCAGCCCGAAGTCGCTCACCTTCACCCGCAGCCCGGACTCGTCGTAGGTGATGAGCACGTTGGCCAGCGACAGGTCGCGGTGCACGATGGGGTGCTGCCGCTCGTGGGCGACGGCGAGCCCCTCGGCGGCCTGCCGCAGTACGGCCGTGGCCTCACCGACCGGTACGGCGCCGGAGTGGGAGGCGATCAGCCGCTCCAGGCTGCCGCCCGCGACGTACTCCATGGTGATGTAGCCGCGCATGCCCTCGGACGTCTGCACGGTGCCCGCGTCGAACACCCGAATGATGTTGGGATGTCCCAGCGTGGAGAGGATGCGGGCCTCGTCGAACATCCTGGACGTCGCCTCCAGCGAGGCCACGTGCTTGAAGAGCTTCAGCGCCTGCCAGCCGAGGATGTGGTGCCGTACCCGGTACACCTCGGCGAAGGCGCCCTCCCCCAGCCTGCGGTCCACGACGAGCGCCGAGTTGATCCGCTGCCCACGGGTCAGCAGGGTCCCCGCCACGCCGGCCGCGTCCCCCGTCGCCATCGGCCACCCCTTCCGTGCCTTCGGTCACCGTCACCGTGACACGCACCTCCCGGGACCCCTCCCGGACCGGCACCGCCCCGGCCGCCGCCCACCGGTCAGGAGTGGGTGACCTTGATCCGGGAGATGCGGACCTCGCCGTGGTTGGCGTCGGCGCACGGCTCGGAGTTGTCGCAGTTGGCCTGCGTGTAAGCCCCTGCCTTGAAGTAGTTGGTGTCGCCGTCGTGGGAGATCGTGGTCTCGAGGCGGCCGTTGTAGTACGCGTCGATCTCCCCGTCCCTGGCCACGAACTTGGCCTCGAACTCGGTGCCCAGCGCGTAGTCGTCGGTGACGAGGTGGTGGTGGCGGTCGTCGCCGTCGGTGATGTAGAGGCTGCTGCCTTCGAGGCGGAAGACGGTGACGTCGTCGTCCCCGCCGTGGACCTGCGCGCCGACCACGTACGGCCGCTCCTCGGGCAGTGCGGTGAACGCCTCCCTGACCACGAGGGTGTGGGTGCCGTCCGTGGTGGACCACTCGGCTTCGTCCTCGCCGCCGTCGGTCATCTCCCGCAGCTCGGCGCGCGGGTAGCTGGAGCCGCCCGTCGTCACGCCGTTGACGGCGGCCCGGAATCTCACCGCGCCGCAGTCGGCCTCGGCGCGGAACCAGGGGTCGGCGGAGAAGGTCGCCAGCTCGGGCTGGGTGATCTCGGTGGGGTCCTCCTCCTCGCCGGTGGGCAGGGTGAGCTTCCAGTTCGCCAGGTCGAGGACGTCGGCGGGGTACGTGCACCGGGCAGCCGACCGGTCGTGTGGGGTCGGAGCGCCGGCGTGGGCGGACAGCGTGAACGCGGCGGTCGAGACGGCCGCGGTGATGCCGGCCAGCACGAGGGTCCGGGTGGTGGGCATGGGGCTCCTCCTGTCGGGGTGTGCGGTCGGTGCCGACGCGTACCGTAGGCGCCGCGGCCGGGAGGGGTCCCGGGGGAACTGCGATCGCACCGCTTCTGCGCATGCGTGCGACTGATGAAGGGTCTGGGTAGACACTGCGTACGGTCCGCCGTACGCAGTACGGTTCGATCCATGCGCGCGGATCTGGGGCCGTGTGCGTTGCGTTCCGGACTCGACCGAGGGGGAAGATCCGTGCGTTCCGGGGACCAGTTCGCCGACCGCTATGTCCTCAAGGAGGTCATCGGCGCGGGGCGGAGCGGCGATGTGTGGCTGGCCCACGACACGGTGGTGGGCCAGGACGTCGCACTGAAACCGGAGCGGACGGACGGCGAGAGCGAGACCGCGGTACGGCGCCTGCTGGGCGAACCGCGCGCCATGGCCAAGTTCCGCGACCACCCCCATGTCGTGACCCTGTTCGACGTCGTGACCGTGGAGCAGGACGGGAACGGGGCGCGGGACGGGAACCGGGCGCAGGGCGGGAACGGGGCCCGGACGTACTGGTTCGTCATGGAGTACGTCCCCGGCGGCGGCCTGGACCGGCAGCCGACGGTCTCTCCCGCGCGGGCGGCCCGCATCGGGGCCCAGCTCGCCGACGCTCTGGCCGCCCTGCACGAGGCGGGCATCGTGCACTGCGACATCAAGCCCGCCAACATCGGCCTCACCCGGCACGGCGCCGCGAAGTTACTGGACTTCGGTGCCGCCTACCGGGTCGGCGGCACCGAGACCATCACCGTCAACGGCCCGTTCAGCTTCACCCCTGACTACGCCGCCCCCGAGCTGGCCCGGGGCAACCTCCCCCGGCCGGCCTCGGACGTGTTCTGCCTGGCCGCCACCCTGCACGCGCTGGTCACCGGCGCGCCGCCGCGCGGTGGCGCAGCCCAGGAGGACGCCGGCACCGCCGGGACGGAGGGCGACGGCGAGGAAGCCGAGCGGCTGCGGTACTGGAAGGCCGAGCAGGGCGTCGTGGAGCTGGACGCCGCCGCCGTGGGACCGCTGTACCCGGTGCTCACCGCCATGCTGCAACGCGACCCCCGGCAACGCCCCGACGCCGTCGAGGTCAAGCGGCTCCTGGAGGACATCGCCGGTGCCGATCCCGCTACGCCTCGGGACACGGCCACCACCGTCACCGGGCCCCGGCGTCTGCGCCGGCCACTGATCGCGGCCGCTCTCGGCGTCAGCGCCGTACTGGCCTTGGGCCTCGCCGTGCTCCCCGACCGCGGCGACGACGGGAAGGGCACCCCCGAGCCCGGCCGCAGCCGGCTGGAGGCGGACGCCTCGGACGGTGAACCACACACCCTGATCGGCGATCCGCGCACGGCCGATGTGTGCGCCCTGACCGACCCTTCCGCTTTCGACCAGTTCGGCGACGCGGACGTCCATGTGGACGTGGACTACGGGAACTTCGACCGCTGCGACGTGCTCGTGGGCGTCGACGACAAGACCCGGATCGACGTGTCGGTCAGCCTCCGTCGGGGCACGCCGCCCGAGGGGTCGAAGCCCTCCCGCAACGTCGGGAGGATCGGCATCCGGGAGGACGAGCCGGAGAGCGACGAGTGCAAGCTGCTGCTGACCTCCGACGGCGACACCGAGGGCACCCTGGTCGGGGTCCGCGTCAACATGGGCAAGGGCTCCGTGTTCGGCGGCAACGCGACCCTGTGCACGATCGCCGACAAGGCCGCCACGAGCGCCGCCGAGGTCCTCGACCGGGGGCCGGTCCCCCGCCGTTCCCCTGCCTACCCGCGCACGTCGCTGGCCTGGAAGGACGCCTGCAAACTCCTCGACGCCAAGGCGCTGGCCGCCGTCCCCGGCCTCAAGGTCGACGTGCCGGACGTCGGCGTCGCGAACTGGAGCTGCGAGTGGTCGAGCGACGTCGACGAGCTGGATGCGGAGGTGAGCTTCTTCCGCGATCAGCCCAAGTCCACGGAGGACGGCGCAACCACCGTCACGCTCAGCGGATACCGCACGATCGTCGAACCGGGCGACGACGGCGACGCCTGTTCGGCCTTCGTCGAGTACCGCAGATACAGCGGCCAGAACGCCGAGACGGCCGTCGAGATGGTGCGCCTGGACGTCAGCGGGCAACGGAGCGAGAACCAACTCTGCACGATGGCCGAGGATCTCGCGGCCTCCGCCGCCGCGGAACTCCGCGCCCGGTGAAGCTGGTTGTGTCGCGGTCGCCTCAGAGCGCGGGGTCCGGCCAGTAGTCGTCGTCCTCCATCAGCTCCAGGTCCGGCGGCACGAGGGTCGTCGACTCCACGAGCCCCCTGATCAGGTTGTGCAGCAGGCTGTTGTCGGCGGGGCGGCCCTCGGACTTGTCGTGCAGCAGCGGGTACTTGAAGCCGGTCCCGTGCAGCCGATGGCGTACGGCCTCGATACGGAACTCGATCCTGCGCTCGTTCCACTTGTCCTCAGGGCGGAGGTAGGCGAGCCGCTCGGCGGCCTGACGGTATGTCAGGGGCCGGGGGTCCTCCTCGTACAGCAGATACCGCTGGCCGAGGACCACCAGCAACAGCCGTTCGTCGTCGTCCAGCGACCATGTCTCCGGCCGTACGGTCTCGGCGCGCCGCCGCGAGACCGGCCCCTGGTCGTCGTGGCCTGCCACGTACAGCTCGACCAGGTGCTCACGGTAGCCGGAGCCCTTCACGAACAGCGGGGTGTAGCCGGTGGCGAGCGGGATCGGCTCGGTGGTGAGGTGCATCATCCGGCCGCGGGGCAGCCGGACGAGCTGCTGCCCGGTGTTGCGCAGCCACCACAGTCCCTGACGGTACGTCAGCTCGCCGTGCCGTCGGCTCACCCGCAGGTCGTCCACGCCGACCCCCAGGTCCACGTCCGGCTTCTCGCCGCGTCCGAACCGGACCGTCAGCCCCTGGCGGGGCGGGGCGCTGAGCTCACCGGTGACCGTACGGGCGTGCAGTGTCCCCGGCGTGGTGGGCGCCACACCACGCGCGAGGCTGGTGGAGAGGGGCATCGCTGGTCTCCTCGGTTCGTGAGCTTTTCGGTTCGCGAGCTTCTCGGTTCGTGAGCTTCCGGTTCAACAGCTGCTCAGCTGGCGTCCGACGTACTGACCCCAGTGTCAGCTTCTGGTCGCGGGACCCCTCCCGTACGAGGTGAGGGCGAGGTGAAGGCCGGGAGAGTCACTACGGACTCAGTACGCGGACTTCAGCGCTCCGCCGGGAAGCTTCCCGCCGTCCTCCCGGCCCACGCTGCACAGCACCCACCGGAATCCGGCGTCCCACTCCTCGTCCGAGGACCGCCAGCCCCGCATCTCCTGTCCCTGGCCGCGGGCCCAGTTGACGCCGTACTTGTCCTCGCAGAGTCCATCCGTGTCGACGCTGTCCGCCGAGCCGTCTCCCGAGGCCCAGGTCCAGCCGACCACCTGCTCGTGGTGCGGCTTTTCGCAGCTCACCAGGGTGTCGGTGATCTCGCCGTCCTCGTCCTTCTCGGAGGTGACGCAGTCACCCGGACCTTGCTGCGTGACATACAGCGCGTCGCCGAACTTGCGGAAGTCGCCGAGCGGGCCGCCGAGGGTCGCGTGCTTCAGGAAGATCAGGCAGGCGGCGTCCGGCGGCTCGCTCTGCCCGGTCTCGGGTGTGAGGACGTACAGCACCGAGTCGGCCATGGTCTTGCGCAACTCCGCGGTGCGCCGGGTGCATTCGTCCCGTACGGCGTCCGCGCCGGATGCCCGCACGGCGCCGTCGGCGGCGACGGTCGCGATGACCTGGCCCTCGGGATCGTCGTCGTAGCAGTCGACGACCTTCACCCCGGGCCGGCCCGTGTACTCCCCGCCCTTCCAGTCGGCGTCGACGCACTGCCCCGGCATGAGTCCCTCGCGCAGCCCCACCTGCCTGCCGTAGGGGTACGCGCTGCGGGTCACGGTCGGGGATGGTGCGGCGGCGACCTTCGTACTGCCCTCTTGCGGCCCCTTCGCCTCGGCCTGCCCCTCGTGGTACGTGGCGGCGCCCAGCGCGAATCCGCCGCCTCCGGCCAGCACGGCGGCGAGGGCCAGCAGCACGGGCGCTCGCCGGGCGGGCGACCGAGGAGCGGCGCCCGAGGATCGCCGGGCGGGTGCGAGGCGCTCCTTCCAGGAACGCGGGGCATGGGTGGGCTCGGTCGCGGTGCCGACGTCGCCGGAACCGGTCACGGCCCCGAAGCCGGCCGCGGCCCCAGAGCCAGGCGCAGCCCCGGAATTGGCCGCAACCCCGGAGTCCGCCGCAGTCCCGGAGTCGGCCGATCCGTCGGTCTGGCCCAAGTCCCCGGACCCGCCGACGCCTTGGGGCCGTCCCGCTCCCGACCCGTTTGCCGTGGCTTCGAGGAGAAGCTCGCGCGCCCGCTCCGCCCGCATGCGCTCCGCCGGGTCCTTGGCCAGCAACCCCATGATCACGCGGCTGAGCGGATCGCTCGCCCGCCGCGGCGGGTCGGGTTCCGTGGTCAGCGCCGCCATGAGGGAGGCGTCGAGCGTGTCCCGTTCGAACGGGGACGTGCCCTCCACGGCGAAGTAGAGGGTGACGCCGAGCGAGAACAGGTCGGTCGCGGGCGTCGCCTCGCCGCCGGACAGCCGCTCCGGCGCCAGGAAGCCCGGAGTGCCGACCACCATGCCGCTCTGGGTGATCCGGGTCTCCCGGGGCCACAGCGAGATGCCGTAGTCCGTGAGCAGGACCCGACGGTCGGCGGCGCCGGAATGGTCCGGCGCCAGCAGGATGTTGGAGGGCTTCACGTCCCGGTGGATGATGCCGAGCCGGTGCCCGGCACGGAGGGCGTCGAGGGCGGCCGCCCCGATCCTGGCCACCTCGTCGCTCGTCAGCGACCCGCGCTCCTTCACCACTGCGCGCAGGTCCCGTGTGCCCGGCAGGTACTCCATCACGATCCACGGGCGGTCGTCGTCCTCCACGACGTCGTAGACCGTGATCACGTTGGGGTGCTCGCGCAGCTGCGCCGCCTTCAGCGCCTCCTTGCGCCCCCGGCCGACGGGATCGTCGCCGGACCGCTCCGGCTGGTGCGGTACGTCGATCTCCTTCACCGCGACCCGGACGCGGAGTTCCTCGTCCTCGGCCAGCCAGACGTCGCCCCCGCCGCCGGAGCCCAGCCGCTGCCCCAGCCGGTACCGCCCGGCGATGACGCGTTCCTCCCGTGCCATCAACGCCCCCTTCTTCGGCCGCGTTTCCCGAGCCGCCGCCGTCAGCCCGGCGGTCGCCGCCCTCATGCTCACGCGTCCCGGCCGGGAGCCCTCCCGGACGGCGGATGGCAGACAGGGCCCGCAAGAGGGCGTGCAAAAAGGCCGTATCGGTAAGCCCGATACGGCCTCTGACCTGCTACTTCACAAGTCGGGACGACAGGATTTGAACCTGCGACCCCTTGACCCCCAGTCAAGTGCGCTACCAAGCTGCGCCACGTCCCGATGCCGTCTGACCTGGGGTTTCCCCCGGCCGAACGCGCATGGAAACAATACCGCACTCGGGTCGGTGGTCGCGCACCCGTTTATTCGGCCGGCAGGCCCAGCTCGGGGTACGCGTCGAGCAGCCGGGACGGGGCCGCCTGGCGCCAGGAGTCGGCGAGGATGTCGTGCAGTTCGGTGTCGTCCTCCAGGGCGGCGAGCCGGACCCGCACCCAGGCGAACTGGGCCTCGTGGTCGGCGATCCAGAACTTCTCCGGCTCGGCCAGGACCAGTTCGTCGCGCTCCTCCTTGGGGCAGCGCACCGCGATGGAGGTCTCGTCCTCGGGCAGTGTGGCGAACATCTTGCCCGCGACCCGGAACGTGGGCATGCTCCAGGCGATCTTCTCCGTCGTGTCCGGCAGAGACAGGGCGATACGGCGTACGTCTTCGGCATCCTGCATGGCACGCACCGTAGCGGCTGCCACTGACAATCACCTGGTGAGAGCGGTTGCCCCAACGTACTTGTAGTAGATCGTCGTCGGCCGCAGAACCCCGGCCGGGCTCGCCGCGTAGTCGGGGATCACCCCGGCCCGGGTCCACCCGGCTGAGCCGTACAGGCGCTCGGCGAGGCTGTCGGTCTCGGTGTCCAGGTGGAGAAGGGTGACCCCGGCATCGATCGCTGCCTGTTCCGCGGCCATGAGGAGCCCGCGGCCGAGGCCCCGCCCCCGCGCCCGGCGATGCACCATCAGCTTGACCAGCTCGGCCCGATGGCGGCTGTTGGGTTTGTCGGGGAAGGCCAGGCTGACCGTGCCGACCGTCCGCCCGCCCTCGCGGGCCGCCCAGACCGCCAGTTGCCCGGCGGCCACAGCGGCGGCGCGCTCCTCCCACCAGGCGATGGCCGCCGTACGGTCGAGGGGTGCGAGGAATCCGACGGAGGCACCGTCCGCGACGGTGTCCACCAGCAGGTCCGCCAACCCTCCCACGCACGCGTGCAGTTGGCTCACGTCCAGGCGCGTCACGCTCACGGCAGCACCACCGCCAGCACATACCGCACCGCCTCGGACCCCGCGCACCGGAACCGCGTCGGCCCCCACACCCGCATCCGCAGGCAGTCCCCGGCACCGAGAAGGTGCTCGACCTCCTGAACCGTCACCTCGACCTCCCCTTCCAGAACCCAGATGTGCTGTTCCAGCCCCGGCACCGGCGGCCGGTCGTACGCGATGTCGGCGCCCGCCGCGAGCCGCCCCTCGACGATCTCGCCGCGCAGCCCCGCGTGCGGCGGCGACACGGATCGCCGTACGAACCCTGCGGAACGGTCCTCCCACACCGGCTGCTCGGCCGTCCGCACCAGCAGCGCGGGCGCGGACTCGACCTCGCTGAGCAGTTGGGACATGGTCCGGCCGTACACGTGGCACAGGCGATTCAGCAGCGAGGCGGTGGGGCTGATCTCCGCCCGTTCGGCCCGGGACAGGGTCGAACGGCTCACGCCGCTGCGTTCCGCCAACTCCCCGAGGGACCAGCCCCGTTCGGCTCGCAGCTCGGCCAGGCGGGTGCCGAGGCGGGCGTCGACGGCGTCCGGGGTCTCGCCGCCGTCCGCGCTCTTCTGTTTCATATCCGGCACGCTATCCCAGATATGAAACGGCCGTGTTACGGGCGGCTCACTCCCCCGCCGCTTCCCCGAGCGCCTCCAGCACCGGCCTGATCAGCGGATGCTCCTCGGCGCCTCGTCGTACGGCCGCGAAGACCCGGCGGGTGGGCGCCACCCCGTCCACGGGCCGTACGACGACCCCGGTGAGGTCCATGCCGCGCAGTGCCGAGCGCGGTACGAGCGCCACGCCCGCGTCGGCCGAGGCGAGGGCGACGACCGCGCGGAAGTCGTCCGAGGAGTGTTCGAGGCGCGGCTGGAAGCCGGCGTTCTCGCAGGCCAGGACGACCACCTCGTGGCAGGGGTTGCCGGGGTACGGGCCGATCCACGGGTCCTTGGCCAGGTCGGCGAGGGGGATCTCGGCGGTGTCGGCCAGGCGGTGGGTGACCGGGACGACCGCGTCGAACGGCTCGGCGTACAGCGGTACGTGCGTCAGGCGCGGGTCGTCGGCGGGCGGAGCTCCCCGGTACTCGACGGCTACAGCCACGTCCACCTGCCGGTCCAGCACCATCGGCAGGCTCGCGTCGCCCTCCGCGTCCTGGACCCGGATGCGGATGCCGGGCGCGGACCCGGCGAGACGGGCCACCGCGGGGGCGACGACCTGGGCGATGCCGGTCGCGAAGGAGGCGACGGTTACCGTGCCGGCCGCACCGGAGCCGTACGCCGCCAGCTCGGCCTCCGCCCGCTCCAGCTGGGCCAGGACCGCGTTGGTGTGGCTGAGCAGGATCTCGCCGGCCGGGGTGAGCCGTACGCCCTTCGAGCCGCGCTCGACCAGCCGGTGGCCCGTCTCCTGCTCCAGGGCGGCCAACTGCTGGGAGACCGCCGACGGAGTCAGATACAGCGCGGCGGCAGCCGCCGTCACCGTGCGATGGTCCGCCACCGCACGGAGGATGTGGAGCCGCCGCGCTTCGATCATGCGATCGATTGTCTCAAACGCCCCATGGGCTCCGGCTCAGCCCTCCAGCTCCGCCCGCGCCGCCACGAAGGCGTCCACGGCCCGGTTGACGTCGTCCGTGGAGTGGGCGGCGGACAGCTGGACGCGGATCCGGGCCTGGCCCTGCGGGACCACCGGGTACGAGAAGCCGATCACGTAGACGCCCCGCTCCAGCAGCAGCTCCGCCAGCCGGCCCGCCTTCGCCGCGTCGCCGATCATCACGGGCGCGATGGCGTGGTCGCCGGAGAGGATCTCGAAGCCCTCCTCGGTCATACGGCGGCGGAACAGCGCCGTGTTCTCGGCCAGCCGGACGCGCAGGTCGTCCGCCGACTCCAGCAGGTCGAGCACCTTCAGGGAGGCGGCGGCGATCACCGGAGCGAGGGTGTTCGAGAACAGGTACGGGCGGGAGCGCTGGCGCAGCAGGGCGACGATCTCGGCGCGGGCTGCGACGTAGCCGCCGGAGGCGCCGCCGAGGGCCTTGCCGAGGGTGCCGGTGATGATGTCGACGCGGTCCATCACGCCGTGCAGCTCGGGGGTGCCGCGGCCGCCGGGGCCGACGAAGCCGACGGCGTGGGAGTCGTCGACCATGACCATGGCGTCGTAGCGGTCGGCGAGGTCGCAGATCTCGCGGAGCGGGGCGACATAGCCGTCCATGGAGAAGACGCCGTCGGTGACGATCAGCCGGCGTCGCGCGTCGGACGCCTCCTTCAACTTCGCCTCCAGGTCCGCCAGATCACGGTTGGCGTAGCGGAAGCGGCGGGCCTTGGACAGGCGGATGCCGTCGATGATCGACGCGTGGTTGAGCGCGTCGGAGATCACCGCGTCCTGCTCGCCGAGGAGCGTCTCGAAGACACCGCCGTTGGCGTCGAAGCAGGAGGAGTACAGGATCGTGTCCTCCTGGCCGAGGAACGCCGACAGCCGGGCCTCCAGTTCCTTGTGCACCTCCTGGGTGCCGCAGATGAAGCGGACCGACGCCATGCCGTAGCCCCAGCGGTCCAGGGCCTGGTGGGCGGCGGCGACGACCTCGGGGTGGTCGGCGAGGCCGAGGTAGTTGTTGGCGCAGAAGTTGAGGACCTCGCCGGGGCGGCCGCCCGCGGTGACGTCGACGGTCGCGGATTGCGGGGTGCCGATGACGCGCTCGGGCTTGTGCAGGCCGGCGGCGCGGATCTCGTCGAGGGTGGCGCGCAGGTCGTCGCGCACGGAGTCGAACATCTCAAAGCTCCTGAAGGTGCTTGCGGGTGAGGGAGTCACGCGGTCCAGTCGAGGATGACCTTGCCGCCGCGGCCGCTCGCCGCGTCGGCGAACGCCGCCTCGAAGTCGCGGTAGGCGTACCGGCCGGTGATCACGGGCGCGAGGTCGAGGCCGCCCTCCAGCAGCACGGACATGGCGTACCAGGTCTCGAACATCTCGCGGCCGTAGATGCCCTTGATGGTGATCATCGAGGTGACGATCCGGGCCCAGTCGACGGCGAACTCCTGCGCGGGCAGGCCGAGCATGGCGATACGGCCGCCGTGCGTCATGTTGGCGATCATGTCGCGCATGGCCTCGGGGCGGCCGGACATCTCCAGGCCGATGTCGAAGCCCTCGCGCAGACCGAGTGCGCGCTGCCCGTCGGCGATGCTCGTCTCCGCCACGTTCAGGGCGAGGCTCACGCCGATCTTGCGGGCCAGCTCCAGCCGTTCCTCGCTCACGTCGGTGATCACGACGTTGCGGGCGCCCGCGTGCCGGGCCACGGCCGCCGCCATCAGGCCGATCGGGCCGGCGCCGGTGATCAACACGTCCTCACCGACCAGCGGGAACGACAGCGCGGTGTGCACGGCGTTGCCGAACGGGTCGAAGATCGCGGCCACGTCGAGGTCGACGGGCACGCGGTGCACCCAGACATTGGCGGCGGGGAGGGCGACGTACTCGGCGAAGGCCCCGTCCCGTCCGACGCCGAGACCCACCGTGGCACGGCACAGATGGCGGCGGCCGGCCAGGCAGTTGCGGCACTTGCCGCACACCAGGTGGCCCTCGCCGCTGACGCGGTCGCCGATCTTGATGTCGGTGACATCTCGCCCCGTCTCGACGACCTCGCCCACGAACTCGTGCCCGAGGACAAGCGGGGTGCGGATCGCCTGCTGCGCCCAGCCGTCCCAGGACCGGATGTGCAGATCGGTGCCGCAGATGCCGGTGCGCAGCACCTTGATCAGTACGTCGCCGGGTCCGACGGCCGGTTCCGGGACGTCCGCGAGCCAGAGCCCGGGCTCCGCCTTCTCCTTGACCAGCGCCTTCAACGCTACGGCTCCTGAGGGTTGAGTCCCGGCCGTGGGCATGCCGAAGCAGCCCGTGACCGGGGGGAGGGGTGGAATCGCGTAGCAATCTGCCGTACGGCGGCGCCCTGGTCCATCGAGGATTTCTTAAGCGGCGCCACAGCTTTCCTTCACGCCTGCCGTCGTTCGAAGCAGTCGACCGGCTCCGGTGCCAGGTCCCAGGAACAAGGTCCCAGGTCGGTCATGGTTGACCCTTCCGTAGCAGTGCGCCGCGGGACGACTCGGGAGGACAGGCCTGGCCGAGGCGGGAGAAGTAGAACCGGACGTCCAAATAGCTTCCTGGGCGTCAGCGCCCTCGACCTGGCCGCCGCCGTGCTGCGGACCGGCTTCCCACGCCACATGGTCGAGTTACGCCACACAACTCCCGAACGGCGGCCAGAATTGACGCAGGACGCCCAGCCCCCCGAGACGAGGCCCGACGTCCTCGCCCCGCACTCGGCCGACTGACCTGGAGCCGCTCATGACCACCGCACGGGACCTCGCGATCATCGCCCTCGACGCAGCGCCCGACCGCCCGGTGGAGCAGGGTGATCTGTCGCTCGCACTCGCCGGAGCCGAGGTGTTCGACCTGATCGAGGCCCGGGCCCTGGTCCTGGACGGCGACCGCATCCTGCCCAGCGCCCAGGCGCCCACGGGCGACCGGCTGCTGGACGAGGCGACCGCGGCACTCGTACGACAGGAGCCCTACGAGTCGGTCGAGGACTGGCTGTGGCGCCGGGGACGCGGGCTGTCCTCGGCCTATGTGGAGGATCTGGAGCGGGTGGGACTGACGACCCGGCCGCGGAGCCGCCGGTTTCCGCTGCGGACCGCGCGGACGGAGCCGGTCGACTCACCGGCCCGGCGCCGGGCCGAGGAACGCTGGGCGTCGGGCGAGCCGGTGCTCGCCGCCCTGGCCGCGGCCGCCGGGATCCACGAGGAGGCGGCCGACGGCACTGCGGAGCTCGACGACGAGGCGGTGACGACCGTGCTGGCCGCCGTCGGCGACGCGGTGATGGAGCTGGAGGCCGTGCGGCAGCGGCGGGCGATCGAGGACGCCGCGTTCGACAACGTCTGGCGCGGCTACTAGGCGCCGACGGGGCAGCGGGCGCCCAGCAGGGCCACCACGGTCCTCGCCGCCTCGCGCGGGTCCGTCACGGTGGCGTCGCCGCACCGTCCCGCAGCCCCCTCGTACGGCATGCCGACCTGTCTCCGTCTCCTCGAACAACCGAACAACCGCCGAAGCCGCTCGCTGCAACGGCTCCCCGTCGCCGTCCAGGACGCGCGCCCGATCGCGCCGCCAGTCAGAGCAGCGGGAGACCGTCCTGCGCCCGCCTCTCCAGCCGGGTGACCAGCTCAGCCGCCGACGCCTTGATGGTCTCCAGACCTGGCCTCCCCCAGGGCCGCGGCTCCACGTCGACGACACACACCGTGCCGAGCACCATCCCCGTGCTGTCGATGAGCGGAGCGCCCAGATAGGAGCGAATGCCGAACTCGTCGACGATCGGGTTCCCCGCGAACCGCGGATAGTCGCGCACGTCCTCCAGCACCAGCGCCTTGCGTCGGACGACCACATGGGGGCAGAACCCATGGTCGCGCGCCATATGGCGGCCCAGCTCCGGCTTGGTGTCGTCGGCCCGCGTGAGGCGCACTGTGTGCCGTACATGCAGGCCGGCGAAGAACTGCCGGTTCTCACCCATGAAGTTGACCATGGCATACGGTGCCCCGGTGAGCCCGGCGAGATGGTCCGCGAAGACGTCGAGGGCGGGGTCCGGCTGCTCCGCCAGGCCCATTCGGAGCAACCGCTGTGCGCGGGCGGGGGCCTCCTTGTCCTCGGGGGTGAGCAGCAGGCGAGCGACCGGGCGGGGTGGGCCGTAGCTCATGGGCGGATTCCGTCGCTGTGGGCGTGGTTCATATGCGGTTCCGTCCTGGTGTGTGCGGGTGTCACATGTGTGCGCCGTGGCTCGGCGCGTGTGCCGGTGTGTGGGCGATGAGGTGCCGGACGAGGGTCAGCAGGGTCTGCACACCGGAGCTGGAGATCCGGGCGTCGCAGCGGACGATGGGGATCTCCGGGTCGAGGTCGATGGCGGCACGGACCTCCTCGGGGTCGTAGCGGTAGGAGCCGTCGAACTCGTTGATCGCGACGATGAAGCCAAGGCCGCGCTGCTCGAAGAAGTCGACCGCGGCGAAGCAGTCCTCCAGGCGCCGGGTGTCGGCGAGAATGACCGCGCCGAGCGCCCCCTCCGAGAGCTCGTCCCACATGAACCAGAACCGCTCCTGTCCAGGCGTCCCGAACAGATACAGGACGTGTTCCGGATCGAGCGTGATGCGGCCGAAGTCCATGGCCACCGTCGTCTCGACCTTGTTCTCGACACCCTCCAGACTGTCGGTCGCGGCGCTGACCGTGGTGAGCAGTTCCTCCGTACTGAGCGGCGCGATCTCGCTCACCGCGCCCACGAAAGTCGTCTTGCCGACCCCGAACCCTCCCGCCACCAAGATCTTCAGTGCGGTGGGGAACGGGTCAGAGCTGTCGTCGTAGTCCATCGAGCACTGCCTCCAGAAGAGCCCGGTCTGTCGGGTTGTGGTGGAACTCGGGGGGCTTGGTGGTGAGCGCCCCGCCGTCGACGAGGTCCGACAGCAGCACCTTGGTGACCGCCGCCGGCAGCTTCAGGTGGGCGGCGACCTCGGCGACCGAGACGGGGGCGCGGCACAGGTCGAGCGCCTGTTCGTGCTCGGGGCCGAGGTAGCCGAGGGGGGTCGCCCCGGTGGCCATCACCTGCGACATGAGATCGAGCGCGATGGTGGGCCGGGTACGGCCGTTGCTGACCGTGAAAGGGCGCACCAGCCGTCCGGCCGCGTCGTCGAGCCAGGGCCCGTCGCCGGCCGCCGTCACGTTCAAGGCCTCATCGCCGAGGGTTCGACGGAGTGCTGACGGGGTGCGGTGACGAGGTACGGGCGGACACTCTTGACCAGCATCGCCATCTCGTACCCGAGCACTGCCGCGTCGGCCTCACGGCCGGCCAGCACGGCGAGACAGGTGCCGGATCCGGCCGTGGTCACGAACAGCAGCGTCGAGTCGAGCTCGACGACTACCTGGCGCACGTCACCGCCGTCGCCGAAACGGACCCCGGCGCTGCGGCCGAGGGAGTACAGGCCGGAGGCCAGGGCGGCCATGTGGTCGGCGCTGTCCGGGTCGAGGCCGTGAACCGACTTCACGAGCCCGTCGCAGGAGAGGAGTACCGCGCTGCTGGTGTGCGGTACGCGCTGCACTAGGCCACTCATCAGCCAGTCGAGATCGGACACATGAGCGGTCGGCGCTTCGCTCGCCATGATGGATCGACTCCTTGAGGTACGAAGGTCTGCGGGAGCGCTGGAGACGGGGGTGGCCTTCCAGGCGGATTTCGAGCTGGTCAGGGTCGTGGTCATCCGGCCGGTGCGCTCCCGTCGTGCCGGGTGGTGTGGTCGGTGCCGGACGAGGGGCGGGGGTGCGTCTCGGTCATATGGGCCGGCTCCATGGGTGATACGTCCATGGGTGGCCGGGGAGTCATGGGGGTCACGTCTGTGTGGAGTGCATCCAGGGAGGTCGGGCGCAGGCGTGTGGGTTCGGGACGACCTGGGTCGAGGCTCGTCGGCTCGAGCCGGATCGACGCCGGGCGCACGGACTCCAGGCGGGTGGGCTCGGAGGGGCCGGAGTCCGGGCGGGTCGGTTCCGGGTCGGACGTGGGGTCAGAGGCCGTGTGTCGTGGGGGCGTGTGTCGTGGGGGCGTGTAGGTGGGAGGGGCCGGGTGGGTGGTGGTGGTTGGGGTGGCGTCGGTGTGTGCCGAGTCCATGTGGCCCGTGTCCGTGTCCATATGGGTCCAGCTCACATGGCCAGACGTTGTGTGCCCCGAGGCCGTGTGGCCTGACTCCATGTGCCCCGACGCCGTCTGTGTCGCGCTGCCAGACGTCATGTAGGAGGCGTCCATGTGGCCTGCGCCTGTATGCCCCGCATCCATGTGTCCGCCACCCATACGCCCATAGCGAGGCTCCCCGGGTCCGGGATCCCTACGCCCCAACTCGGTGGAGTCGCAGGCCATGTACCCGCCACCCATGTGCTCGCCCCCCATGTACTCGCCATCCATGACCCCGGCGTCCGCATGCCCGGCATCCAGTCGGCCGACATCCACGTGCCGCGCATCAAGGCGTCCGGCGTCCAGACCCCCAACCTCCACATGTCCAACGTCCATGTGCGCCGCCTCCACGTGCGCCGCCTCCATGTGCTGCTGCGTCTCGGCGAGCCCGATGCCCCGCTGGAACGCCGCCATCAGCCCCGGGTCGTGCCCGGCGAGGTAGTCGGATTCCTGGCGCGGTGCGGGGCCGTCACGGAGCTGGGGCGCGATGTGTTCCTGGGCGCGGCGCCGGGGCAGTTGAGGCTTGCCCATGGTGCCGCGGACGGTGCCGGCGCGCGGGGCCGGCGGTGTGGCCGTGTTCTCCTCGACGATCCGGCGCTCGTCGGGCCTGATGCCGGGCCGCGCCTCCGCCGGGTTGGCCCGCTCTTCACCGGCACCGCGCACGGGCAGCGGCGCCGGCCCGCTGCCGTTGGCGCGGGCAGCCGCGCCGCTCACGCCGGTCTGAGGCTGCCGCCGGCGCGGCGCTCCCGGCGACGCCTCGGCCGCACCGCCCTGCCCGCCCGCCGAGGCGGCCGACGCGGGCTGCCGATGCTGCTGGGGCGGCACCGGCGTCTGCTGCGGACGTGCCTGCGACGGGGAGTGCGGCGATGCGGTCGTGCCCGCCGCACCATGCCCCTCCTGCGCCTCCGGTGCCCGCCCCGTGCCTCCCCGAGCCCCGGGCTCCGCCCCCAACAGCCCCTGCGGCACGACGAGTACGGCCTGGACACCGCCGTAGATGTTGGTCTGGAGCCGCACGTGGATGCCGTGCCGCTTGGCGAGCTGCGACACGACGAACAGCCCGATGCGCCCGTCCGCCAGCAGACTGGCGACGTTGACCTGGTCGGGGTCGGTGAGCAGGGCGTTCATCCGGTTCTGCTCGGCGACGGGCATGCCGAGCCCGCGGTCCTCGACCTCGACGGCGAGCCCCGAGGTCACGAGGTTGGCGCGGAGGAGCACTTGGGTGTGCGGGGCGGAGAACACCGTGGCGTTCTCGACGAGTTCGGCCAGCAGATGGATCACGTCGGCGACGGCGTGCCCGCGCAGGGTGCCGTCGATCGGCGGCACGAGCTTGACCCGCGAGTACTGCTCGACCTCCGCGATGGCCGAGCGCAGGACCTCGGTCATGGAGACGGGATTGCTCCACTGCCGGCGGGAGACGGCGCCGCCGAGCACGGCGAGGTTCTCGGCGTGGCGGCGGATCCTGGTGGCGAGGTGGTCCACGTGGAAGAGCCCCTTCAGCAGGTCGGGGTCCTCGATCTCGTTCTCCAGTTCGTCGAGGATCGAGATCTCGCGGTGCACGAGTGACTGCAGGCGCCGGGCGAGGTTGACGAAGACCTCGAGCTTCTGTTCGCTGCCCGCCTGGCTGGAGAGCTGTGAGGCCTGGACGACGGCGGCGACGGCTCCGTCGTGCGCGCGGGCCAGATCCGCGGCAAGCAGTTCGAAGTCGTCGGCGCCCTCGGGCGGACCACTGCGCGACTTGCGGTTCGGCGGGCCGTCTCCGCGCCGCAGCGCCTCGACGAGAGCCCGCAGATCGGCCTCGCCGCGCGCGCTGCTGCGGCGCAGTGCGCCGATGCGGTCGCTCACGGACCTGGCGGTGCGGTTGGCGGCCACTGCGGCGATCAGGATGCCCGCGAGGGTCACCGAGACCGCGCCGGAGAGCACGGCCCACAGGGTGAGGCTCGGCCGTGCTCCGGTGGTGCGCACCACGAACAGCACGGCGGCACAGGCGCTGAGGGCCACCGCGACGGGCGGCAGCACGGCCAGACGCAGCAGTTGGGGCCGTATGTGGGTCTCGGGCAGCGCGGGTGCGGTGCGGGTGGCCGGGCGCCCGTGCCGCCCGCCCTCACGGCGGTCTGCGCGTGCGGCCGGGGCGCGGAGTTGAGACATCGGGGTCCTCGTACTGGTCCGTCGGTCGGGAGCCTTGGGGGTGCGCGCGGTCTGCGCGGCCCGGGGCATGCGCCATCGCAATGTCGGTCGACAGAGCCGACGCGATTCGGCTCCGCGTCGCCCGACGGACACTCACAGTAGTCGTCTCCGCATCATGTGCGGTGGGCAGTTGACAAAGTCCCGCAGGCAGCGTCCCGCTCTGGTATGAGGTCTCGTACGACAGACCGATAACCCGCCCCACCGTTCGCCCATATGGAGCACCCGAACGATCGGAGCTGGTCAGAAGTGGTCACGAAGAAAAGTCGGGGTGGGGCACGTCCTGTGCCCCACCCCTCGTGGACTTCCCGTTTTCCCCGCTCGCGATCGTCCCTGCCGGGACGGTTCAGCACCCGCGCTTCCAGTTCTCCGTAGCCCCGGCACGTCACCGGCCGTAGCGGCGCACGCCGCACCGCATGCGCCCCGACGCTCTCCTACGCGCCCGGCGCGAACCGTCCCGCGAAGGCGCGCTCAGCCCACATCCGCGACGTCCGGGCTTCCCTGGACGACCGCCGTGCTGTCCGCGCTGTCCGTGCTGTCCTGCCCCGGCGCGACCGGCGGCCACGCCGGCCACCCCTCGGCGGGCGCCTCGGCCACCTCACGCCACCACGGCGTCACGGGCGGCACTGCGGCCGGCTCGAACGGCTCGCCGCAGCGCGGGGCCGCCATCGTGACCCCGGCCTTGTGCGTCGCCCGCATCATCCACTCCCCCGGCTCCGCCCACGGATGCGTCGCCAGGTTGAAGGTCCCCCAGTGGATCGGCAGCATGACGCCCACGGCCGGATCGCCGCCCTGCAGATCGAGATGGGCCCTGACGCCCTCGTCCGGCGTCATGTGGATGTCGGGCCAGAAGTCCGAGTAGGCGCCGACCTGGATCATCGTGGCGTCGAACGGGCCGTGCTCGGCGCCGATGTCCTTGAAGCCCTCGAAGTAGCCGGTGTCACCGCTGTGGTAGATCCGGTGCTCGTCCGACGCGACGGCCCAGGACGCCCAGAGGGTGTGCTGCGTGTTGCGCAGTCCGCGGCCGCAGAAGTGGCGGGCCGGGGTGGCGGTCAGGGTGAGTCCGCCGACCTTCGTCGTCTCGTGCCAGTCCAGCTCGCGCAGCCGGTCGGCGGACACGCCCCAGTGTTCGAGGTGGGCGCCGACGCCGAGCGGTACGGCGAAGAGCGTGTCCGTGCCGGCCAGTGCCTTGATCGTGGGCAGGTCGAGGTGGTCGTAGTGGTCGTGCGAGATGACGACGACGTCGACCGGACCGAGCGCGGCGAGCGGTAGCGGCACAGGGTGCAGCCGCTTGGGCCCGACGAAGGGGAACGGGGAGCAGCGCTCGCCCCAGACCGGATCGAACAGCACACGGTGGCCGTCGATCTCCGCGAGGACGCTCGAGTGCCCCATCCAGGTCAGGCGCAGCCCGCCGACGGGAGGCTTGGCCAGGTCCGCGTATGTGGTGGGGTGCACCGGCACGGTGCCCTTCGGGGCACGGCGGGGCCGGGTGTCCTTGTCGAAGAAGACCTTGGCGAACTCCAGCATCGAGCCGGAGGGCCGGGTGCGGGCGACGCCTCCGGGGTTCTGGAAGACCCCGTCCCTGAAGTGCGGCGATCTGCGGATGCGCGCCATGCGCTCACCGCTCGGGTCCACGCCGAAGGCCTCGGGCCGCAGGGCACGCAGCCCGGAGCTCGGGAGACGGAAACCGGCCACGGTACCTCCAGCTGGAGTCGGTGAGGCCTTCCATTATGGTCGGCCGCTCCGACAACCCCGCGCGCCCCCGACGAGCTGCCCCGCCGCTGAACAACCCTTCAGTGCGTTGACATGCTCTCGCCTCAACTTCGATACTGACCCGTCGTTCAGTAACCGCGCGCAGCGGCGCAGCGCCCCTCCCCACCGGAGCCCCCATGACCACCCCACTCCTGTCGCTCACCTGGACCGACCACGTCACCGGCCGCCAGGGCTTCCTGGTCGTCGACCGGCTGGTGCGCGGCGTGTCCAGCGGTGGGCTGCGGATGCGGCCGGGCTGCACGCTGGACGAGGTCGCCGGGCTCGCCCGCGGCATGACCATGAAGGAAGCCCTGCACTACGACCCCGAGGCCCGCTACGTCCCCCTGGGCGGCGCCAAAGGCGGCATCGACTGCGATCCCCGGGACCCGGAGGCGTACGGGATCCTGGTGCGCTACCTGCGGAGCATGCGGCCGTACATCGAGAGTTTCTGGACCACGGGCGAGGACCTCGGCCTCTCCCAGGACATGGTCGACCGGGCGGCGGCCGAGGCAGGGCTCGTCTCGTCCGTCCAGGCCGTGTATCCGCTGCTCGACGACGAGGCCGGCGCCCGGCGGCGGCTCGCGGACGCGTTCGGGGTCGAGGTGGACGGCATGGGGCTCGACGAGCTGGTCGGCGGCTGCGGGGTCGCCGAATCGGTGCTCACGGCCCTGGACCGGGCAGAAGTGCCGTACTGGAGGACCCGCGTCGCGGTGCAGGGCCTCGGGACCATGGGCGGCGCCACGGCGCGCTTCCTCACGCGCGCGGGGCTCACCGTCGTGGCCGTCGCCGACATCAAGGGCACCATCGCCAATCCGGCGGGCCTCGACGTCGAGGCACTGCTCGCGGCGCGGGACCCGTACGGCACGGTCGACCGCGCCGCGCTGCGCCCCGGCGACCGCGAACTGCCGGGCGACGCCTGGCTGTCGGCCGAGGCGGAGGTACTGGTGCCGGCAGCCGTCTCCTACGCGATCGACGCGGCGAACCAGGGGAGAATCACGGCCCGTTGGATCGCCGAGGCGGCCAACATGCCCGTACGGCCCGAGGCGGAGGAGCTGCTCGCCGAGCGGGGCGTCACGGTACTGCCGGACGTCGTGGTCAACTCGGCCACCAACGCCTGGTGGTGGTGGACGCTGTTCGGCGACATCGGCGCGGACGCGGACGAGGCCTTCGCCCACACGCGACGCTCCATGCGCGCCCTGACCGACCGCACTCTGGCCCGCGCCGAAGCCGACGGAACGACGCCCCGGGCCGCCGCGCATGCCATCGCGGCGGACCGGCTGCCGGTGATCGCCGAGCGGTTCGGCTGGCACCGGTGACGCCATCACCGCGCGCGATAGGGGTGCCCCCTCTGGGGAGGTACGCGCCAGGCGCCACCCAGGCGGGCGGGAATTCGCCGACAGGGCCTAGGGTGACGAAGTGGCAAGAGTGCGGTTGAGCGTGGCGGAGCGGCGTGAGGAGTTGCTGCGGGCCGCCGTGGAGCAGATAGAGGCGCGGGGCGTGGCAGCGGTCAGGATCGCCGACGTGGCCTCGGCGCTCGGGGTGAGCAACGCGCTGGTGCTCTATCACTTCGCCACGAAGGAGAAGCTGGTCGCGGCCGCGTTCACCCATGCGGCCGAGGGCGACCTGGCCCGGTTGCGCAGACTCCTCGGCCGCCGTACGACGGCGCTGCGCCGGCTGCGGGCGGCGGTGCGCTGGTACGCGCCGACCGGACAGGCCAAGGGCTGGCGGCTGTGGATCGAGGGCTGGGCGGCGGCGCTGCGCGAGCCCGCACTGCGGCAGGTCACACGGGAACTGGACCGGCAGTGGAAGGCCGCCCTCGCCGAGGTCATCGCCCAGGGCGTGGCCGCGGACGAGTTCCGCTGCCCCGACCCCGCCGGCACGGCCCTGCGCCTCACGGCTCTTCTCGACGGGCTCGCCGTACAGCTGACGTCGTACCCGGGCGCGGTGTCACGCGCGCGTGCCCAGGAGTGGGTGGACGAGGCACTCGCCCGGGAACTCGGGCTGAAGCGGGAGGCGTTGACAGCGTCGGCGCGGTGAGGTCGCCTATCGCCGAGCGGTCGGTCCCCCACGGACACGGCAGCCGTGTGGGCGTTCACCACGGCCACGGCCAGCCGCGTGGGCGTTCATCACAGCCACGACAGCCGCGTGGGCCACGCCCCCGAACAGGACGCGGCCCACACCAACGACCACTAACGACGCACCGTCTCAAGCCACCGATTCGATCCGCATCTTGATGTCGTCCGGCGACAGCGCTCCCTTGGCCGTCACATGGTCGCCCGACGACTCGCCCCGCAGACGCCGCCCGATCCACGGCACCAGGTACTCGCGCGCCCAGTGGACGTCGTCCCGGCGGATCTCGAGGGTGCCACGGGGCGGAAGCGGCGGCCAGGGCTGGTCCGGGTCGGCCGGGACCTCCAGGCCGAGGACCTGCCCCGCGCGGAGCGCCACGCGCGTGTGCCCCTCGGGAGAGAGGTGCAGCCGGTCGTCGTCCCAGGCCCGGCGGTCCTGGATGGTTTTCAGGGACCACAGGTCGAGCACGGGGCAGCCGTACCGGTCGGCGATGGCCCGCACATGGCCGTTGTAGGTGGCGATCTTGCCGCGCAAATGCTTCAGCACGGGTACGCCACGGGTGTCGAAGCCGGTCGTCACCATGACGGTGCCGACCGCGGAGGTGAGCCGGGCGATCGCCCGCTCGAAGCGCTCGGCCACCTCGTCGGGGTCGGTGCCGGGCCGGATGATGTCGTTGCCGCCCGCGCAGAACGAGACCAGGTCCGGGGCCAGTTCCACAGCCTGCGGGAGCTGGTCCTCCACGATCTGGTCGAGCAGTTTGCCGCGCACGGCGAGGTTGGTGTAGTTGAAGTCGCCCTCGGGCCGCCGGTCCGCGAGCAGCACCGCGAACCGGTCGGCCCAGCCGACGAACGCCCCGTCGGGGCCGGGGTCGCCGACGCCCTCGGTGAAGCTGTCCCCCACCGCGACGTACGACCCGATCTCTGATCTGCTGTCACTCTTCGAATCGCCTGCCACACGGGCATGATTCACCTTTGAATGTGACTTACGCGACCGTAAGGAAGGGTTGACGGGCGGTGAGATAAGCCACTCCTAAAGTGTTGGCCAAACCTGGAATAAGCCTCTGATCAGGGGCGTTTTAGGCTCAACCGCCACACCCGGAAGTCGCTGATCCGGAAGTGGCTCCATACGGTCCGGAACGCGAAGTGCCCGCTGCGGTAAGGCTCTTGGTCGACGTAGTCGAAGACGAGCCGTCCGTTGTTCCACCACCGCACGGTCGACCCGTCGGAGACGACACGGACCCGGTTGGGCTGGTTGGGCACCAGCAGCGGCTCGGTGTAGTCGTAGATCAGCGGGCGGGCTCCGACCTCGCCGACGTACCGGCGCAGTCGCGTCGTGGTGTTGTAGTTGGCGCCGTAACCGGCGTAATAGGTCTTGAGGTAGTCGTACTCCGCCAGCGCACCGCCCCGCTGCGTGGCGAACAGGTCGTCCGGGGAACGGACGTCGGTGGCGTTCCAGAAGTTGTTGAGGTCGGACACACGGTCGTTGGCCCCGCCTTCCGACACGGCGGTGGCCGTGTACTCAAGGAGGTACGGCCCTTCGAGGCGTCTCCTGAACCACACCGTGGCACCGCTCGGCACGTCGATCTCCAGCACACCGCGCGACGCGGTGATCGTGCCGCCGTCCTGCAACTCGGTCACCCACTGGGCGAGGCCATGGCGGAAGTCGTCGTGGGCGATGAGCCGGCGGTGGGACGCGGCACCCGCCGCGCCCGCGGGAGCAAGTGCGCCCAGGGCGGCCCCAGCCGCGAGGATTCCGAATGCTCTGCGCGTGGTCGTCACGAACGGGACTCCTTCATAGGGGCGTTGACCTTAGAAAGCGCTTGCAGCGGCTGAGCGGAGATCACTCTTCCCCATCACCCCCTTCCTGTCGACACCCCGGACACGCCGAAGGCCGGACCCGGGGATCAGGGTCCGGCCTTCGGCGGCGTGTCAGGCGATGGGAGTCCCCCCGCTCGAGCGAAGCCGAGAGCGGGGGAGTCGGCGCGGGTCAGCCGATGGCGACGCCCTTGGAGCGGAGGTAGGCGACCGGGTCCACGTCCGAGCCGTAGTCCGGCGTGGTGCGGATCTCGAAGTGCAGGTGCGGGCCGGTCGAGTTGCCGGTCGAGCCGGAGAGGCCGACCTGCTGACCCGCCGTCACGGTCTGGCCGGCCGAGACGGAGAGCGAGGACAGGTGGCCGTACTGCGCGTAGTAGCCGTCGGCGAGCCGGATGACGACCTGGTTGCCGTACGCGCCGGCCCAGCCGGCGGAGACGACGGTGCCCGCGCCGACCGCCTTGAGCGGGGTGCCGGTAGCGGCGGCGAAGTCGACGCCGGTGTGGTAGCCGCTCGACCACATGCTGCCCGCCACCTTGTACGCGGTGGCGACGGAGGCCGCGGAGACGGGGGCGCTGAAACCACTGGCGGGGGCGGTGTCGGCGCTCTCAGCGGCCTTGGTCGTCTTAGAAGCGGAGGACTTCGCGGCGGACGAGTCCGACGACGACTTCGAGGACGACTTCGAGGACGACTTCGGGGACGAAGAGGAGGACGACGGCGAGGACTTGGGGGCGCTCGTCGCGGCCTTCTGGCCGCCGATCGTGAGCTTCAGACCCGGGTGGATCAGCGACGGGTCCTCGCCGACGGCCTCGCGGTTGTCGGCGTAGAGCTTCTTCCAGCCACCGCTGACGTTCTGCTCGTCGGCGATCTTCGAGAGATAGTCGCCGACCTTCACCGAATAGGTCCGCACACCCGTCTTCTTCTCGGTGGCCTCCTTCTCGGCCGCCTTCTTCTCGACGACCGGAAGGGACTGAACGGCCTTTTCCGAAGCGGACTGCGAGGGAGCGGCATGGGCGCCGGTGGCCCCGAAGAGCGGGAGGGCGAGAGCGGCGCCGCCGGTTCCGGCGACGGCGATGGAGCGGGTGAGGCGCGGGGACTTCGGGCGGCGGTGCTTACCCTTCGCGGGCATGGCGAATTCCTCTCCGGCGCCTGCGAGGTGAGCTGTCGGGTGCGGGCTGGAGATGCCCGGCCGCGCCGTAACGCGGCTTTACCCCTAGCCTGTTCCGGAGACCGGAACAGGCGGTTGTACCTGTGGGTCCCCCGCTCCTGCCATGGTCGGGTGAGTCGGTGCGGGCTCCGGTCGGCGGCAGGATTCGGCGTCCGTCCGGATTGGTGGCGAACGTAAGCGAGGAAGACGCACGGGAACAAGTGAGAGGTTCCGTCCGAATGCGTTCCTGTTGATCCCTTGTGGGAATTCCCGGTCACCCTGAGTGAATTATCGGCGCGTCGCCCGGCACAAAACCCCTTGAAAATCACGTGAATTACGTGAACATGACGGGCGACGCTCGGTCACGAATATGACGCTCCTCACGTGACGCCGCTCCAGCTTTCCTCAATCCAGAGCGAGTTGGAATGAAGGCACCAATTCGGACAGAACAACTAGATGCGACGCAGTCGGATAACTGCCGCATCAAGGTCGCCGTGCAATCCGGTACGCAGTCCGTGATGCAGCAATACGGCACCTCTGTGAACTTCGCCCGTTTCGCGGCATTCGTACGATGCTGTCGGGTCGAGCCCCCTCAGCCGCAGCGCCGGTACGGCCTCGCCGTAGCTCTGCGCCTGGAGCCAGGCGAGGACGACGGTCTCGTCACCGAGGACGTACTGCACCGCGCTCAGCCCACCCCGCGGAGGCCGCAGCCGGTACAGATCCCCGCGCTGCACGAGGGGCCGGATCTCCTTGTAGAGCTCCACCCACTCCCGGGCCTCGGCAAGCTCCGCCTCGGTCCACTGCGTGAGGTCGCCGCCGACGCCGAGCACCCCGGCCATGGCACTCACGAACCGGAAGCGCAGCGAGCTGACCCGGCCGTTGAGCTGGTTGTTCGGACTGTCGGTGACCCACGCCGCCATGACCCGCGCCGGATGGATCTGGCTGAAGCCGTGCTGGATGGCGAGCCGGTCGAGCGGGTCGGTGTTGTCGGACGTCCACACCTGGTCCGTACGGCTCAGCACGCCCAGGTCGATCCGGCCGCCACCGCCCGAGCAGGACTCGAAGGCGACGCCCGGGTGAGCGGCGCGCAGCCGGTCCAGCAAGGCGTAGAAGGCGTGGACGTGGTCCACCCAGAGCCGCTGCGGGTACGGCTCGCCGGGCCAGCCCGCGTCGGTGAAGCAGCGGTTGAAGTCCCACTTCACGTAGTCGATCGGGGCGCTGGAGAGGAGCCCGTCGAGCTGGTTCCAGAGGTACTCCTGGACGTCTTCGCGGGCGAGGTTCAGTACGAGCTGATTGCGGAATTCCGTCCGCTTTCGTCCGGTCTGGTACTGCACCCAGTCCGGGTGGGCGCGGTACAGCTCGCTGTCCGGATTGACCATTTCCGGCTCGACCCAGATGCCGAACTGCATGCCGAGGGCGTGCACATAGTCGGCGAGCGGCTTGAGGCCGTTCGGGAAGCGGTCCGGGTTGGGCGTCCAGTCGCCGAGTCCGGCGCGGTCGCTGGTGCGCGCCCCGAACCAGCCGTCGTCCACGACGAACAGCTCGACACCGATGGCCGCGGCCCGCCGCGCGAGGGTGCCCTGCTGCTCCTCGGAGATGTCGAACTCGGTCGCCTCCCAGGAGTTGAACAGCACGGGCCGGTCCTGATCGGCGTCAGGGATCACATGGGCGCGCTGATAGGCGTGCCAGGCCCGGCTCGCGCCCCCGAAGCCGCCGTCGCTCCACAGCCCGGCGAAGACGGGCGTCACGAACGACTCGCCCGCCGCCAGCCGCAACAGACCCGAGTCGTCGTATCCGGCCCCGCCGGTGATCTGCACGCGCGCGTCCGGCAGCTGGGCCACCGCGATCCGCCAGGACCCCGACCAGGCGAGGGCGCAGCCGTACACCTCACCGCGCTCCTCGGTGGCGTCGGTGTCGAGCGCGACCCATGGCAGGAGCGGGTGCCCGGTGTGGCCGCGGCGGCTGCCGAGGACCTTCTCACCGTAGGTGAGGGACGACTGCGTCAGCCGGGACTCCGCCGCCCAGCGTCCGTGCAGCTGCGACAGCCGCCAGTCCTCGCGGTCGGGCAGGGTCCAGGTGGCGGAGTCGGCGCGCAGCAGCTCCAGGTCGGGCCCCTGGTTGTCCAGGGTCACCCAGCGTTCCACGACGTCGTCACGCATCCGGTAGTGCAGCGTGATGCCCAGCCCGCCGTCCCGGAACCGCAGCCGCAGTTCCCCGCCCTGAGCACCCCCCGCGCCCTCGACGCTCTCCGCGCCCTCGGTCTCGTACGCCTCGAAGGTCCACTCGGTGCCGCGCCGCTCGTCGGTGCGCACGGACAGGGCCGGCCGTACGAAGCGGGGGCCGCCCTCGACGGGGTACTCCTCGTGTCCGTCGAGCGGGGACTCGAAGCCCCGGTACTGCGGAAGCGCCCGGGCGGCCAGTTCCTCGGCGTCGGCCAGCGCGATGCGCGGGCCCCAGTGGAGGTGCAGCAGCTCGTCGCCGTCCGTGAGATGGAGGGCGTAACTGCTGGTCGGCCCGGAAAGAACCCAGGTACGCCCGTGGTCGGAGATCTCCAGCATCAAGCCCTCACATATTCGAACAGGTCCGATCAAGCCGGAACATCATCACGGGCCGCGAGCCTCCGATGCAACGCCTGTGGACAACTCATTGCCCCAGGAAGCCATGTCGTATGGTCGAGAGCGCACCCCGTCGGCCGCACCGCCGAGCCGCGCCGGCGGGGCCGACTGGGAGGAGCCCCCGTGACGCAGCAGATCCCGTCGACCGAGCCCGAGCTGGCCGGAGTCCGCAACTTCCGGGATGTGGGCGGCCTTCCGACCGTGGACGGACGGCGGGTGCGGTACGGGGTGCTGTTCCGCAGCGGCCACCTCGCGCACGCGACCGAGGAGGACGCCGCCTTCCTCGGCTCCCTGGGCCTGCACACGATCTTCGACTTCCGCAACGCGGCCGACCAGAAGCTCGAGGGTCCGGACGTCGAGCTGCCGGGCGTGCGCAATGTGAATCTGCCGCTGAGCGACCCGGCGGACGGCGCCGAGTTCTGGAAGATGGTCCGCGACGGCGACATCGACCAGTTGCGGGAGATCCTCGCGGACGGCAAGGCCGCGAACCGGATGATCGACTCGTACCGCAGGATCATCAAGGAGCGCACGGCCGAGCACTCCCAGGTACTGCAGGCGCTCACTGATGACAGCGTCCCCGCCCTCATGCACTGCGCCGCGGGCAAGGACCGCGCCGGCCTGTCCATCGCCGTCACGCTGCTCGCCCTCGGCGTCGAGCGCGAGGCGATCCTCGCCGACTACCTGGAGTCCAACGCCAAGCACCGCCGCTACAAGGTGCACCGCAGCAGCAGCGCCGCCTCGGCCTACTCCCCCGAGGTCATGGAACTGCTCAGCCCGCTGTTCGACGCGCGCGCCGAGTACCTGACGGCGGCCTTCGAGACGATCGAGGAGACGTGGGGCGGCGTCGAGACCTACCTGGAACAGGGGCTGGGGGTCACCCCGGAGGCCCGGGAGCGGCTGCGGGAGCGGCTGCTCGACTGAGCCCGGGCCGGTGCCGGGCGACCGCCGCGCCCCTCCTGCCGGACGACCGCCGCTCCCTCTGCCGCGCCCCTGCCGCTACTTCGCTCCTGCCTCGAACAGCAGGTAGATGAACGCCGCGAAGAGATGCCCCACCGCGATGTAGATGATGAGCCGCACCCACAGGGCACGCGGGAACTTCTCCTCCATGTCGCTCATGGCGTCTCTCCAGGGGTGGGGCCCAGGCACAGGGTGGCCGTGGGGCTCTGCAGCAGGGTGTGGACGAAGAGGAGCTCGACCCCGCCCTCGTCCTGGGCGGCGATGCGGTGCGGGGTCAGCGAGTCGAAGTGCGCGCTGTCGCCGGGGGCGAGCCGGTGCGTGGTGTCCCCGAGGCGCAGCCGAAGCCGCCCCTTGAGCACGTACAGCCACTCCTCGCCGGGGTGCACGCGCACGATGTCGCCCTGCGAGCCGTACGGCACATGGACCCGCAGGGCCTGCATCCCGCGCCCGGGCGCACCCGCCTGCCAGTACGTCCAGCCACCGGCCGCGGTCGGCTCCATGTCGGCGGCGCGCACGACGGCGTCCCGGTCGGCGACCGTCTCACCGAGCAGCTCGGAGACGGTCGTACCGTAGATACGCGCGAGCGCGAGCAGCATCGGCAGTGAGGGCTGGCGCCGCCCGGTCTCCAGGCGGGAGAGGTGGGCGGGCGACAGCCCGGCGGCGCGGGCCGCGGCCTCCAGGGTGAGGGAGGCGCGGCGGCGCAGCGCGCGGAGCTGGGGCGCGACCGCGGGAAGGGCCTCGGGCGGCCCGTTCACCGGCTCGGCCGCGACACCGGGCGGCTCGGTCTCGGGAGAGCTCATGCTCTCCATTCAGCCGAAGGTTTGCCCCACCGGCAAATTTCTTGCCTGAGAGGCAAAGACCCTCGCCCTATCCGACGCCTACCGGTTGGCCACCGCCTGCTTGATCAGGGTCTTGCCGAAGTCCCACATCAGACCGCCGCCGCTGTGCGCGTCGTCCATCACATCCGTGAAGGCGTCGACGAACCGGTCCACCTCCCGTTCGCCGATGATCAGCGGCGGGATGAGCTTGATCACCTCCAGGTGGTCCCCGGAGACCTGGGTGAGGATCCGGTGCCGCCGCAGCAGCGGTACGACCACCATCTGTGCGAACAGGCCCTTGCGCGCGGCCTGCAACATCGTCCAGCGGCTGCGCAGCTTCAGCGAGTCGGGACGCCCGAACTCGATGCCGATCATCAGTCCCCGGCCGCGGACATCGGCCAGCAGCTCGTACTTGTCGGTCAGCGCCGCCAGCCGGGACTTCAGCTGCTCCCCCCTCGCCCGCGCGTTCGCGACGATCTGCTCGTTCTCCATGACGGACAGCACGGCGAGCCCGGCCGCCATGGCCTGCGCGTTGGACCCGAAGCTCGCCGAGTGGACGAGGACCCGGTCCATGGACGAGTAGACCTTTTTGAAGATCCAGTCCTTGCCGAGGGTGGCGCCCACCGGCACATACCCGCCGGAGAGCGCCTTGGCCACGCACACCAGGTCCGGCTCGACACCGTCCTCGTGCTGGTAGGCGTAGAAGTCGCCGGTCCGGCCGAGCCCCGTCTGCACCTCGTCGGCGATGAGCAGCGCCTTGTGCCTGTGCAGCAGTTCCTGGGCGGCCCGCAGATAGCCGGGCGGGGCCTCGTGCACACCCTTGCCCTGGATGGGCTCAACGATCAGGGCCGCGACATCGCCCTGCTTCAGCTCCCGTGCCAGGGCCTCGAGATCGCCGAGCGGTACGGCCGTGTCCGGAAGAAGCGGGGCGAAGCCGTCGCGGAAGCCGGACTCGCCGTTGACGGACAGGGAGCCGGTGGTCAGCCCGTGGAAGGCGTGGTCGCAGTACAGGATCCGCGGCTTCCCGGTGACGAACCGCGCGAACTTCAGCGCGGTCTCCACCGCCTCCGTGCCGCTGTTGCCGAAGAACACCCGGTCCAGGTGCGGGCTGTGGACGAGCAGCTTCTCGGCCAGCAGCCCGGGCAGCGGCTGGCAGTCGAAGCGGGTGAGGTCGGCGAGGGAGGCGTCGAGGACGTCGTGCAGCGCCTTGCGGACGACGGGATGGTGGCGCCCCAGGCCCATCACCCCGAACCCGGCGAGCATGTCCAGGTAGTCGTCGCCGTCCGCGTCCCAGAAGTACGCGCCCTCGGCCCGCTCGTAGACCTTGTCGAAGCCGATGGTGTGCAGCATGCGCGGGAGCTGGTGGTTGAGGTACCTGCTGTGCAGCTCGTAGCGCTCGGCTCCGCGCTCGGCGAGGAGTCTGCCGAGGTCGAACTCCGTGGTCATTCCGCTTTCTCCTTGACTGGCACGGCGGCAGGACCGTCATGACTACGACCGTCATGACCACGACCGCTTTGGCCGCCGGCGGCCCGCTCGGTGCCGGCCAGGGTGTCCTCGGCCTCCTTGAGGGCGAGGCTCGCGCTGATCCGTCCGGCGACCTCGACGGGCGTGAGCCCGATGTCGGCGAGCACCTCACCCCGCTTGGCGTGCGCCAGGAACTGCTCCGGGATGCCGAACCGCCGTACGGGTACGTCGACCTCGGCATCGGCCAGCGCCAGTGCCACGGCGGCGCCGACTCCGGACGACCGGCTGTTGTCCTCGACGACGGCCACCAACCGGTGATCGGCGGCAAGGGGCGCGAGGGCGGGGTCGACCGGCTTGACCCACCGGGGGTCGACGACGGTGCAGTTGATGCCGCGTGCCTGCAGCAGCTCGGCGGCCTGGAGGCACACCGGGGCCATCACGCCGACGGCGACGAGGAGGACGTCCGGCTCGCCCGCGTCCCGATGGAGCACGTCCAGGCCTCCCACCCGGTCGACCGCCGGGATCGACGGCCCCACCGACTCCTTCGGGAACCGCACGAGGGTCGGCGCGTCGTCGACGGCCACCGCTTCTCTCAACTGGGCCCGCAGCTGGTCGGCGTCGCGCGGCGCGGCGATCCTGAGTCCGGGCACGACCTGGAGGATGGACATGTCCCACATGCCGTTGTGGGAGGGCCCGTCGGCGCCCGTGACGCCGGCCCGGTCCAGCACGAAGGTCACCCCGCACCGGTGCAGGGCGACGTCCATCAGCAGCTGGTCGAAGGCGCGGTTGAGGAAGGTGGCGTAGATGGCGACGACGGGGTGCAGCCCGCCGGTCGCCAGCCCGGCCGCCGACACGGCCGCATGTTGCTCGGCGATCCCCACGTCCCACACCCGGTCCGGGAACCGCTCCGCGAACTTGCCGAGCCCGACGGGGTGCAGCATGGCCGCCGTGATCGCCACGACGTCCTCCCGCTCCTGACCGATCCGCACGATCTCGTCGCCGAACACCGAGGTCCACGACGGCCCGTTGGACGGCGCGAGCGGCTCGCAGGTCAGCGGGTCCATCACGCCGACGGTGTGGAAGTGGTCCTCCTCGTGCGCGAGTGCGGGTTCGTAGCCGCGCCCCTTCTCCGTGAGGCAGTGGATCAGCACGGGTCCGTGGAAGCGTTTGGCCCTGCGCAGCGCCGACTCGACGGCTCCGATGTCATGCCCGTCGATCGGGCCGACGTACTTCAGGCCCAGGTCCTCGAAGAGCCCCTGCGGCGCGAACGCGTCCTTGAAGCCCTTCTTCGCACCGTGCAGGGCCTCGTAGACGGTGTTGCCGATGACGGGCGTGCGCTGGAGTACGTCCTTTCCCCAGGCCAGGACCTTCTCGTAGCTGTCAGTCGTGCGCAGGGTCGCGAGATGGTTCGCGAGGCCGCCGATGGTCGGGGCGTACGACCGTTCGTTGTCGTTGACGACGATGATCAGCGGCCGGTCCTTGGCGGCCGCGATGTTGTTGAGCGCCTCCCAGGCCATCCCGCCGGTCAGCGCCCCGTCGCCGATCACCGCGACGACGTGCCCCTTCTCCCCCTGCACCTGACGGGCCTTGGCGAGCCCGTCGGCCCAGCCGAGCGCCGTGGAGGCGTGGCTGTTCTCGACGATGTCGTGCTCGGACTCCTCGCGCGAGGGATAGCCGGACAGGCCGCCCTTGCCGCGCAGCTTGGAAAAATCCTGACGCCCCGTCAGAAGCTTGTGTACGTAGCTCTGGTGACCGGTGTCCCAGACAATGCGGTCGACGGGCGACTCGAAGACCCGGTGGAGTGCGATGGAGAGTTCCACCACCCCCAGGTTGGGCCCGAGATGTCCGCCGGTCCTGGCGACCGCGTGCACCAGGAACTCCCGGATCTCGTCGGACAGTTCACCGAGTTCCGCCTCGGACAGCGCCTTCAGGTCACGTGGTCCCCGGATGCTCTCCAGAATCGTCACGCTCGGGCCCCCTCTCGGTCCGTGCCTTGCTTCAACTCACAGTCACTGCCGGTTTCCCCGTGACGGTGGGGGCGCCCGATGCGGCCCCGTCCTGCTCCATCTGTTCGGCGATCTTCATCGCCTCCTCGATCAGGGTCTCGACGATCTTCGACTCGGGCACGGTCTTGATGACCTCGCCCTTGACGAAGATCTGGCCCTTGCCGTTGCCGGAGGCGACCCCCAGATCGGCCTCGCGGGCCTCGCCGGGACCGTTGACCACACAGCCCATGACGGCTACCCGCAACGGCACTTCCATGCCTTCCAGACCGGCCGTGACCTCGTCGGCCAGCTTGTAGACGTCGACCTGCGCACGCCCGCACGACGGGCAAGAGACGATCTCCAGGCGTCGCTGCCTGAGCCCCAGCGACTCCAGGATCTGGATGCCGACCTTGACCTCTTCGGCCGGCGGCGCGCTCAGGGACACCCGGATCGTGTCGCCGATGCCCCGCGACAGCAGCGCCCCGAAGGCGACCGCCGACTTGATCGTGCCCTGGAAAGCGGGACCGGCCTCGGTCACCCCGAGGTGCAGCGGATAGTCGCACTGCTCGGCGAGCAGCTGGTAGGCGCTGACCATCACGACGGGGTCGTTGTGCTTCACCGAGATCTTGATGTCCCGGAAGTCGTGCTCCTCGAAGAGCGACGCCTCCCACAGGGCGCTCTCCACGAGCGCCTCGGGCGTCGCCTTGCCGTACTTCTGCAGCAGCCGCTTGTCGAGCGAACCCGCGTTGACGCCGATCCGGATCGGCGTGCCGTGGTCCTTGGCGGCCCGCGCGATCTCCTTGACCTTGTCGTCGAACTGCTTGATGTTGCCGGGATTGACCCGTACGGCCGCACAGCCCGCCTCGATCGCGGCGAACACGTACTTCGGCTGGAAGTGGATGTCCGCGATCACCGGGATCTGCGACTTGCGGGCGATCGTCGCGAGCGCGTCCGCGTCGTCCTGCGTCGGGCAGGCGACCCGGACGATCTGGCAGCCGGAGGCCGTGAGCTCGGCGATCTGCTGGAGGGTGGCGCCGATGTCCGACGTACGCGTCGTCGTCATCGACTGCACCGACACCGGGGCCCCGCCCCCGACCGCCACCGGACCGACCTGGATCTGCCGCGACACACGCCGCTCGGCGATCGGCCGGACCGGTACCTCGGGGACGCCCAAGGGGATGGCGGTCATGACGTCACTCCCGGTTCCCGGAGACCGTCTCGCGCATGGCGCGCAGCGACTCCTTCAGCGAACCCATGGTGGCGAGGACGGCGGTGGGCTCGTAGCCGCAGTGCGCCATGCAGTTGGCGCAGCGCGGGTCCTTGCCGCGGCCGTACTTGTCCCAGTCGGTCTCCTCGATCAGCTCGCGGTACGTCGACACGTAGCCGTCGGCCATCAGGTAGCAGGGTCGCTGCCAGCCGAAGAGCGAGTAGTTGGGGATCGCCCACGCGGTGCACGGGAAGTCGACCTTGCCCTCGAGGAAGTCGAGGAACAGCGGGGAGTGGTTGAGCCGCCAGCGGCGCCGGTTGCCGCCCGCGAAGGCCTTCTTGAACAGCTCGCGGGTCTGCTCCACACCGAGGAAGTGCTCCTGGTCGGGGGCCTTCTCGTAGGCGTAGGCGGGCGAGATCATCATCTCGTCGACCTTCAGGTCGTCGTTGAGGTAGTTGAGGACCTCGATGATGGTCTGCGGGGTGTCGGTGTTGAAGAAGGTGGAGTTGGTGGTGACCCGGAAGCCGCGCTTCTTGGCCTCCTTGATGGCCTCCACCGCCTCGTCGAACACGCCTTCCTTCGCCACCGACTCGTCGTGGCGCTCGCGCAGACCGTCGATGTGCACGGCGAAGGCGAAGTAGGGGGAGGGCTTGAACTTGTCCATCTTCTTGCGCAGCAGCAGGGCGTTGGTGCACAGGAAGACGTATTTCCGCTTGGCCACCAGCTGCCGCACGATCTCGTCGATCTGCGGGTGCATCAGCGGCTCACCGCCGGCGATGGACACCATCGGCGCACCGGACTCGAGCACCGCTCCCACGGCCTGCGCGACGGGCATGCGCTGCTTCAGCACTCCGGCCGGGTGCTGGATCTTGCCGCAGCCCTCGCACTTCAGATTGCAGGCGTACAGCGGTTCCAACTCGACGATGAGCGGAAACTTGTCCCGCCTGCGAAGCTTCTGTTCGGCCAAGTAAGTAGCGACCTTGATGGACTGACGCAGCGGCATGGCCATCTGGCTCACCTCCTGGGGAGCAGCAAAGAACGGTGCCATTCATAGAAAGCAGGCAGAACGGAACGAAGTACGCGGAAAGCCGATATTCCACCGCGCAACGTGCCGATCCGGACGAGTTCATGTTCTGGAGCGTCCACGACCACCCGGACAGCCGCAACCGGGCGCTCGCCCGTGCGTACGGCGCTCAGGAGCGTGGCCGCCGACTCCATGTCGACCGCGATTGCGCCGGTCGAGAGCAGGTCGGACCGCTCCTGACCGCGGATGACGTGGTCGGAGCCGGTGAGTGGTCCGGTGTGGACAGTGCGGCCGGGGACGGTGCGCACGAGCTCCTTGACGAGGAGGTCGGTCCCGACGCACGGAACGGTTCCCCCCGGATCCCGGGTCTCCTCGGCGACGACCAGATCACCGGGGTGCATACCGGGGGCGAGTCCCGCACAGAAACCCGTGGCGAGCACGGCGGCCGCACTGAGGGCGGGATCGGTCAGCACACGGGTGACGGAGCGTTGGGCCGCCCGGGGCCCCATGCCCGTACGGAGCACGGTGACCGGCCCGCCGGCCCCGCCCCGATCGCTCGTGCGCAGGGCGAACTGCTCGATGCCGAGCGCGCAGGCGATCAGCAGCGGGGCCGGGGCGGGCGGGGTGCTCATCAGCTCCCCTTGTGCCGGTCGGAGAAGGGCTCTCCGTGGACGTACCGGCCCAGTGCGGTGAGCGGGAACACCTGCCGGTAGAGGTGGTAGTTGATCGAGAAGTCCCACGGGAAGCCCGTCCCGGTGAAATACGGCTCGTCCCAGGAGCCGTCCGCCAACTGGGTGGCCGCGAGCCACTCGATGCCGCGTTCGACGGCCTTGGAGTCCTTCTCCCCCGCGGCCAGCAGCGCCATCAGTGCCCATGCCGTCTGTGAGGCGGTCGAGGCGCCCTTGCCGCTCCACTCCTCGACGTACTTGTAGGAGCGCAGGTCCTCGCCCCAGCCGCCGTCGTCGTTCTGGACGGACTCCAGCCAGGCCACCGCGCGGCGGATCGCCGGGTGCGAGCCCGGGATGCCGACGGCCACCAGGGCGGGGACGACGGATCCGGTGCCGTAGACGTAGTTGACGCCCCAGCGCCCGAACCACGAGCCGTCCGGCTCCTGTTCGGCGAGCAGCCACCGGATGCCGCGCCGGGTGCGCGGGTCATGGGCCAGCCCCTCGACCGCGAGCATCTCGACGACGTGCGCGGTGACGTCCGCCGACGGCGGGTCGATGACCTCGCCGAAGTCGCAGAACGGCAGCCGGTTGGGGAACGGGCTGGTGTTGTCGACGTCGAAGGCGCCCCACGCCCCGTTCTTCGACTGCATGCCGAGATTCCAGCGCACCCCGCGCCCGATGGCCTTCTCCACCCGCTCCGGGTCGTGGTGCTTGATCCGGCGCAGCGCGAGGACCACCTCGGCGGTGTCGTCGATGTCGGGGTAGTTGTCGTTGTGGAACTCGAACGCCCAGCCGCCCGGCGGCAGCCCCGGCCGTCGTACGGCCCAGTCGCCGGGCCGGACGATCTCCTCGCCCAGCATCCAGTCCGCGGCCTTGACGAGCTGCGGATGGTCGGCGGGCACGCCCGCGTCCACCAGCGCGATGGTCGCGAGGCACGTGTCCCACACCGGGGACTGGCAGGCCTCGATCATCCGGGCCCCGTCCTCGCGCCAGACGGCGAAGCGGTCCAGCGACGCCAGTCCCTCGCGCATGACAGGGTGTTGGAGGTCGTAGCCGAGCAGGTGGAGCGCGATGATCGAGTAGACGGCCGGCGGCTGGATGCCGCCCCAGCAGCCGTCGTTCTCCTGCCGCTCGATGATCCAGCGGGCGGCGCTGTTCATGGCGGCCTTGCGCAGTCTGCGCGGGGCGACCTTGCGCAGCCGGTGCAGGGCCTTGTCGAGCCGCTGGAAGGCGCCGTCCCAACTGGCCGCGGGCGCAAGGGGCTTGGGCGGATTGGGGTTGTCCGGGTCGGTGTGCAGTTCGTCGAGCGGGAAGGGCGCGGGCCGTACCGGGCGCTTCGCGGAGACGATGGTCAGCGGGACGATGGTCTGCCGGGCCCAGCAGCCGAAGTCATAGATGTTGAGCGGGAACCACTTCGGGAAGTAGATGAGCTCCGGCGGAAGTTCGGGCAGGTCCTCCCACTTCCACCAGCCGAAGAGGGCCAGCCAGATCCGGGTGAAGACCCGGGCGGCGGCGATGCCGCCCTGCTCGCGGATCCAGGCGGAGGCCTTCGCCATGTGCGGGGCGTCCGACGCGTCGCCGGCCAGGCGGAGCGCGACGTACGCCTCGACGGTGGTGGAGAGTTCACCGGGACCGCCGTAGAAGGTGCCCCAGGTGCCGTCCTCGCGCTGCTCGCCGCGGATGAAGAGGGCGGCGGCCTGCGTGGTCTTGTCGTCACGGATGCCCAGGAACTGACGGAGCAGCAGGTCCTCGGCGTCCATGGTGACGTTCGTCTCGAGGTCGCCCTTCCACCAGCCCTGGGCGTCCTGCTTCGCCAGCAGGAAGTCGGTGGCACGCCGGACCGCGCGCACGGCGGCTTCCTGTACCCCGGCCGCCCCGGGGGTCTGTGTCTCGGTGTCGCTGGCCGCGGCTGCCCGGGGCGGCGGTGCCCCGGTGCTTCCGTCGGTCGTCGCTGTCATGGCTTCCCCTTCGTGCAGTGCTCCAGGTAGTGCGTCTGCTGTGGGTCCGCCGTCGGCCGGTGCGCTTCTTCCAGCGGCACCGGCCGGCGACTACGCGAGGGCTATTCGACCGATACTGATCATCTCTTTTCGCCCGGTGATCATCTCTTTCGTACGACGACGAAGTCGGCGAGCGCCGTGAACTGTGCCCGCACCCGGTCGGGCATGTCGACGGCGTCGAGGGCCTCGACGGCGATGGTGTGCTGGCGGCGTGCCTCTTCGGCGGTCCACTCGCGGCCGCCGGCCTCCTCGATGAGGGCGGCGCGGGCCGCGAACTCCTCCTCGGAGAAGGTCTCGAAGTCGCTGCTCTTGGCGTCGGCGGCGAGGATCTCGCCGAGCCGCTCGGAGGCGGACCCGCCTGCCGCGAGGGCGGCCACGACCGGCAGGGACTTCTTGCGCTGGCGCAGGTCGCTCCAGGTCTGCTTGCCGGTGGAGACCGGGTCGCCCCAGATGCCGAGGAGGTCGTCGACGGCCTGGAAGGCGAGGCCGAGGTGGTAGCCGTACTTCTCCAGGGTGTCGGCGGTGCGGTCGTCCGCGCCGCCGAGCACGGCGCCGATGGAGCTGGCGCAGGCGAGCAGGGCGCCGGTCTTGTTGCCCTCCATCTCCAGGCACTCCTCGACGCTGACGCGGTCGCGGTGCTCGTAGGAGATGTCCTGCGCCTGACCGTCGATCAGGGCGCGGGTGGCGGTGGTCAGGCGGCGGGTGGCGCGGCCGGCCTCGACGGTGCCGAGTTCCAGCAGCACCTCGTTGGCCAGGGCGAACAGGGCGTCGCCGACGAGGATGGCCTGGGCGGGGCCGTGCACCTTCCAGACCGTGTCGCGGTGGCGGCGCTGTTCGTCGCCGTCCATCAGGTCGTCGTGCAGCAGGGAGAAGTTGTGGACCAGTTCGACGGCGACGGCGCCGGGGATGCCGACCTCGGGCGCGGCGCCGGTGACCTCGGCGGAGAGCACGGCGAGGGCGGGGCGTACGGCCTTGCCGCCGTCGCCGGCCGTGGGGTTGCCGTCGGCGTCGATCCAGCCGAAGTGGTAGGCGGAAACGGTGTCCATGGGAGGGGCCAGGCGGTCGATCGCCGCCCGCAGTACCGGTGTGGCCAGGGTCCTCCCGCGCTCCAGGAGCGCGGTCACGTCCACCGCGGTCTCTCGAGCGGCCTTCTCGGCCGGGGGCACAGTGGGCACAGTCTCTCCTCTTGTTGCGGTACCGGGGGTGCGGGGGCCTGCCGCCGTGTGCTGGTTCAGCATCATGCCGCCTCCTCGACGTCGAAGAGGTGGCTGGGGCGGGGCCGGCCCAGGGCGCTCAGCGCGGCGCCGGCCGCACTCACGCCACTGCGGACCGCACTCTCCATGGTCGCGGGCCACCCTGTGGCGGTCCACGCTCCGGCCAGGTAGAGGCCGGGTGCCTTGGTACGGGCGCCGGGCCGCAGCCGCCCGACACCGGGAGTGGGAGCGAACGTCGCTGTGCGCTCCCGGGTCACGAAGAAGTCCTTCACTTCCGCGCCGCGCGCCCTGGGCAGCAGCCGCTCCAGCTCGGGCAGATACCGCTCGCGCAGTGCGGCGACGGGCTCGTCGATCTCGTCCTGCGCGGCAGACTGCGACAGGGCGAGGTACTGCCCGTGCCGCAACCCGGAGGCGTCGGTCCGGTCGAACACCCACTGCACGGGGGTGCCGAGCGCGGCGAAGAACGGCCGGCTGAGCACCTTGCGGTCGTACACGACATGGACGTTGAGGATCGGAGCCGTGCCGATCTCCAGCAGTTGCTCGGGCGCGTCGAGGGCACCCCCGGGCAGCAGGTCGTACGCCTCACGCTGGGCCACGGCGAGCACGACCGCGTCCGCCCGGAGCGTCTCGCCGGGAACCCGGACGCTCCAACGTCCGTTCTCGTCAGGGGAGATGGAGGTGACGCGTGTACGGACCTCGATACGGACGCCCGCGGAGTCGAGCGCCTTGCGGGCCAGCCGGTCATGCAGTTCGCCCAGCGGGACGCGCGCCCAGCCGATGTCGGCCGCGCCCGGGTCGGACAGCAGACCGGTCTTGAACACCATCGCGGCGAGCCCCAGCGAGGCGTCGCCGGCGACCGCGTTGAGGGTGGCGACCCCGACCAGGTCCCACAGGGCCTCGACAGCACGCGCCGACTGACCGTGCGCGGCCAGCCAGCTGCCGAAGTCCTGGTCGTCCAGGGCGGGATCGGCGAGGTCGAGCCCCTTGAGCGCGAGCGCGGCACGTCCGACCTTGGCGCGATCGGCGAGTGACAGATGCGGATACGTCGCCAGGCTCCGGCCCAGGTGCAGGGGTACGGGCAGCGCGTCGCGCCGCAGCCTGCCGAGCCGCCGCCCCTCGGGCCGCGCGACGTCGAGTACGGGCACGTGGAGACGATCCTGCAGCGGCGCCAGCGCCGACCCCTCGATCCGGTCGAGGAACCAGCGGTAGGCGGTGCAGCAGCGCAGGTACACGTGCTGGCCGTTGTCGACGGTGAGGTCGCCGCGCTGGAAGGAGAAGGCCAGGCCACCGAGTCGCGGCCTGCCCTCGATCAGGGTGACGCGCACTCCGGCGTCGGCGAGCGCGAGCGCGGCGGTGATGCCGGCGAGCCCACCGCCGACCACGACGGCGTCCCGCCCGGAGCCTCCGGGGATGTCCGCGAGCGCCTCTTCGCGCCGCATGGCGTCGGTCATCGTGCACCCTCCCCTGCGCGACCGCCGCACCGGTGCTTGAACGCTGCACGGCCGGTCGTCTCAGTCAGGGACGCGGCCCGGCACCGGAGGGTTGCCCGCCACTTTTCGCCGATGGCATCACCTTGGACCGTAATGTCCATCAGGCACGCCTCCTGACGGTACGACGGGTCATGTGCCGGGTGTCCAGACCGCTCAGGCCGCGCACGGCGACGTATGCCTTCTCGCGCCCGGGCAGCGAGACGCGGCCGCGCAGCACGGCCTCCGGGTCGCGCTCGATGCGGTCGAGGAGACGGCGGTAGATGCCCGCCATGGCGGCGACACAGGCGCCGCTGCGCCGGTCGAGCATGGGCAGCAGCCGGTAGCCCTCGGCGAAAAGAGCGCGGGCCCGACGCACTTCGAAGTGCACGAGGCCCGCGAAGTCGGAGCCCTCCGGTGGTGTCGGCCCGCTGAAGCCGACCGAGCAGCCGAACTTGGCGAGGTCGTCGGAGGGCAGATAGGTGCGCCCGCCGACGGCGTCCTCGCGAACATCCCGCAGGATGTTGGTGAGTTGCAGCGCGAGCCCGAGCGTGTCGGCGTACTCGGGCGCGCGCTCGGCGCCGCGCGCCCCCGGTTCCGTGCCGAACACACCGAGCGAGAGCCGCCCGATGGCGCCCGCCACGCAACGGCAGTAGACCTTCAGGTCGTCCCAGGTCTCGTAGGTCTCGCCGCGCACGTCCATCAGGACGCCGTCGATGAGCTCGTCCAGGCCGCCGAGCGGGATCGGGAAGGTGTCGGCGGCGTGGGCGAGGGCGACGGCCACGGGATCGATGTCGTCCTCGTCGACCGCCCCGTCGCGGATCCGGGTCAGCAGCTCCCGGGTGTCCTCGAGTCTGGCGACCTTGACCTCGTCGGTCAGCGCGCCGTCGCCGATGTCGTCGACGCGGCGCGAGAACGCGTACAGCGCCGACATCGCGCGGCGCTTGGGCGTGGGCAGCAGTCGGATGCCGTAGGCGAAGTTACGGGCCTGCTGTCCGGTGACGGCCTCGCAGTAGCTGTAGGCGGCGAGTACCGGTGCGGACGCGTGTGGTGCAGACTCCACGGTCCGGATCACCCCTCTCCTCGCAGAGTCACGCCCACCTCGCGCAGCAACTGGAGCTTGCTGGCCTTGGGCGGGCCGGGAAGTACGTCGTATTCGGCGGCGGCGATCGCACGGATCGCCGCCCTTCCCCCCGCCACGAAACCCGCGAGCAGCAGCTTGAGCCTGCCGTGGACGCTACCCACCAGGGGGGTGCCTTCATTCAGGAGGTGCTGGGCACGTTCGGCTTCGTATGCAACCAGGGCGCGCACCGATGCGCCTGCCGTTTTCGCCGCGAGATCGGTTTCGTCCACGTGAAAGCGCTTCATGTCCGCGGCGGGCAGATAAATCCGGTCACGGGCGAGGTCCTCGGCGACGTCCTGGAGGTGCTCGACGATCTGCAGCGCCGTGCACACCGCGTCGGAGCGGCGGATCCGCTCGGGCGTCTCGGTGCCGGTGACGGCGAGGACGAGACGGCCGACGGGATTGGCGGACAGTTCGCAGTAGGCAAGGAGATCGTCGTAGGTCTCGTACCGGCCCACGAGCTGGTCCTGGCGGTTGGCGGCGATCAGGCCGAGGAAGGGCTCGGGGGTCAGCGAGCGACGGCGGACGGTCGGCTGGAGGCGGCGCAGCAGGGGGTGACGCGGGGTGCCGTCGAAGACCCGGCGGAGGTCGGCCTCGAAGGCGTCGAGGAGGACCAGGCGGTCCCCGGCATCCTCGGCCGACACGCCGAGCAGACGGGCGTCGGCGCCGCCGGGAGCGAGATCGCCGTCGCCGATGTCGTCGACGAGGCGGGCGAAGCCGTAGACGGCCATGAGGTCGGCGCGCCAGGCCCTGGGCAGGAAGAACGGCGCCACGGGGAAGTTCTCCGCGGCGGCCTTGTCGAGCGTCCCGCGCTCCGGATCAGCTGCGCGCGCGCCGGGTCCCGTCACCGTGGACTGCCCGGGGCGCGGACGGCACAGGCTGCTGCGTTGAGCTGGGGAGTTTCCGTAGCCATTGCCGTCACATCTCCCGTTCTACACCGCTGACCCAATGCATACTATTTCGGACACGCCGCCCGGCCGTCCGCGCCGCAGCCCGGAGAGAGGGGTGTCGCGCCTTATCGCCCCACTTGCCGCGTTTCGGCACCGGTACAGCTTACGTTGTACAACGGGGTAGGGCCCGTGGGGGTGTCCTGCACATCACAACAACACACCGATTGGTGTCAAGATTCCTGAAGCCAGCCGGAGTTGACGTTTCCTTTGCAGACGCGGGCCCCGCCGGGGCAGTTCCGGCGGGGCCTTGGGAAGCCTGTTGGGCCGCTCGGCCCATGTCCGGGTGGACTACTTGCCCGTGAACTTCTCGTACTCCTTGAGGACCTCGTCCGTCGGTCCGTCCATGCGCAGCTCGCCGCGTTCCAGCCACAGGACGCGGTTGCAGGTGTCGCGGATCGACTTGTTGTTGTGGCTGACGAGAAACACGGTGCCGGCTTCCTTGCGCAGCTCGCGGATGCGTTCCTCGGAGCGCTTCTGGAACTTGCGGTCGCCGGTGGCCAGCGCCTCGTCGATCATGAGGACGTCGTGGTCCTTGGCGGCCGCGATGGAGAAGCGCAGCCGGGCCGCCATGCCCGAGGAGTAGGTGCGCATGGGCAGGGTGATGAAGTCGCCCTTCTCGTTGATGCCGGAGAAGTCGACGATCTGCTGGTAGCGCTCCTTGATCTCCTCGCGGGACATGCCCATGGCGAGGCCGCCCAATATGACGTTGCGCTCACCGGTCAGGTCGTTCATCAGGGCCGCGTTCACACCGAGCAGCGAGGGCTGGCCGTCGGTGTAGACCTTGCCCTTCTCGGCCGGGAGCAGGCCGGCGATGGCGCGCAGCAGGGTCGACTTGCCGGATCCGTTGGAGCCGATCAGGCCGATGGCCTCGCCGCGGTAGGCGACGAAGGAGACGCCGCGCACGGCGTGCACCTTGCGTACACCCCGCTCCTCGCCGCGCTTGAGGATGCGGCTGAGGGCGGCGGTGGCACTGCCCTTGCCGGTCTTGGCGCCGTTGACGCGGTAGACGATGTGCAGCTCGTCGGCGATGACGGTGGGGATGCGGGCATCCGTCTTCTGCTCAGCCACGGCCGTACCTCTCCTCCGCCTTCCAGAAGTACACGAAACCGCCCACGGCGAGCAGCAGGGCCCAGCCGAGCGCGACCGCCCAGACGTGGTCGGGGAGGTTGGAGGAGCCGTAGCCGTCGATGAGGGCGAAGCGCATCAGGTCCATGTAGATGGCGGCCGGGTTCCACTGCAGGACGGTGGCGATCCAGTCCGGCTTGTCCGCGAGCATGATCGGGATGGAGAACATCACGCCGGACGCGTACATCCACGTACGCATCACGAAGGGCATCAGCTGGGCCAGGTCCGGGGTCTTGGCGCCCGCACGGGCCATGATCAGCGCAAGGCCGGTGTTGAAGAGGAACTGCAGCACCAGCACCGGCACGATCAGCAGCCAGGACATGCGCGGGTAGCTGCCGAAGCCGACCGCCACGACGAACAGCACGATCATCGAGAACAGCAGCTGCTGGAGCTGCTGCAGCGCGAAGGAGATCGGCAGCGAGGCGCGCGGGAAGTGCAGCGCTCTGACCAGGCCGAGGTTGCCGGAGATCGCGCGTACGCCCGCCATCACCGAGCTCTGGGTGAAGGTGAACACGAACACGCCCGTGACCAGGAACGGGATGTACACCTCGCGGGACATGCCCCGGTTGGCATTCAGGATCAGGCCGAAGATGAAGAAGTAAACGGCCGCGTTCAGCAGCGGGGTGGCCACCTGCCAGAGCTGGCCGAGTTTCGCCTGGCTGTACTGGGCGGTCAGCTTCGCCCGCGAGAACGCGAGGATGAAGTGCCGCCGGTCCCAGAGCTGGCGGACGTACTCGAACAGCGAGGGGCGGGCACCGCTCACGGACAGCCCGTACTTGGCGGCCAGCTGGGCCGCCGTGAGGCCCTCGTCGGGCGACGGGGGCGGCGCGCTCACCGCGACTCCGCCGTCGTGCGTTGTCTCACTCACCAGTTGAAACTTTCGTCTTCGAGATGCGCAGCCTGTGCGGGCCTGGCATGACCTTGGGCCGGGTTGCGGCCCGGTTGCTCTCAGGGTCGAGCCTGTCAGATGACGGGAGGTCGGCCCAGTCGAGTCAGCCGCCACACCGTACGCCACTTCATGGGCCTGCGGGGACCGCACGGAGTCGTCCAGCCTTCCCGGAATCCGCCGAACCATGCCCTCAGGGCGGGGCGGGAGGGGCGCCGGACGAGGGTGAGCAGCAGCCACACGCCCAGATAGACCGGGACGAGGGGGGCGGGGAGGTTGCGGCGGGCGAGCCAGACGCGGTTGCGGGCGACCATGCGGTGGTAGACCGCGTGCCGCGAGGGCGCGGTCGTCGGGTGGTACAGCACCATGTCGGACCGGTAATCGATCATCCAGCCCGCGTCGAGGGCCCGCCATGCCAGGTCGGTTTCCTCGTGGGCGTAGAAGAATTCGTCCGGCAGCCCGCCGACTTCGGCGAGGACCTGGGTGCGGACGGCGTTCGCGCCGCCCAGGAAGGTGGTGACCCGGGAGGAACGCATCGGGTCGGAGGCGCGCAGCCGGGGACGTGGCGGCGCTGGGTGACGCCGGTGTCCGGGTCGGCGATGCGGAAGCTGATGATGCCGAGCTTCGGGTCGGCCTCGAAGGCCTGCCGGCACAGCTCGGCGGTGTCGTGGTGGGCGAGGAGGCCGTCGTCGTCGAGGAAGAGCAATATGTCGACATCTCGACCGCTGGGGCCGAAGGCCTCGATGCCGACGTTGCGGCCGCCGGGGATGCCGAGGTTCTCGGGCAGCTCGATGGTGCGGACGCCTTCGGGGACGTCCGGGACCGGGGAGCCGTTGCCGACCACGACGACCTGGACCGGGTCGCCGTCCTGCTTGGCGACCGAGTCGAGGAGGGCACGCAGCTCGTCGGGGCGGTTGCCCATGGTGATGATGACCGCGCCGACCTTCGACGAGGATGCCGGTGACGAGTCCATGCCGCTCACTTCAGCCTGCTCGAGGCGAGGATGGACACCAGGTGCAGCAGCGTCTGCAGCAGCGCGATGCCGGCCAGCACCGCGACGCCGAGCCGGGAGAAGAAGAGGTCGCCGCGGACCTGGTCGGCGACCGCCAGGGCCAGGATCAGCAGGGACGCCTCGATGCCGAGGACCAGACGGTGGAACTTGAGCGCGGCGGCGGCCTTGCGGGCCAGCGCCATGCCGGAGGAGCGCATCTCGGACGCGGCCTCCTTGACCGGGGGCTTCCCGGCCTGGTGGCGGGCGACGCCGACGAGGTCGGTCTCGGCCTTGATCAGGATCGCGCCGAGCGCGGCGAGGGTGCCGAGGAAGGCCCACAGCCAGTCGATACGGCCGCTGCCCCACAGGTCGGCGGCGCGCAGGCCGAAGCCGACGAGCACCGCGGCGTCGGTGAGGTAGGCGCCGACGCGGTCCAGATAGACGCCGTTCAGCGAGTACTGCTTCTTCCAGCGGGCGATCTCGCCGTCGACGCAGTCCAGCAGCAGGTAGAGCTGGACCATGACCACGCCGAGCACCGCCCCCGGGATCCCCGGCACCAGGAGTGCCGGGGCCGCGAGGACGCCGCATACGGTCATCAGGTATGTGAGCTGGTTGGGCGTGACCCTGGTGTTCACCAGGTAGCGGTCGACCCGCAGGGACACCTCGCGCATGTAGAGGCGTCCCATCCAGTGCTCACCGCTGCGCCTGTCCTTCACCCCCGCGGGGTGAACGACGGGGCGGAGTTCAGCTACCGATGGCCTTGACATAGTCGGCGTAGATGTCCTTGATCTGGTCGGTTGTCAGGTCGAGGTGTTCGAGGATCGTGTAGCGGCCGGGCCGGGTCTGGGGAGCGAACTCCACGACGCGGACGAACTCGTCGTCCGTGAAGCCGATCTCCTCCGGCAGCACCGGCAGCCCGTGCCGACGCAGCACCTCGGCCATGTAGGCCGACTCCTCGTGGGCTCCGCGCAGGTACATCGCGAAGGCCGCGCCCAGTCCGCACTGCTCGCCGTGCGCGGCGGCACGCTTCGGGTACAGCAGGTCGAAGGCGTGGTTGATCTCGTGGCACGCGCCGGAGGACGGGCGGGAGTCGCCCGACACCGACATGGCGATACCGGTGAGCACCAGCGCCTCGGCCAGGACCTGCAGGAAGCCGTCGTCACCGACGCCGCCCGGGTGCCTGAGCACCGCCTCGCCCGCCTGGCGGGCCATGGCGGCGGCGAGACCGTCGATCTTCTCGCCGTTGACGCGGTTGGACAGCTCCCAGTCCGCGACGGCCGAGATGTTGGAGATGACGTCGCCGATGCCGGAGCGCACGAAGCGGACGGGGGCCTCGCGGATCACGTTGAGGTCGATGACGACCGCGATCGGGTTCGGCACACCGTACGAGCCGCGGCCGGCGTCGTTGTCGAGGGTGGCGACCGGCGAGCAGAGCCCGTCGTGCGCGAGGTTGGTGGCGACGGCGACCAGCGGAAGGCCGACGCGTGCCGCCGCGAACTTGGCACAGTCGATGATCTTGCCGCCGCCGAGCCCGACGACCGCGTCGTAGTGGCCGGCCTTTATGTCGCTCGCCAGCCGGACCGCGTCGTCGATGGTGCCGCCGCCGACCTCGTACCAGGTCGCCCCGGGCAGCGTCGGTTCGAGCCGTGCGCGCAGCCTCGCACCCGAGCCGCCGCTGACCGCGATGGCCAGCTTGCCGGAATGCGAGATGCGCTCGTCGGCGAGCACACAGGCCAGGTCGTCGAGGGCACCCGGGCGGATGTCCACGACGAGCGGCGAGGGAATCAGCCGGGTCAGTACTGGCACGCGATCTCCCGTCCGCGGGCGAGATCGTCGTGATTGTCGATCTCCACCCACTTGACGTCGCCGATCGGCGCCACGTCGATACGGAAGCCGCGGTTCACGAGCTCCTGGTAGCCGTGCTCGTAGAACTGCTGCGGGTCGGTCTCCCAGACGGTCTTCAGGGCGTCGGCCAGCTCGGGGGCGGCGTCGCCCTCGATGAGGGTGACGCCGATGTACTCGCCGGTGGCCTCGGCGGGGTCCATCAGCTTGGTGATCTTCGTCATGCCCTTCTCGGGGTCGACGACGACCTTCATCTCCTCGTCGGCCAGGTGCTTGACCGTGTCCAGGGCGAGGATGATCTTCTTGCCGTCGCCGCGGGCGGCGAGCAGCGTCTTCTCGACGGAGACCGGGTGCACGGTGTCGCCGTTGGCGAGGATCACACCGTCCTTGAGGGCGTCACGGCCGCACCACAGGGAGTAGGCGTTGTTCCACTCCTCGGCCTTGTCGTTGTCGATGAGAGTGAGCTTCAGCCCGTACTTCTGCTCCAGGGCTTCCTTGCGCGCGTACACGGCTTCCTTGCGGTAGCCGACGATGACCGCGACCTCGGTCAGACCGATCTCGGCGAAGTTGCCGAGGGTGAGGTCGAGAACCGTTGGTTCGCCCTCTATGCCCGCGGGCCCCACCGGCACCAGAGCCTTGGGAAGGCTGTCGGTGTAGGGGCGCAGACGCCGTCCGGCGCCGGCCGCCAGCACGAGGCCGATCATGCGGGTTCTCCTTCATCGTGTACGGCGGGCGCCCCTGCGGACACCCAGAAGCGGATGCTCTCGACGAGCACCACCAGGGCCACGGCCACGGCGAGGGCCGTGAGCGCGACCGTGAACTGCGAGGCGGAGAGCACCGCGGCGAGGACGGTGACGAGCAGCGTCCGTCCTTCGTGCCCCCGATGGCGCGCACCAGCCAGGCCGGGGGCGCTCCGGCGTTGCCGCGGATGCGGTACACCGTGTCGTAGTGATGGTAGGCGACGGCCGCCACCAGGCCGAAAGCCGCAGGAAGGGCTCCGTTCACCTCCGCTTTGGCTGCGAGGATCAGAACGGTGCTGTATTCGGCGGCCCGGAAGAGGGGCGGGACCAGCCAGTCGAGGGGGCCCTTGAGGGGGCGGGCGACGGCGAGGGCGGAGAGAGCCACGTAGAAGACGGCGACCAGTGCGGGGAGCCGGTTGCCATACGGGGCGATGCCGGCGGTGGCGAGGATCGCGGCGGTGCCCACCAGCGCCGGGACCACCGGGGCGCCCAGGGGCCATGCGACACGGCTCAGCCCCTCGGCGAACGGACCGGTGTCCGTCAGGTCCGCCAATGCCTTTGCCGCCCGGTCGGTCCGCTGCGCCTTGCGGGTCACCGACCGCAGTACCCGGCCCGCCGTGGTGTACGTCGCCGCGAAGGCGCACCCGATGAGCAGCGCGTAGAAGGTGATGCGAGGAGTGGTGACCGCCGTCAGCACCGCGATCATCGCCCAGCGCTCACCGATCGGCAGGACGATCATGCGCCGCACCCACACCGTCCAGCCGACGCTGTCGAGCTTGTCGGAGAGGGCGGCGGTGGGGCTGGTGTTGGCGGTGGCGTCGTGGTTGGCCTCGTTGAAGGAGAAGTCGACGACGTGCCGACAGGTCTGCAGGATCATCGCGCCCAGGGCGAGGGCCCACACGTCGTCGCCGCCCCGCGCGGCTCCCAGCGCGAGGCCGGCGTAGTAGGCGTACTCCTTGGCCCGGTCGAAGGTGGCGTCCAGCCAGGCGCCGAGCGTGGAGTACTGCAGGGAGTAGCGGGCGAGCTGTCCGTCGGTGCAGTCCAGGACGAAGGACGCGATCAGCAGGACGCCGGCCGCGACGAAGCCGCTGCGGGTGCCGGTGGCCGCGCAGCCCGCGGCGATGAGCGCGGTGAGCAGGGACGCGGTGGTGACCTGGTTCGGGGTCAGGCCCCGGCGGGCGCACCAGCGGGCGATGTAGCGCGAGTAGGGGCTGATGAAGAAGGTCGTGAAGAAGCCGTCCCGGGACTTCACGGCCGACTTCAGGCGTACGGCCTCGTCGTCGACGGCGGCGACGGCCTGCCGTGCCTCGTTGCGGGCCTGCGGGTCGGCCGGGACGGCGGCGACCAGGCTGCCGAGCTCGGGACGGTGGACGTCGGTGCCGTCGGCGTCGAGCGCGGTGACGATGCGGTCGGCGAGGCTGTCCACCAGCGTCGTGCCGGCACCCGCCGAGTGCTCCCTGGCCATCGCGCGGGTCAGGGCCTGGCGGCCGGCCGGCTGGGCGGTCACGGCACCCGGGATCGCGGCGAGCGGGAAGCGGGGGTCGGTGAGGCCGAGGCGCAGCGCGTGCAGGTGGCCGACGAAGCGGGCGTCGACCAGGGCGACCCGCTGGTCGCCGGGCACCTGGGCGAGGAGCGTCTCGGCGTCGGCCGGGTCTGCGGCGACCCGCACGTCGTAGCCGAGGGACCGCAGATCGCCCTCGATCGACGATCCGGGGACCGGCTGACCGGTGAGGATGGCGGTCGACAAACCGAACTCACTCCCTGGGTGCCGGCGTGTCCGCGCCGGTCATGTGCATGTGTGGGGGCGCCCGTTGCCTGGGGCGCGGGCAGCATGTCGGCAGAGGCTATCGGATGGTTGAAGGCCAGCGTTCACCACCCGTTTGGCGGAGCGATCAACGTGGTTTGCCCAGAGCTTTGCCGCGATCATCATCGGGGATCTGAGGTCCTGCCCACAAACCCGCACTCCCAGAGCCGGGCATCGGGGACATTGCGTGCACCCGCGGGCCCTCGGCATAGGGTGGGCGACCATGACATGGCTGATCACAGGCGGAGCCGGCTACATCGGGGCACATGTGGCGCGGGCCATGACCGACGCCGGGGAGCGGGTCCTCGTACTGGACGACCTCTCGGCCGGCGTGCCCGCCCGGCTCCCGGCGGACGTCCCGCTCGTCGAGGGCTCGTCGCTGGACGGTGACCTGCTGAAGCGGGTGCTGGCCGAGCACGCGGTGACGGGTGTGGTGCACCTCGCCGCGCGCAAGCAGGTCGGCGAGTCCGTGGCGCAGCCGACGCGCTACTACCGGGAGAACGTGGGCGGTCTCGCGACGCTCCTGGAGGCCGTCGCGGAGGCCGGTGTCAAGCGGCTGGTGTTCTCGTCGTCCGCCGCCGTCTACGGCAACCCGGATGTGGACCTCATCACCGAGGACACGGCGTGCGCGCCGGTGAACCCCTACGGCGAGACCAAGCTCGCCGGGGAGTGGCTGGTGCGGTCGGCGGGACAGGCACACGGAATCTCCACCGTCTGTCTGCGCTATTTCAACGTCGCCGGGGCGGCCGCGCCCGAGCTGGCCGACACGGGCGTCTTCAACATCGTCCCCATGGTCTTCGACCGGCTCACCCGCGACGAGGCCCCGCGGATCTTCGGTGACGACTATCCGACGCCGGACGGCACCTGTATCCGCGACTACATCCATGTCGCGGACCTCGCCGAAGCGCACCTGGCGGCGGCGCGGCGGCTGACCGCGGCGGACGCGAGCGGTGATCTGACAGTCAATATCGGTCGTGGCGAGGGCGTCTCCGTCCGCGAGCTGATCACGGTCATCGGCGAGGTCACCGGCGACCGGCGTCCCCCCGTCGTCGAGGCCCGGCGCCCCGGGGACGCCCCGCGCGCGGTCGCCTCGGCCGCGCTGGCCGCGGAGGAGCTCGGCTGGACGGCTCGGCGCGGGGTACCCGAGATGGTCGAGTCGGCATGGCAGGGGTGGCAGCTGCACCACGGCGGCTGATCATGCGCAGAGCTCTGACCTGCGGATCGTTTCTGCAGGTCAGGGCACATGACAACGGTGTTCACTGCCGCGTTGCCCGATACCCCCCACCCGTAGTTCACTGTGCTCCCGGACCGACATTCCGATCGTCTACGGACCGCAGAAGGGCGGCTTTTCCATGGGGGCTGGGCACGATCACGGGCACACGCACGCGCATGCGCCCACGACCGGTACGGCCGCGGCGACGTACCGCGGGCGACTGCGCGTGGCGCTGTCGATCACGCTCGGCGTCATGGTGGTCGAGATCATCGGCGGTGTGGTCGCCGACTCGCTCGCCCTGATCGCGGACGCGGCGCACATGGCGACGGACGCGCTGGGCCTGGGCATGGCCCTGCTCGCCATCCACTTCGCCGGCCGCCCGCCGAGCGACAGGCGCACCTTCGGCTACGCCCGCGCGGAGATCCTCGCCGCCCTCGCCAACTGCCTGCTTCTGCTCGGCGTCGGCGGCTATGTGCTGTACGAGGCGATCCAGCGGTTCCTCACGCCCGCGGACACCGAGGGCGGCCTGATGATCGTGTTCGGTGCGATCGGCCTGGTCGCCAACATGGTCTCCCTGACGCTGCTGATGCGGGGCCAGAAGGAGAGCCTGAACGTGCGCGGCGCCTTCCTGGAGGTGGCCGCGGACGCGCTGGGCTCGCTCGCGGTGCTGATCTCGGCGGCGGTGATCGTGGCCACCGGCTGGCAGACCGCCGACCCGATCGCCTCGCTGGTCATCGGCCTGATGATCGTGCCGCGCACCTTCAAACTGCTGCGCGAGACCCTCGACGTGCTCCTGGAGTCCGCCCCCAAGGACGTCGACATCGCTCAGGTGCGGGCCCACATACTCGCCCTGGACGGTGTCGAGGACGTCCACGACCTGCACGCCTGGACGATCACGTCCGGCATGCCGGTGCTGTCGGCGCACGTGGTGGTGCGCTCCGACGTCCTGAACGCGATCGGCCACGAGAAGATGCTGCACGAGCTCCAGGGGTGCCTGGGCCACCACTTCGACGTGGAGCACTGCACCTTCCAGCTGGAGCCGGGCGGGCACGCCGAGCACGAGGCCCGGCTCTGCCACTGAAACAACCGTACGGTCCGACAAAACGCCAGTACGGACGGAATGCAGCGATCCGGTGGTCGGTCGCGTCCTCAACCTCACATCGCCCCCGCGGACGGTTCCGTGCCCGCCGCGCCGGGCACGATCAACTGCCGGGAGTGCCGGATTCGTACGGCACACTTGGGGCGCGAAGACCGATGTGAAGGATGGGTATGCCGATCACACCTGCCACCGCGACGCACAGTCCGTCGAACGGCGCCGCAGACGCGATTTTGCTGGAACTGGTCGACGAGAACGGTGTGACGATCGGCACCGCGGAGAAGCTCGCCGCCCACCAGCCGCCGGGGCAGCTGCACCGCGCCTTCTCCGTGTTCCTCTTCGACGAGCACGGCCGGCTGCTGCTCCAGCAGCGGGCGCTCGGCAAGTACCACTCCCCCGGCGTGTGGTCCAACACCTGCTGCGGTCACCCCTACCCCGGCGAGGCGCCCTTCGCGGCCGCCGCCCGGCGCACGCACGAGGAGCTCGGTGTCTCCCCGTCGCTGCTCGCCGAGGCGGGCACCGTCCGCTACAACCACCCGGACCCGGAGTCGGGCCTGGTGGAGCAGGAGTACAACCACCTCTTCGTCGGCCTGGTCCAGTCCCCGCTGCGGCCGGACCCGGAGGAGGTCGGCGCGACGGCGTTCGTGACGGCCGCCGAGCTGGCGGAGCGCCACGCGAAGGACACCTTCTCCTCCTGGTTCATGACCGTGCTCGACGCCGCCCGCCCCGCGATCAGGGAACTGACGGGCCCGTCGGCCGGCTGGTGACGCGACCTCGGACAGGCCCTAAGCCACGTGCACGGGTTTGAGGGGGACGGCGGCCCAGATCACCTTGCCGCCGCTCGCCGTGTGTTCGACGTCGCACACGCCGCCCGCCTCCCGTGTGACCTCACGCACAAGGAGCAGACCGCGGCCGCCGGTCTGACCGTGGTCCGCCTCCAGGGCCGTCGGACGGTACGGATGGTTGTCCTCCACGGACACCCGTAGCCACTCGGCACCGACGGCGACCTCCACGGCGAGCATCGGCGACAGCAGCGCCGCGTGCCGGACGGCGTTCGTGACCAGCTCCGAAACGATCAGCAACACTCCCTGGACCAGGTCGTCGGGGGCCGGCACGCCCTGGCGGTACAGCAGATCCCGTACGGCGTGCCGGGCCTGCGGGACCGAGGCTTCGACGGCGGGAGCGGTGAACCGCCACACGCCCTCGTACGGCAGGGGATTCGGCGGCTGCTGACCGAGGGGCTCGTCCGCGCCGCCTGCTGGGCGCGGGCCGGACCCGCGCCCGTGGTTCTCCATCGTCCGGTCGCCACCCTCGCGCTCGATTGTCACCACACGTCGAGTGTTGGTAACGCGCAGGTCCGGGCCGTAGAACTGAACACAAGTCAGCAGGTATCGAGCGTTTCTGATCGTTGGCGTATGACACCGTCAGATGTGGGACCACTCCTGTCCCACTCGTGCCGACTTGGCGAACTATTCGGCTTGTACGGGTTTGGCAGGCGTCTCCCGCCCTGCCGCCGGCGCCCGGCGGCACTCCGTGATGGGCGGTTCGACGTGGGCGGATAGCATCCGGCGCATGGAGCCCCAGCTACTGCACAGCGTCGCCGACTCGGTCGCCACCGTCGTCATCCACCATCCGGCCAAGCGCAACGCGATGACGGCCGCGATGTGGCGGGCGCTGCCGCCCCTGCTCGACACGCTGGCCACCGATCCGGCCGTACGCGCGCTGGTGCTGACCGGTGAGGGCGGCACGTTCTGCGCGGGCGCCGACATCTCCACGCTCCAGGGGTCGCCCCAGGAGGCACAGGATCTGGCCGTGGCGGCCGAGGAGGCGCTGGCCGCCTTCCCGAAGCCGACGCTGGCGGCGGTCCGGGGGCACTGTGTGGGCGGCGGGTCGCAGCTGGCGGCGGCGTGTGATCTGCGGTTCGCCGAGGAGGGGTCGCTGTTCGGGGTGACGCCGGCGAAGCTCGGGATCGTGTATCCGGCCTCCTCCACCCGGCGGTTGGTGTCACTGGTGGGGCCGGCCACCACCAAGTACCTGCTGTACTCCGGCGAGTTGATCGACTCGGAGCGGGCACTGCGTACCGGACTGGTGGACGAGGTGCTGCCGGAGGGCGAACTCGGCAAGCGGGTGGTGGAGTTCACCCGGATCCTGGTGTCCCGTTCGCAGCTGACGCAGGCCGCGGCGAAGGAGTTCGCGAACGGGCGCACGGACCGGGACGCGTACTGGAGCGGGCAGGCGCGCGGCAGCGGCGACACCGCGGAGGGGGTCGCCGCGTTCCTGGAGCGCCGTCAGCCGCGGTTCACGTGGTCGGTTCCTGGCCGAGGATGAACCGGCTCATGGACCGGATCAGCTCGACGACGTCGGCGGGCGCCTTCTGCGGGGCTCCGGCGTCGTAGGGCGGCTGCGGGTCGTACTCGATCCCCAGCTGTACGGCCTGGGCGACGAAGTCGCCCGCGATCCGGCCGAGCAGCGCGAGCCCCATGTCGATGCCGGAGGAGACGCCGGCCGCGGTGACGTATTTGCCGTCGGTCACCACCCGCTCCCCCGTCGGCTCGGCACCGAACTTCCTCAGCTCGTCGAGGGCGAGCCAGTGCGAGGTCGCGCGGCGCCCTTCGAGGAGCCCCGCGGCGGCCAGCAGCAGGGAGCCCGTGCACACGGACGTCGTCCAGGTACTGGTGGCGTCGGCGGCGCGGATCCAGTCGAGGAGGATCTTGTTCTCCATCTGCGGGGTCTGTCCGGGGCCACCCGGGACGACCAGGACCTCGGGGCTCGGCACCTCGGCCAGGGTCCTGTCGGCGATCAGCGAGAGGTTCCCGCTGTCGGCGCGGACGGGGCCGGCCTCCTCGGCGACGAAGACGACCTCGGAGTCCGGCAGCCGGCCGAGGGTCTCGTACGGTCCGACGGCGTCAAGGGCGGTGAAGCGGTCGTAGAGGACGATCGCGAACTGCATGGTTCCCCCTTGGATCGGTTATGGGTGATTCCGTTGCGGTGTTCAGTGGGCGGCGGGTGCCGGGCGGAACCGGCGCCGGTACTCGGCCGGGGCCGCGCCGAGGGTTCTGACGAAGGCGCGGCGCATCGCCTCCGGGGTGCCGTAGCCGCTGGCGCGGGAGATCTCCTCGATGCCGTCGCCCGTGTCCTCCAGGAGGCGGCGCGCGTGTTCGAGGCGGACCCGGTCGACGTATCGGCCGGGTGTCATACCGGTCTCGGTCTGGAAGGCGCGGGCGAAGTGGCGCGGGGAGAGGCTCGCGCGGGCGGCGAGCGCCTCGACCGTCAGGTCGGCGCCGGGGTGTTCGGTGATCCAGCGCTGGACTTCCCTGAGGGGCTCGCGCTGGGCGGTCTGGGCGGCGAGCTGGGCGCTGAACTGGGCCTGGTTTCCGGGCCGGCGCAGGAAGACGACCAGGTGGCGGGCTATCGCGAGGGCCACGTCCCGGCCCAGGTCCTCCTCGACCAGAGCGAGGGCGAGGTCGATGCCCGAGGTGACCCCGGCGGAGGTGGCGACGTGCCCGTCACGTACGTAGATGGGGTCCGGGTCGACCTCGACGGCCGGGTGGTCGCGGGCGAGCTTGTCGCAGTAGGCCCAGTGGGTCGTGGCACGGCGGCCGTCGAGCAGGCCCGCCGCGGCGAGCAGGATGGCGCCGGTACAGACGGAGACCAGGCGCTCGGCACGGGGGCCGTGCGCGCGCAGCCAGTCGGTCAGGCCGGGGTGGGGGCGGCGCGTGCCCTGACCGCCGGGGACGACGAGGGTGTGCGGCTCGGGGGCGTCGGCGAGGGCCTGATCCGGTACGACGGTCAGGCCGCCGGACGTACGTACGGGACCGCCGTCGAGAGAGGCCGTACGGATGCGGTAGGTGCCCGGACTGTGCTGCTCGGCGCCCACGAAGACCTCCAACGGCCCGGTGACATCGAGGCTCTGCACGTCGTCGAAGAGTACGAAGAGAACGGTTCGCTGGGCCATGCCACCGATTCTTCGGGCCTTGACGAAGGGCGGCAATGACGAACTCCCCACCTTTCCTGCCATGCGGCGGCCACCCGAGGAAGACGTACCAACCGGTCGGTGACGCCTGTCGGTGGCCGGGCGACGGGCGTGGATGAGGCCGCACAGACCGCCGCAGGCATCCCCCGCCCAACCGCCGGAGGTGCCCGGGCATGCCCTCCCCGAGCCGCGGTACTCGGACCTCAACGTCCACAGCAGCCAACAGAGGAAAGGGGAACCACGTGTTCCGTGCAATCGCAGACGTACTGCGGCAGATCGGCGGCGCCATCGCCACCGTCGTGACGTTGCCGTTCCGGGCTCTCGCCCGGCTCTTCGGGGGTGCCTCGGGGAGCACACGCAGCCGCCGGGCCTGATTCCGTCCCCCGCGACCCGGCCGGGTTGCCGCCCTGATCCCCGGTTGTCGGTGCCACCTGCCACAATTGCCGCGCAACCTCAGTGAGAAAGCGGGACGGGATCGTGACGACACCCCTCGTAGGGTCCATCGAAGGCAGGATCGCCGCGGAGCTCGGCGTACGGGAGCGGCAGGTGAAGGCTGCCGTGGAGCTGCTCGACGGCGGTTCGACGGTGCCTTTCATCGCCCGCTACCGCAAGGAAGCGACCGAGATGCTCGACGACGCGCAGCTGCGCACGATCGAGGAGCGGCTGCGCTATCTGCGGGAGCTGGAGGAGCGGCGGACGGCGATCCTCGACTCGGTGCGTGAGCAGGGCAAGCTGACCGAGGAGCTGGAGGCGCAGATCCGTGGCGCCGAGACCAAGGCGCGGCTCGAGGACATCTACCTGCCGTACAAGCCGAAGCGGCGCACCAAGGCGCAGATCGCGCGGGAGGCCGGGCTCGAGCCGCTCGCCGACGGGCTGCTCGGTGACCCGACCGTCGAGCCGCTGGCCGCTGCGGCCGCGTTCGTCGACGCCGACAAGGGTGTCGCCGATCCGCAGGCGGCCCTCGACGGCGCCCGGGCGATCCTCACCGAGCGCTTCTCGGAGGACGCCGACCTGATCGGCGAGCTGCGCGAGCGCATGTGGGTGCGCGGGCGGCTGGCCGCCAAGGTGCGGGAGGGCAAGGAGGAGGCGGGCGCGAAGTTCGCCGACTACTTCGACTTCGCCGAGCCGTTCACGGAGCTGCCCTCGCACCGGATCCTCGCCATGCTCCGCGGCGAGAAGGAAGAGGTTCTCGATCTGGTTCTGGAGCCGGAGGAGCCCACCGACGGACCCTCGTCCTACGAGGGCATCGTCGCCGCCAAGTTCGGGATCGCCGACCGCGGCCGCCCCGCCGACAAGTGGCTGACGGACACGGTCCGCTGGGCCTGGCGGACACGGATCCTGGTCCACCTCGGCATCGACCTGCGCCTGCGTCTGCGCACGGCCGCCGAGGACGAGGCCGTGGGCGTCTTCGCGGCCAACCTCCGCGACCTGCTGTTGGCCGCACCGGCCGGCACGCGCGCGACGCTGGGCCTGGACCCGGGCTTCCGTACGGGCGTGAAGGTCGCCGTCGTCGACGCGACCGGCAAGGTGGTGGCCACCGACGTGATCTACCCGCACGTCCCGGCCAACAAGTGGGACGAGGCCATCGCCAAGCTGGCGCGGCTGGCGAAGGAGCACGCGGTCGAGCTGGTCGCGATCGGCAACGGCACGGCGTCCCGCGAGACCGACAAGCTCGCCGGTGAACTGATCACCAAGCACCCCGAGTTGAAGCTCACCAAGGTGATGGTCTCCGAGGCGGGCGCCTCGGTGTACTCGGCCTCGGCGTTCGCCTCGCAGGAACTGCCGGACATGGACGTCTCGCTGCGCGGCGCGGTGTCCATCGCGCGCCGGCTCCAGGACCCGCTGGCCGAGCTGGTGAAGATCGACCCGAAGTCGATCGGTGTCGGCCAGTACCAGCACGACCTGTCAGAGGTGAAGCTGTCGCGCTCGCTGGACGCGGTGGTGGAGGACTGTGTGAACGGCGTCGGCGTCGACGTCAACACCGCCTCCGCGCCCCTGCTCGCGCGCGTCTCCGGCATCACCTCCGGGCTCGCCGAGAACATCGTGGCCCACCGGGACGCCAACGGTCCGTTCAGCTCCCGCTCGCAGCTGAAGAACGTGGCGCGGCTCGGCCCGAAGGCGTACGAGCAGTGCGCGGGCTTCCTGCGCATTCGCGGCGGCGACGACCCGCTGGACGCCTCCAGCGTGCACCCGGAGGCGTATCCCGTCGTCCGGCGCATGGTGAAGACGTCGGGCCAGGAGGTGGCCGCCCTCATCGGCAACACCGGCGTGCTGCGGTCGCTGAAGCCGCAGGACTTCGTCGACGAGACGTTCGGTCTGCCGACGGTGACCGACATCCTCAAGGAGCTGGAGAAGCCCGGCCGCGACCCGCGTCCGGCCTTCAAGACGGCCACCTTCAAGGAGGGCGTCGAGAAGCTCTCCGACCTGGCGTCCGGGATGATCCTCGAGGGCGTCGTGACGAACGTGGCGGCGTTCGGGGCGTTTGTGGACATCGGTGTCCACCAGGACGGTCTGGTGCACGTCTCCGCGATGTCGAAGACGTTCGTCAAGGACCCGCGGGACGTGGTCAAGCCCGGTGACATCGTCAAGGTGAAGGTCCTCGACGTCGACATTCCGCGCAAGCGGATCTCCCTCACGCTGCGGCTCGACGACGAGGCCGCTCCACAGGGTCAGCAGGGCGGTGGCGGCGGCGAGCGCCGGCAGCGAGGCGGGCGGCCCCCGCAGCAGCGGCAGGGGCGCGGCGGCGGTGGCGGTGGCGGCTCGCGTCAGGCGCCGCCTCCGGCCAACAGCGCGATGGCCGACGCACTGCGCCGCGCGGGTCTGGTGGACCCGAAGCAGGGCAGGCGCTGAGCGGACGCGCACGGCAGGCGCCGACACGACACGCGGGCCCGGACTCTCCGGTACGACACGGAGGGTCCGGGCCTCGGCGCTCGTAGGGTGACGACATGTCGACCTCGCGTGTCAGCACCTGGGAAGTGTCGGAGAGCCAGGGCATCGAGACCGCCTGGATCGAACTCGGCGGCGATGCCCTGCGGGCGCGTGGCCGAGCGGTCGGGACGACGCCGGAGCCGTACTGGATCTCGTACGAACTCGACACGGCCGACGGTTTCGTGACGCGCCGGCTGCAGGTCACCGCCGAGTCCACGGACGGCGTGCGCACAGTGGATCTGCGGCACGACGGGGCGGGCCGGTGGACGGCGAACGGTGAGCGTCTGCCCGACGTCGACGGCGCCCTCGACTGCGACCTCGGCCTGTGCCCGCTCACCAACACGATGCCGGTGCTGCGGCACGGGCTCCATCTGGCGCCCGGGGAACGGGAGTTCGTGATGGCGTGGGTGTCGGTGCCGGATCTGACCGTGCTGCCGTCGCAGCAGACGTATACGCATCTGGGGCGGGGCCGGATCCGCTTCGCCTCCGGCGACTTCCGCAGCGACATCGAGTTCGACGACGACGGCCTCGTCGTCGACTACCCGGGGCTGGCCACCCGGCTCGGCGGCCGGTCCGGAGGGCGCGGCCCGTTGGGCCATGTGCAGTAGCACGAGCGGCTGTCCGGATACGGGCGGGACAGGCTGGACGCACCGCCCTTCTGTCCGCCGTCGCTCAGGGAGAGCCGATGCCGATCTCGACCCCGCCCCGCCGCCGTTCCCCACTCGGACCCCGCCTGGGAGCGGCCTCCCTCATCGCGACCTGCCTGACCCTGCTCGCCCCGGCCACCGCGGGCGCCGCCGCACCACCCGGACCGCCGGGACCGCACAACCACGCCGCGCTCCAGCGCCAGCTCGTCGACCTGGTCCGCACGCCGGGCGGCCCGCCCGGTGTCATCGCCGTCCTCAGCGACGGCAGGGGCAGCCGGGTCGTGCGGGCCGGCGTCGCGAACCTGGCCACGGGCCGCAGACCTGAGGCCGGCGACCACATGCGCATCGCGAGTACGGCCAAGGCGTTCAGCGGCGCGGTGGCGCTGTCCCTCGTCGACCGCCACCGCCTGCGTCTCGACGACACCTTGCGCAAGCGGCTCCCGCGTCTGCCGAGAGCCTGGGGCGCCGTGACACTGCGCCAGCTGCTCAACCACACCAGCGGTCTCCCCGACTTCTCGCAGGCCCCGGAGTTCGTGCAGACCCTCAGCGCCAACCCCCGGCAGCGCTTCGACTCCCGTCGGCTGCTCGACTTCGTCGCCGACCGGCCTCTGCTGTTCCGGCCCGGCACCCGGTACCACTACTCCAACTCCGACAACATCGCCGTCGCCCTGATGGCGGAAGCGGCGACCGGTGTCCGGTACGAGCGTCTGCTGCAGGAACTGGTGTACCGGCCGCTGGGCCTGCGCCACACCAGCCTGCCGCAGGGCTACCGGATGCCCAGGCCCTTCCTGCACGGCTACGACGTGAGCCCGCCCGAGCCGCCGGAGGACGTCAGCGAGGTCCTCAGCATGTCCGCCGTGTGGGCCTCGGGCGGCATCGTCTCCACGCCCGCCGACATGACCCGCTTCATCCGCGGCTACGCCGGGGGTTGGCTGTACGGCAGCCACGTCGTACGGGAGCAGCGGCGTTGGATCCCCGGGGCGGCGTCCGAGCCAGCCGGGCCGGGGCGCAACGCCGCGGGGCTCGCCATCTTCCGGTACACGACCCGGTGCGGGGTCGTGCTGGGGCACACCGGCAACACCCTCGGCTACACGCAGCTGATCGCGGCCACGCCGGACGGGCGCCGGTCACTGACCTTCTCGGCCACCACCCAGATCAACCAGGCCCAGAAGCCCGAGCTGCTGCGGAAGATGCGTGCCGTGCAGGAGAACTTCGTCTGCGCGCTGCTGCGCCACAGGCGCTGAGCACACGCCCTGACGCACGCGCTGCCCTCACGCACGCGCCCTAGCGTTCCGTCACCTTGCCGTCGGCGACTTCCAGGCGGCGGTTGACGTGGACCGCGTCGAGCATGCGCCGGTCGTGGGTGACCAGGAGCAGTGTGCCCTCGTAGGCGTCCAGGGCCGTTTCCAGTTGCTCGATGGCCGGCAGGTCGAGGTGGTTGGTGGGCTCGTCCAGCACCAGGAGGTTGACGCCCTTGCCCTGGAGCAGGGCCAGGGCGGCGCGGGTGCGTTCGCCCGGGGAGAGGGTGGCGGCCGAGCGCAGGACGTGGTCCCTCTTCAGGCCGAACTTGGCCAGGAGAGTGCGGACTTCCACCGGTTCCGTCTCCGGGACGGCGGCGCAGAAGGCGTCCAGCAGGGACTCCTCGCCGTGGAACAGCTTGCGGGCCTGGTCGACCTCGCCGATCAGCACGCCGGCACCGAGCGTCGCCTGCCCCGCGGTCAGCGGGACGCGGCCCAGCAGGGCGCCCAGCAGCGTCGACTTGCCCGCGCCGTTGGCACCGGTCACCGCCACGCGGTCCGCCCAGTCGATCTGCAGGGACACCGGGCCGAGGGTGAAGTCGCCGCGCCGTACCTCGGCGTCCCGCAGCGTCGCGACCACCGCCCCCGAGCGGGGTGCCGACGCGATCTCCATGCGCAGTTCCCACTCCTTGCGCGGCTCCTCGACCACGTCCAGGCGTTCGATCATGCGCTGGGTCTGGCGGGCCTTCGCGGCCTGCTTCTCGCTGGCTTCGCTGCGGAACTTGCGGCCGATCTTGTCGTTGTCGTTGCTCGCCTTGCGCCGGGCGTTCTTGACGCCCTTGTCCATCCATGAGCGCTGCATCTGCGCCCGGTCCTGGAGGGCGGCCTTCTTGTCGGCGTACTCCTCGTAATCGTCCCGGGCGTGCCGGCGGGCCACCTCCCGTTCCTCCAGGTAGGCCTCGTAGCCGCCGCCGTAGAGGTTGATCTGCCGCTGGGCGAGATCGAGTTCGAGGACCTTGGTGACCGTACGGGTGAGGAACTCGCGGTCGTGACTGACGACGACGGTACCGGCGCGCAGGCCGCCGACGAAGCGTTCCAGACGCTCCAGGCCGTCGAGGTCGAGGTCGTTCGTCGGCTCGTCGAGGAGAAAGACGTCGTAGCGGGACAGCAGCAGCGAGGCCAGTCCCGCGCGGGCCGCCTGGCCACCTGAGAGAGACGTCATCGGCTGGTCGAGGTCGACCGCGAGCCCCAGGGAGTCGGCCACCTCCTCGGCCCGCTCGTCCAGATCCGCGCCACCGAGATTCAGCCAGCGGTCCAGGGTCGTCGCGTACGCGTCATCCGCGCCCGCCGTCCCGTCGACCAGCCCCTGTGTGGCCTCGTCCATCGCCCGCTGGGCCTCGGCGACGCCGGTACGGCGGGCCAGAAACTCCCGCACCGTCTCGCCGGGCCGCCGCTCCGGCTCCTGCGGAAGATGCCCTACGGTCGCTGTCGGCGGCGACAGCCGCACCTCGCCCTCCTCCGGCGCGGCCAGCCCGGCGAGGAGCCTGAGCAACGTGGACTTGCCCGCGCCATTGGCCCCGACCAGGCCGATCACGTCTCCGGGCGCGACGACGAGATCGAGCCCGCTGAACAGGGAACGGTCACCGTGACCGGCGGCGAGATTCTTGGCGACGAGGGTGGCAGTCACAAGGGGCGATCCTAATGGGCGGACCAGATTGGACGCGTCACGGCTTTCCGGCGCGCAAGATCGCCGGTCGGTATGGCGCCCCGTAAGGGGCGCGGGGAACTGCGCGACCAGCCACAACGGACCCGCAGACGCGCGACGGCATATCGCGGCACCCCCGCGAAGCGAATCGCGGAACCCAGCGGAGCGCTACCGCGCCATCGACTCCACCAGCACACTCCCCGACGTCCGCGCCACCACGAACGACTCCCCCTTCACCGCCTTCGCATCCAGCGCGATGCGGTGCCGGCCCGGTTCCAGGATGCCGTCGAAGACCTCGTGGGTGTGGGTGCGGTACAGGCGGTCGAGGCGGTATGCCGTGAGGCGGACCCGGCAGGACGAGGTGACCTCGACGCCCGCCTCGCCGTCGGCGGCCACCAGGCGGGTCAGCCGGCGCTGTTCGACCGGGCTGCGGTCCAGGGCGTGCTCGATCTGCGCGACGAGCAGCGGCACGATCGGCGCGAGGCCGTCGACGTACGCCACGTCGGCTCCGGCGTCCGCGAAGGCGCGGCGTACGGCGGCGCGCTGCTCCTCGCCGATGGCGCGGCCGAAGGCGACGGCGCCGTAGGCGCGCAGTTCGTCGGCGGGGACGTCGCCGACGTCATGGGTGATGTCGGCGCCGATACCGATGGTGCGCAGGGCGGCGGCGAGCTTGGCGAGGAGGGCGACACGGGCGCCGATGAGGAGCACCCGACGGCGGGCGGTCGGCGTCTCGGCGTCGCCGTCGAGCAGGGAGCCGAGCGCCGCGCGGTACTCGGCGCCACGGAAGCGGAAGGGCCCGATGCCGTGGTAGCCGTTGAGGTCGAGGTCGGCGTGTTCGACGGTCTGCCAGGCGAAGTCCCGCCAGATGTAGTCGTCGCCGTCCTTGTCGATGACGGCGGTGACGGCGCCGCAGGCGAGGTCCGCGCACTCGGGGCAGCCGTAGATGACGTACCGGCCACCTGGAAGCGGCGCTTCCGCCTCCAGGAGCAGGGTGCGGACCTGTGCGGTGAAGATGGCGGGCGGGACGTCGGAGGCGAGCGGGGAGACGGCGTCGAGGTCGGAGAGCTGGAACAGCAGCGGGCGTCCGTCGACGATGAAGTCCACGAAGTCCCGGTGCACCTGGTAGTCACCGTTGGCGAGGACGCCACCGGCACGCATCGCCGGTGCCAGGCCGAAGGTCGCGTACTCGGCAGACATGCTGTGAGTATTCCCGCAGCGGGGCCGATATGAGCGCGGCATGACATATTCCGCTAACGTCCCGACTTGGGAAGCGAAGCTGTAGGGGCGCGGGGGCCTGCTCGAAGTACCGCGGTACGCCGCCAGTCGTGTGCGGCACCGTCGTGGCTGGTCGCGCCCACGCGGCGGAGCCGCATAGCGATACACCCCCGCGCCCCTTATCGGCGCTGCAGCGCCGCCTGCTTCATCGCTCCGCTAGCAATTCACCGGCTCACCCACCGTGATGTGGTACGGCGCCCGCTCGTCCAGCAGCAACGGGATGAGCGCGCGCAGGGACTGACGGAGGGGGACCAGGGCGCCGGTGGAGGTCGCCTTCGACTTCACTCCGTGGAGGGCGAGTTCGTCCTTCACCTGGGTGTACTGGTCGGGGGTGAGCCGGTAGCCGCAGGGCGGGTGCTGGATCACGTCGGCGGGTTCGGGCGGGTCGTTGTCGGCGCCGCCGAGGTAGACGGGGCCGGTGTCGGCCCAGCCGGCCAGCCGGGCCCTGCCCGTGGCCGCCTCGACCTGCCGACGGTGGTCGCCGACGAAGTCGAACAGACCGGCCAGTGCCGCGAGTTGGGAGTTCACCCGGCGGCGGTTGTTCAGGGCCTCGTCCGCCTTCTCCGCGTCCGTGAGCGGATCGACCCGGCTCTCGATCAGCAGGCCGACGGAGTGCTTGACGCCGGACATGTTCCGCAGGATGCGTTCCTGGCCGTCGCCGGCGACCTGCCGGATCGGTTCGCCGGTGACCGGGTCGGTCCAGATGCCGTACGTGCCGGTCGAGTGACCGGCGTGCGACGCGGCGGGTCGTACGTACGACTCGGACAGGGCCTGTGCCTCGTCGTGGACGTGTGCATCCGTGTTGAGGTTGCGCGGCCACAGATCGAACAGGTCCTTGTCGTAGTACGGGGGTGTGGCCCCGTACTCGTGCAGGTCGTAGACCACGTCGGGGCGCTGGTCGCGGATGACCGCGGCCATGGCGCGGCCCTCGGCGGTCTGCAGGGCGATGTGGTCACGGTTGATGTCCACGCCGTCGCCGTTGCCCCGCGTGTCGGCGGCGCGGCCGTCGGGGTTGGCGGTGGGCACGACCAGCAGGGTGGTGCGCTCCAGGAAGCGCCGGGTCTGCCGGTCGTTCGCGTAGGCCAGGTCGCGGATGGTGGACAGGCAGGCCTCGCGGCCGGAGGGTTCGTCGCCGTGCTGGCTGCAGACGAGGAGCACCTTGTTCGGGGCGGGGCGGGTGCCGATCCGGACGAGCTGGAGCGGGCGGCCCTGTTTCGTCGTACCGATGCGGGCGACGGAGACCCGGTCGCTCGCCCGGTCGACGGTCGCGAGGAAGTCCTGCTCCTCGGACTGCCCGGTCCATCTGGCGCCGTTCGACTGCTCGAAGCCGGTGCGGGGCGGGGAGTCGGCGGCATGGGCCGGGACGGCCACGAGGGATGCGGCGAGGGCCGCCACGGTCAGGGTGAGGGCTCGGGCGCGGGTCACTGGCCTCCCTCCGGGACGCGGGTCAGGGCGTGCGGTCGGGTCACGCCGTCGAGGGGGGTGGCCTCAGGCGTGGCGTACGCAGCGCCGGCGGTGGCGCGGGCGAACGCGGTGGCGCCGCCGACCAGCGGCACCCGGGCCTTCGTACGGGACAGGTCGAGCGTCAGCGTGGGTGTGCCGGCCGGCGGGTCGATGAGGTCCTTGTCCGTACCCGCGACGATCAGCGCGAGACGGTGACCGGCCGGGACGACATGGTCGGTGGCGGCCAGGTCGAGCGTGATCGTGTACGGCTTACCCGGGGTGAGCGGTACACCCTTCAGGTCGGAGGCGTAATTACCCAGGTCGGCCCAGCCGCGGCTGACGACCGTGTAGTCGACGGCGGTGGTCTTGGCCTTCGTCTCCTTGAAGCAGGCGCTGTCGCCGGTGGTGCTGACGCCCCAGCAGGTGCGGTCGGTGAGCGTGGTGATGCCCTCGCCGCTCGTCGCGTAGTCGCGGATGGTGTCGGGGCCGAGGTCCACCAGGACGGCGGACAGATGGGCCGTCGAGGTGGTCGGGGTCGCGGTGACGGTGACCTTCGAGGAGCCGGACAGGCGCAGGTCGCGGGTGAGCGGCTTGGTCACGAAGCCCGCCTTGTCGGGGGTGGGCCGGTCGATGTGGGCGGCCCAGTCGGTCTCGCTGTGCTGCGGGTCGTCGGTGAAGGTCTCGATGCCCTTGCCCTTGCTCAGGCCGAGGGTGCCGACGCCCGCCTGGGTGCCCTTGGCCGGGCGCAGGGTGGTGGTGTCGGTGCCGGGCGCGGGCCAGACCTTGGAGGTGACCCACTGGTCGGGGTGGCGCTCGATGTCGGCCATCGGCTCGCGGTCGATGCCGTTGTCGTAGCCGAGGAGTTCGTGGTCGAACCAGCGGTGCAGGGTGTCGACCCATGCGGCGCGGCGGAAGTCGAACGGGTCGACGTGGCCGGTCTGGGAGAGCCAGATCTTGCGCTCGACGCCGTTCTTCGCCAGCGCGTCCCACCACTGACCGACGTGCTTCATACGGACGTTGAGGTCCTGCATGCCGTGGATCAGGAAGACGCTCGCCTTGACCTTGCGGGCGTCCTTGACGTAGTCGCGCTCGGTCCACAGCGGCGTCCAGTCGCCGGTGCGCGGGGCGCCGTCGACGAGCATCTGCTGGACGGCTCCGCACTTGGCGCGGGCGTCGGGGCTGTCGACGTAGTTGGACAGCCAGTCGGGGCCGGAGTCGTACAGCGGGGCGCCCTGCTGGAAGTAGTAGTCGTACCAGGAGGAGATGGCGCTGATGGGGACGATGGTCTTCAGGCCCTCGACCCCGGTGGCCGCGACGCCGTTGGCGATGGTGCCGTCCCAGCTCTTGCCGATCATGCCGGTGCGGCCGTTGGTCCACGTCGCTCGGGCCTTGGTGGTGCCGGTGCGGGTCGTGTACGCCTTGGCGCGGCCGTTCAGCCAGTCGACGACGGCCTTCGCGGAGAGGATGTCGGAGCGGCCGCCGACGTCCACGCAGCCGTCGGAGCGGTTGGTGCCGGCGAGGTCGACGCCGACGAAGGCGTAGCCGCGGGGCACGAAGTAGTTGTCGTAGAACAGCGGCATCTGGACGACGTCGCCGTCCGCGTCGTACGTCTTCTTCTGGCTCTCGTTGCCGCGCCCGCAGCAGGAGTAGTAGGGGCTGGCGTCCATGATGACGGGTACCTTGCGGCCCTGCCCGGCGGGTTCCCGGGGCCGGACGATGTCCACGGCGACGCGGTCGTTCTTCCCGTCGCGGTCGTGATCGAGCCCGGTGTCCACCCATACGGCCTCGCGGATGGCGTTCTCGTACGAGTAGACGGGTTTGCTCTCCCCCGGGGCGGCGTGCGCCGTGGCGGGTGAGAGGAACGTGGCCATCAGGGCGGCGACGGCCGCGGTCGCGAGCGGTCTCCAGATCGTGAAGCGCATGCGTTTCGGCATGCGCGGACGGTACATCGATCAACTCCTGTGCAGAAGGGGGCGGCTGATGGCGTATGAGATCCCGTGTGGCCGAAAAACGTCGCCGGGGCGGGTCGGTTCATGGCGGCCGAATGGCGATCGTGTGACAGGGGTGGTCATGGACACATCGGAGGCACAGGTGGTGAATAGGCTCCGGACAGACTTCGGGCCCCTACGACTTGGAGCTTTCGTGCACCGCAGAATCATGGCGCCGGGCGCACTCGCAGCCGCCACCCTGATGCTGGCGATCCCGGCATCGGCCGCGAGCAACTCCGCCGGCGCTCCGGGCATCGGCGACCCCTACTACCCGGCCTACGGCAACGGCGGATACGACGTCTCCCACTACGACCTCCGGCTGAAGTACCAGCCGGCCACGGACGAGTTGGAGGGGACGGCGACCCTGCTGGCGAAGACCACGCAGGACCTGTCCCGCTTCAATCTGGACTTCCTGCTGGATGTCAGCGAGGTGCGGGTCAATGGCGTGAAGGCGTCCTTCGCGACCTCGGGCGAGCACGAGCTGGAGATCACGCCGAAGAGCCCGCTGGCCAAGGGCACCGCCGTCACGGTGGTCGTGCGCTACCGAGGTGTGCCGTCGTCGAAGGAGGCGTACGGCTTCAACGCGTGGCTGCGCACCCCGGACGGTGGGGTCGCCGCGGGTGAGCCCGAGGGGGCCTGGTGGTGGTTCCCGAGCAATGACCATCCGCTCGACAAGGCGACCTTCGACGTGTCGGTGCAGGTGCCGAACGGCACGCAGTTCGTCTCCAACGGCACGCTCCAGTCGACGACTTCACGGGCCGGCTGGACCCGCTACAACTGGCGCTCCAACAAGCCGCAGGCCACCTATCTCGCCACGTTCGCGGCGGGCAGGTTCGACGTCACCACCGGGACGTCCGAGAGTGGAATTCCGGTCATCAACGCCTACAGCAAGGACCTCGGCGACAACGCCGGCGCTGCACGGGCGAGCATCGAGCGGACCGGGGAGGTCACCGACTGGCTGACCGAGTACTTCGGGCCGTACCCCTACAACGCGGTCGGCGGGTACGTGCCCAACACACCGGCCGTCGGGTACGCGCTGGAGACCCAGACCCGGCCCTTCTACAGTCCCCGCCAGTTCGCGAGCGGATCGAACGTCTCCGTCGTCGTCCATGAGCTGGCCCACCAGTGGTACGGCGACGACGTGTCGGTCAAGGGCTGGAAGGACATCTGGATCAACGAGGGCTTCGCGCGGTACGCGCAGTGGCTGTGGTCGGAGCACGAGGGCGAAGGGACGGCGCAGGAGATCGCCGAGTATGTCTACGCCTCACGCCCTGCCGACGATGCGTTCTGGACGGTCAAGCCCGGGGATCCGGGGCCGGAGAACCAGTTCCACATCGCGGTGTACGACCGGGGTGCGCTGACCCTGCAGGCGCTGCGGAACGAGATCGGGGACGAGGCGTTCTTCACGATTCTCAAGGGCTGGCCGCAGAAGTACGCCCACGGCAACGCGTCCGTCGCCGACTTCCAGCGGTACGCCGAGGAGGTGTCCGGGAAGCCGCTGGCGGCGCTCTTCGACACGTGGCTGTTCCAGCCGTCGAAGCCCGCGGGGCCTGCGGCGCGCAGCGCGTCCCTTGCCAAGGCGGCGACGGATCCGGTGCAGCCGAAGTCCTGGAAGAAGATCGCGGCGACGAACAACGTGCACGAGCACGAGCACAAGCCCGAACACGGACGCGAACACTGACGGCCTAGGTGGCCTCGAAGAAGGCCGCACGCTCGAAAAGTTCGTCCCGGCCTATCGCGTCCGTCTCCGTCGACGGGATCGTGCAGGCGTGGGCGCCGGCCACCGTGCCGTACAGGGCGCATCGGTGCGGTGGCTCGCCGGTCAGTCTGCCGTAAAGGAAAGCGGCCGCGAAGGCGTCGCCGGCGCCGTTGGAGTCGACCACGGGGCCCGGCGGGGCCACTGCCGGAACGTGCGTGACCTCTCCGTCGGTCAGCAGGTACACGCCCTCGGCTCCGGCGGTGGCGACGACCACCTGGGCCCGGCCCCGCTCGGCGATGCGGCGCATGGTCCGCTCGGGGTCGGTCAGGGCCGCCGTGGAGAGGAAGACGACGTCCGCCGCGTACGCGAACGGCTCGTGGTACGGGTTCTCGCCGTCCCAGTTGTGCAGATCGGTAGAGAGCGTCACGCCGGCCTCGCGCAGTACGGGCAGGGCATGGACGCACGGCTGGGTGATGGAGACGTGGACGTGGCGGCTCGCCTCGGCGAGGGCCCGGACCGTCGGCTCCGGCAGCCGGTCCTCGGTGTGCGAGCGGCTGGTGTCGTACAGGGACAGACGCCGTCCGTCGGGGCCGACGAGATTGACCGCACGCTTGGTGCCGAGCGGCTGCGGCACTGCGGTCAGGGCGATGCCCCGGTCCCGGTGCAGGGCGCGGACCAGGTCGCCCTCGGGATCGTCGCCGAGCATGTCGAGGTGGTGAGTGCGCAGGCCCAGCGCGCTCAAGCCGACGGCCACGAAATCCCCGGTCTGCCCGGCGCGGGTGCGGATCCCGCTGCCGATCATGTAGCTGTCGGCATACGGAAGCGGCAGCTCCGGCACGTGCACGATGGTGTCCACCCCGGCACCCCCCAGCACGAGCACGTCGATGTCACGGCTCAACTCCCGCCCTCCCCATGGTCGTAGACCGTCACCTGAAGTCCGCGCCTCACGAGCCGCTCGTTGATCAGAGGCTCGACCCGGGACCACCTGCCGCCGGCCAACCCGCACCCTATCTGCGGCATGTGCACCGACGCCCCGAGCGCGACTGCCTTGTCGCCCAGCCGCTCCAGCGCTGCGTCGATCGCCTCGTACCGGACGGGCACACCCTTACTCCCCGTGCGGATGCCCCGCTGCCCGACCATGTTGGCCACCCATACGTACGGCTCGACCTGAACGAACTGGACCGCGCCCAGCCCGAAGTCGTTCGAGGCGCGCCCTCGGTGCCATGCGCGATAGGACTTCTCCGGTTCCGGCCAGCGGCGCGATATGGCCAGGACGAAGCCCTTTCCCCATCCCCCTATGTCGTTGCAGACATGGGCGATCACCTTGACGCCCCTCACCGACGGAACGGTGGCGTCACCCCGGATGTAAGTGATCTCCGACATGACGCCACCGTAGAGGCCGCCACTGACAACGGCCTCCGCCTTTTCGGGGTTACTTCGTGAGCTCGGCCAGCTCCCGGTCCTCCGCCCGGGCGACCCGGCGTCGGATCGCGTACCAGCCGCCGACCAGCATGGCTGCGATCACCGGGATGAGGAGGAGGGTCTTGCGGCCGACCTCGGGGTCGTTCCACATCAGGCCGAGCACGGAGAGGAGGAAGGCGATCGTCACGATCTCCGTGACCGGGCTGCCGGGGAGGCGGAAGGAGGGCCGGTCCACCAGGCCCGCCTTGGCGCGGCGGACGAAGATCAGGTGGCAGATCATGATGATCACCCAGGTGGAGATGATGCCGAGGGAGGCCACGTTCAGGACGATCTCGAAGGCCTGGGCGGGCATGAGGTAGTTCAGGCCGACACCCAGCACACATACCGCGCAGGTCAGCAGGATGCCGCCGTACGGGACCTGGCTCCGGTTCATACGGGCCGTGAACTTCGGGGCCGAGCCCGCCATCGCCATCGAGCGCAGGATGCGGCCCGTCGAGTACAGGCCGGAGTTCAGGGACGACATCGCGGCGGTGAGCACCACCAGGTTCATCACGTCGCCCGCACCCTCGACGCCGATCTTCGACAGGACCGTCACGAAGGGGCTCTGGTCGGCCGAGTAGACCGAGCCGGGCAGGAGCAGGGCCAGCAGGACCACCGAGCCGACGTAGAACAGGCCCACGCGCCACATGATCGAGTTCACCGCGCGCGGGACGACCTTCTCCGGCTCGGCGGTCTCGCCCGCGGCGACGCCGACCAGCTCCAGGGCGGCGTACGCGAAGATCACGCCCTGCATGACCAGGACGACCGGCATCAGGCCGTGCGGGAAGACGCCGCCGTTGTCGGTGATCACGTCCAGGCCGGGGGTCTGGCCGCCGACCTTGTGCTGGGTGGCCAACAGGAAGATGCCGACGAACATGAAGCCGACGAGCGTGGCGACCTTGATGATCGCGAACCAGAACTCCATCTCGCCGAAGATCTTCACCGAGATCAGGTTCACGGCCAGGACCACCGCGAGGGCGGCCAGGGCGAGCACCCACTGCGGGATGTCGGTGAACATGCTCCAGTAGTGCGTGTAGAGCGCGATCGCGGTGATGTCGGCGATGCCGGTCGTCGACCAGTTCAGGAAGTACATCCAGCCGGCGACGTACGCGCCCTTCTCGCCGAGGAACTCGCGCGCGTACGACACGAAGGAGCCGGACGAGGGGCGGTAGAGCACCAGCTCGCCGAGGGCGCGGACGACGAAGAAGGCGAAGATGCCGCAGACCAGGTAGGCGATCGCCAGCGCCGGGCCCGCGTTGTGGAGGCGGCCGCCGGCGCCGAGGAAGAGGCCGGTGCCGATGGCCCCGCCGATGGCGATCATGTTGACGTGGCGGGCCTTGAGGTCCTTGCTGTAACCGGCGTCGCCCGCGTCCGCGGGCATCTGGGCCGCGTCGGTGGGGGGTGCGGCCACGGCCGTGTTCACGGCGTCCTTGCTCACGGGAGGTACCACTCTCTGGTGCGCCCGAGCGGGTCTCGCTCGGGTGTCCGGACGTACGTATGGCCTGCGCCCTCGGTAAAGGCGCAGACCAAGGGGCCACCTTCCCCCAAGGGGCACGGCTCACGCGGTGGCGCATGTCACACAGCGTTACTTCTCACACGGCGGTCCCGTTGGTCGGCCCAGGTGTCACAGCACTGGTGAGACAGCGATACTGCTGCACATGACGACCGGCACCGAGGACTCGACCCTCACGATCGACGAGCTGGCCGCGCGGGCGGGTGTGACGGTCCGCACGGTGCGGTTCTACGGCACCAAGGGGCTGCTGCCGCCTCCGGTGATCGGTCCGCGCCGGGTGGGGCACTACGGACGTGAGCATCTGGCCCGGCTGGCGCTCATCGAGGAGCTTCAGCAGCAGGGCATGACGCTGGCGGCGATCGAGCGGTATCTGCAGCAGTTGCCGCCGGATCTGGACGCCCATGACCTCGCCATCCACCGGGCCGTGGTGGCCTCCTGGGCGCCGGACGCCGTCGAGACGGTGACGCGGGCGGAGCTGGAGCGGCGGGCGGGGCGGGCGCTCGGCGACGAGGACGTGGAGCGGCTGGCCGCGATGGGGGTGATCGAGGCCGGTGCCGGCCAGTACCGCGTCGACATGGGGTTGCTGCGGCTGGGGGTGGGGCTGTTGGACGTACCGCTGTCGCAGGAGGCGATCCTCGCCGCGCGCAACGTCCTGATCGAGCATGCGCGCGCCGCCGCGCACGAGTTGTCGCAGCTCTTCCGCGGTGAGGTGTCGCAGCGCGCGGCGCAGGACGTGAAGTCGCTCTCCGCGTACATGCAGCCCGTGGTGGTGCAGGCCCTGTTGACGACGTTCCAGCGGTCGCTGCGCGAGGACCTGCGGGAGTGGCTGGGCGACGTGCCGGAGGAAGGCCGGTCCGCCTGACACGTCGAGCGTGGGAGCGCATGCGGGGCGGTTTCTCGCCCCCGCCGCCCCTACCCGTCCCATCCCGGGGCGCTGCCCCGGACCCCCGCTGGGGGCTGCCACCCCCAGACCCCCGCTTCGGCCCTGAAGGGGCCTCGTCCTCAAACGCCGGACGGGCTGGGTAAGTCAGCCCCTCCGGCGCGGAGCCCCTTCAGGATGGGACGGGTAGGGGCGGCGGGGGCGAAACCCATCCCCCGCGCCCGGCGTCACCCGTCCCCGAAACGCTCCCCCTTCTCCGCCTTCTCCACCAGCAGCGCCGGCGGTGTGAACCGGTCGCCGTAGCGCTCGGCGAGTTCACGTGCGCGTGCCACGAAGCCGGGGAGGCCGCCCTCGTAGCCGTTGATGTACTGCAGGACGCCGCCGGTCCAGCCGGGGAAGCCGATGCCGAAGATGGAGCCGATGTTGGCGTCGGCCACCGAGGTCAGGACGCCCTCCTCCAGGAGCTTGACCGTGTCGAGTGCCTCGGAGAACAGCATGCGTTCCTGCATGTCCCGGAAGGGGATCTGCGCGCCCGCGCGCGTGAAGTGCTCGCGCAGGCCCGGCCACAGGCCCGTCCGCTTGCCGTCCTCGTCGTAGTCGTAGAACCCCGCTCCCCCGCTGCGACCGGTGCGACCGAACTCGTCGACCATGCGGTCGATGAGGGCCTCGGCGGGGTGGGCCGGCCAGGTGCCGCCCGCCTCCTCCACGGCCCGCTTGGACTCGTTGCGGATCTTGCGCGGCAGCGTGAGCGTCAGCTCGTCCATCAGGGAGAGCACCTTGGCCGGGTAGCCCGCCTGCGCCGCCGCCTGTTCCACCGACGCGGGCTCGATGCCCTCGCCGACCATGGCCACGCCCTCGTTGATGAAGTGGCCGATGACACGGGAGGTGAAGAAGCCGCGGGAGTCGTTCACGACGATCGGCGTCTTCTTGATCTGCCGGACCAGGTCGAAGGCACGGGCCAGCGCCTCCTCGCCCGTACGCTCGCCCTTGATGATCTCGACGAGCGGCATCTTGTCGACGGGCGAGAAGAAGTGCAGTCCGATGAAGTCGGCCTGGCGGTCGACGCCTTCGGCGAGGGCGGTGATCGGCAGCGTCGAGGTGTTGGAGCACAGCAGCGCGTCCGGCGCGACGATGTCCTGGATCTCCTGGAACACCTTGTGCTTGAGCTCGGGGTTCTCGAAGACCGCCTCGATCACCGCGTCGCAGCCCGCGAGGTCGGCAGGGTCGGCGGTCGGCGTGATGCGCGCCAGCAGCGCGTCCGCCTTCTCCTGTGTCGTACGGCCCCGGGAGACCGCCTTGGCGCACAGCTTCTCGGAGTAGCCCTTGCCCTTGACGGCAGCCTCCAGCGACACGTCCTTCAGGACGACGTCGATCCCCGCACGGGCGCACGAGTACGCGATGCCCGCGCCCATCATCCCGGCCCCCAGGACGGCGACCCTGCGAACCTGGCGGGGCTCGATGCCCTTCGGGCGGTTGGCGCCGGAGTTGACCGCTTGGAGGTCGAAGAAGAAGGCCTGGATCATGTTCTTGGAGGTCTGGCCGGCCGCCAGCTCCACGAAGTAGCGCGCCTCGATGACCTGCGCGGTCTCGAAGTCGACCTGGGCGCCCTCGACGGCGGCCGCGAGGATGTTGCGCGGGGCCGGGTAGGGGGCGCCGTTCGTCTGCTTGCGCAGGGTGGCCGGGAAGGCGGGCAGGTTCGCCGCGAACTTGGGGTTGGCGGGTGTGCCGCCTGGGATCCTGTAGCCGGGCTTGTCCCAGGGCTGCTGCGACTCGGGGTGCGCCTCGATGAAGGCGCGGGCCTTGGCGAGCAGTTCCTCCTGGGTCGTGGCGACGTCGTCGACCAGGCCGTTCTGCAGGGCGCGCCGCGGGTCGTACTGGGTGCCCTGGAGGAGGACCTTCAGCAGGGCGTCGGCGATGCCGAGGAGGCGGACGGTGCGGACGACGCCGCCTCCGCCCGGCAGCAGGCCGAGGGTGACCTCGGGGCAGCCGATCTTCGAGCCGGGCGCGTCGAGGGCGATGCGGTGGTGGCAGGCGAGCGCGATCTCGTAACCGCCGCCCAGGGCTGCGCCGTTCATCGCGGCGACGACCGGCTTGCCGAGGGTCTCGATGCGGCGCAGGTTGCGCTTGATCGCCATGCCGCCGTCGAACAGCTCCTGCGCGGTCTCGGGGGTGACCCGGATCAGGTCGCGCAGGTCGCCGCCGGCGAAGAAGGTTTTCTTGGCGGAGGTGATGATGACACCGCGGATGGTGTCCTTCTCGGCCTCCAGGCGGTCGGTGATCACGGCGAGGGAGTCGCGGAACGCCTGGTTCATGGTGTTCGCGGACTGGTTGGGGTCGTCGAGGACGAGGGTGACGACGCCTTCGCGGTCCTGTTCCCAGCGGATGGTGGTGCTCTGTGTCATGACAGGTTCTCCGTAGAAGTCTCTTGGTCCCGCCGGGGTCAGATGCGTTCGACGATCGTCGCGATGCCCATGCCGCCGCCCACGCACAGGGTGGCGAGGCCGTAGCGCTTGTCCTGGCGCTCCAGTTCGTCGACGAGCGAGCCGAGGATCATCGCGCCGGTCGCGCCGAGGGGGTGGCCGAGGGCGATCGCGCCGCCGTTGACGTTGACCTTGTCCAGGGACAGGCCCATGTCCTTCACGAAGCGCAGGACGACCGCGGCGAACGCCTCGTTGATCTCGACGAGGTCGATGTCGTCGATGGTCAGCCCCGCCTTGGCGAGCGCCTTGCGGGTGGCGGGGGCGGGGCCGGTGAGCATGATGGTGGGCTCGGAGCCGGAGACGGCGGCGGAGACGATCCGCGCGCGCGGGGTGAGGCCGTAGCGCTCGCCGACCTCCTTCGAGCCGATGGCGACCAGCGAGGCGCCGTCCACGATGCCGGAGGAGTTGCCCGCGTGGTGGACGTGGTCGATCTTCTCGACCCAGTGGTACTTCTGCAGCGCCACGGCGTCGAAACCGCCCAGGTCGCCGATGTCCGCGAAGGACGGCTTCAGCTTGGCCAGGGAGTCGGCGGTGGTGCCCGGGCGCATGTGCTCGTCGTGGTCGAGGACGACCAGGCCGCTGCGGTCCTTGACGGGGACGACCGAGCGGTCGAAGCGGCCCTCCTTCCAGGCCGTCGCCGCACGCTCCTGCGACAGGGCGGCGTACTCGTCGACGTCCCGGCGGGTGAAGCCCTCGATGGTGGCGATCAGGTCGGCGCCGATGCCCTGCGGCACGAAGTTGACGGCCAGGTTGGTCATCGGGTCGTTGAACCAGGCGCCGCCGTCCGAGGCCATCGGCACCCGGGACATGGACTCCACGCCGCCCGCGAGGACGAGGTCCTCCCAGCCGGAGCGCACCTTGGCGGCGGCCAGGTTGACGGCCTCCAGGCCCGAGGCACAGAAGCGGTTCTCCTGCACGCCGGCCACCGTGTCCGGCAGCCCGGCGGCGACGGCGGCGATGCGGGCGATGTCGGAGCCCTGGTCGCCGACCGGGCCGACGACGCCCAGCACGATGTCGTCGATGGCGGCCGGGTCCAGGCCGGGGAACCGGTCGCGGATCTCGTGGATGAGGCCGACGACCAGGTCGATGGGCTTGGTGCCGTGCAGGGCGCCGTTCGCCTTGCCGCGGCCGCGCGGGGTGCGGATCGCGTCGTACACGTACGCTTCGGTGCTCACAGTGAGGCCTTTCGAGGTGAGGGTCAGCCGGGCAAGGGGGCCTCAGCCGAGCAGGGAACGGCCGATGATCTCCTTCATGATCTCGGTCGTCCCGCCGTAGATGGTCTGGATACGGCCGTCGGTGAAGGCACGGGCGACCGGGAATTCGCTCATGTAGCCGTAGCCTCCGTGCAGTTGCAGACAGCGGTCGGCGACCCGCTTCTGCAGCTCGGTCGCCCACCACTTGGCCATGGAGGCGTGGACGGCGTCGAGGGAGCCGTTCGAGTGGTCCTCGATGCAGCGGTCGAGGAACGTGCGGGTGACGGCGCACTCGGTGGCCATCTCGGCCACCTCGAACCGGATGTGCTGCTTGGTCGCCAGCGGCCGCCCGAAGGCTTCGCGCTCCTTGACGTACTCCGTGGTGATCTCCAGCAGGTGCTCCGCGGCGGCGATCGCGGAGACGGCGATGCTCAGGCGCTCCTGGGCGAGGTTCGTCATCAGGTGCACGAAAGCGCCGTTGAGCTCGCCGAGAAGGTTCTCCTTGGGCACGCGCACGTCGTGGAAGAACAGCTCCGCCGTGTCCTGCGCCTTCTGGCCGATCTTGTCGAGGTTGCGGCCGCGCTCGAAGCCGTCCATGCCGCGCTCGACGACGAGCAGCGACAGTCCGTGCGCGCCGCCCTCGGGAGTCGTCTTCGCGACGACGATCACCAGGTCGGCGAGGATGCCGTTGGAGATGAACGTCTTGGAGCCGTTCAGCACCCAGTGGTCGCCGCGGTCCTCGGCCTGCGTGCGGATGCCCTGGAGGTCGGAGCCGGCGCCGGGTTCGGTCATGGCGATGGCCGTGATCAGCGTGCCGTCGCAGAAGCCGGGCAGCCAGCGGCGCTTCTGTTCGTCGGTGGCGAGCGAGGTGAGGTACGGGCCGATGATGTCGTTGTGCAGTCCGAGGGCGAGGCCCGGGGCGCCCGCGCGTGTGAACTCCTCGGCGAGGACCGCGCTGTAGCGGAAGTCGGGGGTGCCGCCGCCTCCGAACTCCTCGGGCACGGCGAATCCGAGCAGCCCCTGCTTTCCGGCCGCGCGCCAGGCGTCCCGGGAGACGATGCCGTCCTTCTCCCACTGCGCGTAGTACGGCAGGACTTCCCTGGCCAGGAAGGCGCGCACCGTCTCGCGGAACGCGTCGTGCTCGGGGGCGAAGATCTGCCGCTTCATGCGAGGCCCTTCAGGTCGGCGCTGTTCGTGTCCGGGCCCGTCGTGTCGGCGGCCGCCGTGTCCAGGCCCTTCAGCAGCTCGGGTACGCCCCAGTCCCGAGCCACCTCCGCCGTGTCGGTGCCCGGTTGCGCGGGGCCGGTGCGTACGGCGGTGGGGGTGGTGGAGAAGCGGGGCGCGGGGGCGGGCTGGGTGATGCCGCCGTGGTCGGTGAAGGTGCCGCGGGCGGCGAGGTGCGGGTGCTGTGGGGCCTCGCGCAGGGACAGGACGGGGGCCACGCACGCGTCGGAGCCCTCGAAGACGGCCGTCCATTCGTCGCGCGTGCGGGACTTGAAGCGGGCGGCGACGGCCTCGCGCAGCTCGCCCCAGCGGGACCAGTCCTTGCGGGCGGACGCGTACTCCCCGATGCCGAGCAGCTCCAGGAACTCGGCGTAGAACTGGGGTTCAAGGGCGCCGACCGCCATGTACTTCCCGTCGGCCGTCTCATAGGTGCCGTAGTAGGGGCAGCCGCCGTCCAGGAGGTTGGCGCCGCGCCGGTCCTGCCAGCCGCCGGCGGCGAGCATGCCGTGGATCATCGCGGCGAGGTGGGAGGTGCCGTCGACGATGGCGGCGTCGACGACCTGGCCGGTGCCGGTCGCGCGCGCGTGGTGGAGGGCGGCGAGGACGCCGACGACGAGATACAGGGAGCCGCCCGCGTAGTCGCCGACCAGGTTGGCGGGGACGGCCGGTGGCTCGTCGGGGCTGCCGATCATGCCGAGGGTTCCGGTGAGCGCGATGTACGCGATGTCGTGGCCGGCGCGGTGGGCGAGCGGCCCCTCCTGGCCCCATCCGGTCATTCGGCCGTAGACCAGCCGGGGGTTGCGGGCTTGGCAGGCCTCGGGGCCGACGCCGAGGCGCTCGGCGACGCCCGGGCGGTAGCCCTCGACGAGGATGTCGGCGCGGGCGGCGAGGTCGAGGACGCGGGCCGCGCCGTCGGGGGACTTCAGGTCGATGATCACCGAGCGCTTGTTGCGGTTGGTGACGTCGTACTCGGTGGCGATCGCGAGTCCCGTGCCGCCGGGCCGGTCCACGCGGACGACGTCGGCGCCAAGGTCGGCGAGGAGCATGGCGGCGAACGGGCCTGGCCCGATCCCGGCCAGCTCGACCACGCGCACGCCGGTGAGCGGGCCCTGTCCTGGCGTCGTCGCCATCCTGCCCCCAGGTGTATGACACTACTGCTGTAACACCAGCGATGCTAAGAACATGTTCCAGCGGGCACAAGAGCAAGCGCTTAGGAAGTTACCCGCCGGAACCCCGGCCGCGAACCCGCCCCGGCGGAATCAACGCCCGTCCAGGCGGAATCAGCGCCCGTCCAGCTCCACTATCAGCCGCTTCGGCGCGATCGTGCGGTAGCTCTCCTCCACCCAGTCGCACAGCAGCTCCGCCGCCGGGGCGCCCTTCTGCTCCAGCGGGATGCTCACCCAGCCCGACTTGCCCAGGCCGTATCCGGCGGGCTCGGCGCCCGGGCAGGTCAGGGCGTGCGCGTGGGCCGACTCGTCCTTGAGCTTCACCGTGATGCCCAGCGGATAGCTGCCGTCGTCGACACCCAGGAAGACGAACACCTTCTTGTTGACCTTCGCGACCGTCTCGCCCCACGGGAACTCCTCGGTGACCCCCGGCAGCCCCAGGGCGAACTCGCGCACTTTCTCCCACTTCTTCAGGGCATTCCTGGGCACGGCCACCGCATACCTCCGGGCTCGTCGTCGGGCTCCGCACACCTCACGCTAGCCTCGGCCACCGACAACGGCGCGTGCTGCGAGACCGAGGGGTGTCATGACCAGGCTGAACAGGGCGGATCGTCCGTACGACATCGTGCTCTTCGGAGCGACGGGCTTCGTCGGGACACTCACCGCGGAGTACCTCGCGGCGCACGCGCCCGACGGGCTGCGCTGGGCGATCGCCGGCCGCAGCGAGGAGAAGCTGGAACGGCTGCGCGAGCGGTTGGCGGGCGGCGCGGGGATCGGGCTGCTGGAGGCGGACGTCGCCGATCCGGCCTCGATGCGCCGTCTCGCCGAGCACGCGCGCGTGGTGGCCACGACGGTCGGCCCCTATGTGACGTACGGCGAGGACCTCGTCGCCGCCTGCGCGGACACCGGCGCGGACTATCTGGACCTGTCCGGTGAGCCGGAGTTCGTGGACCGGACCTACGTCCTGCACGACGCACGCGCGCGTGAGACGGGCGCGCGCCTGGTGCACGCCTGTGGCTTCGACTCCGTCCCGCACGACCTGGGCGCCTACTTCACCGTCCAGCAACTGCCGGAGGGTGTGCCGCTCACGGTGGACGGGTTCGTGACCGCCGACGCCGCCTTCTCGGGCGGTACGTTCGCCTCGGCGCTCAACCAGTTCGCGCGCGGACGCCAGATGCTGGCCGCCGCACGCGACCGCGCCCGCCACGAGCCGCGGCTGATGGGGCGCCGGGCGCTGGCACCGACGGGCGCGCCCCGGTTCGCCAAGGAGGTCGGCGCCTGGGCGGTGCCGCTGCCGACGATCGACCCGCAGATCGTCAAGCGCTCGGCCAGGGCCCTGCAGCGCTACGGCCCCGACTTCCGCTACCGCCACTACGCCGCCGTACGGCATCTGCCCGTCGCGGTCGGCGGGGTCACGGCGGTGGGGGCGCTCTTCACCGCCGCCCAACTCCCGCCCGCCCGGCGCTGGTTGTCCGACCGGCTCAAGCCCGGCGAGGGGCCGAGCGCCGAGAAGCGCGCGAAGAGCTGGTTCTCGGTCCGCTTCGTCGGCGAGGGCGGCGGCCGGCGGGTGTTCACCGAGGTCGCGGGCGGCGACCCCGGCTATGGCGAGACGGCGAAGATGTTCGCCGAGTCGGCCCTGTCCCTGGCCTTCGACGAGCTGCCGCCCACGGCCGGGCAGGTCACGACGGCGGTCGCGATGGGGGACGCGCTGATCGAGCGGCTGCGCGGGGCGGGGATCACCTTCCGGGTGGCCGCCACGCGGTGAACCGATTCTGCGGCGGCCGTTCCACCTGACCCCGGGACGGCCCCGTCCCTAGAGCGGCCACCCCGCGATGGTGTAGATCATCCCGACGATCCAGCCCAGCCCGGCCAGCGTGGCGAGGACCAGCGCGGCCGTCACGGCACGCTCGACGGGGCGGTCGGGGTCGGCAAGGGGCTTCGGGGAGCGGTGCGTCGTCATGAGGACCAGCCTGCCGATCAGCGTGGGGGGCGACATCCGTACGGGTACTCAGACTCCGTACTCAGTCGGCGTCGTCGGTCGTCGGCCAGCCCCCCAGCGCCTCCGCGATCCGTTCCCGCACGGCCGGATCGGGCGCGCAGGCGGCGATGCGGACGGCGAGGGGCCCGATCTGCCAGCCGGCGTGGTGGTCGTAGAAGGGAGGGGGTCCTGCCTCGTTGTGGGCGACTTTGCCGACCAGTTCCGCCAGACGGACCAGCAGCCGCTGCTGGTCCGTCGGGTGCTCCCAGGCGTCGACTCCGCGCCCGCGGACCAGCCCGAACACCTCGCTGCCCCGGCTCCACCGGTCGCGGTCGCCCGCCAGTTCCACCGCGGCGTCGATCTCCGGAGTCCGGCCCACGCCCTCCGCCGCTGCCGCGAGCACCCGTCCCGCCCAGGTCACCGGTAGGGGCTGGCGCTCGAACAGGGACCGCCCCCACGTGCGGGTGGGGTCCGCCGCCGCTCGGGCGGCGAGTTCCGGCCTCGGACGGGTCGCCTCCTTCAGCGCCCGGCGGCACAGGGAGTCCGCTCGGCGCGTGGTCTCCGGGAGCCGGTACTCGCGGGTCAGCGCGAGCGCGTGCGCGCAGGCGTTGTCGAGGCTCACCCGGTGGCCGACCGAGACGAAGACCGGCTTGACGGCGTCCCGGGTGCGCAGGGCACGGCCGACCTCCTCGTCGCCTGCCAGGAGCGGCGCGGACGACCCGCGCGCGGCGGCGGGCTCGTCGTACGTGAAGGTGAACGGGTTCTTCGCGACGCCGATCGTGGGCAGGCCGGTGAGGACGCCCAGGTGGCTGGCGAGGCCGAAGCGGCGGGGATGGGCGAGGCCGTAGCCGTCGCAGACGACGAGGCCGGGCGGGCAGGACAGGGCGTCGAGCGCGGCCAGGACCGTCGGGATCTCGCGGAAGGCGAGCAGGCCGGGGACGTAGGGGAAGGAGATCCGCCCGACCGCCGTGGCCTCGGCGACGACGTCCAGGGTCGCCGCGTCGAGGACGACGGCCGCCGCCGCGACCACGTCCCTCTTGTCGTCGTAGGCCACGTCGACACCGGTCACGTGCCCGGCGCCGGGCGGCGGGCCCGGCTCGTCGAGCACCACCCGCTCCCGCAACTCGTCCTGGACGGCGCGGGCTTCGTCCTCGGTCGCGGGCCAGCCCGCGGGGATGCGTACGGTCGTCATGGTGAACCCGAGCCTACGGGGCCGGGGCCCGCCGCCGCGGGCCGGGGATAAGCTCGCGATCATGTTCGTACTGGAACTGACCTACACCGCCCCGCTCGACGCCGTCGACGCCGTGCTGGAGGCGCATATGGCGTGGCTCGACGAGCAGTACGAGAAGGGCTTGTTTCTCGCGTCGGGGCGTAAGAACCCCCGCGACGGCGGGGTGATCCTCGCCGTCGCGCAGGACCGGGCCCGGATCGAAGAGGTCGCTGCGACGGATCCCTTCGTCGGCGCCGGGGTCTGCGCGTACCGCATCACCGAGTTCGCCGCCACGAAGACGGCGCCGGAGCTTCAGCGGTACCGCGAGACGCCCGGCTGAGCCTCACTTGCCCAGCGCTTGCTTGAGCTGGCTCTTGTTCATGTCCGAACGGCCGTGGATGTTGCGCTTCTTGGCCTCCTCGTACAGCTGGTCGTAGGTGGGGCCCTGGGAGCCCTTGCCCGACCGCTGGCCGCCGCGCTGCCCGGAGGACTTGTCCTGGGTCGACGTGCGGCTGGCGGTCTTCGACTCGCCGGACCGGGCACGTTCCTTGTTCACCGTTCGCGCCGCGATCTCCTTGGCGCGCGAGGTGCTCTCGCCCCGGTCCTGGGCGCTCTTCTTGATGTGCTCGTACTGGCGTTCCCGCTTCGAGCTCGAACCGGCCGGCATGTGAGTCACTCCTCTCGCTCTCGGCGGCCGAGTACCCACATTCCGGTTCAGCTCTCCAGCCGCGCGACCCGCCCCTTCTCCCCCGCGGCCCAGCAGCCCAGGTCCGCCGGGCAGTCCACGGTGTCGTACGAGCCGGTGTCGACGGTCCGCCAGGTGCGGCCGCCGTCGGTCGTCAGGTCGGTGCCGGTGGGGCCGACCGCGAGCGCGGTGGTGCGGCTGTGCGGGAGCCATGCGACGCCGGAGCGGTAGGCGGTCACGGGAGTGGCGGCGGGCTGCCAGCCTGCGCCCCCGTCGCCGGTGTGGGCCGCTGCCTGCGGGGAGGTCTGATCGGGGCGGTAGTCGCCGCCGACCGCCAGGCCATGCGTACGGTCGCGGAAGGCCAGGGCGAAGACGCCGCGGGCCGGGTCGCCCGCCGGGATCGGCGTGTCGGCGGCCGTCCAGGTCAGCCCCCGGTCACGGGAGTGCAGCACGCGCGCGCGTGCCGCCCCGCCGGTGGCCAGCCAGACGTCCTTCGGCCCGGAGCTGACCAGGCACTGCCCGCTCGCCGCGAAGCCCGCCTCGCCCTCCAGCGCGGCCGGCATCCCGGCGCTCGGCAGCACCTTCCAGGAGCGGCCGCCGTCGCTGGTCGACAGGATGCGGAACCTGCCGTCGACCGGGTCGCTCATCGCCAGGCCGTGACGGCGGTCGAAGAAGGTCATGCAGTCGTAGAAGGCCCGCGCGTCGGTGTTGCGGAACGACTCGGTCCAGGTGGCGCCGCCGTCGTCCGTGCGGTACACGCGCGACGCCTCGCCCTCTCCGATGGCCAGCACCACGGCACGTCGTGCGTCGAACGCCTCGACGTCCCGGAACTGGAGCTCGCCGGCCCCGGGCGGGGAGACGTTCCGCCAGGTCGCGCCTCCGTCGGTGGTGCGCAGGACGGTGCCCTGGGTGCCGGCCAGCCAGGCGGTGTCCCGGCTGACCGCCGCCAGCCCCCGGAAGCGCACCTCGGGCCTGCCGCTGTCCTTGCGTTCCCAGTGCGGGGCCTTGCGTTCCGGCTCGTGCGCCTGCGCGGGTACGGCCGTCAGCGCGGCCAGCGCCGCCCCGCACGCCGCCCCCGCGGCCAGTGTCCGAAACATACGCCCCGACCGTCGCGTGCTCCCCGAACGCCTCATGGCGGGCGAAGCTAGCCCACTGCCGCGGTGCCGTCCAGATGGCCACGGCGATCCCGGCGAGCACGGATTGCCACAGGAGATGACAGGCGATGACCGGCGATCACAGGTGACTTTTCAGGCACGGAAGGGCGAACGCACCACTCCTGTGCATGAAGGCGGTGACAGAGGTCACTCGGCCTTCGTGTGCACGGATTGGCTGATTCCGTCGTCTCTACCAGTGCCCGGTCTCGTCCGCCCGGATGTCCGTCCAGCCGTCACAAGGGAGCAAGGCGTTGTCCACCGTCATCGAGCAGCCCGTTGAGGCCCGTCTCGTCGCCGCCGCGCCGCGGATGCCGAGCATTCCCGCGACCCTTCACTACGACCGGCGCGACCCCTTCGCCGTCCGCATGACCTTCCCGGCGCCCGCCACCCTGGAGGGCGTGGAGGTGTGCTGGACCTTCAGCCGCGAGCTGCTCCTCGCCGGCCTGGAGGCTCCCGAGGGCCACGGCGACGTCCGGGTGCGGCCGTACGGCTACGACCGTACGGTCCTGGAGTTCCACGCCCCCGAGGGCACGGCGGTCGTCCACATCCGTACGGGCGAGGTCCGGCGCTTCCTGCAGTCCACGAGCGAACTGGTGCCCCTCGGCCTGGAGCACCTCCAGCTCGACCTGGACCGCGACCTGGCGGAGCTGATGCGGGACGCCTGCTGACGCGTTCCGCGGGGCAGAAGCCGACCGGCACCAGGGCGCGAGGTCGCCGTTAATCGCGTTGACACGCTCCCAGCCCCCTCCTACGGTGTACAGCGGTCCTGTTGCCGTCGATTGGAGAAGGACGTTGCTCGTCTGAGGTCCTGAGACACCGCGTTCCACACCCCTCCGAGGTGTGGGGGCGCTGCGTGCGACCTCGGCATTCGAGCCGTCCTCAAGGCACAGGGCTTTTCTCATACCCCCGCATGCCCCGAGGCTTCCCCGCCGGTCGCCGCCGCCTTGCCGCGGTGTCTCGAAACGCGATTGCCCCTGACTCGCTTCGAGCAACCGCGGAGGCCCGCATGTCTACTTCCATCAGCTGTACGTCCCTGTCCTTCACCTGGCCCGACGGCACCCCCGTCTTCGAGGGCCTCGACGTCGCGTTCGGTCCCGGCCGGACCGGGCTCGTCGGCATCAACGGGTCGGGAAAATCAACCCTGTTGAAGCTCATCGCCGGTGAGCTCACCCCGGCCGACGGCGCCGTTCGCGTCGCCGGCGAGGTCGGCTACCTCCCGCAGAACGTCACCCTCGACACCGCCCTGAAGGTCGACGAGGCCCTCGGCATCGCCGCGCAGCGAGCCGCGCTGCACGCCATCGAGGCGGGCGACGTGGCCGAGGAGCACTTCGAGACCGTCGGCGACGACTGGGACGTGGAGGAGCGCGCCCTCGCCACCCTCGGCGAACTGGGGCTCGGCCACGTCGAGTTGGACCGGACGATCGGCGAGGTGTCGGGCGGCGAGTCGGTGCTGCTGCGCCTGGCCGCGCTGCTGCTGCGCCGCCCGGACGTCCTGCTGCTCGACGAGCCCACCAACAACCTCGACCTGTACGCACGCAGACGGCTGTACGCGGCCGTCGAGTCCTGGCCGGGGGTGATGGTGGTGGTCAGCCACGACCGTGAACTCCTAGAACTCGTCGACCAGATCGCCGATCTGCGCTCCGGGGAGATCACCTGGTACGGCGGCACCTACTCGGCGTACGAGGAGGCCCTCGCCACCGAGCAGGAGGCGGCCGAGCGCATGGTGCGCGTCGCCGAGGCCGACTTGAAGAAGCAGAAGCGCGAACTTGTCGACGCACAGGTGAAGTTGGCGCGGCGCAAGCGGTACGGCCAGAAGATGTGGGACCAGAAGCGTGAGCCGAAGATCGTCATGGGTGCGCGCAAACGGGCGGCGCAGGAGTCCGCGGGCAAGCACCGCATCATGCACGAGGAGAAGCTCGCCGAGGCCAGGGAGCGGCTCGACGAGGCGGTGGAGGCCGTTCGGGACGACGACGAGATCCGCGTCGACCTGCCGTACACGGCCGTCCCGCCGGGCCGCAGCGTGCTCACGCTGCGGGACCTGGAGCTGGTGTACGGCGCTCGGGTGGCCGGTGGCTTCGATCTGCACGGTCCGGAGCGGATCGCGCTGATCGGACGCAACGGCGCGGGCAAGACGACGCTGCTGCGGACCATCGCCGGCGAACTGGCGCCGGTGGCGGGCGAGGCGACGGCGCACGTGCCGCTGCGGTTCCTGCCCCAGCGGCTGGACGTCCTCGACGGCGAGCTGTCGGTCGCCGAGAACGTGGCCCGGTTCGCGCCGGGCGCCACCAACAACCGGATCCGGGCGCGGCTGGCCCGCTTCCTGTTCCGGGGCGCCCGCGCCGACCAGAAGGCGGCGACCTTGTCCGGCGGCGAACGGTTCCGTGCGGCGCTGGCCGCGCTGATGCTGGCCGAGCCGGCACCGCAGCTGCTGATGCTGGACGAGCCGACGAACAACCTGGACATGGCGAGCGTACGGCAGCTCACCACGGCCCTGGAGTCGTACGAGGGGGCGCTGATCGTGGCCAGTCACGACCTGCCGTTCCTGGAGTCGATCGGCATCACGCGCTGGCTGATGGTGGAGGACGGAGAACTGAAGGAAATCACGCCAGAAGCTGTCGGGTATCCCGCCTAGCTTCGAGGGCATGGCCGCTTTCACACCCGAGTTCATCACCATCACCGGAGCCAGGGAGAACAACCTCAAGGACGTCACCCTCCGCATCCCGAAAGGCCGGCTGACCGTGTTCACCGGCGTTTCGGGATCGGGGAAGTCGTCGATCGTCTTCGACACGATCGCGGTGGAGTCGCAGCGCCAGCTGAACGAGACCTTCACGTGGTTCGTGCGCAACCGGCTGCCCAAGTACGAGCGCCCGCACGCGGAGGAGCTTCAGGACCTCTCCCCCGCGATCGTCGTCGACCAGCGGCCGATCGGGGGCCATTCGCGGTCCACGGTCGGCACGATGACCGACATCTACTCGGTGATCCGGGTGCTGTTCTCCCGGCACGGCACCCCGAGCGCCGGTCCGGCGACGGCGTACTCGTTCAACGATCCCTCGGGCATGTGCCCCGAGTGCGACGGCCTCGGCCGGACGGTACGGCCCGACTGGGACCGCATCCTCGACCTGGAGCGGTCGCTGGCCGACGGGGCGGTCCGCTTCCCGCCGTTCGCCGCGGGCACCTGGCAGGGGCAGGCGTACACCAACAGCGCCGAACTCGACCCGCACAAGCCCGTCGGGCGCTTCACGGCCGCCGAGCGGGAGTTCCTGATGTACGGCCGCCCCGGCAGCAAGGTCACCGTCAACGGCAGCGGCGGCACCTGGACCACCGACTACGAGGGCCTCGCCACCCGCTTCGAGCGGCTGTACCTGAAGCGGGACCTGTCGGCGATGAGCCAGAAGACCCGCGACCTGGTGCGGGAGTTCCTGGCGGAGGGCACCTGCCCGGTCTGCGACGGGGCGCGCCTCAACGCGGCGGCGCTCGCGACCCGGATCAACGGCCTGAACATCGCCGACTGCGCCCGTATGCAGGTCACCGACCTCATCGCCGTACTGAAGGACATCGACGACCCGGTCGCCGGACCGGTCGCCCGCGCCGCCGTCGCCGCCCTCGAACGCATCGACGCCATCGGCCTCGGCTACCTCAGCCTCGACCGTGAGACGCCCACGCTCTCCGGCGGCGAGGGGCAACGCCTGAAGACGGTCCGCCACCTGGGCTCCAGCCTCACCGGCATGACGTACATCTTCGACGAACCCAGCGTCGGCCTGCATCCGCGCGACGTCGGCCGCCTCGGCGATCTGCTGCTGCGGCTGCGCGACAAGGGCAACACCGTGCTGGTCGTCGAGCACGACCCGGACGTCATCGCGCTCGCCGATCACGTCGTCGACATGGGGCCGGGGGCCGGCGCGGACGGCGGGCGGGTCGTGTTCGAGGGGATGCCGGGTGAGCTGGCCGGGTCGGGCACGGTGACCGGGCGGTGCCTGCGCCGCCGTACCGCGATCAAGCGGGAGGTACGAACCGCGAGCGGTGGGCTCTGGGTGAAGGGCGCCGGCCGGCACAATCTGCGGGACGTGACGGTCGAGTTCCCGGCCGGGGTGCTCACGGTGGTGACCGGGGTCGCCGGATCGGGAAAGAGCACGCTGGTCGCGGAGTTCACCGCCGCTCACGCCGACGCGGTGGTGGTCGACCAGTCGTCGATCGGGATCTCCGCGCGGTCGACCCCGGCGACGTACTTGGGGATCCTGGACACGGTACGGAAGATCTTCGCGCGCGAGACGGGCGCCGAGCCGGGGTTGTTCAGCTTCAACTCGTCCGGTGCGTGCGGTACGTGCGAGGGGCGCGGGATCATCTACACCGACCTCGCCTTCATGGATCCGGTGACCACGACCTGCCACGACTGCGAGGGCCGGCGCTTCAAGGACGAGGTGCTGCGGCTGACCGTCGACGGCAACTCCATCGCGGACGTACTGGGCATGACGGCCGGCCAGGCGCTGGAGTTCTTCCAGGATTCGGGCGTACGGCGACGCCTGCGCGCCCTGCGGGACGTCGGGCTGACGTACCTCACGCTCGGGCAGCCGTTGTCCACGCTCTCCGGCGGTGAACGGCAGCGGATCAAGCTGGCGACGCGGCTGCACCGCACCGGCGCGGTGTACGTCCTCGACGAGCCGACGACCGGGCTGCACATGTCGGACGTCGACGGGCTGCTCGGGCTGCTGGACCGGCTGGTCGACGCGGGCAACACGGTCGTGGTCGTCGAGCACAACCTGGACGTGGTCGCGCACGCCGACTGGATCATCGACCTGGGGCCGGACGGGGGCCGGGACGGCGGTCGGGTGATCTTCGAAGGGCCTCCACGACAGCTCCTCGAAGCCCGCCACTCCTTCACCGCCGAGCATCTCAGGAGGGCCACAGCCTGAGCCCGAGGGTTTTGTACGGGCGGGCAGGGCCTGCATGATGGCGGATCGGTGCCCCATGCATCATGGGCACCGAACCCTGCCACCGATCCGGAGATCCCGTCGTGCCCAGCAAGAAGGCCCTCGTCCGCCGCCCCAGCCCGCGCCTCGCCGAAGGGCTGGTGACGCACATCGAGCGGGAGAAGGTCGACGTCGATCGCGCGGTCGAGCAGTGGGAGGCGTACGTGGAGGCACTGCGTACGCACGGCTGGGAGACGATCGAGGTGGACCCTGCCGACGACTGCCCCGACTCCGTGTTCGTCGAGGACACGGTCGTCATGTACCGGAACGTCGCGCTGATCACCCGGCCCGGCGCCGAGTCCCGGCGCGAGGAGACCATCGGCGTCGAGGAGGCCGTGGCCTCGCTCGGCTGCTCCGTGAACTGGATCTGGGAGCCGGGCACGCTGGACGGCGGCGACGTGCTGAAGGTCGGCGACACGATCTACGTCGGCCGCGGCGGCCGTACCAACGCGGCCGGCGTCCAGCAGCTGCGGGCCGCCTTCGAACCGCTCGGGGCGCGGGTCGTCGCCGTGCCGGTCAGCAAGGTGCTGCACCTGAAGTCGGCGATCACGGCGCTGCCCGACGGAACGATTCTGGGCCGTATCCCGCAGCTGGACGCCCCGTCGCTGTTCCCGCGCTTCCTGCCGGTGCCTGAGGAGTCCGGGGCGCATGTGGTGCTGCTCGGCGGCGACAAGCTGCTCATGGCCGCGAGCGCGCCGAAGACGGCGGAGCTGCTCGCCGACCTCGGCCACGAGCCCGTCCTGGTGGACATCAGCGAGTTCGAGAAGCTCGAAGGGTGTGTGACATGTCTCTCGGTGCGAATGCGGGAGCTGTATGCCTGATCGGCTGAGCGGAGCGCCTTTCGGCCCCGGGACCTGCGGGTCCTGGGGCTGTTTTACATGCCGGGAACGTGTCGGTGGACGCACGCTGATCAGCAGTCTTTACGTCGCCCTTAACCTACGGCTTCGTAACCTACGGGTTCGTAGCCTACGATCCCGTAAGTTCCGGCAACCCGCTCGCCGGATCCTTCCGCTTTGTCGCACGTCCCCCTGGAGCCCCCGTGACGATCACTTCCCCTCACCTCGGCAGCCCGTCCTCCGCCTGGACCGACGCCCGACTGCTGTACGCGCTGGAGGAAGTGGTCGAGCAGGAACTCAACCGGCATCTGAAGGTCGCCAAGGACTGGATGCCGCACGAGTACGTGCCGTGGACGGACGGCCGCAACTTCCCCGGCCTCTTCGAGGACGGCGAGGCCTGGGACAAGGAGCAGTCGAAGGTCACCGAGATCGGCCGCATCGCGCTGGTGGTGAACCTGCTCACCGAGGACAACCTCCCCAGCTACCACCACGAGATCGCCTCGCTGTTCGGCCGTGACGGCGCCTGGGGCACCTGGGTGCACCGCTGGACCGCGGAGGAGGGCCGGCACGGCATCGTGATGCGCGACTATCTGCTCACCTCGCGCGCGGTGGACCCGGACAAGCTGGAGCAGTTCCGCATGTCCCACATGAGCGAGGGCTTCGAGTCGGACAACCGGCACTCGATGCTGCACTCGGTCGCCTATGTCGCCTTCCAGGAGCTCGCGACCCGTATCTCGCACCGCAACACCGGCCACCAGTCGGGCGACCCGATCTGTGACCGCATGCTGGCGCGCATCGCGACCGACGAGAACCTGCACATGGTCTTCTACCGCAACCTGCTGAAGGCCGCGTTCGAGCTCGCCCCCGACCTCACCATGCAGGCGGTCCGTGACGTCGTGGTCAACTTCCGTATGCCCGGCCACGGCATCCCCGGCTTCGAGCGTGCGGCGGCCCAGATGGCGATCGGCGAGGTCTACAACCTCCGCATCCACCACGACGACGTCCTCCAGCCCGTCCTGCGCCACCTGAAGGTCCTGGAGATCGACGGCCTCGGCCCCGAGGGCCTCCAGGCACAGGAGGAGCTGGGCCTCTTCATGGGCGGCCTGAACGCGGAGGCCTCGAAGTTCGACGAGAAGCTGGCGGCCCGCAAGGCCCGGATGGCGGCTCGGGCCGGAGGCTGACCCTCCGTACTGTCGCGTCACCGGCGGCAAGCCCGCCGTTCCGGGTGGTGGACGACGAGGTCTTCGAGATCGACGTACCCCACGATCCGGCGGAGCGGACGGTGACGGTCGACATCACCCGGGCGCCGCAGGGCGTGCGGTTCGTCTACCCGTGCTGTTTCGGCACGGTGCGCTCGGTCTCGGCGAACGACCAGGAGCTCACGGTCACGGGCAGGACGTGCGGGTACCCGCCGGGACATGGCGGTTCAGGGTGACGTACGCCTGAGTTCCAGTCTCTCCTTCTCCGAGAGACCGCCCCAGACGCCGAAGCGCTCGTCGTTGTTCAGGGCGTACTCGAGACAGGCGGAGCGCATCTCGCACATGCCGCAGATGCGCTTCGCCTCACGCACGGAGCTCCCGGGCTCGGGGAAGAAGAAGTCCGCTCCGGTCTGCGCGCACAGTGCCTGGGCCTGCCAGTCCGGGACGGCGAACTTGATCGTTTCGATGTGCATGGCCGATATCGTGCCTGGGGGCGAAAAACGTTCGATCAACGCGGGATCAACGCCGCGCCCGAGGGCCTCCGGCCGCCCCGATGGTCTCGCGTCGCCCTCCGCGGCGCACGGCGGCGCGCGGGAGCGGAGAGCCGGCTCAGCCCGCGGCAGCGTTCCGGCAGCGATTGTCAGTGGGCGGTGCGAGACTCGGCAGAGCAGACGACGGGACCCTTCCGAGGAGGGCGATGATGCTCACCACCCGTTATGTCACGGGCGCGCCGAACTGGATCGACCTCGGCACACCCGACATCGACGGCGCCAGTGCCTTCTACGGCGCCCTGTTCGGCTGGCGGTTCCAGCCGGGCGGGCCCGAGACCGGCGGTTACGGCCTCTTCCAGCTCGACGGCAGGACGACGGCCGGCGGTATGCGGACCACCGAGGAGCAGGGCCCGCCCTCCTGGACGGTGTACTTCCAGACGCCGGACGTGGACGCCACGGCGAAGGCGGCCGAGCAGGCGCACGGCTCAGTGCTGATCCAGCCCATGGACGTGCTGGACCTGGGCCGCATGGCCATCCTCGCCGACAAGGCGGGCGTGCCCTTCGGCCTCTGGCAGCCCGGCACCAACAAGGGCCTCGACGTCGTCCAGGAACCCGGCTCGCTGTGCTGGCTGGAGCTGTACACCCCGGACGTACCGGCCGCGGCGGGGTTCTACAACGCGACACTCGGCCTGGAGACCTTCGCCCTCGACTTCTACGGCGGCACCTACACGACGTTCAGCCCCGCCGGGGAAGGGGAGGACGCCATGTTCGGCGGCGTCGTCGACAAGGCCGACGATCCGGCGGAGGCTCAGGGCCCGGCGTACTGGCTGCCGTACTTCGAGGTCACGGACACGGACGCCACCGTCGCCCGGGCGCAGGAACTGGGCGGCACGGTCCGCATGCCCGCCACGGATCTGCCGGACGTCGGCCGCATCGCCAAGCTCACCGACCCGTACGGGGCACGCTTCGCGGTGATCAAGAGCGCGCCGGCCCCGAGCTGAGGGAGGCGCGGCCCGTCCCTGCACGCCCTTCCGCCGCCGGCCGGGCAGGCCCTGTCGTCGGATTCCCGTCGTCCGCCCGAAGGGTGGGCCGCGTGCCCGCCGCGATGGAGCCCCCAGCTCTAGCGAAGCCGAGAGTGGGGCAGGCGCTGTGTGGGCTTGCGCGCGCTGCGGCGAGTGGGGTACCTCCCACGCCTTGAGGCAGGGGGGAATGTGCACGGCGTCGCCCGGCAGTCGGGAATTCGACGACAGTGCCTAGGCAGACGCGCGCCGCACCAGCGTCGTCGGCAGCACCACGCTGGACGGGGCGGCGCGGACGCCCTGCTCGGCGGTGCGGCGGTCGGGTCCCCGCAGCAGCAGCCGGGCCATCAACCGGCCCATCTCCTCGATGTCCTGACGGACCGTCGTGAGCGGCGGGTCGGTCTGCTCCGCGACCGGCAGCATGTCGTCGAACCCGACCACGGCGACATCGTCGGGCACCCGGCGCCCGGACTCGCGCAACACCCGCAGTGCCCCCGCCGCGGTGAGATCGTTCGCGGCGAACACGGCATCCAGGTCGGGGCGGCGTGCGAGCAGCTCGCGCATCGCCCGTTCACCCCCCGCCGGGGTGAAGTCGCCCTCGACGATGAGCCGCGGGTCGGCGTCGACCATGACGTCCCGGTATCCGTCGAGCCGGTCCACAGCCGAGGTCTGGTCCAGGGCGCCGGTGATGTGCGCGATGCGCGTGCGGCCGAGGCCGGTGAGGTGCCGTACGGCGTCGCGGGCGCCGCCGCGGTTGTCGCTGTCGACGTACACCACGCCGCGCTGGTCGCCGCTCCAGCCGGGCCGTCCGCCGAACACGGTCGGCACCCCTGCGCTCTGGATCAGTCCCGGCAGGGGGTCGTCGAGGTGCAGCGAGAAGACGAGGGCCCCGTCGACATGCCCGCCGGCGAGATAGCGGGCCACGCGGGCGTGGTCGTCGCGGCCCTCCGTCAGGAGCAGCACGAGCTGGTTGTCGTGGGCCGTCAGCTCCTTGCTGATGCCGCGCAGTTGCAGGGCGAAGAAGGGGTCGGCGAAGACGCGGGTCTCCGGTTCGGCGACGACCACGGCGACGGCGTCGTGCCGCCGGGTGACCAGGCTGCGGGCGGCCTGGTTGGGCACGTACCCGAGTTCCTCGACGGCCTTGCGGACCCGCGCGACGAGGGGCTCCCTGACCCCGTCCCCGCCGTTGACCACCCGGGACACGGTGGCCCGCGAGACCCCGGCCCGGGCGGCCACTGCCTCCAGGGTGGGGCGCGGGGCTGTGTCGGTCACGTCGGGGCTCCTTGTCCGAGGTTGCGGATCAGGATAGCCCTGGCGGGAGACGGACGTGAGAGCGCTCTCCGATCACCGTTCTCCGCCGGGTGCTCCATTCGGCCGAACTCGCTTGGCAGGCCCCTCGACGGCGACGGAGGCTGCTGCTGATGGCCGCCCGGAGCAGGGGGCGGCACGGCCACGGACAGGAGATACCATGCGGACCGTTCCCAGGAGAGAAGCAGTCACACGAGGGCTGCGCCGCGCCGGCGCGTCCCGCAGATGGTGGCTGCTGTTCTCCGTCGGCGTGGCCCTGGGGCTCGTCGGTTCCAGTAGCGCGGGGGCCGCCGACGGGAGCGCACCCTCGGCTCGTCGCTGCGACCCGGCACGTATCCATGTCGCCGCACAGGAGTGCCTCCTGGGTCTCACGGCGCCGCCCGGGCTGGCGCCGGCCCAGGCCGCCCGGGAGTGGGGCACCCGGACGTCACTGCCCGCGGCGCATTAGGTCGAGCCCTCTGAACACGCGTCAGTTCAGCAGGTCGATCCGCCGCCCCACGCCCCGCCGCTCCGCAGCCCGGTACGCCACCCATGCCAGCGCCAGGTCCTGCCAGGGCAGGCCGACGGGGGCGTAGACGGAACGGGTCGTGGCGGCCGTGCGACCCGGGTGTTCGCCGCGGAGGACGGCACCGAGGGTGGTGTCAGCGGCTTCCGCAGGCAGGTCGGCGGCCGCCAAGGCTCCCGTCCGGGCGGCGAGTTCGCGGTCGTCCACGACGAGCAGCGCCGCCTGAAGCAGGTCGGCCGCCAGCTCCTGCTTGCCGGGCTCGTCGGCGCCCAGGCTCGTGAAGTGCTGTCCTTCCCTGGTGTCGGCCAGGGCCAGCAGCGGTGATCGTGACCAGGTCGCCAGCAGGACGGTGTCGGCGACCGCGGCGACCTCCCTCGCGGAGCCCAGCACCCGGCCGCCGTGACGTGCGGCGAACGCCGCGGCGCGCTCGCCGTCCGTGTCGTGCACGACGAGCGCACGGTACGGCAGTAGCGCCCCCAACCCCCGCACCATGAGCTCGGCCTGCGCCCCCGCGCCGATCACGCCGACGACCTCCACGCAGGCCGCCAGGACATGCGTCCCCAGCGCCGCCGCCAGGCCCGTACGCCACGCGGTGACCGTCGCCGAGTCCAGCAGGGCGAGCAACTCGCCGTCCTCGCCGCTGTGCAGGCAGATCACCCCGCGCAGGGCGGGCCGGGCGTCCGGGAACTTGGCGTTGACCTTGACCGTGTAGGCCGGGATGCCGGGCAGCAGGCCCGGGATCAGGGCGGTGGCCGTACCGGGGAAGGGGAGGTCCGTACGCACGCGCTGTCCCGCGACGGGCGCGCCTTCCGCGTTCCGGAAGCCGTCCCGCAGAGCATCGGCGCAGGCTTCCGGCTCCAGTACGGCTTCCAGGTCACTGCGTGTCAGAAGAAGGGTCACCCGCCCATGATCCGTCAGTGCTCGTGCCCGGACTCCGAGGTCGACTCCTGACCGTGCTCATGCGGCTCGTACCCGGGAATCGTCCCGTCCGCCTTCTTCACCAGGAACAACCCGACCATCCCCATGTCCGAGTGGCTCTGCACATGGCAGTGGTACATCCACGCCCCCGCCCCGACCCCCTCCCCCGCGATCACCTGGAAGCCGAACGAGTCCGCCGGTCCGACGATCTTGTTGTCGACGACCTGGCTCGGGTCGTCGGGACCGGTGAGCATTCCGGTGCGGTTGTCCGCCCAGCGGTGACCGTGCAGGTGGAAGGTGTGGTAGTACTCGCCGTGCGTGATCATCACGAACTCGACGCGATCGCCCACCGTCGCCTCGAAGTCCGGTCCGCTGTGCGCGGGCTTGTTGTTGATCAGCATGTCGTTGAAGACGATCGTGTGGGTCGCGTCCGGGAGGATGTCGCCCTTGCGCCGGACGATCACCGGCCCGTACAGGCCCTTGCGGATGCCTCCCGTGCCGTGCTCGGTGCCGACGACGTGGTCGTGGTAGTGCCAGTACCCCGCGCTGCCCGCCCGCCAGGTGCCGTCCTTGCGGCGGCCGGGCCCGTGGGTGCGCCAGGTGTAGGTGCGGGTGCCGCCGGGCTCGACGTCGCTCTTGTTCAACTTGGTGCCGTCGCTGGTGATTTCGTAGTCGAGGCCGTGGACATGCAGGCTCACCGGTACGTCCATCGTGTTCTCGAACTCGATGTGCAGGGTGTCGCCCTCGTTGAGCTCGATGAGCGGGCCGGGGATGGTCGCCTTGCCCTTCTCGAGGCCGTAGCCCATCTGCCCGTCGGCGAGTTTCTCGGCGTAGAGCTTGAGGTGCCTGACCTCGCCGCCGGCCGGGGCGGTTCGGGGCGGGGTGTCGGCGCCCACGGCCTCGGGTACCGAAGCCAGGGACAACGATGTCGCGACGGTCGCGCCGCCCAGCAGGACACGCCTGTTGAAGCTGCGTCTGTCGAAGCCACGTCCGTCAAAGCTGCGTCTGTTCATGCCGAACTCCCCACGGCGGTACGGAAATTACGGGGATGAACCGGTGAGACGGTACCGGCCGCTCCCTCGTTTATCCACACTCAGGACAAAGTTCGTCCCAGTGCGGTCATAGGTATTGGCGAGTCGTTCAAAGGGGTCTAGCTTCCTTGTCGCTGTTGCTGTGACCGTGGAGGTGCCCATGCACTTACGAGGGTTGAGCACGAGAAGACAGACCTGGGTGGCCGGCGTGACCGCCGGGATCGTCGCCGCCGGACTGATGGCGGCCCCGGCCGCCGACGCGCGCCCGGCCCCGGAGCCACCCCTGACAACGATGTCCGTCAAGTCGCCGCCGGGCGGCGCCAACGTAAGGGTGCTGGTCTTCTACGGATCCGCGGCCGCAGGCGACGAGTCGCCCCTGGTGAACGCCGGGATCGAGGCGATCGAGAAGATCGGCCTGTCGGGCCCGGCCGACCAGCGCTTCAAGGTCGAGGCCACGAACGACGCCTCGGTCTTCACCGACGAGACGGAGCTCGGCCGCTTCAACGCGATCGTGTTCCTCACCGGCGGCGGCGATGTCCTCGACCCCGAGCAGGAGGCGGGCCTGGAGGCCTACATGGAGGCGGGCGGCGGTTTCGTCGGCATCCATGACGCGGCCCGCGCCGAGCCCTACTCGGACTGGTTCACCGGCCTCGTCGGTGCCCGGCCCGCGGCCGGCGGCCCGACGACCGTGCAGCGGGCCGTCGTCGAGGTCGGCGACCGGCAGCATCCGGCCACCAAGGAGCTGCCGTTGCAGTGGAAGCGGCCGGACAAGTGGCTGAACTGGGCGAAGAACCCCTCCGGCAATGTGCATACAGTCGCCCGTGTACGGGAGTCGACATACCAGCCGGGGTCGAGTGCCAACGGCTGGGACCACCCGGTGAGCTGGTGCCGCGACTACGACGGCGGCCGCTCCTTCTACACCGGCATGGGCGGCACGGTGTCGTCGTACGACGAGACCGACTTCCGTACGCATCTGCGCGGCGCCCTGCTGTGGACGACCCGGCTCGTCCAGGCCGACTGCAAGGCCACCATCACCGGCAACTACAAGGCCGAGCGTCTCACCCAGCCCAACCAGCCCGGCCAGAACGACCAGATCGGCGAACCGCACGGCCTGGTCACCGCGCCCGACGGCCGCGTCCTCTACATCGGCCGGGGCGGCGCGGACTCCTCCCAGCCGGTGATCACCGACTGGAACAACCCGGACATCGGCAAGGGCAAGGGCGAGATCCACGTCTACGACCCGAAGACCAAGAAGGTCACGCTGGCCGGGGCGTTGACGGTCTTCGGCAACAAGGGCGGCGGCGACGAGCTGATCAAGGTCGAGGAGGGGCTGCTCGGTATCGAGCTCGACCCGCGCTTCGAGGAGAACGGCTGGGTGTATCTGCACTACACCCCGCACTCGCAGATCAACCGCGAGACGAGAATGGCCGAGCGGCGCGTCTCCCGCTTCACGCTCGACCTCGCCACCGACAAGCTGGACCTGAGCAGTGAGAAGGTGCTGCTCAAGTGGCCGGTGCAGATCCACAGTTGCTGCCACGCGGGCGGCGGGATGAGCTGGGACTCGAAGGGCAACCTGTACATCGCGACCGGCGACAACAACTCCAGCCGCTTCAGCGACGGTTACTCGGGCAACAACCCCGAGCCCGACTACAAGGGCGTGTCCTTCGCCGACGCCCGCCGCACCGCCGGCAACACCAACAACCTCAACGGCAAGATCCTGCGCATCCACCCCGAGCCCGACGGGACGTACACGATCCCGGACGGGAACCTCTTCACCGGCAAGGAGACCGACGAGGGCGGCGGCAAGACGCGCGGCGAGATCTATGTGATGGGGGTCAGGAACCCCGCTCGTATCTTCGTCGACAAGAAGACCGACATCCTCTACGCGGGCTGGGTCGGCCCTGACGCTTCGGCGCCCTCCCCGACGTGGGGTCCGGCCAAGTACGACACCTTCGCCGTCATCACCAAGGCGGGCAACCGGGGCTGGCCGTACTGCATGGGCAACAAGCAGCCGTACCGGGACCGCAATCTGCCGGATCCGACGAAGCCGCTGGGCTGGTACGACTGCGACCACCCGAAGAACGAGTCGCCGAACAACGACGGCCTCGTCAATCTCCCGCCGGTCACCGGCAACAACATCTGGTACTCGCCCCAGGGCGGCGCCCCCGACTTCCCGCGCGACGCGAACGGCGTCCCGTCGTACGAGCAGGAGGAGTCGAAGTACCTGCTGCCGTGGCTCAAGGGCGGCGGGCAGGCCGCGATGAACGGGCCGGTCTACCGCTACGACACCGTCTCGGCGACCAGTGACGTCAAGTGGCCGGCGTACTGGGACGGCAAGTGGTTCGTCGGCGACTTCTACGATGCCGACCAGCCGCGCAACGCGGTGATCACCGACCCGAAGACCCAGGGTGACGGCGGACTGCCCGTCCACTCGGAGTCGCTGAAGAAGATCGTGCCGGTCGGCAACGACGGCATCAAGAACCTCATGGACTGGAAGTTCGGTCCGGACGGCGCGCTGTACGTGCTCGACTACGGCCGCGGCTTCTTCACCTCGGACGCCAAGTCGGCGCTGTGGCGGGTCACTTACACGGGCGGCGGCCCGACCCCGGCCGCCGACCAGCTGGCGAGGGGAGGGGACCGGTGATACGCCGACGACGTCAACGAAGAGTCTGGACGGCCCTGTTGGCCGTGCTGCTCGTGATGCTGGGGCTGCAGTCCGCGCCCGTCGCCGTCGGACAGCCCGACGCCCCTGCCGCGGCCGCCGCGCAGGTGCTCACCTGGACCGCGGGCGACGACATCACCAAGTACACGTCGGCGCCCGCGACGGCGGTCGCCGGTCAGGCGACGATCGTCTTCGAGAACAGCACGGCGACCGGCAACACCACCGGCATGCCGCACACCCTGACGTTCGACACCTCCGACCCGGAGTTCAACAACGACGTCCAGCTCAACATCCTCGCCAACCCGAACGACGACCAGGGCGGCCGCCACACCGCCGAGGTCACGCTCACCCCCGGCCGCTACCGCTACTACTGCACGATCCCCGGCCACGGGCAGATGCAGGGCATCCTCGTGGTGGCCGAGGGCAGCGGCGAGGACACGACGGCACCCGAGGCGTCGGCCCACGTCAGCGGGACACAGAACACGCAGGGGCAGTACGTCGGTTCGGCGAGCGTGGCGATCCACGCCACCGACAACGAGGGCGGTTCCGGCGTCGACCGCGTCGAGTACGCACTCGGCGACGCGGGCGCCTGGCAGCCGTACACCACCCCGGTCGTCGTCGATCAGGTCGGCGACCACAAGGTCCGCTACCGCGCCTTCGACAAGGCGGGCAACGTCTCCGCCGAGAAGAGCGTCCAGTTCACGGTCGTCGCGCCGCAGACCGACGACACGACCCCGCCGGAGACGTCGGCGACGGTCAGCGGCGAGCAGAACCCCGACGGGACGTACATCGACATGGCGACCGTCACCGTGTCCGCCTCCGACACCGGGTCCGGGGTCAACAGCATCGAGTATGCAATCGGCTCCGGCGCCTGGCAGTCGTACACGGCACCGGTGATGGTGCATCAGGTCGGCACTCATACGGTGCGTTACCGGGCCACGGACAAGGCGGGGAACGTCTCCGCCGAGAAGAGCGTGCAGTTCACCGTCGTGGCGGCACCCCCGCAGGACACGACGCCGCCGGTGACGGGCGTGACCGTCGAGGGCACGAAGAACTCCGACGGGGCGTACATCGGCAACGCCAAGGTGACCGTCACGGCGACCGACGCGGGCGGCTCGGGTGTCGACCGGATCGAGTACTCGATCGACGGTGGACCGTACATTGCATACAGCATACCTGTGATCGTCGACCGCGCCGGCACGCACACCCTCGCCTATCGGGCGACGGACAAAGCGGGCAACACCTCCGCGGCCCGCACGGTGACCTTCACCGTGGTGTCCAGTCAGGTCCCGGCCCCCAACTGCCCCGAGTTCGACGAGCGGTTGACGGTGATCGTCGGCACGGTCGACTCGGGCGTCCCGAACCGGCTCACCAACAGCCGGTGCCGCATCAACGAGTTGATCGAGGATGAGAAGGAGTGGACGTCCCACGCACTGTTCCTCAAGCACGTGACGGCGGTCCTCGACAAGCTCCTGAAGGAAGCCGTCGTCGACCAGCGCGAGTACAACGCCATCCGCAAGGCCGCCCGCGAGTCGGGGATCGGCAGGCCCGGCCAGACCGAGGGCTACCGCACGATCCTCGACGGCAGCGCGGAGTCCTTCGCCAAGTGGCAGCATGTGGGCGGCGGTTCGTTCGCGCCGAACGGCGACGGATCGATCACCAGCGGCACCACGAAGCAGGGCCTGGGCATGCTGTGGTTCCCGGAGCGCAAGTACGGCGACTTCTCGCTCAAGCTCCAGTGGCGTGACGACGCTCCGGGCACGGGCAACGCCAACTCCGGTGTGTTCGTCCGCTTCCCGTGGGTCCACGACCACCCCGAGGAGTCGCGTCCCGAGTGGGTCGCCATCAAGTACGGCCACGAGGTGCAGGTGCTCGACCGGCTCGACGGCGACATGTACAAGACGGGGTCGATCTACGGCTTCGACCGTGTGGGGCTCGCCGGTGCCGGCGTCACGCAGAAGGGGACGTGGAACGACTACGAGATCCGCGTGGTCGACCAGCACTACTCGGTCTACCGCAACGGCGTGCTGATCAACGAGTTCGACAACATCGCAGGCCAGGAGTTCTCTCCGCCCCGCTCGGACGACCCGGGCACGGACGGGCGCCGGTTCGCCTCCGGCTACATCGGGCTCCAGGTGCACGGCACGACGGATGTGATCTCGTACCGGGACATCCGGATCAAGGAGCTGTAGGTTCCGAGGGAGGCGCCTCCGACGGGGGCGTCTCCTTCTTCGGCGCCGTCTTCTTGGCCCGGCTCGGCTGCACCCTCTTGGGCTCCCCCGGCATCTTCGGGTACTCGGGCGGGTACGGCAGGTCGCCGAGGCCGTGGTCGCGTTCGTCCTTGTTGGCCAGCTCCAGCAGGGCCTCCAGGGAGAAGCGGTGGTCGTCCATGTCGGCGTGTACGTCGCCGAGTTCGGCGAAGCGCGCGGGCATGGTCGCGATGTCGAAGTCCCGGGGATGTGCCTCGCCGACCTCCTCCCAGCGCAGGGGTGCCGAGACAGGGGCGTGCGGGCGCGGTCGTACGGAGTAGGCGGAGGCGATCGTGCGGTCGCGGGCCGTCTGGTTGTAGTCGATGAAGATGCGTTCGCCCCGCTCCTCCTTCCACCACTTGATCGTCACGTGCTCCGGCATCCGGCGTTCCATCTCCCGGCCGATCGCGATCGCGGCCCGCCGCACCTGGGTGAAGGTCCAGCGTGGCTCGATGGGCACGAAGACATGCAGGCCGCGCCCGCCGGATGTCTTGGGCCAGCCACGCAGGCCGCCGAACTCCTCCAGCACGCCCCGTAGTTCATGGGCGGCGCGCACGGCGTCGGCGTAGTCCGTGCCGGGCTGCGGGTCGAGGTCGATGCGGAGTTCGTCGGGGCGGTCGACGTCGTCGCGGCGCACGGGCCAGGGGTGGAAGGTGAGGGTGCCGTACTGGGCGGCCCACAGGACGGCGGCCTCCTCGGTGGGGCACATCTCGTCGGCACTGCGGCCGCTGGGGAAGGTGATGTGGGCGGTGGGGATCCAGTCGGGCATGTTCTTGGGCGCCCGCTTCTGGAAGAACCACTCGCCGGTCACGCCGTCCGGGTAGCGCTCCAGGGTGGTGGGCCGGTCGCGCAGGGCGCGCAGGATGCCGGGTCCGACGGCGATGTAGTACCGGGCGAGGTCCAGCTTGGTGAAGCCGCGCTCGGGGAAGAAGATCTTGCCCGGGTTGGAGAGGCGCACGGTTCTGCCGCCGGCCTGAAGTTCCACCGCTTCGCCCATGCGAGCCACGGTAGGCGCAGCGGGCACACCTCGCACACCGGGCGATCGGGGGCGTCTGCGCGCAGAATCGGAGCATGGACCTGCCGGTGATGCCGCCCGTGAAGCCGATGCTCGCCAAGTCGGTGGCGAAGATCCCGCCGGGCATGCAGTACGAGGCGAAGTGGGACGGGTTCCGGGCGATCGTGTTCCGCGACCGGGACGAGGTCGAGCTGGGCAGCCGTACGGGTAAGCCGCTGACCAGGTACTTTCCCGAGCTGGTGGCGGGGCTGAAGGAGCGGCTGCCTCAGCGGTGCGTGCTGGACGGGGAGATCGTGATCGCGCGGGAGGGGCGGCTGGACTTCGACGCGCTCACCGAGCGCATCCACCCGGCTGACTCCCGGGTGCGGATGCTGGCCGAGAAGACCCCGGCGTCGTTCGTGGCGTTCGACCTGCTGGCACTGGCGGACGAGTCGCTGATGGAGACCCCGCTGGCGGACCGGCGGGCGCTGCTGACGACGGCGTTGTCCGGGGTGACGGCGCCGGTGCATGTGGCGCCGGCGACGACCGACATCGAGACGGCCGAGGGGTGGTTCGAGCAGTACGAGGGGGCCGGTCTGGACGGGGTGATCGCCAAGCCGCTCGGCCTGCGCTATCTCCAGGACGAGCGCGCCATGTTCAAGATCAAGCACGAGCGGACGGCGGACGTCGTCGTCGCGGGCTACCGGCTGCACAAGAGCGGTCCGGTCGTGGGCTCCCTGCTGCTAGGCCTGTACGACGACCGGGGCGCCCTGCAGCATGTGGGCGTGTCGGCGGCGTTCCCCATGAAGCGGCGCGCCGAGCTGGTCGAGGAGCTGGAGCCGCTGCGCATGGAGGATGTCGAGGGGCATCCGTGGGCGGCCTGGTCCGACGAGGCGGCTCATGAGTCGGCCCGGCTGCCGGGGGCGCCGAGCCGCTGGTCGGGCAAGAAGGACCTGTCCTGGGTGCCGCTGCGGCCCGAGCGGGTCGCGGAGGTGGCGTACGACCACATGGAGAACGGCGTGCGCTTCCGACACACGGCCCGTTTCCGCCGCTGGCGCCCGGACCGCACGCCCGAGAGCTGCACGTACGCGCAGTTGGAGGAACCGGTCCACTACGACCTGGCGGAGATCTTCGCGCCCCAGGCCTGAACCCCGCAGGGCCTGAACCCCGCAGGGCCTGAGCCTCGTAGGCCTGCGGGCCTGCGTCAGGGCTTCATCAGCACCTTGATCGCGCCCTCCTGCTTGCGCTGGAACATCTCGTACGCGTGCGGGGCGTCGCTCAGCGGCACGCGGTGGGTGGCGAAGTCGTCGACGCCGAGGGGGTCCTCGTCCGTCAGGTACGGCAGGATGTCGTCGGTCCAACGGCGCACGTTGGCCTGGCCCATGCGGATCTGGATCTGCTTGTCGAACAGGGTGAGCAGCGGCAGCGGGTCGGCCGTGCCGCCGTACACGCCGGACAGCGAGATGGTGCCGCCGCGCCGCACCAGGTCGATGGCGGTGTAGAGGGCGGCGAGCCGGTCGACGCTGAAGCGCTCGGCCATCGGGCCGCTCAGCTTGCGCGGGAGCAGGGCGGACGTGTTCTGCACCAGGCGGGCCACCGCGCTGCCGTGGGCCTCGGTGCCGACCGCGTCGATCACGGCGTCGGGACCGCGGCCGTCGGTCTGGTCGCGGATCGCGGTGACGAGTTCCTTCTCGTCGTCGAAGGACCGCAGGTCGAACGTCTCGACGCCCCGCTCGCGCGCCCGCTGCAGCCGCTCGGGTACCAGGTCCACGCCGAACACCCGCCCGGCGCCCCGCACCTGCGCGACCCGGCAGGCCATGTCGCCGATGGGGCCGAGGCCGAGCACGGCGATGCTGCCGCCCTCGGGGATCTCGGCGTAGCGGACCGCCTGCCAGGCGGTGGGCAGGACGTCGGAGAGGTAGACGAACCGGTCGTCGGGCGGCCCTTCCGGGATCTTGATCGGGCCGAACTGCGCCTGCGGGACCCGCAGATATTCGGCCTGGGCGCCCGGCACCGAGCCGTACAGGCGGGTGTAGCCGAACAGGGCGGCGCCCATGCCCTCGCCGGTGACCTGGGTGGTCTCGCACTGGGTCGGCAGGCCGGTCAGGCACATCCAGCAGTCGCCGCAGGCGATCTGGAAGGGCACCACGACCCGGTCGCCCGCCTGCAGGTCCGGCACGCCGGCGCCGACCTCCTCGACGATGCCGATCGGTTCGTGACCGAGGATGTCGCCCGGGGTCATGAACGGGGTGAGCACCTCGTAGAGATGCAGGTCGGAGCCGCACAGTCCGCTGGACGTGATACGGATGACCGCGTCCGTCGGCTCCTGGATCTGCGGATCCGGCACGTTCTCCACGCGGACGTCCCGCTTGCCCTGCCAGGTCACTGCCCTCATCGCCCCGCGCTCCCTCCGTCACGTGTGCGTCCACTCGTACGGTGGCCGCCGGGTACCCCGGCGTTCCCCCACCGAACCGCCGGGCCGGACCCCCGACACCACCACCGCCGGCCGGTTTCCGGCCATGCGCCGATCGGCGGATTCCTGAACAGAGCCGAAGCCGATCGGGTATGTGCACCTATGAACTGATAAGCGCACTATTAGTGACATGGACTGGGCGGGTGGTGGCGGGTGACAACCGCGGGCAGGCAACGAGGGGCGCGAACGAGACGCGCCACGCCGATGGCGGCGCTGGTGGCCGCCGCATTGACCGCTTCGCTGGCGGCCGGCTGCACGGCGTCCGACGGCGCACGCGACGACGGCCGCGGCCAGGAGCAGCCACCGGCGCCGAGTGGGAGCGGAAGCCGGGAGGACCGTGAATCGATCCTCGCCGTGAAGATCGACAACGTCCGTGCCGCGCGGCCCCACACGGGCCTGAACGAGGCGGACATCGTGTACGTCGAGCAGGTCGAAGGCGGGCTGAGCCGTCTGATGGCGGTGTACGCGCAGAAGGTGCCGAAGGTCGTCGGGCCGGTGCGCAGCGCCCGCGAGACCGACCTGGAGCTGCTGCGCCAGTTCGACCGTCCGATCCTCGCGTTCTCCGGGGCTCAGAGCAAGCTCCTGCCGCTCATCGACAAGGCACCGCTGCAGGCGGAGCCGCCCGGCAAGGGCTCCAGCGCCTACTTCCGCAGCAAGGACAGGCGCTCGCCGCACAACCTCTACCTGCGGCCCCAGCGGCTGATGCCCGTCGCCCCGGGCACGAACGTCCTGACGACCGGCTTCCTCTTCGGCGCCGCCCCTCGGGCGGCAAGGCCACGACCTCGCGGACGGTGCGCTTCGAGGCGGCCCGGTACACGTTCACCTGGTCCAGGAGCCAGGACCGCTGGCTGGTCGCCATGGACGGCAAGGCCGCCGTGACGACGGACAAGAAGCGGGTGACGGCCGGGACGGTCATCGTGCAGTACGTGGACGTGCGCAAGTCCCCGTTCCATGACGCCACCGGCAAACACACGCCGTACAGCCGGACGGTGGGCTCCGGGAAGGCGACGGTGCTGCGCGACGGACTCGCCTACGACGGCGTGAAGTGGAAGCGCCCGAAGGCATCGGGCGGCACGACGTTCACGACCCGGGACGGCAAGCCGATGAAGTTCCAGCACGGCCAGGTGTGGGTGGTGTTGGCACCGGCGCGCTGAGCGTCCGGGCGAAGAGCAGCCGGGCCGGCGCTCAGGGTTGTGCGACGAGGGGTTCCGCCGGGTTGCGGAGCCCCTCGGCCGCGTCCGCGACCCGCCGGATCAGATCGAAGAACAGCGTCTGCTCCTCGGCGGAGAGGGGGGCCAGGAAGACCTGGTTCATCCGGGCCGTGCGCACGGTCAGCTTCTTGTGCGTACGCAGCCCCTCGTCCGTGAGACGCAGCAGGAAGCGGCGACCGTCCTGCGGGTCGCGGACCTTGTCGAGGAGGCCGCGGCGGCCGAGCCGGCTGATCACCTCGGCGATGGTGGACCGGTCGAGCCCGACCCGCTCCCCCACCGTGCGCTGGTCCAGGCCCGGCTCGGCGACGAGCGTGTTGAGGACGGCGAACTGGGGCGAGGTGATCTCCTCGGAGACCATCGTGTTCCACAGCAGGTAGTGCGCCTGCTGGAGCCGCCGGGCCAGATGCCCGGGGTGGGTGGTGAGGTCCACGGCGGCCATGCGCGCTCCCCTGATCGCATTCGTTGGTGCACTGAACAATACCTGTCCCGGATGCGGCTGTCTGCGCCGCGCACCCTCCATCTACCTCTGCCTTGACCGAGGCCTTGACGGTTCTCCGCTCCGGTGGCAGCGTGAGGGGCAACCTCACAGAAATACTCAGTGCCCTGACTAACCGGGGGGCTGGGAGCTCGGGAGAGATGGGGCTTCTCGGATGGACAAGGTGGTCGCCACGGCCCTGGAGGCGGTGGCCGATGTGGGCGACGGCGCGTCGCTCGCGGTGGGTGGCTTCGGGCTGAGCGGTGTGCCGAACGTGCTGATCCAGGCGCTGTACGAGGGCGGCGTGTCCGGGCTGTCCGTCGTCTCCAACAACTGCGGGGCGATGGAGTCGGGCCTGGCCGTCCTGCTGTCGGCGGGACGGATCGCGCGGGTGACCGGCTCCTACATCGGCGGGAACAAGGAGTTCGCCCGCCAGTACCTGGCCGGGGAGCTGGAGGTCGAGATGATCCCCCAGGGCACGCTGGCCGAGCGGCTGCGCGCCGGAGGGGCGGGGATCCCCGCGTTCTACACCCCGGCCGGAGTGGGCACACAGGTCGCCGAGGGCGGGCTGCCGTGGCGCTACGACGGCTCCGGCGGGGTCGCGCTCGCCTCCCCTCCGAAGGAGGTGCGGGAGTTCGACGGCACCGAGTACGTGCTGGAGCGCGGGATCCGCACCGACTTCGCGCTGGTGCGGGCCGCTAAGGGCGACCGGCACGGGAACCTGGTGTTCAACAAGTCCTCCCGGAACTTCAACCCGCTGGCCGCGATGGCCGGGCGGGTGACGATCGCCGAGGTGGAGGAACTCGTCGAGCCCGGGGAGATCGATCCGGACGCGGTGCATCTGCCGGGGATCTTCGTGCAGCGGGTGGTGGCGCTCACCCCGGAGCAGGCTGCCGACAAGGGCATCGAACAGCGCACGATTTCCACACCTGCGGCACGAGGAACGGTGAGCTGACCATGGCGTGGACGCGGGAAGAGATGGCCGCGCGGGCCGCGCGCGAGCTTCAGGACGGGCAGTACGTCAACCTCGGCATCGGTCTGCCGACCCTGATCCCGAACTACCTCCCCGAGGGCGTCGAGGTCATCCTGGAATCCGAGAACGGCATCCTCGGCACCGGCCCCTACCCCACCGAGGACCAGGTCGACCCGGATCTGATCAACGCCGGCAAGGAGACCGTCACGGTGCTGCCGGGCGCCTCCTTCTTCGACTCGGCGCTGTCGTTCTCGATGATCCGGGGCGGGCACATCGACGTGGCCGTGCTCGGGGCCATGCAGGTGTCCGAGAAGGGCGACCTGGCCAACTGGGCGATCCCCGGCAAGATGATCACCGGGATCGGCGGGGCGATGGACCTCGTCCACGGCGCCCGCACGGTCATCGTCGTGATGACCCACACCGCCAAGGACGGCTCGGCGAAGATCCTCGCCGAGTGCGCACTGCCGCTCACCGGCAAGGCGTGCGTCAACCGGATCATCACCGACCTCGGCGTGCTGGACGTCACCGCCGACGGCCTGGTGCTCGTGGAGACGGCGCCCGGTGTGACCGTCGACGAGATCACCGCCAAGACCGACGCCAAGCTCACCGTCGCGGAGGGCCTGCTGTGAACACCGTCTATCTCGTCGACGCGGTGCGCACCCCGATCGGCCGCTACAACGGCGGCCTCGCGAGCGTGCGTCCGGACGACCTGGCCGCCCACGCCATCCGCGAACTCCTGGGCCGTACGCCCGACTTGGAGCCGTCCCGGATCGAGGACGTCTACTTCGGCAACGCCAACGGCGCCGGCGAGGAGAACCGCAACGTCGGCCGCATGGCCGCGCTGCTCGCCGGCCTGCCCACGAGCGTGCCGGGAGTGACCGTCAACCGGCTGTGCGCCTCCGGCCTGGAGGCGGTCATCCAGGCGGCCCGCGCCATCGCGGCCGGCGACGCCTCCATCGCCGTAGCGGGCGGCGTGGAGTCGATGACGAGGGCGCCGTACGTGCTGCCCAAGTCCGACAAGCCGTTCCCGGCCGGGCACGCCGAGCTGTACTCGACCACGCTGGGCTGGCGCATGGTCAACCCGAGGATGGAGCCGCAGTGGACCGTCCCGCTGGGTGAGTCGGCCGAGCTCATCGCCGAGAAGCACAAGATCAGCCGCGAGCAGCAGGACGAGTATGCCCTGCACAGCCATCAGAAGGCCGCCCAGGCCCAGGCGAAGGGCCTGTTCGACGCCGAGCTCGCGCCCGTGTCGATTCCGCGGCGCAAGGGCGACCCGGTCGTCCTCGGCGCCGACGAATGCGTACGGCCCGATGCCTCGCTGGAGGCGATGGCCAGGCTCAAGCCGTCGTTCCGCGAGGAGAACGGCACCGTCACCGCGGGCAACGCCTCACCGCTCAACGACGGCGCCGCGGCCTTGCTGCTGACGGACGAGGAGGGCCTGAAGGCCACCGGGCGCGAGCCCCTCGCCCGGCTCTCCGCCACCGGTGTCCACGCCCTCGACCCGCACTACTTCGGCCTCGCCCCCGTGGAAGCCGTCAACCGGGCCCTCGCCAAGGCGGGCAAGGGATTCGACGACCTCTCGGTCCTCGAACTGAACGAGGCCTTCGCCGCCCAGGTCCTGGGCTGTGTCGCCGAATGGCCCGAGTTCGACCCGGCGATCCTCAACCCGCAGGGCGGCGCCATCGCCCTGGGCCACCCGCTCGGCGCCTCCGGTGCCCGCCTCGCCGGCACCGTCGCCCACCAACTCGCCCGCAAGGGCAGCGGCGTCGGCGTCGCCACCCTCTGCATCGGCGTCGGCCAGGGCCTGGCCCTCGTCCTCGAACGGTAAGAACACCCAGGAACCCGCAGGGACCCCCATGACTCTCACCCAGCACGACGTCGACCAGGAGATCGCGGCCGAACACGCCGCGTACGAGAAGCGGATCGCCGACGGCGCCCCCGTCGAGCACCACCCGCGCCGCGACTACGCCCCGTACCGCTCCTCGGTCCTGCGCCACCCCAAGCAGCCGCCGGTCGCCATCGACGTCTCCAAGGACCCGGAGCTGGTGGAGCTGTCCTCCCCCGCCTTCGGGGAACGGGACATCACCGAGATCGACAACGACCTCACCCGGCAGCACAACGGCGAGCCGATCGGTGAGCGCATCACCGTCTCCGGCCGGCTTCTGGACCGCGACGGCCGCCCGATCCGCGGCCAGCTGATCGAGATCTGGCAGGCGAACTCGGCCGGCCGCTACGCCCACCAGCGCGAGCAGCACGACGCCCCGCTGGACCCGAACTTCACGGGCGTCGGCCGCACGCTGACGGACGACGACGGCCAGTACCACTTCACCACCGTCCAGCCCGGCCCGTACCCGTGGCGCCAGCACGTCAACGCCTGGCGGCCGGCCCACATCCACTTCTCGCTCTTCGGTACGGCGTTCACGCAGCGGCTCGTGACGCAGATGTACTTCCCGAGCGATCCGCTGTTCCCGTACGACCCGATCATCCAGTCGGTGACGGACGACGCGGCCCGGCAGCGGCTGGTCGCGACCTACGACCACAGTCTGTCGGTGCCGGAGTTCTCGATGGGCTACCACTGGGACATCGTCCTCGACGGGCCGCATGCCACCTGGATCGAAGAAGGGCGCTGACCTGCCATGACGAAGATCGACCCGAGCCGCCCGGAGACCGTGCTCCCCACCCCGTCGCACACGGTCGGCCCCTTCTACGGCCACGCCCTGCCCTTCCCCGGCGGCGGTGACATCGCGCCCGTCGGCCACCCGGACACGATCGCGCTGCAGGGGTACGTCCTGGACGGCGAGGGCAATCCGCTGCCGGACGCCTTCGTTGAGCTGTGGGGCGCCGACCCCGACGGCAATGTCCCGCAGGTCGACGGCTCGATGCGACGCGACCCGGCTAGCGGCGGCTTCCTGGGCCGCAACGGCGTGGAGTTCACCGGCTGGGGGCGGATCCAGACGGACGCCAACGGCCACTGGACGGCGCGGACGCTGCGGCCCGGGGCACGCGGGCAGAGCGCGCCGTACATCAGCGTGTGCGTGTTCGCGCGCGGTCTGCTGGTGCATCTGTTCACCCGGATCTACCTGCCGGGCGACGAGGCGGCGCTCGCGGCGGACCCGCTGCTGTCCCGGCTGGACGCGGAACGCCGCGCCACGCTGATCGCGGTGGACCAGGGCCACGGGACATACCGTTTCGACATCCGCCTTCAGGGCGAAGGCGAGACGGTCTTCCTGGAGTTCCAGTGACACCACCTGTCGATCCCGCCGCAGCCGAAGCCGCAGCCGCAGCCGGCCCCGAAGCCGACACCGGCCTGCTCGCCCCCGGGTGGACCGGCTCCCCCGCCGCGGCCGCGACGAGCGACGCCGCCTACCTGCGGGCGCTTCTCGACGCGGAGGCCGCGCTGGCCCGGGCCCAGTGGGCGCTGGGACTCGCGCCGGCCGAGGCGGCGACGGCGGTGACCGAGGCGACCGACACCCACCCCTTCGACGTACGGTCCCTCGCCGAACGGGCCCGAGCGGGCGGCAACCCGGTGATCCCCCTGGTCGCGGAGCTGACGAAGGCGGTCGGCGACGCGTACGGCCCCTACGTCCACCGGGGCGCGACCAGCCAGGACATCATGGACACGGCGACGATGCTGGTCGCCGTGCGCACGCTCGACCTGGTCCTCGCAGACCTCGGCCGCACGGAGCGGGCGCTGGCGGGGCTGGCCGCCGAGCACCGCGACACCGCGCTGCCGGGACGGACGCTCACGCAGCACGCCGTACCGACGACGTTCGGGCTGAAGGCGGCCGGATGGCGGGCGCTGGTGCTAGACGCGCGGGACCGGGTGACGGCCGTACGGGACTCGCTGCCCGCCCAACTCGGGGGCGCGGCAGGGACTTTGGCGGCCTTCGGGGCGTACGGAGCGAGCGATCCCACCGAGCTGCCGGCGGCGTACGCCGGCGAACTCGGCCTCCGGGCACCCGACCTGCCCTGGCACACCCTGCGCACGCCGATCGCCGACCTCGCCGGGTGCCTGGCCTTCACGGCGGGCGCGCTCGGCAAGCTCGCCGTGGACGTCCTCACCCTCTCCCGCACCGAGATCGCCGAGGTCGCGGAGGGCAGCGGCGGGGGCTCGTCCGCCATGCCGCACAAGTCCAATCCCGTACGGTCCACGTTGATCGCCGCCGCCGCGCGGCGGGCGCCTCAGCTCACAGCCACGCTGTACGGGGTACTGGCGGCGGAGGACGAGCGGCCGGCCGGGGCCTGGCACGCCGAGTGGGAGCCGCTCAGGGACCTGCTGCGGCTGGTCGGCGGGGCCGCCCGGGACGCCGTCGAGCTGGCCGAGGGGCTGCGGGTGAGGCCCGCTGTCATGCGGGAGCACCTGGATCTCACCCAGGGGTTGATCGTCTCCGAGCGGCTGTCCGCCGAGCTGGCCCCGGTCCTGGGCCGTGCCCGCGCCAAGGAACTGCTCACCCGGCTGGCGTCGGAGGGGCGCCCGCTCGACTCGGCACCGGAGCTGGCGGACGTCGATCTCGATCCCACCCACTACACCGGCTCCGCCGGAGCCCTCACCGACCGTGCTCTGGAGCGACGTTGAAACTCCTCAACCACCGTGCCGAAGGGCCCGCGTCCGCGCCCCCGCTGCTGCTCGGACCGTCGCTCGGTACGTCGTACGCCCTGTGGGACAAGGTGGCGCCCGAACTGTCGATCACCCATCGCGTGGTCCGCTGGGATCTGCCGGGGCACGGCGGCTCCGCGGCTGATCTCATCGCGGAGGGCGCGACGGTCGGCGACCTCGCCCGGCTGGTGCTCGCGCTCGCCGACTCGCTCGGAGTCGAGCGGTTCGCGTACGCGGGCGTGTCGCTGGGGGGTGCGGTGGGGCTGCACCTCGCCGTGCACCATCCGGAGCGGGTCTCCTCGCTGGCCGTGATCTGTTCGTCGGCCCACTTCAACGGTGCGAAACCGTGGGAGGAGCGGGCCGCGCTGGTGCGGCGCGAGGGGCTGGCGGGGCTGGCGGAGAGCGCGAACGCCCGCTGGTTCACGCCCGGCTTCACCGTGCCGGAGCTGGTCGCCGATCACCGCGACGCCGATCCGGACGCGTACGCCGCGTGCTGTGACGCACTGGCCGCGTTCGACCTGCGGGACCGGCTGACGGAGATCGCCGTACCGACCCTGCTGATCGCCGGGCGCGAGGATCCGGCGACGCCGCCTCCGCACCTGCGGGAGATCGCGGACGCCGTGCCCGGTGCCGCGCTCGTCGAGATCCCGGGGGCCTCGCACCTGGCGCCGGCGCAGTGTCCGGAGGCCGTGCTGACGGCGCTGCGGGCGCACCTGGATGGGGGCGCGAAGCGGGGTATGGAGGTGCGGCGCGAGGTGCTGGGCGACGCCCACGTCGACCGGGCGCAGGCCCGGCAGACGGCGTTCACCGCGCGCTTCCAGGACTTCATCTCGCGCTACGCCTGGGGCGAGATCTGGACCGACCCGACGCTCACCCGCCGCGAGCGCAGCATGATCACTCTGACGGCTCTGGTCGCACACGGCCACTACGACGAGCTGGCCATGCATGTCCGGGCGGCCCGCCGCAACGGGCTGACGCCGGAGGAGATCGGGGCGGTGCTGCTGCAGACGGCCGTGTACTGCGGGGTTCCGGCGGCGAACTCGGCGTTCGCGGCGGCCCAGCGGGTGCTCGCGGAGGAGGAGCCCGACGGCTGAAGGTGACCCTGGCGGTCGTAGCTTCAGCAGCACCTCGCACATGGCTCCGCCGCGTGCCTACGGTGGAGGCATGTCCACGATTCTGATCACCGGCGCCACCTCGGGGCTCGGCCGGTACGTCGCCTTCGAGCTCGTCCGCTCGGGGCACGTCGTCCTCGCGCACGGACGCGACCCGGGCCGTACGGAGAAGCTGGTCGAGGAGCTGCGGGCCGAGGGCGAGGCCGAGGCGTTCGTCGCTGATCTGGCGTCGCTGGGGCAGGTTCGTCAGCTGGCGTCGCACGTCGCCGGGGCACATCCCGAGCTCGACGTGCTGATCAACAACGCGGGGGTGGGCTTCGGTTCGCCCGACGCGGGCCGTGAGCTCAGCGCCGACGGGCACGAACTGCGGCTCGCGGTCGACTACTTGGCGCCGGTCGCGCTGACCCGCGCCCTGCTCCCGGTCCTGCGCGCGAACGCGCCGGCGCGGATCGTGAACGTCGGCTCGGCCGGCCAGGAGCCCCTCGACTTCGACGACCCCGAGCTGAGCCGCGGCTACAACGGTGTCTCGGCGTACCGCCGTGCCAAGTTCGCGCTCGCCGCCCATACGTTCACCCTGGCCGAGGAGCTGGCCGGCACGGGCGTCTCGGTGAACGTCCTGCACCCCGCCACCTTCATGGACACGGCGATGGTCCGGGAGGGCGAGATAGCGCCCTGGAACACGGTCGCCGACGGGGCTCCCGGCGTCCTGGCCCTGGCCACCCGTGACCTGGGCACCGGTCAGTACTTCGACGGCACGCGTCCGGCGCGGGCGCACGAGGGCACGTACGACCCCGAGGTACGCAAGCGGCTGGCCGCGGTCACCGATCAGTTGCTGGCCCTCTGACCTCTCACACCACGCCCGACAGCAACGCCGCCTCTGCCTGCGCCACCAGCCCGTCCGCACCGCACGACCGGGCCAGGGTCAGCCCGCGCCGGAGCTCCGCCGACGAGCGGGCCGCGATGCCGTACTCGACGCGGGCGGCCGCGTGTTCGTACTGGCAGGGCGAGGCCTCCAGATAGGTGACCGCCTGTTCGGCGAGGCGTACCGCGCGCTGGCCGGTCTCCAGGGCGGCGGCGCAGCGCAAAGCCTCGCCGATGGCGGTGTCGGTGCCGAAGCGCTCGGCGTGGCGGCGGACGTCGGTGGCGAGCCGGGCGGCGCGCGCCGGGTCCTCATTGGCGAGGGCGCGGGCCAGGTCGACGGTCCAGGGGACCAGCACCGGGTTGTGGTGGCCGCGCACGGCCGCCGCCTTCTCCGCCGCCTCCAGTTCGTTGATGCCGTCCTTGGTGCGGCCGACCGCGAGGAGCAGGCGGCCGCGGACCGAGCGCGGGTCCGGCAGGACGATGGTGGAGGGGTAGGGCGGGGCGAAGCCGTACTCCTCGGCGACCTGCCACGCCTGGTCGACATGGCCGCGGGCGAGCAGGGTGTCGACGAGGTTGCAGGTCGCGGACCAGTGCAGGGGCAGCCGGCGGCCGACGCGTTCGGCGAGCGCCAGCGACTTGCGCAGGGACGCCTCGGCCTCGCGGAGCCGGCCGCGCCTGCGGTGGGCGAGGCCGACGTAGGCGTGGGCCAGGGCGAGGTGGCCGCCGCTCCAGCCCGCGGACTCGTAGGCGCGCAGGCCCTCGTGGTAGAGGGTTTCGGCCCGGTCGAGCCGGTCGGTGTAGGCGTAGGAACTGGCCAGCATCATCGGCAGCTCCAGGCCCCACTCCGGGTCGGTCCAGCCGAGTCCGGGCGCGAGGCGGCCGTTGACGAGGGCGCGGTCGCACAGCTCGACGACCTCCTCGGAGTTCTCGCCGCGGGCCATGGCGTCGAAGCCGCGCAGGATGAGCAGGGCGCGCTCGGAGTTGTCGCGGCCGGTGCAGGTCCCGGCGAGGTCGGCGAGGCGTGCGGAGCGTCCCGGGGAGGTGGCCTCGCCCGCGTGGATGCCCTCCCACATGAACTGCACCGCCTGGAGCCGCAGCTTGGCGGGTCCGGCCGGTTGCCGGGCGGCCTCCGCCTCGACGGTGCGGACGGCCTCCTCCAGCTGGTCGTTGTGGAGCAGGGCCTGGGAGAGGCGGTGGACGGCGTCGACGCGTTCGTCGCCCTCCAGGCCGGGCATGGCGAGCGCGGTCTGGAGGTGGTCGACGGTGGTGGCGGGCGCGGAGAGCAGGGTGACGCAGCCCAGTTCGTAGAGCACCCGCGCGTGGACCTCGGGCAGGGGCGGCTCCACCAGGGCGCGCTCCAGGCAGCGGCGGGCCGCGTCGGGGGCGCCGACCGCGAGGTGCTCGCGGGCGGCCTCGCGCAGCTGCTCGACGAGTTCCTCGTCGCTGTCCGGGTGGACCTCGAGGAGGTGGCGGGCGGCGACCGCGGCACTGTGGCCGTTGTCGGTGACGACGCGGGCGGCGATGCCGTGCATCGCGGTGCGCAGGGCGTCGGGGATGGAGTTGTAGACGGCGGTGGCGATCAGCGGGTGCACGAACTGCAGCTCGCCGTCGTCGGGCTGGACGCCCGCCGGGTCGGGCTCGGTGAGGATGCGGGCGGTGCGCAGCAGGTCGGCGCAGCGGACGGCGTCGTCGAGGCTCATGGTGGCGAGCTCGGCCACCAGGTCGACCGAGATGCCGGTGCCGAGGATCGCGGCCGCCCAGGCGAACCGGGTGGCCTCGATGCCGAGCGTCTCCAGGCGGGCGACGAGGCCGCCGCCGCGCGCCGAGCGGTTCAGGGCGCGCAGTTCGCCGGCCGCGGACTCGGTCGGCTCGAACTCGCTGTCCTGCACCTTGGCGAGGAGTTCGACGGTCTCGTACGGGTTGCCGCCGGTCACGGCCCAGACCTCGCGGCAGAACGGGGCGTCGGCGTGCGCGCCGAGAGTGGCGCGGGTGAGGCCGGCGGTCGCCTCCGGGGTGAGGGCGCTGAGGTTGGCGACGGAGGAGCCCGTGGCGGCGACCGCGTCGAGGTGGCGGGCGCTGTCGCCGCTGACCTCGCCGGGGCGGCGGGCCACCACGACCAGGACGTTCAGGTCGTCGAGGCGTTCGGCGAACGCGGCGAGCCAGCGCAGGGTCTCCTGGTCGGCCCAGTGGGCGTCGTCGATGAGCAGCACCAGCGGCCAGTCGCGGCGGGCGAGTCGGCGTACGGCGGCCACCAGGCCGTCGCACACGCCCTGCGGGTCGGCCTGGCGCTCGCCGGGGTCCGTGATACCGAGGGCGGGGCCGGCGATGTCGTACCAGTCGCCGAGGTATTCGCGCGCCTCTTCCGGCATCAGCGACAGCAGCGCGGGCTGCAGCAGCTGCCGTACCACGTTGAAGGGCACGGAGCTCAGGGTCTCGCTGCCGCGGGCCGACCACACCGTGCAGCCGCGGGCCTCGGCGATGCGGCGTGTCTCGGACAGCAGCGCGGTCTTGCCGAGTCCCGCCTCGCCCCGCAGCACCAGGAGGCTGCCCGAGGAGGACTCGTCGGCGCACAGCGTGTCGAGGGCCCGCTCGACGGCGGCGAGTTCCTCGTCGCGCTCCCACAGGGAGGCCGAGGCGGCCGGTGTGGGCCGTACCTGCGTCATCCCGCTCCCTCCCCAAGTCGCCCGAACGACGTACAGAGCTCGAGCGTAGCCGTCCGATTGACTGAGTGGAGGCCGGTCCGGGCAGCTGTTGCCGTGATGGGTGAAAGCGGGTGCGTGCGGGCGACGCACAGGGCCCGCGACCTGCGGTGGTGAAACTTACCGACAGTCAAAAACCGACGGCCGCACCGACAGTCGAGAGGCGCGGGCATGACGCTGACGATCCATGGGAGAGGCACGGTCCGTTCCCGCAGGGCCCTGGTCGCGGGTTCGGTGGGCAACTTCATCGAGTGGTACGAGTTCGGTGTCTACGGCTACTTCGCGACGATCATCGCGGCGCGGTTCTTCACGCCGGAGGGCGGCAGCGAGGCCGAGGCGCTGGTGAGGACGTACGCGTCGTTCGCGCTGGCGTTCTTCTTCCGGCCCGTCGGAGCGGCCCTGTTCGGCCGGCTCGGCGACCGGATCGGCCGCCGACCGGTGCTGATCGTGGTGATCCTGCTGATGACGGGGGCGACGACGCTGATCGGCGCGCTGCCGACGTACGCCACCGTCGGCGCCCTCGCCCCGTGGCTGCTGACGTTCCTGAGGGCGCTTCAAGGGCTGTCGGCGGGTGGGGAGTTCGGGGGCGCGGTGTCGGTGATGACCGAGTTCGCGCCGGCGGGGCGGCGCGGGCTGTACGGGGCGTGGCAGTCGTTCACGGTGGCGCTGGGGCTGCTGGGCGGTGCGGGGGTGGCTGCGCTGCTGGCCACGGTGCTGACTGAGGATCAGCTGGGCGACTGGGGCTGGCGGTTGCCGTTCCTGCTGACGCTGCCGCTGGGGCTGGGTGCCCTGTGGCTGCGGCTGAGGCTGGACGAGACGCCGGCGTTCCGGGAGGAACGGGAGGCCGAGCGGCCACCCGGGCGGGAGGTCGTGGGGGCGATCGCGCTGGGCGCGGGGCGGATCATGGGGTGGGCGGCGGCCGGGTACACCTTCCTGGTCGTGCTGCCGTCGTATCTGCAGTCGACGCTGGACGCGACGTTCCAGCAGGCGCTGATCGCCACGGTCCTGGCCAATCTGGGGTTCGCGCTGACCATCCTCCCGGCCGGCCTGCTCAGCGACCGGTTCGGCAGGCGGGCGGTGATGCTGACGGGGGCCGTGCTGGTGGTGGTCCTCGCGGTGCCGCTGCTCAACCTTCTTCAGGACCCGGGCGTTTCCCTCACCGTGAAAGGTGCGGCAGTGTGGGGCGCGGGTGCCGTCGTGGGGCTGATGGCGGGGCCCGGCCCGGCGATGCTCGCCGAGCTGTTCCCGACGAACGTGCGGTACACGGGGCTGGGACTCGCCTACGCCCTGTCCAATGCGGTGTTCTCGGGCTGCGCCGGGCTCATCATCACGGAGACGATCGAACGGACCGGGAGTGTGGACATCCCCGCGTACTACGCGGCGGCGACCTGCGCTGTGAGCGTCCTCGCGCTGGCCAGGGCCCCCAAGGCCCGGGGCAGGCCTCCGGAGGGAAAGGCGAGTTGAGCACATGCGGGTGATCGGCCTGATGTCGGGCACGTCGTACGACGCCATCGACGCGGCCGCCGCCGACCTGAGCCTCGTCGGCGACAGCCTCGTCCTCAGGCCGCTGGGGCTGGTGAGCGAGGCGTACGACGACGTGCTGCGCGAGGAGCTCGCGGCGGCGCTGCCGCCGGGGACGACGTCGATGGCCGAGGTGTGCCGGCTCGACACCCGGATCGGGCAGGCCTTCGCGTCGGCGGCCGTCCGGGCGGACCGGGAACTGTGCGACGGGCGGGCCGAGTTGGTCGCCTCGCACGGGCAGACCGGGTACCACTGGGCCGAGGACGGGCGGGTCCACGGCACGCTGCAGCTCGGGCAGCCGGCGTGGATCGCCGAGGCGACCGGGCTGCCCGTGGTCGCCGACTTCCGGCCACGCGACATCGCCGCCGGCGGCCAGGGCGCGCCGCTGGTCAGCCTGGTCGACCTGCTGTGGCTGCGCGGGCGGCCGGGTACGCCCGTCGCCCTCAACCTCGGCGGCATCGCCAACCTCACCGCGCCCGACGGCACCGCCTTCGACACCGGGCCGGGCTGTGCGCTGATCGACGCGGCGGCGCGGGGGTTCAGCGGCGGACGGCTGGCGTACGACGTGGACGGGGCGCTGGCCGGCAGCGGCGAGGTCCGTGAACCGCTGCTGCGACGGCTGCTGGAGGAGCCGTACTACGCGCTGCCCGCGCCCAAGACGACCGGCAAGGAGCTGTTCCATCTCGGCCGTCTGACGGATGCGCTGGCGGGGTTCGGGACGCTGCCCGCCGAGGACGTCGTCGCCACTCTCACCATGCTCACGGCACGGACGGTCGCCGACGCCGTGCGCTCGGTGGGCGCGACGGAGGTGATCGCCTCGGGTGGCGGGACGCGCAACCCGGTGCTGATGAGGATGCTCGGGCAACGGCTGCCGGGGGTGGCGCTGCGCACCTCCGACGCCTTGGGGCTGCCGGCGGCGGCGAAGGAGGCGTACGCCTTCGCCGTGCTGGGATTTCTGACGGTGCACTCACTGGCGGGCACCGAGCCGGCGGCCACCGGCGCCCGGCACGCGCGCGTGCTCGGCTCGATCACCCCCGGCCGGGACGGGCTGCGGCTGCCACCGCCAGCACGGGAGCGGCCGGTGCGGCTCGTTCTGGAGTGACGGCGGCCGAAATCCGTACGTGCGGGGGCGGGATCCTCTCATCCGGCTTTCACCGAGACCTCATACGGTGGGCGTATGACGCAGGTGACTCCTCCCGGCTGGTACCCCGACCCCGGCCGGAAAAGTGACGGTCCGCCCACCGAGCGCTGGTGGGACGGCAAGGCATGGACGGACCAGGTCCGGCCCGCGGGGTCGGCCGCCGCGTGGGGGCCTCCGGGGCAGCCGCCGGCCGGCGGAGCGCAGTCCGCGGACGCGGGGCAGCCGCCGGCCGGCGGAGGGCAGCCGGCGGATCCCGGGCAGCCGACGGCCGGCGGAGGGCAGCCGGCGGATCCCGGGCAGCCGACGGCCGACGGAGGGCAGCCGGCGGAGCTGCTGCAGTCACCGACTGGCGCGGCTCATCTCGCGTATCCGGTGCATCCGGGGTATCCCGGCGAGCCGCAGTCCCGCGGGCGGCGCGGCCTGCGCACGGGCATAGCCGTGGGAGTGGCCGCGGTCGTCCTCGCGAGCATCGGTGTCGGCGTGTACGCGCTGACCGCCGGCGACGGCTCGGGCGGCGGCAGCGCCGACTCCCGGCAAGGCCCTGGCGGGCCGGGTGGACAGGGTGGACAGGGCGGGCCCGGCGGCGGTCAGGGCGGGCCCTTCGGTGACTCCGGCGGCGGCAACGGCGGCGGTTCCGGTGGCAGCGGTGGTTCCGGTGGCAGCGGTGGTTCCGGCGGGCAGTCGCCCTCCCCCGACGAGTCCGAGGCGCCGAAGGTGGACAGCGGTTCCGTGTCCGACCCCGTGAACGGGATCAGCATCCCCATCCCGGACGGCTGGTACGGCCAGCAGATCGGCTGGGGCGCGCAGGTCGCGTCGGACGAGACGTACAAGTGCCCCTCCGACACCTCCCAGACCTGTATGAAGGGCGGCGCCTACTCGGCGCCCGCGCTGGCGCTCCGCACCAAGGGCGACACGGCCGAGGAGGTCGCCAAGGCGGACATCGCGGCGAACGCCGAGGAGTCCTACGGCAAGGGGTACGGAAAGATCACCTCGCACGAGGTGCTGGCTTCCAAGGCGGTGACCGTGGCCGGACAGAAGGGCTACATGGTCCGCTGGAAGGCGGTCACGAGCAAGGGCGCCGACGGCTATGTCGAGTCGCTCGCCTTCCCCTCGCCCGTCAATGAGCAGCAGATGGTCGTGGTCCGCTTGGGCGTCGACGCCGGCGAGCAGCAGTCGGTCCTCGACGAGATCACCAAGGGCATCAAGGTGTCCACCGGCGGCGGCAACGGCCAGGACGTCTGAGCCGCGTTCCCGACGCGCCCCCACACCCCGGGTCGCGCCGGACATGATGCGGCCGGGTGGGGCGCCCCTCCGCTCAAGAGGAACCCCACCCGGCCGGGGGGTGCGCGCCGCCCCCGTCCCCACGGTGCGGCGCGGAACAGGTCACCGTCCAGTCATCCCGTGGACGGCGGCCTGAGTCTCAGGTCAGGCCCAGACAGGGCAGCACGGCGGCCTCCACGAAGCGGACGAGGTAGTCGGGGTCTGCGTCCTCACCGTCCAGGATCGGACGCGCCCGCAGCACGCCGAAGATCTGGGCGGGGACGTACTCCAGCGCCGGATGGTCTCGGGCGACCTCGCCGCGTTCGACGCCGCGCCGCAGGATCGCCTTCAGCGCTTCGATCTCGGGTTGGATGAGCGCCTCGCGCAGGGCGCACTGGAGCTCGGGGTCCTGCGTCACGGCGTGGCCGAGCGCCTGGAGGAGCCGGGTGTCCTTGGCCGACCACGCCCCCGCGGCCCGGGCTGCCTCGCGCAGGTCCCCGGCGAGGGTGCCGGTGTCGATGCCCTCGAAGCGGGTCTGCCGGCTGGCGCGCAGGGCGGCCGCCACGAACTGCGGCTTCGTCTTCCACTGCCGGTAGAGCGTGGACTTGCTGCAGCGTGTGCTGGCGGCGATGCCCTCCATGGAGACGGCGTCGTAGCCGCACTCGCGGATCTGTTCGAGCACGGCGTCGAAGAACTCCTGCTCACGCTCGGGCGTGATCTTGGAGCGGCGCGAGGCGGCGACCGTCTCCGGTCCGTCCGCGGCCTGCGACGTCATCGGCTCTTCTCCTCGTTTCGCGTGCGGTGCCCGCCGGGTGAATCGGGCTGCGTTTCCAGTGTGGCGTACGTCTATCGATACGCCACTGTACCGGAACGCTGCCGTATCGGTACAGTGGCGTATCGGTACAGATGCGTTTCGGTACGCCGACGTATCGATGAGTTCGGCGAGCCCGCGCAGTCAGCACTCGACAAGCTCACCCCGCACCACCCAGCACCACGCAGCACCACCCACCGTTCAGCGAAAGGGCCGGGGGAATGAATGGCCGCACCGAGCCTGCAGAAGCGGAGACCGACGCGATAGCGCGGCCTCCGCTGGTCCGTGAGCTCCTGCTCGTCGCAGGGCTCTTCCTCGTCTACAAACTGGGCCGGCAACTGGCCACGGGCCACACCGGCGAGGCCTTCCGCAACGCCGACCGCGTGTGGGACCTCGAACGAGCCGTCCGTCTGCCCGGCGAGGGCTCGGTGCAGAACCTGCTGCTGCACGGCGACACGCTCATACACGTCGCGAACACCTATTACGCGACCGTGCACTTCCCGGCCACCGCGGCCTTCCTGATCTGGCTCTATCTGCGCCGCCCCGCACACTACGTCCGGTCCCGCCGCGTCCTCGCCGCGCTCACCGCCGCCGCCCTCATGGTGCATCTGGCCTTTCCGCTCGCCCCGCCGCGCATGCTGGCCGCGACCGGCCTGATAGACACCGGGCAGGTGTACGGCCCCTCCGTGTACGGCTCACCTCAGACCGACCACCTGTCGAACCAGTTCGCGGCGATGCCGTCGCTGCACTTCGGCTGGGCCCTGATGGTGGCGATCGGCCTGATCGCGGCGACCCGGTCGCGGTGGCGATGGCTGTGGCTGCTGCATCCCTTGCTGACCCTGCTGGTCATCGTGGGCACGGCCAACCACTACTGGCTGGACGCGATCGTGGCGACGGCCATGCTCGGCCTCGCGCTCGCGGTGATCCTCCCCCGGACTTCGTCCGGAGGGACCCCCATCTCGCTTCGCTCGCCGCAGCGCACGGCCACGACGGCCGGACGCGGCACCCGGAAGCTCGTGCCGACGCCCCGGGACGAGGAAGCCGTCCTCGTGGGAGCGGGCCGATGAACGCCACCCTTCTCGCCGTCGTCCTGTCCCTGTTCTCCGCCGTCGCCTACGCCACCGCGGCCGTCGCCCAGGAGCGCCTCGCCTCCCGCAGCCCCGGTTCGGGCCTGCTGCGGCTGCTGGGCTCCGGCGCCTGGTGGGGCGCGGTCCTGCTCAACGGCTCCGGTGCGCTGCTGCACGTGGCGGCCCTGAAGTACGGTCCGCTGACGCTGGTGCAGCCGCTCGGCGCGCTCACCCTGGTGGCCGCGGTGCCGCTGGGCGCGCGCGTCGCCGGGCGGCGGGTCAGTGCGGTCGAGTGGCGCGGTACGGCGCTGACGCTGGTCGGCCTGGCCGCGATCCTCGTCACGGCGTCCGGGCCCGCGCCCGACGATGTGCTGAGCACGTCCGAGGCGCTGGCGGTCGCGGCCGTGACCGCCGCGCTGATCGGCATGCTGGCGCGGCCGGGTGCCCGGCCGGGACTGCGGCACGCGAGCGCGTCCGGCATCACCTCCGGGGTCGCCTCGGCGCTGACGCAGACCGTGACGGTGGCCGCCACGGACCACTCCGCCCCGCCGCTCAGCCTCCAGGTGGTCGGCGTGGCGCTGCTGGTCGCGGCCTTCGCGGCGAGCGGACTGCTGCTGTCGCAGACCGCCTACCGGGGTGGCCTGGGCGCACCGCTGGCCGTGGTGACGCTGGCCAACCCGATGGCGGCCGCGGTGATCGGGCTCGTCCTGCTCGGCGAGCGACTCCAAGGAGGCGCGGCGGGCGTCCTCCTCGCGCTGGCCGGAGCGAGCCTGGCGTCCTGGGGTGTGGTGCTGCTCAGCCGGGCGACACCGGAACCCGCCTCGGACGAGGAGCACGTCGCTCCCGCGCCGGTCGACGAGCACCCCGTGGCCGCCGTACTGGCCCTGGAGTCCGAATCGGCGCAGCCCGAACCGGCGTTGGTGCCCCGGCAACCGGAGCCGGGGCACCTCACGGCGCTCTGAGCAGCGCTCCGTTTCGGGCTACTCGGTGATGATCGCCGGGTCGCTCACCCCCGGCCGCCCGTTCTCGACGTGCCCGGCGAACCGCCGCAGGAACGCCGCGTCACCGTCGGAGGTGACGGTCAGGTCGTACCAGCGCCGGCTCGCCAAGAGGTCGACGCACCGCCGCACCGTGGCGCCGGACGCAACCGTCACCGTCGTGGCGGGACCGCCGTACCCGTTGGCGATCTTCAAGCGAACGCTCGCCGTTCCCTTGTTGGTGAAGGTCAACTCGATGTCGTCGCCCTTGTGCCGGGCGGTGACCTCGGGACCGGCCGCCTTGTTCGAGCCCTTGAACCAGCGCACGAACCCGTTGGGGCCGTGCACCGTCAGGTCGTACGAGCCGTTCGAGTACGCCGAGTTCCAGGTGTCCGCGATGCTCTTGCCGGCCTCGGTGGTGTACATCCAGGGGCCGTCGGTGCGATTGCCGGACGTGACGTGGAAGGCGGCACCGGCCTTGGCGCCGGAGGCGAACGTCAGCGTGAACTTGCCGGCCGCCGCGTCGACGGAACCGTCCACGTAGGGGGCGTACTTCAGCGGGCGGGCGGGGCGCAGGCCGCGCTCCTGCCTGGGCATGTCCGGGTCGGCCGGCGGCGTCGGCTTGTAGTCGGGGTGACGCTCGCGGTCCTGCGGCTCGTACTCGTCGGTCCCCGGCAGCGCGGCCGGGCGGCTGTCCTTGCGGGAGAAGTCGAAGGCCGAGGTCAGGTCGCCGCAGATGGCCCGACGCCAGGGAGAGATGTTGGTCTCCTTGACGCCGAAGCGGCGCTCCATGAACCGCAGGATCGAGGTGTGGTCGAGGGTCTCGGAGCAGACGTAGCCGCCCTTGCTCCACGGCGAGACGACGAGCATCGGCACCCGCGGGCCGAGGCCGTAGGGGCCCGCCGGGCGCTTGCTGTCGCCCGGGTAGAGGTCGAGCGAGACGTCGACCGTGGACTTGCCGCGGGAGGCGTCCTTCGGCGGGAGCGGCGGCACGACGTGGTCGAAGAAGCCGTCGTTCTCGTCGAACGTGATGAACAGGGCCGTCTTCGACCAGACCTCGGGGTTGGCGGTGAGGGCGTCCAGGACCTGGGCGATGTACCAGGCGCCGTAGTTCGAGGGCCAGTTGGAGTGCTCGGAGAAGGCCTCGGGGGCGGCGATCCAGGAGATCTGCGGCAGCTTGCCCGCCTTGACGTCGGCCTTCAGCCGGTCGAAGTAGCCGTCGCCGTTCTTGACGTCGGTGCCGGTGCGGGCCTTGTCGAACCAGGGGTCGCCGGGCTGGGCGCCCCGGTATTTGTTGAAGTACAGCAGCGAGTTGTCTCCGTAGTTGCCCCGGTAGGCGTCCTCGATCCAGCCCCAGGAGCCGGCCGCGTCCAGGCCGTCGCCGATGTCCTGGTAGATCTTCCAGGAGATGCCCGCCTGCTCCAGGCGCTCGGGGTAGGTCGTCCAGCCGTAGCCGAGCTCGTCGTTGCCGAGGACCGGCCCGCCGCCCGTGCCGTCGTTGCCGGTGTAGCCCGTCCACATGTAGTAGCGGTTCGGGTCGGTGGAGCCGATGAACGAGCAGTGGTAGGCGTCGCAGACGGTGAAGGCGTCGGCGAGGGCGTAGTGGAAGGGGATGTCCTCACGGGTCAGGTACGCCATGGTCGTGGTGCCCTTGGCGGGGATCCACTTGTCGTACTTGCCGCCGTTGTAGGCCTGCTGGCCGTCGGTCCAGCCGTGCGGCAGGCCCTCCAGGAACTGCATGCCGAGGTCGTCGGCGTCCGGGTGGAACGGCAGGATCTCCTTGGTGCCGTCCGACTGGTGCCAGTTCGACTTGCCGTTGTCCAGTTTCACCGGGCGCGGGTCGCCGAAGCCGCGGACGCCGCGCAGCTTGCCGAAGTAATGGTCGAAGGAACGGTTCTCCTGCATCAGGACGACGATGTGCTCGACGTCCTCGATCGACCCCGTGCGGTGGTTCGCGGGGAGGGCGGCGGCGCGCTGGATGCTGCTCGACAGAGCCGTGAACGCCGTGGTCGCGCCCGCGAGTTGAAGGAATCTGCGCCGGTTGACTTCGGGCATGAGTGAGGGACCTCTTCCCATAGTGGGTGTTTTGACCGGCCGTTGGTGATGGAATGCGCGCGGAAGGAGTGTTCCAGGAGCACCAAACGTCAGGGAAGGGTCTGGTGGCGCTCGTGTGAAAGTCGTCGGTACGCCAGGTGTGCCGGGGGCGGGACGCGGGGATGGTCGCGATCATGACAGAGACGACGCGCACGGACTCCCCGCCGACGAACCGGCCCGTACGCCAGCTCCTCGCCGCCTCGGTCGGCAATGCCGTGGAGTGGTACGACTGGTACGCCTACACCTTCCTGGCCACCTATATCGCGGCCGAGATCTTCCCCAAAGGGGCGGACAACTCCCTGGTGCCGCTGCTGTCGACGTTCGCGGTCTTCGCGGTGGGCTTCTTCATGCGCCCGGTCGGCGGGCTGCTCATGGGCACGATCGCGGACCGCCGCGGCCGGCGCGCCGCCCTCACCGTCACCATCCTTCTGATGGGCGGCAGCAGTCTGCTCGTCGGCCTGACCCCGACGTACGAGACGGCCGGCGTGCTGGCTCCGGTGGTTCTGGTGGTGGCCCGGCTGCTCCAGGGCCTGTCGGTGGGCGGCGAGTTCGCGGCGTCGACGACCTTCCTGGTGGAGTCGGCGGGGCCGGGCCGTCGCGGGCTGTTCTCCAGCTTCCAGTACGTGTCGACGACGGCCGGGCAGCTGGTCGCCTCCGGTATCGCGACGCTGCTGGTGGACACCTTGAGCGACGGGCAGATGAACGGCTGGGGCTGGCGGGTGCCGTTCGTGCTCGGGGCCGTCCTCAGCCTGGTCGGCTTCTGGATCCGCCAGGGCGCGGCGGAGACGAGGAGCACCGAGCAGCAGCAGGCCCCGCGCCCCGGCCTGCTGGAGGCACTGCGCCGCCATCCGCGCCAGTCCCTGCTGATCTGCGGCATCACGGCGGGCGGCACCATCGCCTACTACACCTGGACGTCGTACCTGCCGACGTACGCGGAGCTCAACGCGGGCGTCGAGAAGTCGGACGCGCTGCTCGCGGGCACGATCTCACTCGCCTTCTTCGGCCTGCTCCAGCCCCTCGGCGGCCTCCTCTCCGACCGCTTCGGGCGGCGTCCCCTGCTCCTCTTCTTCGGCCTGGGCTTCACCCTCCTCACCGTCCCCCTCCTGCACACCCTGCGCGACTCGTTCGCCGTGCTGCTGCTCGTGCAGTGCGCGGGCATGGTGCTGCTGACCGGGTTCACCTCGATCAGCGCGGCCGTGAACGCCGAGGTGTTTCCGCCGCGGGTGCGGGCGGCGGGCATCGGGTTCCCGTACTCGCTGACGGTCGCGCTGTTCGGGGGTACGGCACCGTACGTCGGCACGCTGTTCAAGGAGCTGGGTCACGCCGACCTGTTCCCCTGGTACGTCGCCGTCCTCTGCCTGGGCTCTTCGCTCGTGTATCTGCGCCTTCCCGAGTCCGCGCACCGGGCTCTGGAACGGTGAGCGCACGGCTGCGGGTCAGCGGGGCGCGGCGATGGTGCCGCGTACGACGAGCCCTCAGCACAGGTCCTGAACGGCATGAGGAATCATGAAACGGCTCTCACAGTCCGAACAGCCCTGCCGCGTTGTCGTGGCACACCGCCCGCAGCCACTCGTCTCCGAGATCCAGCCGCTCCAGGGCGTGGAGCTGGTCCACGTACGGGTAGGGGATGTTGGGGAAGTCGGAGCCGAGCAGAATGCGGTCGCCGAGCCCGGCCAGCCGGGGCAGAGCCCGGCGGGGGAAGGGCATGAGCCCCTCGGTGAAGTCGGTGAACGCCATCGTCGTGTCCAGCCGCACCTCCCCGTACCGCTCGGCGAGACCGAGAAAATCCTCGTACTCGGGCATCCCCAGATGCGCGACGACCAGCCGCAGCCGGGGATGCCGCGCCAGCACCTGCCCGATCGGCCCGGGGCCGGTGTGCTTGCCGGGCGCGGGCCCGGAGCCGCAGTGGATCACCACCGGGATCCCGGACTCGGCCAGCAACCCCCACGCCTGCTGGAGGAGTTCGTCGGCCGGGTCGTACGCCCCCACCTGCGCATGCGCCTTGAAGACGCGCGCACCCGCCTCGACGGCCTGACGGACGTATGCCTCGACGCCCGGCTCGGGGTAGAGGGTGGCGGTGTGCAGACAGTCGGGGGTGCGGCGGGCGAACTCGGCCGCCCAGCCGTTCAGCCAGCGGGCCATGCCGGGCTTGTGCGGGTAGAGCATCGCGGTGAAGGCCCGTACGCCGAACTCCCGGAGCAGGGCCGTCCGTTCCGCCTCCTCCTGCCGGTAGGTGATCGGCCACTCAAGCCCGCCGGTCAGCGGTCCCAGCGCGTCGAAGTAGTCCCAGACCTTGCTCAGGACACGCTCGGGCATGAAGTGCGTGTGAACGTCCACCAGCCCGGGAAGACCGAGCCGACCCCAGAACCGGCGCACCTCCCGGGCGAATTCGGCGGAGCCGGCAGGGTCCAGAGGGTTCATGGGGTGATCGTTCATGTCGCCCACGATCGGCCCAGGTGAGGTGGCGGGTCCATTCCTTTGCGCAGGGAATCCGTGAGGGATCCGTCACCGGCCGAACGCGGCAGTGGTACCGCAGTACCACTCCCGCACCCCAGGAAGTTCCCCGCGAAGGGGCGCCGTGACCAGCCCTTGACCTGCCACTTCACAGAAGCTCTTCCGTCTGGCAGAAGCCACCTTGCCTCGCCACCGCAAGCCTCACGACCCTGATTCCAACCACGGCACGCGGGGCGACGAAGCCCCGCCGACAGGGACGGGAACCCCATGCCTCACACGACCGCCTTCGCCAGGAACCAGTGGTACGTCGCCGCCTACAGCCATGAGGTCGGGCGCGAGTTGCTCGGCCGGACGATCCTCGGTGAGACCCTCGTGCTCTACCGCACGGAGGAGGAGGGGACGCCGGTCGTCCTGCACGACCGGTGCGTGCACCGCCGCTACCCGCTGTCCGAGGCCCCGACCCGCCTCGACGGCGACCGGATCGTGTGCGGGTACCACGGGTTCACGTACGACACGACCGGTGCGTGTGTGTACGTGCCGGGGCAGAAGCGCGTCCCGCGCACGGCGCGCGTAGCCTCGTATCCCGTCGTCGAGCAGGACTCCCTGATCTGGGTGTGGATCGGCGACCCGACGCTCGCCGACCCGCAGAGCATCCCGCGGGCCAGGCATCTCGACTCCCCCGGCTGGGTCACCGTGCGCGGTATGGAGCCCATCGACTGCGACTACGGGCTCCTTGTCGACAACCTCCTCGATCTGTCACACGAGACCTACCTCCACGGCGGCTACATCGGTACCCCCGAGGTCGCCGAGACGCCGATCACCACCGAGGTCGACGAGGGCGCCGGCATCGTCCGGGTGAGCCGGCACATGGACGATGCCGAGTGCCCGCCGTTCTACGCCAAGTCGACCGGCATCAAGGGCCGTATCACCCGCTGGCAGGACATCGAGTACCACGCCCCGTGCCTGTACCTGCTGCACAGCCGTGTCGCTCCGGTCGGGGTGGTGCCCGAGCCGGACGGCAGCGACCCGAACGGGTTCCACACCGAGGTGACGTACGCCATCACGCCGTCCGGCGAGGGCAAGGTGTACGACTTCTGGGCGGTCTCGCGGGACTGGGCGACGGACGACGACGAGGTCACCGAGTTCCTGCGGGGCAACAACCACACCGTCGTGATGCAGGACGTCACCGCCCTCAACCTGCTGCAGAAGACCCTCGGCACCGAGCGCCACGGCTACCAGGAGCTGAGCATCAACATCGACACCGGCGGTCTGGCGGCCCGGCGTATCCTCGCCCGGCTGGTCGAGGAGGGCGAGAAGCCGATGGAGAAGGTCCAGTGACGAGCCCGACCGGAGAGATCTACCGCATCGACTGGCTGCCGGGCACCGACATCCTGCACGGCACCTGTCACTGCGGCCGCGAGCACACCGCGCGGGACCCGGTGGAGATGTGGGAGTGGATGCTCGCCCATCCCCAGGGCCACTCCTTGGACAAGCCGCAAGGAAACAGCTCATGAGCGTGTACGAAGCCGAACTCGTCGTCGATCGCAGGGAGTCCGCGGCCGACGGCGTACTCGCCCTCATCCTGCGCCATCCGCTGGGCGAGGAGCTCCCGGAGTGGGAGCCGGGCGCCCATATCGACGTCGTGCTCGCGCCCGGGCTGGAGCGGCAGTACTCGCTGTGCGGCGACCCGGTCGATCGCACCGCCTGGCGGATCGCCGTGCTGCGCGAGCCGGACGGGCGAGGTGGATCCGCCCATGTGCACGAGCAGTTGGGGCAGGGCGACAAGGTCCGGGTGCGCGGGCCGCGCAACCACTTCGCCCTGCTGCCCGCGCCTCGCTACCGCTTCATCGCCGGCGGCATCGGCATCACCCCGATCCTGCCGATGCTGGCCGCGGCCGAGGCGGCGGGCGCCGAGTGGACGCTGCTGTACGGCGGGCGTACTCGCCGGTCCATGGCGTTCACCGCGGAGTTGGGGCGGTACGGCGACCGGGTGACGATCGCCCCGCAGGAGGAGACCGGGCTGCTGGATCTGGCCTCGGTGCTGGGCGATGTGCCGGACGGCACGCTCGTCTACTGCTGTGGTCCCGGGCCGCTGCTCGACGCCGTCGAGGAGCGGTGCCCGGCCGGGGTGCTGCGCGTCGAGCGGTTCCAGCCGAAGGCACAACCGGGCGGCGAGGACGGGGACTTCGAGGTCGAGCTGGCGCAGAGCGGCCTGACGCTCACCGTCACACCCGGTGTCTCCGTGCTGGACACGGTGCGGGCGGCCGGCATCGAGGTCCTCTACTCCTGCACCGAGGGCACCTGCGGGACCTGTGAGACCGACGTCCTCGACGGCACCCCGGACCACCGGGACTCCGTGCTTACGCGGGAGGAGCAGGAGAGCGGCGAGACGATGATGATCTGCGTGTCGCGCTGCCGGGGGAAGCGCCTGGTGCTGGATCTGTGACCCAGCCCGGATCTGTGACCCGGCCCGGATCTGTGACCCGACCTGGATTTGTGACCCTGAGGTCGGCCTCGATCCCGGCGACGGTCGCCAGCAGGGGCGGCAGCAAGTCCCGGCGCACGGAGTCGACGGAGTTGCGGCCGGCGTGCACGGCGATGTTGACCGCCGCGACCACCTCGCCGTCCCGGTCCCGCACCGGGGCGGCGACCGACCTCAGCCCCTCCTCCAGTTCCTGGTCGACGACGGCGTAGCCCTGTCGGCGGACGCGACGCAGCTCCGCCCGCAGGGCGTCCGGCGCGGTGAGGGTGCGCGCTGTCAAGGGCTTCAACTCAGCCCTGCCGAGTTGGACTTCGACCTCCTGGTCCGGCAGATGGGCGAGGATCACCCGGCCCACCGACGTCACATACGCGGGGAAGCGGGTGCCGACCGTGATGGACGCGCTCATGATCCGGCGGGTCGGCACCCGGGCGACGTACACGATGTCGTCGCCGTCGAGGACGCACAGCGACGACGACTCCCGTACCTGCGTGACGAGTTGCTCCAGATGCGGCTCGGCGATCTGCGGCAGCGTGTAGCTGGAGAGGTAGGAGTAGCCGAGTTCCAGCACGCGCGGGGTGAGGCGGAAGAGCCGGCCGTCCTGGTGGACGTAGCCGAGGTCGGCGAGGGTCAGCAGCAGGCGGCGGGCGGCGGCGCGGGTCAGGTCGCAGGTGTGGGCGACCTCGCTCAGCGTGCGGGAGGGATGGTCCGCGTCGAAGGAGCGGATGACGGCGAGGCCGCGCTCGAAGGACCTCACGAAGTGCGGTGCGCGGTCTTCGGCGGACATCGCCACCTCCAGAAGTGTCAACAATGTTGTCGGAGAGCCCATTGAACGGATGCGTTTGAGACTTCTACCTTCCCGCTGAGCAACTCCGCGCACTACTGTGCGCCTTGCGCACAACCTGTCGGAACACCGTTGCACCGTTGTCTGTACAGGAGGAGCCATGCGTCGTCTGTCGGCCGGTCTCACCGCCGGCGTCCTGCTGCTGGTCGCGACGGCCTGTGGCTCGTCCGACGGCGGTACGCCGGAGGCGGGCGCGTCGTCCGGCGGTGTCACCACCGTCAAGCTCGGCCTCATCCCCATCGTCGATGTCGCGCCGCTGTACCTCGGCCAGAAGAAGGGCTTCTTCGAAAAGCAGGGCCTGAAGCTGGAGTTCACGGCCGCTCAGGGCGGGGCGGCGATCGTGCCCGGCGTGATCAGCGGGCAGTTCCAGTTCGGGTTCAGCAATGTGACGTCCCTGATGGTCGCCCAGACCAACGGCGTTCCCGTGAAGGCCGTCGCCAACGGCATCGCGTCGACGGGCGTGCGCGGCAAGGACTTCAACGGCCTCATGGTCAAGAAGGACAGCCCCGTCAAGTCGCCGAAGCAGCTCGAGGGCAAGAAGGTCGCCATCAACACCCTGAAGAACATCAACGAGACCGCGGTCCGCCAGGCGGTGCGCAAGGACGGCGGCGACCCGGACAAGGTGAAGCTCGTCGAGATGGCCTTCGACCAGATGCCCGCCGCCCTCGACAACGGCCAGATCGACGCCGCTTGCGTGGTCGAGCCGGCGACCGCCACCATCAGGAGCCAGGGTGGCCGGGAGATCGCCTCGCCCCTGATCGACATCGCGCCGCAGCTCACCGTCGCGATGTACTTCACGTCGAACCAGTACGCGCAGCAACACCCGGACGTGGTCAAGAGGTTCCAGGAAGCCACCGCCGAGTCACTCGCCTACGCCGAGGCCCACCCGGACGAGGCCCGGCAGATCGTCACGACGTACACCAAGATCCCGGCGTCGGTGCTGGACCAGGTGACCCTGCCGATGTGGCCGGCCGAGCCGAACCGCTCCTCCATCGAGGCCCTCATGAAGCTCGGCGAGGAGGACGGCCTGTTCAAGAAGACGCCCGACCTGGACGCGCTGCTGCCGTGAGGGGCGGGGCACATGAGGGACACGGACGTATGAGAGACGCACACGTATGAGAGACGCAGACGCATGAGAGGCGGGAACGTCGCCCTCGGTGCGGCCGGGCTCGCGGCCTTCCTCGCCCTCGGTGAGGTGGTGCCGCGGCTCGGCCTGGTCAAGGAGGCCTACTTCCCGCCGACGAGCCGTATCGCCTCCGCCCTGCGGGACGAGCTCTCCGACGACGCCTTCTGGCACGCACTCGGCGACACCCTCACCGGCTGGGCGCTGGGCCTCGCCATCGCGGTCTGCGCCGGAGTCGTCGCGGGCGTGGTCGTCTCGATCGTGCCGTACCTGCGCGAGGCCACGGCTTCGACGATCGAGTTCCTGCGCCCGATCCCGTCGGTGGCGCTGATCCCGCTCGCGGTGCTGCTCTACGGCACCGAACTGAAGTCGGTGCTCCTGCTGGTGGTGTACGCCTCCTTCTGGCAGGTGCTGATCCAGACCCTGTACGGCGTCCAGGACGTCGACCCGGTCGCCGAGGAGACGGCACGCAGTTACGGCCTCGGCACCTGGGCGCGCGTCCGCCATGTGCTGTGGCCGACGGCCCTGCCGTACGTCATGACCGGTGTGCGGCTGGCCGCCGCGGTGGCGCTGATCCTCGCGATCACCGCCGAACTCGTCATCGGCGCACCGGGGTTGGGTCAGCAGATCGCGGTGGCGCAGACCTCGCAGGCGGTGCCGGAGATGTACGCGCTCATCGTGGTCGCGGGACTTCTGGGACTGCTCATCAACGTCGGCGCACGGACCGTGGAGCGGCGGGCGCTGGCCTGGCACCAGTCGGTGCGCGGGGAGGTGGCGGTGTGATCGGGCGCCTGCTGCTGAGGCTGTTCTTCGCCGTCGCGCTGCCCGTGGTGCTGGTCGCGGTGTGGTGGGCGGCGTCGTACGGCAGCACGGACCCGTTCTGGCCGCCGCTGCGGACGATCCTCGACACCTTCCCCGACGTCTGGACGGCCGACCGGCTGCGCACGGACGTCGTACCGAGCCTCCTGCGCCTCCTGGGGGGCTGTGCGACGGCTGCCGTGGTCGGTGTCGCGCTGGGCACGGTCATCGGCTCGTACCGCAGGGTGCGCGCGGTGTGCGAGCCCGTCCTGGAGTTCCTGCGGGCCGTTCCGCCGCCCGTGCTGGTCCCGGTGATCATGCTGTTCGCGGGCATCGGCGACACCATGAAGATCGTCGTGATCGCGAGCGGCTGCGTCTGGCCGATCCTGCTCAACACGGTGGAGGGCGTACGCGCGGTCGACTCGGTGATGCTGGAGACGGCCCGTTCCTACGGCGTCACGGGGATCGCCCGCCTGCGCCATCTGGTGCTGCGCTCGGCGAGCCCGCAGATCTTCGCCGGGCTGCGTCAGGCGCTGTCCATCGGCATCATCCTCATGGTCATCAGCGAGATGCTCGCCGCCAACAACGGCATCGGGTTCACCGTCGTCCAGTTCCAGCGCAGCTTCGCGATCCCCGACATGTGGACCGGGATCCTCGTCCTCGGTCTGCTCGGCTTCCTGCTCTCCGTCGTCTTCCAGCTGGTCGAGCGCCGGGTGCTCGGCTGGTACCACGGTCTGCGCTCCACCACCCGGCGGTCCTGAGTGAGCATCCTGAAGGGGCGGTCCATGCTCGACGTACGCGGCCTGAAGAAGGTCTACGAGGGTTCCGGGCGGCGCGTGGAGGCGGTGCGCGACCTCACCTTCACCGTCGACGCGGGCGAACTGGTCTGTCTCGTCGGCCCGTCGGGCTGCGGCAAGACGACGCTGCTGAAGTGCATGGGAGGGCTGCTCACGCCGACGGGCGGGGAGGTGCTGCTGGAGGGGCGGAGGGTGAACGGCCCGCCGCCCGGGATGGCGTTCGTCTTCCAGGAGTACGGGCGCAGTCTGTTCCCCTGGATGCGGGTCGGCGAGAACGTCGAACTACCGCTCAAACAGAAGGACTTGAGCAAGGCGCGGCGTCGGGAGCTGGTGCGGGACGCGCTGGAGTCGGTGGGCCTGGCGGATGCCTCCGGGGCGTATCCGTGGCAGCTGTCCGGCGGCATGCAGCAGCGGGTGGCCATCGCCCGGGCGCTGGCCTACGAGCCCCGTGTGCTGCTGATGGACGAGCCGTTCGCGGCGGTGGACGCACAGACGCGGGCCGATCTGGAGGACCTGGTCCGGGGGCTGTGGCGGGAGCGCGGCATCACGATCCTGTTCGTCACCCATGACATCGACGAGGCCGTCTACCTGGGCGAGCGGGTGATCGTGCTGTCCGCGTCGCCGACTGTCGTCCGGGAGCAGCTGAAGGTCGATCTGCCGGCCGAGCGCGACCAGTTGCACACCCGGGTGGATCCGCGCTTCGCCGAGCTGCGTACCCATGTGTACGAGCAGATCCAGGCGGCGAAGCGCGGAATCCCTCAGGACGCGGGCGGGAACACCGTCAAGACAGATACGCCTCCACCTCGCTGAACTGGGCTGCGGGCCACCCCGTGTTGCCGGTGACGTGCAGCCTCAGGTGGCGCAGGCTCGTGCCGCTCGGCAGCGAGACGGTGACCGTGTTGCCGGTCGCCGGGTCGAAGCGGTAGTCGCGCGCCGGGACCACGGTCGAGTACGCCGAGCCGTCCGTGCTGCCCTGGACCGAGAGCGTCTGGGTGCGGGCCTGCCAGGCCGACAGCGGCGGCAGCTTCAGCACCAGCCGGCGGACTGCCTCTGTGGAGCCGAGGTCGACGGTCCAGGACTGCGGGAAGGCGTTGTTGGTGGACTCCCAGTAGCTGCCCGCGTCGCCGTCGACCGCCTTGCCCGGCGTGTAGACGTCCTGCGATCCGCTAGCCGTGGCCGGGCGGCCCTTGGCCAGGTTGCGGCCGGGATCCGGGTCCGGGTTGCCCTGGCCGGGCTGGGGCCAGGTGGAGCAGTCCTGCCAGGTGCTGCTCCAGCCGGAGTTGCCGCCGCCGTCGGTGAGGGTGAAGGTGCCTGAGCCGTTGGGATAGGGGCAGTTGTAGATCCCCGCGGCGCCGACGCCGGTCGCCGTGACGTTGCGGAAGGTGGCGGCGCCCTGGGTCTCGGCCTGGACGACGACCGTGCCGGTGCCCCGCACGGTGGCGCCCTCGACGGTGATGTTCTTCGCCGCGAATCCGCGTCCGCTGCCGGAGACGAACTCGAAGGCGCTGTAGGGGCTGTCCGTGATCGTGGTGTTGGTGATGCGGACGTTCGCCTCGATGGCGCTGTCGTAGGAGTCGACCCGCAGGGCGCCCATCGGGTGGTTCCAGTTGGGGTTCATCGCGCCGGTGCGCACGAGGGTGTTGCCGTCGACCGTGATCGTGCCGGCCAGCGGATGGAAGGGGTCCAGGAACTTCTGGTTGGAGATCGCGATGCCGCTGCCCAGGGCGTTGGTGTCGGAGATCAGGTTGTCCTTGACCGTGATGTCGGTGCCGCCGTAGATCGCGATGCCGTTGGCGAGGTTCGGCTGTGTGATCGTGTTGTTCTCGAAGCTGCTGTTGGTGTCGGGTGCGTACAGCGACCACATGGCGAGCGCGTCGTCGCCCTGGTTGCGCAGGAAGTTGTGGCGGACGCGGACGCCGCGCGCGTTGCCGTTGAGGTTGAGTCCGTCGGCGGTCATGTCGAGGAAGCGGTTGTTCTCGACGACGAGGTTGTCGTTGTTGCCCATCAGCCAGAGGCCGACCTTCAGGTGCTGCAGCCACATGCCGGAGACGGAACTGTTCGGTCCCAGCGAGCCGTTGACGAAGTTGTCGGGGCTGGAGTCGACCCGCTCGGTCACCTCGCCGATCACCGCGAAGTCCTTGATGCGGACGTTCCCGGAGGAGCTCGACTGGTCGATGAAGCGGGAGGTGCGCACGACGGAGTGCCAGTGCCCGGCCCCCTGGAGGGTCACGTTCCGCACGCCGTTCAGGGACGAGGTCAGCCGGTACTCCCCCGGCGGAATCCACACCACGCCGCCCTGCGCGGCGGCGATGGCGTCCCGGAAGGCCTGCGTGGAGTCGCCCTGGCCGCTCGGGTCGGCGCCCTTGGAGGTGACGGAGACCGATCCGGCGGGCTGGGTCGCGGGCCCGGAGGCCTGCTCGAAGTCGGCGACGTCGACGGTGGTCTGGACTCCGGTCGCCTGGACGGCCACCTTGTCGCCCGCTTGCAGGTTCTGTCCGAGCAACAGGCGGGCGTTGTCGTAGAAGTGGTGTGTCTTGGCGCCGGGGATCCAGCCGGTGTCGACGTAGGAGTACTTGGAGGTGACCGTGAGGGTCTTGGCGATCCGCTGTCCGTTGACGTACACGTCGAGCGTGCCGGACTGGCCGTCGGGGACGCTGTAGGCGACGTTCACGGCGTTGGCCGCGCGCGGGACCGTGAACTCGACGCGCTGGCCGGCCGCGAGGCGTACGGCCTGGCGTCCGGAGGCCTCCGAGGCGAGGGTCCCCTGCGTGTGGTCGGGGCCGATCCTGGTGCCGGTCGTGGTGGCGGACTCTGCCTCGACCGAGGTGAAGGGGAGGGTGGCGCCGGCGGCCGCGTGGGCGGTCGGGGCCGTCGCGGTGAGCAGGCCGGCGGCGAGGGCCACGGCGACCACGGGTGGCATGACCCTGACATATCTGCGCGTGTACTGCATGTACTGCATGTGCTGATCCCTTCGTGGTGGGGGTACGGGGATAGCGGGCCGCGGTCTCAGGCGCGGAGCCAGACCGCGGTGTCCTTCGGCAGTCGGCCCTCGTCGTCCAAGGGACCGCTGGCGAGGAGGAGTTCCGTGCGGGCGGGCAGGTCGGCGGGGGCGTCCGCCAGGTTCACCATGCAGGTCACTCCCGGCGCGCGGGTGAAGGCGAGGACGCCGTCGGGCGCGGGCAGCCACGTGAGCGGGCCGTGGCCGAACGCCGGCCGGAGCGCGATCGCCCGACGGTAGAGGGAGAGCATGGAATGGGGGTCCGCGGCCTGACGGTCGACTGCATACGATGTCCAGTCGACCGGCTGCGGAAGCCAAGGCGGCGTATCCCGTGCGCCGAATCCCGCGTACGGCGCCCCGGCCACCCACGGCAACGGCACCCGGCACCCGTCCCGCCCCGGGTCGGTCCCCCCGGAGCGCGCGTGCATCGGATCCTGGATGCGGTCGACGGGAATGTCGGCCTCGGGCAGACCGAGCTCCTCGCCCTGGTAGACGTAGACGGCTCCGGGCAGCGCCAGCGACAACAGCGCGGCCGCCCTGGCCCGGCGGGTGCCGAGGGCGGGGTCGGTCGGGGTGCCGAAGACCTTGGTGGCGAAGTCGAAGCCGGTGTCGGCACGGCCGTAGCGGGTGACCGTACGCGTCACGTCGTGGTTGCCCAGCACCCAGGTCGCGGGGGCGCCGACCGGGGCGTGCTCGGCGAGGGTCTCGTCGACGGCCGTGCGCAGCCGCCCGGCGTCCCAGGGGCAGGTCATGAACGAGAAGTTGAAGGCCGTGTGGAGTTCGTCGGGGCGCAGGTAGCGGGCGAAGCGTTCGGTGTCGGGGAGCCAGACCTCGCCGACGAAGATGCCGTCGTACTCGTCGGCGACAGCGCGCCAGGAGCGGTAGATGTCGTGGAGTTCGTCACGGTCGACGTAAGGGTGCGGGTTCCGGCCCTCGGCGAGGTCCGGCAGGCGCGGATCCTTGACCAGGAGCGCGGCGGAGTCGATGCGGACTCCGGCGACGCCGCGCTCGAACCAGAAGCGCAGGATGTCCTCGTGCTCCTGGCGGACCGCCGGGTGGGACCAGTCGAGGTCGGGCTGTTCGGGGGCGAAGAGGTGGAGGTACCAGTCGCCGTCCGGTACCCGCGTCCAGGCGGGGCCGCCGAACTGGGACTGCCAGTCGTTGGGAGGGAGTTCGCCGTGCGGGCCGCGTCCCGGGCGGAAGTGGAACAGGGCGCGCTCCGGGCCGCCGGCGAGGGCGGCGCGGAACCACGGGTGCCGGTCGGAGACGTGGTTGGGCACGATGTCGACGAGGGTGCGGATGCCGAGCTCACCCGCTTCGGCGATGAGCTTCTCCGCCTCGGCGAGGGTGCCGAAGGCCGGGTCGATCGCGCGGTAGTCGGCGACGTCGTAGCCGCCGTCCTTCATGGGTGACACGTACCAGGGCGTGAACCACAGGGCGTCCACGCCGAGTTCGGCGAGATACGGCAGCCGGGCGCGAACGCCCCCGAGGTCGCCGGTGCCGTCGCCGTCGCCGTCCGCGAAGCTGCGCACGTAGACCTGGTAGATGACGGCGGAGCGCCACCAGTCCGGCTGGGCATGGGTGGGCTGTCCCACTGAGCTTCCCCTCTCTTGGAACGGTTTACGTCAGCCCTTCGTGCTGCCCGCGCTGATCCCGGCGATGATCTGCCGCTGGAAGAGCAGGAACATCGCGACCATGGGGATGCTGGCGATCACCATCGCGGCGATGAGCACGGTCAGCGGGATGTTCTGCGACAGCTGGACGAGTGCCACGCTGATGGGCTGTTTCCCGGTGTCGGAGAAGACCATCAGCGGCCACAGGAAGTCCTGCCACACGGCGACGAGAGCGAAGATCGAGACCACTCCCAGGACCGGCCGTGACATCGGCAGCACGATCGACCACAGCGTGCGCAGCTTCCCCGAGCCGTCGATCTCGGCGGCCTCCAGCACGTCTGTCGGGATCTGGTCGAAGAACCGCTTGAGCAGGTACAGGTTGAAGGCGTTCGCGACGGCCGGCAGCCAGATGGCCACGGGGTCGTTGAGCAGGCCCAGGTCCGCCACCGTCAGGTATTTCGGTACGACCAGCGCCTGGGCCGGGACCATCAGGGTGGCGAGGATGCCGCCGAGGATCACCTTGCCGAAGGCGGGCCGCAGCCTGGACAGCGCGTAGGCGGCGGCCGTGCAGAACACCAGCTGGAACAGCCAGGCGCCGGCGGCCTGGACGACCGTGTTCCACAGGTGCGTGGGCAACTGCATCAGGTCCCAGGCGTCGGTGTAGCCGCTGAGGTGCCACCGCTCCGGTACGAGGGTGGGCGGGGTCCGCGCCACCTCGTCCGGTGACTTCATCGCGCCCGTCGCCATCCAGTAGACGGGGAAGAGGAAGGCGAGCGCGAACAGCAGGACGGTGCCGGTGAAGACCGACCAGTAGACGGCCCTGCCGCGCGGACGGGACAGGGTCGCCGGGGAGACGAGGGTCCGGGTGGTCATGCGTCCTCCCCCGAGGTGCGCGTCAGACGCAGGTATACGGCGGAGAAGGCGCCGAGGAGCGCGAGGAGCAGGACGCTGAGGGCGCAGGCGCCGCCGAAGTCGTTGTAGAGGAAGGCGTACTTGTAGATCAGGTAGAGGACGGTCACCGTGGCGTTCTCCGGGCCGCCGCCCGTGATCACGAAGGGCTCGGTGAAGACCTGCATGGTGGCGATGATCTGAAGGAGCATCAGCATCAGGATCACGAAGCGGGTCTGCGGGATCGTGACGTGGCGGACGCGTTGCAGCAGGTTCGCTCCGTCGAGTTCGGCCGCCTCGTACAGCTCCCCCGGGACGGCCTGGAGCGCGGCCAGGTAGATGAGCACGGTGCCGCCCATGTTGGCCCAGGTGGCGACGATGACGAGGGAGACGAGCGCGGTGTCGGCGCCGTTGGACCAGTTCGAGGTGGGCAGGTGCAGGAATCGCAGCGCCTCGTTGGCGAGGCCCGTGCCGGGGTCGTAGAACCACTTCCACAGCAGGGCACTGACCACCGGCGGGATCATCACCGGCAGATAGACCACGACGCGGAAGAACGCCTTGGCGTGTCTCAGCTCGTTGAGGACCAGCGCGAGTACGAAGGGGATCGCGAAGCCGATGAGCAGGGCGAGCAGGGTGAAGGTGAGGGTGTTGCGCCAGGCCGCCGCGAACTCCGGGTCGGCGAGCACGCGGGTGAAGTTGGCGGTGCCGACCCACTCGGGCTCGCTGCCGGGCGTGTACTTCTGGAAGGCGATCACGACCGCGCGGATCGCCGGGTACCAGGAGAAGAGGGCGAAGCAGATCAGGCCGCCGAGGAGGAAGCCGTAGGCGCGGGCCTGGTCGGCGAGGCGGCGCCGCCTGGCGTCCCCTGCCGGGGGCGGCGCCTGCACGGGACGGACCGTGACCTTGGCGACGTTCCGCCGCTGAGCCGTCCTGGTCATCGTCCGTCAGCCCCGGGCCAGAATGCCGTCGATCTTGGTGGACGCGTCCTTCAGGAGCCGGTCGATGTCGGCGTCCTCCTTGGTGAGAACGGCGGAGACGACGCCGTCGAGGACGGAGTAGATCTGCTGGGCGTGCGGTGGCTCGATCTTCATGTCAAGGTTCTGGTTGCCGTCGAGGAAGGCCTGGTAGTTCTCCACGGGCACATTGGCGTTGGCCTTCTTGACCTCCTGGTCCTTGGCGTCGGCGGCCCCGGTGAACAGCCGCGGCTCGGGCAGGCCGACCGGTGCGTCCGCCTTCTTGGCGCGGGCGTAGTCGCCGAGGAAGCCGTCGCCAGGGGTGAGGAACATGTGGTCCAGCCACTTCAGTCCGGCGCGGATCCGGGCGGGGCTCGCCTTCTTGTTGACCATGTAGCCGTCGCCGCCGATGAGCGTGCCCTTGCCGCCGGGCATGGGGGCCAGCGCGAGGTCCTTGTAGTCGCCGCCCTTCTCCTTGACCAGGATCGGGATGTTGTCGGGCGCGGCGAGATACATGCCGAGCTTGCCGGAACCCATCATCTGCTGGACGTCGTTGATGACGAGGAGCTGCTTGCTGCCCATCGAGTCGTCCGTCCAGCGCATGTCGTGCAGGTTCTGCAGCACGGCGCGGCCCTCGGGCGTGTCGACGGTCGCCTTCCTGCCGTCGGCCGAGACGACGTCGCCGCCCTGGGAGTACACCTCGGCGGTGAAGTGCCAACCTCCCTGGTTCTGGGCGCTGTAGTCGGCGTAGCCGACGATTCCGTCGCCGAGGCCGGCGATCTTCTTGGCGGCGGCGCGCAGCTCCTCCCAGGTCGCCGGGGGCTTGTCGGGGTCGAGGCCGGCCGCGGTGAAGAGCTTCCGGTTGTAGATCAGGCCCATCGAGTAGCCCGTGCGCGGGATGCCGTAGATCTTGCCGTCGACGGTGTAGATGTCCCGCAGCTGCTGCTGGATGGTGTCGTAGCTCTTCAACTCCTTGACGTACGGCGTGAGATCGGCGGCCTGGTCGATGTCGACGACGTGCCGTGCGTCGGTGAAGTACGTGTAGAAGACGTCCTCCATCTGCCCGCCGGCGAGCTTGGCGTCGAACGTCTTCGGGTCCTGGCAGGGGAACGCGTCGTGGGCCACGACGTCGATGTCCGGGTTCTGCTTCTCGAAGACGGCGACTTCCTGCTCGAAGAACCGACGGTCGACCTTGGCGCTCTGGGGCGGCATGCAGTTGACCGTGATGCGGGTCTTGCCGCTCGCCGAGTCCCCGCCGGATCCGCAGGCGGTGAGGGCGAGGGAGCAGACGCTGAGCGCGACGAAGGCATGGCGGAACCCGGTGCTTCTCATGGCTGGACCCCTCTGGGCAGGAGCGGTGGGCGCCGCACACTCAAGCACCGGCGACATCGGCGCGCAAGATGTCGCGTGAGATTTGGAATTTTTGGACTACAGATCGGATGTCGGGGGCAGACGCCTGCGGCGCTCAGCGGCGGGGCGCCTGTGCCGTCGACCCGCGCACCACCAGCTCCGGCTCGAAGAGCAACTCCTCCGCGGGTACGGCAGTGCCCGCGATCTGCGCGTTCAGCAGCTCCACGGCCGCCCTGCCCATGGCTTCGATGGGCTGACGGACGGTGGTGAGCGGAGGCTCTGTGCAGTTCATGAACGCCGAGTCGTCATACCCCACCACGGAGATCTCCGACGGGACGTCAAGTCCCTTGCGGCGAGCGGCCCTGATCGCCCCGAGCGCGAGTGGGTCGCTGGCGCAGATGATGCCGGTCACCCCTCGGTCGATCAGCCGGGAGGCCGCCGCATGCCCGCCCTCGATCGAGAAGATGGCCCGCGCGACGCGCTCCTCGGGCAGCTCCCCGGCGATACCCCGGGCCGCGGCCAGCTTGCGCGCCGACGGCACGTGGTCGCCCGGGCCGAGCACGAGCCCGATGCGTTCGTGGCCCAGCGAGGCCAGGTGCCGCCATGCCTGCTCCACGGCCACGGCGTCGTCGCAGGACACGCCGGGGAAGCCAAGGTGCTCGATGGCCGCGTTGACCAGGACCACGGGGATGTTGCGGTCGGCGAGTTCCTTGTAGTGGTCGTGGGGGGCGTCGGCCTGGGCGTACAGCCCGCCGGCGAAGACGACGCCGGAGACCTGCTGTTGCAGCAGCAGCGTGACGTAGTCGGCTTCGGAGACCCCGCCCTTGGTCTGCGTGCAGAGCACCGGCGTCAGCCCGAGCTGGGCGAGCGCTCCGCCGATCACCTCGGCGAACGCGGGGAAGATCGGGTTCTGCAGCTCCGGCAGCACGAGGCCGACGAGGCGGGCGCGTTCGCCGCGCAGCTGGGTGGGCCGCTCGTAGCCGAGGACGTCCAGGGCGGACAGCACCGCCTGCCGGGTGGCCTCGGAGACGCCGGGCTTGTCGTTGAGCACCCGGCTGACCGTGGCCTCGCTGACCCCGACCTTCTTCGCCACCTCAGCAAGTCGTCGCGTCATGCGCGCAAGAATAGCGCAACAAATGCAAGCCGTTTGCGTAATGTCACGCGTTATGCGCCTCAATATCGTCGACGTTCAGGGCACCGGTCCTCGACGTTCGGTGCACCGGTCGACCGTCGGTGCACCGATCCCCGACGTTCAGAGCACGAACCCGGCCGGGAACGGGTCGGACGGGTCGAGCAGGTACTGCGCGGTGCCGGTGATCCAGGCGCGGCCGGTGAAGCTGGGCAGGACGGCCGGGCGGCCCGCGACCTCGGTGGTGCCGAGGAGGCGTCCGGTGAACCGGGTGCCGATGAAGGACTCGTTGACGAACTCGATGTGCAGGGGCAGTTCGCCACGGGCGTGCAGCTGTGCCATCCGCGCGCTGGTGCCCGTGCCGCAGGGTGAGCGGTCGAACCAGCCGGGGTGGATCGCCATGGCGTGCCGGGAGTGCCGGGCGGTGGCGCCGGGGGCGATCAGGTGGACGTGGTGGCAGCCGTGGATGGACGGGTCTTCGGGGTGGACGGGTTCCTCCTCCGCGTTGATCGCCGCCATGAGGGAGAGGCCGGCCTTGAGGATGTCGTCCTTGCGGGTGCGGTCGAAGGGCAGCCCGAACTGGTCCAGCGGGAGGATCGCGTAGAAGTTGCCGCCGTACGCCATGTCGTAGGTCACGGTGCGTCCGTCGGCCAGGGTGATCTTGCGGTCGAGGGCGACGGAGAAGGACGGCACGTTCTGCAGGGTGACCGCCTTCGCGGCGCCGTCCTCCACGGCCACCTCGGCGACCACGAGCCCCGCCGGGGTGTCGAGCCGGATGGTGGTGACCGGCTCGACGACCTCGACCATGCCGGTCTCGACGAGCACGGTCGCCACGCCGATGGTGCCGTGCCCGCACATCGGCAGATAGCCGGAGACCTCGATGTAGATCACGCCCCAGTCGCAGTCGGGGCGGGTGGGCGGCTGGAGGACGGCGCCGCTCATCGCCGAGTGGCCGCGCGGCTCGTTCATCAGGAGCTGCTTGATGTGGTCGCGGTGTTCGCGGAAGTACAGGCGCCGCTCGTTCATGGTCGCGCCGGGGATCGTGCCGATGCCGCCGGTGATCACGCGGGTGGGCATGCCCTCGGTGTGCGAGTCGACGGCGTGCAGGACGAGTGTGCTGCGCACGGTCAGGTCTCCTTTGCGGTGAGCGCGAGTGCGGTTATGCGAGCCCTGCGGCGACGGCCTTCTCGGTGGCGGCGCGGATCGTGGCCTCCTGCTCCGGCAGCAGGGGCACCCGCGGTGGACGGCAGCGTCCCCCGTGGCGGCCCACGATGTCCATGGAGAGCTTGATCGCCTGCACGAACTCGACCTTGGAGTCCCAGCGCAGCAGCGGGTGCAGCTGCTCGTAGAGCTTCCTGGCGGTGCCCAGGTCGCCGCCCACGGCCGCCCGGTACAGCTCCACGCTCGACTTGGGCAGCGCGTTCGGGTAACCGGCCACCCAGCCCTTCGCCCCGGCGATCGCCAGCTCCAGCAGGACGTCGTCGGCGCCGATCAACAGGTCCAGTCCGGGGGCGAGTTCGGCGAGCTGGTAGGCGCGGCGGACGTCGCCGGAGAACTCCTTGACCGCGTGGATGTACCCCTCGCCGTGCAGCTTCGCGAGGAGTTCGGGGACGAGGTCGACCTTGGTGTCGACGGGATTGTTGTACGCCACGACCGGGACGCCCGCTTTCGCGACCTCCTCGTAGTGGGCGAGGACGGAGCGCTCGTCGGCGCGGTACGCGTTCGGCGGCAGCAGCATCACGGACGTACAGCCCGCGTCCCGGGCCTGTTCGGCCCACCGCCGGGACTCGGCCGAGCCGTAGGCGGCCACGCCGGGCATCACCCGCGACCCGCCGATCGCGGCGACGGCCGTCTCCACGACCTTCGCGCGCTCCTCCGGGATGAGGACCTGGTACTCCCCGAGAGAGCCGTTCGGCACGACGCCGTCACAGCCGTTCTCGACGAGCCAGGCGCAGTGCTCGGCGTACTTGGCGTAGTCGACGCGGAGGTCGTCGTCGAGCGGGAGCGCGGTGGCGACGAGGACGCCACGCCAGGGACGGTTCTCGGTGGTGGTCATCTGAGTTCCCTCTCAGCGGCGTGTGACATTTTATTGACGGACGACGAGGGACGCCGACGGGCGACGGCGGTCGGCGGCTACGGCACTCGGGCGTCGTCGTCCTCACTCTCCCCGGCCCGCGCCAGCACCCCGAGCGGCACCGGCCGGGCGAAGGGCCGACGTGCCGGGGTGAGCTCGCACCCGGCGAGCCCCGCAACCGCCGGCCCGCACATCCGGCCCTGGCACCAGCCCATCCCGGCCCGGGTCAGCAGCTTCACGGTCCGCAGGTCTCCGGCGCCCAGCTCCGCGACCGCCGCACGGATCGCACCGCCGGTGACCTCCTCGCAGCGGCAGACGACGGTGTCGTCGGTGACCTGCTCGGGCCAGTGGGCCGGCGGGGCGTACACGGAGTCGAGTGCGGCGAAGAAGGCGCGCAGCCGTGTCCGGGTCCTGGCGGCGGCCGCCCACTGTGCCGGGTCGGGCCGGGCGCCGTGCAGGCGGGCGGCGGCCGATCGCCCGGCGATGTGCCCCTCGGCGAGCGAGAGGGCCGCGCCCCCGATGCCGGTGGTCTCCCCCGCGGCCCACACGCCGGGTACATCGGTGCGCTGCTCTTCGTCGACGTGCACGGCGAGTCCGTCGAGGCGGCAGCCGAGGGTTTCGGCGAGGTCGGTGTGCGGCAGCATGCCGTGGCCGACGGCGAGGGTCTCGCAGGGGATGCGGCGCCCGGTGCCGGGCCTGACTCTCCCGTCGGCGTCGAGCGCGGCGACGGTCACGGCCTCCAGCCGCTCGGTGCCGTGTGCCTCGACGACGGTGTGCCGGGCGAGGAGCCTGACCCGGTGCCGCAGCAACCGGGCCCCGTATCCGGCGCCTTCGGCGATCTTGCCGGGCTGGGCCGCCAGCGCACGGGTGCGCCGTGCGAACGCCTTCGGATCCGCGGCCTCGACGAGCGCGGCCACCTCGACCCCGGCCGCGGCGAGCCCGGTCGCCACGGGGAGCAGCAGCGGGCCGGTGCCGGCGACGACCGCGGTGCGCCCGGACAGCGCGAGGTTGCCCTTGAGCATGGCCTGGGCGCCGCCGACCGTGACGACGCCGGGGAGGGTCCAGCCGGGGAAGGGCAGCGCCTTCTCGTATCCGCCGGTGGCGAGGAGCACGGCGTCGGCCCGCACCTCGGCCGGGTCCTGCTGTTCGGGGCCGAGCAGGGTGTGCACGGTGAAGCCGCCGTCAGGCCGGTGCTCGACGAGCCAGACGTGGTGGTCGGTCAAGTGCCGTACCCGACCGGCCTGAACGTGGGTGTCCAGCCCGTTCCTCAGTCGCTCCCACGTCCGCCACGCATGGTGCAGGGCCTGCGGTCTGCGGGCACGCAGTCCGGTGGCCGGCTGCCGGTAGAACTGGCCGCCCGCCTCCGTGGCCGAGTCCAGCAAGGTGACCCGGACGCCGTGGGCAGCGGCGGCGAGGGTCGCGGCCAGTCCGGCGGGGCCCGCCCCGATCACGACGAGATGCGGCGTCCTTCGTTCGAGGTCGCGGTCAGTCATCGTGCCCCGTCCCCTCCTGCGTCCGGATCGCGTCCCCCGGTCGCAACGGCACCAGGCAGGCCCGCTGGTTCGGGCGGTCGTTGACGGTGATCAGGCAGTCGAAGCAGACGCCGATACCGCAGAAGACGCCGCGCGGGCGGGCCTCGCCCCGGCTGGTCCGCCAGGAGGTGACTCCGGCGGTCCAGAGCGCGGCGGCGACCGTCTGACCGGGCAGGGCCTCGATCTCGCGGCCGTCCAGGGTGACCGTGAAGGCCGGGCCCGGGTGGGCGTCGGCCAGGTCCAGAGGGGTTCTCACGCGGCCTCCTCGGCGAAGCGGTCGGGGCGGAACGGCGTCAGGTCCAGGTCGGGGGTCTTGGCGGTCAGCGCCTGGGCGATCAAGTGGCCGGTGCCGGTGGCGAGTCCGATGCCGGCGCCCTCGTGGCCGCAGGCGTGGTGCAGGCCGGGCACGCGCGGGTCGGGGCCGATGGCGGGCAGGTGGTCGGGCATGAACGGGCGGAAGCCCAGGTAGGCGCGCATCGCGTGGACCTCCGCCAGGAACGGGAACAGCCGGGTGGCGCCCGCCGCCAGCGCCCGTACGACGGGCAGCGAGAAGGTCCGGTCGAAGCCGACGCGCTCGCGGCTCGCGCCGATCAGGACGGGGCCCGCCGCCGTGCCCTCGACGACCGGTGAGGTCTGCAGCGCGGCCGAGTCGCTGGCGACGTCGGCCACGTAGTCGGCGGCGTACACCTTGTGGCGGACCTTGCGCGGGAGGGGCTCGGTGACCAGGACGAAGCCTCGCCGCGGGAGGACGGGGAGGTCGACACCCGCGAGTGCGGCGAGTTCGCCGCCCCAGGTGCCGGCCGCGTTGACGACCGCGGGGGCGTGGATGTCGCCGTGGTCCGTGCGGACCCCGCGTACCGAACCGTCCGGCGCGCGCAGGACGTCCGTCACCGTGCGGCCGGTGAACAGGCGGGCGCCCGAGGCGCGGATCAGGTGGGCGGCGGCCAGGGCGGGCATGACCTGGCAGTCCTGGGGGTAGTGGACGCCGCCCGGCAGTCCGGGTGCCAGGTGGGGTTCGAGGTCGTACAGGCGGTCCGGCGCCACCGGCTCCGCCACGACCGCGGCGGCGCGCTGCCCCTCGGCGAACCGCTCCAGTGCCGTGAGTCCGCCCGGCGACGACGCCACGACGACGCCGCCCTTCGCCTCGTACTCGACGGCCGCCCCGAACTCCCGCGCCAGCTCGGCCCACAAGCGCCCGGACAGCAGCGCGAGGTCGAGCTCCGGGCCCGGTTCCTTGTCGGAGACGAGGAGATTGCCCTCACCGGCGCCGGTCGTGCCGCCGGCCACCGGGCCCCGGTCGACGAGGATCACGTCGAGGCCGGCCCGGGCCGCGTACAGCGCACAGGCCGCGCCCACCATCCCCGCACCGACGACAACGACGTCGCAGGTCAGTCGCTCACTCACGTCAGTACTATGTCACACACCACTATCGGGCGGAATGGTGCGGCGACAGCGGCACGCCGCAGTACGCGTCTGATCCCGTACGACCACACGGCACTGACGGGGCGCCGTCGGCGACCTGAACGCCGACGGTGCCCCGTTCAGTCCTCGGTGGCGGGCACCACGCGCAGGTGGGCCGCGCCGCGCCGCACCCCGCGCGCCCTGGCCCGGTCACGCCGCACCTCACGCAGCACCAGCGTCAGCCGGGTGTACCCCATCTCCTGAAGGGTCCTCGGCGTCTCGTCGACGACCCGGCACTCGGTCGCGCCCCATCGCGGGTCCGGGTGCAGCAGCGGGCGTACGGCGCCGTCCTGCGCGACGGCCCGCTCGCCGACCGCGCGGATCCAGTGCGGCAGCCCCTGCCGGTAGGCGGCCTCCATGATCGGGTCCTGGGCGATCTCCCGGCGGATGGCCTGCAGCCCGTGGTCATGACCGTGCCGTTCCACCGCCGCCGCGAACTGCGCCAGCATCGGCAGGCACCAGCTGGACTCGTGCTCGCCGAGGACCGAGCCGGCGTCCGGATGGAAGAGCACGAATCTGAGGAAGTTGTCGTCGGGCATGGCCGTCGGATGCGAGCCCACACCACGGAAAAGTGACGCGAAAGCGGCGTTGGTCAGAACGACGTCCCAGCGGTGATCGAGGATCACGGAAGGGAAGGGCACGGCCTCCAGGAGAGTGGCGTAGTCCCGGAGATACGCCTGGGCCTCGCAGCTGTCGGGGACGGGCCGCGGTACGAACCGCTGCCCACCTGCCTGATATGCCATCGGGAGGTCACCCCTCTTGCCTATGCGGCCTTCACGCGGCGTCTTGATCCTGCTGCCCGGTCCGGACCATGTCAACTATCGTGGCATTCCATGCCTGTTGACGGCTGAAATTGGCCACAGTTGTGGCGAGACCTGGATGTGAGTTCGAACCAACGGGTAATCTCCCCCAAGTTCACGGCAACCGCTTGTGAGAAGCCTGTGAGAGACGTAGGAGATCGTCGGTGACGGTTGGCTTCGAGGGTCCGGGCGCCACCCCGACGGCTGCGCTGCCGGCCGTCGTCGCTCGTGTCACCGCGCTCGCCGACCGGCTCGGCGTGCCGCACGCGGAGGTCTTCGACACCGGCCGCCTGTCCGTGGCCTCCGGCGTCCCGGAGCCCGTGGTCAAGGCCCTGCTGAGCGGCCGCCCCGCGGGCGAGCCCGACGTCCAGGCCCGGTTCCTGCAGCGCCTGGACCTCCTGCGCCGCACCCGCCTCAAGCCCAACGGCCGCAGATACACCCAGCAGGAGATCGCCGACGGCGCCGGTATGTCCCGCCAGCAGGCAGGCGCCCTCATCAACGGCGACCGGCGCCCCACCATGGAGCACTGCGACGCCATCCAGCGCTTCTTCCGCGTGCACGCCGGATTCCTCACGGCCGAGGACCCCGAGGCGCTCGCGGGTGCCCTCCAGCGCACCGAGCAGGACCTGCTGCAGAAGCTCGCCGAGCGGGAGGCGGCCCAGGCCGCCGAGGATCCGCTGGAGAGACTCCTGCAGGACCACGGCGTACGCGGAATCGCCTGGCGGGCCGCACAACTACCCACCGACCAGCACCGCGACAAGGTCGCGGAGTGGCTGGACATGCTCCTGGAGAGCGTCAAGCGGCCCGAGTCGTGATGCGGGAGAACGGGAGACCTGTGGGCATCGGTAGGGAAATGCGCCGCCTGTGCGGCGAGTTGGTCGCGGAGCTGACGCTCCCCGCACCCGCGGCGCCGGAGAAGCTGTACGGCGCCCTGTGCGACGCGATGAGCAGACGCCGCGGCCGCCCCGTCCACTTCCGCACGGCCGCCTTCCCGGCCGGCACGGCCAGCGGCCTCTGGCTCGACATGGCCGACCAGGACCTGGTCGTGATCGAGGAACGCACCGCCCCCGACCACCAGTTGGTGATCCTCGGCCACGAACTGTGGCACATGAAGGCCGGCCACTGCAGCCACAGCATCGAGGGCGCCACGGTGGCGGCCCGCCTCCTGAACGACGACGCCGACCTGCACTCGACGGTCCTGAAGGTGGCCGCCCGCAGCCACTTCGACCAGGCCGAGGAAAAGGAGGCCGAGACCTTCGGTCTGTTGCTGGCCAGCAAATGCCGAGCATGGCTGGCGGTGTCGTCGGTGCGGGGCCAACGGGACCACCTGGCAGGCCGGATCGAGGCGTCACTGGGCTACCTGGGCCCTCAAGCCTGAGCGGTGTGTGCGATGGGGGTGGGCAGGCCGGCCTGCCGGCCCTGGCTGCGGAGGTACCCGGTCAAGTAGCGCTGCGTTCGCTGGCCTCCCGCAAATCCCGCTCCACCGCGCGGCTCCGGGCCGTGTCCGGCTGCCCCGCCGCTGTCCCGGGCCGTCCCGCCCGCAACAGCTCACGCCACGTCTCCCGGCTCCAGTCCGCCGGTGCCGTGCTGCTCGTGAACTCCTCGACCAACGCGACAAACCTATCGGGATCCGTGTGGAACGGAAAATGCCCGGCGCCCTCGAAGATCTCCAGCCGGCTCCCCGGCATGGCCTCATGCGCCCCATACGCGTGCCGCACCGGAACCACACTGTCCCGGTCCCCCCACAGCAGCATGGTCGGCATGCCCTCGGTCAGATAGCAGCGGTCCAGCATGGTCACCACCTGTCCACGCCAGTCGACGACCGCCCGCAGGGTACGGATGAAGGCGTTGCGCGAGGTCTCGTCGGGCAGCGCGTCGACCAGGGTGAGCAACTCCGGCGCGTCCTGGCCGAGATCCGTGTCCAACAGCCTCATCAGCCGGACCGCCAGCCCCACTTGAAGCCGCATCCCCGGCACCCGCAGTGCCGACAGCATCAGATGGGCACCGGGCAGGGAGACCAGCCGCAGCACCGGATTGACCTCGCGGCCCACCCCGCCCGCGCTGACCAGGACGAGCCGCTCCGTGCGCTCGGGGAACTGGTAGGCGAACTGCATCGCCACTCCCCCGCCCAGTGAGTGCCCGACCAGCGTCGCCGACTCGATACCAAGGGTGGTGAGCAGATCGCGCACGCCGTTCGCGTACGCGGCCACCGAGTAGTCGGCGCGCGGCTTGTCCGAGGCGCCGTGGCCGAGCAGGTCGGGGGCGATCACGGTGTGGGTGCGGGCGAGGTCGGGTATGAGCCGGGCCCAGGTGTCGGAGGAGTCCCCGATGCCGTGGATCAGCACCAAGGCCGGGCCCTCGCCGGCCATCCGGAAGGCGCGCCGGTAGCCGTGCACGACGCGGTACTGCAATTCGAGTTCGCCGTCGCCCACCGGACGCAGCCGTATGGCGCGCGCCGGGGGCGGTCCCGGGACGTCGACCACGCACTCGCTCCCGTTCTTGTGCCCGTTCACCGGCCGCGACCACACGGCCGAAAGCCCTTCCCTCCAGCGTAGGACGGCTTTCTCACAAGGGATTTCGGTGAGGTTTCACCTCCGCTAAGCGGGCGAACCCGCACGTGGCCGAGCCCGATTGTCAGTGGTGGACGGCAAGCTGGTGGTGCGCCCTGGTATGCGGGGCGTGACGCGACGACGCCGACTTGGGGAGAGCCGACCGATGCCCACCGCCGTACTGACCGACCGTGAGCGCACCGCCGTCCAGGCCTATCTGCGGCTGTTGCACACCGTACGAGCCGCGTTCGACGGTCCCCCTGGCTCCCGCCGACCACCGGTCGTCCCGCCGGCCGTGCTGGCCGAGGCGGAACAGGCGCTGGCGGACGCGGGGCTGAGCGGAAACGAGGAGGAGTTCTTCCGGCTGCTGCAGAGCTGGTGTCCGGGAGAGGTGGTGTAGGGGGCTGCGGCGGGTGGCTCAGGTGTGCGGCACGCTCACCGCTGTCGCCACCAGCCCCCGCCGGACCGTCCACCGGCCCTCGAAGAGGTCGACCCGGCGGTCGCCCACCCGCGGGCCGGGGACGAGGAGCCGGGCGCGCAGGCCACCGCTGTACTGCTCACCGGGGTCGGCGAAGACGTCGATGTCGGCCTCGGTGAAGTCCAGCCACTGCCCGGTGAGGGGGAACCACGCCTTGTAGACGGATTCCTTGGCGCTGAACAGGAGCCGGTCCCAGTGGATGCCGGGGTGGTCGCCGGCCAGCCGGCGCAGCCGTTCCGCCTCGGCGGGCAGGGCGACGGCCGGGAGGACGCCCTCCGGAAGCGTCTGGTGGGGTTCGGCGTCGATACCGAGGGAGGCCAGGTCGGTGGCGCGGACCAGTGCGGCGGCGCCGTAGCCGTCGCAGTGGGTCATGCTGCCGGCGAGGCCGGCCGGCCAGGCGGGGGCGCCGCGCTCGCCGGGCAGGATCGGCTGGGGTGGCACGCCGAGCTTCTCCATGGCGCGGCGGGCGCAGGCGCGTACGACGGCGAACTCCCGGCGGCGCTTGGCGACCGCCTGGAGCACAATCGCCTCCTCCTCGGGGTACAGGACGGTGTTCGGAGGCTCTTCGTCGCCGTACGCCTCGACGGTGACCACCGTGTCCGGCAGCAGTTCCTCGATCAACGGGCCCCGTCCTCCCTGGACACACCGGGCAGAATCCGGCGCAGTCGTCCCGGCGGGTCCGGTCGCTTGCGCCACTCGCGGGGGTAGCCCACCGACACCTCCTCGAAGCGGACGCCCTCGTGCCAGGTGGTCCGCGGGATGTGGAGGTGGCCGTAGACCATGGTGTCGACGCGGAACCTGCGGTGCCAGTCCGCGGTCAGGCGGGTGCCGCACCACATGGCGAACTCGGGGTACCACAGGACGTCGGTGGGGTGCCGGTCCAGCGGGTAGTGGTTGACGAGGACGGTGGGCAGGTCCTCGGGCAGCGCGGCGAGCCGGCGCTCGGTCTCGGCGACCCGGGCCTCGCACCAGGCCTCGCGGGACGGGTACGGGTCGGGGTGCAGCAGGTACTCGTCGTTGCACACGATGCCGGTCCCGTGCGCGTACTTCAGCCCCTCGTCCTTGGTCGTGCAGCCGGAGGGCAGGAAGGAGTAGTCGTACAGCAGGAACAGCGGGGCCACGGCCACCGGGCCGCCGGGACCGTCCCAGACGGGGTACGGGTCCTCGGGGTGGTCACGCCGAGTTCCCGGCACACGTCGACCAGGTGGTGGTAGCGGGCGACGCCGCGCAGGGTGACGGTGTCCTTCGGGTGGGTCCACAGTTCGTGGTTGCCCGGCGTCCAGACGACCTTGCGGAAGCGGCCGGCGAGGGTCTCGAGGGCCCAGCGGATGTCGGCCACGGTCTCGGCCACATCACCGGCGACGAGCAGCCAGTCGTCGTCCGAGTCGGGGCGCATCTTCTCGACGAGGGCGCGGTTCTCCTCGTAGCCGATGTGCAGGTCGCTGATGGCCAGCAGCTGTCCGGCACCGCCGACCGTCGACGTCACCCCTCGCCCCTTTCGATCATCCGGATGGAACCACGAGAACACATGGTGCGTTCACGGTACAAGGCGGGATCACGTCGTCGTCCCGGCAGGCGGTGTGACGCCGGGTGTGCGGGGCGGCCGGGACGGTCAGGAATGATCCGCAAATCCGTAACACGTACGTTGCACGCCGCACCCCTTGAAAGCCGTATGATCGCCCCAACACCACCGCTATGAACGCCCCTCGCACGGGGCGCTTTGGTGTCCCTCCATCCACCCTGCCCGGGTACGGGCCTGCTTCGCCCTGCCCGCGAACCCGAAAGGACGGCCCTGCATGGTCTCTCGCGTACGCGTCTGGCTCAACCGCACGTACGCGGAGAACGTGTTCTTCATGGATCAGCTGCGGAGAAATCCCAGCGATCGGGCGGTCGAGATCCATGCGACGCACGGGGATGCCGACTCGCCCGTGCTGGCCGCCGCCGACACCGCCGATCTGGAGCCGGAGGGCCTGTCCCCGGCCGCGTATGTCGAGTACGCGCTCGACCAGTGCCAGCGCCGTGGCATCGACGTGTTCGTGCCCCGGCTGCACCAGTCGGCGATCGTGGCGCATCGCGCGGACTTCGAGGCCGTCGGTACGGCGCTGCTGGCGCCGCCGCCTGAGGCCGTGGCGGTCTTCCAGGACAAGGTGATCGCGTACGAGGCCGTACAGGCGATCGGGGTGCCGGTGCCGCCGTGGTGGCGGGTGCGCACCGCCGACGAACTCGTGGCCGCCGTCGAGGAGTTGGAGGCGGGCGGACACAAGGCCTGCTTCAAGCCGGCGTCCGGTGCGGGAGGAGTGGGCTTCCGGGTGATCACGCGCTCCCCCTTCTCACTGGTGCACCTCAACGGGTTCCCGACGCCGTACGTCCAGCTGGACCTCGTGGTGGACGCGTTGCGGCGGGCCGACGAGCCGGTGGACTGGCTGGTCATGCCGCGGCTGGAGCAGCCGGAGGTGTCGGTGGACTGCCTCACGGGTCCCGACAACCGGGTGCGGCTGGCGATCGGGCGCAGCAAGAACGGGCGGCGGCGTGGGTTCACGCTGCAGGAGCAGTGGCTGGAGCCGGCGCGGCGGATCGCCGAGGGGTTCGGGCTGCACTATCTGTCCAACATCCAGTTCCGGATGTTCGGGGAGACGCCGGTGCTGATGGATGTCAACACGCGGCCCGCCGGAGGGTTGCATCAGCTGTCGCTGTGTGGGGTCAACGTGCCTTGGCTGGCTGTGCAGTTGGCGCTCGGGGAGGACCCGGGAGAGGTGGCGCCGCCGTTCCTCGGGCAGGACTACACGGTGGTGTCGGGGCCGCGGCCGCTGCGGCCGGTGTCCATTCCGCAGCAACGCGCCGAAGAGACGGGGGCGTTGCTGCCTGCCTTGCCGGCGCCGGTCGAGTCCGTTGAGGTCTCGGCTCAGGTACTGCCGCTTTAGGTTGTCTGCCGGGTGCGGGTTGCGTGTGGCTTGTCGCGCAGTTCCCCGCGCCCCTAGGGCGTTGACCAATCCCGGCGTCCGGTCTTGACACCGGGATTGGTCCATACCAACTTGGTTGCGCACCGTTCTGCATGTCTCTGCACTCCCGAACACCCCACAGCCTTCAGGGAGATCGCGTGCGCAACTCACTGTTCAGACGTTCCAGACGGCGTCTACTCGCCCTGCTCGGCTCCGCCGCCCTCGCGCTCGCCGGAGCCGTCGCGCTTCCCGGTACGGCCCACGCGGCCAACATCCTCTCCAACGCAGGCTTCGAATCCGGCGCCCTCTCCCCCTGGTCCTGCGCCGGCAACCTCGGCTCGGTCGTCTCCTCCCCCGTGCACGGTGGGTCCAAGGCCCTCGCGGGGGCGGTGAGTTCGAGTGACAACGCCAAGTGCAGCCAGACCGTCTCCGTCCGGCCGAACACGACGTACTCGCTCAGCGGCTGGGTGCGCGGCTCCTACGTGTACCTCGGCGTGGACGGCGGCGCCTCGACGTGGACGTCGTCCCCGTCGGCGTACAGTCAGCTGTCCCTGTCGTTCACGACCGGCGCCTCGCAGACCAGCGCCACCGTCTACGTCCACGGCTGGTACGCGCAGGGCACCTACTACGCCGACGACATCAGCCTCGACGGGCCCGGTGGCGGCGGCTCGGACAGTCAGGCGCCGAGTGTGCCGGGCAGCCTGCGGTCCACCGGCAAGACGTCGTCGAGCGTGTCGCTCGGGTGGAACGCCTCGACGGACAACGTCGGGGTGACGGCGTACGACATCTACCGGGGTTCGAGCCAGGTGCTCAGTGTCTCCGGTACCAGCGCGACGGTCAGCGGGCTGTCGCCGAGCACGAGTTACACCTTCACGGTCAAAGCGAGGGACGCCGCGGGGAACGTCTCCGCCGCCTCCAACGCCGTGACCGTCACGACGGACGCGGGCGGCGGTGGCGGTACCGGATTCAAGCAGGCCGCGCCCTATCTGTACCTGGGCTGGGGCGACCCGCCCAGCGCGACCTCGGTGATGAGCGCCACCGGCATCAAGTGGTACACGATGGCGTTCATCCTGTCCTCCGGCGGCTGCAACCCGGCCTGGGACGGGCAGCGTCCGCTGACCGGCGGGAACGACCAGTCCGTCATCAACTCCATCCGCTCCGCGGGCGGTGACATCGTGCCGTCCATCGGCGGGTGGAGCGGCAACAAGCTCGGGCCGAACTGCGCGACCGCCGAGGCGCTGGCGGGGGCCTATCAGAAGGTCATCGACGCGTACGGGCTCAAGGCGATCGACGTCGACATCGAGAACACCGACGAGTTCGAGAACGCGACCGTGCAGGACCGGATCCTGAACGCCCTGAAGATCGTCAAGGCGAACAACCCGGGCCTGCGGACCGTTCTCACCTTCGGCACCTCCACGACCGGGCCGACGTACTGGGGCAACCGGCTCATCGAGCAGGCCAAGGCGCTGAACGCCGACATCGACGTGTTCACGATCATGCCGTTCGACTTCGGCGGCGGCGCCGACATGTACGGCAACACGGTGAACGCGACGGAGGGGCTGAAGAACAAGCTGAAGTCCACCTTCGGGTGGGACGACGCCACCGCCTACGCCCACATCGGCATCTCCGGCATGAACGGCCTGTCCGACCAGCAGGAGCTCACCTCGCCCGCGACCTGGACCCAGATCCGCGACTGGGCGAACTCGCACCACATCGCCCGCCTCGCCTTCTGGTCGGTCAACCGCGACCGGCCGTGCCCGGGGGGCGGCGTGACGAGCAACTGCTCCGGGATCAGCCAGAGCAACTGGCAGTTCACGTCCATCACGGCCGGGTTCACCGGCTGAGGCGGCCGGGGCGGCTGGGGCGGCACTTTCTCGGCAACCTTTTCCCGGGAGGGTGTATCAGGGCGCGGACCGCGCGCTCATAGGAGTGAAAGGCAACGGGGGAAGCACAACAACGGGGGACACGGGGGACGCACCACCACGGGGGAGCACCACCCACGGGGGAACGCACCGCACGGGGGAGCACGGGGGCCTCGGATCGGCCGGCGCTGTCACGGGGGCGGCGGCCGGCCGATCCGCAGGGGAGCCGTGGGATCAGAAGCGGCCCGAGCCCCGGTACAGCTCCAGCTCACCGTCCAGTTCGACGGCGAGCACCGTCGCGTGCGGGTCGAGGTCCGCCGCGGTGGGCGGTTCGATCCAGAGCACGCCCGGCGTTTCGTGCAGGCCGCCGGTGATGCGGTGGGCCAGTTCGGTGCCGCTGCCCAGCACCGTGACGCGGCGTACCGAACCGAGCAGTCCGCGTACGTTGATCTCGGCGCGCGGGGCGTCGAAGAGGATCAGGTAGAGGGTGCGGCGGTCCTTGGAGAGGGTGCTGGGGCCGTAGTGGTGACCGGCCGGAAGGCCGCGCACCGTGCCGTACACCGCCTCCGCGTGCCTCGCGATCCAGTCGCCGAGGCCCTCCAGCCGCTCGACCTGCTCCCGCGGGATCGTGCCGTCCTCCCGCGGTCCGACGCTGAGCAGCAGGTTGCCTCCACCGCCGATCGTCTCAGCGAAGTAGCGGATCAGCTGGTCGACCGATTTGTGGTTGTGGTCGTGGTGCTGGTGCCCCCAGGAGTCGTTGATCGTCAGGCACAGCTCCCAGGGGCCCTCGGGCGGGACGACCGGGGCGCCCTGTTCGGGCGTCGCGTAGTCGCCCTCGCTGAGCATGCGGGCGTTGAAGACGACGTCCGGTACCTCGGAGCGGATCAGCGCGGCCAGCTCCGGGATGCGCCACTGCTCCTCGCTGCGGTCCCACTCGCCGTCGAACCACAGCAGGTCCGGCTTGTAGCGTGACGTCAACTCCCGGATCTGGCCGTCCCGGTAGGCGAGGAAGCGTTCCCAGGCCTGAAGGTCCTCGTCCTCCGCCGCGACCTCCGAGTAGCGGTTGTCCTCCAGCTCCGGAGGGCGGCCGGGCTTGCGGGTGGAGGCGTAGTCGGGGTGGCTCCAGTCCGAGTGCGAGTAGTACAGGCCGACCTTGAGGCCCTGCTCCCGCAGGGCGTCGGCGTAGCCGCCGATCAGGTCGCGTCCCACGTTCAGGTCGCCGTACGCGGTGTCCCACAGGGCGACGCCGTCGTGGTGGCGGCTGGTCAGGACGGCGTATCTGGCGCCCGCCCGCGCGAAGAGCTTCGCCCAGTCGCGCGGGTCGTAACGGGAGGCCGTGAAGCGGTCGAACTGGGACATGTACTGGTCGTACGGGACGATGTCGTCGTAGAACGACCAGGACTCCTGCACGCCGTCGACGGCGTAGATGCCCCAGTGGATGAAGATCCCCAACTTGGCGTCGGGGAACCAGGGTTGCATCGGCACGGCTCAGCTCCCGTCGGCGCGCTTCAGTCGGAGCGTGAGCACCTGGAAGGGGCGCAGGGCCACCGCGACCCCGCCCTCGCCGGTGATGTCCACGTCCTCCTCCAGCGGGCGCTCCAGCAGGTCGGTCACCTGGGCGCCCGCGAGCGGGAAGCCGGTGCGCAGGACGCCGGTCGCGCGGCCGCCGCGGGACTCGTAGAGGCGTACGACGACGTCGCCGGACTGGTCGTCGGCCAGCTTGACCGCCTCGACGGTCACGCCGTCGCCGTCCACGGAGACGACCGGCTCGGGAGCGCCCGCGGAATCCGCCACCCGCAGCGGGAGGTTGAGGGCGTAGCCCTCGGCGACGGCGTCCTCGATGCTCGCGCCGGGGAGGAGGGAGTACGTGAAGCGGTGCTTGCCCTGGTCGGCCTCCGGGTCCGGGATGCGCGGGGCGCGGACCAGGCTGAGGCTGACCCTGGTGGTCGTACCGCCGTCCTCGCGGACCGTGCGGGAGACGTCGTGGCCGTACGTCGAGTCGTTGATGACCGCGACGCCGTAGCCGGGCTCGGCGATGTGCACCCAGCGGTGGCCGGAGACCTCGAAGCGGGCCGCCTCCCAGCTGGTGTTGGTGTGGGTGGGCCGCTGGATGTGGCCGAACTGGATCTCGGCGGAGGAGTGCGGGGCGCGGATGTCCACCGGGAAGCCGGCCTTGAGGATCTTCTCGGCCTCGCGCCAGTCGATCTCGGTCTCGAAGTCGATCCGGGGGCTGCCGGCGCGCAGGGTGATCGTCTGGGCGATCCGGGATCCCTTGCCGAAGGAGCGCGTGACGCGGATCGCGCCGACCAGCGTGTCCTGCTCGACGACGGTGACGGACTCGGGATCCAGCAGGTCCGTGTACCGGTTCTTGTAGTGCTTGTCGATGTCCCAGGCGTCCCAGTAGTTGGGCAGGTCCGTGTGGAGGCGGAGGAGGTTGCCCTGGTCGGCGAGGACTTCGCGGTTCGACCGTAGATCGTATACAGACGACAGTGTTCCGTCCTCCGCCACCTCCACACGGACCAGTCCGTTGTCGAGGACACGGCCCTCGACAACGACCGGCTGCGGGGGCTCGGCGTCACCGGCGAGGGGCGCACTGCCGCTCGCGGGCACCTTCACGTACACCGGTGCGCCCTCGGCCGTACGGACCACCTCGGCACGCTCGTACGGGCTCGTGTTGAAGACCCGGGTGTCACCACCGCCCAGCGCGGCGACCGCCTCGGCCGTCAGCTCCTCCAACTCCTCGGCGACGCGGGCGTATTCGGCCTCCGCCTCGCGGTGCACCCAGGCGATCGAGGAGCCCGGCAGGATGTCGTGGAACTGGTGCAGCAGGACCGTCTTCCACAGGCGGTCCAGCTTCTCGTACGGGTACGCGTAGCCCGGCGCGTGCAGCGCGGCGGTCGTCGCCCACAACTCGGCCTCGCGGAGCCGGTGTTCGGAGCGGCGGTTGCCCTGCTTGGTGCGGGCCTGGGAGGTGTACGTCGCCCTGTGCAGCTCCAGGTACAGCTCGCCGACCCACACGGGGGCGTCCGGGTACTCCTCGCGGGCCTTGGCGAAGAACTCGTCGGGGTGCTCGACGACGACCTTGGGCGAGCCCTCCAGATCGGCGAGGCGGCGCGCCCGCTCCATGATCTCGCGGGTGGGGCCGCCACCGCCGTCGCCCCAGCCGAAGGGGGCGAGGGAGCGGGTACCGGCGCCCTTCTCCGAGTAGTTGCGGACCGCGCGGTCCATCTCCTCGCCGCTGAAGCGGGCGTTGTAGGTGTCGACCGGCGGGAAGTGGGTGAAGATGCGGGTGCCGTCGATGCCCTCCCACCAGAAGGTGTGGTGGGGGAACTTGTTGGTCTGGTTCCAGGAGATCTTCTGGGTGAGGAACCACTCGTTGCCGGCGAGCTTGGCGAGCTGCGGGTAGGCGGCGGTGTAGCCGAAGGAGTCCGGCAGCCAGACGCCCTTGGTCTCGACGCCGAAGTGCTCGATGAAGAACCGCTTGCCGTGGATGAGCTGGCGGGCGATCGCCTCGCCGCCGGGCAGGTTGCCGTCGGCCTCGACCCACATGCCGCCGACCGGAGCCCACTGGCCCTTCTTCACCGACTCCTGGATGCGGGCCCACACGTGCGGGTAGTTGTCGCGGACCCACTCGTACTGCTGGGCCTGGGAGCAGGCGAAGATGAAGTCGTCGTACTCGTCGGCCAGGGACGTGACGTTGGAGAAGGTGCGGGACGTCTTGCGCTTGGTCTCGCGGATGGGCCACAGCCAGGCCGAGTCGATGTGGGCGTGGCCGACGCCGGAGATCGTGTGGGCGCTGGCGTGGGCGGGGCGGGCCAGGACGGGGGCGAGGACCTCTCGGACGGCCGTGGCGCTGCCGGAGATGTCGTCCAGGTCCAGGGTGTCCATGGCCCGGTCGAGGGCGTGCATGATCTCGTGGCGGCGCGGTTCGTGCTCGCCGAGGTGGACCATGAGCTCGCGCAGCACCTGAATGTCGAGGTCGAGGTGCCACACCTCCTCGTCGAGGACGGCGAGGTCGGCGCGCTGGAAGGTGTAGAGGGGCTTGTCGCCCGCCGTCAGGACGTCACCGAGCGGGGTCGGGGCCGCGAAGTTGTTCGCCAGGATGTCCGGGTTGGAGGCGGCCTCGACCAGGTAGTCGATCTCCTCGCCGCCCGCGACCGGGTTGCCGATCGGCACGTACTGGTTGAGCGGGTTGACCGCCTTCAGGGGGCGGCCGTCGGGCAGGTGGACCAGGGCCTCGGCCTGGTTGCCCGGCCAGTCGCCGACGAACCCGAGGTCGATGACCGCCTCGACGCGCCGTCCGGCCCACTCGGCGGGCACCCGGCCGCGCATACGGAACCAGGTCGTGCCCCAGGGCGGACCCCACGGGGTGTTCATCGCGAAGGGCGTGTACCGGGCGGCCGCGGCCTCCTCGAAGGAGACCGGCTCGCCCGGCGCCTGCCAGGCCTCGACCTCGAAGGGCACGGTGGCCGAGTAGATCGCGGGCTTGATGCGCTGGGCGTGGAGGCGCTCGACGCGCTCTTCGATCCGGCGTCGTTCGTCGTGCATCAGGGTCTCCAGGGAGGGAGCAAGCGGAGAGGGAAGCGAAGGGTGGGACGAGGAGTGGAAGCGATTTCCCGGGCGAGCGCTACTTAAGGTACGCCAGGCCGGGATGTACCCCGGTGTAGCCGTCGACCAGCCTGCGGGCAACGTTGACCGAGTCGACCAGCGGGTGCAGCGCGAAGGCCTTCACCGCCGTCCTGCGGGAGCCGGACTCGGCTGCGGCGAGCACCTCGCGCTCGACCGCCTTGACCGCGCAGACGAGCCCGGTGGCGTGGTCGGGCAGCGGGGCGACCGCGACCGGGTGGGCACCGTTGGCGTCGACCAGGCACGGGACCTCGATGACGGCGTCGGTGTCGAGGACGGACAGGGTGGCCTGGTTGCGGACGTTGAGGATCAGGGTCGTGCGCTCGTCCCGGGCGATGGCCCGCATCAGCGCGAGCGCCACCTTCTCGTAGCCGCCGGAGAGGTCGTCGGCGTCGCGCTCACCGGCGCCGGCCGTCTCCCGGTTCTCGGACATGTAGGTGGCCTCGCGCTCGGCGCGGGTGCGGTCCCACACGTCGAGGGCGGAGACGTCGGCGCGCCGGGCCACCTCGTAGAAGCGGGCCTGCTGGTCGCGCAGGAAGGCGCCGCGGGTCTTGTCGGCCTGCTGGTAGGCGCGGACGGCTTCCCGGTTGAAGTAGTAGTAGTGCAGGTATTCGTTGGGGATCGCGCCGAGTGACTGCAGCCAGTCGACGCCGAAGAGCTTGCCCTCCTCGAAGGAGCCGAGCAGGTCGGGGTCGGCGAGCAGGCGCGGGAGTTCGTCACGGCCGGCGACGCGCAGGCCGCGGACCCAGCCGAGGTGGTTGAGGCCGACGTAGTCGATCCACGCCTCGCCGGGGTTCTTCACGCCGAGCACGCGGGCGATACGGCGGCCGAGGCCGACCGGTGAGTCGCAGATGCCGATGACGCGGTCGCCGAGGTGGCGGGACATGGCCTCGGTGACCAGTCCGGCGGGGTTGGTGAAGTTGATGACCCAGGCGTCCGGCGCCAGGCGGGCCACCCGCCGGGCGATGTCGACGGCGACCGGGACCGTGCGCAGGCCGTAGGCGATGCCGCCGGCGCCGACCGTCTCCTGGCCGAGGACGCCCTCGGCGAGCGCGACCCGCTCGTCGTTCGCACGGCCCTCCAGGCCGCCAACGCGGATCGCGGAGAAGACGAAGTCGGCGCCGCGCAGGGCCTCGTCGAGGTCGGTGGTGGCGGTCACCTGGGGCGCGTCAGGGACGCCGGCCGCCTGTTCAGCCAGTACACGGGTGACTGCATACAGTCGACTGTCGTCCAGATCGTGCAGAACGACCTCGGTCACGCGCCCCTCGCCACGGTCCCCGAGCAGCGCCCCGTACACGAGCGGCACGCGGAATCCTCCGCCGCCCAGAATCGTCAGTTTCACGCTTGCACCTTTCCTGCCACGACCACTTGGACGCCCGCCTCCTCCAGGGAGGACCGGGTCGCCGCGTCGACCGGCGCGTTCGTCACCACCACGTCCAGGTCTTCCGGACCGCACACCTTGGCCATGCCCGTACCGGGAAACTTCGCCGCGTCGGCGAGCAGCACGACCTTGCCGCCGGCCTTGATCATGGCCCGCTTGACCGGCACCTCGACGACCGTCGTGTCCATCACCTGCCCGCCCGGCCGCACTCCACTGGTGCCCAGGAAGAGCCAGTCGGCATGCAGCTGGCGCAGATTGTCCTCGGTGAGGAAGCCGACCAGGGAGCGGTACTCGCGGCGGACCATGCCACCGAGCAGCACGAGTTCGATGCCCTCGTCGTCGGCGAGCTCCTCGTAGACCACCAGGTTGCTGGTGATCACGGTGAGGCGGCGGCCGTGCAGCTGGCGGGCCAGCCGGAACGCGGTGGTGCCGATGTCGAGCAGCACCGACTGACCATCTTCGATCATCGCGGCGGCGTGCACGGCTATGGCGTCCTTCTCGGGCACGCGCACCTCGGCGACCTCGGCGAAGGGCTGGTCGCCCTCGTCCACGACGGCGCCGCCGTGCACCCGGGTCAGCAGCCCGTCCTCCTCGAGTTTGACCAGGTCACGCCGGATCGTGGCGGGGCTCACACCCAGCTGTTCGGAGAGGTCGGTCACAGCCGCGGGGCCGCCGGAGCGCAGGGCCCGCAGGATGAGTTGATGTCGTCGTTCCGCCAGCATGGCGTGAACACTACTCGTCATCTTCAATCATCGCCATGCTCATTTCTGCTCGGGTATTGACCAATCTCGCTGAGCGGCGCACGATTCCGGTCACCGAATTGAAGAGTTTTGACGAGCGCCCCGCTCTCGGACTCCCCCACGCTCTCGAGCTGCCCACGCTCCCTGACGAGAGGACGTTGCCGTGGACGACGACCGGCCCGATGTGCTGCTCACCGGGCTGCTCTTCTACGACCTCGTCCTCACGGGGCTCGGGAAGCCGCCGACATCCGGCGAGGAGATCTGGACGCGGGGCATGGGCTGCGGTCCGGGCGGCATCGCCAACCTGGCGGTGGCCGCCGCCCGCTTCGGCCTGAAGACCTCGCTGGCCACGGTGTTCGGCGACGACTTCTACGGCGAGTACTGCCGGGACATCCTGTGCGACCAGGAGGACATCGACCTCTCGCTCTCCCGCACGGCGGACGGCTGGCCCACCCCGGTCACCGTCTCCCTCGCCTACGGCCACGACCGGGCCCTCGTCACCCACGGCCAGGAACCCCCGTACTCGCAGGACGTGCTGATGGGCGACCCGCCCGAGGCGCGCACGGCCCTCGTGCACATCGAGGCCGAACCCCGCGAGTGGCTGGCCAAGGCCGCCGCGAACGGCACGCAGATCTACGCCGACGTCGGCTGGGACCCCACCCAGCAGTGGTCGGCCGACCTGCTCGACCAGCTCGCCCTGTGCCATGCCTTCCTCCCCAACGAGACCGAGGCGATGGCGTACACCCGCACCGACAGCGCGGTCGCGGCCCTCGGCACGCTCAGCGAGCTGGTGCCGGTGGCCGTGGTGACGCGCGGCGGCGAGGGGGCCGTTGCCGTCGATCAGATCACCGGCGAGTACGCGGAGGTCCCGGCGCTGGACATCGATGTCCTCGACGCGACGGGCGCCGGCGACGTCTTCGGCGCGAGCTTCGTCGCGGCCTCGCTCGGCGGCTGGCCGCTGGAGGAACGGCTGCGGTTCGCCGTGCTCGCCGCCGGACTGTCCGTACGGCACCACGGCGGGGCACTGGCGGCCCCCGGCTGGTACGGCGTCGACCACTGGTGGCGGTCGGCGCAGGACCCCGAACTGCGACGCGCGTACGGCTTCCTCGCGCACCGCGTCCCGGCCGACGTCGGCCCGCCCGTGCGCCACGCCCCCGTCACCCCGCCGGCCAGTCCCACACCCGTGGGTCCACGCGCCTGAAGAACGGCGGCACCGACCACCAGACCCCCGCAGCACGTCGAACAGCCCCTCAGCACGTCGAACAGGAACAACAGGAGTGACCCGTGGACCTTTCTCGTAGAGGCTTCCTCCAGGCCGCCGTGTTCACCGCGGCCGCGTCCGGCCTGACCGTCGCCTGCGGCGGCGGCTCGGAATCGGGCGGCACCAAGGACGGCAAAGACCTCACCCTGTGGTACTGGGGTGGCGCGCTCAGCGACAAGGTGGTCGCGCAGGCCAAGACGCACTTCAGCAGCCAGGTCAAGCTGACCACCGCCTCCATCGGCGGCGACTTCAAGCAGAAGCTCACCACCACCCTCGCGGCGGGCGGCTCCTCCGTGCCCGACATCACCGGCATCAAGGGCGAGGACATAGCCTCCTTCCTGCCCAACGCCGACCGCTTCCTCGACCTGAACGACCTGGGCTTCAACAAGGTCTCGTCCCAGTACCTGAAGTGGAAGACCAAGCTCGCCCAGACCAAGGACGGCAAGCAGATCGGGTTCCCGATCGACATCGGTCCCACCGCGCTCTTCTACCGCGCGGACCTGTTCGACAAGGCCGGGCTGCCGACCGACCCGGCCAAGGTCGCCGCCGAGGCCAAGACCTGGGAGGACTACTTCGCGCTCGGCTCCGAGCTGAAGAAGTCGCAGCCCGGTGTCTTCCTGGTCAACAACATCAGCTCGGTGTTCAGCATCGCGGTCGGCCAGGGCACCAAGCGGTTCATCGACGAGGACAACCACTTCATCGGCGACCAGGACCACATCCGCACCGCGTGGGAAACGGCGATCCGCCCCTACACGCTCGGCATCGACGCCAAGATCAACGACAACACCTGGAACGCCGCCATCGGCAAGAACCTGGCCACCGAACTCGGCGCCGCCTGGCACGCGCTGGACATCGAGTCGGCCGCCCCGGGCACCAAGGGCAAGTGGCGGGTCTGCGCGACCCCGGGCGGGCCGGCCAACCAGGGCGGCTCCTACCTGGCCCTGCCCTCGCAGTGCCGGAACCCCGAAGAGGCGTTCAAGATCATCAGCTGGATCCTCAGCCCGGACAACAACGCCAAGAGCTACACCGACGCCACCATCTTCCCCGCCTCTCCGGCGACGTACTCGATGGAGGCCATGACGGGCCCCGATGCCTTCTTCGGCGGACAGAAGATCATCGAGGTCTTCGGCCCGGCCGCCGAGGCCATCCCGGTGAGCTACGAGGCACCCGCCGACTCCGCGGTCATGGCGCCCTTCATGGCCGAGCTGACCAGCATCGAGGCCAAGGGCAAGAAGCCCGACGACGCCTGGAAGGACGCGGTCGGCCAGGCCAAGCAGATCGCCCGGCGGCAGGGGGTGAGCTGAGGTGTCGTCCCCTCCGGTCACCGGTCCCGCCACGGTGCGCGAGCGCCGCGGCGGGCCGGGCCCGGCCCGGTTCCGGCCGCGGCGCACCCCGCCCCCGGGTGCCGCTCGGCCCGAGCGGCGCGGAGTGCTGTCGTACTGGCGGCAGTACCTGGCGATCTCGCCCTTTTTCCTGATCTTCGCCGCCTTCTCCTTCGGCCCCGTCTTCTATTCGCTGTATCTGGCCTTCCAGCGCTACGACGGCCTGGGCACCAAGCAGTTCGTGGGCCTGGAGCAGTTCGAGTTCCTCTGGAACGACCCGGTCTTCTGGCTGTCCATCCGCAACACCCTGGTGATCTGGGTCCTGTCCACCGTGCCCACGCTGTTCGGCGCCCTGGTGCTGGCGACGCTGCTGCATTCGGTGCGCCGCTTCAAGGGCTTCTACCGCATCGCCCTGTACGTACCGAACGTCACCTCGATCGTCGCCGTGGCGATCTTCTTCGGAGCGGTGTTCAGCAACAACTTCGGTCTGGTCAACGCGATCCTGGGCACGGTCGGCATCGAGCCCGTCCCGTGGCTGAGCAATCCGTGGCTGATCAAAGTGGTCATCGCGCTGCTGATGACCTGGATGTGGACCGGCTACAACATGATCATCTACCTGGCCGGTCTCCAGGCCATCCCGACGCAGATCTACGAGGCGGCCAAGCTGGACGGCGCCGGCCCCGTCCGTACCTTCTTCCAGATCACCATGCCGATCATGCGGCCCATCATCCTGTTCACCGTGGTCATCTCGACCATCAACGGCCTGCAGAGCTTCAGCGAACCCCAGGTGCTGTTCGCCAGCAACGCCGCCAACCAGAACCTCGGCGGCCCGGGCCAGGCGGGCCTGACCACGCTGCTGTACTTCTACCAGTCGGCCTTCCTCGACAACGACTACGGCTACGGCGCGGCCATCGTGTGGGCCTTCTTCGTACTGATCATCGTGCTCGTCGTCATCAACTGGCGCATCGTGCAACGAGGGAGGAAGTCATGACGACAGCCGCCACCCCATCGCCGGCCACGGGCCCGAGGCGGCGGCTGCGGCGCCCCAGGGGCCTGACAGCGCACATCCTCCTCGTCCTGGCCGTCCTGGTCTCGGTCTTCCCGTTCCTGTGGACGATCGTGATGGCGACCAACACCACCAAGGACATCTACAAGAGCCCACCGAAGCTGACGTTCGGCTCCCATCTGCTGGAGAACATCCGGCATGTGCTGAACACCATCGATTTCTTCGGGTCGATGCTCAACACGGTCGTCGTCGCGTGCGTCACCACGGTCCTGGTGCTGTTCGTCGACTCGCTGGCGGCCTTCGCCTTCGCCAAGTTCGACTTCCCCGGGCGCAAGGTGCTCTTCGGCACGCTGCTGGTGTTCATGATGCTGCCGCTGCAGCTGGCCGTCCTGCCGCAGTTCATCCTCATGTCCGAGATCGGCTGGGTCGGCATGCTCAAGGCGCTGGCCCTGCCCGCCCTCGCCAACGCCTTCGGCATCTTCTGGCTGCACCAGTACATACAGAACGGCGTCCCCGACGAACTGCTCGACGCCGCCCGCATCGACGGCGCCGGGTTCTTCCGTCAGTACTGGAACATCGCGCTGCCGATGATCAGGCCCGCCCTGTCCTTCCTCGCCATCTACGCCTTCGTCAACGCCTGGAACGACTACGTCTGGCCGCTCATCGTGCTCACCAACCCCGACCACGTCACCCTGCAGGTGGAGCTCGCCCAGCTCAACGTCGGCCACAACACCGACTACAGCATGGTCATGGCCGGTGTGCTCATGGCGGCCCTCCCCCTGGTCGTGGTCTTCAGCATCTTCGCCCGCGGGTTCATCGCGGGCGCCACCGAAGGTGCGGTCCAGGGCAGCTGAACCGGTGTCGAGAGGGGGTGCCCAGTGGTGAAGGTTCTCGGCGGTGGCCGACCGCGGCGCGGCAAGGTGCTCGTGGTGGGCATGGACGGGCTGCGCTTCGACCGGCTGGCCGGCTCGCCGTCCTCGGCGCCCGTCCTGCACGGCCTGATGGCCACGGGCGCCCACGGCACCAGTCTGCTGCCCTACGGCGAGGTGGACGGCCAGGCCGACGACGGGCCGTCCACCGGCATGGCCTACACCGACTCCGGCCCGGGCTGGTCGAGCGTGCTGACCGGGGTGTGGCCCGACCGGCACGGGGTGACCGGCAACGACTTCAAAGGTGCCGACTACGCCCGCTACCCCGACTTCCTGAGCCGCGCCGCCACGGCCCGCCCCGGACTGCGCACCGCGGCCGCGGTGTCCTGGCCGGCGCTGATCCGCCGCGGCACCCTCGGCCGTGCCATCGGCCGGCGTGTGCGCCACAACGGCGAGTCGAGGGGCTACGAAACCGCTGACCGCCGCGTCGCCCGCACCGCCCTGCGGTGGCTCACCAAGTTCGAACCGGACGTCATGTTCGTGTACTTCGGCGCCACCGACGAGGCCGGCCACGCCACGGGCCCGCTCTCCCCCGCCTACGACCGCGCCCTGCGTGCCCAGGACGCCCACCTCGGGCGGCTGCTGGAGGCGATCGAAGCCCGGCGCTCGGACCCCGGGCGCGCCGACGAGCACTGGACCGTGCTGGTCACCACGGACCACGGCCACCTCGACAACGGCGGCCACGGCGGCGACACACACGCCGAGCGGGAGGTGTTCGTCATCCTCGCCGAGCCCGGACTGCCCGGCGGCACCCGGCTCCGGGCGCCCCGCCTCATCGACATCGCCCCCACCGTCCTGGACCGTCTCGGCATCCCCGTCGACCCCGCCTGGGGCCTGCAGGGCCGCATCCTGCCCGGCTCGACGTCACCCACGTCCGCACCGACCCCGGAATGGCCATGACCGACGCACCCCTCGATCCCCTGATCGCCCTGCGCCCCTGGGAGACACCCGAGGTGACCTCCTGGGGGCGGCTGCCCATAAACGCCGTCGACCGGCGCTGCGGAGCACTCCCCCTGGACGGCGACTGGCGCTTCCAGTTGCTCTCCGCTCCGGACGCGCCGGTCGGCGGTGCCGTGTCTTCGGCGTGCTCGGCATACGTCCCCGGCGTCTGGACCATGCAGGACACGGACGACCTGCCGCGGTACACGAACGTCCGTATGCCGTATACAGAATTCCCTCCACAGTCGCCCGCCGCCAATCCGACCGGCATCTACGAGCGTGAGGTCGACATCCCCGCCGAGTGGGCCGGACGCCGGATCGTGCTCCAGGTCGGGGCCGCCGAGAGCGTGCTGCTCGTGCACGTGGACGGACGGCCCGTCGGCATCTCCAAGGACTCCCATCTGGCCGCCGAGTTCGACCTGACGGAGGTGGTGCGGGCCGGCGAGCGGGCCACCGTACGGCTGACGGTCGTGAAGTGGTCGGACGCCTCGCACATCGAGGACCAGGACCAGTGGTGGCACGGGGGGATCACCCGCTCGGTACTGCTGTACACGACGGATCCCCTGTACCTCGCGGACGTCACCGTGCGGGCGCGGTACAGCGGTGAGCTGCAAGTGGACTGCCGGGTGCGGCACGCGGGCGGGGCGCTGCCCGAGGGGTGGTACCTCACCGGCGAGCTGGACGGTCGACTCCTCGCGCATGACGCCGAGTTCGACCGCGCGAACGCCGAGGACGAACGCGTCTCCGACTTCCTCGGCGAGGCCCGGCTGCTGACCACCGTCCCCGAGGTGCGCACCTGGAACGCGGAGACACCCGAGCTGTACGGCCTGACCGTCCGCCTGCACCGCGCCGACGGCACGGTCGCCGACACCTCGCAGCACCGCGTCGGCTTCCGCGACGTCGAGATCGTCGGCCGTGACCTGCTGGTCAACGGTGAGCGGGTGTTCATCCGGGGCGTGAACCGGCACGACTTCCACCCACTGACCGGGCGGACGGTGTCGTACGACGACATGCGCGCCGATCTGATCCTCCTCAAGCGCTTCGGCTTCAACGCCATCCGCACCGCCCACTACCCGAACGACCCCGCGCTGTACGACCTCGCCGACGAACTCGGCTTCTACGTCGTCGACGAGGCGGACATCGAGTCCCACGACCACGCCCACGAGATCGCGGACGACCCGCGCTATCTGAACGCCTTCGTCGACCGGGTCTCACGGATGGTGCTGCGCGACAAGAACCATCCGTCGGTCATCATCTGGTCGCTCGGCAACGAGTCCGACTACGGCGCCAATCACGACGCCGCGGCGGGCTGGGTGCGCCGGCACGACCCGACACGCCCGATCCAGTACGAGGGAGCGGCCAAGCTCGGATGGGCGGACCCGTCCCTCGCCTCCGACATCGCCTGCCCGATGTACGCGGCGCTGGAGGACTGCGTGGCCCACGCGCTCTCCGGCGAGCAGACCAAGCCGCTCATCCAGTGCGAGTACTCGCACGCCATGGGCAACAGCAACGGCACGCTGGCCGACCACTGGGCTGCCATCGAGGCCACCCCGGGTCTTCAGGGCGGGTTCATCTGGGAGTTCTGGGACCACGGGATTCTGCAACGCGTGAGCGACGGAAGACCGGCCGGGCGTGGGGGCGCCGGGCTCTATGACAACGGTGTCGCCGCGCCCGGTCATCGGTGGGCGTACGGCGGCGACTTCGGGGAGACGATCCACGACGGCGCGTTCATCGCGGACGGCGTGGTGTTTCCCGACCGCACGCCCAAGCCCGCGATGTACGAGCACCGGGAGGTCGCGGCGCCGGTGCGTATCGAGTGCTTCCGGCACGAGGGGATCGTCGTGGCCAACCACCAGCACTTCCGGGGCTTCGACTGGCTGGCCGCCGTATGGGTGCTGTCGCTGGAGGACGGCCGCACGCTGACCGCGCCGGCCGAGCTGCCCGAGCTGTGTCCGGGCGAGACGGCGGCGGTGCCACTGCCGTTCGCGCTGCCCGAGGACGGTGGCGAGGCGTGGCTGACGCTGCGGGTGACGACGGCGCAGGACCTGCCGTGGGCGCCGCGTGGCACGGAGGTGTGCACGCCCCAGGTGCTGCTGCGGGCGGCAGGCGTACGGGACGAACCCGTCGCAGCGGGTGCCGTGGAGGTCGACGACGAGGGGCTCCTCGTCCATCCCCTGCTGACCGCCGCCCCTGCCCTGTCGCTGTGGCGGGCGCCCACCGACAACGACGAGCTGGGCGGCATGGCAGGGCGCTGGCGGACCTGGGGGCTGGACGCGCTGGTCCGCAAGGTCGTCTCCGTGCGGCGGGACGCCGGCCGGGTGACGGTGACCGCGGAGTACGCCGGCGCCTGCGGCGTCGTCCGGCACCGGCAGGTGTTCACGCCGGTCGAGGGCGGGGTGCGGGTCGACGAAGAGGCCGAGCTGCCGGAGGAGTTCGACGACGTGGCCCGGGTCGGCTCGGTGTTCGAGACGGTGGCGGGACTCGATCTGCTGGAGTGGTTCGGGCAGGGGCCCTGGGAGTCGTATCCCGACCGGAGCGCAGGTGCTCCGGTGGGCCATCACTCCGTCCCGGTGGACGAGCTGTTCACTCCCTATCTGCGTCCTCAGGAGAGCGGCGGCCGGCACGGCGTACGACGGTTCACGCTGTCCGCGCCGGACGCCACCGGTCTCTCGGTCGTCCTGGACGAACCGCGTCAGGTCTCCGTCACCCGCTACCGCGCCGAGGATCTGACCGCCGCCGCGCACCACGACGAACTGGTGCCGCGCCCCGGCTGCGTGGTGCACCTCGACGCGGCACACCGGGGTCTCGGCACGGCCTCGTGCGGCCCGGACACCTTCCCCTCCTATCGCGTTCCGCCGGGCGTCCACCGTTGGAGCTGGACCCTGCGCGTTCTCTGAACTCCCCTTCCTCTGCCCCTCTTCACGGAGCACACGTGTGTACTTCGCATGACCACCCCCAGGGCGAGGCCGCGCAGGCCGGCGCCGCAAGACGCAGTTTCCTCCGGGCCACCGCGCTGCTCGGTGCCGCCGCGACGGCCTCGGTCGCCGTTCCGGCGGTCGCCGAGGCAGCGCCCGCCGAGGTCACGGCCACCGACTGGCGGCCCGACCCGGACAGCCGGCGCTTCACGCTCGCCGTGATGCCGGACACGCAGTACCTCTTCGACGGGCCGAGCATCGACAAGGCGCCCGTGGAGGCCTCCCTGCGCTATCTGCTGGAGCACGGCCGGGAGGAGAACATCGTCTTCCTGTCCCACCTCGGCGACCTCACCCAGAACGGCACCCAGCCCGAAGTCGCCGCGATCAGCGAGGCGTTCCGGATCCTGGACCGGCGGGGCGTGGGCTACAGCGTCCTCGCCGGCAACCACGACGTGAAGTCGTCCACGACCGACCAGCGCGGTGCGACGCCGTATCTGGACGCCTTCGGGCCGAAGCGGTTCCAGGGGAAGAAGACCTTCGGCGGTGCCTCCCCCGACGGCTACAACACCTTCCATCTCTTCAAGGCCGCCGGGCGCGAGTGGATGGTGCTGGCACTGGACTGGCGGCTGTCGGCGAAGGGCTACGCGTGGGCCAAGGACGTCATGGCCGCCCACCCGAGGACACCGGTCGTCCTCACCACCCACGAGCTGGTCGTCGAGGACGACTCCCTGTCGGCGTACGGGCAGCAGCTGTGGGACCAGCTGATCGAGGATCACGACCAGATCTTCCTCACCCTCAACGGGCACTACTGGCCCGCCGGCCGGGCGACCCGCAAGAACGCGGCGGGCAACGACGTACACCTGCATCTGACGAACTACCAGAACCGTTACTTCGGCGGCGCGGCGATGATCCGCCTGTACCGGTTCGACCTCGACCGGAACGTGATCGACGTGGAGACGGTCTCCCCGTGGATTCTGGGCCGGGCCGCCGAGGGGCTCAACGAGCTGGAGCGGCGGGAGATCGAACTCAGCGGTGACGCCGACCGGTTCACGGTCGAGATCGACTTCGCCGACCGTTTCTCCGGTTTCGCTCCGGTGCCCGCGCGCCCGGCGCGGCCCGCGTCGCGGATGCTGATCCCGGGCACGGTGGCGTACTGGCGATTCGAGGAGCCCGTGGGCCACAGGGTCCGGGACCTGTCCGGTCGCGGCAACGACCTCACGCTCGTCACGGTGGGCGGCGGCAAGCTGGGCTGGTCGGCCGACCACCACCCCGACCAGCCGGGCCACGGCAGCCTGGAGTTCCAGGGCTTCAAGTCCCCGCTCAAGGGCGCGTACCTGCGCACGGTCGACGGTGCTCCGCTCAACTCGGCGACGCTCGCCGACGGTTACACCATCGAGGCGTTCTACCGCCTCCCCGCCGACTGGGACCCCTCCCACAACGCCTGGTCGGGTCTGGTCAGCCGCACCGGCACGGGTGGCGCCGCCGGCAAGACGGCCGACGACCCGGACGAGCCGCTCGCCACGCTGTCCCTGTCGAACGACCGCGAGCCGCAGTGGGCGATGCGCCCGCTGAACCAGGAGGGCATCGCCACCAACTGGGGCCAGGAGACGCCACTGGAGACCTGGTGGCACCTCGCGGTCGTCAGCGACGGCGAGCACACGACGCTGTATGTCGAGGGCTGCCCGGTGGTCCGCAACCCGAAGGCGCCGGTGGTCGGGATCACCTCCGTCGGCCTGCCGTGGTTGCTCGGCGGCTACGAGTACGGCGGCCGGATCGACCAGATCCTGTACGGCCGCCTCGGCGACGTCCGGATCGTCGGGCGGGCGCTGCCCGTCACGTCCTTCATGAACCACTGAGCCTTCGAGGATCACCATGACCGAGCAGCAGCTGCCCGTCTGGGCCGACCCGTCCGTCTCCCCCGCCGCCCTCGACGCCCAGGGCGTGTCGAGACGTCAACTCCTGCGCCGCGCGGGCCTGTTCGGCGCCGCCTTCGCGCTGGGCCCGGCAGCCGTGCCGGCCGTGGCCGCCGGCCGGCGCCTGGGCGGCGCCGACCCCCGCCTGGCCTACCTGGTCGGCGACCACCACATCCACACCGTCTACAGCCACGACGCCAAGTACACGTTCTCCCAACTGGCCGCCGCGGGCGCCGAGTACGGCCTCGACTGGATGGTGTTCACCGAGCACTCCAACTTCGGGCACGCCAAGTACGGAGCGCCGCTGGAGCACGAGGAGATCCTCAAGGCGCGCGCCGAGAACCCCCGCCAGCTGATCTTCCAGGGCCTGGAGTGGTACATCCCGGCCGCCGAACATTGCACGGTGTTCGCGGCGCCCGGCCCCAACGAAGTCGACCTGCTCACGAAGTTCGAGAGCGCCTACGACGGCAAGCTGCTCGGCTACACCGACGGCTCCGCGGGCGGCGCGGACACCGCCCGCAACGAGGCGCACGCCGTCAAGGCCATCCAGTGGCTCGCCGAACAGCGCCGTACCGGATACGTCGACGACGTCCTGGTCCTCGCCAACCACCCGATGCGCCTCGGCATCGACTCGCCGCACGAGATGCGGGGCTGGCGGGACGCCGCCCCCGAGATCATGATCGGTATGGAGGGCGCGCCCGGCGCCCAGGGCGCGGCCATCCCCGGCTGGCGCGGGGCGGCCTCGATCCGCGGCGAGTACGAGAACAAGCCGTCGGCGCAGTCCTGGGCGGGCTACCCGGCGGACGCCTACCTGACATACGGCGGTTTCGACTGGGCGACCGCGACGGTCGGCGGTCTGTGGGACTCGATGCTGGCGGAAGGCAGCCTGTTCTCGATCACCACGAACTCCGACGCCCACCGCATCGTCTTCGACACCTGGAAGAACGGCGACTGGCCGGCGGGCCAGAACTTCGACAACACCGGAAAGCTCCCCGACCCGGTGAACACCGACACCCCGCAGCCGGGCAGCGACTTCTGGCCGGGCCAGTTCAGCCGTACCCACGTCGGCGTCACCCGCTACGGCTACCGCGCGGTGATGGCGGGCCTGCGCGCCGGCCGGGTCTGGCTCGACCACGGGCATCTGCTCGACGGCCTCGACGTCCGCCTCAAGCGGGACTGCGACTTCGGCCGGGGCGTCACGCTGGGCGGCCGGCTGCGGGTACGCAAGGGCGAGAAGCTCACCCTGTACGTGACGGTCACGACCGCCTCCCGCCCCAATCCCCAGGGGATCCTGCCGGAGTTGGCGCACGTGGACGTCATCCGGGGCGCCGTGCGCGGCCCGGTGGCCGACCGGGACTCCTGGAAGGCGCCCGACACCAAGGTCGTCGAGACGAAGGACGTGAGCGGCCGCACGGGGACGTACACCCTGCGCATCCCGCTGACCGCCGGAGACGAGTCCTTCTACGTCCGGCTGCGCGGCAGCGACGGCAACCGCCACGGCGCGGGCTACCTCGGCGCGTCGGTCGACCCGCACGGGCCGATCCCGCACGAGCCCGGAAACGGTGACCCGTGGACGGATACGTGGTTCTATTCGAACCCCGTATTCGTCGACGTGGCAGGAGCCTGATGAGACGTCACTTCCTCACCTCCGGTTGCTTATTGGGTGCCCTCGTGCTCGGCGCGGGGACGGCGTCCGCCGCCGGTGACCCGCACTGGGCCGAGTCCGGTACGGCGTACACGGACACCCTGGGCGGCGGGCAGGGCCTGGCGAGCCGCGCGGACGGCTCACTGCTGTACCGCGGGCTCGCCTCCATCCCCCTGGACCTGCGCCTCAAGGGCTGGAACCACGTCGGCGACCCGGACATCGCACGCGGCCACGTCTTCGACGCCTACCAGGGCCCGGACACGGCGACGTCCAAGATGTTCGCGGTGACGACCCCGGCCGGAAAGCGCTACGAGTACGTCCATCGGCTGAACCCGGGCGAGAAGCTGAACAACTCCTTCGCCACCGTCTCGCCCGACGGGCAGTGGCTGGTGTCGGGCGAGTGGGGGGAGCAGAAGAGACTCCAGGTCTTCCCCGCCCCCCTGCTCAACCCGTCCACCCCGCAGACCGGCGGCGACCTGAAGGAGGCCTGGCAGATCACCCTGGACAAGCCGGTGCGCGACATCCAGGGCTGCGACTTCGTGACGGACACCCGGCTGGTGTGCGCCTCGAACGACGCCACGGGCACGCTCTTCCCGGAGATCCGCCCGCTGCTCCAGGTGGACCTGCCGCGCAAGGTGGACGGTCAGCCGATCACCGGCGCGGTGAAGAGCCTGTTCGCGCTGCCGCAGCGCAGCGTGTGCACGGGCACGTTCGAGACGGAGGGCGTCGACTACGACGTGAACAGCGGCACCCTGCGGGTGGAGATGATCCCGCCGGGGGTGTGCGCGGTGGCGACGGCCGTATACGCGTACCGGCAGGTCACGCGCTGATCGACGAGGGGTACGGTGGGCCGCGTGACCGGTGAAGAGGCACTGCGGCCCCAGTCCCTCATGCTGACGTTCCTGGGCGACCAGGTGCTCGGGCGGGACGTCTGTGTGTACTCGGGCAGCGTCATCGACGTCTTCGCGCGGGCGGGCGTCGGCGAGCAGGCGACCCGCTCGACGCTGACCCGCATGGTGAACCGCGGTCTGCTGCGCCGCCAGCGCGGGGGCCGCCGCATGTACTTCGGCCTGACCGAGCACTCGGAGAGGGTCCTGCGCGACGGCGCGCACCGCATCTGGCAGACCGGCGCCGTCAACCGCCACTGGGACGGCACCTGGACCCTGCTCGGCTTCTCCCTCCCCGAGTCCTGGCAGCGCCAGCGTCACGACCTGCGCTCCAAGCTCACCTGGAGCGGCTTCGGCCCGCTGTTCAGCGGCCTGTGGATCGCCCCCGGCGAGGTCGACGTGTCGTCCCTGGTCGCCGAACTCGGGCTGTCCGCCCACGTGAAGGTGTTCCGCGCGCACGCCGACGCCGGGATGGACATCAGCGCGATGATCGAGGAGACCTGGGAGCTGTCCGAACTGGCGGCGCTCTACGAGTCGTTCGTACGGCGCTGGCAACCGTGGGCGACGCAGCTTCCGGAAGCCGACGACGCCCTCGCACTGCGGCTGCGGCTGCAGGCGGAGTGGCTGCGCGTCATCCGCCGGGACCCGCGCCTGCCGGTCGAGCACCTGCCGGACGACTGGCCGGCCGAGAAGGCCGAGAAGACGTTCCGGGCGGTGCACGAGCGGCTCACACCCCTCGCGGACGAGACCGCCGGGCGCCTGCTCGACCTGGTGGCGGTGCGGCACGACACCGGCGAGTCCGCGGCACCTCTCGGTCACTGACCTGCCAAAAGCCGGTGCACGCGATCACGCGGGCAGCGGCTCCAGGTCCTGGTGGATGCGCTTGCCGTCGCGCACGCTCACGCTGTGGGGATGGTCCTCGCCGAGCAACCGGGTCAGATCGGCGTGGGCGCTCTCCTGGAGCCGGTCGGCCTCGGGGGTCCGGCACAGCGCGCGCAGGGTGACGGACAGGTTGGCGCAGGAGACGAGGGTGTCCGGGTGTTCCGGGCCGAGGGCGGACCGGAAGCCGGCCACCGCCCTGCGTTCCAGTTCCTCGGCTTCGTGCAGCTCGCCCTGCTCCGCGAGCACGTTGGCGAGGTTGACGGCGGAGGCGAGGGAGTAGGGATGGTGTTCGCCGAGCACCTCGCGCAGGGTGGCGTGGTTCTCCTCCAGCAGCTTGCCCGCCTTGGCGGTCTCACCGGCTCCGCGCAGGAAGATGCCGAGGTTGTTGAGGGCGGCCAGCGTCGCCGGGTGGCGCTCGCCGGGTGCCGCGCGGTACTGGCGCACCGTGTCCTGCGCCAGGAAGAGCGCCTCCTCCCGGGCACCGGTCGCGTAGAGGTCGGCCGCATGGTTCAGGGCGCAGTCCAGCACGTCCGGAGCGGACGCAGGGGTCTCACGCAGCCGGTAGTGCTCGCGGGTCTGCTGAGTCAGTGCCCGGGCCTCCTCCAGCAGGCCGGCCCTGCGCAGCGAGACGGCGAGGCTCTTGGCCGTGCGCAGGGTCTCGGGATGGGCCTCGCCGAACAGTGCCTCGTAGGTCGCGTGGCTGTCCCGCAGCAGTGCGACCGACGTCGGGTATTCACCCACTTCCCGCAGGTCACGGCCCAGGTTGGTGGCGCTGATCAGGGTGTGCGGATGCGTGCTGCCCAGGTCGTTGCGCCGCCGTTCGTAGATCGCCTGGTCGATGTCGCGGGCCTCGTGGTACCGGCCCAGCAGCCGCAGACAGACGGCACGGTCGTTGCCGGCACTCAGTGTGCGCGGGTGGTCCTCGCCGAAGCTCTCCGTGAAGCCGAGACAGGCCTCGTCGGCCATCTCCAGGGCGTCGTCGAAGCGGCCGATGCCACCGAGGTCGGTCGCGAGGCCGCCGGCCGTCATGAGGATGTGCGGGTGGCCGGGGCACAGCACTGTGCGCTGCCGGGCCAGGGTGTCCGAACCCAGGGCCGCCGCCTCCGCGTACTTGCCGAGCGAACGCAGCACGTTGGCGATGTGGAAGCACAGATGGAGGATCTGGATCTGCAGATCGGTGGCATGGCGTCGCTGGGCCGCGATCGTGGCCGCCCGCTCCTCGTCGGTGCCTGCGGTGCGCTCCGTGTCCGCGGCGGTCTTATCCTCCCGCGCGCCGATCCGTGCGCCTCGCTCGGCGAGTTGGCGCTCCCACAGCCGGCGCAGGGACTCTGCGAAGGCGAGGGCGGCGTCGAGATCGCCGCGCTTCCACAGGTAGCGGACGCGGTCGATGAGCAGCTGCCGGGTCTCCGGCTCGTCGCAGGTACCGGCCTCGGAGGCCTCCAGGTGCGGCCAGATGGCCGCGAAGACGGGCTGGTTCTCCGGCACGTCGATCGGTTCCTCACCCGGCGGACGGGCGCTCGCCAGGATGCGGTGGACCACGTGCCGAGCCTCGTCCTGTTCCTGTGGCGTGAGCTGGGAGCGGATCATCGCCTGCACCAGCCGGTGCACCTGGAGCGACTCGGTGGCCCGGTCGACCTTGGCGAGCGCGAACCTGCCGATCTCCCGGATCACCCGGCCGAAGACCATCCTCTCCTGCAGCAAGGGATCCTCCATGGCGAGGGCCCGGATCATCTCGTCGCCGTAGAGAAGCTTCATGGAGATCGGCTCGGCCGCGAAGAACGCGCACAGTTGAAGCAGGCGTACGGAGGCCGGTGAGCGCTCCTTCAAGCGCTCGAGGGAGACGTTCCAGGTGGCGCCCACAGGCTGCGGGTAGTTCGCGGGTCGGGTGAACGACAGTATGCGTTCGGCCTGTTGCTCCAGTTCCGCCAGATAGGTGTCGACGGGTGTGCCGGTCTCGGCCAGCCATGCACCCGCATGATCGAGGGCCAGCGGCAGGTCGCCGAGAGCGGCGGCGACCCGGTCGGCGTCCTCGGCGGTCAGATCGGCGGCCCGGCGCAGCAGATGCTCGACACTCTCCTCGCGCAGGAGCGGGTCGATCTCCACGACCTCGCCGTACTGCAGCCAGGTCTGGTTGCGTGAGGTCACCAGGACGTGGCCGGTGCCGCGGGGGAAGTGCCGGCTCACCTCCTGCGGCTCGTCGGCGTCGTCGAACACCAGCAGCCAGCGCAGTGTCGCGCCCGACCGGCGCAGATGGTCACACACCTCCTGGGCCGCCCGGCCCGTGTCGTCGCCGGCGCGCAGGCCCAGCCGGCGGGCCAGGTCCGCCAGGGCGGAGACGACGAGTTCGTTCTGCCCCGAGGGGATCCACCACACCAGGTCGTAGTCGGCGGCGAAACGGTGCACGTACTCCAGGGCGAGCTGGGTCTTGCCGACACCTCCCAGCCCGTAGAGGGCGTACGTTGCGGGCGCGCGGCCGGGGGCGCCGCTGCCGAGGCCGTCGCGCAGCCGCTCCAGCAGGGCGCTGCGGCCGGTGAAGGAGGGGTTGCGCGGTGAGACGTTCCAGAACTTGGGCACCGTGTCCGGGAAGCGGGCTTCGGTGGCCAGGGCGTCATCGGGCAGTTCGGCCGGCAGTGGCGGCTTGCCCAGGGCCCGCAGCAGCGCGGAGGCGGCGTTCTTCTCGTTCGTCCGGACCAGGTCGACCGTGGGCCACTCGCTGAACATCGGCGCGGGGCGGACGTCGCCGACCCGCACCGCGACCACCTGGCGGCGGCCGGAGTGGTCACCGCCCATGGCCGACTCCCACACCTGGCGGGCCCGGGCTGAGCGCTGGAACGCCGGAGAAATCACGACGACCCTACGGTCGGCGGGCTTCTCGGCACCGTCCCCCTCGCAGCCGACGTGCTTGAGCTCGACCCTGAACCCGGCCCTGGACAGCAGCCCGGCGATCCAGTCGGCCCACATGCGGTCCTCGGAGACATAACTCAGCTGCACGTCGGACGGCGGCGACAGCCGGCTGCGGGTGAACTTCCGGTTGATGCCCTCGCGCACGTTCGCGTCCATGCGCGGCAGCATCGTGACGGTCCGGTCGCTGATCACGCCCGTGACCCGTTCGAAGGCCGCCAGCAGCGAGGTCGGGTTGCCGGCCTCGTCCCCGAAGGTGGCCAGTGTCTCCTCGTAGGCGTAGTAGGGACGGTACGGCACCTCCACCGATCCCCAGTAGTCGGAGAGTTCCTCGGCGGTCATGCCGGAGGGGAAACCGTCGAACCTCTCCCGCGCCAGGGAACGTCCGGCGTCGGCCTTCGCTTTCTCGCCCTCGTCGATGCGCATGGGGACGGGCAGGATACGGATCCTGCGGCTGCGGAAGCGCTCGTGGATGTCGTGGGCGACCCTCGAGGCGCCGTCGATGCTCTGGTCGCTGAGGGTGAAGCAGTCCACCAGGACGTCGGGGAGGTGAGCGGTGCAGATGTCGGCGATGTCGGACAGTCCCGTACGGCTGTCGATGAGGACGTAGTCGTAGTTCTTCCGCATGTCCTCGCGCAGCGCGTCGAAGAAGGCACCGCCGCCGAGACGGTCGTAGAAGTTGTCCCAGTCGAAGGTGCTCACGATCGCCGAGTAGTCGCGGCTCTGCCGGCCCGCGGACACCAGGTCGAGCGTGCCGGGCTCGGGGAACGGCCAGTCCAGGGAGACGGCGTGGCGCTGGATGCGGGCGTATTCGCGATGCCAGTCCGGCGGCCGCCGCTCGCTGTCCATGCCGTCGCCGGTGACCGCCCAGGCGTACTCCTTGAGCAGGTCGATGACGCCGGTGGTGGCGACGATCGTGGCCGGGTCGAGGAACGGATGGAAGAAGCGGTGCAGGCCGGGCGCCTCCAGGTCCCAGTCCACCGCCAGGACCCGCTTGCCGTTGGCGGCGAGGATCCAGGCGACGTTGGCCAGCGCCATCGTGCGGCCCGTACCGCCCTTGTAGGAGTAGAACGTGACGATGCGTCCGTCACGGTCATCGGTCATCGCCGCCCCCCGCCATGCCGTGTCGGAACCGTGTCGCCGCCGCTTCGGGTTGTTGCGTGCTGGGTCGTCCAGATTAGCCGTCGAGGCGGCTGTCTGCGTCGGTCCAGGAGCAGTTGGCCACCGCGGGGCTTATCCTCGCAGCGGGCCGCAGAGCCAGGGGGACGGGGAATGAAGATCTTTCTCAGCTGGTCCGGACGCGCCTCTCAACAGTGCGCCGAACTGCTCGCCGAGTGGCTGCCGTTCTTCAGCGACGAGATCGAGCCCTTCGTCTCCTCGGACAGCATCAGGAAGGGAGCGCGCGGGCTGGACGAACTCAAGGAACAGCTCGACCAGAGTTCCTTCGGGATCGCCTGCATCACCCACTCCAATCTCGACGCACCCTGGATCACTTTCGAATCGGGAGCCCTGTCGAAGGAGGTCAATGAGCACGAGGGCAGAGTCGTGCCGTTCCTCCTCGAAGGCAGCCACGCCGATCTGGAGGCGGCGAGCAGTCCACTTCGCCAGTTCCAGTCGACCCGGGCTCATGACAGGGACGATGTGCTGAGGTTGGTGCGGACCATCAATGAGGTGCTCTGCAAGTCCGCGGGCCGCCAACCCGACGACACCAGGCTCACGAAACGGTTCGCCAAAGCGTGGCCCGATCTGCGCGATGCCCTGGCTGCGATCGACCTGGCGGCGGACGGCGACGGACAGGGGCCGCCCCGCCGCTCGCAGAAGGAGATCCTGGAGGAGCTGGCCTCGCTGGTGAAGGAACAGATCAGCCGTATCACCGACCTGGAACGGGCCGTGGACGCCCTCCGCAACGGCCATGGCACATCCCCGAGGAAGCTGACCAGATTCGTCGGTGTCTACGACGAGCCCGTCGGTCCGGTCACTGCCACGGCGGAGACCCCGAGCGGGGACGAGGCGGGATGAGTCCGGGGCTCAGGCACCGGCTGCGGATCCTGTTCGGCACCCGTCTCGGGCTGTCCACGGCCGGGCGGGCGTGCGCCGTGCAGTTCGGTGTGCTCTCGGGCGCCGCGCAGCTGTATCTGACGTTCTGGCCGGACAGTACGCTGCCTCGCGGTACGACGTTCCTTGTCATCGCGGGCGTGGCGCTGGCGGGGGGCATCGTGCAGTCCTGGCCCCGGGACCGGGTCAGTCACGACTTCACCCATCCGCAGTTTTCCGTGACCCTGGCAATCGGGGACCTGTTCGACCAGCCGTGCCATCTGGTCATCGGGTTCAACGATGTGTTCGACACCGACACCACCGACGATCTGGTGATCGCGCGGCGCAGTGTGCAGGGCCAGTTCCTGCATCGGGTCTATGCCGGGGAGGTCGACCGGCTGGACCGTGAACTCGCGGTCGCCCTGACGGGGAAGCAGCCGGTCGCGGTGGAGGAACGGGCGGCGAAACGGGCCGGCAAGCTGTCCCGCTATCCGCTCGGCACGGTCGCCGTCCTCGGCCTCCCCGCCCGGCGATACTTCCTCAGCGCCTACGGCACCATGCGCAACGACCTGACGGTCGGCTCGGGGCCCGACGAGGTCTGGCACAGTCTGGGCGAGCTGTGGCGGGCGCTGCATGTGCACGCCCGGCGCGAGACGGTGGCCATGCCGGTCATCGGCTCGGACCTGGCCCGCATCGACACCATGGACCACGCGAGCCTGATCAAGCTGATCCTGTTGTCCTTCGTCACCACGTCACGGCAGTCGGTCGTCTGCAAAGAGCTGACGATCGTCGTCCACCCGGAGGAATATGAGCGCGTCGACATGTTGGAGCTGGCCGCGTTCCTGCGGACGCTGTGACCATCGGACCCGTAGGGAGGGCTTCGGGTGGGGCTGGAACGGAGCGAGCCGGATGCGAACAGGCCCTACTTCTTTCTGAGTTACGCGCACACGCCGCGCCTCGACCCCTTCGACGCCCCTGATCCGGACATGTGGGTGCACCGGCTGTTCCGAGACCTGTGCGAGTACATCATGTCGATGACGGACGTCCCCGCCGTCGGATTCATGGATCGTGAGATGAGGGCCGGTGAGAGCTGGAGCGACCGGACAGCGGAGGCACTGGCCACCTGCCGGGTGTTCGTCCCCCTGTACTCGCCCCGTTACTTCATCAGCGACACCTGCGGCCGCGAGTGGTCGGCCTTCTCCCAACGTCAGGCACGCCACAGCGCGTTGTCGCCGCCCGGTCCCCCGGCCATCGTGCCGGCGCTGTGGGCGCCCGTACCGTTCCAGAGGCTTCCCCACGCCGCGCAGAGCCTGCCGTACGAGCACGAGCGATTCGGCCGGGAGTACACGACCTTCGGCCTGTACGGGCTGATGAAGCTGCGGTCGTTCCGGCAGCAGTACGAGAAGATCACCTACCTGCTGGCTCAGACGATCACCGCGACCGCCCAGCAGAACCCGCTCCCCGTCGGACGCCCCCTGGACTTCGCACAGCTGCCCAGCGCCTTCGAACAGCGCACCAGCCTGCGCCGGATGCGCATCATCGTGGCCGCACCCAGCCGCCAGGAGCTGCCACCGGGACGCCCCGTACAGTGCTACGGACCCTCCGCCCTCGACTGGAATCCCTACCGCCAGAGCGACACGGACTCCACCCGGCCACTCGCCGAGATCGCCGCGGCCATCGCCGAGCGGCTCGACTACCGTCCCACGATCGAGTCGCTCGACGGAGCGGTCGGCGGTCTGCTCACCGAGCGGCGACCGGACGGTCTGGCACTGATCCTGCTGGACAAATGGACGCTTTCCGACCCTAAGTGGCGGGCACTGCTGACCCGGGTGGATGATGCGGCGCTGCCGTGGCTCGGGGTGATCGTGCCGTCGGACGCGTCCGGCTCGGACGACGAAAGCGGACTCGGGTGGCAGACGGCCCTGGAGCAGACCCTTCCGCGAACCGTCCAGCGCGTCCGGAGCATCCCGCGGGCGGCGATGGCCGGAGTCCCCTCGCTGACCGAGTTCATGGCCCTCCTTCCTCACGTGATCCAGTGGGCGGCCGCGCAGTTCCTCAGGTTCACCCCGAGCCATCCGCCTCCGGGTTCGCAGACCCCCCGGTTCCGGCTGGGAGGACCCGTCGAGGGGGCATCCGATGACCGCCGCCCCTGACGGACAGATCATCACCTTCTACTCCCAGAAGGGCGGCACCGGACGGACCATGGCACTGGCGAACGTGGCGTGGATCCTCGCTTCCAACGGCTACCGGGTACTGGCCTCGGACTGGGACGTCGAGGCGCCGGGCCTGCACCGCTATTTCCACCCGTTCCTCGACGCCGCGACCTCCGGCGCGACGACGGGAGTGCTCAACCTCTTCGCGGACTACGTGGTGGACCGGCGCACCGGCAACGAACCGGAGGCAGACGTGATACGCCGTCATGCCAGCGTGCTGCCGCACTCCGTTTCGGTCGACTGGACCTTCCCCGGCGGCGGGACCCTCGACTACATGCCGGCGGGGCGGCGGGACGCCGAGTACCTGACCCATCTGATGGGCTTCAACTGGGGAGACTTCACCGAGTTCCTCGGCGGCGTGCGGTTCCTGGAGGCGTTGCGCCACGACATGAGGAACCACTACGACTACACCCTCATCGACAGCCGTTGCGGGGTGAGCGACCTGGTCGCCCTGTGCACCATGGATCTGCCGGACGTGGTGGTGAACTGCTTCACCTTGAGTTCGCAGAGCATCGCAGGCGCGGTGGCCATGGACCGGACCATCCGGCGGAACGCGAGACCGCGCGACGTCCATGTGCTGCCGGTCGCCATGCGGGTCACCGAGGGGCGGGCCGAGCGGCTGGCCGCCGCGCGGGAACTGGTCCGTGTCTCCTTCCCCGACCAGCCGCCCGGCAGCCCGGCCGGCTTGGAGATCCCGCACCGGCAGGATTACGCATACGAGGAGATGCTCGCCGTGTTCGGTGACGCGCCCGGCGCCACCGACAGCCTGCTCGCGGCCCTCGAACGGCTGACGGGCCAGATCACCGCCGGGCGCGTCAGAAGCTTCCCGCCCCTCGACGACGACCTGCGCAGACGTCACCTCACCTCCTACGTGCGGCCGCTGTCCCCCGTGGCCACGCCGCTGCGGCTGTGGCACGCGCCGGAGGACAGGATGTGGGCGGACTGGGTCGGCTGGGTACTCACCCGCTCGGGCTTCGTAGTGCTCGCCCCCGATGCCGATGCCGAGCCGACGCCTTCAGGCACAACACCGCGCACTGTGGCGCTGCTGTCCTCGTCCTTTCTGCGCTCCACACGGGCCCGCACACTGCGGGAGCGCGTGGACCCGCCCCGGCCCGGCTCCCCTGGGCAGCTGGTCCCGTTCCGTATCGAGCCCATCACCCTCACGCCGCCGTTCAGCGACCACGGTCCGGTCGACCTGACCTCCCTCGACGAGTCGCACACGGCCCAGACCGTCCTGCGCAGCGTCGGACTCTCCGGCGAGGCGACCGTACGACCGCTGGAGTCGGCCCGGCCCCGGTTTCCCGGCCGCACGCCGGCCGTCTGGCAGGCCCCGCCACGCAACCCGTTCTTCGTGGGCCGCGACCGGCACCTGGACCAGTTGCACGCCATCCTCGACGTCAGCCGTCGTCAGGCCGCGATACTTCCCCACCAGGGCCTCAGCGCCTGCGGTCGCACCCAGCTCGCCGTGGAGTACGCACATCGTTTTCAGGCGGCATACGACCTGGTGTGGTGGGTGCGCGCGCAGAGCCGGGAGTCGACGTTGCTGTCACTGGCGCGGCTGGCCGACCGTCTTGGACTGCGGCACAGCGACGGCGTGCCCGAGGCCGTTCGCCGGACCCTTGACGAGTTGGGCTCGGGCGCGCCGTATGACCGATGGCTGCTGGTCTACGACAACGCCGGCAGCCCGCAGAGTCTGGACGGGCTGCTGCCCTCGGGCGCGCATGGGCATGTGCTGGTCACCTCGCGCGACCGCCGCTGGAGCGAGGCGATGGACACCGTGGAGGTCGACGCCTTCACCCGTGAACAGAGCGTCGAGCACTTGCGTCGGCGGGTGCCGGCCCTGGCTCCCGGCGATGCCGACCGGGTCGCCACGGCCGTGGAGGACATGCCGCTCGCGGTGACCCAGGCGGCGTCGTGGCTGGCACAGACCCCGCAGGTGGAGCACTATCTGCGGCAACTGACCGAGCAGCTCGAGGAGTTGTCGTCGGCCACGGTCGGCAGTCCGGTCGCGGCCACCACCCGGCTGGCCCTGGCCACCTTGCGCAAGCGTGCTCCCGCGGCGCTGCGGCTGCTCGTCCTCTGCTCCCATCTCGCCCCGCTGCCGATGCCGTTGGCGCCGCTGTACACCGACACGGCCCTGTGTCTTCTGCGTCCCCACGACCCCGGCGTGCACGAGCGGCTGCTGCTGAGCAAGGCGGTGCAGGAACTCAGCCGGCTCGGCCTGGCCGAGGTCGACCAGGCCGGTCACACGCTGAAGGTGCACCGCATGGTGCAGGCCCTGGTGCTCGCTGCGCTGCCCGAGTCCGAGGGTGCGGGCGCCCGCCATGAGGCGCACCGGCTGATCGGTGCCGCGGGACCGCACCACGACAGGGCCGGTGCCGATACCGACGACGAGGCGTCGCAGGAGTTGTGGCCGCACCTCGATCAGACGCGGGCCGACGAGTGCGCGGACGACGACATCCGGGACATGCTGATCGAGCGGCTGCGCCGCACCGTACGACTGGGGATGCCGGAACGCGCGTTGGAACTCGCCCGTCGACTCGACGAGTGCTGGAGCCAGGCCGGCGCGGACGCCGAGCATCAGGTGCTGCAACTGCGCACCCATCAGGCGGCCGCGCTGCGGAGTCTGGGCGCCTACGGTGAGGCGTCCGGTCTGGACGCCGACACGCTGAGCCGTCAGCGCGAGCTGCTGCCGCCGGGCCACGCGCACACCCTCATGACCGCCGCGGGCCTCGCGGAGGACCTCAGGGCGCTGGGCCGCTTCGACAAGGCCCTGCAGCTGGCCCGTGAGGTGTCGGCTGGGTTCCAGGAGTCGTTCGGTGAGGAGCACCCGCAGGCGCTCTCCGCCTCCGAGGCGTTCGCCAGGTCGCTGTCCCTGGTCGGCGAGTACGCGGCCGCCCGGGAGCAGAGTCTGGCCGCCCTGCAGCGCAGACGCGAAGTACTGGGCAACGGTCATCCGTCGGCCCTGGTGTCCACGCTCGGTCTCGGCCGGGACCTGCGCGAGGTGGGTGACTATGCCGGGTCCGTGGCCGTACTGCGGCCGGCTCTGAAGGAGTTGCGGGGGCGGAGCACGCGCAGCGCGCTGCGGGCGACGGTCAGCCTCTCGGTTTCGCTGCGCCGCATGGGCGAGTTGAAGGAGGCCGAGGTGCTCGCCTCCGCGGCCGACCAGGCGTACGGCGACCGATGGGACCGGGACGATCCCGACCGGCTGGCCTGCGGGCTCAATCTGGCGGTCCTGGCGGCCGACGTCGGCGACCTGGCCTCCGCACGCACCGCGCTCAGTCTCCTCCAGCACCGTTTCATCCGCCTCCGCGGCCCCGAGCACCCGGACATCGCGGTCTGCGACCACAACCTCGCGCTCTGCCTCCGGTCGGCCGGGGAGGCCCATGAAGCACTGGCGACAGCCACCCGGACGGTACGGTCGCTCAGCACATGCCTCGGCACCACCCATCCGTATACTCTCTGCGCCAGGCTGACGCTGGCCAACGTGCTCGGCGACCTCGAGCAGTTCGACAGAGCCGAAGAGGTGTCACGCTCCTGCGCCCAGGCTCTGCACGGCTGTCTCGGGGGCAGCCATCCCGACAGCCTGATCGCCGGCCTCGGCCTGGCGGTCACGCTGCGCTCGCTCGGCCGCGTCCCGGAGGCCACACAGCTGCGGGACGAGGCGGTGTCCCTGTTCGCCCGCCGGCTCGGGGCCGGCCACCCCTGGACGAAGGCCGCACGGAACTGGCAACGCATCGACCGTGACCTCGAGCCGCTGTTGCCCGCGTAGCTGTCTCGAACACGTCAGCCGCACAGGGTGCGTGCGACCTTCACTCACATCCCTGGGACTTCCGGCTCAGGCGTAGAACCGCGACAGACTCCGCAGCACCGCCGCCGGCTTCGTCCCGCCCTCGATCTCGATGGTGCCGTCGACCGTGATCTGCACGCCGCCCGGCACCTCCTCGACCTCCGCCAGCCTGCCGACCAGCCGTATGCGCGAGCCGACCTTGACCGGCGAGGGGAAACGCACCTTGTTCAGACCGTAGTTGACCTTCGTGGTGACGCCCTGGACGTCCAGCAGCTCGGTGAAGAGGGGGATGAAGAGGGAGAGGGTGAGGTATCCGTGGGCGATGGGGGCGCCGAAGGGGCCTTCGGCGGCCTTCTCCGGGTCGACATGGATCCACTGGTGGTCGCCCGTGGCGTCGGCGAACGTGTTGATGCGCTCCTGGGTGATCTCGATCCACTCGCTGGTACCGAGGTCGCTGCCCGCCAGCTTCTTCAGTTCGTCGAGGCCGTTCACGGTGATGCTCATGCGGTTCCTTAACTGTTGCCGTACCGGGTACGGACTCGGGACTTGAGGAGTTTTCCTGAGGCGGTGCGCGGGAGTTCGTCCGCGAGCACCACCGACTTCGGGATCTTGTACTTGGCGAGGCGGCCGGCGAGGGACGCGAGGATCTCGTCGGGGTCCGGCGAGGCGCCCTCACGTGGCACCACGACCGCCCTCGGCACCTCGCCCCACTTGTCGTCGGGCACTCCGATCACCGCGCACTCGACGATGTCCGGGTGGGCGAGGAGCAGGTCCTCGATCTCGGCGGGGTAGATGTTCTCGCCGCCGGAGATGATCATGTCCTTGATGCGGTCGACGATGAAGACGTAACCGTCCTCGTCGACCCGGGCGGCGTCCCCGCTGCGGAACCATCCGTCGGCGAAGGAGGCGGCCGTCTCCTCGGGCAGCCCCCAGTAGCCGGGCATGACGTGCGGACCGCGCACGACGACCTCGCCGGTCTCGCCGACGTCGACGGGGGTCAGGTCCGGCCGTACGACGCGTACGTCGCTGAAGAAGTGCGGCACGCCCGCCGAACCCGCTTTGCTGACCGCGTGTTCGGCGTCCAGGAACAGCGTCCCCGGGGCCGCCTCCGTCATGCCGTAGCCCTGGAGGAAGGTGAGCCCGCGCTCCTGGTACGCGGCGATGAGCGGTGTGGAGACCGGGGAGCCGCCGCAGGTCAGGATGCGCAGGGAGGAGAGGTCCGCCTCCGCCCAGCGCGGGTGCCGGGCCACCTGCTCGAACATCGTCGGCACGCCGAACATGAAGGTGATCCGGTGCCGTTCGATCAGGTCGAAGGTGGCCTCGGGGTCGAAGGCCTCGACCAGGACGCAGGTGCCGCCCTTGAGCAGCACCGGGAGCGTCAGCATGTTCAGGCCCGCCGTGTGGAACAACGGGGCCGAGACCAGGGCGCGTTCGTCGGCGATCAGGTCGGTGTCGACGAGGACGTTGAGCGCGTTCCAGGTGATGTTGCCGTGGGTGAGCATCGCGCCCTTGGGGCGGCCCGTCGTTCCCGAGGTGTACATGATGATGCAGGTGTCGTCCGGGATGACCGGCGCGTCGATGGGCTCCACGGAGGCGGACGCGAGCGCCTCTTCGTATTCGGCGCCGACTTCGACGTAGGTCCGTACGTCGGTGCTGCCCGGCAGTCCGGCGACGAGCCCGGCATGCGAGGGGCCGTAGACGAGGGCCTTGGCGCCGGAGTCGGCCAGCTGGTAGGCGATCTCGGGGCCCGCCAGGCGGGTGTTGAGCGGGACGAAGACCGCGCCGAGCGTGCCGGCCGCGAACAGGGTCTCCAGGTAGGAGGGGTGGTTCGGGCCGAGGTAGGCGATGCGGTCGCCGCGGCGGACACCCCGCTCGCGCAGGGCGTGGGCGAGGCGGGTGGTGCGGTCGTACAGCTGCGCGTAGGTGAGTGTGGTGTCACCGTGGATCAGGGCCGTGCGGTGCGGGGTCTTGCGGGCCCGGCGTGCGGGCCATGACCCCAGTCCCTCGTTGCGCATGTCGCGCCCCTTACGGTTTCGTCAGCCCGAGCAGACGGGCGGCGTTCTCCTTGAGGATCTTCGGCTTCACCTCGTCCTTGATCGACAGCTTCTCGAAGTCGGCGAGCCAGCGGTCGGGGGTGAGGACGGGGAAGTCGGAGCCGAAGAGGACCTTGTCCTTCAGCAGCGAGTTGGCGTACTGCACCAGCTGCGGCGGGAAGTACTTCGGCGACCAGCCGGACAGGTCGATGTGCACGCCCGGCTTGTGGGTGGCGACGGCGAGGGCCTCGTCCTGCCAGGGGAAGGACGGGTGCGCCAGGATGATCTTCAGGTGCGGGAAGTCGGCCGCCACGTCGTCCACATGGAGAGGGTTCGAGTACTTGAGCCGGATTCCGCCTCCGCCGGGGACTCCGGCGCCGATGCCCGTCTGGCCCGTGTGGAAGAGGGCGATCGTGCCCGTCTCCTCGATGACCTCGTAGAGGTCGTACGCCACCGAGCGGTCGTTGGGGAAGAAGCCCTGGATGCTGGGGTGGAACTTGAAGCCCTTCACCCCGTACTCCTCGACCAGGCGGCGGGCCTGCTTGACGCCCGCCTTCCCGCGGAAGGGGTCGATGGAGGCGAAGGGGATGAGGACGTCGGAGTTGGCGGCGGCCGCCTCCGCGACCTCCTCGTTCGGGACCGGCGCGGTGCCGGTCGCGGACTCGGCGTCGACCGTGAAGATCACGGCGGCCATCTTCCGCTCGCGGTAGTACGCGGCGGTCTCCTCCAGGGTCGGCTTCCGCTTGCCCTCCACCTTGAAGTAGGCGGAGGAGGCGTCGTGCAGGTCGTCGTCCAGGGAGGAGTGGCCCTTCGTGGAGACCTCCGCGTGGGTGTGGACGTCGATCGCGACGAGGTCTTGGACGTTCATGGAGGGGGTCATCACGCCTCCGGGAACTTGGGCGCCGGGATGCCGACCGACTGCAGTTCGGCGCCCACCGACGTCGGGAAGGCGTCGGCCAGGGTGTCGGGGGTCCAGCCGCCGTCGGCGTACGCCGTCTTGATCTCCTGCGGATGCGACCAGAGTGCCACCTTGTCGCCGCCGATGCCGATGGCCTGGCCGGTGATGCCGCGGGCCGCCTCGGAGGCGAGGAAGGGCACGAGGGCCGCGCAGTCCTCGGGGGTGCCGAAGCCCTCGCCCTTGCGCAGGAAGTCCGGGAGCGGCTCGCCGTTCTTCATGGCCTCGATGTACGGGGCGAAGGCGGGGATGGTCTCGGTCATCGCGGTCGCGGCGACCGGCACGATCGCGTTGACGGTGATGCCCGCGCGGCCCAGCTCCATCGACCAGGTGCGGGCCATGGCGGCGATGCCGGCCTTGGCGGCGGCGTAGTTCGTCTGGCCGAAGTTGCCGCGCTGCCCGGCCGGGGAGCCGACCAGGATCAGGGTGCCACCCTCGCCCTGCTCGCGCATGCGGACGGCGGCGGCGCGGGCACAGGTGAAGGTGCCCTTGAGGTGGGTGGTGATCACCGCGTCGAAGTCGTCGTCGGTCATCTTCCACAGCACCTTGTCGCGCAGGATGCCCGCGTTGGTGACCAGGATGTCGAGGCGCCCGAACTCCTCCACCGCCCGGTTCACGAGCCGCTCGGCGGCCTCCGTGGTGCCGACCGGGACGACCTCGGCGACGGCGGTTCCGCCGGCCTCGGTGATGGACTTCACGGCGGCCTCGGCCACGGCCTCGTCGACGTCGTTGACGACCACGGAGGCGCCGTGGGCGGCCAGGGCGTGGGCGTAGGCGAGGCCCAGGCCCCGGCCGCTGCCGGTGACGACGGCGGCCTTGCCGGTGAGATCGATGCTGGGCACGGGCGGGTCCCTTCGGGTGGCGTCGCGACTTCTCGCTGCGACTTTCTCGGTGCGGCTTCGAGATCGAAGGTAAGAACAATAGTTGTTGACGTCAATAGTTGTTGCCGACCCGTCCTTGCGTCATGCTGGGTGCGGTACGTCCGCACGCCCCACCCGGGGCCTCGACCAGGGAGCCCGCCATCACCAGCCGGCAGACCACCCAGCACACCGCAGGCCCTGCACCGATCGACGCCGACGAGCCGTGGATGCGCGGGCTGCACGCGGACACGGGCTATCTGCTCTACCGCCTCGGCCTGCGCTCCGGTCAGTTGTTCAACACCTTCCTCCAGGAGTCGGGACTGCGCCTGCGCCACTACGCGCTGCTGCGGTTCCTCGCCACCTCCCCGGGCGCCCTCCAGCGCGAGCTGAGCGCGTCGCTCGGCTACGACCCGAGCGCGATCGTCGGCCTGGTCGACGACCTGGAGAAGCTGGGATTCGCCGAGCGGCGCCCCTCCCCCGACGACCGCCGCAGCCGGATCATCGTCCTGACCGAGGGCGGCCGGGCGTTCCTGCGGGACACCGACGAGGCCGGGCAGCGCGTCACCAACGAGCTGGTCCAGCCCCTCGACGCCGCCGAGCGCGAGCAGCTCCACGCGCTGCTGCAGAGAGTCGCCGAGTCCGGGCTGGGGTGACGGGGTGCCGATGACCGCCGACGCCGTGCCGTCCCTGCCGGCCAAGGGGACGCGTTCCGCACCCGACCGGCTGCTGTCGGTGCTGGGTGCCTTCGACCTGGAGCACCCGGCGCTCAGCCTGACGGACATCAGTCGGCGGGCCGGGCTGACCCTCACCACCGCGCACCGGCTCGTGGCCGCCCTCACCGAGTGGGGCGCCCTGGAGCGGGACGGCTCCGGCCTCTACCACGTCGGGCTGCGGCTGTGGGAGGTCGCCGCACTCGCCCCGCGCGGGCTCGCGCTGCGCCAGGTCGCACTGCCGTATCTGGAGGACCTGTACGAAGCCACGCACGAGAACGTGCAGTTGGCGGTCCAGGACGGGCCCGAGGTCGTCTACATCGAGTGGCTGTCGGGACGGTCCGCGGTCGGCGTGCACATCCGGGTCGGGGCCCGCTGGCCGCTGCACGCCACCGGGGTGGGGCTCGCGCTGCTCGCGCACAGCGCCCCGGAGTTCCAGGAGGAGTACTGCGCCGGACCGCTCGCCTCCTTCACGCCGTACACCGTCACCGAACCGGCCCGGCTGCGCCGCATGCTGGCCGACGTACGCCGCACGGGGGTGGCGGTGAGCAGCCGCCAGGTCACCGACGACGCGCTGTCCGTCGCCGCCCCGGTGCGCGGTCCGGGCGGCTCGGTCGTCGCCGCCGTGTCGGTCGTCGTACCCCAGGCCGACGCACAGGTGCCGGTGCTGGTGCCGGCGGTACGGCTCGCGGCGCGGGGGATCTCGCGGGGGCTCGGGTGGCAGCCGGAGAAGGGGGCGTAGGCGGCCCTGCGGACCGGCCGCGAAACCGGGTTTCCCCAGGTCTAGCTGGCGGTTCAGAGGGCGCCTGGGCCCGTGGGCCGGTGATCTCGCCTACGCGGCGCCGCTCGGCGCCGGCAGGCGCTCGGCGAACCGGACGAGGCCGAGGACACAGACAACGGCGGCCGCGCCGACGTGGGCCAAAGGTCGACCAGCTCGCGAACCGCCGGAAGCTCCGCGCTCGCGGTGGCCGGCTGCCGAGGTGCGACAAGGCCGACCACCGCGAGCGCCATGCAGTCGAATGCGGCATCAACCGACTCAACAGGCACCGGGCGGTGGCCACCCGGCACGGCAGGCTCGCCGTCCGCTGCGTGAGCGTCAGGAATTCATGGCGGCCCGGTCGGACTCACTGCGCAGAACGCAGAATTCGTTGCCCTCGGGATCAGCAAGGATCGCCCAGCCCGAACCATCGGGATTCCGGTGATCGGCGACAAAGGTGGCACCGAGGCCCAGCAGCCGTTCCACCTCCTGATCGCGCGAGGTCTCAGGGCGCAGACACACATGGATCCGGTTCTTGATCGTCTTGGCCTCGGGCACCTGGTTGAAGTACAGCACCGGGCCCTCCGCCAGCATCACCTGAGTCTCCCGGTCACCGGGTCTGTCCTCCGGATGCAGCGGACGGCCGGTCACCCTGCTCCAGAACCGAGCCAGCTCGTAGGCATCCGCACAGTCAATCGCCACGTTCTGCAATACCGAGACCATGCGCGCGAGCCTTCCTGATCTCCACGCCGAACGCCACCGAGTTGCGCTCTAGAGGCGGACGGTCATCCCCACGGTCACCTCGTCACCGGCCCCGAGCCCCTGCGGCGCACGCACGGCCTTCTTGAGCGGCAGCAGATACCCACCGTCCTTGGGGAACAGCGACGTCTCGAAGGCGACCTCGCCGATCCGCGCCTCCACCGGGATGACACCCCAGCCGTACGTGGCCATCGCGGCCACCTCCCGGATGTCCGCGGACTCGTGGTCCGGCACCTGGACGAAGTAGTACGGCGCCGGCCCGCGCCATTCGATCACCCGGCCGGTGAAGACGAGTTCCATACGGTCAGAGCCTCTTCTCTCCCAGGCGGCACGCGTCGGCACATTCACGCATTCATAGGGTGAACTTCCCTGCGGCGCAAGGCTTTTCTGTGCTTCACCTCTTGACGACCGGAACGACGGGGAGCACATTGGCGACACTTTGAGAGCGCTCTCAACGGCACCCGCACCCTCAACTCCCCACTCCGTACACCGAGAGGCAGCACCCCCATGAGCGAACCCTCCGGCATACACCGCAGACGCCGCCCCCTCACCCGCGTGCTCGTCGCGGCGCTCGGCACTCTCGGCCTGGCGGCGGCCGCCGCCACCGTCGCCGTCCCGCCCGCGAACGCCTCCGCGCCCACGCCCCCGACGGGCTGGACGCAGGTCTTCCTCGACGACTTCAACGGCGCCGCGAACACCGGCGTGAACACCTCCAACTGGCAGTACGACATCGGCACGTCGTATCCGGGCGGCCCCGCCAACTGGGGTACCGGCGAGGTCGAGACGATGACGAACAGCACCGACAACGTCTCGCTCGACGGCAACGGCAACCTCCGCATCACGCCCCGGCGCGACGCGGCCGGCCGATGGACCTCGGGCCGTATCGAGACGGTGCGGACCGACTTCCAGCCCCCGGCGGGCGGCAAGCTGCGCGTCGAGGGCCGCATCCAGATGCCGAACGTCACCGGCACGGCCGCCGAGGGCTACTGGCCGGCGTTCTGGATGCTCGGCGCGCCCTACCGCGGCAACTACCACAACTGGCCGAGCGTCGGCGAGCTGGACCTCATGGAGAACGTCCAGGGCCTGAACCGGGTCTGGGCGACGATGCACTGCGGCACCAACCCCGGCGGCCCCTGCAACGAGACCACCGGTATCGGCAACTACACGGCGTGCCCCGGCTCGACGTGCCAGTCGGCGTTCCACACCTACACCATGGAGTGGGACCGCTCGGTGAGCCCGGAGACGATCCGCTTCTACGTCGACGGCACCCAGTTCCACTCGGTCAACGCGAGCCAGATGGACGCGACGACCTGGTCCAACGCCACCAACCACGGCTTCTTCATCATCCTGAACGTGGCGATGGGCGGCGCCTTCCCGGACGCCTTCGGCGGCGGGCTGGACGCCGACACCCAGCCCGGCCACCCGATGGTCGTCGACTACATCCAGGTGCTGTCGGCCAGTGGGAGCGGTACCACACCCCCGCCGACGGGCAACCGTGACGCCTACAGCGCCATCCAGGCCGAGTCGTACGACGGCCAGAGCGGCGTGAGCACCGAGTCCACCTCGGACTCGGGCGGCGGCCAGAACATCGGCTCTCTGGCCAACGGCGATTGGGCTCTCTTCCGGGGCGTCGACTTCGGCTCGTCGGCGGCCACTCAGTTCGTCGCCCGGGTGGCGAGCGGTGCGGCGAGCGGCGTCAGCGGGCTGGTCGAGGTGCGCCTGGACAGCCGCAGCAACGCGCCGATCGGCAGCTTCGCGGTGGCCAACACGGGCGGCTGGCAGTCATGGCGGACCATCCCGGCGAACATCAGCGGGGTGACCGGCACGCACGACGTCTATCTCACCTTCACCAGCGGTCAGCCGTCGGACTTCGTGAACGTGAACTGGTTCAACTTCGGCCGCTGACAGACGCGGTGTTGATGCCCTTGTTCTGTCGACGCCCCTTGTTCTGTCGACGCCCCCTGTGTTGCCCATGCCCTCGCGAGACCTCCGTGGTCCTCGCGGGGGCGTCACCCGTTCACGCCGCCGTCTCCACGGGCAGCTCCGCCAGCCGCCACTCCAGCATCCCGTCGGTGAGCCGGACGGCCCGGCGGCCGCGGGCTTGCAGAAGGCGTACGGCGTCGTGGGCCAGGACGCAGTAGGCGCCTCGGCAGTAGGCCACCACCTCGGCATCCTCGGGCAACTCGGTGATGCGGTCGGCGAGTTGGTCGACCGGGATGGACAGCGCGCCCGGGATGTGTCCGGCCGCGTACTCCTCGGCCGGGCGGACGTCCAGGACGACGATCTCGCCGGCGGCCGCGCGGGAGAGCAGCTCCTCGCGGTCGACGGCCGTGGTGTCGTCGGCTCCCAGGTAGGCGGTGCGGGCGGGTTCGACGGCGGGCTGGTGAGTCTGGGCGACGCGCCGGAGCAGGACGTAGAGGGCGGCCACGTCGTCGCCCGCCAGGCGGTAGTGGATGCGTACGCCGTCGCGGCGGGTGGCGACCAGGCCGGCCTGCCGGAGGGTCTGGAGGTGCGCCGAGGCGGTCGTCAGATTCAGGCCGGCGGCCTTGGCGAGGGCGTCGACGGTGCGCTCGCCCTGGGCCAGCAGATCGAGCAGTTCGAGGCGTTTTCCGCTGCTCAGCGCCTTGCCGGTGCGGGCGAAGGCGTCGTACAGGGCGGCTTTGCGCACCGCGTCTCCCATGGCTTTCCTCGCCTCCCGTGGATTCCTCCATCATTCCATGGAATATTGTAAGCAACGGGAATGAGGATGTGGGCGTGCGGGGCGCCCGGCCCGTACCGTGGCATCTGGAGGATCCCGTGGGCTTCGCCGACGATCATCTGGTTCCGCTGGTCGACACCGGTCTCGGCAACAGTGCCTACCTCGTCGACCTCGGTGACGGCCGCGCCCTGGCCGTGGACGCGAGCCGCGATCTGCGCGCCCTGCGTACGGCGGCCGGGCGACGCGGGCTGACCGTCGCCTTCGCCGCCGACACACACCTGCACGCCGACTTCGTCACCGGCGCAACTCAGCTCGCCGCCGACGACGGCGCGACGGTGCTGGCCTCCGCCGCCGGGCGGCGCACCTTCGACCACCGCGGGCTGGCCGACGGAGACGAGGTGGACCTGGGCGGGCTGACCCTGCGCACGCTGGCCACCCCGGCCACACCGACGAACACCTGTCCTTCCTCCTCCTCGACGGCGCACGGGAGGTGGGCGTCTTCACCGGCGGCTCGCTGATCGTCGGCTCCGCCGCCCGCACCGACCTCCTCGGCCCCGCCCGCGCCGAGGAGCTGGCCCGCGCCCAGTACCGGTCCCTACGGCGCCTGGCCCGGCTCCCGGACGTGACGGCCGTATGGCCCACGCACGGCGCCGGTTCCTTCTGCTCCGCCCCGCCGGGCGCCGAGCGCACCACGACCATCGGCGCCCAGAAGCGGGCCAACGCCCTGCTGGCCGCGTCGGACGAGGACAGTTTCGTACGGGAACTGCTCGGCAGCCTCGGCTCCTACCCCGCGTACTTCGAGCGGCTGGCGGAGATCAACCGGCGTGGCCCCGCGCCGCTCCCCGCCGAGCCCTCGCTTCCGGCGCTGTCCCCGGCCGCCGTACGGGAACTGCTCGGCCAGGGCGCGCAGATCGTCGACGTACGCGGGGTGCGGGACTTCGCCGAGGGGCACGTTCCCGGCGCCGTCTCCATCCGGCTGCGCGACGCGTTCGCCTCCTGGCTGGGCTGGCTGCTGCCCGACGACAGCTCCCTCGTCTTCGTCACCGAGCCCGGCCAGGATCTCGCCGAACTCACCTGGCAGGCCCTGAAGATCGGCTACGAGCGACTGTGCGGGCATCTGACGATGGACGCCTGGACGGCCGACGGTGGCGAGCGGGTGACCGTCGAGGTCGTCGCCGCCGCCGACGTGGGCGACCGTCCCGTCCTCGACGTCCGCCAGCGGTCCGAGTGGGAGTCCGGGCACATCCCGGGCGCGGTCGCCATCGAACTCGGCGATCTGGCCGCCCGTGCGGACGAGGCGCCGCCGGGTGCGCTCGTGCACTGCGGGCACGGTGAGCGCGCCATGACGGCCGCGAGTCTGCTGCAACGCGCCGGGCACGAGGGCCTCGCCGTCCTCGCGGGCGGCCCGGCCGACTGGGCCGAGGTCACCGGCCGCCCGCTCCAGGAGGGCGCGTGACCACGCACACCGAGGCCGGCGCCGTACGGCTCGGACTGCGCGCCAATCTCGCCCAGTTCAGCCTGCTCGTCCTCGTCAACGCCCTGGTCGGCGGCATGCTCGGCCAGGAGCGCACCGTACTGCCGCTGCTCGCCGACGACGTCTTCCACCTGTCCGCCTACACCGCCGCCCTCACCTACATCCTGGCGTTCGGCGCGACGAAGGCGGTGACCAACTTCTTCGCGGGCACCCTCTCCGACCGGTACGGCCGCAGGCCGGTGCTGATCGCCGGGTGGCTGATCGCGCTGCCCGTGCCCGCGATGCTGGCATGGGGTCCGTCCTGGGGCTGGATCGTCGCCGCCAATGTCCTGCTGGGCGTCAACCAGGGCCTGACCTGGTCCACGACCGTCATCATGAAGATCGACCTGGCGGGTCCGGAGCGGCGGGGCCTCGCGATGGGCCTGAACGAGGCCGCCGGGTACGGCGCGGTGGCCGCCACCGCGATGGCCACGGGCGCCATCGCCGAACACGCCGGCCTGCGCCCCGAGCCCTTCCTGCTCGGCGCCGCGTATCTCGTCGTGGCCCTCGGCCTGTCCGTGTTCGCCGTCCACGAGACCCGCGAACACGCCCGCGCCGAGGCCGCACTGCACCCCGTACAGGCAGCAGCCGAACGTGAGTTGACGACCGCTCAGATCGCGCGCCGGACGAGCCTCACCGACCGGGCCCTGTCGGCGGCCAGCCAGGCAGGCCTCGTCAACAACCTCAACGACGCCCTCGCCTGGGGCCTCTTCCCGCTGCTGTTCGCCGCGCACGGCCTGTCGGTCGCGGAGATCGGTGTGCTGGCCGCGCTCTACCCGGCGGTCTGGGGTGCGGGGCAACTGGTCACCGGCTGGTGGTCGGACCACATCGGCCGCAAAGCCCTCATCACCGCGGGCATGCTGCTGCAGGCGGCGGCGATCGGTCTCGTCGCCGAGGGAACGACGTTCGCCGTGTGGGCGGCCGCGCAGGTCCTACTGGGCGTCGGCACCGCGCTGGTGTACCCGACCTTGCTCGCCGTCATCGGCGATGTGGCCCACCCCGCATGGCGGGCGCGCGCGGTCGGCGTGTACCGCCTGTGGCGGGACGGAGGGTTCGCGGTGGGGGCGTTGCTGGCAGGGGTGCTGGCCGACGCGTACGGTCTGACGACGGCGATCTGGACAGTGGCAGCGCTGACGGCGACCTCGGGCGTGATCGTAGCGGTGCGGATGTACGAAACACGCGGTTCGGCAACCCCCTAGGGGCACGGGGAACTGCGCGACAAGCCACGACGCACCCGCAGACGCCGAACGACCCGGCGCGGCACCCTCGAAGGCGCCCGATCAACGCAGCTCCGCACGGAACGCCGCCGGCGTCACCTCCGTGTGCTGATGGAAGAACTTGGAGAAATTCGCCGCGTCCGGAAACCCAACCGCCGCCCCCACCCGCCCAATCGGCATGTCCGTATGAGCAAGCAACCGCTTGGCCTCCAAAATCACCCGCCGGTCGATGAACCCCTTCGGCGTCTGCCCCGTCGCCGCACGAACCGCCCGCACAAGAGTCCGGCGTGAGTAACCGAGCTGGTCGGCATAGGCACTGACACTGTGATTCGTCGCGAACCCCTTCTCCACCGCATCCCGGAAGAGGGTGAACGTCGTGTCGGCCTGCCCGCGCGCGGCCTCCGCCGAGCTCGCGGCGAGGTGGGCGAGGCGCAGCAGGAACGCCGTCAGCGAGTGCCGCAGCACCGCCGTGTGCAGGCTCAGCGGCAGCGTCGCCGTGTCCTCGTACTCGTGTTGGAGCTGGGCGAGGGCCGACCGCAGGGCGCTGAGCTGGGCCTCGTCGGGGTGGAGCAGAGGCGGGAGGTCATAGCGGTACAGGCCCGTCGCCTCGACCGTCGCGCGGGGCAGGAAGCCGGGCTGCATGGTCAGGACCGTGCCTCGGTACCCGCCTGTCCCCGAGAAGCGGTGGACCTGGCCGGGGCGGATCCACAACAGGTCGCCGGCCTGCGCCTCGTACTCGGCGAAGTCGATCATGTGACGTACGGGACCCTCGCTGAAGAGCATCACGATGTGGAAGTCGATGCGGTGCACGCGCTCCAGCGGCGCGCTGTCCGGGTGCCAGGTGTGCTCGGTGCCCATCGGCCCGACCTGCATGCCGACGCCGCCGACGCTCAGCTCGACGGGGAAGGGAAAGGTTCTGATCCCCTCGGCGCCGCCTTCGCCCCTTGTATCCACGATGTCCGTCTCGTGCCGTCTCACTCGAGTACCGCCCCCGCTCAGCCGTGCGCAGCACTCCGCGCGGTGTCCCACTTTCACCACAGCCTGACACACGCCGACCTTCCCTCGTAAAAGTCAGACTTTTACTTTTGAATGCGTTGGACCAGCCGCTTCGCTCCGAACGAGGACTTTTTGAAGATGAGCACGCAGACACCGGACAGCTTCGAATGGACCGACTTGGACCGGCGTGCCGTCGACACCGCCCGCCTCTTGGCGGCCGATGCCGTGCAGAAGGTCGGGAACGGCCACCCGGGCACGGCGATGAGCCTGGCGCCGGCCGCGTACACGATCTTTCAGAAGGTGATGCGTCACGATCCCGCCGACCCTGAGTGGACCGGGCGGGACCGTTTCGTTCTCTCCCCCGGCCACACCTCGCTCACGCTCTACACCCAGCTCTTCCTCGCCGGGTACGAGCTGGAGCTCGACGACCTCAAGGCGTTCCGGACGCACGGTTCGAAGACGCCGGGTCACCCCGAGTACGGCCACACCGCCGGCGTCGAGACCACGACCGGACCGCTCGGCCAGGGTGTCGCCAACGCGGTCGGCATGGCGATGGCCGCCCGCTACGAGCGCGGCCTGTTCGACCCGGAGGCTCCGCGGGGCGAGTCCCCGTTCGACCACACCATCTGGGCGATCGTCTCCGACGGCGACCTGGAGGAGGGCGTCTCGGCCGAGGCGTCCTCGCTGGCCGGCCACCAGAAGCTCGGCAACCTGGTCTTCCTGTACGACGACAACCACATCTCCATCGAGGGCGACACGGCGACGGCGTTCTCCGAGGACGTGCTCAAGCGGTACGAGGCGTACGGCTGGCACGTGCAGCGGGTCGAGCCCGCCCTGGGCGGGGACATCGACGTCCACGCGCTGTACGCGGCGCTCAAGGCGGCGCAGGCCGAGACCGAGCGCCCCTCGATCATCGCGATGCGCACGATCATCGCCTGGCCCGCCCCGAACGCGCAGAACACCGAGGCCTCCCACGGATCCGCCCTCGGTGCCGAGGAGATCGCCGCCACCAAGCGCATCCTCGGCTTCGACCCCGAGCAGTCCTTCGAGGTCGCCGACGAGGTCCTCGCCCACACCCGCCGGGCCCTCGACCGGGGCGCCGAGGCGCACGCTGCCTGGGACAAGCAGCTCGACAAGTGGCGCGGCGCCAACTCCGAGCGGGCCGACCTGTTCGACCGGATCGTCGCCGGCCGGCTGCCCGAGGGCTGGGAGTCCTCGGTCCCGGTCTTCGAGGAGGGCAAGGCGGTCGCCACCCGCGCCGCCTCGGGCAAGGTGCTCCAGGCGCTGGGTGCCGTCATCCCCGAGCTGTGGGGCGGTTCCGCCGACCTCGCCGGGTCGAACAACACCACCATCGACAAGACGAGTTCGTTCCTGCCGAAGGGCAACCCACTGCCCGAGGCCGACCCGTACGGCCGGACCATCCACTTCGGCATCCGCGAGTTCTCGATGGCCGCCGAGATGAACGGCATCGCCCTGCACGGCAACACCCGTGTCTACGGCGGCACGTTCCTGGTGTTCTCCGACTACATGCGCAACGCCGTCCGCATGTCCGCGCTGATGCAGCTGCCGGTGACGTACGTGTGGACGCACGACTCCATCGGCCTCGGCGAGGACGGCCCCACCCACCAGCCGGTCGAGCACCTGGCCTCGCTGCGGGCCATCCCGGGCCTGAACATCGTCCGCCCGGCCGACGCCAACGAGACCGCGATCGCCTGGGCCGAGATCCTGCGCCGGCACGCCACCGACCCGGCCCCGCACGGCCTCGCGCTCACCCGCCAGGGCGTGCCGACGTACGCACCCAACCCCGAGGCGGCGAAGGGCGGTTACGTCCTTCGCCAGTCCTCGACGGAGATTCCGGACGTGGTCCTCATCGCCACCGGCTCCGAGGTCCAGCTCGCCGTCGCCGCGCGGGAGCAGCTGGAGGCGGAGGGGATCGGCACGCGGGTCGTGTCGATGCCGTCCGTGGAGTGGTTCGAGCAGCAGCCGCGCGAGTACCGCGAGAGCGTCCTGCCGCCGGCCGTGAAGGCGCGGGTCGCGGTCGAGGCCGGGATCGGGCTCACCTGGTACCGGTTCGTGGGCGACGCCGGACGCATCGTCTCCCTGGAGCACTTCGGCGCCTCCGCCGACGCCAAGACCCTGTTCGCCGAGTACGGCTTCACCCCCGAGAACGTCGCCGCCGCAGCCAGGGAATCGCTGGCCGCCGCGCGTGGTTGATCCTGCCGCCAGAAAGAAGATGATCACAGTGACCACCGAAGCAACCGCCACCGCGGGCAGCCTCAAGCGCCTCTCCGACGAAGGCGTCTCCATCTGGCTGGACGACCTGTCGCGCAAGCGGATCGAGTCGGGCAACCTCGCCGAACTGGTCGAGAACAAGAACGTCGTGGGCGTCACCACCAACCCGTCCATCTTCCAGGCCGCCATCGGCTCCGGCGAGGGCTACGAGGAGCAGCTCGCCGACCTCGCGGTGCGGGGCGTCACGGTCGACGAGGCCGTGCGGATGATGACCACCGCCGACGTCCGTGCCGCCGCCGACATCCTGCGGCCCGTGTACGACGCGACGGACGGCCGGGACGGCCGCGTCTCCATCGAGGTCGACCCGCGCCTCGCCCACCACACGGCGGCCACCATCGCCGAGGCCAAGCAGCTCGCCTGGCTGGTCGACCGCCCCAACGTGATGATCAAGATCCCGGCGACCAAGGCCGGTCTGCCCGCCATCACCGAGGTCATCGCCCAGGGCATCAGCGTCAACGTCACGCTGATCTTCTCCCTGGAGCGCTACCGCGAGGTCATGGACGCCTACCTGGCCGGTCTGGAGAGGGCCGCCGCGAAGGGCCTGGACCTGTCCGCCGTCCACTCCGTGGCCTCCTTCTTCGTCTCCCGCGTCGACACCGAGATCGACAAGCGGCTGACGGCGCTCGGCACGGACGAGGCCCTCGCGCTCAAGGGGCGCGCGGCGCTCGCCAACGCCCGCCTTGCCTACGAGGCGTACGAGGAGGTCTTCGCCGGTGACCGTTGGACCGCCCTCGCCGGGGCGAAGGCGAACAAGCAGCGCCCGCTGTGGGCCTCCACCGGTGTCAAGGACCCCGCCTACAAGGACACCCTGTACGTCGACGAGCTGGTCGCTCCCGGCACCGTGAACACCATGCCGGAGGCCACGCTCGACGCCACCGCCGACCACGGCGAGATCACCGGCGACACGGTGACCGGCGGCTACGCCCAGTCCCGCGCCGACCTGGCCGCCGTAGAGGCACTGGGGATCTCGTACGACGAGGTAGTCACCCGACTGGAGGACGAGGGCGTCGCCAAGTTCGAGGTGGCGTGGCAGGACCTGTTGAACGCCGTGAAGAAGTCCCTCAGCAGCAAGGGAGCTGACGCAGCATGACCTACTCCGACCGGGACCGGGGCTGGGACAACCCCCTGCGCGACCCCCGCGACCGCCGTCTCCCCCGGATCGCGGGCCCGTCCGGCCTCGTCATCTTCGGCGTCACCGGCGATCTGTCCCGCAAGAAGCTGATGCCGGCCGTGTACGACCTCGCCAACCGCGGCATGCTGCCGCCGGGCTTCTCGCTCGTCGGGTTCGCCCGCCGGGACTGGGCGGACCAGGACTTCGCGCAGGTCGTGCACGACTCGGTGCGCGAGCACGCCCGTACGGAGTTCCGCGAGGAGGTCTGGCAGCAGCTCGCCGAGGGCATGCGGTTCATCCCGGGCGACTTCGACGACGACGAGGCGTTCAAGCAGCTGCGCCAGACGGTCGACGAGCTGGACACGGCGCGCGGTACGAGCGGCAACTACGCCTTCTACCTCTCCGTACCGCCGAAGTTCTTCCCGAAGGTCGTCCAGCAGCTCAAGGAGCACGGCCTGGCGGACGCCCCCGAGGGGTCCTGGCGGCGGGCGGTCATCGAGAAGCCGTTCGGGCGCGACCTCGCGAGCGCCCGTGAGCTGAACGAGATCGTGCACGACGTGTTCGATCCGGAGCAGGTCTTCCGTATCGACCACTACCTGGGCAAGGAGACCGTCCAGAACATCCTGGCGCTGCGGTTCGCCAACCAGATGTTCGAGCCGATCTGGAACCGGTCGTATGTCGACCACGTACAGATCACGATGGCCGAGGACATCGGCATCGGCGGCCGGGCCGGCTACTACGACGGCATCGGCTCCGCCCGTGACGTCATCCAGAACCACCTGCTCCAGCTGATGGCGCTGACCGCCATGGAGGAGCCGGCGTCCTTCGACGCCGCGTCGCTGCTGATGGAGAAGCTGAAGGTGCTCAAGGCGGTGAAGCTGCCGGAGGACCTCGGCGAGCACACCGTGCGCGGGCAGTACGCGGCCGGGTGGCAGGGCGGTGAGCAGGTCCTCGGGTACCTGCAGGAGGACGGCATCGACCCGAAGTCGAAGACCGACACCTACGCCGCCATCAAGCTGAACGTCGACAACCGGCGCTGGGCGGGCGTGCCGTTCTACCTGCGCACCGGCAAGCGGCTCGGGCGGCGGGTGACGGAGATCGCCGTGGTCTTCCAGCGGGCGCCGCACTCCCCGTTCGACTCCACCGCCACCGAGGAACTCGGCCAGAACGCGATCGTCATCCGCGTCCAGCCCGACGAGGGCGTGACGGTCCGGTTCGGCTCCAAGGTGCCGGGCACCTCGATGGAGATCCGGGACGTGACGATGGACTTCGCGTACGGCGAGTCGTTCACGGAGTCCAGCCCGGAGGCGTACGAGCGGCTCATCCTGGATGTCCTCCTCGGCGACGCCAATCTGTTCCCCCGTCACCAGGAAGTGGAAGAGTCCTGGAAGATCCTCGACCCGATCGAGGAGTACTGGGACACGCACGGCAAGCCGGCGCAGTACGCGTCCGGGAGCTGGGGACCCGAGGAAGCCGACGAGATGCTCGCACGAGACGGACGGAGCTGGCGCAGGCCATGAAGATCGACCTGACCGACACCACGGCAAGCAAGATCAACAAGGCGCTGGTGCAGGGCCGCCGCGCGATCGGCACACCGGCCGTGGGCATGGTCCTGACGATGGTCATCGTCACGGACGAGGAGAACGCCTACGACTCGATCAAGGCGGCCGAGGAGGCCTCGCACGAGCACCCCTCGCGCACCCTGGTCGTCATCAAGCGGCACGCCCGCACCCCGCGCGACCGCACCCGCTCCCACCTCGACGCCGAGGTCCGCGTGGGCGCCGACGCCGGCACCGGCGAGACGGTAGTGCTGCGCATGTACGGCGAGGTGTCCGACCACGCCGACTCGGTCGTGCTGCCGCTGCTGCTGCCGGACGCCCCCGTCGTGGTCTGGTGGCCGGTGGACGCGCCGGAGAACCCGTCGAAGGACCCGCTGGGCGCACTGGCGCAGCGCCGGATCACCGACCTGTACACCACCGAGACCCCGCTGGCCGACCTGGAGCTCCGCGCCCGCTCCTACGCGCCCGGCGACACCGACCTCGCCTGGACCCGGCTCACCCCGTGGCGCTCGATGCTGGCCGCGGCGCTGGACCAGGCGCGGGTGCCGATCGTCTCGGCGGCCGTGGAGGCCGAGGCCGACAACCCGGCGGCCGAGCTGCTGGCCCGCTGGCTGGAGGCACGCCTCCATGTCACCGCCGAGCGGGTCGTCACCGCCGGACCGGTCGTCACCGGCGTGCGCCTGGGCACCGAGAACGGCGAGATCGTCATCGACCGTCCGGAGGGCCCGCTGGCCACGCTGTCCCTGCCGGGCCAGCCGTCCCGCACCCTCGCGCTGAAGGTCCGCACCACCTCCGAACTCATCGCCGAGGAGCTCAGGCGCCTCGACGCGGACGAGATGTACGCCGTCGCCCTGCGCGGCGAGGCTCCCAAGGAGACGCCCTCTCATGTCTGAGACGCCCAAGCTGACCCGGCGCCCCGAGTGGGCGGCCCTGGAGGACCACCGCGCGGACGTGCTGCACCGCCCCAGGCTGCGTGAGCTGTTCGCGGCCGACCCCTCACGCGCGCAGCGGTACGTCGTGCGCGTCGGTGACCTGCGCATCGACTACTCCAAGCACCTCGTCACCGACGAGACGCTCGCCCTGCTGCAGGAACTGGCCGCCGCCACCGACGTGTTCGGGCTGCGTGACGCCATGTTCCGCGGCGAGAAGATCAACGTCACCGAGGACCGGGCGGTGCTGCACACCGCGCTGCGCGCCCCGGCCGACGCGGTGATCGAGGTCGACGGCGAGAACGTGGTGCCCAAGGTGCACGCGGTGCTGGACAAGATGAGCGCGTTCGCCGAGCGCGTCCGCTCCGGCGAGTGGACCGGCCACACCGGCCGCCGTATCCGCAATGTCGTCAACATCGGCATCGGCGGCTCCGACCTCGGTCCGGCCATGGCGTACGAGGCCCTGCGCCCGTTCACCGCACGGGAGTTGACGTTCCGGTTCGTGTCCAATGTCGACGGCGCCGACCTCCACGAGGCGGTGCGGGACCTGGACCCGGCGGAGACGCTGTTCATCGTCGCGTCCAAGACGTTCACCACGATCGAGACGATCACCAACGCCACCTCGGCGCGTTCCTGGCTGCTGGCGGGGCTGGGCGGCGACGACAAGGCGGTCGCCCGGCACTTCGTCGCGCTGTCGACGAACGCCGAGAAGGTGACGGACTTCGGTATCGACCCGGACAACATGTTCGAGTTCTGGGACTGGGTCGGCGGGCGGTACTCGTACGACTCGGCGATCGGCCTGTCGCTGATGATCGCCATCGGCCCGGAGCGTTTCCGGGAGATGCTCGACGGCTTCCGCATCGTCGACGAGCACTTCAAGAGTGCGCCCGCCGAGGCCAACGCCCCGCTGATCCTGGGCCTGTTGGGCATCTGGTACGGCAATTTCTGCGGCGCCGAGTCCCATGCGGTGCTGCCGTACTCGCACTACCTGTCGAAGTTCACGGCGTATCTGCAGCAGCTGGACATGGAGTCCAACGGCAAGTCGGTGGACCGCGACGGCCACACCGTCGGCTGGGAGACCGGCCCGGTGGTGTGGGGCACGCCCGGCACCAACGGGCAGCACGCCTACTACCAGCTGATCCACCAGGGCACCCGGCTCATCCCGGCCGACCTGATCGGCTTCGCCCGCCCCGTCGCCGAGCTGAGCGACGACCTCAAGGCGCAGCACGACCTGTTGATGGCGAACCTCTTCGCCCAGGGTCAGGCGCTCGCCTTCGGCAAGACCGCCGACGAGGTGCGCGCGGAGGGCGTGCCCGAGGAGCAGGTGCCGCACCGCACCTTCCAGGGCAACCACCCGACCACCACGATCCTCGCCCCCGAGCTGACCCCGTCGGTCCTCGGCCAGCTCGTCGCCCTCTACGAGCACAAGGTCTTCGTCCAGGGCGCCGTGTGGAACATCGACTCCTTCGACCAGTGGGGCGTCGAGCTCGGCAAGGTCCTCGCCAAGCGCGTCGAGCCCGCACTGACCCAGGGCGCCGACGTGCCCGGTCTCGATGCCTCCACCGCCGCTCTCGTGGCCGCCTACCGTGAACTCAAGGAAGTGAAGTGACATGCAGCTCGGTTTGATCGGCCTCGGCAAGATGGGCGGCAACATGCGCGAGCGGATCCGCCGCGCCGGCCACACCGTCATCGGCTACGACCGCAACCCCGAGGTCTCCGACGTCAAGAGCCTGGAAGAACTGATCCACAAGCTCGACGCGCCGCGCACGGTCTGGGTGATGGTCCCGGCCGGCACCGCCACCCAGACCGTCATCGACGAGCTCAAGGACCTGCTCTCCCCCGGTGACACGGTGGTCGACGGCGGCAACTCCCGCTGGACGGACGACGAGAAGCACGCCGCCGAACTCGGCATCAAGGGCATCGGCTTCGTCGACGCGGGCGTCTCCGGCGGCGTGTGGGGCCTGCAGAACGGCTACGCGCTGATGGTCGGCGGCGACAAGGAGCACGTGGAGCGGCTGAAGCCGATCTTCGAGGCGCTCAAGCCGGAGGGCCCGTACGGCTATGTCCACGCCGGCCGGGTCGGCGCCGGGCACTTCTCCAAGATGGTCCACAACGGCATCGAGTACGCCATGATGCAGGCCTACGCCGAGGGCTGGGAGCTGCTGGAGAAGGTCAGCTCGGTGGACAACGTCCGCGAGGTCTTCCGCTCCTGGCAGGAGGGCACCGTCATCCGCTCCTGGCTGCTGGACCTCGCGGTGAACGCCCTCGACGAGGACGAGCACCTGCGGAAGCTGCGCGGCTACGCGGAGGACTCCGGCGAGGGCCGCTGGACCGTCGAGGCGGCCATCGACCACGCGGTGCCGCTCCCGGCGATCACGGCGTCGTTGTTCGCCCGGTTCGCGTCCCGCCAGGACGACTCCCCGCAGATGAAGATGATCGCGGCGCTGCGCAACCAGTTCGGCGGGCACGCCGTCGAGTCGAAGGAGTAGCGGGCCGTGGGGGATCTTCTGCTGGTCCGCCACGGTGAGACGGAGTGGAGCAGATCGGGACAGCACACCGGCTTCACCGATCTGCCCCTCACCCAGGACGGCGAGGAACAGGCCAAGTCCCTCGCCCCGCTCCTGTCCGGGCGGACCTTCTCCCTGGCGCTCACCAGCCCGCTGCGCCGCGCCGTCCGCACCGCCGAACTGGCGGGCGTGGCGGGGGCCGTACCGGACCCCGACCTGCACGAGTGGGACTACGGCGGCTACGAGGGCGTCACCACCGCCGAGATCCACCGCACCCGCCCCGACTGGTACCTGTGGACCGACGGAGTGCCGCCCGGCCCGGACGGGCACCCCGGTGAGTCACCGGCCAAGGTGGGGGCGCGAGCCGACCGGGTGCTGGCCCGGGTGGAGGCGGCGCTCCCCGACGGCGACGTGATCCTCGTGGCGCACGGCCACTTCCTGCGGGTCGTGACGGCCCGCCGGCTGGGGCTGGCCCCGTCGGACGGGCGGCTGTTCCAACTGGCGACGGGCACGGTGAGCCGGCTGTCGACGGAGCACGGCCGGCCGGTGATATCGGACTGGAACGCCAGGCCTCCCGCCGCGAGTTGACATGCTCGGCGGCCGGCGTCAGAGTCCCGGCTGATGGAGATCAACGATCTGACGCCGGCCGAGCTGCGGGTGTGGCAGGCATTCGCCAAGGGCGCGGAGGTGGACTTCCGTGAGGGAACCCAGCCGGAAGGAGCACCCGAACGCACCCTCCGCGCCGGGGTGTTGCGGGCATTGCTGCTGGACGGCCCGCGGGAACCCGGGGAGATCGCGGCCCTGAAGGTCAGAGGCGCACGCATCACCGGGCTCCTGGACCTGCGGTACGCGACGGTCGACAGCGTCCTGCACCTCACCCACTGCCGGTTCGAGAAGGCCCCGGACTTCGTCGGTGCCCAGCTGCGCTACGTCAGCCTGCGGGACTCCGAGCTGCCCGGCCTCTCGATGACGCGCTCCCGGATCGACGGCAGCCTGCGGCTGACGCGCTGCCGCTTCGACGGGGTCGTGCGTGTCGACGGGGCGCAGATCGCGGGCGCTCTCTTCATCGATCAGGCGCACATCACCGTGGGCGACGCCGTGCAGGCCGCCCTCCAGCTCAACCAGGTGTCCGTCGACGACGACGTGTGCGCCCATCACCTGCGCGCGCAGGGCCGGATCCGGCTGGACGGCGCCACCGTGGCGGGCTCGCTCGACCTGGAGGACGCACAGCTGCACAACCCCGGCGGCAACGTCATCGACGCCGAGGCCCTCGACGTGGGCGCCAACGTGCTCGCCCGACGGCTGCGCGCGCACGGCCGCATCGACCTGCGCGGCGCCCGCATACCCGGCCGGCTCGACCTGCTGTACAGCAGGCTGGCCAACCCCGGCGGCACCGCGATGCGGGCGAGCAGCTGTGTCATCGGCGAGGTGTGGCTGCGCAAGGGCCCGCCGATCGAGGGCATGCTCAACCTGCGCCGCTCGCAGATCGAGCACCTCAACCTGGAGCCGGAGATGCTGCCGGACCAGGTGCGCATCCTCGACCTCACGTACACCTCCCTGACCCCGCATGTGCCGCCCGAGCGCCGGCTGCCCATGCTGAACCGGGACGACGACACGTTCGACCCGCACGGATACGAGCAGTTGACCGCCGCCTACCGGCGGACCGGCGACGACCACGCCGCCCGCCTCGTCCAGCTCGCCAAGCAGCGCCGCCACCACGCCACCCTGCCCTGGTACGGCCGTCTGTGGGGCCACGTCCAGGACGCCACGGTCGGCTACGGCTTCCGACCGATGCGTGCCCTGGGCTGGCTGCTGTCACTGCTCGCCGTCGGCTCGGTCACCTTCGCGCTCCACACGCCCCCGGCGCTGAAAGCGGACGAGGCACCCGACTTCAACCCGGTGTTCTACACGCTCGACCTGCTGCTGCCGGTGATCTCCTTCGGCCAGGAGACGGCGTTCGCCCCGCAGGACGGGCAGCAGTGGCTGTCGTACCTCCTCATCCTCACCGGATGGATCCTGGCCACGACGGTCATCGCCGGTGTGACCCGGACCGTCAACCGCCAGTAGGTCAGTGCGCCAGGTGCTGCGCCGCCAGCCGCACCGGCGCGTTCGGGGCGCCGTAACCCCGGTAGCCGTCCCGCTGCACGAGTTCGAAGAAGACGCGGCCGACGGTCACGGTGTAGCAGTGCCGGAACTCGCCGTACGTGTCACGGTCGTAGAGGATGCCCAGCTCGCGATACGTCTCCAGCTCGCCGTCCGCGAACTCGTACCGGGCCGCCAGGTCGTCGTAGTAGTTGGCCGGGATCGGCAGCAGACGCCCGCCCGCCGCCCGGAAGCGGCGGGCCACGGCGACCACGTCGTCCGTGGCCAGCGCGATGTGCTGGGCGTGCACCGTGTCGTCCGTGGGCGCGGCGCCGACGCTCAGGGCGATCCGCACGCTGCCGTCGGCGTTGGTGACGGCGCGGCTGCGCATCAGGCCGTACGGGTCGGCGACGTCGACGCTCTCCTGGGCGTTCAGGCCGAGGACGCTGCGGTGGAAGAGGGTCGCCTCGTCGTAGTGGTGCCAGGGCTGGGTGAGGGCGAGATGGTCGATGCGGTGCACGCCCGCGGTGCCGGCCTCGGGCCCTACGTCCGCGAAGTCGGCGCGCCAGTTGGGCAGTTCGGGCCGGTCCGTCGCACAGAAGAAGAGTTCGGTGCCGTCGGGTGCCGCGACCGCGTCGAGGGGGGCGTCCTCCAGGGCGCGGCGGCGGGGCAGGACGGGCGCGAGGAGCGCCTCGGCGCGGCGGGCGGCCGCGGCCGGGTCCGGTGACTCCAGGCCGATGGCGGCGAGCCCGGTGCCGTCACGGCGTGCGGCGCCCGCGGTGTTGACCAGGACACGGGCCTCGCCCTGTTGCCAGAGATCGACCGGCTTGCTGCGGTGCCTCGCGGTACGGGTGAAGCCCAGGGCACCGAGCAGCGCCGAGATCGGTGCGGCGTCGGGCGTGACCAGTTCGGCGAAGGCGACGCCGGTGGGGACGACGGGTGCGGGCGGGGTCGCCAGGCCGACCGTCTCCTGCAGCACGATCAGGGAGCGGTGGGCGTCCACGGCGGTCGGCCCGGCCTCGGCCTGACGGAAGACGTCGTTGAAGACCTCGAGGGAGAGCGGACCCTTGTATCCGGTATGCAGCACACGGCATACAAGATCCGCCACATCGAATCCACCCTGCCCAGGGAAGCAGCGGTAGTGGCGGCTCCATTGAAGGACGTCCATCGCGAGCAGCGGGGCGTCGGCGAGCTGGAGGAAGAAGATCTTCTCGCCGGGGATGTCCTCGATGCCCTTGGGGCCCGACCCACGGGAGAGGATGTGGAAGCTGTCCAGGCAGGTGCCGAGCGCGGGATGATCGGCGGCCTCGACGATCCGCCAGGCATGGGCGTACGTGTTGACGTGCCGTCCCCAGGCCAGCGCCTCGTACGCCACCCGGATGCCGAAGTCCTGGGCCAGTTCGGCGAGTTGGCGCAGGTGATACGCGGCGAGCGCGTCGTCGTCCACGGCGAGGGGGTGCACGCTGGAGCAGACGAGCACGGTGTCGGCACCGAGCCGCCGCATCACCTCGAACTTGTGCCGGGCCCGGCGCAGGTTGCGAGCAAACTCGTCGGGGGGCACGGCCTCGATGTCCCGCATGGGCTGGTAGAGGTCGATAGTGAGGCCGAGATCGGCGCAGCGACTGCGGATCTCTTCGGGTGACAGCGGGCTGGCCAGCAGGTCGTTCTCGAAGATCTCGACGCCGTCGAACCCGGCCCGGGAGGCGGCGGTCAGCTTCTCGGTGAGGGATCCGCTGAGGGAGACGGTGGCGATGGACGTACGCATGGGACCTGTTCCTTTCAAATGCGGTAACTGCAGTTCCGGTAAGGGGCGCGGGGAACTGCGCGACCAGCCACGAACGGCTCGCAGCCGTCAGACGGCCTTGCCCGCCGAGCTCTCCGCGACGCCGGCCATCTCCGCAATGTCCGCCAGCATCCGCACACTGTCCGGCTCACGCCCCGTGAACAGCCGAAACGCGTCCGCAGCCTGGAACACAGCCATCCCACCCCCGTCCAAGACGGCGCAGCCAACCGCCCGGGCGGCACGCAGCAGCTCCGTCTCCAGCGGCCGATAGACCACCTCGGCCACCCACAACCCGGGATGAAGCAGTTCCCCAGGAAACGGCAAACCCGGATGCGCGGCCATACCCGTCGGCGTGGCATGCACGACGCCGTCGGCCGACCCGAGCAACTGGGCCAACCGATCCGGCGTGGCCGCGGCAGCGCGCCCGGCACCGAAGTGCCGGTTCAGCGCCCCGGCGAGACCGGCGGCCCGTTCGCTCAGCGCGTCGACGACAGTCACCCGCTCGGCGCCCAGCGTCAGCATGGCGTGGGCGACAGCCACACCGGCTCCCCCGGCACCCAGCTGCACGACCCGCTCCAGCGGCACGTCGGGCAGCCCGCGCGCGAAGGACGCGGCGAAGCCGGTGACGTCGGTGTTGTGGCCGACGGCCCGGCCGTCCTCGAAGACGACGGTGTTGACCGCGCCCAGCGCCTCGGCCTGCGGGGCGAGCGCGTCCAGGTGCTCGATGACGAGCTGCTTGCACGGGTGCGTGATGTTGAGCCCGTCGAAGCCCAGGTCACCGGCGGCCCGCACCAGGTCGCCCACCGCCTCGGGCGGGATGCCGAGCGCGTCGATGTCGATGAGCCGGTACACGTAGCGCAGGCCCTGCCGGTCGGCCTCCCGCTCGTGCAGCGCGGGGCTGAGCGACGGGCCGATGCCGGAACCGATCAGCCCGACGAGATACGAGTCCTTGGCGTCCTTGGCCACCGGGGACCTCCTGAGCGGCTCACTAATGTACGAACTGGTGAGTTAGTCATAGCAGGAGGCACCCGCGATTGGGAAGGGCCGTCCCGCCACACGAGGCGAGCGGGCTTCTACAATCACCGGCACGCGGGTGGGCCACCGGGGAGCGCTCACCCCTCGCCGAAGGAAGCCGATGACCAGCGTCGAAGAGCCGGCACGAACAGGCGGACGGATCCGTGACGCCGCCCGCACCAAGGCCGAGATCCTCGACGTCGCGACGCAGGAGTTCGCCCGCGCCGGCTACGACGGCGCCCGCGTCGACGAGATCGCCGCCCGCACCCGCACCACGAAGCGGATGATCTACTACTACTTCGGCGGCAAGGAGCAGCTGTTCACGGCCGTGCTGGAGCGGGCGTACGGAGTCATCCGGAAGGCCGAGCAGCAGCTCGACGTCGAGCATCTGGACCCGGTCGCGGCCATCCGGCGCCTGGCGGAGCTGACCTTCGACCACCACGAGCAGCACCCCGACTTCATCCGCCTGGTCAGCATCGAGAACATCCACGGGGCCGAGCACATCGCCGCCTCCGCCAAGCTGGGCAAGATCGGCTCACCGGCGCTGGACGTGATCCGCCGGATCCTGGAGTCGGGGCAGAAGTCCGGCCTGTTCACGGCCGACGTCGACGCCGTCGACCTGCACGCGATGATCAGTTCCTTCTGCTTCTTCCGGGTCTCCAACCGGCACACCTTCGGCGCCCTGTTCGGCCGCGACCTGGTGGATCCGACGCAGCGCGAGCACTACCGGAACATGCTGGGCGACATGGTGATCGCCTACCTGACGGCGGACCGCGCCACGGACTGAGCGGCGCGGGACCGCTCCGCGCCTTCGCGGGGTTCTCTCCGCACGACCTCTTGACACCCGGGAAACGTGAGCGCAACATCCCTACCCACCACGTACTAACTATCCAGTGGGTTAATTAGCCGCGATCCGGCTCCTCCCCTCCGCTCAGGTCCCCCTCCCTCACGTCCTCACTCCGCTTACGTTGGAGTCCCCTCGAAGGAGCACGCCGTGTCCGTCCCCGCGTCCGCAGCCCCGCCCGGGCAGCCGAAGAAAGCCGCCACCGCCGCCTGGATCGGCAGCGCCCTGGAGTACTACGACTTCTTCATCTACGGCAGCGCGGCCGCGCTGATCTTCCCCGAGGTGTTCTTCGACGAGTCCGACCCGGCGACCGCGACCCTGCTGTCGCTGGCCACGTTCGGTGTGGCCTACGCGGCCCGGCCGATCGGCGCGCTGTTCCTGGGTCACTTCGGGGACCGGGTGGGACGTAAGAAGATCATGGTCTTCACGCTGATCCTGATGGGCGTGTCGACGTTCCTCATCGGCTGTCTGCCGACCCGCGACCAGGTCGGCACCCTGGCGCCCGTCCTGCTGGTCCTGTGCCGGGTGCTGCAGGGCATCTCGGCGGCCGGTGAGCAGGCCAGCGCCAACTCGATGACCCTGGAACACGCGCCACCGCACCGGCGCGGCTTCTTCACCAGCTTCACGCTGAGCGGCACCCAGGGCGGACAGCTGCTGGCCACCCTCGTCTTCATCCCGGTCGCCGCGCTGCCGGAGGCGCAGCTGATGTCGTGGGGCTGGCGGGTGCCGTTCTGGCTGAGCGTGGCGGTCGCCGTCGTCGGTTTCGTCATCCGCCGCAAGCTGGACGAGACGCCCGCCTTCGAGCAGCAGGCCGCCACCGAGGGCGTGGCCAAGCTGCCGCTCGTGGTGCTGCTGCGGGAGCACTGGGCGGATGTGCTGCGGGTGATCGCCGGTGCGCTGGTCGCCTCGGTCAGCACGATCTTCACGGTGTGGGCGCTGTCGTACGCCACGAGCGACGCGGTCGGGATGAGCAGGTCCGCCATGCTGTGGGTGAGTGCTCTCGCCAACCTGGTCGCCCTCGCCGCGATCCCGCTGTGGGCCACGCTGTCGGACCGCACCGGCCGCCGTCCGGTGTACCTGATCGGCGCGGCGGGCAGCGCGGTGATGATGTTCCTCTACCTGTGGTCGATCTCCACCGGCTCCTACCCGCTGACCCTGCTGCTGGGCATCGTCGCGTTCGGTGTGGTCTACAGCGCCGCGAACGGCGTGTGGCCCTCCTTCTACGGCGAGATGTTCTCCACCCGGGTCCGGCTGTCCGGCATGGCCATCGGCACCCAGATCGGCTTCGCCGTGGCCGGTTTCGCGGTCACCTTCGCCGCGCAGATCGCGGGCCCGAACGGCGACGACTGGTCGGCGGTGGCCCTGTTCACGGCGGCCCTGTGCGTGCCGCCGGTCGTGGCCGCCCTCTCGGCCCGCGAGACCGCCAGGATCCCGACGGAGCAGCTCGGCGAGCGCTCGGCCAAGGAGGCCGCGCGCCCGGAGACGGTGACGGCCTGATGCCGCGCTGATCGTGCGCGAACTCCCGGGTCCCCGGACGCCTTGGCGGCTCCGGGGACTCGGGCATCACCCCGACACGAGCAGCTCCGTCCAGGCCTCGGCCACCCGCTCCAGGGAGAAGCCCTCCCGTACCTGGGTGCGGGCCAGCTCCCCGGCGGACCGCCAGCCGTCCTCCCCGAGCGAGGCGATCGCCTCCGCCATCGCCTCGGGGCTGTCATGGATCCACCGCCGGTCGTAGATCTCGTCCGCCCCGGGCCACGGCAGCAGCGAGGGTACGGCGCCCGACGCCATGCCCTCGGCGGGCGCGAGGTGGAAGCTCTCGTCGTCGCTGGTGGACAGCACATGCCCGACCCGCCGCAGCCAGCCCGCCACGTCCGGCCCGAACGCGTCGAAGACGACGGCCCCGTCGAGCAGCGGCGAGGTCTGCATCCGGCGCAGCACGGCGTCGTAGTGCGCCCGCTCCTCGGGCTTGTTCCAGATCCACCAGTACTCCCAGGGCGGCTTGGACTTGACCGACAGATGCCAGCGCGGGTCCCGGGCGCGCAACGCCTCCAGGACGTCGAGGCCGAGGTCGAGGCGTTTGCGGCTGGGCGCGATGCCGATCATGCCGAGGCGGTGGTGGGCGCCCGGCGCCTTCGGCCGGTCCAGCTGGTCGGTGTCCACCCAGTTGGGGACCACCACGACCTTCGAGGCGGGCCAGCCGGTGTGCTCGCGGGTGCGGCGGGCGTAGTACGGGCTGACGCACACCACCCGGTCGACGGCGTCGATGTCGATCTGCCGGGGCCAGGGCGCGTCCAGCTCGAAGCGGTGCAGCCGGACGACGAGCCGGCTGCCGCGCCGCTTGTGGCGGCTGTACCAGACGGCGGCCGGGCCGCACCACTCGACGACCACCACGTCCGCCCAGTCGGCGAGTTCCCGGCTCGTGTCCGGGTCGTGGCGGGCCAGCGCCGGCCAGGCGTCGACCCGTACGTCGAGACCGGGCAGCGCCCGGAAGTGGTCCAGCAGCCGGGTGAGGAACTTCAGGTCGTGCCCCGCGACACCCACTCGCAGGGGGCGTTGACGGGTCGTCACCTCGCGGGGCGCGGCGGGGAATGCCCTGGCGAGCTGGGCACGCCAGCGGGCGGCCGCTCCGTCCAGGGTGTACCGCCGGGCGGCCTCGCGGCAGCGGGCGGCCGCGAGGTGCCGCGCCTGCGGCTCGCGGACGGCCCGTGCGACGGTGTCGGCGGCGTCGTCGAGTCCGGCGCGTCCCGGCACGAACAGCGGGTAGTCGGTGCCGAGCAACGCCTCGTGCGCCGGGGTGCGGTTGAGGACCACGGGCAGGCCCAGGGCGCCGAACTCCAGGACCTTCGTGGACAGTTCGAGGCTGGAGTCGAGCACCGGGTCCCGCCAGCCGAGGCCCAGGTCGCAGTCGGCGGCGATGCGCATGGCCTCCTCGCGCGGCCGTCCCCCGTGGTGCTGGACGCCGGGGGTGCCGGCGAGCGCCCGCGCCATGGCGGCCCGGAAGCCGGGGTGGCCGGGATCGTCGTGGATCTTGTCGCCGACGGTGTGCAGTTCGGTGGGGACACCGCGTTCGGCGAGGAGTTCCGGCAGCCGCGTCATGGGCAGGGTGTTCCACCGGGGTGCGAACTTGCCGGTGTAGACGAGCCGCAGCGGATCGTGCGGTCCGTCCCGGTCCGGCAGCGCGAAGCCCGGCTCGGGCACGGCGGGCGGGCTGAGCACGCACTTGCCGCACGCCTCGGGCATCCAGGTCTCCAGGAAGCAGCGCAACTCCTCGGTCTGGCACAGGAGTCGGTGCGCGGCCTCGGCGATGCGGGTGAGGTCCGCGCGGGCCGCCTCGGTCATCTCGGCGGCCGACTGCGGGATGTCGGTGAGATAGGCCCAGATCCGCCCGTCGAACCGGCCGTCGGCCACGACCCGGGTGACCAGCCGCCGGCCGCGCAGCACCAGCAGGTCGCACGGGTCGTCCTCGTCCAGCCGGGCGAGCGCCTGTGCGGCCTGCACGGGCGACATGGGCCGGTCGGCCAGGCCCGGCAGCAGCCGCTCCTCGTGTGGGCACACCAGGGCCACCCCGGGCAGCTCGGCCAGCGGATCGGTCAACCGGCCGGTGCGGACCGGTGATTTGAGGACGAGCCGGGTCGCGCAGCCCGCCCGGGACAGGGCCTGCACCGTCGACTGGGCCCACACGGCGGAGCCGTCGATGAGATTGAGGTCCACGTCGCCGTAGACGAGCGCCCGCAGCGTGCGGCTCATGACGGCTCCCCATTGCGGCTCATGACGGCTCCTTCCCGCGCACGGCGAACAGACGGTGCCCCTGAGCCGCCCACCTGTCCGGCGCCGTACCGGACAGGTGCAGCGACCGGCGTACCAGCAGGGGGCGCAGCGACGGTACGAAGACGTAGTCGTCGGCGGTCGGCGTGTGGCCCACCGCGTCGGCGCCGGAGTACTCCTGGGCGCACATCAGGTCGAGCAGCAGGGTGTCGGGACGGTCCTCGGTGAGGTCCGTCCAGTCGGCGACCCAGGGCGCCCGGGGCTGCCCCCGGCGTACCGGCACTCCGGCGGCGGTGAGTTCGTCGAGTCCCGTGGGATCGGGCACGACGACCTCGGCCGGGCGGTGCAGCTGGCCGAGCACCTGGCCGACGAGCCGGGCGACGTCGGTGCGGTCCCGGGGCGCGGCCAGCACGGCGACGCGCCGCTCGTCCAGCGGATCCGGGGCAGCGGCAAGGCGCGCCAGCCGCGCCAGCCGTACCCGGGTGCTGTCCGCCCGGAACACCTCGCGCAGCCGCTCCCGGCCCTCCACCGCCGGGTCGAGCCGGGCGAGCCGTACGCCGGTGTCGGCGTCGACGACGGCGTCCCAGGCGAACCGGGCGAGCCCGGGCGCGGCGGAGGCGGGAGCGTCCCGCCACAGCACGGCCGACCGGCCCAGAGCCCTTGTCTCGGCGAGCAGTTCGGCGAGCGTGCGGTCCAGGTCGGGGGCGAGGCCGGTGCCGGTGAGCCACCAGGGCCCGTCGCCGGTGCAGGCGCTCAGCTGCACGACGAGCACGTCAGGGTCGGTGCGTTGCACCAGCAGCCGCCCGTCGTGCGGCAGCAGCCGGTTGACGACCACGTCCGCCGCGAAGTCCTCCGCGGTGGAGGGGGTGAGCACACCGGCCAGGACGAGGCGGTCGCGGGGCGCTGCGATCAGGGCGCGATGGGCGAGGTGGAAACGGCCGTCGAGGGGCACGTCCGGCTCGGCCCGGTCCTTCGGCGCGCTCTGCGGTGCCGGCGCGGCCGAGCGGCGCCGCCCGCGCCACAGTCCGTACAGCTCCCCCGGCAGCCGGGCCGCGCCCCGCTTCGGCGAGCGCGCGGCCGACACCAGCGCCTTTCCCACCCGCAGCGAAGTGGAGCCCTCCAGCATGGCCACGCGCGCCTGCAGCACCTCGACCCGGTCCCGGGCGGCCCGCAGCGCGGCGGCGAGCTGCTCCTTCTCCCGTACGGCGGCGGAGAGCCGGTCGGCGATCCCGTCCTGCCCGGCGGTGCCCCGGGCGCGTTCCGCCTCCTCGACGGTCCGTTCCAGGTCCAGTACCCGGGCGCGCAGGGACCGGGAGGCGAGGTCGGCGAAGACGTACTCGTCGGCGATCCGCAGCGCCGTGGCGTGCCCGTCGGACGGGACGGACCGGCCGAAGAAGTCGTGCGAAGGCAGCAGCTCGTCGGTGCGCGCGACGACCGCGCCCGCGTGCAGATGGACGTAGTCGAGGGGTGCCGCGCGCAGGACCTGGCAGCGGTGGGCCACCAGGGCGTCGAGGAGGCGGTGATGGGGGAGGTCGGCCACATGGTGGCCGAACACGATCAGCGCGCGTGCACCGGGTTGCATGCGTGCCAGTACGGCGCGCCAGGCGTTCTCGCTGCCGTGCAGCTCGGCGTCGGGGCCGTAGGAGAGGAGCGCCAACTCACCTTCGCCGAACGGTCGTTCGTCTTGCTCGTCGTCGCAATGCAGGGCGACACCCGGCGGCAGATGCAGGTAGGGCTCCAGGCGCAATCCCCCGCGCGTCGTGTCCACCACCGTCGTGACACCGTCGAGGTGCGGATGGAGCAGGTCGGTCAGACGCATCAGCTGGTCCTCGTGAAGACGTGGAAGCCGACCCGGTCCTCCCGGAAGCCGTACGGGCTGAAGAGGACGTGCCGCAGCCCGAGCGGCTCGAGTTCGGCGCGGTAGGCGGCGGTCGGGCGGTGCACGATGTAGTCACCGCGGGGAGTGCGATCGGCGGTGTCCTCGTCGGTGACGATCAGGCGGCCGGCGACGCGGACGAGGGAGGCCAGATTGCGCAGGCCGGCCGCCCACTCGTGGTCGTCCAGCACATGGAACAGGACGTCCACGCAGACCACGATGTCGTACGGCCAGGGACTGCGCCACTCGTCGAGCGCCGCGACGGCGTAGCGCGGGCCGCCGCCCTCCGCGCGGGCGTGTTGGACCGCCGTCGGGCTCGTGTCGAAGGCGTCGACCCGATGGCCGCAACGGGCCAGGGCACGGGCGAAGTACCCCTTGCCGCAGCCGGCGTCGAGCACGAACAGCGGGGCGGCGGGGCTCGACAGGTCACCGATGAGGGAGAGCAGCGTGCCGAGCCGCCGAGCGTAGAAGATCTCGTTGCCCGGACGGTCGAGCCCGATGTGCGCGCCGGAGGCGAGGTCGTCGTGGTCGGCGTGACGGGTGTCCCAGTACGTCCGGGTGTCGTCGTACGTCCGCATGTCGTCAGCCATGGCGCTCCAGCCACCCGGTGATGACGTGCGCGATCCGGCCGCCCGCCCGGCCGTCCCACAGCGGTGGCCCCTCCCCCGGCGCGGCTCCCCCGCCGTCCAGCACCTTGCGCAGAGCGGGCACCAACTCCCCGTGGCGGACCAGCCGGTTGGTGCCGTGGGTGACCGTGACCGGGCGTTCCGTCGTCGTGCGCAGGGTCAGGCACGGGACGCCGAGGACGGTCGTCTCCTCCTGGACGCCGCCCGAGTCGGTGATCACCGCGGCGGCTCCGCGTACGAGGCTCATGAACTCGACGTAGCCGAGCGGGTCGAGCAGATGGACGCCGGGCGCGTCCCCGAGGCCCGCCGCCCGCAGCGCCGCACGGCCGCGCGGGTGCAGCGGTACGGCCAGATCGAGATGGCGAGCGGCCTCGGCCAGGACCCGGGCGGCGGCCGCGGCGGCCTCCGGGTCGTCGACGTTGGCGGGCCGGTGCAGGGTGACGACGCCGTAGCGCTCGGGCAGTCGGTGTGCGGCGCGGGCGGTCACCGGGTCGAAATGGTCCAGATGGGTGAGCAGCGTGTCGATCATCGGGTTGCCGACGAAGTGCACCCGCTCCGTGGCGACCCCCTCGCGGGCGAGATGGCCGACGGCCTCGGGGCTCGTGACGAACAACAGCTCGGCCAGCTGGTCGACCAGACGCCGGTTGACCTCCTCCGGCATCGTCATGTCGAAGCTGCGCAGCCCGGCCTCCACATGCGCCACCGGGACGCCCAGCTTGGCGGCGGCGAGGGCGGCGGCCAGCGTCGAGTTCACATCGCCGTACACCGTGACCAGGGCGGGCGCGCGGGCGGTCAGTTCGCCCTCCAGGGCCGTCAGGAGGTCGGCGGTCTGGCGGGCGTGGCTGCCGGAGCCGACGCCGAGGTCGGTGTCGGGTTCGGGCAGGCCGAGTTGCCGGAAGAAGATGTCCGACATTCGTGCGTCGTAGTGCTGGCCGGTGTGGACGAGGATCTGGGCGCAGCCTGCCGTTCTCAGGGCGGCGACGACCGGCGCGGCCTTGACGAAGTTGGGGCGGGTGCCGACCACGTGGAGTACGCCGCCGTTCATCGTGCCCTCCGTTTGATGGCTCGGTCGCCTACGGGCGCTTTCAGCCGGTGTCGAGACGGCGATCGTGCTCAGCCCTTCGGGCCTCCGCGCGTTCGCCGTCTCGACACCGGCGCGCCCTTCGGCTCCCTCGCGGCCGGTGTCCTTGGGACAGTGACAGTTGGTGGGCACTTGCTCAGCGTTGCGGCCTACCTTTGCGGTATGTCCCGTTATGTTCTGCGTGCCCTCAGTCTGGCCGCCTCCGTGGCGCTTGGCGAACTGCGGCAGGATCCGCTGCGGGCGGCGTTGCTTGCGGTGCGGCTGGTGCCGGGGCGTGCCCGCCGTCGGTTGCGGCCGTTCGAAGTGCGGCTCGCCGGGCGTGCCCGCAGCGCCGGGCCGGTGGCAGCGCCGTCCGCCACGCGGGTGCCCGCGCCCGTCGGCCGGCGATTTCGGCCCGTGCCGGGCCGGGTGCTGCATCTGGTCACCAATGGGCTGCCGTTCCGGCACGCCGGCTACACCGTGCGCACGCAGAAGCTGGCCGAGGCGCAGCTGGCGGCGGGGCTGGACCCGCATGTCGTGACCCGGATCGGCTTCCCCGTGACCCAGGGGGTGCTGGACGCTCGCCCGTCCCAGCACGTGGGCGGGGTGCCGCAGCACCGGCTGCTGCCGCTGCGGCTGCCGTACGGGCAGGCCGCGGCGCTGGCGCGCAACGCCGACCTGGCCGCCCGGCTGGTGGAACGGCTGCGACCGGCCGTCCTGCATGCCGCGACCGACCACGGCAACGGGCGCGTGGCGCTCGCCCTGCGGGAGACCTACGGGCTGCCGGTGGTCTACGAGGTGCGGGGTTTCCTGGAGGAGACCTGGCTGACCCAGGCGCCGGGGCGCAGCCGGGACGACGAGACATACCGGGCGCGACGCGCTCTGGAGACGTCCTGCATGCGTGAGGCGGATCTGGTGCTGACGCTGGGTGAGGCGATGAAGGCCGAGATCGTGGGGCGCGGGGTGCCCGAGGAGCGGGTCCTCATCGTGCCGAACGCCGTGGACGACGCGTTTCTGGCCCCGCTGCCGGACGGGGCGCCCGTGCGCGCCCGGCTCGGGATCGCGCCGGAGGAGTTCGTCGTCGGCACGGTCGGCAGTCTCACCCCGCACGAGGGGCTCGACACATTGCTCCATACGGGTGAAGAGCTGCGCCGGCGTGGCGCCCCGGTGCGGCTGCTGATCGTCGGCGACGGACCCGAGCGGCCCGCGCTGGAGCGGCTGGCCGCCCGGCTGGGCCTGGACGACGGGACCGCCCTGTTCACGGGCCGGGTGCCGCACGCCCAAGTGCGGGACTTCCATGCCGTGTTGGACGTGTTCGCGGTGCCGCGCACCGACGAGCGCGTCTGCCATCTGGTGACCCCTCTCAAGCCGGTCGAAGCGATGGCGAGCGGTGTCCCCGTGGTGGCGAGTGACGTCACGGCACTCAGAGAGCTGGTCGAACCAGAGGTTAACGGACGACTAATTCAGGATAGATCGCAAAAATCCTGGGCTGATGAACTCGAAATGCTCATTTACAGTCAAAAGCGGCGGGCTGAGTGGGGAGCAGCCGCCCGCGCGATGGTCGCGCGTGACCGCACCTGGCAGCGGGCCGCCGCCACAACCCGTGACGCGTACCGCGCCCTTGGATGCCTTGAGGCGGGGTGAGTCCCTATGCAGGTCGACCAGACCGGACCGCTCGGGGAAGCGAGCGAACCGCTCGGGGAAGCAGAACGGCCCGACGCCGTGGAACTCGCGGTGATCGGGCTGGGATACGTCGGACTGCCGCTCGCGCGTGAGGCGGCGTCGATCGGCCTGAGGGTGGTGGGGCTCGACCGCGATCCCCGGGTCGTGGAGGCGCTCAACACCGGGCACTCCCATGTCGACGACGTCTCCGACGAGGATGTCCGCCGGATGCGGGCGGCCGGCTTCACCGCGTACACGGACGACGCCTGTCTGGCCCGTGCGCAGACCGTGGTGATCTGTGTGCCGACCCCGCTCAGCGAGGACGGCGGGCCCGATCTGAGCGCGGTGAAGGCCGCCGTGCGCACGGTGGCGGGCCGGCTGCGGCGCGGGCAGCTCGTCGTGCTGGAGTCGACGACGTATCCGGGCACCACCGAGGAGGTCGTACGGCCGCTCCTGGAGGAGTCGGGGCTGCGCGCCGGCGCGGACTTCGCGCTGGCCTTCTCACCCGAGCGCATCGACCCGGGCAACACCACGCACGGGCTGCGCACCACACCGAAGGTGGTCGGCGGCTGCACCCCGTCATGCGCGGCGCGTGCGGTCGCGTTCTACGGCAAGCTCGTCGACACCGTCGTCCAGGCGAAGGGCACCCGCGAGGCCGAGATGGCCAAGCTGCTGGAGAACACCTACCGCCATGTGAACATCGCCCTGGTCAACGAACTGGCCGTGATCAGCCACGAGTTGCACGTCGACCTCTGGGACGCGATCCGCTGCGCCGGCACGAAGCCCTTCGGCTTCCAGGCGTTCCGGCCCAGCCCCGGCGTCGGCGGGCACTGCATACCCATCGACCCCAACTACCTGTCGTACAAGGTGCGTTCGTCGCTCGGCTACGAGTTCCGGTTCGTGGAGCTCGCCCAGGAGATCAACCGGCGTATGCCCGAATACGTGGTGCGCCGCGCCCAGGACCTGCTCAACACCGCCGGCCGGCCGCTGCGCGGTTCCCGGGTGCTGCTGCTCGGGGTCACCTACAAGCCGGACGTGGCGGACCAGCGGGAGTCGCCCGCGGTGCCGGTGGCGCGGCTGCTGCGGGAGCGGGAGGCCGAGGTGTCCTTCCATGATCCTCACGTGCGGCTGTGGTCGGTGGACGGGGTGGGCGTCCCACGCGTCGGCGACGTCATGGCGGCGGTGCGCGAGCACGACCTGACGATCCTCCTCCAGGACCACTCGGCCTACGACCTGCCGGCCCTCGGCGACGCGGCCCGGCTGCTGTTCGACACCCGGGGGCGGATCTTCCGGCCCGACGTCGAAGTGCTGTGACCGGCACGTCTCCCGGGACGGTGGATCTCCGGGCAGTGGGTCCGGGGGCTCTCAGGCCGGCCGGGGCGCGTTACCTCGGTGCATTGGATCTCGGGGCAGTCGAAAGGTGCGTGCTCCATGCGGATACTCGTCGTCACCGTCGTCCACCACCCCGAGGACGCCCGGATCCTGCACCGGGAGATCGCCGCCCTGCGGGAGCGCGGTCACCGGATCGTGTACGCCGCGCCGTTCGCCGCCCGCCAGGTGGCGCCACGCCCGTACGTCGAGGGCGTGGACCTGCCCCGGGCCGCCGGACGGGACCGCCGGACGGCACTGCGTGCGGCCCGCACCCTGCTCGCCGAGCGTGGGCCTCAGGCGGACGTCGTCCTGCTGCACGACCCGGAGCTGCTGCTCGCCCTGCCCGGCACGCTGCGCCGATGGCGGCGCGAGGGACGCGCCCCGGTCACGGTGTGGGACGTGCACGAGGACACGGCGGCGGCGCTGGTGATGAAGCGCTGGGTGCCACGGCCGCTGCGACCGCCGCTGCGCCTGGCCGTGCGGTCGGCGGAACGACTGGCTGAACGGCATCTGCGGCTGCTGCTCGCCGAGGACGCCTACCAGCGGCGCTTTCGCCGCCCGCACCCCGTGGTGGCGAACCTCACGACGGTGCCCCCCGAGCCGCCCGAGCCGCCGGGCGACGACCGGGTCGTCTATCTCGGGCACCTCTCCAGGGCGCGGGGTGCGCTGGAGCTCATCGAGACGGCACGGCTGCTGGTGCCGGACATCCACGTCGAGGTGATCGGCGCGGCGGACCCCGACGTGCGGGACGCGCTCGCCGAGGCCGACGGGGACGGCGTGCTGCGCTGGCACGGGTACCTGGCCAACGACCGCGCCCTGCCGCTGCTCTCCGGGGCCCTGGCCGGACTCTCCCTCCTCCACGACCAGCCCAACTACCGGCATTCACGGCCCACCAAGGCCGTGGAGTACATGGCCCACGGCGTCCCCCTCGTCACCACACCCACCCCGCTGGCGGCCGACCTCGTCGAGCGCTACGGCTGCGGTCTCGTCGTGCCGTACGAGGACCCGGCCACGGCGGCGCAGGCCGTACGGCGTCTTCGCATCGACCCGGAGATGCGCCTGCGCGCGGCCGTACGGGGCTGGGAGGCGGCGCGCTGCGACCTCAACTGGGCGGACCGGGCGACCGAGTTCGTCATGTGCCTGGAAACCTGGGTGAAGGAGGCGTCCGCGGAGGCGGACACCGATTCCGCCGCCGCGGTCGCGGGCGGAGCGGCCCGTACCCGCTGAGCTCGCCGACGGCGATGCGGGGGCCGTTTCACGCGGAGGCAGCCGCGACGCAGAACTCGTTGCCCTCCGGGGCCGCCATCACTATGTGGTGGCCGTCGAACGGCGCCAGCACGGTCGCGCCCGCCCGCACCAGGACCGTACTGCCCACCACTGACACCCGGCGGCGGGCAGACAGGGGCGGTCGAGGGCGCCGGGCGTCCCGGGAAGCCGTACACCGCGTGCGAACTGGGCCCAGCAGCGGGCGAGTTGCGGGTCCGTTCGCACGCTCTCGTGCATCAGGCGGGCTACGTCGTCCAGTTCGCGAGGCGTCGTGGGGGCGGATCCACCATGCCGCGCACTCCCCCGTCCCTGTCTCCGCGTCGCTCGCAGTGGATCACCCCTAGCTGCCGGTGGGCGAGGTGACGGAGGCTCAGCCCCGATTGGTCCCCTTCGGGATGCCGTACGCCCGCTCCACCCGCAGCCGCAGCACCAGCCGCCCGTCCCGCACCATCGCCGCCCGGAAGTCCTCCCAGTCCGGATGCTCACCCAGGACGTCCCGGTAGAGCCGGACGAGTTCCTCGACCGTGGCGTCGTACGGGTCCTTCGCGACCGGCGTGAGATCGGCCGTGCCCTCGGCGACGACGTACGCCCACCGGTCGGGGGTCGTGACGTGGTACGACGCTCTGGGGTCCCGTCGCAGGTTGCGGGTCTTGGCGCGGTCGTCGGTGATCGAGACGCGGATGATCCGCTCGTCGGGGTAGTAGGCGTGGCTGACGTTCGACAGCTGCGGCCGGCCGTCGCGTTTGAGGGTGACCAGCACCCCGCCGCGGATCTCGGACAGCAGCGCGAGCAGTGCGTTCTGGGTGGCGTCCTCAGTCATGCCTGGATCAACCCTGCCCAGGAGCCCGGGCATTCCCGCCTGGATATCAGCCCCGTAGACACTGTCTACTCCTCACTGGTAGACAGTGTCTATGGCAGTACATGAACCCGATACGGGGCTGCGGACCCGACTGATCGACGTCGGCGTGGATCTCGTTACCCAGGAGGGCGCCCAGGCCCTCACCCTGCGGGAGATCGCCCGCCGCGCAGGTGTCTCGCACGGCGCCCCGCGCCGCTACTTCGCCACCCACCTGGAGCTGCTCTCGGCCATCGCCCGCCGCGGCTTCGAGGAGCTCGCCCGTCGCGCGACGGCTGCCGACGGCGACGGTACGGCGTCCCCACGGGCTCGGCTGACGGCGCTGGGGCGCGTCTATCTGGAGTTCGCGCTGGGCAATCGCGGCATGTACGAGCTGATGTTCCGTCATGATCTGCTGGCCAGCGGTTACTTGGGGCTGCGGGACACCAGCCTCCCCCTGTTCGGCCGCCTGGTGGAGCTGGTCGGTCAAGCCCGCCCCGACGCCGACGCCCGGCTCGTCGCGGGCGCGCTGTGGGCCGGTCTGCACGGGATCGCCCAGCTGTGGAGCTGGGGCAGCCTCCAACTCGCCAGCGGTGCCGAGGACTTCGTACCCCTGCTGCGGTCGGTCCTGGACGCGCACCTCGGGCCGGAGGGCGAGTGAACCCGCGGCTCACTCTCGCGAGCAGTGTCGTCGGCGCCGTGATCGTCGCGCTCGACGGCACCGTCCTGACCGTCGCCCAGCCGGCCCTGCAACGCGATCTGGGCGCCTCCTTCGCCGAGGTCCAGTGGACCAGCACCGGCTATCTGATCGTGGTGGCAAGCCTGTTGGTGTTCGCCGGGCGGCTCGGCGACCGGTACGGGCACCACCGGGTCTTCGGCCTCGGCATGCTCGGCTTCGGGGCCGCCTCGGCGGGCATCGCCCTGGCGCCCGGTGTCGGCTGGGTGATCGGGCTGCGGGTCGTGCAAGGGGTGTTCGGGGCGCTGCTGCAGCCGGCCACGCTCGGGATGCTGCGGGCCGCCTTCCCGGCCGACCGGCTGCGGACGCCGATCGCCGTACGGACCGCCGCGATCGGCGTGGCAGCCGCTGTCGGACCGGTGCTGGGCGGTGCGCTGGTGGCGGGGCCGGGCTGGCGGGTGGTGTTCCTCCTGAACGTCGTCCCCGCCCTCGCCCTCGGCGGGCTCGCCCTCGCCGTGCGGTCCCCGCACGACACCTCCCCCGCCCGGCTCGACGTGCCCGGCGCGCTGCTGCTCGCGGTGACCCTGGCCTGCCTGGTCCACGCCCTCGTCGCGCTGCCGGGGTGGGTCTGGACAGCGACGGCCGCCGCGGTCACCTGCGCCGCCTTCGTCCGGCACGAGCGCCGTACGGCCGACCCCCTCCTGCCGCCGGACCTCGTCGGATCGGCGGCGGTCGGATCGGCGCTCGGCATGCTGGTGGCCGCGTCGGCGGCGCTGTCCGGCGCGCTGTTCGCCGGCACGTTCCTGTTGCAGGACACGCTCGGCCTGGACCCGTTGCAGAGCGCCCTGCGCAGTCTGCCGCTGGCCCTGCTCATGGTGGTGGCGGCGCCCTCGTGCGCGGTGCTGCTGCGCCGGGCCGGTGCCCGCCGTACGGCCGTGGGGGCGATGGTGGTCCTCGCGCTCGGAATCCTCGTCCTCTCCGATGCGTCGGCCACGGTCACCCTGTGCGCGGGGTTCGCCCTGGTGGGAGCCGGATTCGGCACGGTGATGGTGGCGGCGACCCATGGCGTCGTACGGGAGGCCGCCGTGCAGTCGGCAGGCGTGGCGGGCGGGCTGCAGCAGACCGCGATGAACGTCGGGCCGGTGCTGGGCGTGGCCGCCGCGACCGCGCTCATGGAATCGAGTGGTGGCCCCGCGCTGCCGTTGATCGTCCTCGCCGCCCTCGCCCTGGCCGGTGCGGTGCCGGGCCGTGCGCTTCCGGGGCGGCCCGGAGCGGCGATCGACGATCATGAGCAATCGAAGGACCGTACACGCGTACCTGCGCGACGATGAGGTCAGAGGCCGTTCCGGCGGGGTATGCCGGAGCGCGTCCTCGTCGTACGCATTCGGAGGAGAGCGATGGCACTGCTGACACAAGAGGTCGACCCGGGCGAGGTCGGACTGGACGCGAAGGCGCTGGACCGCCTCGACCAGCAGTTCGCCCACTACGTCGACGAGGGGCGGCTGCCCGGCTACCTGGTGTCCGTCGCCCGCGGCGGCCGCGTCGCCCACCTCACCACGCACGGCCACCGCGATCTCGCGGCCGGGCTGCCGGTCGAGGCGGACACGCTGTGGCGGATCTACTCCATGACCAAGCCGGTCACCTCGGTCGCCGCGCTGCTGCTGGTGGAGGAGGGCAAGCTGTCGCTCGACGACCCGCTCGAACGCCACCTGCCCGCCTTCGCCGAGCCTCGGGTGTACGTCAGCGGATCCGGCGCCGACATGGTGACCCGCCCCGCCGACGGGCCGATCACCGTCCGGCACCTGATGACCCACACCGCCGGGCTGACGTTCGCCTTCTACCACACGCACCCCGTCGACGCCCTCTACCGCGACGCCAACCTGGAGTCGGCGGTGCTGCCGGGCTCCGACCTGGCCACGACAGTCGACGTGTACGCGAGTCTGCCGCTGCAGTTCGAGCCGGGGACACAGTGGAACTACTCGGTCGCCAGCAATGTCCTGGGCCGCGTCATCGAGGTCGTGTCCGGGCGGTCGCTCGACGAGTTCTTCGCCGAGCGGATCTTCGGGCCGCTCGGGATGACCGACGCCGGGTTCTGCGTGAGCGACGAACAGGCGGGCAGGCTGGCCGAGTTGTACGGCGAGACCGAGCACGGTGGTATCGAGCCGATCCCGGGCCTCCCGCTGCACGGCCGCCCCCGCTTCCTGTCCGGCAGCGGTGGTCTGGCGGCGTCCGCGCACGACGTCCACCGCTTCATGGAACTGCTGCGCCGCCGCGGCGAACTCGACGGCACCCGGTTGCTGGCCCCCGAAACCGTGGACCTGATGACGTCCAACCAGCTCCCGGGCGGCGCCGATCTGCGCGCCTTCGGCAGCCGCCCCGCCCATGACGAGCCCGGCAACGACGGCATCGGCTTCGGCCTCGGCGTCTCCGTGGTGATCGACCCGACCCGCACCAGGGCCCCCTCCACGCTCGGCACGTACGGCTGGAGCGGTGTGGCGACCACCACGTTCTGGGTGGACCCGGCCCGCGATCTGACGGTGCAGTTCATGACGCAGGTGCGGCCGAAGTCCTCGCACACGATGTTCCAGGACCTCAAGCGGCTCGTGCACGAGGCCGTCACCGGGGACTGAATCGTCACCGGGTGGTGGGGTACGCGGCCCGCCGACTCCTCTGCCGGCGCGGTGATCCGGGCGTCGTCACCGGTCCACAGCTCCTCGAAGACGGCGTCCCGGGCACGCAGTCACCCCTCCGGGCGCAGCGTGCCGCGCAGCCACAGATGGAGCTCGGTCATACGCGGTTGGCCTCCGGGCGCGGGGCGTCGGCCGCGAACCGGTCGGCGCTCAAGGGGCTGACGTCCATGAAGGGTGCGCGGCCGAGGTACAGGTCGCGGACGACCTCGCCGACGGCCGGTCCCTGAAGAAAGCCATGGCCGGAGAAGCCGGTCGCGTACAGAAAACGGGAGACGGAAGTCGCCTCGCCGATCAGGGCGTTGTGGTCCGGGGTGACCTCGTACAGGCCCGCCCAGCCTCCCGTGCGGCGCAGGTCGAGGAGCGCGGGGGCGCGGCGCTCCATGGCCTCGGCCAGGCGGGGGATCCAGCGGTCGTGGGTGTCGGTGGCGAAACCGGGCCGCTCGTCGGGGTCGGACATGCCGAGGAGGAGGCCGGGGCCCTCGCGGTGGAAGTAGAGGCTGGTGGTGAAGTCGATGGTCATGGGCAGCTGCGGCGGCAGCCCCTCTACCGGCTCGGTGACCGCGATCTGGCGGCGCAGCGGCACCACCGGCAGGACCACGCCGGCCATCGCGCCGACGGCCCGCGACCATGCGCCGGCCGCGCAGACGACCGTGTCGGTGGCGATACGCCCGATGGTCGTCGTCACGGCGGTGATCCGGTCGCCGCGCAGTTCGATGCCGGTGACGTCGGTGTGCCGTAAGATCCGCGCGCCGTACTGGCGGGCGGCGGACGCGTAGCCCTGGACGACGGATTCGGGGGTGCAGTGGCCGTCGTCCGGCGAGAAGGCGGCGGCCAGCAGTCCCTCGGTGATGATCAGCGGGGAAAGCCGCTGCGCCTCAGGCGGGGCGATCATCCGGCTCGGCACGCCGAGGGAGTTCTGCAGCCGGACGCTCGCCTCGAAGCCGGCGACCTCCTCCGGGGTCGACAGCAGGAACAGATAGCCGACCCGGTGCAGCCCGATGTCGTACCCGGTGTCCGCCTCGAACCGGCCGAACGCCTCCAGACTGCGCGCCCCGAGCTGGATGTTGAGCTCGTCGGAGAACTGCGCCCGCACCCCGCCGGCCGCCTTCGAGGTGGACCCGGAGGCCAGCTCGTCCCGCTCGACGAGCAGGACGTCCCGTACGCCGGCGCGGGCGAGGTGGTAGGCGATGCTGGTGCCCATCACGCCGCCGCCGATGATGACGACGTTCGCGTGCGTGTTCACAGGCCCACCTTCCTGACTGGCGTCGGTTCTGCCGCGCCCCAAAGGGGCGCGGGGAACTGCGCGACCAGCCACGACGACGCCGCAGACGAACGACGGCACATCGCGGCATAATCCAGCGGAACGCCTCGTCAGGACAAGTGCGCCACGGCGTCCAGATGGGGCAGGTGGTGGTCGAGCCGCTCCCGCTTGGTGCGCAGATAGGTGATGTTGTTCTCGCACGGCGGTATCAGCAGCGGAACCTGCTCCGCCACCTGGATGCCGTGCCGCAGCAACGCCTCCCGCTTGCGGGGGTTGTTCGACATCAGGCGGACGGAGTTGACGCCCAGGTCGTGCAGGATCTCGGCGGCGACACCGTAGTCGCGGGCGTCCACCGGCAGGCCGAGCGCGAGGTTGGCCTCGACGGTGTCCAGGCCCTCCGCCTGCAGGGCCATCGCGCGCAGCTTGGCGAGCAGGCCGATGCCGCGGCCCTCGTGGCCCCGCAAGTAGACGACGATGCCGCGTCCTTCGGCGACGACCGCGCGCAGCGCGGAGGCGAGCTGGTCGCCGCACTCGCAGTGCTGGGAGCCGAAGGCGTCGCCGGTCAGGCACTCGGAGTGCAGCCGGGTGAGCACGTCCTCCGTGCCGATCTCGCCGTAGACGAGGGCCACTTGCTCGTCACCGCGGTCGTGGTCGAGGTAACCGATCGCGCGGAATTCCCCGTACACGGTGGGCAAGGGGGCATTCACCACGCGTTCCACTCCGGAACGCTGCGTCCGCTGTGCGGACTTCTTGCCGAGGACACCAATTTTTTCTGTCATGATTCTTCAGTTCCTAAGCAGAGACGAAAGGCCGGAAAAAGATGAGTGATTCGCAGACGCAGCCGGCGGCCCACTCGCTGGTGCCGGCGGACACCACCGAGGACGTACGGACGCGAGGTGCGGGCGTCTCACGACAGGTCGCGGTCCTTCCCGTCGGGAGCTTCGAGCAGCACGGACCGTTCCTTCCGCTGGCCACCGACACGCTCGTGGCCTGCGCCATCGCGCGCGAGATCGCCGCAGTGCACCCGGTGCACCTCCTTCCGCCCGTGACGATCTCCTGCTCGCACGAGCACGCGGCCTGGCCGGGGACCGTCAGCATCTCCTCCGTGACCCTTCATGCGGTGATACGGGACATAGCGGCTTCGCTCCGCCGGTCCGGCGTCGACGTCCTGGTGCTGGTCAACGGGCACGGCGGCAACTACGTACTGGGCAATGTCGTTCAGGAGTCCTCCGCGCGCGGCGAACGAATGGCGCTGTTCCCGGCCCCGGAGGACTGGGAGGCGGCGCGGGAGCGGGCGGGAGTGGAGACCTCGCTGCTCACCGACATGCACGCGGGGGAAATTGAGACCTCCATCCTTCTGCACGCTCATCCCGAATTGATCCGACCCGGTTATGAGACTTCCGATTTCGTGGCGGACGACCGCCGCCATCTACTGACCCTCGGTATGTCCGCCTATACCGATTCGGGTGTCATAGGCCGTCCTTCGCTGGGCTCCGCGGAAAAGGGGAAGCGGCTGCTGGCGAGCCTCGCCGATTCCTTCGGCGCGTATGTGTCACTGCTGACCTCCGCGGACGATTCCGTACGGGACACGGGAGACGCAAGGGCATAGCGGCCGGTTTCCGGGTCCGCCCCGGCGGCGGCGGGCCCGGAGCCGGCGCGCAGACCGGAGTACCAGCGGGCGGCCAGCACGAGGACACCGGGCAGGGCGGCCACGAAGCTGAGCACGCCGTACACGACGGCGACGGCCAGTCCGCTGTCGGCGCCCAACCCTGCCGCACCGAACGCCCAGGCGGTGACGCCCTCGCGGGGGCCGAAGCCGCCGACGTTCAGGGGCAGACCCATGGCGAGCAGGGCGAGGACGGCGAGCGGCAGCAGGACGGCCACGGAGGCGGTGGTGCCGGCGACCCGTGCGGCGACCACGAACATCGCGAGGTGACCGGCGAGGACGACGGCGGAGGAGACGGCGACGCCGGGCCCGTTGCGGCGGGACAGCAGGGCTTCCCGTGCCTCGCCGAGCGTGGTGCGCCGGGCCGTCGGGTGCGACCGGTCACGCCGGGAGGGCGCGCGGTTCATACGAACGGCGGCCACGACGGCGAACGCGCCCGCCGCGGCGAACAGCACGACGGGCGTGAGGTTCCGGGCCTCGTTCAGCACCGGTGACGGCATGGTCAGCAGAACGACGGCACCGACGGCGGCGAGGACGACCTGGCCGGCCGTCCGCTCCAGAACGACCGCCCGCACACCGCGCCCCAGGTCACCGGCGCTCTGCCCGTGCCGCACGGCCCGGTGCACATCGCCGAGGACGCCGCCCGGCAGGGCCGCGTTGAGGAACAGGGCGCGGTAGTAGTCGGCGACGGCCGGCCCGAACGGCAGCCGGATCCGCAGCCCACGCGCCACCAACTGCCAACGCCACGCACTGAAGACGGTGGTGACGGCCCCGATCCCGAGCGCCGCGAACAGCGCGGGCCCGTCGATCCGCCGCAGCCCGTCGAGGAAGACACCGGTACCGAGCCGCCAGAACAGCACGACGAGGATGGCGACGCCGACGGCGGTGCCCAGGTGGGTGCGGACGGTGGAGGTGTTGAGGCGGGACAGGAAGGTGCGGACGGAGGCGAGGAGGGGGGTGCGGGGGCGTGGTGCGCCGGAGGTGGCCGCTTCCGGGCGGGGCTCGGTGACGATGACGCCGATGCGGGACGGGTCCGCGCACCGGTTGCGCGGCTTGCCGTTGCGTCGTTCGGCGCGCGCCCTGGCCACCGTCTCCACGGTCATGACGCTCCGCCCGTCGGTCGGCACAGTGCCAGCAGGTCGCTGTGGTGGACCACGACGCGCAGGTCGCCCGCCTCGCAGGCGGCGATGCGGTCGCTCAGGTAGCGGTCGGCGCGTTCGCGGAGTTCGGGGCGTTGCTCGACCGCCGCGCCGACCCAGCCGCGCAGCCACATGGCCATGAGCGCCGACTCGCCGGGGCCCAGTCGCCAGGGGCTCGGGTGCACCTGGACGGTCGCGCCGTGCTCGGAGAAGGCCTCGGCCGCCACGGTGATCGCGTCCGGGCCGAGCAGCCCCGAGCGCCGCTGGTGGGCGTTGAACGCCTCGGCGATCTCCGTGTCCAGCGGGTCGGACGGGGTGAGTTCGACGCGGCCGGCGACGGAGAGCGTCAGCAGCGCCGGGCAACCCGCGCCCGCGCAGGCGGCGGCGAGGGTGTCGACCTCCTCGCGGGTGAGGACGTCGAGCAGCGCGGAGGCCGTCACCAGGGAGGCACCGGTGAGGGCGTCCGAGGTGAGGCGGCCGACGTCGCCGCGGCGCGTCTCGACCGTGACGCGGCTGCCGTCGGCGGCGGAGCGCGGGGAGGCCACGGCCGCGAAGTGCAGGAGGTAGGGGTCGCGGTCGTGCAGGACCCAGTGCTGGGCGCCGTCCAGGTGGGGCGCGAGCCAGCGGCCCATGGAGCCGGTGCCGCAGCCCAGGTCATGGATGACCAGGCCGGACCGCCCCGGCAGGTTGGCGAGCCGGATCCGCAGCGGGTCCAGCAAGTCGTGCGCCCGCGCGGCGGCATCGGCGCCTTCCCGCAGCTCCAGCCACTCGGGGGCATAGCGGGGCGGATCGTCCGGCCCGGCGTCCCTGAGTCGTACGGTGGCCTGCTCACCGGGACGGACGCTGGGCCCGGCCCCGAGAATCACGGCGTCCGCGTCAGCCTCCGCCGGTACGGATACGCCGTTCATGTCGCCCCCTGTTGTCGAGTCCGTCGCGTCCCTCGGGCCGGGTTGGGCCGGAATCGTCCCCCCGCTCTGTGTCGTTGCCGTCTTCCTCATGCCGCCCTCCGGGGTTCGTTAGGCAGTCGGCCCAGTACCGCGGCCAGGCTGCGGGCCGTGCCGGCCCAGCCGTTCAGGGCGGCCCGGCGTGCCCGGGCCGCCGCCTTCAGTCGGCGGCGTACGTCCGCCTCGCCGAACCAGCCGCGCAGCTCGGCGGCGATCGCGGCCGGGTTCTCCGGCGGCACGAGGATGCCGGGGACGCCGCCGTCGGGGGCCCGGCCGACCGCCTCCGGCAGGCCTCCGACATCCGTCGCCAGCACGGGAATGCCGCGCGCGAGCGCTTCCGTCACGGCCATGCCGTACGTCTCGGCGTAGGAGGTGAGCACCATGAGGTCGGCGGCGTGGTAGCTGGCGTCGAGTTCGGCGCCGGCCTGCGGGCCCGCCAGGACCAGCCGGTCCTCGAGGCCGTGCCTCGCTATCAGGGACCGCAGGTCGGCCACGTACTCGGGATCCTGGGTCAGCGCGCCCACGCACACACAGCTCCACGGCAGGTCGGTCACCGCCGCCAGCGCCTCCACCAGCCGGTGCTGCCCCTTCCTCGGCGTGACGGCGGCCACGCACAGCAGCCTCGACATGCCGTCCGTGCCGGACGCGAGGGGGGCGATGTCGGCGCCGGGGGCGGCGACATGGACCCGGTCGGGGGCCAGGCCGTGGTGGGAGACGAGGCGGCGGACCGCCCAGTCGCTGGTGGCGATGACCGCGGGGACGGCCCGCAGCACGGTGCGTTCCCGAGCGTCCAGCTCCGCCGCGAGGCCGGGCTCCAGTCCCGTCTCGTCGCCGAGCGGAAGGTGGACGAGGACCGCGAGGTGCAGTCGTTCCGTCTCCGGAAGGATGATCTCGGGCACCCCGCAGGCCACCAGCCCGTCGAGCAGGACGACCGTGCCGTCCGGGAACTCCCGCAGCGTGCGGGCGAGTTCCGCGCGGGCCGCCGCGCCCGGGCGGGGCCAGCTGCCGTCCACCGCGTGCTTGTGCACCTGCCAGCCGAAGCCGGGCAGATCCAGGCTCACCCGCCGGTCATAGGCGTTGCCGCCGCTCGGCACGGCCGGGTCGTCGACGCCGCCCGGCATCACGAAGTGCACGGAGCGCAGGGACATGGGGATGATCTCGGCGTTCTTCAGGACGGAGTGCTGGACGGGCACATAGCCGAGCTTGACCTTCTCCGGCTTGGCCTTCTCCGGCTTCGGCTGCTCCGGCTTGGCCTTCTCCGCCTTCAGCTGTTCCGTCTTCGGCTGTTCCGGCCGTGCCGGCTTTTCCAGGGTCACGTCGGTCACAGCGCACGCTCATAACTCGCCCACGCGACATGCGACTCGTGCAGCGTGACGGTCAGACCCGCGAGACCCTTGGCGCCCTCGCCCAGCGCACCCTTCTCGATCCGCTCGGCGAGCCGGTCGGCGATGACCTTGGCGAGGAACTCGGTGGAGGTGTTGATCCCGGCGAAGTCGGGCTCGTTGTCGAGGTTCCGGTAGTTCAGCTCGCCGACGACGGCACTCAGTTCCCGCGTGGCCAGCCCGATGTCGACGACGATGTTGTCGTCGTCCAGCTGCTCGCGCCGGAACGTGGCGTCCACCAGAAACGTCGCTCCGTGCAGGCGCTGCGCGGGGCCGAAGACCTCGCCGCGGAAGCTGTGGGCGATCATGATGTGATCGCGGACGGTGATGCTGAACAACGGACGACCCTCCAGGCGGTGCGCTCCTCATCCCCCGCTGATCGCTGCCGGGGATGCCGTGTAGTACGGCTCTTCGCTTCCCGTTGTTCAGCGGTCTCTCACTCTTTTCTCAGGTCAGGCGCTCTTGCTCGTCCCGTATTGAACGAGTCCGTCAGGGCGTGTCCCTGTAGCTGACGCGGTGACAGAGCGCCGGGATCTCCCCGGAGGCGAGCTTCGGCATGACATCGGGCAGCTCCTCGAAGGCACTCTCGCCGGTGACGAGCGCGTCGAGAGCCGGGTCGGCGAGCAGGTCGAGGGCGAGGGCGAGCCGGTCGGCGTACGTGCGGCTGGCGCGGCGGGCCGGGGAGACGGTGCCGACCTGGCTGCTGCGGATGACGAGCCGCCGGGAGTGGAAGGCCTCGCCGAGCGGGAGGCTCACCTGCCGGTCGCCGTACCAGCTGAGTTCGAGGACCGTGCCCTCGGCGGTGAGCAGGTCCAGGGAGCGGGCGAGGCCCTGCTCGGTGGCGCTGGCGTGGACGACCAGGTCGCACTCGCCCAGCGCCTCGTCGGGCGTGGCGAATCCGACGCCGAGGGCCTCGGCGACCTTCGCCCGGCCGGGGTCGGCGTCGACCAACTGCAGCCGTACGCCCGGGAAGCGGGCCAGCAGGGCGGCCACCGAGCAGCCGACCATGCCGCCGCCGACCACGGCGATGCGGTCGCCGATCAGGGGAGCTGCGTCCCAGAGCGCGTTGACGGCGGTCTCGACGGTGCCGGCGAGGATGGCGCGCCGGGCGGGCACGGAGTCCGGTACGACGGTCACCGCGCTCGCGGGGACGACGTACCGGGTCTGATGCGGATGCAGGCAGAAGACCGTACGGCCGACGAGTTCCTCGGGACCCTCCTCCACCACCCCCACGCTCAGGTAGCCATACTTCACCGGGGCGGGGAACTCGCCCTCCTGGAACGGCGCTCGCATGGCCGCGTGCTGGCTTTCCGGGACCCCGCCCCGGAACACGAGTGTCTCCGTGCCCCGGCTGACCCCGGAGTAGAGCGACCGCACCAGCACGTCGCCCTCGCCCGGTTCCGGAAGGGCGACCTCCCGGATCTCTCCCTTCCCCGGAGAGCCGATCCAGAACGCATGTGCGCTGCGGTTCATCGGGATCCTCCTGAACGATCTGCGAGCTGTCCACGTACCGAGGTGTGCACAGGTCGCGCACAGTACGCGGCCTTGATCGACTCTGTCACCTGGCCGGAGGAATGTGCGGTGGCCCTGAACAACACTTACGACGCAAGGCTGGTCCAGCAGGAGACCGCTGTGGGAGCGGGCGTGCAGATCCTGTTGCTGGCCCTGCTCGGTTCGGCGATCGGCATGGGGCCGGCGGGCTGGCTGACCGGCCTCGCCTTCGCCATCGCCACGTGGGCCGTGCTGTCGCGGGCCCTGCACCGCTCCAGGCTGCAGTCGTTCGGCCCGGCCAACCGGGTCACCCTCGGCCGCGCGACGCTGGTGGGTGGTGTGACGGCGCTGGTGGCGGACTCTTTCGAGAGCTCGCCGCCGGTGACGTTGTTCGTCGGTCTGACGGCGGTGGCCCTGATTCTGGATGGCGTCGACGGCAAGGTCGCCCGTCGTACGGGCACGTCGACGGCGCTGGGCGCTCGCTTCGACATGGAGGTCGACGCGTTCCTGATCCTGGTGCTGAGCGTGTACGTCTCGATGACGCTGGGCCCCTGGGTCTTGCTGATCGGCGTTATGCGCTACGGCTTCGTCGCCGCCGCCCGCGTCTGGCCCTGGCTGAACGCCGCGCTCCCGCCGAGCACGGCCCGCAAGACGGTCGCCGCGATGCAGGGCGTGTTCCTGCTGCTGGCTGCGTCCGGTTTCCTTCCGTACGCGGCGACGTTCGCGGTCGCGGCAGTGGCTCTGGCGGCGCTGGTCTGGTCGTTCGGCCGGGACATCCTGTGGCTGTGGCGGACGTCGCGTGTGCAGCAGGCGCCGGTGGCGGAGTTGCGGGAGCTGGTGGCGTCCTGAGCGGGTTGCCTCCGGCGGTTGGGCCGGGGATGCCTGCGGTGTGCCTCCGGCGGTGGGGCGGGGCGCGTGCGGTTGTCCGTGCGGGTGGTGGGGGTGCGGTGCGCGTTGATGCCTGCGGCGCCTGTGCGGGTGGGGTGGGGGGGGCGCGTAGCGCCTGCGGGTGCGTTGTGGGTCGCGGTGCCGTGCCGGGGGGGTGTCCGTCCTCGGACCGGCTGCCGGACTTGAGCCAGGAAGTGCTGCGTGTTGACGCCGGCCACTGCGGGCGGACACCCCCCGGCACGTCCCCTTCCCGCCGTACGCGACTGCGGGTACGTCCACACGCTGCCGACGGCACTGCACCGCCCTAAGGGGCGCGGGGAACTGCGCGACCAGGCCCCACACCGGGCAAGCCGCAAGCAGGCGGTCGCCCCCTACCGGCGCGGCAGCAGTCCGATCGCTGCGATCGGTACGGCCGCCAGGACAAGCCACGGCACAGCGGCCGGCAGGCCACTGTCGAGCAGGGTGCCCGTCGCTGAGCTGCCGATGAGGACGATCAGGCCGGACACCGAGGACAACGCCCCGGTGTAGAGGCCTAGTCGGCCCTCCTCGGCGAGGTCGGGGACCCAGGCTCGGGCGACCGGTGCCACGAGCATCTGGCCGAGGGTGAGCAGGACGACGAAACCGGCCGCCGGCAACAGGCCTGCCGTACCGGTGCGGTCGGCGGGGCGGGCCGCGGCCACGATGGCGAAGCCGGTCGCGATCAGCAGGAGTCCGGCCACCATGGACCGGCGCAGGGTGAACCGCTCCCCCACCCAGCGGGTGACCGGGAGCTGCGCGGTGACCACCAGCAGCGAGGACAGGGCGAACAGCCAGGCCAGTGCCGACTGGGAGCCCGTGGCGCGCTCCACCTCGTCGGGGAGGGCCAGGTAGAGCTGGTTGTAGGCGAGCAGGTAGGCGCCGTACGCGCAGCACAGGGCGAGGAAACGGCGGTTGCGCAGCAGCTTCCCCAAGCCGCCGCGGAACCGCACGCCTCCGCGGCCGGGAATGTGCTGCGGCAGCAGCCACGCGTGTCCGGCGAGGACAAGGACGAAGATTCCGGCGCCGGCCAGGCAGACCGTGCGGAAGTCCACCGAGAGCAGCAGGGCGCCTAGCAGCGGGCCCACGAACGCGCCCGCCTGTCCGGCCACGGTGAGCAGCGCAAGGATCCGGGTGCGAGAGCCGCCGCCCGACTCCTCCCACACCACGGCCTGCCGGGCGACCTCGGACTCCACGGCGGGCGAGAACAGCGCGGCGGCGAACCCGATCAGCAGGACGGCGGTGATGACCGCCCAGGTCTGCTGGGCGTACCCGAGCCATGCGAATCCGGCGATGCGCAGCGCGCAGCCCAGTAGGACGACCGGCCGGATCCCGTACCGGTCGGCCAGCGCTCCGCCCACCACGAACAGTCCCTGCTGGCTGAAGGTCCGCAGGCCGAGTACGAATCCGACCAGCCAGCCCGCCATGCCGATGGCCTGTCCCAGGTGCTCGGCGAGGAAGGGCAGCACGGCGTAGAAGCCGATGTTGAAGGCGAGTTGGGTGAGGATGAGGAGGCGGAGGAGGGGGGACAGGCGGGGGCGGCCCGGCGCCTTGCGGAGGAGGCCGAGGGTCGGCGTGGTCATGGGGTGGTGGCCACCAACTCCCTGGTGTGCGGGGGCGGTTCGGGCGGGAGGGGCTCGGCGCTACGGCGCCGGCGCGGCCCGCTCCGCACTCCACCGGCCGCCGTCACCGCCAGCGCCCCCAGCAGGGCGAGTACGGCGGCGGGGGCGAGGACCGCCCAGGGGGCGCGCTCGGCGTACGGCTGGTTCTCGGCGAGGAGCAGGCCCCATTCCGGGGCGGGTGGCTGGGCGCCCAGGCCGAGGAAGGCCAGGGAGGCGAGCGCGAGGGCGGTGCCGGGCAGGCGGAGCAGGGCGTGGCGGGTGACGGGTGGCACCACTGCGGGCAGCAGGGCGTGGCGGAGCAGGTGCCACGGGCCGGCGCCCAGGGCTCGGGTGGCGGTGAGGTGGAGGGCGGCGCGTTCCTGGCGCAGCAAGGACGAGGTGTGGGCCGCGAGTGGCGCCCAGGCGACCGCGGCCACGGCGAGCGCGGGCGTGGCGGACCCGCTGCCGACGACCGCGGTGACGAGCAGGGCGACGAGGACCGGCGGCAGCGCGGTGACGGTGTCGACGAGCGGGCCGGAGAGGCGGGGCAGCAGGCCGAGCGCCACTCCGGTGAGCAGGGTGACGGCGGTGATCGCGCAGGCGAGCAGGAGGGTGTCGAGGGCGCCGTGGGCGACGCGGGCGAGGACGTCCCTGCCGAGGGCGTCGGTGCCGAACGGGTGCGCGAGGGACGGGGCCACGAGGCGCTCGGTGGTGTCGAGGGCGAGGGGGTCGCGGGGCAGGCCGAGGGTGATGACGGCGGTCAGCAGTGCGCCGTATAGGAGGGGAAGGGTCCTGTGGGCGAGCGGCGGCGGGCGGTGCAGGGATGGCAGTGCGCCGTCGCGCAGGGCCGGGCCGATCAGCAGGCGGGTGAGGAGGTGGGCGACTCCGGCGGCGGTCGCGGCGAGCAGGACGAGGGCGAGGGTGCCGGCCTGGAGGACGGGCAGGTCCTGGGCGAGGGCGGCCTGGAGGGTGGTGCGGCCCAGGCCGGGGATGTCGAAGATCTGCTCGACCGTGACCGATCCGCCGGTCAGTCCCACGACGAACAGGCCGGTGTTGGGCAGCAGGCTGGGCAGGCAGCGGCGCAGGGCATGGCGGGCGACCGTGCGGCCGGGCAGTCCGCGTGCGGTGGCGGCCAAGGCCCAGGGCTCGGCGAAGGCGCCGGGCAGCAGATCGTCGAGGAGCCGGCCGAGGACGGCGCCGGCGGGCAGGCCGAGGGAGAGTGCGGGCAGGATCGTCCACTGGGGGCCGAACCAGCCGAGGGCCGGGAGCCAGCCGAGTTGGACGCCTACGACGGTGGCGAGCACGGACGCGGTGAGGAACTCGGGCAGTGCGGCGAGGGCGGCGGAGACGCTGCCGCACGCCCGTCGCCCGCCCAGCCGCCGGTGTGCGCCGAGCCATAGCGTGCGGGCGCAGATCAGCGCGGCGGTGACGGCGGCGACCGCGAGGACCACCGCCATCAGCAGCAGGGACACTCCCAGGGCTTGGAGCAAGGCGGGCGTGACCTCGCTGCCGGAGATCCACGACCGGCCGGCGTCCCCGCGCCACAGGCCGCCCAGCCAGTCACCGAGCAGGTGGAACGGGCCGTGACCCAGGTCGAGTTGGTGGCGGATGTCCGCCAGCACCTCGGGGGTGGGGTCGCGGTCCGCCGAGCGGGCCTTGAGGACGGTGACGGCCGGGTCGGTGTGCGAGAGCCAGGGAAGCAGGCCCAGGGCGGTGACGAGGGCGGCCGCGATCCCGGCCCGCCACAGGAAGGTGGCCGTGCGCTGCCGCATGGGTCAGCGCCGGGTGCCGGTGCCGACGAGGGTGCGCTCGTACGGGTCGAGGAGCGCGCCCCGGACGGAGGTCGCGACGCCGGTGATGATGCGCTGGTGGACCAGCGGTACGACGGCGTCGGTGCCGAGGATGCGGGCCTCGGCCGCCATGGCCGCGTCCTGCCGCCCGACGGTGTCGGCGGCGTCCTCGGCCTTGGCGACGGCCCGGTCGACGTCCTTGTCGCAGAGCTGGGCCATGTTGTATCCGCCGTCGCAGGTGTAGTCGCTCGCCAGGACGGAGACGGGGTCGCCGGTGTCGACGAGGGTGTTGCGGGCGAGGACGAACGCGTCGAACCTGCCGTCCAGCGCGTCGCTCTCCAGCCGCGAGTACTCGCGTACCTCCAAAGTGACCTCGAATCCGGCCTTCTCCAGCTGCTGTTTCAGCACTTGGGCGGCTTCCGGGAGTTCGGGCCGGTTGTCGTACGTGGCGAGCGTGATCCGGGTCCCGTCGGGCTTGCCCGGCTTCGCGCGTCCGACCGGCTCGGTCCGCTTGCCCGCGGCCCAGGTGACGGCGGGTCCGTAGATGCCGGTGCCGGCGTCGGCGTACCCCTCGTAGACGCCCTTGGCGAACGCGGAGGTGTCGACGGCCTGCCGGGCGGCGGCCCGGAGCGCGGCGTCCTCGAAGGGGCCCTTCTCGGTGTTGAGGAGCAGGCTCGTGGTGCGGGTCGTGGCGGTCGCCTCGCGGGTGGCCTTGTCGAGGGTGGCGGCCTGGGCGACGGGGATCGCCTCGGCGAGGTCGACCTGGTGCGTGCGCAGGGCGCTCGCACGGGCGGTGCCGTCGGCGACGAACTTGACGTCGATGCCGCCGGCCTGGGCGCGGCCGCCCCAGTAGTCGTCGTAGCGGTCGAGGGTGGCCGCGGTGGTGCCCATGACCTTGGTGAGTTCGAAGGGTCCGGTGGCGGTGCCGACCGGGTCGACCTTGTCCTTCGTGTCGTACGCCTTGGTGGCGAGGACGGCGAGGGAGGGGCTGGACAGGCGCAGCGGCAGGACGGGGTCCGGGTCTGCGGTGGTGATGCGTACGCCGGTGCCGCCCTCGGGTTTCGCGGTGAGGGTGACGCCGGCGAGGGCGGCGGGGACGGGCTTGGCCTGGGTGGCGTGGGTGAGGGCGGCGGCGACCGCGGCCGGCGTGACCTTCGAGCCGTCCTGGAAGGTGGCCTCGCGCAGGGTGAACAGCCAGGTGCGGTCGTTCTCCTGGCGCCAGGAGGCGGCGAGGGCGGGGGTGGGGGCGCCGTTGGCGTCGAGCGCGGTCAGGCCCTCGGTGACGCCGAGGCGGCTGAGGATGGTGGAGTCGGCGCCGTACGGCGAGAGGTTCTCGGCGGGCGGGAAGGCGAGGGCGACGCGCAGGCGGGAGCCCTCCCGGTCGCCGTCCGCGGCGTCGGTGCCGCCGCCGGGGGCGAAGCAGCCGGCGAGGACGGGGGCCAGCACGAGGGCGAGGAGCGGGCGGAGTCGGCGCACGGTCTATCGGTCCATCGGTATCTCGAAGTGGACGACGCCGAAGGCGGCGTCGGTGTCGTCGCGTTCGTCGTGCACGATCTTGCCCAGCGAGCGCCAGAAGCCCTCGGCGCCGGGCACCTGCGGGTCGGTGTGCAGATAGACGGCGCGGTAGCCGCCGTCCGCGGCCGCGAAGGCGAGCAGCTCCTCGACGAGCCGCCGGGCGAGCCCGCGCCTGCGGTGCTCGGGGCGGACGTAGACCCGGCGCAGCTGCGCGGTCTCGCCGGAGGGGTAGCGCTCGGCGAGGTGGCGCGGGTTCGGCGGGTGGGCCGGGCCGCGGGAGTCGAGGGCGGCCGTGGCCACGACACCGTTGTCGCGCGGGTCCACTGCGACGAGGAGGGTATGGCGGGGTGACGCGAGGTAGGCGGCGGCCGGGTCGATGATGTCCGCGTGCCAGCGGGGCACATAGCCGGTGCCGAAGTCGCGGTGGACGGTGTCGAGCATCAGGGCTCGCGCACCGTCCAGGTCGTCCGGGCTCGCCGCCCTGATGCTGTAGTCGTGCACTTGCACATCATATGCATTAAGGGCCGGAGGTGATCACGGCAGCCCGCTCACCTCTCACAACCCCCTTACGGCGCAAGCGATTTGACAGTGATCGCGAGTCGCGGACAACCTAGCCACATGACATCCATTTTCAACAAGGGTATCGTGTCCGCGAAGGCGGGCGGCTGCTGATGCGTATCGCGTTCGTCGGCAAGGGCGGCAGCGGCAAGACCACCTTGTCGGCGCTGTTCTCCCGCCACCTGGCTCGTTCCGGCGCGCCCGTGCTGGCCATCGACGGCGACATCAACCAGCACCTCGCCGAGGCGCTGGGCCACGACGGGGACGCCCTGGACGCGCCACCGCTCGGCGCGCACCTGCGGGACATCAAGGAGTACCTGCGCGGCACCAACCCGCGTATCCCCTCCGCCGACGCCATGATCAAGACCACTCCGCCCGGCAGGGGCTCCCGCCTCCTGACCCTGCTCGGCGACGACGAACTGCACGCGCGGCATGTCCGGCGTGTGGGGGACGTGCCGCTGATGGTGACGGGTGAGTTCGACGAGAGCGACCTCGGGGTGGCCTGCTACCACTCCAAGCTCGGCGGGGTCGAGCTCTACCTCGGCCACCTGGTCGACGGGCCCGGCGAGTACGTGGTGGTCGACATGACGGCGGGCGCGGACGCCTTCGCGTCGGGCCTGTTCACCCGCTTCGACATGACCTTCCTGGTGGCGGAGCCCACGCGGAAGGGGATCTCCGTGTACCGCCAGTACCGGGACCACGCCCGCGAGTTCGGGATCCGCATCGCCGTCGTCGGCAACAAGGTCACGGGCGAGGACGACCTGCTCTTCCTCAAGGAGGAGGTGGGCGACGACCTCCTCACCCACCTGGTCCACTCCCCCTGGGTCCGCGCGGCCGAACAGGGCCGGGAGCAGGGCGAGTTGGAGTCCCACAACGTCCACGCCCTCGACGTCCTGCGCGAGGCGGTGGACGCCCGCCCCAAGGACTGGCCCACGATGCACGGCCACGCCGTCGAGTTCCATCTGCGCAACGCCCGCGCGTGGGGCGACGACAGGACGGGCCAGGACCTGGCCGCACAGGTGGACCCGGAGTTCGTCCCGGGGCCGGCGGCACTGACCTGACGACACGACTCCCCCTGCCTTCCCCCTACACCTCATCACCCCCGAACAGGAACATACGCACATGTCTCTCGACGTCTCCCCGAAGCTCCTCGCCGAAGCCGAACACGGTGACATCCGCGAGGAGGACTTCGTGGACACGGTCCGCACCTCCCTGCCGTACGCCTACGACCTGATCGCCTCCCTCGCCGCCGAACTCCGGGGCGGCCCCGCCGAGTTCACCGACAACCAGACCCCTCCCCCGTCCGAGAAGGAACGCGGCCAGCTCCTGCGCGCCCTCGCCAGCGACGCGATCCGCACCAGCCTGGAGCGGCACTTCGGCATCACCCTCGCCTTCCAGAACTGCCACCGGGTGGCGGCGTTCCGGCCCGAGGCGCGCAGTGGGGAGGCCTATGCGCGGTTCACTTCGGTGCGGTCGCAGGTGCTGAACCAGTCGCCGGAGTTCAGGGACTGCTGACCGAGGGCGACCGGGCACTGAGATAGCCTCCCTCTCACTCCGGACGAGTGAGAGGGACGTCGTGCAGGTTCAGGTACGGGGGCGGGGTGCCCGCCGGTGGATCACGTTCGGGGCGATCGCGTTCGGGGCCGTGTTCTTGGTCATCGGGTTGGTCCTGGCGGGACAGTCGGTCTCGTTCCTGACGGACGCGAAGCGTGCCCCGGGCACCGTGGTGGCGCTGGAGTGGCGGAACGACAGCAGCGGCGCGTCCCGCAAAAAGAGGGGGAACGACGAGCCTGCGGCGTACCCGGTGGTCCGGTTCACGTCGGCGGACGGCACGGCGAGGACGTTCCGGAGCTCGACGGGTTCCAATCCTCCCTCGTACGACGAGGGCGACCAGGTAGAGGTGCTGTACCGCGCCGACTCCCCCGATGACGCGCGGATCAACGGGTTCGCCTCGCTGTGGCTGTTGCCGCTGATCTTCGGTGGGATCGGGCTGGTGATCGCGGGGGTCGGGACCGCCGTTGCCGTGGTGGGACGGCGGCGCTCCCAGGCCGTGCGTTGAGCAGCCGGCTGCGACGCAGGGAGAGCTGGGACGAGGGCGAGGTCCGCGCTCGGGTACGGGAGATGGCGGCACGGGATCCGGAGCGGGCGCGCTTCGGGGCGGACACGCACCGGTATGAGCTGACGCCTGCGCTGCCGGAGGCGGAGATCAGGGCGTTCGAGGAAGAGCACGGCATCGATCTGCCGGAGGAGTACCGGTCCTTCGTCGCGAAGGTGAGCAACGGTCCCGCCGGCCCCGGCTACGGGTTGATGCCGTTGACCACACCTCGGCCGGAAGCCGACGGGGACTGGGCCGTGGACGAGGAGTGGGCACAGGACCGGCTGCCCGGCCGACTCGCCGCACCCTTCCCTCTCGCCGAACCCCTGCCCGGCCGCATCGGCGCACCGAGCGATGAACCGACCCAGGGCACGCTCGTGCTGGCCGACGAAGGCTGCGGCATCTGTCTCCGACTGATCCTGACGGGCCCGCGAGCGGGTGAGGTCTGGCGGATCGACCCGGACTGGGGCGGCTTCGTGCCGGTGAGCCCTGGCTTTGGTGCCTGGTACGGCGAGTGGCTGCAGCGCCTGTGACACCCGTCGGCGGTCTCCGGGTGGGGGAGGACGGTTCAGCCCGTGCCGCACCTGGAGACCGCGTCGGCGAAGTGGGTCAGGCAGCCCGTCGTGCCCCGTCCCGGTGGCTGCGGATGATCTCCGCGTAGTGTCGGCCCGTCCCCTTGATGGTGCGTGCCTGCGTGCCGTAGTCGACGTGGACCAGTCCGAACCGCTTGGCATAGCCGTACGCCCACTCGAAGTTGTCGAGCAGCGACCAGGCGAAGTACCCGGCCAGCGGAGCCCCCTTACGGGCCGCCGACGCGCAGGCGGCGAGGTGCTGGACCAGGTAGGCCTGGCGCTCCGGGTCGTCGACCGTGCCGTCCGGGCGTACGACGTCCTCGTAGGCGGAGCCGTTCTCGGTGACGTACAGCTTGCGGGCGCCGTATTCGTCGGTCAGCCGGAGCAGCAGTGCCTCGATACCGCTCGCGTCGACCTCCCAGTCCATGGCGGTGCGGGGGACGTCGGGGCGGCGGACGGCGCGGGCGTGCGGGGCGGGGCCCGTGGGGTCGTCGGCGACGGTCGCCGGGAAGTAGTAGTTCAGGCCGAGCCAGTCGAGGGGGGCGGCGATCGTCTCCGAGTCGCCCGCTCGCTCGGGGAGTTCCACGCCGTACAGCTCGCGCATGTCCGAGGGGAACCCTCGGCCGTGCACCGGGTCCAGCCACCAGCGGTTGGTGTGGCCGTCCATGCGGCGCGCGGCGGCGAGGTCCTCGGGGCGGTCGCTCGCGGGATGGACCGTGGAGAGGTTGTTGACGATGCCGACCTGGGCGTTCGCGGCGGCCGCACGGATGGCCTGCGCGGCGAGACCGTGGCCGAGGAGCAGGTGGTACGAGGCCCGCACCGCCGCCGTGAGGTCGGTGAGACCGGGGGCCATCGTGCCTTCGAGGTGGCCGATCCACGCCGAGCACAGCGGCTCGTTGAGGGTCGCCCAGTGCTTGACGCGGTCACCGAGGCGTTCGGCGACGGCCGAGGCGTACGCCGCGAAGTGCTCGGCGGTCGCCCGCTCCGGCCAGCCGCCGCGGTCCTGGAGCGTCTGTGGCAGGTCCCAGTGGTAGAGGGTGACGGAAGGGGTGATGCCCGCCGCCAGCAGGCCGTCGATCAACTCGTCGTAGAAGGCGAGGCCCTTGGGGTTCACCGGGCCGTCCCCGTCCGGTACGACCCTCGGCCACGCGATCGACAAGCGGTAGGCGTTCGTGCCCAGTTGGCGCATCAGGCCGATGTCCTCGCGCCAGCGGTGGTAGTGGTCGCAGGCGATGTCACCGTGGTCACCGTTGTCGGTCTTTCCGGGGGTGTGCGAGAACGTGTCCCAGATCGACGGGGAACGGCCGTCCTCCGCCACGGCTCCCTCGATCTGGTACGCCGATGTGGCCGTGCCCCACAGGAAGTCGTGCGGGAGTGCGGCGAGGTCGATGCGGTCGGACACAGAGATCCCTTCGGGGTGAGGCGAGTTGGCACAGGTCACTTGACGGCGCCGGCCGTCAGGCCCGCGACCAGGTAGCGCTGGAGGAGGAGGAAGCCGGCGACGACGGGGACGCTCACGACCAGCGACGCGGCCATGATCTGGTTCCAGTACACGTCGTTGAGCGTGGAGTAGCCCTGGAGGCCGACGGCGAGGGTGCGCGTGGTGTCGTTCGTCATCACCGACGCGAACAGCACCTCGCCCCACGCGGTCATGAAGGCGTAGACGGCGACCGCGACGATGCCGGGGACCGCGGCCGGCACGACGACCCGGAACAGCGCGCCGAGCGGGCCGCAGCCGTCCACCAGTGCCGCCTCGTCGAGGTCGCGCGGCACCGAGTCGAAGTACCCGATCAGCATCCAGATCGAGAACGGGAGGGAGAAGGTGAGGTACGTCAGGATCAGGCCGCCGCGCGAGCCGAACAGGGCGACGCCGGTGGCGTTGCCGATGTTGACGTAGATCAGGAACAGCGGGAGGAGGAAGAGGATGCCGGGGAACATCTGCGTGGACAGGACGGTCACCGTGAAGACGCGCTTGCCGCGGAAGGAGTAACGGCTGACCGCATACGCCGCGAACACCGCGATCACCACCGAGCAGACCGTCGCCGCGCCCGCCACGATGAGCGAGTTCATGAAGTACGTGGCGAGCGGCACCGTCGACCAGATGTCGATGTACGGGCGGATCGTCAGGCCGCTGGGCAGCCAGCGGAACTGGCCGGACACGTCCGCCAGCGGCTTCAGCGAGCTGGAGACCATGACGTACACCGGGACCAGGACGAATCCGGTGAGCAGCGTGAGGAAGATCCGCCGGGACCAGAGGAAGGAACGCGGCGGCGCCATCGGCGACCTGGACATCACGGAGCCCGGAGACCTAGACATCGGCGGTCCTCCGTCCGCGCGAGGTGAGCACGAGGTAGACGCCCGTCACGAGCAGCAGGAACAGCAGCAGGAGCACGGACATCGCGGAGCCGGTGCCGAAGTTCCAGGTGACGAAGCTGGCTTGGTAGATGTGCACCGAGATGAGGTCGGCGGCCTCGGGGGCGGTCTTGCCGAACAGGACGTACGGCGTGTTGAAGTCGTTGAACGTCCAGAGGAAGAGGACCAGGACGAGGACCTGGTTGACGGGGCGCAGTGACGGCAGCGTGATGCGGCGGAGCTGCTGCCACATGCCGGCGCCGTCGAGTGCCGCGGCCTCGTACAGCTCCTTGGGGATGTTCTGCAGCCCGGCCATGACGATGAGGAAGGCGAACGGCCAGCCCTTCCACACCGACACCGTCAGCAGCGCGATGAAGCTGTTGTCACCGATGAGCCAGAAGGAGGGCTTGTCGGTGAGGCCGAGCTGGTCGTGCAGGACGTGGTTCACCAGGCCGTTGTCGTGCTGGAACATGAAGACCCAGGTGATGACGGCCGTGTAGACGGGCAGCGCGTACGGCACCAGGAACAGGGCGCGCAGCAGGCCCCGGCCGCGGAAGGTGTCCTGCAGGCAGACCGCTGCGGCCGTGCCGATCAGCCAGCACAGGCCGACCGAGAGCAGCGTGAAGCCGACGGTGACCAGGAAGGAGTGGAGCAGCGCCTCCCCTGCGGGGGCGTTGAAGTCCACCGACATCCGGTAGTTGTCGAGACCGTTCCACGGGGCGGTGGTCCAGTCGCGGATGTAGAACTGCGTGAGTTCCTTGAAGCTCATCACGATGCCGATGACCATCGGCACCAGGTGGACCAGGAGTTCGAGGAGCAGGGCGGGCAGGAGGAGCAGATACGGCAGTCCGATGCGGCGGATCCGCCCGGGACGGCGGCGGGGGCCGTCCGCCGTCCCGGGGGAACTGTGACGCACGGCGGCATCGGTGGGGACCGTGGTCGTCATCGTGCTCACTTCGTCGGCATCTGCTGCTGGGCCTTCTCCAGGGCCGCCTTCACCGAGTCCTCCGTGACCGGGCGTCCGGCGGCGGCGTCGGCGAACAGCCCCTTGATGGCCGTACCGACCGCCGTCTCGAACTGGGACTCGTCGGCGACCTGGGGAGCGGCGACGGCGCTCTTGGCGAGGGTGTCCTTGAGGACCGCGTTCGCCGGGGTGTTGAAGGCCTGGTCGGACTGGGCGCCCTTGACGGGCGGGATCGAGCTGTAGGCCTCGTTGAGGATCTTCTGCTCCGCGTCGCTCGTCATGAACTTCACGAACTTCGTGGCGCCGTCGAGGTTGTCGGTGTTCTTGAAGACGGCCAGGTTGATGCCCATGACCATCGAGTTGACGCTCGTGCCGGAGCCGGGGCTGCCGGACCCCACCGGCACGGGGGCGACGCCGTAGGCGTCCTCGCTCATGCCCTGGGACTTGAGGTTGGCGGAGGCGGACTGCCACAGCAGCATCGCCGTCCTGCCCTTGGCGAAGTCGCTCACGGACTGGTTCTGCGCGTACTCGGCGTTGCCCGGCGCGATGATCTTGTCCTTGGCCATCAGGTCGACGAACTGCTTGACTCCCGCGACCGCCCCGTCCGAGGTGAAGTCGGGCTTGCCGTCGGCGGTGAAGAAGTCGGCGCCGTGCTGCTTGGCGAAGACCACGGCATGGTGGATGTTCTCCGAGGGGTTCGAACCCTCCGTGCCCAGGCCCCACTTGCCGCCCTTCGACAGCTTCTTGCCGTCGGCTATGAGCTCGTCCCAGGTGGCCGGCGGCTTCTCGATGCCCGCGTCGGCGAACAGCTTCTTGTTGTAGTAGAGCGCGTACGCCATCGAGTACAGCGGCACCGCGGCCGGGTCCCGGCCCTCGGCGCCGGTCGAGCCGAGCGCGGAGTCGACGAACCTGTCCCTGCCACCGATCTTGTCCAAGTTCTCGGCGTCCCACGGCAGCAGCGCCCCGGTGGCCTGGAGGGAGGCGCTCCAGGTGTTGCCGATGTTGAGGACGTCGGGGCCCTGGCCGGAGGTGGTCGCGGTCAGGATCCGGTTCAGCAGGTCCGACCAGGGCACGACCTCCAGCTTCACCTCGATGCCCGTCTGCTTCTCGAACTTGTCCAGTTCGGGTTGGAGGACCTTCTTGTCGACCTCGATACTGGCGCCCTGATTGGACGCCCAGTAGGTGAGGGTCTTCGGCGAGTCGTCGGACCCGCCGCCCGTCGGCGAACCGCCGCCACAGGCCGAGGCGGCCAGGGCGAGGGACAGGGTGACGGCGCCTACGGCTGCGGCTCGGATGCTGCGCATGGCTCCTGATGGCCCTTCCGGGAAGTGCATCACGGCTTAATTTAGAGCGTGAGTTAAGCCCTGCCGGGGCGATGCGTCAAGGGTTTTGACGCACTCTCCGAACTTCCGCCGGACCTCTTGACTCACCCGTTCCACGGTTGAACCATTCAGCGGCGAGAGAGCGCTCCCCGCACCCCACGCCGTTCACTTCCTGAACCAGGAGAGCCGCCCCATGCCCCCTTCCTCCCCGTCCTCGTCATCTGCCGGGCCGCCCTCGATCGGCCGCCGGGCTCTGATGGGCGCCGCGGTCGCGTCCGCGCCGGCTGTGATCGGCCTGTCGACGGAGGCCTCCGCGCAGGTGTCCCCGCAGGCCTCCACGCGGGCCTCGGGCCTTGCCGCCGCCCAGGATTCCGCCGCCCCGTCGGCCCGGAAGAAGCCGCACGCCCTGCCCGGCGGCGGCGACCTCGGCCCGAACGTCCTCGTCTTCGAACCGTCGACTCCGGGCATCCAGGCCCGGCTCGACGAGGTGTTCCGGCAGCAGGAGTCGGCGCAGTTCGGCACCGGCCGCTTCGCGCTGCTGTTCAAGCCGGGCCCGTACCACGGCCTCAACGCGCAGATAGGCTTCTACACCGCCATCGCCGGCCTCGGCCTCTCCCCCGACGACACAACCATCAACGGCGACGTCACGGTCGACGCCGGCTGGTTCGACGGCAACGCCACGCAGAACTTCTGGCGTTCGGCGGAGAATCTCGCGGTCGTGCCGGTCAACGGAACCAACCGCTGGGCGGTCTCCCAGGCCGCGCCGTTCCGCCGGATGCACGTGCGCGGCAACCTCAACCTCGCGCCCACCGGCTACGGCTGGTCCAGCGGCGGCTATATCGCCGACAGCCGTGTCGACGGCCAGGTCCAGCCGTACTCCCAGCAGCAGTGGTACACCCGGGACAGCGCGATCGGCGGCTGGCTCAACGGCGTGTGGAACATGGTGTTCTCCGGCGTCGAGGGCGCCCCCGCACAGAGCTTCCCGAACCCCCCGTACACCACGCTCGACACGACGCCCGTGTCCCGGGAAAAGCCCTTCCTGTACCTCCAGGGCAACGACTACCGGGTCTTCCTGCCGGAGAAGCGGACCAACGCCCGCGGTGTCACCTGGGGCAACGGCACGCCGCGCGGCACCTCGCTGCCGCTCACGCAGTTCTACGTCGCCCGGCCCGGCGTCTCCGCAGCCACGCTCAACCAGGCGCTCGCCCAGGGACTGCACCTGCTGCTGACGCCGGGGATCTACCACCTGGACCGGCCCGTCGAGGTGAACCGGCCGAACACGGTCGTGCTGGGTCTGGGTTACGCCACCCTGATCCCGGACAACGGCGTCACGGCCCTGAAGGTCGCCGACGTCGACGGCGTACGACTGGCCGGGTTCCTGATCGACGCCGGTCCGGTCAACTCCCCGACACTGCTGGAGGTCGGCCCGCGAGGGGCGTTCCGGGACCACTCCGCCAACCCCACCACCGTGCAGGACGTGTTCATCCGCATCGGCGGCGCCGGCCCCGGCAAGGCCACCACCAGCATGGTGATCAACAGCCGGCACACGATCGTCGACCACACATGGGTCTGGCGCGCCGACCACGGCGAGGGAGTCGGCTGGGAGACCAACCGCGCCGACTACGGCGTCGTCGTCAACGGCCACGACGTCCTGGCGACCGGCCTGTTCGTGGAGCACTTCAACAAGTACGACGTGCAGTGGTACGGCCAGCGGGGCCGCACGATCTTCTTCCAGAACGAGAAGGCGTACGACGCCCCGAACCAGGCCGCCGTCCAGAACGGCTCGGTCAAGGGCTACGCCGCCTACAAGGTCGGCGACGGCGTGACCTCGCACGAGGGCTGGGGACTGGGCAGCTACTGCTACTACAACGTCGACCCCACGATCGTGCAGCACCACGGATTCGCCGCCCCGAACACGCCCGGCGTGCGCTTCCATGACCTGCTCGTCGTGTCGCTGGGCGGCAAGGGACAGTACGAGCACGTCATCAACGAGACGGGGGCACCGACGTCGGGGACGTCGACGGTGCCGTCGACTGTGGTGTCGTATCCGTGAGGCGGGGGCGGCCCCGCCCGTACGGGAGGGGCCGCCGTTCGGTCACCGGACCGGCGTCACGGCCGGAGCCGGTGCGTAGCCGGTGGGCCGGGCGGTGAACGTGCCGCGGCCCTGGGTCCGGCTGCGCAACCGGGTCGCGTAGCCGAAGAGTTCGGCCAGCGGCACGGTGGCCGTCAGGACCGCCGAGCCGCCGCGCGTGGCCGAGCCGGAGACCCGGCCCCGCCGCGCCGCGAGGTCGCCGAGCACGGTGCCGACGGCGTCCTCGGGCACGGTGACCGTGACCTCGACGACCGGCTCCAGGAGGACCATCGCGCAGGTGCGCAGGGCCTCGCGGAGACCAAGCCGGCCGGCGGTGCGGAAGGCCGTGTCGGAGGAGTCCTTCACATGGGTCGCCCCGTCGGTGAGGGTGACGCGCAGCCCGGTCACCGGGTGGCCGCCGAGCGGGCCTTCGGCGAGGGCGTCCCGGCAGCCGACCTCGACGGCGCGGACGTACTCCTGCGGTACCCGGCCGCCGACGACGGCCGAGCGGAACGCGAAGCCGGACTCCGACTCGGCAGGTTCCACGTCGAGGACGACATGCGCGAACTGTCCTGCGCCGCCGTCCTGTTTGACGTGCCGGAAGACGAAGCCGGTCACTCCGCGGCCGACCGTCTCCCGATACGACACCCGGGGCCGGCCCACGTTGACGTCCAGCCCGGCGTCGCGCCGGATCTTCTCCACCGCGACCTCCAGATGCAGTTCGCCCATGCCGGACAGCACCGTCTGCCCGGTCTCGGTGTCGGTCCGCACGACCAGTGACGGGTCCTCCTCGGCGAGCCGTGCCAGCGCGGCCGCCAGCCGGTCGGTCTCGGTCGACCTGCGGGCCTCGACCGCCACGGACACCACCGGGTCGGCCACACTGGGCGGTTCCAGGACGAGCGGGGCGTCCGGTGCGCACAGGGTGGCGCCCGGGCGGGCCGACTTCAGGCCGACCACGGCCACGATGTCCCCGGCGACCGCCCGCTCCACCTGGGCGTGCCGGTCGGCCTGGACCCGCAGGATCCGCCCGATCCGCTCGGTGCGCCGCGGGCCCGCGTCGAGCACCGTGTCTCCCTTCTCGATCGTTCCCGAGTACACGCGCAGGTAGGTCAGCCGTCCCGTCGGGGTGGCGCTCACCTTGAACGCCAGCGCGGCGAACGGTGCCGACGGGTTGGCCGACCGCTCTTCGTCGACACCATCGCGCATACCGCATACAGGCGGGACGTCGAGCGGCGACGGCAGATACGCCACGACCGCGTCAAGCAGCGGCTCGATCCCACGGTTGCGGTAGGCCGAGCCGCACAGGACGACCACGCCATCACCGCTGCGGGTCAGGTCGCGCAGGGCGGTGACGAGTGCCGACGGGGATATCGCCGACTGTATACAGAATTCCTCCAGGGCTCCGGCATGCAGCTCGGCCACCGCCTCCTCCAGCAGCCGCCGACGCCGCTGCGCCTCCTCCCGCAGGTCCTCCGGCACCGGCTCCTCCACGGCCGTGTCGGCGCCGTCCGCCCACACCAGCGCCCGCATGCGGACGAGGTCCACGACCCCGCGGAATCCGTCCTCCGCCCCGATGGGCAGCTGCACGACCAGCGGCGCCGGATGCAGCCGTTCCCGGATCGAGGCGACCGCCGCGTCGAGGTCGGCCCCGGCACGGTCCAGCTTGTTGACGAACGCGATCCTCGGCACACCGTGCCGGTCGGCCTGCCGCCACACCGACTCGCTCTGCGGTTCGACGCCCGCGACGGCGTCGAACACCGCGACCGCACCGTCGAGGACCCGCAGCGAACGCTCCACCTCATCGGAGAAGTCGACGTGCCCCGGGGTGTCGATCAGGTTGATCCGATGCCCGTCCCAGGCGCAGCTGACCGCCGCCGCGAAGATGGTGATGCCGCGATCGCGCTCCTGCGGGTCGAAGTCGGTGACGGTGGTGCCGTCGTGGACCTCGCCGCGCTTGTGCGTGGTCCCGGTGGTGTACAGGATCCGCTCGGTGACGGTGGTCTTGCCGGCGTCGACGTGGGCGAGGATGCCGAGGTTGCGGACGACGGCGAGGGTGGTCAGGTGGGTGGGGTTGGTGCGCACGGCCCTTGGCCTTTCGGATGATCCGGAAGTGGAAACAGGTCAGCGCGATTCCCCGGACGAGGCCCACACGGGCCAGGACATGGCCTGCTGGCCTGCCGAAGGGCAGGCTCAGGGACAGGAGTTGGCGGAGCTCAGACGCTCGTCACGGGCATCCGGTGCCGGCCGCGCAGCGGGCACCGGGCGGACGAGGACACGAGGATCACCTCGTACCGGCAGAGGGAGACCACGGCAGCGGTGCGGTCACACACGGCCCGGCTCCCTTCGACTGGTCACGACGACGCGCCGCCGAGCGGTGGGCGGCGCGTGATTGCGTGGTGAGTCTAGGGAACCGGGCGCGGTCGGAGCACGTGCTTTTCCGGCGGTGCGGCGGAGCGTGAAGCTCACTGGTCGTCGTCGATCGTGATGGCCGACGGGGGGCTCCAGATCGGCGTGGGCGCGCACTTGGCCGGCGTCCACGCCGCGCCGCGGCCGCGCCGCGAGCGCCTCGTACTGCCGCGCCGCAGCCGTGAGATTCGTACAGGCGGGCCGTGCGAATCTCACACTCGTGCGGTGACAGACGATCGATGTCCGAGATCCTCTGTTCTGTCATCGTAAGAGGTGATTGCGAACGGTCAGGAACCCGAAGCAGCACGGGTCCCCCGTCCCCACCCCGCCCCATCGAGCCGCAAGGCACCGCTGAGGAGGAGAGCAGCCCCGACAGGAGGCTTTCCGTGGACAAGCGGTACGAGGTGTACTGCCTCACCGACCCGCACTTCTACGACACGCTGTCCCACGGCCGGACGCGTTGCCGGTTCCGTCAGAGTCTGCGCCCACCCCCCGCAGCGTGGAGGCGCGACGAACTCGACGAGTGGGTGGTCTTCCGTCCCGTCGATGCGGTGCTCCCGCCGCAGGGCTGGAAGATCCATGTCTCGGCGTGCCCGGACAACGCGCAGACGATCCTGGACGCCGTGTGGGACTACTGCGTCCCGCGCCGGATCGCCTTCAAGTTCCTGCCGGACAAGGAGAGCCTGTTCCTCACCAACGCGAAGTACGCGCATCGCGGGTCCAGCGGCAAGTTCGTGACCGTCTACCCGGTCGACGAGGCCCACTGCGAGCGCGTGCTCACCGAGCTGGGTTCCGTCCTCGACGGACTGCCGGGGCCGTACATCCTCAGCGACCTGCGCTGGGGGGCCGGCCCGCTCTACGTGAGGTACGGGGGCTTCGCGGACCGGCACTGCGTGTCGGCCGACGGTGTGGTGGAGCAGGCGATGGAGGATCCCTCCGGCCGTCTGGTGCCGGACGTGCGCGGCCCCACCTTCCAGGTACCCGAGTGGGTGCGGCTGCCGGCGTTCCTGGAACCGCACCTCGCCGAGCGCCTGCGGACGACGGTCGCCGACCTGCCGTACCGGATCGAGAAGGCGCTGCACTTCTCCAACGGCGGCGGGCTGTACGCCGCCGTGGACACGCGCACACAGGAACGTGTCGTCCTCAAGGAGGCCCGGCCCCACGCGGGGCTCACCCCGGACGGGGCGGACGCCGTCACCCGCCTGGAGCGTGAGCGGGAGGCCCTGGAACGGCTGCGCGGCCTGCCCTGTGTCCCCGTGCTCCACGACCACTTCGAACTGGGCGGCCACCACTTCCTCGTCGAGGAGTTCATCGAGGGGACGCCCCTGCACACGCTGTTCGTCGAGCACTATCCGCTCGCCGCACTGGATCCGTCCCCGGCCGCCTTCGCCGACTACACCTCCTGGGCCCTCGACATGTTCCGGCAGGTGGAGGAGGCGGTCGCGGCGGTCCACGAGCGGGGCGTCGTGATGGGCGACGTGCACACGTTCAACATCCTGGTCCGCCCCGGCGGCGGGGTCGTCCTGATCGACTTCGAGGGCGCCTCGGACGTGGCCGACGCACGGCACCAGGTCCTCGCGGCCCCGGGCTTCCTCGCCCCGAGGTCGGCCACCGGTTTCGACATCGACCGGCACGCGCTGGCCTGCCTGCGGCTGTCCTTGTTCATGCCGCTGACCAGCCTGATCGAGCTGGACCGCGGCAAGGCGGGCCAGCTCGCCAGGGAGGCCTCGCGGCTGTTTCCCGTCCCCGGCCGCTTCCTCGACGAGGCCGTCCGCACGGTGACCGGCGACGGCGGCACGGCCTCCGGGGCGGACGACGAACCCCGGCTGGAACCCGACCACTCCGGCTGGCTGCGCGCCCGGGAGTCGATCGGCGGCGCCATCCTGGCCGCCGCCACACCCGAGCGCCACGACCGGCTGTTCCCGGGCGACATCGAGCAGTTCGACACCCCCGGCGGCGGCCTCAACATGGCGCACGGCGCGGCGGGCGTGCTGTACGCACTGGACGTGACGGGCAGCGGCCGGCACCCCGCTCACGAGGAGTGGCTGATCCGGCACGCACTCCACCCCGATCCGGGCACCCGCCTCGGCTTCTACGACGGCCTGCACGGCATCGCGTACGTCCTCGGCCACCTCGGGCATCACGAGGAGGCCGTCAAGGTCCTCGACATGTGCCTGGCCGAACGCTGGGAGGTCCTGGCCCTCGACCTCAGGGGTGGCCTGTCCGGCATCGGGCTCAACCTGCTCCACTTCGCGACCACCACCGGCGACCCCGGCTGCCGTGACGCCGCCCTCCAGGTGGCGGAGGCCGTCGCCAACCGTCTGGGCCCGGTCGACGCCGTACCGGAGATCAGTGGCGGCGCCCGTCCCCGAGCGGGGCTGATGTACGGATCGTCCGGTCCCGCGCTGCTGTTCCTGCGCCTGTACGAGCACAGCGGCGACCCGGCACTCCTCGACCTGGCCGCCACCGCGCTGCGCCAGGACCTGCGCCGCTGCGTGGTGCGCGAGGAGGTGTCGATGGAGGTGAACGAGGGCTGGCGCACCATGCCGTATCTCGCCGACGGCAGCGTGGGCATCGGCATGGTCCTCGACGACTACCTGGCGCACCGCGCGGACGACGAGTTCGTGACATCCGCCGCCGCGATCCGCCGGGCCGCCGGGGCGTCGTTCTACATCGAACCCGGGCTCTTCGACGGCATCGCCGGCATGATCCTCCACCTCAGCCGCGCGCACCCGCCGGGCACGGCGGCCGCGCGGGACCCCGTGATCGCGGACCACGTGCGCCGCCTGTCCCGTCACGCCTGCCTGCTCGACGGCCGACTGGCCTTCCCCGGCGAGCAGTTGATGCGGCTGTCCATGGACCTGGCCACCGGAGGTGCGGGCGTCCTGCTCGCGCTGGGCGCCGCCTGCCACTCCCGGGCCACCGGACTGCCGTTCCTGACGGCGGACCTGCCCGCTGATGACCTCCCCGTCCCCACACGAGTCGAAGAGAGGAGGTGAGGACTGATGTCGCTCCTCGAACTGCAGGGCCTGACCATCGAGTCGGAGTCCGGCCTGCGTCCGCCGCCGGGCAGCCGTGCGAGCAGGGGTTGCTTCAGCGGGCTGAGCCTGCTGATCTGCTAGAGGCTCGGCCTCTGACCGCAACGGCGGGGGCACACCGCGCGCCCCCGACCACCAGGGGCGGGGGCACATCACGCCCCCGCCCTCCTCCGGAACCTCACGACGACCGGAACCTCACGACGACGGGAGCGGCCGGTGGACCGACGCGCGGCGGACCGTCTGCTGCTGGAGACGGTCCGGCGAGGTGGTGCCTGGGGCGGGATTCAGGCCGCCGTGTCCCTCGTGCTGGCAGCGGTCTACGTGCTTCTGCCCGCCGTCATGGGCCGCACGGTCGACGCCGTGCTCGGGCACGGTGACACGGCACTGTGGCTGACCCTCTCCGCCGTCACCGTCGCGCTGCTGGTGGTGTGCGACGCCGCCGACGACTGGGCGGGCGCCGTGGCCAACGCCCGCTGCACGGCCTGGCTGCGGCACACCCTGCTCGGCCATGTCCTCGACCTGGGCGGCCCCGCCACCCGCCGTCACTCCCGCGGTGACCTGGTGGCCCGCCTGGTGGGCAACACCGCCCGGGCCGGCAGCGCCCCGTCGGGCCTGGTGTGGGCGGTGACCGAACTCGTCCCCCCGCTCGGGGCCGTGGTCGCCCTGGCCCTCATCGATCCCTGGCTGTGCCTCACCTTCGTGGCAGGGCTGCCGCTGATCGTCCTCGTGGTCCGCGCCTTCGTCCGCGACGTCTCCGACCTCAACGACCGCTACTTCGCCACCCAGGGCCGCATCGCCACCCGACTCGTCGACGCCCTCGCCGGAATCCGCACCATCGCGGCCGCCGGGACCACGGCCCGCGAGGCCGAGCGCGTCCTGGAGCCGCTGCCCGAACTGCACCGTCACGGGCTGGGCATGTGGCGCGCGTTCGCCCGGGTCTCCGCACGCGACGCGGCGATCGTGCCCCTGCTGGTGGTCGCCGTGCTGGCCGTGGCCGGCCTCGGGCTCGCCCGGGGCCGTATCACACCGGGTCAGATGCTCGCGGCGACCGGATACGTCCTCCTGGCCACCGGCGTGAGTTCACTGGTGGCCTCGGTCAACCGGCTGGCCTTCGCCCGCGCCACCGCGGGCCGGGTCGCCGAGGTGCTCGGCGAACCCACGGTCGCGTACGGCACCGCCCATCTGCCCTCCGGGGGCGGCGGGCGGCTGGAGTTCCGCGGGGTCAAGGTACGCACCGCCGAGGGCGACGCCGCGCTGGACGGCATCGACCTCGCCCTGCCGGCGGGCGCGCTGACCGCCGTCGTAGGACGCTCCGGGTCCGGCAAGTCCCTGCTGGCCGCGCTGGCCGGACGGCTGGCCGACCCGGAGGAGGGGGAGATACGGCTCGACGGAGTGCCGCTGCGCGATCTGGACCGCGCGGAGCTGCGGCGGGCCGTCGCCTACGGCTTCGAACGCCCGGTGCTGCTGGGCGACACCTTCGCCGACGCGATCGGCTTCGGGCCGTGCGCACCCGGAGGCGGGGGGGTGCGCGCGGCGGCCACCGCGGCACGCGCCGACGCCTTCATCCGGACCATGCCCGAGGGGTACGGCACCGGTCTCGCCACCGCCCCGCTGTCCGGCGGCGAGAACCAACGCATCGGCCTGGCAAGGGCGTTCGCCCAGTCCGCCCCGAACGGCCGCCTCCTGGTCCTGGACGACGTGACGGCCAGCCTCGACACCGTCACCGAGCACCACATCCGCCAGGCCCTCACCGGCACCGGCCCGCTCGCCCACCGCACCCGCCTCGTCGTGACCCACCGCGCCTCCACGGCCGCCCGCGCCGACGTCGTCGTATGGCTCGACGCGGGGCGAGTGCGGGGGGTGGGGACGCATCGCGAGCTGTGGGCGGAGGAGGGGTACCGGGCGGTGTTCAGGCCAGAGGCGGGGGGTTACGGAGAGACGGGCCAGGAAACGGAGCCGCACGGGAACACACGTCCGGAAGCGACACCGGGACAGGGACCGGCACTGGCATCGGAACCCGACGGAGGCGTCTGGTGAGCCCGGGGCCGGGAGCCCTGCTGCGCTCCACGCTGCGCACGCGGCGCCGGGAGTTCGTACGCCTCACCGGCTGGTCGCTGGTGGAGGCCGTGCCCGCGCTGCTGTCCGGCTGGCTGGTCGCCCGTGCCGTCGACGACGGCTTCCTGGCCGGCCGCAGCGCCGAGGGCTTCGGCTGGCTCGGTCTGCTGGCCTGCGCCGTCCTCGTCGGCGCCTGGGGCACCCGGCAGGCCACGCGCCGACTGGCCGAGGTCGTCGAGCCGTTCCGCGACGACCTGGTCACCCTCGCCACGACCGGCACGCTGCGCCGCTCGGCCCGCGTCGGGCAGCCAGTCGACACGGCGGGCGTGGCACGGCTGACCGAGCAGGTGGAGATCGCCCGCGAGTCGTACGGGGCGGTCGTGATGTTCGTGCAGAGCTTCGCGGTCACCTCGGTGAGCGTGCTGATCGGGCTGGCCGCGCTGGATCCCGCCCTCCTGCTGTTCGTCGTGCCACCCCTGGTGGCCGGGCTGTTGCTGTTCCTGCTGGCCCTGCGGGCGATGGCGGCCCGGCAGCGGGCGGTCGTCCTCGCCGACGAGGCCATCGCCGAGCAGGTGGGCACGGTGGTCGGCGGCCTGCGGGACGTGACGGCCTGCGGCGCCGAGGACCTCGTACGCCGTCGCGTCGGCGCCCGTATCGACGAGGCGGCGAGCGCCGCCCGCGCGCTGGCCCGGCTCACCGCGTTGCGCACCGCCGCGCTGGGCGTCGGCGGCTGGCTGCCGATCGTGCTCATCCTGGCCGGGGCGCCGTGGCTGGTGCGGGGCGGGGTGACGGCCGGCGCGATCCTGGGCGCGCTGACCTATGTCGCCCAGAGCCTGCAGCCGGCCCTGCACGGCTTGGTCCAGGGGCTCGGCGGCAACGGTCTGTGGCTGCTGGTCACCCTCGGCCGGATCCTGGAGGCGGCGGGCCCGGGTGCATCGAGGGTGGGGGAGCGGCCGGCCCGGGTGCATCGGGGGTGCTGGAGGCGTCGCGAGTGGCGGGTACATCACGGGTGATCGACGCCCCGGCGAGGACCGGGCCATCGAGGGAGATGCCGTACCGCTCAGTCCCGAGCCGCGAACCGCCCGGCACCCCGCTCGCCCCCGGGCCGGGAAGACCCCGCGGCACCGCTCCGGCTCCCCCGGCAACAGCGCAGGCGCCGACAGACCCGCAACCCCCGGACGGCCGTGTCGAACTGCGGGACGTCACCTTCGCCTACGCCCCGTCCGCCGAACCGGTCGTCCAGGACCTCGACCTCGCCCTCCCGTCCGGCACCCACCTGGCGGTCGTCGGCCCCAGTGGCGCGGGCAAGTCCACGCTCGCCGCGCTCATCGCCGGAATGCTCGAACCGCAGGCCGGCCGGATACGCCTGGGCGGTGTCCCGGTCCGGTCCCTGGACACGGGCCGGCTCTCCCGGTCGCGCGTGCTGATCCCGCAGGAGGCGTACGTCTTCACCGGCACCCTGCGCGAGAACCTCGCCTACCTGCATCCGACGGCCCCCCTGCCCGCCCTCGACACGGCCGTCCACGCCATCGGCGCCGCCCCGCTCGTCGCACGCCTCGGCGGCTACGACGCGCCGGTCGACCCGGCCGTGCTCTCCGCCGGTGAACGCCAGCTGATCGCCCTCGTCCGCGCCCTGCTGCCGCCGGCCCCGCTGGTCCTGCTGGACGAGGCCACCTGCCATCTCGACCCGGCCGCCGAGGCCGTCGCCGAACGTGCCTTCGCCTGCCGCCCGTCCACCCTCATCGTCTGCGCCCACCGGATCAGCTCCGCCCTGCGTGCCGACCTCGTCCTCGTCATGGAGGGCCCGCGCTGCGCCCTCGGCACCCACGACCAGTTGCAGGCCGACTGTGCCCTCTACCGCGACCTGATCGGCCACTGGGACCAGGTGGCGGCCGACATCCGGCACTGAGGGGACGGGGACGCCGACGTCCGGCACTCAGGGGACGAGGACGCCGGTCGACCCGGCTCAACGGCCGACGTGCCCTCGACGGCCCACGCCGACCGGCCCGGGGTCCCGGCTACAACCAGCCCGATTCCCGGGCGATGCGGATCGCGTCGATGCGGTTGCGTGCTCCGGTCTTTCTGGAGACGGCGTTCAGGTGGTTGCGGACCGTTCCCACGGACAGCGACAGCCGGTCGGCGATCTCCCGCGTGGGCGTGCCGTCCGCCGCCAGCCGCAGCACCTCGAGCTCCCTCGCGGTCAGCGGGTTCTCCGCCGAGGAGAGCGCCAGCAGCGCCAGTGACGGGTCGATGAACCGCTCGCCCGCCGCCACCTTGCGGACCCCCTGGGGGAGCATGTGGCAGGGGCTGTTCCTGCCGATGAGCCCCGCGACCCTCCGGTCCAGCGCCCGGCGCAGATACTCGGGGCTCGTCGAGCCGACCACGAGCAGGGTCCGGCACTCGGGCAGCCGCGCGGCCAGTTCCAGGGAGGTACCGAGGGCGCGGTCCTCGTCGCCGTCGATGTCGATGACGACCACGTCGGGCCGGTACGACAGCGCCTGCGGGACCGTCTGGCCGTGCTCCGGTGACGCCGGGACCACTTCGATGTCCTTCTCCCGGGTCAGCAGGGCGGCGAGTGCCCCGCGCACCAGGTCTGCCTCCTCGACGAGAAGAACACGGATCAACATCTCTCCCGCCCGGCCGGACGCGGCCTCCATCACCCGATGCGCCCCGGACGCTCCGACGACGCCATATGCAGTATGTCCCGGTTTCCGCCCCATTGCCGGGCGCCGCCCCGCCCGCCTACCGCCGGGTCGGGCCTTCGGTTCAGGAGATGACGAGGCGCAGAAAGCAGGACCTCCAAGGCATTCTGATCCCACCAGAAACAGCTCATGCGGGACGAGGCGAACCTCGTCCCGCATGAGCTGAAACGATCTGTATCCGTTCTGTGTCCGAGGGGGGACTTGAACCCCCACGCCCGATAAAGGGCACTAGCACCTCAAGCTAGCGCGTCTGCCATTCCGCCACCCGGACTAGGTGTCTGCCGCCTTGCCGGAGGTGTTCCCCGCGGCGACATGGACAACAATACCAAGGTTTCGGAGTGCCCTTCACCTGCATATCCGTCCGTCGGACCGCCCGCGCGAGCCGGGAGGCGAGGCGGTCCGGGGGTCCTTCACCTGCAGTGATTCGGCGTTCACGCACGGGTGAAGTTCTCCGGCGGCGCCCCCACGGGTGGGCGCCGCCGGGATCCCGTCACGGCATGAGGTGGTAGTCCGGGAAGTTCCCGGGCAGCCGCTCCTGCGCCGGTCCCTGGGTCACCGCGCGCACGAGCAGCTCGCCGCCGACGAACGCCCCGCGCCAGGACGCGCCGAAGCCGCCGAACAGCTCGTCGCGGTCGCCGCGGGAGCGCGGCTCGCCGTGGCCCACCTTGAACGCGCGGATCTGCGGGGCCAGGCGGTCGTACGTGGCCCGGTCGTCCGTCGACAGCGTGGCGACCAGCGCGCCGTTGGACGCGTTCATCGCCGCGAGCAGCTCCGCCTCCGTGTCGACCAGGACGATCGTGTCGACCGGGCCGAACGGCTCCGCGTGGTGGAGGGGGGAGGACGGGGGCGGGTTGAGCAGCGTGACCGGCTGGACGTACGCCGAGGTGTCCTGGCCGGGCAGGAAGCGGGCGTCGGACGGCTTGCCCCGGTGCAGCGGGACGGCACCGCGATCGATCGCCTCGGCGACCTGGTCCTGCAGTTCCTTGGCCTTGGCCGCGTTGATCACCGGTCCGAAGTCCAGCTGCGGGTAGGGGTCGTCCCGCTTCTCGACCGCCAAGGGGTGACCGACCTTCAGCGTGCGCACCGCCGGGAGGTACGCCGCCAGGAACTCGTCGAACAGCTCACGCTGGACGACGAAGCGCGGGTACGCCGTGCAGCGCTGCTTGCCGTAGTCGAAGAGCTTGGGGATGACCGCCGTGAGCGCGTCCCAATCCGTGTAGTTCCAGATGCCCCAGGTGTTGAGTCCTTCCTGTTCGAGTACGTGTCGTTTGCCGAGGTCGGCGACGGCCGTGGCCACCGCGGCGCCGGTGTCGCGGCCGCCGACGAAGGAGACGCAGCCGATCTCGGGCGCCCGCACCAGCGCCTGGGACAGCTCGCCTCCGCTGCCGCTGACGAGGGTGACGGGAATCCCTTCGCGGGCGGCGAGAGCGCAGGCCAGGGTCAGACAGGCGACACCGCCGTCCGTCGGGGTCTTGGCGATGACCGCGTTGCCTGCCAGTGCCTGTACCAACACTGCGTGAACGAGCACGCTCATCGGGTAGTTCCAGCTCGCGATGTTGGATACCGGGCCGTCCAGCGGGGCCCGGCCGGCGAGCATCGGTTCGATGCCGTCGACGTACCAGCGCACGCCGTCGATCGCCCGGTCGACGTCCGCCTGGGCGAGCCGCCAGGGCTTGCCGATCTCCCAGACGAGGAGCAGGGCGAGGAGCTCGCGATGCTCGGTCAGCGCGTCGAGGGTGGCCGCGACACGGGCCCGGCGCTCGTCCAGCGGGATGTGCCGCCACGCGCGGTGCTGGTCGAGTGAGGCTCGTACGGCCTGGTGGGCGGTGGCCCGGTCCAGGCGTGGCGGGCCGGCGATCGGGCCGCCGTCGACGGGGCTGGTGGCGGGCAGGGCTCGGCCGTCCGCCTGCCAGGTGGAGTCCCAGAGGTTCAGGACACGGTCGTCGCGGAACGCCTCCGGGGCGACCGCGACGCAGCGCTGCCAGGCGTCGGCCCAGGTGGTGCCGGATTTGAGGGTGAGGGTGGTTGCCATCGGAGTCTCCGCTCTCGGTGCACAGTCGGGGCGGCTTCTTGCATGGCTACGGCGGACGCTAGCGAGGTGCGGCAACTCCCGAAAGTGACCTCGCTCTGACTATGAGTGACGTCACGCCCCGGCTCCCAGGCGGTCCAGCACCAGACGCGCGGTCTCGGTGGGCGTGCCACCGACCTGTACGCCCACCGCCTCCAGCGCCTCCTTCTTCGCCGCCGCCGTACCGGACGAGCCGGACACGATCGCGCCCGCGTGCCCCATCGTCTTGCCCTCGGGTGCGGTGAATCCGGCGATGTAGCCGACGACCGGCTTGGTGACGTGGTCGCGTATGTACGTGGCCGCGCGTTCCTCGGCGTCGCCGCCGATCTCCCCGATCAGGACGATCAGTTCGGTGTCGGGGTCGTCCTGGAAGGCGGCCAGGCAGTCGATGTGGGTCGTCCCGACGACCGGGTCGCCGCCGATGCCGACGCAGGTCGAGAAGCCGATGTCGCGCAGCTCGTACATGAGTTGATAGGTGAGCGTGCCGGACTTGGAGACCAGGCCGATGCGGCCGGGCTTGGTGATGTCGGCCGGGATGATGCCGGCGTTGGACTGGCCTGGGGTGATCAGGCCGGGGCAGTTGGGGCCGATGATGCGGATGCCGCGCGTCTTGGCGTACGTGGTGAAGGCGACGGAGTCGTGGACCGGAATGCCCTCGGTGATCACGACGGCGAGTCCGATGCCGGCGTCGGCCGCCTCGACGACGGCCGCCTTGGTGAATGCGGGCGGGACGAAGACGACGGTCACATCGGCGCCGGTCGACCGCATACCGTCGGCGACCGACCCGAAGACGGGCACGGCACGGTCGTCGAAGTCGACGGTGCGGCCCGCCTTACGCGGGTTGACGCCGCCGACGACGTTCGTGCCGGCGGCGAGCATGCGCCGGGTGTGCTTCATACCCTCGCCGCCGGTCATGCCCTGGACGAGGACCTTGCTCTCCTTGGTGAGGTAGATGGCCATGTCGTCGTGTCTCCTCAGGCTGTGGCGGCGGCGAGTTGGGCGGCCCGGAGCGCGGCGCCGTCCATGGTGGTGGCCTGCTGGACCAGGGGGTGGGCGCGGCCGTCGAGGATGGCTCGGCCGCGGGCGGCGTTGTTGCCGTCGAGGCGCACGACGAGCGGCTTGGTCAACTGGACGGAGTCCAGGGCCTGCACGATGCCGTCGGCGACCGCGTCGCACGCGGTGATCCCGCCGAAGACGTTGACGAACACCGACTTCACGGCGGGGTCGGAGAGGATCACGGACAGGCCGTCGGCCATGATCTGGGCCGATGCCCCGCCGCCGATGTCGAGGAAGTTGGCGGGGCGGGCACCGCAGCCTGCGACGACGTCGAGGGTCGACATGACGAGGCCGGCGCCGTTGCCGATGATGCCGACCTCGCCGTCGAGCTTGACGTAGTTGAGGCCCTTGGCGGCGGCCGCCGCCTCCAGCGCGTCGTCGTGCTCGACCTCGTCGGCGCCCCAACGCGCCTGGCGGAAGCGGGCGTTGTCGTCGAGGGTGACCTTGCCGTCGAGGGCGAGGATCTGCCCCTGCCCGGTGCGGACGAGCGGGTTCACCTCGACGAGGAGGGCGTCCTCGCGGACCAGTACCTCCCAGAGCCGTACGAGGACGTCGACGGTCTGCGGCGGCAGTCCGGCGGCTTCGGCGATCTCGCCCGCCTTCGCGGAGGTGACGCCCTCGGCGGGATCGATGGGAACGCGCGCCACGGCCTCGGGGCGACTGGCGGCCACCTCCTCGATCTCCATGCCGCCTTCCGCGGAAGCGATCGCCAGGAAGCGGCCGGCCGCGCGGTCGAGGACGTAGGACACGTAGAACTCGGTCTCGATGTCCACGGGTTGGGCCAGCATCACCTTGCCGACCGTGTGGCCCTTGATGTCCATGCCGAGGATCTGGCGTGCGGTGAGCTCCGCGGCAGCCGGGTCCGCGGCGAGCTTCACCCCGCCCGCCTTGCCGCGGCCGCCGGTCTTCACCTGCGCCTTGACGACGACACGGCCGCCGAGCCGGCGTGCGATCTCGCGGGCTTCCTTGGGTGAGTCCGTCACCTCGGCCCTCGGCACCAAGATGCCGTGCTCCTCGAAGAGTTCCCTTGCCTGGTGTTCGTACAGGTCCATTCCGGCTCCTGTCTTAAAAGTGCCGCACGCCCCCTGGACACCACCCACCGGATGCGGGATAACAAGCTTCATACAGTATTCGTCGACTGTATGCAATGTACTGCCGACGGTCGACGACATACCGCTGAGCGCGTTCCCAACCCCCTACGAAGGGACAGGACTTCGCCATGCCTGACGACACCCAGGACGTGATTTCCGGTGGTCATCTCGTAGCCAAGGCGCTGAAGGCCGAGGGGGTCGACCGCATCTACACGTTGTGCGGCGGCCACATCATCGACATCTACGACGGCTGCGTCGACGAGGGCATCGAGGTCGTCGACGTCCGCCACGAGCAGGTCGCCGCCCACGCCGCCGACGGTTACGCCCGTATCACCGGCAAGCCCGGCTGCGCGGTCGTCACCGCGGGTCCCGGCACCACCGACGCCGTCACCGGTGTCGCCAACGCCTTCCGCGCCGAGTCCCCGATGCTGCTCATCGGCGGCCAGGGCGCCCTCAGCCAGCACAAGATGGGGTCCCTGCAGGACCTGCCGCACGTCGACATGATGACGCCGATCACCAAGTTCGCGGCGGCCGTGCCGGACACGGCGCGCGCGGCGGACATGGTGTCGATGGCGTTCCGCGAGTGCTACCACGGCGCACCCGGCCCCTCCTTCCTGGAGATCCCGCGCGATGTCCTCGACGCCAAGGTGCCGGTGGCCAAGGCGCGGGTGCCGAAGGCCGGGGCGTACCGTGCCTCCACCCGCTCGGCCGGTGACCCCGAGGCGATCGAGAAGCTCGCCGACCTGCTGGTCCACGCCGAGAAACCGGCCATCCTGCTCGGCAGCCAGGTGTGGACTACACGCAGCACCGAGGCGGCCATCGAGCTCGTGCGCACCCTCAACATCCCCGCGTACATGAACGGCGCCGGCCGCGGCACCCTCCCGCCGGGCGACCCGCACCACTTCCAGCTGTCACGGCGGTACGCCTTCTCCAACGCCGATGTCATCGTCATCGTCGGCACGCCCTTCGACTTCCGCATGGGCTACGGCAAGCGGCTGTCGCCGGACGCGACCGTCGTGCAGATCGACCTCGACTACCGCACCGTCGGCAAGAACCGCGACATCGACCTCGGCATCGTCGGCGACGCCGGTCTGGTGCTGAAGTCGGTGACCGAGGCGGCCTCCGGTCGCATCAACGGGGGCGCGTCGAAGCGCAAGGAGTGGCTCGACGAGCTGCGCGCGGCCGAGCAGACCGCTCTGGAGAAGCGGCTGCCGAGCCTGAAGTCGGACGCCTCACCGATCCACCCGTACCGGCTGGTCAGCGAGATCAACGACTTCCTCACCGAGGACTCGATCTACATCGGCGACGGCGGCGACATCGTCACCTTCTCCGGGCAGGTCGTGCAGCCCAAGTCGCCCGGGCACTGGATGGACCCGGGCCCGCTGGGCACGCTCGGCGTCGGCGTCCCCTTCGTGCTCGCGGCCAAGCAGGCGCGGCCCGACAAGGAGGTCGTCGCGCTCTTCGGCGACGGCGCGTTCTCCCTCACCGGCTGGGACTTCGAGACTCTCGTCCGTTACAACCTCCCCTTCGTCGGCATCGTCGGCAACAACTCCTCCATGAACCAGATCCGCTACGGCCAGGCCCAGAAGTACGGCCTGGAGCGCGAGCGGGTCGGCAACACGCTCGGCGACGTCCACTACGACAAGTTCGCGCAGATGCTGGGCGGTTACGGCGAGGAGGTCCGTGACCCCGCCGACATCGGCCCCGCGCTCAGGCGCGCCCGCGAGTCCGGGAAGCCGTCGCTGATCAACGTCTGGGTCGACCCGGACGCGTACGCCCCCGGAACCATGAACCAGACCATGTACAAGTGAGGTGACCTGGTGACCACCGAGACCATCTCGACCTCGCAGCCGGCCAAGGCTCTCGAAGGCATCCGCGTCCTGGACATGACCCACGTCCAGTCCGGGCCCTCCGCGACGCAGCTGCTCGCCTGGCTCGGCGCGGACGTCATCAAGCTGGAGGCGCCGACCGGTGACATCACGCGCAAGCAGTTGCGTGACCTCCCGGACGTCGACTCGCTCTACTTCACGATGCTCAACTGCAACAAGCGGAGCATCACCCTCAACACCAAGACCGAGCGCGGCAAGGAGATCCTCACCGAGCTGATCCGGCGCTCCGACGTCATGGTCGAGAACTTCGGACCGGGCGCGGTCGACCGGATGGGCTTCACCTGGGACCGCATCCAGGAGATCAATCCGCGTATCGTCTATGCCTCCATCAAGGGGTTCGGGGAGGGCCCGTACACCAACTTCAAGGCGTACGAGGTCGTCGCGCAGGCCATGGGCGGGTCGATGTCGACCACCGGTTTCGAGGACGGGCCGCCGCTGGCGACGGGAGCCCAGATCGGGGACTCGGGTACGGGTGTGCACGCCGTCGCGGGGATTCTCGCGGCGCTGTTCCAGCGCGAGAACACCGGGCGTGGGCAGCGGGTCAACGTGGCCATGCAGCACGCTGTACTCAACCTGTGCCGGGTGAAGCTGAGGGACCAGCAGCGCCTGGCACACGGGCCGCTTGCTGAATATCCGAACGAGGACTTCGGCACGGAAGTTCCCCGCTCGGGAAACGCGTCCGGCGGCGGTCAGCCCGGCTGGGCGGTCAAGTGCGCGCCGGGCGGACCGAACGACTACGTGTACGTCATCGTGCAGCCCGTCGGCTGGCAGCCGATCAGCGAGCTCATCGGCCGGCCAGAGCTCGCCGAAGACCCCGAGTGGGCGACGCCGGAGGCCCGGCTGCCCAAGCTCAACAAGATGTTCCAGCTGATCGAGGAGTGGTCCTCGACCCTGCCCAAGTGGGAGGTGCTGGAGAAGCTCAACGCCCACAACATCCCGTGCGGGCCGATCCTGTCCACCAAGGAGATCATCGAGGACTCCTCGCTGGTCGCCAACGAGATGGTCGTCACCGTGCCGCACCCCGAGCGGGGCGAGTTCGTGACCGTGGGCAGCCCCCTGAAGCTGTCCGACTCCCCCGTCGAGGTGACCACTTCACCGCTGCTCGGCGAGCACAACGAAGAGGTCTACATCGGCGAGCTCGGCCTCGGCGACGAGGAGCTGCGCCTGCTCAAGTCGAACGGAGTGATCTGACGTGATGGCCGAAGACCGCGTCCTGAGGGTGCGCACGCTCCTCGACTCCGTGCGGGCCGAGGAACGCACCGCGCTGACCGCACCCGAGGGCAAGGTGATCGCCGACGCTTACGGGATCGCCGTACCGGGCGAGGAGCTCGCGACCGACGTCGACGAGGCGGTGGCGTACGCGGCGCGTTTCGGCGGGCCCGTGGTGATGAAGATCGTCTCACCGGACATCCTGCACAAGACCGACGCGGGCGGCGTGATCGTCGGTGTCGAGGGCGCGACGGACGTACGGGCCGCGTTCCACAAGATCATCGACAACGCGCGCGCGTACAACGCGGATGCCCGCATCGAAGGCGTACAGGTCCAGGAACTGCTGCCCCAGGGGCAGGAGGTCATCGTCGGCGCGGTCACCGACCCGACGTTCGGGAAGGTCGTGGCCTTCGGCCTCGGCGGGGTGCTCGTCGAGGTCCTCAAGGACGTCACCTTCCGGCTCGCCCCCGTGACCGCCGACGAGGCGCTGTCCATGCTGGACTCGATCCGGGCGGCGGAGATCCTGCGCGGGGTGCGCGGCCAGGCGGCCGTGGACCGGTGGGCGGTCGCCGAGCAGATCCGCCGGGTGTCCCAACTCGTCGCGGACTTCCCGGAGATCGCCGAGGTGGACCTCAACCCGGTGATCGCGACGGCGGAGGGGGCTGTCGCGGCCGACATCCGGGTGATCCTCTCCGAGGCGTCCGTGAAGCCGCGCCGCCGCTACACGCGCGAGGAGATCCTCGCCTCCATGCGCCGGTTGATGCAGCCGTCGTCGGTCGCCGTGATCGGCGCCTCCAACGAGCAGGGCAAGATCGGCAATTCGGTGATGCGCAACCTCATCGACGGTGGTTTCGCCGGGGACATCCATCCGGTGAACCCCAAGGCCGATGACATTCTGGGCCGCAAGGCGTACAAGAGTGTCACGGACGTTCCCGGTGAGGTGGATGTGGCGGTCTTCGCTATCCCCGCCAAGTTCGTGGCCTCGGCCCTGGAGGAGGTGGGACGCAAGAAGGTCCCCAATGCCGTGCTGATCCCCTCCGGGTTCGCGGAGACCGGTGAGCACGAACTCCAGGCGGAGATCGTGGAGATCGCCGAGCGGCACGGGATCCGGCTGCTCGGACCGAACATCTACGGCTACTACTCGACCTGGCAGGACCTGTGCGCCACGTTCTGCACGCCGTACGACGTCAAGGGCGGGGTGGCGCTGACCTCGCAGTCCGGCGGCATCGGGATGGCCATCCTGGGCTTCGCGCGGACCACGAAGACGGGCGTATCGGCGATCGTCGGCCTCGGCAACAAGTCGGACCTGGACGAGGACGACCTGCTGACCTGGTTCGGGGAGGACCCGCACACCGAGTGCATCGCCATGCACCTGGAGGACCTCAAGGACGGGCGGGCCTTCGTCGAGGCCGCCCGGGCGACCGTACCGAAGAAGCCGGTCGTGGTGCTGAAGGCGGGACGCACCGCGGCGGGCGCCAAGGCCGCCGGTTCGCACACCGGAGCGCTCGCCGGCGACGACGCCGTGTACGACGACATCCTCAGGCAGGCCGGTGTCATCCGGGCGCCCGGGCTGAACGAAATGCTGGAGTACGCGCGCGCGTTGCCGGTGCTTCCCACTCCGCAGGGCGACAACGTCGTGATCATCACCGGGGCCGGCGGCAGCGGCGTCCTGCTGTCGGACGCGGTGACCGACAACGGGCTGTCCCTGATGGAGATCCCGCCGGACCTGGACGAGGCCTTCCGGAAGTTCATCCCGCCCTTCGGGGCCGCGGGCAACCCGGTGGACATCACAGGGGGCGAGCCGCCGTCGACGTACGAGGCGACGATCCGGCTCGGCCTGGAGGATCCGCGCATCCACGCGCTGGTCCTGGGCTACTGGCACACGATCGTCACTCCCCCGATGGTCTTCGCGGAGCTCACCGCGCGCGTGGTGACCGAATTCCGGGAGCGCGGCGTGGAGAAGCCCGTTGTCGCGTCGCTCGCGGGTGACGTCGAGGTCGAGGAGGCCTGCCAGTACCTCTACGAGCGAGGGGTCGTGGCGTACCCGTACACGACCGAGAAGCCGGTGGCCGTGCTCGGTGCGAAGTACCGGTGGGCGCGGGCGGCTGGGTTGTTGGGGGCGGCTCATGAGGTGAGACAGCGGGGGGCCGGCCGACGGTGCGCGTCGGTCGGCTCCGGGACCCGCGCGCGCACGAAAGGCATTGGACAGGGGGCGCTGGCCAGAACTTTCGACGCAAGGGGTGCAACCAACGTGACAACCACCGACGTTCCACGGGTCGCCGGCTATCGAGAGGTGACCGACAAGAACGGACGCGTCTATCGCATCGGCGAGTCCGACATCGACATCATGGGCCGCAAGCGCAAGTGGATGGTGATCCTGCCGTGGATCGGCATGATGGGCATCTCCTCCGCCGAGTACGCGTTCGCGTCCGCCGAGGACACCCTGCACACGGCGCACCATTGGAACAGCATGCACATCTTCTGGATGATGACCGTGTGGGTCTTCTTCCAGGCCGCGGTGGCCTTCCCCGCGGGCAAGCTGCGTGAGAGCGGAAAGCTGCCGGCCCGCTGGGCGATGATGCTCGGCGCGACGGGCACGTTGCTGGGTTATCTGTCGCTGGCCTTCGCGCCGCACGTCGTCTTCGCCTACATCGGCTTCAGCATGTTCAGCGGCATGGGCGCGGGCATGGTGTACGCCACCTGCGTCAACATGGTGGGCAAGTGGCATCCGGAGCGCAAGGGCGGCAAGACCGGCTTCGTCAACGGCGGTTTCGCCTACGGCTCGGTGCCGTTCGTCTTCCTCTTCAACGGCTACATGGACCTGACCAACTTCCGCTGGGTGCTGGTCTCGGTGGGTGTGTTCCTCGCCGGAGTGGTCGCGTTCTCCGGCTACTTCTTCAAGGATCCGCCGAAGAACTGGTGGCCCGCCGCGGTCGACCCGCTCAACCCGCCGAACGACCCGCGCGCGGCCCGCTCGCTGCGGATGAACCCGCCGGCGGTCCGCCAGTACTCCCCCAAGGAGGCGTGGAAGACCGGCCGAGTGGCACTGATGTGGTTCTGTCTGGCGTGCACGTCCGGCGTGAACATCTTCGGTATCGCCTTCCAGGTGGACATCGGCGAGGAGGCCGGATTCGCGGGCGGGATCGTGGCCACGGCCATGTCCCTGAAGGCGGTCGTCAACGGTACCGGCCGCGGCGTCATCGGCTGGCTCTCCGACCTCTACGGCCGCAAGCGGTGCCTGCTGGTCGTCTGCCTCATCCTGGGCCTCGCCCAGTACGGCATCCTCTGGTCGGCCGAGAGCAAGAACCTCACACTGTTCCTGGTCTTCTCCGCGATCTCCGGCTTCGGCGGCGGCGCCATCTTCCCCATGTTCGCGGCGCTCACCGCCGACTACTTCGGTGAGAACAACAACGCGTCCAACTACGGCATGGTCTACAGCGCCAAACTCGTGTCCGGCCTGGGCGCCGGCATGGGTGCCGTGGTCGTCGGCGCCTGGGGACACTCCGGTGCCTTCATCCTGGCCGGCTCCATCTCGCTCTTCGCCGGCTGCATGGCGCTGTTCCTCAGCCCGCCGGGACGCGACAAGGACGGGCGCCGCATCGTTCCCAACCCCCGACCGCTCGGCGAGGACATGGCCTGACATGACGGCAGATCCGTACGCAGCAAGCAGCTCGTCCGCACAATCCGACGCCGCACACCGTCCCTACCGCGAAGTGACCGACGCGCGAGGCCGCGTCTACCGCATCGGCGAGACCGACCGCGACATCCTCGGCCACTCCCGCAAGCTCATGGTGTATCTGCCGTGGATCGCCATGATGGCCATCAGTGTCTTCGAATACGCGTACGGCTCCGCGGAGGACACCCTGTCCCACGCGCACGGCTGGACGCAGAGCAACACCTTCTGGATCCTCAGCGTCTGGGTGTTCTTCCAGGCCGGCATCGCCTTCCCGGCGGGCTGGCTGCGCGAGAAGGGCATCCTGACGGCCCGCACGGCGATGTACGTCGGCTCCGGCATGTGCCTGCTGGGGTTCCTCGCCCTGTCGCACCTGAGCAACGTCTGGCCCGCGATCCTCGGATTCGGCGTCATCGGCGGCGTGGGCGCCGGCCTGGTCTACGCGACCTGCATCAACATGGTCGGCAAATGGTTCCCCGAGCGGCGCGGTGCCCGGACGGGGTTCGTCAATGGCGGGTTCGCGTACGGATCACTGCCGTTCATCTTCATCTTCAACTACGGATTCGACACCGCGAACTACCACCGGGTGCTGGACCTGATCGGCTGCTACATCATGATCGTCGTCTTCGGATGCGCGTTCTTCTTCAAGGACCCGCCGAAGAACTGGTGGCCCGCGGACATCGATCCGCTGTCGTACGAGGGCAACCGGAAGAACGCGGCGAGCCTGGCCAAGAACCCTCCGGCGGTGAAGCAGTTCACGCCGCGGGAGGCCATCAGGACGGGCATGCTGCCGCTGATGTGGCTGTCCGTGGTGCTGACGGCCGGGGTGTCGATCTTCGGGATCTCCTTCCAGGTCGACTACGCCAAGGAGGTGGGCTTCGGCCCACTGGTCGCGGCGTCGTCGATGGGCGTGATGGCGGTCATCAACGGCATCGGCCGCGGTGTCGTGGGCTGGCTGTCCGACCGCTGGGGCCGCAGGTCGACGCTGGTGTTCGTGATCGTCGTCCTGGGGCTCGCCCAGTTCGGCGTGATCTGGGCGGGTGATGTCAGGAGCGAGTGGCTGTTCCTGTTCTTCGCCTTCCTCTCCGGCTTCGGCGGCGGCGCGTTCTACCCGTTGTTCGCGGCGCTCACCCCGGACTACTTCGGGGAGAACTACAACGCCACCAACTACGGGCTGGTCTACAGCGGCAAGCTGATCAGCGGCCTGTTCGGCGGGGGCCTGGGCTCCATGGTGGTCGCGGCCTGGGGCTACGACGGGGCGTACGCGCTGGCCGGCGGCCTGTCGATGGTGGCGGCGGCGATCGCCTTGCTGCTGCGACAGCCGGGGCGGACGGCGGTGCCGCGTGCCGCGGGCTGACGCTCGCGAACGTGAGGAGGCCCTCCCCGCTTCGGGGAGGGCCTCCTCACGTGGTTACGGCCGTCAGCACTTCTCCCGCAGCGAGTGCAGGTGCTCGCTCGAGCGGCGTGCGAACGTGAAGGACTCGGTCGGGTTGTCGTGCTCCGCCTGCCAGTGGTGGGCGAATCGCTGCCCGCGCAGCCTGGTCACGGCGGAGATGAACCGCTGGTAGTCGATGTCGCCGTCCCCGACGTCGACCATGCGGTAGCCGTAGGTGTTGGCCGGGTCGCTCACACCGTCCTTGACGTGGAAGAGCGGGTAGCGGTGCGGCTGCTTCAGTACGTAGTCCAGCGGCTCGAAGGGGGCGGCGGTGCCGTCGGGCCGCTTCGAGAAGCGGAACTGGCCCGAGTACGCCCAGAAGATGTCCATCTCCAGGTAGACGAGGTTGGGGTCGGTCTCGGCGAGCAGCACGTCGTAGAGGCGCACCTTGGGGTTGTCGGTGGCGAAGGAGAACTCCTCGGAGTGGTTGTGCTGGTAGAACTTCATGCCGCGCGCCTTCGCGGCCGCGCCGTAGGTGTTGAACTCTTCGGCGGCCCGCTTCCAGGCGTCGACCGTGGAGCCGTAGCGGAACGGCCCGGAGGCGGTTCCTATGTGCTTCAGGCCCAGGGCCTCGGCGTCGTCGAGGACCTTGGTGAGGTTCTGGGCGAAGGTGTAGGCATTCGGGTCGTTGGAGTAGTAGCCGACGTGGCTGCCGATCGGATTCAGACCGTGGTTCCGGGCCAGCCGCTTGAGCTGGGCGAGAGTGATCGGGCCGGCTGAGCCCTGCGTGTATCCGGCGAACTCGACCTCGTCGTAGCCGTACTTCTCCAGTTCGGCGAAGACGGGGGCGAAGCCGAGCGTGGAGACCTTGTCGCGCAGGCTGTAGAGCTGGATGCCGAGTCGGCCGGGCGGCAGGACGGGACGGCCGCGGCCGGCGGTGCCGGGGGCGGACGCGGTGCCGGGGGCGGCGGTCGCGGGGGCTGTGGCGGCGCCCAGCAGGGCGGCAGCCGTGGCGCCCGCGGCGACGCCGAGCATGCCTCGTCTGCTGAGGCGGTGGGTGAGTTCGGGGTCGGGCTGGGAAAAGCGGCTCATGCCTGGAACTCCTCGAGGTCGGAGGCCGTTGTCAGTGGTGAGTGCTTCACTTGTGACCAGTCGGAAGAGACGGGTCGGTGGGGCCGGCGGGCCGGCGCTCGCCGGTCGTGGCCGGTCAGGTGAGACCGGCGAGTTGGAGCAGCAGTGACTTCACGTCGGTGGCCGATACGCGGTCGCCGACAGCGCGGGGGGTGGAGCAGATGAGGAGCGGACCGTCGTCGTCGCTCGCGGGAAGGCGGCCGTGGCTGCCGCGAATAGGTGACGGATCCAGGGGCACGACCGCCATGCGGTAACGCATGCCGAGTTTCTTGCGCGCCAACGCGGTCGCGGCCTTGACCTTGACGTAGGGGTCGAGGGGATCCATGAAGAGTTCGACCGGGTCGTAGCCGGGTTTGCGATGGATCTCGACGAGTCGCGCGAAGTCGGGCGCGCGGGCGTCGTCGAGCCAGTAGTAGTACGTGAACCAGGCGTCCGGCTCCGCGACGGCGACGAGCTCGCCCGAGCGCGGGTGGTCGAGGTGGTGGGCCTTCTTGCCCTCGTCGTCGAGGAGTTGCTCGATGCCGGGCAGCCCGTCGAGGGCGGCCCGGGTCGCGTCGAGATCTTCCGGCCGGCGTACATAGACGTGGGCGATCTGGTGATCTGAGACAGCGAAGGCGCGTGACGCCATCGGGTCGAGGTACTCCATGCCGTCCTGGGTGTGCACCTCGAGCAGGCCTGCCCGTCGCAGAGCGCGGTTGATGTCGATGGGCCTGTTCACGCGGGTGATGCCGTATTCGGAGAGCGCGACGACCGTACGGCCCTCGGCTCGGGCGTCGTCGAGCAGCGGGGCCATGGCAGCGTCCAGGTCGGCTGCCGCTTTCCGGGAGCGCGAGTCGTCGGGGCCGAAGCGCTGCAGCTCGTAGTCGAGATGAGGGAGGTAGCAGAGGGTCAGGTCGGGGTGCCGGCTGCGGATGATGTGACGGGTCGCGTCGATGATCCAGCGGCTGGAGACGAGGTCCGCGCCGGGCCCCCAGAAGTGGAAGAGCGGGAAGGTGCCGAGTTTCTCGGTGAGTTCGTCGTGCAGGGTGGGCGGCCGGGTGTAGCAGTCGGGTTCCTTGCGGCCGTCGGAGTAGTAGATCGGACGGGGGGTGACGGTGATGTCGGTGTCGGCGCCCATGGCGTACCACCAGCAGATATTGGCCACGGTGTAGCCGGGGTGGGCGCGGCGGGCGGCGTCCCAGAGTTTGTCGCCGGCGACCAGTCCGTTGTGCTGCCGCCACAGGAGTACGTCGCCGAGGTCGCGGAAGTACCAGCCGTTGCCGACGATGCCGTGCTCCGACGGGTGGGTGCCGGTGAGGAAGGTGGACTGGGCGGCGCAGGTGACGGCGGGCAGGAAGGTGCCGAGCAGGGCGCGGGAGCCCGACTGGGCGAGGGTCTTGAGATGGGGCATGTGGTCGAGGAGACGGGGGGTGAGGCCGACGACGTCGAGGACGAGGAGAGGGGTGGGACGGCGCGTGGTGGCGGCATTCGCGGTGGCGCCGTCGGCGGTGGCGTGCGGTCCAGGTGCCGGGCGGCCGATCTGGGCTGCCGGGTCCGGTAGCTCGGTCATGGCAGCTCCTTCAGGCCCAGGTCGGTCAACAGGTCGCGGGCGAGGGTGAGTTCGGCGGCGATGCCGTCGGCGAGCTGGCTGCGGGCACGGGGTCGCAGGTCGGCCGGGAGGGCCTGCCAGGTGTACGTCTCGACCTCGAGGTGGTGGGTGAGCGGGTGCGGGCCGCCGACGAGGCGGGTCAGTGCGGCTTTGAGGACAGGAAGTGTGGAGGTGAGGGGCGCGGCGGGCGCCGCGTGGAGCGGGACGTGGAAGTGGGCGCGCCACGGAGAGGCGTCGGGCAGGGCGTCGCCCTTGAGGGCCTCGCCGAGGTCGTCGGTGCCGCGCAGACCTACGGAAGTGGCTGTGCGGGTCTGGTGCAGGAAGCGGGGTTCGTCGAAGTCGGCGAGGGCCTCGCGGACCTCGGGAAGGTGGGGGTGTTCGGCGTGCAGGGCGGCTGAGAGCTGGGACTTGACGACGGGGACGCGGGCTGCGGTGAGCGCGTCCAGGGCGGTGTGCGGATCTTCGAAGGAGGTGGCGAGGTGACAGGTGTCGACACAGATGCCGACGCGGTCGTGGCCGATCGCGGTGAGCGGGACGATGGCGTCGGCGGTGGTCTCGACGGTGCAGCCGGGCTCGGGTTCGAGGCCGATGCGGATGTCGCGGCCAGTCAACTCCTGCAGGGCGTCGAGGCGTTCGGCGAGGGTGAGCAGGGCTGTGCGGGCGGTCTCGGCGCGGGCGTCGTCATAGGCGGTGCGCCAGGCGAGGGGCAGGGTGGAGATGCTGCCCTGGGAGACGTCGTCGGGGAGGAGGCCGGCGAGGACGCGGGCCAGGGCGGTGGTGTGGTCGAGGCGTTCGGGGTCGGCCCAGTCCGGCTTGTAGACGCGGTACTTGACCTCTTCGGCACCGAAGCCCTCGTACGGGAAGCCGTTGAGGGTGACGACCTCCAAGCCGCGCCGGTCGAGTTCGGTGCGCAGGCCGCGCAGGGCGGACGGGTCGGAGACGAGGGCGTGGGCGGCGTCCTTGGCGAGCCACAGGCCGATGCCGAGGCGGTCGCGGCCGAGCCGGCGGCGGACGGGTTCGCAGTGGTCGCGGAGTTGGGCGAGGACGCCGTCGAGCGTCTCGGCCGGGTGGACGTTGGTGCAATAGGCGAGGTGGACGGTAGAGCCGTCGGGGTGGCGGAAGCGCATGGCTCACGCCCCCGGAGCCGGGGCGGCAGACGGGTCGTCCCCCTCACTCGGGGTGTCGGCCGGTCCCTCGTCGTCCTTCGGGGCGCCGCGCAGGATGGAGTTGCCCTCGTGGGTCGCCTCCGGGGCCGCGACGTCGAGGGTGAGGCGGCCGCTGAGCCCGTAGAAGGCGACCGGGTTGCGCCACAGCACGCGGTCGACGTCGTCCTCGTCGAAGCCCTCGGCGAGCATCAGGTCGGCGACCTTCCGGGTCTTGAGGGGATCGCTTCTGCCCCAGTCGGCGGCGGAGTTCACCAGCACTTGGTCGGGCCCGTACTCGCGGAGGATCGCGACCATCCGCTCCTCGTCCATCTTGGTGTCCGGATAGACGGAGAAACCGAGCCAGGAGCCGCTGTCCTTGGCCTCCTTGACCGTCGTCTCGTTGAGGTGGTCGACCAGGACGCGCTCGGGGGGCAGCGCGGACTCCCGGACGACGTCGAGGGTGCGGCGCAGGCCGGCCAGCTTGTCTCGGTGCGGGGTGTGCACGAGCGCGGGCAGTTCGTGGTCCGCGGCGAGCTGGAGCTGGGCGGCGAGGGCGGTGTCCTCGGCGGGGGTCATCGAGTCATAGCCGATCTCACCGACGGCGACGACCTGGTCCTTCACCAGATACCGGGGCAGTTCGTCGAGGACGGGGACGCAGCGCGGGTCGTTCGCCTCCTTGGGGTTGAGGGCGAGCGTGCAGTGGTGGGCGATGCCGTACTGGGCGGCGCGGAAGGGTTCCCAGCCGAGGAGGGAGTCGAAGTAGTCGAGGAAGGAGGCGGGACAGGTGCGGGGCTGGCCGAGCCAGAAGGAGGGCTCGACGACGGCGCGGACGCCGGCGGCGTGCATGGCCTCGTAGTCGTCGGTGGTGCGCGACGTCATGTGGATGTGGGGGTCGAAGAGGCGCATCAGGACTCCTTGCCGTCGGTGCCGCGGGTGCCGCACTCGGCGGCGGGCGCGGGTGGGGTGGCCGTGGGGTCGGTCAGGGTCAGGACGCGGTGCAGGTCTTCGGGCACGGGTCGGCCCGCGGCAGTGCGTTCGGCGGCGTAGTCGCCGAGCATGCGGGCGAGTTCGGCGTCGCGGTGGGCGCGGCGGTCCAGGTCGGCCACCGTGGCGACGGGGACACCGGTGAACAGGCACTTCAGGACGGCATGCCGCCACTGGTGGGGGTCGAGGTGGCGGGCGGCGTAGGGGCCGACGGCGGCGGCGAGGAGCCGGGTGTCGTTGGTGCGCAGGGCGTCCTCGACGAGAGGGAGGGCCTCGCGGCCGGCCACGAGGTGGGGCAGTGCGTGCAGGACGGCGCGGCGTTCGGCGGCGGTGCCCTGGAAGTAGACCCGGGTGAGGGCGTCCGCGTCGGCGCGGGCGGCGTGCAGGATGAGGACGCGGGCGGCGTCGGCATGCTCGGGGCCACAGCGGCGCCCGGCCTCGGCGATGCGCAACTCCCAGACAGAGATGGGCCCGTGGGTGCCTGGGTGGTCGGCGGCCTCGTCGAGAGCTTGGTGGAGCCAGGCGCGGGCGGCGCCGCCGAGGTGGTCGGTGAGGTGGCCGCGCAGCTCGGTGGGCGGGGTGTGGGCGAGGGTCGTCCCGCCGGCGTCCGTCCACTCGTTGTCCGCGCCCGGGGTGGCCGGGTTGGTGCGGGGGTGCGTCATGAGGTGCTCCCTTCAGGGGTGGCGGAGGGATCGCCATGAGGTGGGACGAGGACGGGTGATCCGGTGGCCGTGGCTCCGGCAGCGGCTTCGGCTGCGGCAGCGGCTGCAGTTCCGGCAGCGGCTCCGGCTGCGGCAGCGGCTGCAGTTCCGGCAGCGGCTCCGGCTCCGGCTTCGGCTTCGGCTTCGGCGCGGCGGAGGAATGGGAGGGAGAGTTCGGCGAAATGAGGGCCCGCGTGGGAGTGGCGGGGCAGTTCGACGACGGTCAGGCCCTGGTAGCCGGTGGCGGCGAGGGCGGCGAGCACGGGCGGGAAGTCGATCTCGCCGTCGCCGAAAGGGAGGTGTTCATGGATGCCGCGGCGCATGTCCTCGATCTGGACGTGGCGCAGCCAGGGAGCGGCGGCGCGTACGCAGTCGGCGGGAGAAAGGAGTTCGAGGCACTGGCAGTGGCCGATGTCGAGGGTCAGGCCGAGGTGGTGCGGGTCGCCGAGTGTGCGGCGGAGTCGGTGGAAGTCGGCGAGGGTGGCGAGGAGGTGACCGGGTTCGGGTTCGACGGCGAGTGGGACACCGGCCGTGGCGGCGGCGTCCAGGACCGGAGTGAGCGCGTCGGCAAGGCGGTGCCAGGCCGTGTCGGGGTCGGTTCCCGGTGGTGTGACTCCGCTGAAGCAGTGCACGGCGTAGGCGCCGAGGTCGGCGGCGACTCGGACGGCGCGGATGAGCAGGTCGACGCGGCGGGCGCGGGCGTCCGCATCGGGGTCCAGGAGGGAGGGGCCGTGCTTGCGGCGTGGGTCGAGCACATAGCGGGCGCCCGTCTCCACGGTTACGTCCAGCCCCAGGGCACCCAGCCGCTGTGCAAGGCGGCGGGTGCGTGTGGCGAGGTCCGGGGCGAGCGGGTCCAGGTGCATGTGATCGAGCGTCAGACCGACCCCGTCGTAACCGAGGTCGGCGAGCAGGGCCAGGGCATCGTCGAGGCGGAGGTCGGCGAGGCCGTTGGTGCCGTAGCCGAAGCGGAGAGGGGTGAGGGCCGGCGCTTGGGAGGTGGCGGTGGCGTGCGCGACGCTGGTGGCGTGCGGTCGGGCGCCGGGTCCCGGGCCCGGAGCCTCGGTGGACCGGCCCGGGTCGGTCGTCGCGTGGCTCATGTGACGCTCACCTTCCGTCCGAACCGCCGACCGAGCGGGGCGAGACCCGCCACGAACAGGGCGGTGATGCCTGCTCCGGACCGGGCAGTGAGCGCGGCCTGGAGGGGGACCGTGGCGCGGATACCGCCGGCGACCGCGCGTTGGGTGAGAGGAGGTGACGGATTGAGGGCGGCGTGAAAGTAGGGGCGGGCAGCGGTCGCGGTGTAGGCGACCGCGAGGGCTGAGCGCACGGTGTCCGCGGTCGACCGCGCCCAGGCGGGCCTGTTCAACCGGCGCTGAGCGAGCGGGGTCGCGGGAGCGGCGGTCGGGCTTACGGCTGCGTTTTCCGGCACGTCGACGCCCGCCACACTCGGCCGGGCCCCCTCCGGCTCGCGCTCCGGCGGCGAGCGGTTGCGTGGGTGGTTTCGCCAGGTTGGGTGCCCGGCCGGGCTACGATCGCTGCTTCCCAGTCTGGAGCCGGTTGGCGATCGCCCTGCGCCGGAGGCCGGGCGGCGGACCGACGTGCCAGCAGGCGTCCGAGCAGGACCGTGGTGGCCAGGGCTGCGAGGGGTGCCAGGGGTGAACCGCCCGTCGTCTCCTGGCGGGACACCGTGGTGACCGCGAGGGTGTGGGTGCCGAGCAGGGCGGCGGACGGGAGCGCCTCGCGGGTGTGGCCGGTGGTGGCCGCGGCGCCGAGGAGGAGGTCCAGGGCGCGGGCCGTGGCCATGACCGCGGGGCCGGCTGGGGTGTGCTTCAGGGTGAGGTCGTAGGACCAGACGGTGGCGGCGAGCGGCACGGCGACCGTGAGGGCGGGGCGGCCGGCGCGGGCTGCGAGGGCCAGGCCGGCGCCGGTCAGGGCGCAGGCCGCGGTGAGGGCGGCGGCGGGGCGGATGCGGCCGGACGGAAGAGGGCGATGGGGGCGCTCCGCGGCGTCCTCCTCGTGGTCCGCCCAGTCGTTGAGGGCCATGCCGGACGCGTACAGGCAGAGGGAGGAACCGATGGCGAGCAGAGTGCGGGAGTTGGGGTGCACGGCGGTCGCGGCGGCGCCGGCCAGCGCGTCACCGGGGACGGTGAACAGGGCGGGGAGACGCAGGAGTTCGGCCCAGGCAAGGGCAGGGTCACGGGGTGCTGCCAAGGCGCGTGCAGGATCACGGTGCGCTGCCAAGGCGCGTGCCGTGTTGCGGGGCGCTTCGGTCGCGCCGGTGGTCGGCGATGTGCGGAGCTCCCGGCGCCGGTTCACTGCTGCTCCTTGTCGGCACCGGGGCACCGGTCAGCTTCTTCGAGGCGTGCGGCCGCCAGGCGTTCGGCGAATCTCGTCAGTGCCGCGTACTGCTCTCCCAGCGCCGCGGGCCCGTCCCCCACCGGATCCTTGAAGTAGAAGCCCAGTTCACTGAGCGGACCGGTCAGGCCGGCCTCGTGGGCGCGTGCCGTCAGGCGCGCGAGGTCGAGGACCAGCGGGGCTGCCAGGGACGAGTCGCAGCCCTGCCAGATGGTCTGGAGGATCATGCGGGTGCCGAGGAAGCCGTCGAAGGCGATGTGGTCCCAGGCGGTCTTCCAGTCGCCGAGGGCGGGGACGTCGTCGATGTGGACCTCGCCTTCGGGCACCTCACCCAGCACGTCCGCCAGGGCCCGCTCCTTGCCGGCGTTCTTCGCCGCCGCGGCGGCCGGGTCGGCCAGGGAGGCGCCGTCGCCGCCGCCGAGCAGATTCGTGCCGGACCAGGCGCGGACCGTCAGCGCTCGTTGGGTGAACATCGGGCCCAGGACCGAGCGGAGCAGTGTCTGTCCCGTCTTGCCGTCGCGGCCGGCGTACGGCAGGCCGCTTGCTGTCGCTATGGCCGTCAGTGCGGGATGGTGCAGTCCGGTCGACGGGGTGAAGTTCACGTACGGGCAGCCCGCGCGCAGGGCGGCCGCCGCGTACAGGGAGCTCGGGGGCAGCGCATCGCCGGTGGGGGCCGGTTCCGTGGAGGCCACGTTCACGACCACCGCCCGGGCGAGCCCGTGACGGCGTACGAAGTCCCGTATGTCTGCCGCGAAGGCCGCGATCAGTTCCGTTTCGCTCCGCGTGTCCCCGGCGAGCGGGCCGCCGGGCCTGATCTCCTGGTCGGCGGCGGCCAGTTCGGCGTGTACGGCCGCGGGAAGTCCCGGTGGCAGCACACCACCCGCGGCCAGGGCCTCCGCACGTTTGGGCAGCGGGCAGTCCAGTGTGTCGTGGCCGCCGAACACGAGGGAGGACAAGGCGGGCAGGCCGGATTCGGCGAACGCCGGCGTCTCGGTGACCATTCCCGTCGGCGGGTGCAGGCCGGCGGTCACGGCGGCGCATCCGGCGACGACGGTCGTGGCGACGGAGCCGCGCGCCCCGATCAGCCAGACGCCGACACGCGGTGGAGAAACGGACGCGGACATGGGCAGCCTCCTTGTCGAACGCGTCGTGGGCAGGCCCCGGGCGGGGAAAGACGGATCCCGGACGGGGAAAAGACGGCGGGCGGGAGTCCGGCGTCCCCCGCCCGCCGTCGCTCAGTCGCCCTGCGAAGCCAGGAGTCCGGCGGACTCCGCGGACTTCGTGGGCAGTTCCTTGATCCGGATGTCACGGAAGGACACCTCGTCGTCGGCTCCGTGGTTCTGGATGCCGATGTGTCCGTCGGTGAGGCTCCGGGCCGGGTCGGTGTTGGTGAAATCGTTGATCTTCACGCCGTTGAGATAGACGCGGAGGCGTTCGCCCTCCACGCGGATCTCGTACGTGTTCCACTCCCCCGGCGGGTTCAGCGCACGGTCGCGCTTCTTGAGGTCGGCGGACTGGAAGCCGTACACGGCCCCGGTGGTGCGGTCGGGGGCGTCGGTCGCGTCGATCTGGATCTCGTAGCCGTTGTTGACCGCCGACCACGGGTCGTCCGAGGGCGGGAAGCCCACGAACACGCCCGAGTTGTCGTCGCCGGCCGGCTTCCAGTCGAGCTTCAGGGAGTACGACCCGAAGCCCGACGCGGCGTACCAGAGCATCCCCATGCCGCCGGTCGACGTGAGCGTGCCGTCGTCGGACAGGGCGAAGGAGCCCGGCCCCGCCTGCTTCCAGCCGTCCAGCGAGGCCTGCGTGCCGTCGAAGAGCGGTCGGTATCCGTTCTCCGGGCGGCAGTCGGCCTCGGTGTCGCCGACGGCCCAGCGGATTCCGCCCAGCAGGTGCTCCCGGAACAAGGGCTCGGCGTAGGACTCCTTGGTGTGGCCGCCCCCGGTGTAGAAGGCGCGGCCGCCCTGGTAGTTCTGGCACCAGGCGATCGGGTGGTCCCCGTTCATGGTGCCGCCGGTGTACGAGGACTCGTCGAGGGACGCGAGGACATGAGCCCTCTCCCGTGGATTCGAGCGGTAGTTGTACCACTCGTCCGTGCGGTTCCATGTCTCGGCAAGACCCGAGGTCGCCGGGTGGGCGTGGTCCTCGACGTCCACGGTGGCCGGCTGGATCGCCGGGTGCGACTGGAAGTAGGCGCCGGCGAGGCCGCCGTAGAACGCCCAGTCGTACTCGGTGTCGGCGGCCGCGTGGATGCCGACGTAGCCTCCGCCGCGCCGGATGTAGCCCTCGAAGGCCGTCTGCTGGGCGGCGTCGAGGACGTCTCCGGTGGTCGACAGGAACACGACGGCGGCGTAGCGCCGCAGGTTGGCGGCGGTGAAGGCCGCGGCGTCCTCCGTCGCGTCGACCGTGAAGCCGCCCGTCTCGCCGAGCTGTTTCACCGCGGCCACGCCGTCGGGGATCGAGTCGTGACGGAAGCCGGCCGTCTTGGAGAAGACCAGCACCCGCTTGCCGTCGTCCCGGGCCCGGGAGTCCTCCGACGCCTGTGACGTGGCCGGTCCCGAGACGCAGCCGAGGAGTACGGCGGCTCCCACAACTGCCGTCGTCAGCCGTCCGGTTGAACGTGTTCGCATCCTCCGTCCCTCCTCTCAGCCCGTGGTGAAGGTGAAGTCGTCCACGTCGTACAGGGCACCCGTGCCGCTCCCCTTGAAGACGAGGTAGAGCGTGGTCGTGCCCCTGGGCGCGCGGGACAGGTCGGCGGTGACGTCCTGGAAGGTCTCCCAGCCGCCGGTCACCGGCACGGTCGTCTTGCCGAGCAGGGTGCCCGTCGAGGACCCGGCACGGACCTCGAGAGTGCCGCCCGCGCCGCCGGAGGAGATGCGTGCGGTGATCTTCTTGGCGTTGCTCAGGGCGTACGGCGTGAAGGAGATCCAGTCGCCGTTGTGGATGCTGCCGACCGTCCTGCCGCCATGTGCGGTGGCCTTGGTGATGACCGAGACGCCGGAGCCGTTGCCGAAGTGCTCGGCCTGGCGGTGCCCCGGCTGGGTGACGTTCTGGTCGTGCGTGGTGAGGGGGGCCTGGCCGCCGCCCCCGCCGTCGGTGTACTCGGCGTCCATGACGCCGAAGATGTTGGCGTCCTCGTCGTGGCCGCCGTCGGCGCTGGTCTGGATGGTGCCGGTGCAGCCGTTCGCCGAGGTCACCGGGTGGCCGTGGCTGTCGTGGCCGAGGATGAAGGTGACCTTGACCTTGGCGCAGTCGATGGCCGGGTCCTCGGGGTCGCTGACCTTCACCTTGAACGGGATCGCGTCACCGAAGCTGAACAGCTGCCCGTCCTGCGGGAGTTCCAGCGTCACCTTGGGCGCGGTGTTGCCGACCACGATCTGCACGCTCGCGCTGCCGGTACGGCCCGAGGGGTCCTTGGCGGTCAGGGTGGCGGTGTAGGTGCCGTTCTTCTTGTAGCGGTACGTCGGGTTGGCCGTCGTCGACTTGCCTCCGTCACCGAAGTCCCAGCTGTAGGTGAGGGCGTCGCCGTCCTGGTCGGTCGTGCCTTCCGAGGAGAACTGGACCCTCAGCGGCGCCGTGCCGGAGGTCTTGCTCGCCGCGGCCTGCGCCACGGGCGAGTGACCGTCGGTGGCGTTCTCGATCCGGTACAGGCCCGAGTTCTCGTCACCACCGAACCACGCGGTGCCGTAATCCAGCACATACAGCGCGCCATCCGGACCGAAGGCCATGTCCATGATCTGGGTGCCGGTCCACGGGACGTTGTTGATCGACTGCACGGTCCCGGCGTCGTCACTCACGATCCGCTTGATCCAGCGGCGGCCGAACTCCCCGGCGAAGAAGTTCCCGTCGTAGGCCTCGGGGAACTTCACCGGCGAGTCGAGCGAGGCGTCGTAGCGGTAGACCGGGCCGCCCATCGGGGACTCGGAGCCGGTGCCGAACTCGGGCACGGATCCGCCGTCGTACGGGATCCAGGCGGGCTGGGCCGGGGGAAGGTCGGTCAGGCCGGTGTTGTGCGGCGAGGTGTTCTTCGGCGCCGCGCAGTCGAAGGCCGAGCCCGACTGGCCGGTCGCGAAGTCGTAGTCGACGTAGGCGTCGTTGTCGCCCGTGCAGTACGGCCACCCGAAGTTGCCGGGGCCGGTGACGCGGGCGAACTCGACCTGGCCGGCCGGGCCGCGCGCCGGGTCGGCGGCGCCGGCGTCGGGGCCGTAGTCGCCGACGTAGAGGATCCCGGTCTTCTTGTCGACGCTGAAGCGGAACGGGTTGCGGAAGCCCATGGCGTAGATCTCGGGGCGGGTCTTGTCGGTGCCGGGCGCGAAGAGGTTGCCGTCCGGGATCGAGTAGGAGCCGTCGGCGTTCACCTTGATGCGCAGGATCTTGCCGCGCAGGTCGTTGGTGTTGCCGGAGGAACGCTGGGCGTCGAAGGCCGGGTTGCGGTTGGCGCGCTCGTCGATCGGGGTGAAGCCGTCCGACTGGAACGGATTGGTGTCGTCGCCCGTTGAGAGATACAGGTTGCCCGCCGCGTCGAAGTCGATGTCGCCGCCGACATGGCAGCACAGGCCGCGGGAGGCGGGGATGTCGATGATCTTCGTCTCGCTGGCCGTGTCGAGCGTGCCGTCGGTCCTCAGGACGAAGCGGGAGAGGCGGTTGACGCCGTCGAAGGGGGCGAAGTCCGCCGCCGTTCCCGTCTCGGGGGCGTCGCCGGCCGGAGTGTTGAGCGGGGGTGCGTAGTAGAGGTAGATGAAGCGGTTCTCGGCGAATCCGGGGTCGACGCCGATGCCCTGCAGGCCTTCCTCGTCGTGCGTGTACACGGCGAGCTTGCCCGCGAGCTTGGTGTTGCCGGCCGCGTCGGTGAGGCGCAGCTCGCCGTCGCGGGAGGTGTGCAGGACCGAGCGGTCCGGGAGGACGGCGAGCGACATGGGCTCGCCGACCTCCGGTTCGCCCTTGGCGAGGGTGACCTGCTGGAAGTCCTCGGCCGCCACGGCTTCCTGGTCGGCTACGGCTGCGCCGGCCTGGGGTGCGGTGAACGTGAGGGTTGCGCCTGCCAACAGCGCGCCGCTGAACAGCGCGACTGCCTTACGGAAGGGCAGGCGTCGTCTGTGGGTCTCGATTCCGTCGGTGCCATGGGTTTTCCCGTGCACGGATGCCTCCAGAATGGGGCCGGTTGTACATGCGGGTGCAATACGCCGGGATGCGCCGTCATCCCGGAACTCACAGAAGAGGCCTATTCGTTGCCGCCGAACGCCGCGTCGAAGGAGGCCGACGGCGGTTCGAAGTCGTACGCCTTGAGGCGGGTCAGCGCCTCGGGGGCGCCCTGGAGCCGGTCCATGCCGGCGTCCTCCCACTCCACGGAGATCGGGCCCTGGTAGCCGATGGAGCGCAGCATCCGGAAGACGTCTTCCCAAGGGACGTCGCCGTGCCCGGCCGACACGAAGTCCCAGCCGCGGCGCGGGTCGCCCCAGGGCAGGTGGGAGCCGAGGCGGCCGTTGCGGCCGTCGAGGCGCTTGCGGGCCTCCTTGCAGTCGACGTGGTAGATGCGGTCGCGGAAGTCCCACAGGAAGCCGACCGGGTCGAGGTCCTGCCACACGAAGTGCGAGGGGTCGAAGTTCAGACCGAAGGCGGGACGGTTACCCAGGGCCTCCAGCGCGCGCTGAGTCGTCCAGTAGTCGTACGCGATCTCGCTCGGATGGACCTCGTGCGCGAACCGCACGCCCTCCGCGTCGAAGACGTCGAGGATCGGGTTCCAGCGCTCGGCGAAGTCGTCGTAGCCGCGTTCGATCATCGACTCGGGCGCGGGCGGGAACATGGCGACCAGATGCCAGATGGCGGAGCCGGTGAACCCGATCACCGTGTCGACGCCGAAGGCGGCCGCGGCACGTGCCGTGTCCTTCATGCGGTCCGCGGCCCGCCGCCGGACCCCTTCCGGGTCTCCGTCGCCCCACACCTCGCGCGGCAGGATGGCCTGGTGGCGTTCGTCGATGATGGCGTCGCAGACGGCCTGGCCGACGAGGTGGTTGGAGATGGCCCAGCACTTGAGGCCGTACTTGTCGAGGAGCTGATGCCTGGACTCCACGTAGGAGGGATCATTCAGCGCCTTGTCGACCTCGAAGTGGTCGCCCCAGCAGGCGAGTTCGAGTCCGTCGTAGCCGAAGTCGCGGGCGAGCCGACAGACCTCCTCCAGCGGCAGGTCGGCCCACTGGCCGGTGAACAGCGTGAACGTACGGGGCATGCGCGTCAGCCTCCTCAGACCGCTATCGGGTGGATCAGACCGCAATCGGGGTGTAGACGGAGTTCTTCTCGGCGCTCTCCTCCACCGCCGCGAGGACGCGCTGCACCTGCAGTCCGTCGGCGAAGGAGGGTTCGGGCCGGCGGCCCTCGGCGATGGCGTGGACCAGGTCGCGGGCCTGGTGGACGAAGGTGTGCTCGTAGCCGAGGCCGTGGCCCGGGGGCCACCAGGCGTCCAGGTAGGGGTGGTCGGGTTCGGTGACGAGGATGCGGCGGAAGCCGGCGTGCGCTCCGGGTTCCCTGCCGTCGTGGTAGGCGAGTTCGTTGAGCCGCTCCAGGTCGAAGGCGATCGAGCCGTGTTCGCCGTTGAGCTCGATGCGCAGGGCGTTCTTGCGGCCGGTGGCGTAGCGGGTGGCCTCGAAGGAGGCGAGGGCGCCGGACGGGAAGCGGGCCGTGAACAGGGCCGCGTCGTCGACGGTGACCTGCCCGGTGCCGGCGGCCGAGACGGCGGTCAGCCCGCTCGTGGCGCCGGTGGGCAGGGGCCGCTGACGCACGAAGGTCTCCGTCAGCGCCGAGACGCCAGCCAGCCGCTCCCCCACCAGGTACTGCGCGAGGTCGACGATGTGCGCGCCCAGGTCGCCGAGCGATCCCGAGCCCGCCTGTTCCTTGCGCAGCCGCCAGGTCAGCGGGAAGTCCGGGTCGACCAGCCAGTCCTGGAGGTACGTCACGCGCACGTGCCGCAGCGCGCCCAGTCGGCCCTCGTCGACCATCCGGCGGGCCAGGGCGGTGGCCGGCACCCGGCGGTAGTTGAAGCCGACCATCGCCAGCTGGCCCCGCGCGTACGCCTCTTCGGCCGCCCGCGCCATCGACGTGGCCTCCTCGACGGTGTTGGCGAGCGGCTTCTCGCACAGGACGTGCTTGCCGGCGGCCAGGGCGGCGAGGGCGATCTCGGCGTGGCTGTCGCCGGGTGTGCAGATGTCGACGAGGTCGACGTCGTCGCGTTCGACGAGAGCACGCCAGTCGGTCTCGACGGACGCCCAGCCGTGCCGGTCGGCCGCCCCCTGTACGGCCGCCCGGTCGCGGCCGCAGATCACGGCCTGTACGGGGTTCAGCGGCAGGTCGAAGACGCGGCCCGCGGTGCGCCAGCCCTGGGAGTGGGCGGCGCCCATGAAGGCGTAGCCCACCATCCCCACGCGCAGGGGTGGCTTGCCTGCCTCGGTCCCTTCTGACTGCTGCTGCGGCTGTCCCATGTGGGAGTCCTCCTCGTCCTGGTCGGGGTGGCGCACGTGGGGGGTGCGGGCGGAATCACTTGAAGCCGGTGGACATGTACTGGCCGACGTTGGTCTTGTCGACGACCGCCGAGTAGAGCGTGATCGAGGCCGGGATCTCGAACTCGGCCATGCCGCCGACGCCCTTGCCCTGGCCCAGCGCACGGGCCAGGTCGATCGCGGAGGCGGCCATGGTCGGCGGGTAGAGGACGGTGGCCTTGAGGACGCCGTCGTCCTGCTTGATGGCCTGGAAGGCGGACAGGGCGCCCGCTCCGCCGACCATCAGGAAGTCGTCGCGCCCCGCCTGCTCGATGGCGCGCAGCGCGCCCACGCCCTGGTCGTCGTCGTGGTTCCACAGCGCGTCGAACTTCGACTGGGCCTGCAGGAGCTGAGCCATCTTGGCCTGCCCGGACTCGACGGTGAACTCGGCCGCCTGGCGGGCCACCTTCTTGATGTTGGGGTAGTTCTTCAGCGCGTCGTCGAAGCCCTGGGTGCGCTGCTTGGTCAACTCCAGGTTGTCGAGTCCCGCCAGCTCGATGACCTTGGCGTTCGACTTCCCCTTGAGCTTCTCGCCGATGTAGTGGCCGGCGTTGAGACCCATCCCGTAGTTGTCGCCGCCGATCCAGCAGCGGTACGCCTGCGGGGTGTTGAAGATCCGGTCGAGGTTGATGACCGGGATGCCCGCGCGCATCGCCTTCAGGCCGACCTGGGTGAGTGCCTTGCCGTCGGCGGGCAGCACCACCAGCACGTCGACCTTCTTGTTGATCAGCGTCTCGATCTGGCCGATCTGCGCGGCGGTGTCGTTGGAGCCCTCCGTGATCTCCAGCGTCACGTCGGAGTACTTCTTCGCCCGGCTCTTGGCGTTGTCGTTGATCGCGTTGAGCCAGCCGTGGTCGGCCTGCGGCCCGGCGAAACCGATGGTGACCGGCTTGCCGGACTTGTCGTCGGCGGCCGGCTGGTCCTTGGCGGCCGGTTCATCCTTGGACTCGTTGCTCGTGCAACCTGCGAGGAGGGCACCGGCACCTATGGCGGCGGTTCCGAACAGCAGCCCTCTGCGACTGGTGAGCTCTGACATGGCGGTGAACCCTTTCCTCAGGTCTTGCTGAGCGGGAGCGGTACGACCCTCAGGTCGTGCTCGCGGTACGGCGCTGGACCAGGACGGCGGCGACGATGATCGCGCCCTTGGCGATCTGCTGGACGTCGCTCTGCAGGTTGTTCAGGGCGAAGATGTTGGTGATCGTGGTGAAGATCAGGACGCCGAGTACGGAGCCGGTGATGGTGCCGCGGCCCCCGCTGAGCAGCGTGCCGCCGATGATCGCGGCGGCGATGGCGTCGAGTTCGTAGAGGTTGCCGTTGGTGTTCTGGCCGGAGCCGGACAGGATGATCAGCAGGAAGGCGGCGATGCCGCAGCACAGCCCGGACAGCAGGTAGAGGTAGAGCCGCTGGCGGCGGACGTCGATGCCGGCGAGCCGGGCCGCCTCCGCGTTGCCGCCGACGGCGACCGTACGGCGTCCGAAGGTGGTGCGGTTCAGGATCAGCCAGCCGATGATCGTCACGACCGCGAACACCATGACCAGCGGCGGGATGCCGAGCACGTACGCGTCGCGCTCGCCGAGGTCGAGCACGGAGGGCACGGTGACGATCTGCGTCTTGCCGTCGGTGATCTGCAGCGCCAGCCCTCGGGCGGAGGCCAGCATGGCGAGCGTGGCGATGAACGGGACCATCGCGCCGTACGCGATGAGCAGTCCGTTGACCAGTCCGCACCCCACGCCGACGATCACCGCCGTGAAGAGGATGCCGCCGAAGCCGTACTCCTGGGTGGCGACCGTCGTCGCCCACACGGAGGCGAGCGCGACGATCGCGCCGACGGACAGGTCGATGCCGCCGGAGGTGATGACGAAGGTCATGCCGACGGTGACGACGCCGATCACGGACGCCTGGGTGAGGACGAGTTGGAGGTTGCGGGTGTCCAGGAACTCGTCCGGCTTGGTGATGCCGCCGATGACGATCAGGGCGGCGAGGACGCCGAGCAGGGAGAGGGTGCGCACGTCGGCGCGGGCCATCAGGCCACGCCAGGCGGGCGGTGCGCCGGCCGACGGCACCTTGCCGGTGCTGTCCCGGGGCGGGGAGGCGTGCTGCGTCATGACGCCGGGCTTCCTTCCATGACGAGGTCGAGTACACGGTGTTCGTCGAGTTCGCGGGCGGGTGCGGTGTGGACGACGCGGCCTTCGCGGAGCACCAGGACGCGGTCGGCGAGGCCGAGCACTTCGGGCACTTCGCTGGAGACGAGCAGCACGGCGAGGCCTTCAGTCGCCAGTCGACGGACGACTGCATACAGTTCGGCGCGGGCGCCGACGTCGACGCCGCGGGTCGGTTCGTCGAGCAGCAGGACACGGCAGCCGCGCAGCAGCCAGCGAGCCAGGACGGCTTTCTGCTGGTTGCCGCCGGACAGGGTGCGCACGGGCACGGAGGGGTTGTCGGGCCGCAGGGACAGCTCGCGGGTCGCGGCCCGGGCGGCCCGGAGCTCGGCGGCGCGGTCGATCCAGCCGCCGCGCGAGAAGCGGGACATGGACGACACCGACACATTGCGGGTGACGGACTCGAGCATCAGCAGCGCCTGCGCCTTGCGCTCCTCGGGGGCGAGCCCGAGGCCGGCGCGGACGGCGGCGCGTACGCTGCCGGGCTTCAACGGCCGCCCGTCGACCAGCACCTGACCGGCCGTCGGCTTCCGCGCACCGTATACAGTCTCCAGAATCTCGGATCGCCCGGAGCCCACCAGTCCGGCGAGCCCGACGATCTCGCCGGGCCGCACGGTCAGGTCGAAGGGCTCGAACTCGCCGTCCCGGGCGAGACCCCGGACCTCCAGCAGCGGCTTCCTGGCCGTCACATCCCTGGTCGGCCGCTCGGGGAAGACGTACTCCACATTGCGTCCCGTCATCAGCGCCACGACCTCGCGCGTCGGCGTCGTCTTCGCCGGCAGCCCGCCGGCCACGGCCCGCCCGTCCTTCAGCACCGTCACCCGGTCGCCGATGCGGCGGATCTCCTCCAGCCGGTGCGAGATGTAGACGACGGCGACGCCGTCGGCGGTGAGGTCGCCGACTATGCGGAAGAGGTTGTCGACCTCGTCCGGGTCGAGGGCGGCGGACGGCTCGTCCATCACGATGAGCCGTACGTCGTGGGAGAGCGCCCGCGCCATGGACACGATCTGCTGCTGCGCCGCCGACAACTCGCCGACCAGGCGGGCCGGATCGATCTCCGGATGCCCGAGTCGCTTGAGGAGCTGCGCCGTTGACGCCTTGGCCGTCTTTCCGCGTACGACGAAACCGGCGGCCGTGGGTTCATGGCCGAGGTGGACGTTCTCGGCCACCGACAGGTGCTCGACGAGGTCGAGTTCCTGGTAGATGGTGGCGATGCCCAGGCGCATCGCGGCGATCGGCGAGCGGAGGGTGACCTCCTCGCCGCGCCAGCGGATGGTGCCGGTGTCGGGCTGGTGGGCGCCGGCCAGGACCTTGATGAGGGTGGACTTGCCGGCGCCGTTCTGGCCGAGCAGGCAGTGCACTTCACCGGCCTGGACGTCGAGGTCGACGCCGTCGAGTGCGCGGACGCCGGGGAACGACTTGGTGATGCCGGACATGCTGAGCAGCGGTGGTTCTGGTGCCATGAGGGTCCCCTTGGCGGGCGTGCGGGCCGGGTTCAGGGCGATCCCCTTGCGGGGCGGCGTTTTCAGGCAGGGCTGTTTTCGGGCAGGGCAGAGCAGGGCGCTGTGCGGGTGAGCCGTACTGAGTGGTGCCGAGTGTGCCGAGTGTGCCGAGTGGTGCCGAGTGGTGCCGAGTGGTTCCTGGCGGTGCTTACGCGGGTGAGAACAGGTGGTCGCTGATGAGCCGGGCCGCGCCGATGACTCCGGCGGTGGGGCCCAACTCGCCCAGGACGATGGGCAGGTTGCCGGTCGCCAGCGGCAGCGACTGGCGGTAGACCTGGGTGCGGATCGCGGCGAGGAGGTTGTGGCCGAGGCCGGTCACCCCGCCGCCGATCACCACCAGACCGGGGTTGAAGAAGCTGACGAGTCCGGCGATGACCTGGCCGACGCGGTTGCCGCCCTCGCGGATCAGGTCGAGGGCGGTGGCGTCACCCGCGGCGGCCGCGGCGGCGACGTCGACGGCGGTCAGGGTGCCGTTCGCCGCCAGCCGCGAGGCGAGTTCGTCCGACAGCCCCTGCTGGGCCGCCTCCACGGCGTCCCGGGCGAGGGCCGCCCCGCTGAAGTGGGCTTCGAGGCAACCCCGGTTGCCGCAGGCGCAGGGGCGGCCGTCGGGCACGGCCTGGATGTGCCCGATGTCGCCCGCGCTGCCCGTGACACCGCGGTGGACGTCACCGCCGGCGACGATGCCGCAGCCGATGCCGGTGCCGATCTTGACGCAGAGGAAGTCGCCCACGGAGCGTGCGACGCCCGCGTGCTGCTCCCCCATCGCCATGAGGTTCACGTCGTTGTCGACCATGACCGGGCAGCCGAGTTCCTGGCTGAGCGCCTCCCGCACCGGGAAGCCGTCCCAGCCCGGCATGATCGGCGGAGCCACCGGGACGCCCTCGGGGAAGCGGACGGGGCCGGGGACGCCGATGCCGGCGCCGTCGTACCCCTCCGCGAGCCCGGAGGCCCTCAACTTCGCTGCCATGGACAGGACTTGCTCGAAGACCGCGACCGGGCCCTCGCGGACGTCCAGGGGCTGGTTGAGGTGACCCAGGATCTCCAGTTCGGCGTTGGTGACGGCGACGTCGACCGAGGTCGCGCCGATGTCGACGCCGAGGAAGCGCAGCTCCGGGTTGAGCCGGATGTTGTGGGAGCGCCGGCCGCCGCGCGAGGCGGCGAGTCCGTCGGCCACGACCAGGCCCGTCTCCAGCAGGCGGTCCACCTCCACGGCCAGCTTGGACCGTGAGAGGTCGATCTGATCGCCGAGCTGGGCCCGGGAGTTGGGACCCCCGTCACGCAACAGCTTCAGCAGCCTGGCCTGATGGGCGTTCGCGGGTCGCGCCGTCATGCGTCTCACGAGCCCCTCCCCGCCTCAATCGGCCTGTGCGCGCCGGGTTTCGGCCACTTCCGTGGCCTGCTTTCGAGGGGAACGTAGCAGCGGGCGCCGGGAGTGGGAAGAAGTTGCGCGCAGATTGCCGTCAACTTTCTCCACTGACAGGACAAAGATCTGTCGCGCCCTGGTGCTGTCGGCGCCGGCCCCGCAGGATGGGCAGGACGCCGGGCCTGCCGCGGCCCGGGACGGGGAGAGGGGGGCCGGGTGTTTCTGGTGACGGGTGCCACGGGGAACGTGGGCGCCGAACTCGTACGGGCTCTGGCGGAAGCAGGGCAGCCGACGCGGGCGATGAGCCGCTCCGGCCGGATGGACGGGCTGCCCCCGGGGGTGACGGCCGTCGCGGGCGATCTCAACCGGCCCGAGACGGTTCGTCAGGCGCTGGGCGGCGTACGGGCCATGTTCTTGATGCCCGGTTACGGCGGACAGCGGCAGATCCTGGCGGACGCGCGGGCGGCGGGAGTGGAACGGATCGTGCTGCTGTCCGGGAAGTCGGCCGGGACCGGCGACACGGGCAACGCGGTCGCGGGCTATCTGATCGACGCCGAGAACGCCGTACGTGAGTCGGGGCCGGCGTGGACGTTCCTGCGGCCGACCAGCTTCATGTCGAACGCACTGCAACTCGCGGACCAGATCCGCAAGGGCGACGAGGTGCGGGTGCCGTTCCCGGACGTCCGCACGGCCGACGTCGACCCGCACGACATCGCGCAGGTCGCCCTGCGTGCCCTGCTGTCGGACGAGTACACGGGCCGGGCCCTCGAAGTGACCGGCCCCGAGGCGCTGTTGCCCGCCGACCGCGTCCGCGTCCTCGGCGAGGTCCTGGGCCGCGACCTGCGTACCGTCGGCCTCGCCCCCGAGGAGGCACGCGCCGAGCTGGAGGCCCGCATGCCGAAGCCTTACGTCGACGCCTTCTTCAGCTTCTTCGTCGACGGCACCCTGGACGAGTCGGAGGTGCTGCCGACGGTGCGGGAGGTGACGGGCCGGGAGCCGCGCACGTTCGAGCAGTGGGTGCGGGCGCATGCGGAGGGGTTCTGAGGCGCCGCCCTTGCACCCGGGTGAGCACGGTCAGGACTTCTGCCGTGCGTGATACGACCGCCGCGTGTGCTCGGTGTGCTCCCGCATCAGCTGCGTGGCTCGCTGTTCGTCGTGGTCGGCAATGGCTGCGATGAGTTCGCGGTGCTCGCTCCAGGACTGGCCTCCCCGCAGGCGGGCGACCGGTGTGTAGTACCAGCGCACCCGGCGGTCGACCTGCGCGGCGAGCTCGGCGAGGACCGAGTTGCCTGCCAGCTCCATGATCTTGGCGTGGAACGCGGCGTTGAGAGCGACTGCGGCATCCACGTCGTCGGAGGCCACGGCCTTCAGGCCTTGTGCCACAAGTTCGTCCAAGGCAGCGATGCCGTCGCCGTCCGCATTCACCGCGGCGAGCCGGGCGGCCTCGGCCTCAAGGAGCATACGGACGCTGAGGAGCTGATCCGCCTCCTCCTCCGTCGGCTCGTGCACGAACGCGCCCTGCGCGGGCCGCAGATCCACCCAGCCCTCGGTGTTCAGCCGCTGCAGCGCCTCGCGCACCGGCTGCCGTGACACGCCGAGGTGGCCTGCCAGTTCGCTCTCGACCAGGTGCTGGCCCGGCTGGAGGGCGCGGGTGGTGATGAGTTCGAGGAGCGCCTCGTAGACGCGGTCGCGCAGCGGGCCGGGCCGTTCGAGCTTGGGCATCGCACCCTGCGGCAGTCCTGTCGACAACATCGGTCCCCCTCCTGGGCGAACACCGGGGCGACTGCGTCCGGTAGCCGGCCGTCACTGAAAGCAAGTATCGATTGTCTTTCGTCTACAGTCTACGGCGCGCGAAGACCAGGGGAACGGGGAGTCGGCCTCGTCACACAGGTCGGCGCACAGGGGCCGAAGATGTCATGGACGTCAGGGACAGCGGACGACCTGCCCGGCGTACGACAGGTTCCCCCCGAACCCGAACAGCAGGACCGGATCGCCGCTGGAGATCCTCCCCTGCTCCACGAGCTTGGAGAACGCGAGCGGGATGCTGGCCGCCGATGTGTTCCCGGACTCGGCGACATCGCGCGCCACCACGGCGTTGACCGCGCCGAGCTTCTCGGCGAGGGGCTCGATGATGCGCAGGTTGGCCTGGTGCAGGACGACGCCGGCGAGGTCCTCGGGCGCGAGCCCCGCCCGCTCGCAGGCCCGGCGGGCGATGGCCGGCAACTGCGTCGTCGCCCAGCGGTAGACGCTCTGCCCCTCCTGCGCGAACCGCGCGGGCTGCCCCTCGATGCGCACCGCGTGCCCCATCTCGGGCACCGAACCCCACAGCACCGGCCCGATGCCGGCCTCCTCGGACGCCTCCACGACGGCCGCGCCCGCCCCGTCGCCGACCAGCACACAGGTCGTGCGGTCGCCCCAGTCGGTCACGTCGGACATCTTGTCGGCGCCGATCACCAGCGCCCGGGCCGCGGCGCCCGCGCGGACGGCGTGGTCGGCGGTGGCCAGGGCGTGGGTGAAGCCCGCGCAGACGACGTTGACGTCCATCGCGGCGGGCGAGGGGATGCCGAGGCGGGCCGCGACCCGGGCGGCCATGTTCGGGGAGCGGTCGATGGCGGTGGAGGTGGCGACCAGGACCAGGTCGACGTCACCGGGTGCCAGACCGGCCGCCGCGAGCGCCTTGGCGGCGGCGTGCGCGGCCAGTTCGTCGACCGGCTCGTCGGGCCCGGCGATGTGACGCGTACGGATGCCCACACGGCTCCGGATCCACTCGTCACTGGTGTCGACCATGCCCGCCAGTTCCTCGTTGGTGAGCACCTTGGCGGGCTGGTAGTGGCCGACGGCGGCGATACGCGAGCCGTTCATCGTTGGTGGTCCCCCTCGGAGCCTCGGGTAGCGGGATTCACCAGTCTGATCAGTGACTCACCGGTACGGCGGCACGTGATGCCACAGGAATCGGGCGCCCGTGTTGTCGGCTTCCCTCAGACCCTCGGACGCCCGAACACCTTCCGAACAGCTAGCCGGTGAACAGCTGCGTCGCCTTCCGTACGAGTTCGTAGAGCCCGTAGGCGAGGGGCACCCCCACCCACACCCAGGCGAAGGCGATCAGCCCCCGTCGGCTGGGCGGACTGCTACTGCTGTCGGTGGACATCCGCGGCCTCCTTCTCCTTCTGCTCGTTCGACGTCGGGACGGGAACGTGATGACGGGGATGGACGGGCCGGACGAGCTCGTTGGCGACGAAGCCGACGGCGAGCAGCCCGATCATGATGAAGAGGGAGAGCGTGTACAGGGAGGAGCCGTCCTTGCCCGCCTCCTCCTGCCGGTCGGCGATCCAGTTCACGATCAGCGGTCCGAGGACACCGGCCGTGGACCAGGCGGTGAGCAGCCGCCCGTGGATGGCGCCGACCTGGTAGGTCCCGAAGAGGTCCTTCAGATAGGCGGGGATCGTGGCGAAGCCGCCGCCGTAGAAGGACAGGATCACCAGCGCGCACAGGACGAACAGCGGCTTGGACGAGTCGCCGGCGAGCGCGATCAGCCCGTACATGAGCGCTCCCACGCCCAGGTACACGCGGTAGATGTTCTTGCGCCCGATCAGGTCCGAGGTCGACGACCAGCCGATGCGGCCCGCCATGTTGGCGGCGGACAGCAGGGCGACGAAGCCGGCGGCGGCCGACGCCGACACCGTTGTCGAGGTGTTCGCGAAGAAGTCCGTGATCATCGGGGCGGCCTTCTCCAGGATGCCGATGCCGGCGGTCACGTTCATGCAGAGCACGATCCACAGACACCAGAACTGCGGTGTGCGCACGGCGTTGCGGGCGGACACCTGCGGTCCGTCGAAGGCGCTGGGCCCGTCGCCGACCGGCTTCTCGGTGCGCGGCACCCGGACCAGCAGCACGCCGAGCAGCATGAAGACGGCGTACGACAGCCCGTGCACCAGGAACGCCATCGCGATCCCGGAGCTGTCGGAGCCGAACGACTCCAGCATCTGCGCCGACCAGGGCGAGGCGATGAGCGCGCCGCCGCCGAAGCCCATGATGGCGATGCCGGTGGCCATGCCGGGCCGGTCGGGGAACCACTTGATCAGTGTCGACACCGGCGAGATGTACCCGATGCCGAGGCCGATCCCGCCGACGAAGCCGTAGCCGAGGACGATCAGCCAGTACTGCTCGGTCGCCGCGCCGAGGGCGGAGAGCAGGAAGCCGGACGAGAAGCAGCACAGGGCGACCGTCATGGCCCAGCGGGGCCCGTTGCGCTCCACCAGCGTGCCGCCGAACGCGGCCGACAGGCCGAGCATGACGATGCCGAGCTGGAACGGCAGCGCGCTCTGGGTGCCGCTGAGGCCGAGCGCGGATTCGAGCGGGGGCTTGAACACGCTCCAGGCGTAGGCCTGGCCGATGGAGAGGTGGACCGAGAGGGCGGCGGGCGGAACCAGCCAGCGGCTCCACCCCGGGGGTGCGACTGGGGGACTCATGATCCCGAACGGTAGGGAGCGGCACGGCAGTTGAGAAGGCGGCACGTCGACCGTATGCGGTGAGCGGTATGCAGCGCGCGACGAACGGTCGAACGCTGTACGGAATGCCGCGCCGCAGGCAGAGCGCACAGCCTTGGGAACGCCGTGCGCGATCCCTTGCTGAACGCCGTGCGCGAACCCTTGCTGACCCTCTATCCATACTGTAGACAATATTCCGTCGACAGGATTCGGCCCCGGGCTCGGGCTCTCACCGGCCGGTCCGAGAACTTCCAGCCACCTCCGCGGTACTCCCTCGACCGAACGGAGCGTTCCGAAGTGAAAGTTGCAGTCCTCGGCGCCGGTGCCATCGGCGCCTACGTCGGAGCCGCGCTCCATCGCGCGGGCGCCGACGTGCATCTCATCGCCCGTGGACCGCATCTGGCGGCCATGAGGCAGCACGGAGTGCGCGTGCTCAGTCCGCGCGGCGACTTCACCGCCCGCGCCCACGCGACCGACGACCCGGCCGAGGTCGGCCCGGTCGACTATGTCTTTCTGGGCCTTAAGGCCAACTCGTACGCGGCGTGTGGGCCGCTCATCGAGCCCCTTTTGCACGACAGCACGGCGGTCGTGGCCGCCCAGAACGGCATTCCCTGGTGGTACTTCCACCGCCACGGCGGCCCGTACGACGGCCACCGCATCGACAGTGTGGACCCCGACGGCGCGGTCAGTGCGGTGCTCGCGCCCGAACGGGCCGTCGGCTGTGTCGTCTACGCCGCGACCGAACTCGAAGGGCCGGGTGTCGTACGGCACTTGGAAGGCACCCGCTTCTCCGTCGGCGAACCCGACCGCAGCGTGTCCCAGCGCTGTCTGGACTTCAGCGAGGCCGTGATCGCCGGCGGTCTGAAGTGCCCGGTCGAGCCCGACCTGCGCAACGACATCTGGCTCAAGCTGCTCGGCAACATCTCCTTCAACCCGATCAGCGCGCTGGCCCGCGCCACGATGCGGCAAATGTGCCTGCACGGCGGCACCCGCAAGGTCATCGAGACCATGATGACCGAGACGCTCGCGGTCGCCGAGGCCCTCGGCTGCGAGGTGGGCGTCTCCATCGAGCGCCGCCTCGCGGGCGCGGAGCGGGTCGGCGACCACCGCACCTCCACGCTCCAGGACCTGGAGCGTGGCAAGCCGCTCGAACTCGACGTACTCCTCGCGGCGGTCGTCGAGTTGGCGGAGATCACCGGCGTCCAGGTGCCCACCCTGCGCACCGTCCACGCCATCTCGGACCTGCTCGCGCTGAGGAGCGCCGCATGAGGAGTGTCGTATGAGGAAACGCGACCGGAGCCCGAAGACCTACACGCGGCTGACCCATCCACTCATCCGCGACTCCCGCGACGAGCCCTTCCGCCGAGCGAGCTGGGAGGAGGCCCTGGACCGGGCGGCCCGCGGCCTGGCGCGCAACCGCGACGCGTTCGGCATGTTCTCCTGCGCCCGCGCCACCAACGAGATGAACTACGTGGCGCAGAAGTTCGCCCGGGTGGTGATGGGCACCAACAACGTCGACTCCTGCAACCGGACGTGTCACGCCCCGAGCGTCGCCGGGCTGTCGGCCGCCTTCGGATCGGGCGGAGGCACCTCCTCATACGAGGAGATCGAGCACACCGACGTCATCGTCATGTGGGGTTCCAACGCGCGCTTCGCGCACCCGATCTTCTTCCAGCACGTGCTGAAGGGGATCAGGAACGGCGCCCGCATGTACGCCGTCGATCCGCGCCGCACCTCCACCGCCGAGTGGGCGGAGAGCTGGCTCGGCCTGAACGTCGGCACCGACATCCCGCTGGCGCACGCGATCGGGCGGGAGATCATCCACGCGGGCCTCGCGAACGAGGCGTTCATCGAGCGGGCGACGACCGGCTTCGAGGAGTACCAGGCGCTGGTCGAGCCGTGGACGCTGTCCCTCGCCGAGAAGGTCACGGGCGTACCGGCAGCGGCGATCAGGGAGTTGGCGCACGCCTACGCCCGTGCCGAGCGCGCCCAGCTGTGCTGGACCCTCGGTATCACCGAGCACCACAACGGCACGGACAACGTGCGCGCGCTGATCAACCTGTCCCTGCTGACCGGGCATGTGGGCCGGTACGGCAGCGGGCTGCAACCCCTGCGCGGCCAGAACAACGTGCAGGGCGGCGGCGACATGGGCGCGATCCCCAACCGCCTCCCCGGCTTCCAGGACATCCTGGACACGAGCGCTCGCCTGAAGTTCGAGTCGGCCTGGGACACCGTCATCCAGCCGCACTACGGGCTCAACCTCACCGAGATGTTCGAGGCGATGGAGGAGGGCACGCTCAAGGCCGTCTACTGCATCGGCGAGAACCCGGCGCAGTCGGAGGCGGACAGCGAGCAGGCCGTACGGCGGATGCGGCAGCTGGACTTCCTCGTCGTCCAGGACATCTTCCTGACGAAGACGGCCGAGCTGGCGGACGTCGTCCTGCCCGCGACCGCCGGGTGGGCCGAGACCGACGGCACCACCACCAACAGCGAGCGGCGGGTGCAGCGGGTACGGCGGGCGGTCACCCCGCCCGGTGAGGCACGCGAGGACATCGACATCATCTGCGAGCTGGCGGCACGGCTCGGCCACGACTGGAAGTACGCCGATGCCGAGGCCGTCTGGAACGAGCTCAGGTCGGTGTCGCCGGACCACTACGGGATGACGTACGAGCGCCTGGAGGAGCACCAGGGCATCCAGTGGCCGTGCCCGAGCACCGAGCAGCTCGAACCGACCTATCTGCACGGCCGGTTGTGGGAGACGAACCCCGCCAGGCGCGGGACGCCGGCGCCGTTCGGGATCGTGCAGCACGATCCGCCGGTCGACCTCACCGACGAGGAGTACCCGATCCGGCTCACCACCGGACGGCGGCTCGACTCCTACAACACCGGTGTGCAGAGCGGGAGTTTCGCCTCCCCGCTGCGGCGCGGCGAGTACGTCGAGCTGTGCCCGGAGGACGCCGAACGGTACGGGGTCGTGGTGGGCGAGGAGGTCCAGGTGTCCTCGCGGCGCGGTTCGGTCGTCGCGCCGGTGTGGATCGACACAGCGCTGCGGCCCGGGCTCGCCTTCATGACCATGCACTTTCCCGACGAGGTGGACACCAACCGGCTGACGATCGAGGCGAACTGCCCGATCGCGGGGACGGCGGAGTTCAAGGCGTCGGCGATCCGGATCGAGAAGCTCCCCGTCGCGACCGTAGTGACGAACGTGAGGTGACGTAAGTGGACCTGCACTTCGGCGACAGCAAACCGACGGACGACGAACGGGCGGCCGTGGACGCCCTGTTGGGCCCCCCGGAGTCCTCCTGGGAGGGCGCCGACCGTTCCGACGCGGACCTCAGGTGGGCGCGTGGCGGGCGCGAGGCGCGGGACCGCCGCGACCTGCTGTTGCCGGGGCTGCACGCGATCAACGACCGGATCGGCTGGATCAGCGAGGGCGCCCTCGACTACCTGTGCCGGCGGCTGACGGTGCCGCCGGCGGAGGCGTACGGCGTCGCCACCTTCTACGCCATGTTCTCGGTCAAGCCCCGGCCCGCCACCGTGCTCCACGTCTGCACCGACCTCGCGTGCGCGGCGGCCGGGGCGAGCGAACTGTGTGCCGGGGTCGAGGCGCGGCTCGGGCTCGGGAGCGGTGTGTCGGTCGAGCGCAGCGCATGTCTGGGCCTGTGCGAGCGGGCTCCGGCGGCGCTCGCGATCAAGGCCGGGGATCCGGTGCGTACGGCGGTCTCGGCGCCGGCCACCGTGCACGACGCCGTCCTCGCGGCGAGCGCTCCGGACTCGGCGCCCGAGGAGCCGCCGGCCGCGATGGCCGTACCGCAGGCGGGGGACCCCGCGCTGACCCTGCTACGGCGTGTCGGTGTGGTCGACCCGTCGTCGCTGGACGACTACCGCGCCCACGGCGGTTACACGGCCCTGCGCCGGGCCTTCGAGCTGGGTCCCGCCGGAGTCATCCGCGAGGTCACCGACTCCGGCCTGGTGGGGCGTGGCGGCGCCGCCTTCCCCACCGGCCGCAAATGGCAGGCCACGGCGTCCCAGCCCGACCATCCGCACTACCTCGTCTGCAACGCCGACGAATCCGAGCCGGGCACCTTCAAGGACCGCGTGATCATGGAGGGGGACCCGTACGCGCTGGTGGAGGCGATGACGATCGCGGCGTACGCGACGGGCGCCCACAAGGGATACCTGTATCTGCGCGGCGAGTACCCCCGTGCGCTGGGGCGCCTGGAGCACGCCATCGCACAGGCACGCGCGCGTGGACTGCTCGGCGACGACGTCCTCGGCCAGGGATACGCCTTCGACATCGAGATCCGGCGGGGTGCGGGGGCGTACATCTGCGGTGAGGAGACGGCCCTGTTCAACTCGATCGAGGGCTACCGGGGCGAGCCGCGCTCGAAGCCGCCGTTCCCGGTGGAGAAGGGGTTGTTCGGCAAGCCGACGGTGGAGAACAACGTGGAGACGCTGGTCAATGTGCTGCCGATCCTGACCATGGGCGCACCTGCGTATGCGGCGATCGGCACGGCGAAGTCCACGGGGCCGAAGCTGTTCTGCGTCTCCGGGAGTGTGGAGCGGCCCGGGATCTACGAGCTGCCGTTCGGCGCGACGCTCGGCGAGCTGCTGGAACTGGCCGGAGTACGGGACGGGCTGCGGGCGGTGCTGCTGGGCGGCGCGGCGGGCGGGTTCGTACGGCCCGACGAGCTGGACATCCCGCTCACCTTCGAAGGCACGCGGGAGGCGGGCACCACGCTCGGCTCCGGTGTGGTCATGGCCTTCGACGACACGGTCCCGCTGCCCCGGCTGCTGCTGCGCATCGCCGAGTTCTTCCGTGACGAGTCGTGCGGGCAGTGCGTGCCGTGCCGGGTCGGGACCGTACGGCAGGAGGAGGCGCTGCACCGGATCGTGGAGCGCACGGGTGCGGCGGCCGCCGGCGACATCGCCCTGCTCAGGGAGGTCGGCCGCGCGATGCGGGACGCCTCGATCTGCGGTCTGGGGCAGACCGCGTGGAACGCCGTGGAATCCGCCATCGACCGTCTGGGGGCGTACGAATGACCGTGACACCGCTGGGGATCCCGCGCCGGCTGCTGGAGTTCACCCTCGACGGCGAGCCCGTCCGGGCAGCCGAGGGCTCGACGGTTCTCGACGCCTGCCGGGCCGCCGGGAAGGACGTCCCGACCCTGTGCCAAGGGGACACCCTGACGCCCAAGAACGCCTGCCGGGTGTGTGTCGTGGAGGTCGAGGGGTCCAGGACCCTGGTGCCGGCCTGCTCACGCAAGGCCGAGCCGGGGATGGTGGTGCGGACCGACACCGAGCGCGCCCGGCACAGCCGCAAGATCGTCCTGGAACTGCTCGCCTCGTCGGTGGATCTGTCGACGACTCCGCGGGTCGCCGACTGGATCAAGGAGTACGAGGCGAAACCGGACCGCTTCGGGCCGGACGCGGCGCGGCTCGACGAGGAGCCGAGGATCGACAACGACCTGTATGTGCGCGACTACGACAAGTGCATCCTCTGCTACAAGTGCGTCGACGCCTGCGGCGACCAGTGGCAGAACACCTTCGCGATCTCGGTCGCCGGACGCGGCTTCGACGCGCGGATCGCGGTGGAGCACGACGCTCCGCTGACCGATTCGGCGTGCGTGTACTGCGGGAACTGCATCGAGGTGTGTCCGACGGGGGCCCTGTCCTTCAAGTCCGAGTTCGACATGCGGGCGGCGGGCACATGGGACGAGTCCCAGCAGACCCGGACGACCACCGTGTGCGCGTACTGCGGTGTGGGCTGCAACCTCACGCTCCACGTGCAGGACAATGAGATCGTGAAGGTCACGTCACCGCACGACAACCCGGTGACCCACGGCAACCTCTGCATCAAGGGCCGCTTCGGCTACCAGCACGTACAGAACCGGGACTGAGACACGACATGGGACGAGTCACGGAACGACGCAAGGTGATCCGCATCAGGGACGGCGCCGTCTCCAGCCGCCCGGACACCCTGGTCGCCGAGGAACCGCTGGAGATCCGGCTGAACGGCAAGCCGCTCGCGATCACCATGCGCACCCCGGGCGACGACTTCGCGCTGGCCGCGGGCTTCCTGGTCAGCGAGGGCGTGCTGGGCGGGCAGGACGATCTGCAGAACATCGTGTACTGCGCCGGGGCCACGGTCGACGGCTCGAACACGTACAACGTGGTCGATGTGAAGACCGCGCCGGGCGTGACCGTCCCCGACATCACCCTCGAACGGAACGTCTACACCACCTCCTCCTGCGGCCTGTGCGGGAAGGCGAGCCTCGACGCGGTGCGTACGACGGCACGCTGGCCGATAGCCGACACTCCCCCGGTCCGTGTCGCACCCGAACTCCTCGCGAGCCTCCCCGACCGGCTCCGCGCGGCCCAGCGGGTCTTCGACCGGACCGGGGGCCTGCATGCGGCGGCCCTGTTCACCGAGGACGGCGAGCTGCTCGACATACGCGAGGACGTCGGCCGGCACAACGCGGTGGACAAACTGGTCGGGCGTGCGCTGCAGAACGGCGACCTGCCGCTGTCCCGGACCGTGCTGCTGGTCTCGGGGCGGGCCAGCTTCGAGCTCGCGCAGAAGGCGGTCATGGCGGGGATTCCGGTGCTGGCGGCCGTCTCCGCCCCGTCGTCGCTGGCGGTGGACCTGGCCGCGGAGACGGGGCTGACGCTGGTGGGCTTCCTGCGGGGCAGCTCCATGAACGTGTACGCGGGCGAACACCGGCTCGCCCTGCGGACCGCGGCCGCCCAGGCCTGACCGGCTCCCCGCGACACGGCGGCGGGGCCCCGAACCGGCGGGGAGCGCCCCCTGCGCCGCCGGGGTCCCGCTGTTCTTCCCATGTGTGCCGGCGTGGTCAGGTCGGCTGGGTCAGCCGGCTGAGAAGGTCACCGCCGCGGCCGGTACCACCGAGCCCAGCCTCGGGAAGTCGAGCCGGACCGACGCCTCGTGTTCTGCCGCCGTGAACGCCGTCATCGCGTCCTCGACGAAGACCAGGTCGTAGCCGAGGTCGGCGGCTGCGCGGGCAGTGGACTCGACGCCGAGGTTGGTGGCGATGCCGCCGAACACCAGGGTGGTGACGCCCCGTTCGCGGAGGCGGTCGTCGAGTCCTGTGTCCTGGAAGCCGCCGATCGTCCGCTTCACGATCTCGATGTCTCCCTCCTTCCGCAGCCCTGCCACCAGGCCGCTGCCGGGCGGCTGCTCGGTGACGCCGGGGCGTTCGACGCGGACGAGGACGACGGGCGCTCCAGCGGAGCGGAAGGCGGCCGCCAACTCCTCGCAGGTTGCGAGGGCTTCGGTTCCTTTTCGGGGCTCCAGAGGCAGCGCGACGATGCGGTCCATCAGGTCGACCAGGACGAGGGCGGTGTGTGCGGGTTCGAGCGCGAGTGGTGCGGTCATGACGGAACGTTATCCGCCGTCAGCGCTGTGTACCGGAAATCCGGATCCACGGGTAAGTCCCCCATCGGGGTCCCCGAGGGAAAGTGGTACTCCATCCGTGATGTGACACGTGCACGGTTCTTGTGATGCGTGCGACAGCCCAACTAACGTCTGTGCTGCGCACTTTGGACGTGGGATGTCCGAATGTTCAGATGCCTGGACCTGTGACCAGACGATGAAGGGCGGGCCGCACCATGCCTTCAAGAGTTCGCGCACGTCTCAGAGCTGTTCTCATTGCGGCCGTCGCCACTTCGGCGACGGCCGCGGCGTTAAGTCCGGCAAGTCCGGCGCAGTCCCAACCGGCCTCGCGTACACCGCTGTTCGAGCAGCAGGTTCTGTTCAGGGCCGACCAGGAGACCGGCTACGCCTGCTTCCGCATCCCGGCGATCGTCAAGAGCAAGGACGGCACGCTGCTGGCGTTCGCCGAGGGGCGGGTGCTCAACTGCGGTGACGCCGCCGACATCGACATCGTCCTCAAACGGTCGACGGACGGTGGCCGCACCTGGGGGCCGCTCCAAGTCGTCAACGAGGGCGCCGGCGACACGCACGGCAACCCGGCGCCGATCGTGGACCGCGAGACCGGCCGCATCCTGCTGGCGGAGACGTACAATACGGGCCGTACGGACAGCGGGAATTGCTCGGTGCCGTGCGATCGCACCCCGCATCTGCAGTACAGCGACGACGACGGCCGGACCTGGTCCGAGCCGCGCGATCTGAGTGACGAGATACTGCCGGCGCACTGGAACTCCTGGTACGCCACCGGCCCCGTGCACGGCATCCAGCTCACCAAGGGCAAGCACGCCGGACGTCTGGTCTTCGGCGTCAACACCGAGACCTGGGACGGCAGTCGGGTGACCGCCAACCACGCCGCCCTCATCGTCAGCGACGACGGCGGCGACAGCTGGCGGGTCGGCGCCACCGACTCCTGGCCCATCGCCGCCGCCGACGGCACGTTCCGGCAGAAGCCGTCCGAGGTGACGCTCACCGAGCGCACGGACGGCACGATCCTCATCAGCGGCCGGGAACAGGACGGCACGGACCTCGGCCACCGCTCCCAGACGTACAGCCGCGACGGCGGCGACAGCTTCACCGGCCCGTTCCGGGGCCTGCCGGACCTCTACACGCCCCAGGTGCAGGGCGCCACGCTGCGCATGGGCAACCGGATACTGCTGTCCGCCCCCGCCGACCCCGACCGCCGCCGGACCATGATGGTCCGCTCCTCCTACGACAGCGGTGACAGCTGGGAGAGCGTGGACCGCGGCAGGGTCGTCGCCACGGACTGGTCGGGCTACTCCGACATGGTGGGCATCGACGCGTCCACGGTGGGCCTGATGTACGAGGGCGGCGCCGTCGACGCACGCGACGAGATCCGCTTCGCCCGCTTCAACGAGGCCTGGCTCGGCCCGCGCCGCGCCCCCGACCCGACCACCCCCGACCTCGCCCCGAGCGCCCCCCGGGCGACCGTCCTCGGCGGCGCGCACACGACGGACGGCGTGTTCGGCAACGCCGTGGAGTTCGACGGCACGGACGACGCCGTACGCCTGCCGTACCGCTCCCGGCTCCCGCTCGGCACAGGCGAGTTCACGGCATCGCTGTTCTTCCGCTACTCCGCCGCCTCCGGCGAGCAGCCGTTCCTGTGGATGGGCGGGATCGGCACCACCCAGCCCCAGATCTGGCTGCGCGGCGAGCCCGACAACGACCGGGTGCGCGCCCTGATCACCACACGGGAGGGATTCCGGACCGTGCGCACCGCGTCCGTGTGGTTCAACGGCGCCCGCGACGACGGGCAGTGGCACCACCTCGCGCTGCGGCGGGGCGGCGGGCAGCTGACGCTGTTCCTCGACGGTGAGGCGATCAGCACCGCGGACGTGGCGGGCTCGGTCAGCCGCAACTCGCCGTTCGGTGTGCACGTCGGCCAGCGCCTGGACAGCCGGGCCTTCCTCACCGGCGCGATCGACGACGTCCACGTGTGGAACCGGGCGCTCGGCGACGCCGAGGTCAAGGCGGCGGCGCAGGCCACCGGCCGTAAGGCTTCGGCCACCGGCGACACCGTCCTGTGGCTGCCCATGGACCAGGTGCGCTGAGGCCACTAACGTCCCTGCCGTGCCCGACGACGCACGAGCACGGCAGCGCACCGGAGCCGGCCTGGGACTCCTGCTGGCCCTGGTGCTCGCGGCCGTGCTGCTCACCGCCCTCCCGGACGACGGCGAACGGGAGGGCGGTGACGCGTGCGCACCGCAGAGCGTCGCGTCCTGGTCAGCCGACGCCGGTCTCACCGGCGAGTTCGCCCGCTACGGCGACGATCCCGCCCGCAGCGACGACTGGACCGGCGGCGACGGCACACACTCGGTGCGGCTGCCGGACGGCCGGCTGCTGTGGCTGTTCTCGGACACCTACCTGGGCCGGGTGCACGCCCCGCCCAACCCGTTCGGCGAGTCCTACACCTGGCGTGAGGCGGCCGCTCCCCTGGTGCGCAACTCGGCGGTCGTCATGCGCGACGGACGCCTGGAGAGCACCCTGCCCGCCCCGCTCTTCCCCGACCCCGCCCCGAACCAGTGGCGCTGGCCGGTCGCGGCCCGCGTCGAGCCCCGCTCCCCCGGCTCGTCCGAGCAGGTCGTCCGGGTGCTGCTGTGGGTGCGCACGGCGGGGCAGTCCCCCTGGATCTACGGCGTGCCCACCGCCACCGAGGTCGCCACGCTCTCGCTGCCCGACCTGCGGGTGGAGTCGGTGGTGAAGGTCTTCGACCAGCAGCTGGTGCCGGATCCCTCCCGGCGGGTGCTGTTCGGCACGACGCTGGTCGAGGAGGGCGGCTGGACGTACGTCTTCGGGGGCGACGACCGCCAGGCCGCGTCCCGGCCGGTCTCCCAGGCGTATGTCGCGCGCGTGCCGCGGGGCAGGCTCGCCGAGCCGGGTGCCTGGCGGTACTGGAACGGCTCCGCGTGGGCCGGGGCGGGTGCCCGGCCGCGTGCGGTGCTGGGGGACGGGCAGCGCGCCGGGGTGGGCAGCGCGTTCTCGGTGGCCCGGGTGCGGGGGACGTACGTGCTGTTCACGATGGCCGCGGGGACCGAGGGGCTGACGACCGTGACGTCGTACTGGGCCTGCTCCCCCACCGGTCCCTGGCACGGGCCGACGAAGGACTTCAGCCCGTCGCTGCCGCAGGGCGGGCAGGTCGCCGCCTACAACCCGCAGACCCACCCCGAGCTGAGCGACGACGGACGCCTCGTCCTGAGCTATGACGTCAACTGGCTGGAGACGGCCGGTGCCGCGACGCAGCTCAACCGGAACGTGTCCCTGTACCGACCGCGGTTCGTGACGCTGCGGCTGGCGTCGGCCCGGTGACCGGCTCCGGGGCGTCGGCCTCGGCGTCGTGGGCCTCGGCGTCGTGGGCGCGCCGCTTGGCGATGACCGCGCACACCATCAGCTGCATCTGGTGGAAGAGCATCAGCGGCAGCACGGCCAGCGAGGCGTGCGCGCCGAACAGGACGCTCGCCATGGGCAGGCCGGAGGCGAGGGACTTCTTGGACCCGGCGAACTGGATCGCGATGCGGTCCTCGCGGCCGAAGCGCAGCGCCTTCGCGCCGTACCAGGTCAGGGCGAGCATCACGGCCAGCAGCACGGCCTCGACGGCGAGCAGGCCGGCCAGCCGGGCCGGGCTCACCTGGTGCCAGATGCCCTGGACCATGCCCTCGCTGAACGCGGTGTAGACGACCAGCAGGATCGAGCCGCGGTCCACGAGCCCGAGGACCTTCTTGTGCCGGGCGACGAACCCACCGATCCAGCGGCGCAGCACCTGCCCGGCGAGGAACGGCACCAGCAACTGCAGCACGATCTTCAGCACCGAGTCGGCGGAGAAGCCGCCCCCGCTGCCGCCCAGCAGGGAGGCCGCGAGCAGCGGGGTGATGACGATGCCGACGAGCGAGGAGAAGGAGCCCGCGCAGATCGCGGCGGGCACGTTGCCGCGGGCCATCGAGGTGAAGGCGATCGACGACTGGATGGTCGACGGGACGAGGGTGAGGAAGAGCAGGCCCTGGTAGAGCGGGTGCGTCAGGAGCACCGGGACGAGGCCGCGGGCGGCCAGACCGAGCAGCGGGAAGACGACGAAGGTGCAGGCCAGCACGGTGACGTGGAGCCGCCAGTGTTTGAGCCCGTCCACCGCCTCACGGGTGGACAGCCGGGCGCCGTAGAGGAAGAACAGGAAGGCGATCGCGGCCGTGGAGGCACCGGACGCCACGTCGGAGGCCGTCCCGCGCGCCGGGAACAGGGCCGCGAGGCCCACGGTCCCGAGCAGCAGCAGGATGTACGGGTCGATCGGCATCCAACGGGGCCATTGCAGGCGTTTCACGGTGCTCCACTACGTCGCTGTCGTACTCGGCTGTCGCTTCGCTGAACTTCGGGTTCCCGGCACGGACGTGCCCTCTCCATCGTCCTCCGGCGACCAGCGATCGTGAATCCGGCATACCACTCTGACTGTCATCACGTTCCGCGATAACCGTGGGTAGGCTTGCGGTGTGTACGACCCCTCCCACCTGCGTACCTTCCTCGCGGTGGCCCAGACGCTGAGCTTCACGCAGGCCGCGCGGCGTCTCGGCCTGCGTCAGTCGACCGTCAGCCAGCACGTGCGGCGCCTGGAGGACGCCACCGGGCGGCCGCTGTTCAGCCGGGACACCCACTCGGTGGAGCTGACCGAGGACGGCGAGGCGATGCTCGGCTTCGCCCGCCGGATCCTGGAGGTGCACGAGCAGGCGACGGCGTTCTTCACCGGCACCCGGCTGCGCGGCCGGCTCCGCTTCGGCGCGTCCGAAGACTTCGTCCTGACCCGTCTGCCGGAGATCCTGGAGGGCTTCCGCTACGACCACCCCGAGGTCGACCTGGAGCTGACGGTCGAGCTCTCCGGGACCCTGCACGAGCAGCTGGCCGCCGGGAAGCTCGACCTGGTGCTGGCCAAGCGGCGGCCCGAGGATCCGCGGGGCGAGCTGGTGTGGCACGACCGGCTGGTCTGGATCGGCGCGGAGCGGCTCCGCCTGGAGGCGGAACGTCCGGTGCCGTTGATCGTGTATCCGCCGCCGGGCATCACGCGGGCGCTCGCGTTGGAGGCGCTGGAGCGGCAGGGGCGGGAGTGGCGGATCGTGTGCACGAGCGGCAGTCTCAACGGGCTGATCGCGGCGGCGCGGGCGGGGCTGGGGGTGATGGCGCACTCGCGGGGGCTGATTCCGCCGGGGCTGGCGCGGGTGCCCGAGCGGTTCGGGTTGCCGGAGCTCGGGCGGGTCGACTTCGTGCTGGTGCACGGGCGACGGCGGACGGCCGCCCAGGGCGCCGCGGACGCCCTGGCGGCGGCGATCCTGGCGGGCGGCGACCGACTGCACCGGCGCCAGGCGCTCCGCGGGTAGCACCGAAGGCGCGTCGCGGGGTGCCACGCCATGCCGTCAGGCGTCTGCGGGCTCGTTGTGGCTGGTCGCGCCGCAGGAACACCTTCCGCGAAGAAGACCGGGGTGACGGATTCGGCCACGCGTACGCTGACAGAAAGAGACGACGGCACGCCGCTGATGACATGATCGACAGGGCCCGCGGCGCGTAATCGGGTCGTACAGATTCGGTGGAGATTGCGGGTCCGAAACTTACTCAACCGTCAGTTTTCTGTCCGACCCTTCCCCATGTGAGCGCATTTTCCGGCGCTGACCAGTGCATACCTGAGCAGCCGTCGTTTTCCGACCCCCTCCCGCCTCAACGGCGGGTGGGGTAGCTTTCACGGCGCTGAGCGGAGCGTCAGCGAGGCAATCGGAGCGGGGAGCGGGGTTTGCGCGAGTTCACCAACCCTCCGTTGGCGTTGGCACCGCCCGTGGGCGGCCTGGCCGACGTCGTTTTCGAGCATGCCCAGGAGGACCCGCTGTACGTCGCCCTCGGCCGCAAGGACGAGAGCGGGCAGTGGCGGGATGTCACCGCCGCCGAGTTCCGCGACGAGGTGCTAGCCCTGGCCAAGGGCCTGCTCGCCCGGGGCATCCGGTTCGGAGACCGGGTCGCGATCATGTCCCGCACCCGGTACGAGTGGACGCTCTTCGACTACGCGCTGTGGACCATCGGCGCCCAGGTCGTACCGATTTACCCGACCTCCTCGGCCGAGCAGTGTTTCTGGACGCTGTACGACGCCGAGTGCTCGGCGGCGATCGTGGAGCACGAGGACCACGCGATGACGATCGCCACCGTCATCGACCGGTTGCCGCGGCTGCACCAGCTGTGGCAGCTGGACGCGGGCGCCGTGCAGGAGCTGTACGACGCCGGCGCCGCCCTCGACGACGAGGTGGTCCACCGCCACCGGCAGGCGGTCACCCCGGACTCCGTCGCGACGATCATCTACACCTCGGGGACGACCGGGCGCCCCAAGGGCTGTGTCATCTCGCACGGCAACTTCATGTACGAGGCGGACACCGTCATCCAGCGCTGGGAGCCGGTGTTCCACTCCAAGAAGGGCGACGAGGCGGCGACCCTGCTGTTCCTGCCCCTCGCGCACGTCTTCGGGCGGATGGTGCAGGTCGCCGCGATCCGCGGCAAGGTCCGCTTCGGCCACCAGCCCCAGATGAACGCGGCCGCCCTGCTGCCGGACCTCGCCGCGTTCAAGCCGACGTTCTTCCTCGCCGTGCCGTACATCTTCGAGAAGGTCTTCAACGCCGCCCGCCGCAAGGCCGAGAAGGAGGGCAGGGCCGGCGCGTTCGAGAAGGCCGTCGAGGTCGCCGTGAAGTACGCGGACGCCATGGAGGCCAAGGCGTGGGGCATCGGCCCCGGCCCGTCGGCCGGCCTGCGCATGCAGCACCAGCTCTTCGACAAGCTCGTCTATTCCAAGATGCGGGCCGCGATGGGCGGCCGTATCAAGCAGGCGATGACCGGCGGTTCGGCGATGGACCGGCGCCTCGGTCTGTTCTTCGCGGGCGCCGGCGTCCATGTGTACGAGGGATACGGCCTCACCGAGACCACGGCGGCCGCGACCGCCAACCCGCCCTATCGCACCCGCTACGGCACCGTCGGCCAGCCCATCCCGGGCATGACCGTGCACATCGCGGACGACGGCGAGATCTGGCTGCACGGCGCCAACGTCTTCCAGGGCTACCTCAACAACCAGAAGGCCACCGACGAGGCCCTGCACGACGGCTGGCTGGCCACCGGTGACCTGGGCTCCCTCGACGAGGACGGTTACCTCACCATCACCGGCCGCAAGAAGGAGATCCTCGTCACGTCCGGCGGCAAGAGTGTCTCGCCGGGCCTGCTGGAGGAGCGCGTCCGCGACCATCCGCTGGTCGCCCAGTGCATCGTCGTCGGCAACGACCGCCCGTACATCGCGGCCCTGGTCACGCTCGATCAGGAGGCCGTCGAGCACTGGCTGATGATGCGCGACAAACCGCAGATGACACCGGCCCAGCTGGTGCGCGACCCCGACCTGGAGACCGAGGTGCGGCGCGCGGTCGTCGCCGCCAACACCCTTGTGTCCCAGGCCGAGTCGATCCGTACGTTCCGTATCCTCGCCCAGCCGTTCACCGAGGAGCACGGACTGCTCACGCCGTCACTGAAGTTGAAGCGCAAGGCGATCGAGAACGCCTACGCGGGCGAGGTCGAGGCGCTGTACCGGGCCTGAGTCCGGCTTTTCGGTCCTGCGGCCGATTCCGTTCCGGCGGATTCTCCGGTCAGGAATGCATCGCGGCTCGTGATCGTTGACGATGGGGAGTACCACCTGACGACAACCGTAAGGATCAAGAGCTCGTGAGCAGCAAGGTCCCCCCGATCATCCTCAACAACGGCGTCGAGATGCCCCAGCTGGGCTTCGGCGTCTGGCAGGTGCCGGACGACGAGGCGGAGCAGGCGGTCGGCACCGCGCTGGAGGCCGGGTACCGCAGCATCGACACAGCGGCGATCTACGGCAATGAAGAGGGCACCGGCAAGGCCATCGCCGCCTCCGGCCTCCCCCGTGAGGACATCTTCGTCACCACCAAGCTCTGGAACAGCGAGCAGGGGTACGACTCCACGCTGCGCGCCTTCGACGCCTCGCTGGAGAAGCTCGGCCTGGACTATGTGGACCTGTACCTGATCCACTGGCCCACCCCGTCCCGTGACCTGTACGTCGACACGTACAAGGCGTTCGAGAAGCTCCACGCCGACGGCCGGATCAAGGCGATCGGCGTCTCCAACTTCCTTCCGGAGCACCTGAAGCGGCTCATCGCCGAGACGTCGGTCATCCCGGCGGTCAACCAGATCGAGCTGCACCCGCACCTGCAGCAGCACGCCTCCCGCGAATACCACGCCGAGCAGGGCATCGCCACCGAGGCCTGGTCGCCGCTCGGCCAGGGCAAGGGCCTGCTGGAGGTCCCGGCGATCGTCGCCATCGCGCAGAAGCACGGCCGTACCCCGGCCCAGATCGTGCTGCGCTGGCACCTCCAGCTGGGCAATGTCGTGATCCCGAAGTCCGTGACGCCGGCGCGGATCAAGGAGAACATCGACGTGTTCGACTTCAGCCTGGACGCCGAGGACCTGGCGGCGATCAGCGCGCTGAACGAGGACCGGCGCCTGGGCCCGGACCCGGCTGCGTTCAACATGGCCTGACGTTCACGGCCTGACGCCCGCAACGGGTACGACCGTCCCGCCCGCCGCTCGCCTGCGTGAGCGGCGGGCGGACGCGTACGGGGCGCCTCACTCGCCGCGCACGTCGCTGAAGACGACCTCGAACTCCTCCAGCCCGGTCACGGTCACATGCGCCTTGGCCGCACCTTCGTGCCGGGCCGCGGCCTGCCCCGCTCGGGATGCCGCCAGGGAGGCCTGGTCGACGAAGGTGACTCCGACCAGCCCACGCCCCCGCTCCCGGTCGACCAGAAGGACCGCCCTGGCCAGCCCCGAGAACGTCTCCATCTTGGGAATCACCGTCCCCCGGAACGTGTCGGCGAGCAGGTCCGCGTCCATGGGGTCGAACTCCAGCCTGGTCAGCCGCAGTCCGCCTCCCGCCCGTGGCTGCTGGGCCTGATGGAAGGCCACCGCCTCGTAGTTGTCGACGGCCAGGGTCCCCGCGAACGGCTCCAGCATCGCCGCCCGCCGCTCCCGCAGCACCTCGTCGCTGTTGCGCCGGGCCTCCTCCGTCTCCCACCAGCTCGCCGCGAGCAGTTTCCCGAGCGTCCGGTCCACGAAGACGCTTGCCCCGCGGTAGCCCGGACGGTCCTCCAGCAGGTCCCGCCCCTCTGTGTTCATTGCCCTGATGGCCGTGTCGATCTTCGCGGGATCGCCGGTCGCGTAAACCGCACGTACGAACATGACACCTCCCAGGAGCCGAGCAAATATCCGAAATCTTCGGCATGTCCAGTCTTCTACCGGGGCCATGGCGCCGCAATCAGCACGGATTCGCCGAGGTCACGGGCAGGGGCCTGACGGGTTCACGCAAAGGGACCACCTAATACGACACCCGATAGGAAACTTTCCTAATAGACTGGCCGAGGTCCGCGCAGGAAGGCCGGGTATCGCTGGGCTAGAAGTCAGTTGGGCTGTCCGATCGGTCGTACGACGACGGTGTTGATGTCGACGCCGTGGGGCTGGCGGACTGCCCACACGACCGAGTCGGCGATCTGGTCGGCGGTGAGCAGATGCCCCGGCGGCAGGCTGCCGTAGCTGTCCCAGAACGGTGTCTCCGTCCGGCCCGGCGCGATGTGGGTCACGCCGACGCCCCAGTCGGTGACCTGCCGCCTGGTGTTCTCGGCGAGCCCGGTCACCGCCCACTTCGTCGCCCCGTAGAGGTTGCCCGGCCCCGGCACGAAGCCGGCGACGCTCCCGACCAGCACGATCCGGCCACGGGTTTCCTTGAGGGCGTCGATCGAAGCGCGGATGAGCAGGGCCGGGCCGAGGACGTTGGTCAGCACCATGTCGGTCCAGCCGGACGGGTCGCCCTCGGCGACCGTGTCGTGGGTGGCGGAACCGGCGTTGGCGACGACGGTGTCCAGCCGGCCGAAGGTCTTGAGTGCCGTGTCGACGGCCGCCTGGACGTCACCGTACTCGGCCGCGTTCCCGACGATCGTCAACAGGCCCTCCGGATTCCCGAGTTCGTCGGCGAAGCCCCGCAGCCGCGCCTGGCCACGGCCGGTGACGGTGACCCGGTACCCGGCGTCCAGCAACTGCCGTGCGACCGCGGCGCCGATGCCGCTGCCGCCGCCGGTGATGAGCGCGACCGGAGAGTCGGTCGCGGATGAGCCGGTCATGGCGATCCCCCTGCGTTTCGTTCGGACGACGGGGAGTCCATCACTTGAAGAGCTCTCGAAGTCAAGGCCCGCAGGTGGTAGGGCAGGTGGCGGAATCGAGGCAGCGGCGCCATCCGCTCTCTCGGTGAGCCGCGCCGCGTTCGAGGAGTGCGGACGCGGGAAGTGCAGGGGGCCCGGGTCACCGTGTAGGCGCGGGCGGGGTGCCGGCGGGCCGGTTCTGGTGACCGCCGCGGTGTGTGGGGTGCCGGCCCGTCGGCGTCACTTCGTCCGCACCGCCGTGTACACCGTCTGCGCCGCCAGGACGAACACGTCCGGCCGGTGGTACACGCTCGCCTTGTCGTCCGGGTCGAGGAGGCGGTCGAGGGTCGCGCGGTCGTCGGCGTCGAGATGCTCGCCGAGGCCCTCGCGGGTGCGGGTCAGCGAGGCGACGACGTAGGCGCGGGCCCGGTCCGTGGTCGGGGCGGGCAGGTCGAGGAGGAAGCTGCGGGTGCCGGTGGGCCTGAGGCCGGCGGCGGTGAGTAGGGCGGGCCAGTCCTCGGTCTCGGCGACGGAGCCGGGCAGGTCGGCCCGCATCGCGGCGAACCGCTCCTCCTCCAGGGCGTCGAGACGGGCCTGCAGCCCGGGCTGCCCGAAGCCGAGGTCGCGGGGCAGGAACCGGGCCGGGAGACCGCCCTCCTGCAGCGCGAGCGTGCCGCCGTGCGTGAGGCGGGCGGCGAAGGCGGCGAGGGCGCCGCGCTGGTCGCCGAGGTGATGCAGGCTGCGGCTCGCCCACAGCAGATCGACCGGGTAGTCCAAGTCGTCGAGGACGTCCGGGAGTTCACCGGCGAGGGTGCTGAAACGGTCCGCGACGCCGAGCCGCTCGGCCCGCGCCTGGGCACGCTCGAGCAGCGGCTCGGAACCGTCGACGGCGACGATCCGGGCGCCCGGGAAGGTGTCCGCCAGCAGACAGGCGAAGACGCCGGGCCCGCTGCCCGCGTCGACGATCAGCCCCGGCTCCGTCTGCCGTTTGGCCAGCCAGGCCAGGGCGTGCTCGTACAGGGGCGTGAACAGCTCCGCCTGCGCCTCCAGCAGCGGGGCCATATCGTTCCAGTCGATGTCGGTGTGGTCGTGGTGGTGACCGGCGTGGTGGTCTCCGTGGTGGTGGTGCGCCATGCTCGTCAGCCTCTCCTTCGGATGGAGCCAGCGTGCGCCGACGCACCGGCGCGGGGCCACTGTCGTTGCCGTAACGGCAAAACGGCGGCCAAGAAATGGGATGCGGGCCGCAGGGCCGGTCGCGCACGATGGCCCGATGGACGACGAGATGGTGGAGCGCTTCCTCGAGGACGGGTTCGTGAAGATCGAGGGCGCCTTTCCGCCGCGCGTCGCCGAGCACTGCGCGCGGCTGCTGTGGCGGGAGACGGGGTACGACCCGGAGGACCCGGGCACCTGGAAGGACCCCGTGTACTGGGTGTACGACATGGCGCAGGGCCCGTTCGCGGCCGCCGTCAACACCCCTGTTCTGCATGAGGCTTTCGATGTGCTGGTGGGTGAGGGCCGCTGGCAGTCGCGCTACTCGCTGGGCAGCTTCCCGCTGCGGTTCCCGCACGAGGAGGAACCGGACGACGCGGGCTGGCACATCGAAGGCAGCTATGTGCCCGAAGGCTCCGACCACCCCCACACGAACGTGCGCTCGAAGGATCGTGCGCTGCTCATGCTGTTCCTGTTCAACGAGGTCACAAAGGACGACGCCCCGACCCGCATCAGGGTCGGCTCGCATCTCGACGTACCGCCCGTCCTGGCGCCGTACGGCGAGGCCGGCGCCTCCTTCCTGGAGCTCGGCCCGAAGGTCGCCGAGGCCTCCGCGCACCGCCCCCTCGCCCATGCCACCGGCCGACCCGGCGACGTCTACCTCTGCCACCCCTTCCTGGTCCACGCCGCCCAGCCCCATCACGGCACCCGCCCCCGCTTCATGGCTCAGCCGCCCCTGCTCACGGCGGTGCCCCATGAGCTGGAGCGGGCCGACGGCGACTACTCGGCGGTGGAGTTCGCGATCCGCCGGGGCCTGGCCAGAGAGCACTGACCGACCCCGGCGGACTGTCACGCCCTCAGGGGCGCGGGGCTGTATCCATATGCGGCTCCGCCGCGCGGGCGCGACCAGCCACCGTCGGCCCGCTGTCGCAGTCATCGCACTATGACAACGGCGGGTACGCGTTCTGCATCAGCTGCTGGAACTGCGCCGAGAACCAGTGCCCCGACAGCGGAGCGTTCGGCAGGGCGCCGGACATGTTGTTGCCGTTGCGCGGATTGCCGGTGTAGGTCGGGTCGCACATCCGGTCGAAGCCCTTGCCCTCGTCGTTCGGGATCGCCGTGCTGGAGCCGTCGGACTCACCCGGCGGCTTCATCCAGACGTACGCGTCGATCCCGGCCGCCGGGTTGGCCTGCGGGCGCTCGCCGAGGCCGGCGCCGGACTGGTTGCACCAGTTGCCGACATGGATGCGCCGGTCGTAGCGGCCGCCGTTGACGTACGTGTCGACGTCGGTCGTCGCTCCCGGGCCGGTGGGCCGTGCGCTGCCGCCCCAGCCGTTCCTCGACGTGTCGATCAGCATGCCGATGCCGGAGTTGAAGCCGGTCGTGACCAGCTGCTGGCGGAAGGCCTGTGCGAAGGACAGCTCGTCGACGTACCGGTTCCAGTCGACCCACTGGGACTCGCGGACCGACTTGCCGCCCACGGAGTCGTTGATGGTGAAGTTGTTCTCCTTCAGGGCGCTGTAGTTGGCCGTGTTGGCGATGAAGCCGTGCACGTCGTTGACAGTGGCGCCCTCGGCGGTGGCCGCCTGCTTCATCACAGTGGCACTGGCGGCGAAGTTGTCGTCCCAGCCGATCCAGCCGTGGTGCCCGGCGTCGATGTAGTTGTAGACGTTCGCCACGTCACCCAGCTTGTTGAGGGCGTAACCGACGCCCTTCACGTAGTTGCCGTTGGCGAGCATCGTGTCGCACTGCGGGGTGGCCGTCGGACGGCTGCCGGTGTTGGTGACCAGGTTCGGCAGCGAGTCGATCTCGATCGTGGTGACGATCCGCAGCGAGGCGTACTTCGGGTCGGCGAGGATCGCGGCGATCGGGTCGATGTACTGCGTCTTGTACTTGTCGATCTCCGTCGGGCCGAGCTCGCCGTTGGAGGCGAGGGCGGCACAGTCGCGTCCGGGCAGGTTGTAGATCACCAGCTGGACGACGAGGTCGCCGGAGCCCTTCTGCCGCAGTGCCTCGTCGAGGTGGGCGCGCAGGCCCATGCCGCCGTTCACGCCGTTGATCGCGGCGATCCGGTCCAGCCACACGCCCGTCGGCTGGTTGGCGATGCGGCTGCCGCCCGGCTCGGCGGCGGCCTTCGCGGACCACTCCGGGTTCACGTACACCTTGGCGCCGGAGTACGGGTTGTCGACCTTCGGTCCGGTCGGGCCGGGGTCCGGCGGATCCGTGGGGCCGCCGCTGCCGTCGTCGACGTTGCAGGTCACGCCGTCGAGGGTGAAGGTGGCGGGGAGGGCGTTGGTGCCGCTGTAGGACGCCTGGAAGCCGAAGCTGACCGAACCGCCGGTCGACAGCGTCCCGTTGTAGGACTCGTTGGCCGCGGTGACCGCCGCGCCGCTCTGGCTGATCTTCGCGTTCCAGCCGTTGGTCACCTTCTGGTTCCCGGCGTACGACCACTTCACGGACCAGTTCGACTTGGCGGCGCCCTGGTTGGTGACCGTCACGGCCGCGGTGAAGCCGGTGTCCCACTGGTTCTGCACCTTGTAGTCGACGGTGCAGGGGACGGCGGCGATGCCGACCGCGTCCGGATCCGCGGCGAGCGCGGTCCCCGAGGCCCCGGCGACCAGCGCCAGGGCGGCGATCATCGGTGTTCTGGTACGACTCATGAGTGCGGGTTCCTTCTCCGTCAGGGGGAGTTGCGGTTCAGGGGAGTTGTCCGTTCAGGGCGCGCGGATGCGTCAGCCACTGACTCAGGTCGTTCCGTACGCGAGCCCGCCGAGCAGGATCAGCTTGTGGGCGCCGGTGTCCCGTATGGCGTCGGCGTTGCAGGGGGGTGTCGTTGAGCCTGAACGCGGTCGGTACTGCGTTGCTCCCCGACCAGGACGCGATGAACCCGGCGCTGACGCTATCGCCGGCGTCGGCTAAAAGTACTGAACGCGGGGGGTGTCGCATGAGCGACTCCTTGCAGCTCAGGCGCGTCGTGACGGACGCGCCGACTGATGGAATCGCTCCCACTGGTGTCCATGAAGCTAGCGCCAAGTGACGGTAAAGGACAGAGGAGTTGCTGACTTTTACTCAACCGAACGCATCGAATCTTTTCGACTCTTCAAGCACCTTGACCCCTTGCACCCCCGTCCCCACTATGGGAGCGCTCCCACTGGTTCAAGCCTTGACTTCTCCGAGCCGCAAGGAGGAACCAGCACGTGCATCCCCCACGCAGACGCAGAGCCGTACGACGGTTGTGGACGGCCGTCGTCGCGGTCCTGGCGCTTCCTTTGACGATGGTGAGTGCGGGCTCAAGTCCCGCTCAGGCGGCGGCACTTCAGTGCAGTGTCGACTACAAGACCAATGACTGGGGCTCCGGCTTCACCGCGGATCTGACGATCACCAACCGCGGCACGGACGTCATCGACGGCTGGACCCTGACGTACAGCTACGCGGGCAACCAGAAGCTCAGCAACGGCTGGAACGGCACCTGGTCCCAGTCCGGCCAGGCGGTCACCGTGAAGGACGCCGGCTACAACGGCAGGATCGCCGCCGGAGCCGCCGTGTCGACCGGCGCGCAGTTCACCTACAGCGGCACCAACGCCGCCCCCACGAACTTCGCCGTAAACGGCACCATCTGCACGGGCGCCCACCAACCCCCCATCACCGTGCTGACCAGCCCGGCGGCGGGCGCCGTCTACTCACAGGGCGACGCGGTCCCGCTCGCGGCCACCGCCGCGGCCGCGGACAACGCCACCATCAGCAAGGTCGAGTTCTACGACGACACCACGCTGCTGGGCACGGACACGACGGCGCCGTACTCGCTCTCGGTCTCCAGCTTGACCGTGGGCAGTCATTCGCTCCTCGCAAAGGCGTACGACAGCCTGGGCGCCTCCGCGGAGTCCACACCGGTCGGCATCACGGTCGCCTCGGGTCCCGCCGTGGCGGCCTCGCCGACCCAACTCCCCGTCCAGCAGGGCAAGACGGCCACGTACGACGTCAAACTGTCGACCCAGCCGTCGGCCAACGTGACCGTCACGACCGCTCGCACGGGCGGCAACTCGGGCCTGTCGGTGACGGGTGGCGCCTCGCTCACCTTCACCCCGTCGAACTGGAACACCGCCCAGAAGGTGACCATCACCGCCGACAGTTCCGGCACCGGCTCGGCGACATTCGAGTCGACGGCCACCGGCCACGCGAAGGCCTCGGTGACGGTGACCCAGATCGCGGCGACGAAGGCGTACGACGCCCGCTTCCTGGAGCTGTACGGCAAGATCACCAACCCGGCGAACGGCTACTTCTCGCCCGAGGGCATTCCCTACCACTCGGTCGAGACGCTGATCGTCGAGGCGCCGGACCACGGTCACGAGACCACGTCGGAGGCCTACAGCTACCTTCTCTGGCTGCAGGCGATGTACGGCAAGGTCACGGGTGACTGGTCGAAGTTCAACGGAGCCTGGGAGATCATGGAGAAGTACATGATCCCGACCCACGCCGACCAGCCGACCAACTCCTTCTACAACGCGTCCAAGCCCGCGACTTACGCGCCCGAGCTGGACACCCCGAACGAGTACCCGGCGAAGCTGGACACCGGGGTCTCGGTCGGCTCGGATCCGATCGCCGGTGAACTGAAGACTGCATACGGTACGGACGATGTCTACGGTATGCACTGGCTGCAGGACGTCGACAACGTCTACGGCTACGGCAACTCGCCGGGCAAGTGCGAGGCCGGGCCGACGGACACCGGGCCGTCGTACATCAACACCTTCCAGCGCGGCGCGCAGGAGTCGGTGTGGGAGACGGTGCCGCAGCCGACCTGCGACCAGTTCAAGTACGGCGGCAAGAACGGGTATCTGGACCTGTTCACGGGTGACGCGTCGTACGCCAAGCAGTGGAAGTTCACCAACGCCCCGGACGCCGACGCGCGTGCGGTGCAGGCCGCGTACTGGGCGGACAAGTGGGCCGACGCGCAGGGCAAGGGCGGCGAGATCTCCGCGACCGTGGCCAAGGCCGCGAAGATGGGCGACTACCTGCGCTACGCGATGTACGACAAGTACTTCAAGAAGATCGGCAACTGTGTGGGGGCCTCGTCCTGCCCGGCGGGCACCGGCAAGGACGCCTCGCACTACCTGCTCTCCTGGTACTACGCCTGGGGCGGCGCCACCGACACCTCGGCGGGCTGGGCCTGGCGCATCGGCTCCAGTCATGCGCACGGCGGCTACCAGAACCCGCTGGCCGCGTACGCGCTGAGCTCCTACGCCGACCTGAAGCCCAAGTCGGCGACGGGACAGGCGGACTGGGCCAAGTCCCTGGAGCGGCAGATCGAGTTCTACCGCTGGCTGCAGTCCAGCGAGGGCGCGATCGCGGGCGGTGCGACCAACAGCTGGGCGGGCCGGTACGCGACCCCGCCGGCCGGGAAGTCGACGTTCTACGGCATGTACTACGACCAGCAGCCCGTCTACCACGACCCGCCGTCCAACCAGTGGTTCGGCTTCCAGGCGTGGTCGATGGAGCGGGTGGCCGAGTACTACCAGCAGACGGGGAACGAGGCCGCGAAGGCGGTCCTGGACAAGTGGGTCGACTGGGCGCTGTCCGAGACGACCGTCAACCCGGACGGCACCTTCCGGATCCCGTCGACGCTCCAGTGGTCGGGCCAGCCCGACACCTGGAACCCGTCAAGTCCGGGCGCGAACAACGGGCTTCACGTCACCGTCGCCGACTACACCAACGACGTCGGTGTGGCGGCCGCGTACGCCAAGACCCTGACGTACTACGCCGACCGCTCCGGTGACACGCAGGCCGCGTCCACGGCCAAGGCGCTCCTCGACGGCATGTGGAACAACCACCAGGACGCCCTGGGCATCGCCGTCCCGGAGACCCGCGCCGACTACAACCGCTTCGACGATGCGATCTACATCCCGAGCGGCTGGACCGGCACCATGCCGAACGGCGACGCGATCAACTCGTCGTCGACCTTCGACTCGATCCGCTCGTTCTACGAGGACGACCCGGCCTGGTCGAAGATCGAGGCGTATCTGGCGGGCGGTGCGGCGCCGTCGTTCACGTATCACCGGTTCTGGGCCCAGGCGGACATCGCCTTGGCCATGGGTTCGTACGCGGAGCTTCTCGAATAGTCCCCGCCGGGCGCTCCGCGGGTAGGGCCGTGTTCGACTGCGGGTCCGTTGTGGCTGGTCGCGCCCGCGCGGCAGAGCCGCAAATCGATGCAGTCCCGCGCCCCTGAAGGGCGCTCCGGTGCACGGCGCTTCTTCGGAGCCGCTCGAAGAGTTCCGCGTACGTGGTCCCGCCACCGGACGGCGGGACCAACCGGCCGGGCGGCCCCCTCCCGCACTGGGGGTCGCCCGGCACCTCTCGCGACCGACAGAAATCGCTCGCCACACCTGGACCCCTCTCCCCCACCCCGGAAGGGACCCCCCGTGCGAAGAACCCGCACCCTCACGGCGGTGCTCACGCTCGCCGCCGGGCTGCTCGCGGGCACGCCGCCCGTCCTGGCCGCCGACAGTGTCTCGAAGGACGTGTCGATCGCCGCCGACACCTACACCTGGAAGAACGCCCGCATCGACGGCGGCGGTTTCGTCCCCGGCATCGTCTTCAACCGCAAGGAGAAGAACCTCGCCTACGCCCGGACCGACATCGGCGGCGCCTACCGCTGGCAGGAGCCGACGAAGACGTGGACTCCGCTGCTGGACTCGGTCGGCTGGGACGACTGGGGGCACACCGGCGTCGTGAGCCTCGCCTCCGACTCGGTCGACCCGGACAGGGTGTACGCGGCGGTCGGCACGTACACCAACAGCTGGGACCCGACGAACGGCGCCGTCCTGCGCTCCTCCGACCGGGGCGCGAGCTGGCAGAAGACCGACCTGCCGTTCAAGCTGGGCGGCAACATGCCCGGCCGCGGCATGGGTGAGCGGCTGGCGGTCGACCCGAACAAGAACAGCGTGCTGTATCTGGGCGCGCCCAGCGGCAAGGGGCTGTGGCGGTCGACGGACTCCGGGGTGACCTGGTCGCAGGTGGCGAACTTCCCCAACGTCGGCAACTACGTGCAGGATCCGAGCGACACGAGCGGGTACGCCGGCGACAACCAGGGGATCGTCTGGGTCACCTTCGACGAGTCCACGGGGACGTCCCTGAACGCGACGAAGACGATCTACGTCGGGGTGGCCGACAAGGACAACGCGGTGTACCGGTCGACGGACGCGGGCGCGACGTGGTCACGGCTCGCGGGGCAGCCGACGGGATACCTGGCGCACAAGGGCGTATTGGATACCGTCAACGGCTATCTGTATATCGCATACAGCGACAAGGGCGGCCCCTACGACGGCGGCAAGGGCCGGCTGTGGCGGTACGCGACCGCGACCGGCACCTGGGCGGACATCAGCCCGGTCGCCGAGGCCGACACCTACTACGGCTTCAGCGGCCTGACCGTCGACCGGCAGAAGCCCGGCACGGTGATGGCCACGGCGTACAGCTCCTGGTGGCCGGACACGCAGATCTTCCGCTCGGCGGACAGCGGCGGCACCTGGACGAAGGCGTGGGACTACACGTCGTATCCCAACCGCGAGAACCGCTACACGATGGATGTCTCGTCGTCGCCGTGGCTGACGTGGGGCGCGAACCCGTCGCCACCCGAACAGACCCCGAAGCTGGGGTGGATGACCGAGGCGCTGGAGATCGACCCGTTCAACTCGAACCGGATGATGTACGGGACGGGCGCGACGATCTACGGCACCGAGAACCTCACGAACTGGGACAGCGGCAGCAAGTTCGCCATCAAGCCGATGGTCCAGGGCCTGGAGGAGACGGCGGTCAACGACCTCGCCTCTCCCCCGTCGGGCGCGCCGCTCCTCAGCGCACTCGGCGACATCGGCGGCTTCCGGCACACGGACCTCACCAAGGTGCCGTCGATGATGTTCACGCAGCCGAACTTCACCACGACCACCAGCCTGGACTTCGCGGAGACCAACCCAAACGCGGTCGTCCGGGTCGGCAATCTGGACTCGGGCCCGCATATCGCGTTCTCGACGGACAACGGCGCCAACTGGTTCGCGGGAACCGACCCTTCGGGCGTGAGCGGCGGCGGTACGGTGGCGGCCGCGGCCGACGGCGGCCGGTTCGTGTGGAGCCCGGCCGGTACGGGTGTGCAGTACACGACGGGCTTCGGCAGCTCCTGGTCGGCTTCGAGCGGTATCCCCTCCGGCGCGATCGTCGAGTCCGACCGGGTCGACCCGAAGGTCTTCTACGGCTTCAAGTCCGGGAAGTTCTACGTCAGCACGGACGGCGGCGCGACCTTCACCGCGTCCTCGGCGACCGGGTTGCCGAGCGGGGACAGTGTCCGCTTCAAGGCGCTGCCCGGGGCGAAGGGGGACGTGTGGCTGGCGGGCGGTGCGACGGACGGCGCGTACGGTCTGTGGCACTCGACGGACGGCGGCGCGAGCTTCACGAAACTCCCGAACGTCGAGCAGGCCGACACGATCGGCTTCGGCAAGGCGGCGTCAGGAGCCTCGTACCAGACGCTGTACACGAGCGCGAAGATCGGCGGCGTGCGCGGCATCTTCCGGTCGACGGACAAGGGCGCGACCTGGACGCGTATCAACGACGACGCCCACCAGTGGGGTTGGACGGGCGCGGCGATCACGGGTGACCCGCGGGTGTACGGGCGGGTGTACGTGGCGACGAACGGGCGCGGCGTCATCTACGGCGACACCTCCGACAGCGGCGGTGGAGACGGCGGCGACGGAACCGACCCCACGCCGACGCCGACCGGTGCCTGCGCGGTGACGTACAAGATCACCAACCAGTGGTCGGGCGGTTTCCAGGCGGACGTGCAGCTGTCCAACACCGGATCGAGTGCCTGGAGCGGCTGGTCGCTCGGCTGGTCCTTCGCGGACGGGCAGCGGATCACGCAGCTGTGGAACGCCGACCACAGGCAGTCGGGGTCGGCGGTGACCGCGAAGAACGTCGGCTGGAACGGCAATGTGGCGGCCGGTTCGTCCGTGAGCTTCGGGTTCACGGGCAACTGGTCGGGGACGAACACGAAACCGACCGCGTTCAAGCTGGGTGACCAGAGCTGCACCGTGAGTTGAGCGAGCCCGAGGGCGCGTGCCGGCGACGGCACGCGCCCTCTGCGCTCTCCTACAGCTTCCACTCCCCGATCTGCTCGGCGAAGCCCGAGTCCATCCCGAAGGTGACGGTGGCCGCCTTCGATGCCTTGGGCACCTCGAAGACGATCCAGCCGAGCGCCTTGCCGCCGGGCTTCAGCCGGACGTCCGCCGACATCGACGGGCCGGCCGTGATGTCGGCGATCGTGGTCCCGAACTGCTGGCCCTGGTCGTCGGCCATCTTCGCCCCGTTCATGGGGGCGTCCGAGTAGACCTTGGTGCCGGTGTTGACGAGCTGGAACTGCACGCCGATCCACCGGTTGCCGGACTCGGGGGCGAAGAACTCGTCGCTGGACTTGGCGTTGTCGACGACCTTGAGGACGGTGACGTCGAGTTCGCTGCCCGCCTCCACGCCCTTGAGGCCGAGCGTGTCACCGACCTTGGCGACGTCGGGCGCGGCGCTGCTCTTCTCGGCGGCGGGGTCCTTCTCGTTGCCGCTGCCGCTGTCGGCCTTGGCGGAGGCCTTCGCCTTCGGCTTGTCGACGATCTCGTCGTCCGAGCCGGTGCCACAGGCGGTCAGGGCCATGGCGGCCACGGCGGCGGCCGCGGTGGCGGCGAGGCGTATGCGGGTGTGGTGGAACATGTTCTCCCCAGGTGTTCGGTGGTACGCGTGTGAATGACCTGTGAAGAACCTGCATGGTTGTACGGATCATTGAAAAAAATCGGCGCCTGGAAGCAACCTGGCAGCCCGTCATGACGTCCGGGCTGCCGGGCCGGACGAGGTGGTCGCCGAGGTTCAGGGCGTGTACACGGTCGGGCGGGGCGCCGTCGCCATGCCGTTGCCGATGAAGAAGCTCGGATGGGGCGGCTGGTTGTATGCCGTGTTCTGCCAGGCCAGGGCCGTGCGGTACATCGTGTCGTGCAGCAGGGTCGTGATCCTGGTGTTCGTCTCGTACGGCGTGGAGTAGATCCGCAGTGCCGTGTTGTTCGACGTCGGCCAGATGACCTCCTCGCGCCAGTCGCCGAGGATGTCGCCGGAGAGGGACGGCGTCGCCTTGGTGCCGTTGTTGGAGTGGACCGACGCGCCGGTCAGGAGACGGGTGTCGCCGGACGTGCCGTACTTGTCGATGCGGGTGCCGTCGAGGAGTTCACGGACGGGGTCGCCGTCCCACCAGGACAGGAAGTTGATGCTGGACGGCTCCCGGCCGAGGGAGCCGCCGGTGGCCGAGCGCAGGGTGGTGTCCGAGGCGGACCAGGCCTCGGCGCCCGCGCTGCCGGCGTAGATGTCACCGGCGACGCCGCGGCCGTTGTCGGCGCCGGAGGCCGTCTGCCACAGGATCTGGCCGGTGCGCGCGTCGGCCATCCAGGAGCCGGGCTTGCCGGAGTCCTCCGAGACCTTGAAGTACTCCAGGCCGGCACGGGAGGGGTTGAGATCGCCGACGTGGCCCGCGTCGCGTGGCCGAGCTTGGTGGTCCACAGCCCGGAGCCGTTGTCGTCCACGGTCATGGCACCGTAGACGATCTCATCCTTGCCGTCGGCGTCGACGTCCGCGATGGACAGGCTGTGGTTGCCCTGACCGTCGTAGCCCTTGCCGGAGTTGGTGGAGGAGTTGGTGTCGAAGGTCCAGCGCCGGGTGAAGGTGCCGTGCCGCCAGTCCCAGGCGGCGATAACCGTACGGGTGTAGTAGCCGCGGGCCATGATCAGGGAGGGGCGGGAGCCGTCCAGGTACGCCGTGCCCGCGAGGAAGCGGTCCACGCGGTTGCCGTAGGAGTCGCCCCAGGACGAGACCGTGCCCCGGGCCGGGACATAGTCGACCGTCCCCATCGCCTTGCCGGTCTGGCCGTTGAACATGGTCAGGTACTCGGGGCCGGAAAGGATGTACCCGCTGGAATTGCGGTAGTCGGCGGACGAACTGCCGATCACCGCCCCGGTGCCGTCGACCGTGCCGTCGGCGGTCTTCATGGCGACCTCGGCCTTGCCGTCGCCGTCGTAGTCGTACACCTGGAACTGGGTGTAGTGCGCGCCGGAGCGGATGTTGCGGCCCAGGTCGATGCGCCACAGCCGGGTGCAGTCGAGCTTGATGCCGTCGACGATCGTGTTGCCGGTGTAGCCGGACTGGGAGTTGTCCTTGGCGTTGGTGGGATACCACTTCAGGACGATGTCGAGGGCGCCGTCGCCGTCGAGGTCGCCGACGGAGGCGTCGTTGGCCTCGTGGGTGTACGCCACGCCGTCCGGGGTCGTACCGCCGGCCGGTGGGCTGATCGGGACGTCCTTGTAGCCGGTGCGGAACTGGACGGCGTGCACGGAGTCGCCCTGTTCGACACCGTTCACGATCGCGCGGACGGTGTAGTCGGCCTGTTCGGGGGCGCCGGAGTGGAAGTAGTTGGTGGTGCCGGTGATCGGGGTGGAGTTGACCTTCGTGCCGGCCCGGTAGACGTTGAAGGAGACGTCGTTCGGGTCGGTGCCGAGCCAGCGCCAGCTGACCAGGTTGCCGGTGGACGTGTGGACGCTGACCACGCCCCGGTCGAGTTTCTCGACCTGGCGGGCGGTGGCGGCCTCGGCTGTGTCGGCGCCGTTCAGTGTGGTGATGCCGGCGGCGACCAGGGCGGTGACGGCGACGGTCGCGGCGAGGGCGGCCCGGCGTCTACGGTGCTTGCGCGGGTGCTGCACGTGACGTACCTCCTCGGGAGGACGGACGGGTTCCGCTCCCTCAGTCGCCGCCGCGTGCCGCCGAGTTGCCGTATCTTTCGGCCAGTTCGGCCACCGTACGGGCGATCTTCTCGCGCAGTTCAGGCGGTTCGAGCACCTCGATGCCGGTGCCCAGGCGAAGGAAGTCGGCGTGGGCGTGGTCGACGGACTCGATGGGGACGGTGGCCCGGGTCCAGCCGTCCTTCTCCGTACGGTGGCCGGCCGTCCGGTCGAGGGTCACGCCGGGCGCCAGCCGGACCACCGCCTCGGCGGGCCGGAGCCGGTCGTGGAAGTCGCGCTGGTACGCCGCCCAGTAGGCGGCCAGGTCGAAGTCGTCGGGGCGGGTGAACTCCTCGTCGGCGACGGCGAGTCGGAGGATCTGGTCCACGCGGAACGTACGGGGTCCGGGGGCCGCGACCACGTACCAGCGGCCCGCCTTGAGGACCAGACCGTACGGCTCCAGGCGGCGCTCCACGTCGGTGGGCTCACGCCAGCGGCGGTACCGGATGTGCAGCACACGGCAGTTCCAGACGGCGTCGGCCACCGCGGTGAGGTACGGCGCCTCGCCGGCCTCGGCGTACCAGCCGGGGGCGTCCAGGTGGAAGCGGCCGCCGACCCGGTCGGCGTGGGCGCGCAGCTCCGGCGGCAGGGCGGCGCGGACCTTGAGCTGGGCGGCGGCCAGAACCGAGCCGAGGCCCAGTTCGGCGGCCGGTCCCGGGACCCCCGCCAGGAACAGGGCCTCGGCCTCGTCGGCGGTCAGCCCGGTGAGGCGGGTGCGGTAGCCGTCGAGGAGGCGGTAGCCCCCGGCGTGGCCCGCGTCACCGTACAGCGGGACACCGGCCGCGCTCAGCGCCTCCACGTCCCGGTAGACCGTGCGAACCGACACCTCCAGTTCCTCGGCGAGCTGGGCGGCGGTCATCCGGCCGCGGGTCTGGAGCAGCAGGAGGATGGAGACGAGCCGACTGGACTTCACTGACACAGGATGTCAGGGGACCGGCCCTAGCGTCCTGACATGCCCTTCAGCGAGAAACTGCTGACCGTGCCGCCGCCGATCGAGGTCGCCGGACGGCACGTCAAGCGCTACCACGTCACCGCCGACCCCGCGGGCATCGCGCCCGAGGTCGAGAAGGCGGCGTACGAGATCCTGCCTGAACTGCTCCCGGAGCCGGACGGCACCCCACCGGCGACGTTCGTGGTCCTGCACCGGGGCGGCGACGACGGCGCCTACCTGAACGCGTACAGCTGGGTGTGGGACAACGTCCTGCATTTCAAGGGCGCGTCGGCGGGCCAGCCGGTGCTGGGATGCCCGGACCGCGATCCGACCCACTTCATCACGCCCGACCTGCCGTGGATCGGCTGCGTCTGGGAACTGCCGCCGATCCTGCACGAACGGGACGCCTGGGTACGGCACATGCTCGCGCCCGAAGTCCCTGACCTCGGCGCCTACTTGGCCGATTCCCTGCCCGAAGGAACCACTGGAGACCGCTCATGAGCAGCCCGCACGACTTCGACTTCTTCCACGGCGAGTGGGAGGTCCGCAACCGTCGCCGCACCGACTTCCTCGACCCCGACAGCGGCTGGGAGGAATTCCCGGCGACCACCCGGTGCTGGCCGCTGTTCGACGGGGCCGCGAACATGGACGAGATCGACCTGCCGCGGCTGTCGGCGAAGGGGGCGACGCTGCGGCTCTTCGACCGGGAGACCGAGCAGTGGTCGCTGAACTGGGCCTCCAGCATCAGCGGGACCCTGTTCCCACCGGTCGTCGGCCGGTTCGAGGGCGGGCGCGGCGAGTTCTACGGCGACGACACGTACGACGGCAAGGACGTACGGGTGCGGTTCGTGTGGTCGGGTGTGTCCGCGACGTCGGCCCGCTGGGAGCAGGCGTTCTCCGTCGACGACGGACAGACCTGGCTGACCAACTGGACCATGAACTTCACTCGGGCTTCCGGAACGCCCGCAGGGTGAACACCGGGTCGGGCCGGGGCACGTCCTGGTCCGGGAGTTCCGCCAGACGGGCGGCGAACGCATCGGCCAGCGCGCCGCCGGGCGGCAGGGTGACGAACCAGCCGCGGCGCAGGTCAGCGATCGTGCGGCGGGGGCTGCGGCCCTGGCCGCGACCCGTGAAGCGGGTGCTGCCGGCCGGGACGAGGCCGTGGTCGAGGGCGTACGACTCGACGAGCGCCGCCTCGTCCCGGGCCGGGCGGCGCGGGCGGGAGGCCAGGACGGCATCGATGTCACTGCCCACGTTGTGCGCGGCGGCCTTGTCGACGGTGGTGACGTAGACCCCGCCGGGCCGCAGCACGCGCGCGCACTCGGCGACCGTGGTCCGCACGTCGTCGTCCGTCCGGGCCAGGTGCAGCAGCCACACGCTGCTGACGGCGTCGAACCGGCCGTCCCGGAACGGCAGCCGGCGGCTGTCGGCGCGCACGACGGCGCCGGGCAGCCGGGCGGCGGCCTGCCGGGCCATGGCGGGTGCGAGGTCGACGCCGGTCACGCACAGACCGGCCCGTCCGGCGGCGAGCCGCCGCGTCACGATGCCGGTGCCGCAGGCGACGTCGAGCAGGCGTCGCGTCCCGTCCGGCAGGAGCGCCAGCACCGCCTCCGCCGCGGCCTCGGCCCTGGGCTCGCCGCCGCGTGAGGCGTCGTACCGCTCCGCTTCCTTGTCGTAGTCCAGCACGCGCGTCAGTGTGCCCCGTGGCCCGGGGCGAGCTCCTCGATTTTCTGCGCGAGGGCGAAGTCGCGCTCGGTCACGCCGCCGACGGTGTGCGTGTTCACCGTGAGGGACACCGTGTTGTAGCCGAGGGTGAGGTCGGAGTGGTGGTCGAGCTCCTCCTGGACCTGGGCGATGTGCACGACCATCGCCGTGGCCGCGAAGTGCGAGGGGAGCCGGTAGGAGCGGGCGATGCGGTCGCCGTCCAGCGACCAGCCCGGCAGCTCCGCGAGCCGGTCCTCGATCTCCTTCTGCGACAGCGGTTCGAGGGGCATGGGCCTCGCTCCTTCCTGAAGTGGGGGGTCGTCTTCAGCGTGCCACAGCCCGGCCGCCGCGGCCCTGCTCAGACGCGTGCCCCGGTGGTCAGCGGCGCACGCTTTCGGCCGCCAGGTCGTCGGCGAGCGCGGCGATCTGCGCCCGGCCCTCGACCCGCTCCACCCAGTCGTGCGGGAGGCCGTGGTCGCCGTATCGGGCGCCCAGGAGGTTGCCGCAGACGGAGCCGGTGGAGTCGCTGTCGCCGGAGTGGTTGACGGCGAGCAGCAGCGTGTCCCGCACGGAGGGTGCGACGAGCGCGCAGTAGACGCCGATGGCGAGGGCCTGCTCGGCGACCCAGCCTTCCCCCAGGGACTCGACCTTCTCCGCCGTCGGCGTGCCTTCCTGAGCGAGGTCGAGGGCCTCGGTGAGCGCGGCCGAGGTCTCCTCGTGACCGGGGTGGCGGGCCAGCAGCCGCAAGGAGCGCAGTACGGCACCTTCCAGGGACTCGCCCTCGACGACGTGCGCCACGATCGCGGCCAGCGCGCCCGCCGCGTAGTAGCCGGTGGGGTGGCCGTGGGTGATCTGGGCGGCGCGGGCGGCCATGGCGAAGGCCGCGTCGGCGGGGTTCACCAGGCCGAAGGGGGCCGAGCGCATCACCGCGCCGCAGCCCTTGGAGTCGGGGTTGACCTCGCCGGGCCTGCCGTCCAGGGCGAGGGTCGGGTCGGGGGCGTACATCTGGGCGATGCCGGACACACAGGCGTTGCCGGGGGCGCGTCGGGCGTACAGCCAGGGCTGGGTGATCAGGCCGCCCTCGGGGGCGCCGCTCTGCGGGGGTGCGGCGTGTTCCGGGCCGGGGTGGCGCTGGGTCTCCAGCCAGCGCTCGTACGCCCAGCGCACCAGGAGGGCCCATCCGCCGCCGATACCCTTGAGCCGCTCGCGCCGGTGGGCCTGGATGAGGGCCTCGGCGGTGAAGAGGGTCATCTGTGTGTCGTCGCTGATCCGGGCCACCTCGCTGTCGCCGGGGAAGAGGAGCCCGGTCACTCCGCGCTCGCCGTGGGCGGCACGTATCCGCTCCAGCGAGCTGAACTCGATCGGGTAGCCGAGGGCGTCCCCGAGGGCGCCGCCCAGGAGACAGCCACGCACGCGGGCGCGGTACACGGCCTCGTCCGTCAGGGACGACGTCCTCGGCTCGTTCATTCCACGCGCTCCTCGACTACGGTCGTACTCATGACCATTGTCTCTTCCGCACACGCCGCGCCCGCCACCACCCCCACCGGCCAGGGCGTGGGCCCGTTGCTGCGGGCTTGGCGGGAGCAACGGCGGGTCAGTCAGCTGGAGTTGGCGCTGCGGGCCGATTCGTCGGCGCGGCACATCAGCTTCATCGAGACGGGCCGTTCCCGGCCGAGCGAGGAGATGGTGCTGCGGCTGGCCGAGCACCTGGACGTGCCGGTGCGCGAGCGCAACGCGCTGCTGCTGGCGGCCGGTTACGCCCCGCGCTACCCGGAGACCCCGCTGGACGATCCGGCGCTGGACGCGCTGCGCGCGGGCATGGAGCAGCTGATCCAGGGCTACGAGCCCTACCCGGCGCTCGTGGTGGACGCGATGTACGACGTCCACGCGGCCAACCGGGGCATCCTGACACTGCTCGACGGCATCCCCGAGCACCTCCTGGAGCCCCCGCTCAACGCGATGCGCCTGACCCTGCACCCCGAGGGTCTCGCGCCGCGCATCCGCAACCTGCGGGAGTGGCGCGGGCACCTGCTCGCCCAGATGGACCGGCAGATCGCCCTGCGCCGCTCGGAGCCGCTGCGCCGGCTGTACGAGGAGGTGGCGGCGTACCCGGTGCCGGAGGAGACGACGACCGCCGAACCGGCGGAGGACGTCCCCTACTTCGCGCTGCCGTTGCAGATCGAGCACGAGGGCCGCGTCCTGTCCTTCATCTCCTCCATCTCCACCTTCAACACCCCGATGGACGTGACCGTCGCCGAGCTGGCCATCGAGACACTGCTCCCGGCCGACCCGGCGACGGTCAAGTACCTTCAGTCGCTCATGCCCTGACGGGCCCTCAGGGCCGCGTACTGCAACCCGGCGAACCCGGCCACGGTGAGCGCCTGGAGCACGGTCCACACCGCGCCCGCCGTCGTCGGCGACAGCCACACCGCGAGGGCGACGACACTCAGCGCGGCCCAGGCGAGGTTGGCCTCGATCACGGCACGCACCGGGAACGCGGCCGGTCGGGCCCTGGAGGCGAGCAGGCCGACGCCGGCCGCGTACACCGTCAGGAACGCACCGAGCCCGAGCAGCAGCGCCGAGTCGACACCGAGAAGGCGGCCCAGCGGACCGGAGACGGCGAGGTAGGCGAGCCCGTTCGCCCCGGTCACCACCGCGTCCAGGGCCAGAAAGCGGCGCAGCACGGTCTGCGGGTCGGAGGTCCGGGCAAGCGCGGCAAGCGAGGTGGCGGACATGACGAATCACCCTCCGTCGAGGTCGAGTTACGGTGGCGGAGCCGGGTTCCGGAACGGAGTGCGCCGGCCCGGAACCCGGTGCCCCAACGATCCCGCGGACGGACAGGGGGGTCGATTACCCGAGAAGTAATGCCGGCCCGCACATCGACGAGGCTGCGGACAACGCCGCCAAGGGGTGCGGGGAACTGCGCGACCAGCCCCCAGGAACCCGCGGACCGCATACAGCACCGGCCACCCCGTTGCCACCCGGAACATGGCACACTGCCCCCGTACTTTCGGCGCGTAGGGGAGGCGTGGCGTGAGTGAGCGGCGGCCGGCCCCGACCGTGGGCCAGGTGGTGCTCGGAAAGCGCCTGCAGGAGCTGCGGGAGGCGGCGGGCCTGGGGCGTGACGAGGCCGCACGCGTGCTGCGGGTGGCCTCGGCGACCGTACGGCGGATGGAGACGGCCGAGGTCGCGCTGAAGATCCCGTACGTACAGGTGCTGCTGGAGACGTACGGCCTGTCCGAGGAGGACGCGGCCGCGTTCGTCGCCCTGGCCGAGGAGGCCAATCAGCCGGGCTGGTGGCAGCGGTTCCACGACGTACTGCCGGACTGGTTCAGCCTGTACGTGAGCCTGGAGGGTGCCGCCCGCATCATCCGTTCCTACGAGCCGCACTTCGTGCCGGGGCTGCTGCAGACCGAGGAATACGCGCGTGCCGTGATGGAGGCCGGGACGATCGGGCAGACGGGGCCGGAGACCATCGAGCGACATGTGTCGCTGCGCATGGAACGGCAGCGGCTGCTGGAACGCCCGGATCCGCCGCACCTGTGGGTGATCATGGACGAGACGGTGCTGCGGCGTCCGGTGAGCATCCGCGGCGAGGTCATGCGCGACCAGATGGACAAGCTCCTGGAGTTCGCCGAGCGCGACCGGGTCACGTTGCAGATCGCCGAGTTCGCGTCCGGCCCGCACCCGGGGACGTACGCGCCGTTCACGCTGTTCCGTTTCGCCGAGCCCGAGCTGCCCGACATGGTCTACACGGAGTACCTGACCGGCGCCCTGTATCTGGACTCCCGCAAGGAGGTCGCCGCGCACCTGGAGGTCCTGGACCACATGTCGACGGCCGCCGCGTCGGCCGAGCGCACGAAGAAGATCCTGCGGGAGCACCGCGACGACTTCTGAGCCGCGAGTACTGCTGAGCCGCGAGGACCGCTGAGCGGCGTACGGCAACCTTCCCGGCCACCGCGGACGACCTGTCCACGACGGCAACCGAGCCCCGAGGAGAACACAGCGCATGACCGGATCCGAAGCCGCACCCACCCGCGTGGACACCAGCCGGCCGCATCCGGCCCGCGTCTACGACTGGTGGCTGGGCGGCAAGGACAACTACCCGGTGGACGAGGAGCTGGCCCGGAAGATCCTCGCCGTGGACGGCACGGTCTTACGTGGGGCGCGCGCGAACCGCCGGTTCATGCACCGGGCGGTGCGCACGGCCGCCGAGGCCGGAATTCGCCAGTTCCTGGACATCGGCACGGGCATCCCCACCGAGCCCAACCTGCACCAGGTGGCGCAGCGCGTGGCCCCGGAGTCCAGGGTCGTGTACGCGGACAACGACCCGATCGTGCTGCGGCACGCTCATGCCCTGCTGCACGGCACCGCGGAGGGCAGCACCGACTACGTGCACGCCGACGTCCGTGACATCGACGCCCTGCTGGGCCGGGCCGGCGAGTCCCTGGACTTCGGGGCGCCGGTCGCGCTGTCGCTGGTCGCGCTCACCCACTACCTGGGCGACGACCCCGACGGCGACGACGTGTACGGCCTGCTCCAGAAGTACGTCGCCGCGCTCGCCCCGGGCAGCTACCTGATCCTGTCCCAGGTCACCCCGGACCTCAGCCCGGAGGCCATCGAGAAGGCGGCGAACCAGTTCCGGCGCAGCGGCACCCCCTTCTTCCCCCGGTCGCTGGCCGAGTTCTCCCGTTTCTTCGAGGGCCTTGAGCTGCTCGGACCGGGCGTCATCCCCGTCTACGGCTGGCGTCCGGAGCCGGAGGACGTGGCGGCCCAGGCGGAGGGCATCGTGCCGGTGTACGCCGGGGTCGCCTACAAGCCCTGACCCGTACGGGGCCGTGCGGGGACCCGTACGGGTGCCGTGAAGGGGTGCGCTCCCGCGCTCCGCCCTAGGTTCGGGACCAGGGCAAGCAAGGGAGCGCCTGTGACCGACACCCGGATACCGCCCACCCCGGCCGCTGAGCCGGGCGCGGCGCTGCTGAAGGCCGGCAGGTTCTTCCGGCCGGGCACGCCCGCGCCCGATCCGCACAGCGTCGAGCCGACCGGCGGGCGTGAGGCGGACGCGGTCGCGGACTGTCCGGGCGTCGGGCCCGACCGCCCCGAGTACGAGCCCCGCGGCTACCCACGCGGCGCCGCCCTCTCCTGGTACACCTACTCCCCCACCCGGATCCGCTACCCATATGTGCGCGGTGTTCTGCTTGAGATGTACCGGGAGGCAAAAAACCGCATACAGGATCCCGTCGCCGCCTGGGCGGACGTCCAGAGCGACCCCGAGCGCCGCCGCCGCTACCAGCAGGCGCGCGGCAAGGGCGGCCTGGTGCGGGCGACTTGGGACGAGGCGATCGAGCTGGTCGCCGCCGCGCACGTGCACACCATCAAGACGTACGGCCCCGACCGCATCGCCGGCTTCTCCCCCGCCCCCGCGAGGTCGATGGTGTCGCACGCGGCGGGCGCCCGCTTCCACTCCCTGATCGGCGCCCCGATGCTGTCGTTCAACGACTGGTACGCCGACCTGCCCGTGGCCTCGCCGCAGGTGCTCGGCGACCAGACCGGCGCACCGGAGTCCGGCGACTGGTGGGACGCGGCGTACCTGCTGATGTGCGGCTCGAACGTCCCGGCCACCCGCACACCCGACGCGCACTGGATGGCGGAGGCCCGCTACCGGGGTCAGAAGGTGGTGGTCGTCGCCCCGGACCACGCCGACAACGCCAAGTTCGCCGACGAGTGGCTCCACCCGCACCCCGGCACGGACGGCGCGCTGGCTCTGGCGATGGGCCACGTCGTCCTCAAGGAGTTCTTCGTCGACCGCGAGACACCGTTCTTCGCGGACTACGTACGGCAGTTCACCGACCTGCCCTTCCTGGTCGCCCTGGAGGAACGGGACGGCGCGCACGTCCCGGCGAAGTTCCTGCGCGCCTCGGACCTCGGCCAGGAGGGCGAGGGTGCCGAGTGGAAGACGGTGGTGCTGGATGAGGTGTCGGGCCGCGCGGTCGTCCCGAACGGCTCGCTGGGCTTCCGCTGGGCCGCGTCGGGCAAGGGCAGGTGGAACCTCGAACTCGGCGAGATTCGGCCCCGGTTGAGCCTGTACGGCAGTGAGGTCGCGGCGGGCGTGGAGGTGCTGCTGCCGCGCTTCGACACCGAGGGCGGGACGCACGGGCAGGGGCGCGGGGCGGTCGTACGGCGCGGGGTGCCGGCGACGCGGCTGGGCGGGTCGACCGGATACCTCGTGACGACTGTATTCGATCTACTGTTGGCGCAATACGGTGTACCGCGTCCCGGCCTCCCCGGTACCTGGCCCGCCTCCTACGACGATGCCGACGCGCCCTGCACCCCTGCCTGGCAGGAGGCGCACACCTCCGTCCCGGCCGCCAAGTGCGTACGGATCGCGAGGGAGTTCGCCCGGACGGCGGAGCGGTCGAAGGGCCGCTGCATGATCCTGACGGGCGCCGGCACCAACGACTGGTTCCACTCCGAGACGATCTGCCGCGCGTTCCTCGCCCTGCTCCAGCTCACCGGCTGCCAGGGCCGCAACGGCGGCGGCTGGGCGCACTACGGGGGCCAGGAGAAGTGCCGTCCGGTGACCGGCTGGGCGACGCTGGCGGCCGCGTCGGACTGGTCGCGGCCGCCGCGGCAGATGATCGGCACGGCGTACTGGTACCTCAACACCGACCAGTGGCGCTACGACCGGTTCACGGCCGACGTGCTGGCCTCGCCGCTCGGCGCGGGCCGGTTCCGGGGGATGACGGGCGCGGACTGTCTCGCGCTGTCGGCGCGTGCGGGGTGGATGCCGTCGTATCCGACCTTCGACCGCAATCCGCTGGAGCTGGGCGAGGTGTTCGGCGATCCGGTGGCGCGGGTGGTGGCCGAACTGCGCGCCAGGACTTTGAAGTTCGCCTGCGAGGACCCCGACGCGCCGGAGAACTGGCCGCGGGTGCTGACGCTGTGGCGGGCCAACCTGTTCGGCTCGTCGGCGAAGGGCGCCGAGTACTTCACCCGGCATCTGCTGGGCACGCACTCGTCCCTGGGGGCGCAGGAGGCTCCGGAGGACGTACAGCCTCGGGAGGTGACCTGGCGGGACGAGGCGCCCGAGGGCAAGCTCGATCTGCTGCTGTCGCTGGACTTCCGGCAGACGTCGTCCACGCTGCTGTCGGACGTCGTCCTGCCCGCGGCGACCTGGTACGAGAAGCACGACCTGTCCAGCTCGGACATGCATCCCTACGTCCACTCCTTCACCCCGGCCGTGGATCCGCCGTGGCAGGCGCGCACCGACTTCGACACGTTCAAGGCGTTGGCCGAGCGCCTCAGTGAGCTGGCCGTCGACCATCTGGGGGTACGCAAGGACCTGGTGGCGACTCCGCTCCAGCACGACACCCCGGGCGAGACCGCCCAGCCGGGCGGGGTCGTCCTGGACTGGAAGCGCGGGCAGTGCGCCCCCGTGCCCGGGCGGACCATGCCGAACCTGAGCGTCGTGGAGCGGGACTACACGGCGATCGGCGCCAAGTTCACCGCGCTCGGCCCGCTCGTGGAGCAGCTCGGCCTCCCCATCAAGGGCATCACACTCAAGCCGGACGTGGAGGTCGAGGACCTCCGGCTCCTGAACGGCGTCACACCCGGCGGCCGCCCCTTGCTCGACACGGCCGTGAAGGCGGCGAACACCATCCTCGCCCTCTCCGGCACCACCAACGGCCGCCTCGCCACCCAGGGCTTCCGCACCCTTCAGGCCCGCACCGGGCAGGAGATGGCGCATCCGGCGGCCGAGCACGAGGGCCAGCGGATCACCTACGCGGACACGCAGGCCGCACCCGTGCCGGTGATCACGTCACCGGAGTGGTCGGGCAGCGAGTCGGACGGGCGGCGCTATACCGCCTTCACGCTCAACACCGAGCACCTCAATCCCTGGCACACCCTCACCGGCCGCCAGCACTTCTTCCTCGACCACGACTGGATCCACGAGCTCGGCGAGGCGCTCCCGGTCTACCGGCCGCCGCTGGACATGAACAAGCTGTTCGGCAAGGCGCGCCTCGGCCCGGACGGCCAACCGGAGGTGACGGTCCGTTACCTCACCCCGCACGACAAGTGGTCCATCCACTCCGAGTACCAGGACAACCTGTTCATGCTGGCGCTCTCCCGCGGCGGCCAGAACATCTGGATGTCCCCGCAGGACGCCGACGCGATCGGCGTCGTCGACAACGACTGGGTCGAGGCCGTCAACCGCAACGGCGTGGTCGTCGCCCGGGCCGTCGTCTCACACCGCATTCCGCCCGGCACCGTCTACCTGCACCACGCGCAGGAACGCACGGTCGCCGTCCCGAAGACCGAGACCACCGGCAGGCGCGGCGGCATCCACAACGCGCTGACCCGGCTGATCCTCAAGCCGTCCCACCTCGTCGGCGGCTACGCCCAGTTGTCCTGGGCGTTCAACTACCTGGGCCCGACGGGCAACCAGCGCGACGAGGTGACGGTGATCCGCCGCCGCAGCCAGGAGGTCGAGTACTGATGCGCCCCATGGCCCAGATAGCGATGGTGATGAACCTCGACAAGTGCATCGGCTGCCACACCTGCTCGGTCACCTGCAAGCAGGCGTGGACCAACCGGCGCGGCATGGAGCACGTCTGGTTCAACAATGTCGAGAGCCGCCCCGGCCAGGGCTATCCACGCCGCTACGAGGACCAGGAGCGGTGGCGCGGCGGCTGGGAGCTGAACCGGCGCGGCGCGCTGAAGCTGAAGGCGGGCGGGCGGCTGCGCAAGCTCGCCGGGATCTTCTCCAACCCCGCACTCCCGGAGATCAAGGACTACTACGAGCCCTGGACGTACGACTACAGGAACCTCACCGACGCCCCGCTGGGCGACGACTTCCCGCTCACGGAGCCGATGTCGCAGCTCGACGGCAAGCCGATGAAGATCGAGTGGTCGGCGAACGGGGACGACAACCTCGTGGGCGCCCCGACCGACGGCGACCTGGATCCCATGGTCGAGCGGGCGCGCCGGCACGCCTCGGACAAGGTGCGGTTCGAGTACGAGCAGGCCTTCATGTTCTATCTGCCGCGCATCTGCGAGCACTGCCTCAACCCGTCCTGCGTGGCCTCGTGCCCCTCCGGGGCGATGTACAAGCGGGCGGAGGACGGCATCGTCCTCGTCGACCAGGACCGGTGCCGGGGCTGGCGGATGTGCGTGACGGGATGCCCGTACAAGAAGGTGTACTTCAACCATCGCACCGGCAAGGCCGAGAAGTGCACGCTGTGCCATCCGCGCATCGAGGTCGGCATGCCGACGGTCTGCTCGGAGACGTGTGTCGGTCGGCTGCGCTATCTCGGGGTGGTGCTGTACGACGCCGACAGGGTGACGGCCGCCGCTGCGGTCCGGGACGAACGGGCCCTGTACGAGGCGCAGTTGGACGTCTTCCTCGACCCCGAGGACTCCCGCGTGCGACAGGCCTGCGAGGATGCGGGGATCCCTGACGACTGGCTGGAGGCGGCCCGCCGCTCCCCCGTGCATGCGCTGATCAGCAAGTACCGGGTGGCGCTCCCGCTGCATCCGGAGTACCGGACGATGCCGATGGTCTGGTACATCCCGCCGCTCTCCCCGGTGGTGGACGCGCTGACGGAGACCGGGCACGACGGTGAGGACGCGCGGAACCTGTTCGGCGCGATCGACAGCCTGCGCATCCCGCTGGAGTACCTGGCGGAGCTGTTCACCGCCGGTGACGTCGCCCCGGTCCGGTCCTCGCTGGAGAAGCTCGCCGCGATGCGCGCCCACATGCGGGCGGTCAACCTCGGCGAGGAGCCGGATCCCTCGGTGCCGGCCGCGGTGGGCATGGGCGTCTACGAGATCGAGCAGATGTACCGGCTGCTGGCGATCGCCACGTACGAGGACCGGTACGTGATTCCGACGGCGGCCGTCGGGGACGCCCGGCGCCTGGAGGAGTCGGCGCTCCCGCAGGGGTGCAGCCTCGACTACGACGGCGGGCCCGGGATGGGCGGGCACGGCCCCTTCGGCCGGGACTCGGGCCGCAAGCTGCTGCCCCTGGTGCCGGTGGAGAACTTCCACGTCCTGCGCAGACGGCAGACCGCGGACGCCACCGACCCGGCCGCCTTGACCCCCACCCCCCAGGCCGAGGAGGCCTGATGCCCTCCTTCGAAGTGCTCTACCAGGCGGCCGCGCTCTGCCTGACCTACCCCGACGACGACTTCCGCGCCCGCCTGCCGCTGCTGCGCGAAGCCGCCCCGCAGCTGCGGGAGTTCACCGACCACGCGGCGGTCACGCCCCCGCAGGACCTGGCCGCGCATTATGTCGAGGTCTTCGACTTCACCGACCGTCACAGCCTGCACCTGAGCTGGTGGCGCGACGGGGACACCCGGCGGCGCGGTATGTCGCTGGTCCGCTTCAAGGACCTCTATCGCGCGCACGGGCTGGAGTGCACCGGCGAGGAGCTGCCCGACTTCCTGCCCGCAGTACTGGAGTTCACGTCCCGCACCGGCAACACCGAGCTGCTGCTGGAACACCGGGACGCCCTGGAACAGCTCCGCTCCCGGCTCACCGACTTCGGCACACCGTACGCGTCCGTGCTGGACGCCGTATGCGCCACACTGCCGACCGCACAGACGGGGGTGCGCTGATGAGCACACTCCTCTGGGGCGTCCTGCCGTACGTCACCTTGGCTCTGCTCGTCGCCGGACTCGTCTGGCGCCACCGCTACGACCGGTTCGGCTGGACCCCGCGCTCGTCGCAGGTATACGAGTCGAAGCTCCTGAACATCGCCTCGCCCGCCTTCCACTACGGCATCCTGTTCGTGCTGGTCGGCCATGCGGTGGGCCTGTTCGTGCCGGAGTCCTGGACGGACGCGCTGGGCGTGAGCCAGCACGCCTACCACCTGTTCTCCCTCTACGGCGGCACGGCGGCCGGTGTGGTCACGGTCGCCGGGATCGTGCTGCTGATCTACCGGCGCCGCACCAACGCCCCCGTGTTCCGCGCGACGACCGCCGACGACAAGCTCATGTACGTCGTCCTGCTCGCGGCGATCGTGATGGGCATGGTCGCCAAGCTGTCCCACGCCTCCGGCGACGGCTACGACTACCGGCAGTCCATCGCCCCTTGGGCGCGCAGCCTGTTCACCCTCCAGCCGGACGTCGACCGCATGGCGGGCGTGCCGGTGCTGTACGAGGTGCACGCGGTGATCGGCATGGTGCTGATCGCGCTGGTGCCGTACACCCGGCTGGTGCACATGTTCGGCGCGCCGGTGCAGTATCTGTTCCGGCCGTATGTGGTGTACCGCCGCCGCGACCCCGGGGAGCTGGGGCCGCGGCCGGAGCGGCGGGGCTGGGAGCGGACCGGGTCCTAGACGGGCCCTGCCCCTAGGCAGCCCCTCCCTTCTGGTCCTTCTCGTCGTCGACGATCTCCGCGTCCACTACGCCCTCGTCGTCCTGCGGTGAGGTCTGTTCCGTGCCGCTGCCGGTGCCGGTGCCGGTGGCGCTGTCCGTCGGGGTCTGCTGGGTCTGGGCGTACATGGCCTGGCCCATCTTCTGGCTGACGGTGGCGAGTTTCTCGATGCCGGTGCGCAGGGTGCTCGTCTCCGCGTTCTGCTCCAGTTGCTGCTTCAGCTCCGTGAGCGCCGACTCCACCTCGGACTTGGTGTCCGTCGGGACCTTGTCCTCGTTGTCGCGGATGAACTTCTCGGTCTGGTAGACGAGCTGTTCGGCCTGGTTGCGGGTCTCGGCGGCCTCGCGCCGCTTGCGGTCCTCCTCGGCGTACTGCTCCGCCTCCCGCATCATGCGGTCGATGTCGTCCTTCGGGAGGGCAGAGCCACCGGTGACGGTCATCTTCTGTTCGCGGCCGGTGGCCAGGTCCTTGGCGGAGACGTGCATGATCCCGTTGGCGTCGATGTCGAAGGCGACCTCGATCTGCGGCACCCCGCGCGGCGCGGGCGGCAGACCGGTGAGGTCGAAGACGCCGAGCTTCTTGTTGTACGCCGCGATCTCGCGTTCGCCCTGGTAGACCTGGATGCCGACGGAGGGCTGGTTGTCGGTGGCGGTGGTGAAGATCTCCGAACGCCGGGTGGGGATGGTCGTGTTGCGTTCGATGAGCTTCGTCATGATGCCGCCCTTGGTCTCGATGCCGAGGGACAGCGGGGTGACGTCGAGCAGCAGGACGTCCTTGACGTCGCCGCGGATGACGCCCGCCTGGAGGGCCGCGCCGACGGCCACGACCTCGTCGGGGTTGACGCCCTTGTGCGGGTCCTTGCCGGTGAGTTCCTTCACCAGGTCGGTGACGGCGGGCATCCGGGTGGAGCCGCCGACGAGAATGACGTGGTCGACCGCGGACAGCTTGATGCCGGCGTCCTTGACCGCCTGGTGGAAGGGGGTCTTGCAGCGGTCGAGGAGGTCGGCGGTGAGCTCCTGGAACTGGGCTCGGGTCATCTTCTCGTCGAGGTGGAGGGGGCCCTCGGCGGACGCGGTGATGTAGGGCAGGTTGATCGTCGTCTCGGAGGAGGAGGACAGCTCGATCTTGGCTTTCTCGGCGCCCTCGCGCAGCCGCTGCAGCGCCATCTTGTCGTTGCCGAGGTCGATGCCGTACTGCCCTTTGAACTTCTTGACCAGGTGCTCGACGATCCGCTGGTCCCAGTCGTCGCCGCCGAGGTGGGTGTCACCGTTGGTGGCCTTGACCTCGATCACGCCGTCGCCGATCTCCAGCAGCGAGACGTCGAAGGTGCCGCCGCCGAGGTCGAAGACGAGCACGGTCTGTTCCTCGCCCCGGTCGAGGCCGTAGGCGAGGGCGGCGGCCGTGGGCTCGTTGATGATCCGCAGGACCTTCAGGCCCGCGATCTCCCCGGCCTCCTTGGTGGCCTGCCGTTGGGCGTCGTCGAAGTAGGCGGGGACGGTGATCACCGCGTCGGTGACGTCCTCGCCGAGGTAGGACTCGGCGTCCCGCTTCAGCTTCTGCAGCACCCGGGCCGACAGCTCCTGGGCCCGGTAGCGGGTGCCGTCGATGTCGCCCTGGTCGGGGAAGCGCCAGTTGGCGTCGCCCATGTGCCGCTTCACCGAGCGGGCCGTGCGCTCGACGTTCGTCACCGCCTGCCGCTTGGCCACCTCACCCACGAGGACCTCGCCGTTCTTGGCGAAGGCCACGACCGACGGTGTGGTCCTGGCCCCCTCCGCGTTGGCGACGACAGTGGGTTCGCCGCCCTCCAGGACGGCCACCACCGAGTTCGTGGTCCCGAGATCGATCCCGACCGCGCGTGCCATCGTTGTCCCCTTCCGCCAGGGCACCCCTTCGAACTCCAGCACAAAACTTGAGTGGGTTCTTGTCAATGGGACGGGTGACCCGGGGGCCGGGTGCCAAACGGGGGCTGAGCGGGCGCTCAGCCCCTCGCGGCTCTCATCGCATGTTTACGACAGCTTGGCGGAGAGCGTGATCGGCACCGCCTTCAGCGCCTGGCTGACCGGGCAGCCCACCTTGGCCTCCTCGGCCCTGGCGAGGAAGTCCTCCTCGGAGATCCCCGGAACCGTGCCCTCCACGGTGATGTGGATGCCGGTGATCCCCTCCCCCGGCTGGAAGGTCACGTCGGCGGAGGTCACCAGCTTGGCCGGCGGGGTGCCGGCCTTGTCGAGGATGTTCGAGAAGGCCATGGAGTAGCAGCTGGAGTGGGCGGCGGCGATCAGCTCCTCCGGGCTGGTCCTGCCGTTCGCGTCCTCGGCGCGCGACGCCCACGTCACCGGCTGCTGGGCGATGCTGCCGGAGGAGTCGAAGGAGACGACGCCATTGCCCTGGAACAGGTTTCCTTCCCACACGGTGTGTGCGGAGCGCGTGGTTGCCACGATGAATCCCTTCGCCTGCTTACGGTGAGGTCCCGTGTCCGGGTTCCGTGTCCCCCATCCGATCACACTCGTCCTCATTGCACCCGGAAGACCGGCCCACGCGGGGTGAACGGCAGACGACGGCCTTGTGGAATCAGGTACGCGTGCTCGCGCCGCACCCGCAGGACATCGCACCAGCCGTCCGTGATGACCAGGACGGGCGCGCCCGGCGGAAAGTCGTCCGCGCGCTGCAGCAGGTCGATCCCGGGCTGCAGCACCGTGCCGCCCCGGCCGTGCACCCGCACCCGCCCCGCTATCTCCGTGACCGGCACGTATCCCGCGTCGTGCGGTGCCGCGTCGCAGAACACCACCCGCGCCGCCGGTACGTCCCGGGCCGCGGCGTAGGAGGCGATCGCGCCCAGCGCCTTGCCGAGCAGGACCGCTCCCATGGAGCCGGAGGTGTCCAGGACCACGCCGAAGGTGCAGCGGGCGATCTCCTCGGGCGGGAAGTAGCGGCCCGCGCGCGGGATGTCGGGCGTCGACGACTGGCGGCGCGAGGGACGGGCGTACGTCCGGACCGGCTCCGGGCGCGGCACGAACTCGTCGAACCAGCGGGCCAGTCGGGCGTCCCAGGGCAGCGGCGGATGGCTGAGCGCGCGGATCTCCTGGACCAGGCCGCCGGGCAGGAAGCCGCGCTCCTGCTGCTGGTGCAGGTCCAGGCCGTGCGAGAGGCCCCGGCGGTAGAACTCGTCGAGGTCGCAATAGTCGCCGGGCGCGCCGAGCGGGGCGCCGAGGACATCGCCGACGCCCTTGCCGCGCAGGGTGGCCAGGCGGCGCATCCGGCGCAGGTCGCCGGCGATCCGGTCGTACACCTCCTCGGCGGACAGGCCGGCGAACCGCGCGTCGTACAGCAGCCCTTGGGGCATCTCGCCGACCTGCATCTCGCGCAGCCAGCCGTTGATGACGTAGTCGCAGGCGACGTTGAACAGGTACGGGTCGCGGGTGCCGCAGCGGTCGCCGTGGCGCAGGGCGGCGTGCAGCATCTCGTGGGCGAGGATGAACCGCCACTCCTCGTCCTCGAAGGTCCGCAGCGGGTTGATGTAGATCTCGCCGGCCTCGGCGTTGACGGCGGCGACGGAGATGCCGTGCGCGCGGGCGAGTTCGGCGTCGGCGACCAGCTTGATGCCGGCCGCGATACCGCCGAGCAGCGGGTAGGAGGTGATGAACCACTCCAGCGCCCACTGCCAGGGCCGCTTCTTGACCGGCTCGCCGTCCATGGAGTCGCGTCGGCCGCCCGCCATGTCCATCGCGGTGGAGACGGTGCGGGTCAGCGCGGTGGCGAAGGCCAGCTGGTGGTCCGGGGGCGACCCCAACCAGCCCGTCCACTGCACGAGCAGCTGGTCGGGCTCCCCGCCCGCGGTGCCGCAGTGCTCGTACGCGGCCGGGATGCCGTGGCGGCGCCAGCGCGCGGCGAGTTGCTCCTCGTCGCCGTCCGGGTACGACAGGGGCAGGTGCTCCGGTGTCTGGCCGATGGGGAAGGAGAGCAGGAAGCGGTTGACGACCGCGCAGCGGGCGGCGATGTCGTACCGGTCGGGCTGCTCGCGCTCGCCCTTCGCCGCCGGGAGGTGTCCGAACCCGAGGTGCAGCACGGCGTGCGCGAGGGTCCAGGCCCAGACGGCGGGTTCGGCGAAGCGGTCGGGGTGGATGTGCAGGTCGCCGTCGGAGTCGACACGGACGAGTCCGTCGCGGGGCGCCTCCTCGCAGTCCTCGTGACGGCAGATGCCGAGCTCGACGGTCGCGAGCGCGGGGTTGGCACGGAGCAGCCGCAGTCCTTCGGCGAACGCCCGGGTCGCGAGGTCGCGCTTCTTCTGCCCCTTGCCCTGGTCGCGGCTCATCGCCGCGCCTCCACCAGCCGCGGCATGTCCCGTGCCGCCTCCACCAGGAACCAGGCGGGCAGCACCGGATTGCCGTCGGCGTCGGAGGCGATGACGCTCTGGGCGACCTCGACGGAGATCTCCGCGAGCTGCACCAGCAGCGACTTCGCGCGGTACGCGGTCTGCCGTCCGCTCGCCGACATGTGCTCCTTGCTGACGGGCAGTTCCTTGATGAGGCGGCCGCGGAAGGACTCGGCGAGGTAGTAGAGCAGGTCGCGGTCCTCCATGCGGTGCGGCCAGCGGGCGTCGCCCTTGATGATGGCCTCGATGCCGAACTGGCTGCGCACGATCTTGACGTAGCCGCAGAACGCGGTGGCGTGCGTGGGCGTCAGCATGCCGTGCGCCAGGACCTTCAGGGTCTCCTCGTCGAGGCCGTGGCCGAAGGAGTGCAGGGCGTCGGAGAGCATGTGCCAGGAGCGGGGCGTGGAGAAGGGCTCCTCGGTCTTCGGCGGCTTGGACCACAGGTGGTCGGGCCGGTCGGCGAGGTGGTCCAGGATCCAGGGGTGGATGCCGTTGTTCGCGGCCCAGGTCAGCCAGTCCTTGGCGGAGGCCTCCAGGTGGACGTGGGTGAGCCGGTTGACCAGGGCGGAGGCGATGGGGCGGGCGAGGGCGTTGTCCGTGGCGCGGTTGCCGGCACCGATGACGATCGAGCCCTTGGGCAGTTCGTAGGTGCCGATACGGCGGTCCAGGATCAGCGAGTAGAACGCCTTCTGCACATCCGGGGTGGCCGCGTTCAGCTCGTCCAGGAACAGGCAGTACGGCTCGTCGCGGGCGATGGCCTCGGGTGGGCAGAACACCGACCGGCCGTCCCGGATCTGCGGCACACCGATCAGGTCCTCCGGCGCGAGCTGGGTGCCGAGCAGGCTCACGCACTCCAGCCCCAGCGACTCGGCGAAGTCCCTGACGAGGGAGGACTTTCCGATGCCGGGGGCGCCCCAGATGAAGACCGGCCGCACGGTGGCGAGGCCGAGAAGCAGGTCGGGGATACGGGCGGGCGTGACGGTGACGGCTGCCTGCAAGGCAGGGGCTCCTTGGGAGTGTTCGAGAAGGGCGCACAGGTATGCGACGCCCGATACGAACAGTTTGTGTGCCGCGCGAGGCAGGCGCAGCCTATTTTCCGGTTGACCGGGATGTGCCCTGGGCAATCCCGCCCCGCGGTGACACGTTGAAGCACGGTCCACCGTGAAGGCCGCTCCTGCGTTCATGGGGGTACGAAGGAGCGGCGGCCTCCGAGGGATCCCGAGGGATGTCCGGATCGATCAGGCCGCCCGCTGGTCCTCACGCCGTGTCACCGGCACCTGAGGGCCGTCCGACTCCCGCAGCCAGCGGCGCAGCACGCGGTGGACGTGCTCGGCGCCGACGACCTCCTCCCCGTCGTCGGCCGGCGCGGAGAAGGCGAGCGGCGACAGCAGGAACGCCTTGCCCTGCGCGCCGCCGAGTCCGCCGTGCGAGCCGATCTGCTCCTCGAAGGCGAGGACCTCGCCGTCGGCCGGGTCGTACGCGGAGTTGACCATGATGTCGGCGGCGTTCGGGAACGAGTGCGTGCGGCGTACGGCGTCGGCGGCACCCGGCCCGAAGACCTCCAACGGCCCTGGATCGTCGTCCAGTCGGTCCACGGGTATCTCGGCACCGTACGCGCCGAGCACGACTCCGCCGTGCCGCTCGCTGCGGACGAGCAGGAAGCCGACGCCGGGATGGTTGGCGAGGGTGGTGAGCAGGGCCGGGTGGCGGGCGTCGATCTCCTCCTTGGTCATCCGGTGCGGCACGTCCGGGAAGGAGACCAGCCCGAGGTTGCCGGAGGCCAGCACGATCGGCTCGGAGCTGCGGCGCGAGGGGCGGTGCCGCTCGCCGCCCTCCTCGACGGGGATGCGCAGCGCCGCGCGTACGGCCGCGCGCGCCTCGGCGCCGCTGTGGGTGCGCTGTGCCTTGCGCGGCACGGGCAGCCCGCAGCCGGCCCGTACCAGATCGCCGAGGCCGAGGCCGTAGCGGGCGCGGAAGGTCTCGCCGGGGCTCTGGCCGTGGTCCGACAGCACGACGATGCGGTACGGCCGTGGCGCGTGCTCGGCGACGTTCTCGATCAACGCCAGTGCCCGGTCGAGGCGTTCGAGGACCTTCTCGGCGTCGTGGCTGAACGGTCCGGAGTGGTGGGCCACTTCGTCGTACGCCACCAGGTCGGCGTAGACGGAGGTGCGGCCGGCGAGCATGTCGCCCATCACCGCGGCGACCACGACGTCCCGTTCGACGACGGTCGCGAAGGCGCGCACGAACGGGTAGAGGCCGCCGCGGGAGACCCTCGGCCGGGCCTTGCGGGCGCGGGCCCGGGTGGACTGGCCGATCTCGCGGCCGACCTCGGCGATGAAGGACAGGGCGGTGCGTACGGCGTTGGCCGGGTCGGAGAAGTAGGCGAAGTAGCCCGCCCGCGAGCGGTTCTCCCGGGGGCGGCGTTTGGTGGCGATGGACAGCACGAGGGCCTGTTCGTCGGCGCCGCCGCTGAAGAGGTTGCCGCGGCTGGCGCCGTCGGCGGTGAGCAGTCCGCCGTCGCCGGTGCGGTCGATGGCGCGGCGCTGGAGTTCGGCGGCGCTGGTGGGGCGGTTGCAGACCATCACCTCGCGGCCGGCCTTCTCGTACCAGCGGAAGGCGGGGACGTCGTGGTTGCTGCCGTGCAGGATGCCGAGCTGGCTGGCGCCGGTCTGGCTGGACCAGTCGGTGCGCCAAGGAGTGAGCCGGTGGGTGGGGCGGGCGCTGCCTCCTGTGCCGTCGCCGATGCCGTGGCCGATTCCGTCGCCGGTGCCGGTGCCATTGCCGTTGCTCTTGCCGAGCCAGCGGGCGACGGTGGGCATCAGGTCCTTGCCGACGGCGTCGAGGAGGACGTCGTGGCCGACGCCGTCGAGCTGGAGGAAGACGGTGCCGGGGCTGGACGGGCCGGGCGGCAGGGCCCTGCGGCGGCGGTCGGCGAGGCGGTACAGGCGGCGCCGGTACGCGTCGTCGTCGCGTACGGCCAGGGCGGCGCCGGTGCCGGAGGCGACGGCGGACATCACGGCGGCGACGATGACAGCGGTCTCCGGGGCGGCCTCGCTGTCGCCGGAGGGGACGAGGCGCAGGGCGATGATGAGCAGCGAGCCGTTGAGGAAGAAGACCAGCGTGCCGAGCACCAGAGCGGGCACCAGCAGCAGGAGCCGTACGAGGAGGGGCCAGACGAGCGCCGAGAGCAGGCCGAAGGCGCCGGCGCCGAGGGCCGCGGTGATGGCGATACGGGTGGCGCTGTCGCCGTCCGCCGACTGGAGCTGGAAGTCGGGCAGGATGCCGGCGAGCACGAGCATGGTGACGGTGGAGACCGCCCACACGGTGATGCTCCGCCCGACCTGACTGGCGACCCGCCGCCAACGCCGTCCACGCACGCCCAGCCCACCTCACGTCCTGGCTCGCCGCCCCGAACGAGCCTTCAGGCACCCAGCGTGGCATACGGCTCCGACAGTGGTCGGTGGCCGGACCTCAGCCTTGGTTTCCTCGCCCCCGCCGCCCCTACCCGTCCCATCCTGAAGGGGCTCCGCCCCTTCGGCCCCGCCAAGGGGCTCCGCCCCCTGGACCCCCGTCGGCCCCGAAAGGGCCTCGTCCTCGAACGCCGGACGGGCTGAATGCAGCTGACCGGTGTCGAGACACGCCCCGGCGTCAGCGCCCGTCGTATCCCGCCGTCGGCATCGACAGTCTCCGGTGTACCCGCGCCTTCATCTGCGCGTCGTACAACGGCTCGGCGCGCCCCACCGTCTCCACCCGTACCCCGCGCCGGGCGCACTCCGCGGTGAACTCCTCGACGGACGACAGCGCGCTCTCCAGAACTCTGCGGCTGGGTGCCACGAACAGGTCGAGGCCGGGGCGGACGCCCTCCCACAGGACGCTGTGGTCCGGCCGCAACCGGCGTACCAGGAGCTCGCGTGCGACGACGTACCCGTGTTCGGCGGCCCAACGCGCGCACATCGCGTGCTGGCTGCGGGAGTCCACCAGGAAGGGGTCGGCGTCCAGTTCTTCGAGCGGCGTCAGACTGGCGATCGCCGTCACACGCACTACGGATGACCCCATGGCGTCCCCCTCACCTCCGGGTTTCGCCGCTGACCCTACTCCAGCCCGTACGCTTCGGGGAGTCGCACGAAGGGGGCAAAGAAGGTGCCGGTGGAGATCACCTGGTGGGGTCACGCCACCTGCACGGTCGAGGATTCGAACGTGCGCATCCTCACCGACCCTCTGTTCGCACGCCGACTCGCGCACCTGCGTCGCCGCCGGGGCCCCCTGCCGCCGCCCGACGCCCGGCGTGCGGACGTCGCCCTGGTCTCCCACCTTCACGCCGACCACCTGCACGTTCCGTCCCTGGCGAGGCTTCCGCAGGGCACCCGCCTGCTCGTGCCCAGCGGCGCACTCCGCGCGGTGCCGAGCCTGCGCCGCCTCACGCAGCTGCGGGTGACCGAGATGGCGCCCGGGGACGTGGCGTCGGTGGGCGAGCTGACCGTACGAGCCGTACCCGCGCGGCACGACGGACGGCGGCTGCCCGTGGGCCCGCACCGCTCCCCCGCCCTCGGCTACGTCATCGAGGGCGAGGCGCGTACGTATTTCGCCGGAGACACCGGACTGTTCGACGCGATGGCCAAGGAGGTCGGGCCGGTCGACGTGACGCTGCTGCCGGTGGGCGGCTGGGGGCCGTATCTCGGGGAAGGCCATCTGGACGCGGGGCGGGCGGCCGAGGCACTGGCCCGTCTCGCGCCGCGCAGTGCGGTGCCGGTGCACTACGGCACGTACTGGCCGATCGGCATGGATGCCGTGCGCCCCCATGAATTCCACTCCCCCGGCGACGAGTTCGCGCGGCTCGCGGCCGAGCGCGCGCCCGGCGTGTCGGTGCATCGGCTCGCGCACGGCGAGAGTGTGCGCCTGGGGGTGGCCCGGTGACGGTCCTGGCCACCACGGCGACGGTGGTGCCGGCGGAGTCCACTCAGCAGGCGATCGGCTATCCGTCGCTGTTCCTGCTGGTGCTGATCGGGGCGCTGGTGCCGATCGTGCCGACGGGTGCGCTGGTGAGTTCGGCGGCGGTGGTGGCGTTTCACCAGACGGCACCGTTCGCGCTGGCGCTGGTTTTCGCGACGGCGTCGACGGCCGCGTTCCTGGGCGACGCGACGCTGTACTGGCTGGGGCGGCGCGGCATGCGCTCGAAGAACGGCTCGCGCTGGCTGGAGGCGATCCGCTCGCGGGCGCCGGAGGACCGGCTCACGCAGGCGCAGCGGAAGCTCTCCGAGCACGGGGTGGCCGTGCTGGTGTTGTCCCGGCTGGTGCCTGCGGGCCGGCTGCCGGTGATGCTGGCCTGTCTGCTGGCGAAGTGGCCGATGCGGCGGTTCGCCCGTGGCAACCTTCCCGCCTGCCTGGCCTGGGCTGTGACGTATCAGTTGATCGGGATCCTTGGGGGATCGCTGTTCCCGGAGCCGTGGGAGGGTGTGGTCGCGGCCGTTGCGCTGACGTTGGTCATCAGTGTGGCGCCGAGTGTCTGGAAGCGGATGCGATCTGCCAGGTGATGTTTAGTCGCGGGGCGCGGATTCGTTGTGGCTGGTCGCCCCCACGCGGCGGAGCCGCATATCGATACAGCCCCGCGCCTCTTCGGGGCGCTACAGCACTCGTGAGCCTCCAACGGGCAGGTCCCACAAGTCCCCCCGCGCCAGCCCCGCCTTCTCCCAAGCCGCCCGCACGCGCGTGAGCGGTTCCAGTACCGGTTCCGCCGAAAGCACGAACGTCGCCCAGTGCATCGGTGCCATCCGGCGGGCGCCGAGGTCCTGGGCGGCGCGGACGGCCTCCTCGGGGTCGCAGTGGACGTCGCTGAGCCACCAGCGGGGGTCGTAGGCGCCGATGGGGAGGAGGGCGAGGTCGATGCCGGGGTAGCGCTCGCCGATGCGGGTGAACCAGTGGCCGTAGCCGGTGTCGCCGGCGAAGTACACCCGCTGTCCGTCGGGGGCGGTGAGTACCCAGCCGCCCCACAGGCTGCGGCAGGTGTCGAGGAGGGTGCGCTTGGACCAGTGGTGGGCCGGGACGAAGTCGAAGCGGACGCCGGACAGTTCGGCCGCCTCCCACCAGTCCAGCTCGGTGATCTGGGTGAACCGGCGGCGACGGAACCAGGCGGCGAGGCCGGCCGGCACGAACACGGGGGTGTCGCGCGGGAGTCGGCGCAGAGTGGGGGCGTCCAGGTGGTCGTAGTGGTTGTGGCTGATGACGACCGCGTCGACGCGCGGCAGGTCGCTCCAGGCGATGCCGACCGGGGTGATGCGGGCCGGGGTGCCGAGGATGCGGCGTGACCAGACCGGGTCGGTGAGGACGGTCAGTCCGCCGATCTGTACGACCCAACTGGCGTGTCCCGCCCAGGAGACAGCGACCGTGCGCGCATCCACGCGGGGCAGCGGGGCCGGCTCGAAGGGCAGCCGCGGGATGTCGGCGAGGCCTTCCCGGCCGGGGCGTACCGCGCCCTCGCGGGCGAAGCGGGCGAGGGCCTTGATGCCGGGCAGCGGGGCGGTGAGGCGGTCGTGGAAGGTCCGCGGCCACGCCCGGCGTTCGCCCAGCGGGCGGGGTGCGGCGAGCGGCGGGAACGGGGGCGCGAAGAGGGACGGGTCCGCCGGGGCCTCGGCTTCCTGCCCGGGCGGCGCGGTCGTGCTCGTGGCGGTCGTACGCCTGGTGGTCGACTCGGACTGCTGCGTCATCGAGGAGGCTCCCATCGCTGAGCGTCGTCGCGGAGATCGTCGAAGACCGTCTTCATGTGGATCAACGTGCGTTGCACGTGTGGCAGTTCCAACGGCGAGGGTGAACTGATGCATTCCGCGCGTTCCTCGTCGGTGCCGTCCAGCAGCGGTCCGGTGGACAGCCGCACGCGCAGCGCGCCGAGGTCGTCGCCGAAGCGGTGCCCGCCCGGCGCGGGCATGCCGAGCCGGGCGGCGAGGAAGTCCTCCAGGTCCTGCGCGTCCCCCACGCCGTGCGCGGACAGCCCGGCGCGCAGCGGGCCGAGGTCGACGTAGAGGTGGCGCCCGGCCTGCGGGGGTCGTGCGAGGGCGCCGGCCTTCACGGCGGCGGCGTGCGCGGCGGCGGCCACGCGCGCGTGCAGGCGTACGGCGGCGGTGACCCGCGCGGTGACCGCTTCGGGCTCCGCCAGCGCGTAACCGGCCGCGAGGGCGACCGGGCCGGCGACGCGGGCGTCGAGCGCGGTGAGCACGTCGAGCACGCGCGCGTGGAGGCCGCCTCCGGCCTCGCCCGCGGGGAACCGGGCGACCGCGGCCGGCCAGCCGGGCGGGAGGTGGGCGCCCGCCAGGTCGGTGACGACGGTGACCTGCTCGGGCAGCATCTCGGCGGGACTGAGCAGCACGGTGTCGTGCGGGGCGTGCACGGTGTCGCGCCAGGTCTCGTCGCTGACCAGGTGCAGCCCCTCGCCGGTGGCGGCCTCCAGAGTCTCGTGCAGCACCTCGGGCGGGGCGACGGTGGCGGTCGGGTCGTCGGCGACGGACAAGACGAGCAGGCGCGGGTCACCGCCCTCGGCACGCACCCGGCGGACGGTCTCCAGAAGGGCGTACGGATCCGGTACGCCGCCGCACTCGGCCGGTGTCGCCACGTGGAAGACGGGTCTGCCCAACAGGCGTGCGTACGGCGCCCACCAGGCGGCGCAGGGCCGGGGCACCAGCACGTCGCCGCCGAGCGCGAAGGTCAGGGCGAGCAGCAGGGCGGGCGCGCCGTTGGCGGCCACCGCCTGGTCGGGCTCGGTCGGCAGTCCGCGCCGGTCCCAGTAACCGCACGCGGCCTCCAGGAGCGCGGTGCCGCCGCCGATCGGCTCGCTCTCGGACCGCCCCGCGGCCGCGGCGAGCACGGCGGCCAGCTCGGGCAGCACGGGCAGCCCGTCGTCCGGGAGCGGCGGCCCGTAACGGACGGGGCCGTGGCCTTCGAGGTCCGTCCGGCGCATCGGTGCCTCCGCGCTGTGCCTGGTGCCGTGGTTGTTCGTCGTCCGGTGCTCCGTGAGGGTTCGTGTTCCGTGGTGCGGTCTGTGTGGTGCGTACGGCGCGGGGGCCGTACGGTGCGTCGCGCTTCCCTCGCGCTCTGAGTACCCACCGGGGTGCCACCCCATGGGCGCCGACCGGGGTTGCGCCGATCACAGCTCCGGTGGTTCCGGGTTCCGTGCGGCCTGCGCGGGGCGTCACCGTACGCATCAGCTCTCCGTGGGAGGCGTCTTACGGCGCAGCCGGTACACCGCGCCGCCGAACGCGCCCGCGATCAGGACTCCGCCCGCGACCAGCGCGGGGACGGAGTCGGTGAAGGCCCCGCCCGCACCGGCCTGCACGCCGCGGTGGACGGCCTCGCCGCCGCAGTCCTGCGCGTGTGCGTCGCTCCCGCCGGAGTGGAACTCGGTCTCCTCCCAGGCGGGCTCGGCCTTCTCGGACGCCGCCGAGTCCCAGTCGGCCCCGGTCCCACCCGAGTCGGAACCGGTCCCACCCGAGTCGGCCCCGGCCCCGCCTGCGTCGGACCCGCTCTCGTCCGAGTCAGGCCGGCTCTCGCCCGAGTCGGATCCGCCCTCGCCCGAGTGAGATCCGCTTTCGCCCCGGTCGGGCTCGGCCTTCTCGGGTTCGCTCATGTCCCCATCCGTCTTGTCCGAGTCGGACCGGGCCCCGTCCCAGCCGGGCTCGTTCCTGCCCGAGTGGGACTCGGTGCAGGACCGGCCGGCGCCGTCCGTCCCGTCACCGTCGCCCGCCGTACCGCCCCCGCCGTCCTTGCCGGTTCCCCCACCGCCCGTACCGTCTCCGCCGCCCGCACCGCCTTCCCCGCCCTCGCCGACCCCGCCGTCCTTGCCGTCCTCGCCGCCACCCGCGCCGCCACCCTCCCGGGCCACCGTGAACGTCGCGCTCCACTCCTTGCCCTCCCCGCCGGATGCCGCCGGGCAGGTGCCGTCGACGGTCCATGAGGAGTCGGATCCGACCGCGTCCGGGTCAACCTCGAAGTTCTCGGCCGGGGGGATACGCGCGGTGCCGCTGTAGGCGGCCCCCGCCGCTTGCTCGTCGTTGCCGGCGACCCGCTTCAGCTTGACGGTGCCCTCTTCGAACGCCTGGGAGGTGGCGTCGACGGTGGCGGGCGCGGCAACCCCGTCGAGGGCGTCGCAGGAGACCGAGACGGTAACGCTGCCGCCCGGGGAGACGGTGCCGGGGCTGACCTCCGCAGCCGGGTCCGCCGAGGCGGCCGAGGCGGCGAGGCCCAGGACGACACCGGCCAGAGCGGGGACGGACAGGGCACAGGCGGGGCGGCGCATGGGGCGGACTCCTTCGGCCGGCGGCTGCGGGGGAACGGCGGTCACTCCCCCGCAGCCATGACAGCCCGCCCGGCCCCGGGGCGCGCGCGGCCGGGCACCATTCGCGGGACGGTGGGGGCCGAGTGGGTGACGTCGAGCGTGGGATCGGGCCGGCCGAAGAGCCGAAGAAGGGTGGGTTGCCGAACCGAGTCACGCCAGGGGGCCCGACCCACCCCCGGATGAGGTCCACCGGTCAGTTCATCAGCGCCGCCAAGTCGCGTTCCAGTCCCCGCCCCCGCCTGCTGACAACGCCGGACGCGACGTCCGACAGCTTGCGGTTGGTGCCCTGTGAGATGCGGCGCAGTACGCCGAAGGCGGCGTCGGCGTCGCAGCCGAGGACGTGCATGACGATGCCGCACGCCTGGTCGACGACGGGCCGGGAGCGCAGGGCGGTGCCGAGGTGGTCGAGCTCGGTGAGCGCGGCGCGGTAGGAGCGGTCGCGGACCAGGCAGCTCGCGGCGAGTTCGCCCAGGGCGTGCACGGGACCGTGCGAGGCGTTCTCCAGGGCGCCCGGCCGGAAGCTGTAGAGACTGAGCGTCACCATGAGCCCGGAGCGGCGGAACGGGAGTGTCACGGTGGAGCGCACCCCGGAGTCGAGCGCCATGGCGCGGTACTCCGGCCAGCGCTCGTCGTGCAGCAGGTCGGTCGAGTCGACGGGCCGGCCGCCTTCCAGGGCGTCCGGGATGGGCCCGTCCCCGGAGCGGAGCTGCACGGCGACGAGTCCGGCGAGGTCGGGATGGGTGACGGCGGCGGGCCGCTCGGCACCCGCCTCGGTCACCATGCTGCTCGCCCCGCAGCAGTCGGCGGTGCAGCGCACGGCCTGTTCGGCCAGCTCGGACAGCCTGCGCCCCGGTAGGGCGGCTTCGGCGGACTCGTCACCCAAGTGACCGACATGTTCCTGAGCGGGCATCCTCAACTCCTCCTCTTCTGTGCGCCTTCCCGGCCCCGGCCGGGGAAAACAGGGAGGAAACAAGCGGAACCAGTTGACCACCCGCCTCCCCGGAACGTCCCGCCGGGAGCTAGGTTCGTTCCCATGGCGCAGACGACGGACGAATTCGGTGAAGAGCTTGCGGATTTCGTGCGCCGCGTTGCGGAGCTCAAGGCGGCACGGTCCGTGTCGGAAGGCAACCTGCCGACGGTCCTGGACGCGGCCATCTTCGAACTCGACCATGTGGCCGACCAGTTGTGGCCCTGGTACGAACGGCTGTCCTCGGCCGGACCGCCCCGTACGGCATCCGCCGACCGCCAGGAGCAGCATCTGCTGCGCGCGGTGTTCCAGCGGTTTCCGCTGCCGGTGGCGCTGGTGGACCGGGAGGCGGTGGTGCGCCGGCTGAACTTCGCGGCGACGTCGTTCACGGGCGTCCGGGCGGGCTATGCGACGGGCCGGCCGCTGACCGGTTTCCTCGCCCACGCCGACCGGGTGGCGTTCCGTTCGCAGGCCGCCGCGGTGGCGCGGGGCGAGGGCGACCGCAGCCTCACCGTGCACCTCCAGCAGCGCCCGTCCGCGCCGGTCCACGCGACCCTGACCGCCGTACGCCCGAGCGGGGAGCCGCACCCCACCGTGCTGGTGGTGCTGCAGCCCGGCGAGCTGAAGGCGCCCGGCGCACCGCCCCCGACGGCCGCGCCGGCGGCCCACGTCCCCGACCTCACCGAGACGACCCGGCACGCGGCCCTGATGGACCTCCAGGACGAGATGACCACGGTCCTCCTGACCGCACCGCGCGGCGACCGCGAGGCAGTCGTCCGCCGGGCGGCCCAGGTCCTCCACGGCCGTTTCGCCGATTGGGTCATCGCCGACACGGGCGACGCCCGGTTGTCCCGTACGACGGTGCTGGCCCCCTCGGAAGAGGAGTCGGCAGCGCTCACGGAACAGGACCCGGCCACGTGCCCTCTGGTCACAGCCACGGCACGCACCGGATCCCCGTCCCTGCAGATCCGCCCCGAGAACCCGGACGCCTTCGGCAGGGACCCGGACGGCGCCCCCGTCCTCGTACAGGCGAACGTCACCTCACTGCTGTGCGTCCCCCTGAAGGCGGAGGGCGCGGTACAAGGCGTCCTGACGCTGTTCAGATGTGGAGCCCGCCTGGCGTTCTCCATGGCAGAGGCGAAGGCGATGGACACCATGTCCCGTCACATATCACTGGCGGTAACGACAACACCCTGAAAGGGGCGCGGGGCGGGGTCGATATGCGGCTCCGCCGCGTGGGCGCGAGCAACCACATACGGCCCGCACTCCGCAGATATCCGCTATCCGCACCCCCACGGCGAAACCCGCCCCTCAGGCCACATCATTGAGCACCTGTTCCCGCACCCGGCTGCAGCACCGGCTGATCAGCCGGGACACATGCATCTGCGAGATACCCAACTGCTCGGCGATCCGACTCTGCGTCATGTCGCCGAAGAACCGCATGTACAAAATCGCCCGCTCCCGCTCAGGCAGCGCGGCGAGCCGCGGCGCGACGGCCTCACGGTCCACGACCGTGTCCAGCGCGGGGTCCGCGGAGCCCAGCGCGTCGCTCAACGAGTACCCGTCGTCGCTGCCGGGCAGTTCCGCGTCCAGCGACAGGGCGGTGAAACTCTCCAGCGCCTCGAGGCCGACCTTCACATCGGCCTCTTCCATGTCCGCGTGCTCGGCGATCTCGGCGATCGTGGGCGTGCGGCCCGAGACGGTCTGGAGGTCCTGCACGGCGAACCGCACGCGGTTGCGCAGGTCCTGCACCCGGCGCGGCACATGTAGCGTCCACATGTGGTCACGGAAGTGCCGCTTGATCTCGCCGGTGATGGTGGGCACGGCATAACTCTCAAAGGCGTTGCCGCGCTCGGGGTCGTACCGGTCGACGGCCTTGACCAGCCCGAGGGCGGCGACCTGCCGCAGGTCCTCGAAGCTCTCCCCGCGGCTGCGGAACCGCCCGGCGAGCCGGTCGGCCATGGGCAGCCACGCCTCGACGATCCTGTCGCGGATGGTGTCGCGCTGCTGCCCCTCGGGCAGCGACGCGAGCTTGCGGAAGTCCTCCGCGGTGTCGGGGGCGTCGTCGTGCGGGTGGTGCTTCGCGCTCACTGAAGTGGGCATGGTGCGTCGCAACTCCCTTTGCTGTGCTCTGGGTTGGACGGTCACCGTGGGAGTCGGGGCGCGCACCGAAGCCGGACACACCCGTGGCGACTGATCGGCCGCTTCCGGCGGCTGATACGCCGCTCCCACGGACGTGCCTCCTGTCCGAAGCACTGTCCTTCGCCTGCCCTCACTCCCGCCGCGCAAACACGGTCAGGTTTTCCGCTCACCCGCAGGGTCACTCGTAGCGGTGCCGCGCAGTACCCCGAGAAGGCCAGGAGGTCCCGCATGAGCACCAAGGTCGCCGACCATGTCCTGCAGCGCCTGCGCGAGTGGGGTGTGGAGCACGTCTTCGGCTATCCCGGCGACGGCATCAACGGCCTGCTCGCCGCCTGGGGCCGGGCCGAGAACGAGCCCCGTTTCATCCAGTCCCGGCACGAGGAGATGTCCGCGTTCCAGGCGGTCGGTTACGCCAAGTTCAGCGGCCGTCTCGGCGTGTGCGCGGCGACGTCCGGGCCCGGCGCGATCCACCTCCTGAACGGCCTGTACGACGCCAAGCTCGATCATGTCCCGGTCCTGGCGATCGTCGGCCAGACGCACCGCACGGCGATGGGCGGCTCGTACCAGCAGGAGGTGGACCTGCACACGCTGTTCAAGGACGTCGCCTCGGACTTCGTGGAGACGGTGACGGTGCCCGAGCAGCTGCCGAACGTCCTGGACCGGGCGATCCGCACCGCGTACGCGCGCCGCGCCCCCACGGCGATCATCATCCCGGGCGATGTCCAGGAGCTCGACTACTCGCCGCCCACGCACGAGTTCAAGATGGTGCCGTCCAGCCTGGACCGCAGCGGTTGGACGGCGATCCCGTCGGAGGACTCGGTGCGCAGGGCGGCGGAGATCCTCAACGCCGGTGACAAGGTGGCGATCCTGGTCGGCCAGGGCGCGGCCGGTGCGCGGGCCGAGGTGGAGCGGATCGCCGAACTGCTCGGCGCCGGCGTGGCCAAGGCGCTGCTCGGCAAGGACGTGCTGAGCGACGAACTGCCGTATGTCACGGGCGCGATCGGCCTGCTGGGCACCCGCCCGTCGTACGAGCTGATGCGGGACTGCGACACCCTGCTGACCATCGGGTCGTCCTTCCCGTACACGCAGTTCCTGCCGGACTTCGGCAAGGCGCGGGGCGTGCAGATCGACATCGATCCGCACATGGTCGGGATGCGGTATCCGTACGAGGTGAATCTCGTCGGCGACGCGAAGGCGACGCTGGAGCGGCTGATCCCGCTGATCGCATCGGAGGAGCGCGGCCGCGAGTGGTACGACACGGTGTGCGACAACGTCACGCGCTGGCGCGAGGTCATGGAGCGGCGCGCCCACCTGTCGGCCGACCCCATCAACCCGGAGTACGTCACCCGTGCCCTGGACCCGCTGCTGCCCGCCAACGCCATCATCAGCTCCGACTCGGGCTCGGCGGCGAACTGGTACGCCCGCCATCTGACGATGCGGCCCGGCATGCGCGCGTCGCTGTCCGGGACGCTGGCGACGATGGGCTGCGGGGTGCCGTACGCGATCGGGGCGAAGTTCGCGCACCCGAACCGCCCGGCGATCGCGCTGGTCGGCGACGGGGCGATGCAGATGAACGGGCTGGCGGAGCTGATCACGGCCGCGAAGTACAAGGACCAGTGGGACGATCCGCGCCTGATCGTGGGCGTGTTCAACAACCACGACCTCAACCAGGTCACCTGGGAGATGCGGGCCATGGAGGGCGCCCCGTCCTTCCTGCCCTCGCAGGAGATCCCGGACGTGCAGTACGCCGCCTTCGCCCGCTCCCTCGGGCTGACCGGCATCCGGGTGGAGAAGCCCGAGGACGTCGAGGCGGGCTGGCGCGCGGGCCTGGAGGCGGACGGCCCCGCGGTGATCGAGTTCCTGACCGACCCGGCCGTACCGCCGATCCCGCCGCATGCCACCTGGGACCAGATGGAGGCGACGGCCGCGTCGATCCTGAAGGGCGACGCGGACCGGGGGTCGATGGTCAAGCAGGGGTTCAAGGCGAAGATGCAGGAGTTCCTGCCGGGGCGGGACAAGAGGCACGGCTGACGACGCCGCGTACTCCGCGTACTCCGCGTACTCCGCGTACGCCAGGGGCGGCGCCCGCAAGCATCCCGGGCGCCGCCCCTCCGGCTTCAGTGGCCCAGTGCCGCCCCCTCCGGCCGGTCCTCGTCCTTCTCCTTCGGCAGCAGCAGATCCTCATAGCGGCCCAGTGCCAGCACCACGCCGAGCATGAGGAGCGGAAGCAGCACAGCAAGCAGTGCCATGGCCTGGTCCTTCCCCAGAACGTGTGGGGGGTGAAGGGCCGGGTCTCCCTCCTTCCGGACGGCAAACCCTGTGTCGGCCCCCTCTCATCGGGTACGCGGTGCGCACCCCCGAAGATCTGGAGGGAGTCATGCAGCGAGGCAGTGACCGGCTGAGCGTTCACCGTGACGACGAGATGAAACACGAACTGCAGGGGCTGCTGCGGTCCGGGCACCCCACGCGGACCGAGGAGTGGCACGACCCGGAGCCGTCCGCCGACGACGACCCGATGGTCGCGCACGGGCCGGTGGGGTGGCCGGGGCCCCAGGCGGCGTCCCTGGAGACGGTCCGGCTGGAGCTGGCGCGGATTCTGGGCCGTAGCTCCTTCCCGGCGAGCCCCCGGGATCTGATCAGTGCCCTGCGCCGCGGATACGCGCCCGACGCTCTCGTGGAGCCGCTGGAGCGGCTGCCGCGCTCGGCGCGCTACGCCAACGTCCAGGAGCTGGCCGAGGCCCTGACCGGGGCCGAACGGTCCACGCGGCGCAGGAACGCATAGGGGGCCGGTGGGCGGATGCCGCGGCGGGGTCACGCCGACGCGACCGCGCCGCCCGTCCCGGCCGGACAACGCAGGAAGGGCCAGTGATGGCTGATTTCGTAAGGGACGTCATGACTCCGGGCGTGGTCGCCGTCCGCCCGGACGCCTCGCTCGTCGAGGCGGCGCAGCTGATGCGGGCGCAGGACATCGGCGATGTGGTGGTGGCCGACGGACAGGACGTCGTGGGCGTGCTCACCGACCGTGACATCACGGTGCGGGCGGTCGCCGACGGCGCCGATCCGCTGACGGTGAGCGCCGAGTCGGTGTGTACCCGGGACCCGGTGGTGATCGAGCCGGGCGAGCGGGTGTCGGTCGCGGTCGCGCTGATGCGCGAGCACGCCGTACGACGGCTGCCGGTCGTCGAGGACGGCCTGCCGGTCGGCATCGTCAGCCTCGGTGACCTGGCCGAAGCCCAGGATCCCGACTCGGCGCTCGCCGAGATCAGCCGATCCGCCCCGGACGAGTGAGGCCCATGGGACGGGATCAGGCCGCCGAGATCAGCGCCTCCGGCGTCACCGTCGATGTCGGTGACGCCACGGTCCGCTATCTGCTGTACGGGCTGCTGCCCAGCTGGTTCGTGCCGGGCCTCGCCGACTGGTGGATGCACCGGCGGACCCGCATCGAGGAGACGGCGGGCACCAAGGAGTCGCTGATCCACGCGCTGATGATGACCGAGGTGGGCATCCCCATCGCGCTGACCCTGCGCTACGAGGTCAACCCGCTGCTGCTCAGCGTGCAGCTCGGCGCGACCGCCGCGCACGAGGCCACCGCGCTGTGGGACGTGCGCACGGCCGTCGACAGCGACCGCGAGGTCAAGCCGGTCGAGCAGCACATCCACAGCTTCCTGGAGTCGCTGCCGTTCGGCGGACTGGCCTCGCTGATGTGTCTGCACGCCGACCAGGTGAAGTCGCTGCTGCGCGGCGGCCGCGGCGATCCGGACGCCTGGCGTCTCGTGCCGCGCCGACGCCCGCTGTCCCGCGGCTATCTCGCCGGCATCGCGGTGGCGATCGGCACCTGTGTGCTGCTGCCGTACGGCGAGGAGCTGCTGCGCTGCGCGCGCACGGCCAGGCGCGACAAGAAGCGAGACAGGAAGCGCGCGAGCGACGAGGCCCGCTTCCGGGCCACGGAAGGACGTTGAACCATCATGCGCATCGCATTTCTGACCGCACCCGAGGGCGTCGAGCAGGTCGAGCTCACCGATCCGTGGCAGGCGGCGGTGGACGCGGGGCACGAACCGGTGCTGGTGTCGACGAAGCCGGGCACGATCCAGGCGTTCCACCACCTCGACAAGGCGGAGAAGTTCCCCGTGCAGGAGGTCGTCGGGGAGATCTCGGCCGACTCCTTCGACGGGCTGGTCCTGCCGGGCGGGGTCGCCAACCCGGACTATCTGCGGATGAACCGCAAGGCCGTCGCGTTCGTGCGGGACTTCTTCGAGAAGGGCCGGCCGGTCGCCTCGATCTGCCACGCTGCCTGGACGCTGGTGGAGGCGGACGTCGTACGCGGCCGGGTGCTGACCTCCTGGCCGAGTCTGCAGACGGACATCCGCAACGCGGGCGGCACCTGGGTCGACGAGCAGGTGCGGATCTGCGACCACGGCCCGAACAAGCTGGTCACCAGCCGTAAGCCGGACGATCTGAAGGCGTTCTGCGAGACGTTCCTCGAGGTGTTCGCCAGGGAGTCCAAGGAGGCCGTCTGATGGGAGACCGCAAGCAGGAGCAGCGGGAGGCCTTCCGGGCGGACGACCCCGCGGCCGGGCCGCTCACCACCGACCAGGGGGTCGAGGTCGACCACACCGACGACTCGCTGGCCGCCGGCGAGCGCGGTCCGACGCTGATGGAGGACTTCCACTTCCGGGAGAAGCTCACCCACTTCGACCACGAGCGGATCCCGGAGCGGGTGGTGCACGCGCGGGGCGCGGGCGCCTACGGCTACTTCGAACCGTACGAGTCCTGCGCGGAGTTCACGCGCGCGGCCTTCCTCCAGGACCCGTCCGTGCAGACGCCGGTGTTCGTGCGGTTCTCCACGGTCCAGGGGCCGAAGGGCTCGGCGGACACCGTGCGGGACGTGCGTGGCTTCGCGACCAAGTTCTACACGTCGGAGGGGAACTACGACCTGGTCGGGAACAATTTCCCGGTCTTCTTCATCCAGGACGGCATCAAGTTCCCCGACTTCGTGCACGCGGTGAAACCGGAGCCGCACAACGACATCCCGACGGGTGCCTCCGCGCACGACACCCTCTGGGACTTCGTGTCGCTGCAGCCGGAGACGCTGCACGCGATCATGTGGCTGATGTCGGACCGGGCGATCCCCCGCAGCTACCGCATGATGCAGGGCTTCGGCGTGCACACCTTCCGGTTCGTGAACGCGGACGGGAAGGGCACGTTCGTGAAGTTCCACTGGAAGCCGAAGCTGGGTGTGCACTCGCTGGTGTGGGACGAGGCGCAGGAGTGCCAGGGCCGTGACCCGGACTTCAACCGGCGCGACCTGTGGGACGCGATCGAGGCGGGCGAGTACCCGGAGTGGGAGCTGGGCGTCCAACTCGTGCCGGAGGAGGACGAGTTCGCCTTCGACTTCGATCTGCTGGACGCCACGAAGATCATTCCGGAGGAGCAGGTGCCGGTACGGCCGATCGGCCGGATGGTACTCAACCGCAACCCGGAGAATTTCTTCGCGGAGACCGAGCAGGTCGCCTTCCACACGGCGAACGTCGTCCCCGGCATCGACTTCACCAACGACCCGCTGCTCCAGGCCCGCAACTTCTCCTACCTGGACACCCAGTTGATCCGCCTGGGCGGCCCCAACTTCACGCAGATCCCGGTCAACCGTCCACTGGCACCCGTACGCACCAACCAGCGCGACGGCTACCACCAGGGCGCGATCCACCGGGGCACCAACTACTTCCCGAACTCCCTCGGCGGCGGCTGCCCCGCGCACGCCGGTGCCGACGGGCACGCGTACACCCACTACGCCGAACGCGTCGACGGCGCCAAGATCCGCCGCCGCAGCGCGAGTTTCCAGGACCACTACACCCAGCCCGCGATGTTCTGGAACAGCATGGCGGACTGGGAGCAACAGCACATCGTCGAGGCGTTCCGGTTCGAGCTGGGCAAGGTCGGCTCGATGACGGTGCGGGCCCGTACGGTCGAGCATCTCGCCAAGGTGAACGGCGATCTGGCGACTCGGGTGGCGCGCGGCATCGGCGTTCCGGATCCCTCGGCCACGGAGGCCGCGGACAAGCTCTCCTCCCCCGCGCTCAGCCTGGAGTCCCTGCGCGGCGACGGCTCGATCCGCACCCGGCAGATCGCGGTCCTCGTCGCCGACGGCACCGACACCGCGCAGGTCAGGTCGGTGCGTGACGCGCTCACTGCCGAGGGCGCGATCGTCGAGGCGCTGGCGCCGACGGACGGCGCGATCACCGGGGCCGACGGCGAACGGTTCGCGGTCGACCGCGCGCTGCCGACCGTCGCCTCGGTGCTGTACGACGCCGTACTGCTGCCCGGTGGCCCCGCGGGCACCCCGCCGACGGCCGCCGACCAGGACGCGATGCGCTTCGTACGGGACGCCTACCGGCACGGCAAACCGGTGGGCGCGCTCGGCTCCGGCGTGGGCGTCCTGTCCTCCCTCGAACCGGAGGGCGTACGCCTGTCCGCCGAGTTCCACCACACGGTGGCCGACCGTGGCGTGGTGACGGACACCTCGCCGGGGCCGGCGAGCGAGGAGTTCCTGCAGGCCTTCGCGGCCGCGGTGGCGGCGCATCGCCATTGGGGGCGCCCGCCGGTACGGTGCTGAGCCCCTCCGGGGCCGGCCCGTGGGGGCGGGAGAGCTGAACCACGGGGACACAGAAGCAGGTGCGCCGGGGTCGAGGGACGAACGGGGTCCCCCCTGCGCACCGACCGTTACCTGGGTCGGCACCGTCACCTGGGTCGGCGGGGCCGACTTCAGCCACGCAAGCCCCGGCCGGTCCAGGCCGTCGTACGTCCCACCCCCTGCTCGCCCCGTCCTCTTCCCCTAGAACTCCTCCGCGCCGCTCGGCGTCACGTCGGTGCCTCACTGGCCCCGGTGCGGTCGCGGGCGCCCTCGCGGGTGCGGCCCGAGGCCACCGTGCGGCGTGGGTTGCGGCGCAGGTATTCGCCCTCCAGCTGCGCCATGCGTTCATTGTGGGCCCGCAGGGCGTCGTTGGAGCCGTACAGCAGCGTGTCGTGGCGCGTCCGGTGGATCGTCTCCAGCTCCTTCATGAGCTGCTGGTCGTCCAGCCGGTCGGGATCGACTCCGGTCATGGTGGTGTCCCGCTCGTCGTGTTCAGTCATGCCGTCCGGGTACCCGCCCGTAGAGCACACAGCCCCCGAGAGGTGTACGGGAGAGAACCATGGATCTCGCTTTTCTCCATCCACTGTACGAACACCCCGGTCCCTGGGCCTCCGTGTACGTCGACACCTCACGGCACACGGAGGACACACCCCACGAACGACACCTGACGGCTCAGGCCCTGTCCCGGGAGCTCGCCGAGCAGGGCGCCGACGACGCGACCTGCCGGGCTGTGCGAGCCGCGCTGGAGGAACTGGAGCACTCCTCCGAACCCCATGGGCGCGCGATCTTCGCCTGCGCGGGTGAGGTGGTCCTGGATCCCCCGCTGGCCCGCGCCCCGCTGCGCGCCGGCGCGCACTGGGCGCCGCTGCCGCACACCGCGCCGCTGCTGGAGCTGGCGGGCGAGGACCCGGTCTGCGTGGTGGCCTACGTCGACCGCAAGGGCGCCGCCTTCGAGCTGCGTACCGCGCTGGGCCGGCAGGACGTCGGCTCGGTCACCGGCCGGCAGCATCCGATCCACCGGACGAGCACGGTCGACTGGTCCGAGCGGCACTTCCAGCTCAAGGTGGAGAACACCTGGGAGCACAACGCCGCCGAGATCGCCGACGCGCTCACCGTCTGCCAGGAGGAGACCCGCGCCGACCTGCTGATCCTCGTCGGTGACGACCGGGAGCGGCGGGCCGTGCACGAACGGCTGCCGCAGCGGCTGCAGGACCTCGTGGTCGAGGCCCCGCACGGCACCGGCAGCAGGCTGCTCGACGAGGATGTCCAACGGGCCCGGGAGGAGCATGTACGGCAGCGGGCGGAGCGTGAGCTGGAGCGGTTCCTGGCGGCCCGCGAGCCGGATCCCGAGGGGCGTTCCGGGGCGGTGGAGGGGGTGCCCGCGCTGATCGAGGCCGCCCGTGAGCACCGTATCGACGAACTGCTGATCCGCCCGGACGCTCCTGACGCGCATCGCGAGGTGTGGATCGGTGAGGATCCGGACCAGGTGGCGGTGCGCCGTACGGACCTGAAGATCCTCGGCGAGCAGCACGCGTGGTCGGCCCGCGCGGACGACGCGCTGATCCGCTCCGCGGTCGCCACGGGCGCGGCGGCACTGTCGCTGACCCCGGCGGGCCCGGAGAGGGAGCCGGCGGGGGGTCTGGGGGCGTTGTTGCGCTGGACGTGACCGACGGGGGGTGCGGTCTCTGCCCCCTGGACCCGCGCTCCTCAAACGCCGGACGGGCTGGTTCTTCAGCCCGTCCGGCGTTTGAGGACGAGGCCCCTTCAGGGCGAGAACTATCGGGCCCGTTCCACCCGGCGTTCGTCCCACACCGGCTCCGGCGTCTCGCGGACGCGCCCGTCGCTGCCGAAGACCAGATAGCGGTCGAAGGAACGGGCGAACCACCGGTCATGCGTGACCGCCAGCACCGTACCGTCGAAGGCCTCCAGCCCCTCCTGCAGCGCCTCCGCGGACTCCAGATCGAGGTTGTCCGTCGGCTCGTCGAGGAGCAGCGCCGTCGCCCCCTCCAGCTCCAGCAGCAGAATCTGGAAACGCGCCTGCTGACCTCCGGAGAGCCGGTCGAAGGCCTGCTCGGCCTGCTGAGTCAGCTCATAGCGCCGCAGCCGCGACATCGCCGCACCCCGGTCCTGGGCGTGCTCCTTCCACAGGATGTCGAGGAGAGTCCGCCCCATCAGCTCGGGATGCGCGTGCGTCTGCGCGAAGTGCCCGGGCACCACACGCGCGCCCAGCCTCCACTCCCCCGTGTGCGCCACGTCCTCGCCCGCCAGCAGCCGCAGGAAGTGCGACTTGCCGGAACCGTTGGAGCCGAGAACGGCGACGCGTTCGCCGTAGAAGACCTCCAGGGAGAACGGCTTCATCAGGCCGGTCAGCTCGAGCCCCTCGCAGGTGACGGCCCGCACCCCGGTACGTCCGCCCTTCAGCCGCATCCTGATGTCCTGCTCGCGCGGCGGCTCCGGCGGCGGTCCGGCCTCCTCGAACTTGCGCAGCCGGGTCTGGGCGGCCTGGTAGCGGGAGGCCAGTTCATGGCTGATGGAGGCGGCCTGACGGAGGTTCAGCACCAGCTTCTTCAGCTGGGCGTGCTTCTCGTCCCAGCGCCTGCGCAACTCCTCGAAACGGGCGAAGCGTTCGCGCCGCGCCTCGTGGTACGTCGCGAAGCCACCGCCGTGCACCCACGCGTCCGCGCCGGCCGGCGACGGCTCCACCGACACGATCTTCTCGGCGCCGCGGGCGAGGAGTTCACGGTCGTGGGAGACGAAGAGGACCGTCTTGCGGGTCTCCTTCAGGCGCTCCTCCAGCCAGCGCTTGCCGGGCACGTCGAGGTAGTTGTCGGGCTCGTCGAGCAGCAGCACCTCGTCCGTGCCGCGCAGCAGCGCCTCCAGCACCAGCCGCTTCTGCTCGCCGCCGGACAGGGTCCGCACCTGCCGCCACTGCGCCTTCTCGTACGGCACGCCGAGCGCGGCCGTGGTGCACATGTCCCACAGCGTCTCGGCCTCGTACCCGCGCGCCTCGGCCCAGTCGGCGAGGGCCTGCGCGTACCTCAGCTGGGCGGCCTCGTCGTCGACGGTCATGATGCCGTGCTCGGCGGCGTCGACGGCCTTCGCCCCCTCGCGGATCCGGGGCGGCGCGACCGACACGAGCAGATCGCGTACGGTCGTCTCGTCCCGTACGGACCCCACGAACTGCCGCATCACACCGAGGCCGCCGCTGACGGTGACCGTCCCGCCGTGCGGCTTCAGCTCACCGGAGATCAGCCGCAGCAGGGTCGTCTTCCCGGCGCCGTTGGGCCCGACCAGCGCGACGACGGCCCCTTCCCCCACCCGGAAGGACACGTCGCCGAGCAACGCCCTCCCGTCGGGGAGGTAGTACTCGAGGTGCGCGGCTTCCAGATGTCCCATGGTGCCGCATTCTGCGGGCCATCGCGGAACCCGGGCAAACGCTTATTCCACACGCCGAGGGCGGAAACGCCCCCAAGGGGCGCGGGGAACTGCGCGACCAGCCACAACGAAACCCGCCCCCGGCATCGAACAGGCCCCCTACGGCGCATCTCCGACAACAGGCCACCCCGCAGGCCCACCCTCCCCCGCGGGAACCACGACCGCCCCCGCCCAAGACACCGCCTTCCACCCATCCACGGGCGAGCCCTCCAGAACCACCACACCGGTGTTCTCCAGCGGGTGCGCCGCGGCGAAGGCCACGTCCACGTTGTCCGCACGGGCAGCCGTCCACATACGGATCGCCGCACCATGACTGACCATCGCCACGGTCCCGGCCCCACTGCCAGCGGCCTCGCCCACCACGGCGTCGTACCGCGCCAGCGCCTCCGCACCGCTCTCGCCTCCCGGCATGCGCAGCTCCGTGTCACCGGCGGCCCACGCGAACACCGTCTTCATGTAGAGCTCACCCCGCTCGGAGTCGCCGGGCAGCATCTCCAGGTCGCCGGCGGACAGCTCGCGGATACCGTCGCGCACCAGCACGTCGAGGCCGCGGGCGGCGGCCAGCGGGGCCGCGGTGAGCCGGGTGCGGGTCAGGGTGGAGGCGTAGACGGCCTCGATGTCCTCGTCGGCCAGCGCCGCAGGCAGCGCGGCGGCCTGCTGTTCGCCGAGTGCGGTCAGGCCCGGGCCGGGGACGGCCGTGTCCAGCAGGTGGTGCAGGTTGGACGGGGTCTGGCCGTGGCGTATGAGGAGCAGGCGCATGCACAGGTTCCTTAGTGTGTCGGTCACTGCCGGCCGGACAGCAATCGGCCACTTCAGGGTACCCAGCCCTGTATGAGCCCAGACGTCGACCTCACCGTCCCCAAGCCCGGCCGGCACGCCCTGCGCGACCGGCTCCTCGCCCTCGACTCGCGGCTGTTCGAGTTCGCCGCCGAGCGCCACTGGCCGTATGCCGAGCCGGTGCTGCCGCGGCTGAGCCGGAGTGCGAACCACGGGGTGCTGTGGTTCGCGACGGCCGCCGCCATCGCCGCGAGCCGGACGCCGAGGGCCCGCCGCGCGGCAGCCCGCGGCCTCGCCTCGCTGAGCCTGGCCTCGCTGACCATCAACACCCTCGGAAAGCGGTCGGTGCGCCGCCCCCGCCCCCTCCTGGATCCCGTACCGCTGGTCCGGCAGCTGAAGCGGCAGCCGATCACCACCTCGTTCCCGTCCGGTCACGCCGCCTCGGCGGCCGCGTTCGCGACCGGGGTCGCCCTGGAGTCGCCCGGGTGGGGCCTGGTCGTGGCCCCGATCGCCTGGTCGGTCGCGCTGTCCCGGGTGTACACGGGCGTCCACTTCCCGAGCGACGTGCTGGCGGGGGCGGCCCTGGGTGCGGGTGCCGCGTTCGCCGTACGGGGCATGGTGCCGACCCGTGACCGGCTGGTCCCGCCCGCCCGGCCCCGCACGGACGTTCCGGCGCTGCCGGACGGAGAGGGCCTGGTCATGGTGGCCAACAAGGGGTCGGGCACCTCCGACCGGGTGCACGCCCTGCTGGACACGCTGCCGCGTGCCGAGCTCGTCGAGTGCGAACCGTCCGAGACCCGCGCCGAGTTGCGCAAGGCGGCGGCCCGGGCCCGGGTGCTCGGCGTGTGCGGCGGCGACGGCACGGTGAACGCGGCCGCGGAGGTGGCGCTGCGGCACGGTCTGCCGCTCGCGGTGCTGCCCGGCGGCACGATGAACCACTTCGCCCACGACCTGGGCGTGGAGGACGCGCGCGATCTGAGCCGGGCCGTGCAGCAGGGCCAGGCCGTGCGCGTGGACGTGGGCCGGTTCACCTGCGACGGACGGCAGGGCCTGTTCCTCAACACCTGCAGCCTGGGCGTGTATCCGGAACTGGTGCGCGTGCGGGACCACTTCTCGCCCCGGATCGGGGCCTGGCCGGCCGGCGTGCTCGCGACCCTGCGCGTCCTGCGCAGCGAACGCCACCCGCTGCACGCCGAAGTCGCCGGGCGCGCCCACCCGTTGTGGCTGCTGTTCGCCGGGAACGGCACCTACCACCGGGTGGGCCTGGTGCCCGCGCGGCGCCTGGACCTCGCGGACGGCGTGCTGGACGTGCGCGTCGTGCACGGTGGCCGCCGGCCCGGCCTGCGCCTGCTCGCGGCCGCCCTCGCGGGCCCGCTGACCCGCTCTCCGGCGCATGCGGCAGTCCAGGTGGGCCGGCTGCGTCTGTCGGGGGTCACGCCGGGTGCGCTCCTCGCGTACGACGGCGAAGTGACCGAGGTGGGGGGCGAGGTGACGCTGGAGAAGCTGCCGGAGGCGCTGACGGTCTACCGTCCGCTGCCCGGTTCCTGATCATCGGTCAGTCCATATAGCGAAACCGATATCTCAACATTCGACATGCAGGCGTACGGTGTCGCGTACCGCCCGGCGGGGCCCCGCGCCCCGTGAGCCGGTACGACGAGACGAGGGGAACAGCCATGTCGAAGGCGCCGGAGAGACCGCACGAGACCGCCGTCTACACGCACGGGCACCATGAGTCCGTGCTGCGTTCGCACACCTGGCGCACCGCCGCCAACTCCGCCGCCTACCTGCTCGGATCACTGAAACCGCACATGCGGCTCCTGGACGTCGGCTGCGGCCCCGGCACGATCACGGCCGACCTGGCTGCCCTGGTCCCCGAGGGGCACGTCACCGGGGTCGACCGGGCGCCGGAGATCCTGGAGCAGGCCCGGGCCACGGCCGCCGGACGGGGTCTGACCAACGTCGACTTCACGGTGGCGGACGTGCACGCCCTGGACTTCCCGGACGACACGTTCTGCGTCGTCCACGCCCACCAGGTGCTGCAGCACGTGGGCGATCCGGTGGGGGCGCTGCGCGAGATGAAGCGGGTGACCAGGCCGGGCGGCCTCATCGCGGTCCGCGACTCGGACTACGCGGCGATGACGTGGTATCCGGCCTCCCAGGGCATGGACGCCTGGCTGGACCTGTACCGCAGGGTCGCCCGCGCCAACGGCGGCGAGCCGGACGCCGGACGCCGGCTGAGGTCCTGGGCGCTGCGGGCGGGGTTCACGGACGTCACGGCCACCGCCGGCACATGGACCTACTCGACGCCGGACGAGCGGGCCTGGTGGAGCGGCCTGTGGGCGGACCGCACACTGGCCTCGGCCTATGCCGAGCGGGCCACCGAGGGCGGACACGCGACCACGGAGCAGCTGCGGGCGGTGGCGGAGGCCTGGCGGGAGTGGGGGCGGCAGGAGGACGGCTGGTTCAGTGTGCTGCACGGGGAGATTCTGTGCCGTAAGGAAGCCTGAATCGCGAATTTCTGGAAACCCGGCGAGCAGGAGGTCGAAAAAAATGGTTCCTATTCTGCTCGTGCTGCTACTGGCTCTGATTCTCTTCGGTGCCGGATTTGCACTGAAGGCACTGTGGTGGATCGCGCTCGCGGTTCTCGTGGTGTGGCTCCTGGGTTTCCTGATGCGCGGCACGACCGCGGCGGGAGGCAGGGGCCGCTGGTACCGGTGGTGAGGTGATCTCACTCCTGGTACCGGTGGTGAGGTGATCTCACTCCCGAGGTGATCTCACTCCCTGGGAAGCAGAGGGCCCAGCGGCCCGAGGTCCAGGTTCAGGTCCTCGGGCCGCAGCCCGTACCGCTCACGCAGCTCGGTCATGCGCTCTTCGAGGAGCATCAGGGTGAGACCGATGCGCTCCTCCTGCTCCTCGCTCAGCTCGCCCGTGTCGAAGCGGCGCAGCGCCTGGCGCTCCATGAGCTGGCGCAGCAACTCGACAACCGTCAGGACGAGTTTCACCAGGTCGCGTTCCACGGTGTCGGGTTCGAGGTCCAGCCGGCCTCGGCGTGCCGTCATGTCAACTCCCCCCAGGGTGACGGAACCTGCTCGTTGACCGAGCTGATCAGCGCGTTCAGGTCGATGCGGACGAGGTCGACGTCCGCGATGCGCAGGGTGATGTCCCCCGTGACGACGACGCCCCCGGCGAGCAGCCGGTCGAGCAGGTCCACGAGGGCGATCTCTCGGCGTTCGACGACGGTCACTGCCTCTCCTCCGGCTCCTGCGCGAACTCGCCCGTGAAGGAATAGGCCGCCCAGGGGCCGGTGAGTTCCACCCGGATTCCGGGGGCATCGTCCTTCTCCCGGTCCACGAGTTCCACGAATTCCTCGGAATCCGCGCGCGGCACCAGATAGGCGGCGTTGAGCACATTCTGTCCGGACGCCCCGGAAAGCGTGGCGTTCTGCGGGGCGTGCAGTCGGGAATCCTCGGCGAACGCGGAGAGCTTTTCGTGCAGTCGGCCGGCGAAGGCGGCGGCCGACTGATACACGTCCTCGCGGGCCCGTGTCTGCATGCGGCGCTGTCGCAGATAGTCGCGGCCCGACAGGGCGGCCTTCGGCCCCTGCCGGCCGGTCTCCGCGGCGGCTGCCGACGCCTCGGGGGCCGCCGACGCCGCGGGCTCCGTCTCGGCGTACACCTTGACGCCCCACTCCACACGCCCGTCCAGCCGGTCGAGAACGCGCCGGAAGTCCTCCTCGCGGGCCTCCATCATGGTCCGTACGCCGCTGTCGTCCCGGAAGACAGTGGCGAGCCGCAGCGGCAGCGGGGTGGTGACGGCGGTGAGCGCGTCGATGACCTGCTGGTGGGCGCGGGCCGTCGCGGTGAGCCAGTCCAGGTCCTCCAGGTGCGCGCGCAGCGGCTCCTCGGCGAAGTCCGCCTCGGGCACCGTACTGACGACGGCGACCAGGCCGTGGTGCGTCAGCTGCTTCGGCGGCGCTCCGGCCACCCCGGTCAGCTGGGACTGGAGAGCGGAGCGAAAGGGGCGGCAGACGGCGTAGACGTAGCGCAGTGCGGTCATCGGCCCTCCTCCTGTTCCCGGGCGGGCTCCGCGAGCTCCAACTGGGCCAGGCGCTCGCGCAACTCGGCGTTCTCGCGGGCGAGTTCGTTGCGGCGGGCGCGGGAGGACAGCGCCGGGTCGTCCTCCCACCAGTCGATGCCCATCTCCTTGGCCTTGTCGACCGAGGCGACGATGAGGCGGAGCTTGATCGTGAGGAGTTCTATGTCGAGCAGGTTGATCCGGATGTCGCCCGCGATGACGATGCCTTTGTCCAGCACCCTTTCCAGGATGTCGGCGAGGTTGGCCCCACCGCCCTGGCCGTAGGGCTCTGGAAGCCGGCTGGGCATCGTCATCGTCGGCTCCCGCCGCCGGCGTACTCGGGCACGTCCTCGTCCTCGGCCTCCTCCTCGTACCCGTCCTCGGGCTCCTCCTCGTCCTCCTCGTACTCGTCCTCTTCGTCTTCCTCGTACTCGCCCTCGGGCTCCTCGTCCTCAGGCTGCTCGCCCTCGGGCTCCTCGTCCTCAGGCTGCTCGTCCTCGGGCTCCTCGTCCTCGGTGTACTCGGCGTTCTCGCCGTTGCCCTCGTCTTCCTCGTACTCCTCCTCGTCCTCCTCCGCGACCGCGTCCTCATGGCTGCGGACGACCTCACCGTCACGGATCTCGCCGCGCCAGCCGTCCTCGGCCTCTCCCTTGAGGGTGACGAAGCGGACGTAGTTCTTCAGGTCGAGGCGGGCCCGGCGGCCCTGGGCGCGCCAGATGTTGCCGGTCTTCTCGAACAGGCCCGTGGGGTAGTACTCGATGACCAGCAGGACGCGGGTGAGACTGTCGCCGAGGCGGTGGAAGGAGACCACGCCCTTCGTGGTGCCCTTGGCTCCCTCCGAGGTCCAGGCGATGCGGTCGTCCGGCACCTGCTCGGTGGTGTGCGCCTTCCAGCTGCGGTTGGACCAGAAGACCTTGAGCTGCCAGTCGGAGGTCGTGTCGTCGGCGCGGTTCGCGCTCTTCACGCCCTTCGCGAAGGTGCTGAAGTCCTGGTACTGGGTCCACTGGTCGTACGCGGTGCGCACCGGCACGCCGACGTCGACGTGCTCGATGATGACGGTGGGCTTGTTGCCGCCCTTGCCCTTGCCCTTGCCCTTTCCCATGACCTTGCCGCCGAGGTTCTTGACCGCGCCGACCACGTTGTCCTTGGCGCGTGTGGCGCCGACCTCCAGCGCGCTGCGCAGCGGGCCCTTGCCCTCGGCGAGCTTGCGGCCGCCGTCGAGGGCGAGCTTGCCCAGGCCCGGGCTGCGGCCCTCGGCGACGTCGGTCAGCTTCACCGTGGCCTCGCCGAGTTTGCGCCCCGCGCCGACCAGCAGCCGCTGGCTCTGTGCGGCCAGGTATTCCTGCAGCTCGGCCTTGAGCCGGTCGGCGGCCTCGCTGTGGGCCACGCCGGCGAGTGGTTGCTTCGCCGCTCCGCTGGCCGCGGAGCTCGCGGATCCGAGCGTTTCGGTCATCACTCGTCACCGCCCTTCGACTGGCGCGCCCGGCCGCCGCGGGCGGTGCCGCCGGACCCGGCCGTCTTCCTGGTGGCCGACCTCGCGGTTCCGCTCCGCTTCTGAGCCGCCTTCCTGGGCGCTGTCCTTCCGGCGGCGGTCTTCTTCGCCGCCGTCTTCTTCGTGGGGGCCTTCTTGGTGGAGGCCTTCTGTGCCGACTTATTGGCGGTCTTCTTCGCCGGGGCCCGCTTCGCCGACGTCGTCTTCCCGGACGGTTCTTCGGCCTCGGTCTCCTCTTCGGTCTCCTCGTCCGCCTCGGAGCCCTCCGGCTCGTCGCGCTCCTCGTCCTCCGCGCGCGGCTCCTCGTCGTCCTCCGCGCGCGGCTCTTCTTCCTCGGTCTCCTCTTCGGTCTCCTCGTCCCGCGCACCGAGATCCGGTGTCGGCACCGCACCCGACAGCTGCTCGCGCACCTCGGCGGTGCGTCCGTGCAGCCGGTCGGCGAGCGCGTCGAGCCGGCGCTCGACCAGGGCGCCGGACGCCGCCTGGCCGACGCCGCGCAGGTCCTCGCGTATCTGGTCCCCGATCTCCTTGAACTGGGGGTTGTTCTGGAGCTGTTCGGACACCAGGTCCTTGACGGCCCGCGGGCTCAGATGCATCCGCTTGCCGGCTACGGCGCTGCCGACGGCCAACGCCAGTTTCAGTTTCCTCGTCCGTCCGAGGAAGTATCCGGCCCCTATCGCGAGGCCCAGTCCCACTCGGTTCATCATGCCGTCCCGTCGCTGTTCCCGTGCCCTGTGCTCAGGCCGATCTCGAGTCGGTCGAGAAGTTCGTCCTCTCGCCGGTCGAACTCCTCCTCGTCGATCTCGCCCGCGGTCAACTGCTCCTCCAACCGCGCCAGTTCGGCCCGCACGGCGGCCGGGTCGTAGTACAGGCGCTCGGCCTCGCGCAGCACCTGTCTGATCACCCATCCGCTGCCGCGCACCGGGGCGAACGGCAGCAGGAGCACCTCTCCGATCAGTCCCACGGCTTCACTCCTTCGTCGTTCCGCCGCCGGACATCGCGTCCGCGGGCTCGGCGGGGCCGGGCTCGACGAAGCTGTAGGGCGGCAGCGGGCCGTTGACGCGCAGGTCCAGATGCGGATGGTCCGCGCGGAGCTGCTCGACGGCGGCCATGAACGTGTCGACCGAGTCGCGGGCGACCAGGAACGACACGTTGGCGAGCCAGCCGGTGGAGTCGGGGCCCTGGCTGACCGCGGCCGCGGCCGGTTCCAGGGTGTGCTGCACCTCGGTCGCGTCCTCGGCCTCCTGGGCCTTGACCGCGGCGACGACCATCTCGCCGAGCTTGAGCCGCTGCTCGTAGGTACCGCCGCCGGCCTGCCGGTTGGCCTCCGTCATGGCCCGGATCTCCGGGTTCTCGGCCAGCACCCGGTGCAGCACGGCCTCCTCGGCGTGCGTGGCCTTCACGTTGTACTCGACCTTGCCGTCCAGGGCGGTGAGCCGCTCCTGGTAGTGCTCGGCGCGTTCGGTGAGGACCGAGGTGACCGTGTCGTCGTCGGGGGCGACGCTGCCGAACCGCATGGGCAGGACGCAGCCGCCCGCACCCGCCTCGGCGAGCACGTTCGAGTGGGCGAGCAGTTCCCTGCGCTTGGGGCGCAGGTCTTCGGGGGCGTCGCTGACGAGGGCGGCGAGTTCACCCGCCTTCAGGACGCGCACGGGGCGCGGCGGCTCGCCCACCCCGTCCAGGTCCTTCGGAAGCGCGGGATGCGAGCTCGCGGTGATGCCGTACACGTACGTGCTCACTCCTGCTCCTCCTTCCTGCGCGTCGTGGTGGACTTGCGGGCGCGGGGCTTGGGCTCGCGCTCGCCTTCGTCGCGCGCCTGCTTGAAGGCGTCCGAGATGGTCTCGGCGGCGCCGGACAGGGCTCCCTTGGACTTGCCGCGCGCGCCGGACTCGGTGATCTGGCCGACCATGTCGGGCAGGCCGGGGCTCTTGCGCGGCCCGGCCTCCAGGTCGAGCCGGTTGCACGCCTCTGCGAAGCGGAGATAGGTGTCGACGCTGGCGACGACGACACGGACGTCGATTTTCAGGATTTCGATGCCGACCAGGGATACCCGTACGAACGCGTCAATGACGAGCCCCCTGTCGAGTACGAGCTCGAGAACGTCGTAGAGGCCGCTGCTGCCGCCTCCGCCGCCGGTCTGCTGTGCCGGGACAACGGTCATGCCGACCGTTCCTCCTTGTCTCGGGACGGTGAGTCGGGAATGGGCGGGCGGCCTACCGGCCGCCGGACCTGTGCGCGTCGGAGCGCCCACGTTCGTAGCGGCGCACGCGCCGGTACCCGGTGAGCTCTCCTTCGGGGTCGAGATCCACCTGGTAGCTCGCCATCAGGCTCATCGTGTCGGGGACGCGGGTCAGTTCCAGGACCTCTATTTCGAGCGTCCAGCCGTCCTCGGTCTGCTCGAAGGACGTCACTGTCTCCGCGTTCATGCCGGTGAGCTCGGCGAGCTGGGCCCGTGCTTGACGCAGGACCTCCATGGGGGCCGGTCGTCCGTCCGCCCCGCCCGTCTGCCGTCTGGATGACTTGGGTGTGTTCTGTGAATCATTCATGGGCGCCTCCTTCGCCGAGTGGCCTGGAAGGCGCCGGTCAAACCCGCGGCTCGGTTTCTTCGGGCGCGCGGTGCTTCTTCAGGCCCGCAGGGCGTCGAGCCTGCGCCGGGCCGGTCCGAGGGCGCGACCCCGGCCCATCAGCCCGGCCCAGGGGTCGGTGCGGGCCTGCTCCACGGCGTCGGCGATGCTCCAGCGGCGGGCGTTCAGGTCCGGGTCGTCCAGGTCGGACCAGGTCAGCGGCGTGGCGACGGGTGCGCCGGGGCGGGCGCGGACGGTGTAGGGCGCGACCGCGGTCTGGGCGTAGGCGTTGCGCTGCACGTCCAGGTAGAGGCGGTCGCCGCGGTCCTTCTTGCGAGCGGCGGTGGTGAGCCGGTCCGGGTGGGCCGACTCGAGCACCCCGGCGACGTCCTTGGCGAACTCCCGGACCTCCTCGAAGTCGTGGTGCCCGTTCAGCGGGACGACGATGTGCAGCCCGCGCGAGCCGGTGGTCATCGGCGCCGAGGGCAGTCCCAGCGCGTCGAGGAGCTCGCCGAGGAGCCCGGCGGCCTCCCTGACCTGGGCGAAGTCGTCCTCGGCCGGGTCGAGGTCGAAGACCATCCGGTCGGGCCGGTCGATGCCGTCGGTGCGGGAGAGCCAGCGGTGCACGGTGAGGCAGGCCTGGTCGGCGAGGAAGACAAGGGTGGCGGTGTCGTCGCAGACCGTGTGGCAGACGGTGCCGCCTTCCTTGGGCACCTCGAACCGGGTGATCCACTCCGGGTAGTGCTCCGGGGTGTTCTTCTGCATGAACCGGGGCCCGTCGAGACCGTCGGGGTAGCGCTCCAGCATCAGCGGGCGGCCGCGCAGGTGCGGCAGCATGAACGCGGCGACGGACCGGTAGTAGTCGACAAGGTCTCCCTTGGTGTACTCCTTGGCGCCCCCGTCGCCGGGGAAGAGCACCTTGTCGACGCGTTTCACCTCGACCGTACGGCGACCCGCCCGCACCTTCTTGGTATCGCCGCCGCCGGTCACCGTACGACCGCCTCCTCCACCAGCAGCTTCCCCGCGGCGGCGATGGACGCGGCGTCGATGCCCGCGGCGTGCAGCTGCTCGTCCGGGGAGGCGGAGCCGGGCATCCTGCGGACGGCGAGGCGCACCAGGCGCGGCACCGGGCGCCCGTCGAGGAACGCGTCGAGGACGGCGTCGCCGATGCCGCCCTCCTCGTGGTGGTCCTCCACGGTGAGCAGGCAGCCGGTGTCCTCGGCGGCCCGGCGCAGGGTGTCCCGGTCGACGGGCTTGACGGAGTAGAGGTCGACGACCCTGACCTGGATGCCCTCCTCGCGGTCCAGGGCGTCGGCGGCGGCGAGCGCCTCGTGCACGGTGACGCCGGCCGCGACGACGGTCAACCGGTCGTATGCGCTGGAGCGCAGCACCTTGCTGCCGCCGACGGGGAACTCCTCGTCGGGGCCGTAGACGACCGGGCTCGCCCCGCGCGAGGTGCGCAGATAGCGGATGCCCTGCAGGCCGGCCATGGCGGCGACGAGCTTCGCGGTCTGGTTGGCGTCGCACGGGTACAGCACGGTCGAGCCGTGCACGGCCCGCATCATCGCCAGGTCCTCCAGGCCCATCTGGCTCGGCCCGTCCTGCCCGATGGCGACGCCGGCGTGCGAGCCGACGAGGTTGACGCCGGCACCACTGACCGACGCCATGCGCACGAAGTCGTAGGCGCGGGTGAGGAAGGCGGCGAAGGTGGAGGCGTACGGCACCCAGCCACGCGTCGCCAGACCCACCGCGGCGGCGACCATCTGCTGCTCGGCGATGTAGCACTCGAAGAACCGGTCGGGGTGCTCCTTGGCGAAGAACTCGGCGCGAGTGGAGTCGCTGACCTCGCCGTCGAGGGCGACTATGTCACCGCGGCCGGTGCCGAGGGCGGCGAGCGCCTCGCCGTAGGCGTTGCGCGTGGCCACCTCCTCGCCCTTGTCCCAGCGGGGCAGTTGGAGATCGCCGGCGGGGACGGCGTGCAGCATGCGGGCGGCGGGCGGTTCGTGGACGCTGACGCGGATGTCGCGGGGCCCGCCGAGTTCCGCGATCGCTTCCTCCGGCTCCGGCAGCGGCTTGCCGTGCAGCCCCTCCCGGTCCTGGACGGCCTCGACTCCCTTGCCCTTGAGCGTGCGGGCGAGGACCACGGTGGGCTGCCCGGTGGTGGACCTGGCCTCCCCGTACGCCCGGTCGATTGCATCCACGTCGTGTCCGTCGACCTCGATGGTGTGCCAGCCGAAGGCCTGGAAGCGGCGGGCGTAGGCGTCGAGATCATGGCCGTGCCGGGTCGGGCCGCGCTGGCCCAGCCGGTTCACGTCGACGATCGCGGTGAGGTTGTCCAGGTGCTCGTACGCCGCGTGCTCGGCGGCCTCCCACACGGAACCTTCCGCGAGCTCGCTGTCCCCGCACAGCACCCACACCCGGTACCCGGACCGGTCGAGCCGCTTGCCGGCCAGCGCGATCCCCACGCCGATCGGCAGCCCCTGCCCGAGCGAACCGGTCGCGGTCTCCACCCAGGGCAGCCACCGCGGCGTCGGATGCCCTTCGAGCCGGCTGCCGAGCTTGCGGAAGGTGAGCAGTTCACCGTCCTCGATGGCGCCGGCCGCCTTGTAGGCGGCGTACAGCAGGGGCGAGGCATGCCCCTTGGAGAGGACGAAGCGGTCGTTGCCGGGGTGGGCGGGCCGGTCGAAGTCGTAGCGAAGGTGGTTGGCGAGGAGTACGGCCGCCAGATCGGCGGCGGACATCGACGACGTAGGGTGCCCCGACCCCGCGGCGGCGGAGGCCCGCACGCTGTCCACACGCAACTGCTGGGCGAGCTCGACGAGTTCTGCGGTGTTCATGGGGCTCCTTTCGAGGGTTTGCGGGAGCGGGGTTCGGGGGCTTCGGGGTGCGGTTTGTGGATCGCGGGGGCGTCGGGGTCCGGGCCGGGGAACGCGCGGGCGTCGCCGTGCGGCTCGTGGGCGGCTCGGAGATCGTCACGCGTCACCGGGCCGGGGGGTTCGGGGTGCTTGACGGCGTCGGGGTCCTGGACCGAGTCGGACGGCTCGGAGCCCCTGGGCGTGCCGGTACGACCACCTGAGCGTGCCGCACCGCCACGCGTGCCCGAGGACTCGCCGCCCGTGCCTGACGGCCCGCCGCCCTTGGCGACGTCGGGGCGCCGGACGGAGATGGGGGCGCCGAAACGCTTGCTGTCCTGGGCCTCCGTGGCATCCGGGTGGTCGGCGGGGCCCGACGATGCGAACCCCTTCGCGCCGACCGGGCTCGCGCCCGCGCCCCCGCCCGAAGGCCCGGAGTCCCCGGCGTGCTCGACCGGGCCCGTGGCGGTGGCGGGGCCGGGCCCCGGACCCTTGGCGGGCTCGCCACCCGGCTGACTCTTCGCCGACTCACGCCCCGGCTGACCCTTCGCCGCCTCGCCTGTCGTCCGGCTTCTGTCGGGCTCCTCGGCCTCCGCCGGCTCAGCCGACCCCGGACCAGCCTCCGACCGCTTCCCCCCTCCCTTCACCGCGCCGGACTCCGCGCCCTTCTCCGCGTCCCCCTTCCGGGGCCGCTCCCCCCGCTTCTCCGCCCCTTTCTCCGGCCCGCCCGGCACCCGGGCCAGCTCCGGCGACGCGGTGTCCAGCGGCACCGACCACTCCCGGACGAGCCCCAACTGCACGGCCTGGCGGGGCAGTACGGCGTCCAGGAGCCAGTCGGCGGCGACGCGGATGCGGTTGCCGGGCATCGCGGCGAGGTGGTAGCCGCGGGTGACCGCGCCCGCCGCCACGCCGGACAGCGGCACGCCGAACGGGTTGGCGGCCGCCTTGACGCCGCCGAGGTCCACGGCGAAGCCCTTGTCGCGATGGCGGTACGGGCGCCGCTCACCCATGCCCAGGGACGCGGCGACGTTGTGGGCCACGGCCTTGCCGTGCCGCCAGGCGTGCTGTGCCGTCATCGGCGTGAACTGGCCGGGCTGCTCCAGGTCGGGCACCGCGGCCCCGTCCCCGGCGGCGAACAGCTCGGGCCGGCCCGGCACCTGGAGGTACGGGTCAACGAGGAGGCGGCCCCGTTCCATGGGCAGTTCGAGCGACTCGGCGAGCGGATCGGGCCGTACGCCGACACACCACACCACAGTGCGGGTGTCGACGAACTCGCCGTCGGTCAGCAGGACCCCGCGGTGCGTGGCCTCCTTCACGGAGGTGCCCATCCGCACGTCCACGCCCCGCTGCCGCAGCACCCGGTCGGCGGTGCGGGAGAGCCGCTCGTCCAGCTCGGGCAGCACGCGATCGGCGACGTCGAGCAGCAGCCAGCGCGGCCGCATTCCGGCCCGCAAGGGGTGCTTGCGCACCTGGGAGTCGGTGAACAACTTGCCCTGCGCGGCGACCTCGGTACCGGTGTATCCGGCGCCCACGACGACGAACGTGCACCGCGCCGAGCAGCTCTCGGGGTCGTCGGCGGCGGCCGCAAGCTCCACCTGCCGGGTCACGTGGTCGCGCAGATACAGCGCCTCGGGGAGCCCCCGGAAGCCATGCGCGTGCTCGGCGACGCCGGGGATGGGCAGCAGCTTGTTGACGCTGCCCGCGGCGAGGATCAGCCGGTCGAAGGGCAGGGTCCCCCCGTCGCCCTCGGGCCCGCTGTAGTGCACGGTGTGCCCGTCGAGGTCGATCGCGTCGGCCTCGCCAAGCACGAGCCGTACGTGGGGCAGGGTGCCGGAGAGCGAGACGGTCACCCGGCGCGGTTCCAGGATGCCGGCGGCGACCTGGGGCAGGAGGGGCAGATACAGGAAGTAGTCGGTCGGGTTCAGCAGGGTGATCTCGGCCCTGTGCCGGGTGAGCCGGGACAGGGTGCGGGCCGCACGGTACCCGGCGAATCCGGCGCCGACGATCACGATGCGGGGTCGACTCACGGTTGGCCTCCGGCCTTGTTGAGGGCTCACTGGCTGTCGCGTACCTCGGGAGCCTTCCGCGTCCCCCTGGCCAGGACCGCCAAACGTCGGCGCCGGGCAGCGCGGCTTTGCTCCCCGTCGACGAGGAACAGCCCGGTTTCCCGCCTGGCCGCCGGGTACCCGGAACGGCGACCCCGTCCCCGCCGCCGACGCGGCACTCCCGGAGGTGTCCCCCGATGCCCGAATACGGCTACTTCCTGGCGAGCGAGGAGTTCCGTCCCGCCGATCTCGTCGAGCAGGCGAGGATGGCCGAGCAGGCGGGATTCCAGTCACTGTGGATCTCGGACCACTACCACCCGTGGAACGACGCACAGGGCGAGAGCCCCTTCGTGTGGTCGGTGATCGGCGCGATCTCGGAGGCTGTCTCGCTGCCGATCGAGACGGCCGTCACCTGCCCGACCGTGCGCATCCACCCGGCGGTGGTGGCCCAGGCCGCGGCGACCTGCGCGGTGATGACGAACGGCCGCTTCCGGCTCGGCGTCGGCACCGGCGAGGCCCTCAACGAGCACATCCTCGGCCATGTGTGGCCGCCCGCGAGCGTCCGCCTGGAGATGCTGGAAGAGGCGATCCTGATCATGCGCCGGCTGTTCTCCGGCGAGGAGATCAGCCATTACGGCAGCCACTACCGGGTGGAGAACGCCCGCCTCTACACGGTCCCCGACGAGCCGGTCCAGATCGACATCTCCGGCTTCGGCCCGGCGGCGACGGCTCTCGCGGCCCGGGTCGGCGACGGCTACATCACGATGATGCCGGACGAGGAACTGGTGACCCAGTTCCGCAAGGGCGGCGGGCACGGCAAGCCGGTGATGGGCGGTACGAAGGTCTGCTACGGCACCGACCGCGACGAGGCCGTACGCACCGTGCGCCGGCTGTGGTCCAACCAGCTGCTGCCCGGCGAGATGGGCCAGATCCTGCCCTCGCCGCGCCACTTCGAGCAGCTGGAACCGCTGATCACCGAGGAGATGGTGCGTGAGAACACGGTGTGCGGGGACGACGCCGACGAGCACGTGTCCGCGCTGAACGCCTTCGCCGAGGCCGGGTTCGACCGGATCTACGTCAACCAGATCGGCCCCGACCAACGCGGCTTCTTCGACTTCTACCGCACGAAGGTGCTCCCGCAGCTGCAGCAGTGACGAGGGGTCGGCCCACGCGATGAAACTCCATCTCCCCGTCGTCTCCGTCTACACGGTCCCCACCGACGCCCCCGAGGCGGACGGCACGCTGTCCTGGAACTCCACCACGGTGGTGATCGCCGAGGTGACGGCGGGCGACGCGACCGGCACCGGCTGGACGTACGGCCCGGCGGCGGTCGGCGACTTCCTGCGCGACCACCTCGCCCCCCTCGTCGAGGGCCGAGGCGCCCTCGACGTTCCGGCCGCCCACGAGGCGCTGTCCCGCTCGATCCGCAACGCGGGCCGTCCGGGCGTCGCCGCGTGCGCGATCTCGGCGCTGGACATCGCCCTGTGGGACCTCAAGGCCCGCCTGCTGGAACTGCCCCTGGTCCGGCTGCTGGGCGCCTGCCGCGAACGCGTCCCGGTCTACGGCAGCGGCGGCTTCACCACCTACCACGACAAGCACCTGGCCGCCCAGTTGAACGGCTGGGTGCACGGCCAGCACATCCCGCGCGTGAAGATCAAGATCGGCGAGGACTGGGGCCGCGAGGTCCTGCGCGATGTGGCCCGGGTCCAGGCCGCACGCCAAGTGATCGGCGCCGAGGCCGAGTTGTACGTGGACGCCAACGGCGCCTACACCCGCAAACAGGCGGTCCGCGTCGGCCACGCCCTCGCCGAGCAGGGCGTCGGCTGGTTCGAGGAGCCGGTGTCCTCGGACGACCTGACCGGGCTGCGCCTGGTCCGCGACGCCCTGGTCTGCGACGTCACGGCCGGCGAATACGGCTACGACCTCCCGTACTTCGCCCGCATGATCGCCGCGGGCGCGGTCGACTGCCTCCAGATCGACGCCACCCGCTGCGGCGGCATCACGGACTTCCTCCGCGCCGCCGCCCTCGCCGAGGCCCACGGCCTGGAGGTCTCGGCCCACTGCGCCCCGCACGCCCATGCCGCCGTGTGCGCCGCGATCCCCAACCTCCGCCACATCGAGTGGTTCCACGACCACGTCCGCATAGAGGACATGTTCTTCGACGGCGCCCTGGACCCGACGGGCGGCACGGTCGCCCCGACGCAGGGGGTCGGGCACGGTCTCACGTTGAGGGCGGAGGAAGTGCAGGAGTACCGGGTCGCCTAGCCGCTAACGGCGCACCAGGCGGGTCAGCTGTCGTGCGGCCAGAACACCGGCGCCGACCGTGAGTGCCTGTCCCACCCGGCCACGGTTACGGGAGAGCCACTCTTGTGAACTACCCGGATGGGACTCCTCGTCGAAACGCCCGTGCGCCCCGAAGTCCCGCCCGTGCGGACCGTCCGCCGGGGTCCACAGGTTGCCCGGACCCGCGTGCTCGCCCTCGTCCTGCTGGGCCTCGAAACCGGTCCTCGCCAGGTACCGGTCCAGCAGCCCTGGCGCCACCGCGTTGGCGATCAGCGTCGCGGCCGTGGAGCCCCCGACCCAGTACTCCCTGCGCCGCCCGTGCCCGGCTGCATGCACGATGGCCCGCGCGGCCACCTCCGGCTGGTACACCGGCGCCACGGGCCGGGCCCGCCCCGGCATCCGGTTCAACACCCAGTCGAACTGAGGGGTGTTGACGGCAGGGAGCTGCACCATGGTCGTACACACGCCGCTCCTCTCGCGGAGCAGCTCGCACCGCAGTGACTCGTTGAAGCCCTGGATGGCGTGCTTGGCCCCGCAGTACGCCGACTGCAACGGAATCCCCCGGTAGGCCAGCGCGGACCCGACCTGCACGATGGTCCCCCGGTCGCGCGGCAGCATGTGGTGCAGGGCGGCCCGCGTGCCGAACACATAGCCCAGGTACGTCACTTCGGTCACCCGCCGGAACTCGTCCGGGGTGATCTCGGTGAACGGGGCGTAGATCCCGGCGAAGGCGTTGTTGACCCAGACGTCGATGCGCCCGAACGCGTCGGCGACCTGCTGTGCCGCGTCGTCGACGGCCTTGGCGTCGGACATGTCCACGGTGACGACGAGGGCCTCACCGCCGGCGCGCTGCACCTCGTCCGCCGCCCCGGCGAGGCCCTCGCGTCCCCGGGCCAGCAGGGCGACGCGGTCGCCCCGCTCGGCGAAGGCCAGGGCCGCGGCCCGGCCCACGCCGCCGCTGGCCCCGGTGACGACGACGGCCCTGCCGCGCTTCGGCAGGGCACCCTTGAACGGCCTGCGCATCGTGCCTCACGCCCGGTGGTGCGGCTGCTCGGGGTCGATGTCGTCCGGGCGCGGTTGCCGCCCCTCGGGGGGTTCGGGCATCGCCGCCCCGGGCGTGCCGGGCAACGGGGCTCCGGGCGCGCCCATGCCGGTGCCCGGCGGGACGGGCGGCACCGGCGGGTAGGGCATGCCGCCCGGCGCTGCGGCGGGTGCACCGCTGGGGGTACGCCCGTGGGCCAACTCGGCCTCGCGTTCCGATGTGGGCCGGGACGCGGACGGCCGGGCGGCGCCGCGCAGCACATAGGCCACCACGCCGAGGATCCCGGCGGTGATCAGCGCGGCGGCCCAGTCCGGCAGCGCCGCGGCGAGGCCCAGCCCCAGGGCGAGCGCGAGGGCCGCGCCCGCGTACAGGGCGACGGCGCCGGACGCGCCGTACAGCATGGCCCGGCGGCGCTGCCTGCGCGTCTGCTCGCGCAGTTCGTCACGTACGGTCTCGCGCGCCACCTGCGCCAGCTCGTCGACCAGTTCCTTGTCCAGATGCTCAAGGTGATCCAAGCGGTCCATGGCCGCCGAGTACCCGTACGGGGGTACGCATAACGGGCTCCGTCACGGCCCGTACCGGCGCGTAAGCCCGCGGTCCCCGGGTACCCGCCGCCCGCAAGCGCCCTACCCGAGCAACAAAAAGCGAGGAAGAGAAAGAGGATGACCGAACGCACCGACGTCGTGGAGCTGCTCAAGGCGCAGCACACGCGGATCCGGGAGCTGCTCGACGAGGTGGCGGCCACCAAGGGCGACGAGCGGAAGCGTAGCTTCCATGAGCTCGTCCGCCTCCTCGCGGTGCACGAGACCGCGGAGGAAGAGGTCGTCCATCCCTTCGCCCGCCGGCACATCGACGGCGGGGAGCTCGTCGTGAAGGACCGCATCGAGGAGGAGGAGCACGCCAAGCAGGCGCTGGCCCGGCTGGACGACATGGACCCGGACTCACCGGAGTTCCTCGACCAGTTCGCCGCCCTGCGCCAGGACGTGCTGGCGCACGCCGACGCCGAGGAGCGCTACGAGTTCGCACACTTCAACCGGGTCGCCGACCGCGGCAAGCTGGAGAACCTGGCGCGCGCGGTGCAGGCGGCCGAGGCCCTGGCACCGACCCGCCCGCATCCGGGCACGGACACCGCGCTGAAGAACGTCGCGGTGGGCCCGGTCGCGGCCGTCATCGACCGTACGCGGGACGTCGTACGCAAGGCCATGGGCTGAACTCCCGTGCCACCGCGGCCGGAGTGAGGGGATCGCGTGAAACGATCTCCCTCTCCGGCCGCACCCGACTAGGCTTCGTCCGCATGGAGATTCTGGGAGCCACGCTGCGCGTCTGCGTCGACGACCTGGAGACCGCGGTCCCCTTCTACGAACGCCTCGCGGGCGGCACCGCCCTCCGCTTCGAACGCGGCGGCGTCCAGGTGGCGGCCGTCGGCTGCTTCCTGCTGATGAGCGGCCCGGAGGCGGAGCTGGAGGTGCTGCGCAAGGTCGCCGCGACGATCGCTGTGAAGGACGTCGAGGAGACCCACCAGGTACTCAGCGAGCTGGGCGCGCACATCGTCGCGGGTCCGGTGCCGACGCCGGTGGGCCGCAATCTGATCGCAATGCATCCGGACGGGACGATCTACGAGTACGTCGACCGTCAGGCGTGACGAGGCGAAATTCCGCATGCGGTTCGTCCTCGCCGACGTAGAGTCTGCCCTCAACGCCCATGTACGAACGCCGATACACAGGAGCGGGTGGACAGAGGATGAGCGAGCGGCACACCTACCGGGTGATCGTCCGGGGCACCTGGGACGGGCTCACCGAGGAGGCCCGTGCGCGGCTGCTCGCCGAGGCGCCCGAGCACGGTCTGACCAGCATGCGGTTCTCCGAGGAGGGGTCGCTCTCCTACGAGCCGTCCCCGCTGAAGCACTTCTCGATGCGGTATGTGGTGGTGTCCGACGCGGCGGACGGCGAGGAGATGGCCGGCGCGATCGCCGAGGACCGCGCCGAGACCGCGCTCCGGGAGCTGGGCTACGGCTTTCGCGACCTGAAGTCGACGGTCACCGACCTCGACACGATGAAGATCAACCGGAAGTCCGCATCTCGGCGGTGATGGCCCACCGCTCATGGTCGCGCCAGGCCCCGTCGATGAAGAGCATGCGCGGCGAGAAGCCCTCCAGCCGGAAGCCGCAGGACCGGGCGAGGGCGATCGAGGCGGTGTTGGCGGGCTGGACGTTGATCTCCAGGCGGTGCAGCCGCATCGGGCCGAAGGCATGGCCGATCAGCAGGTCGAGACCCTCCCGCATCAGGCCGCGCCCGGCGGCGTGGGCGAAGGCGCCGTATCCCAGGGCCCCGCTCTGGAAGGCGCCCTCGACGATGTTGTTGATGTTGATGAACCCGGCGATGTCCCCGCCGTCGTCCTTCGCGCAGACGAGGAACCCCGCCTTGCTCGGATCCTCGATCAGCCGCCCGGCGTAAGCGGCGTACGCCGCCGGGCTGTCCGGCGGGAAGAGCCACGGGTGGTGCAGCTCCTTGGACTCCCGGGCACGCGCGGTGAACTCGGCAGCGTCCTCGTAAGTGAAGTGACGCAGACCCACGCGAGGGCCTTCGGTGAGGTAGCGGGACGCGAGGTGGGGCATTGCGCCAGCCTACGACCCGGCTAGCGGCGCCGGCTCATGAACAACGCCCCGCACAGTGCGCCGATGACTCCCACGCCGAGCAGGGCCAGCCACAGCGGCATCGTCACCTCGGGGACGAGCAGCCGGATCTCGGTCTTGCGGGTGTTCTCGAAGATGAAGACCAGGGCGAGGACGACGAGCAGCAGCACGGTGATCCCCTTGGGGGTCAGCATCTCGCTGAGGCCGCGCCGCTTCCCGCCGACCTTCAGGCCGCTCTTCTTCGCCTTCGCGGTCATACGACAAGGATGCTCCCGAAGGCGCGATCACGCACGGTGAGCGGCCGTCCGCCGGCTCAGCCGATCACCGGCAGCTGGAGCACCCCCGTGTCCTGCGGCGCGCTGACCACGGTCACCGGCTTGATCCCCCGGTTCCCGAAGTACGCGTCGTCACTCGCCGCGATCACGAAGCGCAGCCGGTGCCCCTTCTCGTACCGGTGCACGATCCCCGGCAGGGTCACGGTGAAACTCTTCGTGACGTCGGGCACCCGCACCGGCGCGACCAGCCGGCGCACCAGCGTCCGGGTGCCGTCGGGTGCGACGTCGTAGAGCTTGGCGAACAGGACGAGCTTGTCCGCGGCGTCCCCGGAGTGCTGGGTCCGCTCGGCCTTCGGGGAGACGACCTTCAGCGTGGCCCGGGGCGCGCCGACCACGTCGGTGGTGCGGGCGAGCGGCTCGCTGGTCCAGCCGAGGTAGGTGCCCTTGGTGTCGTACGGCGCCCGGTCAGGGATGCCGAGGAGTCCGGCCAGTGAGGTCTCCGAGTGGCTCGTGGGGACGAGCCAGTTGGTGTAGGTACGGCTGCCGCGCGCGACCTTGGCGCGGTTGTCGACGAGTTTGCCGTCGCCGGAGAGGTAGAGCGTCCGGCTGAGCGCGGGGACACGGTCGGCGGTGGCGTAGGTGCGGGTCGGGTCGGTGATCCAGTCGCGGTAGTAGGCGAAGGCCGGTCCGGTGTCGACGTTCTTCTTCCCCAGGTAGCGGTCGAACCAGGCGAGGATGCGGCGGCCGACGTAGCTGCTCTCCAAGTTGCCCTGCGCGAGGTTGAGTTCGCCGCTCGCCGGGTCGGTGAGGCCGCCGCTGTGGCCCCCGTACTGCCAGATCATCTTCGTCGGTGTGCCCTGTGCCTTGAGCGTCTTGTACGTCGCCGTCGCCTCGTTGAGGTTGAAGAGGCTGTCGGCCTGGCCCTGCACGAGGAGGGTGGGTGCCTTGACGCGGCTCAGGTAGGACACCGGCGAGACGCTGTGCGCGTAGGCGAGCAGCTCGGCGGTCTCCTTCGCCGGATAGCGGCCGGAGTTGAGGGTGCGGACGGTGTCGCAGGCCTGGGTGACGAAGTGCAGGCAGGCGAGGTTGTTGATGCGGGAGGGGTCGAGGTTCGGTTCCAGCAGGGGCTGGCCCTCGCCGATGAGGTAGAAGCCGTTGGCCCACTGCCATTTGAAGGCGCCGGGGACGCTGCCGCTGCCGACCGCGCTGTTGGGGTCGAGCGAGTAGGCGAGGTTGTTCCAGGTGATCATCGGCACCAGCGCGTCGACGCGCCGGTCGACGGCCGCCGTGGCCAGCTGGATGGCCCCGCCGTAGGAGCCGCCCACCATGCCGACGCGCGGGTCGCCGGCGGCGTCGAGGGTGACGAAGTCGGCTGTGGTGCCGTCGTCGGCGGCCCGCTTGCCGCCGAGGAAGTCGATCAGCTGCGAGGCGGCGGCGCCGTCGATGGCCGGGTCGTCGAGCGAGATCAGACAGCCGGACTTGCCGAAGCCGAGCCCGGAGTAGACGAGGGAGACGTATCCGCGCTCGGCGAAGGCCTTGCCGGCGGCGTCGGTCGAGCCGTCGGACTTGCTGCCGCCGAAGCCGTTGGTGGTGAGGACCGCGGGTGCGGGGTGGGCGCGGTCCACGCCCGCGGGCCGGTACAGGTCGGCGTCGACGGTGCAGGTGCGTCCGCCCGCCCGGACGGTGAACTTCAGGGCGGTGACGGTGTACTGGCCGGTGGCGGCGGCCGGAGCGGTGAGCGCGAGGGGTGCGGTGAGCGTGGCGCCGAGGACGAGAGCGAGGGCTGCAGCCCCTGAGGTTCTGGGCACACGACGGGACACGAAGACCTCCACACTGAGGCACATTGAGGACAGCCCGGCTTACCGACCAGTAAGTACTGGCCGGTTGTCATGGTGTGACACGTGTCAGAGCAGGTCAATCACCGAGACGGAGGTTTCTTGACGGAAATTCAGTGGAGGGGATCAGGCGAGGGCGGGCTCGTCGAGGGTCAAGGTCCCTGCCTCGGCGTGGAGTTCGGCACTCACCCCGAAGGGAATCGTCAACGCCCCTTCACCGTGCCCGAACCCGAACTCGTCCACAACGGGCACGCGGAGGCCACCCAACCGGTCGAGGAGCAGCGCGTGCACCCGTTCGTACGGCTCGCACTCCTGCCAGGACCCGAGCAGCACGCCCCGCACGCCGTCGAGAAAGCCGGCGCGCAGAAGCTGGGTGAGGTAGCGGTCGAGCCGGTACGTCTCCTCGCCGACGTCCTCCAGGCACAGCAGGCCGCCTCGCGCGGAGGGCCGGGCGTGCGGGGTGCCCCGGTCGGCGGCGAGCAGGCTGAGACAGCCACCGAGGGTGACGCCCCGCGCCCGGCCCGGGACCAGGGCGGAGCCGGTGGAGGTGATCGTGCGCACCGACTCCGGTTCGAACAGCGTGGCCTTCAGATGCTCCTGCGCCCGCGCGTTCTTGATGAAGTCGATGCCCGCCGCCATCGGCCCGTGGAGGGTGACCAGGCCCAGCCGGGTGGCGAACGCCTCGTGCAGCGCGGTGATGTCGCTGAAGCCGAGGAACACCTTCGGTCCGGCCGCGCGCATCGCGTCCCAGTCGAGGAGGTCGACCATGCGCTGTGCCCCGTAGCCGCCCCGCGCGCACAGCACGGCGTCGACGGAACGGTCGCACCAGGCGCCCTGGAGGTCGGCGGCCCGGTCGGCGTCCGTGCCCGCCAGATACTCGAACTCGCCGTGCCGGTCCAGCACATGGGGTGCCACCACCGGGTCGAGGTCCCAGCCGCGCAGCAGGTCGAGCCCGGCCTGCAGCCGCTCCTCCGGCACGGGCCCGCTGGGTGCGACGACGGCCACGCGGGCGCCCGGCGCGAGTCGGGAGGGCCGCAGCAGGGGCCGTACGGGATCGTTCACTTGGCGAGCTCCAGTGTCGGGATCGAGGGCGGGTTCAGCCCGAAGACCTGGGCGTACAGCGACAGTTCGGCCTCCAGGACGCGGATCATCGTCTCCGCCCGCCGGAATCCGTGGCCCTCCCCCTCGAAGGCGATGTAGGCGTGCGGCACCCGACGTCCCTCCATGGCGGCCAGGAACCGCTCGCACTGGGCGGGCGGGCAGATCACGTCGTCCAGCCCCTGTAGCAGCAGGAACGGCGCGGTGATGCGGTCGGCGTGCGCGGCGGGCGAACGCTCGGTGTACCGGGACGGCACCTCGGCGAGCGGTCCGACCAGGCTCTCGAGGTACTGGGACTCGAAGTCGTGGGTCTCGCCCGTGCCCCAGCCGGCCAGGTCGAGGATCGGGTAGAGGATGGTGCCGCAGGCGTAGACGTCGGTCGTGGCGAGCGACGCGGCCGTGGTCCAGCCGCCCGCGCTGCCGCCGCGGATGGCGAGCCGGCCGCGGTCGGCGGTGCCCTCGTCGGCGAGGGCGAGCGCGACGGCCGCGCAGTCCTCGACGTCGACCACGCCCCACTGCTCGCGCAGCCGGTTGCGGTAGGCCCGGCCGTACCCGGTGGAGCCGCCGTAGTCGACCTCGGCGACGCCGATGCCGCGCGAGGTGAAGTAGGCGATGGCCAGGTCGAGCACGAGGGGCGCCCGGTCGGTGGGCCCGCCGTGCGCCCAGACGACGTACGGGGGTGGAGTGCCGTCGGGGGCCGTGCAGTCGGGGTTGTGGGGCGGGTAGATGTGCGCGTGGATGTCCTGTCCGGCGGGGCCGGTGAAGGTGCGGATCTGGGGCTCGGGGTAGTAGGCGGGGTCCACCGCGTCGTCGTGCGCGGCGCCGATGACGCGGGCGCGGCCGGTGCGTTCGTCCAGCTCGATGACCTCGTAGGCGCTGCGCGGGCTGGCGCCGACGGCGATCACCCGCTCGCCGTGCACGGCGAGCGTGGGCGCGAACTCGGTCCAGGGGCCCGCCACGTCGACGAGTTCGCCGGATTCGGGATCCAGTATCCCGAGGACCGTCGACCCACGACCGTGTACGACGGCGATCAACCCGCTCTCCAGCGGAGCGAACCAGCGCAGGCCGAGCTTCCACAGCGGTCCGCCGAACTCCTCCTCACGCGGGCAGAGGGGTTCGCCGTCCCGGTAGAGGTTCCACCAGCCGCTGCTGTCGACTGTATACAGAAGACGGTTGTCCGTCGACCAGTCGACCTGAGCGATCGACTCCTCCGGCCCACCGGCGACGGTATGCGGTCGACCGAGCGTGCCGTCGGCGCCGACGTCGGCGACCAGCAGCTCCGTGCCGTCCCACGGCATCCGCGGATGGTCCCAGGCGAGCCACGCCGCCCGCCGCCCGTCCGGCGAGATCCGCGCTCCGGTGACGAACCGGTACCGGTCGTCGGTGAGTTCGCGTACGGCGTCCCGCTCCTCGGCCGCCGAGCCGTCCAGCGGGACGGCGGCCAGGACGCGCCGCACATCCGTGGGGCCGTCCCCCGTGAACTCCTCCAGTACGCACCACACTTCCCCGAGGTCGAGCCGCACCTGAGGCTCGACCCAGCGCAGTCCACCGCCCACCGGGGACCGGGGTGTGAGCGGACGCGGCTCACCGCCCTCCTCGTACCGGTAGAGCCGCTGGTCGGCGAAGTCGACGAAGACGACGAGGGGCCGGCCGTCGACCATCGCTCCGGCCCACGGCTGTCCGCCGTACTCGACGACGCGGCTGCGCACGTTCCACGGAGCGGGCAGCACGGACTCCTCCCTGCCGTCGGCCCGTCGCCGCACCAGCGTGCGGCGCCCGCCCTCCGTGGGCCGGGGCTCGATCCACCACGCCTCGTCACCCACGAAACCCACGTACTCGGGCCGCCCGTCGTGCGCGGCGGCGAGCGCCGCGTCGATGGGCGAGGGCCAGGAACCGTACGCCAGCGTCCGCACTGTCTTCCCCAACTCCCCTAGGCCGTGCGCAGGAAACGGTCGAGGACACGGACGCCGAAGTGCAGCGCCTCGACGGGCACGCGCTCGTCGACGCCGTGGAACATGGCCCCGTAGTCGTAGCCCTCCGGCAGCTTCAGCGGGGAGAAGCCGTAGCCGGTGATGCCGAGCCGCGAGAACTGCTTGGCGTCCGTGCCGCCGGGCATGCAGTACGGCACGACGTGCCCCTCGGGGGCGAACTCCTCGACGGCGGCGCGCATACGGGCGTACGTCGGCGAGTCCACCGGCGACTGGAGCGCCACCTCGTGGTGGTGGAACTCCCACTCCACGTCGGGTCCGGTGAGCTCGTCGACGGTCGCGCGGAACTCGTCCTCGACGCCGGGGAGATACCGGCCGTCGACATAGGCCACGGCCTCCCCCGGGATCACGTTGACCTTGTAACCGGCCTCCAGCATGGTCGGGTTGGCGCTGTTGCGGACGGTCGCCTCGACGAGCTTCGCCGCCGGGCCGAGCTTCTCCAGCAGGCCGTCCACGTCGTCCAGGCCGGCGTCGAGGCCGTAGAGCGCGGCGAGTTCGGTGAGAGCGGCGCGCACGGTCGGGGTCAGGCGCAGCGGCCAGTCGTGGGCGCCGATCCGGGTGACGGCCGCGGCGAGGCGGGTGACCGCGTTCTCCGGGTTGGGCCGGGAGCCGTGTGCGGCCCTTCCGCGCGCCGTGAGCTTGAGCCAGCCGGTGCCGCGCTCCCCGGCCGCGATCGGGTAGATCTGCCGCCCGCCGCCGTCGTGGAAGGTGAACGCGCCGGACTCGCTGATGCCCTCGGTGCAGCCCTCGAACAGCCCGGCGTGCCGGTCGGCCAGGAAGCCGGAGCCGTCCTCGGCGCTCGCCTCCTCGTCGGCGGTGAAGGCGATCACGACGTCGCGCCGGGGCCGTACGCCCTGCCGGGCCCAGGCCCGCACGACGGCGAGGATCATCGCGTCCATGTTCTTCATGTCGACCGCCCCCCGCCCCCACACGACCCCGTCGCGGATCTCCCCGGAGAAGGGGTGCACGCTCCACTCGGCGGCCTGCGCGGGCACCACGTCCAGGTGACCGTGGACGAGCAGCGCGTCCGCCGACTGATCGGTGCCCTCGATGCGGGCGACGACGTTCGTACGGCCCCTGGTGCGCTCCAGCAGGGTGGGCTCCAGGCCCGCCTCGGCCAGCCGTGCGGCGGCGTACTCGGCGGCGGGGCGCTCCTGGCAGTCGCCGCCGCCGCGATTGGTCGTGTCGATGCGGATGAGGTCGGACGTGAAGGTCACGACCTCGTCCAGTGCCTGCCCGTCAGCCATACTGCTCCTCCACCGCGGCCGAGACGATCGTGGTGACCGCCTTGAAGGTACGGATCCCCTGGTACATCGTCTCGCTGGTGTACGCCACCTTGCGCTCCCCGATCCGGCCGACACCGGGAACGACGGTGGCGGCCATGGCGAGGTGCTCGGCGTCGAACTCGAGGGCGATGGTGAACGGACCGCCGCTCACCGGCTCGTGCCGGACCGCCAGCGTCGCCGCCTCCTTCGCTGCCGCGCGGATGTCGGCGGCGGTTCGGGCCGGCGTGCGGCAGACGGCCGCGTACCGCGAGACGTGGTCCTTGACGGCGACCTTCAGCGCCCCGGGCGCGTATCCGAGCGCGTCCTCGCAGGCCACGTCGTCGCCGGTGACGAGCACCACGGGCACGCCGTACTCGGCGACGACGTGTGCGTTCAGCAGCCCCTCGCTGGCCCGTACGTCGTTCAGCCACACGCCGGTGATGGAGTTGGCGAGATAGGTGTGCGCGAGGACGCCCTCCATGCCGGCGCCCGCGTGGTAGCCGACGAAGGCGATGCCGTCCACGTCGCCGTGCTGGACGCCCTCGACCATGGACAGCGCCTTGTGCCGGCCGGTGAGCATCTCGGCTCGTTCGTCGAGCTGTTCGAGCAGCAGATTACGCATCGTCCAGTGCGCCTCGTTGATGAGGACGTCGTCGGCACCGCCGTCGAAGAAGCCCAGCACGGCGGCGTTGACGTCCGAGGTGAACATCCCGCGGCACCGCTCCCACTGAGGCGTCCCCGGCAGCACGTCGGCCGGCCAGGTCACGCCGGTGGCGCCCTCCATGTCGGCACTGATGAGGATTTTCACGCGGGTCCGTCCCCTCGCTGCTCAGAGGCTGGTCGTCCTGCCGGTGACAGCAGTGTGCGGCAGCGTGCAGCGGGGACGGGCATCTTCATGCTGCTTCACGTTACGCGTCGGCCAGGGAACTTCCTACGGGACGGGGGCGCCGTCACGGTCAGCTCCCGCCGACCTCCAGCGCGGCCAGCAGCACCAGCACCAGGGTCGTGGCGCCCAGCAGGCCGTGGGCAAGGACCACGGGGACCGGCAGCTGCCGTTCGGGCGGTGCCGTGGTGTCCTGTGGCGCCGGCGTGGTGGCGCGGTGGACGGGCAGCCAGCGGGCAAAAAGGGTGAAGCCGAGCAGGGCGACGACGACGAGGATCCCGAAGGACGTCCAGGCCAGGCCGTCCTTGTCGGCGGCGAGGTAGACGATCCAGACGACCAGTCCGGCCGCCGCGAGCAGGAAGTGGCCGAAGACGAGCGGGGCCGGGAAGCGGCTGTCCCCGGTCTGCTGCCCGCGCAGGCCGCCGCCCGCGATCCAGCGGGAGAGGAGGACGAATCCGCCGAGGGCGGTGACCACCCAGGCGACGAGAGCGGCGATCTCCATGTCGGGCTCCAGCGGTGGTGACGAGCGGGGTCAGGCGGGTCCGGTGCGGGTCAGGCGGGTCCGGTGCGGTACCCCTCTGCCTGCACGGACTCCTCGGCGACGCGCACGCCGTAGCGGTAGGCGAGCTTGCCTCCGAGGTAGCCGGACAGGCCGAGGGCGGCGAGCGCGACGGCGGAGAGCGCCAGCTGACCGGCTCCCACGCCCTGCCCCTCCGGGTAGCCGTCGCTCTGCCGCCAGGCGAAACCGGCCGCGTAGGCGGCGGTGACGGCCAGGTTGAGCGCCATGTGCACCAGCGCCGTACGGAAGGCCGGGGTGCCGGTGGGGATGGCGAACAGGTCGAGGAAGCCGACGCAGGCCGCCACCAGGGCGCCGATCGCGCCGATGGCGATCAGCCAGGCGGATCCGTGGGCCAGGAAGCCGGGCCGGTCGACGATCCGGGAGGCGATGTCGAAGACCAGGCTCGACACCCAGGCGCCGATCGGCACGGTGACCAGGATCGGATGGAAGGGATGCCCGTAGGGTCCCGCCAGGGCGCCGCTGACCGGCTGCTTCGCCTGACGCGGATCGCGTAGCTCACTGTGCACCGTCATACGGCACCTCACCTGTGAGTTGTTTCACCAACAATTGTTGGTCTTATTCGTGCCACGGGTCAAGACAGGTGCCGAGTACCCCCACCCGAGAGTGGTCCGTCGGGGTTACGGTGAGCGCGTGACGTCCGAACCTCCGGCAGCAGCGCCCACGCCTGCGACCGGCGCCGACGCGATGGCCGCGCTCGCCGTCCTGGGCGACGAGTCGCGGCGCCGGCTGCTGGAGTTCGTACGGCGGGCACGGCGGCCGGTGACCCGTGAGGAGGCGTCCGCCGCGGTGGGCATCTCCCGCAAGCTGGCCGCGTTCCACCTGGACAAGCTGGTGGCGTCGGGGCTGCTGCAGGCCCGCCACGGCGGGCACAGGCCGCGCCGGGTCGGCCGCGCGCCGAAGGTGTACGAACCCGCTCCGCACGCGCTCACACTGAGCCTTCCGCCGCGCCGCCACGAGCTGCTGGCCTCGCTCCTGGCCCAGGCCATCACCGCCCAGCGGCCCGGCGAGAGCGCACAGGAGGCGTCCCTGCGCGTCGCCCGCGAGCGCGGCGAGGCACTCGGCGCCGAGGCCCCCGCTGCCGATGTCACCGCGTTCCTGGAGGCCTTCGGCTTCGATCCGGAGGACGGCGGGGAGGGGCGGACCGTGCTGCACAACTGCCCCTTCCATCCCGTCGCCGCCCAGGCACCGGTGCTGGTCTGCGGCATGAACCACGCCTTCCTGTGCGGCTACCTGGCCGCCACGGGCGACCGGGACACCACGGCCGTGCTGGCACCCCGCCCCGGCGCCTGCTGCGTCGAACTCCGCTCCGGCAGTCCCGGTGCGGAGCGCGGCGAATCGACCGAGGGCACGGACACGACCTGCGCCCGCGACGCCTCATAGGACACCGGACCGGACGGGTGAGCGGCCGCCTCTGTACGAGCGGTCAGCCGAGCGTCTCGCCCGCGCCGTCCTCAAATGTGCCGCCGCGCCTGAACATTTGGGTAAGTGCCCGAATAGGCGACCATATTTTGGGCGCTGTGGATTGAGGTGTAACGCGGACGCGCGAGCAGGACGCAGAGCTGGAGAGGAGCGGATAAACCCCGCGGGGCGGCCGCGCCGACACGACACCTCGTCAGATCGGAATTCTCTTGTGAGCAACACGGACCCGGCTTCCGGATACCCCACCTACAATCAGCCCTCGGACCCCGACCGCTTCGCCCGCCGCCAGGCCGCCGGGCGGCGCACGGCGCTGACGGTCTGCACGATCGCCGACACCGCCGCAGGTCTGCTGGTCCTGTGGATCCTGCTGTTCCTGCTCGACGCGAACCAGGCGAACGTATTCGTCACGTTCGTGCAGGGAACGGCGGACTGGCTGGCCTGGTGGTCCCAGGACATTTTCACGATGGACACAGAGGGTCTACGCGTCATCCTCAATTATGGGCTCCCCGCGGTTATGTATTTGCTGATCGGTCACGGAATCTCCGCCCGCCTCAACCGGGCCTGACTTCACCGGATCGACTGCGAAACGCAGCCCCACCGAAAAGGCCGAACCCACGCCCCGCAACGGCCACGCGCCACCGATTCTTCGAGACCGGCCCGGCGCTCGTGCAACCTGCCGTACGCTCCGGTGCGTTGGCCGGCCAATGGGGGGCGACCAGCGGCGGGCGGGGAGGGGATGCTGCGCACATGAGGGCCGACGATGTGGCGTTGGACAGCGCAGTGGCCCAGGCACAGGACGGTGACGAAGCCGCGTTCGCCGCGCTGTACCGGCTGGTCCAGCCGGGCCTGCTCGGCTACCTGCGCCAAATCGTGGGCGAGGCCGCCGAGGACGTCGCCGCCGCGGCGTGGCAGGAGATCGCCGAGGACCTGCCACGGTTTCGCGGCGACGGTCATGGATTCCGCGGCTGGACGGCGAGCATCGCCCGACGCCACGCGCTCGTTCACCTCCGGCAGCACGGCACATCGCCCCGCGGAGCAACACCGTCCGCGGGGACCCTCCCGGCCCTCCTCGCCCGGCTGCCCCGCGGCCAGGCCGAGGCGGTCGTGCTGCGCCACGCCTTAGGCCTCGACGAGCCGGCGGCCGCGAGAGTGATGGGCAGACCCCGCGCCGTCGTACGGGTTCTGGCCCGCCGCGGTCTGAAGGGCCTGGCCCGGGAGCTGTACCCGCGTGAGGTGACACATGAGGTCGCGCGGACGCTGGGAGAACCGAGATGGGCACCGATCGAAACGGAGGCGAACCGTTGAGCGGCGAGGCCCACGACCCTGCAGCCGCCTCGCGCCCGGCAGCACCCCACGCGCACCCCGCCCGCGACCTCGACGACGCGTCCGCCCTGGACAGGACGGCGGAACGGCTCGGCGAGGCCCTGCGGCAGCAGGACCTGGACGCCACCGCGGAACAGGCGGCCGTCACCGCGTTTCGCAGCGCGCGCACGGCAGGTGATCAGGACCCGCGCACCCGGCACCAGGACGACTGGCGCCCGAAAGTCCCGAAGCGGCGCTGGGCACGCGGCGGAGCGGTCGCCGTCGCGGCGAGTGCGCTGCTGGGCGGCATCGCCTTCGCCTCCATCGGCGTAGTGGACACACCGCACGCCGACGCCCCTGACACCGGTGCCACGGGCACCCACAGCACGCGCCGCCCCTCGGCAGACGCTCCCGGCGAACAGCCCGCCCCTCCCGCCCGGCCCGGCACGACACCGACGACGCCCTCCCGGCACCCCGACACGGCCAAGAACGTCGAAGCGCACTGCCGTTCCTACGAGAAGATCAAGAACCGCGGTCACGCCCCGAACGCCACGGCATGGCAGCGTCTCGTCCAGGCCGCGGGCGGGGAAGAGCACGTGGCGGCCTACTGCGCCCGGTTGACCGGCTCGGTACCGGAAGCCGAGGCCGGCCCGGCGCCGACCAGGACGAAGAAGACCCCGAAAGGCGACGTCAAGACCAAGCCCTCGAAGGAGCCTTCCGAGCCCGGCTAGTGCTGTGACCGCATAGGTTCGCCGGGTCGGCGGTCGTGGCGGTTGGATGTGCGGTGACATCCGATTCGACCGCTGGAGGCGCGGTGGCCGAGCCCTTCCGTGTGCGCAGACTGACCGACCACGAGGGGCAGAAGCTGCAGCAGATCGTGCGCCGGGGCAGCACGAGTTCGGTGCGCTACCGGCGGGCGATGATGCTGCTGGCCTCCGCTGGAGGAAAACGGGTGCCGGTGATCGCACAGCTGGTGCAGGCCGACGAGGACACCGTCCGGGATGTGATCCACGCGTTCAACGAGAAGGGCCTGGCCTGCCTGGACCCTCGGTGGGCGGGAGGCCGTCCCCGCCAACTCAAGTCTGACGAAGAGGACTTCGTCGTCCAGACGGCCACCACCCGCCCGGTCAAGCTCGGCCAGCCTTTTACTCGCTGGTCACTGCGCAAGCTCGTCGCCTACCTGCGCAAAGTCCACGGCCGGGTGATTCGCATCGGCCGTGAGGCGTTACGGTGCCTGCTCGCCCGCCGCGGCGTCACCTTCCAGCGCACCAAGACCTGGAAGGAGTCCCCGGACCCCGAACGGGAGACGAAGCTGGACCGTATCGAGCACGTCCTGGACCGCTTCCCGGACCGGGTATTCGCCTTCGATGAGTTCGGCCCACTCGGGATCCGGCCCATCGGCGGCAGCTGCTGGGCCGAACAGACCCGGCCCGACCGGCTGCCGGCCACCCACCATCGCACCCACGGCGTCCGGTACTTCCATGGCTGCTACTCGGTGGGCGACGACCGTCTGTGGGGCGTGAACCGCCGCAAGAAGGGTGCCGGGAACACGCTGGCCGCGCTGAAATCGATCCGCGCCGCCCGGCCCGACGGCGCACCGATCTACGTGATCCTGGACAACCTGTCCGCCCACAAGGGCGCCGACATCCGCCGCTGGGCAAAGAAGCACAAGGTCGAGCTGTGCTTCACCCCGACCTACGCCTCCTGGGCGAACCCGATCGAGGCCCACTTCGGACCACTGCGGCAGTTCACCATCGCCAACTCCCACCACCCCAACCACACCTTCCAGACCAGGGCCCTGCACTCCTACCTCCGCTGGCGCAACGCCAATGCCCGCCACTGCGACGTCCTGGCCGCCGAACGCAAGGAACGCGCCCGCATCCGCAGCGAGAAAGGCACCCGATGGGGCGGACGCCCCCTCACAACCGCAGCCTGATCCAACCCGGCGAACCTACGCGATCACAGCATTAGATCGCTGCCGTTGCGGCTCCGTAGGGCGACACGGCCGTCGGCCCACCGGCCGGCCAGGGCGCGGTAACACCCCACTTCTGTTGTGCGCTGTTGAGCTGTCCGCGGGATATCGTCCGGCGCCATGTCGATCACTGGATGGCGGGTGAAGTGCACCCGCCATCCAGTGATCGACATGGCGGGCGCACTTCACTCGCCGAGCTGATGTGGCCGCGGGATGCGTGTGCCCGAGGTGCAGCCGTTCCTGATCAGGCCGGTCGGCATGTACGACGTCGAGTCGAACCGGTACTTCTCGGTGTGGTCGGCGTCTTCGCCGTGGAACACCCAGGCCGCCCATGCCCGGGACCTGCGCACGTACTTCGACTTCCTGTGGTTCACGCGAGGCAGGCGGGACTGGCGTGATGCGCCCATGGACGACCGGCGAGCGGCGTTCGAGTGGTGGGGCGGTCACCTACGACTGCCATGTCTGCCGGCAGCCCTACGAGCGCCCCGACCTGGCCGCCTGCGCCACGCACGACGCGGCAGGACGGCATCATCGCGTCGAAGGCGCCCTTGAACTGCTGAATCGACCCACAAAGCCCTGACCGCACCACACGGGCCTCGACCCGGAATCCTGCGGACAGGGACTGTGCGACGGGGACTCGACGCCACGTAGGTGGGCAATCTCCGAAATCCCAGCAGCACGCGGTGGCGGTAGTCCTCCGGCCACCCGCCCCAGCCGTCCGGTCATGCCGGTATGGGCAGCAACGGCCGGATGAACTGCCATGTGGGGATTCGGGCCATGCCGCAGCCGAGGACTACCCGGATGGTCACCTGCACCTGAGGCTGGGGCCGCGCTTCAGCGAGGCAGCAGGACCTCAACCTGCCTCCGGATGTCCTGCACGATCTCCTCGACGCTCAAGGCGATGTTCACGCCCGCCGCCATGCTGAGGAACATCACGGCGGACACGATGTGTGCCAGCGTCGCGGCGTCGCCCTCCGTGACCCGATCGTCTCGGCGCAGCGCGGCGGCGATGGCCTCCTCGGTCTGCGCGACGATGGCGAGTGCCGCGCTGTGCCGGGGCTCCTCGGGGTCGCCGAAGACCATCTCTCGCAGGTAGGTGCGTCCGTTGTCGACCTGGATGCGGTTGCACTCGACGATCGGCCGGACGATCGCCAGCACCGCGTCCAGCACGCCGGGGACGGCCTCGGCGTCCGCAAGGCCCTGCTCAAGTGCTTCGACGTACTTGGCGTTCTGGACGAGCAGGAGGAGTTCGCCCTTGGTCTTGGCATAAAGGAACAGGGTCCCGGTGCCGATGTCGGCCTGGTCCGCGATCTGCTGGGTCGTGACCTCATCGACGCCGTGTTCGGCGAACAGTTCACTGGCGGCAGCGACGATGCGGTCGAGTTTCTCCTGCTTGTTCCGCTCGCGCCGTCCGACCGACTGGGAGGCGACAGACATGGGTGGTGTCCTCGTGCGTTCTGTGTCGCCCGTCGCGGTTGCGGCGGGTCAGCTGCTGCCGATGACGGCCTTGCCGCGGATGCCACCCTGGGACAGGGACTGCAGCGCCTGCGGGGTCTGGTCGAAGCCGACCACCTTTCCCACGACCGGACGCACCACGCCCTGGTCGATGAGGGTGGTGATCTGGCGGAGCTGGTCGCCGCTGGCGCGCATGAGCATGAACTCATACGTCACGCCGAGCTTCTTCGCCTGCTTGCGGATCTTGCGGCTCAGGACGGCGACCCCCAGGCGCAGCAGCGGGTTGAGGCCGGCCTCGCGCGCGAAAGTGGGCTCCGGGGGACCAGCGATCTCGATGGCTTTGCCGCCGGGCTTGAGCACCCGCAGGGACTTCTCGAGAGTCTCCCCACCGAGGCTGTCCAGCACCAGGTCGTAGCCGGTCAGGAGCTGCTCGAAGTCCTGGCTGCGGTAATCGATCACCGTGTCCGCGCCGAGCGCGCGCACGAAGTCCGCGTTGGACCCGCTGGCGGTCGTGGCGACGCTCGCACCGAGGTGCGCGGCGAGCTGGATCGCGATCGAACCGACCCCGCCGGCCCCGGCGTGGATGAGAACCTTCTGCCCGGGCCGCACCTTCCCGCGCTCCACCAGCGCCTGCCACGCCGTGAGCGCCACCAGCGGCAGCGAGCCGGCCTCATTCATGCTGATCGAAGCGGGCTTGAGCGCCAGGTCGCCCTCCGCGACGGCGATGCGCTCGGCGAACGTGCCGATGCGGTCCTGGTCGGGCCGACCGTAGACCTCGTCTCCGGGCTTGAAGCCGCGAACCGCCGTCCCGACGCTGATGACAGTGCCCGCGACATCGTTGCCCAGGATCAGCGGCAGCTTGTAGGGCAGGATCTGCTTCAACTCACCGGCGCGGATCTTCTCATCCAGCTGATTCAGTCCGGCGGCCTCCACCCGGACGAGCACGTCGTGCTCCCCCACGGTGGGTTCGGGGACGTCCGCCTCCTGCAGCGGCTCCTTGTACTTGGTGACGACGAACGCTCGCATGGGGCACTACTCCTTGTCTTCATCCTATTTATCCAGGCGTGAGGCCAGATCAGGACCGGTCGGTCCCGGGGCTCCAGTCCCGCTCCACCTGCCCGCAGCCGACCCGGCCGGGGCGGCTGGCGTCAGGCGACGCTCAGGACGATCTTCCCGGTGGTGCGGCCCTGCTCGCCGATCTCGTGCGCCTTCGCGGCCTCGGCCAGCGGGACGACGGTCTCGACCACGGGCGTGAGCGCGCCCCGCTCGGCCAGGGCGGCGATCTCACGCAGACCCAGGTGGTCGGGCTCGACCAGCATCCACACCGCCCGCACGTGGCCGGGGACGTCGGCGGGGACGTCGTCGGGGCCGGGCAGGGTGATCAGCCGGCCGCCCGGGCGCAGCACCGTCAGGGACCGCTCGGCGTTCTGGCCGCCGAGCCCGTCCAGCACCACGTCCACGCCCCCGACGGCGTCCTCGAAGCGGACCGTGCGGTAGTCGATCACCTCGTCCGCGCCCAGCTGCCGCAGCAGGTCGTGCTTGCCGGCGCTGGCCGTGCCGATGACGTACGCGCCGCGGGCCTTGGCGATCTGCACGGCCAGGTGGCCGACCCCGCCGGCCGCCGCGTGCACCAGCACCCGCTCACCGGCGCGCACCCCGGCGGTGTCCACCAGGGCCTGCCAGGCGGTCAGCGCGGCCAGCGGCAGCGCCGCCGCCTGCACGTGGGTGAGGTTCGCTGGCTTGGGCGCGAGGTGGCGGGCCGGGGCGACGACGTACTCGGCGTAGGCGCCGGCCTGCCGCGGGAACAGCGGCATGCCGTACACCTCGTCCCCGGGGCGGAACATCCCCACGCCCGGTCCGACGGCCTCCACGGTGCCGGAGACGTCCCAGCCGACCGCCGGGACCTCGCCCCACTCGATCAGGGCCCCGCTGGCCCGGGTCTTGAAGTCCACCGGGTTCACACCGGCCGCGTGGACCCGCACCAGGACCTCGTTCAGTCCCGGCTCGGGCCGGGCGACCTCACGCTCCACGAGCACTTCCGGTCCGCCCCACTGCTCCACGACCACCGCACGCATGCTGTCCGCCTCACTCTTTTCCGTCTTGATCGGATACCGGCCGTCCGGGCCCTTCCCGGCGCGACGCAGTCCACGATCCGGCATCCGCCCCCACCATGGTGTTGGCCGTCTGGCCACAGGATCTGGCCATGAGTGAGATGCAGTGGCCGTGCACCGACCCCCTCCCCGACCCGAGCGCCGACGCGGCCGGGCGGCACCGCATCGCCGTCCTCGCGCTGCCCGGCGTCCCGCCCTTCGAACTCGGCATCCCCTCCCGCGTCTTCGGCAGCGTCCTGGACCCCGGCTCACGCCCGCTGTACGAGGTCACCGTCTGCACCGCCGACGGCGCCCCGGTCCTCAGCGACGCCGGGTTCACCGTGCAGCCCGCGGCCGGTCCCGAGGCCCTGGCCGCCGCGGACACCGTGATCGTCCCGCCCACGCACGCCATGCCCGAGCTGGGCCGCGGCGGCCCGCTGCCGCCCGAGGTCACCGCGGCCATCGCCGGCATCCGGCCCGGCACCCGCCTGGTGTCCATCTGCGCCGGCTCCTACGTCCTGGCCGCTGCGGGCCTCCTCGACGGCCGGCCCGCCACCACCCACTGGGGCCTCGCTCCCGAGTTCCGCCGCGCCTACCCCCGCGTCAAGGTCGACGAGGAGGTCCTCTTCGTCGACGACGGCGACGTCCTGACCTCCGCGGGCGTCGCCGCCGGCGTCGACCTGTGCCTGCACATGATCCGCCGCGACCACGGCGCCGCCGCCGCCAACCGCGCCGCCCGCATGTGCGTCGTCCCGCCCTGGCGGGACGGCGGCCAGGCCCAGTACATCGACCGCCCGGTGCCCGAACCCACCGTCGGCACCACCACCGCCACCCGCGCCTGGGCCCTGGAACACCTCGGCGAACCCCTCTCCCTGAACCGCCTGGCCGAACACGCCCGGATGAGCCTGCGCTCCTTCACCCGCCGCTTCCGCGACGAGGTCGGCATGACCCCCGTGCAGTGGCTCACCGCGCAACGCCTGGAACTGGCCAAGCAGTTGCTGGAGACCACCGACCTGTCCATCGACCTGGTCGCCCACCGCTGTGGCTTCGGCTCCGCCAACTCCCTGCGCGCCCACATGCGCACCACCTTCGGTGTCTCACCCGCCTCCTACCGCCGCACCTTCCATACCGACGACCTGGTGGAAGCGGGCGTCTGAGGACACATCAGCGCCGCATATACCCGCTCCGCGGGCCGCCGGGATCCGCCTGATCATCCGCTGCCGGTGCCCCCTCCAGCGGAGGCCAGCAGCATCATCGCCCGCCGGTAGCGCACCGAACTCGTGCTGCCCCGGCGCACGATCTGCTGCAGCTTCTGCCCCTCGTGGTCGGTCAGTCACCGCACATCCAACCGCCACGACCGCCGACCCGGCGAACCTATGCGGTCACAGCACTAAACAGCGCCCAAACCATGCCACTGATGCGGCACTCCAGCCGAGCCACTCATCTCGAAGCAGGTGAACGCCCCCTTTGCGCCCCCGAGGCGCGCTTGTCAGGCGGCCGGTGCGGGCACTACTGTCACCACGCCTTGGTGAACGGGAAATCCGGTGTGATGCCGGTGCGGCCCTCGCCACTGTGAATCGGGAAGTCCGGCTCCGGCCCTGACGGGCAGCCACTGGGTTCTTGCGACCCGGGAAGGCGGGGCACGGGCGGTGGTACCCGTCAGCCAGGAGACCGGCCAAGGCGCGTCAACCATCCACGAGGTGCTGGAGAGGGTCTGCTGAGCCATGCACATAGCCGAGGGTTTTCTGCCTCCGGCGCACGCTGTCGCCTGGGGCGTCGCGTCCGCGCCCTTCGTCGTCCACGGAGTCCGTTCCCTCACCCGTGAGGTCAGGGAGCACCCGGAGAGCACACTGCTCCTCGGCGCCTCCGGCGCCTTCACCTTCGTCCTGTCCGCGCTGAAGCTGCCCTCGGTGACCGGAAGTTGCTCCCACCCCACCGGCACCGGACTGGGCGCCATCCTGTTCCGGCCACCGATCATGGCGGTCCTGGGCACCATCACCCTGCTCTTCCAGGCGCTGCTGCTCGCGCACGGCGGCCTGACCACGCTCGGCGCCAACGTCTTCTCGATGGCGATCGTCGGGCCCTGGGCCGGATACGGCATCTACCGGCTGCTGCGGCGGTACGACGTGCCGCTGATGGTCGCCGTCTTCTTCGGGGCGTTCGTCGCCGACCTGTCCACCTACTGCGTCACCAGCGTCCAGCTGGCGCTCGCCTTTCCCGACCCGAGCAGCGGATTCCTGGGCGCGCTCGGCAAGTTCGGCTCCATCTTCGCCGTCACCCAGCTGCCGCTCGCGGTGAGCGAGGGACTGCTGACGGTCCTCGTGATGCGGCTGCTGGTGCAGTCCAGCAAGGGCGAACTGACCCGGCTGGGCGTGCTCGTCGGCAAGGAGCGGTCCCGGACCGAGACCGAGGCGGTGGCCCGATGAGCAAGAACACGAAGATCAACGTTCTGCTGCTGCTCGTCGTGGCCGCGCTCGCCGTGCTGCCGCTCGCTCTCGGCCTCGGCGACCACAAGGAGGAGCCGTTCACGGGCGCCGACGGTGAGGCGGAGACCGCGATCACCGAGATCGAGCCGGACTACCAGCCGTGGTTCTCGCCGTTGTACGAGCCGCCGTCCGGTGAGATCGAGTCGGCCCTGTTCTCCCTCCAGGCGGCCCTCGGCGCGGGTGTCCTCGCCTACTACTTCGGCCTGCACCGCGGACGGCGCCAGGGCGAGCAGCGGGCGCTGGAGCGGGAACGGGAGTCCGAGAGCGCGCCCAGCGGGACTGCCGGGAGCGTGCCGGGTGGCACCGCCGGGAAACCTCCCGCCGAACAACAGGACTGAGCCCGCGTGCTGCCGATCGACGCGGCGGCGCACAGCAGTCGCTGGCGCCACCGTCACCCCGTGGACAAGGCCGTGCTCGGGCTCGGCCTCACCGTGCTCGCGATCTCGCTGCCGCCGTGGCCGGGCGCCGCGCTGGTCCTGGTCACCGCCCTGAGCGTGCTGCTGGGACCGGCCGGCGTGCCCGGCCGCCGGCTGTGGCGCGCCTACCGCGTGCCGCTGGGCTTCTGCGTGACCGGCGCGGCCACGCTGCTCGTCCAGGTCGGCGGGCCGGAGGGCTTCGTGTCCCTCGCCGCCGAGGGCCCGCGGCAGGCGGGTGAGCTGCTGCTGCGCACTTCGGCCGCCTCCCTCGGAGTGCTGCTGTTCGCCTTCACCACGCCGATGTCCGACCTGCTGCCCCGCCTGGTGAAGGCCGGTGTGCCCGCGGCCGTCGTCGACGTCGCCCTGGTGACGTACCGCATGAGCTTCCTGCTCCTGGATTCCGTACGGCGCATCCGGGACGCCCAGGCCGCCCGACTCGGGCACACCGGCCGGGCGGCGGAGTGGCGCTCTCTTGCCGGGCTCGGCGCCACCGCGTTCATCCGTGCCTTCGACCGGGCGGCCCGCCTCCAGGCCGGGCTCGCCGGGCGCGGCTACGACGGCACCCTGCGCGTCCTGGTGCCCGAGGCCCGGGTCTCCGTCCGCTTCACGGCCGCGAGTTGCGCGCTCCTCGCAGCGGTGGCCGCCCTCACCCTCGTACTGGAAAAGGCCCTGCCATGAGCGAGCCCACCGCCCTGGTCGCCCTGCGGGGCGCGTCCTACGCCTACGAGGACGGCCCTGTCGTCCTCAACGGCCTCGACTTCGACGTGCACGAGGGGCGGGCGCTGGCGCTGCTCGGCCGCAACGGCACCGGCAAAACCACGTTGATGCGGCTGCTCAGCGGCGGGCTGCGTCCGGACAGTGGCCGGCTGACGGTGGAGGGTTCGCCGGTCAGGTACGACCGCAAGGGGCTGACCCGGCTGCGGACGACCGTCCAGCTGGTGGTGCAGGACCCCGACGACCAGCTCTTCGCCGCGTCCGTCGCCCAGGACGTCTCCTTCGGCCCGCTGAACCTCGGCCTGCCCGACGCCGAGGTGCGCGCCCGGGTCGACGAGGCGCTCGCCGCCCTGGACATCTCGGCGCTGGCCGACCGGCCCACGCACCTGCTGTCGTACGGGCAGCGCAAACGCACGGCCATCGCGGGCGCCGTCGCGATGCGGCCCCGTGTGCTGATCCTGGACGAACCGACCGCCGGCCTCGACCCGGACGGCCAGGAACGCCTGCTCACCATCCTCGACGGGCTGCGCACGTCCGGCACCACGGTGGTCATGGCCACGCACGATGTCGACCTGGCCCTGCGCTGGGCCGACGAGACGGCTCTCCTCACCCCGTCCGGGGTGCGCACCGGCCCCGCGGACGTGATGTTGTCCCGCACGGATCTGCTGCAGCAGGCGGGGCTGCGGCTGCCCTGGGGCATCGCGGCGACCCAACTGCTCCGCGCACACGGCCTGTTGGACGACACGGCACCCGGTCCGCGCGACCCGGCCGAGCTGGCCGCCCTGGCAGCGGCGCACACGGCGGCCGACGGCTGAGGTACCGCGGACGTGCCGCGGAAAAGACAAAGGCAAGGAGGTCACTCACTCCTTGCCACTCTCAACGTATAGCGCACGGGGGGCCTTGCGGCAAGGCCCCGGTCGTACCTCAGAATCTCCAGGCCGAGACAGGGGGTTCTGATGATCGACGTGATCGTTGCCGGTGGCGGACCGACCGGCCTGATGCTGGCCTGCGAGCTGCGGCTGCACGGCGTCCACGTGGTCGTGCTGGAGAAGGAGGCACAGCCGACCAAGGTGGTCCGCTCGCTCGGGCTGCATGTGCGCAGCATCGAGGTGATGGCCCAGCGCGGTCTGCTGGAGCGGTTCCTCGCGCACGGCAAGCAGTACCCGGTGGGCGGTTTCTTCGCCGGGATCGAAAAGCCCTCGCCGGTCCGGCTCGACAGCGCGCATGCGTACGTCCTCGGCATCCCGCAGCCCACCACCGATCGCCTGCTGGCCGAGCACGCAGCCGAGGTCGGCGCCGAGATCCGGCGCGGTTGCGAGCTGGTCGGGCTGAGCCAGGACGAGGACGGCGTGACCGCCGAGCTGGCAGACGGCACGCGGCTGCGCTCGCGCTACCTGGTCGGCTGCGACGGCGGCCGCAGCACGGTGCGCAAACTGCTCGGCGTCGGCTTCCCGGGTGAGCCCAGCAGGGTCGAGACGTTGCTGGGCGAGATGGAGGTGACCGAGGATCCGGCGACGGTCGCCGCCGTCGTCGGGGAGGTCCGCAAGACCCAGAAGAGGTTCGGTCTCGGGCCCCTCGGGGACGGGGTGTACCGCGTCATCGTGCCTGCCGAGGGGGTGGCCGAGGACCGTGCGGTCCCGCCGGCTTTCGAGGAGTTCAAGCAGCAGCTGCGGGCGTGCGCCGGCACCGACTTCGGTGTGCACTCACCGCGCTGGCTCTCCCGCTTCGGCGACGCCACCCGGCAGGCCGAGCGCTACCGCGTCGGCCGGGTGCTGCTGGCCGGCGACGCGGCGCACATCCATCCGCCGACCGGCGGACAGGGCCTGAATCTCGGCATCCAGGACGCGTTCAACCTCGGCTGGAAACTGGCCGCCGAGGTGACGGGATGGGCGCCGGAGGGGCTGCTGGACAGCTACCACACCGAACGGCACCCGGTGGCCGCCGACGTGCTGGACAACACCCGTGCGCAGATGGAGCTGATGTCCACCGAACCGGGCTCTCAGGCGGTGCGCCGCCTGCTGTCGGAGCTGATGGACTTCGAGGACGTGAACCGGTATCTGATCGAGAAGATCACCGCGATCGGGGTCCGCTACGACTTCGGCGAGGGACACGAACTGCTCGGCCGGCGGATGCGGGACGTGGACCTGAAGCGGGGGCGCCTCTACGAGCTGATGCACGGCGGCCGCGGACTGCTGCTCGACCGGACCGGCCGGCTCTCGGTGGCGGGCTGGGCCGACCGGGTCGACCACGTCGTCGACACCGGCGGGGAACTGGACGTGCCCGCCGTACTGCTGCGGCCGGACGGCCATGTGGCGTGGGTCGGTGACGACCAGCAGGATCTGCTCGGCCGGCTGCCCAGGTGGTTCGGCGCTCCGGTCGGCTGAAAGCGCGTGTGACGGCGGGGCCGCGGTGATGGGCACATGGGTGATGCGTCCCGCGGCCGGACGCCAAAGCCCCGGCAACCCCCACGGCTCCCTGTTTCATGAGGTCACCACGACGACGGAAGCGAGGGAGCATGGCCGACGGCACGCCGGACACCCGCCCGCCCGACGGGCTGAAGGCCGATGCGATCGGGTTCGTCGACGCCCTCGTCATCGGGCTCAACTCCACTTCGCCCGCGTACTCGCTGGCCGCGGCCATCGGCCCGGTGGTGGTGCTCGTCGGTGTCCACGCGCCCGGCGTGATGGTCGCGTCGTTCGTGCCGATGCTGCTGATCGCGTCGGCGTTCTACTACCTCAACAAGGTCGACCAGGACTGCGGGACGACCTTCTCGTGGGTCACCCGGGCGATGGGCCCCTGGGCCGGATGGCTCGGCGGATGGGCCATCGCGATGACCGGAGTCCTGGTGGTCGGATCGCTGGCGGACGTCGCCGTGACCTTCGCCCTGCTCGCCTTCGGCCTCGACAGCTGGGCCGACGAGGACGTCGTACGCCAGTCGCTCACCGTGCTGCTCATCCTCGTGATGACGGCCGTGTGCGTCATCGGCACGGAGGTCTCGGCCAGGGTGCAGAACGTCCTCATCCTCGCGCAGGTCGCCTGCCTGCTCGCCTTCGCGGTCGTAGCGCTCCAGCGGGTGTACGCCGGCACCGGCACCCTCGACTCCGTCGACCCGTCGCTCGGCTGGCTGGACCCCTTCGGGGCCGGCGGCGCGGAGCTCACCGCGGGCCTGCTGCTGGGCGTGTTCGTCTACTGGGGCTGGGAGTCGGCGGTGAACCTCACCGAGGAGGTCGAGAACTCCGCCACCGCTCCCGGAAAGGCGGCCGTATGGTCGACGGTCGTCCTGCTGGTGACCTATGTGTCGGTCGCCCTCGCGGTCGTGGCCTACGCCGGACCGGCGTTCCTGGCCGAGAACGCCGGGGAGGAGGAGTTCGTCTTCGCCCTTCTCGCCGAGGAGGCGATGGGCGGCTGGGACTGGGTCGTGCTGCTGGCGGTCTCGACGTCCGCGCTGGCATCGACGCAGACGACGATCATCCCCGCCTCGCGCACGGCGCTGTCCATGGCACGCCGGCACGCACTGCCGGCGCACTTCGCCCACGTCCACGCCCGGTTCCGCACACCGGACGTGAGTACGTGGTGGGTGGCCGGTATCGCCGTCGCCTGGTACCTCGCCGTCAACCGGATCAGCGCCGACGCCCTCTTCGACTCGCTCACCGCGCTGTCCCTGCTGATCGCGTTCTACTACGCGCTCACGGGCGTCGCATGCGCGGTCTACTACCGCCGCCATCTGACCGAGAGCCTGCACCACTTCGTCCTCATCGGCCTCGGCCCGCTGGTCGGCGCCGGGCTGTTGGCCTGGCTGCTGGTGGAGTCGGTCTCCGACATGTCCGATCCCGCGAACTCCTACAGCGGCGTCTCGTGGTTCGGCCTCGGCCCGCCCTTGGTCATCGGCATCGGCATCGCCCTGACGGGTGTGGTCCTCATGGTCGTGCAGCGCCTGATGTCCCCCGCCTTCTGGACGGAACGCCCGGGGGTGGTCGACCCCGCACTCGTGCACGGTGAGAAAGGGCCCTGAAGAACGCTCACACCCCGTGAACACGGTCGACCAGGATGTCGATCACCAACGGCGTCCGCGGCCCGTACCCCAGCAGCACCCCGTCCTCCAGGTCCACCACCCGCCGGTTCATCCCCGCCGGCGTCTGACCGATCCCGGGAATCCGCGCCAGGCCGTCGATGCCGCCCACGGACTCCAGCCCCTTGGTCATCATCAGGATCACGTCCGGCTGGGCCCGCACCAGGGCCTCGCTGGTGATCGGTGTGAACGGCTTGTCCAGCCCGGCCTCCTCGCCCGCGTCCACCGCCCCCGCGGCCTCGATCAGCGAGTCGGCGCCCGAGCCCTTGCCGCCGATCAGATAGACGGCCGCGCTGCCGCGCAGGTACAGGAAGGCGACCTTGGGCTTGCTGCCCTCGGGCACGGCGGCGCGGGCCGCGGCGAGTTCGCCGTTCATGCGCCGGTTGAGGGCCTTGCCCGCCTCGGGGACGCCGAGCGCCTCGGCGATGCGGGTGGTGCGCAGGGTGACATCGGCCAACTCGGTGGCCGGGTCGAGGACGACGACGGGGACGCCGGCGTCGCGGATCTGGTCGATCGCTTCCTCGGGGCCGGTGTCGGTGTCGGCCAGCACGACCGTCGGCCGCAGCGACAGCACGCTTTCCGCGCTCACGTCGTGGGCCTTGGTGACCTGTGGGAGCTTCTCGGCCTCCGCGAAGGTGGCTGTGATGTCCCGGCCGACGACACGGTCACCGAGTCCCAGCGTGAACACGATCTCCGCGACACCGCCGTTGAGCGGCAGGATGCGGGAGGCGTCCTGCACGGTCACCTTGCGCCCGTCGGAGGAGTCGACGGTGACCGGCAACTTCGGGGTGGGCGGCTCGCCTTCGAGGGGGACGAGGGTGTTCTTGGCGAGCTGCTTCTCGGCGGCGGCGCGTTCGCTCGGGGAGGCGGGTGAGGCGTCGGCCCCGCCGGAGCCGGAGGTACCAGAGGTATCGGACGAACCAGAAGAACCGCCCCCACCGCAGCCGCCCGTGAGCAGCGCGAGCGTCAGACCAAGGGCGGCGAGGCGTCTCCGGTATGCGCGCATGGGGTTTCCTGTCCTCTCTCCTGACACTCCATTGGACAGTAGTTTAGGTTAGCCTTCCCTTAGTTTTCTCTCAGGGGGTGTTTCCATGGCGTGGGCAAGTTGCCTGCAGCGCAAGGGAGTTGAGACGTTCCTCGGAATCGCGAACGCGGCCGCCCTGCTGCTCTCGGCCACCGGTACGGCCACGGCGGCGGCCGGCTCGGCGACCGGCCCCGAGGGCCAGAAACTCACCGTCTCCCAGTCCTCCGGCCTCGATCCGGACGGCGAAACAGTGACCGTGACCGGCTCCGGCTACAACACCGAGAAGGGCATCTACGTCGCCTTCTGCGTGGACAACGGCGCAGGGAAGACCCCCACGCCCTGTGTGGGCGGGGTGGACATGTCCGGTGAGTCCGGGGCGTCCGCGTGGATCTCCTCCAACCCGCCGTCGTACGGCGAGGGGCTGGCGAAACCGTACGAAGGCAGCGGCCACAAGGGCTCGTTCAGCGTGCGGCTCACCGTGCGCGCCAAGGACGCGAACACCGACTGCACCAAGGCCGGCGTGAAATGCGCCGTCATCACCCGCAACGACCACACCCGAGGCGGCGACCAGAGCCAGACCGTCCGGATCCCGGTGGCCTTCGGAGCGGATGGCGGCAGCTCATCGACGGGCGACCGTACGCCGGCGAATCCGGCCGCGACGGCCGGTGCGAGCACGACCGGCGGTACCGGGCCGGGCAGTTCGGGAGACGGCGAGGACAAGGCTGCCGATGGGCCGCTCGCGAGCACCGGCTCCGTCGCCCTGACAGCCGGCGTGACGGCGGTGGGCCTGGTCGCGGCCGGCACCGGCACGTGGCTGTGGGCACGCAGGCGCCGGGCGGCGAACGCGAGTTGAAACAAGCCGGCACCCTCCAGGGAGGCTCGAAGATGGCGAAGAGATCCGGCGCCGCCGCCGTGACAGGGGGTGCCCTGCTCGCCCTGCTGTGTCCTGGCATCGTGGCCGCGCAGGACGGTGACCCGCTCCCACGCGACGTGTCCGGCGGCTACGCGAGCTGGAACACCGCATCCGGCGCGCTCGAAGACCCCGGCATCTCGCTCGACGTGACCGAACCCGCCGTACGGGGATCCGCGGACCGCGCCTGGTTCCCGACGACCGGCGGCGGCACCGACCCCCAAACCGGCGAGATGGACATCGAGTTGGGCGGCTCGGTGCTGCTGACCCCGTCCACCGGCACGCGGCCCCTGCCCCTCGGCGGGCTCAGACTTCGGCTCGACGGCGGCACGGGCGCCCTCCACGCGCGTACGGTCGTTGACGGCCGGGCCCGCGAACTCCCCCTGGCCGACGTGAAACCCGGTGCCGAACCCGTTGTACGGACGAGCGGAGTGACCTGGACCGGGCTACGGGCGTCACTCACGCAGGAGGGGGCCGCGCTGCTGTCCGAGTGGAGCGGAACGGAGTTCGCGGCAGGGGACGCGTACGGGGTGCTGGACCTGACCGTGGGGACCGGCAGCGAAACGCCCGAAGCCGCACCGGACGACACACCACGGCCGACCGCCGGCCCCTCGCAGGAGAAACCGGCGGCGGCTCGTCGGCCTACGGCGGCCCCTTCCGCCACCGTCACCCGCCCCACCCTCTCCCCCGGCACCCAACAGCAGATCACCGGCGCTGGGTTCGAGCCCGGCGAGGTCGTCCTCGTCGCCATCGACGACGACACCAGGTACCAGGCGGTGGCCGACGAGGCGGGGCGAGTGTCCCGGACGTTCCCGGTGTACGACAGCGCCATCGAGGGCGCGCACACGGTCGAGCTGTGCACGGCGACCGGCGGGCGGAAGGCCGACGCGGAGTTCCTCGTGCGCACCAACTCCCCTTCCTGAGAACGCCATTGGTCTCCGTTTGCCTCCCGTTGACAAACCACCTTCATCGATACTTAGGTTAGCCTTACCTAAGCCGAGCACCTGGACTCTTCCAGAAAGGTCCCGCCTCCATGAGACCCCTCCCCGCCGCCCGCGCGGCCCTCACCGTCGTCGCCGCCTCCGCCCTGACCCTGGGCCTGGCCACCTCGGCCTCCGGCGCCACCTCGACCCGCACGGTCACCGACGGCGGCACGACGTACAACCTGTCGCTGACCTCTCCCGGCACGGCCGCCGCCGCGGGCCAGGTCATCACCGTCTCCGGCTCCGGCTACAACACCGGCCAGGGCATCTACGTCAGCCTGTGCGTGGTCGACGGGGCACAGGGCGCCAACAAGCCCACCCCGTGTCTGGGCGGCCAGGACGAGGACGGCTCCACCGGCGCCTCGCACTGGGTCAACAACACCTTCGGCGGCCTGTTCGCGGGCAGCTCCAAGTTCGGCACGGGCGGCACCTTCAGTGTGCGGATCCACGTCAAGGCCACCCTCGACGACGGCAGCGTCTGCGGCCAGGACGTCGAGTGCGCCGTGGTGACGCGCGCCGACCACTTCGACAGCGAGGACCGCAAGTACGACGTCCACGTCCCGATCACCTTCCAGTGACCGGAGGGACCCCCATGCAGCACCGACGACCGGCGGCGCTCCTCGGCGCCGCCGCGCTCGTGGCCGCCTCCGTGGCCCTCGGTACGGTCGCTCAGGCCTCCGACACACCGAAGACTGCCCTCGGCAAGGACGGCCAGAAGCTCACCGTCTCCGCCTCCGCCGGCCTCGACCCCGACGGCGAGACCCTCCGCGTCACCGGCTCCGGCTACGACACGACCAAGGCCGTCTACGTCGCCCTGTGCAAGGACAACGGCGACAACCGCGTCCCCACCCCGTGTCTCGGCGGCGCCGACCAGAACGGAACCGGCAGTTCCTCGCAGTGGATCGTCCCCGAGGGCGACGAGTACGCGGGCGACCTCGCCGTGCACTGGGGCCAGGGCGGCACCTTCGACGTCGGGATCGACGTCAAGGCCAAGGAGAGCGGCCTCGACTGCACCGAGGTCACCTGCTCGGTCGTCACCCGCGTCGACCACCGCAACCCCGGCGACCGCTCCCAGGACGTCCGCATCCCCGTCACCTTCGAGGGCCAGGACCCCGGCGACGGGGACGACGGCGGAGACGGCGTCGACGTACCGCCGGGCACCGTCGGCTACGTACGCGCCGCCGAGTTCGCCACCGTGGGCCGCCCGCTGGACCTGCTGCTGCACCCCGACTCCGGGAAGCTGTACGTCGGTTCGGACAACATCCCCGACACCGCGGATGTCGCCGAGCAGGGCCTGTACGCCATCGACCCGAAGGACGGCAGGCTCCTCGGCCACATCCAGCAGGCCCCCGGCTCCACCGGCGCGCTCGCGGCCCGCGCGGTCCGCTGGATCGCCGCCCCGCTGGCCGGCGACGGCGTCGCCTTCCACTACCCCCTGCGGGGCATAGGCACCGCGAAGGACGGTGACACGGCCGCGCGGGGCGTGTGGCTGGCCGGCGGCACGGTCACCGGCATCGGTGCCGGCACGGCCGCGTCCACCGTGCTGGTCGCCCAGGGTGCCGTACTGTCCGAGGTCGAGACGGCCACCGGCACGGTGAAGAAGACGGCCACCCTTCCGGGCGGCGGCGTCCTCGGCGTGGACACCGCGCGCGGCTCCGCCTGGTCGGCGGACTCGGTGGGCGGGAAGCTGTACCGCGTCGACACCGGCTCCTTCGCCGTCACCGCCACCGTCGAACTCCCGGCGGCTTCCGTCCACTTCGTCGAGACGGACCCGAAGAGCGGCAACGTCTGGGTGGGCAGCGCGTACGACGTGCTCGTCTTCGACCGGGACGGCAAGCAGCTGGCCAAACTGACCGGCGAGGACCGGGCCACCGCGATGGCCTTCGACCAAGGCACCGGCGAGGCCTTCGTCCTGCGCGAGGACTGGGGCACCGCCGAGGACGGCGCGGACAACGTCGGCGCCCTGGAGACCTACGACAGCGCCACGGCCGACAAGGCGGCCGAGCCCGTCGCCCTCCCCGGCAGCCGCGCCGGCGCCTACGCGGGCGTCGCCGTCACCCCCGGCGCCACATCCGTGTACGTCACCGCCCAGGCGGAGAGCAAGGTGGTCAAGCTCGACCGCCGCGTCTCCCCGAAGGTCGTCCAGTCCCCCACCGACCGGTCCGCCGCACCCGGCGACAAGGTCACCTTCGTCGCGGCCGCCGAGGGCACCCCGGAGCCCACGGTGCGCTGGCAGGTCAGCCACGACGGCGGCCAGACCTGGTCCGCGGTCGAGGGCGGGACACAGAACGCGTACTCCTTCACCGCGAGGGCGGCGCAGGACGGCTACCGGTACCGCGCCGAGTTCACCAACTCCGCGGGAACGACCCGTACTTCGCCGATCACGCTGACCGTCACCGAGGCCGACGACGGCGACGAGGGCGGCGGGGAGACACCCGACGACAAGCCCTCCGGCTCCAAGACCGTCAGCGGCCCGAACGGCCAGAAGCTCACCGTCACCCCGGTCAACGACCTCGCCACCGAGGACCAGACCCTGAAGGTCACCGGCTCCGGCTACGACGTGAAGAAGGGCATCTACGTCGCCCTCTGCGTCGACAACGGCGACGGCGAACTGCCCACACCGTGCATCGGCGGCGTCGACATGACGGGCGGCTCGCACTCCTCCGCGTGGATCTCCTCCAACCCGCCGGACTACGGGGAGGAGTTGGCGACCCCGTACGGCGAGGGCGGCACTTTCGAGGTGGAGCTGACCGTGGACGCCAAGGACGAGTACACCGACTGCTTCACGTCCACGTGTGTCCTGGCCACCCGGAATGACCACACCCTCTCCGGCGACCGCTCCCAGGACGTCAAGGTCCCGGTCAGCTTTGTCGGGCAGGACCCCGTGGACACGGACGACGAGAGCGGCGGCACGGGCGGGAACGCCAGCTCCGGTACGGGCACGACGGGCGGGAGCACCGGCGGCACGGGGGCCGCGTCCACGACGGGCGGATCCGGCGGCACCGGCACCTCCACCGCGGGCGGCAGCCTCGCCTCCACCGGGGTCACGGTGCTCTCCGTCGCCGCGCTCGCGGCCGCGCTGCTGGCCACCGGCTGGGCGGCGTACCGCAGGGGCCGTAACGCCAACTGATCGACGGACGAGGCGATCGGCCCTCCGGCCCGCGAATCTCGCGCCGGAGGGCCACCGGCGTTACGCCGTCCGGCCGGCCACCACCCACGTCGACGGCAGCTCGATGCGCCTGCCGTCGGGCCCGTACTCCGTGGTGACCAGCGGCAGTTCGCCGCTCGCGAGGACGGTGAGGCCGGCCGCGCGCAGATACTCGGGCACCGCGGCGTCGGCCACCTCGCCGGGCGCGATGCCGTGCCGGAAGATGGGCGCGAGCTTGGGCGGCGGGCCCGCCGGGCTCTGGGCGAGGCCGATCAGGACGGGCTTGGCGGACTCGGAGAGCTCGACGAGGAAGGCCCGGCCGCGCTCGCCGACCAGCGTGGCGATGCCGTCCACCATCGGCTGCCGGTCGTCGGGCTCGGCCTGGTGCAGGACGCCCCGCATATAGACGTTGGCGTCGCCGAGTTCGGCGTGCAGCGTCTCGGCCTCGGTCTTCTCCACGGCGTCGAACAACCGGTACGTCGCCTGCCCGGCGGGGTCGGCGTGCCGGGCGTGGTCGAGGGCGGCGGCGGACAGGTCGGCGCCGACCACGCGCCGGAAGCGGTCGGCGAGGAAACGGGTCTGGGTGCCGTTGCCGCAGCCGAGATCCACCATCGGCAGGCCGGGATCGGTGAGGTGCGCGTCGAACAGGGCCAGATGGCGGCCGGCGGTCACGGCCGGCTCCGCGTCCCAGAACACCGCCCCCTGTTCCTCGGGGGCCTCCTGCCAGAAGCCCTCCCAGGCGTCCCGGTACCGACTCGTCACGCTCATGACCGACTCCCCAGGGTGCGATGCCGACCCGTCGTGAAGTGACGGGCGAGTACGGTTTATCGCGGGCCGGTGACGGCTACAAGCGCGTGGCGCATTCCTTCACTCCGCATTCGAGACTCGTACGCCGTTGCACGCCCTTCGGGGCACGGTTGATCAGCGTCGCGGGAGCGTGAGTTCGAACCAGACGGTCTTTCCGGCGCTCGTACGACTCGTGCCCCACTCGCGCGCAAGCGTGCTCACCACGCGCAGCCCACGTCCGTGCTCGTCGCCGGGGCCGGCGTTGAGCAGGGTCGGCAGGTCATGGTCGTCGTCATCGACCTCGCACAGCAGCGAGTCGCCGCGGACGAGGCGCAGTTCGACGGGGCGGCCGTGGGAGTGCCGTACGGCATTGGTGACCAGCTCGCTGACCAGCAGCTCGGCGGGGTACGCGAGCTTGGCCAGTCCCCAGTCGTGCAGCTGCTCGCGGACGACCGCGCGGGCCCGGCCGGCCTCCGCCGGGTCCAGGGAGAGCCGCCACTCGGCGACGTCCTCGGGCTCGATGCCGTTGAGGCGGGCCATCAGCAGGGCGACGTCGTCCTTGCGGCCGCCGCGCCCTGCCTTGGAAAAGGTCACGGCGAGGGCGCGGATGATCGTGTCGCAGGCGTCGTCCATCGAGGCGGCCGGGTGGGCGGCGGACTCGCACAGGGTCGCGAGGCCGACACCGATGTCCTCGCCGCGCACCTCGACCAGTCCGTCGGTGCACATCACGATCCGGTCGCCGGGTTCCACGCGCACGCGTACCGCCTCGAAGGGCACCCCGCCGACGCCGATCGGCGCGCCCGTGGGCAGGTCGAGCAGCTCGCTGCGCCCGTCCTCGGCGCGGACGAGGACGGGCGGGATGTGGCCGGCGTTGGCGATGTGCAGTTCGCTCGCGATGGGGTCGTAGACGGCGTACAGGCAGGTCGCGAGGTAGGCGTCGCCGAGGCGCTGGGCGAGGTCGTCGAGGTTGCGCAGCAGCTGGGCGGGCGGCAGGTCGAGGGCGGCCATGGTCTGCACGGCCGTACGCAACTGGCCCATCATGGCGGCCGAGTTGAGGCCGTGGCCCATGACGTCACCGACGACGAGGGCGGTGCGGGCGCCGGGCAGCTTCACGGAGTCGAACCAGTCGCCGCCGACCCTGCCGAGGAGAGTGCCGGGCAGATAGCGGGTGGCGATGTCGCAGCCCGCCCTGCGCGGCGGGATGTGCGGCAGCATGCTGTCCTGGAGGGTCTCGGCGACGCTCTCCTGGTAGGTGTACATGCGCGCGTTGTCGAGGACGAGGCCCGCGCGGGCGGCGAGTTCGGCGCCGGTGACGCGGTCCATGTCGTTGAAGACGGGCCGCTCGGGGTGGCGCAGCAGGATCATGAAGCCGAGCACCACATTGCGGGCCTTGAGCGGCACGACCAGCATGGAGCGGCCCGTGATCAGCGGCCGGATGTCCCGCTTCTCGAACTGGGAGGCGATGGCATGGCCCATCTCCTCGCCGATGCGCGGCACGAGGACGGGCTCGCCGGTGGTCATGCACTGGAAGAACGGTGTGTGCGCCGGGAACGGCATGGCCTCGCCGACCGGCACGACGTCGTCCCAGCGGCCGGGTTCGTCGGTGTGCTCGACGGCGACCCGGTGCCACATGGTGGTCGTGTCCGGCACACCGTCGGGGAATCCCTCGCCGGCGACGACCTGTTCGCGCAGATAGGTGCCGGCGACGTCGGTGAAGCGGGGCACGACGGCCTTGCTGACCTCGATGATGGTCTGCGCCAGGTCGAGGGAGGTGCCGATGCGGCCGCTGACCTCGTTGAGGAACTCCAGGCGTTCACGTACGGCGGCGTACTCGAGGTCCTCGCCCTCGTCCGTGTACTCCTGCGGTAACGGAAGGCCTTCGGCGGCGGCCCGGGCGGCCCGCTCGCGGCGCGCCCTGCGCTCGACACGCCGGGGCACGCCCCAGTCGGGGGTGACGGGCACCCGGTCGTTCTGGCTGAACTCCAGGACGGGGTAGCCCAGTTCGAGGATCTGCCCGACGATGCGGGAACCCTCCTCGACGCTCATGCTGGGCAGGATCTCGGGCAGCCTGCGGGCGAGTTCCTCGGCGCCGGGAAAGTCGGTGTGCAGGGCGAAGCCGGGTGCGACGCGCTCGAAGCGGGCGTCCTCCTCGTGCCCGTCCTGCTGGAGTGCGCCCACGTCGGCGCCGAGCACCAGCAGCCGCTCCGGTCCCGGGCCCACCAGCGGGTAGGCCCACCACAGCACGTCGACCCGGTCGCGCTCGGGCACGGTCAGCCGGGCGCGGCCCGCGGCCGGGTAGAACAGCCGCCCGTCGAGGGACGATTCGAGGTCGTGGCCGAGACCGTCGTACGCCGCGTAGGCCCCGTACGGCGAGACGTCCTCGTCCTCCGGCAGGGCTCCGGAGACGGGCAGCAGATCGACGGCCGGACGCCCTATGGCCTCTTCCTTGGCGGCGCCGAACAGACGGCGTGCGCCGGAGCTCCAGTGGGAGACGAGGCCCTCGCGGTCGACCACGACGACGGCCAGCGGGATGCGGCCGGTCACGGCGTGTTCCGTCACCGCGCCGTCCCTCTCGGTGCCACGGTCCATGACCCAGGCCCTCTCTCCCCACGGCTCCGCAAGATCTGCCGCCTACTCCACCGTACGGCGCCTGACGGAGGTGATGTGCGGCAATACGGGAATTGATATGACGGCGGCTCAGTCCTCGTGCCCCAGCTGAAGGTCGCGTTCCGTACGGCCTCCCCCGGCGACCTGGAGCACGGTGGCGACCGGCGGGTAACCCGTGGCGATGACGGTGTACTCGCCGGTGGACAGGTCGCCGAACCGGAAGGTTCCGTCGGGGCCGGTGGTGAGCGTGTCCAGGACGTTGCCGGCCGCGTCGAGGAGGGTCACGCGCGCGTCCTCGACGGGTCGCCCGCCGCCCGCCCGGACGGTGCCGCGCAGCAGGGCGCCACCGGCGAGTTCGATGTCCTGCCGGGTCTCGCGGGCCGCCTTCACGGTGACGGGGACGGCGGCCGGGCGGAAGGCGGGCGAGCTCGCGGCGAGGGTGTACTCCCCGGCGACCAGCTCGGTGATGACATAGCCGCCTTCACGGCCGCTGCGGGTGGTGGCCACGACCTCGCCCTGGACGTTGGTGAGCGTGACGGTGGCGTCCACGGGCGTGCCGTCCGGGGTGAGCACCTTCCCGGCGAGGCGTCCGGCGCCGCCGAGGACGATGTCCAGTTCGAGGGGGCGCTCGCCGACGGTCACGGAGACGGCCTGCGGCTGATGGCCGCCCGCCGCGGCGATCAGCACATACGCCCCCGGTCCCGGCGTGGCCAGCGCGTACCGCCCGTCCTCACCGCTGGCGCCGCGCCCGATCTGCTGCCCGGCGATGTCGATGAGGGTGAGTGCCGCGCGCGGTACGACGGTGCCGTCGGGGTGCTGCACCGTGCCGCGGACGGGGACCGAGCCGGTGTACGGCGACCGGGCGGGAGGGATCTGGGTGTTCACCGGCTCCGATTCCGTCTCCGGGGCCGGGGCGTTGTGGGACACCAGCGGTTTCTCCTTGAGGAAGAAGGCGATGAGCAGGCCGAGGACCAGGACCGGCACCAGGTAGAGGAAGATGCGCGGCATGGCGTCGGCGTAGGCCCGGATGTAGCCGTCGCGCAGGTCCTGGGGCAGGGCGTGGACGAGCTGCGGGGTGAGGGACTCGGGGTCGGGCAGCCGGCCGCCCGCGCGCGTGGGCAGGTGTTCGGCGAGCGCGTCCGAGAGCCGGTCGGCGAAGAGGGTGCCGAAGATCGCGGCGCCGACGCTGCCGCCGATCTGCCGGAAGTAGTTGTTGGCGCTGGTGGCGGTGCCGAGGTCGGTGGGGCGCACGGAGTTCTGCACGGCGAGGATCAGGACCGGCATCACCATGCCGATACCGGCGCCGAGCACCGCCATCCAGAGGCTGTAGTGCAGCCGGGGCGTGTCGGCTTCGAGGCGGGACAGCAGCCACATGCCGACGGCCGAGAGGGCGCTGCCGAGCACCGGGTAGATCTTGTAGCGGCCGGTGAGGCTGATGAGCTGGCCGCAGACGATCGAGGCGCCGACGATGCCGCCCATCATCGGCAGCATCAGCAGGCCCGACTCGGTGGCCGTGGCTCCGTCGACCATCTGCAGGAACGTCGGCAGGTAGCTGGCCGCGCCGAACAGGGCGACACCGATCACGAGGCCGACCAGGCCGGTGACGTTGAAGACGGAGTCCCTGAACAGCCTGAGGGGAATGAGGGGTTCGGCGGCGAAGTGCTCGGCGACGAGGAAGAGGACCGTGGCGACGGCCGCTCCCCCACCGAGGCCGAGGATGACCCGGGAGTCCCAGGCGTACTCGCTGCCGCCCCAGCTGGTCAGCAGGACCAGGCAGGTGGAGGCGACCGCGAGCAGCAGGGATCCGAGGATGTCGAGCCGGGCCTTGACCTGCGGCTTCGGCAGTTTCAGGACGACGGCGACGACGGCCAGGGTGACGAGCCCGAAGGGGACGTTGATATAGAAGCACCACCTCCAGGAGAGGTGGTCCGTGAAGTAGCCGCCCAGCAGGGGCCCGGCGACCGAGGCAAGACCGAACGCGGCGCCGATCAGGCCCATGAAACGGCCGCGCTCCCGGGCCGGAACGATGTCGGCGATGATCGCCTGGACGCCGATCAGGAGCCCGCCCGCACCGACGCCCTGGATCGCGCGGTAGGCGATCAGCTGGTCCATGGTCCCGGCCCGCCCGGCGAGCGCGGAGCCGGCGACGAAGACGACGATCGCGAACTGGAAGACGCCCTTGCGGCCGAGGAGATCACCGAGCTTGCCGTAGATCGGCAGGCCGATGGTGGCGGTGAGTAGGTAGGCGGTGATCGCCCAGGACATCCTGTCCAGGCCGTGCAGCTCGCCGACGATCTTCGGCAGGGCGGTGGCGACGATCATCTGCTCCAGCGCGGCCAGCAGCAGCGCGAGCATCAGCGCGAAGAAGACCAACCGCACCCGGCGCGGGCTGAGTTCGGTCGCCTGCGGGGGAGCGGGAGCGGGGACGTCCGGGGGCGCCGCGGCCGGTTCGTCCTGTACCAGAGTGATCCCGCCCACGTACCGCTCCCCTCGTCGCGCTGCCACACAATTCCCGCGTAAGCGACAACTACGAGCAAGCGCGACGAGTTACGGCATACCGTCGGGCGACGAAGAGATCCACTCGATCCGGTGAGGGGCCAACGCCCGCCGGGGATCAGCTCATTGAAGTGAGCCCGGCTCTACTTCTCGACCTCGGCGGCGAGCTTGGCGAGGACCGCGTCGTAGATCCGGCCGAGGCCCTTGGGCGCGAAGGTCCGCTCGAAGAAGCCGCCGATGCCGCCGGCGCCCTGCCAGGTGGTGGTGACGACGACCCGGGACTTGCCCTCGCCGGCCGGGGTGACCCGCCAGGTGGTGACCATGGAGGAGTTGCGGTCCTTCTCGACGAGCTCGCCGTCGGTGGGCTCGCTGACCTCCAGGAGGCAGTCACGGACCCGCTTGCTGGTGGCCTGGAGCTTCCAGTGGACGAGGGTGCCCTCGCCGTCGCCGCCCTCGCGCACCTCGTACTCGCTGAAGTGCTCGGGCAGCAGCTTCCGCCTGGTGCCGCTGTAATCGGCGAGGGCGTCGAACACCTTCTCCGCGTCCGCCGCGACGACCCGCTCCGTAGTGGCCTCGACCTGCGCCATTGACTTCCTCCAGGACTGGTTTCTCGGGGGTGGGAGCAAGCCAACCACCCCGCTCCCGGACCACCCAAATCGGGGTCCCGATCAGCTTCCGAAGCGGTCGCACAGTGATCGAAAACGGAGCCGGGAAAGAGGTCGCACGATCAAGGGAACATGTGTTCTATTCTTGGGGCAGTGCTACCGAGGAGGCCTCATGCGCTGGGAGAACCTCACCCTGGAGTCCGACCACAGCCGGGCCGACGCCGCGCTGTTCGGCGCGGACGCCGTGGTCACCCGCACCTTCGACACGCCCGAGTTCGCCGGGATCACATTCCACGAGATCCGGGCCCGCTCGATCATCAACCGGGTGCCGGGCGCCTCGCGCATGCCCTTCGAGTGGACGGTCAACCCCTATCGGGGCTGCACGCACGCGTGCGTGTACTGCTTCGCCCGCAAGACCCACAGCTATCTGGACCTCGACACGGGCCTCGGCTTCGACTCCCAGATCGTGGTGAAGGTGAACGCGCCGGAGCTCCTGCGCCGCCAGCTCTCCTCGCGCCGCTGGCAGGGCGAGCACATAGCGATGGGCACGAACGTCGACTGCTACCAGCGCGCGGAGGGCCGCTACCGCCTGATGCCGGGCATCCTCGCCGCGCTGCGGGACAACGCCAACCCCTACTCGATCCTGACCAAGGGCACGCTGATCCTGCGCGACCTCGACCTGCTGAAGCAGTCGTCCGAGGTGACGGACGTCGGCATCTCCGTCTCGGTCGGCTTCACCGACCGCGAGCTGTGGCGCACCGTGGAGCCGGGCACGCCCGCGCCCGAGCGGCGCCTGGATGTCGTACGCACCCTGACCGAGCACGGGCTCGGGTGCGGTGTGCTGATGGCGCCGGTGATTCCGTTCCTGAGCGACGACCCTGCCCAACTGCGGGACACGGTGCGGGCGATCGCCGCGTCCGGGGCCACCTCCGTGACACCGCTGGTACTGCATCTGCGGCCCGGGGCCCGCGAGTGGTTCATGGCCTGGCTGGGCAGCCATCACCCGCATCTGGTGCGCCGTTACGAGCGGCTGTACGCGGACGGCGCCTACGCGCCGAAGTGGTACCAGCGCCGGATCACCCGTCAGGTCCACGACCTGGCGCAGGAGTACGGCATCGGTCCCACGCGCGCGGGCATGCCCCGACGGATCCGCGAGCCCGAGCCGACCGAATCGGCGATGACCGAACCGACCCAACTCTCGCTCATTTGACGAGCATTAGAGCGCATCCTCCGACCCAATCGGGTCAAGTATTGCCAGAACGAGTTCTTCCAGGCCCCCATCCCGGGACGATGCGGCCAGGGCCGTGACCCTCGCGGTCCGCATCCCTCCGTCCTGGGAGGACCCGATGAGAAAACGCGCAGCCGTGCTGTGCGGCGCCGCCGTCGTCGCGGCCGGGACCATGACCGCCGTCCCCGTCGAGGCGAGCGCCACGCACACCGCGGACGCCGCTCATGCCGCACCCCTCACCTGGAAGAAGTGCGGCACCGAGAAGTACCCGACGCTCCAGTGCGCGTCCCTCAAGGTGCCGCTCGACCACGCCCACCCGAACGGACGGCAGATCACGCTCGCGCTGTCCCGCGTCCCGCACACCGCGAAGAAGTACCAGGGCCCGCTGCTGGTCAACCCAGGTGGCCCCGGCGGCAGCGGGCTCACGCTCGCCGGATTCGTCGCCTCCGCGCTGCCCAGAGCGGTGGCGGCCCAGTACGACGTCATCGGATTCGACCCGCGCGGTGTCGGCAGGAGCACGCCCGCCCTGGACTGCAAGCCCGGCTACTTCGCCCCGGTGCGCCCGGACTCCGTGCCCAGCACACCGCGCATCGAGAAGGCCAACCTCCAGCGCGTCCAGTCCTTCGCGCGGGCCTGCGCCGACAAGTACGCGCGCGTGTTGCCGTACATCAACACGATCAGCGCCGTGCGCGACATGGACCGGATCCGCGCCGCCCTGGGCGCGAAGAAGATCAATTACTTCGGCTACTCGTACGGCACCTATCTCGGCGCGGTCTACGCCAAGCTCTTCCCGGAGCGCGTGCGGCGGGCGGTCCTGGACTCGGTCGTCGACCCGACCGGCGTCTGGGAGGAGGACAACCTCGCGCAGGACGTCGCCTTCAACGACCGCCACCGGGCCTTCATGGCATGGGTGGCCAAGCACGACATGACGTACAAGCTCGGCACCGACCCGGCGAGGGTCGAGGCCAAGTGGTACGCGATGCGGGCGGCCCTGGCCAAGAAGCCGGCCGACGGGAAGGTGGGCGCCTCCGAGTTGGAGGACACCTTCCTGCCCGGCGGCTACTACAACGGCTACTGGCCCCAGCTCGCCGAGGCGTTCGCGGCGTTCGTGACCGACAAGAACGCCGATCCGCTGGTCGAGGCGTACGAGGACTTCGGCGCCGCCGACACGTCCGCGGACAACGGCTACAGCGTCTACGCCACGGTGCAGTGCCGTGACGCCGCCTGGCCGCGCGACTGGCGTCAGTGGCGGGCGGACAACTGGGCCGTCTATGCGAAGGCACCGTTCATGACCTGGAACAACGCCTGGTACAACGCGCCCTGCGCGTTCTGGCCGACGTCCTCGCTCGACTCCGTGGACGTCGTCAACAGCAAGCTGCCACCGATGCTGCTGTTCCAGGCGACCGACGACGCCGCCACCCCGTACCAGGGCGCCGTCACCGTGCACCGGCAGGTGGCCCGCTCAAGCCTGGTGGTCGAGCAAGGCGGCGGCAACCACGGCATCACACTGGGCGGGAACACCTGCCTGGACAAGCACCTCACGGCCTATCTGACCGACGGCACGGTGCCGCGCGGCACGGGTGAGGTCGACGCGGTGTGCGCGGCGCAGCCGGATCCGAAGCCGCTGAACGCCAAGGTCGCGTCGACGGCGTCGCGGGGCGCGGAACTGCACAGGCTGCTGGGTTTCCGCCGTTGAGCGCCTGCCCGCGGCTGCCCGCCTGACGGCCCGTCGGGGGCGTTGTCGGACCCATGGTCCACCATGGACGCATGAGTGAGCTGACCAGGATCCCCGCCCCCGACGGTGTCGCCCCCGCCACCCAGTACACGCACGTCGTGCTCGGCACGGGCCGCTTCGTCGCCGTCTCCGGCCAGCTCGCCCTGGACGAGGACGGCAAGCTCGTCGGCGAGGGCGACGAAGCGGCCCAGGCCCGCCAGGTCTTCGAGAACCTGAGACGCTGTCTCGCCGCGGCCGGGGCGACCTTCGACGACGTCGTCAAACTCACCTACTTCGTCACGGACATGACCCACATGCCCGCCCTCCGCACGGCCCGCGCCGCCCACATACCCGACGACCGCCTGCCGGCCGCGTCGGCGGTGCAGGTCGCGGGGCTGGTGCGGCCGGAGTTCCTGATGGAGGTCGAGGCGTTCGCGGTGGTGCCGGACTGATCGGAGGCCGGCTCAGGCGAGCGGTGTCCGCGGTGCCGAGGAACCGTCCGAGGTGGACGGCCTCGTGGTACCCGAGGTGCGGTACGCACGGGACCTGTCGGTCCGACTGACGGTCACCGCTGCCTCGGGATCCGCGCCAGCGCCCGGGCCGCCGCCTCCGCGAGGGACGGGTGGGCGAGGGCCTCGTTGAGGACTCGTCTGGCTCGGGTGTCGCCGAGGGTGCCCAGGCCCTCTACGCAGGCGAGGGCCACGCGGCGGTAGGGGTCGTGCGGGGTCAGCCTCCGTTCCAGGGTGGTGATCAGGGCGGGGACGGCCTCGGGGGCGCGCAGCTCGACCAGGAGCCGGACCGGGTGCAGGGCGTAGGCGACGCGCAGTTCGTTGGTGGCCAGGGCGGCGGCCGCGCGGGCCGTGCGCGGGTCGCCGAGGCGGGCGAGGGCGTGGGCGGCGGAGGCACAGCGCTGCGGGTCGCGGTGGTTCAGGAGCAGGACGAGGGACTCGAAGGCCCGGCGGTCCCCGGCGAGGCCCAGGCGGAACGCGGCCAGTTCCCTGGCCCACAGCGGCTGTCCCGGCGCGGTGAGCACGCCCGCCAGTTCGTCGGGGTCCTCGGTCGCGGCGAGGCGGTCGTACGCGGCCGACGCCCCGGACTCCTGCCGTAAGCGCTCCGTGAGTGATCGCAACTCTTCGTCCATGAGGGCGAGCGTAGAGGGGTCCGTCGGCGATCGGGACCTACATCACAAACTCGGGGACTGGCGTGCTCGTTACCCACTGGTTAAGCTCATACGAGCGAGTTACCCACTCGCGAACTCCTTGCGGCGGCCTGGTGACGCAGTTGCCGCGAGAAGCAGTCGGTTCGGTACATCGAGTACCGCAGTACGACTCGGCCACGGGACAGGGCCGGTCGGTCATCACCGCTCCTCGGACGTGTGCACGTCCGCAGCGACGGCACCGGGCGTGTGCGCTCGCAGCCCGGCAACACCCGCATTTCCACCGCACCCGGTGCGCTCATGGTTCGGCTTCGACTCCGGTCGGGCCCCCTTCGGCGCACCCGGGCGCGCTTCCAGTCGTCACCCTCATTCCTGGAGTCCCGCGATGGCCACTCCCCTGTCCGACACCCCTCTGTCCCCGCTCAAGACCGTTGCCGTCGTCGGCCTCGGCACCATGGGCACCGGTATCACCGAGGTCCTGGCCAAGGCCGGCCGCGAGGTCATCGGCATCGACATCAGCGAGGCCGCGGCCGCCAGGTCCGTCGCCGCCCTGGAGGCCTCGACCGCCCGCGCCGTGGAGCGCGGCAAGCTGACCGAGGAGGACCGCGCGGACGCCCTCGCCCGCGTCCGCACCTTCACCGACCTCAGGGCCGCGGCCGACGCGGACCTGGTCATCGAGGTGGCTCCGGAGTCGTACGAGATCAAGCAGCAGATCTTCCGCGAGCTGGACGGGATCGTGCGCCCCGAGACGATCCTGGCCACCGGCACCAACGCCCTGTCGGTCACGCGCCTGGCCGCCGACTCGGCCCGCCCCGAGCGCGTGCTCGGCCTGCACTTCTTCAACCCGGCGCCGGCGATGCGGCTCGTCGAGGTCGTCTCCTCGGTGCTGACCGCCCCCGCCGCCGTCGCCGCGGTCACCGACCTGGCCGTCGAGCTGGGCAAGGAGCCCGTCGCGGTCGGCGACCGGCCCGGTTTCGTCGCCGACGGACTGCTTTTCGGCTACCTCAACCAGGCGGCCGCGATGTACGAGGCGAAGTACGCCTCCCGCGAGGACATCGACGCCGCGATGCGGCTGGGCTGCGGACTTCCCATGGGCCCGCTGGCCCTGCTAGACCTGATCGGCGTCGACACGGCCCGTACGGTCCTGGAGGCCATGTACGCCGAGTCCCGCGACCGGCTGCACGCCCCGGCCCCCATCCTCAAGCAGCTCAGCGAGGCCGGCCTGACGGGCCGTAAGTCGGGCCGTGGCTTCTACACCTACGAGGCACCGGGCAGCGCCACCGTCGTGCGGGACGCGCTGACGCCGCTGGAGGGCGCCGCCCTGACGCCCGGCCGTACGGTCCGCTCCGTCGGTGTCGCGGGCTCCGGCACCATGGCGTCCGGGATCGCCGAGGTCTTCGCCAAGGCCGGGTACGACGTCGTGCTCGCCGCCCGCAGCGAGGAGAAGGCGCAGACCGCGAAGGCCCGTATCGGCAAGTCTCTTTCTCGCTCTGTCGACAAGGGACGGATGACCGCCGAGGCCGCCGCGCAGACCCTGGACCGGATCACTCCGGCGGGTTCCTACGACGCCTTCGCCGACGTCGATCTGGCCGTCGAGGCCGTCGCCGAGGACCTGGAGATCAAGCGGCAGCTCTTCGCGACGCTGGACAAGGTCTGCAAGCCGGGCGCGGTGCTGGCCACCACCACCTCGTCGCTGCCCGTCGTCGCCTGTGCCCGCGCCACCTCGCGTCCGCAGGACGTGATCGGCATGCACTTCTTCAACCCGGCGCCGGCGATGAAGCTGGTCGAGGTCGTCCGTACGGTGCTGACGGCCGACGACGTCCACTCGACGGTCCGCGAGGTCTGCGCCAAGATCAAGAAGCACGCCGTCGACTGCGGTGACCGTGCGGGCTTCATCGTCAACGCACTGCTGTTCCCGTACCTGAACAACGCGATCAAGATGGTGCAGGAGCACTACGCCTCTCTCGACGACATCGACGCGGCGATGAAGCTGGGCGGCGGCTACCCGATGGGTCCGTTCGAGCTGCTGGACGTCGTCGGGCTCGATGTCTCCCTCGCGATCGAGAAGGTCCTGCACCGCGAGTTCCGCGACCCGGGCCTCGCTCCGGCGCCGCTCTTGGAGCACCTGGTGGCCGCGGGCTGCCTCGGCCGCAAGACGGGCCGCGGCTTCCGCGAATATGCCCGCCGCTGAAGGCGTCGGCGACTGGTTCAGAGGCGGCGAGGACTGGGGCGGGCTGCTGGACCCCGGCAGCTCTCCCCCGCCCTCCCGGACCGGCACTCCCCCGCCCGCCGAGGGCGGGGGAAACCCCGTACATGCGCATCAAGCTGCGCACATGCAGTACGTTCGGGTCATGTCCCAGCCCGCCAAGTCCTCACGTACACCAGCTACGCCCGACGCGCCGGAAAGTGCCGCAGGCAGTCGCGCGGCGGCCCAGCGGCTCAAGATGCGCCGCGAACTGGCGGCCGCGGCGATGGAGCTGTTCGCGACCAAGGGGTACGAGGCGACCACCGTCGACGAGATCGCGGCCGCGGCCGGGGTCGCCCGCCGCACGTTCTTCCGCCACTTCCGCTCCAAGGAAGAGGCGATCTTCCCGGACCACGACGACACCCTGATCCGCGCCGAGGCGGTGCTGAACGCCGCGCCGGCCCACGAGCACCCGCTCGACACGGTGTGCCGCGGCATCAAGGAAGTCATGCGGATGTACGCGGCCCGGCCGGAGATCTCGGTCGCCCGTTACAAGCTCACGCGCGAGGTGCCCACCCTGCGTGAGGCGGAGATCGCGTCGGTGGCCCGCTACGAGCGCCTCTTCACCCGCTACCTCCTCGGCCACTTCGACGAGCACGCGCACGACGACGACGCCAACGACGACCCGCTGCTGGCGGAGGTCGCCGCGTCAGCGGTGGTCACCGCGCACAACCACGTCCTGCGGCGCTGGCTACGGGCCGGTGGCCAGGGCGACGTGGAGGCACAGCTCGACCACGCCTTCGCGATCGTACGAAGGACCTTCGGTGCGGGGATCGGGGTGGGCCGGGAGGCCGCGCCGCGCACGGCACCGGCCTCCGTCGCCTCGGAGGGGGAGGTGCTGGTGGCGGTGGCCCGGACCGACGCGCCCCTGGACGAGGTGATGCGGACCATCGAGCAGGCGCTGAAGGAGCGGGCGTAGGCGCTGCCGACGAGCCTGCCGAGGGGTCTGCCGACGGATCTCGGGGCGGATCCCGCCGGGGAACCATTTCGCGGACCCGTCCGTCATCCATGACGAAGCCGGATCTTCACCGTGCGTGACGGAAGCGGGTTGCCATGCAGACGAACGACCCCACCAAGCTCGAAGCCACACTGGCCGACGGGCGGCGCATGACCCTGTCGCTTCCCCCGACGGACGCGAAGTGGGCCGCCGACGGCATACAGGGCCTGCGCACCGTCCCGCCGACACACACGGGCCGCGGGGAGGAGCCTCCCGCCCTCCCCGAGGAGCCGACACTCCCTCTGCAGGTGGCCTTGCTGGGCCTGGGCGCCTAGGCCTGTCCGGCAGACAGGCCCCTGCCGGAACCGGTCCGGGTCCCGGTCGAACTCCATCGTCCGGCGACCCGCACGTCCTTGCCCCGCTACGCCGACACCGCCTTCCGCGCCTCGCCTCAGCCACTCGGCCGGCATGCCACGCGCTGCCCGGACGGCCGATGCCCGTTAGCGCCCGAATCGTGCGTACTCACGAGTAGCTTTGATCGATCATCGCTCATTTGTTACGTAAAGATTTCATCTGAGGCCAAGTTCTGGCACCCAGTGCCTTGCCAGGTGACACGCCGTGCCATACGTTGAAAGTGTCCGGGCGGCCGGCGTGCAGAGACCTTTCGTACGCCGGCTGTCCCCGCAAGCCCTTCCCGGGGCCTGCGCGCCCGGCGCCTGCGTCACAGGCAACCTCCCGCGCCACAAAGCGCTGCCGAACAGCACCACCCCTGCCGAACCGACGGCAACCAACCCCAAACCCTCAGCAGCACCGACGTAACCCTCAGCACCCCTCCCTCAGGGTGCGCATCGCCGGAGGCAACACCGTGACCGTGAAGGACATCCTGGACGCGATCCAGTCGCCCGACTCCACGCCGGCCGACTTCGCCGCTCTTCCGCTCCCCGAGTCGTACCGCGCGATCACCGTGCACAAGGACGAGACGGAGATGTTCGCGGGCCTCGAGACCCGCGACAAGGACCCGCGCAAGTCGATCCACCTGGACGAGGTTCCGCTCCCCGAACTCGGCCCGGGTGAGGCCCTGGTGGCCGTCATGGCCTCCTCGGTCAACTACAACTCGGTGTGGACCTCGATCTTCGAGCCGCTGTCCACATTCGGGTTCCTGGAGCGCTACGGCCGCACCAGCGAGCTGGCCAAGCGCCACGACCTGCCCTACCACATCATCGGCTCCGACCTCGCGGGCGTCGTCCTGCGCACCGGCCCGGGCGTGAACTCCTGGAAGCCCGGTGACGAGGTCGTCGCGCACTGTCTGTCCGTCGAGCTGGAGTCCAGCGACGGCCACAACGACACGATGCTCGACCCCGAGCAGCGCATCTGGGGCTTCGAGACCAACTTCGGCGGCCTCGCCGAGATCGCGCTGGTCAAGTCCAACCAGCTGATGCCCAAGCCGGACCACCTCAGCTGGGAGGAGGCCGCCGCTCCGGGCCTGGTCAACTCCACCGCGTACCGCCAGCTGGTCTCCCGCAACGGCGCCGGCATGAAGCAGGGCGACAACGTGCTGATCTGGGGCGCGAGCGGCGGACTCGGCTCGTACGCCACGCAGTTCGCGCTGGCCGGTGGCGCCAACCCGATCTGCGTCGTCTCCTCGCCGCAGAAGGCGGACATCTGCCGGGCGATGGGCGCCGAGGCGATCATCGACCGCAACGCCGAGGGCTACAAGTTCTGGAAGGACGAGAACACCCAGGACCCGAAGGAGTGGAAGCGCTTCGGCAAGCGCATCCGCGAGCTCACCGGCGGCGAGGACATCGACATCGTCTTCGAGCACCCCGGCCGCGAGACCTTCGGCGCGAGTGTCTACGTCACGCGCAAGGGCGGCACCATCACCACCTGCGCCTCGACCTCGGGCTACATGCACCAGTACGACAACCGCTACCTGTGGATGTCCCTGAAGCGGATCATCGGCTCGCACTTCGCCAACTACCGCGAGGCCTGGGAGGCCAACCGGCTCATCGCGAAGGGCAAGATCCACCCGACCCTGTCGAAGGTGTACTCCCTGGAGGACACCGGCCAGGCCGCGTTCGACGTGCACCGCAACCTCCACCAGGGCAAGGTCGGCGTGCTCTGCCTGGCCCCCGAGGAGGGCCTCGGCGTGCGCGACGAGGAGAAGCGCGCCAAGCACATCGACGCCATCAACCGCTTCCGCAACATCTGAGAGCAGTCGAGGTCATCAATGACTGAGCGTCAGCCTGCCGAAGGCAAGCGGGAGAAGGACCGGCCGTGGCTCATGCGGACCTATGCCGGTCACTCCACGGCCGAGGCGTCCAACGAGCTGTACCGGCGCAACCTCGCCAAGGGCCAGACGGGCCTGTCGGTCGCGTTCGACCTGCCGACCCAGACCGGCTACGACTCCGACCACATCCTCGCCCGCGGCGAGGTCGGCCGGGTCGGCGTGCCGGTCGCGCACCTCGGTGACATGCGCCGGCTGTTCCAGGACATCCCCCTGGAGCAGATGAACACCTCGATGACGATCAACGCCACCGCCATGTGGCTGCTGGCGCTCTACCAGGTCGTCGCGGAGGAGCAGGGCGCGGACATCACCAAGCTCCAGGGCACGACCCAGAACGACATCGTCAAGGAGTACCTGTCGCGGGGGACCCATGTCTTCCCGCCGGGGCCCTCACTCCGGCTGACGACGGACATGATCGCGTACACGGTCTCCCACATCCCGAAGTGGAACCCGATCAACATCTGCAGCTACCACCTGCAGGAGGCGGGCGCCACGCCGGTCCAGGAGATCGCGTACGCGATGTCCACCGCGATCGCGGTGCTCGATGCCGTACGCGACTCGGGGCAGGTCCCCGAGGAGAAGTTCGGGGACGTCGTGGCCCGTATCTCCTTCTTCGTGAACGCGGGCGTCCGCTTCATCGAGGAGATGTGCAAGATGCGGGCGTTCGGGCGGATCTGGGACAAGATCACGCGCGAGCGGTACGGCATCGAGAACCCCAAGCAGCGCCGCTTCCGGTACGGCGTCCAGGTCAACTCCCTCGGTCTGACCGAGGCGCAGCCGGAGAACAACGTCCAGCGGATCGTCCTGGAGATGCTGGCCGTGACCCTCTCGAAGGATGCACGCGCGCGTGCCGTGCAGTTGCCGGCCTGGAACGAGGCACTGGGTCTGCCCCGGCCCTGGGACCAGCAGTGGTCGCTGCGCATCCAGCAGGTCCTCGCGCACGAGAGCGACCTGCTGGAGTACGAGGACATCTTCGAGGGCTCGAAGGTCATCGAGGCGAAGGTCTCCCAGCTCGTCGAGGAGTCCCTCAAGGAGATCGAGCGGATCCAGGAGATGGGCGGCGCGATGGCCGCCGTCGAGTCGGGCTACCTCAAGTCGCAGCTCGTCTCCTCGCACGCCGAGCGCCGCGCCCGTATCGAGTCCGGGCAGGAGAAGATCGTCGGCGTCAACATCTTCGAGACGACCGAGCCCAATCCCCTGACCGCGGATCTGGACACGGCCATCCAGACGGTCGACCCGGCGGTCGAGGCCCGCGTCATCGCCTCGCTCCAGCACTGGCGCGACACCCGCTACCAGCCGCCCTTCAACCACCCGCGCCCGTGCAAGGCGCTGGAGCGGTTGAAGGAGGCCGCCAAGGGCACCGACAACCTCATGGAGGCCACCCTGGAGTGCGCCCGCGCCGGGGTAACGACCGGCGAGTGGGCCGGGGCCCTGCGCGAGGTGTTCGGCGAGTTCCGGGCGCCGACCGGTGTCTCGTCGGCGCCGGTGGCCGTCGCCGCCGCGGAGGGTTCCGCGCTCTCCGAGGTCCGCCGGAAGGTGGACCGGACGGCGAAGGACCTCGGCGTCGGCAAGCTGCGCTTCCTGGTCGGCAAGCCGGGCCTGGACGGTCACTCCAACGGCGCCGAGCAGATCGCCGTGCGGGCCCGTGACGCCGGGTTCGAGGTGGTCTACCAGGGCATCCGGCTCACCCCGGAGCAGATCGTGGACGCGGCCCTCGCCGAGGACGTGCACGCGGTCGGCCTGTCCATCCTCTCCGGCTCGCACGCGCAGCTGGTGCCGGACGTGCTGGAGCGGCTCCGTGTGGCCGGTGCCACAGATATACCGGTGATCGCCGGTGGCATCATCCCGAATGGTGACGCCGAGCAGCTCAGGGCCGCCGGAGTGGCCGCCGTCTTCACCCCGAAGGACTTCGACATCACCGGAATCATCGGCCGCATCGTCGACGAGATCCGGAAAGCGAACAAGCTCGACCCCCTGGAGGTCCCCGCATGACCACGCCCGCCCCGCAGGTCAACCGCCTTCGCCCGCGGCGCTCCTGCCTCGCCGTGCCGGGAAGCAACCCCCGCTTCCTGGAGAAGGCCCAGGGCCTCCCCGCCGACCAGGTCTTCCTGGACCTGGAGGACGCGTGCGCGCCGCTCGCCAAGCCCGAGGCGCGGCACACCATCGTCAAGTTCCTCAACGAGGGCGACTGGACGGGCAAGACGCGGGTCGTGCGCGTCAACGACTGGACGACCGAGTGGACGTACCGCGACGTCGTCACGGTCGTCGAGGGCGCCGGCCAGAACCTCGACTGCATCATGCTGCCGAAGGTCCAGGACGCCCAGCAGATCGTGGCGCTGGACCTGCTCCTGACGCAGATCGAGAAGACCATGGGCTTCGAGGTCGGCAAGATCGGCATCGAGGCGCAGATCGAGAACGCGCAGGGCCTGAACAACGTCAACGAGATCGCGCAGGCCTCCCAGCGCGTCGAGACGATCATCTTCGGCCCGGCCGACTTCATGGCGTCGATCAACATGAAGTCGCTGGTCGTGGGCGAGCAGCCGCCCGGCTACCCGGCGGACGCCTACCACTACATCCTGATGAAGATCCTGATGGCCGCCCGCGCCAACAACCTCCAGGCGATCGACGGCCCCTACCTGCAGATCCGCAACATCGACGGCTACCGCGAGGTCGCCCAGCGCGCCGCCGCCCTCGGCTTCGACGGCAAGTGGGTGCTGCACCCGGGCCAGGTCGAGGCGTCCAACGAGATCTTCTCGCCGTCGCAGGAGGACTACGACCACGCCGAGCTGATCCTGGACGCGTACGACTACTACACGTCCGAGGCGGGCGGCAAGAAGGGATCCGCGATGCTCGGCGACGAGATGATCGACGAGGCCAGCCGCAAGATGGCCCTGGTCATCGCGGGCAAGGGACGCGCCGCCGGCATGCAGCGCACCAGCAAGTTCGAGATCCCGGAGGCGTGACGCGCATGCAGTTCGGACGCACCTACGAGGAGTTCGAGGTCGGGGCGACGTACAAGCACTGGCCGGGCAAGACGGTCACGGAGTACGACGACCACCTGTTCTGTCTCCTCACCATGAACCACCACCCGCTCCACATGGACACCAACTATGCGGAGAAGACGACGGACTTCGGCAAGAACGTCGTCGTCGGGAACTACATCTACTCGCTGCTGCTCGGCATGAGCGTGCCGGACATCTCCGGCAAGGCGATCGCCAACCTGGAGATCGAGTCGCTCAAGCACGTGGCGCCGACCTTCCACGGCGACACGATCTACGGCGAGACGACCGTCCTCGACAAGTGGCCGTCGAAGTCGAAGAACGACCGCGGCATCGTCTACGTCGAGACCAAGGGCTACAAGCAGGACGGCACGCTGGTCTGCGTGTTCCGCCGCAAGGTCATGGTCCCCACCGAGACGTACATCAAGGAGCGCGGCGGCGAGCAGCCGGGCCGCCCCGAGCTGAAGCAGCAGGAGAAGTAGAGATGGCACGTCTCGCCCAGACCGCCGGTCTGACCGACATCCAGCAGGAGATCCTCTCCACCGTCCGCGACTTCGTGGACAAGGAGATCATCCCGGTCGCCACCGAGCTGGAGCACCGCGACGAGTACCCGCAGCAGATCGTCGACGGCCTCAAGGAACTGGGCCTGTTCGGCCTGATGATCCCCGAGGAGTACGGCGGCCTGGGCGAGTCCCTCCTCACGTACGCCCTCTGCGTCGAGGAGATCGCGCGCGGCTGGATGTCGGTGTCCGGCATCATCAACACCCACTTCATCGTGGCGTACATGCTCAAGCAGCACGGCACGCAGGAGCAGAAGGACCACTTCCTGCCGCGCATGGCGGCCGGCGACATCCGCGGCGCCTTCTCGATGTCCGAGCCCGGTCTCGGCTCCGATGTGTCGGCCATCACATCGAAGGCGGTGAAGGACGGCGACGAGTACGTCCTGAACGGTCAGAAGATGTGGCTGACGAACGGCGGAACGTCCTCTCTGGTCGCCGTCCTCGTCCGAAGTGACGAAGGACACCCCGAGGGCACCGCGCCCCACAAGTCGATGACGACCTTCCTCGTCGAGAAGGAGCCCGGCTTCGGCGAGGTCCGCCCCGGCCTCACCATCCCCGGCAAGATCGACAAGATGGGCTACAAGGGCGTCGACACGACCGAGCTCATCATGGACGGCCTGCGGATTCCGGCCAATCGGGTGCTCGGCGGCGTCACCGGCCGAGGCTTCTACCAGATGATGGACGGCGTCGAAGTCGGGCGCGTCAATGTGGCGGCGCGTGGCTGTGGCGTCGCTCAGCGTGCTTTCGAACTCGGCGTCCAGTACGCCCAGCAGCGGCACACTTTCGGCAAGCCGATCGCCCAGCACCAGGCGATCCAGTTCAAACTGGCCGAGATGGCTACCAAGGTCGAAGCCGCGCATGCCATGATGGTGAACGCGGCACGCAAAAAGGACTCAGGGGAACGAAACGACCTTGAGGCCGGTATGGCGAAGTACCTCGCCTCCGAGTACTGCAAGGAGGTCGTGGAGGACGCCTTCCGGATCCACGGCGGCTACGGCTTCTCCAAGGAGTACGAGATCGAGCGCCTCTACCGTGAGGCTCCGATGCTGCTGATCGGTGAAGGTACTGCCGAGATCCAAAAAATGATCATCGGTCGCAGGCTGCTCGAAGAGTATCGATTCCAGGGCTGATTGTCCGGTTACGGGGTGTTTTCTTGGAGAAGAAGATCACACCCCGTCAACACTCTTCGGCGGCCGACTCGGCTTCCTGGCTTGCCCAGTTGTGGCCCGCGACCGGTACGATCCCGGGAAAGCCGCCGTCCCCTGATACCGCGCGGCATCATCCGCTACGAAGGTCATCCATGCCCCACAGCCAAACCTCTGCACCACGCGACAGCCAGGTCGGCGGCGTACGCCTCGCGCGCGGAGCATCGCCGTGGCTTCTCCCGACCGTCGCCACCGCAGCCGTCAGCCTCCTGCGCGCACGCCGCTCCGGCGCCGCCAAGGCCGTCGCCGTGCCCGCCACCGCTCTCGCGGCGGGCATGCTGTGGTTCTTCCGCGACCCCGAGCGCGAGATCGCCCAGGGCCGGGTCATCTCGCCCGCCGACGGTGTGGTGCAGAGCATCATGCCGTGGAAGGACGGCCGCACCCGCGTCGCGATCTTCATGAGCCCGCTCAACGTCCACGTCAACCGTGCGCCGCTCTCCGGCACGGTCACCTCCGTGGAGCACATCCCGGGCGGGTTCGTTCCGGCGTTCAACAAGGAGAGCGAGAACAACGAGCGTGTCGTCTGGCACTTCGACACCGAGCTCGGCGACATCGAGATGATCCAGATCGCCGGCGCGGTGGCCCGTCGTATCGTGCCCTACATCCCGCAGGGCACGAAGGTCGAGCAGGGCGACCGGATCGGTCTGATCCGCTTCGGCTCGCGTGTCGACATCTACCTGCCCGAGGGCGTGGAGGTCGCGGTCGAGGTGGGACAGAAGACCGTGGCTGGGGTGACTCGCATTGACCGTGATTGATCCTGAGACTCAGCCGGGCTGGGTTCCCGATGCCGACGAGGTCGACGAAGAGGAGGAGATGCCTCTTTCTCTCCGCCTGTCGATAGCGGACACCCTCACCCTCGGCAACGCCACGTGCGGCTTCATGGCGGTGTACTTCACCACCACCGGCATCCTGATCCCGCACCTCACCGGCAGCCAGGAGTCCGGCATGGCCCGCCACAGCGCGGCCACGGCGGTCATCCTGATGCTGTGCGCGGCGGTCTTCGACCTGTTCGACGGCCTGGTCGCGAGGAAGCTGCGCTCCTCCCCGATGGGCGCGGAGCTGGACAACCTCTCCGACCTGATCAGCTTCGGCCTCGCGCCGGCGTACTTCGTCCTGGTCTACGGCATGGTCGCCGACGACGCGCACCAGCGGGTGGCGGCGGTCGGGGCGATCGTGGTGCTCCTGGCCGTCGTACTGCGCCTGGCGAGATTCTCGTGCGTGACGGTCCCGAACGGCATGTTCCAGGGCATGCCCTCGCCGTTCGGGGCGCTCACAGTGGTCTCGATCGTGCTCCTCGAGCTGCCCTTCGTGGCGACGCTGCTGGCGATCCTGGGCACGGCCTGGCTGATGGTGAGCCGCGTCGAGTACCCCAAGCCGCGGGGCCGGCTCGCGGTGGCGATGCTGTCCTGGATCGTCGTGTCCATGGGCCTGCTCGCCGCCTGGGCCTTCGACGCCCCCAGCGGCCAGCTGCTGCTCCAGACCGGCTGTGCGCTGCAGCTGGTGATGGGCGCGGTGATCCCGCTGTTCGCCACGGCCCGCCGGGTGAACAACTTCCGCGACAACCGACGCGAGGCACGGGCGGCACAGCTGCCCTGACCTTCGCTCCGTTGCTGACAGGTGTGGCCCGAGCCTTCCCGGCTCGGGCCACACCTGTTTCGGGTTCAAGGGCGTCCGGGGTTTGCCCTTGAGGGGTCAACTACCTCTTGTGGGTGCCCAGTTGCTGGGGGTGGGGAAGGGGAGGACGGTGGAGGAGGGGAGATTTCACAGCAGTTGCCCCCTTTCCCCCGGGAGATGAGCATGTCTTCATACGAACTCAGGGAGCACAAGGTCAAGCACCTCTCGAAGATCCCGAACTTCGAGAACGAGGTGGAGCTGCCTGTACGGGAGTACGACGGCACCCCCAACGGGCACGACCGCAAGCCGGTGCTGATGCTGCACGGCCGCAGCGTGCCGGCGCTTGCGGGCTTCGACCTCGCGCCGGTGCCCGGCGGCAACCCCAACCGGTACAGCTGGGCACAGGAACTGGCGCAAGCCGGTTTCGACGTCTTCATCATGGAAATCCGGGGCTCCGGACGGTCGCCCCGCCCGGGAGTGATGGACAATCCGTACAACACCAACCCGGTCCAGCAGCAACCGGTCCTCGTAGACCACACCATCCCGGCGCCCGGCCCGCCCTCGTACACGTCCGAGCTGGGCAACTCGGAGAGTGAATGGGCAGAGCTGGCGGCGGTGGTGGCGTTCATCAAGACCCAGGTCGGCTCGGAGAAGCGCATCCACTTCGTCAGCTGGTCCGCAGCCTCGTTCGTCATGGGCCCCTACACCCTCAAGCACCCCGACGATGTCGAGAGCCTGTTCCTGCTCGCCCCGATGTTCCCGCCGCGCGGACGGTGGTCGGGAACGCTGAATGACTCCTTCGGGCGCCCGCCGGAGGCCGCGACACTGCCTGTGGGCAAACCGCCCGAACAGTTCGGTTTTCCGATGAATGTCACCAGCAAGGGCGGATTCAAGAGGTCGTTGACCGGCACTCCCGCCCTGTGGGAGCCCGGCATCGACGAGCTTGCCTGGGCGGCCTGCATGGAGGACGACCCCGTCGGCAGCAAGTGGGGCCGCAAGGTGAATGGCGAGCCCGAGGGCGTCCTGCGCTACCGGAACACCTACTGGTGGGGCTGGAACAGCAAGACGGCGCCGCTCAAGGACTCGCAGGGCAAGCACATACTCGGCGACCGGGTACCCGTACTCATCCTCTACGGGGAACTGGACCGGACGGCCAACAGCCCGATGCCGATGCAGGACAACCTGTACTTCTCCGTTCCGGACCTATATGCGGCCATCGAGGGATCCCGGAAGCTGATGTTCTGCTTCGAGGGATCGAGCCACTCCCTGGTCTGGGAGACCACCGCCGAGGCCATCCACCACTACTCGAAGCTGTGGTTCAAGCACGGCAAGGTGGAGGGCCTCGACAGCGGCAAGTACTTCAGGGAGCTGGACGGCAGTCTGATTCCCCTGCCGTAGCGGATCAGCCCAGGAAGTCCCGAGCGACCCGCTCCGCCACCCGCTCCAGAATGGGCCCGGCATCCGCCATGCACTTCGCGACGTCGGGCTCGACCTCCGTGAGCGGGTACGCCCGGCGGATCCCGGCCCGGCCCAGGGCCTCCGGTTGCAGCGCGAGGCGGCCGCACACCGCGACGACCTCCTTGTGGGCGGCGCGGGCGGCGGCGGCGACGCCTGCCGGGGCCTTGCCGTGGAGGGTCTGCTCGTCCAGGGAGCCCTCGCCGGTGATGACCAGGTCGGCCCGCTCCAGGGCGGGCGCGAAGCCCAGGACGTCGAGCATGACCTCGATGCCGGGGCGGAAGCGGGCGCCGAGGAGGAGGGCGCCGTAGCCGATGCCGCCGGCGGCGCCGGCGCCGGGTGCGGCGGCGTGCTCGGCGGCCTCGGTACCGACCGTCTCCTCCAGGATCTTCGCGTAGTGCGCGAGGGCCGTGTCCAGTGTCTCCACGTCGTCCGGCGAGGCGCCCTTCTGCGGGCCGTACACCGCCGGCGCGCCCTTCGGGCCGGTCAGCGGGTTGTCGACGTCGCTCGCCAGGACCAGTTCGACGGAGGCCAGGCGCGGGTCCAGGTCCGAGAGGTCAGCCGTGGCCAGGTCGCCCAGGCCTCCGCCGCCCGGTCCCACCGGCTCGCCCTCCGCGTCCAGGAAGCGCGCGCCCAGCGCGGCCAGCATTCCGGCACCGCCGTCCGTCGTCGCGCTGCCGCCCACGCCGAACACGATCGTGCGGGCGCCCGCGTCGAGGGCGGCGCGCAGCAGCTCGCCGGAACCGTACGTGGAGGCCGTGAGCGGCGCGAAGACACCCGCGGGCAGCCGCTGCAGGCCGCTCGCCTCCGCCATCTCCACGACCGCCGTGTCGCCGCGCAGCGCGAACGCCGCCGTCACCTCGTGCCCGAGGGGCCCGGCGACCCGTACCACCCGCCGCTCGAAACCGGCCGCGACCGCCGCGTCCACGGTCCCGTCGCCGCCGTCGGCCACGGGCATGGCCTCGACCTCGAGACCCGGCACGACCCGGCGCAGACCGGCCGTCACCCGCTCGGCGACCTGAACGGCCGTGAGCGAGCCCTTGAACTTGTCCGCGGCGATGAGCACCCGTCGGGCACCGTTCACTGCAGCGTCCGCCACCTTGTCTTCCCCTTGCTCTCCGGGCCCCGGACATGCCGGGGCCAGTCGCGCCGCTGCGACCTTAACCGGAGGACGCCCCTGCCGTCATGCGCTGACCGGACCCTGAGAACGCCGTACGTGCGCCCTACGAACGTCCTGCGCGCCCCCTGTGCAGACGGCAGAACCCCGCGCGAACGCCCCCGGAATTGGGTAAACCGGTCCTATGACCCCTGTGGGCACTGAGCCAGAGCTCGCCGACCGCATCCTCGGGGGCTGGCTGGGCCGGATCGCGGGCAACATGCTCGGCAAACCGGTCGAGCAGGGCGACCTGTGGACGCGTGACCGTATCGACCGCTATCTGCGGCAGGCCGCCGCCCTGCCCCTCACCGACTATCTCCCCGAGCCGATCAGCGAGGACGACGGCTTCGAGCTGCGCCCGGAGTGGCGGAGTTGCGTCCGCGGCCGGATCCACGGCAGCTGCCGCGACGACGACGTCGACTACGCGATCCTCGGCCTCGACCTGCTGGAGACGCACGGCTTCGGCTTCAGCACCGAGCAGGTCGGGGATCTGTGGCTGCTGCGGCTGCCGTACCTGCAGACCTTCACGGCGGAGCGGGCCGCGTACCGCAACCTCGCGAACGGTCTGAAACCGCCGCTCACGGCGACGTACGACAACCCGTACCAGGAGTGGATCGGCGCCCTCATCCGCGCCGACATCTACGGCTGGACCTGCCCGGGCGCCCCGCGCCGCGCCGCCTCCCTCGCCCGCCGGGACGCGGTGCTGTCGCACACCGGCAACGGCGTGTACGGCGCCATGTGGGCGGCGGCCCTGATCGCGGCGGCGTTCACGGCGCCGACGGTCCGCAAGGCGGTCGACCGGGCACTCGACGTCATTCCGGGAAGCAGCCGCCTCGCCCGCACCGTACGCCGGGTGGTCTCGCTGCACGACACCCGGATGAGCTGGGAAGACACGCTCACCACGGTCGCCGAGGAGACCGCCGGGCTCGGCTGGATCCACACCATCCCGAACGCCGCCGTGCTCACCGCCGGGCTCCTGTACGGCGACGGCGACTTCACCCGCACCATCACGCTCACCGTCCGCGGCGGCCTGGACACCGACTCCAACGGGGCTACCGCCGGTTCGGTCGCGGGGGTGCTGACGGGGGCGGCGGCGATCCCGGACCAGTGGACCGAGCCGCTGGAGGACACGGTGCGCAGCGCGGTGTTCGGGTTCGACGGGGTGCGGATCAGCGAGCTGGCGGAGCGGACGGTGCGGCTGGCGGAGACGGAGTCGCAGGCAGAGGCGGAGGTCCGGGCGACGGTGCGCCGGGGGGACGCCTCCCTGCGCGGGGCGTGAGGCCGGGGCGCGGCTGTGCGGGCTGGTTACCCTTCCCCAATGACCACCACGCAAGACTTCGCCACGTACATCGCGGGTCTCCCCCGTGTCCTCGCCGGTGCCGCCGCCCTCTTCCGGGACGAGGAGGGACGGGTGTTGCTCGTTGAGCCCAACTACCGTGAGGGCTGGGCGCTTCCGGGCGGCACGGTCGAGTCCGACGACGGCGAGACCCCGCGGCAGGGCGCGCGCCGTGAGACTGCCGAGGAGATCGGTCTGGACCGGGAGCTCGGCCGGCTGCTCGCGGTGGACTGGGTGCACGGGACGGGGCGGCCGCCGCTGGTGGCGTATCTGTACGACGGCGGGGTCCTCGGCGAGGACGACCTCAAGGCGATCCGGTTGCAGGAGGAGGAGCTGCTGTCCTGGCGGGTCGTGGCCCCGCAGGACGTCCCGGAGTACCTGCCGGGGTCCCTCGGCCGCCGTGTGTTGGCCGCGCTGGAGGTGCTGGCGGACGGCGGGGGGACGGTGGAGCTGGAGAACGGGCACCGGGTGGGGTGACCGGGCGCGGGCAGAGGCCGACCAGGCGCGGGCCTGGCTTGACCGGGCTCGGGCTCAGCCCTCGACGTCCCGCGGCTTCACGTCGGCCACGCGCAGTGCCTCGTCGCGTTCGGCGACCCGGGCCTCGGTGCGGTGACCGCGCTCGATGTAGTCGCGGACGACGAGCTCGACGGCGTCCTGAGGATTGCCCACCCCCGCGAGAACCATGACTTCCACGACGAGTTCGGCATCGAGCGACACGCTGACCTTGGCCATGCGGGGACGCTAGCACTCCACCGGCCGTTCGAATATCCGCTCGCCGCCCCCGCGGCGCCCGTCCTACCCTCGGCAGCATGACCAAGCCCCTCGTCGCCCTCCTCAGCGGCGCCGGTATCTCGACCGACTCCGGAATCCCCGACTACCGCGGGCCGAACGGGCTGTGGCGGCGGGATCCGGAGGCCGAGAAGCTCGTGACGTACGAGTACTACATGGGCGATCCGGAGATCCGGCGGCGCTCGTGGCAGATGCGGCGGAAGAACCGCACGCTGAAGGCCGAGCCGAACGCGGCGCACCTCGCCGTCGCCGAGCTGGAGCGCTCCGGTGTGCCCGTGCGGGTGATCACGCAGAACGTGGACGGGCTGCACCAGCTCGCCGGGATGCCCGCCCGCAAGGTGCTCGAGCTGCACGGCAGCGCGCGGAGTGTCGTCTGCACGAACTGTCACGCGCGCGGGCCGATGGAGGACGCCCTCGCGCGCGTGGCGGCCGGTGAGGAGGATCCGCCCTGCCTGGAGTGCGGCGGGATCCTGAAGTCGGCGACGGTGATGTTCGGCGAGCGGCTCGATCCGGTGGTCCTCGGTGAGGCGGTCGCGATCACCAAGGCGTGCCAGGTGTTCATCGCCGTGGGCAGCAGCCTGCAGGTGCAGCCCGCCGCCGGGCTCGCGGGTGTCGCCGCCGACCACGGCGCCCGGCTGATCATCGTCAACGCCGAGCCGACCCCGTACGACGACCGCGCCGACGAGGTGATCCGGGAACCGATCGGCACCGCGCTGCCGAAGCTGCTGCGCGGGCTCGGGGAGGAGAAAAGTCCGCTGCGCGGGCTCGGTGAGTAGATCAGAATCCGAGGCATGACTTCTGCGATTCGCCATACGACGATCGACTCCGCCGACGCCTATCGGCTCGCCGGCTTCTGGTCCCAGGTGCTGGGCCTGCCCGTGCACCCGGACGACAAGCCGGGAGACGAGGACGTGCTGATCGAGGGCGCGGGTCTGCTGTTCGTCACCGTCCCGGAGCCCAAGACCGTCAAGAACCGGGTGCACCTGGATCTCCAGCCGCAGGACCGCACCCGGGACGAGGAGGTCGAGCGGCTCCTCGCCCTGGGCGCCACCCTGGTCGCCGACCGCCGCGCCCCGGACGGCAGGGGCTGGGCGGTCCTCGCCGATCCGGAGGGCAACGAGTTCTGCGTGGAGCGCGGTGCGGCCGAGCGGGCAGCCGGCTGACGCGAACCTCTCTAGAACAGCGCCGTTTCGCTCTAGAACAGCGCCGTTCCGCTCTCGAAGTCCAGCAGGCGCTGCTTGCGGTCCAGGCCGCCGCCGTATCCGGTGAGGCTGCCGTTCGCGCCGACGACGCGGTGGCAGGGGACGATGATGCCGATGGGGTTCTTGCCGTTGGCGAGGCCCACGGCTCGGGAGGCGGTGGGGTTGCCGAGGGCGTCGGCGAGTTCGCCGTAGGAGCGGGTCTCGCCGTACGGGATCTTCCGGAGCTGGTCCCAGACGCTGCGCTGGAACGGCGTTCCACGCAGGCGCAGTTCGAGGGTGAACTCCTTCAACTCCCCGGCGAAATACGCCTCCAGTTGGTCCTCCGCCTCCGCGAAGGGGGACTCGTCACGCGTGCCGAAGGTCTCCTCGGGCGGGCGGTGGCGCTGGTCGGTCATGTAGAGGCCGCACAGGACGCCGTCCTCGGCGACGAGAGTGAGGGGGCCGTACGGGCTGTCGATGACGGTGTGCTGTCTCACTGGCTTTCCTTATACGGGGAGGAAGTTGATCGGGTGGCTGTCCGTCGCCCACAGGTACTGGACGGCGTACGCCCGCCAGGGGCGCCAGGCCGTCGCCCGGGCCGTGAGGGCCGCGGGTGTGGAGGGCAGGCCCAGCTCCTGGGCGGCGCGGCGGATTCCGAGGTCGGTGGGGAGGAAGGCGTCGGGGTCGCCGAGGGCGCGCATCGCGATGACGTCGACCGTCCAGGGGCCGAAGCCGGGGAGGGCGAGGAGCCGGGCACGGGTCTGCGGCCAGTCGCTGTCCGGACCCAGACGCACCTCGCCGTCGGCGAGTTGGCGGACCAGCGTGGTGAAGGTCGTCCGGCGGGTTCGGGGCATCGCCAGTGACTCCGGGTCGACCGAGGCCAGCGCTTCGGGGGCCGGGAAGAGGTGGGTGAGGCCGCCCTCGGGGTCGTCGATCTGTTCGCCGTGGGCGGTGACCAGGCGGGCGGCGTGGGTGCGGGCGGCCGCCGTGGAGACCTGCTGGCCGAGCACGGCCCGTACGGCGAACTCGGCCTCGTCGACCGTGCGCGGAACCCGGCGGCCGGGCGCCTTGTCGACGAGCGGCGCCAGCAGCGGATCCGTGCGCAACTGGTCGTCGATCGCGACCGGATCGGCGTCCAGGTCGAGCATCCGGCGGCACCGGCTGATCGCGACGGTCAGATCGCGCAGGTCGCTGAGGGTGAGGCGGCAGGCGATGTGGTCGGGCTGCGGGGTCAGGGCCACGATGCCGTGGCCGTACGGCAGCCGGAGCGTGCGCCGGTAGGCGCCGTCCCGCCACTCCTCGACGCCGGGGACGGCGGTCGCCGCGAGGTGGCCGAAGAGGTTGTCGGGGTTGAGGGGGGCGCGGAACGGCAGGCGCAGGGTCAGGGCGCCGACGGTGCCTCCCGGAGTCCCCGGAGTCCCCGGGTTGCTGCGGGGCGCGCGGGCGCGCAGGTCGGTAGGAGAGAGGGCGAAGACCTCGCGCACGGTGTCGTTGAAGGTGCGGATGGAGGCGAAACCGGCCGCGAAGGCGATGTCCGCCATCGGCAGGGGCGTCGTCTCGATGAGGAGGCGGGCCGCCTGGGCACGCTGTGCGCGGGCCAGGGCGAGCGGGCCCGCGCCCAGTTCGGCGAGGAGTTGGCGTTCGATCTGCCGGGTGCTGTAGCCGAGCCGGGCGGCGAGGCCGGGCACGCCCTCGCGGTCCACGACGCCGTCGGCGATCAGCCGCATCGCGCGGGCCACGAGGTCGGCACGCTGGTTCCACTCCGGGGAACCGGGGCTGGTGTCCGGGCGGCAGCGCTTGCAGGCCCGGAAGCCGGCCTGCTGGCAGGCGGCCGCGCTCGGATAGAACCGCATGTTCTGCGGCTTGGGAGCGACCACCGGACAGCTGGGCCGGCAGTAGATCCCGGTCGTGACGACCGCGGTGAAGAACCAGCCGTCGAAGCGGGCGTCCTTGGACTGGACGGCGCGCACGCAGCGCTCGGTGTCGGTGTGCATCCCCTTCTGCATGCGTCCAGCATCGACCACCCGCAGGAGGAGGGCTGGCGAGAATCCGACATCAACCTCGGCTGTCCTGGGATCCGGCGGATCACCGGGAGGGCGCCGAGGTCGCCGAGGTCGCCAGGGAGGGCTGATACATGAAGAGCAATTCATGCGTTCATGTACGATGGGTAAGATACCGCCCATGGGTCATGGAGCCGTCACCGCCGCGCAGGACACCACCGAGCGCGTACGCCTGGACGCGGCCAACGTCGCCAAGGTGGCCACCACCCTTCAGGCCCTCTCCACTCCGTCCCGCCTGCTGATCCTGGCACGCCTGCGCGAGGGGCCGCTGCCGGCCACCGAGTTGGCGGCGGAGGTGGGCATGGAGCAGTCCGCCTGCTCGCACCAGCTGCGGCTGCTGCGCAATCTCGGCCTGGTCGTGGGTGAGCGGCGCGGCCGGTCGGTCGTGTACGCGCTGCACGACCACCATGTCGCCGAGCTGCTCGACCAGGCCGTGTACCACGTCGAGCATCTGCGACTGGGGATCAGTGACGCGGCCGAGTGAGGCGCTCGCTCATCCGTACCGGCCCGGTTGTCAGGACGTGGTCGGGGCGGGAGTCGGGCCCACACGCCCCAACTGCTGGATGGTTCCGCCGAGTCGGGGTCGGAGCCGCTCCAGCAGCTCGGGTTTCGCGCTGACCACCCAGCGGGTGCCGACGAGGTACTTGCCGCCGTACACGGCGGCCGCGTCCAGCCAGGTCAGCTTGTATTTCTCCTGGGGGAACGTGGTGATGAGGTAGTCGCCCTTCTCCGAGTGGCAGACACCCTCGCGCAGTTCGTCCGCCTCGGTCCGGATCCTGACCTTGCAGCCCGCCAGGTCGGCGATGACCTCGACCTTCGCCGGTGCCACGACGCCGGCCACGGTGGCGGAGACGTTCGTCGGGGTGTCCTTGGCGGCGGCCTCCTCGCCCTCGCCTCCGCCGCAGGCGGTGGCGAGGAGGAGGGCCACCAGACTGCCGGCCGCCGCGATACGGCCGAGGTTTCCTCGCTGTGACTGCACGCAGATGCTTCCTCGCTGTGACTGCACGCAGAGTGGTACGGATCAGCTCCGGGAGCCGTTCATCTCGTCCGCCGCGTCCGCTCGACCGGCAGCCAGCGAGCCGCGTAGGCCCGCAGCCCCGACAGCTCGGCACCGCGCGTGACGTAACCGAGGTGCCCGTCGGGGCGTACGAGTCCCTGGGCGACGCCCGGCCAGGGGCCTCGGTCGTCGAGGCGGTGCACGGTGATCAGGTCGGTCCGTCCGTCCAGGACGGGGGCGAGCCGCTGGTCCGGCCAGAGGTGGGGCGGGCCGGTCAGCAGCAGGTGCCAGCCGGGGGCGGCGATCCGCTCCTGGAGCCCGCGCGGCCGGTCGGGCAGCCGGTCTCCGGCCCGTGGGCCGCGCCGGGGCGGTCGGGTGCCCGTCGCCGAGGCAGGGCTGCGGCGGTAGTGGATGCCGAGTTCCGAGACGGTGCGGAAGACCCACCCGCGGGGTGCCGTGACACGTACCGCCAATGGGGCCAGACGCGGGACGAGTTGGGCGCGGGCGAACCGGAGTACGGGGTGAGGACTGGTGCCGACGACGAACGCGCGGTCGGTGAACCGCCGTACATGCCGGCCGACCGGGGCGCGTTCGATGCCGTACGTCTCCAGCAGGTCCTCCGGTGCGGCGCCCCGGCACACGAGGGCCAGCTTCCAGCCCAGGTTGAGGGCGTCCTGAATGCCGGTGTTCATGCCCTGTGCCCCGGCCGGACTGTGGAGGTGGGCCGCGTCGCCCGCCAGGAAGAGGGGCCCGGACCGGTATCGGGCGGCACCGCGGTTGTGGAGCCGGAAGTCGGTCATCCAGACGGGATCCCGCAGGACCAGCCCCTTTGCGCCGTACCGATCGGCGATCTCTTGCAGCAGCGGCACCGTCACCTCGTCGTCGGGGGCGCCGGACGGCCGCATGGCGAGCATCCGCCAGGGCGCCGGCGAGCCCAGCGGGAAGAAGAACAGCATTCCGGTCCCGGTCATGTACGAGTGCACGGCGCCCGGTTCCAGCCCCTCCACCTCCAAGTCGGCGAGCAGGTACGTCTGCGGGTAGGCGTACCCCTCGAAGCCGATGCCCGCCCGGTCGCGCACGGTGCTGTGGGCGCCGTCGCAACCGACGACGTAGCGCGCCGTCACCGCTTCCTCCGCGCCGTCCCGGCTCCGTAGCCGGCAGACGACGTGCGGTCCCTGCCGCTCCAGCCCGACCAGCTCCGTGCCGCGTTCGACCGACACGTCCCGCGCGCTCAGGTGCTCGCCGAGGACGCTCTCCGTCTCTGACTGCGCGAGGAACAGCAGGAAGGGGTACGGGGTGTCGGGCAGCCCGATGTCGAAGAGCGGTACCGACACGGTGCGCCGGGCCAGGTGCAGGCGCAGCCGCATCGCCGGGTTGCCGCGGGACACCAGCCGGTCGGTGACACCGAAGCCCGCCAGCGCCTCCAGGGTGCGGGGCTGGATGCCGAGTGCCCGGGACTCGCGTACGCGGTCGGGGGAGCGGTCGACGATGCGGAACTTGCTGCCGTAGGCGCGCAGTTGCGCGGCGAGGGCGAGCCCTGTGGGCCCCGCGCCCACCACCAGCACGTCCAGGGGTGCGGTCATGGGTCCACGGTAGAAGCTCACCGGGACGAGCCGTCGTTCTTCCCGGCCGGGACGGGACGGTCCTCCCGGTTCCGCGGAGACAGTCTCACCACACGGGCGGGACAAACAGTGGTATTCCGCGGCGGCGGAGTCTGACATGCTCGGTAGTGATCCCGGGTGAACGTTCCCCATGAACTCCGAATATGGTCCTCGGACCAGCAGGAGCCCCCGTGGATATGCGCTACGAGGCGTATTGCCTCATCGACCCGGATTTCTACGACACCCCCGCGCGTGCGAAGGGGCAGGGCGACGACTTCGAACTGGCCCTCCGCCCGGCTCCGGACGGGTGGGCGCGGTCGGATCTGGACAGCTGGGTGGTGTTCACGCCGGACGGCGTGGCCCTTCCCTCACAGGGCTGGAAGATCCACGTATCGGCGTGCCTCGACGACGCACGGGACACCCTGGCCGCCGTATGGGACTACTGCGTCCCCCGCCGGATCGCCTTCAAGTTTCTCCCCAGCGAGGACAACCTCCTCCTCGCCAATGCGAAGTACGCGCCCCGGGAAGCCAGTGGCAAGTTCGTGACGATCTATCCGGTGGACGAGGCCCAGCTCGCGACGGTCCTCCACGAGCTGGGCTCCGTTCTGGCGGGCCGGCCGGGCCCGTACGTCCTCAGTGATCTGCGCTGGGGATCGGGTCCGCTGTACGTCAGGTACGGAGGGTTCGCCATCCGGACCTGTGTGTCCCCGGACGGGGAGCTGGTGCCGGCGATCGAGGATCCGTCCGGCCGGCTCGTGCCCGATGTGCGCGGACCCGCGTTCCGGGTGCCCGACTGGGTGACGCTGCCCTCTTTCCTCGAACCCCACCTCACCGCACGGAACAGCACGACCGTCGCCAATCTGCCGTACCGCATCGACGGCGCCCTGCACTTCTCCAACGGAGGTGGGCTCTACACCGGCCAGGACGTGCGGACGGGACAGCGGGTCATCCTCAAGGAGGCCCGGCCGTACGCGGGGCTCACGCTGGACGGCGCGGACGCCGTGACCAGGCAACGCCGCGAGCGGGAAGCCCTCGAACGACTGCGCGGCCTCGACTGCGTGCCCGCGCTCCTCGACCACTTCGTCCTGGGGGAGCATCACTTCCTGGTCGAGGAGTTCGTGGAAGGGCCGACGCTCAACAGCCTCTTCGTCGAGCGGTGTCCCCTCGTCCTTCCGGAAAGCGAGGACATGGACACCGAGGGCTACACCTCGTGGGTCCTCGACATGCTGGAAAAGGTCGAGCGCGCCGTCGACGCCGTGCACGGGAGGGGCATGATCGTCGGCGATCTCCATGCCGACAACATGCTGGTCCGCCCCGACGGCCGGGTGGTGCTGATCGACTTCGAGGGCGCGGCGGACGTCAGCGACCGGCGGGATCAGCGCCTCGCGGCCCCCGGGTTCGTGGTTCCGAGCGGCCGGACCGGTGTCGAGATCGACCGCTACGCACTGGCCTGCCTGCGCTTCTTCCTGTTCCTGCCGCTCACCGGCCTGTTCCCGCTCGACTCCGGAAAGGCACGTCGGTTCGCCGACGAGATCGCCCGGACCTTCCCGGTTCCCCCCGGATACTTCGACGAGGCGATGCGAGTGATCGACGGCGAGGGTTCTGGCTCTTCGGCGGGCTCCGGCATGCACGGGTGGTTGATACCGGACCGGCAGGGCTGGATACGCACGCGCGAGTCCATGACCGCGGGCATCCTGGCGGCCGCCACCCCGGACCGTGACGACCGGCTCTTCCCGGGGGATCCCGAGCAGTTCGCCACGCCGGGCGGAGGCCTGGGCGTCGCGCACGGCGCGGCGGGCGTGCTGTACGCGCTGGACGCGGTCGGCGCCGGCCGCCACCCGGACCACGAGGAGTGGCTCGTCCGGCATGCCCTGCGCCCCGAGCACGGGATGCGCCTCGGCTTCTACGACGGCCTGCACGGCATCGCCTACGTGCTCGACCACCTCGGCCACCGCGACGTGGCGATGAAGGTCCTCGACATGGCTCTGGGCGAGCAGTGGCAGCAACTGGGGCCCGACCTGTACGGCGGCCTGGCCGGCATCGGCCTGAACCTTCAGCACTTCGCCGCGGCCACCGGTGACCCCGCGCTTCGGGAGGCGGCCTTCTCGGTGGCGGGCATCGTCGCCGACCGGCTGGGACCGGCCGACGGGACGGTGGACGACGACGCGTTCCCGTACGCCGGGCTGCTGCGCGGCGCGACCGGGCCCGCCCTGATGTTCCTCCGGCTGTACGAGTACACCGGCGACCCGGAGTTCCTCGACCTGGCCGACCGGGCGCTCCGTCAGGACCTGAACCGCTGTGTCGTCCGCGAGGGCGGTGCCATGGAAGTCGACGAGGGCTGGCGGACCCTGCCGTACCTGGGCGTCGGCAGCGCGGGGATCGGCCTCGTGCTCGACGACTACGTCACCCATCGCAAGGACGCCTCGCTCCACGCCGCCGCGGCCGCGGCGATCCGCAAGGCGACCACGGCCCGGTTCTTCATCCAGCCGGGGCTCTTCCAGGGGATGGCCGGGATGATCCTCTCCCTCAGCCGGCCGCATCCCCCGGGCACGGCCGCACAGCGCGACCCTGTGGTCGCCGAGCACATACGCCGTCTGTCACTGCACGCGCTCACCTACCAGGGCCACCTGGCGTTCCCCGGCGATCAGCTGATGCGGCTCTCCGCCGACCTGGCCACCGGCAGCGCGGGCATCCTGCTCGCCGTGGGCTCCGCGCTGCACGACAACCCCGTGCGACTGCCGTTCCTCGCTCCCAGCGACCGACGGAACGCGCCGCACGGCCACATGCCCCCTGTCCCCACGAGGTCAGGGAGGAGGTGAACACCCATGACAGTCCTGGAACTGCAGACTCTGGATCCCACTGTCGCCACTGGCGGTGGCAAGCCTCCGAAGAGGCACAGCAACTTCAGCATCACGCTGTGTGCCGGAGGAGCGAGCAACCTCAGCCTGCTGCTCTGCAGCGGCAAGTAGCGGTTCCACGCGGGGACGCCTCGTGCGTCCCCGCCACGCCGTTCCCTTACCACCCGCACGACTCCGTCCCTCACGGATCCATCACCATCCAGCGACGAATCCGTCCCGCACGACCGGGACGACCGGAGGAGCCATGAGCCTTGGCGCGGCGGATCGCCTGCTGCTGGCGTCGGCCCGGCGCGGCGGTATCTGGGTGGGCGTCACCGTGGTCACCTCGTTGCTGCTCACCGGCGCCTCCCTAGCGCTGCCGGCCGTCATGGGCCGCACCCTCGACGCCGTCCTCAGCGGGGCCGACGCGGCGCGATGGCTCACCTTCACCGGGTTGCTGATCTTCGTCCTCGTGGCCGTCGACGCCGTGGACGATCTCGTCGGGCAGATCGCCGAGGCCCGGTCGACGGCCTGGCTGCGGCACACCCTGCTGGGGCATGTGCTGGCGCTGGGCACCCGGGCCACCCGCAGGTTCACGCCGGGCGACCTGGTCAGCCGCCTGGTCGGCAACACCGCCCGGACCGGGAACAGCGCGTCGGGCCTGGTGTGGGTCGTCATGGGCCTCGTCCCTCCGCTCGGCGCGATCGTGGCCCTGGCGCTCATCGACCACTGGCTGTGCCTCACCTTCCTGGCCGGGATGCCGCTCGTGGTTCTCCTGGTACGGGCCTTCCTGCGCGACATCTCCGACGCCAACGAGGGCTACTTCCGCGTGCAGGGCACCATCGCCGCACGACTCGTCGACGCCCTGGGTGGCATCCGGACCATCACCGCCGCCCGGACCGTCGACCGCGAGGCACGCCGTGTCCTCGCGCCTCTTCCCGAGCTGCGCCGACACGGGCTGAGCGCGTGGGACGCGATCGCGCGGATCTCGGCGCGCGGCGATCTGGTCGTCCCCCTGCTCGTGGTCGGCGTTCTGGCTGTGGCCGGACTGGGGCTCGCACAGGGCCGGATCACACCCGGGGACATGCTCGCGGCGAGCGAGTACGTCGTCATGGCGGCCGGCATCGGCGGCGTGCTGTCGTCGCTGAACCAGCTGGCCCAGGCCCGTACGACAGCCGGGCGGATCACCGAGGTGCTCGCCGAACCGCCCGTGGCGTACGGCCACGAGCGCCTTGCCGAGGGCCCCGGAAGGCTGGAGTTCCGGCACGTGACCGTTCAGGGGACGGACGGCCCCGTCCTCCGGGACCTCGGCCTGATCGTCCCGGGCGGCGCCCTCGTCGCCGTCGTGGGCCGTTCGGGGGCCGGCAAGTCGCTGCTCGCGGCGCTGGCGGGGCGCCTCGTCGACCCGGACGAGGGGGAGGTGCTGCTCGACGGCGTGCCGCTGCGCCTCCTCGACCGGGAGCAGCTCAGGCGGGCGGTGGCGTACGGCTTCGAGCGCCCGGTGCTGCTCGGTGAGACCTTCACCGACGCCATCGGGTTCGGGCCGCGGACGCCGTCCGCCGAGGAGCTGCTGGCGCAGGCCAGGGCCGCCCGGGCCGACGCGTTCATCCGCCACATGCCGGCCGGCTACGCGAGCCGCGTCGCCGACACCCCGATCTCCGGCGGCGAGGCGCAACGGGTCGGGCTGGCCCGGGCCTTCGTCCAGGCCGAACGGGTCCTCGTGCTCGATGACGTGGCCGCCAGCCTGGACACGGTGACCGAGCACCACATCAGCCAGGTGCTGACCGGTGCACTCGCCGACCGGACACGGATCGTCGTGACGCACCGGGCCTCCACGGCGGCACGGGCGGACCTCGTGGTCTGGCTGGCCGACGGCGGAGTCCGCGGCCGGGGAACGCATCGCGCGCTGTGGGCGGATCCCGAGTACCGAGCCGCGTTCCAGCCGTCCTCCCTCGCCGCGGCTGAGACGGTGGGGGGCACACGGTGAAGTCGCGGTCCGTCCAGATCCTGCGCTCCTCGCTCAGCCGCCGGCGCCGGGAGTACGGCCGACTCGTGGCCTGGTCACTGGTGCAGGCCGCGCCCGCCGTCCTCTCCGGGTGGATCGTGGCCCGCGCCGTCGACCACGGCTTCCTGGCCGACCGGCCCGCCACCGGCTTCCTGTGGCTGGCCGCGCTGGCGGGCGCCTTCGTCGTCGGCGCGTGGGGGACCCGGCACGCCACGCTGGGGCTGGCCTCGCTCATCGAGCCCTTCCGGGACGAGCTGGTCACCCTCGTGACCACGGGCACGCTGCACCGTTCCGCGCGGCTGGGCGAGCCCGCCGACACAGCCGGGGTGGCCCGGCTCACCGAGCATGTGGAGCGGGCCCGGGACGCCTACGGCGCGATCGTGCTGTTCGTCCAGGGCTTCCTGGTCACCGTCGTGGGCGTGTCGGTGGGTCTGGCCGGCCTCGATCCCGTGCTGCTCGCCCTCGTGCTGCCTCCGCTCCTCCTCGGCCTCGTCATTTTCGCCGCGGCGCTCCGGGCGATGGCCGCACGGCAGCGGGAGGTCATCCTGGCGGACGAGCACATCGCCGAGAGCACGAGCGGCCTGACCGGCGGACTGCGGGACGTGGTGGCCTGCGGTGCCGAGGACCGTATGCGGGCCGGGACGGGTGCGCAGGTCGACGCCGCGGCCCGGGCGACCGTGTCGCTGGCGCGGCTCACCGCCGTACGGACCGCCGCCCTGGGCGTCAGCGGCTGGGTCCCCCTCCTGCTGATCCTGCTCTCGGCACCCTGGCTGGTGCGCAGCGGCGTGACGGCCGGGGCGATCCTCGGGGCGGTGACCTATGTGTCGCAGGCCCTCCAACCTGCTCTGCAGGGCTTCGTCCAGGGACTCGGAAGCAGCGGGCTGTGGCTGCTGGTCACCGTCGGCCGGATGGCCGAGATCGCGCCGGAGCAGGACGGAGCCGAGGCGGCCGAACCCGGGACCGCCAGGCCCGAGGCCACGGAGCCCAAGGCCGCCGACCCCAACGCTGCCGATCCCAAGGTCGCGGAGCTCAAGGCCGCCGCTCCCGAGGCTGCCGACCAAAAGGCTGCCGCTCACAAGGTCGCGGAGCCCAAGGCCGCCGGCTCCAAGGCTGCCGACCAAAAAGCTGCCGCTCTCAAGGCCGCCGAGCCCAAAGCCGCCGAGCCCAAGGCCAGCGAGCTCAAGGCCACGGACGCCGGTACCGGTTCCGTGACGGGGCACGTGCGGCTACCCCTCGGTGGCGCCCGCGTGGAAGTGCGCGGTCTCACCTTCGGTTACGCCCAGTCCGCTGAGCCGGTGATCAGCGACCTGGATCTCGTCCTGCGCCCGGGCGAGCACCTCGCCGTGGTGGGGCCGAGCGGCGCCGGAAAGTCGACGCTCGCCGCGCTGATCGCGGGGGTGCTGGAACCGCAGGCGGGTCACGTGCGCCTCGACGGCGTGCCGGTCATCGCCCTGGGTGCCGGCGACGTCCTGGCCCGGCATCGCGTGCTCATCCCGCAGGAGGCGTACGTCTTCGCCGGCACGCTGGAGGAGAACCTGACCTACCTGGCCTCCGGCGCCGGCCCGGCGGAGGTGGAGGCGGCGGTGCGAGCGGTCGGCGCGATGCCGCTCGTGGAGCGCCTGGGCGGCTACGACGCACAGCTCGACCCGCGGGACCTCTCGGCAGGGGAGCGCCAGCTCGTCGCCCTCGCCCGCGCCCTGCTCCCGGCACCTCGACTGGCCCTGCTGGACGAGGCCACCTGCCATCTCGACCCCGTCGCCGAGGCGGTCGCCGAGGAGGCCTTCGCGCGCCGCCCGGGCACGCTGATCGTCGTGGCCCACCGCATCAGTTCGGCGCTGCGGGCCGACCGGATCCTGGTCATGGATGGTACGCGGGTCTGCCTCGGCACCCACGAGGAGCTGATCGCCCGCTCGGCCCTCTACCGTGACCTGGTCGGCCACTGGGGCGCGGCGAACGCGTTCCCGGCGCCGGTCGGGTCGATGACCCGTACGGGACGGGTACGGGGCGCGGTCCGCGTCCTGCTGCGGCTTGCCGCCCAGTGCCGAACGGTCCGAGCGGTCACACCCAGCCCGACTCCTTGGCGATCCTGATGGCGTCGATCCGATTGCGTCCGCCCGTCTTCCTGGTGATCGCCGACAGATGGTTGCGGACGGTGGCCACGGACAGGGACAGCCGCTCGGCGATCTCCCGTACGGGCGTGCCGTCGGCGGCCAGGCGCAGGATTTCCACGTCCCTCGGGGTCAGCGGGTTCTCGCCCGCGTCGAGCGCGACCAGTGCGAACTCCGGGTCGATGAACCGCTGCCCCCGGACCAGCTTGCGGACGCCGTGGACCAGGCGGTCCGCCGGGGCGTTCGTGCTGATCACACCGGCAGCGTGCAGGTCGAGGATGCGGCGCAGCCGCTCGGGTGTCGTCGAGGCCATCAGCAGCAGCATCCGGCAGTCCGGCAGCCGCGCCCTCAGGTCGCGCCGCGCGGCGACTTCCTCGCCCTCCCTGGAGTCGACGTCGATCACGACCACGTCGGGACGGCACCTCAGTGCCCGCGCGAGGGCCTCCCCGTCGCCTTCGGCTTCGGCGACGACCTCGATGTCCTCTTCGCGAGACAGGAGAGCGGCGACGGCTCCCCTCATGAGGCGGGCTTTCTCGACGAGAAGAACGCGGATCACTGTCGCTCCCACTGGGCGCTACGCGGCCTGCCCTGGCACCTGACTCTGCGTGCCGCAGTCTTCGAACGCCTTCGGAGCCAATTATCCGGCCGCTCTGCGATCAGCGCACATGCGAGCCGGACTTCACGCATGCCCGCCATCCGGTGGCGGATGCCCTCGGGCCGTAACGGGAGGCGTTCCGTGGCGTACCGCGGCACCAACGTGTGCTGGATCATGATGCCGCGTTCACCAGCTCCGGGAACTCGGTTCCGCGAGGCAGTACGACGTCGGCGCCGAGGTCCTTCACCAGCCGCTCGTCCTTCGCCGCCGCGTCGGCGATCACCCGGAACCCGTCCGCCTTCGCCAGCTGCACGGCACAGCCGACGACGACCCGGCACTGCGCCGGCACCAGGACTGCGTGCGCGACGGTGGCGTGACCCCTCGGTTACCGGAGTTGGGCGGCGAACGCCTCGTACGCCCGGTCGTCGAAGAGGACGAACCGGACCTCCTCGACCTCCGTGTCCGTGGCCCGCACCGTCTGCACCGCGATCCGGGCGGCGTCCTCCATCGGCCAGCCGTAGATACCGGCGGAGACGGCGGGAAACGCGACCGTACGAGCACCGAGCTCATCCGCCACCCGCAGCGACTCCCGGTAACAGGAGGCCAGCAACTCCGACCGGTCCTCCCCGTGGCTGAAACGCGGCCCCACCGTGTGGATCACCCACCGCGCGTCCAGCTCCCCCGCCGTCGTCGCCACCGCCTGTCCCGTCGGCAGGCCCTTCCCGTAGTGGGAGGCGCGCAGCTTGCGGCACTCGTCGAGGATGGCGGGGCCGCCGCGGCGGTGGATCGCGCCGTCGACTCCTCCCCCGCCAAGGAGGGAGGAGTTCGCGGCGTTGACGATCGCGTCGACGGTCTCTCGCGTGATGTCGCCCTGAACGAGCCTGATGGTGGTCATGACTGCCTCTATATCAGCTGCGTCAGCGATATCGGCTACGTCGGCGCAGCCCGGCCCCCGCGCAGGTTCACCGCCAGGCGACCGGCAGCGAGCGCACCCCGTGGACCGTGCTCGCGGAGAGGGCCAGCGACTCCGGCAGGGCCGTCATGCGCAGGGCCGGGAGCCTGCGGAACAGGGTGGACAGGCCCAGGCGGAGCTCGGCGCGGGCCAGCGACTGGCCGAGGCACTGATGGAGGCCGTGACCGAAGGCGAGGTGGCCGGCCGCGTCACGGCGCACGTCGAGGGCGTCGGGGTCGGGGTAGACGGACGGGTCGCGGTTCGCCGCCTGCAACGCCACCACCACGCCGTCCCCCGCGCGCATGCGGACCCCGGACAGCTCGACGTCCTCCGTGGCGACCCGTCGTATCCCGGAGTGGATGACGGTCAGATGGCGCAGGAGTTCCTCCACCGCCCCCGGCCACAGGGAGTCGTCGGCGCGCGGTGCGTCCAGGTGGGCCGGGTTCTGCAGCAGGGCGATCACGGCCAGCGGGAACATGTTGGCCGTCGTCTCGTGGCCCGCCAGGAGAAGCAGGGAGACCATGCCGGTGGCCTCGTCGAGGGTGGCCTCGCCGGTCGCCACGCGCTCCGTGGCCAGCCGGGAGATCTGGTCGTCGGCGGGGTCATGGGTGCGCCGCTCGATCAGGGCGCGCAGATAGCCGTAGAGCGCGATGCGCGCGGACATCGCCTCGGCGGGATCGCCGGCCACGCTGGTGAGGGCGTTGGACTTCTCGCGGAAGAAGCCGTGGTCCTCTACGGGACGCCCAGCAGTTCGCAGATGGCCAGGGTGGGCAGCGGCAGGGCGTACGACGCGACCAGGTCCGCCTCCGTCCCGCCGCCGTCCGTCATCGCGTCCAGCAGGTCGTCGCAGATCCGCTGGATGGCGCCCTCCAACTGCTCGATGCGCCGGAAGGTGAAGTCGGGGATCAGCATGCGGCGCCGGCCCAGCAGCCGCTGTCGAGGACCATGCCGACGGTGAGCTCGTTGAGGTGGTCGAGGACCACGAGTTCGGGGGCGATGCCCGACTCCCGTACGACGTCCAGCGTTCGCCGCGTGCCGGCCGCCTTGTCGCGGTGCGGGGTGTGCACCAGGGCGGGCAGCTCGTGCTCGATGGCGAGCTGGAGCTGGCGGGCGAGCGCCTCGTCCTCCTCCGGGGTCATCGAGTCGTAGCCGATCTCGCCGACCGCTACGACCCGGTCCTTGGCCAGGTAGCGGTCCAGTTCGTCGAGGACCGGGACACAGCGCGGGTCGTTCGCCTCCTTCGGGTTGAGCGCGATGGTGCAGAAGTGCTGGATGCCGAACTGGGCGGCGCGGTACGGCTCCCAGCCCAGCAGCCCGTCGAAGTAGTCGTAGAAGCTCTCCGGCGACGTGCGGGGCTGGCCCAGTCAGAAGGCGGGCTCGACGACGGCGCGCACCCCGGCGGCGTACATCGCCTCGTAATCGTCGGTCGTGCGGGAGGTCATGTGGATGTGGGGGTCGAAGATGCGCACGGTCAGCCCCGTCAGCCACCAACGACCGGTCAACGTAGGTCGTTTGAGCGGACTCACCGCTCCTGCCGCAGCCGCCGCCACACCGCCTTGGCCGCGTTGTGCCCCGACATACCGTGCACGCCCGGTCCGGGCGGGGTCGCCGACGAGCAGATGAAGACCGCCGGGTGCGGGGTGCGGTAGGGGAAGAGCGACAGCTTGGGGCGCAGCAGGAGTTGGAGTCCGGAGGCCGCGCCGGAGGCGATGTCCCCGCCGACGTAGTTGGCGTTGCGGGCGGCGAGTTCGGCCGGGCCCGCCGTGGCGCGGGCGAGGACACGGTCGCGGAACCCCGGGGCGAAGCGCTCCAGTTGGCGCTCGATGGCGTCCGTGAGGTCTCCGGTCCAGCCGTTCGGCACATGGCCGTACGCCCAGAAGACCTGCTTGCCCTCGGGGGCCCGGGTGGGGTCGACGACGCTGGGCTGCACCGTGATCATGAACGGCTTGTCGGGCGCCCGGCCCTCGCGGGACGCGGAGCGCAGTGCCGTGCCGATCTCCGCGCTGTCCGCCCCGATCTGCACGGTGCCGGCCCGCCGGGCCTCCGCAGCGGTCCACGGCACCGGGCCGTCCAGCGCGTAGTCGATCTTGAAGGCGGCGGGGCCGTAACGGTAGCCCTCGTAGTACCGGCCGAAGCCGGCGATGCGGGCCAGGGCGGTGGGCGAGGTGTCGAAGACGTACGCGCGCGCGGGCGGCAGGTCGTCGAGCCGCTTGACCTCGTAGTCGGTGTGGACGGTGCCGCCGAGGTCCTCCAGATACGCGGTGAGGGCGTCGGAGATCGACTGGGAGCCGCCACGGGCCACGGGCCAGCCGCGGGCGTGGGCGGAGAGCGCGAAGACCAGGCCGATGGCGCCGGTGGCGAAGCCGCCGAGCGGGGCCATGACGTGCGCGACGAGGCCGGAGAACAGGGTCCTGGCCCGCTCGTCACGGAAGAGACGCATCAGCCATGTCGACGGGGGCAGCCCGACGAGGCCGAAGCGGGCGAGGGTGACCGGGTCGCGCGGGAGCGCGGTGAGGGGCAGGGACATGAAGTCACGGGCCAGCGTGTCCCACTTCGTCAGGAACGGCTCGACCAGTCTGCGGTACGTCCCCGCGTCGCGCGGCCCGAAGGAGGCGGCGGTCTCGGCGACCGAGCGGGACAGCACGGCCGCGGTGCCGTCGGTGAAGGGGTGGGCCATCGGCAGGTCGGCGTGCAGCCACTGCAGGCCGTAGTGGTCGAGGGGCATCGCACGGAACGCGGGCGAGTTGATGCCGAGGGGGTGCGCGGCGGAGCACGGGTCGTGCCGGAAGCCCGGCAGGGTGAGCTCCTCCGTGCGGGCGCCGCCGCCGACGGTGTCACGCGCCTCGAACACGGCCACGGAGAAGCCGCGGCGGGCCAGCTCCACGGCAGCGGTCAGTCCGTTCGGCCCCGCACCCACCACGACCGCATCGAGCATTGACGGCACCTTCGGACTCCTTCGTCAGCCGATGGCCACTGAAGGATCAGGATATGCCGGGCCACTGACAGTGCACGGGGCGGTGACCCACCCAGGAGCGCGGGGCCCTGTCGATATGCGGCTCCGCCGCGTGACGGGCGGGGCCGAGCTCTAGGCAGTCACCCCGGACAACAATCCCGCCACCCGGCGAGCCGTGCCCCCGTCCCGCGCCGTCGTGAACGGCAAGGCGTTGCCGCCCGTGATGCGGAACGGCTCCCCCGTGCGGGTCAGGTGGGCACCGCCCGCCTCCTCGACCAGGAGGACGCCCGCCGCGTGGTCCCAGGCCGCCTCCCAGCTGAACGCTGTCGCGTCCAACTCGCCCCGCGCGACGGCGAGATACTCCAGCCCGGCCGAACCGCACGCACGCGGCGCGACACCGTCGGTCCACAGCCCCAGCAGCGCCCGCTTCTGCTCGTCGGTCGTGTAGTCCGGGTGGGACGTGGCGATTTCGAGGTCCCGGCCGGGCTCGGGGGACCCGGAGTGCAGCCGCTCGCCGTCGAGGAAGGCGCCCTGGCCCCGTATCGCCGTGGCCAGTTGGTCGCGGGCGGGGGCGTAGGTCCAGGAGGCGAGCAGGACGCCGCGCTGGGCGAGGGCGACCAGCGTGCAGAAGCCGTCGTCTCCGTGCACGAACTGGCGGGTGCCGTCGACGGGGTCGATGATCCAGACGGGGGCGTCGCCCCGTATCGCGTCGTACGTCACCGGGTTGGCGTGCACCGCCTCCTCGCCGACCACGACCGAGCCGGGCAGGAGCTTGCCGAGTGCCTCGGTGAGGTACTGCTCGGCGAGCCGGTCGGCGTCGGTCACCAGGTCGTGCGGCCCGCTCTTCTGGTCGATCTCGTGCGCGGCGAGCTGCCGGAAGCGCGGCATGATCTCGGCCGCGGCCGCCTTGCGGACCGCTTCCTCCACGTCGGCCGAGTGCTGTACGAGAAACTCTTCGATGGTTTCGATGTATCCGATCACCCCTCCATGAGAGCACGCCGCACTGACAATCCCCGCCCGCCCGATGGCCGCGGGGTGGCATCGGCATGAACACGAGGGGTGCGCATCGGTGGCGTATCAGCAGGTCAGAGGCGCGTCCGGCGCGTCCCCACGGTCCCCACCATCCTCACGGAGCCGTCCACCGCGCCCGCCACCCCTCACTGCCCTCACCGCTCTCAGCGCCCGACCGCGTACCCCTGCATCCCCCGCGGGTTCGCCGCCGCCGACAGGACACCGGTCTCCGGATCCCTCGCGACCGCGCACAGCCGCCCCTCCGACCAGGCGTCACCGACCGTCACCTCATGACCACGCCGCCGCAGCTCCTCGACCACGTCGGCGTCCGTCCGGGACTCCACGGTGACACTTCCCGGCCGCATCCCGCGCGGATAGAAGGAGCCGGGGAAGCTGTCGTTGTGCCAGTTCGGGGCGTCGATCGCGCCCTGGAGGTCGAGGCCGCCGCGGACCCGAGCCCGCAGCGCCACGGCCAGGAAGAAGTGCAGCTGCCACTGGTCCTGCTGGTCCCCGCCGGGCGTGCCGAAGGCCATGACGGGCACGCCGTCGCGCAGGGCGATGGAGGGCGTGAGGGTGGTGCGGGGGCGGCGGCCCGGCGTCAGCGAGTTCGGCAGGCCCTCCTCCAGCCAGGTCATCTGCAGCCGGGTGCCGAGCGGGAAGCCCAGTTCGGGTACGACGGGGTTGGACTGCAGCCAGCCGCCGCTGGGGGTGGCCGCGATCATGTTGCCCCAGCGGTCGACGACGTCGAGATGGCAGGTGTCGCCGCGGGTGCCCCCGTCGGCGGCGACGCCGGGCTCGCCCGGCACCGGGGAGGCCGGCCGCTTGGCCACCGTCGGCTCGCCGACCCCCAGCACGTCGAAGCCGGGTTCGTCGGAGGCCACCACGCGCGCGTGCGTGCACAACCGCGGTTCGCGTCCGCCCGGGCTGCCGGGCCGCAGCTCGTGGGAGGCCTTCTCGCCGATCAGCTCGCGCCGGGCGGCGTTGTACTCCGCCGACAGCAGCTCGGCGAGCGGCACCTCGGAAGCGTCGCCGTACCAGGCCTCCCGGTCGGCCATGGCCAGCTTGCAGCCCTCGATCAGCAGGTGGACGTATTCGGCGGACCCGTACCGGGGCAGCTCGGGCGGGAGCAGCGCGAGCTGCTGGAGGAGGACCGGGCCCTGGCTCCAGGGGCCGGGCTTGCAGACGGACCAGCCGTTCCAGTCGTACGTCGCCGGAGCCTCGTAGGTCGCGGACCAGCCGGCGAGGTCGGCGGCCGTGAGCGTGCCGGAGTGCCGCTCACCGCTGGTGTCCATCGTGGGCCGCTGCGCCTGCCGTACGAGCGCCTCGGCGATGAACCCGGTGCGCCACACCTCCCGCGCCGCCTCGATCTGCGCGACCCGGTCCCCGGCTCCGGCGACCGCGGCGAGGAGCCGCTTCCAGGTGGCGGCGAGGGCTGGGTTGCGGAACAGTTCCCCGGGGCGCGGCGCCTTTCCGCCCGGCAGGTACACCTCGGCCGACGACGTCCACTCCGTCTCGAAGAGCTCGCGCACGGTCTCGACGGTCTCGCCGACGCGTTCCACGGGCGCGTGCCCGTGTTCGGCGTACCCGATGGCGTACTTGAGTACGTCGGCAGGGGTTCTGGTGCCGTAGTCGCGCAGGAGCAGCATCCAGGCGTCGAAGGCGCCGGGGACGGCGGCGGCGAGCGGCCCGGTCCCGGGTACGAGGTCCAGGCCGAGTCCCCGGTAGTGCGCGACCGTCGCCCCGGCGGGTGCGACGCCCTGTCCGCACAGCACCCGAACCTCGCCGCCCGCGGGCGCGAGCAGGATCGGCACCTCGCCGGCGGGGCCATTGAGGTGCGGCTCGACGACATGCAGCACGAAGGCACCCGCCGCGGCCGCGTCGTAGGCGTTGCCGCCGTCCTCCAGTACGGCCATCGCCGACTGGGAGGCCAGCCAGTGGGTGGAGGACACCATGCCGAAGGTGCCCTGGAGGGTGGGCCGGGTGGTGAACACGGGCGGACTCCTCACTGCGGGGTGACCGATCTTGTGATCGTACGCAGCGGCGGATCCGCGTGCCGGGGTGAGTGAAGGGAATCAGAAGTCCGAGGTGTCCAGCTCCAGGTCGAACGGATCCGGTAGGGATACGGGTGTTCCGAACGGCAACGGGCCCTTGACCTCCGTGTAGCCCAGCTGCCCGGGAGCGGAGTAGAGCGTGCAGGACCGCTCCTGACGGTCGACCAGCAGATAGAGCGGGGCTCCGTATTCCGCGTAGCGCCTTCGTTTGACGATGCGGTCCGTGTCCCCGTTGCTTTCGGAGGTGACCTCGACGATCAGCAGGGTCTGGTCGGGGACGAGGGCCCCCGCCCCCTTGGCGATGTCCCTCGGCACGACGGCCAAGCCCGGCACATACCAGTTGGGCGTCCCCGGTAGGTCCAGATCGCCGGAGCCGGCGCGGCATCCCAGCCTGCTCAGCTCCGGTCCACGTTGTTCTCGGATCTGGTCCGCAACGCCTTCGTGATCCCAAGACGGCACGACGTGTTCGATGATCCCCTCAACGATCTGCACCCGGTCACCCTTGATGTGCTGGATCGCGTACTTGAGTGCTGCTTCGGCGTCGGCTACGGCGTACCTACGCGGCTGAGCGCTCATTGGTTCTCCGTCTGACATCGTGCCTGCGGCATGACCACCGTCCCTGGTCTACGGCAATCCGTCACGCCCGCAGGACGATCCCCGGGACAGATCACTCCAACCGGTGATCTCCACCCCGCACCGCCACCAGCCCCGACTCGTAGGCGAACACCACGAGCTGCGCCCGATCCCGCGCCCCCAGCTTCGTCATCGCCCTGCTGATGTGCGTCTTCGCCGTGAACGGGCTGATCACCATGTGCTCGGCGATCTCTTCGTTGGTCAGGCCCCGCGCCGCCAGCGCCGTCACCTCGCGTTCGCGGCGCGTCAGGCACTCCAGGCCGGGCGGGGTGGCCCGGTCGGGCGGTCTGGACACGAACTCGCCGATCAGGGTGCGGGTGACCGACGGGGACAGCAGTGCCTCCCCGCGTGCCACCACCTCGATCGCCTGGAGCAGGTCGGCCGGTTCGGTGTCCTTCAGGAGGAAGCCGCTCGCCCCGGCGCGCAGGGCCTCGAAGACGTACTCGTCGTGGCCGTAGTTCGTCAGGATCACCACGCGGACGGCTGCCAGCGCCGGGTCAGCGGCGATGTGCCGGGTCGCCTCGATGCCCGTCATCACCGGCATCTGCACGTCGATCAGCGCGATGTCGGGAACCCGCGCGCGGATCAGCTCCAGGCCCCGCTCACCGTCCGCCGCCTCGCCGACCACCTCGATGCCGTCCTCGGCGTCCAGCAGGGCCCTGAAGCCCGCCCGCATCAGCGCCTGGTCGTCGACGAGCACGACTCTGATCACGCCGTCCGTCATCCCGCACCCCGTGGTCACCCCGCCCCCCGTCGTCCCGCACCCCGTCGTCACCCCGTCCCCCGTCGTCCCACACCCCTCGTCGTCCCAGACCCTTCGTCACCCTGCCCCGGCGCCACCCCGTCCTCACCCCGCCTCACCCAGCGGCAGCCGCGCCCGCACCGCGAACCCGCCCTCCGCGCGCGGGGCGGCGTCGAGTGTGCCGCCGAGGGCCGTGACGCGTTCGCGCATGCCGGTCAGACCGATGCCGGGGTTGGGCGGACTGGACGGGTCGGCGGTGCCGTCATCCTCGACGGATATCTTCAACTCTCCTTCGTCATAGGCCAGTTGAACGACCACCTTCGCCGGTCCCGCGTGCCGCGCCGCGTTCGTCAGGGACTCCTGGACGATCCGGTACGTCGCCCGCTCGACCGTCGCCGACAGCGGCCGCTCCTCCCCCGTCACCGTCAGCTCGACCGCGAGCCCGGCCGCCCGTGCCCGCTCGACGAGCAGCGCGGGTGTGCCGGTCGGCTCGTCCGTGCGCAGTACTTCCAGCGTGGCGCGCAGCTCGCGCATCGCCTCGCCGCTCGCCTCCTGGATGGCGAGCAGTGCGGGCGGTATCTCCTCGCCCCGCTTGCGGGCCAGGTGGACGGCGACGCCCGCCTGGAGCTTGACGATCGAGATGCTGTGGGTGAGGGAGTCGTGCAACTCTCGGGCGATGCGCAGGCGTTCCTCGCCCGCGCGGCGCAACGCCGCCTCCTCGCGGGTGCGTTCGGCCTCCAGGGCGCGCTGTTCGGTCTGGCGCAGGTACGCCTGCCAGTTGCTGTCGGCCAGCCCCGTCACGACCGCGCACAGGAACCAGCCGGCGAGGAGCAGCGCTTCCCGCGCGACGTCCGCGCTCGCCGCGCCCGCCGCGACGTATCCGCCGAGGAAGACGGCGGCGGCCGCTGCGGCCGTGCCCCGGTGCCCGGTCCTCCCCGCTATGTGCACCGCGCCCACGACGGGGAGGGCCATGATGGTCGCGGGCCCGGCGAGGACCACTTCGGCGAGCAGACTGGCGGTGGTGACCGCGAGCACGGCACGCGGAGCCGTGCGATGCGCGGCCAGGGCCAGCGACCCGATCGCGATCAGCGCGAGGTCGACGGGCCCGTCGCGGCCGTCCCCCAGGCCGACGAGCACGACGATCGCGCCGACGACGACCGCCACGACCGCGTCGACGAGCCGCTCGCGTGTGATCCGATTCCCGCTCATGCCCGCACAGTAGACCGCCCCACCGACAGGGACGTCACCCCTGTGGACGGCTCCCCGACTACTCCCCACGCAGTAGTGCCCGGCACCGCCCCGCCCGGGCGGCGCAGCCCCAACTGCCTTCGGCGGTACGACGACCCGGACCGTCCCGCCGGCGCACGCTGCTGCCCATGTCCACACCCTTCCGTCACACCGAACCCCTTCCGCCCAGGTCGGCCGCCGGCACCGTCGCCGAGGTGTACGCGCAGATCGCCCTCGACTTCGGCATCGCCGCGCCCGCGACCTTCGTGGTCCTGTCCTCCGCACCCGAACTCCTCGCCCCCACCTGGGCGTTGATGCGCGAGTCGCTCATCGCCGGACCGGGCAGCCGCACCGGCAAGGAGCTGGTGGCCCTCGGAGTGTCGCTCGCCAACAAGTGCCCGTTCTGCGTGGACGCGCACACCGTGCTGCTGCACGCCACCGGCGACCATGCGCTGGCGGAGCGGCTGGCGCGCGGGGAGGCCCCGCACAGCGAGGACCACGCGCGCGTGCTCGCCTGGGGGCAGCACACGCGCGTGCCCGGCGCCACCCTGGTGCCGTACCCCTTCCCGCGTGCGCACGCCCCCGCCTACCTCGGCACCGCGCTCACCTTCCACTTCATCAACCGGATCGCCTCGGCCCTGCTGACCGAGAACCTGCTCCCGGCGGGCGCCCAGCGGTTCCGGGCGGTACGCAGCCTCGCGGGCCGCTCGCTCGCCCGGACCGTACGCCGCCCCGCGCGCCCCGGCCAGTCACTCGCCCTGCTCGAGGACATCGACCCCGGTGAGGCCCCCGCATGGGCGGGCGGCACACCCGTCGGCCTCGCGTACGCGGCGCTGCTCAGGACCGCCATGAGGGGCGCGGGTCTCCTCGACGCCGACGACCACGACATCCTGGAGGCGGCCCTGCAGGACTGGGACGGCACACATCCGCCGCTCGCCCTGGACGGGTTCCCGGACCGCCGGGAGCGTCCCGGGGCGCGGCTCGCGCTGCTGACCGCCCTCGCGCCGTACCGCATCACGGACGAGGACGTGGCGGCATGGCGCAGGCCGGAGCACACCGACCACTGTCTGGTGCGCCTCGTCGCATACGGCGCTTTTCTCGCCGTGGATCGGATTGAAAGCGCTATCTCATCCCAAATCACCCTGGAGGCCCTGTAACTCGCCCAGGTCACCCCGTAATTGCGGCCCGTCCGTAGTGGCGTCAGCACGGAGCGAGTTGGCACTTCCGCGTCACAGGCAGTCATGTGACACTGGCGTCCCGTCCGCAGTGCGGACTCCCTCCGCACCGTCCCCCACGAAAAGTGCGCCGTGCGTTCTCTGCCTTTGCCGCTCGCCCTCACCGCGCGTCTGTCGCCCGTCGTCGTGCTTGCCGCGGCGGGCTGGGCGCTGTCGTCCGGACCCGCCGCGACACCGGCCGCCGACGAGCGGACGGCGACGCAGAAGACCGAAGACGAGTCGCCCACGGCTCCCGCGACGGCAGCGGCGTCGAAGACGTACTCCAGCGCTCCCTCACCGTGCGACAGCCTGGGCTCGAAGACGATAAAGGACCTCGTACCCGGTGCGAAGACGGCCGGCAAGGAGATCCCGTCGACCGACTCGAAGCTGCGCCGCACATGCTCGTGGAACGCGCTCAAGGGGTACGACTACCGCTGGCTGGACGTGTCCTTCGAGATCACGGCGTCGGACGAGGCCGCGGAGACGTCCTACAAGGAGCGCATCGCGGCCAAGAGCGGCGGGGGCGACGTTCCCGGAGTCGGGGACGCGGGCTACTCGGTGGTGAACCTCACCACCGAGGACAAGCAGCAGACCCGCGAGGGCGTGGTGATGATCCGCGCGTCCAACGCGCTGATCTCCGTCACGTACAGCGGAAGCGACTTCGAGTCGAAGAAGGCGCCCAGCACGGACGAGATCAACAAGGGCGCGATCAAGGCGGCCAAGGAGGCCGCGGCCGCGCTGGAGGACGGCCAGAAGGGCTGACCGTCCTCCGCGGCGGGATCAGGCCTCGACGCGTTCCCTGCGACCGCCCATGAGCACCACGTACAGCACCAGCGCGGCGCCCAGGCCCACCGCCCAGCCGTAGTCGGCGAGCGGCTTGAGGAACGGGATCAGCCCGTCGACCGGGAACGGTCCGGTCTTCGTACCGTCGGCGCCGACACCCGAGTACGAGCCGCCGACCGCGAGGACGCCGCCGACCAGGAAGGCGACGATCGCGCGCCAGTTCCAGCCGGACGAGTACCAGTACCGGCCGCCGGGCGTGTACAGGTCCGCGAGGTGCAGGACCGTACGCCGGACGATCCAGTAGTCGGCGATCAGGATGCCCGCGACCGTGCCGAGCAGGCCGCCGACCACACCGAGCCAGGTGAAGATGTAGAACTCCGGCGTGGAGATCAGCTTCCACGGGAAGATCAGGATGCCGACGACACCCGTGATCAGCGCGCCCGTACGGAAGTTGATGAGCTTCGGGGCCAGGTTCGCCAGGTCGTACGCCGGGGAGACCACGTTCGCCGCGATGTTCACGGAGACGGTGGCGACCAGCACGACGATGAGCGCGAAGAGCAGGCCGAAGGCGTTGTCGGTCTTGGCCGCGAGGGCGACCGGGTCCCAGATCGCCTCGCCGTAGACCACCTCGGAGCCGGAGGTGACCAGCACGGCGAGGATCGCGAAGAGGGTCATGGTGGTGGGCAGGCCGAGGGACTGGCCCCAGGTCTGGGCCTTCTGGCTGGCGCCGAACCGCGTGAAGTCGGGAATGTTGAGCGAGAGAGTCGCCCAGAAGCCGATCATTCCCATGAGGGACGGGAAGAAGACCGGCCAGAAGTCGGCACCCCAGCCCAGCTTCGAGGGCTGGTCGAGCAGCGCGCCGAAGCCGTCGGCCTTGACCGCGATCCAGACCAGCAGCACCAGGGCGCCGACGATCACGAAGGGCGCGGCCCAGTTCTCGAAGTGCCGCAGGAAGTCCATGCCGCGGTAGATGATGGCGATCTGCACGGCCCAGAAGAGGAGGAAGCAGAGCCACAGGGGCCAGGGGTTACCGGCGATCTTCCCTGCGTTCTCCCAGTGACCCCCGGTGAGCTTGGAGCCCAGCGCGAAGATGCCGCTGCCGCCGATCCAGGTCTGGATGCCGAACCAGCCGCAGGCCACGGCCGCCCGGATCAGCGCCGGGATGTTGGCGCCACGCAGCCCGAACGAGGCCCGTGCCAGCACCGGGAAGGGGATGCCGTACTTGGGTCCGGCGTGCCCGGTGGCCAGCATCGGCAGCAGCACGATGACGTTGGCCAGGGCGATGGTGAAGACGGCCTGCTTCCAGTCCATGCCGAGGGCGACCAGGCCGGAGGCCAGGGTCCAGCTGGGGATGCAGTGGGCCATGGAGATCCACAGGGCCGCGAAGTTGTACGTCGTCCACTTGCGCTCGGCGACCGGGACGGGCCGCAGGTCCTCGTTGGCGAAGGGACTGTGGGCGGGGAATGCCTCGGGGGCGAGTTCTATGCGGCCGTCGGCGTGGGCGGTCTGCGATATCGGTGACCCCGTGGGGACTGTTTCGGTCATGGGCAGGCCAATCGACAAGCGGGACGGGATGGATAGGCCGTGCGGGGGCCTTGGGCCCCTCCCCGGGGCGGGTGGCGGGGAGGCCTGGACCGCGGGGAGGGAGACAAGGTGTGGGGGGTCGGGTGGAGCGGTGGTGCTGTAGTCCGAACTCGACGATGACGGTCAGGAGTTGACCGCGGGGATGACCTCCGAGCCGTATGCGTCGATGACGGCTTCCTGCGCGTCGTGCATGTCGTAGACGGCGAACTGGTCGACGCCCAGATCACGCAGCGCGTTCAGCTTCTCGATGTGCTTCTCGACCGGTCCGATGACGCAGAACCGGTCGACGATCTCGTCGGGCACGAACTGGGTGTCCGGGTTGTCGGCGCGTCCGTGGTGGGAGTAGTCGTACCCCTCGCGCGCCTTGATGTAGTCGGTGAGGTCGTCGGGTACGGCCGCGGAGTGCTCGCCGTACTTGGCGACGAGGTCGGCGACATGGTTGCCGACCATCCCGCCGAACCACCGGCACTGCTCGCGCGCGTGGGCGAGCGCCTCGGGCGAGTCGTCCTCGGTGACGTAGGCGGGGGCGGCGACGCAGATCTTCACCTCGGACGGGTCACGGCCGGCGGCGACCGCCGCGTCCTTGACGGCCTTGACCATGTACTCGGTCAGGTACAGGTCGGCGAGCTGCAGGATGAACCCGTCGGCCTCCTCGCCGGTCATCTTCAGGGCCTTGGGCCCGTACGCCGCCATCCACACGGGGAGTTCCGCGCCCGGCTTGATCCACGGGAACCTGACGACCGTACCGCCGCCGAGGTCTGCCTCGTCACCGCGGCCCAGTGCCCGGATGACCTTCATGGCGTCGCTGATACGGGCGAGGGTGTTGGGCTTGCGCCCGGCGACGCGCATCGCGGAGTCGCCGCGGCCGATGCCGCAGACCGTGCGGTTGCCGAACATGTCGTTGAGGGTGGCGAACGTGGAGGCGGTGACCTCCCAGGTGCGGGTGCCCGGGTTGGTCACCATCGTGCCGACCTTCAGCGTCTGCGTGTTGGCCAGGATCTGGCTGTAGATCACGAACGGCTCCTGCCAGAGCACGGCCGAGTCGAAGGTCCAGCCGTAGGTGAAGCCGTTGCGCTCGGCGCGCTTCATCAGGCTGACGACCTTCGAGGCCGGCGGGTCGGTCTGCAGGACGAGTCCGAAGTCCATGGGCTCCGCTCCTAGTTGAGGTACTGACAGGTGGAGCGGGGCGTGTAGACGCCGTGCCCGGCGTGACCGGTGTACTCCCGCTCGGTGATGACGAGTTCGCCGCGCGAGAGGACCGTCTCGACCCGGCCGGTGGTGCGCTTGCCCTCGTACGCCGAGTAGTCGACGTTCATGTGGTGCGTGACGGCGGACATGACCTGCTCGGCCTGCGGGTCGTAGATCACGACGTCGGCGTCGGCGCCCGGCGCGATCGTGCCCTTCTTCGGGTACAGGCCGAACATCCGGGCCGGGGTCGCGCAGGCGATCTCGATCCAGCGGCGGCGTGAGATGTGGCCGTCGACGACGGCCTGGTGGAGCAGGTCCATCCGGTTCTCGACGCCGGGAAGACCGTTGGGGATCTTCGAGAAGTCCCCTCGCCCCAGCTCCTTCTGGCCGACGAAGCAGAAGGGGCAGTGGTCGGTGGAAACGACCTGGAGGTCGTTGGTCCTGAGGCCCTTCCAGAGCTGGGCCTGGTGCTCCTTGGGCCGCAGCGGCGTCGAGCAGACGTACTTGGCGCCCTCGAAGTCCGGCTCGGCGAGGTTGTCGGTGGACAGGAACAGGTACTGCGGGCAGGTCTCCCCGAAGACGTTCAGCCCCTCGTCGCGCGCCTTGGCCAGCTCGGCGACTGCCTCCATCGCCGAGACGTGCACGACGTACAGGGGGGCGCCCGCGACCTGGGCGAGCTTGATCGCGCGGTGGGTCGCCTCGGCCTCCAGCAGCGCCTTGCGGACCTCCCCGTGGAAGCGGGGGTCGGTCTCGCCGCGGGTCAGCGCCTGCTCGACCAGCACGTCGATCGCGATGCCGTTCTCGGCGTGCATCATGATCAGGCCGCCGTTCTCGGCGGAGCGCTGCATGGCACGCAGGATCTGGCCGTCGTCGGAGTAGAAGACGCCGGGATAGGCCATGAACTGCTTGAAGGAGGTGACGCCTTCCTCCACCAGCAGGTCCATCTCCTTGAGCGTCTCCTGGTTCACATCGGAGACGATCATGTGGAAGCCGTAGTCGATGGCGCAGTTGCCCTCGGCCTTGGCGTGCCAGGCGTCGAGGCCCTCGCGCAGCGAGTGGCCCACGCTCTGCACGGCGAAGTCGACGATCGTGGTGGTGCCGCCCCAGGCGGCGGCCCGGGTGCCGGTCTCGAAGGTGTCGGAGGCGTGCGTGCCGCCGAACGGCAGCTCCATGTGGGTGTGGACGTCGACGCCACCGGGGATGACGTACTTCCCGGTGGCGTCGATCGTCCGCTCGGCGGTCCAGGCCTCGGCGGCCGGGGTGCCGGAGGCGGCGAGGGCGGCGATCCGGCCGTCCTCGATCAGCACGTCGGCGTGGATCTCGTCGGAGGCGGTGATGACGAGGCCACCGCGGATGACGGTACGGCTGCTCATGGTCCCTCTCCTGCGTTGGCGCTCCGCTGGTTCAGCGGTCTGCTGAGCGCGGGTTGGCTGTGGCTGGTCGCGCAGTTCCCCGCGCCCCTTACGGGGCGCGGGTACCGCCTTTGCTTCACGGTGCGGTCAGCGGGGAGTACGCGTCGGGACGGCGGTCGCGGTAGAACTGCCAGCGGTCGCGGACTTCCCGCAGCTTGGCCATGTCCAGGTCGCGGACGACCAGTTCGGTCTCCTTGTCGCTCGCCACCTCGCCCACGAACTGGGCCTCCGGGTCGACGAAGTAGGTCGTCCCGTAGAAGTCGTTGTCGCCCAGCTCCTCGACACCGACCCGGTTGATCGCGCCGACGAAGTACTCGTTGGCGACGGCCGCCGCCGGCTGCTCCAGCTGCCAGAGGTAGGCGGACAGGCCGCGCGAGGTGGCCGACGGGTTGAAGACGATCTCGGCACCCGCGAGCCCCAGCGCCCGCCAGCCCTCCGGGAAGTGACGGTCGTAGCAGATGTACACGCCGATCTTCCCGACCTTGGTGTCGAAGACGGGCCAGCCGAGGTTGCCGGGGCGGAAGTAGAACTTCTCCCAGAATCCCGGCACTTGGGGAATGTGGTGCTTGCGGTACTTGCCGAGGTACGAGCCGTCCGCGTCGATCACGGCGGCGGTGTTGTAGAGGACGCCGGGCTGCTCCTCCTCGTACATCGGCAGGATGAGGACGATGCCCAGCTCCTTGGCCAGTGCCTGGAAGCGCTTGACGATCGGGCCCTCGGGGATCTGCTCGGCGTACTCGTAGAACGCCTTGTCCTGGACCTGGCAGAAGTACGGCCCGTAGAACAGCTCCTGGAAGCACAGGACCTGGGCGCCCTGCGCGGCCGCGTCGCGGGCCGCCTGCTCGTGCACCTGGATCATCGATTCCTTGTCGCCGGTCCAGGCGGTCTGGAAGAGGGCGGCACGGATCACTCTGCTCATCGGGACCTCCGGTCGCTCGGTGTGCAGCGAGAGTAGGAGTGCCGGAGATCCGGTTTGAGTTGCACCGTGTCACGTCTGCGGGCGTGCGGCGTGCCACGGTGTCACCCTGTCGTGGACGCATGTTTCACCGCCGTTTTCCCAGGTCGTTGCGTGTTTCCGCACTGTTTCCGCAGTGCTGGGTCAGCCCTGTTGCGCGTCGTGCGCGAGGAGCGCGATGTGCACCGAGGCGGCCTGCTCGAAGTCGTCCAGGTCCACGCCGAGCCGGGTCTGTATCGCCTCCAGGCGGCGGTAGAGCGCGGGGCGGGACACGTGGTGGAGCTGGGCGGTACGGGACTTGTTGCGGCCGGTGGCGAGGTAGGTGCGCAGCACGGCGAGCAGATCTTCGTCCGCGCCGCACAGCAGCCCGTCGAGCTCCCGCTCCGCGAAGGACTGGACATGCGGGTCGTCCCGCAACAGCCGGATCAGGCCCCGCAGATGGACGTCCTTGAGGCGTACGACGGGCGGGAGGTCGAGGGCGGCCGAGGAGTCGGCGACGGCATCGGCGACGTGCTGGGCCTCGCGCACCCCGGCGGGTACGTCGTCCCAGGCGGTCCGCGCGTCAGCAGCGGCCACAACGGTTCGGGCGGCCCCCGACTCCGAGCGCACCCGGGCGGCGAAGTTCGCGGTGAGCACGGCGGCGTCCTGGTCCCGGGCGAGGCTCAGCAGCACGGCGGTGGCCGCGTCGGCGAGCTCGGCGACGATGCCGGACAGCCCCAGCATCCGCAGAACGCGCTCCAGTGGGGCCGGTTCGACGTCCCGCACGACCAGCGGCACGAAGGTGCGCCGGTTGACGGGCAGTCCGGCGGCACGCGCGCGTGGCAGCAGCTGCCGCGCCGGTACGACCCCGCTGACGAGGTCGGTGAGCAGGCTCTGCGCGGACTGCTCCTCCCAGGTGTGCGCGGAGGTGCCGCCGAGCATGCGGTGCAGGACGAGCGCCTCGGCCGCGCGGTCGGCGAGCAGCCGCCCGGTGGCGGTGTCGCCGCGGTACCCGCACAGCATGATCTGCCCCCACCGCTCCCCCCGTCCGCCCAGTTCGGCGCGGATCCAGCCGTCGCCCTCGCTGCCGCCGGCCTGGCGGGCGATGCGCTCCCAGTCGCGCAGCACGTCGTCCACCGCCGGCCGCTCCCCCGCCGTGGCGAGGACGCGGTGGGCGAGGTTGGTGACGACGACGGGGCAGGCGCTGTGCGCGGCGACCTCGTCGAGGAGGCGTTGCAGCGGGGCGCCCGCGGTGATGAGTCCGGTCAGCGCGGTCCGTACGGCCTCGGAGAGGCTGACGGCGGCGAACTTCCGCCGGACGAGCCGGGACTGGACCTCTTCGGTCAGCTCGGCGAAGGGGAAGGGCCGGTGCAGGACGACCATGGGCAGGCCGCACCGCTCGGCCGCCCGGCGCATCACCTCCGGCGGAGCGGGAAACGCCCGGCCCAGGCCGAGCACGACGGCGGCCGCCTCGGCGCGGTGCAGGGAGCGGACGTACTCGGCCTGCTTGTCCTCGTCCCCGGCGAGCAGCACGCCCGTGGTGAGCACCATCTCGCCGCCGCTGAGCATCACCCCGACGTCCGGCGCCTCGGCGACATGCACCCAGCGCACCGGCCGGTCCAGCTGACCGGCGCCGGCCACCACCTCGGGCTCCCCGGCGAGCACCCGCTCCAGGGTGAGGACCTGCCGGACCGACAGGGCGGGTTCCAGGGGTTCCGCAGGCTCCAGGGGTTCCAGGGTGGTGGTCATGGCGGCTTCCCTTGCTGTGGCGTTACTGGATGCTCCTCAGAGCGCTCTCGAGGATCGCGGCGCCCTCCTCGGCCTCCGCGACGGTGAGGGACAGGGGCGGGGCGACGCGCAGGGAACTGGTGTTGTGGCCGCCTCCCTTGCCGATGAGGAGGCCGCCCTCGCGGGCCGCCTCCAGCACGGCGGACGCGGCGGCCACGTCGGCCTCGTCGGTGCCGGGCCGGGTGATCTCGATGCCCAGCATCAGTCCCCGGCCGCGAACTTCCCGTACGTGCGGCACGTGCGCCGCGACGGCCCGCAGCCGCTCCAGGAGCAGCCCGCCGACGCGCCGGGCGTTGCCCTGGAGGTCGTGTTCCAGCAGGTAGGTGAGGTTGGCGAGGCCGGCCGCCATGGTGATCTGGGTGCCGCCGAACGTCGAGATGCTGTTGGCGTCCAGGCAGTTCATGATCTCGGCGCGGGCGACGACACCGCCGATGGACATGCCGTTGCCGATGCCCTTGGCGAAGGTCAGGATGTCCGGCGGCCCGGACTGCCCGTGCGCCTGCCAGCCCCAGAAGTGGTCGCCGGTGCGGCCCCAGCCGGTCTGCACCTCGTCGGCGATCCACAGGATGCCGCGCTTGGCGAGCACCTCGCGGAAGGCGGCGTACAGTCCGTCCGGGCCCGAGGTGAAGCCGCCGACGCCCTGGATGGGCTCGGCGATGAGGGCCGCGGGCGGGCGGGTGTGGCCGAGCAGGTCCTTCAGGTCGTCGACGCAGGCCGCGATGAAGTCCTCGTCGCTCAGCCCGGCGTACGGACCGCGCGTGCGCACCCCGCCATGCACGTACAGCGTCTGCAGCGGCGACAGCGAGGTGGGCGACCAGCCGCGGTTGCCGGTGATGCCGATCGCGCTGAAGGAGCGGCCGTGGTAGCTGTTGCGCATCGCGAGGACCGTGTTGCTCTGCCGGTAGGTCGTCGCGAGCAGCAGGGCGGTGTCGTTGGCCTCGGTGCCGGAGGTGGTGAAGAAGACGCGGGCGTCCGGGATGCCGCTCAACTGGGCGATGCGCTCGGCGAGTTCGACCATCGGCCGGTTGAGATACAGCGTGGACGAGTGGATGATCCGCCCGGCCTGCTCGCTCACCGCCTTCGTCACCTCGGGCAGCGCGTGCGCGGTCATCGTCGTGAGGATGCCGCCGAAGAAGTCGAGGTACCGCCGGCCCTCGGCGTCCCAGACGTGGCGGCCCTCGCCGTGGGTGATCTCCAGCGGTTCCTCGTAGTAGAGGGCGAGCCAGTCCGGCAAGACGGAGCGGTGGCGGCCCAGCAGGTCCTTGGTCACGGCTGTACCAGTCCTTCGTAGGCGTCGGGTCGGCGGTCGCGGTAGAAGGCCCACTGCTGCCGCACTTCTTCGATGAGGTCGAAGTCGAGGTCGCGGACGATCAGCTCCTCGGTCTTGTCACTCGCGACCTCCCCGACGAACTGCCCGCGGGGGTCGACGAAGTAGCTCGTCCCGTAGAAGTCGTTGTCGCCGTACGGCTCCTGCCCGACGCGGTTGATCGCGGCGACGAAGTACTCGTTTGCGACGGCCGCCGCGGGCTGCTCCAGCTGCCAGAGGTACGCCGACAGGCCGCGCGAGGTGGCCGACGGGTTGTACACCAACTGGGCGCCGTTTAGCCCGAGTTGCCGCCAGCCCTCCGGGAAGTGACGGTCGTAGCAGATGTAGACGCCGACCTTGCCGACGGCGGTGTCGAAGACGGGCCAGCCGATGTTGCCGGGCTTGAAGTAGTACTTCTCCCAGAAGCCCTTGACCTGCGGGATGTGGTGCTTGCGGTACTTGCCGAGGAAGGTGCCGTCGGCGTCGATCACGGCCGCGGTGTTGTAGTAGAAGCCCGACTGCTCGACCTCGAAGACCGGTACGACGATCACCATGCCGGTTTCGCGGGCGAGCTCCCGCATGCGACGCACGGTCGGCCCGTCGGGGACCGGCTCGGCCCACTTGTAGTGCTCCGGCTCCTGGACCTGACAGAAGTAGGGAGCGTTGAAGACCTCCTGGAACCCGATGATCTTCGCACCCTGCCGGGCCGCCTCCCGGGCGTGCTCCTCGTGTTTCGCCACCATGGACTCGGTGTCGCCGGTCCAGGTGGCCTGGACCAGAGCGGCACGTACGACGTTGGCCATGAGCTGCTCCTTCGACGGGACGTCAGAGCCTCTACGCCCGTAGAGGGGGGCCGTAGAGGCTTGAAAGTAAGCCCCCGGAACAGCCTTGCCAAGACCATCGTCGTTAACCCGCTGAGTCGATCACGTTTCACACTCCTGTGGGTGACGGATGGGGCCGGTGAGACGGTGTATGGCCCTTGTGGGAGATGTCCTCAGGGCGAGGTGTCACGCCGCGAAGCCCGCCACCCGCAGGGCGTGGACGAGATCCCAGTAGCGCTCGTCGGAGACGCCCTGGGCGGCCTCCAGCAGAAGCGGTACAAGCGTCTTCGGGTCGGGTGCGGCGCTGCGGGCGGCCTCCTCCGGGGTGCGGACGCGGACGTAGGCGTCGAGCAGCGCGCGGACCTCGCGGTGCCGCCCCTCGCCGGACAGCCCGACGACGGCCTGCCCGATCTCGTTCGCGGGCCGTGCCACGCCCTGGCGCAGGATCTGCTCCCCGTCGCCGGCCCGGCCCGCCGCGGTCAGCGCGTCGGCGGCGGCCACGAGCCGCTCGGCCGGCAGCGAGGCGGCCTCCCACAACAGGGTCGCCCAGTCGGCGCCGAGCCCGGCACGTTCCATGTCGGCAGCGAGCGCCGGGAAGCGGACGGCGGGCCAGTACGCGGCCTCCACGAGCAGCACATGCGCCTCGCCGCTGCGGCCCTCGGAGCGCAGCCGCACAATCGTCTCCACGGTCCGGGAGACCTCCCGCCGATCCGCCGCGTCCATCTGCTGGGCCTGCGGCTCCGCCGGGCTCGCGGGCGCCTCGGCGGCGGCCCCGGCGAACCGTGCTCCGCGCGGAGTGCGGCGCCCGGTGGCGGGCTGAGCGGGGAGGATGGGTGCGGCGGTCGGCGGTACGACGACGGGGGCGGCCTCCTCCTCGACCATCCCGGCGAAGCGGGCGCTGCCTCGGCGGCGTTTGCGCTGCTTGGCGGTGGGGGCGGGACCGGGGTCGGCCGGCGGAACCTCGGTGTGGTCGCCGGGAGTCATGCCGGCGGGTGCTCCGGCCGGGGTCGGCCGGTCGTCGGGGTGCCCCGCGACGGAGTGCTGCACTTGCGGCCAGTCGGGGGTCGCGGCCGCGTCGGCCGGGGCGGATCGGTCCATGTGATGCCCGCCCGGCCGACCCACACCAGCGTCGGCGCCGTACGCACCCGCCCGGTCGGCTGTCTCGGCGGCGCCTCCCAAGCCGTAGGGACCGGTAGGCCCCTCCGGGCGGGAGTCGCGACGTCCCGCCGCCCCGGCACCGGCGGCCCGCCGCCCTGCGTGCCACTCGGCCGCCTCGGCCTCCGGCTCCTCGTCGCGCTGATGCGGCACGCCCGGGGTTCGGCCGCCCCGTTCGCCAAGGCGGAACGCAGCCCCCTCTCCCATCCGGTCCCGCCGTATCGCCTGGCCGCGTTCGCGTGCCGCCCGTCGGTCCAGGTCGGTCATCCGGGCCCGGAGTTCGGCGCACCGGGCGGTCGCGCGGTCGTGGTCGTCGCGGGCCCAGGCGAGGTCGAGGCGGATGGCGTCGGCCTCTTCCTGGGTGGTGGCGGAGGCGAGCAACCGCCCCAGTTCGGCCTGCCGTTCGGCGGCGTACCGCTGTTCGCGGAGCATGACGTCGAGCCGGTCCCCGAGGGCGTCGCGGCCGTCGGGCCGGGCGTCGTACGCGGCGAGGGCGGCGGTATGCAGGGCTCGGGCGCGCTCCGTCTCGGGGCCGACACCGCCGGGACCGTACTGGGCGGCGAGGTCGTGCAGGAGCGACTCCACCACGTCCCAGGGCGGCACTTCGCGTCCGTCGAGGCAGGCCTGCATGCCCTCCGGGTCCCGCTGCCAGAACACCCCGCACCAGCCGCCGCCCTGATCCAGGCGCGCCACGAGACCGTCCAGGTAGTCCACGAACTCCCGTATTCGAGCCGGGAGTTGTTCCACTGACATCGCCCAACTCCCGCCAGACCGGAGTACTCCGGTCCGTTAGGCAACACCAGCCATGTTACGAACGCGCTACGGGAAGTTTTCGGACTGAACGCAGAGTACGCCGCAGCTGCCGGAACGTGACGTGCGGACCCGTCAGGCGGCGGCCTCGACGACCGGCGTGCAGCGCCCGGCCAGGTCGTCCATCGACAGTCCGAGGGCCTGCGCAAGGGCGGCCACCGTGAAGAAGGCCGGGGTCGGGGCGCGCCCCGTCTCGATCTTGCGCAGCGTCTCGGCGGAGATGCCGGCGCTCGCCGCGACCTCCGCCATACTGCGGCCGCCACGGGCCTCGCGGAGCAACCGGCCGAGCCGCTCGCCGCGTTCACGCTCTTCGGGGGTGAGAGGGGTGCGCACCATGGCGCCCATTCTAATACCGCCCTCCTCCGGGACCCCATTCAAATACCGGTATAGTAATTGGCATGGTGGAGCTGAAGACGGACACGTCGATCGATGCGATGTACGCGGCCGGGCAGGTCGTGGGCCAGGCCCTCACGGCCGTACGAAAGGCCGCTGACGTGGGGGTTTCCCTGCTGGAACTGGACGAGGTGGCACGCGAGGTGCTGCGGGACGCGGGCGCGACCTCCCCGTTCCTCGGCTACCGCCCCTCCTTCGCGCCCGTCCCCTTCCCCGCCGTCATCTGCGCCTCGGTGAACGACGCGATCGTGCACGGCATCCCGACCGGCTACCGCCTTCGCGACGGCGACCTCGTCTCCATCGACTGCGGCGCCGTACTGGACGGCTGGGCGGGCGACTCGGCGATCAGCTTCACGGTCGGCACGCCGCGCCCGGCCGACGTCCGCCTGATCGAGACGGCGGAACGGGCGCTGGCGGCGGGCATCGAAGCGGCGGCGGTCGGCAACCGCATCGGCGACATCGCGCACGCGATCGGCACGGTGTGCCGGGGGGCCGGGTACGGCATCCCGGACGGCTTCGGCGGGCACGGCATCGGCCGCAAGATGCACGAGGATCCGGGGGTGCCGAACGAGGGCCGTCCGGGCCGGGGCATGCCATTGCGGCACGGCATGGTCCTCGCCATCGAGCCGATGCTCGTCGCGAGCGGCCAGGACGGCTACCACGCGGCGCCGGACGGCTGGACGCTCCGTACGGACGACGGGTCCCGGGCGGCGCATGTGGAGCACACGGTGGCGATCACCGAGGCGGGACCGCGCATTCTCACCGCCCGGTAAGCCCTGCGACCACACCGCCCGCCGGGGCCCGCACCCGCCGGACATGGTGCGCGCCGACAGGTACACAGTGCGCCCCGGCGGCTCCCCTCCCGGTTCTCCTGCACGGCGCGCACGACCACAATGCGGCCACACCTGGGAACGTTTCTTCGCACATGCGCACGGCAAACCTCGATCGGAGCGACACCTCTTGCCAGGTACACGTGCGCCGGCGACAGGCCGGAAGCATCCGCCTTTTCATACCGTCATACTTTCGTGCCACTCCTTGCCGCACCCTCACGTTTCGCAGCTAGCTGGTGCCGCGCCCACTCCCCGATCCGGGGACGGGTCCACAACCGCAGTGAGGAGAAGTCATGAAGAAGGCATACGAAGCGCCGACGCTCGTCCGGCTCGGGACGTTCCGCAAGGAGACGGGGCTCCTTCAGCGCTCCGGCAACGACCGAGTGATCTTCAGCAAGAACTGACGGGCGACGGCACTGACCCGACGTCATGACTGAACTGCACGAAAGTGCGGGGACGGGCCCCGGCGACGCGCACTTCGCGGTCTTTCCGGACCGTGCGGACGCGGCCGTCGTGGCCCGCTCCTTCGCCCGCCCCGGTAGCCGGACCCTCGCACACGCGTCGGGCCGGCCCTGGCTGGTCGGCCACTGGCACGACGACGAGATCGTCACCGCGAGCGCCGGGAGTGCCACCCTCGCCGTCATCGGCTGCTGCCCCGTCGAGGCGGTGCAACTGCGGCGTACGGCCGCACGGCTGAGGGATCTGACGGAGCTCGACGCGTCGGCCCGCTCCCTCCCCGGCAGCTTCCACCTCGTCGCCGCCCTCGACGGACAGGTCCGGGTACAGGGCACCGCCTCTGGTCTGCGGCTGGTCTTCCACACGGAGATCGACGGCGTCCGGGTGGCCGCCACCCGCGCCGACACGCTCGCCGCCGCGCTCGGCGTCGACCCCGATCCGCAGGAGCTGGCCGTCCGGCTGCTGTGGCCGGCCCCCTACCCCCTGTTCGAGACCTCCCTGTGGCGCCCGGTCACCGCTGTGCCCCCGCAGGACGCCGTGATCGTCGCCGCGGATGGGCGCACCGTACGGCACACCCGGTGGTGGACGCCGCCGGAGCCGGTGCGGCCACTCGCCGAGGCGGCGCCCCTGATCCGTACGGCGCTGGAGGAGGCCGTGGGCGCGCGGACCCGGCAGGGCGGCGTGGTGAGCTGCGATCTGTCCGGCGGCCTGGACTCGACCTCCATCTGCTTCCTGGCCGACCGCTCCCCCGCCCATGTGGTGGCCAGTACCTGGCCGGGCCGTGATCCGGCGGACACCGACCTGCACTGGGCTCAGCGGGCCATGGCGCACCTGCCGGACGTCGAGCACGTGGTGTGGGACGCCGATGCCTCGCCGCTGGTCTACGAGGATCTGCTCGGCATCGACGACCTCCTCGACGAGCCCACCATCGGCGTCATGGACCGCTCCCGGGTCCTGCACCACCTGCCGGGCCTCGCCGAACGGGGCAGCCGGTTGCACCTGACCGGAATCGGCGGCGACCACGTGGCATGGTGCTCCGACGCGTACTACCACCGGCTGCTGCGCACCCGTCCACTGTTCGCCCTGCGCCAGTTGCGCGGGTACCGGGCGCTGTGGCAGTGGCCACTGGGGGACACGGCCCGCGCCCTCGCCGACTCCCGGCCGTACGGCAAGTGGCTCGCCGACGGAGCCGGTCGGCTGCGCGGCCCGTTGCCCTCGTCCGTCACGACGAGTCTCGGCTGGGGCATGGCCCCGCGGCTGTTCGACTGGGTGACCCCCGAGGCCGAGCGGATGGCCCGCCGGGCACTGCTCGACGCGGCGGCCACGGCCTCGCCGCTGCATCCGGACCGCGGGCTGCACGCCGACCTGGAGCAGATCCGCTCGTGCACCCGCGTCATCCGGCAGTGGGACCGGATGGCGGCGCGCGTGGGCCTGCCGATGGCCTCCCCCTTCTTCGACGACCGCGTCATCGAGGCGTTTCTCGCCGTCCGTCCGAGCGAGCGCGTCACTCCCTGGCAGTACAAGCCCGTCCTGAGCGCCGCGATGCGCGGAATCGTGCCCGAGGACTGCCTGCGGCGGGCCAACAAGGCGACGGCCGCCATGGACGCCGCCAACGGACTGCGCCAGCACCGCGGCGACCTGCTGGCCCTGTGGGAGGGCTCACGGCTGGAGGCTCTGGGCCTGGTGGACGGCGCCGAGCTGCGCCGCCTCGCCCTGCGCCCCGCCTCACCGGGCCTGTCCGAAGCCATCCTCTACTCCACCATCGCCGCCGAGGTATGGCTGCGGGGGCTGTCCCACAGCCGTGCCCGCACTCCCTGAGAACCCCGTCAGAAAGGCGAGCGCATGCCCTTGCGGTTCGACGCACACATCTCCACGGCCGAGACCGACTACGGCACCGTACTGCTGGACGAACGAGCCGGTACCTACTGGGAGTTGAACCCGACCGCCACCCTCGTGGTCCGTACCCTGCTCGACGGCGGCGAGGAGGCGGACGCGACCGCCGCCCTGGTCCGCGAGTTCGACATCGAACGGGCCCAGGCCCAGCGGGACGTCGAGTCGCTCGTCGGTCAACTGCGCGAGGCGGGACTGGCCTCATGACGACACCCAGCGCGCTGGAACGCCCCACCGGAGTGCCCCTCGGCCACCGCCTGGCCGCCCTCCTCGTCCTGCTCCCCGCCGTCGCCCTCGCCCTCCTGCCACCCCGCCGTATCCGCACCGTGCTGGGCGTGGTGCGGCGCGGTGCCGCACCCGCCACCACCGCGCAGGCCCAGGACGCGCGCGACGCCATGTGCGCCGCCAGCCTGCGCTGCGCCGGCCCGAAGGGGTGCCTGCCGCGCTCCCTGGGAGCCGCGCTGCTGTGCCGGCTGAGGGGGACGTGGCCGACCTGGTGCACCGGGGTCCGCGTCGTCCCGCCCTTCACCGCGCACGCCTGGATCGAAGCGGAGGGCCGCCCCGTGGGCGAGGGCGTACCCGACGGCTATTTCGCCCGGCTGGTGGCCGTCGAGCCGGCAGACCTGTGAGCGGCGGGGCGGCTGCGGACGCCGGGCCGGCGGCGGGCAGCACGGTCGCGGACCACAGGCCCCACGAGGCCGCCGACGAGGACCGGTCGACCCGCGCGGCCGTGGCCACGCTGTACGGGCTCACCGCCGGGCACCGGGCCGCCGTCGCCGTGGCCACCGCGCTGACGCTGGCCGGCTCCGCGCTGGGGCTGGCCCAGCCGCTGGTGGCCCGGCACGCCGTGGATGCGAGCGGCCGCGGCCAGGTCCTCTGGCCGCTGCTGGCACTCCTCGGCGCACTGTTCCTCGTGGAAGCGGCGATCGGGTCGGCGGGGCGCTTCCTGCTGGAGCGGATGGGCGAGGGCGTCGTACGCCAGCTCCGGCTCGGCCTGGTGGGGCGGCTGCTTCGGCTGGAGATGCGGGAGTACGACCGCCACCGCAACGGCGACCTCATCTCCCGGGTCACCGCCGACACCACCCTGCTGCGCGAGGTCGTCTCGCAGGCCCTGGTCGACCTGGTGACCGGCAGCCTCGTCGCCGCCGGAGCGGTGATCCTGATGGCGTGGCTCGACCCGCTGCTGCTGCTTCTGGTCGCACTCACCGTGGCCGTCGCCGCGGCCGTGGTCACCTCGCTGCTCCAGGGCCTGCGGAAGGCGTCCGAGCGTATGCAGGACTCGGTCGGTGCCGTCGCCGCGGACCTGGAACGGGCCCTGGGCGCCCTGCCCATGGTCCGGGTGCACCGCGCCGAGGCCCGCGAGGCCGCCCGCATCGGGCGCCGGGTCGAGGAGGCCTACGACGCGGGGGTCCGCACCGCGAAGCTCGCCTCCGTCATGAGTCCCGCCGTCGAACTCGCCGTCCAGGGCTCCTTCCTCATCGTGCTCGTCGTCGGTGGCCTGCGCGTCAGCGGTCACGCCGGCTCCCTCGGGGACCTCGTCGCGTTCCTCCTGTACGCCTCGTACCTCGTCCTGCCGCTGTCCTGTGTTTTCCACGCGGTGGGTCTGGTCCAGCGCGGCATGGGCGCATACCGGCGCGTCGACCAGGCGCTGCGCCTCCCCGTGGAGCACACGGGCCCACCGGCTGGGCGGACCCGCCACCGGCCGCCGCCGTCCGTCCCCGCCGGCCGGCCGGCGCTCGCCCTGCACGACGTCCGCTTCGGTTACGCCCCGGGCAGGCCCGTGCTGTCGGGCGTGTCCTTCTCCGTCCCGCACCGCCGGCACGTGGCCCTGGTGGGCCCGTCGGGAGCCGGCAAGAGCACCGTCTTCGCACTGGTGGCGGGGTTCTACGAACCGGACGCGGGGGCCGTGCTGTTCGACGGTCGGCCCGCCGCCGAACTCGGTCGCGACGCCTGCCGCCGGCGCATCGCCGTGGTGGACCAGAACACCCATGTCGTCCACGGCACCCTGCGGGAGAACATCACCTACGCCGTGCCCGACGCCCCGGAGGCGGAGGTTCGGCGGGTCCTCGCGCTGGCCCGGCTGGAGGAGCTCGTCGACCGGCTGCCCGGTGGTCTGGACGCCGTCATCGGTGAGCGCGGCAGCACCCTCTCGGGCGGCGAACGCCAACGCGTCGCCCTGGCCCGGGCCCTGCTCGCCCGCCCCGCGCTGCTCCTGCTGGACGAGCCCACCTCCCACCTGGACGCGATCAACGAAGCGGCGCTGACCACGGTGATGAAGGAGGTCGCCCAGGAGTGCGCCCTGCTGGTCATCGCCCACCGCCTGTCCACCGTGCAGCACGCCGACCACATCGTCGTGCTCCACCAGGGCCGTACCACCACCCACGGACGCCACGAGGAGCTGCTGGCCCGCGACCCCCTCTACCGTGACCTGGCCACGAGCCAGATGCTGCGCCCCGGTGGGCCGCCGGCGGACCACGACGACCGTCGGGCCCACGGCTGAGACGGACGCCTCCGAGCCGGCCCTGCCACGCGCACCGGACCGCCCCAAGCGGCGAGCAGCGCCCGGGAGACCCGTGTTGCTGCACATGCCCGCTGAGCCAGAACGTGCCATCGTGGCATGAGCGTGCCCGAACCCGGTTACCCGGCCTCGGCACGTCGATCAGCGAGGGCGACCCTGCCCGCGCAGGGACGCCGGATGGGAACGCCATGACCAGCGGCTTCAGTGGTCCGGAGGACTACGACCCCTTCGGAGAATTCCTCGCCCGCTTCTTCAGTGGACCGCGCCCCGGCCCGAGGCAGATCGACATCGGCCGCCTGCTCAGTCAGCCGGCCCGGGAGCTGGTGCGCGGCGCCGCCCAGTACGCCGCCGAGCACGGCAGCCGCGACCTGGACACCCAGCACCTGCTGCGCGCCGCGCTGTCCGCCGAGCCGACGCGGTCGCTGCTCAGCCGGGCCGGCGCGGATCCCGACTCACTGGCGACGGAGATCGACGAGCGGTCGGGCCCGGTCCAGCACCCGCCGGGCGAGGCCCCGCCGCCGACGTCGCTCTCCCTCACCCCGGCCGCCAAGCGTGCCCTGCTGGACGCGCACGACCTGGCCCGGGCCCGCGGCGCCGGTTACATCGGCCCCGAGCATGTGCTCAGTGCCCTCGCCGCGAACCCCGACTCGGCCGCCGGGCACATCCTCAACGCGGCCCGCTTCGCGCCGTCCGGCATGCCGCAAGAGGCCCCCGAGGCCTCCCAGGCCCGGCCCCGCGTCGACAACCGTCCGCGCGTCGACGCCGGTACGCCCACCCTCGACAAGTACGGCCGCGATCTCACCGACCTCGCCCGCCAGGGCCGTATCGACCCGGTGATCGGCCGGGAGGAGGAGATCGAGCAGACCGTCGAGGTGCTGTCGCGGCGCGGCAAGAACAACCCGGTGCTCATCGGCGACGCGGGCGTCGGCAAGACGGCGATCGTGGAGGGCCTGGCCCAGCGGATCGCCGAAGGTGACGTGCCCGACGTGCTCAGCGGTCGCCGGGTGGTCGCCCTCGACCTGACGGGCGTGGTCGCGGGCACCCGCTACCGGGGTGACTTCGAGGAGCGGCTCAACAACATCGTGGGCGAGATCCGCTCGCACTCCGACCAACTGATCGTGTTCATCGACGAGTTGCACACCGTCGTGGGCGCCGGAGGCGGCGGCGAGGGCGGTTCCATGGACGCCGGGAACATCCTCAAGCCGGCCCTGGCGCGCGGCGAGCTGCACATCGTGGGCGCGACCACCCTGGAGGAGTACCGCAGGATCGAGAAGGACGCGGCGCTCTCCCGCCGCTTCCAGCCGATCCTCGTCCCCGAGCCGACCCCCGCGGACGCCATCGAGATCCTGCGCGGCCTGCGCGACCGCTACGAGGCCCACCACCAGGTCCGCTACACCGACGAGGCGCTCGTCGCCGCCGTCGAGCTGTCCGACCGATATCTCACCGACCGCCGCCTGCCGGACAAGGCCATCGACCTGATCGACCAGGCTGGCGCCCGGGTACGGCTGCGCGCGCGGACCAAGGGCACGGACGTACGGGCCATGGAGCGCGAGGTCGAGCAGCTGTACCGGGACAAGGACCAGGCGGTCGCCGACGAGCAGTACGAGCAGGCGACGCAACTGCGCGACCGCATCGTGGAGTTGAAGCAGCGCATCGCGGACGCGTCCGGCGACGAGGAGGTCGACGAGGGGCTGAGCCTGGAGGTCACCGCCGAGGCGATCGCGGAGGTCGTGTCCCGGCAGACCGGCATCCCGGTGAGCAGCCTCACCGAGGAGGAGAAGGACCGGCTGCTCGGCCTGGAGGAGCATCTGCACGAGCGGGTCGTCGGCCAGGACGAGGCGGTGCGCGTGGTCTCCGACGCGGTGCTGCGCTCCCGGGCCGGACTCGCCAGCCCCGACCGGCCCATCGGCAGCTTCCTCTTCCTGGGCCCGACCGGCGTCGGCAAGACCGAGCTGGCCCGCGCGCTCGCCGAGGCCCTGTTCGGCAGCGAGGAGCGCATGGTCCGCCTCGACATGAGCGAGTACCAGGAACGGCACACCGTCAGCCGCCTGATCGGCGCCCCGCCCGGCTACGTCGGCCACGAGGAGGCCGGCCAGCTCACCGAGGTCGTCCGCCGGCACCCGTACTCACTCCTCCTCCTCGACGAGGTCGAGAAGGCGCACCCGGACGTCTTCAACATCCTGCTCCAGGTACTGGACGACGGCCGGCTGACCGACTCCCAGGGCCGGACCGTCGACTTCACCAACACGGTCATCGTGATGACCAGCAACCTGGGCTCGGAGGCGATCACGCGGGGCGGTACCGGAATCGGGTTCGGCGCGGGTGACGCGGAGGCCGACGAGGAGGCGCGGCGCGAGCGGATCCTGCGGCCGCTGCGCGAGCACTTCCGGCCCGAGTTCCTCAACCGCATCGACGAGGTCGTCGTCTTCCGCCAGCTGACCCACGACCAGCTGGAGCGCATCACCAACCTGCTGCTGGACAAGACCCGCCGTCTGCTCCACGCCCAGGGCGTCTCGGTCGACTTCACCGACACGGCCGTCGACTGGCTCTCCGAGCGCGGCTACCAGCCCGAGTACGGCGCCCGCCCGCTGCGCCGCACCATCCAGAAGGAGGTCGACAACCAGCTCTCCCGGCTCCTCCTGGACGGCCGGATCGGCGAGGGCGGCCGGGTGACGGTGGACGTGGAGGACGGACGGCTCGCCTTCCGTACGGAGGAGCTGCCGCCCGCCCCCGAGCTGTGAACGCGGGTGCTCTGAACCCGGTGCCGTGAAACAGGTGGTGCGAGGCTACGGCGCCGGCTGCACCACCATCGCCGAGCCGCCGCCCCGCCGTACCGTCTCGGCCGCGGCCAGCCACTTCCCGTTCGGCAGCCGCTGCACAGCGGTCGCCGCGCCGATCTCGGGGTTCTGCCGGAACCCGTGCCCGACGGCCTCCAGCCGAGCCTTCAACGGGCTGTTCCACAGGCCTGGTTCGAGTTCGGTGGTGGTCTGGTTGCGCTGGCTGGCGCGCGGCGCGGCGATGGCGTCGACGAGCGGCAGGTCGCGGTCGAGGAAGCCGGTCAGGGTCTGCAGCACGGTGGTGATGATGGTCGCGCCACCGGGTGAACCGAGCGCCACGACGGGCTTGTTGTGCCGGTCGAGCACGATCGTCGGGGACATCGAGGAGCGCGGTCGCTTGCCGGGGCCCGGCAGGTTCGGGTCGTGGACGGCCGGGCCGGCCGGGGTGAAGGAGAAGTCCGTCAGCTCGTTGTTGAGGATGAAGCCACGGCCCGGGACGGTGATGCCGCTGCCGCCGGTCTGCTCGATGGTGAGCGTGTACGAGACGACGTTGCCCCACTTGTCGGCCACCGTGAGGTGCGTCGTGCTGTCTCCCTCGTATGTGGTCGGGGCCGCCGTGCCGCTCGCGTCGCAGGCCGCCGGGTTGCGCGGGTCGCCCGGCGCGACCGGGCTGGTCAGCACCGCGTCGTCCTTGATCAGGCACTCCCGCGAGTCGGCGTACCGCTGCGACAGCAGCTCCTTCGTCGGTACGTCCTCGAAGGCGGGGTCGCCGACCCAGCGCCCGCGGTCCGCGAAGGCGATACGGCTGGCCTCGATGTAGCGGTGCAGGTACTGGACCTCGCTCGCCTTCGACAGGTCCGTGTTCTCCAGGATGTTGAGGGCCTCACCGACGGTCGTGCCGCCGGAGGAGGAGGGCGCCATGGAGTAGACGCCCAGTCCGCGGTACGACGTCTTCGTGGGCGCCTGGGACTTGACGCGGTAGGCGGCCAGGTCCTTGGCGGTCAGGTCGCCCGGGCGTGCCTTCCAGCCCGAACTCGGGTCGACGGGCGGCTTGTTGACCGTGTCGACGATGTCCTCGGCGAGGTCGCCCCGGTAGAGCGCGCCTACGCCCTTCTTCGCCAGCTCCGCATAAGTGCGAGCGAGATCGGGGTTCTTGAAGTTGGAGCCGACGACGGGGAGCCGGCCGTTCGGGAGGAACAGCTTCGCGGTGTCCTGGAAGTAGCGGAACCGGGTCTCGTTGGCGGCGGTCTGCGCGCGGAAGGTGTCGTCGACGGTGAAGCCGTCCCGGGCGAGCCGCTCGGCGGGCCTCAACAGGGTGCCGAGCCCCTTGCTCCCCCACTTGTCCAGCGCCTTCTGCCAGGTGGCGGGCGTGCCCGGGGTCCCGACACTCAGGCCGCTGCTGACAGCCTCGGCGAAGGGGATCGCCGTGCCGTTCTCCACGAACAGGCCGGAGTCGGCGGTCAGCGGCGCCGTCTCACGGCCGTCGATGGTCTGCACCGTACGGGACTTGGCGTCGTAGTAGACGAAGTAGCCGCCTCCGCCGATGCCGGCCGAGTAGGGCTCGGTGACGCCGAGCGCGGCGGCCGTGGCCACGGCGGCGTCGACGGCGTTGCCGCCCTTGCGCAGGACCTCGATGCCGGCCGCGGAGGCGTCCGCGTCGACGCTCGACACCGCTCCGCCGTAGCCGACGGCGACCGGGACCTTCTCAACTGCCGTGCCCCCGGCGGCGGGTGGCGCTGCCGCCCCCACCGAGACCACGGCGACCGAGACCGCCAGCACCGACAGTTTCCGCGCGACAGGGCGACGCATCCGCACCTCCAGTCAGGACCGTCCGCGCAGCGTAACCGCATTGCCGGGGTCCCGACAGACCCACTCCGGCAGCTGTAACGCGAACGCCACGCATCGAACACCGGTACGTACCGGCCACATGGGCCCGCTAGCATGCGCGCCCATGAATGACGACGTACGCAACATCGTCCTGGGCGTGGTGGCGGCGGCCATCAGCGCCGGGCTGGGCTGGATCGCCCGTACCTACCTGTGGAAGCGGAAGCTCCGCCGCAAGCAGGCCTTCTTCGGGCTGCCCGACAACGCCGAGTCCCTGCTCGTGGTGAACCGCGGCGCCGGCGGACCCGAGCTGACGGTGATGCGTTACGACGTGTTCGCGCTCCTCGAACTCGCCGCCCTCATCAAGGACTGCAACGCCCACGCCCAGATCATCCCGCACGACGCGGCACGCCAGGGTTTCGGCGAGCGCACCGAGTTCTGCGTCGGCGGACCGGCGTCGAACCGCCGCATGATGGCCCACCTGGCGTCCCTGCTGCCGGGTGTGCGGGTGAACGTCGACGCCGAACCCGGCCCGGACCGGGGCGCCTTCCAGATCGGCTCCGAGCGCTATCGGGTGGAGGTCGGCAAGGAGGAGTACGCGCTGCTCGCCCGGCTCACCGTCGGCGAGAGCCAGGGCCCCCGCCCCGTCTTCCTGTTCTGCGGACAGACCGCGATCACCAACCAGGCCGCCACCCGCTACCTCGCCCGCAACCACGAGCGACTGACCCGCAAGCACGGCAACGGCTCCTTCGTCCTGCTGCTGAAGGTGGTCAACTCGGCCGCCTACGGCCCGGATGTCGTCGAGCTGGTCGCGGACGTGACGCGGGCGGCGCAGACCGCGCTGCCGGCACCGGCGGCTCCGCGCAATACCCACCGCGCCTCCTGAGGTTCATCACATTCCGGTAATCGTTACTGGCACGTAACTTACCGACGGGTTACTTGCGGTAAGGGGCCGCGGTTACCGTCGGGTCACTTTGCACTGACACGAGTGAGGAGTGACCCGTGGGACACCATCGCAAGGCCCTGCGTACGACCGCCGTGGGCGCCGTCTCCGCGACTCTGATCGCCGGTAGCGCCCTCGGGCTCGCCCCCGCCGCCCAGGCCGCCACCAACGGCGTCCGCTTCGTCGACATCACCGGCGACGGCGGCACCACGCTCAAGGCGAACGTCATCACGCCGGCCGGCGCCGACGGCACCCGCCGCTACCCGCTGCTCGTGCTGCCCACGAGCTGGGGCCTGCCCCAGGTCGAGTACTTCGCGCAGGCCCAGAAGCTCGCGAACTCGGGCTATGTCGTGGTCACTTACAACGTGCGCGGCTTCTGGCAGTCGGGCGGCGAAATAGAAGTCGCCGGCCCGCCCGACATAGCCGACGCGTCCAGGGTCATCGACTGGGCGCTCGCCAACACCCCCGCCGACGCGGCGCACATCGGCATGGCGGGCGTCTCGTACGGCGCCGGCATCAGCCTGCTGACGGCCGCGCACGACAAACGGGTCAGGGCGGTCGCCGCCCTCAGCGGCTGGGCCGACCTCATCGACTCGATCTACTCCGGCCGCACCCAGCACGTCCAGGCGGCCGCGCTGTTGGACGGGGCGAGCATCGTCACCGGCCGCCAGAGCGCCGAAGTCCGACAGATCTTCGACGACTTCTACGCCTCCAACATGTCCAAGGAACAGGACATGATCAACTGGGGGAAGAAACGTTCGGTCGCAACATACGTGGACCAACTGAACAAGAGCGGCGCCGCGGTCATGATGGCCAACGCCTGGGGCGACACGGTCTTCCCGCCCAACCAGTACGCGGACTTCTACGAGAAGCTGACCGGCCCGAAGCGGCTGGAGTTCCGGCCCGGTGACCACGCCACGGCCGAGCTGACCGGGCTGTTCGGCCTGCCCAACGACGTCTGGACGGACACCGAGCGCTGGTTCGACCACTATCTCAAGGGCGAGGCCAACGGCATCGACCGCGAGCTGCCCGTCCGGCTCAAGTCCCGCTCCACGGGCGGCTACGAGGGCTACCCGGACTGGAAGTCGGTCGGCGCGACGAACAAGAAGATCGCCCTCTCGGGCACCACCACCATCCACACCAACGTCAACTCGGGCGCGGACGGCGGGGTCGTCTTCCTGTCTAGCATCCTCGACCAGGTCGCCCAACTGCCCCCGGTGGCCTCCATCCCCCTGATACCGCGGCGCTGGGCGGGCGTATGGCAGTCGGAGAAGTACGCCACGGCGCAACGCGTGCGCGGCACGGCGAAATTGCACACCACGATCACCCCGACCAAGGAGAGCGGCACCCTCGTCGCCTACCTCTACGACGTGGGCCCGCTCGGCCTCGGCAAGCTGGTCAGCAACGCGCCGTACACCTTCCACGGACGTACGCCCGGACAGCCGTTCGCCGTCGACCTGGAGCTGTACTCCACGGCCTACGACGTGCCGGCAGGGCACCGGCTCGCCCTGGTCGTCGACACGGTCGACCCGCTCTACATCGAGCACAACCCGTCCGGCGCGCGGCTGACCTTCTCCTCGCCGGCGAACGACCCGTCGTACGTGTCGATCCCCCTGCGCGAGCAGTGATCTCCGGCCGGCGCCGGGCGGGTATGGCTCTATGACTGCTGCCCCCTGCTGCCCCTGGGTCCAGGGGCGGTGGGGGGATCCCCACCCGGCAGCAGCGTCCCTGGTCGTGGCCGGGGCCACCGCCACGGCCTTGGGGACGGACGGACCATCGTAGTCGAGGTCGGACACGGCGAGGATTCCGGCGTGGAAAACGCCGTTGGTCTCGGCATGGTCGTGTGTTCCGCTCAGTTCTTCCGCTCAGTGGTGGAGGATCTTCGACAGGAAGTCCCTGGCGCGCTCGCTGCTGGGGTTGGTGAAGAACTCGTCGGGGCTGCGGTCCTCGACGATGCGGCCGTCGGCCATGAACACGACGCGGTTGGCGGCCGAGCGGGCGAAGCCCATCTCATGGGTGACGACGATCATCGTCATACCGTCGCGGGCGAGTTGACGCATCACCTCCAGAACCTCGTTGATCATCTCGGGGTCGAGGGCGGAGGTGGGCTCGTCGAACAGCATCGCCTTGGGTCCCATGGCGAGGGCGCGGGCGATGGCGACGCGCTGCTGCTGGCCGCCGGAGAGCTGTGCCGGGTACTTGTCCGCCTGGTCGGCCACGCCGACGCGCTCGAGGAGTTCGCGGGAGCGCTTGTCGGCCTCCTCCTTCCCGCGCTTGCGGACCTTGACCTGGCCCAGCGAGACGTTCTGCAGGACCGTCTTGTGGGCGAAGAGGTTGAAGGACTGGAAGACCATGCCGACTTCGGCGCGCAGCCGTGCGAGCCCCTTTCCCTCCTCGGGCAGTGGCTGACCGTCGAGCAGGATCGTGCCGGACTGGATGGTCTCCAGCCGGTTGATGGCCCGGCACAGCGTCGACTTCCCCGAACCCGACGGGCCGATGACCACCACCACCTCGCCCTTGGCGACGGTGAGGTTGATGTCCTGCAGCACATGCAGGTCCCCGAAGTACTTGTTGACGTCACGCAGCTCGATCAGTGGATCGCCAGCCATGCCCAGCCCCAGTCATGTTCAGCTGTGTAGCGGTGGCCGCAACCTATCCAGGCCGCAGCAGACTTAATGCGCGACACGCACTTTACGGACATAAGCCGTATTTACACCGCACTTATGTCGAGGGTACAGGCCAGGGCTTCACGCCTCCGCGACCTCCGCGTACAGCTGCGACAGCTCCGGCACCCCGTTCGCGGCCCACTCCTGCCCCGAGGTCACGACATCGAACTCACGGCCGGAGGCGAGCCGGACGACCGGCTGGCCGTCCGGCCAGATCTCCCAGGCGGCTCCGGGCACGGTGCGCACGATGACGGTGCCGAGATACAGACCGGCGTCGTTGCCCAGCCAGGGCAGGGCCTCTTCGTCGTCCCGCCAGCGCGGCAGCAACTGGTCGAGCGCCTCCAACGAGGCCGCCGTGTCATCGAGTTGGATCCCCGCCCGGGACGCGTGGGAGCGCAGGAGTTCGCACTCGGAGAGGAGTTCGGCGAGGCCCTCGGGGTCAGGGGCTCCGCGCTTCTCGGGCCGATGGCCCAGAAAAGGGATCTTCATACACCCAGCGTGTCATTCGTACCGGCGTACGCACCACAGGCGCGCGGAAGGCCGATTCGGGTCGAGTTCACGCCGAGTTCGGGCATGGCTCGTTGACGAGCCCCAGGCGCCTCTCTACCTTCGCGATGCGTCTTTCGTCTCGTCGTGAACGGTCGTGCGCTGCGTGAACGAGAGGAGTCGGCCGTGCGCCGATGTGTGTGGGGTTCCACCGTCGTCCTCGCCCTGTTCGCCACCCTGGTGCCGACCGGCTCGGCACACGCCGCCCCCGGCGCGAGAGCCGAGCCGCTCCCGCTGGAGCGGCTCTTCGACAACACCGCGGTGAGCCACGACGCCCGGCCGGGCGAGGCCGACTTCGACGGCTCGGGCGGCTCCCTGTCGGCCCAGGACCTGTCTGCTGCGGGCTGGACCCCCGGCCGCACCCTCACCGTGCAGGGCGCCCGGCTCACCTGGCCGAAGCGGCAGCCGGGCCGGCCGGACAACGTCCTGGCCGACGGACAGAACGTGCGGGTGCGCGGCCGAGGCGACGCGCTCGCGTTCCTGGTGGCGGGCACGGGCGGCCTCGGCGCCGGCGGCACGGGGACGGTGTCGTACGCCGACGGCACCCGGACGTCCTACAGCCTGACCGCCCCCGACTGGCGCACCGGCCCGCTCGCCACCAAGGCGGTCGCGCTGCCGCACATCAACACGCCCAGCGGTCAACTCGCCGAGCGGGCGCGGCTGTACGTCGTGACAGTGCCGCTGGCCCCGGGGCGAGCGGTCGCCTCGGTACGGCTGCCCCGAGCGGCCGGGCTGCATGTGTTCGCGGTGGCGGTGCGGGCCGCGGCCCGGGGCTGGACCGGGAGTTGGTCGGCCGCGACCGGCGGCTATCCGGCCGTGGGGCCGTGGAGCGACCGGACGTTGCGGCTGGTGGTGCACACCTCGGCGGGCGGGCCGCGGGTGCGGCTGCGGTTCGACAACACCTTCGCGGCGGCGCCGGTGCGGATCGGGAGCGCCACGGTGGCGGTGCAGGAGGCGGGTGCGGCGGCGCGGGAGAAGCCGGTCGCGGTGTCCTTCCGGGGTGCGAAGGGCGTCGAGATCCCGGCGGGGGCGCAGGCCTACAGCGATCCGCTCGGCTTCGAGGTGCCCGCGGACACCAATCTGCTGGTCAGCTTCCATCTGCCCGGGACCGTGCCTGCGGCCCCCGTGCACCGGCTCGCGCAGCAGCGGTCGTATGTGAGCGGGCCGGGCGACCATACGGCGGACGGCTCCGCGGCGCCGTACGGCACGGTCCTGACCAGCTGGCCGCTGCTGACGGGCGTCGACGTGGGCGGTGGGCCGGGGTCCGTGGTGCTGCTCGGGGACTCGATCACCGATGGGGACAAGTCCACGGTGGATGCCAACCGGCGGTGGCCCAATGTGCTGGCCACACGGCTGCTGAACCAGAGTGTGGTCCCGCGCTATGGGGTGCTGAACCAGGGGATTTCGGGCAACCGTGTGGTCAGCGACCGCTATCCCGGCGACGGGGTGTCGACGGACACGGCCGGAGTGAGTGCTTTGCAGCGGCTCGACCGGGATGTCCTTGCCCAGACGTCGGTGCGGACGGTGGTGGTCTTCGAGGGCGTCAACGATGTGCGGTGGGGCACGACCGCGGAGCAGGTGCTCGCCGGGCTGCGCTGGATCGCGGACCGGGGGCATGCGCGCGGGCTGCGGATGCTGGCGGCGACGATCCTGCCGTGTGAGGGGGAGGCACGGTGCACGGCGGCAGTCGATGCCGAGCGGGTCAAGGTGAACCAGTGGATCCGCTCCGGCGCCGCCGGGTTCGACGGCGTCCTCGACTTCGACGCGGTGGTACGGGATCCGGGGCGCCCCAGCCGGATGCTGCCGGCCTACGACAGCGGTGACCATCTGCACCCCGGCGATGCGGGGCTCGCCGCGCTGGCCGAGTCGGTGGATCTGCGGGGGCTTGTGCGGTAGCCCCTCGGCGTGGCGGCAGCCGACTGGGGGCTGGTGGTAGCCGACCTTGGCTACACGTCCAGGTCCACCACCACCGGCGCGTGATCCGACGCGCCCTTGCCCTTGCGCTCCTCGCGGTCCACATAGGCGTCGGTGACCGCCTTGGCGAACGCCTCGTTGCCGTACACCAGGTCGATGCGCATGCCGCGGTTCTTGGGGAAGCAGAGCTGGCGGTAGTCCCAGTAGGTGTACGGGTGGTCGTACTTGAGGGGGCGCGGGACCACGTCGGACAGGCCGGACTCGCGCAGGGAGGCGAGGGCGGCGCGCTCGGCGGAGGTGACGTGGGTGAGGCCCTCGAAGACGGCCACGTCGTAGACGTCGTCGTCCGTCGGGGCCACGTTGTAGTCGCCCAGCACCGCGAACGGGCGGCTGCCGCCCGCGTCGCCGGCTACGGCGGCCTTGAGGGCCTCGAACCACTGGAGCTTGTAGGCGTAGTGGGGGTGGTCCACCTCACGGCCGTTCGGCACGTACACCGACCAGACGCGGATCGGGCCGCAGGTCGCGGAGATGGCGCGGGGCTCCACGACGCCGTCGTAACCGGGGTCGCCGGGCAGGCCCTTGACGACCTCCTTGAGGCCGACGCGGGAGAGCACCGCCACGCCGTTCCACCGGCCGGTGGCGTGGACCGCCGCCTCGTAGCCGAGGTCGCGCAGCGGGTCGAACGGGAACTGGTCCTCGGCGACCTTGGCCTCCTGGAGGCACAGCACGTCGGTGCCGCTGCTCTCCAGCCAGGCCAGGAGCCTCGGCAGGCGGGCGGTGATCGAGTTCACGTTCCAGGTGGCGATGCGCATGCCTCACAACCTACCGGGCGGGTACGACAACGCGGTCCCGGCCGGGGTGGGCCCGCTCACACCTCGGCCGAGTCGCCCGGCGTCAGGCGCAGGTGCTCAGCGCCGCCCAGGCCGCCGATCTGGCGGTCGTAGATCGGGCGGGCCAGGTCGGTGAGCAGGGCGTCGTGGATGTCGTAGGCGCGCTGCGGCTTGACCTCGCGGACGTAGTCGATGACTTCCGCGATCTTGTTCCAGGGGGCCATGACCGGGAGCATCAGCGTCTCCACCGGGTGGTCGGGGACGGTGAGGGCGTCGCCGGGGTGGAACACCTTGCCGCCGTCGACGAGGTAACCGACGTTGGTGATGCGCGGGATGTCCGGGTGGATGACCGCGTGCAGTTCGCCGTGGACCTGGACGTCGAAGCCGGCGGCCGTGAAGGTGTCGCCGTGGCCGACGGTGTGCACGCGGCCCGGGAAGGCGGCGGAGATCTTCTCCGCGACCGATTTCAGGGTCCAGATCTCGGCGGCCGGGTTGTTCTCCATGGCGGCGCGCAGGCGCAGTTCGTCGAAGTGGTCGGGGTGCTCGTGCGTGACGAGAATCGCATCCGCGCCGAGCGCGGCGTCCTCCTCGCTGAATCCTCCGGGGTCGAGGACGAGCGTCTGTCCGTCCTTTTCCAGCCGGATGCAGGCGTGCGACTTCTTCGTGAGCTTCATGGGTCCATCCTGGCAAGCACCCGTTCCGGATGCTCACTCCGGCAGCTTCCGGATGCTCACTCCTGTGGCGTGGTCTCTTCCCTTATGACCTCCTGGGCGACCTTGAAGGCGCTGTTCGCCGCCGGTACGCCGCAGTAGACGGCAGCCTGCAGCAGCACTTCCTTGATCTCGTTCGGGGTGAGGCCGTTGCGCAGGGCCGCGCGGGTGTGGAAGGCGAGTTCGTCCATGTGGCCGCCCGCGACCAGGGCGGTGAGCGTGACACAGCTGCGGGAGCGGCGGTCGAGGCCGGGTCTGTCCCAGATCTCGCCCCAGGCGTACCGGGTGATGAACTCCTGGAAGTCCCCCGAGAACTCGTCCGCCTGCTCCAGCGCCCGGTCGACGTGCGCGTCGCCGAGCACCTCGCGACGGACCTTGATCCCGGCGTCGTACGGGTCCTGTCGTCCCGTCGACTGCGACGGCACGACGGCCGGGGCGATCTCGGCGACGGGCGCGGGCTGCGGGGGCGCGGCCAGGACCGGCTTGACGGGGGCGGCCTGGATCGCGGCCATCTGGCCGGTGGTGGAGTCGTAGGCGGGCTGCTGCCAGGCGGTGGAGAAGTGCCGGACCAGCAGATCGGTGACGGCGGCGGGCTGCTCGACCGGCACGAGGTGGGAGGCGCCGGGGACGACGGCGAGGCGGGCGTCCGGTATGCCGGCGACCAGGGTGCGGGCCTCGGCGGGGCCGGTGACCTGGTCGTCCGAGCCGACGAGGACGAGGGTGGGCACGGTGACGCCGCCCAGCCGGGGCCGTACGTCGAAGGCGGCGAGCGCCTCGCAGGCGGCGATGTAGCAGCCGGGGTCGGTGGTACGCACCATCTGCACGGCCCACTCGGTGATGGCGGGCTGGGCGGCGGCGAAGCCGGAGGTGAACCAGCGGTCGGGCGAGGTGCGAGCGATGGGGTCGAGGCCGTTCGTGCGCACGATCACGCCCCGCTGCCGGAACTCGTCGGCCGTGCCGAAGCGGGGCGAGGCGGCGATCAGGGCGAGCGAGGCGAGGCGCTCGGGGTGGCGCAGGGCCAGTTCGATGCCGAGGGCGCCGCCGAGCGCGCAGCCCGCGTAACCGAAGCGCTGCACGCCGAGGCCGTCGAGGGTGGCGAGCAGCCGGTCGGCGAGATCGGCGACGGAGCCCGCCGGGTACGCGGGCGCGCCACCGTGTCCCGGCAGGTCGAACCGGAAGACACGCCACTGCTGGGCCAGCTCGGGGACCTGCCGGTCCCACATGTGCCATGTCGTACCGAGCGAGGGGCCGAGGATGAGGACCGGGGCGTCTTCCGGGCCGTCGAAGCGGTACTGGAGGGCAGGGGTCTTCGTCTCACTCACCGCTCCACGCTAACCGCCCTCTTCGAACCCCGGACCCCTGGGCCCCAGGTCCGCACACCTGGCTCCCGCAGATCAGCGGGGAACTCTCACACGGCCTTCACGGGATGCCGGTCCGGCTCAGCCTCGGACGGTGACCCCGAACCGGGTACGCATCCGCCGCATCTCCCACAGCGAGACGGCCGTCACCGACAACGGACCGCCCAGCAGGGAGCAGAACTGCACGACCGGCGGGCCCTGCGGCATACCGCTGTCGATCAGGTTGAAGACGGCGAGCACCCACACCAGCACCACGGTGACCACGGGAGGCAGCATCGGGTGGACGTGGGCGGTGTTGAAGGCGCTGCGGGCCGAGTACAGCGACGCCATGAAGAAGAAGGGAAACCCCCACACGATCACGGCCAACGCCACGAGGGCGATGGCATAGCCGAACCAGTCCCTCCGGTTGTCGAGTGCGCTCTGGGCCGCCACGTAGAGGACCCCTCCGATGACGACCACCGTCAGCACGTACCAGCCGACCGCCTTGAGCGGGGCGTGGAGCCGGGAGCGCAGTTGCGGCCGCAGGTGCGGGGGCGCGTAGAGGATGAACCCGAGAATGACCAGCGGTCCGGCGAGGATCAGCAGAACCGGGGTGATGATCAGGTTGGCGACGCTGCTCGTCCCCGTGTCCTCCAAGCGGTCCGGCTCCACGCCGTAGAGGAGGACCAGCGCGACGGTGGCGACGACGCCGAGCACCGTGCGGGCGGCTTGGACCCGGTCGACGGTGCGGTCCTCGATCCGGCCGTTGCCCTCCTGCACGAACAGCCGGGTGGCGACGCGGTGTGCGGAGCGGATGATGGCGGCGGCGAGGTAGGGCGCCGAGAAGAACCACAGGCGGCTGCGGCGGCGCCGAGCGGGAACGGGGGCCGCGGGCGGCGGGCCGTAGGGGTACGGATTCGTGTTCGGGTAGGGGTTCTGATTCGGGTTCGGATAGGGGGTCTGCGGCGGATACGGGCTCGCATTCGGTGCGGGCGGGCCGTAGGGGCCAACCGGCGGCGGCCCGTGCGGAGCACCCCAGCCCTGTGCGCCTGGTCCCTGGCCGCCCGGTCCCTGGCCACCCGGTAGTCCCGAGCCGGGGCCAGGACCCCATCCCCCCGTTGCCATGGCCTCTCCCACCGTTCGTTTCAGGCCAGTTGCTGTGTCGCTCGGCGACTTCGCGGCAGTGTAGTTGTGAAGTGGGGCGCCGGTTGCAGCCGCTGAGGGATCGCCCACGGCGACTGGCCGGGTCAGCCTTCCGGCGAGGCGCCGAGGCCGGTGAGAGCGCCCACCGGGTCGAGGTCGGGGGTGCCGCGAGGCCACCAGTCGTCGTGGCCCGGTTCGGATTCGTACGGGTACCAGAGGCCGTCGCGGCCCAGGCGGAGCTGGACATGCCCGCGGGGATGGGTGAGGCGGTTGCGCCAGGGGCGGAAGGCGGGGAGGTCGGCGGCGAGGAGGAGGGGACGGGCGCGGTCGAAGCGGCCGGCAGGCGGGTCCCAGGGCTCTTCGAGGACGGCGAGGCCTTCCGGGCCGCCCTGGCGCCAGGCGGCGACCGCTCGTGCCAGATCGGCCGGGGTGCGGTCGGCGGCGGAGGCGAGGGAGGAGTACAGGGCGCGGGTGGAGGCGGTGAGGCCGGAACCGGGGCGGGCTGCGGCGAGCCGCACCGCGTCCTGCCACAGGGACAGTTCGGCGACCGGGTCGCGGCCCGTGCTGAGCAGGGCGTGGGCACGGGCGGCGGCGTCGGTCGCCAACTGGTCCAGCGCGAAGGGGTCGGGGCCGCCCGGCGCCGCAGGGTAGACCGGGGGCTGCTCGGGGTGTGCGGGCGCGGGCAACGGCGCGGGGAGGGGCGGGAGTTGGCGCTGCGGCGCGAGGGCGTCGGTGGCCCGCACGCCGGGGAGGGGCGCCGGTTCCTGTTCCTGGGCGGCGCGTGCGGCGCGGGCGGCGTTACGGCGGGACAGGGCGTCCAGCAGCTCGCGTTCGCCTCGGCCGCGCAGCAGGAGCAGGACGAAGGGGTCGGCGTCCAGCAGGCGTGCGGTCTGGTAGCAGAGGGCGGCGGCGTGTTTGCAGGGGTGGCCACGGTCGGGGCAGCTGCAGCGGGGGTCGAGGTCACCGGGGCCGGGAAGGAGGGGGACGCCGCAGCCGGCGAGCGACTGGGGCATCTCCTTGTCGAGCAACGCGGCGATGTGTCCCGGCCTGTCGGCCGCGGCGTCCAGGAACCGCGCCCAGTCGGCGTCGTCCAGCGTCCGCAACCGCACCTGCACGCGGTACGGCCGCGGCCGGCTGCCCCGCACATACGCCAGGACGAGCCCCGGTGTCACGGTGATGGCATCGACATGCCCCTGCTCCGCGTACCAGCGTCCACGGGCCAGCCGCTTGGGATCGAGTGCGCCCTCTTCGAGCGCCTTCACCCACGCGTTCCCCCACCAGGTCCGGGCGAAGCGGGCGTCGCCCGACGCCCCGGGCTCCAGGGACACGAGGGGGAACGCCGGGAAGGTGCGGCGCAGTTCACCGTCACGCCCCGGCGCCGCCATGGAGCGGGGCACGCGCGGCGTCGTGGGCGCGGGGGTGGTCGTGGGTCCTGTGTCGGTGGGGGGCTCGGGGGTGGTCGCGGGCCCCGCGTCGGAGGGAGACACGGGAGTCGTCGCGGGCCCCGCGTCGGAGGGAGACACGGGAGTCGTCGCGGGCCCCGCCCCGGAGGGAGACACGGGAGTCGTCGCGGGCCCCGCCCCGGAGGGAGACACGGGAGTCGTCGCGGGCCCCGCCCCGGAGGGAGGCGTGGGTGAGGGTTCGGGGCGCGTGGGGTCTGGAGTCGTGGGGTGGGTGTCCGCGGACGGTGCGGGCGCCGGGGACTCCGGGGAGGCCGAGAACTCCCAGGCCGCCGGGGACGCCGAAGACGCCGGGGACTTCCAAGATGTCGGGGACTCCGAAGACGCCGAGGACAGTTCGGAGAACGAGCCCGCGATGTCGGAGGCGCGCGACGCCTCGGACGTGGAGGCGGTGCCCTTGGACACCGAGGAAGCGGTCGGGTCCGGAGGCGCTACGGGGTCCGAGGTGCCGGTCTCGGTCGGTGCGGGTGGTTGCGAGGCTCGGCGGGACTCTGCGGAGGGCGTGGTCGAGCCGGGCCCCGCCGGTGTGGTTCGGCGCGGGTGCGGTGCCGCAGGCGTCGACGGGTGGTCTCGCCGCGGCGTGTCATCCTCCGGCATCCGGAACGCGTCCCCGAGCAACTCCCGCAGGGAACGCACCCGAAGGTCGGCCACGCGTCGGCGTGCGTCGCCGCCGGCACCGCGGCCGGCCGACGCCGTTCGCGCGGCCTCCGACACACCTTCCAGTCCCCCACCGGCCTGCTCGATCCCTGCCTGCCGCGCCCCCTCACGTGCGGCACGCAACGCCTGGCGGGCGACGTCCGCAGGGCGGGCACCGAGTCGCCCCGCCTCGCCCTCGTGCACCACCGTGGCAGCCTTCGAGTCCCCTCCTGACACGCCCTTCTCCCCGCCGACGGTCCCGCCCGCGGCGTCCTGCTTCGTGCCGGGAGTAGTCGCCGCGGTGTTCTGTTCCACGCCGGGCGTGCCCGCGGAGGCGTCGTGCTCCACGCCGGGCGTGCCCGCCGAGGCATCGCACTCCACGCCGGACGTACCCGCCGAGGCATCGCACTCCACGCCGGACGTACCCGCCGACGCACCCACCCCATCAGCGGACGCACGCGCCCCAGCATCCCTGCCCGCGCCGGAGGCGCGAACCGACGCACTCCGCGCACTGGGGGTACGAGCGGCAGCTCCCCGCTCGCGCTGCGTACGGACTGACGCACCCCGCCGCGCATCGGAGGCTCCCGATGCAGCGGAAGCACCGGCACCGGCCGACGCCTCCCCCTCCCCGCCGCCCCCGCCGGTCGGTGTGTCGGCAGTCGATTCGGTCGGCGGCCCGGCGTCGGAGCCCGCGGTATCCCCTCGTCCGTTCTCGCTCTCCGCCTGCCCACCCCGCCTCGCGGTCACCGCGCGCCGCAGCGCCGCCCGGGCCGCATCGGCCGGCCGAGGTCCCGGGCGGGCGGATCCGTGCGGCGGTGGTTCCTCCCGACGGGGCGTCCCCGGCTCCCGCTCAGGACGCGACGGAGCTGCGGGACCCGACCCTTGGCGGACGCCCTGACGCACGCCGCTCTCCGGCGCCCCTTCTCGCCGCTCCCGCGCGGCTCGAAGGGCCCGGCGGGCCGCGTCGGCCGGTCGGGGCTCAGAAGGTCGGCTTGGCGCATCCGGCGTCGGCGCGGTGGCCGAAGGCGACAGCCGATCCGGGTTCCGCTCGTCGTCGACCGGCTCGGCGTCGAACCCCTGGGCCTCGCCACCCGCCGCACTCCCCCGCTCCACCGGCCCGGTCATGGCTCCCTCCTCAACGACACCAGGTCGGACAGCTCACGGTCCGTCAGTTCCGTGAGGGCCGATTCGCCGGAGCCGAGGATCGCGTCTGCCAGGGCCCGCTTGGATTCGAGCATCTCCGCGATGCGGTCCTCGACCGTGCCTTCGGCGATGAGGCGGTGGACCTGGACGGGCTGGGTCTGGCCGATGCGGTAGGCGCGGTCGGTGGCCTGTTCCTCGACGGCCGGGTTCCACCAGCGGTCGAAGTGGACGACATGGCCCGCGCGGGTCAGGTTCAGGCCGGTGCCGGCCGCCTTCAGGGACAGGACCAGGACCGGCGTCGTGCCGCTCTGGAAGCGGTCCACCATGCGCTCGCGGTCCGGAACCGGCGTGCCGCCGTGCAGCAGTTCCACCGGGACCGCACGGGCGGCGAGGTGGGAGGCGATCAGACGGGCCATCCCCACGTACTGCGTGAACACCAGCGCGGAGCCGTCCTCGGCCAGCAGCGTGTCCAGGAGTTCGTCCAGCAGCGTCAACTTGCCGGAGCGGGCGGCCAGTCGCTCGGTGGCCGCCGCCGCGTCCTCCTTCAGATACAGCGCCGGGTGGTCGCAGATCTGCTTCAGGGAGGTGAGGAGCTTCAGGACCATGCCCCTGCGCGCCATGCCCTCCGCCGTCTCGATGGCGAGCATCGACTCACGCACCACCGCCTCGTAGAGCGCCGCCTGTTCACGGGTGAGCGGGACCGGGTGGTCGGTCTCCGTCTTGGGCGGCAGCTCCGGGACGATCCCGGGGTCGGACTTCTTGCGGCGCAGGAGGAAGGGGCGGACCAGGCGGGCCAGCCGGTTCACCGCCTCGTCGTCCTCGCCGTTCTCCACCGCGCGCGCGTGCCGGGCGCGGAAGGACTTCAGGGGGCCGAGCAGGCCCGGTGTCGTCCAGTCGAGCAGCGCCCAGAGCTCGGAGAGGTTGTTCTCGACCGGTGTGCCGGTGAGCGCCACGCGCGCGGGCGTCGGGATCGTGCGCAGGGCCTTCGCCGTCGCCGAGTACGGGTTCTTGACGTGCTGGGCCTCGTCGGCGACGACCATGCCCCAGGTGTGCTGGGCCAGCGTCGGTGCCGCCGACCGCATCGTGCCGTAGGTGGTGAGGACGAAGCCGGCGTCCATGTCCTCCAGGGTGCGGTCCGGGCCGTGGAAACGGCGGACGGGGACGCCGGGCGCGAAACGGGTGATCTCCCGCTGCCAGTTGCCGAGAAGCGAGGCCGGGCAGACCACGAGGGTCGGGGCCGTCCGGGCGCGCTTGAGGTGCAGGGCGATGACCGTGATCGTCTTGCCGAGCCCCATGTCGTCCGCGAGGCAGCCGCCCACGCCCAGGGTGGTCATGAGGTCCAGCCAGGCCAGGCCGCGGAGTTGGTAGTCCCTCAGCGTCGCCCGCAGTCCCGGCGGCGGTTCGGCGGGGCGTACCCCCGCCGTCAGGCGGTCGCGCAGGGCGGCCAGGGCGCCGACCGGTACCGCCTCGACCGTCTCGCCGTCGACCTCCGCGCTGCCGGTCAGGGCGACGGACAGCGCGTCGACCGGGTCGAGCAGGCCCAGTTCGCGCTTGCGGGCCTTGCGGACGAGGGCCGGGTCGACGAGCACCCAGCGGTCCCGCAGCCGGACGACCGGGCGGTGCGCCTCGGCGAGCGCGTCCATCTCGGCCTCGGTGAGCGGGTCGCCGCCGATCGCCAACTGCCAGCGGAACTGGAGCAGTTCCTCGCTCTCGAAGAAGCCGGTGCCGTCGGTCGCGGAACCCGGCGCCGGCCGTACCACCGCGGCCGCGCTCAGGTCCTGCGCCAGGTCCCGGGGCCAGTGCACCGCCACCCCGGCCGCCGCGAGCCTGGTCGCCGCGACACCCAGCAGGTCGCCCAGCTCCTCGTCGGACAGGGCCAGCACGTCGGGCACGTCCTGCTCGGACAGCCGGTCCAGCGGGGCCCACACCCGGGCCGCGCGCCGCACCGCCAGCGCCGCGTCCACCTGCGCACGGGGCCCGAACGCCGCGTCCGCCTCGCCGGACCACAGGGCGGCCGCATCGGCCACCAGGGTGGGGTCGGCGAGGCTGTGCACCTGGACGATCGCCGCCCCGGCGCTGCGCACGCCGTCACCGCCGCCGTCGAAGAGGTCGTACGCCGAGAGGTCCAGGCGGAGCGAGATCCGCACACCCGCGTCCATGCCGGCGGCGACCTCGGCCGCCCAGTCGTGGGCGTCGGGCAGGCGCTGAGCCTCACGCGCGGCGAAGGGCTTCCCCAAGGCGTGCGGAGCGGCGGGCGTGCGGGGCAGGGTGTCGGCGACGGCGTCCAGGAAGGAGCGCATCAGCGCCTCCGGCTCGGGCAGCCGCAGGGGGCCCGGGCCGGTCAGCGGGACCGCATGGCCTTCGTAGGGCAGGGCCGCGGCGACCGCTCGCAGGTGTGCGATGTCGTCCGGGTCGAGCGGGCCGGCCCGCCAGGCGTCGTGGCCGGTGGGCGTGAGGCCGGGCAGCAGCCGGCCTCGGGCGGTGAGCCGCAGCGCGTGCAGCGCGGCCGCGCCCCAGCAGGCGGTGGCGGGGTGGGCGGCCGGGTCGCGCCGGGCGCGCACGAGCAGCGGCAGCGCCTCGCCGAGCGGCAACGACAGCGCGGGGGTGGTCCTGCGGCGGACTCCGGCTCCATGACGTCGTACGACAGTGAGCTCCGTGTCCCCGTCGGGCAGGGGGCCGCCCTCCGGATCCCAGAAGGCCATCCGCCCCTCGCGCGGGAGGGACGCGGGCACGAAGACGGCCGCGAGTCGGACGGGCACGGCCTCCCCCGCGCGCTCGGCCACCGCGGTGCCGGCGCTGTGCGCGGCCCTGTCGCTCATACGTCCTGTCACCTCCCGCCCATGAGTCGGATCAACCGTCTTCGACTCTACGGGCGGGGTCTGACAATCGGCTCCGGCGGCCGGCCCGGGCCGGGTGCGCCGGGCCGGGTGCGTCACGGGGTCGTCAGGGGACCGTGCGCGAGACGACGTACACGAAGGGCTTGTCCGGGATGGACGTGTTCACCACCACGTCGTGCGTGGGCGCCGGGTTCTTCTGCTCATGGATGAGGCCGTGCCACGGCCCGTGACCCTTGAAGTCCCAGCCGGTGATCTTCTGGTCGCGGGCGCTGATGGTGATGTCGTCCGCCTTCAGGTCGTCCCGGCCGAGGCCCATGGACTTCAGGTAGGTGTCCAGGCCCTCCGGCGTGGTCTCGAACTGGACGTACAGACGGCTGGTCCGCCAGTTGTTCGTCTCGTAGTACGCGACCTTGTACGACGGAACCGGGATCGGCACCTGGTAGATGCGGCGCTGGACCCTCGACGGCCAGCCCTCGGTGAGGCCGGTCGCCGAGTACTTCTCCTCCTTGTCCTTGCCGCTGTCGCGGCTCTGGTTGGCGGAGATCACCAGATAGCCGGCGGGTACGCCGATGAGCAGCACGATGATGAGCAGGGTGAGCGCCCTGCGGCGGATCATGTGGCGACGGTCCTCGGCCGGCTCCTGGGGCTCGTCCGGGGAGTCTGCCTGGCGGGGTACGGACACGGTCACGCCGACCCCTGCGACGACCTGCGGGCCTCCGCGAACCGCGCATAGCGCTCGTAGCGCTCGACCCGGCGCCGGTTGGCGCGGCGGAAGCGGCGGGCGACCAGGCGGGCCAGATCGGCGGCGCCGACCATGCCGGCCTCGGGGCCGAGCTGGGCCCGGGCGATACGGGCCTCGGGGCGATAGCCGCGGCCGGTGAGGTGGCGCTTGAAGGCGTCCCGCGCGGGCCCGATCAGCAGGTCGTCGGCGGCCGACACACCGCCGCCGATGACGAAGCAGGACGGGTCCAGGGCGGCCGCGAGATTGGCGATGCCGACGCCGAGCCACTGGCCGATGTCCTGCAGCAGCTCGATACACATCGCGTCGCCCTCACGGGCCAGTTCCGTGATCATCGGGCCGGTGATGTCGCCGATGTTGCCCTTGACGTGCTCGATGATCCCGTACGCCACCGGCGAGTCGGCGGCGGCCAGCTCGCGCGCCTCCCTGACCAACGCGTTGCCCGAGCTGTACTGCTCCCAGCAGCCGCGGTTGCCGCACGGGCAGCGGTGGCCTCCGGGCACCACCTGCATATGGCCGAACTCACCCGCGACGCCGTACTTGCCGCGCTTGACCTGCCCGTCCTCCAGGATCGCGCCGCCGATGCCGGTGCCCAGCGTGATCATGACGAGGTGGTCCTCGCCGCGGCCGGCGCCGAAGCGCCACTCGGCCCAGGCGGCGGTGTTCGCGTCGTTGTCCACCAGGACCGGGACCGCGAGGCGGCCGGCGATACGGTCGCGCAGCGGCTCGTTGCGCCAGGACAGGTGGGGCGCGAACAGGACGCGGTTGCGGTCGGCGTCGACCCAGCCGGCCGCGCCGATGCCGACGGCGTGCACGTCGTGGCGGTCGGACAGGTCCAGGACCAGCTCGACGATCGTGTCCTCCACGACCTTCGGGCTCTTGGACTTGTCCGGGGTCTCCGTGCGGAGCTTCTCCAGGATGTTGCCGTCGGCGTCCACGACGCCCGCCATCACCTTGGTGCCGCCGATGTCGATGCCGACCGTTGGCACACGGGGTGCCGACAGGTGTGAGCGGCGCTCTCTGGGGCCCACCGTCCTGAGAACGGGGGCCCGTCGGGAGCCGATGGGGGCGGTGAAGTCGCGGTAGGTGCTCATCGCCGCCGATTCTGCCTCACCGTCGGGATGAGTGCCGTACGGGGGAACAGTGGGGTGGTTCATGACATACGCCGTCTGCGGGTGGTGTGTGGCTGGTCGCGCAGTTCCCCGCGCCCCTTCAAGGATGTTGCGATGCCAGGGCGTTGCATTGTCCTGACATTGCAACGTACCGGCCGGTCCGCCACCCTGTCGGGCCGCCCCAGGTCGCACTGCTCATGACCGCACGAGCAACTGGAACTCGAACGAGTAGCGCGTCGGACGGTAGGTATGGGTGCCGTACTCGACCGCTCGGCCAGTGTCGTCGAACGTCACCCGCTGCATCGTGAGCAGCGGTGCGCCCTCCTCCTCCGCAAGGCGTTCGGCCTCGGCCGCGGTGGCCGCGCGGGCGCCGATGGTCTGGCGGGCGCTGTGCAGGGTGATTCCGGCGGCGCGCATCAGGCGGTACAGGCCAGTGGCCTCCAGCTGTGCGGTGTCCAGGTCGATCAGGGCGGGCGGCAGGAAGTTGCACAGGTATGCCATCGGCTCACCGTGCGCGAGACGCAGCCGCTCGATGCGGTGCACGTCGCTGTCCTCGGCCACCCCGAGAGCCGCCGCGACCTCGGCGGACGCCGGGACGACGGTGTTGACGAGCACCTTGGTCGCCGGGCGCTGGCCGGCGGACTCCAGGTCGTCGTAGAGGCTGCTGAGCTCCAGCGGCCGCTTGACCTGGCTGTGCACGACCTGGGTCCCGACGCCTCGGCGGCGCACCAGCAGGCCCTTGTCGACCAGCGACTGGATGGCCTGGCGGACGGTCGGCCGGGACAGGCCGAGGCGTGCGGCGAGTTCGATCTCGTTGCCCAGCAGGCTGCCGGGGGTGAGCGCTCCGTGCTCGATCGCGGCCTCGAGCTGCTGGGACAGCTGGAAGTACAACGGCACCGGACTGCTCCGGTCCACACTGAGCTCGAGTTCCACGGTCGGGTCCACTTCTGGTTTCGGCACGGGCCGAGCGTAGCTCTACGCGTTGTTGACGGGAAGTCGTGTAGTTCGATTGTCCGGACAAATGCATTGACAGCTTACGCACTGAACCCCCACTTTGTTTCCATGCGCATCGGGGTCATCGGTACGGGCCGCATCGGAACGATTCACGCCAACACGCTCAGCCGCCACCGCGACGTCGGCTCCCTGATCCTCACGGACGCGGATGCCACACGGGCCCAGGCGCTGGCACACCGGCTGGGCGAGACGGCGGCGCCCGGAGTGGACGAGATCTTCCGGTGGGGCGTGGACGCTGTGGTGATCACCACAGCGACGTCGGCCCACGCCGAACTGATCGGTCGGGCAGCACGGTCCGGTCTTCCGGTGTTCTGCGAGAAGCCCATAGCGCTCGATCTGCCGGGCACGTTGCACGCGATCGGCGAGGTGGAGACGGCCGGGACGATCCTGCAGATGGGCTTCCAGCGCCGCTTCGACGCGGGGTACATGGGCGCGCGCGAGGCGGTGCGGTCCGGGCGACTCGGGCGGTTGCACACCGTGCGGGCGGTGACCAGCGACCAGGCGCCGCCGCCGGTCGAGTGGCTGCCGCTGTCCGGCGGGCTGTACCGGGACGCACTGATCCACGACTTCGACGTGCTGCGCTGGGTGACCGGGAGCGAGGTCGTCGACGTGTACGCGGCCGGGTCGGACGCCGGTCCCTCGATGTTCCGTGAGGCGGGCGACGTCGACACGGCGGCGGTGGTGCTCACGCTGGACGGCGGCACGCTCGCCACGGCCACGGCGACGCGGCTGAACGGCGCCGGGTACGACGTGCGCATGGAGCTGGCCGGGGAGCTGGACCAGATCGTGGTCGGCCTGGACGACCGTACGCCGATCGCGTCCACCGAGCCGACCGGGCCGCCCGCGGCGGACAAGCCGTGGTCGGGGTTCCTGGAGCGGTTCGGGCCCGCGTACGAGGCGGAGTTGAACGCGTTCGTGGAGGTGGTGCGCGGAGAGCGGGCCAATCCCTGCGACGGGCGGGAGGCACTGCAGGCGTTGCGGATCGCGGAGGCGTGCGAGCAGTCGCGGCGCGAGCGCAGACCGGTCGCCCTCGCGGAGATCCCGGGCGGGGCCTCGGCTGCGGCTCTGTGAGAACCGGACTCGACATCCCCGGCCGAACTCGACCCCTCGACCGGACCCGATCCCCGAACGGACCCGCCCCCGGCCGGATCCGACAACCCGGGTGACCGGTGCGCTACCAGCGCACCGGCAGACTCCGCATCCCCCGGACCAGCATCCCCGGCAGCCACTCCCCCGGCGGGCCGTCCGGCGCCAGGCCGGGAGCACGCTCCAGCAAGGACCGTATCGCCGTGCGGGCTTCCAGACGAGCCAGAGGGGCACCCAGGCAGAAGTGGATGCCGTGGCCGAAGGCGACGTGGCCTCGGGTGTCGCGGCGTATGTCGAAAGTGTCGGGATCGGCATAGCGGCCGGCGTCCCGGTTGGCCGCCGTGAGGCCGACCATCACCGGTTCGCCCTTCTCGACGGTGGTACCGGCGATCTCCAGGGGTTCGGCGGCATACCGGAACGTCGCCGTCTCCACCGGACCCTCGTGGCGCAGCATCTCCTCCACCGCGCCGTCGAGGAGGGTCATGTCGGCGCGCAGGGCGGCGAGTTGGTCGGGGTGGCTGAGCAGGTTGTGCACGCCGCTGGTGATGAGGTTGACCGTCGTCTCGTGCCCGGCGATGAGCAGGATGAAGGCCATGCCCCGCAGTTCGTCCGGTGAGAGCCGGTCGCCGTCCTCGGCCGTGGTGCGGATCAGGTCGCTCAGCAGGTCACCGCTGGGCCCGGCGCACCTTTTGTCCTCGATCAGGCCGGTGAAATAGGCGCCGAGGGCCACGAAAGCATCGGCCTCGTTGCCCGGGCTGGTGGGCGCGACCGCCTCCGTCGACATCCTGCGGAACTCGACGCGGTCCATCTCGGGCACGCCGAGCAGCTCGCAGATGACGGTGAGCGGCAGCGGGTAGGCGAGGGACTCCACGAGGTCGGCGCGGCCCCGCGGCAGCATCTCGTCGAGCAGGTCGTCGGTGATCTGCTGAACCCTGGGCCGCAGCTCCTCGACGCGGCGCACGGTGAAGGAGCGTGAGATGAGCCCGCGCAGCCGGGTGTGCTGGGGCGGATCGGTGACCAGCAGGTTCTTCCCGATCAGCTCCTCGTCGAGTGACTTGAGGCCGATCTTGGCGCCGTCCTTGGACAGCCGCTGGTCGGCGAGCGCCGCGCGAGCCTCCTCGTGCCCGACGACGAGCCAGACCTCGGACTGCCAGTCGGGCAGCCGGACGCGGTGCACGGGGCCCCGCTCACGCAACCGCGCGTACACCGGATGCGGATTCTCGCGGAACCCCTTCCCGAACTCCCCCAGGTCGATCACTTCTGCCATGACGCTCCCCCTCCGACACCCCGACAACGCACGGAAGCCCCGACTAGTGCCCGTCGTCCTCCACATCCTCCAGAAGCCCCGCGTCGTACGCCAACAGCGCGATCTGGACACGGTTGTTGAGGTCCAGCTTGGCCAGGACGCGCGAGACGTGCGTCTTGACGGTGGCGACGCTCATGAAGAGCTCCGCGGCGATCTCGGCGTTGGGCAGGCCCCGGCCCACCGCGACGGCGACCTCGCGCTCGCGGTCGTTGAGGACGGTGAGCCGCTCACGCGCGCGTGCGCGACGGGTGTCGGCGGCGGTGCCGGCCGCGTGGTCCATCAACTGGCGGGTCACGGTGGGCGACAGGACCGGGTCACCGGCGGCGACGCGGCGCACCGCGTCGACGATCTCGGCGGGCGGGGTGTCCTTGAGCACGAACCCGGCCGCGCCGGCGCGCAGGGCGCGCAGCACCTGCTCGTCGGCGTGGAAGGTGGTCAGCAGCACGACCTGCGGGGCGTCCTTCCTGCCGCGCAGCCGTTCCGTGGCCGTGAGGCCGTCGACCGACGGCATCCGGATGTCCATCAGGACCACGTCCGGGCGGACGCGGTCGACCAGTGTCTCGACCTCGGCGCCGTCGGCCGCCTCGCCGACGATCTCGATGTCCTCGGCGCCCCCCAGCATGAAGGACAGGCCGGCCCTGACCAACGGGTCGTCGTCGACGAGGAGGAGTCTGATCGCAGTCATGTGCCCCACGTAATCACGGTTGTACGGCGTGGATGTGCCGGACGGCCCGCAACAGCGCTCGCTGGGGCGGCATTTGAGCACCACGCGGCCGGATCGACGCGGGTCACCCCCACGGCAACCAGGCCCGCACCTCGAACCCCCCGTCCGCCGCGGGTCCGTGCTCCAGCCGGCCGCCCGTCAGCGTCGCCCGCTCCGTCAGCCCGATCAGTCCCTGGCCGGAGCCCGGAACGTGGGGGACCTCCCCCTCGGGCGCCGGATTGCGCACCGTGACGGACAGGCCCCCGCCCGGCGCCCCGGTCACCGTCACCGTGACTTCCGTGCCGGGGGCGTGCTTGCGGGCGTTGGTCAGGCCTTCCTGGGCGATGCGGTAGGCGGTGCGGCCGACGGAGGCGGGCACGGCGGCGGGGTCGGTGACGCGCTGGTCGAGGGTGACCTTCATACCGGCCTCGCGGGACTCGGTGACCAGCGCCTCCAGCGCCGCGAGGGTCGGCTGCGGGCGTCCGGCGTCGTCGGGCTCGCCCGCCCGTAGCACGCCGATGATCTCCCGCAGGTCCTGGAGGGCCTCGTGGGCGCTCTCCCGGATGACGCCCGCCGCCCGCGCGATCTCCTCGCGGGGCGCGTCGGGCCGGAACTCCAGGGCGCCCGCGTGCACGCTGAGCAGGGTCAGCCGGTGGGCGAGGACGTCGTGCATCTCCCGGGCGATGGCCTCGCGGGCGAGCCGCTGCGCCTGCTCGGCACGCAGCCGTGCCTCCGTCTCGGCACGCCGGGCACGGTCGCGCAGGCTCAGCATGAGCTGCCGTTTGGACCGTACGAACATGCCCCAGCCGACCACCGCACCGAGCAGGGCCACGGAGAAGGCGAGTGCGCCGAGGAAGGGCAGGCCGGGCTCGGGGCGCAGCCAGAAGTAGAGCGGGAGCAGCGCCAGGTTGGCGCCTGCCACCCAGGCCACGTAACGGAAGGGCCGGTGCACGGCGAGGGTGAAGAGGGCGATCAGGGCCACGCCGCCCGCGGTGTCGGACACCATGCTGATCGGCGTCATCGCCACGGCCAGCCCGAGCGGCCAGCGGCGACGCAGCCAGACCGCGCCCAGGGAGAGCGCGCCGATCCACTGGTCGACGACGACCAGCGTGTGCGGGAGGTCGGGGTGGTCGTCGAGCGCGTCGGCGGCGGTCAGTCCCACCAGGACGGCCACCAGGAAGCAGCAGAAGTCGACCACCCAGTCGCGAGCCGTGCGCCGGGGCCGTCGGGAACGCTCGGCGTCGGGGTCGAGTTCCCGCAGCACGGCCGAGGGCAGCAGCCAGCGCCGCCCCTCGAACATCCGGGGCACGGCCTCCGGTTTGTCACCACTCACGGCCGACAAATCTACGCAGTGACAGCCCGCGCGACCTCATCGCGCGCCTGATCGTCGACCAAAGTCGCACGACGGCAGACTTTCGGCGTGCGTCGCCCGCCCGGAACGTGCACTTCCGGCAGACATGGCTCGCCCCGCGGCCGATTGGCGTGGGGGGTCCGCGGGGCGAGAGTCGTAGGCATGAAACAGGTGCTGGAGATCCTCGGGTTCATCGCCCTCGTGCAGGGCATCGCCGGCCTGGTGCACGAGTTCACCGACTGGGACTGGGGTCTCGTGCAGCGGATCGGTTTCCTCGACGGCTTCGAGATCTACGCGAGCGTCGCACTGCTCGTGCTGGCGTTCGCGCTGTTCGCCGCCGCCGAGAGCCGGAAGTCCGGCTGAGCGCGGACCGGACTTCCGGCGAGTCACGCCGTTTCCTCGGCGTCGACCGTGACCTACGGGCTCAGCAGCCGTAGTTGATCAGGTCGAACGACTCGTAGTGGTCGGCCGTGTAGTAGTCCTCCTGGTTCTCCTCACCGGTGACGATCCGGCGAGCTCCGCGCGTGGAAGAGCCAGGCGTGATGACCGTGTACTCGTGGTAGTACCCGGACGCCTGGCTGGGCAGGATGCCTTCTCGGTTCTGGAAGACGGTGCCGTCCTGCGAGTACGGGAACGGCCCGCCCTGCTCGATCAGGTCGAGCGTGTCGTGCGCCTGTGAGGGCAGGTCGCTGTAGCAGATGCTGCCGACCGCGGCGGCCGCCGGGGTGGCGGCGACGGTGCCGCCGACGAGGAGGGCGGACAGGACGGCGGCGGCTGCGCCGATGCGGGTGATGCGTGGGGGGAATCTCATGGCTTCATGATGACGCGCGTAGACAGTGGCATGTCAATGTCAAGGCCGGAGATTTTCCCGGCAAGTCCGATGAGTTTTCGGTAAGTTAACGTGCGCCCCGGCGTCCTCACCCGATCTCCATGAGGAGTCGTGCGAGAACGCCGCGGACGACTCGTCACGCCTCCTCGGGGAGCCCGAACGAGCTGTAGTCGGGGCGCCCCGCCAGGTCGTACGAGTGGATGGCCACGCCCGTGCTCGTGGTGCGGCCGCCGGTGTGCTTGAACGCGGTGGGCACGGCGCCCTCCGTGAACAGGCGGTGACCCGAGCCCAGCACGACCGGGAAGGTCAGCAGGTGGAGGGTGTCGACGAGGTCGAGGACCAGCAGGGACCTGACCAGGGCGCCGCTGCCGTGGACCTGGAGCTCGCCGTCGGTGCGCTCCTTGAGGGCGGTGACTTCCTTGCCGAGGTCGCCGCTGATCACGGTGGTGCCGGCCCACTCGGGGTCGGTCAGCGTCGAGGAGGCGACGTACTTCGGCAGCGCGTTGAGCTTGGAGGCGACCGGGTCGGCGGGATCGGTCATCTTGGGCCAGTACGAGGCGAAGATGTCGTACGTACGGCGTCCGAGGAGGAAGGCGGCCGGGCGGGCGAAGACCTCGTTGATGAACTGGCCGAAGTCGTCGTCGGCGTATGCGAAGACCCAGCCGCCCTGGTCGAAGCCGCCGCGGGTGTCCTCCTCCCGGCCGCCGGGTGCCTGGTAGACGCCGTCGAGCGTGACGAAGAGGGTGGAAACGAGCTTGCCCATGAGGAGTGCCTCTTTTCCGGGGTGGGGTCTGCTGTCATCACCTCAGACCCCGTCGGCACCCGCAACTCATCGGTGGGCCGTCCGCGCGCTCACCCCACGTTCGTCGAGAACAGACCGCCCGTCGGGCCTTGCTTGTCTCCGCCCTGGGCCTTCTTCAGGGCATTGGCGAGGCTCTCGATGGTGAGGGACTGCAGGATGACGCGCCCGTTGCCCTCCAGGGTGGCCAGGGACAGGCCCTCGCCGCCGAAGACGGCGTTCATAAGGCCCTGGCGGTTGAGGCCGCCGACGCGCTGGACGCCGTACTGGATGCCCTCCTCGAACGCGACGACGCAGCCGGTGTCGACCTCGATACGACCGCCGAAGTCGGCCGGGTTGAGGTCGATGAAGTTGCCGGCGCCGGCGATGATCACCGTGCCGCGCCCGGTGAACTTCTCCAGGATGAAGCCCTCGCCGCCCTTCATGCCGGTGCGGCCGCCCTGGAACGCGATGCCGAAGTCGACGGTGGACTCGGCGGCGACGAAGGCGTCCTTCTCGGCGAACCACGCGCGCGTGCCGTCCAGCTCCAGCGCCCGCATCTCGCCGGGCAGCACGCCCGCGAAGCCGACGGTGCCCTCGCCGCCCTGGGAGGTGAAGTACTGGAAGGCGATCGACTCGCCGGCCAGGACGCGCTGGCCGACCTGCATGGCGGTGCCCATGGCCTGGCGCAGCATGCCGCCCATGCCGCCACCGCCTCCGGCGGTCGAGCCGCCTTGGGGCTGCTGTCCGTTCGACGGGCCGGTCAGGCGGGTCTCCATGGTCACGTTGGTGGTCTTGAAGAGGAACTTGCCCGCCTCGCAGTACACGGTCTGGCCGGGCTGGAGGCTGACGACCGCCATCTGCATGGCGTTGCCGACGATTTCTTGCTGAAGAGTCACGTGGGGTGAACGAGAGAACCGGAGCGAAGAGTTCCGCCGGGTTCCGGCAGTCCTCCCGTGCCGATCTTCGTTCGCCCCGTCTCGTTGTCCGTTCACCCGATCTCGATGTCCGTTCGCCGCCAGCGCTCCGGCCCGTGCAGCGCTGGGATGGACCCATGACAACGACTTACGGAACCCTGCACGGCAAGGTGGCCCTGGTCACGGGCGGCAGTCGCGGCATCGGCGCGGCGACGGCACTGCGGCTCGCGCGGGAGGGCGCGGACGTCGCCGTGAGCTACGTGAACGGCAAGGATGCGGCCGAGGAGGTCGTCCGGGCCGTCGAGTCGCTGGGGCGGCGGGCCGTGGCCCTGCGGGCGGACGCCGGTGACGCGGACGAGGCGGAGGGCGCGGTGGGGCGTACGGCTGAGGTGCTGGGCGGCTTGGACGTACTGGTGAACAACGCCGGCGTGGGCGTCCTGGGTCCGCTGGAGGGCCTGTCGCTCGCGGACGTGGACCGGGTCCTCGCCGTGAACGTGCGGGGCGTCTTCCTCGCCTCACGGGCGGCGGCGGCCCGTATGACCGCCGGGGGCCGGATCATCACCATCGGCACCTGCATGACGCAGCGCGTCCCGGGTCCCGGCGGCACGCTCTACGCCACCAGCAAGTCGGCCCTGATCGGCCTGACGAAGGCCCTGGCGCGAGAGCTGGGACCGCGCGGCATCACGGCGAACATCGTCCACCCCGGCCCCATCGACACCGACCTGAACCCGGCGGACGGCCCGTACGCGCCCGGTCAGGCGGCGATGACCGCCCTGGGCCGCTTCGGCACGGCCGACGAGGTCGCGGCGACGGTGGCGTACCTGGCCGGGGCGGAGTACGTCACGGGAGCGGAGTTCGCCGTGGACGGGGGCCACGCCGCGTGACGTGACGTGGGGCGCACCGGTGCTGTCCTGCCGGTACGCCCCACGGGACTCAGCCGCGCTCTACGGACGTCAGCCGCCCAGCTCCTGGTGCCGAGCCGCCAGCCCCGCCGCGCCCTGCTCCGTCAGCGAGCCGTGCAGTCGCAGCCGGGAGATTCCGCCGTCCGGGAAGATGTCCACGCGCGCGTGCGTGCCCACGACGGGCGTCGGCAGGACGAAGCGATGGTTGGTGTCCGGCTGGAGGCGGGTGCGCGGGAGGATCTCCGTCCACTCGCCCGCCCCGCTCTCATCGGCATCCTTCACCGACACCGACGCCCAGCCCGCGCTGTTGCCCTTCAGGTACGCCGTGTCGATCTCGATCGCGCGGATCTGGGACTGGGCCACCAGCCGGTAGCGGATCCAGTCGTTGCCCTGGTCGCGGCGGCGGCGCGTCTCCCAGCCGTCGTCCATCTTGCGGGAGCGGCCCGGCTGGATGGTGTTCGTGGCGGGCGAGTAGAAGAGGTTGGAGGCGTCCTCGACCTGGCCGCCGTTCTCCAGGGCGACCACGTCGAAGGTGCCCAGGACCGACAGCCACTCGGGGTCGGGGACGACCTCGCCGTGGACGCGCAGGCGCGCGATGCCGCCGTCGGGGTGCTGGTTGACGCGGAGGTGCGTGAAGCGCTGCTCGACGGCGATGGAGAAGCCGTTCGCAGCATGGCCGCCGACCGGAGTGCGCGGCACCAGCGTCGTCCACTTCACGTCGTCCGCGAGCAGCTCCTGCGGGGACGGTGAGCCTGGTACGGACGTGCCCTCGATCGACACAGCCTGCGGATAGTTGCCGCGGAAGTGGGCCGTGTCGACCACGATCCCGCGGATCACACCCGGCGCGCCGAGGCGTACCAGCGCCCAGTCGTGGTCCTCGGCCGTCGGCCACGGGTGGTCGGCGGACGCGCCGCGGCGGCGCCTCGTCTCCCAGCCGTCCATGATCTTGCCCTTGTGCCCGAAGTGCTCGGGTTCGAACTCGGCCCGCTCGGGCACCAGCAGGTTCTCGCGCTGGGCGAAGAACTCGTCGTTGGCGGCGATGACACCGGCGCCGAGCTGCCGGTCGGCGAGGTTGGCGTACTGGGTGAAGGGGAAGTCGGCGGTGCGGTAGTCCGCGTACGGGTCACCGCCTCCGTAGGGGTTCGCGTCGCCGGTGAAGCTGGGTATCGCCGTCACGAGGTGTGCCTTTCAGAAGTCGGCCGCTGCGGGTGCGGGAGAGAAGGTCAGTGGTCGCGGGTGAGCAGCTGCCCCTTCGGGGCCGTGAACTCGCCGTCCGCGACGATGCGTTCGCCGCGCAGCCAGGTGGACTTCACCACGCCGTACAGGGTCTTGCCCGCATACGCCGTCACGCGGTTGCGGTGCTGGAGGGCGGCCGGGTCCACGGTGAACGTCTGGTCGGGCGCGAGGACGGCGAAGTCGGCGTCGCGGCCCGCCGCGATGGCACCCTTGCGGTCGTCGAGGCCCACCAGCTCGGCCGTCCGCGCGGACATCCAGCGGACCACGTCCTCCAGGCCGTGCCCGCGCCTGCGCGCCTCGGTCCACACCGCGGCCAGGCTGAGCTGCAGGCCCGAGATGCCGCCCCAGGCCGTCGCGAAGTCGTCGGTCTTGAGGTCGGCCGTGGACGGCGAGTGGTCGGTCACCACGCAGTCGATCGTGCCGTCGGCCAGCGCCTGCCAGAGCAGGTCCTGGTTGGCGGACTCGCGGATCGGCGGGCAGCACTTGAACTCGCTGGCGCCGTCCGGGACTTCCTCGGCGGTCAGCGTCAGGTAGTGCGGGCAGGTCTCGACGGTGATCCGTACGCCTTCCCGCTTGGCCTCGGCGATCAGCGGCAGCGCGTCGCTCGACGAGAGGTGGAGTACGTGCACGCGCGCGTGGAGGCGCTTCGCCTGGGCGATCAGCTGGGCGATCGCCGTGTCCTCCGCGTCGCGCGGGCGCGAGGCCAGGAAGTCGGCGTACTTGGGGCCGCCCTGCTGCGGGGCGGCGTCGAGGTGGTGCGGGTCCTCGGCGTGCACGATCAGCAGGCCGCCGAAGGAGGCGATCTCGGCCAGGGACTGGGCGAGCTGGTCCTGGGACAGGTGCGGGAACTCGTCCACACCGGACGGGGACAGGAAGGCCTTGAAGCCGAAGACGCCGGCCTCGTGCAGCGGGCGCAGGTCCTTGACGTTGTCGGGCAGGGCGCCGCCCCAGAAGCCGACGTCGATGTGCGCCTTGTCGGCGGCCACGTCCTGCTTGGTGCGGAGGTGGTCGACCGTCGTGGTCGGCGGGAGGGAGTTGAGCGGCATGTCGACGAGGGTGGTGATGCCGCCGGCCGCCGCCGCGCGCGTGGCGGTCCAGAAGCCCTCCCACTCGGTGCGGCCGGGGTCGTTGACGTGCACGTGCGTGTCGACCAGGCCGGGCAGCAGGACGTCGTCGCCGAGGTCCTCCAGCTGGGCGCCGGACGGGACTTCGGTGTCGTACGGGAGGACGGCCGTGATCTTGCCGTCGGCGACCGCGACCGACGCGGCGCGCGTCCCCTCCGGAGTGATGACGCGCCTCGAGCGCAGCACCAGTTCAGCGTCGGACACCCGGACCCCTCTCTGCCGCCGTTTACTTCCGCGTAACGGAATTCAACTTTCTGTTGAAGGAGTCTTCACTCCCGTTCCCGAGCCGTCAAGGGCACACTTCTCCACAGTGCACCCGATGCGGACTCTCTGGACGTTTCCACAAAGCGGAAGTAGAATTCCACCAAGCAGAACGTAGTTATGTACAAGCAGGGAGTCAACCGACTGACGGGTAGGCTTCTGCCCTTCTCACCGGTCCCGAAAGGAACGCGCCGTGCCGACGTCCAGCGCCAGCACCACCGACTCCGCCAGGTCCAACAACAGTGGCGGCGTCCAGTCCCTCGAGCGCGCCTTCGACCTGCTCGAGCGGATGGCGGACGCGGGCGGTGAGGTCGGTCTGAGCGAGCTCTCCGCGAGCAGCGGGCTGCCGCTGCCCACCATCCACCGCCTCATGCGGACGCTCGTCGCGTGCGGCTATGTACGCCAGCAGACCAACCGCCGCTACGCCCTCGGCCCGCGCCTGATCCGCCTCGGCGAGTCGGCGTCCCGGCTGCTGGGCACCTGGGCCCGGCCCTACCTCGCCCGGCTGGTCGAGGAGACCGGCGAGACGGCGAACATGGCCCTGCTCGACGGCGACGAGATCGTCTACGTCGCCCAGGTGCCGTCCAAGCACTCGATGCGCATGTTCACCGAGGTCGGCCGGCGTGTGTTGCCGCACTCCACCGGCGTCGGCAAGGCGCTGCTCGCCTCCTTCCCGCCGGAGGAGGTGCGCACACTGCTGGCCCGTACCGGCATGCCCGCCGCCACGGAGAAGACGATCACCACGCCGGACGGCTTCCTCGCGGCCCTGGAGGACGTGCGGCGCAACGGCTACGCGGTCGACGACAACGAGCAGGAGGTCGGCGTCCGCTGCCTGGCCGTCTCGGTCCCCGACTCCCCCACCGCGGCCGCGATCTCGATCTCCGGCCCGGCGGGACGGGTCACCGAAGCGGCGACGGACAAGATCGTGCCGGTGCTCCAGCAGGTGGCCGGGGAGCTGTCGGAGGCGCTGGTCACCCAGAACCACGGGTGACGGCGATGGAGCGCTGGCCCGGGCGGTACACCGACCGGCACGGCTCCGAGGAGATCGTCTTCGAGTCGGACGGCCGGGAGTCGATCCGTACGACGATCAGGGGCGTCGCCTTCGAGGGCGACATGATGGACGACCTCGGCGCCCTGAGCGGGATGCCGCCCGAGCAGATGTTCTCCTTCCTCGACGGGGCACTGTGCTCCTGCCTCCTGGAGTGGGAGGTGCCGATGCCCGTGGAGATCGAGGGGCAGGGCGTGCGGGCGGCGGTGCTGCACTGCGCCCTGCGGCTCGGCGGCCCGGTGGGCCGGGGCCTGGACGAGCAGAGCCTGATCACCACTCTGCGCCTCGACGGGCGCGAGTACCGCAACGCGGACAGTCAGGACGACTTCGAGCAGGCGCTGCACGACATCCAGCGCAGACTGCCGCAAGGAGCACGGCTCAAGGCATGCGTCGCGTGCGCCTGGTCCGACTACAGCCCCGCCGGCACTCCGCTGATGGCGGGGCTGGCCTGCTTCCGTGACGCCAAAGACCTCTACCGGCAGTGCGACGGCAAGCGCGGCCCGCACGGCATCTTCGCGATCTGGCAGGAACGCACCGAGTTCGTACAGGAGACGTGGCTGTGCGAGCAGTTCGAGCACCGGACCTCGGACCGGGGCTACCGGGGGCCGTTTCCCTACCTCGGCCCGCTCCGGTGATCTAACCCCGCCCCCGCGGCGACTCCCCGAACAGATCCACGGCCTGCCGAACATCCGACAAGCCGCGGGACAGCGCGCTCACGGACCCGATCGCTCCCGCGATCAACAGCAACGACCTCCGCAGCCGCGGCATCTCCGGCACGCCGTGGATCGTCATCGCGGCCAGCGCGGCGAGTTCGTCCTCGGCGATCCCCCGGTCCGGGAACTCGGCCGGGTGCGCGGCGAGTTCGCGGCGCAGACGGGACACCGCCGTCCGCAGTTCCGCCACCCTCGGGTCCTCGTCGCTGCCCGTCACCAGCCTCTGTCCCAAGCTCCGCAACACAGCACTCCCCCTCGCACGCCGTTGTGCGCCAGCAGTCCCGCTTCCCCATCGAGCACCCCTGACAAAGGTCGCGCGCCGGGGGACGCGGGTCAGTAAACCCACCCGGCGCCCGATGCGCCACCGTACGGACGGAAATTCAGCCCTGGGGGACCGGGCGCTCGCGCGGGTGTCAGGTATGCAGGACGCATGACTGAGAAACAAGCACCGCCGGTCGCCGGACTGCTCCTCGCCGCCGGCGGTGGACGGCGGCTCGGCGGACGGCCCAAGGCACTGCTCCGGCATCGCGGCCGCCCCCTCGTCGAGTACGCCGTCGGCGTGCTGCGCGCGGCCGGCTGCGCCCGAGTGCACGTGGTGCTGGGCGCGCAGGCGGCCGCCGTACGGGAGCAGGCCGAACTCGGTGACTGCGTGCTGGTGGAGAACCCGGACTGGGCCGAGGGGATGGGCTCCTCCCTGCGCGCCGGGCTGAAGTCGCTCACGGGCACGGGGGCGCGGGCGGCGCTCGTCTCGCTCGTCGACCAGCCCGGTATCGGACCGGAGGCGGTGGCCCGGGTGCTCGCCGCGTACGAGGACGAGCGGTCACTCGTCTCGGCCGCGTACGACGGGGTACGCGGCCATCCCGTGCTCTTCGGCGCCGCCCACTGGGCGGGCATCGCGGCGACCGCGACCGGCGACCGGGGGGCACGCGCCTATCTGAAGGAGCGCGAGGCGGCGATCGGGCTGGTCGAGTGCGGGGACGTGGCCCGGCCGTACGACATCGACACGGAGGCCGATCTGAGCCACCTTGAGTGAGCGTGGTGGCACTGAGCGCCACCTTGCCTCGACTCAGAGAATCTCGATATCAACAAACCATTGAACTTCCACCATGAGGAAACTAGTATCCACTGTTCAGAAGCGCCCGACCCGTCCACGGGCGTTGTCAGCCGTATCCGGGAAGACTGGCACCCGGTGCCAAAGCTCTGCCAAAGCTCGACAGCTCGTCTTCGTAGCTCGCTGAAGGAAGTGACAGCTCATGTCCGCACCAGCGCCGTCCCCGCTGGCCATCGTCGACGCCGAGCCCCTGCCCCGGCAGGAGGAGGTCCTCACGGAGGCGGCCCTCGCCTTCGTGGCCGAGCTGCACCGCCGGTTCACGCCCCGGCGTGACGAACTCCTCGCCCGCCGTGCGGAGCGCCGCGCCGAGATCGCCCGCACCTCCACCCTCGGCTTCCTCCCGGAGACCGCCGCGATCCGCGCGGACCACTCCTGGCGGGTGGCCCCGTGCCCGCCCGCGCTGCAGGACCGCCGGGTCGAGATCACCGGTCCCACCGACCGCAAGATGACCATCAACGCCCTCAACTCGGGCGCGAAGGTCTGGCTCGCGGACTTCGAGGACGCCTCTGCGCCGACCTGGGAGAACGTGGTCCTCGGCCAGCTCAACCTGATCGACGCGTACACCCGGAACATCGACTTCACCGACCCGAAGTCCGGCAAGTCGTACGCCCTGCGCCCGAACGACGAGCTCGCGACCGTCGTCATGCGCCCGCGCGGCTGGCACCTGAACGAGCGTCACCTCCAGGTCGACGGGCAGCAGGTGCCCGGCGCCTTCGTCGACTTCGGCCTGTACTTCTTCCACAACGCCCAGCGCCTGCTCGACCTGGGCAAGGGCCCGTACTTCTACCTCCCGAAGACGGAGTCGCACCTGGAGGCCCGCCTCTGGAACGACGTCTTCGTCTTCGCGCAGGACTACGTCGGTATCCCGCAGGGCACCGTCCGCGCGACCGTCCTGATCGAGACGATCACGGCCGCGTACGAGATGGAGGAGATCCTCTACGAACTGCGCGACCACGCCTCCGGGTTGAACGCCGGCCGCTGGGACTACCTGTTCTCCATCGTCAAGAACTTCCGTGACGGCGGCGCCAAGTTCGTCCTGCCGGACCGCAACGCGGTCACGATGACGGCCCCGTTCATGCGGGCGTACACCGAACTCCTCGTCCGCACCTGCCACAAGCGCGGCGCGCACGCGATCGGCGGCATGGCGGCGTTCATCCCGTCCCGCCGGGACGCCGAGGTCAACAAGGTCGCCTTCGAGAAGGTCCGCGCCGACAAGGACCGCGAGGCCGGCGACGGTTTCGACGGCTCCTGGGTGGCCCACCCCGACCTCGTGCCGATCGCCATGGAGTCCTTCGACAAGGTCCTCGGCGACAAGCCCAACCAGAAGGACCGCCTCCGCGAGGACGTCCACGTCGAGGCCGCCGACCTCATCGCCATCGACTCCCTCGACGCCAAGCCGACGTACCCGGGCCTGGTCAACGCCGTCCAGGTCGGCATCCGCTACATCGAGGCCTGGTTGCGCGGCCTCGGCGCGGTCGCCATCTTCAACCTCATGGAGGACGCGGCCACCGCGGAGATCTCCCGCTCCCAGATCTGGCAGTGGATCAACGCGGGCGTCGAGTTCGAGAACGGCGAGAAGGCCACCCCGGAGCTGGCCCGCAAGGTCGCCGCCGAGGAACTGGCCAACATCCGCGCGGAGATCGGCGAGGAGGCCTTCGCGGCCGGCCACTGGCAGCAGGCCCACGACCTGCTCCTGGAGGTCTCCCTCGACGAGGACTACGCGGACTTCCTGACGCTGCCGGCGTACGAGCAGCTGAAGGGCTGAGGCCCCCAGAAGCTCACTTGTCCGAGTGGCCCAGGGACTTTCCCGGGGCCACTCGGTCGCGTACGGCCTGCTTGACCGCGGTAGGTTCCGGGAAGCCCTGGTCGCGGCGGTCCCAGACCACCTCGTCGCCCACGCGGACGACGAAGACGCCGCCCTTGCCCGGCTTCAGTGCGAGCTCCGTCAGCTCGGCCTCGAAGGTCGTCAGCAGCTCCTGGGCCAGCCAGGCGGCACGGGGCAGCCACCTGCACTGGGTGCAGTACTCGATCTCGACCCGCCGGGCGTCCGTCATAGGGGTGTCCGTCATCCGAGGTGTACCGACCAATCCTGTTCCGCCGCCGGCTTGCCGTGCAGGTCGGGGACCCGCTGGAGCCACTTCGGGCGGCCTGCCTGTGTACGCGCCGCGCGGAGGGCCTCCTCGGCGGCGAGTTCCTCCCGGGAGGGGAAGTCGGTGGGAAGCCAGGCCGGGGAGGCCTGTACGCGCGCGTGGAGGTAGGCGACGTAGGCGTCGCGTACCTCCCCGGGGCTCATGAAGCCCGGTTCGGCGCTCAGCCACGCGTCCGGGACCTCCGCCACGACCTCCCGCAGCAGTGCCTCGGTGACCTTCGGCGCCAGCTCGGCGTCGGCCGCGTGCACGTCGGGGGCGTAGTGGCCGAGGGCGTGGTGGCGGAAGTCGTACGCCTTCGCGGGGTCCGTGCCGTCCCAGCGGTGGTGGAAGACGAGCGCGGCGCCGTGGTCGATGAGCCACAGGCGCGGCGGGACGGTCCCCAGCGTGGGCCAGACCATCAGGTTGGAGCTGTGGACCGTACGGTCGACGTTGGCGGTCAGGGCGTCCAGCCAGACGACGCGGCCCGCCTCCAGCGGGTCGACGCTGAAGTGCTTCGCGACCTCGGGGGTGAAGTCCTTGGCGCCCGGCAGGTAGTCCATGCCGAGGTTGACCCCCGCGCTGGACGCGTGCAGGTCCCGCACCTCCTGATGCGGTTCGTGCTCCGCGATCGCGGGGTCGAAGTGGACGAGGACCAGCTCGGGGAAGCGCAGCCCCAGGGCGCGGGCCAGTTCGCCGACGATCACCTCGGCGACCAGCGCCTTGCGGCCCTGTGCGGAGCCGGTGAACTTCACGACGTACGTGCCCAGGTCGTCGGCCTCGACGACTCCGGGCACGGAGCCGCCGGACCGCAACGGGGTCACGTATCGAACAGCAGTCACGTCGCGCAGCACACCGGCCAGGGTAATTCAGATCATGTACGGGCCAGCGGGTTCGGCAACGGCAGGTAGCGGGCGTCGGCGCCGTCGGCGTTCGTCCAGCGCAGGAGCAGGTTCGTCTTGCCCGGCAGGGTGGGCGCGGTGAGCAGACCGGCGATCTCGGGGAGGTCGTGGCGGGCCAGTTCGCGGCGTACGGCGGGCCAGGGGTCCAGGGGCGGGTGGCGTTCGGCCAGCGCGCCGGCGACCTCCACGAGGTGGTTGACGACCAGGCAGTACACCAGCCGCTCCCAGCCGGCCGGCCGCGTCACGTCCGGCACCAGCTTCACGCCCTCGGCGTCCCGGAACAGGGCCTGCACCGGAGTGCCGTCCCCGTCCACGGCGATCAGCGTGTTCTGCAGATGCGCTTCGAGTACGACGCCGTGCTCGGCGAAGGCCGCGAGTGCAGGCGGTACGACCGCGCCCAGGTACGCCTCCCACCAGGCCGCCGGGTCCGCCGTACCGTCGAGCGGGCTGCCCTCGAAGCCCTCCACGAGGGCGGCGGCGAGCAGCGGGGTCGTGCCGGGCAGCAGACGGTCGTGGAAGCCGTCGCGGACGAGGACGGCGAGTTCCTCGAAGGCGAAGCCGGCGGTGCGGTAGCCGCGGTCGCTCAGCCAGGCCGCTCGGCCGGTGGCGAAGGCCGCCGTGGCCGCGGCGTCGGTGCGGCGCAGTTTCAGCAGGTCGTGGCGCCACAGCCGGCGGATGTCGTTCGTGATCCGCACGTCCAGGCTGAACTTCAGGAACAAGTCGGGCTCGGGGACGTACAGCGTGCGGATCGCGGCCGTGGGCCAGGCGTCGCAGGCGGTCGTGCCCAGCCGGATCAGCCGGCCGTCGGCGAAGGCCGGCGCGAGGTCGGCGAGGTCGAGCTGCCAGGGGTGGGCGGGCAGCAGCCGGTAGCCGGGCGGGGCCTCGCCGAGGGCGTCCAGGGCGGAGGTGTCGCCCTCCTCGACGACCGCGTCCTCGCGCAGGCCCAGCAGCGTCAGCGGGAAGCGGGCGTATGCCTCGGGGGCGTACGGCAGCCAGGCCGCGACCGGGCCGCCGCCGCGCGCCTTTGGCGCCGGGTGGTAAGGGTGGCCGGTGAGGAGGGACTGCTCGGAGCGCAGGTAGAGGTCGTCCGGCGGCACCGCACGCGCACGTGCCGTGAGCAGCGCGGCCACCGCGTCCCGGCTGTCGATCATCTCGGCGGGCAGCTCGTGGTTGGACGTCCCGGTGTGCCGGCGCAGCTCGTCGGCGACGAGTTTGACGAGTTCGGTGTGCCCGATGCGCTGCCACGCGCCGGCCGCGTGGACCTCGGGTTCGGCGGGCCGCCGCTCGCCGCGGACCCGCAGCAGTCGGCCGGAACCGGGCAACCGGTACTCCCGCCGCCGGCCGGACCCGCCGTGGGGACCGGACCCTTCGTGTGGTTCGGCCACCTCGCGCAGCAGGCAGTTGAGCAGGGGCGCGACCGCAAGGGCGTCGGCGCGTTCCGCGACGTCGGCTGCGGGGGGAGGGGTGAGGTGCACGCGATCCACTCGTTCTCTACGGTCCGTTCAGGCGGGGAGACGATCAGTATGTCTGTCGTCGGCGCCTGCCCCGACGCCCTACTCGTACCCGAGGAGCCCACCCGTGCACCGTCCCCCCAGCGCAGAGGCCGAGGTCGCCGCCGAACTGGCCGACGTACGCCCCGCACTCGCGCCGCGGTACGCGGCCGAACTCCCCGGGGCCCGGGCGGCCGTGCTGACCCGGCTGTGGCGCGCGCTCGCACACGAGCCCCTGCCCTGGGTCGACCGACGTGAGCCGGGCCGGGAGGGCCTCACCCTGCACCTCTCCGACGGCCGCCGGCTGCGCGGCCCGCACGCGGACCCGTACGCGACCGCCGCCTACGTCACCGCCGTACGGCTCGACGAGACGCCGTACGACGATCCGGCCCGGCTGCTGACCGGCCTCTCCGTAGCGCACGGCACGTCCTTCGCCGCCGAACTCGGCCACAGCGTCGCCTCGTTGGCGCTGTCACGGGCCGGACAGCAGGCCGGGCGGGACGCTCACTCGAAGGAGTGGCCCCTGCGCGACTGGGAGTGGGAGCAGCGGGTGGTCGACGGGCATCCGTTCCACCCCAACTGCCGTTCCCGGCCGGGCTTCTCGGTCGCCGAGCAACTGGCGTACGGGCCGGAGCACCGGCCGGTGGTCACGCTGGGGCTGGTGCCGGTGCGGGCGGACGAGTGTCTCGTGACGGGCGCGTGGCCGGAGGGGATGCGGGACGGGGAGCGGCTGCTGATCCCGGTGCACCCGTGGCAGGCCGAGCATGTGCTCAAGCGTGCCCGCGATCCTCACGACGGCGGAATCGCCGCACACCCCCTGATGTCCCTGCGCACGCTCGCGCTCCCCGGCGGACCGCACGTCAAGACCGCGCTGAGCGCCCGGCTGACGTCCTCGGTGCGGGACATCTCGGTGTACTCGATCGGTATGTCGGCCACCCTGTCCGACTTCGCGGAGACACTCGCGGCGCGGACGGACGGGCTGCTGCACATCACCCGCACCGTGGGGGCCGCCACCGCCCACTCGCCCGACCTGGCGGCGGTCGTGCGCGAGTCGCCGCAGGAGTACGCGGGGCCGGGCGAGCGGGTGGTACCGGTGGCCGCGCTCGCCACCACCGAGCTGCCCCGATCCCCCGCCTGGCTGGCCGGGTTCACGCGTCTCGCCCTCACCGTGGGCCTGCGGCTGCTGGAGCTGGGGGTCGCGCTGGAGGCGCACGGCCAGAACCTGCTGGTGGTGCTGTCCGCCGACGGCTCCCCGGTGCGCCTGGTCTACCGCGACCTCGCCGACATCCGCGTCAGTCCGGCCCGGCTCGCCCGGCACGGTATTCCGGTGCCGGAGCTGACCGGCCGGGTCGTCACGGACGACGTGCCGACGCTGCGCCGCAAGCTGTTCGGCTCGCTGGTGGCCGGGGCGCTGGCGGGTACGGCCGGTTCGGGGGCAGCGTTGCACGGGGCGCTGGCGGCGGTCGTACGGGATCTGCCGGGCACCGTGGATCTCGCGGCCCTGCGCGCCGAGCCGCTGCCCACGAAGGCGCTGACGCTGATGCGGCTGTCGCCGGGGACGCCCGGGGATCAGTGGGCCCAGCTGCCCAATCCGCTGCTCGGCGAGGTGTTCTGACCGCGCTTGTGACCGCGTTTTTGGAGCGTGACACCTCTGATCAATAAGATCCGCCGATGATCAGAACACAACGGCTGGCGGCCGGGGTCTGGGCCCTGCTCGCCGCGCTCGCGGCCGGGATCGCCTTCCCGGCCGGGGCGGTCGCCGACGAGACCACCGCCACCGCTCCGAAAGTCGATCTCGTGATCGACGTCAGCGGCTCGATGCGGGCGAAGGACATCGACGGCCGGTCCCGGATGGCCGCGGCGAAGCAGGCCTTCAACGAGGTGCTGGACGCGACGCCCGAGGAGGTCCAGCTCGGCATCCGCACGCTGGGCGCCAACTACCCGGGCGACGACCGCAGGACGGGCTGCAAGGACACCGCGCAGCTCTACCCGGTCGGCCCGCTGGACCGCACCGAGGCCAAGACGGCGGTGGCGACCCTCACGCCCACCGGCTGGACGCCGATCGGCCCCGCGCTGCTCAAGGCGGCCGACGACCTCGACGGCGGCGAGGGCTCCAAGCGCATCGTGCTGATCAGCGACGGCGAGGACACCTGCGCCCCGCTCGACCCGTGCGAGGTGGCCCGGGAGATAGCCGCCAAGGGCATCGGGCTGACCATCGACACGCTCGGCCTGGTCCCGAACATCAAGATGCGGCAGCAGCTGAGCTGCATCGCCGAGGCGACGGGCGGCACCTTCACCTCGGTCGAGCACACCGACGAACTCGCCGACAAGGTCAACCAGTTGGTGGACCGGGCGGCCGATCCGGTGGTGACGCCGGTCGCGACGACGGGTGCGGAGCAGTGCGCCAAGGCGCCCACGCTGAAGTCCGGCCTGTACACCGACCGCGAGGAGTTCGGGCAGCAGCGCTGGTACCGCGTGGACGTCGAGCCCGGACAGGAGCTGCGCGCCTCGGTGAGCGTGTCGGCGGACCGGACCGTGAACCCGTCGTACGGCGTGCTACTGCGGGCGGTGACGGTCCACGGCCGGGAGATCGTGCGCGGTGAGGCCGCGGGCAACGGCCGTACGGATGTGGTGTCGACCGGTCTGCGCTACCCGAAGGCGGAGAGCGACGACGAGAACGACGACACCGCGGCCACCGCGACCGCCGAGGCCGTCTGCCTGCAGGTCACCCACTCCTTCTCGGCGGGCTCCGGCGTGAAGTCCACGCCCGGTCTGCCGCTGGAGCTGACCGTCGACGTCGTGGACGGTCCGTCGGCGTCGAGCGACGTGGCCTCCTTCGGGCTCGGGCGCGGCTGGTGGCTGCTGGGCGCGCTGATTCTCACCGGCTTCCTCGCCGGTCTCGTCTGGGGCTGGCTGTCACGCTGGCGGGTCGCGGTCTGGAGGACCAACTGATGCGGATCACACGTGTGGTGAGCGCCGCCCTGCTGACGCTGGGGCTGGCGGCGGGTCCGGCGGTCGCCGACTCCTCGCCGTCGCCGAGTGCGTCGGAGGACGGCGGCGCGCCGACCGAGGCGGGCACCTCCTTCCGTACGGCGACCGAGATCGAGCAGGGTCAGACGGCCACGGCGGGCGCCTCCACGGGTGACTACCTGTACTGGTCGTTCCCCGCGGACGCCGGACAGCGCCCCACCGTCAAGGCGACGGTGAAGCTGCCGGACACGCACGCCGCCGAGACCTGGCAGATCGACGTGTACGACGGCCTGCGGCGCCGCCAGTCCTGCCAGTACGGGGCACAGACGCGCACCGCCGCGGCGGGTGCCGCGTCCGTGGAGCTGGCCTGCGTCCTGCGGACCGTCCGCGCCTGGTCCGAGCCGTGGGCCGACGATCCGCTGCCGGGCACGTACTACATCCGGCTGACGGTCGTGGACCTGCCCACCTCCGACCTCGGCCTGCCGGTCGACGCCGAGGTCCGGGCCGACTCCGAGGACATCGGCGGGGCGGCGGCGGTGGACGGGACGCTGGCTCACCCGCTGGTGCCGGGGGCCGGCGCCATCTCCCAGAGCGGCGAGGACCAGTACACCAAGGACGCACTGCTCGCGAGCCTCGAACCCAGCGGCGGCTGGGCGTCCGGCTGGTGGTCCGACCGATGGGTGTGGACGGCGCTCGGAGGCGTGCTGGCCGCGCTCGCGGGTGTCGGCGGATACGCGCTGACCCGCGGGTCGGGGCGGCCGTCGCGGGTGCCGCCGGGAGCCTGACGGTTCATCAGGAGGGCCCGCTGCCACCGGCAGCGGGCCCTTGTCGTCATCCCTCCCGCAGAACCTTGGCGAGAGTTCCGTCACCGGTCACCTCGATACGGCCGTCCCGTACCGCGTCGGTCACGCTCAACTCTCCCCGCGCGACCGCCTCACACGTCCCGGAGTCCAGCACCAGCCGCGCATCCGGCTCCCCGGGAGCGGGCCCGTCCCCGTAGACCGGCCCGTCCTCGGCGCCGACGTACAGATGGAAGTCGCCCTCCTCCAGCCGGACTTCGACCAGCCCCTCCCCCACCCCTCCTCCCCGTAGGGATCGCAGCAGAGGCAGCGCGAACCAGTGCGCGCGCACGGCGTCGGTGGGCCGCCGCTCGCCGAGCTCGGCCTGCCCCCACTCCCCCAACGCCTGGAGCACCGGGAGCAACTCGCGTCCGCGCGGGGTGAGTTCGTACACGTATGCCGCTCCGGGCGGCGGCAGCCGGCGCCGCGTGCTGATGCCGTCCCGCTCCATGTCCTTCAGCCGGGAGGCGAGTACGTCCGTGCTGACACCCGGCAGATCGGCGTGCAGGTCGGTGTAGCGCCGCGGCCCGGCCAGCAGCTCCCGGACGATCAGCAGGGTCCAGCGGTCGCCGACGACGTCGAGCGCCCGGGCGGCGGAACAGTACTGGTCGTAGCTTCGGCGAGGTGACATGCGACGCAGTGTAGACAAGTTGTTGGACTTTCCAAGCTGGAACTTGGTAAAACCAAGCAACACACGAAACCGGAGGGGCGAGCGCGCATGGAGTTCCGGCAGTCGAACAAGCTGAGCGAGGTCTGCTACGAGATCCGCGGCCCGGTGATCGAGCACGCCGACGCGCTGGAGAAGGCGGGCCACAGCGTGCTGCGCCTGAACACCGGCAATCCCGCGGTCTTCGGCTTCGAGGCGCCGGAGGAGATCCTCCAGGACATGATCCGGATGCTGCCCCAGGCCCACGGCTACACCGACTCGCGCGGCGTCCTCTCCGCCCGCCGGGCCGTGGCCCAGCGGTACCAGACCCTGGGCTTGGAGGTCGGCGTCGACGACGTCTTCCTGGGCAACGGCGTGTCCGAGCTGGTCTCCATGGCCGTACAGGCGCTGGTCGAGGACGGCGACGAAATCCTCATCCCCGCCCCGGACTTCCCGCTGTGGACGGCGGTGACGACCCTCGCCGGCGGCAAGGCGGTCCACTACCTCTGCGACGAGCAGGCCGACTGGTACCCGGACCTGGACGACATGGCGTCGAAGATCACGGACCGCACCAAGGCCGTGGTCATCATCAACCCCAACAACCCGACCGGCGCGGTCTACCCGAAGGAGATCGTCGAGGGCATCCTCGACCTCGCCCGCCGGCACGGCCTGATGGTCTTCGCCGACGAGATCTACGACCAGATCCTGTACGACGACGCCGTGCACCACTCGGCCGCGGCCCTCGCCCCCGATCTGGTGGTCCTCACCTTCTGCGGACTGTCGAAGACCTACCGGGTGGCGGGCTTCCGCTCCGGCTGGCTGGTGGTCACCGGCCCGCGGCAGCACGCGAAGGACTACCTGGAGGGCCTGACCATGCTGGCCTCCATGCGCCTGTGTGCCAACGCGCCCGCCCAGTACGCCATCCAGGCCGCGCTCGGCGGCCGCCAGTCGATCCGGGAGCTGACCGCGCCCGGCGGACGGTTGCGCGAGCAGCGGGACGTGGCCTGGGAGAAGCTCAACGAGATCCCCGGCGTCTCCTGCGTGAAGCCGAAGGGCGCGCTGTACGCGTTCCCGCGCCTCGACCCCAAGGTGCACAAGATCCACGACGACGAGAAGTTCGTCCTGGACCTGCTGCTGCGGGAGAAGATCCAGGTGGTCCAGGGCACGGGCTTCAACTGGCCGACACCTGACCATTTCCGGATCCTGACCCTGCCGTACGCGGAGGACCTGGAGGCGGCCATCGGGCGGATCGGGCGGTTCCTGAGCGGGTATCGGCAGTAGGCGTCGGGCCTGTGGATGTTCGCGGATTCGTAGTCGCGGAGAGTGGGGATGCCATAGGGTGCGGCCACTGATCGCTGGGATCGGGGGATGGTGGAGGCCCGGATGTTGTCGTCCCGCCGGCGTGCGTCGGGCACGCCACCTGCCTTACGCGGTCGTCTCGCGCTAGTGGTCCTGCTCCTGATCGTGGCGGGCAGCCCATGGGTGCAGCGGCCGATCTGGGATTTCTACATAGAGAAGTTCTATGTGGAGAACTCCGGCAGCGACACCCAGCGCTGGTTCGTCCAGGCGGCGTTCATGCCGGCCTGGGGGTACTCCCCCGACGACTTCGGCGGTGCCGGCTACCTGGCTGCGAACGATGCCCAGACCGTGCTGCTGTTCGCGGGCATCGTCCTCCTCGCATCCCGGTTGTCGGCCCGCCGGGTGCCGGGGTGGATCGGCTGCGTCGTGGCGGGTGTGCTCGCGTCGGAACTCGTCGTCCTGCTGCAGTGGACCATGCCCGGCGTCTTCATCCCGGACAGCGCGGACCTGGCGTTCGACAGCGAGCTGCTCAAGAACCTGACGCGCTCGGCCCTCATCTTCGGCCTGGCGGCCGGCGTGCTGCTCGCACTGCTGACCGCCCTGCCGACCGGATCGTACGCCGCCCAGTCCGGCGCCGTGGCGGCGTCGGCCCGCCGGAGGAAAGAAGGAGGGCTCGGCATGACGACCCCACAGGTGCGCATGCCGGTAGGGAGCGCCCCGGGTGACGTCACCCGGTATCTGTGCGCCGCGGCCTATGTGGACGAACGCTTCGCCGACCGGGTGGTGGAGGAGGTCCTGGCCGACGAGCCCAGTGCCGTGGCCCCTTCACCCGATGTCGACCTGGTGGCGGTGGTACGCCACTGCCTGACCGCACAGGACCTCCGTCACCACCGCGACCTGCGACTGGCGGGGGCGTTCGCCGTCGTGGCACTGCTCGCGCCGCTGTGGCTGGTGTACGTCCTGGTGCTGCTGTCGACCGTCCGAGGCGCCCGTGCCAAGCCGAGCCTGGCCACCCGCGGCCACCACGAGCCGAGCAGCAGGATGCTGGTGGGCAGCGCTGTCACGGCCGCGGTCATGGTGCTGCTCGGCTTCTACTTCGGCTTCCTCTTCTCGATACTGCCCGTGCCCGGTTTCGTCGCCTGGCTGCTCGGCGCCTACCTGGGCGGCGTACCGGCCGTCCTCGCGTCGCTCGGCGCGGTCGCGTTCGCCTACGTCACGGTCGTGCGCCACGACCTCGACACCGACCGGCTGCTGCGCACCACCATGACCCGCGAGACGTTCGCCCGGCAGCCCCGCCCCTCCGTACCCCCGCGCAAGTGGATGGCCGAGCGGCTCACGGCCATCAGGGAGGCGCAGGCCGGCAACGTCACCGTGTACAGCGGATACACCCCGTTCATCGGCTACTCGGAGACCAGCTCCAAGTGGTCGATCGCCGTGCCGCTGCTGCCCGCCGAGGACCCCGTCGGCAGGAGCGCGCGCCCCACCGAGCCGCAGGCCTTCACGGTCGCCGAACTCGTCGACCACCTCCGGGCACGGCTGCGCGCGGTCGCCGAGCGCAGCGGCACCGACGCGACGGCCGAGGCCGACGCGGACGCCCTGGGCTCCCTCGTCATCGAGGACCGGATCTTCGCGAGCGGCACGACCATCGGTGACGACGACCGGTTCATCAAGGCCCGCAGCATCACCCCGGCCGCACGGCTGTCGCCCGAAGAGGTCGAGCGGATCATGCTGCATCCGACCGGTACCGTCCGCCACTATCTGGCGCTGCACGTGCCGATGTGGGGCGGGGACGTGGTGCCGAGCGTGTTCCTGCACTTCTCGACCACGGGCAGAACCCTTCACCTGCACTGCGACAACCACGTGCTCGGCCCGGTGGCCGCGGACTACCACGTCGTGGACCGCCTGCGCGGCCCGCTCGGCCCCGACGCGAGACGCGGGCTGCTGCTGACCGCCCTCTCCCGCACCGGCGGGGCGTTCCTCGCCGCTCCGATGCGGGCGCTGCGCCACGCCCGCTTCGAGACACGGCACAACCGGCGCATGGTGGACGAGCTGACGGCCATGGAGCAGGACCCGGTCTTCGACTACGGCGCCCGGGTGAGCATCCGGGAGATGGCGCTGAGCCCCAACTACCACAACTACTTCCAGGTCGTGGACGCCGCGCGGATCACATCCCTGGTGGAACGCCACACCCTCGCCGCGATCCGCGAGTTCCTCGACGCGCACGGCTACGACATCACCGACTTCCGCAGCCAGCAGCAGACCATCCTCAACCAGGGCCTCATCCAGCAGGGCGGGATGAGCATCATCGGCAACCAGGCGATCGGCAAGGGGGCGACCGCCACGCAGAATGTCCCGCAGCAGCCCGGCCCGGCCGCGATGAGCGCCGCCGGTGGCTCCGACAAGTAGGGGGTCCTCCTCATGCGCAACAGCGACATGAGCAACGACGACGCACGACACGATCCTCCCGTGAACGAAGGGGTCATGATCAGCGGCGGCACCCACTACGTCGGCAACCAGGCCGTGGGGCGCGGCGCCCAGGCATTCTCCGGCTCGGTCTCCTTCCAGCAGCAGGAGAGCGAACGGACGGCCGAACTCCTCGCGCGCGTCGAGCAGTTGCTGGAGGAGCACCGCACCGAACTCGCCGATCCCGATGGCACCAGCCGGGAACTGCGCCGCCTGCGCGAGGAACTGGCCGAGCCGCAACCGGAGCCCGGCGTCCTGCGGCGCGCTCTGGACCGCCTCAACGAGTTCGTCCAGCCCGTGGCCCCGCTCGTCGTCGCGGTCGGACAACTCGCGCAGTCGGTACAGGGTCTCCCGGGGGTCTGAGGCCGCCCGTGGGGGCAGCCATGAACGGCCGTCCGGCCCAGTCCGCCCTGCGGCCCCGGGAACCGTGTGGCACGGTGCCGGGAGGCGAGCGGGAAGGGCGCGCACGTGGGTGATCTCCTTCTGGTCCGGCACGGCGAGACCGAGTGGTCGCGGACCGGTCGGCACACCGGATGGACGGACGTGCCGCTCACCGAGCACGGGCGCGAGGAGGCACGGCGGCTGGTGCCGCTGATCCGGTCGCATCGGATCGGTGCCGCGTTCGTCAGCCCGCTGCAGCGGGCGCGGGAGACCGCCGAGCTCATCGGACTGCACGACGTACGCGTCGACGCGGATCTGCGCGAGTGGGACTACGGCGGATACGAAGGGGTCACCACCGTCGAGATCCAGCGCCGCCGGCCGGGATGGTTCCTGTTCACGGACGGCGTCGCGCCCGGGCCGCCCGACCGTCCCGGCGAGAGCGCGGAGCAGGTCGGGGAACGCGCCGACCGGATGCTGGGGAAGGTGGACGCGGCGCTCGCCAACACCGAGGGGTGCGTGGTGCTCGTGGCGCACGGGCACTTCCTGCGGGTCCTCACGGCCCGGCGACTCGGGCTGCCGGCGGCGGACGGGGCGCTGTTCCAGCTGGCGACGGGGGCGGTGGGCCGGCTGGGCACGGAGCACGGGCGGCCCGTGATCGCCGGGTGGAATGTCAGACCCGGGTCGTAGCCTTCCAGCAGATGGGGACGGTGCTCGGTCAGGATGGGGCCGGCCGGTGCCTCGGCCGACGTGGGCCGGTGCCTCGGCCGGCGGGGGCGGGCGCCTTGCCGAGCATCGTGCCGGCGCCTTGGCCACCACGGTGCCCGTGCCTTGGGTCGGCATGGGGCCGGTGCCTCGGCCAACATGGGGCCGGTGCCGACGAGGCCGGTCCTCCGCGCCCGGGAAGGAGCACGCCGTGACAAGACCACCGACCGCGGCCCAGCGGCGTGTCATCGACGCCGCCGATCCCGTCACCGGGCGGCTCAGGGGTACGGAAGCGCAGCTGGCGGCGCTGGTGAAGCGGGGGTTGGCCTTCCGGCATCCACGGCCGCCGCACGATCACTTTCTGACGCCGGCGGGGCACCGGATACGGGAGGCCGAGTCGGCGGCGCCTCCGGAACCCGCGGCTTCCGCGGCCGGTGGTGTGTTCGCCGCGCGGATCGGCGGTGAGGAGGAGGCGCCGAAGGCGGGCCCGGCCCGCGTCCGCGAGGTGCACAGCGCCTGGCAGGGTCTGCTGGAGCTGCGCCGGATGACCAATCCGGACGGGGCCATGGACCGGCCGTGCGGATGGGAGCGTACGCACCTGGTGCAGGCCGCCGCGCTCGCCCTGGAGGCAGCCGGGCACCGTCCGGCCGGGCCGGAGACGGAGGCCGGCGGGTACCGGGTGCGGGCGACGCCACAGCCGGAGGCGGTCGCCGTGTACGAACCCGACACCGATGCCCTGCACGCCTGCGCGGGGACCTTGGAGAAGGCCGGCTGGCAGGTCGGAGAGCACACCGAGCCCCGAACAAGAGCGCGTTATCTCCTGGCATCACCGCGACGGATGTAGGGGGCACATGTCAGGATCGGAACGACCAGGAAGCGTGGCACGCGAAGGGAAAGTCGTGACCGAGCCGTTTTCCGTTCCGGTGACCGTCCGTGGATACGAGACGGATGTGCAGGGGCACCTCAACCAGGCCGTGTACCTCAACTACGCGGAGCACGCCCGCTGGTCCCTGCTCCAGGCCGCCGGTATCAGCCAGGCCGGCCTGATCAGCAGAGGCGTGGGCCCGGTGGCCCTGGAGACGACGATCCGGTACAAGCGGGAACTGCTCGCGGGCGACGAGGTGGAGGTGACGTGCTCCTTCGACTGGGGCAGCGGGAGGACGTTCCGCATCGAGCAGACGATCCGCAAGACGGACGGCACGGTGGCGGCCGAGGTCACCGGAGTCGGCGGCCTGCTGAACCTCAAGGAGCGCAAACTGGTCGCCGATCCGCAGGAGTACTTCAAGGAACTCGCCTCGGATCCCTCCCTGTTCGGCCTGTAGAGCGACAGGACTGAGCACAACCATTCGGATGCTCCATGGGTCACACCATGCAGGAGCAACCACCCGCAATGGTTACCAGGGGGAAATATGCGATACGCGCGTTCTGTCCTGTCCGCCGCCGCGTTAGCGGCTCTGACGGTGGGGAGCACGGCCGCTCTGACGGCGCCCGCCTCCGCCGCGCCCAACACCACACCGCAGAAGGTCTGCGGCAGCGCCTACAAGACGGTGAACTCGGCGCCCGTCGGCTCGCTCGGCACCGTCTACCTGACGTACAACGCCTCCAACGGCAAGAACTGCGTGGCGACCATCCGCAACAACCCGGGCACCGCCCTGGAGATGTCCGCGTGGGTCTACGTCCCCGACACCGAGCAAGGGGACGACGACTGGGGGGTGTACACGTCGTACGCCGGACCGACCTACGTCTACGGCAAGGCCCACTGCGTCGACTGGGGCGGTCACATCAGCAATGTGTATGTGCAGGTGACGGGCTCCAACTGCGGCGCCCTCAAGGAACACCGGGTCACCTTCACCCGCTGACCCGGCACAGCGGTACAGGAGTACAGGTACAACGGCACAGCGCGCCCTGGCAGGACTCGCGGAGTTCTGCCAGGGCGCGCGTATTCTGTGCGGCGCGCAGCCGTGCGGGGGAGCTAGGCCGCGTCCCGCCAGATCGTCATGTCCAGTTGCAGGAAGGCCAGGTCCGGCACCGCGGTCGACTTCGTCTGGATCACGAGCAGGGCGATGTCCCCGGAGGAGTGCTTGACACAGATCTCGCTGCCGTTCGCCGCCGCGGCCAGCGGCCAGCGGTGACTGTCGGCACGGGCGAGGAAAAGACGGCACTCGTCGAGGGAAGTCCCCGACGCGCCCATCATCTGGACGAACACACTGCTGTCGCTGTCCAGTGCGCAGCCGGCGTCCTTGCAGTCGAAGCGGATGTCCCCCTTGCGGTCGTCGCGGTGGATCGGCTTCTTGAAGCTCAACGAGGTGTTCGCGTCCAGCATCTGGAGGGGGTGCGGTTCGGCTCGCGGCGTCGCGGGCACGGTCGGGGAGGGCCGCGACGTTTCCTGTGTCTCCCCACGGGCCCCCGACGCCGACCCGGATGCCGACGGCGATCCCGTTGACGTCTCCGACGCCGACGACCTTTCGGACACCTGCGGGCCCGGCGTCGATCGTGAGCCCGCAACCCAGTCGCGGAACCTGCCCCCCGCGTCCGCGACCGTCCATGCCAAGCCCGCCATCACCAGTGCCCCCGCCGTCAGGGACGCGGTCGTGATCAGCGCGTTGCGCCGTCTGCGCGCCCGCCGCCCGTCCGGCACCGTCGGCTGCGGCTGCGGCTGCGGCTGTGTGACGACAAACGGCCGCGTCTGCACCCGGGTGGGAGCCGGTACCGGGGCCACAACCGGGGATGGAACCGTCACCTCCGGCCCGATGAACTCCCGCCACACGCTCGGCCTCGCGCCCGCGTCGGCGTCCCGGCCCAGCCGCTGCCGACACCACTCGACGACCTCCGCCGGCGTGGCCCGCTCCTCGGGATCGGCGGCCAGGCAGCGGGCGATCAGCGGACGGAGCTGCTCGGGCAGACGGGACAGGTCGGGTTCGGAGTGCACGATCCGGTACAGCACGGTGGCCGAGGGGCCGTCGCCGTACAGCGGCTCGCCCAGCGCCGCGAACGCCGCGGTCTGGCCCAGCGCGAAGATGTCCGTCGCCGCCGTGACCTCACCCGCGGTCGCCTGCTCGGGAGCCATGAACTGGGGCGTGCCGACGGCGGCACCCGTGGCCGTGTGCGAAGTGGCGTCCGCAGCCAGCGAGATACCGAAGTCGATCACACGTGGCCCGTCTGCGGCCAGCAGCACGTTCGACGGCTTCAGGTCCCGGTGCACGATGCCCACCCCGTGAATGGCCTGCAACGCCTCGGCCACCCCCGCCACCAGCCACAGCACCGCGGGCACCGGCAGCGGTCCGCGTCGGGCCACCGCCTCCGCCAGGGAGGGCCCGGGCACGTACAGCGTGGCCAGCCAGGGCGGTACGCCGTCCGCGTCGGCGTCGAGCAGCTCCGCGGTGTAGGCGCCGCGCACCCGTCGGGCCGCCTCCACCTCACGGCGGAACCGGCGCCGGAAGTCCGGGTCATCGGCCAGCTCCGGCCGTACCACCTTGATCGCCACCGGTCGGCCGCCCTGGGTGTGCGACAGGTAGACCCGGCCCATGCCACCGGCGCCGAGCCGGGCGGCGAGGCGGTATCCGGCCACGGCAGGAGGGTCGTCCGCCCGCAGTGGCTGGAACACCTCGGTGGCATTGTTCATCGGCCCGCTTCCCCCTCATCCCCTGAATTCCCGGTCAACTCTGAGTTGACCGAGGCAGAAGCCTAAGCGGAATTCGGGTGCGGAAAGCCCCGGACACCTGGGATGCTCCCCCTCCATGGCCGCACGACGCATCAGACCCAGCCTCTACATCTCCGTCGACATCGAGGCCGACGGCCCGATTCCGGGCCCTTACTCCATGCTCAGCCTCGGCGCTGCGGTCTCCGGAGTGCAGGACGCGGGCGGGTTCACGGCGGCCGATCCGGAGAAGCACACCTTCTACCGTGAACTGCGCCCCGTCAGCGAGGAGTTCGTCCCCGAGGCGCTGGCCGTGAGCGGGCTCGACCGCGAGCGCCTCGCCAGGGAAGGCCTCGACCCTGCCCTGGCGATGGCGCAGTTCAGCCGCTGCGTACGCGAGGTCAGCGGCGACGCCCAGCCGGTGATGTGCGGCTACCCGGCGTCGTACGACTGGACGTTCCTGTACTGGTACTTGATCCGCTTCACCGGAGCGAGCCCTTTCGGGCACTCGGGCTGCCTGGACATGAAGACGATGTACGCCACCAAGGCCGGGCTGCCGCTGCGGGCGGTGGCCAAGGGCATTATGCCCCGTGAGCTGCTGTCGAGGCGCCGTCACACGCACCATGCGCTGGACGACGCCGTCGAGCAGGCCGAGCTGTTCGCCAACCTCATGGAGTGGCAGGGGCCCGGCTCGCCGTCCCGGTGATCTCCTCCCCCGCCTCCATCGGGTGGGTCACGTCCTGGGCGTCACGTCCTTTGCCGAGGTGGTTGAAGACCAGGTTCAGCGCCACCGCCGCCACACAGCCCGTCGAGATACCCGAGTCGAGCACGATCCTCGCCGTCTCCGGGAAGGCGTGGTAGAACTCCGGCGCCGTGATCGGGACGATGCCGACGGCCAGCGACACGGCGACGATCAGGACGTTGTTGTCCTTGTCGAGGCCGGCCCGGACGAGGGTCTGGATACCGCTCGCGGCGACCGAACCGAAGAGGACCACGCCGGCGCCGCCCAGCACCGGGCGCGGCACGACCGCGATGAGCGAGGCGGCCATCGGGCACAGGCCCATCAGCACCAGGAAGCCGCCGCCCACGGCGACGACGTACCGGCTGCGGATCTTCGTCATCGCCACCAGGCCGATGTTCTGCGCGAAGGCGCTGCACATGAAGCCGTTGAAGAGGGGGCTGATCGCCGAGCCGAGGGTGTCGGCGCGCAGGCCTGCCGCGATGGTCTTCTCGTCGGCGGGGCGCTCGACGATCTCGCCCAACGCCAGCATGTCGGCGGTCGATTCGGTCATCGACACCACCATCACCACGCACAGCGAGATGATCGCGGCGAGCTGGAACTGCGGGGCACCGAAGTGGAACGGGGTCGGGAAGCCGATGACGTCGGCGTCCGCCACCGGGCCGAAGTCCGTGACGCCGAACGGGATCGCGATCAGCGTGCCGACGACCAGGCCGAGCAGGACGGCGATCTGCTTGACGAAGCCCCGGGTGAAGCGGCGCAGGAGCAGGACGATGAGGAGGGTCCCGGCGGCCAGGCCCAGGTTCGTCCCCGAGCCGTAGTCGTTCGCGGCCGGGTTGGGCCCTTGTGCCCAGTTGAAGGCGACCGGCAGCAGAGAGATGCCGATCAACGTGATGACCGTACCCGTCACCACCGGTGGGAAGAAACGCACCGCCTTGCTGAAGAAGGGGGCGGCGAGGAAGCCCAGCAGACCGGCGACGATGACCGCGCCGAAGATGATCGGCAGCGCGTCGGACTTGTCCTCGGTGGAGGCGACGACCGCGGTCATGGGGGCGACGCCGGCGAAGGTGACGCCGTTGACGAAGGGCAGCCGGGCGCCGATCTTCCAGATGCCGAGGGTTTGGAGGAAGGTCGCGAGGCCCGCGGTGAAGAGACAGGCTCCGGTGAGGAAGGTCAGGTCGGTGGCGGTCAGGCCTATGGCCGCGCCGACGATCAGGGGTGGGGCGACGACTCCTGCGTACATGGCGGCCACGTGCTGCAGGCCGGTGGTCGCCATTTTCAGGGCGGGGAGTTTTTCGTCGACGGGGTGAATCCCTTGGTCGGGATGGGTCTCGTCGACTGTACGGGCGGTGGGCACGGCGGCTCCTCCGGTCGGCTAACACGTCGGCTCTGACGTGGGTTCATGGAGGTGGTGCGAGTGGTCGTGCGGGACCGGGGACGGGCCCGTTCTGGGGGAAACGGTGACCGTTCCGGGGCACGTGCGTCGGGCACGTGCCCCGGAGACGGCCGCCGTGGACCCCGCTCGGGTCCACGGCCACCGGCGGGAGCCGTCCCTCCCGGCCGGAGATCAAGTGCCGTATTGAATAAGGAGGTTCAGTACGGTGATCAGGCCTGCGCCGAGATCTGCGCCAGGCGCTGTGCTTCCGCCCGCGTCGACCGTGCGATCGCGTCCTCGTCGGCCGTGAGCAGCCGTCCGTCCGCCACGATCTGCCGGCCGTTCACGAACGACGCGGTGACCGGGGCCGCCGCGCCGAAGACCAGCGCGGTCACCGGGTCGGCGATGGAGGCGTGGGCGAGGGTGTCCAGCTTCCAGAGCACGAGGTCGGCCAGCTTGCCGGGCTCCAGCGAGCCGATCTCGGCGGCGCGGCCCAGCACCTGGGCACCGCCGTACGTCCCGAGCCGCAGGGCCTGCCGGGCGTTCAGCGCGGCCTCCTTGTGCGCGCCGAGGCGGTTGATGAGCAGGGCGTTGCGCAGTTCGGTGTGCAGCTCGCCGGACTCGTTGGACGCGGTGCCGTCGACGCCGAGGCCGACCGGGACGCCGGCCGCCAGCATGTCGGGGACGCGGGCGATGCCGGCCGCGAGGCGGGCGTTGGAGGACGGGCAGTGGGCGACGCCCGTCCTCGTCCGGGCGAAGGCGGCGATGTCGGAGTCGTTCATGTGGACGCAGTGCGCCATCCACACGTCCTCGCCGAGCCAGCCGGTGGACTCGAAGTAGTCGGTCGGGCCCATGCCGAACAGCTCGTGGCAGAACTTCTCCTCCTCGACCGTCTCCGAGCCGTGGGTGTGCAGCCGCACACCGAGCCGACGGGCCAACTCGGCGCCGTCGCGCATGAGTTCCGTGGAGACGGAGAAGGGGGAGCAGGGGGCGACGGCGACCTGGGTCATCGCGCCGAAGGAGGCGTCGTGGTGCTGCTTGACGGTGTCCTCGGTCGCGGCCAGCGCGCCGTCGAGGGTCTCGACGGCGAAGTCCGGCGGCAGCCCGCCGTCCTTCTCGCTGCGGTCCATGGAGCCGCGAGCGAGGGTGAAGCGGACTCCCATGTCGCGGGCGGCGCCGATGATGGCGCCGGACAGGTCGCCGGAGCCCTGCGGGAAGACGTAGTGGTGGTCCATGGCGGTGGTCACGCCACCGCGGGCCATCATCGCCAGCGAGCCCTGCGCGGCCGAGTGCACCATCTGCTCGTCGATGCGCGCCCACGTCGGGTACAGGGCGACGAGCCAGTTGAAGAGGTTGTGGTCCGTCGCCAGGCCCCGGGTGATCCACTGGTAGAAGTGGTGATGGGTGTTGATCAGGCCGGGGGTGACCAGGTGCCCGGTGGCGTCGACGCGGCGTACGACGTTCTCCAGGCCCTCGGGGGCCTTGCCCGCGCCGAGCGACTCGATGCGGTTGTCCGCGATGACGATGTGGCCCGTGGCGTACTCGGTGTCGTTCGCGTCCACCGTCGCGATCGAACAGTTCTCGATGACGATGCGCTGGGCTGCTGCCATGATGCGTCCCTTTGAACGGGTGATGTGCTGAATTCGGAGAGGGCACGGCAGGACCCTGGGGAGTTTGAGTGCCGCGGCCGGGGGCCTTCAGAGCCCGGCCCACCGGCCGCGGGTGCCGAATGGAGTTGTGGCTTACAGGTTGGTGAGGTCCACCGGGATCCTCGCCTCGCAGCCGTCCCGCAGGATCGTGGCCTCGATCAGGCCGTAGGGGCGGTCGGCGGCGAAGTACACCTCGTTGTCGTTCTTCAGCCCGAACGGCGCCAGGTCCACCAGGAAGTGGTGCTTGTTCGGGAGGGAGAAGCGGACCTCGTCGATCTCGCTGCGGTTGTTGATGATGCGCGCGCCCATCTGGTACAGCGTCTGCTGCAGCGACAGCGAGTACGTCTCGGCGAAGGCCTGGAGCATGTGCTTCTTCGTCTGCTCGTAGGACTTCTCCCAGTTGGGCATCCGCTGCTCGTCGTCGGTCCAGTTGAACCGCCAGCGGCCGGAGACCTGGGTGGCCAGGATGCGGTCGTAGGCCTCCTGGAGCGTCGTGTACTTGTCCTTGACGTAGCCCCAGAACTCGGAGTTGGTCGAGTTCATCACGACCAGGTCCTTCAGACCGGAGATGACCTCCCACTTCTCACCGTCGTAGGTGATCTGCGTGAGCCGCGTCTCCTGGCCCTTGCGGACGAAGGAGTGCTTGACCTCGTCGGAGCCGATGAACTGCGAGTTGGCGTCGGACGCCTCGATCCGCTCCCAGGCGTACTCCTCGATGCGGATCCGGGCCTGGTGGATCGGCTCCTGCGAGGTGACGAAGTGGCGGGCGAGATGGATGCCGAACTGCTCGGCAGACTCGATGCCGTACTCCTTGGCGAACGCGTACACCGTGTTCTTGGTGGTGTCGGTCGGCAGGACGTTGGCGTTCGAGCCGGAGTAGTGGACCTCGTCCATGTCGCCGGAGAGGGCGACGGAGACGTTCAGGTCCTTGATGTGGTGGGTGGCGCCGTCCCGCGTGATCTTTACGACTCGGTTCTCGGCCTTGCCGTACTGGTTCTGTCCCAGGATCGTGGGCATTTAGCTAGCTCCCTCGGTATACGGAGTAGCCGAACGGGTTGAGCAGCAGCGGTACGTGGTAGTGCTCCCCGGGCTGCACGGCGAAGGTGATCGCCACCTCGGGGAAGAACACGGCACCGCTGTCCCGATTCGCGGGGGCGTCCTGCTGCGCATCGGCTTGCTTCTTCTCGAAGTACGGCTCGACGGCGAAGTCGAGCCGTACGTGTGTGGTCCCCTCCGGCAGCGCCGGGAGGTCCTTGCACCGCCCGTCCGCGTCGGTCGCGGAGCCGCCGAGCGCCTGCCAGTCCGCGTCCCGGCCCGAGCGGGCGGAAAGCCGGACGGCGACGCCCTCGGCGGGGCGGCCGATGCTGGTGTCCAGGATGTGCGTGGACACCGAGGCGGTGGTGCTGGTGCTCATGGCTTGGTCAGTCCTCTTCGACGAGTCGGGCGAGCCGGATACGGTTGATCTTGCCCAGCTCGGTGCGGACGATCTCCCGCTCCTGCTCCGGCGAGTTGCCGATCCGTTCCTTGACCGCGTCGCGCATCTGCTCGCCGGTCCTGCCGGTGGCGCAGATCAGGAAGACGTGGCCGAACTTGTCCTGGTAGGCCAGGTTGAGTTCGAGCATCTCCGCCTTGAGCTCCTCGGAGGCGCCGGCCATGCCGCGCTGCTCCCGGGCCGAGGTCGGATCGCCCGGCTTGGGGCGGCCGATCGGCGGGTGCCCGGCCATCGCCTCTTCGAGGTCCTCGGTCGTCAGCTCGGCCGTGGCGGCGTCACTGGCGGCGTAGAGGTCGTCGGCGGTGGCATAGGGGCGGGCGGCGAGCAGCCGCTTCGCCCACGCCGTGGAGGCGCACGCCTCGTGGAGAGCGGCGTAGGCCGCGTGCTCCTCCAGGGCGTTGAAGCGGGCCAGGCCCGGGGGCGTGGAATTCGACGTCACGGGAGCCTCCGTGGCCGCGAAGGGCCTTCGTACTGAACGGGCGTGCCGATAGCTAACGCCCTACGACGACGAGACGTCAACACTTTGTTGAAAATTCGCGGTAACGAAACCGAGAGCGGTCTCGTCAGGGGTTCTTGTCCCGGTTCAGGTAGTTGTAGACCGTGAAGCGGCTCACCCCGAGCGCACTCGCCACGGTCTCCACGCCATGCCGCACGGAGAAGGCGCCGCGCGCCTCGAGTATCCGCACGACCTCCTGCTTGGCCTTGCGGTCCAGGTCGGCCAGCGGCTTGCCCTTCCTGCGCTCCATGGCGGCCAGGATGTGGTCCAGAGAGTCGGCCAGCTGGGGCAGGCGTACGGCGACGACGTCGGCACCCTCCCAGGAGAGCACGACATCCTCGGGGCCGGCCTCGTCGGGCGGGAGGATCTCGCCGCCCATGGCGTCGACCAGCGGCTTCACGGCCGCGATGAAGGGCTCGTCCCCAGCGCCGGTCACTGCTCGCCCTCCCCGATCACATTGACCTGGAGCGAGACCCGGGTGGCGCCGGCCTCCAGGCTCCTGCGCAGGAGGGCGTCCACCGCGGTGAGCACGACGTCGGCACCGCCCTCCGCCGTATTGCCGAACGGGCCGACGTCCACCGCGTCGAGCTCGGCCGCCTCGATGACCTCGCGGGCCACCAGCGCGTGCGCGGGTGCCTCGTCGAGGTCGAAGGGCTCGGTCGTGAACTCCACTCTCAATCGCACGCGGTCAACCTAACGCGCGGCGCCGCCTTCCGCCGACCCCTCTTGACAAGCTCGGACACACAGCGGCAATCTTCCAGTACGCAGAAACTAACTTCCGTAATACGGAATCTCGACAACGGAAGGGAGCGCCGACCCGCATGGGATTCGCAGAGCAGCGCTTCAACGTCAACCTGTCGATCCTCTTCACGGAACTCCCGCTCCTGGAGCGCCCCGCGGCCGCCGCCGCGGCCGGCTTCACCGCGGTCGAGCTGTGGTGGCCCTGGATCGACTCCCCCACCCCCGAGCAGTCCGAGCTCGATGCCCTGAAGAAGGCGATCGAGGACGCGGGCGTCCAGCTCACCGGCCTGAACTTCTACGCCGGCCGGCTGCCCGGCCCCGACCGCGGCGCCCTGTCGGTCCCGGGCGAGGAGTCGGAGAGGTTCCGCGCCAATGTCGACGTGGCCGCCGACTTCGCGCGGTCCCTCGGCTGCAAGGCGCTCAACGCCCTGTACGGCAACCGCGTCGAGGGCGTGGACCCGGCCGAGCAGGACGCGCTCGCGCTGGAGAACCTGGCCCTCGCGGCCCGGGCGGCCGACCGGATCGGCGCGATCCTGCTGATCGAGGCCCTGAACAAGCCCGAGTCACCGCTGTACCCGCTGGTCTCGGCGCCGGCCGCGGTCGGGATCGTCGACAAGGTCAACGAGGCGACGGGACTGGGCAACGCCCGCTTCCTCATGGACCTCTACCACCTGTCCATGAACGGCGAGGACCTGCCGCAGGTGATCGAGCAGTACGCCGCGAAGACCGGCCATGTGCAGATCGCCGACAACCCGGGCCGTGGCGCGCCGGGCACGGGCACGCTCCCGCTGGAGGAGCTGCTCGACCAGCTGAGGAAGGCGGGCTACGAGGGCTGGGTCGGCCTCGAGTACAAGCCGGGCGACCGCCCGAGCGCCGAGGCCTTCGACTGGCTGCCCCGCGAAGCGCGCGCCGCCCGCTGACACACCCCCGTATTTGAGAGGCACCCCATCATGAGCAACGCACTCCCCAAGATCGCCTGGATCGGTCTCGGCATCATGGGCTCCCCCATGTCCGAGAACCTGATCAAGGCGGGTTACCAGGTCACCGGCTTCACGCTGGAGCAGGACAAGCTGGATCGCCTGGCCGCCGCCGGCGGCACCGCCGCCTCCTCGATCGCCGAGGCCGTGCGCGACGCCGACGTGATCATCACGATGGTCCCGGCGTCTCCGCAGGTCGAGGCCATCTCCTACGGCCCAGACGGCATCCTCGAGAACGCGAAGTCCGGCGCCCTGCTGATCGACATGTCCTCGATCACCCCGCAGACCTCGGTCGACCTGGCGAAGGCGGCCAAGGACAAGGGCATCCGCGTGCTGGACGCCCCGGTGTCCGGCGGTGAGGCCGGCGCCATCGAGGCCGTACTGTCGATCATGGTCGGCGGCGAGCAGGCCGACTTCGACGAGGCCGAGCCGATCTTCGAGGCCCTCGGCAAGACCATCGTGCTGTGCGGTCCGCACGGCTCGGGTCAGACCGTGAAGGCCGCCAACCAGCTGATCGTCGCCGTGAACATCCAGGCGTGCGCCGAGGCCGTGGTCTTCCTGGAGAAGTCGGGTGTGGACCTGAACGCCGCGCTGGACGTCCTCAACGGTGGCCTGGCCGGCTCCACCGTGCTGACGCGGAAGAAGGACAACTTCCTGAACCGGGACTTCAAGCCGGGCTTCCGTATCGACCTGCACCACAAGGACATGGGTATCGTCACGGACGCCGCCCGCAACGTCGGCGCCGCCCTGCCCGTCGGCGCCGTGGTCGCCCAGCTGGTCGCGTCCCTGCGCGCCCAGGGCGACGGCGGCCTGGACCACTCCGCGCTGCTGCGGGCGGTCGAGCGCCTCTCCGGCGCCCAGGTCTGACCCACCCCGAGACTTCCGGGCGGCGCCTTCGCTGACACCTGTCCTGTCGCGCCCAGGCGGGGGCGCCGCCCGGAATCCACCGCTGCAAACAACTTCAACAAACTGTTGACGTTCAGATTCCCTCACTTCTAGGCTCCACCAAGCGGAAAGAGTTTTCCGCTGCCACCAGCACGGAAGTGCCACCGCACGGAAGGTCCACGATGTCGAAGCGCGTGCTCACGACCGAGTCCGGCGCCCCGGTCGCCGACAACCAGAACTCAGCCTCCGCCGGCGTCGGCGGCCCGCTCCTGCTCCAGGACCAGCACCTCCTGGAGAAGCTGGCGCGCTTCAACCGCGAGCGCATCCCGGAGCGTGTGGTGCACGCCCGGGGCTCCGGCGCGTACGGCCACTTCGAGGTGACCGACGACGTCACCGGCTTCACCCACGCCGACTTCCTGAGCGCGGTGGGCAAGCGGACCGAGGTGTTCCTGCGCTTCTCGACCGTGGCCGACAGCCTCGGCGGCGCGGACGCGGTCCGTGACCCGCGCGGTTTTGCGGTCAAGTTCTATACGGCGGAGGGCAATTACGACCTCGTCGGCAACAACACCCCGGTGTTCTTCATCAAGGACCCGATCAAGTTCCCCGACTTCATCCACTCGCAGAAGCGCGACCCGTTCACCGGCCGCCAGGAGCCGGACAACGTCTGGGACTTCTGGGCGCACGCCCCCGAGGCCACGCACCAGGTGACCTGGCTGATGGGCGACCGCGGCATCCCGGCGTCGTACCGCCACATGAACGGCTACGGCTCGCACACCTACCAGTGGACGAACGCCGAGGGCGAGGCCTTCTTCGTCAAGTACCACTTCAAGACCAACCAGGGCATCCGCTGCCTGAGCAGCGAGCAGGCCGCCGAGCTCGCGGGCAAGGACCCCAACTCGCACCAGACGGACCTGCTCCAGGCCATCGAGCGGGGCGTGCACCCGTCCTGGACCCTCTACGTCCAGCTCATGCCGGCGGCCGAGGCGGCCGACTACCGCTTCAACCCCTTCGACCTGACCAAGGTCTGGCCGCACAAGGACTACCCGCTGCAGCGCGTGGGCCGCCTGGTCCTGGACCGCAACCCGGACAACGTCTTCGCCGAGGTCGAGCAGGCCGCGTTCTCCCCGAACAACTTCGTGCCGGGCATCGGCCCCTCCCCCGACAAGATGCTCCAGGGCCGCCTGTTCGCCTACGCGGACGCCCACCGCTACCGCCTGGGCGTCAACCACACCCAGCTGGCGGTCAACGCCCCGAAGGCGACGACCGCGCAGAACTACGGCCGCGACGGCTTCATGGCCACCAACTCCCAGGGCCGGTACGCCAAGAACTACGAGCCGAACTCCTACGACGGCCCGGTGGAGACCGGCCGCCCGCTGTCGGCCCCGCTCGCGGTGACCGGCCACACGGGCACCCATGAGGCACCGCTCCACACCAAGGACGACGACTTCTTCCAGGCCGGTGAGCTGTACCGGCTCATGTCGGCCGAGGAGAAGTCCCGCCTGATCGCGAACATCGCCGGTGGCCTGTCCCAGGTCTCCCGCGACGATGTGATCGAGAAGAACCTGGCCCACTTCCACGCCGCCGACCCGGAGTACGGCAAGCGCGTGGAGGAGGCGGTCCGCGCCCTGCGCGAGGACTGAACCACTGGACTGCGTCCGCCTCCTGACGGGAGGTCATGAGCCGGACGCACCGCCCGCGCCCCGACGCCGATCGACCCGGATGAGGGGTGGTCGCTCGGAACGGGCGCGGGCAACGTGAGGACCGCGGCGGCGTGCGAGCCAGTGCGGTGGTGAAGGTCCCGGCCTCCTTCTTCGACCTGAGGGAAGGAGCCCCCGGTGCCGTCGCTGCCGCCGCGGTCCCGAGCCCCCCAAGACCCCGTCCGGCGGCGCGAACGTCCTGTCGCGCCCAGCCTCGCACCGTCGGACGGCCAGCCTCCCCCGCGCTCCCTACACCGCGCTCTCGCCGGCCAGGGAGCGCTCGGCGTTGTCCAGGAGTTCCTTGTACGTCAGCACCTCGACCCTGGTCATGTGCGCATTGAACGTCCGCAGCGCCTCGTTGACCTCCTCCTCCGGCACCTCCGGATGCAGCGCGGGGTGCCCGACCAGGACCAGGGCGCTGGCCCGCCGGGTCTCGATACCGAAGTCGGCGCGGAGCCGTTCCCGGTTCTCGTCCAGCCCGGTGAGGTAGTTGACGGCCTGGCCGACGGCCTCGTGCACCTGCGCCGCCGGCACCCAGGCATGGCGATGTCGCTTGACCAGCGGACCCTTGAGGCTCATGGCGCGCTTGAGCTCGACGACATGGAGCGCCCCGTCGCCGCGTATCAACGGAATGTCGAGTTCGTCCCCGGGCACGAGCCGCCGCTGTGCCGCCTCGCCCACGAAGCGCCCGCCGAAGATCCAGTACTGCCCGTCCAGCGCCCGCTGCACATCCGCCTCGGTAGCCTTGCGATCCTCGACGACAGTACGCAGCTCCTTGAGCCGGGCGTCACGGCGGCGCAGTTCGGCGGCCTGCAGCAGGATCCGCCCCTGATCGTCGGCGGCCAGCAAGGCCAAGGCTTCGGGCGAGGTGACGATCTTCCGAGCTTCGGCTGCCGGGTCTGCGATGTCGATCCGGCCGCTGCGGATGATCCGCTCCAGCCACAGCGTGATCTCGGCCCGGCCCCGCGGAACGACATAGCGACCGGGGCGGTCTTCGGAGGCCTGAAGAAACACCGCGTCCTCACCCTGCGCCCGAAAGTGCTCCAGGAACTCCTCGATCCCGGCCTCGGGGTGGTCCGCCAGGTACCTCCGCCCGGCGTCGAACAGCCATTGGTGCATCGCCTGCATCGTGCTGCCGAGGAAGCCCGTGTGCGACTCCCTCCGCTGCCCGTCCCCGAACAGCCGGTGCCGGTCCTCGAAGTCGTACCGCAGGATGCGTCCCTCGGCGTACTCGATCGCATCCTGCACGAGTCGTACGACCTGCCACTCGCCGGCTCCCGCCGCAGCACCCCGCGCCTCCTCCAGGAGCCGTACCAGCTCTCTGCCGCCTCGCCGCTTGCGGCTGCGTCCGCCGTGCATGTGCTTCAGAACCGCCTGCACGGCATCCTTCACGGCCTCGTCGACCGCCTCCTTGGCCACCACCTTGCGAAGGTGCCACTCCAGGGTCATGTCGCTTCTCGGTGTCATGGCGCGCATTGTGTCCGTGGGGTCCGACAACACCCCGGAACATCACCGGGAGACGTGACTACGCGCGTACGCCTGAGGGCGTAGGGCGTCTACGCAATCCTCAAATCAAGCTCTGAACACAGTTCAAGAGGCTTCAACCGCCACCACCCGTGGGCACATTCTTCTCACACGGGGCCCGCCGGCACGGGGGCGGCGGGTCCCGGGAACGGGGGAACACCGCACGGGGGAAGCGCAAGGATCACGGGGGAACATCAAGGGGCGGCCCAACCTCTCGGTTGGACCGCCCCTTTGCTGACCCGACGCGTCAGATCCGCCGCCTCAGACCTTCAGCGTCTTGATCGACGTCGGTGCGTGACCCGGCTCCGTCGCGAGCTCCTCGAACTCCACGACGTTGCTGATGTCGTTCGTCGTCGACATGGAGATGTTGGTGACGCGCTCCAGGATCGCCTCGACGACCACCGGGACCTGGTACTCCTGCGCGAGCTTCTTGGCCTGCTCGAAGGCCGCACCCAGCTCGTTCGGGTCGGTCACCCGGATCGCCTTGCAGCCGAGGCCCTCGGCGACCTTGACGTGGTCGACGCCGTAGACGCCCAGCTCGGGCGAGTTGATGTTCTCGAACTCCAGCTTGACCTGGAAGTCGATGTCGAACGCCCGCTGCGCCTGGCGGATCAGCCCCAGGTAGGAGTTGTTGACCAGGACATGCACGTACGGGATCTTGTGCTGCGCCCCGACCGCCAGCTCCTCGATCATGAACTGGAAGTCGTAGTCGCCGGAGAGGGCGACCACGGACGCCTCCGGGTCGGCCTTCGCCACGCCCAGCGCGGCCGGGATGGTCCAGCCGAGCGGGCCCGCCTGACCGCAGTTGATCCAGTGCCGCGGCTTGAAGACGTGCAGCATCTGGGCGCCGGCGATCTGCGAGAGGCCGATGGTGGAGACGTACCGGGTCTCCGGGCCGAAGGCCTTGTTCATCTCCTCGTAGACGCGCTGCGGCTTGATCGGGATGTTGTCGAAGTGCGTACGGCGCTGGAGCGTCGCCTTCTTCTCCTGCGCGGACGCGGCCCACGCGGAGCGGTCGGGCAGCTTGCCCGCCGCCTTCAACTCCCGTGCCACCTCGACGAACAGCTCCAGGGCAGCCTTCGCGTCGGAGGCGATGCCGTAGTCCGGGGCGAAGATCTTGCCGATCTGGGTGGGCTCGATGTCGACGTGGACGAACTTCCGGCCGGCCGTGTAGACGTCCAGCTTGCCCGTGTGGCGGTTGGCCCAGCGGTTGCCGATGCCGAGGACGAAGTCGGACTCCAGGAAGGTCGCGTTGCCGTAGCGGTGCGAGGTCTGCAGGCCGACCATGCCGGCGTTCAGCTCGTGGTCGTCGGGGAGCAGGCCCCAGCCCATGAGGGTCGGGACGACCGGGGTGCCGGTCAACTCCGCGAACTCGACGAGGAGTTCGGCCGCGTCGGCATTGATGACGCCGCCGCCCGCGACGATCAGCGGGCGCTCGGACGCGTTCAGCATCCCGATCGCCTTCTCGATCTGCGGGCGGGTCGCGGCCGGCTTGTAGGCCGGGAGGGGCTCGTACGTCTCCGGGTCGAACTCGATCTCCGTCAGCTGGACGTCGATCGGCAGGTCGATCAGGACCGGGCCGGGCCGGCCGGAGCGCATCAGGTGGAACGCCTGCTGGAAGACGCCGGGGACCTGCGCGGCCTCCAGGACGGTCACCGCCATTTTCGTGACCGGCTTGGCGATCGAGGCGATGTCGACGGCCTGGAAGTCCTCTTTGTGGATCACGGCGGTCGGAGCCTGGCCGGTGATGCACAGGATCGGGATCGAGTCGCCGATCGCCGAGTACAGACCGGTGATCATGTCGGTGCCGGCGGGTCCGGACGTGCCGATGCAGACGCCGATGTTGCCCGGGTGGGTACGGGTGTAACCCTCGGCCATGTGCGAGGCGCCCTCCACATGGCGGGCGAGGGTGTGCTGGATGCCTCCGGAGGCCTTGAGCGCCGCGTAGAAGGGGTTGATCGCCGCGCCCGGCACGCCGAACGCGTTGCTGACGCCCTCGCGCTTGAGGATCTCGACTGCCGCTCGGGCAGCGGTCATACGAGCCATTGAGTACTCCTGCTTCGGCTGTCGGATTCGCACTCCCGTCGCGCCCCGCGGTGAGCAATTCCGTGACGATGTCTCTTCCCGCACTGTTTCCACATTGCGGAAATTCTTTTCTACTATCTGGAAGCAATGTAGGTGGACAGGTGAAGACCGTCAAGGGCCGGACAACCGGGCACGTCCTGGAGGACCATGGGAGCGCTGTCCCGATGCGAGGTCGTCCTGGAGTGGCCATGTCCGAGAGCGTGTCGGTGCGCTGCCCGGTCTGCCGGCGGGAGCATCTCTACGAGGCGCCCGCCTACCCGTGCGCGTGCGGGGAGCCCGTCGCGCCGGCGCTCGACCCGCAGGGGACCGCGACGGCCGTCACCCATCGCGCCTGGGACGACGAATGGGTGGGAGTGCGGTGCGGGGCGTGCGACCGCGAGAGCCAGTGGCCCCGTCCGGAGGTGGGCTGCCCCTGCGGGACGGTGTTGCGGGTTCCGGCGGTGCGGGCGGACACCGGCGAGACACCACGGAAGGCTCCGGCCGCCGCGCGCCGCGCCTTCCAGCCCGTCACGATCCGCACCGCGCGTGACGCCGTCACGGCCGCCGCCGTCTATCTGCGCTGGCTCGGCTACCGGGACATCCGCCGTGCCGACCAGCGGCCGCCGACCGGCATCGGCATCGCCGCGCACGGCCTGCTCGCCCAGGTCGACCCGACTGTACGGCCGGCCTCGCCGCGGGACGTGGAGTGCCTGTGGCTGACGGCCATGACCGAGTCCGCGGCCTGCGTCTACTTCTCCCTCGCCGGATACGCCCCCGACGCGCGCACGAGCGCCGACGCGCTGGGCGTCCCTCTGTTCGTCCTCGACCTCACGGGCACGCCCCAGCCGGTCAACGGCCTCGCCGACGCGCTCGACGCGGAGGGCGCCGCGCGGTGAATCGCCCCTGAGAGGGCCTCGTCCTCAAACGCCGGACGGGCCAAATATCGCTGACCGGCACCGAGAAGTGCCGGTCAGCTGTATGCGTGCCGAGTTCCTCAGCCCCCGACCGACGAGGCCGGATCCCTCTCGATGTGGAACCGATCGCCGTACACATGCCAGGTGAGCGGCGTCTTCAGGCGCAGGTTGCCCTTGTTGAGGAAGACCCGCTGGGCGGTGTCGACGCGGCTGGTGTCCTCGTGTGCGGCCTCCTTCTTCATCTCCTTCACGCGCGCGTCCAGGAACGCATGCAGATACGTCGTCTCGTTGCCGCCGTCCGCCGGGGTCCTGGCGTGACGGCGGGCGTCGGCCCGGATCGAGGCGAAGCCCGACGCGCCGTGCATGACGATGGCGTCGTAGTAGGCGAACTGCCCCAGTTCCTGCAGGCCGTCGCGCTTGGCCCGTGAGACGGACGGGTCGAAGTACACCCGGTCGCGCTCGTGTTCCTGGGCCGCCTGGAACTCCGGCGTCTGCGCGGCCCTCACCCAGGCGTCCGTGAAGCCGGGGTCGAGCCCTTCGTGCGAGTCGGTGCCGTCGACCTCGCGGAGGGCGGGCAGGTACGGGGCGAGCGGGTTGTGCGGTTCCTGTGCGGTGTAGTACTCGACGAGTTCCAGCATGTCGTGGGTGCCGGAGCAGAAGCCGACGATCCCGGCCGTGTAGCCGCGGCCGTCGCCGATGTCCTCGATGTAGTCGAACTGGGCCCGCCAGTCCAGCGACGAGTTCTCGGCACTGGAGACGAGCCGCATGGCGATCTCCTTCTTCGCCGGATCGTCCAGCCCCGCCGGTCCGGCGGCGGCTTGGCTCACGCCCAGAAGCAGCATGGCCGGGAGAGCTGCGAGGGCGGCGGCCAGGGCGATGCGCAGCCTTGCGCTTCGCCGGGGGCGGCGTCGGGTGGGGGGTTGGGGTTGCCGTCTCAGTGAGGGAAGGCGCATGTGATTCTCCGCTTGTGGGGGTGGAGCAGGAGACTGTTAGGAACCTTTCCTTCCTATTGCTTGGCAACCGCTGTCTGCAAGAGATGCGACAGAAAAAAGCGGAGGCGCCATGGGGCGCCCCCGCTCGAACGTCGTTCGTACGACTACGAGTTCACACCTCCCGCCCGCCGTGGTACCGCTCCGCGAGCCGCGCGAGCGCCACCGCGCCGAGCAGCAGTCCGAAGTCCCGCAGCGCGATGTCGTAGTAGTCCGGGATGGTCAGCAGGTTGACGATGATGCCCGCCAGCCAGCCGGCCACCAGCCACCCGCCGAAGCGCGGGGCCAGGGCCACGACGACACCGGCCAGGATCTCGATCGCGCCCACCGCGTACATGGCCGCCTGGGCGCTGCCCGGAAGGACGTCGTCGATCCAGGGCGCGAGGTAGCCGGGCCAGTCCACGAGCAGGTTGGCGAACTTGTCCAGCCCGAACAGGATCGGCGCCACCGTGAACCCGATGCGCAGGACCAGGAAGGCCTGGTAGCCGGGGTCGGCGAGCACCGCACGCCGGGACCCGGCGGGTGTGGTGCTGGTGGTTGCGGAGGCCATGTCGACTCCTTCTATAGATGACTCTCATTAACTATAGAAGCGCGCACATTGTCTTTAGTCAATGGCCGTGGGTTTTACACTGGTGTTCGTGGATGCCGCGAAGGAAGTACCCGACGCCGACGTGAACGCCGCTGACGCCCACGCCGCCGACGTCTCCGCCGTCGCCGCGCTCGACGAGCCGACGCGCAGGAGGCTGTACGAGCATGTGGTGCGCCAGGCGGGCCCGGTCAGTCGGGACGAGGCGGCCGAGGCACTCGGCCTGGCGCGGCAGACCGCGGCGTTCCACCTGGACCGGCTCGCCGCGGAGTCCCTGCTCGACGTGGTCTACGAGCGGCGCAGCGGACGGACCGGCCCGGGCGCGGGCAGGCCGGCCAAGCTCTACCGCCGCTCCACGCGACAGGTCGCCGTCAGCCTGCCGGACCGGCGCTACGAACTGGCCGGACGGCTCCTGGCCCAGGCGGTCGAGGAGTCCGACGCGACGGGTGAGCCGGTGCGGGACGTGCTGCACCGCAAGGCGGAGGAACTCGGCTCACAGCTGGGAGGGACGGGCGACGCGGCCCTCATCGACCTGCTGGAGCAGCAGGGATTCGAGCCGCGCCGCGAGGACGACGCGATCGTCCTGGCCAACTGCCCCTTCCACGCGCTGGCCCGCGAGCACACCCAAACGGTGTGCGGGATGAACCTCCATCTGCTGCGCGGTGTGCTGCACGGCCTGGGCGAGACCGGCTTCGAAGCCTGCCTCGCCCCCCGTGACGGCCGGTGCTGCGTCGTGCTGCGGCCGGCCGCCTGAGTGGTTCACCGACCGGCGTACTTCTCCCGCAGCTCCACCTTCCGCACCTTCCCGGACACCGTCATCGGGAAGGAGTCGAGGATCTGCAACCGGCTCGGGATCTTGTAGTGCGCCAACTGCCCGTCGCAGAAGGCCCGCAGCTCCTCCAGCGTCAGCGGGTCACCGGGATCGCGCGGGATGACGCACGCCAGCACCTCCTCGCCGTACCGCTGGTGCGGCACTCCGACGACCTGGACGTCCGCGATCTTCGGGTGGCCGTACAGGAACTCCTCGATCTCGCGCGGGTAGATGTTCTCGCCGCCCCGGATGATCATGTCCTTGATGCGGCCGACGATCTCGACGTAGCCGTCCTCGCGCATGACGGCCAGGTCCCCGGTGTGCATCCAGCGGCCGGCGTCGACGGCCTCGGCGGTCTTCTCGGGCTCGTTCCAGTAGCCGAGCATCACGCTGTAGCCACGGGTGCACAACTCGCCCGCCTCGCCCCGGGGTCGGGTCACGCCGGTCGCCGGGTCGACGAGCTTCACCTCGATGTGCGGCAGCACGCGCCCGACCGTGCCGGTGCGGTGTTCCAGGTCGTCGTCGCGGCGGGTCTGCGTGGAGACGGGCGAGGTCTCCGTCATCCCGTAGCAGATCGACACCTCGGCCATGTGCATCTCGGTGACCACCCGCTTCATCACCTCCACCGGGCAGGGCGAGCCCGCCATGATGCCGGTGCGCAGGGAGGAGAGGTCGTACGAGGCGAAGTCGGGGAGGTTCAGCTCCGCGATGAACATCGTCGGGACGCCGTACAGGGAGGTGCAGCGCTCCCGCTGGACGGCCTCCAGCGTGGCCTTCGGGTCGAAGGAGGGGGCCGGGATCACCATGCAGGCGCCGTGGGACGTGGCGGCCAGATTGCCCATGACCATGCCGAAGCAGTGGTAGAAGGGCACCGGAAGGCACACCCGGTCCTGCTCGGTGTAGGCGATCATCTCGCCCACGAAGTAGCCGTTGTTGAGGATGTTGTGGTGGGAGAGGGTGGCCCCCTTGGGGAAGCCCGTCGTGCCGGACGTGTACTGGATGTTGATCGGGTCGTCGCAGGACAGGTCCTCGAACGGCACCGGCGTTCCCCGCGCGATCAGCGCTTCCCAGCTCGGGTCACCGATGAACACGGTCTCCCTCAACTGCGGGCACTTGCCCCGCACTTGCTCGACCATCGCCCGGTAGTCGCTCGTCTTGTGACTGAGGGAGGCGAAGAGGAGGGAGATGCCGGCCTGGTTGAGGACGTACTCGACCTCGTGGGTGCGGTAGGCCGGGTTGATGTTCACCATGATCGCGCCGATGCGGGCGGTGGCGTACTGGACCAGGACCCACTCGGGGCAGTTGACCGCCCAGATCCCCACCCGGTCGCCCTTGGCGACCCCGCTCGCGAGCAGCGCGTACGCCAACTCGTCGACGTCGGCGGCGAATTGGGCGTAGGTCCAGCGCCGCCCGGACGGCACGTCGACCAGCGCCTCCCGGTCCGGCCAGGCCGCGACGGCCCGGTCCAGGTTGGCCCCGATCGTCTCCCCGAGCAGGACCGTCTCACTCGTCCCGTGCGTGTACGACAGCTCGACGGTCACCGGAAGTCCTCCTCGCGGTACTCGGCGTCCGAGCCCGCGGCCGTGGCCTCGCGCAGCTCGATGCGGCGGATCTTGCCGGAGACGGTCTTGGGCAGCGGCGCGAACTCCAGGCGGCGGACGCGCTTGTACGGCGCCAGGACCTCCCGCGAGTGCTCGAAGAGCACCTTCGCCGTGTCGGGGCCCGGCTCCCAGCCGTCCGCCAGCACGACGTACGCCTTCGGCACCGCGAGCCGCAGCTCGTCCGGCGCGGGCACGACGGCCGCCTCGGCCACCGCCTCGTGCTCCAGCAGGGCGCTTTCCAGCTCGAAGGGGCTGATCTTGTAGTCCGAAGCCTTGAAGACATCGTCCGCGCGCCCGACGTAGGTGATGTATCCGTCGGCGTCCCGCGAACCGATGTCCCCCGTCCGGTAGTAGCCGCCGGCCATCGCCTCCGCCGTACGGTCGGCGTCGCCGTGGTAGCCGGTCATCACGCCGACCGGCCGCTCGGAGAGGTCGAGGGCGATCTCGCCCTCGTCGGCGCCGGGCGCGCCGGTGACCGGGTCGAGGAGCTCGACGCGGAAGCCGGGGCTGGGGCGGCCCATGGATCCGGTCTTCAGGGGCTGGCCGGGGCTGTTGGAGACCTGGACGGCGGTCTCGGTCTGCCCGAAGCCGTCCCGGATGGTCACGCCCCAGGCCTCGCGCACCCGCTCGATGACCTCGGGGTTGAGCGGCTCACCGGCGGCGACGGCCTCGCGGGGCGGGGTGCGCAGCGCGCTCAGGTCGGCCTGGATGAGCATGCGCCAGACGGTCGGCGGGGCGCAGAAGGCGGTGACCCCGGCACGGTCCATCTCGGTCATCAGCCGGGCCGCGTCGAAGCGCGTGTAGTTGTGGATGAAGACGGTCGCCTCCGCGTTCCACGGCGCGAAGAGGTTGGACCAGGCATGCTTGGCCCAGCCGGGCGAGGAGATGTTCAGATGCACGTCGCCGGGCTTGAGGCCGATCCAGTACATGGTGGCCAGGTGCCCGATCGGGTACGAGGTGTGGGTGTGCTCGACCAGCTTGGGGCGGGCGGTGGTGCCGGAGGTGAAGTACAGCATCAGCGGGTCGTCGGCCGCGGTCGGCCCGTCGGGGGTGAAGTCGGCGGGGGCGGTGTACGCGTCCTCGTACGCCTGCCATCCCTCGGGCGCCCCGCCGACGCTGATGCGTGTGTAGCCGCCGGGCACCTCGTCGAACTTGGCGGTGTCCTCCGCCCGCACCAGCACATGCCGGACCCGCCCGCGCTCCACCCGGTCGTGCAGGTCGGCGGGGCCCAGCAGCGGCGTGGCCGGAATGACGACGGCGCGCAGCTTCATCGCGGCGAGGGCGGTCTCCCACAGTTCGGCCTGGTTGCCGAGCATCACGAGGAGCCGGTCCTCGGCGCGGACGCCACGTGCCCGCAGCCAGCCCGCGACGCGCGCGGAGCGCTCGGCCATCTCGGCGAAGGAGAGCCGGACCTCGCTGCCGTCCTCCTCGACGATGTGCAGCGCGGTGCGGTCGTTTCCGTCCGCGATGACGTCGAACCAGTCGAGCGCCCAGTTGAACCGCTCGGGCCGGGGCCAGGCGAAGCCCTCGTAGGCGGTGGCGTAGTCCTCGCGGTGCTCGAGCAGGAAGTCCCGCGCACTGCGGAACAGCTCCGTCCCCGTCGTCATCTGTCCTCCTGGTAGACCGGACCTTGCCGGGCGGCTCTCAGTCATCGTGTAATCCGTGACGTGGGTCTCACTACCCCCGAACGGGGGTGTGCGCTCCGGAAGGCGCGGCGAAAGGGCGAGTACGTGACAGTGGACGCGGCCGCATCGGTGGACATAAGGAGCGCGCTGGTGCGCCTGCGCCGCTCGACCGGCCTCCCGGTCGCCTTCGGCGGCCTGGTGGAGGGCGGGCGCCCGCGGATGCGCATCAGTGAACTGAACGGCACGGCCACCGAGGCCCTGAGCAGACTCGCGGTGACCGCCGGCACCGGCCTGGGCGGCAAGGCCGTGGCCCTCGCCCGCCCCTGCGCGGTCACGGACTACTCCGCCTCGCAGCAGATCAGCCATGAGTACGACGCCGCCGTCGCCGCGGAGGGGCTGCGTTCGGTGCTGGCGGTCCCGGTGGTCGTACGGCGCCGGGTGCGCGGTGTCCTGTACGGCGCCCTGCGCACGGCCCAGCCGCTGGGCGATCGCACGCTGACGGCGGCCGTGGCGGCGGCGCGGGACGTGGAGCAGGCGCTGGTGGTGCGGGACGAGGTGCGGGGGTTGCAGGAGGCGGCTCGGCCGCCGGCGGCGCCGGCCGACCGGGGCGCGGCGTGGGAGCAGGTCCGCGAGGCCCACGCGGCGCTGCGCGCCCTGGCCCCGCGCATCGGCGACCCCGCCCTGCGCACGGAGCTGCTGGCCGCCTGCGGCCTGCTGACCGAGGGGTCACCCCGCAACGGCGTGCGGCTGGCCCCCCGCGAGCTGGATGTGCTGGCATGCGTGGCCGCGGGAGCCACGAACGCGCTCACCGCCGAGCGGCTGGGCCTGCGGGCGGAGACGGTCAAGGGCTATCTGCGGTCGGCCATGCGCAAGCTGGGCACGCACACCCGCGGTGAGGCGGTGGTGGCGGCGCGGCGGGCGGGGTTGCTGCCGTAGGACCGCAGGCCGTACGGCTGCGGAGCCGTCGGACCCGCCGGTCGCCCGCTCGGACCGGCCGGCTCGGACGCCCGTCATTCATTCGCACGAGCCTTGAATTTCTCCATGCCGCACCGTTGTTATTTGCCTCACCATGTCTTCACTCCGAATTTCAAAGATCCGTTGCCTAATATTGGCCCGAACACGACACACGGAGGGGAGCGGTGACCGTGCGACGGGACTTCAAGGAGCCTGCGAGATGCCGCCCCGACCAGGTCATCGGCAGGGAGGAGCTGTTCACCGCGGCGCGTGAGCAGCTCGGGCGGGGCGGGAGCGTGCTGCTTCACGGCCCTGCCGGAATTGGGAAGTCCACGGTCCTGCGGGCATTGGCCGCGGAATACGGCGGGGCGGCACGCACCGTGTTGCGCTGCTCGCCCACCGAGTCCGAATCCCATCTCCCCTTCCTCGCCCTGGCCGACCTCCTCGGCCTGGTCCTGGACGAGGTGTCCGACCGGATCCCCGCAGCCCAGCTCACCGCCCTGGAGTCGGCGCTCACCGGCCGCGGCGAGTCCACCCTCCAACGCGACGGACTCGCCCTGCGCCTGGCCGTCCTGTCCGCCCTGCGCGCCCTCGCCGAGACCGGGCCCGTCCTCGTCGTCGCCGACGACCTCCAGTGGCTGGACCCGGCCAGCGCCGAGCTCCTCGGCTTCGCCGCCCGCCGGCTCGGCGACACCCCGGTGCGGATGCTGTGCGCGGTGCGGACCGATGGCCAGGAGTACGACCGCCATCTACGCGCGTCCCCGCCGGACACCCTCGCCGTACGGCTGGGTCCCCTCTCCCGCGCCCAGATGTCCGCCCTCCTCGACCACCGCGGCTTCACCGGCCTGCCCCGCTCCACGGTCCGGGACATCCACCGCACCAGCGGCGGCAACGCCCTGTTCGCCCTCGAACTGGGCCGTGCCCTCGCCGAGAACCCCACCCCGCCCCGCCCCGGCGAACCCCTGCCGGTGCCCACCTCGCTGCGCGCCCTGGTGCTCAACCGCCTGGAGATGCTGTCGGAGGAGGCCCGCCGCACCCTCCTGGTCGCCAGTGCCGGCGCCCGTCCCACGCTGGCGCTGCTGCACGCGGCCGGCCGTGCCAACGCCGAGGCCGAGACCGCCCAGGCCGCCGCGCTCGGGCTGCTGGCGACCGAGCCCGAGGGTCCCGCCGTACGGTTCGCGCACCCGATGGTCTCCGCCGCGCTGTACGCCGAGGCGCCCGCGCAGGAGCGCCGTGCCGCGCACGCCGCGCTGTCGACGGCGGCCTCCGACCCCATCGAGCGCGCCCGGCACCTGGCCCTCGCGACCACCGGCACCGACCCGGAGGTCGCCGCCCGCCTCGCCGAGGCCGCCACCCTGGCCCGGGACCGGGGAGCGCCGTCGGTGGCCGCGCAGCTCTGCCTGCTCGCCGCCCGGCACACCCCGGCGGACGGTGCGCCCTCGGGCGAGGCCGAGAGCTTGGGGGAAGCCGAGCCGGCGACCGGCGACAACGCCGCGGCCGGTCCCCCCTCCGGGGCAGCTCCTGCCGGACCCCACGACGCCCGGCTCATACGAACGACGGGGCCCAGCCCGGAGGCCCTGCGCCTGCAGGCCGTGGACGACGCGATCACCGCCGGCGAGCTGGACCTCGCCCGGGACATCGCCCGTGAGGTGCTCGCCCGCACGTCCGTGCCCGCGGAACGGGTACGGGCCTGGATCGCGGTGATCGACACGGCGGGCCACGCGATGACGGAGGTCGACGCGATCTTCCCGCAGGCCCTGGCCGACGCGGGCGACGACCCGAAGCTGCTCGCGCTGGTCCACTACCAGCTGACGTGGCGCGCGCTGCTCGTGAAGGGCGACTTCGACGAGGCCCGGGAGGAGGCCGCGTACTCGGCGGAGCTGGCCGCGCGGGCCGGCGACCGGTACACCGAGCTGATGGCGCTCGCCTTCCAGGCCCAGATCGAGACCCTCATGGGCCACCCGGACGCCCCCGCGACCATCCGGCGGGCGCTGGAGGAACCCCAGGACCCGAGGGTGGCCTGCCATCACAACGGGGCCGGCTACTCCCGCTTCCGCTGGCTGATCATGAGCGACCAGCTGCCCGAGGCCCGCGCCGCGGTCACCGCGCTGCTGCGCGAGGTGCGCCGGCACGGGTGGGTCGAGAGCGAGGTGCACTTCCTGCGCGGGGTCGCCGAGACCGAGCTGCACTCCGGCCACTGCGGGCGCGCCCTCGACCTGGCCCGCGAGAGCCTGCGGCTGGCCCGCGACACCGGGATCGGCGAGGTGGCCTCCGCGGTGCTGACCTCGCTCGCGGAGGCCGCGGGCGGGGAGCTGGACCGGGCGCTGGCACTGGCGCGGGAAGCGGTGGAGCACGCCGAGGAGGACGGCGACCAGATGTACGTCTCCCGCGCCCTGGCCGCCCTCGGCCACGCCCAGCTGGTGGCGGGGGACGCGCAGGGGGCGGTCCGTTCGCTGCGCCGGGTGCGCGAGGTCGAGCAGGGCCTCGGCATCACCGACCCGGCGCGCGGCCGCTGGCACGGCGACCTCGCCGAGGCCCTGGTGCGCAGCGGTGAACTCACCGAGGCGCAGGACGTCATCGACGTCACGCGCGAGCAGGCGCTGCGGCTGAACCGCGAGAGCGTCCTGGCCGTCCTGGACCGGGCCGAGGCGCTGGTCCGCGCGGCCCGCGGCGAACGGGACGCGGCCGTGGCCCAGTTGACGTCGGCGCAGGACCGGCTCGGCAAGCTGGGCTACGGCCTGGAGGAGGCGCGGGCCGCCTTCGCGCTGACCCAGCTGCGCACCGGCGCTCCCGGCCCGACGTCGTACGACGAGGCGGCCCGGCTGTTCCGCCGCTGCCGTGCGCTGCCGTGGCTGCGGCAGGTCGAGGCGGCCGCCGAGGCGCGCCCCGCGGAGACGGTCCCCACCCCCGTCTCCCCGCCGGACGGCCTGGACAGCCTGAACGGGCTCGCCGCGATGGAGCGTCAGGTCGCCGCGCTCGTCATGGAAGGCGCGACCAACCGGGAGATCGCCGCGCGCCTGTTCATCAGCGTCAAAACGGTCGAAGCCACACTTACCCGCGTCTATCGCAAGCTGGGGATCCGATCGCGGGTCGACATCGTCAGACTCGCGGCGGGACGCCGTACGACGTAACTTCACCCGTCTTTGTCGGTCGCGCGGGTTTACCGACCACGACCGAGGGTTTTCCCTGCCCAACTCCCTTAGGGGGTTCCCTCATTGGGAAGGGCAACTTCCGGGACCTACCTTGTGGATGTGCCGCTCGCCGGGCACACGGGGTCGGTCCCGCGGCCCCCGTGCACGACCCCCCACCCGCGCGTCCCCCACCGGCAACCCCCACTGAGGAGTCTCATGCTCGGGCTCACCCGTGCCAGAAAGACCGCCGCCGTCGCGGCGACCGCTGCCGCCGCCGCGGCCGCACTGCTCAGCGCCCCCACCGCTGAGGCCGCACCCCAGCCCATCGTCGGCGGTACGACGACCACGACGACCGCGTACCCGTTCATGATGCAGATCACGGACGCCTCGCAGAACCAGTTCTGCGGTGGCACGCTCGTCTCCGCGACGAAGGTCGTCACCGCGGCCCACTGCATGGTCGGCGAGACCACCAGCAGCGTCCGCGTCGTCGGCGGCCGCACCTACCGCAACGGCACGAACGGCACGGTCAGCCGGATCAGCGACATCTGGGTCCACCCGGACTACACGGACGCCACCGACGGCAACGACGTGGCCGTGCTGACCCTGTCGACCTCGATGCCGTACACGACGGCCTCGTACGTCGACTCCTCGGACACCGGTGTGTACGCGACCGGCGCCACTGCGCGCATCGTCGGCTGGGGCACCACCTCCTCCAACGGCAGCTCCTCCAACCAGCTGCGGACGGCGACCGTGCCGATCGTCTCCAACTCCAGCTGCGCGAGCTCCTACGGTTCGGACTTCATCGCGTCCGACATGGTCTGCGCCGGATACACCTCCGGCGGCGTTGACACCTGCCAGGGCGACAGCGGCGGTCCCCTGCTCATCGGGGGCGTCCTGGCAGGGATCACTTCCTGGGGCGAAGGCTGCGCCCAGGCCGGTTACCCGGGTGTCTACACCCGGCTGACCACCTTCTCGGACGAGGTGACCGAACAGGTCGAGTCGTAACCGGGATCGGCACCCAGAAGGTCTCCTGAGCATCCCTCAGGTGAAAGACCAGGGGGCGTTGCGGGCCTCCACGAGCGGCCCGCAACGCCCCCTATCCATGTCCGGCGCCTCCCTTCCATGGGCCGTTGTCAGTGGGGACTGTTTCAATGGGTGGCGGATGTGGGTGCTGGGTGACTGGGGGTGATGGGCATGGTGTCCGCGGACCGTTTGCCGGCCTTCGCGGCGATGTCGCTGCTGGTGATCGTGATTCCGGGGCCGAGCGTCCTGTTCGTCATCGGCCGCGCCCTGGCACACGGCCGCCGCACGGCCGTCGCGACCGCGCTCGGCAATGTCTTCGGCTCCTATCTGCTGGTGGTCGCCGTCGCGGTGGGGATCGGCTCGCTGGTGGAGCGGTCCGTGGCGATCTATCTGACGGTGAAGCTGGCCGGCGCGGCCTATCTGGTCTACCTGGGCGTGCAGGCTTTCCGGCACCGGGGGGAGCTGAAGGCATCGGCGATACAGGCGCAGCCGGCCGGACCGTCGCGCGGTGATCTGCGCACGGTCCTCGACGGCGCCCTCGTCGGTGTCACCAACCCGAAGGGCGTGGTGTTCTTCGCCGCCGTGCTCCCCCAGTTCGTGGACCACTCGGCGGGCCATGTCCCGTTGCAGATGCTCCTGTTGGGCCTGGTCCCGATCACCATCGGCCTGGTCACGGACACCTTGTGGGGCCTGACCGCGTCGGCGGCCCGCACCTGGTTCGCCCGCTCCGACCGCCGTCTGTCGCTGATAGGCGGAGCGGGCGGATGCACGATGATCGGGCTCGGGGTGACGGTCGCGGTGACCGGGCGGGCCGACTGACGCCCACCGGGGCATGGCTGTGGCTACGGGATGACGGTCCCGAAGCGGATGTCGTACGGCGTCTCCGGGTGCATCACCTTCAGCATCCGCTCCCCTTCTTCGGTCACCTCCGCGCGCTGGGCCTTGGTGAGTTCTGTGAACTGCTCGATGACGAGGGCGTCGCCGAGGATCCGCCACACGCCCGCGAGGAAGCCGTCGACAAGGAGGGGGCAATAGACCGTGTTCGCCTGCCAGGTGCGGCCATGGTTGGCGGGTGGAATCACCCGGGTGCGGTCGGCGTGGGAGAGGAGGAGGTTGTCGAACTCGGGCAGGAAGCGGGGCAGGGCCGGGGTGTCCGGGTCGGGGCGCGGGGCGTCGGGGAGGTCGAAGAGTTCGACGCCGTTCTCGTCCTGGAAGGTGACGAGCTCGGGGCGGAGCCGTTCGAAGGCGTCGCGCATCCGGGTCAGGCCGGACCAGGTCTGCATGTCCTTCACGGAGGCCGGCCCGAAGGCGGCCAGATAGCGCAGGACCGTGGCCTCCGGGGAGGCGGCCGGCTCGGCGGGGCGGCCCAGCCAGTACTCGGCGGTGGTGAGGGCGACTTGGGCGCTGCGCCCCCACATCCCCCGCGGAGTGATCTGGACGAGCGGCAGCTTGCAGCGGGCGGCGACGGCCAGGGACTGCGGATCGGCGTCCGGCCACTCGGCGCCGAGGGCCTCGCGGAGCTGCTTCATGGTGCGGGGCTCGGCCTCGACGAGGTCGCGGGCGAGGGCGGCGAGCCGGTCCAGGTCGACGCCGACGAGGCCCTTGCGGAAGTAGTTGATCTCACGGTCCCGGGCGGGCTGGACCAGCGGGCGCAGGGTGAGGCTGTCGTCGGCGGTGTGCAGATGGATGGTCGAGCGCATGGTGACGATGCGCACCGTCGCACGGTCGGCCAGCAGCCCCGACAGCTCCTCGGGCGTGAAGCCGTCGAGCCGGGCGGCGAGCGCGTAGTACGGCGGCTTGACCTCCTGTGCCTGCAGGCCGACCAGATGCTCGACGGCCGCCAGAGCGGACATCCGCGAGCGGCGCAGCAGCAGCTGCCGGTCGAGGGTGGCGCGGTTGAGGGCGCGGGTGCCGAGCACGGGGCCGGGGGTGGTCGTCGTCTGCTTCGTGCCGCGCGTGGCCGTGGTCCGGTCCGTGCCGGGCTGGGGCGTGGTCCGCTTCGTCATGCCGGGCACGCTAGCGAGGCTTGCGGACACCTTCGGTCCGCAACTCTCACGGAATCCAGGTTCGGCCCGTCCCGCCCATGCCATTCGCCCCGTATATCCTGCTCCGAGATCACGCACTCGTCGTCCCGACCGGGAGGCAGCCGCGATGTCCGAGCGACGCGCACGCCCCGCCTCGAAGAACTCCATGAAGTCAGTCTGGCGCCGGGCCCTGACTCCGCCGCAGTCACCGCAGCCACCGGATCCGGATCCGCCGACGCGCCCGGCTGTTCCCGGGTCCTCCGAGGTGGCGAGCGTCGTGGAGGCGGCGGTGTACCAGGACGGCGTCCGCGTCTCCTCCCCGGCCACGCTCGCCGACACCTACGGCGAACTGCGCGACCAGCCGTCCGGCATGGCGTGGATCGGACTGGCCCGCCCCACCGAGGCGGAACTCCTCTCCCTCGCGGCGGAGTTCGACCTGCACCCGCTCGCGGTCGAGGACGCGATGGAGGCACATCAGCGGCCCAAGCTGGAGCGCTACGGCGACACGCTGTTCGTGGTCCTGCGCGCGGCCCGCTACCTCGACGCGCCCGAGGAGGTCGACTTCGGCGAACTGCACGTGTTCGTCGGCCCCGACTTCGTGATCACCGTCCGCCATGGCGCGGCCCCCGATCTGTCGGCGGTGCGGCAGCGCATGGAGGAGACGCCGGAGCTGCTCAAACTCGGCCCCGAGGCCGTGCTCTACGCGATACTGGACGCGGTGGTCGACGGCTATGAGCCGGTGGTGGCGGGCGTCCAGAACGACATCGACGAAATCGAGACCGAGGTCTTCCGCGGCGACCCCGAGGTCTCCCGCCGCATCTACGAACTCTCCCGCGAGATGGTCGAGTTCCAGCGCGCCACCCGCCCGCTGGTCGGCATGCTGCACGGCCTGATGGCGGGGTTCTCCAAGTACGGCACGGACGAGGAACTCCAGCGCTATCTCCGCGACGTGGCCGACCACGTCACCCACACCAGCGAACGCGTCGACGGCTTCCGCCAGGCCCTCACCGAGATCCTCACGGTGAACGCGACGCTGGTGACGCAACAGCAGAACGCGGAGATGCGGGCGTTGGCGGAGGCGGGATTCGAGCAGAACGAGGAGATCAAGAAGATCTCGAGCTGGGCGGCGATCCTGTTCGCCCCGACACTCGTCGGGACCATCTACGGCATGAACTTCAAGCACATGCCGGAGTTGAGCTGGAGCTTCGGATACCCCTTCGCCATCTGCCTGATGGGGGTGGTTTGCGTGAGCTTGTACGTGATTTTCAAACGCCGGGACTGGCTCTGAGCCCCTGATTCGCCCGGCCTCGGTCGATCCACTCCCGGGCTAGACCGGGAGGGAGGCGAAGGCCTGGAGCGCGGCCGTCTCCTTCAGTTCCGCCCAGACCGTCTTGCCGTGCCGGGCGTGTCGTGTGCCCCAGTGTTCGGCGAGTTGGGCGACGAGGAGCAGGCCGCGGCCGCCCTCGTCGTAGGTGCGGGCGCGGCGTTGGTGCGGGGTGGTGCTGCTGGCGTCGGAGACCTCGCACAGGAGGCTGCCGACGGGGTCACCGCCCGGCCCTCCAGGAGGCTGGGGAAGGATGAGGCGCAGGCGGATGGGGGGACGGCCGTAGCGGATGGCGTTGGTGACCAGTTCGCTCACCACCAGTTCGGTGGTGAAGTCGAGGTCGTCGAGACCCCAGGTGCTGAGCTGGCGGGAGACGCTCGAGCGGGCCCCGGCGACCGCGGCCGGGTCGGGCTCCAGGTCCCAGCTGACGACCTGGCGGTCCCCGAGGGCGTGGGTGCGGGCCAGCAGCAGGGCGACGTCGTCGTCCGGGCGGCCCGGCAGCAGGGCTTCGAGCACGGCGTCGCAGGCGGTCTCCAGGGAGGGGGCGGGCCGGGCGAGGGCTTGGCGGAGCAGGGTGAGCCCGGTCTCGACGTCGTGGTCCCAGGCCTCGATCAGACCGTCGGTGTAGAGGGCGAGGAGGCTGCCTTCGGGGAGGTCGACCTCGGTCGCCTCGAAGGGCAGGCCGCCGAGGCCCAGCGGTGGGCCCGGTGGCAGGTCGAGGGTGGCGACGGGGCCGTCGCGGGTCACCACGGCGGGCAGTACGTGGCCCGCTCGGGCGAGGGTGCACCTGCCGCTGACGGGGTCGTAGACGGCGTACAGGCAGGTGGCCCCGATCTCCGCGGAGGCGGTCTCGGTGTCCGGGTCGGTGGAGGCCTCGGTGGACAGGCGGTTGACGACGTCGTCGAGGTGGGTGAGGAGTTCGTCCGGCGGCAGGTCGATGTCGGCCAGGGTGCGTACCGCGGTCCGTAGCCGGCCCATCGTGGCGGCGGCGTGGATGCCGTGCCCGACCACGTCGCCCACGACGAGGGCGACGCGGGCTCCGGAGAGCGGGATGACGTCGTACCAGTCGCCGCCCACGCCGACCTGGCCACCGGCGGGGAGATAGCGGCAGGCGACCTCCACGGCGGACTGCGGTGGCATCCGCGTCGGGAGCAGGCTGCGCTGGAGGCTGAGAGCGGTGCTCCGGGCGTGGGTGTACCGGCAGGCGTTGTCGACGGCTATGGCCGCCCTGGCGGCGATCTCCTGAGCGAGGAGCAGGTCCTCGTCGTCGTAGCGGTCGGGGTTGCGGTGGCGGGAGAACTGGGCGACGCCCAGGGTGGTGCCGCGGGCGCGCAGGGGCACGACCAAGGTCGAGTGGACCGGGTGGACCTCGTGTGCGTCGAACGGGCCGTCCATGTGGTGCCGTGAGGGCTGCCCGGTGGCCAGGGCGCGGCCGGGCGGCGATCCGTCCGGGACGGTGTGGAGCTGCTGCTGCGCGATCGCCGGGTCGGGGTCGCCGGTCACCGAGCGCCGGGCGACCCGGCGCAGTACGCGCGGTTCCTCCACCGGGGCGTCAGGGTCGTGGAGCGCGGAGTCGAGCAGGTCGACGGTGACGAGGTCGGCGAACCGCTCAGTGGCGAGATCCGCCAGTTCCTCGGTGGTGCGGGCGATGTCCAAGGTGGTGCCGATGCGCACGCCGGCCTCGTTCACCATCGCCTGCCGCCCCCTCAGGCGGCGGTCCCGCTCCTCCTGGAACGCCGTGACGCCCTGCTCGGACGTGCGGTCCACGTATCCGGTCGTCGCCGCGATCACTTTGCGCGCCGCCGCGCTGATCAGCTCGGGGTCGCTCGTCAGCCGGGGCAGTTCCGCGAGCAGCCGGTCGAGGGCGATGCCCTGGGCGAGCCGGTGGGCCCGCAGCATCGCGGTGACGGGTATCCCGTGCCGGGCGAGCCGGCGGGCGCGGTCGACGAAGGCGACGGGCGGATCGATCAGGCCCGGCTCGATGCCGTGCTCGAGGCCCGACAGCGCGGTGAGGATGTGCTCGGCGATGTTCATCGCCGTCATGCGGGCGAGGCCCGGGTCCTCCCACAGCTGCGGTACTTCGCCGCGCAGGCACTCCTCCACGTCGGCGATCAGCGTCTCCGCGCTCAGGCCGAGCACATGTGCGGCACGGGAGACGAGGCTGTCCGCGGTGACGTCCACAGTTCGACGTTACGCCGTACGGCTGGGTACGGATCGTCGGGAGGTGCGCCCCGCCCGGCCGCCTCGATGCCCGCGCGCGGGGAGACGCCGCCTGCCCGGACCGCGATGACACGAGGCAGGCAGGGTGGTGCGGGGGCTCGTGCCGGGTCACGGGACGGAGGCGGAGTTCTCCTCGTACCGGTCGGCCTCCCTCGCCACCGGCTCCTCCTCGCGGTGCTTGCCGGTGGCCTTGCGGCCGGGCGGTACCGCGAGGACGATCACCGTGCCGGCAACCCTGACGCTCCCGCCGATCAGGCTGGTCAGTGTCACGGCGTGGCGTCTGTGGGACGACATGGGCGAAGGACTCGTGCACCGCGTCGAGGAGGGGCCTGGGCCTGCCGGGCGCCGCCGGCGGGGTTCTTCGCGACCTGCCCGGCCACCGCCAGGCCGCCTCCCACCGAGTCCTTCGCCGTCTCCAGCGCGGCGTGCGGGAGATTGCCGCCGACCAGGTCGGTCAGCCGGTCGCGGTAGGCGGTGCCCAGCAGGCAACCTCCCGCGGCGCCGAGATCATCGCCCGGCGCACGGTGTGGTGCCGGACGAGACGTACGGCCGTCGCATGGCCGCCTGCGCGACGCTGGACGCCGCGGGGTCCCGGCTGGCCCTGGTCGGCCGTCCGGCATCGGCGGCGGACCTGCCGGTGACGGGCGCCGACCACGACAACTGCGGCGGCGGGCTTGATGTGCCGGGTGACGTACCGGTCGTGGGCTATGACGACGTGCCCTTCGCGCGACCGACCTGACCCCGCCTCTCACGACGGTCCGGGCGCCACACGAGGAACACGGCCGTACGGCCGGCTCTGGAGCGCGAGGAGTTTCCGCCCGGTGACGACCACGTCGGTGCTCGGCATGCAGTCGGTCCGGCTCTTGTGGCGCGGCTTTGTGCGCGGCCCTGGTGTGCTGCCACCACCCGGGCCAATCGGCAACCCCGAGCGCTACCCCATCCGGTGGCTTATCGCCGTCGCAGGGTTATTCATATCAGCCTATTTCCTATTCATCCACTGTCCGGCTCTTGGTGCTGACCAGCCGTCACGAGGCCCTGAACCAAGTCGAGGAGAGTGGAGAAAATGACAACATCGCCGAGATGGCGATCTGTTCTTGCGCCGGCCGCCATGGCTGCCGCGCTCGCCGCCGCCGCGCTGACGAGCGCGAGCACCGCCCACGCACAGGACCACATCACCCCGCACCCTCCGCACCCGGCAAAGCCCGCCCACCCGGCACATGGGCCGAAGCCCGCCTACCCGGCACATCCGGGGAAGCCGGCGTACCCGGCACATCCGGGGAAGCCGGCTTATCCAGCGCATCCGGGGAAGCCGGCCAAGCCCGCTTATCCGGTCAAGCCTGCCAAGCCTGAGCTGCCGGCCAAGCCTGACCACCCGGTGCATCCAGGGAAGCCGGCCAAACCTGCTTACCCGGCCAAGCCCACCAAGCCCGAACTCCCGGCGAAGCCCGCCTACCCTGCCAAGCCGGAACTCCCCACCAAGCCTGCTCTCCCCGCAAAGCCCGAGCTCCCGGCAAAGCCGGAACTCCCAGCGAACCCCGCACTCCCGGCCAAGCCCGCACTGCCCGCAAAGCCGGAACTCCCAGCGAAGCCCGCACTCCCGGCCAAGCCCGCACTGCCCGCAAAGCCAGAGCTGCCTGCGAAGCCCGCACTCCCCGCGAAGCCACAGCTGCCGACGAAGCCCTCGCTGCCGGCCAAGCCCACCAAGCCGGAACTCCCCACAAAGCCGGAACTCCCAGCGAAGCCGGCTCTCCCCGCAAAGCCGGAGCTCCCCACCAAGCCCTCGCTGCCGGCCAAGCCCACCAAGCCGGAACTCCCCACAAAGCCCGAACTCCCGGCCAAGCCGGCTCTCCCCGCAAAGCCCGAGCTCCCCACCAAGCCCTCGCTGCCGGCCAAGCCCACCAAGCCGGAACTCCCCACAAAGCCCGAACTCCCGGCCAAGCCGGCTCTCCCCGCAAAGCCCGAGCTCCCCACCAAGCCCTCGCTGCCGGCCAAGCCCACCAAGCCGGAACTCCCCACAAAGCCCGAACTCCCGGCCAAGCCGGCTCTCCCCGCAAAGCCCGAGCTCCCCACCAAGCCCTCGCTGCCGGCCAAGCCCACCAAGCCGGAACTCCCCTCCAAGCCTGACCACCCCACAGTCCCGAAGAAGCCCGACCACCCCAAGAAGCCCGACCACCCCAAGAAGGTCGAGCACCCGAAGAAGGTCGAGCACCCCAAGAAGGTCGAGCACCCCAAGAAGGCCGAGCACCCCAAGCACTCCGAGAAGCACGAATGGTGAGCACGGCAAGGAGAGGCTGACCCTCCGTCTCCAGGGAGCGGCACAGGTCGGCCGGCGTAGCTGGGCCCGGGTGTCCGGGCCCGGCTACGCCCATGTCAGGCCCGGCCGCGCTCTTGCGGGCAAGCTCATCCACCCCGTGGATGAGGCAGATCCGGGATTGCGATCGCCCGGAGGATGGTGGCGCGGAAGCGGACGGCCCATAGTCGTCCCTACCCGCACGCCGCTGTCCGGACCAGCCGCCGGCGTGCGGTCGTCCACCGCATCCGCCGTGTGGTCGTCCACCGCATGCCGTGCGCCGTCGGCGCCAGTGAACGGCATGCCCGCTCCCGTACGCCGTCCCTGGAGTCGCCATGCCCGGTTCCGTTTCCCCGACGCCACCCGCCGCCGCGGCCGATGACGCCGCTCCGCCGCCCGTCGCCGTGGCGGGCCCCGCCCACCTGCTGCGTGTGACGCTGCTGATGGCGGGCAGCTGTCTGCCGATCCTCGGGGCCGTGCTGATCGCCCCGGTGCTGCCGAGGATGCAGGACCACTTCGCCTCGACGCCGGGCGCCAAGGCCCTCGTCCCCCTCGCACTGACCGTGCCGGCGCTGTCGCTGGCGCTGCTGGCGCCGTTCGCCGGGGTGATCGTGGACCGGCTGGGCCGCAAGCGGCTGCTGATCGTGACGACCGTCCTGTACGCCGTGTTCGGCACGGCACCGCTCTGGCTGGACTCGCTCGGCGCCATCATCGCCAGCCGGGCCCTGGTCGGTGTCGCCGAGGCCGCCATCATGACCTGCTGCACCACGCTGATCGGCGACTACTACTCCGGTCACCGGCGGGTGAAGTACCTCGCGCTGCAGACGATGTGCGCCTCCGCGTCCGCCACCGTCTTCTTCGTACTCGGCGGAGCCGTGGGCGCGGCGGGCTGGAAGATGCCCTTCTGGGTGTACGCCGTGAGCCTGGCCCTCGCTCCGCTGATGGCGTCCGCCCTGCCCAGCCCGGTTGCCCGCGCGGCCGGCGACGAGAGCCCTGCCGGGGCAGCGAACTTGGCGGTCCACCGTCCTTTCCCCTGGCGGCAGTTGGCGGGCGTCTGCGCCCTCACCTTCTTCGGGGCGATGGTCTTCTACACCGTCCCCGTGGAGATGTCGTACCTGCTCGACGACCTCGGCGTGGAGAACTCCGGCATGATCGGTCTGGCCACCGCGATCGCGAGCGCCGCCACCGTGGGCGGTGCGGTCGCCTTCGCCCGGCTCCGGCGCTCTCCCGACCCGATGCTGCCGGCCGTCTTCGCGGTCTGCGCGCTCGGCTTCGGGGTGATGTCCCTGGCGGGCAACGCGCCGCTGCTGGTCGCCGGGGCGGTGATCAACTGCCTGGGTACGGGCATGCTCCTGCCCGCGTTGCTGACGAGCGCCATGTCCCGGCTGGCGTTCGAGGACCGCGGGCGTGGGACGGGACTGTGGATGGCGGCCTTCTTCGGCGGGGAGTTCGTGTGCCCCTTGGTACTGCTCGCCGGGGAGTCGGCGGTCGGCGGCCTCGCGGGTGCGGTGGGGGTTCTGGGGGCGGCTACGGCGCTGGTGGCGGCGAGTCTGCGGGCTGCCGGCCCGGCAACGCCCCGAGGGGCGCGGGGAACCGCGCGACCAGCCACCACGGACCCGCAGCCGAACGGCAACCCGTCGCGGCACTCACAGTAGGTCGCTTCAGCCCCCTCCGTCGGCGTCCCCCCTCAACGTCTCCCCCACCTCCGCCGCCTTCCGCCGCAACCAGATGTGCGCCGCATCCTGCGCATGCACCGGATGCCACCACAACGCCACCTGCACCGGCACCGCTTCGAAAGGACACGGCAGAACCCGGACCCCCGCCGAGCGCACCGCCCTGCGGGCGAGCCGCTCCTGGATCATCGCGACCCTGCGGGTGCCCTCGATCATGTGCGGCAGCAGCTGGAACGTCTGGACCGAGACCTCCACTTGGGGGCTGATGCCGAGCATGCTCAGCTGGCGGGCGGCCGGGGCGTCGTAGGGGCGCTGGTAGACGGCCCAGGGCAGCCGGGCCAGGTGGTCGAGGGTGAGGGCGTCGCCGACCTCGGGGTGGTCCTCGGCGATCAGGCACAGCCAGCGGTCCTGGTAGAGGTCGATCGCGGGGAAGCCGTCGATGACGCCGTGCGGCATCAGCAGTCCGTCGACCGTGCTCAGCAGGGCGGCGGTGTTCTCGGTGACGGAGGGCGCCGGGTGCTGGAAACCGAGCCGGATGCCGGGCGCCTCGTGGTGGACGGCCCGGGCGAGCGCGGCGCCGAACACGGCCGCGCCGTAGTCGGAGGCGAGCAGCGTGAACTCGCGGGACTCGGCGGCCGGGTCGAAGTCGGCCTGGCTGGAGAAGACCCGCTCCAGCAGGTCGCACGCGGTGGCACTGCGGTCCCGCAACGCGACGCCGAGCGGCGTCAGTTCGTAGGAGTTGCCGGTCCGGGCGAGCAGTTCGTCGTCGAAATGGCGGCGCAGCCGGGACAGCGCCGCGCTCATCGCCGGCTGGCTCAGTCCGATGCGCTCGCCGGCCCGGGTGACGTTGCGTTCCTCCAGGAGGGCGCGCAGGGCGACGACCAGATTGAGGTCGAGTCGGGACAGGTTCACCGGGCACCGCCTAGCGAGCGAGGGCCATCCATAACGTGGATGAGCCATATCCACAAGATTGATTTCCGTGATCGGCCGATCGGGTTCAGAGTAGACCGCAACCCAGCGGGAGGACATCTCATGGCAACACTCGTGCAACCTGCCGGCCCGTTCGCGCTCGGCACGTTCTCCGCTCCGGGCGTGGCCGCGTTCCCCGGACTCGTGGCCCGGGAGCGGGTACTGAACCTGCGCCAGGTCCTGGCCTGGGAGCCGTCCGATGTGCGCGCCGTACTGGACCGGTGGGAGGAGGCCCTCCCCGTCCTGCGCACCCTCGCGGCGGAGGACGCCCTGGACTGGCAGCCGCTGGAGGGCCTGCGGGTGCGCGCCCCCGTCGAGCCCCGGCAGATCTTCCAGTCCGGCGCGAACTACCGGCAGCACGTGATCGACCTGGAGGTCGCCCACCGCTCCCCCGACGACCCGCGCACGGTCGAGGAGGCGCGGGCCGAGATCGCCGCGGTGATGGACCGGCGGGCGGCCGAGGACCTGCCGTATGTCTTCATCGGCCTGCCCACCACGATCGCCGGCCCGTACGACGACGTCGTCCTCCCCTCCTGGGCCGAACAGCCGGACTGGGAGCTGGAGTTGGCGGCTGTGATCGGCAGGCCCGCCTACCGGGTGTCCGTCGAGGAGGCGCCGGAGTACGTCGCCGGGTACACGATCGCCAACGACCTCACCGACCGCGCCACCGTCTTCCGGCGGGACATGAAGGCCATCGGCACGGACTGGCTGCGCTGCAAGAACACCCCGGGCTTCACGCCGCTCGGACCGTGGCTGGTTCCGGCCGAGTCGATCTCCGATCCCGGTGATCTGCGGGTCACCCTCAAGCTCAACGGCGACACCATGCAGGACGAGTCCACCAAGGACATGTTGTTCGGCATCGCGCGGCTGGTGTCGTACATCTCGCAGACCGCGCGGCTGCTGCCCGGCGACCTGGTGCTGACCGGCAGCCCGGCCGGCAACGGCATCCACTGGGGGCGGCTACTGCGGGACGGCGACGTCATGGAGGGGTCGATCACCGGTCTGGGCGTGCAGCGCACCCGCTGTGTGGCGGAGGGCGCGGCATGAGCCCGGACCGGCACGACCCCGAGGGCGCGATCGCCGAGGCCGCCAAGGCGTACTCCAACTGGGGGCGCTGGGGCGAGGACGACGTGCTCGGCACGCTCAACTTCCTCGACGAGGCCAAGCGCCGGGAGGGTGCCGCCCTGGTACGGCGGGGCGTGAGCTTCTCGCTGTCGCAGCGGTTCGACATGAACGGGCCGCAGAAGGGCTGGCGGCGGCGGACCAACCCCGTGCACACGATGCTCGACACCGGCACCGACGCGGCGCTGGGCAACCAGGGCTTCCCGCACGGCATCGGCGGCGCGGACGACGTGATCGCGATGCCGCTGCAGTGCTCCACCCAGTGGGACGGCCTCGGGCACATCTTCGACCACGGCAACGCCTGGAACGGGCGGAAGGCCGAGAAGGTCGTCACCTCCGACGGCGACCTCGTCACCGGCATCGAGCACATGGCGCCGTACGTCGCCGGGCGTGGCGTCCTGCTGGACGTGGGCCGCGTGGTCGGCGAGGACGGTGAGGACGGCGAGCTGCCCGACGGGTTCGCCGTGACCGAAGAGCACCTGACCGCGACCGCCGAGGCGCACGGGGTGAGGGTGGGCCGCGGTGACCTCGTGGTCGTGCGGACCGGGCAGCTGGCCCGGGTGCGCCGGGACGGGTGGGGCGACTACGCGGGCGGGCCCGCGCCGGGGCTGTCGTTCACCACGGCGGACTGGCTGCACCGCACCGAGATCGCCGCGATCGCCACCGACACCTGGGGCTTCGAGGTTCGGCCGAACGAGTTCGAGGGCGCCTTCCAGCCGCTGCACCAGGTCGTCATCCCCAACATGGGGCTGCTGATCGGCGAGATGTGGGACCTGGAGGCGCTCGCCGAGGACTGTGCGGCGGACGGCGTGTACGAGTTCTGGCTCACCGCCGCTCCCCTGCCCATCACCGGGGCCGTGGGCTCACCCGTCAACCCCATCGCCGTCAAATAGGCCCGCGGCCTGCCGGGTTCCGCCCTTCGCTCCCGCCCCGGTGGCATACCCGGCCCCCTGGCCACCCGTCAGTCCGCTCACCGACGGGTGGCCCCTCACACCACCGTCACCGAGTATCCGCCGGAAATGTCCGGCTCGCACTCGGAGCGGCCGCACCGCACCCCCGCCCCCCAACCCAGCACCCCGCACCTCCAGCCGCTCGATGCCGCGCGGCCCGACCTCGGGAGGGACCCCGACATGACCGACAGCCGCTCCCTCTCCCAGCCTCCCGCTGGGGGAACTCCCACCGTCCTCGTCATCGGCGGGGGCGCTTCCGGCAACGCCGTCACCATCCTGCTGCGCCGCGCCGGCATCACCGTCGACCTGATCGAGGCCAGGCCCGACTGGAACGCCACCACCGGCTCCGGCATCACCCTCCAGGGCAACGCCCTGCGGGTCCTGCGCGACCTGGGCCTGTGGGCGGAGGTGGAGGCCTGCGGATTCGCCTTCGGCACGCTGGGCATCACCGCCCCCGACGGCACGGTGCTGCACATCGCGGAGGACATCAGGACCGGCGGCGAGGACCTGCCCGCCACCCTCGGGATGCAGCGCCCCCGGCTCCAGCAGATCCTCATCGACGCGGTCCGCGCCTCCGGCGCCACCGTGCGCCTGGGCACCACCGCCGAGTCCCTGGAGCAGGATGCCGACGGGGTCTCGGTCCGCTTCAGCGACGGCACCGAGGGCCGCTACGACCTGGTCGTCGCCGCCGACGGCGTCAACTCCGCCACCCGCGCCGCGATCGGCATCACCGACAAGCCGGAACCGACCGGCATGGGCATCTGGCGCATCGCCGCCCCGCGCCCCGAGGGCGTGGACCGCACCGACCTCGCCTACGGCGGCCCGGCCTACATCGCGGGCTACACGCCCACCGGCGAGGACACCCTCTACGCGTACCTGGTCGAAGGGTGCCGGGACCGCGCGTCCGTCGACGCGGCCGACCAAGCCGACGAGATGCGCCGCCTGGCGCAGGCGTACGGCGGTGCCTGGCCGGAGATCACCCAGCACATCACCGACTCGAAGCAGGTCAACTACACCTGGTTCACCCGGATGCTGGTCGAGGGCTCCTGGCACCGCGGCCGGGTCGTCCTCGTCGGCGACGCCGCCCACTGCTGCCCGCCCACGATCGCGCAGGGCGCGGCCATGTCCCTGGAGGACGCCCTCGTCCTCACCGAGTTGCTCACGAGCGGACGGGACTGGGACGACGAGCTGTTCCAGAGCTACTACGACCGACGGATCCCCCGGGTCCGGACCGTCGTCGAGGCGTCCGTGCAGATCGGCCAGTGGCAGCTGGACGGCGTGCGTGACGCCGACCTCCCCGGGCTGATCGGCCGCACGATGAACTTCCTCAAGGAGCTGCCGTGACGGTGCCCACCGTGGACATCCACGCCCATCTGCTTCTCCCGGAGATCGAGGAGGCCGTCGCCGGTCACCCCGGACTCGCCGGGGCCCAGGGTCTCGACGCCCGCCGCAACGGCCCGGCGGCCCTCGCCGTGAACGGCCCCATGGTGGGCGCCCGGGTGCCGAGGCTGACGGACGTCGCCGTGCGCCTGGCGGCCATGGACGAGGCCGGCGTGGACGTGCAGCTGGTGAGCCCTTCACCGGGCCACTACCACTACTGGGCCGGCCCTCGACTGGCCGACACCGTCTGCCGGTCGGCCAACGAGGGCACCGCCGCGCACTGCGCCAAGGCCCCCGACCGTCTGCACGGCCTCGGTCTCGTCCCCCTCCAGCACCCCGACCTCGCGCCGGCCCTGCTCGACCACGCCCTGGAGCAGGGGCTGAGGGGCGTGGAGATCTCCTCGCACGCCCCGGGGCCGGGCGGGACCCGGGAGGTGGAGCTCTCCGACCCGCGGCTCGCGCCCTTCTGGGCCCGCGCGGAGGAGAAAGGCGCCCTGATCTTCCTGCACCCGTTCGGCTGCACGCTCGACGAGCGCCTGGACCGGTGGTACCTGTCCAACACGGTCGGCCAGCCCACCGAGAACGCCGTCGCCCTGTCCCACCTGATCTTCTCCGGCGTCCTGGACCGCCATCCGGGCCTGAAGCTGGTGGCCGCGCACGGGGGCGGCTACCTCCCCACCCACATCGGCCGCTCCGACCACGCCTGGCGGGTCCGCCCCGACGCCCGGAGCTGCTCACGGGAGCCGAGCAGCTATCTGAGGCGGCTGTACTTCGACTCCCTCGTCCACGACCCGCTCGTACTCCGAGCCCTGATCGGCACCGTCGGCCCCGACCGCGTCCTGCTCGGCTCCGACTTCCCCTTCGACATGGGCACCGACGACCCGCTGGGCGCCCTGCGCGCGGCCGGCCTGCCCGACCACGACTTCCACGCGGTGCGGGGCGGCAACGCCGCCGCCCTGCTCGACCTCGCCTGAGGAGGAACCCCCCATGAGCAACCGTCTGCTCACCCACCTGCGCCACGTCGACCTGGCCGTACCCGACTACGACAAACAACTCGACTTCTACGCCGGCGTCTGGGGCCTGACCAAGGTCGCCGAGGACTCCGGGATCTCCTTCCTCGCCGCCGAGGGCAGCCCCGAGCAGTACGTCGTACGCCTGCGCAAGGCCGACGAGAAGCGCCTCGACCTCGTCTCCTACGGCGCGGGAAGCCCGGCCGACGTGGACACGCTCGCCGAGCAACTCCACTCCCAGGGCGTGCAGTTGGTCTCACGGCCGGGCAAGCTCGACACCCCCGGCGGCGGTTACGGCTTCCGCTTCTTCGACGTCGACGGCCGCACCATCGAGGTCTCCGCCGACGTCGAGGTCCGACAGCACCGCAGGATCGAGGAGAAGGAGTCGATCCCGGTGAAGCTGTCGCACGTCGTCCTCAACTCGCCGGATCTGGACAAGACCAAGGCGTGGTACGAGACCCACCTCGGTTTCCGGCTCTCCGACACCCTCGGCCATCCGCACATCGGCGACGTCATGCATTTCATGCGGATCAGCAACCAGCACCACTCCATGGCCATCGCCAAGGGCCCGCACACCTCGCTGCATCACATCTCCTTCGAGATGCGCGGGATCGACGAGTACATGCGCGGCTCCGGCCGGGTGATGCGCGCCGGCTTCAAGAAGATCTGGGGGCCAGGCCGGCACATGGCGGGGGACAACACCTTCACCTACTTCCTCGACCCGCACGGCAACACCGTCGAATACACCACCGAGCTGGAGGAACTGGACGAGGACACCTGGCACCCGCACGTCTACGACTTCTCCCAGCCCGAAGTCACCGACCAGTGGGGCACCGCCAACCCCATGAACGAACTGGTCACCAAGGAGTCCTTCAACGACCCCGACGGCGGCTGCTTCGTCGCCCCGCCGGTGTAAGGGGCGCCGACCGTTGCGTATCGCCACCTACCTGTACGAGGGGCGCCGTCACTGCGGGGTCGTGGAGGACACCGTCGTCCGGGCCCTGCCCGACGGCACCTCGGCCCTCGACGCCCTCGGCGCCCGTCCTGTGGGCGATCCCGTCCCGCTGTCGGACGTACGCCTGCTGCCGCCGCTTCAGCCGCCGACCGTCCGGGACTTCGTCACCTTCGAGGAGCACGTCGAAGGCGTACGGCGCTCCGTGGACGGGACCGCCGGGGTGCCGGAGCGGTGGTACGCGGCGCCGACCTTCTACTTCACCAACCCCTACGCGGTGTACGGCCCGCACGACGACATCCCGATGCCGCCGGGGTCGGCCGTGCTGGACTTCGAGCTGGAGGTCGCCGCCGTGATCGGCCGCGAGGGCCGCGACCTCACCCCCGAGCAGGCCCGGGACCACATCGTCGGCTACACCGTCTTCAACGACTGGTCCGCCCGCGACCTGCAGTCGGCGGAGATGAAGGTGGGGCTGGGCCCCTGCAAGGGCAAGGACACCGCCGCGACCCTCGGCCCGTACCTCGTCACCGCCGACGAACTGGAGCGGTACCGCGACGCCGACGGCTTCCTGCGGCTGGCGCTCACCGCTTCGGTGAACGGCGAGGTCGTCGGCAAGGACCTGCTGTCCAACATGAGCTGGACCTTCGAGGAGATGGTCGCCTACGCCTCGCGCGGCACCTGGGTGCGCCCGGGAGACGTGCTCGGCTCCGGCACCTGCGGCAACGGCGGCTGCCTGGCCGAGCTGTGGGGTGTGCGCGGCGCACAGGACCCGCCGCCGCTGAAGCCCGGCGACACGGTGACGCTCACCGTGGAGGGCATCGGTTCCGTGTCCAACACCGTGGTGCCGGGCGAGGCACCGGTGCCGCTGCCGACGGGCCGCCGCCGCAGCCGGGAGCGGCCGTGACCGATCCGCGTCCCAGGCGGCTGCTCGGCAAGGTCGTGGTCGTCACCGGCGCGGCCCGGGGCCAGGGCGCCGCCGAGGCCGAGGCGCTGACCCGCGAGGGCGCCCGGGTGATCGCCACCGACGTCACGGAGGCACCCGGCTGCCGCCGCCTCGACGTCACCAGCGACAAGGAGTGGGCCGAACTCGCCGCCGAGATCGAGGAGTCGTACGGCCGTGTCGACGGCCTGGTCAACAACGCGGGCGTCACCTGGCGCGCCCGCCTCGGCGACGTACGTCCCGACGACTTCGACCGCGTCCACGCCGTCAACGTGACCGGCCCGCTGCTCGGCATCCAGCGCCTCGCCCCGCTGATGCCGCCGGGCTCGGCCATCGTCAACGTCGGCTCGACGGCCGCGCTCACCGGGCACTATCCGGTCGCCTACACGGCCAGCAAGTGGGCGCTGCGGGGCCTGTCGAAGACGGCCGCGACCGAACTCGGCCCCCGCGGCATCCGCGTCAACACCATCCACCCCGGCTACATCGAGACCGAGATGACCGCCTCCGCGGCCCCCGCGTTCCGCGCGGCGAACATCCGCGAGACACCGCTCGGCCGTACCGGCACCGTCGACGAGATCACCCCGCTCGTGGTCTTCCTGCTCTCCGCGGAGGCGTCCTTCATCACCGGCGCCGAGATCCCCGTGGACGGAGGCCTCACCGCACACGGTGGCGTCAAGTCCCTCTCGGATGCGCTGCGATCTCCTGTTCCGCCCAGATGATCTTGCCGTCGGCCGTGTACCGCGCCCCCCAGCGGTGCGACAGCTGAGCCACCAGAAACAGCCCCCGGCCCCCCTCATCCATGCTCCGAGCGTGCCGCAGCCGCGGAGCGGTGCTGCTGCCGTCGGCGACCTCGCAGGTCAGGCGGGAGTCGCGGAGCAGCCGTAGGCGGATGGGAGGTTCGGCGTAGCGGATCGCGTTGGTGACCAGCTCGCTGACGATCAGCTCGGTCGTCATGGCCAGTTCCGCGAAGCCCCAGTCCTCCACCTGCCGGGTCGCGCGGGCCCGGACGTCGGCGACGGCGGCCGGGTCCACGGGCACGTCCCACGAGACGACGTGCTCGGCACCGAGGGCATGGGTGCGGGTCAGGAGCAGGGCGATGTCGTCGGGCTGCGGCACGGGCACGAGCTGCCGCACCGCGGACGAGCACAGGGTGCCGAGGTCGGGGTCGCGCCGGGACAGCAGGTCGCCCAGCCGGGCCATGCCCCGCTCCATGTCGCCGCCGGCCGCGTCGATGAGCCCGTCGGTGTAGAGGCCGAACAGGCTGTTCTCGGCGAGTTCGATCTCGCAGGCCTCGAACCCCATCCCGCCCAGCCCGAGCGGCGGCCCGGCAGGGGGCTCCGGGAAGGAGACCTGCCCGTCGGGCGAGACGACGACCGGTGGCGGGTGCCCGGCACGGGCCATCGTGCAGCGCCGGGTGACCGGGTCGTAGACGGCGTACAGGCAGGTCGCCCCGAGGAAGGCGGTCGTGCTCTGGTGGGCCGCCCCGGCCCCGTCGGACCCCTCGGGCACCTGGGCCCCCGCCTCGTACGGGTGCTCCTCGCTGAGCCGGAGCACCAGGTCGTCCAGGTGGGCCAGCAGTTCGTCGGGCGGCATCTCCATGTCGGCGAGGGTCTGTACGGCGGTGCGCAGCCGGCCCATGGTCGCCGCCGCGGTGATGCCGTGGCCGACGACGTCGCCGACGACCAGGCCGACCCGGGCGCCGGACAGCGGGATCACGTCGAACCAGTCGCCGCCGACCCCGCCCGTCGGGTCCGCCGGCAGATAGGAGGAGGCCACCTCCAGCGCCGTACCGCCCGTCAGGGCCTGGGGCAGCAGACTGCGCTGCAGGGTGACCGCGGCCGTGTGTTCCCGGGTGTAGCGGCGGGCGTTGTCGACGCACAGCGCCGCTCGGGCCACCAGCTCCCGGGCGACCAGGACGTCGTCGGGCTGGAACGACACGGGATTGAGCGACCGGAGGAACGTGGCGAGGCCCAGGGCGGTGTTGCGGGCCCGCATCGGCACGGAGATCAGGGAGTGCAGGCCGAACTCGCGCATGCTGGCCACGCGCGCGGGCTGTTCGGTGGCCCACTGCTCGTCCGACGGATCGAGGACCGGGATGAGGATCGGCTCGCCGTCGACTATCAGATGCGCGTCGTGAGGCGGGGGCACGAAGTCCACCCGGTCCCCGATCCGTGCCACGGCCTCCGGGGCGCCCTCGCGCACCGAGCTCAGACCGGCCCGGCGCATCACCGGCCTGGGGCGCGCCGGTCCCGCGTCGGTGAGCCACGCTCCGTGTCCCTCGGTGCTGAGCACGGGCTCCAGAAGGTCCACGACGACGAAGTCCGCGAAGCGGGGGACGGCGAAGTCGGCCAGTTCCTGAGCGGTCCGCAGCACGTCCAGCGTCGTGCCGATCCGCGTGCCTGCCTCGTTGACCAGTGCCAGCAGCCGGCGGGCGTTCCACCGCTCGGTGACGTCCAGAACCATGTAGCAGACACCGGTGATCGAGTCGTCCTGGTCCACGAGGGGGAAGAACGAGGTGGAGTAGGCGTGCTGGCGGTGCGGATCGGCCCAGCTCCAGCCCACGTACTCGTAGTCGGTGACCGGGACGCCGGTTTCCAGGACCTTGCGCATCAGGCCCTCGATGGTCTCCGTCTGGAGGCCCGGCAGCAGTTCGCTCAGCCGTCGCCCCAGCCGCTGCTCACGGGGCACTCCGCCGAAGCGTTCCAGGGTGTCGTTCAGCCAGACGTAGCGCAGCTGTGTGTCCATCACGGCCATGCCGACCGGCGAGCGGGTCAGGAACCCGTCGAGGATGGACTGGCCCACCGTCCACTGCGGGCGCCGCTCCCGTGCCGAGATCAGAAAGCACTCGTCCGTCCCGATGCGGAAGGACGCGGAGACCCGCAGGTCCACGTCGATGCGGCGGCCGTCACGGTGCCGTAGTGGGATGAGCCCGCTCCACCCCATGCCGGCGCGGCAGCGCTCCGCGATGCCGGCCACCCGCATCGGATCGCCGGGTATCGCCAGCAGACGCGCGGCCGGGCCGCCGACGATCTCCGGCGCCGGGTGGCCGAGGAGTACTTCCGCGGCCCGGGTCCAGCCGAGCACCGTCCCGTGTGCGGACACCACCGCCGCCGCGTCGGAGGACGCGTCGAAGAGCGCGCGCGGTCCTGCGGACGGAGGCGCGTCGGGTTCTTCTCGCGGAGCATCCATGGGTCCTCACGCAGCGTCCATGGGTCCCATCCCGTACACGACCATGTTCCTGCTTGTCCGCCGGATGTGCACGGGGCCGAGGGCCCCGTGCCCTCCGTCTCCTCTCCGGCCTCCCTCTCCGCGCCGGGCGCGCGGCGGACGGACCGGAGCGGTGGGCACGGCGGAGGAGCGGAGGGAGCATGGAAGTGCCGGCCGTCCCAGCCGTGGTACCCGGGGGTGTATGGCCGAGGTCGGCGGGCCCGGCCGGCCGGTGGCGGAGGAGCTGGGATGACAGCCGAATCTTTCGAGTCCAACCGAGACGAGTACGGCCCCGAGGCGTCCCGCCCGATCGGCCTGCTGGACGTGCTGAGCGTGGCCGCGGTGGTCGTGGACGCCGACGGGCGCATCGTGTTCTGGACCCCGCAGGCCGAGGAGCTCTTCGGCTACACCTCCGAGGAGGCCCTCGGCACCCATGCGGCGCGGCTGTTCATCCACCCCGAACATCTGCCGGCGGTGGCGAAGCTGTTCGCCGAGGTGCTGAAGACCGGCCGGAGCTGGGCCGGTGCCTTCCCCATCCGGCACAAGGACGGCAGCACCCGGCTGACGGAGTTCCGCAACATGCGGCTGCTGGACGATCTCGGGGACGTCTACGCCCTGGGCATCGCGGCCGACCACTCCCTGCTCCAGCGCGTCGAGACCGACCTGGCGCTGTGCGAGCGGCTGATCAACCAGTCCCCGATCGGTCTCGCCCTGCTCGACCCCGATCTGCACTATCTGCTGGTCAACCCGGCGCTGGAGCGCATCGACGCCACCCCGGCCGAGGACCACATCGGCCGCCGGCTGCGGGAGACCCTGCCGCTGCCCGACATCGACACCATCGAGTCCGCGCTGCGCCAGGTGCTCACCACCGGCACCCCGCTGCTCGACCAGTACCACGTGGGCCGCCCGCCGGCCGATCCCGAACACGAGCACGCCTGGTCGCTGTCGTTCTACCGGCTGGAGGACCCCGGCGGGCGGATCCTGGGCGCGGCCATCTCGTTCGTCGACGTCACCGAGCGGCACCGCGCGGCCGCCGAGGCCGACCGGGCGCGGCGGCGCCTCGCCCTCATCGCCGACGCCTCCACCCGCGTGGGCACCACGCTGGAGGTGGAGCGGACCGCCCACGAACTGGCGGAGGTCGCCACGCCCGAGCTGGCCGACGTGGTCGCCGTGGACATCCTGGACTCCGCCCTGGCCTGCCGCCGCAAGCGCAAACCTGACAACGGCCCCGAGCTGTTCCGCGCCCTCGCCCTGAAGTCGGCGTATCCCAGCGTGGCCCTGCGCGCCGCCGACCCGCCCGGAGACCTCGCCGCCTACGAGGGCGACCGCCTGGTCACCCTCTGCGTGCACACCGCCCGCCCGGTGCTGGTGCGCCATGTCGGCCCGCACGATCTGCCGCGCATCGCCCGGGACCCGGAGGCCACCTCCCTGCTGGCCCGGGCCGGCGTCCACTCGTATCTGGCGGTGCCGCTGATCGCCCACGGCGAGGTGCTCGGCGCCCTGGACCTGAAGCGCACCCGCAACCCCGTGCCGTTCGACGACGACGACGTCGTCCTGGCCAGTGAGCTGGCCAGCCGAGCCGCCGTGGCCATCGACAACGCCCGCTGGTTCCAGAGCGTGCGCAACACCGCCCTCACCCTCCAGCGCAGCCTGCTGCCCGACCACCCGCCGCACCACCCCGGCCTGGAGCTCGCCTCCCGCTACCAGCCCGCCCAGGCCACCAGCGAGGTCGGCGGGGACTGGTACGACGTCCTGCCGCTGACCGAGGACAGGACCGCCCTGGTCGTCGGCGACGTCATGGGCAACGGCATCGACGCCGCCGCCACCATGGGCCGGCTGCGCACCGCCACCGTCGCCTACGCGGACCTCGACCTCGATCCCGGCGCCGTGCTCCAGCACCTGGACAAGATCACCTGCGATCTGGAGCACTACATCGTCACCTGCCTGTACGCCGTGTACGACTCCCGCACGCGTCGGTGCCACATCGCCAACGCCGGGCACATGCCGCCCGCGCTGGCCCACCCGGACCGGCCGCCCGAACTGCTCGACCTGCCCACCGGAGCCCCGCTCGGCGTCGGCGGCATCCCGTTCGAGACCACCTCGGTCGACCTCGGCCCCGGCGATCTGCTGGTCCTGTACACCGACGGCCTCGTCGAGACCCGGCACCACCCCATCGACGACCGCCTGAACGTCCTCCTCGGCTTCCTCGACGAACCCCGCAGGCCGCTGGAGGAGACCTGCGACCTCCTGCTGTACGGGCTGCGCCACCCCGACGACCACGACGACGTCGCCCTGCTCGTCGCGCGGGTCCTGTAGCCGGAGTCCGTCCCGACCCTCGAGCGTCCCGACCCGCGGCCGTCCCGTTCCGGGGCCGTCCCGTTCCGGGGCCGTGCACGTCTTGCCCGCGCCGTGCGCCCGGCGCACGCTGGTCGTATGGGTGCGCAGAGCGGCCCCACGCTCATCAACTCGGTACAGCGGGCCTTCCGCCTGCTGGAGGTGGTGAGCGCGCACGAGAACGGCGCGCCGGCGAAGCAACTCGCACGGGAGGCAGGCCTGCCGCTGGCCACGACGTATCACCTGCTGCGGACGCTGGTCCACGACGGATATGTGCGCAAGCTCGACGACGGCGGGTTCATCCTGGGCGAGCGGCTCCAGACGCTGCACACGGCGGGCCGCACCCAGGCGCTGCTCAGCCGGATCCGTCCCACGCTCGCCGCGCTGCGGGACGAACTGCACACCGCCGCCTACCTCACCTTCTACGAGGAGGGCGAGATCCGGGTCGCCGAGATCGTCGACGGCCCGCGTGCCCCCCGGGTCGACCTATGGGTGGGGTTCGAGGACGCGGGGCACGCCACGGCGCTGGGCAAGTCGGTCCTGCGCGAGCTGGACGAGGAGTCACGCAAGGAGTACCTGTCCCGGCATGCGCTCGCCGACCTCACACCCAGGACTATCACCGACACGCGTGACCTGCTCCGGCGGCTCGACGCCTCGCCGATGGCCCCGGCCGTGACGGACATGGAGGAGTACTCCCTCGGCACGGTCTGCGTCGCGGTGCCCGTGTACAGCGGGACGACCCTCGGCTCGCTCGGCGTCTCACTGCGGGCCGACCGGCGCTCCCGGCTGGAGGAGATCACAGCGCGGCTGATCCCCACCGCGAGCCGCGTCACCAGGGGCCTCTCGCTCACTATCTGAAAATGCCGTCCTTGTCCCGTCCGGACCGAACCGATTTCCTAAATAAACCGGACATTTCACGGGCGTAAGCCCCCGCACACAGGTGAGGACAGCGGACAAGACATGAGCGAGGCCCTCCACCACGGCCGTGACCACTGGCCGAGGCGACTGGGCGCGGCTGCGCCCGTACTGCCCATCCTGATCGTCTCCGCCCTCGTGTTCTTCGATCTCATCGGCGGATCGGGGATGACCTGGGTGCCGCTGCTCGCCACGGGTCCCGCGCTCGCCGCCACCACCTGCGGGCCGCGCGGCGTCCTGTACGTGGGCCTGCTCGCCGCCGCCCTGAGCGTGACCCTCGGTATCCGCGGCGGCGCCGCGGATGCCAGCGAGCTGGCGGTCGCACTGGCCGCCCTGCTGGTGGTCACCCTGGCGTGCGCCCTGACCAGCGCGCTGCGCGGACGGCGCGAGCGGGTGCTGGCGGCGGTCCGCTCCGTCGCCGAGGCCGCCCAGCACGCCCTGCTCCAGCCCATACCGGCCACGGTCGGGCCGTTCCGGGTGGCCGTCCGCTACAGCGCCGCCGCGGCGGAGGCCCGGATCGGCGGCGATCTCTACGCGCTCGTGTCCACGCCGTACGGGGTCAGGCTGATCGTCGGCGATGTGCGCGGCAAGGGGCTGCCGGCCGTGGGGACCGCCGCGCTGGTGCTGGGTGTCTTCCGGGAGGCCGCCCACGACGAGCCCGATCTCCTCGCCGTCGTCGCGCGGATCGAGCGGAGCCTGGCGCGCAACCTGGGCAGCGACGACTTCGTCACCGCCGTGGTCGCCGGGTACCCCGGGGACGGGCAGCTGGAGGTCGTCAACTGCGGCCATGCGCCGCCGCTGCTGGTGCGCGACTCCGTCGTGGTGCCGGTCGAGCCGGACCGTCCGGCCCCGCCCCTCGGCCTGCGCACCCTCTCGGGCGAGACCCCCGCCCTGCAGGTACTGCCCTTCGCCGACGGCGACCAGCTGCTGCTCTACACCGACGGCGTCACGGAGGCCCGCAACCGCGACCGCGAGTTCTACCCCCTCGCCGAGGGCCTGGCCCGCCACACCTGCGACGAGCCGTCCCGCACCGTGACCGCCCTCCACGACGAACTGCTGAACCATGTGGGCGGCCAGCTGCACGACGACGCGGCCCTGTTGCTGCTGTGCATACCGCCCCAGGTGCCTGCACCCGCCTCAGGGGCGCGGGGAACTGCGCGACCAGCCACGACGCCGCGGTAGACGAAAGACGGCAGAACGCGGCACTCTCCCCACCGCCCTCCTGGCGGAGCGCCCCCGTGTTAGAAATGAGGCATGGCCGGAATCCTCGGCCGCCTGCGCTCGCTGTTGAGCGCGCGTACCGTCGCCCGGCAGGTCTTCGTGCTGCAGGCGGCGATCGTCGTGCTCCTCGTCGTCGCCGCGGTGGTGGCCCTCGTGCTGCAGGTTCGCGCCGACAGCAAACGGGAGGCCGGCAACCGGTCCCTCGCCGTGGCCGAGGCCTTCGCGCATGCGCCGGGCATCGCCGAGGCCCTGGCGGCCCCGGATCCGACCGCGGTGCTCCAGCCGCGTGCCGAGGCGGCGCGCGAGGCCACGGACGTCGACTTCATCGTCGTGATGACCAGGGACGGGATCCGCTACACCCACCCCGACCCGGACCAGATCGGCAAGCACTTCATCGGCACCATCGCCCCGGCCGCCGCGGGCGGAGTCGTGCGGGAGACGTACACCGGAACGCTGGGGCGGTCCGTGCGGGCCGTGGTCCCCGTGACCGACGGCGACGGCCGGGTCGTGGGGCTGGTGGCCGCCGGGGTGACGCTGGACCGCGTCGGCGGGTTCGTCGATCAGCATCTGCCGGTGCTGATCGGCTCGGCGGCGGTCGCGCTCGCCGTGGCCACCGCCGGGACCGCGCTGGTCAGCCGGCGGCTGCTGCGGCAGACCCATGGGCTGGGGCCCGCCGAGATGACACGGATGTACGAGCATCACGACGCCGTCCTGCATGCCGTACGGGAGGGCGTGCTGATCCTGGACGGCAAGCGGCGGCTGGCCCTGGCCAACGACGAGGCGCGCCGGCTGCTCGGGCTGGCCCCGGACGCGGAGGGCCGGCGCTGCCGCGAGCTGGGCATCGGGAGCGACCTCGCCCAGCTGTTCGCCTCCGGGCGGGACGCCACCGACGAGGTGCACCTGGCCCGGGGCCGTCTGCTCGCCGTCAGCCAGCGGGCGACCGACCGGGACGGCGGGCCGCCCGGCAGCGTGGCGACGCTGCGGGACACCACGGAACTGCGGACGCTGACCGGCCGTGCGGACGTGGCGCAGGAGCGGCTGAAGCTGCTGTACGACGCGGGACTGGAGATCGGCACCACCCTCGACGTCACGCGCACCTCGCAGGAGCTGGCCGACTTCGCGGTGCCGCGGTTCGCGGACTTCGTCAGCGTCGATCTGGCGGACCCGGTGCTGCGCGGCGAGGAGCCGAAGGTGGGCCGCACGGACATGCGCCGGGTCGCGTTCCGTGGCGTGCGGGAGGGCAGCCCGCTCTATCCCATCGACGAGCTGATCCACTTCGCCCCGACCACCCCGCAGGCCTTCGGGTTCGGCACGGGCCAGACCGTGCTGGAGGCGGACATGCCCGCCTTCTCCGGCTGGCAGGAGCAGGATCCCGAGAACGCGCGCAAGATCGTGGACTTCGGGATCCACACGATGCTCACCGTCCCGCTGCGCGCCCGTGGCGTCATCATGGGCATGGCCACCTTCTGGCGCGCCGACCGGCCCGAGCCTTTCGAGCCGGACGACGTCTCCCTCGCCGAGGAGCTGGTGGCGCGGGCCGCCGTCAGCATCGACAACGCCCGCCGCTACACGCGCGAGCACACCCTGTCGGTCACGCTCCAGCGCAGCCTGCTGCCCCGGGCCCTGCCCGACCAGAGCGCCCTGGACGTCGCCTACCGCTATCTGCCCGCGCAGGCGGCGCAGGGCGGGGTCGGCGGCGACTGGTTCGACGTCATCCCGCTGCCGGGGGCGCGGGTGGCGCTGGTCGTGGGGGACGTCGTAGGGCACGGACTGCACGCGGCGGCCACCATGGGGCGGCTGCGCACCGCGGTCCACAACTTCTCCACCCTGGACCTCCCGCCCGACGAACTCCTCGGCCACCTGGACGAGTTGGTCGCCCGTATCGACCAGGACGAGGGCGACGTCCTGCACGACGGCGAGCGCGCGCCCGTCACCGGAGCGACCTGCCTGTACGCCGTGTACGACCCGTCCTCCGGGCTGTGCAGCCTCTCCCGCGCCGGCCATCTCGAACCGGCCCTCGTCCACCCCGACGGCCACGTCGAGTTCCCCGCCGTCCCCGGCGGGCCGCCGCTGGGCCTGGGCGGCAGCCTGCCCTTCGAGGCGACGGAGCTGCGGCTGCCCGAGGGCAGTGGGCTGGTCCTGTACACGGACGGGCTGGTCGAGGACCAGGGGCGGGACATCGACGAGGGACTGGAGCGACTGCGCGGGGCGCTCGCCGCGGCGCCTCCGACGCACGGCCGGACGCCGGAGGAGACGTGCATGGCGGTCCTGGGTGCCCTGCTGTCCGAGCGGCCGCGCGACGACGTCGCTCTCGTCGTCGCCCGGACGCGACTGCTGCCCGCCGACCGCGCGGCGACCTGGGACGTCCCGGACGACCCCTCCGCCGTGGCCCGGGTCCGGGCGGCGGCCACCCGGACGCTGGACGACTGGGGGCTGACGGAGGAGGCGTTCACGACCGAGCTGATCCTCAGCGAGCTGGTCACGAACGCCCTCCGCCACGCCACCGGCCCCATCCGGGTCCGTCTGATCCGCGACCGCGCCCTGATCTGCGAGGTCTCCGACGCCAGCAGTACCGCACCGCATCTGCGCAGCGCGGCCACGACGGACGAGGGCGGCCGGGGGCTGTTCCTGGTGGCGCAGTTCGCCGAGCGGTGGGGCACCCGCTACACGGCGCACGGCAAGGTGATCTGGACGGAACAGCCCCTGGGCGTCTGAGTCCTGCGGCGCCTCAGTCCCCGTGCGCCTCCAGCGCCGCCCGCACCCCCGACTCAAGGGCGCCCTCGATCCACGACGGCTTGACCGACGTGTGGTCCCCGGCGAAGTACAGCGGACCCTCGGGGGCACGGATGGCTTCCAGCAGCTCCGTGTGCTGGCCGGGGAGGAGCACGGATGCCTCGCCGTACGCGTACGGATCGCGCAGCCAGCTCTGTGTGCGCCCGGCGCCGGTGTAGAAGACCTCGACGCGCTGGCCGTAGACCTGTTGCAGGCCCCGCAGCGCGTGCGGGTAGCGGGCGTCCTCGTCGAGGGAGTCCCAGCGGGAGGCGTCGTCGGCCCAGCTGTAGGAGGCGAGGACGACACCGCCCTTGCTGCCGTCGACCGGATGGGAAGGGTTGATCATGAAGCGGTTGGAGTTGTCGGAGACCGAGCCGCCGCCGATGATGTGCGCCGCCTCCGGCTGGTCGCGGGTGGCCCAGCGGTTGGCGGCGTAGTGGGCGCGCTGCGCGTCGCTGATGTGGCCGCGCGGGACGGAGGGATGGGCGCCGAGAAGGCTGCCGTCGGCGGGGGCCTTGCCCTTGCGGTAGTCGTCGTAGAGGCCGGGCCGTACGGCGTCGAGCTCCCGTTTCCAGTCGGCCTCGGTGAACTCCCACCAGCGGCGGCTGAACTCGAGCAGCACCTTGGTCGCGCTGTCGTAGTGCAGCTCGGCGACCGCCCGCCGTTTCTTGTACGACATCAGCGGGCTGACCTGCACCTGCCGGAGCCCCGAGAACGGCACGGTGACGATGGCGAGGTCCCCGGTGAACTGCTCGCGCACGACCTTGCCGTCGCGTCCCTCGGAGACGGTGTCGATCCAGACGTGCGGGCCGTCGGCGCGGACGTGGGAGGTGTCGTCGGCGCCGGGCCGGCCGGGGGCCCAGTACTCGACGTGGGTCGCCCGCCGGTCGAGGCGGAGGACGTCGGCGACCTCCTTCAGCAACGCGTCCGGCAGTGTCGCCGTGCCGCCGACCAACTCCCAGAACGCGGTGTCGGGGCTGATCAGCGACTGGCTGATGAAGCTGTGGATGAAGGACAGCGGCAGCCGCGAGGTGAGGTTCTCCAGGGTGCCGATCAGATCGATGGTCCGTTCGTCGAAACCCGCCTCCTCGGTGAGGAACCGGTACATCGACCAGTCGCCGTACTTCTGCACGACCCGTGCCCAGCCCCGCACCCGCTCGGGCATCGGCTTGTCGACCCGCTTGCCGTCCGGCCCGACGGTGCTGAACTCGTCGCGCACGGGGTCCAGGGCGCGGCGCAGGATGGTCGAGGAGGGTGTGTCCCAGTACGCGCGGGGCACGCCGAAGGAGCGGTTGATCCTGCGGGGCGACCTGGCGTACTCGGAGCGGCGCACGCGGATGCCGTTGACGTGGAGCCAGGCGTGGTTGACGGGCTTGCCCTCGCCGTCGACGTCGACGAGGTGGAACCGGCGGCGTTTGACGCCGAGCTGGTCGATCAGGCTCATCACCAGCGGATGGCTGCCGGGGATGCGCATGGCGCCGGCCTCCGCGTACTGGGCCGGATCGGCGAAGGCCTGCGCCGCGTGCTCGTGCCCGCCGGTGCGGAAGGTCTTGATACGGCCGCCGACGCGGTTGCCGTTGGCCTCGACGAGCGTGACGTGGTGCCCGGCCCGCTTCAGCAGCCAGGCGGCGACCAGGCCGGCGGGTCCGGCGCCGACGACGAGGATCTTCTTCGCCGTCTTCGTCTTCGCGCGCGGGAGCCCGGAATCGAGGATCTTCCGGTACGTCGGCACCAGCGCCCGGTCCTGGTCGTCGACCACGAGGAGGGCGCGGGCGACGGCCAGGCAGGTGTCCCAGTCGGCGGTGGACCGCGGCCGGTGCGGGGCCTGTTGGGGGACGGCGGGTGCGGCGGCGGCCACGGTGGGAGTTAACGCGGCCAGCGCGGCCGTCGTGGCGGATGCGGTCGTGAATCGCCGCCGGGAGACGGGAGTTGAGCCGACAGGCGCACGGTGATTGTCCATATGCCCTGGATACGGGGGCGGAAGGAGGGCCGGTAGGGCAACCGTCGGTTCATCACCTGAACGGGCAAGCGCACCATCACGGCCCCACGCCGGGCGTGCGTCCGCACGCGGGTTTGTAAAGCGCGGATGACGAAACCGTTGACGGGGACATGGCCCACTTTTATCTTCGTGTCCCCATTACGATCGGAATCACGAACTCCGTTCGAAATCACGGACAGGGACGGTCTCGTATGCCCCGGATGTCTCATCCGCTCTTCAGGAAACGCCACAGATCACTGATCCTCTGCGTGCTCACCGCGCTCCTGGCCCTGATGGCGACCACGCAGCCGGCGTCCGCGGCGGACGGCCGCCCGTACACCAACCCGCTGAAGTCGTTCAAGGGCGCCGATCCCTGGCTGCAGTACCACGACGGCAACTACTACCTGATCACCACGACGTTCACCGGCATCCTCGGCATCCGCAAGTCGCCGACTCTCGCGGGCCTCGCCACCGCGCCCAACGTGCAGGTGTGGTCGGACACCACGTCGACCCGCAACACCAACTTCTGGGCGCCGGAGATGCATCTGTTCAACGGCCACTGGTACGTGTACTACTCGGCCGGCCAGAGCGGCGTCGCCTGCTGCGACTCCCAGCGCACCCACGTACTGGAGAGCGCCGGCACCGACCCGATGGGCCCGTACACCTACAGGGGTTCGCTCACCGGCTCCAACCTCACGCCGGGCGGCTGGCTGATCGACGCGAGCGTGCTGCAGGCCAACAACCGGCTGTACCTGATGGGCAGCGGGTTCATCAACGGCAGTACGCAGAGCCTGGTCATCGCTCCCCTGAGCAATCCGTACACCCTCGCGAGCAGCACCTTCACCGTCATCTCCAGCCCGACGCTGGACTGGGAGCGCTCCGGCAACCCCGTCAACGAGGGCCCCGAGCCGCTCTATCACGACGGCCGCACCTTCCTGACTTACTCCGCGAGCTCCTGCCAGACCGCCGACTACAAGCTCGGCCAGCTGGAGCTGACCGGCACGGACCCGCTCAACCCGGCCTCCTGGACCAAGAAGCAGACACCGGTCTTCCAGCGCAGTGACGCCAACAGCGTGTACGGCCCCGGCCACAACGGCTTCTTCACCTCGCCCGACGGCACCGAGAACTGGATCGTCTACCACGCCAACTCCGCGTCGAACGGCGGCTGCGGCAACGGCCGGACCACGCGCGCCCAGGAGTTCACCTGGAACGCCGACGGCACCCCGAACTTCGGCACCCCTGTCGCCCTCGGCACCACGCTGCCCGGCCCGTCCGGCGAGACGGCGGCGACGCCGGCGTCGTACACCCTCGTCAACCGGGGCAGCGGCAAGTGCCTCGACGTGAACGGCGGCAACACCGCCGACGGCACGAACATCTTCCAGTGGACCTGCAACGGCGGGGCCAACCAGAAGTGGAAGGTCGAGGACCTCGGCGACGACACCAACCGGCTGGTCAACGTCGCCACCGGCAAGGTGATGGACACCGCCGAATGTTCCGCCGCCGACGGCGCCGACATCCGGCAGTGGTCCTGGCTCAACAACAAGTGCCAGCGCTACCGCCTGGTCTTCACCGCGAGCGGCGACCACGTCCGGATCGTCAACGAGTCCACCGGCAAGGTCGCCGACGTCGCCGACTGCGGCACCGCGAACGGCACCGACGTACGGCAGTGGACGTGGCTGAACAACAACTGCCAGCAGTGGAAGCTCGTCCCCACCACCTGATCGCTCGCCCTTCTCATCGCCCTTCTCTGATCCGGAGAACTCCCTTGAGACGCATAGCCGTACGGCTGCTCATGGCCGTCCTCGTCGCCCTCGCGGCCTGCCTCACCGGGCCCGCCCCCGCGGCCCAGGCAGCCGTCCCCGACTCCCCCGCCGTGACCTACACCAACCCGATCGCCGAGAAGCGGGCCGACCCGCACATCTTCAAGCACACCGACGGCTACTACTACTTCACCGCGACCGTCCCCGAGTACGACCGCATCGTGCTGCGCCGGGCGACGACCATCCAGGGCCTGTCCACGGCCCAGGAGGTCACCATCTGGACCAAGCACGCCAGCGGCGTGATGGGCGCGCACATCTGGGCGCCCGAGATCCACTACATCGACGGCAAGTGGTACGTGTACTTCGCCGCCGGGGCCACCAACGACATCTGGGCGATCCGGATGTACGTCCTGGAGGGCACCGGCGCCAACCCGCTGACCGCCACCTGGACGGAGAAGGGGCAGATCAAGACCCAGTGGGAGAGCTTCTCCCTGGACGCCACGACCTTCGTCGTGAACGGGGTCCGGTATCTGGCCTGGGCCCAGCGCGACCCATCCGTGAACAACAACACGGACATCTACCTCGCGAAGATGGCCAACCCCTGGACCATCACCGGTACTCCGGTCCGGCTGTCCCGTCCCACCTACTCCTGGGAGACGGTCGGCTACAAGGTCAACGAGGGCCCGGCGGTCATCCAGCACGGCGGCAAGGTGTTCATGACGTACTCCGCCAGCGCCACCGACAGCAACTACTGCCTGGGCATGCTGACCGCGTCCGCGAGCGCCGATCTGCTCAACGCGGCGAACTGGAGCAAGAGTTCCACGCCGGTGTTCACCAGCAACGCGAGCACGAGCCAGTACGGTCCGGGGCACAACTCCTTCACCGTCTCCGAGGACGGCAAGTCCGACATCCTCGTCTACCACGACCGCAGCTACAAGGACATCTCCGGCGACCCGCTCAACGACCCCAACCGCCGCACCCGCGTCCAGAAGCTGTACTGGAAGGCCGACGGCACCCCCGACTTCGGCATCCCGGTGGCCGACGGGGTCACACCGCAGCGCTTCTCGTCGTACAACGTCGCGGACCGGTTCATCCGGCACTGGGAGTACCGGGCCAAGATCGAGCCCAACGTCTCCCCGCTCGCGGACTCGCAGTTCCGCGTCGTCACCAGCCTGACCGGCAGCGGCACGGTCTCGCTGGAGTCGGCCAACTTCCCCGGCTACTACCTGCGGCACAAGAACTTCGAGGTGTGGCTGGAGAAGAACGACGGCACCCCACAGTTCGCGGCGGACGCGAGCTTCTACAAGCGGGCCGGGCTGTCCGACTCGGCGGGGGTCTCGTACGAGTCGTACAACTACGCCGGGCGCTACATCAGGCACTACGAATACCTGCTGTACGTGCAGGCTCCGAGCACTGCGACGGACAGAGCGGACGCCACGTTCTATGCCCAGTAAGACGTCTCACCAGGTGACGCCTTGATTCCTTAAGATCGTTCCGTGGTCACCTTCCTCGTCGAACGCACCGTTCCGCTCCCCCTGGACGAGGCCTGGCGCCGCCTGACGGAGTGGCCCCGGCACGGCGAGGCCGTCCCCTTCACCCGCGTCTCGGTCACCACCCCCGAGCCCACCCACGAGGGCACCCTCGTCGTGGCCCGCTCGGGGGTCGGCCCTCTCTCCTTCGACGACCCGATGGAGGTGACCGTGTGGCAGCCGCCGAAGGGCGACTCACCGGGCCTGTGCCGGCTGGAGAAGCGGGGCCGGGTGGTCAGGGGCTGGGCCGAGATCGAGGTGCGGCACGGGCCGGGAGGGCGTGCGCGGGTGGTGTGGCGGGAGGAGCTGGGGGTGCGGTGGCTGCCGGGGCTCTTCGACGGTGTGCTGGAGCGTACGGGGCGGTATGTGTTCGGGCGTGCCGTGAATCGCCTGCTGCGCACCGCCTGACCGGTCGTTGTCAGTGCCCTCTCCTAGGGTTGCGCCGAACTCACGGTTCTCGCAGGGGAGGGTGGCGCGATGGGTGCCAGCGGCTGGACGTACGTCACCGAGTACAGGGGTGGTGTCGAGGCGTCCTTGGCAGCACTGCATGAGGAGGTCTTCGAGGAGCTCTACGGCGACGACGACGAGTACGGGTCGATCGGGGAGCTGTGGGCGGACGAGGATTTCATGGGTGAGGAGGGGACGCACTCGATCCTCGACATCCAGCGGGTCGTCCTCACGACGGCCGCCCCGTCGGAGCTCGACCCCGACGACTACATGACCCTGCGCCCCCTTGCGCCCGACCGGATCCTGCACCATTTCCGCAGCGACCGGCCGACGCCGGAGCGGTTCCAGGAACTGGTCGACGAGTCGTACGCGGACCTGCTGCGCCGCCGGCCGCACGAGCGCGGCGAGACGCTCCTCGACGAGAGCCGGATGCGGTGGACCGGACTGTACGTCGTCCTGTACACCGGCAACGAGCCGAGCCACCTCGCGGTGTTCGGGCAGTCGGGCGACTGAGCCTGTCCGGCCCAGGCGGGGGCTTCTGGCAGCGCCACGCGATCAAGCCACCGACCCGATCCGCCCCGCCGGCGTCGACCCGGACGTGGCGTCGTGATGGATCGGCGTGTGAGCGCCGGTGAGTGAAACCCCGCTGCCACCCCGCCGGTTCGCGACGATCTCCGACGCGATCGACAGGGCCGTCTCCTCCGGCGTACGGGCGCCGAGGTCGAGGCCGATGGGCGACCGGAGCCGGGCCAACTCCAGCTCGGTCACGCCGACTTCCCGCAGCCTCTCGTTCCGGTCGAGGTGGGTACGGCGGGACCCCATCGCGCCGACGTACGCCACCGGCAGCCGCAACGCCAGCTGAAGGAGAGGTACGTCGAACTTGGCGTCGTGCGTGAGCACGCACAGGACCGTCCGGGCGTCCACGGACGTCCGCTCCAGGTACTTGTGCGGCCACTCCACGACGATCTCGTCGGCCTCCGGGAAGCGGGCCTTGGTCGCGAAGACGGGGCGGGCGTCGCACACCGTCACGTGGTAGTTCAGGAACTTGCCGATCCGCACCAGCGCCGACGCGAAGTCGATCGCGCCGAAGACGATCATCCGGGGCGGCGGGACCGAGGACTCGACGAGCACCGTGAGCGGGGCTCCGCAGCGCGAGCCCTGTTCGCCGATCTCCAGGGTGCCGGTGCGGCCGGCGTCCAGGAACGCGCCCGCCTCCGCCGCGACCGTGCGGTCCAGCTCGGGGTGGGCGTCGAAGCCGCCGTCGTACGAACCGTCGGGACGCACGAGCAGTGCCAGGCCGAGCAGCTCCCGTGGCCCGGACACCACCCTCGCGACCGCCGTCGCCTCTTGGCCCGCGGCCGCCCGCAGCGCGGACGCGAGCACCGGGCGGACCGGATCCCCGGCCCGGACCGGCGTGACCAGGATGTCGATGATGCCCCCGCACGTCAGGCCGACCGCGAAGGCGTCCTCGTCGCTGTAGCCGAAGCGTTCCAGGACCGTCCCGCCGTCCTGCAGCGCCTGTTGGCACAGATCGTAGACCGCGCCCTCCACACAACCGCCGGAGACCGAGCCGATCGCCGTGCCGTCGGCGTCCACCGCGAGCGCGGCGCCCGGCTGGCGGGGTGCGCTGCCGCCGACCGCCACCACGGTGGCCACGGCGAAGTCACGTCCCTGCTCGACCCACCGGTTCAGCTCCTCGGCGATGTCCAACATCTGTCGGTCTCCTTGAACAGCGGTTGTGTGGAGGGCGGTGCTAGAACCGGCTAGTGCACGCCCAGCCAGCTCTCAATGGGATTGAGGGCGAAATACACCAGGAAGATGCCTGTCAGCGCCCACATGAACACCCCGATCTCCCGGGCCTTGCCCTGAGCGGTCTTGATGGCGACGTAGGAGATGACGCCGGCCGCGACGCCCGCGGTGATCGAGTACGTGAACGGCATGATCACGACGGTGAGGAACACCGGGATCGCGGTGGCCCGGTCCGACCAGTCCACGTGCCGCGCGTTCATCATCATCATGGCGCCGATCACCACCAGCGCCGCCGCCGCGACCTCGCCCGGCACGATCGCCGTCAGCGGGGTGAAGAAGAGGCAGGCCGCGAAGAACAGGCCGGTGACGACCGAGGAGAGGCCCGTACGGGCACCCTCGCCGACGCCGGTCGCGGACTCGACGAACACCGTCTGACCGGACGCGCCGGACACACCGCCGATCGCACCGCCCGCGCCATCGATGAACAGCGCCTTGGACAGTCCCGGCATCCGGCCCTTGTCGTCGGCCAGCTTGGCCTCGGTACCGACGCCGATGATCGTCGCCATCGCGTCGAAGAACCCGGCGAGCACGAGGGTGAAGACGATCATGCCGACCGTCATCGCGCCGACCTCGCCCCAGCCGCCGAACTCGACGTTGCCGAAGATCGAGAAGTCGGGCATGGACACCGCGCTGCCGTGCAGTTCGGGAGCGCCGCTGGCCCACTGCTTGGGGTCGATGACGTCGAACGCGTTGAGGGCGACGGCGAGGACGGTGCCGCCGACGATGCCGATCAGGATCGCGCCGGGGATGCCGCGCGCCTGGAGCATGAAGATCGCGAGCAGGGTGGCCGCGAAGAGCAGGACGGGCCAGCCTGCCAGTTCGCCGGCCGGGCCGAGGGTGACCGGGGTCGCCTCGCCCTGGTGCACGAAGCCGGCCTTGTAGAAGCCGATCAGGGCGACGAACAGGCCGATGCCCATGGTGATCGCGTGCTTCAGCGCGAGCGGGATCGCGTTCATGATCATCTCGCGCAGGCCGGTGACGACCAGCAGCATGATGACGACGCCGTACATCACACACATGCCCATGGCCTGCGGCCAGGTCATCTGCGGGGCGACCTGCGAGGCGAGCACGCCGGAGACGGAGAGGCCGGCGGCGAGGGCGAGCGGCACCTTGCCGAAGAAGCCCATCAGCAGCGTCGTGAAGGCCGCCGCGAACGCGGTCGCGGTGATGAGGGCCTTCTGGGCGAGCGTGTCCCCTGCCGCGTCCTTGCCGGACAGGATCAGGGGGTTGAGGAGGAGGATGTACGCCATCGCCATGAAGGTGGTGACGCCGCCGCGCACCTCACGCGCGAGAGTGGATCCTCTCTTGGTTATGTGAAAGTACCGGTCGAGCCAGGACCGTCCGGCCGGGACGCGGGTGCCTTCTCCCGCGTCTTCGGCTGTGGTCGCCGGCTCCAGTGACTGCTGGGTCATGTGGGCCTACTCCCAAGGTTCAAAGGGGCACCCGTACCAACCGCCGCGGCGGCTACGGGATTTGGGAAGGTGCTGCGGCCGCACGACCCGGGGGACGGCCCGAGACGAACGATCTGGGGGGGTACTCCGGGCGGCGCGGAGTGTGACGTTCCGTGCGCCGCCCGGAGGGTCTGTCACGCGGTTCCGGTGAGGTGTTCCGGACGCACCGGCGTGCGGTTGAGCTCCAGCCCGGTCGCGTTCCGGATCGCCGCGAGGACGGCCGGGGTCGACGACAGGGTGGGGGCCTCGCCGATGCCGCGCAGCCCGTACGGGGCGTGGTCGTCGGCGAGTTCGAGCACGTCGACTGGGATGGTCGGCGTGTCGAGGATCGTGGGGATGAGGTAGTCCGTGAAGGAGGGGTTCTTCACCTTCGCCGTCTTGGGGTCGACGACGATCTCCTCCATGACCGCCACGCCGAGACCCTGGGTCGTACCGCCCTGGATCTGGCCGATGACGGACAGCGGGTTGAGCGCCTTGCCGACGTCCTGCGCGCAGGCCAGCTCGATGACCTTCACCAGGCCGAGCTCGGTGTCGACCTCGACGACGGCGCGATGCGCGGCGAAGGAGTACTGGACGTGGCCGAAGCCCTGGCCGGTGCGCAGGTCGAAGGCCTCGGTCGGGCGGTGCCGCCACTCGGCCTCGACCTCGACGGCCTCACCCTCCAGGACGTCCACCAGATCGGCGAGGACCTCGCCGCCGTCGGTGACGACCTTGCCACCCTCCAGCAGCAGTTCCGCCGTCGCCCAAGCCGGGTGGTAGGAGCCGAACTTGCGGCGCCCGATCTCCAGGACCTTCTCCCGGACCAGCTCGCAGGAGTTCTTGACGGCGCCGCCGGTGACGTACGTCTGCCGCGAGGCCGACGTCGAACCGGCACTGCCCACCTGTGTGTCCGCCGGGTGGATCGTCACCTGCGTGACGCCCAGCTCGGTGCGGGCGATCTGCGCGTGGACGGTGACGCCGCCCTGGCCGACCTCCGCCATGGCCGTGTGCACGGTCGCGACGGGCTCGCCGCCGACGACCTCCATGCGCACCTTGGCGGTGGAGTAGTCGTCGAAGCCCTCGGAGAAGCCGACGTTCTTGATGCCGACCGCGTAGCCGACGCCGCGTACGACGCCTTCGCCGTGCGTGGTGTTGGACAGACCGCCCGGCAGCTGCCGTACGTCCGCGCCCTCGCTGCTCTCCCACTGGCGCTCCGGCGGCATGGGCATCGCCTTGACGCGGCGCAGGAGTTCGGCGACCGGGGCCGGGGAGTCGACCGGCTGCCCGGTCGGCATGATGGTGCCCTGCTCCATCGCGTTCAGCTGCCGGAACTCCACCGGGTCCATGCCGAGCTTCTTCGCCAGCTTGTCCATCTGCGCCTCGTAGGCGAAGCACGCCTGGACCGCGCCGAAGCCGCGCATGGCGCCGCAGGGCGGGTTGTTGGTGTAGAGGGCGATGGCCTCGATGTCCACGTCGTCGATCACGTACGGGCCGACCGACAGGGAGGAGGCGTTGCCGACGACCGCCGGGGAGGCGGAGGCGTAGGCGCCGCCGTCCAGGACGATCCGGCACTTCATGTGCGTGAGCTTGCCGTCCTTGGTGGCCCCGTGCTCGTAGTAGAGCTTCGCCGGGTGACGGTGGACGTGCCCGAAGAAGGACTCGAACCGGTTGTAGACGATCTTGACCGGCTTGCCCGTGCGCAGTGCCAGCAGACAGGCGTGGATCTGCATCGACAGGTCCTCGCGACCGCCGAAGGCACCGCCGACGCCGGACAGCGTCATCCGCACCTTCTTCTCGGGCAGGCCGAGCACGGGCGCGATCTGGCGCAGGTCGGAGTGCAGCCACTGGGTGGCGATGTAGAGGTGGACGCCGCCGTCCTCGTCCGGTACGGCGAGGCCGGACTCGGGGCCGAGGAAGGCCTGGTCCTGCATGCCGAAGGTGTACTCGCCCTTGACGATCACGTCCGCCTTCTTGGCGGCCTCCTCCGCGTTGCCGCGGATGATCGGCTGGCGGTGGACGATGTTGGGGTGCGGGACGTGGCCGCTGTGGTGGTCGTCGCGGTTCTCGTGGATGAGGATCGCGTCCGGGGCGGTCGCGGAGGCCTCGTCGGTGATGACGGGCAGCTCCCGGTACTCGACCTTGATCTTGGCGGCGGCGCGGCGGGCCGTCTCCGGGTGGTCGGCGGCGACGATCGCGACCGGCTCACCGTGGTGGCGTACCTTGCCGTGCGCGAGAACCGGGGTGTCCTGGATCTCCAGGCCGTAGTTCTTCACGTCGGTCGGCAGGTCGTCGTACGTCATGACGGCGTAGACGCCCGCCATGGCCAGCGCCTCGCTTGTGTCGATGGACACGATCTCGGCATGCGCGACGGTCGACCGCAGGATCTGACCCCAGAGCATGTCCTCGTGCCACATGTCGGACGAGTACGCGAACTCGCCGGTGACCTTGAGGGTGCCGTCCGGGCGGAGGGTCGACTCACCGATGCCGCCCTTGGTCTGGGAGCCCTGCGTGATCTTCGTAGGAGCGCCGTTGGTGGGCATGCTCAGACCGCCTCTCCCTGCCGGGCGGCCGCCAGGCGGACCGCGTCCATGATCTTCTCGTAGCCCGTGCAGCGGCACAGGTTGCCCGACAGGGCCTCGCGGATGTCCGCGTCGGTCGGGTTGGGGTTGTTCTCCAGCATCTCGTCGGCGGCGACCAGCAGACCCGGCGTGCAGAAGCCGCACTGGACGGCGCCGGCGTCGATGAACGCCTGCTGGATGGGGGAGAGTTCGGTGCCCTCGCCGGTCTGGGAGTCCTGCCCCTTGGCCGCCCACTGCTGGGCGTCCTGCAACGACGTACCGCAGGCACCGGAGGCGCAACCGCCGCCCTCGGCACGCTGCTTGGCAAAGTCCGCGAGACCCTCGACGGTCACGACCTCGCGGCCCTCGACCTGACCGGCGGCGACCAGGCAGGAACACACCGGCACGCCGTCCAGCCGGACCGTGCAGGACCCGCACTCGCCCTGCTCACAGGCGTTCTTGGAGCCCGGCAGACCGAGCCGCTCGCGCAGCACGTACAGCAGGCTCTCGCCCTCCCAGACGTCGTCGGCTTCCTGCGGACGTCCGTTGACAGTGAAGTTGACGCGCATCAGGCGACACTCCCTTCCTGATTGGTCGTGCCGTCAGTGCCGCGGTACGACTCCCAGGTCCAGGTCAGCGTGCGGCGGGCCATGATGCCGACCGCGTGGCGGCGGTAGCTCGCCGTGCCCCGGACGTCGTCGATCGGGTTGCAGGCGGCGGAGCACAGGTCCGCGAACTGCTTGGCGACCGACGGGGTGATGATCTTTCCGTTGTCCCAGAAGCCGCCCTCTTCGAGCGCCGCGTTCAGGAAGTCCTCGGCGGCCTTGGCCCGGATGGGCGTAGGAGCGGCCGAACCGATCCCCGTACGGACGGTCCGCGTCCGCGGGTGCAGCGCGAGCCCGAACGCGCACACGGCGATGACCATGGCGTTGCGGGTGCCTACCTTGGAGTACTGCTGCGGCCCGTCGGCCTTCTTGATGTGCACGGCGCGGATCAGCTCGTCCGCTGCCAGCGCGTTGCGCTTCACACCCGTGTAGAACTCGTCGATCGGGATACGGCGGCTGCCGCGCACCGACTCGACCTCGACCTCGGCGCCGGCCGCCAGCAGGGCGGGGTGGGCGTCACCCGCCGGGGAGGCGGTGCCGAGGTTGCCGCCGACGCCGCCGCGGTTGCGGATCTGCGGGGAGGCGACCGTGTGCGAGGCGAGAGCCAGGCCCGGCAGCTCGGCGCGCAGGCTCTCCATGATCTTGCTGTACGGCACCGAAGCCCCGAGCCGCACGCTCTCCTCGCCGACCTCCCACTCGTAGAGGTCGCCGATGCGGTTCAGGTCGAGGAGGTACTCGGGCCGGCGGTGGTCGAAGTTGATCTCGACCATCACATCGGTGCCACCCGCAATCGGCACAGCGGTGGGGTGCTCGGCCTTCGCGGCGAGCGCCTCCTCCCAGCTGGCGGGGCGAAGGAAGTCCATGACCGGCTCTCTTCTTGGTCTCGTGGGTCGTACGGTTTGAGCCAGATCTGGTGCGGCGGGCCCGGCTCGTTCATGTGCTGTTAACGCGCATTGACGTCAGTACACAGCGCCGTCCTCCACCGGGGTCAGTCACGGAAACCATGAAGGAGTTGGCTGGCCAGCGCGGTCATCTTGTAGATTCGTATGAACGGAGGTCACCAGTAACCTCCCCGTTTTTCCGTGGAAACGTGAGACACAGCCCTTGTGACCAGGGACACAGCCGGCACACGGCCCGGCGGAGGACGGTCACCGTTCACCGGCCCGCCGGGCGGGCCGCTCATCACACGACCTTCTAGATCCATCGTAGATTTCGAGACAAAGAACGGCGGCGACGAGAATGCGGCTGCGCGCACTGCTGGACACCGACGCGCTGGGCCTCAAGCTGCTCGGCGGCGAGGACGAGCTGGACCGCACCGTGCGCGGTGTGATGACCACCGACCTCAGGGACCCCAGCCGCTATCTCTCGGGCGGCGAGCTGGTCCTCACGGGGCTGGCCTGGCGCCGGGGCCCCGCGGACTCCGAGCCGTTCGTGCGCCTCCTGGTGCAGTCCGGGGTGGTCGCGCTGGCGGCCGGTGAGGCCGAGCTGGGGGACGTACCCGAGGACCTGGTCCTGGCCTGCGCCCGCCACCGGCTGCCGCTCTTCGCCGTGCACGAGTCGGTGGCCTTCGCGACGATCACCGAGCATGTCGTACGGCAGGTCAGCGGCGAGCGGGCCGGGGATCTCGCGGCCGTCGTCGACCGGCACCGCCGCATGATGACATCGGGCCCGGCGGGCGGCGGCCCGGACGTGGTCCTCGACCTCCTCGGCTCGGACCTGGACCTGCGGGCGTGGGTGCTGTCGCCGACGGGGCGGCTCATCGCCGGTTCGAAGGTCGGGGGCCCGGCGCTGCCCGCCGACCTGTGCGGGAGGCTGGCGGCGGAGCACCTGTCGGCCGCCCGCACGGGCCGCCGCGGCCCGCACCGAGTGACCCTCGGCAGTACGCCGTACTCCCTCTTCCCGATCCGCAGCAGCGGCCGCTCCCCGCAGGCCGCGCGGGACGTGCGCGAAACCGTCCTGTCGGACTGGCTGCTGGCCGTGGAGGCGGACGCGAGCGACTGGCCCGAGGAGCGGCTGGACCTCCTCCAGGGCGTCACCCAGCTGATCGCGGTGGAGCGGGACCGCAGGGACGCGGCGCGCACGGTCCGCCGCCGCCTCGCACAGGAAGTCCTCGAACTGGTCCAGACGGGCGCGGCACCAGCCGAGATCGCGGCGCGCCTGCGGGTCGCGGCCCCGGTGCTGCTGCCCGGCCTCGGCGCGGCACCCCACTGGCAAGTGGTGGTGGCCCGGGTCGAGTGGGAGGGCGGGGACATCGAGGCCGGCCCGGTCGCCCAGTCCCTGCTGGAGGAGGTCCTGGTGGACCCGCTCGCGACCGGCCCGGAACCCTCCGACCGCATCGCCGTGGCCCACACGGGCGACGAGGCCATCGCCCTGGTCCCCCTGCCCGCCGTCTCCTCGGAGCACGACGGCTCCGAGGCGGGGATCCTCGCCGACGCGCTCCTCGACTCCATCCGGGACCCGCTGGCGGCGGGTCTGGACGACGACGGCCGGGTCACGCTCGGCGTGAGCGCGGCGGTGCACTCGGCGGAGGGCCTGCGCGGCGCCCTGGAGGAGTCCCGCCACGCCCGCCGGGTGGCGGCGGCCCGTCCGGGCCGGGTCTGCGCGGCGGGACACCAGGAGCTGGCGTCGCATGTGTTGCTGTTGCCGTTCGTACCGGACGACGTCCGCCGGGCTTTCACGGCAAGGCTGCTGGATCCCCTCCGGGACTACGACCGCCGCCACCGCGCCGAGCTGATCCCCACCCTGGAGGCCTTCCTGGAGTGCGACGGCTCCTGGACGCGCTGCGCGACCCGTCTCCACCTGCACGTCAACACGCTGCGCTACCGAGTGGGCAGGATCGAGCAGTTGACGAGCCGGGACCTGTCCCGCCTGGAGGACAAGCTGGATTTCTTCTTGGCATTGCGGATGAGTTGAGCCCCCGCCACGTCTCCCGGGCCCCGGCCCGGGATGGCACCAAGTGCCGCCGCTGTCCCACGACTTTGTGAAATCCTTCACCCACCCTCTTGGCCGGGCCCGGCGATTCATGCTGAGATGCGGCCACCACTCAACAGCTCGATGGCGTGCTCGGGGAGGGCAAGGTGGCGGATACCGCCATGTCTGGTAACGGAACGACCGCCGGTGACGATCCACTCCAGACCGCGGTATGGCGGCTGCGCTCACGCGCCTGCTGGGCGGACGCGGCGGCCCTGCTCCAGCCGGTCACCGCGCAGGCCGCGCTGCAGCGGGCCGCGCTGCTGGTGGAACGGTGCCTGTACACCGAGCAGGGCTGGGAGGAGGCCGAGGACGCGCTGCGCACGGCCGAGGCGCTCGCCCACAGCGACGAGGAGCGGGGCGCGGCCGCTTGTGAACGCGGGCAACTTGCCTATGCGGCGACGTTGCACTCAGTGCGCGACCGGGCCGACGAGGCGCGGGCCGCGCTGGGGCGGGCGGCGGCGCTGATCCCTCCGGGGGCGGCGGGGAGGGCGTTGCTGGACTTCCGCCGGGGCCTGCTGGCGGAGAACCTGGCCCGCTCGCCCCAGGCGGCCCGCGCGGCATACCGCCGCGCGCACGCGGGCGCGACGGCTCACGCCGACCCGCTCCTGCTCTCCTTCACCTGGCGCCACCTGGCTGGACTCGCCTTGCGGGACGGTGAGTTGGCGGAGGCGCGGCACGGGTTCGCCGAGTCCCTCCGCATCCGCGAGGAGCTGGGCTACCTGGTGGGTACGGCGCCCGCGCTCGCCTCCCTGGCCGACACCGAGTCCGAACCCGAGGCGTCACGCCTGCGCGAGGAGGCCCGCCGCCTGTTCCGCCTCCTGGATGGTGTCCCCACCTGGCTGGCCCACCAACTGGCCCCCACGCCCCCGGCAGCCACCGCCTGAGCCAACCGCACATTTCCTCGCCCCCGCCGCCCCTACCCGTCCCATCCCGAAGGGGCTCCGCCCCTTCCACCCCACCAGGGGGGCTCCGCCCCCTGGACCCCCGTCGGCCCTGAAGGGGCCTCGTCCTCAAACGCCGGACGGGCTGAATCACGCGGACCGGCGCCGGGGAGTGACCGCCGCCAGATGCGCAGCCCACGGGGTGGGTGGAAGACGGACGGAGTCCTGGTGCCGCAGTCGCGTACGGCGGGAAGGGGACGTGCCGGGGGGTGTCCGCCCGCAGTGGCCGGCGTCAACACCCGGTACCTCCTGGCCTAAGGCCAGCCGCCGGTCCGAGGACGGACACCCCCCGGCACGGGCCCGACCCACAACGAGACGGAAGGCGCTACGCGCACCCCCACCGAACCCCACAGGCCGCCGCAGGCATCCCCGGCTCAACCGCCGGAGGCACCCGCAAAGTGCTCCCCCACCAGCGACCGCACAACCTCCAACTCCCCGGCGATCAGCGCATCCAGCAGAGCCGTGTGCTCCGCGGCGTCGGCGATGAGGTCGGCGTGGCCGCGGACAGAGGGGCGGGTGGCGCTCACCAACGGCCACTGGGCGCGGCGGTGGAGGTCGTCGGCGACCTGGACGAGTTGGTCGTTGCCGCAGAGCGAGAGCACAGCACGATGGAAGGTACGGTCCGACTCCGCATAGGTCGCCCGGCAACCGGTCGACGCCGCGCGGACCGTCGCCTCGGCCAACGGCCGCAGTTCCGCCCAGCGTTCGGCAGGGACCGTACGGGCGAGCCGCAGCATCACCGGCACCTCGATCAGCGCACGGACCTCGGCCAGCTCGGCCAGCTCCCGGGCCCCGCGCTCGACCACCCGGAACCCCCGGTTGGGGACGACCTCCACGGCCCCCTCCAACGCGAGCTGCTGCATGGCCTCACGGACCGGCGTCGCGGAGACACCGAAGCGTTCGCCGAGTGCGGGAGCCGAGTAGACCGCCCCGGGAGTCAGCTCGCCGGTGACGAGCGCGGTACGCAGGGCATCGAGGATCTGTCCCCGCACCGAGGCCCGCTGGACGACCGGCCGCGGCCGCGGGATCGGCAGCTCACTGTGCGTGTGCTCACCACGAGCCGTCGGCGCCCCCGAGGTCCCCGGGACCCGGCCCCGGTCCCCGCCCGCAGCCCCGCCCTGCGACGGCACCCGCGGCACGTCCGACCGGGCGCCCTCCGGGACGCCCGACCGAGCCTCCGGGACACCCCAACGGTCACCCTGGGCACTCGACGACCCCGAGCCCGCCAATACCCCCGAGGCCCCCGAGGCCCCCAAGACAGCCGAGGCGCCCGAGCCCCCCGACACGCCCGAACCATTCACCCGCGAGGCTCCTGAGACCCCCGACACCTCCGAGACCTCCGAGCCCCCAGAAACCTGCGGAATCCCCGTCCCCGCGGAGCTCTGCGCGCCCTGCTTCACGGGTCCTCCTCCGGACGTGTCGGTACTTGGGGTCATTACGGCGGGTTGTTACTCACCCGTCAAGCACCTTAGGCGCAGAACGCGACAGTTCAAACCACAAAGATCACGGGTAAGGTAAGCCTTACCTTTAATGCCTCGCGGATCGGCGGTCCAGTATGCCCGTGCCCCCCTCAGCCCTCGCGGACGCGTACACCCGTCTCACCGAGGCCTTCCCGGGGCTCGACATCACCCAGCCGGCCACCGACGAGCCACTCCCCCGGCACGACGGATGGATCCCCGCCACGGCGCTCGCAGCGGGCGGCACCGGCCTGGACGCCTTCCTGGCCTGGGACGACGCACAGATACTGCGCGACTACGGTCAGCCCGCCCGCCCGGACGTCGTCGCGAGCTTCGGCCTGCACCGCTACGCCTGGCCCGCCTGCCTCCTGATCACGGTGCCCTGGTTCCTCCTGCGCCGCGTCCCCCGCTTCTCCGTGACGCATGTCTCGTACGACCGCACGGCCCCCGGCCTCTCCATAGGCCGCCTCGCCGCCCGCCCCAAGTCGTTCGCCTGCCTCCCCGGCGACCCCGCAGCGACACTGCCCGGCGCCAGGGTCGTACCCGACGAGGAGGCGCTGCGCGCGGAGGTACGGGCCGCCGTCGCCGAGCACCTCGAACCCGTCCTCACCGGCTTCGGACCCCGTATGCGGCGACGCGGACGCGCCCTGTGGGGCATGGCGACCGACGAGGTCGTGGAGGGCCTGTGGTACGTCGCCCACCTGTTCGGCGACGGCGAGCAGGACCGGGCCCGGCGCGAGCTGGAGCTGTTGCTGCCGGGCGCGACGAAGCCGTACGTCGGGTCGGCCGCCTTCCGCGAGCTGACCGGCCCGAACGGCGAGTCCCTGCCCACCCGGGACCGGGCGAGCTGCTGCATGTTCTACACCCTGCGCCCCGAGGACACCTGCGCCACCTGCCCCCGCACCTGCGACGCGGACCGGGTCACCAAGCTTCTCGCCACCGCGAGTTGACACCCCCTCAGGCCCGCCCTGGGAAGAGGTGCCGTAAGATCCCCCGCGAGCAAGGCCCCCGTGACGGTTACAGGCGTTTCACAAATTCCTCACTCAGCACAGGAACTTTCCGTGGAACCACCCGTACGGGTAGTCTTGTTCGAACTCAACTCCCGCCCCTCAAGCGGCAGTTCGAGCAGAACGCCGCCCTGGGCATCCCCTTGCACTTCCTTGGCGGCCTCTTGCCCCGAAACCCCCTGAGGGCCGGTGGGATTGGGCCACTATGGCGGGCGTTACGCCCTATCCCAATGCAAGGGACCCCAGATGAGATTGACCGACATATCGCTGAACTGGCTGCTTCCGGGCGCCGTCCTGCTCCTGGGCCTGCTGGCGGCGATAGCGGTGCTGCGGCGCGGGAAGGCCTCGGGGAAGGACACGAGCGCGGACGACTCGTGGGAGCGCAGCGAGGAGCGCCGCAGGCGCAAGGAGGCCATCTACGGCACCGTCTCCTATGTCCTGCTGTTCTGCTGTGCGGCGGTGGCCGCGGCACTCTCCTTCCACGGTCTGGTCGGCTTCGGTGAGCAGAACCTCGGCCTCTCCAACGGCTGGCAGTACCTAGTGCCGTTCGGCCTCGACGGCGCGGCGATGTTCTGCTCCGTCCTCGCCGTGCGGGAGGCCAGCCACGGTGACGCGGCACTCGGCTCCCGGATACTCGTGTGGACGTTCGCGTTCGCCGCGGCCTGGTTCAACTGGGTGCACGCACCCAGGGGCATCGGCCACGACGGCGCCCCGCACTTCTTCGCCGGCATGTCCCTGTCCGCGGCGGTGCTGTTCGACCGGGCGCTGAAGCAGACCCGCCGGGCCGCCCTGCGCGAGCAGGGTCTGGTGCCGAGGCCCCTCCCGCAGATCCGGATCGTCCGCTGGCTGCGGGCGCCCCGCGAGACCTACAAGGCCTGGTCGCTGATGCTCCTGGAGGGTGTGCGCAGCCTGGACGAGGCGGTCGACGAGGTCCGCGAGGACAAGCGGCAGAAGGAGGAGACCCGCCTGCGCCGCCGCGAGCAGCAGCGCATGGAGCGCGCCCAGCTGAAGGCCATCAGCCGGGGCCACCGCGGCTTCGTCGGCCGTGGCGGTGGACGGCACGCCGAGCCGCAGGCGGCCCTGGAGCGGGCCGACCGGGTCACCGCGGAGCCTGCCATATCCACGCCGGAACAGCTGCCCGTGCGCTCGCGTCCCTCACTGCAGCCCGTACGCACCGGTTCTGACCCGGTGACCGTCGACCTCACCGCGGAGGACGACACCATGGCGCTGCCGCGACTCGACTCCCTGGAGCGCAAGCTCAAGGACCTTGAGCAGCAGTTCGGCTGAGAACGCCTCTCATCGACGGGAAGGGGCGCGATCCGGGACCCGGGTCGCGCCCCTTCCCCTTGCCGTACGCCATCGGCCGTACGGCGTCCGCGCCCGTCGTCAGGCGGCACCCGCGTCGAGTTCGAACCACACCGCCTTCCCCACCCCGTGCGCCCGCACCCCCCAGTCGTCCGCTAGGGACTGCACCAGGACCAGGCCTCTGCCGTTCGTACCGTCGTCGGCGTTCGGTACGCGCAGTCTGGGCCGGCGGGCCACGAAGTCCCGCACCTCCACCCGGAGTCCGCGTGGTCCGACGGTGGCCGTCAGGACCGCTTCACGGTCGGTGTGGACGATCGCGTTGGTGACGAGTTCGCTGGTGAGCAGTTCGGCTATGTCCGATCGTCCGGGCCTCCCCCAGTGCCGTAACAGTTCGCGCAGGGCCTTGCGGGCCTCTGGTACGGCCCGCAGGTCCGCCCGCCCCAGTCTGCGCCTCAGTTGGGGTGTCTGCGTGTGGTCCTCGGCGCTCGCGGCCCTGTCCTCCACTGCCTCCACCGAGGAGGCCCCGTATGCGATGGGACCGCCTCCCCGTGCCTGCCTCTTCATGACCCCCGCCCGCGTGCCGATGTCGGTTCCCCTCCTGGCTCGAACACGTTCACGGGAACCATTCCCAGTCGGACCCCCGACAGTCATGTCGAATCGTCAACGACCAGGTGTTCGGCCAGGGTTGGGGCAGGCAGCGCCGAGTGGATGAAACCGGGAACGTCACCTGCCGGCCGCCCGGAAGCCGCCGAACGCGACGACCGGAGCCCGTCGGCCACCGGCCAAGGGTCCTGCTTCCGGGCGGGGGGCAGGTTTCCGGCGAGGGGAGGCGGGGCGGTGCGTCTGCCCCGGGAAGGGGCGGCCGACCAGGGCAGTCCCGCACGGCTTCCAACCGACGGCCCCAGGGGCGTCCTGACGGTGGAGGATCGGTCCGTCCGTCGATTACGGGCTGCCGACGCCGCCGTACTCGATGCAGAGGTGGGGCAGGTGGGGATCGACATCGAGGCGCCGTCCGAGCCGATGCGCGCGGTCGGTGAAACTGGCCGGAATTCGGCCGTGCCGTGGGTGCGGGGCCGCCCGCCCGACCCCCGTCCGGGAGGGCGGCCCCACTGGGTGGTGGGCCGGTGGTGCGTCGGTCAGTAGAGCTTGTTCACCGCGGTGGTGGTCGTCTTCTTGAAGGCCTTCACCGGCGCGTCCGTGAAGTCGCCCATCTGCCCCCATTGCACGACGGTGACGGTGCCGCCGTCCCGGCCGACCGACAGCAGGTGGATGTCCATGGCGCCCCAGGAGGCACGGGTGTGCACGCCGTGGACGCGGGCGCCCTCCTCGACCGGCAGGCTGCCGTAGCTGCGGTACTCGGCCTCGATCTCCGGGTCGGCGTCGCTGCGCAGGGCGCAGGACCGGATCTCCTTGTTGAGGCGGGTGGCGAGGGCCTTGGCCTTGGCCTTGTCGCCGACGACGACGTTGAGCTGCTCGGCGCCGGTCTCGAGGTCGGTGCGGAAGGTGCGGTAGCGGGAGTCGTAGCCGAGCAGCGCCTCGCCCAGGCAGCCCTGCATCTCCTCCGGGACGCCGTCGGTGACCTTCCCGGCGGTCCAGGCGGAGGAAGGGTGCGGCGGGAGTTCGGACGCCGAAAGGAACTTCGGCGCGGGCGCCTTCGTCGCGGCGCCGGCCGGTGCGGCGGTGAGTGCGGCGCCTGTGGCGAGGGCCGCGACGACGAGTGCGGCGAGCGCGCCGGCTCGGGTGCGCTTGGGCATGGGTGTCCCCCGTGAATGAGATGAGTGCGTGAACGATCGGAAGTGGGTCGTCACCGACGCCGGATGGTCCGTCCGGCCCCCCTGGGCACTGTCGGCCCGGCCGGTGCGACACCAGAAGCATCAGCCGTCACAGTCGGCGGACGCAACCTCCGGCGCCCGATCCGCGACGGTGGAACCATCCCAGCCCTTCTGACGTGCAGGTATATGGAGTGCCTGGGATGCCGTCCCGGGACGGGGAGGACGCGGGGGAACGGTGTCTGAAGTGCAGGACGACGTCCAGGAGTTCGCGGCGCTGCTCACACGGCTGAAGGAGCGCACCGACCGCAGCTACGGTCAGCTGGCCCGCCGCCTGAACATGAACACCTCCACGCTGCACCGCTACTGCGCCGGTGACGCGGTCCCCGTCGACTTCGCGCCCGTGGAACGCTTCGCCGCGCTGTGCCGGGCGACGCCGGAGGAGCGGCTGGAGCTGCACCGGCTGTGGATCCTGGCGGTGGCGGCGCGGCAGCGGGCGCGGACGGCGAGCGCGCCCGCGACGGACGGTGCCGCATCATCGAAGGACGGCTCCCCCTCGGAGACGGCCGAACAGTCAGGGCCCGACGAGCGGGAAGCACAGCTCCCCTTACCCGGACAACCGGCACCGGCCGACCCCGCCCGCCGCCCCTGGTACCGCCGTCGGCGTCTCCTGGTCACCGCGGCCGTGGCCACGGCGCTCCTCGCCACGCTGGGCAGCCTCTCCGCGCTGCCGGACGACGACCGTCCCCGGGCGAGCGACTCCGTGCAGGGCGCCGATCCGACCCGTACGACGACGGCGGGCACTCCCGGCCCGGCCTCGACCGCGTCGCCGAAGCCCTCCTCCAGCACCACGCCGTCGCCCTCACCCGGCACCTCGGACGCTAAGAAGTCCTCGCCGAAGCCCACGGCCACCGCCGGCAGCCCGTCGAAGGAGGCAGGACAGAAGCAGCCCTCGACCGGCGTTCCCCTCACCTGGAGCGCCAACTCCCATGTCTGGCAGGGCGGCTGCGGACACGACTACGTCGTCTCCAAGTCCCCGCAGCAGGTCCCTCCGCCTCCGCCACCGCAGGACGCCGGGACCTGGGCGGCCTCGCAGAGCGCGGTGCACGGGCGGCAGACGATGGTGGAGATCTCGGTGCAGGGGCGGACGTCCACCGCCGTCGTCCTGGAGGCGCTCCGGGTGCGCGTCGTCGGCCGCTCGGCGCCCGTCGAGGGCAACTCGTACGCCATGGACAACGGCTGCGGCGGAGCGCTGACGCCCCGCTACTTCGACGTCGACCTGGACAAGGACCGGCCCATCGCCCGCCCGGTCGACGGCAACGACACGGGCACCCCCATCCCGGCGATGCGGCTGCCGTACCGCGTATCCGCCGAGGACCCGGAGGTGCTGCTGGTCGACGCGCAGACGAAGACCTGCGACTGCAGCTGGTACCTCGAACTCGACTGGTCCTCCCGGGGCCGCACCGGCACGGTCCGCATCGACGACCACGGCCGCCCGTTCCGCACGACGAGCATCGAGGGGCTGCCGAGCTACGCGTACGACACCTCGGCGCGCAAGTGGGTGCCGTACTCCTGAGCCGTACGACCCGGGTGCGGGGCTACGCCTCCCACACGGCGGCGGCCGTACGGTCGTCGGCGTACCCCTTGACCCGGACCTGGGTGTCGGCGAGGAACGCTGCGAGGCCGGGCGGCTCGGGGGCGGACCACCGTCCGGTCAGGTAGGAGGCGAGTTCGGGTTCGCCGCGCAGCGGGTCGGCGAGGCCGCCTGTGCACATCAGGAGGGTGTCGCCCGGGCGGGCCACCGAGGCGCGGAAGCGGAACGGTTCGCGGGGCGGTTCCGGGGCGGGGTCGTAGGGGCTCGGGGGTGTGGTGATGCCGAGGTCCATGGTGAGGCGGTCGCCCTCCGGGGTCTCGGCGGGGGGCGAGCCGAAGCCGACGACGGGTGCGCCGGTGGCGTCGGTGGCGCGGGGCTCGATGTCCTGCCATGCGCCGTCCCGCAGACGGAACAGTCCGCCTGCGCCGACGCCGAAGAAGACACGCGTACGGCACTCGGGGTCGGCCGGGAGCAGGAGGCAGCGCAGCGTCGCCCCGTACTCCTCCGGTTCGATGCCCTGTTCTGCCGCGCTGGCGCGGAGTTTGCCGAGGCTGCGGTCGGTGAGGCGGTGCAGGCCGGACTTCAGGTCGCCGCGCCGTGCGGCCCTGATGTCCTCCGCGAGCCTCGGGTGACTGCGGCCGACGGCCCGGCCGATCCAGTGGCAGGCCTCGGCGGCGGCGCGGTGCGCGTTCGGGGTGGCTCGGGCGCCGGTCGCCATCGCCACGAGGACCAGGGCGAGTTCGCCGGTGCCGAAGCGGGCGGTGAGGAGGGAGTCGCGGCGGGGCTCGCCCCGGTAGCGGGCGGAGTCTCCGCGCAGGGAGACGGCTCGCAGGGTGCATGCGCCGTAGTGCGCGCCGTCCAGGACGGTGTCGGCGACCAGGTCGTCGAGGTCGTCGGGGTCCGCGGGTGGGAGGGCGGTGGGTTCGGGGGCGTAGGTGGGAGGGCCGTTGCCGACGTAGTCGAGGGGGTCGGGGGGAGGGCGGGGAGGTCGACCCGGGTCGCGGGGCGGGGCTCGTCGTCACTCGTGGGCGCCGGGAGCTCCCGGGGGTCCTGGGGCTCCTCCACCGTGAATCCGGGCGGCTTCGGCAAGCCCGGTGGGAAGGTCGACCCGCCCTCCATGGCATCCGTGCTCGCCCGCTGTGCCGGGACCGCGGTGCCCGTCCCCTGATTCACCGCCCCCGCCGCCGAGGCGAACCGGTCGTCCAGTGAGTCCGGTGCCGTTGTCGGGCCCGTGTCCTCGGCGGAGTCGCCGTACAGTTGCCCCCACCAGTCGTCCTCGTGACCCGTGGGCCTTCCCCCCTGCTGGCTCATGCCCTCAATTGTCCACCGCACGGGCAGGATGAAAACGGGGCATCCGGAAAATCCGCCCCGGTACGCGGCGTTGAAAACGGCGTGTCGAGTGAGGTGTTGAACAGCCTTGCGAAACACCGCACGCACCATGTCGCCTTCTTCCGGTGCTGCCCCCGGCGACACCTTGGCAGAGTGACAGGTGGTGCGGCGATGATGTGTTGAGGCGGTTTTACGCCCTGGCTGTTCTTCCGGCACGGACCGGACAGCGGTGTTCGACTGGGGAGGGGCGCGGCCCGATGCTGGGAGCGATCGGTCTCGACGAGACGCACGAGTCGGCGTACCGGGCCCTGGTCTCCGTGGGCGCCGCCGACGTACCGGATCTCGCGCGACGGCTGACGCTCGGCGAGTACGACACCGAACGCGCCCTGCGCCGGCTGGAGCGGCACGGGCTCGCGGCGCAGTCCTCGGCGCGGCCCGGCCGCTGGATCGCCGCGCCGCCCGGGGTGGCGCTGGGCGCGCTGCTCACCCAGCGGCGGCACGAGCTGGAGAAGGCGGAGCTGGCGGCCGCGATGCTCGCCGAGGAGTACCGGGCGGCGGCCGCCGAGCCCGCGGTGCACGATCTGGTCGAGGTGGTGACCGGGGCGGCCGCGGTGTCGCAGCGCTTCCTGCAGCTCCAGTTGGGGGCGCGGGAGGAGGTGTGGGCGCTGGTCACCGGCACCCCGGCCGCCGTCACCGGCGTGGAGGACGACCCGGAGGAGCAGGCCGCCGATCGCGGCGTCCGCTACCGGTCGGTGCTGGAGCGCTCGGTCCTCGACCGGCCGCACGGCGTCACAGAGCTGTCGGCCGTCCTCGGCCGCGAGGAGCAGGTGCGCGTCGTGGACCAGGTCCCGACCGAGCTGGTGATCGCCGACCGGACGCTCGCCCTGGTGCCGCTCGCCTCGCACGCCTCGCTCGCCTCGGAGCCGGCCGCCCTGGTCGTCCGCGCGAGCGGGCTCCTGGAGCTGCTCTCCGCGCTGTTCGAGTCGGTGTGGCGGGAGGCGCTGCCGGTACACCTCGGCGCGTCCCGCGTCACCGAGCAGCAGCCGGACGGGCCCGACGACACCGACCTGGAGGTGCTGTCCCTGCTGCTGGCCGGCCTGACCGACGCGAGCGTGGCCAAGCAGCTGGACCTGGGCCTCAGGACGGTGCAGCGCCGGGTGAAGCGGCTGATGGAGCTGACCGGGGTGACGACGCGGCTGCAGCTGGGGTGGCACGCGTACGAGCGGGGGTGGGTGGCGCGGGAGCGGCAGGGGTGACGGGGACTGAAGCGGCGAGGGTGACGCCGGACCTGCGGCGGCAGGGGTGACACCGGACCTGCGGCGATACGGCTGATCTGCGCGTTCTCGCGAGCTCCGGCACTCTGGTCAGATGGGACTGTGGGACCTCGTGCTGGTCGGCCTGGTCCTCCTGCTCGGCCTGTGCGGCGTGCTGGTGCCGGGGGTGCCGGGGTCGTGGCTGGTGTGGGCCGCGGTCATGTGGTGGGCGCTGCAGGATCCCCAGCCGGTCGCGTGGTGGGTGCTCGTGGGGGCCACCGTGGCCCTGTTCCTCTCCCAGGTGGTGCGCTGGGCGCTGCCGCCGCGCCGGCTGCGTCCGGGCTGGGCCGACCGTCACATGGCGGTGTACGCGGGAGCGGGGTCGTTCCTGGGTTTCCTGCTGTTCCCCGTGATCGGCTCGATCCCCGGCTTCATGGCCGGCATCTACCTCGAGGAACGGTTCCGTCTCGGCCGCCACGGCGAGGCGATGGCGGCGCTGCGGACAGCGATGCGGTCGGGCGGGTCGAGTGTGCTGGCGGAGCTGTTCACATGCCAGCTGATCGCAGGGGCGTGGGTCGGGGCCGTGCTCTGGGGCTGATACATCGGGCCTCTCCCGTCATATTGACGACCACGCACCCCTTCTCTACGTTGCATGCCGGGATAGCTCCGATGAATCGCGTACGCCGCTGCACAAGCCGCCGGGAGGCGCCATGCCCAGCCCGTCCAGACGCACCGTCCTCGCCTCCGGCTCCGCCCTGGGCGGGACCCTCCTCACCGGCGGGCTGCCCGCCCAGGCGAGCGCGGCCGACCCCGAGAGCACCGCGGGCACCGCCCACGAACCCCCTCCGGACCCCTGGCGCACGGTCCTCGCCGACGCCGACCTCGTTTGGCAGCGGATGCCGGCGACCTGGTACGAGGGCCCCTTCCTCGGCAACGGCTTCCTCGGTTCCGGCATCTACGCCGAGCCGGGCGCCGAGACGAGGGCCGTGCGCTTCAACGTCCAGCACTCCGAGGTCCAGGACCACCGCCCCGAGTTCGGCTCGCTCTTCGGGCTGGCCCGGCTCCCGATCGGCCACTTCACGCTGGAGCCGGTGGGCACGATCACCGGCCTGGACTGGCGGCTCGGCCTGCGGGACGCCGAGCTGACGGGCACCCTCACCACGGACAGGGGCACGCTCGCGCTGCGCGCCCTCGTGCACAACGACCGTTCCGTCCTCGCCGTCGAGGTCACTCCCAGCGAGGGCGAGCGCGGCTTCCGGTGGGTTTTCCATCCGGCGGACGCGATCAGCCCCCGGGCGGCCTTCAGACCACTGCCCGACGGCTACCGCGGCAACCCGCCCCCCGAGGTCACCGAGCACGACGGCGTCCTGGCCGCCGTACAGCCCCTCCTGGCGGGCGGGCAGCACGTGACGGCGTGGCGGGAGCGACGCGCAGGCGGGGCCCGGACGCTGTACGTCCATGTCGCGCACTCGTACCCCGGGACGACGGCGTTGGACCGGGCGCTGAAGGCCGTACGCCGCGCGAGCCCGCTCCCGTACTCCGCGCTGGCGGTGACGCACCGGGCCTGGTGGCACGCCTACTACCGCAAGAGCTTCCTCTCCCTCCCCGACGCCCGCCTGCAGCGCTTCTACTGGATCCAGCTCTACAAGACCGCCTCCGCCGCCCGCCGCGACGCCCCCGTCATGGCGACGTGCGGCCCCTGGCTGGAGTCCACGCCCTGGCCCAACACCTGGTGGAACCTCAACGCCCAGCTGGAGTACTGGCTGATCCACGGCTCCAACCACCTCGAACTCGACGCGATCACCCGGTCGCTCAGCGAGTTCCGCGACAACCTGGCCAAGGAGACGGCACCCCCGTACCGCGCCGACTCCCTCGGCATCCCCCGCACCACGGACCCGCACCTGGTCAACGGCGCGGCCGGCACCCTCACCGGCTACGGCGTCGGCATTCCCGGCCAGGACCCGCCGACCCCCGAGGTCGGCAACCTCACCTGGGCCCTGCACAACGTCTGGCTCAGCTACCGCCACACCATGGACGAGTCGATCCTCAGGGACGTCCTGTTCCCCTTGCTGCGCAAGGCGATCAACTACTACCTGCACTTCCTGGAGCCGGGCCCCGACGGCAGACTGCACCTGCCCGCCACGTTCTCCCCGGAGTACGGCGGCAACTCACGGGATTGCAACTACGACCTGATGCTGCTGACCTGGGGCTGCCGCACACTCCTCGAATCGGCCGAACTCCTCGGCATCGACGACGAGTCGGCGCCGCGCTGGCGCGAGGTCCTGGCCCGGCGCGTGCCGTATCCGACCGACGCGAACGGCTTCATGATCGGTGCGGACATCCCGTTCGCCAAGTCCCACCGCCACTACTCGCACCTGCTCGCGGTGTACCCGCTGTACGAGCTGACCGGCCGCACGTCCCACGAACGCGATCTGATCGAACGGTCGTTGGCCCACTGGGTGGGCTTCGAGGGCGCCCTCCAGGGCTACACCTTCACCGGCGCGGCGTCGATGTCCGCGCTGCTCGGCAAGGGCGAGGACGCGCTGAAGTACCTGGGCGAACTGATGTCCCGCTTCGTCCAGCCCAACACGATGTACAAGGAGTCGGGCCCGGTCATCGAGACCCCTCTGTCGGCGGCCCAGTCCCTGCACGACATGGTCTGCCAGTCCTGGGGCGGGGTGATCCGCGTCTTCCCTGCCCTCCCGGACGCCTGGGCGGACCTGACGGTGCACGACTTCCGCACGCAGGGCGCGTTCCTGCTCTCCGCGGTCCGCGCGGGCGGGGTCACCCGCTGGGTGCGGCTGGTCGGCGAGGCCGGCGCGCCCTGCGTCGTACAGCACGGCATCACGGGGCCGGTGGAGGTGCGGGACGGCCGGGGACGGCCGCTGCGGTACTCCGACGCCGGCGAGGGGGCGATCCGCATCGCCCTGCCGAAGGGCGAGTCGGCCCTGATCACGGCACGGGGTGACCGCCCGGATTTGACGATCGCACCGGTGCGGCCGAACGAGGAGGCATCACGGTGGGGGCTCCCGGCGGAGTAGGCCCAGAGCCCTAGGCCAAGGAGCCGATGCGCCGCGGGTACGGGCGTGTTTCGCTGGCCGCATGACCGAATTCAGCGAGGCGGAACGCGCGTACCTGAGATCGCAGCGGCTGGGACGGCTGGCCACCGTGGACCCGGCGGGGCAGCCACAGGCGAACCCCGTCGGCTTCTTCCCCCAGGACGACGGGACGGTCCTGATCGGTGGCAACGCGATGGGCACCACCAAGAAGTGGCGAAACCTGCAGAAGAACCCGAAGGTCGCGCTCGTCGTCGACGACCTCGTCAGCGTACGGCCGTGGCGGGTGCGCGGGATCGAGATCCGCGGGGACGCGGAACTCCTCACGGGCCCGCACGAGTTGGGCCCGTACTTCAGCGAGGAGGTCATCCGCATCCGTCCGCGGTGGGTCCGCAGCTGGGGGCTGGAGGAGGACTGATCTCAGACGGGGGCCTGGATGGCGCCCTCCAGTGTGAGCAGCCGCACCTTGCGGTCCAGGCCGCCCGCGTACCCGGTCAGTGTCCCGTCGGCGCCGATCACTCGGTGGCACGGCCGGAGGATCAGCAGCGGGTTGGCACCGATCGCCCCGCCGACGGCCCGTACGGCGGCACGCGGGGCTCCGATCCGGGCGGCGATCTCGCCGTACGTGGTGGTCGCCCCGTACGGAACGGTGTCGAGGGCAGCCCAGACGCGCTCCCGGAACTCACTGCCGTCGCTGCGCAACTCCAGCCGGAACTCCTTGAGTTCACCGGCGAAGTAGGCGGCGAGCTGTTCCTCGGCCGGGCGGAAGAGCGCGGGATCGCGCCGCCAGCCGTCCTGGACGGTACGGCCGCCCTTCTGGCCGGGCACGGAAAGGGAGGTCAGGACGCCGGTCGAGGGATCGGCTGTGAGAAGGAGACGGCCGAGCGGGCTGTCGAGCTCGGTCCAGTGAGTCGAGGCCGGGGTGGTCATGCTTGCTCCAACTCCCCTGCTGCGAGCAGGTGTTGCCAAGCGTAGGAGCGCCAGGGGCGCCAGCTGTCGGGGACGTCCACGCCGGGCGGCGCGACGTCCGGATCGCCGAGGGCACGGCTGCGGATGACGGAGACGGTACGGGCGTCCAGACCGGGCAGACCGAGCAGTGCACGCCGTGCCTCGTCCCGGTCGGCGCCCGGGTCCAGCCGTACGGCACCGTCGGCGAGGGCGGCGGCGAGCGCGCCCAGAGGACCACCGGACTCGGGCTCGGCCTCGGCGAGGACGGCCGCTTCGGGGAACAGATGGGTGAGGCCGCCACAGGGCGCGTCGAGCGCCTTGCCGTACCGCCGCACCAACTGCTCGGCTTCCGCCGACCCGACGAGCGCCCGCACCGCCGCCTCCTCCGCGTCCGCGGCGCCGGGCGACCGCAGACCGGGTCTGGCGGCCACGAGTGCGGCGAGCCGCGGATCGGCGCCGAGCCGCTCGTCGACGGCGTACGGGTCGGCGTCGAGGTCGAAGAGACGCCTCAGGCGCTGCACGGCAGTGGTCAGGTCACGGGGGTCGGTGAGGTGGAGGCGGGCGTCGAGCCAGCCGCCGGGATGGGTTGCGGGCGGAGTCCTCGGCAGGCCGGGGCGCTCGTCGACGGCGACGATTCCGGTGCCGTGCGGCAGCCGGAGGGTGCGCCGGTACGTCCGGTGCCCAAACGGTCCGCCGACGTCCTCGACACCGGGCACGGCCTCGCGTTCCAGCCGGTCGAAGACGGCACCCGCCTGGTACGGCCCCCGGTACGCGAGCCGCAGCGGGATCCCGGCGGACGGGGTGGCCCCGCGCCGGGATGCCCTGCGTGCGGCGGCCGCCCTCAGCCGGCTCGGCGTCGACGCGTACACCTCCCGGACGGTGTCGTTGAACTGCCGCACGCTGGCGAACCCGGAGGCGAACGCGATCTCGGTGATCGGCAGCTCGGTGGTCTGCAGAAGCACACGGGCGGTGTGCGCCCGCTGGGCCCGGGCGAGCGCCACCGGCCCGGCACCGAGCTCGGCGGTGAGCTGCCGCTGCACCTGCCGGGCGCTGTAGCCGAGCCGCTCGGCGAGCCCGGCGACGCCCTCCCGGTCGACGATCCCGTCGCCGATCAGCCGCATCGCCCGCCCCACCACATCGGCCCGCACATTCCACTCCGCGGACCCCGGCACGGCGTCCGGCCGGCACCGCCGGCAGGCCCGGAAACCCGAGCCCTGCGCGGCGGCGGCCGTAGCGAAGAACCGCACGTTGCACCGCTTCGGCGTGACCGCCGGGCAGCTGGGACGGCAGTAGATGCCGGTCGTCGCGACGCCGAAGAAGAACTCGCCGTCGAACCGCGCATCCCGGCTGCGCACCGCCTCGTACCTGGTGTCTTCGTCCATCACAAGGTCCAGTGTGGGCGAGGTACGAGAATGCCGCTGGCGGAAATCGGACACGGCGCTGGCCGCGCCCCTAAAGGGGCGCGGGGAACTGCGCTGCCAGCCACAACGAACCCGCAAGCCGCCAGTCGGCAGATGAGGCACCCCAATAGGCGCTACCGCCACCTCCGCCGCTTCGCCTCCATCGCCGCCCTCCCCTCAACACCCTTCCGCTTCCAGTCCCGCCTGAGCTCCGCACGGACCCGCGCATCCGTCTTGGCCACGATCCACTGGTTCTCCCGCATGAGCTTGCGGTAGCTCTCCAGTCGCCGCAGTGGCAGCTCACCGGCATCGATCGCGGCCAGCACGGCGCACCCGGGCTCGGCATCATGCGCACAGTCCTGGAACCGGCACCCCTCGGCCAGCTCCTCGATCTCCGAGAAGACCTGGCCGACCCCGGCCCCGGCGTCCCAGAGCCCGACGCCCCGCAGCCCCGGGGTGTCGATCAGGACCCCGCCGCCGGGCAGGGCGAGGAGGTTGCGGGTGGTGGTCGTATGGCGGCCCTTGCCGTCGATGTCACGGGTGGCCTGGACCTCCATGACGTCCTCGCCGAGCAGCGCGTTCGCGAGCGTCGACTTGCCCGCGCCGGACTGTCCGAGCAGCACGGACGTACCGCCGGAGACGACCGCGACGAGCACGTCGAGCCCGTCCCCGTCCACGGCGCTGACCGGCAGCACGGGCACCCCCGGCGCCGTGAGCTCCACGTCCTGGACGAGATGCGAGAGCGTCACCGCGTCCGGCACGAGGTCGGCCTTGGTGAGGACGACGACCGGCTGCGCGCCCGACTCCCAGGCCAGCGCGAGGAACCGTTCGATCCGGCCGAGGTCGAGCTCGACGGCCAGCGACACGGCGACGATCGCGTGGTCGACGTTGGCGGCGAGGATCTGCCCCTCGGACCGCTTGGAGGAGGTGGAGCGCACGAAGGCGGTACGGCGTGGCAGATACGTGCGTACGTAGCGCGGGTTGTTGCCCGCGGGTTCGACGGCGACCCAGTCACCGGTGCACACGACCCGCATCGGATCGTGCGGGGTGACGAAGGCCGTGTCGGCGCGTACGACCCCCTCGGCGGTGACGACGTCGCACTGCCCGCGGTCGACCCGTACGACGCGCCCGGGCAGCAGCCCTTCGGCGTCGTACGGGGTGAACGCGTCGGCCCAGGCCGAGTCCCAGCCGTAGGGAGCCAACGCGGAGAAAACAGAGGTGGAAGTCAACGGGTGACCCTTCACAAGGGTGGCCCCGGCGGCCGCGTACGCAGGACGCGGAGAGATGAGGTGTGATCAGCCGACGGCCACGGAGGTGGACTTGATGAACTGGATGCGGGCAGCGCCCATCGCAATGACAGCCATCGGTCGACACCTCCTCACACGCATCTGCTTCACACACGTCTGCTTCGACGGCGGCGGCCACCGGCCACCGCCTTGAACCGCCGTCACTCTAGCCCGGCCCCGTGAAGGCCCGTCAACCGGTTTTAGGCACAGTCGTGCCCGTTCAGCGCGAAGTCGTACGCCGGCGAGTTCTCGCCCTCCCACGAGGCGATGAAGCCGAAGGAGAGGGTGCCGTTCTCGGTGACCGTCTTGTTGTAGTCCGCGGCCGTGGCCGTCACCCGAGAGCCGTTCTGGGCGAAGCTCGCGTCCCACATCTGGCCGACCTGCTGGCCGTCCCGGAAGGACCAGGCGACGCGCCAGTCGTCGAGGGCCCGTTCGGTGGTGACGGTGACGGTGGCCTGGAAGCCGTCGGGCCATTCGTTGACGAGGTCGTACTGGACGCTGCAGGTGGCCGCTTCGCTCGCGGACGGCTCCGGATCGTCCTCGCCGGCCGTGGCGGACTGGGTGCCCTGGGGTTCCGGGTCGGAGTTCTTCGGCGCGGGTGAGTCGTGCCGCGTGCTGGTCCGCGACGGCTGGGGCGAGTCCGCCGCCGACGAGTCCGCCGACCGGGTGGCGCCCGTGACCGGCGCGGAGAAGTCGGGGCCGGAGACCGGCTGACGGTCGGACGCGTCGCCGCCCGCCACGGTGCCGTCGCCGGTGGAGCCGCCAGGCATCATCGACACCGCGAGGGCGAGCGCGGAGACGAGGACGGCGGCGACGAGAAGGCCGCTACGCACGACGCGCGCCTTGTGCGCGCCGGGGTTCGGCGGGCCGGCGTCCGCGTCCGCCCGCTCGGGGCGTCCGGCGCCGAGGCGCACCTCGGCGGCCCGGCGGCGGCGCTCCAAGTAGGCGAGGCCGCCCCAGCCGATCACCCCGCCGGCCAGCGCCCCGGGCAGCCCGCCGCCGTGCAGTCGCAGACAGGCGGCGGCCTCGGCGCACTGCACGCAGGTGGCGAGGTGGCGGGAGAGGTCGTCCGGGGTGTCGGCGGCCGTCGAGCGGGTCACGGCGTCGAGGAGTCGGGCGTAGCTGCGGCACCGCGCGTCCATCGGCGTGTCGAGGTGGTTGCGCTGGCAGCGGTCCCGGAACAGGCCCCGGACCTGGGCGAGTTCCTCGGAGACGGTGTCCGGGTCGAGGCCGAGCCGGCGGGCCACGACAGCCGGCGGCAGCGCCTCCACCTCGGTCAGCCACAGCAGCGCCGCGTCCGGTTCCTGCATGTCACGCAGTCCGCGCAGCGCGAGCGGGCGCTGCAGCGGGGGTCCGGTGTAGCGGGCGGCCTTGTCGGAGTTGAGCCACAGGCGCAGGTCGGGGTCGAGCTTGTGGCCCTGCCCGGTCTCCTCCCAGGCGGCCGCCGTGGTGCGTACGGCGGTCAGCAGCAGGGGGATCCGGGGCAGCCGGGCCGAGCGGCGGCCCGTGCTGCGGAAGGTTCCGGCCTCGGTCTCACGCGCCTCGCGTATGCCGGTCGAAAACGCCTCCGCGGCCAGCTGGCCGGCCGCGGTGGAGCCGGCCGTACACAGATCGGCGTACGACAGCACGGCGTCCCAGCACTCGGAGAACAGCGCGGCCTCGGTGGCGTCCTGGGGGGTCGGCAGGTCGGGCATGAGTCTCCTGCATCCACATGCGAGGTCAACTCGCCACATCAGCAATGGAGTTGGGGGGAACCTCGCGGCAGGGCATGAGCTTTTCACGGTTCCTGCACAACTGACAAGCGCCGTCTTCAGATGTCTGACAGACCGTCGCTCCCCGCAACTCCAGCCACTGGTACGGACGCCGGCCCCGTCCGTCTCAATTACACCCTCGCGGAATCCTCCGCTACACCGTCGCGGACTCCTCCGCCGGAAGACTGTCCATGAAAGAGCTGACCGAGAACACCGCGCGCCCGGGGCCGGGAGGGCCGTAGCCGGGCGGGGAGGACAGGCCGAAGTCGTCCATCGTGGCGCGGTAGGCCTCCAACAGCCGGATGTGGTACTCCAGCGGCGCGCCCTGCGGGTTGGCCTTGCCGAGCGGGGTGGTCGGCTCGGGGCACCAGGTGGTGAAGCGGGGCGTGATCCCGTGGGACATGAAGAAGCGCAGGCCCTCGGTCGTCGAGGCGATCGCCTCGTCCACCGTGGTGAAGCCGAACGGCTCCGCCATCTCCACGCCCGCCACGAAGTTGGGGATGACGTTGCGTGCGCCGAAGACCTCGGCCGAGTCGAGGATCCGCTTGTGCCACTCGTCGCGGCCGACGTACCGCTCCTTGCCGGGGCAGTACAGCTCGAACAGGCGCCGGTCCCACACCTCGTAGTTGGGGTGGTAGATCTGCACGCCGTAGTCCTTGAACCGCTGGACGTCGTCGCGCGGCAACGCCTGCGCCACCACCTTGCCGATCCACCGCCCCGGGAAGCGCTCCTCGATGGCCTTGGCGTAGTGGCCGTAGAAGTCGGCCTCGTCCCGGCCGGCGACCGTCTTGGTGATCGCGCCGCCGGTGAGCGTGTAGGCGGTGGACGTCTTCGCGGTGTCGTACCGGTCGATGATCTCCAGGGCCTCCAGGACCTCCTCGACGTCCTTCACCCCGGTGTAGGGGCGCCCTGCCGCCTTGTGCTGGCGCCAGTTGTGGTTGATGTCGCAGTACTGGCACTCCTCCTTGGCGCCGAAGTACTGGCAGACGCGGAAGACGGTGAGGTAGATCAGGTAGCCCCACTGGATGGTCGGGGCGACCTCCATGACCGACTTCCCGTTGGCGAGGGTGTGCCGGTAGTACTCCGGCATCGGCGGCACACCGACGTCGGCGATCCGCTTGCCGTCGAGATAGAGACCGAGGATCCCGTCCTCGCCGGCCGCCACCCGGTACGGCGACGACGGGTTCACGCGCACCGAGACGACCGTCCGGCGCAGGTCGTACGGGCCGCCGGTGAGGATGATCTCCTCCGGCGGGCGGCGCAGCGCGGCCTCGCCGAGCTCGGGCAGGGTGCCGTGGTCGAAGGAGAAGATGAAGTACGACTTCGGCTTGACCTCACCGCCCTCGTTGTCGCTGAGGGCGGACGGGTCGAATGCCACGCCACCCCGCAGCAGGTCCTCTTTGAAGACGGCTTCCCGCGGTACGTGCGGGAATCGCTCCATCAGATCCTCGACCAGTGCGGTGCGGCTGCCCATCCGTAATCTCCTCCCGGCTCAGGCGTACGACTCCTCACGGTATGCCCCTGCCCGGGCGTGAGCCGCGCCGGGGCCCCCTCGGGGCGCACGTGGCGTGACCTACGCCTCCCGCTCCAGGGCCGCGGGGTCGACCGGGTGCGCCAGGTCCCCACCCGCCCGCAGCCGTGCGGCCTCCTCCGCGACCGCGAGCCCCAGGCGGGCCGCCTCGTTGCCCTGGGAGCCCGCGAGGTGCGGGGTGATGAAGGCGTTCGGCAGGTCGTACAGGGGTGAGTCGGCGGGCAGGGGCTCGGGGTCGGTGACGTCGAGGATCGCGGAAATGCGGCCGGTGCGGAGCTCGGCGATCAGGGCCTCGTGGTCGAGCAGGCCGCCGCGCGCGGTGTTGATCAGGACCGCTCCGTCCGGCATCAGGGCCAGCTCGCGGGGGCCGATGAGGTGACGTGTCTCGGGGGTCTCGGGGGCGTGGATCGTCACGATGTCCGACGTGCGCAGGAGGTCGTCCAGCGGCAGCAGCGGTACGCCGAGCGCCGCGGCGCCCGCCTCGTCGACGTACGGGTCGGTGAGACGCACGCGCAGGTCGAAGGGGCGCAGGAGTTCGAGCACGCGGCGGCCGATGCGCGAGGCCCCGATCACCCCGACCCGGCGGCCGTGGTTGCCGATGCCGGGGAAGAGCCCCCACCCCGGGAAGGCGCGCTCGGTACGCAGCCGGTCGCGGGCGGCGAAGAGGTCCTTCCCGGCGAGCAGGATCATGGCGAGCGTGTACTCGGCGACCGGCACGGCGTTGGCCGCGGCCGCCGAGCTCACCGCGATGCCCCGCCGCCACAGCTCGGGCGTGGCGAGGCTCTTGACCGAGCCGGCCGAGTGCAGCACCGCGCGCAGTTCCGGGGCGGCGTCGAGGGCGGCGGCGTCGAGGCGGGGGCAGCCCCAGCCGGTGACGAGGATCTCGGTGCGGGCGAGCACGTCCTTCACGCGCGGGTCGGTGAAGTCCTCGGCCACCAGGGCGGGATCGATGTCCACCGACTCCCGCAGCCGCTCCAGCACCTCCGGCGGGAAGACCTGCGGCACGTGCTCGGCGGTCATGGCGAAGAGGGCCTGCGGAAGGTGGGTCAAGGACGTGGACTCCGGCTCGGCGAGAGAGGGGCGGGAAAGCGGTCTCTACGGTAGGCAGGCGCGGATGAGAGGGTCAACGCACAGGCAGCACGCACAAACACCACGCACAGGCGCTCCCCTGCAGGACGGCACGGCACTCCCCCGGCAGGACGGCACGGCACTCACTCTCAAGGACGGCACGGCACTCACTCTCAAGGACGGCAAGGATGACCGAGACGATCACCAACTGGGCGGGCAACATCACCTACTCCGCCAAGGAGTTGCACCGGCCGTACTCGCTGGACGCGATCAGCGCCCTGGTGGCCGGGAGCGATCGGGTGCGGGTGCTGGGCAGCGGGCACTCCTTCAACGAGATCGCCGAGCCGGGCCCCGAGGGCGTCCTGCTGTCGATCGCCGGTCTGCCGCCGGTGATCGACGTGGACGGCGAGACCCGTACGGTCCGTGTCTCGGGCGGCGTACGGTACGCCGAACTCGCCCGCGCGGTGCACGCGCACGGGTTCGCGCTGCCCAACATGGCGTCCCTGCCGCACATCTCGGTGGCCGGCTCGGTCGCCACCGGCACGCACGGGTCGGGGGTCGGCAACGGCTCGCTGGCCGCGCCCGTGCGCGAGGTGGAGCTGGTCACGGCGGACGGGTCGGTGCTGACCGTCGGGCGGGGCGATCCGCGGTTCGGCGGTGCGGTCACCTCGCTGGGCGCCCTCGGTGTCGTCACCTCCCTGACGCTCGATCTGGAGCCGTCCTTCGAGGTGGAGCAGCACGTCTTCACCGAACTCCCGCTGGCGGGGCTGGACCTGGCGGCCTTCGAGGCCGTGATGTCGTCGGCGTACAGCGTGAGCCTGTTCACCGACTGGCGGGCGCCGGGATTCCGGCAGGTATGGCTCAAGCGGCGCACCGGCCGGCCGCTGCCCGGCTTCCCGTGGGCGGCGCCCGCCACCGAGAAGCTGCACCCGGTGCCGGGGATGCCCGCGGTCAACTGCACGGAGCAGTTCGGGGTGCCGGGGCCGTGGCACGAGCGGCTGCCGCACTTCCGGGCGGAGTTCACGCCGAGCAGCGGGGCCGAGCTGCAGTCGGAGTATCTGCTGCCGCGGCGGTACGCCATCGATGCGCTGCACGCGCTCGACGGGATCCGGGACACGGTCGCCCCCGTCCTGCAGACCTGCGAGGTGCGCACGGTCGCCGCCGACGAGCAGTGGCTCAGCCCCTCCTATGGACGGGACACCGTGGCGCTGCACTTCACCTGGATCGAGGACACGGCCGCCGTGCTGCCGGTGGTGCGGCGGCTGGAGGAGGCACTGGACGCCTTCGAGGCGCGGCCGCACTGGGGGAAGGTGTTCACGGTGCCGGCGCAGGTGCTGCGCGGGCGGTATCCGCGGCTGGCCGACTTCCGGGCGCTGGCGCGGGAGCTGGACCCGGGTCGGAAATTCGCCAACGCCTTCGTGCAGGAGATACTGGGTGACTGATGGCCTAGGAGACTTTGTAAACCCCCTTTCCTAACCCCTTGTCGAAAGTCCCCGCACGCCATAGCCTTGCGCCGCGCCGGTGCCGACGACGAGCCGGCATGGACTGAAGGGACGGGGGCAGGCCCGGTGAAGCGCACATCACGCGACATCCGCACGGCGAACCGCTATGAGGTGCTGCGCCAGATCATCGCCACGTCGCCCACCTCCCGGCAGGAGCTTGCGGCCGCCACCGGTCTCAGTCTCGCCACGGTCGCCACCCTCGTGGGCGAGCTGCTCGACCTCCGGATGATCACGGAGGTCGGGTTCGAGGACTCGGCCGGCGGCCGCCCCCGTGGGCTCGTGGCCGTCAACGCGTCCGGGGGCGCGCTGATCGGCGTCGACATCGCGGAGACGTACGTCCGGGTCGAGCTCTTCGATCTCGGGTTGAACGTCCTGGCCCGCGCCGACGAGGACATGCGCCCCGGCGAGTCCCGCCCCGAGCAGGTCGTCGGGCATGTCGCCGCGGCCGTCGGCTCAGTGGTCGCGCAGGCCGGGGTGGAGGGCGCGCGGGTGCTCGGCGTCGGGGTGAGCGTGCCGGGTCAGGTGGACCGGGACACCGGTGTCTCCGAGTACGCACCCAACTGGGACTGGCACGACGTGCCGCTGCTCGACCTGCTCTCCGAGCACATCGCCTACCCGCTGTACATGGACAACCCGTTGCGCGCCTGCGCGGTGGCCGAGCTGTGGTTCGGTGCCGCGCGCGGCAGCGGGGACGCCGTGGTGGTCAACCTCGGGACCGGTGTGGGCGCCGGGCTCGTCCTGGGCGGCGGGCTGCACCGGGGCGTGAGCAACAGCGCGGGCGAGTGGGGGCATACGACGCTCGTGCTGGACGGGCGGCTGTGCCACTGCGGGAACCACGGCTGCGTGGAGACGTATGTCGGCGCGCCCGGAATCATGGTGAACCTGCGGGAGTTGGCCGCCGACAGCACCCTGCTGCACCCGGAGGACCAGACGGCCACGATCGACGCGCTGGCCCGTGGCGTCGCCGCGCACGATCCGGTGGCCGTCAAGGTGGTCCGGGACACCGCCCGCTATCTGGGCGCCGGGATCGCCGACCTGGTGAACCTGTTCAACCCCGAAGTCGTCGTGCTGAGCAGCTGGGTCGCCGCCACGCTCGGCGAACCGCTGCTGCACGAGGTGCGCGAGGCTGTGGCCCGGCACGCGCTGAGGCGTCCGCTGGCCGCCACCCGGATCGTCCTCTCCCCCATCCCCACCGACCCGGTGTGCCTGGGCGCGGCGACGTTCGCGCTCGAAGGGGCGCTGCAGTCCGTGGGACAGAGGGCCGGGACGAAGCGCGCCGGACCGGCGCGCAGCCGGGCGTGATTCCCCTGGTCTGAAGCAGGTTCGCGGGCCGCTGGTGCGGCGGTCCGCGAACCCGTCACGTCCGGTATCCCGAACGTTGCACAACGCTTCGTGCAGACTTCGTCCAACCCCTTGCCGAAGCCTTAGCCGAAGGTTAACGTCCCGCACCGCACCCCCCTTTGAGCCAACTGGCGCTGAGCCGCATCAGCCACAGGCACAGGGCCGCAGCCGTACTCGAGACAAGGACGTCAGCATGTCGGCAATGAGCAACAACAACTGGGACCGCCGCACCGTTCTGCGGGCCGCGATGGGTCTGGCCGCCGCGGGCGGGCTTGCCGCGTGCGGCAGCAACACCGGGCGGGGCAGCGGAGGTTCGGGCGGCGGGCTCGTCCAGTACTTCCACGCGTACGGCGAGGCGGGCGTCGAGCAGGCCGTCAAGAAGTACGCGAAGGCGTACGACAAGACCGACGTCACCACCCAGTGGATCACCGGCAACAACTTCGAACAGAAGCTGTTCGCCGCGCTGCTCACCAAGAACGCGCCGGACGTGTTCGAGTTCCACCCGCAGATCCAGCTCGTCAAGAGCGGGCAGGTGGCGGACCTGACCGACATCATCGAGCCGGTCAAGGACGACTTCAACCAGGCCGACATCAAGTCGCACACGGTCGACGGGAAGATATACGGCGTCCGGATGATCGACGACCCGCAGTTCTTCTTCTACCGGCCCTCGCTCTTCGAGAAGGCGAAGGTCGAGGTGCCGACCACGCTGGAGGAGCTGATCGAGGCCGCCGCCAAGCTCAAGACCAACAAGGTCAAGGGCGCCTACCTCGGCAACGACCTCACCCCGGTCCAGCACAACCTGATCTGGTCGGCCGGCGCCGACACGCTCACCGCGGACAACAAGCCCGCCTTCAACACCGACGCGGTCGCCGAAGGCCTGAAGCAGCTGCGCTCCCTGTTCACCAGCGGCGACCTGCTGCTCGACGCGCCCGCCGACTGGTGGGACCCGTCGGCCTTCACCCAGGGCCTTACGGCGATCCAGTGGTGCGGCATGTGGGCCATGCCGGCCATGCAGCAGGCGCTCGGTGACGACATCGGCGTCTTCCCCTTCCCGAAGGTCGGGTCCGCCGGCAAGGAGTCGGTCTACAACGGCGGCTGGTCGATGTTCGTCAACGCCAAGGGCAAGAACGTCGACGCGGCCAAGGAATACGTGAAGTGGCTGTGGATCGACCAGAAGGAGTACCAGGAGGACTTCGCCACCTCCTACGGCTTCCACATCCCGCCGCGCACCTCCCTCGCGGAGTCCGCCACCAAGCTGAAGACCGGCCTGCCGGCCGAGGGCGTGAAGCTCTTCAACGAGTTCGGTCACTTCGACAACATCGGCTGGACGCAGGCGATGATCGCCGCGGTCAACGACGTGATGGCGAACTCCGTCCGCAAGGACGGTGACCCCAAGGCCCAGCTCGCCGCCGCGGAGAAGAAGGTCAACACCGAGCTCAAGAAGCTCTTCGGATAGGCCGCCGGACGGATCTCGACATGTCGACCACCACCACACGCGGGGTCGCCCACCCCGCCCCGGCCAAGGTCTCCAAGGACCGGCCGCGGCGGGGCCTGAGGGCGAACAGCACCTTCAACTTCTGGCTCTTCACCGGGCCGTTCCTGATCGGCCTGGTGATCTTCGTCTTCGTGCCCATCGGCTGGAGCCTGTACCTCAGCTTCTTCGAGGCACGTTTCACGGTCACGCCGAGCGAGTTCGTCGGCTTCGACAACTACCGCCAGATCCTCACGGACACGGACTTCCGGAACTCCCTGGTCACGTTCACCGTCTTCGCCGCATTCATCGTGCCGACCACCTGGGCGCTGTCGCTGGGACTCGCGCTCCTGGTGAACCGGCTGCGGTTCATGCGGGCGTTCTTCCGGTCGGTGTTCTTCCTGCCGACGGCGGTCAGCTACGCGGCCGCCGCGCTGATCTGGAAGATGTCCATCTTCAACGGCGTCCGCTTCGGCATGGCCAACACGTTCCTCGGCTGGTTCGGGATCGAGAACATCGCCTGGCTGGGCAACCCCGATCCGCCCTGGTACTGGCTGGTCATCGTGACCGTCCGGCTGTGGCTGCAGTCCGGTTTCTACATGATCCTGTTCCTCGCGGCGCTGCAGAACATCCCGAAGGAACTGTACGAGGCCGCCTCCATCGACGGCGCCAAGCCGGGCTGGCAGACCTTCCGCTACATCACGCTCCCCCAGCTGCGCGCGACCTCCACCGCGGTGGTCCTGCTGCTGCTCATCGCCGCCTACCAGGCCTTCGACGAGTTCTTCATCCTGCTCGGCAAGGCCACTTGGGGCATGCCTCCGCTCGTCGAGCTGTACAAGATGGCGCTGGGCGAGAACCAGAACTACGGCGCGGGCAGCGCGGGTGCGCTGGTCCTGACCGCGCTCATCTGCCTCGTGACCCTGTTCCAGGGCAAGCTCATGGGCTTCGGAAGGGGTGACGAGTCCCAGTGACCACCACAGCACCCGACGTCAGCAAGCCGGTGAAGGCCAAGCGCCGCGGCGGCGTCATGAGCAACACCGGTCTGTACATCGCGACCGGCGTGGCCGCCGTCCTCTTCCTCATCCCGTTCTATCTGATCGTCCGCAACGCCTTCATGACGGACCCGGAGATCACGGGCGAGGAGTGGAAGTGGTTCCCCACCGACATCCAGTGGGGCAACATCGCCGAGCCGTTCGACGACGTCACGGTCGACTTCGCCCGGTCGATGTGGAACTCCCTGGTCGTCGCCGTACTGCACACCACGGGAATTCTCCTGATCTGCTCGCTGGCCGGATACGGCCTCGCCCGCATCCCGTACCGGCACGCCAACAAGATCTTCTACGCCGTACTGGCCACCCTGATGGTGCCCACGGCCGTGACGTTCGTGCCGAGCTTCGTGCTCGTCTCGTCGCTCGGCTGGGTGGACACCTACCGCGGTCTCATCATTCCGGGCCTGTTCAGTGGTTTCACCTGCTTCCTGTTCCGGCAGTACTTCTTGGGGTTCCCCAAGGAGCTGGAGGAGGCGGCGCGTGTGGACGGGCTCAGCTACTGGGGCGCGTACTGGCGTGTCGTCGTGCCCAACTCGCTGAACTTCTTCGCGGCGATCGCGACGATCACCTTCATCGCGGGCTGGAACGCCTTCCTGTGGCCCCTGGTCATCGGCCAGGACCCCAGCGCATGGACGGTGCAGGTCGCCCTCTCGTCGTACGCGACCAACCAGACCGTCAACTACCACCTGATCTTCATGGCCACGGCCATCTCCATCCTGCCCCTGCTGTTCGTGTTCCTGTTCCTTCAGCGCTGGTTGGTCCAGGGAATCGCACAGACCGGCATCAAGGGCTGACGCCTTCTTCTCAAGACCTGGAGACCGATGTCTTTCCGCACCACCCCACCCGTCGACTACGTCGAGGACGTCTCACCGGGCCGCGGGACCCTCCCGCCCCGCGCCTGGTACGCGTCCTCGGACGCCAAGTCCCTGTCCCTGAACGGCAGCTGGCGCCTGCGTCTGTCGGCGACCGCCGGCGCCGAGGACGACTCGTTCGCCGCGGAGGGGTACGACGCCGGGGACTGGGCCGAGGTCACGGTCCCCGGCCACTGGGTTCTGCAGGGCGACGGCGCCTTCGGGTCGCCCATCTATACCAACCACCTCTACCCCTTCCCGGTCGATCCGCCGCGCGTCCCGACCGAGAACCCGACCGGCGACCACCTGCGGGTCTTCGACCTGCCGGAGGACTGGCCCGCCCTGGACGAGGGCGGCGCCGTCCTGCGCTTCGACGGCGTGGAGTCCTGTGCCCGTGTCTGGCTGAACGGCACGGAGCTCGGCGAGTTCAAGGGCTCCCGGCTGCCGCACGAGTTCGCCGTCGGGGAGCTGCTGAAGCCGGCCGGCAACGTGCTCGCGGTCCGTGTGCACCAGTGGTCGGCGGGCTCGTACCTGGAGGACCAGGACCAGTGGTGGCTGCCCGGCATCTTCCGTGACGTCACCCTCCTGCACCGCCCGGCGGGCAGCGTGGGTGACTTCTTCGTGCACGCCTCCTACGACCACACCACCGGCGAGGGCACCCTGTGCGTCGACTCCGACGTCGACGGGCGGGTGTCCGTGCCCGCCCTGGACATCGATGTCGCGACCGGCGAGCCGGTGACCGTCCCGGTCGAGCCCTGGTCGGCGGAGACGCCGAGGCTGTACGACGGTGAGCTGATCACCGCCGGGGAGCGCGTGCCGCTGCGCATCGGCTTCCGTACGGTCGCCCTCGAAGACGGCCTGATCAAGGTCAACGGCAGGGCGATCCTCTTCAAGGGCGTCAACCGGCACGAGTGGCATCCGGAGAAGGGCCGCGCCCTCGACCTGGAGACCATGCGCGAGGACGTGCTGCTGATGAAGCGGCACAACCTCAACGCCGTCCGCACCTCGCACTACCCGCCGCACCCGGCCTTCCTCGACCTGTGCGACGAGTACGGCCTGTGGGTCATCGACGAGTGCGACCTCGAAACCCACGGCTTCACCGAGCAGGCCTGGCGCGACAACCCCGTCGACGACGACCGCTGGACCCCGGCCCTGCTGGACCGCGCGGCCCGCATGGTCGAGCGCGACAAGAACCACCCGTCGATCGTCTTCTGGTCCCTCGGCAACGAGGCCGGCACCGGGCGCGGGCTCACCGCGATGGCCGAGTGGATCCACGGCCGGGACCCGGAACGGCTCGTGCACTACGAGGGCGACATCAACTGCCGTGACACGGACGTGTACTCGCGGATGTACGCCTTCCACGACGAGGTCGACAGGATCGGACAGCGACTCGACGGCGGCACCCACAAGCGCCGTGAACTCCCGTTCATCCAGTGCGAGTACGGGCACGCCATGGGCAACGGGCCCGGTGGCCTCGCCGACTACCAGGAGCTCTTCGAGAAGTACGACCGGCTCCAGGGCGGCTTCATCTGGGAGTGGATCGACCACGGCATCAAGCACCCCGAGCTGGGCTACGCCTACGGCGGCGACTTCGGCGAGGAGCTGCACGACGGCAACTTCGTCTGCGACGGCCTGATCTTCCCGGACCGGCGGCCCTCCCCCGGGCTCGTCGAGTACAAGAAGGTCATCGAGCCGGTCCGCATCGAGGGCGACGGCGCCGACGGCACCGTACGCGTGACCAACAAGTACGACTTCGCCGATCTGTCGGCGCTCGCCTTCGAGTGGGCGTACCAGGTGGACGGCGAGACGGTCGAGGCGGGCGCCCTGTCGGTGCCGAACCTCGCGCCCGGCGAGTCCGCGGACGTCAAGCTGCCGGAGCCGCCCGCGCACGAGCCGAGCGGCGAGACACAGTGGACCGTACGGGCGCTGCTCGCCGCCGACACGGCATGGGGGCTGAAGGATCACGTGGTGGCCTGGGGCCAGGTCCCGGTGCACGCGCGTCGGTCGCCCGCCGTCACCGCTTCCGTCCGTCCCACGGCGAGCGAGCGGCTGATCACGCTCGGCCCGGCCTCCCTCGACGCCCGCACCGGCGCGCTCACGGCCATCGGCGGTGTCGAGGTGACCGCGCCGCGCCTGGACGTGTGGCGGGCGCCGACGGACAACGACGACGGCGCCGAGTGGCAGACGGACACCCGCTACGGGATGCTCTGGCGCAAGTACGGCCTGCACCGCATGCGCCACCGCCTGGACGCCGTCGAGCTGAGCGACGACGCGCTGACGGTACGGACCCGGGTGGCGCCCGCCGCCTGGGAGTTCGGCCTCGCCACGGTGTACCGCTGGACCTCCGACGGCGAGCGGCTGAAGCTGACCGTGTCCGTGACGCCGGACGGCGACTGGACGGTGCCGCTGCCCCGGCTCGGCATCCGGTTCGGGCTTGCGCAGGCGGACCGGGTGCGGTGGTTCGGCGGCGGTCCCGGTGAGGCGTACCCGGACACCCGGCTGGCGTCGATGGTGAGCCGCTGGCAGGCGACCGTGGACGAGCTGCAGACGCCGTACCTCCGCCCGCAGGAGAACGGCGCCCGTGCCGACGTCCGCTGGGTGGAGCTCGGCGGGCTGCGGATCGAGGGCGACCCGGAGTTCTGGTTCAGCGCGCGGCGCTGGACCAACGAGCAGCTGGACGCCGCCCGGCACCTCACGGATCTGACGCCGGGCGAGACGGTGTGGGTCAACCTCGACCACGGCCAGCACGGCATCGGCTCGCAGTCCTGCGGCCCGGGCCCGCTGCCGCAGTACTACCTGCGGGCCGAGCCGGCGGAGTTCTCGTTCGTGTTCTCGACCACCAGGTAAGAAGACCATTAATCGATTGACCGATTGATCGACTTTCCGACAGTGTCGGGACGTCGCCTGCGGCCGGTCGGCACTCCCGCCGACCGGCCGCGACTTGTCTGATCAGACAAAGGAGTTGATGCCCCTTGGATGGCAGCATCGAGGTTCGCGGCCTGTCCCGGACCTTCCACACCACCGTCCGCCGGCCCGGTCTCGCCGGCGGCCTGCGCTCCCTGGTCAATCCGGAACGCGTCGCCAAGCACGCCGTCTCCGACGTGACCTTCTCCGTCGCCCCCGGCGAACTCCTCGCCCTGCTCGGCCCGAACGGCGCCGGCAAGTCCACCACCATCAAGATGCTCACCGGCATCCTCACGCCCACCTCCGGCGAGGCCCGGGTCGCGGGCGTGGTGCCGTACGAGGAGCGCGAGCACAACGCCCGCAACATCGGCGCGGTGTTCGGGCAGCGCACCCAGCTGTGGTGGGACCTGCCGGTGCGCGAGTCGTTCGCGATCCTGCGGGATATCTACGAGGTGCCGAAGGCCGAACATGCCGCCCGGCTCAAGGAGTTCGACGACCTCCTCGACCTCTCCTCCTTCTGGGACACCCGCGTCCGCCATCTCTCCCTCGGCCAGCGCGTCCGCTCCGACCTGGCCGCCGCCCTGCTGCACGATCCGCCGGTCGTCTTCCTCGACGAGCCGACCATCGGCATGGACGTGGTGGTCAAGGAGCAGGTGCGGGAGTTCCTCCGCAACCAGGTGGAGCAGCGCGGCCGTACGGTCCTGCTGACCACGCACGACATGACCGAGGTGGAGCGGCTCGCCGAGCGCGTCGTGCTGATCAACCACGGGCGGCTGATGCTCGACGGCACCCTGGACGAGATCCGCCGCAAGTTCGGCTCGACCTGGCAGGTGCGGGCGACGCTCGCCGACCCGCACACCGATGTCGTACCGCCGCCGGGGATCGCGCTGCTCCGGCACGACGGCCCACGTGTCGTCCTCGGCCCCGACGGGCCCGACGCCCCGACCGTGCACCAGGCGCTGAAGGCGGTCATCGAGCGGTTCGAGGTGACCGACATCGGCATCGACGAGGCGGACCTGGAAGACGTGATGAGGGCCGCGTACGCCCAGGCGGGCGCCGCCGCGGAAGGGGCCTGACATGGCGGTCCTGCACGCCTGGCGCGCGGCCCGCGTCACCCCGCTCGGTGAGCTCCACGCCCCGCCCCGCATGACCGCCGTCCTGCTCCGGCTGACCGTGCAGGTGGTCCTGGTGTGGTCGCTGTGGCGCGGTCTGTACGCCCAGACCGGCACCACCGCCGGACTCGACCGGGACCAGGCGGTGACGTACGCCGTGCTCGCCGTACTGGCCTCCCGCCTCAGGGAGTTGGACCAGCACACGGGCCGGGACATGGTGCTGCAGCACATGCAGCTCGGCACCATCGTCTACTGGTACCTGCGTCCCCTGCCGCCGCAGCGCTACTACGCCCTGCGCGCCCTCGGCGAACAGCTCTACGGGCTGGCGTGGGCGCTGGGCGGCTACGCGGTCTGTCTGGCCGTGGGAGTCGTGGAACCGCCCGGGTCCGCCGCCGTGGCCGGGGTGTTCCTGCTGAGCATGCTGCTCGGCCAGTGGGTCCTGTACTACATCATGCTCGTCCTGGACCAGCTGTGCTTCTTCACGCTCCGCAACAACGCCGCGATGCTGATCCTCCTCTTCGCGCAGAACCTGCTGGCGGGCGTGTACGCGCCGCTGTGGTTCTTCCCGGACTGGTTCATCACACTGAGCGCCTTCCTGCCCTTCCAGGCGACGCTGAGCGTGCCGCTGTCGCTGTACGTGGGCCGGATTCCCTTGTCGGACGCGGCGTTCCAGCTGGCCGTACAGGCCGGCTGGGTGGTGGCGCTGGCGCTGTTCACCCGGTGGGTGTGGCGGCAGGCCGCGCGGCGCGTGATCTCGCAGGGAGGCTGAGATGTCACTGAAGGCTCTGCGCATCGTGTGGCGCATCACCGCCCTCAACTTCCGTGCCCAGCTGGAGTACCGCACCGAGTTCCTGATGATGGTCGCGATCGGCGCGGTCTGGCAGGTGTCGGTGATCGTGTTCGCGACCGTGCTGCTGACCCGGTTCACCGGGATGGGCGGCTGGGACAGCTCCGACGTGCTGCTCATCCCGGCCACGCGGATGCTGGCCCACGGCTTGTTCGTACTGTTCCTGGGACGCATGCACTGGGCGGGCCGGCAGATCCAGGAAGGCAGGATCGACACCTATCTGCTGCGCCCCATGCCGGTCCACCGCCAGGTCCAGCTGGACTACTTCCCCACCAACGCCATCGGCGACCTGACGGTCGCGGCGGGCCTGATGGTGGGCGCGCTGTCGCGCAGTGATCTCGACTGGACGGCGGGCCGGATCACGTACCTGGTCGCGGCCGTGCTGGGCGGCATGCTGCTGGAGGCGGCCCTGTTCACGGCCGTGGCCTCCGCGGCGCTGCGCTTCCCGGCCGCCGACTACTGGGGCCGCTGGCTGGAGGAACTCCTCGGCACGTTCGGCAGCTACCCGCTGAACGTCCTGCCCAAGGCGGTGGGCGGCTTCCTCACCTACGGCCTCCCGCTCGCGTTCGTCGCGTACTTCCCGGCGGCGGTGCTGACCGGTCACGGCCACGACACCATCGTCCCGTACTGGCTGGCGGCGGCCTCCCCGCTGCTGGGCGTGCTGGCGTACCTGGCGGCGCGGCTGCTGTGGCGGTGGAGCCTGCGGCGCTACACGGGCGTCAACGGATGACGGAGACGGCGCGTTCCTGAGAGCCCTTCTCCGGCCGGCCGCCCTGAGTGCCGGCCGGAGAAGGGGCGTTACCGCAGATGACTGATGGTGGTCACGGACAGCTGATCCGGGTGTCCCCGGCGTCCGTCGTGCAGGTGTCCGTGCCGAAACCGCCGTTGGCGGTGTCGTTGCCGGAGACGTTGTCGACGGTGTTGAGGACGTCGTTGCCGGAGTTGCCGATCAGGTTGTCGTTGCCGGGGCCGCCGTTGAGGGTGTCGTTGTTGAGGCCGCCGTCGATGCGGTCGTTTCCGAAGTTGCCGTACACCGTGTCGGTCCCGGAACCGGCGTTGATCGTGTCGTCGCCGCCGAGGCCGCAGATGACGTCGGTGCCGCTGGTGCCGGTCATGCTGTCGTTGCCGCTGGTGCCGATGCGGGTGCAGCCGCGGGAGTTGTTGACCGTGGTGGGGGACGTCGTGGTGTTGTTGGCGGTGTCCGGGTCGGTCTGGGCGGCGCTCACGGTGGCCCGGTCGGTGAGGGTTCCCGTGGCCCGGGGTTCGACGACGACCGTCACGGTGGTGCGGGCGCCGGCGGCGAGCGTGCCGAGGGCGCAGGTCGCGCCGGTGGCGGAGGTGGTGCAGCTGCCCTGGCCCGGGGTGGCCGAGATGACGGTGGCTGCGGGGCCGGTGACCGTGTCGGTGAGGCTGATGCCGGTGGCCGAGGTCGTGGTGCTGTTGTTGGTGACCGTCACGGTGTAGGTGGCGCGGTCGCCGATGCTGACCGAGCCGGTGCCGGTCTTGGTGACCGACAGGTCGACGCCGGCGGGCGGCGGAGGCGGCGGCGGGGTGCCTTCGCCGCCGAGGTAGCGGGCCAGGGCGCGCAGGCCGTCGTTGTTGTGGCCGAAGGCGACGATCTTGCCGTCGGACTGGAGGGCGAGGCTTCTCACCCGGTCGCCGGGGCCGAAGTCGGTGGTGGTGCGGCCGTTGGTGCCGAAGCCGGTGTCGAGGGTGCCGTCGGCGTGGTAGCGGGCGAGCGCGTAGTCGCCGCCGGCGGCGCCGCCCGCGACGATCAGGTCGTCGGGCTGGAGCATGAGGTCGTGCACGGCGGAGCTGGTGCCGAAGTCGGTGGTCACCACACCGTTGGTGCCGAACGTCGCGTCGCGGCTGCCGTCGAGGTTGTAGCGGACCAGGGTGAAGTCGTCGCCGCTCGGTCCGGACATGACGATCTTGCCGGTGGACTGCACCACGACGGTCTCGCCCCAGTTGTAGCCGCCCAGGTCCGTGGTGACCTTGCCGTCGCCGCCGAAGGTGGTGTCGAGGCTGCCGTCGGAGTTGTAGCGGGCCAGGGCGAAGTCGAAGGAAGTCTCGCCCGCGTAGCCGGCCACGACGATCTTTCCGTTGGGCTGCAGGGCCATGTCCCGGGGGACCGCACCGCCCACCTCGGAGAACGAGGTCACGGCCACGCCGTCACCGCCGCCGAAGGCGCTGTCCGGGCTGCCGTCGGACAGGTACCTCACGACCGCGAACCAGCCGCCGGCGTAGGCCGCGGCGACGATCTTCCCGTCGGGCTGCACCGCGACACCGGCCGAGTCCTCGGCCCCGCCGGCCAGGCCTGGGCTGACCCAGCCGTCGCCGCCCCCGAAGGAGGTGTCGACGCTGCCGTCGGAGTTGTAGCGGGCCACCGTGAACCAGCAGCAGCCCGCGAACTCGTCGTCGGTCTCCTGATGCCGGCCGACCACGACGATCTTCCCGTCGGGCTGGAGCGCCACCCCCTGGGCCACGTCGTCGCCGCCCTCGATGTCGGTCAGCACCTCGCCGTCACCGCCGCCGAAGGAGGTGTCGACGCTGCCGTCCGGATTGTGTCGCATCAGGGCGAAATCGGCGCCGAAGCGCTGTTCCCAGCCGACCGAGACGATCTTGCCGTCGGGCTGGACGGCCACGTCCTCGCCTTCGGCCTGGGTGGAGGTCGGGATGCTGACCCGTCCGCCGGTGCCGAACGTGGGGTCCAGGTCACCGGGTGCGGCGAACGCGTCGTGCGGCACGGTGACGACGAACGCCAGTGCCGCGGCCAGGGCGGTCGCGGCACGTAGGGATCCCCGTAGGGAAGCAATGATGGACATGCCGCCAGAGTCCGGGAGATCGGCACCACTTGGGGGCGGCTGGCCAGCGGATCGGCTCACTGGGCCGCAGAGCTCCACCCTGCGGGGTGACCGCTCCGACGATATGAAAGCCCCGCTGACCTCGCCCGATGAACGACGATCACGAACGGACAGCCCGCGCAAGGGCCTACGCCGCCGAAGGCGCCAAGCCGAGCAGTGGGGCGTGTGGGACCTGCTCGGGGCGTCGGTCGCGGGGTGCGCCGAGGATGCCGAACGGGCCGCGCGGTGGCGGGAGTTGGAGGACGGGGACGAGGAGACGCTGCCACTGCGCGCCGTGGTGCCGGAGAGTACGTCCCCGCAGTCGGAGGTCGTGCCGTGGATCGTGTGCCCGCCCTGCGGCCGGGTGCTGGGCCGGGTGCACCGGCGCGAGGAGTGGGGCGGCCTGTCGTACCTCGCGGAGGCGTACGTCGTCTTCGCCCGGGACCGTGCGTTCGGGCCGCTGGTCTTCGACCGGGAGGACGACGGGGCGGCGTGGGCCGCGCTGGATGCGCTGCGTACGGCGTGCGGGTGCTGGTGAGCCGGTCAGGGAGGTCTGCGGCCTGACTGCCGTATCGGTGTGAAGAGTGCGGCGACCGCGATCAGGACGCAGCATGCGCCCGCGAGCAGGCCCACCGGGGCGGTGCCGTGCCGTTCCGCGGCCCAGGTGAGGACGGCCGCGCCGACCGGGGCCGCCGCGTACTGCAGGGTCCAGAAGGCGGACGTGACCCGGCCCAGCAGGGGCTCCGGGGTCACCTCCTGGCGCAGCGACATGGAGCAGGTGCCCGCCATGCCGGCACAGGCCAGGAAACATGCGCTCAGGGCCGCGACGACGGGTACGTCCCGTGCCCAGCCGAGCCCGGCGAAGGACAGCCCGCACAGCGCGACCGCGCCGGTCCAGGTCGGTCCGAAGCCGAGCCGGCGACGGGCCCGTGCCACCAGCAGGGCGCCGGTGATGGTGCCGAGCGCGCCGACGGCCATGACGGTGCCGACCGTGCCGTCGTCGTGGCCGAGGTCGTGCTTGAGGTGGTAGATGACCAGGTCGTTCAGGCCGAGGGTGAGGAAGCTGAAGACGAACAGCAGGGCCGTCAGAGCGCGCAGCACCGGGTGACCGAGGAGGAAGGCGATCCCGGCGCGCAGGTCCCGCCACAGTCCCGGTCGTTCGGTGGGCTGCGCCGGCCGTCCCTGCAGCCGTACGAAGGACAGACAAGCGGCGGAGACGCCGAAGCTGGCCGCGTCCACGCCGACGGCCGTGGCGGGGCCGGACCACGCGGCGACCAGGCCGGCGCACAGCGGCCCCAGCACGCCGGCCGCGGCGGCGGTCGCGTTCAGCCGGCCGTTGGCCTCGGTGAGCCGGTCGGTGCCGACCAGCCCGCGCACGACGGTGACGTAGCCGACGGCGAACAGCATGCCGACGGCCTCGCACAGCGGCAGGACCACGTAGAGCAGCCAGATCTGCGGCCCGAACAGCCACACCAGCGGCACGAGTCCGTACAGGACCATGCGTACGAGGTCGCAGACGATGAGCAGTCCGCGCCGGTCGACGCGGTCCACGACGGCCCCGGCGAACACCGCCGCGACGACCGAGGCGGCCCCGCCGACCGCCGTCAGCAGGCCCATGCGGGCGAGCGAGCCCGTCGCCTGCAGCACCAGCAGCGGCAGGGCGATCAGGGCGAAGGAGTCGCCGAGGACGGAGAGGGTCTGCGCGGCCCAGAAGACCCCGAAGTCCCGCTGCCGCCAGAGCGGGCGAGCGGGGCCGGCCGGGGGTGTGGGAGGCGAGTCGCTGCCGCACTCACCCTCGCGCTGCGCCTCGTACGTCATCCGCCTCCCGTCGACTCGGACTTCGGACGTGCCGCGAGTCCCCGGCAACCTTAGGGGCGCCCCCGGCAACCACGGAACACCGCGCCCGCCTCCCCCGCCTCCACTCGCAGGAGGAGCCGTGTCCCGAGAGTTACGAAGCCAAGCCCGCCTAGACCGGGCTGCCGAACGGGGTCAATCCGGCGGCCTGAGGCGGGGGTTCGGCGGGGCGGGCGGCAGGTCGCTGTCCAGGGAGCGGATCGCGGGTATCGGTGAGGGCAGCAGCCACAGCAGGGACAGCGTTCCGCCGATCGCGGCCGTGACGAGGGTCGCCCGCAGGCCGATCGTGGTGGCCAGCGCCCCTCCGACGACCGCGCCGAGGGGGCGCACGCCGTAGTTGACGGTGCTGTAGGCACCGGTCACGCGGCTGCGCAGGGCGTCCGGGATCACGGCGGTCTGCAGGGAGTTGAGGTTGACGTCGAAGAGCATGACGCCGAGGCCGACGAGGAAGTAGGTCGCGCCTAGGATCCCGGCGCGGGCCCACGCGGGCCCGTCCGCCCCGGCGGCGAGGGCGATGGGCGCCGGGAACAGGACGGCGCCGACGGCGATGCTGCGTCCCACGCCGATCCGCCGGGACAGCCAGGGCGCCGCCAGCGCGCCGACGAGGAAACCGCTCGCCCCGATGCCCATCGCCAGTCCGATGGCCGCCGGGGAGAGGTGGAGGACGCGGTCGGCGAACAGCACCACCAGGCCCGTGCCGGCCACGAACGTGAAGAAGTTGAGGGTCGTCGTGCAACCAAGGCCGGCCCGCAGTATCGGATCGCGGACGATGTGGGTCACGCCCTCGCGCGCGTCCCGCACCAGTGAGGTGCGGTCACCGGTGGCGGGCGCCGGTTCGTCGACGGTGATCCGGCGCAGCAGCAGCGCGGACGCCACGAAGGACAGCGCGTCGGCGGCGACGGCGACCGGCGCGGTCAGCGCCTGCACCAGCCCGCCGCCGAGCGCCGGTCCGGCGACGAAGGAGGCCGAACGGGCGGCACCCAACTTGCTGTTCGCCTCGACGTACGCCGAACGCGGCACCAGAAGCGCGAAGAAGGGCGCCCAGGCACAGCCGGCCACCACGCTCGCCAGACCGGTCAGCAAGGCGACGACGTACAACTGGCCGAGCGTCAGGCCACCGCAGAGATAGCCGATCGGCACCGTCGCCAGCACGCCCGCGCGCACGAGGTCCGTGACGATCAGCAACCGCCTTTTGCGTGGCCTGCGTTCGACCCACGCGCCCAGCACGAGGGCGAGCAGCTGAGGCGTCCACACCAGCGCCGTCAGCCAGGCCACTTGGCCGGCCGAGGCGTCGAGCACACCCGCGGCGACGAGGGGCAGCGCCAGCTCGGAGATCCGGTCGCCGAACTGCGAGACGGCACTGCCCGCCCAGCAGCGCACGAACCTCCGGTCCCGCCACAGGGACGCCGGGGACACGAGCCCACGCTCGCGCCTCATGCGTCCGGACCCTCGGCCGATCCCTCCGCCGCCTCCGGCAGGGCGTACCGCAGCAGCCGTACGTCACGGGTCTCCGGCGGCCGTTCGGCAGGGTCACGCATCACGTACGGCGCGAGTACGGCCTCGATGGCGTCGTCGATCGCGGCCAGTTCGTCGGCCGACACCACGATCCGCGTGTCGGCCAGCTTCGCGACTCTGCGCCAGGCCGGCTCCAGCCGCGGCTCGGTCTCGGTGGCCCAGCGCTCGGGCAGCTCCGCGGCCCGGGCGAACATCTCCCAGCCCAGCGCCCGCGCCGCCGAGGCGCCCTCCGCGTCCTCCGGCATCTGGAACCGGAAGCCCCGCGCCACCGCCTCCCACCGCCGCTCCCGCCGATCGGTGCCACCCTCGGCGTCCCTGACCAGGCCGAACCCCGCCAGATGCCGCAGATGCCAGCTGGTCACGGACGGGGTGGCCCCGACCTGCGGGGACAGCTGGGTCGCCGTGGCGGGGCCGTGCCGCTGGAGGCGTTCGAGGATGGCAAGCCGTACGGGATGCGCCAGTGCCCGCATGGCCTTCGGATCGGTGATCTCTATGTCGCCGAGGCGATTCCCGGTGTTCTCCCGCGCATCCATGACGTGAGAGTGTTCTCTCAGAAATCGTGAGAGTCAACTCTCAGACCGCATAAAGACGTTCGTAAGAAGCCCCGACCTCAGTGGTCCGCGCAGCACGGCGTCGGGTCCGGCACCTCGAAGGGGACGAGTGTGCCGCCCACGGCCGGCATGGCGGTGAGGACGAGTTCGCCGTTCTGCCACTGCGGCCGTACGTGGTTCGCCGTCATCAAGCGTGTGTCGGGCGCCGGTCGGCGGGGACTGCCCAGGACCGTGACGCGGTCGATCGCCGAGCGGTCGAGCAGGTCCGCGACCGTCAGGGTGCCGGTCAGGACCGAGACGCCCGGGTAGATCACCGCCCGGCCCAGCGCGTCCGGCGACCCGTGCGACACCTCGTACTTCCGGGCGGTGAGCCGCTCCTGGGCGGTACGCAGGAGCGGCTCGGACGGGAGGGTGAGGGAGAGAGCCACGCTTGGCCGGTCTCCCCGTACCAGGTGGGTGCAGCCGAACGCGCCCTCGGGAAGGGCGAGTTCGGCCGCCAGGGTGTGAAGCAGGTGGTCGGCCGTGCGGAGGTCCCGGACGTCCGCGTCCACCGTCAGGACGTACGGCGTCATGAGGGCAGGACCCACACCGGGTTGGAGTAGAACCACAGGTCGCGCCAGGGGTCGGCGTCACCGACGACGTCGATGGCCGGGCCGGCCGGGTCGACGGCGGCGCCCATCGGGCCGACGGCGCCGCGGTTGCCGTCGGTGCCGCGCAGACGGACGTAGACGGGGTGATCGACCTTGCCGAGGTCGTACGTGAGGCGGACCGTGCCGGTCGACTTGTCGACCTCGTACGACTTGACCACCTTCGCCGTCGGCGCGGTGAAGGTGTCCTTGTCCGCGACCGGGCCGGTGACATCGCCCTGGATGACGTCGACGCGGGCCAGCTTCGGCACGAAACCGGCCCAGTTGGGTCCGCCGGCCATCGCCACGTCGACCGTCAGCGTGACGTTCGTGCCCTTCCTGACGTGCAGGGCGCCACCGAGCGTGGCCCAGCGGCGGCCGCCGGTCACGCGGACGTCGAGGGCGCTGATCAGCTGCCCGTGGTCGACCCAGACGCGGCCCGCGCGGATGCCGTCCATGACGGCGGCGTAGGAGAAGCCGTCGGCGCCGACGTGTGTACGGCTGTACTGGCCGGGCCAGTAGTCGCCCTGGGTGATGTCGATCCTGCCGCCGTAGACCGGGTCCGGGTACCGGCCGTCGGTGGCGAAGTCGCCGCCGGTGCCGCGCACGGCCGTGTCCGCGTACACCTGGTGGGAGTCGGAGTTGGCGGTGATCCACCAGGGCTTGCCCTCGGCGAGGAGGCTGTCCCACAGGCCGCCGACGGTGGCGGTCATCCAGTCGAAGCCGCCCCAGGTGCGGTAGCTCTCCAGCGGGTAGCCGGGGAAGGAGTTGGCGCTGGGGTTGTTGTCGTAGATGCCGCGGGCGCGGGCCATGCCGAGGGGGGCGGGCAGGCCGGCCGCCTGGTGGCCCGGGGCGCCCTCGAAGCCGACGGCGATCTGGCGTGCCGGGCTCGCGTCGCGCCAGCCGCGGATCTCGTGCGGGGAGTCGACACCGCGCCGCGCCGGGTGGTTGGCGAGCATCAGCGCGTCCTTGACCTTGCGCCGCCGCACCTGCTCGGCAAGGAAGTTCAGGCCCGCGACGGCGAGCGCCTCGTTGGCGGGCGTGGAGTCGCCGGCGCCCTTCACGCTGCCGTCGTAGTCGGTCTCGAACTGCTTGAGGACGGAGACCTCGTTCTTGCCGGGGTGCACGAAGACGGTGCCGTGCTCGGCGGCCGGGATGTTCCACTCCAGGCCCTGGAAGACGAGCGTGTCCTCGTAGGCGGCCCGGGCCGCCCTGATGTCCGGGTTGACCTTCTCGACGCCGATCTTGGCGTGGGTCGCGCTGCCGTGGTCGGTGATGACCAGCCAGTCCATGCCGTGCTTGGCGCCCTGCCGGACCTGGTCGACGACGCGGTACTTGCCGTCGCTGCTGTACTGGGTGTGGATGTGGTGGTCGCCGGCCAGCCACAGGAACCCGTTCGTCCTACGGCCGCCGGAGGCACCGCCGGTCGCGGATGCGGCGGCCGGGGTCGGGGCGAGGACGCCCGCAGCCGTCAGCCCGGCACCGAGCAGACCCGCGCGGCGCAGCAGGGTCCGGCGCGACTGCTGCTCGGGGGTCAGGGCCTCGTCGGGGACGGAGGTGTCGAAGGCGGCGGGCAGGGCGCCGGATGCCGCCGCATCGTGCGCGTGGTCGTGCCCGTGTCCGTGATGGTGGTGGTGGCCGTGCGCGTGCCCGTGTCCCATGAACGCCTCCCCTTGCCGCTGCCTTCTGCGACTGCCTTGTACGACTGCCGTCCGCGGCTGCCTGCTGCGGCGCTTCTGCGCCGCCTGTGGAGGATCAAGGCGAAACATGAACGTTGAACGAGCAGCGCGTGGCCGCCGGGTTCCCCGGACACGGCGGAACGCCACGCTTCTCAACTGTTTCCCCAACGGCCCTTGTACGTCACCCTGGTTGACACTGAACCTGAACACCGCTCACCTTCAGTGCTCACCGTCTTGCTCCTCTGTCACCCCCCGGAGACACCCCCACCATGAGAAGACTGATCGGCACGCTCGCGGCGGCCGCGCTGGCCCTCACCGGCCTCACCACCACCGCGGCGACCCCCGCGACGGCCGCCACCTCCGGCACCTTCAACGTCCTCACCTACAACATCGCGGGCCTCCCCCTCGGCCTCGGCGACAGCGACCCCGAGACGAACACGCCGCTCATCGGGCAGCGCCTGGCCCCGTACGACATCGTCAACGTCCAGGAGGACTTCAATTACCACGCCTCGCTGTACGCCAACGACACCCACCCGTACCGCACGGCGACCAGCGGCGGAGCAGGCTTCGGCGACGGCATGAACACCCTGTCCGACTTCGCCTTCGAGGACTTCCAGCGGGTGAAGTGGAACAACTGCACGGGCACCAACTGCCTGACTCCCAAGGGCTTCTCCCTCGCCCGCGTGCGCCTCGCCGAGGGCGTGTTCGTGGACCTCTACAACGTCCACACCAACGCCGACTCCGACGACGCCGCGCTGGCCGCCCGCCGGGCCAACATCGAGCAGCTGTCGGACTTCATCCAGGCGAACTCGTCCGGCAACGCGGTGATCGTCATGGGCGACACCAACACCCGCTACACGCGCACCGGCGACAACATCCGCACGCTGGCCGGCGAGAACGGCCTGACGGACGCCTGGGTGCAGCTGGTCAAGGGCGGCGCACCCCCGGCGGCCGGCAGCGACGCACTGCTCTGCGACGCGACCGCCCCGACCAACAACTGCGAGGTCGTCGACAAGGTCCTCTACCGCGGCGGCAAGCTGCTCACCCTGAACGCCACCAGCTACAACAACGACTGGAAGTCGTTCCTGCGCTCCGACGGCGAGCACCTCTCCGACCACTTCCCGCACACGGTCGGCTTCTCCTACACCCTCAACTCCTCGTTGCGGGCGAGCGACTTCTTCGGCGGCCCGCACGGCACCGCCTTCAACGACGCCGACGACCTCCCGGCGTCGCCGTCCCCCCGCACGCTCACCCTGCGCGGCGGCTCCCGTCTGGACGCGGTGTCCCTGACCCACGACGGCGGCACCACCCTCGCCCACGGCGGTACGGGCGGCACGGCGACGTCCCTGACCCTGGCCACGGGCGAGCACCTCACCGCCGTAAAGCTGACACAGGGTCAGAAGGACGGCCGCACGCGGATCTTCTCGGCCTCCTTCACGACGGACAAGGGCCGCACGCTGTCCTCCGGCACGGCGACGTCGGACACGAAGACCTTCACGGCGCCGTCGGGCTGGCAGATCGTCGGCTTCACGGGGCGGTCGGGGGACGAGATCGACAAGCTCGGGGTGCTGTACGCCCCGATCGGCTGACGCCTCGCGGTGAGCCCGGCCTCGCCCAGGATGGCACCGGCAGCCTGATTGCCTAGGATGCCTCCTAGAGGCCCTAGGCCAGGTTACGTATCCGGAGGTCAGCCACCCCATGGCCCGCGCAGGACTCACCGCCGACCGTCTCGCCGCGGCCGCCGCCGAGCTCGCCGACGAAGTCGGGTTCGAGAACGTCAGTCTGTCCGCCTTGGCCCGGCGCTTCGGGGTGAAGGACGCGAGCCTGTACTCGCACGTGAGGAATCTGCAGGAGCTGCGGACGCGGGTCGCGCTGCTGGCCGGTGGCGAGATGATCGACCGGATCGCCGCGGCCGTGGCGGGGCGGGCCGGCAAGGACGCGCTGGTCGCCTTCGCCGACGCCTACCGGGAGTACGCCCTTCAGCACCCGGGCCGGTACGCGGCCACCCAGATCCGGGTCGACCAGGCTCTGGTCGCCGACTCCCCCGCGATGCGCCGCACCGCCGAGATCACCTACGGCATGCTCCGCGCCTACGGCCTCGAGGAGCCGGACCTCACGGACGCCGTCCGTCTGCTGCGCAGCACCTTCCACGGCTACTGCGCCCTGGAGTCCACCGGCGCGTTCGGTGCGCCCCGGGCGGTACAGGAGTCCTGGGAGCGCGCCATCGACGCTCTGCATGTGGCGCTCGTGAACTGGCCGCGGAACGAGCACGACCGGCGGCCGCCCCAGTTGTCACCCTGACCTCTTAGACTGGAAGCTTCGCGGAGGTCACACGCCGCCACCACGGGGGAGGGAGCGGGTCTTGTCCCAACAGCAGCTCGGACGCGGCCCCTTGAGGTCCCGTCAGCCCGGCCCCACACCGCCCGCTCCCGATGAGGAACCCCCGGACGGCTCGCCCCCGGCGCGCTTCGTCGGCTGGCTCGGCGGCCTCGGGTGCGCGGCCGCCGGATACGGCGTGTTCCAGTTCCTGTTCAGTGTGCTGCCCGACTCGCTGGACGGTTCGGCCGCCCGGTATCTGATCTCCGGGGTCAGCGGACTCGGCACGTTCGTCGCGGCCTGGCTGGCGGCGGCACTGCTGCGGGCCCGGGCGGCAGCCTCGACCGCCGATCCCGCGCGGGTCACCGCCGTGGGAACCGCCGCCATGGCGCCGGGCGCGCCCGGCCCGCTCCCCCGGGTCTTCGCCGCCGCCTACGACACCCTCGTCGACCAGGTGTCCGTCGTGGCCGACCCGCAGCGCGGTCGGCTCACGGGCTGGCCGCACGCCCTCGGCGAGGACTCGCCGTCCCGGCCCACCCCCGTCGGCACCGCGTACGGCCTGCACATCATGCTCGACCTCGGCATGCCCGACGGACGGCTGAGCACCGGCGACCTGGTGGACACGCTGTGGCGGCTGCGGCTCGCGGACGGCGGCTGGTCGGCGCGGTCGCAGGGATCCGAGGCCCGCCCGGAGGTCACCGCGCTGGTGCTGGGCGCGCTGGCCCGGGCGGGCGCCTCCGGCGAGCGGCTGGCCGCCGAGGTGGACCGCTGCGCGAGCGGCTTCACACGCCAACTCGACCGTGCCGGGCGGGAGTCGACCCATGTGGTGACGACCGTGCTGCGCGGTCTGCTGCGGGCCGCGCCCCGCTCGGACGTCCTGCCCCTGCTGCGCGAGGCCCTCGCGGACGGCGCGATCAGCGACCCGCGCCGGGACCATCTGCGTTGCTGGGGCTACCGCCTGCAGCCGCCGTACGGCAGACCGTCCCCGCTGCACACCGCGCAGGCCGTCGTAGCCCTGGACCGGGCCGCCCGGGTCCTGGGCGAGGACGGCGACGCCCGCGCCGCCCGGGCCCGGACCGCCCGCGAGGACGGCATCCGCTGGCTGCTCTCCTGTCCGGACGCGCCGCACGACACCTGCCCGGACCTGGAGAACCTGCACGAGGAGGTGCGCCGGCCGCGCACGGACGACCCCTCCCACCACGAGGTGCTGAACGTACGGCACTTCACCGCATCCTGGCTGGTCCGTGCCCTGCTCACGCCGGGCGCCCTGGAGCTCGCCCGCGCCGACGGGCTGGAGGACGAGTGGCGGGTGCGGCTGGACGGAGCCGTCGCCGCGGTGTGGGCGGGGCAGACGGACGGCATCTGGTTCTGGCGGCTGGGCGGCAGCGCCGAGCAGCGTCGCCCGATGTGGATGACCTATCAGGGTCTGTCGGCGCTGCGCGCGCATGCCGTATGGATGTACCAGCCGGGTGGCTGAACTCGAAGGTGGCGAGCGGTTGTTGGAGGGCGAGTGCATGGGCGGTCGGCAGATCCTGGCGGCGCGGCGGCTGCTGGCCGGGGCGCTGGACGGTGACCTGTCCGAGCAGGAGCTGGCGGCCGCCGCCCGCTCGGTGGTCACCGCCCTCGGGTCCCCCGACCGGCTGCCCGAGCTGATCGCCGATCTCGCCTCCGGCGCGGGAGATCCGGAGGGCTGCGCGCGGCTGTCGTACCGTCATGTCCTCGGCTTCGACAAGCTGCTGCTCATCGACGGCGGCCCGCGGCACATGCTGCGCGCGCACGTGTGGCATCCGGGGGCGGGCGCGATCGGCGAGGAGGACATCCACAACCACCGCTCGGCGCTGGCCTCGTACGTGGTCCAGGGCCGGTTGGCCATGGAGCTGTACGAGGTCGTCGTCGACGACGGGGACGGCGGTGTCGCGGCGGACCGTTACGAGGAGTCGCTGGCCGAACGGTCGGCGGACTGGGTGCTGAAGCCGGCCGGTGCGGCGCGGCTGCGGCTGACGCATGTGGGGCAGTACGCGGCGGGCAGCTCGTACGCCCTGCCCGCGCACACCCTGCACCGGGCCTGGTGCGACACGGACGCGCCCACGGTGACGCTGTTCCTGGAGACGGGCGCCGAACGGCGCCGCCACACCGATGTGTTCACGACGGCGGGCCCGCATCCGGGCGCGGTGGCGAAGGTGCCACTGGAGGTGCGGGACTATCTGGGGGCGTTGAGCGATCTGGCGGAACGGCTCAGGGCCTTGTGACGGGACGCGGTGCGCTGGACAGGCGGCGCCCCCGCTCGCCCGGCGGCTTGGTACGCCGGGCGAGCGGGGGCGGCATCGGCTGTGGAACGGATTACGGGAGTTTCACGAACGGCGACAGGAAGGCGCGGGCGCCCGGGGTGTCCAGGCGGTACGTCACGTTCGTCGCGTAGCACGGGGTGTCGCCGGTGATCGTGGTGGCGGCGAGGACGTTCTTGCCGCCGATCACCGCGAAGTTGGGGCCGCCCGAGTCGCCGTAGCAGGCACCGCCGTTGCCCTGTGGCGCGGTCATCGCCAGGCGTACCCAGGAGTCGTTGAGGGCGTTGAAGGTGACGGGCGCCTTCATCCGGACGCCGCCGCCGGGGTGGGTCTGGCCGCCGGGGCCGTTGACGGCCTCCTGGGTGCCGTATCCGGCGACGAACCAGTCGGTGGCGTTCAGGCCCTGCGGTCCGAGCGCGCCGAGCTGGTTCGCGGTGGGCAGGGTGGCCGGGGTGAAGGTCCAGCGGGCCTTGACCAACGCGCCGGGCAGTTCGATCACCGAGATGTCGTGGGTGTCGGAGGCGGGCCCGGGGTAGTCGGGGTGGCTGTGTGCGGTTCCCTGGACGGCGACGGCCCTCGCCTGGGCGGCCGGGTCGCCGGGGTACTTCTTGGCGGCGGCGTCGAGGCCGGCCTGCACGTCCTGGTCCAGAGACACGTAGAACTTCACGTTGTCGGGCCAGTCGGTGGTGCAGTGCGCCGCGGTCAGGAAGGTGTCCGCGTCGATCATGGTGCCGGAGCAGACCCAGTCGACCCGGTCCGGGGTCGCGGGATCGCCGTCGTTGTCCCAGGTGGCCACGAGCGCGCCGACCTCGGTGCGTTCGGGGGCGGGCGTCGCGTTGTACGAGTTGATGGCCGAGGACGGCAGCGCCGTGGCGAGCACGGCCGCACAGGCCGCCGCGGTGACGGCGGTGGCGCGTATCGCTGACAAAAGAACTGACCCTTCTGCAGATGAGCCCGGGTGTTCTCCTGTGGGGGGTGCGCCAAGTGAAACGCCTGGTGGCGGCTGCGACAAGAGCGTGCCTGCTTCTGCAGGGTTTTCCCTATGCGATCGGCATACGACAGGCGTGCGATCGGCCCCTGCGGGCTCAGGACCCGGTGAAGGCCTGGCGCACGATGTCTAGGTTGTACGCGTCGATCTCCACACTGGTCAGCTCGGACCGGCCGAGCCACCGCGCGTCCTGATCGGGCTCGGGGAGCGTGACGCTCGCGGACAACGGCCTGACGAGGAAGTTCTCCTGCCAGTTCTTGATCTCATGCCCCCGGTAGTCGCTGACGAAGGACGACTCGCCGACCTTGCGGACGACCTCGCCGAGCAGCCCGGTCTCTTCCTTCAGCTCACGCAGGGCCCCGTCCTCAGGACTCTCACCCGGCTCCAGCTTCCCGCAGGGAACACCCCACACCCGGGGCAGGAACCGCTCCTTCTCGCTGCGCCGCACCAGCAGCACCCGCTCCTGGTCGTCCATCACGACGGCGGCCGCCAGTCGCCTGTCGCCGGGGATGTCCATGGTCATGGTTCCTCGGTCCCTCGCCGGTGATGAGTCCAAAGGGTTTGATACCCGCGAAAGAGTCAACGGTAACAGGAACCCGCGGACCGTCGCCGTGAGTCAGGTCGCGCCGCGGCCGTCACCGGCGGCTGAGCGCGTCCACTTCGTCGTACGACGGTGTGGGGCCCCGAGGAGTCCGGCCCGCCCTGATCTCCGCGACCGCCTCCAGGGCCGCGCCCAGCACCCGCCGGTACGGCAGTGAACCGAGGCTCACGCGCCGCACGCCGAGGTCGGCGAGGTGGGGGAAGCTGGGGCCGGACGGCGAGTAGAGGACGTTGAGCGGCACGTCGAGGCGCTGGACCAGAGCGGCGATCTCGCCGGGGTCGGTGAGTCCGGGGACGAACACACCGTCGGCGCCCGCCCGTCGGTAGGCGTCGATCCGGGCCATGGTCTCCTCGCGGTCACCGGCGCCCAGCCAGTACGTGTCCGTGCGGGCGTTGACGAACAGATCCGGCGCCGCCGCCTTGACGGCTGCGATCTTCGCGGCGTGCAGACCGGCGGAACCCAGACGGTCCTCGAGATTGATGCCGACGGCTCCGACCGCCGCGAGCTCCCGGGCGAACTCCCCCACATCGTCCGGATCCTCGCTGTAACCGTCCTCCGCGTCGACGGAGAGCAGGTACGGCTCCGAGCCGAGGGTGAGGGCGAGTCGTAGCGTCTCGTCGCGGGTGGCCGGCGTCCCGTCGGGCAGACCGGCAGCCGCGGCGACACCGAGGCTCGTCGTGCCGATCGCTCGGAAGCCCTGGGCCGCGAGGGCGGTCGCGGAGGCGTGGTCCCAGGCGTTGGGCAGGAGGAGGGGCTGGTCCGCGTGGTGAAGGTCGGTGAAGGGGCTCTCGGTCACACCGGCACGCTACGGCCTGGTCGCTTCGGTACCGGCCGAAGTGTGCGGGTCGACGTGTGGGGGTCGACATGTGCGGGTCGAAAGAGGCGGATCGGTCACGCTGCCGTCCGGGGCGACCAGGCCGTCGCGCATCAACTCGGCTACGAAGGTGCGCAGTTCGCTGACGGCGGCGTCCAGCTCGGCGCGGGACAGCCCGTCCGAGTGCGGCACCGCCCTCTGGAGCGGGCAACCTCCGAGCCGTCGGCGGCGACGAGGAAGCATGACATCCGCAAGACGCACCCCCACCAGCGGCCACCGCCGGGTCCGCATGGCCCGGCGCCCCCTCGTCGCGGGCGTTGCCGCCACCGCCGCGCTGGTCGGGGTCTGGTACGCCACCGCCGGTGCGGCCACGACCACGGCGCCGAACCTCACCCCCACGACCACCACGGTGAGCCTGCCGGCGAAGTTCCCGTACCTGTCGGCGGGTTACAACAACACCCGCGAGTGGACGCGCACGGCGACCGCGGTGGCCCCGAACGGCACCCTGCGCGTCGCCTGGCCCGCGGCGGACGGCGTCCACGTCACCCCGCTGACCGCCGCCGGCAAACGTTCGGGCGCGGACACGATCGTCAAGGGTGCCGAGGAGGTGGGCGGACTCGTCGCCCACAACGACGGCTTCGCGCTGCTGACCCGGGTCGCCGACACCAACAAGTGGAAGGAGACGGCGGCCGCGATCGTCCGCTACACGGGCGGCAAGCAGACCTTCCGCACCAAGCTCACCGGCACCGCGACCAACGACACCTCCCCGACCCTCGACGGCCGGCTCACCTGGAACGGCAGCAAGTACGGCGCCTACTTCGTCGTGCACGGCGCGGGCGGCTTCGCCGACGGGCACTTCGGCGACAAGCTGTCGTACGTCAGCGCCAAGGGCGCGGGGCTCAGCGGCGGTTGGAGCTGGGGGTGCAGCCACAACGAGGGCATCGCGCTGCACGCCGAGAAGACCGGCGCCTTCACCTCCCTCTGCTTCGACGACTGGCGTTCGGGACTGTTCGTGTCGACGGGGATCGGCGCGCCAGACAACGCCCCGGTCGTGCAGCGCGAGCAGTGCTGGGCGGGCTACTGCGGGGGTACGTACCCGAGCCGCACCGGTGACCTCGTGAAGTCCTCAACCGGCCGCTACGCCACCGCCTTCGCCTCCCGCGGCGCCGCGTCGGCCAGGAAGAACCCCGACGACTCCTCCGGCCGCGGCTGGACCGTCACCCCGAAGACGAGCACCCACCAGGTGGCGGTCGCCTTCCTCAAGAACCGCAACTCCGGCCCCGGCAAGGCGATTCACCTCTCGAACACCAAGGGCACGGAGCACGTGAACGTCCGTCTCGCCCCGTACGGCAAGGACCGGTTGCTGCTGTCGTGGGAGTCGCTGAAGGACGCCAAGTGCAAGGACGGCACCTGCACCGGCACCTTCACGGGCACGCACTTCCGGCTCATCGACTGGAACGGCAGGTTCCAGAGCGCCACGAAGGTCGTCGGCGCCCGGATCACCGGTGACCTCGCGGTCCAGAAGGACGGCACGCTGACCTGGGCGTCCGTCCCCGTCACCCCGTCGTACACGACCGCGCTCACCGGGGCGTCCCCCATCACGAGGACGCTGCAGATCGCTCGCCTGAAGCCCTGAAGCCGTTCGGCATACAACCACCGCCCCCGTCCGATGCGTCTCACCTGTGCGAGGCACGCGGACGGGGGAGGTCGGTGCGGTGTCCGGACGAGCGATGCACAGTGCCGTGCGGAGCGTACGGCGGTTCTTCTGGCTGCCCGGCGGCACGCCACGTCACCCGGCCCGGCCGCTGCCTCTGCTTCGCGTCTGGCTGTTCCTCCTGGCCGTGGGGGCCGGCGGCGCCGCCCTCGGCCTGGAGTGGGAGGGCACCTTCGCCATGTTGCTGGGGACGGTGTACGCCATGCTCGACGACGTGATCGAGGGCGTACGGCATCGCTGGCCTGCCTTCGTCGCCGCGTCGTCGGTCGGCTGGGCCGTCGACCGGCTCGCGTACGCCGCCGTACCCGCCGTCTCCGACGCGCTGTGGGGCGAGTACGCCGTCCACGCCGTATGGACCCTGGCCTGCCTGGCGACGTTCGTCGCGATCAGCCGTCTGCCGCCGTGGGGGAGGGATTGATCCACTCGGCCATGCGCTGCATGACCTCGACGGGCACCGCCGGGTTCCGGAAGGCCGTCTCCGCGGTGCCGGGGCCCCGCAGCAGCCTCGTCAGGAGCCGGGCCGGCAGGTGGGGGTGGACCGCGGCCGCGTACCGTACGGAGTCGTGCGGGTCGTCGAGCAGCCTCGCCGCGGCGGCGGCCGACAGCCGGGGGTCGGTCGCGGCCCGGTACCGCACCTCCGCACTGCCGTCGCGGCTGAATCTCTCGACCAGTTCGGGCGTCGACGCCGGATCGTCCAGGGCCAGTCTGCGCATGCGCGGGCTCGGATCGTCGGCGTACCGCAGGAGGTCGTGGCGGGGAAAGTTCGGGTGGCCGCGCGGCCGGTCGGGGACGGTGAGGCTGCCGGTCCACCACCGCCACACCCGCAGCAGCATGTCCGCGGGCGCGTCATCACACGATTCGGCGAGGAAGAGCTGGACGACGCGGTCCTCGTCGCGGGCGAGACGCTCGACGACGTCCGGCGGCAGATGCCGGGCCCTGGCCACGCTCCTGCGCACGAGGAAGTGGGAGGAGGCGGCCAGGCGTCGCATGGCGTCCTCGTCCTCGTGCAGGGCCTTGACCCAGTCCAGTTCCCGGTAGCGGGTGACCGGATCCATGTCGATGGGGACAGCTGCGCGCTGCTCCTCGGTGAGGTCGGGGCGCGTGGACACCACGAAGCGGACGTAGTCCTCGGGGTCCTCGGCCAGGAGGGCGACCAGGTCCGGGTCCAGACGCGGGTTGGCGGCGAGTGAGTACCGCTCGTGCCGCTCACCGTGCCTCGCCACGTGCTCGGCGAGATCGCGCTCCAGGAGACAGGTTTCCAGCGCGCCGGCCTCGATGTCCTCGGCTTCGTACACCGACCGCGGCATCGGGTGCTCCCGGTGGTGCAGCGGCCGGACCCTCGCCCGCACGATGCCGTGCGGGTCGGCCAGGAGCGCCGCCCGGCCCTCGGCGTCGAGATGGGGCCAGGCCGGCCGGCAGGCCACGGCCCGCACACCGTCGTCGGGATCGGCGGCCAGCGCGACCGCCACAGCGGCGGGCAGGCCCTTCAGCAGGGCGGCCTCGGAGCGCACGCGCGCGGACGGATCGGCGGCGAGCTCGCGGTAGGCGTCCTCGGTGAGCTCGGCCCAGCGATCGGCGGCGATCATGGTCATCCGCCACCGGTCACGCTCGTCCCGCTCACCGAGGACGAGACGCTCCCACTGCTCCGGCGTCAGATCCGGCGAGGTGTCGGCCACCAACGCCCTCACCTTCCACTCCGGGTGGGACACGGCCGCCTCCACGATCTCCGCCGGCAGGTGGGCGTAGAACCCCCAGCGGGACCTGAACAGTGCGGGGCCGCGCAACTCCACCGGTACGGCCGGACTGCGCGCCAGCCCGCCGGCCCACGCGTCGAGCAGCTCCTCCGTGGGCTTCGGCCCCTCGAACAGCGCCGCCCAGGCCGCCGCCCGCTCCTCCGGCGTCTCGTCGGCCGCCGCCCGCGCGGCCTCCTCCCGCCGCTCCTCGATCCGGTCGACGGCGACGAGCCGTACGTCGTGCTCCGCGGCCGTGACGCCCAGCAGGGTGTCCCCGTCCGGCGACAGGGTGACGAACGCCGGCCGCCCGGGCCGCTCGCCCAGCACCCCGGCGAGATCCCAGCTTTCGGTGAGCCGGACCCGGACCCAGCTCGCGCTGCCGGGCAGGTCGATGAGGAACACGCCGTCCGCGCCGAGGATCCCCGCCTCGGACGCCAGCCGGTGCCAGTGCGCGTTGAGTTCGGCGACCAGGTCGGGCCGGTCCGAGCGGACCTTCACGGCCGGTTCGGCCTCCCGGGCGGCAACCCACCGCCACGCGGCCGGAGCACACAGCACCTCCTCGACCTGCCAGTCCCCCACGACCTCAAGTCCGGCCCGCCCCAGCAGTTCGACCAGCTCGTCTCTCCCCATGATCCCCCATGATCCCCAAACCGCCCGGGACGGCTCAGACCGGGGTGGCGATCTCCACTCCGGCATCGACGAACCGGGCCTCGACCGTACGCCCGTCGCCCCAGCGGACCTGCAGCCCGTCCTCGCCGTCCACGCGCACGGTCACCAGCTCGTCCAGCGGCACGGGATCCGGCTCGGCGGTGAGCCGGGCGAGGGCGACGAACAGCGTGGGCCCGTCACCCATCACCCCGCCGTGCACGGGCAGAAGTTCGGCACGCACGCCCTCCCCGGCCGCCCACCCCGTCACCCGTACCGACGTCCCGGCGGCCGCCCCGGCGACCAGATGGGCCCGCACCTCCACCGCGCCCTCGGCCAGCACCAGACTCGTGACCCGGACCCCGTCACCGACGCGGTGCCGCGAGGCCACCCAGCCGTCGCCGAGGCCGAGCGGCTCGATGCCGGTGCGGCCCGGATCGTCTCCGACGATCACGCTGTTGTCGTACGACGGTGAGGGCGCCGTCGCCGTCGAGTACGCGAGCCGCGTGTAGTAGGGGTCGTAGCGGACGTCCTCGCTGCCGTGGTTGTGGAGGCGGACCAGGCCGTCCGAACTCGTGGACTGCAGCAGCCAGTTGGGCGCTGCGATCGCGGTCACGGCATCCGCGCGCTCGGCCGGGGCCGGCTCCTCGGCGGCCGTCCACACCTCGTGCTCCGCCGGCAGGAGCAGACCGAGGAAGCCCTTGCTCGCCCAGTACGGGGACGCCGGGCCCGAATAGCCCTGCAGGACCGCCTCGTCGGGGCCGTGCCAGCCGAGGGTGAGCAGGCCGTTCGCGTCCACCGCGCCCCGCTCCAGGAAGTACTTCAGCGCACCGGAGGCCAGCCGTCTCGTCTCCCCCGGCGCGAGCGGCGTACGGCCGGTCAGGGCGCCCAGCCACAGCGGAGCCGTCGTGGCGAACCGATACGTCAGGGAGCGGCCCTGGTGCATCGGGGCGCCGTCGCCGCCGAACAGTCGGGCGTAGTCGTCGAGATGCCGCTGGAGCCGACCCCCGTACAGCTCCAGCAGCCTCTCGTCCTGGGCCAGCCACGCGTGCAGCACCGGATACAGGTGCATGGCCCAGCCGTTGTAGTAGTCGAACTTGCGGCCGTCGCCGTCCGTGTACCAGCCGCCGCCGACGTACCAGTCCTCGATCCGCTCCAGCCCTCGCTCGATCGCCTTGCAGGACGCCTCCGTCTCGTACCCGATCTCCTGGAGGAAGCCGCCCACCGTCACCGGGAACAACTCCCAGTTGCAGGGCCAGGCTTCCGCGGTCAGGGCGTCCGCGAGCCAGGCCGCCGCCCGCTGCCGCACCGCGTCGTCCAGCCGGTCCCATAGCAGCGGCCGCGTCAGCCGCAGCGCGAGCGCGATCGACGCCGCCTCGACCAGCGGCTGGCCGCGGTCCTCGATGCGGGGCCAGACGCCCGCGACACCGGCCGCGAGTCCGTCGGCGTACCGCTCCAGCGCGGTCGGGTCGCGGCGGAAGGCGGCCAGGAGCAGCGTGCGGGCGTAGCCCTCCAGGCCGTCGGAGAGGCGGCCGGACCAGCTCTCGCGGTCGCCGGGGAAGCGGTAGAGGGCGCGGTCCTCGGTGGCGTACGGCTCGACCGCCGCGAGCAGGGCGTCGGCGGCCGCCTCCCAGTGGGCGCGGGTGTAGCCGGTGTACGGGCTGCGGGTGCGGTCGTCGGGAGGGAGGCGCATGGGTCTCTTTCCTGCTGGCGAGGTCGGGCCCGCCTGCTCGACAGGTCAGGCCTGGGGCGCCCCGGTTCCGGTCGGGACGCCCCAGGGGCTCATCCGGAACTCATCCCACCCGAACCAGGCCCTCCGGCACCAGATGCCGGGCGACGAGTTCTTCGCGGACGAGTCCCGCGTACACCGTCGCGCCGCGGACCGAGGTGTGGGTGTTGTCCCGCTTCTCGTTGTAGAGGTACAGCGCCTTGGAGGCCTCGACGCCCAGGGATTCCACCAGTGCCTTGGTCTTCGCCGTCACGTCGATGAGGGGGACGCGCCGGTCGGCGGCGACCGAGCGGATCACCGCCGGGTGGTCCACACCGAGTCCGTTCACGAGCAGGGCCGTGTTGTTGTTGAGCGTACCGTCGGAGTTGAACCAGCGGCGCACGATGGGCGTCACCAGAACGGGCTCCCCGCCCTTTTCCCGCACGCCTGCGACGAGTGTCTCCAGATTCGCCCGGTACGTCGCTTCGTCGGTCGTCTTGTCGTTGTGGGCGAGCTGGATCAGGACCAGGTCGCCGGGGCGGATCCGCGGCTGGACGGTGGCCCACAGGCGGGAGTCGGCGAGGTAGGTGACCGTGCTCTCGCCGGAGTCCGCGTAGTTGGCGACGGACAGGCCCTTGCGGAGGTACTGCGGGAGCTGCTGGCCCCAGCCGGAGTACGGGTCGCCGGGCTGGTCGCAGACGGTGGAGTCGCCGACGAGGAAGATCTGGCGGGCGTGCCGGGCCGGGGTGACCTCGATGCCGGCGAGGGCGGGGGCCGAGCCGCCGAGTCGCAGGTCCAGGCCGGGGGTTGCGTCGGGGCCCGTGGGTTCGCCTTCAGGGGTACGGACGTTCACGGTGAAGCTGCGGGCGACGCGGTCGCCGGCGGGGGCGGACGTCTCGGGGAGCAGGGAGCGCCGGGTCTCACCGCTGATGCTCGTGCTGGACGCCGTCTCGCCGCCGAGGAGGACCTTCACGTCGTAGGTGCCGGGCGGGACCTCGAAGTGGCAGGCGGTGGCAGTGCAGTTCTCGATGCCGAGGGGGCGCCGGCCGCCGTACGACTCGTACGCGTGGGCCGGTACGGCCGCCAGGCCGGTGCTCAGCGTCACCGCCGCCAGGACGGCGAGGTTGAAACGTCTCATGCGTCGGCTCCTCCACAGGACGACAAGGCCTGGCGCTGGACCGTACCGTGCTGGGCAAGCGCTTTCTAGTACCCGCGCCGATTTCACAAGATTGCCAACTCCGTCGCTGCGAAAGCCCTTTCGCGAAATCGATTCAACTGTCACTCTCACTCACACCCGCACCCCCACACTTCCCGAACACGCGTCTCGAAGGAGGCACCCCCATGTCCGGATCCGCCAACAGACCGGTCCGACGCCGCGCCTTCGTCCTCGGAACCGCGGCCGCGGCAGGTACAGCGGCGCTGAGCGGCACCGCCTCCGCCGCGGCCTTCGGCTGGAGCGACGACGGGTCGAACTACGTCGTCGACACCGGCGCCAACCTCGTCTTCAAGGTCAGCAAGACCAACGGCGACCTGACCTCGCTGGTCTACCGCGGCACGGAGTACCAGGGCTACGACGGCAAGAACTCGCACATCGAGTCCGGCCTCGGCACCTCCACCGTGTCCATCAGGCAGTCGGGGTCGACGATCCTGATCTCGGTCGCCTACGGCACGCTGCGGCACTACTACGCGGCCCGCAGCGGCGAGAACAACATCTACCTGTGGACCAACAAGGCCGACGACTCGGTCTCGGCGACCCGCTACATCCTGCGCGTGAAGAAGGGCCTGTTCCTCAACGACGAGCCCGACTCCTACACCTACGCGCCCACCACCATCGAGGCCTCGGACGTGTTCGCGAAGCCCGACGGCCAGACCCGCTCGAAGCACTACTCCAGGCTCCGGGTGATGGACTACGACTACACCGGCTGGACGACCGGCAGCGTCGGCCTGTGGATCGTGCGCAGCAACCACGAGAAGGCCTCCGGCGGCCCCTTCTACCGCTCCCTCCTGCGCCATCGGAGCGCGGACGGCGGCGGCCTGTACGAGATCCTGTACTACGGCCAGAACCAGACCGAGGCCCAGCGCTTCGGCCTCCAGGGCCCGTACGTCATCGCCCTCACGGACGGCGGAGCACCCTCCTCGTCGCTGTTCCCGGGCACGCTCACCACCTCGTGGGCGGACTCCCTCGGCATCTCCGGGTACGTCGACGCGAGCGGGCGCGGGCGGGTGGCCGGGGTCGGGATCTCGGGGCGGAACACGGCGTACCCGTACACGGTCGGGATCGCCAACTCGTCGGCGCAGTACTGGGGTTCGGCTCGGTCGTCGGACGGCTGGTTCTCGATCGGGGGTGTGCTGCCGGGGACGTACACCCTCACCGTCCACAAGGGCGAACTCGCCGTCCACACGACCTCGGTGACGGTCACCGCGGGCAGTACGACCACCCTGAACACCCTCGCCATCCCGTCCTCCAACGACCCGGGCAACGCCACCGCCATCTGGCGGATCGGCGACTGGAACGGCACGCCGAGCGGCTTCAAGAACGCCGACCTGATGACGTACGCGCACCCGTCCGACGTGCGGGCCGCGGCCTGGACCGGCAACGTCGTCATCGGCAGCAACGAGACGGCGTCCTTCCCCTGCTACCTCTGGAAGGACGTCAACAGCGGCATCCTCGTGTACTTCAGGCTGACGGCGGCCCAGGCGGCTGCCGCGCACACCCTGCGGATCGGGGTGACGACGGCGTACGCCAACGGCCGGCCTCAAGTCACGGTCAACGACACGTGGACATCCGCCATCCCCTCCCCGCCCACCCAGCCGAACACCCGGTCGCTGACCAACGGTTCGTACCGGGGCAACAACCACACGTTCACGTACAGCGTGCCGGCGTCCGCCTGGAAGACGGACAACAGCCAGTACAACGTGCTCAGGATCGACGTGGTGAGCGGTTCGGGGACGACGGGCTATCTCAGCGCGGGCACGGCGATCGACGCGATCGACCTGCTCGCCTGAGGCGCCCCCTGACATTTGGTCAGGTTCCGCGCGTCCACTGCTGGTTGGTTCCTCCGTTGCAGGTGTACGTGATGATCGCGGCGGAGTTGGCGGTGGACGCGCCGTTCACGTCCAGGCACTCGCCGGTGGCGCGGGACTTGATGTTCACGTAGGAGCCGGTGGTGGTGAGCGACCACTGCTGGCTGGTCGCGGAGGCGTTGCAGTTCTCCTGGGTGACCGTGTTCGCGTTCTCCTGCACGCACAGGGAGCTGTGCCGGGTGATCAGCTGGTAGTAGCCGCCGCTGCCGACGGACTTGAACCAGTACTTCTGGTTGGTGCCGCCGTTGCAGTCGTACTGCTTGATCTGGGCGCCCTGCCACTGCGACTGGCTGATGACGTCGGCGCACTTGGAAGAGTGCCGGGCGATGAGCGTGTTGTACGTGGCGCTCGTCCCGCCGATCGATCCGGTGGCCGTGTCGATGGTGACCTCCGGCGACCAGGACATGGAGATCGAGGTCGCGGAGGGAAAGGTCAGCGGCAGCCAGACATAGCGGGAGTCGTTGACGGTGCCGCCGAAGGAGTTGCCCCAGCGGTCGCCCAGGTAGAGGTACGAGGTGGTCGAAGTGCCCTGCACCGGGAGGACGTACGCGGTCTGCGAGCCGTAGGCCGTGGAGTCGCCGATGTTGGTCATCGAGGTCCAGGGGCCCGCAATGTTGGTGGCCGTGGCGTACTGCTGCTGGTTGGGGTTCCAGCCGGTGGCGCCCGACGTCAGCATGAAATAGACGCCGTTCCGCTTGAACAGCGCGGGCGCTTCCCGGTGGCCGCCGTGCCAGGGGTCCGCGACCAGGGCGGCGATGCCCGTGTAGTCGCTGGTCAGTCGGTAGATGTGCAGGTCGTAGTTCTCGCGGGCGGCGGAGGCCATGTAACCGGTGCCGTCGGTGTCGACGAAGACCGTGATGTCGCGGGACATGTGCTGGCCGAGTGGGCGGAAGCTGCCCTGCCAGGTGTAGTTGCCGTCGACGGTGTCGGACACGGCGACGGCGGCACGGGCCTCGCTGTAGTCGGTGCCGTTCTCCTTGTGCATCCACATGACGAACTTGCCGGTGGAGGCGTTGTACATGACCTTCGGGCGCTCGATGTTGGCGGTGGCCAGCTCCGAGGCGGACGACTGGGTCAGGACGTGGTTGCGGAACTCCCAGTTCTTCAGGTCGGTGGAGCGGTAGGCGTCGACGTACCGAAAGGTGTTGTCGGCGTTGCGGTGCTCGCCGAACCAGTAGTAGTAGGAGCCGACCTTGAGGACACCGCCGCCGTGGGCGTGCACGAGGTTGCCCGAGGTGTCGGTGAACTGGGTGCCGTTGGTGATGGTCTGGGGTGCGGCCGTGGCGGGGCCGGCGGTGGCCAGGGCGCCGGCGAGCGCCAGACAGAGGGCGAGCAGAACAGCGTACGCACGTCTCATCTCACACACGCTCCTTCACTGTCGCGGCAGTCGTGTCGGTGGCCGGGTCCGCCGCCGTGTCGGCCACGGGTATGCCGAAGTCCGGCGTGCCGTCCGGTTTCCAGCCGAGCTTCTGGACGCGGGTGTGACGGTTGGGGTCGTTCAGCGGGTCGCCGACGATCTCCTTGTACTGGCGGGCGTGATAGACGAGGACGTCGCTGCGGCCGTCCTCGGCGACGGTGAAGCAGTTGTGGCCGGGGCCGTACTGCTTGGTGGTGTCGTTGCTGGTGAAGACCGGGTTCGGGGACTTGGACCAGTTGGCCGGGTCCAGGAGGTTGGCGTGCGCGTCGACGGTCAGCATGCCCACGCAGTAGTGGTGATCGGTGGCGGAGGCCGAGTAGGTGAGGAAGATCCGGCCGTTGCGCTTGAGGGCGTACGGGCCCTCGTTGACCTTGTAGCCGATGCACTCCCAGTCGTACTCGGGCGTGGACAGCCGCACCTGAGGACCCGTCAGGGTCCACGGGTTCTCCATCTCGGACAAGAACAGCCCGGTGTTGTTGTCCATCCCTGGTTCGTGCTGCGCCCAGCACAGATAGCGGGTGCCGCGGTGGGTGAAAGTGGTGGCGTCGAGTGAGAAGGTCTCCCAGGCCGTCTTGACCTGGCCCTTCTCCACCCAGGTGCCCTTGAAGGGGTTGGGGTGGGAGTTCTCCAGGACCCAGATGCGGATCCGCCACACGTCCTCGGCGGGTGCGGCGGCGAAGTAGATGTACCACTTGCCGCCGATGCGGTGGAGTTCGGGCGCCCAGATGTGCGCGCCCATGTCTCCGGTCGGGTGGGCCCGCCAGATGACCGACTCGGGGGCCGTGGACAGGCCGTTCAGGGTGCGGGAGCGGCGCAGGATGATGCGGTCGTACTCGGGGGCGGTGGCCGTGAAGTAGTAGAAGCCGTCGATGTGACGGTGGATGTGCGGGTCGGCGCGCTGCTGGACGAGGGGGTTCACGTAGGGGGCTGCCTTCGGCGGGGCGGCGTGGGCGACGCCGGGGAGAGCGGGGACGGCGGCCAGGGCGCCGGCGGCTGCGGCGCCCTTCAACAGCAGTCTGCGGCTGGGGACTTCGGGCAGGTCGTCTTCGCGGCTCATACGGACTGCCTCTCGGGTTCTCAGAGGGGGGAAGTGTTCGAAATGACGGACATGATCTGTCATTACGAACGCCGAAAAGGTAAGGGGGCGGAAGGAGGAGGTCAACGGGTTCGACGTGACGGAGAGAGCGCTTTCCAAAGGGCCGCCATTTTTCTGTTATCGGTGCCCTCCCCACCCGTCTCCGATGACGTGCGCAGCCTTACCCACAAGACAGCAGCGGCCGCCGGCGCCCTCGCGGCGGTCGCCGCCCTCGCCGTCGCCGCTCCCCCGGCGGCCGCCGCCTCCCGCGATGTCACCGCCGACGTGCTCGCGGACCGGGACGTGACGCTGACCGGCGACACGGTGGTCAACGTGCCTTCCGGTACGACGACGTACGACGGCGTCTTCCGCGGCGAGGGCACCCTCACCGTGCGTGGCAGTGGAACCTTGGTCCTGACCAAGGACAGCGACTTCACGCTGCCGAAGTCCCGGCAGCGGCAGAAGGTGAGCGTCCTCGGCGGCAACCACCCGTACGTCACCACGACCGACGCGGACCCGCCCGCGATCACGGTCGAGCGCGGGGCGACCCTGCAGTACGGCAACGGCGGCACGACCGGGCTGATCGGGCACTTCCCGTACAACACCCCGGCGTTCCGGCTGAACCAGGACAACATCCGGGTCGACGGCACCCTGCGGCTGTCGCTGAAGAGCGCCTACAACCTGGGCACGATCAGCGGCTCCGGGCTGATCACCCAGCCGCGCTTCCTCTGGGGCACCTGGGACCTGTCGGGCACCCACTCCTTCTCCGGGGTGATCGACAACGGCACGCAGGTCAACGCCGGGCGGCCGGAGTTCGCCACGTCGCTGCCGAACGTCCGCAAGGTCCTCAATCAGGGCACCTTCACCGTGGACACGCCGCTCGGTCGGACCGTCACCATGGGCATGGACTTCTACCAGCGCGAGTACGGCAGCGACATCAACGTCCAGTCCCGGCCGGGCAGCAAGGTCGTGCTCACCGGCCAGTACAGTTGGTCGGACCAGGGCGGCGACACGAACCCCTCGCTCAGCGACCCGGCCCTCAACTGGACCCCGGCGCGCAAGAACGTCAACAAGCGCGGCACCAACATCAAGGGCGCGAACGTCCAGTGGGGCGACGGGACGACGAACAAGATCTTCATGCCCGGGACCGCCGAGACCGTCTACATCAACCTGCTGGCGGCACGGTCCCGTTCGCTGCTGACCTTCGACTACAACGGCCCGGTGACGCTGGGCGCCCCCATCGGCGGCGGCACGTTCCACGACACGCTGGCCGCGCCCGGCGCCGGGGATGTCGTCATCAAGGGGACGAAGGGCAACGACGTCACCTTCGCCGCCGTCCAGTACTACGACGGCTCGACGACGATCGAGAACGGCGCCGTGCTGCGGCTGGGCAGCGGCAGGCCGGGCGGCGACGGCGGGCTCCACACACGGGGCGGCCTCTACAAGGTGATCAACAACGGCTCCCTCGTGCTGAACAACACGAACAAGGCCCTGTCCCTGTCCCGGATCAGCGGCAGCGGGTCGCTCACCCAGGCGGGGGCGGCCACGGCGACCCTGACGGGGAGCGCGGTGACGTACACCGGACCGACGACGGTCAAGAAGGGCACCCTCGCCCTGCGCGGCGGCGCGACGCTCGCCCGGAGCAAGGCGATCCGGCTCACCTCGGCCAAGTCCCGCCTGGACGTGGGCACTTCCACTCTGCGTGTGGGCGCGGGAAAGACACTGACGGGCAAGGGCACAGTGAAGGGTGCGGTGACGAACAACGGCGTGGTCGCGAGCGGGCTGACCGTCTCCGGCAACTACACGCAGTCGGCGAAGGGCGAACTGGTCCTGCGCGACAGCCCGTTGAAAGTGACGGGCGCGGTACGCCTGGCCGGGGACCTCGATCTCGCGTCCGCCGCGGCCGCGACGAAACCCGCCCGGAAGATCACCATCCTCGACCACCAAGGGCGAGCGAAGACGACCGGCGCCTTCACCGACCTGAAGGAAGGCGAGAAGCTGCAACTGGACGACACCACGTACCGGATCAGCTACCGCGGCGGCGACGGCAACGACGTGATCCTCACCGCCGTCACCACGAGCCCCTCCCCCGGCTCCGCCGCCCCCCGCACGGCAGCCGACCCGGCCACCTCACCGGGCACCCGCACCGCGAGCGCCGCAAGCAACGGCCTCGGCTGGTGGCCGTACGTCCTGGCCGCGGGGCTGCTCGTCGGGCTCGCGCTGCCAGCGACGCGGCTCGGGCGGGGGCGGGGGCGGCGCCGGGGAGGGCGACACGCGGCGCAGGGTTGACGACCGTGCGGGCGTCGGGCTTCGGGCCTCGGGCCTCGGGCCTCGGGCCGACCGGACGACAGGTTCTACCGTCCGCTCGGGGCCCCTGGGAACCCGAGTGACAGGGCTAGGGTGCGCGCCTCGGCCACGAGAGCGGTCTCAGGCATGCGGCCAATCCAGACCGCATGAATGTCCCACACGCCGGACACCCACCCCGTCTCGACTACCGTCGTCACCATGACCAGCACCATCGCCCTCGCCGAAGCTCTCGCCGCCGGGACCGTCGTGCTCGACGGCGGTATGTCCAACCAGCTGGAGTCCGCCGGGCACGACCTGAGCGACGAGCTGTGGTCGGCACGGCTGCTCGCCGAGCGGCCCGAGGCGGTCACCGAGGCGCATCTCGCCTACTTCGAGGCGGGGGCGGACGTGGCGATCACGTCCAGTTACCAGGCCACGTTCGAGGGCTTCGCCAAGCGCGGGATCGGTCATGAGCGGGCGGCCGAACTCCTCGTCCTGAGCGTGGAGTTGGCGCGCGAGGCGGCACGGCGGGCGCAGGCCGAGGGCGTCACACGGCCGCTGTGGGTCGCCGCGTCCGTCGGCCCGTACGGGGCGATGCTGGCCGACGGCTCCGAGTACCGGGGGCGGTACGGGCTGAGCGTGGCGGAGCTGGAGCGCTTCCATCGGCCCCGGATCGAGGTGCTGGCCGGAGCGCGGCCCGACGTGCTGGCGCTGGAGACCGTCCCGGACGCCGACGAGGCCGAGGCGCTGCTGCGAGCGGTGCGGGGGCTCGGTGTCCCGGCCTGGCTGTCGTACTCCGCCGCCGGCGACCGCACCCGCGCCGGGCAGCCGCTGGAGGAGGCCTTCGCCCTGGCCGCCGACGCCGACGAGGTGATCGCGGTCGGCGTCAACTGCTGCGCGCCGGAGGACGTCGAGAGGGCCATCGGGATCGCCGCCCGCGTCACGGGCAGGCCCGTCGTCGTCTACCCCAACAGCGGCGAGTCCTGGAACGCCGAGACCCGCGCCTGGGACGGGCGTTCCACCTTCGCCGCCGAGCAGGTACGGGGGTGGCAAGAGTCCGGCGCACGGCTGATCGGGGGGTGCTGCCGGGTGGGGCCGGAGGCGATCGGCTCCATCGCGCGTACGGTCGCGGAGGCGCGGTAGCCGCGGGGCAGTGCCGGCCACGTCGGTTTCCGGTCACCGCCGGTAACGCTCGCCGCCGTACTCGAACGGTGATCGGTTACGCTGGCCGCGCCGCCGCGTGGCGATCGCCGGCCGGCCCCTGGGGGTGCCGCGGATCGCCCGGCGGAAATCACCAGCACCTGCGTCAGGCAACGTGACGTGCCCTTCCGCCCGTCCTGTAGGACGCATGTGTCGCGAGCGCACGAAGGAGACAACGATGGCGGACCGAACACCCGACACCGGCGTCCTCGACCAGGACGACCCGCCGACGGAGCCTTCCCGCGCAGCACGCGAAACGGGGCCGGACTTGGCGGACGAGAGCAGCGGAGAGTCGCCCGGGGGCCGGTGTCGGAATCGGGGGCGCCTGAGTCGGGGGGAACGGTGGAAACGGTGGAGTCGGGGGAAACAGCAGTGTCGGGGGAAACAACGTTGTCCGGGGAAAGGTCAGAGTCGGAGGAAGCGGCCGAGTCGAGCGAATCAGCGGATTCCGCGGAGTCGGCCGACGAGCCGGACGAGCGGGAGGCTCCAGAAGAGACGCACGAGCCGGATCAGCCCGAGGACGCCGCCGACCCAGCGGCACAGGAACCGGACGGTCCGAAGGACACCGCTGACGCAGCGGCGGAGGAGCCGGACGAGCCGACGGACGCCGCCGGTGAAGCGGCAGAGGAGGCGGACGCGGCCGACGCGGTCGCCGCGCGCGGCACAGCCCCCGCTCAGGAGGCGGAGCCTCTCGCCGAGGAGGACCCGGACGCCGAGGACGACGACGTGTCAACGGACGAGGCCGCCGAGGCGGCTCCGGAAGGCCACGTCACGTCAACGGACGCGGACGACGAGGCGGCTCCCGAAGAAGACAGCACGTCATCGGACGGGGACACCAACGCATCGCCCGAAGGCGACGCCACGGCACCGGACGACAACGCCGACACGGCGCCCGAAGACGACGCCACGGCATCAGACGAGGACGCGGCGGCGGACGCGGACGCGACACCTGAAGAAGACGGCACCGCACCGGACGAGCGCGCCGAGGCGACTCCCGAGGAAGACGGCGCCGCACCGGACAAGAAGGCCGGCGCCACTCCCGAAGACGCGAGGGCTACGGCATCGGACAACACGGACGAGGCGACCTCCGAGGACGAGCCCGAGGAGGCCGCCGCCTCTGAGGCGTCCGAGAACACCCGTACGGTCGCTCTGCGGACCCTCGAGGACGCGGCCGGAGTCGACAAGACCATGGCGATCGACGTCGCCGACCTGCCGCCGGCCGAGCCGTCGGCCGCCCCGGCCACCCGGCAGGAGGCGCAGGAGGCGGACGACGCCCAGAAGGCTGAGGACACGGCAGACGACGAGGACGCGCAGCCCGCCCCCCTCGATCTCCTCGCGCAGCTCACCAACACCCCGCCGCCACCGGCCACCCCGGCCCGCACGCTGCTCCGCAGGGTCAAGATCTGGTCACCTCTCGTGGCGCTCCTCGCGCTGGTCGTGCTCGTCGTCCAGCTCGTCCGTCCGCTGCCCGAACCGACCCTCGCCGTCGACGCTAAGGCGGCGTCCTTCACGATCGGCGGCGGCACGTTCACCATGCCGTGGCCCGAGAAGGGGCAGGCCGCGGTGATGGTCGCGGGCTCGGGCAGCATCGGGACGTTCGGGGAGCAGAAGCCCGTCCCGACGGCCAGCGTCGCCAAGATCATGACCGCGTACGTCATCCTCCGCGAGCACCCCCTCGACCGGGACGAGCCGGGCCCGCGCGTCACCGTCGACGCCCGGACCGTGGAGGAGGGCAAGGCCAAGGACGAGTCGCGCATCGAGGGGCTGAAGGCCGGTCAGACGTTCAGCCTCCAGGACATGCTGAAGATGCTGATGATCCCGTCGGGCAACAACGTGGCCCGGCTGCTGGCCCGGTGGAACACGAAGACCGACGACGAGACCGCGTTCGTCCGGAAGATGAACGACGCGGCCAGGTCGCTCGGCATGAAGAACACGACGTACACCGACCCCAGCGGTCTCGACAAGGGAACCGTCAGCACGGCCGTCGACCAGCTCAAACTGGCCGAGGCGGTCATGAAGTTCGACTCCTTCCGCGCGGTCGTCGCCCTGCCCGACGCCGACATCCCCGGGGCCACGCGCATCTACAACAACAACGCTCTGCTGGGCGTGGCCGGGCTGAGCGTCAGGGGCATCAAGACCGGCTCCAACACCCCCGCCGGGGGAACGCTTTCCTGGGCCGCGTACAAGACGGTGGACGGCGAGGACCGGCTCGTCCTGGGCACGATGATGGACCAGCACGTCACGGGCCCGGACCCCAACGGCTCCAACAGCCTCCAGCTGGTGCTGGACAACAGCGAGAAGGTCATCAAGGCGGTCCGGGACGCCCTCACCTCGGCCACGGCCGTACGCAAGGGCCAGGTGGTCGGGCACGTCGACGACGGTCTCGGCGGCCGTACGCCGGTGGTGGCCACGCGGGACCTGAAGGTGGTCGGGATACCTGGTCAGAAGCTGACGCTCACCTTCCGCGACGGCGGCAAGGAGATCGGCGACGGGACGAAGGCCGGGACCGTGGTCGGTGAGCTGACGCTGAACGGCGCTGCGGGGGCGGAGCGCGTGCCGGTGGCGCTGCGGTCGGAGTTTCGGGAGCCGTCCGTCGGGACGAAGCTGACGCGGATCGGGTGAGACGAGCGGGTGCGGCGAGCCGGTGCTGCGAGCGGGCTCGGCGAGCGGGTGCGGCGAGCGGGTTCGGTCGGGAGCCGGTTCCGCTGTGCCCGCCCGTTCTCCCTCCCGTGGGCACCCCGCCCGTCAGGTCAGCGCGGCGGCGATCTGTTCCGTGGCCTCGGCGATCAGGGCCTCGCTCGGGCGGGCCTCGCGTGTGGAGCGTTCGGACATGACGGCCATCACGAGGGGGGCGGAGCGGGGTGGCCACACTAGGGCGATGTCGTTGGCCCGGCCGTAGGTGCCGGTCCCGGTCTTGTCGGCGACCCGCCAGCCCTTGGGGAGGCCGGCCCGGATGCGGTTGCCGCCGGTGGTGTTGCGTTCGAGGAGGTCGGTGAGCAGGGCGCGTTTGTCGGCGGCGAGCGCGTCGCCGAGGACGAGCGTGCGGTAGTCGGCGGCGATCGCCCGGGGCGTGGTGGTGTCGTCGGGGTCCCCGGGGCGGGACCGGTGGAGCTCGGGCTCGTAGTGGTCGAGGCGGCTGACGGTGTCGCCGAGCTCGCGCAGGTAGGCGGTCAGCCGCTTGGGGCCGCCGAGGTCGCGCAGCAGCAGGTTGGCGGCCGTGCCGTCGCTGTGCCGGATGGCGGCGTCGCAGAGCTGACGGATCGTCATGCCCTGGTCGACGTTCTTCCGGGTGATGGGTGAGATGGAGTTGATGTCGCCCCAGGCATAGGTGACGCGCTCGTCCAGGTGGCGGAGCGGGTTGCGGTCGAGGACGGCGGCGACGGCGACGGTCTTGAAAGTGGAGCAGAACGCGAAGCGGTCGTCCGCCCGGTGGGCGATCGCCGTGCCGGTGCCGGTATGCAGGGCGTACACGCCGAGCCGGGCATCGTGCTTGCGTTCGAGCGCCCGGAGCGACGGCAGATCCAGAGGCTTCGCGGAGGCGGAGGGCGAGGACGACGAGCGTGCCGGTGCCCGGGACGCCAGGGCGGCCGAGCGGTCCCGTGTGTCGCCGCACCCCGTCAGGGGCAGCAGGACGGCCGCGGTGAGGAGGGCGCGGCGGGACGGGCCGGATTGCTCTGGGGTCATGCGGTTGTACCTGCTTTCGGAAGCCGAGTCGTACCCTGCCGCGGCCGGCGCAGAAGAAAGGGGGGTCGTCGCTGTTCTACGCGCCGGGGTCGGTGGAGTTCAACTCGTCCATCCTGCCGTGTGATTGACTCGCGCACCTGTGCGGGTGGGGGTGGTCCGGAGAGCGGCCGGGCAGCGTGCCGTATGTCCGTGCGGAGCAGGGGGGCTCAGTCCTGGGAGGGTACGGGCCTGGTGCTGCCGGCCAGTGTGTCGGCGGGCCGGTGGGCGTCCCGTGTCCGGGTCAGCAGGGACAGGCCGGCCAGGGCGGCGCCCGACATCAGGACGAGGTAGACGAGGCCGTGCCGGTAGCCGGTGGCGATGTCCTCCGGGGCCGGCGGCGTGTGGCGGGCGACGCCATGGAACACGATGCCCATGACGGAGAGCCCGACGGCGCCGGCCACCTGCTGGGTCGTGGCCAGCAGACCGCTGGCGGCGCCTGCCTGAGCGGGTTTCAGGTCGTCGAGGACGAGCGTGAGGAGGGGGGCCATCACTGCTCCGGTGCAGGCCCCGTTGACGGCGAGCAGGACGGCCAGCACCGGGATGTTCACGGAAGTGGCCGCCGCGAGCACCAGCGGGAACTGGGCGGCGAAACCGGCCGTCCGGATCCACATCGCGGCCTTGAGCGGCCGTGTGGGGCCCCAGCGGGCCGTCAGGGCGGAGGAGGCCATGCTGGCCGCACAGAAACCGACCATCAGCGGGCTGGAGACCAGTCCGGACTCCAGGGGGGTGAGACCGCGCCCCTGCTGGAGCAGCAGGGCCAGGACGTACAGGGCCGAGGACATGGTGGCGTAGAAGGCGCACACGGTCAGCAGGCCGATGCGCAGGGTGCCGACGCGGAGCAGGCTGGGGGGCAGCAGCGTGTCGCGTCCCCGGGCCTCGGTGCGGCGTTCCCAGAGCCAGAATCCCGGCAGCAGCACCGCGGCCCCCACGAGCATGAGCAGGGTCCATCCCGGCCAGCCGGCCGAGCGGCCGACCGTCAGGGGAACCACCAGCAGCACCATGGCCACGGCGAACAGCGCGACCCCTGTGCGGTCGATCCTCAGGCTTCCCTGCCCATCGGTCGTCGGCAGCAGGCGCGGGGCGAGGATCAGCGTCACGATGCCGACCGGAAGGTTGACGAGGAAGGCCCACCGCCAGGACAGGCCCAGCCAGTCCAGGCTGATCAGCAGTCCGCCGATGAGCTGGCCCGTGGCCATCGCGCTGCCCGTCGCCAGGCCGTAGCCGCGCATCGCCCGGGGGCGCGCGGCCGGCGGGTAGTGGAGCTGGATCAGCGCCAGCACCTGCGGGAACAGCACGACGGCAGCACCGCCCTGGAGCGCCCGTGCGCAGATCAGCCACCATACGTCCGGTGCGAAGCCGCACATCGCCGACGTCGCGGTGAACAAGGCGATCCCCACCACGAAGGCCTTCTTGCGTCCCCAGTGGTCGCCGAGCCTGCCGCCGAGCACGACGAGGCTCGCGTAGACGATGGCGTAGACGGCCACGACGAGTTCGATCTCGCCGCTGGTCGCGTGCAGGTCCTCGGTCATGGAGGGGACGGCGACGTTGACGATGAAGAAGTCCAGGGTGGGCATGAAGGCGCCCACGAGCAGCACGGCGAGCACCGGTCGGCCCGCTATCCGAGGGTCAGGCGCAGGTGCGGCTCGACCAGGTGGGGCGCGAGCATGAATCCGTAGTGTCCGAGGTCCGTCTCCATGATGTGCGCCTGGGCGCCCCGGATGCCCGCCGCCAACTCGCGCTGTGTCTCGGGGGGATACGCGCGGTCGGTGGTGAAGCCGACGATGCGGGTGTCGGCGGTGATGCGGGCGAGCGCGTCCTCGATGCTTCCCCTGCCGCGCGCGACCGTGGCGTGCAGGGCCGTCTCGGAGAGGACGACGTTGCAGTTCGCGTCGAAGCGTTCCCACACCTTGTCGCCCTGCGCCAGCACGTACTCGCGGAACTTCTCGTGGCAGCCGTCCGAGTCGTGGTACCACGACTGTCCGCCGAACCGGTCCTGCCAGTAGCTCTCCGTGCCGTAGCGGATGTGCGCGAAACTGCGGGCGAGGGAGACGCCGGTACGGGGGCCGCAGCCCTCGGGGAGGTGGTAGAACTCGCCGCCGTGGAAGTGCGGATCCCGCCGGATCAGCTCCAGTTCCACATGCGTGTGGCCGGCCTGTTCGACGCGGGTGGCCGCCGCCACGGCGATGAGCAGGAGCCGGCCCACCCGGTCGGGGCGGGAGACCGCCCATTCCAGGGCCCGCGCCCCGCCGATGGACATGCCGATGACGGCGTGCCAGCGCTCGATGCCCAGCGCGTCGGCCAGTGCGGCCTCGGCGTTGACCTGGTCCACCACGTCGAGCGCCGGGAAGCGCGAGGCCCAGGGCCTTCCCTCCGGGTCGAGGCTCGCCGGGCCGGTGCTTCCGTCGCAGCCGCCGAGGTTGTTGGCGACGATCACCTGGAAACGGTCGGTGTCGACCGCCTTGCCGGGCCCTATCAGGCTGTCCCACCAGCCCTCGGCGGGGTGCCCCGGCCCCGCGGGGCCCGCCGCGTGGCTGGTCATGCTCAGCGGCGGCAGGATCAGCACCGCGTTGCCGCGGTCCGCGTCCAGGGTGCCCCATGCCTCGTACGCCATGGTCACCGGTCCCAGGGACTGCCCGGAGATCAGCGCCAGCGGTTCCTCGGCCGAGTGGGTCGTGACGAACCGCCGGTTTCCCGAGGGGTCACCGGGCTGCCAGGCTCCGGTGTTGTTCAGACGCATGCGCGTTCCCTCCGTGACTGGGCAGGCGGGAATGGGACGACGGGGCCTGCGGGTCTGCGTGGGTCAGTGGTCGGCGTAGCGGCTGCGCAGCAGCTTCTTGTCGAACTTGTTGGTGGCCGTCTTCGGGATCTCGGGGACGAACTCGAAGCGGTCCGGCACCCACCACTTCGGCAGCCGGCCGCGCAGGAAGGACCGCAGTGCGTCGGCTTTCGGCGTGGCGCCGGAGCGTGCCAGCACCACGGCCAGCGGCCGTTCCTGCCACCGGGGGTCCGGCACGGCGACGACCGCGGCCTCCAGGACGGCGGGGTGGTCCATGAGCGCCGACTCGACCGCGATGGAGCTGATCCACTCGCCGCCCGACTTGATCAGGTCCTTGCTGCGGTCCGTGATGCGGACGTAGCCGTCCGGGTCGATGGTCGCGATGTCCCCGCTGCGCAGCCAGCCGTCGTGGAACTTCTCGGCGTTGGCGTCGTCGCCGGCGTTCTCGTAGCTCGTCGCTCCCCACAGCGATCTGACTTCGAGCTCTCCCTGGGTGACCCCGTCGTGCGGCAGCAGCCGGTCCTCGTCGTCGACCAGCCGTACCTCGACGCCCGGTACGGCCAGGCCCTGCGTGTGGTGCAGTTCCAGCTGCTTCTCGGGGGGCAGGGAGGTGAGGCCGCTGCGGACGTTCGTCAGGGCGACCGTCGCCATGTTCTCCGTCATGCCGAGGCCCTGCTGCATGGTCACGCCGCGGTCGGCGTACCGGTGCACGAGGCCCTGCGGGATCGCCGAGCCGCCGCAGACGATGCGTTCCAGGGACGCGAACACCTCTTTGGGCGGGTCCATTTCGTCCAGGGCGAGCCAGAAGGTGGGCACGCCGGCCGACAGGGTGACCTGCTCCCGCTCCAGGGTCTGGGCGATGGCCCCGGGTTCGAGGTGCGGTCCGGTGAAGACCAGGCCCGCTCCGGCCAGGGCGGCCGCGTAGGGCAGCCCCCAGGCGGTGGCGTGGAACAGCGGCGTCAGCGGGAAGATGACGTCGCGTTCGCGGACCGCGAAGGCGTCGGCCGCGCACATCGCGAGGGAGTGCAGGACGAGGGACCGGTGCGAGTGGGCGACGGCCTTGGGGTGGCCCGTCGTGCCGCCCGTGTAGCACAGGCAGGCGGTACGGTCCTCCGCCACGTCTCGCGGTTCGACGGGATCGGCGTCGGCCAGCAGCCGCTCGTAGGAGAGCGCGTCGGCGAACGCCGGGTGCACGTCGCCCCCGTCGGGGATCACGACGAACTCGCGCAGCGACCGCAACCGGGGCAGCAGCCGGGCCAACCGCCCGGTGAGGGAGGCGTCGACGACCATCACGCGGGAGTTCGCGTGGGCCACGACCCATTCGATCTGCTCGTCGGAGAAGCGGACGTTGACCGGCACCAGCACAGCGCCCGCCATCGGCACACCGAAGAACCACTCGAGGTGCCGTGTGCTGTTCCAGGCGAAGGTCGTCACCGCGGAGCCCTGCCCGACGCCGAGGCGTCCGAGGGCGTCCGTCAGCCGTCGGACGCGTTCCTGCAGGGCCGCCCAGGACGTGCCGTGGGGCTGCCCGGCGAGGTCGACCTCGCGGATCTCCTTGGCGGGTGCCACGGTTGCCGCCCGCCGCAGCAGCATGCCCACCGAGAGCCCGATTCCGCCCCGCCCGGTCATGATGCAAGCTGGACGAGGGTCATGCCGTCGTGGACGGTGAGCAGGGCGGCCCGCACCCGGGGGTCCTCGACGACGTGCTTGTTGAACTTGACGACGTCGTGCGCCCAGTTGGCGAACATGCGCTCCACCCATTCCTCGCCCGTCACGGCCTCGTCGGCGGGCGGCAGGGAGCGCGGGTCGAGGACCTCGCCGCCCCACAGGGTGTTGTCGACGACCAGGAGTCCACGGGACCGCAGGAGGCCGCGGGCGAGGATGGTCTCGAAGTAGGAGATGTAGTTCGGCTTGTCCGCGTCGAGGAAGATGAGGTCGAAGTCGCCGTCGACGTTCTGGAGAACGGTGAGGGCCTCGTCGAGCACGGGCTTGATCTTGTGCCCGTGCGGACTGCGCTCGAACGCCCGGGTGGCGACGTCCTGGGCCCGCTTGTCCGCGACGTAGCTGTCGATGGTGACGACCTCGCCGTCGTCCGGCAGGGCCTCGGCGATGGCGACGGTGCCGTGGCCGGTGAAGGTGCCCACCTCCAGCACGCGGTTCATTCCGCCCGTGGTGATCAGCATCTGCAGGAAGGACGTCTGGATGTGCGCGGTCGATATGTCCGCCCACTCGGGGGTGGCCCTCGCGGTTTCCTCGGCGATGTCCTGCAGCTCGGCGGAGACGGGAGAGGAAAGGCGCTCCGCGTACTCCCGGATTCCGTCGCGGAAGATGGTGGGCTTCTTGAAGACGGCGTCGGACCTGTGTTCCATGGCTTCTTCTCTCCTACGACGTGGGGGTGGCGTGCATCGTGACGTAGTTGGTCCCGATCCAGTCCCCGAACGTCGCGGTCTCGCCGTCGAGGGTGTCGACCTCCAGGCCGTAGCCGCGGGCCTTGGGCACGGAGAAGCTGAAGTCGGTGGAGGGGCGCAGGAAGAACACGCTCGAGGTACGGCCGCTGCCCTCACGCATGCCGGCTTCCGGGGACCTGACATGGTGCCGGGGCGCGGGGACGGCGCCCTGGGTGACCAGGGGCGCGATGGCGCCGCACAGCACGATCACGGTGTCCGGGACGTGCGGCAGGTCCACCAGTTCGCCGCCGATCTCGGCCTGGAGGCTGACGAACCCGTTGGCGCACGGCGTCTGGTGGATCAGGGTGATGATGGACAGGTCGTAGTGCGGTGCCATGCGCCGCGGCTCGTGCTCGGCGGCGCGGTGCTCGGGGACCTCGGGGAAGTACCGCAGCCGCAGCACGGGGTCGCAGTCCAGCAGGGTGTCGATGTCCCGACCGTCCGAGCCGTCGTATGTCCCGGTCGCCTCCAGGACGACCTGAGCGGTCTCCCGGGCGGCGGCGTAGAGGCCGACGAAGTAGTCCGTCCAGATCTCCTCGAAGCGCTGCGAGGGGAAGAGGTTGTCGGAGATCCCCATCGAGTACACCATCGAGTAGTCCGTGTAGGTGCCCGTCCTGGTCACCTGGGCCGTGCTCTCGGCCTCCAGCGCGGAGTAGCCGCGGCGCAGGGTCGGGATCTTCGTCGTCACGGCCGCCTTCTCCTCGGGCGTGCCGTGGGCGAAGAAGTCCATCGCCGTGTCGGTGGCGAGTTTGTGGTCCTGTTCGCCCACTCCGCAGTCGGTGAGGTAGAAGACGCCCGCCTCGGTCACACACCTGCGGAATTCTTCCTGGTCATCGCCTTTCTTCAGCGCGGTGAGGCTGAATAGGGGCACTCGGGGCACCGTCGTGTCCGTCATGGTGGCCCGCTCCTTCCCGGATCAGTCGTAGAAAAGTACGGCGCGCATTTCCAGGGACGTTCGGAGATGTCCGCTGTCGGGGCCTTTCTCGTCGTAGAACGCCGTGTGCGGGCACAGGCCGGCCACGTCGGCCGCCCCGGGGCGCTCCGTGCCGTCCGCGGCGAGCGCCAGACCGCGGCTCGCGCTGTCGTAGATCTTGAAGAGGAGGGCCTCGTGGGGTGCGAGCGAGCGCCAGTAGTGCCAGCGGTGGCGGGGGTTGTGCTTCACGGAGTAGTTCTCGCGGTCCTTGAGCCACTCCGGGAACTCCAGCCGGGTCGGGACGAGGTCGGCGGAGAGGTCCAGTGACCGGTAGTCGCACAGGGCGAGGGGGTAGTTGCGGACGGGCTCCAGCAGGGGCCGCCAGACGTTGACGATCTGGAACCTGCCGAAGCGGCGGGCCTCGCCGGCCTGCCGGGCGGCGCGGGCCCGGGCGCTGTTCGGGCTCTGGTCGACGTGGACGCGCTGGTGCGGCGCCTGATGGGGAGTCGCTCCGGAGGGGGTGGCGTCCTGGCGTCGTACGGTGGCGTCGAAGAACTCCACCGCCTCGGCCCCGGTGACGGACGTCAGCAGCTCCGCGGTCTCCCGACGGTACTGTTCGAGGGCCGGCTCGGCTTTCTCCGCCAGGGCCCTCTGGTCGGCCCGTGTGGGGGCCGCGACCATCTCGAACCCCATGGTGTCGAGGGTGGGCCGTACGGCGCTGTCGCGCAGGTCCGTGACGGTCGTCTCGTGCGGGACCATACGGAAGTTGAGGACCACCTCGGGCGGCCGCGACAGGGCGTCGATGCACCAGTCGTCGTCCGGGGCGCCCGGGGTCAGCGGTGCGGCGTAGTGCAGGACGGTCGATACGGCGGACACGGCGGCGGGCTAGCCGTTCGCGGCCGTGCGGCGGAAAACGCCCCGGTCCAGCTGAGGGCTGGCGTTGGCGTACACCATGTCCATGGTCAGCACCTCGCGGAAGGACGCCAGGTACTGCTCCAGCAGGGCCGGGCTGTAGCGGTGCCAGTAGGGGATCATGTCCTCGATGACGAAGTAGTCGCCCTCCTGGAGGAGATGGTCGACCGCCCACCGCATGATGTTGAAGGTGTCGGCGTGCGCGTCGTCGATGAACAGCAGCGGGTGGGCGACGTCGCCGAGCAGCTTCTCCAGCGTCCCGAGATCGGTGCAGTCGGCCTCGTGGAGGGCGATGTCGGTCATCTCGGTGGGGGGAATCTGGCAGCGGGAGAGATCCTGGTCGATCCCGATGACCTGGCAGTCGACGCCCATGAGCCGGGTCAGGTCGCGGAACCAGACCAGGGAACCGCCGCTGTAGACGCCCAGTTCGACGATGGTGCGGGGGCGGAACTCCCACAGCAGGTCGTGGAGGGCCGCCTGGGCCTCGGGGTCCTTGAGCAGGCGCAGGCCCCGCCACTGATAGCGGGCGAAGTCCGGGTAGCCCAGGTCGCGCGGCGCCTGCGCCCACCGGTCGAGCGGCCAGTCACGCGGCCGGTCCGTCAGTACCGGGGGACGGTAGACCGGGTCGTCGCCCAGTCCTCGGAATGCGTTCAGATCCAGGAAGTTCTCGCGAGAGTAGTCGTTCAATGAGCTCTCCCCTGAGTTTGCGCCGCATTTCGGCTCTGCGATGCTAACCAGCTCTCCTCTTTCCGTTCTCTTGGGGCTCTCTCGGGGGCCTCTCCGCGGAATTCAAAGAAGGCTCGAAAAGGGCTGGCAGAAAACGTGCGAGGAAAAGGAAGATATTCGCTGTCGGGTGTTTGCCCAGCGCAGAAGGGAACGATGACCATTGGACGTGATAGGCGCCGGATATGGCCGCACCGGTACGTTGTCGATGCAGGCGGCACTCCAGAGGCTCGGGTTCGACCCCTGTCATCACATGACCGAAGTGATAACGAACCCCCGGCAGATGCCGCTGTGGCAGGAGGCGCTCGCGAGTGACCGGGTGGATGTACGGCGGGTCTTCGACGGGTACCGGGCGACGGTGGACTTCCCCGGCTGCGTCTTCTGGCGTGAGCTGATGGAGGCGTGGCCCGAGGCGAAGGTCGTGCTGACGGTGCGGGATCCGCACCGCTGGTACGCGAGCGCCCGGAAGACCATCTTCTCCCGGCACATGCAGCAGCCGACGGACCCCGACCCGGACGCCGCCGCGTTCGGCCGTTTCATGACCGAGGAACTGCGTCCCCGCATGCTCGACGTGGGCGGCGACCGGCCGTTGAACGAGATGGACGAGGACGAGGCCGTCGCGGCGTTCAACCGGCACATCGCCGAGGTGAAGGCCACCGTGCCGGCCGAGCGGCTGCTGGTCTTCCAGGTGAGCGAGGGCTGGGGTCCGCTGTGCGAGTTCCTCGAAGTACCGGTCCCCGACGAGGAGTTCCCGCACGTCAACGAGGCCGACGGCTTCCACGAGCGGGCCAGGGAGCTCTTCGAGGAGCGGCGGCGGGCGCTCGCCGCGGCGGGCAGCTGACAGGGCGTGGCCCCAGGATCCCGGCGGGTCCTGGGGCCATGCGGGTCGGGCTCAGGTCTGGCCGTTCTTGGCGATGAGCGCGTGGAATCCCTGCTGGAGGTAGTCGCCGTACGCGATCGGCGGGTTGAGCTCCTTTCCGCCGGTGTCCTCGGGGCTGAACGGCTCCATCACGGTGGTGTGCCCGGCGTGCAGGAAGAACGGCAGGGACAGGCGCTCCGCGTTGATGAACTTCACCCGGTGGTTCGGCGCCGGGAAGTAGTCGTTCGTGAGGTAGCCCATGTAGGTGCCGCAGTTCACCAGGAAGTTGTCCCCGGACGTCGGCAGGTCCTGCCAGCCGTCCACCGTCTCGACCTGGAGGTTCTGCACCTCGGTCTGGAACAGGACGGTGATCATCGACACGTCCAGGTGGTCCTCGAAGCTGAGCTTCGTGCCGTCCGGGCCCGTCTTGACCGGCGGATACTCCTCCAGGTAGGGGTAGCGGATCAGCGACACGGCGGACAGCGTGTCGGCCTCCGAGAGCGGGGCCTCGAAGAATTCCTCCGGCTTGCCCAGGGCCAGGGCGAAGCCTCGCATCAGCGTCTTGGAGAGCCGGAACATGTCCCGGTAGTACTGCTCGCAGAACGGCCGGAACCGTTCGTGCCGCTTCTCGTCCGGCCAGATGTTCACCTCGTGCATCGGCGCCCCCGACTTGATCATCGGGTGGTCCTCGCTGAACGACGGGTTCAGATAGCACCAGGACTCGACCGCCTTCTTGCCCTTGACGGCCATGTAATAGCCGTTGCGCACACGCGGGTTGTTCTTGTTGTACGCGTTGATCGCGAGGTCGTACTTCTCCTCCTCGGTCATGGTGCGGTGGAACTCGTTGACCACGTCCTGGAGCAGCTGGACGTCGATGCCGTGGTGGGAGGCGTAGAAGAACCCGGATCCCCGGCAGGCCTTGTTGATCTCCTGCGCGACGCGCGTCTTGCCGTCCGCGTCGCCGCCGAAGAGCGGCGAGATGTCGATCGTCGGCACGTGCGCCGACGGCATCAGGATGGGCATGGAATCCTCCGTTTCGTCAGGCGTCCCGCAGCGACGCCGAGATCCGCTCGCACATGTCGGTGACCAGGCGCTCGTTGCGCACCCACGAGTGATGGGTCTCGCCGCGCAGCGGATGGACCTCGATCGACTCGGCCGGCAGGAGGGTGTCCAGAGCGTTGTACGGGGTCCCGCGGTAGAACTCGAACAGCCGGTGCTGCTGGTCGTCGCGGACGATCTCGTTGGGCTGCTCCGCCTTGAACATCACCAGCCTGCCGAGCCGGTCGGCCAGCCGGTCGAGGTCCTCCCGGCTCGGTGTGTAGTGGTAGTTGATGGGGTCGAGGAGGTCCTCGACCCCGGGGAGGCCGATCTCGGCCGCCGCATGACGCATGTTGAAGTACGAGTCGATGACGAACAGGTTGTCGATCTTCTCCCCCGCGCGCGCCAGCTGCGCCGAGGCCTCCAGGGCCACGATCCCGCCGAAGCTCCAGCCGAGCAGGCTGTACGGTCCGGCCGGCTGCACCTTGCGTATGTGGTCGAGGTAGTAGCGGGCGACGGCCTCGAAGGACTCCATGGGCGTGTGCAGGTGCACGTTGTTGAACAGCACCAGCCGGTGTCCGGGCAGCCGCTGCGCGAGGTTGCTCAGGTAGCTCTCGGCCCCGCCCTCGCCGGGCGGGAAGACGAAGAGGGTGTGCTCCGTGTGCCCCTCGTCGACGAGGATGTACGGCTCGAAGGCGTCCCCGGTGACCGGGGGCCGGCCCGTTTGCGTCCGGCCCGCCCCGGAGCGGGTGACGGTCGCGGTGTGGGCGGCCAACCGCTCCAGCCACGTGTGCAGTTCGCTCGTGAACCGCCGGGTGGTGGCCTCGTCCAGCCGGCTGTCGACCACGGTGACCAGGCGGTCGCCGGCGCATCGCATGGTCACGTCGACGCCGAACTGGTCCGCTCCCCGGTTGCGGTCGGAGAGGTGGCTGCCGGACATGGCCGAGTCGAGCTGCCAGCCCGTCTGCCGGTCCGGTGCCTGCGCTCCCCCGCCGGCTCCCGCGTCGGCGAACCGGCCGAGGTAGTTGAAGCTGACCGGGGCGAGCGGGGCGCGCTCGCTGCCGTACCGGCCGAAGAGGGCGCCGTAGCCGATGCCGTGGTGCGGCACGCGGCGGCAGGCCTCCCTCGTGCCGAGCACGCTGCGGCGCAGGTCCTCCGGATCCGTCTCCAGGGCCAGCGGGTACATCGTCGTGAACCAGCCGACCGTGTCCCGGACGTCGGGCGCCCCCGCGAACCGTTCGCGGCCGTGGCCCTCGACCGTGACGTGGTGGGTCGTCCGGCCGGTGACCGCCCCCAGGGCCAGCCCGGTCGCCGTCAGCAGCAGCTCGTGCAGGGTGGTGTCGTACGCCCAGTGGCTCTCGGTGAGCAGGGTCCGGGTGTCCGACGCGCTCAGCGTGAACTCCTCGCGGAGCGTCGCCGCGCCCTCCACGGCCGACAGCTCCCCCCGCGCCGCGGCCAGTCCGCCCTGGACGTCCTCCCACAGGCGGCGCTCGTCCTCCTCGGGGACGTAGCGGCGCAGCGCCTCGCCCCACTGGCGGTAGCTGCTGGTCTTCTTCTCCAACTCGCCGCCGTGGTACAGGATCTCGAGGTCCTGGGCGAGGATGTGCCAGCTGACGGAGTCGACGATCAGGTGGTGCAGGGCGAACCAGACGCGTGCGGTGCCGTCCTCGAACCCGTGCAGGTAAGCGGCGCAGGCGGTCGGGCCGTGCTCCAGGTCGAAGCCGCTCTGCCACTCGGCGAGTTGTTCGCGGACCTCCGCGTAACGCAGGCCGCTCACGTCGAGTTCGTGCAGGACGACGTCCGGGGTGCCCTCGGCGTAGGACTGGGTGACCTGGGCGGAGGACTGGGTGGCCTCGGCCGCGTCGTCGCCGAAGCCGCTGTAGCGCAGGCGGAACGCGTCGTGGTGGTCGACCAGGCGGGCCAGGGAGTCGCGCAGCCTCGGAAAGTCGAGCGGTGGTGTCCGGACGGCGAAGTTGTGGTTCCAGTGGGCGCGGTCGGCGAGCGGCTTGGCGAGGAACCACTCCTGGACGGGCAGCAGCGGACAGGGGCCGCTCAGCCGTCCCTGCTCCGGCTCCTCCTGGCCGTCGCCCGGCGTGCCGTCCCCGCCGTCCGCCCTGGACAGGACGTTGTCGACGAGCTGCCGGACGGTCGGGAAGTCGAAGACGTCCTTGACGCCGATCCTGCGGCCGGCCTCCCGCTGCACCTGGCTCGCCAGGTGCAGGGCGCTGATGCTGTCGCCGCCCGAGCGGAAGAAGTCGTCGTCGATGCCGACCGTGCCGCCCGGCAGTTGCGCGCTCCACAACTGGCACAGCCGGGCTTCCATACGGCTGCGGGGCGCCGCGTAGGCGGCTCGCCGGGCCGCGAAGTCCGGCGCGGGCAGCGCCTTGGTGTCGAGCTTGCCGTTGACGGTCGTCGGCAGCCGGTCCAGGCGTACCAGCGTCGACGGCACCATGCCCGGCATCAGCCGGGCCCGCAGGCCGGCGAAGATCGCGTCCTCGTCCACGGGCGCGTGGCGGTCGGCCACGTAGTAGCCGACCAGCCGCCTGCCGTCGGGGGAACGCTCGTCCCCGGCGGCGACGACGGCGCACTCCCGCACGTGCGGGCAGCCGGCGAGGACCGCCTCGACCTCGCCGAGTTCGATGCGCAGGCCGTTGATCTTGACCTGGGCGTCGTTGCGGCCGACGTACCGGAGCTCGCCGTCGTGGGCGCGGCGGACCAGGTCACCGGTGCGGTACAGCACTTCGTGGCGCCCCGCGCGGCGCTCGTCCTCGGTCCGGAACGGGTTCGGCAGGAACCGCTCCGCGGTCAGCTCCGGCTGGTTGAGATAGCCGTCCGTGACGCACTCTCCGGCCACGTACAGCTCGCCCACCGCGCCCGGCGGGAGCAGCCGCAGGCCATCGCCGAGCACGTACAGCCGGGTGTTGCCGAGCGGCTGTCCGAGGGCGTTGGCGTAGGGGTCGCCGGGTTCGAAGCGCCGGACGGTGTTGTAGACGGCGGTCTCCGTGGTGCCGTAGGCGTTGAACAGCGGGCCGGCGAACTCGCCGCGGATCTTGTCGAAGTGGCGTTCGTGGAACGCCTCACCGGCGACCAGCACACACCGCAGGCGCGTCAGACGCGCCAGGTCGAGCTGGGTGATCTGCGTCGGCGTGCCGCTCAGATACGTCAGCCCGGCCCGGTCCGCGTAGTCGTAGAAGCCGTCGTCCTCGGCGGGCGGGGACGGCGGCACGACCAGGGTGTGGCCGCCGAGGACGGACAGCACCAGTTGTTCGACGGAGAAGTCGAACACGTAGTTGGCGAGGAACAGCACGCCTTCGCGGGTGGTGGCGGGGCCGCCGAAGTAGCGTCCGGCGAGCTGCTCGCGGAAGCTGTCCACGGCGCGGTGCGGCACCAGCACGGCCTTGGGGCGGCCGGTCGTGCCCGAGGTGTAGATGGCGTACGCCAGGTCGCCGGGCGAGACCTCGGTGACCGGGTTCTCGGTGGAGCGGTAGCCCATCGGCAGCCGGTCCGTCTCCACCAGCACCGGCCGTGCGGCGGCGGGCAGCGTGCGCAGGCGGCCGGCGTGGGCGTGCTCCGTCACCATGAGCCGCGCCCGCGTGTCCTGGAGCATGAACTCGATCCGGTCGTCGGGGTAGCCCGGGTCGATCGGCGCATACGCCGCCCCGGCCTTCCACACCGCCAGGATCGCGGTGACCATCAGGTCGCTCTTGTCCAGCACCAGGGCGACCAGGTCGTTCGGCCGGAGCTGCACGACGGAGCGCAGATAGTGCGCCAACTGGTTAGCACGCTCGTTCAGTTGACGGTACGTCAGCTGCGTGTCGCCGTACACCAGCGCCGTCCGGTCCGGGAAGGCGGCGGCCGTCTCCTCGAACACGGCGTGCAGTGTCCGGGCGGGTCCGGTGGCGGTGGCGGTGGCCGCCGAGCCGGCGGCGGTCAGCAGCCGTGCCCGGCCTTCCTCGTCGACGCCCGTGACCTCGGCCAGCCGGGCCCGCTCGCCCGCCGAGGTGAGCCGGGTGAACTCACGCAGGACGTGCCGGAAGGCGGCGATGAAGCCCTCGGCGCTCGCGTCCTCGAAAAGGGCAGCGGCGTACGTCAGGTTGCCCGCCAGTCCGCCGCCGTCGGTCTCGGTGAGCGTGGCCGACAGGTCGAACTTGGTGGCCGTCCAGCCACCGGCGTCCGGCTTGTGGGCGGTCAGCACCGGCGTTCCGTCGGCCACCGGGGTGGCGTCGGGGCGGTCCGTGACGTTCTGCAGGGTGAAGTTGACCTGCAGGACGGGGTGGCGGCTCGGGTCCTTGTCCACGTCGAGTTCCTTGACGAGCTGCTCGAACGGCAGCTCGCCGTGCACCTGGGCCGCGACGACGTGCTCCCCGACGGAGCGGACGTAGTCCACCAGCGTCGCCTGCTCGTCGACTCGGACCCGCAGTGCGAGCAGGTTCGCGAAGAAGCCGACCGTGCGGTCGAACTCCGGGCGCCCACGGTTGGCGGAGGGGGTGCCCACCACGAAGTCGTGCTGTCCGGTGTGCATGGCCAGCATCAGGCACCAGGCGCCGAGCAGCACGCTGTAAAGGCTCACCCGCGCCGAACGGGCCAGCGCCCGTAGCGCCTGCACGGTCTCGTCGTCCAGCGCGAACTCGATCTCCCGGCCGCGGTAGTCGAACCGGGCGGGGCGCGGGTGGTCGAGCGGCAGCTGGATCGTCTCGAACCCGGCCAGCGCGTCCGTCCAGAACTCGGTGAGCTCCGCCAGCCGGCGACCGGTCAGGTACTGCCGCTGCCACACGGCGAAGTCGGCGTAGGTGCCGCGCACTGTGCCGAGGTCCGCGGCGGGCACCCCCCGCAGCAGGGCCGCCAGCTCCTGGCGGAGGACGTTCCACGACCAGCCGTCGAAGCAGGTGTGGTGCAGGACGAGACTCAGGTACAGGCTGTCGGGGTCCGTGGCGAGCTCGAACAGGTCGGCTCGCAGGGGCAGTTCCTCGTGCAGGCGGAAGACGTGGCCCTCGCAGCGCACGAGCCGCTCGTCCAGCTCGGCGGGCGTGCCGACCGTGTGCACGGCCGCGTGGAACAGGGCCTGTGCTGCGTCCTCCGGCAGCGTGTACTGCCGGCGGACGCCGTCCTGGTCCGTCCTGAGCAGGGTACGCAGGGCGGGGTGGCGGCGCAGCAGCGTGCGCAGGGCGTGGTCCACCGTGTCCCGCGACACCGTGTCGTGCAGCGGGATCCGCAGCGCGAACGGGATGTTGTAGGCGGCGGTGCCGCCCTCGAACTCGTCGATGAACAGCAGGCGTTCCTGCGCGAGCGACACCGGAGGGCGGCCGGCCACGGTCGCGGCGCGTCCGGCGGTCTGCTCGGCGTTGCCGTCCTCACCGTCGTTCGTCCGCGCCGCCATGTCCCGGATGTGCTGTGCCTGCGCGCCGAGGGACGTGTGCTGGAGCACGGTCCGGACACCGAGGCCACGGCCGAAGCCGCTGGTGATGGCCTGCGCGAGCGCCATCGCCCGGATGCTGTCGCCGCCGAGCGCGAAGAAGTCGTCGTGCACGGAGATGCGGTCCGGGGCGACGCCGAGCACCGTGGCCCAGATGCCGCACAGCTTGACCTCGACGTCGTCGGAGGGGGCGACGTACTCGCTGCCCTCGCCCGCCCCGAAGTCCGTCTCGGGGAGCCGCCCTGTGTCCAGCTTGCCGCTGGGGGTCACGGGGATGTCCGTGATCCGCAGGACGCGCGCGGGCACGATGGCCTCGGGCAGCTTCCTGCGCATCCACTCCTTCACGTCCTGCTCGTCGTGCTCGCGGTCGCCGATGTAGAAGCCGACGAGGTACTTCTGCGCCGCCTCGAAGCCGGACCCCTGGTGCTCACGGGCGATCACCAGGGACCTGGTCACGCCGGGATACGACGACAGGACCGCCTCGACCTCGCCGAGTTCGACGCGCTGGCCGCGGATCTTGACCTGGAGGTCGGTGCGGCCCAGGCACTCCAGCTCCCCGTCCGGCAGCCACCGCACCAGGTCGCCGGTCTTGTACAGCCGCGCGTTGCGCCCGGCCGCGCGCTCCTCGGGCGTCTGGAACGGGTTGTCGATGAACCGCTCCGCGGTCAGCTCCTCGCGGTTGAGGTAGCCGCGGGTGACACCGACGTCACCGATGTACAACTCGCCCATGCCGCCGACCGGAACCCGCTTCATCGACTTGTTGAGCACGTAGGCCGTGGTGTTCGCCACCGGGTGGCCGATGCTCTTCGTCGAACGGCGCTCGTCCACCGCCGGGTACGGCCGCTTGTGGCTGGTGATCGAGATCTCCGTCGGGCCGTACCCGTTGATGATGGTGCCCGGGAAGCTCCCGCGGATCTTGTGGAACACCGGCTCGGTGAAGTCCTCGCCGATCGCGTCGATGCGGGTCAGGGACGTGGTCGTCGAGTAGTCGTACAGCGACAGCACCGACGGTGTTCCGGAGAGGTAGGTGACCTTCTCGTCGTTGATGTACTGGTACAGGCGCTCGGCGTCCGTGCGCATCGTGTCGTCGAGCACCACCAGCTTCTGCCCGTTCAGCAGCGCGTCGGTCATCTGCTCGACGAAGTGGTCGAAGACGTAGTTGGAGAACGACAGCAGCGCCTCGTCGCCCTCGCTCTTGTCCAGCGAGAACAGCTTCGCCAGGGAGACCTGGAGGTTGACGACGCCGCGGTGCTCGACCAGGACGGCCTTGGGGTTGCCGGTGGTGCCGGAGGTGTATATGGCGTAGGCGAGGTCGGTGCTCGTGACCTCGGTGACCGGGTTCTCCGGCGACCGGTAGCCCATCGGCAGCCGGTCCGCCTCCACCACCGGCAGGCCCTCCGCGGCGGGCAGCGCGCGCAGCCGCCCCGCATGGGCCTCGTTGGCCACCACCAGCCGCGCACGGGTGTCCTGGAGCATGAACGCGATCCGGTCGTCGGGATAGCCCGGGTCGATCGGCACATACGCCGCGCCCGTCTTCCACACCGCCAGGATCGCGGTGATCATCAGCTCGCTCTTGTCCACGACGAGACCGACCAGGTCGTTCGGCCGCAGCTGGACCACCGAGCGCAGATAGTGCGCCAACTGGTTGGCCCGCTCATTGAGCTGACGGTACGTCAGCCGGGTGTCGCGGTAGACGACCGCGATCTCGTCCGGCCAGGCCGCGACCTGTTCCTCGAAGAGGCCGTGCAGGGTCTTGTCGGCCGGGAAGTCGACCTGGGTGCGGTTCCAGGCGTCGAAGCGCTCGACCATCGCCGGCGACACGAGCTCCAGGGCGTCGACGGGCCGGGTGATGTCCTGCGCCACCTGGGAGAACAGGGTGTGGGTGACATCGAGCAGGGTGTCGATCGTGGCGTCGTCGAAGAGTTCGCCCGCGTACCACAGGGTGACCGTCAGTTCGTCGCCCTCCTCGCGGGCCACGACGGCCAGCGGGTAGTCGACCTTGTCGGCGTCGTACGCCTTCTCGAAGCGGAGGAGTTCGTCGTGCTCCTCGGCCTCCTCCAGGAGCCGCGGGTAGTTCTCCAGCACCAGCAGCGTGTCGAACAGCCGGCGTTTCATCCCGCCGGTCTGCAGCCGGCCCAGCTCGACCGTGCTGCGGCCGTTCATGGTGTTCACGACGGACTGGATGCCGGCGATGGCCGCGCCGACGCTGCGGCCCGTCTGCTCGTCGTGGTCGACGACCAGGGGCAGGGTGTTGATGTACAGGCCGACCGAGTTCTCGATGCCGTCGACGTGCAGATTGCGGCCCGAGACGATCGTCCCCACCACCGTGGTGTCCCCACCGCCGATCGCGTACAGCACCTTGTGCCACACGAACTGCAGCACCGAGTGCAGGGTGACGGAGTGAGCGGCGCACAGCGACTTCAGCGTGGCGGTCAGCTCCGCGCCGAGGCCGAGCTTCTTCGTCCGGTGTTCGCGGACGTGGTCGTAGTCGCTCAGGTCGACCTGGTAGCGGATGTCCTCCTTGAGCAGCCCGTCGAAGTCACCGCGCTCGTCGATGCGCTCGATCTGCCGCAGCCAGTGGTCGACGTGCTCGTCGCGGTGCTCCTCCCAGTACCGCTGGGCGGCCGCATAGGCGTGGTCGACGTCCGGCTCGATCTCGGCGCCGCGCAGCAGGGCCAGGTACACGCGGTGGACCTCGTCGTGCAGGACCGGCAGGCTCCAGCCGTCCAGGACGAGGTGGTGGCAGCTGAAGATCAGCGAGTACAGGTCCTCGCGCTGCCGGATCAGATAGACCCGGAACATGCGGCCCTCGGCGGGATCGTACGGCTCGGCCCGGTCGCGCTCCTGCAACTCCTTGATACGGGCGTCCTGTTCGGCCGGGTCGGTCACGTCGGTCAGGTCGACGAACCGCCAGTCGAGGGGCCGGTCGTCGGGGTCGATGATCTGGAGGGGTTCCTCGCCCCACTCGAAGCGCAGCCGCAGCGCGGGGTACTTGTGCTGCGCGTGCCGCCAGGCCCGCCGCATCAGGTCGGGGCGGATCGGACATCGGTAGCGGTGCACCGACTGCATGACGTAGGCGTCGTCGCCGTGCCTGCGCTTCAGGGCGTGGTACAGCAGGCCCTGCTGCAGGCCGTTCGCGCGCAGGCGTACGGCTTCGCCGTCGGCCGCGGACGGTGCGTGAGGCGCGGACCGTTCGTGGGCCGGGCCGAGTTCCGGCTCGGGCTGCGTGCCCCGCTGCCGGTCCAGGTGGTCCGCCAGCTCGGTCAGGGTCCGGAGGGTGAACACGTCCTCCACGCCGACGAAGACGCCGAGCCGCTGCCGCACGCGGGCGATGAGCAGGATGCAGGAGATGCTCTGGCCCCCGAGCCGGAAGAAGTCGTCCCGGTCGCCGATCCGTTCCGCCGGCACACCGAGGACCTCGGCCCAGATCTCGCGCAGCTGCTCCAGGACGCCGTCCGCCGCGCGTGCCGTGGAGATCGCCGGTGCAGTGCCCTCCGCGGAGATCGCCGGTGCCGCGCCCGAGCGGGCGAGGTCCACCTCGGGCAGCGCACGCCAGTCCACCTTGCCGTTGACGTTGACCGGGATGCTGTCGAGGCGCACCATGCGCGCCGGGACCATGATCCGGATGAGCCGCTCCTCCAGGAAGGCCAGCAGGTCCTCCTCGGTCACCTCCGCCGACGGCTCGGTCGTGTAGTACCCGACCAGATGACGGTCGCCGGCCCCGCCCGCCCCTTCGCGGGCCACCACGGTGCACTTGCGCACGCCCGGGTACTCGGTCGCCTGCGCCTCGATCTCCCCCGGCTCCACGCGGACGCCGTTCAGCTTGAGCTGGAAGTCGCTGCGGCCCATGAACTCGACCTCGCCGGAGGGCAGGACCCGGGCCAGGTCACCGGTCCGGTAGAGGCGGGCGTTGCGCCCCAGCAGCTTCTCCTGCGCCGACTGGTACGGGTTCGGCGTGAACCGCTCGGCGGTGAGGTCGTCGCGGTTGAGGTAGCCCGGGGCGATGCCGTTGCCGCCGATGTACAGCTCACCGATGGCGCCGATCGGCAGTTGCTTCAGGTTCTGGCTCAGCACGTACCACTTCACGTTGCGCAGCGGCCGGCCGATGCTGCGGTCCGGGCGCTCCGTCACTCCCGGCCCGAACTCCTTGACGGCGGTGACGAAGGCCGCCTCGGTGAAGGCGTACTCGTTGATGACGCGCCCGGCGAACCGCTCGCGCAGCTGCCGCAGCCCGGCCGCCGTCAGCTCCTCACCGACCAGCAGCAGCTTCTTCAGGCTCGTGCAGCGCCGCAGGTCGAAGTGCTGGAGCACGGATCCGGTGGCGTTGAGATACGTCACGCCGTGCTGCTCGATGTACGCGGGGAACCGGTCCGGGTCGAGCCTGACCTCCTCCGGGACGATCACCAGCGTCTGGGAGTTGATGAGCGCGATCAGGGTCTGGCGCAGGTGCGGTTCGAAGACGTACGCGGCGAAGAGCGCGACCCGCTCCTCGCCGGGCCGGCGCATCTCGTAGCGGTCGGACAGGTCCGTGATGCTGTTCACGACGCTGTCGTGGTACTTGGGAACCCCCTTGGGGACGCCCGTGGTGCCGGAGGTGTAGGTGACGTAGGCGAGATCGCCGCTGCCCAGGGACAGCCGCGGCTTCTCCCACGGCGCGCCCGTGGCGCCGTCCTGCCGGCCGAGCACGGTCTCGATCTCGATGACGCGCACACCGGCGTGCCCGGCCCCGAGGATCTCCTTGAGCCGGGCCGCGTGGTGGCGGTTGGTGACGATGCCGGTCAGGCCGGTGTCGCCGACGATGAAACGGACCCGTTCGGCCGGGTAGGCGGGGTCGATCGGGACGTAGGCCGCACCGGACTTCCACAGCCCGAGCGTGGCCACGACGCCCAGGTCGCTCTTGTCGAGGTACATCCCGACCAGTTGCTGCGGCCGCACCCCCATTTCCGGCCCGAGCAGCCAGTGCGCGAACCGGTTGGCGCGCTCGTCGACCTGACGGTAGGTCAGCCGGGTGTCGCCGAAGACGACGGCCTCCCGGTCCGGCGACCGGTGCACGGCGTCCTCGAACAGGTCGTTGAGCCGCTTGTCCACCGGGAAGTCGCCATCGGTGGCGTTCCACTTGTGCAGCTGCTGGCGCTGGTCCTCCGACACCAGCTCCACGGCGGCGACGCGCTGGGCGGGACGGCCGAGGAACTGGCCGAGCACCTCGCGTACGACGTCGAGCACGCCGGAGATGGTCCGGTCCTCGAACAGCTCGTCCGCATAGGCCATGGACCACTGCAGATGTCCGTCCGTCTCGACGTCCCGGACGACCACCAGGAGCGGCGACGACGGCAGGTCGGCCAGGGCCACGTCCTGGTCGGCGAGCACGAGCAGCGCGTCGAACAGACCGCGTCCCAGCACCTCGTCACCGGTGACGTACGCGTCCTTGCGGCGCACGTCCTCGCCGAGTACGCGCACCGCCTCGCGGCAGGTGAGCCGGGCCTGTTCGACGTGGTCGACGATGACCGGAAGCACCCGGGACTGTGCTGCGCCGTCGCCTTCCGAGGCGTCGACGAGGGCCGCCACCGTCCGGTTCCCGTGGCCGTACGCCCGCATGACGCCGTGCAGCGCGGCCAGCGCGAACGCGGCGACCGACACACCGCCGTCCTCGCGCAGCGCGGTCTTCAGCGCGGTGTAGTCCTGCCCGCCGATGCGCAGGTCCTGCCGCTTCGTCGCACGGACGGCGGGGTCGTCGTCCCGCACCGCGATCTTGTTGCGCCACTCGTCCTTGAGGAGCATCTCCAGATCGCAACGCTCGCTCGATACTGCTGCAATGCGGGCAGACCAGTCCGCGGCAGTCGTCGGATACGGTGCTGACTTCATACGTGGGCTCTCCGTCGTACAGGATCTGTGCGACGCACGGCGGGGGCCGGGGCCGCCGCAGGGCCGCGAAGGTCAGAGAACGTGGTCGGGACAGGGCCTGTCCGGCGGCGGATCAGGCCGGCTGCAGCGCCTGGAGGCTGTGGGCCAGCGCCTCGAGAGCCTGGTCGATCTCGCTCTCGGTGATCGTCAGCGGCGGGCGGAAGCGGAGGCTGCGCTCGCCGCACGGCAGGGCGATGACGTGGTGGTCGCGGTACATCCGGCGCAGGACGTCGTCGCGGAGGTGAGCGTCGGGCAGGGTGATCGCGCACATCAGGCCGCGGCCGCGGGCGTTGCTCACGAGGGCCGGGTACTCGGTGGCCAGGGCTTCGAGGCCGTCGCGGAGGTACTTGCCGCGCTGTACGACGGTGTCGAGCAGCTGGGTGCTCTCGATGGTCTCGAGGATGCGGGTGGCCCGGACCATGTCGGCGAGGTTGCCGCCCCAGGTCGAGCTGATCCGGGAGGAGACGGCGAAGACGTTGTCCGCGACCTCGTCGATACGGCCGCCGCCCATCACCCCGCACACCTGCGTCTTCTTGCCGAACGCCACCAGGTCCGGCCGCAGACCCAGTTGCTGGTAGGCCCAGGGGGTGCCGGTGATGCCGCCGCCGCTCTGCACCTCGTCGAGCACGAACAGGGCGTCGTGCTCGTGGCAGAGCCACTGCATCGCCCGGAGAAAGCCGGCGCTCAGGTGGTTGTCCCCGCCTTCGCCCTGGATCGGCTCGGCGACGAAGCAGGCGATCATCCCGTCCGCGGCACGGAAGGCGGCCTCGGCGGCGTCCAGTGTCCGCTGTTCGGCCTCCCGGTTGGCGGGCCCATGGGCGCTGGTCGGATGCCGCAGCGCAGGCGTCGGGAGCCGGGGCCAGTCGAACTTGGGGAAGCGGGCGGTCTTCGCCGGGTCGGTGTTCGTCAGCGACATCGTGTAGCCGCTGCGGCCGTGGAACGACCGCTCCAGGTGCAGCACTTGGAGGCGGTTCACGCCCTCCTCGTCCAGGCCGAGCCGCTGCGCCTTCCAGTCGAAGGCGGCCTTGAGTGCGTTCTCCACCGCCAGCGCGCCGCCGTCCACGAAGAACAGGTGCGGCAGCAGCGGGTCGCCGAGCACCCGGGCGAACGTCTCGACGAACCTCGCGTACGGGACGGTGTAGAGGTCAGGGTTGGACGGCTTGTTGACGGCTGCCGCGGCGAGCTCCCGCATGAACTCGGGATCATCGGTAATGCAGGACGGATTGATACCGAGCGGCGCGGAGGCGAAGAAGGAAAAAAGGTCGAGATAGCGGTCGCCCGTCACAGCGTCGACCAACTGCGTGCCGTGACTTGCGGACAGGTCGAGAACGATTTCATAGCCGTCGACGAGCACATGACGCCGAAGCGTACGGTGCACGTCACGAGCGTTCAGATTTTCCGTTTCCAAGAGGCCTGACTCCGGACAACGTCCCTGTTCACCCATGTGCGAAGACTCCTGTAGTGAACCGGATATTCTGGACCGCCCATGCTATGCGGCAGCCCTCTTGAGCCCCTCTCCCAGCTCTCTCGCATTTCTCTCCGCAGAACTTTCGACACTTTCCGAGGAATTCTCATTTCGTGAGCGGAGGGCAGCTGCTATTGTCCGACGCGTCGATCAAATTCCGGCGGTACCGATATTCTCCGAGTGCGCGGGAGATCACGACATGGCCTTTGCCGACTGGGCCGATGCCCGCGGCCGCATGCTGCTCGATCCCACCGTCGTCAACCTCAACACCGGCTCCGCCGGGCCGCTGTCGCGCAGCACCTTCGAACGCGTCACCGAGTTGCGTACCCGCCTCGCCCGCGCACCGATGGACTTCCTGCTGCGCGAACTCCCCCCACTGCTGTGGCGGGCCCGCGCACACCTGGCCGGCTTCCTGGGCGGCGACCCGCACCGGCTGGTGCTCACGACCAACGTCACCGGAGCCGTCAACCTGGTGGCGTCGTCGCTGCCCCTCGACGCGCCCGGCGAGATCCTGCTCACCGACCACGAGTACACGCCGATGCGCTGGTGCTGGGAGCGGACGGCCCGGCGGCAGGGCCTGACGATCAGGACGTTCCGGGTGCCGACGATGCCCGCCGATCCGGGCGAGATCGTCGATGCCGCCGTCGCTGCCATGACGTCACGGACCCGGCTGCTGTTCTTCAGTCACGTCCTGTCGACGACCGGACTGGTGCTGCCCGCCCGGGAGTTGTGCGAGCAGGCCCGCCGCCGCGGGATCGTCACCGTGATCGACGGAGCCCACGCGCCCGCGTTCCTCGACCTGGACCTGGCGGACCTCCCCTGCGACTTCTACGCGGGCAGCGGCCACAAGTGGCTCCTCGCCCCCACCGGGGTCGGGTTCCTGCACATCGGTCCCGGGCAGGAGGACAGCCTGGAGCCGACGCAGGTGAGTTGGGCGTATCACCCCCCGGCGGGGAGCGGACCGCCGGACGAGCCCGACCGGTTCGGCAGTACGCCGCGGCTGCGCAGGCTCGAGTGCGAGGGCACCCGCGACCTGAGTCCCTGGCTGGCCGTGCCGGAGTCGGTCGACTTCCAGGCGCGGCTCGGGTACGCCAGGATCCGCTCCCGCAGACGCGAGCTGACCGACCACGCCCGCCGGCGCCTGACCGACTGGCAAGGGCTGGAACCTGCCACGCCCGAGGCTCCGGCCCTGTCCGGCGGCATGGTGGCGTTCCACCTTCCCGCGACGACGAGCGCGGACGAGCTGCGCCGAGCGCTCTGGGAGCGCTTCCGGATCGAGGCGGCGGTGGCCGACGGGCCCGAGCGGCCGTCGCTGCGGATATCGGCGAACTTCTACACCACCGAAGCCGAGATCGACTACTTGGCGGACGCACTGAAGGAGCTTCTTTCCCCCGCGTCGTCGACCACCGCGTCACGTAAGGAGAGTTGAGTGCAGATGGACACGACGGTCCCCACGTTCAGCCTGACAGACCTTCAGGCCGGGCTGCATCAGGACGAGTTCCGCCGCTGTCTGGCGGAGAAAGGCGTCTTCTACCTGTCGGACAGCGGGCTGTCGGAGGCCGACCACAGGTCCTCCAAGGACGTCGCCGTCGACTTCTTCGACCACGGCACGCAGGAACAGAAGCGGGCCGTCACCGCCAAGGACCCCACCATCCGGCGCGGCTTCACGGGACTGGAGTCGGAGAGCACCGCGAAGATCACCAACAGCGGCTCCTACACCGACTACTCGATGTGCTACTCGATGGGGACCTCCGGCAACCTCTTCCCCACGCTGGACTTCGAGCGTATATGGACCGGCTACTTCGACCACATGTACGACGCCTCCAAGGAGGTGGCGCGGCAGGTCCTGAAGACGACCGGTACCGAACCGGACGGCGGTGTCGAGCACTTCGTCAACTGCGAGCCGGTGCTGCGGTTCCGGTACTTTCCGGAGGTTCCCGCGCACCGCAGCGCCGAGGAGGAGCCCCTGCGGATGGCGCCGCACTACGACCTGTCGACGGTGACGCTGATCCAGCAGACGCCGTGCCCCAACGGGTTCGTGAGCCTGCAGGTCGAGGTGGACGGCACCTTCGTGGACCTGCCGGCCCGGCCGGACCGGGTTCTCGTCTTCTGCGGAGCCGTCGCCACCCTCGCGACCGGCGGCCGGGTTAAGGCCCCGCGCCACCATGTCGCGGCGCCGCGCCGGGACCAGATCGTCGGCAGCAGCCGTACGTCCAGCGTCTTCTTCCTGCGCCCCAACGCGGACTTCACGTTCTCGGTCCCGTTGGCCCGGCAGTGCGGATTCGACATCAGCCTGGACGGCGACACCGCCACGTTCCAGGACTGGATCGCGGGCAACTACGTCAACCTCCGTACGAAGACCAAGGCGTAGGGCGGCCATGAGCACAGCGTCAGTCAGCAGCACCCACGACGTGAGGGGACTCCCCAACCGCCCCTACGCCGGTCCCAGGCGCCGGTCTGTTCGGCCCGCGCGCCCGACGCCCCGGCGGACGTCGACCGGGCCCTCGACACCGCGCACACCGCGTTCCTCGCCTGGCGGGCCTCCATGCGCCGCGCCACCAACACGGTGAACTTCTCCGGCCGGGTGGCGCCGGCGCAGGGCGTCGACTTCACCGCCTGGGGCCTGGTCAGGCCGACGTGCCGACCCTGAGGAACTGTTCGTCCTGGCGCAGGATGGCCTGCATCATCCTGGTCATCCTCGCGCCGGGGTTGATCCCGATGTGCTCCCGCAGTTGCCGCTTCGCACGGTGGAAGACCTGGATCGCGTCGGCCTGGCGGCCCTCGGCGTAGTACGCCTTCATGAGGCTGACGTAGAGGTCCTCGCGGAGGGGATCACGGTCGACCAGTTCCGACAGCCGGGCGATCGCCTCGCTGTAGTGCCCGAGACCAACGTCTATCAGAGCGCGCAGTTCGACGGCTGCCGTCCGCTCCTCTTCCAGGGCCTCCCCCTTCAGCCGCAGCCGGCCGGAGGTGACGTCGGCGAACGCGGGTCCCTTCCACAGCGCCAGCGCGGCGTCGAGCCGCTCGGACGCGTCCTTGTGCTGTCCGCCCGCGTACAGCTCCCGGATCGTGCGCACCATGTCCCGGAAGACGAAGAGGTCGATGGCCTGCGCGGGCACCCGCAGCTCGTAGCCGCTGTCGTGCGAGCCGACCGCGTCCCGTGACAGCCCCGCCTTCTCCAGGGCCGTACGGACCATCCAGGCCGAGGTCTGCAGCTGTCCGGAGACCGTCAGGGGCGGCTCCCCGTCCCAGGACTCCTCGCTGATCAGGTCCTTGGAGATGACCTGCCCGGGCCGTAGGGCCAGACAGGACAGGAACCGCTTCTGCCGTTGCCCGGGTATCGGCAGCGGCATGGCGTTCTTCACGAGAGTCACGGGGCCGAGAAGCCGGATCGTCACGCTGTTGCGAGTGGTCATGTCGAATACCCCCTGTGGATGGTCCACGCCCTCGCCCGAGGGGAGTGGACATGGCATGGATGCCAGTGGTGACACTGCGTCGGATCGGGGCGGAGCCGTCACTGGTGTGTGGTCGTGACCAGGAGCCGGCCTTCCTCGAAGACCGGCTCACCGAGACGAACTCCTCGGCCGCTTCACATGAGTTCCGATGGCGTTCTGCTGTTCAGGTGGCTTACCGCTGTTCAGGTGGCGTACCGCTGTTCAGGTGGCGTACCGCTGTTCAGGGGTGAGTCAGTTCAGCCTCACCCCACGAGGTTCTTCAGGAACTTCGCCGCGATCGGTCCGGCGTCGGCACCGCCCGAACCGCCGTCCTCCAGAAGGACCGACCAGGCGAGGTTCCGGTCGCCCTGGTAGCCGATCATCCAGGCGTGGGTGCGCGGCGGGGTCTCGGAGCCGAACTCCGCCGTGCCCGTCTTGGCGTGCGGCTCACCGGGGATGCCCTTCAGGGCCCAGCCGGCGCCCTCGGTCACGGTCGCGCGCATCATCTCGCGCAGCGCGGCGACGACACCGGAGTCGAGCCGGGCGGGGGCCTCGTACTTCTTCTTCACGGCGCCGGGCACCAGGACGGGCTGCCGGAACACGCCCGCCTTCGCCGTCGCCGCGACCGATGCCATCACCAGCGGTGAGGCCTGCACCCGGGCCTGTCCGATGGTCGAGGCGGCCTTGTCGTTGTCGCTGGTGGCGACCGGAACGCTGCCGTCGTACGTCGTGGTGCCCACGTCCCAGGTGCCCCCGATGCCGAACGCCTCCGCGGTGTCGTGCAGGGCGGAGGGGGACAGCTTGCTGCGGGAGTTGACGAAGAAGGTGTTGCAGGAGTGGGCGAAGTTGTCCTTGAAGGTCGATCCGGCCGGCAGCACGAACTGGTCCTGGTTCTCGAAGCGCTGGCCGTTGACGCGGGTGAACTTCGGGCAGTCGCCGGGGTCCGAGGGCGTCATCCCCTGCTTCAGCAGGGCGGCGGCGGTCACCACCTTGAAGGTGGAGCCGGGCGGGTACCGGCCCTCCAGCGCACGGTTCATGCCGGAGGGCATGTTGGCGGCGGCCAGGATGTGCCCGTTGGAAGGGTCGACGGCGACGATCGCCGCGTTCTTCTTCACCCCGGCCAGGGCTTCGGCGGCGGCCTCCTGCACCTCCGGGTCGATGGTCGTCCGCACCGGCTCGCCCGTGCGCGCCTTGGTGCCGGTGAGCTTCTTCACCACCTGCCCGGACTGGCGGTCCACGACCACGACCGACTTCAGCGGGCCCGCTCCGCCGGTGAGCTGCTTGTCGTAGCGGGCCTGGAGGCCCGACATACCCTTGCCGGTCTTGTCGTCCACCATCCCCACGAGGGAGGCGGACTCCAGATCGTCGCCGTTGGTGTCGAGGATGGGCGCGCGGTCCCGCGTCTTCAGGGCGAGTGTCTGCCCCGGAACCATCTCCGGGTGGACCATTTCGGTGTGGAATTCGACCTTCCATTTACCGTCGGTCCTGATGACGTCCGCCTTCGAATCCCATGAATAGGCCCCCGCTCCCGGAAGCGTCATCTTCACGGTGAACGGAACTTCCACTTCCCCTTCGGTCTTCTTCTCACCGTCGCCAGCGCTGATCTCGGTCTTCGAGGGATCGAGGTTGGTCATGACGGATTTGATCAGCGACTCGGCATTGCTCGGACTGTCCGTCAGCCGGCCCGCCCGCGGGGCGTCGGCCGCCCGCCAGGCGTCCAGGAACTTCTGCAGCTCAGCCTTCGCGTCCACCACCTGCGGGTCGTCCGACCCTTCGCCGGCCATCAGGCTGGAGTAACCCCAGTAACCGACCCCGACGCTCACGGCCAGTGCGACAACCGTCGAAACGACGGTCCGGCCACGGGAACGACGCCTGCGGGGCTGGGGGTAATCGCTGTGGCTGCCGGAATGGGTCATGCAGCTCAGATTAGGCGGGCGTGCCCGCCTGTCGTTCACCGCCATGCGGCATTCAGGACAGTCCCGGTGTGAAAGAGGTGGTACGGCTGATCCGAACGGCGGCCGTATGGATTCGCAGGTAAAGAGACGTCAAAGGCGGACATCATTACAAGATCTACACGTCGAACACACAGGGTCGATGCCGCACGAAGCGGACGTTTTTTCGTGAACATTGGACTAGAGCACTGGAAGAACCCGGCCCGAAGCGGCTGCCTTTACGGAGCAAACTGGCTGAATCGAAACGGCCTGGCCGGGCGCGACCGGAAAATTTCTTGAATCAAGCCGGGCGCCCGGTTTTCCAGGGCTTTGCGGAGAATCGACGTACAGGGATCAGTTCTTCAGCACGGCCTCCATCACGTCCCGCGCGATGGGGGCGGCCAGACTGCCGCCGGAGATCTGCTCACGCGAGATGTCCATGTCGGTCGGGTCGATGAAGACGGCCACGGCGACGGACTCGCCGTCGGGCTTCACGCCGTACGAGACGAACCAGCCGTAGGGAACCTGGTCGCGCACGTTCACACCGCGCTGGGCCGTTCCGGTCTTGCCGCCCACCGTGATGCCTTCGATGAGGGCCCGCTTGGCGCTGCCCTCCCTGGCGGTGTGCTCCATCATCTCCCGGACCTTCTCGGCCGTGGCCTCGGAGACGGCCTGGCTCATGACCTGCGGCTCGTGCTCCTCCAGCGGGTTCAGATCGGGCGACCGCAACTCGTCGACGATGTAGGGCTGCATCACCTTGCCGTCGTTGACCAGCGCGGCGGTCACCATGGCCATCTGCATCGGAGTGCTGGTGAGGCTGCCCTGGCCCATGCCGGTCAGCGCGGTACCGGGCTTGTCCAGGTCCTCCGGGTAGAGGCTCTTGGTGGCGCGCAGGTCACCGAGGTCGGACGAGTAGACGTCCTCGTTGAACCCGAACTTCTCGGCTGTCTCCCGCATCTTGTCCGCGCCCACCTTCACGGCCGCGTCGAGGAAGACGTTGTTGCAGGAGTACTGCATGGCCGTCTTCATCGACGCCTTGTCGCAGACGCCGTCCCCGGCCTCGCTGCTGATCCTGTTGGTCGACTGGGGCAGCTGGTACGGCGACGCCGCGTCCGAGGCGGCGTCGACGTCCGTCACCACGCCGTGCTCCAGTGCCGCCGCCGCGGTGAGGATCTTGAAGGTCGAACCGGGCGGGAAGGTCTCCCGCAGCGCGCGGTTGGCCAGCGGCTTGCTCTTTTCGGCGCCGAGCGCCTTGAACCGGTCGCTCTCCTTGAGGGAGTTGCCCGCGAACGACGCGGGGTCGTAGGACGGGGCCGAGACGAGGGCGAGCACCTTGCCCGTCCTCGGGTCCAGGGCCACGACCGAGCCCCGGGCGCCCAGTTCCGTGAGGCCCTTGTATCCGGCCTCCTGCGCCTTGGGGTCGATCGTCGTGATGACGTCTCCGCCGCGCCGTTCCTTTCCGGTGACGACGTCCGTGAAGCGCTCGAACGCCAGCCGGTCGTCCTGCCCGCTGAGCACGCTGTCGTAGGTGCTCTCCAGGAAGGTCATTCCCATGGCCTGGGAGGCGTATCCGGTGACCGGCGCATACATGGGACCGTTCTTGTACGTGCGCTGGTACTTGAGCTCCGCCCCTTCCACCGGCTTGGAACCCGTGACCGGGCGCGCCCCCACGATGATGTCGCCGCGAGGTGCCGCGTACTGGTTGATCAGCACCCGACGGTTCTTGTCGTCGGTGGCGAGTTCGTCCGCCTCCATGTACTGGAGCCAGTTGGCCCGAATCAGCAGCGCGAGCATCAGAAGCCCGCAGAAGATGGCGATGCGCCTGAGCGGCTTGTTCACGCGGTCGCACCTCCAGCGGCGACTGGCTCGTGCGCTGGTAACAGCGGTATTCGGGCAGGGATCGGAGTGCAGAGAACCATGGCTGCACCATAGTTGAGCGCGATGCCGTGTTCTCGGACAACGCATCAGGACAAGCCGACGAACGCGACGGCGATGGTGGACCCGGCGCCTCGAAGTGACTTGATATTGAGCTACGGACGGCTGTCGGAGTCGCTTAGGCTCGGCCTCGAAGCGACCCTTTGTCCCAAGGCGAGAAATCTCCCGAAGCCGCCAACGCATCTCCCTTTTCCAGCGCACGTGCACGCCAGGAGAGTTCGGCTCGGTCGCTGTGGCACGTGAGAGCCGGTGTCATATCCCCGGTCGGATCAGCGCGCCGCGCGTCCGGGCGGGGATATGACACCGGCTCAGAGGCGGTGGGATGCCCGAACGGGCTCCCGACGACGGCACAGCAAAGGGACCACGCGTGACCAACATCCCCGAGACGGGCCGGACGCCGCGCGTCCAGATCCGGCTCGTCGTCATCCAAATCCTCGTCCTCTCCCTCCTCGGCACCCTCGGCGGACGCCTGTGGCACTTACAGATCCGCGAGGGCGACGCGCATGCCAAGGAAGCCTCCGGCAACCTCGTCCAGCAGGTCGTCCGGCCCGCGGTGCGCGGCTCGATCCTGGACGCGCGGGGCGTGGCGCTGGCGGACAACGAGACGCGACTCGTCGTGTCCGCTTCGCGGACGGATCTGCTGAAGATGCCGGACGACGGTGAGGCGGTGCTGACGAAGCTGGCGGGTGTGCTGGGCATGGCGCCCAAGGAGGTACGGGAGAAGGTGCGGCTGTGTGATGCGCAGACGCCGCAGCCGTGCTGGAACGGCTCGCCGTACCAGCCGATCCCGATCACCGACGAGGCCACCCCCAAGCAGGCCCTGCAGATCCGTGAGCGGGCCGAGGACTTCCCCGGCATCACCGCCGAGCCGCAGGCGGTGCGCCGCTACCCCAGCCCGGGTGAGGCCAATACCGCCCAGGTGCTGGGCTACCTCTCCCCGGTCACCGACGAGGAGATCAAACAGGCCCAGGACTCCGACTCGCCCTACCTGCGCTCGGACCAGGTGGGCCGCTCGGGTCTGGAGCGCCAGTACGACAAGGAGCTGCGCGGCAAGGCCGGGGTCACCCGCTACGAGGTCGACAACCTGGGCCGGGTGATCGGGCAGGCCCAGTCCGATGCCGCCAAGGCCGGCTCCAACCTCGTCACCAGCATCGACGCCCGTGTGCAGCGGGTGGCGGAGTACGAGCTGAACGACGCGATGAAGAAGGCCCGCCAGGAGTGGGACCGCAACACCAACGAGCGCTACAAGGCCGACTCCGGTGCGGTGGTGGTGATGGAGGCCAAGACCGGCCGCATCGTCGCCATGGCATCGAACCCGACGTACGACCCCAACGCCTGGGTGGGCGGCATCTCCGCCAAGGACTACAAGAAGCTCACCGGCAAGTCCTCCAACTACCCCCTGCTCAACCGCGCGATCCAGGGCCAGTCCGCCCCCGGCTCCATCTTCAAGGTCGTCCCCACGGCCGCCGCGGTCAACGCCGGCTACTCCTTCGACGGCCCGTACCTGTGCTCCAGTTCGTACTCCATCGGCAACCAGGTCTTCACCAACTTCGAATCGGAAGACCACGGCCCGATCAGCCTGGGGCGCGCACTGGAGGTCTCCTGCGACACGGTCTTCTACCGGCTGGCCCATGAGGAGTGGAAGCGTGACGGTGGCACCAAGCCGAAGAAGAACGCCAACGACTGGTTCTACAAGACGGCGCACCAGTTCGGCCTCGGTGCGGAGACCGGTATCGACCTGCCCAACGAGGTCACCGGCCGCATTCCGGACCGCCAGTGGAAGCAGGCGTACTGGAAGGCCAACAAGGACGCCTGGTGCAAGTACGGCAAGAAGGACGGCAGTTACGCCGAGAAGATCGCCTACGAGAACTGCCTCGAAGGCAACCGGCTGCGTGCCGGCGATGCGGTCAACTACTCCATCGGACAGGGCGACACCCTGGTCACCCCCATCCAGATGGCCACCATCTACGCGGCCATCTCCAACGGCGGCACCCTGTACGACCCCACCGTCGGCAAGGCCGTCATCAGCGCCGACGGCAAGTCCGTCCAGGAGATCGAGCCCAAGTCGCACGGCAGGCTTCCGATGACGAAGCAGACCCGGGACGCGGTCGACGAGGCCCTCGCCGGCGTGGTCACCCGTGGTTCGGCGGACTGGCGCTTCGTGGGCTGGCCGCAGGACAGGATCCCGCTGCACGCCAAGACGAGTACGGCCGAGGTCTACGGCAAGCAGACGACGTCATGGTTCGCCACGTACACCGAGGACTACGCGGTCGTCATGACGATCTCCCAGGGTGGTACCGGTTCCGGCGCCTCCGCCCCAGCCGTCCGCAACATCTACAACGCGCTGTACGGCGTCCAGAAGGACGGCTCGATCGACGAGAGCAAGGCACTGCTGCCGACCCCGCGGACGAGCCTGCCCAAGATCCGGCCGGACGGCAGCATCGCCGCACCGAAGGACTGACGGACAGCGGCCGGCCCCCTGTCCGCCTCCGCCTGTCCGCCTCCTCGGCCTTCGTGACGATGGCCTGCGCACAGGACTCGTCCACGCCCTTCACCCGCTACTGGCCTCTCGGAAACCGGTTGCCATCATGTTGCCGCCGGCTCCCCAGGGGGAGGGCAAGGGTGCCCGGAGGAGGGACGAGGCAGGGATGACCAGGAAGAGCGAGGACGCGGGGCGCAGCACCATCCGGGACGTGGCGGCCCGTGCCGGGGTGTCCGCGTCGACCGTCTCCCGCGTGCTCGGCGGGGTGTATCCGGTGAGCTCGACGACGCGTACCCGCGTGATGCGGGCGGTGCGGGACCACGACTACGTCGCCGACGCGCGTGCCAAGGCGATCGCGGGGGTCGGCACGCCCACGCTGGCGTTCGTGCTGGAGGACATCACGGGGCCGTCGTTCGCGCACATGGCGCACGGCGTGGAGCGCGAGGCCCGACGGCTCGGGCATCTGTGCCTGGTGTGCACGACGGAGGGCGACGTCCAGCACGAGGTGGAGTTCGTCGAGATGATGCGCGCCCAGCGCGCCGCCGCCGTGATCCTGGTCGGCGGCTCCGCCGACACCCCCGAGTGCCGCGAGCGCACCCGCCGTATGGCCGACTCGCTGGCGTCGGCGGGCTCCCGGCTGGTGCTGTGCGGGCGGCCGCCGCTCGGCGCCGGGGCGCCGGTGACGGTCATCGAGTACGTCAACGAGGGCGGGGCCTACGCCCTGGTCGCCCACGTCCTCGCCCAGGGCCACCAGCGGGTGCTGTTCCTCGGCGGCAAGCCCGACCACACCACCGCCCAGGGTCGTGAGCGAGGCTATCTCGCCGCCCATCGCGCCCGCGGTCTGGAGCCCGACCCGGCGCTGCTCCTGCACGGGGACTTCACGCGCGACGCCGGGCACCGTCTGATGCGCGAGGCCCTTGAGCAGGGGCTGGAGTTCACGGCCGTGGTGGCCGCCACCGACATGGTCGCCGCCGGCGCGCTCACCGCCCTGCACGAGGCCGGCCTGGACGTCCCCGGCGACGTCTCACTGGCCGGCTACGACGACATCCCCTTCGCCCGTGACCTGCACCCGGCCCTGACGACCGTCCACGTCCCCTACGAGGAGCTGGGCCGCCTCGCCGTACGCACCGCGCTCGGCCGTACCCCGGAGAACCCGGACGAGCATCTGCTGCTGGGCACGCATGTGGTGGTGCGCAACTCGGTCGGGACGCCGAAGGGCTGAGGGTCCGCCGCAGAGCTGAGTGGGGGTGGCCGCCCACGCGGGCGCACGAACGGCGCGGCCGGTCGCGGCGCTCGTGGCACCGCGACCGGCCGCGGGATCGGACCGTCCGGATCCGATCGCTCGGCAAGGCCCCGCCGTCAGGGCTGGACGGGCCTGCCGCGCCCCCAGGCCCAGGCGAGCCGGTCGGCGCCGGACTGGTTGGTGGTGGCCAGCCACGGGCGGGCGGGGTCGCCGATCAGGGTCTGCATCGAGTAGGTGTCGTCGGTGCGCAGGCCGGGCCAGTAGACGGAGCCCATCTTGAGCTCGCGGAAGGTGTCGGTGACGGCCTGGATGAAGTTGATGTAGTTGTTGGACGGCGCCGGGTGGTTGTAGTCGAGGCCGGTCGTCATCGGGGCGCCGAACTCGTCGGCGACGGTCCGGTTCGCGCAGTCGCCGATGCGCTCCTTCAGGTCGGCCACCCACTGGTCGTAGGTGGCGTACTCCTTCCAGAACCCGTAGGGGTGCAGCGACAGGTAGGTGCCCTTCAGGCGCGGGTCGGCGCAGACGGAGGTGACGTGGTCGTTGTAGCCGGCGCCGCTGACGAAGACCCGGTTGCGAGGCACGGACGGGTAGGTGTCCAGCCACTTCGCGGCTATGTCGGCCCACTCGGTGTCGGTGTAGCCGTGCGGCTCGTTCATCGGCTCGAAGTACACCCGGGAGTTGCCCTTGTAGGCCCTGACCACGGTGTCCCACATGGGCCAGTAGGTGGCGGTGTCGTCGATGAAGCCGTCCCGGCGCTCGCCGGTGCCCTCCCAGTAGGAGACGATGACCTTGAAGCCCTTGGCCGTCGCCGCGTCGATCACGCCGCGGTACGACTTCCAGTAGGAGCCGTTCACGGTGTACGGGTTGATGGGCAGGCGGACGGTGTTGGCGCCGAGGTTCGCGCGGAACGCCGAGATGACGCGGCTCGACTTGGCGTAGGTCTGGGCGTAGGTGTCGGAGGTCGACAGGCCGGACAGCTGCAGGGTGTCGTCGGCGAAGTTGTCACGGGGATCGGCCCAGTTCACTCCCTTGAACTGGGTGGTGTCGCGGCTCGGTGCGGCGGAGGCGGGACTGCCCGCGAGGGTGGTGCCGCTGATCGCGGCGATCGCGACCGCCGCGAAGGCGGCACGCAGCCGGGGGGTGAAGCGGTTTCTCGAGGGGGTCTTGCGCATCAGCTGGCCTTTCGGAGATGACGGCACCCGGCGTGATGTTTACGTAAACATGGTGGACGCAAGGCCACGTGTGCGCCTTGGACCAGGCGGGCTCAGTGGGGGATGTTTACGTAAACTTCAGGGCGTCGGAATCGTGGCATCCGCCCCCACGACCGTCAAGGTTTCCCCCGCGTAACATCCCAGGGCGGGCGCGGTGACGCGCACCGGCAACGAGAGGGCGGGGTGATGGAACGGTGGACCTGAGCGAGCACGAGCAGCCGGTCTCCGTGGCCGCGGGCGGGGGTGCCCAGCGGGGCGGCTCCGGTGTGCCCGGCGAGCGCCGTAAGCAGCGGGTCTCCATGGCCGATGTCGCCCGGCTCGCGGGGGTGTCGTCCCAGACGGTGTCGCGGGTGTCCAACGGGCATCCCGGCGTGATCGAGGCGACCCGGGAGCAGGTGCTCGCGGCGATGCGGGAGCTGGGCTACCGGCCCAACAGCGCCGCACGCGCCCTGCGCTACGGCCAGTTCAACACCATAGGCGTGATCCTGTTCAGCCTGTCGTCGACGGGCAACAGCCGCACCGTGGAGGCCATCGCCACGCACGCCGCGGCGGAGGGGTACGCGATCACGCTGATCCCGATCGACGTCCCGACCCAGGACAACGTCCTCGGGGCCTTCACCCGCATGGGAGAACTGGCCGTCGACGCCGTCATCGTGATCATGGAGATCCATCTGCTCGACGCCGGGACGGTGCAACTGCCGCCCGGTGTGCACGTCGTGGTCGTGGACTCCGACGCCGGGGACCGCTACAGCGTGGTCGACACCGACCAGGCCGACGGTGCCCGCAAGGCCGTCCGGCATCTGCTCGACCTGGGCCATCGCACCGTATGGCATGTGGCGGGCCCCCGGGCGTCCTATGCCGGACAGCGCCGGACCGAGGCGTGGCGCGCCGTCCTGGAGGAGGCCGGACGCCCGGTGCCGCCGCCGCTGCGCGGTGACTGGTCGGCCGAGTCCGGCTATGCGGCGGGTCTCTCGCTGGCCGAGGAGCCCGACTGCACGGCCGTGTTCGTCGCCAACGACCAGATGGCTCTCGGGCTGCTGCGCGCCCTGCACGAACGCGGTCGCCGCGTCCCGGAGGACATCAGTGTCGTCGGCTTCGACGACCTCCCGGAGGCTGCCTTCTTCGTGCCGCCCCTGACCAGCGTCCACCAGGACTTCGCCGAGGTGGGCCGCCGCTGCGTCCAGAACGTCCTCCGGCAGGTCCGCGCCCAGGGCGGCGCCCGGCCAGGGACCGACCTCGTCCCCACCCGCCTGGCGATCAGACGCAGCACGGCGGCCCCGCGGAGGTGAGGGAGGGCGGCCGCCCCTGCCGACGGCAACCGGTTGCTGACCCCGCGCCACCGCATCGACGCCGGTTCTGATCCATCTCGGCGGCCGAGGGCCTGCCCGCCCCCTCAGTCTCGAACCCTTCACAGGCTCTGTCCGTGCCGGCGTACCGCGCCGGGGAGGCGCAGACGCCGTACGACCGACCGCAGTTCCGTACTACGCGTGGGCGAACCGTCGGCCAGGGCCGATGCGGGTGTGGATTGCTCAGGTGTGACGGCCGCGGCCCACAGGGCGAGTTCGGCGTCGCGCGGGCCGTACGCCGTGTGGGTCGCGCCGTCGCCGAAGACCCGCACCGGATGCGACTCGTCCCAGGCCTGCCACCCCGGGTCGCCCTCCGCCGCGAACCGCACCCACGCCCGGTGCATCTCGTCCGCCAGCTCCTGCGGGGCGCCCTCGCCGGCCAGCTTGCGGGACTCGGGAACCTCTCCGGTGTCGAAGACGAAGCCGAGCTCCAGGGCGTGGCAGGCGCCGAGGTCGGGGAGGTTGGAGGGCCAGGCGAACTCGTACACGTACGACGACCCGGGGCGGGCGTCGGCCAGGCGCTGCAGCGGGAGGCGCAGCAGGTGGTCGGTGACCATCTGGCCGACGATCTCGGCGGTGCCGGCATCGGGGTGCAGGGCGCGGTAGCCGCGGGGCACCTCGGCGCCGACGTGGCAGCGGGCCATGGCCCCGGCCAGGGCGACCGCGCCGAGCCGGTCGACACGCTCCAGGAGGCCGCCGGGGACCAGCCACAGCCGGTACTCGTCGCGGGTCCAGCCCGTCATCAGATCGACGCCGGAGGCGGCGTCGCCCTCCGTGAGCGCCTCGAGCGGGTCGCGGGGGACGATGTCGCCGTCGACGACGATCCCGAAGGCGGGTCCGCCCACCACGGGGCTGCTGAGCCGGCCCACCTCGGCCTGGGTGTGCAGGAGCAGCTCACGGTCGACGTCGGCGAAGGCGGCGGCGGTGGCGGGGATCCTCAGCCGGTTGGCCATACGGCGCACCATCCGCCGTACCTTGTCCCGCTCGGCGGCCTCGGGCGGCCCGCTCTGCAGGATGGCCCGCCGGACGAGGCCCTGGGCCTGCGGGGCGGCGAGCAGGGCGCCGATGCTGATCGCGCCGGCGGACTGGCCGAAGAGGGTGATGCGGTCGGGGTCGCCGCCGAAGGCCGTGATGGACTCGTGGACCCACTTCAGGGCGGCGAGCTGGTCGCGCAGGCCGGGGTTGGCGGGGGTGTCCGGGAAGAGGCCGTAGCCCTCCACTCCCAGTCGGTAGTTGACCGAGACGCAGACGACGCCGTCACGGGCGAAGGTGCGCCCGTCGTACACGGGCACGCCCGAGGAGCCGCGGGTCAGGGCGCCGCCGTGCAGCCACACCATGACCGGGAGCCGGGCACTCGGGCCCGGCTCCGGGGTCCAGACATTGAGGTTGAGACAGTCGTCGCCGGGCACGACGGGGTCGGACAGGTACTGCGCGAAGGCCTCGGAGTACGGGGGTTTCGGCGGGGTCGGCCCGAAGTCCCCGGCGTCGCGCACGCCGTCCCAGGGTTCCGGCGGCACGGGCGGCCGGAATCTGTTCGGACCGAACGGGGGCGCCGCGTAGGGAATGCCACGGAACACCGCGACGCCGCGTTCGTACCGGCCCCGTACGGCACCGTACGGCGTGCTCACCACGGGATCTGCCTGGACTGCCGTCATCCGTCCACCAGCCTCCTCACCGCGCTCGTGCACCGTGAAGATCAGAGCACCTCATTGTGGCCCGTTATTCCGGTGCGCGAGCGGTGTGGCGGCCATTCGGCGTACGGGGCGGCTTGGCGTACGGGGCGGCTTTCGGCGTACGGGCGGCTACTTGGCGTACATCAGCGTCCCGAAGCCCAGCTGGTCGTAGCCGCCGCTGGTGGAGCCGTAGTCACCGCCGCCGCCCTCGGGGTCGACCGAGAAGCACATCTGGGCGATGTACTTGCCGCCAACTCGTTCCTGTACGCCGGTGTCGGCTCCCTCGGCGGCACGCTCATCGCGCTCGCCACGGGCTACGGCCTCGCTCGCTCCGACTTCCCCGGGCGGGGCGCGGTGTTCGCGTGCGTGGTCGGCTCCTTCCTGATCCCGATCGCGCTGCTACAACTGGTCCGGCAAACGCCTGGAGTCGGGGATCGACGTCACCAGTCTCGTCCTGACCGGTGCCCTGCTGTCGATCATCCCGATGGCGATCATGATGGTGGCGATGCGGCGCTACTGGCGGACCGGTGTGACGCTGGGGGCCCTCAAGTGACCCGGCTGCACAACCCGGTGATCCGCGGCTTCGCCCCGGATCCCTCCCTGGTCCGGGGCAAGTGGTACTACGTGGCGACCAGCTCCTTCGAGTGGTTCCCGACGATCCCGATCCACCGCTCCCGCGATCTGGCGCACTGGAAGTACGCGGGCCACGTCCGGGGCGCGGTCCCCGGCGACTCGCTGGCCGGGGTACCCGACTCGGCCGGCGTCTGGGCGCCCCCGCTGAGCTGGGACGGTGAGCGGTTCTGGGTGGTGTACTCCGTCGTGCGCTCGGTCGGGACGCCGTACTTCGACCTGGACTCGTATGTCTCCACGGCCACCGACGTGGACGGGAAGTGGAGCGCCCCGCGGCGCGTCGCCAGTCACGGTTTCGACCCCGCGCTCTGCCACGACGAGGGCCGGCTGTGGCTGCTCAACATGCAGAGCGACCACCGCCCGGGGGGCAGGCGCTTCGCCGGGATCGTCCTGACGGAGCTGGACCCCGAGAGCCTCGCCCCGATCGGTGACACCCATCTGCTGCTCCAGCACGAACGGCTCATCGAGGGGCCGAAGCTGCTCAAGCGCGACGGCTGATACCACCTCGTGCTCGCGGAGGGCGGCACGGGGGTGAAGCACGGCGTGCTGGTGGCCCGCAGTCGGGCGATCACCGGGCCCTACGAGCTGGACGGTCAGCCTCTGCTGACGACGCGGGACGACCCGTCGGTGCCGTTCCAGAAGGCCGGTCATGCGGAGCTGGTCGAGACGCCGGACGGCGAGTGGGTCCTCAGCCATCTGACGGCCCGCCCGCTCCGGACGCCGGACGGCCCCCGCTGCCCCCTCGGCCGGGAGACCGCGATCCAGGCGCTGACCTGGGACAAGGCGGGCTGGCCCAGGCTGCGGCACGGGGGCTGGCATCCGGAGGTCGAGGTCGACGTACCGACGCGGCCCGCCGAGCCGGTGCTCTAACACGCCCACGCCGACGGCCCGTTGGGCTTGCCCTGGAGCACCCTGCGCGGATACGCCGACCCGAGCTGGGCCGACACCACCACCCGCCCCGGCTGGATCCGGCTGCGCGGCCGGCACGGTCCCGAGTCGCGGTGGGCGCACAGTCTGCTCGCCCAGCGCATCACCGAGCACCGCGCGGAGGCCGAGGTCACCGTGGCGGCGCGGCCGCGCACGTTCACGCAGGCCGCCGGGCTGGTGCTCTGGTACAACGCGGAGGCCTATCTGACCCTCGACCTCACCTGGGCCGAGCCGGAGGGCGAGGAGCAGCGCGGGCAGCAGTGGCGAGGGGGCGGCCGTACGGTGCTCGGTCTCGTGGAGCGGGAGGAGTTCGGCAGGCGGCGGTCGTCGACGTCGATGCGGAGGGACCGCTGACGCTCGGCGTGACGGTCGACGGCGGCGAGGCGCGGTTCTGGTACGTCCTCGGCGGCGTCCGCGTGCCCGTCGGGCTGCCGCTGGACTTCAACAAGCTCTCCGACGACTACGGCTCCAAGCTGCGCTTCACCGGGGCGATGGCCGGCATCCATGCCGTGGAACTCGTCGACTCTGCGTTCACGGCCGACTTCACGGGAATCCGCCTCACCTGCCGGCAGCCCTGAGCCTGTTCGAGGTTTCGAAAGCCAGAGCACGTGCAGACCTTGCGAACTCCGGCCTCTTCCGGACTCCTTGCGGTGAACCTAGGGTAGGAAGCGCTTACTTTTTCCGCGCTGGTCGAAAACTTTTCATGGCCCTCGGGCGGGCCGGAGAGGTGGTTCCCGATGGTCCGTACGGGCAGTGCGAGCGTGGCGGCCGGACCGACACTGGCGGTCGTGGCCCGTGAGGCCGGGGTGTCCGTGCCGACCGCATCCAAGGTGGTCAACGGCCGGGAGGACGTGGCCCCCGAGACCCGCCGCCGGGTCACCGAGGCGCTGGACCGGCTCGGCTACGTCCGCAGACCCCGCTTCGACGCGGCGAAGACGCCGGGCCTGGTCGACCTCGTCGTGCACTCGCTGGACACCTCCTGGTCGGGCGCGGTGCTGCACGGGGTGGAGGCGGCGGCCCATGACGCGGGACTGGAGGTCGTGGTCTCCGCCGGTCTGACCCGCACCCGGGGTGGCCGGCCGGAGCGGGGGTGGCTGGACAAGCTCACCGCGCGCGGCTCGTCCGGGGTGCTGTTCAATCTGGCCGAGCTGACGGCGTCGCAGTACGCGTGGCTGGAGCAGCATCGCATCCCGTTCGTGATGATCGACCCGGTGCTGGAGCCGCCGCCCGGCGTGGTGTCGGTGGGCGCCGCGAACTGGCACGGCGGGGTGACGGCGACCGAGCACCTCCTGGCGCTCGGCCACGAACGCATCGCCGTCGTCGCCGGTCACCAGCGCAAGATGTGCAGCAACGCCCGGGTGGCCGGCTACCGCTCCGCGCTCGCCTCGGCCGGGATACGGCACTGCCCCGAGTACGTCCGCCACGCGGGCTTCGACGAGAGTGTCGCCCACCGCCGCATGCTGGAACTCCTCGACCTGCGCGAACCGCCGACGGCCGTCTTCGTCTGCTCGGACCGGATGGCCCTCGGGGTCTACCAGGCGCTGGCGGAACGGGGGTTGAGCGTGCCGGACGACATGAGCGTCGTGGGCTTCGACGACCTGCCGGAGGCCCGCTGGATCAGCCCCGCCCTCACCACGGTCCGCCAGCCGCTGTCGGAGATGGCGGCGACGGCGCTGCGTCTGCTGGTGCGGATGATGGACGGGGATCTGCCGGAGAGCACGCGGACGGAGTTGTCGACGCGGTTGGTGGAGCGGTCGAGCACGGCCGGTCCGCGCTACCGGTCGCCCTGCTGAGCCGTCCTGCCGGCTCGGGGTGTCCGTCAGCGCGGGTGGGCCTCCAGACACGAGGAGGTTCGCACATTGGACCGAGAGGGTGGTCGATGCGGCTTTTGTCCCGTATGCCCTGGTAGATCCTTTTCTGCCTGCTAGCTTCGCGAGCTGTCGGAGGGGTCCGGGGGCATCGAGCCGAGGCCCCGGGCCGTGGCTGTGAGGTGAGCGAGGGTGACGGGTATGAGCGAAGAGCCGGACAGGCCGGCGGTGGCTCCGTTCAGGCGCAGGAGTTTCCTGGCCTCGGCCGCGGTGGCGGCGGGAGCGCAGGCCGTGATCGCCGGTGACGCGCAGGCTGCCGCGGTGCCGGCGGAGGGGCCGGTTGCCGCGCCCCGAGTCGGGTCCGTGGCGCGTCTGCTGGCCGTTCCCGAGAGTGATCGCGGAGTCCAGTGGCTCAGATCGGCTCTGCAGGTCGCCGTAGGCCTCGAACTCGCCACCATCCCACCGTACTTGTGCGGCTGGTGGTCCGTCAGGGACCACCGCAGCGAGGTCGCGCGGATGATCCGGCGCATCGTCGGCGACGAGATGTACCACCTGAGCATCGTCTGCAACCTGCTCGTGGCCGTGGGCGGACGGCCGCAGATCAAGGCGGCCGCACCCGCCTTCCCGGGCCCGCTGCCCGGTGGTGTGCGGGCCGGGGTGACCGTCTATCTGTCGGGCCTCACCAAGCCCTTCGTGCGCGACGTGATGATGGCGATCGAGGCCCCGGAGGAGCCGCTCACCCGGAGCGCGCAGAGCTCGCCCACCGTCGGCGAGTTCTACACCGGCGTGCTGCAGGCGTTCCGGACCGTGGAGCCGGAACTGGTGGTGCGGGGACAACTGTCCGCGTACGTCGGCGGCGACGACCTGCGGCCGATCGAGACCCTCGACGACGTCGAGAGCGCCATCGGGATCATCAAGGAGCAGGGCGAGGGCACCGACAGCTCCCCGGCCGACCCCTTCGAGGACGACCACCCGGCGCACTACTACGCCTTCGGCGAGATCTACCACGGCCGGGAGCTGCGCGAGACCGACGACGGCTGGAGGTACGTCGGCGCCCCCGTGCCCTTCCCCGACGTGCGCCCGATGGCCCCGGTCCCGGTCGGCGGCTGGCCCAATCCGCCGGTCCATGTCCAGCGGCTCCTGTACCGCTTCGACGCCAACTACAGCACCGTGCTGGACCGCCTCGACGACGCCTGGGCCGGCGGCGGCCACCGCACCCTGAAGGCGGCCGTCCACGCCATGCACGGACTGGAACGCCCCGCCGTGGAACTGATGGAGACCAGAATCCCCTACGCCCCGGGCCACACCTACGGCCCTCAGTTCCGCGCCCTCCGCAGACCGCGCCGCTGATCGCGCCCGGCGAGGGCCGGCACGGCACGGCGAACCCCGGTGCGAGCGGAACGCGCCGGGGTTCACGTTCAGATCGGCCGCGGCACTCCTACCGGACGCAACACCACGCCCGGATCCTCCCGGGCCGCCGCACCGCTTCCACCGCGTCTACCGGCTGACCTCGGACGCCGCGACCCTGCGCCGGGCCCGCGGCCGCCCCGGCGGCAGGCCCACCTGGGGCCCGCCGGCCCAGGCCGCACTGCGACGCCTCACGACAACGGCGGGCCGCTGAGAGGTTTCGCCGACCAGACGATCCCGCCGAGCAGATGCGCGCGGAAGTCCGGGTCGTCGTACGCCTCGGCGGCATGGCCGAGAGCCGTGTAGAAGACGCGGCCCGAACCGTGCTCGCGGCACCACGCCAGCGGATGGTCCTCGCCCATACCGCCACCCTCGTACGACGACTCGTCGGCGGAGACCAACACCCGTACCGCGTCGCGCGGGTTGGTGCGGAAGTCGTACCACTCGTCGACGAAGTCCCATACGGCGGGAAGGTGCCGGGTGGCCGGATGGTCACTGTCCTCGACGACCGCCTTGCCGGGCTGGTACTCGGGGTGCCGGTCGAACCAGGCGCCCAGCAGCTCGCCGTAGTACGGCCAGTCGTACTCGGTGCAGGCCGCCGCGTGCACGCCCACGAAGCCGCCGCCCGACTCGACGTACGCGGCGAGCCGCTCGCGCCCGGCGGGGGTGAGCACCTCGCCGCTGGTGGAGAGGAACACCACGGCCGCGTAGCCGTCGAGGGACTGCTCGAAGGCCGCGGGATCCTCGGTGTGGTCCACCTCGAAGTCGCCGAGCGTGCGGACGGCTTCGACGCCGGCCGGGATGGATGCGTGCCGGTAGGCGGTGGTGCGGGTGCAGACGAGGAGTCGCGCGGGCATGTGACCGAGCCTAGGGGAGCCGGGGTCGGGGTCCCACAGCTGCCGGTGATCCGAAAATTTCGGGTTCGACGGGAGTGCTCGCGCTGCCGCTCGCACCGCCTCCCCGATGCCCAACGACCCGCGCTGTTGAGTCGGTTCACCCCGCGCACACTCCCACCCCCGCGACAATGCGTGCATGGCCCATGACTGGCAGCAACAGATCCGCACGCTCCACGCCGAGTTGATCCGGCGCGACGACCCCGCTGCCTGGGTGCGAGAGGCCGACGCCGTGGACGCGTCTCTCCGCTATCCGGGGTTCGCCCTGCGGGGGCCGGTGTTCGGGGTCGCCGTGCAGGATCCGGCGGTGGGGCCCGAGTGGCGGGTGCTCAAGCCGGTCGTGAACGGGATGCCGCAGATGTGCCGGGACTCGCTGAACACCCATCTGTGGTTCCGTGCGAAGGACGACACCGATGATCCGGCCCTACGGCGTGAACTACTGGCCGCCGTGGACGTGTTGGACCGGAAGGCGGTGAACGAGGTCGAGGCCTGCGGGGTGCGGTACCGGATCGTGCGCGGGGACGAGTTCACGCGCTGCGACGACGACAACCGGCTGGAGCCGCCCCGCCCCACCGACCCGGAGCCCGCCGAACACACCTGGGAGCGGCGCGCCGACCACACCCCCTCCCCCGACCTGGACCTGGTCCTCGACCCCGGCCCGAAGGACGACGGGCCGATGGCGGGCGCCATGCGGGCGGGCCTGCGCGGGTTCGCGTACCACGGCATGCGGTTGCCCGCCGATGTGCGCCGTGACTCGGAGAGGGCGGTCCACTCGCACCCGCGGGTCGTGCTGCTGCCCACCTGTTTCGGCGTGGTCGAGCGCGAGCGAACCGGCTGGGAGCCCGCCCTCGCGCTCCAGGCCACCGCGCACGACGCCCGGCGCGTGCTCCATGACGCGATGGACGAGATGTGGCCCATGCTGTACCGGTTCGACGACGAGAAGAAGGCCGTGTACGAGCGGGCGGCCGAGGAGTTCCGGGCACTCGAACGCGCCGACGAGGCCCGTGTGGCAGGGCGGACGTTCCGGATCTGCCGCGTAGAGCGCATGGTCCGTATGGGCCCCGACGGCCCGGAGACCCCGCGCCCCTCGGACGTCGACGAGTACGGCCCCATGAAGATCCATCCGGCGCTGCTGGAGGACGGAACCGTCGTCTTCGACGAGTGAACAGCGATATGTGATGGTTCGTCATCTTCCTTCTGGCGCACAGGTGTTCCATATAGCGGGCCGCTCTGCATAGCCTCGGCTGCGATGAACGCCATCCCCCCGCTTCTTGACCATCTCGTCCTCGCGACCCCCGACCTGGCCGCCACGGTCGCCGACTTCGCCCGGCGCACCGGCGTGACCCCCGCCCCGGGCGGCGTGCACGTCGGGCTCGGCACCCGCAACTACCTGGTGTCGCTCGGCGACACCAGCTACCTGGAGATCATCGGCCCCGATCCCGAGCAGTCCGCACCCGGCCAGCCCCGCCCCTTCGACGTCGACGGGCTGACCTCCCCGCGCACGGTCACCTGGGCCATCAGCCCGCCCGACCTGGACGCGGCCATCGCGGCCGCCCGGGCCCGGGGCTACGATCCCGGGTCCGCGCAGGCGATGAGCCGCCGCAGACCCGACGGCACCCTGCTGGAGTGGCGGCTGACCGACGGCGACGACGCCCACCCCTCCGGCCTGGTCCCCTTCCTCATCGACTGGGGCACCTCGCTCCACCCCACCGCCTCGGGCCTGCCCACCACACCCCTCCTGTCCCTCTCGGCGACCGCCCCCGAGCCCGCCGAGATCCGGCCCCTGCTGGCGGCCCTCGGCACGGACCTCGACCTCACGACGGGGCCGGTGGGGATGACCTTCACCGTGGACACACCGCGTGGCCCGGCGACCTTCCGCTAAGGTCCCGGTGATCTTCCGCCAGGGTCTCGCTCCCCTTCGGGTGTCCGATTCCTTCAAGACCGGCCGTTCTCCGGCTGCCTACGCTGGCCGCATGACTCCACGATTCGATGCCATCGGCCTCGTCGTCTCCGACATGGCCGCCGCCGTCAGCTTCTACCGCCGCCTCGGCTTCGCCTTCCCCGAGGGCGCCGAGAACGAGCCGCACACCGAGGCCCACCTGCCGGGCGGACTGCGGCTGATGCTCGACACCGAGGAGACCGTGCGGTCCTTCCTCCCGCAGTGGCAGCCACCCACGGGCGGCGGCCGCCACTCGCTGGCGCTGCGATGCGCGGGCCCGGCGGAGGTCGACGCGGTGTACGAGGATCTGGTGAGCGCCGGCTATCACGGCGAACTCAAGCCGTGGGACGCCTTCTGGGGCCAGCGGTACGCCACCGTGCACGACCCGGACGGAAACGGCGTGGACCTGTTCGCGCCGCTAGCCGCCCCGCCCACCGAGTAGCTCGCCGAGCGGCATGCCCGCCAACTCCTTGACGTCCCGGGCGAGATGAGCCTGATCGGCGAACCCGGTGCGGGCCGCCGTCTCGGCGAAGGGAACGCCGCGCCGCGCCAGGGCGAGCGCGCGTTGCAGCCGCAGGATCCGGGCCAGCGTCTTGGGGCCGTAGCCGAAGGCGGCGAGCGACCTGCGGTGCAGCTGGCGTGCGCCGAGCCCGAGCTCATCGGCGGTCGCGGCGACCGGCCTGCCGGCGTGGAGGGCCTCCACCAGCCTGATCAGCAGAGGTTCCGGCGGGGTCACGCGTTCCAGTACAACCTCTTCGAGCGCCGTCGCCGGGTCAGCGGCCGTAGCGACGCGTCCTTGCAGCCGCCGTACCTCCGCGGCGGGCCACAGCTCGGCCAACTCCACCCGCTGGTCGCGCAGTTCGTACGCCGGCACCCCGAGGAACGCGGGCGCGGCACCCGGGTGGAAACGCAGCCCCATCCAGGCGCTCGGCTCGCTCTCGATGACGTACGCGTGCGTGTCGGGCCCGGCCACGAGCAGCCGCCCGTCGTTCCAGAGCAGGTCCATGCATCCGTCGGGCAGGACGCGTCCCGGGCCGGCCCCGGACGGGGTGTTCGTCCAGACGACGGCACCGGTGAGCCGGGACGCGCGCTCCGCGTACATGTAAGCCAGGCTAAGCGGCATGCCCCTTCAGGGGCGCGGGGCTGTGTCGATATGCGGCTCCGCCGCGTGGCACCCTACGAAGCCCGCCCCCGACGCTCCTGCGGACTCACCCCGTACACCCGCTTGAACGCACTGGACAGAGCAAACGCGCTGCCATACCCAACCCTCCGCGCGATCGCATCCAACGTGTCGTCGGTGTCACGCAACGCATCCGCCGCCAGCGCCAGCCGCCACCCCGTGAGGTACGTCATCGGCGGCTCCCCCACCAGCTCCGTGAACCGCCGGCCCAGCGCGGCCCGCGACACCCCCGCCTTGGCCGCCAGCGAAGCGACCGTCCAGGGATGGGCCGGGTCGTCCTGGACGAGACGCAGCACGCGCCCGACGACCGGGTCCGCCAGCGCCCGGTACCAGGCGGGGGCCTCCGCCTCCGGACGGGAGAACCAGGCCCTGAGCGCGGCGATGACCAGCAGGTCGAGCAGGCGGTCGAGGACGACCTCCTGGCCGGGTTCGTCGCGGACGATCTCCTCCATGAGGTACGGCGTGAGCGGGCAGTCCCACACGTCGGCGGTGAGCGACAGCAACGGCGGCAGCGCGTTCAGCAGCCGCCCGCTGATCTCGCCCTCCCACAGATACGTACCGATCAGTATCACGGCCGAGCCGTCCAGCCGGTCGCCCCAGGTCCGCACGCCCAGGTCCATCGAGCCGCTGAGGGAGCGCCCGTCGGGATAGCGGCACTCGGCGCCCGGCAGGACGAGGGCCTGGGGCGGGGTCGCCGGGTCGTCCGCGCAGAGGTACGGGTCCGGGCCGCGCGCGATGGCGAGGTCACCGGCCCGCAACCGCACCCGCTCCCCCGTGTCCGGGACGATCCAGGCGTCGCCGCGGACCATGACCATGACGGTGAGCGGGGCACGGTCCTCGATGCGTACGCACCACGGCGGTTCGAAGCACGCGCGGATCATGAAGGCGCCACGCGCGCGTGGACCCTCCAGCAGGCCTGTCAGGGCGTCCATGGCGTCAGCGTAGACGTCCGCGCATGGGAATGAGCCGTTCAGCGATGGGCTGTTGGGCCGCGCGACCGTTGACTGGAGGCATGACGCAGAACACGACGCAAACGCAGATGACCGTGGTGGTGACGGGGGCCTCGGGGCGTACCGGGAGCCGGGTGGCGGAAGCGGCACGCGCCGCGGGGCTCACGGTGCGGGCCGCCTCCCGGGCACAGGGCTTCGACTGGGAGGACCCGACGACCTGGGCTCAGGCCCTGCGGGGCGCGGACGCCGCGTACCTGATGTACCCGTCCGACGTCGGCTCCCCGGAGGCGGCCGAGGGCGTCGGCGCGCTCGCCCGGGAGGCGGTGGGGCTAGGGGTACGGCGGCTGGTGCTGCTGTCGGCGCGTGGCGAGGACCAGGCGTTGCCGACCGAGGAGGCGCTGAAGGCGTCCGGCGCGGACTGGACGATCGTACGGGCCACGTGGTTCTCGCAGAACTTCAGCGAGGGGCCGCTGGTGGAGGGCATGGTGGGCGGCGAGCTCGTCTTCCCGGCGGGTGAGGTGAAGGAGCCGTTCGTCGACGTGCGGGACATCGCGGATGTCGTGGTGGCCGTGCTGACGTCCGGGGACCGGTATGCGGGGCGGACGCTGGAGCTGACCGGGCCGCGGCTGCTGTCCTGGCGGGAGGCGGTCACGGAGATCTCCGGGGCGTCGGGCCGCACGATCGCGTACACGCCGGTTCCGACGCGGGCCTACGGTGAGGCGCTGGCCGGCTTCGGCATCCCGCCAGAGGAGGTCGAGCTTCTGATCGGGATCTTCGAGACCCTGATGGACGGCCGCAACGCCCACGTCACGGACGACGTGCGCGAGGTGCTCGGCCGGGAGCCGCGGGACTTCGCCGACTTCGCGAGGGAGGCCGCGGCGGCGGGGAAGTGGAAAGCGTGAGCGGTGGGGTTGCCGTTGCCCGGCGTTGACGGTGCACGATCGTCAGGCCCTCCCCTGATCCTCCGGCTTGTGCGGCGGGTGCGTGCTCTTCACATGGGTGCGCAAGCGGGACGACACGTCCTCCGGTGGCAGGAAGCGCGTCCAGCGCTCGGGGAACTCCGACGGCATGTCCGGGTCGTCGGGATCGTGTTCGTGGGCGGCCGCCGTACGGGCCACGTACTCGGCGACCTGGGCCTCGCGCATCCGCTCGTTCGCGGCGCGGGCCGCGGCCGTCGCGGCGGCCGGCCAGACCCGGTCGATGGCGGCGTTGACGGCGGCCCCGACGAGCACGGCGAACGCGGACACGCCGATCCACAGCAGCACGGCGACGGCCGCCGCGAGGGAGCCGTAGATCGTCGCGCCCTCGATCGTGTTGGTGAGGTAGATGCGCAGCAGGAAGCTGCCCAGCACCCACATGCCGAGGGCGACGAGCGCTCCGGGCACGTCCTCGATCCAGGGGGAGCGGACCGGCACGGACACGTGGTACAGCGTCGTCAGGAAGGCGATCGACAGGACGATCACGACCGGCCAGTACAGGACCTGCACCACGGTCTCCGACCAGGGCACGATCCGGACCACCGCGTCCGGCCCGGCCACCATCAGCGGCAGCGCGACCGAGCCGATCAGCAGGGCCGCGAGGAACAGCAGGAAGGCCACGATCCGGGTCTTGACGATGCCCCGGACGCCGTCGAGGCCGTACATCACGGTGATGGTGTCGATGAAGACGTTCACCGCGCGCGACCCCGACCACAGGGCGAACAGGAAGCCGACGGAGATGACGTCGGGGCGGCCGCCCTTCATCACGTCGTCCAGGATCGGCTGGGCGATCTGGCGCACGCCCTTGTCGGACAGGACCGTGCGGGAGGCCTCCAGGAGGTTGGCCTCCAGGCTGGAGATCGTGTCGGTGCCGGTCCAGTCGTCCACGTAGCCGAGGAGACCGATCATGCTGAGCAGCAGGGGTGGCACGGACAGCAGCGTGAAGAACGCGGCCTCGGCCGCGAGACCGAGGATGCGGTACTCGATGCAGGAGTTGACGGTGTCCTTGAGCAACAGCCAGGCGGTCCTGCGCTTCGACACGTTCCGGTAGAGGACACGTGCCCGGTGGAGACGGCCGGAGGTCGGCTGGGGGGATTCACTTGCTGGCTGCACGACCTAAAGGTATCCGCCACACGGGGGCGCACTCATTGCGGCGCCGAGGCACACCCCGTCGCCACCTGCCCGCTCCCCCGCGCCGCCGCCGTGTCAGGGTGGAATCCACCGCCCTACGGAGGGATAGGTTCACAGCCATGGCAGGCAGCACGCACACCGTGACCAACCAGCCCCCGCCCCTGGTCGCCCACGACGTCTACACCTCCGACCGTGCCCTGACCGAGGCCGTCGAACGTCATCTCGCCCCGGAGCTGCAGGACGAGGTCCGCAGCGAGCTGGCGGCGCTCGGCCGGACCTGCGGCTCGGCGCAGGTGCAGGAGTGGGGGGCACTGGCCAACGAGAACCCGCCGCGGCTGCGCACGCACGACCGCTACGGCCGTCGTATCGACGAGGTCGAGTTCCATCCGTCCTGGCACCGGCTGCTCGGCAAGGGCGTCGCGGCGGGGATGACCGCGGCCTGGGTGCGGCCGGGCGGGCATGTGCGGCGGGCCGCCGCCTTCCTGCTGTGGTCGCAGGTCGAGGCGGGCAACGGCTGCCCGCTGTCCATGACCCACGCGGCGGTCCCCGCCCTGCGCACGGACCCCGATCTGGCCGCCGAGTGGGAGCCGCGGCTGACGTCCATGATCTACGACCGCGAGCTGCGGCCCGCCGGGCAGAAGGCCGGGGCGCTGTTCGGGATGGGCATGACGGAGAAGCAGGGCGGCAGCGACGTCCGCGCGAACACGACGGCCGCCACCCCGCTCGCCGAGGCCGGGACGTACACGCTGACCGGGCACAAGTGGTTCTGCTCGGCGCCGATGTCGGACGGCTTCCTGGTGCTGGCACAGGCCCCGGACGGGCTGACCTGCTTCCTGGTGCCGCGGGTGCTGGAGGACGGCAGCCGCAACGTGTTCCTGATCCAGCGGCTCAAGGACAAGCTGGGCAACCGCTCGAACGCCTCCGCCGAGGTCGAGTTCGACGGGACGTGGGCACGCCGGATCGGCGAGGAGGGGCGCGGGGTGCGCACCATCATCGAGATGGTGGCGGCGACCCGGCTGGACTGCGTCCTGGGCTCTGCGGGACTGATGCGGCAGGCCGTGGCACAGGCGATCCACCACTGCACCTACCGAGAGGCGTTCGGCGGCAAGCTCGTCGACAAGCCGCTCATGCGCAACGTCCTGGCCGACCTCGCCGTCGAGTCCGAGGCGGCGACCACCCTCGCGCTGCGCCTCGCGGCCGCCTACGACGACGGCGGCGAGCAGGAGCGGGCGCTGCTGCGGATCGCGGTACCGGCCGCCAAGTACTGGGTGACCAAGCGGTGCACGCCGTTGACGGTCGAGGCGTCCGAGTGCCTCGGCGGCAACGGCTACGTCGAGGAGTCCGGCATGCCCCGACTGGTGCGCGAGTCCCCGCTGAACTCGATCTGGGAGGGCGCGGGCAACGTCCAGGCCCTGGACGTACTGCGCGCGCTGCAACGAGAGCCGACAGCACTCAACGCCTTTCTCCAGGAGGTGGGCCAGGCGCGCGGCGCCGATCACCGCCTGGACGCCGCGATCAAGTCCCTGCTGACCGAACTCGCTGACCTGGAGGGCATCGAGGCTCGGGCCCGACGCCTCACCGAGCGTCTGGCACTGGTACTCCAGGGCTCCCTGCTCGTCCGCTTCGCCCCACCGGAGGTGGCCGACGCATTCTGCGCGTCCCGCCTGGGCGGCGACGGAGGCGCAGCCTTCGGCACACTGCCGTCGACCCTGGACCTGAGGTCGGTGGTGAACAGGTCCAGGCCGCAGCCTGAGACCTAGGGCGCGGGGCTGTATCGATATGCGGCTCCGCCGCGCGGGCACGACCAGCCACAACCGGCCCGCAGACGCCAACGCACCTCAAGAGGCACCCCCCGACGCGCAAACACGGCCAAACCGCCGGAGGTAGGGGTGGTGCTGCGCCGACACGGCACCACCCCCACTGGCCCGTTCGAGGCCACGAACGCCGCTCGGGACGGCGTTGCTCAAGTTTCAACCAAGCCAGAACGGTTCACCAGGGTTGCAAGGGGTTGCAACTTGTGGCCGCCTGTGGGCGGACTGGGTCCCTCCGCCCTAGCTGGACGGCACTATGAGACTCACAGTCAGGATGAGACCTGTTCTCCCCGGAGGGACCCTTGGCGCTCTCGCCGACGGACGTGACGCAGCTGGCCGCAGTGGACTCGGCGCGGGCGGCGCGGGTGCTCAGCGACGTCCGCGCCGCCACGCTCTCCGGACAGCGCGCGCCCGTCGCGCCGCGCCCGGTGATCGAGCAGTCCTGGGAACGCATGCTGCGCAGCGGAGTCGATCCGGACCACGACGTCCGGTCCGGGCTGCTCTCCCGGGAGGAGGTGCAGCGGCGCCGGGAGTCCACCGTGCTCAGACATGTGCTGCCGGTGCTGCGCGAGGGGCTGCTGTCGGTCGCGGACGTCGCCCACCACATCATGGTGGTCGCCGACGACGAGGGCCGGGTGCTGTGGCGGGAGGGCAACTCCGCCGTGCTGCGCAAGGCCGACAGCCTCGGGTTCGAACTGGGCGCCGACTGGCGGGAGAGCGTCGTCGGCACGAACGGCGTCGGTACCCCCGCGGTGGTGCGCCGGCCCGTGCAGGTCTTCGCCTCCGAGCACTTCCAGCGCTCGCAGACCTCCTGGACCTGCACCGGCGCCCCCATCACGGATCCGCGGGACGGCCGGCTGATCGGCGTGGTGGACGTCAGCGGGCCGCTGGAGACCATGCATCCGGCCACGCTCGCCTGGGTCGACTCGGTGGCCAAGCTCGCCGAGGCCCGGCTGCGCGAACTCCATCTGACCTCGCTGGAGCGGCTGCGCGCAGTGGCGGCGCCGGTGCTGGCCCGGCTGCCCGGGCGGGCCCTGGTGGTGGACCGGGACGGCTGGACCGCCGCGGTGACCGGGATGCCGTACCCGAACCGGATCGCGCTGCCCAAGTCCCTGGCGCCGGGCCGCCGGTGGCTGCCGCCGCTCGGCCCCTGCTCGGTGGAGCCGCTGGCGGGCGGCTGGCTGCTGCGGCCCGCCGACGAGCCGGTGCCGGCCGGGGCGACGCGGATCGTGCTGGATCTGACGCAGCCGCGCCGCTGGTCGGTGACGGTGTCCGGCGGGGCGGGGTCCTGGAGCCATGAACTGAGCCCGCGGCACGCCGAGTTGCTCTACCTCCTGGCCCTGCACCGCACCGGCCGCAGCGCGGCGGGACTGGCCGAGGACATGTTCGGCGACGCGGGCCGTACGGTGACGGTGCGGGCCGAGATGTCCCGCGTACGGCGCTATCTCGGCGCGTTCCTGGAGCACCGGCCGTACCGTTTCCGCGAGGACGCGGAGGTCGACGTGCTGCTGCCGGACGACCCACGCGGGTTGCTGCCGCAGTCGACGGCGCCGGGTGTGGTGCGGGGGCGTTTGTCGGCCGAGGTGTCCTGAGAGCTGAGCTGGGTGCATGACGCCTGTTCGCCGTGGCGAGAAATGCCGTCTGGCGACTGCGGGTCCGATGTGGCTTGTCGCGCAGTTCCCCGCGCCCCTGAAGGGGCGCAGCGCTGGTCCGGCGTTTTGAAGAATCCGCATATTTGCGGGGTCTTCGTCCGCAAGCGTGCCCACCTGCCGTAGCATCCCTCTACGAGCCACCCCACCTGCTCCTTTGGTCAACGCCCAGACCAATAGCCGCAGTTGGCTCGCCTCGGGAGGTTGGGATGAAGCACCGCGGCAGACACCGTCGACGCAAGCAGGGCCGTGCGGTACGCGCGTTCCTGGCCGGAACCGCCCTCGCGCTCACCGCTGCCGCCACGATGATCAGCGCCTCGCAGGCGACGGTCGGTGACAACCCCGGGGCGCTGGAGCCTCTCACCAGGGCCGCCGAGGTCCGGGCGCTGAGCCTCCGGGAGCAGATGGTCCCGCAGGCCACGCTCGACGAACTCGCCTCCGGGATGGGCAAGCCGGTCGGCGTCCGTGCCGTCCTCGAGAGCGCCGACCGCAGCCTGCGCGCCGCGTCCGGCTGTACGGCCGGCGAGCGCACGGCGCTGCCGGTCGCGCCGGCCGCCACGCGCGCGTACTGCTGGGACGCCGCCGACACCCGGGGCTGGCGGGCGGGCGCGGTCACCACCTCGGGGGACGCCGACGACGACGGCTGGTGGAACGACAACCGGGTGCTCCTGTCCGGCTGGAGCCAGGGCGCCGACGGGCGGGGCCTCGCCCGGGTCGCCTTCGTCGACGCGAACGACCTGGGCCGCCTCCGGTACGCGTCGGCCCTTCTCGTCGTCCCGGTGGACGGCGGACGCGACTACCGCGCCCTGCCGTCCCGCCTCTCCGGCATGGTCTGGTACCAGGACAAGCTGCTGGTGACCGCCGCCGACGGGCTGTACGTGTACGACATGAACCGCGTCCAGCGCACCACGGTCGACAGCCCGGCGGTCGGCCGCGTCGCGGACGGCTGGTCGGCGCACGGCCAGCGCTTCGTCCTGCCGGCCGTCGCCTCGTACCGCCTGACCGGCGCGAGCGCCGCTCCCCGCCTCGGCACCATCTCCCTCGACCGCAGCACGGCGCCCGACAGCCTGGTCGCGAGCGAGTGGACGCCGACGGACAGCGACGAGCACGCCCGACTGTGGCGCTACGACTTCAGCAAGGACCCGGCCCGCCCCGGACTCCTCGCCACCGACGCCACCGGATTGGTGCCCGCGGTCGAGGCGTACGAGACGGAGGCGTCCGGCATCAAGGGCCTCCTGTCGCACCGGGCGGCCGGGGCGGACCGCGCCGACTGGTACCTGGGCCGCACTCCGGGCACCAACGACCGGCAGGGCAGCCTGTGGCGCCAGGACCCCGAGGGCGCCGAGGCGACCCGCTGCGGCGAGGAGAACGCCCCAAGGTGCTGGGGCACCCAGGTCGGCCCCCTGTCGTACTGGGAGGCAACCGGCGAGGTCTGGTCCCAATCGGGCCGGATGTTGTTCGCGCTACCGCTGAGTTCGATCGATTCGGCGCTAGGCTGAGGCGCCCCAAGGGGCGGGGAACTGCGCGACCAGCCACGACGAACACCGCAGACGCCCGACGACACATCGCCGGCACTTCCTGTCGCGGCACTCCCCGCGGAGCGCACCCGCACCGATCGACAGATCGGCCACCCGGATGATTCCCTGACCGACATGCCCAACATCGCCGTGACCACCTGGTCCCTGGAACAGACCTCCCCACCGACCTCCTCCCGGCCCAAGCCCCGCAGGGCGACGTGCGCATCGTTCGGGCCGAGGTGCCCTCGCCCGAGTTCAGCCGGTTCCTGTACGCCTCCGTCGGCGGGGACATCCGGTGGATCGACCGGCTCGGCTGGACGTACGCGCGGTGGCAGGAGCATCTGGGGCGGCCCGGGGTGGAGACATGGGTCGCCCACGACCGGGGAACGCCGGCCGGATACGTGGAGCTGGAGCCGCAGGACGACGGGGTCGTGGAGATCGTCTACTTCGGCCTGATTCCGGCCTTCCGCGGCCGGCGGATCGGCGGGCATCTGCTGTCGTACGGCGCCGCCCGCGCCTGGGATCTCGCGGACCGCTGGCCGGGGCTGGCGCAGACGAAGCGGGTGTGGCTGCATACGTGCAGCAAGGACGGGGAGCACGCCATGGACAACTACCTGCGGCGGGGCTTCAGGCTCTTCGACACCAAGGTCGAGGAGGAGGCCGAGGTGGCCACGCCCGGTCCGTGGCCGGGGGCGTACCCTGGCTGACCAGGGCAGAAACGGCCGATTCGGGCCATGTGACCGACGACACCCTTGTCTCGTACTCCGGGACAAGGGTGTCCGCATGATGGACAAAGCTGGACTGTGTCCAGATCGCCATGACACGCTTCCGTCATGTCTGGAACTGGAATTGCCTTGGTGAGTCGGCGGCACGTCGACCTCGGCCGCATGTCCAGCGCCATCTGTCCGGCGCGCTGAGTGCATCCCCTCTGCGCCCGACACTCCCCTTTTTGTCTGATTCTGCGCAATGCCGCGCATGTCTGCCCATGCGCCCGTACACGCAGGTCAGAGCCGCATTCCCGCCTGTCCCGAAGGACGTAACAACCATGGCCGCCACCCCGCAGAAGCCTGCCGCCGCGACTCCCCGCCGCAAGGTGAGCCGTCACCGCGGCGAGGGTCAGTGGGCCGCGGGGCACTACACCCCGCTCAACGGCAACGAGCAGTTCAAGAAGGACGACGACGGTCTCAATGTGCGGACACGCATTGAGACGATCTACTCCAAGCGGGGGTTCGACTCCATCGACCCCAATGACCTGCGCGGCCGTATGCGCTGGTGGGGCCTGTACACCCAGCGCAAGCCCGGGATCGACGGCGGCAAGACCGCGATCCTGGAGCCGGAGGAGCTGGACGACAAGTACTTCATGCTGCGGGTGCGGATCGACGGCGGTCGCCTCACCACCCAGCAGCTGCGGGTGATCGGTGAGATCTCGCAGGAGTTCGCGCGCGGCAGCGCGGACGTCACCGACCGGCAGAACATCCAGCTGCACTGGATCCGCATCGAGGACGTCCCGGAGATCTGGAACCGGCTCGAGGCCGTCGGGCTGTCCACGACCGAGGCCTGCGGCGACTGCCCCCGCGTGGTCATCGGCTCGCCGGTCGCCGGTATCGCCGAGGACGAGATCATCGACGGCACCTGGGCGATCGACGAGATCCACGACCGCTACATCGGCAGCAAGGAGTTCTCCAACCTGCCGCGCAAGTTCAAGACGGCGATCTCCGGCTCCCCGCTCCTCGACGTCGTGCACGAGATCAACGACATCGCCTTCGTCGGCGTCGAGCACCCCGAGCACGGCCCCGGCTTCGACCTGTGGGTCGGCGGCGGGCTGTCCACCAACCCGAAGCTCGGCGTCCGGCTCGGCGCCTGGGTGCCGCTGGAGGAGGTCCCGGAGGTGTGGGCCGGCGTGGTCGGCATCTTCCGTGACTGGGGCTACCGCCGCCTGCGTACGCGCGCCCGTCTGAAGTTCCTCGTCGCCGACTGGGGCCCGGAGAAGTTCCGTCAGGTTCTGGAGGACGACTACCTCGAGCGCAAGCTGGTCGACGGACCCGCGCCCGCCGAGCCCGCGGGCCGCTGGCGCGACCACGTCGGCGTGCACCGGCAGAAGGACGGCCGTTTCTACGTCGGTTTCGCCCCGCGCGTCGGCCGCGTCGACGGCGCCACCCTGACGAAGATCGCCGAGGTGGCCGAGGCGCACGGCTCGGGCCGGGTCCGGACCACCGTCGAGCAGAAGATGATCATTCTCGATGTCGAGGAAGCGCAGGTCGAGCCGCTGGTCGAGGCCCTGGAGGCGCTCGACCTCACGGCCAAGCCCTCCCCCTTCCGGCGCGGCACCATGGCCTGCACCGGCATCGAGTACTGCAAGCTCGCCATCGTCGAGACCAAGGCGCGCGGCTCCTCCCTCATCGACGAGCTGGAGCGCCGGATCCCGGACTTCGACGAGCCGATCACCATCAACATCAACGGCTGCCCGAACGCCTGCGCCCGTATCCAGGTGGCGGACATCGGTCTCAAGGGCCAGCTCGTCCTCAACGACCAGGGCGAACAGGTCGAGGGCTACCAGGTGCACCTCGGCGGCGCGCTCGGTCTGGAGGCCGGGTTCGGTCGCAAGGTGCGGGGTCTGAAGGTCACCTCCGAGGAGCTGCCCGACTACGTCGAGCGTGTGCTGAAGCGGTTCCAGGCGGAGCGCGAGGACGGCGAGCGGTTCGCCACCTGGGCCGCGCGTGCCTCCGAGGAGGCCCTCTCATGAGCGAGCGGGCCGCCCCCTTCTACTGCCCCTACTGCGGCGACGAGGACCTACGGCCGAGTGAAGCCCTCGAGGGCGGTCACGGCGCGTGGGAATGCGCGGCGTGCAACCGGGCCTTTCAGCTGAAGTTCCTCGGGCTGCTCGCCCGGGGCCTTCGGCACAGTGACGCAGGGGGTAACGAGATATGACGACGGCACAGGAAGAGCGCACCACGGCCGATCTCAAGGCGCTCGCCGAGCAGGCGGGCCGTGACCTGGAGGAGGCCTCCGCGCTGGAGATCCTCCAGTGGGCGGCCGACACCTTCGGCAAGCGCTTCTGCGTGACGTCCTCCATGGAGGACGCGGTGGTCGCCCACCTCGCCTCCCGTGCGATGCCCGGGGTGGACGTCGTGTTCCTCGACACCGGCTACCACTTCGAGGAGACCATCGGCACCCGCGACGCGGTCGAGGCCGTGATGGACGTCAACGTCATCACGCTCACCCCGCTGCAGACGGTCGCCGAGCAGGACGCGCAGTACGGCCCCAAGCTGCACGACCGCGACCCCGACCTGTGCTGCAAGCTGCGCAAGGTCGAGCCGCTGGAGCGAGGGCTCAAGGGCTACGTGGCCTGGGCGACGGGTCTGCGCCGCGACGAGTCCCCGACCCGGGCGAACACCCCGGTCGTCGGCTGGGACGAGAAGCGGCAAAAGGTGAAGATCTCCCCGATCGCCCGCTGGACCCAGGACGACGTGGACGCGTACGTCGCCGAGCACGGCGTCCTGACGAACCCGCTCCTGATGGACGGCTACGCCTCCGTCGGCTGCGCCCCCTGCACCCGCCGCGTCCTGGAAGGCGAGGACGCACGCGCCGGCCGCTGGGCGGGACGCGCCAAGACCGAGTGCGGGCTGCACGGATGACGGCGCATGCCTTCGAGGCGAACACCGGACTTCACACGGCGTCCACAGCTCCTGCTGCTACTGCTGTGACGGAAGCGACCACTGCGACCCAGGAGAACCACGTGACGAGCGGAGCCACCGTCTGGCTCACGGGTCTGCCGAGCGCCGGCAAGACCACCATCGCCTACGAGCTGGCCGGCCGGCTGCGCGAGGAGGGCCACCGCGTCGAGGTGCTCGACGGCGACGAGATCCGCGAGTTCATCTCGGCGGGCCTCGGCTTCAGCCGCGAGGACCGGCACACCAATGTGCAGCGCATCGGCTTCGTCGCCGAACTGCTCGCCCGCAACGGCGTACTCGCCCTCGTCCCGGTCATCGCGCCCTACACGGACAGCCGCGACGCGGTGCGCAAGCGGCACCAGCAGAACGGGACGCCGTACGTGGAGATCCATGTGGCGACGCCGGTCGACGTGTGCTCCGTACGCGATGTGAAGGGTCTGTACGCCAAGCAGGCCGCGGGCGAGCTCAAGGGGCTCACCGGGGTCGACGACCCGTACGAGGAGCCCGAGTCGCCCGATCTGCGCATCGAGTCCCAGAACCAGACCGTGCAGGAGTCCGCGGCGTCCGTGTACGCCCTGCTCACCGAAAGGGGTTTGGCATGACGACCACCGTCGCCACGGTGGAGGAGGGTACGGACTCCCCGTACGCCCTCTCGCACCTGGACGCTCTGGAGTCCGAGGCGGTGCACATCTTCCGCGAGGTCGCGGGCGAGTTCGAGCGGCCGGTGATCCTGTTCTCCGGCGGCAAGGACTCCATCGTCATGCTGCACCTGGCGCTGAAGGCGTTCGCTCCCGCGGCGATCCCCTTCTCGCTGTTGCACGTCGACACCGGGCACAACTTCCCCGAGGTCATCGAGTACCGGGACCGTACGGTCGCCAAGCACAACCTGCGGCTGCACGTCGCGTCGGTGCAGGACTACATCGACCGCGGGGTGCTCAAGGAGCGCCCGGACGGCACCCGCAACCCGCTGCAGACGCTGCCGCTGACCGAGAAGATCCAGAGCGAGAAGTTCGACGCGGTCTTCGGCGGCGGGCGGCGCGACGAGGAGAAGGCGCGGGCCAAGGAGCGCGTCTTCTCGCTGCGCGACGAGTTCTCGCAGTGGGACCCGCGCCGGCAGCGGCCGGAGCTGTGGAACCTGTACAACGGCCGCCACGCGCCCGGCGAGCACGTCCGGGTGTTCCCGCTGTCCAACTGGACCGAGCTGGACGTGTGGCAGTACATCGCCCGCGAGGGCATCGAGCTGCCGGAGATCTACTTCGCGCACGAGCGCGAGGTCTTCAAGCGGGCCGGGATGTGGCTGACCGCCGGCGAGTGGGGCGGGCCGAAGGACGGGGAGACCGTCGAGAAGCGGCTCGTGCGGTACCGGACCGTGGGCGACATGTCCTGCACGGGTGCCGTCGACTCGGACGCGGTGACGCTGGAGCAGGTCATCACCGAGATCGCGGCGTCCCGGCTCACCGAGCGCGGCGCCACCCGCGCCGACGACAAGCTCTCCGAGGCCGCGATGGAAGACCGTAAGCGCGAGGGGTACTTCTAAGCATGAGCACGACGACGACCGAGGAGCTCTCGGCCACCACCCTGCTGCGGTTCGCCACCGCCGGCTCCGTCGACGACGGCAAGTCCACCCTCGTCGGCCGGCTGCTGCACGACTCCAAGTCGATCCTCACCGACCAGCTGGAGGCCGTCGAGCGCGCCTCGGCCAGCCGCGGCCAGGACGCCCCGGACCTCGCGCTGCTGACGGACGGTCTGCGGGCCGAGCGGGAACAGGGCATCACGATCGACGTGGCGTACCGTTACTTCGCCACGCCCCGGCGCCGGTTCATCCTCGCCGACACCCCGGGCCATGTGCAGTACACGCGCAACATGGTCACGGGCGCCTCGACGGCCGAGCTGACGGTGATCCTGGTCGACGCCCGCAACGGCGTCGTCGAGCAGACCCGCCGGCACGCCGCGATCGCCGCGCTGCTGCGGGTGCCGCACGTCGTCCTCGCCGTGAACAAGATGGACCTGGTCGACTACCAGGAGTCGGTCTTCGCCGCGATCGCGGAGGAGTTCACGGCGTACGCGCTCGAGCTGGGTGTCCCGGAGATCACCGCGATCCCGATCTCGGCGCTGGCCGGCGACAACGTGGTGGATCCGTCGGCGAACATGGACTGGTACGGCGGGCCGACCTTCCTGGAGCACCTGGAGACGGTCCCGGTCGCCCACGACCTGAGCCACTGCCACGCCCGGCTGCCCGTGCAGTACGTGATCCGCCCGCAGACCGCCGAGCACCCGGACTACCGGGGCTACGCCGGCCAGATCGCCGCCGGTTCCTTCCGCGTCGGCGAGTCGGTGACCGTGCTGCCGTCGGGCCGTACGTCGAAGATCTCCGGCATCGACTTGCTGGGCAAGCCGGTCGACGTCGCCTGGACCACCCAGTCGGTGACCGTCCTGCTGGAGGACGACATCGACATCTCCCGCGGTGACCTGATCGTGCCGACCAAGGACGCGCCCGCGACCACGCAGGACATCGAGGCCACGGTCTGCCATGTCGCCGACGCCCCGCTGACCGTCAACCACCGGGTGCTGCTCAAGCACGGCACCCGCACGGTCAAGGCGATCGTCAAGGACATCCCGTCCCGGCTCACGCTCGACGACCTGTCCCTGCACCCGCACCCGGGACAGCTCGTCGCCAACGACATCGGCCGCGTGAAGATCCGTACGGCGGAGCCCCTGCCCGTCGACTCCTACGCCGACTCGCGGCGGACGGGTTCGTTCATCCTCATCGACCCCAACGACGGCACCACGCTCACCGCGGGCATGGTCGGCGAGTCGTTCGCCTCGCCGGAGCCGGTCAAGGACGAGGCCGAGGACGACGGGTGGGACTTCTGACCATGCCGGGTCACGACTACTACTCCACGTTCGCGAAGGAGGGCGGCCGCGTCGGCAGCGGCGCCCTCGGGAGCGGGCAGGGCGGAGTGCCGCGATGTGTGCGCTGACCCGCGCGCACCGCATGCGCGCCGCTCCGCACCGACCTGCCGACTCCCCGGCCACGACCCGGTAAGGGCGTGAGAGCCGGGCCACCGAGAGGAACACCTCCCGTGCCTGCCACCCCCGCCGTGCGACGGCTCCTCGCCGTCCTGGCCTCGCTCCCGCTGCTCGCCCTCGCGGCGTGCGGCTACGGCTCCCAGGCCAAGGAGAGCACGGAGCAGGCCATCGCCGGGGCGCCCAAGGTCGACGGGCTGGACTCGGTGAAGATCGGCTACTTCGGGAACCTCACCCACGCCACCGCACTGGTCGGCCGGCACGAGGGGCTGTTCCAGAAGGAGCTGGGCGGCACGAAGGCGGAGTACTCGACGTTCAACGCCGGTCCCTCGGAGATCGAGGCGCTGAACTCCGGTTCCATCGACATCGGCTGGATCGGGCCCTCGCCCGCCATCAACGGCTACATCAAGTCGAACGGCAAGAACCTGCGCATCATCTCCGGTTCGGCCTCGGGCGGGGTGAAGCTCGTCGTCAACCCGGAGAAGATCAAGTCCCTGAAGGACGTCAAGGGCAGGAAGATCGCCACGCCGCAGCTCGGCAACACGCAGGACGTGGCGTTCCTCAACTGGATCTCGGAGCAGGGCTGGAAGGTCGACGCGGAGAGCGGCCAGGGCGATGTCTCCGTGGTCCGCACCGACAACAAGATCGCGCCGGACGCCTACAAGTCCGGCTCGATCGACGGTGCCTGGGTGCCGGAGCCGACCGCGTCCAAGCTGGTCGCCGAGGGCGGCAAGGTGCTCCTCGACGAGGCCGACCTGTGGCCCGACAAGAAGTTCGTGATCACGAACGTCATCGTGTCGCAGAGCTTCCTGAAGGAGCACCCGGAGGCCGTGGAGGCCGTGCTCCGGGCCTCGGTGAAGACCAACAAGTGGATCGCCGGCCACCCGGAGCAGGCGAAGGCCGCGGCCAACGCGCAGCTGAAGGCCGACACGGGCAAGCCGCTGCCGGCCGATGTCATCGACCCGGCGTGGCAGTCGATCCAGGTCACCGACGACCCGCTGGCGGACACGCTCGGCACCGAGGCGGAGCACGCGGTCAAGGCCGGGCTGCTGCAGAAGCCGGACCTGACCGGCATCTACGACCTCACCCCGCTGAACAAGGTCCTCAAGGCCGAGGGCGAACCCGAGGTCGATGACGCCGGTCTCGGCGCGAAGTAAGGCACAGGCACCGATTCCGATGAGTTCCCAGGAGGTGACGACCATGGCAACCGCCCTCGCCAAGGCCGCCGACACGGATGCGTCCGTGGAGCACGCCGCGCGCATCGAGCATGTCTCGAAGTCCTTCGCCGGCCCCACCGGGCAGCAGCTCGTCCTCGACGACATCACGCTCGATGTCGCGCCCGGCGAGTTCGTCACCCTCCTCGGGGCGTCCGGCTGCGGCAAGTCGACGCTGCTGAACCTGGTGGCCGGTCTTGACCGGCCCAGCGCGGGCAGCATCACCACCGACGGCCGGCCGGCGCTGATGTTCCAGGAGCACGCCCTCTTCCCGTGGCTGACCGCGGGCAAGAACATCGAACTCGCCCTCAAGCTCAGGGGCGTACCCAAGGCCGAGCGGCGCGGCCGCGCCGAGGAGTTGCTCGAACTCGTCCGGCTGAAGGGGGCGTACGGCAAGCGGGTGCACGAGCTGTCCGGCGGTATGCGCCAGCGCGTCGCCATGGCGCGGGCGCTCGCCCAGGACAGCAAGCTGCTGCTGATGGACGAGCCGTTCGCCGCGCTGGACGCGATCACCCGGGACGTCCTGCACGACGAACTGACCCGTATCTGGCGGGAGACCCAGCTGTCCGTCCTGTTCGTCACGCACAACGTGCGCGAAGCCGTCCGGCTCGCGCAGCGCGTCGTGCTGCTGTCCTCCCGTCCGGGCCGCATCGCGCGCGAGTGGACGGTCGAGATCCCGCAGCCGCGCCGCATCGAGGACGCCGCGGTGGCGGAGCTGTCCCGGGAGATCACCGAAGAACTGCGTGGGGAGATCCGCCGTCATGGCCAGCACTGAGACGAACGCCGCCCCGAAGGACGGCAATGATCTCGCCGGACTCGAAGCGGGTCTGGACGCCCTGGAGACGGTGCAGACGAGCCGTACGCCGTTCCGCCGGACCCTGACCCAGAAGATCCTGCCGCCGGTCGTCGCCATCGCCCTGGTGCTGGCCGTCTGGCAGTTCCTGGTGTCGTCCGGGGTCGCCGACGACCCGACCAAGCTGCCCGCGCCGGCCGACGTGTGGAACGAGCTGCGCGAGTCGTGGCTGCAGGGCACGCTCCACGAGTACGTCTGGACGTCCGTCTCGCGCGGTCTGCTCGGCTTCCTGTTCGCGCTGGCGATCGGTACGCCGCTGGGGCTGCTGGTGGCGCGCGTCCGGTTCGTGCGGGCGGCGATCGGGCCGATCCTGTCGGGTCTGCAGTCGCTGCCGTCCGTCGCGTGGGTGCCGCCGGCCGTGATCTGGCTGGGCCTGAACGACCGGATGATGTTCGCGGTGATCCTGCTCGGGGCGGTGCCGTCGATCGCCAACGGTCTGGTGTCGGGCGTGGACCAGGTGCCGCCGCTGTTCCTGCGGGCGGGCCGCACACTGGGCGCGACCGGGCTGAAGGGCACCTGGCACATCGTGATGCCGGCCGCGCTGCCCGGCTATCTGGCCGGTCTGAAGCAGGGCTGGGCCTTCTCCTGGCGGTCGCTGATGGCCGCGGAGATCATCGCGTCCTCGCCCGACCTGGGCGTGGGTCTGGGACAGCTGCTGGAGAACGGCCGCAACACCAGTTCCATGTCCATGGTCTTCTTCGCCATCCTGCTCATCCTGATCGTCGGCATCGCCATCGACCTGCTGATCTTCAGCCCGCTGGAGCGGTGGGTGCTGCGCAGCCGCGGTCTGCTGGCAAGGAGCTGAAGCCTGTGTTCACGAAGCCGGTTCTTCTCGTCATCGCCCACGGCAGCCGTGATCCGCGGCATGCCGCGACGGTGCATGCCCTGGTGCGCCGGGTGCGGTCGCTGCGGCCGGACGTGCGGGTGGAGACCGGCTTCCTGGACTTCAACATCCCGTCGGTGCAGGGGGTGCTGGAGTCGCTGGCGGCGGAGGGTGTCCGGGATGTCGTGGCCCTCCCCCTGCTGCTGACGCGCGCGTTCCACGCGAAGGCCGACATCCCGGCGGTTCTGCGGGCGGCACCGCCGCAGCTGCGCATCCGGCAGGCGGAGGTGCTGGGTCCGTCGCCACTGCTGCTGTCGGCTCTGGAACGTCGTCTGTACGAGGCGGGGTTGACGCCCGCCGACAAGTCCTCGACCGGGGTCGTGCTGGCCTCGGCGGGGTCCACCGACCCGGAGGCGATCGCAGTGATCGCAGAAATCGCGCGGGAGTGGCGGCACACCGGTTGGTGCGCCGTGCGACCTGCGTTCGCCTCCGCATCTCTTCCCCGCACCGAGGACGCGGTGCGTTCTCTCCGCGAGCTCGGCTGCGAGCGGGTGGCCGTGGCGCCGTACGTCCTGGCGCCCGGGTTCCTGCCGGACCGCATCGCGCGGGGGGCGGCCGAGGCGGACGCGGATGTGCTGGCGGATGTGCTGGGGGCGGCGCCCGAGGTGGCGCGGGTGGTGTTGGAGCGGTACGAGGCGGCGGGGGTGCGGGTGTTGGCGGCCGTTGGGGCGTGATGCCTCCGGCGGTGGGGCCGCGGATGCCTGCGGCGGCCTGTGCGGGTTCAGTGGGGGTGCGCGTAGCGCCTGCGGGTGCGTTGTGGGTCGGGAACTACAGGCCCGTGGGGGTGCGCGCTGTCCCCCGTGCGGCTGCGGCAGCCTCCGTAGCCGCGAGCCGTCACACCGACCCAGCCGCGGTTGTCATGCCCACTTAGCTGCCGGCAGTCGTGTCGCTGGGGCGGCACGGGTGGGCGCAGCGGCACCCCGCCAGCGCCGGGCTGCGTACCCACCCCCGGCCGGCCCCCACGCCGGGCAAGCCACAAGCAGGCGGCAGTAGGTCGCGGCTGGTCAGCGCCCGCTTCGATTCGGAAAAAGGGCCTCCCCGGCCGTGGGGATCTGCTGGGATGGTCCCTCGAAGAGCTATCGGGGGAGCGGCGCACGTGGCTGGACGGGAGTTCGGGCATCACCTGGGGCTGCCACGGGCGCTGTCCGGGCTGCCGTTGAGCCCGCTCGTGCCGGGTTACGCCGAGCTCGTCACCGCGCAGCACGCGGCAGGGTTACGGCACCTGGGCGAGGCGATGCTGCCTCCGGGCGGCGGAGGATTACGTCTGCTCGACGGGCTGTACGTACCGTCCGGCCCGCGGGGTCGGCGACGGGTGGACGGCACACTGCTGGACGACCTGGCCCGCGCCGCCACCCCTACGGCGTCCGTCGCGGCGCTGCTCGCCGAACTGCACCGTCGTGATCCGCAGGCACCGCGCAGGGTCGTGCTGTATCAGCTGATCGGCCTGCTGCAGGAACGGGACCGCAGTGAACGCCCGCGTATCGCCCTCGAGTTGGGTGTGCACCCGGACGAGGTGCCCGGGTTGGTGGCAGCGGCCCGGCTGCGGCCCACCCTCAGCCGGCGGCAGCGCGACGCCGCCGAATCCCTCGCCGACGCCTGGGCACGGCACCGCCCGCACCGGGCCCGCGCCCTGCTGGAGCGGCTGCCACAGGACCGTACCGATCCGGCGCTGGAGGCGCTGCGGGGGGTGCTGACCGCCCGGTTGGGCGACGTTGAGGCTGCCCTGCGGGCGGCCCGGGAGGCCGAGGTGCACGGGGACACCGAGCGGGCGGCCGAGGAGTTGCTGCGCGCTCTGTACGAGGCCGCCGACGACCGGCGGGCCCTGCGCGGTCTGGTCCGTCACCACGGGGGCCGGTCCGGGCGGCGGGCACTCCTGCAGGCCGAACTCGGCCCCGATCACGTCGCGTTGACTTGGCCGACGACGGAAACGGATGCGGATGCGGGTGGTGACGGCGGCTGGCTGGTGCTGTGTCTGTATCGGGACGAGCGGGGTGTGCCCCAGGTCCGGGAGGTGGTGGGGCAGCGTGATGGGGCCGGGACATTGCGGGACGCCGCCGTCGCGCTCGGCTCCAGCGTTCGGTACGCCGCCCTCCCGCTGCGTGACGGACGCGTGGCCGGGCCGCCGCTCGTCTCGCGCCGGGTGCTCGTCGCCCCGGAGGTGGAGGGGCTGACGCTCAGGGACGGGCCCGAGCGGATCGAGGGATCCTGGCGGCGGCCGAGCGGCGCCGCGGAGGTGACGGTCGAGCGGACCGGGCCGGACGGGAGCAGCGAGCAACTGCCGGGCCGGGGCGACGGGTTCACGGCTACCGGGCTCGCGGTCGGTGACCACGCCTTTCGCGTTGTCTGTCATTATCGGGCGCCCGGTGGGGCCCTGGTCCCCTCCCCCGGTGTCCGCGCCACTCGTACCGTCCACCGGTGGCCCGAGCCCGTCCGCACCCTCACCGCCCGCCCCGACGGCACCGCCCTGCGGTTCGACTGGACTGGTGCGCGGGGCGCCGACGTCCACCTGGTCCGGTGGCCCGGCGAGGCCCCGGCCCCGGGCAGTGAGTTGCGCACCGACCGGCTCCCGGCGCGGCTCGACCCCGCCGACGGGGCCGACCGGGCCGGCGTGCTGGATCCGCCGCCTGCCGGGTTCCTACGGGTCGCCGCCGTCGCCGTGCTCGGTGAGCGTGCGCTGGCCGGTCCCGTCGTCGACGTCGAGGTGCTGCGCCCGGTGACCGGGCTCGCCGCCCGGCGGCTCCCTGAGGGGCAGGCCGCGGTCACGCTCGACTGGCCCGACGGTGTCGGTCATCTGCTCGTGAGCTGGGAGGCCGTGGGTGGTGGGGTGGCGCTCGACGCTCGGGGTGCGGGCCCGAACGGAGACACGGGCGCCGGTGGGCGGCGTATCGTCACCGCCCATGCCTACCGGCGTGGCGGGCTGCGGCTTCCCGTCGGCCCCGGTGGCGTCCGCATCCGGGCCTCGACCGCACCGCGGGCGCCCGGCGCCGTCGTCGTACCGGCCGCGACCGCCGAGGTCGCACTGCCGCCGGACACGTCGATCGGATATCGACTCGTGCGTGCACCCCGCCGGTTCCTCGGCCGGGGCCGCACCCTGTTGCGCGTCACTCTGTCCGCTCCCCGAGGACATACCGGCGTCCCCGAATTCGTGTGCGTCGCGCGCACCGGCACCCTCCGTCCGCGGAGTGCAACCGACGGCACCACCGTGCTGCGCATCCCGGGCACCGATCTGACCCGCCACGGCACGGTCGAGCAGGAGCTGCCGACCGCGCCCTGCCCTGCCCCGTACACGCTGCGCGGCTTTCTGCTGGGTGAGCACGCCGCCGACGTACGCCTCGAAGAACCGTCCCCCGCGACCCTGGTGGTGCGCTGAGTCATGACGACCGTGATCTGCCCCTACTGCTTCGACCGCACCTCCGCGGCCAAGCTGCCCTACCGCTGTCTGATGACGCCGAGCGGTGTGCGGGGCGGCACCCCGTGCGGCCCCCAACGCGACGACATATGGGCGGGGTTCATGGGACCCAGCGTGCCCCCGGCGGCCAGGATGCGCGGCCCTGTCTTCACCCCGGCCCGCAGGATCCCCGCTCTGGGCGGCGGACTGCGCGGTGGCAGCAGCGTGCCCTGCCCGGACTGCGGGGTGCCTACCCCGGTGCGGGTGTGCCGGGTCTGTCACAGCGATCTGCCGAGCGACTACTGCGACCAGGACAGCCGGATCATCGCGCTGGTCGGCGCCAAGGCCTCCGGCAAGAGCACCTATGTGTCCGTGCTGGTCAACGAGTTGAACCAGCGTGTGGGACAGGCCTTTCACGCCTCGCTGGCCGCGATGGGGCAGACCACCCAGCAGCGGGACAAGGAGATGGCCGAGGATCTGTACGAGCGGCTGCGGCTGCCGGACGCCACCCGCCCGGCCGCCCTCGGCTTCAACGACCCGCTTCTGTACCGGCTCAGTGTGCCCAGACGCGGCCGACCGGGCTCCGGCACCCGGCACACGACTCTGGTGTTCTTCGACGCGGCGGGCGAGGACCTCGCTGGCGCCGAGGCGATGGACCGCTACACCCGCTATCTCAGCGCCGCCGACGGCATAGTCCTGCTCGTCGATCCGCTCCAACTCGGTTCGGTGCGGGACCAGTTGCCCGTGCACGACGGTCCTCCGCTGCCCGTCGTCGAGACCCCTCCGCGGCAGATCGCTTCCGACCTGGCCGCCCAGCTGCGCGCCCACGGCAAGGGCGGCTCCCGCGGGCGGGTGTCCACGCCGATCGCGGTCGCCGTCACCAAGACGGACATGCTCAAGTCGCTGCTCGATCCCCATTCGCCGGTGCTGCGCAACGCGCCGCACACCGACGGGCGGTTCGACGAGGACGACCGGCTCGCCGTGCACGAGGAGATCCGGTCACTGATGGCGGAGTGGGATTCGGGCGCTCTCGTACGCCAACTGGAGTTGGACTTCGCCGAGTTGTCGCTGTTCGGACTGTCGGCGCTCGGTGCGCCGCCGCCCGCCGAGGCGCCCGCGGACGTACCCAAGTCGGGGCCGCAGCCGGTGCGGGTGGAGGATCCGCTGCTGTGGCTGCTGGCCCGGCGGGGGCTGCTGCCCGTGCGGTCCACCGCGAAGGGACGCGCAGGGAAGGAACGTGTCAAGTGACCCTCGCCCAACTGCACTACACCTCGGCGCCGCCCGGGCCCGACGGTTCGGGCTTCCGGTTCACGGCGGTCAGTGCCGGGGTCCCGCAGGGGCTGCTGCGGGAGGCCGAGCAGGTCATCGGCTACGAGCCCCCGCGTGACTTCCCGGCCCGCCCCGACGCCGAGCAGCTCAAGAGCTTCCCCAAGGCCTTCAGCTTCTCCGAACTCGCCGATGGCGGGCGACTGTTGAGCCGTTCCGTCTACACCGGGGCGGACTACAGCGGTCGTTGGGGGAACTTCCACGCGCACGCGCTGCATCTGCCGCCGGGGACCCGGCTGCCGGATGGTGCGCTGCCGATCACGGCCTGGGAGTCGCCGCGCTGGGCCGACACCACGCCGCCGGACGGCCGTCCCGTTCCGATCGACCGCTTCGAGCCGTCCGGCCTGCTCCGCCGGGACAGCCTGATCGCGTTCGCTGTCTCGCGGTCCGACCGCCTGGCCGCGTTCTTCGCCGACCTGCGGGCGGTGGTGGAGACCCCGGACGCCGCCGCCCAGATCGTGCTCGTCGAGCACGACAGCGCGGACGTCGCCCAGTGGATCGCACTCGCCTGCACGGTCCTGCCGCGCGAACAGGCCCACCGGCTGACGTTCACCACCTACACCCGCCGACCGCAACAGGCCCGCCAGCAGATCATCGGAGTCCTGCCGTCCTCCGAACCGATCACCCACGACCACCGCTACCGGGTCCACGACTGTACGGCCCGACCGGCGCCGGAACCGGTGACCGCAGCGGACGCGTGGGCCGAGATCTGCGCGCAGATCTGGTGCGCCGGACGCCCCGACCTGTTCCGTGACACAGCCCCTGAGACCGGGCCGCTGGCGGTGGCCGCGCTGGTGGCGGGCGTCGAGCTGGGCACGGCGGGTCGTACGGCGGCTGCGCGGTGGGCGGTCGAGCACGCGGGCACGCTCGCTGACGACATGTTGACGGCGCTGGTGGGCGCCTTGTGCGAGGGCGGCGAGACCGGGGGTGCCCGGGATGCGGGTCGCACCGGGTCCGGATCGGGCGCACACGCCGACGACTCTGACGCCCCCGCCGACGGCGAAGGGGCCGCCCTTGCCGCCTTGTTGGCCCGGCTGGAGGGTCGGCTGCCGAGCGTCGTGACCGCGCCCCTCGCAGCGCGGGTTCTGGTCTCGGCCGTACGGGGGCGCGGCCCGATGCCCACGCTGCGTGCCGGGTCGCTGACGGCGGAGGCCCAGGCCAGGCTGGCCCGGGAGCTGGCGCCCGCGCTGCGTGCCGGGATCGCCGACGAGCGGGAACCGGCCACCGGCCGCCCCCTCGCCCTGCTGCGGACAGCGGACCTCCTGGACATCGACTGCCAGGACCTGCTGCCGGAACTGGCGGGCCGACTGGCCCGGGGGCTGGTGGCGGAGCCGTCCGCGGGGGTGGGGGAAGCAGCGGGCAACTCCTCGGCGGGTTACGGGGCGACCGACTCGGCGGGGTATGGGGCGACCGACTCGGCAGGGTACGGAAAGGGACGTTCCCCGGTTGACGGGGAAGGGCGTTCCCCGGCTCGCGGAGAGGGGCGTTCCGCAGTTGACGGCGCGGGGCGTGGGTCGTCCGGCGGCGCGGGTCGCCACCCGGCCGACGCGTGGTGGAGCCAAACCCCGGCCGACAGTGCCGGCAGGACTCCGGCCGATGGTTCGGGGAGGGCTCCGGCCGATGGTTCCGGGAGGAGTCCGGCCGACGGTTCGGGGAGGACTCCGGCCGACAGTTCGGGCCGGCATCCCGCCGACCGCGAGGGGCGTACGTCCCACATCGGCACGGGTGACCGGCCGGGCGACGCCTGGTGGAGTCACGCCCCGAGCGACAGCCCCGGCAGGGCTCCGGCCGACACTGTGGGCGGCACTGCGGGCGGCACGCGGTCCGACCTCCTCGGTCGTACCCCCGCCGACAGCCGGGGCCGTACCCCCACCAACGGCCCGGGCCACACGCCGGTCGACAGCCTCGGCCCCGCCCCGGCCGTCGGCCCTGCCACCACCCTCGCGGGCAGCCCGCCCGCGCACCCCCCGTCCCCCTGTCCTCCCGCCCTCCTCGACGCCGTGCAAGAGCACCCGGCCCTGCGCATCGCGCTGTTCGGCGCTCTGAACGCGCTGGCCGCGGCCGATCCGCCCAGTGTGGCGCGGAGGCTGGCCGGGGTGGGGCTGCCCGTGGAGGGGGAGACCGCGTTCCCGCATCTGCGGATGTGTGTCATGGCGGGCGGGCCCGATGGCGGGTCCGGTGGTGACCGGCTCGGTCGGTTCCACGGTGTCCTGCGCACCGCGGGCGTCTCACCGCACGCCGACACAGGGGTCCTGCGCACCGCGCTCCGGCTGGTGTGGTCCGGCGAGCTGCCGACGGGCCAGGAGGGGAGCCTGCTGCTCAACCAGCTGGGGTCGGACATCCACCGCGCGGCCGGCACCCGGGACATACTGATCGACGCCGCGCTCACCGCGCCCCCGGACGACCCCGACGTCCCCGTGCTCGCCGTCGACCTGCTGCGCTGCTTCCCCACGGAGCTGCGGCCCGGGCAGCGCGCGGCCCTGCTTCTGCTGGAGTTCGCCGATCTGCTCGGTACCGAGGGCGAGGGCGAGGACTGGGTCGGCCGGGCGCTGGAGCTGCGGGACGGCGCGGCCGAACCCGTGCCGGAGACGGTCGTTGAGCGGGTGTTCGACGCCCTGGCGCGGCGGCTCGTCCTGGGACCGGGGCCCGAGAGCGAGTTGTACCCCTTGGCCAGGGCGGCCGAACCGCGGCTGCTCGCGGCGTACGAGCGGGTGGGGCGCTCGGACCGGGTGGCCGACCGGCTGCGGACGGTGCCGTCGTATGCCGCCGCCTGCTTCAGTGCGTGGAGCGCCTTCGCCGGGACCCGCCCTGGGTGGGACGAGACGCGGACGGTCCTGCTGACGAAGGTGCTGCGGCCGATCGTGCGGGCACTGCCCGCCGAGGACGTCACCGCCATCGAGGAGGCCCTCGGCCGCACCGGCCGCGGAAGGCTGGACGCGTTCCGTACCTGGAACCGCCCCGGTGCCCTGGGCCGCCTCGCCGGCCGCCTGTCCGGGCGCGGCCGTCGCGGCACGGACCAGCCACAGGTGTGGTCCGGGGACGTGGAACCGCCGGGGACAGAGGGGCGGCGCTGATGATTGCTCTCACTGCGGTGGACAGTCTCACCCTGTCCCTCCCGCTCGTCCTCCTGCTCGGCTCGGTCCTTCTCCTCGCCGTCGGCCTCTGTCTCTTCCGCTTGCTGTGGCATTTCCTCGGCATCGGTGTGCGGGCCGTGTGGCGCGGGCTCGGGCCCTGGCAGGTGGGGCGGCCCGATCAACGCGTGCCGGCCGTCGGGGCGAGCGAGCCCGCTCATCTCGGGTACTGGTGGCGGCAGATGTGGGTCGATGCCGTCTCGGCCGCCGGATACGGGATGCGGGTCATCTGGACCGCTGTCCGCGACCCTTGGATGGGGCGTTTCGTACGGAACCTCTTCCACGGGCGCCGTCCCTCGGGCATCCGCGGCAGCACACCGGCCTCCCGTTTCGTGCTGGTCGTGAGCGTGGCCCCGGGCGTCGCCCTGGGCGCGCTGCTCGGGGCCGCGCTCGCAACCGTCGTCCTCGGCGTCGTCCATGCCGTGTTCGCCCTGCTGCTCGGGCTGGTCTGGCTCGGCTGCGCGGCGGCCGTACCGGTGCTGCGGGGTGTGGAGCGGGGGTGGCTGCTGGTGCGTGGGGTGCGCGTCAAGTGTCCGTACCCCGGCTGCTATCGGGCCGTGCCGCTGGCCGTGCACCGCTGCCCGGACTGCCGGGCCGAGCATCGCGTGCTGCGGCCGGGACGGTACGGCGTCCTGTGGCACGTGTGCGGGTGCGGGCACCGGCTGCCGGCCGCCCGGCTCTCGGGCCGTGGCAAGCTGACCGCGCTGTGCCCGCACTGCGCTCGGCCCCTGCCGGAGACGGCCGGCACCACCCGGGTCGTGCACGCGCCGCTGGTCGGCGGGACGTCGTCCGGCAAGACGATGCTGATGGCGGCGATGGTGGAGGGCCTGCACGCGTGGGCGCGACGCGGCGACCTGACCGTCGAGTACGCCTCCGCGGAGGACAAGCGCACGGCCGCCGACCTCAACCAGGAGCTGCAACAGGCCGGTTGGGCCCACGCCACGACCGGTGGCCAGCCGCGCGCCCTGATGCTGACCGTGGCGCGCGGGCGGCGGCGCAGGCTGCTGTACCTGTACGACCCGATGGGCGAGTCGGTGAGCGACGCCGAACGCGTGCGTGCCCAGCAGTACTTGGCGCACGCGGACGGCATCGTCCTGGTGGCCGACGTGCTGGCCGACCCCAAGGTGCGCGGCAGGCTGAGCGACGAGGACGCCCGGCGGGCCGGGGCCGCCCGGCCGTCGCCGCAGGGGCCCTGGGAGACGTATCAGCGGCTGATCGGCGAGCTCACGGCGCTGGCCGGCCGGCGCGGGCGGCTGTCGGTGGCGGCGGTCGTCACCAAGCGGGACGTGCTGGACCAGCTGAGCTCGCTGCCCGTGGCCGGTGCGCGGATCGACAGCTGGCTGGAGGAGATCGGCCTGGGCGGCCTCGTACGCGCTCTCGGGCACGACTTCCGGTCGGCGCGTTACTGGGCCGTCAGCGCCCACGCCGCCACCGGCACCGGCCCGCTGGAGCCGGAGCAGCGCAGGGCCGCCGAGCCGGTGCTGTGGCTGCTCGCGGCCTCGGGGCTGAGGACCGCGGGGCTGGTCGGGCCGGACGGCGGGGCGGGTGGCAAGGACCGCAGGCTGCGGCTGCGCGGCACCGGCGAGAAGGAGAGGAAGTACAGCCCCGCATGACCCAGGTGACCAGATCGATCGGGCGTGGGCGGCGCATGGCGGCAGGCCTGTTCGTCGCCTCGCTCGTACTGACGGCGGCCGCCGTGGCCCTGCTCGCGCTGTGGCTGCTGCCCTGATCCCCGCACGCACGCGGATCACGAACATCACGAACATCACAGGGATATCGACCACCGGAAAGGACAAGCTTCAGTGAGTGACATTCCCGGCGGGCCCATGGCGAACCGGCCGGTCCACTTCATCTGGCTGCTCGACTGCTCGTACTCGATGCAGGGCGAGAAGATCGCCAGACTCAACTACGCGATCAGGGAAGCGATTCCCGAGATGCGTTCGGTGGCCCACGACAACCCGGCCGCCCAACTGCTGCTGCGTACCATCACGTTCTCCACCACGGCCCAGTGGCACCACCCGACGCCGGTCCCGGTCGACGACTTCACCTGGCAGGACGTCGAGGTGGACGGCATGACCAACCTCGGCGAGGCGCTGACGCTGGTCTCGCGTGAGCTGCAGAGCCCGCCGATGCCGCAGCGGGCGCTGAAGCCGGTGCTGGCGCTGGTGTCGGACGGTGTGCCCACGGACGACTGGAGGGCCGGTCTGAAGGCGATCGACGCGACGCCGTGGGGCCGTAAGGCGGTACGGGTCGCGATCGCGATCGGCGCCGACGCGGACCGTTCGGTGCTGCAGGAGTTCCTCGGCAACCCCGAGCTGCAGCCGCTGGACGCCAACAGCCCCAAGCAGCTGGCGGCGGCGATCCGCTGGGCGTCGACGGCGGCGGTGAAGGCGGCGTCGCAGCAGATGGCGGCCTCGGCGGACTCGGCCGTGAAGCAGCCGTACGCGCCGCCGGTGCTCGACGACGACGATGACGACGACGTGTGGTGACGCTCGGGGTGCGACGCTGGGAGACGCTCGGCGAGAGCGTCCAGGGGGTCAACAAGCAGCACAACCAGGACTGGTACGACTGTGCGGGCACCGGCGGCGGTGACGACCCGCTGGTGCTGGCGGTGGCCGACGGACACGGTTCGGCCGCGCACGCGCGCAGTGGGCTCGGTGCGCGGTTCGCCGTGGACCGGTTCCTGCTGCGGGCGGCCGAGTTCGGGCGGGCCGCCCGGGACTGCCATGAGCCGGGGCGCCTGGCGCGGCTGATGACGTACGCCCGGGACGACTTCCCGCGCGCCCTGGTGCACGACTGGCGGGAGGCGGCCCTCGGTCACTGGGACCGGCACCGCCCGGTCGCCGACGACGGGGCGCGGGAGCCGGAGCAGGACGAGAAGCTGGTGCTGTACGGCACCACGCTGATCGGCGCGGTGCTCACGCCGTGGCTGTTCGTGGCGTGGCAGATCGGCGACGGCGACCTGGCGGTCGTCGAGCACGACGGGGCGCTGCGCCGGCCGCTGGCGACCGGCGAGGAGGACCTCGGCGACGAGACGGAGTCGCTGTGCGGTCATGAGGCCTGGCGTGCGGTGCGGATGCACTGGGCGCCGGTGTTCGACGAGGCGCGTGTGCCGCGACTGGTGGTGCTGTCGACGGACGGGCTGTCGAAGAGCTTCGCCTCGGCGGACGGCTACCGGGAGTTCGTCGCGGGCCTGGACGGGCGTCTGGCGGCCGAGGGCAGCGACGGGGTGCGGGCCTCGCTGCCCGGGTGGCTGCGGCAGGCCTCGCAGTACTCCGGCGACGACACGACCCTGGCGGCGGCGCTGCGCCCCGTCGGCCCGGCGAGCCGGAGCACCGGGCCCATGGAAACGGAACGGAAGACGGAGACGTAGAAGATGAGCGGCATGCTCGACAGCGGGACGCGGCTGGCCGCGGAGAACGGCGACGAGGTCGAGATCATCGACATGCTGGGCGCCGGCGGCCAGGGCGAGGTGTACCGGGTGCGGACTCCGGGCGGCGACAAGGCGCTCAAGTGGTACTACCCGACGTGTGCGACACCCGAGCAGGAGGCGATCGTCAAGGAGCTGGTCAGCCGGGACTTCGACGACGACCGGTTCCTGTGGCCCGAGGCGTACGTCAGCGCGCACCGGGGTTCGTTCGGCTATCTGATGGCGCTGCGCCCGGAGCGCTTCAAGGGGCTGCCGGACCTGTTCCGGCGCCAACTGCGCACCAGCACACGGGCGTTGCTGACGGCGTGTCTGTACACGGTGGAGGCGTATCAGGCGCTGCACTCGCGCGGGATCGCCTACCGGGACATCTCCTGGGGGAACGTCTTCTTCGATCCGGCCACGGGTGACGTGCTGGTCTGCGACAACGACAACGCGGTCGTGGAGGGCGACGTCAGCGGCATCTCGGGGACGATGAAGTTCATGGCGCCGGAGCTGGTGCGCGCCGAGCCGGGCGCGCGGCCGGGCACGCAGTCCGATCTGCACTCGCTGGCCGTGCTGCTGTTCATGCTGCTGATGAACCATCATCCGCTGGAAGGGAGACGCGAGTTGGGCATCCACTGCTTCGACGAGGCGGCGGAGAAGCGGCTGTACGGCAAGAGCCCGCTGTTCGTCTTCGATCCGGCGGACGACTCCAACGCGCCCGACCCGATGGAGCACGCGACCGTGCTGGCGACGTGGGACGCGGCGGTGGGCACGCTCCAGGAGCTGTTCCGCCGCAGCTTCACGACCGGCCTGCACGATCCGGCGGCCCGGGTGCGCGAGACCGAGTGGCGCAACGCGCTGCGGGCGGTGCTGGACTCGGCGGTCGAGTGCGCGTCCTGCGGCCGGCAGAACATGACGGAGCCGGGCGAGAAGCCGCCGCCGCGCGCCTGCTGGGGGTGCCGGACGCAGCTGGTGCTGCCGCCCCGCCTGACGGTGACCACTCCCCCGCCGCGCACGGAGCACCACATCCGGTTGCGCCGCGCGGCCCGGGTCCAGGCGCACCATCTGCTGCCGGAGCCGACGCGGCACGACTGCTCGGACGCCTCCCTGATCGCGGAACTGGTCGAAAACCCAAGCAAGCCGGGCCGCTTCGGCATCAAGAACCACTCGAAGGAGACCTGGACGGGCACCCGCTCCGACGGCACGCCGCAGCAGATCGGGCCCGGCCAGACGGTTCCCCTGCGCTCGGGGCTGGAGCTGGACCTGGGAGGCGGGGTGCGGGCGGTCGTACGGGCCAAGTGACCGCAGGGAACGGGCGGGCGCCCCGCGACCATGGGTGCGCGGGGCGGCCCCGGATGTGCGGGGCGGCCCGCTGTCACAACCCGAGCACCCGGCCGAGTTCCTGGACCAGGGCGAGGCTGCCGCTGCCTGCCGCCACGCCGATGCCGATGGTCTCCAGGGCGGAGCGGATACGGCCGCGGTTGGCGGGCTGGCCGTCCTGTTCGGCGCCCAGCAGCTCGCCCTGGATGATCTGCGCCTGCGGGACGAGCGCCGGGTTGTCGATGTGCAGCCGCTCGACGAGCCGCTCCGCGAGATGCAGGACGGCGGCCGGGTCGGCGCCGTTGTTGACCTCGATGTGTCCGTGGTCGCCGATGTTGGCCGGACCGTTGATGTTGCGGATGTTGTACGTGCTCATGTCCCACCTCCTGTGATGTGCGCGGTTCAGGGCCTGGCCGGTGGCATGCCGCCGGCCGGTTGCCCGGAAGGACCGCTCCCCTGTGGTCCGGCGGGCTGGTTGATCGTGCCGCCGGCGCCGATGTTGCTGGGGCCGTTGACGTTGTTGATGTTGTAGGTCTGCGTGATGATCTGCTGCGCCTTGTCGAACGAGCTGGTGTCGATGTTGTGGTCCTTCAGGAACCGCTCGGTCGCCGTGAGCACGCCCTGCTGGAGCCGGTTGAGGAAGTCCGCCGCGTCGCTGAGTTCGTTGTGCCCCGCCTGTTCCCAGTCGCCGTACCGTTCGCGCAGGCTGTCGGGGGCGCCGTAGTCGTGGATGACGTGCTGCCTGCTGATGTCCCTGCGCAGCTTCCGCAGAGACTTCGCGGAGCGGCGCCGCTGCCGGCCCCGCTCGGAGATGCGCCCAGGAGCGCCTTTCAGCTCGGGCCACAGGCGCAGCGTCGTATACGCGACCATGCTCTTCCAGCGGTCGAACGGGGCCGCCGGCAGCCGGTCGACCTGGTGGAAGCGGGGGCCGAGCGGCGGTATCGCGTAGACGGCGACCTCCCAGCTGAGGCTGGGCCGGTTGAGGATGGCCCGCACATACATGGACACCACGATCCGCCCGCCCTCGCCGACCCGCTCCAGGCACAGATGCGTGCGCATGGCCGCGCCGGGTTGCTGCAGGCCTGCCTGGACGAGCTGCTTGGGGATCTGGGCCCGCGGTCGCGCGGTGCGGTCGGGTACCAGGTCCTGGAGGAGGTAGGCGTGGCTGCCGAGGACGTAGAGCCGGTTCCTGGCGCGCAGGCCGTCCAGGCCGGAGATGCGTTCCATCTCGCGTGCCACATAGGTGTGGAGGTCGATGGCGTCGAAGGGCCGTATCGGCAGGGTGCCGCCGCCCGGCGCCTCGGCGGGCTTGCTGACGTCGATGGGCTGCCAGACGACGACCTTCCCGAGCTGCATGTGACCACTGCCGACGAACGGCTTGTCGAGAGCGGCCGCGTCCGTGTACGGCAGGACGTTGGCGCGCTTGAGGTCGTGCAGCCAGGCCTCCGCCTCGGGTTCCACGGGCGGGGCGAGCGCATCGGCCTTCTCCTGGCCGTGGAACACCTTCTGCGCCGCGGCACGCGCCCGGGACTCCGCGTGGTGAACCAGCCACCACGTGGCCACGAGGACGCCGATCACGCCGTAGTACCCGGCCTGGACGACCGTCCTGTGACCGCCGATCAGTCCCCACAGGACCGCGAACAGGCTGATCACCAACAGCGCGCCGAGCGCGGCCAGTTGACGGTCCAGTGCCTCCCGTCGCTGCACGGCCACCCGCGCGTGCCGGGCGAGCGCCACGAAGTTGACACCGAGGGTCAGCCCGATGGCGTTCAGCCGGTCCCCGGTCAGGTCGCGGTCGACCTCGAAGGCGAGGTGATCATCCAGATGAACGGACGCACACAGCCGCCGGGTCACCCCGTCCTTGCGGTACTGCGGCAACACCGGTAACGCTCTGCCCGCCACGGTGACCTGCCCTTCCTGCTCTCCTGCGCGCTTCACCCTAAGGACAACCTCTCCTGGTTGTCCCGGAGTTCGGGAAGTCGCGCGGAGCGGGTCAGCCCACGTTGACAAGGGGCCGCGGGAACAGCGGCGTGCCGACCTGAGCCGGTGGTCGAGCCCGGCCCGGCGAGGTTTCTAGGCGAAGGACAGTCCACCCGTGCGGGTGCGCTTGAGTTCGAAGAAGTCGGGGTGACGGGCCAGCACTCGGAAGCTGTCGAAGAGTTCGGCCGCCTCGGCGCCCCTCGGTATCGCCCGCAGCACCGGCCCGAACCACACCGTGCCGTCGACATGGATGGTGGGCGTGCCGACGTAGCCGCCCGGCCGGCCGTCGGTCGCCGGCTCGGCGCCGGCCTCATGGCTGCGGCGTACGGCCTCGTCGTACGACGTGTCGTGCGCGGCGTCGGCGAGGTCGCCCGGAAGACCGAGCTCCGCGAGCGACTCGGCGATCACGGCGTCGAAGTCGTCCTCCTTCCGCTCATGGATGCGCGTGCCGAACGCGGTGTACAGATCGCGCAGGACCTTCTCTCCGTGCCGTTCGGCGGCAGCCACGGCCACCCGCACCGGGCCGATCGACTTATCCACCAACTCCCGGTACCAGTCGGGGAGTTCATTGCCGATGTTGTGCAGGTACAGGCTCATGGCGTGGAAGCGGAGGTCGAGCGGGCGTTCGCGCTCGACCTCCAGCAGCCAGCGGGAGGTGATCCAGGCGAAGGGGCAGGCGGGGTCGAACCAGAAGTCGACGCGGGTGGGTGCGGTGTCGGTCATGGCTCGACGGTACGAGGCAATGGGGACGGATTCCCGGCCCAATCACCTGCCTCTTCAGTGGTCCAATCCCGGTGAATCGCCTGCCGCCGCGACCGCCTCGTCGGCCAGCCGCACCAGCTCCCCCAACGGCATCGATCCCGCCGCCCGACGAAGGCGCGCAAAGGTGTTGGCGAGGTGCTGGAGGAGTTCGTTCAGCGGAGTCGGTACGCCGTGCAGGCGGCCCAGGAGGGCGATCTCGCCGTTGAGGTAGTCGGCCTCGATGGTGCCGGTGCCGCGGGTGAGGGACTGCCAGGAGGAGCCGCCGCCGCGCGGGACGCCGTCGAGGGGGACGAGGGTGACCTTGTCGCCCCGTGCCGCCTGCTGTTCCTCGGCGCTCGCGTACGCGATCCCGGCGGCGTCGAGCACGGCCGCGCCCTCGGCCCGCACGCGCCGGAGCAGCCGCGCGGCCTCTTCACCGGCGACGGGGCCGGCCACCGCCTCCAGGGCGTTGCCGAGGTTGCCGAGCAGCTTGGCGTACTGCCAGCGCGCCACGTCCGGCACGACCGGCGCCTCGAAGTGCGACTTCTCCAGGTCGGCGGCGACGAGGCGGGCGGTCTCGTCGGTGCCGTGCGGGTGGCGGCCGATGTGCAGGATGCCGGTGAGGGGGCTGCCGGCCGCGGAGACGACGCCGGGTTCGACGTACGTCGACGGCAGCCAGACGCAGACGCCGTACACCCGCCGGAAGAGCCGCAGGGCGAGGCGCTGGCTCTCGACGCCGTTCTGCGCGCAGAGCAGCCCAAGCCGCTCGGCGGCCGTCCCGCCGCCCGCGACCGGTACGGGGGCCCAGGTCTGCAGCGCGGCCGCGCTGTCCTGCGTCTTGACGGCGAGGACGAGGACGTCGTCGGGGCGCAGCTCCCCGAGCGCGGCCGGCCCGTCGACGACCGGCAGCCGGTGGATCAGTTCGCCCTCCGGCACCCTGAGCCGCAGCCCGCGGTCCCGCAGCGCCTCGTGGTGCGCGCCCCGCGCGACCAGGACGACCTCGTGCCCCGAGCCCGCGAGCCGTCCGCCGACGACGCCGCCGACCGCTCCTGCCCCGATGATGATGTAGCGCATACGACGTCACTCCCCCTCGGCGCTGAACGGCGTCCCCTGGTGGAAGTACAGCTGCCACCCGTCGTCCGTCCGCCGCCACAGCGAACTGCGGTGCGCGTGCCTGCCGTTGCACTCCGTGTCGAAGACGAGGTGGACGACGTCGGGGGCGAGCTGGACCCCCTTGAACCCGGAGGTGACGGCATACCGGTCCGCCGGATCGGTCTGCGCGGGCAGGCGGGACACGGTCGACGCCCGGTCCCAGCGCCGTCCCGACGCCCCGAACTCGTGGAACTCGGGGTGCAGCAACGACCCCAGCAGTTCGGGCGAGCGGCGGACTTCGGGATCGAGCAGCTTCAGCTCGCCCTCGACGGCGACCTCCACGGCTGTGTTACGGACGTCAGTCACCAGTCATCTCCACGAGTTTCACCACGGTGTTCCAGTTACGGCTCGTGGCAATCAAACCCTTGTTGATCCGTGGCCTCGACAGAATTTCGGCGAGCTTGGAGCGGCCCAGGCCGTTCGGGACGTACAGGTACAGCGCCCGGTCGCCGAGGCGGAACTCCTCCGGGAGGTAGGCGGCCTGGTCGATCTCCGCGAAGCGCTCGGCGTCGACCGGGGCGGAGAAGTAGGTGACGTGGAGCTGCTTGGGCTCCAACTCGGATGCGGGGAAGGGGCAGTTGTCGGCGATCGCCTTGAGGTAGGCGTGGTCGCGCACGATCACGTCCACGGTGAAGCCGAACTGCTTCTCGATCGCCGACGCGAGCTCCGCGGCCAGGGACTCCTCGTCGCCGTGGTCGGCGGTGAAGACCGCCTGGCCGCTCTGCAGGTAGGTGCGTACGCCGCCGTGACCGAGACCGGTCATCAGGGTGCGCAGGTCGGCCATCGGGACTTTTCTGCTGCCGCCCACGTTGATTCCGCGCAGGAGTGCCGCATACGTCGTCGTCATCCGGCCACTTTACGGCGATCCCGCAGCCCAGGGGCGGTCGTCGTGCCCCGTGGGGGTGGGCACGAGGACCGCCCGGCCCCCGTAACTTACTTACCGGTCAGCATGCGGCACAAGCTGCGCCTCCCTGATCACCTTCCCCGACACGGCCGGATAGATGTAAGGGGCCGCCGTCCTACCCAGTGGGGAGGGCCCGGGGGCCGAGGGGATGAGTTCCGGCCGCCGCACTTCACCGGGCAGCACGACGAGATGCCTTTATCCGGCTCATACCTTCGAAACGAAAGGTGGCGGCAGGGGGCCGGCACCGCGATCAAGGGGGCAAGCCCGTCATGGGGAACGGAGATTCGCGGGTGCGGGGCCTCGCCGCCCGGGCCGGCGGCTGGAGCGCCCGGCACCGATGGGCGGCGGTCGGCATCTGGGTGCTGTTCGTCGTCCTGGCGATGGGGCTCGGTTCGGCGGCGGGCCGGGTCGACGTCAAGGAGAGCGACCAGCTGAAGGGCGAGACCCACACCGCGGCCAGGATCATCGAGGACGCGGGGATCGAGGAGCCGGCCGGTGAGACCGTCCTGATCCAGGCCAAGGACGGTTCGCTCAAGGCCACCGACAGCGAGTTCCGGGCCGCCGTCACCGCGGTCGTGAAGGCGGTCGAGGGCACCGGCAAGGTCACGGACGTGACGTCGCCGTACGACACACAGACGATTTCGAAGGACGGCCGCAGCGCGCTGGTGCAGTTCGACATGCGCGGCGAGTCGGACACCGCGGGTGAGCGCGTGGAGCCCGTGCTGAAGGCCGTGGAGGACGTCCAGAAGGACCACGGGTCGCTGCGGATCGAGGAGATCGGCGGCGCGAGCATGATGAAGACGTTCGACGACGCGTTCGGGGACGACTTCCAGAAGGCCGAGTACTCCGCGGTGCCGGTGGCCCTCGGCATTCTGCTCATCGCCTTCGGCGCGCTGGTGGCGGCGCTGCTGCCGGTGCTGCTGGCGATCACCGCGATCATGGCGACGATGGGCCTGATGGGCCTCGTCAGCCATGTGATGCCGATGAGCGACACGGCCAACTCTGTGATGCTGCTGGTCGGCCTGGCCGTCGGCGTCGACTACTGCCTGTTCTATCTGCGCCGCGAGCGCGAGGAGCGCGAGGCCGGCCGGGACGCGCAGACCGCCCTCAGGGTCGCTGCCGCCACCAGTGGCCGCGCGATCATCGTCTCCGGCATCACGGTGTGCGTGGCGATGGCGGGCATGCTGTTCACCGGGCTCGTCACGTTCCAGGGAATGGGTCTGGCCTCGCTGATCGTCGTGGCGGTCGCCATGATCGGCTCGGTCACGGTGCTGCCGGCGCTGCTGTCGCTGCTGGGCGAGCGGGTCGAGAAGGGCAAGATTCCCTTCCTGCACCCGGAGAGCAAGTTCCGTCGCAACCGGGGGCGCGGCAACCGCGAGAGCCGGTTCTGGACGGCCGTGCTGAAGGGCGTGCTCGCGAAGCCCCTCGTCTCGCTCGCGGTCGCGGGCGGCGCGCTGCTCGCCATCGCGGCTCCCGCGGTCGGCATGAAGACGCAGAACCTCACGCTGGACCAGGAGTTCGGCGACTCGCTGCCCATCGTGCAGACGTACAACCGGGTCAACGAGGCCTTCCCGGGCGGTTCCGAGCCCGCCGAGGTCGTCGTCAAGGCCGACGACATCAACGCGCCCGAGGTGAAGTCCGCGCTCGCCGACTTCCGTGAGCGGGCGGTCAGTTCGGGCGCCTCGCGCGGCCCGGTGGAGATCAAGCTGCACGACGAGCAGAACGTCGCCTTCGTGTACGTCCCGCTGGTCGGCGGCTCCGATCTCGACAAGGCGGGTGCGAGCCTGGACAAGCTGCGCGACGACGTGCGCCCGGCCACGCTCGGCAAGGTCGACGGCGTCGAGGCGCCGATCACCGGACAGGTCGCGGGCTCGAAGGACTTCAACGATCAGGTGGCCGGAGCGGTCATCCCGGTCTTCGCGTTCGTCGTGGTCTTCGCCTTCGGGCTGATGCTGCTGTCCTTCCGCTCGCTGACGATCGCCGTCACGTCGATCGTGCTGAACCTGCTGTCGGTGGGCGCGGCGTACGGCATCCTCGTCGCCGTCTTCCAGCACGGCTGGGGCGCGTCCCTGGTGGGCGCGGAGGGCGTCGGCGCGATCGTCACCTGGCTGCCGCTGTTCCTCTTCGTGATTCTGTTCGGCCTGTCGATGGACTACCACGTGTTCGTGGTCTCGCGGATCCGCGAGGCGCGTCTGCGGGGCCTTACGACGAAGGACGCGATCCAGCACGGTGTGGTCACCACGGCCGGGGTCGTCACCAGCGCCGCGGTCATCATGGTCGCCGTGTTCGCGATCTTCGGCACCCTGTCCATGCAGTCCATGAAGCAGATGGGCGTGGGCCTCGCGGCCGCGGTCCTCATCGACGCGACGATCATCCGGGGCGTGCTGCTCCCGGCGGTGATGGCGCTGCTGGGCGAGCGCAACTGGTATCTGCCGAAGTGGCTGAACCGGCTGCCGGACCTGACGCACGACGAGGCACCGGAGGCCGTGACGCGGGGCGCGGTGCGCGATGACGAAGGTGAGCCGGTGAGGGTCTGACCTCACCCTGAGCCTCACCCTGAGCAAGAGAGGGCCCGTTGGTCACCGGGGAGCCAACGGGCCCTCTCTTCGCTCACTTCTGGGGAAGCTCCGCCTCGATGAGGTCGGCCGCGCGCCGCGTACCGCCCTCCTCGGCCATCTCGCCCTGGATGTCCTTCAGGCGCCGGGCGACCTCGGGATCGTCGACCAGCGCGAGGGCGGCGGTGCGCAGGGCCTCGGCAGTGGCCTCCTCCGTCGGGAGGTGACGGGCGACGCCCAGGGCCTGGAGCATGTCCGCGTTGCCGAACTGGTCCACCGCCTGGGGTACGGCGATCATGGGCGTGGCGGTCGCCAGTCCCTCCTGGCTGCCGCCCGCGCCGGCATGCGTGACGAACAGGTCGGCCTGCTTGAGGACCGCCAACTGCGGTACCCAGGACCGCACTTCGACATTCTCCGGTACGGCACCCAGATCCCCGGGGTCCACATGCTGGCCGATCTGCAGCACGAGATGCCAGCCCGGCAGCTCGCCGAACGCCTTGACGCACTCGCGGTAGAACGCCGGCTGCTTGGTGAAAGCGGAGCCCAGCGACACGAGAACGACCTTCTCGGCACCGGCGGGCCGCTGCCAGTCGCCCTCGGCGCCACGGTCGCCCTGGCAGGCGCCGACGAAGGTGTACACGGACTCGTCGACCCGGTCGGCGTGGGGCTGCAACGCCTTCGGGATCAGGACGAGCGAGCGGTCGGGACGACCCGCGAAGGGATCCGGGTGCTGGGTGATCCCGTTCTCGGTGAGCCAGTCGCGGAACCTGGCGTAGTAGGCGCGCCCGCGCTCGGTCTTCTTCGGCTCCGCCCACATCGGCTCGGCGACCTCCTCCTCGTATCCCTCCCAGGCGACGAGGTTCGGCGAGAGCGAGATCACGGGTACGCCCCAGCGGTGGCCGAGGACGCGGGCCGGGTACGAGGTGATGTCGTGCAGGACGAGGTCCGGTTCGTCCCCCTCGTACGCCTCGATCAGCTGGGGCAGCGCCTGGATCGCGTCGTCCAGGAACGGCTCGACGTTGTCCAGCAGCGTGCTGCCCCAGGCCTCCGGGTCGGCGTCGGGACCGGGCAGGGTCGAGTTCCAGAGCCTCGGCTCCGCGCCGGTCTCGGCGACTTTCTCGGCGAACGCGGGCGGAATCGCGTACGTCACCCGATGGCCGCGGGCGACGAGTTCACGGATCACCTCCAGGCTGGGGTTCACGTGGCCGTGGGCGGCGATCGAGAACATGGCGATGTGAGCGGGTCGGGCCGTGCGAGCGGGACTGGTCATGACGTCGACCTTAAGCGAGACGATACGTCTCGTGCAACTTGCTTTCATGGGCCCAGCACCTCGTGCAGCCGCAGCCACGCCCCCGGCGGCACCTCGCCGACGAGGACCCTCGTGTCGAGGCCGGCCACGCGGAACGCCGCGTCGACCCGCCGCCTGGGATGCGCCCGCCGCAGCGAGGCATGCAGCGAGCCGCCGACTCCCGAGAACCCGAGCTCGACCAGGCGCCGCCAGCTGTCGTACGCGCCGGCGTCGAGCAGTGGGGTGCGACGCCGCTCGATCCGTACGATCCCGGCGTCCACGCGCGGCACGGGACGGAAGCTGCGCCGCCCTACCCGGCCGACCAGCCGCCACTCGTGGCAGGGCCAGGTCAGGACCGTCAGCCGGCTCCAGCTGCCGTAGTCGCCGGTGCGTTTGCGGGCGTACTCGAGCTGGGTGAGGAGTGTGGCGTCGGTGAGGGCGGGTGCGCGCAGGCACCAGTCGACGATGGCGGCGGTGCGGGAGAAGGGCACGTTGCCGGCGACGGAGAAGGGGGTGCGCGGAGGTCGCGCGGCGAGGAAGTCCTCGCCGATGACGTGTACGCGGGGTGCGTCCGAGAAGCGGGCCCGCAGGGCGGGTACGAGGCGCCGGTCGATCTCGTACGCGTGCAGTTCGCGGCAGCGCGGGGCGAGCAATTCGGTCAACGCGCCGTCGCCCGCGCCGACTTCCAGCAGGAAAGGGTGCTTTCCGTCGCGCGGGACGGCGAGTTCGGCGAGGCGTGCGGCGGCGGCGCGGTCGGTGAGGAAGCTCTGCGAGAGCGCGCGGGAAACGGGGGTGGGGCGGCCCATGGCCGGTGGTCCTTGTCTTCCGTGACGGGAAAGGGGCAGACGAATGCCCCGACCGGAAGACGAAAGGAGAGGAGAGGAGAGGCGCTCGGACGCTCACTGGCGTCAGAGGGTGATGCTGCTCCCCGGGCCGGTCAGGGCACCAGGGCCGCGGCGCACCCGGATGGAGTACGTGCAGCCCCGGCCGTGACCGGAGATGAAGATCGCGTTGGGTCCCACGTACGGCACGCTAGGGGGGCCGAGGTGGGGCGGGCAACGGGTTTTCCGCCGCCCGCCCACCACCCGCCCGCCGACCGCCGACCGCCCGACGCTCAGCGCTGGTATCTCGCCAGCACCAGGTTCCCGTCGTCCTCCAGCCGCTCGCGCAGCTCGTCGAGTCCGATCGCCCCGCTGTAGTACTCCTGGAACGCCGGGGTCGCCACCTTGTCCTTCCACTCGGGATAGCCGCGGACGGACTGTGCGGGCGCCGGGCGCAGCTGCCCGGCGAGGGCCGTGCCGGTGGCCCAGTCGTTCTCGGCCGTGTGCAGGGCCGGGTCCTTCAGCGCCTCGGTGCCGGTCGGCAGCATCCAGTCCCCCAGCGCGAGCCGCACCATGTTCTCGGGGCGGAGCAGGAAGTCGATGAACTGGGCCGCCTCCCGCTGGTGCGGGCTGTCCTCGGCGATGGACAGCGTCTGCGGGCTGACGCCCTGGGTGAGCCCGTCGGTCCCCGCCGGGGCGGGCAGCACCTGCCAGTCGAAGCCCTTCGGTGCCTGCTGCACGATCTGCTGGCGGTAGGAGAAGCCGAGCGGGACCATCGCGTATCTGCCGCCGAAGAAGCCGGGCAGGGTGTCGGAGCCGCCGCTGCCCAGGGTCGTGGGCGAGGCGCTGCGGTCGGTGTTCGCCTGGTCGTGGATCGTGCGCGGCACGACCTGGTCGCCCGGCTCGAATCTGATCGTCACCTTGCCGTCGGCGCCCCGGTGGAACAGCTGTCCGCCCGCCGACAGGGACAGGTTGAGGGTGGCGGACACGGGTTCCTTGAGGGGCCAGGCGACGCCGTACTTGCCGTCTCCGCTCAGCTGCTCGGTGACCTTCCGGAACTCCGGCCAGCTCCACGGCTGTTCGGGGGTGGGGATGCGTACGCCCGCCTCCTTCAGCCACTTGGCGTTGGCGATGATCACCCGTGGCTCCTGGAGGAACGGCACGCCGTAGACACCGTCCCCGAACGTCGCCGTGTCCCAACTGTGCTGCGGAATGTCGGACTTGAGCCGCTGCGGCAGCAGGTCGGTCAGATCGGCGAGGTAGCCGCCGTACGCGAAGTCCGCGAGGTCGTCCGAGGCGTCGTGGATGATGTCCGGGGCCTCACCGCCCTCGAAGGAGGTGAGCAGCTGGTCGTGGACGCTGTCCCAACTGCCCTGGACGTACTCGACCTTGACGTCCGGGTGGGTGGCGTTCCACTCCTTCACCAGCTCCTTGTTGACCTCGACGGACTCCTCCTGCCAGGCCAGGGACTGGAAGCGCAGGGTGATACGGCCGTCGGAACCGCCGTCACCGTCGCCGCTGCATCCGGCGATCAGCAGGGCCGCCAGGACGAGGCCCGCGAGGAGTTTTGTACGCATCAGTTCTTCACCGCCCCGGCGAGCATGCCGCCCGTGATCCGCCGCTGGATGACCGCGAACACGACCAGCGAGGGCAGCGTCGCGAGGAACGCGGCGGCGGCCAGCGGGCCGAGATCCGCGACGCCCTCCGCGCCGATGAAGTGGGTGAGGACGACCGGCAGGGTCTGTTTCTCCGGGGTCTTCAGCAGAACGAGCGCGAAGAAGAACTCGTTCCACGCCGTGACGAACGCGAACAGCCCCGTCGCCACGATCCCCGGCGCCAGCAGCGGCGCGGTCACCGAGACGAGGGTCCGCAGCCGACCGGCGCCGTCGACCGCCGCCGCCTCCTCCAGCTCGGGGGGCACCGCGCGGACGTACCCGACGAGCATCCACAGCACGAACGGCAGCGCCCACACCACGTACACCATGATCAGCCCCGGCACCGAGTCGATCAGCCGCAGGTTCTTCAGCACCAGGAACAGCGGGATGATCACCAGCACGAGCGGGAACGCCTGGCTGACGACCACCCAGCCGGTCGCCGCGCGCGCGAGCCGGGTGCGCCGGCGGGCCATGACATACGCCATCGGGGTCGCGAGCAGTACGGCGATCAGGGCGGCGCCGAGCGCGGCGATCAGGGAGTTGAGGGCGGCGTGCAGCAGGGGCTGCTCGTCGAAGGCCTGGCGGAAGTTGGCGAGGGTGGGGTCCTTCGGGATCCAGGTGGGGTGCAGGCTGCCGAGTTCGCGGGGCGGTTTGAAGGCGGTGGAGACCAGCCAGAGGAAGGGGAAGGCGAGGAAGAGGAGATAGGCGAGCAGGGCGGCGTACTGGCCGATACGGCCCGTGGTGCTGGTCCTCACGACTCGTCACCTCCCCTGAGGCGGCCCGCCAGGAACAGGGCGAGGAGTATCGAGATCAGCGCGACCATCACGCATCCCATCGCCGCCGCGTAGCCGAACTGGCCGTAGCGGAAGGCCTCTTCATAGGCGAAGAGCATGGGCAGGCGGGTACGGCCGCCCGGTCCGCCGCTGGTGAGCACGTAGACCAGGGCGAAGGAGTTGAAGTTCCAGATCAGGTTGAGGGCCGTGATGGAGAGGGCGACGGGGCGCAGGGCGGGCCAGGTGACCGTGCGGAAGCGGCGCCAGGCGCCGGCGCCGTCCACGGCCGCCGCCTCGTGCAGTTCGCGCGGGGTGTTCTGCAGCCCGGCGAGCAGGGCGACCGTCGTGGTCGGCATGCCCGCCCAGATGCCCACGACGATGACGGCGGGCAGGGCGGTGCCGAGCCCGCTGAGCCAGTCACGGCCGTCGCCGAGGCCCAGGTCGCGCAGCGTCTCGTTGAGGATGCCCGCGTCGGGGTTGTAGACCAGCCGCCACATGACGCCGACGACGACCTCGGGCATGGCCCACGGGACGATCGCGAGGGCGCGGGCCAGCCACCGCAGCCGTAAGTCCTGGTTGAGGAGGAGGGCCAGGCCCAGCGCCAGCAGGAACTGCGGCACGGTGACGCCGACCGCCCAGACCAGGCCGATCCGGAACGACTCCCAGAACAGCGTGTCGTGCAGCAGGTCCCGGAAGTTGAGAGCGCCGATCCACTGCGTGGGCTCGGTCCGTCCGGACTGGGCGTCGGTGAAGGCCAACAGGATTCCGTAGAGCAGCGGTCCGACGCTCAGGACGAGGATGGGGATCAGCGCGGGGAGTACGAGGAACCAGGCGCCGTGTTCTGTGACGCGCCGCTGCCTCTTGGGCCTTCTGCTGCCCGGCGCGCGTCTCACCGGCCTCTCCGCCTCGGTCACCGATGTCACGGAATCAGCCCCTTTGCGCGGCTCGGATGGGCCCCGTCATGGTCGTGAAGGCGCCGTACCCCGTCAAGACCGCGCGCACGCGGTCCGACCTGTGGAAATGCGAGACTGAGCGCGGATGGCGGGAATCCGACGCCGTTCACGCGGGCGTACGACCACACGGAGGCGGGCGATGGACGAGGCACGGGCGCGGGACGTACTGGCCGCGGCGGGAGTACTGCCGGGGCCGGCGCGGGACGCGCAGTTGCTCGCCCTGGGCGAGAACGCGGTGTTCGCCGCCGGTGACCTGGTCGTCAAGGTCGGCCGCGACGCGGAACTCCTCGACCGGGCCCGGCGCGAACTCGACATCGCGGTGTGGCTGGCCGGGGCGGGCGTGCCGGCGGTGCGGGCGGCTGCCGCCGAGGCGCTGCTCGTCGAGGGGCATCCGGTCACCGTGTGGCATCGGCTGCCCGAGCCGGTACGGCCTGCCGAACCGCGGGATTTGGCCGAACTGCTACGGGTGGTCCACGCGCTGCCGGCGCCCCCTTTCGCGTTGCCTCCGCGGGAGTTGCTGGGGGGTGTGGAGCGCTGGCTGCGGCTGGCAGGGGATGCGATCGACGCGGCGGACGCGGCGTATCTGCGGGAGCGGCGGGACGGGTTCGCCGCGGCCGCGGGTGCGTTGACGCCGCATCTGACGCCGGGGCCGATTCACGGGGATGCGTTGCCGCGCAATGTCCATGTGGGGGCCGATGGACCGGTACTGGTCGATCTGGAGACCTTCTCGTTCGATCTGCGTGAGCACGATCTGGTGGTGATGGCGCTCTCGCGGGATCGGTACGGGTTGCCTGCGGCGGCTTATGACTCGTTCGTCGAGGCGTACGGCTGGGATGTGCGGGAGTGGGAGGGGTGTTCGGTGCTGCGGGGGGCTCGGGAGACGGCGAGTTGTGCGTGGGTGGCTCAGCATGCGCCGAGCAATCCGAAGGCGTTGGCCGAGTTCGAGCGGCGGGTGGCGTCTTTGCGGGACGGGGACGACACGGTGCGGTGGTATTCGTTCTGACGCCCACTGTCCGGGGGACTCGTCGATGTCGGGCGACTGCGGGTCCGACCAGTTGCCGAGTCCTACCGGACCGCGACAGAGGCAACACGACACTGTCCAGCCGACGAACGTCCGACCTGTGACGGGTGCCGTCAACCCTCTGGATGAAAGTCAACAGATCACTGGATCGCCGATTCACCCACCCAGCCCACCCCCAGCCGCTAATCTCTCCGATCACTTGACGTGAACGGGGGGGTGCCCATGGTGAATGCTGGCCGTGTGCCGGACTGCTCCGGTGGCCATCGCGGCCTGCCGGTGACCGGCGCCGGGGTCCACCTTCAGGATCAGCTCGAGATCCTCATCCAGGACTTCCGCACAAGCGCCGATCCACCGATGCCGGCATTCGTCCTGCACGCGCAGGACAGCGCTGACGACGGCGCGGTGGCCGGACTGGTCCGGCAGCTGTACGCGGGTCAGGAAGCGCACGGCACGCGGTGCGCGGTGGCGCAGGACGCCTACGACGGCGGCACGGAGGTCCGCCGGGCCGCGGCCATGGTGCGCGCACTGAGCGACCCGAGGAAGTGGGGTGGCCCGAAGGCGGTCTACCGGCGGTACGCGTTCCCGCGGCTGCGGCTGGTACACGCCATCGACGACGCGGTCGCGGAACTCGGTGACAGCTGGCCCGCACCCACCCTCGGCAGCCCCGAGGCCGGGCAGGACCAGCGGCAGCGGCTGCTCGACCAGCTGGCCCGGCAGCGCTGGCGCCCGAAGGGCCGCGGGCGCTGGAGCCCGGGCCTGCAGTTGTCCGACATGGCGCACATCCTGCCGGCGAGTATCGTGGCCGGGCTCGCCGCGCTCCTCGCCCGCACCGACTGGTACATGGCGGTGGGTGCGGGCCTCGCCTTACTCGTCCTGCTGACGGTCTTCAGCTCCGTCCTGCCGGGGCGGGCACCGATTTTCCTGTGGCTGCGCCGGGAGAGCCGCTGGTTCCTGACCACGACCTTCCTGCGGGCCGCGGACCAGGAGGACCCTACCGAGGTCTCGCTGCTGCGCCCGGTGCGGTCCTGGAAGGCGATCGCGGCCCGGGCCTACGACGTGGCCGAGGCGCTCAAGGCGGGCGACGACTTCCATCTCCAGCTGTGCGTGCTGGCCCTGCGGGAGGACCTGCGCGACAACCACCGCCGCTGGAGCTGGGACCTGCGTGGCTTCAAAAGGCCCCGCCCGCCCATGCTGTTCCTGCCGCACGCGGACGTCTACAACGGCGGCATCGAGCTGATCCGGGCGGTCAGCGACGTACGCAGCCGGCGCAGCGAGCTCGACCCCTTGGTCGTCGTCGCCGCGGTGCGCACCCAGGACGTGGCGCGCCTCGAGCGCAGCGCGGTCCGTACGACACCCGACCCGGAGTCCTCGCAGCGCAGGTTCAGCGACCAGTTGCGCACCTGGTACCGGGAGTGGGCCCGCAACCTGCGCGCCGGGCAGTCGCCCAGCCGCGAACGGCCCGTGCTGCCCTGGGTGATGAAGATCCCGCTCCCGCACGACCAGCTCGGGCCCGTCGAGGACCGCCACCGGCACCTGCGAGCGTCCACCCGGCCGACCCTCGCCCGCCTGGTGTGGTCCCTGCACACGGTGGTCCTGGTTCTCGCCGTCATGACCGCCGGCACCGTCATGCGGGCCGACGCGCTGCACGAGCGGTACTGCTCGTCGGCCGTACTGACCGCCAACCGGGACACCCGGCGCCAGGCGGCGCCGGACGGCGGCACGGAGTGCATCGGCGTCGCGACGGGCGACGTCCGCTTCGCCGACTGGCTACCGAAGGCCGACGGGGGCGACGATCCCAAGACGCTGGTCGGCCGGGGCGAGACGCCGTGGACCGTGCAGCAGTTGGAAGACCTCATCGCCCGGCAGAACGCGGACGTCCTCGCCCACCACGCCGACAACCACGTCACCGTGGTCTACGCCGGCCCGCTCAGCCACGACCCCGACGGCTCCTCGCTCGTGAAGGGCGCCCAGGAACTCGCGGGCGTGTACCTGGCGCAGGCCGTCATCAACGAGGGCTCCAGCGTCAGGCTCCGTGTGCTGGTCGCCAACGGCGGCCTGGACCTGGGCCGGCAGGTCGGAATGGCGGAGGCCATCGCCTCGTACGCCGCGCACGACCCGACCGTGGTGGGGGTCGTAGGCGCCGGCCGTGACCTGAAGTCGAGTCGGGAGACCACCCGCATCCTCATGGAGGCCGGCCTGCCGATCGTCTCCGGCACCAACTCCGCGACCCACCTGCCGCGGGAGTACGCCAACTGGTTCAGCCTGGCCGCCACGGACCAGTGGCAGGCACGGCAACTCGGCCTGATCGCAGCCCAGTTGCGCAGGCCGGGCACGCCGCAGCACGCACTGGTGCTGGCCCGGGACACGACGAAGACCCCCGACATGTACACCGACGAGCAGGCGCGTCACGGCCAGGACATGCTCGAGGACCACGGCTTCACCGTGCCGCCGAAGCCACGCCGCTACACACGCGACGGCGGCAGGCCCGAACTGCGCCGGCATGCCCGGGAGATCTGCCAGGACGGCACCGTCCCCTCCGTGATCTACTTCGCCGGCCGGGTCGAGGACCTCGATCCCCTCATGAACCAGCTGAGCCGCGAGCCCGGCTGCTCCGGAAAGCCCATCGCCATCCTCACCGGCGACGACCTCTCCAAGGCCGACTTCCTCCGCGGCCGGAACAGGGTCGCGCCCGAGGTCACCCTGTACCACGCGGCACTGGCCGAACTGGAGAAGGCTGCCGTCCGCACGGACTTCTACGCGGACGCCGCCCGGCACCTGCCGGGTGTCAAAGGGCAGCGTCTGGACCCCGACAGCCCCGCTCTGGCCAGCGGCCAGACCGCGCTGGCGCACGATGCGACGCAGGCTCTCTACGAGGCGGCCAGCCGGGACGACAAGCCGCAGAGCCGCGCCCTGACTTGGGTGAACCTGCGCACCGTCCAGGTCCCGGACATGGCCACCGGCACCATCGACTTCACCACGGCCCCGCTGTACGGCGACCGCACCGGCCACAGCATCGTCCTCAAGAAGGTCCGCCGCAAGGCCGACGGCACCGCCGAGCTCCGCGTGCTGTGCAGCCGCGTCGCGGGCGACACGACCGCCCTCACGGAGACCGAGTGCGACATCAAGGACCCCAGGTGACTGAGCGTTCGGTCCGTTGATCCGTGTGTGGTCCCGGGTCAGGTCTCGCGCCGGTTGAGGGTGGCCTCGCCGGTGAGTCTGCGGGCGACTCGCCTGAGACAGGACCAAACGCTCAGTCAGGGCGTTGCCCTGCCGTCACTTTCCCTGTTCTGGATTGTGCGCGCGCTTCCGCGCAGCTCCGCCAGAACCGTGCGGACCGCTGCCCTGGCCGTTCGTTCGGGGCGGTAGAGGGCGTCGATGTGCCGTCGCGCCTGCACTCCGCTGAGCGGCCGGAGCACCAGCGCAGGATGCGGACGCATCGTCCAGCGTGGCATCAGGGCGATGCCGCCTCCGGCCGCCACTGCCTCGGCCACCACCGCGAACTCGTTGATGCGGTGGGCCAGATGGAGGCGGCGGCCGGCCGCTGCCGCGATGGCCTCGATGACCGCCAGGACCGGGAAGCCGTCGTGCACGGTGATCCACGGCTCGTCGGCCACGTCGCGCGGGGTGACGCGGCGCTTGGCGGCCAGGGGGTGGCCGGCGGGCATGGCCACGTCCAGCGGCTCGCGCAGCAGCGTCGTGGTGGACACCGTGTCCGGCCAGGGCGGCGCATGGTCCAGGCGGTGGGCGAGGACGATGTCGTAGTCCCGGGTCAGCCGGGGGAACTCCTCCTGCGGTACGTCCTCGTCCGCCAGCCTCGGCACCGGCTTGCCCGGACCGGCCAGCGCGCGGAGCAGGAGCGGGAAGAACGCCGTACCCGCGCTGTGGAACGCCGCCACCGACACGTCGCCGTCCGGCCGCCCGACGAACTCCTCGACCGTGTGCCGCGCCCGCGCGAGCGCCGTCTCCACCTCGACGGCGGCGCCCGCGAGCGCCTGTCCGGCGTCGGTGAGCACCAGGCGGCGCCCCTGACGCTCGGTGAGCGGTACCGGGATCGCGCGCTGCAGCAGCCGCAGCTGCTGGGAGATCGCCGACGGCGTCACCAGCAACGCCTCGGCGACCGCCGTGACACTGCCCAGTTCGCCGAGCTCCCGCAGGATCCTCAGCTGCCGTTCGTCCATTGCCTCGGTCCAGGGAGGGGAAGGAAGTGCTGACGGTTGAGTGCTGATGGTGAGCTGGTTGAGTGCTGATGCCGTCTGATGGTGAAGTGCTGCTAAATGATCGTTTTAGAAAGTGGTACTGGGCTTCAGGGTAGCTTCCGGGGCACCGTAGGGCGCGTGTCCGACGTCCGCCGTACCGATGCGGTACTCCTCCTGGTCGCGCTCGTCTGGGGATCCAGCTATCTGTCCGCCCAGACGGCCACGGCCGCGCTCCCCGTCCTGCTGGTGCTGTTCGCCCGCTACGCCCTGTCCGCACTCACCTGCCTCGGCGTCGTCGCCTCACGGCCGCGCGGGTCGCGCCGGTGGACGCGTGACGAGCTGCGGGCCGGTGTGCCCCTGGGGGTGACCCAGGCCGCGGTGCTGGTCGTGGAGACGTACGGCGTCGCCCACACCAGCGCCGCCAACGCCGGGCTCATCATCAGCCTGACCATCGTCCTCACCCCGCTCCTCGACCGCGGCGGCCACCGCGGGGCGTTGCCCGGCTCCTTCTTCGCCGCGACCGGCGTGTGCGTCCTGGCCGTCGGGCTGCTGATGTCCGGCAACGGCTTCCACGCGCCGCGCCTCGGCGACCTGCTGATGCTCGGCGCCGCGCTGATCCGGGCCGTGCATGTCGCGCTCGTCGGCCGGTTCACGGCGGGGCGGCCGATCCGCCCGTTGCAGTTGACGACCGTGCAGACCCTCGTCGGCACGGCCCTGTTCCTGCCGGTCACGGCCCATGACCTGCCGACGCTGGTCCGCACGGACCCGGCGACCTGGGCCCAGCTGGCCTATCTCGCCCTGTTCTGCAGTGTGTTCGCCTTCCTCGCCCAGACCTGGGCCGTGCAGCGCACCTCCGCGAGCCGGGCCAGCCTGCTGCTGGGTACCGAGCCGGTCTGGGCCGTCGCGGTGGGCACAGCCCTCGGCGGCGACCACCTCACACCGCTCACCGGCCTCGGGGCGGCGCTCATGGTCGCCGGCACGTACTGGGGGCAGGCGGTGGAACGGACGCACCGCGGCGCACCAGGGCCCCTGCTTCCCTCATCCCACACACTCGACAAGGACCCGGCATGCCCGACCGAACCCTCCACGACACTTACGACCACCTGATCTCCCTCCTCGACTCCTCCTCCGTCGACTACCGCCTCGTCGACCACGAGCCCGAGGGCGCCACCGAGGCCGTCTGCGCGTTGCGCGGGCACCCGGCCTCCGAGGCCGCGAAGTGCATCGTGCTGCGGGTCAAGGTGGACCGGCGCACGACACGTCACGTCCTCGCGGTCGTCCCCGGGGACCGACGGGTGGACCTGGACGCCGTCCGGGCGCTGTTCGCCGCGCGCTATGTCGGCTTCAGCGACCCGGAGACCGCCGAGCGGCTGGCCCGCGCCGTCCCCGGCACCGTCCTGCCGTTCAGCTTCGATCCCGGCCTGGAACTGGTCGCCGATCCGGCCGTCGTGGCCCAGCCGAAGCTGTACTTCAACGCGGCCCGGCTGGACCGCTCGCTGTGCATCTCGGGCGCCGACTACGGGCGGCTGGCCAAGCCCCGCATCGAGCGCATCGCGGCCGACGGCGACAGCGACGCGCCTGATCCGGTGTGAGTGTTTGTTTCCGCTCCTGGGTGCTTGATCGAACGCCTGGCATACCTCGCCCGTAGGACGCCCCCGGGCCGGCCAACTGGTCCGCCGTCACGTCGGCCGTCGCACCCGCCGGTGCTCAGATCGCCTCGCCAGCCACTGTCTCCTCCGCCGGCTCCCGCAGCGGCCACGTCCCGTCGACCACCGCGGTGGCGTCGCCCTTGCGGCGCAGGAAGCTCTGGAAGTCCGCCGCCCACTCGGCGTACCACTCGATCTGGCGGCCGTGCAGTTCCGCCGGGCCGAGGGCCGCGATCTTGGGATGGCGGCCGGCTATCGCACAGGCCAGGCGGGCCGCGGCGAGGGCGTCGGCGGAGGCGTCGTGCGCGGAGTCGAGTGAGATGCCGTACTCCCGGCAGACCGCTTCGAGGTTGCGCTTGCCACGGCGGTAGCGGTCGGCCCAGCGGTCGATGGTGTACGGGTCGATGACCGGGGCGGGGGCGATGCCGCCCAGGCGGTCGCGCAGGGACGGCAGTCCGTGCCGCCGCAGTTCGGCGGAGAGCAGGCTGAGGTCGAAGGCCGCGTTGTAGGCGACGACCGGCACCCCCGTCTTCCAGTACGCCACGAGGACGTCCGCGATGGCGTCGGCCACCTGGTCGGCCGGGCGGCCCTCGGCGGCCGCGCGTTCATTGCTGATCCCGTGCACCGCGACCGCGTCCGCCGGGATCTCCACGCCCGGATCCGCCAGCCACTCCTTGTGCCCCATGGGCTGCCCGTCCCTGACCTCGATCACGGCCCCTGTGACGATGCGCGCCTCGCGCGGATCCGTCCCGGTCGTCTCCAGGTCGAAACCGATCAGCAGCTCCCGGTGCCAGCCCATGGGCGGTCCCCCTTCTTGGTGGTGCGTTCCCCCAGTGGTCTCCACCTTCCCATGCGCCACTGACAATCAGAGGACCGCATTCCGCTTACGTGGCGGACAGAGCTTCCACGGCGGGACAGTTCAGGACACCGGTCGCGAATCCGCCCACATGAGCTCGAACTCCTCGCGATACGTAGGGAAAAGCCCGCCTTCGTCGATCTCGTCCGACTTGACCACCCTGCTGCCGTTGCGCAGCACCAGGACCGGCGCCTCCAGCCCGCGCGTCCGCCGCAGATAGGACTGCACGACCGCGATGCCGTCGGAGCCGTCGCCGTCCACGAGGTACGCCGTGAAGCGGGGCGTCTCGTCGAAGACCTGGATCTCGAAGGCGCCCGGGTCGCGCAGCCGGGACCGGACGCGGCGCATGTGCAGGATGTTCATCTCGACCGCGCGGCTCAGCTCGCCGCGCTTGATGCCCAGTTCGCGCTCGCGCCGCTTGACGGAACTGGAGGCCGGGTTCAGGAAGAGCAGGCGCACCCGGCAGCCCGACTCGGCGAGCCGCACCAGGCGGCGCCCGGAGAAGTTCTGCACGAGCAGATTGAGGCCGATGCCGATGGCGTCGAGCCTGCGCGCTCCGCCGAAGATGTCCTCGGCCGGGAACTGGCGCAGCAGCCGTACCCGGTCGGAGTGCACGGCGACCACGTCGGCGTACCGGTCGCCCACCAGGTCCTCGACCGCGTCGATCGGCAGCCGGCGCGCGGACGGCACGTCGCCGCCCGCGCCGAGGATCTCGAGCAGGCGCGCGGAGGCCCGTTCGGCCTGGTTGAGGACCGCCTCGGACAGGGCCCGGTTGCGCGAGACGACGTTCCGGGTGACTTCGAGCTCGTCCAGGGCGAGTTCGACGTCCCGGCGGTCGTCGACGTACGGCTCGAAGCACGGCCAGTGCTGCACCATCAGCTCGCGCAGCTGCGGCAGCGTGAGGAAGCTGAGGACGTTGTCGTCGGCCGGGTCGAGCAAGTAGCCCTTGCGGCGGCTGACTTCGCGGACGGCGACCGCCCGCTGCACCCACTCCTGCCCGGCAGGTCCGGCCGCCGCCACGACCCACTCGTCGCCGTGGACGGGTTCGTAGATGGGCCGCAGAACCGCGGCCACGACGGCCCGCAGCCGCTGTTCGACGAGGTTCAGCCAGATGTAGGCCCGGCCGGCTCGCTGGGCGCGCGTACGCACCTCGCGCCAGGCGTCGGCGTCCCAGTCGAGCTCCGGGCCGATGGAGTTGGTCTCCATCGGCCGGGCCAGGGACACCGCGCCAGGTGGGACGTCTGTGGAGTTCCCCTCGTGACCCTCGTCACCAGGGGGCAACTCCAGCCCTCCCGAGCCCACCCGCGCACCGCCTTCCGCTCCCCCGAGCACTCCCCGTCCCAACGATCAAGGAAGGGTACTCCGGGAGCGGTGGGCGGTGCAGCCGGATGGACAGGGTCGTTTCTCAACTACGGGGCCGCCAGTGGCCGTTCTGCCAGGCGAGCTCGCTCGGAGTGAGCGGATTCATAGCCGTGACATCCCGCGGAACGATGGAGAATCCCTGCCAGTGGACCGGCATGGGCTGCTGGTCCTCGTCCCGGGCGATGTGGTGGAAGCCCACGTTCATCCACACGATCGGGTGGGTGAGGTTCTGGCCACCGACCCACTTGTCGACGGACTTGGGGTGGCCGTTGCCGCACCCGGGGTTGTTCGTGGCGAACTTCTCGCACTTGTTGTACTCCGTGAAGTACATGTCGTGCTTGGTGAAGCTGCGGCCCGGGTACTTGGTGGTGGCGCCCGGGACGATCTCGTACGAGCGCGCGTGGCCGTCCTTGTTCTTGCCGGTCGCGCTGACCATGCGCCACCAGCGGTAGGCCTTGGCGTCGCCCGCGAGTTCCTTGGTGACCTTGGTGCGGGTGGTCTTGGTCTTCGGGGCCGGGTCACCGGCGGCGGGCGCGGTCACGGCGGAGTCGTACTGCTCGACCCGGTTCTTGGAGGAGCCGTCGAGGCCGAAGTCGAGCCGCCAGAAGACGTTGTGGCTGTGGCTGGTGGCCTTGGCCGCGTCTCCCTTGCCGATGGGCCAGCCGCGGCCGTCACCGGCGTCGTAGTCGTCGTAGGAGAGGCTGCCGGTGGCGCCGACGTTCATGGTGACCGTGCCGTCGTCCTGGAAGCGCCACTCGGTCATGTACTCGTACCAGCCGACCTGGTTGACCGTGTAGACGAGCAGGTCCTTGCTCTGGGCCTGGTAGACCTTGTTCGCGGTGTCGCCCTGCATGCGGTACGCGTGACCGCGCGCGCGGGTCGTGGTGCACAGGCCCTTGACGTTCGGGTCCTGCCAGGCTTCCGGGACCTTGACGGTCTTGATGGTGCCGCCGGGGCACTCACCGGGCGCCAGGTTCATCAGCCCCTGGGCGAAGCCGAAGCCCGTCAGGTCGTCGTACTCGACGCTTCCGTCGTCGTACGGGACGTGGATCTGGCCGAGCCTCGCGCTGTTGAGGACCTTGATCGGCTTCGTCTCGCCCTTGGGCTGGTAGGAGATGTTCTCCAGGACGAGCCCGGCCTTGCCGTCGTAGCGCCAGCACATCCGCCAGGTCGTGCCGCCGGTGAGCTTCTGCTCGATGCGGTAGTTGGCGCTGCACTCGGCGGCCGCCGCGGCGGCGGCCCTCGGCTGGGCGGAGGCGGGTCCCGCGCCGGTCGTCGCGCCGGCGGCCAGCGCGGCCACGGACAGGCCCACGGCAGCGCCCTTGCGGGCACGGCTCAATCTGTTCACGCGCATGAAGAAGTGACTCCTCTTACGGGAGGTGCAGGTACATGGGTGTGGGTTGGAAAAGCGAACGGACGGCCGCTCAGCCGATGTCGAGCTTGCCGACCTTGCGGGCACTCAGGTCGACCACGAAGGACCGGGCGTCGATCCAGGGCCCGTTCTTGACCTTCGGGAACAGCCGTACGCACCGGTGTTCGCCGCACTTGTCGAGTACGGCGGGCTGGGCGCCCGGAGTGGCCCGGTACACGGCGCCGTTGAGCAGCAGCTGGTCCGGGGAGGTGAGCTCCTTGCCGGTGGCGTCCTTGTAGTCCGCCTTCATGCCCGCGCCCAGCGGGTCGGCGATCAGGAGCTTGGCCGCCTCGGCGTACTCGTCGCGGCTCAGCGGCGGCTGGACGCCGTGCTCGGTGGAGGTCTGCTCGACCTTCCCGGTGTCGAGGTTGACGGTCTTGGTGACTAGCGCGTCCGTCTTGTAGTCGTAGAACGTCACCTCGGCCCGGCGCGGTGCGCTCGAGTCGTCCAGCTCGTCGGCCTCCGGCTCGGCGAGGTCGACGCCGACGCGCTGCGGGCCGCGGTCGCCTTCGACGTTCTCGCCGGCGCTGCGCAGCTGCGGGCTCGCCGCGAGCTTGGCGGCCCGTTCCATCTCGTCGTCGGTCAGCGGGTCGTTGCCCGTGCCCTTGTCACCCTCGCTCGGGGCCTGTTCGACGACGCCCGGCGGTACCGCGCCCGGCCCCTGTCCCTGGGCCGTCTGCTGGGCGGACTGACCGCTGTTGGTTCCTCCCGTGTCGTCGGCCCCGGCCGTTCCCGGCAGGGTGATCCCGACCATCACGGCGGTTCCGGCCACCGCGATGGCCGCACCTGCCACCACCTTCCCCAGATGGCGGTGCACTATCTTGCGCACATCTTCCCCCTACTCCCCGTACGTCCCCGGGAGTACGTGTTGGCCCCACTGGTACGGCCCTGCTGGCTATACCCGCGTCTGCACTGGTCGACCGGTAAGAGGGACGTAAGTCATAGGTGGTTCCATCACTTTCGGGGAGACTCGACGTCAAGGCGCCCCCGACGGCGCGCTCCAGCTGAAAGAGTCGTATCCATGCAGGTCTGGCCTGGAGAGGCATATCCACTCGGTGCCACCTACGACGGCGCCGGCACCAACTTCGCGGTCTTCACGGAGGCCGCGGACCGAGTAGAGCTGTGTCTGCTGCACGACGACGGCTCGGAGACGGCGGTGGAACTGCGGGAGAGCGACGCGTTCGTGCGGCACGCGTACGTGCCGGGCGTCATGCCGGGGCAGCGGTACGGGTTCCGGGTGCACGGCCCGTACGCCCCGGAGCGCGGCCTGCGCTGCAACTCCGCGAAGCTGCTGCTCGACCCGTACGCCAAGGCGATCAGCGGCGCGATCCGCTGGGGTGAGGAGGTGTACGGCTACCACTTCGACAAACCCGACAAACGCAATGATCTGGACTCGGCGCCGCACACGATGTCGTCGGTCGTGGTCAACCCGTACTTCGACTGGGGCGACGACCGGCCGCCGCGCACCGAGTACCACCACACGGTGATCTACGAGGCCCATGTGAAGGGCCTCACGATGCGTCACCCGGGGCTGCCCGAGGAGCTGCGCGGCACCTACGCCGCCCTCGCGCACCCGGCGATCATCGAGCACCTCACCGAGCTGGGCGTGACGGCACTGGAGCTGATGCCCGTACACCAGTTCGTGAACGACCACCGTCTGGTCGACATGGGCCTGAACAACTACTGGGGCTACAACACGATCGGCTTCTTCGCCCCGCACAACGCGTACGCCTCCTGGGGCGACCGCGGCCAGCAGGTCCTGGAGTTCAAGTCGGCGGTGCGGGCGCTGCACGAGGCCGGCATCGAGGTCATCCTCGACGTGGTCTACAACCACACGGCGGAGGGCAACCACCTGGGCCCCACCCTGTCCTTCCGGGGCCTGGACAACCCGCGCTACTACCGCCTCACGGACGACCCGCGCTACTACATGGACACCACGGGCACCGGCAACTCCCTGCTCATGCGGTCCCCGCACGTCCTGCAGCTGATCATGGACTCGCTGCGCTACTGGGTCACCGAGATGCATGTCGACGGCTTCCGCTTCGACCTGGCGGCCACCCTGGCGCGGCAGTTCCACGAGGTGGACCGGCTGTCGTCGTTCTTCGACCTGGTGCAGCAGGACCCGGTGGTCTCCCAGGTGAAGCTGATCGCCGAGCCGTGGGACGTGGGCGAGGGCGGCTACCAGGTGGGCAACTTCCCGCCGCTGTGGACCGAGTGGAACGGCAAGTACCGCGACACCGTGCGGGACCTGTGGCGCGGCGAGCCGCGCACGCTGGCGGAGTTCGCCTCCCGGCTGACCGGCTCGTCCGACCTGTACCAGGACGACGGGCGGCGCCCGCTGGCCTCCATCAACTTCGTCACCTGCCACGACGGTTTCACGCTGCACGACCTGGTCTCGTACAACGAGAAGCACAACCACGCCAACGGTGAGGACAACCGGGACGGCGAGAGCCACAACCGGTCCTGGAACTGCGGGGCGGAGGGCGAGACCGACGACCCGGACGTCCTGGAGCTGCGCGCACGCCAGATGCGCAACTTCATCGCCACGCTGATGCTGTCCCAGGGCGTGCCGATGATCAGCCACGGCGACGAGTTCGCGCGCACGCAGCGCGGCAACAACAACGCGTACTGCCAGGACAGCGAACTGGCGTGGGTCGAGTGGCCGGAGGACGAAGAGCACGGGGCGGCCGGGGAGGACGGCTCGGGCGAGGCGGCCGGGGGCGGCCTGCCTCGCGAGCTGCTCGCCTTCACGCGCGCGATGGTGTGGCTGCGGCGGGACCATCCGGTCTTCCGCCGGCGGCGCTTCTTCCACGGGCGGCCGGTGCACGGCACCCACGACGACCTGTCGGACATCGCCTGGTTCACGCCGCAGGGCAAGGAGATGACCCAGCGGGACTGGGACCGGGCGCAGGCGTCGGCGCTGACGGTGTTCCTCAACGGCAACGCGATCTCGGAACCGGGCCCGCGCGGGGAGCGCATCACCGACGACTCGTTCCTGCTGATGTTCAACGCCTCCCCCAAGACCCTCGACTTCGTCGTGCCGGTCAACCACGGCCGCCAGTGGCAGGTCGTCGTCGACACGGCCCGCACGGACGGGGTGCCGCCGGGGACGGGAGCGAAGGTGCAGGCCGGGGACCGGTTGACGTTGGTAGACCGGAGCCTGACGGTGTTGCAGCGGCCGGTCTAGGACGGCATGTCGGTGCGTGTCCGCTCGGCCCCCGTCCCGGGCTCGTCCCTGTCGGGCACGCGCGCGTGGAGGTCGCTTTCGGCGGTGCGTCCGGTGTACGAGGCCGGCCGCGCCGTCAGCGCGATCGCGCAGGCGAGTGCCGCGGCCGGCATCGCGGCGCCCCCCACGGCGTACCCCGGATGTGCCGTCACCACCGCCGTGCCGGTCGGCCAGCCGTCCCATCAGCGGGCCGCAGGCCACCTGCCCGACGGCGAGCGCGCCACCGGTCAGTCCCGCCGCCGCCAAGGAGCCGCTCGTCCGAGCGGCCAGCAGCACGCTGCCGAACTGGCGGGTGGCGGTCGGCAGCCGTGCCAGAAGGCCATGACCGGCCGCAGCGGCCCGGTCAGGCTGATCACATGACGGTAGGTCTCCAGCGTGCCGCGTCGACCGGTCGTTCCCGTCTTTCCCGTCTTTCCCGTCGCTCGGCGCTGAGCACGCGCGTGGGCCCACGTGGCGGTGACGATGACACGAACCGCTGCGGGGCGGGTACGTAGCTTTCCATGACACCTGAGCGACCTGACCCGATGGTGCCGACCGCCACCTACCGGTTGCAGCTGCAGCCCGCGTTCCCGTTCGAGGCCGCGGCGGCGGCCGTGCCGTATCTGGCCTCGCTCGGCGTCTCGCATCTGCACCTGTCCCCCGTCCTGGAGGCGGTTCCGGGGTCGGGGCACGGCTATGACGTCGTGGACCACGCGCGCGTGCGCGAGGAACTGGGCGGCGAGGAGGGGCTGCGCGCGCTGGCGCGTACCGCGCGCGAGCACGGTCTGGGCCTCGTGGTGGACATCGTCCCGAACCACATGGCCATGGCCCCGCGCCACAACCGCGCGCTGTGGGAGGTACTGCGCGAGGGCCCCAAGTCGCCGTACGCGCGATGGTTCGACATCGACTGGGAGGCACAGGGCGGCCAGGTGCTGCTGCCGGTGCTGGGGCACCCGCTGGGCGAGGAGCTCGGGCGTATGGAAGTGGACGGCGACGTCCTGCGGTACTACGACCATGAGTTCCCGCTGCGCGAGGGCACCGAAGACCTGCCGCTGCCGCAGTTGCTGGACGCCCAGTGGTACCGCCCGGTGTGGTGGCGGCTGGCCCGGACGGAGCTCAACTACCGGAGGTTCTTCAGCATCTCGCAGCTGATCGGCGTACGGGTCGAGGACCCGGAGGTGTTCGAGGCCACGCACGCCAAGATCCTCCAGCTCCTCCACGAGGGCGTGATCGACGGACTGCGCATCGACCACCCCGACGGCCTCGCCGACCCCGACACGTATCTCGCGCGTCTCCACGAGGCGACCGGGGGGCGCTGGACGGTCGTGGAGAAGATCCTCTCGGACGGGGAGCACCTGCCGGCCTCCTGGCCCGTCGCGGGCACCACCGGCTACGACGCCCTGCGCCACATCGACGGCCTCTTCACCGACCCGGCGGGGTACGGGGAACTCCTGGGCCAGTACCGGCGGTTCGCGGCCCCGCAGACCGACCGGGGCGGCGACTGGGAGGCGACGGTACGGCGGGCGGCGTACAAGGTGCTCACGCACGAGCTGGCCACGGAGATCGACCGGCTGACGCGCGTGGCGCACCGCGTGTGCGCGACCTCCCTGGAGCCCGCGCTGCGCGACCGCGCGCCCTGGGCGCTGCGCACCGCGCTGCAGGAGCTCCTCGTGCGGCTGGAGGTCTACCGGCCGTACGCCTCCGGTGACGCGGCCCGCGTGGTCACCGAGGAGGCCGCGGCCGAGGCCCGGCTCGCCTTCGTCGTGCCCGAGGAGGCCGGCGCGGTCGACGTCGTGCGCGACCTGGTGCTCGGGCGGGCCGGTGACGGGCCGGAGCACACGGAGTTCCGGACGAGGTTCGCGCAGACGGCGTCGGCGCTGCGGGCCAAGTCCGTGGAGGACACGGCGTTCTACCGCTATGTGCCGCTGCTGTCGGCGACCGAGGTGGGCGGGAACCCGGGGAGCCCCGCGGTCTCTCCCGACGAGTTCCACGCCTACTGCGCGCGCGTGCAGCGCGACTGGCCCCTGACCGGGACGGTCGCCTCGACGCACGACACCAAGCGCAGCGCCGATGTACGGGCCGCGCTCGCCGTGCTCACCGAGTGCCCGGAGCGCTGGGCGGATGTCCTGACCGAGGTGACCCGCGACGGCGAGGGCGTACCGGACGCGCAACTGGCGTGGGCCGCCTGGCAGACGGTGTTCGGGCTGGGCGAGGCGGCCGTGGAGCGCGTTCAGGGAGCCCTGCTGAAGCATGTGCGCGAGGCCGGGCTGTTCACCAGCTGGACGGAGCAGGAGCCGCCCTACGAGGAGGCGGTGGCGGCGTTCGTCGCGGCTGGGCCGTGCGGGGCGCCGGGCGAACGCGTGGCGGCGTTCCGGGGCGGCCTGGAGCCGCACATCCGGGCGAACCTGCTGGGCCTGGCCCTGGTCCAGCTGACGATGCCGGGCGTCCCGGACGTCTACCAGGGCACCGAGGGCGAGTACCGGGCGCTGGTGGATCCGGACAACCGGCGGGCCGTGCGGTTCCCGCACGAGGAGCCGGGCGACAAGGGTGCGGTGACGGCGGCCGCGCTGCGGCTGCGCAGGCGGCGCCCCGACGTGTTCGGTGACTCGGCGTCGTACGCGCCCTTGGCCGCCCAGGGCCCGGCGGCAGCCCACTGTGTGGCCTTCGTGCGCTCCGGAGAGGTGCTCACCGCCGTGACGCGCCTGTCCCTGCGGCTGGCCCAGGCGGGCGGCTGGCGTGACACGTTGCTGCCGCTGCCGCCGGGGCGGTGGGCCGATGTGCTGGTCCCGGAGCGGGAGTTCACCGGTCACGCGCGCGTGGAGGAACTCTTCGAGCGGCTGCCGGTGGCACTGCTGGAGCGGGTCGGCCCGCAGTCGCCGTAGCCGAGGAAGCGCTCGCCCGGCGCGTACGACGTCACCGCGCGCCGTGGTGTCCTGTCGACGACCGGCTCGTACCCGCGCACGCTCCCGGGGCTCGGGCCCGATGACCGGCGCGTGGTGACGAACGGCGACGCGCACCGCACGCCCGGGCTACCGGCGTCCCCTGGTGGCCGATGCGAGGTGATCGGCGTGGCGTACGGCTCGTTCCATCACTCCTGAGGCACGTAGGTCGCCCTCGTCAACCGGCAGGGCCGACGCTGTATGTGGCGATCCTGTCGCACACGCCCGCTGCCTCCCCCGGGGGCCTGCCTGCCGGAGGCAAATGCAACTGGGCGCCCCCTGGAGCCTCCCCCGTGAAGTCCTTGACACCTAAACCAGACCATGGGGTACTGCGGATTGCGAAGCCGGGCGGACGTGACGGGGGTGAGTCTCCTGCCGGAGCTACGCTACCCCACCCTGACCGAACTGGTCCTGTCCGCCCACGCCTTGGTCGCCCACCGACCCGACCTGTGCGCCCTCAGACAGGTAGGGGCCTCCCGCGCGGGCAGGCCCCTCCACCTGCTGTCGATCGGCCATGCCCGACGCGCCGTCCTCGTGGTCGCGGGCGCACACTCCAACGAACCCACGGGCGGCCCCGCCCTCCTCGCGGTCGCCGAACGCGTCCTGCACGAGCCGGCCTTACGGGCCGACACCTCCTGGCACTTCCTGCTGTGCGCGGACCCCGACGGGGCGAGCCTGCACGTCACCCCGGCGCCCCGCAGCCTGTTCGACTACCACCTCGGCTTCTACCGGCCCGCGGCCACCGAGCAGCCGGAGTGGGCACCCGCCACGCTGCCGCCCGACCGGCTGCCGCCCGAGACACGCGCGCTGACCCGGGTCATCGACGAAGTGCGTCCCTACCTCCAGGTGACCCTGCACGGCACCGATCTGGGCGGCAGCTGGGTGCAGCTGACGAAGGACGTCCCCGGGCTCGCCGAGCCGTTCGCGAAGTCCGCGGCGGAGCTGCACATCCCGGTGGAGACCGGCGCCTCGGACGCGGCGGGCTGGCCCGCGGCCGGCCCCGGGGTGCATGTGATGCCGGCGCCGGGCGCGGGCGCGGCGTACCCGAGCATGCCGGACGACGCGCGCAGCAGCACCTGGTACCACGTGCACCGGTACGGCGGCCTCACCGCGGTCGTCGAGGTGCCCATGTGGGCGAGCGACCTGGTGGACGACCCGGCGCCGCATCCGGACCCGGCCAGGGCGATGCGGCGGCTGGGGGCCCGGCTGCGGCGGGACGGGCTGGAGGTGGAGCGGGTGCTGGCCGAAGCGCTCCCCCGCCTGGACGGCGTCGACGGGCCCCTGCTGCGGGCCGCGAAGTGGGCGCTGGAGCTGGTGCCGGGACTGGCCGCCGACTGGATGCACACGCCGCCTGCCGACGACACCATGGCGTACGTCGGGAGCGTGGACGCCTTCGGGCGCCGGCTGCCGCTGCGGGCGGCGGCCATGCTGCTGCGCGTCCTGCAGGAGGCCGACGACCGCGCGGCACCGCGCCTCGAACACCTCGTGGCGACCTGGAGCGACGCCTTCGCCGAACGCTTCCGCGCCCGCTGGGTGCCCCTGGAGCACCAGGTCGAGCACCAGTGCCGCACGGTTGTCGCGGCGGCGCTGCATGCACGGGACCGTGCCGTATGAGTCACGCGGCGCGGTGCGGCAGGACGGCGCCACGCGCGGGGGCACCCGCCACGCGCGCGTGGCGGCTCGCCGCGGCTGTACGGCTGCTGCAGCGGCCGTATCAGCCGTCCATGGTGAACACCGAGCCCGTCCGCGCGGCCAGCGCGCAGGAGTTGGAGAAGGTCTCCCGGTACTCGACGGATCGTCCGCCCCACGTGCCGCGCGCGTAGGCGGTGACCGGCGCGTAGATCATGGGGCAGAAGGTGTTGTCGGGCTGGAGCCGGGCGAGTCGGCTGATGTCGCCGCCCACCTTCTCCAGCTGCTCGCAGGCCTCGACCGCACGTCCATGGCCCTGCGGCGGGTCGCAGCTGAGGAGGATGCCGCGGCTGTGCCCACCGTCGCCGTGCGTGCCGTCGTGTCCCCCGTCCCCCCGCACGTCGCCGCGCCCGCCGTCGCCGGGGGTGAGCGTGAGGAAGAGCCAGTTGGTCGGCCCCGGTTCCAGAAGCGGCTCCAGGAGCGGTTCCTGAGCCGCCGCGGGAGCCGGAACCGTGCCGAGGACGAGGAGCGCGGCAGCGGCCGACAGGCCGGTCCGTACCGCTTTCGCCGCGCGCGGGTGTTCGGTGAGGCAGCGCCTCGTGAGGGATTGCGTCATTCCCGATGCATCGGCACGGCGGCGCCGGCATTCCACCCCGACTCACCCGAACGGGAGCACGCGGGCGCGTACCGGCCGGCGAGTTCGAACGTGGCGAGGACCACCCGTGCCTGGTACTCCACCTGGCGCGCGACCGGTATCCAGTGCGCCCCGCACCCGTCGCGGTAGTCGTCGCACCACTCGTCGAGCAGCCGGTCCAGTTCCGGCATGACGCCGGCCGGGTCGCGCCCGGCGGCCGTCACGAGCTGGTGCAGCAGCCCGGCCGTCCGCAGGGCGAGGCGCCGCCCGGCGATGCGCAGGGCGGCCAGATGGGCGGTGCTGAGCGGCGGGAGGGGGCGGGCGCCACCGGGGTCCGGGACGTCGGGGTCCCAGGTGTCGGCGAGCCCGGGGCAGACCAGTAAATAGTCGTCCACCGGGGCGAGCAGCCGGGCCGTCTCCGGTCCGGCGGGAAGGTGGGGCCGCAGACGCTCCAGCAGCCGCTCCAGGACGCGGGTGTCATGGCGCAGGGTGTGGCTCACCCTGCGCAGGACCGTTTCCTCATCGGCGGGCGGAGTACCGTCCTCCACCGCCGCCACACCCCACATGGGTGCCTCGACGACCGCTGTGACCGTGCCGTGCCGGTGCGGATGGAACCACGTCGACTCGACGGCCGCCTCGGTGATGGCGGCGGCCAGATCGCCCCGGCGTGGCCGCGGGATCCGGTAGACCGCGGGTCCCAGTTCCGGCCAGTACAGGGTGTCGTAGGGGCCGAGCTCGCGCGGGATGCCCAGGCGGGCGGCGGAGTGCGCGACGCGCTGGGCGAGGCCGGGCAGGTCGTGGGTCAGCTCGACGAAGCCGCCGCCGACGTCGACGCCGTGCAGGGAGCACTGCAGGAAGGGCCGCAGTTCGTCCTGGAGGTCGAGCAGGGCGCGGGTCTCCGGCAGCGTGGCGGCGTCCGCGCCGTCGGGCAGCCATTCGGGCTGTTCCAGGAAGCCGGGCCGGAAGAAGTGCCGGAAGTAGCCGCCGAGGGCGTACGGGCCGTGCAGCCATCCCTCGTTCCGGCGCAGGCCGTCGGGGTCCAGGCACAGCAGCAGGTTCCAGGTGGCGTCGGCGCCCGCGTGCAGCCGGGGGTCGGCGAGCACCCGTTCGGCCAGCCGGAGTACGGTCGCGCCGCCCACCGGTTCGTTGGCGTGCGGTCCGGCCACCACGAGGGCCTGACGGCTGCCGCGGCCGACGGACAGCAGCCACAGGGGTGTGCCCGCGCGGGACGTCCCCACACGGCGCAGCCGCGCGTCACGGGGGCGGCGGGCGACGAGTGCGGCCGCCCGGGCCCCCAGCTCGTCGACGGTCGGGTAGCGGAGGAGTGGCGGCAGGGCACACCTCCACAATGTGGTGCCGTCGATTCACCTGGTGTGCATGGTGTACGCACAGTCAGTCACGAGTTGACGAGTACGTCAACACCGTAGAGCGCAAAGGGATTTCACTCGGCAGGTGATCAACGCGTCACGTAAATGCAAGGCCAGAGCTGAGGTTCGGCTCAGTTCGCGGCGAGCCGGAACGACATCCGGCCGAAGCCGACCTGGTCGCCCTCACGAACCACTACGGCCCCGATGACGCGTCGGCCGTTCACCGTGGTGCCGTTGGTGGAGCCGAGGTCGCGCAGCACCCACAGGCCGGCCTGGTGGCTCAGCTCGGCGTGCACCCGGGACACCGTCTCGTGGGTCAGCCGCAGCCCGTTGGCGGGGTCGCGGCCTATGCGCAGCGGATGACCGGCGGCGGGGTGGGGCAGCAGCAGCTTGGGCAGCCGCTCGGCCTGCCATGCCCGGCGCAGCCGCACGGTGAAGCCGGAGACCGCCTCGACGGTGCCGAACACCAAACGCGACAGACGGCTCTCGACGGGCAGGTCGGCGGTGAGCGCGGCGAGCTCGTCCACGCGGCGGGCGGTGAGGGCGAGCTCCATGCGCCGCACGAACGTGTCGTGCGACAGCCGGCCCATGGCGACGCCGTCACGGAGCACCTTCAGCGCCTTGTCGCGCTCCGCGTCGGAGAGCCGCGCGGGGTACGTGTTGAACTCGAAGGACGACGTCACGGTGCTGATTGTCGGTCAGTGAACCCCCGGTGTCCAGAAAACGCGGAAACGATGGCCACGCGCGCGTGCTCGGCGAGGCCGGGCGCGACACCCGCCGCAAAAGGGAAGATTCAAAAGCGGATTGATCTCGTTTGAAGCACCATGGACGGGCTACATCACGGTGAGCAGACGAAGGGGAACCGTCCGTGCAGTTCGAGGTGTGGGCACCGCAGGCCGACCGTGTGACGCTCCATTGCGAGGGTGCCACGCGCGCGTTGGAGCGCGATCCGGATCGCGCGGGATGGTGGTGGGGGGAGGCAGAGGCGCGGGACGGGACGCGGTACGGCTTCTCGCTGGACGACGGTCCCGTGCTGCCCGACCCGCGCTCCCGTCGGCAGCCGGACGGCCCTGACGGGCTGAGCGCGGTCGTCGACCACGGCCGGTACGAGTGGCGTACCGAGTGGGCGGGCAAGCCACTGCCCGGTGCGGTGCTGTACGAGCTGCACGTGGGCACGTACACGCGTGAGGGCACCCTGGACGCGGCCGCCGAGCGGCTCGGCCATCTCGCGGAACTGGGTGTCACACACGTCGAGTTGATGCCCCTGTGTCCCTTCCCCGGGCGGCACGGCTGGGGCTACGAGGGGGTCTCGCTGTGGGCCGTGCACGAGCCGTACGGCGGGCCGGAAGCGCTGAAACGCTTCGTCGACCGGGCTCATGAGCTGGGCCTGGGCGTGGTCCTCGACGTCGTGCACAACCACTTCGGCCCGTCCGGCAACTATCTGCCCGCCTTCGGGCCCTACCTCACGGACACACATCAGACGCCCTGGGGTTCCGCCGTCAACCTGGACGCGCCCGGCTCGGACGAGGTGCGCGCGTATCTCGTCGAGAGCTCGCTGGCCTGGCTGCGGGACTACCGGATCGACGGGCTGCGCCTGGACGCGGTGCACGCGCTGGTGGACACGCGCGCGTGCCACTTCCTGGAGGAGCTGTCGACGGCCGTCGACAGCCTCTCGGCCGACCTCGGCCGACCGCTGTACCTGATCGCCGAGTCCGACCTCAACGACCCTCGGCTCATCACCGCGCGCGAGGAGGGCGGTCTCGGTGTGCACGCCCAGTGGAACGACGACTTCCACCACACCCTGCACACCGCGCTGACCGGCGAGTCCCAGGGCTACTACGCCGACTTCGCCCGAGCCCCCATGGCGGCCCTGGCCAAGACCCTCACCGGTGGTTACTTCCACGACGGCACCTACTCGAGCTTCCGGGGCCGGCGCCACGGTCGCCCCCTGGACCGCACGCGCGTGGCGGCGCACCGCCTCCTCGGCTACAGCCAGACCCACGACCAGGTCGGCAACCGGGCCCAGGGCGACCGGCTCGCGGCCGCGTTCCTGCCGGAGTCCCCCGGCCTGCTGGCCTGCGCGGCCACACTCACGCTGACCGCGCCGTTCACGCCGATGCTGTTCATGGGCGAGGAGTGGGCCGCGAGCACCCCCTGGCAGTTCTTCACCGACCACACCGACCCGGAGCTCGCCGAGGCCGTACGGCGGGGCAGACGGCGCGAGTTCGCGGCGCACGGCTGGGCCGAGGAGGACGTGCCCGACCCGCAGGACCCGGCGACCCGGGACCGCTCCTGCCTCGACTGGTCCGAACCGGACCGCGAGCCCCACGCGCGCGTGCTGGCCTGGTACCGCCGTCTCCTCGCCCTGCGCCACGAGCAGCCCGACCTCACGGATCCCGACCTCGCCGACACCAAGGTGGCCTACGACGAGCAGGGGCGCTGGCTCGCCTTCCGGCGCGGCGACGTACGGGTGGCCGTCAACCTCGCCAAGGATCCGGCGGCGATCCCCCTGGGGCCCCGTCAGGCGGTCGTACTGGCGGCTTGGGAGCCCGTGGAGGCGCCGGGCGCGGACGGGGTGCTGCATGTGCCCGGGGAGTCGGGCGTGGTGCTGTTGCAGGGATGAGCGGGGCGGTGCCGGGGTGCGTAGCGCCGGGCGGGGGCGCGTGCGCGCGCATCGCCCCTTCGGAGCCGCCCGCCCTGCACCACCGGCCGTGGCGCCGTCGCCTCCTCCGGGCAGGAGAGCCCGCGTGCTCGGGGGTTCCCCACGCGCGTACGGCACATCCTCGCCGTACTGGAGCTTCTCGCCGTACTAGAGCTCCTCGTCGCCGTCGTCCTCCCTGAGTTCCGTCACGCGCTCCAGCAGGATCGCCTCCCACGCGTGCCGGAGCTGCGTCCGCAGCAGCGGGAGGGGTGTCTCGCCCTTGCCGTCGAGGCGGGCCGCGAGGTGCAGGACCGCGTCGCAGCGGGCGAGCCAGAGGCCGCGCAGGCAGGGGCGGGCGCCGTAGCCGGCGAGGGTGGCGGCGCGCACGGCGGCCGGGGAGCCGACGGTGAGGGCGAGGCCGGCGATGTCCTCGGCGGGGTCGCCCAGGACGGTGTCGGCCCAACCGAGGAGGCCGCGCACCCGGCCGTCGGCGCTGACCACGAGGTGGTCGCCGGTGAGGGCGTGGTGGACGAGGACGGCGGTGCCGGGCTGGGCCGCGAGCTGCACGGCGGCCGGCTGGGTGAGCTGGCGCAGGCGGGTGGCGTCGAACTCGTCGGCGTCGGCGAGGCGTGCGGCGGCACGTTCGGCGGCCCTTCGCAGGGCCTCCAGCGAGCGTGGGGCGGCGCGCGGCACACCGAGCGTCTCGGCCTGCCGTACCGGGACCTCGCGCAGCCCCGTGAGCAGCCCGGCCAGATCGGTCTCGCCGACCGCGGACACGTCGTGCTGGGTGCCCGACCCGCCGGGCACCTTGGTGTCCAGGGTGTAGGTCAGCCCGGGCGCCCACTCCCCGTGCGCGATGCTCGTCGGCACGGCGACGGGGACGTGCGGGCGGACGAGGTCGCGCAGGCGCAGTTCGCGGCGCTGGCGGGCGGCTGCGTCACGGTCGGGGGCGAGGCGCAGCACATGGCGGGTGCCGACCAGCCAGGTGGCGGGTTCGGCGCCCGGGGCGGCAGGGCGGACCTCCGGTCCCGCCGAGTCGTCCGCGCCCTCCTTGAGCAGGGAACGGACCAGTCGGCGGACAGTGTCCGCGGTGGGTGTCGGTGCCTGGGTCATGGTCGCGCCGTTGTCGCTCGGGGGTCTACGGGGGCTCCTTGCTCCGGGATCGGTCGCCGGATCAGTCCACTATGACCATCTCGCGGGTCGTGTCGTTGAGGCGCCGGCCGCCGTCCTCGGTGACCGTCACGATGTCCTCGATGCGCACTCCGAAGCGGCCGGGCAGGTAGACGCCGGGCTCCACGGAGAAGCACATGCCGGGCCTCAGCGGCTGCTCCTCGCCCTCGATCATGTACGGCGGCTCGTGCGTGGTGACGCCGATGCCGTGCCCGGTGCGGTGGATGAAGTACTCGCCGTATCCGGCGTCCGCGATGACCGCGCGGGCGGCCCGGTCGACCTCCTGGCAGGCGACGCCGGGCCGTACGGCACGGAAGCCCGCTTCCTGGGCCGCGCGCACCAGGTCGTGGACGCGGCGCTCCTCGTCGGTGGGTTCCCCGACGTGGACCGTGCGGGAGGTGTCGGAGCCGTAGCCGTACCTGAGGCCGCCGAAGTCGAGGACGACCATGTCGCCGCTCTCGATCACCCGGTCGCCCGCCTCGTGGTGCGGGTTGGCGCCGTTGGGGCCCGAGGCGACGATCGTGAAGTCGACCTGGGAGTGGCCGAAGCCCCGCAGCAGGTCGGCGAGGTCGGCGGCGACGTCGGACTCGCGGCGGCCGCCGAAGGGAACCTTCCGGATCTCCTCGAACGTTGCGTCTGCGGCCGCACCCGCGGCCGCCAGCAGCTCCACCTCGGCGACGTCCTTGACGGCCCGCAGCATCGGCAGGACGTCGGTGAGGGAGGCGTAGGCGGTGCCGGGAAGCGACCGCTGCAGGGCCAGCAGATGCATCGCCCACGCGTTGTCGCTGATGCCGAACCGGCCGCTCGCGTCGAGGAGGGCGGCGGTGGCGGCGTAGGGGTCCTGGCCGTCGGTCCAGTCGCGCAGGGTCAGACCGGGCGCGCCGGAGGCCTTCGCGGCGTCCGGGGCCTCCAGGGCGGGGACGACGAGGACGGGGTCCCGGCCGGGCACGAGGACCAGCAGGGTGAGCCGCTCGGTCTCCGCGGGGGCGCGTAGCCGGTGAGCCACACCAGGTCCGGGCCGGGGGCCACCAGCAGCCCGGCCAGTCCGGCGTCCGCGGCCGTCCGCGCGGCACGCTCCATCCGGGCCCGGTAGTCGTCGGCGGTGAAGGGCGCGGGTGCGGTGCCGGTCATCCGGGCCTCCCTGGGCGCTGATAAGGACTACGGGCAGCATCCTGCCCGTAGGGAAGGGGCGGCGCGAGCCGGTCGGCGAGTCTTTCGGCAGGTCTTTCGGACGGCTGGTGGTGGGGCACGGCGTCAGCTCTCCCATGCCATGGGTCAGCTGTCCAGCGCCATCCGGACGCCGAGGAGCAGCAGGACGCCTCCGGAGACCTGTTCCAGGCGCCGGCGCACGCCCGTGCGGGACAGCACGGCCTTCATCCGGCCGACGAACCACACGTAGAGGCCGTAGTAGCCGACCTCGTACACCGCCCAGAGCGCGGCCAGGCCGACCATGGCCGGCAGGTGCGGGGCGCCCTCCGGCACGAACTGCGGGAGGAAGGACAGGGCGAAGACGGCCGCCTTGGGGTTTGCGAGGTTGAGCAGCAGCCCGCCGCGGTAGGAGGCCCAGCCGCTCTTGTGGGTGGCCTCCCAGCTGCCTTCCTCCGCGCCCTTGCCGCGGCGCGCCTGCCGCAGCGCCTGGACGCCGAAGCCGACCAGCACGACCGCGCCGACGATCCGCATCACGTCGTACGCCACCTCGGAGGCCGTCAGCAGCGCGGTCAGGCCGAACGCGGCGACGACGCCCCAGATGAAGACGCCGGTCTCGTTGCCGAGCACGGTCAGGAAGCCGGAGCGTCTGCTGTGCAGGGACTGCTTGATGATCAGGACGGTGCTGGGCCCGGGCGAGGCGGCGACGAGGGTACAGGCCCCCAGGAAGGCGATCAGGGTGGTCAGCATGGGGTCATCGTGGCCTTGTCGGCGGAGGGTGACCAGTGGTTTTCCCGTACTCCCGCAAGGGGAGGCGGGCCGTCAGGTGACGACGCCCGGGACGACCGTGAGCTGCTGGAAGCCGCCGCTGCGGTGGCGCACCGTCAGGACGGCCTCGCTGCCCGGGCGGGACGCGGCGACGGCCCGCGCCAGGTCCGCGGCCGATTCGACGCGGGTCTTGTCGAACGCGAGGATCACATCGCCCCGGATCAGGCCGGCCGCGTATCCCGGGCCGGGCACGTGAACGCCGACGACCAGGGCGCCCGGCTTCCCGGCGTCCACGGCTTCCACACCGAGGGTGGCGACGGCGGGAGCCGGAGAGGGGCTCGGCATCGGGGAGCGGGGGTGTGCGGAGGGGGCCGGGGTTGCGGAGGCGCCCTGTCCCGCGCGGCGTTGCAGTTCGGCGAGCTTGCCCATGCCGATCATCGTGGCTCCCATCGCGCCGAGTCCGACCCCGGACAGGACCAGGACCATCCCGACGAGCAGGGCGACCAGGAGGGTTGTGAGCCGTCGGCCTCGTCGGCGGGGCGCGGCGTGCGGGCGCCGTGTGTCGGGGCCTGGCTCGGGGCCGTCGCCGGGCCCCTGACCTGGCATGGGCTTGGGTCGCAACGCAGTCTGTTCCATCGGATCGCCTCCGCCTGGTGACTACCCTGCGCACCGGCGCACAACGAGCCACGATCGAGTGAGACTGACCGGTGGTCAGGAACGGGAAGCCATAGGCGTCACGGCGAAAACGGGACGTCGGAGGAGGTGGCGGAGGGGCGGGCCACTGCCTCACCACGCCCGTTCGGCCAACGCCTCCGCGACCGCCGCCGCGGCTCCCCCGAGCGCTCCCGAGTGCACCAGTTCCGTCCGGTGCACGACTCGCGGTTCGGTGACCGGTACGGCGACCGTGCCGGGTACATCGGTGGCGGCCGGGCGTGGCAGCAGGGTCAGGCCGTGCCCCGCCGCGGCCAGGGCGGTGAGGGTGCGGACGTCGGTGCCCTCGTAGCGCAGGGCGCAGCGGAAGCCGTGGCCGCCGTTCGCGGCGCGGAGGTGGGCGAGCGGCAGCCCGGCGTCAGGGGCGTCCAGCCAGCGGGCGTCGGCCAGGTCGCCGAGGCGCAGCCCCGCGCGCCGGGCGAGCGGGTGGGTGTCGGGCAGGAGGACACAGACCGGCTCCTCCCCCACGCCGTACGTGGTCAGCGGTGCCACGTCGGGCAGTCGCAACGGGTCGCTGGGGGCGGCCAGGCCGTCCACGAGGCCGAGATCCGCCGTACCCGTGGCGACGGCCGCGGGGACCTCGTCGCGCGGCAGCACGCGCAGGGTCACTCCGGAGGCCGGCAGCGCGGCGAGGACGCGCGGCCCGAGCGCGGTCGGCGCGGTTGCGAGCGTCAGCCCGTGGTCGGGCGCGGCCACCATGCGAACGACGTCCGCGCGGGCCGCCTCCAGCCGCAGCAGCAGCGGCCCCGTGTGTTCCAGGAGCCGCTCGCCGGCCGCGGTGGGCGCGACGGGGCGGCGGGTGAGCAGCGGGGCGCCGAGGTCCTGTTCGAGCGCGGCGATGTGCTGGGACACCGCCGACTGGGTGTAGCCCAGTTCGCGGGCGGCCTCGGAGAACGAGGCGAGGCGGGCGACGGTGACGTAGGTGCGCAGCAGGTGCGGGTCCATGCCGGACAGCATCCCCCATGCCATCAGTTCTGCTTATCGGAGGTGTAGTAATCATCGTTGGACGTGAACCACGCCGCGCGCCCAGGATGAGGGCCATGACCGACACCACGATGCCCGTTGCGAAGGTCGCCCTCGTCGGCGACCGGTCCCCCAACGTCGTCTCGCACACCCGCATCCCCCAGCTGCTCGACGCGCTCGCCGCACACGACCGGCTTGTCCTGGACGCCTACTGGATCCCGTCCGAGGACGCCGAGGCCGAGGGCGCGGTGCGCGGCTTCGACGCCGTGTGGGTGGTACCGGGCAGCCCGTACCGCAGTGAGGCGGGTGTCCTCGCCGCGATCCGCACCGCGCGCACGGAGGGCATACCGTTCCTCGGCACCTGCGCCGGCTTCCAGCACGCGTTGCTGGAGTTCGCCCGGAGCGCCTGTGGGCTGCCGAAGGTGGCGCACGCGGAGAACGACCCCGATGCCGAGGACTTTCTCATCGAACCGCTGGCCTGCTCGCTGGCCGACCACGAGGACACCGTCGTGCTGGAAGCGGGGTCGCTCGCCCAGTCGGTGATCGGTGCCGAGCGGACCGTGGAGCGCTACTCCTGCCACTACGGCCCCTCCCGCCACCTCGACACGCTGCGGGAACACGGGCTGCGCTTCAGCGGGCAGGACACCCAGGGGCAGGTCAGGATGGCAGAACTGCCGGGCCACCCCTTCTTCCTCGCATCCCTGTTCCAGCCGGAGCTGTCCGGCGAGGGCTCGCGCCCGCACCCGATGGTCCGGGCGCTGGCGCGAGCCGCGGTGGAGCACGCGGCGCGGAAGGTCCCCACGCACGCGTGACGCGCCGCGCGTGCCCGACGCGGCACGCGCGCGTGGGTCAGCCCGTGTGTCCTCCCTCGGCGGTCAGAAGTCCGTTGTCAGTGGCGGCTGTTACGTTCTGTGACATGACCGATCGCGCGCTGCCGCTGCTCCGAGAGAACCCCCGACTGGCCGGACTGGCGGCCTTCCCCTTCGGCTTCGACATCCACCGTGCGGCCCATGGTCACGTCGAGGAGGTCCGCCTCGCCTCGGGCGGGCCGCTCGACATAGTCGCGGGGGACGACACCGGCGGTACGTACTTCGTGTGCGCGGACGGCTCGGTGCTGTACGCCGACTCGGAGGGCTCGGCCGGGATCATCGGCTCCAGCGTCGACGAGGCGCTCGAGATCATGATCGGTCTGGCGGAAGCCGAAGAGGAGGACGGGGACGAGGAGGACGAGGCCCAGCAGGGCCATGGCCTCGAAGAGGCGCGGGCCGAACTGCGCGCCGCCTTGGGCTTTCCGGAGCGCTCCCCCACGGAGCTGGAAGCCATGCTGCGGGCCGCGCTCCTGCGCACCGAGCCCGACTTCGTGCTGCTGAACGCGACCGAGCACAACGCCTATCAGCTGCTCGACTCGTATCCGCGCCCGCCCCTGTGGGAGCCGGTGCTCGCGAGCGGTCGTGCCGATCTGGCGCTGCTGCGGGCAGGCGATCGCGCGGTGTGGGACGCCGTGGCCGGCGATCCCGTACGGCGCCGACTCGCCCTGCGGGCCGCGCAGTTCGACCGAGCGGACGGCGACATCGAGGTGCTGCGCCATCTGCTGCGGCACGAGGCGCACTCCTCGATGACGGACGAACTGCGGCTCGCCGCCGTGCTGGTGGGGCTGCACGGCGACATCGCGGACCTGCCGCTGCTGCACGAGGTGCGTGAGACGACGTACGACACCTGGTGCGGGCTCGGCGGCATGCCGGAACCCGGGGCGAGCGCTCAGGAGTTGCGGGCGTGGGCGCAGGAACTGGACGAGTCGCTGTTCGGTGCGGATCCCGCGGACGAGCCGGTGGGCACATGGACCGACCTGGCCCGCGACCAGGGCATGACCGAGCTCGCCCGGATCGCGCTGATCCGCCGTCTCGACGAGATCGTCATGGATCACAGCAGACTCCGTCGGCCCGACGCGCCACGGGAGTTGACCACGACCCCGCTGCGGACGCTGGCGCACGACTTCGAGGAACTCGGCGACCGCCTCCAGGCACTGCGCGCCCAGCGCTTGCTCGCCGCGTTGCGGGAGAAGGCGTGGGACCGGGTGCTGGCCCGCCTCGACCAGGCCCGCCTGGAGCGTGCCGTCGGTCAACTGTCACAGTCGGTAAGGACCTTGGCGTACCTGCGCGAAACCCTCGCTGCCCCCGAGGACGACTCCCTGCGTCACTGGCGATGCGCGAGCCTCGGCCGCTTCATGGCCAAAGAGCACTACAGGCTGACCCGCTCCCTGGCCGAAGCGGGCCGACCGGACGAGGCCCGCGCGCTCCTCACGGCCGCCGACGCGATACTCGGCGAGCTGCCGGAGAACGCCGCGAAGGGCGTACGAGAACTCGCCGAGGAGGCCACTGCGCGCGTGCGCGAGGTCAGCTGAGGACGGGTACGGCCGGCGGGCGGTCGGGCAGGAAGCCGTGGGCGCGGCGGGCCAGGAAGTCGGGCTTGTAACGGGCGACCGCACGGTGCCAGTTCAGAATGGCCGCCATGTAGTTCTGCAGGTCGGCCACGTAGCCCCGCATGGCCTCGCGAGCCTCCTCCGAGAGGCCGAAGTCCTCGTACACGACCGGCAGTTCGTGGGCGGCCACGTGCTCGAACTGGCGCATCCGCTGGGTCATCAGGTCGTGGACGACTCCGAGGGCGGTCGGGTAGTCGATCCCGAAGAAGTTCTGCACGACGAGGATCGCGTTGTGGATCTCGCCCTCGTACTCGATCTCCTTCTGGTAGGAGAACACGTCGTTGATGAGCATGCTGTAGTCGACGGCGGCGTTCTCCAGGGAGCGCACGGGCCCGCTGCGGTAGACCTCCTGCGGGACGGCGGGACCGCAGCCGGTGCGGCACAGGTTGAGCGTGAGGTCGGCGCCGAAGGTGGCGCGCCGCATCTCCAGGTAGTCGACCGGGTCGGGGATGCGGTTCTGGAGCTGGTTGGCCAGCTCCCACACCCAGCTCTCGGTCATCGTGTTGATCGCGTCCTTCAGGGAGCGCCGCTGGGCCCGAGTCATCCCGGCCGTCGTGCGCGTCCAGAGGTCGACGAGGCCGCACTCCATGCCGCCCAGCGGGGTGACGGCCGCCTCGCCGTCGAGGGGCATGCAGTCCGACAGGCGCCGGGTGGTCAGGCGCGCGGCGGCCAGGTCGCGGCGGTGGCCGAAGACCAGCGGGTAGTAGTCGTCGCCGTACGTCCCCCAGGCGAGCCACTGCGCGCTGAGGTCGAGGGCTTCGGGTGTGGCGTCCGGGTCGAGGCCGGCGGAGCACAGGGCGAGGTCGTAGGCGGCGAGCTTGTCCTCGTCCCAGACACCCTCCCGGAGCATGCCCATGCGGTGCATCCACTCGGTGAGGCGGGTTCGGGCGCCGGGCAGGTGCGGGCTGAGCTCCACCGCGAACGGCATGTGGAAGTCGGGCAGCCGGGACGGGCCGACCTTCTGGAAGGGGACGTGGGTGTACACGCGCAGGCGTTCGGCGCCGGCCGCCGCGAGCAGGGCGCCGACGTCGGCCGCGGAGGTGCCGGGCCCGGTGAGCGTCTGCCACGGCGCGGAGGACCGTGCGCGGTCGTTCATGTAGCGGCTGGAGCGCATGTGCCATTCGTGGCCGCCCGACTGCCAGTCCTGCAGGCCCTTGGTGTACGCGGCGACCGCGGCGGTCTCCTGCGGCGTGAGCCCCTTCTCCAGCGCCACGGCGGGGACTTCGGTGAGGGCGGTGTGCTCGAACTGGTGGAGCCGGGAGGTGAGGACGTCGTTGACGGTGTCGGCGGCCTCCTGGGTGGTGCAGCCGAAGAAGGTCTCCAGCACCAGGACACCGTTGCTGAGTTCGCCCTCGTCCTCGACCTCGCGCTGGTAGGAGAACAGGTCGTTGCGCAGGTGTACGGCGTCCGAGAACGTCTCCATCAGGACCCTCAGCGGCCTCGACTCCGCAACGGACGCGGGCACTTCGGCCGTCGCGTACTCCACGAGGCCCGACGACCAGGGGGCACCGCCCACTTTGCGGCGCATCTCGATGTACTCGACCGGGTTGGCGATGCGCCCCTCATTGATGTTGGACAGCTCCCACAAGGACTCGTTGAGAAGGTGCTCGGTGGCGACGGCGAACCGGCGGCGCCAGTCGACCGACATCGAGGGCACCGTGCGGGTCCACAGGTCGGCGAGCCCGGCCTCGACGGGGTTCTGCGGCTCGGGCATCGGGGTCGACAGGTCCATCGGCATGAACAGCGGCAGCCGGTCCAGATATGCCTTCCCGCCGGCGCGGTCCTGGGTGCGCTTGAAGGTCTCCAGGAAGTGGTCGTCGAAGAAGAAGACCCACACGTACCAGTCCGTGATGAGGGAGAGGGCCGGGCCGTCGCAGTCGGGGTGGGTGTAGGCGCAGAGCAGGCCGTAGTCGTGCGCGTCCAGGTCGGCCTGCTCCCAGATCCCGGACCCCTCCAGCATGCCCATCTCGCGCGCCCACCGGGTCGAATGGGCGCGAGCCTCGTCGACGTGCGGGTTCAGCCGCGCGGGATACGGCATGTAGAAGTGCGGGAGTTCGAAGGGCTGCTGCGTCATGGCCCGGCCCTACCCTCGGGGCCCAACAGGCATCCGCGGCGCGGGACATGATCACACCATCGCGTGAATCACGGATGAATCCGGGAGTTCTCGCCGGGCCTTGTGGCGTTCATCTCTACGCGCGCAGACTTTTCGCGCTTCATGTGTCCCCTCTGCCCTCCTCCCCTCCTCCCCCACCGGAGTCGCAATGAACAACACCGGATCTCTCTCACGCCGCACCGCACTCGCCTCCCTCGCCGGGGCGGCGCTGGCCACGACCGCGGCGCTCCCGGCCTCGGCGGCCGAGCGGCACGGCCGCCGGTCGGTACGGTTCGCCACCTTCAACGCCTCCCTGAACCGCTCGACCCAGGGCGCGCTGATCAGCGACCTGTCCACGCCGGACAATGCCCAGGCGCGCAACGCCGCGGAGACCATCCAGCGGGTCGACCCGGATGTCCTGCTGATCAACGAGTTCGACTACGACGAGCAGGGCACGGCGGTCCGGCTGTTCCTGCGCAACTACCTGTCGGTCGGCCAGAGCGGGGCGAAGCCGATCCGCTTCCCGTATCGCTTCACCGGCCCGGTGAACACGGGCGTCGCCACCGGCGTGGACCTCGACGGGAAGAACGGCGCGGTCACGACACCCGGTTCGGACGCGTACGGGCAGGACGCGTACGGCTACGGCTGGTTCCCGGGGCAGTACGGCATGGTCGTGCTGTCGAAGTACCCGATCGACACGCGCGCGGTGCGGACCTTCCAGCACTTCCTGTGGAAGGACATGCCCGGTCACCTCATGCCCCCGGGCTACTACAGCGACGAGGCCCGCGCGATCCTCCGGCTGTCGTCGAAGAGCCACTGGGACGTGCCGGTGTGCGTCGGGCACTCCACCGTGCACTTCCTGGTCTCGCACCCGACGCCGCCCACTTTCGACGGCACCGAGGACCGCAACGGCCGGCGCAACCACGACGAGATCCGCCTGTGGGCGGACTACATCGGCGGGCGCGGGCGCAGCTCCTATCTCTACGACGACAAGGGCGTACGCGGCGGGCTGCGGCCCGGGGCGCGGTTCGTGATCGCCGGCGACAACAACGCCGATCCGTACGACGGTGACAGCTACGACCACGCGATACGGCAGCTGCTGGACCACCCAGCGGTGAATCTCCCGGCCACCCCGCCGGCCAGCGCGGGCGGCGTGGAGGCCGCGAAGCTCCAGGGCGGCGCCAACGCCTCGCACACCGGCGACCCGGCGTACGACACCGCCGACTTCGGCGACACCGCTCCCGGGAACCTGCGCGTCGACTACGTCCTGCCGTCCAAGGGCCTGATACCTGGCGCGAACGGGGTGTTCTGGCCGACGGCCGACGACCCGCTGTACCGGCTGGTGGGCGACGGGAAGACGGTGCCGACCTCTGATCACCGGTTGGTGTGGCAGGACGTGCGGCTCGGCTGAGGGGCGGGGCCGGCAGGGGAGTTCCTCGCCCCCGCCGCCCCTACCCGTCCCAACCTGAAGGGGCTCCGCCCCTTCCACCCCGCCAAGGGGCTGCCGTCCCCTGAACCCCCGCTTCGGCCCCTAAAGGGCCTCGTCCTCAACGCCGGACGGGCGGGATGGCGCCGACCGGCGCCAAAGGGGCTCCCAGGTTCCCTCCGCTCTCCCTTCCGCTATCTCTTCCTCACCGCCCGTCCCACCTCCGACCTCAGTGCGACGAACTCCGCGAGGCCCCGGGTCGTGATCTGGTCCCGGGCGCCGGGGAGTTCGACCGGCAGGTCCAGGACGACCTTGGCGCCGGGTCCCGGGGAGAGGACGACGACACGGTCGCCCAGGTACACGCTCTCGTCGATGTCGTGGGTGACGAAGACGATCGTCGCGCCGTCCGTGCGGTGGACATCCAGAAGGAGGTCCTCCAGGTCCTCGCGGGTCTGGGCGTCCAGGGAGCCGAAGGGTTCGTCCATGAGGAGCAGGGAGGGTCGGCAGACCAGGGCGCGGGCGATCGCCACGCGTTGCTGCATGCCGCCCGAGAGCTGCCAGGGGTGGCGCCGGGCCGTGTCGGTGAGGCCGACCCGGGCCAGGATGCGGTCTGCCTCGGCCCGGCGTTCCGCTCTCGGCAGACCCCTGCGGCGCAGCGGGAGCGCCACGTTCTCGCGGACCGTGAGCCAGGGGTAGAGGGAGCGTGCATAGTCCTGGAAGACCACGGCCAGGTTGTCGGGGACGCCCCGCACGGGTGTGCCGTCGAGCGTGATCGTGCCGTCGTACACCGGCAGCAGGCCCGCGACGGTGCGCAGAAGGGTGGACTTGCCACAGCCGGACTGGCCCACGACGCACAGGAGTTGGCCGTCGGGCACGGTGAGGGTGATGTCGTGCAGGACCTGGTGGTCGCCGTAGCGCTGGCCGACCGCGTCCAATCGGAGCATGGCTGTCCCTGCGCAGAGGTTGAGGGGCGTAAGGGTCATCCGGTCGTCGTCCTCCCTTTCCCGACGATCCGCTTCTCGACCGCCAGCAGGCCGGTGTTGAGGAGGTAGCCGAGGGCGCCGAGAAGGACCAGCGCCGCCCAGACGGTGAGCAGGTCGGAGCGGGACTGGGCGTCGGTGAGCGTGAAGCCGATGCCGTTGGCGGTGCCCGGGAGCAGTTCCGAGAACACCATGAGGATGAGGGAGAGCGAAAGGCTCAGGCGCAGGCCGGCGAAGATGCGGGGCAGGGCGGAGGGCAGGATCAGAAAGCGGAGCCGTTCGGCGGGAGTCAGCCGCAGCACGGCGGCGACCTCGAGGCGCAGTGGGTCGGTGTTGCGGGCGCCTTCCGCCGTGTTGATCAGCACCGGCCAGACGGCGCTGAAGACGATCGACGCGATCTGCATCGGCGTACCGAAGTCGAAGATCACGACGAAGACGGGGACCAGGGCGGGCGGCGGCACGGCGCGGGCGAACTGCAGGACGGGGTTGCAGAGGGCGTAGGCGCGTCGTGAGCGGCCGACCGCGACGCCGAGTGCGATCCCGGCGACGGCGGCGAGTGCGAACCCGGCGGCCATCCGGCCGAGGCTGGGCAGGATGTCGGCGACGGCGTCCTCGGTGAGGAAGACGTGCCGGGCGGGCCCCGAGAACCACAGGTCGCGGGCGTGCCGCGCGATCTCGGCGGGCGGCGGGAAGTAGACACTGCCGTGCGCTCGGGCGACCACCTGCCAGACGGCCACGGCGACCGCGAGGACGAGCCAGCGGAGGAGGGCGTGGCGTACGGCGGCGGAGGCGGGCGCGTGTCGTACGGGCGCAGAGCGCAGGGCGCGAAGTACCGCGGCCGACGGCCGGCCACGAGCCCCGGCGGGCTCCGATGCGGTGGTACGGGGGCGGTCCATCAGCGCTCACCGCGGCGCGATCGGGCCGGCGGTTTCGGTGGGATGGGTGCCGCGTGGGGTGGGGCGTATGACGTGGAACCGCGTACCCGGGACGGAAGCCCCGCCCCCGCGAGTACTCCCCGCGCCCACGCACCACCCCTCCGCAACACCCCGACTTGCCCCCACCGACCCGCTCAGAGCCACACTCCACCGCCTCACCAGCCCCTCACCACGCCCCTTCACCTACCGCCCCTCACCACTCCGCTTCACGTACGCGCCTTCACCCACCCGGCTACACCCACCGCGCTTCACCCACCCCGCCACCCCGGCGTCCAAGGGAACAACCGCCGTTCCCCCCACACCAGCACCCCATTGATGACCAGCCCCAGAACCCCCGCCCACACGACCCCCGCCAGCACATCTCGCGTCCCGTCCGTCGCGAGCCCCGCCTGGGCGATGAAGATGCCGAGGCCTTCGCCGAACCCGGAGAGGATCTCCGTGGCGACGGCCAGGATGAGGGCGACCGCGGCCGAGATGCGGATGCCGGCGGCGATGAAGGGGGCCGTGCCCGGTAGTTCGACGCGGAGGAGGACGGCGAGGCGGCCGAAGCCGAAGGCGCGGAGGGTGTCCTTGGCCAGGGGGTCGGTCTCGCCGAGGCCGTAGACGGTGTTGAAGAGGATCGGCCAGACCGAGGCGTACGTCACCAGCACGACCTTGGTCTCGGTGCCCGAGCCGAGGAGGAGGGAGACCAGCGGGATCAGCGCGACGGACGGCAGCGGCCGCAGGAACTCGATGATCGCGCGTACGGCGGCGTCGACGACCGGCACACTGCCCAGCACCAGACCGACCGGCACCGCGATGGCACAGGCGAGACCGAGCCCGAGCGCCCACGCCCGCAAGGTGGCCCCGATGCCGTCCAGGAAGGCCGCGTCGCCCGCCAACTCGACGGCACGGGCCAGGACTTCGGAGGCGGGCGGCAGATAGCTGCGCCGCACGAGGCCGGCACGGGAGACGGCCTCGCAGGCACCGAAGGCCAGCACCACGCCCAAAGCACCCAGCAGCAGCTGCTCCCGACGGCCCTTCACGTCACGTCACTTGACCATCAGCGTCGCCGGGTCGATCGGCTTCTTCAGCATCCCCTGCTTCTCCATCAGACCGGTGAGCCGGCTGAGCTGCGCGGCGTCCATCGCGGGCGGAAAGACCGGCAGATCGATCGACTCGGCCTGTTTCTCGGTGACCTTGGTGTACGTCGGCAGGGTGTCGCGTACGACGGACGGGTCCTTCTCGGCGATCCGCACGGCCGCCTTGATGGCCCGCTGGAAGGCGGCCAGCGTCTTGGCGTTCCCGTCGGCGTAGTCGCTCGTGCTGATGTATCCGCTGAGCGGTAGTGCCTCCACGGGCGCGGACGAGCCGTCGACGAGGACCCTGGCCTTCAACTCGTCCTGAATGGAAGTGTCGTAGGGCTCGACCGCGTGCACGGCGTCGATCTGCCCCTTGTCCAGAGCCGCACCCATCTGCGGGAAGGGTATCGCCCGGTAGACGGGGCGCCCGACGCCCTGCTTCTCCAGGATCTCGTTGAAGGTGAGCGACTGGACGTTGTTCAGGGTGTTGACCGCGAGCTTCTTGCCCTCGAGGTCGGCGACGGTCTTGATGTCCGAGTCCTCGGGCACCAGGACCTCCATCATGCGCGGCGCGGCCCTGATCGCCTCGGCGACGATCCGGATGTCGAGCGTGCCCTGCTCATGGGCCTGCAGATAGGTGACGTAGTTCGCGCTCGCGACCATGTCGATCTGCCCCTTGGCCAGGGCCGGCAGCGCCTGGAGGCTCTGCTGGACCTGCTGGACGCGGACGTCGAGACCCTCCTTCTCGAACAGGCCGCGGTCCCGCGCGATATAGAGGGCGGCGCAGTCGATCAAGGGCAGGGCCGCCACCGTGACGGTCTCGTTCCCGTCGGCTTCGGGCGAGGAGTCCCCGTCGTCGCCGCAGGCCGTGAGTGCCACCAGCAGGAAGGTGACCGTAACGGCCGCCGCTGTCCTCGTTCCCGAGCGCAATTGACGTAACGGCATGTCGACATGACTACCAAGAATTTGTCATGATCACCACATCGAGCAGATGAACACCGCCGTGGCAATCTGTCGGCCTTCACCGATATGCGCCACCTTGGTCACATGACCTCCTACACGCTCCCGCACGAGCTGCACGGCGACGGCCCTCACAAGGTGTTCGCCGTGCACGGCTGGTTCACCGATCGGTCCGCCTACGCGGGCGTCCTCCCCGACCTCGACCGCACGGAGTTCACCTACGCCCTCGTCGATCTGCGCGGCTACGGCGGCGGGAAGCACGCAGTCGGCGCGGATACGACGGCCGAGGCGGCCCTCGACCTGGTGGAACTGGCCGACCAGCTCGGCTGGGAGCGGTTCTCGGTGGTCGGGCACTCGATGGGCGGCGCGGTCGGCCAGCGTCTCCTCGCCGTGGCCCCGCACCGGCTGCGCAGGCTGGTCGGGGTCTCACCGGTGCCCGCGTCGGCGCTGGCGTTGCCGCCGGAGATGGGGGTCCCCCGCTCGAGCGAAGTCGAGAGTGGGGGAGGGAGCTGTTCGCGGACGCGGCGCACAAGCCGGAGAACCGGCGCGCCATCATCGACACCACCACGGGTGGCCGCCGCCCGGCCGCCTGGCTCGACCATATGGTGACCCGTTCACTCGCGGTCAGCGACCAGAAAGCCTTCCGCGCGTGGCTGGACTCCTGGGCCGGGGAGGACTTCCACACCCGGGTCGAAGGATCCCCGGTGCCCGCGCTCGCGGTCACCGGCGCCCTCGACCCGGCCCTGTCCGCCGACCTGCTCCGCCGGACGTGGATGACCTGGCACCCCCGCGCCGAGCTGCAAGAACTCCCCGCCACCGGCCTCCCCCACTCTCGGCTTCGCTCGAGCGGGGGCACCCCCATCGCGATGGACGAGACACCGTTGGAGCTGATCAGAGCGGTGGAGGACTTCCTGCGCGCCGACGAGAGCGAGCAGGCGTGACGGTCCACCACGCTCCCCCCGTGCCCGACGTCTTCGACCCCCGGCAGTACGCCACCGGCGTCCCGTACAACGCCTATCGCATCCTGCGCGACCACCACCCCGTGGCCCGGCAGGAGGAGCCGGAAGTGCTGGGCTGGCCGGCCGGGCCCGGGTTCTGGGCGGTGACCCGGCATGCGGACGTGGTGCGCGTGCTCAAGGACTCGGCGACGTACTCCTCGTACATCGGTGCGACCCAGATCCGCGACCCGGACCCGGCCGACCTGCCGTTCATCCGGCGCATGATGCTCAATCAGGACCCGCCGGGGCACGGACGCCTGAGACGGCTGGTCAGCCGCGCCTTCACCCCCGGACGCATCGACCGCTTCACCAAGGTCGCACAGGACCGGGCCCGCGCGCTCCTCACGCGCGCCCTGGAGGAGGCCCGCGCCGCGGACGGCACCGTCGACTTGGTCACCACGGTCACCGACGAGTACGCCCTGCTCAACCTCGCCGACCTGCTGGGCGTGCCGGACGCCGACCGCAGGCTGCTGCTGCACTGGACGCAGCGGGTGATCGGGTACCAGGACCCCGACGAGTCCGGGCCGCCGGTGCGGGACGCGGCGGGCAGGCCCGTCAATCCTCGCTCACCCGCGATGCTGCGGGACATGTTCGGGTACGCCCAGCAACTGGCCGCGCACAAACGGCGGTTCCCCGACGACGACGTCATGACCACCCTCGCCCACGACGCCGAACTCGCCGGCCCGGAGCTGGAGATGTTCTTCTTCCTGCTCACGGTCGCGGGCAACGACACCGTCCGCAGCGCGGCACCCGGCGGGCTGCTCGACCTCGCCGAGCACCCGGAGGCGTATGAGCATCTCCTCGACGGACGCGCCGAACTCCCGCCCGCCGTCGACGAGTTGCTCCGCTGGCACCCGCCCGTCCTCACCTTCCGCCGCACCGCCACCGAGGACACCGAACTGGCCGGCCGTCGCATCCGCGCGGGCGACAAGGTGGTCGTCTTCCACGCCTCCGCCAACCGCGACGAACGGGTCTTCACCGACCCGGACCGGCTGGATCTGTCCCGCACCCCGAACCCGCACGTCTCCTTCGGCGACGGCCCGCACGTCTGCCTGGGCGCGCACTTCGCGCGGCTGCAGCTGCGCGTGCTCTACCGGGAGGCCCTGCGCCTGCTGCCGGTCCTGCGGACGGCGGGGCCACCGAGGCGGCTGGTGTCGAACTTCATCAACGGTCTCAAATCGCTGCCCGTACAGATCACATGAACCGTCACGGTCGACCGCTGTGGTCGGCCGTCGCCGTCACGTCCGCACCTGGATCAGCGCATGCGTCCCGCCGGTCCGCCACTTCTGCCCCTCCGCCTCGTCCAGCGCCGCCTCCGTGCGGGCGTCCAGGCCGGTGATCACGTCGGACTTCAGGGTGCGCAGGGCGGCGACCGGACCGGGGAAATGGGCGGTGACGTCGGTGAACGGCGTGGTCGGCGGCCAGAGCCGGTCGCCGACGAGGCGCCGGTAGTTGAGGTCGCCCTTGACGACGGTGAGGGTGGCCGCGGACAGCTCCTCGCGGAGATCGCCGGGCAGCGCCGCGAAGGGAAGGGGGGCGCTGGAGAAGGGGTGGGCGCGTACGGTGAGGCGGCCGTCCCTCATCGCCGACCAGAGTGTGTGTCCGTACGTCGCGGCCGCGCCCGGTGCCGCCGTCAGCCGGCGCAGGGCGTCGAGTACGTCGGCGTGCGTGGCGTCGGAGACGTAGTAGGGGTACGGCTTGACGTGGAGGACGGCCCGCCGGACGCGCCCCTGGGTGAGGAGGTGGGCGATGAGGAGCAGGTCGGGGACGAGTTCGCGGCCCGCGTTGTCGGCGATCAGGACCAGGGTGGCGGAGCCGGTGGGCGGGAGCAGGGACCAGAGGGCCGCGCTGTCGTCGGCCACCAGAGGCGGGGTGTCCGAGGAGGTCTCGTCGTTCCCGGCCGACAACCGGAAGCCGAGGTCCGCGCGGTTGCCCCACAGGGAGCCGTGCAGCAGCGCCCGGTCCTGCTCGTCGGCGGGCCGGTCCGTGAGGCTGTCGAGGGCGGCCAGTTCCTCGTCCGTCTCCGGGGCGTCGAGTTCGGCCAGCTTGGAGGGGCGGAACGGGTCGATGCCCTGCCAGGGGCCGGGGGCGAAGTAGCCGACGGCTTCGAGGAGTTGGCGGTAGAAGTAGCTCTCCGACCACAGCCACGGTAGGTCGAACCAGGACCGGCCGGTGTACGTGTCGGCGCCCCAGGCCGTCCAGCGGTCGCGGTCGTGCGCGTCGGCGGGGAGCGGTTCGATCACGCCCTTGGTGCAGTTCGCGTGGAGCGCGTCGAGCGCGCGGTGCTGCTCGGGGCCGTACGGGAAGGAATCCCGCACCTGCTCGATGATCGCGGGATGCCGTTCGGCGAGCACGCTGTGCGGGAACGAGCCGGGTTCGTCGCCGAGGAGCACCGGCGCGAGCGGGGTGTCGGACCTGTCGGGCATGCGCCTCACCGTATCGCGGGCGTCACACGGCTCTGATCTCCCGCTCCAGCTGTGTCGCGAGCGCGAGGTAGGGGGCCCGGCGGGGTACGGGGACCAGGCCCCGGACCAGGAGGCGCCACATCTCGGCCACTCTGCGGGGCTGGCGTGCGACGGGTTCGAGGGAGCGGCCGACGACTCGGGTGCCGACGAAGAAGCAGACCAGGGAGTGGGCCGCGGTCTCGACGTCGACGTCCGGGTGGATGTCGGACTCCTTGGCGGCACCGTGGAGTTTGCGGGTGGCGATGTCCAGCAGTTCGGTGAAGGGATGCCGCAGCGGCGGCCGTATCACCACTCCCCCGGTGGCCAGGCGCAGGCCGGCCCGGGGTATCGGGCCCTCGACGCTGAGTCGTGTGATGCCGAACGTCGTGCGCATCAGGGCCTCCAGCGAGGAGTGGCCCCGGGCGTCCATCTCGCACGCCACCTGACGGGAGGCCCTGGACTGGAGCTCCATGATGGCCTGGGCGAGATCCTCCTTCGCCGCGAAGTGGAAGTACAGGGCACCCTTGGTGACTTGGGCGTGTTCGACGATGTCGCTGAGGCTGGTCGACTCATAGCCGTGGCGGTCGAACAGCTCGGCGGCGGCTGTGAGGATCGTGGTGCGGGTCTGCTCGGCGCGTAACTGCCTCACCATCGACTGGATCCTCCTGGCCTGAAGAGAACGGGACATGCCGTTTGTTTCTTACTCGCTGTACAGGATAGCTCACTCCTCCGCGGTCCCGGCGGCGCATTCGAAGACCGTCGACTCCCCCTGCTGCCCCACGACATGGACGTCGGTGTCGTACGCCCCCTGCTTGTCGAACGCCTCTATCCAGGTGGGCCGGTCGAGTTCGGCGTACCGGTGGAAGACGGTGTGGAACGACACGGGTATGCGGCGGCCGTCGCGGGCCCGTACGGCCTGGCGGACGGCCTCCAGCAGCAGCATGCCGGGCACATGATCGAGTGGATGGTCGAAGAAAACAGCATGAGCGGTATCGACCCGCAACTGCCAGCGGTCGGGGTGGTCGGGCGGGGCGAGGACGACGTCCGCGGGCAGGGCGCGGCCCACGGCGGCGGGCGGCAGACCGGGCGGGACGGGCAGTGCGGACACGGTGGCCTCGGTACGGCCGCCGCGCAGCCTTCGGTAGACGGCCTCACTGGTCCAGGTGGCGGCTGTGTGCGCGGTCGCCACGCGTTCACCGCCGAGCCATAGGTCCGTGTCGAAGCGGATTCCGGCCGGGCGGCCGCCGCGGTGGTCGATGTCGGAGACGGCGATGCGCAGGGCGGGTTCGGCGGGTGCGGGACCGACGGCCAGATGCTCGGGGCGGGTGGTGATCCGCATTTCCTTGAGCACGAACTTGTGGCCGAGGGGGACTTCGTAGGCGGTGTGCGCTATGAGAGTGCCGGCCTGGCGGACGGTCTCCGCGACGAGCAGCGGCTCGTACATCCTTCGGTCCGGCGACACGTGTAACTGATGAGCGCGCGGCCATTGGGCGAAGACGGTGAACCGGTCGGTGTCGGTGCTGGTCCCCCCGGTGATCAGCGTTTCGGCCAACGAGGCACGGTGGACGAGCTGGCGGGGTACGGTGGCGGTCAGGCCTTCCGGCGCCGCCGAGATCTCGGCGAGCGGGTTCGTGGCGTGCTGCCGCGGATGAGGCATGTGCCCTCCTGTGGGTCCCCCCGTGTGTGCGTTGGCATACGGCGAGGTGCCCGTGCCGCGAGCGTTAGAGTACGAGGCGACCGGTTTGTTTTCAATGCGGCCTCGGGTCGCCCGGCCGTGCCCGAATCCGCTCCGGCGCACGCCCGGGCGCGCACGTCAACTCGGCGCAGCCACAAGGGTGCGCCGGTGTCGAGGGGCTCTCGGCACACGGCCTGGAGTGCCCCGGAGGCGACGGAATATACGGAGGGGCGGTTATGGCGAGGCAGGAGCGCGCCATCAGGACGCGGCGGGTGATCCTGGAGGCCGCGGGCGCGGTCTTCGACGAGCACGGGTACACCGCGACCACCATCTCGATGGTCCTGGAGCGGGCAGAGGTGACCAAGGGTGCCCTGTATTTCCACTTCCCCTCCAAGGAATCCCTCGCCCAGGCCGTGCTGGACGAGCAGTTGTCGCTCGGAGCGGTGCCGCCGCAGCCGTGCAAGCTGCAGGAACTGGTCGACACGGCCTTCGTGTTCGGGCAGCGGCTGCTCAGCAACTCCCTGCTCAAGGGCAGTGTGCGGCTGGCGGTGGACCAGAGCGCACCACCCGGCGTGGACCACTCCGGGCCGTTCCGGCAGTGGTCGGAGCATCTGGTGGTGGTGCTGGAACAGGCCCGCGACCAGGGCGAGTTGCTGCCCACCGTGCAGCCCGCGCAGACGGCGGAGCTGCTGGTCGGGGCGTTCGCCGGCATCCAGCTGATGTCCCGCGCGCTCACCGACCGGGCCGATCTGGCGGAGCGGATCTCGGTCCTGTGGGGGCACATCCTGCCGAGCATCGCCGTACCGGCTCTACTGACCGGCATCGACTGGGAACCCGACCGCGGAGCCCGTGTTCTGGCCGCCCTCGACGCGGCGGACGCCGACGAGGCCGCCATGGACTTGTCCGCACGCTGAGTGAACGACACCGACCGGAGTGACGGTTTCCGTTGCTCCGGTCGGTCGGTCGCGATGTACGACGGGCCGGCCGATGCCCCATCCGCATCGGCCGGCCCGCCCGCCTGTGATACGCGCCTGTCCGGCGCGCCTGTTCAGTTGTCGGCTTCAGTTGTCGGCTTCAGTTGTCGGCCGGGGCTCTCACCCGCGGCCGTCGTCCGCCTCCGCTCAGAAGGTCAGCTTCCAGCTGTTGAGCCTGCCCGTGTCCTGGGCCGCCACGTCCTGGACGCGCAGCTTCCAGGTGCCGTTGGCGACCTCGCTGGAGGCGTTCACGGTGTAGGTGGTGTTGACGTTGTCCGCGGAGTCCGAGGAGCTGGAGGACTTCAGGCGGTACGTCGAACCGTCCGGAGCGACCAGATCGATGACCAGGTCACCGCGGTAGGTGTGGGTGATGTCCACGCCGACCTGGAGGGCCGAGGGGGCGTTGCCGCTGCGGCCGCTGACGGTGATCGGGGACTCGATCGCGGAGCTGTTGTCCGGGATGGAGACCGCGGAGGTGCTGGTGAAGGTGGTGCCCCCCGTGGAGCCGCCGGAGCCGCTCACCGCCTGCACCGTCTTGGCCGCGTCCGCGAGGCCCGCACCGCAGCCGCCCGAGCAGGTGCCGGGAAGAGCGCGCGAGTTGGTCTTGATCGCGGACTCGATCTGGGCCGGGGTCAGCGCGGAGTTCGCCGACTTCATCAGCGCGGCGAGACCTGCGATGTGCGGGGCGGCCATGCTGGTGCCCTGGTAGTACTTGTACGTCTCGCTCGACGGGCCCTGGGTGCCGGTGTTCAGCGTGGACAGGATGCCGTTGGCCGTGGTGGTACGGGTCTCGCCGCCGGGGGCCGCGATGTCCACGGTCGAGCCGTAGTTGGAGTAGTAGGCCTTGGCACCGGAGCGGCCCAGCGCGGCCACCGAGATGACGTTGTTGCAGCTGGCCGGCGAGTAGTTGGCCGCGTTGTCGTTCTCGTTGCCCGCCGCGACGACCACCGTGGTGCCGCGGTTGACGGCCGCGTTGATGGCGCTCTGGGTGGCGGCCGTGCAGGCGCCGCCACCGCCCAGGCTCATGTTGATGACCTTGGCGACGTTGGCGTTGGCGGGTACGCCGGAGACGGTACCGCCGGACGCCCAGGTGATGGCGTCGATGATGTCGGAGTCGTAGCCGCCGCACTGGCCGAGGACGCGCAGCGGGGAGACCTTCGCGCCGTAGGCGATGCCCGCGACGCCCTTGCTGTTGTTGGTGACCGCGGCGATGGTGCCCGCGACGTGGGTGCCGTGCCAGGAGGAGGTGGTCGCCGTCCAGTCGCTGGCGCACTGGCCGTCGGTGGTCCAGTCGCCCGGGTCGGCCGGGTTGCTGTCACGGCCGTTGCCGTCGTTGGAGACCGCGGTGTCGCTGATGAAGTCGTAGCCCGCGACGATGTTGGCACCGAGGTCGGAGTGGGTGACGTAACCGGTGTCGATGACGGCGACGGTGACCCCGCTGCCGGTGGCGATGTCCCAGGCACCCGGCACGCGCATACCGGCGGTGGTCTCGAACAGGTCCCACTGCTTGCTGTACTCGGTGTCGTTGGGCGTGGCCGTCGGCTTGTTCAGCCGGTCCGGTACGACGTAGGCGACCTGCGGGTCGGCCTGGTACTCGGCGACGACGTCGGCGACGTCCGCCTTGGTGAGGTGCTCGCCCAGGTCGACGAGGGCGGCTCCGGAGCCGAGGCGACGCCGGAAGTCGAGGTCCTCGCCGGCCTCCTTGCCCTTGGCGGCTGCGTCGGCCTCGGCGGCCTTGTTCGACTTGGCCTCGGCGGCGCCGGACTTGTAGCCGACGATGAGGCGCTCGGCCGGGGTGCCGGGGGCGGCCTCCGTCTGCGCCGCCGGTGCGGCGGCTTCCTGGGGAGCGGGTTCCTGGGCCACGGCGACCGTGGTGGCGGCCGTGAACAGCGCGGCGGAGACCGCGGCGACGGATATCAGCTTCCGTCTGAGGGGTGCAGAGGTACGCAAGGGCTTGCCTTTCGTGGGGCCGGCCGTACTCCGGGCAGCGCGGAGCGGCGGTCGAATTCGCTTCGTCGTCGAAGCGGCGGGGGGTGCATCGAAAGTGCGTTGCGGGGGCGCGGCGGCCGGGCAGGGGGTGTCTGTCGGCTCACCGCGAGAGAAGGAGCGGCGTCCGGTGCGTGCGATCGCAAGGCGCCGGAGCGCCCTCGTGACGGAGCCACGTGGGCGTTTCGGCAACGCGGCGAGCGTGCGTGCCAGACGTCGCGACACCGCGGGGAGCCGGCAGACACCCGCTGAGGCGCGAGCTCGACCCGTTCGGGGTTACCTGTGGGTCAGCTGTGGTCGAACGATAGGCAAAGAGAAGGTCATCGGGATACAGGGGAAACCCTCGATCCGGCCGGAAACCCACCCTCTACGTCGGACAACTGACCGGCAATTGACGGATTTCTCCCGGCTCGTCGCGCAGTGAACGCGCCGGGCCGGTTTCCCGTACTGGACGAGGACCCTTCCCGCACCGGCCGAGGAGACGTTCCGGATGTCCCGGATGCCCTGGATGAGATCGCACCGCTCCGCCCTGGCGGCCGCCGCCGTCACGCCGTTGCTGCTCACGGTGTGGGCGGCGGGTCCCGCCCGTGCGCACGGTGCGCCGACCGATCCGGTCAGCCGGGTGTACGCCTGCTCCCCCGACGGCGGCACCGCGTCCCGGTCGGCGGCGTGCCGGGCGGCGGTCACCTCGAACGGCGTGCCCTTCACCGCCTGGGACAACCTGCGGATCGCGAACGTGAACGGCCGGGACCGCCAGGTCGTCCCCGACGGGCGGCTGTGCAGCGGCGGACTGCCCGCCTACCGGGGCCTCGATCTCGCCCGCGCCGACTGGCCGTCCACCCGGTTGACGCCGGGCGCCACCCTGACCATGCGGTACGTCTCGACGATCCCGCACACCGGCACCTTCCGGCTCTACCTCACCAAGCCCGGCTACGACCCGACGAAGCCGCTCACCTGGTCCGACCTGCCGGACAAGCCGTTCGCGGAAGTGACGGACCCGGCGCTGACGGACGGGGCGTACCGGATCAGGGCGACGCTGCCGTCCGACCGGTCCGGGCGGCATGTGCTGTACACGGTCTGGCAGAACAGCAGCACGCCGGACACGTACTACTCGTGCTCGGACGTGGTGTTCCCGGCGGACGGGAACGGGAGCGCCGAGGAGAGCGGTGGCGGGAGTGCGACTTCGGCCACCGCGGACGGGAAGCGCGGCAAGGGCCGTACGACCGTCAGCCCTTCGCCGACGAACGAGTCGCGCGCATCAGGGCCGCGTACGACCGCCTCGCCCACCGCCTCCTCCTCGTCGAGTGGCGTCACCACCCCGCGCGCCGGGGACGACAGCACGCCGGTGGCGTCCACCGGGGCCGCCGACGCGGGGCCCTCGACGCCACTGCTGGCGGGCGGCGCCGCCGCGGTGCTGGTGCTCACCGGGGGCGCCGCCCTCGCGCTGCGGTTGCGCCGGAGGCGATCTCCGGCGTAACGGGGGTCAGTTGACGTACACCGCCTCGCCGGCGCCGGTCACCGGGGAGTACTTGGCGGTGAAGTAGCCGTGGGCGAAGCAGAGGGACGAGCCGGAGACCTTGGTGAACTGCACGGCGGCGAAGTTGATGCTGTTGTCGGCGTTGCTCGCCGTGCCGGACAGGCTGGGGGCCTGGTAGACGCAGTTGATGCTGCCCAGCAGGGTCCGCAGCACGACCGTCGTCTGGATGGTGGAGCCCTCGGCCGGGGTGACGGTGACGGTGCCGTCGGAGGCCACGGCGGCGCTGTACGGCAGGTTGTTGACGGTGATGCTGGTGACGCCGAGCACGCCGACCACGTTGGTGGTGCAGCTCGCGGCGTCGAAGGTGTGCGCGGTGACCGACTCCGTCGCGGTCCCGGGGGCGCCGGGGTTGTCGGTCACGGTGGCCGTGAACTGCGACGACGTGCAGGAGATGCCGCTCGTACCGGTCGCGCTGGAGTAGAAGGTGGCGGCGGTGCCGCTCGCCAGCGGCGCGGTGAGGACCTCGCCGGCCGCGACCGCCGTACCGCCGACGGAGCCGGTGGTGAGGACGGTGCCGTCGGCCGCGGACGCGGGGGCGGCCATGGGGAGGGTGAGGGCGGCGACGGTGCCGGCGAGGGTGAGCAGGGTGCGTGCGCGCATGCGGGTGTACCTCGTCTTTCGTTGCGGGGGTGTGCCCTGACGGCCTGAGGCCCAGGGGGTTCGGGGAGTCGGTGGGGGGAGCGCGAGTTTCGGTGGGGGGTGCGCGAGTCGGTGTGTGCCGTTGCCGGTCCGTGACGCCTTCTCCGTACGACACGGACCGGCAACGGAGGCCCGGCCGGTGGCCGGCCGGAGACCGTGGGGAGGGCTCCGGCCGGGCCGGGCGGGGGCGGCCGGCACGGACCGAGGGGGGGGAGCGACCGAGACGGCGCCGGGGAGTGATCTCGCGAAAAGGAAATGTGAAGGACATCAGGTCCGGGAACGCGGCATTGGCCGCGCGGCGGCGGATCCGGCGCCACGGATCCAGGGGGGAGCCAGGGAGAGTTGTAGACCTGAGGGACCGTCAACGTCAAGCGTTAATAAGGGAGTTGCTGTGGAACTCGGCGGCTTTGCGCGACCGCGGGGAGCTCATGACTCACAGGCGACACACAATCAACACTCTTTTTCCACAGGCGCCTTGACCCTCGACCGTAACCGCCGGTAACTTCCCGGCTGGCTACTGCGGAGTACGAGAAAGCCCTTGCATCCACCGGGAGTCGCGAGGGGCGTGCGCCGTGGGCGCTGTCCGCGCCAGGACAACGTGCCGCTGACGCCCTACCCGCACTTTCTCTGCACCTGGGAGCAGTTATGGCCTCGTCCGAGAACCCGGAAAGCGGTTCCGTGTCCGAAGCGTCCGAAACCCCCGACGGCCCCGCGAGACGCGGGCGGGTCCGGGCGCGCCGGGCCGCCGTGATGGCGGTGCCGGCCACCCTGATCGCCGGCACCCTCGCGGTCCTCACCGCCGAGGGCGCGCTGGGCGTCCAGTTCGCCATCTCCGGCATGCCCTTCACGGTCACCGCGACCGAGCTCAACGGCACCGGGTTCGAGCAGTTCGGCGGCCTCGATCAGATGGCGCCGGGCAGCCCCAACGAGGGGGACACCGGCGGCCAGGTGCTGGTCGTCACGTCCGCGATCAAGAGCGCGACGCTCACCAAGCTGTGCCAGAGCGTCGATCTCGGCGGCACGAATCTGCTGATCACCGCGGGTGGCGGTGCCGAGAAGGTGACCGCGAGCGATCTGACCACCGACTCGACCGAACTGTCGGGTGACGCGGCGTTCAACAACATCGAGATCGGCAACGATGCGAGCACGTTGACCAAGGCCGGGGTGAAGGGGCCGATCGGTGTCTTCAGCCAGCAGGCGGACACCGTGCGCATCGCCAACCTGCGGCAGACCAACTACGCCACGACTGCCGGGGTGTTCAAGCTCCCCGGCCTCAAACTCCGCTTCAGCGACTCGGGTTGCTGATGAGCGAGCGTACGGGATTTTGGCCCGCCTTCCGTCGTTGGCGGGCCGACCGACCGTTCTGGGGCGGGCTGTTGCTCACCCTGGGCGGGGCGGAGATTCTGCTGACCATGAAGGCGTCGATGAAGGTCGTTCTTCATGTCGGGATGCAGGGGCTGGCGGGGTATCTGCTGCCGGCCCTGATGCTGTTGCTCGGTCTGCTGATCGTCTTCAATCCGGCGCAGCGGCTCTTCTACTCGATCACGGCGGTATTGCTGTCGCTGGGCACGTGGCTCACTTCCAACCTCGGGGGCTTCTTTGTGGGGCTTCTGTTGGGGGTTGTGGGGAGTTGTCTTGCGTTTGGGTGGCTGCCGGATCAGGAGCCCCGCAAAAGCCGTAAGCAGCGCCGGAGCGCTGTTGCGGCTGGTTGAGTTCGGCGAGTGCGAGTGCGTGGGGGCCGGCCGCGCCCACGTGGCGGAGCCGCATGTCGACAGAGCCCCGCGCCACTAGGTTGGACGCTCCGCCCCCAGCTCCAGGAGGCACCCTTGCATGACGGCATCGACACCCAACACGCCCATTCCGCCCGCATCTACGACTACATCATCGGCGGGAAGAACCATTACCCGGCCGATCGAGAAGCCGGCGATGCCATGGTCCGCGAATGGCCCGCGCTGCCCATCCACATGCGGGCCAACCGGGACTTCATGAACCAGGCCGTGCGGTATCTCGCCGAGGAGGCCGGGATGCGGCAGTTTCTCGAAGACGGCGTACGTCGAGGCCGACATGCTCGATCCGGCGGCCGTTCTCGACTTGCCCGCGTTCCGCGAGACCCTCGACCTGAGCGAGCCCGTCGCGCTCACCGTCATCGCGATCGTGCACGTCCTGCTGGACGAGGACGACGCCGTGGGGATCGTGCGGCGGCTGCTCGAGCCGCTGCCCGCGGGCAGTTGCCTCGCGATGTCCATCGGTACCGCCGAGTTCGCGCCGGACAGCGGCTGCGTACCCTCGGCGAGGCCGGGGAGTTCTTCAGTGGTCTGGACCTTGTCGAGCCGGGCATCGTGCAGGTCCACAAGTGGCGTCCGGACGGCACGGGCACCGAGGTGATCCGGGACGAGGACGTCGCGATGTACGGGGCGGTGGCGCGCAAGCCGAGTTGAGCGGTTTGCAAGCGCAAGCGGTGCGGGTGAGCCGACCCCGGGTCCGGTCCTCCCGCCAGCGGTTCATCACGATGTGGCAGCAACGACTTACACCCTGTGGTTGCACACTTGACTACCGGTGGTCACACGCGATTGGCTCCGCCCCAGCGAGAGTTCACCAGGTCGGCGAACTCCCCGTTCGACGTCGGCCGTTCTCTCGTTCGTTCCTCCGGCTCGGCCGCACAGCGAGGTGCCGCACCCTCATGAAGACTTCACCCCCCTCTCCCGTTTTCGCCAGCGTCGCGGCCCTCACGGCCGCCGCCTGTCTGCTGCTGGCCGGCTGTTCCGCCCTCGGCGGGACCGACGAGGCGTCGGGCGCGGACGCGGCCGGCACCGCACGGCTGAAGGTCGCCCTCATCACCCATGGCGGCGAGGGGGACGCCTTCTGGGAGCTGGTACAGAAGGGCGCCCAGGCCGCGGCCGCCAAGGACGACATCGATCTGACCTATGCGAGCGACTCCGACCCGGCCGGACAGGCCGAGTTGATGCGGGACGCGATCCGGCAGAAGGTCGACGGCATCGCGGTCACCCTCGCCAAGCCGTCGGCGATGGCGGGTCCCGTCACCGACGCCCGGAAAGCCGGCATACCGGTGGTCGGCCTCAACTCAGGTATAGACGACTGGCAGTCCGCCGGGCTGCTGGGGTACTTCGGCCAGGACGAGAGCGTCGCCGGCCGGGCCGTGGGCGACAAACTCGGCGATCTGAAGGCCAAGCACGCGCTGTGCGTCGTCCACGAGCGCGGAAACGTCGCCCTGGAAGCGCGCTGTGCGGGCGTGAAGAAGGCGTTCGGCGGCGAGACCGAGAACCTCTACGTGGACGGCACCGACATGGACGCGGTGACCGACTCCGTCGCGACCCGGCTCAGCCAGGACCCGAGCATCGACGAAGTCGTCACGCTGGGCGCACAGTTCGCGCTGGCGGCGGTGAAGTCGGCCGATGAGGCGCACAGCAAGGCCAGGGTCGCGACCTTCGATCTCAACAAGGACCTCGTCCAGGCGGTCCAGGACGGGGACGTGCAGTTCGCGGTGGACCAGCAGCCGTATCTGCAGGGCTATCTCGCCGTGGACTCGCTCTGGCTCTACAGGACCAACGGCAACACCCTCGGCGGCGGCGAGGCCCCCGTCCTCACCGGTCCGGCGTTCGTCACCAAGGCGAACGTGGCCGCGGTCGCGAAGTTCGCCGCCAACGGCACCCGCTGACCGGACACTTCTGCCGACGGTGTCACCAAAGATTCGGTCAGGCATGACGCGTACGCTCACATGTACGGATAACATCCAGCGCACCCCCTGTGACGTACCGGACACGCAGTCACCCCTCGCGCTCGTCCACCTTCCGCTCCCCCGCCCGTCCCCTCCCCCTCCCGCCTCCCCCCATCCCCCATCCGCTTCCGCTTCCGCGCTGACCACCCCAGCCCCTCGCTGATCGCCCTAGGACGACAATGTCTCCACGGACAGGTCCCCGGCGCCGCCGCCTCGGCTCCATACGTCTCTCCCTGATCCTCCTGGCGCTGGTGCCGAGCGTCACGCTCGCCGCCGTCTGGAGCGTGACGACGGCCCAGATGTTCTCGGAGGGGCTGCGGCTCCGCGCGCAGACCGGGCTGAGCAAGTCGACCGGGGCCATGGGTACCGAGGCCACGCTCGCGCTGCAGCGGGAGCGCAGCTACTCGGCCGTATGGCTCGCGTCGCGCCAGGAGGCGGCCCGCGAGGCGCTGGACGAGCAGCGCCGCAAGACGGACAGGGCCGTCGGCAAACTCCTCGGCCAGTCGGACGAGATCCAGCAGGCGCCCTCCCGGGTCAAGGACCGGCTGTACTCGGTCGTCGCGTCGGTGAGCAGCCTGGAGTACTACCGGGGCCAGGTGGACAGCCCCACCGACATCACCGCCGTGCAGGCGCTGGGCCAGTACACGTCGATCATCGACGACCAGATCCATGCTTTCCAGGAGCTCTCCCAGGTCGACGACGGCGACCTCACCTCGCAGGCCGGTCCGCTCGTCGCGCTGGAGCACGCGGCGGAGCTGGTGTCCCAGGAGGACGCGCTGCTGACCCTGGCCGGTCCGGCGGGCACGATGGACGAGAAGACGTGGACCGAGTTCGCGGAGCTGGTGAACACCCGCCGCTGGCTCGTCGAGGACCAGATCCTCCCCTCGCTCACCGGGAGCGCGAAGGCGGACACCGAGCGGATCCTGCGCAGTACGCAGTGGCGGACCCTGGAGTCCATCGAGGACCGGGTCCTCGCGGCCCGGATGACGGCGCGGGACAGCGGGGACATCGCGATTCCGGACGTGCAGAAGCAGTGGCGGGCCGCGCTGATCGAGGTCTCCGACCAGTACGCGGTCCTGATCCAGCAGCAGACGGCCGGACTGCTGCAGCGCAGCGCCGACAACGCGCGCGGCCTGCTGGTCAAGGCCGCCTCCCTGAGCGCGGGCGGCCTGGTCGCCCTGCTGGTGTGCGTCGGGATGTCCTGGCGGATCACCCGCTCGCTGTCCCGGCGGCTGCGGGGCCTGCGGGAGGCGACCCTGGGTCTGGCGCACGACCGGCTGCCCGATGTGGTGGCCCGGCTGGAGCGGGGCGAGAAGGTCGACGTCGAGCTGGCGACCCCGCCGCTGGACTACGGGCACGACGAACTCGGCCAGGTGGCCCAGGCGTTCAACACCGCGCAGCGCACCGCCGTGCACACCGCCGTCGAACTCGCCGACACCCGGCGCGGCTTCCAGAAGGTCATCCTGGGCATCGCCCGGCAGAGCCAGAACCTGGTCAACCTCCAGCTCACCAAGCTGGACGCGCTGGAGCGCGCGCACCAGGACCCCGAGGTGCTCAAGGGGCTGTACGAACTGGACTCCACCGCCAGCCAGTTGCGCCGCTACGAGGAGAACCTCGTCATCATCAGCGGTGAGCGGCCGGGCCGCAGCTGGAGCGAGCCGGTCGCGCTGATCGACATCCTGCGCAGTGCGGTCGGCGAGGTCGCCGAGTACCAGCGGGTGGAGGTGCACACCGAGGAGGAGGTGCATCTCGCGCCGCCCGCGGTCGCGGACGTGATCCATCTGCTGGCCGAGCTCATCGAGAACGCCACGCTGTACTCCCCCGCGCCCGCGCCGGTCACCGTGCGGGCCGCGATGGTGGCCAAGGGCCTGGCCGTGGAGGTCGAGGACCGTGGCCTCGGCCTGTCCGAGGAGGACTACGCCTCCTTCAACGCCCAGTTGGCCGAGCCCCCGCAGTTCGACGTGGTGGCACTCGCCGACGACCTGCGGCTCGGCATGTTCGTGATCGCGCAGCTCGCCCAGCGGCACGGCATCGCGGTCACCCTGCGCTCCTCGCCGTACGGCGGCACGACGGCGATCGTCCTGATCCCGCACGATGTCGTGGTGCGGGACGTACCCGCCCGGGATCCGGAGGAGGTGGAGCACGCCGGGGCCGCCGAACCGGAGGAGCCCGTACGGGAGTCCCGCCCGGTCGTCCCGGCCCGCACCACCCCCGACCCGGCCCCCGCCCCCGTCGCGCGCCGCGACGGCCTCTCCCCGCTCCCCCGCCGCGTACCGCAGACCAGCCTGGCCGCCGAGCTGCGCGAAGAGGCCCCGCCCGCCGAAGAGTCCGAGGCCACCGACGAGTTCACCGCGGAGCAAGCCGCCTCCTCCCTCGCCTGCTTCCAGCGCGGCACACTCCAGGCCCGCGACGACAGCGGCGACGAGACACCGGACGCATGCGGCTCCACGGACCACCAGGAAGCCGCCGCCCCCGCCGGACTCAAGCACGGCAGACCCCAAGCCCACGACGACAACGGCGACGAAACCCCAGACGCACGCGGCTCCACGGATCAGCAGGGCCCGACCGCCCTCGCCCAGTTCCAGACCGGCACACTCCAAGCCCGCCACGAAAACGGCGACGAGACCGCGGACGTACTCACGTCCACGGAACACGAGGGCCCGGCCGCCCCCGCCCGGCTCCAGACCGGCACACTCCAGGCCCGCGACGACAGCGGCGAGCACGCGCCGGACGTGTCCGAAGGCGTGGGCCGGCGGGTTCCGGGCGCGCGGCGGGCGCGTGACGGCGTCGCCTCCGACGAGCCGCCCGCGGCCGACTCCGCCGCCTCTTCCCGGGCCGCCGCTCCCCCGTCCTCCGCTCCGCCCGCCGACCGCTCATGAAGGACATCGCCATGACACGCCCCACCCCCGCCACGGACACCCAGCTCGACCAGTTGCTCACCGGACTCGTGGAGCGGGTCGCCGACGTCAACCACGCCGTCGTCCTCTCCGAGGACGGGCTGGTGGTCAGCAAGTCCACCGGGTTCCTGCGCGACGACGCCGAGCGGCTGGCGGCGACCGCGTCCGGTCTGATGAGCCTCAGCAAGGGCGTCAGCATGGACTTCCGGGGCGGCCCGGTGCGCCAGGCGCTGATCGAGATGGCCAACAGCTATCTGATCCTGACCTCGGCCGGACCGGGCGCCCACCTCGTCGTGCTCACCAACCAGGGCGCGGACGTCGGCGTGGTGGCGTACCAGATGAACATGCTGGTGAAGAAGATCGGCGAGCACCTGTCGGCGGCACCGCGGGCCCATGTCGGCCCGGGCGCGTGAGGTGGGCGGAGACGATACGGCGGGCCGGCTGGTACGTCCGTTCACGCTGACCGGCGGCCGGACCCGGCCCAGCCGCACCGACTTCACGCTGATCACGACGGTCACGGCGGTGGATCCGCCGCCGGAGCGGGCGCCGCGTCCGCAGCCCGAGCAGGCGCGGATCCTGCGGCGCTGCGCGCGGCCGATCGCCGTCGCGGAGCTCGCGGCCCATCTCGACCTGCCGGTGAGCGTGGTCGCCATCATGCTCTGCGATCTGCTGGAGGCGGGCCTGATCACCGTGCACCCGCCGCACCCCGTCACCCCCCGCACCCCGGACCTGGACCTGCTGCAGAAAGTGAGGGACGGCCTTGGCCGGCTCTGACACCACCGCGACGGCACTCGCGCCGCCCGACACGGTCAAGATCCTCATCGCCGGCGGTTTCGGAGTCGGCAAGACCACCATGGTCGGATCGGTCAGCGAGATCGCCCCGTTGCGCACCGAGGAGCCCCTGACGGTCGCGGGACTGGGCATCGACGACCTCAACGGCATCGAGGAGAAGCGGGCCACGACCGTCGCCCTGGACTTCGGCCGGATCACCATCAGCCGGGAGCTGGTGCTGTATCTGTTCGGTACGCCCGGGCAGCAGCGGTTCTGGTTCATGTGGAACGACCTGGCGGTCGGCGCACTCGGGGCCGTCGTCCTGGTGGACGTCCGGCGGCCGGAGTCCAGCTTCGCGGCGATCGACTTCTTCGAGCGCCGGGGCATCCCCTTCGTCGTCGGCGTCAACGGCTTCCACGGCGAACACCCCTACCCCGCGGAGGAGATCCGGGACGCCCTGGCCCTCCCGGCGCATGTGCGGGTGCTGCTGTGCGACGCGCGGGAGCGCGAGTCGTGCCGGGATGTACTGATCGCCCTGATCGACCAGTTGATAGCGGCGGCGAAGACGGCGTAGCCGTTCACATCGGGCCCAGAGCGAACTCACAGGCGGATGGCGGGAATCCGCCAAGCCTGACAGGACGATTGACCCGTAGGCACCGCCTCCCTACCTTCTGATCGATTCACCGAACCTCGTTCGATATGTCGACCATCCACACCCCGGGGTTACTGCCCCGCCCCCACACCAGCCCCTCCCTTGGAGCGCACATGACCGATGCCGCCCACCTCTCCCGCCGCCGCTTCCTCGGCATGGCCGCGACCGTCCCTGTGGCCGCCACGGGCGCGCTGGCCCTCGGCTCCGGGACCGCCCACGCCGCCGATTCGGCGTACGTCATGTGCTACTTCACCGAGTCGACCAACCTCGGGGACGGCACCGACTACGGCCTCCATCTCGCCGTCAGCACGGACGGGCTGCGCTGGATGCCGCTGAACCAGAACAACCCGGTGGTCACCCCCACCGAGGGCGCGGGGGGCCTGCGCGACCCGTTCGTCCTGCGCAAGCAGGACGGCACGTTCGTGGTGCTCGCCACCGACCTCAAGGGCACCGACTGGAGCTACAACAGCCAGTACATCCACGTCTGGAACTCGACCGACCTGCGCACGTTCACGGGCTACCACCGGCTGAAGCTGCACGACATGGTCACCCACAGCTGGGCGCCGGAGGCCTTCTGGGACGCGGGGTGCGGCCAGTACGCGATCATCTACTCGTCGGTCAACTCGAGCGGCCACAACGTGATCATGGTGAACTACACCACCGACTTCGTCACGGTCTCGGCACCCCAGGTCTTCTTCGACCCCGGATACGACGTCATCGACGGCGACATGACGGTGGGCGTGAACGGCGTCAACTACCTCTACTTCAAGAGGAACGGGACGCTGGTCGGCGCCCGGTCCACCTCGCTGAACCCGGGCAGCTTCACGCCTTTCACCAGCGGCGTGGCGCACGGCGGCACCGAAGCCCCGACCGTCGTGAAGTCCCTGACGTCCAGCACCTACTGGCTCTGGGGCGACACCTACACGCCCAACGGCGTGTTCTACGCCTGGCAGTCCACCGATCTGTCGGCGGGCACCTGGAGCGCGCTCGACCAGCGGACGTACACCCAGCCGGTCAACTCCAAGCACTGCGGCATCACGACGATCACCACGACCCAGTACGACAACCTCGTCGCCAAGTGGGGCGCCCCCGGCTGGAACCGGCTGAAGTCGTACAACTACCCGGCCCGTTACGTCCGCCACGCCAACTACGCGGGCCGCATCGACGAGTACCCCATCGAGCCGTACAAGGACTCGCTGTGGAAGCTGGTGCCCGGGCTCGCGGACTCCTCCGGTGTCTCGTTCCAGTCGGTCAACTACCCGACCCGGTATCTGCGGCACTACAGCTACGCCCTGCGCCTCGACGCGAACGACGGCACGTCGGCGTTCGCCGCGGACGCGACCTTCCACCGGACGGCCGGGCTCGCCGACTCCTCCTGGGTGTCGTTCCGCTCGTACAACTTCCCGACCCGCTACATCCGGCACGCGGACTACGCCCTGCGCATCGACCCGGTCTCCACGGCCACCGAGCGGCAGGACGCCACCTTCCAGGTCGGCTACTGAGCAGCCCCCGCCAGCCGTACGGCGGGGTGGTGGCGGCGCCGGCCGGCCACCACCCCGCCGTAGGGGACGTCAGGCCAGACCGGCCGACTTCAGCCAGGCCTTGGCCACGTCGAGCGGGTCCTCGTTCTCCAACTGGACCTGGGAGTCCAGGTCGAGGAGCGTCTTGGTGTCCAGCTTGGCCGAGACCGCGTTGAGCGCCTCGACGCCCTCCTTCGAGAGGCCGCTCTTGTAGACGAGCGGGGTCACGTTGGCGTACCCGAAGAGGTTCTTCGGGTCCTTCAGGACGACGAAGCCCTCCTTGGTGATGGTCGGGTCCGTGGTGAAGATGTCCGCCGCCTGCACGGTGTTCTTCGCCAGCGCCGCCTGGGTCAGCGGGCCGCCCGCGTCCAGCGCCTTGAAGGACTTGAACGTCAGGCCGTACTCGGACTCCAGGCCCTTCAGGCCCTGCTGCCGGGTCTGGAACTCGGGTGAGCCGCCGAACACCAGGTCCGGCGCGATGTCCTTGAGGTCATCGAGGGTGGACTCGGAGGTGAGCTTGTACTTCTTCGCCGTCTCGGCGTTGACGCTGACGGAGTCCTTGTTCTCGGCCGGCGAGGACTCCAGCAGCGTCAGCTTGGAGTCCAGCTTGCTCTTGACCGCGGCGTCCACGGCCTCGGCCGACTTCTGCTCCGCCTTGGAGTCGAGGTAGGCGAGCAGCGAGCCGTTGTACTCCGGCAGGACCGTGACGGAGCCGTTCCTCAGCAGGCCGTAGGTCGTCTCGCGGCTGCCGATGTTGGGCTTGTAGGTGACCTTGATGCCCTTGGCCTTCAGGGCCTCGCCGTAGATGTCGGCGAGGAGGATGCTCTCGGCGAAGTTGTTCGAGCCGACGACGACGGTGTCGCCGCTCGGCTTGTCCCCGGCGAGGGGGTCGGAGTTGTCGTCGGAGGAGGAACATCCCGCCAGCAGCGCCGCCGTGGCGGCGAGCGCGACGGCGGCCGCGCCGGGATGGTTCCTGAGGGACCTGCTGCGTGAGGCGGTGAAAGTCACGATTCCCGTTCCGGATTCGGCGAGTGGGGAGAAGCTGCGGAGCTTTCGAAGCTCTCGACTGATCCAAACCAGCCACGTCTTGCTCAGTCAAGAGCAGCCCGGTCACGATTGGCCCCGGAAGAACCGGCGGTCGCGGGGCGATGCGAAGGCGGGACGGTCGAGGCACGGGGGGTTGGCACGGGGGTTGTAACGGAATATTGATGTTCAGTTTCGGTCATGACCAGCAAGAGACTGTAGTCTCCCCGCAATTGACCTGATCAACACCGGTCACGTGAAGCCTTCGCGCGCCGAGTGACGCCACGAAGGGGGCACGTATGCGCGGGTTCGCCGTCCGCTGGCCGTTCCGGCGCAAACTCAACCTTCTCGTGGGCGTACCGCTGACCCTGGTCGCCGTCCTCCTCGCCTACCTCATCGCCGACCAGACCGCGCAGTCGCGCAACGCGGCGGACGCCGCCCGGCTGGTCCGGGAGAGCGCGGAAGTCGCCACCCTCGTCGACCGGCTGGCGGCCGAACACCAGCAGGCCGTCCTGCTCTCCGTGCGGCACGAGGCCGCCGAGGGCAACACGCCCTCGTCCGCCGCCTACCGCACGGCGCGGTCCCTGGTGGACGCGCAGGTCGAGCGGGTGCGCGACGCTTTCGGGGACGCGCTGCCGGAGAGCGAGGCGCAGGCGCTGCGCGGGGTCGAGGGCCTGAGCAGCCTGCGCGAGACCGTCGAGCAGCAGTATCTGCCCGCCGAGAACATCGACCCCGCGTACACCCACGCCGCACAGGGGCTGATCGACGGGCTGGGACTGGACCGCAACCCCGATCTCGCGAGCACCTTCACCGGCAACCTGCTCGACTCGCTGCTGCGCGCGGGCCTCGCGCACAGCGCCTTCGAGACCGGCGTCTTCTCCGCGTCGACCGGCGACTCCAACGCGCTCCTCGAGCTCATCGGCGCCATCGGCTCCTACGACGAGTACACCCACCAGGCCGACCGGTTCGCCCGGTTCGCCACCGATGCGCAGGCCGCCCAGCTCAACGGCATCAAGTACACCGCCGCGCAGAGCGTCGTCAGCCGGCAGTTCGCCGAGCTGCAGATCGACCCCGGATCGGTGCAGGGCGACTCGCCCGCCGAGATCCGCAGGTCGCTCGCGGAGGCGCTCGACTCCTATCCCGCCTACCGGGACCAGGCCAGGACCAGGCTGGCAATCACCACGTCCCTCATCGGCCAGATAGCCGACCAGGCGGACCAGGCCTCCGAGGAGGCGGCGTGGCGCGCGGTCCTGCTGCTGGGGCTCGCCCTGCTCGGCTTCGCCGTCTGGCTGGTCCTGGCGATGCTGGTCCGCCGCTCCGTGGTCCGCCCGGTGGTGGCTCTCACGGGTGCCGCGCGGCAGGTCGCCGAAGTCGCCGAGCGGGAGCTGGCCCGGGTGGCCGACGACGACGCCGAGGACGACGGGCCGCCGCGGCTGCGCGCGATGCCGGTCACGGCGCGCGACGAGATCGGTGAACTCGCCGAGACCTTCAACCAGGTGCAGACGACGGCGGCCGCGCTGCTGGAGCGGCAGGTGCTCAGCCGGCGCAACGTCGCGGAGATGTTCGGCAACGTGGGCCGCCGGGTCAGCAACCTGACGTCACGTCAACTCGCCCTGATCGACGCGGTCGAGCGGGGCGCGACCGACCCCGCGCTCCTCGAACGCCTCTACTCCATCGACCACATCGCGGTCCGGCTGCGCCGCAACGCCGACAGCCTGATGCTGCTCGCCGGCATCCACGAGGCGGACCTCGACGCCGGGCCCACCGCGCTCACCAACCTCGTACGCGCCTCCCTGGGTCAGATCGAGGGCTACCAGCGCGTGGAGCTGCGCGCGCGGACCGAGGCCGTGGTGGAGCCGGAGGTCATCGGCGACCTCACGCTGATGGTGGCCGAACTCCTGGAGAACGCGGTGTCCTTCTCGCCGGAGGGCACCCCAGTCGAGGTGACGGTGGCCGACGGCGAGCACGGTGACGCGGTCATCGTCGTCGCCGACCACGGCCTCGGCATGAGCCCCGAGCGCCTCGACGAGGAGAACGCCCGCCTGATCCGCCGCGAGCGACTGGACCTGGTGCCGACGAAGGTCCTGGGCCTGTTCGTGGTCGGCACGCTGGCCCGCCGCTGGGAGATCGCGGTCACCCTGTCGCGCACCCCGGGCGGCGGCGTCACGGCCGAGGTGACGGTGCCGTCGTCGCTACTGGTGACGGGCAGCACGACGGTGGCAACGGCCACGGCGGCACTGGCGGCGCTCGCCGGGGGTGCGGCGGCCGGGGCGGCCGGTACCGCGGAGGCGGAGGCGGGCGGCGACTCGACGACCAAGGCCGCAGCCGTCTCCCGGGGCGCCGAGGCTGGGACGACCGGCGCCACGAAGGCGCAGGCCGACAGCGACCCGACAACCAACGCCGCGGACGCCTCCCGGAGCGCCGGGACCGCAACGACCGGTGCCACGAAGGCGGAGGCCAGCGGCGGCTCGACGACCAAGGCCGCAGCCGTCTCCCGGGGCGCCGAGGCTGGGACGACCGGTGCCGCGGAGGTGGAGGCTGCTGGCGGCTCCGGGACGAAAGCGTCGTTGATGTCCGACGGTCGCAAGCCCAGGGCGGTAGGCGCGACGCAAGCGGACGGCCGCGCCCGCACGGTGCCGCCCACCGGCTCGCTGCCCGGCGCCGGGTCCCAGTCGGGTTCCGTCTCCGGACCCCGCTCGTCGGGTGCCACGCGCACGGACGCCGTACGGGCTGACGCGGACGGACCGCGGCCGCTCCCCCGCCGGGTCTCCCGGCGGCAGGTCGACGTGGGGGACGCGGCGGAGCCAGCCACGCCGGGTGGTGCCGAAGCGAACGCGGCGCCGGCCTCCGAGTCCCAGCCGCGTGAGACACCGTCCCGCGCCGAGGCCCCGAGCGAGAACACCTCGGTAGTGGACCAGCCCGGGACCGGTGCCGGCGACACGGCACCTTCCGACCACCGAACGCAGACCGACCACCAAGCCCAGGCCGACGACCACGCGCGGGCCGACCAGACTGATCCCTTGCCGCGCGCCCGGACCGACCGGCGCTCCCCGACTGCCATGCCCCGCCCCGGCGCGACCCCGACTGCTCCCCCGGCCTCCGGCGAAACCCCCGCCGCCCGCCCCCTGCGGCGCCGCGTCCGGGGTGCGACCCTCCCTGCGAACGCCGACGCCTCCATCTCGCACGCGCCGCTTCGGCAGAGCGTGCGGATCGTGGACGCGGAGGCCGTCCGGGCCGCGATCGAGGAGTTCGAGGCCGCCGTGGAACGCGCGCACCGCGACAGCCGGCCCGGCAGCGGCACCAACACCGGCACCGGCACCGGAGAACAGGCCGTGTCGGCCACACCCCCGACCCCCCGTACGCAAGACCAGAACGACCCCCCGGAAGGAGCGGAGCAGTGAGCACGTCGACAGGTGGCACCCCGGCGGAAGGCGCCACGCCGGCCGAACTGCAGGCCGCCGCAGCGGACTTCACCTGGCTGCTGAAGCGCTTCGCGACCGAGACCGCCGGCGTCGTGGACGCCATCGCCGTCTCGTCCGACGGACTGCTCATCGCCGTTTCCGACGTGCGCGAGCACGCGGACTCCGAGCGGCTCGCCGCGATCGTCTCCGGCATCACCAGCCTGGCCGCCGGCGCCTCCGGCAACTACGGCCTCGGCGGCCTCAACAAGGTCATCATCGACCTGGAGGGCGGCCACGTCCTCGTCTCCGCGATCGGCAGCGGCGCCGTGCTCGGCGTGGTCACCGACAAGGAGGCCAAGCTGGGCAACATCGCCTACGAGATGACCGTGTTCGCCAACCGCGTCGGCGCCGCCCTCAGCCCGCAGCTCGTGCTGGAGCTGAAGAACAGCGTCGGCTCCGCGTCGGCCCGCTGAGGACGGACAGGGCCATGGCGGACGGCTCCCCACCCCCGGGCTCCGACGCGGAACCCGTCGATCCCGCCTCCGCCGTACGGCCGTTCCTGGTGACCTCCGGTCGGGTGGCACCCAGCCCGTCCGGCCGGACGATGCCGCTCGAGACCCAGGTGGTGGCCACCGCCGAGGGTCTCGACGCGCTCGATCGACTCGCCTTCGAACAGCACGACATCGTCGCCGTCTGCCGGCTGCCGCAGTCCCTCGCGGAGATCGCGGCCCGGCTGCGGCTGCACCTCAACGTGGTGCGCGTCCTCGCCGAGGACCTGCGCGCCGCGGGGCAGTTGACGGTGCACGTGCCCGACTCCGGCGTCGTCCACGACGCATCCGTACTGCGCAGGGTCATCGACGGCCTGCGCGCCATCCCCGACGCACGAGGGGCACTCAGTGACACCGACTGAACCGGTCACCGTACGACCGCCGCTGCCGGTGAAGATGGTGATCTCGGGCGGCTTCGGCGTGGGCAAGACCACGACCGTGGGCTCGATCTCCGAGATCGAGCCGCTGACCACCGAGGCCGCCATCACGGAGGTCGCGGCGGGCGTGGACGACCTCACGCACACCCCGCGCAAGACCACGACGACCGTGGCCATGGACTTCGGCTGCATCACCATCGACCCCACCCTGAAGCTGTACCTGTTCGGCACGCCCGGTCAGGAGCGGTTCGGGTTCATGTGGGACGACATCGTCGAGGGCGCGGTCGGCGGGCTCGTCATCGTGGACACCCGCCGCCTCGACGACTGCTACGCCGCCGTCGACTACTTCGAGCACAAGGGCATCCCGTTCGCGGTCGCCGTCAACGCCTTCGACGGCGAGGTCGAGCACAGTCTGGAGGAGGTCCGCTGGGCGCTCGATGTCACGGACGGGGTGCCGGTGATGGTGTTCGACGCGCGGGAGCGGGGTTCTGTGCGGGACGCGCTGCTGGTGGTGCTGGAGCTCGCGCTGGCCCGCACGGCGGAGCCGCATATCGATACAGCCCCGCGCCCCTGACCGGCGCCGCAGAACCCGCACTTACTCTGCCAGGCACGCTCAGACCCGCCTTCGCACCCCCGGCGACACCGCGATCCGGCCGAGCAGCCAGAACACCGCCAGGGTCGCCAGCGCCAGACCCGCGACCAGCGTCGCGCCCCCGACGACCTTCTCGTAGCTGCGCTGGTAGAGACCGTCGATGATGTACCGGCCCAGCCCACCGAGGCTGACATACGCGGCGATGGTGGCCGTCGACACGATCTGGATGGCCCCGGAGCGCAGGCCGCTGAGGATCAGCGGGAGGGCGGCCGGGAGTTCGACCTGGAAGAGGACTCCGGCCTCGCTCATGCCCATGCCTCGCGCGGCGTCGACCGGTGAGGGATCGACGGAGCGCATCGCCTCGTAGGTGGTGACGAGGATCGGGGGGACGGCGAGCACGACCAGCGGCGTCATCACGTTCACCATGCCGAAGCCCACCAGCAGGGTCATCAGCACCAGCAGGCCGAACGTGGGCAGGGCCCGCCCGGCGACGGCGATCAGGGCGAGGACGTTTCCGCCGCGCCCGTAGTGACCGGTGATCAGGCCGACCGGCAGTCCGATCAGGGCGGCGATGCCGAGCGCCTGCAGGGTGTACTGGATGTGCTCGCCCACGCGCGTGGGGATGCCGTCGTAGCCGCTCCAGTGGGCGCTGTCGCGGAAGAAGTCGCTGATGAAGTGCAGCAGGTTCACCGGGCTGCGTCCTCCAGGGCTGCGGCGGCCGGGTCGGGCCGGCCGGCCTTCGGTGTGGTGCGTGCTCGGCGCGGCATCCACGGGGTCAGCAGGAGGCGCACGACGACCAGCAGGCCGTCGGCGAGGATGGCCAGGAGGGCCATGCTGAGCACGGCGTTCACCGCGAGCTCCGGCCGGTTGTAGATGTTCGCGTCGTTGATGAGGTTGCCGAGGGCACCCTGGTTGCCGATGAGGGCGCCGATGCTGACGAGGCTGATGCTGGACACGGTCGCCACGCGCAGACCGGCGATGATCGCGGGCACCGCGATGGGCAGCTGCACCTGGAGGTATCGGCGTACGGGGCCGAAGCCCATGGCCGTCGCGGCGGCGAGGGTCTCCTGCGGTACCGAGCGGACGCCGTCGACGATCGCCGGGACCAGGACGACGAGGCTGTAGACGGTGAGCGGGATCATCACCGTGAGCTCGGTCTGGCCCGTGTAGTCGATGAGGAGCACGAAGAAGGCCAGCGAGGGGATGGCGTACAGCACGGTCGTCACCCACAGCACCGGCGGGTACAGCCAGCGGAAGCGGACACACAACTGGGCCAGCGGCAGCGAGATCAGCAGCCCGGCCAGCACCGGCAGCAGGGCCTCGCGCAAGTGCAGCCCGACCAGGCCGAGCCAGCTGTGCTGGAGGTCGCTGGGGATGTCGAAGATGCGGTCCCAGTTCATCCGGCGACCTTCACGTCCGTACGCCCCTCGCCGCGTCCGTCGGCGTCAGGCCCCCCGGCGTCACGTCCCCCGGCGTCACGCCCCTCCGCGTGGGCGCCGCGGATCGCCTCGGCGATGGTCTGCTGGGAGACCACGCCGGTCACCCGTCCGTCGTCGTCCACGGCGACCGCCCACCCGGTCGGCGAGAGCACGGCGCAGTCCAGCGCGGCGCGCAGCGAGTCGGTGCCGGGGACGAACGGCCGCCCGTACGGCAGGAGTTCCTCCGGCTTGATCTCTCCGGGGGTCAGGTCCCGCGGCTCGCTCCAGCCGAGGGGCTTGCCGTCGGGGTCCGTGACGAGGAGATAGGGGGCGTCCGCGCTGTCGTACGCGGCGATCTGCTCGGCGGTGGCGTCGATCGCCATGACGGGTGCGGTCAGCAGCTCCAGCCCGGCAGCGGGGAAGAAGGACAGCCGCCGGATGCCGCGGTCGGCGCCGAGGAAGTCCTCCACGAACGCGTCGGCGGGGTGGGACAGCAGCTCGGCGGGCGGGGCGAACTGGGCGAGGTGCCCGCCGGTGCGCATCACGGCGACCATGGTGCCGAGCTTGACGGCCTCGTCGATGTCGTGGGTGACGAAGACGATGGTCTTGCCCAACTCCTCCTGGATGCGGAGGAGTTCGTCCTGCAGCCCCTTGCGGACCACGGGGTCGACGGCCGAGAACGGCTCGTCCATCAGCAGCACGGGCGGATCCGCGGCGAGCGCCCGCGCCACGCCGACGCGCTGCTGCTGCCCGCCGGACAGCTGGTAGGGGTACCGCTTGGCGAGCGCCCCGTCGAGGCCGACCCGCTCCATCAGCTCCCGCGCCCGCGTCCGGGACTTCTCCTTGCCCCAGCCGAGCATGCGGGGCACGGTGGCGATGTTGTCGAGGATCGTGCGGTGCTGGAAGAGCCCGGCGTTCTGGATGACGTACCCCATGGACCGGCGCAGGGTGTTGACGGGCTGCTGCTGGATGTCCACGCCGTCGAGGAGGATGGTGCCCTCGCTGGGCTCGACCATCCGGTTGATCATCCGCAGGGTGGTCGTCTTCCCGCAGCCCGAGGGCCCGACGAGAACGGTGATCGAGCGGTCGGGTATCTCCAGCGACAGCCGGTCGACCGCCACCGTGCCGTCCGGGTACCGCTTGGTGACTGAATCTATCCGTATCAAAACGCCGAATACCCTTCGGGTTTGGCAGTTCTCGCCCGCTTTCGACCACGGGCTCCGGGCCATTGAGGGCCGAGTCTAGACCTCTTGTGTTGCGGAACCTTTGCCGTGACCTGCGGCACGCACACCAGCGCCTGTACGGCCTGGACGCCTCCGGCGTCGGCGACATGGACCTGGACCCGCTCGTCGAGGTCCAGGTCCGGAAGCGTCTCGGCGCGCGAAAGGGGCACATCAGACTACGGTTCCTTACAAAACAAGGACGTCGGAGCCGGACGGCGGCACGCGCGCGCGTGGGGTGCGACGCTGGCGGCATGGAGCATGAGCAGCCCAGCGCGCAGGCCGGGGCCCGGGTCCTCGTCGTCGACGACGATCCCACCGTCGCCGAGGTCGTCACCGGATACCTCGACCGCGCCGGATACGTCGTGGACCGCGCGGGTGACGGCCCCGACGCCCTCGCCCGGGCCGCCGCCCACTGGCCGGACCTCGTCGTCCTGGACCTGATGCTGCCCGGCATGGACGGCCTGGAGGTGTGCCGGCGGATGCGCGGCCACGGGCCCGTGCCGGTCATCATGCTCACCGCGCGTGGCGACGAGGACGACCGCATCCTCGGTCTGGAGGTCGGCGCGGACGACTATGTCACCAAGCCCTTCAGTCCCCGCGAACTCGTCCTGCGGGTCGAGTCGGTGCTGCGCCGCACCCGCCCGGTCCAGTCGGCGGGCACCCTCCGCGCGGCCGGGCTCTCGGTCGACTCCGCGGCCCGCCGTGCCGTCAAGAACGGCACCGAACTCGCCCTCACCATCCGCGAGTTCGACCTTCTCGCCTTCTTCCTGCGCCACCCCGGCCGGGTCTACAGCCGTGAGGACCTGATGCGCGAGGTGTGGGGCTGGGACTTCGGGGACCTGTCGACCGTCACCGTCCATGTCCGCCGGCTGCGCGGAAAAGTCGAGGACGACCCCGCCCGCCCCCGGCTGATCCAGACGGTGTGGGGCGTCGGTTACCGCTTCGACGCCACCGGTTCCACAACCGAGGGGTGACGACCGTGCGCGACACCCTCCTCATCGCCCTCTTCGCCTTCCTGGGCGCCGCGGCCGCCGGTCTGCTCGGCGCCTGTGTCCTCCTGGTCATCCGGCGCCGCTCACTCATCGCCCACCTCGCCGTGGTCGCGGGCGTCGGCGTGAGCGCGATGCTCGCGGGCACGCTCGCCGTCGCGCAGGCGATGTTCCTGTCCGGTCACGACCTGACCGTCGTCACGACCGTCGTCGCCATGGCCGCCGTCGTCTCCCTGGCCACCGCGCTGCTGCTCGGCCGCTGGGTCGCCGCCCGCAGCCACGCCCTCGCACTCGCCGCCCGCTCCTTCGGCGACGGTGGGGACTTCACCTCGCCCGACGGGCCCGCCACGGCCGAACTCGCGGCGCTGAGCCGCGAGTTGGAGACGACCAGCGCCAAACTCGCCGAGTCCCGGGAACGCGAGCGCGCCCTTGAGTCCTCCCGGCGCGAACTCGTCGCCTGGATCTCCCACGATCTGCGCACCCCGCTGGCCGGCCTGCGCGCGATGGCGGAGGCGCTGGAGGACGGGGTCGCCACCGACCCCGACCGCTACCTCAAGCAGATCCGGATGGAGGTCGAGCGCCTCAACGGCATGGTGGGCGACCTCTTCGAGCTGTCCCGCATCCACGCCGGGACGCTGGCGCTGAGCCCGAGCCGTGTCTCCGTGTACGACCTCGTCGGCGACGCGCTCGCGGGCGCCGACCCGCTGGCGCGCGAGCACGGCGTACGGCTGGTCGGTGACCGGGTCGAACCCGTTCCGGTGGAGGTGGACGGCAGGGAGATGAGCCGGGTGCTGGGCAATCTGCTGGTGAACGCCATTCGCCGGACGCCTGCCGACGGCACCGTCGCCATCGCCGCCGAGCGCTCACCCGAGGGCGTCGTCCTGTCCGTGACGGACGGCTGCGGCGGCATCCCCGAGGAGGATCTGCCACGCGTCTTCGACACCGGTTGGCGCGGCTCGCACGCCCGGACGCCGCCCGCGGGCGCCGGGCTCGGCCTCGCCATCGTGCGCGGCATCGTGGAGGCGCACGACGGGAGGGCAACGGTACGGAACGTCCCCGGTGGCTGCCGCTTCGAGGTGGTGCTGCCCGCAGCCGCTTCCTGAGGCGGGCAGCACCACCGGTCCGATGCAGGCTACGCCTCCCGCAGCCCGGCCCGCGCGAACTTCCGGGTCACGACCGGCTCGGGGCCGCCGTACGCCGCGGCGACCGCGTGGGCCATTGCCGACGGTGTGCGGATCACCGCCGCATGCGGTCACGCCAGGGCCGTGGGGGGCGTTTCAGTTGCCCGGCGCAGGTGATGTCACGTCTCCGTAAGACCTGGTGGAGGGGCTCCGCCCCTGTCCACCACCAGCGGAATCGTCACCGTGAACACCGTCTCCCCCGGCTCGCTGCTCAGGTCGATCCGGCCGCCATGGGCCCGCACCAGCGACTGCGCCACCGCCAGCCCCAGCCCGCTGCCGCCCCGGTCCCGACTGCGGGCCTTGTCGACGCGGTAGAAGCGGTCGAAGACGCGCTCCCGGTCGGCGGGCGGGATACCGGGGCCGGCGTCGGCGATGCGGACCTGGGCGGTGCCGTGCGTCGCCGACACCGCCACGGAGACCGGCGTGCCGGCCGGGGTGTGCATCGCCGCGTTGGTGAGGAGGTTGTCCAGGACCTGGCGGATGCGCTGGGGATCCAGGCGCAGTTTCAGGGAGCCGGGGCCCGGGGCCACCGTCAACGGGTGGTCGGCGTGGGTGACCCCGAAGGCGTCGGCCGCCTGCTCGACCAGCTCCACCAGGTCCGCTTCCTGCGGGCGCAGCGGCGTCTCGACCTCCGCGGCGTCCAGGCGGGCGAGCAGCAGCAGGTCGTCCAGCAGGAACCCCATGCGCGCGGCCTCGGCGCGCAGCCGCGCCAGGTGCTTGTCGCGTTCCTCGGGAGCGTTGGCGGCCGCGTACTGGAAGAGGTCGGCGTAGCCCCGGACCGACATCAGGGGGGTGCGCAGCTCGTGCGAGGCGTCCGCCACGAAGCGGCGCAGACGCTGTTCCGCCTCCGCGCGCACCGCGAGGGAGTCGTCGATGTGTTCCAGCATCGTGTTGAACGCGGTGCGCAGTTCCTCGACCTCGGGCCCGCCGCCGCGCCGGTCGTGCCGCACCGGCAGCCGCGCCGAGTCCGTGAGGTCGTGCGAGGTGATGCCGCGCGCGGTGTGCGCCATGTCGCTCAGCGGCTGCAGGCCGCGCCGCAGCATGGCCCTCCCGAACACGACGAGCGCCAGCAGCGCCAGCACGAAGGTGACCACCTGGACGGTGATCAGCTGACCGACGGTGTCCTCGATGTCCTCCATGGGCGCGGCGCTGACCAGGACCACGCCGGGCTCGACCTCGCAGGCGCGCAGCCGGTACTCGCCCTTGTCCCGCAGGTGCTCGGTGCGCAGCACCTCCGTGTCCGCGCCGGTCTGCGCCCGGGCCACGGCGGTGAAGTCGTCGACGTCCGTCGGCAGGTCGGCGGGGTCCTCGGGCCTGCGGAGCACGGGCCTGCCGTCGGACACGTCGTACACGGCGTAGAACCAGCTGTAGTACTTCTTCCCGGAGAGCGTGCCGTAGTCCGCGAGGCTCTTGGACTGGGCGATCTGCGCCTGCGCCAGCTGCGTGTCGAGCTGGTTCGACAGGTAGTCGCGCATGTACGTCGTCAGGGCCGTGCCGACGACGGCGAACACGACCAGCGCCAGCCCGCCCAGCCCCAGCGCGAGCCTGGTGCCCAGCCGGAGCCTGCCGTACGTCCGCCGCAGCCGCCCGATCACTCGGCGGCCTGCCGGATCACGTACCCGAAGCCGCGCACCGTGTGGATCAGCGGTGTGCCGGTGTCGTCGAGCTTGCGGCGCAGCCGGCTGACGACCAGCTCCACGACGTTCGAGCGGCCGCCGAAGCCGTACTCCCACACATGGTCGAGGATCTGCGCCTTGGTGAGCACGGTCGGCGACTTGCGCATCAGATAGCGCAGCACCTCGTACTCGGTCGGCGTGAGCGTGAGCTGCTTGTCGCCGCGGCGCACCTCGCGGGTGTCCTCGTCCATGGTCAGGTCGCCCACCCGCAGCACCGCGCGCTGGAAGCCGGGCCCGGCGCTGCGTCGCAGCACGGTCCGCAGCCGGGCCATGAGCTCCTCCACCGCGAACGGCTTGACCAGGTAGTCGTCGCCGCCCCGGGTCAGCCCGGCCACCCGGTCGGCGACCCCGTCGCGTGCGGTGAGGAACACCACGGGCACCATCGTCCCGGCGCGGCGCAGCCGGTCCAGGACGCCGAAACCGTCCAGGTCGGGCAGCATCAGGTCCAGCACCACGATGTCCGGGTGGAACTCGGCGGCCAGCCGCAGCGCCTCCTCACCGGAGTTCGCGGTGACCGCCTCCCAGCCCTCGTAGCGGGCGACCGTCGCGACGAGGTCGGCGATGGGCGGGTCGTCGTCCACGACGAGCAGGCGTACTTTCTCCACCCGTTCATAGTGCGGCACCCGGCACCGGTCCTCCGGGGCGGGTAGGGTGCCGCGGCCACATCGATAAAGAGTTGAAAGAAGTACGACAGCTTTTCGACAGCTCCCGCCGGACAAGCTCGGTAACCACAGACGAGATCAAGGAGCTGTCGCCCGTGACGACCGTCCAATCGCCCCCCGCGCCCCCCACGGCGATACGCCCGAGGGTGGTCGCCCGCACGGGCCTGTACGCCGTGCTGGCCGCGAACGTGGCCGTGGTGCTCTACTTCTTCTTCGCCGCCGGCTTCACCTCCAACACGCTCATCGTGCTGGGGCGGCTGACCGGTCTGTCCGGCGCGCTGCTCATGGCGTTCCAGCTGCTGCTGGTGGCCCGGCTGCCGTGGCTCGACCGCCGTATCGGCATGGACCGGCTGACTTCCTGGCACCGCTGGACCGGCTTCAGCGTCCTGTGGGCCCTGCTCGCGCACGCCGTGTTCATCACCTTCGGCTACGCCGAGTCGTCCTCGCTGGACCCGGTGAACCAGTTGGTCGACCTCGCCGAGACGGTCGAGGGCGTGCTGCGCGCCGTCGTCGCGCTGGGGATCATCATCGTGATCGGTGTGGTCTCCGCCCGGTTCGCGCGGCGGCGGCTGGCGTACGAGACGTGGCACTTCATCCACCTGTACACGTACGTCGCGGTGGTCCTGGCGTTCACGCACCAGGTCGCGGTCGGTACGTCCTTCACCTCGTCCTCCGCCGCGACGGCGTACTGGTACGCGGTGTGGGGCGTGGCGCTGGGCGCGGTGTTCGTCGGCCGCCTCGTCCTGCCGCTGTGGCGGAACCGGCGCCACCAGCTGCGTGTGTCGGCGGTCGTCCCCGAGTCCGACAACGTGGTCTCCGTGTACATCACCGGCCGCGACCTGGACAAGCTGCCCGCCCGGGCCGGCCAGTTCTTCCTGTGGCGGTTCCTGACGAAGGACCGCTGGTGGCAGGCCAACCCCTTCTCGCTGTCGGCCGCCCCCGACGGCCGCACGCTGCGGCTCACCGCGAAGGCGGCCGGCGACGGCTCGGCGGCCCTCAGGCACATCAAGGTCGGCACGCGCGTGTTCGCCGAGGGCCCGTACGGCGCCTTCACCACGATGCACCGCACCCGGCCGGAGGCCGTGCTCATCGCGGGCGGCGTCGGCGTCACCCCCATCCGGGCCCTCCTTGAGGAGCTGCACGGACACGCGGTCGTGATCTACCGGGTGGCCGCGGACCGGGACGCCGTCCTGTACGGCGAGCTGGTGGAACTCGCCCACGCCAAGGGCGCCGAGCTGCACCTGGTGACCGGCCCGGCCGTTCCCGACAAGCTGGCCCCGGCCGAGCTGCAGCGGCTCGTTCCGGACATCACGAACCGGGACGTCTTCCTCTGCGGACCGCCGCCCATGATGAACGCGGTCATCGGCAGCCTGCGCGAGCTGGGCGTGCCCAAGCAGCAGGTCCACTTCGAGCGCTTCAGCCTGGCCGGCTGAGAGGGACGGGGAAGAGAACCGTGAAGCGAGCAATACCTGTCCTGGTCCTGAGCGTCGCGGGCCTGATCCCGGTCTGGCGCTACGAGCCGTCCCTCGGCACGGCCACCACGGAGGCCGCCGCACCGGCCTCGACACCCTCGGCGTCGTCCTCCGCCGCCGCGGGGTCCGGGTCCGGCGGCACGGTCGTCAAGGGCTCGACCGTGCAGACCGACAAGGGTCCCGTGCAGGTCCAGGTGACCTTCGACGGCACCGAGATCACGGCTGTGAAGATGCTCCAGCAGCCGAACCACCCGCAGACGACGGCCGCGGTGCCGAAGCTGATCGCGGAGACGCTGGAAGCCCAGAGCGCCGACATCGACACGGTCTCCGGCGCCACGATCACCAGCGACGGCTACAAGGAATCGTTGCAGGCCGCGATCGACGCGAACGCGGATTCGGCGTCCTCATCCTCGTCCGCTGCCTCGGGGACGCAGTCGCAGACGGTCGACGGCTCGACGGTGACCACGGACAAGGGCCCGGTGCAGGTCCAGGTGACCTTCGAGGGCGACAAGATCTCGGCCGTGAAGATGCTCCAGCAGCCGAACCACCCCCAGACCACGGCCGCGGTGCCGAAGCTGATCGCGCAGACGCTGGAAGCCCAGAGCGCCGACATCGACACGGTCTCCGGCGCCACGATCACCAGCGACGGCTACAAGGAGTCCCTCCAGGCCGCGATCGACGCGAAGGGCTGATCACGATGCACCGAGTCGAACACGTCATGGGGTTCCCGGTCTCGCTGCGGGTCGACGACGAGAACGTCGGCGAGGAGACCGCGGACGCCGTGTTCGCGTGGCTGCGCGAGGTCGACGCCCGGTTCAGCCCGTTCAAGGCCGGCAGCGAGGTGAGCCGGCTGGACCGGGGGGAGATCGCGCGGGCGGACGTCAGCGCGGACCTCGAAGAGGTGCTGGGGCTGTGCGAGGAGTACCGGGTCGCCACCGGCGGCGCCTTCGACGTACGGCTGCCGGGGCGCGGGCTGGATCCGTGCGCGGTGGTGAAGGGCTGGTCCGTGCAGCGGGCGGCCGAGCTGCTGAAGGCTGCGGGCGCGCGGCGCTTCGTCCTCAACGCCGGGGGTGACGTGGTCGCCTCCGGTGGGCCCTGGCGGGTGGGGGTACGACACCCCGAGCAGGCCGACAAGGTGTGCACGGTGGCCGAGCTCACCGAGGGGGCGATCGCGACGTCCGCCCGCTACGAGCGCGGCGACCACATCATCGACGGCCGCACCGGGCGTCCGGCGACGGGGCTGCTGTCCCTCACCGTCGTGGCGTCCTCCCTGACCGTGGCGGACACGGTAGCCACCGCCGCGTTCGCGATGGGCGCGGAGGGCGTCGGGTGGGCCGCCGCGCGGGAGGGCTGCGAGGTGTTCGCGGTGGACGCCGAGCGGCGGGTGTTCCGTACGGAGGGGTTCCCGGTGGCGTCCGTGGAGGCTCGGGCGGCGTAACCCAGCTCCCTGCTCGCCCTCGGAGCGGCCGAGCTACGCCTGGCGCTCCACGTGCTCGGTGCGCTCGTCACCCTCCTCGTCGCCGACCTGTCCGGGATGAGCAAGGCGGACGGGGCGGAGCTGGCTGCCGTTGCTCGTCAATCCCCTTTTGCTGACGGGTTGGTGAGGGCACATGAGGCGAGGTAAGGTTTGCCTTACCTAACTCGAAGGGTTTCCATGTCTGCTGCCACCTGCCCTGAGCCGACGCCCGCCGAGCGTGCCCGCTCGGTGCTCTCGGCGGCCGGCTCGCTGACCGTCACCACGCACGGCCACCGCGTCGAGCTGATCGGCCTGCACACCGTCGACGCCGCCGCACGGCTGCTCCTGCAGAACCCGCCGGACGCCCACCTCGCCGCCGAGCTCGCCGTGGCACCGCACGGCGACCTGGCCGCCCTCGTGGAGTTCACCGACGTCGCCCCCGTCGCCGTACGCGACCGGGTGCGCGCCCGGCTGACGCTGGGCGGGTGGCTCACCGCCCTCGGTCCGAAAGCCCTGGTGTTCCATCCGGCGCGGGCCGTGCTCACGGAGGACGGCGGGACGACCACGACCGTCGTAGGCCTCGACGAACTGACCCTGGCCGCTCCCGACCCGCTGGCCACCCACGAGGCGGAGATGCTGGCCCGGCTGGACGCGGCCCACGCCGACACCGTCGCCCCGCTCGCCCGCCTGCTCCCGCCCCGGCTGCAGCTCGGCGCGACCGGCGTACGGCCGCTGCGGCTCGACCGGCACGGCCTCGTGCTCCGCGTGGAGACGCCGGACGCCCACCACGACACCCGCCTGCCCTTCGCAACGCCGGCCACGCACCCGGGAGACGCGGTGCGCCGGATCCACGCGCTGCTCGCCGAGGCCACCGCCCGCCCGCGCCGCCGACGCCTGCCGACCGGGTCGTAGGGCAGGCCGAGGAGGGACGCACCCGAAAGCCTCCGGCCTCCGGACCGCCCGCCGGGGCCTTCCCGTCTCCTCGGCGTCAGGCGCCCGGAGGTCGGCCGTGGTGCTCACCGCCGAGCCCCCGCCTCCAGGCGCTCCGTGGTCTCCATGAGGGAGACGGTGAGGGGGTGCTGAGGATCCGTCAGGACATCGTGCGCCGCCCCCTGTTCGACCAGCTCTCCCGCGTCCAGCACGGCGATGCGGTGAGCCAGGCGCGCGGTGTCCAGGTCGTGGGTGATGAGGACCAGGGACAGGTCTTCGCCCTCGCCCACCAGGCCCGCGAGGACGTCGAGGATGCCGCGCCGGGTGACGGTGTCCAGGCCGGACGTGACCTCGTCGCAGATCAGCACCCGGGGGCGGGCGAGCAGGGCGCGGGCGAGGGCGGCGCGCTGGAGTTCGCCGCCGGAGAGTTCGGCGGGGCGGCGGTGGGCCAGCTCCTCCGGCAGGCCCAGGCGGTTCAGGGTGGTCGCCGCCTCGTCCGTCGCCGTCCGTTCGTCGGTAGCGCGCAGCCGTACCGCCGTACGGGCCACCTGGTGGAGGACCGGCCGGTGCTCGTCGAAGGCGGCGCGGGCGTCCTGGAAGGCGTACTGCACGGCGGCGAGTTGGGCGCTGCTGCGGTGGCGCAGACTGCGCGGCAGCGGTGTGCCGTCGAGCAGGATCTCGCCGTCGTGGTCGCGGTGGAGGCCCGCGAGGCAGCGGGCGAGCGTGGTCTTGCCGCTGCCGGAGCGGCCGACGACGGCCAGACTCGTGCCGGGGTGGAGCGCGAGGTGCGGGACGTGCAGGACGGCGGTCCGGCGGTCGTGCACGGCCGTCAAGTGCCGTACCTCGAGGACCGGTCGAGCCGCGCCCGGTTCCGCTCCGGTCCGCGGGACCGCGCGCTGCCCGTCGAGCAGACGACGGGTCCACTCGTGGCGGGGCGCCGCCCACAGCCGCTCCACCGGGCCCGACTCCACGACCCGGCCCGCGCGCATGACGAGGACCTCGTCGGCGAGGGCCCGTACGACGTCCAGGTCGTGGCTGAGCAGCACGATCGCGATGCCGCGCGCCGCCACCGCCGCCAGTTGCCCGACGACCCGGCTCTTGGTCAACGCGTCCTGTCCGGTGGTGGGTTCGTCGGCGACGATGACACGGGCGCCGAGCAGCAGGGCCTGGGCGAGGACGACGCGTTGCTGCTGGCCGCCCGAGAGCTGGTGCGGGTGGCGCCGCAACAGGGCCTCGGCAGCCGTGAGTTGGGCGTCGGACAGGGCCCGCAGGACCAATGCGCGGGCCGCCGTGCGGCGTTCGGCGCGGGGCAGGTGGCGGACCTGGGGCCGGGCGATGTCGTCGAGGAGGGCGCTGACGCGGCGGGCCGGGTTGAGGACGGCCGCGGGGTGTTGGGGCACATAGCCCACCGGGCCGTCCCCCGGCCGCCGTACCTCGCCCGTGACGCGTGCGCCGGGCGGATACTCCCCCAGCAGCGCCAGGCCGGTCGTCGTCTTGCCGCTGCCGGAGGCTCCGACCAGTGCGGTCACCTTTCCGGGCGGCACCCGCAGGTTCACCCCGTCCACGATCGCCCGGCCGCCGATCTCCACGCGCAGGCCGCGGATCTCGGCGACGGCATCACCCGTTGCCCGGCTCACGGACGTCGTCCCTTCTGCTCCAAGGCGGCCCTCTTCCCCCATGCGGCCCTCTTCTCCAAGGCGGCCTTCTTCTCCAGCGCCGCGTCGAAGAGCAGGTTGGTGCCCATCGTCAGCGCCACGATCAGCAGCGCGGGCACCACCACGGCCCAGGGCTGCACGAACAGTCCGGTGCGGTTGCGGTCGACCATGACCGCCCAGTCGGCGGCGTCCGGCGCGACGCCGACACCGAGGAACGCCGCCGTCGACACCAGGTACAGCACGCCGGTCAGCCGGATCCCGGCGTCGGCGGCGAGGGTGCGCAGCACCGACCGGCCGACGTAGCCGACGGCGATCCGCCACCAGGTCTCCCCCTGCATGCGCAGCGCCTCGACGGCGGGGCGTGCGGCGGCCTCCCCTGCGGCCGCCCGCACGATCCGCGCGGCGTCGGGCACGTTCACCAGCGCCACGAGCAGCGCGAGCCCGGCGGCGCCCGGCGAGAGCACGGAGGCCACCAGCAGGATCAGCAGCAGCGACGGTACGGCGAGCAGCACGTCCAGCGGCCGCATCAGCAGCTCCTCCAGCCACCGCAGGCGGGTGAGCGCGCTCATGAGGGCGACCGGGACGGCGACGAGATAGGCGAGCGCGGTCGCGGCCAGCGCGGTGACCACGACCGTACGGCCGCCCAGCAGGACCTGTTGCCACACGTCACGGCCCACGAAGTCGGTGCCGAGCCAGTGGCCGCCGCCGAGGGTGAAGGACGTGGCGCGGGGGCCGGGGTCGCCGGTGAACAGCGGTCCGAGCAGGGCAAGGACGAGGGGGACGGCGATGACCGCGAGGCCGAGCGCGAAACGGCGGTGCGTCGTCATGCGGCCACCGCCGCACGAGGAGTGAGCCGATGGGCCATCAGATCGGCCCCGAGGTTCAACATGACCGTCAGCACCCCGAACACCACGGCCAGCCCCTGCACCACCGGTACGTCACGTTCGGCCACGGCGTTGAGGAGGACCGTGCCGAGGCCCGGGATCACGAAGAGGGCCTCCACGACGATGACTCCGCACAGCAACCAGTCGACCGTGCGGGCGAGTTGCTGCACGGCAGGGGCGAGGGCGTTCGGCAGGGCGTGGGCGTAGCGGACCCGGGCGCCGGGGACGCCGTAGCGGCGGGCGTGGGCGGCGTAGGGGGAGGCGAGGGCGTCGACCATGCCGGCCCGCACCAGGCGGGACAGGGAGCACACCGGGCGGGACAGCAGGACCAGCACGGGCAGGACAAGTGCCGCAGGATGGCCGAGCAGGTCGGTGCCGTAGCCGAGCGCGGTCGGCGGCAGCCAGGCCAGCTTGAGGGCGAGGAGCGTCACCAGCAGCACCCCGAGGGCGAACTCGGGGACCGCGTAAACGGCCAGCGTCACCGAGCTGACCAGCCGGTCGACGAGCCGCCCCTCGTGCCGGGCGGCGAGCACGCCGAAGCCGAAGCCGAGCGGGACGAGGAGCGCCAGCGTGAGCGTGGCCAGCAGCAGGGTCGGCCCGAAGCCGTCGGCGATGTACTGGGTGACCGGGCGGCCGGACGTCAGGGAGGTACCGAAGTCGCCGTGCAGCAGGCCCGCCGCCCAGTCGGCCAGCCGCTCGTACGCCGGCCGGTCCAGGTCCATCGCCTCACGGATCGCGGCGATCCGCGCGGGGTCCGGCTGGTCGCCCGCGAGGGCCACCGCGGCATCGCCCGGCAGCGCCTCGGTGAGCGCGAAGACCAGCAGCACGACGGCCACGGTCTGCACGACGCCGAGGAGCAGGCGCCTTGCGGCGAAGGAACGCACACTCGTAGTGCCGCGAAAGGCCGTCTTGCGGCTGCGGCGCCGTTGTGGCTGGTCGCGCAGTTCCCCGCGCCCCTTGGGGGCGTTGCCGCCCAACCACGTCGTCACGCCAGCCACACCTTGTCGAAGCGGGCCCAGTCCAGGGTGTTGGCGGGTGCCTTGGTCTCCACTCCCTTCACCGTGCGGGCCGTTCCGATGATCCAGTCCGCGAAGCCCCAGACGAGGAAGCCGCCCTCGGCGTACAGACGGCGCTGCATCCGCTCGTAGACGGCGGTCCGTTCGGTCTTGTCGCGGGTGGACTGGGCCTGCTGGTACAGGGCGTCGAAGTCCTTGTGGTGCCACTTGGTGGCATTCGTCGTGGAGTCGGTGAGCAGGCGCTGGGAGATGTGGGCCTCGATGGGCATCGCGCCGGAGCGATAGCAGCACAGGGTGCCGTTGTCGAGGATGTCGCTCCAGTAGGAGTCCTTGCTGCCCATCTTCACGTCGATCGTGACGCCCGCCTTCGCGGCCTGGTCGCGGAAGATGCCGGCGGCCTCGGTGAACCCGGCGGCGACGGCCGAGGTGTCCAGGGTGACCTTGAGCTTCTCGGCGCCGGCCTGCTTCAGCAGGGCACGGGCCTTGTCGAGGTCCTGCTCGCGCTGGGGCAGGCCGTCGGCGTAGTACTCGTAGCCCTTGCCGAACAGGTCGTTGCCGACCACGCCCGCGCCGGACAGCGCGCCGTCGACGAGTTCCTGCCGGTCGGCGATCAGGAAGAAGGCCTCGCGGACCCGCTTGTCGTCGAAGGGCGCCCGGTCGGTCTTCATGCAGAACGCCTGCATGGCGCTGCCCCGCAGCCGCACGATCTCGATCTGGCCCTTGCCCTCGTGGGCGCGGGCGGTGGTCGGGTTGAGCTCGTGCGCGTACTCGACCTGGCCGCCGAGGAGCGCGTTGACGCGGGCCGACTCCTCGTTGGCGACGACGAACTCGATCTCGTCGAGCAGCGGCGCGCCGTCCCAGTGGTCGTCGTAACGGCGGAAGACGGCCGAGCGGCCGGGGGCGAAGGAGACGAACCGGAAGGGGCCGGATCCGACGGGCTTCTTGTCGAAGTCCGTGGCGTTCTCCGGGACGATGTACGCGCCGAACGCCGCCAGGATGTTGGGGAATTCGGCGGTGGGCCGCTTGAGGACGAACTCGATCGACCGTTCGCCGGTGGCGCGGCTGGCGTCGAGGTCGATGGGCTCCAGGGACGCCTTGGCGCGGAACGCCTGGTCGGGGTCGGCGATGCGGCGGTAGCTGTAGAGGACGTCCTTGGCGGTGACGGGCTTGCCGTCGTGGAAGGTGGCCTGACGGAGGGTCACCTTCCAGCGGTCCAGCGTCTTGTTGGACTCCCACTTCTCGGCGAGGCGGGGCTGGGCGGAGAGGTCGGCGCCGTAGTCGGCGAGCTTGTCGAAGAGGGCCTTGGCGCGGGCGACGTCGGCGAAGAGGTTGGCCAGGTGCGGGTCGAGGGTCTCGCTCGCGCCGCCCCCGGCGAACGCGGCACGCAGCCGGCCGCCGCGCTTGGGAGTGCCGGATGCGCTGTCCGCCTTGTCGTCCGTGCCGCCGCCGCAGCCGACGAGGGCGAGGGCGGCGGCGCCCGAGGTGGCGGCGAGGAAGCCGCGGCGGCGCAGGCCGGGGAAACGTTCGTCGTACATGAGTGGTTCCTTCGTGTCAGTTGGTGTGCGAGCGGCGCGCGACGACGTGCAGCCGGTCACCGTCGATGGAGAGGCCGGGCAACGCGCCCCGCCGCCAAGGCGGTTCGGTGCGCGGCCCCGGGCCGTCGTGGAGTTCGAGCACCTCGAAGCCGTGCGCCGCGAGGAAGTGCCGTAGTTCCTGCGGGAACAGCAGCCGCCAGGCGGAGCGCTGTTCGACGGGCGGTGTTCCGTCGCCGGCCGTCCATACGCGGATACGGCGCAGGAGCTGGGCGGTGCGGTCGACGGTCAGGGTGGTGGTGGACCGGTAGGCCGTGCCCTGCCAGGTGAAGGCGTTGACGGACGGGGCGTCGAGCAAGTCCGTACGGCCCAGGAAGTACGCCCCATTGCGCATCTCCGCGACCAGCAGCCCGCCCGGCGCAAGGGCGCGGCGGCAGGAGGCGAGGAAGCCGTCGAGCTGGTCGTTGGTGTGGCAGTACAACAGGGAGCTGTCCAGGCAGACGACCGCGTCGAAAGCGGCCCCGCCCAGGCCACGCAAGTCGAAACCGTGCAGGTCGGCGCGGACGTACGCCGGTCCCGGGTGGTGGACGCGGGCGTGCGCCAGCATCGCCTCGGAGAGGTCGGCGCCGGTCACCGTACGGCCGACGGAGTGCAGATGGGCGGCGTCGCGGCCGGTGCCGCAGCCCATGTCCAGGACGCGCGGCCCGGCGCCATGGCGGCGCAGACAGTCCTCGGCCCAGCGTCCGGCGAGCCGGTCGGGGTCGGGGAAGCGTGCCTCGTACAGGGCGGGGTTGTCGGTGAGGAGGTTGCGGTTGCCGCCCGGGGCACCGGTGACGGGGGTGCGATTCTCGCCGTCCGACGCGGCGGCCACGTGTCGCTCCCGCCCGACCGGCCCGGCGATCGCACCAGGACCCTCACCCGCCCGAGCGGCCGCCGACCCAACGGTCACCTGGTGCCCCAGGCCGACCCGCTCGGCGCAGGCATCCTGGCTCCCGCGCGCCGCAGCCACGGGCGCGTTCGGTTCCGGACGGCCGGGCCCGGCGGTCGTGCGCTGGCGCTCGCCCCCCGCCACCACGGTCACATGCCGCTCCTGGCAGAGCCGCTCGCCGGCGACACCTTGGTCCTCGCCCGCCCTGGGGGCCGGGCCTGGCTGCCGACCGCCGGGCCCGGCGGCCATGACACGACCGTCTGGGTCGGTGGCGGCGCTTCGACCCCCGCCCGTCCGATCGCCGACCGTGCGCCGCTCCGCTTCTCCTCCGCGTCGCGCACTCACGCCCTGCTCCTCTCTCCGGCCTGCGCCGGAGCCGCCGATGCCGGATCCGCGGGCAGTCCCCCGAGCCGGTGCAGCCAGGCCACCCCGCCCGCCGAGGCCAGCCCGAAGGCCGCGCAGCACACCCACGGCAGCCACGGGCGGCCACCGCTCTCCCCCGCGTCCATGGCCCACCCGACGACGGTGTTGCCCACGGCCGCGGCGACGCCCGAGACGACGTAGAAAATCCCGAAGTACGTGCCGGTCAGCTCGGACCGCCCGAAGCGGGGGATCAGCTCCATCACGAACGGCGAGGCGACCATGACGCCGAGGTAGAGCAGCAGTGCGCCCAGCAGTACGGGCCCGGCGTCCAGCCACCCGGGAGACCCCGCGCCCTTCACCAAGGCCGGCGGCAGGAAGGCCAGCCCCATCACCGCGAGTCCGACGGCGATCCAACGCGCCCTGTCCCCACGGGACTTGAGGCTCGTCGTGATCCTCAGCTGGAGCGTCAGATTGGCGACCGTGCCGACGAGGAAGACGATGCCCGCCGCCCCGTCCCAGCCGGTGGCCTCGCGGGCCCCGTCGGGCAGCAGCAGGTACAGCTGGTTCTCCAGGGTGAACATGCCGACCATGGCGAGCGCGAAGGCCAGGAAGGCCCGGTTGCCGAGCACCTCCCGCCAGTCCGCGAGGACACCGCTGTTGCCGCTGGGCTCGACCTTCCGCGCGGGCAGGACGAGGGCCTGGGCCACGGTGAGCACCGCGAAGATCCCGGCCGCGGTCAGCGCGGACGTACGGAAGTCGACGAGGAGCAGCACGCTGCCCAGCAGCGGGCCGATGAGCGCGCCGGTCGTGGCGAACACGTTGAACAGCGCGAACGCCTCCGCCTTCCGCTCCCCCGCCTCCTGCGCGAGGTACGCCCGCACGGCCGGGTTGAACAGCGCCCCCGCGATCCCGCTGAGCACGGACGCGGCGAGCAGCACCGGCAGCCCGTCGCCGAGGGCGAACAGCGCGAACCCGACGGTCCGCACCGCGCACCCGGCGATGATGACGCCCCGCGCCCCGAGCCGGTCCGAGGCCGAGCCGCCGATGATGAACAGGCCCTGCTGGCTGAGGTTGCGCACGCCGAGGACGATCCCGACGACCGCCGCCGACATGCCGAGGTTCTCGCCGAGGTGGGTGGCGAGGTACGGGATGAGGAGGTAGAAGCCGGTGTTGACGCCGAGCTGGTTGACGAGGAGGAGCTGGACGGCGAGCGGGAAGCCCCGCATCTCACGCCACGTCCTCATGCGCCGTCACCTCCTCCGCCTGCCGACCACGACGGTCGCTCTCCTCGACTCCCAGGCCCGGTCGGCCACTTGTGCGTACGAAGCCGTCGGCCCCGCCGATCCCGGTCCACGGGTCGTGGGCGAGCAGCAGATGCCCGTCGAGGTCGGCCCAGCGGGCCCGGTCGGCGAGGTGGACGGCGGGCGCGAGGCCGAGGCTGCTGGCGGTGAGGCAGCCGAGCATCAGCTCGGTCCCGCTGCCCTCGATCAGCTCGGCGATCCGCAGGGCCGCCCGGACTCCACCGCACTTGGCGAGCTTGACGTTGACGCCCTGGACGCGTCCTGCCAGCCGCCGTACGTCGTCCACGCTCACCGCGTCCTCGTCGGCGATGACGGGCAGCGGCGACTTCTGTGCGAGGGCGCCGAGCGCATCCGGGTCACCGGGCGGCAGGGGCTGTTCGACGGCCTCGACCCCGAGCGCCGCGAACCGGGGCAGCAACCGCTCCGCCTCCGCCGCGCTCCACGCCCCGTTCGGGTCCAGCAGCAGCCGCACCTGGGGTGCCGCGTCACGGATGACCCGTACGCGCTCCACGTCCTCCTCGGAATCCGGCGAGCCCGCTTTCACCTTGACGACCTCGAAGCCGTTCGCGGCGAGGCGGCGGGCCTCGGCGGCCGCGTGCGCGAGGGAGGTGATGCCGATGGTGCGTGCGGTGGCGACGCCGAACGACGTCTCGGTCCCCAGCAGGCGGTGGACGGGCACACCGTCCCGCTTGCCGGCGAGGTCCAGCAGCGCGGACTCGACGGCGGCGACGACGGCGGGCGGCACGGCAGCCGAGGGCAGGGCCTCCAGGGCGCTCTCGGGATCGGCGAACCGTTCCAGGCCGACCGCCGAGAACAGCCGTACGAGCGTGCCGGCGTCCAGCCCGTAGTACACGCTGCTGACGGCCTCGCCGTAACCGGTCACTCCGTCGTGCTCGACGGCCAGCCACACGGCGTCGCGGGCGGTCATGGTGGAGCGGGATATGCGCAACGGCTCGGCGAGTTCGAGACGTACGGTGCGCAGACTGGCCTTCACTGAGTCCCTTCCAGGGGGTGGAGCGTCTTGAGTGGATCCGCGACCCGCGTGCACCGCACCCACCCGCTCGCCTCGGCGGCATACGGATGCGGTATCTCCACGGGCCGGGTGGCGGCGCCGGCCGGGTCGAGGCCGTGGGCGGCGAGGAAGTCGTCGTCGTAGACGGTGCCGAGGTAGCGGTGCGGCCCGTCGGGGAAGACGGTGGCGACGACCGCGCCCGGGTGCACGCAGGCCGCCCAGGCGGCGACCCGCGCCACGGCCCCCGTGCTCCAGCCGCCGCTGACGAAGCAGCCCCGGGCGAGCCTGCGGCAGCTGTCCACGGCCTCGGCGGGGCCGATCCAGTGGACCTCGTCGAAGGCGTCGTAGGCGACGTTGCGCGGGTGGATGCTGCTGCCGAGTCCGCGCATCAGGCGGGGGCGGGCGGGCTGGCCGAAGATCGTGGAGCCGGTGGCGTCGACGCCGATGAGACGGAGTGCGGGCCAGCGGCGGCGCAGCGGGGCGATGACGCCGGCGCTGTGGCCGCCGGTGCCGACGCTGCACACCAGGATGTCCAAGTGGTCGAGCTGGGCGCCGAGTTCGGCAGCGAGGGAGGCGTAACCGAGGGTGTTGTCGGGGTTGTTGTACTGGTCGGGCCAGTAGGCGCCAGGGAGTTCGGCGAGTAGTTCCCGCAGCCGGGCCAGGCGTGCGGCCTGCCAGCCACCCTGGGGCGCCGGGCGGTCCACGAGCTCCAGTCTCACTCCATGCGCCCGCAGCAACTGGCGCATGGACGGCTCCAGTTCGCTGTCGCCGACCAGCACGATCGGGTGGCCGAGCGCCTGCCCGGCGAAGGCGAGCCCGACGCCGAGCGTGCCGGAGGTGGACTCCACCACCGGGGCACCGGGCCGCAGTTCGCCGCGCTCGCGCGCACCGAGCAGCATCGACACGGCGGCCCGCGCCTTCATGCCGCCCGCCGCGAGCCCTTCGAGCTTGGCCCAGAAACCGGGGTGGGCGTGGGGCAGGCCGGTGGTGACACGGACGACGGGGGTACGGCCGAGCAGGGCGAGCAACTCCGGGCGCGCGGTGGGGAGCACGGCGGTGGCGGTCATCGCGCACCCCCGGGACAGCGGTACCGGTGAACGACGCCGGGCCCGCCGTCGAGCCAGAAGAAGGGGTACGGCTCCGCGCACACCGCGCTCACGCCGTGCCCGAGGAACCGGGGCAGCACGGCGCTTCCCGTCTGGGCGAACATCACCAGCTGCTTGCCGTGCCGCAGCGCGTGCTCGCGCAGGGGCTCGAAGGTGCCGTTGCCCAGGGTCATCCCGGACACCAGCAGCGCGTCACAGCTGTCGGCAGCGCCGAGCGCGTCAGTGACGACCGGCTCGCCCCACTCCGTCGCGCCGCCCTTGAGATCGCACGGCACATAGCCGAGTCCGCGCGAACGCAGCGCCTCCAGCAGGGAGTTGACGACCCCGACTACCAGGACCGTGCTCCCGGCCGGCAGGTCCAGGAGCTCGATGACCGCCCTCGCCCTGCCCTTGGACTTCTCCAGCGACGACCCGGCGGGCAGGGTGACGGGCAGCGCCCCGTGGTCCGGCGTGTGCGGGGTGACGTGCATCAGATAGGCGTCGAGGGCGGCCACCCGCACCGCCGGCAGCGGATGCTCCAGCAGCCGTGCCACGTCGGCGCCCACGCAGTCGTCGAGCGCGCTGTCGGGCAGTTCGCCGGGCTCGACCGCGCAGGAGCCGACGGCCTCGGCGAGGCGCAGGCTGAGCACCTCGTTGCGGTAGCCGGTGCCGCGCCCGTCGTGCCGTACGGCCTGCCGGGTGGTGAAGGCGACGGCGATGCGCTGGGTGCGCGGGTCGGGGCCGAGCTCGCCGGCGCGGACGCGGGCGACGAGATCGTCGTACGTCCGACAGGGCGCCGTCGGCGAGGCGCTCGCGGCGGTCACCGGATCACCAGCCCCGCGCGCAGCCCGGTCATCAGGTCCTCGACACGGTCACGGGCGCCGAGGCCCTCCGCGTCGCCCGCCATGACATGGCCCAGGTACTCGTTGTTGCTGCCCGCCGCCTTCACGGTCCTGCCCGGCTCGGCGAGCTGCACCTCCAGCACATCGGGCCGGTCGGCCAGTCGGCTGCCGTCGAGTGCCTCGAGCGTGCCGGCACGGTCCGTGACGAGGAAGCCGATGGCGGCGCTGCGCAGCCCGGTGTCCGTGCGCCGCAGGTCGGGCTCGCGGCCGAGGGCGACGTCCACGAAGGCGGCGGCGAGGTCGATGCCGGTGACATGGCGGACGAGCTCGGTGATGCGGTTGCCGGCGGGCCGGGGGTTGACCTCGACGACGCGGGGCCCGGCGGAGGTCAGCTTGATCTCGGTGTGCGCGACGACGCCGTCCGTCAGCCCGAGCGCCTTGAGCGCGCCGAGGGCGGTCTGCTCGGCGGCGTCGAGGTCGGCGAGCGGCAGGGCGGCGGGGAACATGTGGCCGGTCTCGACGAAGGCGGGCGCCCCGCCGATGCTCTTGTCGGTGACGCCGACCATGTGCACCGCGCCCCCGTACGACACCGTCTCGACGCTCACTTCGGGGCCGTCGAGCAGCTCTTCGAGGAGCACGGCGGAGGCGCGCCGCTGCCCACGGGCATTGACCGGAAAGCCGGCCAAGGCCCGTACGGCCTCGGCGAGTTGGGCCTCGTCGTCGACGCGCCGCACGTACATGCCCGCGCACAGGTCGACCGGCTTGACGACGAGCGGGTAGCCGATCTCCTTGGCGGCCCGCGCGAGGTCGGCCCACTCCTCGTGCACGGCGAAGCGCGGTCCGGGCAGGCCCGCGTCGGCGAGGACACGGCGGGTGGCGTCCTTGCGGCAGGCGTTCTCCACCGCCTCGGGGCCCGGGCCGGGCAGGCCCAGGTGCCCGGCGATGCGGGCGACCGTCGGCAGGTAGTAGTCGCAGGAGGTGACCACTCCGTCGAAGCCCAGGACCGAGTGCAGCCGCGTCACCTCGGGCAGCAGGGCGTCGATGTCGTTGGTCTCGGCGGTGATCGCATGCCGGAAGCCGAGCAGCGGGTGCGCCGTCCCCTCGGGCGCCGAGCGCAGGTAGTGATGCAGGTCCCGGGTCAGGAAGGTGAACTCGTGTCCGCCCTCCCGGATCGCGCGTGGCAGCAGCCTGCTCATCGACCCGACCCAGCTCTCTACCACCAGCAGATGAGCCACAACTCCCCTTTTCGTGCCGCGAGTTCAGACGTCAGGGCAGCCCGGGGCGCCCCTCGGTCGGAGGGGTGCCGGACTTGACGCGCACACGTTATCGATAATCATTTTCATTTGCCACCCCGTTCTTACTCAGCTCCTCTGCATCGGAGAAACCTTGTCCCGCCCCTCGTCCCGTCCTCTGACCCTTCCGGCTCGTCCCGCCGCCCTGCTGTGCGCGCTCGCGGCCGCGGCCACCCTGTTGCCCACCGCCGCGCCCGCACGGGCGGCGGGGGCCCCTCTCACCTTCGGCGCCTGCCCCGCGTCCATTCCGCGGCCGCCCGCCCCGGCCCGTGTGGAGTGCGGCAGCCTGAGCGTCCCGCTCGACTGGAAGAACCCGACCGGCCCGCGCATCGAGATCGCCGTCTCCCGCGTCCCCGCCGCAGGCACCCCGGCCGAGCGACGCGGCGTCCTGCTGGTGAACCCGGGCGGCCCGGGCGGCTCCGGGCTCCCCTACGCCGTGACCAAGCGCGCCAAACTCCCTGAGAACGTCCGGCGTTCGTACGACGTCATCGGCTTCGACCCGCGCGGGGTCGGCCGGAGCACGCCGGTCGACTGCGGGGCGATGGGCGGCCTGTTCGACAGTCCGGGTGCCGACCCGGTGCCGGGGGGCCGGGCGGCCGAGCGCGGGTACCTGGCGTCACTGCGGAACCTGGCCGACGACTGCGCGGCGAGCGCGGGCAAGGTCCTGCCGTACCTGTCCACCGAGCAGACGGCGCACGACATGGACGCGATCCGCGCCGCGCTGGGCGAGCCGCGGACGAGCTTCCTCGGTGTCTCGTACGGCAGTTACCTGGGCGCGGCCTACGCGGCCCGCTTTCCGCACCGGGTGGGCCGCATGGTGCTGGACAGCGTGGTCGGTCCCTGGGACTGGTACGACTTCGACGTGATCCAGAGCCGGGCACTGCTGCGGGCCCGCGACACCTTCTTCGCCTGGACCGGCGAGCACGCGGAACGGTTCCGTCTCGGCAGGAGCGCGGATGCCGTACGGCGGGCGTATGTGCGGGTGCGCGCGGGACTCGCCGCGCACCCGCCGAACGGCTTCGGTCCCGCGGAGTTCGACCGCGCCGTCTACCGCGCCCTGGGGCGCACCGAACGCTGGGCGGGCCTGGCCGACGGCCTGCGCGCCTACCTGACCGGGGGCAGCGTGGACGGGCTGCGCCCCACGGCCGCCTTCGACAGCCCGGAGTCCCGCAACTACGAGGCCGCCAACCGCATCGTGAAGTGCGCCGACGGTCCGGGGCCGGCGCCCCGCGAGATCCTCACGGACCTCCACCGCACCCGGCGCCTGGACCCCCAGCCGATCCTGACCGGCATGGAGGCGTCGACGTGCGCCTACTGGCACCACCGGCCCGCACGGCGCACTCCGCTCGGCAGCCCGGCCGCCCCGCCCGTCCTGCTGGTCGCCTCCGCCCACGAACCGGTGACCCCGATCGAGGGGGCCCGACGGCTGAGGGAGGTGCTGCCCGGCTCCCGGCTGGTGACCCTCGATCAGGACTACTCCCACGGGGTGTTCGCGAGCCGGGGGAACGGGTGTGTGGACGGCACGGTGGCGGCGTATCTCGTCGACGGGGTGGTGCCCGAGGCGGATGTGCGGTGTGCCGGGCCGGGGTTGCCGGGGGCGCGGTGAGGGCGTCCCCGTCGACGCCGGTCAGCAGCATCAACCCGTCCGGCGTTCGCATCGTCGCCGGTGCCTTGAAAGCCGCGGCGCTCGGTCACCCTCCACGGCGCGCCCGGCGGAGCGTCACGGCAACGGCTGTTCCGTCCAGATGACCTTCCCGTTCGGGGCGTAACGCGTCCCCCACCGCTCGGTGAGCTGCGCGACCAGGAACAGCCCGCGCCCGCCCTCGTCCGTGCTGCGGGCGCGCCGCAGCCGCGGTGACGTGTTGCTGCCGTCGGAGACCTCGCAGATCAGGGCGCGGTCGCGGAGCAGGCGCAGTTGCACGGGCCCGGTGGCGTGGCGGATGGCGTTGGTGACCAGTTCGCTGGCGATCAGCTCGGTGGTGAAGGCCAGCTCGTCGAGGTGCCAGGCGGCGAGCTGATCGGTGACCGCGGTCCGCGCGCGGGACACGACCGCCGGATCGCTGGGCAGGTCCCACTGGGCCACGCGGTCGGCGCCCAGCGTGTGCGTGCGGGCGACGAGCAGCGCGACGTCGTCGACGGGGCGGGCGGGGAGCAGGGCGTCGAGGATGGCCTCGCAGGTCTCCTCCGGCGGACGGTCGGCACGGGCCAGGACAGTGCGCAGCCGGTCCATGCCGGCCTCGATGTCACGGTGCCGGTCCTCGATCAGACCGTCGGTGTACAGCACGAGTTGGCTGCCCTCGGCCAGCTCCAGCTCGACGGTCTCGAAGGGCATGCCGCCGAGCCCGAGCGGCGGACCGGACGGCAGGTCCACGAAGTCCACCGTGCCGTCGGGGGCGACCACCGCGGGCAGCGGATGCCCGGCGCGGCTGAGGGTGCAGTGCCGGGACACGGGGTCGTAGACGGCGTACAGACACGTGGCGCCGACGATGCCGGAGTCGGGCGTGCCCTCCGCGGCCCAGCCCTCGCCCCGGTCGAGCCGGCCGACCAGGTCGTCGAGGTGGGTGAGGACGTCCTCGGACGGCAGGTCCAGGGAGCAGAAGTTGTGGACGGCGGTGCGCAGTCGGCCCATCGTGGCGGCGGCGTGCAGACCGTGGCCGACGACGTCGCCGACCACCAGGGCCACGCGGGCGCCGGACAGCGGGATGACGTCGAACCAGTCGCCGCCGACCCCGGCCTGCGCGGGCAGGTACCGGTAGGCGACCTCGACGGCGCTCTGCTCGGGGCGGCCCCGGGGCAGCAGACTGCGCTGCAGGGTGAGGGCGGTGTTGTGCTCACGGGTGTAGCGGCGGGCGTTGTCGATGCAGATCGCCGCGCGGCCGGCCAGCTCCTGCGCGAGGGACAGGTCGTCGTCCTCGAAGGGGGCGGGCTGCAGCGAACGGTAGAAGCTGACCACGCCGAGGGTCGTGCCACGCGCCCGCAACGGCACGGTGATCAGGGAGTGGATGCCCGCCGCGAGCACCCGTTGCAGCCGCTCCGGGTCCTGCGCGATCCAGCCGCCCGCCTCGGCCAGGACGGGTTCCAGCACGGACTGCCGGGTCTCCAGGGAGCGGGCCTGAGGCGTGGACGGGACGTACTCGACGAGGTCTCCGACGTCGTACAGGTGGTGCGGATCCCTGCGTACGGCCCGGAGGGCCACCCGGCGCAGCGCCGCCCGGCCGCCGAGCGCGTCCGGTTCCTCGCCGCGCAGCACCGGGTCCGGGAGGTCGACGGCGACGAAGTCGGCGAACCGGGGGACGGTCACCTCGGCGAGCTCCTCCGCGGTGCGGGTGACGTCGAGGGTGGTGCCGATCCGCACGCTCGCGTCGTGCAGCAACTCCAGCCGCCGCCGCGCGAGCACGGCCAGCCGGCCGACCCCGGGCTCACCGACCAGCAGCAGCCACCCTTCGGCACCGCCGTCGCCGTCCGGTTCGGGGCGGGTGGAGGGCTCGGGCGGGGAGAAGAGGGTGCGTGCGGCGTCGGTCCCGTCGGTGTGCGCGTCCTGGGCGGGCGGGGCGGATGGCGGCGGGGGTGCGACCGTGTGCGTCGGGGCGGTTGGTGCTGCGGCCGTTTCCGGTGCGGGCCGTGCTGCGGTCCGGTCCGGCGCGGTGGGCGCCTCGGCGGATTCGGGAGTGGAGCGGGGTGGAGCCGATGAGGGTGCGGGTGCCGTTGCGGTGCCGTAGGGCGCGGGCTCGGCAGACGCAGGCGGCGCGGGGGGCGCGGCGGGAGCGGCGGGCGCGGCGGGCGCCGAAGTCACCGGAGGCGCATACGGCGCCGAAGGCGCGGCCGATGCGTGGGCGGCCGGCACCGACGTGATCGAGGGGGCCGGAACCCGCGCCGCCGACCCCGCAGTGCCCGACGGGGCCGAGGCGACCGTGCCCGGCGGAACCGAGACGGCCGTCCCCGGCGGAACCGAGACGGCCGTCCCCGGCGGAACCGAGGTGACCGTGCCCCGCGGGACCGAGGCGACCGTGCCCTGCGCAGACCAGGCCACCGGAGCCTGCGTGCCCGACGGTGCCGGGCGTACATGGCGCAGGCGCGGGCCGCCGAGGACGCGGGCCTCGACCGCGACGCCGCTCTCCCCCGCCGCTCCTCGGACCTGCCGACGCCACAGGGTGGCCGTCCGGCCGCTCGGCAGGGCGACCTCGGCGAGGGTGCGGAGCGGTGAGGCGATGAGTTCCTCGGCCTTCTCACGCAGCACAGCGAGGTCGAGCCGGCCGAGGGCGCCGCCGTCATGGCCGGGCGGCAGTGACTCGGGCTGCTTCGGCCAGCCCCGCGCATGGCCGTCGGCCCGCCGGTACGCGGTGAGGAGGGCACGCTCCCGTTCGGTGGCCTGCTCCAGCAGCCGGGCCTCGATGTTCCGGGCGGCTTCGCGGACCATCCCCACCATGGCCGGGTCGCCCTGGTCGCGCAGGCAGGTCAGATCGAGGACGGCCTCGATACGCCCGCTGAGCGGGTCCCGCACAGGCGCGCCCGCGCAGGCGAAGGGCTGCAGGCAGTCGGCGAAGTGCTCACGCCCGGCGACGTAGACCGGGCCGCGCTCGGCGAGCGCGGTGCCGACACCGTTGGTGCCCACGACCGGCTCCGAGGCGTCGAACCCGGGCGCGAACTGCACCGCGTCGAGGCGCTCGCACAGCTCCCGGCCGCCACCGAGCCGCTGGACCATGCGGCCCTGTGCGTCGCAGAGCGCGATGGTCATCCCCGCACCGGCGAGCGACGCGGTGAGGCCCGAGAGCACCGGGTCGGCAGCACGCAGGAAACGCTCGTCCAGTGTCACGTCCGCGGTGTAGCGGACCAGCAGCCGGTGCGGCTCCAGCCCGGCGGAGCGGCAGCGCTTCCAGGAGTCGAGCACGGAGTCCCGAACGTCCGACTCCACCGGTGAGCCGGCGAGGAATCGTTCGTGGGCATCGACGAGCCCGCCGATGTCGTCCCAGGCGACGGTCAACGGGATCACTTCCCTCACCTGGAGCCGTCCCGGTCGCGCGCGCCGCCCTTCGGCCCACGGCCCGGTAGGCTCCCAAGCGCCTATCACCCTAGCCCTTGTGTGATGCGCCTCACAACGGCCCGCTTCGGCCCCGCGGAGCGGCCGCGACAGGCTGCGACCAGCCGCGACCCCTGCTGATCCGTGCAGGTGAGGGACGACGCACAGCGGACCGCAAGTTTTTTCCCGCGGCGGTGATTGTTTCGCGCGTTCGATCCGTACTTCCTGAGGTACCGAGCCGTTCACGTCAGGAGTCACGATGCCCATCTCGCGCCGCATGGTTGGCACCGTCTTCGTGGGAGGCGCCCTCGTCCTCACCCTGTCCGCCCTCGCCTATCCCGCCATGCTCGGCGTGGAGACCACGTCCGCGTCGCAGGACCGCGTCATCGCCAACACCCGCTACGGCCCGCTGACCGAGGCCGACCGAGACTTCGTCGTGAAGGTCCGCGCGGCGGGCCTGTGGGAGCACCCGCTGGGGCTGATCGCGATGCAGAAGGGCACGACGGCGGCCATGAAGGAGGCCGGGGAGCACCTGGTCGTCGGTCATGGCCGACTCGACGCGACCTGCCGCAAGATCGCGCCCGAGCTGGGCATCACCCTGCCCAACCAGGCGAGCCCGCAGCAGCAGCAGTTCGTGGCGACCGCGGACTCCAAGACCGGTCAGGAGTTCGACTCCACCGCAACCGCCATCATGCGGGTGACGCACGGCCAGATCTTCCCGGTCGTCGCGAAGATCCGGGCCACCACACAGAACACCCTGGTCCGTCAACTGGCCGACCAGGCGAACGACACGGTGCTCGACCACATGACGGTCCTGGAGAAGACCGGCCTGGTGAACTTCGACGCAAACAACTTCCAGCAGACGACACCGCCGAAGCTGCCCAAGGACCAGACGACCCCGCCGCCGCCCCAGCCGGGCACGCCGGTCCTCGTCCTCAACATCCCGAAGGGCCTGGAGGACCTCAACACGGCATCCCCGGCACCGAGCCCGTCGGCCGGCTGACGCAGCACGCAGCAGTACGGCACCCGTCGCCCGCCTCAGCGCTTCGGCTCAGCAGGGCGGCGGGTGCCGTATCAACCCGTCTTCCACCCCCACGGCGTGTCCATCCGCTCCCACTCCGCTGCCCACTGCTCCATCCGGCGCCGCTCCAGCCCCAGCCGCACCGCCCAGGCGCACCCGAGGACGACGCCGCCCGCGCCCCCGGCGGCCAGCACGCCTCCGGCGACGGAATGCAGCAGGATCTCGGACTCGGACAACGGCTCGTTGACGACGCCGCCGTTCCGGTCCGTCCACACGTCGACCTTGCTGCCGGCGTGCGTCTTGGGCGGCACGCGTGCCTGGTCCGTGCGGGTCGTGCCGTCCGGGTCGGTCCAGCGGACGGTGGCCCACACGAGATGGTCGGTGGTGACGCGCGAGGCCCCCGGATCCTCCGCGTCCTTCACGAGTACGGCCGTCACCTTGCGACTCTCGGCCCGCTGCTCCTCGGCGGAGTGCACGACCGCGTCCGCCGCCACCAGCCCCGCGAACAGGGCACCGACCAGCGCGAACAGCCACCCGCACAGCACGACCCACGCCTCGACGACGTCACTGCGCCGCCTCAGCGGGCTGCGCCGCCACCGCCATAGCCGCACCCTCGTGCACCTTGACGCAGCCATGCCGACACCCCCTTGAGCACCGACGGCCTTGTATTCCAGTGTGCGCCACCTACGGCGGGCCGCACCCCCGCCCAAGTCACCCGGGAGGATTCGTCGCCCGCCGAGGCGTGATCAGCTCGCGGTGCGCCGGATCCGCCCGGCGTACCGCTTCTCCAGTTCCAGGTTGCCCTCGAAGCCGCCCGGCACATTGGCCGAGACGTACACCGGCGGGCGTTCCCCGGCGGCGAGGAGCAGGGCGGAGGCCTCGGCCACGGCCATCTGGACGAGCATCACGCCGGTCAGCGTGGACAGGGCACAGACCGCCCCGCCCTCCGGGAGCTCCAGCAGCGCGTCGCCGCGCGGAGCCCGGTTGTCGAGGACGACGTCGGCGAGGTCGGCGAGCTTCTTGCCGCTCGCGTGTCCGGCCGGGACGGCGCGGGTGTGGGTCAGGGAGGTGAGGGCGAGGACGCGGTGGCCGTGTTCCTTGGCATGCAGGGCCATTTCCACGATGACGTTGTTGACGCCGGAGTTGGAGATCACCACGAAGAGGTCCTCGGGGCGCGGTGCGGCGAGGTCGTAGATCCGGGCCGCGACCCCGGCCCGGCGCTCCAGGAGCGGGTCGTCGAGGACGCTCGGGGACTCGCCGCCGTACAGGACGAGGTCGGCGATGCTCAGCCGGTTCGTCGGCACCAACCCGCCTGCTCGCCCGGCGAGTTCGAGGACGATGGCCTGGGAGTGGCCGGTGCCGAAGGCCTGGATCACACCGTCCGCACGCACGCAGTCGGCGATCAGCTCGGCGGCACGTGCCACGTCGTCGCCGACGGCCCCGGTCAGGCGGTCGAGGACGGCCATGCTCTCGCGTGCGAAGCGCCGGGCGCTCACGGACTCGTCGGACACGGGTCACTCCCCACTGGTGGATTGAACCACCTCACGCTACTTCGTCAGTGAATCAATAAATCACAACGTGGATGGCAGGGGCAATGAGCCGCCACCTCGGTCCTGGTATCGCTCTTGGTAGCGGCCTTGGCATCGGTCCTGGTATTCAATCTGCGCGGGTAATGGTGGCTGGTACCTTCTCTCCCATGCCCCCGACGGACGTCACCACACTGATCCGCACCGAGCTGCCCCGACTGGCCGGTTCCCTGAGGAAGGTCGGCGAGCTGATCCTGGAGGATCCGGCCGCCGTCACCCACTGCTCGGCCGCCGAGCTGGGCCGCCGCACCGGCACCTCCCAGGCGACGGTGACCCGCTTCTGCCGCGCCATCGGGCTCGACTCCTACCAGCATCTGCTGATCGAGCTGGCCCAGGAACGCGGCCGCGGCGAGGTCTCCGACTGGGGCACCGCCGAGATCGGCCCGGATATCTCCCCCGACGACAGCCTGGAACGCGTCGTGCAGGTCGTCGGCACCGCGGACCTGCGGGCCATCCAGCAGACCATCGACCGGATCGACCTCGAGGCGATCGAGCGCGCCGCCCAGGCCCTGGCCCGCGCCCGGCGCATCGACGTCTACGGCGTCGGCGGCAGCGGCGCCGTGGCGCAGGAGACGGAGACCCGGCTGTTCCGCATCGGCTGCTCGGTCCGCGGCTGGACCGAGGTGCACGCGGCGGCGACCTCCGCGGCCCTGCTCACCCCGGCGGACGTGGCGATCGGCATCTCCCACTCCGGGGCGACCCGCGAGACCCTAGAACCGTTCGAGATGGCCAAGGAGCGCGGCGCCACCACCGTCGCCCTCACCACCGACCCGCGCTCGCCGCTGTCCCGGGCCGCCGACATCCGGCTCATCTCGTCATCCGCGGAGACCAGCTTCCGCGCCGAGAGCATCAGCAGCCGGCACTCGGTCCTGATGCTCGTCGACTGCCTGTACGTCCGGGTCGCCCAGCTCACCTACCAGCGCGCGAGCGCCTCGCTGGCGCTGACCGACCACATCACCCCGCAGCACGCGGTGAAGTCGCGCCGCGCACGCTGAGCCTGACCCGGACTGCATGGATGAACCACCGAAGCGGAATACAGATGGTTGTTTGAACCAACTCCTCGGTCAGGATGGGGCTCCCCACGAGCACTCGTAGGAGCCCCATGCGCGTCATCTCTGTCGAGTCGACCGAGCTCTTCGTCGGCACCGAGGACCATCCGCAGCAGGTGCTGGCCGTCGGGATCGGGCACACTCCCGGCCGGAGGGTCCACCTCACCGCCGAGGGGCCGGGTGTCCACGGCGCCGCCGAGGCGACCACGGGGGACGACGGCACCGTACGGGCCGAGATACCGGTGACGACCGACCTCGCCCCCGGCGACCGCACGCACATCAGGGTCACGGCCGAGGACACCGGCGACCCGGCCCGGTCCGCGGAGCACTCCGCCGCGTTCACGGTCGCCGAGCCCGGCTGGACCATGTTCATGGTCAGCCACTTCCACTACGACCCCGTCTGGTGGAACACCCAGGCCGCCTACACCGAGACCTGGGACGTCGCCGACGACCCCGCCACGACCGGCCTGCCCGCCCGCACCTTCGACTCGCGGGGCCAGTCCGGCATGAGTCTCGTCCGCGCCCACTGCGATCTGGCCCGGCGCGACCCGGCGTACACCTTCGTGCTCGCGGAGGTCGACTACCTCAAGCCCTACTGGGCCGCCTTCCCCGAGGAGCGTGCCTTCCTGCGCCAGCTGATCCGCACCGGCCGCGTCGAGATCATGGGCGGCACCTACAACGAGCCGAACACCAACCTCACCGGCGCCGAGGCGACCGTACGCAACGCCCTGTACGGCGACGGCTTCCAGCGCGGGATCATCGGGGCGTCCCCGGAGACCGCCTGGCAACTGGACGCGTTCGGGCACGATCCGCAGTTCCCGGGGCTGATGGCGGACGCCGGGGTCAGCTCCAGCTCGTGGGCGCGCGGCCCGTTCCACCAGTGGGGACCGACCCTCTCCGTCTTCGGCGAGGAGCCGCGCGACCCGAACCGGATGCAGTTCCCGGCGGAGTTCAGCTGGATCGCCCCGTCCGGGCGTGGGCTGCTGACCGCTTACATGGTCAATCACTACGGCGCCGGCTGGGCGATCGACAACGCGCCCACCCTGCCCGAGGCGGAGGCGGCCGCGTTCAAGCTGTTCAAGGGGCTGAAGCAGGTCGCGCTCACCCGCAATGTGCTGCTGCCGGTCGGCGGTGACTACGCGCCGCCGTGCCGCTGGGTGATGGACATCCACCGGGACTGGAACGCCCGCTATGTCTGGCCGCGCTTCATCAGCGGCATCCCCCGGGACTTCTTCGCGGCCGTACGCGCGCAGCTGGCGGCGGAGGGCCGCAAGGCGTCGCCGCAGACGCGGGACATGAACCCGATCTACACCGGCAAGGACGTCTCCTACATCGACACCAAGCAGGCGCAGCGGTACGGCGAGACGCTGCTCGCCGACGCGGAGGCCTGGGCGACGCTCGCCTCGCTGGTGACCGGGCATCCGTATCCGGACGCGGCGCTCGACAAGGCCTGGCGGCAGCTGGTCTACGGCGCCCACCACGACGCCATCACCGGCTCGGAGTCCGACCAGGTCTACATCGACCTGCTCACCGGCTGGCGGGAGTTGTACGACCTCGCCGGGACGGTGCACGCCGACGCGACCGACGCCCTGGCCCGCAGGGTCGCTCAACTGCCGGGCGGTACATCGGACTTGGTGGTCTTCAACGCGGCGACCTGGGAGCGCCGGGACGTACTGGCGGTCGCGGACCCGGGACTGGTCCCGCTGGACGACACCGGGCTGCCGCTGCCCGCCGTACGGGAGGACGGGGAACTCCGTACCAGGCGCTGAGCAGTGCTCCCGCCTTGTCGGGCACGACGTGCGGGCGGCCCTGGATCAGCACGACCGTCGTCGGCGTCCCGGTTGCGACGACGGCGTCCAGGAGCGCGTACTGGGCGGCGCCGAGCCGCAGCCCCGCAAGGTCGGCGCCCTCGCCGCAGGTCATCTCGGACACCGCGGTCAGCGCGGCTCCGTTGGCCGCGAAGTCGGTGTCCGGCGTGCGGGCGCTGCTGCCACCCAGGACGAGCACGGCCAGGTCGGAGGCGGCGGCCGCGGCGACGGCCTCGGGGATGCCGGAGAGGTCGCCGCCCGTGAGGGCGCAGCCGCGGGCGTACCGGATGTCGACGCCGGGCGGGGCGAGCGTGCGCAGGGCGTCGAGGACGCTCGTGCCCGTGCCGGGGCGTTGCGGGGCCGTGTAGTCGCCCGACTGGTGGGCGGTGGTGGCCGATTGGGGCCCCAGTACGGCGATACGGGAGACGGAGCCCGGGATCAGCAGTATGCCGTCGTTGCGGAGCAGCGTGACGGCGCCCCGGGCGAGTGCGCTGCTGACGTCTCTCCCACCGGTCGGCGGCGAAGTCGTGACGTGCCTCCGGTCGAACAGCCCCAGACGGAACTTGAGCCGCAGGACCCTGGCCACGGCGGTGTCGAGAGCCTCTTCGCTCACCAGCCCCCCTTCGACCGCCTCCTCCAGATGCGTGAAGCCCTCGTCCCAAAGGCTCAGATCGACACCGGAGTTGAGCGCGAGCGCACCCGCGGACACCTTGTCACCGGTGATCCGGGCCAACCGGTCCACGGCGAGGCCGTCCGCCATGACGAGCCCCTCGAAGCCCCAGTCCTCCCGCAGGAGTTCGGTGAGCAGGGCGCGATTGCCGGAGCACGGCATCCCGTCGATCTCGTTGTACGCGGCCATGACCGCGGCGGCGCCGGCACGGACTCCCGCACGGGCGGCCGGAAGGTGGATCTCGTGCAGCTCACGCCGACCGAGCTCGGACTCGGCCGAGTTGCGGCCCCCGACGGTGGCCCCCTGGCCGGAGAAGTGCTTGAGGACGACGGGGGCCTTGTCGGCGGCGAAGCCCTCGCACGGGTCGCCCTGCATGCCCTGGACCACCGCCTCCGTCAGCCGGGCGGCCAGGTACGGATCCTCGCCGAAGCACTCCTCCGTCCGTCCCCACCGGGGGTCACGGGCGATGTCGAGGGCGGAGACCAGGGCGACATGGCCGCCGCGGGCGCGCAGTTCGGCGGCGGCATGCGCTGCGGCACGCTCGTACAGCTCGGGGTCCCAGGTGGCGCCCACGGCCAGATTGACGGGCAGGACCGTGCCGTCGAGGGCCATGAGCCCGTGCGGCACCTCCTCGACGAACAGCGCGGGTATGCCGAGCCGGCTGCGCTCCACGACATGCCGCTGCACCAGCTCGGCGAGAGCCGCGCCGTCCTCGGCGCCGGGGCCGTCGCCGTGGTCCACGCCGGACCAGGCGTCGGCGCGCTGGAGTCCGTAGAGGGCGCCGAGCCCTTCGAAGCGGTCGGTCTCGGCGTACAGGGCCTCGGTGAGTTCGAAGCCGCCGTCGGGGGTGCGGCGGTAGGCGTTCCAGCCGTACATCCGCTGGTTGAGCTGGCCGACTTTCTCACCCAGGGTCATGCGGGCCAGCAGGTCGCGGACGCGGGCGTCGACGGGCGCGGTGGGGTCGCGGTAGAGCAGGTGGGTGCCTTCGTCGCTGCCTCCGTCGCCGAGGAGCTGGGGCCCGGCCTCGGTGGCCGCGTAGTCCGGAGTCGGCATGCGGCCGGTCCCTTTCGTTCGAGCTGTCGGGTGCGTTCAGACGGCGAGGCGTGCGAGAGCCACCGCACCGCGGGAGCCGTCCGCGACCCAGTCGAGGGTGAGCCCGAGGGGCTGGAGCCGGGCGGCCAGGGGGTCGGTGAGCGGACCGTCGGGGCCGAGCAGTCCGCCGGTGACGACGATGCGCTCGCCCGGCCGGGGTTCGAGGACGCGGACGGTGCCGGTGAGGTGGTCGGCGGCCGTGTCGAGGATCCCCGCGGCGACGGTGTCCTGGTGCCGGGCGGCCTCGGCGACCAGCGGTGCGAACTCGGCCAGCGCGACCGGCGGCCGCTGCATGACGGCGGGGAGGACGTGCATGCGGTAGGCCTCGCGCCGGGCCCGCGTCCAGGACCTTTCGCCGTACGGCGTCCAGGGCCCGTCGGCGTACGGCCCCGGAGCGTCACCCGGCAGGACGTCTTCCGGCACGCCCAGCGCCCGCCCGACCGAAGCGGCCAGCGCCGTAGGCCCGCCCCGCCCGTCCGCCATGCGCAGCGCCACCCGTACCGCCTCGCGTCCGATCCAGAAGCCGCCGCCGTCGTCGCCGAGCAGCCAGCCGTCGCCGCCGGCGGTCGTGGTGCACGCGCGTGCGGTGATGCGCGCCGCGACCGCGCCGGTGCCCGCCACCAGGGCGAGCCCGTCGGCGGGATGGCCCGGTGCGGAGGCGAACGCGGCCTCGATGTCGCTGTGGATCTCGACCGAGGCGGCGCCGATGCCCAGCCGGCTCAGCGCGACGGTGAGCGCGGCGTGCGCCTTGACGCGGCCCGGCTCGTCCGGAGCGGTCCGCGACGCGCCCGCGAACCCGCCCGCCACGGCCACGACACGGCTGCGCAGCGCTTCCGGGACGGCGCGTGCGAGCGCTTCGGCGAGGTGCTCGGTGAGCTGCGCGCCGGGCACGGTCAGGGCGTTGCCCGGACCGCCGACGCCCTCACCCTCGGGATCGCCGTCGCGCAGGGGCGCCAGGACGGCGCGGGTACGGGTGCCGCCGGCGTCCAGGCCGACGACGTACGCCGGGGCCCGCCCGGCCGAATCCTGGTTCAAATCACTATTCATCAGCAACCATGGTGGTTGATACATTCGCGATGGACAAGAGCCCGACGAGAGCCGACAAGTGCCGGACAACAGCCGGAGTCAGCCGGACAACAGCCGGACAAGAGCCGGCCCCGCCCGAGGGCAGGCCCGACCCGAGGAGGATCCCATCCACCCGCTCCGCTTCGGCGTCAACTACACGCCCCGCCACGGCTGGTTCCACTCCTGGCACGACTTCGACCCCGCACGCGCGCGTGCCGACCTCGACCAGATAGCGGGCCTCGGCCTCGACCACGTCCGCGTCTTCCACCTCTGGCCGCTCCTCCAGCCCAACCGCACCCTCGTCCGCACCGCCGCCGTCGACCAGCTCGCCCACCTCGTCGACCTGGCCGGCGAGGCAGGTCTCGACGTCCTCGTGGACGGCGTGCAGGGCCATCTGTCGAGCTTCGACTTCTACCCGGAGTGGACGCGCGGCTGGCACCACCGCAACGTCTTCACGGACCCGGAGGCCATCGACGCCCAGGCCACCCTTCTGCGCACCCTGGGCCGTGCCCTCGCGGGCCGCCCCAACCTGATCGGCCTCCAACTCGGCAACGAGCTCAACAACCTGGTCGAGCACAACCCGGTGACGGCGGACGAGGTCGACCACTACCTCGACACCCTGCTGGCCGCCGCCCGGGACGGGCTCGGCACGGGCGGCGGCCTGGTCACGCACTCCGCGTACGACGCCGCCTGGTACGGCGACGACCACCCCTTCACGCCCGAGGCCTCGGCCCGCAAGGGCGATCTGACCACCGTCCACCCCTGGGTGTTCTCCGCCGACTGCGCCCGCCGCTACGGCCCCCGCTCGCCGCAGGTCCACCACCTCGCCGAGTACGGCACCGAGCTGGCCAAGGCGTACGCCACCGACCCCGCCCGCCCGGTCTGGGTCCAGGAGACGGGCGCGCCCGAACCGCACATCCCGGCCGCCGACGCGCCGGACTTCGAGCACGCCACCGTACGGAACGCGGCCGAGTGCGCCGGGCTGTGGGGCGTGACCTGGTGGTGCTCCCACGACGTGGACCGGTCGCTGGCCGACTTCCCGGAACTGGAGTACACGCTGGGCCTGTTCGACTCCTCCGACCGCCCCAAGGCGATCGCCGAGGCACTCGCCGAGACGGTGGCCGACCTGCGCAAGGCGAACCGCTCCGCACCCCCGCGCGACACCGCCCTGGTCCTGGACTGCACACCGGGCACCCGGTCGGTGTCCGGGCCGGGCGGCGCGTACTTCGAGGCGTGGATGCGGTTGCGGACGGAAGGGGTTCGCCCGGCGGTGGTCCTGGCCGCGCGGGCGCAGGACGCGGAGTACCTGGCGGCGCGGGGGATCAAGGAGGTCGTACGGGCGTCCTGAGCACTCCTCCTCAGACGCCGGCCAGCGCCTCGGCGACGGCCCGCAGGTTCACCCGCCCCCGCCCGTACGAGCACAGCGCACCGCCCTCCGGCAGCCCGGTGTCCAGCCGAACCGCGTCCGGACGCCGGGCCAGCAGGGCGTCCCGCAGCCGCGCCTGCCAGGGATGCAGCCCGGCGTCGCACGTGGCGACGACCAGGGGCGCGGTCCCGCAGTGGCGCAGGATTCCGTCGACGAGGGCGTCCGGGTCCGCGCCGCACTCCCCGGTGACCGCCGTTCCCGTCGCCGTGGGGTCGACGGCGCGCACCTCGGTCAGCAGGTCCTCGCCGCCCCAGTTGAGCGCGGGGTGCGGCGGCGGGAACAGGTCGACGACATGGGCGCCGCGCACGGCGGGCGGTACGCCCCGGCTGCGTACGGCGCGCCGCGCGGCCGTGAGACCCGCCTCCGCTTCCCATGCGGACACCTCGCCGGGCGGGGTGGCATAGCGTGCGGCGAGCCGCCGTACCCGCCCCGCGGCCTCCTCGACGCGCTCCTGGGCGAGCAGGCCGGTCCGCAGCGCGTCGAGCACCGCGTCCCGGCAGGCCAGGGTGACGTCCAGGTCGCCCACGGCGACGATGACCTGGTCGGCGCCGGCGGCGAGGGCGATGCGCGCGCCGGCTGCCTCGCCGTACGCGTCGGCGATCGCCTTCATCTCCAGCGCGTCGCTGACGAGGACGCCGTCGAAGCCGAGGTCGTGCCGGAGCAGGTCGCCGAGGATGCGGCGGCTGAGGGTGGCGGGGCGGTTGGGGTCGAGCGCCGGGAACACGACATGGGCGCTCATCAGCATCGGCACGCCCGCGGCGACGGCCGCGCGGAACGGTTCGAGGTCGGCGCGCAGCTCGTCGTACGGCCGTGGGTCGACCGCCATGCCGTGGTGGCTGTCGGTGACGGTGCCGCCGTGGCCGGGGAAGTGCTTGGCGCAGGAGGCTATGCCGCGGGCCTCGGTGGCGGTGATCCAGGCGCGCAGGTGGCGGGCGGCGAGCCCGGGATCGGCGCCGAAGGAACGGGTCCGCACGATGGGGTTGTCCGGCCGGTGCTGGAGGTCGGCCACGGGGGCGTAGGAGGCGGTGATGCCGAGGCCGGCCAGATGCCCGGCGAGGGCGTCGGCGCAGCGGGCGGTGAGGTTCGGGTCGTCGACGACGCCGAGGGCGTAGGAGCCGGGGACCTGCGGGGCGCCGGCGCTCACCAGGTGGCCGATGCCGCCGCCCTCGTTGTCGATGGCGACGAGGAGGTCCGGGCGTATGGCCCGCAGCTCGTCCGTGAGGCGGCGCACCTGCTCCGCGTCGCGGACGTTGCGGGTGAACAGGATGACCCCGCCGAGGCCGCGGTCGATGAGCCCCTTGAGGGTGTCCGGCACGGTCGTGGCCCCGTCGAATCCGGCGACGAGACAGCGGTGGGCGGCTTCGTCCAGATCGGCGGGGAGTGCGGCAGCCGACCGGAGAGAGACGTGCTCGAAGTGGCTCACCCCCGCAATGCTCTGGCTCGATCAGCCGAAAGTCAACCTTCCGGTGGTTGACTGATTCAGCAGCTCGCGGTGGGACGGTCATGACCGTCCGGCCACCCGGCGGAAAATCCGGTTGCGCGACGTTCACCCCAGCCCTACCGTCTGCCCTCATCGCGTGGCGGCCGCCGTGGGCAGTCGTTCCGCAGGGCGATGGGGAGGGTGGGCACGGCCCGCAGCGCCGGGCGCCGCCCGAAACGACGCCCGCCCCCGCCCACAGACTCACCGCCGCGCGCACCCCGCTCACGTCGCTCGCCCGCCAACGCCGCTTCGGCTTAAGGACACCGCTTCGTCACGCCGGACGGGCACGTTTTCGTCGTCCCCTCCTGCCTCGCCCTCTAGCCGTCCGCCCCGCGTCCACGCGGGTGTGACGCGGAAGGACGACTGCGCTGTGTCCTCGCTCCCCCTCAGCGATCTCCCCGGACCGCTGCCCGCCGCGCCCGCTCCCGCCCCCGCGGCCCGCACCTCCTTCTCCCCCGCCCGCCTCACCCGCCACGCGCTGACCCTGCTGCCGCTCCTGCTGATCGGGGCATGGGCCGCGGCCGACTGGCGCGCCTTCCTCGACGGGGCCACGCGGCTCGCCTCCGCCGACCCCTGGTGGCTGCTCGCCGGTCTCTTCTTCACCTGCATGGGCTGGGTGGCGGCCGCCGTCGTCCGCCAAGGGGCCATACCGGAGCGGCTGCCGCCGGGGCTGCTCCTCGCGTCGCAGTTCGCGGCCGGCGCGGCGAACCACGTGCTGCCGGCGAGCATCGGCGCTCATGCCGTCACCCTGCGCTTCCTGCAGGGCCAGGGCATACCCCTGGCCCGGGGCACCGCATCGCTCGCCCTGTACTCACTGGTCAAGCCGATCGCGAAGACGGTGGTACTGCTCGGCTTCCTGGTGGCCTTCCCCGAGCTGCTGCACCTGGGCGAACTCGTCCCGAACAAGCGGACATTGCTCCTGGTCGCCGTGGGCGTGACGGTCGCCCTCGCCACGGCGGGCACCCTCGCGACGGCCGTACGACCGCTGCGGCGCCCTCTCGTCTGCTTCGTCCGCAGCGCCCTGACCGACGCACGGATCCTGCACACCCGCCCCAGTCGCGTCCTCGCCCTGTGGGGCGGGGCCGCCGCCACCCCGCTGCTCCAGGCGAGCGTGATCGCTTCGGTCGGCTTCGCCCTCGGCCTCCCGCTGTCCTGGACCCAGGTGACCCTCGCCCTGCTCCTCGCCAGCACCGCGGTGGGCGCCGTGCCCGCACCCGGCGGCATCGGCCCCGTGGACGCGGCCCTGGTCTTCACGATGGTCACGTTCGGCGCCCCGATGGGTCTCGCCGCGGCCACCGTCATCGGCTATCGGGTCCTGACGGTGTGGGTGCCTCTGCTGCCGGGCGCGCTCGTGCTGTCGATCCTGGTTCAGCGCAAGATCCTCTGAGTCGGCGGCGGCCGGCGCCCCTCTCGGGCCCCATGCCGCCGCACACCCCATTGAATAGACGCGACGACTAGTCTAGTCTCTTGAATAGACGCAACGGTCAGTCTTGCTCCGATCATGCGTCCGTCGTCCGCATTCGCTCACGAGAGGCCACAGCAGTGGGGAACCCGACCGTCCGTCCCCTGGACCGGACCAGCGCACCAGAGAGGGTGAAGGGCGGCGGGCTCGCCGTGTTCAGCGTGGCCTTCGCCTTATGGATCACCATGGCGGGCACCACGGCGCCCACGCCCCTCTACCCGCTCTACGGCGAGGAGTTCGGCTTCACGCCCTTCACCGTGACCGTGGTCTTCGCCGTCTATGCACTCGGCGTCGTCCTCGGACTGCTGGTCTTCGGCCGGCTGTCGGACCAGATCGGCCGCCGCCCGGTGCTGATCGCGGCCACGTTGCTGTCCGTGGGCGCCGCGGTCGTCTTCCTGTTCGCCGAGAACGTCGGGGCCATGCTCGTCGCCCGGGTCATCTCCGGCTTCTCGGCGGCCCTGGTGACCGGCGCCGCCACCGCCTCCCTCGCCGAACGGCTCGGTCCGCACGCCCGCGTGAAGCCCGCCACCGTCGCGCTGTTCGCGAACATGGGCGGCCTGGCCTGCGGCACACTGCTGGCCGGCATCCTGGCCGACCTCGCCCCGTCCCCGCTGCGCACCCCCTGGGTCGTCATGCTGGCCCTGGCCGCCGTCGGCCTGCTCGGCGTCCTGGTGAACGGGGAGAGCTCCGCGCACCGGTCCGGCTTCTCCCTGCAGTTCCAGCCGCTGCACGTGCCGGGCGAGATCCGCTCCGACTTCCTGCGCTCCGCGATGGCCGCCGGATCGGGCTTCGCGGTGCTCGGCGTCCTGACGGCCGTGACCGGCCTGTTCCTGGGCACGGTGCTGCACGAGTCCAGCCATGCGCTGACCGGCCTCGTGGTCTTCGTCGCCTTCACCTGCACCGCCTTCGGCCAGCTCCTGGTCCGCACACTCAAGCCCGCCACCGCCCTGCCCGCGGCCTGCGTGGGGCTGATGGCCGCCGCCGGCCTGATCGCGCTGTCGATGGCCACCGGCACGCTGGCTCCCCTGCTCGTCGGCGCCGCCGTCAACGGGCTGGCGACGGGCATCGCCGTCGGCCATGGCATCGGCAGCATCACCACGCGCAGCGCTCCCCAGCACCGCGGCGCATCGGTGTCCACCTTCTTCGCCATCCTGTACTCGATGCTCGCGGTGCCCGCGATCGGCGTGGGCGTCCTGATCCGCGAGACGAGCCTGCGCCCGGCGGGCGAGACGTTCAGTGCGGTGGTCGCCGCGCTCGCCCTCGGCGTCCTGCTCAGCCTGCTGCGCACCGGCAGGAAGACCGCCTGATCCGGGGCCGCCGCACCCCGGTTCGCGGCCGGCGCCCTGTGCCAGAATCTCAGCAGACGCACGACTCGAAAGGTTGACGGGACCATCAGCGCCACGCGGAAGCCACACCAGTCCTGCGAACAGACCACGGTGATCAGCCGGACCGGCCCACGCCGCAGCGAGAGCGTCCGGCTGGCGGTCCTGCACGCCGCGGACGATCTCCTCGTCGAGAAGGGGTTCGCCGGACTGACCATCGAGGGCATCGCCCAGCGCGCGGGGGTGGCCAAGCAGACGATCTACCGCTGGTGGAAGTCGAAGGTCGACATCCTGCTGGACACCCTCATCGACGACGCCCGCGAGGCCCTGCAGTGGCAGCCGGACGAAGCCGCCGGCGCCGAGGAGAACCTCGTGGCCCATCTGCGGCGCGTGGCCGACTTCTTCGAGGAGCCGGCCGGCCAGGTCCTCCAGGCGCTGCTCGGGCACGCGCAGTTGGAGAGCGACACGGCGGCGTCCCTGCGGGAAGGCTTCCTGAAGGAGCAGCGCGAACGCGACGCGGCCGGTCTGCGCGACCTCCTCGCCCGGGACCTGGACCTCATCGTCGACGACCGGACCCTCGACCACCTGGTGGATCTGCTGCTCGGACCGCTGTACTACCGGGTGCTGGTGTTCGGCGCCCCCATCGACAAGGAGCTCGTGGACTCCACGACCCGGCTCGTGCTCACCTTCGCCCGCGAGGCGTCGACCCGGGCCGGCTGACCGGCTGACCGACCGATCGTTGTATGTGAGTGGCCCCCGGCGAAAGCGCCGGGGGCCACTCACATACAACGGTCAGTGCAGGCTGATGCAGCCGCTCCTGATCCCCGCGATGACGGCCTCGGTGCGCGACGCTGCGCCCAGTTTGATGAAGATCGAGTGCAAATGAACCTTTACGGTGCGCTCAGAAATTCCAAGCGCCCTCCCTACCATCCTGTTGGAGTGTCCCTCCTTGATGCCGTTGAGGACCTGGCACTCGCGTGGCGTGAGCATCGAAGCCGACCTCCGCGCTAAACCTTCGGGTGCGGGAAGCGGTACGCGAGACATGTGTTCCCCCTGTCATGCAATGGTCATCAGTCACCAAGGCAACGATTCCGCGTTGCGCAACAATTATATGGGCGAGATTCAATCGTGCCATCAAACGTGGGTTACCTCACAGCCAAAGGTTGCACATTGAAGTTGTTGCCTTGCCCGACGTGAAAGTGTACGTTGCACACAACGCACTGGATTAATTACCTCCGGATTAATAGAGTGAAACTCGGAGGTGAGCCGATGCTCATTGACCGCAAACGGCGAAACAATCACTTAATTTATCTGGCGGGCTGCCTCGTCTTCTCCGGTGGCGCCTATCTCTTCATCCACTCCGACCTCGGCACCGACCCTCTGGACGTGTTCGCACTCGGCGTGCTGGAGCACGTACCCGTCACCGTGGGCGTCTCGCAGGCCACGGTGGCCGCGATCTGCCTGACCGTCGTGGCGGCCTGGACCCGGACGAGGCCCCTGCTGTCCCCGTTGTTGACTTTCTTCTTCTGCGGCAGCGCAATCGATCTGCTCCGCTGGTCGGACCCGGCTCACGGCCTTCCGATTCCCTCACCCGGAATGCTCGTGTGCGCGGTCCTGCTCTGCGCGTACGGTTCCGCTCTCATCATCATGAGCGGCTTCGGCATCCGGGCCATCGATCTGCTCGCCCTCACCATGAGCAGCAAATGGCGCTGGCCGTTCTGGGCCGCGAAAGGAATCATCGAGGCGTCCCTCATGACCTTCGGGTTCCTTATGGGCGGCCCGCTGGGAATCGGCACGATCTGTTTCCTGGTGGGTGTCGACCTGCTTATTCAGCCACTTATCAGAGCAAATTTCAGGGTGTTTCGGATTCCGAATTTCGGACCTTACAAGGAAGTACGGGTATGACCTCCTCGCTTTTCTCCCCGCAGGTTTCAACCGTGCTGGAGCACATCGCGTTCGAACAGCAGCGCGTGGACGAGATCGAGCAGCCGAAACTCCTCGAGAAGATCAGGCGGCGTGCGACTCCCTGGACGCCGGAGGAACTCGTGGCGGCGTGCGCCGGCGGCTACTACGCCGCGCCGGCGGCCATCGGCCGGATGCTGTACACCTGTGTCCGCGCCATACGGCCGCAAACCGTCTTCGAGTTCGGGACGTCGTACGGATTCACCGCCATCCATATCGCCGCGGCCCTGCGGGACAACGGATCGGGAACGCTGTACACGGTGGACCTGCACGCCGGAAAGTGCGCCGCCGCCAGGGACAATCTGAAGGCGGCCGGACTGGACGAACACGCCGAGGTCGTCACCGGTGAGGCGGTGGACGTGATGTCGTCGTTCTCCCTGCCGATCGACTTTCTCTATCTGGACGGTTGGGCGGATTTCTATCTCGATGTCCTGCGGGCCGCCGAACCCCGGCTCCGTTCCGGTGCCCTGGTGCACGCGGACGACACCGAGAAGTTCGCGGCCGCCGCCCGCCCCTATCTCGACCACGTCCGCGATCCCGCCAACGGCTATGTCTCCCTCGGCATCACCGATGGGCAGGGACTCGAACTCTCCACCTACACCGGCCCGTCCGAACAGGACGCGTCATGACCGCCGCCCCGTCGGCCGGCCCCGCGCGGTCCACGGCCGCGCGGGGCGGTGACCGTCCCGGCACCCGCGCGGCCGCGGCCGCGCTCGGGATGTGCGTCATGCTGGTGTTCGGGCTGGGCGCCGGCGTGAATCTGGCGGTCGGCCGGCTGGCCACCAGCGCGCTCCATCCGACCCCGACCCAGGTCCTGTGGATCGTCGACAGCTATCTCATCGTCTTCGGCTGTCTGCTGATCCCCAGTGGCGCCCTGGGCGACCGCTTCGGCCGCAAGGGTGCCCTGCTCGTCGGCCTGGCCCTGATGGTCGTGGGGTCCCTCGGATCCGCCGTCTCCCCCACCGTGCCGCTCCTGCTCACGGCACGGGCGGTGACCGGTGCCGGCGCCGCCCTGATCCTGCCCAACAGCCTGCCGCTGCTGATCAGTTGCTACCCGCCCGAGCGGCGCGGCCATGCCGTCGCGCTGTGGACCGCGCTGAGCGGAGGCGGCGGCGTGGCGGGCAACGTCGTGGGCGGCGCGGTGCTCCAGTTCTTCGACTGGCAGGCCCTGTTCGCGGTCGCCGCTCCCCTGGCCGCGTTCGGTCTGGTGGTGGCCGCGCGGTCCCTGCCCCGGGTGGAACGCCATCACCACGCCGTCGACACGGGCGGGGTGCTCCTCCTCGTCGTCACGGTCTTCTGTGTGCTGTTCGGCATCATCGAGGGATCCGAGCTCGGCTGGACCTCGCCCGCCGTACTGCTGGCCTTCGCCGCCGGCGCGGCGTTCCTCGTCGTCTTCTGCCGCTACGAACTGCGCCGCGACGAACCGCTGTTGGACCCGCGGGTGTTCCGCCGCCCCGGAATGCGCGCGGGCACCCTCGGCATCGTCGTCTCGTTCATCGCGATGTACTCGGTGTTCTATCTCAACGGCCAGTACCTGATGAACGTGAAGGACTATCCGGCGGTGCTGGCGGGCCTGGGCACCGCACCTCTGGCCGTGGTGATCTTCCTGGTCTCACCGCGCGCCGCCCGGCTGGCCGACCGACACGGCTCCCGCCCCGTCGTCGCCTGCGGACTGCTCCTGGTGGTCGCCGGACTGGGGCTGTTCTCCCTGTGCGGTCCCGGGACCGCCTACGTCCTGTACGCCGGGTGCATCGTCGTGGTCGGCATCGGGTCGGGGCTGTCCAATCCGCCGTTGTCCAACGCCGTCGTCACCTCCGTGCCCGCACATCAGGCGGGGGTCGGCTCCGGCGTCAACAGCTTCAGCCGGGAGATCGGCGGAGCGCTCGGTTTCGCCGTCTTCGGCACGTTGCTCAACGTGCGGTTCACCGAGGCCCTTCCGGCCGGTCTGCGGCATCCGAAGGACGGTTCGGCCGGCGGTCAGGCCCTGGGAACCGCCCTGCACGGTGCGCGGGGGTTCGGCTCCGACACGGCCGTACGGCTCGAGGCCCAGGTGCGCGAGGCGTTCAGCGCCTCGATGGCCGAGTCGTTGCGGGTGATCGGCCTCGTTCTGCTCGTGGCGGCCCTCCTGGTCATAGCGTGGCTTCGCTCCCACGACGCGGAGCGGACGACTTCTCGGGAGAAGCAGTGAACGGAACCGGAGCCGCAGACCCGGATCGCCACCGGGACTGGGCCGACGGGCTGTCGGGCCCCTGCGCCCCGAACGTGGACATGCGCCTGTTGCCGGCCCTGGACGCCCTGCTCCAGGAGGGCAGCGTCACCGGAGCGGCCGAGCGTCTGGCGCTGTCGCCGCCCGCGATGAGCCGCGCCCTGTCCAAGATCCGCCGCGCCCTCGGCGACCCCGTGCTGGTCCGCGCCGGACGCGGTCTGGTGCCCACCCCGAGGGCGCTGGAACTCCAGCCGAAGGTACGGGCCTTGATGCGGGAGGCGGAGTCCCTCCTCACGCCGAGCCGGCAGGAGGACCTCACCCAGGTCGACCGGACACTCACCATCGTCGCCGACGAGGCGTACGCGGCGGTCCTGGCGCCGGTGCTGCTGAACCGGGCGAGCGCGGAGGTGCCGCTCGCCCGGTTCACCTTCACCGTGGAGAACTCCCACGGCAGCGCGCCGCTGCGGGAGGGCGCCGTGGACATCGAGGTCGGCATGATCGACGAACCCAGCCCCGAGCTGCGGATCGAGCCACTTTTCGCCGACCGGTTCGTGGGCGTGGCACGCACCGGTCATCCTCTTCTCGACAGCGAGGTGACCGCGGAGGCGTTCGCGTCGGTACGGCACATCAGTGTCTCCCGCAAGGGCCGTATGACGGGTCCGATCGATGTCGCCCTGCGCGCCCGCGGTCTGAGCCGGGATGTCGTCGCCGCCGTGCCGAGCCACGGCGAGGCCCTGCTGATGATCCCCGCCGGTGACTTCGTGACCGCGATGCCCCGCTCCCTCGCCACCAGCGCGCAGCGGGCGGTGAGCATCGAACTGTTCGACCTTCCGGTCGAGACCGAGCCCATCAGCATCTGCCAGGCGTGGCACCCGAGGCACGACACCGAGCCGGTGCATGTGTGGCTCAGGCACGCCGTGCGCTCCGCACTCACCCGGCAGGCACCCCAGGGAGGTCCGGTTCGGGCCACCTCAGGCGGGCTGGGCGAGCGGAACCCGGACCGGCCCCTCGAGCAGCAGGGCCACGGCTGAGGCCGACGGCGGCACCGTCGCCCCGTCCAGGAGGCCGCCGGAGCCGACGACGGCGCCGAGGAGCAGCCTGGCCGCGAGCCGGGGTGCGATGTCGTCCCGTACGTCGCCCCGGACGACGGCCACCTCCAGCAGTTCGGCGAGCCGCCGGCACACCGCCTCACGGCAGACGGCGTCGGGGCCGTCCGCACCGGGCCGGCCGTGGGCTCCCCAGAACAGGGCGTGTCCGGCCGGGTCGTCCGCCGCCGCGTCGGCCAGCCCGCGAAGGAGTGCAGCCACGGCCGCCACCTCCAGGCCGTCCGCCGGCACGCTCGCCGAGAGCAGCGCCGACACGGTCGCCCGTACCGGCGCCGTGACCGCATGCAGCAGCTCCGCCTTGCTCTTCACATGGCGGTACAGCGCGCCCTTCGTGACGCCGAGGCGGTCGGCGATGTCGCTCATGCTCGTCGCGTCGTAGCCGCGCTCGTGAAACAGAGCCGTCGCGGCCGCGAGAACGAACTCACGGCCGCGACGTGGACGGGACGAGGGCGGTGTCCTCGTGGCTTCGTTCACCGCGACGACTGCCCCCGGCACATCTCGAGCAGCGCGTCGGCGAGATCGGCTCCGCCCGGGCCCAGTTCCTCGGCGTACCGGCCCCGTACGGTGTGCTCCCGCCCGGAGTCCACCCGCGAGCCGCCGCGGCCCGTGCGCAGGCGCTGAATCTCCCGGGACGCCCGCAGTCGCTGCTTCAGGGTTCCGATGAGCGAGCGGTCCAGGTCGTCGATCTGCTGCCGCAGCCGCGCGATGTCCTGCGGCGCGGGTTCCGCGGGGCCGGTCGCCCCGGTGGTGATGTCGGTGTCCATCGTCCTGCTCCGTTCCTGCACGGTGCACACGTCGTAGGGGTGGCAAGGGGCGTACGGGTCGTACGGTGAGGCCGTCTGCGAGGTGTACGACCCCAGGGATCGCAGCCCCGGTACGCGCAGCCGCAGCAGGCCGACGGCGCGTGCGGTGAGCGGCTGGTCCAGCCGGCCCGGGCAGTTGGCGAAAAGGAGCGAGCCGCCCCTGCCGTCGGGCACGGGGTACAGGGACACGGCCCGCAGAAAGGGATGCCGCCGCAGACCGTCCAGCAGGCCGCCGATGTCCTCCGGCCGCCTGTCGAGCCGCCCGAGCAGCGAGGTGCGGTCGGCGGGCGCGGCAGCGAGCGGGCTCGGCCGCCCGGAGCGCGCGCACAGCAGGAACCGGGTGGTGGCGCCCCCGGTGTCCTGTATCCCCGTGGCGGCGGCCAGCAGGCCGTAGCGGGCGGCGGTGAACTCGCCGGCCACTGCGGCGTCGCACTCCCCGTCCCGCACCCGGCGCGCGGCCTCGGCGTTGGACGGCGCGGACGCCCAGCGCGCCTGCGGCACATGGCGGTCGAGCCAGCCGCCCACCTGCCGTCGCGCATGCGGATGCCCGCTCACCGTACGGATCCGGTCGAGTCGCGTGCCGGGTCGGACCAGCAGGGCGAACTCGATGCCGAGCACGACTTCGCGCACCACGGCCGGCGCGGGTGACTCGGCCAGCGCGCGCAGCGTCTCCGGGACCATCCCGGCGACCGTGTTGCCCACGGGGACCATGGCGGCGTCCACGTCTCCGCGGCTCGCCAGCGCCAGGGCCTCGGCGGCCGAGGCGGCCGGCAGCAGCCGGGCGCCTGCCGCCTCGGGGAGCGAGCGCAGCGCCCGCTCGGTGAAGGTCCCCTCCGGTCCCAGATAGGCGAACCTCAGTTCCCGGCGCGGGAGTCGGCCGGTGGCGGGGTACGCCTGCGGGTCCTGTACCGGCTGCTTCATGTCACACGGCGGCGAGAGCCGCGTCCATGGTGCTCGCCACGGCGCTCTTGGCGCGCCGCAGTTCCTTCTCCTCCAGCAGCCCGGGAGCGAAGGCGGCGGCGTCGATGGTCACACTGGCGGCGGCCCGTCCGGCCTGCACCACCTCCACCGTCGTACGGACCGTGAGCCTGCTGGGCTCCGACAGATCGGACTCGTCCACCGTCAGCCGCAGGGTGGCGCCGACGGGGAAGAGGAAGTTGGAGAACGTCGTGTTCATGGAGTTGAGGACGATGTAGTAGCGCTGCTGCGGCCAGCGTGCGGTGAAGTAGTGCTCGATCACCGAGAGGAACATCTGGCGGGCGGCCTCGATCGCCACCATGCCCTGCACATGGACGCGGTCCTGGACGTCGACGAGGAGCTCGTTGTGGTCGTGCAGCCGCAGCCCGGCCTCGTACGTGCTGTCGTCGACCTGGGTGAGGCCGGCGACCAGCACGTTGTCCTCGCGGGCCTTGTGCAGTTCCTGGCGGCGGGCGGGCTGCCCGCCGGAGTGCACCACGATGATCCGGTCGTCCAGCTGCCGACGGCTGATCGCGTCCTTCAGATAGGAGATCTCGAACTCGCCGATGCCCTGACCGGTGACCACGTGCACCGGCCCTTCGACGGTGTCCAGGTCACCGGCGTCGAGGGCGCGGGCCAGGGCCGAGAGCGTCTCGGCTCCGACGGCCTCGGCGAAGTCGCGGAACCGGTCGCCGACGACGAGTCGGGAGGTGGCGGTGTTACTCATGGACATTCCTCCTGGCTGGGTGGGGAAGCCGCGGTCGGTGGAACCGCGGGAGTGCGTTCGGGTGGAGCCGTGGGACTGGATTCGGGTGAGGTCCCGGAACTCGCCTCAGCGGGCCCGGTATTCGTGCAGGGTCACGTGCTCGGGTTCGCCGGAGTCCGCGGGCACCGCGTCGGGGACCCGCTCGGCGGCGGGCTCGGCCGGGTGGAGGCCGGTGAGGCAGCGCTGGGCCAGCTTCTGGTACTGGAGGGTCCCGTTGCCCTTCCAGGCGATCTCGTCGGCCGTGAGTTCGCGCAGCACCTTCGCCGGGCTGCCGGCCACCAGATGCCGTTCCGGCACGTGGAAGCGGGACTTGACGAAGCTGCCGGCGCCGACGAACGCCTGCCGTCCCACGACCACGCCGTCCATCAGGACGGACTTCATGCCGATGAGGCTGTCCCGCCCCACGCGGCAGCCGTGCAGCACGCTGCCGTGACCGACGTGGCCGTCCTCCTCGACGACCGTGTCGGCGCCGGGAAAGCAGTGCAGGACGCAGCCGTCCTGCACATTGGAGCCCGCCCGGAGTTCGATGTGCCCGAAGTCGCCGCGCAGGCTGGCGAGGGGGCCGACGTAACAGCCCGGACCGATCTCGACCGAGCCGATGAGCACCGCGTCGGGGTGGACGAACGCCGTGGGGTGCACGACGGGAACGTGTCCTTCGAAGGAGTAGATCCTTGCCATGGTCTTTCTCACCGTTCGTCGGGAGTCGAAGGGGTGCCGGACGGTCAGAGGGCGGCCGCGGGGGACGCGCGCAGCTCGCCCAGCGCGTCGTGCCCGTGGATCCACGCGAGGTCGTCGGGCAGCCGGGTCAGCCGGATGTTGCGCTCCTCGGCCTCGGGGCCGTCCGGCAGCTGGAAGCAGGTGGCGTTCTTGCGGGAGCCCGCCTGGAGCAGCCGGGTGCGCGGGCGGCGCAGCTGTTCGTAGGCGCGCAGTGCCCCCCCGACCTCGTCGGCGCCGGCGCGGCCGAGGAGGTGCGCCAGCACCACCGCGTCCTCCAGCGACTGGTTCGCGCCCTGTCCGTGGTGCGGCAGCATCGCGTGGGCCGCGTCGCCGAGCAGGGTGACCCGGCCGGCGCTCCAGACGCGCTGCGGTTCCCGGTCGTACAGCGCCCAGCGGCCGGGCCGTTCGCACGCGGCGAGGATCTCGGTGACGAACGGGTGCCAGCCGTCGAAGGCGGCGAGCAGTTCGGCACCGTCGCCCTCGGTGGACCAGGACTCGACCGTCCACTCGGGGTCGGGTACCACGGCGAGGAAGTTCAGCGCGGCGCCGCCGGCCACGGGGTAGGCGATGAAATGCCGGCCGGGGCCGAGCCACAGCCACAGCACCTGCTCGGCGAGTTCGGGGATGTGCCGGAGCCGGTCCATGGGGACCAGGGCGCGGTAGCCGCTGGTGCCCGAGAACACGGCCTCGTCCGGGCCGAACACGCCGTGCCGTACGGCGGAGTGGATGCCGTCGGCCCCGATGACCGCGTCGGCCTCGGTCTCGGTTCCGTCGGCGAAGCGGAGCACGGCGCCGGAGCCGGTCTGCTCCACCTCGGTGCAGCGCGCGCCGAGCCGGACATGCTCGGCCCCCAGCTCGGCGAGCAGGGCCTGCTGCACGGCCGCCCGCCCCACGGTCCAGAAGGGCGCCTTGAACCGCTCCTCGTACATGCCGGTCAGGGGGTGCGTGACCATGGACCGGCCGGTGCGCCAGTGCCGGAAGTCGGCGCGCACCGGCTCGACGGCCGACCCCGTCAGGCGCCCTGTGACGCCGAGGTCCCGCAGGGCGCGGTGGCCGTTGGCGCCGACGGCGATGCCGGCGCCCTGGTGGGCCAGTTCGCGGGCCTGTTCGTGGACGACGACCTCGATGCCCTGCCGCCGCAGTCCGATGGCGACGGCCAGTCCGCCGATACCGCCGCCGACGACGGCCACGTACGGGCGTTTGCGCGCCATGGCGTGTCCTCCTGTTCCGTGTGGGGCGCGTTCTGTAGAGGGCCGCGAGCTCACCGCGTCGGCGCGATCCCCGTGAAGGTGCCCCGATGGAAGACCAGGGGCTCGTGGTCGCGGCCGACGGCGCCCAGCACCCGCCCGACGACGAGCACGTGGTCGCCGAGGGGCTGGGTGAGGTGCAGGGCGCATTCGAGGGTTCCGGGGCCGTCCGGCAGGACCAGGCAGCCCGTGAGCGGTCCGACGGTCCAGTCGGCGGCGTCCTCCACGGCGGGGCGCTGCGCGGCCGGCGCGGTGAGGACGCCGACCAGGGAGCGCGCCCGGTTGCCCAGGAACGACACCGCCCACTGGCCTGACGTGCGCACGCGCTCCAGGAACGTGGAGTCGTCGCGCAGATACATGGACACCAGCGGCGGGTCGAGGGAGACCGAGGTGAAGGAGTTCACGGCGATGGCGTCGTGCCGCACTCCGGACGGGGTGTCGAACCGGGTCGACACCGCGCACACACCGGTCACGAACTGCCCCAGGACACCCCGGAGTTGGGCCTCGTCCGGGAGGGCGCGGCTGCTCACCGCGCGGCCTCGGCGGAGGACCCGCCGCCGATGACGGTCGTGTCCTTGGGGTTGACGAGGTCGGGGGCCTTCCAGCCGTTCTCGTCGTACTCCGACAGGCACTGCTCGACGAACTGCTTGTAGCCGTCGAACTTCCCGGAGGCCTGCTGGTTGTGCAGCACCTCGTAGCGGATCTGCTCGTGGTTGCCGGCGTAGTTCATCTCGTACAACTCCCAGCGGGCGCCGAACTCCGTGCCCACGGCGTCCCAGGCCAGCTTCATTAGCTTGACACGGTCGACGGCCTCCACGCCCAGGCCCCGGACGTACTTGTCGAGGTAGGGCCGGACCTCGGGGTTGGACCAGTCGAGCGCGTGGGAGTTGGTGTAGATCAGGGCGCTGCCCAGGTCGCGCAGGAAGATCTCGCGCACCTTGGGGAAGATCGAGGAGGACAGGACTCGGAAGGCCATGGCGGACTCGCCGTTGGGCGTGACGGTGCCGTCGGGCCACTTGACCGGGTTCTCCACCATGGAGTCGACCAGCGCCCAGAACATGTTGCGATAGGCGAGCACTTCACCGAGGCGGCTCTGCACCCCACGGAACTCCGAAGTGCCGGTGGTCTCCAGGCACTTGGCGAGCAGCCCGGTCAGGAAGTCCATCTTCACCGCGAACCGGATGCAGGCGTGGAACATGGCCCGGTAGAAGAACCCGGAGCCGTAGAAGAAGTTGTTCGCCTTGTCCACGTCGTAGCAGAAGACGTTCTCCCAGGGAATGAGCACCTTGTCGAAGACGAGAATTCCGTCGTTCTCGTCCAGACGGCTGCTGAGCGGCTGGTCGAAGGGGCTGGACACGGTGGCCGCGGAGAATTCGTACGACGGCCGCGAAATGATCTTCAGGCCGGGGCTGTTGGTCGGCACGACGAAAAAGGTCGAGAATTCCTTGGCGCCCTTCGGGATGACCCCGTAGTTGCCGATGAAGATGTGCTGGGTGAGCGCGGCGCCGGTGCCCACCACCTTGGCCCCGGAGACGACCAGGCCGGCGTCGGTCTCCTTGTCCACCGTCAGCATCACGTCCTTGAGCTCGGTGAGCCCCCGGTTGCGGTCGATCGGCGGGTTGACGATGCCGTGGCCGATGAACAGCACGTTCTCCTGGGCCTTGCGGTACCACGCGGCGGCGTTGTCCTCGAACGGCGCGTAGTGCTCCCGGTTCGAACCCAGGGTGGACAGGAACGCGGCCTTGAAGTCCGGGGTGCGGCCCAGCCAGCCGTACGTCATGCGGGCCCACTCCTCCATGGCCCGTGCCGCCGCACGCAGATCGCCGGTGGTGTACGGCGCCTTGAAGTAGGGGTGGGTGAAACCGCCGTTGCCGGTGTCGGTGGGGACGACGAGTTTGCTGTTGCGCTGCGGATCGTGCAGCGCGTCGTACAGCCGCGCCACCATGCGGGAGTTGTTGCGGAAGGCCGGGTGGGCGGTGACGTCCTCCACCCGCTCGCCGTAGATCCGCACTTCGCGGCCGTCGCGGAGACTCTCGAGGTATTCCTCCCCGGTCTGCGGGCGGGAGACGGATCCGGACGGCTGGACGGTGTTGCTCATGCGGGATCACCTTTCGAGCGGACTTGTGCGCCTGCCGAAATGCTCCAGGAGTGCGACTTGCCCCGACAGTCGGCCACTGGGGCTAGTACTCGGGTAGTAGATCCGTCCTTCTAGCCCCAACGACGCACTGCACAGGCCCAGTTGGTGCGTGACAGGCTGCGCCCACCAGCTGCCCCCACCCTGCAGTCGTCAGCGGAAGGCGTTGAGTTGTCGCCGTGGAATCCGTGGAAGCCATGGAAGCCGTGAAAGTCCCAGAGAATCCCCATCCCCAAGAGAGTCCCGTCGGGTTTTCGGCCGGCGCGGAGAATGCACTCCCCGAGCCCTCCTGTGAGGCGTGGCGCGCCCTTCCCGCGGCCCAGCAGCCCGACTGGCCCGACCCCGTCGCACTGCGTGCCACCCTCGCGTCCCTTTCCTCCGCGCCGCCACTCGTGTTCGCACGGGAATGCGACGCCCTGCTCGACCGTCTCGGTGAGGTGGCCCGGGGCAGGGCCTTTCTGCTGCAGGGCGGTGACTGCGCGGAGACCCTGGACTCGGTGAGCGCTCAGTCCGTGCGGGGCAAGCTGGAGGTCCTGCTGCAGATGGCCGCCGTGCTGACGTACGCGGCGGGGGTGCCCGTGGTGAAGGTCGGCCGCATCGCCGGCCAGTACGCCAAGCCCCGTTCGCAGCCGACCGAGACGCGCGAGGGCGTGACCCTGCCCTCGTACCGGGGCGATGCCGTCAACGGGCTGGAGTTCACCGCCGAGGCCCGCACCCCCGATCCGGACCGCCTGCAGCGCGTGTACCACGCCTCCGCCGCAACGCTCAATCTGCTGCGCGCCCTGACCGCCGGAGGGCACGCGGACCTCGACCGGGTGCACGAGTGGAACCGTGACTTCGTGGCCCTGTCCGCCGCGGGACGCCGTTACGAGCGGCTGGCGGACGAGATCGACGCGGCCCTCGCCTTCATCCGGGCCTGCGGGATGAGCACCTCGACGCTACGCACCACGGAGGTGTTCGCCAGTCACGAGGCGCTGCTGCTCGACTACGAGTCCGCGCTCGTGCGCACGGACCCCGACACAGGGCGGCGCTACGCCCTCTCCGGCCACCTGCTGTGGATCGGCGAGCGCACCCGCCAACTCGACGGCGCACACGTCGCGTTCGCGGCCGGCGTCAGCAACCCCCTCGGCGTCAAGCTGGGTCCGGACGCCCGTGCCGACGACGTGCTGCGGCTGCTGGACCGGCTCGACCCGCACCGCACTCCCGGCCGGCTGACGTTCGTCGCCCGGATGGGACGGGGCGCGGTACGCGACCGGCTGCCTGCCCTCGTCGATGCGGTACACGCGGAGGGCGCGCGGGTGGTCTGGGCGTGCGACCCCATGCACGGCAACACCTACACCGCGCCGAGCGGCCACAAGACGCGTCGCTTCGACGACGTCCTGGACGAGGTCACCGGTTTCCTCGAGGTGCACCGGGCGCTGGGCACGCATCCCGGCGGCGTCCACGTGGAGCTGACGGGTGAGGACGTCACCGAATGTGTGGGGGGCGGCAACGAGGTGCGCCCCGACGACCTGCGGCTGCGCTACGAGACGGCGTGCGATCCGCGGCTGAACCGGGCGCAGTCGATGGATCTCGCCTTCCGGATCGCCGAGTGGTACAGCGCCGAGAAGCGCCGCCTCGCCCGCCCCCGCCCGGAGCCCGTCTCCGCCCGCCCCGCGGGCATGACCCTGCACGCCGACTACGCGGCATCCCTCGGCTGAGCGCCGAGGTCGGACACGGAGGGCAGTCACTGTGCGGCACTTCGAGCACTTTCCCGCCGGCACCACGTACGCACTGGGGGCCACCCGGCTGACGAGCGAGGACATCATCGGCTACGCACGGAAGTGGGACCCCATGCCGTTCCACCTGGACCCGGAGGCGGCCCGCCGCTCCCCCTTCGGGGGCCTGGTGGCCAGCGGCTGGCACACCGGCGCCGTGGTCATGGGGCAGTTCGTGCGCACCCTGCTCGCGGACTCCGCCTGCCAGGGGTCGTACGGCATGGACGAGGTCCGGTTCCTCGGCCCCGTACGCCCCGGCGACGAACTGCGCGCCCGGGCCACCGTGGAGGAGGCCTCCCCACATCCGAGACGTCCGGGCACGGGCACGGTCCGCTTCGTCGTCGAGGCGGTCAACCAGGAGGGCGCGACCGTGTACCGGATGCGCACGCGGCTGCTGTTCGCCCGCGCGCAGGCGGAGGACCCCGCGCAGGAGGCCGCGGCCGTACCCCGCTGAGGTCCGGCGCGGTGGGCGGACTCCCGTTTCTCCTCGGACAACGCCCCCTGTCCGGGGAGGAGCGGGTCATCTTCCGCCCCTTTGATTATACGCACCGTTGCGTCTAGTCTAATCGGCGTGATCGACGTTCGAGGAGGATCGAGGAGGGCGTCATAGCACCGCACGACACCCCGCAGCCGGCCGACGCACGCGAGGTGCGCCGCGTCCGGAACGGACCGAGGCGCAGCGAGGCCGCTCGCGTCGCGGTCCTGCGAGCCGCGGACGATCTGCTGGTCGACGTCGGCTTCCAGGCCGTGACGGTCGGTTCGATCGCCGAGCGGGCGGGCGTCTCCAAACAGACGATCTACCGCTGGTGGAGATCGAAGATCGACATCCTCCTCGACGTCCTGGAGGAGGACCTCCGGGACACGGCGTCCTGGCCCTCCCGGCCGGAATCCGCGCAGGCGGCCCTGGAGGGGCATGTGACGCATCTGAGCCGGGTCTTCACCCGGTCCGCCACGGGCCGGGTGATGTTCGTGCTCATCGGCCACGCCCTGCAGGACGCCACGACCGCGGCCGTACTGCGGGATCGGGTGCTGGACCGTGAGCGCGGCCACGACCGCGCACGGCTCCAGGAGGTCCTGGCCACCACCTCGCTCGGCGCCCTGCCCCGGCAGGAGGCCGACCAGCTCCTCGACCTGCTGGCCGGCCCCGTGTTCTACCGGGCCTTCATGACGGGACGGTCACCGGACCCGCGGTTCGCCGGGCGCCTGGTCTCGACCGTCCTGACCTGTCGGCAGGGCGCCCCACCCGACCGGGCGGCGCCTGCCGACCCCTCATCCTGAAAGGCTGTTCCCTCATGTTCCGCGCACGCCGAACCCGTTACACCGCCACGGTGGAGGCGGTCTCCCTGATCGCCCCGCGGATGGCGCGCATCACCCTGGGAGGGCCCGGGATGTCGGCCTTCCGGTGCGACGAACCGACGCAGTGGGTGAAGCTGTTCGTGACCGACCCGCTCGACGGCCGGACGGCCGGACGGGCCTACACCGTGCGCCGCCAGTCCCCGTCGGAGCCACGCATCGACGTCGACGTCGTCCTGCACGGAAAGGGCCCCGCCGCACGCTGGGCCGAGACCGCGCGCCCGGGCCAGGAGGTCTCGTTCGGCGGCCCCAAGGGGTCCTTCCGCCCCGTCGCCGACGCCGACTTCTACCTGCTGGCGGGAGACGAGAGCGCCCAGCCCGCGGTTCTCACCATCGCCGAGAACCTGCCGCCCGGCATGGCCGGCGCCGTCTACCTGGAGGTGGCGGGCCCCGAGGCCGAGGTCCCGGTGACCCGGCGGGCGGGCCTGGACGTCGTATGGGTCCATCGAGCTGCTGGGCAGCCCAAGGGGGAAGCCCTGCGGGACGCCGTCCTCAAGGCCCCGGTTCCCTCGCGGGGCGTGGCGGCGTGGGCGGCCGGCGAGTCGGGGGCCGTCAGGGACATCCGCCGCCACTTCACGGAGGGCCTCGGCCTGGACCGTCAGCACGCCTACGCGAAGGGCTACTGGAAACGGGACGAGGCGGACCACCGCGACCCCCTGGCCTCCGACTGACCACACCGTCCGCAGCCACACCCACACCCACACGGGCACGGCCCGGTTCTACGATGAGGTCGACACACGGACCCCGTCGACACACAGCCTCCTCGGACCTGCCGAATCGCTGGTGAGCCACCCATGAGCTCCGCCCCCAGAGGCCCCGAGGACCTCGTGCGGGCCCTCAGGACCGCCGGAATCCGCGACGAGCGGCTGCTCGAAGCCGTACGGACGACACCGCGGGCGGGCTTCGCCCCGGCCGATCACGTCGCCGACGCCTACCGTGACGTGCCGGTGGCCATCGGGCACGGGCAGGTCACCACACAGCCGTCGCTGTCCGCCGTGATGATCGAGAGTCTCGGTCTGGACGGCACCGAGCACGTCCTCGAAGTCGGTACGGGTCTCGGCTTCCAGACCGCACTGCTCGCGCGTCTGGCCGCCGACGTGGTCAGCATCGAGATACAGCCGGACCTCGCCCGCCGGGCACGCGCCAACCTCACCCGACAGCTCGTACGGAACGTGGAGCTGCGGGTCGGCGACGGCAGCGGCGGGGTGCCGGACCGCGCTCCGTACGACGCGATCGTCGTGTCGGCCGCGTTCCCCGAGGTGCCCGCCCCGCTGGTCGCCCAGGTACGGCCGTCCGGCCGCCTGGTGCAGCCGATCGGTCCGGGCGGCCACGAGCAGGTCGTCTGCTTCCTGCGCACCGAGTCGGGACTGGAGCCATGGCGGACGCTGACGGCGGCCCGCTTCGTCCGCCTGCACGGACGGCATGGATATCCGCAGGACGAGGACGATCTCCCTTGAGCGACAGCGTGGTCACTCCTCCTGGACTCGTACGACCGCCACCGTGATGTTGTCGGGCCCGCCCGCCTCGATGGCGGCCCTCCACAGCTCGAAGGCGGCGCGACCGTCGTCGTGCTCTTGCAGCACCTTGTCCAGTACGTCCGTCGGAACCGGGTCCGTCAGCCCGTCGGAGCAGATCAGGTACCGCTCGCCCGGCGCCATGGACTCGGTCGTGACATGGGGCTCCACGGCGCGGTAGGTGAGCGAGCCGCCCAGGCACTGGGTGACCAGGGACGTGGTCTGCCCGGCCGGGTGCGGCGGGCTGTCGTCGACACTGAGCTGGCGCAGCCCGTCGCCGCGAGAGGCCGCGAAGACCCGGCTGTCGCCCACGTTGAACACCAGCAGCGAGTCGGGCTGTACGACGACGCCGGCGACCGTCGAGCCCATGCCGGCGAGGTCGCCTCCCTGCTCCCCACCGGCCGCCTGGAACACGGCGCGGTTGCAGAGGTTCAGGGCGTCACGGACGGCGACCTCGCTGCTCAGGGCGGGACCGAGCGCCGCGATCCGGCGGACGACGAGGGCGCTGGCCACATCGCCGCCGGGATGCCCGCCGAGCCCGTCGGCGACGGCGACGGCCAGGGGGGTGCCCAGCGGGAAGATCAGGGTCTGCGGATTCTCGGTGACGGTGGCGCACAGCGTCCAAGGGCCGGCGACGAGACTGTCCTCGTTCCGCTCGCGCAGCAGGCCGGGATGGCTGATCGCACTCACAGCGACGTACGGCATGCAGCGCCACCGCCTTCCCGCACCGGGCAGACCCCCGGAGGCCGGAGCTCCCCTACGAGTCTAGGAACACCGGCATCCGGCGTGCCAACGGGGCCGGACCCCGCTCCCGCGGAGCCCCGCCCGCATCAGCCCTCGTCCGGCGTCAGCCGCAGCGAGATGCTGTTGATGCAGTACCGCTGATCGGTGGGCGTCGGATACCCCTCACCCTCGAACACGTGCCCGAGATGTGATCCGCACCGGGCACACCGCACCTCCGTGCGCACCATGCCGTGCGAGCGGTCCTCGACGAGCTCCACCGCGTCGGTGTCCTTCGGGTCGTAGAAGGACGGCCAGCCGCAGTGGGACTCGAACTTGGTGGTGGAGGTGAAGAGTTCGGCACCGCAGGCGCGGCAGGAGTAGACGCCCTTCGTCTTGGTGTTGGTGTACTCACCGGTGAAGGCGGGCTCCGTTGCGGCCTCGCGGAGGACGGCGTACTCGGCCGGGGTCAGCTCCGTGCGCCACTGCTCGTCCGGCTTTTCGACGTCGTACGACATGAGTCCTTGCCCCTCACTTCGACAGGCGGTCCAGGATGAGCGGGCCGAGGTCGGTGACATCGCCCGCGCCCATGGTGAGAACGAGATCACCGGGCTTCGCCATTCCCGCGATCAGCGCGGGCACCTCGGACTTGTCGTGCACCGCCGTCACCTCGGCGCCCGCCGCCCGCGCCGCCTCGATGATCACGTCGCTGGTGACCCCGGGGATCGGGTCCTCGCGGGCGGGATAGATGTCCAGGACCAGCGACGAATCCGCGAGCGCGAGGGCCTGGCCCATCTCCTTGCCCAGTTCCTGCGTGCGGGAGAAGAGGTGGGGCTGGTAGACGACCAGGATCCGGGCGTCACCGGCGGCCGCGCGCATGGCCTCCAGGTCGGCCGTCATCTCGGTCGGGTGGTGGGCGTAGGAGTCGATCACCTGGACGCCCGCGGCCTCGCCCTTCAGCTGAAGTCGCCGCTTGACGCCGGTGTAGGCCGCCAGCGCCTGGGCCAGCTCGGCCGCCGGCACACCGAGCGCCGCACCCGCCGCCAGCGCGGCCACGGCGTTGAACGCGTAGTGGCGGCCCGGGACCGAGACCGTGAAGGTGAGCTCCTGGCCGTCGAGGAGGACGGTGACCTGGCTCGTCAGCCCCTGCGCCACGACGGACAGGACGCGCACGTCGGCGTCCTCCGCCTCGCCGTACGTCACCACCTTCACGTCACCGGCCGCGACCCGCCGGGTCAGCTCCCGGGCGCCCTCCTGGTCCGCCGAGATCACCAGGGTGCCGCCGTCGGTGATGCGGTCGGTGAACGTCACGAAGGACTCGTAGATCTCGTCCATCGACGCGTAGTTGGCGTGGTGGTCGAGCTCGACGTTCAGGACGATCGCTACCTCGGGCGCGTACTTGTGGAAGCTGCGGTCCGATTCATCCGCCTCGGCGACGAAGATGTCGCCCTCGCCGTGCAGGGCGTTGGAGCCGGGGGCGTCGAGGTCACCGCCGATGGCGTACGACGGCTCGAGCCCCAGCTCACTCAGCGAGACCGCCAGCATCGACGTCGTGGTCGTCTTGCCGTGCGTACCGGCGACGGCGATCGGGCGCAGCCCGTCCATCAGCGCGGCGAGCGCGTCGGACCGGTGCACCACGGGAATGCCCAGCTCGGCGGCGCGGACCAGCTCGGGGTTGTCCTGCCGGATCGCCGACGACACGACGACACAGCTGGCGTCGTCGGCGAGGTGCTCCGCCGCGTGCCCGATGTGCACGGTCGCGCCCAGCGCCCGCAGCGCCTGGGCGGTCCCCGACTCCTTGGCATCACTCCCGGCGACCTTGGCCCCACGCTGAGCCAGAATCTTCGCGATTCCCGACATTCCGGCCCCGCCGATGCCGATGAAGTGCGGTCGGTCCATGGCGGTGGGAATGCCGGGTGCCATGTGTGTTCTCCCAAGCTTGCGATACGACGGTGAGGCCCCAGCCTATTGGGTGGGGTGGCAGGCCTCGCACATGGACGAAGGGAACTGCGCCGACCTCAGGGGCGCGGGGATCTGCCCGAGCAATCACCGACCACCCGCGGCCGCCGGCGCGCCACACCCCTACGGCGACTAGGTCCTGCTGTGTGAGAAGAGCTTCAGCACCGGCACCCCCACCTTGTGCCGCGCCCTCGACGCCCAGTCCCGGTGGAAGAACTCCTCCACATAGTGCGGGTCGGTCAGCACGATCACCTCATCCGCCCCGACCTCGTCCACCACGGCCTTCAGCGCATCGAGCGGGTGGTCCTCCAACAGCCGCCCATCGGCCTCCGCCCCGGCCCCTCGGAGGGCCGTGAGTGACACCTCCAGCGCCCGCTGCCCGGTGCTCAGCGCCTCCTCGCCCTCGGGGGTCTTCCCCTCCCGCACCGCCTCGTCCAGCTCGCCCAGCGCGATGTCGTCGATGGCACGCAACAGCCTGTCGGCCTGCTCACCCCGCGGCTGGAGCAGCACATGGAAGGAGACCTGCTCGTCCCCGTGCAAGGTGGTGACGAACTCCACGTCGGCGGACGTCAGGGCCTTCTCGATCATCAGAACGCTTGTGAACACGGGAGCCCCTTCTGCGGAAACCATCCTGCCCCGTGCTCGCACGGGGGCTGCGAGATTCAGTGTGCCCGGCGGAAGCCAAGCGGAACGGTTGATTCCGCCGTTTACCGGACCAGCGTCCTCACGACCGCCGGTACCGCCCGAACAGGAAACCGCCCTCCTCCAGCAGGGACACCAGCTCGAACCGTTTCGGGACCGCCAACGAGGGCCCGCCGGCGATGCGCTGGGCGGCACCGGCGGTGAGCATCGGGGAGATCGTCAGGCAGAGCTCGTCGAGCACTCCGGCGGCCACCAGCTGCCCGAGCAGCCGCGGCCCGCCCTCGGTCAGCAGCCGGGTGTGGCCGAGCTCGGCGAGGGCCTGGACGGCACGGACGGGGTCCACACCGACGCCGTCACCGGCGATCACCACCCGCGCACCGGCCTTCTCGGCGGCCGCGATCCGGTCCGGCGCCGCGGCGGCGCCCGTGAGGATCAGGGTGGGGACGGTCGGCGAGGTGAAGAGCGGAAGGCTGTAGTCGAGTTCCAGGCTCGCGCTCACCACCGCGATGGCCGGCGCGGGCCCCTGCCCGGCCGCCTCGCGCGCCTGAGCGAACTCCGCACGCGCGCGTGCCGGGCGGTATCCCTCCAGGCGTACCGTTTCGGCGCCGACGATCACGACGTCCGCCAGCCCCCGCAGGGTCCCGAAGATCCGCATGTCGGCCGCGCAGGAAATGGGCTGCGAACGCCCATCGTGCTGAGCGGCGCCGTCCAGCGTGGACACCATGTTGGCCCGCAACCAGGGCTGTCGGCCGTCGGGCCCGGCCTCCGGGTAGGCATAGGCGGCGGCGAGCTCGTCGAGGCTCCACTCCCGGTCGACCGGATCGGCCCCGGGCAAGGCCCTCGCCGCGACGGCCTCCCGGCGGTCCCCGCCGACGTCGGACGCGCTTACCGTCGGAAGCCCGGTCGCCCCGATGCCGGCAGCACCGGACGGCCCTTGATCAGCGCCCCCGTCCGCCGCACCCCCGGCTCCCGGGACGGCACCGGCCCCGGCAGGCCCACCACCGGACCCACCGGTCACAGGCCCCCCTTCGGCAGCTCCAACCCCGTCGTCCCCGGCGGAACCGCCGGAGGCCCTCGCTGCTGTTTCATCGGTCACAGGGAACAGGCGTCGCATGTCATGGAGTGTGGCACGGCGCTTAGCATGGTGAACCGTGTCGTCCTCCTCCGCCGCGTCCCAGTCGAGCCCGACAGCCGAAGCGAGCCCGCTGTCCCTGTGCGCCCGTGAGCCGCGCGTCCCCGCGGACCGGCTGGTCGCCGAGATGGTGCCGCCGCCGCGCTTCGACTCGGTCCGCTTCAGCACGTACATCCCGGACCCGAACCAGCCCAGCCAGACCGAGGCGGTCCGCGTCCTGGAGGGCTTCGCCGGCGGGCTCGGCGGTGCGCACGCGAGCGGTGCCGGGAAGACGAAGCGCGGCTTCCTCGGGTTCGGCAGGAGCAAGGCGCCCAAGGCCCCGGCGGGCCCCCGCGGCGTCTACCTCGACGGCGGCTACGGCGTCGGCAAGACCCACCTGCTCGCCTCCCTCTGGCACGCCACCCCGGCCGAGCCGTCCCTCAAGGCGTTCGGCACCTTCGTGGAGCTGACGAACCTCGTCGGCGCCCTCGGCTTCCAGCAGACGGTCCAGACCCTCTCCGGTCACCGGCTGCTCTGCATCGACGAGTTCGAGCTGGACGACCCGGGCGACACCGTCCTCGTCTCCACGCTGCTCGGCAAGCTCGTCGACGCGGGCGTGGCGCTCGCCGCCACCTCCAACACCCTCCCCGGCAAGCTCGGCGAGGGCCGCTTCGCGGCGGCCGACTTCCTGCGCGAGATCCAGGGCCTGTCGGCGCACTTCCGCGCCCTGCGCATCGACGGCGAGGACTACCGCCACCGCGGCCTGCCCGAGGCGCCGGCGCCGTACTCGGACGAACAGGTGACGAAGGCGGCGTACGCCACCGAGGGCGCCTCGCTCGACGACTTCCCGCACCTGCTGGACCATCTGGCCCGTGTCCACCCCAGCCGCTACGGCGCGCTGACCGACGGTCTGAAGGCCGTGTGCCTCACCGACGTACAGCCCGTTCCGGACCAGTCCACCGCCCTGCGGCTCGTCGTGCTCGCCGACCGGCTCTACGACCGTGAAGTCCCCGTCCTTGCCTCGGGGCTGCCCTTCGACAAGCTCTTCAGCGAGGAGATGCTGAAGGGCGGCTACCGCAAGAAGTACTTCCGCGCCATCTCGCGCCTCACCGCCCTGGCCCGCGACGCCAAGGGCCTCGTCACCGCCTGAAGCCTTTACCTTGTCAACTCCCCCGCATCAAGGGGGAGTTCAAGCCATCTCACCCTCGCATTTCAGGCTCTCTTCAGCTGGAAACGTTAAGTTAACCCTGCAAACAACTTTGCCGGGCTAATGTGTTTCTTGACCAACGGTTGACCAAGTGTTGGCTCGCGCAAGAGGTGTGGACTGACTGGAGGGAGGCTCATGTTCCGAGGTACGACGGCCCGGACCGTGGTTTCGCTCCTCGCCGCCGCCCTGCTCGCCCTCCAGTTCTTCGCACCCACCGCGTCCTTCGCACACGCGCACACGGCCAGTCAGGCAGAGGCCAAAGCCCAGCCCGGAATCAAACTCTCCGGAAAGGCGTTGCGCGACGAAACTCTGACGTCACGTCACTGCACACCGTCGGGCGATGGGGACCCGACCGGTCCACTGCGCACCCGTGACCGTCAGCGCGTCGCCGACTCCGGGCCCGAGGCCCGCTACCGGCCCCCGCTCACCCGGGACCCCGCCTCCGCACACGAACCGGACAGACCCGGCACCGCGCACCAGCGCATATCGAGATCGTCGGCGTCCCGCACACCGGCCGCGCTTCAGGTTTTCCGCTGCTGAGAAGCAGCGCAGTCCCCCCCACCTGTCATGTAAACCCCGACGCGCCACAGCTGCGCGCCAGGAGGAGTCACCACACATGCAGCCCCTCATCGACAACGCCCGTACCTTCGGACAGCGCCCTGAGGAGTTCGCCAAACTGGCCGAAGGGCAGTCCCCGCAGGTCCTGTTCATCACCTGCTCCGACTCCCGGGTCGTCCCGGCGCTGATCACGGGCGCCCGCCCCGGCGAGCTCTTCGAGCTGCGCACCGCGGGCAACATCGTCCCGCCGTACGCCTCCGAACACCCCACCAGCGAGGCGGCCACCATCGAGTACGCCGTGGAAGTTCTCGGCGTCAACGACATCGTGGTCTGCGGCCACTCCCACTGCGGTGCCATCGGCGCGCTGGTGCGCGGCGACGACCTGACCGCCGTACCGGCCGTGCGCGACTGGCTGACGAACGCCGCCGACGAGCCCAAGTGCTCCGACACGGCCGACCCGACCGTCGCCGAAGGCGTCCAGAACCACGTACTCGCCCAGTTGCTGCGACTGCGCTCGTACCCGTGCGTCGGCAAGCGCCGGGAGTCGGGTGAACTCCGGCTGCACGGCTGGTACTACGAGGTCCACACCGGGATCGTGCGCACGCACCGACCGCAGTCCGACACGTTCGAGACGCTCTGAGGGGACTGACGACCATGCTGTCCAAGTTCCCTTATCTGAGGCAGGACTTCCTCGCCTCCATAGTCGTCTTCCTGGTCGCCGTGCCGCTGTGCGTGGGTGTGGCGGTCGCCTCCGGTGTCCCGGCCGAACTCGGCCTGGTCACCGGCATCGTGGGCGGCCTCGTCACCGGGCTCATGCGCGGCAGCAGCCTTCAGGTGTCGGGGCCGGCCGCCGGTCTGACGGTGCTGGTCTTCGAGGCCGTCAGCGAGTTCGGGGTGGCCACGCTCGGCGTGATCGTGCTGTGCGCCGGTCTGCTCCAGCTCGCCATGGGCTTTTCCGGGATAGGCCGCTGGTTCCGGGCGATATCCGTATCGGTCGTCGAGGGCATGCTCTGCGGTATCGGTCTGGTGATCATCGCCGGCCAGATCTACGCGGCGGCGGGCATGAAGGCGCCGGAGACCGGTATCGGCAAGCTCGTGGGCCTGCCCGGCGCGTTCGCCGACGCCCTCGGCAGCACCGAGGCGCTGACCTCCCTCGCGATCGGCGCGGGCACCATCGCCGTGATCGTGCTGTGGAAGAAGCTGCCGAAGGCCGTGCAGTCCGTGCCCGGCGCCCTCGCGGCGGTGGTCCTGGCCACGGTGGTCTCCCTCGCCTTCAGCCTGCCGGTCGCCACCGTCCAGGTGGAGGGCCTGCTCGGCGTCATCCAGCCGCCCGGCGCCCAGGCCTTCGGTGAGCTGGCCGACCCGGCCATCTGGGGCACCATCGTCGCCTTCGCGCTGATCGCCTCCGCGGAGAGCCTGTTCAGCGCGGCGGCCGTGGACCGGCTGCACGACGGTCCGCGCACCGAGTACAACAAGGAGATGATCGCCCAGGGCGTGGGCAACACGGTGTGCGGTGCGCTCGGCGCGCTGCCGATGACCGCGGTGATCGTGCGCAGCTCCGCCAACGTCAACGCGGGCGCGAAGACCAAGGCCTCGCGGGTGCTGCACGGCGTGTGGCTGTTGCTGTTCGCCGTCGCGATGCCGTGGGCTCTGGCGCTGATCCCGATTCCCGCGCTCGCCGGCATCCTGGTGCACGCGGGCTGGAAGCTGATCCCGTTCCAGCAGATCTCGGCGCTGTGGCGGGCCCACAAGGGCGAGGCGCTGATCCTCGTCGTCACCGCCGTCTCCATCGTCGCGGTGAACATGTTCGAGGGCGTGCTGATCGGTCTGGCCCTGTCGGTCGCCAAGACCGCCTGGGAGGCCTCGCATGTGAAGCTGGAGGTCATAGACAAGGGCGCCGGACCGATCCAGGCGTACCTGTCGGGCAACGCGACCTTCCTCAGGCTGCCGAAGATCCTCGACAGCCTGGAGGCCCTGCCCCAGGACCGCCCGGTGGAGCTGGACCTGTCCGGCCTGCACCACCTCGACCACGCGTGCCGTACGGCCCTGGAGAGCTGGGCCGAGCGGCACAGCGCGGCGGGCACCGAGCCGGTGCGGGTCACGGCGCCCTGACGGGCGGATGAGACCGGACGACGTATGACACCGGACGACGTATGACACCGGTCGGTATATGACCTGGTCCGGGGCCGGCGTGGCCCCGGACCAGACACCGGGCATATCGTTACAGGAGCATACGCAACGGGCCTCTCGGCGAGGAGGTCGTCATGGTCGAGGAGCTGCTGGGAGCGGCTGTCGGTGTCGGCGTGGCGGGGCTGGTGTATCTCGCGGCTGCCGCACGGGTCGTCAAGCAGTACGAACGCGGCGTGATCCTCCGGCTCGGACGTCTGCGAGGGCAGGTGCGCCAGCCGGGATTCACCCTGATCGTGCCCGCCGTGGACCGGCTCCACAAGGTCAACATGCAGATCGTGACGATGCCCGTCCCCGCCCAGGAGGGCATCACCCGCGACAACGTGACCGTGCGGGTCGACGCGGTCGTGTACTTCAAGGTCGTGGACGCGTCGGCCGCGATCATCAACGTCGAGGACTACCGCTTCGCGGTCTCCCAGATGGCGCAGACATCGCTGCGCTCGATCATCGGCAAGAGCGATCTGGACGATCTGCTGTCCAATCGCGAGAAGCTCAACCAGGGCCTGGAGCTGATGATCGACAGCCCGGCGGTCGGCTGGGGCGTGCAGATCGACCGCGTCGAGATCAAGGACGTGTCCCTGCCCGAGACGATGAAGCGCTCCATGGCCCGGCAGGCCGAGGCCGACCGTGAGCGCCGGGCCCGGATCATCAACGCCGACGCCGAGCTCCAAGCCTCCAAGAAGCTGGCCGAGGCCGCGCACCAGATGGCCGACGCGCCCTCCGCACTCCAGCTGCGCCTGCTGCAGACGGTGATGGCGGTGGCGGCGGAGAAGAACTCCACGCTGGTGCTGCCGATCCCGGTGGAGCTGCTGCGGTTCCTGGAGAGGGGCGCGCAGCATCCCGACTACCGGTCCGTCGAGCCGCGTACGGAGCACACCGCGCTCTCCGCCGAGAGCACGCCCGAGAACACCGACGCGAACACCGGCGCGAACACTGCGGAGAAGTGACACGTGCTACGCGCGTGGTTCCCGCGACTCGCAGCAGGTGATAGACACAGCGGGGTCACAGTTCCTGTCCGCCAGCAGGAAGGTTGCCCCATGTCCGAGAACACGACCGATGACCGTACGACGCGCCGTCAGGTCCTGGCCCGCACCGGCGCGTTGGGCGTCTCGATCGCCTTCGCCGGAAACCTCACCGAACTCTTCGCGGGCACCGCCGCCGCACAGAGCCTGGGCCACACCGGATACGGCCCCCTCATCCCCGACCCGAAGGGCCTGCTCGACCTGCCGAAAGGTTTCCGCTACCAGGTGCTCTCCCGCGAGGGCGACCGGCTGCGCTCCGGGGAGGGCCTGGTCCCCTCCAACCACGACGGCATGACCGCCCTCGCCGGGAGAAAAGGCCGCGTCCACCTGGTGCGCAACCACGAGAACCGCAACACGGCGAAGCTCCCCGTCCCGACCGTCGCCGGACTCACCTACGACCCGGCGGGCAAGGGCGGCTGTACGGCACTGACGCTGGACTCGCAGGGCCGCGTCCGATCGGAACGTGTCGCCATCGCGGGTACGGCCGTCAACTGCGCGGGCGGACCGACGCCTTGGGACACCTGGCTGACCTGCGAGGAGACCGAGGACAAGGCGGGCACCAACGGCTACACCAAGGACCACGGCTTCATCTTCGAGGTCGACCCGGAGAACCCGTACCGCTCCGGCGCGGTTCCGCTGACCGCGATGGGCCGCTTCCAGCACGAGGCGATCGCGGTGGACCCGAGAAACGGCATCGTCTACGAGACCGAGGACGCCTTCCTGAAGCCCTTCGGCCTCTTCTACCGCTTCCTCCCCCACGCGCCGCTGGGCGGCCTCGGTTCCCTGCGCGCGGGCGGCCGTCTGCAGGCGATGCGTGTGCCGGGCGTACCCGATCTCTCCTCGATCCAGGAGCCGGGCGCGAGCTTCGAACACATCGAGTGGGTCGACGTACCGGACCCGCTCGCCGCCCAGACCCCCGTCCGCCTCCAGGACTTCGGCCCGAAGGGCATCACACACGCCCAGAAGCTGGAGGGCTGCTACTGGGGCGGCCGCTGCGTCTACTTCGTCTCCTCCTTCGCCCGCAGCGCGGAGGGCTCGGCGGCGGACCACTACGGCCAGATCTGGCGCTACGACCCCGGCGCGCGCCGTCTCACCCTGGTGATCGTCTTCGGCCCCGGCACGGACGTCCAGCTCCCCGGCGAGTCCCCGGACAACATCTGCCTCGCCCCCAGCGGCGGCCTGATGGTGTGCGAGGACGGCAACGGCGCCCAGCACGTCTACGGCGTGACCCGACGCGGCGAGGTGTACGCGATGGCCCGCAACGCCCAGAACCTCGGCACCCCCGCGGAACCGGAGTGGGGCGAGTTCGCCGGGGTGACCTTCTCGCCCGACGGCGAGACGATGTACGTCAACTGCTACACGCCGGGTACGACGTTCGCGGTGACGGGGCCCTGGCGCAGGTAGCAACCCCTGCCCCGGGCCCGCACGCGGAGGCCTTCGCTCCGGCGCGTCCTCTAACCTGTGCCGCATGAACGCATCGGGGGACCTCGTCGACGGCCGGTTCGAGCTGGTCGAACGGCTCGGCAGCGGCGGAATGGGCACCGTGTGGCGGGCCCGGGACACGGTGTTGCAGCGCGAGGTCGCGCTCAAGGCAGTGCGGTCCGACGCGGACACGGTCGGTGTGATGCGCGAGCGGGTACTGCGGGAGGCTCGGGCGCTGGCCCGGCTCAGCCATCCGCATGTGGTGATGGTCCATCAGATCGTGGACGCCGACCCGCATCCGTGGATCGTGATGGAACTGGTGCCGGGCGTCTCGCTGCAACAGCGGCTGGGCGAGGGCCCGTTGACCCCGGCGGAGGCGGCCCGTATCGGCCGCCAGGTGCTCGCCGCGCTGCGGGCCGCGCACGCGGCGGGCATCCAGCACCGGGACGTCAAACCCGCCAACATCCTCCTGCGCCCCGACGGCACCGCCGTCCTCACCGACTTCGGCATCGCCGCCCTGCAGGGCACGACGGGCCTCACGGCCACCGGCGAGCTCGTCGGTTCGCCCGAGTACATGGCCCCGGAGCGCATCCGAGGGCACGGCGACGACCATCCGGCCGCCGACCTCTGGTCGCTGGGCGTGGTCCTGTACGTCTGCGTCGAAGGCGTCAGCCCCTTGCGCCGCCCCACCACCCTCGCCACCCTGGCCGCCGTCCTCGACGACCCGCTCCCGCCGCCGACCCGCTCGGGGCCGCTGACGCCAGTGCTCGACGCCCTGTTGGTACGGGACCCGGCAGCACGCCCGGACGCCGCTCGGCTCGACGCCATGCTGGCGGCCGTGGAGACCGGGGCGACACCGCACTGGGCCCAGCCGACACTGACGGCCGGAGCACCGCACCCTCTGCCGGCGCCATCACCGGTCCCCGTCCAGTCGGCCACCCCGCCTCCGACGATTCCGCAGCAGACGCGGGGCCCCCGACGCCGTACTCCGCTCGTGGTGGCCACGACCGCGGCCGTGGTGATCGCCGCGGTCGCGTCCCTGGCCCTCATGCTGCGGGCCGGCGCCACGGGCGGAGACGACAAGGCCGACGCCCCTACGAACCCGTCGGCCGCGAGTTCCACGCCCAGCCCGACGGACCAGCAGTCGTCCCCGTCACCGACGCCCAGCCCGACGGCCCCTCGCACACCCACCGGCGCGTCGGCCGGCCGCTGGATCGCCCAACTCCACTCCGAACCGGTCTCTTCGGGCACCGCCGCCCGGGACCGCCGTCTCGCCGTCATCCGCCGGTCCGTACCGGAGGCCGTCGTCCTGCGCAGCGACGACTACGCGTCCCTGCGCGGCGGCTACTGGGTGTTCTACGCCCCCGGCCCCTTCCCCGACGGCCGCGCCGCCCTCGACTTCTGCGCCGAGCACGGCCGCACCACGCCGAACACCTGCATCGGCCGCTATCTGAGCACCGACCCGGCCGAATTCATCCTCCAGTGCCGCCCTCCGGCCACGGCACCGACGGGCCGCTGCACCCGCTCGGACTGAGAGGTCCGCCCCCGCCGGGCGGGTGACACGGGCCCGGCACACGCGGTGACGTGCCGGAATGATCTGGTGACCCCCATACCTTCATGCGGTGATTACTCGTGTACGGATCGTCACCGCTGTCTGTGTCCTGACCGCGGCGCTCAGCGCGCTCGCCGCCTGTGCAGGGCCCGAGGAGCCCGGGGTGATGCGGGCTCCGCGGCCGGCGCCCTCGGCCTCCGCTGTCTCGCCCGTCCCGCCCGCCGCCAAGCCCCCGACGCTCGCACCCGGCCCCGCCGGTCTGACGCCCGTCTTCGAGCACGGTCCCCGGACGGGGGGCAAGGCCGTCGCGCTCACCTTCGATGCGGACATGACCGCCGATCAGGGGCTGCGGGCGCGGCGGGGGGAGCGGTTCGACAATCCGGGGCTTGTCGCGGCGCTGCGGGCGTTGGAGGTGCCGGCGACCGTGTTCATGACGGGGCGGTGGGCGGAGGAGTATCCCCGGCAGGCCCGGGCCATCGGACGGGACCCACTGTTCGAGGTCGCCAACCACTCCTACAGCCACTACGCCTTCACCGACGACTGCTACGGGCTGCCCACCCTCCCGGAGAAACGGATGCGGGCGGACGTGGAGCGGGCGTACGCCGCGTTCCGGAAGGTGGGGGTGCGCAATCCGATGCCGTACTTCCGGTTTCCCGGCGGCTGCTACGACCGGCGCGCCCTGAAGGCGCTGACCCCGGTCGGCGTCACCGCCGTGCAGTGGGACGTGGTCAGCGCGGACGCGTTCGCGACGGATGCCGGGGCGGTCGCCCGGGAGGTGCTGGACGGGGTGCGGGCGGGGTCCGTGGTCGTCATGCACTGCACGCGCAGTGCCGCTCCGACGACCGAGCGGGCGGTCCGGAGGATCGTGCCCGAGCTGCGTGAGAAGGGCTTCCGGTTCGTGAAGGTGTCCGAGCTGATCGGGGCCGCGGGCGGCCGGGCCTGAGCGGCCTACGCTGGGGGTATGAGCGAGGACTACTGCACCATCGCCGACGTGGTGAAGCCGCCGAAGGCGGACGGGCCGCCGTATGCGGAGTGCGTGCTGTGCCGGGAGCCCACGGAGTACCCCGAGTCGTACAAGGGGATCACGCTCTGCCCGGTGTGCGAGTGGCAGGAGGCGCAGCGGACGGCCTGTTCGGGGTGACCCGATGTTCAGGGTGATCTGCGGGACGTGAGCGCGCAGGCCGCGGCGATCGCCGCCGCGGTGAGCAGGGCTGCCGCCGCCAGGGGCAGTACAGGCAGGGGGACCGTGCCCGAGCGGGAGCCCGTGACCAGGCCGCTGACCGCCGCGTGGGCCGGGGAGCCGGTCACCACCACCGACAGCAGCGCCGCGAGCAGCATGGTCGGGACGGCGCGGCCGGTCGAGCGCAGCACCGGCCAGGTCGTGAGCGCGCCGACGGCCGTACCGAGCAGGGCGCAGGCCAGCGTGGCGAGCAGCCCGGCCGAGCCCGCCGGAAGCCGCGGTACGCGCGTCTCGTGGTCCGCGCTCGCCGGGTCGCTGATCAGCGTCACGGCCACGGTCGCCAGCGTGCCCAGGGCTGTCGCGGCTGCCAGTGCCACCAGCAGCGCGGCGAGGTGCGCCCGCCCCGGACCGACCGCCGCGGCGACACAGCTGCGGGCCGCGGGCGGCTCGTTGGTGACACAGATCCGCACCAGCCAGGCCGCCACGGGCAGCAGGGCCGCGGCCGCGAAGCCCAGCGAGTCGAGGATGGGCTGGCCGCCCTGCACACCGATGGCGAGAAAAGCCGCGTACAGGATGAACGGCGGCAGCCAGCGCTGCGAGCGGGCCAGCAGGGCGGCCTGGTAGCGGAGGAGGGCGGTCATCGGCGTCATCGGCGGCTCTCGGATTCGGGGGCCTCGGCGGCTTCGGGGGCTTCGGGGGCTTGGAAGGCCTCGGAGGCTTCGGAAGGGGTGGGTGGCTCCTGGCTCACGCTCACCACGTGCCAAGGCGGTCGGGCGGTCAGGAGGGCGCGCAGCAGGACGTCCGAGTGGGAGGCGGGGACGGTGAGGCGGTGGGTGCCGGGGGTGGTCTCGTACGCTGTCGTGGCGACTCCGGTCGCCTCGGCGGGGAGGGCCGCGCCGCTCGGGCCCTGGACGACGACCGTCGCGTGCGGGCCGGTGGGTGGTGGAGTCCCTTGACCGGTACGGAGGTTGAGTGCGCCGTAGTGCACGGTGTACGTCGCGTCGGGTGCCCCGGCGAGGCGGCGCGGGTCGTGGTCGACGAAGACCACCGCGGTGCCGGCGGCGGTCCGTTCGGCGACGGCGCGCTCCAACTCGGTGCGGGCGGCGGCGTCCAGGCCGGTCCACGCCTCGTCCAGGACCAGCAGTTCGGGGTCGGCGAGCAGGGCCTGGGCTACGGCGACCTTCTGGCTGCTGCCCTTGGAGAGGTGCGCCATGGGGGTGCGGGCGTAGGCGGCGGCGCCGAAGCGGTCCAGGCACTCGCCTGCGGCACGAGTGGCCGCCGGCCGGGAGAGGCCGTGGACCGTGCCGAGGTGGGTCAGGTAGCCGAGGGCGGTGAAGGGGAGGGCTGTGGGGAAGCGTTCGGGGACGTAAGCGGTTCGGAGGCGGCCGGTGACCTTGCCTTCGGTGGGGGCGTCTATGCGGGCCAGGAGGCGGAGGAGGGTGGATTTGCCGGTGCCGTTCTCTCCCTCGATGCGGGTGAGTGTGCCGGGGGGCACGGTGAGGTGGACGCCGCGTAAGACCCATGGGCCGCGCAGGCCGTAGCGGCGGCCCACGTTGTCCAGACGAAGATCGCGTTGCATGGGGACATCTTGTCGTATGGCGGGTGCGGGCTCGTCGGGGCTGGTCGCGCCCAGGCGGCGGAGCCGCACATCGACACCGCCCCGCGCCCCTGAGGTCCGCCGCACCCGGCGTTGGCAGACTGGGAGCGTGAGCACTGATCCGACATCCTTGAACGACAGCCCCTTCCGGTCCGACCCCGGCGCACGTGACCACGCCCCGCAATTCGTGCTGCCCCTTGTCGTGCGGATCGAGCGGGCTGCTCCTCCGGCCCGTACAGATGCCCTGGAAACCGCCGCCCGCGCCGTGCTGGTGATCCTCAGTGACGAGCGGTCCGTCGGCGACGGTGAGTGGGCGCAGGCCATACGGGACTGGGAGGACGCCCGTATCCGCAAGGTCGTGCGGCGGGCTCGGGGGGCCGAGTGGCGGCGGGCGGAGGAGTTGCCGGGGATCACCGTCGCCGGCAGGTCGGCCGAGGTGCGGGTGTTTCCGCCGGTGCCCCTGGACGGGTGGCCCAAGGAGCTGGCGAAGCTGCAGGTGTCGGGGACCCATCTCGAGGATCCGGTGCCGGCCGGGGACGCCGATCCGTCGGCGCCCGTGCTCTGGGTGAATCCCCATCTCGACATGTCGGCCGGCAAGGCGATGGCGCAGGCGGGGCATGCGGCACAGCTCGCCTGGTGGGAGTTGTCGGACGAGGAGCGGGGTGCCTGGCGCGAGGCGGGGTTCCCACTGGCCGTGCGGACGGCGGATCCTGGGCGCTGGCGTGAACTGACCGCCGGTGGGCTGCCGTTGGTGCGTGACGCCGGGTTCACGGAGATCGCGCCCGGGACGACCTTCGCCGTCGAGGGGCATCACCGTGTGGGATCGCTGCCGTCGCAGGTACGACGACCCCTGACCTACCGCTGAGCCGGCTGCGCGGAGCCGGCGCGAGGTCCGCTCAGGCGGCGGCCGGCCGCTCCGTACACGCGCTCCACGGGAAGCCTGACGACCAGGCGCCGTTCGGCGACCATGGCGTTGCGGAAGCCTCCCCAGTCGGGGTGCTCGCCCCGGAACCCCCGGAAGACCTCGACGAGTTCGTCGGCGACCGCGTCGTGCGGGTCCGTCGTGATGGGCGTCAGTTCCGCCTGGGCCTCGGCGATCATGTAGGCGTAGCCGTTGGGACTGGTGACGAAGAAGCTGGCGCGCGGATCGCGGCGCAGGTTGCGGGTCTTGGCGCGGTTGTAGGTGACCATGAGCCGGATGAGGCGCGCCGCCGGGTCGTAGGCGTAACCGACGTTCGACAACTGAGGGCGGCCGTCACGCTTGAGGGTCACGAGCGTGCCGATCCGTTGCTGACCGAGCAGTTGGAACAGGGCGTCGTCACCGGCCTTGTGTGAGGGCTCTGTCATGCGGCGAGCGTACGGGAGCGAGCGGCTGTCCAGGTGGGAGACCGACGGGTCTGCGAGGGCATGGCTGAGCGGTGCCCTCGCCGCCGACGGGGGATGGAGGCGGCGGGGGCACCGCGGTACCGGGGGAAGGGGGTCAGGTGGTCGCCAGCGCCTCCGTGGGCGGCAGCCGGGCGGCGCGGACGGCGGGGTAGAAGCCGGCCAGGCCGCCGATGACGAGGGTCGCGCCGACGCCGCCCGCCATCGCCCAGGTCGGCACGACCGACGGCCAGCCCTGGTAGGCGGCGTATCCGGAGGTGACGGCGATGCCGAGGACTACGCCGCCCAGCCCGCCGAGCGCGGACAGCAGCAGGGCCTCGCACAGGAACTGCGTGCGGATCTGCCCGCGCGTCGCGCCGAGGGAACGGCGCAGGCCGATCTCGGAGCGGCGCTCCAGCACGGAGATGACCATCGTGTTGGCCACGCCCACCCCGCCGACGAGCAGGGCGACCGCGCCGAGCCCGAGGAGCAGACCGCTCAGCGTGTCGTCGGTGGCCTGCTTCGCCTCCAGGGCGTCCGAGGGCCGCGACACGTTGGCCTCGCTGGGGTTCTCCGGGTTGGCCGTGGGTCCGAGGACGGACTGGACGTCGGTCACGGCCGATTCCTCGGTGCGGGTGTAGACGGTCGTCGGGTAACCGTCGAAGCCCAGTTCCTCCTCCGCGACCGGCCAGCCGACCAGCGCGGCGGAGTCCAGCTCGGGCACCAGGTCGTTGGGCGCGAGCAGGCCCACGACGGTGAACCACTGGTCGCCGAGCCACACCCGGGTGTCGGGGCCGGCCCGGAAGACCCCGAGTTGCTCGGCGGCCTTGGGGCCGAGGACGACGGCGGGGTACCGCGCGTTGGCGGCGTTCAGCCAGCGGCCGTCGACGACCTCGACGCCCGCGCTGCGCGGCAGGTCCGTGCGGGCCGCGGACACCGTGAGCCCGCCGGTCTCCTGCTTGGGGACATGGTCGTTGCGGTAGACCTTGGCGTCGGTCCTGCCGATGGCGGACACCGCCGTGACTCCGTCGATGTTGGCGATCATGTCGACGGACTCGTCCGGCAGATGGGCGGTGCCACCCGTGAACGACTGGCCCGCGGTGACCGTGAGCAGATTGGTGCCCAGCGCCGCGAGCCGCCGGTCGAGGTCCTCCGTGCTCGAGGTGGAGATGCCGACCACGCCGACCATGGCGGCGATGCCGATCGCGATGCCGAGCGCCGACAGGAACACCCGCAGCGGCCTCGACCGCAGCCCGGATCCGCCGACCCGCAGCACGTCGGCGGGGCCGAGCCGGGCGGGCTTGGGGCGGGGGCGCGCGGCGGTGCCCGGCCGGCCTTGCGGCGGGCGCTGAGTCGTCAGGCTCATCGCGTGGCCTCCTCGAGGACCGCGGTCGCGGGCGTTCCGGTGCGTTCGCCGGTGCGTCCGCCGGTGTGTCGGCGTGCGGTGTCGTACTCGATGCCGCCGTCCTTGATGCGCACCTCGCGCGGCAGGCAGGCGGCGATGTCCCGGTCGTGGGTGATCACGACGACCGTGGTGCCCGCCCGGTGCAGTTCATGGAGCAGGTCGAGCACCACGGCGCCGGAGCGCGAGTCGAGCGCGCCGGTGGGCTCGTCGGCGAGCAGCAGCGGCGGGTCGCCGAGCACCGCCCGGGCGATGGCCACCCGCTGCTTCTCGCCGCCGGAGAGCTGGTGCGGCTGGTGGTAGAGGCGATGGCCCAACCCCACCCTGCGCAGCGCGCGTTCGGCCAGCCGGCGCCGCTCGCCGCGGGAACGGCCGCTGTAGAGCAGGCCGTCCGCGACGGAGTCCAGCGCCGGTACGCCGGGCGCGAGATGGAACTGCTGGAAGACGAACCCGATCGTCTGGGCGCGCAGTGCGGACAGCTCCCGGTCGGAGAGGCGGTCCACGTCGTATCCGTCGATCCGGACGGTGCCAGCGGAGGGTCTGTCGAGGGTGCCCATGATGTTGAGCATCGTGGACTTGCCGGAGCCGGACGGGCCCACGACGGCGAGCAGTTCGCCGCGGTGGATGACGAGGTCGGCGTCCTTCAGCGCACGGACGTCGCCGTACGTCTTGGAGACCCCGGTGAGTTCGACGACCGGGCCCGGTGTCCCGGTCACCTGGGCACCCCCACGACCGTGCCGTCGGTGAGGCCCTTGCCGGAGATCTCGACCATGCTGTCCGCGAACATGCCGACCTCGACCGGGGTGCGCCGCACCTCGCCGTCGGGCCGGACGACGTCCACGGCGTAGCCTCCGCCCTGGCGCGCCACCAGGGCGTTGATGGGCACCACGAGGACGTTCTCATGGGTCTCCGCCTTGAGGGAGACGTCGACGGAGGCGGCCTGGTAGCTGCCGAGCTTCTTCTGCTCGGCCACCTTCAACTCGACGGGCAGCGTGGCCTTGTCGTCGCCGCCGGAGCTGCCGTTGCCCGAGCCCCCGCCGGAGGCCCCGGCGTCCTGGCCGGTGGTCGGTGTGCCGACCTCGGTGACCTCGGCCTGCACGGTGGTGTCGTCGGGCAGGGTGACCGTGGCCTTGGTGCCCTTGTGGACCAGGTCCTCGTACTGCGCGTCGAGGTCGACGCTCACGACGCGCTCGGTGCCGGTCCAGGTCAGCACGGCACCGCTCAGCGGCGCCCCGGGCACCGCCCGCACGTCGGCGACGCGCCGGGCACCTTCGGCGATCACGGCGTCGCCGGGCCGTACCGTGCCGGTCTCCTCGCGGCCCAGGTCGTCCTGCCAGTCGCGTACGGCGTCTGCCGTGCCGGAGGTGTACTCGTCGTCGACGGTGAAGCCCGTGTAGCCGAGCGCGGCGAGGTTCTTCTCCAGCATGCGCACGTCCGCGCCCTCGCTGCCCTCCTGCAACTGCCGGTAGAAGGGGATCGAGCCGTAAAGGAGCGGGACCTTCTGCTCGGCGACCCGGTAGACGGCATCGCCCCGTTCGATGACGTCGCCCTCGGCGGGCACCCACGTGACGACTCCCCGCCACCGCCCTGCGGGCCGGACGGAGCCTGTACGGCCGACACGTCGCCATGGCCGAGGGTGCCGTCCACGGTCTCGCTGCGGGTGAGCGTCGTGCGCTTCACCTCGGCGGTGCTCGGCGGGGCGGCGGGCGCGGCTACGTCCGTACCACCGCCGTCGCCGCCGAGGACACCGGCGCTCGCGGCCCCGGCTCCGGCGACCACCGCGATCGCGAGAACGACGATTCCGGCGGTGCGCAGGGGGCGGCGCCGGCGGGTGGGCGGATGGGCCGCGGCGTCGTCACCGTCCGTCCGTGCGAGTGCGGTGTCCGGTGCGGCGGTGTCGAGGTCCTTCCCGAGGCGGGTGCCCGCGTCCGGCGTGGTCGTGGCCCTCGGCTCCAGGTCCCCGGCGGTCGACGGCGACACCTGGGCCGGCTTGTGCAGTTCCAGCGACGCCGAGGAGTTCGGGGCGCCGTCGGCGGTCGGGGGGCCGTCGACGGCCGGGGGGCCCGGTGGGTCGGAGGTGTCGCCGGACGTGTGCGGCACCTCGGTGTCCGCGTCGTGTTCCCGCTCTCGGGTCTCGTCGGGTGCGGTCACTGGCCACCGCCCGAGCCGGTGAGACCACCGCCGGGCCACTTGTCCTGGCAGGCCATCCTCGCCTTCTGGAACTCCTCGCCGCCGGGGTTGATGCCGCTGCCCCCGAAGTCGATGCTCATGTTGCCGCCGTTGATCTCCGGGTCGGGGAGGTTCGGCAGGCCGTTCTCCCGCATGCACTTCGCCCAGGCGGCGACCTTCGTGGAGTCGAGCGCGCCGCCGCCTCCCCCGCCGCCGCCGACCTGGCCCTGGGGCATCTTGTCGCGGCAGGCCTGTAACGCCTGCTGGAATTCCGCCGAGTTGGGGTCGATGCCGCTGTCGGGGCTGAGCGCCAGACCGCCGCCGGGCTCCGGGTCGGGGAAGGCGGCCACGCCGTTGTCCCGCATGCACTTCGAGAAGGCCAGGGCCTGGTCCTCGGGGCTGGTCGGTGAAGCCTCGGCGCCGCCGGACGCCTTCGCCTCGTTCGTCGACGAGCCCTCGTCGGAGCAGCCGGCCAGGAGGGCGCCGGTGAGCAGCGCGGATATCGCGAGCAGGGTGGAAGCGGTTCGCTTGTGAGTAGTGGGCATGGGGCCAAGTTCTACGCGGGCGGCGGTCACAGCGCGGACACAACAAACGTCTCGGATACAGGCTCCTGGCGCAGACGTGCACATCGACAGGGCCGACGCCGGGCGTCATCGCCGTCTGCGGGCGGTCGCGCCGGGGCCGGCGGGCCTGACGGGGCCGGCGCGGGCGTCCGGGGGTGCGGTGGTGCGGTGGTGCGGTGGCAGAACCTCGCCACGGTATGCACCAGGCGAGCAACCTTGCCGGCCAGGACTGCGTTTATTCGCCCCCGCCGCCCCTACCCGTCCCATCCGTGAAGGGGCTCCGCCCCTTCCACCCCGCCAGGGGGCTCCGCCCCCTGGACCACCGTCGGCCCCGAAAGGGCCTCGTCCTCAAACGCCGGACGGGCTGAAATACCCGGACCGGCGTCGACAAGGCTCGGCCTCCCCTGACCCCGGCCGGGTCGACGGCGCCGGACCTTCGACGCCGCTCCCGGTCATGGCCGTCCTCCGCGGTCAGCGGTCCGTGCCGTCGGCCCGTTCGTCGGACAGCTCCCCCACCCCGGCGATGCCCCGCTCCAGCAGGTCCACGAGGGTGTGCCTGCTCTTGCCGCGGGTCTCCGGGCCCGGGCCGCCCGGGCCGCCGCCGTCCGGTTCGGCGAGGTCGTACAGGGCGGCCAGCACCCCGGCGAGCTCTTCCTGGAGCCGGGTGAGGACGTCGGCGACCGCCGCGGCGTTGGACTCCACGATGTCGCCCCACAGCCGCGAGTCGCCGCGGGCGATCCGGGTGACGTCGCGCAGCCCCTGCCCCGCGAGGCGAGCCGCCGGCACCGGACCGTCCCGCAGCCGCGCCGCCATCAGGCTGGCCAGCAGGTGCGGGGCGTGGGAGGTCAGGGCGACGGCGTCGTCGTGCGCGCGGGCCCGCATCACACGGGGTACGCCGCCGCACAGCGCGATCAGCCCCAGGGCCCGGTCGAAGGCGGGTTTGGTGGTGAACCGCGTGGGGGTGAGCACCCAGGGACGGTCCCGGAACAGCTCCGCGCGGGCCGCGAGGGGGCCGGACCGCTCGCGGCCGGCCATGGGGTGGCCGCCGACGTAGGAGGACGGATCGGGGGCGGTGGAGAGGATCTCGCGTTCGGGGCGGGCCTTCACACTCGCCACGTCGGTGTAGCTCCGGGCGAGGCCCTGTGCCTGCACCTGCGCGAGAACCGGCGCGATCTGACTGGGTGGCACCGCGAGGACCGCCAGATCGACGGGGTGGGGAGGGGTTTCGGCCCGACCGGCGCCGCGGGCCGCCGCGGTGTGCAGGGCGGACTCGTCCCGGTCCGCGAGGTAGACGGTCACGCGGTGTCTGCTCGCCGCGAGCGCCACGGAGGTGCCGATGAGGCCGGTGCCGACGACTGCCAGCGTGCGGATGGTCACGGCGCACCACTCGGGAGGGTCTCCCCCGCGCCTTCGTGCTCGGCCGTCCCGGCGCCTTCGCGCTCGGCCGTCCCCACGCCTCCGTGCTCGGCCGTCCTCACACCTTCGCGCTCGGCCGTCCCCACGCCTCCGCGCTCGGCCAGCCCCACACCTTCGCGCTCGGCCAGCCCCACACCTTCGTGCTCAGCCGCCTCCACACCTCCGTGCTCAACCGCCCCCACACCTCCGCACTCGGCAAGCCGCTCCCCGATCAGCGCGGCGAGGCGGTCCAGCCCCTCCTCGATCCGGTCGGGGGTCAACGTGCTGATGGACAGGCGCAGTTGCCGGTGGCCGGCGGTGGAGCCGTAGAAGTGGTGCATGGGTGTGAAGAGAACGCCGTGCCGCCGGGCCGCGTGGGCGAGCAGGTCGTCGTCGACGGTGAACGGGACGGTGAGCACGACGAAGAAGCCGCCCGTCGGCGCGTTCCAGGAGATGTCGGTGTGCCCGCCGAAGCGCCGGTCGAGGCCGTCGAGGACCTGGCGCAGGTTGCGGTGGTAGACCTCCGCCTCCCGGCGGTTGGCCTGGGCCATGCTGCAGCCGTGGGCGAGCAGTTTGCCGCCGACGACCGCCTGGGCGATGGGCGCCGTGTTGACCGTGAGCATGCTCTTGATCTTCGACAGCTCGTCGGCGAGCAGCGAGTCGCCGGACGCTCCGCTCACCCGCTGCCCGGCCACGGCGTAGCCCACGCGGGCGCCCGGCATGCCGGTCTTGGCGAACGACCCCAGGTAGACGACGCGTTCGTGCCGGTCGAGCGCCTTCAGGGTGGGAAGTCGCTCGACGGCGCTGTTCAGCAGTCCGTAGGCGTTGTCCTCCAGGAGCAACAGGTCCTCGGCAGCGGCAAGTTCGAGGAGCCGGTGGCGGTCGGCGAGCGACATGCTCACTCCGACCGGGTTGGCGAAGTCGGGTGTGACATAGCAGGCGCGGACGCGGTGGCCCGCGGCGCGCGCCTCGCGCAGCCGGTCGGCGAGGTCGTCGAGGTCGATGCCGTCCGGGCCGGTCCGCACGGGCAGGACGGGCAGGTCGGCGAGGAGCGCGGCCCCGGTCAGGCCGACGTAGGTCGGGCTCGGCGCGAGCAGCAGGTCCCGGTCGCTCGCCCGCAGCGCGCGCAGGACCAGGAACATCGCCTCCTGGCAGCCGACGGTGACGACCACGGACGCCGGGTCGGCGTCGATGCCCTCGTCCGCGGCGAGGCTGCGCGCCACGAGGTCGGAGATGATCCCTTTGGTGTCGCCGTACTGAAAAAGCGTACGGGCGACCTCCGTTTCGCTCATTCCTCGTTCGGTGCTCAGATACCGGCAGAAGATCCGCAGGTATTCGTGGAGCAGGGACACGTCGTAGAAGCCCTCGTAGGGGCGGCCCGCCGCGAAGGAGATCGCGTTCGGATAGGTGCCCGCGACCTCGTTGAGCAGGGTCATGGACTCCATCGACGCATCGCCGAGCGAGGCGTGCAGGGTGGCCGCGGACAACTCGGCCCGGACGATCTCGGATTTCAGGACTTCCATCACCTGAGTCCTTCGTCGGGAATTTTTGACAGATGCGGTAATCGGCCGACCTCCGTACGATCGGGGCCGCATCAGCAGTATTCGACCTCGCCGTCCGGCGGTAAAGGCGCCCACGGAAATGGAACAGCCAAGTCCGCGTGGCGTATTCGGGCGGCGGTCCGAGGAATTTGAATCCGCACCCTCTCCGCGTACGAGGACTCTCATGACGGATTTACTGACCGATCTCGCCATCGATTACGTCGAGTTGTATGTCGACGACCTCGACCGGGCGGTGTCCGCCTGGGTCGACGGCTATGCCTTCACCGTCGTCGGCACCGGCTCCTTCGCCGGCCACCGCGGTATCGCCCTGCGCCAGGGACGCACGACCCTCGTGCTCACCACGGCGACCTCGGCACAGCACCCCGCGTCCGCGTACGTCGCCACGCACGGCGACGGAGTCGCCGACATCGCCCTGCGCACCGCCGACGTGTCCGCGGCCTTCGCCGCGGCGGTGGCGGGCGGAGCGCAGCCGGTGCGCCGGCCCACCCGGCACAAGGGCGACGGGCCGCGCGTCACGGCCGCCGTCTCGGGGTTCGGCGACGTGGTGCACACGCTCGTGCAACGCGCCCCCGGTGAAGGCCCGGGGCTGCCGGCCGGGTTCGTGCCGGTCCCGGGCGCACCGGACACGTCCGGGGGCGAAGTGGGGCTCCTGGACGTCGACCACCTCGCCGTGTGCCTCGACGCGGGCGACCTCGACACGACGGCCCGGTTCTACCAACGGACCCTCGGCTTCCGCGAGATCTACCAGGAGCGCATCGTCGTCGGCGCCCAGGCGATGGAGTCCAAGGTCGTGCAGAGCGCCGTGTCCGAGGCGGTCACCCTGACGCTCATCGAGCCCGACCCCGAGGCGCAGCCGGGGCAGATCGACGAGTTCCTGAAGAGCCATCACGGGCCAGGCGTCCAGCACCTGGCGTTCTCCAGCGACGATGCCGTCCGCTCGGTGCGGGCGCTCGCGGCGCGCGGCGTCACGTTCCTCAGCACTCCGGGGACGTACTACGACCTGCTGGCCGAGCGGATCGGTCTCAAGGCGCACACGCTCGAGGACCTGCGGACGACGAACCTCCTGGTCGACGAGGACCACGGCGGCCAGCTGTTCCAGGTCTTCACCGCGTCCACGCACCCGCGCCGCACCCTCTTCCACGAGGTCATCGAGCGTCAAGGAGCGCAGACCTTCGGCAGCTCCAACATCAAGGCCCTGTACGAGGCCGTGGAGCTGGAACGGGCGGGACGGCGTGCCGCCCACTGACCGGGGCGGAGCGGGCGAGGCACGGCGGCCGGGGACGTTCCGCGCCCTCGACGCGGCGCCCGGTCCGCGGGAGTGGCACGACCTGGACGACGTCGAGCGGGCCGCGGCGGCCGTACTTCCCCGCGAGGTGTGGGACTTCCTCGCCGGCGGCAGTGGCCGCGAGCTGACCCTCGCGGCCAACCGCGCGGCCTTCGACCGGGTCTTCGTCACGTCACGGGTGCTGCGGGACGTCTCCGGGTGCACGACGGACACGACGCTGCTCGGGCGGCCGGCGCGGATGCCGGTGGTGGTCGCGCCGGTCGCCTACCAGCGCCTGCTGCACCCCGACGGGGAGTCGGCGACCGGCCGGGCCGCCCGGGACGCGGGCGTGCCCTTCACGGTCGCGACGCTGAGCAGCGTGCCCGTGGAGGAGGTGACGGCGGCCGGGGGGCGGGTCTGGTTCCAGCTGTACTGGCTGCGCGAGCACGGCCGCTCCCTGGACCTGGCCCGGCGTGCCGAGGACGCGGGCTGCGAGGCGCTGGTGCTCACCGTGGACGTGCCATGGATGGGGCGCCGCCCGCGCGATGTGCGCAACCGGTTCGCCCTGCCCGGCCATGTGCGCGCCGCGCATCTGGCCTCCGGCGCGCCCTCGACGGCCCACCGGAGCGCCGGGGACGGTTCCGCGGTGGCCGCGCACACGGCGGAGGCGTTCTCCCCCGGGCTGACCTGGCGTTGCGTGGAGGAAGTGCGGTCGGCGACACGGCTTCCGATCATCCTGAAAGGGATCCTCGCGCCGGACGACGCGCTGCGGGCGGCCCGTCTCGGTGTCGACGCCGTGGTGGTGTCCAACCACGGCGGGCGCCAGCTCGACGGCGCGCTGCCCGGTGTCGAGGCGCTGCCCGCGGTGGCCGATGCGGTCGGGGGATCCTGCGAGGTGCTGGTGGACGGCGGGGTCCGCAGCGGCACGGACGTGCTCAAGGCGCTGGCCCTGGGCGCGTCGGGGGTGCTGGTGGGCCGGCCGCCGGTGTGGGGGCTCGCCGTGGACGGTGAGGCCGGGGTGCGGCGGGTGCTCGACCTGCTGGCCGAGGAGCTGCGCGACGCGCTGGGGCTCGCCGGCTGTGCGTCGGCGGCGGGTGCTCGGGAGCTGCGGGCGGTGCGGCTGCCGTGAGTCAGCACGTCATCCGTGGTCAGTGCGTCATCATCGGTGATCAGTACGTCATCATCCGTGGTCAGCACGTCATCCGCGGTCAGTACATCATCCGCGGGTCGGTGTAGTGCTTGAACTCCAGGAGGTTGCCGGTCGGGTCCACCAGGACCAGCGTGCGGTGTTCCTCCACGGTTCCCTGGAACCGGGACCGCACATCCTGGAAGACCGGCACCTTCCGCACCTCGACCAGGCGCAGCACCGCGTCGAAGTCGGCGGATTCCTTGAACGTCACGCCGAAATGCCGTGGATAGAGCTGCGGGCGGGCCGGGACCGGTTCGTCCGGTGAGTAATGGCAGACGAGTTGGTCACCGAAGAAGTCGAATGTCACGCGGTCGGCATAGCGGCGGGCGATCGGACAGCCGAGCAGCTGATTGTAGAACCGCGCGGCGGCGTCCAGATCGTGGGCCGGCACGGCGATGTGAAAGGCGTCTGCGGAATTCCTCACGGGTTCACCCCCAATTCCTCGGTGTCCAGCAGCGTGTCGGCGCGCAGGCCGAGCCGCAGGGTTTCCACGGCGATCACGTCGGACAGGGCGATGTTGCCGAGATTGACGTCGCTGCCGACCCGTTTCACGAAATAGGTCTGCAGCGTCTTCGTCGGCGCCTCGAAGATGAGCAGATCCGTGGGCACACCGGCGTCGAGTACGTCCTCGACGAGTCCGAACCGCAGCTCTCCGTCGGCCCGGCAGATGCCGCTGGTTCCGCTCTCGCGCGCCTCCAGGATCACCGAGCGTGCCCCGGCGTCCAGGTCGCGCCGTATCCCGGCGATCCACTGGCTCGGCGCGAACAACTCGGAGCGGTGCGGGTCCTTGAACCCCACTTCGGAGATCACCTCGAAGTCCGCTGCGAGCCGGGTGATGAACCGGGACTTGTCCTCGGGGGCGAGGTCGATGGTGCCGTCGGACACCTCCACGCGGTCGCAGCCGTGTTCCAGACACAGGCCGCGGTAGTCCTCGAACCGGCCCCGCAGCGCGTACTTCTCGAACAGGGTGCCGCCGAACATGTAGGAGATGCCGTGCTCGCGCAGCACCTCCGTCTTGTGTTTGATGCCCGCGGTGACGAGCGCCGTTCCCCAGCCGAACTTGACCAGGTCGATGAGGTCTCCGGCGCTCTCCACGACGTCCTCGAACCAGCGCAGCGGTGCCCCTGGGTCGATGACCATCGTCCGCCCGCGGGTGCGGGGCTTGGGCTCGCGCACCGGCAGCTCCAGCGGACGGTGGGCGGTCGTCGGGGTGAGGGCCTGCGCGGTGAACGGCTGCGGTGTGAAGGACTGCGGCATGACCTGCCAACTCCCTTGTCTGGTCAGTGACTTATCGGGATCGGAGTTCCGCCGCGAGCCGGCTCTTGTGGACCTTGCCCAGAGCGGTGCGCGGCAGGGCCTCGACCACGTGGATCTCCTGCGGCAGCTTGTACGGGGCGAGTCGGCCGACGAGGAAGGAGACGAGGTCGGCGCGGTCCGGGTCGTCCGCCACGATCCACGCGGCGACGCGCTGCCCGAGCCGGTCGTCGGGCACGCCGACCACCGCCGCCTCCACCACGGCCGGGTGGGCGAGGAGCGCGTCCTCGACCTCGCCCGCGCCGACCCGGTAGCCGCCGCTCTTGATCAGGTCGGTGTCCTTGCGGCCGAGCAGCCGCAGCGATCCGTCCGGCAGCCACTCGCCGAGGTCTCCGGTGCCGAACCAGCCGTCGTCGTCGACCGCGGGGCCGCGCCCCAGATAGCCGGAGAACAGCCCGCTGCCGCGCACCTGGACCTCGCCGCCGGCGCCCGCCCCGCCGACCTGGTCCGCGTCGTCCGCGTCGTCCAGCCGCACCTGCATCCCCGGGACCGGGTGTCCCACCGAGCCCACCGGCAGGTCCGTGCGCAGGTCCGCCGGGCGCGGGGAGGCGATGACGAGGGTCTCCGTCATGGCGTACCGGTTGAGGATCCGGTGCCCGGAGAGCCGCAGGACGCGCTCGGCGACCGCGCGGGGCAGCCGGTCCGCTCCCGACACCAGCAGCCGTGCCGGACGCAGGTCCGTCAGGTCGGCCGCGCCCATGGACCCCCACAGGGCCGGCACGCCGAAGTAGATCGTGGCGTGCGGTACGGGGGTGAGGTAGCGGCCGGTGTGCACGAGCGGGGAGCCGATGCGCAGGGGCCCGAGGCCGCCGAAGACAAGGCCGTGCACGTGGGACAGCGGGAGCGCATGGGCGAGTACGTCGTCCGGGGTCCACTGCCAGAGTGCGGCGAGGGCGTCGAGGCTCGCGGCGATCGCGCGGCGCGATACGACGACGCCCTTGGGCGGTCCGGTGGAACCGGAGGTGTACAGGATGAGCGCGGGTGTCTCGTCGGGGGGCGGTTCGGGTGGCAGCGCCGCGCGGCCGGTGAGGGCGGGCTCGTCCAGGACGAGGTCGACCCGGGCGTCACGCAGGATGTGCGCGCGTTCGTGGGCGCCGGCCGCCGGGTGCAGCGGGACCGCGGTGGCCCCGGCCGTCAGGACGCCGGCGACGGCGACGACGGTCGCGACACTCGGGTGTGCCACGACCGCCACTCTGTCGGCGCCGGCCACGGACCGGGCGAGCGCGCCGACGGCGCCCGTGAGTTCGTCTCCTTCGAGGTGCTGCCCGGCGACGTCGATACGGGCCCGGCCCTCGCGCAGCGCCGGCAGCAGTCCCGGGGTGCCCTCGCCCGCCATGTCTTGCGCCCGCACGGCCGGGGCCTACTCGGTGGGGCCGGTGACGAGCGCCGCGACGGCCGCGACGAACTCACCGAAGGTCGGGTTCTCCCAGATGTCGCGCACGCCGCCCAGTTCCACCTGGTACGTCTGCTCGATCGTGGTCATCACGTGCAGGGCCGCCAGCGAATGGCCGCCGAGGGCGAAGAAGTCGTCCTCGTCGGCCACTTCGGGCACCTGTAAGGCCTCGCACCACAGGGGCGCCACGACGTCCCGTACGGCCGTCAGGGTCGCCGCCTGCGTACCCGCGGCTCCTCGCTCCATCACTCCTCCTCCAGGTCGTGGCCCGGCCGACCGGGCTCGTGCAGGGTGATCGCGCCGGACGGGCAGCGGTCCGCGGCCGCCCGCACCGCCGGCACCAGGCCGGCCCGGGGTGCGGGGTCGACGAGCAGGACCCTGCCGTCCCGGTCCGACTGGTCGAAGACGGCGGGGACATGGGCCAGGCACATGCCGGAGCCGACACACCGGTTGCGGTCGACCTCGACGCGCGGCCCCGCCGTTCGGGTCCCCGTCTCGCTCATGTCCCTCATCTCCTCTCACCAGGTGACCGGCAGGCGGTCCACGCCGTGGGCGAGCGCGTGCACCCGGAACGGGACCGTGGCCGCGGGCTCGGCGAGCCGCAGCCCCGGGAAGCGCCCGAACAGAGCCGGGTAGCCGACGCCGAGCAGCATGCGGGCGAGGGGCGCGCCCAGGCAGTGGTGGATGCCGTGCCCGAAGGTGACGTGGGCGGTGGGCTCCCGGGCGATGTCGAAGCGGTCGGGCTCGGACAGCAGGGCGGGGTCCCGGTTGGCCATCGGCAGGGAGCACAGGACGTACTCGCCTTCCTTGATGAGCTGTCCGCCGACGGTGACGTCCTCGCGGGCGATCCGGGGAGTCGGCGCGTGCGGCACCGTGAGATGGCGGAGCAGTTCGTCGACCGCGCGGTCCACCGCGCCGGGGTCGTCGCGGACGGCCGCCAGCTGGCCGGGGTGTTCGAGCAGCAGCAGCGTCCCGAGGCCCAGCATGCCGGAGAGGTTGTCGAGGCTCGCGAGCACCAGCAGGACGCACACGCCCCGCAGTTCCTTGTCGGTGACGTCGTCGCCGTGCTCGCGCACCAGCATGCCGAGGAAGCCGTCGTCGGGGTCGCGGCGCTGCCGTGCCACCATCGCGGCGACGTACCGGGAGAGGAGTTCGCCCACCGCCGCCCGCCGGCCGCGTCCCTGGCCGGCGGCGAGGAAGCCGTGGGCACGGCGCAGGAACTCGTCGCGGTCGTCGCGCGGCACGCCGATGAGCTCGCACAGCACTGCGCCGGGCACGGGCAGAGCGAACGCCGGCACCAGGTCGGCGGGCGGGCCGGCCGCTGCGATGGCGTCGAGGCGTTCACCGACGATCGTGTCGATGCGGGGCCGGAGCCTGCGGATCCTGCGGAGGGTGAACTCCGGGGTGAGGATCTGCCGCAGCCGGGTGTGCTCGGGCGGGTCGTAGTCCATGAGTTGGCCCACCATCGGGTCGGGCCGGACACCGGCGTCCCGGCCGGAAGCGGTCCTCGACCCGAAGCGGCGGCGCGTGGAGAAGCGCACGTGGTCGCCGAGGACCTGCCGGACCTCGGCGTAGCCGGTGACCAGCCACACGGACTTCCCGTCGGTGCCCGGCCCGACCTCGACCCGTACGACGGGGCCGCGGGCGGCGAGGTCGCGCAGGGCGGCGGCCGGGGCGTACCGGTCCCGGCGCGCGTAGACGAGCTGGGGCTCGGCCGGTGTGTCCGCGCGGGGTGTGGCTGCCTGGGACATGGCTCCTCCTGCCAGGTGACGGGGCTACCAGGTGACGGGCAGTGTTTCCACGCCGTACGGGGCCTGTGGCCGGAACTGGATCTCCTCCGGGGGGACGGCCAGGTGCAGCGCGGGGAAGCGGCGCAGCACCGCCGGATAGGCGCTGCGCAGTTCCATCCGGACGAGGGACGCGCCGATGCAGTAGTGGATGCCGTGGCCCAGCGCCACGTGCGAGGCGGCGTCCCGGGTGATGTCGAGGCCGTCCGCGGTGCCCTCCGGGGTGCCGCGGTTGGCCGCGATCAGGGAACAGGCCACCCGGTCACCGGCCTTGATCACCTGGTCGCCGAGGGTGACGTCCTCGCGGGCGGTGCGGGGCGTGGCGGTCGGGATCACCGAGAGGTAGCGGATGAGCTCCTCCACCGCGCGGTCGGTCAACTCCGGCCGCGTGCGGAGCAGTTCGAGCTGCGCCGGGTGTTCCAGGAGGGCGAGGATGCCGAGTCCCAGCATCGCCGCCACGTTCTCGACCCCCGAGCCCATGACGAACGCGCCGAGCCCGACGAGTTCCTCGTCGCTGACCTCCGCGCCGTGCTCGCGCACCACCCTGCCGAGGAGGTCGTCGCCGGGATCGCGGCGTTTGCGCGCCACGAGCCGGGCCATGTACGCCAGGTAGGCGCCGCCCGCGGTCACCTGGGTGCGCCGGCCCCGGAAGGCGGGGCGGCCCACCTTGAGCAGCCGCGCCAGGTCGGCCCGGTCGTCGCGCGGCACGCCGAACAGCTCGCACATCACCAGGCCGGGCACGGACCAGGCGACGTGGCGCATGAAGTCGGCGGGCCGCCCGGCCTTCTCCAGGGAGTCCAGGCAGTCCTCCACGATCCGGTCCACGGCGGGTTCGAGGCCCCGCATCCGCCGGACGGTGAACTCGGGGGCGAGCAGTTGCCGCAGCCGGGTGTGCTCGGGCGGGTCGTACTGCACGAGGTTGCCCACCTGCGCGGGCCGCGCGCTGTCGCCGGGCAGCTGGGTGCTGAACCGTTCCGTGTCGCCCAGGACCGCGCGCACCTCGTCGTGCCCGGTGACGAGCCAGCCGGTGCCGGCCGACGGGTCGTCGGTGAGGCCGGTCCGGGTCAGCGGCGCCCGCGCGCTCAGCCGGGTGAGCTCGGGCAGGGGGTCGAGACGGTCGCGCCGGTTGTGCATCGAGAGGTCGGTCGGCCGCGCCATGCCCGCACCCCCTCACTCGCCCGCGCCGTCGGCGGTGCGCGCCGCCCGGCCCGTCTCCCGCCAGAACATGCCGTCCGCGGACGGCACCAGGCCCCCGCTGAACAGGGGCGCCTCCGGTTCGGCGTCGGCGCCGAGCAGGGCGCGCATCTGGACCTGGCCGCTCTCCTGCATCACCTCGCGCACGACCGACGACTTCATCAGCGGCACCATGCTGTCGTCGGCGTCGCCGGCGAGCGTGCCGACCGCGTCGGCGAACTCCGCGGAGCCCGCCGCAAGGCGCTTGGCGACGACGTCGGCGTCGGTGAGGACCTGGTCGCCCGAGGAGACCCCGCCGATGAGTTCGACGAAGGACTGCAGCTCGGGCCGGTTGGTCCGGGTGACCTTCTTGGCCTGCCAGAAGTAGGAGCTCTCGTCGTGGTGCATCTCGTAGAAGGACAGCAGGAACTCGTAGAAGACGCCGTACTCACGCCGGTAGCGGGCCTCGAACTCCCGCATGGCGCGGGGTTCGTCGACCAGTCCGGCGAGCACGCTGTTGATGGAGCGGGCCGCGAGCAGCGCGCTGTACGTCGCGAGGTGGACGCCGGAGGAGAACACCGGGTCGACGAAGCAGGCGGCGTCGCCGACCAGCACCATGCCGGGGCGGGAGAACGTCGTGTGGTGGTACGAGTAGTCCTTGCGGACCCGCAGTTCGCCGTACGGTCCGGTCGTCACCCGCCGGGCGTCCGAGAGGTACTCCGCGATGAGCGGGCACTCGTCGACCAGTGCCAGGAGCGCCTTGTGCCGGTCGCCCTGGATCTTCTCCGCCATCTCGCGGCGTACGACCGCGCCGACACTGGTCAGGGTGTCGCTGAGCGGGATGTACCAGAACCAGCCGCTCGGGAACGCGACGGAGAGGATGTTGCCGGAGTTGGGTTCGGGCAGCCGCTTGCCGCCCTCGAAGTAGCCGTACAGGGCGAGGCTGCGGAAGAACTCCGAGTACTCGCGCGTGCCGCCCACCCGCTGGTACACGCGGCTCTTGTTGCCCGAGGCGTCCACGACGAACGCGGCGAGTGCCCGGCGTTCGGCTCCGTCGGCGTCGGTGTAGCGCACGCCGCGCACCCGCTCGTCGTCGGCGACGACGTCGACGACGGCGCAGCCCTCGCGGACGTCGGCGCCCACGCGGCGGGCGTTGTTCAGCAGGATCTCGTCGAAGCGGGATCGCTCCACCTGGTACGCGTAGGACGTCGGCCCCGACATGCGCGGGGAGACGGAGAAGGAGAAGGTCCACGGCTCCGGGTTGGAGCCCCAGCGGAAGGTGCCGCCGCGCTTGCGCGGGAAGCCCGCCTTGGCCAGCTCTTCCGCGACCCCGGTCATCCGGCACACGCCGTGCACGGTGGACGGCAGCAGCGACTCGCCGATCTGGTGGCGGGGGAAGGACTCCTTCTCCAGGACCAGCACCCGGTGTCCCTGCATGGCCACCAGCGCGGCCAGGGTCGATCCGGCGGGCCCTCCGCCGACGACCACGACGTCGAATTCCTCGGATTCCGGCAAGGTCATCCCCCTTCAGGTTTGTTGGCGTTTTCCCGCACCGGGGATTGCCCCGTCCCGGCCGTGGAATTCCGACTGCTTGTGCGAGTCTCGTAATGACCGTGCTCGACCGTCAAGCGTGTCCATTTATGGCGAGACCGCTCGACGAGCGAAATCAGCGGCCCGGTGAGGAACGTGGTCACCAATGCCATCAGCACGAGGATGGTGAAGAGTTCCTCGCCGATGATCCCGGCGTTCAACGCGACGTTGAGGACGATCAGTTCCGTCAGGCCGCGGGTGTTCACCAGTGCGGCGACGAGCGCCGACGCGTGCCGGTCCATGCCGCTGACGCGTGCCGCGCCGTAGGCGGGCAGGACTTTGGCCAGGACGGCCACCGCGAGGACCAGGGCCAGCAGGGCGCCGCCGTCGCCGTCGACGGAGCCGATGTTGAAGGACAGGCCCGTCGTCACGAAGAACAGCGGCAGCAGCAGGCCGGCGCTCTCCTCCATGGGCCTGAGCACGTCGGCGTCGGGCACGCCGTCCCTGCGGGGCATCGCGATGCCGGCGAGCAGGCCGCCGAACACGGCGTGCAGGCCGAGTTCCGCGGTGGCCCAGCCACAGCCGAGGGCGAGTGCCAGGGCGAGCGTGCGCTGGTTGGCCTGCAGCGTGCCCGACCGTTCCAGCCACCGCGCCAGCAGCGGCCGTACGACGAGGAAGAGCGCCGCCACGAACACCGCGCTCAGCAGCAGCGTCATCGGCCAGGCGAGCCGGGTCGCGTGCCCGGTGCCGACCAGTGCGACGGCGAGCACCAGCCATGCCACCACGTCCATGAGTCCGGCGGCGGCGGTGGCCACGCTGCCCGCCGGGGTGCCCGCCAGGCCGCGCTCACGGACGATCGCGGCGAGCACGGGCAGCGCGGTGACGGACAGGGCGACCGCCATGAACAGCACGAACGACCGGCCGGCCGCGCCGTCCGGCCGGACCGCGGCGAAGAGCCCCGGGAAGCCTCCCGCCAGCCCGGCCCCGAGGCCCGCCGGGACCAGGAACGCGCACAGCGCCACCGTCGCCGAGGCTCTGCCGCCCCGGCGCAGCTGCCGTGGATCCATCTCGTAGCCCACCACGAACATGAAGAGCACGATGGCAACCTGGGACAGAACGGTGAGGTACGGCAGGACCTCCGGCGGGAAGAGACGGTCGGTCAGGTCGCCGGGCAGCCGCCCGAGGAGGGTGGGCCCGAGGGCGATCCCGGCGACGATCTGCCCGATGACCACGGGCTGCCCCAAACGGCGTGCCAGGCCGCCGAGGAGCCGCGAGGCGACGAGGATGAGAGCGACGTCGCCGATGGCGACGGCCGCTATGGACTCCGTGTCCATCCGCGCTCAGCGCATTTCCTCGACCAGGCTCTTGGGGCGCATGTCCGTCCAGTTCTCCTCGATGAACTCCAGGCATTCCTGGCGGGTGGACTCGCCGTGCGCGACGGTCCAGCCCTCGGGTATTTCCGCGAAATTCGGCCAGAGCGAGTACTGACCCTCGTCGTTCACCAGGACGACGAATGTGCCGTTCTCGTTGTCGAAGGGATTGGTCATTTTCCTCAGTCCTTCCTGAGTTTTTCCGTGACGATGCGCACGATCTGTGCCAAGGGCGTGGGCTGCAGCATGTCGTAGTGGTTGACGGCGATCTCGTGCGACTCGATCCGTCCGCCGACGAAGGGCCGCCAGGCGGCGGCCGCGTCCGTCACCGGCAGGTCCGCGGGCCGGTCCGCGGTGGCGACGAAGAGCAGCAGGTCGCCGCCGAAGGTCCGCGGGGTGTGGTCGGGCGTGAAGCCGGCCATGTTCCGCAGCACCTTCTCCAGGTTGGCGAGGGACTGCTCGCTCAGACCGGTCGAGCGGTAGAGGTCGGCGATGCCGCCCTCGTCCTGCCGCAGCACGGCGTACCCGTCCTCCGGTCCGCCTTCCTCGTCGCGCATCCGGGACCGGGCGGAGCTGCTGGGGTAGGCGTCGAGCAGGGCCAGCAGCGCCACCTCTTCGCCCAGCTCCTCCAGCCGGGCCGCCACGGCCTGGGCGAGGGTGCCGCCGATGGACCAGCCGAGCAACTGGTAGGGGCCGGTGGGCTGTACGGCCCGGATCTCGTCCGCGTAGTCGGCGGCCATCTCCTCGATGCTGCCGGGCAGCGACTCGGGGCGGGCGAGGCCGCGGGCCTGGACGCCGTACACCGGTACGTCGCCGGGGAGGTACGGCAGGAGGGCCGCGTACCCCCAGCTCAGCCCCATGCCGGGGTGAATGCAGAACAGGGGCGGGCGCGTGCCTTCAGGGCGTAGCGGCAGCAGGACGTTCAGGTCGCCGCGTCCCGTCCCGGAACCCCGGCCCGCGCGTCCGCGTCGCGTGGCGGCGTCGGTGCCGGCCCGCAGGGTGAGCCCGCCCGTGGCATCCCGGCGCGCCCGGTGCCCGGTGCGGAACATCCGCTCGCCCGGAGCGCCGAAGGGACTGGCGACGAATCGCTCACCGGTCGCGCCCGTGCGGCCGAGGTAACCGCGGGCGAGTGAGGCACCCGCCAGGTACAGGTCGCCGAGGGCGCCGGGGGGCACCGGGCGCAGGAAGTCGTCCAGCACGTAGGCACGGGTGTTGGCCACCTGGCGTCCCGTGGGGGTCTGATCGCCGGAATCCTCGCCTGTCGTGGCCGTTCCCGTTCCGCTCTCGTGCTCCAGCCACAGGCCACCCAACTCCGCGGCGGCCTGTCCGGCGCCGAGCGGTGTCGTCTGTGCCGTTCCCAGGGTCACCTGGCCTCCCGAGCACAGCGTCGCGAGCAGCGGTGTCAGGAGGTCGGAGGCCGGGGCGCTGCTGTCCAGCCGCAGCAGGTCCGCCTCCGATGCGGTCCGCGCTCGGTACGCCAGTTGGTTGACGAGGGCGCGATGGGAGACCACCGCTGCGGCACCGGGGTGCGTCGCGCTGTCGAGCACCACGGCGGGGTGGTCCGGGCGCAGGAGCCGTTCGGCGCCGCCGTAACTACCTTGGTGGGAAGGGAAGTCGAGTTCGTCCGAGGGCGGCCGGTCCTCGTCCGTCCCGCCCGTCACCGGGTCGTCCATCAGTACGACGGGGACGCCCGCGTCCTCCGGTACGGGTCCCGCGGCGTCGCACAGCAGGGCGGCGGGCCGGTTGCGGTCGTCGCCGTCCCACGGCCGGGTCGGGTCGGCGAAGCGGCAGGCGGCACCCGACTTCAGGACTCCGAGCAGAGCGATCACCAGCATGAGGGTGGGCGGTATCGCCACGACGACGATGCGCTCGGGTCCCGCGCCGGCCGCCACCAGACGCCGGGCCACCTCGTCGGAGAGGGCGTCCAGCGTCTCGTACGTCATGGACGCCTCGTACATGCCGGGGATCCGCTGGTCGAGGACGGCCACGGCGGCCGGGGTGCGCGCGGCCTGCGCGGCGAACAGCTCCACCGTGGTGGCCTCGGGCAGCGGCGCCGCCGTCGCGTTGCCGAGGTCCACCGCCCGTCGGCGCTCGTCCTCGTCCAGGAAGACGTCCAGCCCGCTCAGCCGCACCTGCGGGTCGGCGGCGGCCTGTGCCAGGACGCGGGTGAGCCGGTGCGCGAGCGCCGTGACGGTGGGTTCGTCGAACAGGTCGGTGGCGTAGCGGACCTGGCCGTCGATGCCGCCGAAGTCGCCGTCGGCGAGATAGCGTTCCGCGAGATCGAGGGAGAGGTCGGTCTCGGTGGGCCGTGGGCCCGTCTCCAGGCGGACGGTGCGCAGACCGGGCAGCTCCCAGGGGTCCCAGGCGTCGGCGATGTCGTCCCGGACGTCGAGCATGACCTGGAAGACCGGGTGGCGGGCCAGCGAGGGCGGCAGGCCGAGCACGTCCACCAGCCGCTCGAACGGCACGTCCCGGTGCGCGGCCGCCTCCTGGTACGTCTCCCGGGCCCGGGCGAGCAGATCCGTGAAGGTGGGGTCGCCCGAGGCGTCGGCGCGCAGGGCGAGGGGGCCGGCGAAGGGGCCGACGACCCCTTCGAGGGCCGGGTCGTCGCGGCGGGGGATCAGCGTGCCGACGGTGATGTCGTCGCCGGCGCCGAGCCGCGCGAGCAGGGCCATGAGCGCGGCGTGCAGCACGGTGAACGGCGTGGCGCCGGCGGATTCGGCCAGGTCGGCGAGGCGGGCGTGCAGGTCGGCGTCGAGGCGCAGCGGGACGGCACCCGTCCGATGGGAGGCGATCTGCGGGCGCGGGCGGTCGGCGGGCAGCGGGAGTTCGGCGTCGATGCCGGCGAGGGTGTTCTTCCAGTAGTCGAGCTGGTCGCCGGCCAGGCTCTCCCTTGCCTGCTCGCCCTGGAGCAGATCCCGCTCCCATCGGGCGTAGTCGGCGAACTGCGCGGGCAGGGGGGCCCGTTCGGGCACGCGGCCCTCACGGCGGGCGGTGTAGGCGGTGGCCAGGTCGCGCAGCAGGACGTCCACGGAGGCCTCGTCGGCCGCGATCCGGTGCACGACGAGGAGCAGCACATGGTCGGTTTCCGACAGGGCGAACAGGTGCCGGGTCCAGGGGAGGTGGCGGGAGAGGTCGAAGGGGCGGCGCGTGCGTTCGGCGAGGACCCCGGTCAACTCCTCCTCGTCGACCGGTTCCTCGGCCAGGTCCGTGGCGAAGCCGGCGCCGCCCGGTGTCAGGGCTTCCTCGACGGTCAGGGTGCGCTGGTGCAGGTCCGCGCTCCGGATGCCCGGGAAGATCGTGCGCAGGACGGCGTGGCGGGCCGCGAGGTCCGTCAGGGCCGAGCGCAGCGCCTGCTTGTCGAGTTCGCCTGTGAGCCGCAGGGCCACCGGGATGCGGTCCACGCCCGCCTCGTCGTCCAGCGCGGACGTCAGCCAGGTCTGCAGCTGGCCTGCGGTGACGGGCACGTCCGCCCCGTCCGCGTCTGGTCCGGCGGCGCCGAGGACGGGGCGGGCCCGGGTGGCGAGGAGGCGGGCGACCCCGGCGGGGGTGGGCGAGCCGAAGAACTGCCGGATGGGCAGTTCGGCGTCGAACTCCTCCCGGATCCGGCCCGCGAGACGCATGGCGAGGCCGGAGTCCCCGCCCAGCTCGAAGAAGTTGTCCTCAGAGCCCACGCGTTCCAGGTCGAGCACCTCGGCGAAGAGACGGCAGAGCCGCTCCTCGGCCGCCGTGCGCGGTCCGCGTCCGGTGGTGCGGGCGGCGAAGTCCGGGGCGGGCAGGGCCTTGCGGTCGACCTTGCCGTTGCGGGTCACCGGAAGGGCGCCCAGGGCGAGGACGGCGGCCGGAACCATGTAGTCGGGCAGGCGCCTGGCGACGTACTCACGTATCGCGTCGGGATCCACGGTCTCCGCGGCGGCCGGGACGACATAGCCGACGAGGCGCCGCCCGCCGGGACCGTCGTCGCGGGCGACGGCCACGGCCTGGGCGACGGCCGGATGTGCGGTCAGGGCGGCCTCGATCTCGCCGAGTTCCACGCGGAAGCCCCGGATCTTCACCTGCGCGTCCGCGCGGCCCCCGAACTCCAGCTCGCCGTCGTCCGTCCAGCGGGCCAAGTCGCCCGTGCGGTACATCCGTTCGCCGGGCCGGAACGGGCACGCCACGAACCGCTCCGCGGTCCGCCCGGGTGCGTCCCAGTAGCCGTGGGCCAGTGCCGCGCCCGCCAGGTACAGCTCGCCGGTCGCCCCGGGCGGCACCGGCTGCAGGAAGGCGTCGAGCACGTAGGCCCGGCGGCCGGGCAGCGGACGGCCCACCGGCAGCACGGCGAGGTCCTCGTCCCCGGGCCGCACAGCGTGCCAGGTGAAGCACAGGGTGGTCTCGGTGGGCCCGTACAGATGCCGTACCGCCACCTCCGGGCATGCGGCACGCACTCGCGCCACCGCGTCGACGGGCACCACGTCGCCGCCGGTCAGGACTTCCCGCAGCCCGGTGAAGCACCCGGGAGTCTCAGCGGCGAGCACCCGGAAGGTGCCGGCGGTGAGGTGCAGCGTCGTGACGCCGCCTGCCACGTACCGGCGCACCTCCTGGGCGTCGACCACACCGGGTCCGGCGACGACCACACGGGCACCCACGGTGAGCGGCACCCACGCCTCGAACAGGAAGGCGTCGAAGGCGTGCGGCGCGTGCAGCAGCACCGCGTCCTCCGGCCCGAGGCGCCAGCCGGGCTCGCCGACCAGCGCGGCCACGCTCCCGTGCGGGACCGCGACACCCTTGGGCTCACCGGTCGAGCCGGAGGTGTACATCACGTACGCCACCTCGTGCGCGGTGACGGGGAGGGCGGCCGGGGCGGCCCCCGGCTCGGGCACGCCGACCCGCACAGCCGGGTCGGCCCGGTGCGCGAGCACGCCATCCGGCACAGCCGGGTCGGCCCCGTCCACGAACACGCCATCCCGCACCACCGGGTCGTCGAGCGCCACGACGCCCGTCGCGCTCTCCGGGACCACGGCGCGTGTCGCGTCCGTGCACAGCACCGCCGTGGCTCCGCAGTCCGCGAGGACCGCTGCCACCCGCTCCGGCGGGTTCCCGGGATCCACCGGCACCTGAACGGCGCCGGCCCGCCACAGGGCCAGCAGCGCCACCACCACGTCCGCGGACCGTTCCAGCACCACCGCGACGCGGTCGCCCCGGGCCACGCCCACGTCCGCCAGATACGCCGCGAGCCGTCCCGCGAATGCCCACAACTCGCCGTAGGTCAGGGTCTGTTCCTCTGCCACGAGCGCCACGGCGTCCGGGGCGGCGGCGACGCGCTCGGCGATCAGCTCGGGCACCGTGCGGAACGGCGTCACGCCGGGCTCGGCACTTTCGCCGGGCGGTGCCGGTGCGGTGACCCGGATGCGGCCCACCGGCACGGCCGGGTCGGCCACCAGCTGCTCCAGGATCCCCACCAGGGAGGTGAGGAGGGACTCGGCGGCGGCCCGGTCGAAGAGGTCGGGCCGGTACTCGAGCCGGAACCGGGTGCGCTCGCCGGGCGCGACGACGAGGGTCAGCGGGTAGTGCGCCGCCTCGCGGGCGAAGCCCTCGGGCCGGATCACCGGGGTGTCGGGCGCGGCGGCGGCCCGGGCGGCGCGTCCGCCGGACTGCCGGGGAAAGTTCTCGTAGATCACGAGCGTGTCGAACGTCGCGCCCGGCCCGGCGAGTTGCTGCACCGCCGGCAGGCCGAGGTGCTGGTGGCTCATCAGCGCGGACTGCCGCTTCTGCAGGTCCCGCAGCAGGTCGGCGGCCGGCCGGTCGCCGTCGAGCTGTACCCGCACCGGCAGGGTGTTGATGAGCAGCCCCACCATCGTCTCCACGCCGGGCAGATCCGCGGGACGCCCGGCCGCCGTGGCGCCGAACACGACGTCCGTGCGCCCGGCCAGCCGGGCGAGGATCAGGGCCCACGCGCCCTGCACCACGGTGTTGACGGTCAGTTCACGGGTGCGGGCCAGCTCGGTCAGCGCGCCGGCGAGCGCGTCCGGCAGGTCGCGGTCGACGTGGTCGGGGAAGACGGGCCGACGGTCGGGGGCGACCGGCGCGACCAGGGTCGGCTCGTCGGCCCCGGCCAGTTCCTCCCGCCATGCGGTCCGGGCCGCTTCCTTGTCCTGCTTGCCCAGCCACAGCAGGTAGTCCCGGTACGACGTCGTACGGGGCAGCAGCGAGGCGTCGCCCCCGTTCGCGTACAGGGCGGCGAGTTCGCCGATGAGCACGGGTGCGGACCAGCCGTCCATGAGGATGTGGTGGCTGGTGATCACCAGGCGGTGGCGGTGCTCGGCGAGCCGGACGAGCAGGACCCGCAGCAGCGGCGCGGTCGCCAGGTCGAAACGCTCGGCGCGCTCGCGCTCGGCGAGGCGCTCCGCGGCGGCGCGGGCCTCCGGCTCGGGCAGGTGGGACACGTCCTCGGTGCGCCACGGCAAGGTCACGGTCCGCGCGATGACCTGCACCATCTGTGCTCCGCTGACCTGCCGGAAGCAGGCGCGCAACGCGGCGTGCCGGTCCAGCAGCGCCGCCCAGGACGCACGAAGGCGTGCTTCGTCCAGGGGCCCGTCGACGGCGAGAGCCGACTGCACGGTGTAGACGTCGGGCCCCTGGTCGTCGAAGGCGGCGTGGAAGAGCAGGCCTTCCTGCAGCGGCGACAGCGGCCACACGTCCTCGACTGCGGATCGGGTCATCGCTTCTCTCCTCGGCAGGGCGTGTCGGCAGGGCGTGGTACTGGTCCAGGGCCTTCGGCCGGCTAGGTCTGGTCGTCGGCGAAACCGGCTTCGAGTTCCTCGATCTGGCTCTGTGCCAGGTCCAGGAGGGGGAAGTCGGACGGGGTGTGCCCACCGGCGACGGGGCCGGCGGTGTGGGCGGCAAGACCGCGGAGCATGTCCAGCCAGGCCTGCCCGAGCCGTCGGGCGGCGGCGTCGTCGAGCACGCCGGAGGGCCAGCCGAGGGACAGGGTGAGCTCGGGTGCGTCAGCAGTGTCCACCACGACGGCACCGGCCTCCAGCGTGTGCGTGGACGGCATGTCCGGATCGGCACCGCCGCCGATCTCACCGGTCAACTGCCAGTCGGCGGGCGCTCCTTGGCGGTTTCCCGCGGTGAAGCGTCCGAGGTAGTTGAAGCCGATCTGGGGCGCCGGCAGGGCGGCCAGGGACGGTCCGGTGTCCGGGTTGAGATGCCGCAGCAGTCCGTGGCCGAGCCCGTCGCCGGGTACCGTCCGCGCCTGTTCCTTCACCGCCTTCAGCAGGGATCCGCTCGACGGGCCTCCGGTGCGGGCGTCGTTCAGGTCGATGCCGCTCAGGTCGAGGCGCACCGGGTGGGTACGGGTGAACCAGCCCACCGTGCGGGACAGGTCCACGCCGTCGACCGGTTCCCGGCCGTGGCCCTCGACATCGACCAGCAGGACACGGTCGCCGTCCGCCCGGCCGGACGCCACGGCCGCCGCGAGGGCGGCGAGCAGCACCTCGTGCACACCGCAGTGGAACAGGACGGGTGTGGTGGCGGTCAGGGTGGCCGCCTGCGGCGCGGGCACCGTCCACGAGGCGTGGTGCACGGTCGCCGCCGTGTCGACCGCCGGGTCCAGGGCGCGCTCCCCGATGAGGGGTTCGGCGACGTCGAGAAGCCGCGTCCACTGCGGCAGCTCCGCGGTCCGTTCGGGTGCGACGGCCTGCTCGGCCAGCAGGTTCGCCCAGCGCCGGAACGAGGTGACCGGCGGGTCGAGCACGGGTTCCCGTCCGGCCGCCGCCGCCCGGCACGCCTGGCCGAGGTCGGGGACGAGCACCCGCCAGGACACCCCGTCGACCGCCAGGTGATGGACGGCGAGCACGACACGTCCGCTCCGCTCGGGCCCGGCGTCCACCCACACCGCCTGGAGCATCACTCCGGCGGCGGGATCGAGCCGCCCCACGGCCTCGCGTGCGGCACGGGCCGCGAGCGCGTCGAGGTCGTCCGCGGCCGGATCGAAGTCGTCCGCGGCCGCGTCGAGGGTGTCCGCGAGCGCGCCCACGGCCAGATCGAGGTCGTCCACGGCCACGTCCCGTGCGTCGACACGGACGACGAGTGCCTCCGCGTCCACGGAACCGGCCTCGCCGACCACGATCCGGCCGCCCTCGACGACCCGGGCCCGCAGCATGGCGTGTGTGGTCAGCAGGGCGCCGGTGCCGGCCACGAGGACCTCGTGGGTGAGGTCCGGCGGGGCCCCGAGGACCACCCACTGCGCGAATCCGGGGCTGACGACGCGCTCGCCGAGCTCCCGCATCACCGGGGTCCACGGCACCTCGCCGACCGCGACGTCCTCGGCGTCGGGTCCGGCCGGGCCGGTCGCGTCGGCGACGACGGCGAGGCGTTCGGGGGTCTTCTCCTCGAAGACCTGCCGTGGCGTCACCACCAGTCCGGCCTGCCGGGCCCGGGACGACAGCTGCATCGACGAGATGGAGTCGCCCCCGAGCTCGAAGAAGCTGTCGTCGGCTCCGACCCGGTCCAGGCCCAGGACATCGGCGAACAGGTCGCACAGGAGGGTCTCGGCGGGCGTACGCGGCTCGCGTCCCCGCGCCCTTCCGGCGAAGTCCGGGGCGGGCAGCGCGGTGCGGTCGAGCTTCCCGTTCGCGGTGCGGGGCAGGTCGCCGAGCGGCACGAAGGCGGTCGGCAGCATGTACTCCGGCAGCCGCGCGGCGGCGAAGTCCCGTACGGCGGCGGCGAGTTCGTCGGACCACGGCACGTTCTGCCCGGAACCGCCCGGCCCGGAACCGAAGGCCCCGCCTTCCGCCCCGGGCGCCCGCGGGACGACGTAGGCGACGAGACGCTGTTCGCCCGGGCGGTCCTCGCGGGCCACCACCACGGCCTGCGCGACCGCGGGGTGCGCGGTCAGGGCGCTCTCCACCTCCGCGGGTTCGATGCGGTGCCCGCGCACCTTCACCTGGCCGTCCGCGCGGCCCACGAAGACCAGTTCACCGGTGTCGTTCCAGCGGACGAGGTCCCCGGTGCGGTACATGCGTGTGCCGGCCGCGAAGGGGCAGGCGACGAAGCGTTCGGCGGTCTGGCCGGGCCGCCCGCCGTAACCGCGGGCCAGCCCCGGGCCCGCGACGTACAGTTCACCGACCGCTCCCGGGGGCAGCGGCTGGAGGAAGGCGTCCAGGACGTAGACGCGTACGTTCGGCGGAGGGGTGCCGATGGGCACGGTGCCGGCGCCGGGGGCGAGCGGTCGGCTCATCGCCGCGCACACGGTCACCTCCGTGGGGCCGTACGCGTTCACCATCCGCCGGTCGGCGGCCCACCGGTCCACGAGCGCCGGCGGACAGGCCTCGCCGGCCACCACCAGCGTCCTGAGGGAGGCGGGCAGGCGCTCCTCGGTCGCGAGCACGCCGGGGGGCACGGTGACATGGGTGGCGCCCCACTCCCGCACGGCCTCGGCGAGCGTCACCCGCGGCGGCAGCCCGTCCTGGTCCGGCACCACGAGCGCGGCGCCGGACAGCAGGGCCATGCACAGTTCGGACACGGCGGCGTCGAAGCTCGGCGAGGCGAACTGCAGGACCCGTGCGTCCGGTCGCACCGCGAACCGCTCGATCTGCGCCCGGGCGAGGTGGGCGAGTCCCGTGTGGGTGACGACCACGCCCTTCGGGGTGCCGGTCGACCCGGAGGTGTAGATCACGTACGCGGCGTGCTCCGGGCGCAGGGCCGCGCGCCGCTCCCTGTCGTCGAGGGGGCCGCCCGCACGGCGGGCCACGCCCGCGGTGACGTCCGGGTCGTCGAGTACGACGATCCGTCCCCGGAACCCGTCGGGCACCGCGCCCCGGGTCCGCCGCGTGCACACCACGGCCGCCGGGTCGGCGTCCCGCAGCAGGAACGCCACCCGGTCCGCCGGGTGCCCGGCGTCCACCGGGACGAAGGCCCCGCCCGCCATGGACACGGCGAGCACGGACACGACCATCGCCGCCGAGCGGGGCACCAGCACGGCGACGCGGGCCTCCGGCCCCACTCCCGCGTCGACGAGGTGGCGGGCCAGGCGGCCGGCGTCCGTCTCCAGCTCCGTGTACGTCAGGGTCCGGTGGCCGGCGTCGAGGTCGCCCGGAGCGCCCGGGTCGGCCGTAGCGGATTCGGCGGCCGTCGCGTTGCCACGCGACACCAAGGCCACCGCGTCCGGCGAGCGCCGTACCTGACGCCGGAGCAGTTCCGGCAGCGGGGCGGCCTCGACCGGCTCATGCGTGCCGCTCCACGTGTCCACCACGAGCTCGCGCCGGGCCGGGCTCAGTACGCCGATGCGCGCGACCGGGGCCTGCGGATCCGCCGTCAGCTGTTCGAGGACGTGCCCGAGCGAGGCCGTCACCTGTTCCGCCCAGTCGTGCCCGAACACCTCGGGCCGGTAGATGAGTTCACCGTGCAGCCGGTCCCCCGGCACCGCGATCAGGGTGAGCGGATAGTGGCCGGTGTCCTCCGGCCTGCCCCCGGGGCGGATGACCAGAGTGTCGGGCGAGGGCTCGGCCAGGCGGGGGCGGGGGTAGTTCTCGTACACGAAGAGCGCGTCGAAGACCGCGCCCGGACCGGCGAGCTGCCTGATCTCGGGCATACCGATGTGCTGGTGCGCCATCAGCGCGACCTGCCGCCGCTGGAGGTCCTCGAGGAGGTCGACGACCGGCCGGTCACCGCCCAGCCGCACCCGCACCGGCAGCGTGTTGATGAAGAGCCCGACCATGGACTCCACGCGTGGCAGCTCGGCCGGCCGCCCCGCGACCGTCGCGCCGAACACCACGTCGGTCCGTCCGGCGAGCCGGGCCAGCAGCAGGGCCCAGGCACCCTGCACCACGGTGTTCACGGTGAGCCCGCGATCGCGCGCCAACTCGGCCACCGCTGCGGTGAGTTCCTCCGGAAACTCGAAGGCCACCCGGGCCGGGACCGTGGGCACCCTGCCCTGTTCCTCCGGTGCGACGAGCGTCGGCCCGTCCGCTCCCGCGAACTCGGTCCGCCAGGCATCCCGCGCCGCTTCCTTGTCCTGCGTGCCGAGCCAGGCCAGGTACTCCCGGTAGGAGGTCGCCGGGGGCAGCGCCCGGGCGTCGCCTCCGGCTGCGTAGATCGCGGACACCTCGCCGATGAGGACGGGCAGGGACCAGCCGTCGGTGACGATGTGGTGGCTGGTGACGATCTGGACGTGCCGGTGCTCGCCGAGCCGGACGAGGGTCAGGCGCAGCAGCGGGGCCTGCGTCACGTCGAGGCGGCGCGACCGCTCGTCCCGCACCAGCCGGTCGAGCCCGGCCTGCGCCTCGGCCTCGGACAGCCCCGTGAAGTCGGCCTCGTGCCAGGGGAGTTCCACATCCCGGGCGACGACCTGGACCGCCCCGCCGGAGTCCAGTTGGTGGAAGCTCGCCCGCAGGATCGGATGCCGGTGCAGCAGGGCCCGCCAGGACGCGCGCAGCCGCTCCACGTCCAGGGGCCCGTCCAGGGCCAGGATGCGCTGCCCTTCGTAGAGGTCGGGGCCCTGGTCGTCGTATGCCGCGTGGAACAGCAGCCCCTGCTGCAGCGGCGACAGCGGCCAGACGTCCACCAGGCCGGGCACCCGGGCTTCCAGTTCCTCCACACTCCGCTGGGTCAGATCGAGGAGGGGGAAGTCGGAGGGGGTGTGCCCGCCGACCGCCGTGTCGCCGAGCGGCGCGGTCGGCGAGACGTGGGTCGCGAGGCCGACGAGGGTCTCCCGCCAGATCCGGCCCAGGCCCTCCGCCGCCGTTTCGTCCAGGAGCGTCGCCGGCCAGCTGAGCGTGACGGTCAGGGCCGGGCCGTCCGGGGTGTCCTGGACGGTCGCGGCCGCTTCCAGGGCGTGCAGGGCGGGCATGTCCGGGCCGGCGGAGCCGCCGATCGCGGTCTGGCCGCTCAGCTGCCAGGGCGTCACCTGCTCGGTGGAGGCTCCCGTGGTGAAACGCCCCAGGTAGTTGAAGCCGATCTGCGGGGCCGGCAGCCGAGACAGGACCTCGCTGCTCTGCGGGTTGAGGTACCGCAGCAGCCCGTATCCCAGGCCGTCATCGCCGGGCACCGACCGCGCCTGCTCCTTGGCCGTCTTCAGCAGGGCACCGGCCGCCGCATCACCGTCCAGGACCTCGTCCAGGTCCACTCCGGTGACGTCCAGGCGCACCGGGTGACTGCTGGTGAACCAGCCGACCGTGCGCGACAGATCCGTACCGGCAAGAGGCTCACGGCCGTGCCCCTCGACGTCGACGAGCACGCCGCCCGCGGTCTCCGGCCGCCAACGGGCCACCGCACCCGCCAGTCCCGCCAGCAGCACCTCGTGCACCCCGCAGTGGAAGAGCGCCGGCGCCGCATTCACGAGCTGGGCGGCTGCCCGTGCCGGAAGGGTCCAGGACCGTTGCGTCATGGTGGCAGCGGTGTCGAGCGCCGGGTCCAACTCCCGCTTCCCGAAAGAAACTTCGGGCACGCGCATCAGCTCGGCCCAGGCGTCCGGTTGACCGGTCAGTGCCGGATCGGCCGCTCGTTCCGCCAGCAGCCCGGCCCAGCCCAGGAACGACGTTGTCACCGGGTCGAGTTCGGGTGTCCGGCCCGCGGCTACGGCCTCGCAGGCGGCCTCCAGGTCCGGCAGCAGGATCCGCCACGAGACGCCGTCCACGACCAGGTGATGTACGACCAGCACCAGGCGTCCCACCCGGTCCGGACCGGCGTCCACCCACACCGCCTGCACCATCACACCGGCCGACGGATCCAACCGCCGCACCGCCTCACGCGCAGCCCGCCCCGCAACCTCGTCCAGGTCATCCACCGCCGTATCCGCAGCGTCGACCCGCACGATTCGCGTCCGCGCATCCACCGAACCGGGGTCATCGACCACCAAGGTGGATTGCTCACCCACCCGCGCTCGCAACACCGCGTGCGTGTCCAATACGGCGCCCAGACCGGCCGCCAGCACCTCCACCCCCAGCCCGGGCGGCGCACCCACCACCGCCCACTGCGCGAACTCCGGGGAAGCCGCATGCTCCCCCAGCGCCCGCATCACCGGCGTCCACGGCACCACACCCACACCCGCGTCGGCCTCGACCGCGCCGGCGTCGTCGTTAGCCGTCGCCGCCAGTGCCGCAAGCCCTGCCGGGGTCGCCTGGGCGAAGACGTCCTGCACCTTCAGCACCAGACCCGCACGCCGGGCGCGTGCCACCAGCTGCATCGACATGATCGAGTCGCCGCCCAGCTCGAAGAAGCTGTCGTCGACCCCGACCCGCTCCAGCCCCAGCAACTCCGCGAACACCCGGCACAGAACCGCCTCCGCCTCCGTCCGCGGTTGGCGTCCGGTGGCCTTCTCAGCGGCTTCGGGGGCGGGCAGGGCCGCGCGGTCGAGCTTCCCGTTCCTTGTCACGGGGAAGGCGTCGAGTGCGAGGACGGCGGTGGGGACCATGTAGTCGGGCAGCCGTGTGGCGGCGTGCGCGCGCACCTGGTCGGGGTCCACGGCGTTCGGGCCGTCGGGGATGACGTATCCGGTCAGGCGGAGCTCTCCCGTGTGATCGGTCCGCGCCGTCACCACCGCCTGGGCCACGGAGGGATGCGCGGCGAGGGCCGCCTCCACCTCGCCCAGCTCCACCCGGAAACCACGGATCTTCACCTGCGCATCCGCACGGCCGACGAACTCCAGCGTGCCGTCCTCCGTCCACCGCACGAGGTCGCCCGTCCGGTACATCCGCTCACCCGGCACGAAGGGACACGCCACGAACCGCTCCGCCGTCAGACCCGGCTGTGCCCAATACCCGAGAGCCAGCCCCTCACCGCCTGCGTAGAGCTCACCGGTCACGCCCGTCGGCACCGGTTGGAGGAAGGGGTCCAGCACATAGGTACGGCGGCCCGGCATCGGCCCGCCGATGGGCAGCACGGAGCCCAGCGGCTCGTCGGGGCGCACCTGGTGCCAGGTCACGCACATGGTCACCTCGGTCGGCCCGTAGCAGTTGCGGACCGCCACGTCCGGGCAGGACTGCCGCACCCGGGCGACCGACGCGGCCGGCACCACGTCGCCGCCGCTCAGCACCTCGCGCAGGCCCGCGAAGCACTCCGGCGCCTCCTCGGCCAGGGCCCGGAACAGGCCCGCCGTGACGAAGGCGGCCGTCACGCCGTCGGCCACGTATGCCTGCATCTGCCGGCCGTCCAGGATGCCGGGCTCGGCGATCACCACCCGGCCGCCCGCGGCCAACGGCACCCACAACTCGTACATGGACGCGTCGAAGGCGTGCGGCGCGTACATGAGCACCGCGTCGTCGGGGCCCACATGCCACTCACGCTCACCGACCAGCGCGGCCGCGCTGCCGTGCGGCACCGCCACGCCTTTCGGGACCCCGGTCGACCCCGACGTGTACATCACGTACGCCACATCGGCCGGACCGACACGCACCGTCGGCGCGTCCCCGCAGGCGGCCAACTCGCCCACGACACCGGGCTCGTCCACGGACACGACCCGTGCCGCGATCCCCTCCGGCACCACCGCACGCGTCGCCTCCGAGCACACCACCACCGCCGGCGCGCAATCCGCCAACACCAGCGAGATCCGCTCCACCGGAGACCCGGCGTCCACGGGCACGTACGCCGCCCCCGCACGCCACACTCCCAGCAGCACGACCGCCACCTCGATGGACCGGTCCATCACCACCGCGACACGGTCACCGCGGCGCACCCCGAAACCCGCCAGATACGACGCCACCCGCCCCGAGGCCGCCCACAACTCCCCGTACGACAGCGCCCGGTTGCCCTCCTTCAGCGCCACCGCACCCGGCGACACCCGCGCCCGCTCGGCGATCATCTCCGGCACGGAAAGCACGGAAAGCACGGCAGACACGGGACCGTTCAAAGCGCCGCTCGCCGCCGCACTCGATCCGCCCAGCACGGCCGCACGCTCCGCCGCGCCCAGCACCCCCACCCGGCCCAGCGGCGCGAGCGGGTTCCGCAGCATCTCCTCCAGAACCCACACCACGCGCCGGGCGATCAGACCGGCCTGCTCCCGGTCGAACAGGTCCGGTCGGTAGGTCACCACCACGCGGAGCCGGTCGGTGGGGACGACGCCCACAGCCAGTGGGTAGTGGGTGCCCGCCACGGTGTGCAGCCGGGTGATCGTCACCTCGTCGGCCGACCGGTCGGAACCGGAGAGGGCGACGGAGCCGCGCGGATAGTTCTCGAACATGAGCATGGTGTCGAACGTCGCGCCGGGCCCGACGAGTTGCTGGATGCCGGGCAGACCGAGGTGCTGATGGGTGATCAGTGCCGCCTGCCGTTCCTGGAGGTCGGTGAGCATCCGCACCACGGGCTGGTCGGCGTCGAGTCGTACGCGCACGGGAAGGGTGTTGATGAACAGGCCGACCATCGACTCCACGCCCGGCAGCTCGGCAGGGCGGCCCGCCACCGTGCCGCCGAAGACGACATCCGTACGGCCGGCCAGCCGGGCCAGCACCAGCGCCCACGCACCCTGCACCACGGTGTTCACGGTCAGGCCCCGCGAGCGCGCCCACTCGGTGAGCTCCGCGGTTCGCTCCCGGGACCACTCCTCCCAGACCACGTCCGACGTCACCGGCGAGCTGCCCGCGGCGGCGGGGGCGACCAGCGTCGGCTCGTCCGCACCGGCCAGTTCCCGCTGCCATGCGGCGCGCGCGGCCTCCTTGTCCTGCCGGCCGAGCCACACCAGGTAGTCCCGGTAGGAAGCCGCCCGCTTCAGGGCCGGGGTGTCACGGCCGTCCGCGTAGACGGCGGACACCTCGTTGAGGACGACCGGCATCGACCAGCCGTCCAGGAGGATGTGGTGGCAGGTGATGGCGAGGCGATGCCGGTTGTCGCCCAGGCGGACCAGCAGCAGACGCAGAAGCGGTGGCTGCGTCAGGTCGAAGCGCCGCGTCAGGTCGCGCCGGGCCAGCCGCTCGGCCTCGGCCAGGGCGTCGGACTCCGGAAGTCCGGAGAGGTCGGCCTCGTGCCACGGGAGTGCCACGTTCCGCGCGACGACCTGGACCGCGCCGCCGGAGGCCGGCTCGTGGAAGCCGGCCCGCAAGGCCGGATGCCGGGCAAGGACCGCCTCCCACGACGCGCGCAGGCGTGCCGCGTCGAGTGGGCCGTCGAGGGCCAGCAGGCGCTGTGTCTGGTAGACGTCCGGTCCCTCGTCGTCGAACGCGGCGTGGAAGAGCATGCCTTCGTGCAGCGGTGACAGCGGCCAGATGTCGGCCAGGTCGGGCACCCGGGCTTCCAGTTCCGCCACGCTGTGCGGGGTGAGGCGGACGAGAGGGAAGTCGGAGGGGGTGTGGCCGCCCGCTGCAGGGCTGCTCGTGTGCGCGGCCAGCGCGCTCAGCACGCGTGTCCAGGCCTCGCCCAGCTCCTGCGCCGCCGCCTCGTCGAGCAGGCCGCCCGGCCAGCTGAGCGTGAGGGTCAACTCCGGTCCGTCGGCGCGGTCCTGAACGGTCGCGGCCGCTTCCAGGGTGTGCAGGGCGGGCGTCTGCGGTGCGACCGAGCCGCCTATCGCGGTCTGCCCGCTCAGCTGCCAGGCCTCCACGCCGGTGGCCGACTGGCGGCCTGCGGTGAAACGGCCCAGGTAGTTGAAGCCGATCTGGGCGGCGGGCAGTTCGGACAGGACCGTGCTCGTCTGCGGGTTGAGGTAGCGCAGCAGACCGTATCCCAGGCCGTCGCCGCCGGGTACTGACCGCACCTGCTCCTTGACCGCCTTCAGCAGCAGTCCGGCCGCCGCACCACCCTCCAGAACCTCGTCCAGTTCTACGCCGGTGACGTCCAGGCGTAATGGGTGGCTGCTGGTGAACCAGCCGACTGTGCGCGACAGATCCGTACCGGCGACAGGCTCACGGCCGTGCCCCTCGACGTCGACGAGCACCCCACCCGCGGTCTCCGGGCGCCGGCACGCCAGTGCTCCGGCCAGTCCCGCCAGCAGCACCTCGTGCACACCGCAGTGGAAGAGCGCCGGCGCCGCATTCACCAACTGGGCCGCGTCCTGCGCGGGGACGGTCCACGACCGGTGCGTCATGGTCCCGGCCGTGTCCAGCGCCGGGTCCAACTCCCGGTTGCCCAGCAGGACATCGGGGACCCGCGACAGTTCTGCCCAGGCGTCCGACTCTGCGACTCGGCTGTCCTGGGTGGCCTGGCCGGTGAGGAGGTTGGCCCACTGCTTGAACGATGTTGAAACGGGGTCGAGTTCGGGTGTCTGGCCCTCGGATACGGCTTCGCAGGCGGCTTGCAGGTCAGGCAGCAGGATCCGCCATGAGACGCCGTCCACGACCAGGTGATGCACGACCAGCACCAGTCGGCCCACCCGTTCCGGCCCGGCGTCCACCCACACCGCCTGCACCATCACACCGGCCGACGGATCCAACCGCCGCACCGCCGCACGCGCGACCCGGCCCGCAACCTCGTTCAGATCACCGGCCGCCGTCGTATCCCCTGCGTCCACCCGCACGATCCGCGTCCGCGCATCCACCGAACCGGGGTCATCGACCACCAAGGTGGATTGCTCACCCACCCGCGCTCGCAACACCGCGTGCGTGTCCAGTACGGCGCCCAGCCCGGCCGCCAGTACCTCCACCCCCAGCCCGGGCGGCGCACCCACCACCGCCCACTGCGCGAACTCCGGGGCAGCCGCATGCTCCCCCAACGCCCGCATCACCGGCGTCCACGGCACCACACCCACACCCGCGTCCACCTCGACACGACCGTCCCGCACCGCACCGACCACCGCCGCAAGACCCGCAGGCGTCTCGTACTCGAAGACGTCCTGCACCTTCAGCACCAGACCCGCACGCTGAGCCCGCGCCACCAACTGCATCGACATGATCGAGTCGCCACCCAGCTCGAAGAAGCTGTCGTCGACCCCGACCCGCTCCAACCCCAGCAACTCCGCGAACACCCGGCACAGGACCGCCTCCGCCTCCGTCTCCGGCTCGCGCCCGGAGACCCGGCCCGCGAAATCCGGCGCCGGCAACGCCGCACGATCCACCTTGCCGTGACGCGTCACCGGCAAGGCATCCAGCGCGAGGACGGCGGCAGGGACCATGTAGTCCGGCAGCCGCAGAGCGGCGTGGGCGCGCACGTCGTCGGTCTCCACGCGGTCCGGGTCCTCGGGCACGACGTAGCCGACGAGACGGCGTTCGCCCGGAGTGTCCTCCCGTACGGTCACCACGGCCTGGGCCACCGAGGGGTGCGCGGCGAGGGCCGCCTCCACCTCGCCCAGTTCCACCCGGAACCCACGGATCTTCACCTGCGCATCCGCACGGCCGACGAACTCCAGCGTGCCCTCATCCGTCCACCGGACCAGATCACCCGTCCGGTACATCCGCCCACCCGGCACGAACGGACACGCCACGAACCGCTCCGCCGACAGACCCGGCTGCGCCCAGTAGCCGAGCGCGAGGCCGGCCCCGGCGATGTACAACTCACCGGTCACCCCGGGCGGCACCGGCTGCAGGAAGGCATCGAGAACATAGGTCCGCCGCATGGGCAGCCGACGCCCGATCGGCAACGGTGAGCCGACGCGGTCCTCGGGCCGCATCAGGTGCCAGGTCGCGCACAGGGTGGTCTCGGTGGGGCCGTACAGGTGCCGTACCGCCACCTCCGGGCACGCCTCCCGCACCCGAGCCACCGACGTGGCGGGCACCACGTCCCCGCCCGTCAACACCTCACGCAACCCCGCGAAACACCCCGGCGCCTCCCCCGCCAGCACCCGGAACGACCCCGCCGTCACATGAACCGAGCTCACACCCTCGGCCACGTATGCCTCGATCTTCCCGGCATCCACCACACCAGGCTCGGCGATCACCACCCGCGCACCAGCGGCCAACGGCACCCACAACTCGAACAACGACACATCAAACGCATGCGGCGCATGCATCAACACCGCGTCATCCGGACCCACATGCCACTCACGCTCACCCACCAGCGCCGCCGCGCTGCCGTGCGGCACCGCCACACCCTTCGGCACCCCCGTCGACCCCGACGTGTACATCACGTACGCCACATCACCCGCAGCCACCGGCACCCGGCAGCCGTCGGGGCGCTCTGCCACCTCGGCCGCCGTCACGGGCTCGTCCACCACCACAACCCGTGCTGCGACACCCTCCGGCACCACCGCCCGCGTCGCCTCCGAGCACACCACCACCGCCGGCGCACAATCCGCCAACACCAGCGACACCCGCTCAGCCGGAGAGCCGGCGTCCACAGGCACGTAGGCCGCCCCCGCACGCCACACCCCCAGCAACGCCACGACCAGATCCGCGGACCGCTCCATCACCACCGCGACCCGATCCCCACGCCCCACCCCGACACCCGCCAGATACGACGCCACACGCCCCGACGCCGCCCACAACTCCCCATACGAAAGCGACCGATCACCCTCCACCAACGCCACCGCACCCGCCGAAACCCGCACCCGCTCGGCGATCATCTCCGGCACGGAACCGTCCCGTACCCCGCTCGCCGCCGCACTCGATCCGCCCAGCACAGCCGCGCGTTCCGCGGGACCCAGCAGACCCACCCGGCCCACCAGCACCGTCGGATCCCCCACCACCTGCTCAAGTACCGCGAAGAACCTGGTGAGCACCGACTCGGCGGTGTCCCTGTCGAACAGGTCCGGTCGGTAGTCGAGCTTGCAGCGCATGGGAGTGCCCGGGGACACGACGAGGGTGTAGGGGTAGTGGGCTGTCTCCTCACCGGCGATGACCCGCAGGCCGAAGCTGTCCTCGTCCGATGCCCGGGCTGGAGTGCGCGGGTAGTTCTCGTAGACGAGGAGCGTGTCGAAGGTGGCTCCGGGCCCGGTGAGTTGCTGGATCTCGGACAGGCCGAGGTGCTGATGGCCGATCAGGTTCTTCTGGTTGTCCTGGAGTTCGGCGAGCATCCGCACCACCGGCTGCGCACCGTCGAGGCGCACCCGCACGGGAACCGTGTTGATGAACAGGCCGACCATCGACTCCACGCCCGGCAGCTCCGCCGGGCGGCCCGCCACGGTCGCACCGAACACCACGTCCGTACGGCCGGCCAGCCGGGCCAGCACCAGCGCCCAGGCGCCCTGCACCACCGTGTTCACCGTCAGGCCGTGCCGACGGGCGTAGGCGGTCACGTCCTCGGCCAGGCGTGCGGATACCTCGCGGATGAGGATCTCCGGCGCCACCGGAGCCCTTCCCGGGGCAGCCGGAGCGACCAGGGTCGGTTCTTCCGCGCCCGCGAGTTCCTGCCGCCATACGTCGCGCGCGGCCTCCTTGTCCTGACGGCCGAGCCACACCAGGTAGTCCCGATACGAGACGGGCGCCGGCAGGACGCCGGAGTCGCCGTCGGCCGCGTACAGCGCCCTCATTTCCCTCAGCAGCACGGGCAGGGACCAGCCGTCCATGAGGACGTGATGGCTGGTGAGCACCAGGCGGTGCCGCCTGTCCCCCAGCTTGATCAGCAGTAGCCGCAGCAGCGGCGGAACCGCGAGCTGGAACCGCTCCGCCCGCTCGGCCTCGGCCAGTTTGTCCAGGGCGGCCGCCCTTTCGGCCTCGGGGAGCCCGGAGAGATCGGCTTCACGCCACGGCAGTACGACGTCCCGGGCGATGACCTGCATCGCCTCTCCCGACTTGCGTCGCCGGAAGCCCGCACGCAGCGCCGGGTGACGGGCCAGGAGCGCCTCCCACGCCGTCCGCAGCCGTCCCGCGTCCAGCGGTCCGGTCAGGTCGAGCAGCCGCTGCCCCTGGTAGACGTCGGGTCCCTCGTCGTCGAAGGAGGCATGGAACAACAGCCCCTCCTGGAGCGGAGACAGGGGCCACACGTCCTCGACTGCGGATCGGGTCATCGCTTCACTCCTCAAGGCGTGGTGTCCGGTCAGGAGAGGCCGCCGGTGAATCCGGCTTCGAGCTCGTCCACTTCGTCCTGCGCCAGGTCGACGAGCGGGAAGTCGGACGACGTGTGGCCGCCCGCCGCGGGGCTGGTCGCGTGCGCGGCGAGTCCGGCGAGCAGGGCCAGCCATGCCCGGGCCAGGTCCTCGACCGTCGGCTCGTCCAGGACGGTCACCGGCCGGCTCAACGTGAGCTTCAGCTCGCACCCGTGAGCCCCGTCGTGTACGACGGCCCCCGCCTCCAGGGTGTGCAGGGCGGGCATACGCGGTGCGGCCGAGCCGCCGATCGCGTTCGCCCCGCTCAGCTGCCAGGGGATCACCGTCTCGGTGGAGGCTCCCGTGGTGAAACGGCCCAGGTAGTTGAAGCCGATCTGGGCGGCGGGCAGTTCGGACAGGACCGTGCTCGTCTGCGGGTTGAGGTAGCGCAGCAGGCCGTATCCCAGGCCGTCGCCGCCGGGTACTGACCGCACCTGCTCCTTGACCGCCTTCAGCAGCAGTCCTGCCGCCGCACCACCCTCCAGAACCTCGTCCAGGTCTACGCCGGTGACGTCCAGGCGCACCGGGTGACTGCTGGTGAACCAGCCGACCGTACGCGACAGATCCGTACCCGCAACGGGTTCACGGCCGTGCCCCTCCACGTCGACGAGCACCCCACCCTCGGTCTTCGGCCGCCAACGCGACACGGCACCCGCCAGCGCGGCGAGCAGCACCTCGTGCACACCGCAGTGGAAGAGCGCCGGCGCCACCCCGACAAGCGTCTGCGCCTGAGCCGAGGGCACGGTCCACGTGCGGTGGACCAGAGTCGCCACTGTGTGGCGCTCCGGGTCGAACTCGCCTGTTCCCAACGGCGGTTCGGGCGCACCGAGCTGGTCGGTCCATTGCTCCAGCTCGGAGACCCGGCTGTCCTGGGTGGCCTGGTCGGTCAGGAGGCTGGCCCACTGCTTGAACGACGTCGAAACCGGGTCGAGTTCGGGTGCCCGGCCCGCGGCGACCGCCTCGCAGGCGGCCTGGAGGTCAGGCAGGAGGATCCGCCACGAGACGCCGTCCACGACCAGGTGATGCACGACCAGCACCAGTCGGCCCACCCGGTCCGGACCGGCATTCACCCACACCGCCTGCACCATCACACCGGCCGACGGATCCAACCGCCGCACCGCCGCACGCGCGACCCGGCCCGCAACCTCGTCCAGATCACCGGCCGCCACATCCCGTGCATCCACCAGGGCCACGAGAGCCCGCGCATCCACTGAGCCGGGCTCGCCGACCACCAGAGTCGATGCCTCGCCCACCCGCGCCCGCAGCACCGCGTGCGTGTCCAGTACGGCGCCCAGCCCGGCCGCCAGTACCTCCACCCCCAGCCCGGGCGGCGCACCCACCACCGCCCACTGCGCGAACTCCGGGGCAGCCGCATGCTCCCCCAACGCCCGCATCACCGGCGTCCACGGCACCACACCCACACCCGCGTCCACCTCGACACGACCGTCCCGCACCGCACCGACCACCGCCGCAAGACCCGCAGGCGTCTCGTACTCGAAGACGTCCTGCACCTTCAGCACCAGACCCGCACGCTGAGCCCGCGCCACCAACTGCATCGACATGATCGAGTCGCCACCCAGCTCGAAGAAGCTGTCGTCGACCCCGACCCGCTCCAACCCCAGCAACTCCGCGTACAGCGCACACAAGGTCTCCTCCACGCTGTTACGCGGCTCGCGCCCGGAGACCCGGCCCGCGAAATCCGGCGCCGGCAACGCCGCACGATCCACCTTGCCGTGACGCGTCACCGGCAAGGCGTCCAGCACCACCACCACGGCCGGCACCAAGTAGTCCGGCAACACCCGTGCCACGTACTCCCGCACCTGCCGGCCGTCCACCGCCGACCCGTCGGTCACCACGTATCCGATCAGCCGCCGTTCACCCGGCCGTTCCTGCGGAGCCGTCACAACGGCCTGGGCCACCGAGGGGTGCGCCGCAAGCGCCGCCTCCACCTCGCCCAGCTCCACCCGGAACCCACGGATCTTCACCTGCGCATCCGCACGGCCGACGAACTCCAGCGTGCCCTCATCCGTCCACCGGACCAGATCACCCGTCCGGTACATCCGCTCACCCGGCACGAACGGACACGCCACGAACCGCTCCGCCGACAGACCCGGCTGCGCCCAGTACCCCAGCGCCAGCCCCTCACCGGCCACATACAGCTTACCGGTCACGCCCGGCGGCACCGGCTGCAGGAAGGCGTCCAGCACGTACACCTGCCGACAGGGCAGCGGACGTCCGATGGGCAGGACCGAGCCCACGGCCTCGCCCGGACGCCAGATCCGCCAGGTCGCGCACAGGGTGGTCTCGGTGGGGCCGTACAGGTGCCGTACCGCCACCTCCGGGCACGCCTCCCGCACCCGAGCCACCGACGTGGCGGGCACCACATCCCCGCCCGTCAACACCTCACGCAACCCCGCGAAACACCCCGGCGCCTCCCCCGCCAGCACCCGGAACGACCCCGCCGTCACATGAACCGAGCTCACACCCTCGGCCACGTATGCCTCGATCTTCCCGGCATCCACCACACCAGGCTCGGCGATCACCACCCGCGCACCAGCGGCCAACGGCACCCACAACTCGAACAACGACACATCAAACGCATGCGGCGCATGCATCAACACCGCGTCATCCGGGCCCACATGCCACTCACGCTCACCGACCAGCGCCGCCGCACTCCCGTGCGGCACCGCCACACCCTTCGGCACCCCCGTCGACCCCGACGTGTACATCACGTACGCCACATCAGCCGGACCGACGCGCACCGCGGGCGCATCCCCACATGCGGCCAACTCGCCCACGACACCGGGCGCGTCCGCGACCACGACCCGCACATCAGCGCCGTCCGGCACCACCGCCCGCGTCGCCTCCGAGCACACCACCACCGCCGGCGCACAATCCGCCAACACCAGCGACACCCGCTCAGCCGGAGAGCCGGCGTCCACAGGCACGTAGGCCGCCCCCGCACGCCACACCCCCAGCAACGCCACGACCAGATCCGCGGACCGCTCCATCACCACCGCGACCCGATCCCCACGCCCCACCCCGACACCCGCCAGATACGACGCCACACGCCCCGACGCCGCCCACAACTCCCCATACGAAAGCGACCGATCACCCTCCACCAACGCCACCGCACCCGCCGACACCCGCACCCGCTCGGCGATCATCTCCGGCACCAATCCAGCCGGAACCCCACCCGCCGTAGCCCCCCAGCCCTCCAGCACCAGACCGCGCTCGGGACCGGTCAGCACACCCATCCGGCCCACCAGCGCCGACGGATCCTCGACCAGTTGCTCCAGAACCCGCGCGAGGACGCCGCCCAGTGCCTCGCCGAGCTGCTCGTCGACGAGGTCGGGGTGGTAGGTCACGTCGATGCGGAGGCGCTCGTCGGGGGCGATGCCGATCGACAGGGGGTAGTGCGTGGCCTGGCGGGCCTCCACGGAGGCGAAGGTGACGGTGTCGGGGGCGGGCGGCTGTTTGGCGGTGCGCGGGTAGTTCTCGTAGACGAGGAGCGTGTCGAAGGTCGCTCCGGGGCCGGCCGCGTTCTGGATGTCCGCGAGGCCGAGGTGCTGATGGGGCATCAGTGCGGTGTGGTGCTCTTGGAGTTCGGTGAGCATCCGCAGCACCGGCTGCGCACCGTCGAGGCGCACCCGCACGGGAACCGTGTTGATGAACAGGCCGATCGCGGACTCGGCCCCCGGGAGTTCCGGTGGGCGGCCGGCCACGGTCGCGCCGAACACGACGTCCGTGCGGCCGGTCAGCCGGGCCAGCACCAGCGCCCAGACGCCCTGGACGACGGTGTTCAGGGTGAGGCCGTGGGTGCGTGCCAGGTCGGTGAGTGCGGCGGTCGCCTCCGTGGAGAGGTGGACGGACCGCCGCGTCGGTGTCGCGGTGCCGGGGGTCGAGGTCGTCGCCGCGGCGACCAGCGTGGGCTCCTCGGTGCCGGCGAGTTCGGTGCACCAGGCGGCTTGGGCGGCGTCCTTGTCCTGGCGGGCCAGCCACGCCAGGTAGTCGCGGTAGGAGGTGACAGGGGCGAGGGACGACGTGTCGCCGTTCGCCTCGTAGATCGTGGCGAGTTCGTCCAGCAGGACGGGCAGGGACCAGCCGTCGAGCAGGATGTGATGGCTCGTCAGGACGAGGCGATGACGGCCCGTTCCGAGGCGTACGAGGAGCAGACGCAGCAGGGGCGCGACCGCCGGGTCGATCCGTCGGGCCCGCTCGCCGCGCACGAGGCGGTCCAGCTCGGCATGCGCGGCGGTCTCCGTGTGGTCCGACAGGTCGGCCTCGGTCCACGGCAGTGTCACCTGCCGCATGACGAGCTGTACGGCTTCGCCGGAGGCGCGCCGGTGGAAGCTCGCCCGGAGGGCGGGGTGGCGGGCGATGAGCGCCTGCCACGATGCCCGCAGCAGGGCCGCGTCCAGCGGGCCGTCGACGGACAGGACGGACTGCACGGTGTAGATGTCGGGGTGGTCCTGCCCGTCGAAGTCGGCGTGGAAGAGCAGGCCCTGCTGCAGCGGCGACAGCGGCCATACCTCCGCGAGGGCGGACCTCTGGGCAGCGGATCCTTGACCGGCCGTGGGAGCCTTCACAGCGACCGTCCTCCTTCGAGTCCTTCGAGTCCTTCGAATCCCTGGATTTCTTCAAGTCCTTCGAGCGGGCCGGGCGGGCCGCCGGGCCCGGCCAGCTGTGCCGCGATCGCCTCGAACTCCTCGACTTCGTCCTGGGCGAGGTCGACGAGGGAGAAGTCGGACGGGGTGTGTCCGCCCGCGGTGGGGTCCGCGGTGTGGCCGGCCAGGGCGGTGAGCAGGTCCAGCCAGGTCCGGCCGAGCCGGTCGGCCGTCGCCTCGTCGAGGACCGCGCCGGGCCAGCTGAGCGTGAGGCCGATCTCGGGTCCGTCGGGGGTGTCGCGGACGGCGGCCGAGGCTTCGACGGTGTGGGCCGCGGGCAGGTCGGGGGCGGCCGAGCCGCCGATGGGTGTCGCTCCGGCCAGCTGCCAGGGGTCCACGGCCCCGCCGCTGGGGGCGGTGGAGAAGCGGCCCAGGTAGTTGAAGCCGACCTGGGGGCTGGGCAGTGCGGCCAGGATGGGGGCGGTCTCGGGGCCGAGGTGGCGCAGCAGGCCGTAGCCGAGGCCGTCGCCGGGTATCGCCCGGGCCTGCTCCTTGACCGTTTTGAGGAGGTCGCCGACGGCCGGTCCGCCGGTCCGTGCCTGGTCGAGGTCGACGTGTGCGAGGTCGAGGCGTACGGGGTGCACGCTGGTGAACCAGCCCACGGTGCGCAGGAGGTCCGCGCCGCCGAGCGAGTGGCGTCCGTGGCCTTCCACGTCGACGAGGACGATGCCGGTCCCGTCGCCGGGGTGCCGTGCCGCGTCCGCGGTCGGGTCGGCGGTGGGGTGGGGGCGGACGAGGCGGACCGCGCCCGCCAGGGTGGACAGGAGTATCTCGTGGACGCCGCAGTGGAACAGGAGCGGGGTCTCGCCGACCAGGGTGCGGGCCTGCCGCGCGGGCACGGTCCACCTCGCGCGGCGCACGGTGGCCGCGGTGTCCCGGAGCGGGTCGAGGTTCCGCCTGCCCAAGGGGGGTTCCGCATGTGCCACCACGGCGCCCCAGCCCTCGAGTTCGGTGGTGCGTGCCGGCTCGCTGGCGTGTCCGGCGAGCAGGCTGGCCCAGCGCCGGAACGACGTCCCCACGGGGTCCAGGGTGGGCTCGCGGCCGGACGCGGCGGCCTCGCAGGCGGCCCGTAGATCGGGCACGAGGATCCGCCAGGAGACGCCGTCCACGGCCAAGTGGTGCACGGCCAGGACCAGTCGGCCGGTGCGTGCGGGCCCGGCGTCCAGCCACACCGCCCGGACCATGACGCCGGACGACGGGTCCAGGCGCCGTACCGCGTCGCGTGCGGCCCGGTCCGCGGCCTCGTCCAAGTCCGGCTCGGCCACCTGGGTCGCGTCGGTCCTGGTGACCAGTTCCGCCGCGGACACCGCGCCCTTCTCGCGGACGACGAGGCGCGTGTGCGGCCCCGTTCCGTCGGTGCGGGCGCGCAGCATGTCGTGGGTGTCGAGCAGGGCGCGCAGGCCTGCCGTCAGTGTCTCGGTGCCCAGTGCCGCCGGTGCGCCGAGGGTCACCCACTGGGCGAAGCCCGCGCCGGTGACGCGTTCGCCGAGGGCCCGCATCACCGGTGTCCACGGCACCTCGCCCACGCCGATGTCCCAGGCGGGCTCGTGGCCGGTGCCGAGCCGGGCGACGGGTGCCAGGTCCGCCGCCGTCGGGCGCTCGAAGACGTCCTGTGCGGTGAAGGACACGCCGGCCCCGCGCGCACGGCTGACCAGTTGCATGGAGGTGATGGAGTCGCCGCCGAGGCGGAAGAAGTTGTCGTCGGCGCCGACCCGTTCCAGGCCGAGCACCTCGGCGAACAGGGCGCACAGGGTCTCCTCCGCCGCGCCCTCGGGAGCACGCCCCACGGCGCGTTCGGCGAAGTCGGGGGCGGGCAGGGCCGTGAGGTCGGTCTTGCCGTTCGGCGTGACCGGCAGGGTGCCCAGCACCACGACCGCCGCGGGCACCATGGCGGCGGGCAGGATGCCGGCGACGGCCTCGCGGACCGACTCGCCGTCCAGGAGCCGTCGTTCGGACGGCGCGGGGGTGGCGGCGTCCGGGGCCGGGGTCACGTACCCGACCAGGCGCCCCTCGCCCCTGCCGTCCCTCCGCAGTGCCACCACGGCGCGGCCGACGCCGGGGTGTGCGGCGAGCACCGCCTCGATCTCGCCGGGCTCCACGCGGAACCCGCGCACCTTCACCTGTGCGTCGGCCCGCCCCTCGTGGACGAGGTCTCCGGCGCGGGTGCGGCGTACGAGGTCGCCGGTGCGGTACATGCGCTCGCCGGGTGCGAACGGGCAGGCCACGAACCGCTGGGCGGTCGGTCCGGGCCGGTTCAGGTAGCCGCGGGCCAGACCGGCCCCGGCGAGATACAGCTCGCCGACCGTGTCGGGGCCCACCGGCTGCAGGAAGCCGTCCAGCACGTACGCGGCGGTGCGGGCGATCGGGCGGCCCGTCGTGGGCGGGTCCTCGGCGTGCAGCGGGCGGCTCACCGTCGAGGTGACCGCCGCCTCGGTGACCCCGTACTCGCTGTGCACGTCACGGCCGGTGACCGTCCAGCGGCGCCGCAGGTCGTCGGGCGCGGCCTCGCCGCCGATGATCAGCACGCGCAGGGCGGGCAGATGCGTGGGCGGGAGCTGCGCGAGCATCGTCGGGGTCATCGCCACGTGGGTCACTCGGGCGGCGCGCATCAGGCGTACGAGCTCTTCCCCGGTCGCGTGCCGCCGTGCGGGCGGGGCGAGCACGAGGCGCCCGCCCGCGCACAGCACCGGCCAGATGTCCGCCATCGACACGTCGAAGCTGGGCGAGACGAGTTGCAGGACCCGGCTGGAGGCGTCCATCGCATAGCGCCGGGCGTGATCGGTGACGAGGTTGCGCAGGGCGCCGTGCGGGACGACCACGCCCTTGGGCGTGCCGGTCGAACCGGACGTGTAGATCGTGTAGGCGGCGTGCGCCGCCCGCAGCGGTGCCCCGCGGTCCCGGTCGGTCACGGGGCCGTCGGCGTGCCCGGCGATCGCCCGGGCCGTGCCGGGGTCGTCGAGGACCACGACGTGGCCCGGGTACTGAGGTGGTACGGCGTCCCGGGTCGCGCGGGTGCACACCACGACCGGCGGAGCGACGTCGTCGAGCATCAGGCGCAGCCGCGCCGGGGGATGGCCGGGGTCGAGCGGTACGTGGACGCCGCCCGCCAGCGACACGGCCAGCAGCGCCACGATCAGCTCGACGGAGCGGTCGGCCAGGACGGCGACCCGGCACTCCGGCCCGACGTCCGCGCCGATGAGATACCGGGCGAGGCGGGCCGATCCGGCGGCCAGCTCGGCATAGGTGAGGGTCCGTCCGTCCGCGTCCAGGGCCACGTCGGTGGCCGCTTCGACGGCCCGGCGCGTGAAGGCGTCGGGCACCAGGGTGTCGTCCTGGGTGCCGGACGGGCCGGTCTCCTCCTCCGCCCGGGCGCGCGCCAGGGCGAGTGCCCGCTCGCCGGTGCCCAGGACGGCGACGCGTCCCAGCGGCTGTGCCGGGTCGGCCGTCATCTGTTCCAGGACCCGCGTGAGTTGCCGGACCAGTTCGGCGACGCGTTCGGGTGCGATCACGTCCGGGCGGCCGACGAGGTGTCCGCGCAGCCGCTCGTCGGGCACCACGATCAGCGCCAGCGGGTAGTGGCCCCGGTCCTGGGGCTCACCGACGGGCCGCATGGTCAGCCCGGTCTCCGGGGCGCCGGACGCGGCCGGTGTCTCGGGCAGGTTCTCGAACACGACGAGGGTGTCGAAGACCGCGCCGTCGCCGGCGGTCCTGCGGATCTCCTGCAGGCCCATGTGCTGGTGCGGCATGAGGGAGACGTGGTGTTCCCGCAGGTCGGTCAGGAGCCCGGCGACCGGCCGGTCCGGCGCCAGGGCGGCGCGGACGGGCACGGTGTTGATGAACGGTCCGACGATCGACTCGATGCCCGGCAGGTCGGCGTGGCGGCCGGCCACCGTCGTGCCGAAGACGACGTCCGTGCGTCCCACGAGCCGGGCGAGGACCAGCGCCCACGCGGCCTGGAGCACGGTGTTGACCGTCACGCCCCGGTCGCGCGCCAACGTGCCGACGGCGTCCGTGAGTTCGGCGCTGAACTCGAACGACACGGGGCGGGGCACGACCGGTGCCCGGACGGCCTCCTCGGGCACCACCAGCGTGGGCTCCCCGGCTCCCGCGAGCGCCGACCGCCAGGCGCGGCGTGCCGACTCCCGGTCCTGCCGGGCCAGCCAGGCCAGGTAGGCGCGGTACGAGGTCGCGGCGGGCAGCGTTCGCCCGTCGCCGCCGGCGGCGTACACCTCGGCCAGCTCGTCGAAGACGACCGACATGGACCAGCCGTCGAGGAGGGTGTGATGGCTGGTGATGACCTGGTGGTGCCGGTGGTCGTCGAGCCGGATCAGGAGCAGCCGCAGCAGCGGGGCCGCGGCGAGGTCGAACCGTTCGGCCTTCTCCGCCTCGGCGAGCCGTGCGGCCTCGGCCTCCGCCGCGGGTCCGGGCAGCGCCGACACGTCGGCCGCACGCCAGGGCAGTGGCACGTCCCGTGCGATGGCCAGCACCTGTTCGCCGGAGGCGCGCTGGGCGAAGGAGGCGCGCAGCACAGGGTGGCGGTCGAGGAGGACCTGCCAGGATGCGCGCAGCCGCGCCACGTCCAGGGGCCCGTCGAGGGCGAGGACGCGCTGGCTCGCGTACACGTCGGGGCCGGCGTGGTCGAACGTCGCGTGGAAGAGCATGCCTTCCTGGAGCGGTGAGAGCGGCCAGACGTCCACGAGGCCGGGCCGCTCGGCACGCAGCCGGGCGAGTTCGTCGGGTGCCAGGTCCGTCAGGAGCAGTGCGGTGTCCGGGTCGCCGGTCTCCTCGTGGCCTGTTGGCGGCGCCGCTTCGGTGAACGTGGCCACAGTCGCCAGGGCCGCCGGTGTCTCGTTCTCGAACACCTCCTGCGCGGTGCAGAGTACGCCCGCGCGGCGTGCCTGCGCGGCCAGTTGCATCGCCATGATCGAGTCGCCGCCCAGGGCGAAGAAGCTGTCGTCGGCGCCGACCTCGTCAAGTTTCAGTACGGCGGCGAAGAGCTCGCACAGCGCGGCCTCGGCGGGTGTCCGGGGGGCGCGCCCTGTGACCTTGCCCGCGAAGTCCGGCGCGGGCAGGGCCGCGCGGTCGATCTTGCCGTTGCGGGTGACGGGCAGGGCGTCCAGGGCGCACACCGCGGCCGGCACCATCGGTTCGGGCAGCAGTCCGGCGACGTGGGCGCGTACGGCGTCGGCGTCCACGCCGTCCGGGCGCTCGGGCACGACGTAGCCGACGAGACGGCGTTCGCCCGGGGTGTCCTCGCGTACGGCGGCCACGGCCTGGGCCACCGACGGATGCGCGGCGAGAGCCGCCTCCACCTCGCCCAGCTCCACCCGGAACCCACGGATCTTCACCTGCGCGTCCGCACGCCCCACGAACACCAGCGCACCGTCGTCCGTCCACCGCACGAGGTCGCCCGTCCGGTACATCCGCCCACCCGGCACGAACGGACAGGCCACGAACCGCTCCGCCGACAGGCCGGGTTGTCCCCAGTAGCCGCGCGCAAGCCCTGCTCCTGCGACGTACAACTCCCCGACGAGGCCCGGCTCCACAGGTCGCAGGAAGGCGTCGAGCACGAAGGTGTGCCGCCCCGGAAGGGCGCGTCCTATGGGCAGCACCGGGCCTGTCGCCTCACCCGGCGGGACCAGGTGCCAGGTCGCGCACAGGGTGGTCTCGGTGGGCCCGTACAGATGGCGCATCGTCACGTCCGGGCAGGCCTCCCGCACCCGGGCGACCGAGGCGGCGGGCACGACGTCGCCGCCCGTCAGCACCTCGCGCAGCCCGGTAAGGCTCTCCGGATCCTGGTCGGCGACGACCCGGAACGTGCCCGCCGTCAGATGCAGCCGCGTGACGCCCGCGGACACGTACGCGCGCACACGGTGCGCATCGACGGGTCCCGGCTCGGCGACGACCACTCGGGCGCCCGCGGCCAGCGGAACCCACACCTCGTACAGGGAGGCGTCGAAGGCGTGCGGCGCGTGCATCAGCACCGCGTCGCCGGGGGCCATGCGCCAGCCGCGCTCGCCGACCAGCGCGGCCACGCCGGCATGCGGTACGGCCACGCCCTTCGGCGCGCCCGTCGACCCCGAGGTGTACATCACGTAGGCCATGTCGTGCGGGCCGGCCGGGGTGAGGGGAGCGCCGTCGTCGGCGGCCGGCTCCCCGGTGGTGGCAGGGCCGTCGAGCATCACCACCCGGGCGCCGCTCTCCGGCACCGTCGCCCGCGTCGTACGGGCGCACACCACCACGGATGCGGCGCAGTCGCTGAGGACCCTCGCCACGCGTTCGGCCGGGTGGCCGGCGTCCACGGGAACGTAGGCGGCCCCGGCCCGCCACACGCCGAGCAGCGCCACCACCAGGTCCGCGGACCGCTCCATCACCACGGCGACCCGATCACCACGCGCCACGCCCGCGCCCACCAGATGCCGGGCAACCTGCCCCGACCTGCGCCACATCTCGCCGTACGTCAGGGAGCCCACGCCGTCGGTGAGGGCCACAGCGTCGGAGCGGCGCAGCGCCTGACCGGCGATCAGCTCCGGTACCAGTGGCGCCCGCAGCGGCTGGGGCGCCGGGGAGGCGACGGGCTCTGCAGCCCTGGACGCGGCAGGGTCGGGCGCCGGAGACACGGCAGGCTCGGGCGTCCGGGACACTGCACGGTCGGACGGCCGGGACACGGCAGGTTCGGGCGCCGGTGAGACGATGGGCTCGGCACTGGCCGCGGCGACGAACCGTGGGCCGGCCGCGACGGCGGGGCGGGAGCCGGCCGCCGCGTCGATGCGGCCGATCGGCGTGGCCGGGTCCGCCACGAGGCGTTCCAGGAAGCCCACCAGGGATCGGTGGCTCCCCTGCACCCAGTCCTGGTCGTACTGCGCGGGGTTGGCCTCCAGGGAGACGGCCATGCCCTGGTCGTCGGACCAGCCGCCCACCACCACGCTCAGCTCCTCGACGCGGCGGTTCGACAGGTCCCGGACGATGCCCCGGCAGTCGCCGAAGCGTAGGTTCTCCCCGAGGGGCAGGATGTTGACGAAGGGGCCGAAGTGCCAGCGGCCGCCGTCCGGCCAGGCCAGTTCGCGGCGCAGTCGCTCGCCGCGGAACTGCTGGTGCTTGAGCAGGCCGGCGGTCTCGGGTCCGGCCGCGCGGGCCAGGTCGTCGAGGCTCATGGCCGGGGTGGCGGGCAGCCGGAAGGGCAGGACGTTCGCCATCGTGCAGGGGGTGCGCCGGCCCGTGGCCGTCAGGCGTGCGGCGACCGGCAGGCTCAGTACGGCCTCGTCGGCGCCCGTCATCCGGCAGGTGAACGCGCCCACCGCCGCGACGACCAGCCGGGGCCAGCTCACCTTGGCGCGGGCCGCGGCCTGGTGCAGGGCGCGCACGGCGGGCGGCGGCAGGTGACCGGAGGCAAGCACGGGACCGTCGGGGGCGGCGGGGCGGTGGCCCGGGATGGCCGCCAGTTCCGGCCGGTCGGCGAAGTGGTCGTGCCAGTAGCGGCGGTCCTGCGTGTACTCCTCGGACGCGCGGTACGCCGACTCCTGCGCCAGCAACTCCCGCAGCGGTGCGTGGGCCGCGGGCCGGGCCTGCTCTCCGCGCAGCTCCGCCGTGTACAGCTCGGCGACGCGGCGTGCCATGAGCGAGCAGCCGAAACCGTCCATCAGGAGGTGGTTGTAACGCTGGTACCAGACGTGCCGGCCGGGTGCGAGGGCGAGCAGCGCGTACGCGAACAGCCCGCTGTCGGCGGAGTGTGCCGTCCGGCGCAGCTCCGCGCGTATCCATGCCTCGGCGGCGGACCACGGGTCCTCGTGCGCGGTGAGGTCGACCGTCGTCAGGGTCCACTCCGGTACCGGGCCGACGAGCTGGGACACACCGCCGCCGGGTTCCTCCACGAACCGCACGCGCAGGATCTCGGTCTCCTCGACGGCCCTGCGCAGCGCGTCCTCGAAGGCTCCGGTGTGCAGCGGCCCGAGGATCTCGACGTGCTGGCCGATGGTGTAGAAGCCGCGCGAGCTCTCGATGCGCTGGGCCAGCCAGATCCCCTCCTGGCTCTCGGACAAGGACAGGGTGGAATCCGCTTCGTTGCTCATCGCTCTCCCTTCAGCGGCGCGGCGGTGCGTGTCTCGTGGGTGTGGGTCGGGGGGACGGTCTTCGGGCCCGGACGGAACGGTGTGCGGTTCGGCAACGCCCCCAAGGGGCGCGGGGAACTGCGCGACCAGCCACGACGGAGCCGCAGCCGCAAGACGGGCACATCGCGGCACTTCCAACGCCGCCTCGCGGCCCACGCAGCGGAGCGCTAGGTCTCGTCCGGCTCACCCCGGCGGCGCACCTTGTACTCGCCGCCTCCCGGTGGCATGCCGCCACCGAGCACGAGTCCGTCGGCCCCGGGCATCGGCCCCGTGCCGAGCATCGGACCGCCGCCCAGCACGGGCCCGTCCCCCAGGGTCATGACCTGCGGCCGCCCGCGAACCCCGTGGCGCCCTTCCGAGCCCTCGTTCGCCGCCACCGGCCCCGCCCCGTTGGCACCGGCACCCGGCCGGTCGAACTGGGTGCGGTAGAGGTCCGCGTACAGTTCCCCGGCCGCCAGGAGCTCGTCGTGCGTGCCGCGTTCGCGCACCCGGCCCCCGTCGATGACGAGGATCTGGTCGGCCTCACGGATGGTGGACAGGCGGTGCGCGATGACCAGGGAGGTTCGGTCGCGCAGCGCGGTGGTCAGCGCCCGCTGGACGGCCGCCTCCGACTCGGAGTCCAGATGGGCGGTGGCCTCGTCCAGGATGACGACGGAGGGTGCCTTGAGCATGAGCCTGGCCAGGGCGAGCCGTTGTTTCTCACCGCCCGAGAGACGGTAGCCGCGGTCGCCGACGACGGTGTCGAGGCCGCTGGGCAGCGAGCGGATCAACTCCCCTATCTGCGCCGCGTCACAGGCCTGCATGAGGTCCCGTTCGGTGGCGTCGGGCCGGGCGTACGACAGGTTCGCGCGGATGGTGTCGTGGTAGAAGTGCGCGTCCTGGGTGACCACTCCGACGGTGTCGCGCAGCGAGTCGAGGGTGACGTCCCGCAGGTCGTGGCCGTCCATGCGGACGGTGCCCGAAGTGGGGTCGTAGAGGCGGGACACCAGATGCGTGATCGTCGTCTTGCCGCCGCCCGACGGGCCGACGAGAGCGGTGAGCCGGCCGGACGGCAGCTCGAAGGACAGCTCGTGCAGCACCTGCGGACCCGCCTTCGAACGCTCCCCCGGGGACTGCGCGCCGGCCTCCAGCGACGCCAGGGACACCTCGCTCGCGGGCGGGTAGCGGAAGGACACCCGGTCGAACTCGATACGCGGGGCGGGGCCGGTCCCCGGCGGCGGCAGGGCGGTCGCGCCGGGCTTCTCCTCGATGAGCGGCTTGAGGTCGAGCAGTTCGAAGAGGCGGTCGAAGCTGACCAGCGCGGTCAGGGCGTTCGCCTGCATGCCCGACAGCTGGGTGATGGGGCCGTACAGCCGGCCGAGGAGTACGGCGAGGGCGACGAGGGTGCCGATCTGGAACACGTCGTCCAGGACGAGGGCGCCGCCGGCCCCGTACACCAGCGCCGTCGCGAGCGCGGCGAGCAGGCCCATGGAGATGAAGGACAGCCTGCTGAACACGGTCCACTTCACGCCGACGTCGCGCACCTTGCCGGCCCGTGCCGAGAAGGCGGCGGCCTCCGCCCGCGGGCGGCCGTACAGCTTGGCGAGCATCGCGCCGCTGACGTTGAACCGCTCCTGGACGACGCCGGCCAACTCGGCGTTGGACTGCATCTGTTCCCTGGAGTAGCGCTGCAGGCGCCGGCCGACGTAGATGCCCGGCACGGCGAACAGCGGCAGGAGTGCCACGGCGATCAGGGTGATGAGCCAGGACAGGTAGAACATCTCGGCGAGGACCAGGAGCACGGTCAGCACACCGGTCGCCGAGGTCAGCAGCAGGCCGAGGGCCTGCTGGGCCAGCATGACGTCCGCGTTGAGCCTGCTGGTGAGCAGGCCCGTCTGGGTGCGGGTGAAGAACGCCATGGGCTGACGCTGGACGTGGGTGAAGGTCTGGACGCGCAGATCGTGGCTGACTCCCTGGCCGATGCGGCCGGAGAAATAGCTCTGCCCGAGCTGCATCACCGCGTCGACCACGGCGAGTCCGGCGGCGGTGAGCGCCAGGGCCGTGACCAGCCCCAGGTCGTCCTTGAGGATTCCCTTGTCGACGATCTCCTTGAGCAGCAGCGGCGTGGCCACGATGACGAGCGAGTCGACCACGGTGGTGAGCAGCAGGAACAGCAAGGAGCGGCGGTGCGGGCGCAGATAGGTGAGTGCGCGGCGCACAGTGCCGGGCCGCAGGGACTCCCTCTTGTTCTTGATGTCGGACGAATTCGGGTCTCCGACGGTAATTCCACCAGGACCTTGGCTGATTAACACGCGACGGAAACCTCCTGGGATCACGTAATTCCATCGGCTTCACACGTACCGAGGACACTACCGTTCTGGTTTTACGCCGAACAGGCCCGCCCGTAGGCAATCAGAACCGCCACGGAGACAGAGAAAGAAGGCATGCCGGAATTCCCGGGGGCTCGGAAATCCCCGGGTTTAGTGATTCTCCGGAAAGGGGTCAGGGCCGGGCCGCGATGGATTCTCCCGCACGGCCCGGCTGTCCGACCGGGCGAATTGGCCGGTTGGACACCCTGTGGCGCGCTAAGCCGTCTCGGCGACCTTCCGCTGCACCCGTACCGCGAACTCCGCCCACATCTCGGCGGATTCCTTGGCGAGGTGGGCGACGACCACGCCGCAGTGCGGCGGGACCCGGTCGGCGATCCTCTCCCATTCCTCCGTGTCGAGGGTGTGGAGGTTCAGCAGCCGCAGCAGGGTGCGCCCGGTCTCGCTGAACCGCAGCGCCGGATCCGCTTTCAGCCGCTCCACGAGCGCGGCCCGGTCCTGGGCCGAGGCGCGGGTGGCCACGCCGACGGGGCCGAGGGGCCCACGGTTCGCGCCCTCCGTGTGCTGCGTCCGCCTTCGGCCCTGCGGCTGCGGGTCCTCTCCGCGCATCATGCGGTTGCGGACGTCACGGACCGTCTCGGGCGAGATACGGGCGGCCCGGGCCACCTGCCGCAGTGACAGGCTCGGGTTCTCGGCGATGATCTCGCTGGCCAGCCTGCGGCCCTCGGCGCCGCTGACCGGGCGAACCCGGCCGTCCTGGCCGATCCTGCTCGTCCGCCCCGCCTCACCGTTCTGCTGCTGCCGGCGTATCTCGGCCACGGTCCCCGGCGCGATGCCGGTGACCGAGGCGATCATGCGGTCCGACCACTGCGGATGCGTGCCGATGATCCGGCCGGCGGCGCGCTTGCGGTCCGCGGTCGTCAGCGGCAGCCCGTGGGCGATGTTGGACTCCACGGCCAGTACGAAGGCGTCAGCCGCGTCGCCGTCGAAGAACCTGGCGGCGATCTTGCTCTGGCCGCGCAGCTGCGCGGCACGTACCCGGTGCAGTCCGTCGATGATGCGCATCGTCGGGCGGTGCACGGTGATCGGGGGCAGCGGTGTCTGCACCGCTGCCAAGGCTTCCACGTGTTCCTGATCGGCTCCGGAGAGCCTCGGCGAGTCGGCCGTCGACAAAGAGCTGATCTCGACTTCGACGACCATGAGTCGATCGAGGCGCGGGTGCCCAGGTATCGCCAACTCAATTCCCCCTAGTGACTCGGTCCCGCCGCACGCGCGTGTGCGGACGCGCGTGGGCTCACACCGCTCCCGTAGTGGAACGTTTCGCCGAGTCCTTAAAACCTGCTGGTGCCCATTGCCACTTCCCCGGTCTTGTTATCCGGCCGAAAAGAGGTCTTGGCGCGTCTCCCGATGGCCGAACACGATGACCTTAACAACGACTTTCCGGGCTTGGACACCCCTAGGCACCCCTACGGGGTCATTCCTGCCGGGTAACCCCTATGGGGCGGTAGCCCCTATGTGGTCATTCCCGTCCGGTCGTCGTCACACCCGGGTGAGTGCGGGGACCGCGGCGTCCTTCCGCAGCGGGAAGGCGACTTCGACGACGAGTCCGCCGCCCGGCCGCGCGCGGGCGGTGAGCTGGGCGTCGTGGGCGGTGGCGATGGTGCGCACGATGGACAGGCCCAGCCCGTGATGGCGTTCGTCGGCGGTGCGGCCGAGCCGCTGGAAGGGCTCGAAGAGCCGCTCCACCTGGTCCGGCGGGATCTCGGGTCCCGTGTTGGAGACGGTCACGACCGCATGCCCGCCCCGCGTGGCCGTGGTGATCTCCACGCGTCCGCCGGGCACGTTGTAGTCCACGGCGTTGTCGACGAGGTTGGCCACCAGCCGCTCCACGAGCGCGGCGTCGCCCGCGACGGGGGCGGGCGCCGTCCTGATCTCCAGGTCGAGGTCGCGCCGGCCGGCCTCCGGGCGCGGGATGCCGACCGCCTGCTCGGCGGCGTCGGCGAGGTCGACCGCGTCACGGCGGTCCAGGCCGCGCTCACTGCTGGACAGGGTGAGAAGCGACTCGAGCAGACGCGCCTGCTGCTGACTGATCGCCAGCAGCCGCTCCATGTTGGAGCGGTACGACTCCACGGTGGCGTCGCGGTCCATGAGCGACTCCTCCACCAGCGCATGCTCCAGGGTGAGCGGCGTGCGCAGTTCGTGCGCGGCGTTGGCGACGAAGCGCCGGTGGGAGTCCAGAGCGACCTCCAGGCGCCCGAGGAGTCCGTCGACGGTGTCAGCGAGGTCCTTCAGCTCGTCGGCGGGCCCGGCGACGGCGAGGCGCTCGTGCACGTTGCGTGCGGAGATACGGCGGATGGTGCCGGTCATCGTGCGCAGCGGCCGCAGGACCCGCCCGGCGACCAGCCAGCCGAGCACGATCGAGATCACCGCCATGATGGCTAGGGCGATGCCGCCCTGCGCCAGCAGGTTCTCCAGGCCCTGCTGGTGCTGGCGGTAGGCGTGTTCCCGCAGGTCGCCCATGCCGAGGTCCGGGCCGATCGGGGTGCCGTCGGTCAGGCCGAGGGAGGGACCGGAGCCCGGGTCGCGGGTCAGGCGGGACACGTCGCCGCCCTCCCTGCCGAGGATGACGTTCGACGAGGCGCGCATGACGAGCAGGTAGGTGATCGCGAGCAGCACCGCCCCGGAGGCGACGAACAGCACCCCGTACAGCAGCGTCAGACGCATCCGGACCCTACGGGGCGTCAGACGGCGTACGGTGGCGGCGAGAAGGCGGGCGGTGCCGGCGAGCGGCGCCGCCGTGGGCTTCGGCAGTCGCATCGTGCCTCAAATCCGGTAGCCGCCCCGGGGGACGGTCTCGATCAACGGCGGGTCGCCGAGCTTGGGACGCAGCCGGTTGATGGTCGCCTTGACGGTGGTGGTGAAGGGGTCGGCCGCCTCGTCCCACACCCGTTCCAGCAGCTCCTCCGCCGACACCACCCGCCCCTGGGCGGCGAGCAGGTACTCCAGGACCGCGAGTTCCTTCGGGGTGAGCGCGAGCCGCCGCGAGGCACGCGTCGCGATCCGTCGCGCCGGGTCCAGGCGCAGGTCGCCGTGGACCAGCACCGGCGGCACGGCCGGCTGCGAGCGGCGGCCCAACGCGCGGATACGGGCGACCAGTTCGGCGTACGCGAAGGGCTTGGGCAGGTAGTCGTCCGCGCCGAGGCTGAGGCCCTCGACGCGGTCGGCGATGGTGCTGGACGCGGTCAGCATCAGCACCCTGGCGTGGACGGGCTCGTCGGCCAGCCGGCTGCACACCTCGTCGCCGTGCACGCCGGGCAGATCCCGGTCCAGGACGACGACGTCGTACTCGACGACCGCCGTGCGCTCGAGCGCGTCCGCGCCGTCGTACACCACGTCCACCGCCATGCCCTCACGGCGCAGCACCCGCGCGACCGATTGCGCGAGTTCGACGTGGTCCTCGACCACCAGCACCCTCATCGACCCCTCCTGGCGCCGGGCCGGGCGGCCCGCCTGATCACGCCGCACGACACTGCCCGATCCCCCGTCACGCACCGGTCACAGTCTGCTTCCCCGACTCTCCCCGGCTCCCGGATCGCAGGGTACCGACGCGAGCTCCCCCTCCACAGGCCCGGATCAGGGCACATCCGCCCCCGCCGGACTTCTGTGCGCCACCGACTCCTGTGACCCGCGCGCGCTTTCGGACCGCGCTGTGACCGCCCGCCCCGTAGAACAACCGGAGCGGAATGGACCGTAACGCCCGCCCGGCAGAGAGTTGTGACCTCGCAGATGACCGACGGACTCCTCTTCCCGGACCTGTCACGCCCGGTGCTCCCGAACCGGTCACGGCGGGTGTTCCGGGAGCTGTCACGCCGGGTGGCGAGCCGCACGGTGACGGCGTTTCGAGCGCTGACCGGAGCCCGCGGCCGCGGAGGTGATCTTGGCCATCAGGTCCGTACGGCGCTGGACGTCCAGTTTTCGGTACGCGCGCGTCAGATGCTGTTCGACCGTGCTCACCGTGATGAACAGCTTGTCGGCGATCTCCCGGTTGGTCAGTCCGCGGGCGGCGAGCGTCGCGACCCTCAGCTCCGCGTCGCTGAGCTCGACAGGGTGCCGCCGCGGCCTGGCCGCCCCCGTGCCGTCCCGGTCGGAGGGCGTGCCGGTGTCGGACGGCGGCGCCTCAGGGGCCGGCACTCCGCATTCGCCGGCCAGCTGGCGCGCCCTGCGGGCCAGGGCGCGGGCCTGCCCGGCGTCACCGAGCTCGCGGTGGGTGCGGGACAAGTCGTCGGTGGCCCGGACGAGTTCGAGCCGGTGCCCGGTCTCCCGCAGGATCTCCACGGCCTCCCCCAGCAGCGGCAGCCGGCGCGCGGGGGCGAGGGTCCGGGCGAGGACCCGCAGCGACACCCCGCGCGTCCATGCGGCTCCGGGCCCGACCAGCGCGAGCTGTTCCTCCGCCAGGGCGCGGGCGCGGCGCCGGTCGCCGAGCGCCAGGTGGGCGAGGGCGGCGTCGGTGCGCCAGGGAACCAGGGCGGGCCGGTCCAGGCCCCAGCCGGTCATGGTGTCGCCGCAGGCGCGGAAGTCGTCGAGCGCCGCGTAGGGGCGTCCGGCCGCGAGGTAGTAGCATCCGCGCGCCCACAGATAGAGCAGTCCGTCGGGGGTCTGGAACGCCGCCTCGGTCACGGGCACGCCGAGGTGGTCGGCCGCCTCGCCGAGCCGGCCCATGGCCGTCTTCACGTACACGGCGACGGCGACGAGCGACGCGAGGGCGACGCCCCAGCCTTCGGCGGGTACGAGGGCGTTCGCCGTGCGCACGGACTCCTCGGCGGCGGCAAGCCCGCCCAGCCGCACCTCTATACGGGCCTTCACGGCGGCGAACCGCGCCTGCCACATGGGGGCACCGCGCTCGGTGGCCTCTTTGACCAGCGTCTCGCACCAGTACGCCGCCACGTCGAGGTGGTCGGCGAGGACGAGGGAATCCAGGGTGGCGACGAGCATGGGGACCGTGTGGTCGTCGAGGCGGGTGCCCTGGAGGATCTGTTCGGCCCGCACCACGACGTCGTCCCTGCTGGGGTCGGACGCCGCCTGGGCCAGGGTCGCCACCCGGTCATGGATGCTGCGCGCGGCCGAGGGCGCCCGCAGCACGTCACCGGTCGCCTCGGGCCGGTCGGTGCGGGGCAGTCCCGGGTAGGTGCGGTCCATCCACAGCCGGATGTCGTCGAGCCGGTGGCGCAGGCCCGCACCCGCGGCGCCGCGCCCGGCGGTGTGCAGTACGGCGAGTGCCTGGTCGACCTGACCGAACCACAGCAGGTGTCCGGCCAGTTCGGCGGAGTGCCGCTGTCCGAGGCGGCCCGCGAGGGCGGCGGCCGTGAGGTCGGGCAGGTAGCGGGCGCCGATGGCCGGGTTGACGCGCCAGGCGGCCCGGGTCAGCGCGGCCCTGACGTCCAGGGACTGCCGCTCGTCCGTGCAGAGGTCGCGGGCGGCGCGCAGGCAGGACAGCGCCAGGGCGACGTCGTCGTCGGTCAGGGCCCGGTCGGCCGCCTCGATCAGGGTCGGCAGCGCCCATGCGTCGTCGATGCGCTGCGCGAGCATCAGATGCCGTGCGACCACGGTCGCGGCCCTGCCGTGCTCGTGCAGCACCGTGGCGACGCGGGCCTCCAGGCGGGCCCGGTGCGCGGGCTCCATGCTGTGCAGCACCGCGGCGCGTCCCGCCTCGTGCCGGAACCAGCCGGAGCCGAGCAGCCCCATCGCGCCGAGGGCGGTCAGGCCGCGGTGCACCGACTCGCGGCCGACGCCAAGGACTTCGGCCAGTTCCGCGGGAGAGGCCTGCGGTCCGTGGACGGCGAGCGCCCAGGCGATGTGCTGCAGCGCCGGGTCGACGCGGTACAGGCACGCGGTGACGGCCCGCTCGAAGGCCTCGCCCGGCACGCAGTCGTCGAGCCCGCTCTCGTCGCCGTCGGCGAGCGACGCGGCGGTGTCTTCCAGGAGCGCCTTCGTCAGCAGGGGGTTGCCGCCACCGGTCCGGTGCAGGTGCGTGACGAGCGGGCGCGTCCGCCACCGTTCCCCGCCGTAGGCGCCGGCCATGTCGGCGACGCCACCTCGGCTCAGCGGGCCCAGCCGGATATTCCGGCAGCCCGGAAGGCGTAGGAAATCCACCTGGAAGCGGGTGTTGTCGGATAACTCGGTGAAGCTTTCCGCGAGCACCATCAGAATGCGGTTTCTGTTCAGCCTCCGGGCCAGATAGAGAAGGCATTCAAGCGAATCCTGATCTACGTGATGCACATCGTCCACGATGACCATCACGGGCCTTTCCCTTGCCTTTTCCAGGACAATCCCGCACTGCTCGGTGACCACCGCGGCGGGAAGCGTCACCCGCGCCCGCCGCCCCGTTCCGGCCATCGCCGCTTCACCCGGCGACCGCGATGCACCGGCCATGTCCTCATCGGGCGACCCGACTCCGAGCAGCAGTTGCCCCATCACCCCAAGGGGCATGTCGCGCTCCGCGTCCGACGCCGTGGCCTGCAGCAACAGCGCTCCGGCGGCAGCCGCCCGCTCCCCGAAGGCACGCAGCAGCGCGCTCTTCCCGCTCGCGACCGCGCCGCTCACCAACAGCACGCCGCCCTGTCCGGCCATCGCTGCGTCGAACATGCCCTCCATGACCGACAGTTCCTCGTCCCGCTCCACCAAGTTCATGAGCCGACTTATCCCCCAGTCCCGACGGCTGATTCTCGCGCGGTGCAGGCGGCCGCTCAGATGCATCCTTTCGGACGAGACCGCCCTCCCCTGTGAAGATTCTCCCATAAGGAAAAATCAACTACCAGCCCGATTCGATGCAGAGACTTCGGGACGACACTGAATTCACGCCATTCAGCCCGCAAACGGACCACTCAATTCCGAATTGAATGGCACCTGTTGCATGGTTTTCAGATGGCCAAAATCAACTGACCATTCGGTCGGCGGGCGGCCGGAATCCATCTGACCTGGCACGCTCGCCGTCCCAGGCGCCCGCGGGCGGCCGATCCGCCGTCCCGGGCGCACCGCCGACGCTGGTGTAGACCTCCGCAAGGAACGCTTTCTGTCGGCTTTCGGTCAGCATCGCTTGAACATCCCGGGCGCCCCGCGCGTACGACGTGGCAGAGCCGTCGGCGAGGCGGTCGGCGATGCGGGGTGGGGGCGGCCCAACCTCAAATGTTGCTCTGAAGGTGCCCGCCCAGGGGTTCAGGCCGAGCCCCTGGGGCCATACCCCCGTCACGTCCGAACGTCCGACACGTCGAAGGAGACGAGGAGACGGGACAGCGGATGCGGAAGAGGCGAAGAGGCCGAGGAGGGGACGATGCAGCGACTGGGCACGGGGATCGGATGGCGTCCGGAGATCGCGGACGCCGTGGAGCGCATGCCGGGCATCGACTGGGTCGAGGCCGTCGCCGAGAACGTCTGTCCCGGGCACCTTCCCGAGTCGCTGCTACGGCTGTGCCGGCGCGGCGTGACCGTGATTCCGCACGGTGTCTCGCTCGGCCTGGGCGGCGCGGACCGGCCCGACGCCGACAGGCTGGCCGCGCTCGCCGAGCGGGTGGAGGCACTGGGGTCGCCGCTGGTCACCGAGCACATCGCGTTCGTACGGGCGGGCGGGCCGCTGACGGCGTCCCCGCGCCTGGAAGCGGGGCATCTCCTGCCGGTCCCCCGCACCCGGGACGCCCTCGACGTGCTGTGCGAGAACGTCCGTATCGCCCAGGACGCGCTGCCCGTGCCGCTCGCCGTGGAGAACATCGCCGCGCTCATCTCCTGGCCGGGCGAGGAGATGACCGAGGGCCAGTTCCTGTACGAACTCGCCGACCGTACCGGCGTACGCCTCCTCATCGACGTCGCCAACCTCCACACCAACCACGTCAACCGCGGCGAGGACCCGGCCAAGGCGCTCGCCGACCTCCCCCTTGAGGCCATCGCATACGTCCACGTCGCGGGCGGCTTCGAACGCGACGGCGTCTGGCACGACAGCCACGCCCACCCGGTCCCCCAGCCGGTCCTCGACATCCTCACCGACCTCGCATCCCGCGTGTCCCCGCCGGGGGTGCTGCTGGAGAGGGACGAGAACTTCCCGGAACCGGGGGAGCTGGAGCGGGAGTTGGGGGCGATTCGGGGGGCGTTGGAGAAGGGGGATGCGGAGCGGGGGGCTTCTTCGGCACAGGACACCACACGCCAGCAAGACACGGCAGGCGACCAGGAGCCGGCGTACAAGCAGGCCGCGGCGGCTGGTACCGCGCACGCTCGTCAGCGCCTCGGCCTCGCGCAGGCCGCCCTGCTGTCCGCGCTCGTCGCCGGGACGCCCGTGCCGGAGGGGTTCGACCGCGTGCGGCTCGGGGTGCAGGCGCGGGCGCTCGCCGGGAAGCGCGCGGATGTCGTGGCGAAGGTCGCGCCCGAGTTGCCGGTGATCCTCGGGGAGCGGTATCGGCGGGCCTTCCTCGCGTACACGCACGGGCACCCGATGACAGACGGCTATCGGCGCGACGCGCTGGACTTCGCCGGGTACCTGCTGGCCGAGGGGCGGCTCGAAGACGAGCGGGTGCGCGGGGAGTTGCGGGAGTGGTGGCTGGAGCGGTCGGGGCCGAGGCCACGGTCGCGGCGGCCGGGGGTGCGACTGGCCCGGGCCACGCGCCGGGTGCTGCTGCGGCGGTGAGCGGGCCGCAACCGATGAACAGGCTGCGGTGGCGAGCGAGCTGCGGCGGTGTGAGCAGGCTGGCTGCGACGCGGCGGGCGACCGCGCCCTCCCCGGCGACAACACCTGCACCGTCACCCCCGGCGGTACGGGTGGGCTCGTACGCCTTCCGCCTCCCCGCCCTCGTACGGCACACATGCCTGCTGACCGGGCGACGCGAACTCGCACGCGAATCGGTCAAGCAGGCCTTCCCTTCCAGCTCGCTTCCCGCGCGGCGGGCAACCGGGAGGAGACCGGGGGACGCGTGAGTGCTGCGGCGCAGGGCCGGGCGACGCATGGGTGCTGCGGCACAGGACCGGGCGACGCGTAACTGCTGCGGCATAGTGGAGTCGCCGCGATGACCGGACCGCTCACATCAGGTCCGCCCCCACCGCCCGACGGACACCGCATACGCCAACCCCCGCTCCCTTCCTAGGCGCCGCCACCCCCACCGAGTGTGCCGGGGTTAACACCCCACCCCATAACACGATCACCGCCCTCCACTTCGCCCCCCTTTGCCCCTCTACGCCCCCACCTCCCCTCCCCCATACGCCCGTAACGACCCCCGTTGCAACCATTCGCCCCCGTACGGCAGTTGGCGTAGACCCCGGCGTACCCCGAAGTAATATGCCAACCCAACCCTCGAAGCGCACTAACGTGCGGTGCCGCAACAGGAGGCACCATGCGACCGCGACCCCCATCAACGGCCGAGGCATCTTCAGCGGCACCGGGCTCATCATCACGGGCCTGACGGCGACGCTGCTGGCGATGATCTTCCCGATCTGGTCGTACGCCGACCGGTCCGGGACGGGTCTGGACGTGCTCAACGCCGAGACCGTCTCGACCGAGTACGGGCCGCTGTCCGGTCTCGACCGCGAGTTCGTCACGAAGGTCCGGCTGGCCGGGCTGTGGGAGCTGCCCGCCGGTCAGCAGGCGCAGCAGAAGGGCACCACGCCGGCCGTACGCACCGCGGGCCGGCACCTCATCGAGGGGCACACGTTCCTGGACGAGCGGGTGCGCGACGTCGCCGCGAGGCTCAACCTGGAGCTGCCCAACGAGCCCTCCGAGCAGCAGCAGGAGTGGCTGGCGACCCTGGACTCGACCCAAGGCGTCGAGTACGACCGGCAGTTCGCCAACATCCTGCGGCTGGCGCACGGCAAGGTGTTCTCCGTCGTCGCCCAGGTACGGGCCAGTACGCGCAACTCCCTCGTCCGCGAACTCGCCGACGACGCCAACACCACCGTGCTGGACCACATCAAGGTGCTGGAGGCCACCGGGTACGTCGACTGGGACGCCCTCGCCAGGGACATGGTCGCCGGCAGCACTCCCCCGATCACCCCCTCGCCCGCCCCACCCGGCCCCACCACCGACCCGGACCCCGCCATCCCCATGACGCCGTCCCCGACGCCGACCCCGACCTATACCCTGCCGCCGGCCGCCACCAGCCGCCCACTCGAGGATCCCGGCAAATCCTGAAATACCCCCCAAGACCGCAACCATTAATTGAGGAACCCCTACGGCGAGCAACCAAGTCCGCGAGAGCAGCGGCGGTTTAGCCGCAAAATGGGAGCCATGTTCTGGGTGCTACTTCTGCTGCTGGCCTGGGCCGCCGCCGGCACGGCGTGCACGCGGCTGTGTCTGGCCGCCGTGCACGCCGCGGCCGTCGACACGAAAGCGGCGATGACCGGCCGAGGACACGATCTGACGCTGTACGAGGCGGCGTTCCTGTCCGGCGGCCCCCGGCGGGTCGCCGACCTGACCCTTGTCTCCATGGCCCGGCAACGGCGGCTGCTGCTCGCGCACACCGGCTGGGCGACGGTCGTCGATCCACGGGGGCGCGACGAGATGGAGCGCTCGGTGATAGGGGCCATCGGGCCGGAGGGCCAGTCCCGGATCGAGCCGGTGCGGGACGCCGCGGCCGCCGCCGACGCGGTGGGCAGCCTCGCCGACCGGCTGGTCAGCGCCGGCCTCGCCGTGCCCGACGAGGCGCGTAGTGGCGTCGCGGCCGCGATCCGGCAGGTGCGGCTGGCCGCGGCGGTGGTCCTGGCGCTGGGGGCGGTCGCCCTGCTGGCGCCCGCACAGTCGGACATGCCGGCCCATCTGGTCGCCCTCTGGTTCGCGCTCCCCTTCGTGCTCACCCTGAGCTGTCTCGCCATCGCCCGGGTCGAGATCCACCCGTACGCACAGTGGGCCTCCCCCGCCGGGCAGCGGCTGCTCCGCGCCCTGGTGCGGCGCTCGACGGGCGGGGACGACCGTACGTACCTCACCTCCGTCGCCGTACGAGGCGTGCGCGCGATCGGCGAGCCGGAGCTGCGCCAGGCCTTCGCACACCGCGGGCCGCACCATGAGGCGTCCCCCTGGCGGGACTGACGGTTCCGCGGCCGGTGACGCATCGGGGGCATTGACGCCGACACCGGCGGGACGGTGCTTGCCTTTGTCAACAGACAAACGAAATATCCCTTTTGTTGCTGCCGTGCACTGAAGGGACACGCGATGAGAGTTCCCGCCCTCTACCCGGTCGCCGGAGCGCTGCTCCTGACCACCCTCTCCACCGCCCCGGCCGGCAGCACCGGGGCCCCGGCCCCGGGCGCGGCCGAGGGGTACGGCGTGATGATGGCCGCCGCGCGCGCCAAGGCGGCCGGCATCACCTTCGCCGGCTGCCCCAAGGAGCTGGACCTGCCGGGCCACGTGAAGTGCGGCACGGTGTCCGTCCCGCTCGACTACGCGCATCCCGACGGCCGGCAGATCAAACTCACCGTCAGCCGGGTCCAGGCCACGCACAAGGACCCGCACAACAGCAAGCGCCGGGTGCCCCGCCAGGGCGCCCTGGTCTACAACCCGGGCGGGCCGGGCGCCTCCGGCCTGCACTTCCCGATGATCGGCGTCCTGCCCGCCTGGAAGCGGCTGGCGGGGGCGTACGACCTGGTCGGCTACGCCCCGCGCGGAGTGCGGCCGTCCGCACCGGTGTCCTGCCAGGACCCCAAGCAGCTCGCCAAGGGGCCCTCGGACGCGCCGACGCACCCCTCGGAGGCGTACAAGCGGGAGCGCATCGCCCGGGCCAAGGCCTACGCGCGCGGCTGCGCCGAGCGCACCGGCAGCGCGCTGCGGCACTACAACTCCCTCAACAACGCCCGAGACCTGGACGTCCTGCGCGCCGCGCTGGGCGAGCGGAAGCTGACGTTCATGGGGGCGTCGTACGGCACCTACTTCGGCGCGCTGTACGCGACCCTCTTCCCCTCGCACGTGCGGCGGATGGTGTTCGACTCGGCGGTGAACCCGGACCCGGCGCAGATCTGGTACCGCAGCAACCTCCTCCAGTCGGCCGCGTTCGAGGGGCGGTGGGCGGACTTCCGGGAGTGGGTCGCCAAGCACCACGCCGTCTACGGCCTCGGGGACACCGCCGACGAGGTGCTGCGCCACTACGACAAGGTGCGGGCGCGGCTGGCCGTCAAGCCGGCGGGCGGGAAGGTCGGGCCCGAGCAGTTGCAGGAGGCGTTCCTGCAGGCCGGGTACTACGACGACTACTGGCCCGCACGGGCGCAGGCGCTGTCGGCCTATCTGAAGGGCAACCCGAAGCCGCTGGTCGAGCTGGCCGCGCCGGTGACGGAGGCGGCGGCCGAGGAGGAGAACTCCAACGCGGTCTACACGGCCGTGGAGTGCAACGACGCGCCCTGGCCGACGGACTGGGCGGTCTGGGACCGGGACAACACACGGCTCGCGCGGGTGGCCCCGTTCGAGACCTGGGACAACGTGTGGATGAACCTGCCGTGCGCCTACTGGCAGGCGCCCCGGCAGGAGCCCCTCGACGTGCGGACCGGGCCGGGTGAGGTGCCGCCGCTGCTGATCCTGGCCGCCGAGCGGGATGCCGCCACGCCGTACGACGGGGCGCTGGAGATGCACCGGCGGCTGTCGGGCTCGGTGCTGGTCACCGAGCGGGACGCCGGCACGCACGGCATCGCCTACGGCCCGAACGCCTGCGTCAACGGCCACATCGACGCGTACCTGCTGGAGGGCCGCCTCCCCGCGCGGCGGGCGGCGTGCGCGGGGCACCCCGAGCCCAAGCCGAGCGCTCCGCAGAAGCGCCGTCATGAAGCGGCGGCCCGTCCGTAGTGGGTCGTGCCCACGCGGCGCACATGCACACAGCCCGCGCCCCGGAAGGGGCGCGGGCTGTGTCACGAACTTCGACGACCAGACCTAGGCGAGCCCGGCGACCAGCTCGGCCACGGACTTGCGACGCCCGGTGAAGAACGGCACCTCTTCGCGGACGTGCATCCGGGCCTCGGAAGCCCGCAGGTGGCGCATGAGGTCGACGATGCGGTAGAGCTCGTCGGCCTCGAAGGCCAGCAGCCACTCGTAGTCGCCCAGCGAGAACGAGGCGACCGTGTTGGCGCGCACGTCGGGGTAGCCGCGGGCCATCTTGCCGTGGTCGGCGAGCATGCGGCGGCGGTCCTCGTCGGGCAGCAGGTACCAGTCGTAGGAGCGCACGAAGGGGTAGACGCTGACGTAGTTGCGCGGCGTCTCGTCGGCGAGGAACGCCGGGATGTGCGAGCGGTTGAACTCGGCGGGGCGGTGCAGCGCCATGTTCGACCAGACCGGCGTGAGCGCACGGCCCAGCTTGGTGCGGCGGAAGAGGTTGTACGCCTCCTGCAGCTGGTCGCTGGTCTCGGCGTGCCACCAGATCATGAGATCGGCGTCGGCGCGCAGGCCGGACACGTCGTACGTGCCGCGGACCGTCACGTCCTTGGCGGCGAGCTGGTCGAACAGCTCCTGGACCTCGTCGGCGTAGCCCGCGCGGTCCTCGGGGAGCACGTCCTTCAGCTTGAAGACGGACCAGAGGGTGTAGCGGATGACCTCGTTGAGGTCCTTGGCCAGCTTGCCCTTGTTCGGGATCCTGCCGGACTCGGTGGTGGAGGCGTCGTCACTCATGTCCCCTATTCTCCCGCTCCTCCGTGCAGACTCTGCACCGGGTTGGCGGTGAGCTCCTCCACACCGCTCAGGTCTCCGCCCAGCTGGTCCACGGCGGCGTACGCGCTCGCGATGCACGCCGGGATGCCCACACCGTCGTACTGCGCGCCGCACACCGCGAGGCCCGGCAGCTTGGCGATGTGCTCGCGGATGCGGGCCACACGTGCGTGGTGGCCGACCGGGTACTGGGGCAGGCCGTCGGTCCAGCGGGTGACGCGGGTCTCCAGGGGGGTGGCGTCGAGGCCGGTCGCCGCCTCGAGGTCGCGGCGGGAGACGTCGACGAGGTGGGCGTCGTCGCGCTGAAGGATCTCCGTCTCGCCGTACCGCCCGACGGATGTACGCAGGACGACCACGTCCGGGTTCTCGTCGGCGATCCAGCCCCACTTCTCGGAGGCGAACGTCGACGCCTTGATGGTGCGTCCGTCGACCGGCGGCACGAGGAAGCCGCTGCCGGCGGGCAGGCCGGTGTCGGCGCGGCGGAAGGCGAGGGTGATCAGAGCCATGGAGGCGTACTCGATGCCGTCCAGGTCGGCGGCGGCTTCGGGGGCCTCGGCGCGCAGGAGGGCGGCCGCGGCCGGGGCGGGCAGAGCGACGATCACCGCGTCCGCGTGGAGCACGCGATCGCCGGCGACGACGCGCCATGCCGTGTGCGGCTGCGCCGCGGAGCCGTCCGCTTCGCCCGCGCGCGCGGGACGGCCCTCGCCGGCGACCGACCCGCCACCGCCGAAGGCACGCGGCCCGTCGACGCCGCTCGGCTCCGGCACCCCCACCCTGCGCAGCTCGGTCACCGGCGCCCCGGTCACGATCTCGCCGCCCCGCGCGCGCACCGACTCCGCGACGGCGAGCGGGAGTCGGCCGATCCCGCCCTCGATGCCCATGAACACCGGCCCGGTCTGCTGGTTGGCCGCCGCCCTGGCCTGGATCTCGCGGACGGCCTCGGTGATCGAGGCATGGGTCTGCGCGGCCTGGAAGAGCTGCGGGACCGCCGACCGCATCGAGATGCGGTACGCGTCGCCCGCATAGACGCCACCGAGGAGGGGCTCGACGAGCCGGTCGACGACCTCCCGGCCGAGGCGTGCCGCCACGTACTCCCCGACCGCCACGTCGTCCCCCACCTCCGTGCGGGGCAGGTCGGCGTCGCGCTCGATGCGGGCCAGGCCCTCGTCGGACAGGACGCCGGAGAGCGCGGACGCGGTGCCGGGGACGCCCATGACATGCCCCTTGGGCATGGGGCGCAGGGCGCCACGGGTCCAGATCGAGGCCGTCGCGGTGGCGGGCGGCTGGAGCCGGTCGGCGAGGCCCACCTCGCGCGCGAGGGCGACGGCCTCGGGGCGGCGCGCCAGCATCGACTCGGCGCCGAGGTCCACGCGCACGCCCGCGATCTCGCCGGGCAGCAGCTTGCCGCCGACCCGGTCCGAGGCCTCCAGGACGGTCACCTGCCGGCCGGCGTCCAGCAGCCGGTGGGCCGCGGCGAGCCCGGCGATTCCGCCTCCGATGACGACGACCCGGCCCGTACCCGTACGAGTCTCCACTTCGCGCATGTCCACAGCCTCTCAGACCCCACTGACAGTCCCGCCCCGCCCCGGTGTCCTTCACGAGTCCCGACCGTGACCGCATCGGGACCGTTCCCCGCCAACGTCCCGCCCCCTTCAGGCGTCGAAGAAGCGTCAGTCGTCACGACGACCCTCGGGGGTACGCCCACATGCGCGCACGACGCTCCACACGATCCGTACGACCGGTTCAGGCCCTGGCCGGTCTCCTGCTGGCCACGGCCCTCGCGCTCACCGGCTGCAGCGCCTCGGACGACTCCGGGGCGGGCGACAGCAAGGCCGCCGCGGGAGAGGCCGCTCAGCCGGAGTCCCAGGCGGACGCGAAGGAGGGCGCCCCGGGCTCCGGCTACGGCTCCGGCGCCGACAAGGCCACCGCGCCGCCCAAGGTCACCGCGAGCCGCATCATCCGTACGGCCTCGCTGACCGTGCAGGTCAAGGACGTACCCAAGGCCTTGGCCGAGACCCGCACCACCACCGAGAACGCGGGTGGCTACGTCGGCAACGAGACCACGACCCGGGACGAGGAGGGCCGCGAGCACACCCGTGTCGTCCTGCGCGTGCCCGTCGACCGGTACGCCGACGTCCTCGCGGAACTGGAGGGCGCGGGCAAGCTGATCGAGCGCAGCGCCAAGGCGCAGGACGTCACCGACCAGGTCGTCGACGTGGAGAGCCGCATCAAGTCGCAGCGCGCCAGCGTGGCCCGGATCCGTGAGCTGATGGACCAGGCGACGAAGCTGAGCGACGTGGTGACGCTGGAGGGCGAGCTGAGCAGCCGGCAGGCGGACCTGGAGGCGCTGCTCGCCCAGCAGGCGTCCCTGAAGGACCGCACCAGCCTGGCGACCATCACCCTGTCCCTGTCCGAGACGCCGGTGAAGAAGGCCGCGAAGGACGCCGACCCCGGCTTCCTGGACGCGCTCGCGGGCGGCTGGAACGCGTTCGTGACGATGCTGCGCTGGCTCGCGGTGGCGTTCGGCGCCGTGCTGCCCTTCGCCGCCGTGGCGGCGCTGATCGTCCTGCTGTGGCTGAAGGTCCTGCGGCCCCGGCTGCCGCGCCGCCCGGCCACGGCGCCCACGACGACGGCCCTGGGCCCGCTGCCGACGGCCTACCCGGCACCGGGGCCCACGCGCGCGGGCGACGAGCGCGGCGGCGAACAGGGCGGCGAGCGGGACTGAAATGCCCGGCGCCCGTAGCGTGTTCGCATGAGCATGAGCGATGCGCGGGGTGTTGCGAGGGGTGTGCCGGGTGAGCGAGAGCGGCTGGTCGTGATCGGCGGCGACGCCGCGGGGATGTCCGCGGCGTCGCAGGCACGGCGGTTGAAGAGCGCCGGGGAACTGGAGATCGTGGCCTTCGAGCGCGGCCACTTCACGTCCTTCTCGGCCTGCGGCATCCCGTACTGGGTGGGCGGCGAGGTCCCCGACCGCGACCAGCTGATCGCGCGTACGCCTGAGGAGCACCGCGCGCGCGACATCGACCTGCGCGTGCGGACGGAGGTCACGGAGATCGACGTGGCCGGCGGCCGGGTACGCGCGCGTGACGTCGATTCCGGCGCCGAGTCCTGGACGTCGTACGACAAACTCGTGATCGCGACCGGTGCCCGCCCGATCCGCCCCGACATGCCGGGCGCCGACGCCCCCGGCGTCCACGGGGTGCAGACCCTCGACGACGGCCAGGCCCTCATCGACACGCTGACACGCACGCGTGGCCGCCGCGCGGTGGTGGTCGGCGCCGGCTACATCGGCGTCGAGATGGCCGAGGCCCTCATCAACCGCGGCTACGAGGTGACCGTCGTCAACCGCGGTAGCGAGCCCATGTCCACGCTCGACCCGGACATGGGCCGCCTGGTGCACCAGGCCATGGAGGGCCTCGGCATCACCATGGTCAACGACGCCGAGGTCACCAAGATCCTCACCGGCGAGGACGGCCGGGTCCGGGCGGTGGCCACGGAGGACGCCGAGTACCCCGCGGACGTGGTCGTCCTGGGCATCGGCGTCCGCCCGGAAACCAGGCTCGCCCGGGCGGCCGGCCTCCCCCTCGGCGATCACGGCGGCCTGCTGACCGACCTGGCCATGCGCGTGCGCGGCCACGAGAACATCTGGGCGGGCGGCGACTGCGTGGAGGTCCTCGACCTGGTATCCGGCCAGGAACGCCACATCGCCCTCGGCACCCACGCCAACAAACACGGCCAGGTCATCGGCACGAACGCCGCCGGCGGCTACGCCACGTTCCCCGGCGTGGTCGGCACGGCCGTCAGCAAGGTCTGCGACCTGGAGATCGCCCGCACGGGCCTGCGCGAGAAGGACGCACGCAGGGCGGGCCTGCAGTACGTCACGGCGATGATCGAGTCCACAAGCCGCGCGGGTTACTACCCGAACTCCTCCCTCATGACGGTCAAGATGCTCGCCGAGCGCCGCACCGGGCGGCTCCTGGGCGTCCAGATCGTGGGCAGGGAGGGCGCGGGGAAGCGGGTGGACATCGCGGCGGTGGCACTGACCGCAGGGATGACGGTGGAGCAGATGGTGTCCCTGGACCTGGGATACGCGCCTCCGTTCTCACCGGTATGGGATCCGGTCCTGGTAGCGGCCCGTAAGGCATCGAAGGCGGTACAACAGCCCACCTAGGGGCGCGGGGCTGTGTCGATATGCGGCTCCGCCGCTTGGGCGCGACCAGCCACAACGAGCCCGCAGCCGCCGAACCACCCGCACCCCTACGGCGATCGGGGCTAAGCGGTCCCGGCCGTCCCGTTGATCCGCTCAATGGCCTGCCGAGCCTGCTCAGCCGGCGGCCGGGAAGGCAACGACGACACGGACGCGCTCACACTCGGCGGCATCGCGGCCGCAGCAGGCTGCTCCCCCGCCGGCTTCGCATGCGCAGCAGACGGCCGAACGGACCGCAACCGGTGGCTGACGGCCTCGTCCAACGTCACCGGCCGCTGCATCTGCGAAGCAAGCCGCCCGGCCTCCTGGCCGAGCCGGGCGACGTCTTCCCATGGAAGCCGCACCACCAGGGAGATCTCCGCCTCACCGTCGGGCAGAGCATGGATCGGAGGAGTAACTCGGTCGTTCATCGCCTGTCCCTCACGTCGGTTTCCGAGACATACGCACGCGGCGACGGCCACGTTCACCGATTCGCCGGACGGATCCCGGGCAGATACCTCTCGTGGTCATCCCTGTCCATGACGTGAACCCGGTCCGCCGCACCCCCTGGGTGACCTACGCGCTGATCGCCGCGAACGTCTTCGTCTTCCTGTCCACGCCCGGCATAGCCGGCTCCGTGGCCGGTGAGAGCAGCCTGGCCCAGCTGTGCCATCTGCACGCGTTCCTGGACCACTACGCGGCCGTGCCACGGGAGTTGATCCACGATCAGTTGCCGAGGGTGGTCCCCACGGGCGACGTCGCGCTCGGCCCGCAGGGCCCCGGCTGTGCGATCGGCCCGCCGGACTACGACAAGTCCCCGGTGCTGTCCGTCTTCACCGCGATGTTCCTGCACGGCAGCTGGCTGCACCTGCTCGGCAACATGCTGTTCCTGCTGATCTTCGGCAACAACATCGAGGACCGCATGGGCCATGTGCGGTACGTGCTCTTCTACGTCGTCTGCGGCTACGCGGCGTCGTACGGCTTCGCGCTCCTCAACGACGACTCGGCCGACCCGCTGATCGGCGCGTCCGGGGCGATCGCGGGCGTCCTCGGCGCTTATCTCGTGCTGTATCCGAGGGCCCGCGTCTGGGTCCTCGTCCCGTTCCTGATCTTCCTGCCGCTGCGGCTGCCGGCCTGGCTGGTCCTCGGCTTCTGGTTCGGGCTGCAGGCGGTGTACTCGTCCGGCGAGGGCGTCTCCGCCGCGGGCACCGTGGCGTACGCGGCGCACATCGTCGGCTTCCTGGCCGGCATGGCGCTCGCCTGGCCGCTCAAGCCGGGCACACCTCCACCGCCGGAGCCACGCGGCCTGCTGTTCGGCAGGCGCGCCCGGCCCCGGCACACATGGTGAGCGCCGCCTAGCGGGCGGTCCGCGTGTGGACGTACTCCACGAGCCGGGTCAGCGCGTCCGGGTCGGTGGACGGCATGACGCCGTGGCCGAGGTTGAAGACGTGGCCCTCCAGGCCCGCCGCGGCGTCGAGGACCTCGCGGGTCTTGGCCTCGATCGCCTCCGGCGTGGAGAACAGGACGGTCGGGTCGAGATTGCCCTGGAGTGCCTTGCCGGGGCCGACCCGGCGGGCGGCCTCGTCGAGCGGGACGCGCCAGTCGACGCCGACGACGTCCGCGCCGGCCTCGCCCATGAGCTTCAGCAGCTCACCGGTACCGACGCCGAAGTGGATGCGCGGGACGCCGTACCCGGCGACGGCGTCGAAGACCTTCGCGGAGGCGGGCATCACCGAGCGCCGGTAGTCGGCGGGCGCGAGGGAGCCGACCCAGGAGTCGAAGAGCTGGATCGCGGAGGCGCCGGCCTCGATCTGCACCTTGAGGAAGGCGGCCGTGATGTCCGCGAGGCGGTCGAGCAGGTCGGCCCACAGCTCGGGGTCGCCGTACATCATCGCCTTGGCGTTCTCGTACGTGCGGGACGGGCCGCCCTCGACGAGGTAGCTCGCGAGGGTGAAAGGCGCGCCGGCGAAACCGATGAGCGGGGTCGAGCCGAGCTCGCGGGTGAGCAGGCCGATGGCCTCGGTGACGTAGGAGACGTCATCGGGGGTCAGGTGGCGCAGCCGGTCCAGGTCGGCGCGGGTGCGGATGGGCTGCTCGACGACCGGGCCGACGCCCGGCTTGATGTCGAGGTCGATGCCGATGGCCTTGAGCGGGACGACGATGTCGCTGAAGAAGATCGCCGCGTCCACGTCGTGCCGGCGCACGGGCTGCAGGGTGATCTCGGTGACCAGCTCGGGCCGCATGCAGGACTCGAGCATCGGGATGCCCTCGCGCACCTTGCGGTACTCCGGCAGGGAGCGCCCGGCCTGCCGCATGAACCACACCGGCGTGTGCGGCACGGGTTCGCGCCTGCACGCCTTGAGGAAGGCGGAGTCGTAGGCGGCGGTCGGCGGCGCGGGCTGCTGGGTCGCAGGGCTCTCGTTGGCACTCACGGGGCAAGTCTCGCACGACGCCGGTCGGCGAAAATCAGTGACGGCCACCCCGACACCGGGCACGGGGTGTCTAGCCCAGCACGAAGCCCCGGTTCCCCTTAACCTTCCGGCATGGCTGCGGCTCAGGGAAGACTGTCGGACGGTACTGGCGGCATGGATGAAGCGAAGGACACCGGGGAGGCGGACCGGCATTCGCGCAGTACGGCTCCCCCGGCCTTCCGCGCCGCGGTCGAGGCCCTGCGCAACAGCCGCCTGCGGCCGCAGATCGAGGTCGAGCAGACCAAGGCGCCCCAGCGCCTCGCCCCGTACGCGTACGCGCTGGAGGCCGCTGTCGTCGAAGGCGACCAGGACCTGGCCGACGGCCGCCTCGTGCTGCTGCACGACCCGGAGGGGCACGACGCCTGGCGGGGTACCTTCCGGCTGGTGACGCTGGTGCGCGCGGAGCTGGAGCCGGAGATGGCCGCCGATCCGCTGCTGCCCGACGTGTGCTGGTCCTGGCTGACCGGTGCGCTCCAGGCGCGCGGACTGTCGTACGGCGAACCGAGCGGCACCGTCACGCGCGCGAGCTCGCACTACTTCGGCGGCCTGGCCGAGCGCCCGGCGGCCTCGCAGATCGAGATCCGCGCCTCGTGGACGCCCCGTGAGGGCCTGGGCGGCGTTCCGGACACCGCGGCCCACCTGGCGTCCTGGTGCGACCTGCTGGCCCAGGTCGCGGGCCTGCCCCCGGCGGGCCCGGGCGACGCGTCGGTGGTGACGCTGCCGCAGCGCCGTGATCCGCAGTCCCGCTGACCGGCCGGCTGGTTGACTGGCTTGCCGGCCGATCGCCATCGACTTGACCGTCACTTTGTCGATACGGCCACTTTCGGTCAGGAACAGCCGTCGATCGAACCGATTTGCTCACTGAACGATCGACCGTGTGTCCGAATTGCCCCGATTGTTACTCACTAAATCGTGATCTTTCCCTAAAGGGCCACGGGTTTGGTGCCGAAGACGACTGTGACCTTGAAAGCCGTCCCCGCCACCCAGGAGGCCTGGTGTCCGTTCTCCTCGAGCAGCCCGCAAGCCTGGTCGCCTACCGCCCGAACAAGCCGACCGCCATGGTGGTCGTGGCCGATCCCCGCGTCCGCTCCACCGTCACCCGCCACCTATGGGCGCTCGGTGTGCGCGATGTCATCGAGGCCTCGTCCATCGCGGAGGCCCGCCCCCGCATCGGCAATCCCCGCGACATCTGTGTCGCCGACGTCCACCTGCCCGACGGCTCCGGCCTCACCCTCCTGTCGGAGACCCGCGCCGCGGGCTGGCCCAACGGCCTCGCCCTCTCCGCCGCCGACGACATCGGCGCCGTACGCAACGCCCTCGCCGGCGGTGTGAAGGGCTACGTCGTCACCGGCACCCGCACCAACGTCGGGCTCCCCACCCGGCCTGGTGCCGCTCCCATCGGCGCTGCCGCCGCCCGTATGCACCGTCGCCACCCGGGTGCTCCGAGCCACCCGGGCGGCTACCGCGAGCTCTCCGGTCGTGAGGTCGAGGTGCTGCGGCTGGTGGCGGAGGGCCAGTCGAACAAGGCGATCGGCGTCTCGATGGGCCTGTCCGCGCTGACCGTCAAGAGCCACCTCGCCCGCATCGCCCGCAAGCTGGGCACCGGCGACCGCGCCGGCATGGTCGCCGTAGCCCTGCGGACCGGCATCATCCACTGACACCCCTTCGAAGCCCCCTGAGCCGCTCATTGAACCCTTGATCATTCACTGACGTGAACGGGATCGGCCGCTGATCCCCGCCCGTCCCTCACCTGTCGTGGACCGGATCCCCCCTTGGCCGACTGGTTTACGACCCCAGGCGCCCGTCGACGGAACGTTCCGTCGGCGGGCGCTGTCCATACACGTGAAGATCACTCGCGGGCAGGAGCGGGAGGACGTGAAGATCAGTCAGGCGGGCCGTCCGGGCTGATAGACATGCGCACCGACGAGTGTCACCTTTCGGCCCTCGTGATCCTCTCGCCCCGAACGGAGCCCGTCATGCCCAAGTCCTCCGCAGCCTTGGCCTCCTGGAGCGTCGCCGCCGCGGCCGCCGCCGCGCTGCTGGTGGGCTGCTCCTCGGAGGCCAAGCTGTCCAAGGACGAGGTGGCGAACTCGGTGGCCGAGAAGCTCGCCGCGCAGACGGGTCAGCCGAAGCCGGACGTCACCTGCCCCGAGGACCTCGCAGGCAAGGTCGGCACCTCGCTGCGTTGCAGGCTCACCGCGACCGACGGCACCGGCTTCGGTGTGACCGTCAAGGTCAACTCCGTCGAAGGCAGCACGATCCGCTACGACATCAAGGTCGACGAGACCCCCTCCTGAGCCGGACCCGGCCGCGCCCGTTGGACCGGCGGTCCTGTTCCTGCTGGCGTGTGGTGGCGTCGTGGCTCTCGTCGTGTGGGACCACCGGGGCAAAGCCCGCAAGAAGCGTAGGTCCGAAGAGGCGTACGCGCGGCTGCGGTCGTTCGCCGAGAGCCGCGGGTGGACCTACGAGGAGGGGGTGGCGAGCCTCGTCGACGCGTACCAGGGGGCCGAGCCGCTCCCGGTCAAGGCCAGCGGCGTCACCGGGGACAACGTCGTCAGCGGCACCTACCGCGGATTCGGCTTCCGCGCGTTCGAGTACCGCTATTACAACAGCGACATCGACACGGAGACGACGCAGGTCATCGTCCACTCCGTCTGGGCCCTGAACCTGGGCGTGGAGGTTCCGGATCTGCGGGTCTACCGCGACGGCTGGTTCGACACTCTCATGCGGGGACGGGCCATGACGGTGGGAATCCGGGGCATCATGTCGCCCGCCCGACCTCCGCAGGCGCCGTAGCACAGCCGCTTCCACCCGCCGCCCTCCTGAGGCGCACGAATCGGTCGCACTATGAAGCTTCCCGGCAGGGATCATGGTGATGTCCAGGGCCGATGTCGTTGCGTCCGCGCCTTGAGAGATCCTTTCGAGGTTTCCCAACATCACGGTCACCGGCCGCGTCCTCGAGGGCTCGTCGAGCCTGCACAGCCTCGCCGAGGAGTCGGTGCGGCGGCTGCGCGAGAACGTCGGCGCCGTCGACATCGTCAAGCGCACCGAGGTGGGCACCTCGCCGGCGCCGGGCCTCATCGACGCCCCTGGGATCGTGCAGAACCTGCGCATCCGGGCCACCGTCAACGGGCAGCCGATGGAGCTCGCGCAGAGCCAGTTCGTCCTGGTGCTGGAGAACGAGCAGCGGCGCGGTGAACGCGCCGAGATCGAGATCGCGCTGACGGCGAGGACGAGCCAGCTCCAGGACGTCCTCGAGGACTACCAGTCCTTCATCTCCAGCCTGCGCCCGGCCACCCCCACCCGGGAGGGCTAGCGAAGCACGGCTGAGGACACCCGTCTCGCTCCCGGCGGTCCCGGCCGGTGCGAAAAGCAAGGTCATCGGCGGGCCTCACGCGTTGCAGGGGCACATCGAGGGCGCCCGTGGCCGAGATGCACCGGTAAGCCATGAGAAACGACGAGACGTGTTTCCGCAGGTCAGCGCCAATGTGTCCGGAAGGCGCAGGTCAGGCGTTCGCTCGTACAGATACCCTTGACATGTGACCGACGCCCAAGAGACCGCAGCAGACACTTCACTGCGAACCACCGGAGGCGCCCCTCCGGACGACGGCGGATCTTCTGTTACGGAGGCGCCGATCCCTTTGCTGGAGCCCCGCGAGGGCATTCCACCCGTGATCGCCGACGAGGCCACCCTCGCCGAGGTGATCACCGCCTTCACCGCGGGCTCGGGCCCCGTCGCCGTCGATGCCGAACGCGCGTCCGGATACCGTTACGGCCAGCGTGCCTATCTGGTGCAGCTGCGCCGCGCGGGTGCGGGCTCCGCCCTGATCGACCCCGTGGCCTGCCCCGACCTGTCAGCACTCGGCGAGGCGCTGTCCGGCGTGGAGTGGGTGCTGCACGCGGCCACCCAGGATCTGCCCTGCCTCCGCGAGATAGGTATGGTGCCGACCCGGCTGTTCGACACGGAGCTGGCCGGGCGGCTCGCCGGGTTCCCCAGAGTCGGCCTCGGCGCGATGGTCGAGAGCGTGCTCGGGTTCGTCCTGGAGAAGGGGCACTCCGCCGTCGACTGGTCGACCCGTCCGCTGCCCGAGCCGTGGCTGCGGTATGCGGCGCTGGACGTCGAGCTCCTCGTCGATCTGCGCGATGCGCTGGAGAAGGAGCTGGACCGGCAGGGGAAGCTGGAGTGGGCGCAGCAGGAGTTCGCCGCGATTGCGGCTGCGCCGCCGGCTGAACCGCGTAAGGATCCCTGGCGGCGGACGTCGGGGATGCACAAGGTGCGGCGGCGTCGGCAGCTCGCCGTGGTGCGGGAGCTGTGGCAGACGCGCGATCGTATTGCTCAGAAGCGGGATGTGTCGCCGGGGAAGGTGCTGAGTGACGCGGCCATTGTGGAGGCCGCGCTCGCCCTGCCCGGGAACGTGCACGCCCTCGCCGCGCTGAATGGTTTCGGGCATCGGATGGGGCGACGGCAGCTGGAGCAGTGGCAGGCCGCGGTGGATCGTGCGAAGGCTTTGACCGAGTCGCAGTTGCCGGCGCCCGGGCAGCCGGTGACGGGGCCTCCGCCGCCGCGGGCGTGGGCCGACAAGGACCCGGCTGCGGCGGCTCGGCTCTCTGCGGCCCGGGCCGCGGTTTCTGCGCTGGCCGAGCAGCTCAACCTGCCTCAGGAGAACCTGATCACTCCGGATACGGTGCGGCGGGTTTGCTGGGAGCCGCCGAAGGTGGTGAGCGCCGAGTCGGTTGCGGAGACGCTGGCTGGCTACGGTGCTCGGGCTTGGCAGGTCGAGCAGGTCACGCCGGTTTTGGTTGCTGCGTTGTCCGCCTAGCCGCCGTAGGAGGTTCTCTCGTACGGCGGCCAAAGGCCGTATGTGGTTGCTCGCGCAGTTCCCCGCGCCCCTTTGGGGCGCGCTTACCTGGTCGCCCCCTTCATGAAACCGTTGTAGATGAACCGCTGCAGCAGCAGGAAGACGATCAAGGTCGGCAGGATCACCAGCACCGCTCCTGCCGAGATCGTTTCCCAGTGGGCGCCGAAGGGGCCCTTGAAGCGGAACAACGACGTCGAGATCACGCCAAGGTCTTCCGAAGGCAGGTAGAGGAACGGGATGTAGAAGTCGTTGTAGGTCGTGATGCCCTTGACGATCACCACTGTTGCGATCGCCGGTCTCAGCAGGGGAAAGATGATCTTGCGGTAGATCGTGAAGGCGTTGGCGCCGTCCAGACGGGCCGCCTCGTCCAGTGAGGTCGGGATGGAGCGGACGAACTGCAGGAAGATGTAGATCGAGACGATGTCCGTGCCCATGTAGAGGGCGATCGGTGCCCAGAGGCTGTCGAACATGCCGAAGCTGTTGACGATCTGGAAGGTCGCCACCTGGGTCGTGACGCCGGGGACCCAGGGCCGCGACCAGGAAGAGCGCCACGACCAGCTTCCTGAAGCGGAAGGTGAAGCGGTCGATGGCGTACGCGGTCATCGAGCCGATGAGGACCGTGCCAACGATGGCGAAGAGCAAGATGATCGCATTGTTGGCGAAGGCCGAGAGCATCCGGCCGTCCTGGAACGCCGTCGCGTAGTTGCCGAAGTTCAGCAGGTCGTCGGGGAGGGACAGCGCCCCGCTGTCGCTCGCCATCTCCTTCTCGGACTTCAGGGACGTCAGGACGACCGCTGCCAGCGGGAGCAGGACCACCACGGTCGCGGCGGTCAGCGACAGGTACACCAGGGTGCGGGCCACTGCGCGGCGGGTCATGCGAGGTCCACCTTGTCGTCGGGGACGAGGCGCCGCTGTACCCAGGTCACAGCCAGGACGATGAGCAGCAGGACGACCGCGGCCGCCGAGGCGAGCCCCGTCTTGTTGAACTGGAAGGCCAGCTTCACGGTCTGGATCACGAAGGTCTCGGTGCCGGTCGCCCCGCCCGATGGACCCTGCGGCACGAGGGAGCGGCGCTGCCGGCCACCGTGCCCGGCTGTGTGCACACCGATCTGCTGGCGGCGGGGGTGATCCCGGATCCCTTTCTCGGGCGGAACGAGGCCGAGGTGGCGTGGGTGGGGCGGCGAGACTGGACGTACGAGACCGACCTGGACGCCGGATCCGCCCATGAGCAGACCGACCTGGTCTTCGACGGGCTCGATACCGTCGCCGAGATCCTGCTCGACGGTCAACTCCTGGGCCGAGTACGGAACATGCACCGCTCGTACCGCTTCGATGCGACCGGCCTCAGCGGGCGGCTCTCGGTGCGTTTCGCCTCCGCGTATGCCGAGGCCGAAGCCGTGCGCGGCAAGCTGGGCGAGCGGCCGGCCGCCTATGCCGAGCCCTACCAGTACGTCCGCAAGATGGCCTGCTCCTTCGGCTGGGACTGGGGGCCGACCCTGGTGACGGCCGGGATCTGGCGGCCGGTGCGGCTCGAGCACTGGTCGACGGCCCGGATCGCGCGCGTGCGGCCGCTGGTGACCGTCGAACAGGGCACCGGACACGTCGAGTTGGTGGTCGACATCGAGCGGACGCGGGTCGAGGCACCGCTCACCGTCGAGGCGACGGTGAGCGGGGTGCGGGCGCGGGCGGAGATCGACGGGACGGGTGGGGTCGTACGGCTGGAGGTGCCGGACGCGCGGCTGTGGTGGCCGCGCGGGTCCGGCGAACAACCCCTGTACGAGGTCGAGTTGACGCTGCTGCACGGCGAGGACGCGCTGGACGTGTGGCGTCGGCGGATCGGCTTCCGGACCGTCGAGCTGGACCGCCGGGCCGACGCGCAGGGCACCGGGTTCACCTTCGTCGTCAACGGCGAGCGGCTCTTCGCGCGGGGCGTCAACTGGATCCCGGACGACGCGTTCCCGTCCCGGGTGACCCGTGAGCGGTACCGGGAGCGGCTGCGGCAGGCGGCCGACGCGGGCGTGGATCTCGTACGGATCTGGGGTGGCGGGATCTACGAGAGCGAGGACTTCTACGACGCCTGCGACGAGCTGGGGCTGCTGGTCTGGCAGGACTTCCCGTTCGCGTGCGCGGCCTACCCCGAGGAGCAGCCGCTGCGCGGGGAGGTGGAGGCCGAGGCGCGGGAGAACGTCGTACGGCTGATGCCGCATCCCTCTCTCGTGCTGTGGAACGGCAACAATGAGAACCTGTGGGGGGTCAGGGACTGGGGCTGGGAGCCGCGGCTGGCCGTGGACTCCTGGGGCGAGGGGTACTACCTGGGAGTACTGCCGCGGGTCGTGGCCGAACTGGATCCGACGCGGCCGTACACGGCGGGGAGCCCCTGGTCCGGGTCGTGGGAGCGGCATCCGAACGATCCGGCGCACGGCACGCACCACTCCTGGGAGGTGTGGAACCGCGAGGACTACGCCGAGTACCGCGCCGATGTCCCGCGGTTCGTGGCCGAGTTCGGCTGGCAGGCGCCGCCCGCGTACGCCACGCTGCGGCGTGCGCTGCCGGGTGAGGAGCTCGCGGCGGACTCCCCCGGCATCCTGCACCACCAGAAGGCGGACGACGGGAACGGGAAGCTGAGGCGCGGGCTGGAGCGGCATTTCGCCTTCCCCGAGGGGGACTTCGACCGCTGGCACTATCTGACGCAGGTCAATCAGGCGCGGGCCGTCGCGGCCGGGATCGAGCACTGGCGGTCGAACTGGCCGGTGTGCGCGGGCACGGTCGTGTGGCAGCTCAGCGACTGCTGGCCGGTGACGTCGTGGGCGGCGATCGACGGGGACGGGTGGGAGAAGCCGCTCTACCACGAGCTGCGGCGGTTGTATGCGGACCGGTTGCCGACCCTCCGAGTACGGGAGCGAGGGCTGGAGTTGGCCGCCGTCAATCAGGCGGCGGAGGCCTGGTCGGCGGTGGTGCGGCTGCGGCTGATGTCGGTCGAGGGGGTGGTGGTGGGCGAGGCGCGGGTGGGGTTCGGTGCCGATCGGCGGGCCGTGGCCGTGATCGCCGTACCCAAGGAGCTGGAGCCTGCCGGGCCGAAGGAGTTCCTCGTGGCGGACGCGGACGGTCTGCGGGCCCTGCACTTCCCCGCACCGGATCGGGAAGTCCCGTATCCGCGGCCGGAGTTCGATGTCGCGCTCGTGCCGGGGGGCGTCCAGGTGACGGCCCGCACCCTCGTACGGGATCTGCTGTTCCAGGCCGACCGGGGGCTCGTCACGCTGCTGCCCGGCGAAGAGGTGACCATCGGTGTGCGCGGCTGGGAGACTCCTGACGCAGCCACCGCCAGGTCCGCCCCTGTACTGCATGGAGCCCTCCCGATGACGACCTCTCGCGTCACCATCAAGGACGTCGCCGCCCGCGCGGGCGTGTCCAAGGGTGCCGTGTCGCTCGCCTTCAACCACAAGCCGGGCCTGTCCGAGGCGACCCGGGACCGGATCTTCCGGGCCGCGCGGGAGCTGGGCTGGGCGCCGAACCTCACGGCGCGGACGCTGGCCGGGTCGCGGGTGGACGTGGTGGGGCTGGCGATCTGCCGGCCGGCCCGGCTGCTGGGCCTGGAGCCCTTCTACATGGAGTTCGTCTCGGGCGTGGAGAGCGTCCTGGCCGAGCACTCCTGCTCACTGCTGCTGCGGCTGGTGCGGAGCGTGGAGGAGGAGGTCGGGTTGCAGGAGTCGTGGTGGCGGGGGCGGCAGATCGGCGGGTCGATCCTGGTCGACTTCCGCGCGGACGACCCTCGGGTGCCGGCGGTCGACCGGCTGGGGATGCCGGTGGTCGCGGTCGGGCACCCCTCGCTGACCGGCGGGCTGACGTCGGTGTGGACCGATGACGCCACCGCCGTGACAGAGGCCGTGCGGTATCTGGCCGCGCTGGGGCACCGGCGGATCGCCCGGGTGGGCGGTGCGGCGGGCTTCGGCCATACAGCCATTCGTACGGCTGCCTTCGACGAGGCGGCGGGGGCCCTGGCGCTGGCCGGGGCGTGGCAGGTCGCGACCGACTTCTCGGGAGAGGCGGGGGCCAGGGCGACACGGCGATCGTCTACGACAACGACATCATGGCGGTGGCGGGGTTGTCGGTGGCGGCCGAGACGGGGCTGCGGGTGCCGACGGACGTGTCGTTGCTGGCCTGGGACGACTCGCAGTTGTGCCGGCTGACGCATCCGACACTGTCGGCGATGAGCCATGACGTGCACGGGTTCGGGGCCGAGGTGGCTCGGACGCTGTTCGGGGTGATCACGGGAGATGGAGCCGGGTCGCATCCGGTGCCCACTCCGGTACTGACCCCTCGGGGGTCCACAGCGCCCCCTCGGTGAGGTTCTTCGTGTGTGACCTTCGCCGCTCCCCCCTCCAGGACTGGGCAGCTACGTTACTCATAAGTAGCATGGGCCTGAGCGCGCGCTCAGCGCATCGCAGCAGTGCCATCCCGCACCCTGGAGGAGAGCCATCGTGCCTCGTACCGTCAGGGACGTCGTCTTCGTCGACGGCGTCCGCACCCCGTTCGGCAAGGCGGGCCCGAAGGGCATCTACCACGAGACCCGTGCCGACGACCTCGTCGTGAAGGCGATCCGGGAGCTGCTGCGCCGCAACCCCGGTCTCGACCCGAAGAAGATCGACGAGGTCGCCATCGCCGCGACCACGCAGATCGGTGACCAGGGCCTGACCCTCGGCCGTACGGCCGGCATCCTCGCCGGTCTGCCGCAGTCGGTGCCCGGCTACTCCATCGACCGTATGTGCGCCGGCGCCCTGACCGCCGTGACGTCCGTCGCCGGTTCGATCGCCTTCGGCGCCTACGACGCCGTCATCGCCGGTGGTGTCGAGCACATGGGCCGCCACCCGATGGGCGAGGGCGTGGACCCGAACCCGCGGTTCGTCAGCGAGAAGCTGGTCGACGAGTCCGCCCTGTTCATGGGCATGACCGCGGAGAACCTGCACGACCGCTACCCGCACATCACCAAGCTGCGCGCCGACGAGTACGCCGTGCGCTCGCAGGAGAAGGCCGCCAAGGCGTACGCCAACGGCAAGATCCAGCAGGACCTGGTGCCGATCTCCGTGCGCCGCACGAACCCCGAGGCCGGTGAGACGGGCTGGGGCCTGGTCACCGCCGACGAGCCGATGCGCCCGGGCACGACCCTGGAGAACCTCCAGGGCCTGAAGACGCCGTTCCGTGTCCACGGCCGGGTCACCGCCGGTAACGCGGCCGGTCTGAATGACGGCGCCACCGCCTCGATCATCGCGTCCGAGGACTTCGCCCGCGAGAACAACCTCCCGGTGAAGATGCGCCTGGTCTCCTACGCCTTCGCGGGCGTCGAGCCGGAGGTCATGGGCTACGGCCCGATCCCGGCCACGGAGAAGGCCCTCGCCAAGGCGGGCCTGTCCATCGAGGACATCAACCTCTTCGAGATCAACGAGGCCTTCGCCGTCCAGGTCCTGGCCTTCCTCGACCACTACGGCATCGCGGACGACGACGAGCGCGTCAACCAGTACGGCGGCGCGATCGCCTTCGGCCACCCGCTGGCCTCCTCCGGCGTCCGTCTGATGACGCAGCTGGCCCGCCAGTTCGAGGAGCAGCCGAACGTCCGCTACGGCCTGACCACCATGTGCGTGGGCTTCGGCATGGGCGCGACGGTCATCTGGGAGAACCCGCACTTCGACGGAGGCAACAAGTGAGCACCACCGCTGAGCTCCTGAAGGGCGCGGCCGAGCTGTTCCCGGACGAGGTCGTGACCCAGGCGCACGTACGCCACCTCGACCTGCCGTTCGGCGCCGGGCGCTTCGCCCTGATCACGCTGGACAACGGCTTCGACCACACCAAGCCGACCACCTTCGGCCCGCAGTCGCTGGCGAACCTCGACACCGCCATCGACCAGGTCGAGGCGGAGGCCGCGGCCGGCGACATCGTCGGCGTCGGCATCACCGGCAAGCCGTTCATCTTCGCGGTCGGCGCCGACCTCAAGGGCGTCGAGCTCCTCAAGGAGCACAAGGACGCGCTGGCCATCGGCAAGGGCGGCCACGAGGTCTTCAAGCGCCTGTCGGCCCTCGCGGTCCCGACCTTCGCGTACTACAACGGCGCCGCGATGGGCGGTGGCGTCGAGGTCGGTCTGCACTGCAAGTACCGGACCGTGTCGAAGGCGCTGCCCGCCTTCTCGCTCCCCGAGGTGTTCCTGGGCCTGGTCCCGGGCTGGGGCGGCTGCACGATCCTGCCGAACCTGATCGGTGCGGACAAGGCAGTCCAGGTCATCATCGAGAACAGCCTCAACCAGAACAAGCAGCTCAAGGGCCAGCAGGTCTTCGACCTGGGCATCGCCGACGCCATCTTCGAGGGCGCGGACTTCCTGGAGCAGTCCCTCATCTGGACGGCGCAGGTCCTCAAGGGCGACATCGAGGTCGAGCGTCCGGTGATCGACCGCGGTGAGGCCTGGGACCAGGCCGTCGCCAAGGGCCGCTTCATCGCGGACGGCAAGGTGCACGGGGCCGCTCCGGCCGCCTACCGCGCCCTCGACATCATCGCCGCCGCCAAGAACGGCGACCTCCAGCAGGGTTACGACGCCGAGGACAAGGCGCTCGCCGACCTGATCATGGGTGGCGAACTGCGTGCCGGCATCTACGCCTTCAACCTGGTGCAGAAGCGCGGCAAGCGTCCGGCGGGCGCCCCGGACAAGAACCTGGCCCGCCCGGTCACCAAGGTGGGCGTCGTCGGCGCCGGCCTGATGGCCTCGCAGCTGGCTCTGCTCTTCCTGCGCCGCCTGGAGGTGCCGGTCGTGCTGACCGACATCGACCAGGAGCGCGTCGACAAGGGTGTGGGCTACGTCCACGCCGAGATCGACAAGCTGCTCGGCAAGGGCCGTATCAACCAGGACAAGGCCAACCGCCTGAAGGCGCTGGTCACCGGTGTCCTGGACAAGGCCGAGGGCTTCTCCGACGCGGACTTCGTCATCGAGGCCGTGTTCGAGGAGATCGGCGTCAAGCAGCAGGTGTTCGCGGAGGTCGAGGCGGTCGCCCCGGCGCACGCGATCTTCGCGACGAACACCTCCTCCCTCTCCGTCACGGAGATGGCGTCGAAGCTGAAGAACCCCGAGCGGGTCGTCGGCTTCCACTTCTTCAACCCGGTCGCGGTGCTGCCGCTGCTGGAGATCGTCCGCGGCGAGAAGACGGACGACGCCTCGCTGGCCACGGCCTTCGCCGTCGCCAAGAAGCTGAAGAAGACGGCGGTTCTGGTGAAGGACGCCCCGGCGTTCGTCGTGAACCGCATCCTCACCCGCTTCATGGGCGAGATCCAGAACGTCATCGACGAGGGCACGCCGGTCGAGGTCGCGGAGAAGGCGGTGGAGCCCCTGGGCCTGCCGATGTCCCCGCTGGTCCTGCTGGAGCTGGTCGGCCCGGCGATCGGCCTGCACGTCTCCGAGACGCTGAACCGGGCCTTCCCGGACCGCTTCAAGGTCTCCCCGAACCTCGCGGCCGTCGTCAAGGCGGGCAAGCGCGGCTTCTACGTCTACGACTCCGGCAAGCCGGAGCTGGACCCCGAGGTCGCCGCGCTCCTCAAGCAGGGCGATGTCGTCCTGACCGAGGAGCAGGTCCGCGCCCGCGTCCTGGACGCGGTGGCCCAGGAGATCGGCCTGATGCTGGAGGAGGGCGTCGTCGCCGAGGCCCAGGACATCGACCTCTGCCTGATCACGGGCGCCGGCTGGCCCTTCCACCTGGGCGGCATCACGCCGTACCTGGACCGCGAGGGTGTCTCCGAGCGCGTGAACGGCAAGAAGTTCCTGGCCCCGGGCGTGGCGAGCGTCCCGGCGTAAGCGCTCCGCTGTGAACGCCGGTGCCCCGCACGCCGACTGGTGTGCGGGGCACCGGCGTTTCATCCGGCGGTCGGGCGTACGTCCTCCACGTGGACGACGCGTAGTTCCGTGCCGTCCTGATGGCGCTTGGTGCGGCCGTGGATGCCGACAGCCAGGTGCGACGGGTCGGCGGGCTCGTCGTCGGCGACGTAGGTGACGACGTCCGGGTGATGGCCGGTGACCAGCCATCCGGTGCCGTCCTTGAGCCCGAGCACGTTGAAGTCGCCGGCCGGTCCGCCCGCGCGTACCGGGCCGAACTCCTGCAGAATCTCCACCGCCTGTCCGGCGAGTTCGGGCTCGGGCTCCTTCAGCATGACGCACGTGCCGTTCTCGAACAGCACCCATGAGATCCCGGAGGGCGCCAGGATCCGCCGCCAGACTTCGACCAGCTCTTCGGTGTCCACGACGGTCATCCTGGCGCACCGACCCCCGAACGGTCTTGCGAATTAGCCGCTCAGACCTCCCGCCAAGCCTCCAGCGCCAGCCCCGGCTCGTTCTTGCGCCGGGTGATCAGCAGCTGCCCCGTCGACGGGGACAACGTGGCCGCCACCACCCGCTCGTCCGCGTCCACCGCCAGCGCCACCACCGCGTCCGCCGGAAGCTGCGGCCCCGACTCGGTCCACCATGCGCCCGCCGACTCCTGCTCCGTCGGATACGCGGCGAAGGCGACGCGGCCGCTCGCCGAGCGCTGGGCGAGCAACGTGCAGTCGTGGCCGTCGAGTTCACAGCGGATCGCGGACACCGGGCCCGGACCGGCGGACGCCAACAGGGTCACCGGCTTGGTGCCGGGGCGCCAGGCGCACAGGTCGCCGGAGTCGTCCGCGTAGAAGAGGGTGGTGTGGTCCGCGGAGGTGGCCAGGGCGTGCAGGGTGCCCGGGCGGACCGGGGTCTCCATCGCCTCCTCCAGCACCGGGACGCTGCCCGGCTTCTCCTGCTGCCAGTGCAGGATGGCACCGGGGACCGCCGCGTACAACTCGACGAGCCCGGACTCCCCCGTCACGGCGGCCGGCCGGTCGTCGACCTCCCGCCCCTTGAGGTCGCGCCACGGGCCCCAGCCGCCCACCTCCTTCTGGCCGCGCATGCTCACTCCGCCGCCCTTGTTGCGCACGAAGACATGGGCCCGCCCCTGGGCGTCGACCGCGACGGCGGGCGTGCCGGTGCGGTCGCCGGTCTTGTTCGGGTGGCCGATGGAGATCCAGTCCAGCGCGGCCAGGCGCGGCCGGAAGTGCGTGGAGTGCACCAGGCCGGCCTCGCCCGGCGCGGTGGGGCGCCAGGCGGCCAGATGGGCATAGGCGTCGGCACCTTGGCCGACCGCGGGGCCGGGGCGCAGCTTCTGGTCGCCGCCGACCCGGCGCGGGGGGTCCCAGGGGCCGCCGGGTCCGAGTTCCGCCCGGCACAGGACGGCGTCGTCGGTCGGCAGATAGACGCTGAGGCGGCCGTCGCGGCCGCGGATGAGCCAGTCGCCGTTCACCGGATCACCATATGCGGGGCAGGCCTCCGGTCACCTCCCGGCCCCCTGTCGGTCAGACGGTGCCCGGCGGGAACCCGTGGTGGGCTCCCCCACAGCTTGCTCGCACGAGCGTCGAAGATCATGCGGAACACGTCGCTCGCCTGGCCCCAAGGGTGTTTGAGTCAGGAGCCGCAGTGCGGCTTCCGGGGTGTTCGAAGGCGACCCCGAACCGCATGTCCGGGTGCTCGGCCACGAGCTCCCGCCACACGACGGGTGCTTCCTCGCGCTTCAGACGCTGATGGTCAGCACACCGACTTCTCCTACGAATGATCGCCGGACGGTACCCCGTTGAGGGCGTGATGAGCGAGGGGCGAGATTTCAGGCATACAGGAAGAGGAGCGATCACCCACACGACTCGGCGGTCAGGTGCGTGCCGCCCGGCGCCGAGAGGGCAGGCTGGACGTCGGCAGCAACATCCGCAGGAGAAGGGGAGGTCGACGTCATGACCGACAAGCTCACCGTGAGCGTCCTGGGCACCGGCATCATGGGCGCCGCGATGGCCCGCAACCTGGTCAGGGCCGGACACACCGTCCGCGCCTGGAACCGCACCCGCGCCAAGGCAGACCCCCTGGCCGCCGACGGCGCGTTCGTCGCCGACTCCCCCGCCGAGGCCGTCGAGGGCGCCGATGTCGTCCTGACCATGCTGTACGACGGTCCGGCGGCGCTGGACGTCATGGGCGAGGCGGCGCCCGCGCTGCGCTCCGGTGCGGTGTGGGTGCAGTCGACGACCGCCGGCATCGATGCGATCGCCGACCTGGCCGCCTTCGCCCGCGAGCACGGCCTCGTCTTCTACGACGCCCCGGTCCTCGGCACCCGCGAGCCCGCCGAGGCCGGTCAGCTCACCGTGCTGGCCGCGGGGCCGGTCGAGGGACGGGCGACGGTGACGCCCGTGTTCGACGCCGTCGGCGCCCGTACGGTGTGGACCGGCGAGGACGGCGCGGCGGGCACCGCTACCCGCCTGAAGCTGGTCGCCAACAGCTGGGTGCTCGCCGTGACGAACGCGGCCGGTGAGGTGCTGGCGCTGTCCAAGGCGCTGGAGGTGGATCCGCAGCGGTTCTTCGAGGTGATCGACGGCGGGCCGCTCGACATGGGGTATCTGCGGGCCAAGTCCGGGCTGGTGCTGAACGACCAGTTGTCCCCGGCCCAGTTCGCGGTGGCCACCGCGGCCAAGGACGCACGGCTCATCGTGGAGGCGGGCGAGCGGTACGGCGTACGCCTGGATGTGGCCGAGGCGAGTGCGCAGCGCTTCGAGCGGGCGGCCGCTCAGGGGCACGGGGCCGAGGACATGGCGGCGGCGTACTTCGCGAGCTTCGACGAGAAGGGGACGGCCGAGGAGTGAGCCGTGCGGCCCGCCTCCTGCATGCCGTGGGCTCGGGCGCCCCGTGAACGCCGTGCACCCCTGCCCCATGAACGCCGTGCGACCCTAGCCGCATGAATGAGGACGCCCCCCTGCTCGTGATCGTCGACGCCGCGAATGTGGTCGGGTCGGTGCCCGACGGGTGGTGGCGGGATCGGCGGGGGGCCGCGGAGCGGTTGCGGGATCGGCTGGCGGTGGACGGGGTGCCGGGGCGGGCGGGGCCCGTGGAGATCGTGCTGGTGGTGGAGGGGGCGGCTCGGGGGGTGGAGCCGGTGCCCGGGGTGCGGGTGGAGTCGGCGCCCGGGAGCGGGGACGACCACATGGTCGAGCTCGTCGCGCGGGCGGGTGGGCGGCCCTGTCTGGTGGTGACGGCGGATCGGGAACTGCGCCGGAGGGTGACGGAGTTGGGGGCGGAGGTGGCGGGGCCGCGTACGGTGCGGCCGTAGCGAGCTCCCATACGCCGCTAGGCACGGCTCCGTACGTACAGCACCGCCCCCTCCACCACCCCCGCCTCCTCGTACCCCGCCATCAGCAACCGCCGAAGACCCGGCACCCTCTCCGCTCCGTACGGCTTCCCCCGCGAGTCGTCGACGATCAGCGCCGGCGGTCGTTCGGTCATCTCCTCGCGGAAGACCGCCCAGGCCCCCTCGACCGCGTACCGCTCGCCGACCTGCGGTCCGTCCCGCCCTCCGCTGTAGTTGGTGAGGAGCCCCGCCGTGAGGTACCGGCTTGCGGGGCTGCGGTCGGCCAGCCAGTACGTCTCCGGGTGTATGCCCCAGACCAGGACCCGCTCCCGTGGATCGGTCCGGGCCGCCACCTCGTCGGCCAGTCTCCTCGCATGGTCGAGTTCGGGGCGGGGCGCGAGCAGCCCCCAGGTCAGGAACAGGGCGCAGCAGCACGCCGAGGTCAGGACCGTGTGCGTCAGGCGGTCGCGCGGCAGGAGCTGCAGCGCGGCCGTCGCCAGTAGGGCGAGGGGCGGGAGGAGTTGCAGGTAGTAGTGGCCGAAGAAATGGAAGCCGAGCAGAACGGCCCCGGCCGACGCGGCCAGCCACAGCCACAGGTCCACGGCCCCGGTGCGGGCCGGCCGCAAGGCCCGTACCAGCGGCGGGATCAGACCGGCACACCCCACCGCGAGAATCGCCGTGTTCGTCACACCCCGTACGAGGACGTGGAGTTCGGACCCGGCGAAGGAGAGGTACGCCCCCGACCCTGTCACCGTCCAGAACAGGAACCCCGCCGGGTCGGTCACCGCGGCCGCGCCCATCACCGGCACCACCACGCCGGCGCCCAACCGCGCCAGTCCCCCGCCTCGCACCGCCCCAGGGGATGCTTTCTGGATCACGCCGTCGTCGCGGCCCCTGCCACGCGCATCTGCCGCGTTGTCGTCACTCTCCCCCACGCTCGAACAGGGTTCGCGCGGGGACGCCCCCACCGCTCCGCGTCGCCCGCCGCGGTGGCGGTTGGTGTCCCGGCCTCCGCCGCCTTGCAGTGGCACGCTCCCGCCCGCTCGAACCAGCTTCGCCCGGCTCGCGCGGGCCCACCCCCATCGACCCAGGCTCGTCTTCCCTGCGAGGGTCTGCGTCCTGCAGCCGGCCTGATCCGGAAGGCACCCCCTGGCCGCCACACACAGCCACAGCACCGGCACCAGCACCGCCCCGCCGGTCTGCTTGGCGAGGAACGCGCCCGCGACCGCCAGGCCCGCCGCGCCCCATCGGCGCCGGTCGGCGCACCACATCGCCGCCGCCGTGCACGGCAGCATGAACACCTCGAAGGTGGCGGCCTGGGCGTCCTCGGGGTTGAGCCCGACCGACACCAGCAGATAGAGGACTCCGGCCGTCCCGCCCGCCGTGTCACCCCAGCGGCGGCGCGCCAGCGAGGCCAGCAGCACGGAGGTCAGCAGCTGGGCCGCGACCGCGAGAACCCGCACCGGCGCGAGCGATCCGGATCCGGCCACCGCGAACGCGGCCTCGTACAGCCACGGCACCAGCGGGGGCTTGCGGTCGACGACCGTGTCGTACAGCTCTCCGCCGTGCGCCAGTATCCGTGCCTGTACGGCGAGGTAGCCCTCGTCGGGGTTCCACAGCGGACGGGTGAAGGAGGGGAGGCGGGTGATGCAGGCCAGCAGCGCCAGGGTGGGCAGCAGCCGTCTCCAGAAGCCACGATCCGCCCGGGGGCCGGACACGGAGCGTGGCGGTGCTAGGAGCTCGGCGAGCATGAGTGAACGCTATCCGGCCCCGCAGCCCCTACCGAAGCGGGACATACGGGGCCGGAAGGGTAGGGGCTGACTGCCCGTCAACCCTCGATTCGGCTACTCGGCGTCTCCCCGCGGCGGCTTCATGACCTCGCCGACGGCCGTCTCCTCCTGCTGTCCGAGACGGCTGTGGGAGCGGCCGTAGAGGAAGTACACGAAGAACCCGGCAGCCATCCAGATGCCGAACCGCACCCAGGTCTCGGCGGGCAGGTTGATCATCAGCCACAGCGAGGCGAGCACCGACAGGATCGGGACGACCGGGACCCACGGGGTGCGGAAGGATCGGTGCAGGTCGGGGCGGGTCCTGCGGAGGATGATCACGCCGATGGCGACGACCACGAAGGCGAACAGGGTGCCGATGTTCACCAGGGCGGCGAGTTCGGTGAGGGGTGTGAAGCCGGCGAGGATCGCGATGATCACGCCGAGGAGGATGGTCGGCCGGTGCGGGGTCTTGAACCGCGGGTGGACGTGGGAGAAGAAGCGGGGCAGCAGCCCGTCGCGGCTCATCGCGAAGAAGACGCGGGTCTGGCCGAGGAGCAGGATCATGCAGACCGTCGTCAGGCCGACCGCGGCGCCGAAGCTGATGAAGCCCGCGTACCAGGGGTGTCCGGTGGCCTTGAAGGCGTCGGCGAGGGGGGCGTCCACGGACAGCCGGCTGTAGTGCTGCATACCGGTGACGACGATCGACACGGCGACGTACAGCGTGGTGCAGATGAGCAGGGAGCCGAGGATGCCGCGCGGCATGTCACGCTGCGGGTTCCTGGTCTCCTCGGCGGCCGTGGCCACTACGTCGAAGCCGATGAAGGCGAAGAACACGACCGAGGCGGCGGTGAAGATGCCCATGACGCCGAAGTTGGAAGGCGCCCAGCCGAACATCAGCTGGATCAGCGGGGCCTGGAGACTCGATCCGGCATCCACTTCCTGCGCCTTCGGGATGAACGGGTCGTAGTTTTCGCCGTCGATGAAGAAGGCGCCCGCGATGATCACGGTCAGGACGACGGTCACCTTGATGGCGACGACCAGGGACGTGATCCGCGCGGACAGCTTCATGCCGAGCACGAGGATGCCGGTGAGGACGAGGACGAGCGCGGCGGCGAGGATGTCGAAGCCGAAGACGTCGGCGCCCTCACGACTGCCCAGGGACGCCGGCATCTCCCAGCCCGCGTTGTCCATGAGCGACTGGATGTAGCCGGACCAGCCGACGGCCACCACCGCCGTACCGAGCGCGAACTCCAGGACCAGGTCCCAGCCGATGATCCAGGCGGGCAGTTCGCCGAGGGAGGCGTACGAGAACGTGTACGCGGACCCGGCGACGGGGACCGTGGACGCGAACTCGGCATAACAGAGCGCTGCCAGGGCACACGCGACGCCGGCCGTGACGAACGCCAGGGCCACCGCGGGCCCGGCGTTGTTCTTCGCGACCGTGCCGGTGAGAACGAAGATGCCGGTGCCGATGATGACGCCGACACCGAAGACGGTCAGATCCAGCGCGGACAAGGACTTCTTGAGCGCGTGCTCTGGCTCCTCGGTGTCGAGGATGGACTGCTCGACTCTCTTCGTCCGGAAGAGGGTGCTGCTCACGGGCGTACCTCCCACGCTTGTCGTCCTCGACATGATCGAGAGGGGGCGTGGTACGCATGCCCCGGCCCGGGCGGATTCACACAGATGGGCCGGTTTCGCCACCAGCATGAGTGGCGAACCGGCCCATCCGGCCGTACCGGTGTTGTGGGTTCCCGGTGGGGTCAGTCCCGGGCGGGCTCCACCGAGTCGACCTCGGCGGCCGTGCGGTCGAACCGGCCGTCCAGCCTGGAGACCAGCCCGGTGACCTGGCGGGCGATGTCGGGGGCGGTGAGGCCGATCTCGGCCATGACCTCGGCGCGGGAGGCGTGGTCGAGGAAGCGCGGCGGGATGCCGAAGTCCCGCAGCGGGACGTCGACGCCCGCGTCGCGCAGGGCCTGCGCGATCGCCGAGCCGACACCGCCGACACGGCTGTTGTCCTCGACGGTGACGACCACGCGGTGCCGCTCGGCGAGCGGGGCCATGGCCTCGTCGACGGGCTTGACCCAGCGCGGGTCGACGACGGTGGTGGAGATGCCCTGATTGTCGAGGAGCTTCGCGATCTCCAGGCACATCGGCGCGAGGGCGCCGACCGAGACCAGCAGCACGTCCGGGGTGTCCGTCCCCGGCTCGCGCAGCACGTCCATGCCGCCCACCCGCCCCACGGCGGGTACGGCGGGGCCGACGGCGCCCTTGGAGAAGCGCACGACGGTAGGCGCGTCCTTGACCTCGACGGCCTCGCGCAGCTGCGCCCGCACCTGGTCGGCGTCGCGCGGGGCGGCCAGCCGCAGCCCGGGTACGACCTGCAGGATCGACATGTCCCACATGCCGTTGTGGGAGGCGCCGTCGGTGCCGGTGACACCGGCGCGGTCGAGCACGAAGGTGACGCCGCACTTGTGCAGGGCCACGTCCATCAGGACCTGGTCGAAGGCACGGTTGAGGAAGGTGGCGTAGACGGCGAAGACGGGGTGCACACCGCCCGTCGCCAGGCCCGCCGCGGACACGGCGCCGTGCTGCTCGGCGATGCCGACGTCGTAGACCCGCTCGGGGAACCGCTTGGCGAACCTGTCCAGGCCCACCGGCTGGAGCATGGCCGCCGTGATGGCGACGATGTCCTCGCGCTCCTCCCCCAGCTTGACCATCTCGTCGCCGAAGACGGAGGTCCAGTCGGCGCCGCTCGTGGCGATCGGCAGTCCGGTGTCGGGGTGGATCTTGCCGACGGCGTGGAAGCGGTCGGCCTCGTCCTGGAGGGCGGGCTGGTAGCCGCGGCCCTTCTCGGTGAGGCAGTGCACGATGACCGGCCCGCCGAACCGCTTGGCCCGCGCGAGCGCCGACTCCAGCGCCTCGATGTCGTGCCCGTCGATCGGTCCGACGTACTTCAGCCCGAGGTCCTCGAACATGCCCTGCGGCGCGATGAAGTCCTTGAGCCCCTTCTTGGCCCCGTGCAGGGTCTCGTAGAGCGGCTTGCCGACCACGGGCGTGCGGTCGAGGATCTCCTTGGTGCGGGCGAGGAAGCGCTCGTAGCCGTCGGTCGTCCGTAGGGTCGCCAGGTGATTGGCGAGACCGCCGATGGTGGGCGCGTACGACCGCTCGTTGTCGTTGACGACGATGACGAGCGGGCGGTCCTTGGCCTCGGCGATGTTGTTCAGCGCCTCCCAGGCCATACCGCCGGTCAGCGCGCCGTCGCCGATGACGGCGACGACATGGCTGTCGCGTTTGAGCAGCTGGTTGGCTTTGGCGAGCCCGTCGGCCCAACCGAGAACGGTCGAGGCATGGCTGTTCTCGATGACGTCGTGCTCGGACTCGGCCTGCGAGGGGTAACCGGACAGACCGCCCTTCATCTTCAGCCGCGAGAAGTCCTGACGCCCGGTGAGCAGCTTGTGCACATAGGACTGGTGACCCGTGTCCCACAGCACCTTGTCCCTGGGCGAGTCGAAAACCCGGTGCAGGGCGATGGTCAGCTCGACCACACCGAGGTTGGGGCCGAGGTGGCCGCCGGTCTTGGAAACCGCGTCGACGAGGAAGGTCCGGATCTCCTCTGCCAGCTGTTCCAGCTCCTCAGGGCTGAGCCGGTCCAGATCGCGCGGTCCCGTGATGCGGGTCAGCAGCGGCACCCGTGCCTCCTTGCAGTAGAGCTGTTCGAGCTGTTGCCGGGCTTGTCGAGTCTAATGTTCCGCTCAGGCGGAAGGTTCCCGGCCCGGGAGTCGTAGGTCACGCATTCGGCTCTACCCGGTGACGCCCTGTACTACAACGCCGAGAAGGGGCGCGGGGAACTGCGCGACCAGCCACAACGGACCGGCACCCGCCAGCTCACCCACGCCCCGACGGCGCTACGGCGATCCGCGCTACGCGCGCCCCGCGGTCTTCTGCGTCTTACGCGTGATCGAGTCGATCACAACCGTAGTGAGCAGAACACCGGCGGTGATCATGTACTTCACCGGCTCGGCGATGGACTCCAGCTGCAGCCCGTACTGGATCGACACGATCACCAGCACACCGAGCAGCGCGTTCCACGTCCGCCCCCGCCCACCGAACAGCGACGTACCACCGATCACCGCGGCGGCAATGGCGTTCATGAGCAGGTCACCCGTACCGGCGCTCTGGTTGGCGGACGCGATCTTCGAGGCCAGGAACAGACCACCGATCGCCGCGAACCCACCGGAGATCGCGAACACGGAGATCCGCACCGCGGTGACGTTGATACCCGCACGGCGGGACGCCTCAACGCTGCCACCGAGCGCGAAGACCTTACGGCCGTACGAGGTGCGCCGCAGCACGAAGTCCGTGGCGACCAGGAACACCAGGAAGATCACCGTGGCCAGCGGCAGGCCCTTGTACTGGTTGTACATGATCGCCGCGGCGAAGGCGACGACGCCCAGCAGCACGGTCCGCAGGATCGTGTCGCTCAGCGGCCGGGACGGGATGCCCGCGGCCTCACGGCGGCGGTTGCTCAAGAACGACGTGAGGAAGAACACCGCCGTCACCACGGCCGCCAGGCCGTACGCCGCCGCGACATCCGTGAAGAAGTACGTCGTCAGCTTGCCGATCAGCCCGTCGCTGTCGAGGTTGATCGTGCCGTTCTCACCCAGCGTCTGGAGCATGAAGCCGAGCCAGAACAGCAGACCGGCCAGCGTGACGGCGAACGCCGGGGCGCCCAGCACCGCGAAGAAGAAGCCGTGCGCCGCGCCGATGACGACACCCGCCGCGATGGCGAACAGTACGGCCGCCCACTCGGGCCAGCCCTGGTTCACCGCGAGGACGGCCGCGATGGCGCTGGACGCGCCGCTGACCGAGCCGACGGACAGGTCGATCTCGCCGAGCAGCAGCACGAAGACGATGCCGACGGAGATCATGCCCGTGCCGACCATCGTGACGGTGATGTCGCTGATGTTCTGCGCGGACAGGAACGCGGAGTTCAGGCTCTGGAAGATGACGCAGATGACGACGAGGCCGAGGATGACCGGCAGGGAGCCCAGCTCACCGGCCTTCATCTTGCGCCGGAACTCGGTGATGTAGCCGGCCAGGCCCTGCTCCTGCACCAGCAGGCGGGGGTCGACCGCGGTCACCGCGGCGGCGGCGGCCTCGGTGTTCAGGACCTCGTGCTCGTCCTGCGGTGTCGTGGAGGTCTTGTCGATGCTCACTTGGAAACCTCCCCGGTCGTGCGCGCCGCACGGCGGGTCACGGCGTTGTCGGTGGCGCCGGTGATGGCGGAGATGATCTCCTCCTGCGAGGTCGTCTTGACCTCGAAGACACCGTTGTTCTGTCCGAGGCGCAGGACGGCGACCTTGTCGGCGACGGCCTTGACGTCGGCCATGTTGTGGCTGATGAGGATGACGGCGTGCCCGCGCTCGCGCAGCCGCTCGACCAGGTCGAGGACCTGGGCGGTCTGCTCGACACCGAGGGCGGCGGTGGGCTCGTCGAGAATGACCAGCTTGGGCTCGCCGAGCATGGAGCGGGCGATAGCCACGGTCTGGCGCTGACCGCCGGAGAGCGAGGCGATCGGGATGCGGACGCTGGGGATGCGGATCGACAGCGTCTGGAGCAGCTCGCGGGAGCGGCGCTCCATCTCGACCTCGTCGAGGACACCGCGCTTCTTCAGCTCGCGGCCCAGGAAGAGGTTGCCGACGACGTCGATGTTGTCGCACAGCGCGAGGTCCTGGTAGACCGTCGCGATGCCCAGGTTCTGGGCGTCGTGCGGCCGGTTGATCGACACGGCCTTGCCTTCCCATTCGATGACGCCCTCATCGATGGGGTGCACGCCGGCGATCGTCTTGACCAGCGTGGACTTTCCGGCGCCGTTGTCGCCCACCAGGGCGACCACTTCACCGGCGTGGACCTCAAGCTCTACGTCGGTGAGCGCCTGAACGGCACCGAAACGCTTGGAGACCCCGCGCAACGCCAGCACGGGCGTAGCGGACACGTGAACCATCTCCTTCGCCGCCTGACCCGGCGGAAGGTAGTGCAGAAGAGTTTGGGGGGGTTCCGTCCGGCGCCCCGCGCCGAGCTTGCGGGGCTTCATGAATGCGCGGGGCGCCGGAGGAGTCTGGAGCAGTCATGTCCCGTGCGGGAATTCAAGGACGAATTCCCGCACCTGGATAGGGACCGGAGGCTGCTTACTTGAGGCCGATCTTTTCGCAGGCGCTCTTGTACTTCGCCGTGCAGATCTCGTCGACCGTGTAGAAGCCTTCCTTGATGACCGTGTCGTTGATGTTGTCCGTGGTCAGCGACACGACCGGGATCAGGGCGGCGGGGATGTCCTTCGCGCTGCCGCTGGAGACCTTGTCCTTGGCGATGGAGTCCAGCTTCTCGCCCTTGGCCAGTGCGACGGCCATCTCGGCGACGACGCCGGCTTCCTGCGGGTAGGACTTGAACACGCTCATGTACTGGTCACCGGCGACGATGCGCTGTACGGCGGCGAGTTCGGCGTCCTGGCCGGTGACCGGGACCTTGAGGCCGGCGGCCTGGAGGGCGGTGATGATACCGCCGGCCATGCCGTCGTTGGCGGAGTAGACGCCGGCGATGTTGTTCTTGCCGAGCGCCGAGATCGCCGCCTCCATCTCGGAGTTGGCGTTCTCCGGCTTCCACTCCTTGGTGTCGTACGACTTGGCGATGTCGACCTTGCCCTCGAGGACGGAGAGAGCGCCCTTCTTGAACTGGGCGGCGTTCGGGTCGGTGACCGAGCCGTTGATCATGACGATCTTGGTGGACTTGGTGGCCTTGTCGCCCAGAGCCTTCAGCAGGGCCTCGCCCTGGGTCTTGCCGACCTCCTCGTTGTCGAACGAGGTGTAGCCGCTGATCGGGCCCTCGGCCAGGCGGTCGTAGGCGACGACCTTGATGCCGGCGTCGACGGCCTTCTGGACGGAGTTCTTGATGGCCTTGGCGTCCACGGCGTCCAGGATCAGCACGTCCACCTTGTTGGTGATCATGGTGTCGACCTGCTGGGCCTGGAGGTTGGCGTCCTGCTTGGCGTTGTTGTAGTCGATCGTCGCCTTGCCGTTCGTCAGCTCCTTGATCTTCTTCTCGATCAAGGGGCGGTCGAACTTCTCGTAGCGCGCCGTCTGGTTCTCCGGGAGCAGGAGACCGACCTTGATGTTGTCGCCCTTGGCCGCAGTGGCGGTGGAGTCGTTGTCCCCGCCCGCTTCCTCGGCGCTGCCACAGGCAGCCAGCGAGACGGCCATCGCACCAGCGGCAATGGCAACGGCGGCACGACGCATACGCGTGTTCACTTCAGAAACCTCCCTGACGAGGCCGCGACACTGCGGCCGAGGTGGCTGGAAGTCAACTCGGCCACACGTGCGACGTCAAGAAGTAAATCCTTAACGGGTTGGCAACGGTGCCATCCGTTCTCTAAGTGAAGGCAGGAGTAGCGGCCTGCAGTGTGCTGGCGACACTTCCGTCCAAAAGCGCCGAATCCCCCATCTCGCTGAGCGCGAGCGCGAGTGCTCCGAGCACCTCCGCACGACCACCAAGTGCCCCGGGGAGAACGGACAGTTGGCGCGCCGCACTGGGGATGGCGTAGCGGCCGACGGACTCCCGGATGGGCCCGAGGACCAGCTCCCCGGCCTCGGCGAGATCACCGCCCAGGACCACGCGGCTCGGGTTCAGAAGGTTGCAGAGATTGGCGACTCCACTGCCGATGTGGCGGCCGACGTCGGCGATCACCCGACGGCAGCCCGGGTCTCCGTCCCTGGCCAGCCGTACGACGCCCTCCATGGTCAGATCGGTGCCGTGACTGGGCTGGAGGAGCGGAAGCACATAGCGGGCGGCCGCGAAGGTCTCCAGGCAGCCCCGGTTTCCGCAGCGGCAGACAGGGCCGGACTCATCAAGAGTAATATGCCCGATTTCTCCCGCCGTGCCACCCGGGCCCCGGTAGATCTTGCCGTCGATGACCAGACCGGCACCGACACCGCTGGCCACCTTGATGTACGCCAGGTCCCTGACGCCCCGCCCGCTGCCCCAGACCAGCTCGCCCAGGGCCCCCAGGTTGGCGTCGTTGTCCACGTGCACGGGCACGCCCAGCCGGCCGCGCAGCTCCTCGGCGGGCTTGGTACCGGTCCAGCCCGGCAGGATGGCGGTCGAGCCCAGGCTCCCGGACTCGACGTCGATCGGGCCGGGCACGCCGAGACCCACTCCGGCGATCTTGGACCGGTCGACGCCCGTTGCTGCGATCAGGCGATTGACCAGCTCCTCCGCCCGGTCGAAGCCCTGCGTCGAGGAGGCGTCCACATCGAGCGGCTCGGACTCCTCGGCGAGCACCTGATGGGCGAGATTCCCGACCGCGACGCGCAAATGCGTGTGCCCGAAGTCGACCCCTATGACGATCCCAGCGTCACCGCTCAGGGAGACGCTGCGGGCCCGGCGGCCGCCCGCCGATGTGGGCGTGACCTCGACCGTTCCGCCGTCCTTGAGCTCGCGCACGATGTTGGAGACCGTCGCGGCGGACAGACCCGTGGTCCGGGCGATCTCCGCCTGGGTGAGGGATCCGGCCAGCCGGACGGCCCGTACGACCCGCTCCAGGTTGGCTCGGTGCAGCGACGACTGCGACCCCGGAGTCTCCACGACGACCTCCTGCGCGCGGGACCGCTTCGATGGGGCCCCGTTCGTGTCCAACTAGTGAACTCTAAGCTGAGCCGTTCGGGTTGGCTCCCGTCAAGAGGTTGAACCGGATCCGGGGATGTGTACGCGCACACGTAAGCCACGCCTGTGTGGGATGGCTCACGGATGACGCGGGGTGACGCGGCGCTTACGTCCGGGTCAACAGAGAGCGTTTACTTCAGCGCACCGGCCGTCAGGCCCGCCTGCACCTGCCGCTGGAAGATGAAGTAGACGATGAGCACCGGCAGCATCGCGATCATCATGCCGGCCATCAGGGCGCCCCAGTCGTTCTCGTACCCCTGCTGCAGGGCGATCATCGCCAGGCCCTGGGTGAGGACGTACTTGTCCTCGTTCTGGTTGAGGACCATCGGCAGCAGGTACTGGTTCCACTGGCCCAGGAAGTTGAAGATCCCGATGCTGATCAGGCCCGGCTTGGCCATCGGCAGCATGACCTGGAAGAACGTTCGCGTGTGCGATGCCCCGTCGATGAGCGCCGCCTCCGCGACCGACGTCGGCAGGGTGCGGAAGAACGCGGTCATGAAGAAGACGGTGAACGGCAGCGAATAGGCGATGTAGACGAGGATCAGCCCGTGGTACGTCGCGAGCAGCGAGCTGCCCGGGAAGTCCCGCAGCACGAAGAACAGCGGGATGACCAGCATGAAGACCGGGAAGGACATGCCGGCCACGAACATGAAGTAGAGGAACCGGTTGCCCGGGAAGGTGAACCGGGCCAGCACGTACGCCGCCATCGAGCCCAGCACCATCGTGCCGATGACGGACCCCCCGACCACGATGGCGGTGTTGAGGAAGTACCGGCCCATGTTCGCCTTGTTCCAGGCGTTGGCCCAGTTCTCGAAGTGGAAGCTGGTCGGCAGCCCCCAGGGGTCGGACAGGATGCCGTTGCTGGTCTTGAAGGAGCTCCACAGCACCCACAGCAGCGGCACGCCGACCATCAGCGCCCACAGGACGAGCATGCCGTGCGAGAAGACGTGCAGGACGCCGCCCTCGGAGCTGCGTCCGTCGGTCGGACCGAGCGTCTTGGTGACCCCCGGACGGTCCGCCTCGTCCGTCTTGGTGACCGTGCCGGTGTTCGTGTCGGTCGTCATGTCGCCCCGTACCCCTAGAACTCGATCCGCTCACGCCGCGCGAAGCGCAGGGTGAGCACTGCGAACGTCATGGTGACGATGAGCATCGCGACGCCCATCGCGGACGCGTAGCCGAACTGGCTGTCGCGGAAGGCCGTCAGGTACAGGCGCAGCGGCATGACGTCCGTGGCGCCGTCGGGGCCGCCCATGTTGACCGACATGATCTGCACCAGGGCGAAGCCGTCCAGGGCGATGATGCCCATGTACACCCAGCCGGTCTGCACGGTGTCCCACAGCAGCGGCAGGGTGATCCTGAAGAAGGTGTGGAAGCGGCCCGCGCCGTCCAGCAGCGCCGCCTCGTAGATGTCCCGCGGGATGGACGCCATCGCCGCCGAGAACAGCACGACGTAGAAGCCCACGTGGGACCAGATCATCACCGCCATGATGCACATCAGGGCGAGGCTCTTCTCCCCCAGCCAGGCGTTCTGCCAGCCGTCCAGACCGACCGCGCCCAGCAGGGAGTTGAGCATGCCGTCGTCGGGGTCCGGGTTGTAGATGTTGAACCAGATGACGGCGATGATGGTGATCGAGATGACCTGCGGGAAGAAGAAGACGAACCGGTAGAACTTGGAACCGGTGACTCCGGTGATGACTTCGTTCTTACGGCGTTTTCCGCCCACGTTGAGCATGAAAGCGAAGAACAGGCCCAGCGCCAGGGTGATGAAGGGCACCGCGATCAGCATGTAGACGTTGTGCCGCAGCGCGTTCCAGAAGTCCTCGTTGTTCCAGAGCTTTTCGAAGTTCTCGAGTCCGACGAACTTCGCCGTTCCCACCAGACCCGACCAGTCGGTCAGCGAGATCTGGAAGGCCTGCACGAACGGCGAGATCACGAAGACCGCGTAGACGATGACGGGCAGGGCCAGGAAGCCCACGATGAATCGGTATTTGCCGTGTTGCATGCCGCTTCCCGGCCCTTCCCCTCGGTGACGTCCCCGGTCTACTTCTCGCGCTTGAACTTCTTGACGGAGTCGTCCTTCGCCACTTCGTCGGCGTACTGCTGCGTCTTCTTGATCCAGTCGGCCGCCTTGAGCTCGCCCGTGAGCAGCTGACCGGTGAGGCCGCCGATCTTCTCGTCCGTCAGCGCCGGGTACCACTCCTGCAACTGGAGGCTGATGATGTTGTCACCGGCGTCCTTGAACGCCTTGCTCGCCGAGGCGAGGCCCGGCGAGAGAGTCATGCCCTCGGTGGCGTCCACGACACAGGTCAGCGACTTCACGAGCTTGGCGAAGTTCTGCGCGTGCTTCTTGGAGAGCATGATGCGCAGCATCTCCATGCCGCCGGCCGGGTTCTTGCCCTTGCTCGCCACGATGTACGGCTCGCTGGGTTCGGCGCGCAAGGTGCCGTGCGGCATCTTGTCGCCGCTGGAGCCGTCGAAGAGGGCACCGACGGACATCTGGAAGTCCTTGGGCGTGGTCGGCGCGGCCTCGTTCTCCACCCAGGAGCCGTTGGGGATGAAGATGGCCTTGCCCTTGTTCCATGCGGTCTGCGACTGGATGTGCGTCAGACCCTGGCTGCCGGCCAGGAAGTACTTCTTGGCGGCCAGTTCCTCGTAGTGCTCCGCGACCACCTTCACCGCGTCGTTGCTCGTCCAGGCGTTGGGCTCCAGGTTGTCGATGGCGATCCAGCCGTCCATGCCGCCGATCTTCGCGATCTGGGCGAACAGGTTGAAGTGCACGTAGTACGGATACTTTCCGGCATACGTCCAGGGCGCGATGCCCTTCTTCTTGATCTCGCCGCAGAGCTTGACCATGTCGTCGAGGGTCTTGGGGTATTCCCAGCCGTTGTCGTCGAGGGCCTTCTGCGAGTACCAGGTGCCGTAGATGGTGAAGGCGTAGTAGAGCACGTCGAAGGTGTCGCCGTGCTTGCCCTTCTCGATGGTGCTCGGGTGGATGACGTCCGAGATCTTCTTGCTCGAGTCGTCCAGCGAGGGCGCGTCGAGCAGCGCCTGGAGGTCCTGGAGCTGGCCCTGGGTGGACAGCTTGTTCATGTCGAGGTGGTCGGCGCCGGAGTTGTCGATGACGTCCGGCGGGTTGCCGCCCGCGAAGCGCGGGGTGAGCTTGGGGCCGACCTGCTGGGTGCCGGTGTGCTTGACGTCGGCCTTGTACTTCGCCTTGTAGTCGGCCTCGGCGTCCTTGGCGTACTGGTCGCCCAGGCCGCCCTTGAAGATGAACGCCTCCAGCGCGAGGCCCTCCTTGACCCCGAGGGGGTTGGTGGCGGACTTCGCGCCACCCGGCGCCTTGCTCTCCTCCTCGTTGCCGCCGCCTCCGCCGGTGGCACACGCGGACAGGAAGCTCATCGTGGGGACGGAGATCAGACCGAGCGCGACGGACCGCTTGATCAGGTCACGGCGTCCGACAGTTGCGGAGCCGTTGTTCTCCGGGTTCTCGGCGGAAGTGGATCCCATGCTCAAGTCCTCGCCTTCTCCAGGACTCAGGCGGTGAACCGGATCCTCCCGGCACCGCGGTCGGGTCGAGCAGGTCGTGCAGGCTGGGTCGTGCAGGAAGTGCGAATCGTGTGAATCGCCGACAGGTATAGTCCACTTCCCGCCAACGGAGCAAGATCGAATGCAAGGTTGGCCGGTGGTCTTTTCCGAGTTGAGACCTCGCGGAAATATGAGCGACCTGTGTGTTCCTTGGCGGAAAAATCCCTGTCACTGAGCCCGGATGCCACATCCAACACCCTTGACACGGCTGACCACTTGAGACACAACTGATCCTTGCGCAGCGAAGTTGACAACGTTGTCCCGTGCGCAGGGAGGGTACCCGTTGAAGCAGCAAAGAGCTCGGCACAGATGGGGTACGGCGGTCGTGTCGGCGGCCGCTTTTGTCATGACGGTGGGCTCGCAGGGGGCGGCGGTGGCGCTCCCCGACGCTCCCGACGCGGCCGACCAGGAGTTCGCCTCCTCGTTCGAGGCGGGCGATCCGGCACCCGACTGGCTCAACACCGTCGACACCGCACCGGACGGCGGCAAGCGGGCCTCGGGCGTCGACGGCGGCTACAGCAGTGGCATTCCGGGCAATGTGACCGACCATGTCACGGACGTGCGGGCGAACGGCGAGAACACGGGCGGCGGGGAGGTGAAGGAGAACCTCGTCGACGGGGAGCCGAGCACCAAATGGCTGGTCTTCGAAACCACCGGATGGGTGGAGTTCGACCTGGACAAACCGGTCAAACTAGCGAAATACGCGCTCACTTCTGCCAATGACTATGCCGAGCGCGACCCGCGGGACTGGACCCTGAAGGCCTCCACGGACGGCAAGGACTGGAAGACCCTCGACACCCGCTCAGGTGAGACGTTCGCCGAACGGTTCCAGACAAAGACGTACGACATCGCGGAACCGGCCGAATACCAGCACTTGCGGCTGGAGGTCACCAAGAACAACGGCGCCTCGGGCATCCTGCAGCTCGCCGACGTCCAGTTCTCCACGGGCGGCAGCGAGGGCCCGGTCCCGCAGGACATGCTCTCCCTCGTCGACCGCGGCCCGAGCGGCTCGCCGACCGCCAAGGCGGGCGCGGGCTTCACCGGCAAGCGGGCCCTGAAGTACGCCGGCCGGCACACGGCGGACGGGCGGGCGTATTCGTACAACAAGGTCTACGACGTGAACGTGGCCGTCGGCCGTGACACCCGGCTGTCGTACCGCGTCTTCCCGTCGATGGCGGACGGCGACCTCGACTACGACGCCACGAACGTCTCGGTCGACCTGGTCTTCACCGACGGCACCTCTCTGAGCGACCTCGGCGCCACTGACCAGCACGGCTTCCCGCTGACGCCGCGCGGGCAGGGCGCGGCCAAGGTGCTCTACGTCAACCAGTGGAACAACGTCGTCTCGCGGATCGGGTCGGTCGCGGCCGGGAAGACCGTCGACCGGATCCTGGTGGCGTACGACTCCCCCAAGGGCCCGGCGAAGTTCCGGGGCTGGCTGGACGACATCACGCTGAAGCCCGTGGCACCCGAGCGGCCCAAGGCGCACCCGTCCGACTACGCGCTCACCACCCGGGGCACCCTCTCCAGCGGCGGATTCTCGCGCGGCAACAACTTCCCGGCGACCGCCGTGCCGCACGGCTTCAACTTCTGGACGCCGGTGACGAACGCGGGCTCGCTGAGCTGGCTGTACGACTACGCGCGTGCGAACAACGACCACAACCTGCCGACGATCCAGGCGTTCAGCGCGAGCCACGAGCCCAGCCCCTGGATGGGCGACCGGCAGACCTTCCAGGTGATGCCGTCGGCCGCCTCCGGCACCCCGGACACCGGCCGTGAGGCACGCGAGCTCGCCTTCCGGCACGAGAACGAGACCGCGCGGCCGTACTACTACGGGGTGCGGTTCGAGAACGGGCTCAAGACGGAGATGGCGCCCACCGACCACGCGGCGGTGCTGCGCTTCACCTATCCGGGCGACGACGCGAGCGTCCTCTTCGACAACGTGACGGACCAGGCCGGGCTCACGCTCGACAAGGAGAACGGGATCGTCACCGGCTACTCGGACGTGAAGTCCGGGCTGTCGACGGGTGCGACCCGGTTGTTCGTGTACGGCGTGTTCGACAAGCCCGTGACCGAGGGTTCCGCCAGCGGGGTGAAGGGGCACTTGCGCTTCGACGCCGGTGACGACCGGACCGTCACCCTCCGCCTCGCCACCTCGCTCATCGGCATCGACCAGGCGAAGGACAACCTGCGCCAGGAGATCCCCGACGGCACCTCCTTCGACACGGTCAAGTCGCGCGCCCAGCGCCAGTGGGACCGGCTGCTCGGCAAGGTCGAGGTCGAGGGCGCGACGCCGGACCAGCTGACCACGCTGTACTCCAGCCTGTACCGGCTGTACCTGTACCCCAACTCCGGCTTCGAGAAGGTCGGTTCGAAGTACCAGTACGCGTCCCCGTTCTCCCCGATGCCGGGTCCGGACACACCGACCCACACCGGCGCGAAGATCGTGGACGGCAAGGTCTACGTCAACAACGGCTTCTGGGACACCTACCGGACGACCTGGCCCGCGTACTCGCTCCTGACGCCCAGTCAAGCGGGCGAGATGGTCGACGGCTTCGTGCAACAGTACAAGGACGGCGGCTGGACCTCCCGCTGGTCCTCCCCCGGCTACGCGGACCTCATGACCGGCACCTCCTCGGACGTCGCCTTCGCGGACGCGTACGTCAAGGGCGTCGACTTCGACGCGAAGTCGGCCTACGACGCGGCCGTGAAGAACGCGACCGTCGTACCCCCGTCGTCCGGCGTGGGCCGCAAGGGCATGTCGACCTCGCCCTTCCTCGGCTACACCAGCACCGCGACGCACGAGGGCCTGTCGTGGGCGCTGGAGGGCTACCTCAACGACTACGGCATCGCGCGGATGGGCCAGGCGCTGTACCGGGAGACGGGCGAGAAGCGCTACAAGGAGGAGTCGGAGTACTTCCTCAACCGAGCCCGGGACTACGTCAACCTCTTCGACTCCAAGGCCGGTTTCTTCCAGGGCCGCGACGAGAAGGGCGACTGGCGCGTCGAGTCCTCGAAGTACGACCCGCGCGTGTGGGGCTACGACTACACGGAGACGAACGGCTGGGGATACGCCTTCACGGCGCCCCAGGACAGCCGCGGCCTGGCCAACCTCTACGGTGGCCGCGGCGGCCTCGCGGACAAGCTCGACGAGTACTTCGCCACCCCGGAGACGGCCTCGCCCGACTTCGTCGGCTCCTACGGCGGTGTCATCCACGAGATGACGGAGGCGCGGGACGTCCGGATGGGCATGTACGGCCACTCCAACCAGGTCGCGCACCACGCCATCTACATGTACGACGCGGCCGGTCAGCCCTGGAAGGCGCAGAAGAACGTCCGCGAGGTGCTGTCGCGGCTGTACGTCGGCAGCGAGATCGGGCAGGGCTACCACGGCGACGAGGACAACGGCGAGCAGTCGGCCTGGTTCCTGTTCTCCGCGCTGGGCTTCTATCCGCTGGTGATGGGCAGTGGCGAGTACGCCATCGGGTCGCCTTTGTTCACCAAGGCGACCGTTCATCTGGAGAACGGCCGGGAGCTGGTCGTCAAGGCGCCGAAGAACAGTGCGCGCAATGTGTACGTGCAGGGCCTGAAGGTCAACGGCGTTCCGTGGAAGTCGACTTCGCTGCCTCACTCGCTGATCGCGAAGGGCGGTGTCCTGGAGTTCGACATGGGGCCGCGGCCGTCGTCCTGGGGCACCGGCAAGAACGCGGCGCCCGTGTCGATCACCAAGGACGACGAGGTGCCGGTGCCGCGGGCGGACGTGCTGAAGGGTGAGGGTGCCCTGTTCGACGACACGTCGGCGACTCAGGCGAGCGTCACCTCGCTGGAGCTGCCGGTGTCCGGGCGTACCAAGGCCGTGCAGTACACCCTGACGTCGTCTTCGGACCGGAACCGGGCGCCGACCGGCTGGACCCTCCAGGGTTCGGACGACGGGACCACGTGGCAGACCCTCGACAAGCGCTCGGGGCAGTCCTTCACCTGGGACCGGCAGACCCGGGCGTTCACCGTGGGGTCCCCGGGTACGTACGGGAAGTACCGCCTGGTGTTCGACGGTGAGGCGGTGGTGTCGGAAGTCGAACTGCTCGCCTGAGCAGGTGCATTGGGGGTCTCATGCAGGGTGTCGATCCGGCCTGGCTGCCGGACGAGGCGTTCCGGCCGATCGGCACCCGGCGAACGCTGATCCGCGGTTCGGGTCCACTGGTGGACCCGGTCCACGGGGAAGTGGCGGAGGCCTGCGCACGGTTCGGGGGCCGCGTCGAGCGCGACGCGGCCCCCGGGCTGTACGACCTGGTGCTGGAGCTGACCGGCGCCGAGGGCGGTGACGGCGACGGCGGCGAGGCGTTCACCTTCGAGCGCGGTGCCGGCCGTACGACTGTCCTGGAACTTCTTCTCGTCGGGGCTGAACATGGAGGAGACGAGCTCCCAGCTGCCGCCGTAGGCGAAGACGCCGTTGTAAAAGCCGTAGTCCTTCTGCATGTCCTTCGGGGCGTCCGGGTCGGAGCCCATGAGGCTGATGCCGGGCTTGATCTTGTACTGGCTTCCGGAGCGGGTGTAGGTCACCCCCTCGACGCCCCACCGGGCGAACCGCTGGCCCTCGTCCGAGTACCACAGCCAGTCCACGAGCTGCATCATCGCGACGAACCTGTCGCTCTTCAGCGCCTTACTGGAGATCATGAGGCCGTTCTCCAGCCGGGCGCCGCCCAGCACCACGGGCCCGGCGGGACCGAGCGGCACCGGGATCATCTCGATCTTCGCGCCCTTGACCTGCTTCTGCAGGTTGTACCGGTATTCCTGCACCAGGACCTGCGGGTTGGCGCTGATCGCGAAGGACTTCTCGCCCAGCAGCTTCTGCGCGGCCTCGTCGTCGGTCTGCGTGAAGCTCTCCGGGTCCACCAGCTTCTCGGCGACCAGCTTGCGCACGTACTCGATCATCTGCCGGAAGGCGTCCGTCGCTCCGGTGAAGACGAACTTCTGCGCGTCGGCGTCCCAGCTGATGTTGTCGTACGTCCACCCGGCCCGGACGCCGTAGGCCTGGCCGAGGTAGCTGAAGAGGGCGGCGGCCGGGTAGGGCGTGTTCTTGCTCCAGCGGTCGGAGAACGGGTAGCGGTCCGGGTACTCCTCCTTGATCGCCTTGAAGACCTCGTACACTTCGTCCCAGGTGCCGGGCCGGTTCAGACCGAGCCGGTCGAGGACGTCCGTGCGCAGCGCCAGCGAGTAGCCGGATCTGACCTTCTCGTGCAGGCCGGGCAGCAGATAGAACTTGCCGTCGGACTGCCGGATGGAGTCGATCTCCGGCTCCAGCTTCCAGCACCTGACCTTCTCCTGGAAGTTGGGCATCAGGTGCACGTAGTCGCTGACCGGGAGGATCGCGCCCGACGACACGAACGCGACCTCCGAAGGGTGGTAGGTCTTGGGGATCAGGAACGGGGCGTCGCCCGAGCCGATGAGGACGCTGCGCTTCTTCTCGTAGTCGACCAGGGGGACGGCGACGGGTTCGAAGGTGACGCCGGTGCGCTTGGTGAGTTCCTTCCAGAACAGCCAGCCGTTCTTCATCGGGTAGACCGGGTTGTTGTTGTGCAGCACCGAGACGGACAGCGGCTTGGTCGCCTTGAACTGCTGACCGACGCGGTACTCCTTCATCGCGCCGTCCCTCTTCTTCGACAGGTCCATGGAGTCCCCCGCCGTCGTCGCCGCTGCCGCAGCCGGTGAGGGTGGCGAGGCCGATGAATCCGGCGGCGGCGAGTATCTGACGCCGCGACAGCTGTCCTGCGTTGTTCACGGATGACACGGGCACTCCTTCGTTAGCCCTTGACCGCGCCGAGCATCACGCCCGAGACGAAGTAGCGCTGGACGAACGGGTACACGCAGAGGATCGGCAGCGAGGTCAGCACGATCGTGACGGCCTGGATGTTGGCCCCGACCTGGCTGAGCTGTGCGTCGGCGGCACCGGCGTTGCCGCCCGTGGTGGCGCCGGAGATGAGGTTGCGCAGATAGACGGTGACCGGCATCAGCTCGGACGTGTCCAGGTGGGTATGCGCATCTGCTGATGGACAACAGGGGCCAGGGCGACCAGTACGGCAACGGCGGCGCCACCCCCGACCCGCACGCCACGGCACCGGGCGGTCCGGGCCCTGCCGTACGCGGCCTGCTGTCCCCGCGGGACCACCACTACCGCCGCCTGATCACCGACGCGGTCCGGGCCGTCACGGCGGTGCGCGCACTGCCGGGCGTGGACGGCACCCGGGTCGCCGCCGTCGGCAACAGCCAGGGCGGCGAGATCGCCGCGTACCTGTCCGTGCACCGGGGCGCCGAGCGGGCCGCGTACGACACGCTCGCCTACCTGGAGGGGATCTCCTTCGCCCGACGCGCCCACGCCCCGGCCCACTTCGGGGCCGGCCTGCGCGACACGGTGGGCCCGCCGAGTGGGGCGTACGGCGCCTTGAACCGCTATGCGGAGCTGTCGGGGGCCGACCCGCGCAGGGAGATCCACGCCTACCCGTTCAACGGCCACGAAGGCGGCGACGCGGTGCATGTGCGCCGCCAACTGGACTGGCTGGCGGCCGTGTTGCTCCCCTCGTGAGCCGGACGGACGTCACGCCGGGCCGGCCGTCACCTCCACGGAGAGGTCGTTGTCGACCGTGTAGTAGGGACGCACGACGACATCGCCGACCGAGGCCGCCGGATAGACGAAGATCTCCTTGCGGTCCGCCACGTCGTCGAAGAGGCGGCCGATCCGGATCGGAGGGGCTTCCGCAGCGGGCCGGGGCTGGACGGAGAGGTCCCAGACGCGGGTTCCGGTGCCGTGGTCCGCGGCCAACTCCCCGTAGTCCACGCTGAAGGAGAACGACCGGCCGTCACTCGCGTCCTGCGGCTTCAGGGTCCGTACGACGTCCTTCCCACCCCGAAGACGCAGTCGTACGGCGGCTCCGTCGGCGAGCGTGGCGCCGTGCAGCCGGGCCCTGACCGTCATCGACCCGCCCGTGATCTCGATGCCCTCGACCTCCGCGTGGGCGGTGCGCAGCCAGGCCCGCACCGCGAGGTAGCCGTCCTTGGTGGCGTACGGGACCCGCACGGCCACCGGCGCCGGCCAGTCACGGGACTGTCCGTCGACGAGGGCCCGCAGGTCACGCAGGCCGGGGCGGATGCGCTGCCGTCGCGCTGCCGGTTCTCCCGCTTCTCCGGGCTCGGCGGGTTCTGCGGCTGCTGCGGGCTCGGCGGGTTCTACGGGTTCGGGCACGAGGTACACGTCCCAGCGGCCCTCGGCGAGGGCGGGCTGCGGCTCCAGGACGGCACGCAACTGGTCACCGTCCACGGGTTCCAGGTCGAGGACGTGCCGGACCTTCTCGGGTTGGCCCTTCTTGGGGCGCAGCCGCAGCAGCAACCGGGACGAACGGAAGTCGACGGCGGCCGGTGGCCGAAGGGCGAAGACGATCCGGCCGTCCGTGTCGATCGTGCAGTCGGCGCGCAGGTGCGTGTCCCGCGTCGCGCCGGGTTCTGTCGTCATCCCCGTCCCCTCCGTACGGTGTGCAGCGCACGGGAGGCCACGGTGTGCGCGGTGTCGCGTGCCGCGAAGCCCTGGCTGACCAGGACGTTGCGTATTCGGCCGCGTTCAGGGGCGCGCCGTCGCCCGGTTCTGCGGACCGTCATCGCCTCGTCGATCAGGCGCTCGGCCTGCTCCACGATCGGGACCGGGGCGAACCGTCGCGCGTTCTCCAGCGCCGTCCGGCCCATCCGCCGGCGTCGCTCGTCGTCGCGGACGAGATCCAGCAGGGCGGCGCCCAGCGCATCGCGGTCCCCGACCGGCACCAGGCGGCCGTCGACGCCGTCTTCGATGATCTCGCCGGGTCCGTGCGGGCAGTCGGTGCTGACGACCGGCAGGCCGCAGCGCATCGCCTCGACGATGGTCATGCCGAACGCCTCGAAGTCGGACGCGGCCACGCCGATGGAGCCCTTGACCCACTCCGCCTCCATGGGGGCGGCCGCGCCCATCAGGAAGACGTTCTCGCACAGGCCGAGGCGGTCGATGAGCTCCCGGAGCCGGGCGTGTTCCTCTCCCTTGCCGTAGATGCGCAAGCGCCAGTCGGGGCGTTCGGCGGCCACCAGGGCGAACGCCTCGATGAGCAGGTCGTACCGCTTCACCGGGCCCAGCCGGCCCGCCGCGACCACCACCTTCGCGGTGCCGTCCGCCGCGGGCAGCACCGGATCGGGGACGCTGTTCGGGAGTGCTTCCACCAGGACCCCGGGCAGCCGCATCCTGCGCCGGTACGCGGCGGCGTCCCCCTCCGTGACGGTGGTGAGCACGTCGAGTCGGCGGTAGGCCCTGCGCAGCGCGCTGCGCAGCCGGGGCGGGTGGTTGTCGAGGGAGAGGTGCTCCTGCCCGACGCGGACGACGTGCTCCGGCGCCTGGAGCGCGAGGTGCACATTGAGTCCCGGCCGGGTGCCGATGACGACGTCGGCGTCGGTCGCGGCCAGGTACTCACCGATCCGCTGGTCGGTCAGCTCGCTGTACTGGCGGTGGCGGTACTCGGCGGCGGGGAAGACTCTCGCCGGTCTTCGATGCAGAGGATGTTCCTTCTCGTGCCGCAGGTCGACCAGTGGCCTCAGGGCGACTTTCGGGTCCAGGGTGAGGTTGGGGCGTTCCCGGTGCCGCAGCACGGAGACGATCTCCACCTCGTGCCGCTCGGCGAGCGCTTGGGCCAGGTTGAACGTGGTGGTGATCGTGCCTCCGATCCCGTAGGCGTTGTGCAGCAGGAAAGAGATCTTCATAGCGGGCTAGACCGGGCTGATTACGCTTCGGTTGCCTGCTGTTACCAGTTTGTTTTCCTGTCAAACACTCCTTCGGGCACGGAATTACGACATGACGACATGACGGCGGACCCGGTGGGCGACGGCTCGACGCCCACCGGGCTTGCGCGGGTCGGCAGTTCAGCCCACCCGGCAGGGCAGGGTCGTCGTACTGTCGCCGCCGGAGCCGGAGACGACGTAGCCGAAGGTCGCGCTCTGGCCGGGACTCAACGAGCCGTTCCAGTCGGCGTTGTGGACCATCACGGCCTGGCCGTTGTAGGTGGCGTTGCCGCTCCACAGGCTCTCGACCTTCTGGTCGGCGGGGAGCGTCCAGTCGACCATCCAGCCGAGCATCGGGACGTCGCCGGTGTTGGTGACGGTCACCTCGGACTGGTAGCCGCCGGACCAACTGCCGGTCGTACGACGGGTGGCGGAGCACTCGCCGGGTACCGGGTCGGTCGGGTTGCCGGGCTCCTTGACGCCGGTCACCTCGCCGTTGCCGCCGTCGAAGACGACGTCGGAGCAGGAGTAGAAGGTTTCCTGACTGTCCGAGCGCTGCCAGACCATGTAGAGGATGTGGCGTCCCGACTTGCCGTCAGGAAGCTTTCCTGTCCAGGAGTAGTTGGCCTCGACCGTGCCCGGGGAGCCGTTGAGCGGCGGGTGGTCGACGCTGAGGAAGGGCCGCTCCTCCATGTCGTCCCAGGTGAGGGTCCGGGTGGGGTCGAAACCGTCCTTGGTGATGTAGACGTAGAACCAACCGGGGTGCCCGGCCCACGCGTTGTACGAGAAGTCGACCGTCGCGCCCGAGGTGAGGTGGGTGAGCGGCCAGTCCTTGCTCGGGGTGTTGAAGCCGATGAAGTTGGTGTTGCCGCCGCTGCACAGCTCGCCGTCCGGCACGAAGCCGCGGGTGCGGCCGGCGCCGTCGGATCGCAGCACCGAGAACCAGTTGTAGAACGGCGTTGTGCCGCTGACCTGTTGGGCCGCCCTGCAGGCCGGGTTGACCGGCTTGATCTCTCCGGTGTCGGTCAGCCCGTCCTGCCAGCACAGGAAGGTGCGGCTGCCCGGCTTCATGGGGGTGCCGTGGGCCTCCGCCCGGCCGCCGGTACCCATGACGAGGGCGACGGCCGGGATGGTCGCGAGCAGGGAGACCAGGACGAGGAAGAGGGCTCTGGCGGGGGTGGGGAGTGTTAATCGGCGGGATGGTGACGTCAATGGGTTTGTCAGGATCATGACAGACGAATCCGTTCCTTGAGGTACGGGTCGTACGGATGCGTATGTGCGGATGAGCGGGGCGGGGCGCCACCTGGGGCAGGTTCCGGTCCACCCGTGTGGGAGCGCTCCCACCCCGCCTGTTGCGGAAGCTAGCGCTGTGAGGCGTGGTTGTAAACGCCTCTCGGGCCGTCAATAGCGCGCCGCGGCGTTGCCACTCCGGGTGGCGGTACCTTCATACGTACGATCACGCCACGCAACGGCGTCCACAATCGCGTCCATGGGAGTAGTGATGACCACACCCCAGCAGGGACGGGCCACCGAGGACACCTGGATGTTCCCGTCGGCCGATGGCTGGACGTTCGGCCAGGTCAAGCACTTGGAGCTGCCCTTCGACTGGGAACTCGTGGATGGACGGATCGCGGTTCGGGGACAGACCAAGTTCTGGCACAACCGTGTGCGTAACAGGCTGTTGATCGCTCTTGAGGCCGCACGAGCCGAGCCGTACGAGGTCGTCACCGAGCAGTGCGTCATGGTCGATGACCAGAACATCAACAAGCCGGACGTGATCGTCTTCGACCCCCGGAAGCTGAACTTCCTGGAACTTGAATGCGTCCCGGTGGAGAAGCTCGCCCTAGTCGTGGAGGTCGTCTCCCCCGGTTCCCGCCAGGACGACCGCGTACGCAAACCCGCCCTCTTCGCCGCGAACAAGGTCCCGTACCACTGGCGCGGGGAACTGGACCGCGATCAGAAGCTCGCCGTGCACGAGTACTGGCTCAACGCGGACACCCGCTCGTACTTCCCCGCGCCCTCGCATCCGGTACACCACGACAAGCTCGTCACCGAGTTGCCCTTCCCCATCGAAATCGACCGCGACGCACTCGTCGGATTCTGACCCCGCCACCCGATCCGAAGGCGCACGCGACAGGCCCCGTCGGCAGTTGCTCATCAACGTCCGGGAGCATCGCACGGGCACGGCGAAGGGCGGCACCCCCGTCACCGGGGATGCGGCCCTGAACCGCCCTGCCGTACCGCTTACTTGCGGATCAGGCTGCGCAGCACGTACTGCATGATGCCGCCGTTGCGGTAGTAGTCGGCCTCACCGGGGGTGTCGATGCGGACGACCGCGTCGAACTCGACGCCCGTGTCGGTGGTGACCTTCACCGTGCGCGGCGTGGTGCCGTTGTTGAGCTCCTCGACGCCGGTGATGGAGAAGGTCTCCTCGCCGGTCAGACCGAGGGACTGGGCCGAGGCGCCCTCCGGGAACTGCAGCGGCAGCACACCCATGCCAATGAGGTTCGAGCGGTGGATGCGCTCGTACGACTCGGCGATGACGGCCTTGACGCCGAGCAGCGCGGTGCCCTTGGCCGCCCAGTCGCGGGACGAGCCGGAGCCGTACTCCTTGCCGGCCAGGACGACCAGCGGGATGCCCTGCTCGATGTAGTTGCGCGAGGCGTCGTAGATGAAGGCGACCGGGCCGCCCTCCTGCGTGAAGTCACGCGTGTAGCCGCCCTCGGTGCCCGGCGCGATCTGGTTGCGCAGGCGGATGTTGGCGAACGTACCGCGGATCATGACCTCGTGGTTACCACGGCGGGAGCCGTAGCTGTTGAAGTCGCGGCGCTCGACGCCGTGCTCCGTGAGGTACTTGCCGGCCGGGGTGTCGGCCTTGATGGCACCGGCCGGGGAGATGTGGTCGGTGGTGACCGAGTCGCCCAGCTTGGCGAGGACGCGGGCGCCCGTGATGTCGGAGACCGGGGTGGTCTCCATCGTCATGCCCTCGAAGTACGGGGGCTTGCGGACGTAGGTCGACTGCGGGTCCCACTCGAAGGTGTTGCCGGTCGGGATCGGCAGCGCCTGCCACTGGGCGTCGCCCGCGAAGACGTCGGAGTAGGACTTGGAGAACATGTCCTCGCCGATGGCGTTGGCGACGACGTCGTTGACCTCGGCCTCGGAGGGCCAGATGTCCTTCAGGTAGACCGGGTTGCCGTCCTGGTCGGTGCCCAGGGCGTCCTTGGTGATGTCCACCTTCATGGAGCCCGCGATGGCGTACGCGACGACCAGCGGCGGGGACGCCAGGTAGTTCATCTTGACGTCGGGGTTGATACGGCCCTCGAAGTTCCGGTTGCCGGAGAGGACCGAGGTGACCGCGAGGTCGTGGTCGTTGACGGCCTTGGAGACCTCCTCCGGCAGCGGGCCGGAGTTGCCGATGCAGGTGGTGCAGCCGTAACCGACGAGGTTGAAGCCGACCTTGTCGAGGTACGGGGTCAGGCCCGCCTTGTCGAAGTAGTCGGTGACGACCTTGGAACCCGGGGCGAGGGTGGTCTTGACCCACGGCTTGCGGGTCAGGCCCTTCTCCACCGCCTTCTTGGCCACCAGCGCGGCGGCGACCATGACGTACGGGTTGGAGGTGTTGGTGCAGGAGGTGATGGCCGCGACCGTCACCGCACCGTGGTCGATCTCGTACGTCGAGCCGTCGGGGGCGGTGACGGTGACCGGGTTGGACGGGGCGCCGTTGGGGTGGACGGCCGGAGCGTCGGAGGCCGGGAAGGACTCCTTGCCCGCCTCGTCGACGTCGTCGACGTAGTTGCGCACGTCCTGCTTGAACTGCTCGGCGGCGTTGGCGAGGACGATGCGGTCCTGCGGGCGCTTCGGGCCGGCGATGGACGGGACGACCGTGGACAGGTCCAGCTCGAGCTTCTCGGAGAAGTCCGGCTCGGCCTTCGGGTCCAGCCAGAGACCCTGCTCCTTGGCGTACGCCTCGACGAGCGCGAGCTGCTGCTCGGAGCGGCCGGTCAGCTTGAGGTACTTGATGGTCTCGTCGTCGATCGGGAAGATCGCGGCGGTGGAGCCGAACTCCGGCGACATGTTGCCGATGGTGGCGCGGTTGGCGAGGCTCGTGGCCGCCACGCCCTCGCCGTAGAACTCGACGAACTTGCCGACGACGCCGTGCTTGCGGAGCATCTCGGTGATGGTCAGCACGAGGTCGGTGGCGGTGGTGCCAGTGGGCAGCTCACCGGTCAGCTTGAAGCCGACGACGCGCGGGATGAGCATGGAGACCGGCTGGCCGAGCATCGCGGCCTCGGCCTCGATGCCGCCGACGCCCCAGCCCAGCACACCGAGGCCGTTGACCATGGTGGTGTGCGAGTCGGTGCCGACGAGGGTGTCGGGGTAGGCCTGGCCGTTGCGGACCATGACCGTGCGGGCCAGGTGCTCGATGTTCACCTGGTGGACGATGCCGGTGCCCGGCGGGACGACCTTGAAGTCGTCGAAGGCGGTCTGGCCCCAGCGCAGGAACTGGTAGCGCTCCTTGTTGCGGCCGTACTCCAGCTCGACGTTCTGCGCGAAGGCCTCGTTCGTGCCGAACTTGTCCGCGATGACGGAGTGGTCGATGACCAGCTCGGCCGGGGAGAGCGGGTTGACCTTCGCCGGGTCGCCGCCGAGCTCCTTGACGGCCTCACGCATGGTGGCGAGGTCGACCACACAGGGCACGCCGGTGAAGTCCTGCATGATCACGCGGGCCGGCGTGAACTGGATCTCCTGCGACGGCTGGGCCTGGGAGTCCCAGTTGCCGAGGGCGCGGATGTGGTCGGCGGTGATGTTCGCGCCGTCCTCGGTACGGAGCAGGTTCTCGAGGAGAACCTTGAGGCTGTACGGAAGGCGGGCCGAGCCCTCCACCTTGTCCAGCCGGAAGATCTCGTAAGACTCGTCGCCCACCTGCAGCGTGCTGCGGGCGTCGAAGCTGTTCGCCGACACGACAGTCTCCTTCATTTTGGTGCGCTTACCACCGCATCCTGCCGCCACGCCGGCTTGGCCGATCCGCTAAGGTGAGGCTAAGTTAGGTATGCCTTACTGCCAGACCCAGCGGAAGCGTGCGACTGCGGTGCGCCTCGGCAGATATCTCGATGTCGAGATAACTCTAGTACATGGGGCCGGGATGGTCATGCCCGGCCTCCTTCTCGCATCCCATTCGGTCCATGCCGCCGCGCGAAGCCATGAGCCCTTTGCATGATCATGCGTCATCATGCATACTCTTCCTATGTCCAAGGTCCTCACCTCCCTGCCCACCGGCGAGCGCGTCGGCATCGCCTTCTCCGGCGGTCTCGACACCTCGGTCGCGGTCGCCTGGATGCGCGACAAGGGCGCCGTCCCGTGCACCTACACCGCTGACATCGGCCAGTACGACGAACCCGACATCGCCTCGGTGCCCGGCCGCGCCAAGACCTACGGCGCCGAGGTCGCGCGCCTGGTCGACTGCCGGGCGGCGCTGGTCGAGGAGGGGCTGGCCGCGCTGACGTGCGGCGCGTTCCACATCCGTTCGGGCGGGCGTGCCTACTTCAACACCACGCCGCTCGGCCGCGCCGTCACCGGCACGCTCCTGGTGCGGGCGATGCTCGAGGACGACGTGCAGATCTGGGGCGACGGCTCGACCTTCAAGGGCAACGACATCGAGCGGTTCTACCGCTACGGCCTGCTCGCCAACCCGAACCTGCGGATCTACAAGCCGTGGCTGGACGCGAAGTTCGTGACCGAGCTCGGCGGCCGCAAGGAAATGTCGGAGTGGCTGGTCGCCCACGACCTGCCGTACCGGGACTCCACGGAGAAGGCGTACTCCACCGACGCCAACATCTGGGGCGCCACCCACGAGGCCAAGACCCTGGAGCACCTGGACACCGGCATCGAGACCGTCGAGCCGATCATGGGCGTCCGGTTCTGGGACCCGTCCGTCGAGATCGCCACCGAGGACGTGACGATCGGCTTCGAGCAGGGCCGCCCGGTGACGATCAACGGCAAGGAGTTCGCCTCCGCCGTCGACCTGGTGATGGAGGCGAACGCCATCGGCGGCCGCCACGGCCTGGGCATGTCCGACCAGATCGAGAACCGGATCATCGAGGCCAAGAGCCGCGGCATCTACGAAGCCCCGGGCATGGCCCTGCTGCACACGGCCTATGAGCGCCTCGTGAACGCCATCCACAACGAGGACACCCTCGCCCAGTACCACAACGAGGGCCGGCGCCTCGGCCGGCTCATGTACGAGGGCCGCTGGCTGGACCCGCAGGCGCTGATGATCCGTGAGTCGCTGCAGCGCTGGGTCGGCGCGGCGATCACCGGCGAGGTCACCCTCCGCCTGCGGCGCGGCGAGGACTACTCGATCCTCGACACGACGGGCCCGGCGTTCTCGTACCACCCGGACAAGCTGTCCATGGAGCGCACCGAGGACTCGGCCTTCGGCCCGGTGGACCGGATCGGCCAGCTCACCATGCGCAACCTCGACATCGCCGACTCCCGCGCCAAGCTGGAGCAGTACGCGGGCCTCGGCCTGATCGGCACCGGCAGCCCCACCATCGGCGCCTCCCAGGCCGCCGCCACCGGCCTGATCGGCACCATGCCGGAACTCCCCGAGGGCGGCGCCGAGGCCATCGCCTCCCGCGGCGAGGTCTCCGAGGAGGACGCCCTCCTGGACCGCGCCGCCATGGAGTCCGGCACGGACTGATCGACCGGGAGGGGACGGACCACCGGAAAGGGCCGGCTCGACGCGTCATGGACGCCGAGCCGGCCCTTTCATGTCCTGGCCCGCCTGCCCGTCGGCTCACACGACGATCTTCGACACGGCGCAACTGCCGGTCTGTGCCGGCGGCGTGCCGGTCGCCCCGCAGACGGTCCTCGCACCCGCGGTCACCCAGTGCTTGCCAATGGCGGCTCGTCGCCGACGCCGTCTCCGCGGCCTTCGCGTGACGAGGTGCCATCAATCGGTCAAGTCGGGGTAACCGAAGGGGACGTACCGCAACCTCGGAGGGAGGCGTTCATGCCCCTCACGTTTCGTAAGAGTTTTCGGATCCTGCCGGGAGTTCGGCTGAACATCAACCGGCGCTCCTGGTCCCTCACCACCGGCGGCCGGCATGGGCCCCGACGCACCCACAGCAGTACCGGACGTCGTACGACATCGGTGGATTTGCCCGGACCTTTCGGGTGGCGTCGTACCCGTACCGCCAGGCGACGTTGACGGGACGTCACCCGAATGGACCCCCAGGGGTGTGTCATCTCATATCTGAGATAACCTCAACCTCATGGCAGACGACTACCTCGTACGCATCGGCAAGCTCATCCGTGATGCCCGGCAACACCGCGGCTGGACGCAGACGCAGCTCGCCGAGGCGCTCGGTACCTCTCAGAGCGCCGTGAATCGCATCGAGCGCGGCAACCAGAACATCAGCCTTGAGATGATCGCCCGAATCGGTGAGGCCCTGGACAGCGAAATCGTGTCCCTGGGATACGCCGGTCCGATGCATCTGAGGGTCGTCGGCGGACGTCGGCTGTCCGGGTCCATCGACGTCAAGACCAGCAAGAACGCCTGCGTGGCCCTGCTGTGCGCCTCGCTGCTCAACAAGGGGCGCACGGTGCTGCGCCGGGTCGCCCGCATCGAGGAGGTCTACCGCCTTCTCGAGGTGCTCAACTCCATCGGCGTACGCACACGTTGGATCAACGACGGCACCGACCTGGAGATCGTGCCGCCGGCCGAGCTGAACATGGCGGCGATCGACGCCGAGGCGGCCGTACGCACGCGGTCCATCATCATGTTCCTCGGCCCGCTGCTGCACCGTATGGACCGCTTCAAGCTGCCGTACGCCGGCGGCTGCGACCTCGGTACGCGGACCATCGAGCCGCACATGATCGCGCTGCGCCGGTTCGGTCTTGACGTCGCGGCGACCGAGGGCCAGTACCACGCCACGGTCGACCGGTCCGTCCGCGTCGACCGTCCGATCGTGCTGACCGAGCGCGGCGACACGGTGACCGAGAACGCGCTGCTGGCCGCCGCTCGGCACGACGGCGTCACGGTCATCCGCAACGCCTCCTCCAACTACATGGTCCAGGACCTGTGTTTCTTCCTGGAGGCGCTCGGCGTCCGGGTCGAGGGCATCGGCACCACCACCCTCACCGTGCACGGCGTGCCGACCATCGACGTCGACGTCGACTACTCGCCGTCCGAGGACCCGGTGGAGGCGATGAGCCTGCTGGCCGCAGCCGTCGTCACCGAGTCGGAGCTGACGGTGTGTCGGGTACCGATCGAGTTCCTGGAGATCGAGCTGGCGGTCCTGGAGGAGATGGGCCTCGACCACGACCGTACGCCCGAGTACTTCGCGGACAACGGCCGTACGCGACTCGTCGACCTCACCGTCCGGCCCTCCAAGCTGGAGGCGCCGATCGACAAGATCCACCCGATGCCGTTCCCGGGCCTGAACATCGACAACGTCCCGTTCTTCGCGGCCATCGCGGCCGTCGCGTCCGGCAAGACACTGATCCACGACTGGGTCTACGACAACCGCGCGATCTATCTGACGGACCTCAACCGCCTCGGCGGAAGGCTCCAGTTGCTGGACCCCCACCGGGTGCTGGTCGAGGGCCCGACCCGCTGGCGCGCCGCCGAGATGATGTGCCCGCCCGCGCTGCGGCCCGCCGTGGTCGTCCTGCTGGCGATGATGGCGGCGGAGGGCACGTCCGTACTGCGGAACGTGTACGTCATCAACCGCGGTTACGAGGACCTCGCCGAGCGCCTGAACTCCGTCGGGGCGCAGATCGAGATCTTCCGGGACATCTGACTCCCCGCACCGCACGACGACAGCCACACCGGTCCGGCTCTCACGACGCCGGGTGACGGTTCAGCCGAGAGTGAGCAGTTCCTCGTAGAAGCCGCCGAACTGCCGCTCCCGGTCGACGAGATGGATCTCCAGGATCCAGTGGCAGCGGCGCCCGGCCTTGTCGGTGCGCCGCAGCGGGGTGTCGTTGGCGGGCGCGATGTACGACTCGACGTCGGCGCCGTCGATCCACTCGTGCGGGAACTCACCCACCAGGTGCCCGGCGTGCCAGCCGCCGAGCTCCCACCCGGCGTCGGCGGCCAGCCGCTCGGCCTCGGCATAGAGCCGCTTGCCGGTGATGTCGGGGTCGCTCTCGAAGAACCGCCTGCCGGCGTCGAAGATCTTCGGCAGGTCGTCCCGCAGCCGGTGCTTGACCGGGTCGCCGCCGAGGACGAAGGTCCGGCCGAAGTCGGCCTCGTACTCCTCGAAGATCGGCCCGAAGTCGGCGAACACGATGTCGTCCGCGCCGATCACCCGGTCCGGCGGGTTCTCCCGGTACGGCATCAGCGTGTTCGGCCCCGAGCGCACGATCCGCTTGTGCCAGTGCCGGGTGGTGCCGAACAGCTCGTTCGCCAGGTCCCGGACCCGGTCGCTGACCGCCCGCTCCCCCTCCCCCGGCGCGACGAGCCCGCGCTCCTCGATCTCCGCGAAGAGCCGCTCGGCCTTCGCCTGGGCATCCAACAGCCGTGCCGCGCGCGTGGGTTCGTCGTCCGCCATGGGCCCGAAGGTAGGTCGCTAGATCGTTTCACGGCAACCGAAATATGGACGGGGCCTTCTGTAGGAACGCATATACCAGCCTTCACAGCTCATAGGCGGGCTCATGCGAAGCGACAAGGGACTCTGACCTTGCATATGCGGCAGTATGCTCGGCGTATGCGTCCATGAGCGTGTGCGTCCATGAGAGGGAGTAGATCCGTGACGATCCGTTCCATGCGCTGGACCAGCCGGACCCGCCGCATCCGCCGCCCCCGCCGCATGCTCCAGGTGACCGGCGCGAGCGCCGCCGCGCTGCTGGCCCTGAGCGCCTGCTCCTCCTCCGACGACTCCTCGCCCGCCGCATCCGGCTCCTCCGCATCGGCGTCCGCGTCCCCGAAGCTGTCCGGCACGGTCACCGTCTTCGCCGCCGCCTCGCTGAAGGAGAGCTTCGAGAAGCTGGGCAAGCAGTTCGAGCAGGAGCATCCGGGCACGAAGGTGACCTTCAGCTTCGGCGGCAGCGACTCGCTGGCCGCGAGCATCACCGGCGGGGCCCCGGCGGACGTGTTCGCCTCCGCCAGCCCCAAGACGATGAAGATCGTCACCGACGCCGGGGACGCCTCCGGCACGCCCGCCACCTTCGTCCGCAACCGGCTGGAGATCGCCACCCTGCCGGGCAACCCGGACAAGATCTCCTCCCTGAAGGACCTCACCGAGTCCGGCCTGAAGGTCGTCCTGTGCGACAAGGAGGTGCCGTGCGGCGCCGCCGCCCAGAAGGCCCTCGATGCCGGCAAGCTGAAGCTCACGCCGGTCTCGTACGAGCAGGACGTCAAGGCCGCCCTGACCAAGGTCGAGCTGAAGGAGGCGGACGCCGCGGTCGTCTACCAGACCGATGTGCGGGCCGCGGGTGACAAGGTGGAGGGCGTGGAGTTCCCCGAGTCCGCCGACGCCGTCAACGACTACCCGATCACCCTGCTCAAGGACGCGGCCAACGCGGAGGCCGCCCAGGCGTTCATCGCGCTGGTGCGGTCCGCCGAGGGCCAGCAGGTCCTGACCGAGGCCGGGTTCCTCAAGCCGTGACCCCGCTCGACAAGTCCGGTGCCGTGGCCGACACCCTGACGGGCGGGCCGCGGCGCCGGCGCGGCCGGGCGGCCCTGTCGCGTCGGCGCAGCCCCGTTCCCGTGCCGCTGCTCCTGCCCGCACTCGTGGGCCTGGCGTTCCTGATCGTGCCGCTGATCGCCCTGCTCGTCCGCACCCCCTGGCACAGCCTGCCGGACCAGCTGACCAGCCCCGAGGTGTGGCAGGCCCTGCGGCTGTCCCTGTTGTGCGCGACGGCGGCCACCGCGGTGAGCCTGGTGATCGGCGTGCCCCTGGCCTGGCTGCTGGCCCGCGTCGAGTTCCCCGGACGCGGGCTCGTCCGGGCCCTGGTCACGCTGCCGCTCGTGCTGCCTCCGGTGGTCGGGGGCGTGGCGCTGCTGATGGCGCTCGGCCGCAACGGGGTCGTCGGGAAGTGGCTGGACGCGTGGTTCGGGGTCACCCTGCCGTTCACCACCGCAGGGGTCGTGGTCGCGGAGGCGTTCGTCGCCATGCCGTTCCTCGTCATCAGCGTCGAGGGCACCCTGCGGGCCGCCGACCCGCGGTACGAGGAGGCCGCGACGACGCTGGGCGCCTCCCGCTTCACCGCGTTCCGCCGGGTCACGCTGCCGCTGATCGCGCCGGGCGTCGCGGCGGGCGCGGTCCTCGCCTGGGCACGGGCGCTCGGCGAGTTCGGCGCGACGATCACCTTCGCGGGCAACTTCCCCGGCCGTACACAGACCATGCCCCTCTCCGTCTACCTCGCCCTGCAGAGCGACCCGGAGGCGGCCATCGCCCTCAGCCTCGTCCTGCTGGCCGTCTCGATCGCGGTCCTCGCCGGGCTGCGCGACCGCTGGATGACCGCGTCATGACCGATATGGGCAAGATCGACAAGAGCCTGCACGACGCCGAGGCCGATACCGACGCCGACGCCGGCGCCTGGGCCGACGCCGCCTCCCGCTCCGCCGGCGAGGGGTTGGATGCCCGTCTCGTGGTCGACCGGGGACGTTTCCGCCTCGACGTGGAGCTGAAGGCCGCCCCCGGTGACGTCGTCGCGCTGCTCGGCCCCAACGGTGCCGGCAAGACCACGGCCCTGCGCGCGCTGGCCGGGCTCGTCCCGCTGACGGACGGCCATCTGCGGCTGGACGGCGCCGAGTTGGACCGTACGCCACCGGAGTCGCGCCCGGTCGGCGTGGTCTTCCAGGACTATCTGCTCTTCCCCCACCTCACCGCCCTCGACAACGTCGCCTTCGGCCCCCGCTGCCACGGGGCCGGCAAGGCGCAGGCGCGGGCGCAGGCAGCCGAGTGGCTGCGGCGGATGGACATCGCCGAACACGCCGACGCCAAGCCCCGCCGCCTCTCCGGCGGCCAGGCCCAGCGCGTCGCCCTCGCCCGCGCCCTGGCCACCCAACCGCGGCTGCTGCTCCTCGACGAGCCCCTGGCCGCGCTGGACGCGCGCACCCGCCTCGACGTCCGTGCCCAACTCCGGCGTCATCTCGCCGACTTCGAGGCGGTGGCGGTGCTCGTCACGCACGACCCGCTGGACGCCATGGTGCTGGCCGACCGCCTGGTCGTCATCGAGGACGGCCATGTGGTGCAGGAGGGCACACCGGCCCACATCGCCCGCCACCCGCGGACGGACTACATCGCCCATCTCGTCGGCCTGAACCTCTACAAGGGCGAGGCCGAAGGGCACACCGTACGACTCGACACGGGCCCCGCGATCACCACCACCGAGGACCTCACCGGACCGGTCTTCGTCACCTTCCCCCCGTCCGCGGTGACCCTGTACCGCGACCGCCCGACGGGCGCCAGCGCCCGCAACCTCTGGCGCTGCGAGGTGGCCGGCCTGGAATCCCACGGCGACCAGATCCGCGCGGCCCTCACCGGCGAGTTCCCGCTCACCGCCGACCTCACCACCGTCGCCGCCGCCGAGCTCGGACTCCATCCCGGCGCTGTCGTCTGGGCGGCGGTGAAGGCGGCACAGACGCACGCGTATCCGGCCTGACGCGGGGCGGGACCGAACCTGCGGGGCGTAGCAGGTCAGCCGTCCTTGTTCACCGCCGCGTCGAGGAGCGGCCCCAGCTCCCGGCCCACGGTCGTCAGGGCACGGACGTCACGCTCGGCGCGGGCGATCAGTATGGCTCCTTCCAAGGTGCTGATCATGAGCGTGGCCAGGGCGCCGGCCCGTTCCTCGGGCACGCCCATGCCGGTCAGGGCGTCCGCCACCGGGCCGGCCCAGGTGGCGAACGCGGCCGCCGCGGCCTCCCGCGTGGAGGCGGTGGACTCCGCCCAGTCCACGGTGGCGGCGGCCACCGGGCAGCCGCCCGCGAACCCGGCGGCCTCGTACTCGTCGGTCCACTGGCGCACCATCTGGGCGAACAGCCCACTGGGCGTCGGCTCGGGCAACGCGGCGAGGAAGCGGGCGACACGGTTGCCCGCGTACCGCCCCGCCCAGCCCACCGCCTCGTTGACCAGCTGCTCCTTGCCGCCGGGGAAGTAGTGCTGGAGCGAACCGCGCGGCGCGCCGGCGTGGGCGGCGACCTCGCGCATCCCGGTGGAGGCGACTCCGTCGCGCCGGATGAGCTGGGCCGCGCTGAAGACCATGCGCTCGCGCGGCCCGCGTTCGGACACCGCCATCCCCGATCTCTCCCTTGTCGTGGGTCTTCCCGTTGTGGGGGTCTTCCGGAATCCACCCTATGACCGCTGTCATAGCGAGGACTACTATGACCGCTGTCATAGTCGGGACAGCGGCTCGGAAGCGGTGGTGGTGCCTCATGTCCGAGGGTTCAGCGGTGCCTCATGCATGCGGGTTCGTAGGCCTCGGAGTCATGGGGCAGCCCATGGCGCTCAACCTCGCCCGCGCCGGGACGCCGCTCGTCGTGTGGAACCGCACCCCCGGCCGGTGCGCGCCTCTGCGTGCCGCCGGAGCCGAGGTCGCGGCGAGCGCCGCCGAGGTCTTCGAACGGGCCGGCACCGTGATCCTCATGCTGGCCGACGAGGCCGCCATCGATGCGGTGCTGCGGCGCGGCACCCCGGACTTCGCCGCGCGCGTCGCCGGTCACACCGTCGTCCACATGGGCACGACCTCGGCCGAGTACTCGGGCAGCCTGCAGGAGGACATCCGGGCGGCGGGCGGGAGTTACGTCGAGGCCCCGGTCTCCGGCTCGCGCGTCCCGGCCGAGCAGGGCCAACTGGTGGGGATGCTGGCGGGTGACGACGACGCCGTGGCGGCCGTACGGCCCCTGCTCGCGCCCATGTGCCGGGAGACGTTCGGCTGCGGTCCGGTGCCGGGCGCGCTGCTGATGAAGTTCTCGGTGAACCTGTTCCTGATCACCCTGGTCACCGGACTGGCCGAGGCCTTCCACTTCGCCGACCGGCACGGACTCGACCAGCGGCTGCTCAGCGATGTCCTGGACGCGGGCCCGATGGCGAGCGCCGTCTCCCGCATGAAGGGACCCAAACTGCTGGCCCGCGACTTCGGCGTCCAGGCGGCCGCCACCGACGTACTGAAGAACAACCGGCTGATCGCCGAGGCCGCCCGCACGGCCGGTCTGGCCTCCCCGCTCCTCGACGTCTGCCACAGTCTCTTCCAGGAGACCGTGGAGCAGGGTCACGGCGGCGAGGACATGGTGGCCGTACTGCGGGCGCTGGAAGCCCGGACCGACGGCGATCCCGTACCTGTACGACCGTCTGCGCCCGTACTACCGTCCGCGCCAACCCGGTCAACGCACAGAACCGCGCCTTCTTCGCCGACCTGCATGCCGACTCCCCCGGCGTGCTGACCGGCACCGGTGCCCGTTTCTCCGCCGGCCTCGACCTCGGCGAGGCCTTCCCGCTCTTAGCGGGCGATCCGGCGGCCGTCGCGTCCTGGTTCCAGGAGTACCGGGCCACGAACATGCGGCTGTTCACCTACCCGCGCCCGACCGAGGTGCCCATCGGCGTTCCCATGCCCGCCGTGTACGCCCGTATGCTCGCCCACTCCTGGGGTGAGCCGGTCGCCTCCCGCGCCTGCCTGCGCAGGGAGATCTTCACCCCGGACCAGGCACACGCGCTGGGCATGGTGCACGAGCTGGCGGCGGCCGAGGACCTGCTGGACCAGGCCGTCGCCGTCGCCGGGCAGACCCCGGAGGACTGCATGGAGCAGTACGCCTTCACCAAGCGTGCCTGCCGGGCGGCCGCGCTGCGCGACATCGCCGAACTCGCCGAGCCGCCGGACGAGGAGCAGCAGCTCAAGGGGCGCCCCGCGCCGTGGTGAGCCGGACAATCGGCCGTGCTCCCTCCCGATCGGAAGGGAGCACGGTTTCCGCGTCGCGCGGTGGCGGGTTGCCGTCACGCCTTGGACAGGGTGATGTCCTCCTTCAGCAGCGCGTGGAAGCGGGGCAGGGGCAGGATGCCGACGGGGTGGAGCTCCACGATGGTGGCCTCCACGTCCGCCTTGCCGTGCTTGAGGGTGGTCGGGGAGGGCCTGCTCGTGTTCTCCCAGCGGTGCAGCTTGCCGTCGCACACGGCAGGGGTGCCGCCGATGGAGTACCGGTAGTTCTCGGACCGCTGGCCGATGGAGGAGCTCACGAACACCGGTCCCACGCTGTCGACGCAGCGGTAGGTGCCGGACAGGGTGACGGTGCCGTCCGCGGCCATACGGCCCACGGAGTCGATGGTCACGGTCTCCTTGGGGTCGGCGGGCGCCGAGGAGTCGGCGGGGGCCGAGGGCGCGGCGACCAGCAGGAGCAGGGCGGCGAAGGCCGCGGTGGCGAGAGCGGGGCGTAGGGGCATGGGATGACCTCCCGAGTGAGCGGAGTGGGGCCTTCCACTCGTACCCGGCGGGTGTGCCGACGGACGTGACCGTCACCCACTCGGTGGCGAGTCCGCTCCGACCTTCGTGGATCGGTCAGCGTGTTGTCCGCGTGTTGTCACGGTTCACAGCTTGCTGTTCCGATGAGTTCGCCGCCGGAGCATGGTCTACCCATATGGACGAACCACACGGCTCGTCCGCCCGATGTGGAGGTGCGCCATGTGTTCCCACCAGCCTTCGTGCCCTTCCTCCGACAGCCACGCCCCCCATGTGGTGTCCGCACACCCCGAGCAGGGCTGGAGCCTGCTCTGCAACGGCGCCATCGTCTTCGACGACAGCGGTGAGCTGCTGCCCGACGGCCGCGTCGTCGCACCGCACCGGGTGCCGGTGGCGCGGCTCGCGATGGCGGCGTGAGCGTGACCTGCGTATGAGCAATCCCTGCGCATGAGCCGGCCCTGCGCATGAGCCGGCCCTGCGCATGAGCGGGCTCTACGGCAGTACGGCGAACCCGTCGAGCTCCACCATCGCCTGTTCGTCCCAGAGGCGTACGACTTCGACGACCGCCATCGCCGGGTAGTCACGCCCCGCCAACTGCCGCCACAGACGGCCGAGTTCGGCCGCCTGGGCGCGGTACGCGGCGACGTCGGTGGCGTAGACGGTGAGCCGGGCGAGGTGGGCGGGGGTGCCCCCGGCGGCGGCGAGTGCGGCCAGCAGGTTGGCCAGGGCCCGCTCGAACTGCTCGGGCAGGGTGTCACCGGTGACCTTGCCGTCCGCGTCCAGGGCGGTCTGCCCGGCCAGGAAGACGATCCTCGAGCCGGTGGCGACGACCGCGTGGGAGAAGCCGGTGGGCGGGGACAGGTCGGGCGGGTTGACGCGCTCGGTGCTCACTGACCGGCCTCCATGGTCGCGTACAACTCCTTGGCGATGATGCCGCGTTGGACCTCGCTGGCGCCCTCGTAGACGCGCGGGGCGCGGACCTCGCGGTAGAGGTGTTCGAGCAGGTGGCCGCGGCGCAGGGCACGGGCACCGTGCAACTGGACCGCCGTGTCGACCACGTACTGCGCGGTCTCGGTGGCGAGCAGTTTCGCCATCGCGGCGCGCTTCGGGACGTCCGGGGCGCCTTCGTCGTACGCCGTCGCCGCCGCGTACACCATGAGACGGGCCGCCTCCATCCGCAGGGCCATCTCGGCGACCTGGTGCGCGACCGTCTGGAGGTCCTTCAACTTGCCGCCGAAAGCGTCCCGTTCGCCCGTGTGGGCGAGGGTGGCGTCCAGGGCCGCCTGTGCCATGCCGACGGCGAAGGCGCCGACGCTGGGCCGGAAGAGGTTCAGCGTGCCCATCGCGACCCGGAAGCCGCGGTCGGGCTCGCCGAGCAGGTCGTCGGCGGTGACGGGGACGGCGTCGAAGGCGAGGGTGCCGATGGGGTGCGGGGACAGCATGTCGAGGCCCGCTCCGGTGAGGCCGGGGCGGTCGGCCGGGACCAGGAAGGCGGTGACGCCGCGGGCGCCGGCGCCGGGGGTGGTGCGGGCGAAGACGGTGTAGAAGTCGGCCTCGGGAGCGTTGGAGATCCAGCACTTCTCCCCGGTGAGCCGCCAGCGGGCGGGGCCGTCGCTCTCGGCGGCGAGTGAGGCGGCCGGCGCCTCCGCCGGCCCTCCCGGCCGCGAGGCCTCCCGTTCCGCCCGCAACTCCAGCGCCGCCGCGTCCGACCCGGCCCCCGGCTCGCTCAGCGCGAAGGCAGCCACCGCACTGCCCTCGGCCACCCTGGGCAGCCAGCGCTCGCGCTGGGCCGGGGTGCCGTACGCATGGACGGGATGCGCGCCCAGGCCCTGGAGGGCCAGCGCGGTCTCCGCCTCCGTGCAGGCGTACGCGAGGGACTCCCGCATCAGACACAGGTCGACCGCTCCCGAGGTGAACAGCCGCTCCAGCAGGCCCAGTTGACCGAGTTCGGCCAGCAGCGCGCGGTTGACGTGCCCGGGTTCGCCCTTCTCCGCGAGCGGGCGCAGGCGTTCGGCGGCCAGGGTGCGCAGCTCTGCACACCAGGCGGTTTGCGGCGGATCAAGTGAGAATGCGGGCATTGCCGACCTCCCAGCGGAGCCGTCAACGACGGCCCCTTCGACGAGCCCTGTGACGGACCCCTTCAACGAGCCCTGTCCGACGATATCGCGCACCATTGACTGTCGTCACCAACACGATACGCTCCCTGTGCGAGCCCACCACCACGCCCAGAAGCACGACGCCCACAAGGCAGCCCACACGGCAAGGGGGCGAACCGCCATGGCCGGTCTGCACCGCTCCGCCCACGTCGACACCTTCGCCCGCGAGCATCTGCCGCCGCCCGACCAGTGGCCCGAGCTCCGCTTCGACCTGCCGGGGCTGCGCTACCCCGAACGGCTCAACGCCGCTGCCGAGCTGCTCGACGGCCCTGACGACGAGCGGCCCGCGTTCCACACCCCGTCCGGCGCCACATGGACGTACGGCACACTGCGCGCCCGCGTCGACCGGCTCGCACATGTGCTCACCGACCACCTCGGCGTCGTCCCGGGCAACCGGGTGCTGCTGCGCGGCCCGACCACGCCGTGGCTGGCCGCCTCCTGGCTGGCGGTGCTGAAGGCGGGCGCGGTCGCCGTCACCGTGCTGGCCCAGCAGCGCCCGCACGAGCTGCGGACCATGTGCGAGATCGCCCAGGTGCGGCACGCGCTGTGCGACATCCGGACCGTCGACGACCTCGCCAAGGCCGAGATACCCGGGCTGCGCATCACCACGTACGGCGGCGACGCCCCCGACGACCTGCTGCGCCGCCCGGCGCCCGACACGCCGTACACCGCCGCCGACACGTCCGCTGACGACGTCGCCCTCATCGCCTTCACCTCCGGCACCACCGGACGGCCCAAGGGCTGTATGCACTTCCACCGGGATGTGCTCGCGATAGCAGACACCTTCTCGGAACATGTGCTGCGACCACATGTGGGCGATGTCTTCGCCGGCAGTCCCCCGCTCGGCTTCACCTTCGGACTCGGCGGGCTCGTCATCTTCCCGATGCGGGCCGGCGCCAGCGCCCTGCTCCTCGAACAGGCCGGACCCAAGCAGTTGCTGCCCGCGATCGCCGCACACCGGGTGTCCGTGCTGTTCACCGCGCCGACGGCCTACCGCACGATGCTCGACGAACTCGACTCGCACGACATCAGCTCCCTGCGCCGCTGCGTCTCCGCGGGTGAGAACCTGCCCGCCGCCACCTGGCAGGCCTGGCACGAGCGGACCGGGCTGCGCATCATCAACGGCATCGGCGCCACCGAGCTGCTGCACATCTTCATCTCCGCGGCCGACGAGCACATCCGGCCCGGGACGACCGGGGTGCCGGTACCGGGGTGGCACGCGCGCGTGGTCGACGACGACGGCCGGGAGAAGCCCGACGGGGAACCGGGGCTGCTGGCCGTGCGCGGGCCGGTCGGCTGCCGCTATCTCGCCGATCCCCGGCAGCGCGAGTACGTGCGCGACGGCTGGAACATCACCGGCGACACCTACGTCCGGGAGAGTGACGGCTACTTCCGCTATGTCGCTCGCGCGGACGACATGATCATCTCGGCCGGTTACAACATCGCGGGCCCGGAGGTCGAGGAGGCGCTGCTGCGCCATCCGGACGTGCTGGAGACGGCCGTGGTGGGGCGGCCCGACGAGGCGCGCGGACAGGTCGTGGTGGCATACGCGGTGCTCAGGGAGGGTGCGCGACGGGACGCGGAGGCGCTGCGCGCCTTCGTCAAGGCGGAGCTGGCGCCGTACAAGTGCCCGCGCGAGATCGTCTTCCTGGACGCGCTGCCGCGCACCGCGACCGGCAAGCTCCAGCGGTTCCGACTGCGCGCCGGCGGGCACCCGCTGGGTGACCAGCAGTGATCCGTACGACCTAAGATGATCAACGTGTCCGACCAGCATGCACCACGGTCTCTCATCGTCACGCTCTACGGCGCCTACGGCCGCCACATGCCCGGCCCGGTGCCGGTCGCCGAGCTGATCAGACTGCTGGCCGCGGTCGGCGTGGACGCCCCCTCCGTACGGTCGTCGGTGTCCAGGCTGAAGCGGCGCGGGCTGCTGCTTCCGGCCCGTACGGCACAGGGCGCGGCCGGATACGAACTGTCGCCGGACGCCCGGCAGTTGCTCGACGACGGCGACCGGCGCATCTACACCACCGCGCCGCCCGAGGACGAGGGCTGGGTGCTCGCGGTGTTCTCGGTGCCGGAGCCGGAACGGCAGAAGCGGCATGTGCTGCGCTCCCGGCTGGCCGGACTCGGCTTCGGCACGGCGGCCCCCGGCGTGTGGATCGCGCCGGCGCGGTTCTACGAGGAGGCCCGGCACACGCTGCAACGGCTGCGGCTGGACGAGTACGTCGACTTCTTCCGCGGCGAGCACCTCGGCTTCGCACCGACCGCCGAGGCCGTCACCCGCTGGTGGGACCTGGCCGCGATCGCCAAGGAGCACGAGGCGTTCCTCGACCGGCACGCGCGCGTGCTGCACGACTGGGAGCGACGGGAGGACACCCCGCCCGAGGAGGCGTACCGCGACTACCTCCTCGCCCTGGACTCCTGGCGCCACCTCCCGTACACCGACCCCGGCCTGCCCCCCCGGCTGCTGCCCGAGGACTGGCCGGGGGCACGCTCGGCGGCCGTCTTCCGGGGACTGCACGCACGCCTGCGGGACGCGGGGGCCGTGTTCGTGGGCCTGTGAGCCAGGCACACCCAGGACCCCCAACGCGGTGCAGGTGGAGCGGGGACTGCTGTGAGCGTGGTGACCGCGGCGACGACGGCCACGCCTCACCCGCCGAGCGTCAAGCGGGGCTTGGGTGCGTCCGTGCGGCCGGTCTGCGGGCGGCGGCTGCCCGCCCGGTACGGGGCCGGCCAGACGACGCCCGGCCCCTCGTAGCCCTGCTCGGCCGCCGCGTGCAGCGTCCAGTGGGGATCGTAGAGGTGGGGACGGGCGAGGGCACACAGGTCCGTACGGCCCGCCAGGATCAGGGAGTTGACGTCGTCCCAGGAGGAGATCGCGCCGACGGCGATCACCGGCAGGCCGGTGGTGTGACGGATCCGGTCCGCGTACGGCGTCTGGTACGACCGCCCGAACACCGGCTGCTCGTCGGCCACCACCTGCCCGGTCGACACGTCGATCGCGTCGGCGCCGTGCGCGGCGAAGGCGCGGGCGATCTCGACGGCGTCCTCGGCCGTCGTGCCACCCTCGGCCCAGTCGGTGGCGGAGATACGGACGGTCATGGGCCGTTCCTCGGGCCATACGCCGCGTACGGCGTCGAAGACCTCCAGCGGGAAGCGGAGCCGTTTGCCGAGGGAGCCGCCGTAGGCGTCCGTGCGGAGGTTGGTGAGCGGCGAGAGGAAGCTGGAGAGCAGGTAGCCGTGCGCGCAGTGCAGTTCGAGGAGGTCGAAGCCGGCGCGGGCGGCGCGCCAGGCGGCTGCCGTGTACTGCTCGCGGATGTCGGTGAGTTGGGCGCGGGTCAGCTCGCGCGGAGTCTGGCTGTACGGCTTGTAGGGGATCGGGGACGGGGCCACGAGCGGCCAGTTGCCCTCGTCCAGGGGCTCGTCGATGCCCTCCCACATCAGCTTGGTCGAGCCCTTGCGCCCGCTGTGGCCGAGCTGCACGCCGATCGCGGTGCCGGGTGCCTGGGTGTGCACGAACTGGACGATCCGCTTCCAGGCCTCGGCCTGCCTGCCGGTGTAGAGGCCGGCACAACCGGGGGTGATCCGCCCCTCCGGGCTGACGCAGACCATCTCGGTCATCACGAGGCCGGCGCCGCCGAGCGCGCGGGCGCCGAGGTGGACGAGGTGGAAGTCGCCGGGGACGCCGTCCGTGGCCGAGTACATGTCCATCGGGGACACGACGACGCGGTTGCGCAACGTCAGACCGCGCAGCCGGAACGGGGTGAACATCGGCGGCGTTCCGGGCGGGCAGCCGAAGGCGCGCTCCACGGTCTCGGTGAAGTGGGCGTCGCGCAGGCGCAGGTTGTCGTGGGTGACGCGACGGCTGCGGGTGAGCAGGTTGAAGGCGAACTGGCGGGGCGGCTGGTCGAGGTAGAGACCGAGGTTCTCGAACCACTCCAGGCTCGCGCGGGCGGCGCGCTGCGTGGAGGCGACGACCGGCTTGCGCTCCTCCTCGTACGCCCGCAAGGCGCTTGCGAGGTCCGGCTGTTCCTCCAGGCAGGCGGCGAGCGTGAGGGCGTCCTCGACGGCGAGCTTGGTGCCGGAGCCGATGGAGAAGTGGGCGGTGTGGGCGGCGTCGCCGAGCAGGACGATGTTGTCGTGCGACCAGCGTTCGTTGACGACGGTGCGGAAGGTGGTCCAGGCCGACTTGTTGGACTTGAGGGGCCGTCCGCGGAGCGCTTCCGCGAAGATCTTGGCACAGCGCTCGACCGACTCCTGCGGGGTGACTTCGTCGAACCCGGCCGCGTGCCACACCTCCTCGCGCATTTCGATGATGACGGTGGAGGCGTCGGCCGCATAGGGGTAGCCGTGCAGTTGCATCACGCCGTGCTCGGTCTCGGCGATCTCGAAACGGAAGGCGTCGAAGGCGAAGTCGGCGGCGAGCCAGATGTAGCGGCAGTGGTGGGTGGCCACATGGGGGCGGAACACATGGGCGTAGGCCTCACGGGTAGTGCTGTTCACACCGTCCGCGGCGATGACGAGGTCGTATGTTTCCGCCAGCCAGGCGGGGTAGGGGGCTTCGGATCGGAAGCGGAGTTCTACGCCGAGGTCGCGGCACCGGTCGTGGAGGATTTCCAGGAGCCGTTTCCTGCCTAGTGCGGCAAAGCCGTGTCCTGAGGAGGTTTGGCGGGTGCTTCGGTGGACGATGTCGATGTCGTCCCAGCGGGTGAAGTGCTGTTGCAGGGCCTCGTAGACGACTGGGTCGGCGTGTTCGATGCCGCCGAGGGTTTCGTCGGAGAGGACTACTCCGAAGCCGAAGGTGTCGTCGGGGGCGTTGCGTTCCCAGACGGTGACTTCGCGGGAGGGGTCGAGGCGTTTGAGCAGGGCGGCGGCGTAGAGGCCGCCGGGGCCGCCGCCGATGATTGCGACTCGTAGGGGGTGGTCGGTGTCGTTGGGCGGCTGCGGCTGCGTTGTGGCTGGTCGCGCAGTTCCCCGCGCCCCTTTGGTTGGCACAGCCCCGTCAGCCGGAAACATCCCTACCTCCCCTGCCACTTCGGTGGACGCTTCTCTGTGAAGGCCGCGTGGAACTCTGCGTAGTCCTCGCCGTTCATCAAGAGGGCCTGCGTGGCCGCGTCCATCTCCACCGCAGCCGCCAGCGGCATGTCCAGCTCGGCCGTCAGCAATGCCTTCGTCTGGGCGTACGCCAGGGCCGGGCCGTCGGCCAGGCGGCGGGCGAGGGCTTGGGCTGCCGCATCCGCCTGGCCCTCTTCCGTCAGTTCACTGATCAGGCCAACACGCTCGGCCTCCGGGGCGCGGACCTGTTCGCCCAGCATCAGCAGCCGGGTCGCGTGACCGAGACCCACCACCCTCGGCAGGAGATACGCCGCGCCCATGTCGCCGCCCGACAGGCCGACCCGCGTGAAGAGGAAGGCGAAGCGGGCGGTGGGGTCGGCGATCCGGAAGTCGGCCGCGAGGGCCAGTACCGCCCCCGCCCCCGCCGCCACCCCGTGCACGGCCGCGATCACCGGGAACGGGCACTCCCGTACGGCCCGCACGACCTGCCCGGTCATCCGGTTGAAGTCGAGGAGCTGGGCGGTGTCCATGGACATGGTCGCGCCGATGATCTCGTCGACGTCGCCGCCGGAGCAGAAGCCGCGCCCCTCACCGGCCAGCACCAGGGCCCGTACCGCCTTCTCCCGGGACAGCTCGGCGAGCAGATCGCGCAGGTCGGCGTAGGCGCCGAAGGTGAGCGCGTTGAGTTTCTCGGGGCGGGCGAGGGTGACGGTGGCGACCCCGTCGGCGTGCTCGACCCGCAGATGCTTCCAGTCGGAAGTGCGGGCGGCGGAGCCGGTGAAGGGACTCATGACGTGCGGCCTCCTCGGGCGGACGGCGGGCACTGGCTCACTGAGCTCTACCCTTCGAGCTCTACCCCTCGAAGTTATCACCCAACTTTGACTGTCGTCACGGCTACGCAATAAGCCATCCGGGTGACCCGGCCCCGTCACATCCGTCACGGCTCGTCGACACCCCCGTAACGGCGGGATCAGCCGTGCGAGGCCGACCGTTCACCCGGGTAAGCCGCCCAGCAGTCGGGGCCGAAGGTCCCGAACGGCGCCCGCCGGACGTCTCTGCAGGGTGGCGCCGTACCATTCATAGGTTGAAAGCAGGACAGCCTGCGCATGAACGGACCCGCCTTGCACGATCGCTCCGCCGCCTCCGCCTCCTGGCGCATCGCGCTGCCGCACACCGCCGCGGCCGTGCCCGTCGCACGCGCTCTGGTCCGTACGGCGCTGGCCGAGCTGGAGCACGCCGCCGACAGCGACACCGCGGAGCTGCTGACGGCGGAACTGGTCGCGAACGCCGTGGAGCACACCGCGGGGGACGGCCCGATAGAGCTGGTGGTGGAGCTACTGCCGTCCGGCTGCCAGGTCGAGGTCCACGACCCGGACCCGGCGCCGCCGGGCAATCTCACCCGGCCGGCCGAGGGTGAGCCCGACCCTTGGCAAGAGCACGGGCGCGGCCTGCTCCTGATCCGCACCCTGAGCTCGTCCTGCGGCCACCGTCCGACCGGGTCGGGCAAGGCGGTGTGGTTCAAACTGCCGACCGTACCGGCTCAACGCCGCCCGTCGTGACGCGCCCCTGAGGGGCGCGCGGCTGTGTTGAATCTGCGGCTTCCGCCGCGTGGGAGCGACCAGCCACATCGGACCGGCAGTCGGCAGGCGGCCCGCACCCTACGGCGCAGCCCCTAGCCCAGCGTCGCCACCAGCACGGCCTTGATCGTGTGCATCCGATTCTCCGCCTCGTCGAAGACCACCGAGTGCACCGACTCAAACACCTCGTCGGTCACCTCGAGCGACTCCAGACCGTGGCTCTCATAGATCTCACGCCCGACCTTCGTGCCGAGATCATGAAAGGCCGGCAGGCAGTGCAGGAACTTGACGTCCGGGTTCCCGGTGGCGCGCAGCACGTCCATGGTCACGGCATAAGAGCCGAGCGCGGCGATCCGCTCGTCCCAGACCTCCTTCGGCTCCCCCATGGAGACCCACACGTCGGTGGCGACGAAGTCGGCGCCCGCGACGCCCTCCTCGACGGCCTCCGTGAGGGTGATGCGCGCCCCGCTGGTCTCGGCGAGTTCGCGGGCCCGGTCGACGATCTCCTGGGCGGGCCAGTAGGTCTTCGGGGCGACGATCCGTACATCCATGCCGAGCAGGGCGCCGGTGACCAGGTAGGAGTTGCCCATGTTGAAGCGGGCGTCGCCCAGGTAGGCGAAGGCGATCTCCTTGAGCGGCTTGGCGCTGTGCTCGGTCATCGTCAGCACGTCGGCCAGCATCTGGGTGGGGTGCCAGTCGTCGGTCAGGCCGTTGTAGACGGGCACGCCCGCGTACTCCGCCAGCTCCTCCACCTTCTGCTGGCTGTCCCCGCGGTACTCGATCCCGTCGTACATCCGCCCGAGCACGCGCGCGGTGTCCTTCACGGACTCCTTGTGTCCGATCTGCGAGCCCGAGGGGTCCAGGTACGTCGTCGAGGCGCCCTGGTCGGCGGCCGCGACCTCGAACGCGCAGCGCGTACGCGTCGAGGTCTTCTCGAAGATCAGCGCGATGTTCTTCCCCCGCAGGTACTGCGTCTCGGTCCCGGCCTTCTTGGCGGCCTTCAGCTCCGCGGCCAGCTCGACCAGCCCGCGGAACTCCTGCTCGGTGAAGTCGAGCTCCTTGAGGAAGTGGCGGCCGGCGAGGGCGGTCGGGACAGTCGCCATGGGGGCGCTCCAGAGGTACGAGAACAGGACGCTGGAAGTCTATACGACCTTCGGCATTTCTATACGGCCACCCGTTCGACCGGACAGCTCATGCACCGCGGACCGCCCCTCCCCCGCCCCAGCTCGCTGCCCGGAATCTCGATCACCTCGATGCCCTGCTTGCGCAGATGCGTGTTGGTGGTGGAGTTCCGCTCGTAGGCGACGACGACACCCGGCTCGACGGCCAGCACATTGCAGCCGTCGTCCCACTGCTCACGCTCGGCCGAGTGGACATCCTGGGTCGCGGTCAGGACGCGGATCTCGCTGAGGCCGAGGGCGGCGGCGATCGCGCGGTGCATGTGCTCCGGCGGATGGTCGGTGACCTTCAGCTCCTTGTCGCCGGCGCCCGGTTCGATGGTGTATGAGCGGAGCATGCCGAGCCCGGCGTACTGGGTGAAGACATCGCCGTCGACCATCGTCATCACGGTGTCCAGGTGCATCAGGGCACGCCGTTTGGGCATGTCGAGGGCCACGATCGTCTCCGCGGACCCCGCGGCGAACAGCTTGTGGGCGAGCATCTCGACGGCCTGGGGGGTCGTCCGCTCGCTCATGCCGATCAGAACCGCCCCGTTGCCGATCACCAGGACATCGCCGCCCTCGATGGTGGAGGGATAGTCCGCCTGCCCCTCGGACCAGAAGTGGAACGTTTCCTCGCGGAACAGCGGATGGTGCCGGTAGATCGCCTCGAAGTGCACGGTCTCACGCTGCCTGGCCGGCCAGCGCATCGCGTTGACCGAGACGCCGTCGTAGATCCAGGCGGAGGTGTCACGGGTGAAGAGGTGGTTGGGCAGGGGCGCGAGGAGGAAGTCGTCGAGCTCCATGACATGGAAGCGCACGGAGGTCGGCTCGGGATGCGCCTCCAGGAACTCCCGCTTGGTCATGCCGCCGACGAGCGCCTCGGCCAGCTCGCGCGCGGGCAGGCCTTCGAAGGCGGCACGGAGGTGGTCGGTGGCGAGCACCCCGTACTCCTTCTCGTCGAAGACCCGGTCCAGGACGAGCTTCCTGGCCGCCGGGATCTCCAGGGCCTCGGTGAGCAGGTCGCCGAAGAGGTGGACGGCGACACCACGGTCGCGCAGCACATCGGCGAACCCGTCGTGCTCGGCGCGCGCCCGGCGCACCCACAGCACGTCGTCGAAGAGCAGCGCGTCCTTGTTGCTGGGGGTGAGCCTTTTGAGCTCGAGATCCGGCCGGTGCAGGATGACGCGGCGCAGCCGCCCGGCCTCGGAGTCGACATGGAATCCCATGCCTCCATCCTGACCATCGAGGGCCGTATTCACCCCCCACTTGCCCCTTTCTTGTTTTCGTCCCCTTGACGACAAGCGGGCCGAGCGATTATCGTCTGAGTGACGAGAAACGTGGAGGGGATTCGCGTACGGCACGCGCGACGCGTTCTCGCGGAGGGGATCACATGGCCGACATCACCCGGCGCCTGGGTTGGCGCCATCTGCGGGGCGCGCCCACGGCACACATCCGCCACCACCGCGGCGGAAAGCTGCTGCACGACGGCCCCGGGCTCAGCTTCTGGTTCCGGGCGCTGACCGCCGCGCTCTCCGAAGTGCCGGTCGACGACCGGGAGTTGGCGATGACCTTCCATGCCCGTACGTCCGACTTCCAGGACGTGGCCGTCCAGGCGACGGTCATGATCCGCAGGTACTCCCGGCCCCGGCACTTGATGCCCGGCTGGACCAGACGGCCTTCCCCACTTCGCACCACCGCCCCGAGCGGCTTGACGACCATGCCCTCACCGCCGCGGCCCGTCATCTCCAGCCACCAGTCGACGCCGGCCTGCACCGACTCCGGGTCGCCGGTGTCGACGTACAGGCGCCGGGTGGTCTGGAGCAGACCGGTGCTGTCGTGCTCCACCAGCCGGTCGAGGAGCGCGAGCTGCTCGTCGTGCGGCAGGGCGGCGAGGCTGCGGCCCTGGACCGCCAGGATCTGGAAGGGGGCCAGGCGTACGCCGTCCAGGCCGTCCGTCGTCCAGCAGTAGCGGCGGTACGCCTCCGTGAACGCGGCCGCGTCCGAGGCCCGTTCGCGCTGGCGCGCCAACAGGTCGGTCACGTCGATGCCGCGTGATGCCGCGCCCTCCAGCGCGGCCAGCGCGCCCGGGAACGCCGCTCCGGAAGCGGCGCCGACCGCCGCGTACTGCGAGCGCAGCAGTCCCGACGCCTTCAGCGACCACGGCATGAGCTCGGCGTCGAGCAGCAGCCAGTCGGTCTGGAGGTCGTCCCAGAGGCCGGCCTCACCGACCGCCGTACGGACCCGCTCCAGGATCGTCTCCGTCACCGACTCGTCGTCGAAGAACGGGCGGCCGGTGCGGGTGTACAGCGACCCGGTGGGACCGTCCACGCCGAAGCGCTTGCGTGCGGCCTCCGCGTCCCGGCACACCAGCGCCACCGCCCGCGACCCCATGTGCTTCTCCTCGCACACGACCCGCTCGACGCCGTCCTCCTTGTACTGCGCGAAGGCCTCCGCCGGGTGCTCCAGATAGCCGTCGATGTGCGAGGTCGCCGTGGGCGCCATGGTCGGCGGGAGGTACGGCAGCAGGCGCGGGTCGATCGCGAAGCGGCTCATGACCTCAAGGGCCGCCGCCGCGTTCTCCTCACGGATCGAGACGCGGCCCTGGTGCCGGGTCTCCACTACCCTGCGCCCGTGCACGTCCGCCAGGTCGAGCGGCCGCCCGTCGTGCCCGCCGGGTGCCTCGGTCCGCAGCGGCTTGGCCGGCTCGTACCAGACCTGCTCGGCCGGTACGTCGACCAGCTCCCGTTCCGGCCAGCGCAGCGCGGTGAGCTTGCCGCCGAAGACGGCGCCGGTGTCCAGGCAGATGGTGTTGTTCAGCCATGTGGCCTCCGGCACGGGAGTGTGGCCGTACACCACGGCCGCCCGGCCTCGGTAGTCCTCGGCCCACGGGTAGCGCACCGGCAGCCCGAACTCGTCGGTCTCCCCGGTGGTGTCGCCGTACAGCGCGTGCGAGCGGACCCGCCCCGACGTACGGCCGTGGTACTTCTCCGGCAGACCGGCGTGGCAGACGACCAGTCGGCCGCCGTCGAGGACGTAGTGGCTGACCAGCCCGTCGATGAACTCCCGTACCTCCGCCCGGAACTCCTCGCTCTCGGTCTCCATCTGCTCGATGGTCTCGGCGAGTCCGTGCGTGTGCTGGACCTTGCGGCCCTTGAGGTAGCGCCCGTACTTGTTCTCGTGGTTGCCGGGCACGCACAGCGCGTTGCCCGACTTGACCATCGCCATCACACGGCGCAGCACGCCCGGGCTGTCCGGGCCGCGGTCGACGAGGTCGCCGACGAAGACGGCGGTACGGCCCTCGGGGTGGACGCCGTCGACGTAACCCAGCTTGCCCAGCAGTGTCTCCAGTTCAGTGGAGCAGCCGTGGATGTCGCCGATGATGTCGAAGGGACCGGTGAGGTGGGTCAGGTCGTTGAAGCGCTTCTCGGTGACGACGGTGGCGTTCTCGATGTCCGCCACGCCCCGCAGGACGTGCACCTTGCGGAAGCCCTCGCGTTCCAGGTGGCGCAGGGACCGTCGCAGTTCACGCGTGTGCCGTTGGATGACGCGGCGCGGCATGTCGGCGCGGTCGGTGCGGGCCGCGTTGCGCTCGGCGCAGACGTCCTCCGGCACGTCGAGCACGATGGCTATCGGCAGCACGTCGTACCGCTTGGCCAGGTCGATCAGCTGCCGCCGGGCGTCCTGCTGCACGCTGGTGGCGTCGACGACGGTACGGCGGCCGGCGGCCAGGCGCTTGCCCGCGATGTAGTGCAGGACGTCGAAGGCGTCCTTCGTCGCGCTCTGGTCGTTCTCGTCGTCGGAGACCAGGCCGCGGCAGAAGTCGGAGGAGATGACCTCGGTGGGCTTGAAGTGCCTTCGCGCGAAGGTGGACTTGCCGGAGCCGGAGGCGCCGATGAGCACGACGAGGGAGAGGTCGGTGACGGGCAGGACACGCCCGTTCGCTGCCTGAGTCATGCGGCCTTCGCCTCCTTCTTCTCGTCGTTGACGTTCGTCGTGGCTGTGTTCATCTCGAACACGGCCATCTGTGTGGGTGGCCCCACCTCGGGGTCGTCGGGCCCGACGGGCACGAACTCCACGGCGTACCCATGCCGTTCGGCCACGGCGTGTGCCCACGTGCGGAACTCCTCGCGCGTCCACTCGAACCGGTGGTCGCCGTGCCGGACGTGGCCGGCCGGGAGGCTCTCCCAGCGGACGTTGTACTCGACGTTCGGGGTCGTCACGAGGACGGTCCTCGGGCGGGCGGAGCCGAACACCGCGTACTCCAGGGCGGGCAGCCGGGGCAGGTCGAGGTGCTCGATGACCTCGCTGAGCACGGCGGCGTCGTAGCCCTTGAGCCGGCTGTCGGTGTAGGCGAGGGAGCCCTGGAAGAGCTTCACGCGCGAGGCCTGCCGCTCCCCCATCCGGTCCAGCTTGAGCCGTCGACCGGCAATCGTCAGCGCCCGCATCGACACGTCCACACCGACGATCTCGGTGAACGCCGGGTCCTTGAGCAGCGCCTGCACCAACTGGCCCTGCCCGCACCCGAGATCGAGCACGCGGGCGGCACCGGACGCCTTGAGCGCGGCGGTGATCGCGTCCCGGCGCTGCACGGCGAGCGGCGTCGGCTTCTCCTCGGCCTCGCTCTCGGCCTCGACGGCGTTGTCGATGTCCTCGACCTCGCTGTCGTCGGCCTCCGCGAGCCGCACCAGCTCCAGCCGCTCCATGGCCTCGCGGGTCAGCGACCAGCGGCGCGACAGATACCGGCTGGTGATCAGCTTCTGCTCCGGGTGGTCCGGCAGCCAGCCCTCACCGGCACGCAGCAGCTTGTCGACCTCGTCGGAGGAGACCCAGTAGTGCTTGGCGTCGTCGAGGACGGGGAGGAGGACGTAGAGGTGGCGCAGGGCCTCGGCGAGGGTCAGCGCCTCCGACTCCAGGACGAGACGGACGTAGCGCGAGTCGCCCCACTCGGGGAACTGCACGTCCAGCGGCACGGGTTCGGCGGTCACCGCCCAGCCGAGCGGCTCGAACAGCCGTCGTACAAGCTCCGGACCGCCCCGGGCGGGCAGCGCGGGCACCTCGATGCGCAGGGGCAGCGGCTGGGCGGCGCGCTCCGGGCGGGCGTTGCACACGCCCCGCATCGCACTGGAGAAGACGCCGCTGAGGGCTACCGCGAGCAGCGACGAGGCCGCGTACGGGCGGTCGTTGACGTACTGCGCGAGCGCCGCGTCGGGCGCGCCGCCCCGGCCCTTGCCCTTGCCACGCCGGACCAGTGCCACCGCGTCGACCTCCAGCAGCAGCGCCGCCGTGCAGCGCTCGGCGTCCGCCTCGGGGTAGAGGACGTGCGCCGTGCCGTAGGAGGTGGAGAACGCCTGCGCCTTCCCGGGGTGCTTGTGCAGCAGGAAGCCGAGATCGGTGGCGGGGCGGTCCGGGGTGCCGGTGGTAGTGATCGTCAGGAACACGGTGGGTTGGCCTTTGGATAGGGTCTGAGCTGCGCATGTGCGCCGCCTGTACAACGTACAGAGCGTGCGTGGGAACCACCCGGGGTTTTTCGCCCCGGCCCGCGAACCGCGTTGTCAGTGCCCTCTGTCAAGATCCGGCCATGGATCTCGCGGATGCCCTCACCGGGCTCGACGACCGGCCCTGGGCCGCCCTGCAGCACGCGTACGGCAGTGCGGAGGACGTGCCTGCCGTGCTGCGTGCGCTGACCGACGACGACGCCGAGGCGGCCGGGGCGGCTCTGCATGAGCTCTACGGCAACATCTGGCACCAGGGGACGGTGTATGCGGCCACGGTGGAGGCGGTGCCGTTCCTGGCGCGGCTGGCGGCGGCCGGGTGCCGGAGCGCCGATGTGCTGGCCCTGCTCGGCTCCATAGCCGAGAGCGACGACGAGCACGAGGTGGCCCGCGGCGCGTGCCGCGGCGCCGTCGCCGCCCAGCTTCCCCTCCTGCTCCCGCTGATGGACGCCGAGGACGCGCAGGTGCGGCAGGCGGCGGCGTGGATGTCCGGGCACACCGCCGCGCGGGACCGGGCGTGGCCGGCGCTGGAGCGACGGTGGGCCGTGGAGCGGGAGCCGGTCGTCCGGGCGGAGTTGCTGACCGCCATGACGCGGCTGGGCCCCGAGGCGAGTGCGGATACGGCCGTGGCGGCACTGGATCCGGCGGGTCCGCCGGAGCTGCGCATCGCCGGCGTGCTGGCCTGTCTGGATGCGGGTCTGCCCTGGGACGCGGCCCTCCTCGACGCGACCCTCTCGGTGCTCCCCGCCGACGACCTGGTCTCGGAGCGGTTGGACGAGGATCGGCGTGAGCCGCTGCGGGCGGTGGTCGACGCCCTGCTGCGCCGGGGCACGGAGGAGGACCGGGAGGGCGCGTTCGTGCTGCTGGAGGCCGCTTTGGCGATTCCGGGGCCCGAGGTGCGCGCGGAGGCGGTGTGGGCCGCCGACCGCGCCTGCATGATCTCGCGGGCCGCCCCGGCGCGGCTGCTCCCCCGCCTGGTGTCCCTTCTCGACGACCCGTCGTCCGCGCCGGACGTTCTGAGGCTGCTGCACAAGGTCGCGGACCTGGCGACGGGTTCGGGGGCGGACGCTCTCGCCGAAGCCCTGGCCCGCCTCGCCACCGGTCCCGAGGCCGACGACCTGGCGGACAGCGCACTGGCGGCCCTCGTGACCGCCGCTCCCGCACGCGCCGCGCGGCTGCTCGCCGCCGACCTGCCCCGGCGCCCTCGCGCGCTCGCCGTGGCGTCCGGGTCCCGCGGCATCGGTACGGCGGACGAGGCGACGATGCCCTTCGAGCCCCTGCTCCTCGACGCGGTCCGCCGCCGCCTCGCCGACCCGGAGGTGCGCGGCAACGAGCCGATCCACCTCGCCCTGCTGCTGGCCTCCTGGGGCGCGCAGGCCTCCGCCGCGGTGCCCGAACTGCTGGACGCGCTGCCCCGCGTTCCGCTCGCCGGGCCGAAGGCGCTGGTGGCCGTGTGCCCCGCCGAGGGCCCGGTGCGGGTGCGCGTCGAGGACCGGCTGCGCGAGGCTGCGGACAAGGGGCCCGAGGAGGGCCGCCTCGCCGCGGCGCACGCCCTGTACGAAATGACCGGCGACACGTCCGCGCTCCGTACGGCCATACGCTCCCGGCTCGCCGGCCATTCCTACGATGTCCGCAACGCCGCCGGGCACGCCGCCGAACTGGGGGCGGCCGCCCCGGAGTTGGTGCCCGACCTGCGCGCCGCGCTCAGCGACCCCGGAGAGCGGCGGGGCACCCCGCAGTTGGACGCCGACGTGCGGCTCGCCGAGGCACTGTGGCGGATCACCGGCGATGCCTCAGAGGCCGTAGGGATCCTCGGCACGGTGCTCGCGGAGTCCGACGGGCCCTGGTTCACCTGGACGGGAGTCCGGGCCGCACGGCTGGCGGCACGGCTCGGTCCCGCCGCGCGCCCCCTGCGCCCGGCACTGGAGCGCATACTCACCACGCCCCTGCACGCACCCGCCGGCGCACTGGCCCTGCTCGCGATCGGCGTCGAGGAGGAACTGCGCCGGACGCTGGCCGATCCGGTGCTGGTCGCGGCGGAGCACAACGCCGACCCGGACACGGCATTCGAGGCGCTCCTGTCGCTGGGCAGGCGTCACCTCACGGACGACCACCTGAACCGGCTGGGCGCCCTGGCCGACGGTGATCGACGGGTGGTGAACTCCGGACTGGAGGACCAGATCATCCACGCCGACGAACGGCTGCGTACCCGGGCCCGTGACACGCTCTCGGCGCTGGACGGCCGGGCGGAGCCGAAGTGAAGGAGTGCGCGGGGGAGTTCGTCGTCCACGACGACGGCCCGGACCTGGACCGAGGCTGGATCGACGAGAGCACGGGCAGGGGCTGAGCACCGTGACGGACCGGCCGACCGACATGGCCGCCGGCACCTCCGCCCGCCTGCGGTGGCGCCGGGCCCGCCGCGCGGCACTCGACCACCTGCTCCGACTGGTCGCGGAGTCCTCGCTGGCCGACCGGTTGGTGCTGCGGGGCAGCATGGTGATGCCGGCTTGGGTGGGGGCCGGGGCGCGGGAGCCGGGGGACCTCGACTGGATCGTCCCGCCCCCGCTGATCGTGCCGATCGACCCCTTGGACCCGTATCCCTACGTGGACGACCTGGCGGTGGTCCAGCAGTGGCCGGAGGCCGCCGACGGTGCCGGCGCGTACGAGATGTGGAAGCAGGAGGAGCACGACACCCGGGGACTGCGAGCCGTGCAGCCCCCGGAGGGCCTGTACTGGATCCACCGACCCGAGCCCGAATCCGAAACCGTGCCGCCGCACAGGGAGTTGCTCGACCTCGTACGGCAACGGCCGATCGCCGCTCCGGGCGTCGTCCTCGACCCGGACGCGGCCCGCGACGACGGCACCTGGACCTACTCCGAGTACGACACCCCGGGTGTCCGCGTGACGGTGCCCTGGCGCGCCGACGGCCTGCCGCCCGGCGAGGCCCGCATGGACTTCGCCCGCGACGAACGGCTTCCGCAGGCGCCCGTGTGCACGGCGGTGCCCCGCGCAGACGGCGGCGCGCCCGCCGTGGTGCGGACCGCGAGCCGAGAGCTGTCCCTGGCCTGGAAGCTGCTGTGGCTGCACACGGACGCCGCGACCGAGGGAGGGGCGCAGGGCAAGGACCTGTACGACGCCGTCCTGCTCGCCGAGTCACGGGGCATGCGGCTGCCCGCGCGGCTGCTGCGCACGGTGTTTCCGCCGGGGATGGCGCCGCCCACCGGGGACCTGGTGCGGTCGTGGTCCGTGGAGTGGGAGTCCTTTCGCGCGGAGCACCCAGCGGTGCAAGGGTCCGCCGAGGAGTGGCTGGACCGGCTGTGCCGTGCGCTGACCTCGGTGACCGCGCCGTAGCGAACGGCGGCACGGCCCAACGGCCACGCGACCGGCCACGGCGGGGCGTACGCGCCACGGCCCCCGGGCCACGTGGTCCCGAGGGCCGCGAACGGAGGCATCCGTAAGGGGAATTACGACAGCTGCGACTGAACCTGCGAGGAGATGAGCTCCAGGTGGTCCAGATCGTCGAGGTCGAGGACCTGGAGGTAGATCCGCCGCGAGCCGATCTCCTGATACCGGCCGATCTTGTCGACGACCTCGTCCGGGGATCCGGCGAGCCCGTTGAGCTTCAGCTCGTCGACCTCACGCCCGATCGCGGCGGCGCGCCGGGCGACCTCCTGGTCGTCCTTGCCCACGCACACGACGAGGGCATTGGAGTAGACGAGGTCGTCCCCCTTGCGGCCGACCTCCTCGGCGGCGGCCCGCACTCGCCCGAACTGCCGCTCGCTGTCCTCGATCGAGGCGAACGGCATGTTGAACTCGTCGGCGTACTTTCCGGCCAGCCGCGGGGTACGGCTGGCGCCATGACCGCCGATCAGGACGGGGATCCTGTCCTGGGCCGGCTTGGGCAGGGCGGGCGAGCCGGTGAGGTCGTAATAGGCCCCGTGGAAGTCGAAGGTCTCACCGACCTTGGTCGCCCACAGTCCCGTGACGATGGCGAGCTGCTCCTCCAGCCGCCCGAACTTCTCCTTCGGGAACGGGATGCCGTACGCCTTGTGCTCCTCCTCGAACCACCCTGCGCCCAGGCCGAGTTCGACGCGGCCGCCGGACATCTGGTCGACCTGGGCGACCTGGATGGCGAGGACGCCGGGCAGGCGGAACGTGCCGGCGGTCATCAGGGTGCCGAGGCGGATCCGCTTGGTCTCCCGTGCGAGGCCCGCGAGGGTGATCCAGGCGTCGGTAGGGCCGGGAAGCCCGTCCACTGAGCCCATCTTCAAGTAGTGGTCCGACCGGAAGAACGCGTCGAAGCCAAGGTCTTCGGTGGCCTTCGCCACGGTGAGGAGGGTGTCGTAGGTGGCCCCCTGCTGGGGCTCGGTGAAGATGCGAAGATCCATACCTCCATCCTGCACGCCGCGGCACCGGTCGGCCTCACGGGTCCCCCCGGCCCTCGCCTCCCCGGTCGGGTGAATTCCGTCAACGCCCTTGCCGGCCGCCGGCCCGGGCCAGTGACCGGCCCCGACGGTGATCGTTGGCTCGGTCGGAGCCGGACCGCCCGGCGCCCGCGCCGGCCGGTGACCGCCGGAGCGTCAACGTGTCGGCCCACGCTCTGTCCGGGCCGGAGGCCGAGGAGGCCGTCATGTCCGAGGAATCCACACCGCAGCAGGCCGGTGGCGCCGGTCAGCCGAAGGGGCTGCTGCAGCAGATGGAGGAGCTGATGGCAGCGCTGAACGCGGACCTGTCGGCCCTGGATGCGGATCTGCAGTCGACCGGGGGCTTGGGCGCGGGAAGCAGCAGGACGGGGAGGCCTGCTGAGGTTCCGTGGCCGGGGCTGGGGTCGGGGGCCGGGGCCGGGGGCTGGGGCCGGGGCCGGGGGCTGGGGCTAGGGCTGGGGGCTGGGGCTAGGGCTGGGGGCTGGGCGGCGTCGGTGCTTGGGGTGCCGCCGTGCCGCCCGCGACTTCCTCGCCCCCGCCGCCCCTACCCGTCCCATCCTCCAGGGGCGCCGCCCCTTCGACCCCGGTCCCTGGGGGCCTGCGGCCCCCAGACCCCCGCTTCGGCCCTGAAGGGGCCTCGTCCTCAAACGCCGGACGGGCTGAGAGATACGGGCCGGCGAGGAGAAGTGGCGGCCCCCTGCGGGTAGGTGGGGGCCAGGAACGGTTGCGGTCTCGTCCTCGAACGCCGGGCGGGCTGAGAGATACGGACGGCGAGGAGAAGTGGCGGCCCCCTGGGGGTGGGAGGGGGCCAGTGACGGTGCGACCTCGTCCTCGACGCCAGGCGGACACCTCCCGACACGACCCCGAACCACCCACCGACCCGTAGGCGTTGCGCGCACCCCCACCTCACCCGCGCAGGCCGCCGCAGGCACCCCCCGCCCAACCGCCGGAGACCCGCCGCAGGCACCCCCGCCCAACCGCCGGAGACCGCCGCAGGCACCCCCGCCCAACCGCCGGAGACCGCCGCAGGCACCCCCGTCCAACCGCCGGACCCCCTATCCCGCCTCCCTCTCCGCCAGCACCTGATCCCGATCCGCCAGTCTGCGGAGCATCTCCCGCACCCGATCCCGCGACTCGTCCGCCGCGTCGATCGCCTCCATGCACTGCCAGTACGTCGCCTCGTCATCCGCCCCGCTGGCCACACCGACCAGGGCGATCCCCACCTCCCCCAGCAGGCTCCCCAAATGCATCAGCGCCTGCCGCGCATCCCCCAGCTCCGTGAGCTGCGCGGCGCGTAAGTCCCCCTCCGTCAGATCCGGCGCGTCCAGGACCCCGCAGCCACGCCCTGCCAGTTCCGTCAACCCGAATGCCTCACCCCGCAGTTCGGGTGGACCGAAGACCGCAAGCCGACTCCCTATCGCCTGAGCCAGGGCCTGCGCCTGCCACACCTCGGTCATGATCTCCGGCGCGCCCCGACTACCGGCCAACGCACGTCTGCTCGTCACGATGAGCCGCACCGCGTCCATCCGCTGTCCCCGTCCGTCCCGACGCGCTGCCCACGCGTCCACCCGAACTCCCGAACTCCCTTGTCCACTACCCAGAGTGAAGGCCCTTGAGACGAAAAGCCAGAGGAAGACGGAAATCTGCGGACAACTTTTCAGTTACGCACCACGAAACGAACACGGAGAGTGAAAGCGGACTCCACTCCTCCTACGGCGCCGGAAACCTCCGCTCGTTCCGGTCGATCTTCGCGTCCAGCGCCGCCAGCGGATCGATCCCGAGCACCTCACACAGCTGCAACAGATACGCCAGCACATCCGCGACCTCGTCCGTCACGCGCTCCGCGGTCTCCGCGTCGTCCATGACCCGCGCCGACTCCTCCGGGGTCAACCACTGGAAGATCTCCACCAGTTCGGACGCCTCCACGCTCAGCGCCGCGACGAGGTTCTTGGGCGTGTGGTACGGCTGCCAGTTGCGCGCGGCGGCAAACTCGGCCAGCCTGCGCTGCAGCTTGGCGACATCAAGAGGTTCGGTCACGGCTCAAGGTGTACCACCGTCACCCCACCGACTCCCGCCGTCCCACCGGCCCCCGTCACCCCACCGTCTCCCGCCGTCCCACCGACTCCCGGCACCCCCGACACGTCACTCACCGCCCCGACCACCCGGATATGCCCCCGCTCACACATCCGCGCCGCCAACCCGACCAACTCCCCCCGCTGCACCGGATCCAGCCCCCGATCGAGCCCGTCCGCCAGCACGGTCAGCGCCTGCATGGCCTCCGGCACCTCACCCACCGGATCCACCTCCAGCACCCCTGGCCCGGTCAGCAGCACCAGTACCAGCGCGAGATACCGCAGCTCACCATCGCCCAGCCGGCCGAGCTCCGTCCGCACCCCGTCCCCCCGGTCGAGCACCGCCCGCACCGTCCCGTCCCCGAGCACCTCCGCGACCACATCGGCCACCGCCCCGGCACACCCCGCCCGCACCGCACCCACGAGCTGCGCATACCGCCGCCCGCACTCGGCCCGGGTCCGCCACAGCACATCGGCGAGGTTGTCGCAGCCGCCGAGCAGACGCCCGGTCCCGACCGGCACGGGCCTCCGCATCCCTTCGGGCCGAGGATCGCAGGCGAAGACCGACCGCAGGGCCACCACCATCTGCTCCGCGGCGGCGAGCACCCGCCGCTGCCCGTCCGTCCTGCCCGCCACGCGCAGCGGCAGCAGCGCGGTACCGAGCCGGTCGTCGGGCAACGGCGCCCGCGTCACCGGCGACTGACCGGCCGTGTACCAGGCGGCCTGCACACAGGGCCGGCTCGGATCCCGCAGGGCCGTCTCCAGCAGAACCACACCGCCCGCGCTCAACCGCTCCCCCACGATGCGCAGTTCGGGCTCGGCCTGTACGGCGACGTCGAGCCGGACCGGCCCCTCGGGACCGTCGACCGTGCAGCCGATACGGAAGCCGCGCCGCCGCTGCGCATCAGGGCGGGCCCGCTCCGGCACACAGGCCACCGGGTCGGGGAACACCTCACCGACAGCGGCACCACCACCGAGCCGCGCCAGCGCCTCGTACGCCCGTAACGCACTCGACTTCCCACACCCGCTCGGCCCGGCGAAGAGCGTGAACGCCCCGAGCGGAAACACGGCCCGCCGATGCCGGGCGAACGCGGACAGCCGCAGCTCGGTGAGGCGAGGCCGGTCGGGGTGTGTCACCCCACCCGCGGGGCGCGCCAGAGACAGCTCATCCCCATGGCGGACCGACGACGACTGGGAAACGACACCGCGCACACCGGGCACACCGGGCACGCCCGGCCCGCCAGCCGCGCCGGATACAGCAGATACAGCAGACCCACCGGACACGCCGGATACAGCGGATGCACCGGACACCCCGAACACAGACGAACCACCCATGTCCGGACCGTAGGACCCCGGCCTTCAGGCGAACCGTTCCACCCCGGGGCCCTTCCTACGATCGAGCGACCGCCCCGCCCAGCGGCCGCCTCACGTGCCCGGAACCCCGGCCCCCTCCATCAACCCGCTCACCTCGGTCCCCGGCGGTGTCAGCAGAAACACATTCCGGTCCACCCGGTGCATCCCGCTCGCCAACCCGAAGACGACACCCGTGCTGAAGTCGAGGACCCGCTTGGCGACCTCGGTCTCCGCCCCGGTCAGATCCAGCAGCACCGGAATCCCCGCCATCAGTGTTTCGGCGACGTCGCGGGCGTCCGCGAACACATTGACCCGCAGCACGACGAACCGGCGTCGCGGCTCCGTCTCCGCTTCAGGGTGCACTCGGTGGTCCACCGCGGACGGCCAGGCGTCTCGGCCGCGCAACGGCACGACCTGGGCGAGCCCTTCCCACTGTTCATCGGTGACGTCGTGGCTGTTCACCGGCTCCCCCCGCCTTGACTCGCCTTCATTGCCTGCACCAGCCAATTCTTACGCCAAGTCACCCGTTCGGCCCAACAGCGACACGGACCGCGACCGCCCCACACTCCTCACATCGCGCCACGGCCCGCGATCGTCACCCCTCACATTGGGCCTCAAGCGGCTGTGTGGCCGACGTAACTCCTCATGATCAAGGGATGTGACATCGACGTAACGGGCAATTCGTACGCTCTCTGTACGACCCGACACCCCTCGACCCCCCACACACCACCCCCGACCGCCGGAGAAGGGCAGCGCGTGATCTCGACCACCTCCACGACTCAGGTCCGGACGGTCTGCACGTACTGCGGGGTCGGCTGCGGAATCCTGCTGGACGTCGGGATGGGGGCCGATGGGCGGCGTGCGGTCCTGAAGGCGTCCGGCGACAAGGCGCATCCCGCGAACGCGGGCCGGCTGTGCACCAAGGGCGCGACGACGGCCGAGATGCTCGCGGCGCCCGGGCGGCTGACCACCGCGCTGGTCAGGGACGACCGGGGCGAGGAGCCGGTGCCCTCCCCCATGGCCGACGCGATCGCCGAGACGGCCCGGCGGCTGCGTGCGATCATCGACACGCACGGGCCGGACGCGGTCGCTCTCTATGTCTCCGGGCAGATGAGCCTGGAGGCCCAGTACCTGGCGAACAAGCTGGCCAAGGGGTTCATCCGCACCAACCAGATCGAGTCGAACTCGCGGCTCTGCATGGCCAGCGCCGGCATGGGTTACAAGCTGTCGCTCGGCGCCGACGGGCCGCCGGGGTCGTACGAGGACTTCGACGACGCCGACGTCTTCCTCGTCATCGGCTCGAACATGGCCGACTGCCACCCCATCCTCTTCCTGCGGATGATGGAGCGGGTCAAAGCGGGCGCGAAGCTGATAGTCGTCGATCCACGACGCACCGCCACCGCCGCCAAGGCTGATCTGTTCCTGCAGGTCAAACCGGGCACGGACCTCGCTCTCCTCAACGGCCTCCTGCACCTGCTCGTCGAGAACGGCCACACCGACCCCGACTTCATCGCCGCCCACACCGAGGGCTGGGAGGCGATGTCCGAGTTCCTCGCCGACTACACGCCGGCCGCCGTCGCGGAGATCACGGGCATCGACGAGGACGACCTCCGCACCGCCGCCCGGCTGATCGGCGAGGCGGGCGAGTGGATGAGCTGCTGGACCATGGGGCTCAACCAGTCCACGCACGGCACCTGGAACACGAACGCCCTGGTCAACCTGCATCTGGCGACCGGCGCCATCTGCCGCCCGGGCTCCGGCCCCTTCTCCCTCACCGGTCAGCCGAACGCCATGGGCGGGCGGGAGATGGGGTACATGGGGCCGGGGCTGCCGGGGCAGCGGTCCGTCGCCGTGGACGCCGAGCGGGCCTTCGTCGAGGAGCTGTGGGAGCTGGCGCCGGGCACCCTGCGTGCCGACGGGCTCGGCAAGGGCACCGTCGAGATGTTCCAGAAGATGGCCGCCGGGGAGATCAAGGCCTGCTGGATCATCTGCACCAATCCGGTCGCCTCGGTCGCCAATCGCCGTACGGTCATCGAGGGGCTGGAGGCCGCCGAGTTCGTCGTCACGCAGGACGTGTTCGGCGAGACAGAGACCAACGCGTACGCCGACGTCGTATTGCCCGGCGCGCTGTGGACCGAGGGCGAGGGCGTCTTCGTCAACAGTGAGCGCAATCTCACGCTGACCAGCCCCGTGGCCGACCCGCCGGGCGAGGCGATGGCGGACTGGCGGATCATCGCGGCCGTCGCGTGTGCGATGGGGTACGAGAAGGGGTTCTCGTACGACAGTGCCGAGGACGTCTTCGAGGAGATACGGCGGGCCTGGAACCCGGTGACCGGCTGGGATCTGCGCGGGGTGACCTACGAGCGGCTGCGGGACACGCCCGTGCAGTGGCCTGCCGCCGATGTGGACGGGCCCGAGCGCAATCCGATCCGGTACGTCGACGCCGACGGCGGGCTGCGGTTCCCGACCGCGAGCGGGCGGGGTGTCTTCCATGCGCGGCCGCACATGCCGCCCGCCGAGATGCCGGACGACGACTACCCCTTCGTACTGAACACCGGGCGGGTGCAGCACCAGTGGCACACGCTGACCAAGACCGGGAAGGTCGCCAAGCTCAACAAGCTGAACCCTGGGCCGTTCGTGGAAGTGCATCCGCAGGACGCGCGTGCGCTGGGGATCGCCGACGGGGACCGGGTGGAGGTCGCCTCGCGGCGGGGGCGGGCCGTGCTGCCGGCGGTGGTGACGGATCGGGTGCGGCCCGGGGGGTGTTTTGCTCCGTTCCACTGGAACGATCTGTTCGGGGAGTATCTGAGCGTCAACGCGGTGACGAGCGACGCGGTGGATCCGATCTCCTTCCAGCCCGAGTTCAAGGTGTGCGCCGTGTCCCTGACGAAGGTGGCGGCTCCCGTGCCGGACCGGCCGGCCGAGGCGCTGACACCGACGTCCGTCACCCCCGGCACGGCTGATCCCTTCGGGCTCGAACCCGCGCCGCCGCCCGTCCTGTCCGCACAGGAACGCCTCTACCTCACCGGATTCCTCGCGGGGATCGGCTCCGGTGCGCCGGGCGTCCCCGTGCTCCCGCCGGACGCGCCCTTCAGCCCCGAGCACGCGCTGTGGGTGAACGGCGTCCTGGCCGGCATGTACTCGCGCACCGCCGCGCAGCCGCGTACGCAGCACGGCCGTGAGGTCGTCGTGCTGTGGGCATCGCAGACCGGCAACGCCGAGGAGTTCGCCACCGCCACCGCCGAGCGGCTGAGCGCGGCCGGGCACCGGGCCACCCTGGTGGGCATGGACGACGCCGACGTCCGCGCCCTCGCCCGCACGGCCGACCTGCTCTTCATCACCAGCACGTTCGGCGACGGCGACGCGCCCGACAACGGCTCCGGCTTCTGGGACACGCTCTCCGAGGAGGGGGCTCCACGGCTGGACGGAGTGCGGTACGCCGTGCTCGCCTTCGGTGACTCGTCGTACGACGACTTCTGCGGGCACGGGCGTCGACTCGACGCACGGCTGGACGAACTGGGTGCGGTTCGCCTGGCTCCCCGTACGGACTGCGAACCGGACTACGAGCCGTCCGCCGGGGCGTGGCTCGACCAGGTCCTCACGGTGCTGGGCGGCGCGGACGCCCCCGCCGTCGAGAAGCCGAAGGCCAAGCCCAAGCCCGCCCCGACCACCGCCCGCCTCGTCGGCAACCGGCTGCTCAGCCTGCCCGGCGCGGGCAAGGAGGTGCGGCGCTTCACGTTCGACACGAGCGGGACCTCGCTGACGTACGAGGCGGGCGACGCGCTCGGCGTACGGCCGGTCAACTCGCCCGCGCTGGTGGAGGAATGGCTCGCGGTGACCGGCGTGGACGGGGCGGCCGCCGTCGAGGTGGACGGCGTGGGCGCGGTGCCCTTCGCCGAGGCCCTGCACCGGCATCTCGACATCACGAGGATCACCCCGGACCTGCTGCGCTTCGTCGCCGAACGCGTCCGCGACGACCGGGAGTTGCGCCGGTTGCTGCGGCCCGACAACAAGGACGGTCTGGCGCAGTGGAGTTGGGGGCGGCAGGCCGTGGACGTCATCGCCGAGCACCCCGTGCGGGCGGGCGCCGAGGAGTGGGCCGGGGTGCTGAAGAAGCTCCAGCCGCGGCTGTACTCCATATCGTCCAGCCCGCTCGTCGACCCGCACAGCGTCTCGCTGACGGTCTCCGTCGTCCGGTACGAGAACCTGCACGGCCGGGCGCGCGGCGGGGTCTGCTCGCCGTTCCTCGCCGACGCCGAGCCGGACACGGAGGTGCCGGTCTTCGTGCAGCGCTCCCCGCACTTCCGGCCGCCCGCGGACGCCTCGACGCCGATGGTGATGGTCGGCCCCGGCACGGGAGTCGCGCCCTTCGTCGGCTTCCTCCAGGAGCGGCGCGCCCTCGGGCACAAGGCGCCCAACTGGCTGTTCTTCGGCGAACAGCACCGGGCCAGCGACTTCTACTACGAGGACGAGCTGACCGCGCTGCTCGACGAGGGCACCCTCGCCCGGCTCGACACCGCCTTCTCCCGCGACCAGCGCAACAAGGTGTACGTCCAGGACCGGATGCGCGAGCACGGCCCTGAGCTGTGGCGCTGGTTGCAGGACGGCGCCCACTTCTACGTCTGCGGCGACGCCTCGCGCATGGCCAAGGACGTGGATCAGGCCCTCAGGGACATCGCGGTCGCGCACGGCGGGCTGGAGGAGGCCGAGGCGTCGGCGTACGTGAAGCAGCTGGCGGCGGCGAAGCGTTACGTCCGGGACGTCTACTGACCGATCACGGGGATCGCACAGAGTTCTTCTCACCTGCCTCACACCGGACTCTTCACCTCCCTCGGCACCCCGCTCACCAGCCCTGATTACGGTCCGGTGGCGTGCAGTCGGCAGAACAGCAGCTGGTGACGACACCCGGCCGGCGGACGCGGTCACCGGTGCCCGCCGTCCCGGAACCGGAACCCCCCGCCCAGTGGCACCGCGTCCTGACGCTCCTCGCGGACATCAGCCTCTTCATCGGCACGCGCGCGATCTGGACGCAGGCGGCGAGCCACCGGCTCGCCGTGGCCGCCGCCATCTCGGTGTGCTACGCCTCGATCCTGGTCTGCGGCGTGCTGGCGCTGGTCGTGCGGCGGGTGAGGGCGCTGGCGCGGCTGGATCTGTGCGTCCTGGTGACCGCGGTGACGCTGACGCTCTGCGCGTGGGCGATGAACCACGCGGGCAGCGACGAGGCGATCCTCACCACCCAGGCCGCCCGCGAGCTGGTCGCCGGGCACCCCGTCTACGGGCAGCCGTGGCCCTGGCTCTTCGGCCACGGCGTCGCGCTCACCCCGACCGTGACGGGCGGCTACGACTTCACGTACGGCTATCCGCCGCTGGCACCGCTGCTGACCGCGCCGCTGCTGTGGCTGGGGCACGGGGGCACGCCGGCGACGGCGGTGAGCACGGCCGCGCTCCTCGCCGGCACGGTCGCGCTGTGGCGGATGCTGCCCGCGCCGTGGCGGTCGGCGGCGACCATGGCGTGCCTCGGCTTCGGGTTCCTGCCGTCCTACGGCCGCCTCGGCTATCCGGCGATCGTGGCGCTGGCCCTGCTGGTGCCGGTGGTGGTGCGGTGGCCGCGGATCGGGCGGGGCGGGCGGCTCGGGGCCGGCGGGCTGGCGCGGGCGGCGTGTCTGGGGGCGGCGTGCGCGGCGCAGCAACTGCCGTGGTTCGTGGCGCCGTTCCTGCTGGCCGGGATCTATGCCGTGCGGCGCGGGGAACTGGGAGCGCGGGCGGCGGCGCTGGTGGTGGCGCGGATCGCCGGAGCCTCCGGGGTCGTATGGCTGCTGGTCAACACGTACTTCATCGTCAGTGAGCCGGGCACCTGGAGCCGGGGCATCGCGCTGCCGCTGACACAGGGCGCGGTGATCCACGGGCAGGGCGTGGTCGGCGTCTCGCTGTACTTCACCGACGGCAGCGACCGGCTCGACTGGTACTCGCACGCGAGCATGCTGCTGGCGGCGGGGCTGCTCGCGCTGTTCGTGCTGTTCGTGCGGCGGCTGGGGCCCGCGGCGACCGTGCTGCCGTGGTGCGCGTTCTTTCTGGCGACCCGGTCGCAGGACGGCTACTACCTGATGATGACGCCGCTGTGGCTGGCGGCGGCGGTCACCGCGCCGACGTCGGAGTTCGCCACCGCCTGGCAGCCGCGCCCGGGCGTCCTGGTCCGGCGCCCGGCGCGGATCGCGGCGGCGGCGCTGCTGCTCACCCCGGCCCTGGCGAGCGCGGCATGGGCGGCGGCCGGGACGCCTCCGCTGGGCATGCGGGTGACGGCGGTGCGGTGGGCGACGCCGACCGCCGTGTCCGGTCTCGATGTCGAGGTCGCCAACACGGACGCCGCCGCCCTCACGCCCCACTTCACGCTCACCACGGGCCAGGGCATGGATCCGTACTGGACGGTCGTACGGGGCCCGGCCGCCCTGCCCGCCCACACGACGGCGCGCTATGAACTCCGGCCGCCCGCAGGGCGGTTCCCTCTCCCCCGTCCCGGCACCCGGATCCGGCTGCGGGCCTTCACGGCCGTACCGCAGACGCTGTCGAGCGCCGACGTCAGGCTGCCGCGGTCCGGGTGAAGCGGAGCGTGGCGGCGACCGTGGTCAGGCCGCGGATCATGCCGAGCTGGTTCCAGCCCATGCCGAACTGGTCGCGGTCCACGCTGAACTCGGCGTCCAGGGTGAGCGCGTCGGCGTCCGCGCCGACGAGGCGGGCGACGAAGGACTTGGGGCGGCTGACGCCACGGGCGGTGAGCTGACCGACGATGTGGACGGTGTCGTCGGCGCGGAGTTCGGCGCTGCGCACGGCGAAGGTGAGCTCGGGGTGGTTGGCGACGTCGAAGAAGTCGGCTGAGCGCAGGTGGTCGTCGCGCTTGGCGCTCTTGGTGTCGAGGGAGGCGGCGTCCAGGGTGATGGTGCCGACGGCGGAGCCGTCGGGCCGGACCTCGCCGTTGCCGGTGACGGCGGCGAAGGTGCCCTTGACGGTGACCAGGCCCCACATCGTCCTGTGCCGGATGGTGACGGTGGAGGCGGCGGGGTCGAGCTGCCAGGTTCCGGTTTCGACGGCGACGGTCATGATCTTTCACTCCTGGTCATCGGGGATCGTCGGAGATCCTCGGGGGCTGTAGTCCAAATTTGGATGATGCGCGTGCGCCACGCTAGCCGATACTCCAAATTTGAACAACAGCTACACTCGAATTCATGGCCGATCTCTCCGACTGCCCCTCCGCCTCCGGCGACGGACTCCTGCCCGTCGAGCTCCACGCCTGGATGCTGATGCTGGCCGCGACGGGAGCCGTGGAGCAGGAGCTGCGCACCGTCGTCAAGGACCGGCTGGACGTCTCGCACGACGAGTTCCTGGTCCTGTGCCTGCTCGCCGCGGATCCCGGCGAGGCCCTGCGCATGACGCGGATCGCCGAGCTGCTGGGCCGCCCCAAGACCCGCCTCACCTACCAGATCGCCTGCCTCCAGCACGCCGGCCTGGTCACCCGCAAGTCGGTCTGCGGCGACAAGCGCGGCGTCGAGGTCGCCCTCACCGAGAAGGCCCGGGGTCTGATCGAGGAGGCCTCCGGGGTCCTCGCGGAGACGGTCAAGGAGGCGCTGGCGCGGTTCATGGGTCCCACCCAGCGCGAGGCGATGTGCGCGCTGATGCCCGACTTCGCCGGGGAGGCGACGCCCGAGTAGTCCCCGGTGCGGTTGCGGGTACCCGGGCGGTGCCCGCACCGACACCGAGGAGGGGTTCATGGGCACCTTGGACCTGCCCGCTCCCGTCGTCCGCCGCGAGGCGGCGCCCCCGCCCGACCCGGCCGCCCTGGAGGCCGCGCTGCGTGAACGCGTCGACGGCGAGGTCCGCTTCGACGCGGGGAGCCGGGCCGCGTACTCCACCGACGCCTCGAACTTCCGCCAGACGCCGATCGGCGTGGTCGTGCCGCACACCCTCGAGGCGGCCGCGGAGGCGGTGGCGGTGGCCCGGGAGCACGACGCGCCCGTGCTGTCGCGGGGCGGCGGGACGTCGCTGGCCGGGCAGTGCACCAACACGGCCGTCGTCATCGACTGGTCGAAGTACTGCACGGGCCTGGAGTCGGTCGACGTGGACGCCCGTACGTGTGTCGTCCAGCCGGGGATCGTCCTCGACGAGCTCAACCGCCAACTCGCCCCGACCGGGCTGCGCTTCGGCCCCGAGCCCGCCACCCACGCCAACTGCACGATCGGCGGCATGATCGGCAACAACTCCTGCGGCGCCACCGCGCAGGCGACCGGCAAGGTCGTCGACAACATCGCCCGCCTGGAGGTGCTCCTCTACGACGGCACCCGCTTCTGGTGCGGGGAGACGAGCGACGAGGAGTACGCCGAGATCGAGCGGCACGGTGATCTGCGGGCCGCCGTGTACCGGCGGTTGCGCGCCCTGCGCGACTCCTACGCCGACGAGATCCGCCGCCGCTTCCCGCGCATCCCCCGCCGGGTCTCCGGCTACAACCTGGACTCGCTCCTGCCCGAGCACGGCTTCGACGTCGCCGGGCTGCTCGTCGGCAGCGAGTCGACGCTGGTCACTGTGTTGCGGGCAGAGCTGGAGCTGGTGCCGGTGGTGAAGGAACGCTCGCTGGTGGTGCTGGGGTTCCCGGACATCATGCGCGCCGCGGACGCCGTACCGGCGATCCTGCCGTACGAGCCGATCGCGCTGGAGGGCGTCGACCGCCATCTGGTGTACGACGAGCGGCTCAAGCACCTCAACGAGCAGGCGATCTCCCAACTGCCCGAAGGCAACGCCTTCTTGATGGTGCAGTTCGGCGGCGAGACCCTCCAGGAGGCCGACGAGCGGGCGCACCGGATGCTGGACGGGCTGCACGAGTCGGAGCACGACGCCGAGGTCGCCTTCCTGGACGACCCCTCCCACGAGGAGCAGCTCTGGCAGGTCCGCGAGGCCGGTCTCGGCGCCACCGCGCACATCCCCGGCCACCCCGACACGTGGGAGGGCTGGGAGGACTCGGCGGTGCCGCCGGAGCGGCTCGGCGACTATCTGCGCCGGCTGCGCGGCCTGTTCGAGGAGTTCGGGTACCAGAGCGACACCGGGCCCAGCCTCTACGGCCACTTCGGGCAGGGGTGCGTGCACACGCGGATCCCCTTCGATCTGTACAGCGCCGAGGGGGTGGCCGACTACCGGCGGTTCATGGAGCGGGCGGCCGATCTGGTGATCGAGTTCGGCGGCTCCTTCTCCGGCGAACACGGGGACGGGCAGAGCCGGGGCGAGCTGCTGCCGCGGATGTTCGGAGAGGAGCTGGTGGAGGCGTTCGGCCGGCTCAAGGGCATCTTCGACCCGGCCGACCGGATGAACCCGGGGAAGGTCGTGGCGCCGTACCGGCTCGACGAGAACCTGCGCATCGGCGGCGACTGGGCCCCGTACGACCCCCGCGACCTGCACTTCCGTTTCCCCCACGACGGCGGGTCGTTCGCCGAGGCCGCCAACCGGTGCGTGGGCGTGGGCAAGTGCCGCAGGCTGGAGACCGAGGGCGACGCGGTGATGTGCCCGTCCTACCAGGTCACGCTGGAGGAGGAGCACTCCACGCGGGGCCGGGCCCGGCTGCTGTTCGAGATGCTCGACGGGCACGGCGACAGCGCGATCCGCGACGGCTGGCGTTCGCAGGCGGTGAAGGACGCCCTCGATCTGTGCCTCGCCTGCAAGGGCTGCAAGAGCGACTGCCCGGCCGACGTCGACATGGCCACGTACAAGGCGGAGTTCCTCTCGCACCACTACGCGGGCCGGCCCTGGCGCAGGCCCCGCTCGGACCTGTCGATGGGCTGGCTGCCGGTGGTCGCACAGGCCGTGGGGCGGGGTGGGCTCGGCCCGTTGGTCAACGCGTTCACCCACACTCCGCCGCTGTCCCGGGCGGCGGTCGCGGTGGCCGGGGTCGAGGACCGGGAAGTGCCGCTGTTCGCACGGCAGTCGCTGCAGCGGTGGTTCGCCCGCCGTGCGCCGGACGGCCGCTACGGCGACGGGGCGCGGGGATCGGTGCTGCTGTGGCCGGACACCTTCAGCAACTTCTTCCATCCGCATGTCGGACAGGCGGCGGTGGAGCTGCTGGCGCACGCGGGCTGGCGTGTGACCATGCCCACCGAGCCGCTGTGCTGCGGGCTGACGTGGATCTCCACCGGCCAGCTCGGCGTCGCCGAACGCGTCCTGACCCGGACCGTCCGCCACCTGGCCGGTCATCTCCGGGAGGGCGGGCTGGTGGTCGGGCTGGAGCCGAGCTGCACGGCCGTGTTCCGGTCGGACGCGGGCGAGCTGTTCCCCGGCGACCGGGATGTGCGCAGGCTGGAGGAACAGACGGTGACGCTGGCCGAGTTGCTCACCGAGCACAGCCCGGGATACGAGCCGCCGCAGGTGCCCGACCGTAGCGCCCGCGCGCTCGCCCAGGTGCACTGCCACCAGCACGCCGTACTGGGCTGGGACGCCGACGTCGAGCTGCTGCGCCGCGCCGGGGTCGACGCCGAGCGGCTGGAGTCCGGGTGCTGCGGTCTGGCCGGCAACTTCGGCTTCGAGCAAGGCCACTTGGAGGTCAGCCGGGCCTGCGCGGAGCGCGTCCTGCTGCCGCGGCTGCGCGAGGAGGACGCCGGGACTGTGGTCCTCGCCGACGGCTTCAGCTGCCGTACGCAGATCCACGAGTTCGACAGCGGCGGTCACGAGGCCGTCCACCTGGCGGAACTGCTGGCCTCGGCACTGCCGGTGTCCGAGGTGGCGCCGAGTGCGTACGGGGTTGCTCCGGGGGCGCGGCCGGCCCCTCCGGGGCGCCGGGCACGGGCTCTTGCGCTCGCTTCGGCGGGCTTGGCCGTGGGTGGGGTGGCCGCGGGGATGGCTCGTGTGGTTCGGGAGTTGCGGGGGTGAGCGGGAGTCCGGCCGTGGGCGCGCGGACCGGGACGGATGACGACCGGCCGCCCCCCAACGGCGGCCGGTCATCCCCCCGTCAGGCGGCGGGCCGCCCGGAGAGGACCTCTACCCGGCCGGTGTCGAGCGAGTAGTAGGCGCTGACAACTGCGAGCTCGCCCTTCTTCACGAGCGGCGCGAGACTGGCGTTACGCCGCAGGTCGGCGGCGGTCTGCTGGGCGTGGACGCGGATCATGGCGTCGACGGGGTCGGCGTGCTTCTCCTTGGATATCGCCTCGTACGCCGGGCGGAGGGCCTCGACGATCGACTGCAGGGTGCCGCCCAGTGGCTTGCCCTCCTGCAGCGCCTTGTACGACGCCTTGACCGCACCGCAGCGCTGGTGCCCGAGGACGACGATCAGCGGGCTTCCCGCGGTCAGCGGCCCGTACTCGACGGAGCCGGTGACCACCGGGGCGACCACCTGGCCACCTGTGCGTATCACGAACAGGTCGCCGATGCCGGTGTCGAAGGTCAGCTCCGGGTCCACCCGGGAGTCGATGCAGGAGACGACGACGCCGTACGGGTCCTGCTCCTCGGCGACGGCCTTGAGCCGGGCGAGGTCCTGGTGGGGGCGCTGGAGCGCTCCGGCAACCCACCGCTCGTTGCCCTCCATCAGCCGGTCGAACGCCGCCCGAGGCGTGGCGGGGGGTGCGCTCGCGGACGACGAGGGAGCCGCCGCGGCTGCCGCGGGCGACGCCTTCGGAGCCGCTGTGCGGGCGTCCGCCGTCGACGAACACCCGGTGATCGCGGCCGCGGTGGCCACGAGCCCTCCGGTGAGAACGGCTCTGCGCTGCGGAAGCGAGACACTGCCCATGGCACTCATCCCTTCTGGTGTTTTCCCTGGTGGGGCGGGTGATGCCACTGTTGCGAAAGGGCAGTTAAGGCCCGTACAGGGCTGATCAAGCGCAGGAGAAGGGCGCGTCCAAATCACGGAGGGTGGCCGGGTGAACGTTCCCCGGGCGACCGGCGTCATAGCGGTAGTCGTCGTCGAAGGGACTGCCGCCATGACCGCCGCCGTATCTCTCACCCGCCGTGCCGTGGGCCGGGCCGCGCTGATCGGAGGGCTGCTCTGCGCGGTCGCCGCCTGCGGCAACGGGACGGAAAAGGCGGGGACTCAGAGCCGGACCCCGTGGCAGGAGCCCGCCTCGTACAGCTACACGCTCCGATCGAGCGAAGGGGAGCGGGCGTTGCTCGGCTCCTTCCGGATCACGGTCCGCGACGGCGACGTGATCAAGGCGCAGGGCCTCGACGACAGCGGCCGACGGCTGGTCGAGGACGCGCCCGACTCGGTGCCCACCCTGCGGGAACTCCTCGCCGAGCTCGAACAGGCACGGCGGGACGACGCGGACACGGCCGAGGCACAGTACGCAGCCGACGGGCATCCCGTGAGCATCTCCCTCGACTGGGAGAAGAACGCGATCGACGACGAGGCCCGCTACGACATCAGCGCCTACGAGCCGGGCGACCGCTAGGTGAGTCCGCGGGGGGCCCTGTCACCCCGCTCCCGCGTGGTGCACCAACTCCCCTGCGCCTACAGGGTGTAATCGTTGTGGCTTCGACCAACTCGGACTTCTCATCAGGGAGTTGCTTTCAGAGAACAGCCCGATGGACGGTGCACCGCCGCGACCGATCCACTGGGCGCGTGGACAGCAGCGACGAGCCGGACGTGACCGGCGTGATGGTGATCGAGCCCCTGGGCAACGCGGCACCCTTCCTTGTGCGGGCCGCCGCCCGGTTGGGCATACGGCTGTACGCGGCCACCGACGAGCGGGTTCACGCCGGTTACGAGCCGTGGCTGACCCGCAGCCTCGCCGGGGTGTGCCTGACCGAACTCGCCGACACCGCACGCGCATTGGACGACATGGAGGCGTTCTGCCGCACGCGTCGCATCGCGGGTGTCGCCGTCTGCTGGGAGTTGCTGACCCCTCTCGCGGCCCTGCTCGCCGCGCGCCTCGGGCTGCCGGGCAACGACCCGCTGCGCGCCAAGGCCGCTCGCAACAAGATCGCCATGGCGGAGGCATTCCGTGCGGCGGGTGTGGCGGCCCCTGCGGACGCGGTGGTCGCCACCGCCGAGCAGGCCCATCAGGTCGCCGCTTCCGGCCGGCTGGGGTGGCCGCTCGTCGTCAAGCCCGCCGAGCAGGGCGGCTCCTGGGGTGTGAGCGTCGTGGCCGGGCCGGACGGACTCGATGCCGCCGTGGCCGCCGCCGGGCGGTTCACTCGCGCCGAACCGCACGGTCTGCCGCTGGACTCGCGCGTGCTGCTGCAGAGCTATGTGCCCGGCGAGGAGTTCTCCGCCGACACGGTCGTGCACGACGGGGTGCCGTACCCGCTGCCCGTGGTCCGCAAGGACACCACGGCGGGCAGGTACCGGGTGGAGACCGGGCACTCCTGCCCCGCCGGGCTCGACGCGCGCACGGTGCGGGCGATCCAGGACGCCGCGGCGCGTGCCGCGCTCGCCGTCGGGGTCCGCAACGGCATAGCCCACACCGAGGTGAAGATCCTTCCCGGCGGCGAGCCGGTCGTCATCGAGACCGGGGCCCGGCTGCCCGGGGACAACATCTGCGAGATCGTCGAGGCCGCGACCGGCGTCAGCGAGGCCGCCGCCTATCTGCAGGCCGTGACCGGGCAGGTGCCCCACACCGCGCCGACCCGTGACGCGGCGGCCGCGGTGCGCTTTCTGCTGCCCGAGCGGGCGGGGGTGCTGGAGGACGTCGTCATCCCCGACGTGCCCGGCACCCACAGCCGGATCCATATCCGTCCCGGGCAACGGGTGCCCGAACCGGCCGACAGTTCCGGCCGGGTCGGGCACGTCGTGGCGCGCGCCGCGTCCGTCGACGAGGCCCGTCGCCTCGCCGCCCGGGTGATCACCGACACCCGAGTGAAAGTGAGCTGATCCCGTGCGCAAGCCCGTGCAGAAGACGCAGAGGATCGCCTTTCTACGGTCCGTGGAGATCCGACGCGCCGACCCGTACATCCAGCGCTGCGTCCGCGACCTCGCCCGGCTCGGCATCGAGAGCTGCCTGTTCCACACCCACGGCACGGCGGACGACGGGGACTTCCCCGGCACGCGCCGCCGCCTCGACCCCGCCGTCACCCCCGCCGAACTCGCCCGGGAGGTGGCGGACTGGGGCGCGGACGCCGCCGTGTCCATCTCACTGCCGTGCGAGAACGCCCTGCGGGACGCCACCGTCAAGGAGCTCCTCGACGCCCGGGGCATCCCCACCGTCATGACCCCGCTGGCGTCGGCCCTGGCCCTGTGCGACAAGTGGGAGACCAAGCAACTCCTCCTCCGCGCGGGCCTGGACAACCCGCGCGGCGTCAAGGCCGACTCCGATCTGCTCGCCGGGCGCGGGGTACGGGTTCCCGCCTACGCGGACGCCCTGCGCGAGGCCGCCGCCGGCATCGGGTATCCGCTGCTGTCCAAGCCGTTGTGGGACTCCACCAGCATGGGGATCAGGGCCCTGCCCGACGCCGCGGCCCTGGACGCCTACCTGGCCGATCCGCCCGAGGCGTCGGCGGTGATCGAGGAATGCGTCACCGGCGCACTGTGCTCGGTGGACATCGTGGGCGAGCCCGGCGCGTACCGCGTCCTGCCGCTGTGCTGGACCGGCACGGCGGGCCCCGAGCCCGTGTTCACCTTCGCCGACCTGCGCTGGTGCGGCCCCCGACCGCAGGCCGACGCCGACTTCGAACCCGTCGCGGCGAAGCTGGTCGCCCTGTGCGAGGACCTCAAGGTCCAGGGTTCCGTCAATGTGGACATGATCTACACGGGTTCACGGTACGTCGTCCTGGAGATCAACCCGCGGATCGGCGGCGCCACCACCCTGTCCTGTGCCGCCTCCGGCACCAACACCTTCACCGCCTTGGCCGACATGGCCCGCGGCGCGTACACGCCGGCCGCTGTGCGCCGTACGGGGTGGGCCATCGAGTTCCTCTCCCCCGAGCGGCTGCCGGAGTCGGTCCGCGCGGAACTGAGGGATGGTCTGGCGCTCGTCAGCGCCCACGAGTTGGTCATCGACGACACCAGCCATGGCGACATCGTGGTGTTCACCCTCGCCGAGGGGGACGAGCAACAGACCGTCAAGCAACTGGAGGAGCTGCACCGGACGACGGGCTGGCCCCGCCAGGAGATCCTGGACAAGACGCGGGCCCTGCTCACCCCATGAGGTGCTCCTGCCGGGCATGACCGGTCAGGGCCTGCTCCATGTACGCGGACCAGGCCCTGACCGGCTTTCCGAGGTTCCGTACTCCACCGAAGGGTCTCGGCCTAGAAAGCGCCGTTGTTGCAGCCCATGCCGGAGCCCAGGTGCGTGTCGTCCTGCCCACCCGAGTTGCCCTCGCCGCCGAGCGCGTTGCCCAGCGCTCCGTTGAGCACGCCGACCTGGCCGAGGACGTCGACATTGAGGTCGTGCGACTTGCAGCTGGAGCTCTGCAGGACGCTGACCTTGTCCCCGCCCTTGCCGCCGCCACCGTCGAGGCCCTGCGCGGTGGCCGTGCCGGCGCTCAGGAGTCCGACGCTGCCAAGGGCGGCGACCAGGACGGCAGCCTTGCGAAGCTTGTGCATGTCATCTCCGATGGAGTGAGGTGGGTTGCGATCCGTGAGGGATCGACTTCGTACAGTGAGAAGAGATTAAAAGGAAAAATCCCAATATATTCCCACGGCACGCCGAGGCTGGCGATCTCGGAACCGCCAACCGTGCCTCTGCCGATGCCCGCTGAGTCATCGTCAGACAGCCGTTCGGAAACACTTCCTTCATCCAGGAAGTATTTAGGTGTAACGACTCCTGCCTAGCGTCCCTCCCCATGGCCACGACTGCAGTCCCCCACCCGCAGCAAGGAGGCGAGGCGTGAGCACCGAGCCACGACTGGCAGAAGTCACCGAGCCGGGACCCGCGCAGCAGGCGGCGCGCGGTACCGATCAGGCGGTCAAGGAGACCCTGGAGGACTACACCCTCCGCTTCGCGCCCCGCAGTTACCGCCGCTGGACCCCGATGGTCGTGGCCACCACGGCACTCGGCGGCATCGCCTACATGGCCGACTTCTCCATCGGCGCCGGCATCGGCCTGGCCCACGGCACCGGCAACGCGCTCGTGGCGATCGCGGCCGCCGCCGTCGTCATCTTCGTCACCGGCTTCCCGCTCGCCTACTACGGCGCCCGCTACAACATCGACCTCGACCTGATCACCCGCGGCTCCGGCTTCGGCTATTACGGCTCCGTACTCACCAGCGTCATCTTCGCCAGCTTCACCTTCATCTTCTTCGCCCTCGAAGGCTCGATCATGGCCCAGGGCCTGAAGCTCGGCCTCGGAATGCCGCTGTGGCTGGGCTACTTGGTGTCCACGCTGATGGTGATCCCGCTGGTCGTCTACGGTATGAAGGCGCTGAGCAAGCTCCAGGTGTGGACCACCCCGGTCTGGCTGCTGCTGATGGTCGCCCCGCTGGTCTACCTGATCTCCACCGACCCCGGCACCGTCGACCGCTTCCTCTCCTACGCCGGCACCGACGGCGACGGCGGCGTCAACACCGCCTCCGTGCTGCTGGGCGCGGGCGTGTGCCTCTCCCTCATCGCGCAGATCGGCGAGCAGATCGACTACCTGCGCTTTATGCCGCCCAAGACCGAGGCGAACAAGCGCACTTGGTGGACCGCGGTGGTCATGGCCGGCCCCGGTTGGGTGGTGCTCGGCGCGCTGAAGCAGGCCATCGGTGTCTTCCTCGCCGTCTACATCCTCGCCAAGGTCGGCCCGGCCGCCGCCCCCGAGCCGATCCAGCAGTTCCGCGGCGCCTTCGACGCGATGATGCCGTCCTGGATGGTCGTCCCGCTGGCCGTGGCCCTCGTCGTGATCAGCCAGATCAAGATCAACGTGACGAACGCGTACTCGGGCTCGCTCGCCTGGACCAACTCCTTCACCCGCGTCACCAGGCGCTACCCCGGCCGCATGGTCTTCGTCCTGGTCAACCTGGGCTTCGCGCTGGCCCTGATGGAGGCCGACATGTTCAGCTTCCTCAACAGCATCCTGGGCTTCTACTCGAACTGCGCCATCGCCTGGGTCGTCACCGTCGCCACCGACATCGGCATCAACAAGTACGTGCTGAAGCTGTCCCCGCTCCAGCCGGAGTTCCGCCGGGGCATGCTGTACGCGGCCAACCCGGTCGGCGTGGTGGCCTTCGTCGCCTCCTCCGGTCTGTCGATCGCGATGTACTTCCACGTGCTGGGCGACACCTTGCAGCCGTACTCCCCGGTCGCCGCGGCCGTGATCGCGTTCGTCCTCACCCCGCTCATGGCCGTCGTCACCAAGGGCAAGTACTACCTGCGCCGCACCGGCGACGGTATCGACGAGCCGCTGCTGGACGTGGAAGGCAACCCGAGTGCGACGACGTACGACTGCCATGTCTGCCTCCAGCCATACGAGCGCCCGGACCTGACGGCCTGCCAGACGCACGGCGCCGTCGTCTGCTCGCTGTGCCTGAGCACGGACAGGGTCGGCGACCACGTACTGCCGGCCGCGCCCGCCCACCCCTGACGCCCGATCCACTCCCTCCAGCACCCGAAGGGCTCCCGCACATCACGTCCGTGCGGGAGCCCTTCGTCGTGCCGCCTGCTGGTGAAGGCCGAGAAGACGATCACGAGCAGGACGTCTGTACGGGTGCGGTCACCGCGTCACGGCGCGAGCAGCAGGCTGTCACCGCGCTCCTTGGCGGCGGCGTAGCGCTTGGCCACGTCCTGCCAGTTGACGACCTGCCACATGGCCTCGATGAAGTCGACCTTCTGGTTGCGGTACTGCAGATAGAAGGCGTGCTCCCAGGCGTCGAAGACCAGGATCGGGGTCGAGCCCTGGCCGACGTTGCCCTGGTGGTCGTAGACCTGCTCGACGATGAGGCGACCGCTCAGCGGCTCGTACGCCAGCACGCCCCAGCCCGAACCCTGGGTCGTGGCCGACGCCTTGGACAGCTGTGCCTTGAAGTGGGCGAAGGACCCGAAGGACTCGGCGATCGCGTCCGCCAGCTCTCCCACGCCGTCCTTCTCCAGTGGCTCGCCGCCGCCGTCGCCGGTCATGTTGTGCCAGTAGATCGAGTGCAGGATGTGGCCGGAAAGATGGAAGGCCAGGTTCTTCTCCAGGCCGTTGATCGAGCCCCACGACTCCTTGTCCCGCGCCTCGGCGAGCTGCTCCAGCGTGTCGTTCGCGCCCTTCACGTATGCCGCGTGGTGCTTGTCGTGATGCAGCTCGATGATCTCCGGGCTGATGACCGGGGCGAGCGCCGAGTAGTCGTACGGAAGTTCCGGGAGCGTGTAAACCGCCATGTCCAACGTCCTCCGACGTTATTGCGAATGATGTGCAGCTGCACGCTAACAGCAAGAGCGGTGCTTTTCGATCAGGCCGTGGACCTAGGACCCCACGTAGAGGGCGCCGACCGCGGCGGCGAGGGTGCCCAGCAGGAGGCGGAGAAACCTTTCCGGCAGGCGGGGTTGAAGGCGAGCACCCAGGTAGCCGCCCGTCAGACCGCCCAGTCCGCAGGCCAGTCCGAGGAGCCAGTCGGGGGCGATGTGGTCGCCCCCGGTGAGGGACAGCAGTCCATAGGTGCCGGCGCCGACCAGTGAGGTCAGGAAGGTGGAGGCGAGCGCGGCGGGGGCGACCTGGGCGACGGGCATGCCTCGGCCGACCAGGACGGGCCCGAGGATGGAGCCACCGCCGATGCCGTAGATTCCGCCGACGGTGCCGACCGCCACCGCCAGCAAGGTGACCGTGCGCGGCGACGGCTCCGCCGGTGCGCGGGTGGTGGCCGGGCGCAGGGTGCGGGCGACGAGCCACAGGCCGAGGGGCAGCAGCAGGGCGGCGACCAGGAGCCGGAAGACGGCCGGCCCGGGAAGGGCGAAGACGCGGATGAGCGCGCCGAGAACGACTCCGGGAAGGGTGCCGGCGATCAGGCGGCGGGCCAGCGGGCCGCGCAGGAGACCGGCGCGGCGGTAGCGCAGCAGGGCGCCGGGGCCGGCGACGACGTTGTAGAGCAGGTTCGTCGGGGTGACGGAGGGACTGGGCACGCCGAGCAGGCTCAGCTGGACCGGCAGCAGGAACACGGCGCCGGAGACTCCGACCGGTGCGGTGACGAGCGCGATCAGCACGCCCGCGCCGAATCCGAGAGTCCCCGTCGACCAGTCCACCAGCCCCACTGCTCCCCCACCCGAGCCTCCCGTCCGTTCAGTATCCGCCCGGGTCCGGCGCTGCGTGGCCCCGGGCTGGAGCGGCGTCACTGCCGTCTCTCGTCCGGGCCGCCGGATTGTTGAGCCGCGTATCATCGCGCGGTGAGCAGTGAGGGTGGGGGCGCGTCACCGTTCGGCCGGCGGTTGCGCGCGTTACGGCAGGAACGCCGTCTGACGATCGAGGAGTTGGCCGAGGCGTCCGGTGTGTCGGGGCGCGCCATAGGTGACATGGAGCGCGGCCGGAGTCTGCGTCCGCATCGGGGAACCATCACCGCGCTCGCCCAGGGGCTGGCACTGGACGAGGCTGCGCATGCGGATCTGCTGGCCGCCGCCCGCGCCGCCCGCCCGGGCGCGCAGGCCCGCGACCTCGGCAAGGCCTCGGCCCACCCGCTGCCGAGGGGGGTACGTGACTTCGTCGGCCGGTACAAGGAACTGACCGCACTGCGCGCCCTCGCACAGGAGGTCGCCGAGGAAGGGCGTGCCGAGGGCCCGGAGATGCGTTCCGTGACGCCCCCGGCGGCAGTGGTGTCCGGCCCTCCGGGCAGCGGCAAGACCACGCTGGCGGTGCGGCTCGCCGAGGAACTCGCTCCGTCCTGCCCCGACGGAACGTTCTTCCTGGACATGCGGGGCCTCGACGCGCAGCCGCTCTCGACGGAGGAGGCCGTGCTGCGCCTGCTGAGCTCATGGGGCGTCGAGGACGGCGAGTTGGCCCAGCACGGTGCGGAGGGCCGTCTCACCCGCTACCACGCCGTCGCAGCCGGTTTCCGCGCGGTTCTGGTGCTGGACAACGCCGCCGACGAGGCCCAGGTCAGGCCCCTGCTGCCGCGCGAGGGGCGACTTCTCGTGCTGGTGACGAGTCGCCGTACCCTGGCCGGCCTGGAGGGAGTCCGGCGCGTCGAGCTCGGTGCGCTGACCCGGCAGGAGTCCGCTTCCTTGCTGCGTGCCGTCCTCGGCGCCGGGCGCGTGGACGCAGAGCCGGCGGCCGCGAACGCCGTGACCGCGTTGTGCGGTCATCTCCCGCTGGCCCTGCGCGTCGCCGCGAACTGGGCCGCCACCCGCACCAACTGGAGTCTGCGACGGCTCGCCGACCGGCTGGCCGACGAGGACCGCAGGCTGGACGCGCTGAGCGCGGGCGATCTGCGGGTCAGCGCCGCCTTCGCGCTGTCGTACTCCCGTCTCGCTCCGGAGACCGCCCGGATGTTCCGGCTCCTGTCGCTCGTACCGGGCCAGGACTTCGGCCTGGCGCCGGCCGCCGTACTCGCGGACGCGCCCTTGCCCGACGCCGAGGACCTCCTGGAGGAACTGCTGGAGGCGGGGCTGCTGATGACCTCCCGCGAGGACCGCTACCGCGTCCACGACCTGCTGCGCCTGTACGCCGGCTCCCGCCACCGCGCCGAGGACGGTGCGCAGGTGTCGTCGGCCGCGCGTTCCCGGCTGCGGTCGTGGCTGCTGGACACCGCAGTCCTCGCCGGCCGCTGGCACGAGCCCGGCTACGGCGCGCCGCCGCCGGATCCCGGCCGGCTGGTCGCTCTGGACGACCGTGAGCAGGCGATGCGCTGGATCAAGGCGGAGAGCGACAACTGGCTCGCGGCGTTCCGTGAAGCCGCGGAGAACGGCGAGCACACGAGGGTCGTCGACGTCGCGGAGGCCATGCACTGGTTCTCCGACCACTGGGTGTCCTCGGGTCACTGGGTCGAGGTCTACGAGCGCGCCGCCGCGGCCGGAGCGGCGCTGGGCGACGCCGCGCTGGAGGCGACCCACCGCAACTACCTCGCCTGGGCCTACCAAGCCTGCGAAGGCCGCTATGCGGAGGCGGTCGCGTCGGCCACGTGCGCACTCGGCCTCGCCGAGACGGCCGGGAACATCGTCCAGCAGGCATGGGCGCACAACTACCTCAGCTGGCTGTACGAGCCGAACGGCGACTTCGCCTCCGCCGCCGACCACAACCACCGCGCCATGGAGCTGTTCACCGAGGCGCACGACATCAACGGATACCTGCAGGTGGCCTGCGGGACGATCAGGGTGCTGCGTGGGGCCGGCCGCCCGCACGAGGCCGTCGAGGCCTACGAGGAGGTCAGGGAAGCGCTCGCCGATCCCCGCAACCGCGACCGGATCCCGCCCAACGTCCGGGAATTCACTGTCCTGTCCGCCGTCTACGCGGTGTCGTTCGTCCATCTCGAGCTCGGCCGCTGGCAGAACGCGGTCGACGTGCTGGCCACCATACGCGGGCAGTTCGAGGTCCGCGGCTGGCACCGGCAGGCGGGCAAGGTCCACCTCCACCTGGCCCACGCGCTCGCCCGGCTCGGCCGGCACACCGAGGCCGGTGCCGAGTACCGCGCCGTCCTCGCGCTGGAGGGCCGTATCCCGTCGGAGATGCCGGCTCAGGCCCGAGCGGGCCTTGACGCCCTGTCCGTCGGCCGGGCGGTGCCACCCCTCCTGTTCGTACGGTGACCGGCGCACCGTCTCAGCGCTGCGCCGCTTCCCCGGCCGGACCGTGCATCTGCCACTCCCGAGGCGTGACCCCGTAAGCCGCGCGGAAGGCACGGCTGAAGTGACTGGGACTCACAAACCCCCAGCTCCGGGCGACGGCCGCCACCCCGAGGCCCAGGGCCGGGGAGCGCAGAAGATCGCGGCGGCACCGTTCCAGTCGCTGCGTCCGGATCCACCCCCCGACCGTGGTCCCCTCCAGCTGGAACATCCTGTGCAGATAGCGAACCGACATGTGGTGTGCCGCAGCGATGGCGGGCGGGGACAGGTCGGGGTCGCAGAGGTTCCGCAGGATGTGGTCCTTGACCCGTACGAGGGTGGCCGCGGCGGTCTCCGGAGCCTGGGGAGCGAAGCGGCCGCACCGCTCGTTGATCAGCAGCGCCAGCAGGTCGATGGCGGTCGCGGCCATCTGCCGGCCTACCGAGTCGTCGAGGCTCGCGGCCTCGCGCGCCATGCTCGCGAAACAGCTCGCCACCACGGCGGAAGTGCCCTCGCGACCGGAGAACGCGGTCGCGGTCATCGCCCGCAGGTCCCCGTCCCGCACCCGAAGATCCCGGCGCGGGAACTGGAAGGAGACGAAACGGAATTCGCCCTCCACCTTCTTTCTCAGCAGCCGGGACGAGTCGGAGATGGAGAACTCGCCCGGTCTGATCAGGGACTCCCGCCCGTCCTGCTCCTTGATGGCGGTGCCGCTGCGCTGAAGCGTGAGGATGAGGAACTCCTTCCCGTCCTGCGCGATCAGACGCTTGCTGCGCCGCACCACTTGCGGCCCCGCCTGGACGTGCGCCACCCGCATCGCACCCAGCCGATCGCTGACGATCCTTCCCGGTGACGGATCTTCCTCGAGGAGATCGACATCGAGCGGTACGAAGGCGCGCGACACCGCCTCGCGCCAGCGCTCCACCCGGTCCGCCGCGGACAGCGACGCGGTGGAAACAACGACGGACACCTGGCCCCCCTGGCATCGTGATCGGCCGACGGTTCGGATCCCGTGGCCGACCTGACGATGTCACTCCCGGCCGGGGACGGACCAGGAAGAACCGGAGGAAGAAATCGGGGGAAGAAATCGGTGGAAGAGATCAGGGGAAGAGATCGGTGGAAGCACAGCTGCGCGGACGAAACGAGTTCGTCCGCGCAGTGGGTTGCCCCTTGTCAGCCGGTCGCCCGCACCGCGTCGCGGATCAGCTCGGCCACCTCTGTCGGCCGGGCGACGGCGACCGCGTGCGACGCCCCCGCGATCTCGACGACGGTCGCCCCGGCGCGCTTGGCCCCGAACCGCTGGACCTCGGGATTGATCGCCTCGTCCGCTCCGGCCACCAGGGCCCAGGACGGCTTGGTCTGCCACGCGGCCGCGGCGGCCCTCTCCTCGAAGGCCGAGGCGGCCAGCGGCCGTTGGGCCACGGCCAGGACCTTGGTGACGTCGGTCGGCACATCTGCGGCGAAGACCGATGGGAAGGCGTCCTCGGCGATGGTGACCTCGACGGCCGGGTCGCCGCCGGGGACGGGGTACGTCCACTGCTTGAGGTTGCTCACCAGCGGCGAGGCGGGGAAGCGTCCCTGCAGCTCGCCGAGGCTCTCGCCCTCCTCGGGGACGTACGCCGCCACGTAGACGAGCCCGACGACGTTCTCCGTGGTGCCGGCCACGGTGATGAGCGCACCGCCGTAGGAGTGACCGACCAGGATGACGGGGCCGTCGGTCTGGGCGGCCACGGAGGCGATGTAGGCGGCGTCGGCGGCAAGTCCCCGCAGCGGGTTGGGCGGGGCGATCACCGGGATGCCGTGACGCTGCAGTTCGGCGATGACCTCGGACCAGCTTGCCGCGTCGGCGAACGCGCCGTGGACGAGGACGACGGTGGGTGTGGCGGTGGAGGTGGTCATGGAGGGGTGTCTCCTCGCTCTCAGGCGTGGTGCAGGGCGGTGCGCAGGGTGCCGGCGGCCAGCGTGATGGCGGCCTCGGCGGCGTGGGTCTCTCGCAGGGCGTTGAGCATCACGAAGTCGTGGATGATGCCCTGGAAGCGCACCGCGGTGACCGGGACGCCCGCCTCGCGGAGCTTGTTGGCGTAGGCCTCGCCCTCGTCGCGCAGCACGTCGGCCTCGCCGGTGATGACCAGGGCCGGGGGCAGGCCGGTGAGCTGCTCGGTGGTGGCGCGCAGCGGGGAGGCGGTGATCTGGGCGCGGTCGGCCTCGTCGGTCGTGTACTGGTCCCAGAACCACTGCATGCCGTCGCGGCGCAGGAAGTAGCCGGTGGCGAACTGGTGGTAGGAGCCGGTGTCGAAGTTCGCGTCGGTGACCGGGTAGAACAGCACCTGCTGCACCAGCGGGATGCCGCCGCGCTCCTTGGCCATCAGCGTCAGCGCGGCGGTCATGTTGCCGCCGACCGAGTCACCGGCGACCGCGATGCGAGTGGCGTCCAGCCCCTTCGTCGCGCCCTGCTGGACGACCCACTGGGCGACCGCGAAGTTCTGCTCGATGGCGACCGGGTACCGGGCCTCGGGCGAGAGGTCGTACTCGGGGAAGACCACGGCGGCGCCCGCACCGACGGCGAGTTCCCGCACCAGACGGTCATGGGTGTGGGCGTTGCCGAAGACCCAGCCCGCCCCATGGATGTAGATGATCACCGGGAGGGTGCCCTCGGCCCCGGCGGGCTTGACGATCCGCACGCGGACGCTGCCCGTCGGGCCGCCCGAGACGGTGGTCCACTCCTCGTCGACCGCGGGCTTGTCGATCTCGCCGGACTGCACCTCGTCGACGGCCTTGCGCCCTTCCGCGGGGGGCAGTTCGAACAGGTAGGGCGGATTGGCGGTGGCCTCCGCGAAGGCGGCGGCCGCGGGTTCCAGGACCGGCTGAACCGGCTCGACGGCATCGGACATGGGAATCTCCCGAGGGTGTACGTGAGATGCCGGCCCTTCCGGCATTACGGCCCGGATACCGCGCGGGGCGTCCGGGGCCACTCCCTGCCACGCTAAAACCGCCGATCGCGCGGCAATTGCCCACGGGCGCACTACTACTGTCCTCACGGTGCACGGGTATCCGCGGGGGTTGGGGTCTGGCATGGCGATTCAGCGCGGGGTGTGGCAGTGCAGGGTGTGACGGTGCGGGGTGAGGCAAGTTCCTGTACGCCGGCTCATCCCGTGCCGTGTCGATCAGCTGCGGGTCAGGCCCAGCTCCCCCCACGTACTCCGGCTTGGAAACGCGATGCCGCGTTCAGGCCGGCGAGCAGTTCCGCGACCCGGCGGCGGTAGGTGCGCAGCGACATGCCCAGTTCCCGTGCGGCTGCCTCGTCGGTGGCGCCGGAGCACAGGGCATGCAGGACCTTGGCGGTCTGCTCATCGATGCGGGGCCGTCTCGGATCGAGGAACGTCGCCAGGTCGGCTGCGCTGTCCCAAGCGGCTTCGAACAGCGCATACGCTCGCCGATCAGGGCCGGCGAGGCACTCATGGTGTAGGTGCGCGGGCCCCGAGCAGCCGGGGCGGAGGGCGCCGGATCGGTGAGGATCATGGTGCGCCGGTCGATGATGACGGTTCCCTGCGGCAGCGGCGCAGTGGCGATCCGCACCTGGAAGCCATGGGCAGCCATCTCCCGCAGAGCCTCCCGGTCGCGCTCGTCGGCGAGAACCGCGGGGCTGTACAGCTTGCGTGCCCGGGGCGCCCTGCCGCGGCGCGCGTGGCGGCGGGCAGCCTCACGGGCTCCGGGCCAGGTGTCGAGATCGTGGGCGATATGGACCCATTCCACCTCGTCCGACTCCGTCAAGGGCTTGATCCGGGCCCAGAACTCGACATCACCGCGGAGCTCCATGACCTGTGGCATACGTCCAATGTGCCGATGGCAGCGAGCTGTCACAGGTGTGCCGTTGGCAACAAGCTGCCACAGGCTCGCCCCAGCGCGTACGTGCGTCGGCTCATCCCCTTTTCCAAACGAAGGATGCAAACCCCATGAAACTCTTGATCCTCGGTGCGACCGGCCCCACCGGTCGCCACGTCGTCGACCTGGCCCTCGATGGCGGCGACACGGTCACCGTCCTGGCCCGCAGGCCGGAGGCGCTGGCCGATCTGGCGGACCAGGTCGACGTGGCCACCGGAGACGCCACCTCACACCACGATGTCGCAAAGGCCATGGCCGGACAGGACGTCGTCATCTCGGCTCTCGGCAGGAGCACATCCGTGCGCGCCGACGACCTGTTCACCCGCGCCGCGGCGGCCGTGATCGGCGCGGCCGAGGAACAGGGCGTGTCCCGCCTGGTATGGCTGTCCTCGTTCGGCGTGGGCGACACCTACCGGTCGGCGAGTGCCATGCAGAAGGTCATGTACAGCACGTTCCTGCGGAACCTCTACGCGAACAAGGAGACCTCCGAGAAGGCGATCCGCTCCAGCGGCCTGGACTGGACGCTGGTCTACCCGACCATGCTGACCAAGGGCCCCGCCAAGGGCAGTTACCTCGTCGGCGAGCGTCTCCCGATGAAGGGCAACCCGACGATCAGCCGCGCGGACGTGGCCGACTTCATGTACAAGGCGGCCCACAGCCCCGAGTGGATTCACCGCGACGCCGTCATCACGGACTGACGAGTCCGGATCCCCCACCTCGCACGACTTCCTGCGCGGCGGCGCCCCACCGATCAGCGCACCCGCAAAGCCGCATCTCAGGATCCCTTGGCCACCGGCTCAAGGATGGCGACGCACTCCACATGATGCGTCATCGGAAACAGATCAAACGCCCGCAACATCCGCACCCGATACCCCCCATCCCGGAAGTACCCCAAGTCCCGCGCCAGCGCAGCCGGATCGCACGCGACGTACGCGATCCGCCGTGCCCCCAGCGACGCCAGATGCGCGACCGTCTTCCGGCCCGCCCCTGCCCGCGGCGGGTCCAGGACGATCAGGTCCACCTCGGTGATCCCGGTACGCGGCAGCACCGTCTCGACCCTGCCCTGCTCGATCCGCACCCGGTCGAAGCCGGCCAGGTTGTGCCGGGCGTCCTCCACCGCGCGCTTGCCGGACTCGATGCCGAGGACGGCGCCCTTCTCGCCGAGCCGGTCGGCCAGGGCCCCCGCGAACAGCCCGACACCGCAGTACAGGTCGAGCGCCATGTCGCCCTTGCGCGGCAGCAGGCCCTGCATGACCGCCGTCACCAGGGTGTCCGCGGCCTTCGGGTGGACCTGCCAGAAGCCGCCGCTGCCGACGCGGTACGTACGGCCGTCCGCGCGCTCGCGGACGAAGGGGCGGCCGTGGACGCGGTGGATCCCGCCGTCCTTCTCGCCGACCCGCATCACCGACACCGGCTTGTCCAACTCCACCAGCGGCAGCCGCGCCCCCGGCTTCGGCGTCAGGATCACCTGGCGGTCCTGCGATCCCGTCGCCGCGATCGCCTCCACCCCGGCCATGCCCGTCCAGTCGCGCTTCTCGATACCCAGCTCGCTGACGCCCTCGGCGGCGATCATGCAGTGGTCGATCGGCTCGACCTCGTGCGAGCGGTGCCGGCGCAGTCCGGCATGGCCGTCGGCGTCGACCGCGTACTGCACGCGCGTCCGCCACTGCGGCACCTGTCCGGCCGGCAGCTTGTCGCCCTCCGCCGGCATGACCGTGCCGTCCCAGCCGACGTCCTCCGGCGTCAGTCCCGCGAGCCGCTCCAGCTGCTCGGCGATGACCTCGCCCTTCATCCGGCGCTGCGCCCCCGGCTTGGCGTGCTGCCAGTCGCAGCCGCCGCAGCGGCCGGGGCCGGCGAAGGGGCAGGGCGCCTCGATGCGGTCCTTGGAGGCGGACAGCACCTCGACCGCGTCGGCGCGCAGGAAGCGGTCGCCCTCCTCGCCCTCGGTCACCCGGGCCACGACCCGCTCGCCGGGCAGCGTGTGCCGGACGAACAGCACCTGGCCGGCGTCGGTGCGGGCGATGCAGTGCCCGCCGTGGGCGACGGGGCCGATCTCGACCTCGTACTCCTCCCCCACCAGCGACTTCTTCGGTTCTGCCTGCATGGTGGGGTGACTCCAGATCGAGAAAGGGATACGGCCCTCGACAGTGGTCTCCGGAGGGCCCGACAACAGCCCACCAGTCTACGTGCTCCCCGCCGCGCCGCTGCGCCCCTGCCCGCGTCAGCGCTGGGCGTCCGGCTCCTTCGCCCGCTCCTGGGCCGGCCCCCGCCGCACCGAACCCGGCGCGTTCCACTCTTGCCGCTTGCGGGCCCTGGCCTTCGCCAGCTCGGAGGACTGGAGCTGGTACGGCACCGAGGTCACCATGATGCCCGGCGTGAACAGCAGCCGGCCCTTCAGCCGGAGCGCGCTCTGGTTGTGCAGCAGATGCTCGTACCAGTGGCCGACGACGTACTCGGGGATGATGACCGACACGGCGTCGCGCGGGGACTCCTTGCGCAGGCTCTTCACGTAGTCGATGACCGGGCGCGTGATCTCGCGGTACGGCGAGTCGAGCACCTTCAGCGGTACGTCGATGCCGCGCCGCTCCCACTCCGCGCGCAGCGCCTTGGTCTCCGCCGGGTCCACGTTGACGCTGAGCGCCTCCAGGGTGTCCGAGCGCAGCAGCTTGGCGTAGGCCAGGGCGCGCAGGGCCGGGCGGTGGATCTTGGAGACCAGGACGACGGAGTGCACGCGGGACGGCCGTACGCTGTCGTCGCTCGGGCCCTCGGGGGCGGCGAGTTCCTCGGAGACGTGGTCGTAGTGGCGGCGGATGGCCGTCATCGTCACGTAGAAGATCACCATGCCGAGCAGGGCGACCCAGGCGCCGTGCGTGAACTTGGTGACGAGGACGACGACCAGGACCAGTCCGGTGAAGAAGGCGCCGAAGGTGTTGATCGCGCGGGAGCGGACCATGTGGCGGCGCTTGGCCGGGTCCTTCTCCGTGGCCAGGAGGCGGTTCCAGTGGCGGACCATGCCGGTCTGGCTGAGCGTGAAGGACACGAACACACCGACGATGTACAGCTGGATCAGGCGCGTGGAGTCGGCGCCGTAGACCCATACCAGCAGCGCGGCCGCGCCCGCCAGGAGCACGATGCCGTTGGAGAAGGCGAGCCGGTCGCCGCGGGTGTGCAGCTGGCGCGGCAGGTAGCGGTCCTGGGCGAGGATCGAGCCGAGCACCGGGAAGCCGTTGTAGGCGGTGTTGGCCGCGAGGAACAGCACCAGGGCGGTGGCCGCGGCGAGCACGATGAACAGGAAGCTGCCCTTGCCGAAGACGGCCTCCGCGACCTGGGTGATCACCGGGTTCTGGACGTAGCCGGTGCCGACCGCGACACCGTCCTTCAGCAGGTCGACGGCCGGGTTCTCGGCCATCCGGACCTTGGTCACCATGGCGAGCCCGATGATGCCGCAGAACATGGTGACGGCCAGCAGGCCCATCATCGCGAGCGTGGTCGCCGCGTTCTTCGACTTGGGCTTGCGGAACGCCGGGACACCGTTGGAGATGGCCTCGACACCGGTGAGCGCGGCACAGCCGGAGGAGAAGGCGCGCAGCAGCAGGAAGACGAGCGCGAAGCCCGCCAGGCCCTCGTGCTCCGGCTTGATCTCGTACGACGCCGTGGGCGCCCGCATGGTGTCGTCCAGGACGAGCCCGCGGAACGCGCCCCACGCGATCATGATGAAGACGCCCGCGACGAAGACGTACGTCGGGATCGCGAAGAGGCTGCCGGACTCCCTGACACCGCGCAGGTTCATCAGCGTCAGCAACAGGATGACGGCGGCCGCGCATTCGACCTTGTGCTCGACGACGAACGGGACGGCGGAGCCCAGGTTCTCGATGCCGGAGGAGATGGAGACGGCGACGGTCAGGACGTAGTCGACGAGCAGGGCGCTCGCGACCGTCAGCCCGGCCCTGGGGCCGAGGTTGGTGGTCGCCACCTCGTAGTCGCCGCCGCCGCTGGGGTAGGCGTGCACGTTCTGCCGGTAGGAGGCGACCACCGTGAACATCAGCACGACGACCGCGACCGCGATCCAGGGGCTGAAGTGGTAGGCCGACACGCCCGCGATGGAGAGGACCAGCAGCACTTCTCCGGGCGCGTACGCCACGGACGACAGCGGGTCGGAGGCGAATACGGGCAGGGCGATGCGCTTCGGCAGGAGCGTTTCCGCCAGCCGATCGCTGCGCAGCGCGCGCCCGATCAGAATCCGTTTGGGCACGTCGGTCAGTTTGGACACAACAGAGAATCGTAGGCCCCCTGCCTGGGACGGAGCACATCCGGGTGAAATCACGCGCGGCGCGGGGGTGAATTCGGTCCTCCGCTCGCGCCGGGCCCCGGCCCGGAAGACGTCCGCGTGCCTCCATGACCTGCGTCGGTACGCTCATCACATCCGGGAGACCTCATGTCGCAGGCGACTGCTCAGCTCGTCGGTGCCCTCGTCGCGCTCGCCGGACTCGCGGCCCTGGCCCTGGCCAGCCTCCGCAGCTTCAACCGCCGTTGAGGGGGCCGGTCGTCGCGTGAGATGGTGCCTGGTCGGTGTGTCCGACCCTGACGTTACGGTGGACTGGGGCACAGGCAGGCCCACCATCCGTACCGCGAGGGATCATCGCCGGTAATCCCCGGCATGATGTTGCCCAGCGGTCCGCGACCGGCCCGCGCCTGTTGCCCGGCGAACCGAGAGAAGGTTATGAGCACCACGTTCACGCAAGTCAGACGCCTAACGAGGAGTGCGGGGTAAGACCGTGCACATCGTCATCATGGGTTGCGGAAGGGTGGGCTCCGCTCTTGCCCAGACCCTGGAGCAACAAGGGCACACGGTCGCCGTGATCGACCAGGACCCCACCGCGTTCCGCCGGCTCGGCCCCGGCTTCGGTGGCCGCCGGGTCACCGGCATCGGCTTCGACCAGGACACTCTGCGCGAGGCGGGCATCGAGGAGGCGGGCGCGTTCGCCGCCGTCTCCAGCGGTGACAACTCCAACATCATCTCCGCGCGCGTGGCCCGCGAGATGTTCGGCGTGGAGAACGTCGCGGCCCGGATCTACGACCCCCGTCGCGCCGAGGTCTACCAGCGCCTGGGCATCCCCACCGTCGCCACGGTCCGCTGGACGGCCGACCAGATGCTGCGCCGTCTGCTGCCCTCGGGCGCCGAGCCGCTGTGGCGGGACCCCACCGGTGGCGTCCAGCTCGCCGAGGTGCACGCGTCCGCCGCCTGGGTGGGCCACAAGATCAGCACGCTGCAGGAGGAGACCGGCGTCCGCGTCGCGTTCCTCACCCGCCTCGGTGAGGCGATCCTGCCCACCTCGCAGACGGTGCTGCAGGAGGGCGACCTGGTGCACGTGATGATGCGCACCGACGAGGTCGACAAGGTCGAGGCGTCCTTCGCCAAGGGTCCCGAAGAGGAGGGCGGTCACTGATGAGGGTCGCCATTGCCGGTGCCGGCGCGGTGGGCCGCTCGATCGCGGGCGAGCTGCTGGAGAACGGCCACGAGGTCCTGCTCGTCGACAAGGCGCCGACCGCCATCTCGGTCGAGCGCGTGCCGCAGGCGGAGTGGCTGCTGGCCGACGCCTGCGAGATCACGTCGCTGGACGAGGCGGCGCTGCAGCGCTGCAACGTGGTGATCGCCGCGACGGGCGACGACAAGGTCAACCTGGTCGTCTCCCTCCTGGCGAAGACGGAGTACGGCGTCCCGCGCGTCGTGGCCCGCGTGAACAACCCCAAGAACGAGTGGCTGTTCAACGAGGCCTGGGGCGTGGACGTAGCGGTCTCCACCCCGCGTCTGATGTCGGCCCTGGTCGAGGAAGCGGTGTCGGTCGGCGACCTGGTCCGCCTCCTCCGCTTCAGCCACGGCGACGCCAACCTCGTCGAACTGACCCTCCCGGAGGAGTCGGCCCTGGCCGGCACCCAGGTCGGCGACGTGGAGTGGCCGGAGGACACGTCCCTGGTCACGATCATCCGCGGCACCCGCGTCCTCACCCCGTCCCGCGAGGACTCCCTGGAGGCAGGCGACGAACTCCTCTTCGTGGCCGCGCAGGCACGGGAGGAGCAGCTGGAGGATCTGCTGTCGGTACGACGCGAGGACACGGCGGACTAGCCGCTTCGCGCGATACGACAGGAAGGGCGCCCCGAAAATTCGGGGCGCCCTTCCCTACCAGCCCGTCCGGCGTTTGAGGACGAGGCCGTTCAGGCCGAAGCGGGGGTCTGAGGGCGGCAGTCCCCAGTGACGGCCACGCTCAACGCCCGGTACCTATTCGGCCGAGCCGGCGGCAGCCTTCCGCTCCCGCTCGGCCTTCTCCTCCGCCTCCATCTCAGCGAAGACGTCGATCGGCGCCGGCGCCTTCGCCAGGAACACCCACGTCAGCCACACGGCCAGCAGGAACGGCGGGATCTTCAGCGCGACCAGCACCCACCCCAGCTGCGTCGTGTCCGCCCACCAGTACAGCGGGAAGAGAATCGCGCACTTGGCGAGCAGGATCAGCCCCCACGCCCAACTGGCCTTCGCATACGCCTTCTTGCGCCCAGGGTTCCGCTTGCGCCAGGAGAGGTTCTCCTTGAACACCGGCCCGAGGATCAGCCCGATCAGCGGCACCCCGCACAGCGTGGTGATGATGTACGCGAGCCCCAGCCCCAGCGTGTACAGCATGCCGGGCAGATAGAAGTCCTTCGCGTTGCCGGTCATCATCGCGAACACGACACCGAAGGCGACGCCGAAGACACCGCTGAAGGCGTGCTTGACGGTGTCCCGCATCACCAGGCGCACCACCACGAGCAGCAAAGACACCCCGAGCGCGGCGATGGCCGACAGGTGCAGGTCCTTGTTGATCGTGTAGATGGTGACGAAGAGCAGACCGGGCAGCACCGTCTCGATCATGCCGCGCATGCCGCCGAAGGCCTCGAACAGCGCGGCCTCGGTCACCGCCCGGGCGTCCTGCTCGGCGTCTGCGGTGGTGTCTTCAGTCGGCTTGTCGAGCGACGTCACCGGCTACTCCCGTCCGAGGGGTCTCAGTTCGTATTTCGGGTTGAACAGCACCCGGCGGCCTCGGCTCATGGAGATCCGGCCCGATGCGATCAGCCGGCGCCCAGGCTCTATGCCGACTATGGAGCGCCTGCCGAGCCACACCACGTCCAGGGCGGCGGAGCCGTCGAACAGCTCGGCCTCCAGGGCCGGGACTCCCGCACGCGGCCGCAGGGTGACCGTGCGCAAGGTACCAGTAACCGTCACGATCTGGCGGTCACGGCAGTCACCGATCCTGGTGCATCCGGCCGTCTCGGCGTCCTCACGCAGCTCCTCGGACTCCAGGTCCTCCTGCGACGAGGAGAGCCGGTCGAGCATGCGCCGGAACCGGCCAACCGACTTTTCGGAACGAGGAACAGCACTCATGAATTGAAGCCTACCGGGGTGCACCGACACCTTCGTACCCGTGGGGCCCTCCCTCGAACCGACCCTCTTTGACCGGCTCTTTTCTCGAACCGACCGGTCTCGACCGGTCACTTCTCGAACCGGTACCCCATCCCCGGCTCCGTGATGAAGTGCTTGGGGTGCGACGGGTCCGCCTCCAGCTTCCGCCGCAGCTGTGCCATGTACACCCGCAGATAGTTCGTCTCCGTCCCGTACGACGGCCCCCACACCTCCTGCAACAGCTGCTTCTGGCCGACGAGGCGCCCCGTGTTGCGTACCAGCACCTCCAGCAGATGCCACTCCGTCGGGGTCAGCCGTACGTCCTTCCCGCCCCGGTTGACCTTCTTCGCGGCCAGATCGACGGTGAACTCCTCGGTCTCCACGATCACGTCGTCCTCGCCGCCCCCGGTGGGTTCGGCCCGGCGGACGGCGGCCCGCAGCCGGGCCAGCAGCTCGTCCATGCCGAAGGGCTTGGTGACGTAGTCGTCGGCGCCCGCGTCCAGCGCCTCGACCTTCTCGTCGGAGGAGTGCCGGGCGGACAGCACCAGGATCGGCACCCGGGTCCAGCCGCGCAGGCCGCGGATCACCTCGACGCCGTCCATGTCGGGCAGACCGAGGTCGAGGACGACCACGTCGGGGTGGCGGGTGGCGGCGAGTTCGAGGGCGGTGGTCCCGTCGTGGGCCGCGTCGACCTCGTACTTCCGGGCCTTGAGGTTGATCACGAGGGCGCGCACGATCTGCGGCTCGTCGTCGATCACCAGAACCCTCGTGCGGGCCTGGGGCGTCCCCCCAGCCGGGCTCAGCATGTGGTCTGCCTTTCCGGTCGTACGGAGTGAAGGGGCTCGTCGGAGCCAGCCGGTCCCCCGCCGCGCGCTCCCGCCGCCCGCAGGGTGAGCACCATGGTGAGGCCGCCGCCGGGCGTGTCCTCGGCGTCGAGCGTGCCGCCCATGGCTTCGGCGAAGCCGCGGGCGACCGCGAGGCCGAGACCCACGCCGGCTCCGCGCGGGGCGTCGCCGTAGCGCTGGAAGGGCGCGAAGATGCGCTCCTTGGCCTCGTCGGGGACGCCCGGCCCCCGGTCGACCACCCGTACCTCGACCCGGTCCGCAAGGGCGCTCGCGGAGACGAGGACCGTGCCGGCGTCCGGGCTGTACTTGACGGCGTTCTCGACCAGGTTGGCCACCGACCGCTCCAGCAGCCCCGGGTCCACGGCGACCATGGGCAGCGTCTCCGGGATGTCCAGCTCCACGCGGTTCTCCGGCACCCCGCCCAGCGCCATCGGCACCACCTCGTCGAGGTCGATGTCGCGGATGAGGGGGGTGACCGTGCCGGTCTGCAGCCGGGACATGTCGAGGAGGTTCCCCACGAGGTGGTCGAGCCGGTCGGCGCCCTCCTCGATGCCCTGCAGCAGCTCGGCCTCGTCCTCCTCGGACCACGCCACGTCGTCGGACCGCAGCGAGGAGACCGCCGCCTTGATGCCGGCGAGAGGGGTACGGAGGTCATGGCTGACGGCGGCCAGCAGCGCCGTACGGATGCGGTTGCCCTCGGCCAGCTCCTTGGCCTGGTCGGCCTCGCTCTGGAGGCGCCGGCGGTCGAGGACGACGGCGGACTGCGCGGCGAAGGCGGCGAGCACCCGGCGGTCCTCGGCAGGCAGCACCCGCCCGGTCAGCGCGAGCGCCATGTGGTCGCCCACGGGAACGTCGACATCCGCGTCCTCGGGTCGCGCCGGCGCCCGCCCCAGGCCCACCCGGCCCGCACAGGTCCAGGGGTCGACGTCGCTCTGCCGCTCCAGCAGGGCCGCCGACTCCATGCCGAAGGTCTCGCGAACCCGCTCCAGCAGCTCCTCCAGGCCGGTCTCACCGCGCAGCACGTTCCCGGCGAGGAAGGACAGGATCTCCGACTCGGCGCGCAGCCGGGCCGCCTGGTGGGTGCGGCGGGCGGCGAGATCGACCACGGAGGCCACCGACACCCCCACGAACACGAAGATCAGGAGCGCGAGCAGGTTCTTCGGATCGGCGATGGTGAGGTGGTGCACCGGCTCCGTGAAGAACCAGTTCAGCAGCAGGGAGCCGACCGCCGCCGAGGCCAGTGCGGGGAGGAGCCCGCCGAGCAGGGCCGCCGCCACCGTCAGGGTCAGGAACAGCAGCATGTCGTTGGCGAGACCGAGATCGGCGTCCACGTGGGTCAGCAGCAGGGTGAGCAGCGCGGGGCCGCCGATGCCGACGAGCCAGCCCCACAGGATCCGGGAACGGCCGAGGCGTGCCCGCCGGGCCGCGGGCAGTGCGCGCCCCTTGGCGACCTCGTCGTGCGTGACGATGTGCACGTCGAGGTCGGGGCCCGAGTCCCGGGCGACCGTGGCGCCCACGCCCGGCCCGAAGACGTACTGCCAGCTCTTGCGCCGTGAGGAGCCGAGCACTATCTGGGTGGCGTTCGCCCCCCGTGCGAAGGCCAGCAGCGCCGCGGGGATGTCGTCGCCCACGACGTGGTGGAAGGTGCCGCCGAGGTCCTCGACGAGGGTGCGCTGGACGGCGAGTTCCTTGGGTGAGGCGGAGGTGAGGCCGTCGCTGCGGGCGATGTGGGCGGCCAGCACCTCGCCGCCGGCGCCTTTCTCCGCGAGGCGGGCGGCCCGCCGGATCAGGGTCCGCCCTTCCGGGCCTCCGGTCAGTCCGACGACGATCCGCTCGCGCGAACCCCAGATCTTCGACACCTGGTGATCGCTGCGGTACTGCTTCAGGTACTCGTCGACCCGGTCCGCCACCCACAGCAGGGCCAGTTCGCGCAGTGCGGTGAGATTGCCGGGGCGGAAGTAGTTCGACAGCGCCGCGTCGACCTTGTCCGGCTGGTAGATGTTGCCGTGCGCCATCCGCCGCCGCAGCGCCTCCGGCGACATGTCGACCAGCTCGATCTGGTCGGCCCGGCGCACCACCTCGTCCGGCACGGTCTCCTGCTGCCGGATGCCGGTGATCGACTCGACGACGTCGCCCAGGGACTCCAGGTGCTGGATGTTGACGGTCGATATGACGTCGATGCCCGCGGCGAGCAGCTCCTCGACGTCCTGCCAGCGCTTGGCGTTGCGCGAACCGGGGACGTTGGTGTGGGCGAGCTCGTCGACGAGCGCCACCTGCGGGCGCCGCGCCAGCACGCCGTCGACGTCCATCTCGGTGAAGGCGCTCCCGCGGTACTCCAGTTCCCTGCGCCTCACCTGCTCCAGCCCGTGGAGCATCACCTCGGTGCGCGGGCGGTCGTAGTGCTCGACGAAGGCGACCACACAGTCGGTGCCGCGCTCGGCACGGCGGTGGGCCTCGGACAGCATCGCGTACGTCTTGCCGACGCCCGGTGCCGCACCGAGGTAGATCCGAAGCTTGCCGCGTCCCATGGTCCTCATTGTGTTCCGGCCGTTACTGCCCACGCAGCGTCGACCTTACGGCCAATAATCGCGACAAAGAGGACCGGGTGCGGTGGCGGGAGCGTCTTTGACGCAACTCTGACGCTCCCGCCACCCCAGGCGTCTCAGCTGGGATTGTCGCTGTGAGTGAGGGTCTCCCAGGCGACGAAGAGGTTGTTGCTGCCCGCCGGGCGGCCCCGCTCGGTGAGCGTCTCGGTGTTGGTCATGGCGTGGCCGAGACGATTGGCCAGGGCGTTGTGCCCGACCTCGGTGACCGGGCCGAGCCCGAGCTTCAGCGAGCCGCGGCACAGCCAGCTGGGCACGGCCGCACCGAGCTCGTACTTGGCCTGGAACCCGAGCGCGTGCCGCAGCCGCTCGCCGACGTCGGTGCCGTACAGGTCCTGGCCCTGGATCCGGCTGGTCTCCGCGACGTGCGAGATCGCGGAGATGCCGTACCCGGTGTGCGTGAAGTCGCGACAGGTCTCCTGGGTGAGGCCGGTGACGAAGGTGGACTGCCCCTGCCAGTAGTTGACGATCTTCTCCCGGGTGTCGAGGTTCTGGCTCGGCACCGTCTTCGGCAGGTCGCCGTCGGAGGACAGGTAGACATAGGCGGCGGTGCGGGTGCGGAACTTCGCCATGGCCTTGTCGTACGACGCCTTGTCCTCGAGGAAGACCGAGATGCCGACGGCGGCCTCCATCATCGACAGCTCCCAGTTGCCGTTGGAGTTCGAGCCGTTGATGATCTCGGGCAGATAGACGCTGCGGAGCATGGTGGCGAACCGGCCGGAGTTCGGCCAGCTCCCGGCGTACGTGTACTTGATGATCTCGGCGGCCCTGGGCCAGGAGGAACCGGCCCAGCCCGTCTGCAGGGGCGCGTTGCTGTTGGTGTGGTCCTTGATCACCGCGGACCAGGCGTCCATCAGCTCGATGGCCTTCTTGGCGTACCGCTCGTCGCGGGTGACGTACCAGGCGAGGGCCTGGGTGTAGGCGGCTATCGCGTCCTCGCGCTCGTCGGTGCAGCCGTGGTTGGGGTTCGAGTACGAACCGCACTCGACGACCGCGCGGGGCTTGGGGGTGCGGTTCAGATCGGCGTACTTGCTCGCCATCATCCGGTCGAAGGCGCCCTTCCAGGGCTGGGCGCCGGCGTTCACCTGGGAGCGGGCGAAGTCCAACTGGCCCTTGGAGACGGTGACTCCGGGGTGGACGAAGGTGGTGGGCGCGGCGTCGGCGGGCCAGGCGAGGACACCGGCGACGAGGGCGGCGGCGGCCGCGAGGAGAGCGGTTCTGCGCATACGTGGGGGGCCTTCCGTTCTCGTATATGAACGCGAAGCGCCTTTATGAACGGGCGCGTTGGCCGGAGACGGTAGGTACAGACCAATAGGCCGTCAAGGGTTCACGCACGAGAAAGGGCCGCACCCCCGTGAGGGGATGCGGCCCTGGTGTCTTTTACGCCGGCCGCTGTCTCTACGGCGCTCAGCGCACCTCGGTGATCTCGGGTCCGCGCTGCAGCTGGCCCATGCCGCCGGAGAAGCGCGAACCGGCCTCCTCCTGCTGGACGCCCTCGGGAACCATCTGGGCGTCGTTCGGCAGCTTCAGGACGATCGGGTCGCGGGGCGCCATCGGGCCCTCGCCGCGGACCACGACCGTGTCCCGGAAGATCTGCTCGAGCAGCCCGGCCGCCTGCGGCTGCACCGCACCCTGACCGGAGATCACACCGCGCAGGAACCAGCGGGGACCGTCCACGCCGACGAACCGCACGACCTGGAAACCACCCGTGCCGTCCGGCAGCTGCACCGGCACCTGGGCCCGCAGCTCCCAGCCCAGCGGGCCCTCGACCTCGTCGATGATGCCACCCTGCTGGGTGATGCCGGAGCCGATCTCCTCGCGCACCTCGCCCCAGATGCCCTCGCGCTTGGGCGCGGCGAAGGCCTGCAGCTGGATGGCGCTGTCACGCAGCACGACGGTCGCCGCGACGATCGCGTCACCGGCGACCTCGACGCGCAGCTCCATGCCGTCCACACCCGGCACGAACAGGCCGCCCAGGTCCACCCGGCCCTCGCCGGGGTCACGGACCTCGGAGCTGTCCCAGGGCCCGTCGGGCCGCGGTTCCGGTTCGAGCCGTACGCGCTCGCGCGTGCCGTCGTCGTCCGCCTCAGTGTCGATGTCGACGACCTGCTCGGGCTCGCCGGCCGCGTCCTCGGCGGCACCCTTCTTCTTGCGACGTCCGAACACGTCACTGTCCTTCCCGGTCGGATACGACCGAAGCGTATCGATTCCCACCCGTAGCGCCGCCATCGGCGGCCTCAACGCTTGTCTCGCTTGTGCCGCTTGCGCCGTCCACCGCGGCATGGCCGCCGGTGGACCCGAAGCCCCCCTCGGCCCGCGCCGAATCGGGAAGCTCCGCGACCTCCTGGAAGCGAACCCTCTCGACCTGCTGGACGACCAATTGGGCAATCCGGTCGAAGCGCTCGAACCGCACGGGCTCATGCGGGTCGAGATTCACCACGATCACCTTGATCTCCCCACGGTACCCGGCATCAACCGTCCCCGGGGCATTCACGAGGGCGACACCGAGGCGGGCGGCCAGGCCGGAACGGGGGTGCACGAAGGCCGCGTACCCCTCCGGCAGGGCCACAGACACCCCGGTGGGCAGCACCGCCCGCTCCCCCGGCTTCAGCTCACAGGCCTCGGTGGTGCGCAGATCGGCTCCCGCGTCACCGGGGTGTGCGTACGTCGGAAGCGGTACGTCGGGGTCGACGCGCCGGATCAGCACGTTCAGGGGGTCACGGCTCACGGGTTCACCTCGAAGGCACGGGCACGCCGGACCTGGTCCGGGTCGTTCATGGCGGCCCGGATCTCCTGCGGGCGGCCGTTGTCGATGAAGTGGTCGACCTTCACCTCGATGAAGAGCGCGTCGGCACGGACGGCGACGGGCCCCTCGGGGCCGCCGATCCGTCCGGTGGCGGTGGAGTAAATCTTGCGGCCCGCCACCGCCGTCACCTCGGCCTCCAGATACAGCACCGTGCCCACCGGAACCGGCCGCACGAAGTCGGTCTCCAGCCGACCGGTGACGGCGATCGTGCGCAGCAGCCAGTTGAGGGAGCCGAGGGTCTCGTCCAGAGCGGTCGCGAGCACACCGCCGTGCGCGAGCCCCGGCGCGCCCTGATGGGCGGGCTGCACGGTGAACTCCGCGGTGATGCTGACGCCGTCCCCGGCCCGCGCCTCCAGATGCAGCCCGTGGGCCTGCTCACCGCCACACCCGAAACACTGGCTGTAGTGCGCACCGAGGAGCTCACCGGGCGCGGGAGCATCAGGGTGACGGGCCGGTTTCACGGCGTCGGCCGGGGGCTTGAGAGCCGCTGAAATACCACTCACAGCCGCAGACCTTACCCGCGCGTCGGCAAGTTCCGGACACCGTGCCAAGCTTGGCTCCATGCAGCTCTCCGCCACCCCGTACGAAGAACGTCTCACCGCCCCCCGCTCCTGGTGGCTGATCTCGTTCCTGGCCGGGGTCTCCCTGGCTCTGATCGTCCTGCCCTTCGGCACGCTGCCCATGCTCGCCGCCCTGGTCGGCGGCACCGCCGCGGCGGCCGTCGTGGCCAGTTCGTACGGCTCGGTCCGCATCCGTGTGGTGGGCGACTCGCTGATCGCGGGCGAGGCGAAGGTCCCGGTGCGGGCCCTGGGCGAGGCGCACGTCATGGATGCGGAGGAGGCCCGCGCCTGGCGCACCCACAAGGCCGACACCCGGGCCTTCCTGCTGCTGCGCGCCTACATCCCCACGGCCCTGCGCGTGGAGGTCACGGACCCCGAGGACCCGACCCCGTACCTGTATCTGTCGACCCGCGAGCCGGAGCGTCTGGCAGAGGCGATCAAGGCGGCCAAGGCCTCGGAGTAGCACACCCGAGCGGGCCGTCACCGGCCTGGTCAAGACTTGTTCAGCCGGGCGCAAAGGCTTCCCGGCTTCAGCCGCCTCCGAGCTCCTTGCGCCCACGCGGCCGTGCGATGTCCCCCATCTCCAGCGGTTGCGCCGGACGCTCCAGCGGGGGCAGCTCCGGCAACTCGTCCCAGGGCACCTGCATCTTCCTCAGGTCCGCCCGGATCCGCGCCGCGAGTTTCTTGGTGTCCCGGCGGTTCATGACCGCACCCACGGCGGCACCCACCAGGAAGGGCATCAGGTTCGGCAGATTCCGGACCATCCGCTTCATGATCTGCTGACGCAGCTCCCGCTTCATCTGCCCACCGAGCGCGGCGTTGACGGTCGCCGGCTTCATCGGGTCGATGCCGCGTTCCTCGGACCACGAGGACAGATACGCGGTGCTGCGGTCCTTGAGACCGCCGGGCGGGCGTACGCCGTACACCTCGTACAGCTCGGCGATCAGCTTCAGCTCGATCGCGGCCACACCGGTGATCTCGGCGGCCAGCTCCGTCGGCATCGCGGGCGGTACCGGCAGCATCGCCGCCGCGCCGACTCCCGCACCGACCGTCGAGCTCGCGTTCGCGGCGCCCGCCACGAGCTTGTCCGCGAGTTGCTCGGGTCCGAGGCCCGGGAACTGCCGCCGAAGCGTCGCGAGGTCCCGTACGGGGATCCGCGGGGCGTTCTCGATGATCCGGTCGGCGAGGTACCCGATGCCCGCCCTGGCGCGGCTGCCGCCCTTACGGACGCCTTCCCGGGCCCTTTCCCGGATGACCGCGCCCCTCCGCCGGGTGACGGGCGCGGGAACCTCCGCCGGGGCCGGGAGGTCGGCCCGGCCGGACGTGGGTTCGAGCGAGGCTCCCGCATCGGGTGAGCCCCGCTCGTCGTCACGCGCGCCATGCGGGCCGTCGGGCGGCCCTTGGTCCGCTCCCCGTCGAGAGAAGCGGCGCTTCCGAGGAGGGGTCGAGCCAGTCACGGCCGACCCAGCCTCAGTCGCAGTCGCGGCAGATCGGCTGACCGTTCTTCTCCCGGGCCAGCTGGCTGCGGTGGTGCACCAGGAAGCAGCTCATGCACGTGAACTCGTCCTGCTGCTTCGGCAGCACCCGGACGGCCAGCTCCTCATTGGAGAGGTCGGCGCCGGGCAGCTCAAGCCCCTCCGCGGCCTCGAACTCGTCGACGTCCACAGAGGAAGTCGACTTGTCGTTCCGCCGGGCCTTGAGCTCTTCAAGGCTGTCCGAGTCGACGTCGTCGTCGGTCTTGCGTGGGGTGTCGTAATCCGTTGCCATGTCGCTCTCCCCCTCTGGGTGTCTGCGGTGTCTCCAGCGCACGTAACGCGTGAGAGGCCGGACTTGTGCCCGACCCGAGGCGGAGATTTTGCCTCACATCAAGGTCTGTTACTCAATCGACACCCAACCGGACTCCTCAAGAGTGATCGGCTTGGATGGCGAACGGGACCGTACACGGTCCTAATGCCGCAGTTCAAAGGCGTCTCACCGTGTACTTCCCGTGATCAGGACCCCCGAAAACCCGGATTTTCCCGGCTTTCCGGCAGGTCGCATGATCACGGAGAGTAGATGGCCGGAAAACCGCCCTTGTGATCGATCACACACGGGCCTGCTCGCCGAGTGCCCAGAAAATTCCGCGCAAAGCGAACATCCCCGCGTACCGGCCCTGCGTCGGCGCACATGATCTCAGATCGGCAGGGCGACTCGCATGACGAGTCCTCCGCCCTCGCGCGGCTGCGCCGAGATGTGCCCGCCGTGCGCCCGGGCCACGGACCGCACGATGGACAGCCCCAGGCCGACGCCCTTGTCGCTGCCCGTGCGTTCCGTGCGCAGCCGTCTGAACGGCTCGAAGAGATTGTCGATCTCGTACGCCGGCACCACCGGCCCGGTGTTCGCGACGACCAGGACCGCCTGCCCGTGCTGAACCTCGGTGGTGACCTCGACCCAGCCGCCCTCCGGGATGTTGTAGCGGACCGCGTTCTGCACCAGGTTGAGCGCGATCCGCTCCAGCAGCACGCCGTTGCCCTGCACGACCGCGGGCTTCTGTTCGCTGCGGATCACCACGCCCTTGGCCTCCGCCTCCGCGTGCACCTGGTCGACGGCCTGCTCGGCCACCTCCGCGAGGTCGACCGGCTTGCGCTCGACGATCTGGTTGTCGCTGCGGGCGAGCAGCAGGAGGCCCTCGACGAGCTGCTCGCTGCGTTCGTTGGTGGCCAGCAGCGTCTTGCCGAGCTGCTGCAGCTCCACCGGCGCGTTCGGGTCGGACAGGTGCACCTCGAGAAGCGTGCGGTTGATCGCGAGCGGGGTGCGCAGCTCGTGCGAGGCATTGCCGACGAAGCGCTGCTGGGCGGTGAAGGCCCGCTGCAGCCGCTCCAGCATGTCGTCGAAGGTGTCGGCCAGCTCCTTGAGCTCGTCGTCCGGTCCGTCCAGCTCGATACGGCGGGACAGGTCCGAGCCCGCCACGGAGCGCGCGGTGCGCAGAATCCGGCCGAGCGGGGCCAGGACGCGGCCCGCCATGGCGTAGCCGAAGGCGAAGGCGATCACGGCGAGACCGAGCAGGGCCAGCAGGGAGCGGCTGAGCAGGTCGTCCAGGGCGTGCTCGCGCTGCTGGTTGGCGCACTCGGCCATCGCGCGGTTGAGTTCGGTCGCCGTCGGCTCGCTCGGGAAGTTGCAGCTCTCGCTGGCCACCTGCCCCGAGAGGATCTTGAAGGGCAGTTCACTGCCCACGTTCAGCGCGTTGGCGGCGAACAGATAGATGATCGACAGCAGCAGGATGCCGGCGATCAGGAACATGCCGCCGTACAGCAGGGTGAGCCGTATCCGGATGGTGGGGCGCAGCCACGGGAAGGTGGGCTCCGGCCTGCGGGGGTCCCACGTGGGCTTCGGGGGCGCCTGGGGAGGCGCGGGTGTCGCGGCCATGGGGAATCAGATCCGGTAGCCGGAACCGGGCACCGTGACGATGACCGGCGGCTCGCCCAGCTTGCGCCGCAGCGTCATGACGGTCACCCGCACCACGTTCGTGAACGGGTCGGTGTTCTCGTCCCAGGCCTTCTCCAGCAACTGCTCGGCCGAGACGACCGCGCCCTCGCTGCGCATCAGCACCTCCAGGACGGCGAACTCCTTCGGCGCGAGCTGCACCTCCTTGCCGTCGCGGAAGACCTCGCGGCGGTTGGGGTCCAGCTTGATGCCGGCTCGCTCCAGCACGGGCGGCAGCGGGATGCTCGTACGGCGGCCGAGGGCACGCACGCGTGCCGTCAGCTCGCTGAAGGCGAAGGGCTTGGGGAGATAGTCGTCGGCGCCGATCTCGAGCCCCTCGACACGGTCGCTGACGTCGCCCGAGGCCGTGAGCATCAGCACGCGCGTGGGCATGCCGAGTTCGACGATCTTGCGGCAGACGTCGTCGCCGTGCACCAGCGGGAGGTCGCGGTCGAGGACGACCACGTCGTAGTCGTTGACGCCGATGCGCTCCAGGGCGGCCGCACCGTCGTACACGACGTCGACGGCCATGGCCTCCCGGCGCAGTCCGGTGGCCACCGCATCGGCGAGCAGTTGCTCGTCCTCGACGACGAGTACGCGCACGTCGCTTGTCCTTCCTGTGTCCACCCGCGTAGCGCTTGTCCGGCGCACGGGCAGGGTCTTGTTGATGGGGTGTCTTGGCCTCCATCCTGCCCTTTTCCGCCATAAGTCGGCGGTAAGACGGGTGAGCGGGCCGAAGGACGGGTGTGAAGCCCGGGAATGCGAGATTTTCTCTTCCGGTTGAGGTTTCCGCGGAAGGGAGCGGGGGGAGGACGGCTTGTACACCCCGCGATCACGCTCTGCTTGTGCCGCACCACCATGCGGTACGAGGCGATCCGCTTTCCGCAGAGCGGGTGTGGGTGTCCGGCACCGTCGCCGCCCAGCATGGGCAGCGCTGGGCATCTACCGGAGACGTGATCGCCCCTTCCGAACGGCACACCCCCGTGCCACCGACCCACGACCCAGGACGAGGGGGCGCAGCATGGACGCATTCACCGCAGGACTTCTGCAGCGCATAAAGGCGACCGAGTCCGACCTGACGCGGGCTCGTGACGAGGGCGACGACTTCCTCGTCGAGGTGGAGCAGGGCGAGCTCGACGACCTGCGCCGCCTCGCTGCCGAGCATGGTGTGGAAGTCAGCGCGTCTAGCGTCTGATCAGCTCGTGAGCACGACAACAGGCCCCCGGCGAATCCAGCGCCGGGGGCCTGTTTCTTGCCCAAACTCACGGCAAGTGCCCACCAACCTCACTGGGCCGACGACACCGGCCGCGAGGGAGCCGTAGGGGCGCGCCGAAGGCGACCGAGCCAGACATTCGGCACACCAGCTGCAGGACTGACCCCTGCAACGCCGGACCCCCGTCAGTCGTGCCAGGCCCCAAAGTCCTCCAGCAGTCGCTGAAGCGGCTCGAACACCCCCGGCGTAGCGGCGACCGCCAGATCGCGTGACGGCCGCTCTCCGGGCCGCCCACCGGTCAACGCGCCCGCCTCCTGGGCGATCAGGTCCCCCGCGGCCAGGTCCCAGGCGTTCAGGCCGCGCTCGTAGTAGCCGTCCAGACGGCCTGCCGCCAGGTCGCACAGGTCGATCGCGGCCGAGCCTCCGCGTCGGATGTCGCGGAGCAGAGGGATCAGTTTCTGGGCGACGTCGGCCTGATGAGTGCGGACCTCGGTGACGTAGTTGAACCCCGTCGAGACCAACGCCTGGTCCAGCGGCGCCGCGGGCCGGCAGCCGAGCCTCCGCTCGCCGTCCCACGCTCCCGTGGCCCACGCACCGCGCCCACGCACCGCGTGGTACGTCTCCCCCCGCATCGGGGCCGCCACGACGCCGACGACCGCCTCGCCGTCCTGCTCGGCGGCGATGGAGACGGCCCAGGTCGGCAGGCCGTACAGGTAGTTGACGGTGCCGTCGAGCGGGTCGATCACCCAGCGGACGCCGCTCGTGCCCTCGGTGGAGGCGCCCTCCTCGCCGAGGAAGCCGTCGTCGGGGCGGTGCTCGGAGATCAGGTTCGTGATCAGCTTCTCGGCCGCGATGTCCATCTCGGTGACGACGTCGATCGGGCTCGACTTGGTCGCGGCGACCGCGAGGTCGGCCGGGCGGCCGTCGCGCAGCAGCTCGCCTGCGCGACGGGCGGCCTCCTGGGCCAGGGAGAGAAGTTCCGTGTGCAGAGGGTCGAGGGGGTCGGTCACGAGGCTCCTCATGCGTAGGGGCTGTCGGCGCCCGCCGCGGCGGGCTTGGGCGCGCGGGACGGGCAGCAGCCCACCGGGCAGAGGTTGTGGCTCGCACCGAGCGCGCCGAGGGCGCAGGGGGTGACCTCTTCCGCACGCTCCACGGCGGCGCGTTCCAGGACGAGGTCGCGGATCGCGGCGGCGAAGCGCGGGTCGTCGCCGACGGTGGCGGAGCGGCGCATCGGCAGGCCCAGTTCCTCGGCCTTGGCCTTGGCCTCGGTGTCGAGGTCGTAGAGGACCTCCATGTGGTCGGAGACGAAGCCGATGGGGGCGATCACGACCGCGGGGACGCCGGCCGCGTGGCGCTCCTCCAGGTGGTCGCAGATGTCGGGCTCCAGCCACGGGATGTGCGGGGCGCCGGAGCGGGACTGGTAGACGAGCTGCCAGGGGTGGTCGACGCCGGTGCGCTCGCGGACGGCCTCGGCGATCAGCCGGGCGACGTCCAGGTGCTGGGCGACGTACGCGCCGCCGTCGCCGTGGTCCTCCACCGGGCCGGAGGTGTCGGCGGCCGCGGTCGGGATGGAGTGGGTCGAGAATGCGATGTGCGCGCCGTCGCGGACGTCCTCGGGGAGGTCGGCGAGGGACTCCATGACGCCGTCGATCATCGGCTCCAGGAAGCCGGGGTGGTTGAAGTAGTGCCGCAGCTTGTCGATCTTCGGCAGCTCCAGGCCCTCGGCCTCCAGGGCGGCGAGCGAGTCGGCGAGGTTCTCGCGGTACTGGCGGCAGCCCGAGTAGGAGGCGTAGGCGCTGGTGGCGAGGACGAGGACGCGGCGGCGGCCGTCGGCGACCATCTCGCGCAGGGTGTCCGTCAGGTACGGCGCCCAGTTGCGGTTGCCCCAGTAGATCGGCAGGTCCAGACCGTGCTCGGCGAAGTCCTTGCGGAGGGCGTCGAGCAGGGCGCGGTTCTGGTCGTTGATGGGGCTGACTCCGCCGAACTGGAAGTAGTGTTCGCCGACTTCCTTCAGGCGTTCCTTGGGGATGCCCCGCCCACGGGTCACGTTCTCCAGGAACGGGATCACGTCGTCCGGGCCCTCGGGGCCGCCGAAGGAGAGCAGCAGCAGGGCGTCGTAGGGGCTGGCATCGCGCGCGTCTGGCATGGGTCGATCCTGTCATCCGGTACTGACAGCCGGGAAACGGCGGGGTGACCACCCGGGTTCCCGGTTCGTCCGGCAGGGTGCGTTAGGGTCACCTAACTCGTAAGCTGTCTCGGTCATCCACGCGCCTTACTGAGTCGCCCTGAGCTTCCTGAGCCTTCCCGAGCCGCCGCAGTCCGCGCTGCTCCCGCCCGACCGGAGACCCCCGTGCCCAGCCCTTACCGCGCCCTGTTCACCGCCCCCGGCACCAAGGGCTTCACCGCCGCGGGCTTCCTCGGCCGGATGCCGCTGTCGATGATGGGCATCGGCGTGGTGACGATGGTGTCGCAGTTGACGGGGCGGTACGGCCTCGCCGGCGCTCTGTCGGCCACCATCGCGCTCGCCGCGGCGGTGGCGGGGCCGCAGGTCTCACGGCTGGTCGACCAGTACGGGCAGCGGAGGGTGCTGCGTCCGGCGACGCTGGTCTCGCTCGCGGCGGGGGCCTTGCTGCTGTTCGCCGCGCACTACGGGTGGCCGGACTGGGTGCTGTTCGCGGCCTGCGCCGGCATCGGGTGCGTGCCCAGTGTCGGGGCCATGACCCGGGCCCGCTGGGCCGCGCTGTACCGGGGGACGCCGCAGCTGCACACCGCGTACTCCTTCGAGTCCGTGGTGGACGAGGTGTGCTTCATCTTCGGGCCGATCATCTCCATCGGCCTGTCCACCGTGTGGTTCCCGGAGGCGGGGCCGCTGCTCGCCGGCTGTTTCCTGGCGGTCGGCGTGTTCTGGCTGACCGCGCAGCGGGCCACCGAGCCCGCGCCGCATCCGCGCGAGCGCCACGGCGGCGGCTCGGCGCTGCTCTCTCCCGGACTGCAGGTTCTGGTGGCCACGTTCGTGGCGACCGGAACGATCTTCGGGGCCGTCGACGTGGTCACCGTGGCCTTCGCCGACGAGCAGGGGCACAAGGGCGCCGCGAGCGTGGTCCTCGCGCTGTACGCCGTGGGCTCCTGCGGGGCGGGCGCCGTGTTCGGGCTGCTGCGCTTCAAGGGGGCGCCCGAACCTCGCTGGCTGCTGGGCATATGCGCGATGGCCGTGAGTATGATCCCCCTCCTACTGGTCGGAAACTTGCCGTTTCTGGCCGTGGCGCTGTTCGTTGCGGGCATGGCCGTCGCTCCCACGATGATCACCACCATGTCCCTGATCGAAGAGCACGTACCACGCGCGCAACTGACCGAGGGCATGACCTGGGTGAGCACCGGGCTCGCGGTCGGGGTCGCGCTCGGCTCCTCCGCGGCCGGCTGGGTGATCGACGCGGCCGGTGCGGACGCCGGGTACGGGGTTCCGGCGGTGGCCGGGGCCGTCGCGGTCGCGGTCGGTTTCCTGGGGTACCGCCGGCTCAGCAGGCCGGCTCCGCGTCGGGGAGGCACCGTTGAGCAGCACAGCGAGCGGCAGGAACGGCACGTGGCGTAACTGGGGCGGCAATGTCGCCGCCCGCCCCGCGCGGGAGGTCACTCCGGCCTCCGTGGAGGAGCTGTCCGCGGCGATACGCCGGGCCGCCGAGGACGGCCTGAAGGTGAAGGCGGTCGGCAGCGGACATTCCTTCACGTCCATAGCCGCCACCGACGGTGTGTTGATCCGCCCTCAACTGTTGACCGGCATCCGCAACATCGACCGTGACGCCATGACCGTCACGGTCGAGGCCGGCACCCCGCTCAAGAGACTCAACATGGCCCTGGCGCGCGAGGGCCTGTCGCTCACGAACATGGGCGACATCATGGAGCAGACGGTCTCCGGCGCCACCAGCACCGGCACGCACGGCACGGGCCGTGACTCCGGCTCGATCGCCGCCCAGATCAAGGGGCTGGAGCTGGTCACGGCCGACGGCTCGGTGCTCAGCTGTTCGGAGAAGGAGAACCCTGAGGTCTTCGCGGCCGCCCGCATCGGCCTGGGCGCGCTCGGCATCGTCACCGCGATCACGTTCGCCGTGGAGCCGATCTTCCTGCTCTCCGCGCGCGAGGAGCCGATGCCGTTCGACAAGGTCCTCGCGGACTTCGACGAACTGTGGGCGGAGAACGAGCACTTCGAGTTCTACTGGTTCCCGCACACCGGCAGCACCAACACCAAGCGCAACAACCGCAGCGCGGGCCCGGAGAAGCCGGTGGGGCAGGTCGCGGGCTGGTTCGAGGACGAGTTCCTCTCCAACGGCGTGTTCCAGGTGGCCCAGTGGGTCGGCCGCGCGGTGCCGTCCGCGATCCCGGCGATCGCCCAGATCTCCAGCAAGGCGCTGTCCGCGCGGACTTACACCGACATCCCCTACAAAGTCTTCACATCACCGCGCCGGGTGCGGTTCGTTGAGATGGAGTACGCCGTTCCGCGCGAGGCCGTCGTGGAGACGCTGCGCGAACTGAGGGCCATGGTCGAGCGCTCCGGCCTCAAGGTCAGCTTCCCCGTCGAGGTGCGTACCGCCCCGGCCGACGACATCACGCTGTCCACCGCCTCGGGCCGCGACAGCGCCTACATCGCCGTCCACATGGCCAAGGGCGCCCCGTACCAGCGGTACTTCACCGCTGCCGAGCGGATCTTCACCGCGCACGAGGGGCGGCCGCACTGGGGCAAGGTGCACACGCGGGATGCCGAGTACTTCGCCCGGGTCTATCCGCGTTTCGGCGAGTTCACGGCGCTGCGGGACCGGCTCGACCCCGACCGCCGGTTCCAGAACGACTACTTGCGGCGGGTGTTGGGGGCGTAGCGCTCGATCGGCCCGCCCACCGGATCGGTCAACTCGGTCGACCACCTGCGCGACAACGGGACGCATGGCCGAAAGCATTAGTTCCGTTTCTGACATTTGCGTGAAGTACGCCACGTTCAAGGTCGGAAACAGCCCAACCCACGGCCGAGTCACGCTTCTTGCCAGAACTTCGGCGGCGTGCCAATCCACGCACGTGGCCCAAATGGAGTACTGTTGCGAGCCCTGGGTCCGGTCTCCCGCCAGGGCGTCCGTGGCCTTCAAGGACCGCCGGGAGGGGGCTAGTTGCACAGGGTGACGGAGTTGGTCACTTAGCGTTGCGCATAGGTAACCGTGCCATAACGGCGATCCAGGGCCCGTGCCCGACACGCCGGGCAACTCGGCAAGGTTGTGGCAGGCTGCACCCGGGCAGGCCACACTCGACTAGCGGAAGCAGCGACGCACGTGACGTCGGCAGGCACCACCCGGGAGGTCCCCATGCCCGAACTGCGTGTCGTGGCCGTCTCGAATGACGGCACACGGCTGGTGCTGAAGGCTGCCGACTCTACGGAGTACACGCTTCCGATCGACGAGCGCCTGCGCGCCGCCGTGCGCGGCGACCGCCCCCGCCTCGGCCAGATCGAGATCGAGGTCGAGAGCCATCTCCGCCCCCGCGACATCCAGGCGCGTATACGCGCTGGTGCCACCGCGGAAGAGGTCGCCCAACTCGCCGGCATCCCCGTCGACCGCGTACGGCGCTTCGAGGGCCCCGTGCTCGCCGAGCGCGCCTTCATGGCCGAACGAGCCCGCAAGACTCCCGTCCGCCGTCCCGGCGAGAACGCCGCCGGGCCGCAGCTCGGCGAGGCCGTGCAGGAGCGGCTGCTGCTGCGCGGTGCCGAGAAGGACACCGTGCAGTGGGACTCCTGGCGCCGGGACGACGGCACCTGGGAGGTGCTGCTGGTCTACCGGGTGGCGGGCGAACCGCACTCGGCGAGCTGGACATACGACCCGCCCCGGCGGCTCGTCCAGGCCGTCGACGAGGAGGCGCGCTCGCTGATCGGTGAGTCCGACGACCTCGCCGCGCCGGAGCCCAGCTTCCCGTTCGTGCCGCGTATCGCCCGGCTCCCTCGGGACCGCGAGCGTTCGATGGACCGTGCCCTCGAAAGCGCGCGGCCGAGCCTGCCGGCCCAGGCGTCCGAACCTGCCGAGGAGACCACGGAGGAACGGGACTCGCTGACCAGCCTGCTGGAGGCGGTGCCCAGCTTCCGCGGCGACCTGGTGGTACCGGAGCGCCCGTCGGAGCCGGACACGGAGGAGCCTCCCGCCGAGCCGGCCGAGGAGGAACCTCCCGCCCCCGCGGCCTCGGCCGGTGCCGGTTCCGCCTACGCGGACGTCCTCATGCCCCGCTCCGTCGGCAGCCACCGTGACCGCCTCATCGGCGCCACGGACCGCCAGGCCGAAGCGGACGGCGTCCGCCCGGGCCGCCGGGCCGCCGTCCCGAGCTGGGACGAGATCGTGTTCGGAACGCGCAGGAAGAAGCAGGAGTAGTCGGTCGTACGGCTGCGGAGGCGGCCGTACGGAGATGAGGGCCGCGCTGCCTCGCAGCGCGGCCCTCGTGCTGTGCGGAGCGGGTGCGTGGAGGCGTCCCTCGGTGCCATGCGCGGCTGCCGGGCGCGTGGGTGCTTGGCGTCGGACGGGATTGGCCGGGCGCCTGGGACGTGCGTCGGGGGCCTCGGGCCGGGGTCGGATGTTCCGGCCTGGGCGGTCTTGGGTCCGGCGAGTGGGACGCCCGCCGGAGCGGGCGAGCGTCCCAAGCTCTTACAGCGGCCCCACGGTTCGCTACTGCGGCTCCGGCCCCACAGCCACCGGCCGCGACGGATCCGACGACCACTCCGACCACGAACCGACGTACAACGCCGCCGGAATGCCCGCTACCGCCAGTGCCAGCACCTCGTGTGCGCCGGAGACGCCCGAGCCGCAGTACACGCCGACTTCCGTGCCCTCGGAGGCGCCCAGCGTCTTGAAGCGCGCCTCGAGTTCCGCGGGGGACAGGAAGCGGCCGTCGTCGCCGACGTTCTTGTTCGTGGGCGCGGACACGGCGCCCGGGATGTGGCCGCCGCGCGGATCGATCGGCTCGACCTCGCCGCGGTACCGCTCCCCCGCACGGGCGTCCAGCAGCACCCCGGACCGGGCGAGCGCCGCGGCGCCGTCGGCGTCGAGCAGCCCCGTCGCCCCCGGCGCCGGCTCGAAGTCGCCCTCCGCCGGAGTCGGTACGGACGTCTCCAGCGGGCCCTCCCAGGTCGGCAGCCCGCCGTCGAGGACCCGCACGTCCGGGTGACCCGTCCAGCGCAGCAGCCACCATGCGCGGGCAGCTGCCCAGCCCTGCCCGCCGTCGTACACGACCACCGGCGTCCGGGACGACACGCCCGACCGGCGCATCGCCGCGCCGAATTCGGCCAAGTCCGGCAACGGGTGACGGCCGCGCGGACCGGGCGCGGAGGCCAGCTCCCGGTCCAGGTCGACGTAGACCGCGCCCGGGATGTGCCCGGCCTCGTACGCGGCGCGGCCGTCGAACGGCGGCTGACCGGCCGCTTTGGCCAGGCTGAGCTGCCAGCGGACGTCGAGCAGCACCGGCGGGTTCTCGCCCGCCAGTTCGCTCGCGAGTTCGGATGCGGAGATGATGGCGTTCATGGCCACCATCCTTGCGCACGGGGTGGCCGCATCGCCCCGCTCCGGTTACTCTGCCCGCCGGACAGGCCCGATCACGAGGCGTACGGGATCAGGCACATGCTGTACAGCCGATCGACATCCGTCGGCAATCGCACGGAAAACGGGCGGTAAATCGCACACCGGGCATCCTCCGGGCACCGGCCGTCGTGCGGCGGCGCGCCCGCAGCGCGCGCGGCCACGGGTGGTGCAGCATCGGCTCGGGGGTCCGGACAGCGGAAGCGACGCGGCCACCGCGAGGGGCCGAGGAGAGAGTGACGATGACCGAGGCACGGGGGTCGGCCGGCCCGAACGGCGAGACGCACGCTCGGCACGCGCCCGGCACGCCCTGCTGGGTGAGTCTGATGGTGCACGGGCTGGCCGCGACCCAGGAGTTCTACGGAGCGCTGTTCGGCTGGGAGTTCCAGCCGGGCCCCCAGCAACTCGGCCCCTATGTGCGGGCCCTGCTCGACGGCCGTGAGGTGGCCGGCATCGGCCAGCTGCCGCCCGACCGCCACCTCCCCATCGCCTGGACTCCCTACTTCGCCTCGAACGACGTGGACCTGACCGCCGACACGGTACGGCTGTGCGGCGGCACCGTCGGCGTGGGCCCGCTGGACGCCGCCGAGGCCGGCCGGCTGGCGATCTGCTCCGACCCCGCCGGCGCCGTCTTCGGCGTATGGCAGACGGCGGCCCTCCGCGGCACCGACGTCACCGGCGTGCCCGGTACCCCCGCCTGGAACGAGCTGCTGACCTTCGAGACCGTGAACGTCGCCAAGTTCTACGAGACCGTGTTCGCCTACGAGGAGGAGCCGGTGGTCTCCGCCGACCTGGACTACGTGACGCTGCACATCGACGGCCGCCCGGTCGCCGGCATCCACGGCGTCGGCCACGCCCTGCCCCGCGACCGGGGCCCGCACTGGATGACGTATTTCGAAGTCGCCGACACGGACGAGACGCTGGCCCGGGTCGTCGAGCTCGGCGGCCACGTCCTCGGACCGGCCCACGACAGCGCCCACGGCCGCGTGGCGACGGTGTCGGACCCGGAGGGGGCGCGGTTCTCGCTCATCGAGAATCCGCACTGACGGCGCCCGGGAGCCGGGCTGTTGAAACGGAACGGCCGATCAGACCGGCTGCACCGGCAGGACGTCGGGTGACAGTGCCGCGGCCCGTGCGCTTGCCGCCGTCATACGGCGGCGGTGGTGGCGGCGGCACAGCACCTCGTAGCCGACGGCGTCCGCCTGGTTGACGTCGCCGACGACCACCTGGGCGCCCTCGACGACCATCTCGCCGCCTATCGTGCGGGCGTTGTGCGTGGCGCGGGCGCCGCACCAGCACAGGGCCTCGACCTGGAGCACCTCGACCCGGTCGGCGAGTTCCACCAGGCGCTGGGAGCCGGGGAACAGCTTGCTGCGGAAGTCGGTCGTGATGCCGAAGGCGTAGACGTCGAGGCCCAGGTCGTCGACCACGCGCGCGAGTTGGTCGATCTGCTCCGGAGCGAGGAACTGGGCCTCGTCGGCGATGACGTAGTCCGCGCGGCCGCCCTGGGAGAGATGGTCGACGAGGTAGGCGTACAGGTCCATGCCGTCCTCGACCTCCACCGCGTCCGTGACCAGGCCGAGCCGGGAGGACAGCTTGCCCTCGCCCGCGCGGTCGTCACGGGTGAAGATCACGCCCTGCAGGCCACGCGCCGAACGGTTGTGCTCGATCTGGAGGGCCAGCGTCGACTTCCCGCAGTCCATCGTTCCGGAGAAGAACACCAGCTCGGGCATGTCGAGTTGAGCACCTTTCGGCGTATGGATCGGGTGAAGCGAACGGACTGGCGGTGACGGTCAGGGCGTCAGGAGCGTACTTCGAGCAGGGGGACCAGCTGCTCGGCGGGGGTCATCGAACCGTGGTTGCCGACCATCGCCGACTCCTTCGGCTCCCGCTCGGACGCGATGATCAGGACGTCGTCCCGCGCGGCGGCGATCACATCGCCGAGACGGTCGTACACCCGTTCGTCGATCCGTGGCCCGAACCAGCCCGCCGCGATCGCCTCGTCCCGGGAGGCCACCCAGAACTGCTCGCCGAGCACCTCGCGCCAGCAGGTCAGGACGTCCTGCTCGGCGCCCGGCACCGCGTACACGTGCCGCGCCCGGCCCTCGCCGCCGAGGAGGGCGACGCCGGCGCGCAGCTCCCAGTCCTCGTCGAAGTCGATGCGGTGCTGCTCGTCGAAGGGCACGTCGATCATGCCGTGGTCGGCGGTGACGTAGAGCGCGGTGCGCGGCGGCAGCTGCTCGGTGAGGCGCTGGACCAGGCGGTCGACGTACATGAGCTGGCCGCGCCAGGTGTCGGAGTCGACGCCGAAGCGGTGACCGGCGCCGTCCAGCTCGGCGTAGTACGTGTAGACCAAGGAGCGGTCGCCGGCGGCCAGTTGCTCGGCGGCGAGGTCCATGCGGTCCTCGCCGGTCAGGCATCCGACGAACGTTCCGCCGCTGAGCGCGACCTTGGTCAGCGGGGTGTTCTCGAAGGTGGGCGAGGACACCTGGGCCGCGTGCACGCCCGCGCGGTGCGCCAGCTCGAAGACGGTGGGGTACGGCTGCCAGACGCTCGGCGACGTCCACGGCTGCCAGCGCAGCTGGTTCATCAGCTCGCCGGTCTCCGGGTTGCGCACGGTGTACCCGGGCAGGCCGTGTGCGCCGGGCGGCAGGCCGGTGCCGATGGAGGCGAGGGAGGTCGCGGTGGTCGCCGGGTAGCCGGCGGTGATCGGGCGTCCGGTGCCGCCGCGCGAGCTGCCGAGCAGGGAGCTCATGAAGGGGGCGTCTTCCGGGTGCGCCTTCAGCTGCTCCCAGCCGAGGCCGTCGATCAGGAACACGCAGTTCCGGTCGGCGGGGTTCAGCTCGGGAATCGCGGCGGTCATGTCCGGTACGGCCATGCCGGCGGCCAGCGTGGGCAGCAGATCGGCGAGCGAGCCGCTGCCGTAGTCGGGGGGCGGCGCGGAGGTGACAGCGAGGGGTTCCGGATGGGGATCCCAGGCGGTGTGCTGGACCATCAGTGAGCGACGTCCGCGGTCGCCTCGGAGAGGGCCTGCGCGAAGGCGAGTGCCTGGCGCACCGTCTCCGGGCCGTCACCGGCCTCGCTGACACGGAGGCTGAGGTCGTCCGCCGTCGAGCTGCCCGTGTAGCCGTGATCGGCCTCGCAGTTGGGGTCGCCGCAGGCGGCGGGCTCCAGGTCGATACGGGAGACGGCGCCCCAGCCGATGGTCAGCACGACCTCGCGGGGCAGGGTGCCCGGCGTGTACTGCTCCGGGTTGGCGACGACGCGGCTGACGACGACCGACGAGATCCGGCCGAGCTTCACGGACTCCGTGGACGTCGTGGCGTACGGCGTCGGGGAGGTGTTGTCCGCGGCCTGCTCGTCGGTGTGGCTGACGATGAAGCGGTTGCCGGTGAGGACGAGCACGGTCACGTGCCGCCGCACCTCGTTCTGGTCGAACGTCGTCTCCTGATGGACCAGGTACGACCGGATGGGCTCGCCGCCCACAGCGGCCTCCACCGCCTCGGCCACGAGGGCCGGGTAGTAGCCGCTGCGCTCGATCGCCGCACGCAGCCCCTGGGTCGTCGTACTGGTCTTGGCCATGACGCCCATCCTACGGGGGACCACTGACTGCGAGGGACCGCTCACGGCGGTCTCAGTACGCCGGGAGGGTCCGCGGCCCGAGGTCGTCGCGGGCGGGGGGTGGCGCGAGGCGGACGGAGGCGCCGAGCACGCTCAGGCCGTGGGTGGCGACGACGACCGGCTCCAGGGTGACCGCGACGACCTCCGGGTGGTCGTCGACCAGCCTCGACACCCGCAGCAGCAGTTCCTCCAGGGCAGGGGTGTCGACGGGCGCGGAGCCGCGCCAGCCGAAGAGGAGCGGGGCCGTCCGGATCGACCGGACGATCGAGGTCGCCTCCCGGTCGGTGACCGGGATCAGCCGGTGCGCCATGTCCCCGAGCAGCTGGGAGGCGGCTCCGGCGAGGCCGAAGGACAGCACGGCGCCGGCCGCCGGGTCGATCACGGCCCGTACGACGGTGTCGACGCCGCGCGGTGCCATGCTCTGCACGACCGGCCGCAGCTCCTCGGGCTTGCCGAACAGCGCGGTCAACTCAGCGTACGCCCGCCGCAGTTGTTCCTCGTCCGCGAGATCGAGCCGTACGCCGCCGAGGTCGGCTCGGTGGCGCAGGTGGGGTGCGGTGGCCTTGAGGGCGACGGGGTAGCCGAGGGTGCGGGCGGCGTCGGCGGCGGCGTCCGGCGTGGGTGCGTGCAGGGCGCGGTGCACCTGGATGCCGTACTTCCCGAGCAGGTCACAGGTCTCGTCCGTGCCGAGCGTGAGCCCTTGCCCGCGCGCGAGCAGCCCGTCGATCAGCCGCGCTGCTCCCTTCTCGTCGATGTCCTCGTACTCGGGCACCTTGCCGGGGTCGGCGGCCTCGCGCCGCCACTGGGAGTACTTGACGGCTTCGGCGAGGGCACGGACGGCGCGTTCGGCGGCGGGATAGGCGGGGATCAGGCGCGGGGCGTTCTCATCGGTGTCCGGCTGTTCGGGCTGCGGGTCGGCCAGGAAGTCCAGTGGGCGGAAGGGGTGGGCACGGCTCGCCGTACCTGGCGCCTTCGTGCTCGCCTGTGGGGCGGTGCTCGCCGCGGCCGACAGTGCCTCCGCGAGGCCGCCGAGCTCCACGTGCACGACCAGCACCGGCTTGCCCGGCACACGCTCGGCCGCCGACCTCAGGGCCTGAGCCAGCTCCGCGTCACCGGTCGACGCGTCCCCGATCGCCGGGATGGCGGTGACGACGACCGCGTCGCACGTCTCGTCGGCCAACGCGCGCGACAACGCCGCGTGGAAGTCCGCCGCCGACGCCCCCGTCGTCAGATCCAGCGGCGGCAAGGGCCGCAGCCCTTCGGACAGGCACGCGTCGTACGTCAGCAGCCCCAGCGACTCGGAGTTCCCCAGGATCGCCACGCGCGGCCCGGCCGGCAGCGGCTGGCGCGCGAGGAGCAGCCCCGCGTCGACCAGCTCGGTGATCGTGTCCACGCGGATGACCCCGGCCTGCCGCAGCAGCGCGGACACCGTGGCGTGCGGCAACCGCGTCGCCCGTACCGCGTGCCCCTGCGGCGCCGCGCCTCCGTGCCGCGCCCCCTGCACCACGACCAACGGCTTCGCGGCCGCCGTACGCCGGGCGAGGCGGGTGAACTTGCGGGGGTTGCCGATGGACTCCAGGTACATGAGGACGACATCGGTGTCGGGGTCGTCGTACCAGTACTGCAGGACGTCGTTGCCGGACACGTCGGCCCGGTTGCCGGACGAGACGAAGGTCGACACACCGGTGACGCCGGTCACCCCGCCGCCGCGGCGGTGCAGCCGGGACAGCAGCGCGATCCCGATCGCACCGGACTGCGCGAACAGCCCGATCCGGCCCGGGCGGGGCATCTGGGGCGCCAGTGAGGCGTTCAGGCGGACGCTCGCCGAGGTGTTGATGACCCCGAAGGCGTTCGGCCCGATGATGCGCATGCCGTACGCGCGCGCGTGCCGGACGAGTGCACGCTGGCGCTCGCGGCCGTCGGGTCCGCTCTCGGCGTACCCGGCGGAGACCACGACCAGCCCCTGCACGCCGTGGTCGCCGCACTCGGCGACCACCTCGGGGACGTGCTCGGCGGGCACGGCGACCACCGCGAGGTCGACCGGCCCGTCGATGTCCCGCACGGAGCGGTGGGCCGGCACCCCGTCGAACTCCTTGAGGTCCTCCGGGAACGCCTTGTTCACGGCGTACAGCCGCCCCGTGAACCCGGCGTCCCTGATGTTGCCCAGGACGCTGCGACCCACCCCGCCCGGCGTGCGGCCGACGCCGATGACGGCGACGGAGCCGGGCACCAGCAGCCGCTGCACGGACCGCGCCTCGGCGCGCTGCTCGCGCGCGTACTGCACGGCGAGCGAGCGGTCCGTCGGCTCCAGGTCGAACTCCAGGCGTACGACGCCGTCCTCGAAGCTGCGCTTCTGGGTGTACCCGGCGTCCGTGAACACCTTGATCATCTTGTTGTTGGCGGGCAGCACCTCGGCGGCGAAGCGGCGGATGTCGCGCTCGCGGGCGACGGCGGCGATGTGCTCCAGGAGGGCGGAGGCGACGCCGCGGCCCTGGTGGGCGTCCTGGACGAGGAAGGCGACCTCGGCTTCGTCGGCGGGTGCCGACGCGGGCGTTCCGTCGGGGCCGATCCGGTCGTAGCGTACGGTTGCGATGAACTCGCCGCCCACCGTGGCCGCGAGTCCCACCCGGTCCACAAAGTCGTGGTGCGTGAAGCGGTGGACGTCCTTCGCGGACAGACGCGGGTAGGGCGCGAAGAAGCGGTAGTACTTCGACTCGTCCGACACCTGCTCGTAGAAGCTGACCAGACGGTCTGCGTCATCAACGGTGATGGGGCGGATGCGTGCGGTGCCGCCGTCGCGCAGCACCACGTCGGCTTCCCAGTGGGCGGGGTACTCGTGCCGGTCCGAGGCGCTCTGCATGGGGCCCAGAGTACGGCTCGCGTCCGACAACGGCGCGAGGCAGTCTGTGGAGGACGTATGACGGGTCGAGGCCGCGACCCGACGGTCACCTGAGGAGGGGCGTTTTGTCCCTCCCGGCATGCTTCACGCGTGTGGGAAACTGGTCTAGACAACCCTGAACACCGAAGGGCAGCATCACATGGCTGAGCGCCGCGTCAACGTCGGCTGGGCCGAGGGCCTTCACGCCCGCCCCGCTTCCATCTTCGTCCGGGCCGCCACGGCCGCAGGTATCCCGGTGACGATCGCCAAGGCCGACGGCAACCCCGTCAACGCGGCCTCCATGCTGGCTGTCCTGGGCCTGGGCGCCCAGGGCGGCGAGGAGATCGTCCTCGCCTCCGACGCCGAGGGTGCGGACGCCGCCCTCGACCGTCTGGCGAAGCTGGTCTCCGAGGGTCTCGAGGAGCTGCCCGAGACGGTCTGAATGACCTGAGCGGATCTCCGCGGCAAGCGGTGAAGCCGCGTCGGCCTTTCCGGTCGACGCGGCTTCGCTGTTTTCGAGCAGGCGGCCACGGGAAATTCACTGCGGACCCGAAAAAGGGCAGCGGAAATTCTCCGCCGCCGAATATCCCCTCTTTGTATACGGCGCCCGTGTTAATGCCGCAGGCTCGGCATGTTTACTGGATGTTGCGAATTCCTCACACGCTCCGCGCGATCACCGACGGAGCCGAACCGCAGCCGGTGCGCGGAGATCGCGCGCTCGGTGTGCTGCGCCGTGATCGCCCGGGCGCGCTCACTGTCTCCGCGCGCCACCGCGTCCACGATCGCGCCGTGCTCGGTCCAGGACTCCACGGGATTGGCCGGCGACTCCACGGCGTACATCCAGGCGATCTTGTGGCGCAGCTGGGTCAGCATCGAGGTCAGGGCGGGGCTGCCGGAGGCCTGGGCCAGCGTCTCGTGGAACCAGCCGCCCAGGGAGCGCAGGTCGTCGCTGTTTCCCCTCCTGGCCCGCTCCTGGCCGAGCCTGACGAGGCCGCGCAGCACCTTCAGATGGGCCTCGGTGCGCCGCTGGGCGGCCCGGGAGGCGCCGAGCGGCTCCAGGAGGCCGCGCATCTCCAGCAGGTCGGAGGCCTCCTGCTCGGTCGGTTCGGCGACGCACGCGCCCGCGTGCCGCCGGGTCACCACGAAGCCCTCCGCCTCCAGGGTGCGCAGGGCCTCCCGCACGGGGACGCGGGAGACGCCGTAGCGGCGCGCGAGGAGTTCCTCGGTGAGCCGGCTGCCACGCTCGTAGACACCGGCGACGATGTCGTCCCGGATCGCCGTGCATACCGAGTGCGCCGGAATACGCATGACCGACCTCCGCTTTAATCCCCGTGAAACGTCGACGAATGACGTGTGTTGAGTGACTCTATGGCAACCGGCCGGAATTTCCGACGGCGGGCCGGAATCCATGGATATTTTTTGGACAGCGGATCGTCTCAGAAACGCCGAAAGCCCCGGCTCGGGGAGGCGGGGCTTCGGGGTTGCGGTGCTTCGAGTTGGGGCTTCGTGAGCGGGCCTCGTGAGGCGGGCCTCGGTGAGACGCGGAGTGAGGCGTCAGACGTTCACGCCGTGCGAGCGGAGGTAGGCGACGGGGTCGATGTCGGAGCCGTACTCCGGCGTCGTGCGGGCCTCGAAGTGCAGATGCGGGCCGGTGACGTTGCCGGTGGCGCCGGACAGGCCTATCTGCTGGCCGGGGGTGACGGTCTGGCCCACCGAGACGCCGATGGACGACAGGTGGCCGTACTGGGTGTACGTGCCGTCGTTCATCTTGATCACGACCTGGTTGCCGTACGACCCGCCCCAGCCGGCCTCCACGACGGTGCCGGCGCCGACCGCGTGGACGGAGGTGCCGCTGGCGGCGTGGAAGTCGACGCCGGTGTGGCTGCCGGAGGACCAGACGGCGCCGCCGGCCTTGTAGCCGGTGGAGATGTACGAGCCGGCGATGGGGGCGGCGTAGGACAGCAGGCGCTTGCGCTCGGCCTCGCGGGCGGCGCGCTCCTTGGCCTCGCGCTCCTTCTTGGCCTTCTCGGCCGCCTTCTTGCGCGCGGCCTCCTGGGCGGCCTTCTTGAGGGCCGCGGCCTCCTTGGCGGCCTGCTCCTGTGCGGCGGCCTGGGCGTCGATCTGGTCGGCGATCGAGTTGTCGACGGTGATGACGGGGATGAGGCCCGTCTGCTCCGCGGCCGGTTCGGCGGCGAGCGCCGGGGCGGCCAGGGTGCCCATGACGCCGGTGGCGGTGAGCGCGGCGACGCCGGCCGCGCGGGCCGTGGTGCGCTCGAACCGGCTGGGCCGGCGGTGCTTCCCGGTGGGACGCTTCTTCTCGGTGAGCTTCCCGGTGGCGCAAGTGAACGCCATGAAGTGGCTGGTCCTTTCCTTCCCTCTCGCCTACCGGGTTAGCTGACGGGTTCGGAGCAGGAAGGTCTCCTACGGACCCCCTCGCCTGCGCGTGGGCGTCCGATTCACCCCAGGGACTACGGTGGGTCCCCGGCTCCCCTGGCTCGCGCCGTACGGGGACTCGGCGATGGCTGTCCGGTGCCGCGGGTGCGGCGCACTGCCTGACGGACAGCCCGGAAGACGCTAAACGGGGCAACTTTCAATCCCCAAACGGATCACGGCTTTTGTAGCGCATCCCACAGGCCAGACAGGCAACCTCTCCCTCAATTCGGGCATAAAGGGGCCCTGGTGACTCTTCCGTCACCAGGGCCCCTACACGCGTGCCGTCGCGCGGCGCTGCGCCTGTCCGCTACTCGGCTGCCACGACGGTGACTTCGCCGATGCCGAGCGCCTCGACGGGCTCCCGGATCTCGGCCGCGTCGCCGACGAGGATGGTCACCAGACGGTCCACCGGGAACGCGCTCACGGCCGCGGCGGTGGCCTCGACGGTGCCCGTCGCGGCGAGCTGCTGGTACAGCGTCGCCTGGTAGTCGTCGGGCAGGTGCTGCTCGACCTGGTCGGCCAGCGTGTTCGCCACGGAGGCGGCCGTCTCGTACTTCAGCGGTGCCACCCCGACGAGGTTCTGCACGGCGAAGTCCCGCTCGGCGTCGGTGAGCCCTTCGGCGGCGACGCCGCGCAGCACCGTCCACAGGTCCTGCAGCGCGGGACCTGTGTTCGGGGTGTCGACGGAGCCGCTGATGGCGAGCATGGCGGCGCCCGTGCCGTCCGGGGCGGAGCGCAGGACCTGCCCGAACGCGCGCACGCCGTAGGTGTAGCCCTTCTCCTCGCGCAGGACCTTGTCCAGCCGGGAGGTGAGGGTGCCGCCGAGGCAGTACGTGCCGAGCACCTGCGCGGGCCACACGCGGTCGTGCCGGTCGGGGCCGATGCGGCCGATCAGCAGCTGCGTCTGGACGGCGCCGGGACGGTCCACGATGACCACGCGGCCGGTGTCGTCGGCGGTCACCGGCGGGACGGGCCGCGGCTCGGCCGCGGAACCGGTCCAGGTGCCGAGACTGTCGCCGAGCAGGGCGTCGAGGTCGACGCCGGTGAGGTCGCCGACGACCACCACGGTGGAGGTGGCGGGGCGCACGTGCCGCTCGTAGAAGGCGCGTACGGCCGCGGAGTCGATGCCCGCGACCGTGTCCTCGGTGCCCTGGCGCGGGCGGGACATGCGCGAGGTCGCCGGGAACAGCTCCTTGGAGAGCTCCTTGGCGGCGCGGCGCGAGGGGTTGGCCAGCTCGTGCGGGATCTCGTCGAGCCGGTTGCGTACCAGGCGCTCGACCTCGGCGTCGTGGAAGGCGGGCGCCCTGAGGGCGTCGGCGAGCAGGTCGAGCGCCTTCGGCAGACGGGAGACGGGCACCTCGAGGCTGACGCGGACGCCGGGGTGGTCGGCGTAGGCGTCGAGGGTGGCGCCGCAGCGCTCCAGCTCGGCGGCGAACTCCTCGGCGGTGTGCTTGTCGGTGCCCTCGGACAGGGCGCGCGCCATGATCGTGGCGATGCCGTCGAGGCCCTTCGGCTCGGCGTCCAGGGGGGTGTCCAGGAGCACCTCGACGGCGATGACCTGCTGGCCGGGGCGGTGGCAGCGCAGGACCGTCAGGCCGTTGTCCAGCTTGCCGCGCTCGGGCGCCGGGAACGCCCAGGGCCGGGCCTCGCCGGCCTGGGGCTGCGGGTGGAACTCCATGCTGGCGAGCTCGGTCACTGCGCCGACTCCTCGTTCTCGTCGGTGGTCCCGGCGGGGGCGGCCCCGTCGGCGGCGGCTTGAAGGTCCTCGGCCTCGCCGGCGACCGGCTCGTACACGAGCACCGCGCGGTTGTCGGGGCGCAGGCGGGCCTTGGCGACGGCCTTCACCTCCTCGGCGGTGACCTCGAGGACGCGCTGTACGGCCGTGAACGCGAGCTGCGGGTCGCCGAACAGGACGGCGTACCGGCACAGTTCGTCGGCGCGGCCCGCGACCGTGCCGAGCCGGTCCAGCCACTCGCGCTCCAGCTGGGCCTGGGCGCGCTCCATCTCCTCGGCGGTCGGGCCCTCCGCGGCGAAGCGGGCGAGCTCCTCGTCGACGGCCGCCTCGATGACGGGCACCTCGACGTCGCCGGAGGTCTTCACGTCCAGCCAGCCCAGGGAGGGCGCACCGGCCAGGCGCAGCAGGCCGAACCCGGCCGCGACGGCCGTACGGTCGCGCCGTACGAGCCGGTTGTAGAGGCGGGAGGACTCGCCGCCGCCGAGGACGGTCAGCGCCAGGTCGGCCGCGTCGCACTCGCGCGTGCCGTCCTTGGGGAGCCGGTAGGCGGCCATCATCGCGCGCGCGGGGACGTTCTCCTCGACGACCTCGCGCAGCTGCTCGCCGATGATGTCGGGCAGCGAGCCGTCGCGCGGCTCGGGCTTGCCGTCGTGGGCCGGGATGGAGCCGAAGTACTTCTCGACCCAGGCGAGCGTCTGCTCCGGGTCGATGTCGCCGACGATCGACAGGACGGCGTTGTTGGGCGCGTAGTAGGTGCGGAAGAACGCGCGGGCGTCCTCCAGACTGGCCGCGTCCAGGTCGGCCATCGAGCCGATCGGCGTGTGGTGGTACGGGTGTCCGTCGGGGTACGACAGGGCGGTCAGCTTCTCGAACGCCGTGCCGTAGGGGACGTTGTCGTAGCGCTGGCGGCGCTCGTTCTTCACGACGTCGCGCTGGTTGTCCAGGTTCTCCTGGTCGAGCGCCACCAGGAGGCTGCCCATGCGGTCGGCCTCCAGCCACAGCGCGAGCTCCAGCTGGTGGGCGGGCATGGTCTCGAAGTAGTTGGTGCGCTCGAAGCTGGTGGTGCCGTTCGGCGAGCCGCCCGCGCCCTGGACGAGCTCGAAGTGACCCGTGCCCTTCACGCTTCCCGAGCCCTGGAACATCAGGTGCTCGAAGAGGTGGGCGAGTCCGGTACGGCCCTTGACCTCGTGGCGGGAGCCGACGTCGTACCAGAGGCAGACCGCCGCGACCGGCGTGAGGTGGTCCTCGGAGAGCACTACCCGCAGGCCGTTGGCCAGGCGGTGCTCCGTCGCGGTGAGGCCGCCGGATTGTGCCTCCGGTGTGGCCGTGTGACCCATGGGCAAGGTGTCCTTCCGGTCAAGTGCACTGCGTTGTGTCGAGCAGTTCGTGCTCAGCTCCTGCCACTGTATGCAGCGTCCGAAGGGTCGGCGAAGTTCCCGGTCACAACGCCGTGCCGGTACGCCCTCCTCGGCGGCCCCGGGCCCGGTACCCGGCGATCACTCCGGGGAGTGAACGGTCACGCGGCGCGGACTTGCCTCCGCCGGGTCCGAACGCACGGATGCGGTCGGCCCCCGAAGCCGAAGATCGGCACCGGTGCCCTTTACGCAAGCTGTCCTGCCGGTGCCAAGCGCCATGATGGTGGGGATGGTTGATGGCGAATCCTCCCGGTTCTGCGCGGGAGGACAGGGCCGTGAGCGACACTTCTCGCACGCCGGGCGGGACCCCAACATCGGATCCTGGTCGGTGGTTGTCAGTGCCGCGGTCCACAATGGTCCGCGTCAGACCCGTCAAACGCTCGAGCGACCAGAAACTTAAGGAGCCGGCAGCGATGGCCCGCCGCAGCACGAAGACCCCGCCGCCCGACGACTCGTACGAGGAGAGGATCCTCGACATCGACGTCGTCGACGAGATGCAGGGCTCCTTCCTCGAGTACGCGTACTCGGTCATCTACTCCCGCGCCCTGCCGGACGCCCGCGACGGTCTCAAGCCGGTGCACCGTCGCATCGTCTACCAGATGAACGAGATGGGCCTGCGCCCCGACCGCGGCTATGTGAAGTGCGCCCGCCTCGTCGGCGAGGTCATGGGTAAGTTGCACCCGCACGGCGACGCGTCGATCTACGACGCCCTGGTGCGCATGGCCCAGCCCTTCTCGATGCGCGTCCCGCTGGTCGACGGCCACGGCAACTTCGGCTCGCTGGGCAACGACGACCCGCCGGCCGCCATGCGGTACACCGAGTGCCGGCAGGCCGCGGCGACGAGTCTGATGACCGAGTCGATCGACGAGGACACCGTCGACTTCGTCCCCAACTACGACGGCCAGGAGCGGGAGCCGGTGGCCCTGCCCGCCGCCTTCCCGAACCTGCTGGTCAACGGCGCCTCCGGCATCGCGGTCGGCATGGCCACGAACATGCCGCCGCACAACCTCGCCGAGGTCATCGCGGCCGCCCGCCACCTGATCCGCCACCCGAACGCGGATCTGGACGCCCTGATGAAGTACGTCCCCGGCCCCGACCTGCCCACGGGCGGCCGGATCGTCGGCCTCTCCGGCATCCGGGACGCGTACGAGACGGGCCGCGGCACGTTCAAGATCCGCGCCACGGTGTCCGTGGAGAACGTGACGGCGCGCCGCAAGGGCCTCGTCGTCACCGAGCTGCCTTTCACGGTCGGCCCGGAGAAGGTGATCGCCAAGATCAAGGACCTGGTCGGCTCGAAGAAGCTGCAGGGCATCGCCGACGTCAAGGACCTCACCGACCGCGCGCACGGCCTGCGCCTGGTCATCGAGATCAAGAACGGCTTCGTGCCGGAGGCGGTCCTGGAGCAGCTGTACAAGCTGACGCCGATGGAGGAGTCCTTCGGTATCAACAACGTCGCGCTGGTCGACGGCCAGCCCCTCACCCTGGGCCTCAAGGAGCTCCTGGAGGTCTACCTCGACCACCGCTTCGAGGTCGTACGGCGCCGCAGCGAGTTCCGACGCAGCAAGCGGCGCGACCGCCTGCACCTGGTCGAGGGCCTGCTCACGGCGCTCGTCGACATCGACGAGGTCATCCGCCTGATCCGCTCCAGCGAGAACAGCGCGCAGGCGAAGGAACGCCTGATGGAGCGCTTCTCCCTGTCCGAGGTGCAGACCCAGTACATCCTCGACACGCCGCTGCGCCGTCTCACCAAGTACGACCGCATCGAGCTGGAGGCGGAGAAGGACCGGCTCAACCAGGAGATCGCCGAGCTGACCCGGATCCTGGAGTCGGACGCGGAGCTGCGCAAGCTGGTCTCCTCCGAACTGGCCGCGGTGGCCAAGAAGTTCGGCACCGAGCGGCGTACGGTCCTGCTGGAGTCGGCGGGCGCCCCGGCCGCGACCGTACCGCTGCAGGTGGCGGACGACCCGTGCCGGGTGCTGCTGTCCTCGACGGGTCTGCTGGCCCGTACGGCGAACGGTGACCCCTTCGCGGAGGCCGAGGACGCCAAGCGCACCAAGCACGACGTGATCGTCTCGGCGGTGCCGGCCACGGCCCGCGGTGAGGTGGGCGCGGTGACGTCCGCGGGCCGTCTGCTGCGGATCAACGTCGTCGATCTGCCGCAGCTGCCGGAGACCGCGTCGAGACCGAACCTCTCGGGCGGCGCGCCGCTGTCGGAGTTCGTCTCCCTGGAGGACGGCGAGACCGTGGTCTGCCTGACCACGCTCGACGAGTCCTCCCCGGGTCTGGCGCTCGGCACGGAACAGGGCGTCGTCAAGCGCGTGGTGCCCGACTACCCGTCCAACAAGGAGGAGTTGGAGGTCATCACCCTCAAGGAGGGCGACCGGATCGTCGGCGCGGTCGAGCTGCGCACCGGTGAGGAGGACCTGGTCTTCATCACGGACGACGCGCAGCTGCTGCGCTACCAGGCCTCGCAGGTCCGCCCGCAGGGCCGTCCCGCCGGTGGCATGGCGGGCATCAAGCTCGCCGAGGGTGCGAAGGTCATCTCCTTCACCGCGGTGGACCCGGCGGCGGACGCGGTGGTCTTCACCGTCGCGGGTTCGCGCGGCACGCTGGACGACTCCGTCCAGACGACCGCCAAGCTGACCCCGTTCGACCAGTACCCCCGCAAGGGCCGCGCCACCGGAGGCGTCCGCTGCCAGCGGTTCCTGAAGGGCGAGGACTGCCTGTCCGTGGCCTGGGCGGGCCCCGCCCCGGCACGGGCCGCGCAGAAGAACGGCTCCCCGGCCGACCTCCCCGACATCGACCCGCGCCGCGACGGCTCCGGCGTGTCGCTACCGAAGACGGTGGCGGTGGTGGCCGGACCGGTCTAGGCCTCCTGGAAGGCCCCTTCCTCCGGGTCCTGTACGTAGTCCTCCGCGTCCTGGCCCTCCGGGTCCTGTACGTAGCGCAGTACGCCCCACATGCCCTGCTCGTCGGCGTGTGGGGCGTCGCTCTTGCATGCCTGAAGTTCCTTGCCGAGAGCGGCCGCGTCGATGCCGGAGCCGATGAGCACGAGCTGGGTGAGGCGGGCGTCGGCGGGCGCCCACGGCTGCGGGTAGAAGCGGAGGAACCGGCCGACGGCGTGGACGGCGTAGCGGTTCTGTACGTCGCAGGGCCCGAAGTCGACGTACCCCTTGATCCGGTACAGCCCCTCGGGCCTGGTGTCGAGGAACGCGATCAACCGGCGTGGGTCGAGGGGGACTTCGGAGGTGAAGGACAGGCTGTCGTAGCCGGTGTGCAGATGGCCGGTGTGGTCCTCGTCGTGCTCGTGCCGATCGTTGCGCTCGTGCAGGTCGTCGAAGGACAGCTGCCCGATGCGCTCCTCGCTGGGCCGGCAGTCGAAGAGGAACGCGGGGTCGATACGGCCGTAGGTGGCGGGGACGACGGCGGCGCGGTCGGTGAGCTCACGGACCAGTCCGAGGACGCGCTCACCGTCCGGCGCCCGGTCGAGCTTGTTGACCACGACGAGGTCGGCGAGGGCGAGGTGCCGGTCGATCTCGGGGTGCTTCGCGCGGGTGTCGTCGAACTCGGCGGCGTCGACGACCTCGACGAGCCCGCCGTACACGATGCCCGGATGCTCACTGGCGAGCACCATGCGCACGAGTTCCTGGGGCTCGGCGAGTCCGCTGGCCTCGATGACGATGACATCGATGCCGGTGGCGGGGCGGGCGAGCCGCTCCAGGTACACGTCCAGCTCACCGGCATCCACCGCGCAGCACAGACAGCCGTTCCCGAGGGAGACGGTGGAGTCGCCGAGTGCGCCGGCGACGGCCATGGCGTCGATCTCGATGGCGCCGAAGTCATTGACGATGGCGCCGATACGGGTGCCTCCACTGCGATGGAGGAGGTGGTTGAGCAGAGTCGTCTTGCCGGAACCGAGGAATCCGGCGAGTACGACGACCGGAATCTGCTGCGGACCGGGGCTCGGCTGACTCAACGTGCGACCTTTCTCACGCCGACGGGTGCACCGGCTCGCGGCTCGGCGCGCATACGAAGGTTGAATGCCGCCCCAGGATACGAGCCGCAAGAAACGCCGCGAAGTGAACGATTGTTAGCAGCACTTGCCGGGCAGACGTTGGGCAAGGCGCCGGAGCGTGCGACCCTCGCTTCCCTCCGTGCGCCTCCTCTCCGCCTCCCCGCCGATCAGAGCCGCTCGGCACTCTGGGAGACGGCAAGCGCCGCCCACCGCTCGCCGGTCCCCTCCAGTCGACCCGCACCCCGACGACCGGCGGACGGCCGCCTGAATCGGGGATTGACATGGCCACACGGAAGCGATGTGCACGGAGGCTGGGTTCCGCCACGCTCACTCTCTTGGCTGCCACCAGCACTGTGGCACTGGCAGCGCATCATTGGCGGTCGGAGAAGGCACGTCTGCACGAGAGGCAGCTGGAGCTAGAGGAGCTGGCCATTCGGCGGACGGCCCTGGCCCATCAACAGCGCATGCACTGGGAGTTGCTGGTGAGGGCGATCGACGATCCCTCCCTCGCCGCGGTGATCGACACATACGACCAGAACATCCCGGCGGAGAGGCGTCGCCAGTTCTTCTATGCCAACGCTTGGTACGTCCACCTCTACCACCTCTACCAGGCAGAACTCCTGGATCGGGAGGAGCTGTACACGCGGCTGCGGGAGTTCTTCCAGAGTCCGGTCTTCCGCGAGTACTGGGAGGCGTCGCGGCATATGCGCGCCAGCCTGGACGAGTCGTCCGTGGAGGCCCAGCTGGGGCACATGGTGGATGGCCTCGTCCGGGATCTCGACGAATCCGACACCGACGAGTGGTGGGTCGTCGGCGATCCGCCGACAAACTGACCGGAAGGCCCGGACCAGTACGCCCGCGACGGTCTGAGAAACGCTTGTGACCTGCGAAACTCGTGTGGCCTGGTGCTTCTGGCGCCAGGCCTTATCGGTGGAGAGCGAGCAGTGACGGGGTGCCGGCTGCCCGCCGGGGGCGGCCCGGCTCGCTACGGTTGCGCGCGGCCGGGGCGGGCGGATGGTACGGGTCTGAGGTGGACCCGTGCTCGTGCGGTGGTCTCAGGCGTCGGGGATGTCTGCCTTGGCGCGGATGAGAGTCTCCCGGCTGACGATGACGATGCGCTCGTAGTCGGCGCGGGCGGCATCGGCGGGCAGTTCCGGCTCAAGCGCCTCGGTGGCCTCGGTGCCGATGACAGCGAAGTTGCCGTCGCTGAGTTCGAACACGTCCGGGCAGGTAGCTCCTGAACTACTGCCTCGGGCGCTTGGAGGCACACCGATGCGGCGCACGATCTTCAAAGGGGGTCCTTAGGAGGCTGGGCATACTAGTGGGGAGCAGGTTAATGACTGGTCCTCAGGAGTTCATTGTTTTTGGAGAAAAGTCACCCAGTCGCGCCCTCATCGCGTTGTCGTGGACCTCTCGGTGGCCTCCCGCCTCCGGCACCTTCACCGGCGCCCCCGGCCCCACATACCGCGCCACCGGCCTGATGATTTTCGAGTCCTGTGCCTGTTCCAGGATGTTGGCGCTCCAGCCCACGACCCGCGCCGCGGCGAACGTCGGGGTGAACATCTCGCGCGGCAGACCACACAGCTCCATGACGACGCCCGCGTAGAACTCGACGTTCGTATGGAGTTCGCGGCCGGGCTTCAGCTCGGCGAGGATCGCCTCCACGCGCCGTTCGACCTCCACGGCGAAGTCGACTCGCGGGCCGCCGAAGTTCTGGGCGATCTCGCGGAGCATCCGGGAACGGGGGTCCTCGGTGCGGTAGACGGGGTGGCCGAAGCCCATGATGCGGCCGCCGGCGAGAACCCGTTCGCGTATCCAGGTGTCGATACGGTCGGGAGTGCCGATCGCGTCCAGCGTGTCCAGCGCGCGACTGGGGGCGCCGCCGTGCAGCGGCCCCGACAGCGCGCCCACGGCTCCGGCCAGGCAGGCAGCGACGTCCGCGCCCGTGGAGGTGATGACGCGGGCCGTGAAGGTTGACGCATTGAATCCATGGTCGATGGTCGAGATCAAGTATTGCTCGACCGCCCGCGCCCGCCTCGGGTCGGGCTCCGATCCCGTCAACATGTACAGGTAGTTCGCCGCGTACGACAGATCCTCACGGGGCTCAACAGGATCAAGTCCGCTGCCCAGCCGGTGCAGTGCGGTGAGCAGCGTCGGTACGGCCGCGGCCGCGACGAGGGTGTCCCGGCGGCGCTCGTCGGCGTCGATGTCGTACACCGGCCGGAAGCCTTTCGCCGCGCCCAGCAGGGACAGCGCGGTGCGCAGGCCGGCCAGCGGGCCGGAGCGTCCGCTCGCCGCCACGATCGCGGGCAGGGCCGCCCGCACCTCGTCGGGGAGCCGCCTCAGCGCGGCGGTCTCGGCGGCGAAGGCGGCTGCGCGTTCGGCGTCCGGCAGCTCACCGTGGACGAGGAGGTGCCAGACGTCCTCGAAGGGGCGGGTCTGCGCGAGTTCGACGGCCGAGTACTGGCGGTAGTGGTAGAAGCCCTCGAGCCCCCGGACGTCGCCGACCTCGGTGTCGGTGACGACGACGCCCGCGAGTCCACGTGGCACGTCGACGAGCGCGGCTGCTGACCTGTTGACGGACATGATTTCCTCCCTGGACTTGATTCGACTGTCCATGCTTGACTGTTTCTCTGTCAATATTGATTAAATCAATATAAGGATCAATGTTCTGCGGCCTGGATACGGTGACCCCATGCGCGATCAAGAACCCGGCCCGGCGGGGCGGCGGCTGACCACCCAGGAGGCCGCCGAGCTGCTCGGCGTGAAGCCCGAGACCGTGTACGCGTACGTGAGCCGCGGTCACCTCAGCAGCCGCCGCGTGCCCGGCGGGCGGGGCAGCACCTTCGACGCGAAGGAGGTCGAGACGCTCGCCCGGCGCAACAAGCGGGAGAGCGCGGCCGGTTCGGGCTCCGGCGGCGAGCTGTCGGTGCGGACCGGCCTCACCTTCATCGACACCGACCGCTACTACTTCAGGGGCGTGGACGCCACCGAACTGGCCGCCCGGTACTCCTACGAAGAGGTCGCCGAGTGGCTCTGGACCGGCCGGTTGCGCCGCGGCGTGACCTTCGCCGCCCCCGAGGCCTCCGTCACCGCCGCCCGGCGCGCCGTCGAGGCCCTGCCCGAACACGCGGGCCCCACCGACCGGTTGCGGGTCGCGGCGATCGCCGCCGCGGCGGTGGACCCGCTGCGCTTCGACCTGTCCGAGGAGGCCGTGCTCGGCACCGCCCGCATCCTCATCCCCACCCTGGTCGCCGCCCTCACACGCCCGGGGTACCCCTATCGCGACGAGGGCTCTCTCACGCACCGTCTGTGGAGCCGACTGAGCGGGCAGACCGCCGACGAGGCCGGACTGCGCGTCCTGGACACGGCACTCGCCCTGCTCGTCGACCACGACCTGGCCGCCTCGACGCTCGCCGTGCGCGTCGCCGCGTCGGCCCGCGCGCACGCCTATGCGGCCGTCTCCGCCGGGCTCGGCGTGATCGAGGGCCCTCTGCACGGCGCGGCCAGCGGCCTCGCCCACAAGCTGATCATGGAGGTGCTCGACCAGGGCGACGCGGGGCCCGTGATCGCCGAGGAGCTGCGGGCCGGCCGGCGCATTCCGGGGCTCGGTCACCGGCTCTATCCCGGCAAGGACCCACGCGCGCGTGTCCTGTTCGAGCTCCTGGAGGAGATCCCCCGCGCCGAGCCCGCCCTCGCCGCGGCCCGCGACATCGTCGCCACGGCCGCCCGCCACGCCCCGCTGCACGCCAACGTCGACCTGGCCCTGGCCGTGTTCACGGCGTCCTCCGCGATGCCCTTCACGGCAGGCGAAACGATCTTCGCCGTGGCCCGCACGGCAGGCTGGGTCGCCCACGCCCTGGAGGAGTACGGGGAGCGCCCGCTGCGGATGCGGCCGAGCGGGCACTACACAGGCCCGAAGCCGCCTCAGCCCCTCCCGGAGTAGGACCCACCGCCGGTATAGGACCCACCGCCGAAGCAGGACACCACCGCCTGAGCAGGACACCACCTGCTGGAGTAGGACCCGCCGAACACTCCCCCAGTACCGCCGAACACTCCCGTCGGCACGACAAAAGCACCCTCGGGAAGCCGCCCGGACTCAAGTCAGGTTAGGCTCACCTCTGTGAGTACGTGCTCAACCGTCTCGCAGGACCTCGACGAGCCCATCGCGGGGACCGCGGCGACCGCGACGACCTGGCTGCTCGTGGAACAGCCCGGTCCGTGGGGTGCCAAGGCGCTCACCCAGAGCCACCTGGACCCCGCGCTCGGCCGCGCCCTGGAGGCGGCCACGAAGGGCACGGGCGTGCGCGTCGCGCTGATTCGCCGCCCCGGGCGGCATGCAGACTGCGGGACCCCGGCCAAGCGCCAGATCTACGCGGCCCACACCGTGCCCGGCAACGTATGGCTGCACGCGGCCACGACCCGCGACCCGCAGCAGCTGCTCGACCTGGACTTCGCCGCCCTCGGCAGGGGAGACCACCACGCCTTCGACTCGGTGCTCCAGGGGCGGCCCCACACCGGCGATCCGCTCGCCCTCGTCTGCACCAACGGCAAGCGGGACCGCTGCTGCGCACTTCTCGGCCGCCCTCTCGCGGCCGAGCTCACCGCCTCCGGCGTGGACGGCGTCTGGGAGGTCACCCATCTGGGTGGACACCGGTTCTCACCGACGCTGCTCGTGCTGCCGTACGGCTACGCGTACGGCCGGGCGCAGGCCCACGCCGTCAAGGAGGTTCTGCACAGCGTCCAGGAGGGCCGGATCGTCGTCGAGGGCTGCCGCGGGAACTCGGCCTGGGAGCGGCCGGGTCAGGCCGCCGAGCTGGCCGTTCGCACGGCCACGGGCGAGGCTGCCGCGGAGGCGCTGAGCGTCGTACGGACGGACGGCGCGGCCCCGCGCTGGGAGGTGACGGTTGCCCACGTGGACGGACGCCACTGGCGGGTCGTGGTGGCCCAGGGCGCCTCCGGGCCGCCCCGCCCCGAGAGCTGTGGGGCGTCGGTGCTGGGCTCGCCCGCGCGGATGGACGTGGTGGCGGTGCGCGAACTCACGATGACGGCGGCGCTCGCGAGCTGACGGGGCGTACCGGGTCGCCCGAAGGTGGACAGGCTGCCCGACATTGATCACGACGTAGATCGACCGCCCGACATTGATCAGCACATTGATCAAGAGATCCACACCACATCCCTCTACGGGACTTCCCGCACGCCCACGTACCGTCGTGGGTATGAGCCCCACTCCCCCCGCACGTCGCCTGCGCCTCGGTCTGCCCCGGCGGATGTTCGCACAGGTGCTGCTGATGCAGGTGGCGATCGCCGCGGGAGTCGCGGTGCTCGCGACCGGCCTGTTCCTCGCTCCGCTCAGCGACCAGCTGGACGACCAGGCGATGCGCCGCGCGCTGTCGATCGCGCAGACCACCGCGGTCCAGCCGCAGATTGCCGAGGACCTGGTGAGCACGCCCGCGACGGCCGGCGGCCCGGTCCAGCGGGAGGCGGAGCGGATCCGTAAGGCCACCAAGGCCGAGTACATCGTCGTGATGGACCGGCGCGGGGTGCGCTGGTCCCATCCCACCCCTAGCGAGATCGGCAGGACCGTCTCGACCGACCCGGGCCAGGCCCTCGCCGGCCACGAGGTCATGCAGATCGACGACGGCACCCTCGGCCGCACGGCCCGCGGCAAGGTCCCGCTGCGCGACAGCGACGGCCGGATCGTCGGGGCGGTCTCGGTCGGTATCGCCTATGACAGCGTGCGAGCCCGGCTGCTGCACGCGATCCCCGGGCTGTTCGCATACGCGGGCGGCGCCCTGGCGGTCGGCGCGCTGGCGGCCTGGCTCATCTCCCGCCGGGTCCAGCGGCAGACCCGGGACCTGGCCTTCTCCGACATCTCGGCACTGCTCGCGGAGCGCGAGGCGATGCTGCACGGCATCCGGGAGGGCGTCGTCGCCCTGGACCGCGGCGGCCGTATCCGGCTCCTCAACGATGAGGCGCAGCGCCTGCTGGGCATCGGGGACGAGGCCGTCGGCCGCTCCCTCGACGAGGCGCTCGGTGAAGGCCGTACGACCGATGTGCTGGCCGGCCGGGTGACAGGCACCGATCTGCTCACGGTCCGCGGTCAGCGCGTCCTGGTCGCCAACCGCATGCCCACCGACGACGGTGGCGCCGTCGCCACCCTGCGCGACCGCACCGAGCTGGAGCAGCTCGGCCGCGAACTCGACTCCACGCGCGGCCTGATCGACGCCCTGCGCGCCCAGGATCATGAACACGCGAACCGGATGCACACGCTCCTGGGGCTGCTCGAACTGGAGATGTACGACGACGCCGTGGAGTTCGTCGGCGAGGTGGTCGGCGACCACCGGGACACCGCGGAGCAGGTCGCCGAGAAGATCCAGGACCCGCTGCTCGCCGCCCTGCTGGTCGGCAAGGCGACGGTGGCGGCCGAGCGCGGCGTCGCGCTGCGCCTCTCGGACCGGACGGGGCTCCCGAACCGGCTGATCGACCCCCGAGGGCTGGTCACGATCGTCGGCAACCTGGTGGACAACGCACTCGACGCCGTCGCGGGCACAGCGCACGCGCGCGTGGAGGTCGAATTGCGTGCCGAGGGCCGTACCGCGACCCTCAGGGTGCGCGACACCGGGCCCGGCATCCCCGAGGAGCACCGTGAGGCGGTCTTCACCGAGGGGTGGTCCACCAAGAAGCGCCCGGCCCACCGCGAGCGTGGCATCGGGCTCTCCCTCGTGCGCAGGCTCGCCGAACGACAGGGCGGCAGCGCGACGGTGGGCGAGGCGGCCGGCGGAGGCGCGGAGTTCACCGTCGTACTGCCCGAGGCGCTGGCCGAGCCGGACCTGGAACCGGCCCTCACCGTGCCGTCGGATCCGCAGACCGTCGCCGAGGAGGAGTCGCGATGATCGAGGTCCTGGTCGTGGACGACGACACGCGCGTGGCGCGGGTCAACGCCGCCTACGTCGAGAAGGTGCCGGGCTTCCATGTGGCGGGCGAGGCGCACAGCGCGGCCGAGGCGCTGCGCCAGGTGGAGGAGCTGCCGCGGCTGGACCTGGTCCTCATGGATCACTACCTGCCCGACGAGACGGGGCTGTCGGTCGTCCAGGAGATGCGGCGGCGCGGCCACCAGACCGACGTGATCATGGTGACGGCGGCCCGGGACGTGTCGACGGTGCAGGCGGCGATGCGGCACGGCGCGCTCCAGTACCTGGTGAAGCCCTTCGCCTTCGCGGGCCTGCGCGCCAAGCTGGAGGCGTACGCGGAGCTGCGGCGCACCCTCGACGGCGGCGGCGAGGCGGAACAGGCCGAGGTGGACCGCATCTTCGGCGCCCTGTCCACGCCCTCGGAGCCCGACCTGCCCAAGGGCCACTCCCCCACCACCGCGGAGCTCGTACGCCGCTCCCTGATGAACGCCGAAGGCCCTCTGTCGGCCCAGGAGATCGCCGAGCGGACGGGGGTGAGCCGCCAGACCGCCCAGCGCTATCTCAAGCTCCTGGAGCGCACGGGACGGGCCCGCCTCACCCTCAAATACGGCGACGCGGGTCGCCCGGAACACCGTTACGTGTGGGCGACCCGCGCCTGAGGCACGGCCCGTGGGGGCGGGGGAAGGGACCGTGCCCACCCCTTGTACGGATTCCGGCCGCCCAAATATCAGCCGGCCGACGATGAAGGTGCCGCCCCGACCGGCCGCCACCCCTAGACGGCTCCCGCCCCGGTCAACGACCGCACCTCGGTCTCCGCGTGTTTGGCCTCGTCGGGGACCTCCGCCGAGGTGACCGTGCCGAGCCAGCCCGCGACGAAGCCCAGCGGGATCGAGACGAGGCCGGGGTTCTGCAGGGGGAAGTACTGGAAGTCGACGCCGGGGAACAGCGATTCGGGGCTGCCCGACACCACCGGCGACAGCACCACGAGCACCACGGCCGGGAACAGGCCGCCGTGCACGGCCCATACGGCACCTCGCGTGGTGAAGTCCCGCCAGAACAGCGAGTACAGCAGCACCGGCAGATTGGCGGACGCGGCGACGGCGAAGGCCAGGCCCACCAGGAAGGCGACGTTGAGATCGCGGGCCAGCAGTCCGAGGGCGATCGCGATCACGCCGATGCCGACCGCGGCTACGCGCGCCACGGCCACCTCGCTGCGGGGCTTCGCGTGCCTGCGCCGCAGCGAGGCGTACAGGTCGTGGGCAACGGAGGCCGAGGAGGACAGGGTGATTCCGGCGACCACCGCGAGGATCGTCGCGAAGGCGATGGCGGCGACGACGGCGAAGAGAACCGTTCCTCCGGTGGAATCCGCGCCGCCGCCCAGATCGAGGGCGAGCAGCGGAACCGCCGTGTTCCCGGCCGCGTTCGAGCCGCGCACGGCCTCGGGACCGACGATCGCGGCCGCCCCGAAGCCCAGGACGATGGTCATCAGATAGAAGCCGCCGATGAGTCCGATCGCCCACACCACGGAGCGCCGTGCCGCGCGGGCGGTGGGCACGGTGAAGAAGCGGGACAGGATGTGCGGCAGCCCGGCGGTGCCCAGCACCAGCGCGAGGCCCAGGCTGATGAAGTCGAGCCGCGCCGTCCAGTCCCCGCCGTACTTCAGACCGGGCGCCAGGAAGGCGGCACCGTGACCACTGCGCTCGGCCGCCGTGAGCAGCAGTCGGTCGAAGTCGCCGTCGAAGCGCAGCAGGACGAGCACGGTCAACGCGACAGTCCCGCCGAGCAGCAGGACGGACTTGACGATCTGGATCCAGGTGGTGGCCCGCATCCCTCCCAACGACACGTAGATCACCATGAGCGCGCCGACGCCGATGACGGTCCAGGCCTGCGCCGCCTCGCCCTTGCCGCCGAGCAGCAGCGCGACCAGGGTGCCCGCGCCCACCATCTGCGCCACCAGATACAGAACGGACACGGTGACCGAGGAAGTTCCCGTGGCGATCCGCACGGGGCGCTCCCTCATCCGCGCGGCGACCACGTCGGCGAGTGTGAACCGGCCGCAGTTGCGCACCAGTTCGGCGACCAGGAACAGCACGACCAGCCAGGCCACGAGGAAGCCCACCGAGTACAGCAGCCCGTCGTAGCCGAAGAGGGCGATGAGACCGGAGATGCCGAGGAAGGAGGCGGCGGACATGTAGTCACCGGCGATGGCAAAACCATTCTCCATGGGCGAGAAGAGCCGACCGCCCGCATAGAACTCCTCCGCCGAACCACGCCGCTTGCGGCTCACCCACGTCGTGATCGCCAGGGTGATCGCGACGAACACGCTGAACAGCAGTAGTGCCAGGGTCTGGTGATCACCCGTCACGAGGCACCACCCCGTGTGACGCGCGTCAACTCCTGGGTGTCCCAGCGAAGTTCGAGTGCCGCGCGGTCCCGGCGCAGCCGCGCGTGGCGGGCGTAGGCCCAGGTGAGCAGGAAGGTGGTGAGGAACTGTCCGAGCCCCGCCACCATCGCGACGTTCACGGCACCCGCCACGGGCCGGGCCATCAGCCCCGGCGCGGCCGTGGCGGTCACGACGTACGCCGCGTACCAGGAGAGGAACAGGACGACCGCCGGCACCACGAACCTGCGATACCGCCTGCGCACCTCCTGGAAGGCCGCACTGCGCTGCACCTCGAGGTACACGTCGGCCGCGACCGGCGCAGCGGCGTCAGGAGCGCCCGTGACGTCCGACTCACCCCATCCGGAGGCGAGGGCGTCGTACCAGGGATCGTCGTACCGCATACTTCTGGCGTCGCGGGGACGACCGTCGCTTGAGTACATGCCCAAGCATGGACAGAACGGAAAGATCCCCGACTCTGCTTCTCCGCGCGCTTCACCCCATCAGGTGATACACGTGCCTGAAGCCGCATATTGCGGACGAGCCGCAAGCCGCCGACGGCGCTCAGCCCCACAGGGGCCACCCGCACCCGACGACGAAAGCGTCACGGACGGTGCGGGTGGGAACCCAAAGCAGGCCGAAGGCGAAGCCGAGGCAGAAAACCGGCCCAAGCCCAGCGCAGCGCTACGCGTCGATACGCGACCGGTCCAACGTCGCCGCCGAGCTGGAGATGAACTCCTTGCGGGGCGCCACGTCGTTGCCCATCAGCAGATCGAAGACCCGCTCGGCCGCCTCCAGATCGGTGAGGCTGATCCGGCGCAGCGTGCGGTGGCGCGGGTCCATCGTCGTCTCGGCCAACTGGTCGGCGTCCATCTCGCCGAGACCCTTGTACCGCTGGATGGAGTCCTTGTACCGGATGCCCTTGCTCTCGAACTCCATGAGCTTGTCGCGCAGCTCCCGGTCCGAGTACGTGTACACGTACTTGTCCTGCCCCTTCTTGGGCTGGACGAGCTCGATCCGGTGCAGCGGAGGCACCGCGGCGAACACCCGGCCCGCCTCGATCATCGGCCGCATGTAGCGCTGGAACAGCGTCAGCAGCAGGGTGCGGATGTGGGAGCCGTCCACATCGGCGTCGGTCATCATGATGATCTTGCCGTAGCGGGCCGCGTCGATGTCGAAGGTCCGGCCGGACCCCGCCCCTATGACCTGGATGATCGCGCCGCACTCGGCGTTCTTGAGCATGTCGGTCACGGACGACTTCTGGACGTTGAGAATCTTGCCGCGGATCGGCAGCAGCGCCTGGAACTCGGAGTTCCGGGCGAGCTTGGCGGTGCCGAGCGCGGAGTCTCCCTCGACGATGAACAGCTCGCTGCGGTCCACGTCGTCGCTGCGGCAGTCGGCGAGCTTGGCGGGCAGCGACGAGGACTCCAGGGCCGTCTTCCGGCGCTGCGCGTCCTTGTGCTGGCGGGCCGCGATACGCGTACGGGCGGCTGCGACGGCCTTCTCGAGGACCACGCGTGCCTGCGCGGCGGCGTCCCGCTTGGTGGACGTCAGGAACGCCTTGAGTTCCTTGGAGATCACGGTGTTCACGATGCGACGGGCCGCCGAGGTGCCGAGGACCTCCTTGGTTTGACCCTCGAACTGCGGCTCGGCGAGGCGCACGGTGACGACCGCGGTGAGGCCCTCCAGGGCGTCGTCCTTGACGATGTCGTCCTCGGCGACGCGCAGCAGCTTCTTGGCTCGCAGCACCTCGTTGATCGTGCTGGTCACGGCCGTCTCGAAGCCGGCGACGTGGGTGCCGCCCTTGGGGGTGGCGATGATGTTCACGAACGACTTCAGGGTCGTGTCGTATCCCGTGCCCCAGCGCATCGCGACGTCGACGTCGAGCTCTCGGGTGACCTGGGTGGGGGTCATCTGACCGTGCTCGTCCAGCACCGGGACGGTCTCCTTGAAGGTGCCCTGCCCGGAGAAGCGGAGGACATCGCAGACCGGCTTGTCGGTGGCCAGGTACTCGCAGAACTCGCTGATACCGCCGTCGAAGCGGAAGGACTCCTCGCCCTTGCTGCCGCCCTCGCCGAGGCCGAACTCGTCGCGCACGACGATGGTCAGGCCGGGCACCAGGAACGCGGTCTGGCGGGCGCGCTGGTGCAGGTTCTCCAGGGAGAGCTTGGCGTCCTTGAGGAAGATCTGGCGGTCCGCCCAGTAGCGCACGCGCGTGCCGGTGCGGGTCTTGGGGATCTTCTTGGCCTTGCGCAGGCCGCTCTTGGCGTCGAACTTGGCGTTCGGACCGTCGGCGGCGAAGGCGCCGGGAACGCCGCGCCGGAAGCTGATGGCGTGCGTGTGGCCGGCACGGTCGACCTCGACGTCCAGCCGCGCGGACAGGGCGTTCACCACGGAGGCGCCCACGCCGTGCAGACCGCCGGAGGCGGCGTACGAGCCGCCGCCGAACTTGCCGCCGGCGTGCAGCTTGGTCATGACGACCTCGACCCCGGACAGGCCGGTCTTGGGCTCCACGTCGACCGGGATGCCCCGGCCGTTGTCCCGGACCTCCACGGAACCGTCGTCGTGGAGGATCACCTCGATGTGGTCGCAGTAACCACCGAGGGCTTCGTCGACGGAGTTGTCGATGATCTCCCACAGGCAGTGCATCAGACCGCGACTGTCGGTCGATCCGATGTACATGCCCGGGCGCTTGCGCACGGCCTCGAGGCCCTCGAGGACGAGGAGGTGCCGCGCGGTGTAGTTGGAACCGTCCCGGTCTGCTCCTGCCAGCAGCGCTGTGGACGGCACGGACGTCTCGGCGGTCACGCGGTTCGCTCCTCGCTGAATTTCAGGTGGCGCCCTGATGGGTAAGGGCGCGGCTTCGGTCGCCGTCAAGAGGGTACCGAGGCCTGGTAGAGCCGTTGTAACGCCACCCTCGTGCGAAACACAGACTAGTCCAGGCTCGTATGCCTGTTCGATCCCTCGATGGGGTGAAGTACATATCACGTTCCCTTCCAGGCATGAACCATTTAGGCTCCGGGCACGTCCTCATGAACAAACCGGCAACCCGGCCGGGAGGATCTGACCTTGACCGACAGCGCGAAACCGTAAGCAAGACAGAGACGCGATACGGCACATTCGCCGCCAAGCCGGCAGCAGCCAGCCCCCTCGGAAAAATTTCACTGAGGGAGAAGCCACGAGCGGGAACGTTTTGGGGCTGGTTGGATGTTGACCCTGGTACGACAGCTCGTCGAGCTAGAGAAGAGGCGACGTGACTACTGTTCTGACCCCCGCGAGCCCGCTGACGGCCGCTGACCGCTGCGACCGCTGCGGCGCACAGGCGTACGTGCGCGTCGTCCTGCTCAGCGGCGGAGAGCTGCTCTTCTGCGCCCACCACGGTCGCAAGTTCGAGCCGGAACTCAAGAAGATCGCCGCTGAGATACAGGACGAGACGGAGCGGCTGACGTCCGTTCCCGCATCGGCGTCCGAAGAAGAGCGCTGACACCTCGCATCACGACGAGCCAGCTCCGGCACAGGCCGGTTGACGGGCGGCCGCCCCTGAGAGCAGGGGCGGCCGCCCGCGCTCATACCGCGCGAGCTCAGGCCCTGTCAGCCACTCGCGTCCGCGCGCTCCACCGCAGAGCCCGTACGACCTCGGACACCCGCGTGTAGACGCCGGGACTGCCCGCGCGACCGCAGCCGGTGCCCCAGGACACAAGCCCGATCAGCTTCCCCTGAGCGACCAGCGGCCCTCCGCTGTCCCCCTGACAGGCGTCCCGGCCTCCCTGCACCTCCCCGGCGCAGACCATGCTGTCGGCCAGATACCTGCCGTCACTGCCGCCCGGATACGCCTTCCGGCACAGGGCGTCGGGCAGGACATGCACGCGCGCTGCCCGCAGACCGCGCGCGTAGTCGCCCGCGCCCGTGATGTCCCCCCACCCGTAGACCAGGGCCGACGTCCCCGGTACATACGCGGGATCGCCGGCGCCTGCCATCCCGATCACCGAGCTCGCCGGAAGGGGCTGAGCGAGGGTGATGACGGCGAAGTCCCCCGCGTTGGTGGCACTGTCGTAGGCCGGGTTCACCCAGGTGTGGCGGACGCGGATCTCCTGGCCCCGGTTCGACAGCAGGTCCGTACGGCCGGTGATGACACTGAAATCGCGCAGCTGATCCGGTGCGACCCCCAGGACCTCCTCGCTCACGCAGTGGGCCGCGGTGAGCACGGTGGACCGGCCGACCGCCACACCGACGCAGAACTGACCGGCCCGCGTACCTCCGAACCGGTCACGGCTGGACAGCGCCACCGTCCACGGACTCTCGGACACATCGACCGGGAACCCACCGACGACGACACTGTCGGCGGCCGCGGGAGCAGGGGACGCCAACGGTATGGCGGCCGCCGCGGCGGCAAGGGCCAGCGGCCCGGTCAGCGCCCGGGTCAAGAGACGACGCATGCACGCTCCTCACTCACTGGTGGTCGTGGAACACCCAGAGTGATTCAGCACACGGCACCCCGCACCCGCGGGCCAGCCGGAAGGCCCGGTCCCCCCTCGGGAGACCGGGCCTTCGGCGTCGTACGACTGACGACTAGTCGAGGTAGTCGCGCAGCACCTGCGACCGCGACGGGTGGCGCAGCTTCGACATCGTCTTGGACTCGATCTGGCGGATGCGCTCACGCGTCACGCCGTACACCTTGCCGATCTCGTCGAGGGTCTTCGGCTGACCGTCGGTGAGACCGAAGCGCATCGAGACCACGCCCGCCTCGCGCTCGGACAGGGTGTCGAGGACGGAGTGCAGCTGCTCCTGCAGGAGCGTGAAGCTGACGGCGTCGGCCGGGACGACGGCCTCGGAGTCCTCGATGAGGTCACCGAACTCGCTGTCGCCGTCCTCGCCGAGCGGGGTGTGCAGCGAGATGGGCTCGCGGCCGTACTTCTGGACCTCGATGACCTTCTCCGGGGTCATGTCGAGTTCCTTGGCCAGCTCCTCCGGGGTGGGCTCGCGGCCCAGGTCCTGGAGCATCTGGCGCTGCACGCGTGCGAGCTTGTTGATGACCTCGACCATGTGCACCGGGATACGGATGGTGCGGGCCTGGTCGGCCATGGCGCGGGTGATCGCCTGGCGGATCCACCAGGTGGCGTACGTGGAGAACTTGTAGCCCTTGGTGTAGTCGAACTTCTCGACCGCGCGGATCAGACCGAGGTTGCCCTCCTGGATGAGGTCCAGGAAGAGCATGCCGCGGCCGGTGTAGCGCTTGGCCAGGGAGACCACCAGACGGAGGTTGGCCTCCAGGAGATGGTTCTTCGCGCGGCGGCCGTCCTCGGCGATGATCTCCAGCTCGCGCTTGAGCTTGGGGGCGAGCTTGTCGGCGTTGGCCAGCTTGTCCTCGGCGAACAGGCCCGCCTCGATGCGCTTGGCGAGCTCGACCTCCTGCTCGGCGTTGAGCAGGGGGACCTTGCCGATCTGCTTGAGGTAGTCCTTGACCGGGTCGGCGGTGGCGCCGGCCGCGGCGACCTGCTGCGCGGGCGCGTCGTCCTCGTCCTCGTCCGAGAGTACGAAGCCGGCGCTCTCGGTGCCTTCGGGCTCCTCGCCGGGCTTGGCGTCCTCGAGGACCTCGTCCTCGATCAGCTCGACGTCGTCCTTCTTGGCGGTGGTCTTCTTGGCCGCCGTCTTCTTGGCGACGGTCTTCTTCGCGGCCGCCTTCTTGGCGGTCGTCTTCTTGGCAGCGGCCTTCTTTGCGGGGGCCTCGTCCTCGACGGCCGGGTCGGCGGCGGGCGCCGCCGGGGTGGCGGTGGCGGTGGCCTTCTTGGTGGTCACCGTCTTCGCCGCGACCGTCTTGGTGGCGGTGCGCTTGGCCGGACTCTTCGCTGCGACGCTCTTTCGGGTGCGCTTGGGCTCCGCGGCACTGACCATCAGCGTCACACCCTCTTCCTCGAGGATCTGGTTGAGGCTGCGCAGTACGTTCTTCCACTGAGTGGCCGGAATCTGGTCAGCTTCGAAGGCCCGACGCACATCGTCGCCGGCGATCTGCCCCTCAGCCTTTCCCCGCTCAATCAGAGCCATGACAGAGACGGACTCGGCGATCTCCGGCGGGAGCGTACGGGATGTGCTGGCCGACACGAACAACCTCTCGGAACGTTGGAAAACGGCTTCCGGCCCCGTCCACGGCGGACAGGAGCCGACCACCGGCCTGGGGATTGGGCCGACGGTGCGGGCGGGGGCCGGGAAGATGCACAGCGCCGTAAGCGGCGTCCGTATTCCCTCCTCGGCTGTCACCTCTTAGGTCATCGCGTTGTTCCCCCGAGCGTTACGCCCAATCTGCGTGGCCCGAGTCACATCCCGTAACCGATCAAAAACGGATAGACGCGGACAGAAGAGGTCGCCCACGGCCTGAACCATCGACTGTACGACGATTCCACCCCTCATCGCACCGTCGGACCCGCAGGATCCGTAGCGGATCCTGCGGGTCCGACGGGAGAGGGTGCGCAGACCGAGAGATGCCACAGGAGGGGGAGGCACTCCCGGCCGCGCCACCCAGAGGGTGGTCAGTGCTCGCGGGGTGCGGGCACCACGCGCTCGACCTCGGGATGGACGGTGAGCAGTTGACGCATGGCCGCCTCGGCGCCCGCGCCGTCGCCGGTGGCGAGGGCGTCGACGATCCTGCTGTGCTGTGCGAGCGACGTCTCGTTCGGCCGGTCGCAGCCGGTCACCGGGCCACCCGAGACCTGGAGGGCGGCCGAGACGATCCCGGAGAGGTGCTCCAGCATGCGGTTGCCCGCGACCTGGATGAGCAGGTTGTGGAACTCGCTGTCGGCGCGGGAGAAGGTGAGGACGTCACCCTGCCCCATGGCGTGGCCCATGATCTCGACCATGTCGGCGAGCCGCTGCTGGACGTCCTCGCGCCCGTGCCCGGCCGCGAGCCGGGCGGCGAGGGGCTCGATCGTCCAGCGCAGCTCGCTCAGCTCCCGGCGCTGATCGTCGCGCTGCGGCCCGAAGGCCCGCCACTCGATGATGTCCGGGTCGAGGAGGTTCCAGTCGCTGACGGGGCGCACGCGCGTGCCGACGTTCGGGCGGGCGCTGACCAGGCCCTTGGCCTCCAGGACGCGGAGCGACTCGCGGACGACGGTGCGGGAGACCTCGAATCGCTGGCCGATCTCCTCGGGCACGAGCGGACGGTCGGCCCCCAGGTCACCGGAGACGATCATCTGGCCGAGCTGCTGGACGAGTTGGCCGTGCAGCCCGCGGCCGCGGCTGCCCGCGGCGCGCCGGCCGACACGGCCCAGGTCCGGGTCCGCGCCCTCCCAGGCGGGGGATCCGACGCGGTCGGCGACGGGGGCCTCGGCGTAGGGGTAGCGGTCGAGATCGCCCGGGCCGGCGAGGCCGGAGTCTGCGGAACGGGCGGCGGTCATCATGGTGTGCGCAAGGGTACTCACGGATCCTTTGTCGGCGCCGTCCCCAACTCCCTTGAGGTCTTTGGTGAAAAGCACACGAAAGGGTGATCGCTCACCCCGTCGCAATTGACGCCTTATCGGAAAGAAATGGGCTTTCCCCGGGGAGTTGTGCGCACGACGGGGCCGGGAAGAGCACGGATGGTCGTCATCGGACCCTGCTGCGCACGGTCGTGAGGAGATAGGCGGCCAGCAGCGCGGCCAGCGACAACGTCAGTGCGCCGCCGACGGGTTGGGCGACCACGCGCGCGACAGCGGCCAGATAGCGCTCTCCCCCGAACGGCCACTGCGACAGGAGCACCTCCCGCAGCCGCAGGGGAAAACCGGCCGCAGTGCGCACCGAAGGCCCTTCCATGACCTTCCGCACGAGCGGTACGAGGAGGATGGGTACGGCGACGACCGCCGCGAGTCCGGCCGTGGTGGACCGGAAGAGCCCCGCGGCCAGTACGCCGGCCCAAGCACAGCCGACCACGAGCCCGATCCAACTCGCGCTCAGCCAAAGCCAGTCGGCGGGAACTTCCGCGAGCTCCCGTCCGTAGACGAGATAGAGCACTTCGATGTCGCAGCCGACGGTGAGGACGGCCAGCACCAGCGCGGTGGCGGAGGCGACGAGGAGCTTCGCGGCCAGCAGCCCCAGCCGGCGGGGGACGGTGCCGCGATCCGCGGCCAGGGCGGGGTGGCGGAACTCGTCGCCGAACGCGATCGCACCGAGCAGCCCGGCCCCGAGCGCCGCGGGCGGCAGCGGGAGCTCCCGCGGCCACGCGACCAGCAGGCGATGATGCGGAGTGTGCCCGATGCGGGCGAGCAGTACGGCGGTGAGGGCGGACACCATGAGCACCGCGGCGGAGGTGAGGAATCCGGTGCCGACTCCGGCGGCGCGACGGAGTTCGTAGCGGAGGGGGCGCAGGGGGCTGGGGGCGGGGCGGACGGAGATGGGGGGTGGGAGATCGGGAAGGGCGTCGACGGAGGAGGCAGGCGGGCGCGGCCCGGCGGATCGCGAGGAGGGCCCTTCACCCGCGGTGGACCCTTCACCCTCGGTAGGCCCTTCATCCTTGGTGGGCCCGTCACCCTCGGTGGGTGCGTCGGCCGGTCGGGGCTCACTCGTGCGTGCCTGTGGCGTGTACGGCTTGCCGCCCGGCGTCGGCGGCGCGTCCGGCAGCGCGGTGAGATCGCCGGCCGTGTCCACCGCTTTGCCCGGCGCGGGCACGAGCGCCGGCGACGCCGTGGTCTCACGCCCGCGATCACGAGTGGTGATCGCTTCACCGACCGGCGCCGACTGCGCCGCGCCGATCTGGGACTCCGTCACGAGGTGCGATACGTCGGTCGCGGCGCCGGGCCCCATGTCCCCGATCTCGTCGGCGAGTTGGTGCACGAGGATGCCGTGGCGGTACGCGGTCTCGCCGACAGCGGCGCATGTACTGCCGTACACGGAGAGGCGGTTGCCGCCCTCGCGCACGACCTCGACGGAGCGCTGTGCGGTGCGCGCCTCCTTGGTGAGCAGAGCGGCGAGGCGGGAGGCGTGGGGGCTGCGGACGGCGACGCGGGGGCGCAGCCGAGTGCGGGAGAAGTCGGCGGCCTCCTGGTCGGCGACGAGTCTGCCCCGCTCCAGGGTGACGACCCGGTCGGCGGTGCGTGCGGCCTCCTTGGGGTCGGCCGTGGTCAGCAGGACCGTGCCGCCCTGGGCGGCGTGCGCGCGCAGCATGCCGTACAGCCACCGGCTCTCGCGGGTCGAGAGCCCGTCCGCGGGTTCGTCGAGCACGAGGGTGTGCGGGTCGGCCAGCAGCGCGCAGGCCAGACCGAGGCGCCGGTCCATGCCGCGCGAGAGGGTGCCCAGGCGTTCGTCGCGCAGGCTGACGAGGCCGACCACTTCCAGGACTTCGTCGGCGCGCCGTGCCGGGACGCCCGCGGCGGCGCAGAGCATGCGCAGATGGCCGCGGACGGTGCGGGCCGGGTGCCCGGGGACCTCCCCCATAAGCACGCCGACTTCGCGCGACGGATGGGCGATGCGGTGCAGGGGGCGGCCTCTGAAGTAGGTGATGCCACGGCCGCGTTGGAGTTCGAGCATGAGTCTGAGCGCCGTCGTCTTGCCCGCTCCCGACGCCCCGAGCAGCGCGGTGACACGGCCCGCGCACGCCTCGAAGGAGACGTCGTCGACTGCGGGAGGAAGCTGCTTGCGAGGGTCGCTGGTCAGTCCGATGGCCTGGATCACCCTCAGCAAGATAGCGCGTTATGTCCGTTTTTCCGGGCAGCGCAAGGCCTTCTGCCTGTGCGGCAGTCGGCCGGATCGGATCCCTGTTCGCCTCTCCCGGCCCTGTTTTCCTGTCATCCCCGCGCCCGGATCGACCTCGTACGGGCCGAGCCAGGCGTCCCGCACCGGCTCTCGCGTCAGACCTCGGGGCGCAGCATCGGAGGGTTGAGCAGTGTGGCTCCGCCGGCCCGGAAGAGCTGGGCGGGGCGCCCGCCCTGGCGTGTGGTGGTGCCGCCGGTGGGGACGAGGAAGCCCGGCGTGCCCGTCACCTTGCGGTGGAAGTTGCGGGGGTCAAGCGCCACGCCCCACACCGCCTCGTAGACGCGGCGCAGCTCTCCGACGGTGAACTCGGTGGGGCAGAACGCCGTGGCCAGCGACGAGTACTCGATCTTGGAGCGGGCGCGCTCCACGCCGTCGGCCAGGATCTGCGCATGGTCGAAGGCGAGCGGCGCCACCGGCTCGCCGTCACGGCCGTACCCGCCCTGCTGCAGCAGTTCGTCGACCGGCGCCCAGCGGGCGTTGCTGGCGTCACCGCCCGCGCGGGGGCGGGCAGGTCGGGGGCCAGCGCGAGGTGGGCGACGCTGACGACGCGCATCCGGGGGTCCCGCTTGGGGTCGCCATATGTCGCGAGCTGCTCCAGGTGGGCGCCGTTGTCCTGCGCGGGGACGGACGGGTCGTGCGCGCGCAGCCCGGTCTCCTCGGCCAGCTCGCGCGCCGCGGCCTGCGCCAGGTCCTCGTCAGCCCGCACGAACCCGCCGGGCAGGGCCCAGCGCCCCTGGAACGGCGGCTCACCCCTGCGCACCGCCAGCGCGCACAGGGCATGGCGGCGCACGGTCAGCACGACCAGGTCCACGGTGACGGCAAAGGGCGGAAAGGCTGACGGGTCGTAGGGCATGCGGCGATCATAGTCGTCTGCTTGACGATAAACACTCCCTTCGCCGACCTCGTCGACGGCTGATCCAATTCGGACCGGAATCAGCCGCACCTTGCTCCCCCGCAGGTCGCGCCGTGTGACGTCGTACGAGGTCACGCTCGCAGTTGGAGCCCGTCGGCCGCCTCCTCGACCATGGCGAGGCCCAGCCTGTTGACCCGTATGGAGAAGGGGGCGCCGACGACGCGCAGGCCGGTCAGGACGATCTCGCCCAGCGGCGCGCTGCGCATGGGGCGCAACGTGATCGTTCGCCCGGGCGCGTCCGGGCGGATGCCCGCGAGCGTGGTCAGCAGGAGCACCCCGGCTGCCGCCGACGTGGCCGCGGGGCGGCAGGCGGCGGGGTGCGGGAGAGGAGCGCTGCCGTCGGTGCGCCGCTCCCCCGCGTACATCTCGGGCAGCCGGTGGCCGAACGCCTCCGCCGCGGCCAGTACGCCCCGCAGCAGCGCACTGGCCTCCTTCTCGTAGTCGGCCGCGGCCAGGCCCGCGACGGCAAGCGCGGTCGCGTGGACCCGCACGGCACCGCTGCGGTGACCGAACGGGTTGTGTCCCGCCTCCCTCGCGCCCAGTCCGCGAAGGCCCCAGCCGGAGTCCATGGCCGGAGCGCCGAGCAGCCGGGCGAGCTGTTCGGTCTGCACCTTGTCGAGCAGACCGGGGGCCGGTTCTCCGCCGCCGAGCAGGCCGGTGTCGAGGAGATGGACGGCGGCGGCGCCGAGATGCGGCACGAGGCGTCCGTCCGGGGTCCGGGCCGCGGCGGGTCGGCCGCCGCCCACGTCGTCGATCCAGAGGTCCGCGCGGAACGCCGTCCGCAGCGTCCCGGCCCACTGCCGCAGCTCTGTCCCGCCAGGTCTGCCGCAGGCGTCGAGGAGATCGGCGCCGAGCAGTGCCGCACGATGGGCGTGGGCCTGGGTCTCGCAGCGGACGGGGCCGCCGGGGTGCGGGTCGCGCAGGTATGTGCCGTCACCCGCGGCGGTCCGCAGCCAGGTCAGACACCGCTCGGCCGCCGGGAGGAGCTCCTCGGTCTCCGGCTCGGGCAGCCCCCAGCGTCGGGCCTCCGCGAGCAGCGCGGGGAAGAGCAGCGTGGCCTTCGTACCGGTGCAGCTCGGCGGCAGATATGTGCCCGCGTCCCGTATCGGCCCGGGAATCATGCCGAACTGCGCGTCCTGGCGCAGGAGTTGGGTGCGGGCGAGCGTGCGCAGCGTGCCCGCGGCGAGCCGGGTCCCCAGGGGCAGGGTCATCCGGGCCGCGGCAAGGGCGTCGGCCGGGGCCAGGCCGCAGCGCCAGGGCACACCGGCTGCCAGGTGTGTGTCGGACGGGTGGTCGGGGTCGCGCAGCAGGAGGGCCTGGAGGTCCTCGATGCTCGTCCGCAGCAGGGCCTCCACCCTTGGGTCGTCGCCGGCCGCCCGCGCCGGGGCGAGCGGGCTGGTCGCCGCGCGGCCCACGGCCCGCACGGGGCCCGCTCGGTCCGGACGCACCCGCAGCTCGATGCTCGCACTGCCGCCTGCGGGCAGCGCCAACTCCCAGCGCAGCAGCCCTGCGGAGGCCAGCGCGTCGGCGGGCGGCGGGTCGGCCGTCACTGCCGAGTTCCCCCTGGCGGACGACCAGCGCAAGCCGGAGGCGTGGACGCTGGCGGGCAGTTCCGGGCCCGCGTTGCCGCACGCGATCGCACCGAGATCGGCCAGGTCAGTGCCCAGGGCGACCTCGACCGGCACACGCAGGGGGCGGGCGGCCGCACTGTGCAGCGTGATGCGCTCGGTGCCGTCCGCGTGACGGGTCCGCTCGACGACGATGTCCGGGTCGGGGCCCGCCTGCGGGGAGGCGCGCAGCGTACTCACGAAGCGGGCACAGTCGGCCCCGGTCATCCGGGCCTGGACCACCAGCGGTTCGCGTCCGGCCACCCGGACCTGGCAACGCGAGAGCAAGCGCCGACCCGCGCGGTAGAAGCCCTCGAGTCCCTGGCCGTTCAGCTGCCCCTGGTCCGTGGAGATGGCGAGGCCCGGGAGGGCGACGCAGATCATGGCGTCATGGGTGGGAGGCAGGTCGGCCGACCGACGCGCGGTCGGTGGCTGAGCCGGAGAGGGGCTGCCTTGAGGCGGGGATGCGCGCCCCCCGCTGCCGTTCTCGCCTGGCAGCGGCCGCCGGACAAGAGGTGGGCTCTCGTCCGCCGGTCGGGCAGGGGGTGGCCCCGGGGCCGGCCCGGCCTGCTGCCTCTGGGACGGCACCGGTCCACCAGCCGTGGCGCGATGGTCCGTGGCCGCGGAGGTCGAAGTCGGCTGTGGCATGGGGCGGCTCCTCTGCGCTCTGTGCGCCTCGTGCGTGTGCGGCGCCGACTGGGGGTCAGGAGTGACAGGGGCGGTGCGGCGGCGCGGTGGTCCGGGCGTTCCGCCACTCAGGTGAACGGGGAGGGATCCCTCCAGGTCACGGCCGTTATGGGTGACCCCGCCAAAGGGCCACGACATGCCCCGAGTTCACCAGCCGGACAGCAGCGTCGTCTTCATCGCATCTGCCAGCCTGACCGCATCCGCCACCTCACCGCACCGGCGCCCTCCACCGCATCCACGCCCTCCACCCCATCCGTGCCCTCCACCGCACCAGCCCTACACACCGCACCCGTCACGGCCGCCGTCCCCTCCCCGCCACCGCTCAAAGCCCTGCCCCACAGCCGCTCACGCGTCCTCCACGGCGCCGCCCCCTCCAGGACGCGCGCCGTCCGGGCGGGGCCGACTCCTGTGTCCGGCTCCCTTCTTCGAGGCACGCGGAGCCGGACTCTTCGAGGTGCGTGCAGCCCTGCCGGCCGGCCGCGGTGCATCGGGATGCGCACCCGTCGGCGTACGCGGCCGTGAGGCGCCTGTCTTCCGCTCCCGCCCGGCGGTCCTCGCGGAGCGGGGGAGGCTCCCGCCTGAACCCGCCGTAGGCCGAGACCGGTGACGAACACCCGCCTCAGATGTCGACTGCGGCTCAACCGCCTCGCACTTCTCCACCTCGCGCTCGTCCCCCTCGCGTTCGTCCGCCTCGCGCTCCTCCCCCTCGCGCTCAACCACCTCACCCCGTACCGGCTCTCCCACGTCCCCCGGCTTGTCGTGCCGCACCGCGCCCGTCCGCTCACGGCCCATGCGTTCCGCACGCAGGCAGCGGCGGATCGACTCGGGGTCCAGCCCCTCGTTGCAGGCCTGGTGGAGCAGGCGGGCGAAGAGGTAGTCGGGGTCGGCGCCGAGTGCCATGGCGAGGGCTTCCCGGGCCTCCAGCTCATCGCCGGTGGACCAGGCGACCCAGCCGGCGAGGGTGAGGGGCGCCGCGGCGTGCTCGCCGTACGGTCCGACACAGCGGCGGGCCAGCGCTCGCCAGAGCCGGAGGGCGGGACCGGCCTCGTCGCCCTCCATCCACTCGGCCGCGCGGTCGCGCGTCGCGCGGTCCTGCAGGCCGAGAATGAGCCTCGCGGCTTCGTCGTGTCCGAGGAGTTCGTCGTCGCGGAGATCCCCGGTGAGCGTCCCGGACACGGGCGGGGCCGCGGCGAACCGGCTCATGAGCCGCTCGGCCAGGTGCAGCGTCTCCTCCGACACACCCGCTCGAGTCGCGGCGTCGAGGATCCTGGGGACCAGCGCCATGCCGACGGTGTCCAGGGCGATCTCCTGCTGCAGCGCGGCGGCGGTCTCCCAGGGCAGCAGCCTGGCCCGCAGCTCGCGCAGCGTGCCGCGCACCTGCACTCCGGCATACGTGGCCGCGGCCGCCAGCACCGACGTCCCGGGCAGTCCCATCGGCCGGCCCTCGGGCGGGCAGCACTCCTCCTTGTCGCAGCAGTAACTCCAGAAGCGGCCGTCCGAGATGCACAGGGCCTCGATCACCGGCACGTCCAGGCTGCCGCACGCGAGACGCGTCTTCTGGGCCAGTGGCCGCAGCCTTTCCATGACCTGCCGGCCCGTCTCGCCCTCTGCCGGTTCCTGGCAGAGGAAGGCGACCATCTGTTCCGGCCGGGCTCCCCTGCGCTCGCCGCCCCTCACCAGTCCGTGGGCCAGCTGCCCGGCCGCGGAGTCCCAGTCGTCCGCACTGGCGGGAATGCCGAGCCGCGCCCGCCCCCCGAACCGGCCGCGGCCGTCCCGGTCGTGCAGGGCGACGAGCACGATGCTGTCCTCGGGGCGGTATCCGAGGAGATATGGAAGGGCGTCGGCCAGTTCGGCCGGGGTGCGCAGGGTGACCTGGTTCTCAGGCAGGTGCCCGTCGTACGCGGTGCCGAGGTGCTGGTCGCTGTCCGAGGTGTCGTTGGCCTCGGGAGATCCCGTCGTTTCGCTGTGGTTCGTCATGCGCAGACGATCTCGCGGATGCCGAGGCTCCGCTTTGCCCTGTGGATAAGTCGGACCAGGGACACGACAAGACGGGGCTCCGTAAGACCGGAGCACCGTCAGCCCTCGCGGCGAGCTGCCCCGCTGCGTGGGCGCGCTCAGCGACGTATCTCGTCGAGCAGCGCGGCCTGACCCAGGCAGTGGCCGTCGGGCGGAGCCCCCTGCCGCACCGGGCGCTCCTCCTGGGCGAGATATGCGTAGTTGCCCGGCCTGTACTGCACGGTCGGCCCGAGTTCGCCCGTGTAGAGGAAGCCCGCCTCGACACGGGCGTGCGCCAGGACGTGAGGGACACTTCCGATCCGTCGCATGAGGCAGGCGGTGATGCCCCGTCCGTGCCGCTCGAACAGCGGTTGTGTCCGACACCGATCCAGAGGTGTACTCGGTGAGGATGTCGCTGTTGGACGGATCGGCGACCACCCTGTGCGGCTGGTCCAAGTAGGCAGGGTGCCGGGTGACGTTGCCGGCGAACAGCCGGCGCGTGCCGATCTTCCGGTCTTCGAGGAAGTCGACCAGTTCCGCCCCGCCGAAGGGTGCTTCGGGGTCGACCGTGAGGGCGAAGCCGAACCAGCTCGGATCGCTGCGCGGGGTCGCCTCCGGCAGCACGAGGTGCGGCTGCCCCTCCCGTGCGGCCAGACTCGCTGCGGAACGGCGCGGCCGACCGTCGAGTCCGCCTGGAGCCCGGGTGAACGGTCAGTGCGCGTCGGCGGACACCCCCGCGAAGAGGTCGTCCTCCGGCACTGAGGAAGAGACGTGGGAAGCGGCCAGGTGGTAGTCCTCCGTGGGCCAGGCCTCGGCCTCCAGGTCCAGCGGACAGGACAGTTCGGGGCCGTCCGGGTCGACCTGCGTCTCATGGGCGAGCAGTGCCGCACGACGGACGGGGAAGTACTCGGCGCACTCGATCCGGGTGGTCGCCTCCCAGGTCGGCCAGGCGTCGGGCCAGTTGTCCAGGACGGCGCGGGCCGGCGAGTCGAGTCCGGCCCCGCTCATGGCGGCGTCGATCGCCTCGAAGTACTCCTTGTTGAACGCACAGGTGTAGTACAGCTTCTGCGGCTGCCACGGCTCGCCCGTGCCTGGATAGCGGCCGGGGTCGCCGGCGGCTTCGAAAGCCTCCACCGCCACCTGGTTGGTCTTGATGTGGTCGGGGTGGGGGTAGCCGCCGTTCTCGTCGTAGGTGACGAGGACATGCGGCCTGAAGGCGCGCACGGCCTCCACCAGGGGGCGGGCGGCGGTCTCCAGGGGCTGCAGGGCGAAACACCCCTCGGGGAGATCCTCACCGTCCTTGGGCAGACCCGAGTCGGTGAACCCGAGGAACCGCTGGTCCACGCCGAGGATTTCGCGGGCGCGGGCCATCTCGCGGCGGCGTCGCTCGGGGAGTTCGGCCCACACCTCGGGCCGGTCGAGGCTGGGGTTGAGCACGTCGCCGCGCTCACCGCCGGTCACGGTGCACACCAGGACGCCGGCGCCGTCACGGGCGTACTTGACGAGTGTGGCGGCGCCCTTGCTCGACTCGTCGTCCGGGTGGGCGTGCACGGTCATCAGGCGCAGTCCCCTGCGGGTCGGTCGAACGGTGGTGGTCATTGCTTCTCCTGTCGTGCGAAGTGCCGTGCCGGGGGCGTCGGGTTCGGGACTCGGGGCTCGGGACTCGGGACTCGGGGGCTCGGGGGCTCGGGGGCTCGGGGGCTCGGGACTCGTGGGAGCGGTACGGCCCCTCCGTCAGCCCTTGCCCGGAGCGTGCCGGGGGTACAGCGCGGCCGGGACGAGCGTGAGGGTGCTGAGGGCGAGGGCCCACAAGAAGGTCTGGGCGTAGGCGTCGGGCACGCCCTGCGTTCCGTCGGCGGCGCCGGCCAGGGCAGTCTGCAGGATCACGGCGAGCACGGCGGTGCCGAGCGAGCCGCCGACGCGGTTCAGGACGGTGCGGGCGCTGGTGGCGGCCGGGATCTGACCGCGCGTCACGGAGGTGTACGTGACCGCGACGTTCGGTGGGGTGATCGCACCGAGCCCGACTCTCCTGACGAACAGCGCGACGGCGAGGACGGCGATGCCGGGTCCGGTCCCGGTGAGGACGAAGGGCACGGTGCCCGCGACGGTGAGCAGGGTGCCGGTGATCGCCACGGCGCGCGGCTCGTAGGTGTCGGTGACCCGGCCCGCGTACGGGGTGATCACGGCGGTGCCGAGCGCCTGCGGGGCCAGCATCAGCGCCGCCTCCAGCACGCTCATTCCGCGTACCTGCACGAAGTACAGCGGCAGGAGCAGCATCGAGCTGTAGAGGGCGGCGCCGAGCAGGAGCGTGTTGACGGCTGCGAGGGTGAAGCCGCGTCCGGCGAAGAGCCGGAGGTCGACCAGCGGGGTGTTGCGGGTGCGCAGCGCGTGGACGATGTAGCCGGCGAGCAGGGCGACGCCCGCGACGAGCAGTGCGCCGTCCAGCGGCCGGAGGCCGCCTCCGTCCACCTGCGCGAGGGCGTAGACGAACAGGGCGAGCCCCGGCGGGAGCAGGGACAGACCCACGCCGTCGGGCCGCAGGCCCCCGACACGTTCGTCGTCGTCACCGGGCACGATGCGGACGGCGAGGGCGAGCGTGACCAGCCCGACGGGCACGTTGACATAGAACAGCCAGCGCCATTCGACGCTGTGCACGATCAGGCCGCCGATGACCGGCCCGAGGATCGGCGCCAGGGCGACCGGTGCGGTGATGACGCCGATCAGCCTGCCTATGCGCTGCGGTCCGGCGATCCGGGCGATGACGGACTGCGCGATGGGCTGCATGAGCCCTCCGCCCAGCCCCTGCAGCACGCGGAAGGCGATCAGGGAGCCGGGCGACCAGGCCGCCCCGCACAGCGCGGAGGCCACGACGAACAGAGCCACCGACAGCAGCCAGGTCCGTTTGCCGCCGAATCGGTCCACGAGCCATCCGGACAGCGGCGCCACGAGGGCGACGGCGAGCAGGTAGCCGGTGCTGACCCACTGGATGGCGGTCAGCGACGCGTCCAGCCCATCGGCCATGGAGCCCACACCGACGTTGACGATCGTGGTGTCGAGCTGCGCGAGGACGGCGCCGAGAACCAGCACCGCACCGATCCGCAGCAGGGACGGGGTCGAGGCGGTCCTCGGTCTCGGACGGAGCGACGGGACGGGGAGCGATCGAGCGCTTCAAGAACCCTCCGGGGCGGGTGAGTCGAGGCTGGACACGGAGAACTTAGGTCGGACCATGACTTATGTCAAACCTAAAATTCGCCTGAACCAAAGGATGGCTACCATGGGCAGCATGCAGGGATCGGGAACGGGGCTGCGCGAGCGCAAGAAGCAGCAGACACGGGAGCGGCTGGCCCATGTGGCGACGCTGCTGTTCATCGAGAAGGGCTTCGACAACGTGACGATCAGCGACATCGCCGAGGCCGTCGGGGTGTCGAAGATGACCGTCACGAACTACTTCCCGCTCAAGGAGGACCTCGTCTTCGACGCCCATGACCTCGCCGTCGACAGCCTCGCGCGGACGGTGCGCGAGCGGGTGACGGGCGAGTCCGCCTGCCATGCGCTGCACCGGGCATACGTCGCCGGGCTGGGCGGCGCCGACCCGGTGCTGACCGGGCACGCGTCGCCCGGCTTCGCCCGGCTGGTGCACGACAGCGCCCGGCTGCGGGCCCGTGAGCGCGAGATCGACGAGCAGCGCGAGCAGGCGCTCGCCGAGGCCCTCGCCACCGCCACGGGCGCCGCCGGCCACGACCTCACGCCCTGTCTCGCCGCCGCCCAACTGGCCGCCGCCCACCGGGTCGTCTTCCGGCTGGTCCGCCGCCTGGTACGCAGCGAGACGCCCGCCGCGGAAGTGGACGGCGCCGCCGCCGTGGCCGCCCGCGAGGCCTTCGCCCTGCTGGAGCCGGTGCTCGGCCGCTACGCGGTGCGGGAGGCCTGAGCCTCCGTCAGCCGGCCCGGCGCCCGGTCGACGGCGGCCGGCGGCTGATAGCGGCGGAGGACGGCCCTTTCCCTGCGCGTCGAGGACGCCCGCGAGCCGCTCGTGGACGTCGGCCGCGCTCGCCCCAGGCACCACGGCATGCGCCGTCGCCCCCACGGTGCGGGCAGCCCCGAGCAGGCCGCGTACATCGGCGTCGAGGTCGAGGGCCCGTACAAGCCGGACCACTACCGCACTGAGCCTCCCGGAACCAGCGCCTCCCGATACTGGCGCCTCCCGGAAACGCCCCGCCCACGGCGCACCCCGGCCGAAAACCCCATCCCAGCCGGGAACCCCCCGGCCGGAATCTCACCCGGCCGGAAAGCTCAGCCTGCCGCAGCGAGGACCAGCGGAAGCACCTTCTCGGTGCCGGCCTGCCGCAGCAGGCGGGCGGCCACCGCGAGGGTCCAGCCGGTCTCGGTGTAGTCGTCCACGAGCAGGACGGGGCCTGCAGAGCCGGCCAGGGCGCCGGCGAGCTCCCCGGAGACGGTGAAGGCGCCGGACAGCGCCCGGAGGCGTTGAGCGGAGTTGCTGCGACGTGCTGCGTGCGCTCCGCTCGGACCGGTGTAAGTCAAAGTGCCCAGAAAGGGGAGGCGGCCGACGGCCGCGATTCCCTGAGCGAGCGAACCGACCAGCTGCGGACGCGTCACGGACGGTACGGCCACGACGCCCACCGGTCGTGCGGAGGCGTCCGGGACATCGGGCGCCCAGCCGCCCGGGGAGCGCGCCCAGTCGGCGAGGACCGCCACCGCGGCCCGCAGGACATCGTCGGGGACCGGACCGTCGGGCGCGTTCTCCGCCAGCAGCGGGCGCAGCCGGTTGCCCCAGCCGATGTCCGAGAGCCGCCCCAGGGCCCGGCCGGTGGAGCACTGCTCCTTGGCCGGGATGCGTCCCTTGAGGTCGACGCCCAGCGCGGGCATCCCGGTCGGCCACATGCGGCGTGGCTCGATCTCCACTCCCGGGCGGTCCAGTTCCTTCGCCGCCCCCGTCAACGCCTCCGTCGACACACCGGAATCGACCCAGGCGCCCGCGCAGTTGTCGCAACGGCCGCACGGGGCTGCCCCGTCGTCGTCCAGCTGCCGGCGCAGGAACTCCATCCGGCACTGGGACGTGCTCACATAGTCACGCATGGCCTGCTGCTCGGCGGCCCGCTGCCGAGCGACCCAGGCGTACCGCTCGGCGTCGTAGACCCACTGCTCTCCCGTGGAGATCCAGCCGCCCTTCACCCGCTTGACGGCTCCGTCCACGTCGAGCACCTTGAGCATGGTTTCCAGCCGGGTGCGCCGGAGGTCGACCACGGCCTCCAGGGCCGGCGCGGACAGCGGCCGTCCAGCATCGGCGAGTGCCGACAGCGTCTGGCGTACCTGCGCCTCGGGCGGGAAGGCCGTATCGGCGAAGTAGCGCCAGATGGCCTCGTCCTCCTTGCCCGGCAGCAACAGCACATCGGCGTGCTCCACGCCTCGCCCGGCGCGCCCGACCTGCTGGTAGTAGGCGATCGGCGAGGACGGCGAGCCGAGGTGGACCACGAAGCCCAGGTCCGGCTTGTCGAAGCCCATGCCCAGCGCCGAGGTCGCGACCAGCGCCTTGACACGGTTCTCCTGCAGATCGGACTCGGCCTGCAGCCGGTCGGCGTTCTCGGTGCGCCCCGTGTAGGAAGCCACCGGGAAGCCGCGCTGGCGCAGAAAGGCAGTGGCCTCCTCGGCCGCGGCCACCGTGAGCGTGTAGATGATCCCCGAACCCGTCAGTTCGTCCAGGTGCTCGGCGAGCCAGGCCAGGCGATGCGCGGCATCCGGCAGCTGGACGACGCCCAGCCGCAGGCTTTGCCTGTCCAACGGACCGCGCAGCACCAGGGCCTCGCCGCCACCGGTGCCCAGCTGCTCGGCCACGTCCGCGGTGACCCGCGCGTTGGCGGTCGCGGTGGTGGCCAGGACCGGCACACCGGCGGGCAGCTCGGCGAGCATCGCCCGCAGCCGCCGGTAGTCCGGGCGGAAGTCGTGGCCCCAGTCGGAGATGCAGTGCGCTTCGTCGACCACCAGAAGACCGGTCGTGGCCGCGAGCTTGGGCAGGACCTGCTCGCGGAAGTCCACGGAATTGAGACGTTCCGGACTGACGAGGAGAACATCGGTCTCGCCGCGCTCGACCTCCCCGTAAATGATCTCCCATTCCTCCGGGTTGGCCGAGTTGATCGTGCGGGCCCGGATACCCGCCCGCTCGGCCGCCTCGACCTGGTTGCGCATCAGCGCCAGCAGCGGCGAGACGATCACCGTAGGGCCGGAGCCACGTCGGCGCAGCAGTGCGGTGGCCACGAAGTACACCGCCGACTTTCCCCAGCCGGTGCGCTGCACCACCAGGGCACGCCGACGCTCCTCCACGAGAGCCGCCACCGCCTGCCACTGATCCTCTCGCAGGCGCGCCGATCCCCCGGGGGCACCGACCAGCTCGGCGAGGATGGCATCGGCTTCAGCGCGCAGCTCCAGAACGTCCATGCCCCCATGCAACCCGACGGCACTGACAATCGGCCACTTCACCCTGTGCACAGGGGGTGGCGCCGTCGATCCTGGATGTGCAAGGTTGATGGCGCCCAGGGCAGGCCTCGCTGCGCGCGCCGCACGAGACACTTGGTCGCAACGTCGGCGCCGCACGCGTACCAGCCCACCCGACGCGCCGCGGATCCTCACACGTCAACGGCGTACGACCTGGTTGTGCGGGGTTGCCCTGGCGTCGCACAGCGACCAACCGGGTAGGGATATAACCCACAGACCATCAGATATGGGGCGGTGCCCCCAATTGCTCGTTGCCGCATCCCGGTTCGCCAGGAAGAATTGAGGTCCGCTCCCCGCACGGCTCGTCCGTGGTCCGGTAGGGCTCTGCTGCGGTGCGCGCTCCCCCGATTCCGACCCCGCCCCCAGTGTGGGCGCGTAGCCGAAGGGAGGACCGTGACCTTCGGATTCGCTCCGTCCTCGGCGGCATCCATGTCGACGTCAGCCGACCTGTCCGCCGCATCCGCCAACCCCCTGGCCCGCATGCTCGAACCCGCGGAGTGGGCTGCCGCGGGAATCCCGCTGCTGCGCAACCCTCGGGAGGTCGTCAGCGGTCTGCACTCACGGCACCGCCCCGGGCCGGCCACCGCGATCGTGGCCGTACTCGACGCGGACGAGCGGCTGCGGGCGAGTGCTTCGTTCACCCGCCGCCCGGCCCCGGCCGACGGCTGGATGTTCCGCAACGCCCTGCTCGCCCAGCTGCGCCGCGTCATCCCGCACGACCTGCGCCGCCGCACCCCGGTACGTACGGCGGTGCTGCTCTACTGCCGTGAGGGCGACGCCCGTTGGACGGAGGAGGACGGCGCCTGGATGTGGGGCCTGCGGGACGCCTGCACCCTGCACGGCCTGCGCTGCGGCGCCTACATCACACTGACCCGGGACGGCTGGCAGGTCCTCGGCGAGGGCCGCGGCGGCCGCCGCCCCAACGCCGACTCGGCGCCGGAGCCCTTCGCCACGTCCGAGGCACCGCTCCCGGCGCCCCGCACCGGCGGCGCGGCCTCGGAAGTCCTGCGGCGGGCGGCGGCTCGCTGAGGACACCGACGAGGGCCTGTGCGGACGGCAGGATCACGCCGTGCTGGGCATGCGACGCGTCGACCTGCGACGGCCTGACGTGTGACGCCCGCGGCCGACGCACGCCCGAACACCCGCGCCGACCCATCCGTACGGCATGCAGTCACATCCTGGGCCGACGGGCCCGCGCACGGCGAGCTCCGCACACGTCCCCCACGTCCGAGCACGCCAAAGGCCTCGCCTTGCAGACGACGCCTCATTGCGCGCTGTCCCTCGGTTGCCCGCGGAGTGTCCCCCGGACGAGCCGGAACCGGCTCAGACGCCGGCGCCCAGCACCGAGTTGATCCGCTGCGGGTCACCGCAGACGATCAGCAGGGCACTCGCCCGGCCGAGGGCCAAGGGCAGCGCGGTGGCGGCAGCGGTGTCGGGACCGCCGTTGACGGCGACCACGACCACGGGACGGGACGCGGCACGGCCGGCGCCGGAAGCGTCGGCGTAGAAGACGTCGTCGCCCGCGTCGTGCTGCGCCCAGTAGGAGGCTTCCCCGAAGGACAGCTCGTGAGCGGCCCACGGGTGCTGTTCGCCCGTGGTGATCACCAGCACGTCGCCGGGGGCCCGACCCGACTCCAGGAGCAGGTCGACGGCCTCCTCGGCAGCGTCGAGCGCGCCCTCGGGCGAGGCCGGGATCAGCTGGATCTGCGGGGTGGCCGCGGCTTGGGCGGAGGCGGCAGGGGCAGCCGGGCCCGACGGTCCGGGCTTGGCCACGGCCACGTCACGCGGCGTACGTTGCACCGGCGGCGCGGGCCGCGGGGGCCCGGGTCGACCGGGACGCGAGGCCCCGCGGGGCGGGGGCCGGGTACGGGGCGGGGGGTCGGCGCGGTGCGGCCGCTGGCCGGAGTGGCGCGGGGACCCTGGGCACTCTCGTGAATCTGAGGCTCCTCGGGAATGAGAGGCATGAGCTGATGTTTATCAAACGCTGGTGCGGCTCGCGCGGGCGGGTGGCACACAAGTGCGAGCGGAATCGTCAGAAATCGAAGCCGAGCTGCCCCTCGATCGCCGGAACGCTTCCTTCCACCCAGCTGCGGACCTTCTTAAGGTGCCGCCACTGGGGCAGCGCATCAAGATACGCCCACGTCAACCGGTGGTGCGGGGTGGGCCCCCGCTCCGCCAGTGCGGCCTTGTGCACGGGCGACGGGTACCCGGCGTTGTCCGCAAAACCGAAGTCTGCATGGTCGATACCCAGTTCGGCCATCATTTTGTCGCGCTGAACCTTGGCGATCACCGAGGCCGCCGCGACCGCCACGCACGACTGATCGCCCTTGATCACCGTACGGACCCTCCAGGGAGCCCCGAGATAGTCGTGCTTCCCGTCGAGGATCACCGCGTCGGGGCGGACCGGCAGGGCATCCAGGGCGCGTACCGCGGCGAGCCGCAACGAGGCCGTCATCCCCAGGTCGTCGATCTCCTCCGGAGAGGCGTGCCCCAGGGCGTACGACGTCACCCACGTCCGCAGTTCCGCGGCGAGTTCGGTACGCCGCTTGACGGTGAGCAGCTTCGAGTCGGTGAGGCCTTGCGGGGGTCGGCGCAGTCCGGTGATGGCCGCGCAGACGGTGACGGGCCCTGCCCAGGCACCGCGCCCCACCTCGTCGACACCGGCAATGATCTTCGCTCCGGTCGTGGCTCGAAGGGAGCGCTCGACGGTGTGAGTAGGCGGTTCGTACGGCATGGCGCCCTTAGCGTACGCCGCCCGGAACCGGCTTCGACACCCTGGTTCGCCGAAGCAGCCCCCAGGCCGGCCAAGCGTTCGCTCAGAGCTCTGCCGGGCGGAGCAGAGGAACCATCAGCTGGTCGATCATCTCCTCGATGTCCCGATCGCTCCATTCGCTACCGCACATCTTCGACCGATACATCATCATCGCCGGCATGGCATCGAAGACATAGCCGTTCGCCGCGTCGGCCCGCACCTCCCCCCGCTCAATTCCGCGGGTGATGACCTCTCGGAGCAACCTGATCGTGGGCTCCACGACCCCGTCGAAGATCACACCATGAAAGCGTTCCGCCTGGAGACTGTCGCATTCGTGAATCACAGAGCGGAGCGCGAAACCGGGGCGCGAGAACATCGCCTCTCGCGCCTGCCGGCACAGTTCGAGCAGATCCTCGCGGACGCTCCCCAGGTCGGGAGCCGACTCGAAACGCGGCAGCCCGGCCCGCAGCGCATCGGCGACGAGGTCCTCCTTGGACGGCCAGCGCCGATAGACGGCGGCCTTGCCGGTCTGGGCGCCGGCGGCGACACCCTCCATGGTGAGGCCGTTCCAGCCGACCGTACTGAGCTGTTCCAGCGCGGCATCGAGGATCGCGCGTTCGAGCACGGCGCCGCGCCGGCGGAGGGAGGCCGTCTGAGCGGTGGCGGCCGTCCAGCGCGAGGTAACCATCTGAGCGTCTCCAACGAACAAGGGAAGCGGAATTACGGGGACATGGGCGCATCACGCGGGAACTACGGGGGAAACGCCGCGCGATGACGACTTCAGTGAACGCTTGCGTTCACTACCGAGGACTCACTACGGTTGACGCGACAGTGAACGCGAGCGTTCACTAAGGCATTTGTGGGGGACCCATGGTGACAACCTCTCAGTTGATCAAGGATCAGAAACCAGGTGCGGCCCGCCGGGAGGGGCATCCCGGCATCGCGCTCACCGTCATCGCGGCCTGCCAACTCATGGTGGTACTCGACGCGACGATTGTGAACATCGCACTCCCGCACATTCAAGACGCGCTCAAGTTCAGCACCACCGACCTCACGTGGGTCGTCAGCGCCTACACGCTCACCTTCGGTGGCCTGCTGCTTCTCGGCGGCCGCGCCGGTGACATCCTGGGCCGCCGCCGGGTCTTCATGACCGGCATCCTGCTGTTCACCCTTGCCTCTCTGCTCGGCGGACTCGCCCAGGAACCCTGGCAATTGCTGGCCGCACGCGTGCTCCAGGGCGTGGGTGGCGCGATCGCGTCGCCCACGTCGCTGGCGCTCATCACCACCACGTTTCCCGAAGGCCCCGAACGCAACCGGGCGTTCGGCGTCTTCGCCGCCGTCTCCGCAGGCGGTGGCGCCATCGGCCTGCTCGCGGGCGGCATGCTCACCGAGTGGCTCGACTGGCGGTGGGTGCTCTTCGTCAACGTGCCGATCGGCATTGTGATCGCCCTGCTCACGCCGCTGTACATCAGCGAGTCCGAACGGCACACCGGCCGCTTCGACATAGCGGGCGCACTGACCTCGACCGCGGGCATGGCGTCCCTGGTCTACGGTTTCATCCGCGCGGCGGACGAGGGCTGGCGGGACAGCCTGACCATCGGATCCTTCGGCGCCGCCGTGGTCCTGTTGCTGGCCTTCGCGTTCATCGAGTCGCGGGCCAAGGAGCCCATCACCCCGCTCAGGATGTTCGCCGACCGCAACCGCTCGGGCACGTATGTGATCATGCTCAGCCTGGCCGCGGCGATGTTCGGCATGTTCTTCTACATCGTGCTGTTCGTGCAGAACGTGCTGCTGTACAGCCCGATCGAGGCCGGTCTCGCCTTCCTGCCCGTGACGGTCGTGATCGTGCTGGGCGCGGGCCTGTCGCAGCGTTTCCTGCCGGTGCTCGGCCCCAAGCCGTTCATGCTCGTCGGCTCGGCACTCGTGGCGATCGGGCTTGCCTGGCAAACCCTCATCACCGCCGACAGCTCCTATGTCGGTGGAGTCCTCGGGCCGATGCTCCTGTTCGGCTTCGGCATGGGTCTGAACTTCGTGACCTTGACCATCACCGCGGTCTCCGGTGTCGCCCAGCACGAGGCTGGTGCCGCGTCCGGTCTTCTCAACGTGACGCAGCAGGTGGGCGGTTCGCTCGGCCTGTCCATCCTGACGACGGTGTTCGGCACGGCCAGCAAGGACGAGGCGGAGAAGCAGCTCCCGAAGTTCATGGCGGAGGGATCGGCCGAGCAGAAGGCGGAGTTCGCCAAGACGCACCAGCTTCCCGGCTCGTGGGGCCATGAAGTGCTCACGCAGGGCATCGCGACGGGCTTCGTGGCAGCCGCCGCGATGGCGGTACTCGCCCTGGCCACCGCATGGTTCGTGATCCGGGTCCGCAAGAGCGACCTGGAAGCCCTCGCCGGTACCGCGGGCCCGATGGCCGGCTGACCCGGCCGGGCCCGCGAAGGGCCGCGGATGGCCGGATCGCGTCCGGGGGACCGACGGCGATGACGACGAGCCGGCCATCCGCACCACCCGCACAGCGACAGATGTCGGACCGGCGCCGGCGGCACAGAAAAGCCGAAACCCGCCCGACGCGACAGCCGCCACGACGAACAGCACGGCCAGCACCGACATGAGCCCCATGGCTGCACCCCCTGCCCCTCGAGTGTCACTGCAGGTGCGGCCCCAGCGACCGCACACCAACTGCCCCCACAACGGGCCAGCGGTCACGCAGAGTTCCCGACGGGCACAGAAAGTTATCGACGATCCCGGCCCAGGCGAGGATCCGGCAGCTCGGACAGCAGGTCAGGGCGCTGCTCTACGCCGACGTCGGCACCCATTCAGGGAGTGCCTCGGTCCGCTCCACCCACTCGGTCGGCACCGACCCTGCCTTCCCGGAGCCGATCACCCCGCCCACGATGGCGCACGTGGTGTCCACGTCCCCCCCGACCTGCGCGGTCGTCCAGAAAGCCCGCTCGTAGTCCCCGAGAGCCCGCGCCGCCGACCACAGCGCGAAGGGCACGGTGTCATGAGCCGTCGTACGCCGCCCGCAGCCCAGGACCGCCGCGACGGTGGCCGCGTCGTCGTAGTCGAGCATGTCCCGGGCGCGTCGCAGACCCTGGCCGACCGCGCTCTTCGGAACGAGAGCGATGACATCGTCGAGGAGCGATTCCGGGCTGGGCGGGCCGCCGGGGGCGGCGGCCAGCGCTGCAGCCGCGGCGACGGCCATGGCGCCGACGACGGCCTCGCGGTGCTGATGCGTGGGATAGGCAGAGATCTCGGCCTGGTGGGTCGCCTGCTCCGGGTCGTCCGCATACCAGGCGCCGAGAGGCGCGATGCGCATCGCGGCGCCGTTGCCCCAGGACCCCTGTCCGTTGAAGAGCGCGGCCGAGAGCTCGCGCCAGTCCTCACCCTCCCGGACCAGGCGCAGCAGCCGGTTGACCGCAGGGCCGTAGCCCCGGTCGAAGTCGTGGTGCTCGGCGAAGGAGCGGGCCAGAGCGTCCTGGTCGATGCGGTGGTGGACGGCCAGGACGGCAACCACGGAGCAGGCCATCTCGGTGTCGTCCGTCCACTGCCAGGGACCGGGCGGCAGCCCCCGGCGCTTCAGCAGCGGATAGTTCACCGGCACGAAGAACTGTGAGCCCAGCGCGTCCCCCACCGCGAGTCCGCGCAGGCTGGCGAGGGCGCGGTCCAGGCGCCTTTCGGGAGAGGAGTCAGCGGTCATCGCCCTGCCACTCTATCCGGTGATCCCGTACGGTTCCGGATCCCGCCAGCGTTCGAAAGGCCGGTCAAGCGAGTACTTGCCGTCGTCCCCGAGAACGAGCATCCGCATCTCCGCGTTCCCCGGATTCGACAGCGACTCGAACTCCGCGACCGTCCAGTGGAACCAGCGCATGCAGAACAGCCGCATGGCCAGGCCGTGGGTCACGAGCAGCACGTTGGGCGGATGGTCGGGGGCCTCGAAACTGCGGTACAGGCTCTCCAGGAAGTTGCCGACCCGGTCGTACACGTCGGCGCCGGACTCGCCTTGGGCGAAGCGGTAGAAGAAGTGCCCGTAGGCGTCCCGGTAGGCCTTCTGGAGTCGTACGTCGTCGCGGTCCTGCCAGTTCCCCCAGTCCTGCTCGCGCAGCCGGGGCTCCTCGCGCACCCGTATGAGCTCGGGATCAAGGTGGAAGGCGCGCAGGGTCTCGTGCGTACGTCGGTAGGGCGAGACGTACACGCTGACCCGCTCATGGCCGAACAGCTCACGCAGCCGTTTGCCCGTCTCCTCGGCCTGCCGCCAGCCCCGCTCGGTCAGCGCCAGCGCATGATCGGGCTCACGCTCGTACACGGTGTCATCAACATTGCCCGTTGACTCGCCGTGCCGGACAAGGACGATGCGCCGTGGTCGTGCCATGCCAAAACCCTAGATCGAGTGACGGTCGATCGAGGACTCTTAGGGGCCCCATACGGCGTAGGTCACACACTTCCTGCACCACAGGTCACATCCGGCCGCACGTTTAACAGGTTCGGAATTCAAACGGTCCAGGTCGGTTCGAGCTCCACGATGTCACCCGTGAGGGCCGCGACGTCCGCCTCCGTCTGGGCTCTCAGCGCCAGTCGCTCCACGCGCTCCGTGCGGTACTTGCCATGCTCCGCCGCCGACCGCCACATCGACAGCACGAGGAACTCATGGCCCGGCGCCTCACCGAACAGCCCGCGGATCATGCCGGGCGACCCGGCCATCGCGGGGTTCCAGACCTTCTCCTGCATGAGCGTGAAGTGCTCGGCGCGGTCCTCATGGACACGGCAGTGGGCCACCCTGACGAGGTCCGCGTCGGTGAAGCGCGGCTCGAAGCCGGTCTTCACATCGAAGCGGTAGTCGAAGAGTTTGACCTGCATGTCCTTGTAGGTGCCCGACTGGGCCGCCGCCAGCCTGTCGTGGGAGCGGGCCATGAAGGAGTCGTAGAAGGAACGGCTCTCCCAGAACGAGAAGATGTGCACCACCCCCTGCCGCCCCCGACTCCACCCACCACCCTGCCCCCGAAATCCCGGCTCCCCCAGAAGCCCCGCCCATTTTCGCTGCCCCCGCTCGAACCCGCGGCGGTCCACCACGGTGCAGCGAATCCACTTGACCAGCACCGCGCCATGGTAAGGCCACGGAGCGTGGCGCCGGTCACGCTCGACCGGAGAGCTCTCCGGCGTACGATCCGGCGTGCGTGGCAGGATGGACAACCGGCCTTTTCTGCCGGGCAGTTCAGGCTGAGGGCATACGCGGAACGGGGAAGGGGAAGCCTGATGAGCGCCATCAACAAGGGGATCCGGAAGGCCGAGATCTCAGTCAAGTGGGACCCGAGTCCGGCCGGTCAGCCTCCCACCGACCTGGACATAGTCGCCGCGACCTACCTGGCGGGCGACCCGCACGGCGATCCCGCCTACGTGGTGCACTTCGACAGCCGCTCTCCCGACGGCACCATCTATCTCAACCGGGACAGCAAGGACGGCAAGGGGTTCGGCTGGGACGAGGTCCTGACCGTGGAGCTGGACCGGCTCGACAGCCGGTACGCGCGCGTGGTGGTCGGAGTCGTGATCCAGCAACGCCCCGCGCAGCGCACCTTCGTCAGCGTCATCAAGCCGGCCCTGCGGATACGCGAGGGCTACACCGTGCTGGCCGAGGACGACTTCGGAGGCGTCCTGGGCTCGACGGCGGCGACGGTCGCGGAGTTCGTACGCCAGGAGTCGGGCACGTGGGACTTCCGCCCCGGCGTCCGCGGATTCGACGACGATCCAGCGACGTTCACGGCGACCATGGGCAGGGCTCGCCGGCCCTGAGAGCCCCTGCCACGCGCGCGTGGGCCAACGCGGGCTCCACGCGCGCGTGGACATACGCGAAGAGGGGCGCCGACATGTGATCGGCGCCCCTCCCGAGGGACCTTCCGTCAGGACGCCTCAAGGGCTACCCGACGATCGGGGCCGTGCCCCTGCCCGGCGTCAGCTGCAGCCGCTGGTCGAACCGCAGCCCTCGCAGATGTAGCAGGAACCGGCGCGCTGCATCTTCGTACCGCAGGAGAAGCACAGCGGAGCGTCGGCCTGGATGCCCAGCTGCATCTCCACCAGCTCGGCGCTGGTGTGGGCCTGCTGCGGGGCAGGCTTGGCCGCTGAGGCCTCGGCCTTCGGGGTGGCGACGGCCTTCAGCTCCTGGGCGCGCGGCGCCGACTGAGCAAGGCCCTCGACGTCGACCTCGTCCTCGGCCGGCTCGTACGAACCGGTCTCCAGGTGACGCTGACGCTCCTCGGCGGAGTGGATGCCGAGCGCGGAGCGCGTCTCGAAGGGCAGGAAGTCCAGCGCCAGGCGGCGGAAGATGTAGTCGACGATCGACTGAGCCATCCGCACGTCCGGGTCGTCCGTCATGCCGGCCGGCTCGAAGCGCATGTTGGTGAACTTCGAGACGTACGTCTCCAGCGGCACGCCGTACTGCAGGCCGACCGAGACCGCGATGGAGAAGGCGTCCATCATGCCCGCGAGCGTCGAGCCCTGCTTGGACATCTTCAGGAAGACCTCGCCGAGACCGTCGTCCGGGTAGGAGTTGGCGGTCATGTAGCCCTCGGCGCCGCCGACCGTGAAGGACGTCGTGATGCCGGGACGGCCCTTGGGGAGGCGCTTGCGGACCGGGCGGTACTCGACGACCTTCTCGACCGTCTCACGGATGGTGGCCTCGGCCTTCTCCGTGATCTCGGCCTTCTCCTTCTCCTTGGTCTTCGCGGAGAGCGGCTGGCCGACCTTGCAGTTGTCGCGGTAGATGGCGAGCGCCTTGACGCCCATCTTCCAGGCCTCGAAGTAGACCTCTTCGACGTCCTCGACGGTCGCCGACTCCGGCAGGTTGACCGTCTTGGAGAGCGCGCCGGAGATCCACGGCTGGATCGCGGCCATCATGCGGACATGGCCCATCGCGGAGATGGAGCGCTCGCCCATGGCGCAGTCGAAGACCTCGTAGTGCTCGTGCTTCAGACCGGGGGCGTCGATCACATTGCCGTGCTCGGCGATGTGGGCGACGATCGCCTCGATCTGCTCCTCCTGGTAGCCCAGGCGGCGCAGGGCCTGCGGGACGGTGCCGTTGACGATCTGCATCGAGCCGCCGCCGACCAGCTTCTTGAACTTGACCAGCGCGAGGTCGGGCTCCAGGCCGGTGGTGTCGCAGGACATCGCCAGACCGATGGTGCCGGTCGGGGCGATGACGGACGCCTGGGAGTTACGGAAACCGTTCTTCTCACCGAGACGCAGCACGTCCTGCCAGGCCTCCGTGGCGGCGGCCCAGATCGGCGTGTCCAGGTCGTCCATGCGGACGGCCTCGGCGTTGGCGTCGGCGTGCTGCTTCATGACGCGCAGGTGCGGCTGCGCATTGCGGGCGTAGCCGTCGTACGGGCCGACGACCGCGGCGAGTTCGGCGGAGCGGCGGTACGAAGTGCCGGTCATCAGGGAGGTGATGGCGCCGGCGAGGGCGCGGCCGCCGTCCGAGTCGTACGCGTGGCCGGTCGCCATCAGCAGGGCGCCGAGGTTGGCGTAGCCGATGCCGAGCTGGCGGAACGCGCGCGTGTTCTCACCGATCTTCTGGGTCGGGAAGTCGGCGAAGCAGATGGAGATGTCCATCGCGGTGATGACGAGCTCGACGACCTTCGCGAAGCGCTCGACGTCGAAGGACTGGTTGCCCTTGCCGTCGTCCTTCAGGAACTTCATCAGGTTCAGCGAGGCGAGGTTGCAGGACGTGTTGTCCAGGTGCATGTACTCGCTGCAGGGGTTCGAGCCGTTGATACGGCCGGACTCCGGGCAGGTGTGCCAGTGGTTGATGGTGTCGTCGTACTGGATGCCCGGGTCGGCGCAGGCCCAGGCGGCCTCGGCCATCTTGCGGAACAGCGCCTTGGCGTCGACCTCTTCGATGACCTCGCCGGTCATCCGCGCGCGCAGACCGAACTTGCCGCCCTGCTCGACCGCCTTCATGAACTCGTCGTTCACACGGACCGAGTTGTTGGCGTTCTGGTACTGGACGGAGGTGATGTCCTCGCCGCCGAGGTCCATGTCGAAGCCCGCGTCACGCAGGGCGCGGATCTTCTCCTCTTCCTTCACCTTGGTCTCGATGAAGTCCTCGATGTCGGGGTGGTCGACGTCGAGGATGACCATCTTGGCGGCGCGGCGGGTGGCACCGCCCGACTTGATCGTTCCTGCGGAGGCGTCGGCACCGCGCATGAAGGAGACGGGGCCGGAGGCGTTGCCACCGGAGGACAGCAGCTCCTTGGAGGAGCGGATGCGGGAGAGGTTCAGGCCGGCGCCGGAGCCGCCCTTGAAGATCATGCCCTCTTCCTTGTACCAGTCGAGGATCGACTCCATGGAGTCGTCGACGGACAGGATGAAGCAGGCGGAGACCTGCTGGGGCTGCGGGGTACCGACGTTGAACCAGACGGGGCTGTTGAAGCTGAAGATCTGGTGCAGGAGGGCGTACGCCAGCTCGTGCTCGAAGATCTCGGCGTCGGCGGGCGAGGCGAAGTACTTGTAGTCCTCGCCGGCCTTCCGGTACGTCTTCACGATGCGGTCGATGAGCTGCTTCAGGCTCACCTCGCGCTGCGGGGTGCCGACGGCACCGCGGAAGTACTTGCTGGTGACGATGTTGACCGCGTTCACCGACCAGAAGTCGGGGAACTCGACGCCGCGCTGCTCGAAGTTGACCGAGCCGTCGCGCCAGTTGGTCATGACGACGTCACGGCGCTCCCAGGCCACCTCGTCGTACGGGTGCACGCCGGGGGTGGTGTGGATGCGCTCGATACGCAGTCCCTTGGCCGCCTTGGTGCCCTTGGCGCGGGAACTCCGTGCCGGACCGCTCGCCGTCTCTGTCATGCCGCCTCCCTGTACGGGCTAAAACGCCCTGAAGTGCCCCGATGTTCCCCGTGGCACGGTGTTCTGTCTGGTGCTGCGGGCACCCTCTGATCGCCACCCGCAGCAGGTCTTCTGTAGCCGCCTCAGGCCGGATCCGGAGTCCGAGGACCGGAACCGGCCTGCCCTCAGTCGGCGGCGTTGGCGGGCACGGGGACTTGTGCAGTCCCTCCGGACCCGCGATCGTCTTCCCGGCCCCCCGTGACTGCGCCTGCATCGTCTTCGCGGTCGTCGTCGTCCGCGGCGGGGCGTCCCGTCGCCTCCCTCAGTTCCGCGATCGCGGCCTCGAAGTCCTCGAGCGAGTCGAACGCCCGGTAGACGGAGGCGAATCGCAGATAGGCGACGAGGTCGAGCTCCTGCAACGGGCCGAGTATGGCCAGCCCCACGTCGTGGGTGGTCAGCTCGGCGCTTCCGGTGGCCCGCACAGCCTCTTCGACCCGCTGGCCGAGCTGGGCGAGCGCGTCCTCGGTGACAGGTCGTCCCTGGCATGCCTTGCGCACGCCGTTGATGACCTTGGTACGGCTGAACGGCTCGGTGACGCCGGACCGCTTGATCACCATCAGCGAGCACGTCTCCACGGTCGTGAAACGACGGGAGCAGTCAGGACACTGGCGGCGCCTGCGGATCGACGTGCCGTCGTCGGTCGTACGGCTGTCGACGACACGGCTGTCGGGGTGCCTGCAGAAGGGGCAGTGCATAACTCCAACCCTCCTCACAGCAGACTCAATAGCCTCGCTGGGCCACATGGGCCCCTCGAAGCAGCCCCAAGCATAGGCGATCTCCGACCGTCCGAAGACCGGGGGGACCACAACTTCTGGGCTGCTGCTGCAATCCAACCACTAGATGTGGGGATTGGCTCATACATGCACGCCATGCGCGCGTGTCGCGTCCGCACAGGCATGTGCCGTACGGCAGTGACGACTCGCCGCGCACAGGCATGCACAGCCGTATCGCTGCAGCACATACGGAGATACCGTGAGCGCCACACGGAGGGGACGTGCGACTCCCGCACAGATGGGGGTCAGTCCACGGTTGATCCGATGCCGGATGGCAGACTGGGGCAACAACCCACGAGGTCGTACGCCGACGGTGAAGAGTACAACAATGGGCCCTTTTGTCCGCCGGACAGCGCGTTAGCCATACACCCAGACACATGATCGCGTCAGGCAATCCGCGATTTTTCACTCGAACGTGTGTTTGGCGCAACCTTTCGAAAGCAACTACCGTTGTGCAGCAGGGAGACCATCGAGAGGGGCCGACGTGACCACCACCGCAGACAGTGCCACCATCACTGCCCAGGACCGCTCCCAGGGCCGACTCGAGCCGGTGCATGCGATGAACGAAGCCATGAATCCCGAGGGACACAAGCGCTCCCTCCCAGGCCGACCTCCTGGCATCCGGGCGGACAGCTCGGGGCTCACGGACCGGCAGCGCCGCGTGATCGAGGTCATCCGGGATTCCGTGCAGCGGCGTGGCTACCCGCCGTCGATGCGGGAGATCGGCCAGGCGGTCGGCCTGTCGAGCACGTCCTCGGTCGCACACCAGCTGATGGCACTGGAGCGCAAGGGCTTCCTCCGCCGTGACCCGCACCGCCCGCGCGCGTACGAGGTACGCGGCTCCGACCAGGCCGCCTCGGTGCAGCCGACGGACACCGCCGGCAAGCCCGCCGCGTCGTACGTGCCGCTGGTCGGCCGGATCGCCGCCGGTGGCCCGATCCTCGCGGAGGAGTCGGTCGAGGACGTCTTCCCTCTCCCCCGGCAGCTGGTCGGCGACGGCGAGCTGTTCGTGCTGAAGGTCGTCGGCGACTCGATGATCGAGGCCGCGATCTGCGACGGCGACTGGGTCACCGTCCGGCGCCAGCCGGTCGCGGAGAACGGCGACATCGTGGCCGCGATGCTCGACGGCGAGGCCACGGTCAAGCGCTTCAAGCGCGAGGACGGCCACGTCTGGCTCCTCCCGCACAACTCGGCGTACGAGCCGATCCCCGGCGACGACGCGACCATCCTGGGCAAGGTGGTGGCAGTGCTGCGCCGCGTGTGACGGCCGCAGCGGGCGAAGCCGACGGCGTCGCCCCCTGACCGGGCCCCGGGACCCCTGCGCCGGTTCCGGGGCCCTGTGCTGTTGCGGGCTCGCTGATGAGGCGGCTCGTGACCGCGCTCATGCTGTCCGACCACCGACGTCAGCACATCACGGACCGTCGGCCTGTCACGGCGCCGTGACAGGCCGACCCCAGCGCTAGGGCTGGTCCGCCTCCGCCTGCTTCGCCGCCGCATCGATCGCGGCCAGCGACTTTCGGACCTGATTACGGTCCGTGGTGTACCAGAAGTCGGGCAGTGACGCCTTCAGATAGCTTCCGTACCGGGCCGTGGCCAGCCGCTGGTCCAGTACGGCTACCACGCCACGGTCCCCCGACGCCCGTACGAGGCGGCCGGCGCCCTGGGCCATGAGCAGCGCGGCATGGGTGGCGGCAACCGCCATGAAGCCGTTGCCGCCGGCCTCCTCCACCGCCTTCTGGCGGGCGCTCATCAGCGGGTCGTCCGGGCGCGGGAACGGGATCTTGTCCATGACGACCAGCTGGCAGCTGGGGCCGGGGACGTCGACGCCCTGCCAGAGGGACAGCGTGCCGAAGAGGCAGGTCTTGGGATCGGCCGCGAAGTTCTTGATCAGCTCGCCGAGCGTCTCCTCGCCCTGAAGGAGGATCGGGAACTCGGGGATGCGGGAGCGAAGCTCCTCTGCGGCCAGCTGGGCGGCTCGCATTGAGGAGAACAGGCCGAGTGTGCGACCGCCGGCGGCCTGGATCAGTTCGGTCAGCTCATCGAGCATGTCCGCGCGATCGCCGTCCCGCGCGGGGCGGGACAGGTGCTTGGCGACGTACAGGATGCCCTGCTTGCGGTACTCGAAGGGCGAGCCGACGTCCACGCCCTTCCACTGCGGGAGGTCGTCGCCCTCCGTGCCCTCGGGGGCGAGGCCCAGGGACGCGCCGACTCCGTTGAAGTCGCCGCCCAGCTTCAAGGTCGCGGAGGTCAGCACAACGGAGCGGTCTGCGAACAGCTTCTCCCTCAGCAGTCCCGACACCGACATGGGAGCCACGCGCAAGGACGCTCCGAAGCGGTCGTGACGCTCGTACCAGACGACGTCCCACTCGGAGCCGTTGGTGATCCGCTCCGCCACGTCGTGCACGGTTTCGACCGAGGCCAGCGCCTGCTTGCGGACCGCGTCCTCGTCCTGCACGGACTTGTCGCGAGTGGCGCCGATCGCGGAGATGACGGTGCGGCAGGCATCGCGCAGCGCCATGAGCGCGTAGGCGAGGTCCTCGGGGATCTCCTCCAGGCGGCCCGGCAGGGCCAGCTCCATCAGCCGTTCGAAGCCCTCGGCGGCGGTCTGGAGCTGGTCGGCGGCCTTCTCGTTGACGAGCTTCGCGGCGCGGCGCACCGCGCGGTTGACCTGGCCGGGAGTGAGTTCGCCGGTGGCGACTCCGGTGACCCGGGAGACCAGTTCGTGCGCCTCGTCGACGATCAGGACCTCGTGCTGCGGGAGAACGGGGGCGCCCTCGATGGCGTCGATCGCGAGCAGCGCATGGTTGGTGACGACGACCTCGGCGAGCTTGGCACGCTCACGGGCCATCTCGGCGAAGCACTCGGCGCCGTAGGCGCACTTCGAAGCGCCGAGACACTCCCGCGACGACACCGACACCTGGCCCCAAGCCCGGTCGGACACGCCGGGCGTCAGGTTGTCGCGATCGCCCGTCTCCGTCTCGTCCGCCCAGTCACGCAGCCTCAGCAGGTCCTGCCCCAGCTTGCTGGTGGGTGCGGCCGCCTCGAACTGGTCGAAGAGGCCTTCTTCCTCGTCCTGGGGAATGCCCTCGTGCAGGCGGTGCAGACACAGGTAGTTCGACCGGCCCTTGAGCATCGCGAACTCGGGGCGACGGCGCAGCAGCGGGTGCAGTGCCTCGACGGTGCGCGGCAGGTCCCGCTCCACGAGCTGACGCTGCAGGGCCAGGGTGGCCGTCGCCACGACGACGCGCTCCCCGTGCGCGAGCGCGGGCACGAGGTAGCCCAGCGACTTTCCGGTGCCGGTGCCGGCCTGGACCAGCAGATGGGAACCGCCGTCGATCGCCTCCGCGACGGATTCGGCCATGGTCACCTGGCCGGGGCGCTCCGTACCGCCGACGGCAGTGACGGCAGCATGCAGGAGTTCGGGGAGTGAGGGCTCTGTCATAGCGCGACCACCCTACGGCCCGGCACTGACAAACGGGCGATCACGGTGGGGACGAGGGGCTGGATCAAGACCGGGGGTTCCTCGGGTGGGGATCGGGTCGGTTCGGGTGCGTGCGAGGTCGGTTCGATCGAGGTCAGGAGTGGTTCGAGTGTGATCGAAGTCGGTTCGGAGCTGTCCGTGGCGAATCCGGCCGGTCAGGGTCGGGGGCACGGTGTCCAGGCCGGGCGCTTCGTGAGGTTGATCGGCCTGGGTTGTGGTGGGTGGGTTGTGGTGGGACGGCAATTCCGACCCTGCTCGCCACGCGCCTCGGGGAATCGACCTGGCCCTGGAGGGATCGGTTCGGCCGGCAATCGGGGCGGCGGGTCGGCAGGTCCTCAAATCGGTTGGTCGGGAGTGGGAACCGGATCGGCGCGAGCGGTGTACCAAAAGTGACGACGCTGCGACATGGCGTCACAACAGTTGGCGCAGGCTCCGGTCTCTGACCATGAGGGCGGCCCGCTTGGCGGGCAGTTCGATCTCGGCGAAGAACCGGAAGCCGGCGCTCAGGAAAGCAGCGACAGAAGGGGTGTTGCGGATGTCGGGTTCGGCGACGACGCGAGCGCAGGCCGGCCGCTTGTCGAGGGCGAGGTCGGCGACGGCTCGGAGAAGGTTTCCACCAAGTCCTCGTCCGCGGTCGCCGACGGCACCGATGAGGAGATGGACTCCGGTGTCATGGGGCCGAGCGGGGTAGTGCCGGGCCAGCGGGTCGAGGTCGGCTCGGTAGACCTCCCAGTAGCTCATCGGCGTGCCGTCCAGCATGCCCAGGCAGGGAACGCTGCGCCCGTCACCGGAGAGCTGCGACCACAGATGCTCCTCAGCCGCGTTCTGAGGTCCGGCGAGCCCCCAGAATGCCGCGACGGCAGGGTCGTTCATCCACCGGCTGATGAGCGGAAGGTCTCGCTCGACGCGTACGGGGACGAGGTGCAGCACACCTGCTGGCGTGCTGATGGGCCCCCAGTCGGCGACGTGGTCGAGTAGATCATCGGCGATCGGATGTACGGAGGCGGGTGGTGCGGCCGTTCCGGCACCGCGCGAGTTCCGTGTGCCATCCACATCGGTGTCCTCCGCGAAGAGCGCCAGGAATTCGTCGGGCAGGCGCAGGTCCAGCGTGTCCTCGCCGTCTGCACTGTCTGCGCCCCCGCCGCCGGCCTTGTGGACCGGGCTCTCACGACTACCCGGGCTCATGGCGATGCCGATATCCGTGAAGGGGGCGGGACCGGCGTTGGCACTCGCGTCGGTGGGAGGCACGACGACGCTCCTCTCAGGAGGCGGGGTGGGTCATGTTCCCCAGGCGTGCAGGAAGTTGGTGACAGCCAGATGCATAGGTGCTGTTCAGGAATGCAGGGGGTTGGCAATGGTGACGTAGACGGACTGGGTGTCGACCGGGCCGACGAGTTCATCGAGGCCGTGCAGCCGGGTCAGCAGGTTGGCCTTGCAGCGCAGAACCGGTGAGTCGAGCAGGTGCGCAGGCAGTGGTGTGCGCAGCCTGGCGGGACCGGAGGCGACATCGCCCAGGAAGCGGCGGAAGGCAGCGAGCAGCAACTGTTCGTCGGCGAGACGCTGCGAGCCGAAGGCTCCGATGAGACCGAGGACGTTGTTGATCGCGAGGTAGTACGCGAAGCGCTCGTCGGTGACCTCGTCCGAGACGAAGGTGTCGCTGTGCTCGCCGATGCCGGGCAGTCGGGCGTCGAGATCCGCGTGCCGGGACTCACGGAAGTAGTAGCCCTGGTTGTCGCGGTAACGGCCGCCCGAAGGCCAGCCGTCGCCGTCCAAAAGGAGCAGCGTGTTCTGCTGGTGTGCCTCCAGGGCGATTCCGGCCTCGGAGTCCAGCCACAACACCGGTCGGACGACCTGTTCGAGATAGCGAAGGAACCACTCGGCAGCCACGGCCCCGCGGGGACGGCCCGTCTGGGCGGAGAGACGCATGATCACGTCGGCAAGACGGGACTGCAGGGGCTGCCTGTCGGGACCGGGTCGACTCATGGCGGTGTCTGTCCCTACCAGAGGGCAGGGCGACACGAGTCCGGCTACACAGGACACGTCGTCGGAAGGCGTGAACGGGTTGTGCCGGATCATCACGTCGAGGCCTGCCACGGGGCCACCGTCCGGCGCGTCGACAGCGAGCCAGGCCGGGTCACGCACGATGTCGAAGCCGGGGTGGACGGCCTGCCACTGCATCGAGAGGCCGCTGCGCAGAAGCCGATGGACCTCGACGCCGCGGTGCAGTTCCTTGCGGAGGTTCTCACGCCGGGAGTTGGTGATGCGCAGGCCCAGCGACAGCTTGAGCATGGCTGTGGCGTCGGATCGGTGGACGGTTCGGACGGAGGAGGTGGGATGCCACGGTGCGCCGTGGGCGCCGAGGTCCCGGAGCAGTCCTGCATCGAGCAGGGCCGCGATCTCGGGACGATGCCGGGCCTCGCGCACCTGCCAGGGATGCAGAGGCAGGGCCGCGTAACCGTCGGGCAACGGCACCCCAGAGCCGGCCAGGCGGGCCGTGAGCTGGGCCGCGGGCACAACACGGCCGCGCTCGGTCCATGCCGAGTCGGTGGCGAGAAGGGAGGGAGCTACCGCCAGCCAGTTCAAGGGGAAGGAACCGCGCAACTCGGGTGAGTACAGCCGTGCTTCGGACTCGGAGAGACCCTCGCGACTCTTCGGCGTCGGGTGGAGCGGGTGTCCGAGCATGAGTGCCTGCTCGGCCGTGAGGAAGAGGTCGGAGCCTTTGGCTGGCTTGTCCCGGCGTTCGCTGATGAATGTGACGGTTCGTCGGACGGAGTCGGCGACGCGTCCGACGAGGTCGGTGGTAGCGGAAGCGGTCTCTGCTCCACCGGGCGTCTCCCGCGTGAGCAGTGCGGCAAGGGTGACGGCGTCGGTCGGTGGGGAGTGGTCGGGTGCGTCGGCCAGGCGTGGGGCGCCGAAGCGGTGCCACCCCGTCGCGGACCAGTAGCGGACCGGGATCAGCAGGGCCGTACCGGTGGCGGGCAGGGGGATGCGGAGGATTCCGTTGTCGGGAGCCGGGATGTTGGTCTCGCGTACCCAGCAGCGGAGCAGGTTCTCCACGGCGGCGGCCTGGGCTGCGGTATGCGGGTCGGGATGCTCCAGGAGGTCGGCGTCGGCTCCGTGCAGCTGCTCGGTGTGCGGTGCGCCTGCGTGCACCGGCGCCCGCACCGGCACTGGCGTACCGGCACCTCGCTGCCCCGATGCGCGTTCCTGCGGCGCGCCGCCCTCCAGCGCGGGTGGGCCTCCTTGTGCGAGGGCGCCTACCCGAGCGGGCGTACACGACTGTGCGGGCGTACATGGCGGTGCGGGCGTATCCGCCTGTGCGTATGTACGTGCCGCTCCGGATGTAGCCATCGGTGCGGGAGCGCGCCCCTGCCCGCGAGGAGGCGGCGGGGTCGTCGATGCGGGCGGCTCCTGCTGGGAGAGGTGTGCGTCGGAGGAGCCTCGCGCTCGGGTGTCGGCATGGCCGTCGGATGCAGGGGTGGTGATCAAGGCTGGTCCTCTTGAGGTGGTTCTGGCCCGTACGGCGACGGCCGACGTTCTGCGATGAGGGTGGGCGTGGGCTTGAGGGGCCGCGTTCCCAAGGCGCGATTGAAGGGGGTTTGTCAGGTGGAGGCGAGGTTCGGAGGGGAGGCGATGGGGCGCTGGGGAGTGAGTCGTGGCCCCGGAGGGGGTGGGTCGCCGGACGCCGACGTGAGCGCACGGAGCGGAGTGCGCGTCGGCACGCCCTCAGCGGCTGCCGCGCCACCCCGCCCGATCGGCACGGTCGTCGTGCCGTCGGTGCCGTGGGTTCGGCTGGTGCGTACGGTCGTGACCGGTGTGGGCTCGGGACACCGCGTCCACCGCGTCGGCGAGCCGGTCCAGTACCGCGGTTGCCTGTTCGTCGCTGATGGTCAGGGGTGGAAGCAACCGTACGACGCTGGAGTGGCGGCCGCCGAGTTCGACGATCAGGCCGCGACGCAGACACTCCTGCTGGATGGCGGCCGCAAGTTCGGGGGCGGCGGGGCGAGGGTGGCGATCCCGGTCCTGCACTGCCGCTGCCCCGGCGCTCCGGCCGCTGGAAGCGAGGCCCCCCGAGGAGCCGGGGGCATGTCCGGCGGGGTCGAGCCCTACCGGACCGCCCCTGCCACCTCCAGCCCGACCGAGATCAGCCGCGGCGCCCCCTTCGGCCTGGAGGGGAACGCCTCCGTTCCCTTCGAGAGCAGCCAAGAGGTCCAGCCCGTGCCCGCCTCCCGCCCCTTCAATCCCCGCCAGGTTCGTGGGGCGACCCTCTCCCCGCCGGGAATCGTTCTCTGGCTCCACCACCTCGACCCCGATCATCAAGCCCCTCCCCCGCACATCACCGATGCACGCGAACTGCTCTGCAAGGGCTTGCAGTTGGTTCAGCATCCGCGTGCCCAGTTCAGCCGCCCGCTCGGCGAGCCGGTTCTCGCGGACGTAGGCGAGAGTGGCCGTACCGGCGGCCATGGCGAGCTGGTTGCCGCGGAACGTGCCGGCGTGGGCGCCCGGTTGCCAGGCGTCGAGGTCGTCGCGGTAGACGATGACGGCCAGCGGAAGGCTGCCCCCGATGGCCTTCGAGAGGACCATCACATCGGGGGTGACGCCGCTGTGCTCCACCGCCCAGAAGGAACCGGTGCGCCCGACCCCTGTCTGGACCTCGTCGGCGATCAGTGGAATGGCTCGGTCGGCCGTGATCTGCCGCATGCGCTGCATCCAGGCGTCCGGGGCGGGGATCACTCCGCCCTCTCCCTGGACGGGCTCGAGGATCATCCCGGCGGGACGCGGCACGCCCGACTTGGGGTCGTCCAGAACGGACTCGGTCCAGCGGGCGGCGAGTTCGGCGCCGTGTTCGCCGCCGACGCCGAAGGGGCAGCGGTAGTCCTGTGGGTAGGGCAGGCGTGCGACCCGTACGTCGTAGGCGCCGCCGGATGCTTCGAGCGCTCCGGCGGTCATCCCGTGGTAGGCGCCGCTGAAGGCGAGGATTCCGGTGCGGCCGGTCGCAGTCCGGACGAGTTTGAAGGCGGCCTCCACCGCGTCGGTGCCGGCCGGCCCGCAGAACTGCACACGCGCGTGGCCGGCGAGACCGGGCGGCAGGGTGTGGAACAGCTCGGTGATGAAGGCGTCCTTGACGGGGGTCGCCAGGTCGAGGACGTGCAGCGGCGCGCCCGAGTCGAGGACCTTGCGGATGGCCTCCAGGACGACCGGGTGATTGTGTCCGAGCGCCAACGTCCCGGCGCCCGAGAGGCAGTCCAGGTAGCGGCGGCCGTCTGCGCCCTCGATGGTCAGCCCCCGCGCTCGTACCGGCACGATCGGCAGGGCACGGGCGTAGGTGCGGGCCGCCGACTCGCGCGCCGACTGCCGCCGCAGGATCCCCTCGTGCACGGCGCGCGCCCCCGCCGACTCGGATGTCTCCCCGCGCAAAGATTCGGTCACGGCCATGGCTCCCTGTCCTCCCGCTGTCCAGGGGCGAGCAGGTCTCTCGCGTCCTCGCCCGACCCGACATACGAAGCCCCGCGAGCGTCCACTCGAAACTCCGGGGAACTGGGCACTGGGGACCACATCCACTTGGCAGCGGGCCCCAACCGCTACCAACCCCCGACCGTGCACCGGGTTACGGGTTGCTTCAAGATCCTTGCCATAGCGAAACCGTTGCTGGTCCAACAGAGGCCTAGGCGCGGCAGGACAGGGCTGTTCAGCGAAGCAGAGCGGGTGAGCCGGTCCGCCGCGACTGCTCGGTTCAGTGCTCGTTACGGATGCGTGGCCAGCGGATCGAGGAACGTCAGTACCGAGGCGGCCTCTTCGATCAGCGGTGTGAGGGCGGCGTTGAACGGTGCACCGTACGGGGCCTCCAGGTGTGCCTTGAAGGCGTCCTCGTCCCGGTAGACCTCGAAGACCCAGTAGGCGCGCGGGTCGGCCGCCTTGGTGTAGACGTCGAAGGCCAGGTTGCCTTCCTCCTCGCGCACCTTCAGGGCGTAGTCCCGGATCAGGCGGGCAACCTCGTCCTCCGCTCCCTCGCGGGCGGTGAATTCGGCGAGCAGGGTTTTCGTCATGGTGTCGTGTCCTTGTCGGTGGGTGGAGTGGAGGTGGCGGACGACGTACGGTCCGTCACGCGTCGCCGGCGGTCGCGAGCAGTGCCAGCTGGTCGCGCCATGGCGGGTTGGGGCCGGTGACAGAGCACGTCAGGGCGGCGACCCGGGTGGCGAACCGGCAGGCTTCCGCGACATCGTCGAGACCGAGATCGGCCAGCCGGCCGCCGAGGCTGCCGCGGGCCGCGAGGTGGTGCAGCAGCCCGGCGGTGAAGGAGTCCCCCGCCCCCACCGTGTCGGCCACCCGTGTCGTCACCGCGGGCACCCGCAGCCGTTCGCCGTCGAGTGAGGCCAAGGCGCCGTCGGCGCCGAGCGTGATCACGACGAGCCGTGCCCCCGCGGCGTGCCAGGTGTCGCATGCCTGCTCCGGCGGGGTGCCCGGCAGGAGCAGCTCCAGGTCGTCCTCGCTCAGCCGCAGGATGTCGGCGAGGCCGCACCAGTGCGCCAGCCTGGCTCGGTACACGTCGGGGTGCACCAGCAGCGGCCGGACGTTGGGATCGATGCTGATGGTGGTCCGGCGAGATGCCGTTGCCAGAAACTCCTCCACCACCACCGCACCGGGCTCACGGACCAGGGCCAGCGACCCGGTGTGCACACAGGCCGTTCCGGACAGGTCCACCTCCGCCAGCTCCCCCGAGGTCCACTGCCAGTCGGCCGTGTTCTGCGCATGGAAGGAGAACGCGGCCTGCCCCTGGGCGTCCAGCTCCGCCACGGCCAGCGTGCTGGGCTCGGCGGCCTCGACGGCGTACGAGAGGTCCACGCCGGATGCCTCCAGGTGGGCGCGGAAGAGGCGGCCGAACACGTCGTCGGACAGACGCGCGAGGAAGCGGGCCGGCGTGCCCAGCCTGGCCAGGGACACGGCCGTGTTCGCAGGTCCGCCGCCTGGCAGCACCCGCAGGGCGAGTTCGTTCCGGGTGCCTGTGGGTTCGGTGAACGCATCGGCGACGCACTCTCCCAGGACGGTGATCCGAGGCGGGGTCATGGGCTGCTCCTCTCTTGGCACGCGCGGTCCCGAAACGGGCACGTCGCGGGCAGTCGCCGAGCGGGCTTCGGGCGGGCGACGGCCACGGGCGTTGCCGATTTGTGACGGGTGCAAGGCATTGACGTTGCCTGGAGGCGGAGTCCATCATCCTCGCCAAGCAGTGTCAACGATGACATAAGTCAACGATGACACCTCCGGGACGGCATGCCCCATGCCGGCCGCTCGCCCGCAATCCCGCAGGAGTTCTTCATGTCCCGCATCTCTCGTCTGCCCTCCTCCTTGCTCAGAGCCGCTGCCTGCGCAGGTGTCGCGGCCCTCACCCTGACCGCCTGCGGATCCGGATCCGGATCGGGCACCGCGAACGCCGGATCGGGCAGCGTCAAGGTCGGTCTGATCACCAAGACCGACACCAACCCGTTCTTCGTGAAGATGAAGGAGGGCGCGGAGAAGGCCGCCAAGGAGAACGGCGTCGAACTGTCCACCGCGGCGGGCAAGTTCGACGGGGACAACGCCGGTCAGGTCACCGCCATCGAGAACATGGTCGCCGCCGGGGTGAAGGGCATCCTGATCACGCCGAGCGACTCCAAGGCGATCGTGCCGGCGATCGAGAAGGCCAAGGCGAAGGGAGTCCTGGTCATCGCCCTGGACACCCCGACCGACCCGGAAAGCGCGGTCGACGCCCTCTTCGCCACCGACAACCTCAAGGCCGGCGAGCTGATCGGCGAGTACGCCAAGGCCGCCATGAAGGGCAAGACGGCGAAGATAGCCACCCTCGACCTCGCGCCGGGTGTCTCCGTCGGTGTCCAGCGGCACAACGGCTTCCTGAAGGGCTTCGGCGCCACGGACAAGGACGTCGTCTGCGCCCAGGACACGGGTGGCGACCAGGCCAAGGGCCAGACCGCGATGGAGAACTGCCTGCAGAAGTCGCCCGACATCAACGTCGTCTACACCATCAACGAGCCGGCCGCGCTGGGCGCGTACACCGCGCTCAAGGCCAAGGGCCGGGAGAAGGACGTGCTGATCGTCTCCGTGGACGGCGGCTGCACCGGCACCCAGGCGGTCAAGGACGGCAAGATCGCCGCGACTTCGCAGCAGTACCCGCTGAAGATGGCCGCCGAGGGCGTCAAGGCCGTCGCGGCGTACGCCAAGGACGGCAAGAAGGCGTCCGGTTACACCGACACCGGCGTCACGCTGATCACCGACAAGGCGCAGGACGGTGTCACGTCCAAGGACACCGCCTACGGCCTGGAGAACTGCTGGGGCTGAGCCGCCGACCCCAGCTGCCGCCGTAGTCGGCGCCGTAGCTGCGCCGCTGTAGCTGCCGCCGTTCGAAACCCCTCAGCGGGGCGGCCGGCCCCTCCTCCCCGACCGGGGACAGCCGCCCCCTCGTCCTCTTGCCGTCCGACCAGGACCGACAAGGACTTCTGTCTTCCGACAAGGACCTCGCATGACTGCCACGTCCACGCCGTACGCCGAGCTCAAAGCACCGACAACGGTCCGCAGACTGCTCACGCAACCGACCACCGGCCCCCTGGTCGCCCTCCTCCTGGCGTGCGTCTTCTTCTCCGTCTCGACCGACCAGTTCCTCACCGGCGGGAACTTCTCGCTGATCGTGCAGCAGGTCATGGTCGTCGGCACACTGGCCATCGGCCAGACCCTGATCATCCTCACCGCGGGCATCGACCTGTCGTGCGGTGCCGTGATGGCGTTCGGCAGCATCGTGATCGCCAGGATGGCGGCCGAGGGCTCGCTGCCTCCGCTGGTCGCCATCGCTCTGGGCCTGGTCGTCTGCGGCGGCTTCGGCCTGCTCAACGGGGCACTGGTCCAGAAGATCCCGCTGCCGCCGTTCATCGTCACCCTCGGCATGCTCAACGTGGCGTTCGCGCTGACCCACATCTACTCCGAGGAGCAAACGGTCACCAACCTGCCCGGCCCGCTGACGGCCCTCGGGCAGACCTTCCCGCTCGGCAAGACCGACATCACCTACGGCTCCCTGGTCACCATCGCCCTGTTCCTGGCCTTCGCCTACGCGCTGAGCAGCACCAGCTGGGGCCGGCACGTCTACGCCCTGGGCAACAGCCCGGAAGCGGCCCGGCTGAACGGCATCCGCACCTCCCGGCTGACCATCGGCGTCTACACCGTGGCCGGCCTGCTGTACGGCATCGCCGCCCTGCTCCTCATCTCCCGCACCGGAGTCGGCGACCCCCAGGCGGGGCAGACCGACAACCTCGACAGCATCACCGCCGTGGTCCTCGGCGGGACCAGCCTCTTCGGCGGACGCGGCTCGGTCCTGGGCACGTTCATCGGCGTCCTCATCGTCGGCGTCTTCCGCAACGGCCTGCAGCTGATGGGCGTCGCCTCCATTTACCAGACCCTCATCACCGGCGTCCTGGTGATCCTCGCCGTGACCGTCGACCAGATCTCCCGGAAGAAGGCCCGATGACCATCACCGGCTCCCCCACTCCTGTCCTGCAAGCCCGCGGTCTGGTCAAGCGCTACGGCCACGTCACCGCCATCGACGGTGCCGACTTCGATCTGCTGCCCGGCGAGGTCCTCGCCGTCATCGGCGACAACGGCGCCGGGAAGACCAGCCTGATCAAGGCCCTCACCGGCGCGGTGGTCCCCGACGCGGGCGAGATACGCCTCAACGGCGAACCCATCACCTTCTCCGGCCCGGAGAGCGCCCGCGCCCACGGCATCGAAACCGTCTACCAGGACCTCGCCGTCGCGGCCTCCATGGACATCGCCTCCAACATGTTCCTCGGCCGCGAACTACGTCGCCCCGGCATCCTCGGCAGCGCCTTCCGCATGCTCGACAAGAAGCGCATGCGCCAGGAGGCCGCCGAGCACATGGCCGACCTGAAGATCGGCCTGCGCTCGCTGACCCAGTCGGTCGAGACCCTCTCCGGCGGACAGCGGCAGGCCGTGGCGGTCGCCCGCGCCGTCGCCTGGGCCCGCAGCGTCGTCGTCATGGACGAACCCACCGCCGCCCTCGGCGTCAAGGAGTCCGGACAGGTCCTCGACCTCATCCGCCGCGTCCGCGACAAGGGCATGCCGGTCGTCCTGATCAGCCACAACATGCCGCACGTCTTCGAGATCGCCGACCGGATCCACGTCCACCGGCTGGGCCGGCGCGCCGCCGTGATCAAGCCCTCGGACTACTCCATGGCCGAGGTCGTCGCCATCATGACCGGCGCACTCAGCGTCGACGAGGCCGGCGGTACTGTCGTAACGGATTCCGAGGCCGCGAAGGCCGCGGGAGTTCAGGCCAACTGAAGCACTCACAGGTTCCGGCCGAGGCCGCAGCCGGAACCGACGAGACAGGAGACCGTTTCCTCCATGGCAGCGAACCGCCGCCCGACCATGGCAGACGTCGCCCGAGAAGTGGGCGTCAGCGCCAAGACCGTCTCCCGGGTCCTCAACGAGGACGGATACGCCTCGGAACAGACCAGGAAACAGGTTCTCGCCGCCGTGGCCAAGCTCGGCTTCCAGCCGAACCTCATGGCACGCAACATCCGCGTCGGCGGTCCGGACACCACCGTCGGACTGGTCATTCCCGACCTCGGCAACCCCTTCTTCGGAGCCGTGGCCCGCGGCATCGAGGACACCGTCCGCGAACGCGGACTGACCCTGCTCATGGGCTCCTCCGCGGACGACCCCGACCGCGAACGCGCCCTGACGGACAAGTTCCTCGCCCGCCGCGTCAGCATCCTGATCGTCGTTCCGTCCGTCGGCGCCGACCACGCCCACCTCAAGTCCCACCGCACGGCGGGACTGCCCGTGATCTTCCTCGACCGCCCCGGAGTCGGCCTGTCCACGGACAGCATCGTCAGCTCCAACCGTGCCGGAGCCCACGACGGCGTCGCCCACCTGATCGCCCACGGCCACCGCCGCATCGGATTCGTCGGCGACCTGCCCGTCAAGCTGTACACCCGCCGCGAACGCCTCGCCGGATACCGCGCGGCCCTGCAGGAAGCCGACATCCCCTACGACCGCTCGCTGGTCGCCAGCGCACACGATCAGCAGGGGGCGGAGGCCGCGACCTCTCAACTCCTCGAACTGGCCGATCCCCCCACGGCCCTGTTCGCCGGAAACAACATCATGGCGCTCGGTATCGTCGCCGAACTCGCCCGCAGCAAGCGCAAGGACGTGGCCGTCGTCGCCTTCGACGACGTCTCGCTCGCCGAGGCACTGGAACCGGCCCTGACCGTCGTCGCGCAGGACCCCGAAGAAATCGGCCGCAGCGCCGCGGCCACCGCCCTGGCCCGGCTCGACGGCGACCGCTCCCGGGCCCGCACCATCACCGTTCCCACCCGGCTGATCGTCCGCGGATCGGGCGAGCAGCCCGCGCCCAAGCCGTAGGCGGCTCGCCCTGGAAGGGCCTCAAAGCCCAGCAGCGGCGGCAGGAGCCCGCGCAGCATCAGTCCCTGACGAATGGCCAGGTCAGCAAGCCCGTAGCGAAACCGTTGCCGTTCCGTCGGAACTCCCCCACGGCGACCGCATAGTGTGTGATGCCGTTCCAACGCGCCGTGACATCCACGCGAAACCGGCAGGTGATCAGCGGGAGTTCACGGCTGCGGCGCCTAGTTCCGTCATCTCACGGGGAGTCAGATCATGCGATCCATACGGCCGTCGTTCACCGCTCGCGGGGGAAGGCGCGCGCGCCGCAGAACTTCCCCGCTGCCCGTGGTCGCGCTCGCCGCGGCCCTGGCCTTCACCGTCACGGCCTGTGAGTCGGGCGATGCCGACGCGGGCGGCGAGGCCACCGCGTCCGCGGCGGCCGGAGGTGAGGGCGAGATCACGATCCCGGACGACATCAAGGACAGGCTCAAAGAGCACGGGATCGACATCGACAAGTGGAAGGACGGCGCCTGGAAGAAGTGGGACAAGGACGACTGGCTGCGCGAGGCCAAGGACTACATCAACCCCATCATCGAGGGACTGTGGGACCCGGACCGCATGCGGGAGGCCGAGGACCCGGACCGCGGTGTCGACGACAGCGACCTCTCCGGTGACCAGGGTGTGACCGACCCGGCCCCGGAGCCGGTGAACGCGCAGGCCGTGCCGCCCGCGTACCACGCCAACGCTCCCGAGGCGGGCAAGGTGTTCTTCGACTCCCCCGAAGGCACGATGGTCTGCTCGGCGACGGTCGTGGAGGACCCGGCCAACCCCGGCAAGTCGAACATGGTGTGGACCGCGGGCCACTGTGTGCATGCGGGCAAGAGCGGCGGCTGGTACCGCAACATCGCGTTCGTGCCCTCGTACAACAACGCCGGCATGACAACAGCGCAGTTGGAGGGCGCCACCCGGGAGGAGGTCGCTCCGTACGGCGTCTGGTGGGCCGACTGGGCGCAGACCTCGGACCAGTGGATCGCGCAGGGCGGACCGACGGGCGGGGACGGCGCCTCGTACGACTTCGCCGTGCTGCATGTGAAGCCGGAAGCGGGCAGCAACGGCAAGTCCCTTCAGGAAACGGTGGGTTCGGCCCTTCCGGTGGACTTCAACGCCCCGGCCGTGCCCGACGTGGACAGCATCAAGGCGATCGGTTACCCGGCCGCGGCGCCGTTCGACGGACAGAAGCTGTACCAGTGCCAGGACGAGCCGGGTCGGCTGTCGCTCAACGCGTCGGACCCGACGATGTACCGCATCGGCTGCACCATGACCGGCGGTTCGTCCGGCGGCGGCTGGGTCACGACGGGCTCGGACGGCAAGCCGGCGCTGGTGTCCAACACCTCGATCGGGCCGGTGCAATCGGGTTGGCTCGCCGGCCCGCGGCTGGGCAAGGAAGCGAAGACCATCTTCGACTCGGTGAGTGAGAAGTTCACCGGTCAGTGATGTTCGCGGGACGCCGGTCAGTGACGGCACCGTAGGCACCGGCGGCGGGGCGGTGGGGAGAAACCTTCACCGCCTCACCGCCGTTCGCCCTCAACTCCACCGGCATAGTGGGGTGTCGCGCACCGGACATCAGGCCCAACAGCAGAGCACGTTCCAACGGGGGTTATCGCACCATGCGTTCCACACGTACGCCCGCAGCGCCACGGCGCAGGCAGCACTCCCTCCTCACCGCCACCGGCCTCGTCGCCGCCCTGGCGCTCACCGCGACCGCCTGTGGCGGCTCGGCGCAGGACGCGGCGAGCGACAAGGCCGCGGCGGCCGCATCCCAGGCCGCCGACAGTGGCGACGGAAAGATCCAGATCCCGGCCGACCTCGCCGACAAGCTCAAGGAGCACGGCATCGATGTCGACAAGTGGACCGACGGCGGCTGGAAGAACTGGGACAAGGACAAGTGGCTCAGCGAGGCCAAGGACTTCGTCAACCCGGTGATCGAGGGCCTCTGGAAGCCCGAGCGGATGCAGTCCGCGAAGGAGGCCAACAAGACGATCACCACGCAGGACGCCTCGGCCGACCAGGGCGTCAGCGACCCTGAGCCGGCGCCCGTCGAGGCCACGGCCGAGAAGACGCCGTACCACGAGAACGCGGCCCCTGTCGGCAAGGTCTTCTTCGACTCCCCCGACGGCCCCGCCGTCTGCTCCGGCACGGTCGTCAAGGACGTCAACCATCCCGGCAAGTCCAACCTCGTCTGGACGGCCGGCCACTGCGTGCACGCCGGTGGCAAGGGCGGCTGGTACCGCAACATCGTCTTCGTGCCGGCGTACAACGACCTGGGCAAGCCCGAGGCGCAGTTGAACAACGCCGCCGCCTCGGAGATCGCTCCCTACGGCAACTGGTGGGCCGACTGGGTGTCGACGTCGAACGAGTGGATCCAGGGCGGCTCGGAGACGGGCGGCGCGGGTGCCGCGTACGACTACGCCGTCCTGCACGTCAAGCCGGAGCAGGGCAGCAAGTCGCTCGAGGAGACGGTCGGCGCCGCCCTCGACGTGGACTTCTCGGCGCCGTCGGCGGCCGACGTCGCCACGATGGGCGCCTGGGGCTACCCGGCGGCGCCGCCGTACAACGGGCTGCAGATGTTCAAGTGCCTCGACCTGCCGGGCCGCCTCTCGCTGAGCCCGACGCTGCCCACGATGTACCGCATCGGCTGCACCATGACCGGCGGTTCGTCCGGCGGCGGCTGGTTCCGCGTGGTGGGCGGCGAGACGAAGCTGGTGTCGAACACGTCGATCGGCCCGGAGGACAACACCTGGCTCGCGGGCCCGCAGTTGGGGACGAACGCCGAGGCGCTGTACCAGAACATGAGCAAGACGTACGGCGGTCGGTGACCCGCACGGACGAACACGCCCGGACGGACACGTGCTGAAGGCCCGCTCCCCTGCGTCAGGGGAGCGGGCCTTCGGCGATCTGCCTTCGGGCTCTACGGCAGCTCAGGCGGTCGGTGCCGGAACGTACGGCGCGAGATCCGCCGCCAGCTCCTCGTGCACCCGCACCTTGAGCAGTGTGCCGTCCGGGGTGTGCTCCTCGGAGATCACCTCGCCCTCGGTGTGGGCGCGGGCGACCAGCTTGCCGTGCGTGTACGGCACGAGCGCCTCGATCTCGACCGAGGGGCGCGGCAGCTCGTTGTCGATCAGCGCGAGCAGCTTGTCGATGCCCTGGCCGGTACGGGCCGAGACCGCGATGGAGCGCTTCTCGATCCGCAGCAGCCGCTGGAGCGTCAGCGGGTCGGCCGCGTCGGCCTTGTTGATCACGACGATCTCCGGTACGTCGGTGGCGCCGACGTCCCTGATCACCTCGCGCACGGCGGCCAGCTGCTCGTCCGGGTTCGGGTGCGAGCCGTCCACCACGTGCAGGATCAGGTCGGAGTCGCCGACCTCCTCCATCGTGGAGCGGAACGCCTCGACCAGGTGGTGCGGCAGGTGGCGTACGAAGCCGACGGTGTCCGCCAGCGTGTAATGCCGTCCACCCGGCGTCTCGGCCCGGCGCACGGTCGGGTCGAGGGTCGCGAACAGGGCGTTCTCGACCAGGACGCCCGCGCCCGTGAGGCGGTTGAGCAGGGAGGACTTGCCGGCGTTGGTGTAGCCCGCGATGGCGACCGACGGCACCTTGTTGCGCCGGCGCGTCTGGCGCTGGATGTCGCGGCCGGTCTTCATCTCCGCGATCTCCCGGCGCATCTTCGCCATCTTCTCGCGGATCCGTCGCCGGTCCGTCTCGATCTTGGTCTCACCGGGACCACGGGTGGCGAGGCCGCCGCCCTTGCCGCCGCCCATCTGCCGGGACAGCGACTGACCCCAGCCTCGCAGCCTCGGCAGCATGTACTGCATCTGCGCGAGCGCGACCTGCGCCTTGCCCTCTCGGGACTTGGCGTGCTGGGCGAAGATGTCGAGGATCAGGGCCGTACGGTCGATGACCTTGACCTTGACGACGTCTTCGAGGTGGATGAGCTGGCCCGGGCTGAGCTCACCGTCGCAGATGACGGTGTCGGCGCCGGTCTCCAGCACGATGTCCCGCAGCTCCTCGGCCTTGCCGGAGCCGATGTAGGTGGCCGCGTCGGGCTTGTCGCGGCGCTGGATCACGCCGTCGAGCACGAGCGCGCCCGCGGTCTCCGCGAGGGCGGCGAGCTCCGCGAGGAAGTTCTCCGCGTCCTGCACGGTCCCCGAGGTCCAGACTCCGACGAGCACGACCCGCTCCAGACGGAGCTGGCGGTACTCGACCTCGGTGACGTCCTCGAGCTCGGTGGAGAGGCCCGCCACACGGCGCAGAGCCGCGCGGTCGGAGCGGTCGAACTGGTCGCCGTCCCGCTCTCCGTCGATCTCGTGGCTCCAGGCGACGTCCTCTTCCATCAGGGCATCGGCCCGAAGACCTTCGGGATGGCTGTGCGCCAAGCGCTGAGTGTCCTGGGAAAAGGAAGAAGAGGAGGTCATTGGGTCCTTACGTCGATGGGGAATCCGTTTGGGGCGACGGAACTGATCCGTCACTGCTCACAACGCACGAGTACCCGGGGAGATTCCCGTGTGCCGTGCCGTGCCGACCCGAAGATGGTCGCACGGCACGGGACGTCTCGTCACCGCCTTATTTCGCGGTCCCCGCGGTCTTCCCGGTCTTCCCGGTCTTCCCGGTCTTCGCAGTCTTCCCGGTCTTCGCGGGCGTCTTCTCCGGGTCCGCGGCCTTCCACTCCGGCTGACCGGGCATCGGCGGGGTCTTCTCGCCGTACAGCCAGGCATGCATGAACCCGTCGAGGTGGCGTCCGGAGATCTCCTCCGCGAGCGCGACGAAGTCCGCGGTCGAGGCGGCTCCGTGCTGGTGGCGGCTCACCCAGGCGCGTTCCAGGAGCTCGAAGGCCGGGGCGCCGATCTCCTGCCGGAGGGCGTACAGGACCAGGGCCGCGCCGTCGTAGACGTTGGGCCGGAAGATGCCGTTCTTCTTGCCGGGCTCGGCCGCCTTGGGGGCCGCGGGTGGTCCGCCGGCCGCACGCCAGCGGTCGGAGGCGGCGTACGCGGCCTTCATCCGTGCCTCCAGCGGCCTGCCCGCCTTCTCCGCCGCGTACAGGGCCTCGTACCAGGTGGCGTGCCCCTCGCTGAGCCACAGGTCGGACCAGCTGCGCGGGCTGACGCTGTCGCCGAACCACTGGTGCGCCAGCTCGTGCACCATGATCGACTCGATGTACCACTTGGGGAAGGCGGACTCGGTGAAGAGCCCTCTCTCGAAGAGAGAGAGGGTCTGGGTCTCCAGCTCGAAGCCGGTGTCGGCCTCGGCCAGGAGGAGGCCGTACGTCTCGAAGGGGTAGCGGCCGACCTTGCTCTCCATCCAGGAGATCTGGCCGGGGGTCTTCTTCAGCCACGGTTCGAGCCGCTCACGCTGCCCGGTGGGTACGACGTCCCGCAGGGGCAGTCCGTGCGGGCCGGTGCGGCGCAGCACCGTGGAGCGGCCGATGGACACCTGGGCGAGCTCGGTGGCCATGGGATGCCGGGTGCGGTACGTCCATGTCGTCGCCTTGCCCGCGCGGTCCACGTCGGTCCGCAGACCGTTGGCGACGGCGGTGTAGCCGTTGGGCGCGGTGACCCGGATGGTGAACATCGCCTTGTCGGAGGGGTGGTCGTTGCACGGGAACACGAGGTGGGCGGCGTCGGCCTGGTTGGCCATGGCGAGGCCGTCAGCCGTCCGCACCCAGCCGCCCTCCCGGTCCGCTCCGTACTTGGGGTCGCTGGTGTGCCGCACGGTGACCTGCATCCAGCTGCCCTCGGGCAACGGCTCCTCGGGCGTGATCACGAGGTCCTCACCGGCACTGCTGAACGACGCCGGCTCCCCGTCGACCTCCACCGACTCGACCTTGCCGTGGGCGAAGTCCAGGTTGAGGCGTTCGAGCTCCGCGGTCGTCCAGGCATCGATCCTGGTGACGGCCTGGAGGGGCTTGCTGTTGGTGCCCGGATAGGTGAAGGAGAGGTCGTACGACGCCACGTCGTAGCCGGGGTTGCCCAGGTACGGGTAGAGGCGGTCGCCGACACCCAGGGGCGTGGCGGGGGCGCTCGCGGCGATGAGGCAGGTGGAGACCGCCAGGGCGAGCAGTGCGGGCTTCTTGAGCCGCCGGGCAGGTCGGGGACGAGGGCGAGGGGCGCCAGGGACTGGTCGCTGAGCCTCGGTGCGGGGGGTGAGCAGCATGCACCACCGCTATCAGCGCGCGCGTGCCGCGCGTGGACGACTCGCGACCGGCACACTCGAACGGGCGTGTCGGGTTGGTTCAGGGGTCGGGCAGCGCCCGCCGAACCTCAAGCACCGGTGCTCCCCCGCATGCACCCGGCTCCGCACCGACACCCCCAGCCCCGCACCAATCCGCCCGGCGCGAGCCCGCGCCCTCACGCCCCCTGCGCCTGCGGCTGTGCCCTCCGCACGTCGTACACGCCCGCCACGTTCCGCATGGCCCGCATCAGCCCCGGGAGCTGCGCCGCGTCCGGGAGTTGGACCGTGTAGGTGTGGCGGACGCGCTGCTGGGTCGGGGGCTCGACCGTCGCCGAGACGATTTCCGCGCCCTCCAGGGCCATCGCCTCCGTGAGGTCCGCCAGCAGATGCGGGCGAACGAACGATTCGGCGACCAGCGTGACCCGGCACTCGGTGGTGTCACCCCAGCGCACGCCGACCTCCGCGCGCCCCGCGTTCTTCATCCGCGCCACCGCGGCGCACTCGACGCGATGGACGGTCACCACTCCTCCGCGCACGGAGAATCCGGTGACCTCGTCGGGCGGTACGGGCGTACAGCAGCCGGCGAGGCGTACGGTCGCGCCGGGCCGGTCGACGACGACGCTGGCGGTCGTGGAGCGACCGGCCGGCGCGGCGGCCGGGCGGAATTCCGGCCCCTCGGCAGCCGGGCGGGCGGGCGGCTCCTCCCAGGCAGCCTCCTGGTTCGCTGATCCGTCCGCTGCGGGTGGGACAGCCACCGCCCCGGGCTCCTCGTCTCCGGAAGCGTCACCCCGCGGCGGATGGGCGGCCAGCCACCGCTGGATGGCGATCCGGGCGGCGGCTGTGTGGGCGTGCTCCAGCCACTCCCTGGACGGCTCCGAGGCCGGGTCCTGGCCCATGAGGAGCTGGACGGTGTCGCCGTCCCGCAGAACCGTGCTGAGCGTCGCCAGGCGACCGTTGACGCGGGCGCCGATGCACGCGTGCGCGTCCTCGCCGTACTGCGCGTACGCGGCGTCCACACAGGTCGCGCCCTCGGGCAGGCCCAGGGTGCCGCCGTCGGGCCGGAAGACGGTGATCTCTCGGTCCTGGGCGAGGTCCTCGCGCAGGGTCGACCAGAAGGTGTCCGGGTCGGGTGCGCCCTCCTGCCAGTCGAGGAGGCGGGACAGCCAGCCGGGGCGCGTGGGGTCCGCGCGCTCGCCGTCGCTCGAAGCGGCCTGCTCCTCCGAAGGAGGAGCGTAGGGATTGCCGAGCGCGACGACGCCGGCCTCGGCGACCTTGTGCATCTGGTGGGTGCGGATGAGGACTTCGGCGACCTGACCGTCCGCCCGGGCGACGGCGGTGTGCAGCGACTGGTACAGGTTGAACTTGGGGACGGCGATGAAGTCCTTGAACTCCGAGACGACGGGCGTCATACAGGTGTGCAGTTCACCCAGGACGCCGTAACAGTCCGCGTCCTCGTTCACGAGCACCAGCAGCCGTCCGAAGTCGGCGCCGCGCAGCCGCCCCCGTTTGCGGGCCACCCGGTGCACGGAGACGAAGTGGCGTGGCCGGATGAGGACTTCGGCCTGGATGCCGGCCTCGCGCAGGACCGTGCGCATCTCGTCGGCCATCTCGGCGAGCGGGTCGTCCGCGCGGGAGGCGTTGTCGACGATCAACTCGCGTGTGTACTCGTACTCGTCGGGGTGCAGGATCGCGAAGACCAGGTCTTCCAGTTCGGTCTTGAGTGCCTGGACGCCGAGCCGTTCGGCGAGCGGGATGAGGACGTCGCGGGTCACCTTGGCGATGCGGGCCTGCTTCTCGGGGCGCATCACGCCGAGGGTGCGCATGTTGTGCAGCCGGTCGGCGAGTTTGATCGACATCACGCGGACGTCGTTGCCGGTGGCGACGAGCATCTTGCGGAAGGTCTCGGGCTCGGCCGCGGCGCCGTAGTCGACCTTCTCCAGCTTCGTCACACCGTCGACCAGGAAGCGCACCTCCTCGCCGAACTGCTCGCGGACCTGATCGAGTGTCACGTCGGTGTCCTCGACGGTGTCGTGCAGCAGAGAGGCCGTCAAGGTCGTGGTCTCGGCGCCGAGTTCGGCGAGGATGAGCGTCACGGCGAGCGGGTGCGTGATGTACGGCTCGCCGCTCTTGCGCATCTGGCCGCGGTGCGAGGACTCGGCCAGCACATAGGCGCGGCGCAGCGGTTCGAGGTCGGCGTCGGGATGGTGGGCGCGGTGGGCGTCCACGACATGGCTGATCGCGTCGGGCAGCCGGTCGCGGGATGCGGGGCCGAGCAGCGCGGCCCGGCCGAGGCGGCGCAGATCGAGCCGGGCGCGGGCCTTCCTGCGGGGCACGGCAGGCGTCGCAGGGCCTGCTACCGGGCCTGGCGTCGCGGGGTTCGTGGCCTCCGCACTCATGGGCACCTCCGGCTGCGTGGACCGGCGGACGGGGTGCCCCATGGCGGACACGGCTCAGGGGATGGCGACTTCTCCCCCGTCCGGGCCGGTGCTTGATGCTACCGAGCCCATCACGTGCGGCTGACCGCCTCTCGCCGAGCGTGAAACGGATCACCCATTCGAGCGAGGGTTTACGGGTTTACGGTTTCGCGCCATACACCGAACCGGAGTTCGCGATTCCGAAGCATGTCCGTGGAGCCCACGGCCCGGCTCTCAGGCCGTGACCCGTCCACAGCTCTGATACCAAGTCACGGAACCGCTCAGCGACCGAGCGTTTCCAGCCACTCCGCGTCGATCTCACCCTCGGCCACGATCACCGCGGGGCCGGTCATCTCGATCTCGCCGTCGGGCCGCTCGGTGATCACCAGGGTGCCGCCGGGCACGTCGACGGTGTACGTCACGGGGGCGCCGGTGACCGCCGGGTCGGCCCCGTCCCGCCGCGCGGCGGCCACGGCGACGGCGCACGCGCCCGTGCCGCACGACCGGGTCTCGCCGGAACCGCGCTCGTGCACACGCAGCGCGACATGCCGGGGGCCCCGGTCGACCACGAACTCGACGTTGACCCCGTCCGGGTAGGCCGAGGCCGGGCTGAACGGCGGCGGGGAGTACAGGTCGCCGGCGTGCGCGAGGTCGCCCACGAAGGCGACGGCATGCGGGTTGCCCATGTTCACGTTGCGCGCGGGCCAGCTGCGCTCGCCGACGCTGACCGTGACGTCCCCCTCGGGGAGCCGCGCCCTGCCCATACCGACCGTGACGTCACCGTCCTTGGCGATGTGCACCGTCTTCACGCCCCCGCGCGTGGCGACGGCGAGGTCGCCCTCGGTGACGTGTCCGGCGCGCTGGAGGTAGCGCGCGAACACGCGCACGCCGTTGCCGCACATCTCCGCGACGGAGCCGTCGCCGTTGCGGTAGTCCATGAACCACTCGGCCTCGGTCGCCATGTCCTTGGCCTCGGAGTGCGCCGCGGACCTGACCACGTGCAGCAGTCCGTCACCGCCGATGCCCGCGCGGCGGTCGCACAGGGCGGCGACGGCGGCCGGGGGCAGGTCGATGGCGTTCTCCGGGTCCGGGACGATCACGAAGTCGTTCTCGGTGCCGTGACCCTTGAGGAAGGCGATCCGCGTGCTCATTCCTCGATCGTACGGCGTCGGTACGACAACCCCTCCGCGTGTAGGCGCTACGACGGCCCACGCGCGCGTGCAGGTCAGCGCAGCCGGGCCACGCGCCACACGGCGAGCACGACCACCGCGGCGACGACAAGGACGTATGCCAGCACCACGCGCCAGTCCGGCCGGCGCCCGGAGCCGCGCTGCGGCAGTCCGGGCCAGGTGTAGCCCACCCGGCGGGCGGCCATCATGCCCCAGCCGGCCGCGCAGGAGCAGATCAGCAGTCCCAGCATGGCGATCACGGCCCCGCTGTCGCCGAAGTCGAAGGCCAGCGGGAAGGCGAACATCAGGGAGCCGACCGCGGCCAGGGACACGATGGGTGCGAGCTGCCAGATGCGCAGTCGGCGCTGCGGGCGCAGCTCGACCTCGACCTCCGGGCCGCTCGCGTACATCTCCTCGGGCTCGGGGCCGTCGTCGGTGACGCCGCCCTCCGTCTCGTCGAGCCCGTCGGGGATCGGACGGCCGCCGTCCTGTTCCCGTTCGCCCCCGTCGGTGGTGACGTTCTCGGTGCCTTGTGCGGTGTCGCGAGGGCCGGCCTCCATCGCCACGCGCCCTCCCAACTCGGACTCCACTTGGTCGATCGAAGCTCGATGATGGCATGGCGCCGGAGGCCCGGATGGCGGCCGGAGCGTCCCGATGCCATCACGTGATCAGGCTGTAACCGGTCGTTCGACCAACGCCAATGCCAGCTGCGGAAGTTCTGTGAGATCCGCCGCAGCCCCACTGAGCCAGTGCACCCGTGGATCGCGCCTGAACCATGAATCCTGGCGGCGCGCGAAGCGCTTGGTGGCACGTACGGTCTCGGCCCGCGCCTCTTCGAGGGTGCACTCCCCCGCGAGCGCCGCGAGCACCTGCTGATAGCCGAGCGCGCGCGAGGCCGTACGCCCCTCGCGCAACCCCTGCGCCTCCAGCGCGCGCACCTCGTCCACGAGTCCGGCGTCCCACATCCGGTCGACCCGGCGCGCGATGCGCTCGTCGAGCTCCGGGCGTGCCACGTCGACGCCGATCTGGATCGTGTCGTACACCGAGTCGTGGCCGGGGAGGTTGGCGGTGAAAGGCTGCCCGGTGATCTCGATCACTTCGAGAGCCCGGACGATACGGCGCCCGTTGCTGGGCAGGATCGCCTGCGCGGCCTCGGGGTCGGCGGCGGCCAGGCGGGCGTGCAGCGCCCCGGAGCCGCGCAGCGCGAGCTCCTCCTCCAGCCGGGCCCTGACCTCGGGGTCGGTGCCGGGGAACTCGAGGTTGTCGACGGCGCCGCGGACGTACAGACCCGAGCCGCCGACGAGAATCGGCCAGCGCCCCTCGGCGAGCAGTGCGTCGATCCGCTCCCGCGCGAGTCGCTGGTACTCGGCGACCGACGCCGTGACCGTCACGTCCCAGATGTCCAGCAGGTGGTGCGGGATGCCGGCGCGTTCCTCGGGCGTCAGCTTGGCGGTGCCGATGTCCATCCCTCGGTAGAGCTGCATGGAGTCGGCGTTGACGACCTCGCCGCCGAGCTGCCGGGCCAGGAAAACGCCCAGATCGGACTTTCCGGCCGCGGTGGGTCCGACGACGGCGATGACGCGGGGGGCGGGGGGTGCACTGCTCACCGACCCAGTCTCGCAAACCTCATGGGGTGGACTCGAACGAGTTACGTGACGGCACGCGCGCGGGGTCGTTGCCAGTTGCGAGGTTCTCGCCGCCGGTTTCGCGGAGGCGGCGACCGGGCGGCGCAAACGGACGCACCGGACGACGCGGGATTTCGCCCGCACGAGTAACGTATGGAGTGGATATGGGCGTTTTTGCACGGCTTCTCCGGAGGTCGAAGGCTACGGAGGAGACGTCAACCGCCGCGGCGCCGGCCGACACACCAACGGCCGAACCCGCGGCGGACGAGGCTGCGGAGGCGAAGGAGACGGCCGAGGCGAAGGCCGAGGAGGCGGACGGGTCGGCGGCACAGCCGACGGCAGCGGAGTCCGTCGAGGCCGACACCGACGACGGCGTCGAGATCCCCAAGCAGCAGTCCGCCGACGAGGTGGCCGACAGTGAGGCCGGCGAGGGCGCCCGCACGTAACTGCCCCGCGCGGGAAGGTGAAGCATGGGTCTGATGGACAATTTGAAAGCCAAACTCGCCCCGGCCAAGGACAAGGTCTCCGACTTCGCGCAGCGGCACGAGGACAAGGTCCAGCACGGCATCGACAGGGCCGCGAGGGTCGTCGACGAGAAGACCAAGGGCAAGTACAGCAACAAGATCCAGTCGGGTACGGGCAAGGCCAAGGGGGCCATGGACCGACTCGCGCACAAGGGCGACGACACGGCGACCGGCACGAGCACGCGGCCGCCGGACGCGCCACCGCCGACCACCTGAACGGCATATCGACGGACGGCCGCGGAGCTTGACGGCTCCCGGCCGTCCGTCGTTTTCGGGTGGGCTGGACCGCCGCCCGCCCTACGACCAGGTCGCGACCAGGTACCCCACCCCGTACGGCGCCTCGTCGTACAGCAAGGTGCCCGAGAGGCCCGCCCCCTCGGCTGCGCCCGCAAGGACCTGCCAGGGGACTCTGCCCGAGGCCTTCAGCTCGCGGGCGAGCTCGATGTCCAGCCCCTTCAGCGCCGACACGTCCGCCTTGCCCAGCGCACGCGCGACGGACGCGTCGAAGGGCGCCGCCCGCTCGTCGAGGTAGCCGGGGGCCTTGAGCGTGCGGCAGGCACTGGCGTCGCCCATCACCAGCAGCGTCACCCGCTCGGCCCGGGCGGCGATGTCCCTTCCGATATCGGTACACCGCTCGGCCGTCAGAGGTTCCCCCACGCCGAGTCCCTCGATCGGGGCATCCGACCACCCGGTCCGCTCCAGCAGCCAAGCGGCCACGGCCAGCGAGGACGGAAGCCGGCGTTCCGTCAGCGCCGGGGCGTCCGCGTCGCCCTCGGCCCGGCCCAGCCGTACGTCGATGTCCACGCCGAAGCCGCGGAAGGTACTCCGCGTCCCTTGCGGATACGCCGCGTGCCCGCTCCCCTCGCCGGGTCCCACGACCACGAGCAGGTCCGGGCGGGCGGCCGCGAGTACGCCGAGCGCGTCCGTGCAGGCGGCACGCGCGGCGTCCAGCTCGGGTGCGGCGCCCGCGGCGAGCTCGGGCACGAGGAGCGGCGGGCAGGGGCAGACTGCGGCGGCGACAAGCATGATCGGCAGCCTACTGCGACGCTCCGAGGTCACCCGGGATGCGTCTCCCCCGCCCGACTTCGTCCCCCGCCCGACACGGCGGCCGTCGTGGTCCGGGCGGCCCGGTCAGTCGACGGCGCAGCCGCCGGTGACCACCGGCAGCGGCTCCGGCACCCCGATCTTCGGCAGGCCCAGCATCACGCCCGCCGGCTTGGCGGCCTCGGCGGCGTTGCGCTTCTCCCAGGCGTCGCCCGCGCGCGTGGGGCGCACGTCGAGGACGGGGCCCTCGGCGAGGAGGTGGTGCGGGGCGGCGTACGTGATCTCGACGGTTACCACGTCGCCGGGGCGGACCTCCTGCTCCGGCTTGGTGAAGTGGACCAGGCGGTTGTCGGGGGCGCGGCCGGACAGGCGGTGGGTGGTGCCGTCCTTGCGGCCCTCGCCCTCGGCGACCATCAGCTCCAGCTTGCGGCCGACCTGCTTCTTGTTCTCCTCCCAGGAGATCTCCTCCTGGAGGGCGACAAGACGCTCGTAGCGCGCCTGCACGACCTGCTTGGGGATCTGGTTCTCCATGGTGGCCGCCGGGGTGCCGGGGCGCTTGGAGTACTGGAAGGTGAACGCCTGGGCGAAGCGTGCCTCGCGCACGACGTGCAGCGTCTGCTCGAAGTCCTCCTCGGTCTCGCCGGGGAAGCCCACGATGATGTCGGTGGTGATCGCGGCGTGCGGGATGGCGGCGCGGACCTTCTCGATGATCCCGAGGTAGCGCTCCTGGCGGTAGGAGCGGCGCATCGCCTTCAGGACCGTGTCCGAGCCGGACTGCAGCGGCATGTGCAGCTGCGGCATCACGTTCGGCGTCTCGGCCATGGCGGCGATGACGTCGTCGGTGAAGTCGCGCGGGTGCGGGGAGGTGAAGCGGACGCGCTCCAGGCCGTCGATCTTGCCGCAGGCCCGCAGCAGCTTGCTGAACGCCTCACGGTCGCCGATGTCGGAGCCATACGCGTTGACGTTCTGACCCAGCAGCGTGATCTCGGAGACGCCCTCGGCGACCAGGGCCTCGACCTCGGCGAGGATGTCGCCGGGGCGGCGGTCCTTCTCCTTGCCGCGCAGCGCCGGGACGATGCAGAAGGTGCAGGTGTTGTTGCAGCCGACGGAGATCGACACCCAGGCCGCGTACGCGCTCTCGCGCCGAGTCGGCAGCGTCGACGGGAACGCCTCCAGCGACTCGGCGATCTCGACCTGCGCCTCCTCCTGCACGCGCGCGCGTTCCAGCAGCACCGGGAGCTTGCCGATGTTGTGCGTACCGAAGACGACGTCCACCCAGGGGGCCCGCTTCACGATGGTGTCGCGGTCCTTCTGGGCCAGACAGCCCCCGACCGCGATCTGCATGCCGGGCCGCTTGGCCTTCATCGGGGCGAGGTGGCCGAGGTTGCCGTACAGCTTGTTGTCGGCGTTCTCACGGACCGCGCAGGTGTTGAAGACGACGACGTCCGCGTCGCCGTCCGAGCCCGCGGGCGCGCGTACGTAACCCGCCTCTTCGAGCAGCCCCGACAATCGCTCGGAATCGTGGACGTTCATCTGGCACCCGTAGGTGCGAATTTCATAGGTCTTAGATGATCGAACGTCCACTGCCGGGCTCCGGTCGCTGCTGCTGGTCATGGCTCAAGGGTAGGCGGTCACGGGAACCCCCTTTATCCGGACGGCGGGACCGGCATGCGTGCCCGTCACCGGTGCTGCGCCGTGGCCAGCTCGTCGGTGTACCGGTCGAGGGCGTCCTCGGCCGCGGGGACTGGGCCGAAGAGTTGCTCCTGGCGGCGGGGGTCGGCGACGTAGCGGCCGCTGTCGAACCAGCCGAACATCGCGGTCATGTCCTTGACCAGGGGCATGAAGCGGCCGGCGACGGTTCCTGCGGCGCGGGCGACGGCGGAAGGGACGGCCCACACCTTGATCTTCTTTCCGGCCCGGTTGCCCATCAGGTCGGCCACCTCGCGCATGCTGACCGGACGGTCCCAGCCGATGTCGATGCGCTCACCGTCGTCGGCCTCGGCGTCTACGGCGGCCGCCAGGTACGCCGCGAGGTCGGAGGTGTGGACGAAGGTCAGCGGGACGGTGGTCTTGCCGATCCACATCAGGCGGCCCTTGTCGATCGGGTTGCCCGCCGCGCTCGCGATCTGGTCGAGGAAGGCCCCCGGCCGCAGTGCGACGAACGGGACGCCGAGTTGTTCGAGCTTGTCCTCGGCGATCTTCTTGTACCAGAAGTGCGGGACATGGGGCGTCTGGTCGCTGGTGAGGATGCTGGTCAGGACGAACCTCCGGATGCCGGTGCGATGGGCGGCCTCGGCGAGGTCGGCGTTGCCGACGGTGTCGATGTCGTGCGCGTTCTTGCCGCCGCGGGTGTAACCGGCAGCGGTAGTGATGACGACATCGGCGCCGTTCATGGCGGCGAGGAGCGAGTCGAGGTCGAGCATGTCGCCGCGGGCGATCTCGACACCCCGGCTTTCGAGCCTGCTCGCGTCGGTGGTCGGCCGGACCAGGGCGCGGACGTTCTTACCGCGCTCGAGGAGTTCGTCGACGACCTTGCCGCCGAGGGAGCCGGTCGCGCCGACGACCAGGACGGGGAGGGTGGTGGTCATGGGGGTCTCACTTCCATCAGGTCAGTGGGGGGATTGGGGGGCGGGGCGGTGGTGGCCGCGGATGTGGGGGCGCCGTCGGCCCGGGTCGCTCAGGGGGCCGGACTGTGATGGGCGGATCCGCGGCGCGGGTCACCGCCGGCCTGGGGGAGCTTGCGGGGGTCGAAGGTGACCCGGACGCGGGTGGTGCGGCAGTCCTCGATGTGCGGCCGGCCACGGGGAAGGGCTCGCCGGCCCCTCGGGGGTGTTTGCCCTGCCCTCGAGTGAGTTCCGTCCTGCTTGCACCGGGACAGCTCGCGCTTGCCCCGGACGCTGGGGCCGCGCTCACCCCGTTCTCCCTGAGGTCAGGGGGGCAGCGGGCGGGTTCCGCCACATCCGTCGGCTCGGCTCACCGGGCTTCTTCCGACAGTCGGGGCGCCTGACTCCGTTCAGCACGGGCCGTCGTGCAGCTGAGTGCGCTGCGGCGCAGGCCACTTCGCAGGAACGCCGGAAACGGTTCGCACTCCAGGCCGAAGCCGGGGTGCAAGCCGAGGGAAGTTACTCGGACTCTTCCCGCGGAAGAGCGCGGCTGTTGATCGCGTCGGCGATGGCGTAGGCGGTGCGGACGAAGGACTCTGCCTGCTGCGCCGACAGGTTCCTCGCGGAGGTCTCCTCCAGGGCCCGCCACATGGCCGCCAGGGGTTCGCGCATGGCACGGCCCTTGTCGGTGAGGTGGACGACCATGACACGCCGGTCGTGTTCGGCCGGCTCGCGGATGAGCAGGCCGGCGTCCTGCATGCGGCGCAGGGACTTGGAGACGGTGGAGTGGTCCAGGCCCACGCTTTCGAGCAGCTCGGACTGGGTCTGGCCGTCCCGGTCCAGGAGTTGCATCAGCAGCAGTTCCTGTCCGGGATGCAGGTCCATCTCGCGGAGCATGGCGGCGGCGCGGGCGCGGTGGGCGCGGGCGAGCTGGAAGATCGCGTAGCTCATCGGCCCCTCGCCGGCCGTGCTGGGGATGCGGGGTGTGGGGGCGGGCATGGTTCGGTTCCTCAGACGGTGTAGGTGGGGTAGTCGGTGTAGCCGGCCACTCCGCCGCCGTAGAAGGTCGCCGGGTCGGGGGTGTTCAGCGGCGCGTCAGAGCGTAGCCGCTCGACCAGGTCCGGGTTGGCGAGCGCGAGGGCGCCGACGGAGACGAGGTCGGCCGTGCCGCGGTCGATGTCCTTGGCGCGGGTGGGCAGGTCGGTGCCGGCCCGGTTGAGGATCAGCGTGGTCGGCCACAGCGCGCGCAGGGTGCCCAGCAGCTCCTCGTCGCCCGCGTGGAGGACGTGGAGGTAGGCGAGGCCGAGCGGGCTGAGGGCGCGTATGAGCGCCGGATACAGCTCGGCGGTGTCGGACTCTGCGATGTCGTTGTAGGGGTTGCCGGGGGAGATGCGCAGGCCGGTGCGGTCGGCGCCGATCTCGTCGGCCACGGCAGCGGCGACCTCGACGGCGAAGCGGATGCGGTTGCCGAGGGAACCGCCGTAGCGGTCGGTGCGCTGGTTGGTGTTGTCGGACAAGAACTGGTGCACCAGGTAGCCGTTGGCGCCGTGGATCTCCACGCCGTCGGCGCCTGCCGCGACGGCTGCCGCTGCGGCGCGGCGGAAGTCGTCGACGGTCGCCGCGACCTCCTGCGTCGACAGAGCACGGGGTGTCGGCATCTCCTGGGGCCCGGACGCGGTGAACATCGCGCCCTGCGGCCGGATCGCCGAAGGGGCGACCGGCCGGCGCCCGTGGGGGGTGTTGTCGGGGTGGGCGATGCGTCCGGTGTGCATCAGCTGGATGACGATCCGGCCGTCGGCCGCGTGCACGGCGTCGGTGACCTTGCGCCACCCGGCGATCTGCTCGTCATTGTGGATGCCGGGGGTGAGGAGGTAGCCCTGGCCGTCGGCGGAGGGCTGGGTTCCCTCGGTGATGATGAGCGCGTGCGAGGCCCGCTGGGCGTAGTACTCGGCGTTCAGCTCGGTCGGGACGCCTTCAGGGGTGGAGCGGTCACGGGTCATGGGGGCCATGACCAGGCGGTGCGGGAGGGAGATGTCACCGACGGTGGTCGGTGTCCACAGGGAGTTCAGCATGAGTGGTCCTTCGGTGCGGTGATGAACAGGTGGTCATGGGGAAGGCGGGAGGGCGTGGCGGATGGAGTGGCGGGCGTGATCAGTCGAGGGTGAGGACGAGCTTGCCCCGGACATGCCCGGCGTCGCTGACCTGCTGGGCCGTGGCGGCCTGGGCGAGCGGGTAGGCGGTGACGGTGGTGACGATCTTGCCGTTCGCGGCGTCCTGCGCCAGGGCGGCCAAGCGGGCGGCCGAGCGTTCCTGGGGGCCGTTGGCGAAGGTGATGCCGAGCTGGTGCGCGCGGAAGTCGGCGATGGTGACGATGCGCTCGGTGCCGCCCCGCAGCGTGATGGAGTCCTCGAGGGCTCCCTTCCCGGCCAGGTCGAACACCGCGTCCACGCCGTCGGGGGCGAGCGCCCGGACCCGCTCGACCAGGCCCTCGCCGTAGAGGGTCGCGGTGGCGCCGAGCGAGGCGAGGTAGTCCTGGTTGGCGGGGCCGGCGGTGGCGATGACACGCGCTCCGCGGGCCGTGGCGAGCTGGACCGCCAGGGTTCCGACCGCTCCTGCCGCGCCGTGCATCAGCACGGTCTCCCCGGCGGCGACGCCGAGAAGGTTCAGGACCCGCTCGGACGTCTCCCCCGCCACCGGCAGCGCGGCCGCGTACTGCCAGTCGAGGCCGGCGGGCTTGGGGGCCACGACGGTGGCCAGCGCGAACTCGGCGTACGAGCCGGTGTCCGACCAGCCCAGGACCTCGTCGCCCACCTGCACGTCCCGCACGCCCTCACCGAGGTCGTCCACCACGCCGGCGAGCTCGCCACCGGGGACGGAGGGGAACGGCGTGGGGAACAGCGCCTCCAGTGCCCCGGAGCGGATCTTGCCGTCCAGCGCGTTCAGCCCCGCCGCCTTGACGCGGACGCGGACCTGCCCGGGACCGGGCTGCGGGACCTCGATGTCCGCCTCGCGCAGCACTTCCGTGCCTCCGAAACGGTCGAACAGGATGGCTTTCATGACGACTCCTCTCGCGCCACCACCCATTTAGGTGGCTGGCCACATAATCACCGTAACAGCAAACGTGTGGCTAGCCAAGTAATTACTGCCGCTGGGCTTGCGCAAGATCGGTCGCGGCCGGGTCGGGGTGTCTCGGGACGGCGGTCGAGGCGGGAGGCGCCCGCCGTAGCGCGCCTTGCGCGGCCGAGTGCTACCGCGACTGGAAGCCGGGCGACCCAGGTGGCCAGGCCTTGGCGGTGCACGGCTCCCTTCTGGTTCAGGGCCGGTGCACGGCTCCCTTCTGATCCACGGCCCGGGTCAGCTCGCGGTTGGCCGCCCGGGCAGCCTCAAGCTCCGCGTCCCTCTCCTCCAGCCGCGCCGGCCTCAACACCGGCCTCCCAGGCCTGGTCCATTGCGCGGCTCCAACCAGATCACCCTCCGGCTGTACGTGTTCGCTGCCGCTGCGAGCCGGGCCCCGACGTTGGGTGGCGCTGCCTCGCCTCGCCCACCCTGGGGCGGTTCACCTGCGCGGCCCCGAACGCATCGCAGCTGGTCAGCTGTCCACAGGCCGAGTGTCGCCCCGTGGCATCCACCAAGGCCTCAACCTACGAGCGGGGCGGACGAGGGGGCGGACGAGGGTTTCTCCGATCGTCCGTCAGGAATGTGAAGGATCAGCGCTTTGTTCCCGTGATGAGAGTTACTTGAGCTTCGTCCTGTGACGGAGTGAGTCACGGGCGTGTGAGGTGGTCAGCGATGGCCTGGATGTCGGCGCTCGTTTCAGCGGCCGGCCGCGGCGGTGGTCGCGTCGGCCGGGTCGCAGCAGGTCTGTGGGGCCTCCTGCCCGGCGGACCGCCGCTGTTGCGGCCGTCGGCGGCGGGAGCCGACGGTGCGTGCGGACACGTGGTCGTCGGGCCGCGGGCGGCTTGGTTCGTGCAGGGGCAGGCCGCGGACCTGGGGCCCGTCACGGTGGCGTACGAGCGGCAGGGGGCCGGCGAACCCGTGGTCCTGCTGCACGGGCTCGGCTCTCACCGGCTGGTCTGGGATCCGGTCCTGCCGCTGCTGACCGAGGAGCGGGAGATCATCGCGATGGACCTGCCGGGGTTCGGCCAGTCTCCGGACCTGGATCCCGGTGTCCCACGCGACCTGGACACGGCCGTGCTGTGGCTGGGTTCGGTGTTCGCGGAGCTCGGCGTTCAGCGGCCGCATGTGGTGGGCCACTCGCTGGGCGGGCTGATCGCGCTGCGCCTGGGGCAGGCCGGGCTGGCGCGCAGCGTGACCGCGCTGGCTCCGGCCGGTTTCTGGACCGGCATGGAGCGGCGCTACACCTTCGCCATGGTGAGCGCGGCCCGGCAGGGGGTACGGCTGCTGCCGTACTCGGCGCTGGAGGCGCTCGTGCGCACCGCGCCCGCCCGCGCCGTTCTGACCGGCACCCTGTACGGCCGACCGGAGCTGTGCCCGCCGGCGGCCGTGGCTGCGGCGCTGCGGACGCTACGGGACTCGGCGGCGTTCGAGGCCACCCTGGAAGCCGGGCGCGCACCAGGTCTGTTCACCGGCGACATCCCCGACGTGCCGGTGACGATCGCCTGGGGTACCCGCGACCGGCTTCTGCCGCCTCGCCAGGCGGACCGGGCCCTGGCAGCGATCCCTAACGCCCGCCTGGTGCCGCTGCCCTACTGCGGCCACATTCCGATGCTGGACGCACCCGAGCTGGTCGCTCGCACGATCCTGCACGCCACCGGCTCCGAGAAGGAGCCACAGGAGGGGCTCGGACGCGCCGACGGGCGATGAGGACCGGACAGAGGCGCCCAGGCGATGTCAGGGGTGCGTCCGCCGTCGGGACCGCGCTCTGCTGCCCGGCGAGATCAACGCCGAAGGCGTCGACGCGACGCCGAGCGACGGGCTGCTGACCGTCAAGGTCCAGCGAGGCCGAGGCCAAGGTCCAGCGAGGCCATGCGGAGGCCAAGGTCCAGCACGGCCGAGGCCGCCCGGCCACGCCACATCCGGATGCGGTCGTTCAGGCGTGTGCCTCGGCGGTGGTCATGACCTCCTGGCGTTGCCGGTGGCGTCGTTCGTACTCCAGCACCTGGCGGGCCACGTCGGAGGGTGCGTCCTGCAGGCTTGCGGAGATCTCGTCCGTGGCCATGGCGTCGTAGCCGGTCCACGGCTCGGCCGCGCGCAACTGCTCGATGGCGTCCAGGACCCTCTTCCGGCGGTCGTGTGCGCGCTCATAGCCCTCGACCACCGTCAGATCCAGCTGGGACAGGGTGCGCAGCCGCCTCTCGATCTGATGCGCGCTGAGCAGGCTGTAGTCGGGAATCGGCAGATCCTCCTCCCTTCTGACCGCTCCCAGGATCTCCTCGGCCATGGGGCCGGGCTCGGGCATCTCCCACGGCCCGCCCCCGACCACACCCCGGGCCTTCCGGACGCCACGCTGGGCGACGTCGCGTGCGCGGTCGATGGCGGTCCACATCGCCTGGGCCGCGGTGTCGGCCAGACCGGGGTTCGCGCCTTCACGCGGGCTCTGGCCGTTGCCGGCCGTCGCCACGGCGCGGGCGTGTTCGGCGAGGCTGTACTCCAGTTCCTGCAGCAGTTCCTCGTCCTGGCGGCGCAGCGAGCCGAGCAGGTCGGCGGTGGACTGGTCGTCCACCTGCTCGGCGAGGACCTCCCCGGCCCGGCACGCCGCCAGCGCCCGCGCGGCCGCCGCGTACTCGTCCTCCGCGTTCCTCATCAGCTGTCGTGGATCGGCCGGGCCCGAGCCGGGCAGCATGCCCTTGACGGCCCGCGATCCGATCGTGAGCGGCAGCATCACCGTGCGCACCGCGCCCCACGAAACGGAACGCGTCACACCGACCGCGGTTCCCAGCACGCCACGGGGGCGCAGGGCCCGCTTCTGGCGCTGGATGCGCTGGAGGCCGATTTCGACCTCCGCGGCCTGGCGTTCGAGAAACTGCCGGTGCGGGCCGGGTGGCGTGACCGTCGCATCCGTGCGGAGCCGGTCGAGGACCGCGGTATGAGCCTGCTGGGCGTCCTCCAACGCCGGTACGAGTTCCTCCGTCATCACTGCCATGAGGGGCTCCTGGGTGAGGAAGGGGGCGGCGGTCCACCGCGCACAAGGCGGCAGCAGTCAGCCGCACACGGGAACGGCTGCCCTCGAGCGGCCCCCTGACCGGGCAACCGCCACCATCCTGGGGGACCCACGCGAAGATCGCCCGTCGAAGCGGAACGGGGAGTGTCCGAGCGGGGCGTAGCCGGTGCTGTCCCACGGGGGCTCTTCACGAGGCCTGCGCCTCCTCGGCGACAGGGAGGGGCTGCCGGAAAGGGGTGGAGGTGTCGAGGTGCGGTGCGATACGCCGCAGCCGTTCCGCCGTGGCCTCCGCGTCGTGCCGCACCGAGACGGCCAGGAGCCTGAAGGGAGCCGGGGGCCGCAGCTCGACGCAGACTACGGGACTGCCGGGCCGCACGGCCACGAAGTCCTGTCCGCCGGGGTGGCCCCGCGTGCCGAGGCACAGCACGCCGGGAACCCAGACACCGTGCAGGGCCACTCCCCGCAGAGCACGCCACCAGTCGGGTTCCACGGTCACCCGACGCACGGCCGCCAGCGGCACACGCACACTTCCGCGGCGTACGGCCGCATTCTCGCGCCACGAAAGGACCAGCACCAGGTCGTCGTCCTGCACGAGGATCCGCGCCATGTCACCCCGTCCGTCTCACTATGCGATCACCCTTTTGCCCCTATTCGGCCACCCCCGTTGAATGGGGGCTTTCCACTGAATGAGGCCTTCCACCGGTCGCAGGGAGATGAGTGATGGGCGAGCACGTTCACGTGCGCATCGGGGACGGTGTCCGGGTGAGCGACGACGGGGAACTGGTCGAGTTCTCCCGCTGCCGCTGCGGCGCCACCTGGACCAAGACCTATCGGGTGGCCGACGGCGCCCCCGAGGAGTGAGTACCGCCGCGTACGGTGGCGGCCGCGGCGCACCCCGATGATCGCGGTACGCCGCGGCCCCCGCTCGCTCAGGTCGTGATCTGCTTCGACCCGCTCTCCCCGCTGCTGATCTCGATACGACGCGGCTTGGCCTCCGCGGCCACCGGGATGCGCAGCGTCAGCACGCCGACGTCGTAGTCGGCGCTGATCTTCTCCAGGTCGAGCGACTCACCCAGGAAGAGCTGACGGCTGAAGACGCCGTGCGGCCGTTCGGCGACGAGGACGTCGTCGGCCTTGACGTGCGGGCCGGTGCGTTCGGCGCGCACGGTGAGGACATTGCGCTCCACGCTGAGATCCACACCGTCCGGGTCGACGCCGGGCAGGTCGAAGTGGACGACGAACTCGTCCCCGCTCTGATACGCGTCGAGCGGCATGGCGGACGGCCGGGCGAGGGTGCCGAACGCCTGCTCGGCGAGCCGGTCGAGTTCCCTGAAGGGGTCCGTACGGATGAGGACCATCGTTCAACTCCTTTCGCCTGGTGGGAGCCGCCTGGCGGCATCCGCGTCTCCGGGCTCCGGGAGTCCGGAGTTCCTTCGCACCATTTCGTATACCTCGCCACTCTCGGGCTTGACAATAGGGCACTCAAGTTTTATTCAGATCAGTAGGCAGGTTGGCACAAACCCGCAGCCCGGAGGGGGTGCGAGGAGGTGTGGACGATGCAGGCTCGGGCCGCCACCGGCTCCGCGCCGGACCTGTACGCCGTACTGCGGGCGGAGCCGTCGGCATCGGCTGCGGGGATCACCGCGGCCTTCCGCCGCCGGGTCCGTGAGCTGCGTCCCGACATCCGGGTGGACGCCGGGACGGCGCGGCGCTTCGCCGAGGTGATGGCCGCCTACGAGGTGCTCCGCGATCCCGTCGCGCGTGCGGCCTACGACCACCGGCGCACCCCCGCCGTCCCGGCGCCGGCCCCCGTCCTGGCCCCCGTCCCGGTTCCCGTCCGTCCCCGCCGCGTCACAGGGGTCACGGCCGCCGTGGTGCTGCGCATCGGCGGACCGGGGCGGCGTACCGCTGCGCTGCGGGTGGGGCCGGTCCGCTGGGAGCGGACCCGCTGACCCGCGAGAGCCCGCCCGGAACGGGCCGCACTCGGTGAGGAGCGGTGCTCCCGGCGACGGGATGCGGTGACGTCCTCGGGCCTGGATGCGGTGACGTCCTCGGGTCTGGATGCGATGAGGAGGGAGAACGCAGATGGCGCGCCCGGTCGGAATCGACCTCGGTACGACGAACTCGGTGGTCTCGGTCCTCGAAGGCGGCGAGCCCACCGTCATCACCAACACGGAAGGTGCCCGGACCACACCGTCGGTCGTGGCCTTCGCCAAGAACGGCGAAGTGCTGGTCGGCGAGGTCGCCAAGCGGCAGGCCGTGACGAACATCGAGCGCACCGCGCGCTCGGTCAAGCGGCACATGGGCGACCACGCCTGGCGCTTCCCGGCGACGGGCGACATCGACGGCAAGCGGTACACGGCGCAGGAGATCTCCGCGCGCGTGCTGCAGAAGCTGAAGCGGGACGCGGAGGCGTACCTCGGCGAGGACGTCACCGACGCCGTGATCACCGTGCCCGCCTACTTCGACGACAGCCAGCGGCAGGCCACCAAGGAGGCCGGTGAGATCGCGGGGCTGAACGTCCTGCGGATCATCAACGAGCCGACCGCCGCGGCGCTGGCGTACGGGCTGGACAAGGAGAACGACCAGACCGTCCTCGTCTTCGACCTCGGCGGCGGCACCTTCGACGTCTCGCTCCTGGAGATGGGCGAGGGCGTCATCGAGGTGAAGGCCACCAACGGCGACACGCATCTCGGCGGTGACGACTGGGACCAGCGGGTCGTGGACCACCTGGTCAAGCAGTTCAAGAACGGCTACGGCGTCGACCTGAGCAAGGACAAGATGGCCGTGCAGCGGCTGCGCGAGGCCGCCGAGAAGGCCAAGATCGAGCTGTCGTCCTCGACGGAGACGACGATCAACCTGCCGTACATCACCGCCTCGGCCGAAGGCGCGCTGCACCTCGACGAGAAGCTGACCCGCGCCCAGTTCCAGCAGCTGACCGCCGATCTGCTGGAGCGCTGCAAGGGGCCCTTCCACAACGCGATCAAGGACGCCGGAATCAAGGTGTCGGACATCGACCATGTGATCCTGGTGGGCGGTTCGACCCGGATGCCCGCGGTGACCGAGCTGGTGCGCGAGCTCACGGGCAAGGACCCGCACAAGGGCGTCAACCCCGACGAGGTCGTCGCCGTCGGCGCCTCGCTGCAGGCCGGTGTCCTCAAGGGCGAGGTCAAGGACGTCCTGCTGCTGGACGTCACCCCGCTGTCCCTCGGCATCGAGACCAAGGGCGGCATCATGACCAAGCTCATCGAGCGCAACACGACGATCCCGACCCGGCGTTCGGAGATCTTCACCACCGCCGAGGACAACCAGCCGTCGGTGACCGTGCAGGTCTACCAGGGCGAGCGCGAGATCGCCGCGTACAACAAGAAGCTCGGCATGTTCGAGCTGTCCGGCATCGCGCCCGCCCCGCGTGGCGTGCCGCAGATCGAGGTCGCCTTCGACATCGACGCCAACGGAATCATGCACGTCTCGGCGAAGGACCTCGGCACCGGCAAGGAACAGAAGATGACCGTGACCGGTGGCTCGGCGCTTCCCAAGGACGACATCGACCGCATGGTCCGCGAGGCCGAGCAGCACGCCGAGGAGGACCGCAGGCGCCGGGAGACGGCCGAGGCCCGTAACCAGGCCGAGCAACTCGTGTACCAGACCGAGAAGTTCCTCAAGGACAACGAGGACAAGGTGCCCGCGGACACCAGGTCCGAGGTCGAGTCGGCCGTCGCCGAGCTCAAGGACAAGCTCAAGGAGCAGGCCGACGCCGCGGCCCTGCGCACCGGTATCGACAAGCTCGCCTCGGTCAGCCAGAAGCTGGGCCAGGCCATGTACGCACAGGCCCAGCCCTCCGCCCCCGGCGGTGCGGCCGGCCAGGAGAGCACCTCCACCGATGAGGACGTGGTGGACGCCGAGATCGTGGACGACGACAAGCCGCGGACGGGCTGACCACGGAGGTGACGATGGGGAAGGGACGGCTGCAGGACACGGACGCCACCGAGCTACGGCGTCTGTTGGAGGAGCGCACGGGCGACCTGCAGCGGGTGAAGGCCGAGTACGACAACTACCGCAAGCGGGTGCGGCGGGACCGCATGGCCGTACGGGAGATCGCGGTGGCCAACGTCGTCCGCGCCCTCCTGCCCGTGCTGGACGCGGTCGACCGCGCCTGCGCGCACGAGCCGATGACACCGGGCCTGAAGGACATCACCGACACCCTGCGGGCCCAGCTCGGCTCGCTGGGGGTCACGTCGTTCGGCGAGGAGGGCGACCCGTTCGACCCCACGTGCCACGAGGCCTTGACGCATCACACCTCCCCCGACGCCGACCGCCTGACCTGCACGGAGATCCTGCGCCCCGGCTACCGGCTCGGCGACCTGCTGCTGCGCCCGGCCCAGGTCGAGGCCACCGGTCCGCCTCCACCCGCGCAGGGCCCGGGGACGGGCCGGCCTACCGGCAAGAGTCCTACGCCCCGCCGGTCACCCACCCCTGACGGCGCAGCACTGCCGACACGTCCGGTGCCCGGTAGTGCTCCCCCTTGAGCACCTTGCCGTCGGCTCGGCGGGCGACCTGGCCGTCGGGGCCCAGCTTGCTCATGTTGGAGCGGTGGATCTCGGCCAGTACGGCGTCGAGGTCGATCCCGTGGACCAGGGCCGTGCCGTACGCGACGTAGACGAGGTCCGCCAGCTCGTGCGCGAGCCGGTCGAGCGGGCCGTTGACGCAGACCTCGGCGACCTCCGCGGCCTCCTCGGCGAGCAGTTCCCCACGGTGCGCGGCCAGTTCGGGGGACACCTCGGTCGGTGTACTGCGGGCGTCGAGCCCGAAGGCGAGGTGGAATTCACGGACCAGGTCGGCGGGCGAGGAACTCATGCGCCGACTTTAGCGGCCGGGTACGACAGTCCTTGGGGCCGAGGTGTCCAGGGCCGGATCGTGGAGCCGTCCAGGCCCGGCTTGCTGGGGCGTTCAGGCCCGGATTGCCGGAACCCGCTCCAGGCCCGGATTGCCGGGGTGTCCAGGGCTGGACCGCGGAGCCGCTCCAGGGCTGGGCCGCGGGCGCGTCCAGCTCAGGCGGCCGCCCTCTCCTCTGTGACCCCTACCCTGGTCAGCACCGCGTACCGGCTGGCAGGATCTCGGCCATGTCCAAGGCACTCACCCGCATCAGCAGGCGCCGGGCCCTGCAGGGCGCGGCCGCCGGGCTCGTCGCCCTGGGGCTGCTGCTGTGGTGGCTGCTGCCCCTGGGTGAGGAGCCGCCGAGCGGGACGATCACCTTCAGTACGGGCACGCGCGCGGGCGTCTATCAGGAGTACGGTGCACTGCTGCGCAAGGAGCTCGCCAAGGACATGCCGCAGCTGAAGGTGCGGCTGCTGACGAGTGACGGCTCGCAGGAGAACGTCGAGCGCGTGGCGACCGGGCAGGCCGACTTCACCATCGCCGCCGCCGACGCGGTGGACACGTTCAAGATCGGCGGCAAGCCTGTCACCGACCGGCTGCGCGGCGTCGCCCGCCTGTACGACGACTACGTCCAGCTCGTCGTCCCGCCGGACTCCGACATTCGCTCCGTCGCGGACCTGAAGGGCAAGCGGGTGGCCATAGGGCTGCCGAACTCCGGTGTCCGGCTGATCGCCACCCGCGTGCTGGAAGCCGCCGGCATCGACCCGGAGAAGGACATCACGCCCCGGTCGGACGGCATCGACACCGGGCCCGCGCGACTGGGACACGAGCTCGACGCGTTCTTCTGGTCGAGCGGGGTGCCGACGGACGGGCTGGAGAAGATCGCCGAGACGTCCTCGTTCCGATTCGTTCCCATCAAAGCCGACCTCGTCGCCAAGGTGCACGCCCAGGGCGACGTGGCCCACTTCTACCGTGCGACCAACATGCCGGAGTCGGCCTACCCGACCATCCAGAACGGCGACACGGTGCCGACGATCGCCGTCTCCAACCTGCTGATCACCCGCAAGGACATGGACCCCCGGCTCACCGAATGGCTGACCCGCACGGTGATCAAGAGCCGCGACGGCATCGGCGCCCACGTCCACTCCGCGCAGCTGGTCGACGTGCGCACGGCGATCTACACCGACCCTCTGACCCTGCACGAAGGCGCCCGGCGCTACTACCGCTCGGTCAAACCGTAGAAGCCTGCCGACGTCGGCCCCGCTACCGCATCGGCCCCGCAACTGCGCCTGAGCCGGCCCGGCTGCCGCACCTGCCCCACCACCGCGCCTGAACCGGCCCAGCGCTGGCGCGTCTGCCCAGCCACCGCGCCTGAACCGCCCCCGCCACTGCGCCTGCGCCCGCGCCGACCCCGCTACTGCGTCGGCGCCGTCCTGGGCACCGTCACCGTCACCCGCAACCCGTGCGGTTCATTGCGGCCGTACGAGATCGAGCCCCCGCCCGGCGCGAGCAGCGCCCGCGAGATCGACAGGCCCAGGCCCGAGCCCTTGACGTTCTGGTGCCGACCGCTGCGCCAGAAGCGGTCGCCGATGCGGGCGAGTTCCTCGTCGGTGAGGCCGGGGCCGTGGTCGGCCACCACGATCGTCGACGTACCGCCGTTGGAGGTGACGGTCACCTCGACGCGCTCGTCCTTCGGAGTGAACTTGACCGCGTTGTCGATCACCGCGTCCAGGGCGCTGGACAACGCCACCGGGTCGGCCCAGGCCGTGGTGGCCGGGCAGTCCCCCACCAGCCGTACCCCCTTGGCCTCGGCGGTCGGCGCCCACGCCGCGACGCGCTCGGCGGTCAGCGCACCGACGTCGGTGAGCCGCAGCTCGGCTTCGGTGTGCTCGGCGAGGGCAAGATCGAGCAGGTCGTCCAGGACCTGCGCCAGGCGCTTGCCCTCGGCCTGAACCGAGGCGATCTCCTCATTGCCCTCCGGAAGTTCGAAAGCGAGCAGTTCGATGCGCAGCAGCAGCGCCGCGAGCGGGTTGCGCAGCTGGTGCGAGGCGTCGGCGACGAAGGCGCGCTGCTGCTCCAGCACGTCCTCGACGTTGTCCGCCATCTCGTTGAACGACCGGGCCAGCCGCCGGAGTTCCGGCGGACCGCTGGCCACCGCGACCCGTGTCTTCAGGCGCCCGCTCGCGATCGCGTGCGTGGTGCTGTCCAGCACCCGAACCGGCCTGAGTACCCACCCGGTCAGCCTGAGCGCGGCCCCGACGGCCACCAGCATCGCGGCGGTCAGACCCGCGCCGATGATCAGCCAGCCCTCCAGGATGCGCGAACGCATCTGCCCGGTGGGCGAGTCGGTGACGACGACCGCGACGACGTCACCGTCCCGGATGACCGGCGAAGCGATGACGAGGCGGTTGCGCTGCCAGGGCCACACCTGCTTCGGGTCGTGGCTGCGCCGGCTGAGCAGCGACTCCTCGAAGGCGTCGCGCACCTCGCCCGTCTCGGGCAGGAACCAGGTCGTCGGCCCGTTGGCCAGCGGCGTGTCATTCGGCAGGAAGACACCGGCCCGGATGCCGTAGACCTCGTAGTAGCTCTCGAGTTCCCGGCTGAGGATGCGCAGCTCGTCGCGGGATCCGGAGGTCGTGTCGGCGGCGGGCCGTGCGATGGCCGCGAAGTACGCCGTGTCGTCGATCCGGTCGACGACCACCTTCTGCTGCTGGGCCGAGGCCAGGCTGACGGCGAGCGGTACGCCGAGTGCGAGCAGGACGGCCGCCATCAGGACGATGAGCAGCGGGAGGAGACGAGTGCGCACCCTTACCCGCTACGCGGCCGGGGCGACGAGTCGGTAGCCGACGCCGCGTACGGTCTCGATCAGCGTCGGCATGCGCAGCTTGGCACGCAGGGACGCCACATGCACCTCAAGGGTGCGCCCCGTCCCCTCCCAACTCGTGCGCCACACCTCGCTGATGATCTGCTCCCGCCGGAAGACCACGCCGGGGCGCTGGGCGAGCAGGGCGAGCAGATCAAACTCCTTGCGGGTCAGCTGGACGACCGAACCGTCCACGCTGACCTGACGGGTGGGCAGTTCGATATGCACCGCGCCCAGGCGCAGCACACCGTCGCCGCCCGTCCCGGTGTCCTCCTGCACGGTGCGCCGGCTGACCGCGTGGATACGGGCGAGCAGCTCTCCGGTGTCGTACGGCTTCACGACGTAGTCGTCGGCCCCGAGGTTGAGGCCGTGGATGCGGGAGCGGACGTCGGAGCGCGCGGTGACCATGATCACCGGAGTGCTGGTGCGCTTGCGGATCTTGCCGCAGACCTCGTATCCGTCCTGGTCGGGCAGGCCGAGGTCGAGGAGGACGACGCCGAAGCCGTTGCCCTCGGGGACGAGCGCCTGAAGGGCCTCCTCGCCGCTGCGCGCGTGCGTGACGTCGAAACCGTGCCGCGCCAGGACCGCGGACAGCGCGGCTGCGACATGGTTGTCGTCCTCGACGAGGAGGAGTCTCATCCCGGCCCCCTTCGGTTCATCGGCCGTACGATTCAGGTGGGTACACAGTGCAGGCACGCGCGCGCGTGCACCATGGCAGTCACGCTGATGGACGACGACCACGTCAAGAGGGTTCCGGTTACGGCCGTGTTCCGATATCCGGCCGGCACGGCCGCAGGTCACAAGTGCTACGACGTGTGTCCGATTGCTATCGGATCGTGATGCTCAGATTCCCCTCAGAACTAATGACGCAGGTCGGATACGGTTACTACTGTCCTCCGAAACCGAGGAGGACGGAGCCTGAGAGCGATGACCGAAGTATCGGTGGCCAAGGAAGATGTGGCCGCGACCGGCGAGCTGGTCGTCCTGAAAGACGTGAACAAGCACTTCGGCGCGTTGCACGTACTCCAGGACATCGATCTCACGATCGCCCGCGGCGAGGTCGTCGTGGTCATCGGACCCTCCGGGTCCGGGAAGTCCACCCTGTGCCGCACCATCAACCGCCTCGAGACGATCGACTCCGGCACGATCGCCATCGACGGCAAGCCGCTGCCCCAGGAAGGCAAGGAGCTGGCCCGGCTGCGCGCAGACGTCGGGATGGTCTTCCAGTCCTTCAACCTTTTCGCGCACAAGACGGTGCTCGAGAACGTGATGCTGGGCCAGATCAAGGTCCGTAAGGCGGACAAGAAGAAGGCCGAGGAGAAGGCCCGCGCCCTGCTCGACCGGGTGGGTGTGGCCAGCCAGGCGGACAAGTACCCCGCCCAGCTCTCCGGCGGCCAGCAGCAGCGTGTGGCCATCGCCCGGGCGCTGGCCATGGACCCCAAGGTCATGCTCTTCGACGAGCCGACGTCGGCCCTCGACCCGGAGATGATCAACGAGGTCCTGGAGGTCATGCAGCAGCTCGCCCGCGACGGCATGACCATGATCGTCGTCACCCATGAGATGGGCTTCGCCCGTTCGGCCGCCAACCGGGTGGTGTTCATGGCGGACGGCAAGATCGTCGAAGAAGCTGTGCCGGACCAGTTCTTCAGCAACCCGCGCAGCGACCGCGCCAAGGACTTCCTGTCCAAGATCCTGCACCACTGACGGACTGCTTCACGCACCCGACGACCTGCGTCATCCAACCCCCTGAGGGACACCCTCAGACGGGACGCATCTCTTCATCACGCAAAGGATGTTCACCATGAAGCTCCGCAAGGTCTCCGCCGCGGCGGCCGCTGCGCTTGTCCTCTCGATCACTGCTACCGCGTGTGGCGGTGACAACGGCAACGACGAGGGTGGCTCGGGTTCCGGTGGCGGCGACAAGATCAAGATCGGTATCAAGTACGACCAGCCCGGTCTGGGCCTGAAGGAGCCGGGCGGCGACTTCTCCGGCTTCGACGTGGACGTGGCGACGTACGTCGCCAAGGAACTCGGTTACGACGCCGACCAGATCGAGTTCGTCGAGACCAAGAGCGCCGACCGCGAGAACGCGCTGTCCCGCGGCGACGTCAAGCTCATCGCGGCAACCTACTCGATCACCGACGAACGCAAGCAGAAGGTCGACTTCGCCGGCCCGTACCTGCTGGCCCACCAGGACCTGCTGGTCAAGACCGACTCGGACATCACCGAGGCCACCGACCTCAACGGCAAGAACCTGTGCTCGGTGGTCGGCTCCACCTCGGCGCAGAACGTCAAGAACGACTTCGCCCCGAAGGCCAACCTGAAGCAGGTCAGCGGCTACTCGGAGTGCCTCGCCGCTCTGCAGAACGGCACCGTGGACGCCCTGACCACGGATGACTCGATCCTCGCCGGCTACGCCGCGCAGGAGCAGTACAAGGGCAAGTTCAAGCTGGCCGGCCTCAAGCTGAGCAACGAGAACTACGGCATCGGTGTGAAGAAGGGTGACACCGAGACCCTGAACAAGGTCAACGCCGCACTGGAGAAGATGGTCAAGGACGGCGCCTGGGACAAGGCGGTCAAGGACAACTTCGGTCCGGCCAACTACAAGAACGAGCCCGCGCCGAAGATCGGCGTCATCGTCAAGTAGCGCCAGGGTTCACCGGCGTGCCGTCGCCGACCGCGATCGAGGCGGCGGCACGCTGCGCTGTCCACGTACATCACCCACCCGGAAGCGCGGGAGATCGTGTTCGACTTTCTTTCTGACTATGACGACCCCACCCTGTTGGGCGCCTTCTGGATGACGGTGAAGCTCACCATCCTCTCCGGCATCGGCTCCCTCGTCTGGGGCACCCTCCTGGCCGCGATGCGGGTCAGCCCGGTCCCGCTGATGCGCGGTTTCGGGACCCTGTACGTCAACATCGTCCGGAACATCCCGCTGACGGTCATCATCCTGTTCACCTCGCTCGGCCTGGCCGACATCTTCGGCGTGACGATGGGCTCGTCCGACTTCGAGGTCCAGGGCTTCCGGCTCGCGGTGCTCGGTTTCATCGGCTACACCGCGGCCTTCGTCTGTGAGGCGATCCGCTCCGGCATCAACACCGTGCCGCTCGGACAGGCGGAGGCGGCCCGGGCCATCGGGCTGAGCTTCAGCCAGACCCTCCGACTCATCGTGCTGCCGCAGGCGTTCCGTTCGGTCATCGGTCCGCTGGCCAACGTACTGATCGCCCTGACCAAGAACACCACCGTGGCGGCCGCGATCGGCGTAGCGGAGGCAGCCCTGCTGATGAAGGAAATGATCGAGAACGAGGCTGAGGTGCTGCTCATCGGCGGCATCTTCGCCTTCGGGTTCGTGGTACTGACCCTGCCCACCGGCCTCATCCTGGGCTGGCTCAGCAAGCGACTGGCGGTGAAGCGATGAGCTCGGTCCTCTACGACACTCCGGGCCCCCGCGCCAAGCGGCGCAACATCCTCTTCTCGGTGATCTTCTTCGCCCTGCTTGCTCTGCTCGCGTGGTGGATCTGGAAGGTCCTGGACGACGAGGGCCAGCTGGAGTGGGCCCTGTGGAAGCCGTTCACCCAGTCCGAAGCCTGGTCAACCTACCTGCTGCCAGGCCTCGCCAACACCCTCAAGGCCGCGGCGCTCTCCATGGTGATCGCCCTTCCGCTGGGCGCGGTTCTCGGCATCTCCCGCATGTCCGACCACCGGTGGGTGAGGATTCCAGCCGGTGTGGTGGTCGAGTTCTTCCGGGCGATCCCGGTCCTGCTGCTGATGCTGTTCGCCAACGAGTTCTACGTCCGCTACACAGGCGTCGCCAGCGACGAGAGGCCTCTGTACGCGGTGATCACCGGCCTGGTGCTCTACAACGCCTCGGTCCTCGCTGAGGTCGTGCGCGCCGGCATCCTTGCCCTCCCGAAGGGCCAGACGGAAGCGGCCCAGGCCATCGGCCTGCGCAAGAGTCAGACGATGACGAGCATCCTGCTTCCGCAGGCCGTCACCGCGATGCTGCCGGCCATCGTCAGCCAGCTCGTGGTCATCGTGAAGGACACGGCGCTCGGCGGCGTGATGATCGGCTTCACTGAGCTGCTCAACTCACGACAGACGCTGGCGGCGTTCTACGGCAACGTCATCCCCAGCTTCATCGTGGTGGCGGTCATCTACATCGTCCTGAACTTCATCCTCACCAGCTTCGCGAGCTGGCTGGAGGGCAGGCTGCGGCGCAGCAAGCGCAGCACGGGCGCCGTCCTCGGTGCCGAGGACATGGAGGAGCTCAATCCGGCGGCGGTGGGCGGCACCTTCGGGACCGGCGGCGAAGGTGGTGGCCTCCCAGGCACCAGGACCTATACCTGACGCGCAGTCAAACCGGTCCAACCGCACGGAGGGCAGTGGCATGATCGCCACTGCCCTCCGTCACTTGACGCAAGCACCGGCAATGGGTTGCATACGTTCTGTGATCGTGCACCCTGCTCCAACTTTCTGTTCACTTGCGTCTTTCGGGACACCACTGCGGGCAGGGGGCGCCGCGCCGTGGACCCGGTGATCATCGTCGGAGCGGGGCCCGTCGGGCTCACGCTCGCCCTGGCGCTGGCCCGCCAGGAGGTACCGTCCGTCGTTCTCGACGAGGGACCGGGCAAGGACGAGCCGCGCCTCGCGCGCACCGTCGTACTGCGCGAGGACACCGCCGCCCTGATGGAGCGTCTGACGGGTGTACCGCTCGCCGAGGCCGGAGCCCGTTGGGCCGGATGGCGGGCGATGCGGCGCAAGCAGGTGATGCGCGAGGTCAAATTCGACGACGCCGAAGCAGAGCGCGCGGGCGACACGAACCCCGCCCCCCTGCACATCGCCCAGCATGTGCTGACCGGCGCCCTGCGCGCGGCCCTCGCCGGCCAACCGCTCGTCAAGGTCGCCGTGGACAGCCGCCTGGACGCCATCGAGCAGGAGCCCTCGGGCGTCACCGCCCACACCCGCGGCCCCAACGGCACCTGGTGGCGTGGCAGTTACCTGGTCGGCTGCGATGGCCCGCGCTCCACGGTCCGCAAACTCCAGGACATCCGTTTCCCCGGCCGTACGGCGGTCGAGCGACACGCCGTGGCCGCGCTGCGGGCGGAACTTCCGTGGGACGGTCAGGCGTTGCTCCATCGGATGCCACCCTGGCGGACGTCCGGACCTTCGGGCGGGGAGGTCACCGCACGGCCGCTCCCGGACGGGGTGTGGCGCCTCGACTGGCTGCTGCCGCCGGGCAAGGACCTGGTCACCCCGGAGATGCTGGTGGCCCGCATCCGGGAGACGCTCGCCGGATGGACCGACGGGCCGACACCGCCGTACGAACTCCTCGACACCGGAGTTCACACGGTCCACCACCGGCTGGCCCGCCGCTGGCGTGTGGGCCGCGTCTTTCTCGCCGGGGACGCGGCGCACTGCCTCGGCACGCTCGGCACACACGGACTCGAGGAAGGCCTGCGGGACGCCGACAACCTCGCCTGGAAGCTGGCGCCGGCCTGGCACCACGGGCCGCGCGAGGCGCTGCTCGACAGCTACCAGGCCGAGCGGCGCGCCGCCGTCGCCGCCCGGCTGCGCGCCGCCGACCAGGCGTTGCCGCTGCTGCGCGGCGGTGGAGGGCTGCGCGCGGTCGTCCCCGGCTCCGCCCGGGGCCATGACGCGCTGCTGATGGACGGCCACCTGGGGCACGGAGCCATCGGCGCGCCGGGGACGTACGCCGACTCACCACTCTCCCCCGGGCCCCTGGAGGGCGAGGTCCCCGTGGGCACGCCGCCCGGTGCGCAGGTCAAGGACGTGCGGGTGACGGCGGAGGACGGCTCCTTCGTACGGCTGCGGGACCGGCTCGGACGCGGCGCGCTGCTGGTCGTGCTGATCGCGCCGGGCACGGAGGTGTGGGACCGCAAGCACTGGGTGTCCGCCGGAGTCATGCCCCGGCTGGCGGCGGCGGTGACGGCGCTGCCCTATCCGGCCGAGCTGCTGGTCGCGGGGAGCTATCCGGGGGCTGCCGCGCACAGCGTGCTGCTCATCCGGCCCGACGGTCACCTGGTGACCGCGTTGAGCGGGGTACGGCCGGCCGATCTGTACTCGGCGGCCGAGGCGGCGCTGGGCGGACCGGTCAAGGCGCAGGCCGGGGCGGCTGCGAAGGCTGGGGCTGCGGCTGGGTCGCGTTGAGCGCGGAGTATGGAGGCGAATGCCGTCGTCCGGGGCTGATGGTGTCGTCGTACGCAGGCGGATGCTGTCGTACGGAGGCTGATGCCGCCGTACGGACGCTGATCCGTTGCACGGAAGCTGATGCCGCCGTACGGAAGCGGTAGTCGCCTGAAAGCGGCACTCACCGTCACTGTGCGGTCCGCATCGTGACAGTGAGTTGACCGGTTCGCACCGCCATGGTGTACTCCCGACCATGACCGACACTTGTGTGCGCCTGTGGCGGAGGGTCCATATGGACCTGGTCCGCTATGCGGGCTGCGTGTGTCGCCCGTCCTGCTGAACTCGCATCCCCCTTTCTTCTCGCGCACGCCGCTCTCTTCGCCTGTGGCGTCGCGCGCTCTTCGCGAACTCTTCAGGACGGTGCACGTGTCTGTCTCTTCTGCCGCCGTTTCCCCGTCTCAGCCGGGTGTTGCGTCAGTTCCCCCACCCACGCAGGCGGACCTTCTCGACTTCGTACGGCGTACTGCCGCCGACGCCGACTTGATCGCCTCGCTTCCGCTCGATCCCGAGGGCCGTACCTGGGTACGGCTCGAGGGCCCCGGCGGCAGCGAGGCCTGGCTGATCGGCTGGCCGCCCGGGACGGGTACCGGCTGGCACGACCACGCCGACTCGGTCGGGGCCTTCCTGACGGCGGCCGGTGAGCTCAAGGAGAACTCGCTCGCCGTCCGGCTGCCCGCCGACGGCTGGAAGACGCTGGAACTGACGGACGACGTGGACCGCGAACGCCGGCTGCCGACCGGCAAGGGCCGCTCCTTCGGTCATCACCATGTGCACGAGGTCCTGAACGAGTCCGCCGACCAGCATGCGATCTCCGTCCACGCCTACTATCCGCCCCTGCCGCAGATCCGCCGCTTCAGCCGCAGCGGCCCGATTCTGCGACTGGAGCAGGTGGAGCGGCCGGAGGACTGGCAGTGAGTGGGGCGGTAGGGCCTGCTGAGAGGCGGGGAGGGACTGCGGTGAGTGAGCAGTCGATCGGCGGGGGTGCGCTGAACGTGGGAGTGAGCGGCGTCAGGGCGCAGACGGTCCGCGAGGGCGAGCGGAAAGCGGAAGAGCACGGCGTCGGCGAGCATGCGGTCCACGGGGGCGAACGAAAGGCAGGTGTGGACGGCGTGGAGGAACGGCCCATCGGCATCGACGAGTTGCTGGAGCGAGTGCGCGCCGGCTACACGCGGATCGAGCCGCGAGCGGCGTACGAGGCCGCGCAGCGCGGCGATGCTCTGCTGGTCGACATCCGGTACGCGGCCCTGCGCGATCGGGACGGGCTGATCCCCGGCGCCCTCGTCGTCGAGCGCAACGAACTCGAGTGGCGGCTCGATCCACAGGGCAGCCATCGCGCCCCCGAGGCCACAAGCCACGATCTGCGGGTCGTGGTGATCTGCAACGAGGGCTACGCGTCGAGTCTGGCCATCGAATCTCTACGGCGCCTGGGGCTGCACCGGGCCACCGACCTCGTCGGCGGGTTCCAGGCGTGGCGGGCAGAGGGGCTTCCGGTGACGGCGGCGGAGTCAGGCGTGGAGGCGAGGCAGGCGTAGAGGCGGAGGCAGGCATGGCGGCGCAGTCAGGCGTGGCGGCGGGGGCAGCCTAGAGGCTGCTCTGAGGGCTGGTGTCCGGAGGGCAGCCCCGCGCCCCCGGAGGGGCCTTCGGCCCAGGCGGGCCGTAAACCCGCCCATTGCCCGTCGCCCCTCCCCTGCGCCCCCTCGCTGCGAACCCGGCCCCGGACGCGATGGGCGCCCCCGCGCGTCCACCGTGCCCGGGGCCGGAACCCTCAGTTCGCGGGACCTCCGCCCAGTGCCAGGCCCTCTGCTCCCAGCCCCGGCCCTGTAATCCCAGCCGCCCCTCTACTCCCAAGCCCGCTTCCGGGATCAGACCCCCTCGCCCCCGAGGAACTCCGTGTCCTCGCCCTCTTCCTCCAGCGCCTGACGTACCACCCGCAGAGCCATCCCCTCGGGGTAGCCCTTGCGGGCGAGCATGCCCGCGAGGCGGCGCAGGCGTTTGTCGCGGTCGAGGCCACGCGTGGAGCGGAGCTTGCGGGCGACGAGTTCGCGCGCGGTCGCCTCTTCCTGCTCGGAATCGAGCTGTGCGACGGCCGCGTCGATCAGGGTGGAGTCGACGCCTTTGGTTCGCAGTTCCTGCGCGAGCGCACGTCGGGCCAGCCCTCGGCCGTGATGCCGGGACTCCACCCAGGCGTCCGCGAACGCACTGTCGTTGATGAGACCGACCTCCTCGAACCGCGACAGCACCTCCTCGGCGGCATCGTCCGGGATCTCCCGCTTGCGCAGAGCGTCCGCGAGCTGCTTCCGCGTACGCGGGGTCCCGGTGAGCAGGCGCAGACAGATCGCCCGCGCCTGCTCCACCGGGTCCGCGGGGGGCGCACCCCTCTCGGCCCTCGACGAGGAAGAGGCGCCTCCGTCCTCACCGGACGGCTCTGTTCGGCCGCGCCGACGGCGCCCACGGGCGCCGCCCGAGCCATCCGAGCCCCGAGTCCCACCACGGCCGCGGCGCGAGCCGCCGCCGGGCGCACCGGCGCCGCCGGGCACCGAGCCGTCCTCGGGCCACGCTTCGCCGTCCACCGCGTCAGGGGGCTGCTCGTCGCCGTACGCCAGGCATTGCCGGCCCTCATACGCCAAGCCCGGCTGGTCGCCATACGCCAAGCCCGACTCGTCGCCGTACCCCCCGCGCGACCAGCTCCTGCCGTACGGCGCCGTGCCGTCGTTCCCCCCGTCCGTGCCGTCGTTCCCCCCGTCCGTGCCGTCGTTCCCCCCGTCTGCGTCATGAGCCGAGTCCCCTCCGCAGGCGTGCCCGCCCATCCCGGAGAGACCCTCGTCGCCGCCTCTCCCCCGCTCACGCGGGACGTCCGGATAGGCGGCGTACTCGGCCCAGTCGGTTCGCCGTGTCATGGATTCAGCTCTTGGCGGTCGCAGCCTTGGTCTTGGCTGCCTTGGCCGCCGCCGGAGCGGGCACCGTCTTGGCGGCATCGGCCGGGGCGGCGGAGACCGCGGCGTCCGCGCCCGGCTCGGCGGCCGGCTCCTCCGGGCGCACGCCGACGCCCAGCTTCTCCTTGATCTTCTTCTCGATCTCGTTGGCCAGGTCGGGGTTGTCCTTCAGGAAGTTGCGCGCGTTCTCCTTGCCCTGGCCGAGCTGGTCGCCCTCGTACGTGTACCAGGCGCCGGCCTTGCGGACGAAGCCGTGCTCCACGCCCATGTCGATCAGACCACCCTCGCGGCTGATGCCCTGGCCGTAGAGGATGTCGAACTCGGCTTGCTTGAAGGGCGGCGCGACCTTGTTCTTGACGACCTTGCAGCGGGTGCGGTTGCCGACCGCCTCCGTGCCGTCCTTCAGCGTTTCGATGCGGCGGATGTCGATGCGCACCGAGGCGTAGAACTTCAGCGCCCGGCCACCGGTCGTGGTCTCCGGCGAACCGAACATCACGCCGATCTTCTCGCGGAGCTGGTTGATGAAGATCGCGGTGGTCTTGGACTGGTTGAGCGCGCTGGTGATCTTCCGCAGGGCCTGGCTCATCAGACGCGCCTGCAGACCGACGTGGCTGTCGCCCATCTCGCCCTCGATCTCCGCGCGCGGGACGAGCGCGGCGACGGAGTCGATGACGATGAGGTCGAGGGCGCCGGAGCGGACCAGCATGTCCACGATTTCCAGCGCCTGCTCGCCGTTGTCCGGCTGGGACAGGATCAGGTTGTCGATGTCGACGCCGAGCTTCTTCGCGTACTCGGGGTCGAGGGCGTGCTCCGCGTCCACGAACGCGACCTGGCCGCCGGCCTTCTGCGCGTTGGCCACGGCGTGCAGGGTCAGGGTCGTCTTACCGGAGGACTCCGGTCCGTAGATCTCCACGACACGGCCGCGCGGCAGGCCGCCGACGCCGAGGGCCACATCGAGGGCGGTCGACCCGGTCGGGATGACCTCGATGGGCTCCTTCGCCCGCTCGCCCATGCGCATGACCGCGCCCTTGCCGAATTGCCGTTCAATCTGTGCGAGTGCGGCATCCAGGGCCTTCTCGCGGTCGGTACCTGCCATGGGTTCCACCCGGTTTGCTTGAGTCGATCGCTTCACGTCAAAGACGCTAACGCCTGCCACTGACAATGCGCCCCGACGCCCGTCCGGCCTGTGGATAACTCGGGCACTTCCAGGTCGAAACCGTGGCGAAATGCCCGCCGAGCGCCTCGCCGGAGCCTCCATAAGAATGGATGTTCGATTTTCGTGTCAAGCGCACCACACGGCACTTCCGAGACTACGTTCGCGGTCTGACAACGCCCCGACCCGGGCCGATCACCCGCTGCCCTCGCGGGCCGGTGCGCACAGCCGGCTCAGGCGGAGCTCTCCCCGGAACTTCCCGGCCCTGCCGGGGGCTGCTCCGACGGCCGTCGCGTCCACAGCTGGCGCGCGCGCGTGACCAGGCTGTGCCCCGGTCCCCGTCCCCGGTGCCCGTGGACACGGGGGTCGTCCGTGACGTCGTACCGCTTCACGTAGGCGCCCAGGAACGCCTGCAGCGTGGCGATCGCCGGGATGGCGATCAGCGCGCCCACCGCGCCGAGGAGGGCGGTGCCCGCGATGACGGAACCGAAGGCGACCGCGGGGTGGATGTCGACCGTCTTGGAGGTCAGCTTGGGCTGCAGCACATAGTTCTCGAACTGCTGGTACACGACGACGAAGATCAGCACCCACAGCGCGTACCAGGGATCGACCGTGAAGGCGATCAGCATGGGCAAGGCGCCCGCGAGATAGGTGCCGATGGTGGGGATGAACTGCGACACCAGGCCGACCCAGACGGCGAGCACCGGCGCGTTCGGCACGTCCAGGAACTCCAGCAGGACGTAGTGGGCTATGCCGGAGATCAACGCCATCAGACCGCGCGAGTACAGATACCCGCCGGTCTTGTTCACAGCGATCTCCCACGCGCGCAGCACCTCGGCCTGCCGGGCGGGGGGCAGCACGGAACACAGCGCACGCCGCAACCGGGGGCCGTCCGCGGCGAAATAGAACGAGAACAGCGTGATCGTCAGCAGCTGGAAGAGGCCGCCCAGGACCTGGGCGGACACATCGAGGACGCCGGTGGCACTGTTCTGGACGTAGTCGCGCAACCAGTCGGAGCGGAGCAGACCCTCCTGGACGTCCACGCGGCGCAGCTCGGTGTTGAAGTGCGTGTTGATCCAGTTGATGACGGAGTCGAGGTACTTGGGGAATTCGTCGACGATCTTGATGATCTGGTTCGCGAGCATGGAGCCGAGCAGCGTCACGAAGCCGGCGGACACGACGATCACGGCGAGGAAGACGACGGCCGTAGCCAGTCCTCGGCGCATGCGATGCGAGGCCATCCAGCTCACCGCGGGCTCGATGGCCAGGGCCAGGAAGAACGCGATGAGGATGTTGATCAGTAGCCCGGTGAGCTGGTGAAAGGCCCAGCTGCCCAGTTGGAACGCGCCGACGAGCGCCAGCGCGAGCACCATGGCGCGCGGCAGCCAGCGCGGCATGCGGGCGTTCGGCCCGGCGGCGCCCTCGCCCGGAGGCGGGGTGGGCGGCGTCGTGCCGAACGGGGATCCGTGCCGGGCGAGCTGCCCGGTCTCGTCAGTTCGTGCCACGGAGCAAGTGTCACCCACGCAGCCGACAATCAGCTGCCGTCCTGCGATCTTTGCGCCCGGTCAGCGCTTCTCCCCCGGAACGTTCATGACGGCGCAGACCACACGCCACACGTCCTTGGCGTCCCAGCCGGCGTCCAGCGCCTGGTGCACCGTGCGCCCGCCGAGCTCCGACATGACGTGGTCGCGCGCGAAGGTGTCGGCGTACCCCGGACCGAAGTGGTCCGCCATCCGCTGCCAGAAGACCGTCAACCGCATGCGTCCAGTATCCCGCCCCTGAGGGTGGGCCTGCGCCGGGACCGCTTGCCGAGACCGCTTTCCGCCCTACGGTCTGACGCATGGCCGAATCAGGAGCTTCCCCACTCCCCCCGCCGCCTCCGGCGCACTCACCGCTCTTCCGCGCCGAGCAGTTCGTCTGGCTCACCGCGCGCGTGCTCGAACAGCGCCTCTTCGCGTACCACTTCCTGAACGGCGCCGCCGACCCGGTGGAGACCGCGCTGGACGCCTACCGCAACGAGGACGGCGGGTACGGCCACGCACTGGAGCCCGATCTGCGCGGCCCGGTCAGCCAGCCGCTGCACACCGGTCACGCACTCCGCGTCCTGGACGCCGTCGAACGCTGCGGCGGACAGCGCGTGGACCGCGTATGCCGCTATCTCACCTCGGTCTCCACCCCGGACGGCGCCCTCCCGGCGATCCACCCGAGCCAGCGGGGCTACCCCGCGGCCCCGTTCATCCCGGTCGTGGACGACCCGCCCAGCTCACTCCTGGCCACCGGGCCCGTGGTCGGTCTACTGCACCGCAACGAGGTGTGGCACGCCTGGCTGTTCCGGGCCACGGACTTCTGCTGGCAGGCGGTCGAGTCCCTGGAGAAGTCCCACCCCTACGAGATCGAGGCCGCCGTGGCCTTCCTGGACTCCGCTCCCGACCGCACGCGCGCGGAGGCGGCCGCCGATCGCCTCGGCCGCCTGGTGCGCGAACAGCGCTTGGCGGCTCTGGAGCCGGAGAGCCCGGACGCCTACCCGGTCTCCCCCGGCTACGCCCCCGGCGAGCACCACTTCCCGTACGACTACGCGAAGACACCACGCTCCCTCGCGCGCGCGTGGTTCACGGACGACGAGATGAGCCGCTCCCTCGACCACCTGGCCGGCGAGCAGCAGGAGGACGGCGGCTGGCCGATCCACTGGCGCCAGTGGGCACCGGGCACGGCCCTTGAGGCACGCCCCATGGTGACGATCGAGGCACTGCGCACGCTCAGGGCGTACGGCCGCCACATCGGCTGACCCACCTCACCCACCGATCGCCCGCACCCCGGCCGTCACCACCACGGCCGCCGCGACGACGAGCAGGAAGGGGGCCCGCAAGGCGAGCGCCACGGCGGCCGCAGCGATTCCGGCCACCCTCGCGTCCAGCACCAGCGCATGCCCGTCGCCGAACGTCTGCTGAGCCGTGAGGGCGGCAAGGAGTGCGACAGGCAACAGGGCGGCAAGACGCCGGACGAGAGGCCGCTCCAGAACCCCCGCGGGCACGAGCAGTCCGACAAGCTTGACGGCGTAACAACCGAGAGCGGTGATGCCGATCGCGATCCAGGTGCTCACAGCGCCCCCTCCCGCACGTCGCCCCTGCGACGCCCGTCGGCCCACAGCACGACCGGCGCCGCGAGGGCGGCCACCAGAACAGGCACACCGGCAGGCAGCACAGGCAGCAATCCGAGCCCCAGGACCACGGCCAGACCAGCGACCGCGCGCTCGGTCGCGGACTTCAGCATCGGCGCGAGCAACGCCAGAAACACGGCGGGCCCGGCCGCATCGAGCCCCCAGGCATCGGTGTCACCAAGGGCCTCGGCCCCCAGGGCACCGAGCAGCGTGGTGAGATTCCACAGCACATACAGACTCAACCCTGTCACCAGGAACCCGATCCGCGCACTGCGCCGCGTCGACTGCGCCAGCGCGACAGCGGCCGTCTCGTCGATCACCCACTGCGCGGCGAACGGCCGCACCGCGCGCGCGAGGCTGAGCAACTGCGACAGCCGCAGGCCGTAGAAGGCGTTGCGCACACCCAGGAAGAAGGCCCCCGCGGCCGCGGTCAACGGACTGCCGCCGGCCGCAAGCGCCCCCACGAGCGCGAACTGTGACGCCCCCGTGAACACCAGCAGACTGAGCGCACAGGTCTGCAGGACGGTGAGCCCGCTGCCGGCCGACGTCACCCCGAAGGCGAACCCGGACAGCCCGACGGCGACTCCGACGCCCAGGGCGTCCCGTACGACAACCCCGTCGGGTTTGTCTCCGACGTCACGGAGGTCTTCGAGAGCTCTCTGTTCTGCCACGCCTGTGACGCTAGGACAGCCCCTGCCACGCGTCTTGTACGTTCTTGCGCTCCCGCTGATAGGCCCCCGGCGGCACGCCGACGATCCGGGTGAAGTGCCGGTTCAGATGCGGCTGATCGGTGAACCCCACGGCAACGGCGGCCTCCGCCGGCGAGCCGCCCGCGTCCAACAGCCGCCGAGCCCGCCGTACCCGCGCATCGGTCAGCCACGCATGCGGCGGCATCCCGTACAGATCCCGGAACGCCCGCAACAAGGCAAACGGCCCGGTCCCCAGATCGGAGGCCAGCTTCTCCAGACTCGGCGGCTCGGCCATCCGCGTCTCCAGCACCTCACGCGCGCGTACTGCGATCCGATCCCCCGCCGTCCTCACCTTCCGCTGCGGCAGCGCCCCACCGTTCAATCGCAGCAACCGAGTCACGGCGACCCGGAGCAACGTATCCGCAGCCAGCGCGTTGCCCTCGTCCGCGGCACGCAGCACTTGATGCACCAGCCCCACGGTGTACGGATCATCCAGCACCGGCCTGACGAACCCCGGCGTCCCACGGATCACGGTGGTCTCGGCCGCGATCTCCGCCACCACCCCCGGCGACGGATAGAGGGCCCCGTACTGCCACCCCTCAGGAACCCCCGCCCGCCCGGTGTGCGGCGTATCCGGATTGACCAGCGCAAGCGCACCGGCCCCCGCGTACTGATCGGCGCCCCGATGGTGAAAGACTTCCACACCCTCCGCGATGGCAGCGATCACAAAGTGCTCATGGGTGTGCCGGACAAACGTCTTCCGCACGTACTGGGCGCGCAGCAGATCGACACCGGGCAACTCGGCGTACCGCCAGTGCCGCGCCCGCTCGCCCGAACCTGCCATGCCTCCATTCTCAGCGAAGAGGGCGGACTGCTGAGAGGCGCACCCCCACGGGCCCGCAGTCGCCCACGGCGGGGAGGGGACGTGTCAGGGGGTGTCCGCCCGCCGTGGCCGGCGTCAACACGGGGTACTTCTTGGTCCAAGGTCGGCCGCCGGTCCGAGGACTGACACCCCCCGGCGCGGCCCCGACCCACAACGCACCCCATAGGCGCTACGCGAACCCCCACCGAACCCGCACAGGCGCCGCAGGCATCAACGCGCACCCCACCACCCGCAAGCCGAAGACGATTCCCCAGGTCAGCCGCATTGTCAGTCCCCGGGTGCAGGATGGACGCATGGTCAGCAAAGGACACCGAGCCCTGGACGGCTTCTCCCCCGCAACCCGCGGCTGGTTCACGGGCGCCTTCTCCGCGCCCACGGCAGCCCAGGCAGGCGCGTGGCAAGCCATCAGCGAGGGCTCGGACGTGCTGGTCGTAGCTCCCACCGGCTCCGGCAAGACGCTGGCGGCCTTCCTCGCAGCCTTGGACCAGCTGGCCTCCACACCCCCACCGGCCGACCCCAAGAAGCGCTGCCGCGTCCTCTACGTCTCCCCCCTCAAGGCCCTGGCCGTCGACGTGGAACGCAACCTCCGCAGCCCCCTGACCGGCATCCGCCAGGAATCCGTACGTCTGGGCCTGCCAGAGCCCGAGGTCAAGGTCGGCATCCGCTCGGGCGACACCCCCGCCGCAGAGCGCCGAGCCCTGTCGACCCGCCCCCCGGACATCCTTATCACCACTCCCGAGTCCCTGTTCCTGATGCTGACGTCGGCCACACGCGACGCCTTGACCGGCATCGAGACGGTGATCCTCGACGAGGTCCACGCCGTGGCGGGCACCAAGCGCGGAGCTCATCTCGCCCTCTCCCTGGAGCGCCTGGACGAGCTCCTCCCGAAGCCGGCCCGCCGCATCGGCCTCTCCGCGACCGTCCGCCCGGTCGACGAGATCGCCCGCTATCTCTCCCCCCGCCGCAAGGTGGAGATCGTCCAGCCGAAGTCGGGCAAGGAGTTCGACCTCTCGGTCGTGGTTCCCGTCGAAGACCTCGGCGAACTCGGCGGCTCCCCGGTGGCTGACGGCTCCGAAGGCGCGGAGCGCCCCTCGATCTGGCCGCACGTGGAGGAGCGCATCACCGACCTGGTCCAGGCCCACCGCTCCACCATCGTCTTCGCCAACTCCCGCCGCCTCGCAGAACGCCTGTGCAACCGCCTCAACGAGATCGCCTACGAAAGGGCCACCGGCGAAACCCTGGACGAACACCACGCCCCGGCCGAACTCATGGGCGGCTCAGGCGCGGCCCAGGGCGCACCGCCCGTCATCGCCCGCGCCCACCACGGCTCGGTCTCCAAGGAACAGCGCACCCTGGTCGAGGAGGACCTCAAGGCGGGCCGCCTCCCCGCGGTGGTGGCCACCTCCAGCCTCGAACTGGGCATCGACATGGGCGCGGTCGACCTCGTGGTCCAGGTCGAATCGCCTCCCTCCGTGGCCTCCGGCCTGCAGCGCGTCGGCCGCGCGGGACACCAGGTCGGCGCGGTCTCCACGGGCGTGGTCTTCCCGAAGTACCGCGGCGACCTGGTCCAGGCAGCGGTGGTCACCGAACGGATGCGCACGGGGTCAATCGAGTCCCTCAAGGTCCCGGCCAACCCTCTGGACGTGCTGGCGCAGCAGCTCGTCGCGATGACGGCGATGGACACCTGGCAGTTCGACGACCTCCTCGCCACCGTCCGCCGGGCCGCCCCGTTCGCCTCGCTCCCCGAATCCGCCTTCACCGCGGTCCTCGACATGCTCGCCGGCCGCTACCCGTCCGACGCCTTCGCTGAGCTTCGCCCACGCGTGGTCTGGGACCGCGTCGCCGGCACGATCACCGGCCGCCCCGGCGCCCAGCGCCTCGCCGTCACCTCCGGGGGCACGATCCCCGACCGCGGCCTCTTCGGGGTGTTCCTCGCCGGAGCCGACCCCAAGAAGGGCGGCGGCAGGGTCGGCGAGCTCGACGAGGAGATGGTCTACGAGTCCCGCGTCGGGGACGTCTTCACGCTCGGCACCAGTTCCTGGCGCATCGAGGACATCACGCGCGACCGCGTCCTGGTCTCCCCCGCCCCGGGCGTACCGGGCCGCCTCCCCTTCTGGAAGGGCGACCAGCTGGGCCGCCCGCTCGAACTGGGCCGCGCGGTGGGCGCGTTCCTGCGCGAGGTCGGCTCGCTGCCCAAGGAGGACGCCCGTCTGCGCATGCTCGCGGCCGGTCTGGACGCGTGGGCGGCTGACAACGTCCTGTCCTACCTGGACGAGCAGCGCGAGGCCTGCGGCCACATCCCGGACGACCGCACGATCGTCGTCGAGCGCTTCCGCGACGAACTCGGCGACTGGCGCGTCGTCGTGCACTCCCCCTTCGGCGCCCAGGTCCACGCCCCCTGGGCCCTCGCCCTCGGCGCGAAGCTGTCCGAGCGGTACGGCATGGACGCGCAGGTCATGCACGCCGACGACGGCATCGTGCTGCGCCTGCCCGACGCCGACCTCATGGGCCTGGACCTCCTGGACCAGGAACCGATGAAGGCAGGCACGGAGTACGACACCGACCAGGCGCCCGTCGGCGCGGCGGACGTCGTGTTCGACAAGGGCGACGTCGACCAGATCGTCACCGACCAGGTCGGCGGCTCGGCCCTGTTCGCGTCCCGCTTCCGCGAGTGCGCCGCCCGCGCGCTGCTGCTGCCGCGCCGCAACCCGGGCAAGCGCACCCCGCTGTGGCAGCAGCGCCAGCGCGCCGCCCAACTGCTCCAGGTGGCCAGCGAGTTCGGCTCGTTCCCGATCGTCCTGGAGGCGGTCCGCGAATGCCTCCAGGACGTCTTCGACGTCCCGGGCCTGACAGAGCTCATGGGGGACCTGGAGTCCCGCAAGGTGCGCCTCGTGGAGGTCACCACCCCCGAGCCGTCCCCCTTCGCACGTTCCCTCCTCTTCGGGTACGTCGCCCAGTTCCTGTACGAGGGGGACTCCCCGCTCGCCGAGCGCCGTGCCGCCGCCCTGTCGCTGGACTCGCGCCTGCTGGCCGAGCTGCTGGGCCAGGCGGAGCTGCGGGAGCTGCTCGACGCCGAGGTGCTGACCGAGCTGGAGCGGGAACTCCAGTGGCTCACGGAGGACCGCCGCGTCAAGGACGTCGAAGGGGTCGCGGACGTCCTCCGCCTCCTCGGCCCGCTCACGGACGCCGAGTTGGCCGAGCGGGGCGCCGAACCGCACTGGGCCCAGGAGCTGGCCGCCGCCCGCCGCGCCATCAAGGTCCGCGTCGCGGGCCGCGACCACTGGGCGGCGATCGAGGACGCGGGACGCCTGCGCGACGCGCTCGGCACCGCCCTGCCGGTCGGCGTGCCCGAGGCCTTCACCGAGCCGGTCAAGGACCCGCTCGGCGACCTCCTCGCCCGGTACGCCCGCACCCACGGCCCGTTCACCTCGGCCACGGCAGCGGCCCGCTTCGGCCTGGGCGTGGCGGTGACAGAGGGCGCCCTTCAGCGGCTGGCGGCGAGCGGGCGTGTCGTACAAGGCGAGTTCCACCCGGCCGGCATCGGTCAGGAGTGGTGCGACGCCGCGGTCCTGCGCCGCCTGCGCCGCCGCTCCCTCGCCGCCCTGCGTCACGAGCTGGAGCCGGTACCGCCCGCCGCGCTCGCCCAGTTCCTGCCGCAGTGGCAGCACATCGGCAAGGGCCATGGGCTGCGCGGCATCGACGGACTGGTCCGCGCCATCGAGCAGTTGCAGGGCGCATCCGTGCCCGCGTCCGCCCTGGAGAAGCTCGTCCTCCCGTCCCGCGTGGCCAACTACACCCCCGCGATGCTCGACGAGCTCACCGCGGCCGGAGAGGTCGTCTGGGCCGGAGCGGGCTCGCTCCCCGGCAAGGACGGCTGGGTCTCCCTCTACATGGCGGACGCCGCCCCACTGCTCCTGCCGCAGCCCCACCCCCTGGAGCTGACGGCGCTGCACCAGTCGGTCCTGGACACTCTGTCCGGCGGCTACGGCCTGTTCTTCCGCCAGATCGCCGACCATGTCCGCGCCACCACCCACCCCGACGTCACCGACCCCCAACTCGCCGACGCCCTGTGGGAGCTGGCCTGGTCGGGCCGCCTGACGAACGACACACTCGCACCCATGCGCTCCCTGCTGGGCTCGGGCCGCACCGCCGGCTCCACGGCCCACCGGGCCAAGCGCACCGTCCCGCGCGGCCGCTACGGCTCCCTCACGGCCGCCGCCCGCCCCGCCTCCCGCACCGGCCCGCCGACCGTAGCCGGCCGCTGGTCCCTGCTCCCGGCACACGAGCCCGACCCCACCGTGCGCGCCCACGCCCTGGCCCGCACACTTCTCGACCGGCACGGCGTGGTGACCCGGGGGGCGGTCACCGCGGAAGGCGTCGAGGGCGGCTTCTCGGCGACGTACCGCATCCTGTCCGTCTTCGAGGAGAGCGGCCAGGCGCGGCGCGGCTACGTGGTCGAGGGACTGGGCGCCGCCCAGTTCGCGATGGACGGCGCGGTGGACCGCCTGCGCGCGGTGGCCAACGCCCGCGACCGCGGCGAAGGCCTGCCCGGCCCGAGCACCCCCGACAGCTACGGCGCTCCCGGCCCCGACGGTTCCGAGGGCATCGGCACCACGAGCGGCTTCGGCACCTTCGAGGGCTCCCCCACGTCCGACGCCCGCCAAGGCGACACTCCCGGGTACGACGACCCTGACAGCGCTGCCCCGTACGACGCCCCGGACATGGCCCCCGCCTACGACATCCCCGATCTCGACCACGACTTCCTGGACACCCACCTGGGACCCGGCGACTACGTCTCGCCCCGCGACCGGTCCCCCCAGGCCGGCCCGCGCCCCCCGCAAGCCCCCGCCTGGCACAACGGCGGCACACCGTACGGTTCCGGCCCCGCCTTCGCCTCCCGCCACAACCGCCCGGCCGCCGACACCCGAGCCGTCGTCCTCGCCGCCGCCGACCCGGCGAACGCGTACGGCGCCGCCCTGGCCTGGCCCGAGCCCCCCACCGGTGCCGGGCACAAGCCGGGCCGCAAGGCGGGCTCCCTCGTGGTGCTCGTCGACGGTGAGCTGACCCTCTACATGGAGCGCGGCGGCAAGACCCTGCTGGCCTGGCCCTCGGCCCCGGACACCGACCCCGCCGAGGACCCCCGACTGCACACGGCCGCGGAAGCCCTCGCCGCAGCCGCCCGTGCGGGCTCCCTGGGCACGGTCACAGTGGAACGCGTGAACGGCGCCTCGGCTCTGACGTCCCCCCTCGGAAACCTCCTGGAAGGAGCGGGCTTCATCGCCACACCCCGAGGCCTACGCCTACGCGCCTGACCCAAGCCGCACCCGCCCGGCCCCTGAGCCCCACCCGAGCCCCACCCGGATCGCACTCAGCCCACCGTGCGGTCACCGACCGCACCCTCAGCCCATCCGACCCGCCACCCGACCGCACCCCTCATCCCACCCAAGCCGCCATCCAGCCGCACCCGCCGCCCCACCCGAGCCGCAGCCGACCGGCCACCCCGGCCCCATCCCGGCCCAGCACCCGCACCCGCACCCGCACCCGCACCGCCGACGCCGCACCCCACCCCCATGCCACCCTTGACCCATGCCCGAAGGAGACACGGTCTGGCAAACCGCGAAACGGCTGCACACCGCCCTCGCGGGCAGGACGCTGACCCGCACCGACTTCCGGGTGCCGAAGTACGCCACGGTCGACCTCACGGGCCGCCACGTCCTGGACGTCACCCCACGCGGCAAACACCTCCTCACCCGTGTCGAGGGCGGCCTGACGCTGCACTCGCACCTGGGGATGGAAGGCTCCTGGAAGGTGTACACCGACCAGCAGCGGTGGACGGGCGGTCCCGCCCACCAGATCCGCGTGATCCTCGCTGCCACCGAGACCCGCACCAACCACACGACCGGCACCAACCACACCACCGGCACCACCCGCACCACCCACACAGCCGTCGGCTACCGCCTCCCCGTCCTGGAGCTCCTGCGCACCACCGAGGAACACCGCGCCGTCGGCCACCTCGGCCCCGACCTCCTGGGCCCGGACTGGGACCCCGACCGCGCCCTTGCCAACCTCCTCGCGGACCCCGCCCGCCCCCTCGGCGAAGCCCTGCTGGACCAGCGCAACCTCGCCGGCATCGGCAACGTGTACAAGAGCGAGCTCTGCTTCCTGCTCCGCGTCACCCCCTGGCTCCCGGTCGGCGCCCTCCCCGCCGAGCACACCGCCCAACTGCCCGTACTCGCCAAGAAGCTTCTGGAAGCCAACCGGGACCGCCCGATCCGCAGTACGACGGGCCGCCGCGGCCAGGACCTGTTCGTGTACGGCCGCACGAATCGCCCCTGCCTGCGCTGCACCACCCCGATCCGCGCGGCCGACCAGGGCGACGGCTCCCGCGAGCGCCCCACCTACTGGTGCCCCAACTGCCAGGCGGGCCCGGCCCCGAGCACGACACCCGGCACCACCTCACGCCGCGGAACTCGGCACCGTACGAGTAATTGACGGACCGTCAGAAACCCTCGTACCGTCCCTTCATGGCCGTCAAGGCGTACGACCTCACCGGACGCACCGCATTCGTCACCGGCGCGGCCAGCGGCATCGGCCGCGCCTCGGCCGTGCTGCTCGCCGAGGCCGGCGCCACCGTGCACTGCGCCGACCGTGATGCCCAGGGCCTGCACGACACGGCGACCCTGATCAAGGCGAGCGGCGGCACCGCCCACACCCACCACCTCGACGTCACCGACCGCGACAAGCTCCGCCAGGCCGTCGCCTCCTGCGAGCGCCTGGATGTGATGGCCGCGGTCGCCGGGATCATGCACAGCAGCCCGGTCCTGGAGACCCGTGACGAGGACCTCGACCGTGTGCTGAACGTCAACTTCAAGGGGGTGCTCTACGCCTGCCAGGAGGCCGCCCGCGCGATGCTCGCCCAGCACATCAAGGGCAGCATCATCACCATGGCCTCGGGCGCCGTCGACACCGGCGGCCCCGGCCTGCTCTGCTACGGCGCGGCCAAGGCATCCGTCGTGCAGCTCACGAAGACCCTGGCGAACGAGGTCGGCCGGTACGGCATCAGGGTCAACGCGGTCGCACCGGGCTGGATCCGCACGCCCATGACCGACCGCCACGGCGAAGCCCAGACGCAGACGGAGGCGTTCATGGCCCGGATGTCGCCGCTGGGCAAGGTCGGCGAACCGGAGGACGTCGCCCACGCCGTACTGCATCTGGCGTCGGACGCCTCATCCTTCACGACGGGGCAGATCCTTCGTCCGAACGGTGGTGTGGCGATGCCGTGGTAGCCCGCCCCGCCCGCCAGGCCTGCGCCCAGCGCCGCGGGTCGACGGCTCCCACGGCCCGCGCCTTCGGCACACAGTGCACCGGCAACAGGCTCAGACCCCACCCTCCGGCTGCCACGGCCCCTTCGAGCACCCCCGCTTCCGGCACCAGCGCAAGCCGCAGCACGGCCCACCACCACAGCGCACCCAACCCGAGAGCCGCCCCCCAGCGCGCTATCGGCCGTGCCATCCACTCACCTCCAGCCCGAGGCTAGGGCGCCCGTTCACCCGCCGGGAGGGCGCACCGACGGCACACGGATGCAGCGCGGGCCAACGCCATCACGGCGCGTCAGGCGCCGTCACACCCTCCACGATGACCGCCGGGCCACCCACCGGCAAACGGACCTGCACGCTCCGCACAGCACGAAACCCCGACCGCACTCCCCCAGGTCTCCCTGGGGAAGGCCCGGCCGGGGCCTCACACAACTCCTCAGCACATGGTCATTCCATGCGCACCGGCGGCACCGTTACGCGGCGACCACGTCCACCGCCTCGGAAGGCGCCTTGATGGTCACCCGTTCCGGTGGCACACCGGTCACCGACACGGAACCCAGCATCGGACGGACCGACGTGGGGACAGGTTCGCTGGGGGTGGCCGCAGCGGACTGGGCCAGCTCGGCGAGCGCGAGTTCGTCGCTCACTTCCCGCATGAGCTCGGACATCCGTACGTCCAGCGCGTCGCAGATCGCGGCGAGCAGCTCGGAGGAAGCCTCCTTCTGCCCCCGCTCCACCTCGGAGAGATAGCCGAGTGAAACTCGGGCGGACGAGGAGACTTCGCGCAGAGTACGGCCCTGGCGCTGGCGCTGCCGACGCAGCACGTCACCCAGCAGGCGACGGAGCAGAATCATCGGTGGCTCCCTCCTCGGACCGCGTAGCCGCATCCTTCACGCCCCACCGTACCGCCTTGCGCCGCGGCCGTGCGGGGAGCGATGTCGTGTTCACTCAGGGCTGCAAACATCAAAACCCCCCGTTCCGTTCCGTATCCTGTGCCCGCTCATTCCCAGTGTGTTCGCTCGCAAGCTCCTTCAGGAGCAGTGCGAGTACGCTCCGTACACTCTCCATACGAATTTCCGCGCGGTCGCCGTTCAACCGCAGCGCCTCCACTTTTCCGCCACCGGCGGAACCGGAACCAGGGCTCAAGGGCCCGTCCACGGCCACGAAAACCGTTCCCACGGGCTGTCCGTCCTGCCTCTCGGGTCCCGCGACGCCGGTCGTCGCGATGCCCCAGTCGGCCCCCAGAGCCTTCCGCACGCCGGCCGCCATCTGGGCCGCGACCTGCGGATTCACCGCTCCGTGCTGCGCCAGCAGAGTGGCGTCGACGCCGAGCAGCTGATGCTTCAACTCGGTGGCATAGGCGATCACCGACCCCCGGAAGGCCTTCGATGCCCCAGGGGCGGCTGTGATTTCCGCTGCAACCAGCCCGCCGGTCAGCGACTCGGCGACAGCAAGCGTCTCGCCCCTCACCGTAAGTAGTCGCACGACGTCGGCGGCCGTGGAATTCACGCTTCCGTCTCCTCCAACGCGGCCTTGCGCTCGGCGATTCCCTGCCTGCGCAGCACAATGGCTTGTCTCACATAGTCGAGCCCGGTCAGCACGGTCAGGACGACCGCCGCAGCCATCACCCAGAACCTCAGAGTGGCCAGCCACCCCGTCAGCGCCAGGATGTACATCCCGACGGCCACGCCCTGCGTGAGGGTCTTGAGCTTGCCGCCCCGGCTCGCCGGGATCACGCCGTACCGGATGACCAGGAAACGCAGAAGGGTGATCCCGAGTTCCCGGCCGAGGATGACTCCCGTCACCCACCACGGCAGATCGCCCAGCGCCGACAGACAGATCAGCGCCGCCCCCATGATCGCCTTGTCGGCGATGGGGTCGGCGATCTTCCCGAAGTCGGTGACGAGGTTGTACGTCCGGGCCAGATGACCGTCGAACAGGTCGGTGATCATGGCGATGGCGAAGGCCGCCCAGGCGAACGAGCGCCATGCGGGGTCGTATCCACCCTCGGCCAGCATGAGCACGACGAAGACGGGCACGAGGACCAGTCGGAGCATGGTCAGGAAGTTGGCGATGTTCCAGACACTGGCCTGGTTGACGGCCGCCGCCACGATCTTCCCACCGCGCGCGGGCTTCGCATCGTCCGGTGCACCGGCTTCGGCGCCACTTCGTTCCGCGCCGGTCGCCTTCGAGCCACCGGCTTTGGACGCACTCAACGCACTCGCCTTGCCTGCCGCACCCGCCGGGGAGGAGCCACCCGCGGCGGACGCCGGAACTCCGGTCATCTGCCCGCCTCCTCACTACACGCGAGCGTGCCCTGCAGCGGCTCGGCCACCAGGTCGACGCCCTCCGTACCGACCACCTTCGCCTCGACGATACGACCGATGGTCAGCTCCGCGCCGCTCGTGAGCAGCACCTGGCCGTCCGTCTCCGGCGCCTGGTGCGCCCCACGGCCGTACGCACCCTCCGCCGAGTCCTCGGCGTCCACCGCCTCCACGAGCACGTGCACGGTCTCCCCGACGCGCTCCTCGGCCCGCTGCGAGACGAGCTCCTCGGCCAGCCGGGAGACACGTGCCAGCCGCTCGGCGACGACGTCCTCGTCGAGCTTGTTGTCGTACGTCGCGGCCTCCGTGCCCTCCTCGTCGGAGTAGCCGAAGACACCGATGGCGTCCAGTCGCGCGCTGTTCAGGAACCGCTCCAGCTCGGCCAGGTCGGCCTCGGTCTCGCCGGGGAAGCCGACGATGAAGTTGGAGCGCACACCGGCCTGGGGCGCCTTGCCGCGGATGGTGTCGAGCAGCTCCAGGAAGCGGTCGGTGTCGCCGAAGCGGCGCATCGCGCGCAGCACGTCGGGGGCGGAGTGCTGGAAGGACAGGTCGAAGTACGGGGCGACCTTCGGGGTCGACGTCAGCACGTCGATCAGTCCGGGCCGCATCTCGGCCGGCTGCAGGTAGCTCACGCGTACCCGCTCGATGCCGTCGACCTCGGCGAGCTCGGGCAGGAGGGACTCCAGCAGGCGGATGTCGCCCAGGTCCTTGCCGTACGAGGTGTTGTTCTCGGAGACCAGCATGATCTCCTTGACGCCCTGCTCGGCGAGCCAGCGCGTCTCGTTCAGGACGTCACTCGGGCGCCTGGAGATGAAGGAGCCGCGGAAGGACGGGATGGCGCAGAAGGAGCAGCGCCGGTCGCAGCCGGAGGCCAGCTTCACCGAGGCGACCGGGGAGCCGTCGAGGCGGCGGCGCAGGGGCGCACGGGGGCCGGAGGCCGGAGCGAGCCCTTCCGGAAGGTCGGCGGGGGCATGCCCGGGAAGCGCGACGCCGGCCGCCGACTCCTGCCGCTCGGCGGGGCTGATCGGCAGCAGCTTGCGCCGGTCGCGCGGGGTGTGCGCGGCGTGGATGCCGCCGTTCAGGATGGTCTGCAGGCGGTCAGAGATGTTCGCGTAGTCGTCGAAGCCGAGCACGCCGTCGGCCTCGGGGAGGGCCTCGGCGAGGTCCTTGCCGTACCGCTCGGCCATGCAGCCCACCGCCACGACGGCCTGGGTTCTCCCATGCCCCTTGAGATCGTTGGCCTCCAGGAGCGCGTCGACGGAGTCCTTCTTGGCGGCGTCGACGAAGCCACACGTGTTGACCACGGCGACATCTGCGTCCGCGGCGTCCTCCACGAGGTCCCAGCCGTCCGCCTCCAAGCGGCCTGCGAGCTCCTCCGAGTCCACCTCGTTACGGGCGCAGCCAAGAGTGACGAGTGCGACGGTACGGCGTTCAGGCATGGGCTCAAGACTACTTTGTCTCACTGACACCCCACGTCGACGGGGTTGGCCGATCTTGGCCAACCCCGTCCGCAGCTCACCCCTTCAGCCGGACTTATCCGGCCTGCGGGTCGCCCTTGGTGTACGTGAGGCGCTCCACCGCGCCCGGCTGCCAGTCGTCCTCGATCTTCTTGCCGTTGACGTAGAGGTCGATCGCGCCCGCGTCGCCGAGGACGAGGTTGATCTTCTCGCTGTCCTGGAACGTCTTGGAGTCGCCCTGCTTGAGGAGTCCGTCGAAGAGCAGCTTGCCGTTGTGGTCCTTGGCGGAGATCCAGCTCCTGCCGTCCGCGGCGCTGACCTGGACGGTCACCTTGTCCTGGGGGACGGCCGCGATGGCGCTGTCCGACGGCTTCGGGTCCTTGGGCTTGTCGGTCTTCGGGGTGGGCGTGGTCTTGTCGGCCGTGGGCGTCGTGCCGCCTTCGGCCACCGCCGACTTGCCGCCCTCGTCCCCGCCCTTGAACGCGGTGAACCCGACGAAGCCGATCACCACGACGATCGCGGCGACCATGGCCGCCGTCCAGTTGGGCCCGCGCCGCTCGGGACGGATGCGCTCCGCCTCGAACAGCGGGGCAGCCGGGGTCGGCGCCGGTCGTCCGCCGTGGGAGGCGTCGTACTGGGCGAGAAGTGGAGCCGGATCGAGGTGGACGGCCTTGGCCAGGGTCCGGATGTGGCCTCGGGCGTACACGTCGCCCCCGCAGGGAGCGAAGTTGTCCGCCTCGATGGCATGCACGATGGCGATGCGGACCCGGGTGGCGCTGCTGACGTCGTCGACGGTGAGCCCGGCGTCGATGCGGGCCTGCCTCAGGGCACGGCCGATCGAGGGGCGGGCTTCCTCGGACACGTCTTCGAACGGACGCTCGTCTTCAGGGGAGTTGCCGATGGACACGGGGGCGCCTTTCGAGCGTTTAAGCCACCTGTGCTGGAGGTTCAGTCTAGGGGGGGTGCGAAAGGGTGAGGCAACCGGGCGGTGGGACTTTATACGCCATCAGAATGGCCGGACACGCTGATGGTGGGGTACGAGGTTGTCGCTTCGCTCAACTTGACGTACGTCGACGGGAAACGGTTGCTCAATGATCCCTTACGGATGAGTCACGATCGGGCATCGGCTCCTCGCCCACCCGCCCGTACGACGACCATCGCGTCCGTTTCCGCCCCGGACTCCCTTTAAGCCTCCCCGCGGATCACGGCGAGCACGCCATCCAGCTCATCAGGTTTCACAAGAACGTCACGAGCCTTGGAGCCCTCGCTGGGCCCGACGATGCCGCGCGACTCCATGAGGTCCATCAGCCGCCCGGCCTTGGCGAACCCGACCCGCAGCTTGCGCTGCAGCATGGACGTCGACCCGAACTGCGTGGAGACCACCAGCTCGGCCGCCTGGCACAGCAGGTCGAGGTCGTCGCCGATGTCCTCGTCGATCTCCTTCTTCTGCTTCGTCCCTACGACGACGTCGTCCCGGAAGACGGGCGCCATCTGGTCCTTGCAGTGCTGGACGACCGCCGCGACCTCCTCCTCGGTCACGAACGCGCCCTGCATACGCGTGGGCTTGTTCGCGCCCATCGGCAGGAACAGCCCGTCGCCCTTGCCGATCAGCTTCTCGGCGCCGGGCTGGTCGAGGATGACGCGCGAGTCCGCGAGCGACGACGTGGCGAAGGCGAGCCGTGACGGGACGTTCGCCTTGATGAGACCGGTGACGACGTCGACCGAGGGCCGCTGCGTGGCGAGCACCAGGTGGATGCCGGCCGCGCGCGCGAGCTGCGTGATACGCACGATCGCGTCCTCGACGTCGCGCGGCGCGACCATCATCAGGTCGGCGAGCTCGTCGACGATGACCAGCAGGTAGGGGTACGGCTGAAGCTCGCGCTCACTGCCCTCCGGCGCCTTCACCTTGCCGTTGCGAACGGCTTCGTTGAAGTCGTCGATGTGCCGGTAGCCGAACGCCGCCAGGTCGTCGTACCGAAGGTCCATCTCCCGTACGACCCACTGCAGTGCCTCGGCGGCCCGCTTCGGGTTGGTGATGATCGGCGTGATCAGGTGCGGGATGCCCTCGTAGGCGGTCAGCTCGACGCGCTTGGGGTCGACCAGGACCATGCGGACGTCCTCCGGGGTCGCGCGCATCATCACCGAAGTGATCAAGCAGTTAATGCACGACGACTTACCGGAACCGGTCGCACCGGCGACCAGCACATGCGGCATCTTCGCGATGTTGGCCATCACATAGCCGCCCTCGACGTCCTTGCCGAGCGCGACCAGCATCGGGTGGTCGTCCTCCGCGGCGGCCGCGAGGCGCAGTACGTCACCGAGGTTGACCATCTCGCGGTCGGTGTTCGGGATCTCGATGCCGACCGCGGACTTGCCGGGGATCGGGCTGATGATCCGCACGTCCGGGCTGGCGACGGCGTACGCGATGTTCTTGGTCAGCGCGGTGATCCGCTCGACCTTCACGGCGGGCCCGAGCTCGACCTCGTAGCGCGTGACCGTCGGCCCGCGCGTGAAGCCGGTGACGCGGGCGTCGACCTTGAACTCGGTGAAGACGGTGGTGAGCGACTCGACGATGGCGTCGTTGGCGGCGCTGCGCGACTTGCCGGGGCCGCCGCGCTCGAGCAGGTCGAGCGACGGGAGCGAGTACGTGATGTCACCGGACAGCTGGAGCTGTTCCGCGCGCGGAGGCAGGTCGCGGATCTCGTCGGGCGCGGACTTGGTGAGGTCGGGCACCTCGGCCTTGGTCAGGTCCGGGACCTCGGTCTTGGGCAGCTTCTCCTGCTTGGGGCGCGCGGCCGGGACGGGCGTCGGCACCGGGGTGGTCTCCGCGCGGTCGCCCACGCTGACGCCCTGGGTGAGGTCGGCGACGATCGGCGAGGGCGGCATCCCGTGCAGGACGGCGCCGTCGAGCGCGGCAGCGGCGGCCGCCGCGACGTCCACAGCGTCCATGGGACGGTCCATCTCGGGCTGCGGCACCGCGGAGCGCCTCGGGCGCCCACGACGCCGCGAGAGGGCCTCCTGCTCGGCTCTGTCGGGGTCGTACGCCTCGGGGGCCGGACCGCGCCTGCGGCCGCGCGACGCGGGCAGCGCCTCGCACCACTGGTCGTCGTAGCGCTGCTCGTCCTCGGCGAACTCCTCGTCCTCGTCGGGGTCGGGCAGGATGCCGAGCTTCACGCCCAGTTGCCGCAGTCGCTGCGGGATGGCGTTGACGGGGGTGGCAGTGACCACCAGCAGACCGAAGATCGTGAGCAGCACGAGCAGCGGTACGGCGAGGACCTCGCCCATGGTGTACGTCAGCGGGGTCGCCGCACCCCAGCCGATCAGCCCACCGGCGTCCCTTATGGCCTGCATGCCGTCGCTGCGGGCGGGCGAGCCGACGGCGATGTGGACCTGGCCGAGCACGCCGATGACGAGCGCGGACAGACCGATGACGATCCGGCCGTTGGCCTCGGGCTTCTCGGGGTGCCGGATGAACCGTACGGCGACGACCGCGAGCAGGATCGGCACGAGCAGGTCGAGCCGGCCGAAGGCGCCGGTCACGATGATCTCGACGAGGTCGCCGACGGGACCGCGCAGGTTGGACCAGGTGCCGGCGGCGACGATCAGCGCGAGGCCGAGGAGCAACAGCGCGATGCCGTCCTTGCGGTGGGCGGGGTCGAGGTTCTTCGCGCCCTGCCCTATGCCGCGGAACACCGCGCCGACGGCATGCGCGAGCCCGAGCCAGACGGCGCGCACGAGCCGGTAGATGCCCCCGGTGGGGTTCGGTGCGGGCTTCGGCGGCGGCGCGGCTTTCTTCGCCGCGGCCTTCTTGGCCGGCGCCTTTTTGGCGGGGGCTTTCTTGGCGGCGGCCTTCTTCGCCGGAGCCTTCGCTGAAGCGGCCGCCTTCTTCGCGGGCGGCTTCTTGGCTGCGGAGGAACGTGAGGCCATGGATGTGAGGTTACCGGTGGAGAAGACAGTGGACACGTGTGCCCACTGCTTCACCCGTTCGTGTCGCACTTGCGGATGCGGCGAACTGACGCCGGTTCACGGACCGGTCACGTACAGGACATTCCGGCGCTTCCGCGAGGGAGTTCCCCCGCCAACCGGCGCCGTCGCGCCGTCAGTTCTGCGGCCGTCAGTTCTGCGAAGGCACCGAGGACGCGCTCCCGGCGCCCGGCTCCAGTGCGTCCAGCGCCCGCCGCAATCCCGTGAGTTTGCGTTCGAGATGGGCCGCCGTGGCCACCGCCGCCGCGTCCGCCGACTCGTCGTCCAGCTGCTTGGACAGCGCCTCGGCCTGCTCCTCGACCGCGGCGAGCCGCGCCGACAGCTCGGCCAGCAGGCCCGCCGGCTCCTTCGTCTCGGCGCCCCCGGACTTGCCGCCGCCCTCCAACTGGAGCCGCAGCAGCGCCGCCTGCTCGCGCAGCTGGCAGTTCTTCATGTACAGCTCGACGAACACGGAGACCTTCGCCCGCAGCACCCACGGGTCGAACGGCTTGGAGATGTAGTCCACCGCGCCCGCCGCGTAGCCACGGAAGGTGTGGTGCGGGCCGTGGTTGATCGCGGTGAGGAAGATGATCGGGATGTCCCGGGTCCGTTCCCGCCGCTTGATGTGCGCGGCGGTTTCGAAACCGTCCATTCCCGGCATCTGGACGTCCAGCAGAATGACCGCGAAGTCGTCCGTCAGCAGTGCTTTGAGCGCTTCCTCCCCGGACGATGCCCGCACCAGGGTCTGATCGAGCGCAGAGAGGATCGCCTCCAGCGCCAGCAGATTCTCCGGCCGGTCATCGACCAGGAGGATCTTGGCCTTCTGCACCATGGCCCGCCCTCCTCGCCCCGGCAGTGCACCGGGCTCCGCCCCAGGGGACGACTCCCTTACGCCGCCCGCCCTCGTGCCGGTCATGGTAGCCGCACCCCGCCTGTCGCCACACCCTGTCACCGCGATGTCACTGTGCACGTAGCAGAAACGCAGCAGGAGACCAGAAGGTTCCCCGAATCCCGCACTTCTACACGGCTTCGAGCACACTGAGTCAGCAACTCCGTGTGAACACTGTTGGTTCCTGTCACTGCTCCCTCATCCACTGATCCATCACCGCCAGCAGATGATCGGGGTCGACCGGCTTCGTCACGTAATCGGAAGCGCCCGACTCGATCGCCTTCTCCCTGTCACCCTTCATCGCCTTGGCGGTCAGCGCGATGATCGGGAGCCCGGCGAACTGCGGCATCCTGCGGATCGCCGTGGTCGTCGCGTACCCGTCCATCTCCGGCATCATGATGTCCATCAGGACGACCGCCACGTCGTCGTGCTGCTCCAGCACCTCGATGCCCTCACGGCCGTTCTCGGCGTACAGGACGGACAAGCCGTGCTGCTCCAGGACGCTGGTCAGCGCGAAGACGTTACGGATGTCGTCGTCGACGATCAGCACCTTCTCACCGCCGAACCGAATACCCCGGAACGACTGCGGCACGGCCTCCTGCTCCGCCGCCGACCACTGCTCCTGCTGCACCGGCCGCTGCTCCAGCTCGGTCGCGGCCCTGCGGCGGCGCCTGAAGAGCGCGGCGGCGCCGTTCTGCGTCTCCCGGTACGACCGCACCTCGGCCGGTGTCTCGATCTCCACGTCGGACAGCTCCGCCAGATCGGCGGCCGAGGCCACCAGGTCGCCCGGGTCAAGGGCCGGCAGCTGCTGCTGGTAACCGTGCGGAGGCAGTTCGCTCGGGTGCAGCGGCAAATACAGCGTGAACGTCGAACCGCGCCCCGGCTCGCTCTGCGCGTGGATCTCCCCGCCGAGCAGCTGCGCGATCTCCCGCGAGATCGACAGCCCCAGCCCCGTACCGCCGTACTTGCGGCTGGTCGTGCCGTCCGCCTGCTTGAACGCCTCGAAGATCACCCGCATCTTGCTGGCCGCGATCCCGATGCCCGTGTCGGTCACGGAGAACGCGATCAGCGGCGCGTCCGCCTCGGTCAGCGATCCGGCCTCCAGCAGCTGCTCCCGGATCGACTGCGGCACGTCCATCCCGGCGGGCCGGATGACCAGCTCGACCGATCCGGAGTCGGTGAACTTCACCGCGTTGGACAACAGGTTCCGCAGCACCTGCAGCAGCCGCTGCTCGTCGGTGTGCAGCGTGGCGGGCAGCTCCGGCGAGACCCGTACGGACAGGTCCAGGCCCTTCTCCGCGGTCAGCGGGCGGAAGGTGGCCTCCACGTAGTCGACGAGCTGGACGAGCGCGATACGCGTCGGGGAGACGTCCATCTTGCCCGCCTCGACCTTCGACAGGTCGAGGATGTCGTTGATCAGCTGGAGCAGGTCGGAGCCGGCGCCGTGGATGGTCTCGGCGAACTCGACCTGCTTCGGCGAGAGGTTGCCCTCGGCGTTGTCGGCGAGCAGCTTGGCGAGGATCAGCAGCGAGTTGAGCGGCGTACGCAGCTCGTGCGACATGTTGGCGAGGAACTCGCTCTTGTAGCGCATGGAGACGGCGAGCTGCTCGGCGCGCTCCTCCAGGACCTGCCGCGCTTCCTCGATCTCGGTGTTCTTGACCTCGATGTCGCGGTTCTGCTGGGCCAGCAGCTCGGCCTTCTCCTCCAGTTCGGCGTTGGACGCCTGGAGGGCCTTCTGCCGGTTCTCCAACTCGGCCGACCGCTCACGGAGCTGCTCGGTGAGCTCCTGCGACTGCTTCAGCAGCACCTCGGTCTTGGTGTTGACGGAGATGGTGTTGACGCTGGTCGCGATCATCTCGGCGATCTGGTTGAGGAAGTCCTTCTGGATCTGCGTGAAGGGGGTGAAGGAGGCCAGCTCGATCACGCCGAGCACCTTGCCCTCGAACAGCACCGGAAGGACGATCACCTGCGCGGGCGGCGCCTCGCCGAGCCCGGAGGAGATCTTCAGATAGCCGCTGGGCGCGTTCTCGACCAGGATCGTGCGCTTCTCCAGGGCGGCCGTCCCGATCAGGCCCTCCCCGGGCCGGAACGAGGTCGGCATGGACCCCATCGAGTAGGCGTACGACCCCAGCATCCGCAGCTCGTACTGGTCCTCGCCCTCGGCGCTCATGTCCCTGCCGTCGACCAGCGGCATCGCCAGGAAGAACGCGCCGTGCTGCGCGGACACGACCGGCGTCAGTTCGCTCATGATCAGCGAGGCCACGTCCTCCAGGTCGCGGCGACCCTGCATCAGCGCGGAGATCCGGGCGAGGTTGCCCTTGAGCCAGTCCTGCTCCTTGTTGGCGATCGTGGTGTCGCGCAGGTTGGCGATCATCTTGTTGATGTAGTCCTGAAGCTCCTGGATCTCGCCGGACGCGTCCACGTCGATCTTCAGGTTCAGGTCGCCACGGGTCACCGCGGTCGCCACGCGCGCGATGGCACGCACCTGCCGGGTGAGGTTCCCGGCCATCTCGTTCACGGACTCGGTCAGGTCCCGCCAGGTGCCGTCGACGTCACGCACGCGTGCCTGGCCGCCGAGCTGTCCTTCCGTGCCCACCTCGCGGGCGACTCGGGTGACCTCCTCGGCGAAGGACGACAGCTGGTCGACCATCGTGTTGATCGTCGTCTTGAGTTCGAGGATCTCGCCACGGGCGTCAATGTCGATCTTCTTGGTGAGGTCACCCTTGGCGATGGCGGTGGTGACCATGGCGATGTTGCGCACCTGACCGGTCAGGTTGGACGCCATCTGGTTCACGGATTCGGTGAGGTCCTTCCACGTACCGGCCACACCCGGCACATGCGCCTGACCACCGAGGATGCCGTCCGTGCCCACCTCACGGGCCACCTTGGTGACCTGGTCGGCGAACGAACTCAGCGTCTTCACCATCGTGTTGAACGTGTCGGCGAGCTGCGCGACCTCACCGCGCGCCTCGATCGTCACCGTCCGCGTCAGGTCACCGTTGGCGACGGCCGCCGCGACCTGGGAGATGTTCCGCACCTGCATGGTCAGGTTCTTGGCCATCAGGTTGACGTTGCCGCTGAGGTCCTTCCAGATGCCCGTGACGCCCGGAACATGCGCCTGGCCGCCCAGAATGCCCTCGGTACCCACCTCGCGGGCCACCCGGGTCACCTGCTCGGCGAAGCTGGACAGCTGATCGACCATCGTGTTGACGGTCGTGACGAGCTCGAGGATCTCGCCCTTCGCGTCAACAGTGATCTTCTTCGACAGATCGCCCTTGGCGACCGCGGTCGTGACCTCGGCGATCTGACGCACCTGGATGGTCAGGTTGTTCGCCATGAAGTTCACGGACTGGGTGAGGTCCTTCCAGGTGCCGGAGACGCCCTGCACCTCGGCCTGACCGCCGAGCTGGCCCTCCGTACCCACCTCACGGGCGACCCTGGTGACCTCCTCCGCGAACGACGACAGCTGGTCGACCATCGTGTTCAGCGTGTTCTTCAGCTCCAGGATCTCGCCACGCGCATCCACGGTGATCTTCTGCGACAGGTCACCGCGGGCAACCGCCGTGGCCACCTGCGCGATGTTGCGCACCTGGGCCGTAAGGTTTCCTGCCATTCCATTCACGGAGTCGGTCAGGTCCCGCCAGACACCGGCGACGCCGGGCACCTGCGCCTGCCCGCCCAGCCGACCCTCGGTACCCACCTCGCGCGCGACCCGGGTCACCTGGTCGGCGAACCCGGAGAGCTGGTCGACCATCGTGTTGATGGTGTTCTTCAGCTCCAGGATCTCGCCACGCGCGTCGACGTCGATCTTCTGGGAGAGGTCACCCCGGGCAACCGCCGTGGTCACCTGGGCGATCTGCCGCACCTGCGAGGTGAGGTTGCCGGCCATGAAGTTGACGGAGTCGGTGAGCTCCTTCCACGTACCCGACACACCCGGTACGACCGCCTGACCGCCGAGGCGGCCCTCCGTGCCCACGTCCCGGGCCATCCGCGTGACCTGGTCGGCGAAGGACGACAGCTGGTCCACCATCGTGTTCACGGTGTTCTTCAGCTGGAGCATCTCGCCGGAGACGTCCACCGTGACCTTCTGCGACAGGTCACCGTTGGCCACGGCCGTGGTCACCTGGGCGATGTTCCTCACCTGTCCGGTGAGGTTCCGGAACGCCGTGTTGACGGAGTCCGTCAGGTCCTTCCACGTCCCCGCCGCACCCGGCACCTGCGCCTGCCCGCCGAGCTCACCCTCGACACCGACCTCACGGGCGACACGCGTCACCTCGGAGCCGAAGGACGACAGCTGATCCACCATGCCGTTGACGGTGTTCTTCAGCTCGAGCATCTCGCCGGCCACGTCGACCGTGACCTTCTGCGACAGATCACCGTTGGCCACCGCCGTCGTCACCGCGGCGATGTCCCGCACCTGAATGGTCAGATTCCGGAACACGGTGTTGACGGAGTCCGTGAGGTCCTTCCACGTCCCCGCCGCGCCCGGCACATTCGCCTGGCCGCCCAGCCGCCCCTCGGCACCGACCTCGTTGGCCACGCGCGTGACCTCGTCCGCGAAGATCCGCAGCGTCTCGGTCATCTGGTTGATCGTGTCCGCGAGCTGCGCGACCTCACCGCGCGCCGACACGGTCACCTTCTGCGACAGGTCACCGTTGGCGACCGCGGTCGTGACCTGCGAGATGCCTCGCACCTGCGCGGTCAGGTTGCCGGCCATGAGGTTCACCGAATCGGTGAGGTCCTTCCACACGCCGGCCACACCCGGGACCTGCGCCTGCCCGCCGAGCTCACCCTCGGTGCCCACCTCACGCGCGACTCGCGTCACCTCGGAGGAGAAGGACGACAGCTGGTCCACCATCGTGTTGACGGTGTTCTTCAGCTCCAGCATCTCGCCGGCCACATGAACCGTGACCTTCCGGGACAGATCGCCCTTGGCGACCGCCGTGGTCACCAGCGCGATGTCCCGCACCTGGGCCGTCAGCCGGTACGCCATCGTGTTGACCGAGTCCGTGAGGTCCTTCCACGAACCCGACATGCCACGCACGCGTGCCTGCCCGCCGAGCTTGCCCTCGGTGCCCACCTCACTGGCCACGCGTGTGACCTCGTCGGTGAACGTCGACAACTGATCGACAAGGTTGTTTACAGTCCGCCCGACCTTGAGGAACTCACCCCGCAGCGGATGCCCCGTCCCGTCCGGCGCCTGCGTCCGCAGCTCCATGCGCGGCGACAGATCACCCTCGGCCACCGCGGACAGCACCCTGCTGACCTCGGAGACGGGCCGTACGAGGTCGTCGACCAGGGCGTTGGAGTTGTCGATGGCGGCCGCCCAGGAGCCCTCACAGGCGCCCGTCTCCAGCCGTTCCGTGAGCTTGCCCTCACGTCCCACCATGCGCCGCACGCGCGCCAGCTCACCCGTCAGGTGGAGATTGCGGTCGGCCACCTCGTTGAAAACCGCGGCGATCTCCGACATCACGCCGTCCCCGGACACCGTGAGCCGCTTCCGGAAGTTCCCGTCGCGCATCGACACCAGGGCCGCCAGCAGCCGGTTCAGGGCAGCCGTGTCCACCGCAGTGGTCCCGCCTCGCGTCTTGCGCTCGTTCTTCAGGGACGGTCCGCCTTTCGCGCGCGTCTTAGTGCCCCGCGTCGCTGCGCCAGACTCCACTGTGTCCCTCCCGCAGGGGTCGACCGTTACTGCTGTGCTCGGGTTCTACCGCTCGGCGTACCCGTTACTGCTGGGCATTCCTGCCGGATATACCAGGCCACACCACGGGCTGCTGCCCGCGGTACGCGAATGTCACTCACCCTGCCTGGACCTTCACAAGAAGCTTGCCCAGTGTTTCACCCTGCCTGAACCCGGCCATAACAGTTCGGCAGCTTCGCACATCGTCCGCACACCCTCCGGACGGAAACACTGCAGACCGGCATCCGCACGGACGGCGAAGGTAAGTAACCTTGCATGCGGCTGTCCAGCCGCGCCGGTCCCGTCCGGCCTGGGCGGTGGCAGGAGGAGCACGAGCGGGCATCGGAGGGGCAGCCGGACATGACCACCGGACTGATCCCGGGGGGACCATCCCCGGACCGGCCGACGGGCGCGCAGATGCCGCACCAGCGGCGCGACCCGGGCGGCCACGGAGCCCTGCACGTCGACAACCGGACGAGGAGTTCTGTGATCACCGCGCGCGCGGCAGCCAGCTTCGATCCCGTCGGGCGATCGGTCGCGAGCGCCCGCTCCTTCGTCCGCGACACCCTCCAGGGCTGGGGATTCGCCGACATCGTCGATGACGCCGTAGTCCTCACCAGTGAACTGGTGACCAATGCGGTCGTGCACGCGGGCACCTCTGCGGACGTCCTGTGTCTGCGCAGTGAGGATGGCGTGCGGATCGAGGTGGCCGACCGGTATCCGGAGCGCGAGATCCCCCTCCAGGGCTCGCCCGTCAACATGGGCAGCCCCGACCGCGAGGGCGGCCGCGGCCTCCAGCTGTGCGCGGCTCTGGCCACCCGCTGGGGCGTCGAGTACACGCCCACGCACAAGCAGGTCTGGTTCCAACTGGACCTCCCCGAGCGCCCGGTCGGCACCCGCGCCGCCGGTCCGTCCCTGCCCTCCGACCTCCTCCCGCTCGCCGACGGCCGCGTCCGCGTCGCGGTGGTCCAGATCGACCGTACGGGCGCCATCTCGTCCTGGAACGAGGACGCGGAGGATCTCTTCGGCTACGCCGCGGAGCAGGTCATCGGCAAGCCCCTGACCGACCTCGCGGCCTGGCCGCACACCCCCGGCACCAGCACCGGCATCGTGGAGGCGCTCCAACTCTCGCGCTGGGAAGGCAGCTACGGCATAAGGGGCGCCAACGGCCGCGTCACCCCGGTGTATGCCTCCCACCTCCGCGTCCGCGACACGGACGGCGAACCGTCCACGGTGTGCCTCCTGGTCCGGGACCACGAGCGCGCCGTGCTGCAGACCCCGCTGCGCGTCCCGCCCTCCGACACCTCCACCACCTCCGAGTCCCAGAGCACCGACCCCTTCGAGGTGTTCATCGGCTCCCCGGCCCCGGACGACCTCGACGGCCTCCTCCAGCGCACGGTGGAACGCGCCCGCGACATGCTCGACGGCGACTCCGCGTTCCTGCTCCTGGCGACCGACGACGAAACGGAGCTGGAGGTCCGCGCCTCGACCGGCCTGCCCTCCGCCCGCCAGCGCTTCGCGCGCGTGCCCGTCGAAGCGGGCCCCGGCCGCTACGGCTCGGCCCGCATGCCGGCGGTCCACGAGGACCTCACCATGGTCCCCGGCGCCGTACCCCTGCTGCGCGGCACCGGCATGCGCTCGGTCGTCACGGTCCCGCTGAAGGTGGAGGGCCGCCTCACCGGCTCCCTCGGCGTCGCCGCCGAAGCGCCCGCCAGATACTCCAACGAAGAGGCGCTACGCCTCCAGTTCGCCGCCGACCGCATCGCCCTGGCGGTGGAGTCCGCCCGTCTCGGCGAACTCGAACGCCTGCGCCGAGGCTCCCTCAGCTTCCTCGTCGAGGCCTCCGACCTGCTGGCCGGCACACTGGACCGCGACCAGACCCTGGCCCTGATGGCCCAGATGACGGTCCCGACCCTGGCCACCTGGTGCGCGGTCTACACGATCGCCGACCAGGCCTCTGAGCCGTACCTCTCGTACGTCCTGCACGAGGACGAGGAACTCATCGACGGCATCAAGTCGTTGCTGTCCAAGATTCCCCCGCCGGAGCCGATCGCCACCCCCGGCGCCCGCGTCTGGTCGGCCCCCGCCGAATCCGCCCACCAGGCCGCCCTGCGCACCTCCATGCGCAGCCTGGGCCTGGGCGAGCCCGTCGGCCGCATCAGCACCGGCATCGGCCCCACCCTGGCCACGGCCTCCGCGGTCGGCGGCGAGACGGTGGTCCTCCCGCTGGTCGCCCGCAACCGGGTCATCGGCATGCTGACCCTCGGCAAGCCGACGGACGAACACTTCCGCCAGGAAATCCTGGAACTGGCCGAGGACTTGAGCCGCCGAGCCGCCCTCGCCCTGGACAACGCCCGCCTCTACTCCGAGCGCACGGCCATCAGCCAGTCCCTCCAGCGCAGCCTCCTGCCGCCCGAGCTCCCCGAGATCGACGGCGTCGAGGTCGAGGTCATCTACCGCGCGGCCGGCGAGGGCAACGAGGTCGGCGGCGACTTCTACGACCTCTTCCCCATCAGCGACGGCGCCTACGGCTTCGCCATCGGCGACGTCTGCGGTACGGGCCCGAACGCGGCGGCGGTCACCGGCCTGGCCCGGCATGCGCTCCGGCTCCTGGCCCGCGAGGGCCTGAGCGGCCCAGCCGTGCTGGAGCGCCTGAACTCCGCCATCCTCGACGAGGGCGCCCGCAGCCGCTTCCTGACCCTCCTCTACGGCGAGTTGAGACCGCAGGAGGACGGCAGTGCCGAGCTGAAGGTGGTCTGCGCCGGCCACCCGCTCCCGCTCCGCCTACGCCAGGACGGCACCGTCGAGCCGGCCGCCGAACCCCAGCCCCTCCTCGGCGTCATGGACGACCTGGAGCTCTACGAGCAGACGGTCACCCTCGACCCGGGCGACGTCCTCCTGTGCGTCACGGACGGCGTCACCGAGCGCCGTGAAGGCAGCCGCATGCTGGGCGACGACGGCCTCGCTGACGTCCTCACCACCTGCACGGGTCTGACGGCCGGCGCGGTCGCGGCCCGCATCATGCGCGCGGTCGAACGCTTCGCCTCGGACGCCCCGTCCGACGACATGGCGATCCTGGCGATGCGCGTGCCGGGCCTCCACAAGGACTGAGGAAGAGATCAGGAGAAGGGCATGAGAAAGGCCCCGCCCGAATGGGCGGGGCCTTCAGTCTGGAGCCCCCAAACGGAATCGAACCGTTGACCTTCTCCTTACCATGGAGACGCTCTGCCGACTGAGCTATAGGGGCCAGCTGCCTTTTGCGAAGTTTCCCTCGCGGCAACGGAATAGATCATACCCTGAACACGCCCTGCTCCCAAATTCGCTTCAGAAGGCGGGCTGGAGCAGTCCTCCGAGCGCGTTGCAGGCGGACACGATCCGCTGCATGTCCCGCTTGGTCAGTGAGGCGTCGACGGGCAGAGCCAAGGTCTCATCAGCGGCCCGCTCGGTCTCCGGAAGAGATACACAACGCCGGAACTCCGGCAGCCGATGCACGGGCGTCTTCACCGGCACCCGGCACTCAACACCCCTGGCCCGAACGGCTCGAGCGAAAGCGTCGCGATCCGGCCGCCCGTTACCCGGCACGCGCACGACGTACTGCTGGTAGGTGTGCCCGTCACCGCCGTCGGGCGTGTGTACGCCCTTCAACTTCGCGTCCAGGTAGGAGGCCAGCTGCCTGCGCTGAGCCATCTCGTCGTACGGAGCCTCGGACTCCCCCTGCTCCAACACCAACAGCCCATGCCGCTGCCCGATGTCGTGCAACCGAGCGATATCGGCCGACCGACCAAAGCGGTGCACGGCCACGACGGCCGCCGTCCGCGGGGTGACGACCGCCTCGACAGCGATGGCGTCCAGGCAGTAAGTCAGCGGGTCTATGTCGGCGAACACCGGCAGCGCCCCGGCCATGACCACGGCCTCGGCGACTTCGACGTTCCCGAAGGCCGGTACGACAACCTCGTCACCGACTCCGACGCCGGCGGCCCTCAGCATTGCAGCAGTACCCATACGGGGGATGTTGGTTGCGGTACGTGAACTTCAGGTGACGCACAACAAAAAAGGGTTGGACCCGGAACCGAAGTTCCGGGTCCAACCCGATAAAAGGAGTTCGGCGGTGTCCTACTCTCCCACAGGGTCCCCCCTGCAGTACCATCGGCGCTGTAAGGCTTAGCTTCCGGGTTCGGAATGTAACCGGGCGTTTCCCTCACGCTATGACCACCGAAACACTATGAAGTTAGACCGGAAAAAACACGGTCGTTGCCTCAGAACTAACACAGTGGACGCGAGCCTCTATGGACAAGCCCTCGGCCTATTAGTACCGGTCACCTCCACACGTTACCGTGCTTCCAGATCCGGCCTATCAACCCAGTCGTCTACTGGGAGCCTTACCCCATCAAGTGGGTGGGAGTCCTCATCTCGAAGCAGGCTTCCCGCTTAGATGCTTTCAGCGGTTATCCCTCCCGAACGTAGCCAACCAGCCATGCCCTTGGCAGAACAACTGGCACACCAGAGGTTCGTCCGTCCCGGTCCTCTCGTACTAGGGACAGCCCTTCTCAAGACTCCTACGCGCACAGCGGATAGGGACCGAACTGTCTCACGACGTTCTAAACCCAGCTCGCGTACCGCTTTAATGGGCGAACAGCCCAACCCTTGGGACCGACTCCAGCCCCAGGATGCGACGAGCCGACATCGAGGTGCCAAACCATCCCGTCGATATGGACTCTTGGGGAAGATCAGCCTGTTATCCCCGGGGTACCTTTTATCCGTTGAGCGACGGCGCTTCCACAAGCCACCGCCGGATCACTAGTCCCGACTTTCGTCCCTGCTCGACCCGTCGGTCTCACAGTCAAGCTCCCTTGTGCACTTACACTCAACACCTGATTGCCAACCAGGCTGAGGGAACCTTTGGGCGCCTCCGTTACCCTTTAGGAGGCAACCGCCCCAGTTAAACTACCCATCAGACACTGTCCCTGATCCGGATCACGGACCCAGGTTAGACATCCAGCACGACCAGACTGGTATTTCAACGACGACTCCACCTGAACTGGCGTCCAAGCTTCACAGTCTCCCAGCTATCCTACACAAGCCGAACCGAACACCAATATCAAACTGTAGTAAAGGTCCCGGGGTCTTTCCGTCCTGCTGCGCGAAACGAGCATCTTTACTCGTAGTGCAATTTCACCGGGCCTATGGTTGAGACAGTCGAGAAGTCGTTACGCCATTCGTGCAGGTCGGAACTTACCCGACAAGGAATTTCGCTACCTTAGGATGGTTATAGTTACCACCGCCGTTTACTGGCGCTTAAGTTCTCAGCTTCGCCCCACCGAAATGGAGCTAACCGGTCCCCTTAACGTTCCAGCACCGGGCAGGCGTCAGTCCGTATACATCGCCTTACGGCTTCGCACGGACCTGTGTTTTTAGTAAACAGTCGCTTCTCGCTGGTCTCTGCGGCCACCCCCAGCTCGAGGAGCAAGTCCTCTCACCAGAGCTGGCCCCCCTTCTCCCGAAGTTACGGGGGCATTTTGCCGAGTTCCTTAACCATAGTTCACCCGAACGCCTCGGTATTCTCTACCTGACCACCTGAGTCGGTTTAGGGTACGGGCCGCCATGAAACTCGCTAGAGGCTTTTCTCGACAGCATAGGATCATCCACTTCACCACAATCGGCTCGGCATCAGGTCTCAGCCACAAGTGCGACGGATTTACCTATCGCACGGCCTACACCCTTACCCCGGGACAACCACCGCCCGGGATGGACTACCTTCCTGCGTCACCCCATCACTCACCTACTACAGGTCTGGTTCGTCGGCTCCACCACTCCCCTTTGCCCGAAGGCTCCGGGGCGGCTTCACGGACTTAGCATCGCCTGG
>NZ_JBNJMJ010000001.1:4490000-6972500 GCF_050936625.1 Streptomyces sp. CA-251387 | reverse complement strand
TGGAGGTCCGTGAGGCGGTTGTCCAGCGGGAGCTGGTCCATCTTGAAGTCGCCGGTGTGGACCACCATGCCGGCGGGGGTGCGGATCGCCACGGCCAGGGCGTCCGGGATGGAGTGGTTGACCGCGACGAACTCGCAGTCGAAGGGGCCGATGCGCTCGCGGTTTCCCTCCGCCACCTCAAGGGTGTACGGGCGGATGCGGTGCTCCTGGAGCTTGGCCTCGATGAGGGCGAGGGTCAGCTTGGAGCCGATCAGCGGGATGTCCGGCTTCTCGCGGAGGAGGAAGGGGACGCCGCCGATGTGGTCCTCGTGGCCGTGGGTGAGGACGATGCCCTCGATGTCGTCGAGGCGGTCTCTGACGGACGAGAAGTCCGGCAGGATCAGGTCGATTCCGGGCTGCTCCTCCTCGGGGAAGAGCACTCCGCAGTCGACGATCAGCAGACGGCCGCCGTACTCGAAGACCGTCATGTTTCGGCCGATTTCGCCGAGGCCGCCGAGCGGGGTGACCCGCAGGCCGCCCTCGGGGAGCGGCGGGGGCGAGCCGAGTTCAGGATGCGGATGACTCAAAAGACTCTCCTCACCACGCACGCCACGTACCGGTCGGGCACGTGGCGCGCGTGACGTTCGTGCAGAAGCAGTTGTCGTTGTGGGGTGCAGGCACCGGTGGCCTGCTTATTCAGTTGTGAAGTCCGATGCGCGCCCTGGCGCGCGAAGTCTGGTGCTAGAGCTGTACCCCGCCTGCGGCAAGATCGATCTTGAGCTGCTCGATCTCCTCTGTGGAGCACTCGACCATGGGGGCGCGGAGGGGTCCGGCGGGCAGGCCCTGGAGGGCGAGCACGGCCTTGGTCGTCATGACGCCCTGGGTGCGGAACATGCCCGTGTAGACCGGGAGCAGCTTCTGGTGGATCTCGGTGGCCTTCTGGACGTCTCCGGAGACGTACGCATCGACGAGCGCGCGCAGGTCGGGGGTGACCACATGGCCGACGACCGAGACGAAGCCGACGGCGCCCACCGAGAGCAGGGGCAGGTTCAGCATGTCGTCGCCGGAGTACCAGGCGAGGCCGGAGCGGGCGATGGCCCAGCTGGCGCGGCCGAGGTCGCCCTTGGCGTCCTTGTTGGCGACGATCCTCGGGTGCTCGGCGAGGCGGACGATCGTCTCGGTGTTGATCGGGACGCCGCTGCGGCCGGGGATGTCGTAGAGCATGACCGGCAGCTCGGTGGCGTCGGCGATGGCCTTGAAGTGCCGGTACAGGCCCTCCTGCGGGGGCTTGTTGTAGTACGGCGTGACGACCAGGAGGCCGTGTGCGCCCACCCGCTCCGCCGCGCGGGCGAGCTCGAGGCTGTGGTGGGTGTCGTTGGTGCCGACGCCGGCCACCACGTGGGCACGGTCGCCGACCGCCTCCAGCACTGCTCGTACGAGGTCCGATTTCTCCGCATCGCTGGTGGTGGGCGACTCGCCGGTGGTGCCGTTGATGATCAGGCCGTCGTTGCCTGCGTCCACCAGGTGCGTGGCGAGCCGCTGCGCGCCGTCGAGGTCGAGTGCGCCGTCCGCCGTGAAGGGCGTGATCATGGCGGTGAGGACCCGCCCGAAGGGGGTCTGCGGAGTGGAGGTCGGAGCCATGGGTTACACGCTACTCGTTGCGCACGGCCTGGTCTGCCCTCGGGGGGTGCGGAAAAGTCAGGACAAAGATGGAGCCCGGCACTGCCTGCTCGGGGGTTCAAGCAGTGCCGGGTCCGTTTGATCAGGCTAGATGAACTTCTCTAAATGCCGCAATACGGACACCTCATGAGGCTGGTCCGTGCGGCCGTGCCCGGTCGGGGAACGGGAGTGCTTTACGGCGCCACACGGCCGTTCGCATTGAAGGCGGCGTACGTCAGCGGCATGAGCTTGGCCCACTCCGCCTCCATCTTCTCGCCGACCATCTCGATCTCGCGCTGCGGGAAGGACGGCACCTTGGCGAGCTCGTGCTGGGTGCGCAGGCCGAGGAAGTGCATCAGGGAGCGCGCGTTGCACGTGGCGTACATCGAGGAGAACAGGCCGACCGGGAGGACCGCGCGGGCGACCTCGCGGGCGACGCCGGCGGCGAGCATCTCCTGGTAGGCCTCGTACGCCTGCCGGTACGAGTCCTCCATGACGCGGCCGACCAGCTCCTGCTGGGCCTGGGTGCCCTCCACGAAGACGTACTTGCCCGGGCGGCCCTCCTGGACGAGCTTGCGGGACTCGTCGGGGACGTAGAAGACCGGCTGGAGCTCGCGGTAGCGGCCGCTCTCCTCGTTGTACGACCAGCCGACGCGGTGCCGCATGAACTCGCGGAAGACGAAGATCGGGGCGCTGATGAAGAAGGTCATCGAGTTGTGCTCGAAGGGGCTGCCGTGCCGGTCCCGCATCAGGTAGTTGATCAGGCCCTTGGAGCGCTCGGGGTCCTTCTGCAGCTCCTCCAGGGACTGCTCGCCGGCGGTGGAGACGCGGGCGGCCCACAGCACGTCGGAGTCGGCCGCGCTGTGCTTGACCAGCTCGACGGTGACGTCGCTGCGGAAGCTGGGCTTGAGGTCGTCGGCGGGGGTGTCGGTCACGGCTCGGAGGGTCCTTCCATCACTTCTCTCGGGCGGCGCCCACTCTACGGCCCGGCACTGACAACGGGGCGTTCGGTGCCGGGTCGCGACATACGTCGGCGAACTTCGGCGAATTTCTGTGAATTCGGCGAAACCGGGCACCTTTTGGGGCACTCGCCCGTCTGTGTCAGTGACAGTCAGTCATACGACCCCGAGAGGAGAAGACCCCCCGATGTTCCGTCGGCGTGAACCCGTCCCGTTCGCCTTCCTCGCCGAAGCCGACAGGTTCCGCAGCAATGTCGCTCCCCCGCCCCGTGAGCGGGCGTCCGCCGGTCAGATAGCCGGGCGCTGGCTGCTGGGGCTCACCATCGTCGCCGGGCTCGTGGGCTCGCTGGTCCTCGGCATGCCGGCGCTGTCCACCGATACCGCGACGCAGAATCAGCAGTCACAGGCCTCCCAGGGGCGCTGACTCCATCCGGCCCCCTCAGGGTGGTGAGTGGGGACACAGGTCGATAGCCTCACCGGGCACAGCCCACGCATGGATCGAGTGAGGACCAGCCGTGCCCCTGCCCTTCCTGACGGCCGACCGCACATTCGAGGCAGCCGACGACGTCGCGCTGCCCTTCGAGGACCGGGACCGCTGGCGGCGCCCCTACCGGCCCGGTCCCTGGCGGGTGGGCGTAGCGGCGCTGTGGCTGTTGCTGGCCTCCTATGTGCTGTTCGCCGCGGTCATCATCGCCCTGACCGGCTCGGTGACCGAGGCGGCTGTCGTCTTCGCCGTCGCGCTGCTCGTCATCGCCGGCGCCCTGCGGCTGCTGCGCATGGGCGTGTGGGTGAGCGCGCGCGGGCTGCGCCAGGTGGGCTTCTTCGTGACGCGTACGGTGCCCTGGGAGCAGGTCGTCGCCGTGCGGACGGTGCAGCAGCCGGTGCGCTGGCTGGGGTTGCCGCGGACGGTGCAGGGGCAGGCGCTGATGCTCGTGCGGCGGGGTCGTGCGGCTGATGACATGCCGACGCTGATGACCACGCACAATGCGGACTTCGTAGGGCGGCTCGCGGCGTTCGACCGGGCGGCCGACGCGGTCGAGGCGTGGGCCGCGGAGAGCAGTCGCGGCTGAGCCCGACGCAGACGCGCCGAAGGGGCCGGTCCGCAGAGGGTGCGGGCCGGCCCCTTCGACGTGCGCCTGTGCAGTCGTCGTACGGCTGAGTCCTCGTACGGCTCAGGCCTCGACGGTCTTGCCGTCGTGCAGGGCGATGGCGCGTTGCATCGCCTTGCGGGCGCGCGGGGTGTCGCGGGCGTCGTGGTAGGCGATGGCGAGGCGGAACCAGCTGCGCCAGTCGTCGGGGGCCGCTTCCGTCTCGGCCCTGCGCTTGGCGAAGACCTCGTCGGCCGAGTCGCGGTCGATACGGCCGCCGGGGGTGCGCTTCAACTCGTCGACGGGCAGGCCGCCCTCGGCGTCGAGTTCGGCGGCGAGGGCGTTGGCCTTGCGGACGAACTGGGTGTTCTTCCACAGGAACCACAGGCCGATCACCGGCAGGATCAGCACCGCGACGCCGAAGGTGACGGTGAGGACCGTGCCGGACTGGATGAGCATCACGCCACGGCTGCCGACCAGCACGAAGTAGACGACCAGGACGGCGGCCGTTATGGCGTAGGAGATCTTCGCGCGCATCTGGAAGCCTCAGCCCAGGTCCAGGAAGTGTTCCAGGCCGAAGGTCAGGCCCGGAGTGGTCACCACGCGGCGGGCGCCGAGCAGGATGCCCGGCATGAAGCTGCTGTGGTGGAGGGAGTCGTGGCGGATGGTGAGGGTCTCGCCCTCGCCGCCGAGCAGGACCTCCTGGTGGGCCAGCAGGCCGCGCAGGCGGACCGCGTGGACCGGGACGCCGTCGACGTTCGCGCCGCGCGCGCCGTCCAGGGCGGTGGTCGTGGCGTCCGGCGCCGGGGCCGTACCGGCGGCGCGACGGGCCTCGGCGATGAGCTGGGCGGTGCGCGTGGCGGTGCCGGACGGGGCGTCGACCTTCTTCGGGTGGTGCAGTTCGACCACCTCGACCGACTCGAAGTAGGGCGCGGCGATCTGCGCGAACTTCATCGTCAGGACGGCCCCGATGGAGAAGTTCGGCGCGATGAGCACGCCCGTCTCCGGGGATCCGTCCAGCCAGCCCTTCAGCTGCGCGAGGCGCTCGTCGGTCCAGCCCGTCGTGCCGACGACCGCGTGGATGCCGCGGTTCACGCAGTAGTCGAGGTTGGCCATCACCGAGTCCGGCGTGGTCAGTTCGACGGCGACCTGGGCACCCGTCTCCGCGAGCGTCTCCAGCTTGTCGCCCCGGCTCAGGGCGGCGACCAGCTCCATGTCCTCGGCGGCCTCGACCGCCCGTACCGCCTCGGAGCCGATGCGGCCCTTGGCACCGAGGACCGCCACGCGCAGCTTGCTCATCTTCTTGCTTCCTTAACCGGAGGGATGGGGACCGGAGGGGACGGGGCGAACCAGGAGAGGCTCAGGCGACGGCGTCCTGCAGCCGGGACGCCTGCTTGTCCTTCAGCGGGCCGATGACCGACAGCGAGGGTCGCTGTCCCAGGATCTCGCGGGCGACCGAGCGGACGTCGTCCGGGGTCACCGACGCTATCCGGGCCAGCATGTCGTCGACGGACATCTGCTCGCCCCAGCACAGCTCGCTCTTGCCGATGCGGTTCATCAGCGCGCCGGTGTCCTCAAGGCCAAGGACGGTGGAGCCCTTGAGCTGGCCGATGGCGCGGTCGATCTCGTCGTCGGGCAGGCCGTGCTCGGCGACGTGGTCGAGTTCGTCGCGGCAGATCTTCAGCACGTCGTGGACCTGCGACGGCCTGCAGCCCGCGTACACGCCGAACAGTCCGCAGTCGGCGAAGCCGGAGGTGTACGAGTAGACGCTGTAGGCCAGGCCGCGCTTCTCGCGGACCTCCTGGAAGAGGCGGGACGACATGCCGCCGCCCAGCGCCGTGTTCAGCACACCCAGCGCCCAGCGGCGCTCGTCCGTGCGGGACAGGCCGGGCATGCCGAGGACGACATGGGCCTGCTCGGTCTTGCGGCCGATCAGCTCGACGCGGCCCGCGGTGCGGATGCTGCGCCGGCCGGCGCGCGGGGCGATGGGGGCGGCGTCGCCGTTCCTGAAGGCGCCCGCCTTCTCGAACGCGGCGCGGACCTGTCGTACGACCTTGTTGTGGTCGATGTTGCCGGCGCACGCGACCACGAGGTGGGTCGGGTCGTAGTGCTTCTTGTAGAAGCGGCGGATGCGGTCGGCGGTGAGGGCGTTGACCGTGTCGACCGTGCCGAGGACCGGGCGGCCGAGGGGGTTGTCGCCGAACATGGTGTGCGCGAACAGGTCGTGCACGCAGTCGCCCGGGTCGTCCTCGGTCATGGCGATCTCTTCGAGGATGGCGCCGCGCTCGACGTTGACGTCCTCTTCGAGGATCAGGGAGCCCGTGAGCATGTCGCAGACGACGTCGATGGCGAGCGGCAGGTCCGCGTCGAGCACACGCGCGTAGTAGCACGTGTACTCCTTCGCCGTGAAGGCGTTCATCTCGCCGCCGACGGCGTCGATGGCGGAGGAGATGTCCAGGGCGGACCTGCGGGTGGTGCCCTTGAAGAGCAGGTGCTCCAGGTAGTGCGTGGCGCCGTTCAGGGCCGGGGTCTCGTCCCGGGAGCCGACGTGCGCCCAGATGCCGAAGGTCGCCGAGCGGACCGAGGGCAGGGTCTCGGTGACGATGCGCAGGCCACCGGGGAGGGTGGTCTTGCGGACGGTGCCGATGCCGTTGGTGCCCTTGATGAGGGTTTGGGTACGGGCGACGGCCCGCGCCTCCGAGGAGGTGCGGGCCGTCGCCGTGGAGCTACTCGACGTCACTTGTCGGTGTCGTCCTTCTTGTCGTCCTCGGAGCCTTCCTCGCCCTCGATCACGGGGACGAGGGAGAGCTTGCCGCGGGAGTCGATCTCGGCGATCTCGACCTGGACCTTCTGGCCCACACCGAGGACGTCCTCGACGTTCTCCACGCGCTTGCCGCCGGCCAGCTTGCGGATCTGCGAGATGTGCAGCAGACCGTCCTTGCCGGGGAGGAGGGAGACGAAGGCGCCGAACGTCGTCGTCTTCACGACCGTACCGAGGTAGCGCTCGCCGACCTCGGGCATCGTCGGGTTCGCGATGCCGTTGATCGTCGTACGGGCGGCCTCGGCGGACGGGCCGTCGGCGGCACCGATGTAGATCGTGCCGTCGTCCTCGATGGTGATCTCGGCGCCCGTGTCCTCCTGGATCTGGTTGATCATCTTGCCCTTGGGGCCGATGACCTCGCCGATCTTGTCGACCGGGATCTTCACGGTGATGATCCGCGGCGCGTTCGGGGACATCTCGTCCGGCGTGTCGATCGCTTCCATCATCACGTCGAGGATGTGGAGGCGGGCGTCACGGGCCTGCTTCAGGGCGGCGGCCAGGACCGAGGCCGGGATGCCGTCCAGCTTGGTGTCGAGCTGGAGCGCGGTCACGAACTCCTTGGTACCCGCCACCTTGAAGTCCATGTCACCGAAGGCGTCCTCCGCACCGAGGATGTCGGTGAGGGTGACGTAGTGAGTCTCGCCCTCGATCTCCTGGGAGATCAGGCCCATGGCGATACCGGCGACGGGGGCCTTCAGCGGCACACCGGCGTTCAGCAGCGACATGGTGGAGGCGCAGACCGAGCCCATGGACGTCGAGCCGTTGGAGCCGAGGGCCTCGGACACCTGACGGATCGCGTACGGGAACTCCTCGCGGGTCGGCAGGACCGGGATCAGGGCGCGCTCGGCGAGGGCGCCGTGGCCGATCTCGCGGCGCTTCGGGGAGCCGACGCGGCCGGTCTCACCGGTGGAGTACGGCGGGAAGTTGTAGTTGTGCATGTAGCGCTTGCGGGTCACCGGGGAGAGGGTGTCCAGCTGCTGCTCCATGCGGAGCATGTTGAGGGTGGTGACGCCCAGGATCTGCGTCTCGCCACGCTCGAACAGCGCGGAACCGTGCACCCGCGGGATGGCCTCGACCTCGGCGGCCAGCGTGCGGATGTCGGTGACACCGCGGCCGTCGATGCGCTTCTTCTCCTTGATCACGCGCTCACGGACCAGCTGCTTGGTGAGCGAGCGGTACGCGGCGGAGATCTCCTTCTCGCGGCCCTCGAACTCCGGCAGGAGCTTCTCGGCGGCGAGCGCCTTGACGCGGTCCAGCTCGGACTCGCGCTCCTGCTTGCCGGCGATGGTGAGCGCCTGGGCGAGCTCGGGCTTGACGGCGGCCGTCAGGGCCTCGAAGACGTCGTCCTGGTAGTCCAGGAAGATCGGGAACTCGCCGGTCGGCTTGGCGGCCTTCGCGGCGAGGTCGGCCTGGGCCTTGCACAGGACCTTGATGAAGGGCTTCGCGGCCTCCAGACCGGCGGCGACGACCTCCTCGGTCGGGGCCTCGGCGCCACCCTGGACCAGCTTGATGGTCTCCTCGGTGGCCTCGGCCTCGACCATCATGATCGCGACGTCGCCGTCCTCCAGGGTGCGGCCCGCGACGACCATGTCGAAGACGGCGTCCTCGAGCTCGGTGTGCGTCGGGAAGGCCACCCACTGACCGCGGATCAGCGCGACGCGGACGCCGCCGATCGGGCCGGAGAAGGGCAGACCGGCCAGCTGCGTGGACGCGGACGCGGCGTTGATCGCCACGACGTCGTACAGGTGGTCGGGGTTGAGCGCCATGATCGTGGCGACGACCTGGATCTCGTTGCGCAGGCCCTTCTTGAAGGACGGGCGCAGCGGGCGGTCGATGAGGCGGCAGGTGAGGATGGCGTCCTCGGACGGCCGGCCCTCACGCCGGAAGAAGCTGCCGGGGATCTTGCCGGCGGCGTACATCCGCTCCTCGACGTCCACCGTCAGCGGGAAGAAGTCGAGCTGGTCCTTGGGCTGCTTGGAGGCGGTGGTGGCCGACAGCACCATGGTGTCGTCGTCCAGGTACGCCACGGCGGAACCGGCGGCCTGCTTGGCCAGGCGGCCCGTCTCGAAGCGGATGGTGCGGGTGCCGAAGGAGCCGTTGTCGATGACGGCCTCGGCGTAGTGGGTCTCGTTCTCCACTAGCGTTTTCTCCGTTACTTTGTCGTCTTTCGTCCCTCGCTGCCCGTGTGGCAGGGGGACGGTGGCGGAGAAGCGCTCCGTGCGGTGCGGGCCGGTCTTCGATCGAAGCACCCGGGGCTCGCTTCCCCCGGGGGCCACTACCGAGGACCGGCGGCGGCTAGGCGCGCTTCTCCTCTTCTTGTTGTGCGTCTTGTCGTGCTGTGTCGTCCGTATTGCGTTGTGCTACCACACTACAAAGCGTGAGTGACACTCCGCATGTTTCCGCACGCACGGCTGACTTTCCGCACGTACGGCAAAGGGAGCGGCTCCCGATCCTCCCGGGAACCGCTCCCTTCACGGCGTCTTACTTGGCGCCCGCCGCACCGCGGCGGATGCCGAGGCGGTCGACCAGCGCACGGAAGCGCTGGATGTCCTTCTTGGCCAGGTACTGCAGCAGGCGGCGACGCTGACCGACCAGGATCAGCAGACCACGACGGGAGTGGTGGTCGTGCTTGTGGGTCTTGAGGTGCTCGGTCAGGTCGGAGATCCGACGGGACAGCAGAGCGACCTGGACCTCGGGGGAGCCGGTGTCACCCTCCTTGGTACCGAACTCGGAGATGATCTGCTTCTTCGTAGCGGCGTCGAGCGACACGCGTACTCCTCATGATCTGTGGTTGCCGCCGAGTGCCCCTGGTCTTCTTCTCAGGGGAGCTTCCGTGACTCGGGAGGCGGGGATCCGCTGGGCGCGGCCTCCAGGGCTGTGCAGGGCTGCTGCGGTGCTCCGGGGGCGCGTACACAAACGGCCGTCACACAGCGTACCAGCCCACGAGCACGCCCTTCACCGGCGGCCCTGCGCGGCCCCGCGCCGGTCAGACCCCGCCGCGGACCTTGCCGTAGACGTCGAGGACGGCCAGGCAGATCGGGACCAGGGAGAGCAGCACCAGCGAGTCGGCGAGGTCCAGCATGCGGCCCCAGAAGGGGGAGAGCCCCTTCTGCGGCACGATCAGGGCGATCGCGATGAGCAGCAGCACGCCGACGCCGACGGAGGCGCCGAGCCACAGGGTCCGTACGTTGACCGGGCCGGAGTTGTTCTGGAGCAGCTCCATGATGATGTCGGCCGGCGGCGAGATCGCGAGGCCGAGGACCAGCAGGGCGAGCGTGACGACACCGGCCACGAACAGGCAGGTGACCTGGGCGGTGTAGCGGAACAGACGGGCCCGCAGCATCGCGGCGAGGCCGGTGCACAGGGCGAGCAGCTGGGCCCAGCCGTTGTCGCTGAAACCGAGCACCGCGCCGCCCGCGCCGATGATGACGGCGGCGCAACCGCCGACCATGCCGAGCAGCAGTTCGTGGCCCCGGCTGGTCTGGGCGACGATGCGCTGGACGTCGACGGCCTCGAGGTCGCCCTCGATGCCCTCGCGACGGGCCCTGGCCAGGTCCTCCGGGTTGCGGAAGCCGATCGGCAGCTTGGCGAAGCGGGCGGACCAGCCGGGCAGGAAGCCGACGACCGCCAGGGCGACGACCGCGGTGCCGGCGGCGATCTCCCGGGGCTCCGCCTCGGTGAGCACACCACAGAACACGGCGAGCGTGCCGATCGCGGCGGCGAGCGCGGCGGCCACGAACGGGGCGTCGCCCTGCGGCAGCAGCATGATCAGTACGACGGAGAAGAGCAGTACGGCGACGCAGCCGACGAGGAACTGGATCCGGCCGGGGCCTTCGCCGGCGTCCTGGGGGATGGCGCCGGAGCCGGCGATGAGCGCGTGCGGCAGCGCCGAGATGCCGAGCGCGACGGCGGAGCCGCGGTCCTCGTACACCCGGGCCCGTACGCCGGCGAGTGCCGTCAGGGCGAGCGCGGTCACGCCGGCGAGGATGCCCTGCAGGCCGTGCATGTCGTGCCGGATCGGGTCCGCGAACCAGAAGACGAAGCCGAGCATGACCAGCAGCAGCGATCCGGCGACGAGACCGGCGATCCGCATCAGGTTGTCGTTCCAGCTGCGGGTGTCCTGCTTGACCGCGGCGGCGATCGCGTCCACCACGTCGTCGTGCACGGCCGGCGGCAGCGAGTCGGCGAAGGTGCGCAGCAGCAGCACCTCACCGTCCCTGACCCGGTGCTCGAGCAACGAGCGGCTGGCGTCGAGCACCTGGCCCTCGCGGGTCACGAGGTGGTAGCCCGAGGGACTGGTGTCCGACTGGACCAGGCCCGAGAGCCTCACGATCTCGGGAAAGAGGTCCTGGATCGGCAAGTCCTCGGGCAGCGCGACGTCGACACGGCTGTCCGGTGCTGCGATGGTGATTCGGCAGAAACCTGTCGAAGTCCCCGTGCTCACCTGGTGTTCCCCCTGCTAGACAAGGCTTCCTCGCGCCGCTCGTACGACGCGGAGCGCCACCATATCCGTTGCCGCACCCGCCGCAGGCCCTACCTCCCCCATTCCTCCCAGGACCTGCGCCGCATCTCCATGCTCCTGCCTCCCTCGGGCACTGTGCGCATCAGTAGGATCGACCAGCGCGCGAACGACGCCTACGCGAACGAGAACACGTCGCGGTACAAACGGGGGCGTCGGTGCCAGGACGTATCAATCGCGAAGGATGAGTGCATCGGTGAGCGTCGTCATCATCAAACGACCACCGCGGATAGTGCCGCCGGCCGTCCCGGACGGCGAGGTCAAACTGGAGACGCCGCCCGAGATTCCTCGCGAGGGCGACGAGAGCATGCTGATGAACCTGCTGCCCATGATGGGCATGCTGGGTTCGGTCGGATTCTTCTTCATGCCGGGTCTGCCGTCGTACATGCGGCTGGTCGGCGGGCTCATGCTGGCCTCCACGCTGGCCATGGCCATCGCCCAGTTCGCCAGGTCCCGGCAGCAGGGCGGCGGAGCCGGCATGGCCCAGGACCGGCGTGACTACTTCCGCTACCTCGAGCAGGTCCGCAAGGACGTGCACAAGACGGCGGAACTGCAGCGGCAGAGCCAGCTGTTCCAGCACCCCGACCCGGAGCAGCTGTGGGCGGTGGCGGCCGACGGCAAGCGGCTGTGGGAACGGCGCCCGACCGACGGGGACTTCGCCTCCGTACGGATCGGCCGCGGCGTCCAGCAGCTCAACACCCCACTCGTCGCGCCGGAGACGGCTCCCAAGGAGGAGCTGGAGCCGCTGACGGCGGCCGCCATGAAGGCCTTCCTCGACGCGCACGGCAGCCTGTCGGACCTGCCGGTGTCCGTGTCGCTGCGCGCCTTCTACCACGTGACGATCTGCGGCGAGACCGACACGGTCTACGGCAACGCCCGTGCCGCGCTCGCCCAGTTGGCGACGCTGCACTCGCCCGAGGACCTGATGATCGCCGTGGTGGCGCACCCCTCCGCGGCGGCGGACTGGGACTGGATCAAGTGGCTGCCGCACAGCCAGCACCCGAAGGCCAAGGACGGAGCGGGCTCGGCCCGGCTTCTCTTCGACGACCTCGGCGAGCTGGAGGAGGCGCTGGCGGACCAGCTGGACGACCGTCCGCGCTGGAACCGTGAGGCGACCCCGGTCTACGACCAGCCGCACCTGATCGTGGTGCTCGACGGCGGCACCGTGCCGCCGGACTCCGAACTCGCCAGCGCCGAGGGCCTCCAGGGCGTCACCTTCCTGGAGATCGCCCCCGGCGAGCTGGAGGAGGAGCTGCGCGCGGGTCTGACGATCTACGCGAAGCCGGAGCGGATGCGGCTGTTCGTCGGCCACGAGTCGGCGTACAGCGGCAAGCCGGACCTGCTGAACCCGGCGCAGGCAGAGTCCCTGGCGCGGCAGCTCGCCCCCTTCCGGGTCGGCTCCGCGGAGGAGGGCGAACCCCTCCTGTCCAACTTGGACTTCACCGACCTCATGGGCATCGGCGACGCGGGAACCGTCGACGTGTCCCGCACCTGGCGTCCGCGCACGCTGCACGAGCGGCTGCGCGTGCCGATCGGTGTCGGCGAGAACGGCGAGCCGGTCATGCTGGACCTCAAGGAGGCCTCGCAGGAGGGCATGGGCCCGCACGGCCTGTGCGTCGGCGCCACCGGTTCCGGTAAGTCCGAGGTGCTGCGTACGCTGGTGCTCGGTCTCGCGGTGACGCACTCCTCGGAGACGTTGAACTTCATCCTCGCGGACTTCAAGGGCGGTGCGACCTTCGCCGGTATGGCGGACATGCCGCACACCGCGGCCGTCATCACCAACCTCGCCGACGACCTCACCCTCGTCGACCGCATGCGTGACTCGATCATGGGTGAGACGCAGCGCCGGCAGGAGCTGCTGCGCTCGGCGGGCAACTACGCCAACCTGCACGACTACGAGAAGGCCCGGGCGGCGGGCGCCGCGCTGGAGCCGCTGGCCTCGCTGGTGATCGTGCTCGACGAGTTCTCCGAACTCCTCACGGCCAAGCCTGACTTCATCGACATGTTCATCCAGATCGGCCGTATCGGCCGTTCGCTGGGCATCCACCTGCTGCTGGCCTCGCAGCGCCTGGAGGAGGGCAAGCTGCGCGGCCTGGACACCTACCTGTCGTACCGGATCGGTCTGCGGACCTTCTCCGCCGCCGAGTCCCGTACGGCGATCGGTGTGCCGGACGCCTACCACCTGCCGTCGATCCCCGGCTCCGGTTACCTGCGCTACGACACCGACACCATGGTCCGCTTCAAGGCGGCGTACGTGTCGGGGCCGTACCACGGCGAAGGCCCGTCCCGGGTGCACCGCTCGACGCAGCTGCGGCCCGCGCTGTTCACGGCGGAGCAGGTGGCGCTGCCCCCGCAGCCGGTGATCGAGGAGCCGGAGCCCGACAACCGGGTGGACGACGCGCTCGCCGACACCGTCCTGGACGTCCTCGTCAGCCGGATGGTCAACCAGGGTCCGCCCGCCCACCAGGTGTGGCTGCCCCCGCTGGAGGAGGCGCCCTCGCTGGAGCAGCTGCTCCCCCAGCTCGCCGTCACTCAGGACCGCGGCCTGACCGCGCCCGACTACACGGCGCTCGGCCGGCTGAACGTGCCGGTCGGCCTGGTGGACAAGCCGTTCGAGCAGCGGCGTGACGTGCTGTACCGGGACTTCTCCGGCGGTGCGGGTCACGGTCTGTTCGTCGGTGGTCCGCAGTCCGGCAAGTCGACGCTGCTGCGCACGCTGATCTCGTCGTTCGCGCTCACCCACACTCCGTCCGAAGTGCAGTTCTACTGCCTGGACTTCGGCGGTGGCGGTCTGATCTCGATGGAGGAGCTCGCCCACGTCGGCGGCGTCGCCAACCGTCTCGACGCCGAGAAGGTGCGCCGTACGGTCAGCGAGGTCGAGGGCATCCTCAACGCGCGCGAGGAGTACTTCCGCGCCAACAACGTCGACTCGATCCAGACCTACCGCCAGCGCCGGAACGCGGGGCACCTGCCCGACCAGCCCTGGGGCGATGTCTTCCTCGTCATCGACGGCTGGGCGACCTTCAAGACGGACTACGAGCTGCTCGAGTCCACCGTCACGGAGATCGCGACGCGCGGCCTCGGCTTCGGTGTGCACGTGATCCTGACGGCGAGCCGCTACACCGAAGTGCGGCCCGCGCTCAAGGACATGCTGCAGAACCGCATCGAGCTGCGGCTCGGTGACCCGACCGAGTCGGAGATCGACCGCAAGGTCGCGCAGAACGTGCCGGCCACCGTGCCGGGCCGTGGTCTGACCCAGGACAAGCTGCACTTCATGGCGGGACTGCCCCGGGTCGACGGCTCCTCGGAGACGGAGGACCTGTCCGAGGCGACGTCGATCCTCATCCGCGGCATCAACGACAACTGGCAGGGCGCCCACGCTCCGGCCGTCCGGCTGCTGCCCACGATGCTGGAGGCGGGCCGGCTGCCCAAGGGCTTCGAGCACCCGGACCGCGGTGTCGCCATCGGCATCGACGAGTCGTCGCTGTCGCCGGTCTTCGTCGACTTCGAGACGGATCCGCTGTTCATCGTGTTCGGTGAGAGCGAGTCGGGTAAGTCCGCGTTGCTGCGGCTGCTCGTCAAGCAGATCACCGAGCGGTACACGCCGGACCAGGCGAAGATCGTCATGGGTGACTACCGCCGGGCCCACCTGGAGGGAGTGCCCGACTCGCACCTGTCGCGGTACTGCGCGTCGGCGCCTGCCCTGACGGAGACGCTGGAGGGCCTTGCCGGTTCCATGAACCGCCGTATGCCGGGCCCGGACGTCACGCCCGAGCAGCTGCGCAACCGCAGCTGGTACAGCAGCCCGGACGCGTTCGTCATCGTCGACGACTACGACCTGGTGGCGACGGGCGGGAACCCGCTGTCCCCGCTCCTGGAGTACCTGCCGTTCGCCCGTGACATCGGTCTGCGCATCATCATCGCGCGCGCCTCGGGCGGTGCGAGCCGGTCGCTGTACGAGCCGGTGATGCAGCGCATGCGCGAGCTCGGTGCCCAGGGCGTCGTGCTCTCCGGCGACCGTACGGAGGGCGCGCTGCTCGGCAACATCACGGCGACGCAACTCCCGCCCGGCCGTGGGTACTTCCACACGCGGCGACGCGGTGGGCAGCTCATTCAGACGGGGTGGCTGCCGCCCCGGTTCTGAGGATCGGTCGCTGTAGCCGCAGGGGCGGTACCCACGTGGGTGCCGCCCCTCTCCCTTGCGCCCGAGGGGCTGGGGCAGGTGGGGGTGCCGACGCTAAGGTGGCGTCGCGACAGAAAAGACGAGCCACGGGGGGCAGTTGTGCCGTCGGACTACATGAACTCCGATCCCGAGGTCCTCAAGACCGAGGGCTTCCACATGTTCAACGTCGGCGTGGACTTCGCCAAGGCCGTGAAGGCCCTGCAGACCGGACTGACCGGCCTCGAGAAGGGCGACACCCCGCCGTGGGGTGACGACGACATCGGCGAGAAGTTCGGCGTCGTCTACGAGGGCCTGCGCGACGGCATGTACGAGTCGATGGCCAGCCTGGCGGAGCGGATCGCCGGGATGGGCGTCGCCTTCGGCAAGATGGGTGTGGCGCACGAGCAGAACGAGGCCGAGCAGGACGCCATCTGGCAGAAGACGATGGCCGAGTACGACGGTCAGGTGGAGGTGCCGTCCGGGGCCATAAAGGGCACCTTGCGCCCTCGCCAGGACCTCTGACCCCTTTGAGTGACCTTCCCCTTGCGCGGCGTGAGAAGCTCCAGCGCAAGTAGGGTGAGACACACACGTCATTCGCACGTCAGGAAGAGGCCCAGCAGCATGACCGAGGCACGGGACAACGAGGTCGCGACTCAGGCCGAGGACATCAAGGCGCGCAAGGAACGGGAGCGGGACGAGCTGTACGCCCTCGACATCTCCGGGGTCGAGTGGCACTGCGCGCCCGGCACCGAGGAGCACGAGGAGCGCGTCGAGATCGCGTACCTGCCCGAGGGCGCGGTGGCCATGCGGTCGTCCCTCGACCCCGGCACCGTGCTGCGGTACACCGAGGCGGAGTGGCGGGCGTTCGTTCTCGGGGCGCGGGACGGGGAGTTCGATCTGGAGCCGGCGCCGCACAATGGGGGTGTGGTGGCCGAGTAGGCCCGCTCCTCCTCGTACGCGAGGGCTTTGGGCCGCCGTCCGCAACACCGGGCGGCGGCTGTTCTCGCAACAGACGGTCGAGAAATTGGTCGAACTGATGGAGCAGGGTCAGCGGGCCCCTTCTCCCAGGACCCCGCAGGCCACCCCCACCATCACGGCCACCATGGCCCAGCGGGTGCGTCCGCGCCGCGCCAATTCCACGCTGAGAGCACAGAAACCGGCGCCCATGCCTGGTGCGACGGCCCAAAGCGCCGTCCGAGAAGCGCTGGTGAGGCACTGGACCGTGACGAAGAGGCAGACCAGCGCCATGATCGCCGCGACCGCCATGACGCTACCGCGGGCATTGCGAACCTCCCGTGACCGTGCCCTCGCGAATCCCGGATCCGGTTGCCCTTGGAAACGCCGCCTGAGGTCGTCCACGTCAGGTCGGATCGGATCGACATCGCCTGGCGTCGGTTCCGACATCTGCGCGTGGGTCTGCCCATACATCTGTGCCTGTTCCCCGTCGTACGTCGCCACGTCAAGGCAGCGTAGTGCGCGTCGTACGGGCCTGGAGCGGCGGGCGAGCAAAAGCGTGAAGGCGTCTCGTACGCAGGGCGGAAGGCGCTCCGGCTGCGTAGGTGAATTCGCTAGGCTCACGCACCATGTTGCCTTCGCACACGCCCTCTCCCGCGCCGGATGCCACGGTCGTACGGACCGGCCGCCGCGGTGCCATGGTCGGACTTCCCTGTTCCGTGCTGCTCATCGCGATGGGCGCCGTCGGCGTCTTCGGTGCTGTCGTGATTGCCACCGGGAACCAGAAGGGCGAGTCCAGTCCAGCGGGGTTCGCCGGTCTTGTGTTCATGGTGGTGCTGGGCGTGGTCGGCGTCTTCCTCTTCCTCGCCAACTGGGCGAATCGCAGGACCAGGATCCTCGTCGACCACACCGGCCTGTGGATCGACAGCGGAAAGCTCCGCAACGTCATCCCCTGGCAGACCCTCGCCGGAGTCGGCCTGTACTGGAGCAAGTTCGGCCGCCAGACGGTCTACTCCCTGGAACTGTTCCCCACCGGCCCCATCGACCGCGACGACCCGGTCCTGTGGACCCTGGTCCGCGACGAGGAGCCGCTGCACCCCAACCTGCCCCGCCTGCGCTACCGCGTCCCCTTCCCCGCCGGCTGCCGACAGGAGATGGTCACGGCGGTCCAGCAGTATGCCCCGCACATCTGGCTCGGCGAGTCCGAGCGGGCGCAGGGGCACATCGGCCGACCTGACGTGAAGGGACACAAGGAGCGGACTCGGGGCCGTACGCAGTGAACGGTCTCGTATCCCGCCACTCCGGACAACGGTGGTGGCCTGCAACGGATTTGTGACAGCTGCCCTTGAAGTTGCCTCCGGGTGAGTCCGTAAACTCTGCGGACGGCTGTACTCCTGTGTGATTTCGCTTGACGGGCGAGGGAGTTGTACGGCCGCAACGGGTGACGGGGGTGCTTTCTGCTGTGGCGATGATGTTGCCGGACGAGCTCGAGTGGGTTCTCGAGATGCTGGGCTATCGCTGGCCGACGGCGAACGAGGACAAGCTCAGAGACTGCGCCGCCGTGTGGCGGCAGTTCGGCGAGCAGGTCACCGACCTGCACACCAAGGCGAACACCAGCGCCGGCCAAGTGATCGAGCACAACGCCGGCGACTCGATCGACAAGTTCCGCAAGACCTACGAGAAGTTCGACGGCGGAGGCGGCCAGGACGGCTACCTCCGCAACGCCGCCGAGGCCGCCTTCCTCATCGCGAACGTGCTGGAGGCCTGCGCCTACCTCGTCGAGTTCGCCAAGTGGGCGGTGATCGCCCAACTCATCGCCCTGGCCATCCAGATCGCAGCCGCCGCTGCCGCCGCACCCTTCACCTTCGGTCTGTCCTCGGTCGCGGGAATGGGCGCCACCCAGGCCGCCCGCATGATCGTCCGGCGCCTCCTGGACGAGCTCAAACAGGCCATGTTCGAGGCGCTCATCGAGACACTGAAGGAACCCGCGATCTCCGCGGTCGAGGCGATGATCACCGACCTCGTCCGACAGACGGTGAACGTCGGCTTCGGCGCCCAAGAGGGCTACGACGTCGGCGCCACCATGAAGGCCGGCGGCGAGGCAGGCCTCGACGCCCTCAGGCAGAGCCCGCAAACCTTCGCCGAGGGCCTCCGGGACAGCCTGGGGCAGAAGGCCGGCAGCCGGGCCCGGCACGCGATCGACAGCCGTATCGACGGGTACGACGGCCCGTCGGGCGGCGACATCGGCAGCGACGGCGGAAACAGCGGGAGCGGTAGCTCCGACAGCAACGGCGACTCCGGGTCGGACAGTTCCAGCTCCTCGTCGTCCGGCTCCTCATCCTCCAACTCTTCGTCCTCCGACTCGAGTTCCTCGGGCTCCGACTCCTCCACGTCGACGCGTTCGAGCAACGGCAGCGGCCCGGGCGTGAACATAGGCAGCGGCATATCCGCCGACACCGGCGGCAACGACATCGGTGCCCCCGATGTGGGTGCGGGCCCCAACTCCAACTCCGGTCCCGGGTCCGACAACGGCAGCCCGTCCTCCTCGGACAGCCCGTACTCGCGGCCGACGCCGTCCACCGGGCCGTCCCTGTCGGACTTCGACGACCCCTCGCCCGGCGGAACCTCACCTGGTGGTGCGGACTCCAACGGTCCGTCCGGCCCGCCGAGCACGTCCGGCCCCTCCCACTCCGGCGGCGGCTCCCCCGTGTCCGGCCTGTCGTCCCCGACAGCACAGTCCGCGCCCACGCCGGCGTCGTCCGGCAGTACGTCGTCCTCGCCCGGGGGCGGCTCGATCGGCACCCAGATCGACGGCCTGGCCGCCACCGCGCCCACGCAGTCCAACGCGGCACCGACGCCGACGACGGCCGACTCGTCCCCCACCGGCACTGGCGGCCGTTCGGACGGCGGCTCGGCCATGCCGACGTCGCCCACGGCACCTTCCACCGGGGGTGCGGCTCCGGGCACGCAACACGCCCCGAGCGGCTCCGGCGGAACCTCATCCGCGACGAGCCCGAATCCCGGCTCCGGCCCGGCGCGGAATGCTCCCGCCAGCACGCCCGGCACGCCGTCCGCCACCGCTGCCACGAGCCCGACCAGCCCGAACACCTCCAACACCGGTCCGGCAAGGACTCCTTCCCCCACTGCGCCGGGCACCACCGCGTCCGCCACAGGAACGGGGCCTGCTTCGACGCCGAGCCCCACCACGTCCTCGACGACGCCGCGGACCGCGCCATCGTCGATGCCCGCGCAGACGCCGGATCCCCGCATATCCGGCTCCGACGGCCGGACGTCAGGTACGGCAGACAGCCGCCTACCGAACCAGAGCACTCCGGGCACGACGCCGGGGGACCGCACACCGCCTCGGACCACCCCGGGCACGACACCGGGCGACCGGACACCTCCCCGAGACGGCGCCGCTACGACACCCGGCGACCGCACCTCGAACCGCGACAACGCCAACACCACGCCCGGCGACCGCACTCCGCCGCGTAACAACGCGGACCCGACCGGCACCCGTACACCCGGCCAGAGCCCGAGCCAGACCACCCCGAACCAGAACCCGGCCCCGTCATCGCCCTCCAGGACGTCGTCCGCATCCACTACTCCGACGACGACGCCTTCCCACTCTCCCAACAACGGCTCTGACCGAGTCTCGACGCCGAGCAGCAACGCCCAGAGTCCGTCAACCCAGCCCGGCCGCGCGCACACACCCGGCACGCCTCCCACCCCCGGCACGCCGAACCAGCCGAGCCCCGGCGCCGGGTCCACCCCGCCGCGGCCTCAGCAGCCCGCAGGCCACACGCACAACACCCCGTCGAACCCGACCCCGAACCCCAACTCCCCGCAGCAGCCGGCCGCGCAGCCCCACAAGCCGGAGAACTCGCCGTCCGACCGAGACCGGCAGCACCAGCAGCAACAAGTGACGGCAGTCCCGATCCACACGGTCGTCACAACCCCGGGTCCCTCGCAGTCACCCTCACACGCGGACCCTGCCACGCCCCAGCACCCGGGTTCGCCCCAGGCCACGCCCAATAACTCCAACAGCCAGAACCACCCCCAGCAGGACAGCCTGGACGACATCCGCGCCGACCTGGACCACGCCCCGGGAGGCCTGTCCCACCCCGACCCCGCCGATCAGCAGGCGCTGGTCGACGCAGTCCCGCACAACGAGGACGGCACCCCACAGCGCTTCCCCGACCCCTTCGGACCGTGGGCCCAGCTCCAGAACGACGGCGGCAACACGGTCCCCGGTCGCAGCAACAACTGTGCCGACTGTTCCCGCTCGTTCCTGGAGACCTGGTACGGCAACCCCCAGGTCTCGGCCCCCCGAACCATCGACCTCGACGAGAACGGCAAGCACAACCCGTTCACCCCCGAGGACAACGCGAACGACAACCAGATCCGCTGGACCGGCGCCTCGCACACCTACGCCGGCCCCGGCGGCGACCCCAACACCGCCAACAACATCGCCTCCACCCTCCAGCAGGCCGGACCCGGCTCAGCAGCCATCGTCCAGGTCGACTGGCCCGGCGGAGGTGGCCACGCCTTCAACGTCGTCAACCACAACGGCAAGATCGTCTGGATCGACACCCAGAGCGGCGAGGTCAGCGACAAGCCGCTCCACATCGACAAGGCGGCACACGTCTGGCACATACCGCTGGACGCCGACCGCAATCCCATCGACACCACCCAGTCCGACGACAAGGACTCCGAGGACTCCAAGAGCCAGAACGACGAGGCTCAGGATCAGAACGGCAACGCGCCCCAGCAGGACAACAGCGAGAACAAGCAGGCCGACCAGGCGGATCCCTCAGGCGAGACGCCGGCACACGCTACCGACGCGGCTCGCGAGTCGGGCTCCAGTCCCGCAGACGGCGACCGGAAGAGCGAGACCGGAAGTAACCGGCTCACGCCCCATGGTCGGGACGACACATCGCCTCCCGTCAGCGGAACTCGCACCAGCGAGACCAGTCCGCACAGCCCCGAACGGACCACGACCACCACGACCGCAACACCCGAGTCGCAGGCGCCTCCCCAGAGCGACCGCTCCAACACCTCCGATCGTTCGGACGATCCACGTGGGCAGGACCCATCGAGCCAGAAGCCACACGCGGACGAACGGAAGGACGCCGAGGGCGACGCCACGGCGCGCCCAGACCGGCAAGCGGAGACGACTCGCGACGAGGTACCCCGAGGCCCCCAGAACCCGGCCGGACCGGACGCCGACCAGCCCGGCGCCCCCTCGGACTCGACCGGCAACAAGGACAACTCCAAGGACCCCGACGACCATCCTTACACCGATCCTCATGACCGAGGTACCAGCGATACCTCAGCCGAAAGCCGCCGTGTCACCGAAGGCGGGCCGGACAGCGATGTCTCGCGCACCCATGAAGCGCCGGAGGCTGACAAAGCCAAGGAGTACGGCATCGAGCCCGACGCGCTGCAGCAACGGCTTCGTAGGGAGCAAAACGTCCATAGGGTCGAGCTCGACCGGGTCCACGACCGACTCGACCGCTGGGCCGAGTCGGGCGCCCTCGCCAACGTCATGCGGGCGACGACCGGCAACGGCCCGCATGCCAATCCTGACGGGTCACGCAGCTTCACCCGGGACCAGCTCAGTAATAGTCTCCCCGGATTCGGTGATCTCTCACGTGGAGAGCAGCAAGCTGTTGTGGCGTCCCTCGCCCGGCTCAGCCTTTCCTTCCACCAGGAACACGCGGTGGGCCGCAGCCCTGAACGGATCCCATATCCCTACCGGAACGACGGCGAAAGCGCCCCCGACAAGGACACCCCGGACCGCGGCGCGAAGCTCTCCAAGGAGTCGATCGGAGTGCGGCTGCATCGCATGGCGATGAACGCACTCTTCAAGAGGGCGGAATTCAAGGCCCTTGAGCCGGAAACGCTCAAGGAACTCAAACGCCACGGACCTGATTTCAGCGGAAAGAACTATGCGGTCCTCGAGGTCCAGGGCCCTCCACCGAAGAACGATGTTCATTACATCGTGGACTCGTCTGTCCCAGCCAACAAGGAGTTGAAGGGCGTACAACCGCGCCACTCGGAGCGACACCTGCTGGACTGGCTCAAGCGCATGGACCCGGACGGATCGAAGTACACGCCTCTCGGCCTGTATACCGAGCGAGAACCGTGCGGAGAGGGCCAGGGCCACGCGAAGTGCTCCGACACCCTCCGGGACGAGCGGTTGAAGGGCATACCGATCCACTACAGCACCACCTACCGTGACGACGCGGTGGGTGTGGAGATACGCGGAGAAATGGCAGATGACAAGAGGGACACGCTCAAGCAGATGAAGGGCATGTCCGACCAGGACTGCAGACAGCTCGCAGAAGAAGTGTGGCGGGAGCACTACAAGGACGACCAAGCGGGCCTCGAAAAGGCGTTGAAGAAGCTTGAGGACAAGAGCGGCGACGCCCTACGCAAGGCCATACGAGGTGAATTCGATACCCAACGCAAGGGGACCTCGACTCATAAGGAGGACGCCATCAAAGCTGAATTTGATCGGCACATCGCCGCCTTGCAAGGAACTTGGAAAAAGCTCCGTGCCGATATTCAGGGATGATCGAACACGGGTAGTTGCCGTTCATCGGCGCTCTTACCCACTCTCCACGCACCACAACTAGGCTGTGCACCATGTCAGATAGCATCAACGCTCTCGTACGGGACCTCTCCGACGATGATCGGAGCGTGTGGCAGACCGCGGAGGCCCGTCTGGTCGCCCTCGGCGCCCAGGTGGTCGACAGTCTGCTGCCCCATGTCGGTGAGGGCGGGTCGTCCCGACTGAAAGGGAGTGCCGAGTCTGTCCTGCAGAGGCTGGGCGACGAGGCATTGCCACGCCTGCGGGAGATCCGACGACAGGGTCCGGGGCGTCTGCGCGGCAATGCCTTGAAAGCCCTGGTCGACTTGGCGGGCGCCGAGAGCCTGGACGAAAGCGACCGAGGTGCCGTGGAGCGACTCGTGCGGATCAAACTCAAGGACGAGCTCCCTGTGAGGCTCCCGTCAGAGGCCGGCCGCTGGCTGGCCTTCCCGGCGGACCGGCTCGACGACGCCGTTGCGGCGCTTGGTCTGCACGATCTTCGGCCGACCACTACCGTCATGGGCGTGGCCGCTGCCACCCAAACGAATGACTACCTGGAGTTCCAGGATTCACAAGGGAAGACACGGACCGCCTACCGGGTGTTCATCACGCCAGCGTTCGAGACCTGGCTCTCGGAAGTGCCGATCCAGAACTGGCGCCTGCTGTGGGGAAATGCGTTCATCGACCAGCTCGACGGCTTCACACTGGCGGACAAACTCAGCGAACGATGCGGTGAGGCCCACTTCTACGTCGTCGACCCCTACAACTCCGCCGAGAACTGGTATGTCGCCCGCGACGGTCGCGGAGTGCGAAGCTTCGGCAGTTACGACCACCCGCGGTTCCAGGGAGAACCCCTGCCCTTCGAGGTGGAGTACAGGGAAGACGCCGACGAGGACGAGGCCGAGGAATACGCCGAGGGCGTTCCGTACGCTCGCACGGCAGCCGACCTCCTCTCCGTGGAACCCGGCCGCATGCCCGCGTCCAGCACTCATGGCCACGGCTGGCTCGCCACCACCCACCCTGACATACCCAACACCCGCTTCAAGGGCGCCCTGCCCATTTGAGGCCCACGTCCGCGCCAGCGGAGGACGGGAATCCATGACCGATTCGACCGACGGCTACGCTCCACACCCCCTCATAGGCGGCCGCACCAACGCCCTGCGTGCGCTCGCTGCCTGGCGCACGGCGCGGCCGGGGGCGCCTCGTGTAGTCGCGCTGACCGGAAACTCCGGCAGTGGGCGTTCGCGGTTGCTCACCGGGTTTCTGATGCTTTGCGACGCCGAGTCCCGCAAGCAACTGGATCTCGATCGGCTCGACCCGTCCTGTGTGCCTCCTGAGCTGCCCGCACCCGCCGCGACGAATGCGCGCGGATTGACAGCCCAGCAATTCCTCTGGGCCCTCGCCGATCACTACGAGCTGGCCGTGGCCCGCAGCGAGGACATTTACGAGGAGCTCGCGGCCATCGGCGAGCCCGTGTCACTCGTGGTTCTGGACGTCGATCAGGCGGGTCCGGTCCGGCACACGGACGAGCCCTCCCGACTCGTACGCCACGTACTCAAGCCGCTCGCCGCCCTCGAGTCGGTCCGCCTGGTGGCGGAGCTGCCGCGGCATCTCGTCACCGAACTGGCCAAGGGCCTTCCGGCGGGCGCTGTGCAAATCATCGATCTCGACGAGCCGCAGTGGGCCGACCCCGAAGGGCTGGTGCGTCACGCGGAGGCGGCACTGAGACCTGCGTTTTCAGGAGCGGACTTGCCGTTCACCGTGGCCCCGGAGACCCGGCACGCCCTCGCCGCAGCCATCGGGCGTCGCGCGAGCACCAGCCCGCTGGTCGTGCAGCTGGCCGTCCAGAGCATTCTCATCGCCCCGGAGAGCGTCGACCCGACCGACGAGGACCGGTTGCCGGCCTCTGTCGGCGAAGCACTGGATCTGCACGCCGGACGGCTCGGCGCCGACCCGCAGACGCTGCGGCTGATGCTGGCCCCGCTCGCCCTTGCCGAGGCCGACGGCATGCCCGTCCGTCTGTGGGCGCGACTGGTAAGCGCGGTGGCCGGGCAGGACATGAGCCACGCCATCGTGAACGGGATGCCGCTCGTCGCCCCCTTCATACAGCCCGTGGAGCGGAAAGCAGACACTGACGGAAACGGAGACGACGAGAACAGCGGGCGGGCGCTGTTGCGCCTCCTGCACCCCGCAATAGGCGACGAGATCCGGGCCGGCCTTCCGAACGTCCGCGCCGCTCAGATGCAGATCGCAATGGCGCTGCTGGAGGCCGTGCCGGAGCAAGACTGGAGCAAGGCCGCCCCATACGTACGCAACCACATCGCCGGCCACACGCTGGCGGCGGGCCTGCTGCCGCAACTCCTCACAGATCCGGGGCTATTCGTCCACGCCGATCCGGTGCCTCTGCGCGCCGCCATCGAGGCCGTCCCGGTCGAGGAGTTGGGCGCACCCGCCCGTACATATCTGCGTGCCGCGCCCCTGCTGACTCGTAACGAGGTCTCCGAGCCCTGGCGTGCCGCTCTGCTGGAGACGGCATTCGTCGAGGATGGACTGCCTGAGTATGCCGAAGCCCTGCACCAACTCGGCTTCGAACTGCCCTGGCAGACCTTGTGGAGCCTGCCCGTCGCCGGCATCCGTGAAGTGACGGTTGGCAGCCTTCCCAACCCCGATGGACCTCCGATCCCAGTGGCGGTGCTCGTCGTGCCACCAGGCACTCCCGGCGCGCGCCTCACGGACGAGGGCGGCGAATCCGCGGTGCTCATTCACGCCCTGGTACCACCGGATGATTTTGCGAGCGTGGACCTCGGGCAGATCCTGCGCCCGTCCGAGGAGGAACGTGATGCCGCCCCTCTGGGGCTGAGCCGCGGCGCCGACTACCTTCGCGTCTGGGACCGCGCGAGCGAGGAGGTCGTGGCCGCACTGATCTCCGACGTCCCGTTCATTTCCGCCGACCTGTCCCCCGACGGAATCCTGGTCGTCGCGACCGAACGCGGGGCGAAGGCCCTCCGCATCCGATGGGTCGACCCGGCGATAGCCTCGTAGGCGCATGCTGCGTGTTCGTTTCCACCCCCTCGACCTCCGCCCACTCTCGACCGACCACCTCGAAGGAGCCTCCCCGTGACCAGCCAGGAGCAGGCGCTCGCCATCGCCGACCGTTGGCTCAACCCGGAAGGCTCGGCGGAGCCGCGGCGCGAGGTCCGGATGCAGGAGTTCGACCTGGGCTGGGTCGTGTGGGCCGCGCCCGCGGAGCCCGAGCGTGAGCCGGTGACCGGGGAGCGTCGGCCGCCCGCCGAGATCGGCGACGCGTGCGGGGTCGTGGACCGCCGTACCGGCGAGCTGACGGTCTGGCCGTCGGTTCCGGTCGACGAGGTGGTGCAGATGTATCGGCAGAAGCATGGGGTCGCGGCACAGGGCGCGAGCTCGCCGGAGGGCGCCCGTCCGGTCACCGGCCCCGGCAACACCGCGGTCTTCACGTACGTCGACCCGGCGAACGGCGAGGAGACCACCCTCTTCCGCACCTCCGCTCCCGGCCTGCCCCCCGCCGAGTACCAGGTGTGGGCCGAGCTGCGGCGGATGAACGTCCCCGTCGACAATGTCGTGGCCATCCACACCGACCTGCGTCCCAGTCTGCTCCCCGGCGGTTACACGGCCGAGCTTCTCAACTCCTTCCGCAACGCCCAGCTCTCCTGCTCACAGACCTATGGCGCCCGTCCCGAGGCCCGTGCGGAGGGTGTCGCGGCGCTGGTCGAGCAGGTCGAGACGATGCACCGGATGGCCGGCCAGCAGCCGCCGCCCCGCCCGCACCGCGTACCGGTTCCCCCGCAGGTGACGCCCGCGGAGCCGATGCGGGACGTGGCGCTCGGACGCCATCTCGTCGAGGTCTTCGGCGAGGACGGCGTACGCCGCTACGACGCCGACGACATCGCCGACAGCCCGCTGCCGGAAGCCGCCAAGGCGACGCTCACCTGGGCCGGGCTGCCGGCCGACCTCCCATTCTTCTTCACCGCCGACCGGCCCGACGCCCCTCCGGCCGGCGGCCTGTTCACCGACGTCGCCACGAATCTGCGCGAGCGGCGCAGCCCGGCCGGCGAGGAGAAGATCGGCGCCCTGGCGCATCTGGTGCGGATCGGCTTCGACGGGGTGGCGGTCGTGGCGGTGCAGTGCCAGCCGGGTTCCGGGCAGCCGGACGGTCTGGGCGCGGTATGGGCGGTGGATCCGGTCACCGCCGAGGCGCGCTACGTCAATGTCTCGACCGCTGCCTTCGCCCGTTCCCTGGCGCTGATCGCCACGGTGCGGCAGCGGATGCAGGGCCTGGACCCGGTCGCGGCGGGCGGGGAAGTGGCGGCGCTGCAGGAGCAGTTGGTGGCTGTCGACGCGTCGGCGCTGGGGAACACGGAGACCTGGTGGTCGCTGATCGTCGAGCAGATGTGGCATGGGCTGTTCTGATCGGGCCTGTGGCCTTCCCCACCGAGACAACTAGGAGAAACGCCCCGTGACTTCCGACAACACGGCACCGCCCACGACCTCCGAGCAGGCCCTCGCCATCGTGCGCAGCCGGTATGCGGAGCCCAAGCTCCCGGACGGCACCCCTGCGGAGCTGCGCGTCGAGGAGTTCGACATCGGCTACCTCGTCTACGCGGTGTTCCCGCCCGTCACGGACGCCGCCGGACGGCCCCAGCCCGCTCCGCCCGGCGGCAGCAAGATCGTCGTCTCGAAGGAGACCGGCGAGACCGTCACCGTACCCAACTACCCGACCGAGACGGCCATCGCGCTGTACCGCAAGCAGCGCCAGTCGTGACGCGTCGGTCGAGCGCGTGATCAGTTGTCCGTGATCAATCGTCCGTGATCAGTACAGCGAGAACCCGCCGCTGTGGCGCCCCTGGTTCTTCTTCCCGGACTGCGAGTACTGGTCCTTGGAGCTGCTGGGGTCGGACTGCCCGGAGGAGGCGTTTCCGCTCGCCGGTGCCTCTCCGTGCCTGATCTGGTCGCGCTCCTCCTCCGACAGTGACTCCCACTGGCCGCGCAGCGACGCCAGGCCTCCGCCCAGTGCACGGGCGACCGCGGGGTCGTCCAGGGCGTCGCGCAGGGCGAGGCGGCCGGAGAGCATCCTCTTGGCCGCCTCCTGCAGGTCCTTGCTGACGCCGTCGGTCTGGGACAGCTGGCGCAGGGCGGAGTTCAGGGAACGAATCTGCTCCGGTTCCAGTGCCTCGTCCAGCACGCCGCGTTCCGGCGAAGAATCCTGCGGGTTCGGTGAGTTCTCCGGTCGCCTGGTCATGTCGCTTCTCCTCGCTGCTCCTTGCCCTTCGTCACCCGCAGTATCCCCCGTCGCGCGCGGATGCCATGCTGGCCCCCGCCCGCGGAAGAGGAGAAAGACCCAAGGGGAGAAAGACCTCAGAGGAGAAGGACTGCATCGTCATGGCTCAGACGCAAGGCACCGGAAGCGGCACAGCAGTCGACCGTTCTCTCACCGGCCTCGTCGGCAGAGCGTTCGGCCGCCTCGGGCGCGCGGGCGGCCTGGTCTTCCTGCTCGCGGGGCTCGTGTTGAGCGGATGGGGTGCGTACGAGGGGGCGTACGCGGCAGGTTGGGCGGGCACGAACGGCACCCTGACGGTGAAGCAGTGCGAGGTGAGCTACCCGAGCAACGCCTCGCGCAGCAGCCGTAAGAACCGTCGGCCCGTGCGCTGCGAGGGCACCTTCGTCTCCGAGGACGGCAAGAGTACGGACGCCCATGCCGCCGTACAGGTCCGGAAACGGTATGCGCCAGGCACCGAGTTGGCGGTGCAGCAGACGGAGCCGTTGACGGCGGCCGACGCGGCGGATGCCGAGTACCTGCAGGCCGGCATGGACCGGGCCTGGCGCTGGTTCGGGGCGTTCTTCGGGGGCTGGGTCCTCACGGGCCTCGGCGTCTTCTGCCTTGCCGCCGGGTTCGCTCCGTTCGGACAGAGCCGTATCTCGTTCGATACGGCGTGGGAGGCGGCGGGGCGGGGAGCGACACGGTCGGTCGTGATCGGGATGATCGGGGTGGGGCTCGTCGGGGCCGGGATGTCGTTCCTGGTCAGCTACTTCTTCTGACAGGGCGCCCCCGATGGCAGTCCTGCCGGGTGTCGGAGGGTCGCCTGCGCCGGTCAACTTCGCGTTGATCTTTGTTCGTCCACTCAACTACGGGGTCTTCCAGGCATGTCGACGCCTCCACCGCAGTACCAGAACCAGCCGCCGTACGGACAGCAGCCGCCTCCCTATGGGCAGCAGCCATCTCCCTACGGGCAGCAGCAGCCGTACGGGTACCCGCAGCAACCACAGCCGCAGGCTCCGCGCGGACCTCAACGGCCGCAGCCGGGCGGTGCGTTGCGGGCTGTGAAGTCCGCCGTCATCGTCCTGGCGGTGTTCGGCGCCGTGGGCTACTGGGTCTGGGACTACAACACCAGCCCCACCGGGGGAAAGGCGAAGGCGGAGGCGTCGGCGTCGGCGGCTGCCGAGGAGGCCAAGACACACGAACCCCAGGTCGGCGACTGCGTCAAGGTCGCGGACCCGCAGGGCAACCCGGTGCCCACCATCGTCGCCTGTGACTCGTCCGAGGCCGAGTACAAGATGGGTGCCCTGCTGCCCGGCCAGGGCCAGGAATGCAGTGCGGAGTACGACTACGGCATCCAGCACTACGACCGCCGGGGCTTCGACTACACGATGTGCTTCACCAAGGTCTGAGCCGGTCTTCGGCTCGCTGACCGAGAACAGGCCGCCGCCCACAGCAGCAGGCGGCCTGTTCGGGCCGATTATGCGGGTGGGAGTGGGTCAGGGCAGCGCATCCGCCAGCGAGGCACCCGCCGCCCCGAGAATGATCGCCATCATGGCCCAGCGGGTGCGAGCGCGCCGGGCCAACTCCACGCTGAGACCGGCGGAAGCGAGGGACAGGCCGTACACCACGGTCCCGATCCCCGTCGGCGTACCGCTGTTGAGACGTCCCACGATCACGAAGAGGCAGACCAGCGCCACCAGCGCCCCGGCAGCCATGAGACCGCCGCGAGCGCTCCGCGCCTGCTGCGACCGCTGTCTCGCGAATCCCGGATCCGATGGTCCAGGGAAACTCGCCCTGACTTCGTCCACGCCGGACAATGCCGACTCGCCCTCGCCGCCTCGCACCTGCATCTGCACCCTTATCTGTACCTGTTCCCCGCCGCGTTCCCGGCCGTCCGTGGTCATGACGAGGCAGCGTAGGTGAATTCGCTAGGCTCACGCACCATGTTGCCTTCGCACATGCCCTCCCCCGCGCCGGATGCCACGGTCATACGGACCGGCCGCCGCGGCGCCATGGTCGGACTTCCCTGTTCCGTGCTGCTCATCGCGATGGGCGCCGTCGGCGTCTTCGGTGCTGTCGTGATTGCCACCGGGAACCAGAAGGGCGAGTCCAGTCCAGCGGGGTTCGCCGGTCTTGTGTTCATGGTGGTGCTGGGCGTGGTCGGCGTGGGCGGCCGCCGGGTGCCCTGAACGCCGCGTATGTTCGGCCCGGCCCCCTGGGCGACCCGGTCATCGCCCCTGAGGACTATCTCCCTGGCCGGCACGCTGTTTCCGCTCGGGGGGAATGGGACGAGCGATACCGAGTCTGGGACGCCGAAACCGGCGAGGAGCTGGCCGGCCCCTGGCCGGAGGCGATGCCGGCACCGGGGCACCGCGAGCCGCTCTGGCTCACCGACATGGCACGCAACGTCACACCCGACTGGGACGATCTGACCGTGTTCGACAGCTTGGAACTCCCCTTCGTGTCGGGTCAGGTGAGGGTGGGCGACCTCCTGGTCGTGACGGGGCTCGGCGGCATTTTCGCGGTCGAGCCCCACGACCCCGCCATAAGTCCGCGCATCAGCAAGGTCCACGGGGAGCCGCTCTTCGACGACTCCGGTTTCCTCCCCGCACTCCACCGCGGGACAGCACGACGCCGAGGCTCGTACGACCCCGACCTCTTCGAACCGGGCGTCGTACGTCGCCTGCCCACCGGCCTGCTGCCCGAGGGGTTGACGGACGCCGAGGCGCGCCGCGTTCTCACGGACGTCGGACTGCCCGCCTTCGAAGGCGCCGCAATCCGGCTCGATGCTCTGGACTAAGTGGGTCTGCCCCGGCTCGCCCCTGGCGACCTGCCGGCAGACGCCGTCCCAGGTGCGTACTACAAGATCGGTACGTGGGGTGCCGGCAACCTGGCCCTACACGGTGGAACGGGGCAGGTCGTCCTGTTCGGTGCGGCCGACTGGAGCAGCGCGGAAGACGACTTCGATGCCTACTTCGACGACGAGCCCGACGACGACGGAGAGCAGGAAAGCAGCGCCGTGTTGATCGCCGACAGCCTGGCCGCGTTCATCGACCTGCTCCAGCACTACCTGGTGGCCCGGTGCATGCTGGCCGCGGCGGGGAGCCGTATCGAGCGCGTCGCGATCAGAGACGATCTGGAGGACACACTGGCCGACCTCGACGACGCAGACATTGACGCCAATTTCTGGACTGCTGCACGCGAACCACCGACTGACCGATCCCCCCTGGCGGACCCGCATGAGTACCACCCCGAACCCGGATGAAGTCACGGCAGAACTCGCGCTGAACCGTGCGCTGCGGTGGATCGACCGGCCTCGCGACACCAGCGCCTGGCTGTGGATCGGCGGGCGCGCAGGCAGCGGCAGAACGGCGCTGCTGCGCGAGGTCGTTGCCCGTCATCCGGCCGCGGCCCACGTCGACTGCGCCGGCAGATCCGCGGAGGAGGTGGCCCGAGACGTGGCGACGGCCCTTGGCATCGCCGCCACTGACTCATTCAAGGGCAACTTCGCCGCCGTGGCCGGCCGGATCAGCGACGACCCCGTGGTCGTACTCGCGAACACGCAGTGGGCGGGCCGGTTGCGCACCTCGCGCGAGCCGGAGCGTGTGCTCGATCAGGTGGCACGGGCGCTGATCGAGCACCATCGGCGTGGGCTGCGGATGCGCTTGCTGGTGGAAGTCGACGATGCTCCGGGCAGGGCCGTCGAGTTGGGCGGACGGCATCTGACGCTGCAGGGGGGTTTCGAGGGCATGCCCGCCTTGGCGGAGTCGGACGAGGATGCGGCCCTGTCGTCCGCCCTCCGTGCGCTGGCGTTGGCCGAGCACCGCTTCGTTCCTCTCCCCGTGTGGTCCCTGCTCTGCTCCGCCCTCGGCCAAGAGGTCCCCGAGTCCCGGCTGGAGTCGCTGCTCGGCGACCCCGCGGCTCGGGACTGGATCCACCGGACGGACGACGGGACAGGCACTCCCCTCATCTCCTTCAAGCAGGAGGCAGCGGCCCGGCAACTGCGTGCGCAGATGCCCGCCGAGGAGGCCAGGTCCTGGCACGCGCGCGCAGTCACCGCACTGTCGGCCGCAGACGCCCCCGAGGCGACACGCTGGTACGCCGAGCGGGCCCTGGCCGGTCATGCTGCGGCAGCCGACCAGTTCGAGGCATTCCTCAAAGACACCACGGCAGTCGCCGGGGTCGGCCACGAGTCGCTCTTCGAGGCGTTCGAGGCCGCGTTCCATGCACGGCCCATCCCGCAGGGAAGTGCCGCGGCCCGACTCCACTACATGGCGCGCCGTGGCGTTCAGCCTTCGTCCCAGGGTGAGTGGCTGGCGCTGTTGCACCTGACCCTGATGCAGGCCGGACCGACGCAGGAAGCAGCCGCCGACCGGCTCCTGTCGGCGGCCGGCCCCGTGGCCCTGCCCTGGCGGACGCTCTGGGCCGAAGGCGTCGGTGCCGGCGTGTTCAGCACGGACGCAGTGGTCAGGCGCCCCATCGTCCAGACGCTTCAGATCGTGCACACCCCGACCGGCGATGTGGTCACAGCCCGCACACGCCGCGACCACATCGGCACCTGGGACCTGACCACGGGCACGCCCCGCCCCGAGCCCGATGAGGCCGCGGACACCTCCGACACCACGCAGGCGGATCAGGGGCCCCGAGGGTGGCGCCCCGCCGGAGCCGCCAGCGGGGAAGTGGATCTGCCCCGCATGCCCCAGTACATCCGTGAAGGCGTGCGCTCGGGCCATCGCGTCGCCCTGGCCACCATGGACGGGGTTTGTGTGGTCGAGATCAACCAGAACGCCGGACACGAAAACGCACCAGGCCTCCTCAAGCGTCTGGTGGCCACCGGCACGACGCGTGCTCGGGCCGACCTGCCCGCCCAGGCCCTGGCCCCCACGACCGATTGGCTGACGGACGTCTTCGGATCCGCGGCGGTCAAACTGTTCCCGCAGGAGAGCCTGCCGGCCGCCCTCTCCGACAGCGCCGCACGCGCCTTCCTCTCCGAAGTCGGCTTCCCCTGTGTCACCGGCTTCCTCGAACTCGAGACCACCGACCTTGAGGACACCGGCCTGCACCAGGTTGCCGAACCCTTCGGCAAGCCGGACGAGGCGGAGTCCACGTACTTCTTCCTCGGCAGCTGGCAAGGTGCGCGACTCCTCCTCGACGGCCGCGACGGGCGCGTGCTGCAGGACGGTTCGTCGGGGATCGACGACGCCCTGGCCGGAAGCAGTCTCGGCCAGTTCGTCGCAATGGTCCGCCTCTACTACTGGTGGCGCGCCTCCTGGTGGTCGATCGAGGACACGGAGACGGATCTACGCCACTGGCTGCACCGCATCGACCCTCAGGCTTTCCGAACACAGGGCTGGCAAAGAGTCTTCGAGGACTACAACTTCGACGATCTGGTCTGATGGAGCGGGCGGAATTCGAGCCTCGCGGAGAAGCGACGAGGATATGTACCGCTTCCGTGGTGAGCTCGTAAGGGTCCGGGATACAGCGCAGGCCGACGACGATCGCTGGGTGCTGGGCGGCAGCAGGGGGGCTCTTCGCCGTGGACATGCTGCAGACAAGGAGCCGGGAGGAGGGCGGCCGCGCCGGCCCAGCCCGCATGTCCGTCCCTGTCCGTCGTGCGGCCATCTGGCCCATGCCCGCCGCGCTTCTCGCGGCCGGAGGGCACGATCGGTCCTGGTTCGCGAGCAGCTGCGGCGAGCAGGCACCCCGCCGGCTTGAGTCAACCGCCATCCGTGCCGGGCTCGTCCACCCGCAATCGCCCGCCACCCTGACTTACCACGCCTTCCACGCTCTTGACAGCGGCGAGCCGAGAATCCTGACCACCGTGGCCCTTGACCGGGCCGGCCTGGAAACCACCCAGGCATTGGGCACCTCGAGCCCAGCTACCACTTGGGGAGCTGGCTCGGCGAGGAAGTGGTCATGGACGGTGATTCCGGCCGGGTGCTGATGGCCTCTGTCGCCGGAACGCACCTACTCGGCAGCAGCCTGCGGCAGTTCATGACCTTGGTGGGTCCTCCAGCGCCGCGATCAGTTCGTCGAGTACGGACGTGTTCCGTACGAAGTCCGAGACGGCGTACCAGGTGACCGCCATGACAACCAACAGGCGGCCGGGACGGTCCGCCGCTTTGGCGGACCGCAGCTCCCCCGCCTGAAGGGAGATCTCCTCGTCGATGTCGGCCCCCGGCTCCGGGTGGCCGTGCAGCATGGCGGACAGAGTGTCGATGGTGTCCTGTGCCCCCACCGGCAGACGGGGCGGGACATCCGCGGCCGAGCCGGGTTCGATGATGTCCAGGGCGATCCGCGCGAGTCCGGCGATATTGCGCGGGCAGAGCCACGGCTCACGGGGATGGTTCTCATCCCATGCGGCGTTCGGGTCGGAGAGGCTGCACAACTGCCTGGCGAGGGCCTCGTCGAACTCCGCTTCTTGCTCCCGGTAGGGATGCGTCTCGTGCTCGCAGGGCCGGTCGCGCAGGGCGCCGTCGGCCGCCTCCAGTGCTGCTCTGGCCTCCGGCGCGACTCCGGCACCCGGTGCCCAGGCGAGATAGGGGGCCGTCATCAGGAGACCGGTCGTCCACACGTACGCCGACGCCCCGCCGGGGTCTGCCGCGACCCGCGCGGCGCAGTCGAGGATCCTCCTGTCGTACGCGTCGTTGAGCGTGTCGTCGTAATCCTCCCGGATTTCCTCCCAGGAGCGGGCGAGTTCATCGATCGGCACGTCGTCGGTGATCACCGAGTGAGCTTAGGCCGTGTCTTCCTGGCAGATCCGAGACCTCGCACCTGAAAGACCAGAGACGCTAGAACCCGTCGACACCCAACTCGGTGATGCCTGCATAGAGCCAGCTCCATACCCGCCCACTGGGAGTCTCCCGATCGAACAGCCCTGGGGCCAGCTCGTCCATCTCTTCCAGGAATACCTGCGCCACCGCCTCCTGGTCCCCCTCCACCGGATAGGGATGCCAACAGGCGTTGCTGTAGCGGTAGACGGCCTCAAGGATGCGCGTGAAGACGTCCAGGTCCGGCGCCAGCGGCACCAGCGTCCGCTTCGTCGGCCCGTCCAGTCGGCTCCAGATGTACACGGTCCCGTCGTGGCGGTGCAGATACAGCTCGCCGTACTCGAACGCGCCGAAGGCGATCAGATCCCCGGCGGCCACACCGCTCGGCAGGCCGTCCTCGGACAGGACGCCGTCGGCCGGGGGGCGAATGGCGTCCGCCGAGTGGGCCTCGTACTCGACACCATGGCACACCCACCAACGGGGCATGCCGATGTCCCGCAAGTGCCGCCTGCTTCCCGGGTGTTCGAGCCCCTCGGGCAGGGCGCTCTCAGGTATCCGGAGCACGTGCCGTTCCCCGAAGGAGTCGTCGGCCCGGGCTGCGCTGAGTGGACCCGCAGGCCGCCGCTCCACCGGTTCGGGGCCGGGCGGCGGTTCCTCGGACGACGTGGGGTCGATCCCGCCGTCACGCGGCCAGTCCTGCAGCACCTCGGCGTCCGTCTCAAGCACCGCTATGCCGTGCGTGTTCTCGATGAGATAGCGAGTCCTACTGCCCTCTGCGGCGAACGCGACTGCGCTTTCCCAGCTCTCCGGAGCGGTCAGTGCCCATTCGTGCAGCTCGGGCGAATCGAGCACCTCCGGGGGAAAGGGCGCTTCTGCCAGCGCTGCTTCGTCCTGGACCTTCACTCTCTGCCCCGTCTCCGCATCGAGCCAGACCGGGCCACGGTCGTCGACCACCTCGACGAGCTCCCGCCCCTCGTACAGGCGACGGTGGACCTGGTAGTAGTCGCCGTTCAGGCTCGGATGGGCCATGAACCAGTTGGCCGGCCGCCACCACGCCCATACCGTTCGCCAGGGCATCGCAGGCTCGGCCTTCGCGATCTGCTCGGCGTACTCCTCATGGCCGGTCGCCTTCGCCGCGAAGTGCAGCCAGGAGGCGAACTCGGCGGGCGTCACGTCCGCGCCGCCGAATATCGCTTCGGCCTGCAGGAAGACCTCATGTCCCACGCCGTCGGCGTCCTTCACGGCGGCGATGTGGTCGCGCACCGCCGCGCGGTCAGCGGTCAACAGCCGTGTGGGGTCTGCCAGTACGGCGTCCAGCTTGTCGATCATGCGGTCATCCTGTCACCCGCCACTGACAACCAACCCTGGGGCCGGGGCGCCTTGAGGCCGCTAAATGAGCACGGAGTTCACCAGGACGCACAAGCCGCATCCCAGCAGCCCCCCAAAGAGCAGGCTCAGGCCAGTGATGTGCGCCCAGCGCCGCCTGGGACGACCGCCGGAGCGGAAAGCGGAGCTCAGCAAGAGCACCGCAATGCCGAACATCGCCGCGGCAATGCACCAGAACCGCACACCCTCGACGTAGAGCGTCGTGAAAGTGCCGCGGTCGTACCACCCGGGGCCGTCAGCCACCGCCTGAACCTTCTCACCCTTGTCGTAGTGCCCGTCGAGTTCGAAGTCCTCCGTGCCGTAGCGGACCCGGCCGTCGTCGGAACGGAAGGTGCCGGAACATTCCACGTCCTCATCGCCGACGTCCTTACGGCACTGCTCGATGGTGATCGTCCCGGCCGTGCCACGGGCCACCTTTCTGGGGCCCTCCTCATAGCCTGAGCCGACGAGGACCAGGCTGAAGAGCACGAAGAGGATGCCCAGCAATCCGACCCCAATACGGCCGCCGACACTCCGTTTCGCAGCAGCGGGTCCGACGCCGAGCCCTCCCGCTCCGGCCTTCCGCAGGTTCTGCCGACCGCTCGCATCCGTCTTCAATGCTGTTCCGTCCCCTCTGCTCCGTGCTCGTGCCCCGGCTGGCTCCGAAGATCTTGGCGAGGCCAGTTCACACAGGTCAAACCACCGCCCACGCGCCTCCATGCGGCCCGCTTCCGTCCGACCTGACCGACCTCTCCGATCTATCCGATCTGTCCGAGCCTCGCGGGACAAGCGCTCCCAGCAACCGCCGTAGCCGATAACTCGTCGTCAGGAAAGATGATCCACATACCTGAGAACCCCGACGCCTCCCCCACCCCAGCCGACCTGCGTGAGACCTGGAGCCGGGTCGGAGGGGACACCGCCCCCGCCGAGGCCGACCCCCTCGTACTCGACTGCGCACGCCGCCTCATCGCCGACCCCGACGGCGACACGGCACACGTGTGGGTCGCCGGACTGGCGGAGATGGTGCCGTACCTCGCCGGGCAGCCCACTCCCGGCGCCGAGCGAGCAGCCGTAGAGGCTCTGCTGGCCGCCGCAGCGGCCCTCGGCAAGCACAGCTGCGCGCACGAAACCCACCCGTACGAGGAGGAGTTCGGCGAGCTTGCCGAGGACGACCCGGCCTGGTTCGGGCTGCCCACCGGATATCTGTTCGCCGATGGGCCGGAACGCCCGCGCCAAGAGGCTGATCTGTGCCCGGCCAACATCGCCGGCATCGCTCGTGTCACCGCTGACATCGTCAGGCCCTTCTCGGCCGACGGCATACCCGCGGTCGTACCCGAGGACCACACCTCATCGGTGGAGAGCCTGTCCTCGGTCCTCTCGGACTATCCCAACTGGGATCCCGTCGCCGTCCTCGAGTGCAACGCGGGGGGCGACAACTGGCTTGCCACCAAAGGCGCTCGAGCGGGCTACGTCATCACCCAGCACGCCAGCTGCTGGTACGCCGTCTACCGGATCACGGAACGCTCGGTCTTCGACGCGATGATCGACGGCCTGGAGTCGGTGCTGCCGAAGCTCGGGGACCCTACGGCCTGCACCCACAGCGACGACGAGCATCCGGACCCCGAGTTCGAGTCGGCCGACACCGCCGAGATCGGCTTCCACTTGCGCAGCCCCGGAGGCCGGGCGGAGCTCCGGGACATGCTCGACGAGTATCCGCCCGATGCATGGCTGTGCCCGCGCTATCTGCGCGGTCTCGCCGACGAGGCGCTGACTGAGCTGCGCACCGCGCACGCGTCGAAGTTCGGGGTACGCGACACCAGCGCTCTGGATGAGACGTACGTACGGCCCGACAGGACCCTCGATGTCGACAAGTTGACCCAGTGCGTCATCGACGGCGACGACTTCGACGAGGGACCGGAGAACATCGCGGTGTGGGCCGCCCGCCGACACCCAACAGCAGATGACCCGCACGAGCGACTGGTGCTGCTGCTCCTCGCCCTCTGGATCGCCCAAGTCCGCGATCTGCCGTACGGCGTCGGACGTGAAGTCCGCACCCTGCTCCGCGCTGTCGACCCCGGGACGCTCGCAGCCAACTGCGCGCACGGCGGCGACGACCACCCCGACGAGCGCCTCAGGCGCTGGGACCAGCGCGGGTTCGCGACCCACCTCCGGCACCTGTACGCATCCGACTCGTTCCCGGCACCCGAGGCCGCCCGGTCCGCCGACGTATGGGGCTGCCCGCGCTTTCTCGCCGAATGGGCCCGCGAGCTCATCCTGAGGCTGGACCAGGAGTACCAGTGGATGGACCAGGAGGACGGTTACGAGGGGAGCGCATACGACCGGGAGGGGTGACGAGCCGAGCGGTGACGATCCGAGCAGTGACGAGCGCCCTTCACGCGGCCCGCTCCAGCTCCGACGGCCCCCTGCTGATCTCACTGATAACTTGCTGTTCCTATCAATTCACTCCGTGGGAAATCGATGAGCCAGCCGCCGCCCTTCCAACCACCCCCGCAGCCTCCTCAACCACCGCAGCAACCGCCACAATCGCAGCAAGCGCCGAACGCCTACAACCCGTACGCCCAGCCCGCGCCACCGCAGCAGCAGCCACCGGGGTTCGGAGCGCCTCCCGCCCCCGGGCAGCCGCCGATGCAGGCAGGCCCGCCCCCCATGCAGCCCGGGCAGCCGCCCATGCCCGGCCAGCCCTCGATGTACCCCGCGCCGCCGTACCAGGCGCCCCCCTTCGGGCAACGGCCGAACGCCGGTGGTCATCCGGTCGGTGCGGTCTTCCTCGGGTTCTTCGTCTCGGTCGTCGTCTCGCTGCTCTACAGCGGCCTGATCCTGGCCACGTACAAGGACCAGACGGTCACTGTGGCCAACACCCTCTACCTGGCTCACGCCTTGATCAACGGAGCGATCGTCGGCGCCTTGGTCGGATCGGTTGGTCGCCGCAACACCGGCGCCTGGATCTGGGGAGCCGTCATCGCCGCGCTCGGCGCCTTCTTCGGCTACACCAACGCCTGGCCGCTCATCGTCGCCGAAAGCCAGTCGCTCGGTACCCTTTGGGACCTGCTGAGGTACGACGCCCTCCTCCCGGCCAAGGCCTGGTGGAACGACGAATCCTCCGGCGGAGTCGACTGGTTCTCCCCGCTCGGCCTCCTGGTCGCCGCAGGCGCCGCCTGGGGCCTCGCCTACCTCCTCGGCAACAAGCGCCGTCAGGCCTGACTTCCCAGCAGTGCGCCTCAGTGGAAGGCGGGGCTGTCGCCGAGCCCCGCCAAAGCTGCCCCGATACAGGACACCGCCATCGCCCAACGCGTACGTCCGATGCGCGCGAGCACAAAACCCCACCCGCTGAGGGCCGCACCCACGGCATACAGCGCGACCCAGGCACCCACCGCGTCACCCCTGACAAGGCGTACGACGATGAGGGCAAGGCAGACGAAAGCGATCAGCCCGGCAAACGCCGCGTAGGTCCAACGAGCCTGCGCCACATCGCGCCGCCGGCTCTCCACGAGCCCCGGTCGCCCCTGAGCCTGGAACTGCGCCCGCAGTTCGTCCGCGCTCACCCCGGAACCGGAGGACACCGGCTGCCCGCCCGCTCCGTCCGGACTGTTCGCCGCCTCACCGCCGTGTGTGGTCATGGCAGCGGAGCTTAGCCCTCAGCCAGGACCAGCCTGCTGGCAGGCGCCGATGCAGCGGCAAGCCGATCGCGTCACATGCTCTCGAGATACCCCAGTGCAACCATCAGCGGCAGCGAGACGAAAGCGAGCCCGAACGCCGTAGCCGACATCCCCGTACGTATTTCCCGTTTGCCACGGATCCCCAGGTAGGCGGCGATCGGCGGGAGGACTGCGCCCAGCAGATAGCTGAAATGCCAGCCGGAATCCGCTACGAGGAAGACCATGAGGGCCCAGCAGACCGGGACGGACCCGATGCTCAAATAGCACGAGCGCGTGAGGAAACGCTCCAGGTCGTCGACTCCGCCCAGGAAACTCACGAATTCCGTCCGCCTTCTCCGCTACACCGCGGCGTGATCATAAGCACCGGTCCCCACCTGGGGAAACCCGTCCGCCGCCGAGAACCCGTTCACGGCCGTGGACATCACCACACCGAGCGCGCTCAGCGCCGCCGCGAACGTGTCGAACGCCTTGGCCGCCTCGGCCCACAGCTGCATGAGCCGGATGGCTTCGGCCGCCGCAAGCGCGAACATGGCTGCCGAGGCGACCTGCCCGCCGACGGGGATCGCGTTGACGGCCTGCGCCGCGAGCAGGTTGACCAGCCAGATGACGAGCAGGTCGCAGAACATCACCAGGAACGACTTGAGGAATTCCGCAAACTGGAACGCCATCTGCGCCGCCTGCGAGTAACAGCTCTGCAGGGACTTGAAGGTCTCCTTGATCTCGTCCAGCTTCTTGGTGAACTCGTCGAAGTACACGGTGGCGGCGTTCGCGGCGTTGCCGTCCCAGCTGAGACCGACGTTCTGGTTTCCCTTGCGCACATTGGCGGCCACCGCATCGCAGAACGACGCGAGGTTGCCCCATACGTCGGCGCAGTCGTTGTACTTGTTCCAGTCCCCGAACACCCAGTTCGTGCATTCGGCGAAGGGGTCGAAGTCGAAGAGCAACTTGGACGCCTCCACGGCCATCGCCGAGGGGCTGCCCAGGTCAAGGGCGCTGCCGAGCGTCTTCTGCACCGGGCTCATCTGGTACTCGTCGGCATGACCCGACGCGTACTTGGCGAGGGGGTTGGTGGGGTCGCTCGGCGGCTTCAGCGTGTCCACGGCGTCACTGGCGTCGGAGAAGTCCTGCGGATCGCCGCCGGAACCGCCGCCCGACACCTTGGAGCCCGGGTACGTGGCGTCGAGTTTGGCCGCCTCGTCGGTGTCCGTCTCCCGGTAGTACTTGGCCGTACCCGTCAGTTCCTTCTGGGACGCCTCCAGAACGCTCTTGACCTTTTCCAGAGCCTTCTTGGCCTCGCTCACATAGCTGTCGTGGTCACCCGCGACGAGGTCCCAGGCCGCTCCGCCGACGGAATTGTCGATCTGGGCGTGGGTGCCGACGTACGTAGCGGCCTGCGCACCGCCGTCCGCGGCACGCCCCACCAGCTTCGCGAAGCCGTCGATCGCACCGGGCTCTACATGAAAGTTCAAAGCTCCCCCATCGCCTGCATCACCGGATACGACCGCTCAGTACAAGGACCAGCCGCGCCCGTCGTGACGCGACTTCGTACCCGACCGGTTCTCGGACTCCGTACGCCGCTCCTCGTCGAGCTGCCGCCGCTCCTCCGCAAGCCGGCGCTCCCCCTCCGCGGCGAGCTCGTCCCGCTCACGCTCGGACATGGAGGCCCACTTCTCGGCGAGCGGCGCCGCCTGTTCCACGGCCTGCTCGGCGTACGCCGACACATTGGCTGCCTCGCGCAGCCCCATACGTCCGGAGAGGACCTCTTGCGCCATCTCCTTGAGCGCATCGCCACCGAGCCCCGAGGCGAGATGCTCCAGGGACTGTCGCAGGATCTTGGCCTGCGCGGGGTCCTGCTGGGTCATCTCCAGGAATTCGGAGTCGTCTACGCGCTTGTCGGAACTGTCGCGGGCGCTGTCCAAGGAGTACCTCATAGGGAGGGTCGGCGGTCTCGACCGGCGTGAACCTACCAACGCGCCTGCGCATGCATCAACACACCGCCGACACAGGAACCCGCCGGGTGGTGTCAACTCGACGTCAGCTACAACCCATTGGCCTTTACGACCTGTTGGCATGGAGATTCCGAGGAGAACCGTGAAATGTATGGCCACCGCCACCTGACGCCGCTGGGCACTGCTGGTGCCGGCCCTGGTGGCCACCTCCGCCGTACTGCCGGCTGGCACACGTCTCCTTCGCCGCCGACGCCTTTCAGGACTGCCGGTACCTGGGCCCGTCCACCCGTGCAGGGCGGGGCTGCCGCGCCTCGCTGAACCAGCCCGGCCGGCGCAGGCCGCCTCAGCGCTTAGTCCGCCGCCCTTCCCGGCCGGAGTCGTACACCGGCGCCTCCCGTTCGGCACGCTCGCGATCCAGCTCGGCCCGCTGCCGTACGTCCCATTCCGCGAACTGCGCCTTCGACTGCTGGCGTTCCGCGTACGTCTGGCCATCGGCCGCCCGGCGGATCTCGTGCATCCGCTGGTATACGGCCTCGGTGTAACGCGGGTCCTGGAACGCGTCCTTGACGTCGACGTGCCCGCTCAGCACCTCACGCGCCATCTCGCGCAGGGCCGGGTCGAGCGACATCGCGCCGGCAATGGTGCGCAGGGAGCGGCGCAGCCGCAGGGCCTGCTCGGGGTCCTGAGCGACCCCCATGAGTTCCTCGTCCTGGATCTCCCGGTCCGCGGTCACGGGTGCGGCACGTCCTTCCTGTCGCATGCTGTCGGAGGTGAGGGCGGTGAAGCCGGTGAAGGCGGTGGGGTGAGGGCGGTGAAGCACAGCGGCGGCGTCATCCGAACTCGCTGCGAGCCCACTCCCGCGCGCCCTCCGTGGTGTGCGAGGAGCGGGAGCCCGCCGTGGAGGTCGTGGCTGCCGGCCTGTTGGACGCCTGCGCGGTGCCCGAAGAGCCGGAGGAGCCGGAACCCGCCGCCGAGGCGGTGTTGGCAGCCGCGTCGGAACCCTGCATGGTGTCGGCGCCGTGTCCGGACAGCGCGTCGACGCCCTGCTGTACGCGGTCCCCGGCCGTCCCGGTGACACGCTCCGTCGCGGCGTCCACGGTGTTGTTCACATGCGTGGCGGGGTCCACATAGTCGGCGAAGGTCGATCCCTCACCTCCGGGGACCTCGTTCTTGAGGCCGTCCACGTAGTCCCCGGCCGCCGTTTTGGCGACGTCGGCCGTCTCGCCGAGGTCGATGCCGGACCGTGCGTCGAAGTAGGTCTCGACGCTCTGCTGGCCGATGTTCTGCGCCATTCCGATGGCCGCTTCCCTGGCCTTGTCCTTGGCGGCGTCGACGACCTTCTCCTGGACGAACTGCTTGGCCTGCTGCTGGAGCTGGTCCTTGGCGAACTGCTTGACCTTCTCCTTGGTGATCCTCTCGAGCTGCTCCTTGGCGATCTTCTTGAGGGCGTCCATGGTGGCGTGCTCCATGGCCTTGGTGATCGCCTCCATGACCTCCTTCTTCAGCCGGTCCAGCAGCTCGCGGACGATCAACCGCGTGGCCTGTGTCGCCCCGAGCGCACCGATCTCGGAGAGCCCGAACGTGAAGGGAGCCGCCGCCTGCGCCGCGATGATCTCGATGGCCAGGGCGACGAGTTGGGCGATCACTGACAGCTTCGCCGTGAGCACCGCCACCGCGGCCGCGTCGAACGCGAAGGCGATGACTTGGCACGCGGTCTTCGCATCCGGCAGGTAACTGTCCTCACCGTTCGCGCCGGTGTAGGCACCCCAGTCCTTGCTGAATCCGTCGACGGCCGTACCGAAGTTGTGGGCGACGACGGTACGGGCCAGGCCCTCGCCCTCCCGCTGGATCTCCTCGAGTTGCTCGCCGAAAGCCCGCCAGGTCTCGGCCACCTGATGCAGTGCTTCTTCGTCGGCCTCGGGCCAGCTGTAACCGAGGAGGTCGAGCACCCAGACAAGCTCACCGGGCAGCGTGAGCGACATGCCAATTTCCCCCGAAATTAATTAGAGTTGACCCGTGAGACCGTTCATCAGGCCGTTGTTCGACGTTTCCGACGCATCGTAGTTGCGCGCCATGTCCTGCAGGTTGTGCCCGATCTTCTGAAGCCGTTCGGCGAGACTGTCCATCGATGTGAAGATTCCGTCGCGAATCGGCGCGTACACCTCACCGAAGATTTCTCCGAAGTCGGCGTCCGCCCAGGGTTCTCCGATGCCTTCGAGGCTGCCCTGAAACCGCTTGGAAGCACTCGCGAAATCGGTCCCGAGGTCGATGAACTTCCCTCCCTGCCGCCGCAGCACATCCGTGTCCACATCGAAGGTACTGAACTCCATGGCACTCCCCCGAACTCCCGTTTGCCATAGCCCATATTGGATGACAGACCGATACCTTAGACTCCTCGCGCACCGCCCTGCCAAACCCGCCAGTCAAGAGATCGTCAAGTCGTTCAAGGAGACACCAAAAGTGGTCACAACACAGCAGCATTACGGCAGTACGGGGAGCCTCTGGAAAGGAAGACTCCTCGGACTCGGGCTGCTTCTCGTGGCGGTGGTCGTCGCCGCGGTGACCATTCCCGAACTACGCAGTGAACTCTCCGGGGAGGGCACCGAAGGAACTCTCACGGTTTCTTCATGTGAAACACACACGAAGACCCACTACGGCACGCACAGGCGTTCCAAGGAACTCAAGTTCAGCTGCACGGGAACCTGGAACGCACAGGACGGTAAGACCACTTACCAAGACGTAGCGGTGGAGACATCATCACGTTTCGAAACGGGGGCGAAAATCCCTGTGGTCCAGGTGAACGACACCTTCGAGCGACCGCAGGACCGGGACCCCGGAGACGACGCCGCGATCCTCGCGTTCTGCCTCTCCTTGCTGGCCTTCGGCACCTACTGCCTCCTCACCGGCTTCGGCACCCGCAACGGCCCCGGCTTCACGGCCTCTTGGCAGCGCCTGCCGACCCAGACCGTCACCGGCCCCGCCCTGGGCGGCCTCTTCACCCTGGGCATCCTGGCAGCACTCGTCTGCGCCCTGGTGCTGTGAACCCCATATCCCCCTCCTGAGGAACCCTCAATGACCCAAGTACACGGGAACGCCGCGCCGAACGCCGCCGAGCAGGGAGGCGGGGCGCCCCTCGGCCGCCTCATCGGCGCCGGCCTGATCCTCGTAGGCGTCGTCCTCGTGGCCCTCGGCGCCTACCTCGGCCCGTACACCTACGCCACGTCCACCCCGGGCAAGCTGACCGTCGAGACCTGCACCGTCGACTACAAGTACCGCTCGAGCACGTCGAGCAGCTCCCGGAAGAAGACGAAGACCAGGTGGTGCTACGGCACCTTCACGTCCGACGACGGCACCGTGAAGGACCTCAACGCCGAGCTCAAGAGCGACGCCCTGCATCAGCGCGGGTACGTCATGGAGGCCCTCAAGGCCGGCGACACGTCCTACAAGCTGGACCGTGGGTGGGTCTACGCCATCGCGGTGGGCTGCGCGTGGTTCTTCGGCTCCGTGATCGCCCTCACCGCCGGCTTCTTCGGCACCGTCACCGGCTTCCCCTTCGGGCGGACGCCGGGTCAGGGCATGTTCCGCACGTGCTTGGCACTGGCCGGGGTGGGCGTGGTCGGCCTCGTCCTCAGCTTGCTGATGGCGTTCTTCGCGTGACGAAAGCCCCGGCGCGTCCCCTGGAACGGGGGGCCGGGGCTTTCCCGAGTGCCGAGAGGCTCGTCGGCTCTTGCCTGGCCTTCATTTGGCAGCCGCCGAAGCCGTTTCGTCAGCCCGGATATCGAACTCGATCTCGTCACCGTCAACAGAGGAGACGGTGACTGTCACACCCAAGGTGCTGCCGTCGCCCGCCGTGAGCGTGCAGCGGGTCGTGGTGCCCACCTTTGCCGACGAGGTCCTCGGGACAGGCTCCAAGTTACGGCCGACAAGCGGGCCGGGGCCATGATGGGTCCCATCTCGCGAGTGAGTGCAATCAGCTCGAGTCGCTACGGCGGCGAGGCAGACAATCGCGGCTGCCTCGCCGCCAATCCGGTGCCTAGGAATCCGTCGTGGGCAATGCCACGAGGGCGTAGGAATCGCCGCTGACACTGGCGCCGACTGAGGTGACGTAGAGCACGCCATCGTGCCAGAAGGGCCACTCACCGCCACCCATATTCGTGTTCACCTCTTCCGGATATTCAGCGACTGTCGTCATCGCGCCGTCCTTGGGGTTGAACTCGACCAGCTTCGGCTTCTTCGCGCCCTCGTTGACGTACGCCAAGAGACGCTCGCTTCCCGTACCCCTGAGCGGAATGTAATGAATGGTGTTTCCCGCTGGCGCTTTCCACAGTTCCTTGCCGGTGTCCAGGTCGTAAGCAACGAGGGTATTCGACGTCCCCTCGGCACTGTCCTGCTCGCCCACCCCCATGAGGAGGATGTCCCCAAAACCAGCGACCTGCCGCATGGGGCTTCCGTCTTTCTCCGGGAAGACGTAGTACTGCTCCGTCATCCCCGGGAATTTGCCGCGCCGCTCACCGGACTTCTCATCGAGCGCGAACGCTCCCTTTTCTCCGCTGAGAACGAGCGGAGAAGTGGACAGAGCGATCTCCGCTTCATTCTCACCGAATCGCTTCGTCCACTCCGCCTTGCCGGTGGCCGGGTCGACGAGCGATGCCTCGGTCCACGATTTGCCGGTGAAGGCGTCGCCCTTGAGGCAGGTTGTCGTGCGGATCAGATTCTTCCCACCGGTGTAGGTGCCGCTCTCGCACCCACTCGGTACGACCTTCTTCACGTCCCAGGCCGTGCTGCCGTCGGCCGCCTTGAGGGCCATCTGCTCCCTGTCGGTGGTGATCACGACTGTCTCGCCGGCACGAGCCACCGCCAGTTCCGTACCGGTCTTGAACTCGTCCTTCACCTTGACGGCTCGGTGCCACAACTCCTTGCCGGAATTGAGGTCGTACGCAGCCACGTGGTCGCATTGGCCATGGGCTCCCCCCATGCCCGAGGCGCCGTAAGCGACGATGCCGACCCCGCCATCGGAGACGGAGGGCGCGACGCAGGCTTGGTTACCCGCGCCGGGCAGCGGCGTTGCCCACAACTGCTTTCCGGTGTCGAGGTCGTACGCCTTCACGCCACCCGCCAGGGTCTGAACCACGGACTTGTCGGTGAACCAGGTGCCGTCCACCTCCTGCTCGCTCAAGGACCACTCTGCCTTCGACGGCACGCTCCACAGCGGCTGCGTGGCAGAGCCGAACATCACGTACCAGGCGGCCCCTCCGGCCCCGCCAAGCACCACGAGTGCGACAACGAGGAGAACGATCAGCCCGGTCCTCTTCTTCCGCGGCTGCGCAGAGGGAACGGGCGCCCCGGGGTAATGCTGTGGATGGCCGGGATGGCCGTAGCCAGGCTGGGGAGCCATCGGATACTGCGGCGGCGCTGGCTGTTGGGGATAGCCGTAGCCCGGCTGTGCCGTCTGTCCGGGTTCTCCCGGTGGCGTCGCGGGCGGCTGCTGCGGATAGCCATACCCCTGCGGCGGCAAGTGACCCTGCTGGGGCTGAGGTGGCATGGGAGGCTGCGGCGGCGGAGAGGGCTGCTGCCGGTAAGGGCCGGAACCCGGCACTGGCCCGTTGGTGCTCATCGGATGTTGCTCCTGACGTACTGGGCCCATTCGGTCTCGAACTCGCTCTCGTTCATGCCAACTGCCTTCTGCAGTTGCTGATCGAGGTTCGTGGGCGTGCGGTAGTGATCCGCGACGAAGTCGAAGAGCGCTTCCTCACCGCCCTTCTCCGCAAGGAAACGCATGGCCAGATAGCTGAGGGCGTAATTCGCGCTGACCGAGCTGTACTCCGCTTCGAAGTCCTGTCCGGGCAGTTGGCCGCTGAACTCCTCGCCCGCCAGACCACCACGCACCCGCTCGTCGCCTTGAGCCCGGTCGAACCGGTGCGAGACGTACTCCGCAAACCCCTCGACAACCCAGGCCCGAATGCTCGTCTTCTCATCGTTGCCGTACGCGCCGGGGTCCTGCGGCTGAATGAGAGCGTGTGCGATCTCATGCCGGGAGATGTCGCCGACACCCGCCTGCCATGCCGATGAGGTGAACCGGCTCGTAGAGCTGTCCATCTTGATGCGAGCGCCGCCGTATTCGAGCCGGTGGTCGTCGCTGCTGTTGCCCACGTTGAAGGCAGGCATGGGTACGCTCTCGCCGGCGTCCCAACCCAGGTCATGACCGTCGTTGTTGTACAGCTTCGTGTACGTCTTGCGGTCCGGCTCGAGGACGACGAGGAAGCCCTCAGGGGTATTGGGAACCGACGATGTATTCGCCCCCCACAGCCCGAGATCCTTCTTGGCGCTTTCCTCGACGATGGGTGCGAAACGGTCCGCATCGACAGCATTCTTCTTGGCCGAGATCGTGATCGTGTGCGCCTGGCGCTTGACGTACATGTCGTCGTAGAGGTCCCAAGGGGCCGGGTAGAAGACCGCGTTGGCCAAGGCGGCCGCGCCGGGAGATCCCCCCACTTCGCTGATGCGTGGCTCTGCCGACTCGGACTCCTTCTCGACCGTCCACCGGTACCACTCGGAGACCGGCCGGACGTCAATACCCTTGATCTGATGCACGAAGGCGACATCCAGCGTGAGCCTCACATCGGACCCCCACTCGTCCGAGCCGTCGCCCGTCTGCTTGAGGACCATGTACTTGCTCTCCGCGAAGGGGATCTTCCGGAGGTTCCTGAAGATCTCGCGCTGCTTGTCCTTTGCCGCACCCACGAAGGGCTTCAGGAACTCGTCTTCGTCTCCGCTCTTCAAGGCATTCGTACGGCCGTTGAGCAACGTGCTGATCTCATCCGAGCTCAGGATCTGCTGCTCTTCATCGCCACCGCCCTGGGCACCGGGCAGCGAACCGCCGCCGGCGGCCTTGTACAGAGCCAACCCGCCGACACCGAAGACGGCCACCACAGCCAGCACCAACAGGCCGATGACGACGCGCTTCAGCCCTTTGCCCTCACCGGAGTTGTGCGGTGGTGGCGGCGGTGGCGCGTACCACCCTTTCTGCTGTACCGGTGCCCCGTACGGGCCGGCATTCCCCGGCCCTCCTGGCGGCGTCGAATAGGACATGACAACCTCTCGCGGACATCCTGACGAAGGGCACGATGCGGTTCGTCCACACGTGACGGAGGACGGGTCACTCACCCAGACCTCAGCGGGCGATGCGTGCAGGCTCATTGAGCGGCACTCGCACGGCCCTGCTTACCCTCCCCTTAAGTCACACAACACCTTATGACCTTGGTTAGGGCGGCCGTACCTGCTGTCACGGGGCTTTCGTGCAGAAAGTGTGATCAGAAGTTGCAAAGGGCTGCGGCCTGGGCACGGCTCATCCCCAAACCACGCACTGGGCCTGCTCGTGCAGTTCTACGAAGGAGGCAGCGGGAAGGCGGGCAGGCAGAGGGAGCTGTCGGCAACGGCTCAATGTGAGACCACTTCCACCGGATGAATTGTGGCCCTCCTGGGCGGCCTGACTCGTTGAGTCAGGCCGGGAGGATGGGTGATCAGCGTGGAGGACTGGGCGGAGATCCGCCGGTTGCATCGGGCCGAGCAGATGCCGATCCGGGCAATCGCACGAAAGTTGGGGATCTCGCGGACCACGGTGCGACGGGCGGTGGCCAGCGACCGGCCGCCGAAGTACGAACGGGCCCCGAAGGGGTCGATCGTGGACGCGGTCGAGCCGAAGATCCGCGAGCTGCTCGAGGTGTGGCCGGACATGCCGGCGACCGTGGTGGCCGAGCGGATCGGCTGGCAGCGCGGGATGACCGTGCTGCGCGATCGGGTGCGTGAGCTCAGGCTCGACTACCTGCCGGCGGATCCGGCCTCCCGGACCGGCTATGAGCCGGGTGAACTCGCCCAGTGCGATCTGTGGTTCCCGCCCGCGGAGATCCCGCTGGGGTTCGGGCAGACCGGGTGTCCGCCGGTGCTGGTGATGGTGTCCGGCTACTCGCGGTGGATCATGGCGAGGATGCTGCCGAGCAAGACCGCGGCCGATCTGATCGCCGGGCACTGGCGGCTGTTGACCGGCCTGGGAGCCGTTCCCAGGGCCCTGGTCTGGGACAACGAGGCAGCCGTCGGGTCCTGGCGGGGCGGCAGCCCGCAGCTGACGGAGGACTTCGCCGCGTTCGCGGGCCTGCTCGGCATCCGCGTCATCCAGTGCCGCCCGGGTGATCCAGAGGCCAAGGGGCTGGTCGAGCGTGCCAATGGCTATCTGGAGACCAGCTTCCTGCCCGGACGGATCTTTGCCTCGCCGACCGACTTCAACATCCAGCTCGCCGACTGGCTGACCAAGGCCAACCGGCGCATCCACCGCACCCTGCAGGCCCGGCCGACCGACCGGATCGAGACGGACAAAGCGAGGATGCTGCCGCTGCCGCCGGTCGATCCGCCGGGCTGGTGGCGGACCTCGCTCCGGCTGCCCCGCGACCACTACGTCCGCGTCGACACATGCGATTACTCCGTCCACCCGCTGGCCATCGGCCGACGCATCGAGGTGAAGGCCGACCTGGACCAGGTCCTGGCATTCTGCGAGGGCACCGAGGTCGCCCGGCATGCCCGCTGCTGGGCCCGCCATCAGTCCCTCACCGACCCCACCCACGCGGCCGCCGCGAAAGCCGGCCGCGACCGGGCCCGGCAACGGCCCGTTGCTGCTGACCAACTCGAGGTCGAGCAGCGGTCCTTGGACACCTACGACCGGATCTTCGGCGTCATCGACGGCGGCCTGTCCACTGGTGAGGGGGTCGCCTGATGGCTGGCAAGCAGACCACCAACGGCCGCGACGTCTCCTCCGAACTGGTCTATCTCACCAAGGCGTTGAAGGCTCCAGCCCTGCGGGATGCGGCTTCCCGGCTGGCCGAACGGGCCCGGGACGAGGGCTGGACGCATGAGGAGTATCTGGCCGCCTGCCTGCAGCGGGAGGTCGCCGCCCGCGACAGCCATGGCGCCGAGGGCCGCATCCGCGCTGCCCGATTCCCTTCCCGCAAGTCGCTGGAGGACTTCGACTTCGACCACCAGCGGTCCGTCAAACGCGAGACCATCGCCCATCTGGGAACGCTGGACTTCGTCGTCGGCAAGGAGAACGTGATCTTCCTGGGGCCGCCCGGCACCGGCAAGACCCACCTCGCCACCGGGATGGGCATCCGGGCCTGCCAGGCCGGACACCGGGTCGCCTTCGCCACCGCCGCCCAGTGGGTCGCCCGACTGGCGGAGGCCCACCAGGCCGGCCGCCTCACGGACGAGCTGACCCGGCTCGGCCGGATCCCGCTGATCATCGTCGACGAGGTCGGCTACATCCCCTTCGAACCCGAGGCCGCGAACCTGTTCTTCCAGTTCATCTCGGGCCGCTACGAACGCGCGAGCGTGATCGTGACCAGCAACAAACCCTTCGGCCGCTGGGGCGAGGTCTTCGGCGACGACACGGTCGCCGCCGCGATGATCGACCGCCTCGTCCACCACGCCGAAGTCATCTCACTCAAAGGCGACAGCTACCGCATGCGCGGCCGCGACCTCGGACGGGTTCCCGCCGCCAACACCGGGGAATGACCAACATCAACTGACAGCGTGAGGTCCACTTTTCATCTGGTGCCCACGGCCCACGATTCAGCCGTTACCGACAGGAGCGCCCTGGAGGCGTCGCAGCATCTATGCACGCTCAGGGCTCGCACGTCATCGTGTGCCCTGAGCACAGCCAGTCGCCGTCCGGCGAGTCGTCGAGATCTCCGATGGATTGGGCGAGCCCCCAGACCGCATAGAGCACGAATCCGGTGCAGGCCGATATCGAGAGCCAAGCTACGGCCCTACGGCGGCCGGTGTATCGGGGGCTCAAGTCGAACCTCTGACCTTGTGCGAGCTGCTCACAGCGTCGGAGTCGCGGGCGAGGCCAACGGAATTGAGGTAGGCGAGGTCGGCTTGAGAGCGCTCACCCCGAACGACAGCAACACGGCCTAACAGCTTGACCACGGGTTGAGCCGCACGGCGACCTCGGCTCCTCGTCCGCGCGGTCAGCAGATTCCGGGTTCCTGTGACCACGCGGTCCGTGCCGGTCAGGCAAGAGTGGCACCTCAGCCGAAGTCGTTCGTGCCGGGCGTGGGGCGAGTACTGATGGTCTCATCGTAAGTCGGCATATTGGTGCCGTATGAGGTGCGCGGGCCCAGTGGTGCGTCGCGGGGCGTCCGGCCGACCGGCTCGACACCCGGGTGCCCGACAGGGTGGCGTTTGCCCGCGCTCGGTGGCAATACCGGGCGTGACCTGCGTCGAGGTGTCCGTGCCGGTCTCCTCGAAGTCGTGGGAGACCCACTCGTCGTTCCACTCATGGCCGTTCGCAGACGATCTGAGGTTGTCACCGCCGGCTTGAATGCGGGCATGCAGACCATCGAGCGCGGGCTTCCAGCTGGTGGCGATCCCCGTCAGGGCGGGCCCCATCGACCAACCGGTGAGTGAGGTGCCTGCGGTTCCGGTCTCCTTGACGGCCTTGTCGGCCGGACTCTTCATGGTCTGAGCGATGCCATGTCATGGCTGAGCGGGTCGGTGAGGATGTCGCCGTTCAGCTCCTCGAGGGCCTTCGCACCGTCATCGCTGGCCTTGCGCGCGGCGGCCAGGGCCTCGTCGATGGCTGCGCGGTGCTCCCAGCCGGGCGCTGCGATCCGCGATGATCACCTGTGCATCGGGGTCCTGGTGCGGAAGTCTGTGGTCGTCGGATCACTTACCCAGCCGTCGCCGTCGACCTCGAAGCGGTCCTGCTCGGCACGCTGCACCGCCTTATGGAGGTCGGTCTGGGACTGCTCCCTCCAGAACCGTGTGGCGTCAAGGACCTCGGCAATGGCCATGGCCTCCGTCTCGGCCACACCGATCCGCGACTCGACGTCCTCCAGGTAGAAGAGGCCCGCGTCAGCGTTCGTCACCCTTCCACGACTGGTGCAGCGGTCCGGTCACCTGCCGGCGATGGCGGTCGGTGAGGGAGTCCATCGTCGTCGACAGCCCGCGCCAGGACTTGGCCGCGGCTTCCAGTCGGAGAAGTCCTAAGCAACCCCCGTTGCTACTCACTCATGAGCGCTTCCTGATTGCCGTCCGCGTTGCCAAGTCGAGGCGCCAGACGAACGGGAATAGCGGCTTATTGCGGAAGCCGAAGAACACGACACTCGCAAGACCAGGCATGGAGGGACAGGATGACCACCCCAGAACTTCCCGACATGGGAGGTGCGATTCCTCGAGAGGGCCCCACGCAAAGCGCGTAGACCCACTACAGGAACGCGTTGACCTTCGTCGAGGTGATGTCGCCAGGGATCTTCATCCACATTTCGACGAGAAGCCTGGGGTCTCCCTGGATTCACACGTTGAACCTGATCGGCATGCACTCTGGCATCTATGTCATCATTCGCGCTTGGCGGCGGAACCAGACTCGACGCGTATATATAGCTGGCGAGTTCGTGTGCATGCTTGCTCGTCTGTACCGCCCTCTTCAGGGTGCTGAACCAAACCGCAATTTAGGCCCCGAAACTCGCCCCCCTCCGCACGGTGAGCTGCCAAGGTCACCTTCGCGGGGGATAACTTATCGTGCGTAATGGGGCACACGGCGCTTACGTGATGCATCAGACAGTCCCCCATTTGCCTGATGCCGTGACTTGACGCTCCCCGATCGAGTGGCCGACAGGTCCGTCGTGCCGAAGCTGAGGGCGCGGCGTAAACCTTTGTGAAGATGTGCAGCAGGCGCCCCCGACGTGCAGAGTCGCAGCCGCCGCCTGGCAAAATCGACGATTCCGCTTAGCGTTCGCGTGGCGTGAGGCGCAGAGCCGCAGGGTTGGCTGCGTGTCGCGCGACAACACCAGAGGGAGGACCTTGTGTCGGACGGGTTCTATATCGGCCACTCCGCGCTCGAAAGGTTGAGCGGCGCTTTCAAGAGAGAGGCCGATGAACTCGGTGAGCAGTTGGCCAAGTTCAAGCCGAAGACGGATGCCGAGGCCATCCACGACGGGTTCGGCTTTCTGACGGAGTCGGAGGAGGTAACCACCGCATACATTGACTTGGCCGACCACATGACCAAGGCAATCCAGGGATTGCAGGAACACCTCTATGACATGGCCGACAACCTCTCCGACAACTCCCGCAACACCGCAGCCGCCGAGCATGCCTTGGAGGATCTGTTCAAGGGGAAGAGCGCGTGAGTGACGAGTCGGCCGCAGAGACCATTTACGAAGCCGGACTCGAGCTCTGGAACCCTGGTGGCGAGCCGGACGTTCTGCGGGACGCGGCCAAGGCGTGGGGCGCGATGGGAGAAGCCCTCGACAAGTTCGTCGTCCACATGGACAAGGTCGTTCGTGACGTTCACGGCGACGAATGGCGGGGGCCGGCCGCCGATGCCTTCGTCAAGCACTGGGAAGAGGTCAAGAAGTCCGTCGAGGACGCTCAACCGACCTTCGACGAGGCCAAGAAGGGCCTGAACCAGGCAGCGGACAAGATCAAAGCGATCAACGACGAGATCCATGCGATCTACGCTGAGATCGGTGTCACGATCGGTGTCTCCATCGCCACCTCCTTCATCACCCTCGGTTTCTCCGCCGCTGCCGGTGCCGCGAACGCGGCCCGGCTCGCCGGGCAGGCGGCGGCCGCCGCCGCGAGGCTCGGCAGGATCCTGGCCACGATCGCCCGTTGGTTCGAGAGGCTGCGGACATTTGAGCACTCGAGCAAGTTTCTTCAGTACGGCGTTCGCTTCGGCAGTACGTTCGCCGGCCGCACCGCGATCGAGTTCGGCAACGGAGTGGCCACCAGCGTGATCAGCGGCAAGGGCCCCGAGTGGGAGAACAACCTGGTAGGCGGCGTGGCCGGGGCAGGCATGGGCAAACTTGCCGATGTCGCGCTCGGCGGGAGGCTCGGGGGAGGAATCGGCGAGTCGATCGGCACAGGCGCCGCCGGTGGAGCGACGGGCAGCCTGGTCGGGGATGCCGCCAATGCCTACGGGCCGTGGGCCGACAAGGATGACGAGTTCGACTGGTCGCAGTCGCTGATCGGGGCCGGAGCCGGAGGGGCCGGCGGAGGCGTCGGAGGCGGGCTGACGCACGGTTCAGGGGCCGGGGAGACGAACGGCACCGCAGAGGGCGCTACCAGTGGGGCAGCTGACGGGAATGGCACGGCAAACGGTGCTTCCGGTGGGGCGGCCGACGCGAGCGGCACTACGGACGGTGGTTCCGGTGGAGCCGCCGACACCAGCGGAACCAGCGGATCTGCCGGGGCAAGCGAAGGCAGTGGTGACCAGGCGACGTCGTTTGACACCGGAGCCGACGCAGAAGGCCTGACGCAAGACCAACGGAACGCGCTGCGTGACGAGGCCACGAACAGTCGAGTAGGTACAGAGTTCGGCGCGGCCGGAAACCGGCTCAAGGAAGCAGACAGCATCGAGGACGACCTGGACGAAGGGCAGCAGAAGACGGCCCAACGGCTCCGGGAGCATGCAAACAACACGACTCTGGTGGACGACTTCGGATGAACATTTCAGACGGAACGAGAAGCGGCGCTATGGCGGACGACAGCGAACTGCGCATGCTCGGCCCGGCCATCCTCCTGGGCAAGGTGGTGGCCTGGGTGGCGTGCCTCATGGTCACGGTGCTCCTCGGATGCTGGCTCTTCATGGTGAAGTCCGCCTTGCGTGACGTTCTGGTGCTGGGCTGCGCAGTCGTACTCGCCGTCCTGGCCCTCTCGGCGTGGGCGTTGCGACGAGCATCGGGCAATCCGGGCTCTGCATCGGTGTATCGCGCCCTGGCCGACCGCGTATCGCATGCGGGCGAGAGCGGGGCGGTCCCCGGGCGGATGCGAGGCGCCTCCGCTCTGGCAAACGACGGGGCCCTGACGTTCTACGGCGGAGTCATGGCGCTGATCCTCCCGCTCGCTCTCGGGGTGGGCGATCCCACGCCCACGGGCAAAGCAGCGGAGATCGCCTCTGCTGGCGCCGTTGTCCGGGCGTTGCAGGTCGAGTCGGTGCGGGATGTCGTCGAGGACGAGCACAAGAACGGCAGCACGTACTACTGCACAGTGACGGTGACGCTGCCTCCGGCCAACGGAGCCAGGAGCGGAAGGCGCGTCGACTTCCGGTCGGAGTTTCCGGACCCGGCGGTGGTCGGTGGGAAGGTCTACGTCGCCTACGCCCCCGACCGACCCGAACTGGGAGCTGTGGGCGAAAACGACAGGGCTGATGTCGACCGTCAACTCTCCGGTCGCGCCATGAGTAACTGGTGGACCTGGATTGTGGCTTCGGTATGGCTGGTCGTTGTGGCGGCAATCTTCTTCGTGTACATGACGACCCGCAGAGACCAGCGATTTCCCCGCCAGCTGCGCGGTGATGAACGTGTGCTGCGCGCGCGTATTTCTGGATACCACGGTTATGGGGCGGACAAGCAACGCATCGGCTTGGACACTTCTACAGGCCCCGTGCAGCTGCATGTCCATGGGAACAATGCCCGGTACGTGAAGACGGTGGGGAGCGCGGAAGGCCATCTGGTCTGGGTGCCGGGCCGCAACCAGCACGGGGGTCAGAAGGGGCCGCATCGTACAGGCGCGGTCTTCATCAGCGATGCCGGCTGGTTCATCCCGGGCGGGCTCGCCGCGGAGTATGAGGAGTCCGCGCGTGCGGCGACTGATCAGCAGGCTGCCGTCGGCTCAACAGAGGAGAGCCGGCTACTCGACCTCGACTGCGGTTGGATCGTCAGCATCCCGAACCGGCTGATGTACGTCCTCCTGCTCTGGACGCTCTGCGTCGCGGTGCTCGCGCTTCCCGTGCCATCAGCAGCTTGGCGCCTGGTCGTCGGCATCGCCTGCACGGTTGGTCTGCTCGTGTACGGGATGTACGCACTCGGGAGCCAGGATACCGGGGCGCAGAGGCCGTCGGGCAACAGCCAGGGGGCCGTGGGGTCCGCTCCATGACATCGCCCATCGGCTCGGCTTGAGAGGTTACAGGGCTCAAGCCGAGCCGGTGGGTCCGGCATGTGTCAGCGCCGCCCACATGTATGTGCTGTCCGTGCACCCGCCTGACACTCAAGTGGCTGACCGAGCGCGCCATCCTGCTCGAGACCGAGCAGGGCTTGTTCACCCAACCATGGCCACAGCCGACCGATGGCCCCGACCAGCCAGCCTGCCCCAGTCGACATGGCAATAAGGACATAGAATCACCTACCACCCTCAAAGGGTGTCATCAACTGTCTTGAGGCGTCCCGTAGTCGACTTGGACGTCCCGCAGCCGGTCGGCGATGAGCGCAAGCCAATCGGCAGGTGAGAGGGGGGCGGGCGGTTCAACCTCCATTCCCAGCTCGGCGAGGGCGAGGGCGTAGTCGATGTCCTCCAAGTCGAGCGCGAGGAGCTCATGCAGTTCGCCCACCGCGCGGGCGATGAGCTGACGGTCGGTCGTGGCGGCGTAGTCATCGACTGCCGCGTCATGCTCGGTGAACTCATCGGGCATGTCCTGGGAGAACCAACCGCCAAAGAACTGGGCCAGCTCCGGGAAGCGAACCCGCCATTCCCAGTGCGTCTCCGGTGTGGCGAGTGGTGGTACCTGCCCTTCCTCGATACTCCGCTTGATGTGATCGGCGAGCTGTAGCAGCCAGTTCTGGATTCCAGAGTCCGGCACCCCAACGTCGGGTACCGGGTCGAACTCGCCGAGGCGTTGCCGGAGCCGGCCCGGAGGGTTGCGGGCATATTCGCGCAACTGCTGCTCGGCGGTTCCGAGCGCCCAAGGGCGGGTGTGCCAGGTGTGGCGCAGGTATGCCTGGAGCGCGAGGCTCGGCTTGTCCGGCTCGTCGTCGGCGGCTTCGCCAAGGTATGCGCTGATCACCTGGTCCAGTTCGCCGTAGCGGCGGTCGAACTCCAGCGGTTTCATGGACACAGCGGCTGGCCTCTACAGATAGATCGGGAAGGTGGCGTGGACGACGAAGCCGTGTGGGCTTATCGGCTCGCGCTTTAGGATCACGCGGGCGGCATGGACATCAAGGGGTTCACGGCCCGCGAGCATCATTGCCTGCAGGAGGACACGGCCGATCGGATCAGTACGTGAGGGCCACGAGGCTTCGATGGTGAGGCGCTGACGAGTACCCTGGGCAAGCCAGCGGTGGATGAGCTGCTCATTGCGGGTCACTACCTGCTGCGTGACCCACTGAGCGGTTTCACGGTCTGGATATGTCGCGGAGCGGATAAGCATGATTCAGTTCTGTCTTAGTTGATGATGAAGGACCAGAAGACGCCGACTTCGGAGTCGGAGATCACGATCAGCCCGCAGTCCATTGTGTAGTCGGTGAATGACTCATACATCGCTTCTCTGAGAAACATGTCTGCGTGAGGATTACCCTTCGCTGCCGCTGCATTTGTATAACAGGTTGCGCCCGTCCCGAAACGTACAAGGATAACTCCAGCCTGCGCCAGGAGTTCCCCCTTCTTGGCCTCGAAGTCTGGAATACCTGCTGCTTGAAACCACTCCCCTTGGAGTGTTACCAGCAACTGCGCCGCGGACTCGCGAGAGACCTCGAAAACCGAGTCGAAGTCGTCCCCGGTGAGACGACGCCATTCGAGGGGTGGGAGGAACCGGCCGCGGATCGTGGAGGGTGAACTGTGGGTGGTGATCGAACCGTTGCTGCCGCACTGGGAGCGGAAGGCTCCAGGTCCGAAGCCGGTAGATGACCGGCTGTGCCTGCAGGGCATCCTGCGCCTGCGCTACTGCAGCGTCAACTGGTAACTGCTGCCGCTGGAGCTGGGGTTCGGCTCGGGACATACCTGCTGGCGTTTTGGCTGGGCCGGTGGCATGAGGCCGGCGTCTTCGAGACGCTGCACCGCATCCTGCCCAGCTGCACGCGGCCGAGGCCCTCGACTGGGTGCGGGCCTGCCTGGATGCCTTTCAACAGCCGCACGAAACAGGAGGCGAGACCACCGGCCCGCCGTCGGTCGACCGCGGGAAGACGGGCTGCAATCGCCACCTGATCTGCGACGGCAAGGGTACCCCGTTCAAGGTCATCACCATCACGGCCAACGTCAACGCCGTCGCCCAGACCCTGGCCCTGGGCGACGGCATCCCGCCCGTCGCCGGAAAGCGTGACCGACCGCGCAGACGCCCCGACGCCCTTCTCGGCGACAAGGGATACGACAGCAACCCCAACCGACGCGAGTTCCTGAAGCGCCGCATCCTGCCAAGCTCCGCATCTTCGTCGAGCAGCCCTTCTCGCTCCTGTGCCACTTCAAATGCCCGGCCGTCCACTGGGAACGACGCCTCGACCTGCACGATGCCAAGGCGCACGCCCGTGATCGTGTTACGAGCTCGTACTGATCGGTTACTTCGCACCAGCAGACGGGGCAACAGACAGTACCCACGCCCGGCGTTGTGATCACCAACGCCCATAGCGCAGCCTGCAGGGCCATGAGTCCAACGCCGTGTACTGCGGGGTCCCAAACGGGCAACGTCCTGATGCCCCGTAGTTCGCGGCCGCCTGGGAGTTCCTTCGCCGCAGGCACATGCGCACCATCCGGGATTGCGGAACCAGGACGACCGTCAATCCGACCACGAACCTACCGGTTGCACGGCACAACAAGCACAGCTTGGGGCCTGGCAGACTCCTAGTGTCCAGCGCGAGGTCACGGACTCCAGTAGAGCCGGGCTTCCCCAGCAATATCGGCGGCCAGCGGCACTGGATTGACCGCTCGGTCCATATAGAGGCGCAATCGAGCGCCGTCCGCTCCTTCCAGGAGAGGGCAGGGATTGGGCCAGCTCCCCACCGGCCCCTCCTGCGACCTTCGGACTCCGGCTGCCCTAGCTCCGACCACAAAGACGCCAAGAGTCCGGACGCGGCCGGTCCTCAATCCGGGAAGTGAACTGCCGACGCTGCCGCATACCGGCCCACCAAGAGGATCAAAGGGCATTCTGCGGCTCCACCGGTCTTCTCCTCCAAGGCGCCCCGGTCGGTGTCAAGAATCGCTCCCAGAGATCCTGACGAAGGTGCGTACAGTGCCCACACCTCGTCGCCAGGACGCATCGGCTCGCCTGAAAAGACCATGCCTGCGACGGCCCGACTACCGACAGCGAAGGGATCGATACTCGATCTCTGAAGAGCAAGTACTGCTTCGCGTCCGCTGGTTCCTGGAGTGCTCGGACGAGAGGACCTTGTGGACCTTGACCTCGCTGATGGTGTGGCCAGCCTTGGTGATGTGCCATGCCTCGGCCGAGTAGGAAGACGTCGGGTGGACCACAACAAGCACCGGCATGATGGTGAGGAAGAGACCAAATCCCATCCATGCGCTGCGCCGGCAACCAGTACTGGCTTCTGGAGTCAGTGCCAATGCTTGATGGGCGAAACAAATTGCTCGAAACCCAAGGGCTTCTCTGATATTGCGCTGTCCCGCAGAGGGTTATGGTCGGATCTACTGTCCCGGAGGAGTGGGGTAACCCTGATTGGCGGACGGGGGATACGGCTGCTGTCCGGCCGGGTAGATCGGCTGGCGGGGCGGGTAACCCATGTTCTGGGGAGAGGTTCCGGCACCGGGGCCGATCGGTCCGGCGCCGGAATTGCGGCGGCTGCGCAGTACGGCAAAAACGACGACTGCGCCAATTACGGCTCCAAGGCCGATTACGCCAACCACAAGGACGACGAGGCCCATTGAGGAGGATCCCTTCTCGTTCTTGGCATCTAGGTCACTGCAAGATCTCGGCTACGACGAGACAGAGCATCATGGTCGTAGCGTGAGTCCCTGCCCCCACCTTTTCAGAGCTCGATTGCCATCGCGATGCCCACGCAGCATGATCCACAGACCCATATGCGTGCCGATCAAATTGAGCCCTGTCAGCCACAAAAGCGTGCCAGACATGATCGACGCGACAAAGAGCTACGCGACGCCATCGCATCGGAAGCCGATTGGGGATCCAGCTCCGGTAGGTCCGAGTTCACAGCTTCTCCGAGGACGAGCTCCCCCTACTGCCCCTGGTGCGGGGGCTGCTGGGCGTAGGGGTTGGGGTGCTGCGGGGACTGTCCCGGAGGCGCGGGGTAGCCCTGGTTGGGAGGTGTGTTGGGGTACGGCTGGTAGCCCGTGGGGGGCTGGGGCGGGTAGCCCGTGCCGTGGGGAGGGGTTCCGCCTCCGGAGCCGGGGCCACTGCTGCCGCCGTTGCGGCGGTTGCGGAGTACCGCGAACAGGATGCCGATGACGACCACTGCGGCTGCGATGCCGGCGATGAGAAGGATGTTGCCCGAGGAGGACTTCTTCTTTTTCTTGGCCAGGCTCGTGCTGTCGTTGTCGTCGGAGGCGGCGCCTGAATTCGTGGACGTGGACGGCGAGGACTGGGCGAGGGGGCCCTGCTTGGGGCCCTTGGGGATGTTCATCGTCAGGGCCGAGCCCGGGCGGGCGATCCCGTAGCCCAACTCACTGTCCGGGGCCTTCTTACCTTCGTGCTGCAGGAAGGACGCCGACTTGATCAGGCGGTTGATGACCTGGCCTGCGGTGAGGTCCGGGTACTTGGAGCGGACCAAGGCAGCGATCGCTGAGACGTAGGCCGTGGAGTCAGAGGTGCCATCAGCGATTGCATATCCGCCTGGGCTCGGAGGGTCAGCTCGCGGGACATCAACCCCCGGAGCGGCAAGAACCACTCCCTTGCCCGTGTTCGAGTTACTCCAAAAATTCAGATTCTTGTCAATCGCGGATACGGCGACGACTCCTGGAAGCGCGGCCGGGTAATTCACCGTCCCCCCATCGTTGCCCGTACCCGCTACAACTACGACATCTCGTTCCTGAGCATATGCGATCGCCTTGGCAACCTTTGACCCAGGGTAGGCGCTCGAGTCGTTGAGTGAAAGGTTGATCACCGACGCACCTTGATCGACTGCATAGCGAACGCCAGCAGACCAATCTTTAGTGTATTCATCATCCTTGTTTGCACTCACGCGAACCGGAAGAATCTTCGTCTTGGGTGCGAGGCCCTTTATGCCGGCCTCGCCATTCGCCCCGTGTCCATGGCCAGCGATGAGGCTGGCCATACCCGTGCCATGCCCATTTTCGTCCTGATGAGGATCACCCTCACCGGTGAAGTCCTTACCAGGCAAAACCTGACCGGTGAGGTCTGGATGACTGGAGTCCACGCCCGAGTCAACTACAGCAACAGTGACCCCCGCACCTTGGGAAGTCTGCCAAACCTTTTCAGCATCGTAGACGGTCAGTGGCCACTGTGCGTCGCGGACTTGATCGGCAGACGCTCCCGGGGCTGAAGTGAGGAGCAAGGCTCCCGTCAACGCCACGACACCTGCCGTGGACCCGACTCGCTTGAAACCCAATTCCTTGCTCCTCACGCAGCAATTGGCTGGGGGTGCCAGCCTTCATCCGTTAGGCGGACGACGACTTTCTGTCCAGCCCGCTTGTGTGCTTACTCGATGGTCCGCGGTACGTTCCGGTTGCGGTCTTCTTCCGAGATCCACGTCTCTTCGTCCTCGACAAGGTAGTCGGGACGGTCGCCCCGGCTGTTCTCGTCCTCGGGCCGTCGGCCGTTACGGCCGCCCACACCGCCGGCTCCGCCCGCCATGGCGCCACGTTGCGTTCCGCCACGGCTGCCGTGCAGGCCTGCACCGCCACCGGCGCCCTTGCCGGTGACTCCCTTGGCCGCGCCAACCACACCGCCGCGGGACCTCGCGAGGGCTCCGCGACCACCAGCGCCGGCACCGCCTCGGCCAGCCGCGCCAGCTCCGCCTCCGCCCATGCCGCCCATACCGGCTCGGCCTCCGGCACCGCGGCCCGCAGCGGCGCCGCCACCCGCCAGACCACCGCGACCGCCTGTCATTCCGATGCCGCCGCGGCCAGCAGTGCCGCCCCGTACGCCGGACGCCCCGCCGGGTGCCACGATGCCCGGCCCCTGGGCTCCACCGGTCCCGATACCGCTACCACCGCCGCTGGATCCGCCGATCCCCGTGCTGGGACCGCTCCCCGTCAAGCCGGGGGAGATGCTGTCCACCTTCGTCTTAGCCGTCGGAAGCTGTGAGCCTCCCGCGATGCCGGGGTCGCGGGGCACCGTGGGGGCTGGCTTGATGCTTGTGGTCGGGCCAGCGCTCCAAGGCTTGGCCGTGCCGCTTCCCGCACTCGGGCTTGCGCTACCGGCGGGCGGCATGGCAATCGGGGTGGGCATCGGCGTACTGGGGTTGGGTGCCGGGAAAGGTTCAGGGTCGTCAATTCCGCCCGGCGGCTTCGAATAGACCTTGTAGTTGGCCGCCAGCTGTTCCATGATCGCCACTCCCTGCAGCTGCGCTTCCTTCCCCGCAGACAAGGAATCGGCGTTCGCCTGGCGGGCGGCGTCTGTGCTCACGCCCCTGTTGATGTCTTCCAGCAGTTGCTCATCACTGCGCTCATCGTCCGTGAGCTTGTCCCAGGCCCTATCCCAACCGGAAGGCTCTTCGACCTCCCGCATCTTGGCCATGGAGTTGCGCAGATCGTTCTGGACGGCGTGCATGGTTTCCCCGTAGTGGTTAGCCCACGCAGCTCCGTTCCGGATGTTCTGCATGATCTCGTTGGCCTTCTTACGGAAAGCCTCGGCCGCGTCGCCCTCCCAGTGCTCAAGGACGTTTTCCACGGCGCTCTGCATCATGCCCGCGACGCTGTCCTTCGCGGATACCGAGTCCACGCCACCGGTTTTCCCATCGCCGTCGCCGCCGGACAGGATGTTGTGGACCGACTTCCAGTGCTGGCTGACCTCGTAGATCCGGCCCGGGTCGGCGTCGAGGATCATGGAGCGCAGCTCAGGAATGCTCATCTTCATGAAGGGCGTGTCGAGCTTGCTGCGGTCCGGGCCCCCCATACCTCCGTTGGGGAGGGATTCCAGCTTCTCGTCGTGTTTGTCCTGGATCCGCTGCTGCTGCGCTCTCTGCGCAGCCTCGTATTGTTCAGCGTTGTAGTAACCGCCATAGCCGTAGGCCATCGTCGAAACGTCCTCTCTGTCAGTGACCAGTCGCTGAACTTAGTAAGCCGAGCCCGTGGACCCACCGTCGGGAGCAGCGCTCACGCCCTGCTTGTTCGCCTGTTCCTGGTTGCTGTACTTGTCCCTGACCTTCGAGGTGCTCTTGCCGAAATCATCAATCAGCTGGTGCAGGTCCTTGATGATCTTCTCGATCCTCGTCTTCTGCTGCTGATGTGCATTGTGAAGCTCGTTGGATTCCAGGAACTTCATGCTGCCGAACGCACTACTCGGGATGTCTGTCTCGTACTTGGCCTTGGTGTTGGCCTTGTCCATGTCCGACAGAAGGCCGTTGAGCTTGCGGATAACGTTATCCAGCTCGCTCAGATCAACCCGCATTCCGTTACTCATACCCCGTTGTCCTCTCCCCTGTATCTCAAGTCGTCAGCACCCACTAGGCGCCCAAGTCATCGCCCAACCCGACTACTACCCAGCAGCCCGCCCGGCCCGTACAGCCCGTCGGGACTCCCGGTCCCGTCGACTACGCCAGTCCCGCACAGCCACCCCGCTCCCCGCAACCACAAGCGCGAGCGCAAATCCCGTACCGAGCACATAAATAGCCACCCGGCGCTCCCGCTCCGCCTCGCTCTCCCCCATGGTCACAGCCATAGGCACAACCCCACCGGACCCAGCCACAACCGGCGGATCCGGCTTCGGAGAAGTCCCCGGCTCGGAGTCGTCCGACAACGCGGCGACCGGATCGACGACACCCCACCCGATGTACCGGTTGGGCCCCCGCCCCGGCCGCTGAGCCGTCTCTTCGATGCGCGTGGCGATCTGGGCCGCGCTCCAGTCCCGGTGCTTCTCCTTCAGCAGAGCCGCGACGCCCGCCACATACGGCGCAGCGAAACTCGTGCCGTCGGCTGTGCACTGGCCGCCCGTCGGGACGGTGGAGACCATGCCGACACCCGGCGCCGCCACATCCACGAAGTCGCCCGACTGCGAGAAGAAGGCCCGCTCGTCATTACGGTCGGAGGCGCCGACCGCCAAGACGCCTTCGTACGAAGCCGGATACGTGTTCGCGGACTTGCCGTCGGCGCCGTCGTTGCCGGCGGCTGCCACGATCAGGGCTCCTGCCTTCACGGCTGCCGAGACAGCACCCCGCAGTTCCGCGTTGTCTTCCTTGTTCGCGGTGTCCGAGGAGATGTTGATGATCTTCGCGCCCGCGGCAACCGCGGCGCTGATCGCCTGGGACATCGTCCGCGAGTTGCCCTGCTTCTGCTCTCCGCCCGTGTAGCGGTAGGAGAGGATCTCGGCGTTCGGTGCGATGCCCACGAAGCCCGTGCCCTTGAGCGGGCGGGCGGCGATGATGCCGGCGACCCTGGTGCCGTGGCCTTCGATGTCCTTGGTCGCGGCGCCGTCGACGTACGACTTGCCGCCTGCCACGGCGCTGGTCAGCTGCTTGTTGGACTTGTCGACGCCCGTGTCGATCACCGCGACCGTGACGCCCTTGCCCGTCGCCTGCTCCCACAGCTGGTCCAGGAGGATCCGCTGGAGTGACCAGGGCGTGGACTTGATGACGTCACCGCCGAAGACGCACTCCGTGCTCGCCGACAGACCGAAGTCCGGGCTCTCGGAGCGAGGGCTGTCCGGGGTGGCGAACGCCGGCGGCGCCGTCGCAAGGCAGATTCCCGTCGCCGCGAGCACGCCAAAGGCCCGCTGCAGTACGCGGGTTCCACTGTTGTGGCCACTGCGGCCACTGCGGCCGTCGCGGCTGCGCGGGTGGGCTGTTCGGCCCTTCACGTTCAGGCCCCTCATGTCCAGGCCCCCGGGGGCGTCCTTACTGCCTTGCTTCCTTCGAAGCTGGGTCATGTATGTGTCACGTGTGTGGCGATGCATGTGAAGGTTTTCGGGATTTGCTGTGTGCAAGCCCGAAGAACCAGAAGAAGGTGTGGGCGACCCCGAAGCAGAGGACGGCCCAGCGGACGCCATGGCGTCGGCTGGGCCGATTCTCTTCATCTCAGGTCCCTCAGGTCGCCGACGGGCTCAGCCCCACGTGTTGGCGTTGCTCTTCTCAGTGGCCTGGTAGTTGTCGGCCGCGCTCTGCAGGGCCGTGGAGATCTTCAGCAGGGTGGCGTGCAGGTCCGCGGCGGTCTTGTCCCACTCGCGCTGCTTGCGCTGGTAACCCTCCTGCGCCTCACCCTCCCAGGTGTTGGCGACGCGCTTGACCGCGGCCTCGAGGTCGTCCAGCTGCTGCTTGATGCGGCCGGCGGTCGTCTTCACGTCCGTGGACGCGTTGGTGATGGTGGCGTAATTGACGAGGATCGACATCGTCATTCCCTTTCAGGAAGAAATCGAAGGAAGTCGGTGGGATTCAGGAAGATCAGGAAGAAGCACCGAAGGACCTCGGAAATCAGGCAGAATCGAAGTCTTCGGACCGAACCGGCTCGATCAGCCGAAGTCCGACATGATCTTGCTGATCTCGGAGTTCTGCTGCTCTTCCGACGCGGAGTAGTTGCTCCGCGTGGAGTCCACGGCTTCCTTGATGTCGTTGAGGATGTCGCTCATCCTCTTCGCATCCGAGTTCCAGCGGTCCTGCAGCTGGCGGTAGGACTGGGCCGCCTGGCCCTGCCATCCGCCGGCGATCTGGTCGATCACTCCGTTGAGGCGGCGGATCTCGCCCTGCAGCTGACCGTTCACGGTGTTGATGTCGCTGGAGAGCTTGGTGAGTTCGTCCTCTGTTACCCGGAACTGGCCGGCCATGATGAACCTTCCCCCATGTCGTCGTTGATCCGGGATACCTGTTCCGGTGCCCGGAGGAGCTTCGCACGCTTGAGCGCTGCAAACACTCTATCGTCAGCCTGTCACTCAACCACAGGCACGGCCAATCAGTTACACGGCTCACACACTTGAGCGATCATCCTGTGACACGTACGCCGTCTTACCCTCAAGTGCGCCTGCGCGTACGCCCGTTGACCGGTCACTGGCTCTGCGGCTGGGCCGCGCTCGCCGTGTCCAGCGTGGGGCCCTTCGGGATGAACGTCGCCCAAGTCTGCGGCACGAACGCGGGCTTGGAGAGGTCCTCGTAGCCCAGCCGGGTGCGCGCCTTGTCCGTCTCGCTGGGCCCGCCCTCCGACGAGCCCGAGGAAGAGGAGGACGAGCCCGCCGCGCTGCCCTTCGCCTCGCTGTCGTTGCCCGCCGGCAGCGAGTACCTCAGGCCCGTGTCCGTCAGCAGGTACACCCGGCCGCCGCCTCCGGTCGCACCGGTGATCTCCTGGAAGAGGAGGCCCGAGCCGGACGAGACGTAGGCGCTCAGGGAGTCGGTGATGACCTTCTTGGGGTAGTTCGTACCGGCCCAGGCGGCGAGCTGCGGCTTGTTGTTCTCGATTCCGCCCTTGTAGACGCTGCAGGAGGTGGTGAGGGCGTCGCCGTTCGGCGAGGACGCCGGGTTGGCCTGCCGCGGAACGGTGAGGGGCCAGCCCTTGTCCGCGTAGAAGCGGTCCGCCGAGCCGCCGTTGGCCTCGATGATCTCCGGGGTGCTGGCCTTGACGGGGCTCGTCCCGTCGTGGGCGACCAGCAGAGCGGCGACGAAGGGCGAGATGACGGCGACCTGGTCCTTGAGGACGACGTAGAACTGCTCGTTCTGAGCGTCCCGCGCCCTGAGCACCTGTCCCACCGTGGTCACCCCGTCGAGCCCTTGAACGGAGGTGGGGGCGCCGGCGTTCGGGACCGTCGGGAAGTCGATGTCCTCGCCCGGGTTCAGGGTGTTCAGCCACTCCTTGCTCACCGGCTGCGCCTGCGCCGTGGCGCTGCTGCCGATGACCGCCGTACGCAGCTTCTCCATGGAGGTGTCGTCGAGGCCCTCCTCACCGCCCAGCCGGAAGCGGTTGCCGTCGCCGTCGACCAGGTATTCGCGGCCGGTCTCGGTGTCCTTGACGTACAGGGCCTCGAGGGCGTTGACCTTCCCCGAGTTCTCGAGCGACTTGGCGTCGTCGGAGTCGAAGACGAAGACGGCGCGGTCGATGGCGCCCTCCTTGCCGGGGGCCGGGCGCTCGCAGACCGCCCACGTCTTGGGCTTCTCCGCGTCGTCCTTGGAGGGCAGCCGGTCGGGGGCGTAGGGGATGCCGATCGTCGCGCCGTGCCGGATGCCGCTCTTGTCGATCTCCTTGCCGGGGACCTCCAGGACGGTGCCCTTGCCCTTGTCGAGCAGGAGCTTGGCGGAGGCGTAGTTGAGGACCGGGTGGAGGACCTTCTCCACCTTGCCGTCCTTCGGGTCCGGGTCGAGGACCACGTACCGCGTCGTGGAGTCGCTGTCGACGATGATGTACTCGCCCGGCGTGTCCCAGCCCTTGGGTGCCGTGGGCTTGATCACGCCCCAGGCGACGAAGCCGATCACCAGCACCACGCCCACCGCGAGAGAGGGCATCACCGTACGGACGGGACGCGGCGCGCCTTCCTCGGAGCCGCCCGGCGACGGTGCCAGGAACGCCGCGACGGTGCGCTTGCGAGCGAAGGTGTAGGCGGCGAGCTCATCCCGACGCTGCTTTGCCATGGTCCCCGTTTCTCCCGTTTGTGATGCTCGATCGTGTTGCAGTACTCGGCGGTACTCGACGGTGTTCGGCGGTCTTCGGCGGTACTCGATCGCGTTTGTGACGACTCGATCGATCGTGCTCGAAAGGCCCGATTCCAAGTGCCGTTTCCGAGGCCCGCTTCGGCCGCGCAGGCACCTACTATGCCCTGCGCCACGCGACGGTGATTCATCAGGTGTGCGGCCGACCCCGCATCTTCACAGAGCTTCACGACAGCGCTCCACCATGCGGGCCCGGTCCGTGAAACTCTGGTCACCTGGGGTTTCGGTGTCCCCTGTGTCGCCTCGCGTTCCGCAGCGGGTACCGTGAGCCACTCGTATTGCCGATGTGGGCCCGGTCAGCGGCCATTACTGCGAACGGCCACAATTTCGCGAAAGGGATGTCCCGGGGGATGACCAGCGCTACGAGCACTCGGCGCGGACGCCGCGCACCGCAGCAACAGGGGGGTCCGAGCGGCAGCGGCAGACGTTCGTCGGCTGCCCAGGCCGCTCCGGTCGCCGCATCGCCGCGTACGTTGCCCCGCCCCGGCGGTCTGGGCCCGGTGCGGCTGCAGCAACTCATCCTGGTGGAGCTCGCGGCGGCGGTCATGCTGGCCGCCTGGGCCGCCGACCAGTCCTGGCTGCTGGTCCCGGCCGGTGTCGTGGCGGCACTGCTGCTGCTCCTGGCGGTCCTGCGCCGGGGCCGCCGTCCGCTGCCCGAGTGGTACGAGACGTCGCGCGCGCTGAGGCAGCGCCGGCGCGACGCCAAGCTGCCCGTGCCGCCCGGGACGGACGCGATGCTGGCCCCCGTCGTGGAGTGCGACCCCGCACTGCGGACGTACAACTTCGTGTCCCGTGACGACCGTTCGATCGGGATGATCGGCGACGGGACCTTCCTGACCGCCGTGCTCTTCGTGCAGCCGAGCGACGAGCCGCTGCGTCCGGCGGCCGCCGGGCGGCAGCTGCCGCTGCGGCTCATCCAGGACGCCTTGGAGGTCGACGGGATCCGCCTCGCCTCCGTGCAGATCGTGCAGCACACCCAGCCCGCGCCCGCGCCGCACCTGCCGCAGCAGTCGCTCGCCGCGCGGTCGTACGGCCCCCTCCAGGCGCAGTCCGGCTCCCCCGCGCTCCGGCTCACCTGGGTCGCCCTCAAGCTCGACCCGGAGCTGTGCCCGGAGGCGGTTCAGGCCCGCGGGGACGGCGTTCCCGGCGCGCAGCGCGCACTGCTGCGCGTGGCCGACCAGTTGGCGAGCCGGCTGGCCGGCGCCGGCTTCAAGGCGACGATCCTGGACGAGACCGAGCTGGTGCACGCCCTCGCCACGTCCAGCTGCCTGAACCCGCGCGCCAACGCGCAGCACGGCCAGGACGGGCGGACCCAGCGCCGTACGGTCGAGGCGGTACGGACCTGGCGGGTCGACGACCGGTGGCACACGACGTACTGGGTGTCCCGCTGGCCGCAGTTGGGCGCCGGTGGTGTGGCGCTGCCCGAGCTGGTCACGCGGTTCACCTCGCTGCCGGTGCTCGCCACGACGTTCAGCATGACCCTGAGCAAGGCCGGCAACCGGGGTGTCTCCCTCACCGGGCACATCCGCGTCACCGCTCGCGGCGACAGTGAACTCGGCCAGGTGGGACGGGAGTTGGAGCGGGCCGCGAGTGCCGCGAAGGTCGGCCTCGTCCGTCTCGACCGGGAGCAGGTCCCCGGAGCCCTCGCCACTCTGCCGCTCGGAGGTACGTACTGATGTCCTACCCCGCCCCGACCATGCCCCAGGGACAGAACCAGGGACAGAACCAGGGACCGCAGGGCCGTACCCCCGGACGTACGCCGGCGCACGTGGCCTCGCCCACCGACACCGGGATGATCCCGATCATCCGGCAGCCGGAGACGCCGCAGCAGCAACGCCGCATCGTCAGCCCGGGGTTCGGGCTGCGCGGCCCGCGGCGCAACCGCCATGTCGTCACCGCCGACGAACTCGCGGCGATCAGCATGCCGCTCGGTGACGACGGCGTGATCATCGGCACCGACCCGGAGTCGCAGCCGGCGGTGCTCGGTCTGTCCCGTCCGACTCCTTTCGACGTCGTCCTCGTGGGTGGTCTGTGGCTCGCCCAGGTGCTGGCGTTGCGCGCCGCCGCGACGGGTGCGCGGGTCGGCGTCGAGACCGGACGTCCGCAGGCCTGGCAGCAGTTGGCCCAGGCGGCCGGCGGCGGCCAGCAGTGTGTGACGGTCTATCCGGTGGGCCGGGTGCCCGCGCAGGGGCCGTCGGTGTCGAGTCCGGTCGTGCTCTTCCGGGACTGCGGCATCCGCCCGCCGCGCGGACGGGTGACGTCCGTGCCGTGGCAGGCCGTGGTGACGGTGCTGCCGTTCGTCAGTGAGCACGCGCCGCGCTGGCTGGCGCAGGCCCATCTCGTCGGGATCCAGCGCATCTCGCCGTACGAGACCGAGGTGGTGAAGGACACGCTGGGTGTCCCCGAGGAGCATCTTCAGCACCTTCCGACCCTTCACGACGGCGTCGCCCTGTGGTGCACTCGCAAGCATCACAAGTTCGTCATGACCGAACCCACGGATGCGGAGACGGGTCTGCTCGGTGTGGCCCGCCGTATGGACTGACGCGTCGGCCGGCTGACGCGTCGTCGTCTCCCGCGGCGGGGCGCGAACAAGCGGACAAGTCGTGCCCATAGGGCGTTTCCGTCCGCGCCCATGGGGGCTTTTCCGTCCCGCCATGCGAGTGATTAGGCTTCTGGTGGTGCGGTGACGATCGCAGTCGCGTGGGACTCGCCACTCGGTCCGCCCGACCGCGACGACGACCAGCTCAGCAGCAGTGGCTGACCAGGAGGCAAGCAGTGAACAGGGATCGGTCCGAGTACAACGGCGGGAGCCCGACCTCGGACGGGGACGATCACGAGGTGGATCTCACCGGCGAGTTCGAAATCGTCTACACACCTCCCGCCTGGTACGCCCAAGGCACGCAGGGTGGCTCCACGGGCGGCGGACAGCAGGACGCCGCGCAGACGTCGCCACCACCGCCGACCGGTCCACCCATCGGGTCGCCGACCGGTCCGCCGGGCGGTCCCGCAGCGCAGGGTCCGGCACCGCACGCGCCCGCACCGGCGCAGCCGCCCGCCCAGGGCGCACCGCAGCCGCCCGCACAGCCCTCGCAGCACACTCCGGCTCAGGGCACCCCGGGCACGCACCAGCAGGGCCCTGCCACCGGTGGCTACGGCTTCCCGCAGCAGCAGTCCGCGCCGGGTGCCCCCGCGGCCGGCGGGTACGGCTACCCCCAGCAGACCCAGCAGACGGGCGCCGGTGCGCCCCAGCCCGGTCAGGACACGTCGGGTGGCTTCGGCGTGCCCCAGCCGGGCCAGGACACCTCCGGTGGCTTCGGCGCGCCCCACCAGCCCATGCCCGCCCAGCAGCACACTCCTGCCCCGCACACCCCTGCCCAGCCGCCCGCCGCACCCCAGCAGCACACGCCAGCCGAGGCGCCCGCCGCGCCCCCGCAGCACGCCCCTGCCCAACCGCCCGCCGCCGCACCCGGCTTCCCCGTACTGCGCCCGGTCGACGAGGACGCCCAGTCCGGCGCGGCCCCGGCCCCGACCGCAACCCCGGCGGCCGGTGTCCCGGCGGCGCCCGCACCCGAACAGCCCGCCCCCGCCCAGCCCGTGGCGGAGCAGCCGGAGGCCGAGCTCAACCACGCCGCCGCCGACGCCGAGGCGGCGCGGCTGTTCGGCGGTGCCGACGACGACGGTGAGCCGGAGGAGCAGCGGAACGACGAAGCGGAATCCGCCGACGTCACCGCATCCGTGACCGGTGCGGACGGCGACGAACCGGCACAGGCCGAGCCCGACGCGGACGCCCCCGCGCAGCACGCCCCCGAGGCCGCACCGGCGACGGCTGTGACGCCGGAAGCCGAGCCGGAGGCAGTGGCGGAGCCGGAGGCCCAGACTCCGCCGACGCAGGCGCCCGCCGCTCCCGCGCAGCCGCCCACGGCTCAGCCGCAGGCACAGCAGCCGCAGGCACAGCCCCCCGCCCCACCCCAGGCCAACCAGGCACTTCCCCCGCTGCCGCAGGGCTTCGCCCCCGCGCACCCCGATCAGGGTGCCCCGCAGCAGGGAGGTCACCCGGACCCGCAGGCCGCAGCCGCACAGGCCGCAGCCGCACAGGCCGGCGGATACGGCTACCCGCAGCAGGCACCTCAGCCCGCGCAACCGCAGCCCGGCCAACCCACCCCTCCGCAGGGCGCGTTCGGCCCGGCCCAGCAGCAGCCCGGCTATCCGGCGCAGCAGCCCCAGCATCCGGCGGCGCAGACCGGACACCCCGCTCCGGTCGACCCGCGACAGGCGCCCCAGCCCGCGCAACCCCAGCCGCAGGCCGCCGGTTACGGCTACCCGCAGCAGGCACCTCAGCCCGGGCAGCCGCAGGGCGTACAGCCGCCCGCCGGTTACGGCTATCCGCAGCAGGCGCCCGATCCCGCGCAGGCCGGTTACGGTTACCCGCCCCAACAGCAGCCGCAGCAGGCGGGCTACGGCTACCCGCAGCCCGCCCAGCAGCAGCCCGGGCCCGCGCAGCAGCCTCCGGCCCAGCCCGCGCAGCAGCAGGCGCCGCAGCAGCACCCCCAGCAGAACCCCGCTGTCCCGCCCGCCGCCTACGGCAACCAGGGCGCCCAGGGCAACCAGGGCTGGAGCGCCCCGCCCGGCCCGCAGGCCGGCCCCGGCGCACCCCAGCAGCAGCAAGCCGCACCCGGCACGCCGCTCGGCTACAACGCCGCCGTGGAGCTGTCCTCCGACCGCCTGCTGCGCAACCAGCCGAAGGCCCGCAAGAACAACCAGGGCCCGTCGCGCTTCAAGCTCGGCGCCAAGAAGGAGCAGGCGGAGCGCGAGCGGAAGCTGCAGCTGATCCGCACGCCGGTGATGTCCTGCTACCGGATCGCGGTCATCAGCCTCAAGGGCGGCGTCGGCAAGACGACGACGACCATGTCGCTGGGCGCCACGCTCGCCACCGAGCGCCAGGACAAGATCCTCGCGATCGACGCCAACCCGGACGCCGGCACCCTCGGGCGCCGCGTGCGCCGCGAGACGGGCGCCACCATCCGTGACCTCGTCCAGGCGATCCCGCAGCTGAACAGCTACATGGACATCCGCCGCTTCACCTCGCAGGCCCCCTCGGGTCTCGAGATCATCGCCAACGACGTGGACCCGGCGGTCTCCACCACCTTCAACGACCAGGACTACCGCAGCGCGCTCGACGTGCTGGGCCGGCAGTACCCGATCATCCTCACGGACTCGGGTACGGGTCTGCTCTACAGCGCCATGCGCGGAGTGCTGGACCTCGCCGACCAGTTGATCATCATCTCCACGCCGTCGGTGGACGGTGCGAGCAGCGCCTCGACGACGCTGGACTGGCTGTCGGCGAACGGCTTCGCCGATCTCGTCCAGCGGTCGGTGACCGTGATCTCCGGTGTCCGCGAGACGGGCAAGATGATCAAGGTGGAGGACATCGTCGCGCACTTCGAGACCCGCTGCCGCGGTGTCGTGGTGATCCCGTTCGACGAGCACCTGGCCGCGGGCGCCGAGGTGGACCTCGACATGATGCGTCCCAAGACGCGCGAGGCCTACTTCGACCTCGCCGCGCTCATCGCCGAGGACATCGCGCGGACGCAGCAGGGCTTCGGCAACCCGAACATGCAGTACCAGCAGCACCCGCAGCCGGGGTACGACCAGCACGCCCAGCAGGGCTACCCGCCCCAGCAGCAGCCGCAGCAGCCCTACGCCCAGCCCGGCGGCGCCCCGCAGCCGGGACAGGGCTGGGGGCAGCCCCCGCAGCAGCCCGCACCGGGCCAGGGCTGGCAGCAGCAGCCGCCCCAGGACCCGCAGCAGGGCCAGCCGCAGCAGGGAGTCGTACCGCCCGGCTGGACGCAGCAGTAGCGGACAGCCGTCAACGACAGAGGGCCGGCACCGTGAAGGTGCCGGCCCTCTGTCCTCGTACCGCTCAGCCCGCGGCAGCGATCAGCTCCCGGCAGCGCTTCACGTCCTCGGCCATCTGCTCCAGCAGGGCCTGAAGCGACTCGAACTTCGCCTGGCCGCGCACGAAGGCGAGGAAGTCGACGGCGACGTGCAGGCCGTACAGGTCCAGCCCCACCCGGTCGATCGCGTACGCCTCCACCGTGCGCTCGGTGCCGTCGAACTGCGGGTTCGTGCCGACGGAAATCGCGGCCGGCATCGCCTCGCCCTGGGCGTGCAGCCAGCCGGCGTAGACGCCGTCGGCGGGGATGGCGGTGTGGGGCAGCGTCTCGACGTTGGCGGTCGGGAACCCGAGCTCCCGCCCCCGCTGCGCCCCTCGTACGACGACACCCTCCACCCGGTGCGGTCGGCCCAGGATCTCGGCCGCGCCCTGGACGTCGCCCTCGGCGACCAGGCGGCGGGTCAGGGTCGAGGAGAACGGCTCGCCGCCGCCCGCCTCGCCGGTCACGTACAGGTCGACGACCTCGACCTCGAAGTCGTAGATCTTGCCCTGTTCGGCGAGGAACTCGACGTGGCCCGCCGCGCGGTGGCCGAAGCGGAAGTTCGGGCCCTCGACGACCGCCTTGGCGTGCAGCTTGTCGACCAGGACCTTGACCACGAACTCGGCCGGCGACAGCTTCGAGAACTCGGTCGTGAAGGGCAGGATCAGCACCGCGTCCACCCCCAGTTCGCCCATCAGCTCGGCGCGGCGGTGGTGCGGGGCCAGCAGGGGCGGGTGGCTGCCGGGGCGGACGACCTCGCTGGGGTGCGGGTCGAAGGTGACGACGACGGCGGGGACGCCCAGCTCACGGGCGCGGTCCACGGCATGCCGGATGATCAGCTGGTGCCCGCGGTGCACTCCGTCGTAGGAGCCGATGGTGACGACGCTGCGCCCCCAGTCCTGGGGGATGTCCTCCAAGCCACGCCAGCGCTGCACTGTGACTGCTCCTTGTCGCAAACTCGTCGAACCCGTCGAACCCGTGTCCGTCTTTTGCCTCACACGCTCTCACGCAGGTCTAAGGGTGCCATGCCGGGCGCCTCGGGCCCGCATCGGCATGGTGGCTGTGACCGGGTGCACGTACGGACGCGCCGGTCATGCGGGAACTCGTACGCCGGCCAGGTTCTCGATCATCCGGCGGGTGCTCGGGCCGACGACCGCCGACCACTCCTGCGGGGCCTCGGTCAGCCAGCCGGCGACCCGCCCGGCGAAGCCGGGGACACGGCGGCCCAGGTCGACCAGGCCACGGTCGAAGCGGGCCGCGCCGTCCGGGGTGCGGACGAGGAGCAGACCGGTGTGGTGGACGAGCCCGCGGAGGTCGTCGTCCGCCCGGTCGGCGCCGCGCTGGACGGTGGCGTGCAGAAAGGCGTCCAGGACGGCCGGGGCGCGCTCATGGGCGAGGAGGACATCGCGGAGCTCGCGGCGCAGCGGGCGGGACTCGGGGGTGCCGGGCAGTGCGAGTACGGCGGCGAGGGCGGCCCTCACCTGTTCCGTGCCGCCCCGCAGCAGGCCGGTGACCAGCGCCAGGAGTGCGGCGCGTGCGGTGGGGCCCTGGTCGAGGCGCCGGTCGACGTACGCGGCCACGTCGGCGGCGGTCTCGGGGTGCCGCTGGACCGCCTCCCGTACGAGGGCGGCGACCCGGAGGGCGAGGCCGGGCGTGGTGACGTCGGCGAGGGTGCGCAGTGCCTGCCCGGGGTCCGGTCGGTTCAGGCGGTCGCGGAAGGCGTCCAGAACCGGTTCGGGATGGGTGGCCAGGGCGGCGAGCAGGGCGCTGGGCGGGAAGTGCGGGTCCGCGGCCGCGAACAGCTCCAGCGCCTGCGGGAGATGGCGGGCGCGCGTGCGTGGGTCCCGGACGAGGAGGGCGAGCGCGCCGCCGTGCAGGGTGCAGTCGGAGGGGCGGGCGAGCAGGGCGAGGGCGGCGTAGCGGAGGAGTTCACGGTCGGCCTCGGTGTGGACGTGGGACGCGGCGCGCAGTGCGTACGCCACCGCCGCGACGCGCCGCCCGGGCCGCTCGTCGTGCGCCCAGCGGTCGACGGCCCGGCAGATGGCGGACGGCTCCTCTTCGGCCAGTACGGCGAGGAGTTCGTCGGCCTTGCGGTGGGCGCTGTCGACGAGCGTCTCGGTGAGGTCGTCGAGGGCGCGGTGGCGGTGGGCGTAGAGCAGGGCCTGGGCCGCGCGGGCGACGGTTGCGTGGGGGGTGGCGGGCAGGGGGCGGTCGTCGTCGAACCAGCGGGTGAGGTGGGGTTGTACGGCGGCGGGGGTGGTGGCGAGGAGGTGGGCGGCGGCGTCGAGGTAGCGGGGGGTGTGGGAGGGGGGTGCGGTGGATGCGGTGGATTCGGGCGAGGGCGAGCAGGCGCCGCCGACGGAGAAGGGGGCGGGAGGGGACGTGGGGGTGGGGGCGGCGGGGCTGTCCGGCGCGTGGGTGCCTGGGGTGTACGGACAGGAGGCGGTCGGGAGCGTGTCGCTCGGGAAGGCCTCGCTCGGGACGCTGTCGGTCTCGTGCGGTGGGCCGTCGGCGCGAACGAGGTCGCGGAGGAGGGCGAAGCGTTCGGTGTCCGGGAGGCGCAGGGCCGTCCAGAAGCCGGGGTGGAACTCCGGGGGTGCGGGGCGTTCCCGGTGCCGCCAGGCCACGATGCGGTCGGCGAGCAGGCGCAGTACGCCCAGGTACGGCGTCGCGTCCGGGACGCGCAGCAGGGTCTCGGCGAGGAGGCGGGCGGCCCACCAGGAGTGCCGGTCGGCGTCGAGGGCGTGCGTCAACTCCTCCAGTCGGCGGGCGAGTCGGTCGGTTCCGTGCTGACGGGCCAGGAGGAGCAGGGCCTGCACGACGGGGCCGATGCGGTGGTGCGGCACGGGGAGGGGGTGCGCGGCGTCGGGGTCGGTGCGGCGGCGGTGGACCAGGGCCCGGAGGGCCTCGTCCAGGTCGAGGTGCATGCCCTGGATCCAGTCGGCGAGTTCCTCGTGGGCGAAGCGGTAGCCGTTGCCGGCGGGGACGAGGAGGCCCTCGGTGAGGACGGCGGAGGCCCAGCCGGTGCCGCCGCCGAGCCTCGCGGGGGCGGGGCCCCAGGGGAACACGTCCTCGAAGGACGAACGGTCCAGCTCTCCCTGGCCAGGGCCGAGGCTGCGGCGGGCGGCCTCGTGGACCTGGCCGGCGACCTTGGCGGCAAGGCGGCGTACGGCGGTGCCGCGCAGGCCGTTCTCGGCGGCGAGGCGGACGGCGATGCGGAGGCACATGAGGTCGAGGTGGGCGGAGAGGACGTCGTCGCGGTCGAGTGGGGGGTGGGGGGTCTCGGGGAGGGCGGCGCGGACCTCGGAGAGGAGCCGGAGGGTGAGGGGGTGGCGGGCGTCGGGGGCGGCCAGGGCCGCTTCAGGGATGCCGTAGCGGGTGCGGGCCTGGTGGGCCTCGTCGGGGGTGAGGTCGCCGAGCCGTACGCAGGGCGGGAAGCGCCGGGAGTTCTCGCCCCCGCCGCCCCTGCCCGTCCCGTCCCCAGGGGCTCCGCCCGTTCGACCCCGCCAGGGGGCTGCCGTCCCCGGGACCCCCGCTTCGGCCTGAACGGCCTCGTCCTCAAACGCCGGACGGGCTGAGATGCACGGACCGGCGTCGAGCGGTGCAGCCTCCTCGCCCTCGAACTCCCCAGCCCCGTACAGCAGTTCCTCCGGGAACTCCGCCCCCGCCCCCTCCCAGTACTCCGCCCCGCACGCCACCACCAACCGCGTCCCCGTCTCCCGCAGCCACCGCGCCGTGCCGTCCGTCCAGGCCGCGAGGCGGTGGGCCAGGAGTGGGGGCATCTCCTCGGGGCCGTCGAGGAGGAGCAGGAGGGGGCGGCCGGTGGTGTGGGAGAGGTGGGCCAGGCGTTCGGGGGTCGTGTCGCCCAGGGTGGGGTCGGAGGAGGTCGACGCCGCCACGATGCGGGCCGCTCGGGTGAGGGCCCGGCGCGCGGCGTCGGCCACCGAGTCGTCGTCGTCCTTCAGGTCGGCGCCGCGCAGCCACAGCGTGGGGGACGGTCGCGGGTCGCGGTGGCGGCGGGCGGCCAGGGCCGCGAGTTCGGTCGTACGGCCGCTGCCCGGAGGCCCGACCAGGGCCAGGACCGCGGCCCCGCTCTCGGTGAAGGCGTCGAACTCCCTTGCCACCGAGGCCCGTTCGACCGGCGCCACCGCCCCCGCTCCCCCGGCCTCCATGCGGCCGACGCAGCCTGCCAGGGCCCCGGGCGGACCGTCCTGTCCGACCGACGTGGCCGTCAGTTCCAGTACGCCCGCCAGGTTCAGGTCGGCCCCGTAAGCGGGCACGGTCGCCGCGTTCTCCGCGAGCAGCTCGGCCAGCGCACCGTCGGCCGGGCCGGAGTTCAGCAGCGGCACGGCGAACCCGGCGTCACGGTCGCCGGACCGCAGGGCCGTGCCGAGGACGCCCACCACCGCCCCGGTCCCGGCGTCGAGCACGGGTCCCCCGGCCGCCCCTCCGCCCAGCCGCAGCGCATCCCGGCCGGCCGTGCCGACCGCCAGCTCCAGGGCGCTGTCGAGGTGATGGAAGCCGCTGGTCGCCGTGTACGTCACGGACGCCGCGCCCAGCACGCGCGCCTCCCGCCACCCGCCGGCCGCGATCCGGACGTAGGCGCCGGTCTCGATCCGTTCCCGCACGGTCACCGGCAGCGGCTCCACGCCCAGGCCTTCGGTGCGTACGAGGGCCAGGTCCAGCTCGGGCAACGGGGTCACCGCACTCGCGGGAACCACACAGCTGCGGTCACCCTCGGCGGCGTGCAGGACCAGACGGGACAGCCCGTCGACCACCTCGTGGCTGGTGACGACGGTGCCGTGATGGTCGGCCACGAAGCCGAGGCCGCGGGGCCGCCCGGCCAGGTCGTGGATGCGGACCAGAGCCGCGTCACGGACGCGGGCGCCCGACTGGACACCCTCCGTGCGTTCGTCGCCGCTCCCCCGCCCGCGCGCGTGGCGAGCCCGGTCGTCGTCGTGGGACGGGGAGCGGCGGGGGTGCCGTGCGCAGCCGTCCTTCTCGGACCGGCCCCTTCCTGTGCCCTGCGTGTCCGCCGCCGTCCACGTCCCCGTCCGCTCCGACGTCCGGCGGTCTCCGCCCGCCCGCGGGCCCCGTCCCGCCATCGTCGAACCTCCCCGCCATGCGCCCGTACGCCCATACACTCACGCCCTGTTCTTTCGACAGTAGGCACGATGTGATCAGCGGGACAGATCGCTCGGCGAACGCGCCCCCTTCCGCTCCCTCGGTTCACTCCGAGCGCCTGCACGGACGGGTGAACAGAAGGGGGTCGCTGGATACACCCTAGGGGTGGGGGAACCGAGGGGGGACCGTGGAGCGGCGGGCAGAGGACGACTCCGTGACCGCCGCTCCACGGGCAGGCACCCGGCGGAGGCCGGGTGTCTCCAGATCCCTCAGCCGAAGACGGCCAGGCTCTTCGCCTTGCCCTTGTGCTGCTCCACGAGCGCGAGGAAGCGGCCCTCGGGGTCGAAGACGGCGACGGGACCGGCACCGGCGTACTCGTCGGGCATGTCGAGGCGGACGCCGTTCGTCAGCAGGCGGGCGCGCCGGGCGTCCACGTCCCAGCGGGGGAACGCGGCCGCGGCGGCCTCGGCGATCGGCATCACCGTCAGCTCCTGCTGGAGCTGGTCCAGCGTCTTCGCGGAGTCCAGCTTGTACGGTCCGACACGGGTGCGGCGCAGCGCCGTGAGGTGGCCGCCGACGCCCAGGTCGGCACCGAGATCGCGGGCCAGGGCGCGGATGTACGTGCCCGAGGAGCAGACCACCGACACGACCAGGTCGAGAACGGCGGTGCCGTCGTCGGCGACGGCGTCCCGGACGTCGTACACCGAGAAGGACGAGACGGTGACCGGCCGGGCCGGGATGTCGAAGTCCTCGCCGTCCCGCGCCCGCTTGTAGGAGCGCACGCCGTCGATCTTGATGGCGCTGACCTTGGACGGCACCTGCATGATGTCGCCGGTGAGCTTGGCGATGCCGGCGTCGACGGCGTCGCGGGTGACCTTCGAGGCGTCGGCCAACCCCGTGATCTCGCCCTCGGCGTCATCGGTGATGGTGGTCTGGCCGAGGCGGATGGTGCCCAGGTACTCCTTCTCGGTCAGGGCCAGATGACCGAGCAGCTTGGTCGCCTTCTCGACGCCGAGGACGAGGACGCCCGTCGCCATGGGGTCGAGGGTGCCGGCGTGCCCGACGCGGCGGGTGCGCGCGATGCCGCGCATCTTGGCGACCACGTCGTGCGAAGTGAAGCCCGACGGCTTGTCGACGATGACAAGGCCGTCGGGCGTGGTGTGCTTCTGCGTCATTCCGCGGTGTCGCCGTCCGTCTCGTCCTCGGAGCCCGGCTTGCGGTACGGGTCCGCGTCACCGGCGTACTTCGCGCCCGCGGACACCTCGCGCACCTTCTCGTCGGACTGGCGCGCCTTGTCGAGGAGGTCCTCGATGGTGCGGGCGGTGTCCGGCAGGGCGTCGGCGACGAAGGTGAGGGTGGGCGTGAACTTCACGCCCGCGGCGGCCCCGACGGCCGAGCGGAGCACGCCCTTGGCGCTCTCCAGTCCGGCCGCGGCGGCTGCCCGCTCCTCGTCGTCCCCGTACACCGTGTAGAAGACGGTCGCCTCCCGCAGGTCACCCGTGACACGGGTGTCCGTGATGGTGACGTGCGAGCCGAGCCGCGGGTCCTTGATCCCGCGCTGCAGCTTCTGGGCCACCACCTCTCGGATGAGGTCCGCCAGCCTTTTAGCCCGCGCGTTGTCGGCCACTGGTCCGTCTCCCGTTCTTTCTTCTTCTACGTTCTGTGGTCAGTCGTCGTCGCCGTGGAAGCGGCGTCTCACGGACAGCAGCTCCACCTCGGGGCGGCCGGCGACCAGCCGTTCGCAACGATCGAGTACGTCGCTGAGATGCCCCGCGTCGCCGGAGACCATCGCGAGGCCGATGAGAGCCCTGCGATGGAGGTTCATGTGGTCGACCTCCGCCGCGCTCACCGCGTACTTCCGCTGGAGTTCGGCGACGATCGGACGGACGACGGAGCGCTTCTCCTTCAGCGACCGTACGTCGCCGAGGAGGAGGTCGAAGGACAGAGTCCCCACGTACATGTGTGTAGCCGGTTCACCCGCCGGTACGGGATCGATGACCCTGCGATCGGTATGGGCAGGGACATCAAGAACGGTACCGCGAACCCCTGGATGGCTCGACGGAGTTTCCGCTCGGCAAACGGCGCGCCGGCCGACGGGACCGAAGTCCCGCCGGCCGGCACGAACCGTCGGCTGCTTAGGCCCGCGGCTTCTCGCGCATCTCGTACGTCGCGATGACGTCGTCGACCTTGATGTCGTTGAAGTTGCCGAGGTTGATACCACCCTCGAACCCTTCGCGGATCTCGGTGACGTCGTCCTTGAAGCGACGCAGACCCTCGATGTTGAGGTTCTCCGCGACCACCTTGCCGTCGCGGATGAGGCGCGCCTTGGTGTTGCGCTTGACCTCGCCGGAGCGGATGAGGACACCCGCGATGTTGCCCAGCTTGGACGACTTGAAGACCTCGCGGATCTCCGCCGTACCGAGCTCGACCTCTTCGTACTCCGGCTTGAGCATGCCCTTGAGGGCCGCCTCGATCTCCTCGATCGCCTGGTAGATGACCGAGTAGTACCGGACGTCCACGCCCTCGCGCTCCGCCATCTGCTGCGCACGGCCGGCTGCCCGGACGTTGAAGCCGATGACGATGGCGTCGGAGCCCATGGCCAGGTCGATGTCGGACTCCGTGACCGCACCGACGCCGCGGTGCAGGACGCGGATGTCGACCTCTTCGCCGACGTCCAGCTGGAGCAGCGAGGACTCGAGGGCCTCGACGGAACCAGAAGCGTCACCCTTGATGATCAGGTTCAGCTGCTGGACCTCGCCGGCCTTGAGCACCTTGTCCAGGTCCTCCAGCGACACGCGGCGCGTGCGCTTCGCGAAGGCCGCGTTGCGCTCGCGAGCGGCACGCTTCTCCGCGATCTGGCGGGCCGTACGGTCCTCCTCGACCACGAGGAAGTTGTCGCCCGCACCCGGGACGTTGGTGAGGCCCAGGACCTGCACCGGCGTCGACGGGCCGGCCTCGGCGACGTTGTTGCCGTTGTCGTCGAGCATGGCGCGCACGCGGCCGTAGGCGTCGCCCACGACCATCGTGTCGCCGACCCGCAGCGTGCCTCGCTGGACGAGGACCGTCGCCACGGCACCGCGGCCGCGGTCGAGACGGGACTCGATCGAGATGCCCTGCGCGTCCTGGTTCGGGTTGGCCCGCAGGTCGAGCGAGGCGTCGGCGGTGAGGATCACGGCCTCCAGCAGGGAGTCGATGTGCAGACCCTGCTTGGCGGAGATGTCGACGAACATCGTGTCGCCGCCGTACTCCTCGGCCACCAGCCCGTACTCGGTGAGCTGACCGCGCACCTTGGTCGGGTCGGCGCCCTCGACGTCGATCTTGTTGACCGCGACGACGATCGGGACGTCGGCCGCCTTGGCGTGGTTGAGCGCCTCGACCGTCTGCGGCATGACGCCGTCGTTGGCCGCGACGACCAGGATCGCGATGTCGGTCGACTTCGCACCACGGGCACGCATGGCGGTGAACGCCTCGTGACCCGGGGTGTCGATGAAGGTGATCTTGCGCTCTTCGTCGTTGACCTCGGTCGCGACCTGGTAGGCACCGATGTGCTGGGTGATGCCGCCGGCCTCGCCCGCGATGACGTTCGTCTTGCGGATGGCGTCGAGCAGTCGGGTCTTACCGTGGTCGACGTGACCCATGACGGTGACGACCGGCGGACGGACCACCAGGTCTTCCTCGTCGCCCTCGTCCTCGCCGAACTCGATGTCGAAGGACTCGAGCAGCTCGCGGTCCTCCTCCTCGGGGCTGACGATCTGAACCGCGTAGTTCATCTCGTCGGCGAGGAGCTGCAGCGTCTCGTCGGAGACGGACTGCGTGGCCGTGACCATCTCGCCGAGGTTCATCATGACCGCGACGAGCGACGCCGGGTTGGCGTTGATCTTCTCCGCGAAGTCGGTGAGCGACGCACCGCGCGACAGGCGAATGGTCTCGCCGTTGCCGCGAGGCAGCATCACGCCGCCGACCGACGGGGCCTGCATGGCCTCGTACTCCTGGCGCCTCTGCCGCTTCGACTTGCGGCCACGACGCGCGGGACCGCCGGGACGGCCGAAGGCACCCTGCGTGCCACCACGGCCACCGGGACCGCCGGGACGGCCACCGAAGCCGGGACGACCGCCGCCGCCACCGCCGGGACCACCCGGACGGCCGGCGAAACCGCCGCCACCGCCACCGGGACCGGCCGGACGACCGGCGAAGCCGCCACCGCCACCCGGACGACCGGCGAAACCGCCGCCGCCCGGACGACCGCCGCCGCCACCGGGACGACCGCCGCCACCGGGACCACGGCCACCGGGGCCACCGCCGCCGGGACGCGGGCCGGCAGCGGGACGCTGCGGCATCATGCCGGGGTTCGGACGGGGGCCGCCGGGGCCACCGCCGGGACGCGGGCCTCCGCCCTGCGGACGGGGCATGCCGCCCGGGGTGGGACGGGCGCCGCCCGGAGCCTGCGGACGGGGACCGCCCGCCGCGCCCTGGGGACGGGGACCGCCCTGGCCCTGCGGACGCGGAGCGCCGCCGGGAGCGCCGGGGGCACCGGGGCCGCCCGGACGCGGGGCACCGCCCGGACGGGGCGCCTGCGGGCGCGCCATACCGGTGGAGCCACCAGAGGTGAACGGGTTGTTGCCCGGACGGGGACCGGCCGGACGAGCGCCCGGACGCGGGGCACCGCCACCCGGACGCGGAGCGCCGGCACGGTCGCCGCGGTCACCACGGCCCTGGCCGCCCTGGCCGGGACCACCCGGACGCGGGGCGCCGGGACGCGGGGCCTGGCCGGCCGGACGCGGAGCGCCCGGACGCGGGCCGGAGCCCTGGGAGGCAGCCGGCGCGGCGGGAGCCGACGGGGGTGCCGTGAACTCGGGCGTCGTCGGAGCCGGGGACGCCGGGGCGGGCCGCGGCGCGGGCTTCGGGCCCGGAGTGGGACGGGGGCCGGGAGTGGCCGGCGCGGCGGGAGCCGCGGGCTTCTCGGCGGCGGCCGGCTTGGGGGCCGGCGGGCGCGGGGCGGCCGGACGGGCAGCCTGCGCCGGAGAGGGGGCTGCCGGCTTCGCCGGGGCAGCCTTGCGGGCGGGGGCGGGCTTGCCGCCTCCGTTGCCCTGCTGGAGGGCGTCCGTCAGTTTGCGGACAACGGGCGCTTCGATGGTCGAAGACGCCGAACGGACGAATTCACCGAGTTCTTGGAGCTTGGCCATGACGACCTTGCTCTCAACCCCGAACTCCTTGGCGAGTTCGTATACCCGGACCTTAGCCACTTCGCTCCTTTTAGGTCCGGGTTGCGGCCGGACCGTCGCTACTTCATGGGCGTACTCATCGCGTACTCATCGAGTGCTCATCGCAATCTCGACCTGCTTTCGACTCGCGAGGTACCAGGGCCGCACGGGGTTCCGCACGACGCTTCTTACGGTGTTGCCTGCTCAGCAACTGTTGTCTGCTCGACGTACTGGCGCAACGCCTTTGTGTCGAGCGCTCCCGGGGCGCGCAACGCCCGCGTGAACGCCCGGCGGCGTACCGCCTGGTCGAGACAGACCAGTGCGGGGTGTACATACGCACCCCGGCCGGGCAGCGTACCGCGAGGATCAGGGACGCACTCGTCCTTGATCGCCACGATGCGCAGCAGATCAGTCTTGGCCGCTCGCTCCCGGCACCCCACACAGGTGCGTTCAGGGCATGCGCGGACGCGTGTCCGGCCAGACACAGTTCAGTCTACCTCCCCGTACGCTCCTCACCCCTTTGGGGCAGGATTCGAACAGTTGCCGCGCGATAACCTGACGTAATCTGAGCGACCTGCGGCTTGGATCTATTCCCCGGTCTGCTCGGTGTCCGGACGGATGTCGATCCGCCAGCCGGTGAGCCGGGCCGCAAGTCGGGCATTCTGCCCTTCCTTGCCGATGGCCAGCGACAGCTGGTAGTCGGGCACGGTCACACGCGCCGAGCGGGCGGCCATGTCCACGACCTCCACCTTGGAGACCCGGGCCGGCGAGAGCGCGTTCGCCACCATCTCGGCCGGGTCGTCCGACCAGTCGACGATGTCGATCTTCTCGCCGTTCAGCTCGCCCATGACATTGCGCACACGGCCGCCCATGGGGCCGATGCAGGCGCCCTTGGCGTTCAGGCCGCTGCGGGTGGACCGGACGGCGATCTTCGTACGGTGACCGGCCTCACGCGCGATGGCGGCGATCTCGACGGACCCGTCGGCGATCTCCGGCACCTCCAGGGCGAAGAGCTTCTTCACCAGGTTGGGGTGCGTGCGCGAGAGGGTGACGGACGGGCCGCGGACGCCCTTCGCCACCCGGACGACGTACGACCGAAGCCGCATCCCGTGCGGATACGTCTCCCCCGGGACCTGCTCCTGCACCGGCAGGATGGCCTCCAGCTTGCCGATGTCCACGAGGACGTTCTTCGGGTCGCGGCCCTGCTGGACCACGCCGGTGACGATGTCGCCCTCGCGCCCCGCGTACTCGCCGAGCGTCGCGTCGTCCTCGGCGTCGCGCAGCCGCTGCAGGATGACCTGCTTGGCGGTGGTGGCGGCGATACGGCCGAAGCCGGACGGGGTGTCGTCGAACTCGCGGGGCTCCTGCCCCTCCTCGATGTCCTCGGGATCCTCCTTCGCCCACACGGTCACATGCCCGGTCTCCCGGTTGAGCTCCACGCGCGCGTGGCGGCGGCTTCCCTCGGTGCGGTGGTAGGCGATGAGGAGGGCCGACTCGATCGCTTCGACCAGCAGGTCGAAGGAGATCTCCTTCTCCCGTACCAAGCCCCGCAGGGCACTCATGTCGATGTCCACGGCTACGCCTCCTCTTCCTTCTCGTTCTTGCTGTCCTTGCGGCTGAACTCGACCTGCACGCGCGCCTTGGCGATGTCAGGGAAGCCGAGTCTGCGGCTGGTGGCCTTGCGGCCCTTCACTCCGGGCACTTCGAGGTCGAGGCCGTCGTCGTCGACCTTCAGGATGCGGGCCACCAGCTCGCCGCCCTCGGCCAGTTGGAACTTCACCAACCGGTCGACGGCGCGCACGTAGTGCCGGTGCTCCGAGAGGAGGCGCTCAGCGCCCGGGGTGCCGACCTCGAGGGTGTACTCGCCCTCGCCCATCGCGTCCGTCTCGTCGAGCTTCGCCGAGAGCGCACGGCTCACATCGGCGATCTGGTCCAGGTCGGCCCCGGTGTCGGAGTCCACGACGACGCGCAGCACGCGCTTGCGTCCGACGGAGTCCACCGCGATCTCTTCGAGATCCAGGCCCTGGGAGCTGACGAGGGGTTCCAGCAGTTCTCGCAGCCTCTCGCTCTGGGTGGTGCTCATCCGGGTGACTCCTCGGCCGCGTGTGCTGTTGTGGGATGGGTCGCGTGTCTGGTCAAAGGGTATCCGGTCGCAGGGAGTGTTGCCGTCCACCTGCATGCGAACGGTGCCGCTGAGTGGTGCCGTCCGGTGGCGCGGGTACGGTGATCACGGGCCTGCGGCCCGCTGGTTCCGCAACTGCCTTCGCAACTGCTTTCGTAACTGCTTTCGTACGAGTTCCCCGAGGACGTCTGCCGTGCCGTACCCCTCGCCGCCGCGCTCCCCCTCGGGGCCGCGCAGAAGAACCCTGCTCGCCTCGGCCGCCGGTGCCGTCCTGCTGGTGGGCTGCTCCGCCGGGTCGGAGGACTCGGACGGCACCACGAGCGGCAGCCCGTCGCTCGCCGAGCGGGCACGCGCGCGTGCGGCCCGGGACAGCGAGGGGCTGGTCGAGCGGTACGACGCGGTGCTCGCCGCCCATCCCGGGCTGGCGGAGCTGGTGGGGCCGTTGCGGGCGGAGGCCGTACGGCATGCGGAGGCGTTCGGCGGCGGGCGTGCCTCGGCCAGTGCATCACCTTCGCAGTCGCCGTCGGCTCCCGGGTCGGCATCCCCTTCCGGGTCGCCGTCGGTCACCGTGCCCGCGAACGAGAAGGACGCCCTGGCGGAGCTCGCGGCAGCCGAGCGGGCGCTCGCGGACCGGAGGGCGAAGGCGCTCCTGGACGTACCCGGCGAGCTGGCACGGCTGCTGGCCTCCGTGGCGGCGGCCGGGGCGGCGCACGCGTTTCTGCTGACGGAGGGGGCCAAGTGAGCGAGGCACGCGAGAGCGGGAAGAAGCAGCGGCTGACGGCGCTCCAGGCGGCGCTCGCCGCCGAGCACGCGGCCGTGTACGGATACGGCGTCGTCGGCGGCCGGATCCGCGAGGGACGGCGCTCGGAGGCACGCGCGGCGTACGACGCGCACCGGGCGCGGCGGGACGCGCTGGCGCGCGAGGTGCGCGAGCTGGGCGCCGAGCCGGTCGCCGCGAGCGCCGCGTACGCGCTGCCGTTCCCGGTGCCGGACTCGGGCGCGGCCGTGCGGCTCGCCGCCGAGTTGGAGGACCGGGTGGCCGGGGTGTACTCCGACCTCGTGCGGGCAGCCGAGGGTGAGTTGCGCCGTACGGCCGCCGAGGCGCTGCGGGAGGCGGCGGTGCGGGCGGTGCGCTGGCGGGGCGAGAGCGTAGCCTTCCCTGGGCTCGCCGAGCGGGCGGGCACCGCGTCGGCATCGGCGGCGCCCACCGCGTGACGTGGGCCCGGGGAGCACGTACGGCAGTACGGGAAGGGAACGGCTCGCGCATGGCTTTCGAACCGCCGCAGCGTCTGGTCAGGGCGCTCGGTGAGACGGCACCGGACGGTGACGACTGGTTGGAGAAGCTGCCGGAGGCGGCCCGCCAGGCCGTCGCGCTACGCGAGTTGACCGTTGAGCGGGTGCAGGTGCCCGGCGGGCGCAGCAGCCTGGTGGTACTGGTCCGGCGCCCCGACGGGACCCCCGCCGTGCTGAAGCTGGCCCCGCCCCGGGCCCGTCCCGAGAGCGAGCGGGCGGCACTCGCCCATTGGGGCGGACTGGGCGCCGTACAGCTTCTGGAGCCCTCCGTGACCGAGGGTGTGCTGCTGTTGGAGCGGCTGCATCCGGATCTGTCGGTGCGGTCGCTGCCGGAGGCGAAGGCGCTGTTGGAGGCGGCGGGGACGTTGCGGCGGCTGTGGGTGGAGCCCCCGGCCGGGCATCCCTTCGAGACCGTGGCCGAGCGGACCGGACGGCAGGCCGAGGCGATGCGGGCGACCGCGTCGGCGGACGCCGAGGTGGCGGTGCTGGTCGATGCCGCGCTCGCCGCCCGGGAGGAGCTGCTGGCCGCGCCGCCGGAGCAGCGGTTGCTGCACGGGACGTTCCGGCAGAGCAAGGTGCTGGCCGGGGAGCGGATGCCGTGGCTGGCGGTGGGGCCGGATCCGGTGGTGGGTGAGTGCGCGTTCGATCTGGCGCGGCTGGTGCGGGACCGGGTGGAGGACCTGATCGCCCAGCCGTCGGGAGCGGCGACGACCCGGCGGCGGGTGAAGCGGCTCGCGGAGTCGCTGGACGTCGACCAGGAGCGGCTGCGGGGCTGGACGCTGTTCCGGGCCGTGGAGTCCGGAGTCAGGGCACGCAGGGTCGGACGGCCGCAGGACGCCGAGCTGTTGCTGGAGTTCGCGGGGTGGCTCTGAGCATGCCGGTGCGGGTCCCGGAACCGGAACCCGCACCGTGGGTCCGCCCTATGCGGCGAGGCGCGCGATCGCCTCGTCGACCGTGAGCTCCTCGCGCTCCCCGGTCCTGCGGTCCTTGAGCTCGACGACGCCCTCGGCCGCGCGCCGCCCGGCCACCAGGATCTGCGGTACGCCGATCAGCTCGGAGTCGGTGAACTTCACGCCCGGCGAGACACCCGCCCGGTCGTCGCACAGGACGCGCAGGCCGGCCGCGGCCAGCTTCTCGGAGACGTCGAGGGCGAGTTCGGTCTGCAGGGCCTTGCCCGCGGCGACCACGTGCACGTCGGCCGGGGCGACCTCGGCGGGCCAGCACAGGCCCTTGTCGTCGGCGGTCTGCTCGGCGAGGGCCGCGACCGCGCGGGAGACGCCGATGCCGTAGGAGCCCATGGTGACGCGGACCGGCTTGCCGTTCTGGCCGAGGACGTCGAGCTTGAGGGCGTCGGCGTACTTGCGGCCCAGCTGGAAGATGTGGCCGATCTCGATGGCGCGGTCCAGCTTGAGACCCGTGCCGCACTTCGGGCAGGGGTCGCCCTCCTGCACGACCACCACGTCGACGTACTCGTCGACCTCGAAGTCACGGCCCGCGACGACGTTCTTCGCGTGCATGCCCTCCTTGTTGGCGCCGGTGATCCAGGCGGTGCCGGGGGCCACGCGCGGGTCGGCGAGGTACTTGACCTTCTCGCCCAGGCCCTGCGGGCCGACGTAGCCGCGGACCAGGTCCGGGCGGCCGGCGAAGTCCGCCTCGGTGACCATCTCGACGACGGCCGGGGCGAAGTGGGCCTCGACCTTGTCCATGTCGACCTCGCGGTCGCCGGGGACACCGACGGCGACGATCTCGCCGTCGACCTTGACGAGGAGGTTCTTGAGGGTGGCCGAGGCCGGGACGCCGAGGGAGGCGGCGAGGGTCTCGATGGTGGGGGTGTCCGGGGTCGGGATCTCCTCGGCGGCGGGCGCGTCAGCCGCGTCCACCGGCTTGAGCTCGTACGTGATCGCCTCGGTGTTCGCCGCGAAGTCGCAGTTCGGGCAGTCCGCGAAGGTGTCCTCGCCGGCCTCGGCCGGGGCGAGGAACTCCTCCGACTTGGAGCCGCCCATCGCACCGGCGGTCGCGGCGCAGATGCGGTAGTCGAGGCCGAGGCGCTCGAAGACGCGCTGGTAGGCCTGGCGGTGCAGGGCGTAGGACTTGGCCAGGCCGTCGTCGTCGGTGTCGAAGGAGTAGGAGTCCTTCATCAGGAACTCGCGGCCGCGCAGGATGCCGGCCCGCGGGCGGGCCTCGTCGCGGTACTTGTGCTGGATCTGGTAGAGGATGACCGGCATGTCCTTGTAGGAGGACGCCTGGTCCTTCACCAGCAGGGTGAAGATCTCCTCGTGGGTCGGGCCGAGCAGGTAGTCGCCGCCCTTGCGGTCCTTGAGGCGGAACAGCTCCTGGCCGTACTCGTCCCAGCGGCCCGTGGCGTCGTACGGCTCACGCGGCAGCAGCGCGGGGAGCAGCACCTCCTGGGCGCCGATGGCGTCCATCTCCTCGCGGACGATGCGCTCCACGTTGGCGAGGACCCGCTTGCCGAGGGGCAGCCAGCTCCAGATACCGGCGGCGGTGCGGCGGACGTAGCCGGCGCGCACCAGCAGCTTGTGGCTGAGGACCTCGGCGTCCGCCGGGTCGTCGCGCAGCGTCTTCGCCATCAACTGGGACATGCGCTGGACCGGTGCGTTCGCCATCGTTCTCGTACTCCTGCCGGGTTTGGGTTATGGCAGGAGGTTAGCCGGGTGGGACGGGGCGGTGGAAATCGGTTGGCGGCGGCGCGATCGCCTACCGGCGGCGGAGCGGGAGTGGGGCGCCCATGACCGCGTACGGCTTCGGGGCGCTCGGGAACAGGACCTGGCGGGCGAGGTCCTGGTAGCCGAGGGAGCGGTACAGCCCGCGGGCCGGGCTTTCGACGTCGATCGCGGAGAGGATCGAGCGGGGTTCGACGGCGCCGTCCGTGATCGCGGTGATCAGGGAGCGGCCGATGCCACGGTTCTGGTAGCGGGGGTGGACGTGGAGTTCCGTGATGACGAAGGAGTTGTCGAGCCAGTCGTCGTGGCCCTGGGCTCGGAGGTAGGGCTCCACGACGGTGGACCACCAGTGGGTGCGGTCATTCGGCATGCCGTACACGAACCCGACGAGGCGCCCGGCGGTGGTGGCGCCGAGGGCGCGGGCGCCGGGGTAGGTCATGTGGCGCAGGACGATTTGACGGCGTACGGCTACCTCGTCGGGACCCAGGCCGAAGGCGACGGCTTGGACGGCGAGGGCCTCGTCGACGCGGGCCGGCAGGTCCAGGGGGCCGATCACGATGTCGTCTGGTTGGCGGCGGTGTCCGTGACCGGGAAGGCGCATGTGGGGGAGCCTACAGGGGGGTTCGCGCTGTGTTCCGGGTGCGGCTCGTTCGTGGTTGCTCGCGCAGTTCCCCGCGCCCCTAAGGGCGTTGCACTGCCGCCTCTCCGAGGGGAACGCGATCAGAACAGGACGCTCATGAACGCGCCCACCTCTTGGAAGCCCACCCTCGTGTACGTCCTTCGCGCCGCCGTGTTGAAGTCGTTGACGTACAGGCTCACCACCGGGGCCACGTCAGCCAGCGCGTAGCGCAGCACCGCCGCCATTCCGGGGGCCGCCAAGCCCTGGCCCCGGTACTCGGGGGCCACCCACACTCCCTGGATCTGGCAGGCGCGGTCCGTCGCGGCGCCGATCTCGGCCTTGAAGACGACCTTGCCGTTCTGGTCGAGGCGGGCGAAGGAGCGGCCGGAGCCCACGAGTTCGGCGACTCTCGCCTGGTAGAGGAGGCCGCCGTCGCCGGCCAGCGGCGATACGCCGACCTCCTCGGTGAACATCGCCACGCAGGCCGGCATGATCGTCTCCATCTCGTCCTTGCGGATGCGGCGGACGTACGGATCCGGGGTGATGTCGGCCGGCATACGGTCGGTGATCATGAGGGGCTGGTGGGCGCGGACCTCGCGGGCCGGGCCCCAGCCGGGTTCCAGCAGGCGCCACAGCTGGGCGGTGGATTCGGCGGGGCCGACGATGGACGAGCAGCGGCGGCCCGCTCGCCGGGCCCGGTCGGCGAACGCCCGTACCGCTCGCGGAGTCGCGCAGATCGGTACGAGGTTGGCGCCCGCGTAGCACAGGGACCTCAGCATGCCGTCCTCGTACCAGCCCCACATCTCGCCGCCGAGGCGCCACGGGTCGAGGCCGGCGACCTGGACGCGGGACGTCACGAAGGCGTTCACGACCGGCTCGCGGTCGAGGACGGCGAGTGCGGCGTCCAGGTCGCTCGGTTCGAGCACCCGTGAGGTGGTCTGGGTCAACACGTTCGGGGGGCCTCCGGGGAGCTGCTGGTCTCCGCACTGTACCTGCGGAAGCTGAGCCGTGCCGCCCTGCCTGGTGCCGCCCGCTTGGAGGTACCCGGCGTTGTCGTTGCCGTCGGCTGGGGGCTGCCGCCCCCAGACCCCCGCTTCGGCCCCGAAAGGGCCTCGTCCTCAACCGCCGGACGGGCTGACTGTTCCGACCGGCGTCAGCCGGCCACCGATACCGAAGGCTCGCCCGACGTCACGCCGTCCGCCTCCATCTGTTCGGCCAGCTTCATGGCCTCCTCGATGAGGGTCTCGACGATCTTGGACTCGGGGACGGTCTTGATGACCTCGCCCTTGACGAAGATCTGGCCCTTGCCATTGCCGGAGGCGACGCCGAGGTCGGCCTCGCGGGCCTCGCCGGGGCCGTTGACCACACAGCCCATGACGGCCACCCGCAGCGGGACCTCCATGCCGGTCAGGCCTGCCGTGACCTCTTCGGCCAGCTTGTAGACGTCGACCTGGGCGCGGCCGCAGGACGGGCAGGAGACGATCTCCAGGCCGCGCTGCTTGAGGTTCAGGGACTCCAGGATCTGGTTGCCGACCTTGACCTCCTCGACCGGCGGGGCCGAGAGGGAGACGCGGATGGTGTCGCCGATGCCCTGCGAGAGGAGGGCGCCGAACGCCACCGCCGACTTGATGGTGCCCTGGAACGCCGGGCCGGCCTCCGTCACACCGAGGTGCAGCGGGTAGTCGCACTGGGCCGCGAGCTGGCGGTACGCCTCGATCATCACGACCGGGTCGTTGTGCTTGACCGAGATCTTGATGTCGCGGAAGTCGTGCTCCTCGAAGAGGGAGGCTTCCCAGAGCGCGCTCTCGACCAGGGCCTCGGGCGTCGCCTTGCCGTACTTCTGGAGCAGGCGCCTGTCCAGCGAGCCGGCGTTGACGCCGATGCGGATCGGCGTGCCGTGGTCCTTGGCGGCCCGCGCGATCTCCTTGACCTTGTCGTCGAACTGCTTGATGTTGCCGGGATTGACGCGGACCGCGGCGCAGCCGGCCTCGATGGCCGCGAAGACGTACTTCGGCTGGAAGTGGATGTCCGCGATCACCGGGATCTGGGACTTGCGGGCGATCGTCGCGAGGGCGTCCGCGTCGTCCTGCGTCGGGCAGGCCACGCGCACGATCTGGCAGCCGGAGGCCGTGAGCTCGGCGATCTGCTGGAGGGTGGCGCCGATGTCCGACGTACGCGTCGTCGTCATCGACTGGACCGAGACCGGCGCGTCCCCGCCGACCGCCACGGATCCGACCTGGATCTGCCGGCTCTTCCGGCGCTCGGCGAGCTTGGTCGGAACGGACGGCATGCCGAGAGAAATCGCAGTCATCTGCTGTGCAACCCCAAGTCGTGGATCAAGGTCCGGTCCCGTCAGCAGCGGGCTCCAGGCTTCGAGATTACGGCACAGGCGCGGGCCCCAGCACATCACGGTGCGTAAACCCACTCAATGGAAGGCGGCCCGGGATACATGATCCCAGGCCGCCTCGAACTCCATGTGACTAGGAGATTCTCACCGGGTTAACCACGTCCGCCACCAGCACGAGCAGCGTGAAGCAGACAAAGATCCCGGCGACGACGTACGCCACCGGCATCAGCTTCGCCACGTCGAACGGGCCGGGGTCCGGGCGGCGCAGCACCTTCGCCGTGTTGCGGCGCAGCGACTCCCACAGGGCGCCCGCGATGTGGCCGCCGTCGAGCGGCAGCAGCGGGAGCATGTTGAAGAGGAACAGGGAGAGGTTGAAGCCGGCCAGGAGGAAGACGAAGGTGGCCAGCTGCTGCGAGGCCGGGATGTCGAGGGTGGCGATCTCGCCGCTGACCCTCGCCGCTCCGACGATGCCCATCGGGGAGTCCGGCTCGCGCGGGCCGTCACCGAACGCCGCGTCCCACAGGGCGGGGATCTTGGAGGGCAGGGCGACGAGGGAGTCGACGGCGTCGCCGACGCGGTCGGTCATCCAGGTCACGGAGTCGCCGAAGTCCTGTTTGACGACGCCGGTGGCGGCACTGAAGCCGAGGAAGCCGGCCTGGACGTAGTCGTCCTTGACGTACGCCCCGCCGGCGTCCTTCTTCACGACCCAGTTGGTGGCGATCTTCGCGTGCAGGGTCAGTTCCTCGCCCTTGCGGTCGACGACGATCGGCACGTCCTTGCCGGCGCTCTCGCGGATGAGGTCGGAGAGGGTGTTCCAGTCCTCGGTGCGTACCCCGTCGAAGGAGACGATCTTGTCGCCGGCCTTCATGCCCGCGGCGGCGGCCGGGGACCTGTCGTCGGACGCCTTGCAGTCCTCGCGCTTCTCGGTCTGCGCGATGACGCACTGGGAGACCGAGCTGACGGTGGTGGTCTGCTGCTGGATGCCGAAGCCCATCAGCACGGTGAGGAACAGGCCGAACGCGAGGACCAGGTTCATGAACGGGCCCGCGAACATCACGATGACCCGCTTCCAGGGCTTGCGGGTGTAGAAGAGGCGGGTCTCGTCGCCGGGCTTGAGTTCCTCGAAGGCGGCCGAGCGGGCGTCCTCGATCATGCCGCGCCAGGGAGATGTGGAGCGGGCCTCCAGGCGGCCGTCCGGTCCCGGCGGGAACATGCCGATCATGCGGATGTAGCCGCCGAACGGGATCGCCTTGATGCCGTACTCGGTCTCGCCCTTCTTCCGCGACCAAAGGGTCGGGCCGAAGCCCACCATGTACTGCGGCACGCGGATGCCGAACAGCTTGGCCGTGGACAGGTGGCCCAGCTCGTGCCACGCGATCGAGAAGAGCAGCCCGACCGCGAACAGCACTATGCCGAGGATGAACATCAGGGTCGTCATGCACGGGCCTCCGCCGTGTGTGCCGCCAGTTCCTGTGCCCGCCTGCGGGCCCAGCTCTCCGCTTCGAGGACGTCCGCGACGGTGAGGGAAGTTCCCGCCCGGGGGGTGCCGTGCTCCTCCACCACCCGCGTCACGGTCTCCATGATCCCGTTGAACGGCAGTGCGCCGGCCCGGAAGGCCTCCACGCACTCCTCGTTGGCCGCATTGAACACCGCGGGCGCCGTGCCCGCGAGCTCACCCACATGGCGCGCCAGGTCGACCGACGGGAACGCGTCGTTGTCGAGCGGGAAGAACTCCCACGTCGACGCCTTGCTCCAGTCGAACGTGGGCGCGGCGTCGGGGACGCGCTCCGGCCAGCCGAGGCCGATGGCGATGGGCCCGCGCATGTCGGGGGGCGTCGCCTGGGCGATCGTGGATCCGTCCGTGAACTCAACCATCGAGTGAACATACGACTGGGGATGCACGACCACCTCAATGCGGTCGAAGGAAATGTCGTAGAGGAGGTGCGCCTCGATGACCTCCAGACCCTTGTTGACGAGGGTCGCGGAGTTGATCGTGATGACCGGGCCCATGGCCCAGGTGGGGTGGGCGAGGGCGTCCTCGACGGTGACGTTCGCCAGTTCCTCCTTGGTACGGCCGCGGAAGGGGCCGCCGGAGGCGGTGACGACGAGTTTGCGTACGTCGGCACGGTTGCCGGAGGCCAGCGCCTGGAACAGGGCGGCGTGCTCGGAGTCGACCGGGATGATCTGCCCGGGCTTGGCGAGGGCCTTGACCAGCGGGCCGCCGACGATGAGGGACTCCTTGTTGGCGAGCGCGAGGGTGCGGCCCGCCTCCAGGGCGGCGAGGGTGGGGGCCAGGCCGATGGAGCCGGTGATGCCGTTGAGGACGGTGTGGCAGTCGGAGGCGGCGACCTGGGTGGCCGCGTCGGGGCCGGCCAGGATCTCGGGGAGCGGCTCCCCCGTGCCGTACTGGGCCGTCAGCGCTTCCCGCAGTGCGGGTACGACGTCCTCGCGGGCGACCGCGACGGTCCGCGCCTTGAGCCGGTACGCCTGCTCGGCGAGGAGGGCGACCCGGCCGCCGTTGGCGGACAGGGCGGTGACCCGGAACCGGTCGGGGTTGCGCAGCACGAGGTCGATGGCCTGGGTGCCGATCGAGCCGGTGGAGCCGAGGATCACCACGTCCTTGGGGCCGTCGCCCGCCACGGGGTCGTAGACGAGATGCGGGTCGGCGAGAGGGGCTGGACTGTCGCTCATCCCTCCATTGTGGCCGTAACCGTTGTCGGGGAGGACAGGGTGTCCCCTTCGGAGGGTTACAGGATGGTGAGAGGTCACTGCGGGCAGTGACCTCTCAGCGACCTCTCAGCAACCTCTGACCGCGTCGGTCACCGGATCGGGCGGTGCACGTTCTCCCGTGCGCTCGGGCCGGGCGTCGCGTCCGCGATCCATACACCGCCGTCGTCCGACGGGTCCACGATGCCCTGTTCCAGCCACTCGTACGTGCCCGACATCACTCCCTTGACGACCTTGCGGTCGAGGTCGTCGGTGTTGGACCAAAGACGGCCGAAGAGCTCCTCGATCCGCAGGCGGGCCTGGCGGCAGAAGGCGTCGGCGAGCTGGTAGGCCTCGCGGCCGTGCTCGCCCTGGCCGCGCAGGTGCTCGGCGCGGACACAGACCGCGCTCATGGCGAACAGTTCGGCGCCGATGTCGACGATACGGCCGAGGAAGCCCTGTTTGCTCTCCATGTGGCCCTGCCAGCGGGACATGCCGTAGAAGGTGGAGCGGGCGAGCTTGCGAGAGGTGCGTTCGACGTAGCGCAGATGCGCGGAGAGGTCGACCTGCTGCTTGAACTCGCCGTAGGTGTACGGCAGTTGCCCCTGACCCGCGACCAGCTTCGGCAGCCACTTGGCGTAGAACACGCCCGCGTTCGCGCCCGCCTTCGCCTTGTCCTGGAGGGACTTCTCGGGGTCGATGAGGTCGCCGGCGACCGACAGGTGGGCGTCGACGGCCTCGCGGGCGATGAGGAGGTGCATGATCTCCGTCGAGCCCTCGAAGATGCGGTTGATGCGCAGGTCGCGCAGGACCTGCTCGGCGGGGACCGCGCGCTCGCCGCGCGCCCTGAGCGACTCGGCGGTCTCGAAGCCGCGGCCGCCGCGGATCTGGACGAGTTCGTCGGCGATCAGCCAGGCCATCTCGGAGGCGTACAGCTTGGCGAGGGCGCCCTCGATGCGGATGTCGTTGCGGTCCTCGTCGGCCATCTGCGAGGCGAGGTCGGTGACGGCCTCCAGGGCGAAGGTGGTGGCCGCGATGAAGGAGATCTTCGCGCCGACCGCCTCGTGCTGGGCGATGGGCTTGCCCCACTGTTCGCGTGCCGCGGACCACTCGCGGGCGATCTTCAGGCACCACTTGCCGGCGGCGACGCAGGAGGCGGGGAGCGAGAGCCGGCCGGTGTTGAGAGTGGTCAGGGCGATCTTCAGGCCGGCGCCCTCCGGGCCGATGCGGTTCGCCGCCGGGACGCGGACCTGGTGGAAGCGGGTGACGCCGTTCTCGATGCCGCGCAGGCCCATGAAGGCGTTGCGGTTCTCGACGGTGATGCCGGGCGAGTTGGTCTCCACGACGAAGGCTGTGATGCCGCCCTTGTGGCCCTCGGACTTGGGCACCCGCGCCATGACGACGAGGAGGTCGGCGACCACGCCGTTGGTCGTCCACAGCTTGACCCCGTCGAGGATGTAGTCGTCCCCGTCCGGTACGGCGGAGGTGGCCAGGCGCGCCGGGTCGGAGCCGACGTCGGGCTCGGTCAGCAGGAAGGCGCTGATGTCGGTGCGGGCGCAGCGCGGCAGGAACCGTTCCTTCTGCTCCGGGGTGCCGAACAGCTTGAGCGGCTGCGGTACGCCGATCGACTGATGGGCGGAGAGCAGCACACCGATCGCGGGCGAGGCCGAGCCCGCCAGGGTCAGCGCCTTGTTGTAGTACACCTGGGTGAGGCCGAGGCCGCCGTACTTGGTGTCGATCTTCATGCCGAAGGCGCCGAGTTCCTTGAGCCCGTTGATCACCTCGTCGGGGATCCGGGACTCGCGCTCGATCAGGGCGCCGTCGACTTTCGTCTCGACGAAGTCGCGCAGTTTGGCGAGGAATTCCTCTCCGCGCTGGGCGGCCTCGTCGGTCGGCATCGGGTGGGGGTGGATGAGGTCGAGGCGGAAGCGGCCGAGGAACAGTTCCTTGGCGAAGCTGGGCTTGCGCCACTCCTGTTGCCGGGCGGCCTCCGCCACCTGGCGTGCCTCACGTTCGGTGACAGTAGGGCGTCCGGAGGACGACGTGGGTGCTGCGGACATGAGGCTCACCTCGCCGCGAATCGGGATCTTGGGGGCCGTTGGTTACCGACGGGTGCTACCCGATCGTATGTACCCGATTACGGGCGACCCCACCACCCTGCGTGCAGCCGTTCAGCCGATGTTGACGGAGTACGCCTGGGTGCCGAGGTGGCTGGTTCCGTTGAAAGACCTCGGTGACGGACGCGATGCCGGGGACGTACGGCACACTTCTTGCTCGGCTCTCCAGAAAAGCTGTTCCCCAGAAAAGCTGTCGAAGCGCTTCGACAACCTATGGACACCTACGCGCGCCAGAGCTAGTGTCGAACCACCCTCACAACCGCCCCTGTACACAATGCGCACTGTCGAAGCGCTTCACACGCTTGGAGAGCTGGATGGTCACCCTCGCCGAGGTCGCCCAGCACGCCGGAGTCTCGGCGAGCACGGTGAGCTATGTCCTCAGCGGCAAGCGGTCCATCTCCGCGACCACCCGGCAGCGGGTCGAGCAGAGCATCCGCGAGCTCGGCTACCACCCGAACGCGGGTGCCCGTGCCCTGGCCAGCAGCAGGTCGAACATCATCGCGCTGATGATCCCGCTGCGCACCGACATGTATGTGCCGGTGATGATGGAGATCGCCATCGCGGTGGCGACCACGGCTCGTACACACGGGTACGACGTGCTCCTGCTGACCGGCGAGGAGGGCCCCGACGCCGTGCGCCGCGTCACCGGCAGCGGGCTCGCCGACGCGATGATCCTGATGGACGTCCAGCTGGACGACGAGCGGCTGCCGCTGGTGCGCGGCACCGACCAGCCGTCCGTGCTGATCGGACTGCCCGCCGACACCACGGGGCTGACCTGCGTCGACCTCGACTTCAAGGCGACGGGCGCGCTGTGCGTGGAGCATCTGGCCATGCTGGGGCACCGAGACATCGCGGTCATAGGCGAGGCCCCGGCCGTCTACGAACGGCACACTGGTTTCGCCGAGCGCACGCTCGACGGACTCCGGGCGCGCTCCCAGGAGTTGGGGATGAGGCTGCTGCACCGGCCCTGCGAGGGCGGGTACGACGCGATGGCCGTCACCCTCGCCCGGATCCTCGACGAGCGGCCGAGCACCACGGGGTTCGTCGTCCAGAACGAGTCGGCGGTCGAGCCGCTGCTCGCCCTGCTGCGCCAGCAGGGCCGTGCCGTGCCCGAGGACGTGTCGGTGGTCGGCATCTGCCCCGACCAGGTCGCCACCCAGGCGTCGGTGCGGCTGACCTCCGTCTCCATCCCCGCGCAGGAGATGGGCCGGCACGCCGTGGAGCAGCTGGTCGCCAAGCTCGACGGGCGCGGGAGCGACGACGTCGTGCTGCTCGCCCCCGAGTTGACGGTCCGGGCGAGCACGGGCCCGGCGCCGGCCGCCACGCACTGACCTCCGCACCGCCGTGCCCTCGCCGGGCACCTCCATGTCTGCATCCGCCGCCCGCTTCAGGAGCACCCACGTGAATCAGCCTGCCGAGCACCAGCCCCAGCCTGGGACGGTCAGCCTGGCGCAGTCCTCCCCGACCGTCGGCACGTTCCGCGAGCGGGACGGCGCGCTGGAGTGGAGCGGCCGCCAGGAGACCGTACGCGTCGAGCCATGGGGGCCGGACGCGGTCCGGGTGCGTGCCCGGCTCGGTGGACCGGTCCTGGACGGACTCCAAGGTGCCCTTCTCGACGAGCCGCCGGCCACGGAGAGCTCGGTCAAGGTCGGTGACGGAGAGGCCCAGTTGACCGTGGGCGCACTGACCGTCCACGTCGACGCCGAGGGCCTGATCCGCTTTCTGCGCACCGACGACCTCACGGAGATCCTGGCCGAGGAGCGCGCCCACTTCTGGTGGCCGGGCCCGCGCCTGTACACGGCCGTGGGCAACGGTCACCACCGCCTCGAGCAGCGCTTCGCCGCCTACGACGACGAGAAGCTGTACGGCCTCGGCCAGCACCAGCACGGCCGCTTCGACCAGAAGGGCCTGGTCCTCGACCTGGTCCAGCGCAACGCCGAGGTCGGCATCCCGGTCCTCGCCTCCAGCCGGGGCTACACCCTGCTGTGGAACAACCCGGCGATCGGCCGCGTGGAGCTCGCCCACAACGGCACCCGGTGGGTCGCCGACTCGGCCCGCCAGATCGACTACTGGATCACCGCGGGCACCCCGGCCGACGGCCAGCGCCGCTACAGCGCGGTGACGGGCCGCACGCCGATGCTGCCGGAGTGGGCGGCGGGCTTCTGGCAGTGCAAGCTGCGCTACCGCACCCAGGACGAACTCCTCGCCGTGGCACGGGAGTACAAGCGCCGGGGCCTGCCCATCTCGGCGATCGTCTGCGACTTCTTCCACTGGACGCACCTCGGCGAGTGGAAGTTCGACCCGAAGGAGTGGCCGGACCCGGCGGCGATGGTGCGCGAGCTGGAGGAGCTCGGCATCAAGCTGGTGGTCAGCGTCTGGCCGTCGGTCTCCCCGCTCTCCGAGAACCACCCGGTCATGGAGCAGCGCGGCTACTTCATCGGCACCCAGTACGGCCCGCTGGCGCACGCCGACTGGCCGGACAAGGAGGTGGCCTCCACGGTCCAGGTGGCCTTCTACGACGCGACCAACCCCGAGGCCCGTGAGTTCGTGTGGTCGAAGGTCAAGGAGAACTACCTCGACCCCTACGGCATCACGGCCTTCTGGCTGGACGCCTGCGAGCCGGAGCTGAAGCCGGGCTTCCAGGAGAACCTGCGCTACTGGTCGGGCCCCGGCCTGGAGGTCGGCAACAGCTACCCCGCCGAGAACTCCCGGACCTTCCACGAGGGCCTGGTCGCCGCCGGTGAGACCGAGGTCGTCACCCTCAACCGCTCGGCCTGGGCCGGCAGCCAGCGCTACGGCGCCGCCCTGTGGTCCGGCGACATCGGCACCGACTTCCCGACCCTGCGCCGCCAGATCGCGGCCGGCCTCAACACCGCGCTGTCCGGCATCCCGTGGTGGAACACCGACATCGGCGGCTTCCACGGCGGCGACCCGGACGACCCGGCGTACCGCGAGGTGATGGTCCGCTGGTTCCAGTTCGGCGCCCTGTCCCCGCTGATGCGCCTGCACGGCTTCCGCGACCCGGGCATGCCGCTCGGCCCCGCCATGACCGGCGGTCCGAACGAGGTGTGGTCGTACGGCGAGGAGGCCGGCGCGATCCTGGAGAAGTACCTGCGGCTGCGCGAGCGCCTGAAGCCGTATGTCCTCGACGTCATGCGTGAGGCCCATGAAGAGGGTCTGCCGGTGATGCGGCCGCTGTTCCTGGAGTTCCCCGAGGACAAGCGCGCCTGGCAGGTCTCCGACGCCTACACGTTCGGGCCGGATCTGCTGGTCGCACCGGTGCTGGAGCCGGGCTTCACCACCTGGACGACGTATCTCCCGGCGGGTGCCCGGTGGACCGACGCGTGGACCGGCGAGACGTACGAGGGCGGCGAGGCCGTCACCGTCGACGCCCCGCTGGACCGCATCCCGCTGTTCCTGCGGGACGGGGCACGGCTGCCTGTAGCGGAGTAGCCGTGTCGGAGGGGGTGGCCGGTGGGGAGGTCTTCCGGTCACCTCCTCCGCATGTTCGGCCAACTTCCGTACTCCCTCGGCCAGTTCGACGGGATAGGTTCCCTGCGTGTCCTCGTCTCCGCTCGCCCTCACCCTCGCCGACCTGCTGCTGCGCCCCGGCTTCGGCTCCCGGCGCGATCCCGACCGGGTCTTCGAAAGGATTGCCGCAGACGCCGGGCAGGCGCCCGGTGACGAGCAGTTCGTCGACGACTTCCGGTCGCTGCTGGGCTGGTGGGCGAAGGCGGAGAACCTGACCCCGGTCGGCTGGCAGTCCGCGCAGGCCTTCGTCCGCCGGCACCTCGCCAACCGGGCCCGCGTGCGGCGGCTGATCGCCGAGCACCCGGAGATCGAGCGGGAGCCGATCGAGAGGCCGGTGTTCGTGGTGGGCCTGCCGCGCACCGCGACGACCGTAACCCATGCCGTGCTGTCGCTGTCGGACGAGCACCGAAGCCCCCTGTTGTGGGAACTGCTGGCGCCCGACCTGGAGTTGCCGCCCCGGCAGCGACGGAAGGCGATCACGACCGGGCGCCGGATGGTCCAGGGCACGGACCTTTTCGCGCCGCGCTTCCGGGACATCCACGCGATGGTGGCCGAGGGCCCGGAGGAGTGCACATTCGCGCTCCCGCACGCCCTGATGCCGTTCTCCCAGGCCCGTATCCCCGAGTACCGGGACTGGCACCGCGAACGGGACTTCGTCCCCGACTACCGGTATCTCAAGCAGGTCTACCAGGTCCTGCAGTACGGCCGTCCGTGCCGCCGCTGGGTGCTGAAGTCCCCCATGCACCTGGAGAACCTGGACGCCCTGCGCACGGTGTTTCCCGACGCCACGATCGTGTGGTGCCACCGCGACCCGGTCACCGCCGTGGCGTCCTTCTGCAGTCTGATCGAGCACGGCATGGCCGTCAGCTCCCGTCCTCTCGATCTGACCGGCATCGGCGCCACCTGGCTCGATCTGCTGAGCCGGGCCATGACGCGCGGCCTGGCGGCCCGTGCCGCCATCCCTGCGGAGCAGTTGGTGGATGCCCCGTACTCCTGGCTCGGCTCCGATCCGGTCGCCGGCGCCCCCAAGCTGTACTCGGCCGTCGGCGCCCGCTGGACCGACGCGGAGGCAGCCCGGCTGCCCGGAGCCGTCGCCCGCCCGAAGGGCAGCCGCCCGCACCGGTACGACCTGGCCCGCTACGGTCTGCCCCGCGCCCAGGTCGAGTCGGCCTTCGCGGACTACAACGCGCTGCGGGCCGAGGTCGACCGCGCCTGAGCACGGACGCGGACCGACCCCGGCCCTGAGGGCAGGTCAGCTGCTGCTGACGGTCAGGTTGTTGGTGACGAAGTCGAGTCCGCCGGACGACGAGGTGATCTCGTAGCCGAACTGGACGTCACCGATGGTCTCGTTGCTGGACATCCAGCCCTTGGTGCCCGAAATCCACTGGAGGATCGGCTTGATGTTCACGGTGCCGGAGCTGGAGTCGGAGGTCCGCAGGAACGAGAAGACCTCGTTCGCCCCGTTGGTGCCCTTGTAGACGGTCCAGGTGTGGCCGCCGAGCGTGACGTTGCCCTGCGAGGTGCCGAGCGGGCCGACGGCTCCGTTGTAGTTGACCCAGAGCATGATCTCGTAGTCGTGGTCGGTGTCCCAGATGTCGTACGACGTGTTGTACGCGCCGGACGACGGGACGCTGACGTTGTAGCTGCTGGTGAGCGAGCCGAGGGAGGCGATCGTCTTGTTGATCGCTTTCGTCGAGTTGGGGTAGGACTTGATGCCGCCGGTGTTGGGGTGGTTGGCCCAGACACCCCAGCTGGTGCCAGAGTTGGCCCAGATGCACTGGCTGCCGGCGCCGGAGCCCCAGATGTTGTTGTAGAGCGTGTAGCCGTTCAGGCTGGTGTTGCCCCACTGGTCGCAGGAGTTCCAGACGGCGGCCGAGGCGGGGGCGGTGGCGAGTCCGACGGTGGCGCCCAGGGCGAGCGCGGGGGCCAGCATCGCCTTGGCGATGCGGCTCAGTGTGCTTACTGCCATGGTGTCCCTTTCCATGGGTGGGGGGAAATGAGTGGGGAGTTACCACGCCCCTAGGCGAAGGACGTGGTCTTCTCCGGCGACGAGGTCGAGCGGTTCGGCGCCGGAAGAAGTCCGGAGTTCGACCCGGTGGGTACGCGTGGGGCGGATCACCGCGGTCGTTGAGTGGGGGGTCCAGGTGAGGTCGACCTCGGCTCCGCACCGGGTGCGGATGCCGCGGAGCTCCCCCTGGGGGTACGCCGCGGGCAGGGCGGGGAGGAGCACCAGCCGGTCCGGGGTCGACTGCACGAGCATCTCGATCAGTACGGCGGGCAGGCTGTGGGCGGCGTCGGCGTTGTAGACGTGGCGGTTCGGGTAGTGGGCGCTCATCAGGGAGGCGTGGAAGAAGTCGCCGCCCAGGACCTGGTCGAGGGCGTGGGCGACCCGGTCGCCGTCCCTGAGGCGGGCCGCGATCAGGGCGTGGTGGAGGTGGCCGTGCGCGGAGTCGTTCTCGGCGCCCCGGAGTTCGAGGGCGCGGTGGGCGGCCGCCGCGAGGTCGGGGGTGTCGTACGGGGTGATCTCGTCGAGCGGCCAGACGCCGTACAGGTGGCTGAGATGACGGTGGTCGTAGCTGTCCGCGAGGCCCGGCCAGGCCCATTCGGCGAGGGCGCCGTCCTCGTTGATCCGGTGCGGGGGGAGGCGGTCGGCGAGGGCGCGCCAGCGGTCGGCGTCCGGGGTGTCCGGGTGGTAGCGGGCGGCCGTGAGCAGGGCGTGCCGGGCCGCGGAGAGGTCCATGGCGGCGTTGATCGTGTCCCAGCTCGCGTTGGCCGGGCGGTTCTCGGGTGAGTAGGAGGGGACGACGACCACGTGCCCGTTCTCGTCGGTCCGGGTGAGGAAGTCCTCGTAGAACCGGGCCACTTCGGCGAGGGCGGCCGCGGTGCGCGGGTCGCGGTCGCCGCGTGTCTCGTCGTGGTCGACGAGGGGTTTGAGGAGCCAGTCGGCGCCGGCGGTCCACAGGTGGAGGGGGTACTCGCGGCTGAAGTGGTAGATGTGCCCGGACTCGCCGTCGGTGTGGGCGGGGGCCACGACGCCACGGGTGCCGAAGATCGCGCGGGCGTTGTCGCGCCAGTGGGCCACCTGACCGTGGATGAGGGTGGCGTGGGCCTCCGTGACTTCCGGGAGGGCGGCTGAGGCGGCCGATGCGGTCTGGAGGTTGAGGTTGGCGTCGGTGGTGAACGCGCCCGACCACGCCGTGTTCCAATCGCCGGTCCACAGGCCGGTCAGACGGGGCGGGAGCATGCCGGAGGCGGAGAGGAGGTGGTAGCGGCCCGCTGCGAAGAGGCGTTCCAGGAGGGCCGGGCTCTTGGGGCGGCTGAGCAACTCGGATCCGGGCAGGGCGCGTTCGGCGGGGTCGGCGGACAGGTCGAGGGTCACGCGTGCGTAGGCGGCGCGGTGGAGCGGCGTGTGGCGGTCGAGGAGGTGGGCGTACGCGCCGGAGTCGGTGAGCAGGTCGCGCAGGGCGTCGGCGTGGGCGGTCGTGTCCAGTTCGCCGGTGTGCCGAACGACCCGGGTCAGGAGGAGGACGGATGCGGCTCCGGTGACGCGTGCGCCCGGCGGGACGAGCGCGGTTCGGCCGCCCGTCGGCACGATCAGGGTCATTCCGGTGTAGGCACGGTCGCTGTCGGGGTAGCGGACGCGGAGGGTGAGGAGAGCCCCGTCGCAGGCGCGGACGATGCTCTGGCCGACGACCAGTGCGGCGGGGGCGCCGGGGAGCCGGTGGTCGAGGGTGACGACGAGGTCGGCCGCCTCGACGTACTGGACGACGACGTCGTCCGCGCGTGAGACGAAGACCTTGCTGCTCCAGTCCGCGCAGTGCGCGTGCGTGACGCCGGTGGTGAAGTCGACGGACCGGCGGTAGCCGGAGGTGCCGGCGGCCGAGCGGCTCAGTCGTATCTGGAAGGCGGGGTGGAAGGGCTGCACCCACTGCAGCTCCCGTCCGTCGGTGAAGCGCTCGGCCGCCGTGACGTCTCCGGCGAGCAACTTCTCCTGGAGGGAGGGGAGTTCGGCGGCGAGGGCGGGGGGACGGGCGTGTTCGCCGCCGTTGGGGCGGACCAGGGTGTGATGGTTGACGATGACCCGGTCGGCGTTCGGATCGCCGAACACCATGACGCCGTACCGGCCGTTCCCGCTCAGGAAGGCGTCCTCCCAGCGGGTGGCGGGGGCGGACTCCCAGGTGCCGTGCACCGGCCCGGTCATGACGCCTGCTCCAGCACGGCCACCCCGTACCGCCCCAGCTCCACCTCGCCGGTGACGTCCGCGCCGGTCAGCAGGTCGCGGTGGCGGCCCGGCACCGGCACCGCGACGCCGTCGCGCCCGTGGTTGAGCAGGAACAGCAGCCCGCCCCGTCGTACGGCCTCCACTCCGGCCGGGAGCCCGGCGAGGAGCGGCCGTACGCCGGCTTCGGCGGCGATGTCGGCGAGCAGCGTGCGCAGGGCGTGCGGCTCGGGGAGGGTCGAGACGTACCAGGCGCGGCCCTTGCGCAGGACGGCCGGGAGTCCGTCCAGCTCGCCGCCCTTGTAGGGGATTACGGCGTCGATGTCGTCCGCCGCCTCGATCTCCTCGGACCACAGGGTGCCGTGGAAGCCCTCGACGTCGGCCTTCTCGCCCGCGTCGAGCGGCCACCACTCGTGCAGGACGCGGATGCCGAACAGCTCGCGCAGCCGTACGTCCATGCCGCCGGGACGCACGCGGTCGTCCTCGTCGGCGACGCCGGTCTGGAAGCCGGCGACGAGGGTGCCGCCTGCGTTGACGTACGCGATGAGGTTATCGATCGCCGCGTCCGTCATCAGGTACAGCTGCGGGACGACGACCAGCCTGTAGGCGGACAGGTCGTGCTCGGGGTGGGCGAAGTCGGCGGTGGTGTTCGCCTCCCACAGGGCCCGGTGCCAGGCGCGGACGATCTGCGGGTGGTCGGCCTCGGAAGAGAGCCGCCCGTCCTGCTGGCTCGCCCACCAGGCGTTCCAGTCGAGGAGTACGGCGACCTCGGCGCGTTCGACCCGACTGCCCGTCACCTTCTCGCTCAGCAGGGCGAGTTCGGCACCGATCCGCTTGACCTCCTGGAAGATACGGCCGTGCTCCCCCGCGTGGCTGACCATCCCGGAGTGGAACTTCTCCGAGCCCTGCCGGGACTGCCGCCACTGGAAGTAGCAGACGGCGTCGGCGCCGCGGGCCACGGCCTGGAGGGACCACAGGCGGTTGAGGCCGGCCGGTTTGGGGTGGTTGACCCCGCGCCAGTTGACCGGTCCGGCGGCCTGCTCCATGACCATCCAGGGACCGCCGCGGGCCTGCGAGCGGGTCATGTCATGGACCAGGGCGCCGAACTGCCCGCCGAACGGATCCCTCGGATCCGGATAGACGTCGATCGAGACGACGTCCTCCTGCCCGGCCCACCTCCAGGCGTCCAAGCCCCGCCACACCGCCATGAAGTTGGTGGTCACGGGGATGTGCGGACTGTGCCGGGCGACGATGTCACGTTCGGCGAGGTAGCACTCCAGCAGCGCGTCGGACGTGAACCGCTTGAAGTCCAGCACCTGCGTGGGGTTCTTCATGTAGTGCGCCCGGCGCGGCGGCAGGACCTCGTGCCAGTCGCCGTAGCCCTGGCTCCAGAAGGCGGTACCCCAGGCCTCGTTGAGGGCGTCGAGCGTGCCGTACTTCTCCTGGAGCCGGCGGCGGAAGGCGGCCTCGGCCTCGTCGCCCCAGTCGTAGGTGCAGTACTCGTTGTTGATGTGCCACATCCGCAGGGCCGGGTGGCTGCCGTAGCGGGCGGCGAGGTCCTCGGTGATGGCGGCGGCGTAACGCCGGTAGGTGGCGCTGGAGTGGGAGAAGTGCTGGCGGGAGCCCCACCACTCGGTGCGCCCGTCCTCGTCGCGCGGGAGGGTCTCGGGGTGCAGGCGCCCCATCCACGGGGGCGGCGAGGAGGTGGGGGTGGCGAGGACGACGCCGATGCCGTTGTCGTGCATCAGGTCCATCAGCCGGTCCAGCCAGCCGAAGTTCCGCTCCCCCGGCCGGGGTTCGAGCTTCGCCCAGGAGAAGACGCCGAGGGTCACCGAGTTGACGCCGGCCTCCTTCATCAGGCGGACGTCCTCGTGCCAGGTCTCCTCGGGCCACTGCTCCGGGTTGTAGTCGCCGCCGAAGAGGAGGCGGCCACGGGTGGCGTCGGCGAGGGTCGGTCGTTGCGGCTCGGGCATCACACCGGGTCCCCGTACTGGACGCCGCGTCCGTTGGTGGCGAGGTAGACACGGCCGTGGATCCGCGGGTCACCCGTGATCACCTCGCCGATCCAGCCCCATTGGTGCCGGTCGTCGTTGATCCGCACCCAGGTCTTCGCCCCGTCGTCGGAGCGGTACACGGCGGTGATCGTCTCGGTCGAGCCGACCATGTAGATCGCCGGATAGTCGGCGCCGTCGGCGGCCTTGCCGAAGCCGACGGTGTGCGAGGCCCGGCAGCCGGTGACCTTCGAGAAGCTCGCCCCGCCATCGGTGGACCTGTAGAGGCCGTTCCCCTTCACGCTCAGCCACAGGTCACCCGAGCGTCCGGGTGCCGCGACCAGCTCGAACTGGCTGTCCCCGGAGGGCAGTCCGGTCGCACGGGCGGTGAAGGTCCGGCCACTGTCAGTGCTGGCGTATAGCGTTCCTGTGTCGGTGTCGTACGTGTAGAAGAGCGTCGGGTCGGCCGGGTCGGCGACCGGCGTGGCGCCCTTCGGGAAGGAGGAGACCTCGGACCAGGTGGCGCCGTTGTCCGCGGAGCGGTAGGCGGGGTACTTCGTGCCGTCCCAGTGCACGAACACCCACAGCAGCACGCTGCCGTCGGCGTTGGTGGCGATCGGCCCCGGTGCGTCCTTGGCGATGGAGGGCTGGGCCTTGAAGGGCGCCCAGGTCTGCCCGCCGTCGTTCGAGTAGGCGCCGTTGCCGTTGTCGCCCCAGCCGGTACGGACGACGTACGCCGGCTCGGCGGCAGCCTGAGCGAGCCCCGTCGCCGACCCGAACACGGGGTTCGACGCCATGCCGCGCGAGGGCGATGCCGTGAGCGACTCGTGGTACATCACGCCGATGTCCCCGTTGCCGCTGATCAGATGCGCCTCCCCGACCGGGGGCGAGATCAGCTGGCGCACGGCCGTCTCCTCCAGGCCGCGGATCTGCGGGGCCCAGTTCCTCAGGTCCCGCGTGCCGTAGAGGGTGGCGCCGGTGCCGTAGACGATGTGCCGCGAGTCGTACGGGTCGAGGGCGAGGGCCTGGATCCACCAGCCGAACTTGGGCTTGTCCTGGCCCCACTTGAGGTACGGGGTCTCGGAGACGTCGAGGACGGCCGTGTCCTTCAGGGACGTCCAGGTGCGGCCGCCGTCGGTGGTCCGGTACAGGGTGTCGATGTCCGCCCACCGGTTGTTGGTGGAGACGACGACCGTGCCGGGGCGCCGGGCGTCGACGGCGACACCGCCGTACCCGAAGGTGTCGGCGGACCCGTCGGCCGTCGTCCCGCCCGGCTTCACGGGTGTGACCTCGGTCCACTTGCCGTTGAGGGTGCACAGCTTGTGCACGCTGCCGTCGGACTGGCCGTTGGGGCCGGGCGCGTTGGCGTAGGTCACGTACAGGTGGCTGGTGCCCCGGTCGAAGGCGGCCCGGATCGGGACCTTGGCGGCGGTGCCGGAGGGCTGGCCGGGCACGGCCTCCCAGGTGGTGCCGTCAGTGGTCCGGTAGAGGTTCCTGGTCCCGGCCGTGCCGTCACCGTCGCCCCAGCCGACGTAGAGGGTGCGCCCGGCGGCGACGAGCAGGGTGACGCCCTGACCGGTGGCGCTCGGGGAACCCGGGAATCCGGTCGCGGCCGCCCAAGTGGCTCCACGGTCGGCCGACTTGAGCAGCCCGTCGTGCCGGGTGCCCAGCCACAGGGTGTTGCTGTCCCGCGGATCGACGAGCAGCCGCTCACCCGTACCCCGCCCGTCCTCGTTGGCGCCGAGCTTCACGGTGAGATCGGTGCGGGTCCAGGTGGCGCCGCGGTCGTCGGACCGCAGGACGGCGCCGTTGGTGGCCCAGGGCTGGGCGTAGGTGCCGAGGGCGAGGTAGAGGCGGTTGGGGTGGGCCGGGTCGACGGCCATGGCCTCGACGCCGAGGAGGTTCCAGTCGTCCCAGCCGAGGTGATCGGTCAGCGGGACCCAGCTCGCGGTGCGGTCGTCCCAGCGGTAGGCGCCGCCGATATCGGTACGGGCGTAGGCGAGGCCGCGGACGGAGGGGTGGAAGAGGACGCCGGTGACGAAGCCGGTGCCGCCCATGACGGCGGTGCGCCAGCGGTAGGCGGGAGCGGTGGTGGCCTCGGCCTCGACGGCGTGGGCCCGTCCCGGGAAGGACGGGACGGAGGTGAGCGCGGCGGCGGCCGCGGTCCCGGCGAGAACGGCACGTCTGGACAAGCGGGACGGACGCATGGACATACCTCGTTCGAAAAGATGGGGGGACTGGAGAGACCTCAAGGGGCGCGGGGAACTGCGGGACCAGCCACGAACAACCCGCAGTCGCCGAACAACCGAAGCACCTTGTTCAGTGGGCGTCGGTCAACCCTTCACCGCGCCCGTGAGCATGCCCTTCTTGAAGTGCCTCTGGACGAAGGGCGAAAGCACGGCCACCGGCAGCAGAGCCATCACCATGACCGCCATCTGCACGGCCAGCCCCGACAGTTGCCCCGTCTTGATGGCCTGCCCGAGACCAACCGGCGCTTCCTGCTTCTGCACGAGCTGGATCATGACGTTCTGCAGCGGCATCATGTCCTGGTCGTTCAGGTACAGGGAGGCGTTGAACCAGGCGCTCCAGTACCCGACGGCGTAGAAGAGTGTGATCACCGCGATGACCGCGCGCGACAGTGGCATGACGATCTGCCAGAGAATCCGGAAGTCACCGGCGCCGTCGATCCGTGCGCTGTCGATGAGTTCCTGCGAGATGCCCATGAAGAAGCCGCGCAGGACCAGGATGTTGAACACGCTGATCGCGCTCGGGAGGATCAGCGCCAGGTAGGTATCGGTCAGGCCGAGCGTCTGCACCAGCAGGTAGGTCGGGATGAGACCGGCGCTGAAGAACATGGTCGCCAGCAGCGTCATCAGGATCCAGCGGTGGCCGAGCGAGCCGGTGCGGGAGAGGCCGTAAGCGCACAGGACGGACACGGTCATCGAGAACAGCGTGCCGACCAGGGTGACGAGGATGCTGATGATCGTCGCGCGGGTGACCTGGCCGCCGCTGAGCAGTTCCTGGTAGGCGATGAAGGTGATGTCCTTGGGCACTATCACCAGCCCGCCGGCCTCGTCGATCGTCTTGCGCGAGGAGATGCTGGTGACGACGACGATCCACAGCGGGAAGAGGATCGCCAGGCAGGCGATCCCCAGGACGAGGCCTTTGCTCGCCAGTCCGGCCTTGGTGGGGGTCTCCTCCCACACCGGCCGGGGCGGGGCCTGCCACCGGCGGGGCTTGCTCACGGGCTTGTCGATGACGGCGGTCACTTCTTGTACACCCCCTGCTCGCCCATGAGATGGGCCACCTTGTTCGCGGCGAGGACCAGGCCGATGCTGACGACGCCCTTGACGAGACCGGCGGCGGCCGCGTAGCCGAAGTCCTGGTTGCGCACGCCGTTCCACCACACGAATGTGTCCAGGACCTCGGCCGCACCGGGTCCGACGGAGTCGCGTTGCAGCAGGATCTGTTCGAAGCCGACGGTGAGGGCGTCGCCGACGCGCAGCACCAGCAGCAGGGCGATCACCGGCCGCAGCGCGGGCAGGGTGACGTGCCACATGCGGCGCCAGCGCCCGGCGCCGTCCATGGCGGCGGCCTCGTACAGGTCGGGGCTGACCGAGGCCAGAGCGGCGAGGAAGACGATGATCCCCCACCCGGCGTCCTTCCATACAGTCTGCGCGGTGACCAGGAAGGCGAAGGTGTCCGGGTTGGTCATGATGTCGAGGCCGTTGTAGCCGTTCTCCCGCAACAGCTGGGAGAGCATTCCCGCGCCGCCGAACATCTGCTGGAACACGGCGATGACCAGCACCCAGGAGAAGAAGTGCGGCAGGTACAGGACCGCCTGCGCGACCGCCCGCACCCTGGGCCTGACCACGCTGTTGATGAGCAGAGCGAGCAGGATCGGGATCGGGAAGAACAGCGCGAGCTGGAGGAAGAACAGCACCAGTGTGTTTTGGACGGCGGCCCAGAAGGCCGAGTCCGCGAAGATCCGCTGGAAGTTCTCCAGCCCCACCCAGGGGCTGTTCAGGATGGACACGACCCCGTTCTCGCTGATGTAGGGGTCGTAGTCCTGGAAGGCGACGACGTTGCCGAGGATCGGCACGTAGTTGAAGAGCAGGACCAGCACAAGGGCCGGCAGCGTCATCAGGAGCAGCAGGCGGTCACGCCGGAACCTGTTTCTGAAGCTCACCTTCCCCGTGGGGGACGTGTCGGCGGAACCGGTGGCGCCGCTGGACGCCACCGGGGTCTTCGCCGTCGTGTCGGCCTCGGCCCTGCTCCGAGGCACCGTGCTGTGGGACACAGCCGTTCTCCTTGCCTCAGAGCCTGGTCAGCCGGCCGCCGAGCCGTTCTCGTCGAGGATCTTCTGGTACCAGTCGCGCAGCTTGTCCCCGCCCTTGCTCTTCCAGTCGGAGACGAACTGCTGCATGTCGCTGATCTTCTTGCGGCCGCGGACGATGTCGTCCTCGAGCTGCTCGGCGTCGTTTTGGAGGTTGGTGTATCGGGCGGGCTCGGTGATCTGCATGCCCCAGAAGGAGGACTTCTTGGCGAAGGCGCCCATCCGCTGCTGCCACTCGACCTGGCCCTTGGCGACCTCGGGGAAGTCGGGGTGCGCGAGGGTCGCGGCGGGGCTCGCGACCATGACGTAGGCGTTCATCACCTCGATGTTGCCCTGGTCGGTCTTGGTGGGCACGCCGTCCTTGACGGTGTAGTGGGTGCCTTCGACGCCGTAGTTGGTCATCATGTACTCCTTGGTGCCGTACGGCGCCGCGGTGACGTTGGCGACGGCCAGCACATCGCGGATGACCGACTCGGAGGCCTTCTTGTTGACGAAGGCGAAGATGCCGGCGGGCTGTTCGGCCCACAGGGTGGGGTTGCCGCCGTCGTGGCCCCAGATGTCCATGCCCCAGATCTTGAAGTCCGGGTTCTGGGTGGCCTGTTCGGCGGTGCGGCCCCACCACTGGGAGATGTTGTTGGGGTAGATCAGGAACTCGCCCGCCGCGAACTTGGGGCCCGGGTCGGGGGCGTTCTTGCCCATCTTGGAGTCGGGGTGGACGACGCCGGCGGCGAAGAGCTTGCGGGACCACTCCAGCGCCTCGAGGAATTCCTCGGTCTCGATGCGGTTGACGAGCTTGCCGTCGACCAGGTTCCAGCCGAGCGGCTTCTCGGCGCCCGAGAGCACTCCGAAGGCCTGGAAGGCGGTCCACTTCATGTCCAGGCACGCCCACCGCTTGGCCTTGGCGTTGGTGATCTCCTTGGCCAGGGCCATGAACTCGTCGCAGGACTTCGGGATTTCGTAGCCCTCCTCGTCGAAGATGTCCTGCCGGTACAGGGGCACCATCGAGGGGGCGGACGGCGCCGGCATCGGCAGGCCGCGCAGCTTGCCGCCGAAGATGGAGCGCTGCCAGGCCCCCGTCGGGATCGCGGCGAGGTTCGGGTACTCCTTGACCGCGTCCCCGGAGAGGTACGGCCCGAGGTCGGCGAACTTGCTGATGATGGCGCTGGGTATCTTGCCGCCCATGTTCCAGCCGGGGACGACCACCACGTCCGGGACATCGCTGGAGGCGAGGACCGCGCCGAGCTTCTGGTCGTAGGTGTTGCCGTCCTGGTTCTGCCAGACGACGTCGACGCCGATCAGGTCGTTCATCGCCCTGTAGTAGGCGTTGTTCTGCTTCGGCGGCGAGCCCCAGAACGGCGACATGACGGTGACCTTGCCGCCCTTGCCGAGCTTCTTCGGGACCGAGGTCTTGAGCGTGGCGAGGTCCAGCTTGCTGGTGAAGCCGATCGCCGAACCGTTCTTGGACGGGATGTCCGGCGTCACCACGTTGCTGGCCACGTACGCCGGAAGGATCTTCTTGGCGTCCTTGCCCGACGTGGTGCCGTCGCGCGAGCCGCTGTCCGAACCGCCGCAGGCGGCGAGCAGTGGCATCCCACCGGCCACCGCTGCGGTGGCGACCGCCGTGGAGGCGAGGAAGCTTCTCCGGCTGGGGCCGGAAGGACCAGGGGAGGGGGCGGCGGCGTTCGGCGTCATTGCGTCAACCCTTCGTGGCGCACCTGGACACCCGGCGGTAGGCCGTCGGCTGCGGTGTCGTAAGTGGAACTGGCTGAGCTGAAGCGCTCCTTCGAACCGTGCGGCGAGACTGCCGTAGTCGAAGCGCTTCGATGTTGCTGCGAGGTTAAGTGAAGGCCTGTGGGTGCACAAGGGTCGTTCCCAAGATTCCTGTGAGGCTCGGAAAGGGACCTTTTCTTATGCACTGCTTGAAGTCATGGTGCCGATCCCTTGACACCCGCCCTTGCGTCGAATGAGCATCGAAGCGCTTCGAAAGCATCGAACCGATCCATTGCAAAGGGATCCCCACGTGACCGCACACACGCCGCCCACGCCGCCTTTCCGCGATCAGCACCTGCCGTTCGCGAAGCGCATCGACGACCTTCTGTCGCGGCTCACACTCGACGAGAAGATCGGCTTCCTGCACCAGTTCGTCCCCGCCGTCGAGCGGCTCGGCATCGCGGAGTTCCGCACCGGCCAGGAGGCGCTGCACGGCGTGGCCTGGATGGGTCCGGCCACCGTCTTTCCGCAGGCGGTGGGCCTGGGCGCGACCTGGAACACCGATCTCGTACGACGGGTGGGCGAGGCGGTGTCCAAGGAGGTCCGGGCGATGCGCGCCCGCGACGACCGCGTGGGCCTGAACGTCTGGTCCCCCACCGTCAACCTGCTGCGCCATCCCCTGTGGGGCCGCAACGAGGAGGGCTACTCGGAGGATCCGAAGCTCACCTCGGCCATCGCCACCGCCTACACGCGCGGCCTGCGCGGCGACCATCCGACGTACTGGCGCACCGCGCCCGTCCTGAAGCACTGGCTGGCGCACAACAACGAGACGGGCCGCGACGTCACCTCCTCCTCGGTGCGCCCGCGCGTCCTGCACGAGTACGACCTGCGCGCCTTCCGCGAGACGGTCGAGGCGGGCGCCACGGCCGGGGTGATGCCGGCGTACAACCTGGTCAACGGCCGCCCCAACCACGTCTCGCCGTATCTGCGCGAGCACCTGCGCACCTGGACCGACGAGGACCTGCTGGTCTGCTCGGACGCGGGCGCGCCCTCCAACCTGGTCGATTCCGAGCACTACTTCGACACCCACGAGGAGGCCACGGCCGCCGCGATCCTCGCCGGCGTCGACAGCTTCACCGACCACGGCACCGACGGCTCCAAGATCACCGCCCGGGTGCGCGGCGCCCTGGAGCAGGGCCTGCTGACCGAGGCGGACATCGACACGGCCGTCCGCCGCCAGCTCTCCGTCCGCTTCCGCCTCGGCGAGTTCGACCCCGAGTACGACCCGCACGCGCTCACCACCGACTTCGACACCCCGACCCACCGGGCCCTCGCCCAGGAAGCGGCCGAGCAGGCGATCGTGCTGCTCAAGAACAGCGGCGGTCTGCTGCCGCTCGCGCCCGGCGCCCGGATCGCGGTGGTCGGCCTGCTCGCGGACGAGTGCAAGCTCGACTGGTACAGCGGCACCCTCATCCACCGCTCCACCCCGCTGGAGGGCCTGTACGAGCGGTTCGGCGCCGAGCGCGTGCAGTTCGCCGAGGGCGTGGACCGCATCCGGCTGAAGACCTCGGCCGGAACCTTCCTCCACGTCCCCCGGGCGGACGCCGCCGACGAGGTCCGCGGTGCCGAAGGCGCCCTCGACCCGGCGCTGCTCGCCGGCCGCACCGACCTGCCGCCGCTGACCACCGACCCGACCGGCACCGAACTCGCCCTCGTCGACTGGGGCGAGGGCGTGCTGACCCTGCGCGCCCCCGAGGGCCGCTACCTCTCCGTCGCCGAGGACGGCTACCTCCGCGCCTCCGCCGACCAGCCCGGAGGCTGGATCGTCCAGGAGACCTTCCGCCTGGAACCGCACGAGAACGGACACCTCCTGAGGCACATCGGCACGGGCCACCACGTCTCAGTCGCCGCCGACGGCGTCAGAGTTGCCGAAGCGCACCCGGAAATCTTCGAGCTGATCATCGTCGAACGCGGCGAGGACGCGGTGACCAGAGTCGCCTCGCAGGCGGACGTGGTCCTGGTGGTCGCGGGCAACGACCCGCACATCAACGGCCGCGAGACCGAGGACCGCACGACCCTGACCCTCCCCGCCCACCAGGAGCGCCTCCTGCGCGCGGCCCGCGCGGCCAACCCGGACACGGTGCTGGCGCTGGTGTCGGCGTACCCGTACGCGCTCGATCACGGGGATGTTCCGGCGCTGCTGTGGACGGCCCACGGCGGCCAGGCGGCCGGCACCGCCCTGGCCCGGATCCTGGCCGGCGACGTCTCCCCCGCCGGCCGCCTCCCGCAGACCTGGTACGCCGCCGACACCGACCTGCCCGACCTCCTCGACTACGACGTCATCGGCAGCCGCCAGACGTACCTCTACTTCGAGGGCACGCCTCTCTTCCCGTTCGGCCACGGCCTGTCCTACGCGACCTTCGCCTACGAAGGCCTCACGACCCGGGTGACGGACGACGCGCTGCACGTGTCCTTCACCGTCACCAACACCGGCGACGTGACGGCCGACGAGGTCGCCCAGCTCTACACCCGCGCCGTGGACCCGGCGGTGCCACGCCCGCGCCGTGAGCTGGTGGCACACAGCCGGGTGCGTCTGGAACCCGGCGAGGAGAGCGAGCTGACCTTCGAAGTCCCCCTGTCCTCCTTCGCCTTCTGGGACGTGGCCCGCGGCGGCTGGCGCCGGGAGCCGGGGCCGTACGAGCTGCTGGCGGGCGCGTCCAGTGAGGACATCCGCCTGCGGACGACCGTGATCCTGGACGGCGAGGCGGCGGCACCGCGTCCCGTGCTGCGGCGCGGACTGGACGCGGCCGACTTCGACGAGCAGAGCGGCGCGGCGATCGTCGACCGTACGAAGACGTCGGGCGACGCGGTGACGGCGGCGCAGGGCAGGTCGTGCCAACTGGTCTACCGCGACTGCGACTTCGGGGACGGCGTGGCGGAGGTGACGGCGACGCTGTCCGGCGAAGGGGCGGTCGACATCTCAATGGACGGGGGCCCGGTGCTCGCCGTAGTGACGTCGCCGGCGCCGGATGCGGGCCCGTACGACTACACGACCGTGCGGGCCGGAATCATCGCCGAGGGCGTCCGCGACGTCCACCTCAGGCTGCGCGGCCCGCTGCGGCTCGCGCACGTCGGCTTCTCCGGTTGAGGGTCCGGACGAGGCCGGCACATGAAGGGGCCCGGCACCGGAAGGCATCGGTGCCGGGCCCCTTCGGAAAGCCTAGCTGAAAATGGTTCCCATTTACTAGAGGGCGAGGCCGGTGAGGACCATCACCCGCTCGTAGGTGTAGTCGTCCATCGCGAACTTCACGCCCTCACGGCCCACGCCCGACTGCTTGGCGCCGCCGTACGGCATCTGGTCGGCGCGGTAGGAGGGCACGTCGCCGATGACGACGCCGCCGACCTCGAGGGCCCGGTGGGCGCGGAACGCGGTCTGCAGGTCGTGGGTGAACACACCCGCTTGCAGGCCGTACTTGGAGTCGTTGACGGCGGCGAAGGCGGCGGCCTCCCCGTCGACCTTCTGCACGGTGAGGACGGGTCCGAAGACCTCCTCGCACGCGATCGTGGTGTCGGCCGGTACGTCGGTGAGGACGGTCGGCGCGTAGGAGGCGCCGTCGCGCTCACCGCCCGTGAGGAGCTTGGCCCCGGCGGCGACGGCCTCGTCCACCCACGTCTCGACGCGCTTGGCGGCGTCCTCGCTGACGAGCGGTCCGACGTCCGTCTTGTCGTCGCTCGGGTCGCCGGTGACCTGGGCCTCGACGGCGGCGACGATGCGCGGCAGGAGGCGGTCGTACACGGACGCGTCCGCGATCACCCGCTGCACGGAGATGCAGGACTGGCCGCCCTGGTAGTTGGAGAAGGTGGCGATGCGGGTCGCGGCCCAGTCGAGGTCCTCGTCGGAGGCGTAGTCGCCGAGCACGACCGCGGCTCCGTTGCCGCCCAGCTCCAGGGTGCAGTGCTTGCGCGGCGCGGAGTCCATGATCGCGTAGCCGACCTTCTCGGAGCCGGTGAAGGAGATCACGGGCAGCCGCGGGTCCTGGACGAGCGCGGGCATACGGTCGTTGGGGACCGGGAGGATGCTCCAGGCGCCGGCCGGCAGCTCGGTCTCGGCGAGCAGATCACCGATGATCAGCCCGGACAGCGGGGTGGCCGGGGCGGGCTTCAGGATGATCGGCGCGCCGGCGGCGATGGCCGGGGCGATCTTGTGGGCGCACAGGTTCAGCGGGAAGTTGAACGGCGCGATGCCGAGTACGACGCCCTTGGGGAAGCGCCGGGTGATGGCGAGGCGCCCCTGACCGCCGAGGTCGGTGTCGAGCCGCTGGGCCTCGCCCCCGTTGAACCGCCGGGCCTCCTCGGCCGCGAACCGGAACACGGACACGGCACGGCCGACCTCGCCGCGGGCCCACTTGATGGGCTTGCCGTTCTCGGCGGAGATCAGCCGGGCGATCTCCTCGGTCCGCTCGACCAGCCGCCTGCTGACGTGGTCGAGGGCGGCGGCGCGCACGTGGGCCGGGGTGGCGGCGAACTCGTCCCGTACGGCGTATGCGGCGGCGACGGCCTCCTCGATCTGCGCGTCCGTCGGCACGCTCACCTTGCCGACGACCCGCCCGTCCCACGGGGAGGTGACATCGAAGCTGTCCTCGCCGGTGACCTGGCGGCCGGCGAGCCAGAAGGCGTGGGTGGCAGCCACATTTTCCTTTGGCATGTCGATTTCCCGGCCCTTCCGCGTTGGGGGTGTTCTTGGGTTCGGGGTCCACGGTAGGGGGTGGAGGCGAAGGGGTGTTTGTCCGGGGTGGAGTGGTGGGGGGCGATGGTGCGCCGGTTCGGCGAGGTGGTGGTGCCGGCTCCTCGAACGCCGGGCGGCTACTCGGCCGACGTCGCCTTCAGCGCCAGCCAAAGCTCCATCCGCACATCCGCGTCATCCAGTGACCGCCCCAGAATCTCCTCCACCCGCCGCATCCGATACCGCAGCGTGTGCCGATGCACCCCCAGGTCCGCAGCCGCCGCATCCCACTGCCCATGCCGCGACAACCACGCCCGCAGCGAGGCCACCAGATCCCCCCGCCCCGTCGCGTCATGCTCGTGCAGCGCCCGCAGCAACCCGTCCGCGAACGCCTTCACCGCATCGTCCGCGAGCAGCGGCAGCACGGACCCCGCGGCCAGCTGCTCGTGCTCCACACACACCCGCCCCCGCCGCCGGGCCACCGACAGCGCCTGCTCGGCCTGCTTGTACGCGGCCGCGGCGGCGATGGGGCCGGCCGGCGCCGACAGCCCCACGACCACCTCGTCCTCGTCGGCGGCGGCCCCCGGCTGCTCCGGTACGACCCCCGCCCGCGCCGCCTCCAACGCCGCCGCGTACTCCGCGCAGGCCGCCACCGCCGCACCCCCGTCCGCCGCGAGCACCACGACCCGCGCCGCGTCCCCTTCCCCCTCCGGCACCACGAGCACCGCCTCCCCGGCCCGGGCCGCCGCGGACTCCACGACCTCGGTGAGTGCGCCCAGCGGATCGCCCTGCGCGCCGGACGCGTCGACCAATACGGCGGCTGACGTTTTGGGGAGCGGCACCCGCGCCCCGGAGTCCACGACCCGCGCCGCCGACACCGACGCCGCCTCGGCGACGATCACCCGGAAGGGCGCGTCCAGCAGGTCGCCGTAGAGATCCCCCGCCACGGCCCGCGCGTGATCCGGCTCCCCGGCGAGCAGCATGCGCAGCACCGCCGCCCCCACCCGCTGCTCAGCCGCGTGCAGCGACCGCGACCGCTCGGTCGTCAGCGTCAGCAGCGCGATCGCCGAGTGGACGGCGTACCGCTCCGCCGTGCCCAGCGCGGCCGCCGTCCCGACCGCCAGCGCGGCCCGCGGCCGGCGCCCCGTGCCCAGGGTGTGCAGCTCGACCCGGTCCTCGTGCTCCGGCCCGCCGACCACGGACGACGCCGGCGCGGGCCGCTCCCGCAGCCGTTCCACGTCCGCCGTGAGCCGCGCCGCCCGCCGCCCCGCCCACTCGGGCGCCGTCGCGACCACGGCACCGGAGGCGTCGTACAGCGCCGCCCAGCCGTCCACCTGCGACGCCAGCGCGGCCAGCAGTCCTTCCGGCCCGTCGGTCAGCGCCTGCTTCGTCAGCTCCCGCTGTGCCGCGAACCCCGCCGTCACCGCCCGGTACTGGTCCGCCGCGATCGCCGCCGACACGGCCTTGCTGATGGCGAGGAAGGGCGTGCGACGGGGCACCTCCAGCAGCGGCAGGCCCTCCTCCCGGGCCGCGTCGACGAGGGCCTTGGGGATCTCCTCGTAGTTGACGCCGACCGCGAAGCCGAGACCGACCACGCCCGCCCCGACCAGCCGCTTCACATAGCGCCGCATGGTGTGCGGATCCTCCGCGTCCAGCTTCAGCGCGGTGATCAGCAGCAGCTCCCCGCCCTCCATGTAGGGCACCGGATCGGCGAGCTCGCTCACGTGCGCCCAGCGGACGGGGACGTCCAGACGGTCCTCGCCCGCCCGCACGGTCAGCTTGAGCGCGGAGTGGTGGACGAGCGAGGCGAGGGTGGGGGGCATGAGGCCTTCAGTGGGATGTGATCGTCGTGATCTTTTGGCCGCCGTGTATGAACGACCTGTGACGATTCTGCCTCACCGTACGGTCGACCCGTCACCTCATCCGCGCAGATCCACCAGCAGCGGCGGCGCGTGCTCGCCCTGCACGCTGGTGAGCGACAGCACCGCATGGCCCGGCGGCACCGCGTGCGCCAGCTCGGACGCCGACCACCGCTCCCGCTCGACCTGACGGACGGTGACGGCTTCCGTGGTCACCGCCTTGCCCGTCACCAGCTTGCGCAGGGCATGCATCGCTCGGGTCATCGGCTGATCGGCGAACACGGTGTGCTGGGCGACATCCTTGGCCTCCACCCACTCCGTGCCCCAGGCGTCGGCAAAGCGGCTGCCGTCCCAGGTCGTCACCCCGGACAGGGCCATCCGGCAGCCGACAGCCCCGTACAACGGCCCGTGGAGGGCCTCAGGCACGTCGGAGACCGTGCGCAGCGCAAGCACGACGCCGGCGTTCTGCGAGCGCAGCCGCTGAATCCGCCGAACCGACTCGGGAGTGACGGTGCCCGTGGCGTCGTCGAGGACGAGACTGACGAAGTGGTCGCTCGATCCGCCCCGTACGACCTCGGTGAACTGGGCCAGCACGAGCCTGGAGATCAGGCGGGAGACCTCCTCGTGACCGCGCTCGGGCAGGTCGATACGGACACGCAAGGGGTGGTGGGTGACAGCGCGTAGCGAGAACGGGCGGTTCGCGCCGCTGCCCGAGCCGAAGAAGTCGGCGAAGGCGGGCCGGTCCAGCAGGGCGAGCCGGTCGGCGAGCACCGGGCCGGGATCACCGGCGGCGCCGACCTGCCGGATACGGGCCTCGAGTTCGCGGCGCATCACCATGTGCTGGTCGTCGGCCAGCCGCGCACGCAGATCGGAGAGTGCCGACTGGTCCCCTTCCAGCAGATTCCGCAGTACGGGCAGGGCAGGGAAGTGGCCGTACCCGGCCCGGTAGGGGCCAAGAAGCTGAGCCAGCGCGGTGCTCGCGCGCTCGGCGCCGACGGTGTCGAGGTCCCCGGCCAGCGCCTCGGCGAGGAATGCGGCTGCCTCGTCGGGGTCTTCGGTGTCCGCGTACGGGTCGAAGTCATACTCCGAAGCGGGGTCGCCGATGCGCACCACGACGTCGTACGACGAGTCCGCCCCAACCGGCGTGCCCGCGCGGCACACCACGACGACCGCGCAGGTGCCGGTGAGCGCCTGGAGCGCGAGGGACTCGGCCACCGGGGCGATCACCTGCCGGGTCTTGCCGGCGCCCGACGGTCCGACGACCAGCAGGGAGGTGCCCAGCGTCTCCGGCCCGAGAGCCGCGCCCACGCCGCCGTAGGCCGGCGGGGTGCGCTCGGAAGAGGCCCACTGTCCGATGCGCACCTGCCCGCTGAGGATGTCGTGCCGGGCGGTACGGCCGGACAGGTCCCGGGCGCCGGAGGGATGCGTGAACGCGGCGGCACCCTCACGCAGGACCGTGTCCGTGAAGGCAGCCACTCGGCCCTGGCTGCGGGCACGGACCCACCCGTACTCGATGCGGGCGCAGTCCACGTCGTTCATCCGCCCGGCGAGCACCTCGGCGGTGAGTACGTCAGCGGCCTGGTGCTGGCCGGCGTCGCGCAGCTCGGGCCAGCGGGCACGGGGCTCTGCGGCGACTGGCGACGGGCCCTGCGCGGCACGGCCCCGGGCCGCGAGCCAGGCCCGGGCCAGGGACCACCAGCCACCGAGCCGGGCGAAGGGCCACAGGACGAGGGCGGTGATGAGGACGTGGAGCACGGTGTCCCACAGCGAGGTGTAGACCTCGTACCCACCGCTGATCAGCACGATGAGGGAGAACAACGGGCTCACGACGGGCAGGGGGTCCCAGCCGACGCCGGGGAAGGTGTCCGGGTAGACGAGGCTGAGGGCGACGAGGGCACCCAGGGCGGCCAGAAGGGCACGGGCCGGCTGAGGTTTGCGGCCCACGAGATGACGGACGACAGCGAGCCAGCTCCCCAGTCGGCCCACCGTGTAGACGAGCACGGCGAAGAAGAGGCCGTTGTACACGTCCAGGGCCTCGACGCCCGGGTACTGCAGTGTCTGGCCCTCCAAATGCCTGGGAGAGGCGAGGGTGCCACCCCACCACCAGTCTTCCGGGGTGAAAAGCCGCAGGACCGTGAACTGGTAGGGGATCCCCCCGCGCTGCCAGAAGGACCACACCACAAGCGCCACGGCAAGCGGAATGAGCATGCCGACGACGGTCATGGGATTGACCCGCTCCGTGTTCAGCGCGGCCTTCGGCGTCCGGTATCCGAAGCGCCAGATGCCGGGACCGGTCTCGGGCCGGGCTTCGTTCAGCCAGTCAGCCACAGACGTGCCCGGAGCGTGCGTCGGCCGCGGTGGCGCCGCGGGGGCCTCCGGCGGCACCGCCGGACGTGGCACAGGCGTCGCGTGCGTGCCCCGCGCGTCCTGCGTCCCGTCGCTGTCCATCGCCCTTGCCCCCTGACCAGCCGCTCCGTCCACCATCAGCGAGCCAATCTAACGCCCTTGCATGGGGAGTTCACCGCTTACACGGCCGACGGAACGGACCGAGATGCTCCGGATATCGTCATGGCCTGGCCTGGACGCGCGGAACAGGAGACGGAGATTCCCTGGCGACCGACCAACTGCCCTTCCGCGGCAAGGACTCGACCGGACCGACGAGTGCCGCCTGGGACGCTGCGGCGACCCGGCGAGCGTGGTGCCGGCAGACGGGACGGAGCCTGCTCATCGTCGGTGCGTGCGCCGGATGGTGGATGTACGTCGACGAGCGGGCGACCCGCCTGTGGATGGCGGGCGACCCCCAGGGGCCCTGCGTGGTCTCCGTCCCCGGCGGCGCCGAGCCCGTCCGGTCGCTATGTCCAACACGGACAACCGGCGCTCCTGACAACGCCCACATGGAGCATGCCCACCCCCCACTCCCCGCCCTAGCCTGCGAGAAAAGACAAGACAAGCGTCCGCAAAACCCCCAGGAGCCCCTCATGAGCGCACTTCCGCAGGAGCGCCGCGTCGTCACCGCCATCCCCGGCCCGAAGTCGCAGGAGCTGCAGGCCCGCCGTACCGCCGCGGTCGCCCAGGGCGTGGGCTCCGTACTGCCCGTGTTCACCGCGCGTGCGGGCGGCGGCATCATCGAGGACGTCGACGGGAACCGGCTCATCGACTTCGGCTCCGGCATCGCCGTGACGTCCGTCGGCGCGTCCGCCGAGGCGGTCGTGCGCCGGGCCTCCGCCCAGCTCGCCGACTTCACCCACACCTGTTTCATGGTCACCCCGTACGAGGGCTACGTGGAGGTCGCCGAGGCCCTCGCCGAGCTCACCCCGGGTGACCACGCCAAGAAGTCCGCGCTGTTCAACTCGGGCGCCGAGGCGGTCGAGAACGCCGTCAAGATCGCCCGCGCGTACACCAAGCGTCAGGCCGTCGTCGTCTTCGACCACGGCTACCACGGCCGCACCAACCTCACGATGGCGCTGACCGCGAAGAACATGCCGTACAAGCACGGCTTCGGCCCGTTCGCGCCCGAGGTCTACCGCGTGCCGGTGGCGTACGGCTACCGCTGGCCGACCGGCCCGGAGAACGCGGGCCCGGAGGCCGCCGCGCAGGCCATCGACCAGATCACCAAGCAGGTCGGCCCGGACAACGTCGCCGCGATCATCATCGAGCCGGTCCTCGGCGAGGGCGGCTTCATCGAGCCGGCCAAGGGCTTCCTGCCGGCCATCAGCAAGTTCGCCTCCGACAACGGCATCGTCTTCGTCGCCGACGAGATCCAGTCCGGGTTCTGCCGTACGGGTCAGTGGTTCGCGTGCGAGGACGAGGGAATCGTGCCCGACCTGATCACGACCGCGAAGGGCATCGCCGGTGGTCTGCCGCTCGCCGCCGTGACCGGCCGCGCGGAGATCATGGACGCCGCCCATGCCGGTGGCCTCGGTGGCACCTACGGCGGTAACCCCGTCGCCTGTGCGGGTGCGCTCGGCTCGATCGAGACGATGAAGGAGCTCGACCTCAACGCCAAGGCGAAGAACATCGAGGCGATCATGAAGGCCCGCCTCACCGCGATGGCCGAGAAGTTCGACATCATCGGCGACGTCCGCGGCCGTGGCGCGATGATCGCGATCGAGCTGGTCAAGGACCGCGCCACCAAGGAGCCGAACCCGGAGGCGACCGCCGCGCTCGCCAAGGCCTGCCACGCCGAGGGCCTGCTGGTCCTGACCTGTGGCACCTACGGCAACGTGCTGCGCTTCCTGCCCCCGCTGGTCATCGGCGAGGACCTGCTGAACGAGGGCCTCGACATCATCGAGCAGGCCTTCGCCCGCATCTGATCCCGCATTCGAGGTCACAGCAAAACCACTGGTGAACGACCGGATCCCGGTCCCACGCACCCCATCCGCCCCAGCCCTGGCACCCTCCGTGATTCCGGGGCTGGGGCGGCTGTCGGCAGAGCGTGTGAAGAAGGTGTGCGAGGTGGATGTCAGGACGCGATTCCGTCTGTCTTACGCCGTCGCCCTGCCGTAGGTTCTAACCAGATGAGAGATACACCCCGCCCAGAGGGGACTCTGGGTGACATCGGGCCGAGGCCTCCCCAGCTTCGACCTGGTCGTGCCCTCGCGCACACAACCGGGGCCTCCGGCTCCGGATCTCCTCACCGATCGGACAGTCGCCCGCCCCAAACCCCCCGGGGCGCGCGACCATCCGGTCCGGACGGCCGCCCCGGAACCACCCCCCCTGTTCCGGGGCGGCCGACCTCCCTCTTCCTCCTTCTCGGTCTCCCGGCCCGTCTCTTCGCCCTGATCACCTGGCAGGTCGTCGCGGAAGGGCCGCTCGTGCGTGTGGACGAGCGGGTCAGCCGGGCGCTGATCCAGCCGGACCGCTTCTCCGAGCTCCTGTCCGACCTGGGCAATGTCCAGGTCGCGGTCCCGGTCCTCGCCGTGGTCCTCATCCACACAGCGTGGCGGTCCCGCCGCACTGGTACAGACCGCTGGTGGCTGCCGGCCACCGCGGCTGCCGTCCTGATGGCGCTGGTCCCGGCCTTGATCGTGCCCCTCAAGGAACTCACCGACCGCCCGGGCACCCCCGCCGTGCCTCCGGCGACCGGCTACTTCCCCTCCGGCCACACCGCCACGGCCGCCATCGCCTACGGCTCCGCGGCCCTGGTCCTCCTCCCCTGGCTCCGCACCGCCCGAGCCCGTCTGGCGCTCGTCCTCACCTACGGCGTCCTCGTCCTCGGCGTCTCCTTCGGCCTGGTCCGCCGCGGCTACCACTGGCCACTGGACGTCGTGGCCAGTTGGTGCCTGTGCACGGTGCTCCTGGTCTCGCTGCGGCTCTTCCTCAGCCGAAGTAGCCGTCGAACGTCCGCTGGAACTCCCAGCCGCCGTACCGGTCCCAGTTGATCGACCAGGTCATCAGGCCGCGCAGCGCGGGCCAGGTGCCGTGGGTGGCGTACGACCCGCAGTTCGTCCTCTTCGTCAGGCAGTCGAGGGTCTTGGTGACCTCGGCCGGGGGGACGTGGCCGTTGCCCGCGTTGGTCGAGGCGGGCATGCCGATCGCCACCTGGTCGGGACGCAGGGGCGGGAAGACGTTGTTCGGGTCGCCCGCGACCGGGAAGCCGGTGAGCAGCATGTCGGTCATGGCGATGTGGAAGTCGGCGCCGCCCATGGAGTGGTACTGGTTGTCGAGGCCCATGATCGGTCCCGAGTTGTAGTCCTGGACGTGCAGCAGCGTCAGGTCGTCGCGCATCGCGTGGATGACCGGGAGGTACGCCCCCGCCCTCGGGTCCTGGCCACCCCACTTGCCGGTGCCGTAGTACTGGTAGCCGAGCTGGACGAAGAAGGTCTCCGGCGCCATGGTGAGGACGAAGTCGTGGCCGTACCTGGCCTTCAGGGTCTTCAGGGCCGAGATGAGGTTGACGATCACCGGGGTCTTGGGGTTCTTGAAGTCGGTGTCGTCGGCGTTCAGGGAGAGCGAGTGGCCCTCGAAGTCGATGTCGAGGCCGTCGAGGCCGTACTCGTCGATGATCTTCGAGACCGACGTCACGAAGGTGTCCCGGGCCGCCGCGGTCGTCAGCTGTACCTGGCCGTTCTGCCCGCCGATGGAGATCAGCACCTTCTTGCCGGCCGCCTGCTTGGCCTTGATCGCCGCCTTGAAGTCGGCGTCGCTCTCGATGTTCGGGCACTCGGTGGCGGGGCAGCGGTCGAAGCGGATGTCGCCCGAGGTGACCGATGTCGGTTCGCCGAAGGCGAGGTCGATGACGTCCCAGCTGTCGGGGACGTCCGCGAGGCGCGTGTAGCCGGAGCCGTTGGCGAAGCTCGCGTGGAGGTAGCCGACCAGGGCGTGGGCCGGGAGGTCCGTGCCCCCGCCGCCCGTCCCGGCGGTGGTCGTGGCCGTCACCGTGGCCGACCTCGCGGACTCGCCCGCCTCGTTCACCGCGGTGACCTGGAAGCTGTACGCGGTGGACGGCGAGAGACCGCCGATCGTCGCCGAAGTGCCACTCACGGTCTGGCCTTTGGCGCCGTCGCGGTAGACGGCGTAGCTCGTCGCGCCCGGGACCGGCGACCAGGACAGGGCGACGCTGGAGGACGTGACCGTGCCGGTCTTCAGGCCGGTCGGCGCTGCGGGCGGCTGACCGGCGTCGACGCCCGGTCCGACCAGGGAGATGTCGTCGGCGTGGTAGGCGCCGGTGCCGTACCAGCCGTGGGTGTAGAGGGTGACGCGGGTGGTGGAAGGGCCGGTGCGGAAGGTGGTCGTGAGCTGCTGCCAGGTGGTCGCCGACTGGGTCCAGGTGGAGACGTCGGTGGTGCCGGTGCCGCTCGCGCCGAGGTAGACGTACGAGCCACGGACGTATCCGGACAGCGTGTACTGGGAGTCCGGTTTCACGGTCACCGTCTGCGCGCACCGGGCGTTGTCGGTGCCGGCAGGGGTCGCCTGCAGCGCGGAACTGCCGCTCCGGACAGGTGAGTTGACGGTCATTCCGGCCGTGCAGGTCCAGCCGTCGAGGCCGGCCTCGAAACCGCCGTTGCGGGCAAGGTCCGCGTCGGCCGCACGGGCGGCCGACGAGAGTGCGGTGATGCCGGGCAGGGTCAGTGCTGCGGCGGCGAGGAAGGCGAGGGGTCTGGAGCGATCCACAAGTGCCTCCGGGCATGGGGGAATTGGAGGGGCGGAGCGCGCCCAACTTGGTCCAGACCAATCGGATTGTCAAGGCTTCCGGTGGGGAGCGACCAGCCACGACACCGCCGCAGCCGACCGACAACCCCTCGCGGCACCCCCCTCAGCCGTCGTCGGCCAAGCCGGCGGCAGCCTCGTGCATGGCCAGTTCCAGGAGTGCCGGGTCGGTGAGGGTGCCCGTGCCGTCCGGGGGGACCAGCCAGCGGATGCCGCCGGTGGAGCGGCCCGGGTACGGGACGACGATCCAGGTGCCGGCTCCGGCCGTACGGATGCCGGTGCCGAGCCAGCGGGCGGCCGTGCCGGGCGGCACGAAGAAGCCCATGCGTGAGTCGCCGAAGTCGACCAGGACCGGGCCGAGTTGATCGAGGATGCGGGTGAGGACGTCGAGGGTCGGGTAGCCGAGCTCGCCCGGCAGGATGAGTACGTCCCAGGCCTTGCCGGCGGGCAGCAGCGCGACCCCGAGGGGGTTGCGCTCCCACTCCCAGCGGCAGGCTTCGGGATCCGGAGCAACGGATGCCAGCCACTCGACCGCCGTCTTCGCCCCTGTCATGACGGTGACCTCCCTTTCCTTCGGGGACGCTGATCGCGTCACAAGGGAGAGGGAGGCCCCTGCCAGGCATTACGCGGGTTTTCGCCACCAACTGGATGTGACCTGGGTCACATTCGACCGACGGCCGTCAGCTGTCGAAGCCGAGACCCAGTCTGTCCATCGCCTTCAGCCACAGGTTGCGGCGGCCGCCGTGCGCGTCGGCGCGGGCCAGCGACCACTTGGTGAGCGCGATGCCGGTCCAGGCGAAGGGCTCCGGCGGGAAGGGCAGCGGCTTCTTGCGGACCATTTCGAGCTGCGTGCGTTCCGTGCGCTCCCCCGCCAGCAGGTCCAGCATCACGTCCGCGCCGAACCGGGTCGCGCCGACGCCGAGGCCGGTGAAGCCCGCCGCGTACGCCACCTTGCCCTGATGGGCCGTCCCGAAGAACGCCGAGAAGCGGGAGCAGGTGTCGATGGCGCCGCCCCAGGCGTGGGTGAAGCGAGTGCCCTCCAGCTGCGGGAAGCAGGTGAAGAAGTGCCCGGCGAGCTTGGCGTACGTCTCCGGGCGGTCGTCGTACTCGGCGCGGACCCGGCCGCCGTACGGGTAGATGGCGTCGTAGCCGCCCCAGAGGATGCGGTTGTCGGCGGAGAGGCGGAAGTAGTGGAACTGGTTGGCCGAGTCCCCGAGGCCCTGCCGGTTCCTCCAGCCGATGGACGCCAGCTGGTCGGCGGTTAGCGGCTCGGTCATCAGGGCGTAGTCGTAGACCGGGACCGTGTAGGCGCGGACGCGCTTGACCAGGTTCGGGAAGATGTTCGTGCCGAGGGCGACCTTGCGGGCGCGGACCTGGCCGTAGGGGGTGCGTACGGCCATGCCGGCGCCGTACGGCTTCAGGGTGAGGGCGGGGGTGTGCTCGTAGACGCGGACGCCGAGGTCCAGGCAGGCCCGCTTCAGGCCCCAGGCCAGCTTGGCGGGGTTGACCATGGCCACGCCCCGGCGGTCGTAGAGGCCCGCCTGGAATGTCGGTGAGTCGACTTGTTCCCTCACGGCGTCGGCGTCGAGGAACTCCACGCCGTCGGCCAGGCCCTGGCGTTCGATCTCCTCGTACCAGTCCCGGAGTTCCCAGGCCTGGTACGTCTCGGTGGCGACGTCGATCTCGCCGGTGCGCTCGAAGTCGCAGTCGAGGGAGTAGCGGGCGACCGCCTTCTCGATCTCGTCGAGGTTGCGGGCGCCCAGCTCCTGGAGCTTGTGGATCTCGTCCGGCCAGCGGGCGAGCCCGTTGGGCAGGCCGTGGGTGAGGGATGCGGCGCAAAAACCGCCGTTGCGGCCGGAGGCGGCCCAGCCCACCTCGCGGCCTTCGAGCAGGACCACGTCCCGCTGTGGGTCGCGCTCCTTGGCGAGGAGCGCGGTCCACAGTCCGCTGTAGCCCCCGCCGACGACCAGCAGGTCGCAGGTCTCGGCGGTGGTGAGGGCGGGTTCGGGGTGGGGCTTTCCGGGGTCGTCCAGCCAGTACGGGACCGGCTGGGCTTCAGAGAGTGCCTTTGTCCAACTGTTCATGGCGCTTGGGGCCATGATTTCAACTCCCTACAGGGGTTTTCCCTGGGCTTGTGCCTTGTGGCTTATGCCTTCTGCTTGTTTCTGCGGTTTCCGATGACCATGGAGGTCAGGACGAACAGTACGGCGACGACGAACATGGCCGTACCGATGACATTGATCTGAACGGGCGTTCCGCGCTGGGCCGAGCCCCAGACGAACATCGGGAAGGTGACGGTGGAGCCCGCGTTGAAATTGGTGATGATGAAATCGTCGAAGGAAAGGGCGAAAGCGAGCAGCGCGCCCGCCGCGATACCGGGAGCGGCAATCGGCAGAGTGACGCGGATGAACGTCTGGAACGGGCCGGCGTACAGATCCTGAGCCGCCTGCTCCAGCCTCGGGTCCATCGACATGACACGGGCCTTCACGGCCGTCACGACGAAGCTGAGGCAGAACATGATGTGGGCGATGAGGATCGTCCAGAAGCCGAGCTGGGCGCCCATGTTGAGGAACAGGGTGAGCAGCGAGGCCGCCATGACGACCTCGGGCATCGCCATCGGCAGGAAGATCAGCGAGTTCACGGCGCCGCGTGCTCGGAAGCGGTAGCGGACCAGCGCGAAGGCGATCATCGTGCCCAGCAGCGTGGCGCCGAGCGTCGCCCAGAAGGCGATCTGGAGGCTGACCGACAGCGAGCCGCACAGGTCGGAGACGCCGCACGGGTCCTTCCAGGCGGCCGTGGAGAACTCCTGCCATTCGTAGTTGAAGCGCCCCTTCGGTTTGTTGAAGGAGAACACCGTCACGACGATGTTCGGCAGAAGCAGGTAAGCGAGCGTCAGCAGTCCCGCGATGACGACGAGATGGCGCTTGAGCCAGTTGACGAAGGTCATTTAAACCAGATCCTCCGTTCCCGACCTGCGGATGTAGAAGGTCACCATGACGAGGATGGCGGCCATCAGGATGAAGGACAGGGCCGCGGCCGTCGGATAGTCCAGGATCCGCAGGAACTGCGTCTGGATGACATTGCCGACCATGCGGGTGTCGGTGGAGCCGAGCAGGTCCGCGTTCACGTAGTCACCGGCGGCCGGGATGAAGGTCAGCAGGGTGCCGGAGACGACGCCCGGCATCGACAGCGGGAAGGTGACCTTGCGGAAGGTGGTGGTGGGCTTGGCGTACAGGTCGTGCGCCGCCTCGTGGAGGCGTGGGTCGATGCGCTCCAGCGAGGTGTAGAGCGGCAGGATCATGAACGGCAGGAAGTTGTACGTCAGACCGCACACCACCGCGAGCGGCGTGGCCAGCACGCGGTCGCCGGAGGTCATGCCGAGCCAGCTGGTGACGTCCAGGACGTGCAGCGTGTTGAGGGCGCCGACGACCGGGCCGCCGTCCGCGAGGATCGTCTTCCAGGCGAGGGTGCGGATCAGGAAGCTGGTGAAGAACGGCGCGATCACCAGGATCAGGATCAGGTTCCGCCAGCGGCCCGCGCGGAAGGCGATGAGGTAGGCGAGCGGGTAGCCGAGGACCAGGCACAGGATGGTCGCCGAGCCGGCGTAGAGCACCGAGCGCAGGAACTGCGGGTAGTACTCGGACAGGGCGTCCCAGTAGGTGGCGAAGTGCCAGGTGACCTTGTAGCCCTCCTCCAGGGAGCCCGTCTGCACGGACGTGGATGCCTGGTAGATCATCGGCAGCGCGAAGAAGACGACCAGCCACAGGATGCCGGGGAGGAGGAGCCAGTACGGCACCAGTCGGCCACGCTTGCGCGGGGGCTTCTTCTCGGGGGCCGTCGGGGAGAGAGGCGGTGGCGCCTCGGTGAGCGTCGCCATCAGACCGCCGCCTCTTCCTCGGTGCCCGCGTCGATGTCCTGCGTCGCGTCGAGGCCGAAGGTGTGCGCCGGGTTCCAGTGCAGGACGACGTCCGCGCCGGGCACGAGCCGGGGGTCGCGGTCGATGTTCTGGGCGTAGACCTCGAACTCGGGGCAGACCGGGCTGTCGACCAGGTACTGCGTGGAGACGCCGATGAACGAGGAGTCGGCGATCTTCCCGGTGATGCGGTTGCGGCCCTCGGGGATCTCGCCGGCCTCGTCGGCGTGGGTGAGGGAGATCTTCTCGGGGCGTACGCCGACCAGCACCTTGCCCCCGGTCGACGTGGATGCGCTGCACCGCGCCTCGGGGAGGACGAGCTTGCCGCCGCCCGCCTTCAGCACGATGTCGTCGCCGCTCTTGGAGTCGACCTCGGCCTCGATGAAGTTGGAGGTGCCGAGGAAGTTGGCGACGAAGGTCGTGCGCGGGTTCTCGTACAGGTCGGCCGGCGAGCCGAGCTGCTCGACGCGGCCCGCGTTCATCACGGCGACCCTGTCGGCCATCGTCATGGCCTCCTCCTGGTCGTGCGTGACGTGGATGAAGGTGATGCCGACCTCGGTCTGGATGCGCTTGAGCTCCAGCTGCATCTGGCGGCGCAGCTTGAGGTCGAGGGCGCCGAGGGGCTCGTCGAGGAGGAGCACCTTGGGGTGGTTGATCAGCGCACGGGCCACGGCGACGCGCTGCTGCTGGCCGCCCGACAGCTGGTGCGGCTTCTTGCGGGCCTGCTCGCCGAGCTGCACGAGGTCGAGCATCTCCTCGACCTGCTTCTTCACCGACTTGATGCCACGCCTGCGCAGGCCGAAGGCGACGTTCTCGAATATGTCGAGGTGCGGGAAGAGGGCGTACGACTGGAAGACGGTGTTCACCGGCCGCTTGTACGGCGGGAGGGCCGTCACGTCCTGCTCGCCGAGGTGGACGGTGCCCCCGGTGGGCTCCTCCAGGCCGGCGATCATGCGCAGGGTGGTGGTCTTGCCGCAGCCGGAGGCGCCGAGCAGGGCGAAGAAGGAGCCCTGCGGCACGGTCAGGTCGAGCGGGTGGACGGCGGTGAAGGAACCGTAGGTCTTGGTGATGCCGGAGAGGCGGACGTCGCCGCTGGTGTCGTTCGTCATTGGTGTCACGCCCCTGTGAGCTTCGCGAACTTCTCTTCGTAGGCCGTCTCTTCCTTCGCGCTCAGGGAGCGGAAGGCATGGGACTGGGCCTGCATGGCCTTGTCGGGGAGGATCAGCGGGTTGTTCGCCACGTCCTCGTCGATCTTCGCGAGCTCTTCCTTCACGCCGTCGACGGGACAGACGTAGTTGATGTAGGCGGCGAGCTCGGCGGCGGCCTTCGGCTCGAAGTAGTAGTCGATGAGCCGCTCGGCGTTCGTCTTGTGACGGGCCTTGTTGGGGATCAGCAGGTTGTCACTGGACGTCATGTAGCCGCTGTCCGGGATGAGGAAGTCGATGTCCGGGCTGTCGGCCTTGAGCTGGACGACGTCACCGGCCCAGGCGAGGCAGGCCGCGAAGTCTCCGCTGGTGAGGTCGGAGGTGTAGTCGTTGCCGGTGAACCGGCGGATCTGCTTCTTGTCGACGGCCTTCTGGAGGCGGGCGACCGCCGCGTCGTAGTCGTCGTCGGTGAACTTGGCGGGGTCCTTGCCCATGTCGAGCAGGGTCATCCCGATCGTGTCGCGCATCTCGGTGAGGAAGCCGACGCGGCCCTTGAGCTTTGGGTTGTCGAGCAGGTCGGAGACCGTCTTCACCTCGACGCCGTCGAGCGCCTTCTTGTTGTAGGCGATGACCGTCGAGATGCCCTGCCAGGGATACGAGTACGCGCGTCCCGGGTCCCAGTCCGGGCTGCGGAACTGCTGCGACACGTTCGCGAAGGCGTGCGGCAGGTTGGACGCGTCCAGTTTCTGGACCCACCCCAGACGGATGAGACGGCCGGCCAGCCAGTCGGTGAGGACGACGATGTCGCGCCCGGTGTCCTGCCCGGCGGCCAGCTGCGGCTTGATCTTGCCGAAGAACTCGTTGTTGTCGTTGATGTCCTCGGTGTACTTGACCTTGATGCCGGTGCGTTTCGTGAACTGCTCCAGCGTCGGATGGTGCTTGCCGCTGTCGTCGACGTCCATGTACTCGGTCCAGTTGGAGAAGTTGACGACCTTCTCCTCGGCCGAGTGGTCCTCGGCGGACGTGCCGCCCTCGGTCTTGCCGGCCGCGGGGATCCCGCAGGCGCTGAGCGTGCCCAGTCCGCCCAGCGCGAGCGCGCCGCCCGTGGAGGCGCGCAGCAGCGAACGGCGGGTCATGGCGGCCCTGCCGTTGCGCAGGCTGCGCCGCATGGCGGCCACCTGGGCCGGGGACAGGCGGTCGGGCTCGTACTGCTCCATGCGCGTGGTGCCCTTTCGGGAGAGATCGGAAAGGTTGGGGAGGCCGGTCGTGGGTCGGGCGGCCGGCTGCTCCCGCCTGATCTGGCTATCGGTCCCCGAAGACGGTGCGGTGCCAGTCCTTGGCGGCGACCGCGGTGTTGTCGAACATGACGTGCTTGATCTGGGTGTACTCCTCGAAGGAGTAGGCTGACATGTCCTTGCCGAAGCCGGACGCCTTGTAGCCGCCGTGCGGCATCTCGCTGATGATCGGGATGTGGTCGTTGACCCACACACACCCCGCCTTGATCTCGCGGGTGGCGCGGTTCGCCCGGTAGACGTCACGGCTCCAGGCGGAGGCAGCGAGCCCGTACGGGGTGTCGTTGGCGAGCCGGATCCCCTCGTCGTCGCTGTCGAACGGCAGGACGACCAGAACCGGCCCGAAGATCTCGGACTGGACGATCTCACTGTCCTGGGGCGCGTCGGCGACGAGGGTGGGACGGTAGTACGCGCCGTCCTTGAGGTCCCCCTGCGGCGCCTCGCCACCGGTCACCACGCGCGCGTAGGCACGCGCACGGTCGACGAAGCCGGCGACGCGGTCGCGCTGGACATGCGAGATGAGCGGCCCGAGGTCGGTGCCCGGCGCGAACGGATCACCGAGTCGGACGGTGTCCATGAGGGCGGCGGTCTGCTCCACGAAGGCCTCATAGAGCGGGCGTTGCACGTACGCGCGCGTGGCGGCAGTGCAGTCCTGCCCGGTGTTGATGAGCGCGCCCGCGACGGCGCCGTGGACGGCGGCTTCGAGGTCGGCGTCGTCGAACACGACGAAGGGTGCCTTGCCGCCCAGCTCCAGGTGGATCCGCTTGACGGTGCCGGTGGCGATCTCGGCGACGCGCTTGCCGACCACGGTGGAGCCGGTGAAGGAGGTCATGGCGACACCGGGGTGACCGACGAGGCGCTCACCGGCTTCCCTTCCGGTCCCGGTGACGATGTTGACGACCCCGTCCGGGATCCCGGCGTCGGTGGCGGCCTGCGCGAAGAGCAGCGAGGTCAGGGGCGTGAGCTCGGCGGGCTTGAGCACGATGGTGTTGCCCGCGGCGATCGCCGGGAGGATCTTCCAGGCGGCCATCTGGAGGGGGTAGTTCCAGGGGGCGATGGAGCCGACGACACCGATGGGTTCACGGCGGACGTAGGAGGTGTGGTCGCCGGAGTACTCCCCCGCGGACTGCCCCTGCAGATGCCGGGCGGCCCCCGCGAAGAACGCGGTGTTGTCGATGGTCCCCGGCACGTCGAACTCACGGGTCAGCTTCAGCGGCTTGCCGCACTGCAGGGACTCCGCGCGGGCGAATTCCTCGGCGCGCTCGGCGAGGACGGCGGCGAAGCGGTGCAGCGCGTCGGAGCGCTCGCCCGGGGTGGCGGCGGCCCAGCCGGGGAAGGCCTCGCGGGCGGCGGCGACCGCGGCGTCGACGTCGTCGGTGCCGGCCAGGTCGTACGTGTACACCTCCTGGCCGGTGGCGGGGTCGACGACGGCGTGCGTACGTCCCGAGGTCCCCTTCGCCGGGCGGCCCGCGATGTACTGCGCGCCCTCCGCGAAGCGGTCCTGGGCCGGGAATCGTTCCGGGGTGGCGGTGCCCGGGTTGTGCATGTCGCTCCCTCCGTGTCCCCGTGAGGGGGCCGGCGTGGCTCAGGCTCGATTTGAGTGCCGATCCTGACAGAGGCGGAGGGCTCCAACAAGTGATTCCGTTGTTGCCTTTTGGTTACGCGACGGAATCTGTCGACCAGGTGTCGAGTTGGCATTGAAAACCGGGGACGGATTGTCTGTGGTGCGTGCCAGACTCGGCCACATGGCGAAGATCGATTCTTTGGACGTCCTGATCCGGGAGGTCCGTGCGGGGGCGAGGGTCAGGTATCTGCACTTCTGGGGGCACCGGCCGCTGCCCGACGGCCGGGTGGGCGCGAGCTGTCTGAGCCAGTGGTGGGAGTCGCCGTTCACCGTGGACGGGGTGGAGTACGCGACGGCCGAGCACTGGATGATGGCCGAGAAGGCACGGCTGTTCGGTGACGCGGAGGCGGAGCGGCGGGTGCTGGACGCCGGGCATCCGTCGGTGGCGAAGAAGGCCGGGCGGCTGGTGCGGGGGTTCGACGACGCGATATGGGAGCGGGAGAGGTTCCGGATCGTGGTCGAGGGGTCGGTGCACAAGTTCGCCGCGCATGCGGATCTGCGGGGGTTTCTGCTGGGCACGGGGGATCGGGTGCTGGTGGAGGCCAGTCCGGTGGACCGGGTGTGGGGGATCGGGCTGGCGGCGCGGGATGAGGGGGCGGGGGATCCGGAGCGGTGGCGGGGGCCGAATCTTCTGGGGTTCGCGTTGATGGAGGCGCGGGAGCGGTTGCGGGGGTAGGCGGTTTTCGCCCCCGCCGCCCCGACCCGTCCCATCCTCCAGGGGCGCTGCCCCTTCGACCCCGTTCCTGGGGGCTGCCGCCCCCAGACCCCGCTTCGGCCCCGAAAGGGCCTCGTCCTCAAACGCCGGACGGGCTGAATTGCCTGGACCGGCGCCGGAAAGTGACGGATACCGGGGGGTTCAGCGGAGAGCCGCGACGGACACCGGCACCGCCGGCAAGGCTCCGTAGTCGTCGTCGTGGCGGTCCGAGTTGATGGCGGCCGTGATTCCGATGGCGATCAGGACGATCACGACGACGCCGAGGACGATGCCGATGATGCCCGTGATCAGACCGGCCTGCGCCTGGCCGTGGTTGTTGGCCTCGCCGCGCTCGGCCTTCCGGCGTCCCTTGATGCCGAAGATCACGGCGAGGATGCCGAGGACCAGGGAGACCACGCCGTACAGGCAGAAGAGACAGCAGGACAGGATGCCGAGCACCAACGCCGCGACGCCCATTCCGTTCTGCGGCTGCATCGGCATGCCGGGCCAGCCGTAGCCCGGGGGGTAGCCGGGGTAGCCGTAGCCGCCCGGGGCGCCGGGGCCGGTGGGCGCGATGGGCGGGGGCGGGACGGCGGCGGCGGGCGGAGGGTAGACGGGCGGGGCGTATCCAGGGACGGGGGCTCCCGGTCCGGAGCCGGCCGGGGCCGTGTCGCCGGGCGCTGCGAAACCGTCGGACGGCATCGACGTGACCGTGGCCTGGTCGTGGACGGACGGCGGCTGCGAGGCGTCACCGGGCGCCGGGTTCTTCTCCAGCGACGGTCTGTTCTCGGGCGGCGCCCACGGGTTGTGGCCTCCCCCGGCCTCCCCGCTGGGATGCATTGCCTCCGTCATGTCATGTCCCCCCTGGGTCGTTCGTGCCGCCATGCTACGGCCTCGCCACCAGCGCTCCACCGCCGGTATCCGGGCCCCACGGCCGGCATCCCGACCACCGGCTCCCGCCTCGCTCCCTCCCCGTCTCCACCTCCGTCCCCCTGCCTACGATGGCACTGCATTCGATCAGCCGATCACCCGCGTCCCGCCGAGCCGGCGCACCCGGCCGCGGACGCCGTTCCCGGGGAGGAACCTTGACCGACCGTCTCGTCGACGCACGCGCCCCGCGTGACCTGCACGCCTTCATCGCGGGCCTGCCCAAGGCCGAACTGCACGTCCACCACGTCGGCTCCGCCTCCCCCCGCATCGTCGCGGAACTCGCCGCCCGCCACCCCGACTCCAAGGTCCCCACCGACCCCGAGGCGCTGGTCGACTACTTCACGTTCACGGACTTCGCCCACTTCATCGAGGTGTACCTGTCCGTCGTGGATCTGATCCGCACCCCGGAGGACGTACGGCTGCTGACGTACGAGGTGGCCCGCGACCTGGCCCGGCAGCAGGTGCGCTACGCCGAGCTGACCATCACCCCGTTCTCCTCCACCCGCCGAGGCATCGACGAGCGGGCCTTCATGGACGCGATCGAGGACGCCCGCAAGGCGGCCGAGGCCGAGTTCGGCACCGTGCTGCGCTGGTGCTTCGACATCCCCGGCGAGGCCGGTCTGGAGTCCGCCGAGGAGACCGTGCGGCTCGCCACCGACGACCGGCTGCGCCCGGAGGGCCTGGTGTCGTTCGGGCTCGGCGGGCCCGAGATCGGCGTACCGAGGCCGCAGTTCAAGCCGTACTTCGACCGGGCGATCGCCGCCGGACTGCACTCCGTGCCGCACGCCGGCGAGACCACCGGTCCGGAGACGGTCTGGGACGCCCTCACCCACCTGCGCGCCGAGCGGATCGGGCACGGCACCAGTTCCGCGCAGGACCCGAAGCTGCTCGCGCACCTCGCCGAGCACCGGATCCCGCTGGAGGTGTGCCCGACCTCCAACATCGCCACGCGAGCGGTCCGCACGATCGACGAGCACCCGATCAAGGAGTTCGCGAAGGCCGGGATCGTCGTCACCATCAACTCCGACGACCCGCCCATGTTCGGCACCGACCTCAACAACGAGTACGCGGTCGCCGCACGCCTCCTCGACCTCGACGAGCGGGGCCTGGCCGACCTCGCCAAGAACGCCGTGGACGCGTCCTTCCTCGACGAGGCAGGGAAGGCACGGATCGCCGCCGAGATCGACACATACACCGCCGGCCGGCTCGCCCCCTGAGCCCACCGAGCCCGCTCCCCCTCCACGCCTCCACGCCTGCACGCCGGCCCCCGTCCCCACCACAATGTCCCCATGCAGAACGTGACCGCCGTCGCCCACCGCGGCGACCCCTACCGCGTCCGCGAGAACACGCTCGACTCGCTGCGCTCCGCGCTCGAACTGGGCGCGGACGCGGTGGAGATCGACGTACGGCTCACCAAGGACGGCGTGCCGGTGCTGCTGCACGACGAGACACTGAAGCGGCTGTGGGAGCAGGACCGGCCGCTGCTCGGACTGTCGGCGGCCGAGGTGCGGGGGCTCACGGCGGGCGGGGTGCCGACGCTGGAAGAGGCGCTCGCGGCGTGCGACGGGAGCCGGGTGATGCTCGATCTGCCGGGCACGCCCGACGTGCGGGCGGCACGCCGGGTCGTGGACGTCGTGCGTGACTGCGGGGCCCAGGACCGCGTGTACTACTGCGCGGGCCCGGCGGCCATGCTCGCCGTGCGCGCCGCCGACCCGGCCGCCGAGATCGCCCTGACCTGGACGACCCTGGCGCCGCCGCGTCCGGCCCTGCTGGAGGCGGTCCGCCCCCGCTGGCTCAACTACCGCTTCGGCCTGGTCGGCCACGCCCTCGCCGAACGCGTCCACCGCGACGGCTACCTGCTCTCCGTCTGGACCCCGGACACCCGCCGCTCCATGCGCCGTCTGCTGGACCTCGGCGTCGACTCGATCACGACGAACCGCGTCGCCGTACTGCTGGGGCTGCGCGACGGCCAGGCTGACGGGAGCGGCCGGATCTAGGCTCGGCTCGCCTGCAAGCACCTGTCTCTGGCAGCCGGCCCGACCGGGAGGACCCCCTCTAGGGACGGCCGGCCGCGAACGCCAGCGGCGGCGCGATCGCCTGTGCGTCCGCCCCCTCCCCCACCCACAGCCCGATCAACAGTGCCGCCGTCGCCTCCAGCAGCCCGGCCCGGTCCAGTCCCCCCGCGTTCAGCGGCTCACAGCCGAGGTCGTGCACGAGTCGTCGTACGACGGACAGGGCCCCCTCGTCGTCCCCGCACAGCGGCACCGCCAGCGGGCGGCCGTCGAAGACCGGCGGGGTCATCCGCCAGACGTCGACGTGGCAGAGGTTGAAGGCCTTGACCACGTGCGCGGCCGGCGCGGCGGCGGCGATGCACTCGGCCGCGGCGGGGCCGCCCGCAGTGAGCAGCCCGAAGCCCGGGCCCACCGGATTGGTGCAGTCGATCAGCACCCTCCCCCGCAGCACCGGTTCGAGCCCGGCGACCACCTCGACCACAGCCGCGTACGGCACCGCCAGCAGCACCGCGTCCGTCCCGAACTCGACGGCCTCGCGCAGCCCGCCCGCCGAGCGGCTCCCGGCGCGCACCTCGTGCCCGGCCCGCCGCCACTGCGTGCCCAAGGCATCCGACATTCCCCCGGTTCCAAGAATTCCTATCCGCATGCGCAGCACAGTAGGAAGCCGCTCGGGCACCATTCAGTACGTGACCGTCGACCAGCCCTTCCTCGCCGACTGCCGCGCCCGTCTCGCCTTCGACCTGCTCGCCAACACCTGGAACGCCGTGGTGCTCTGGGCGCTGCGGCACGGCCCCGTGCGGCACGGTGAACTCCGCGACCGCATCGGCGGGATCAGCCAGAAGGTGCTGACCGAGACCCTGCGCCGGCTGGAGTTCAACGGGCTCGTCGCGCGGCAGGCGTACGGCGGTGCCCCGCCGCGCGTCGAGTACGAACTCACCGCGCTGGGACGGTCGTTGCTCGGCCCGATCGAGGCCTTCGGTGCCTGGGCCTTCGAGCACGGCGACGAGGTGATGGCGGCCCAGGACCGCTACACGCGGGACTCCTGAGGCACGGTCGCCGCGTCCGCCGGGGTCTCCCGGGTGACGTACTGCGGCACGGGCGTGTCGTCCTTGCCGGTGTCGCGGACGAGGCCGTAGCGGATCACGCCGTCGGGCGGTCCCTGCTGGATGTCCTTGTTCGCGGCGTCCCAGCTGGAAGGGAAGACGCTGAGGCCGTAGTCGGCGCCGCGCTCGTTGACGGTGAGGGTGACGCTGCCGTCGAGGTAGAAGTACTCGTTCTGCCACATCTGCTGGGTGCCGGCCGGCAGGACGGCGTAGCCGGTGGCCGCGTTGCCCATGCCGGTGGCGGAGCCGTCGGTGCCGCTGACGCGGTCGTCCATGCGGCGGCCGCCGCCCGAGGCCACGTGGAAGAGCTTGCCCTTCAGACCGGTCCAGGCCGGCATGACGAGGCCGCCCGCCCGGTACTGGGGCGAGATCTGCCAGCGGACGAGGACGTAGCCCTGGCCGGTGAGCGTGACGCTGTCGCCGCGGTGGTTCATCACGGCGTGCGCGCCGCCGGTGCTGGTGATCCCGGACTCGGGGCGGTGCGGGAGGGCCGCGGGCCGGGCGTCGGGGTCGGGGGCCTGGTCGACGGCGTCGACGACCGTGCCGTAAAGGTCGGCCTTCCGCGTCGGTGACGGCGACGGTGAAGGCGTCGCCGACGGTGACACGCGCGGCGTGGGCGACGGCGGGCGGGCCGTGCTCGCCGCGGTGGGGGCGGCCGTGCGGGGCGGCGGGGCGTCCGGGGGCTGGGTGACGACGTAGGCGCCGCCCGCGACGATCGTCGCGCCGGCGGTCACCGCGACAACGGGCTGGGTGAGCGCGGCCATCACCTTGGCGGACCAGCCGACGGAGGTCGCCGTGGCCGTCGCCGCGACCGCCGTCTTGCCGCCGAGGGCGAGCGAGAGGGTGACACCGACGGGGATCGGGGTGAGCGCGATGCCGACGAGGAGCCGTTCCGCCGGTACGACGGCCTCGCGGGTGTCGCCGCAGTAGCCGCAGCCCCTGATGTGCCGGGCCAGCCGCTTGCGCCAGACCGAGTCGGGGCGGCCGTTCCAGCGGGCGGTCAGCTCGCGCAGGCCGGGGCAGGCGCCGTCCAGCGCCCGTACGATGCCGCGCGCGGTCTCCAGCCTCTCCTTCACGCGCTGGACGCGCACCGCGGCGTGCTGCCGGCTGATCCCGGCGGCCGCGGCCAGCTCGCGCCGGGTCAGCTCGCCGGCGACCTCCAGCCACCACAGCGACAGCAGTTGCCGGTCCTCGTCGTCCAGCCAGCGCACGGCCTCCGCGACCTCGCGCCGCTGCCCTTCCAACTGGAGCCGCAGCACGGTCAGTTCGGCGAAGTCGGTGGCCTCGCGCGCGGCCGACTCGTCCAGCTGCGCGGTCTGCCTGCGGCGCGCCCGGTCGCGTATCTGCCGCATGGCGATGGCGACGAGCCAGGAGCGGAAGCTGTCCGGGTCCCGCAGCGAGCCGAGGTTGTCGACGGCGCGCAGCATCGTTTCCTGGACGACGTCGTCGACGTCGGCATGGCCGTTCAGGGCGCGCCCGACCACGTTGTAGACCAGCGGCAGCCAGCCCTCGACCAGTTCGTCCAGCGCATGCCGGTCACCGGCCTGCGCCGCCGCGATGGTGGCGCGCCACTGCCGGCCGGCTGCCTCGTCCACGTGCGTCCTCTCCCGGGTCACTTGCTGCCCGTACGCACCTTCTCAGCCTGACCTGCACTGTTGGCTATATCGGAGATCACATTCCGCTTCCGGTACGGGCGAGGCATGGGCGGCTCCCGGGGTGTGGGGGGCGGGGGACGCGAGTGGAGACGCGGTGAAGGGGGCGGCGATAACACTTTTTCGGCGAGGCGAACGGCCTGGGGGCTTGGGGCATGGGGGCCTGGGGGCCCGTAAGGGCGATCCCTTACAACACCCTTGTTCCGTACGGCACTTGCTCCGGGCTCTCCCAGGGTCCGAGCCCCTCCTCGCCGACGATCCGGCCGGGACCGCACCGCCCCCACGATGATCACGGACAGCCCGTCGACCTCAGGAGCAGCAGATGCCCGTACGCCCGCTTCCCGCCCTCCTCACCTCCGCGCTGGCGCTCACCCTCACCGCGCTGCCGCTGGCCGGGACGGCGTCCGCGCGCCCCGCGTCCTCGTCGTCGTGCAGCGCGCAGGCGATTGCGGCCGCCACCCAGGACGGCCCCGACGTCAAGGCCCTGTGCGCCGCACTGGAGGGGCTGCCCGACCAGGACGCGACGGCCGCGCTGATCCGCGTCGGCGGCAAGGGGAGCTGGCAGGGGGCGGCCGGAGTGCGTGACATGAGAACCGGGGCGCCGGTGCTGGAGAACGCCCGCTTCCGGGCCGGTTCGACGACGAAGATCGTGACCGCGGCGATCGTGCTGCAGCTCGCCGCCGAGAAGCGGATCTCCCTGGACGGCACGGTGCAGGAGTATCTGCCGGGTCTGCTCTCCGAGAAGTTCCAGCAGCCCATCACCGTACGGCAGTTGCTGAACTTCACGAGCGGTCTCCAGCCCGGCGCGTCCCTCGGCGAGGACGTCGACGACGGCTACGAGCACCGCTTCGAGACGCTGACCCCCGAGGAGGTGGTGGCCGCATCGGTCGCCAAGGGCCCCGACCCCGACCACGCCCCCGGCAAGCACCAGCGGTACGGCAACATCCACTACACCGTGCTGGGCATGCTGATCGAGAAGGTCACCGGCGACTCGTACGCCCACCAGGCGGCCGTACGGATCTTCCGCCCGCTCGGCATGCGGCACACGTCCTTCCCCAGCGGCCCGGACCCCCGTATCCACGGGCCGCACAACCGCGGGTACGACTGGATCGACGGCAAGCTGGTCGACGTGACCGAGTGGAACATGTCCGACCGGTTCGCGGCCGGCGACATGATCTCGACGACGGCGGACCTGGAACGGCTGCTGTTCGCCCTGTTCCGCGGCCGGGTCGTGCCCGAGCCGCAGCTGAAGGAGATGTTCACGGTCCCGGACATCGAGGGGGCCACCATGGGTGCCGCGCTGGAGCGGTACGAGCTGAATGGGAAGGTGATCTGGGGCAAGACCGGCGCCCGCCCCGGCTACCACACCGTGGTCGCCGCCACGCGCGACCTGTCCCGGACCGTCGTCTACTCCGTCAACTCCACCGACGCGAAGGGCGACGGCCTGGCCATCGTCCAGCGTTTCGCCTTCCCGGCGTTCAACCGCTGACGGCGACGGCGGCCGGCGGCGCCGACGGTGCTGTCAGCGCCTCCAGCCGCTTGATCTTCTTGCGTACGACGTACAGCGGAATCACTCCGAAGACGCCGAACGACATGTCGATCAGCGACCACCAGAAGGGGATGCCGCGGATCGGCCCGCAGATCAGGGCGAGCGGGACGATGCCCGCGCAGGCGATCATCCCGAACTCGACGACCCAGATGTTGCGGACCGGGTCACGGTAAGGGCCGTAGAAGGCGACCGCGATGACGAGGTGGGCGAAGGCCAGCCAGTCCGTGCCGTAGAGCAGGAACGGGTAGTCGGCGTCGGCGGTGTCGAGCCCGTGCCGGACGCGCTCGATCCAGTCCATCAGGCCGGGGAGGTGCTCCGGCACGGACAGGGCGCGCAACAGGTCCTCGGTCCAGCGCAGTTCGTGGACGAGAGGGAAAGCCGTGGCGCCGCTGAGCACCAGGCAGACGACGAAGAAGGCCAGCCAGACACGGATGCCCTTGAGCAGGGCGGCTCTGTCGCTCATGGGGGTAGCGTACGCCTGGAGTTGAACACGTTCAAAAGCGGATTCCGGTCAACGGCACCTCCGCGCTCCCGCCCGTGACGGAGCAGTCCTACGATGTCCGCCGGCGGACGGAGGAATCATGGGCCTGGACTTGAGCGGGCGGGCCTACCGGCAACAGCGGTGGGCGGCGCGGACGGCGTTGGCCGCGGGAGGGCTCGCGGTGCTCGTGCCGCTCGCCTACGGCGGTGTCGGCGGCGTCCTGCTGCTGGTGGCCGGCGCCGCGGGCCTGGGGCTCAGCGCGGTGGCGGTGTGGTGGACGCTGACCCTGCGCGGCCCGGTGCGCTGGGCGGCGGCCACTGTGGCCGTGGCGCTGCCGGCGGCGCTCGTCGCTCTGTTCGCGGCCACCCTCTTCTGGGCGCTGCTGGCGTCCGTGGCGCTGTGGACGGTGGCCGTCTGGAGCGGCCGGTACGCACTGCGGGGTACGGGCAGCGCGCGGGTGCGGGTGATGCGGGAGCGCAAGGCTGCGCCACCGAAGCGGGCGGTCCTGATCATGAACCCGCGCTCGGGCGGCGGGAAGGTGGACCGCTTCGCGCTCAAGGAGAAGGCCGAGCGGCTCGGCGCCCAGGTCGTCCTCCTGGACCCCGATCAGCCCCAGGACGTCACCGCTCTGGCCCGCAAGGCCGTGGCGGAGGGCGCGGACCTGCTGGGCGTCGCGGGCGGGGACGGCACGCAGGCGCGGGTCGCGGCCGTCGCCGCCGCCTACGACATCCCGTTCCTGGTGATCAGCGCCGGCACCCGCAACCACTTCGCCATGGACCTGGGCCTCGACCGCGACGATCCCGCTGCCTGTCTCGACGCGCTCGGCGACGGCGTGGAACTCCGAGTCGACCTCGGCTTCGCGAACGGCCGGCCCTTCGTCAACAACGCCTCCTTCGGGGCGTACGCGGCCATCGTGCAGAGCCCCGGCTACCGCGACGACAAGATCGGCACCAGCCTGGAGCTGCTGCCCGACCTGCTCACCCGGCAGCAGGGCCCGCGACTGACCGCCCGTGCGGCGGGCACGACGCTCGAGGCTCCGCATGCCGTGCTGGTCAGCAACAACCCCTACCGCACGGACGACCCGTTCGGGTTCGGCCGCCGCGACCGCCTCGATGCCGGCGTACTCGGCGTCCTGGGCGTCAGGGTGGACAGCGCCGCCGAGGCCGCGGCGCTGCTCCTCGACCCCGCGCCGGCCGGCCTCACCATTCTCACCGCGACCGAGGTGGTCATCGAGGCCGACCGCCCGGAGATCGAGGCGGGCATAGACGGCGAGGCCCTGGTACTCCCCGCCCCGGTCCACTGCCGCATCACCCCGGGCGCCCTGCGCGTCCGCGTCCCCCGCAAGCGCCCCGGCGTCCCGCCTCGCGCGCCACGCCTGGACTGGCGCCTGCTGCGCAAGCTGGCGGCGACGGTGGGGCGTACGGCGGTGCATCGGCGGGGGCCGTTCCTCTGAGGTGGTCGGTCCCTGAGCGGGCAGCGGCAGCGGTCGGACTTCTTGTCGATACGCCCTGACAAACCTATTGACATCACTCGGGGGGCGTTCACCCATCGGCTGCCGCAGACAACAACGTCTCCGCCGCACTCGGCGCCCTCAAACCGCCCGCCCGCCTCGCAAGACCGGTGAGGCCATTTGTCCGGGCCTCAAGGCCCCTGGCCGGCGCCCTGTTCGCCACTGGTAGAGCTCACCAACCACATGGCCGGCGGTGCCGAACTCGCAGCGCTCAAGCACGAGTTGAGTCAGGTGCGGGGGGTGGACGTCGAGGAGCTACCCGAAGAGGGCGACCTCACCGCACCCGTTGCGACCAGCGGCGAAGCGGCCTCCTGAAGGGCCCCTTCGGGTCCACGCACGGCAGCGACGTCCAGTTCACCTTCGGCAACTGGGGCCAGGGCGGCTTCAGCCTGCGTAGCTCGCTCCGGGGCTGCACAGCCACAGGACGGCCTGGGCGATCACGTCGCTGACCATCGAGGTGTCGATGGTGCCGGGGCAGACGGCGTTGACACGGATGCCGAACAGCAGGGTGCCGCGGCCGAGTTCGCGCATGCCGGGCAGGACGGCGTTGACCGCGGTGACGGGTGTGCTCCTGGGGTTCATCCCGGCCGTGCGGCAGGCGCAACTGCCCCCGGAGGTCGTGCTGTTGCTCTTCCTCCCCGTCCTGCTGTACTGGGAGAGCCTGACGACCTCCCTGCGGGACATCCGCACCACCCTGCGCGGCATCCTGCAGCTGAGCACCGTACTCGTCATCCTCACGGCCTGGGCCGCCGCCGCGGCCGGGCACCCCCTCGGGCTGCCGTGGGGACCGGCGTGGGTGCTCGGCGCGGCCATGGCGCCCACCGACGCGACGGCGGTCGGCGTCCTCGCCCGCGCCCTGCCGCGCCGCCAGGTCACCATCCTGCGCGCGGAAAGCCTGGTCAACGACGGCACGGCCCTGGTCGTCCACGGTCTCGCCGTCGGCATCACGGTCGGCGAGGAACACCTGAGCGTCCCGCACGTCGGCGGCCTGTTCCTGCTCGCCTACGGCGGTGGAGCGGCGGTCGGGGTGGCGGTCGCGTGGGTCAACATGAACCTGCGGCGCCGCCTGACCGATCCCCTGCTGGGCAACCTGGTCATGATCCTGGCGCCCTTCACCGCCTACCTGCTCGCCGAACTGGTCGAGGCCTCCGGCGTCCTCGCGGTGGTCGTCAGCGGCCTGATCATGTCCCAGGTCGCCCCGCGCATCATCCAGGCCGAACACCGCACGCAAGCACTGGCGTTCTGGCCGCTGGCCACCTTCATCATCAACGGGGCACTGTTCGTCCTGGTCGGGAACTCCAGTACGCCGTCCGCGACTTGAACCGTCCCGATCTCCAGGACGCGCTGATCGCGGTCGGTGTCCTCTGCGTGGTGCTCGTCGCCGTGCGCTTCGCGTTCCTGTGCGCCTCCACCTACCTGGTCCGCGCACTCGACCGCCGTCCGCGGCAACGCATGCTCCGCGTCGGTCACCGCACCCGGGTGGTCAGCGGGCTGGCCGGGTTCCGCGGCGCGGTCTCGCTCGCCATGGTGCTCTCGGTGCCGCAGACCCTGGACTCGGGTGAGCCGTTCCCCGACCGCAGCTTCATCGTCTTCGTCACCTCCGACGTCATCCTCGTGACGCTGGTGGTCCAAGGACTGCTGCTGCCGGTGGCGGTGCGCTGGGCGAAGCTGCCGCCCGACACCTCGGTCGACGAGGAACACGACCTCGCCGAGACCACCGCGATCGAAGAGGCGATCAAGGCGATGCCCCGGCTCGCCGCCGATCTGCGGAGCGATCCGAAGATCGTCGAGTGGCTGCGCCAGTACGAGGCCCACCTGGCGTCCGTCCGGGCCAGGAGCGCGGGCGCCCACGACGACCCGGCGGTGCTCCAGCACCAGGACTATCTCGCGCTGCGCCTGGCCCTCATCGCCGGCAAACGCGCCACTGTCGTCCGGCTCCGCGACGAGCGCCGGATCGACGACACCGTACTGCGCATCCTGCAGGCAGCCCTCGACAGCGAAGAGGTCCGCCTGTCCGGAGGCGCGGCGGTCGAATGACCTCTCGGCGAGCTCCGGATCGTACGCCGGGCATGCCACCGCGGTCCCGGACGGCAGTCGACCCGTCCGGGACCGCGGCGCCCTCAAGGGGCGAAGTACGACCTAGACGTCCAGGGACGTCATCACGTGCTTGATCCGCGTGTAGTCGTCGAACCCGTACGCCGAGAGGTCCTTGCCGTACCCGGACTTCTTGAACCCACCGTGCGGCATCTCCGCGACCAGCGGAATGTGCGTGTTGATCCACACGCACCCGAAGTCCAGCGCCTTGGACATCCGCATCGCCCGCCCGTGGTCCTTCGTCCACACCGACGACGCGAGCGCGTACTCGACACCGTTCGCCCACTCGACGGCCTGCGCCTCGTCGGAGAAGGACTGCACGGTGATGACCGGCCCGAAGACCTCCTTCTGGATGATCTCGTCGTCCTGCTTGACGCCGGAGACGACGGTCGGCGCGAAGAAGTACCCCTTGTCGCCGACCCGCTTGCCACCGGCCTCCACGCGCGCGTGCGCCGGCAGCCGCTCGATGAAGCCCTCGACCTGCTTGAGCTGGTTCGGGTTGTTGAGCGGGCCGAACAGCACGTCCTCGTCGTCCGGCTGCCCCGTCTTCGTGTCGGCGGCGGCCTTCGCGAGCGCGGCGACGAACTCGTCGTGGATGGCCTCGTGCACGAGGACGCGACAGGCGGCCGTACAGTCCTGCCCGGCGTTGAAGAAGCCCGCGACGGAGATGTCCTCGACGGCCTTGGCGATGTCGGTGTCCTCGAAGACGACGACCGGCGCCTTGCCGCCCAGCTCCAGGTGGACCCGCTTGAGGTCCTTGGACGCCGACTCGGCGACGGACATGCCCGCACGCACCGAGCCGGTGATGGAGGCCATCGCCGGGATCGGGTGCTCGACCATCAGGCGGCCGGTCTCGCGGTCACCGGTGATGACGTTGAAGACACCCTTGGGCAGGATCGAGCCGATGATGTCGGCGATCAGGACCGTCGACGCCGGCGTCGTGTCCGACGGCTTCAGCACGACGGTGTTGCCCGCCGCGATCGCCGGCGCGAACTTCCATACGGCCATCATCATCGGGTAGTTCCAGGGCGCGACCTGCGCGCAGACGCCGACCGGCTCACGGCGGATGATCGAGGTCATCCCCTCCATGTACTCACCGGCCGACCGGCCCTCCAGCATCCGCGCCGCGCCCGCGAAGAAGCGGATCTGGTCGACCATCGGCGGGATCTCCTCCGACCGGGTGAGCCCGACCGGCTTGCCGGTGTTCTCCACCTCGGCGGCGATGAGCTCCTCGGCCCGCTCCTCGAACGCGTCCGCGATCTTCAGGAGGGCCTTCTGGCGCTCGGCGGGCGTCGTGTCACGCCAGCCCGGGAAGGCCCGTGCGGCGGCCTCCATGGCGGCGTCCACGTCCGCCTGCCCGGACAGCGGCGCTGTCGCGTACGCCTCGCCCGTCGCGGGGTTGACCACCTCGGTGGTCCGTCCGTCGGCGGCGTCCCGGAACTCACCGTCGATGTAGTTGCGCAGACGACGCAGCTCGGTGCTCACTGCCGGCCTCCTGTCAGGTCTTCACTGCTGCTGGCTGTCAGTCCTGGTTGTCCAGTTACTGAGACACCCCACCCTAGTCGGCAGACCGACGTTTTCAACACCCCCGATCGCGCCAATGCTGCGAAATCCGCAAGTCTCAGTCACGTAAACAACGAATTTCATCGCTACGGCCTTGCGGAACTGTCGAGACGTCGTGCACAGTGACGTCGTGGCCAGTCGAAGCGCAGAGCACAGGGACTCCCGCGAGTCCAGGAACGGCGGTCCCCAGCTGGACGCCGTGTCCCTCGCCATCATCGAGCAACTCCAGGAGGACGGCCGCCGGCCGTACGCCGCCATCGGCAAGGCCGTCGGCCTGTCCGAGGCGGCCGTGCGCCAGCGCGTCCAGAAGCTGCTCGACCAGGGCGTCATGCAGATCGTCGCCGTCACGGACCCGCTCACCGTGGGCTTCCGGCGCCAGGCGATGGTCGGCGTCAACGTCGAGGGCGACGTGGAGTCCGTGGCCGACGCGCTGACGGCCATGTCCGAGTGCGAGTACGTGGTGATGACCGCGGGGTCCTTCGACCTGATGGTGGAGATCGTCTGCGAGGACGACGACCACCTCCTGGAGGTCATCAACAAACGCATCCGGGCCGTGCCCGGAGTGCGCTCCACCGAGAGCTTCGTCTACCTCAAGCTCAAGAAGCAGACCTACATGTGGGGAACCCGATAACCGTGAGGACCCGATAACCGTGAGCACCGACACCCCTCAGGACCTCAGCAGGACCGCGTACGACCACTTGTGGATGCACTTCACGCGGATGTCCTCGTACGAGAAGGCCCCCGTCCCCACCATCGTCCGGGGTGAGGGCACCTACATCTACGACGACAAGGGCAAGCGCTACCTCGACGGTCTGGCCGGCCTGTTCGTGGTCCAGGCCGGGCACGGCCGCGTCGAGCTGGCCGAGACCGCCTCCAAGCAGGCGCAGGAGCTGGCGTTCTTCCCGATCTGGTCCTACGCCCACCCGAAGGCGATCGAGCTCGCCGACCGCCTCGCGGACTACGCTCCGGGCGACCTCAACAAGGTCTTCTTCACCACCGGCGGCGGTGAGGCGGTGGAGACCGCCTGGAAGCTCGCCAAGCAGTACTTCAAGCTGGTCGGCAAGCCCACCAAGCACAAGGTCATCTCGCGTGCCGTCGCCTACCACGGCACCCCGCAGGGCGCCCTGTCCATCACGGGCCTGCCGGCCCTGAAGGCGCCGTTCGAGCCCCTCGTCCCGGGCGCCCACAAGGTCCCGAACACCAACATCTACCGCGCCCCGATCTTCGGCGACGATCCCGAGGCCTTCGGCCGCTGGGCCGCCGACCAGATCGAGCAGCAGATCCTCTTCGAGGGCCCCGACACGGTGGCGGCGGTCTTCCTGGAGCCGGTGCAGAACGCCGGCGGCTGCTTCCCGCCCCCGCCCGGTTACTTCCAGCGGGTCCGCGAGATCTGCGACCAGTACGACGTCCTGCTGGTCTCCGACGAGGTCATCTGCGCCTTCGGCCGCCTGGGCACGATGTTCGCCTGCGACAAGTTCGGCTACGTCCCGGACATGATCACCTGCGCCAAGGGCATGACCTCGGGCTACTCCCCCATCGGCGCCTGCGTCATCTCCGACCGCATCGCGGAGCCCTTCTACAAGGGCGACAACACCTTCCTGCACGGCTACACCTTCGGCGGTCACCCCGTGTCGGCCGCGGTGGGCCTGGCCAACCTCGACCTGTTCGAGCGCGAGGGCCTGAACCAGCACGTCCTCGACAACGAGGCCGCGTTCCGCGGCACGCTGGAGAAGCTGTACGACCTTCCGATCGTCGGCGACGTCCGCGGCAACGGCTTCTTCTACGGCATCGAGCTGGTGAAGGACAAGGCGACGAAGGAGTCCTTCAACGCCGAGGAGACCGAGCGCGTCCTGTACGGCTTCCTCTCCAAGAAGCTGTACGAGAACGGCCTGTACTGCCGTGCCGACGACCGTGGCGACCCGGTCGTCCAGCTCGCGCCGCCGCTGATCTCCAACCAGGAGACGTTCGACGAGATCGAGCAGATCCTGCGCGCGACGCTGTCGGAGGCGTGGACGAAGCTGTGACCCCCGGACCGTTCAGACGTCCGGCCCATTCCACGGAAGTTGATCTTCCGTCTGGATGATCAACACCGGCCCCGGTGCCGCCCGTTCGAGTGAGAAACGGTGGCCCGGGGCCGTGTGTTGTCCGGGGTCCGGGTGACGGCTGCCTAGCGTGCCTGTGACCGATCGGCCGAGCCTTCGTTCCCCCGCACGGGGGATCAGGTACGGGAAACGGATCAGAAGCGAGGTGTACGTCATGGTGGCCCCGCCGGACAACGACGTGCTCTGGGCACGCGCCCTGCACTTCACGTACAACGACGGCTCACCCGCGCTCAGCGGCGTCTCGCTCGGTGTCCAGGAGGGCGAGGTCATCGCCGTCATCGGCCCGCGCGGCAGCGGCAAGACGACCCTCCTGCGATGTCTGTCCGGGCTGCTTCCCGTGCGGCGCGGCGAGGTCTGGTTCAACAGCGTTCCGGTGCACAAGATGCTCCCGATGGCCCGCGAGCGGCTCCGCCGCGACCGCTTCAGCTGGATCGACCCGTGCCCGTCCCTCGTCCCCGAACTGAACGTCTGGGAGAACGCCGCCCTGCCCCTGATGCTGCGCGGCACCAGCCGCCGGCGCGCCAAGACGGCCGCGCTGGAGTGGCTGGAGCGCCTGGACGTCGGCGAGGTGGCCCGCAAGCGCCCGCACCAGCTGGTCCAGGCCGAACGCCAGCGCGTCTGCATCGCGCGGGCCCTGGCCCCCTCGCCCACAATCCTGTTCGCAGACGAGCCGACGGCACCCCTGCACCGCACCGACCGCACGCAGGTGCTGCGCACCCTCACGACGGCGGCCCGCTCGCACGGCATCACGGTCGTCCTGGCCACCTACGACGCGGATGCGGCGCCCCTCGCCGACCGCAGGGTCACGCTCCTCGACGGACGGCGCGTGAACACGGTGCACCTACCCCCGGTCGGGGAGACGGAAGGCCGGGCCGCGTGCTCGCTCTCCGTCTGACGCGTGGCGCCCAAGCGGCCGTACAGCTGCGCCGCCTCCTGGTGGCGACGGCGTCCGCGGGCACCGGCTTCCTGCTCCTGTGCGCCCTGGGCTACGCCCTGTCCCACCCGGACTCCACCGGCGCGTCCCTCCTGCGCCTGGCCTGGTGCGCACCCCCGCTGGCGGCGACCGTCCACTTCGCGGTGGCGGTCGCCCGCACGGACCCCGGCACCAAGCCCCGCCCCGGCCTCTCGGCGATCGGCCTGGGCCCGGCCCACCTGATGGCCATCTCCGCGACGACCACGGCCCTGTCCTGCACCCTCGGCTCGATGGCGGCCCTGCTGTTCTTCCTCCACCTCCGGGGCGACCTGACCGGCATGCCCTTCGACGGCGCGGCCGCCGAGTTCCTCGCCGCGGACACCCCCCTGCCGCTCCCGGCCACGCTGACCCTGCTGACACTGGTCCCGGTGATCGCGTCGGTGACGGTGGCATGGGCCCTGCGCCCGAAGGAGCAGTACGCCGAGACAAAGGCCGCGAGGCGAACGTACGGCCGCTTCGGCGGACACGGCAGATCGCTGACACGGGAGACGTTCGGGACGTACGGCAGGTTCGGGGCCCATTTGAGGAAGGGCGCACGCGGCCCCGCCGCGCCGTCTGCGGGCAGTCGTGCCGCTGGGGCGGCTCCCGACCCGAAGAGAGACGGCACCCCGCAAGCGCGGGCAAGCGAGCCAACCCCGACGCCGGCCCCCGCCCCTGGCGATCCGACAACGGACGGGACCGAAGCGGTAGCTGGCCCCGCCTCCGACACCGATCCGTACGTCGCTCTCCCTCCAGCCCCCCGCAAACCCCCCACCGGCCTCCCTTGGGGCATCACGGTGATCGCCGCAGGCCTGACCGTGGAGGCCTACGCCGTCCGCGCAGCGAACGGCACCGCCCTCGCCATGCCCTCCGCCCTCCCCACCGGCCCCGCCGGCGTCCTGGTCGGCTGGCTCCTCACCGCCCTCGGTCTCGCCCTGTCCGCCCCCGGCCTCACCCACCTCTGCGGCCGTCTCCTCCAGTCCGCCCGCCCCGGCGCGCTCCGCCTGCTGGCAGGCCGCGTGCTCATGGCGGAAGCAGTCCGCATCGGCCGCCCCCTCGGCATCGTCTGCGCCGCGTTCTCCGGCGCGTACGCCATGGCCACCCTCTCCGCGCCCGCCGCCACCTCCGCCTTCGGCCCCCTCACCACCGTCGGCGTCACCTTGGTCACCGGCTGCACCATGGCCACCCTCCTCACGGCCGCCGTGGAGTCCCGACAGGCCCGCTCCGACACCACGGCCGCCCTGCTCCGCCTCGGCGCCCCCACCTCGATCCTCCGCAGCGCGGCAGCCCTGCGCGTCGGCGTCCTGGTGGCCTTCTTCGGCCCGCTCACCCTCGTCGTGGCCGAGCTGGCGGCACTGCCCCTGGCCCGCTGAGGCCCCCAGGCAGCCCCCGTCAAAAACTCGGAGAAGAAAATCTCCGCCCGGCGATGAGTTCCGCCCGGCGCCCCGGTCTACCCCCTCGAACAGCAGCGAACCCGATGGGAGAGACCCCGATGACCGCGCCCACGTACCAGCAGATGATCTTCGTCAACCTGCCCGTGAACGACCTCGACGCCTCGAAGAAGTTCTTCACGGAGCTCGGTTACTCGATCAACCCGCAGTTCAGCGACGAGAACGCGGCCTCCGTCGTGATCAGCGACACCATCGTCGCGATGCTGCTCACCAAGCCGTTCTACGCGACCTTCACCGACAAGGAGATCGCGGACCCCACCAAGACCAGCGAGGTGCTGATCTGTCTGAGCGCCGAGAGCCGCGAGAAGGTCGACGAGCTGGTCGAGAAGGCCGTCGCCGCCGGCGGTACCGCCTCGTCCAAGATCCAGGACATGGGTTTCATGTACGGCCGCGCCTTCGACGACCTCGACGGCCACACCTGGGAGGTCGTGTGGATGGACCCGTCGGCCATCGAGGGCTGAGGTCCGGCGCGCGAAGGAGCAGGCGGGCCGCGCCCTGAAGGGGCGCGGGGCCGTATCGATCTGCGGCTCCGCCGCGCGGGCGCGACCAGCCACGACGGTGCCGCAGCCGAAAGACGGCATATCGCGGCACGTCCAGCGGAGCGCCCTAGCATGGGCGGGTGCAGACGATGCCCGCCCATGCGGCCCACCACAACGACCGTGAGATAGAGACGCTGGAGGAGTTCGACGCGACCGTCTCGGCCTACGGCACCCTGGCCGGATTCCGGGTCCAGGCCGTCGACCTGACGGACCGTACGCGCGAACTGCTCAGCTCGGACACGGCGGGCGCCGTCTTCCTCGGCTGCCCGATGCGCGAGGAAGCGGCCGCGAAGATCCGCACCGACGGCGCCCTGGTCTTCCCACCGGTCCCGGGTCTGCCCTTCGACCCGTACCGCGGCCTGGTCTACTCCCCCGACGAGCTCTTCGCGTCGCTGGCGAACGGTTACGAGGCCACGCCCGACGCCCGCGCCTATGCCTGGTTCCAGCAGACCAAGGCGGACGGCGACATATACGCCTCCATGCTCCGCGCGGTCCACGACGACTCCGTCTCGGACGCGCTCGACGAACTCCTGTCCGGCGCCCGGGTGGTGGGCGTGATGGGCGGCCACGCGATGCGCCGCGGCACGGAGGCGTACGAGGGTGCCGTGCGGCTCGGCCGGGAGCTGGCCCGCGCGGGCTTCACGGTGGCCACCGGCGGCGGACCGGGCGCGATGGAGGCGGCGAACCTCGGGGCGTACGCCGCCCCGTACGACGACGAGATGCTCGCCGACGCCCTCCAACTCCTGGCGAAGGCGCCCGGCTTCACCCCGTCCATCACCGAGTGGGCGACGGCCGCCTTCGAGGTGCGCGGCCGCTGGCCGAAGGGCGGCCGCTCCGTCGGCATCCCGACCTGGTTCTACGGCCATGAGCCGCCGAACCCCTTCGCCTCCCACATCGCCAAGTACTTCGCCAACGCCACCCGCGAGGACGGCCTCCTGGCCCGCTCGAACGCGGGTGTCGTCTTCCTGCCGGGCGCCGCCGGCACCGTACAGGAGATCTTCGACAACGCGACGCCGAACTACTACGAGTCGCGCGGTGAGCCCACCCCCATGGTCCTGGTCGACCGCACGCACTGGACGGAGAGACTGCCGGCGTGGCCCCTGCTCCAGTCGCTCGCACGGGACCGCTCGATGGAGTCCCGTATCGCCATGGTTGACCGGATCGAGGAGGCTCCGGCGGCGTTGAAACGTCTCGGTGGTTAATAAGAGGGCAAAGCCCAAGGGCTGTAGGCTGCCTACGCGTTGACACCGCTTATGTCGCGCTTATAAACCTGTGAGACTCCTGGGGTCGGTGATGTCACGTCACCGGCTCCGTTCAACCCCCCTCAGTGGTGCAACTCGTAAGGACAAACGTGTCCATAAACCGCCGTACTGTCGCGCGTTCCGTGCGCGCTCTGGGTGTTGCCTCCGCCTCGGCCGCGCTCGCGTTCGGTCTCGCGGGCAACGCGCTCGCGTGCGACATCAGTGAATTCTCCGCCGAAGCCAAGTGCGACGGCGACAAGGGCGTCATCACCGTCACCGACGTGGACCCCAGCGGGATCCCGGCGACCGTCAGCGTGTACCTGCAGAACAACGGCGCCGACCTGAAGAAGATCGGCGAGCAGGTGGTCAAGGGCTCGCGCGAAGGTGTCACCATCACCTTCGAGGAGAACTGGAAGCCGGACGCGGAGTACCGCGTCCACGTCAAGGCCGCCGGCTATGTCGACGAGGACATCAAGCCGAACCTGACGACGCCGTCCACGGCCTGCAAGAAGGAAGAGGAGGAGCCGCCGGCTCCCTCGGACGCCCCGACCCCGTCGGACTCCGCCTCGACCCCGGCCGAGGAGACCGACACCCCGGCCCCGACGCCTTCCGAGAGTGGGAGCACCGCTCCCGCGGACACCGAGAGCAACGCTCCCTCCCCGGCGGCCGGTGACTCCAACCTCGCCGAGACCGGTGCCAACTCCAACACCGGCCTGATCGCCGGCATCGCGGTCGCCCTGGTCGCGATCGGCGGCGGCGCGGTCTTCTTCGGCCTGCGCCGACGCGGGGCGAGCAGCGACCGCTGACGCACCCGCAGACCAACACCGCCGCGGCCCGTCCCCGTTCTCCGGGGGGCGGGCCGTGGCATGTCCGGTCGGCGTCAGGCGTCAGCCGAAGGTGGCCCGCTCCAACCAGAACTCCAGCAACTCCCGCTCGCCGAGGACCTCCAACTCGGGGCTGTCCAGCGGCAGTCGACGGTAGAAGGCGAGGAGTACGGCGGTGAGGGGCCCCCGGAGCGCGACCGTCGCCTTCTCATGACCGCGCCGCCAGGCGACGGCCTCCCCGGAGAGGTCGATCAACCTCCCCCACCCTTCGGGCGGGGGGACCCCCATCTCGCTTCGCTCGGCATGCACGTCAGGGGTGTTGTCGGTGGCGTGCAGATGGATACTGCTCCCCGGCCGGCGCAGCTCCCTCGCCGGATCGTCCGGCAGCGTCCGCTGGGCCCACTCCACGATCTCCAGCCACTCGTCGATCGCGTCGGCGGCCACATCGGCCGCGACCTCGTACGACAGTCCGGCGGCGAGGGTGGCGTCCGCACGGTGGACGGTGATCTCGTGCGTCATACGGCGGGCCCAGAAACCGGCGTTGAGGATCCCGGCCCACCCCCACACCTTCGCGTCCGGTCCCGCCTCCCGCAGCGTGCCGACGATCATCTCGCCGGTCTCCGCGAGCCAGGCGTCCAGCGCGGCGGCGTCGCCCTCGCCGTCGGGGCCGCCGACCCCGGGAACCCGCTCCTCCGGGATCTCCTCCTCGGCGCGTGTCCGCACCATCAGCTCCACCCAGCGCAGGGCGCCGCCCATGTGCCGTACGAGCTCTTCCAGCGACCAGTCGGGGCAGGTGGGCACGGTGGCCGAGAGGTCCGCCCCGGAGGTCACCACCGCCCTCAACTGCCGTACCTGGTGGGCGATCTCGTCGCAGTACCGGTCATGCGCAAGCAGGGTCATAGGGTGCACCCTAGGGGTGCACCCCTCAGCCGAGCACCACGATTTCGGCCGCCTCGAACTCCACCCCGACCTCGTCCCCCACCTCCGGAGCCGCCCGCAGCGCACACGCCGCTTCCAGGCGCGGGGCGTCCTCCGGCTGGAGGTGCACGGCGACATGGGTGCCCTTGAACGTCCGCGCGGCGACCGTGCACCGCAACCCGGCGTCGGCGGCCACGAGCCGCACCCCGGCCGGCCGTACGAGCAGCGTCCGCGTACCCTGCGCCGCGCCCTCACCCACCGGCACCTTCCCCCACGGCGTGTCCGCGGCCTCCCCCACGACCGTCCCCTCGACCACGTTGTCGAACCCGAGAAACCGCGCCACGAACTCGTCCACCGGCCGCTGCCACACCTCGAGCGGCGTCCCGGTCTGCGCGATCCGCCCGTCCCGCATCACCACGACCCGGTCGGCCAGCGCGAAGGCCTCGCCCTGGTCGTGCGTCACGGCCAGCACCGTCGTGCCCAACCGCCCGAACAGCTCCCGGAGTTCGACCACGAGCCGCTCCCGCAGCGAGCGGTCGAGTTGCCCCAGCGGCTCGTCCAGCATCAGCAGCCGCGGCCGGGGCGCAAGCGCACGGGCCAGCGCGACCCGCTGCTGCTCCCCGCCGGACAGGGAGGCCACAGCACGGCGAGCAGCCCCCGGCAGACCGACCAGGTCGAGCAACTCCCGTACCCGCTCGGCCTGTTCACCCCTCGATGCACCGTGCATCCGCGCCCCGAAGGCCACATTGCCGCCGACGTCCCGCTGTGGGAACAGCTGATGGTCCTGGAACATCAGCCCGACCCCCCGCTTGTGCGCGGGCACCCCGGCCTGATCCCGCCCGTCGAGCAACACCCGCCCGCCATCGAGGGGTTGCAGCCCGGCCACCACTCGCAGCAGCGTCGACTTGCCGCTGCCGCTGGGCCCGAGCACACACACGATCTCGTGCTCGGCGACATCGAGGTCGACCGCGTCCAGCGCGGCCCGCCCGCCGAACCGTACGGTCGCGCCCTCAAGGCTCAGCAGACCCGGCTTCCTGCTCAGCACCATCTAGAACTCCCCCGTCCGATCCGTACGAAGCCGCTCCAGCACCAGCAGCGCCACCGCGCACACCACCATCAGTACCGTCGAAAGAGCCATCGCCTGGCCGTAGTTGAGCTCGCCGGCCCGCCCCAGCAGCCGCGCCACGGCGACCGGCAGCGTCGGATTGTCGGGCCGCGCGATGAACACGGTGGCCCCGAACTCCCCCAGCGACACCGCGAAGGCGAACCCGGCCGCGATCAGCAGCGCCCGTCGCACCATCGGCAGATCCACCTCACGCCAGACCCGCCACGGCGACGCCCCGAGCACCGACGCCGCCTCCCGCAACCGCTGGTCCACGGCCCGCAGCACCGGCAGCATGGTCCGTACGACGAAGGGCACCCCGACCAGCGCCTGGGCCAGCGGCACGAGAATCCACGTGCTGCGCAGATCGAGGGGCGGCTCGTCCAGGGCGATCAGGAACCCGAAGCCGACGGTCACCGCGGACACCCCGAGCGGCAGCATCAACAGCGCGTCGAAGCCGCGTACGAACCCGCCCGCGTCCCGCCTGGTCAGCGCGGCCGCGGCCAGACCGCCGATCAGCACGGCGATGAGGGTGGCGACGACGGCGTACTGCAGGGAATTGCCGATCGCCTCGATGGGCGCGACGAGGAAGACACCACCGTCGGCGCTGGTCAGCGCCCGGTAGTAGCCGAAGTCCGGCGCGTCCAGCGACCGCTGCACCAGCACCGCCAGCGGCAGCAGCACGAGGACGACGATGACAGCCAGGACACCGGCCAGCAGCGCCCACTGGCCCGCCCCGCGCGGCCGCCGCGCGGTCACGGACGCGTCCACCAGGCGCAGGGTGCTCTCCCGCCGCCGTACCGTCCAGGCGTGCACGGCGAGGATCGCGCCGACGGCCAGGAACTGGATGATCGTCAGGACGGCGGCCGTGGACAGGTCGAAGATCTCTGAGGTCTGCCGGTAGATCTCCACTTCGAGGGTGGAGAAGGTCGGCCCGCCGAGGATCTGGACGACACCGAAGGAGGTGAAGGTGAACAGGAAGACCATGAGCGCGGCGGCGGCCACGGCGGGGGCGAGGGCCGGGAGGGTGACCGTCCGCCAGGCATGGAAGCGGGACGCCCCCAGCATCCGCGCGGCCTCCTCCTGCCGCGGGTCCAGCTGGGACCAGAGCCCGCCGACGGTCCGTACGACGACGGCGTAGTTGAAGAAGACGTGCGCGAGGAGGATCGCCCACACGGTGGTGTCCAGCCGTACGCCCCACAGCTCGTCGAGGAGCCCGCCGCGGCCGACGAGCGCGAGGAACGCCGTACCGACGACGACCGTCGGCAGCACGAAGGGGACGGTCACCACGGCCCGCAGGATCTGCTTGCCGGGCAAGTCGAAGCGGGCGAAGACATAGGCGCCCGGCAGCGCGATCAGCAGGGTCAGCGCGGTGGAGGCGAGCGCCTGCCAGGTGGTGAACCACAGGACGTGCCGGATGTCGGACTGCCCGAGCACGTCCGCGAGTCGCCCGAACTGCCATACCCCGTCGACCTTCAGACCGCGCGCGACGATCGCGGCGACGGGCCAGGCGAAGAAGACCGCGAAGAACGCGACGGGCACGGCGATGAGGCCGAGCCGCACCGCCGCGCTCCGCTTGCGTCCCTTGCGGAAGGAGCCCTTGCGCGGGGTTACTTCAGTACGAGCGACGTCCACGACTTGACCCAGTCGTCACGGTTGTCGGCGATCTTCGCCGGGTCCATGGTCTCGGGGTCCTTGGCCTGCGGGCCGTACTTCACGAACTCCGGCGGCACCTGGGCGGCCTCCCGCACCGGGTAGACGAACATGTTGAGCGGCATGTCGTCCTGGAACGTCTTGGTGAGCATGAAGTCCAGGAGCGCCTTGCCGCCCTCGGCGTTCTTCGCGTTGCTCAGCAGGCCCGCGTACTCGACCTGGCGGAAGCAGGTGCCGGTCGCGACGCCGGTGGGCGCGGTGGTCGGCTTCGGGTCGCCGTAGATCACCTCGGCGGGCGGGGAGGAAGCGTACGACACGACGAGCGGCCGGTCGGCCTTGGCCTTCTTGCCGCCGGCGGAACCGGAGAACTCCTCGTTGTAGGCCTGCTCCCAGCCGTCGACGACCTTGACGCCGTTGGCCTTCAGCTTCTTCCAGTAGTCCTGCCAGCCGTCGCCGCCGTACTTCGCGGCGGTGCCGAGCAGGAAGCCGAGTCCGGGCGAGGAGGTGGAGGCGTTCTCGGTGACGAGGAGGTTCTTGTACTCGGGCTTGATCAGGTCGTCGAAGGAGGTGGGCGGGGTCAGCTTGTGCTCGCTGAAGTAGGCCTTGTCGTAGTTGACGCAGATGTCGCCGGTGTCGATCGGCGTGACGCGGTGCTTGTCCTGGTCGACCCGGTACTCGGGCAGGATCAGGTCGGAGCCCTTCGGCTCGTACGACTGGAACAGGTCGTTGTCGAGCGCCCGCGACAGCAGGGTGTTGTCGACGCCGAAGAAGACGTCGCCCTGCGGGTTGTCCTTGGTGAGGATCGCCTTGTTGACGGCCTGCCCGGCGTCGCCGTCCTCCAGAACCTTGACCTTGTAACCGGACTGCTTCTCGAAGGCGGCGAGGACGCTCTTCGAGACGGCCCACGAGTCGTGGCTGACGAGCGTGACGTTCTTGCTCTTGGACTCGGCGTTGTCGCTGCCCGCATCGGACGAACCGCACGCGGACAGCGTGACGAGGCCGAGCCCGACGGCCACGGCCGCGAACTTCTTGGTGGTGCTCACGAAATTCCTCCTGGGGTGGACCAGGAAGAGACGCGGCCCTGCCCAGAAGTCCTTCTCGGCTCCTGGGCAGGGCGCAACAGCTTGAGTGATGACCGAACTTCCTACCCAGAATGACCTGGGCGAGGTTCAGAGGGTCTGCGGCCGGTGCCGCACTCTCAGCGCTGTGGCGCTCCCCTGTCGGAATATGCAGATGTACGTACGGGTGTACGCGCTCAGATTACCGCTCGGTGGCCGCGAGCTGACCGCAGGCCCCGTCGATCTCCTGACCACGGGTGTCCCGGATCGTCACCGGTACACCATGGGCGGCGATGGCCTCGACGAACGCCTTCTCGTCCTCCGGGCGGGAGGCGGTCCACTTCGACCCGGGCGTCGGGTTCAGCGGAATCAGGTTCACATGCACCGGCTTGCCCTTGAGCAGCCGCCCGAGCCGGTCACCGCGCCAGGCCTGGTCGTTGATGTCCCGGATGAGGGCGTACTCGATGGACAGCCGACGCCCGGACTTCTCGACGTACTCGAACCCGGCGTCGAGCACCTCTCGCACCTTCCACCGCGTGTTCACGGGGACGAGGGTGTCGCGCAGCTCGTCGTCGGGCGCGTGCAGCGAGATCGCGAGCCGGCACTTGAAGCCCTCGTCGGCGAACCGGTGGATGGCCGGGACGAGGCCGACCGTCGAGACGGTGATCCCGCGCTGCGACAGCCCCAGCCCGTCCGGCTCGGGATCGGTGAGCCGTCGGATGGCCCCCACGACCCGGTTGTAGTTGGCGAGCGGCTCACCCATGCCCATGAAGACGATGTTGGACAGCCTCGCCGGCCCACCCGGGACCTCTCCGTCCCGCAGCGCCCGCATCCCGTCCACGATCTGGTGGACGATCTCGGCGGTCGACAGATTCCGGTCCAGCCCCGCCTGCCCGGTTGCACAGAACGGGCAGTTCATGCCACACCCCGCCTGCGAGCTGATGCACATGGTCACCCGGTCCGGGTACCGCATCAGCACCGACTCGACGAGCGTCCCGTCGAACAGCCGCCACAGCGTCTTGCGCGTGTCGCCCTGGTCGGTCGACAGATGCCGTACGACGGTCATGAGCTCCGGGAAGAGCTCCTCCCGCAGCTTGGCGCGCGAACCGGCGGGGATGTCGGTCCACTGCTCCGGCTCGTGCGCGTACCGCGCGAAGTAGTGCTGCGAGAGCTGCTTGGCACGAAACGGCTTCTCGCCGATCGCGGCGACGGCGTCCTTGCGCTCGGCGGGCGTGAGGTCGGCAAGGTGCCGCGGCGGCTTCTTGGCTCCGCGCGGGGCGACGAAAGTGAGTTCTCCGGGCTTAGGCATGGCCCGTCCAGTGTCGCAGATCGATTCCTGTGACCTGCGGCGGTTGCCTGGCAGGGTGGCCGTTGGCGGTCGTTATTGGCCGTCTTAGGCCACCCTCAGACGGCCCACGGACGGCCCGGCAATGGCCGTGTGACCTGGTACATCGCCGGGTGCGAGAGTCTCACGGTCCCGCCCGGGGTCAGCGACAGCAGCGGATTCACAGAGTGTCTTCGATGCTGCACCCGTTCCAGCTGTGACCTGCACGGCTACACATAAAGGTCTAGATAGGGGGGAACCATCGTCCGTGTCTCGTCCGCGCTGAGTGCCACTGACTCCATGGGTTGCGTTGGTGCAGAGGCGGCGTTGGCCTAGTACCTCTTACGGACCGCCCCGTCGCGCTGGGAGAGTGCAACATCCGTAGAGCCACCCACAGCCTTTCGTTCTGAAGTCTGATCTAGCGGTAGCCCCCATTTACGCGTGCTGATGGCAGCTGCTCCACTAGTGCCCATGGAGCCGCAGACTGCAGCACTCAGCGCCATCCCACCGACCCTGCGGGCGATCATCGAACGGCTCGGGGGCGGACCGAAGAACTACGCCCGGGTTGGCAGCGGCGAGGCGATGGATGCGATGATCCGCGACTTCAACAACCTGGTGGCCTACCGCAGCGCAGCATTGATCCCGGAAGAGATTGCAGCACTCGATGGGGTGATCGAAGGGGCCGTGCGTACTTTCTACACCTCATGCCGGCGCGAGGTGTGGTGGACAGCAAGGGGGCTCGCCCAGACCAAGTGGTGGGACCGGCAAACGTTTGAGCACCTAGAGGCGGCCCGACGTGCCACCGGCATGACACCACCATCCTGGCGCCTGCTCCGGAAACGACGCGACGACAGCGACCTTCGGATCGTCGCTACGTTATGCGTCTACGGGGACCTGCCAACGGACCGCTGGCGGCGTTGGTGGCTTGACATGCTGCGCCCGTACGTCTCGATGATCAACATCGTGACCTTCCCCGTCTCAATTCCGATCGCCTGGATCTGGCGTGCGCTGAGGCTACGTGCGCGTTCAAGGCAAACAGTCAAGGCCTTTCGGGATCGTCAGAGGGGCCGACGCACAGCGCGGGTGCCTTGGGCATGGTCGATGACCAGTGTCTACGGATTCCGACCCTCGAGCTGGGACTATGAGGACCTCAAAGAACTTGTCGAATCCCAAGAGGACAAGTTGTTCGGTCCTGCCACCCCTCCGCAGTTCACTGTTGCTCCTCCCGGCTGGTATCCAGATCCAGGACAGACATCTGAAGGCCCCCTCTTGGAGCGCTGGTGGGACGGGACGGCGTGGACGGAGCACAGGCGGCAGGGTGACATGTACCAGGGCTGGCCGCCGCACGCGCCAGGCGTTGCGGCGTAGGCCGCCGCGGCCCGCGTCAGGAGCGAATGTACGGGACGCGCGTGGGCTTAGGCTGGTGCTGCTCGGGGTAATCGCGGAGGTCTGGCATGCCCCGAACCATCTGGTCTGGCGCCATCTCGTTCGGCCTGGTCACTTCTCTGAACCAGCGTGGCTCGTTGCACCGCTGTGTTCTGGAAGCCAACAGCGGGAATCACCTCATGCGGCTTCGTCGGCACGGAGGCAGGGCCGCGGATTCGAAGGAACCTTGTCGCCGGTCGACTGGACAGCCGCGAATGTTCGCCAGCCAGGCGACACCGACCGCGTTCGCTGCCGCGGCTGGGCAGGCCGGTGATGGTAGGCGGGCGTGTTCATGGAGCCTCTTCCTTGGCTCTGGCTTGCCAGTACGCAGCGCATTCCCGGGTGGCGCGGGTGTCGGGGTGGTCCGGGCCCATGGTGCGGAGGCAGTCTTCCAGCAGCTGAGTAAATGCGATCGCTGCCGCGTTAGCGTCGCCTGCCATGCCTTGGTGGTAGGCGAGGTGGCCTTGTGCGGCGAGGGTGTGGGGGTGGTCCGGGCCCAGGAGGCGCATAAGCCCGGCTGCCAGTTCTGATGTGGCGGCCGCGGCGCCTTCTGGGTCGCCAGCCTTGGCCCGGGACGACGCCAGCTGGTCCCAGGCTGTGATTGAGTCGGGATGGTCGGGCCCCAGTACCCGCACGCGAGCCGTCAGCAGCCTCTTCCACGCTGTTGCGGCGCCGGAGTGATCTCCGGCTTCGTCACGCCAGTGGGCGAGGATGCCCATCGTCGTGAGGGTGTCGGGGTGGTCCGGGCCGAGCACGCGCAGACAGGCCACCAGGAGTTCCTCCTGTATGGCTGCCGCGCCGGCTGGATCTCCGGCCGTACCCGTCTTATAGGCGAGGCGGGCCCGGGCTTGCAGAGTATTGGGATGGTCCGTTTCCGTGACGTGTGTGCGTTCTTCCAACAGCCTTGCAGTGCTGTCGTTTGCGTACACGGCGTCAGCGAAGCGAATGGCCTCCCGCGGGTAAAACCTTGCCAACGCCGGTAGAGGCGAATGCCACGCCCCCACCGCGAATGCCATGCCCAAGAAGTGACCAGCCTGCGGTGGACCGACTACCTGTGCCACATGGATGAGCGCCCACGTCTGATCCACTGGGTCGGTGAGGGTGCGGGCGATCTGCTCGGCCCGCTCATGGTCACCGGCCGCGGCCACCGCCCTAGCCACCCCGGTCAGCGCCCCCACTTGCTGGTACGGGTCGGTGAGGGTCCGGGCGATCTGCTCAGCCTCTGCGGCCAGCCCGGCAGCTCGCTCATGGTCACCGGCCTGAGCCGCCGCCCCAGCCACCCCGGCCAGCGCCCCCACCTGTTCGTACGGGCGGGGGAGGGTGCGGACGATCTGCTCGGCCCGCTCATGGTCACCGGCCTCAGCCACCGCCCTTGCCACCCCGGCCAGTGCCTGCGCCTGGCCATGCGGTTCGGTGACGGTGCGGGCGATGTGCTCGGCCTGCTCATGGTCACCGGCCTCAGCCACCGCCTTAGCCACGTCGGCCAGTGCCTCCGCCTGGCCATGCGGGTTGGGGACGGTGCGGGCGATCTGCTCGGCCAACTCGTGGTCACCGGCTGCAGCCACCGCCCTAGCCACCTCGATCTCCGCGCTCCCGTACCCCTGCTCCAGGGGGTCGGTGATGGTGCGGGCGATCTGCACGGCGTCTGCGGCCAGCTCGATAGCCCGCTCAGGGTCACCGGCCTCGGCCACCGCCCTAGCCACCCTGGCCAGCGCCTGCGCCTGGTACTCGGGGCCGGTGAAGGTGCGGGCGATCTGCTCGGCCCGCTCAGGGGCACCGGCCTCAGCCACCGCCCCAGCCACCGTGATCACCTCGTACCCCTGTCGCGCAATGTTGGTGATGGTGCGGGCGATCTGTTCGGCGTCTGCGGCGAGACCTGCAGCCCGCTCAGGGGCACCGGCCTCAGCCACCGCCCCAGCCACCGCGATCAACGCCCGCGCCTGCTCCTGTGGGTGGGTGATGGTGCGAGCGATCTGCTCGGCCCGCTCATGGTCACCAACCACGGCCACGGCCCCAGCCACCTCGGCCGTCGTCTGCGCGATTCCGTCCGGCTCGTCCCTCATCCGCGGGATATCGTCCGGCACGATGATGGTGCGGGCGATCTGTTCGGCGTCTGCGACGAGACCTGCAGCCCGCTCAGGGGCACCGGCCTCAGCCACCGCGATCAACGCCCGGACCTGCTGCCACGGGTCGGTGATGGTGCGGGCGATCTGCTCGGCCCGGTTATGGTCACCGGCCGCGGCCACCGCCCTAGCCACCCCGGCCAACGCCCATTCCTCGTGCAATTTGGTGTGGGTGCGGGCGATCTGCTCGGCCCGATCATGGTCACCGGCCGCGGCCACCGCCCTAGCCACCCCGGCCAGCACCCACGCCTGGTCCGAGTCGGTGAGGGTGCGGGCGAACTGCTCGACGTCTGTGGCCAGCCTGGCGGCCCGCTCATGGTCACCGGCCTCAGCCACCACCTCAGCCACCTCAGCCAGCGCCAGCCCCTGCTGCCACGGCACGGGGGCGGTGCGGGCGACCTGCTCTGCGTCTGCGGCCAGCCCGACAGCCCACTCATGGTCACCGGCCTCAGCCACCGCCCCTGCCACCACGGCCAGCGCCTTCGCCTGATCGGCCGGTTCGGTGATGCTGCGGGCGATCTGTTCGGCGTCTGCGGCCAGCCCGGCAGCCCGGTCATGGTCACCGGCCTCAGCGACCGCCCTTGCCACCCCGATCATCGCCCGCGCCTGCTCCCGCGGGTCGGTGAGGCCTCGGGCAATCTGCTCGGCCCGGTTGGGTTGGCCAAGGCTGGCCCACAGGGCGGGGAGCTTGGTGGGGACGTGGGCGTTGCGGGATTCGAGTTGTCCGCGGTGGTGGGACAGCCTGGCCAGGGCGTACAGGTCCGGTTCCGGGCAGTCCAGGAGTAGGTCTTGGCAGGTTTTGATCTCGGTGAGGGCGGCGGTGTCGCCACCGGACAGGTCGAGCATCCGGTCGTGGCGTGCCGGGTCGATGGCCAGGGCGGTCAGGCGGTTGGTGTCGCCGGCGGTGGCCAGCACGCGAGGGTAGCCAGTCAGCAGGTATTCGGGGGTGTGCGGCGGCCACGGCGGCCGACCGTCGGTGGGTGTGCGGTAGTCCTCGGCCCAGGTGTGCAACCGCTCCCGGTAGTGGGCCAGGCGGTCATGGCCGAGGTAGTGGCAGGCGGCGTTGTGTAGTTCCTCGTGGCCGAGCAGGTAGACCTGTCGTCCGTCGTCCGGTGCCCAGCCGGCGAGACGGCGGGTGAAGGTGCGCCCGGCCACGGTGTGCAATATCTCCTCAATGGTCACCAGATCCGCGCCTGTCAGCTCACGCAGGTCGGGGCCGGAGAGGCCGCCCCGGGCGGCGGTGAGCAAGCCCAGCAGATCCTGCTCGATGGGGCTGCCGTCGAGCAGACGCTTGAGTTCGGACTGGCCGAGTCGTTGCAGATCCCGGGCCTGCGGGGAGTCGCTGAGCAGGTGGATGATGCCCGGGTCACGTAGTGGGTGCCAGTCGGGCACGTCGTCGGGGATCGGGGGGTTGGGCCGTCCGGCGACGATGATCCGCATCCCGGCCGGAGGCCGGCTGGGCAGCAGTCCGGCGATGCTGTGTGCCTTCGGCCCGGTTGTCACGCCGCGGTCTTCGTCCAGCCCGTCAACGACCAGCACCAGCCGGCCACCTGCCTGCTGACTCACGGCCGCGGCCTGGGCGAGCAGATCCATCATTGCCGCTTCCCGGGCTGCTTCATCGCTGCTGGCCGGGAGTTCCTGGTGGAGCAGTGCACACAGCTGCTCTGTCAGTGCGGTGGTGAAGGCCTCCCGTGTGTCCTGCGAGGCCAGCCGGGCAGTGATGAAGAACGACACGAGCCACACTCCGCCGGCGGCGGGCGGGGCAGGCGGGTTGAGCACGAACGTGGACAGCAGCGCGGACTTGCCCGCCCACGGCCCGGCCTGCCACCACACGTAGGGACCGCGACGCTCATCCAGGCAGAAACCTGCCAGCTCGGCCAGCTCAGCCTCTCGGCCCAGCAACTGCGGTGGGGCGATCCGCTCCACCTGCCGCTGGTACACCGAGCGCACCGGCCGCGACGCAGACCCACCGTATTTGTAAACCGTCACGTTCCCGAAGACACGCCCGAAACTGGTACCGCCACGCTCCGCGTGGATGTGCCCAGGTGGCTGGTGGGCTGGAGCGGCTGGCCACTGCGCCGTCGCGGCCGTGCCACCGGATGCTCCGGGTACGGTCAGGGGCGTGACCGCCCCGGCTCGGAAGGGTCCGGCCGCTCTCCGTCCGCAGAACCGCGGTCCATATGCACACTCCCGCCGACCTGCCCGAAAGCGAACCCGTCACCGCTTGCCTGGGCGTGGGCGTCTCCGGTGAACACCGCCGACCCGGCGCCGGTCACCACTGAAATGCCGCTAGCCTGCTCAGCGGCACGCAGTTGGGCCACCGCCTCGGTGACAGCCTGGCCAAACTCGTCGTCTTTGAGCGCTGCGGCAGTGACCGCCAACTCCACCTGCTGACGGGTCAACTCGCTGACTTCCCCCTCATCGGTGGCGGCCTCCTCGGCCAGATCATCCAGGGCGGGGTGCGCGCCGAGCTTGGCGGCCACTACCGCCCGCAGCTTGCCCAGCCCCGCATCGATAGACGGATCGACCAGGCCATCGGCCACTCGATGGACCTTGCTCACCGCCCACGCAATCAAATATCCGGTCACTACTCCGGCTTCGATCACCATGCGGCCTGCCCCTTTCCCCGTGAAACGGCTATCGCGCTACATCCTCCCCACCAAAGACGATCATTCCTAACTATCACGTAAGCGGACCACTACCTCTAAACTGATACATTTCATCGACTGGCACAACACGAACCCGATCAGCCCGGGACGTCGTCGTGAGCCTCCGCCAACCGGTCGGCATCTATGAGTCGGCGGTCTCCACCAGCCGGCCTACCTCCGGCAGTACAAACCCGTCAGCCTCTTTCCGAACCACCATGTCCGAGCACGGCCCGGAAGATAGCAGAGAGAGTGCCTGACCTGCTGGTTTACGGTCGCTGGTTCAGTCAACGTGACGGTGCCGATCAACGTGGTCAGCGCCACCGAGGACCACAGCATCCGCTTCCACCAGTACCACCTGGAGGACATGGGCCGTGTCCGGGTGCGCAAGTACTGCGAGGTCGAGGACCGGGAGGTCACCAGCGATGAGATCGGCAAGGGCTACGAGCTGACCAAAACCCAGGCCATCCCGATCAACGACGAGGATCTCCGGGAGCTCCCGCTGCCGACCGCCAAGGCGATCGAGATCGAGGCATTCGTGCCGCTGGCATCCATCGACCCCATCCGCATCGGCGAGGGCTACTACCTCCAACCTTCCCAGCCGGTCGCGGCCAAGCCCTACAAGCTGCTCGTTCAGGCCCTGTCGCGTTCGGCGAAGGTCGCAGTCGCCAAGTACGCCTGGTCCGGGCGGGAGCGCCTCGGGCTGCTGCGGGTAAAGGACGACGTGATCGTGCTGCACGCCATGCGTTGGCCGGACGAAATCCGCGACCCCTCCGAGCTGCTGCCCCCGCCTGTGGAGCTGACCGAGGACGAGATCGAGGGCGCCCTGGCACTCATGGACAACATGAGCCGCGACGACCTGGAGGGGCCGGAGTTCCGCGACACCTACACCGACGCGCTGGCGCAGATCATCGAGGCGAAGCGTGAGGACAAGCCCTTGCCCGAGGCACCCGAGGCGGAAGAGACGGGGGGCAAGGTGTTCGACCTGATGGCCGCCCTGAACGAGTCCGTGGCCAGGGCGAAGGCCTCCCGGGGCGAACAGTCGGCGGAAGTCGAGCTGCCGAAGAAGCAGACAGCAGCCAAGAAGACCACGGCGAAGAAGCAGCCGACCAAGAAGGAGACCGCGGCGAAGAAGACGTCGGGGCGACGGCCGCGCAGCGCCTAGTCCACGAAGCCGAGCGCCGCGTCCGGTCGGCAGTGCGGGCATGGATCCACCCGGTCCGCGAGCGCTCGGAGCGCCTGCTCGCGCGCTACACCCTTCGACCGCTTGCCCGCCATGTGGCAGCCGCCCACGTGCACGTAGACCGGTGGCACATCCCGGCTCAGGCTCTGCTCGATCAGCCAGTCCGGGGCCGGGGGCCGCGCCGCCCGGCCGCGCCGGCTCTCGGCTTCCCGCCGCTCCTCCTCGGCGATCCACCGTCGGGTGCGTTCCAGGTCCCGTAGCTGCACGCGCTCCAGAAAGCGGAGCAGGGCGAGTCTCGGCAGGACTGGATCGTTCACACGTTTGCCGGGCCGGGGGGCAAGTTCGAGTCGGCGCGTGAGCACGGCATGCACGCCCTGAGACACTTCTTGTCCGCGTACAAGTGAACGTGCACCACCTCGTACGGATGAGAGTGCACCGTTCTTGATGCGGTGAGGGGCATGGGCCGCGAGTCTGCTGCTGTCGGTTCGGGTGGCAGAGGGGCGGCTGACGGTGGTCTTGGATCCGCATCGCTGGCTGGAGCTTCGGCGGTTTCGCGGTTTGTATGAGTCCGGCGCGATGAGCCTGCGGGAGATCGCGAAGGAGACCGGACTGAACCGCCGCACGGTCGCGAAGTACCTGTCGGGTGAGGTGGCGGCTGCGCCGCCGCAGCGGGAGCCGAACGGGCAGCCGCGGCGGCGGGTGGTGGACGAGGTTGCCCCGCTGATCGACGCGATGCTGCGGGCGGAGATCCTGCTCAAGGGGGCGGTGATCCACGAGCGCCTGGTCCAGGAGTACGGGGTCGCGATCAACTACCAGCGGGTGAAGCTCTACCTGCAGGAGGCCAGGCCCAGGATCGCCGAGGAACTCGGGATCAGCCCGGGTGAACTGGCCGGTCTGCACCGCCGGTTCGAGGTGGTCCCTGGCGCTCAGGCCCAGGTGGACTGGGGTGATGAGGGCAAGGTCCTCGCTCATGTCGGCATTCCGAAGGTCTACTCGTTCCACATGACGTTGTCGTACTCGCGCGACCCGTTCTGCTGCTTCACCGCCAGCCAGGACCTGGCGACCTTCTTCGACTGCCACCGACAGGCGTTCGCGCACTTCGGCGGGGTGCCGATGACGATCGTCTACGACCGCACCAAGACCGTCGTGCGCCGGCACGTCGCCCCGGGCGAGGCGGTCCCGCTGCATCCGGAGGCGGTCGCGTTCGCCGGGCACTACGACTTCGACATCGATGTGCTGGCTGCCTACCGGCCGCAGGGCAAGGGCCGCGTCGAGCGGCAGGTCGGCATCGTCCGCGATCACGTGCTGGCCGGGCGGGCGTTTGCGTCCATCGAGGAGATGAACGCCGCTTTCGCAGCCTGGGTGCCGCTGCGGCGGGCGAAGGTGCATGGCACTCATGGCGAGGTCATCGGCCATCGGGCGGTGCGCGACCACATGGCCCTGCGTCCGCTGCCCGAGACTCCGTATGTGGTCGCCCAGCGGCAACTGCGGCATGTGGGCAAGGACTGCCTGGTCGCCTTCGACGCGAACCTTTACTCGGTGCCCGCCCGCAGGGTCCGCCCCCGTCAGCTGGTCGAGATCCGGGCCACGAAGTCCCAGGTCACGCTGCACTCCACGGTCCCCGGCTCGGACGGTGAGACTCTGCTGGCCGCCCATCCGCGGGCTGTTGGCCGCGGCGCCCGCATCGTCGACGACAGGCACTGGGACGGTCTGCCCACCGGCGCCGGCCGCCGCGTCACCACCGGCGACAGCCCGGCTTCGCCCCGCCGGGACCCCTCGCCCGAGCCGCAGGCCAGCCCGCTACAGGCCCTGCTGAACCGGGCCGCTGCCGCCCGCGTCGAGGTCGGCCGCCGTCCGCTGTCGGTCTATGACGAGCTGACCGGCACCCGACCCTTCACCTCCAACACTCCGACAAAGGAAGCCCGTTGAGCGAGCTGACCGGCACCCGCATCCGCACCACGGCCGTCAAGCTCGGCCTGCCTCACCTGGCCGACGCCCTGAACCAGTACATCCAGCGGGCTGACGAGGCCAAGATGGGCTATCTCGACTTCCTGGACCTGGTGCTGTCCGAGGAACTCGCCGTCAAGGACGACCGGCGCTTTCGGCAGGGCCTGCGGCTGTCGAAGCTGCCACACCACAAAACGCTGGACGACTACGACTTCTCCTTCCAGCCCGAGCTCGACCCCCGCAAGGTCAAGGATCTCGCCAGCCTCTCCTTCGTCGAGGAGAAGGCCAACGTTGCCCTGCTCGGCCCGCCCGGCGTCGGCAAGACGCACATCGCCGTCGCCCTGGCCGTCGCGGCCTGCCGGGCCGGCTACTCGATCTACTTCACCAGCCTCGACGACATGGTCCGCAACCTCAAGGCCGCCGAAGCGGCAGGTCGGCTGACCAGCAAGCTCGGCACTTATCTGCGGCCGGGCGTTCTCGTGGTCGATGAGGTGGGATACCAGCCACTCGAGCGAGCCGAGGCGAACCTGGTGTTCCAGGTGATCTCCAAGCGTTACGAGAAGGGCTCGATCATCCTGACCTCGAACAAGACCTTCAGCGAATGGGGCCAGGTCTTCGGGGACGAGGTCCTCGCCACCGCCATCCTCGACCGACTCCTGCACCACTGCGAGGTCGTTCCCATCAACGGCAACAGCTACCGGCTCAAGAACCGGCTCCAGGCCATCGAGCGAGACACCGACGTGGCCTGAGTGGTGCACATATCCCCGTACTTGGTGGTGCATTCACACGAGTACGGGGACACTTCTACGCGTCCGTCCTGCTGGACGCCGGGGAGAGCATCAAGGCCGTCAGCCAGTATCTGGGGCACACCGACCCGGCGCTGACGCTGAGGGTGTACGCACACCTCATGCCAACGAGCCAGGAGCGCACGCGGAAGGCCGGGAATTCAATGCTTCGTCTCAGGTAGCACCCTGCGCAACGGCATCGTCATCGCCACTTCCGTCCGACTCCGGCAGGGTGGCGATGGCGGTGGCGAGAGCCTGCATGGCATCTTCTGGACGAGTCTGGATCTCGGGGTAGCGGGTCAAGGCGTGCATCTCAAGTTGCGTCAAATTGCGAACCAGCACTACTTGGCGACCAGCAAGAACATACTTGACGATGAACACCGAACCGACTTGGAGGCAGACACGTTCAGTCGTCTCCAGCGCGGTCAACAAGTTAGAAACAGCTTCGCTCTCCTTGACGTTGACCTCAGCTTGGCGGAGGTCAAGTTGCGCTAGTTCAAGCCCACGCTCGACTTTCATGAGCCGACTCTTCAACTCGTCGATGCCCACTTGAGCAACAGCACGCGACCTTCTGAAGATGGAGCCGCGACGTACCTCTGGCTCCCCTATCTCCTCATAGCCCAACACACTCGCAAGTTCCTGAACGCGCTGGATGATAGTGGAGATCGCGCCCTCGTCATCAGAATCGATATACATCGAGACTGGAACCTCGGTACTCGCAACGCCGGTTTCATCCCCGCCATATCCAGGCAACTCGAACGTATCCTCTGCCACTTCCACGAATGCTAGAAACCCGCCGCGCCCTAGCGGTGTGACGCGTTCAGCGCGATATGGATGGGCCGCAGACTGAACGATGGCACTGAGGAAATCCGGGTCGAGATACCTCGCCGTCAACTGCTGGTTGTAATGAGCAAGTCGATCCCGGATCTCTGCGAGCGAGGTCCGGAGATCTTCCATCACTGCCGGGGTGAGCTTCGGATCCTTGGACGACAGGATGGCTTCGAGGCGGTACGCCTCATGAACGATCTCATCCACCACGATCACGCGGTTCGGCTCCATGCCACGACCCTAGCGACATGACATGTAGATCACATCAAAATCAACCAAAGTGCCCGCCTCAAGCAACTGACGAATCACCAGGGTGACTTGGCCACGGCCCAGAGACGGCCCAGCAGCCCGGAGCAGGTCGTCTCGATGCGCCAAACATGCAGGTAGGGACCTTGTCGCGCCCGGATCGCTGCCAGTTCTCCGGGCTTAGGCATGGCTCAACCAGTGTCGCAGATCCATTCGTGTGACTTGCGGCCCCAGCCATCCACTCCGGTCGTCAGTGGTCATCTCCGCGGTCAGAGATCGACATTAACGATCTCCGGCCGCCTGGGCGCACCTGCCTGGGGCAGACTTCTGGGCCCTGGTTCGGCCACGTCCGTAGTGACGTGTGCATGAGCGATGTCTGAGAGGACCGGTGCGACGGTAGATGGGGCAGCGCACGCTTGCTCGGCTTCTGGGGCTGCAGTGTCTTGTGGTGGCGGTGGCTGCCTCGATCGGCTCCACTGCGGGCTGCTCTGCCATGTCCGCTCATGAATCCGGTGCGGACGCACCGCGTGCTCCGCTGGGTGCACCGCCGGCTGACTCACCCACCCCGGGTCCCGACGGCCCACCGGGGGGACGCGTAAAGGGCGGCAGGAACAGCCCGCCGGGTCCGCCCGGGGAGAGTGCCGGTCCGCCGGGGACTGGTTCGACGTCTCCTTCGAAGCCGACCGGCGCGTCGACCTCGCCTCCGCCTCTCGGCGGAGACCCGGTCGATCCCGTGCCGGAGCCGACGCGCGCTCCGCGCCCGGAACCCGTCTTCACGCTGGTGCCGGGCCCGGATCCGACACCCTGTCGGCCCGCCCCATGTGCCGGTGGCGGCTGTGCCGGTGACTCGTCCTCCAGCGCATCCACGTCCCCCGGCCCGTCGTCCGGAGCGCCCGCGTCCCCGAGCCCGTCGTCCGGCGCATCCGCCTCTCCGGGCCCTTCACCCAACAGCAGCCCGCGCCCGTGCGGCTCCACGTCCACGGCATCACCCGAGACGGAGCCGAGGCCCGCCTCGACATCATGAGCAGTACTCGTTCTTTTCCCGCTCCTCGCACCACCCGCGCGTCCGCGCCAGACGGCGAAGGGCATCCGGGGCGTGCCGGTGCCCGGCGACGTCGTAGGCGCGTCCTGCGGCGCGACGCGCGCCCTCGTGGCGGTGTGGGCCGTGCGGGCACCGAGTCGCCCAGCGCCCGGCAACCGGCCGCCGGTCACCCCGCCGATCTGGCAACGCTCTTGTCGCTCATCGCGGCGCTGCTGTTCTACGCCGGCGCGGTGCGCACCCGGGCGTACTTCGAGTACTTCCACATCGACGTGCTGGCTCTGGGCCTGAGCTTCCCGGAGTTCGTCATGCGCAGCCTGCGGCTGGTGACCGCCCCGGTGGTGCTGACCGGTGTGGTGGCCGTCGTCGTGCTGCGTGACCCGCACCTGCTGAGCCGGTCGGTCCTGCCTCTTCTGCCGCCCCGCGTGGTCGGTTGGTGCCGACGAGTCATGCGGCGGGCGGCCCGTTTCCATCTGCTCGTGCTGTGCGTGGCCGTGGTCATGTTGTTCAGCTGGGGCAGGATTCAGCCGCACCCATGGCTGGTGCCCGTTCTCCTGGCAACCGGCATCCTCTTGGGGCAGTCCCCCGCCGCGAACGAAGGCCGCCGCCCGACCGGCATCCGCGCACGCGGCGCACCGCTCACGGCGGCATGCCTGTGCCTGCTCTGGGCCGTCGCCCTGGCGGCGCAGCAGGCAGGCCTGCGCGATGCCGAGCACAGCGCAGATCATCTGGTCGGCGGCACGGCGATCGTCGTCTTCAGCACCGACCAGCTGAGCATGACGGGCCGCGGGCTGCAGATGAAGGATCTCGGCAAGCAGATGCACTACCGCTACCGGTACACCGGACTGCGCCTCGTCATCGAGCGCGGCGGTCGCTATCACGCCGTCGCCGTGGGCTGGCAGCACGACACCGACTCGACGTATGTCATCCGAGAGACCGACGACCTGCGCGTCGAACTCATGCCGGGCGCCCGATGACGGCGGGGCGCCCGAGAGGCTCAGTCGGTCGAGCGCTCCAGCCTCTCCTTGAGGAGTTGCTCGTCGCGCGGCAGTTCCTTGCGGACCTGGGGGCGGACGACGAGGGGCACCAGGACCCTGCCGAGGCCGTGCCCTTCGAAGTCGAGCTCGATCGTCACGCGGGAGCGCCGCCCGTCGTCGAGCGGCTCGATCTCACCGTGGGCCCGTGGCCTGACGGGGCCCTCGATGCCGTGCAGACCCCAGCTGTGCGGTGGGTCGAGCTCGGTGAACTCCACGGTCATCGGAATCTCGCGGGTGCCGATGCGCCGGGTGACCCGGACCCGGGAGCCGGTGTGCGTGGGTCCCTCGTCGAGCAGGTCCGCCGAGACGGCGCTCAATTGCCATTCCGGCAGGTGGGAGGGGTCCGTGACATACGCGTAGACCTCGTCCGGAGACCGGTCGATGTCGATGACTTCTCGGATGGCGGTCATGTTGACCCCCTTTGAGGTGCCTTCAGGGCGTACACGGGAATCGTCCCACCAGGCGGCCCGGGACACCATCGCACAGCAAGCCGAGGAGCCCCCACTCGGCAGGAGTGGAGGCTCCCAGTGTGCCCAGGGACCGCTCAGCCAGACCCCACGAAGAGCACCAGCAGCAGCCACACCACAGGCGCCGTGGGCAACAACGAATCCAAGCGGTCCATGATCCCGCCATGACCCGGCAGCAGCGTGCCCATGTCCTTGATGCCCAGGTCCCGTTTGATCATCGACTCGCCGAGGTCGCCGAGCGTGGCACTGGCCGCGACCGCGAGGCCCAGCAGCAGTCCCTGCCACCAGGTGCCGTCGTCGATCAGGAACTCCATGCACAGCGCGCCGGCCACCATCGCGAAGCTGACCGCGCCGAGCAGGCCCTCGCGGGTCTTGCCGGGGCTGATGCGCGGGGCGAGTTTGTGCTTGCCGAAGCGCCAGCCGACGGCGTACGCGCCGGTGTCGCTGACGACCGTCAGGAGCAGGAACGTCAGGACCCGCCACGCACCGTCGCCGGCGGTGAGCATCATCGCGACGAACGTCGCCAGGAACGGCACGTAGAACGCCGCGAAGACGCCCGCGGTGACGTCCTTGAGGTAGTTCTCCGGTGGCTCCGTCATCCGCCAGACCAGTACGGCCAGCGCGGTCAGCGCCATCGCCACCCAGGCACCCTCGGCACCCCGGACGTACCCGGCGACGACCATGGCCGCCCCGCCGAGCGCGAGCGGGACGAGCGGCGCCTTGATGCCCTTGCGCTCCTCGAGCCGCTTGGTCAGCTCCCACAGGCCCACGACCACGGCGACCGCGATCACGCCGACGAACACGGCCTTGACGACGAACAGCGACGCGACGATCACCACGCCCAGTCCGACGCCGACCCCTATGGCAGCACTCAGATCGCGCCCCGCGCTCTTCTTCTGCGGCTGGGGCGCCGGCTGCGGCGCGTCGGGCATGGGCTCCGGATTCTGCGGCGCCGCCTCGGAGGGCCGCGCCTGCGGCGTGTCGTAAGGCCGCGGGTGCGGCGGCTGTTCGCGGAACAAGGGGCCGCTCAGCCGAGCGGCCCCCCGGTCGTCATCCTGGTCTCCGCCATACGCGGGTCCCTCGGGCACGATGGGCATGGGGCGAGTCTGCTGCGCCTCAGGCGCATCGTACGCGGGACCCGCCGGGGCAGCCCCCTGGACAGGTCCACGCTCGGTGGCCCCCCAGTACCCGGCTTGCCCGGCTTGTGGCGGCGCCCCCCAGGAAGAGTCGTTCATCAGACCTCGAGCAGCTCCGCTTCCTTGTGCTTCAGGAGCTCGTCCACCTGGGCGACGTACTTGTGCGTGGTGTCATCGAGCTCCTTCTCCGCACGGCGGCCCTCGTCCTCACCGATCTCGCCGTCCTTGATCAGCTTGTCGATGGCGTCCTTGGCCTTGCGGCGGACGGAGCGGATGGACACCTTGGCGTCCTCGCCCTTGCCCTTGGCGACCTTGATGTACTCGCGGCGGCGCTCCTCGGTGAGCTCGGGGAACACCACCCGGATGATGTTGCCGTCGTTGCTCGGGTTGACGCCCAGGTCGGAGTCCCGGATCGCCTGCTCGATGTTGCGCAGCGCGGTCTTGTCGAACGGCGTCACGACAGCCATGCGCGGCTCCGGCACGGAGAACGAAGCCAGCTGGTTGATCGGCGTCGGCGCGCCGTAGTAGTCGGCCACGATCTTGTTGAACATCGCCGGGTGCGCACGGCCGGTGCGGATCGCGGCGAAGTCCTCCTTGGCGACCACGACGGCCTTCTCCATCTTCTCCTCGGCCTCGAGGAGGGTCTCTTCGATCACCACTTGCTCCTGCGTGTCTTGAGTAAAGGCCCGGCTGCGGTTCCTGGGTGGGGGCGGCGGCCGGCTGCGTCGCGTCTTCTTCCTGCACGGTTCCCGACCGGCAGGACATTGTCCATCCCCCGGTCAGGGTCCGTCCCGTCCGTCCCCGGACGGGGTCGTTCTGGGGCGTCAGCCCTGGCTGCCCTGCTCACCCACAAGCGTGCCGATCTTCTCACCATTGACGGCGCGGGCGATATTGCCCTCCGCCAGCAGCTCGAAGACGAGGATCGGGAGCTTGTTGTCGCGGCACAGGGTGATCGCCGTGGCGTCGGCGACCTTGAGGTCGCGGGTGATGACCTCGCCGTAGCCGAGGGAGTCGAACTTGACCGCGTCGGGGTTGGTCTTGGGGTCGGAGTCGTAGACCCCGTCCACACCGTTCTTGCCCATGAGCAGCGCCTCGGCGTCGATCTCCAGGGCGCGCTGGGCGGCGGTGGTGTCGGTGGAGAAGTACGGCATGCCCATACCGGCGCCGAAGATGACCACACGGCCCTTCTCCAGGTGCCGTACGGCGCGCAGCGGGATGTACGGCTCGGCGACCTGGCCCATGGTGATGGCGGTCTGGACCCGGCTGTCGATGCCCTCCTTCTCCAGGAAGTCCTGGAGGGCGAGGCAGTTCATCACGGTGCCGAGCATGCCCATGTAGTCGGAGCGGGCCCGGTCCATGCCGCGCTGCTGGAGTTCGGCACCGCGGAAGAAGTTGCCACCGCCGATGACGACCGCGATCTGCGCCCCGTCGCGTACGACGGCGGCGATCTCGCGGGCGATCTTGTGCACCACGTCCGGGTCGACGCCGAGGCCGCCGCCACCGGCGAAGGCCTCTCCGGACAGCTTCAGCAGAAACCGGCCGCGTACTTTGCCGTCGTCGCTCTTCTGGGCCTTGGTGGTCATCGAGATCCCGCCTTTGTTACGTGATGCACATACGAAGAAGGCCATTGCCGGTAGGGGCGTGTTTCGCATCCCATGCGCGGCAATGGCCTCCTCGTCAGATCTGCTGTCGTCCGTCACGCGCGCGTACGTGGTGACGGCGTCCGCGGACGACTGCCCTCGACCCTATCGGGGTCGGGCGCCGATCGCGGTACGGACTCAGATGCCGACCTTGATGCGCGTGAAGCGCTTCAGGGTGACACCGGCCTCGTCCAGAACCTTCTGGACGGACTTCTTGTTGTCGAGCGCGTACGGCTGGCCGAGCAGCGTGGCGTCCTTGAAGAAGCCGTTGAGGCGACCCTCGACGATCTTGGCGATCGCGGCCTCGGGCTTGCCCTCGGCGCGGGTGGTCTCCTCGGCGATACGGCGCTCGGACTCGACGACCTCGGCCGGGACGTCCTCCTTGGAGAGGTACTTCGGCGCGAAGGCGGCGATGTGCTGGGCGATGCCCTTGGCGACCTCGGCGTTCGGCTTGTCGAGCTCGACGAGGACACCGATCTGCGGGGGCAGGTCGGGCATCGTGCGGTGCATGTAGGCGAGCACGAAGCCGTCGGCGAACTGCGCGAAGCGGTCCAGGACGATCTTCTCGCCCAGGTTCGCGTTGGCCTCGTCCACGAACGCCTGGACGGTCTTGCCGGGCTCGATCTCGGAGGCGAGCAGGGCCTCGAGGTCGGCCGGGGAGGTCTTGGCGACGTGCTCGGCGATCGCGGTGGCGACGGCCTGGAACTTGTCACCCTTGGCGACGAAGTCCGTCTCGCACTTCAGCTCGACGAGGACACCGGAGGAGTTGTCGTCGGCGATGATCGAGACCACGGCGCCGTTCTCGGCGGAGCGGCCCTCGCGCTTGGCGACGCCCTTCTGGCCCTTGATACGGAGCGCCTCGACGGCCTTCTCGACGCTGCCGTCGGCCTCGTCCAGCGCCTTCTTGCAGTCCATCATGCCGGCGCCGGTGAGCTCGCGGAGCTTCTTGACGTCGGCGGCGGTGTAGTTCGCCATGAGTCTGTGAATCTTTCTCGAAGTCTGGAAGATCGGCGATCTTCGGGGTCTACGGCCCCCATGTAGTCAGGGCCGCTGACACTCCGTCGACCTACGGGTGAACGGCGGGAGCGGACTTCACCGCGCCGGAGGCGCTATGGATGCAGTACCGCTCCCGCCGTCAACTCTGACGCTGACGGATCAGGCCTGCTCGGCGTCCGCGGCCGGAGCCTCGGCAGCCGGAGCCTCAGCCGCGGGGGCCTCGGCAGCGGGGGCCTCGGCAGCGGCCTCGGCGGGCTTCTCGGCCTCGTCGGCCTTCTTCTCGCCCTCGAGCAGGTCGCGCTCCCACTCGGCGAGCGGCTCGCCCGCGGCCTTCTCGCCCTTGCCCTCGGTGGCGACACCGCTGCGGGCGATGAGGCCCTCGGCGACGGCGTCGGCGATGACGCGGGTGAGCAGGGTGACGGAGCGGATCGCGTCGTCGTTGCCCGGGATCTTGTAGTCGACCTCGTCGGGGTCGCAGTTGGTGTCGAGGATGGCGACAACCGGAATGTTCAGCTTCCGGGCCTCACCAACGGCGATGTGCTCCTTCTTGGTGTCCACGATCCAGACGGCGCTGGGCACCTTCTGCATCTCGCGGATACCACCGAGGGTCTTCTCCAGCTTGGCCTTCTCGCGCGAGAGCACGAGAAGCTCCTTCTTGGTCAGACCGGACGCGGCGACGTCCTCGAAGTCGATCTGCTCGAGCTCCTTGAGGCGCTGCAGACGCTTGTAGACGGTGGAGAAGTTGGTGAGCATGCCGCCCAGCCAGCGCTGGTTGACGTAGGGCATGCCGACGCGGGTGGCCTGCTCGGCGATGGCCTCCTGCGCCTGCTTCTTCGTGCCGACGAACATGACCGTGCCGCCGTGGGCGACGGTCTCCTTGACGAACTCGTAGGCGCGGTCGATGTACGACAGCGACTGGAGCAGGTCGATGATGTAGATGCCGTTGCGCTCGGTGAAGATGAAGCGCTTCATCTTCGGGTTCCAACGACGGGTCTGGTGACCGAAGTGGACGCCGCTCTCCAGCAGCTCCCGCATCGTGACGACGGCCATGGCCGTATCTCCTTGAATGTTCTCGGTTGTGCCGCGGGGGCCGGACGGCTCCCGCGCCTGACGCCCACATGCGCCGTGCCACGAAGGACCGAGAGGCGCTGACACGGGCCGTTTCCGGTGGCCGCGTCGGGGCGTGCGAAGTCGACCCGGTGACCCGGATCGCCAGAAGAAGTGTACGGGACCGGCGAGGCAGCGGGTGACGCCACCGTCCACAACCCGGGAGTTATCCACAGATCCCGGCCAAGATCGGCGGAGGTGCCGGACGGTTCTCGCATGCGAGCGAAGCGATGGGCAAGGACGGCGAGGACGGGCGGGCGGCTGGTGTTGCTGCTGCTCCTGACGGCGGCCGCCCTGCTGACACCGGCCCCACGACTGACCCCGACCGCCACGAGCGTGGCTGCCGCGCCGGCCCCGGACCCCACCGTGCCGACGGTCGGCCGGGCATGGCCCGTGGGGTCCCGTCCTCCGGTCCTGCGCGGCTGGGAACCCCCGGCGACACCGTACGGCCGGGGCCACCGGGGCGTGGACCTGGCCGCCCCAGCCGGGGCGGCGGTACGGGCGGTGGCGGCGGGGCGGGTTTCGTTCGCGGGCCGGGTCGCGGGGAAGGGGGTCGTGTCGGTGGAGCTGCCGGGGACGGGGAATCCGCCGTTGCGGACGACGTACGAGCCGGTGCGGGCCTCGGTGAAGAAGGGGGATGAGGTGGAGGCGGGTGAGGTGGTGGGGACGGTGGAAGCGACGGGCTCGCACTGCACGGCCGCGTGTGTGCACTGGGGCCTGCGGAGAGGCGAGTCCTATGTGGACCCGCTGTCGCTACTCCCGCCGTGGCTACTGCGCCGCGGCCCATCCAGGTTGCTGCCGGTACTGGGAGTGCCGTTGCCGTCATAGCCGGCCCAGCGCGGACAGTCGGCGTAGCTGCGGGCAGTCGGCGTAGCTGGGGGCAGTCGTGCCTCCCTCAGTGCCTTGAGGGCCTGGGAGGTACCCCCTGGGCGGCAGGGGCGGGCGCAGCCGCACCCCGCTGGCGCCGGGTTGCGCGGCGCCCCGGCCCTGGCGTCAACGCCGGGTGCCGATCAGCGCCAGGCAGCGCAGACCGGCCCTTCCCGACGTCAGCCCCGAACGCCCCGCAACGCCATGGCCACGGCCGCATCCGTAATCGCCGCCGGCTCCTCCGCAGCCCCCAGCTCGATCCGCCGCACAGCCGCGTCCACGACGCCCTGCAGCAGCATCGCCGCCAGCCGGGGCTCCGCGTGCCCCATCTCCCGCAGCGCCTCGACGATCATCGCGACCAGCCCACCGTGCGCGGCCCGGATCTTCTCCCGGGCCCCGGCATCCAGCTCACTCGCGGAAATCGCCACCACAGCCCGGTGGCGCCGATCCCCGACGAGCGCGAGCTGCCGCCGCACATACGCCTCGACCTTGCCCTCGGCCGTGGCCTCCTGCTCCATCGCCGCCGAAACCTCCGCAGCCCACACAGGAAAGTCGGCCTCGCACAGCTCCTCGACCACCGCAGCCCGCGACCGGAAGTACTCGTACACGGACGACCGCGCAAGCCCCGTCCGCTCGGCGAGAGCCGGGAAGGTCAGCGCCTCTGTCCCGCCCTCGGACAACAGGGAACGAGCCGCGTCCAGCAGGGCGGCTCGCTGCATCGACCGGTGCTCGGCCACGGAGGCCGCTCGAATCCTTGGCACGCCAACCACTTTACGGACGCGCAACCGCGGACGGGAGTCTCTCCACGGATCCCCCCACACGTCCGGCCAGGTCAACGCCCCAAGGGACCGGGGCAAACGCCCGCAGGGACGGGGTCAACGCCCGCAGGGGTCGGTCAACGCCCGAAGCCGGCCAGCTTCGCCCGCAGCTGCAGCACCGACTTGGTGTGGATCTGACTGACCCGGCTCTCGGTCACCCCCAGCACGTTCCCGATCTCGGCCAGGGTGAGCCCCTCGTAGTAGTACAGCGTCACCACGGTCTTCTCCCGCTCGGGCAGCGTGTTGATCGCCCGCGCCAGAAACCGCCGCAGCTCGCGGTCCTCGGCCACCTCCACCGGATTGTCCGCGGCGGTGTCCTCCAGCGTGTCCATGACGCTCAGCCCGTCGCCGCCCTCGCCCCCGACATGCAGCAACTCCTCCAGCGCCACCACGTTCGCCAGCGACAACTGGCTGAAGACGGCATGGAGTTCGTCCACCGCGATGCCCATCTCGACGGCCACCTCCGCCTCCGTCGGCGTCCGCCGCAGCCGCGCCTCCAGCGTCGCGTACGCCCGCTCCACGTTCCGCGCCTTCTGCCGCACGGATCTCGGGATCCAGTCCAGCGCCCTGAGCTCGTCGATCATCGCGCCCCGGATCCGCGTGATCGCGTACGTCTCGAACTTGATCTCCCGGTCGATGTCGAACTTCTCGATCGCGTCGATCAGCCCGAACACCCCCGACGACACGAAGTCCGCCTGCTCCACGTTGGGCGGCAGACCGACGCTCACGCGGCCCGCCACGTACTTGACGAGCGGCGAGTAGTGCAGGATCAGCTGCTCGCGCAGACGCTCGTCTCCCGTCGCCTTGTACGACCGCCACAGCTCGTCGAGTGTCGAGGGAGCGGGCGGCCGCACGCTGCCACCGTCACGGGCGGATGGGGGGATCGCCGCCCGGTCGGACCCGGAGGTGTGCTGGGGCATTCGTTGCCTTGTGCCGTTCTGCCGTGAAGTGGGGCTGCCTGGGGGAGCTGCCCGGTCTGACGTGGTTCTGGTGCCGTTCGGGGGTCGAGGTGTCGTTCTGCGCCGGAATTCACGTGAGCGTAGCGTGACTGCGGTGTCGCGGTGCGCGAAGGACGGAGCACAAGCTGTACGCAGATACGTTCCGCTGGACGCCCCGCCGGGGCATGGCGATCGCTCTACGTGATCACCCGAACACCCCAACTGGGGGAATTCTCAAGGGCGTCCGTGTTCCCCCGTACGGCCGAACACGCTCGGTCAGCATGGGCTCCGACCGGCGCGCACGGAGATCATCGCCTGGCGTGTCAACTTCCAGCCGTCGCCGTGTCGTTCGACGTAACCAAGTGAGCGAAGTTCGTACAGTCTCGCGATCGCGTCGTCCTCGGTGGTCTGCGCACCGCGCGCGACCTCGTCCGCCCGCGCCGCACGGCGGCCGGGCAGCGCTGCCAGGACTCGGCGCGCCGCCGGCTCCAGCAGGTCGCGCGGCAGGACGGGCCCGCGCCGCTCGGGTGCCAGCTCACCCATGTCGCCCACGAGTTCGACGACCTCCGCGGCGTCGGTGACCAGTACGGCGTCCGAGCGCAGGAGTTCGTGCACGCCCGCGGAGAGACCGCTGGTGGCCGGCCCAGGCACCCCCATCGTGTGACGCCCGAGCCGCTGTGCCGCCCTAGCGGTGACGAGTGAGCCGCTGCGATGGGCGGCCTCGACGACGACCGTGCCCCGGGTCAGCGCCGCGATCACCCGGTTGCGCACGATGAATCTGCTGGGCGTCGGGTGATCGCCCGGTGGCAGCTCCCCGATCACGAGCCCCTGTTCCGCGATCCTGTTGATCAACTGGGTGTGCCCGCGCGGATAGGGCCGGTCGACCCCGCAGGCGAGCACGGCGACGGTGGCCCCACCGGCGCCGAGGGCGCCCCGGTGAGCGGCGCCGTCGACCCCGTAGGCGCCGCCGGACACGACGACCCAACCCCGCTCGGCAAGCCCACCGGAGAGCGTGGCCGCCATGTGCGCGCCGTACTCGGTGCAGGCCCGCGCCCCGACGACGGCCACGGACCGCAACGCCCACATCCGCAGACTGGGCCGCCCCCGCACCCACAGCCCGACGGGCCGGGCATCGCCCAGATCATCGAGCTGTCCTGGCCACTCGACGTCCCCCCGACACACGAACCGCACCCCGGCGTCCCGGGCGACGGCGAGATCCCGCCCGGGCTCGGCCCGCAGTGCCCGGGCCCGCAACCCGTCCCACCGCTTGTAACTCACCCCCGGCAGGGGCTCCTCCCCTTCCCGTAACCGCCGCACCACCTCTCCCACGCCGTACTCCCGCACCCACCGCCCGGCGACCTCGTCCCCGGGCTCGACGACCCGACTGAGAAAGACCCGGCCGAGGCGCTCGTGTTCCGAATCCTCACCGCCGTTCACGTCAGCGCCCCGATGGCCATGGGCACGCCCCGCGGCACGCCGGTGCGCAGTTGCAGGGCCAGGGCGACGTCCATCGCGTCGGGCCGGTCGTGACCGACGAGGTCGGCGACGGTCCAGGCGACGCGGAGGACGCGGTCGAGTCCCCGGGCGGTCAGTACGCCGCGTTCCAGGTTCCGTTCCGCCTCCTCCATCGCGCCGACCGCGGCGTACCAGCGACTTCGCAGCTCACGTCCGGGGATCTCACTGTTGGTCCGCCACGGAGTACCGGCGAGCCTGGCCGACGCCCGCTCGCGGGCCGCGCGCACCCGGGCGGCGACCACCGCGGTGGACTCACCCCTGGCCCCGCGCTCGGTCAGCTGGGCGCGCGTGACACGGTCCACCTCGACCCGGAGGTCGACCCGGTCGAGCAGCGGCCCGGACAGCCGGGCCTGATAGCGGCGGATGGCCGAGGGCGGGCACTCGCACAGGTCGTCCGTCTGCGAGAAACGGCCGCAGGGACAGGGGTTGGCCGCGAGCACCATCAGGAACTTCGCCGGGAAGCGCACGACGCCCGCGCTGCGTGCGATGACGACGTGCCCGGCTTCCAGTGGTTGTCGCAGGGCGTCGAGGGCCTGGCTGTTGAACTCCGGTGTCTCGTCCAGAAAGAGCACACCTCGGTGGGAGAGTGACACCGCGCCGGGCCGCGCGATGCCGGGACCTCCGCCGACGAGTGCCTGCATCGTGGCCGAGTGATGCGGGGCGCAGTAGGGGGCCACATCGATCAGGGGCTTGCCCGGAGGCAGCAGACCGGCCACCGAGTGCACCGCCGTGACCTCCAGGGACTCCTCCCTGCTGAGCCGGGGCAGGATCGACGGCAACCGCTCGGCCAGCATCGTCTTGCCGGCACCGGGCGGCCCCTCCAAAAACAGGTGATGCCCACCCGCCGCGGCGACCTCCACCGCCGTACGCGCCGAGATCTGGCCCACCACGTCGGCAAGGTCGTGCCCGTGGTCGGGCTGGGCGGCGCCCATGCTGTGCATGCCCGTGGCCGCGCCCGTTCCCGGCACGCGCAGACCCGCGAGCAGCGGATCCGGGCGGCCCTGTTCCTCGGGTTCCTCGTCGGGCACGGGTTCGTCCGCGAGGACGGCGATCAGCTGGCGCAGGCTGCGCACGCCCAGTACGGACACGCCCGGCACCAGCGAGGCTTCGGCGGCGGCGCACTCCGGGACGACCACCTGTTCATAGCCGGCGTCTGCAGCGGCCAGCACCGCGGGCAGGATGCCGCGCACAGGACGCACCCGTCCGTCCAGGCCGAGCTCTCCGATCATCACGATGTCGGCGAGGACTCGCGGATCGATCCGCTCGGCGGCACCAAGGACGGCGCAGGCGACGGCCAGGTCGAAGCCACTGCCCGCCTTGGGCACCGATGCCGGGCTGAGTCCGACGGTGAGCTTCTTCTGGGGCCACTCACCGCCCGAGTTCACCACGGCCGCCCGCACACGGTCGCGGCTCTCCGTCAGACTCTTGTCCGGCAACCCCACCAACGTGAACGCCGCCACCCCCGGCTCCAGGTCCGCCTGGACCTCGACCACAACCCCCTCGACCCCCACCAGGGCCACCGAGCACGTACGAGCGAACCCCATGTCAGGCCACCCCCGAGCGTGCTCGACCACTGGCGCGCCGCGGGCGGGCAGGACGACGCCCACCAGATCGATACGGACGCCTCCGGGTGGAGCCCCTCCGTGAGCGTGGATCCACCGTTCCGCGAGGCCGCGCAGTCGCTGCGCCTTCTCGGGCGTGACCGCGGCCATCGGATGCTCGTAGCCGCTGGTCCTGCGGGTCTTCACCTCACAGACGACCAGTACGTCGCCGTCCTGGGCGACAATGTCGATCTCTCCGGTCCTGCCACAGCGCCAGTTGCGCTCCAGAACCGTCATCCCGGCCTCGACCAGGCATCGCGCGGCGAGATTTTCGCCGTACCTGCCCAGTGCGCTGCGTGCGTTGCCCCTGCTCGTGCTCGTGCTCATGTCGGCACCACCTCCGGCGCCAACATTGAGGCCAGCTCAGCGAGCTATTGGATCTTGGTGGACAAGTTCGCGATTGTGGATAACCTGCTCACCCGTGCAAGTGAACATCACCCGCTCGGGAGCTCCAGGTCACTCTTGTTCAGCTCCTCGATGTTCACGTCCTTGAACGTGAGGACCCGGACCTGCTTCACGAACCGCGCCGGCCGGTACATGTCCCACACCCAGGCGTCTGCCATGGACACCTCGAAGAACACTTCACCCTGGACCGAGTGCACCTGCATCTCGTAGTCGTTGGTCAGATAGAAACGCCGCTCGGTCTCGATCACGTACTTGAACAGACCGACGACATCGCGGTACTCCCGATAGAGCTTGAGCTCCATCTCGGTCTCGTACTTCTCGAGGTCTTCGGCGCTCATGGCGTGTTCCCCTTCAGCCGTGCGATCCCACCATTGTGCGCCAGTCCCGTCAGCACCTAGACAATTTCGTAGTCAAGGGTCACGGGCCCGGCGGGGGGACCCTCGTCGAGCAGCGTGCGCAGCAGCTCGGCGAGTCTGGTCGGATACACCGTCTCATGTGCCCGGGCAAGTTCCTGGCACGTCCACCAGCGCGCTCCGGCGACACTGCGCCGCTCCAGCTCGGTGAGCCCCACGGCCCGGGTCGCCGTCTGCGTCGTGCGGGCCAGGTAGTACCACTCGTCCTGGTCCCAGCGCCGCCCCGCGAACGGGAAGGAGCACCTCCGCCGCCACAGCACGGGACCGAGTTCGACCTCCGTGATGCCCGTCTCCTCGGCGAGTTCCCGCAGTGCGGCCTCCTCGCGCGTTTCGTCGCCCTCGACGCCCCCGCCGGGCGTGAACCACCAGTCGTCGGCCGAGTCCTCCGGCTCGTGGCCGTGCAGCAGCAGAATGCGGTCCCGCGGGTCGAGCAGCACCACGCGCGCGACCTTGCGCAGCCCACCGTCGTACGAGTCGCCGTACGGGCTCTCCCCCGTGCCTGTGCCGCCGTACGAGCCGTTCTCCGCGCCTTTCCCGCCGTGCGAGTCGGTCGCCGGACCCGTCTCGCAGTACGGCCCCTGCCCGACGCCCGTCGTCTCAGCGGGCACCCGCGGGCTCCGTCCGGGCCGTCGAGCGCTTGCCCAACCTGTTCGCGACGGGTCCGTACGCCCCGCCGGCCAGCACCAGCACACCGCCCACCACGACCAGCGCGACGATCGTCCGCAGCGGCCCCTGCGACGACAGCGCGCCGAGGGACTCGAAGCCCGTGGGACGCTCCAGCATGCCGTCCATGGGCCAGACGACGGCCTCCACCCGGGCCGACACGGCGCTGCGCGCCACGGTGCCCCTGGCGGCGTCCGTCAGGTGGGCGGTGGAGTCCAGGGAGCCGCTCCGCTCGTCACCGAGCAGGAAGAGCCTGCCCTTCGGCACCGTCACCTCCGGGAAGTTCTGGAACTCGGCCAGGCCGTCCTTCGCCACATACGGCTCGTCGATCTTCTTGCCGTTGACGGTCAGCTTGCCGTCCGTGCAGCAGGCGACCGTGTCCCCGCCGACGGCGACCACACGCTTGACCACGGGCGCGTTGCTCACCCAGGTCTTGTCGGTGAAGACGACGACGTCACCGCGGCGCACCTCACCGCCGTCGACGCGCTGGGCCAGGACCCTGTCACCCGCTCCGATGGTCGGCGCCATCGAACTGGTGGGTACGGTATACGGCCGGTAGACCACCGCTCCCCAGGCGAATCCGCCCAGGAACAGCGCCAGGCCCAGCGCCACGGCCAGCCCGGACAACCGCTGTCCGGTCCGGCTGCCCGCCGGGCCCCTGCTCGCGCCACCGTCACGCGGCACCGTACGTGTCGTGCTCTCGCCACCCATGGGTCCGCACCCTACCCGGCGGTACCGACACCGGGCAGCCCCTCCCGAGCGCCCGACCTCACACGCTCGGCAAAGCTTTCCCAAGCCGTTTTCCGAAGCCGCTTCCCCAAGCCTTCACGGAGGCGCCCCTGCGAGCCTTCACGCGGCCGATACTGCCGGCCTTCACCTGGCCGGGCCCGCCGGCCTTCACGGCTCAGCGGGTCTCGGCCGCCTTGCTCCGCTGCCGACGCCACAGCACCAGCGGCACCGCGCCGGCCAGTGCGAGTCCCTGCGGTGCGACCGTCAGCGCGGCGGACCGGGCGCTCAGGTTCTGCTCGAAGGTCTCCGGGACGGGCAGGTTGTCCCAGCGGTTGATCGGCCAGGCGATCACGATGGCGCGGCCGACGACCTTGTCGACGGGGACCATGCCGTGGTTCTTGTCGGACTGGTTGTAGCGCGAGTCGCGGGAGTTCTGCCGGTGGTCGCCCATGACCCAGATGTAGCCCTCGGGGACCTTCACCTTGAACTGGCCGCCCTGGTCGTCCTGGCTGCAGGGGGTGTTCCCCGGGTAGACGTAGGACGCCTCGCTCAGCGCCTTGCCGTTGACCTTCAACGGGCCGGTGCCCTTGCACTCGACCGTGTCGCCGCCGACGCCGATCACGCGCTTGATGAGGTCCTTCTCCTCCGCGGACGGCATCAGGCCGATCCAGCTGAGGAAGGTCTGCAGGGCGTTCGGGTCGGGGGTCGGCTCGCCCGCCAGCCAGTTGTCGGGGTCGTGGAAGACGACGACCTCGCCACGCTCGGGCTCGGAACCGAACCAGGGGGTGAGCTTGTCGACCAGGACGCGGTCGCCCTGCTGGAGGGTGTTCTGCATCGAGTCGGAGGGAATCGAGAACGCCTGTACCAGGAACGTCTTGATCAGCAGCGCGAGGACGAGCGCGATACCGATCAGGATCGGCAGCTCCTTCCAGAAGGAGCGCTGCTTCTTCGGCTTGGGCGCCGCTCCGCCCGATCCCTGACCGTCGGCCGGGGGCTGCCCGCCCGACCCTTCGCCGTCGCCGGCCGCCCCGGGGTGGTCATTCCCGGAGGTCACGGCGCCGTCCGCGGCCGGGTCGGCTGCTTCCACGGGGTGTCCGCGGTGCTCCTCGCCGTCGTGCCCGGACCGTGCGCCAACCGCCACATCCCCCACGCCAACTCCTTACTCTGTGCCGCTGCCTGCCCCATGCGCGGCGCAGGCCCACCACTCCCATAACGAGCGGGAGTTCCGCAGGGCTCGGGAGCTGGATCGTTCCGTTCGATTCGTCGGGAGCAACCCTATGCGACAGCTGGGCCGAGGCGGTCGACCCGGTCGCCGAGTCGGACACCGAGGCGTAGGTTCTCGGTTCGTCCAGGGAGGTCCAGTGGCCGAGCGGCCACGCGATCCACATGGCCCGGCCGACGACCTCGTCCTCGGAGACGGTGCCGCCGTAGTCCTGGTCCTGGTGCGAGCGGGAGTCCGCGGAGTTGGCCCGGTGGTCGCCCATCACCCACAGCCGTCCCTGCGGAACGGTGATGTCGAACTGCGAGTTGGAGGGGGCGTTGCCGGGATAGAGATAGTCCTCGTTCAGGGGAACGCCGTTGACGGTGACCCGTCCTTGCGTGTCACAGCACTTGACGCGGTCGCCACCGACGCCGACGACGCGTTTGATGAGGTCCTTCTCGTTGTCGGACGGCAGCAGGCCGATGAAGGTGAGCGCCTGCTTGACCTGCTTGACGACGACGGGATCCTCCTTCTTCACCGTCGTCTGCTCGTCCCGGAGCCAGCCGCCGGGGTCCTTGAAGACGACGACGTCCCCGCGCTGCGGCTTGGAGCCGAACCAGGGGGTGAGCTTGTCGACCAGGACGCGGTCGCCGATCTGGATCGTCTGCTCCATGGAGCCGGAAGGGATCACGAAGGCCTGGACGAGGAAGGTCTTCAGGACGAGCGCTATGAGGACCGCGACGCCGACGAGGAGGGGTATCTCCTTCATCGCGGAGCGCCTGCGGCGCCGTTTGACCTTGCGCTGGAGCTTGCGCCGCTCCGCGCGCGTACGACCGCCGGCGGGACTCGCGGCGCGCCGGGCACCGGTGGGGAGCAGATTGTCGGCGGGATTGCTGGGCACGCCGCGGGGCTTGCCACGGTTACCCATGAGCACCCGCCCCTTCGGCCTCGGCAGCCGCAGGCACGCGCGCGTAGGCGTCGGGACGGTGCAGGCGGGTCCAATGGGCGGTCGGCCATACGATCCAGTCGGCGCGGCCGATGACGTCGTCGACCGGGATCATGCCGCCGCCGGGCGAGCCAAGATGGTCGCGGGAGTCGCTGGAATCGCTGCGGTGGTCGCCGAGGAGGAACAGGGTGCCGTCGGGCACGACGACGTCGAAACGCACCGTGGACGCACTGTCGCCGGGGTACAGGAACGTCGACTCGTCGACCGACCGGCCGTTCACCTGGATCCTCCCCTCCTTGTCACAGCAGACCACATGGTCTCCCCCCACACCCACAACGCGTTTGATGTAGTCCGCATCCCCGAAGTACCCGGTTCCGTCGAACACGACAACATCGCCGCGCTGCGGCTCGGCACCGAAACGGTACGCCAACATATTTACGAGAACGCGGTCGCCGATCCTCAATCCGGACTCCATGGATCCGCTCGGGATCTGGAACGGCCGCAGGACGAACGTGTTGAGCAACAGCAGGAGCACCAGGAAAACCAGCAGGGTCAGGCTGATCCGCCCGCCCGGGAGCCACTGCGTGATCCGCGACACCAACGCGAAACGCGACCGTTCCTCCTGCCCCCCTGGGTCCGAGGTCTCCTCGGAGTCGGAAGGGCGGGAGGAGCGGTCGCGCTCCGTCGGCTGTGCTTCGGTGTCCATCGGGGCCAGATGTTATCCGGCCCCGCTTTGGACCCCGCGGGGGCGAGCCCCCGGAAGCGCTCAGTTCTCGCGCTTCTCCTTGATCTTCGCCGCCTTGCCACGCAGCTCGCGCAGGTAGTACAGCTTGGCGCGGCGGACGTCACCCTTGGTGACGAGCTCGATCTTCTCGACGATCGGGGTGTGCACCGGGAAGGTGCGCTCGACGCCGACGGAGAAGGAGACCTTGCGGACCGTGAAGGTCTCGCGCACGCCGGCGCCCTGACGGCGGATCACAACGCCCTTGAACTGCTGCACACGGGAGCGGTTGCCCTCGATGACGCGGACGTGGACGTTGACGGTGTCGCCCGGGCGGAAGGCCGGGACGTCGCTGCGCAGCGACGCGGCGTCGACGGTGTCGAGCAGGTGAGACATTTCGTCTGCTTTCTTCGCTGATGCCACAGGTCATCAACGGGAACTAGATGTTCTGGATGAGAGCCGTGCGCGTCGGGGCGGGCGTCGTGTCCCCCTGTGGCAGGGGCGCACGCCGGACGGCGCACAACAGCGACCTATTCTTCCACGCCCTCGGTCCTGCGCCAAAATCGGCCGAACCGCTCCCCCTCCGGGTCGGGCATCCAGCCCAGGATCGAGAGCATCTCGCGGTCCTTCTTGTCGAAGACCTTGGGGTCGCAGCGCTCGATGAGGTCGGGCCGGTTGACCGTGGTACGCCTGAGCGCCTCGTCGCGGCGCCAGCGGGCGATCTTGCCGTGATGGCCGCTGAGCAGCACGTCCGGGATGTCCCGGCCGCGCCACAGGGGCGGCTTGGTGTAGACGGGGCCCTCCAGGAGGTTGGCCATGGCGCCGGGCGCGAAGGAGTCGTCGCGGTGCGACTCGGCGTTTCCCAGCACGCCGGGCAGCAGACGCGCCACGGCCTCCGTGATGACCAGTACGGCGGCCTCTCCGCCGGCGAGGACGTAGTCGCCGATGGACACCTCATGGACGGGCATACGGGTCGCGTACTCGTCGATGACGCGGCGGTCGATGCCCTCGTAGCGGGCCGGCGTGAAGATCAGCCAGGGCCGCTCGGAGAGCTCGACGGCGAGTTCCTGGGTGAAGGGGCGGCCGCTGGGGGTGGGGACGATCAGGGAGGGGGCGCGGGCGCCCGTCTCGTAGCCGTCCGCCAGGATCGAGTCCAGCGCGTCGCCCCAGGGCTCGGTCTTCATGACCATTCCGGGGCCGCCGCCGTACGGCGTGTCGTCGACCGTGTTGTGGCGGTCGTACGTCCACTCCCGCAGGTCGTGCACGTGCACGTTCAGCTGTCCACGCGCGCGTGCCTTGCCGACGAGGGAGACGTTCAGCGGCTCCAGGTACTCGGGGAAGATCGTGACGACGTCGAGCCGCATCAGCTCTCGGCCTCCGTGTCGCGGGAGGAGGCGATCTCGGCCCGGTCGTCGATGAGGCCCGGCGGCGGGGTGATGACCGCCCGCTGCTCCTCCAGGTCGATCTCGCTGACGATCTCCTCGACGAACGGGATCATGACCTCGCTGCCGTCGGGCCGCTCCACGATGAAGAGGTCCTGGGACGGCAGGTGCGAGATCTCGGTGATACGGCCGATCTCGACGCCGTCGGCGGTCACGACGTCCAGGTCGATGAGCTGGTGGTCGTAGTACTCGTCCTCTTCCTCGGGCAGCTCGTCCGGGTCGACCTCGGCGATCAGGAGGGTGTTCCGCAGGGCCTCGGCGGCGGTGCGGTCCTTGACCCCCTCGAAGCGCAGGAGGAGGCGGCTGCTGTGGACGCGGCCGGACTCGATGGTGAGCGGGCCGACGGAGGCCGGGTCGGTGGCCAGGACGGCGCCGGGGGCGAGCCGCAGTTCCGGCTCGTCGGTACGGACCTCGACGGTGACCTCGCCCTTGATGCCGTGGGCGCGGCCGATCCGTGCGACTACCAGCTGCACTGTGCTTGCTCTCCTGTCAGACGACTGGCCGCATGAGTCGGCCATACGACTCGGCCATACGACTACGGGCCGGGGACGGCCCAGTGGCCCTCCCCGGCCCGAGCCGGTGCTGCGTTCGGCGTCAGCGGACGTGGTCCACGTCGACGAGGTCGACGCGGACACCGCGGCCGCCGATGGCGCCCACGACGGTGCGCAGAGCGCGTGCGGTGCGGCCGTTGCGGCCGATCACCTTGCCGAGGTCGTCGGGGTGGACCCGGACCTCCAGCACACGCCCGCGACGCAGGTTGCGCGAGGCGACCTGCACATCGTCAGGGTTGTCGACGATGCCCTTCACGAGGTGCTCGAGAGCCTCCTCGAGCATGCTCAGGCCTCGGCCGACTCGGACTCGGCGGCAGCCTCGTCCTTCTTCTCCGCCTTCTTCTTCTGGGTGATCGCCTCACCCTTGCCCTCGTCGTCGCCGCTGAGGGCCTCGAACGACGGGCGCGCCTTCTTCGGCTCGGCGGTCAGCAGCGGCGCCGGGGCGGGCTCGCCCTTGAACTTCTGCCAGTCACCGGTCTTCTTCAGGATGGCGAGCACGGGCTCGGTCGGCTGGGCGCCGACGGAGAGCCAGTACGCCACGCGCTCGGCGTCGACCTCCATGACCGACGGGTTGTACGTCGGGTGGTACTTGCCGATCTCCTCGATCGCACGGCCGTCACGACGGGTGCGGGAGTCGGCGACGACGATGCGGTAGTGAGGCGAACGGATCTTGCCCAGACGCTTCAGCTTGATCTTGACTGCCACGGGAGTGGGTTCTCCTGGATTTGACGTGGTTGGGCACGGCGAGAATGCCGCGTGGGGTTGCGGTACCCGAGTGCCCGATGGACGCGTCAGCCGGAGGAGAGAGGGGTCCTGTGCGGCTGTCGAGTACAGCTAGCCATTGTGCCACACCCTGCGGGTCGCTTTTGGCCGAGGGGGCGGTGAGGGTGCTTGGGCATGGCTGAGAGGCACCCGGCGTTTCGGGTGCCGTGAGGGTGGGTCGCGCAGCCCGGCGCTGTTCGGGTGCCGCCTGTGCCCACCCGTGCCGCCCCAGCGGCACGACTGCCCGCAGGCTGGGCGGGTCAAGCGGCACCCCCGGCGCGCCACGCCTACCGACGTGCCACGCGTACCGACGCGCCATGCGTTCCCGCGTTCCGACGCCCCATGGCGTCCCGGCGCCCCCGCGTCCTGACCGGCAGCCACGAGATGCCGGTACTGGACGCCGCGCCGTTACGCCGCTCCCACGACCTCCGGGATCCGGAACGGCTTCCCGCAGCCGCCGCACACGATCGGTGCCTGGGCCAGGACCGACGGGACGACCCGGACGTTACGGCCGCAGTCGCACACCGCCTTGACGCGGACGCCCCCTCCGGAGGAGCCGTGACGGGCGGCCGGGCCCCGGAAGGTCCTGCTGGTGTCGGCGGAGGTGGCTGCCGTGTGGGCCTTCAGGGCGCGCTGGAGGCGTTCGATGGTCGGGCGGTAGCGGCGCTTGGCCTCGGGGTTGAGCGTGACCAGGGAGAAGCCGCTGCTGGGGTGCGGTTCCTCGGGGTGGTCCAGGCCCATCTCCTCGGCGATGGCGAGGAATCTGCGGTTGTGGTAGCGGCCGGCGCGGGAGGTGTCGCGGACACCGCGCGCGGCGGCGATGCCATGGACTGCCTCGTGAAGCAGTCGCTCGAAGGAGAGCTCGTGACCGCACGCGGACGACGACTCCCCGATCAGGGACTCTGGCGCGGCGAGATCCGGCAGCTCGGGGTGGTACCGCTGAATGTCGGCCCACGCCTGTGCCAGCTCTGCGGCGAGAACAGGTGGTGTCTGTGTCGTGCTCACGTAATGACAACGAGCCGGAGTGCCGCTGTGTTCCGATTCCGGGCCATCCCAAATAATTTGCACGTACCCGTCAGTTGCGAATGATGCGCCACGACGAGGGCGGGTGCGCAGATCTGCGGAGAAGCCTCACAGCTCGTACCAAGCCGGTGCGTAGCCTGACGTACGCCCCGACGCGTAGATCGCGTCCACACGCCGGGACCGCTGTGGTCCGCAAGAGCGCAAGAGGCGTTTCGGCCGCTCTCGCTCCCCAGAGGCGTCATCTCAGTAAGCGCGCGCGACGACCGCGACGTTACCGGGCGCGTCGTCGGCGTCCGGCACCGACCCGTCCTCGGCGACCAGACACCGTACGGTCACGGCGTGCTCGGCCAGCTTGGCCTCGCCTTCTTCGCCGAGCGTCGCCCACGGGATACGCGCCCAGCCGCCGGCGACGGCGGCCTCGACGGCCTGCTCGATCGTCGAGACGTCGGTGGTCCGGGACTCGCGCCGCTGGCGGGCCTGCGTCAGCAGCAGGGCCTGATCCTCTTCGAGGACGGTGGGCAGCAGTCGCACGAGAGACTCGACGGCCACCGGCTCCTTGCCGCCCGGGATGCGGCGGGCCAGCATCGCGGTGCCGTTCTCCAGGTCACGCGGCCCGACCTCGATACGGACGGGCACGCCCTTGAGCTCCCAGTCGACCGCGCGGCGGCCGAAGGGCGTGTCGGTGCGGTCGTCGACATGGACGCGGATGCCGGCCGCCGTCAGCTGATCGCCGATCTCGCGGACCTTGGCCAGAACCGCTTCGTCGCCCTTGATCGCGAGGACGACGGCCTGGATCTGTGCGAGGCGCGGCGGGACCCTGAGGCCGTTGTCGTCGCCGTGCATCATCACGAGGGCGCCGATCATGCGGGTGGTCGAGCCCCAGGACGTCTGCCAGACCAGTTCCTGGGTGCCGTCCTTCGACAAGTACGAGGTGTTGAAGGCCTTGGCGAAGTTCTGGCCCAGCTCATGGCTGGTGGCCATCTGCAGGGCATTGCCGTCGCCCATCATCCCTTCCAGCGTGAGGGTGTTGACGGCACCGGCGAAGCGCTCCTTGACGGTCTTGCGGCCGGGGACGACGTCCATGGCGAGGACGTTCACCATGAAGTCCTCGTAGACCTCGCGGTGGATGTGCGCGGCGAAGTCGCGGGCGTCCTCGTAGGTGGCGTGCGCGGTGTGCCCCTCCTGCCACAGGAATTCCGTCGTCCGGAGGAACAGGCGCGGCCTGAGCTCCCAACGGACCACGTTCGCCCACTGGTTGATCAGAAGGGGCAGGTCGCGGTAGCTCTGCACCCACTTCGAGAAGTAGTCGTTGATGATCATCTCGGAGGTGGGGCGGACGACCGCCGGCTCCTCCAGCTCCTTGCCGCCACCGTGCGTGACGACCGCGAGCTCCGGCGCGAAGCCCTCGACGTGGTCCGCCTCGCGCGTGAGGTACGACTGCGGGATCAGCAGTGGGAAGTACGCGTTCTGGGTGCCGGTCGCCTTGATGCGGGCGTCCATCTCGGCCTGCATCCGCTCCCACAGCCCGTACCCGTACGGTCGGATGACCATGGTGCCCCGCACCGGACCGTTGTCGGCCAGCTCCGCCTTGTTGATCAGGTCCTGGTACCAGCGCGGGAAGTCGTCCGCTCGTGGCGTGAGTACGGGTGCCTTTGCCATGGCGCGATGGTACGGGCCCACGTTGCCGGAATGTGAAATCTCGCCAGCGGCACATGCAACTCTCAAGCCGCGGCCGCTTTCCACTGGACGGCAGGTCGAGGGCGGAGTTTCCTGGCATACGGGGGGATGTGAGCGCATGTCACGGGGGCCAAGGAATCGGGCACAGCGGCAACTCTCGGCGGATTGGGGCGCTTTAGATGACACCTACGCTCGTGCGGCAGCACCCACCTCACGCGGGCACTGCGCCCCGCGTGGACCTGTGTGCACGCGCGCGTGACTGGTCCGAGATCCAGGAGCGGATGCTGGTTCCGCTCTACGAGGCCGTCTACGAGCGACTGGAAGTGGGCCCCGGCACCCGGCTGCTGGGCCTCGGCTGCGGGAGCGGGCTCGCCCTGGTGATGGCTGCATCCAGAGGCGCGGCCGTCACCGGTGTCGAGTCAGCCTCCCCGGAACGACTGGCTCTCGCACGGCGGCGTTTGCTGCCCGAGGCGTGGGACACGCGCGCGCGTGCCGCCACCCGGCTCGTCGACGGCTCACCTCGCGATGCGGCCGACGCGGCGGCGCCGGCGTACACCCTGGTCACCGCGTTCGAGCCCATCGGGTGCCTCGCGGGCGACTCCGAGGGGCTCGGTGGGACGCTCGCGGCGGCGACGCCGATGGCCGAGCGCGGGGCCCCCGTGGTGCTCGCCGGCTGGGGTCCGCCGGAGCGCTGTGCCACGTCGTCGGTGCTGCGGGTCGCCACCAAGTTGGCCGATCCCCTGCGCAGCGCGGGGAGTTGGCGTCCGGCGCTGCGCGACGACCTGGAGGAGGTCGCCCAGCGCGCGGGCCTGCGGCCCGACGGTTCCGGGCGGGTGGCCTGCCCCTTCGGGTACGCGGACGTCGACAGCGCCGTACGGGGACTGCTGTCGACGGGGCTCTTCGATGCGGCGATCTCCGCGACCGACCAGGCCCAGGTGGACAAGGAGGTGACGGAGGCGCTGCATCCGCACCAGCGGCGGGACGGGACGGTGTGGATGCCGAACGTCTTCCGGTACCTGATCGCCCGCGTGCCCTGAGGGGGACGTCGCCTACGGGGCCGCGTCCTTCGTCAGCCGAGTGATCCCCGCGATCCGGTACGCGTCGGCCTCCTCCAGCGTCTCGTTCTCCAGCAGCGCCTCGGCCAGGGCGTTCAACTGGCCTCGGTGGTCGGTGAGTTTGCGGCAGGCCTCCTCGTAGCACTCGTCGACGATCCGGCGCATCTCGGCGTCGATCACGTCGAGGGTCTGCGGGGCGGCCGCGAGCCCGTACGCCTGCTGGGAGTCGCTCGGCAGGGCGGACAGCCGGCCGACCCGCTCGCTCATGCCCCACCGGGCGACCATCCCGCGCGCGATGTTGCTGACCTGTTCGAGGTCGTTCTCGGCGCCCGTGGTGACGACCCCGTAGACCACCTGTTCTGCGGCCATGCCGCCCAGCGCGCCGATGATGCGGCCGCGCAAATAGCCCTCCGAGTGCGCGTACCGTTCCACCTCGGGGGTCGACATCGTCACGCCGAGCGCCCGGCCGCGCGGCACGATGGTGATCTTGCGTACCGGGTCGGCGCCCGGCTGCAGCATGCCGAGGAGGGCGTGCCCGCTCTCGTGGTACGCGGTGCGCCGGCGGTCCTCCTCGGGCATCACGAGGGTGCGCTCGGCGCCGAGCTGCACCTTCTCAAGGGCCTCGGACAGGTCCGAGTGCGTCACCTGCTCCTGCTTGCGCTTGACCGCGAGCAGAGCGGCCTCGTTGGCGAGGTTGGCCAGATCCGCACCCGTCATGCCCGGCGTCGTGCGCGCCAGCTGGGCGAGGTCCACGTCCGGGGCGAGCGGGATCCCGCGGGTGTGGATCCGAAGGATCGCCTCGCGTCCGCCGCGGTCCGGCGGGGCGACGTTGACCACCCGGTCGAAGCGGCCGGGCCGGGTCAGCGCCGGGTCCAGGATGTCGGCGCGGTTGGTCGCCGCGATGACGATCACGCCCTCCGAGCCGGAGAAGCCGTCCATCTCGGTGAGGATCTGGTTCAGCGTCTGCTCGCGCTCGTCGTGACCGCTCACCGAGGCGCCGCCGCCGCGCACCCGTCCGATGGTGTCGATCTCGTCGATGAAGATGATCGACGGCGCCACTTTGCGGGCCTCGGCGAACAGCTCACGCACGCGGGAGGCGCCGACACCGACGATCATCTCGATGAACTCGGAGGCGGAGGCGGAGAAGAACGGCACACCCGCTTCGCCCGCCACCGCACGCGCCAGCAGGGTCTTGCCGGTGCCGGGCGACCCCGCGAGCAGCACGCCACGCGGCATCTTCGCGCCCATCCTGCGGTAGGCGTCGGGGTGCTCCAGGAAGTCGACGACGTCGTCCAGTTCGCCCTTGACCTCGTCGATGCCGGCCACGTCGGCGAACGTCGTGCGCTCCTTGCCCGGCTGGAGCTCGACCGGCTTGGGCGGCGCCTTCCGGCCGAGCATGCCGCCCGCGCCGCCCAGGCCCGCGCCCATCCGCCGGGCGAAGAAGATCCAGACCGCGACCAGGAACGCGATCGGGATCAGGGAGAACAGGAGGTTGGACAGGACACCGCGCTCCCGTACGACCGGCTGCGCGGTTACCGTCACGTCGTTCCTGCTCAGTTCCTGCCAGAGGTCGTCGTCCGCGAAGGCGGGGCGCTGGGTCTTGAACCTGGTGTAGTCGCCGTCGCCCTCGGGGTTGTCCCGGGCGCTCTTGAGCTCGCCCTGGATCGCGTCGCCCTTGGAGTAGATCTTGTCGACATTGCCGGCGTCGACCTGCCGGCTGAACTCCGTGTAGGAGATCGTCGGCTCGTTGCCCCGGTCGAGGTACGTCAGTCCCACATAGGCGAGCAGGAACACGATCACCGCGGTGAGGAGCAGGCCCCACCATCGACCGCGGGACCGTCGATCACGCCGGCGCCCGGGCGGCTCCTCCGGCGTGCCCTCGGTGCGCCACGGCTGGTCAGGGGCCTTGCGTGGTGGCGCGGCATTGCTCATATCTGGACGTTACGGCAGATACCCGGCTACGGCACGCGCTGGGGGCGCCCCCCATCGAGAGGGGCGCCCCCAGTGACGTACGCGACGAGACGGCCGTAGGAAAGGAACCGTCAGCCCATGAACTTCTTGAACTCGTCCGGCAGCTCGAAGTCCTGCCCGGCCTGCTGGCCCGGCAGCCCGAGGGCGCCTCCGGCCTGAGCGGCGGCGGCGCGGCGGGCGGCCTCCTCCTGCTCCTGCTGCTTGCGCTTCATCGGGTTGCCGGAGCGCTGCTTGCCCTTGGCCTTCTTCGGCTGCTTCTTGGCGCGGCCGGGGCCGCCGCCCATGCCCGGGATCCCCGGCATGCCCGGCATGCCGCCGCCCTGGGCCATGCGGGACATCATCTTGCGGGCCTCGAAGAACCGCTCGACCAGGTTCTTGACCGCGCTGACCTCGACACCGGAACCGCGCGCGATACGGGCGCGCCGCGAGCCGTTGATGATCGTCGGGTCCTGGCGCTCGCCCGGCGTCATCGACTTGATGATCGCGGCCGTGCGGTCGACGTCACGCTCGTCGAGGTTGTTGATCTGGTCCTTGATCTGGCCCATGCCCGGGAGCATGCCGAGCAGCTTGGAGATGGAGCCCATCTTCCTGACCTGCTCCATCTGGGCCAGGAAGTCGTCGAGGGTGAAGTCTTGGCCCTTCTTGGAGGCCAGCTTCTCCGCCATCTTCTGGGCTTCGGCCTGGTCGAAGGTCTTCTCCGCCTGCTCGATCAGGGTGAGCAGGTCACCCAAGTCGAGGATGCGGGAGGCCATCCGGTCCGGGTGGAAGGCGTCGAAGTCGTCGAGCTTCTCGCCGTTCGACGCGAACATGATCGGCTTGCCGGTGATCTGCCGGATCGACAGGGCCGCACCACCGCGGGCGTCACCGTCGAGCTTGGAGAGCACCACGCCGTCGAAGCCGACGCCGTCGCGGAAGGCCTCGGCGGTGTTGACGGCGTCCTGACCGATCATCGCGTCGACGACGAACAGGATCTCGTCCGGGGAGACCGCGTCCCGGATGTCCGCGGCCTGCTGCATCATCTCCTGGTCGATGCCCAGGCGGCCGGCGGTGTCCACGATCACGATGTCGTGGACCTTGGCCTTCGCGTGCCCGATGGAGTCCTTGGCGACCTTGACCGGGTCACCGACGCCGTTGCCCGGCTCCGGCGCGTAGACCGCGACACCGGCCCGCTCGGCGACGACGCTGAGCTGGTTGACGGCGTTCGGGCGCTGGAGGTCGGCGGCGACGAGCAGCGGCGAGTGGCCCTGCTCCTTCAGCCAGCGGCCGAGCTTGCCCGCGAGGGTGGTCTTACCGGCACCCTGCAGACCCGCGAGCATGATCACGGTCGGCGGCTGCTTGGCGAAACGCAGGCGGCGGGTCTCGCCGCCGAGGATCGTGACGAGCTCGTCGTTGACGATCTTCAGGACCTGCTGGGCCGGGTTCAGCGCCCGGGACACCTCGGCGCCGAGGGCGCGCTCCTTGACGTTCTTGATGAACGTCCGGACGACGGGCAGCGCCACGTCCGCTTCGAGGAGGGCGATGCGGATCTCGCGCGCTGTGGCGTCGATGTCCGCCTCGGAGAGCCGTCCCTTGCCGCGCAGGTTCTTGAAAGTCGCTGAGAGGCGATCGGAAAGAGTATCGAACACGGCGCTCGCGGTCCTCGGGGTCGGTGGCTGCTGGCAATCGCCCTCCAGGGTATCCCGGCGGCGCAGGTTGCCGGGATCCCTGGTTCAGGCGCGCAATGTCTCTTCCAGCTTCCTGGCCACGGACGCCGCCTCCTCGCCGGGCAGCGGCGCTCCCTCGGGACCTGTGACATAGAACGCGTCGACGGCGTTGGCGCCCAGCGTGCTGACATGCGCACTGCGCATCCGCACGCCCGCGTCCTCCAGCGCCCGGCCGATCCGGAACAGCAGCCCCGGCGCATCCTGCGCGCGCACCTCGATCACCGTGGCCAGCCGTGAGGCGGCAGGGTGGACCGACACCCTCGGCGGCGGCGCCACGACGCCCCGGCGGCGCGGATACGCCGCGTCCCGCTCGGCCAGGCGCCCCGCGATGTCCAGGGAGCCGTCCAGGGCCCGTACGAGGTCGGCGCGCAGCCGGGTGGCCTGCGGCAGCGAGCCGTACTCCGCGGCGACCCGCCAGTTCAGCAGCAGGACGGAGCCGTCGACGCCGTCGGGCAGGTCCAGGGCGCTCAGTTCCGCGGTACGGACGGTCAGGCGGTGCATCGCCAGGACACCGGCCACCGCGGGCAGCACGCCCGGCTGGTCCGGTACGGCGATGAGGAGCTCCACGCCGAGCGGCTCGGGGTCGCCGGAGGGCTGCTCCTCCGTCGGCGGCTCGGTCTGCGCGCGCAGGGCCAGCACGGGGCTGCCCGTGGCGACCGCCTCGATGGCGAGCCGTTCCTGCTCGGCCGTGGGCGCGGCGGCCTCTGGCTCGTCCAGGTCGTCCCCGGCGAGCACGGCCGCGACCCGTTTCACCAGGTCGGCGACGAGCGAACCCCGCCACGACGACCAGGCCGCCGGACCGGTGGCCAGCGCGTCCGCCTCGGTCAGGGCGTGCAGCAGCTCCAGGGTGCCCTGCGAGCCGACCGCCTCGGCGACCGAGCGCACGGTGGCCGGGTCCTCCAGGTCACGCCGGGTGGCCGTCTCCACCAGCAGCAGGTGATGGCGTACGAGGGTGGAGAGCACCGTCACGTCGTCGCGGTCGAAGCCGATGCGCGCGGCCACGTCCTTGACGATGATCTCGCCGGCCACCGAGTGGTCGCCGGGCCAGCCCTTGCCGATGTCGTGCAGCAGCGCGGCGACCAGGAGCAGGTCGGGGCGGTGGACGCGGCGGGTGAACTCGGAGGCACGGACAGCCGTCTCGATGAGGTGCCGGTCGACGGTCCAGATGTGCACGGCGTTGCGCTGCGGACGGCAGCGCACCCGCTCCCAGTCGGGGAGGAAGCGGGTGATCAGCCCCTCGGCCTCCAGCGCCTCCCATACGTCGACCGTCGGCCGCCCGGAGCCCAGCAGGGTCACGAGCTGCTCGCGCGCCTCGGCGGGCCAGGGCGTGGGCAGAGGGCGCACGGTGGCCGCCATGCGCCGTACGGCGTGCAGGGAGAGCGGGAGTCCGGCCTGTGCGGCGGCGGCCGCGGCACGCAGAGGGAGCACGGGGTCGCGTTCGGGGCGCGCGGCGCGGGCGAGCACCACCTCGCCGTCCTGCTCCACCACGCCCTCGGCGAGAGGAGACCTTTCAGCTGTGGGCTTTCCGCCCCCCAGCATGGCGCGCAGCCGCGGCCGCACAGCGCGCGATCGCAGCACGCGCCCCACTTCACGCCACGTGACATCGCTGGCGTACGAGATGACGCGCGCCGCCTCGTACACCTGCCGCAGCAGTGTGTCGGCGTCGAGCAGCCCGAGGTCGGCCGCGACCTGGTCCTGCTCCTGCAGCGCCAGCCGGTCGGTGGCGCGCCCTGTGGTCAGGTGCAGCGCGTCGCGTACGTCGAGCAGCCGGCGCCGGGCGTCGGCGAGGCCCTCACGCGGGGCGTCGGCCAGCCAGGAGGCGGCGACGGCGCGCAGGATGGTGGCGTCCCGCAGACCGCCGCGCGCCTCCTTCAGATCGGGTTCCAGGAGGTACTGCAGCTCGCCCTGGCGCTCGGCGCGTTCGGCGGACAGCTCCTGGAGTTCGGGCAGGCGCTTGGGCGCCTGGTTGCGCCAGTCGGCCAGGACCGACGTCCGCAGTGCGGCCGTGAGGCCGAGGTCGCCCGCGATGTGCCGGGCGTCCAGCAGGCCGAGCTGGACCTTGAGGTCCTCGCCGGCCGTCTTGCGGGCCTCGGCGGGCGTGCGCACGGAGTGGTCGAGGGCGAGGCCGAGGTCCCACACGGGGTACCAGATGCGGTCGGCCAGGGCGGCCACCGCCTTGCTGTCGCCGCCGTCGTGCAGCAGGAGCAGGTCCAGATCGCTGCGCGGGGACAGCTCGCCACGGCCGTAGCCGCCGACGGCGACCAGGGAGACGCCGCGCATGCCCTCGGCACCGGCGGCGAACAGGCCGGTCAGCCAGTCGTCGGTCAGTTCCGCGAGGGCGGCACGGCGCGGCGGCCCGGACCGCGCCCCCTCGGTGAGGAGGCGCAGCCGGGCCGCCGCGTAGCCGCTGGGTCCCGAGTCCTCTGCTTCGTTGTGCACGTCCGTACTCGACACCCAGCAGCTCCTGTTCTTCTCTGTCAGAGCGCGTCGGGCCCGCGCTCGCCGGTCCGGACCCGTACGGCCGTCTCGACCGGCAGGGACCAGACCTTGCCGTCACCGATCTTGCCGGTGCGGGCGGCCTTGACGATGACGTCGATCAGCTGCTCGGCGTCGTCGTCCTCGGCCAGGACCTCGATACGGATCTTCGGGACCAGGTCGACGGTGTACTCGGCACCGCGGTAGACCTCGGTGTGGCCCCGCTGACGACCGTAGCCGCTCGCCTCGGTGACCGTCAGGCCGTGGACTCCGAAGGCCTGGAGGGCTTCCTTGATCTCGTCGAGCCGGTGAGGCTTGACGACTGCGGTGATGAGCTTCATGCGTCCACCTTCTTGCTCGCAGCGTCGGCGACCGGGGCCGGGGCGGCGGTCCGGGCGGCGGCACCGCCACCGGCGCCGCTGAAGTCGTATGCGGTCTCGGCGTGCTCGGCCTGGTCGATGCCGGCGACCTCCTCGTCCTCGGAGACCCGCATCCCGATCGTCTTGTCAAGGATGAAGGCGAGGAGCGCGGAGACGACCAGCGAGTAGGCCAGGACCGCGAAGACACCGGCGCACTGCTTCCAGAACTGGGTCAGGCCGCCGCCGTAGAAGAGGCCCGCGACATCGGACTGGCCCTTGCCGCTGGCGAAGAAGCCGATGAGCAGGGAGCCGACGACACCGCCGACCAGGTGGACGCCGACGACGTCGAGCGAGTCGTCGTAGCCGAGCTTGTACTTCAGGCCCACGGCCATGGCGCACAGCAGACCGGCGATGGCGCCGACGGCGATCGCGCCGACCGGGGAGACCGCACCACCGGCCGGGGTGATGGCGACCAGACCGGCGACCGCGCCCGAGGCGGCGCCCAGCGTGGTGAACGCGCCGTGGCGGATCTTCTCGTAGATGAGCCAGGCCAGCATGGCGGCGGCGGTGGCGATCTGCGTGTTGACGAACATCAGCGCGCCGACGCCGTCGTCGTTGCCGAGCCACGAACCGGCGTTGAAGCCGAACCAGCCGAACCACAGCAGACCGGCGCCGAGCATGACCAGCGGGAGGCTGTGCGGACGCATCGGGTCCTTCTTGAAGCCGACGCGCTTGCCGATGACCAGGATCACGCCGAGCGCCGCGGCGCCCGCGTTGATGTGGACCGCCGTACCACCGGCGAAGTCGATCACACCCAGCTCGAAGGCCCAGCCACCGGCACCCCAGACCCAGTGCGCGACCGGGAAGTAGACGACCGTGGCCCACAGGGCGACGAACAGCGCCCACGCGGAGAACTTCACGCGGTCCGCGAGAGCACCGCTTATCAGGGCGGGCGTGATGATCGCGAACATCAGCTGGAAGACCATGAACACGAAGATCGGGATGGTGTAGCCGTCCCACAGCTCCGTGAGGCCGATATTGCTGAGGCCGAGCCAGTCCGAGTTCCAGCCGATGATGCTGCCGGAGTCGGTGCCGAACGCCATGGAGAAGCCGTACAGCACCCACAGGATGGTGACGATCCCCAGGCTGATGAAGCTCATCATCAGCATGTTCAGGGTGCTCTTGACGCGGACCATGCCTCCGTAGAAGAAGGCCAGGCCCGGGGTCATGAGCATCACCAGGGCGGAACAGATGAGCATGAAACCTGTGTTGGCGGCGGACAGCTCGGGAGCGTCAGCCGCAAGCGTGATGGCTGGAGCCATCGGCGTCTCCTCGTCATTTGGTACGGCCCCGTGCGGGCGAAGCCTGAGCGGATTGAGGGGTGGGCCGGTTATGCGCCACGAGATTGGCGCAGCGCCGTTTCGGTGGAAGCCCCTCGTTGTTTCGCCGCCGTGACGAAGGCGCCCTGCGTGTTACGCGTTGATGAACTCCGAGATGTTGCGCTGCGCGATCGTTATCGTGGCGCAACCTTCGGTGAAGGAAAGAAACCGGCCGCGGTCGGCCTTCCGATGACTGGCATGGGGGAGCCGAGTCGGGCAGTTCGGGAGGGCCGGCCGCGGCCGGGGTTCTGGGGCTTTCCAGGATTCCGCCGGACTCAGACCGCCTCGACGGTCTCCGGCAGCTCCACCGCGAGCCGGTCGGTGAGGTCCACGACCTCGGCGAGATCTCCGAAGTCGCGTACGGCCGTGTCGACCGTCTTTCGAATACGAGTGTTGACGCGTTCGGAGCGCACCTTCTTGGCGACCTGCATGGCCTGCTCGGCGTAGACCGCGCTCTGCTCCGGCTCGCGCCGCAGCAGATGCACCGTGGCCATGCCGATGAGGTTCAGTGCGTACGACCGCTGGTGCTCGCCGTCCTTCGCGAACAGGTCCACGGCCTGCTGCATCACGGGTTCGGCCAGCGAGGCGTACGTCGGGCTGCGGCCGGCCACATAGGCGAGGTCGCGGTAGGAGTGGGAGTTCTCGCCGTAGAGCTCGGCCTCGGAGAAGAAGCGGATCCAGTCGGGGTCCGGCTCGTCCCACTCGTCGGCCTCGGCGAAGATGTCCTCCGCCATCCGGACGGCCCGCTTGCACTTGCCCGGCTGCCCCATGTTGGCGTACGCGCGGGCCTCCATCGCATACAGCATCGACTGGGTGCGCGGGCTCGCGCAGTCCCGGCTGCCGTACTGCGCGAGGTGGATCAGTTCCAGGGCGTCGTCGGGCCGGCCGAGGTGGATCATCTGGCGGCTCATGCTGGAGAGGATGTACGAGCCGAGCGGCCGGTCACCCGCCTCTTTGGCGGCGTGCAGGGCGAGGACGAAGTACTTCTGCGCGGTGGGCTGCAGCCCGACGTCGTAGGACATCCAGCCGGCCAGCTCCGCCAGCTCGGCGGCGACCTTGAACAGCTTCCTGGTGGTGGCCTCGGGCTGGGGTTCCTGGAGCAGGTCGGTCACCTCGTGCAGCTGGCCGACGACCGCCTTGCGGCGCAGGCCGCCGCCGCACTGGGCGTCCCACTGCCGGAACATCACGGTGGTGGACTCCAGGAGCTCCAGCTCGGGCTTGGACAGGCGGCCACGCGCGCGTGAGGACGGGATGGGCCGGGGCTCGTGGTGCGGGGCGGGCGGCGCGGGGACGAGCCAGCGCTGCATCGGTTCGATGAGGGCCGGGCCCGCGGACAGGGCCAGCGAGCTCCCGAGGAAGCCGCGCCGCGCCAGCATCAGGTCGCTGCGCGAGAACTCGCTGAGCAGGGCCACCGTCTGCGGGCCGGTCCAGGGCAGGTCGACACCCGACACGGAGGGTGACTGGCGCGCGGCGCGCAGGCCCAGGTCCTCGACGGAGACGACGCAGCCGAAGCGCTCGGAGAACAGCTCGGACAGGATCCGCGGGATCGGCTCGCGCGGGTTCTCGCCGTCCAGCCAGCGGCGTACGCGCGAGGTGTCGGTGGAGATGTGGTTGGCGCCCAACTGGCGGGCGCGGCGGTTCACTTGGCGGGCGAGCTCGCCCTTCGACCAGCCGCTGCGCACGAACCAGGAGGTGAGCAGCTCGTTCGGGCGCTTGTCAGCGTGCGATGCGCCACCAGCACTCGTACCGCTTCCGCTGTTGCCGCTCACTGGAACGCCCCCATCCCTTGGACCACTTTTCACCTAGTGCGCCAAGCCCTATCAGAATGCCGGTAAATACGGTCTCCCGTCCGGCGGTTCTCACCCTTCGAACGGAAAGCCGACTTGCCCCCGGCATACCCACGAGTGCATGTGCCCCAGGGGCCCGTGCACACACGGTAATCCTACGATCACGCCCCCAGCCATGGCGATCCCGGAAACGCCACCATTCGCCACCCCTTCGAATGAACCTACGGTGGCCTCCCCGCGATTCACTTGACATAGGACGGCCGTTAGTGGCGGAGCGAAGCACTCAGGGGCGCGCGTCGCCGAGTCCGCGACCCGGCGTGCTCCCGAGCGCCGCGTGGACCGAGCGGTGCCACGGGGTAACCGGCCGCCAGGAACACATAGGGTCACGACCCGCATCCGCGGCGTAACCACCGGCACGCTGGACCCGTTGGAGGGGGCATGGGCTTCACGATCGGCGGCATCCGGGAGATCCGATCCGCCTCGCGTCGACGCGGCCGCTCCTCGGAGTGCACCGCCGTCGCCGAGTACACCGGGTTGTGGGGCTGGGACGTGGTACCCGGCGCGCGGGCCGCGGCGGGCGCCTGTTCGTGCGGCCGTTCCGACTGCGACGCGCCCGGCGCACACCCCCTCGACTTCGCACCCGAGGTTCCGGCCGGAGCCACGCTCGACGAGGCCGGCAAGGCATGGGCGGAGGTCCCGGGCGCGGCGGTGATGCTGCCCGTCGGTCGCGCGTTCGACGTGATCGAGGTGGCCGAACCCGCCGGACGCCGCGCGCTGACCCGGCTCGAACGCATGGGCCTCCCCCTCGGCCCGGTCACCGCCACCCCCGAGGGCCGCGCCCACTTCTTCGTCGCCCCCGGCGCCGCCGCCGAGCTCCCCGAACTCCTCTACCGCATGGGCTGGGACGACCCGACCCACCTCGACCTGCGCGGCCTCGGCCCGGGTACGCACATCACGGCACCGCCGTCCTACCGGGGCGGGCTGGGTCCGGTGCGGTGGCTTCGGCCACCCCAGCTGGACACGGCGACGAGGCCACCGGCCGCGCGGCTGCTGCTGGGAACGCTGGCTTACGTGGCGCATCGGTCGCGGGCGTAGACCGTCCGGCGGCCTACAGCGGTGTGGCGAGGCCCTCTTTCTCCCACGCGGCGGGCGCAACCATCAATTGGGGAACCACGACGGCGAGCAACCACGTCCGCGAGAGCGGCGCCGGTTTAGGCACAAAAACAGCAGCGCCCGTCCCCCGACTGCGCCTTGGGGGGCGGGCGCTTCTTCGACCGACGTACCAGTTTTGGTAGGGCGGATCTCACTCCCCGATAAGGGCGTCAACGAACGCCTCCGGCTCGAACGGCGCCAGGTCGTCGGCCCCCTCGCCCAGCCCGACCAGCTTCACCGGCACGCCCAGCTCACGCTGCACCGCGACGACGATGCCGCCCTTGGCCGTGCCGTCCAGCTTGGTGAGCACGATGCCGGTGATGTCGACGACCTCGGCGAAGACGCGGGCCTGGACCAGGCCGTTCTGCCCCGTGGTCGCGTCCAGTACGAGCAGGATCTCGTCCAGCGGCGCGTGCTTCTCGACGACGCGCTTGACCTTGCCGAGCTCGTCCATGAGGCCGGTCTTGGTGTGCAGGCGCCCGGCGGTGTCGATCAGGACGACGTCGGAGCCCATCTCCTTGCCCTCCTTCACCGCGTCGAAGGCGACGGAGGCGGGGTCGCCGCCCTCCGGCCCGCGTACGGTGTAGGCGCCGACGCGCTCGCCCCAGGTCTGGAGCTGGTCGGCGGCGGCGGCACGGAAGGTGTCGGCGGCGCCCAGGACGACGCTGCGGCCGTCGGCCACGAGGACGCGGGCGAGCTTGCCGGTGGTGGTGGTCTTGCCGGTGCCGTTGACGCCGACGACCATCACGATGCCGGGCTTGCTGGTCTCCGGCTCGGTGCGGACCGTGCGGTCCATGTCCGTGCCGACCAGCTTGAGCAGCTCCTCGCGCAGCAGGCCGCGCAGCTCCTCGGGGGTGCGGGTGCCGAGGACCTTCACGCGCTCGCGCAGGCCCTCGACCAGCTCCTGGGTGGGGGCCACGCCGACGTCGGCGGTGAGGAGGGTGTCCTCGATCTCCTCCCAGGTGTCCTCGTCGAGGTGCTCGCGCGACAGGAGCGTCAGCAGCCCCTTGCCGAGGGCGTTCTGCGAGCGGGAGAGCCGGGCGCGCAGCCGGATCAGGCGGCCGGCCGTGGGCTCCGGGACCTCGATCTCGACGGGCGGGAGCTCTTCGACGACGGGCGGTTCCTCGACGGCGGTCGGTGCCCCGCCGCCCGGAAGATCCACCTCCTCTATGGTCCGGCGCGGTTCGTCGCGCGGCGTCTCGGCCTCGTCGCCGACGTGCGGCTCGGCCGGAGGGGCGGTGATGTCGGGGGCGGCGGGCGGCGGCGGGGGCAGCTGCTTCTTGCGGCGGGTGCCGACAATGAGCCCGCCGAGCGCGCCGAGCACGACCACGGCGATGACTACAGCAAGGATGACGATGTCCATAACGCGTCCAGTATCGGCCATGGAGTCCCGCGACACCCCTATGGATGTCTGACGCACCGTCAGCTAAGGTCCGCCTTCACACCCGCCCGGTGAAGGGGGACCCCCATGCCCGTCACGGTCGTACGCTTCAACCTCGTCGAGCCCGGCGCGACCCCCGCCTCGCTCGCCGCCCGCTATCAGGCGGCCCTGGAGATGGCCGGGTACGCCGACGAGCACGGCATCACCACCGTGCAGACCGAGGAGCACCACGGCGCCGACAACAACTGGCTCCCCTCCCCCTTCGCCTTCGCGGCCGCGGTCTTCGGTGCGACGCAGCGGATTGCCGTCACCGTCTCGGCGATCATCGGCCCGCTGCACGACCCGCTGCGGCTCGCCGAGGAGATCGCCGTACTGGATCTGCTGAGCGGCGGCCGGCTGGTGACGGTCGCCGGGATCGGGTACCGGCCCGAGGAGTACGCCCTGTTCGACGTGGACTGGAAGCGGCGCGGCAGGCTCCAGGACGAGTTGCTGGAGACGCTGCTGAAGGCCTGGACCGGCGAGCCCTTCGAGTACCGGGGCCGTACCGTACGGGTCACCCCGCGCCCGTACACCGACCCGCACCCCCTGCTCCTGGTCGGCGGCTCCTCGAAGGCGGCCGCCCGCCGGGCCGCCCGGCTCGGCCTGCCGTTCTTCCCCAGCGCGCATCTGCCGGAGCTGGAGGCGTACTACAAGGAGCGGCTGGTCGAGTACGGCACCGAGGGCTGGACCATGATGCCGGCCGCCGAGACGCCGCTGCTGCACGTGGCGGAGGACCCCGACCGGGCCTGGGCCGAGTACGGCGGTCACTTCCTGCACGAGGCGCGGACGTACGCCTCCTGGCAGTCCGGTGACATCCGCTCGGCGGTGAAGTCGGCGGCCACGACGGTGGAGGAGCTGCGCGCCGAGGGCGTGTACCGGATCGTGACACCTGAGGAGTGTGTGGCGCTGGGCCACGACAACTACGTACTGCACCCGTTGTCCGGCGGGATGCCGGTGGAGGAGGGGTGGCGGAGCCTCAAGCTGTTCTGCGAGCGGGTGCTGCCCGGGCTCGGTGACTGATCGCTCGTACACGAAACCGCCGCCCCGGCTCGGGCAGTGGCCGAGCCGGGGCGGCGGCGGGGTTACGGGGAGAGGGGCAGCGGGGACTTGGCCCTTCTCCCCGAGCTCGGGGGCCGGTCAGCCCATCTCCTCCAGCTTCTTGCCCTTGGTCTCGGGCACGAACTTGAGGATGAAGGGGATGGAGAGGAAGGCGAACACCGCGTACATGACGTACGTCAGGGACAGGTTCCAGTCCGACAGGTCCGGGAAGGTGATCGTGATCGCCCAGTTGGCGATCCACTGGGCCGAGGCGGCCACGCCCAGCGCGGCGGCGCGGATCTTGTTCGGGAAGACCTCGCCGAGCATGACCCAGACGACCACGCCCCAGGACAGGGCGAAGAAGAGAACGAACGCGTTGGCGGCGATCAGCGCCACGTAGCCCTGCGCGGTCGGCAGCGGGTCGTTGCCGTTCTGGAAGGAGAAGGCCCAGGCGGCGGCCGCGAGCGAGAGGCCCATGCCGATGGAGCCGATGAGGGCGAGCGGCTTGCGGCCGATGCGGTCGACGAAGATCATCGCGATCACGGTGCCGATGATGTTGATGATCGAGGTCTCGAACGAGTAGAAGAACGAGCTCGACGGGTCGACGCCCACGGACTGCCACAGCAGGTTCGAGTAGTAGAAGATGACGTTGATGCCGACCAGCTGCTGGAAGACGGAGAGGCCGATACCGATCCACACGATCGGCAGCAGACCGAACCGGCCGCCCAGCAGGTCCTTGAACGTGGACTTGTGGTCGCTGCGCATGGCCTGGTCGATCTCGGCGACCCGGGCGTCCAGGTCGATGTTGCCCTCGACGTCGGCGAGGACCTTCTTCGCGTCGTCGATGCGGCCGACGCTGATCAGGTAGCGCGGGGACTCGGGGATGGCGAAGGACAGCAGGCCGTAGATGACGGCGGGCACGAACATCACGCCGAGCATCCACTGCCAGGCCTCCAGGCCCGCGACCGTGCCGCGCTCCTCGCCGTCGGCCATGTTCAGGATGGCCCAGTTGACCAGCTGCGACACGGCGATGCCGATGACGATGGCGGCCTGCTGGAACGAGGCGAGACGGCCGCGGTACGCGGGCGGGGCGACCTCGGCGATGTAGGCCGGGCCAATGACGGACGCCATGCCGATGGCGATGCCGCCGAGGACACGCCAGGCGGCGAGGTCCCACGCTGCGAACGGGAGACCGGAGCCGACGGCGCTCAGAGCGAACAGCACCGCCGCGATCTGCATGACGCGGATGCGGCCGATGCGGTCGGCTATGCGGCCGGCGACCGCGGCACCCACGGCGCTGCCGAGCAGGGCGCTGGCGGCGACGGTACCGGTGACGCCGGAGCTGAGGTCGAACCGGGCCTGGATGCCGCCGTTGGCTCCGTTGATCACGGAGCTGTCGTAGCCGAAGAGGAAGCCGCCCATGGCGGCCGCCGCGGTGATGAAGACGACGTGCCCGAGATGTTCGGGGTGAGCCGTCCTGGCTCCTGACGTGGGTGCCTGCGCTGTGCTGGTCACGTGTACTCCTCGGGCACCGGCAACGCTGCCGGGTGGGGGTCAGCCGCTCCAAGTAGTGATACCTGAAGGTAAAAGCAACGTTGCAGAGACTATGCCTTCAAGTTTCGAAGTCAATAGTCGGGGAGCTGTGACTTTCGAGACGGGAGGAGGTGAGTCGTGTTCACTACTTGAAATAAAAGGTGACTCCGTGGAGTGATCGGCCCGGCGACCGGCGTCAACGCAGCCGCTGGCTGATGACCTTCGACACGCCGTCACCCTGCATGGAGACGCCGTACAGCGCGTCGGCGACCTCCATCGTGCGCTTCTGGTGGGTGATGACGATCAGCTGCGACGCCTCCTGCAGCTCCTGCATGATGCGGATGAGCCGCTGCAGGTTGGTGTCGTCGAGGGCGGCCTCGACCTCGTCCATCACATAGAACGGGCTGGGCCGGGCCTTGAAGATCGACACCAGCATGGCGACGGCGGTCAGCGAGCGCTCGCCACCGGACAGCAGGCTGAGCCGCTTGACCTTCTTGCCGGGCGGGCGGGCCTCGACGTCGACACCCGTGGTGAGCATGTTGTCGGGATCGGTCAGGATCAGCCGCCCCTCACCCCCCGGGAACAGCCGGCTGAACACGCCTTCGAACTCCCGGGCTGTGTCCCGGTAGGCCTCCGTGAAGACCTGCTCGACGCGCTCGTCGACCTCCTTGACGACCTGGAGCAGGTCGGCGCGGGTCTTCTTCAGGTCCTCCAGCTGCTCGCTGAGGAACTTGTGCCGTTCCTCCAGCGCGGCGAACTCCTCCAGCGCGAGCGGATTGACCTTGCCCAGCTGCTGGTAGGCCCGCTCGGCCGCCTTGAGCCGCTTCTCCTGCTCGGCCCGGACGAAGGGCTTGGGCTGGTTGCGGGGGTGCTCGGGGTCGTCCGGAAGCTGCTCGCCCTCGGCGGCCAGGGAGGGCGGTACGAGCTGGTGGGGGCCGTACTCGGAGACGAGCCCGGCGGGCTCCACGCCCAGCTCCTCCAGCGCCTTGGTCTCCAGCTGCTCGATCCGCAGCCGCTTCTCGGCGCCGAGGACCTCGCCACGGTGCACGGAGTCGGTGAGCTTGTCGAGCTCTGCCTTGAGGTCGCGGCCCTGGTTCCGGGCGACGGTGAGTTCCTGCTCGCGGCGGGCCTTGGCGGCCTCGGCGGCGGTGCGCTCCTCGTCGGCGCGGGCGAGGGAGACCTCGACGTGCGCGAGGAGCTGGCGTGCACCGGAGGCCACGGCTTCCGCGACGGCCGCCTCGTGCCGCAGCCGCGCCCGCCGCTGCTCGGCACGCGCGCGTGCGTCTCGCTCCGCTCGGGCGGCGCGGTCGAGGGAGTCGGCGCGGCCGGCGAGTCCCTTGACGCGTTCTTCGTGCGTACGGACCTGGAGGCGGGCCTCCATCTCGGTCTGGCGGGCGTTGGCCCCGTCGGCCGCGAGACGGTCCCGTACCGACGTGTCCGGCTCCTCCTCGATCGGCATCTCCTCGGCCACGGCGAGCCGCTCTGCCAGCTCCTCGACCTCCTGGAGGGCCTTGTCCAGCGCCTCCTGCGCGCGTGCGGCGGCGGCGACGGAGCGCTCCGCTTCACCCGCCGCGCCCCTTGCCTGGCCTGCGAGCCGCCCGAGCTGCTGGGCCACGGCGGACTTCTCCCGGTCGGCGGAGCGGCGACGCTCCCCCAGCTCCTCGACCAGCGCGGCAGATGCCTTGCGGCGCTCGGCAGCCGCGTGCTGGGCCTCGGTGAGTTCTTCGCAGCGGACGGCCAGCTCTTCCAGCTCGGCGGCGGCCTCGTCCACGGAGGCCTGTACTTCGAGGAGGCTGGGGGCGCCTGCGGAGCCGCCGTGGGCGAAGTGGGCGCCGAGGAGGTCACCTTCGGCGGTCACGGCGGTGAGGTCGGGGTGGGCGTAGACGAGGTCCTCGGCGTCTTCGAGAGTGCCTACGACGACGATGCCGTGGAGGAGGCGGCGAACGGCAGGCATGAGGTCGGAGGGGCCGCGAACCAAGTCGGCTGCGAGGCGCCCACTGGGGGGTGCCGCGCCAGCCAGTCGGGCGTCTGCGTGTTCGTCGTGGCTGGTCGCGCCCACGCGGCGGCAGCCGCACGTCAGACACAGCCCCGCGCCGCTTGGGGACGTGTCCTCGCCGGCGAGGAGCAGTGCCGCTCGGCCGGCGTCCTGCTTGCGCAGCAGCCTGATCGCGTCCGCCGCGGCGGACGGCGACGTCACCGCGATCGCGTCCGCCGCCGCACCGAAGGCGGCAGCCAGCGGAACCTCGTAGCCCGGAGTGACGGTCAGCAGCTCCGCCGCCGGACCCAGCAGCCCCGTGAGGCGGTCCTTCGCACCGAGCAGCGCCCCGGTGCCGTCCTTGCGGCGCAGGCCCAGCGCCAGCGTCTCGTGGCGGGCCTGGGTCGCGGCGCGTTTGCGTTCCGCCGCGGTGGCCGCCTCACGGGCAGCCGTCAGCGCGGCCTCCGCCTCGGACAGCGCGGCCTTCGCCGCCTCGTGCTGCTCGGCCAGTTCCGCGTCACCGGCGTCCAGGCCGTCCACCTCGGCCTTCAGGGCCTCGTACTCCTCCTGCGCGGCGAAGGCCCGCTCCTGGGCCTCGTCCCGCGCGGCGGCCAGGCGCTCTATCTCGGACTGGGCGGCAGCCGCACGCGAGCGGGCCGCGTTGACCTGGCCGTTCAGCCGGGCGAGCCCCTCGCGGCGGTCGGCGATGGCACGGGCCACGTCCTTCAGGCGGCGCTCCTCCTGGGCGAGCTCCCGCTCCAGTTCGGCACGGTGGGCGACCGTGTCCTCAAGAGCCCGCTCGGCCGCTTCCAGGGCCGCTTCCAGCTCGGCCTCCTGCTCGCGGATCCGGGCGGCCTCGCGCTCCATGTCCTCGGGGTCGCGGCCCCGGCGCTCCTCGGGCGGCGCGGAGGTCGCACTCTTCACGCGTGCGTCGGCCAGCGAGATCGTGCCGCGCACCCGCTCGGCGAGCTGGGACAGCTCGTACCAGGTCTGCTGGGCGCGCTGGAGGCGCGGCGTGAGCTGCCGTACCTCGTCCTCCAGGAGCGCCTCGCGCTGCAGGGCCTTCTTCAGCTCCTGCTCGGCGGCTTCCTTGCGTTCCTTCAGCGCGGCCTCGTCGGCGATCTCGGCCTGGAGCGCCTCCCGGAGCCGTACGAGATCGTCGGCGAGGAGGCGCAGCCGGGCGTCGCGCAGGTCGGCCTGGATGACGGCGGCCCTGCGCGCCACGGCCGCCTGGCGGCCCAGCGGCTTCAGCTGTCTGCGCAGTTCGTCCGTCAGGTCTTGCACGCGCGCGAGGTTGGCCTGCATCGCGTCCAGTTTGCGGAGGGCCTTCTCCTTGCGCTTGCGGTGCTTGAGGACGCCCGCGGCCTCCTCGATGAAGGCGCGGCGGCCCATGGGGTCGGCGTGCAGGACGGAGTCGAGCTGGCCCTGGCCGACGATGACGTGCATCTCGCGGCCGATGCCGGAGTCGGACAGGAGCTCCTGGATGTCGAGCAGGCGGCAGGTGTCGCCGTTGATCTGGTACTCGCTGCCGCCGTTGCGGAACATGATCCGCGTGATGGTGACCTCGGAGTACTCGATGGGCAGCGCGCCATCGGAGTTGTCGATGGTCAGCGACACCTCGGCGCGGCCCAGCGGCGGGCGGCCGGTGGTGCCGGCGAAGATGACGTCCTCCATCTTGCCGCCGCGCAGCGACTTCGCGCCCTGCTCACCCATGACCCAGCTGAGCGCGTCCACGACATTGGACTTGCCCGAGCCGTTCGGGCCGACGACACACGTGATCCCCGGCTCGAACCGGAGCGTGGTCGCCGAGGCGAACGACTTGAACCCTCGGAGGGTCAGGGCCTTGAGGTGCACGCCGCTGGACTCTACCTTCCGGGGGTGTCTCGCTCCATGAACCCACGGTTTCACCAGTGAACGTGCAGGGCACACCAGACGTTAAAGAGGGTGAAAGGATGCGCGGGGCATTAAGCCGGGGGCAAGAAAGAAGGGACGCCGAAGCGTCCCTTGCAACTTCCGACGGCTGACTGGCCAGCCGTTGACAACTTAGCGGTTGATACGGGCAGCCCAACCACTGCTTGTGCTGTCGTGGAGCGATGCAGCGATCAGGTGAGCGCAGGCTCCGCCTGGTGTGCGTCGATGCTCTCCATGATCCTGTCGTGAGAAGCGGCAGCCTGCAGGGCGTCCTTCTCCGCCTGGATCCGTACGAGCTCGGATTCCAGGTCCTGGACACGCTGCTGGAGCCGTCGCATCTCGGCGAGGAGTCGAGGGTCGGAGCCGCCGACGTAACCGAGAAGCGCCTTTGCCATGATGGATGGTCCTCCACACTGAGTGACCGACCGATGCGGTGTGGGTCGTGAGGGATTCGCACCCGCGGTTGCTTGGCAGGCCTGGAGTTGTGCTGCCGTTCAGCCATGCCAAACAGCTAAGGTGCGCGGGGCTTTCAGCGTCTCACCAAAAAGTTTGACGGTCAACACGATCACGCCCCGTATTGGCGGGCAACCCGGGGGCGCGCGGCCGAAAAGCGGCGGCGCTGCGACTCCTGCGGGCCCTCGGGGCGTGGCGATCATCCTTTCGCCCGGAGCCTGCCACTGCAACCGGGTTCTTGGCAACCACCTGCTCATTTCTGCTGGGGGCAGTTGCCGGTGGCAGATCCCCGCGCTTGCGCCAGGGCCGTTTTACAGAACCGGCTCAGCGGATGGCGAAGCCGTCGTAACCCCCGCGAGGTGTGTCCCAGATCTCGGTGACACCGTCCACGTGCCCGGGCGTGTCGTCCCCCTGAAGCCAGTCCAGAAGTCCCTCACAGCCCTCCCGCGGGCCCTCCGCGACCACCTGGACCCGGCCGTCGGCCAAATTGAGAGCAAAACCACTCAGGTCGCCGATCTCGAGCGCCTTGGCCCGCGTGAACCAGCGAAAACCCACACCTTGGACGCGTCCACGCACCCAGGCGACCAGCCGTACATCCTCGCTCATGAGTGCAACCTAACGGGCCAATGTCTCTCGGGGCACTTCCTCCCCTGGCGCCATGCGGTACCGTCCCCACCCAATGAATCTCATATGAAACTCACTCGATCGTGTGAGTTCTGTGAGGACGTTGAGACCACGCACGGACGAGGAAGGCCAGAACATGGGACGCCACCGACGCTCCGCCGCCGGCCGCGCCGCCAGGGGCCGCGCCACGGGGGTCACACATACGGACGGCTCCTATACGGAGGGCCACGACCCGCTGCACTCGTACACGGGCGAGCGCCCCACCATGGGCATCGCCCCCTATCTGAACCCCGAGGCGTACGCCGAGGCCTACGCGAGGAGTGACGCCTACCTCTTCGCTACGGACGACGACTACGACTCGTTCACCGATCCCACGACGTTTCCGCCCGACGCCGACTTCGACTTCCGCGGCGACACCGCGGCCTTCGCGAGCGACGGCTTCACTCCGGACGCCGGCTCCCGGCGCCCCGGGAACGGCTCGCACCGCCGCCGCAAGAAGAAGGCCGTGGCGCCGGTGAAGACCGGGCTGCTCGGTGTCTCCGCGGCGGTCGCCCTGGGTACGGTCGCGGTGGCCGCGGGCGTGGTGCCCGGCATCGACAACTACCAGCTCGGCGGGGGCAGCGGCACGGACAAGGTGCAGGCCGCCGACACCCCGACGAACTCACCCAGCGAGCAGGGCGGCACGTCCGGCAGCGCCGAGAGCCATGACGACGGCTCCGCGACGAGCCGCGATGTCGACCGGCCCGCTTCGCCGTCCCCGTCGACGTCGTCCGCCGCGCCGACGAAGACCCCGTCGAAGAAGCCGTCGGCCACGCCCAGCAAGAAGCCGAAGGAGACCCCTTCGCGTACGGCCACGAAGGCGCCGGAGAAGGAGAAGACCAGCGCTCCCGTGGTGGTGTCCGCGGAGGCCGCCGCCGCGGCCGAGGTGCTGAAGCTGGTCAACGACGAGCGCGCCCAGGTGGGCTGCAGCCCGGTCTCCGCCAACAGCGCGCTGGCCGACCTGGCCCAGGACTTCAGCGAGGACATGGCCGAGCGGGGCTTCTTCGACCACACCGACCCGACCGGGGCGTCCCCGTGGGACCGGGCCGCGAAGGCCGGCATCACCGACCTCGGCGGCGAGAACATAGCCCGCGGCCAGGCCGACGCGGCCGCGGTGATGGAGGCCTGGATGAACAGCCCGGGCCACAAGGCCAACATCCTGAACTGCGACTTCAAGACGCTGGGCGTCGGTGTGCACTTCGGCGCCGGCGGGCCCTGGTGGACGCAGGACTTCGGGTACTAGACGCACGCAACGGCGAGGGGCTCCCATCCGGTGACCGGGTGGGAGCCCCTCGCCGTTCATCTGCCCCTCCGCGGCGACCGCTTTCGTACTTCGTCTTTCGCAGCCATCCGATGGCTAACGATAAGTTAGCGCCAACTACCAGTTAGCGCTGTGCTGGAGTACGCTTGAGGTATGGACACCATGCAGGAGCGCACGGAGGCGCAGGACCTCCCGTACAACGTGTTCGCCAAGGCCTGCCCCTCGCGCGGCACGCTGGAGCACGTCACGGGCCGCTGGGGCGGACTGACGCTCGGCGCCCTGTACGAGGGCTCGCTGCGCTTCAACGAGCTGCGCCGTCGCGTCGACGGCGTCAGCGAGAAGATGCTGTCCCAGACGCTGCACGCCCTGGAGCGCGACGGCCTGGTGCACCGCGACGCACAGCCGACCAATCCGCCCCGCGTGGACTACGAGCTGACGCCACTGGGGCGTGGGGTCGCCGAGCGGCTGCTGAACCTCATCCACTTCGTGGAGGGGCAGATGGACGACGTACTGGAAGCACGCCGGCGCTACGACGAGACGCGCGGCGCCCTCTGACACTTCGGGCAGAAGTAGCTGGACCGGTTCATCCAGGGCCGGCGGCGCATCGGCGTGCCGCAGCGCTTGCACGGCAGGCCTTCACGGCCGTACGCGTCCAGTGACCGGTCGAAGTACCCCGACTCGCCGTTGACGTTGACGTACAGGCTGTCGAAGCTGGTGCCGCCCACCGCGAGGGCTGCGTTCATCACGTCCCTTGTGTGGCCCAGGAGTTCGAGGGTGCGCGGGCGGGTGAAGGTCGCGGTCGGGCGGTCGTAGTGGAGGCGGGCGCGCCAAAGGGCCTCGTCCGCGTAGATGTTGCCGACGCCGCTGATCAACGACTGGTCGAGCAGGGCCCGTTTGATGGTCGTGCGCTTGCGGCGCAGGGCCTGGTGGAAGGCCTCGTCGTCGAAGAGCTCGTCGAGGGGGTCGCGGGCGATGTGCGCGATGACGTCGGGCAGGCCGTCCGGGGTGTTGTCGTGCAACGACAGGCCGCCGAAGGTGCGTTGGTCGACGAAGCGCAGTTCGGTGCCGAGGGCGTCCGCGAAGCGCACCCGGATCCTGAGGTGCTTCTCGTCGGGCGCGGTGTGCGGCTGCACCAGCAGCTGGCCGCTCATGCCGAGGTGGGCCAGGATCGACTGGTTCGTGTCCTCCAGGGGCAGCCACAGGTACTTGCCGCGGCGGCTCGGCGTGCCGATGCGGTGGCCCTTGAGGCGGTGCGCGAAGTCGTCCGCGCCCGCGATGTGACGACGCACGGCACGCGGGTGCAGCACCTCGGCGTCGGCGACCGTGCGGTGGGCGACCCACCGCTCCAGACCGCGCCGGACGACCTCGACCTCGGGCAACTCGGGCATGGCTCCCCCGTACTCCCCGTGCTCTCACTGTTGAGGGTATGAGCCGAGCGCCCGCCCCCGGAGGGACGGGCGCTCGGATCGCGCTGTTCGGTCAGGCGGAGGCCGACGACGTGTCGGCGTCGGACTCGGCGGCATCGGCTGCCGCCTTCTTGGCGCGCTCGTCCGCCGCGGCCCGGATGGACCGCCATGCGGACTCGGCGGCCTGCTGCTCCGCCTCCTTCTTGCTGCGGCCGGTGCCGGTGCCGTACGAGACGCCTCCGACGCGGGCAGCAGCAGTGAAGGTCTTCTCGTGGTCGGGGCCGGTCTCCGTGACCAGGTACTCGGGGACACCGAGGCCTTCGGTCGCGGTGAGCTCCTGGAGACTGGTCTTCCAGTCCAGGCCGGCTCCGAGGTTCGAGGACTTCTCGATCAAGGGGTCGAACAGGCGGTGCACCAGCTCCGCCGCCGAGTCCAGGCCCTGGTCGAGATAGACCGCGCCGATCACCGCTTCCAGGGTGTCGGCAAGGATGGACGCCTTGTCCCGGCCGCCCGTGCCCTCTTCACCGCGGCCGAGCCGGATGAAGGAGCCCAGGTCGAGCCCACGGCCGACCTCCGCCAGCGCACGCGAGTTGACCACCGCGGCCCGCAGCTTGGCCAGCTGGCCTTCGGGCAGGTCGGGGTGGGTGCGGTACAGCGTGTCCGTGACCACGAGGCCGAGGACGGAGTCCCCGAGGAACTCCAGGCGCTCGTTGGTCGGCAGGCCGCCGTTCTCGTATGCGTAAGAGCGGTGCGTCAGCGCACGCACCAGAAGGGCGGACTCGAGCTTGTACCCGAGCCGCCCTTCCAACAGCGTGTGGGACGAGGCCTGGTTGTCCGCCTTCTTCCTGGCGTTTGGGTCCGCCTTGGCGTCATCCGCCTTCTTCGGGGTGGACACAGTGCCTCTCACCAGCCGCTCAGACCTCGAGGACCTGGCGCTTGTTGTAGGTGCCGCACGACGGGCACGCGATGTGCTGCTGCTTGGGCTCGTGGCAGCGCTCGCACGCAACCAGGGTGGGGACCGCAGCCTTCCACTGCGACCGGCGGTGGCGCGTGTTGCTGCGCGACATCTTCCGCTTCGGAACAGCCACGGCTACTTCTCCTGCTTCTCGTCGACGCCCGCTTCGGCGCCGCTCATCTCGTCCTTATCGCCGGGTTCGAGCGAACCGGCGAGTCCCTGCAGTGCCGCCCAACGGATGTCGACGGCGTCATGGTGGTGGTCCGGGTCGTCCGCAAGGCGTGCCCCGCACTCGGCGCACAGACCTGGGCAGTCTTCCTGGCACACCGGCTGCATCGGCAGTGCGAGCACTACCGCATCGCGCAGCACGGGTTCGAGGTCGAACAGGCCGTCCTCGAGAAAGAGCCTGTCCTCGTCGTCCTCGGCGTCGTCGCCGGGTTCCGCACCGTGGTGGTGACGGCCCCGATCGTCGGCGTCAGGGTACGAGAACATCTCCTGGAAGTCCGCTTCGACGTCGAGCTGAAGCGGCTCCAGACACCTTACGCACTCCCCCTCGGCCTGTGCACGGGCGGTGCCTGTGACAAGCACCCCTTCCATGACCGACTCGAGCCGGAGTTCGAGCTCCACCGGGGCGCCTTCCGGCACTCCGACGACTCCCTGGATACCGAGGTCCTTGGGAGCGTCGACCTCGCGGGTCAGGCGCTGCAGCGCACCGGGCCGCCGGCCCAGCTCGTGCGTGTCGAACACGAGAGGGTTGCGGTGGTCGAGGCGGGCTGTCACGCCATTCCTGCTTTCGATCTGCTGAGCTCAGGGGGTCACTGCCCTTCGGTGTTCCCGGGCAGCGTTGATCGCGGACGTACGCGCGACCGAAGAGCCAGGATACTGGACCTTTCGCTCACGGCCCAATCCGGTGGCTCTCTACTGGCCCCGCCCCTGTTCGTAGGCCCGCAGCTGCTCGGCACTGATCATGCTGGTGTCGAAGAGGCTGGTCTCGTCGAGGGCGTAGCCCTGGGTGGGCTGCTGGGGCTGCTGAGCCTGGTGGGCCGCCTGGTTGGGTTCGTAGGCGGCCTGCTGGGGGTCGTAGCCCTGGTAGGCATATGGGTCGGCCTGCTGGTAGCCGTACGGGTCCTGCTGGCCGCCGTAGGTCTGCTGGTAGCCGCCGTACGGATCGGCGGTCTGCTGCTGGTAGCCGTACGCCGGCTGCACGGTCTGCGGGTCGTACTGCGGCTGTGCCGGTACGGCCGCTGCCGGCTCGGCCGGGGCGGCTGCGGGGGCGTCCTGCTCCGCGAGTGCGGCGAGGTCGGCGAGGTAGTCGGCGTCGCTGGAGTGCTGGACGGTGCTGGTGTCGTCGGCGAGGGCGCCGAGATCGTCGGTGGCGATGCGGCCGTGCAGCTTCTGGCGGCCGCGGCCGACGGCCTCCAGGGTCTTGGCCAGGACCGCCTCGAAGGCGCCGAGCTTGACGTCGACGTACTCGTCGGCGGTGCGGCGCAGGGTCTCGGGGTCGTGGCTGCGCTCGGGGGCGTCCTCGTCCTCGTAGCCCTGCTCGTCGGTGCCGGGGCCGGTGCCGAGGAGCTTCTCGCGGCCGCGGCCGACGGAGCCGAGGGTCTTGGTGAGGACGACCTCGAAGTTGGCGAGCTTGGAGTCGACGTAGTCGTCGGCCTCCGCGCGGATCTCCTCGGCCTCCTTGCGGGCCTCGGCGAGGATGCGGTCGGCCTCGGCCTGGGAGCGGCGGGCGACCTCGGTGTCGGAGATCAGGGAGCCGCGCTCGGCGTGCGCGGACTGGATGATGCGCTCGGCCTCCTGGCGGGCCTGCTCGACCATCTGCTCACGGTCGCCGATCAGCTCCTGGGCCTGGGCGAGGGAGCCGGGCAGGGCCGCGCGGACCTCTTCCAGCATCGAGAGCAGTTCGGCGCGGTTGACCACGCACGAGGCCGACATGGGCATCGACCGGGCACCGGAGACCGCGGCCACGATCTCGTCGAGCTTCTTCTGCACGTCCACCTGTGCTCGCCACTCTCTACAGCTGTATTGGAGACGGACGGGACGACTGTAGCCCCATCAGTCCTTGCGCAGGCGTTTGTTGAGGGCCTCGAGGACCGCCGGGGGCACCAGGTGGGAGACGTCGCCGCCCCAGGTGGCGACCTCCTTGACCAGGGAGGAGGACAGGAAGCTGTAGGTGGGGTTGGTCGGCACGAAGAGCGTCTCCACACCCGACAGGCCGTTGTTCATCTGAGCCATCTGCAGCTCGTAGTCGAAGTCGCTGACCGCGCGCAGGCCCTTGACGATGGCCGGGATGTCGCGCTGCTTGCAGAAGTCGACAAGGAGGCCGTGGAAGGCCTCGACCCGGACGTTCCCGTACTCGGCCGTGACCTGGCGGATCAGGTCGAGCCGCTCGTCGACCTCGAACAGGCCCTTCTTGGCCTTGTTGATCATGACGGCGACATAGACCTCGTCATACAGCCTGGAGGCTCGGGAAATGATGTCGAGATGTCCGTTGGTGATCGGGTCGAACGACCCGGGACAGACGGCGCGGCGCACTTGTGATCCCTCGCTCTCCGGTCCGGTCATCGTGCGTCTTCGCACGTAGAGGCGGCGCGACCGTACCAAAACGTTCCCTCGCCATAACGACGGGCCCGGATCGCCTCGAAGCCGTCCGGCCATCTGAATTCGCCGCCTCTGGTGCTGCGCTCCACGGTGACGATCGCCTCCGGCGCGAGCCAGCCCCCTGAGCGGAGTGTGAGCAGAATCTCGCGAAGATCGTGATCTGTGACTCGGTACGGCGGGTCGAGGAAGACGAGGTCGTACGGCTCGGCCGGCGGCGGTGACTGGATGATCTGTTCGGCTTTGCCCGCCCTCACCTCGGCGCCGGGGAGGCCGAGAGCCTTGACGTTCTCGCGGACGACGCGGGCCGCTCGCGCGTCGGCTTCGACGAGGAGGGTGTGGCCGGCGCCGCGGGACAGGGCCTCCAGGCCGACGGCGCCTGATCCCGCGTACAGGTCGAGGACCCGTTCGCCGTCCAGAGGGCCTCCGAGGAGGGACTGCCAGGTGGAGAACAGCCCTTCTCGGGCGCGGTCGGAGGTAGGGCGGGTTCCGTGTCCCGGGGGGACGGCCAGGCGGCGTCCGCCGGCTGCGCCGGCGATCACGCGGGTCATCTTCGGTCCTTGGTTGTGGGCGTCTACAGGTTCAGTGTGGCTGGTCGTGCCCGCGCGACGGTAGCCGCATATGGATTGCAGCCCCGCGCCCCTGAGGGAGTCTCCCTCACCCCTTCTCCAAGTACTGCTCCCTTTCCTCGTCCAAGAGGGCGTCCAAGGCTGTCCGTAGGCCGGGAAATCCCGTCAGCTCCGGATCTGCCGCCACCAACGCCGCCGCCTCCTCCCTCGCCTCGGCGATGATCTCCTCGTCCTCGATGACGGCCAGGACCCGCAAACTGGATCGCGCCCCCGACTGGGCCTGGCCCAGGACGTCACCCTCGCGGCGCTGCTCCAGGTCGATGCGGGACAGTTCGAAGCCGTCGAGGGTGGAGGCGACCGCGTTCAGGCGCTGACGGGCCGCGCTGGCCTCCGGCATCTCGGTGACCAGGAGGCAGAGGCCGGGCGCCGAGCCCCGGCCCACGCGGCCGCGCAGCTGGTGGAGCTGGGAGACGCCGAAGCGGTCGGCGTCCATGATCACCATTGCCGTGGCGTTGGGTACGTTCACGCCGACCTCGATGACCGTCGTGGCGACCAGGACGTCGGTCTCGCCGGCGGCGAAGCGGCGCATGACGGCGTCCTTGTCGTCGGGGTGCATCCGGCCGTGCAGCACCTCGACCTTGAGGCCGCTCAGCGGGCCCTTGGAGAGCTGGTCCGCCACGTCCAGGACCGCGAGCGGTGGGCGCTTCTCGGCCTCGTCCTCGGGGGACTTCTGCTTGCCGGCCTTCTTGGGGTCGTCCTCCTCGTCGCCGATGCGGGGGCAGACGACATACGCCTGATGGCCGTTTCCGACCTCCTCGCGCACCCGCTCCCAGGCGCGGGCCAGGAAGTGGGGCTTGTCGGCGGCCGGGACGACATGGCTGGCGATCGGCGAGCGGCCCGCCGGGAGCTGGTCGAGGACCGAGGTCTCCAGGTCGCCGAAGACGGTCATGGCGACGGTGCGCGGGATGGGGGTCGCGGTCATGACGAGCAGATGCGGGGGCTGCTTGCCCTTGCCGCGCAGGGCGTCGCGCTGTTCGACGCCGAAGCGGTGCTGCTCGTCCACGACGACCAGGCCGAGGTCGTGGAACTGAACCTTGTCCTCGATCAGCGCGTGTGTGCCGATCACGATCCCGGCTTCTCCGGTGACCAGGTCGAGCAGCGCCTGGCGGCGGGCGGCGGCTCCCATGGAGCCGGTCAGCAGGACCACCTTGGTGGCCTGGTCGGCGCCGCCCAGCATCCCGCCCTCGGCCAGCTCGCCCATCATCTCGACGATGGAGCGGTGGTGCTGCTGGGCCAGGACCTCGGTGGGCGCGAGCATGGCGGCCTGCCCGCCCGCGTCGACCACGGCGAGCATGGCGCGCAGGGCCACCATGGTTTTTCCACTGCCGACCTCTCCCTGGAGCAGCCGGTGCATCGGATGCTCCGTCGCCAGGTCGTCGAAGATCTCCTTCGAGACCTTCTGCTGGCCTTCTGTGAGAGTGAAGGGCAGGCGGTCGTCGAAGGCCGTCAGGAGGCCGTCCGGCTTCGGTTTGCGGGCGACCGCCGGGAGTTGGGCGTCCGCGTGGCGACGGCGGGCGAGGGCGACCTGGAGTACGAAGGCCTCGTCCCACTTGAGGCGGTCCCGGGCATCGGCGATGTCCGCCTTGGTGTGCGGGCGGTGGATCTTGAGGAGCGCCTCGGGGAGGGAGACCAGGCCCCGGCCCTCGCGGAGGGAGTCCGGGAGGGGGTCGACGGCCTCCTGGGCGCTGGGGAGGACCGTCTGGATCGCCTTGCCGATCTTCCAGGACTCCAGCTTGGCGGTGGCCGGGTAGATGGGGATCAGGGCGCCCGCCCAGGTCTCCACGGTTTCGTCCGACTCGCCGCGCAGCAACTCGTACGCCGGATGCGCCAGTTGCAGGCGGCGGTTGAAGACGGAGACCTTGCCCGCGAACATCGCGCGTGTGCCCGGCAGGAGCTCCTTGTGGGGCTTGTGAACGCCGTTGCCGAAGAAGACCAGTTGGAGGCGGCCGCTGCCGTCCGTGATCGTGACTTCGAGGCGCTGGCCCTTGCCTCGGGGAGCCTTGGTGGAGGCGAAGGTGTGCAGGCGGGCGTCGGCGACCTGGGCGACCACCGTGACGTGTTCGTCCATGGGAAGGTCGGCGAGGTGGGTGAGCTGCCCGCGCTCCTCGTATCTGCGCGGGTAGTGGTGCAGCAGGTCGCCGACGGTGTGCAGGCCGAGGTGCTCGGCCATCACCTTCGCGGTGGGAGGGCCGAGCACTTTCTTCAGTGGTTCTTCCAGTGCGGGCACGAGATCCATTCCACACCACGGCACTGACAATGCCGTACAGCTTGCGGTGGCCGCGCTGGTAAACGTCCCGGAAACCCCTGGTCAGACGGCTCGTTCCGGCCCTAGGATGGCGCGCTCCGGCCATCCTTTCCGCGGTCACCGCCTCACCGGGGCCGCCCGACCCCGCGCCGTCGCGAAGTCCCCCCAACGGCGCTGCGACGATGGACTCCCAGACCTCACAGTCATCCCAGGCACCTCAGCCGCCCCAGTCACCTCATACGTTCCAGGTCGACCTGCGCGGCCTGGTGGACCTGCTGTCCCATCACCTCTACTCCAGCCCGAAGGTCTATCTGCGCGAGCTGCTGCAGAACGCCGTCGACGCCATCACCGCCAGACGCGCCGAGGAGCCGGGCGCGCCGGCCGTGGTCCGGCTGTACGCCGAGTCGGGCGCCCTGCGGGTCGAGGACTCCGGGGTCGGGCTCACCGAAGCGGATGTGCACAACCTCCTCGCGACCATCGGGCGCAGCTCCAAGCGTGCCGAGGGGCTGCAGGAGGCCCGGTCCGACTTCCTGGGGCAGTTCGGCATCGGTCTGCTGGCCTGTTTCGTGGTCGCCGAGCGGATCCGGGTGGTCAGCCGCAGCGCCCGTACGCCGGACGCGGCGCCCGTGGAGTGGACGGCGACGGACGACGGCTCGTACACCGTGCGGACGCTGCCGGACGACGCCCGACCCGAGCCGGGCACCACCGTGCACCTGGTGGCGCGGGCCGGTGCCGCCGAGTGGCTGGCCGAGGACCGGGTCCTGGCGCTGGCGCGGGACTTCGGCTCGCTGCTGCCGTACGACGTGCGGGTCGGCGGCGAGGAGGTCACCGACCTGCCGGCGCCCTGGGACCGGTCGTACCCCTCCCCCGCCACCCGGAGGGTGGCCCTGGCCCGGCACTGTCACGACCTGTTCGGCTTCACTCCGCTGGACTCGATCGCGCTGGACGTGCCGCTCGCGGGGATCCGGGGCATGGCGTACGTCCTTCCCTCGGCGGTCAGCCCGGCCCAGCGGGCGGGTCACCGCGTCCACCTCAAGGGCATGCTGCTGACCGAGCGGGCCGAACAGCTGCTGCCCGACTGGGCGTTCTTCGTGCGGTGCGTGCTCGACACGGACAGTCTGCGGCCCACGGCCTCGCGCGAGGCGCTGTACGAGGACGAGACCCTGGCGGCCGTACGGGAAGCGCTGGGCGAAAGGATTCGGTCCTGGCTGACGGGTCTGGCTGCCGGTGATCCGGAACGGCTGGCGGCCTTCCTGAACGTGCACCACCTGGGCGTGAAGTCCCTCGCGCGGCACGACAAGGAGATGCTGCGCACGATGCTGCCGTGGCTGCCCTTCGAGACGACCGACGGGCGGCTGTCCCTGGAGGAGTTCGCGCAGCGGCACCCGGTGGTGCACTTCACGCGGACCGTCGAGGAATACCGGCAGGTCGCGCCGATCGCGTCCGCGCAGGGCGTCGGGGTGATCAACGGCGGTTACACGTACGACAGCGAGCTCATCGAGGCGCTGCCTTCGGTACGGCCCGGGACGGTCGTCGCCGAGCTGGACACAGACACCGTGACCGCGCACCTGGACTCCGTCGATCCTGCCGAGGAGCTGGCCCTGTCCGGCTTCCTGGCGGCCGCGCGGGCGAAGCTCGACCCGCTGGGCTGTGACGTCGTACTGCGCGCCTTCCATCCCCTGTCCGTGCCCGCGCTGCACCTCGACGACCGGGCGGCTCGGCACGAGCAGGCCCGTGCGGAGGCGGAGGAGCAGGCCGACGATCTGTGGGCGGGCATCCTCGGCTCGCTGCGCGGCAGCGCTCCACGCGCGCGTCTCGTGCTCAACCACCTGAACCCACTGATCCGGAGGATCAGTTCCCTGGGTGATCCGGAGCTGATCGGCACGGCCACCGAGTCCCTCTACGGGCAGGCGCTGCTGATGGCGCAGCGCCCGATCGGGCCCGCCGACTCGGCGCTGCTGAACCGGGCCTTCATCGGTCTGCTGGAGTGGGCCACGAACGGCGAGGAGGGCCGCCGATGAGCGGGATCACGGACTTCGACTCGCTGCGCCGGGCGCTGGCGGAGAACTCCGACGAACCGGAGGGTCCCGCCCGCAACGCGCGCGCGGAGCAGCTGCTCGCCGAGGCGGAGAAGCTGAACATCCCGCTCGCCGTGATCGAGGCGCTCGGACACCAGCTGAAGGTTTACAACTACAGCTCCGAGAAGGACAAGATGTTCGTCCCCTTCGCGCGTCTGCTGCGCATGTGGGACGAGCGCCCCGAGGACTTCGACGAGTACGAGACGCACTCGCTGCACTGGGTCTTCAAGTGGATGTCGTCCGGCATGCTCGACCAGCCGCACATCCCGCTCACGTCGATCGAGAAGTGGCTCGGCGAGATGGAGCACCGCTACCGGCTCGCCGGGCACTCCGAACGGGCGGTGCGCAGCGCCGAGTTCAGTGTGGCCGCGCATGTCGGGGACGTGGTGCGGGCCGAGCGGGCGTACGGCGCCTGGCTGGCCGCCGACCGGGACAGCATGGCCGACTGCCCCGCCTGCGAGCTGCACGGGCAGGGCTGGTGGCAGGCGGAGCGGGGCCGTCACGCGGAGGCGCTCCAGCTGTGGCGGCCGGTCCTGGAGGGCGAGTTCACGTGCGCCCACGAGCCGCACACGGTTCTCGCCTCCTCCCTGGTGCCGCTGCTGCGCCTGGGTCGCGTGGACGAGGCCCGAGCCAACCATCTGCGGGGCTTCCGGCTCGTGCGGCCCATGGAGAGCATGCGCGGCGCGTACGCCGACCACGTGGAGTTCTGCGCGCTGACCGGCAACGAGGCGCGGGGCCTGGAGCTGCTCGCGGAGCGGCCGGCGTACTTCACGGACGACGGGCATCCGCGCAGCAAGCTGGAGTTCATGACGGTCGTGGCCCTGCTCATGGAGCGCCTGGCCGCGCTCGGGCTGGGTGATCAGCAGGTGCCCGGTCCGGCGGGCCGTGCCTGGACCGCTCTCGAACTCGCCGCCCACGCGCGCGGGGAGGCCCTGGCGCTGGCGGCGCGCTTCGACGAGCGCAACGGCACGGCGCACATCAGCGAGCGGGCACGCGCGCGGATGGAACAGCGGCCGCTGGTGGAGCGGCTGCCGCTGGGGGTGCGTACGGCGGCACGGCCCACGGTTGTGGCGGCGCCTGCTGCGGCTCCGGCCGGTGTGCCCGAGAACTCCGAGGCGGACCTGCCCACGCTGCTCGCCGAGGCACGGCGGCTGTCGGACACCCTGCAGCCGAACGCCGTCGAGGCCTGGGCGGCCGTCTCCCGGGCCGCCGAGGGCGTCGAGCTGGCCGCCCTCGACCGCGCCGAGATCGCCGACCACCGGGCGATGGACCTGGGCCCCGAGGGCATCCCCCTGTTCGAGGAAGCCGCCGAGCTGTACGCGGAGGCGGGCGACCCCGGGGAGTCCGTGGCGGCACGCGCGCGTGGAGCGTACGTACGCGCGCTCACGGGCGAGGTGGCGGAGGCCCTCACTGCGATCGCCGGCCTGTACGACCAGGTCCTCGCGCTGTACGCCGAGGACGGCACCGGTGTGCGGCAGACGGCGGCCGTGCTGATGAGCCGGGCGCGGATCCTGATGCGGCGGGTGCATGAGGCGGCGGAGGCGGCCGAGGACGCGGGCCCGGGCGACGGCACCTCCGAGGACGCGGGGTGGGCCGACGGTCCGTCCCAGGACGCGATGCCGGACGACGGCCCCTCCGCGGGGGACGTGCCGCCCGGCGGCGGCTCCGGCGCGCTGCCGAGCGGCGACGGGCAGGCGCTCCCCGCCGGTCGCTCCCCCTCATCCGCGCTCCCGGCCCACGGTCCCTCCCGAAGCACCGTCCTCGCCGACGCCGAGGCCGCCGCCCGTGAGGTGCTCGCGCTCGTCGACGGGCGCGTCGGGGACGACGTACGGCTCGCCTCGCGGGCCGCGGAGGCGCAGGCGATGCTCGCGGAGCTGGCGGCGCTCACCGGGGACGTGGAGGGGGCCGCGGAGCTGTTCGCGCGGGCCTCGGCGGCGTTCGTCGGGGCGGGGCTGCCGTGGTTCGCGGTGGAGTACGAGGCCCGGCTGGCCGGGCTCGCCCACCATCTCGGCGACACGGCGGAGGCCGAGCGGGCGCTGCGGGCGGCCCTGGAGCACGGCGGGCCGCATCTGGAGGCCCCGGGGCGGGCCCAGCTGCACCTCCAGCTGGCCGAGGTGCTCGGTGGCAGGGGGCTGGCCGAGGAGGCCGCCGAACACGCTCTTCAGGCGGCGCACTGGGCCGACGAGGCGGGCGAGAGCCGCACGCTGGGCGCCTGGGCGCGGCAGCAGCTCGGCGGGTTCCTGCTGCGGCAGGGCCGGTTCGCCGAGGCCGCCGAGGTGCTGGAGTCGGCGCTGCCGGACCTGGCCGCCGAGACGCACGGCGACGGGGCGGTCGTCCAGACGCAGTGGTGGCTCGGGGACTGCCTGAGCGAGCTCGGCGAACACCGCGCGGCGGCCGAACGCCGGCTGCAGGCCGCCGAGATCGCCTGGCACTGGCCCGAGCAGCACGACCACGCCACGCTCGCCCACCTCGCCGCCGAGTCCCTCGGCCACGCCGGTCTGCTCGCCGAGGCGGACCGGGCCTACACGCGCGCGGGCACCCTGTGGCGCGAGCTCGGCAACGTCCACGGCCTCGTCCGCTCCTTGCGCGCCCGCGCGTGGCTTGCGTTGCGGGTGGAGGACCGGGACGACAGGGCGTGCGAGTTGATGGCGAGCGCGGTCCGGGAGTGCGCCGCGGCACTCGACGCGGCGGCCGACGAGGAGGCCCGGCAGCGGCTCACCGCCGAACTCGGTCACACTCACCGGCAGTTCGGCGACCTGCTCGCCCGTTCCGCCGCGGAGGACGCCGAGGACGAGTCGATCCGGGCCGCCCTGGAGGAGGCGCTGTCCCAGATGACGGAAGCCGTCACGGTGTTCGCCTCCCTCGGCGACGACGCCCTGCACAGCCGTACCGGAGCCGAACTCGCGGCAGGCTGGCTGGAGGCCGACCTGAGCCGCCCGGACAGGGCAGCGGCACACGCGCGTGCGGTGCTGGCGGTGTACGACGGCGCCGACGAGGGCGACGAGGCGGCTCAGGAGCGGCGGGCGGAGGCCGGGCAGATGCTTCAGGTGGTGGAGGAGCAGGACGTGGAGTGAGGCCCGCCCAGGGCCCGTGCCAGGCGCTCAAGCCCCGCGGCTCACTCGACGGCACGCAAGCCCCGCGGCTCACTCCACGGCACTCACGCGGCGCGGCTCACTCGACGGCACTCACGCCCCGCGGCTCACTCCACGCCGATCAGCAGCAGCGCCCCTTGCCGCCCGCCCCGGTACACCACCGTGTCGACGGCGAGATACGACTCACGCACGCGTGCCTCCAGGTGCTCGGCGATCGCCTCGGGCGCATCGTCGCCTAGGACGAGGGTGACGAGTTCGCCGCCGGCCGCGAGCATGCGGTCGAGCACGGCCTCCGCGGTGGCCGTGACGTCCGAGCCGATCACGGCCACGTCGCCGTCGACGAGGCCGAGGACATCACCGGCCTGGCAGATGCCGGCCATGGTCCAGGACTGGCGCTCGGCGACGGCGACCTCGGCGTAGCGGGTCGCGCCGGCCGCCGAGGTCATCGACACGACGTCCTCGTCGAAGCGCCGCTCGGGCTCGTGCACGGCGAGCGCCGCGATGCCCTGGACCGCCGAGCGGGTCGGGATCAGTGCCACGCGGATGCCCTCCGCGCGGGCCTGCTCGGCCGCCGCGGCCGCGGTGTGTCGCAGCTCGGCGTCGTTGGGCAGCAGCACGACCTCGCGCGCGTGGGCACGCCGTACGGCGTCGACGAGTTCCCCACTCGCGGGCGGCTCCCCGGGGCGCGCGAGGACGGTGGTCGCGCCGGCCTCGCGGTACAGCCCGTCCAGCCCCTCACCGGGCACGACGGCCACGACGGCACGCTGAGCCCGCTCCCGGGGCGGCCGCTCGCCACCGGTGGTGTGCACATCACCGGCGCCGAAGTGGGTGATCCGGATCCGGTACGGCCGCCCGGCCTCGACCCCGGCTTCCACGGCGGCCCCGGCGTCATCGACGTGCACGTGCACGTTCCACAGCCCGTCGCCGCCGACGATCACCAGCGAGTCCCCGAGGCCGTCGAGCCGCTCCCGCAGCCGCGCCACGGCCGCGTCCTCGGCCTCCAGCAGGTAGATCACCTCGAAGGCGGGGCCACCCGCCTGCAGCACGTCGGTGCACTCCTCGACGTCGGCGAGGGAGTCGCTGTCACCGGCAACAGGGGCCGTGTGCGAACCACCCTCCACGCGCGCGTGCACCCCAGAAACGGCGGAGACCGCGGAGACCGCCTCCCCCGTGAACGTCTCCACCAGCGCGCCCAGCACCGCCACCAGCCCCCGCCCACCGGCGTCGACCACTCCCGCGCGCTGAAGGACCGCCAGTTGCCCGGGCGTCGCGGCCAGCGCCGCCCGCGCCCCCTCGTAGGCCGCCCGCGCGACGGCCCCGCAGTCGTCGCCCTCGGCCCCACCGGCCGCGTCCGCGGCGGCCGAGGCGACCGTAAGGACTGTGCCCTCGACGGGATGGGCCACGGCCTGGCGGGCCGAGTCGGCCGCGTTCCGCAGGGCGAGGCGGAGGCCGGAGCCGTCGGTGTGAGCCGTCTCACCGTCCGTGGCGAGCACCTGAGCCATGCCGCGCAGCAACTGGGCGAGGATCGTCCCGGAGTTCCCCCTGGCGCCAATCAGCGCCCCGTGCGCCATAGCGCGGGCGGCGTCCGCCAGGGTGGGCCGGCCCGCGTCGTACGCGGTGAACACGGCCTCCACCGCCGCAACCGCCGACTCCACCGTCAGATACAGGTTCGTCCCGGTGTCCCCGTCGGCCACGGGATAGACGTTGATCGCGTCGATCTCCTCACGCGCGCGACCGAGGGACTTCAGCGCGAGGCCGCACCAGGTGCGCACCGCGAGAGCATCGAAGAATGTCTGCGGCACCTGCGCCACCTGCGCCTCCTCGGACTGCTGGACGTGGGACGCAGCGTAGACCCAGGACCGGTGCCCGCCGGAAGAGGGCCGGGAGCGGGCCCCTGAGCAGCCATGGTAGTTTCGTACTGCTGGCGCAGTCGTTGTATGCTGCTCCGGTTGCCCGATGCAGATCGGGCCGTTCCCCTGGCAACGCCACTCAGATCTCTGATCCTAGATCTCGATCCCGGCATGCCGGGATTAACCGTAAGTGCATCTGAAGTCTTTGGAGTGACCCGTGGCTGCCAACTGCGACGTCTGCGGCAAGGGGCCGGGCTTCGGCAACAACATCTCGCACTCGCACCGCCGTACGTCCCGCCGCTGGAACCCGAACATCCAGCGTGTGCGTACCGTGGTCGGCGGGACGCCGAAGCGCGTGAACGCTTGCACCTCGTGCATCAAGGCCGGCAAGGTCTCGCGCTGACGCTCAGCTGAGCGCGCGGCCACTGCCGGTTCGCTGCATTGAGCCGGTCCACCTCGGTGGACCGGCTTTTTGCTGTACTCCCGGCTTGTTGCTGTACTCCCGGCTTGTTGCTGTCCTACCGGCTTGTTGCTGGACGCAAAGGATCAATCGAGCCCAAGCTCAGGCGTCCTGAACCGCCACCCGTGGTCCACCGGCCCGATCCCCTCGCCGAGCGCGAACCCGGCCTTGATCGCCCCGGTGACGTACTCCTTGGCCGCGGCCACCGCCTCGGGCACCGACAGCCCCTTCGCGAGCCCGGAGGCGATCGCGGAGGCGAGCGTGCATCCGGTCCCGTGCGTGTGCCGGTTGTCGTGGCGGGGCGCCCGCAGCCAGTGCTCCTCAGCGCCGTCCGTGAGGAGATCCACGGCGTCCCCGGGCAGATGACCGCCCTTGATCAGCACCCACCGCGGCCCGTACGCCAGAACGGCCGCCGCGGCCTCCCGCAGCTGCTCCTCCGCCTCGACGTGTACGCCCGTCAGCTGCGCCACCTCGTCCAGGTTCGGTGTCGCCACGGTCGCCACGGGCAGCAGCTTCGTACGCACCGAGTCGAGCGCGGAAGCCGCGAGCAGCGGATCCCCGTGCTTGGAGACCCCCACCGGGTCGATCACCGCCGGTGCGTCCGTCCCGCCGATCAACTCGGCGACCGTCTCGACCAGTTCGGCCGAGGCGAGCATCCCCGTCTTGATCGCCTGTACGCCGATGTCGTCGACGACACTGCGGTACTGCGCCCGCACGGCCTCCACCGGGAGCTCCCAGGCTCCCTGCACGCCAAGGGAGTTCTGGGCCGTGACCGCGGTGACGACGCTCATGCCGTGCACGCCGAGCGCCAGCATCGTCTTCAGGTCGGCCTGAATGCCCGCACCCCCGCCGGAGTCGGAGCCCGCCACCGTAAGGACATTGGGGATCATGACTCGATGTCCCCGCCGAAGTGGTCCCAGCCGCCCTTCTTGGTCCACGGCGCCCCGTCCACCGTCACCTGGGGCAGCGCCGAGGGGTTGAGGACCTCACCGATGACCTTCCAGCGGGCCGGGAGCTTCACGTCCGGCGGGAAGGTCGCCACGATCGCGTGGTCCTCTCCCCCGGTCAGCACCCACTGCATGGGGTCGACGCCGACGGCCTGCCCGATGTCGTTCATCTGGGTCGGGATGTCGATCGCGCCGGAGCGGATGTCGATGCGCACCTTGCTGGCCTCGGCGATGTGTCCGAGGTCGGCGATCAGTCCGTCGCTCACGTCGCACATCGCGGTCGCGCCGAGCCCCGCGGCGGCCGGGCCCGCGTGATACGGCGGCTCGGGGCGCCGGTGCGCCTCCACGAAGGCCCGCGGCGAGCGGAAACCGCGGGCGAGCACGGCGTATCCGGCCGCGGACCAGCCCAGCCAGCCGGTCACGGCGACGAGGTCACCGGGCTGCGCGCCCGCCCGCGTCACGGGCTCCTGGTTGCGCAGATCGCCGAGCGCGGTGATCGACACCATGATCGTGTCGCCCCGTACGACGTCACCGCCGACCACCGAGGCACCGGCGACCTGGCACTCGTCGCGCAGGCCGTCCATGAGTTCGCTCGGCCAGGTCACCGGGAGTTCGGCCGGCACGACCAGGCCGAGCAGCAACGCGGTCGGTACGGCGCCCATGGCGGCGATGTCCGCGAGGTTCTGCGCGGCTGCCTTGCGGCCGACGTCGTAGGCCGTGGACCAGTCGCGGCGGAAGTGCCGCCCCTCCAGCAGGATGTCGGTGCTGGCGACCACCCTGCGGTCGGGCGCGGCCACCACCGCGGCGTCGTCGCCGGGGCCGACCCGAACCGCCGGGGTGGTGGTGAGACGGGAGGTGAGCTCCCTGATGAGCCCGAACTCACCGAGCTCACCAACAGTGCCCTTCATTGCCCTTACGCCCCTTCTGTCCCTGGTCGCACCCGGTCGCGCGTCACTACTGTCCTCGCTACGGTCGAGGTGTACGTCAACTTCTGTCGTGCCTGCACCCCGGCGCGCAAGCCCCGGCCACCGCAGGTCTCCCCGCGGCGAGCGGCGACGCGATACCGTGGCGTTCCTTTTCCCCACATGATCCTCGTGGCCGCCCTGGAGGTTCCGTGGTACAGGCGTACATCCTGATCCAGACGGAGGTCGGCAAGGCGTCGACCGTCGCCGAGACGATCAGCAAGATCCCTGGAGTCATCCAGGCCGAGGACGTGACGGGACCGTACGACGTCATCGTGCGCGCCCAGGCCGACACAGTCGACGACCTGGGTCGCATGGTGGTCGCGAAGGTCCAGCAAGTGGACGGCATCACCCGCACCCTGACCTGCCCGGTCGTGCATCTGTAGCCCCCGTCTACCCTTGGCCGGTGAACGTTTTCCGTCACCGGCACACTTCTGTCCTCGGGCTGCCCGCGCTCGTCCTGCTGATCACCGCCGCGGGCTGCTCATCAGCAGACGACAGCGCGTCGACGGCGGTTCCCAGCCCCGACGCGAAGGCCGGGCAACTGTGCCGGAACCTCGACAAGGTACTGCCGGCCAAGGTGGACGGTGAGAGCCGTGAGGACCCCTCGCCCGCGTCCGCGCTGACCGCGGGCTGGGGGGACCCGGCGATCATACTGCGGTGCGGTGTCGTACGGCCGCCGAAGATGCTCGACCCCAAGGTGGCCGAGGGCCGGGACGCGGACGCGGTGGCCGGTGGCGTGAACGGCGTCCGGTGGCTGATGGAGAGGCAGGACGACGGGGCTCACCGGTTCACCACCGCGTTGCGCCGCGCGTATGTCGAGGTCACCGTGCCGGAGGGCCGGGACAGTTCGGGTGTGCTGATCGACCTGGCGTCGGCCATCAAGAAGGCGATCCCCGAAGGGATCGCCAACTGAACGGTACGAACTGAACGGTACGGCCCCTACCTGAGCCCGGTGGACCGCCGCAACGCCGCCTGGATCAGCCGGTCCACCAGATCCGGGTAGCTGATCCCGCTCGCTTGCCACATCTGCGGGTACATCGAGATCGGTGTGAAGCCGGGCATCGTGTTGATCTCGTTGATCACGAACTCCCCGTCCTCGGTGAGGAAGAAGTCCGCGCGCACCAGGCCCTCGCACGAGGCCGCCTCGAAGGCGTCCACGGCCAGCTGCTGGACCTCGGCAGTCTGCTCGTCCGTCAGCGGCGCCGGCACGATCCCGGGGGTCGAGTCGATGTACTTGGCCTCGAAGTCGTAGTACGCGTGCGTGTCCGGCGGCGGGATCTCCGCCGGTACGGAGGCGCGCGGGCCGTCCTCGAACTCCAGCACGCCGCACTCGATCTCCCGGCCGCGCAGCGCCGCCTCGACCAGGATCTTCGGGTCGTGCCGCCGGGCCTCGGCGATCGCCTCGTCCAGGCCGGACAGGTCCTCGACCTTGGTGATGCCGATCGACGAACCCGCGCGCGCGGGCTTCACGAAGAGCGGCCAGCCGTGGTCGCCGGCGAGGTCGATGATCTTCTTGCGGGCGGCGGACTCGTCCTGCTCCCACTCGCGCGGCCGGATCACCACGTACGGGCCCACCTTGAGCCCGAACGAGGTGAACACCCGCTTCATGTACTCCTTGTCCTGGCCGACGGCCGAGGCGAGCACGCCGGAGCCGACGTACGGCACTCCGGAGAGCTCCAGGAGGCCCTGGAGGGTGCCGTCCTCGCCGTACGGGCCGTGGAGCACCGGGAAGACGACGTCGATCTCGCCCAGCGCCTTGGGCACCGATCCGGGCTCGCTGTAGACGACTTCGCGGTTGGCCGGGTCGACGGGGAGCACCACGCCGCCCTCGCCGGAGTCGGTGAGATCCTCGACGTCGGGCGTACGGCGATCGGTGATCGCCATCCGTTCCGGTTCGTCCGCGGTGAGCACCCAGCGGCCTTCCCGTGTGATGCCGATCGGCAGGACGTCGTACTTCGTCCGGTCGATCGCGCGCAGTACGGCGCCGGCGGTGACCATGGAGATCCCGTGCTCGGAGCTGCGACCGCCGAACACGACGGCCACCCGCGGCTTGCGGGGCGGCTGGTCAGGGCTCTGGGGGAGGTTCTCGGTGCTCATATCGCGATGAGCGTACCCGCCCGTAGGGTCCGAGTCAGCGTCCGGAGGGGGCCGTTAGCTCAGCGTCGCTCCGGCTTCGCGCTCCGCGACATCAGCTCCTTGAGAGCCACCACGGGTGGCTTGCCCTCATGGACGATTCCCACGACCGTCTCCGTGATGGGCATGTCGACACCGTGCCGACGGGCCAGATCCAGCACGGACTCGCAGGACTTGACGCCCTCGGCGGTCTGCTTGGTGACCGCGATGGTCTCCTCCAGGGTCATGCCCTTGCCGAGGTTCGTGCCGAAGGTGTGGTTGCGGGACAGCGGCGAGGAGCAGGTCGCCACCAGGTCGCCGAGGCCCGCGAGACCGGCGAACGTCAGCGGGTTGGCGCCGAGCGCGACCCCGAGCCGGGCGGTCTCCGCCAGGCCGCGGGTGATGAGCGAGCCCTTGGCGTTGTCGCCGAGCCCCATGCCGTCCGCGATGCCGACGGCGAGGCCGATGACGTTCTTCACGGCACCGCCCAGCTCGCAGCCGACCACGTCGGTCTCGGTGTACGGCCGGAAGTACGGCGTGTGGCAAGCGGACTGAAGCCGCTGGGCGACGGCCTCGTCCGTGCAGGCGACCACCGCGGCGGCCGGCATACGGGCCGCGATCTCACGCGCGAGGTTGGGCCCGGTGACCACGGCGATGCGGTCCTGGCCGACCTTGGCGACGTCCTCGATGACCTCGCTCATCCGCATCGCGGAGCCGAGTTCGACGCCCTTCATCAGCGAGACGAGGACCGTGCCGGGTGCGAGCAGCGGGGTCCATTCGGCGAGGTTGCCGCGCAGCGTCTGCGAGGGGATCGCGAGGACGGTGAAGTCGGCGCCGTGCGTGGCCTCGGCGGCGTCCGGCGTCGCACGCAGGTTCTCCGGGAGTTCGACGCCGGGGAGGTAGTCGGGGTTCGTACGGGTGGAGTTGACCGCTTCCGCGAGGTCGGCGCGGCGGGCCCACAGGGTCACCTCGCAGCCGGCGTCGGCGAGGACCATGCCGAAGGCGGTCCCCCACGATCCCGTGCCCATGACGGCCGCCTTGACGGGCTTGCTCACGTGCCCTGCCCCTCTTCCTGCTCGGCCTTCACCTGCTGCGCCCGCCGGTTCTGCGCGGCGGTCCTGCGCCGCTGCTCGATGCGCTCCTGGCGCGGGTCGTACGGCGTCTCGGGCGCCTTCTCGCCGCGGATCTCCTCCAGCTGGCGGGTGATCGCGGCCATGATGACCTCGGTCGCCTCCTTCAGCAGATCCGGGGTCATCTCCTTGTCGTAGAAGCGCGAGAGGTCCACGGGAGGGCCGGCGAGCACCCGGTGGGTCTTGCGCGGAAGGAGGTTGGGCTTCTTGGCGTACGGCGGCAGCAGTTCGTTGGCGCCCCACTGCGCGACCGGGATCACCGGGCACTTGGTCTGCAGGGCGACGCGGGCGGCGCCGGTCTTGGCGGTCATGGGCCACTGGTTCGGGTCGCGGGTGATGGTGCCCTCGGGGTAGAACGCGACGCACTCGCCACGCTCCACGGCCTCGATCGCGGCCCGGAAGGCGCTCAGCGCGTCCGTGGTCTCCCGGTAGACGGGGATCTGCCCGGTGCCGCGCATCGCGGCGCCGACGAATCCCTTCTTGAAAAGCCCGCTCTTCGCCAGGAATCGCGGGACCCGGCCGGTGTTGTACTGAAAGTGCGCGTACGCGAAGGGATCGATGTGCGAATTGTGGTTCACCGCGGTGATAAATCCGCCCTCGGCCGGAATGTGCTCCATTCCACGCCAGTCCCGCTTGATCAGAACCACCAGCGGCGGTTTGCAGATCACCGCGGCGAAGCGGTACCAGAAGCCGATTCTGCGGCGGGGCACGCGGACACCTTCCTCTAGGGATCAAGGACATCGGGCCGGGGGGCCGCACAAGTGTCGCCCCAGGCCGCCGGTCTGTCGAGAACACCGTACGCCTCGCCGCCGTAACCGCCAGATGCCCCTGGTGACGGCTGAGTGACAATGGCCGCGACAAGAGAGGGACGTAACGCTCGTGCAGTGGACCTTGGTCATACCCCTGAAGCCCTTGGCGCGGGCGAAGAGCAGGCTCTCGGACACCGCGGCGGACGGGCTGCGCCCGGGCCTGGCCCTCGCGTTCGCCCAGGACACGGTGACGGCGGCCCTGGCCTGCCCGGCGGTGAAGGATGTGGCCGTCGTCACGGACGACACCGTGGCCGGCCGCGAGCTGGGCGCACTCGGCGCGCACATCGTCCCCGACGAGCCGGGCGACGGCCTGAACGCGGCACTGACCCACGGGGCGGCGTTCGTACGTTCCTCCCGCCCCGAAAGCGCCGTAGCAGCCCTGAACGCCGATCTCCCCGCCCTGCGCCCCCTGGAATTGGCCCGCGTCCTCGACTCAGCAGCGGAATTCCCCCGCGCATTTCTCCCCGACGCCGCAGCAATCGGCACGACGTTGCTGGCCGCGACCCCTGGACATGAATTGCTCCCCGCATTCGGCGAGGATTCCCGGGCCCGCCATCGCGCGTCGGGAGCGATGGAACTCCACCTCGCCGAGGTGGACTCCGTACGCCAGGACGTGGACACCGGAGACGACCTGCGTGCCGCCCTGGCCCTGGGCGTGGGCCCACGCACGGCAGCCATGGCGGCACGCCTGCTGATCAAGGAGCAGTAGCTGCCACGCCCCAAGGGGCGCGGGGAACTGCGCGACCAGCCACAACGCACCCGCACCCGGCAACGAGCCGCAAGCCCCACGGCGCGCCCCCACACCCGGCGGACATTAGGGTGACCGTTATGCAGGCCACCGCTTACACCTACGACGCCGACACCCGATCCGGCAGCGTACTGCTGGACGACGGCACCCCCGTCCCCTTCGACGCCCCGGCCTTCGACGCGGGCGGTCTCCGGCTGCTCCGCCCAGGTCAGCGCGTACGCATCGAGACGGAGGGCAAAGGCGAGTCCCTGCGGATCACGCTGGTGACGCTGCAGACCCTCTGAACACGCCGCGGGCCGGGCTCCCTACGGAGTCCGGCCCGGCGCGTGAGTGCCCTTTGCGGTCGGTTCTACCTGCTACGGGTGCTGGCCCTCTTGGCGGTCGACTTGCGCGCAGTCGACTTCTTGGCGGGCGCCTTCTTGGCGGTCGCCTTCTTCGCCGGGGCCTTCTTGGCCGTCGCCTTCTTGGCGGTGGTCTTCTTCGCCGCGGTGGTCTTGGCCGCCGTCGTGGTCTTCTTCGCCGGCGCCTTCTTCGCGGTGGTCTTCTTGGCGGCGGCCGTGGTCTTCTTGGCCGTCGTCTTCTTCGCGGTCGTCTTCTTCGCCGCGGCCGCCTTGGTGGTCTTCTTCGCGGCGGCCTTCTTGACCGTCGCCGCGGCACCACCGGTCAGGCTGCCCTTGGGCGCCTTCTTGACAGCGACCTCGCCGCCCCGCGGGAGCTTCTTCGAGCCGCTCACCAGGTCCTTGAAGCCCTGACCCGCACGGAAGCGCGGAACGGAGGTCTTCTTGACCCGAACCCGCTCGCCCGTCTGGGGGTTACGGGCGTAACGAGCCGGACGGTCGACCTTCTCGAACGAACCGAAGCCGGTGACCGAGACCCGCTCACCCGCGACGACCGCGCGGACGATCGCGTCCAGTACGTGGTCGACAGCCTCGGCGGCCTGCTGGCGGCCGCCCATCTTGTCGGCAATCGCTTCTACGAGCTGCGCCTTGTTCACGTCTTCCCCTTCGGAGACATCGCCAGAACGAAAGTGTTCAAGCTTTTTCGCACGTTAGGCAGATATATACCGCAAATCAAACACGAAACGGGCTAATCACCCTTGTGCCGCAACAGACTCGGCGATCTCGAAGGTGTTCAGCGTTCCTCTTCGGGGAATCGCCCCTCGTCGAGGTCCGCGATGAACCGCTCCAGACGCCTTGTCGCTTCGGCGACGTCGTGCTTGGCCGCGGCCGTAATGACCAGCAGCTTCCGGGTCAGCGCCATCCGTACGCCCTCCGGGACTTGCAGTGCGCGCACCCTTGCGTGCGCTTCCTTGAGTTGGTCCGCGACTGCCGCATAGAGCTCGAGTTGGCCGTCGTGTTCCATGCACAGATTGTGCCATCTGGGGCGAGTTGTCGCCTGCCAGGGGTGCAACTCCGGCCTCAAATGGCCTTCCGGGCACTTGCGGAAGCCACGGCTACATCACTCGCGTACCCCAGCAACCCCCTTCGTAACGTGGGAAGTTGAGCGCGGCGCCGAACGGCGCAGGGCCGTTCGGGTGCAGACATGGCAGTACCCCCGATCGGGGCTGATCGGGGGTACTGAGGGGGTGTTGCGGTGTCCGAAAGTCGCCTTGCGCGCGGGCCTCGGGTCAGACCTCGAGCGTGCGCGGCTTGAACGAGGGCCGCTTCGCCTCGTAGGCGGCGATGTCGGCCTCGTTCTGCAGGGTGATCGAGATGTCGTCGAGGCCGTTCAGCAGTCGCCAGCGGGAGTTCTCGTCCAGCTCGAAGGAGGCGGTGATGCCCTCGGCCCGCACCTCACGAGCCTCAAGGTCCACAGTGACCTCAGCAGTCGCGTCCTTCTCGGTGAGCTCCCACAGCGCATCCACGATCTTCTGCTCCAGAACCACCGTGAGCAGGCCGTTCTTGAGCGAGTTGCCGCGGAAGATGTCCGCGAACCGCGAGGAGATGACGGCCTTGAAGCCGTAGTTCTGCAGCGCCCACACGGCGTGCTCGCGGGAGGAACCGGTGCCGAAGTCGGGACCGGCGACCAGCACCGTGGCGCCTTCGCGCTCGGGCCGGTTGAGCACGAACTCCGGGTCCTTGCGCCAGGCCTCGAACAGCCCGTCCTCGAACCCGTCCCGGGTCACCTTCTTAAGCCAGTGAGCAGGGATGATCTGGTCGGTGTCGACGTTGGAGCGGCGCAGCGGGACGGCCCGGCCGGTGTGCGTGGTGAATGCTTCCATGACTGATCAGACTCCAGCGGGCGTACGGGTCTCGGCGTCGGACAGGTCGGCCGGGGAGGCCAGGTGGCCCAGCACCGCGGTGGCCGCCGCGACCTGCGGCGACACCAGGTGCGTACGACCGCCCTTGCCCTGCCGGCCCTCGAAGTTGCGGTTGGAGGTGGACGCGGAGCGCTCACCCGGGGCCAGCTGGTCGGGGTTCATGCCCAGGCACATCGAGCAGCCCGCGTGCCGCCACTCGGCGCCGGCCTCCTTGAAGACGACGTCCAGACCCTCGGAAACGGCCTGCAGACCGACCCGCGCGGAGCCCGGGACGACCAGCATCCGTACGTCGTCGGCGACTTTGCGGCCCTTCAGGAGCTCGGCGGCGGCGCGCAGGTCCTCGATGCGGCCGTTGGTGCAGGAGCCTACGAAGACGGTGTCCACCTTGATGGAGCGCAGCGGCTGGCCGGCCTCCAACCCCATGTATTCCAGGGCCTTTTCGGCGGCGAGGCGCTCCGAAGCGTCTTCGTACGAAGCAGGGTCGGGGACGGACGCCGAAAGCGGCGCGCCCTGGCCCGGGTTGGTGCCCCAGGTGACGAACGGGGACAGCTCGGCGGCCTCGATGACGACCTCGGCGTCGAACTCGGCGTCCTCGTCCGTCTTCAGCGTCTTCCAGTACGCGACGGCCGCGTCCCAGTCCTCGCCCTTGGGGGCGTGCGGGCGGCCCTTGAGGTACTCGAAGGTGGTCTCGTCGGGGGCGATCATGCCCGCGCGGGCGCCGGCCTCGATCGACATGTTGCAGATGGTCATCCGGGCCTCCATCGAGAGCTTCTCGATGGCGGAGCCGCGGTACTCCAGGACGTAGCCCTGGCCGCCACCCGTACCGATCTTGGCGATGATCGCCAGGATCAGGTCCTTGGCGGTGACGCCGTCGGGCAGCTCGCCGTTGACGGTGATGGCCATGGTCTTCGGGCGGACCAGCGGCAGCGTCTGGGTGGCCAGCACGTGCTCGACCTGGGAGGTGCCGATGCCGAACGCCAGACCGCCGAAGGCGCCGTGCGTGGAGGTGTGGGAGTCGCCGCAGACGACGGTCATGCCCGGCTGGGTCAGACCCAGCTGCGGGCCGACGACGTGGACGACGCCCTGCTCGACGTCACCGAGCGGGTGCAGGCGCACGCCGAACTCGGCGGCGTTCTTGCGCAGCGTCTCCAGCTGGACCCGGGAGACCGGGTCGGCGATGGGCTTGTCGATGTCGAGGGTCGGGGTGTTGTGGTCCTCGGTGGCGATGGTCAGGTCGAGCCGGCGCACCTTGCGACCGCTCTTGCGGAGGCCGTCGAAGGCCTGCGGGCTGGTCACCTCGTGCAGCAGGTGGAGATCGATGAAGAGGAGGTCGGGCTCGCCCTCGGCGCGCCGGACGACATGGTCGTCCCAGACCTTCTCCGCGAGTGTCCTACCCATCGCTTTCCCTCCGGCCGGCTTACGGTCCACCGGCCCAACTAGAGATCTTGAGAAGGCGGCCACCGCCCGCGCCCCTGCTTCCGGGCGTCCGCCGCCAGGCCCGTTCTGGTTTACGGGCCGCTCTGCCTTCGTTCTTCCAGAGTGGCGTGTTCCACGGAAAATTGAACTTGCGTTTCACAGAGTGAGACGCAAGTATCGTTTCATGGACAACAGTAGCGGCGTCGGCGTTCTGGACAAGGCAGCCCTTGTCCTGAGCGCCCTGGAGTCCGGTCCGGCCACCCTCGCAGGGCTCGTCTCGGCCACCGGACTGGCACGACCCACGGCCCATCGACTGGCCGTGGCTCTGGAACACCACCGCATGGTGGCGCGTGACATGCAGGGCCGTTTCATTCTCGGCCCTCGCCTCGCAGAACTGGCCGCGGCCGCGGGTGAAGACCGTCTCCTCGCCACCGCCGGCCCGGTCCTCACCCACCTCCGGGACGTCACCGGCGAGAGCGCGCAGCTCTACCGCCGCCAGGGCGACATGCGCATCTGCGTCGCCGCGGCGGAGCGTCTGTCCGGCCTGCGGGACACGGTCCCGGTCGGCTCGACGCTCACGATGAAGGCGGGCTCCTCGGCCCAGATCCTCATGGCCTGGGAGGAGCCGGAGCGTCTGCACCGGGGCCTGCAGGGCGCCCGCTTCACGGCCACCGCGCTCTCGGGCGTACGCCGCCGGGGCTGGGCCCAGTCGATCGGCGAGCGCGAGCCGGGCGTCGCGTCCGTCTCCGCGCCCGTACGCGGCCCGTCGAACCGTGTGGTGGCCGCCGTATCGGTCTCCGGCCCCATCGAGCGCCTCACCCGCCACCCGGGCCGTATGCACGCCCAGGCGGTCATCGACGCGGCAGCCCGTCTCTCCGAGGCTCTGCGCCGCTCGGGCTGATCGAAGAGCATCAGGGCCGGCCTCAACGCCGCGGCCGGCCCTGACAGTTCACGGGGGCGACAAGCCCCCACGACCCGCACCCGCCCGAACAACAGAAACGGCCCCCCACCTCACGCGCATCCGCTGAGGTGGAGAGCCATCGTTCTGTACCCCCGACCGGATTCGAACCGGCGCTACCGCCTTGAGAGGGCGGCGTGCTAGGCCGCTACACAACGGGGGCGTGGACTCTGCGTTTCCGCAGGTCCGAGCTGGTCTACCTGGACTCGAACCAAGACTAACTGAACCAGAATCAGTCGTGCTGCCAATTACACCATAGACCAATGTGGTTTAGACCAGTCAGTACCCCCGACCGGATTCGAACCGGCGCTACCGCCTTGAGAGGGCGGCGTGCTAGGCCGCTACACAACGGGGGCCCTAGCGATCCCGAGTTGATCGAGATCAGTACCCCCGACCGGATTCGAACCGGCGCTACTGCCTTGAGAGGGCAGCGTGCTAGGCCGCTACACAACGGGGGCTTTGCAGATGAGCTCTGCGAGCTGGCCTACCTGGACTCGAACCAAGACTAACTGAACCAGAATCAGTCGTGCTGCCAATTACACCATAGGCCACTGGAACGCAAGCCCCTGCGGGGGATCTTGTTCTAGTTCGCTCCTCCGGGTTTCCGGCCTTTCGGCCCGCTCCCCGGCGGCGCAGGAAGAACATTACCCGAAGGTGGACGGCGCTCCAAAACGGGTATCCGCGCCAAGGAGCGCGGGGAGTTCGGCGAGCGAGGCGATCCGGTGCGGTCTGCCGTTCGCCGGGGCGGACGGGTCATCGCTGGTGTACACGCCGTCACGGTCGATCCACACCGACACCAGCCCGGCGTCCGCGGCACCGCGCCCGTCGATCTCCGGGTGATCGCCGACGTAGGCGACCTGGTGCGGAGCGAGCTCCAAAGCTGCGCAGGCCGCGTGGAAAGCGCCGGCCTCCGGCTTGGAGACGCCCAGCTCGGCCGCGCACAGGATGGCCTCGAAGCGGTCGTACACGCCGAGGGCGCGCAGCTTGCGGTCCTGGACGTGGATGCTGGAGTTGGACAGCACGGCGTGCCGGTGGCTGGCGGCGAGGGCGTCCAGGACGGGCAGGACGTCCGGGAAGAGGCTCCATACGGTCTCGTAGTGCGCGATGTACCGCTGGAACCACGCGTCGGCCTCGGCGTCGCTCAGCTCCTCGCCCAGAAAGACCCGCACGCGGTCCCGGCGCTGCCCCTCGAAGGACACCTCGCCCGCCGAGAACCGCGCCCACTGCACGTCGGTGATCTCCCGCCAGCGCACGATGGCCTGCTCGACGCTGTCGTACGCGTCCAGCAGGCCCTCGGCCGCCAGATGCAGGCGCATTCCGGCACGGTCGGCACTTGTGTAGTCGAAGAGGGTGTCGTCGACGTCCCAGACCACGGCTTTGATCGGCATGACACCGACGGTACTGCCGGACGGCTGGGGGCTCGGGGGTTATCCCCCGAAGAATGCAGCGTCGAAGAGCGTGTCGTCGACGTCCCAGACCACGGCCCGAATGCTCATGATCCGACGGTAACCCGGACGGCAGGAGCGTGTCCGTCAGTTGACCGTCGTCGTGCCGGTCGCCGTGAGGGCGGGACCCTCGTTGTCGCGCGGCTCCGCGGTCAGCTTCCAGGTGTACGTGCCGGCGACCCGGCGGCCGTCGTCCCAGGAGCCGTCCCAGGCGGCGCGGACGGCGGCGCCCTTCGTGCTGCCGGTGAGGGTGCGTACGGGCGTGCCGGTGCTGTTGCTCAGGGTGAGCGTCCAGGTGGCGGGCTTGTTGAGCTGCCAGACGGGCCGCCAGGGGGCCAGGTTCGTCGGGCCGCCCGGCGCGAGGTCGGTCTGGGCCTCCATCCGCGCGAGCGCCGAGGCGGGGACCCCGCTGGGGACGATCGACACCTCGCCGTAGGTGCCGTTGAGGTAGGCGATGTGGCCGCCGAAGCGGTCGACGGCCCAGCGGCCGTTGCTGCCCCCCTGTTCTGGTCCGTCGTGGGCAGCTTGACCACGGTGCGGGTGGCCGCCGTGCCGGTGTGGAAGTCGGTGAGCAGCAGTTCGTGCGTGGTGCGGTTCTCGCGGAGCAGGAAGCCGTCGGCGAGGCGGGCCGTTGTCGGCCGGGACCGTGATCTTGCGGTTGGTCGCCCGGTCGTACACCCCCGCGGTGGTGCCGCAGGACCAGTACAGCCAGGTGTTCACGGCTGGATGTCGGTGGGGGTGCAGGGGGCGCCGGTGGCGACCGTGGCCACCGTCTGGCCGGTCTTGAGGTGCTTGCCGACGACCGCGCCCTGGGTGCTGCCGGGCGTCCACATCACCTGGCCCCAGACGGCGGCGGCGGTACGGGCGCGGCTGAGGGTGGTCTCGCCGCCGGTGGTGCCGTTCGGGAAGTCGACGACCTTCTGGGTGCCTGAGCCGCCGTTGTAGAGCACATAGCGGCCGCTGCCGCCGGGGATGCGGCCGCCGGCGTCGCCCATGGGCTCGTTGCGGCTGGTCGTGGTGTCGAGGCCGACGCTGATGACGGATCCCTGGCCCTCGGCGCTGGTCCACAGGTAGGCGACCCGGCCGTCGCCCAGGGCCTCCAGCTGGGGGCAGGCGGCGTCGCCGGTGAGGCAGGTGGTGTCAGTGAGCGCCGGGCTGCGGGGGTCTGCTGACCGGTGGGCCTGCCCGTGGCGTCCAGCTGGAAGCTGCTGAACCGGTTGGCGGCGCCGGGTGTCGCGCCGTACAGGAACAACTCGCCGCCGGCGAGCGCCAGTCCTTGCACACCGACCGCGTAGGGCTGGATCTGGGCCACCTTCTCGGTGGCGACCCCGCCGTCCTGGGTCGGAGTGATCCGGTGGACGTTCCAGTCGAGGCCGGTGGGCCCGGCGGTGGCGAGGGCGCCGCCGTCCAGGGTCGGGCCGATCCCGCCGAAGGACGGGCTGAGCACGGTGCTCGCGGCACCGGTCACGAGGGAGCGGGCGCTGAGTGCGGGGTGGGTGCCGCCTTGGACGAAGTCCGGGTTTCCGGCGAGGACTTGGCCGCCCACGACGGCTTGGAGATGGCCGGGCAGCCCGGCGACCGCGCTGGGCTGCGTGCCGGGCTCGGCGTCGACGCGGACCGCTTTCCAATCGGCGACGAGCCGGCGGTCGTTGAAGACGGCCTCCGAGTCCGCGCGCACGCCGGAGACGTACGAACGGAAGGCGCCGTCCGCGAGGTCGACGAGGCCGACGGACCTCGTACCGTCCAGCGTGTGGACGACCGCGATACGGCGGACCGAGCCACTGGTGACGTAGGCGTTGATCTGGGCGCCCGCGGGGAGCCCGGTGACCGGGATGTCCGTGGTGGTCCCGTCGACGGCGGCGCGCAGCACGTGCGGGGCGCCGTCGGTGTCCTGGGTCAGCACGCTCCAGCCGACGGCGGCCTTGTAGGTCTGGCCGGACGGGATCGTGACGGTGGCGGTCGCGCCGGTGGAGCGGTGCGCAGCCGCTGCCGCGGAGGTGCGGCTCGGGTTGCGGCGAAGCGGAACTGCGCAAACTGCGGATGTCGTAACGTGGTGGGACCGACGAGCGAGAGACCGAGCCACAACCATGACCGAGTACCGCGTCCAGTTCACCGTCGAGGCCCGAGCGACGTACGACGCCCTGCCCGGAGAGCGCCGAGCCCAGTTGGACAGGGCCGTGCGGATACTGGCTCGTGACCCGTTCCGCAAGACCTCAACCGCGCAACTGGGCCCGGACGAGCACCTGCGCAAGGCGTACGTGGCTCCCGGAGTGGTGCTGGAGTACATGGTGGCCGGCGCGATCATGGTCATCGTGGTGCTGGAGATCTTCGACGAGAGCCACTACCTGATCGACGAGAACGACGCCTCCTGACCGACACCACGAGGGCGGCGCCCGAACCGGACGCCGCCCCGCTGTGAACGTGCTATGCGGCCAGCTTCGCCAGTGCCGCGTCGATCCGGGCCAGCGTCTTGTCCTTGCCCAGGACCTCCAGGGACTCGAAGAGCGGCAGGCCGACCGTGCGGCCGGTGACGGCGACGCGGACCGGGGCCTGGGCCTTGCCGAGCTTGAGACCGTGGGCCTCGCCGGCGGCCAGGACGGCCTCCTTCAGGGAGTCCGGGGAGGTCCAGTCGGCGGCATCCAGCTTCTCGCGGGCGGTGCGCAGGAGGGCGTCGCTGCCCTCCTTCATCGCCTTCGTCCAGGACGGCTCGTCGAAGACCGGCTCCGGCAGGAACAGGAAGTCGACGTTGTCCGTGATCTCCGACAGGACCTTCAGGCGGGTCTGCGCGTGCGGGGCGATCGCCTGCCACTTCACCTCGTCGAAGGCCTCCGGGGCCCAGGGGGCGAACGGGGCCTGGAGCCACGGGCGGCAGCGCTCGGTGAAGTCCTTCACATCGAGCAGGCGGATGTGGTCGCCGTTGATCGACTCGCACTTCTTCAGGTCGAAGCGGGCCGGGTTGGGGTTCACGTCCGCGATGTCGAAGGCCGCGACCATCTCGTCCATGGTGAAGATGTCCTGGTCGGCGGAGAGCGACCAGCCAAGGAGGGAGAGGTAGTTGAGGAGGCCCTCGGGGAGGAAGCCGCGCTCGCGGTAGAGGTTCAGCGACGACTGCGGGTCACGCTTGGAGAGCTTCTTGTTGCCCTCGCCCATCACGTACGGCAGGTGGCCGAACTCGGGGACGGCCTTGGCGATGCCCAGCTCCATCAGCGCCTTGTACAGGGCGATCTGACGGGGCGTCGACGAGAGCAGGTCCTCGCCGCGCAGGACGTGGGTGATCTCCATGAGGGCATCGTCGACCGGGTTGACGAGGGTGTAGAGCGGGGCGCCGTTCGCGCGGACGATGCCGTAGTCGGGGACGTTCTCCGGGGTGAACGTCAGCTCGCCGCGGACCAGGTCCGTGAAGGTGATCGTCTCGTCGGGCATACGGAAGCGGACGATCGGCTCGCGGCCCTGGGCCTTGTACTCCTCGACCTGCTCGGCCGTGAGGTCGCGGCAGTGGCCGTCGTAGCCGGACGGCTTGCCGGCCGCGCGGGCGGCCTCGCGGCGGGTGTCCAGCTCCTCCTGGGAGCAGTAGCAGTGGTAGGCGTAGCCGCCGTCGAGCAGCTTCTGCGCGACCTCCTTGTAGAGGTCCATGCGCTGCGACTGGCGGTACGGCGCGTGCGGGCCGCCGATCTCGGGGCCCTCGTCCCAGTCGAAGCCCAGCCAGCGCATCGAGTCGAGCAGCTGGTTGTAGGACTCCTCGGAGTCGCGGGCCGCGTCGGTGTCCTCGATGCGGAAGACCAGGGTGCCCTGGTGGTGCCGGGCGAACGCCCAGTTGAACAGGGCGGTGCGGACCAGGCCCACATGGGGGTTACCGGTGGGCGAGGGGCAGAAACGTACGCGGACGGGTGCGCTAGCCACGCTTGACAACCTTGTTGGTGAGAGTGCCGATGCCTTCAATGGTGACGGCGACCTCGTCGCCGACGGTGAGCGGCCCGACGCCTGCCGGGGTGCCCGTGAGGATCACGTCGCCGGGGAGCAGCGTCATGGCCTCGGAGATGTTGACGATCAGGTCCTCGATGGGGTGGATCATCTCGCTGGTGCGGCCGAGCTGGCGCTGTTCGCCGTTGACCGTGAGCTGGATCGTCAGGTCGGACGCCGTCTCGAGGTCGAGGTCCGTCTCCACCCAGGGGCCCAGCGGGCAGGAGGTGTCGAAGCCCTTGGCCCGGGCCCACTGCTTCTCGCGCCGCTGGACGTCACGCGCGGTGACGTCGATCGCGCAGGTGTAGCCGAAGATCACGTCCTTGACGCGCTCGCGCGGGACCTCGCGGCACATGCGGCCGATGACGACGGCCAGCTCGGCCTCGTGCTGGAGGTCCGCGGTGAAGGACGGGTACTGGATCTCGTCGCCGGGGCCGATCACCGCGGTGGACGGCTTGAAGAAGGCGAACGGGGCGTCGGGGACCTCGTTGCCGAGTTCGCGGGCGTGCTCGGCGTAGTTGCGGCCGAAGGCCACGACCTTGTTGGGGAGCACCGGCGGCAGCAGCCTGACCTTGCTCAACGGCACCTTCGTACCGGAGAGCTCGAAGTCCGCGAACGGGATGCCCTTGATGATGTCGAGGACGAGCTCGTCCGGCTTGTCACCCTCGACCGCGCCGAAGGCGACGTTCCCGTCGATGGAGAATCTGGCGATGCGCACGGGATCCTTGCGCCCCTCACTGAGCTGGCTGGAGTCTGACGCTCCAGGCTAGCGCGGGGAAGGGCGGGCGCCTCGCGCATTACCGCGGGCGCCCTGAGCCTCGTACGGACGGAGTCCGCCGTGCACCACGTGACCGCTCTGTTCGTACGTGATTGAACAACCGGTCGTCCGGCCGCGTACTACTGGGCGGTGGCGGTGACGGGGAGCTCCTGGAGGATGGTGCGCTTGGGATTGGCGGTCTGAGCGGGAAGGTCGACCGAGTGCTCCGGCTGCTGCGGAATCTGCAGTTCGTCGGCGTCGTCGAGGTGCGCCAGCGTCGTGCGCCGCGGGTTGGCTATCGTGCGGAACATCGTCGTCGTCTTCACGGTTGTACTGAGTCCTGTCGTGACGAAGCGCCGGGGCGGGCCTCATGCGGGCCTGCCGACCGACGCGGGTGGGCAGAAACAACGCTCTTGTAAAGCGTCAGGCTAAACATGCGATCCCCACGAGAAGTCACCGGGTCCCCCTGATCCGCGTGTGAGTTTGCTCACGAGTCTGCGGATAAACCGGTCAATTCAGGCCTGCAATCCACCCTAACGAAACGGGCATTGCCCCCCTGAAGCTCTCATTCCGCTCCTGATCATGGCGACTGGGACACCCCCGGCACCTGAGCGGCTCGCGGGCATAAGTCCGTTATGGGCGGGATAAGTTTCTACGGCAGGTAATCCCACACTCACTTGGTGTCACGTATGTCACGGCTCGACCTACGGGCCTTGTTGCAGATCCTGCACTGTGCTGGAATTCCACGGACCGCCGCGGGATCGAGCCGGCGCACAGGGGGCGCACCGAGCGCCTGGTGGCGGCGAGAAGGGGGAGCCAGCGCCGGTCACTCGACCATCGGGGAGCGTGTTCAGGACGCTCCCTACTACGCCGACACCGTGTCCGTCCGTTCACGCGGAAGGGCGCCTGGTCCAGAGGTTGCGACGCTAGTGCAGGGACGTTTCAAGAGGGATGGCAGCGCTTCGGCGGAGCCGGAGCACGGCGGGACCGACCGAGGTCCCTCGCCCCAGCACGCCCAGAACCCGGGCCCGGCCCCGTCCGTCGAAGGCGGTGAGCGCTCCGGGCGCCCGGCCGTGTCGGCGTCCTCGGGGGCGGCGACCCCGCCATCACCGCCGGCCGCCAAGCCGTCCAAGGGCTCCACGGGCCCCGGCTCACGAATAGCCCTGCGCAACTGGCGTATCTCCACGCGTCTGGTGGCGCTGCTGACGCTCCCCGTGGTCGCGGCCACCTCGCTGGGCGCGCTGCGCATCAGCGACAACATGGACGACATCCAGCAGCTCGAGAACATGAAGCTGCTGACGGACATGACCAAGCGGGCCACCGAACTCGCCACCGCGCTCCAGGAGGAGCGCGACCAGTCCGCCGGTCCGCTCGCGCACGGCGCCAAGGCGAGCGACTACACGGTCAAGGGCTACCGGGACAAGACGGACCGGGCTTCGGACAGCTTCAGGGAAGCCGCCGAGGAGATCGACAACGCCAGCAAGGACGGCACCCTCAAGGGCGTCCGCGACAACATCGTCCAGCTGGTCCGGGAACTCAACACCGTCTCCGAGATCCGCAACGGCGCCTACCAGGCCGACGGCAACTCCACACAGACCGTGGAGGCCTACCACCGGCTGATCAGCCACCTGCTCGACCTCTCGCAGGACATGGCCGAGGCGACCAGCAACCCGGAGATGATCCAGAGCACGCGTGCCCTGGCCGCCTTCTCCTCGGCCAAGGAGTACTCGTCCATCCAGCGCGCGGTCCTCGCCGCGGCGCTGCCGGCCAACACCACCTCCGACAGCGACCTGTCGGAGAACGACCGGCTGTACGCCGACTCGGCGCTGAAGAGCCAGAAGTCCGAGATCAGCAGCTTCAAGAACATCTACGGCACGGAAGCCGCCGAGGAACTGCTGAAGCCGATCGGCGACGGCAACCCGACGATCAAGGCCAGCGACACCTACGCCAACCGTGCCCTCACCACCTCGACCGGTCTGCAGTCGCTGGACAAGCGGTCGTACCGGGACTGGGTGGACGACAGCACCACCAAGATCCAGGGCATGCGCGCCATCGAGACCACGCTGCTCGAGCAGATGGAGCAGAAGGCCCGCGAGCTGCGCAACGAGTCCGAGCGCGAAGCGATCATCTCCGGTGCGCTGATCCTGCTCGTGCTCGGTGTCTCGCTGGTCGGCGCCTTCGTCGTGGCCCGCTCCATGATCCGCTCGCTGCGCCGCCTCGAGGAGACCGCCACCAAGGTCGCCCAGGACCGGCTGCCCGAGCTGGTCAAGCAGCTGTCCGAGTCCGACCCGCAGGACGTCGACACCTCCGTCGAGTCGGTCGGTGTGCACTCCCGGGACGAGATCGGCCAGGTGGCCGCGGCCTTCGACGACGTGCACCGCGAGGCGGTCCGCCTCGCCGCCGAGCAGGCCCTGCTGCGGGGCAACGTCAACGCGATGTTCACCAACCTCTCGCGCCGCTCCCAGGGTCTGATCCAGCGCCAGCTGTCGCTGATCTCCGAGCTGGAGTCCCGCGAGGCCGACCCGGACCAGCTGTCCTCGCTGTTCAAGCTCGACCACCTCGCGACCCGCATGCGCCGTAACGGTGAGAACCTCCTCGTCCTCGCCGGTGAGGAGCCCGGCCGTCGCTGGACCCGCCCGGTCCCGCTGGTCGACGTGCTCCGCGCCGCCGCGTCCGAGGTGGAGCAGTACGAGCGCATCGAGCTGGCCTCCGTGCCGACCACCGAAGTGGCCGGCCGCGTGGTCAACGACCTCGTGCACCTGCTCGCCGAGCTGCTGGAGAACGCGACCTCGTTCTCCTCGCCGCAGACCAAGGTCAAGGTCACCGGTCACGCGCTGCCCGACGGCCGCGTCCTGATCGAGATCCACGACACCGGTATCGGCCTCTCCCCCGAGGACCTCGCGGCGATCAACGAGCGGCTCGCCTCGCCGCCCACCGTGGACGTCTCCGTCTCCCGCCGCATGGGCCTGTTCGTGGTCGGCCGGCTGTCGCAGCGGCACGGCATCCGCATCCAGCTGCGCCCGTCCGACTCCGGCGGTACGACCGCGCTGGTCATGCTCCCCGTCGATGTCGCCCAGGGCGGCAAGAAGCCCGCTCCGGGCAAGCCCGGCCCGAACGGTCCCGGTGCCTCCGGTGGTCCGGCCGCCGCACAGGCCGCCGCCGGTGCCGCGGCCGCCCGTCGCCAGGCCCAGGCCGGCGGCGGCTCCCTCGGCGCGGGTGCGCCGGGTGGTGCGCTCGGTGCCGGTGCGTCCGGCGGGGGCCGGCTCGGTGCCGGTCAGGGTCCACGGGCCGCGCTGCCCGGACGTGACGGTGGCGGGCTTCCTGGTGGACCGGGCGCGCCGCGCGGGCCGCAGGGTCCGGGTGCTCCTTCGCAGGGCCGGCCGCCGGCCGGTGCGGGTGCCGGGTTCGGTGGCCAGGCTCCGGGTGCTCCGCAGGGGCTGCAGGCCGCGGGTACGGGTCAGGATCTGTTCGGCTCGGGCCAGGACGCCTTCGGCGGCTCCGCCGGCCGCGAGCAGTCCCGGCCGCAGGGACCCGCGTCGCAGCCGTCCGCGTCCCCGTCCGCCGGTGCTGAGCAGGGCGGCGGCCGTCGCGGCCGTCGGCCGCAGCTGCCGCCGCGCGGTGGTGCGCGGGCCGAGCTGCCGGGTGGCAACCAGCCCTCCCGCCCCAGCTGGAGCGACGAGAACGCCCAGCCGCCGGTGCCGCGCGCCTCGCTGGACACCCCGCGCGGGCACGACGAGGACCCGGCACAGACCTCCCGGATGCCGCGGATCGACGACCGTCAGGGCCCGGGCTCGACGGCCGAGATCCCGGCGGTCCCGCGTCCCGACGCACACCAGGGCCCGGGCTCCACGTCCGAGTTCGCCCGCCCCGGTGCGAACGCATCGCAGAACCCGGGCCAGTTCGTCCGACCGGACGTCTTCGGCGCCCCGGGCACGCAGAACAACTCGTCGCAGACGGGTCAGTACCCCGCACCGCAGGCGTACGACAGCGGCTCGACGGGCCAGCACGCCCTGCCCGGCCGCCCCGGCGGCGACTCCACCGGCCAGTTCGAGCGGCCCCAGGTCAACGGCACGTACGGCGGCGGCTCCGGCTACGGTGCCCCGCAGCCCCCGGCCCCGGCGCGTCCGCAGCAGCGGCCCGCCCGCCAGGAGCCCGAGGCCCTGCCGCCCGCGACGGGTCCCGGTGACGGGCGTACCCCGCTGTACGACACGCTGGAGACCAACTGGTTCCACGGCGGCCAGCAGGGGCGTCAGCCCGGTGCGGGCGGCTCGGCTCCGGCTCCCGCTCCCCAGCAGCCGCAGGCTCCTGCGGCTCCCTCCCAGCCTCCCGCCTCGGCCTCCTGGCGCAGCTCGCCGAACGACGACCTCGTCCGGCAGGCGGAACGCGTCCGGCAGCCGGCCGCGGGCGGTGTCACCACCTCCGGCCTGCCGCGCCGGGTGCCCAGGGCGAACCTCGTCCCGGGTACGGCTCAGCAGCAACAGCACCAAACCGGTCCGCAGGTCTCGCGTGCGCCTGACGACGTACGCGGCCGGCTGACCAATCTCCGTCGGGGTATCGCGCAGGGTCGACAGGTCGGTAGTGGCCAGACCGGCAGCTTCCCGAACCCCACTCACCAGCAGGAGCGTTAGTTGAGCCAGATGAGCCAGGCGGCACAGAACCTCAACTGGTTGATCACCAACTTCGTGGACAACACACCGGGTGTGTCCCACACCGTCGTCGTGTCAGCCGACGGTCTTCTGCTGGCCATGTCGGAGGGGTTCCCCCGCGACCGTGCCGACCAGCTGGCGGCCGTAGCGTCGGGTCTGACCTCGCTGACGGCGGGGGCCTCCCGGATCTTCGAGGGCGGCAGCGTGGCACAGACCGTTGTCGAGATGGAGCGGGGATTCCTCTTCCTCATGTCCGTCTCGGACGGTTCGTCCCTCGCCGTCCTGGCACACCCCGAATGCGACATCGGCCTCGTCGGCTACGAGATGGCGCTGCTGGTCGACCGCGCGGGCGCGGTGCTCACGCCCGACCTGCGCGCCGAACTCCAAGGCAGTCTGCTCCACTGATCACTCCCGGATCCACCCGTCTCACCAAATCACCGTCCGGCCGCCACAATCCCCCCATCGGCCTTCACCAGACGGCTTGACTGACCGACTTGCTGTCCCCGCCCGGAGGATTCATGACCCCGCCCACCGCCTCTCATGATCCGTACGCGGAGCCGTACGAGGATGAGGGCGACCAGCCGCTGGTACGGCCGTACGCGATGACCGGCGGCCGGACGCGGCCGCGCTACCAGTTGGCCATCGAGGCCTTGATCAGCACCACGGCCGACCCGGCAGCACTCATGGGGCTCCTCCCGGAGCACCAGCGCATCTGCCATCTGTGCCGTGAGGTGAAGTCGGTCGCCGAGGTCTCGGCGCTGCTGTCCATGCCGCTGGGTGTGGCCCGGATCCTCGTCGCGGACCTCGCGGAGGCCGGCCTGGTCGCCATCCACCAGCCGGGTGGCGACGAGAACAACGGCGGCGCACCGGACGTGACGCTGCTCGAAAGGGTGCTCAGTGGACTTCGCAAGCTCTGAACCGGGGCGGGCCACCACCTCCGCCAAGATCGTGGTGGCGGGCGGCTTCGGCGTGGGCAAGACCACGTTCGTGGGCGCCGTCTCGGAGATCAACCCGCTGCGCACCGAGGCCGTGATGACGTCCGCGAGCGCGGGCATCGACGACCTCACGCACACCGGTGACAAGACCACCACCACGGTGGCCATGGACTTCGGCCGTATCACCCTGGACCAGGACCTGATCCTGTACCTGTTCGGTACGCCGGGCCAGGACCGCTTCTGGTTCATGTGGGACGACCTGGTGCGCGGCGCGATCGGCGCGGTGGTGCTCGTGGACACCCGGCGCCTGGCGGACTGCTTCCCGGCGGTCGATTACTTCGAGAACAGCGGCCTGCCCTTCGTGGTCGCGCTCAACGGCTTCGACGGGCACCAGCCTTACCAGCCCGAGGAAGTGCGCGAGGCGCTGCAGATCGGTCCGGACACCCCGATCATCACGACGGACGCCCGGCACCGCTCGGATGCCAAGAGTGCGCTGATCACGCTGGTGGAGCACGCGCTGATGGCGCGGCTGCGGTAGATCAAATCGGAAGCGCCATACGGCAGTTGTCGTAGATGTGGCGGAGCCGACTGTGGCCTTTGACACGGTCGGCTTCGTTGTTCATAACGTTTCGGCAGAGGAATCGGGTGGTACGGCCACTCGTCGCGGTCAAGCGGTCTCGCTGCGCGCACAAAGGCCCCGTCTTTTGACGGGGCTCGTTCTTTATGACCGTTTTATCTGGGGCTTACATCACTCCGAATCCGCCGCTTCCACTGTTTGGAAGAGCGCAGGCCGACGTGCTGGAATGCCTGAACTGCCCAATAGTCAAAGACGTACTCAGCAGTACTGCGTACTCAATGGCGAACTGGGCTCTGAGACACTGCGGCACAACGTAGGTGCCGACCCCGCCGGAAGGTTGTTGGTCGAGTGAGGCGAAGCAAGAACAGTCCCGAGCCGTCGGCCCGGGGCAACTTCACCCCGCCGCCGCGCGGAGCGGCGCCCGCCCCTGTGCCCGGATCGGAACCCACGGCGGCGCCCGCGCCCAGCGGCGGCCGTCTCTCCCCGCGCAACTGGCGCGTGCCGACCCGGCTGAACGCGATCCTGCTCATACCCGTGCTGGTCGGCCTCGTCATGGGCGGCTTCCAGGTCAAGAGCTCGATCGACACCTGGCAGGAGGCCGAGGACGCGGAGAACACCGCGCGTCTGGTGCAGGCCGCCCTGGCCTACGGCGACGCACTCCTCGTCGAGCGCGACTCGACCGCCGCTCCCCTGCTGCAGGGCAAGGGACAGGACGACCCGGCGGTCGTCGCGGCCCGCGACAAGACCGACAAGGCCGCCGACGCCTTCGACGAAGCCGCCCAGAACATGCCGGACCGGCCCAACCTGGAGCGCCGTCTGGAGCGCTTCCGTGAGGTGGAGCCCGACCTGGCGGAGCTGCGCGCGGCCGCCTACACCGACAAGCTCGAGGGCGTGGAGACCGAAGAGGGCTACGTCGAGGTCGAGCACCGCCTGCTCGAGTTCTCCAACGAGCTGGGTCTCGGCACCGGCAACATCACCAGCTACGGCCGTACCGTCTACGCCATCTCGCTCACCAAGGGCGCGCTCTCCCTGGAGCGCTCCATCGGTATGCACATGCTGGTCAAGCCGGGCCCCAAGCCCACGGACCTGGCCCGGCAGCGCATCGCCCTCACCTCGTACGCCTACCTGGAGGGCATCGCCATCCAGGAGTACATCAGCGGCGGCACCGAGCAGGACAACCAGAAGCTCGACAACGCCAAGAAGGACATCCAGGCCGAGGGCCTCGCGATGGCCAAGGCGGCCAAGCAGAAGAACCCCGACTACGTCCCGCCGCCCGCCAAGCCGGAGACGATGGTCGGGTTGCTGGCCCGGCTGACGTCCACGGACACCAGTGAGCGTGCCGCGCTCGCCCAGCAGGGCATCACCGCCGAGAACTGGTGGGCGGTCAACACCCTCAAGTACAACGCCTACCGCGACATCGAGAACGACCTCGCCAACACCGCGGTGAACGAGGCCGCCGCCATCTCCGACGACGCCAAGCGCGACGCCCTGATCACCGGTGCCGCCGTCGTGGTCGCCCTGCTCGCCGCGTTCATCCTGGCCGGCATGGTCGCCCGCCAGATGTCCCGCGCGATGCGCCAGCTGCGCAACGCCGCCTTCGGTATCGCCGAGCAGCGTCTGCCGATGCTGGTCGACCAGCTCTCGCGCACCGACCCCGGCCGCGTGGACACCCGTGTCGCACCCATCCCGATCAACACCCGGGACGAGATCGGCGAAGTCGCCCGCGCCTTCGACCAGGTCCACCGCGAGGCCGTCCGGCTCGCCGCCGAGCAGGCCCTGCTGCGGGGCAACATCAACGCGATCTTCACCAACCTGTCGCGCCGCAACCAGTCGCTGATCGAGGGCCAGCTGACCCTGATCACCGACCTGGAGAACAACGAGGCCGACCCGGACCAGCTGGAGAACCTCTTCAAGCTGGACCACCTCGCGACCCGTATGCGCCGCAACGGCGAGAACCTCCTCGTCCTCGCCGGCGAGGAGCCCGGCCGCCGCTGGGACCAGCCGGTCCCGCTGGTCGACGTCCTGCGCGCCGCCTCCTCCGAGGTGGAGCAGTACGAGCGCATCGAGCTGTCGGGCGTCCCGGAGGCCGAGATCCACGGCCGCGCGGTCACCGACCTCGTGCACCTGCTCGCCGAGCTGCTGGAGAACGCGACGACGTTCTCCTCCCCGCAGACCAAGGTCCGCGTCACCGCGACCCGTCTCCCCGACGGCCGCATCATGATCGAGATCCACGACAAGGGCATCGGCCTCACCGCCGAGGACTTCGCGGACATCAACCACAAGCTGGCCAACCCGCCGACCGTGGACGCCGCGATCTCCCAGCGCATGGGCCTCTTCGTGGTCGGCCGGCTGTCCGACCGGCACGGCATCCGCGTCCAGCTGCGCCCCTCCGGCGAGCAGGCCGGCACCACCTCGCTGGTCATGCTGCCCGACGCGATCACGCACGGCGGTGGCGGCGAGCAGCAGCCCGCCCACGACGAGTTCACGGTGTCGCAGATCATCCCGGAGCAGAACTTCCAGGGTGAGGACTTCAACAACGGTCTGCCGATGCGCACGGCCGCCGAGCTCGGCTTCGACGACAGCCGCTACGCCGAGGTCCCCGACGACATACGCGAGCTGGACCCCGTCGGCCGCTCCCTGATGCGTGAGGAGCGCCGCGCGGCCCTGGAGGCCCAGGCGCACGGCCAGCAGCCCGGCCAGGAGACGCCCGAGGCGCCCGCGTACGACGAGTTCACCGGTCAGCAGGGCTACGACGGCCAGAACGGCTTCCCCGAGCAGCCCGGCGGGTACGACCCGCAGCGGGCGTACGAGGAGCAGCGGCAGACGTCGTACGAGGAGCAGCAGCAGGCTGCGTACGACGAGCCTCAGCGGGGCGGCTATGACGAGCCGCAGCGGCCGTCGTACGACGACCAGTACTACGCGCCGAACGGTGGCCTGCCGCAGAACGACACCTTCTCGTCGGGCGGCGGCTACCCCGAGCCCTCGTATCCGGAGCCGTCCCACGAGGAGCCCGCGGCCGCGAGCGCGTCCGCCTCGGAGACCTTCCCGGCCTTCGAGCAGCGGCGTCAGCAGGACGACTGGCCGCAGTCGAACGGCTACCGCAACGGATACCCGGACAGTTACGCTCCGGAAACGGAATCTGCGCAGGCCGATGACGCAAACGAGCATGACCGCGTAGGCTTCGACCGTCCGGGACCGGCTCCCTCCGCCGGCCACGCGCTGACCGATGCCGGGCTTCCCCGCCGCGGGTCCACGGCGAGCGGCACCAACGGCGCACGGCCCGCGCGGCAGGAAGCGCCGGCCCCCACACCGGAGAGCAACGGCGACAGCAGCTGGCGTTCGCAGAACGACGACCGCTGGCAGCAGGCCGCGCAGCTCCGGAAGCCCAAGGCAGGCGGGGTGACCTCCTCCGGCCTGCCGCGGCGGGTACCCAAGGCCAACCTGGTCGAGGGAGCCGCCGCAGCCACCCCACAGGGCGGCCCACAGGTCTCCCGCGCTCCCGAGGACGTCCGGGGCAGGCTGAGCAACCTGCGCCGGGGTGTCCAGCGGGGTCGCAGTGCGGGAAGTGAAACGAACGGCCAGGGCTTCGGTCCTGACAGCACCTACAACCAGGAGCGTTAGTGTGAGCCCGATGAGCCAGGCGGCACAGAACCTGAACTGGTTGATCACCAACTTCGTGGACAACACCCCCGGGGTGTCGCACACGGTGGTGGTCTCCGCCGACGGACTCCTTCTGGCGATGTCCGAAGGCTTCCCGCGCGACCGCGCCGACCAGCTCGCGGCCGTCGCCTCCGGTCTGACGTCACTGACGGCAGGCGCCTCCCGCATCTTCGAGGGTGGCAGCGTGAACCAGACGGTTGTGGAGATGGAGCGGGGATTCCTCTTCATCATGTCCATCTCCGACGGTTCGTCGCTCGCCGTCCTCGCACATCCCGAGGCGGACATCGGCCTCATTGGGTACGAGATGGCGCTTCTGGTCGACCGTGCCGGTACGGTCCTGACACCGGACCTGCGTGCGGAGCTTCAAGGCAGCCTGCTCAACTAACAGACAGTCGGTGCGTTTTGGCGTCCCGGGGCCGTAAGGTTTCGGGACGCGGCTCCACATGATGGGTGCCAGGCACAGTCGGAGGAGGAGAGAAAGTGGCAACACCCCCAGACGGTTCGTCAGCGGGCAACTGGTCGTACGGCCCTGCCCAGGGGCACGGCGACGGTTCCCAGAACCGGTACAACTTCCCCTCCCAGCCGAGCCAGCGTCAGCCGTACGCCCCGCAGGGCCCCGGGCCCTCGCCGTACGACCAGCCGCCGACGCCGCGCATCCAGCCCGTGCAGCCGCAGCGACGCGCCCCTGAGCCGGCGCCCGCAGGGGCGTCGAACAACCCCCTGGTGCGCCCGTACGCCATGACCGGCGGCCGGACGCGCCCGCGCTACCAGCTCGCCATCGAGGCACTGGTGCACACCACCGCGCAGCCGCACCAGATGCAGGGCCAGCTGCCCGAGCATCAGCGGATCTGCAACCTCTGCCGGGAAATCAAGTCGGTAGCCGAGATCTCCGCGCTCCTGACGATCCCTCTCGGCGTGGCCAGGATCCTCGTCGCCGACTTGGCGGAGGCGGGCCTGGTCGCCATCCATCAGCCGGGCGGCGACGAGAACGCCGGCGGCCAGCCAGACGTGACACTGCTCGAAAGGGTGCTCAGTGGACTTCGCAAGCTCTAGCGGCGGTCCTTCCCGCTCCACCACCTCCGCGAAGATCGTGGTGGCGGGCGGCTTCGGCGTGGGCAAGACCACGTTCGTCGGCGCCGTCTCGGAGATCAACCCGCTGCGCACAGAGGCCGTCATGACGTCTGCGTCGGCGGGCATCGACGACCTCACCCACACCGGAGACAAGACCACCACCACGGTGGCCATGGACTTCGGCCGTATCACCCTGGACCAGGACCTGATCCTGTACCTGTTCGGTACGCCGGGCCAGGACCGCTTCTGGTTCATGTGGGACGACCTGGTGCGCGGCGCGATCGGCGCGATCGTCCTGGTCGACACCCGCCGTCTCGCCGACTGCTTCCCCGCGGTCGACTACTTCGAGAACTCGGGCCTCCCCTTCGTCATCGCCCTCAACGGCTTCGACGGCAACCAGCCGTACTCGCCGGACGAGGTCCGCGAGGCGCTGCAGATCGGCCCCGACACCCCGATCATCACGACGGACGCCCGGCACCGGGCGGACGCCAAGTCGGCGCTGATCACGCTCGTCGAGCACGCCCTGATGGCGCGGCTGCGCTAGCCGGCCCGTCTCTTCGGCACGTTTCGCTTGCGGCCCTCGTTCCTCCTGTGGGAGGGATGGGGCCGTAAGTCGTTCGGGGAGGGGATACGAGGGTGATCGCGGAGACGGCCGCATTACGGCTGGGCACGACCGTGGCGAACACGGCGGCGCAGATCTGGCTCGGAGGCAGGCGGCGCGAGCAGGAACGCCATCTGTCCATCGAGGAGCTGGCCCGGGTGCGGATACCCGGGGTGAAGTTCTCGCGGAGTGTGAAGCGACAGTTCGAGCAGATCGCCGACGCGGTGTTCGACCGTCTGGAGCCGTTCCTGGAGCATGAGTTCAGGCGTCTGGAGGAGTCCGGGCGACAGGCGGTGATCGACGCGGTGTGCGACACGTTCGCGGCGGCGGACCTCTCCGACGGGGCGCTGCTCGCGGCGGACGCCCAGCCGGCCGAGCTGATCCGGCGGATCACCCGGGAGGTGCGCCCGCCGGTGGGGCTGGGCGAGGCGGAAGGCCGGTTGTACGAGCGGCTGTTCAACGAGTGCGTGGAGTACTACGTACGGATCGTGCGCGGCCTGCCGGTGTTCGAGGAACGGGCGCTGGCGGAGCTGTTGACGCGAACGACGTCGCTGGGCGCGGAGATCGCCCGGGTGTTGGAGCAGTTGCCGGACCGGTCACTCTTCGCGCCGGAGGGAACGGACCGGGACGAGGGGTTCCGACGACGATACCTGGAGCTAGTGAGCGCATCGCTGGACGAGGTGGAGCTGTTCCGCCGTACGTCGGACCGGGGGGCGGCGCAGGCTCGGCTGTCGGTGGCGTATGTGAGCCTGCGGGCCACAGGGGACGACGGGACAGGGCGGCGCTCAGCAGGCCCCCGGCAGCGCTCTCTGCCGCCGCTGCGGCCCGATATGAGCGACTGGGAGGACGGCGGCAGGCGCGAGGCCGCAGGAATGCGCGTGGAGGCTGCTCTGGGCGGCGCCTCGCGGGTTCTGCTCCGCGGTGAGGCCGGCTCCGGCAAGACGACGTTGCTGCGGTGGCTGGCGGTCACAGCGGCGCGGGGCGCGTTCGCCGGCGAGCTGGCCGGCTGGAACGGTCTGACGCCGGTGTTCGTAAAGCTGCGGGAGTACAGCGGGCGGGCGCTGCCGACGCCGGAGGCGATGCTGGACTCGGTGGCCGGGCACATCACCGGCGTGATGCCGAAGGCATGGGTCGAGCGGCAGTTGGCGGTCGGGAAAGCGTTGCTGCTGATCGACGGAGTGGATGAGCTGCTGGATGGGGAGCGTCGTGCGGTACGCGAATGGCTGCGCAAGCTGCTGGCGGCGTACGGAGAGGTGAGGGTGGTCGTCACTTCCCGGCCCGCGGCAGCAGGCGCGGACTGGCTGCGCCGCGAGGAATTCACGGCGCTTCATCTGGACCGCATGACGCCGCCCGACCTCGCGGCATTCGTGCGGCAATGGCATCAGGCGGTGCGGGAACTGGGCGAGGAACTGCCGTGTGCGGTGGAGGAACTGCCGCAGTACGAGCAGTCGTTGCTGAACAGCCTAAAGGACCGGCCGCATCTGCAGTCGCTGGCGGGGACGCCGCTGCTGGCGTCGATGCTGTGCGCGATGCATCTGAACCGGGGCAGCCAACTCCCCCGCGACCGGATGGAGTTGTACCGGAACGCCCTGCACGCCCTGGTCCATGAGCGGGACGCCCACCGGAACGTCCCCAGCGCCGTGGACAGCAGACTCAGCCTCGGGGACAAGCTGGTGCTGCTGCGGGATCTGGCGTGGCGGCTGTCGGACAACAACCGCAGTGAGATCTCGCTGGAGCAGGCGGAGCGGCACGTCGGGCGCAAGTTGGCGGGGATGCGACACCTGGAGGAACAGGACGGGGTGCGGGTCCTGGACCAGTTGCGGGGGCGCTCGGGCGTGCTGCGCTCCCCCGCCGTGGGGCGACTGGACTTCGTGCACCGCACCTTCCAGGAGTACCTGGCCGCCGAGGAGGCGACGGAGGAGGACCGCATCGGCAACCTGGTCGGGCGGGCGCATCTGGACATCTGGCGCGAGACGATCATCATGGCCGCGGGGCATGCCAACCGGCCGCAGCGGGAGGAACTGCTGGGCGGGATCCTGGACCGCGCGGAGGAGGAGCCCCGGCACGCGCGGCGGTTGCGGTTGTTGGCGGCAGCTTGTCAGGAGACGGTGCTGGAGGTGTCAGAGGGGCTGGCGGGGCGGTTGGATGGGGCGGTGGAATCCCTGTTGCCGGCGCGACGGGAGACGGATCCGCCTGCGCTGGCGGCGGTAGGGGCGAGTCTGCTGCGGAAGATGCCTCGGACGCTGGGGGAACTGACGGAGAAGGCGGCCGTACAGACCGTGCGGACAGTGGCGTTGATCGGCGGTGAAGAGGCTCTGGCACTGCTGGCGGAGTACGTCCGGGATGATCGCCGTCCTGTCATCGCCGAACTCATAGACGCCTGGGCCTACTTCGATGCGGAGGCCTACGCGCATGAGGTCCTGGCCCACCTGTCGCTGACGGGCCGTACCGTCAAGCTCACACACTCCGGCCAGTGGGCTGCGGTACGCCGCCTGGCGTCCGTCGACACGCTGGCGATCCACCATCCCTTCACGGACCTTGCGGCGTTGGGCGAGCTGCCACCCCTGCGAGAGCTCGTGATGTTCAATTCTCACGGCGTCGCAGACCTCACCGAGCTGCGTGTGCAGCCCTCCCTCGCGGTCCTCGCCATCTTGGGCAATGCGACTCTGGAGCACCTGGAAGCCCTGCGCGACCTGCCGAACCTGCGGGAGCTCTACTTGGGGCTCAGCGGTACACCGAGCCTCGACGGCCTGCGTCTCGGGTCGGACGTACGGTCCCTGGGACTGCTGAACGTGAGGGCGGACACGGACCTGGCCCCGCTCGCCCACCAAGACCACATCACGCAGCTGAACGTTCTGCCCATGGGCTACAGCCTGCCCGCCGACCTGAAGGCCGTGTTTCGCATGCCCCAACTCACCAACCTGAGCCTGCACGACGCCGACGTGGCCGCCTGGTCGACCGAGCCACCAGGGTTTCCGCCGAACCTGAAACGCCTGGCCCTGTACAACTGTCTCCTGCCCGACGACCCACGCGCCCTGGAACTGCCCGGCGTGGAAGTCATCATTGGCTGAAGCACACCACGGCCCCGCGCTCCCCACCGGGAGCACGGGGCCGCAGCCACACTCAAAGACTCAACGCCAGCTGTGCGGCGCCCGGAAGCCGGGCTCGCGCTCCAGGCGGCGCCAGCCCGCCTTCGCGCGGCCTCGGTGGGCCGGAGTCGGGGCGGAGGGCTGGGCGGCGGCGCGGGCCAGGAGGATCGCCGTGATGGCGGCGACTTCCTCGGGCTCGGCGTGGCCCTTCTCGACGCGAATATCAGGGAGGTTCATGGGTGTCAGTCTCCGTGAGAGAGGTTTCCGCGGGGGTGCCGCGAAGGGTCCGCCGGGTTACTGCGGGGGGTTGCCGTGCTTGCGGGAGGGCAGGTCGGCGTGCTTGGTCTGGAGCATCGCCAGGGACTTGATCAGCACCTCGCGGGTCTCCGAGGGGTCGATCACGTCGTCCACGAGACCGCGCTCGGCCGCGTAATACGGGTGCATGAGCTCGGACTTGTACTCCTTGACCATGCGGGCCCGCATGGCGTCGGGGTCCTCGGCCTCGGCGATCTGCCGACGGAAGATGACGTTGGCCGCACCCTCCGCGCCCATCACGGCGATCTCGTTCGTCGGCCAGGCGTAAGTGAGGTCGGCCCCGATGGACTGGCTGTCCATGACGATGTAGGCACCTCCGTACGCCTTGCGCAGGATCAGCGAGATCCGCGGCACGGTCGCGTTGCAGTAGGCGTAGAGGAGCTTCGCGCCGTGGCGGATGATTCCACCGTGCTCCTGGTCGACACCGGGCAGGAAGCCGGGTACGTCCAGAAGAGTGACGATCGGGATATTGAAGGCGTCGCACATCTGCACGAAGCGCGCGGCCTTTTCGCTGGCCTCGATGTCCAGCACACCCGCGAGCACCTGCGGCTGGTTGGCGATGATGCCGACCACCTGGCCGTCCAGCCGGGCCAGCGCGCAGATGATGTTCCGCGCCCAGCGCTCGTGGACCTCCAGGTACTCGCCGTCGTCGACGATCTCCTCGATGACCTTGGCCATGTCGTACGGCCGGTTGCCGTCCGCCGGGACCAGGTCGAGCAGGACGTCCGACCGGCGGTCGGCGGCGTCCGTGGACTCCACCCGGGGCGGGTTCTCGCGGTTGTTCTGCGGGAGCAGCGACAGCAGGTAGCGCACCTCGGCGATGCACGTCTCCTCGTCGTCGTACGCGAAGTGGCAGACGCCGGACGTCTCGGCGTGCACATCCGCGCCGCCCAGGCCGTTCTGGGTGATCTCCTCGCCCGTCACCGCCTTGACCACGTCCGGGCCGGTGATGAACATCTGGGAGGTCTCGCGGACCATGAAGACGAAGTCCGTCAGGGCGGGGCTGTACGCCGCGCCGCCCGCGCACGGGCCGAGCATGACCGAGATCTGCGGGATGACACCGCTCGCCTTGGTGTTGCGCTGGAAGATGCCGCCGTAGCCGGCGAGGGCGGAGACACCCTCCTGGATACGGGCGCCCGCGCCGTCGTTCAGGGAGACCAGCGGAGCGCCCGCCGCGATGGCCATGTCCATGATCTTGTGGATCTTGGTGGCGTGGGCCTCGCCCAGCGCGCCGCCGAAGATGCGGAAGTCATGGGCGTAGACGAAGACCGTGCGGCCCTCCACCGTGCCCCAGCCGGTGATGACACCGTCGGAGTACGGCTTCTTGGCCTCCAGGCCGAAACCGACCGCGCGGTGCCGGCGCAGCTGCTCGACCTCCCGGAAGGAGCCCGGGTCCAGCAGCAGCTCGATCCGCTCCCGGGCGGTCAGCTTGCCCTTGGCGTGCTGCGCCGCGGTCGCCTTCTCGCTCGGACCGGCCAGCGCCTGCGCACGGATCTCGTGCAGCTCGGCGGTCCGCCCGCGGGCGTCGATCGGCTCACCCGGTGCCTCTTCCAAAACGGTCATGTAGCGACCTTACGAAGGACGAGAAGGAAAGCGAGCCGTTGACTCCGTACAGTCTCCGGAGCGTTTTCCTGGTACCACTGAACAGAACCATCACGGCATGCAGCCTTTCCGACTGCTCAGAGGGCGTGCGGGTTGTCGGGGTCGCACAAAGACGTCAGCCGAGAGCCACCTCACATCGGTGGGTCGTACATACCATCCCCGGAGTGACACGGACACGCAGTCGGCGGCCCGCCGAGAGGACCTCGACCGAGTCGTCCGCCCGTACGATCCGCCGTACGGGGTGGTCCCAGGTGATCTCCAGCGGCTCGCCCGTGCGCGGCGGCTCGCTCACGCAGAGCGTAGCGGTACGGCCCCGGCGGCGGAGCAGCACGCTCGCGCCGGCGGAGGCGGCGAGCGGGCCCGCCGTACCCGGCTGCCAGAAGGTGGCGGCCGTCAGGCCGAGGGAGGGGACGCGGACCGCCTGATGGGCGGCGTCGTTGGCGAGGACCGACAGCCAGCGCCGGTCGGCGGCGCGGGCGGCCACCTCATCGCGGCCGGCGCCGGGCATGAGCAGGTAGACGTACGTCGCGTCCGTCGCGTCCGTGCCGTGGTCCAGCCAGAGGGTCTGCCAGCGGCGGGTGCGGCGCTCGGCCGTACTGCCGGTGTTGATGTCGGCCCAGGCGCCGGTGCGGTCCTCGCGCAGGGTGCGCAGATCGCCGTACGGCACCACCCAGCCGCCGTGGCCCTCCAGGTGCGCCCAGCCGGGTCCGCGTACGAAGGCCTGGGTGCCGCCCTCCCCCAGGTTGCGGTTGTCGACGACCGTCTCGACGGGGACGCCGTCGGCGCAACTGATCCCGGCACCGAGGCAGATCACGGCGTCCGCGACACAGAACCACGACTTGCGGGCCTCGAGGGTCGACCCCAGTCCCTTCACGTGCTGCCCGATCGCCGCGTACTCGCCGTCGGTCGTGCCGCCGACCCATCGCACGTCCGGCTTGGGCTCGCCCCACTCGCCGCCCGCCTTGTCGGGGAGGCGCTTGGTGGAGACGGTCGTACCGGGGAGGCGGTACCAGTCGACGGTCGGCCAGTACCAGTCCGTGTACTGATCGGACCGGCCGCCGAGACCCTCCGCCCACCAGGAGAGCATCCCGGCACCGGTGTGCCAGCCGCGCGGGTTCTCGCCGTTGCCGCACTCGTAGTACGCGATGCGGTCACTGGCCATGGCGATGTTCGCGACGAACCGAGGACGGCGGTGGACGGCCCGGTCCATGGCGGCGAAGAGGTGGTGGCCGGTGGGCTCGGGCGCGGCGGGGATAGGCGACGCGGCGACGGCGTGCAGTCGGGCGAGGTCGGCGACCCCGAACTGACGGGCCGTCAAGATCGGTGTGACCGTGGCCCGTTCGATCCACCCCTTGATACGGCCGTGCCAGCGCTCCCGTTCCGCCGCGCTCGCGCCGTCCGCGAGCAGGGCCATGGCGGCGATGACGCCCTGGCCGTGGAAGTGGTCGCTGCGCATCACGTGCCGCTCGTCGCTCTTGAGGTAACCCCGGCTGATGGCACGGCCGTTGACGCTGTCCATCATCAAGCCGTCGTGGATGAGGGGCGCGTAGGCACGCTCGACGCTGTCGAGCGCGATCTGCTTGTTCGGGTCGGTCACCGCCCACTCGGATCCGGCGAGCAGGGCGAAGAGGCGGCCCAGTCCGTCGAGGAGGACCTGGCCGTAGGTGCCGGAGTAGGCGACCCAGGTGTGCTGGACGAAGGAGCCGTCGGCGTAGAGGCCGTCGCCCTTCGTGACGTACGGGAAGACCGGCGAGAGCGCGTCACGGGCGAGCGCGATCTTGACCGGGGCCCGGCCGAGGATGCCGCGCAGGGCGGCGCTGCGGCACAGGTCGACGCGGTTGGCTCCGGTGGAGGTGCCGGAGTAGTCGGTGAGCAACGAGTCCGGGATGAAGTGGTCGACGGCCGCGCAGGCGGCGGTGATCCGGGCGTCGCCGAGGTGGCCGTACAGGGCGGCCGTGATGTCCATCAGCAGGCGGGGGCTGCCGATCTGCCATTCCCACCAGTTGCCGTAGCGGGTGGTCGAGGGGTTGTAGACGGTGGCGGAGAGGTGGTCGAGGCCGCGCAGGACGTCGGCGAGGAGGGCCGGGTCGGCGGTGGAGCCGGTGCCCTGCTGGACGTAGGCCTGGGTCATGGTCCACAGGCGGCCGTAGCTCTGGGTGATGCCGGCGGGCGGGTCGTAGGGGTGCCCGGGCCAGAGGGAGGTGGGAGTCGGGCTCATGGCCGCCTGGAAACCGCGGGCAAGGGTGCCGGTTTCGGCGAGGCGGGAGGCGTACGGCTGTGCCGCGGGGTCGTAGCCGGTACCGAGGGCGATGTCGAGCCAGCGCAGGCGGAGGGTGTCGTAAGGGTCGGCAACGGCTGCGCGGGCGGTGGGAGCGGCCGGAGCGGCCGTGGTCAGGAGGGCCGCCGTGAGTAAGACGGCTCGGCGGGTGGGGCCCGTGGAGGCTCTTCCGGAGGCTCTTCGGTGTGGGTTCATGCCCTGGGCATCTACCACCTCAGAGTAGTCACGCCAACACCTTGCGGATGATGTTGAATCCTGAACGGAATAGGTCTAAGGTCGGTCGCGTTGATGTAGTTAAAGATTCAACATCCTCGGGATTCAGCATCCTGGCGAAGGAGTACGTCATGACGAACACCGACCTGTCCGCACTGACCGGCGACTACACGATCGACGCGGCCCACTCCACCATCGGCTTCACCGTCCGCCACGCCATGGTCACCAATGTCAAGGGCAAGTTCCTCGACTTCAGCGGCTCGCTGCACCTGGACGGCAGCGACCCGTCCGCGTCCACGGCGTCCATCGACGTCAAGATGGAGAGCATCGACACCGGGTCCGCGGACCGCGACGGCCACCTCAAGAGCGCCGACTTCTTCAAGATCGACGAGTTCCCGACGATGACCTTCCGCTCGACGTCGGCCGAGGCCGTCGGCGGCGACGACTACCGCATCACCGGCGACCTGACGATCCTCGGCACCACCAGGCCGGTCACCATCGACCTGGAGTTCAACGGCGCGGCGAAGGACCCCTTCGGCAACGAGCGCGTCGGCTTCGAGGGCAAGGCGGAGATCAAGCGCTCCGAGTGGGGCCTGACCTGGAACGCGGCCCTGGAGACGGGCGGCGTGCTGGTCTCCGACAAGATCAAGCTGAACTTCGACATCTCGGCGATCAGGAACGCGTGAGCCTTCGGCGACAACGCCGCCGCCTGCTTCCTCCTCCCCTCCCGCTGAGCACTCGCCCTCCTACTCCCCCGTGTCAGGAGGGCGGGTGCTCGGTCATGTCTGCCGTGTCTGCAGAGATTCCGCATCGGGGGAGGCGCCATGCCCAGGAAGACAGGACCGGCTGGTCAAGTTCGCGAAGGCGGCGGTGGAGAACCGACGGAGGACTCCAACTTCGCCACCGCGGAGGCCACTTGAGCCGCGCGGCTCTCCGGCGTCCGCGCCCGGAGGATGCCGAGCATGACGAGGTACCGATCCGTCCTGCCCAGCCCGTCGAAGGCCGCCTCGGCCCGGGGATTCCGCTTCAGTGCGGCCGCGAGGTCGTCGGGGACGGTGGCGTCCTTCTGCGACGCGTACGCCGCCGCCCACCGCCCGTCGGCCTTCGCGGCGTCCACCTCCGCGAGCCCGGCGGGCCGCATACGGCCGGCGGCCGTCAGCTGCTCGACGCGCCGCACATTGACCATCGACCACAGGCTGTCCGGCCGTCGCGGAGTGATCCTCTGAAGGAAGTGCGTGGCGTCGAGCCCCTTGCGCTGACCGGTGATCCAGCCGTGGCACAGGGCGACGTCGTTGACCTCGGCGGCGGTGACGGAGGGGATGCCGGAGCCCTTCTTGGCGACCTTGATCCAGAGGCCCTGGTGCTGGGGTGCGGGGTGGGTGGTCAGCCAGGTGTCGAGGGCGGTGGCGGACTCGAAGGACAGGGGTTCGGTGCCGTCGAGGGGGGTCATGGGAAACACGGTAGGTGCGCTATAGGTCAGTTCTTGGCCTAGAAGGTCGGCAGGCCGGGGCCTGTGGCGGCTCGGGTTGCATTCCGGCCGGCCGACCGCTGTCGTCAACGGCCCGTCGCCGCCCGGCTGGTGGCATGCCGCCGGGGAGCGGTACGGACGGCGGTTCCCGGGCGGGGCGCCCGGGTCCTGAGCGGGCGTGGCCGGATTTGGCCACTTGTGAAGGCGCTCACAGCATTCCCATAATCCAGCAACAGATTTGACCGGCGCATGTCACAAGGAGAGGTTCCCCTTTCCCTCTCCTTTCCCCTTGTGTGGCATGCCCCTGACGGACCAGCGCTCTCCAAACGTTCGCATGTCCAACCCCCCACGGAAGGCATCACGTTGAAGAAGCTCCTCACCGCGCTCAAGAGATGCGCGGCCATCGGCGCCACCGCTCTCGCGATCGTCAGCCTTCAGCCCGTCTCGGCCGCGGAGGCCGCTCCCCAGCCCGTCGTCGGCGGAACCCGTGCCGCACAGGGCGAGTTCCCGTTCATGGTCCGGCTCTCCATGGGTTGTGGCGGCGCGCTCTACACCCAGCAGATCGTGCTCACCGCCGCGCACTGCGTGGGCTCGACCGGCCCCAACACCAGCATCACCGCCACCGCCGGCGTCGTGGACCTGCAGTCCACCAGCGGCCGCGTCCAGGTCCGCTCCACGTATGTGTACCGGGCGCCCGGCTACAACGGCAACGGCAAGGACTGGGCGCTGATCAAGCTCGCCCAGCCGATCAACCTGCCGACGCTGAAGATCGCCACGACCACGCAGTACAACACCGGCACCTTCACCGTCGCCGGCTGGGGCGCGGCCACCGAGGGCGGCGGCCAGCAGCGCTATATGCTCAAGGCCAACGTGCCGTTCGTCAGCGATGCCCAGTGCCGTTCCTACAGCGGCTACAGCGGCCTCATCGCGAACGAGGAGATCTGCGCCGGCTACCCGCAGGGCGGCGTCGACACCTGCCAGGGCGACTCCGGCGGCCCCATGTTCCGCCGTGACGCCAACAACGCCTGGATCCAGGTCGGCATCGTCAGCTGGGGCATAGGCTGCGCCCGCCCGAACGCCCCCGGCGTCTACACCGAGGTCTCGACCTTCGCCTCCGCGATCGCGTCGGCGGCGTCCGGCCTCTGATCTTTCAGCACCTCTGACCTGCCAGTACTGCGGGCCCGGCGTCCTCCGACGCCGGGCCCGTGCCTGTCGCGCCCACCGGCCGTCCGCTCAGAATCCTCCGCCGTCGAACCCTCCCCCGCCGAAGTCCCCTCCGCCGAAGCCTCCGCCGTCGAACCCACCTCCGTAGTCCCCAGTATCGAAGTCCGCCCCGGACACGTCGCCGCCCTCATGACCTCCGCCGCCGTACCCGTACCCCGCGCCGTAGTCGGCCGCGTAGGCGGGGGTGGCCATCATGCTGCCCAGCATCGTGCCGATGAGCAGGCCGGGGAGGATGCCGCCGCCGAAGTAGCCGCCGGCCCAGGGGCCGTAGGCGGGGCCGGCCTCCCAGTACGGTCGGCGGCCGTGCTCGGTGTCCACCTCGCGGACGACGGGGTCGCGACCGGCGGCCAGACGGGTCTGGTCGGCCGCGCAGACCGGGACCTCGCGGGCAGCGCCGCCGGGCGGGGTCCAGGTCTCGTCGGCGACCGCCGGGCCGTGGCGCGGGTCGAAGAAGCAGGGCGGGCGGCGTTCCGGCAGGGGCCGGTGATCCCGGCGGGCGGCCAGCTGGGTGAGGGAGAAGCGGCCGTCCGCCAGGGCTTGGGTGACCGCCTTGACGTCCTCCGGTTTGCGGGCCCCGTCCATGAGCCGCTTGGCCTTCTCGTAGGTGTCCAGCGCGCGTTCGTAGTCCGCGCGCATCGCGTCGTCGGCGCCGGGCTCGGCCGGGTGGAAGTCCAGGCGGTCCAGTTCCTCGCCGAAGGCGGTGATGTCCTCGTCGACCACGACCCGCAGCTTCTCCAGCGCCGCCCGCTGCTCCTGCTCGTGGCGCCGCCGGTTGCGCCGGACCAGCGCGTACGCGCCCGCGCCGCCCGCCGCCAGCACCGCGCCGACCGCGATCAGCCCGCTGACGTCCACGCCTGCGCCGCCCCCGCCGTCGCTCCAACTGGCGGGCGCCGTGCCGCGCACGTTGCGCAGCGCCGCGTCGACGAAGTCGTTCAGCTGGGCCTTGGGATCGCCGGCGCTCTGCACCGAGGTGACCAGGTTGTTCACGCCTTGCCGGGACAGCACGACGGAGTCGGCCGCCGCGTCGAAGCGATCACCGACCCGAACGCCGTACAGGCCCGTGACACCGGTCTCGGTACGGAGGTTCAGCAGGAGGTTCTGTGTCGGCTGATCGGCCGGGAGGACGGCGACGAAGACCGGCTTGTCGGCGTCCCTGATCTTGTCGGCGAGCGCTTCGGCGTCAGCCGACGACAGCTGGTCCGAGGCGGCGGGGGCCACGTAGACGGGATCCTCGCGCAGCGCCTCGGCGACCTGGGAAAGGTCCGTGGCCGCATGTGCGCCGGGCGCGCCGGCCATGAGCACCGCAACAGTCGCGGTGACCGGCACGATCAGCGAGCGCATGAGGCCCCGGAACAGCGGAGTCCTCATACCCTCGACGCTACCCGATGGACCGGGCGATGGCGTCGGTCCCGGTGGGGGAATCCCACCGGGACCGACATCCCTGCGCCGGTACCTGGTGCCGTACGACGGCTCACGCCGCCCGGTACGCCGCGCTCAGCTTCTCCACCGCCGCCCCGTACCGGCCCGTCAGCAGCAGATGGTCGGCCTCGGCGAAGGGCCCGGCCATCGCCTCGGTGATCTCCGTTCCGGCCTTCCGCTGGACGATCAGCCGGGCCTTGGTGACCAGGGCACGCCCTGCCTCCTCCGCACCGGCCTTCTCGGCGGCCGCGGCGGCGATGCCGAGCGCCTTCAGGGTCGCGGCGCCGCCCCCGGGCACCTTGGTCAGCGTGGGCAGGCCCCAGCCGTAGGGGAACCTGGGGTCGTACGACGCGTCCCCGACGTTGATCGGCAGCTGCGCCTCGCTCCTCGGCCAGGTGACGGGGAGCTGCCCGGTGAAGGGCCGCTTGCCGTAGAGGACGTCCGCTACGCCGTCGCCCTCGGTGCCCGGCAGCCAGGAGGCGACCAGCGCGTCGATCCCGGCCAGCGTCTCGTCGTCGATCAGCTGCGGGCGCCCGGAGACGGTCAGCACCGCGCACTTCATCGCGCCGCACACCTTGTCGACGGCGGCCAGGTCGGCAGCGCCGATCCGAAGGTCGTGCCCGTTGCCGACGTCTCCGGCGCCCTCGGCGTACGGGGTCTCGCCGACGACGACCACGCCGACGTCATGGCCGTCCGTCGGGGCCGAGGCGTCCTTGGAGTACGTCAGCCGCGCGGAGTTCTTCCGCACCGCCTCCAGGATCGTCGTACCGGGGGTGATGTCCCCGGACGAGCCCTGCCAGGTGATCGTCCAGCCGCCGCTCTGGTTGCCGATGTCGTCGGCGTTGGATCCGGCGACGTACACCTTCTGTGTCTTCCTCAGGGGCAGGAGCCCGTCGGCGTTCTTCAGCAGCACCTGCGACTCGGCCGCGGCCTGCCGGGCCACGGCCCGGTGGGCGGCGGACCCGATCTTCGATGCGCCGCTCGTGTCGGCGTACGGCTTCTCGAAGAGCCCCAGCCGGAACTTCTGCGTGAGGATGCGTGCTACGGCGTCGTCGATCCGCTTCTCGCTGATGCGCCCGGCCTCGACCTCCTTCACAAGCGTGGTGCGGAAGTCCCGGAAGGCGTACGGGGCCATGATCATGTCGAGGCCGGCGTTGACCGACGTACGGATGTCGGAGGCGTAGTCGCCGGGGATCTGGTCGATGCCGTTCCAGTCGCTGATGACGAAGCCGTCGAAGCCCATACGGTCCTTGAGTACGCCGTTGATCATGTCGGCGCGGGCGTGCATCTTGACGGGGCCCCGGCCGTCGCCGATCAGGTCGAGGGAGGAGTACGACGGCATGACCGTGCCCACACCGCGGTCGACGGCTGTCTCGTACGGCGCCAGGTGGACGGCCTCCAGCTGCTGCCGGGTGACCTTGGTGACGCCCTGGTCGATGGTGTACGTGCCGGTGGCGGAGGAGCCGTAGGCGGTGCCGCCGTCGCCGACGAAGTGCTTCGCCGTGGCGAGGACCTTGTCGGCGTCCTTCAGGTCCTTGCCGTTCGCGGCTCCCTGAAGGCCCTCGATGATCGTCTCCATGGAGTCCACGAGGGCCGGGTCCTCGCCGAAGGACTCGTACGCCCGTCCCCACCGGTCGTCCCGTGTCACGCACAGGCAGGGCGCGAAGTCCCAGGGGATGCCGGTGGCCCGGGTCTCGGCGGCCGTCACCGCGCCGGCCTGACGGGCGAGCGCCGGGTTCCGGGTCGCGCCGAGTCCGACGTTGTGCGGCATGATCGTCGCGCCGGCCAGGTTGTTGTGGCCGTGCACCGCGTCGACGCCGTAGATCAGCGGGATCTGGAAGCGCGTCGCCTGCGCCCGGAGCTGGAAGCCGTCGATCATCTTCGCCCAGGCCTCGGCGGTGTTGGGCGTCGGGGTGGAGCCGCCGCCGGAGAGCACCGAGCCGAGGGCGTACGTGGCGATGTCACCGGACTCGGTGAGCGCGCCGCGCTCCGCCTGGGTCATCTGGCCGGCCTTCTCCGCCAGGGACATGCGGGAGAGGAGGTCGGCGACGCGCTTGTGCACGGGCAACTTGCTGTCGAGATACGGCAGTCCGTGCGCGTCCACGACGATCTGAGGGGTCTCGGCCGGGGGCTTGGCGCCGGTGACCGTCAGCTTCAGCGGGATCGTCTCGGCCGGCTCGGCGGACCTGTCCCTGAGGGTGGGGACGCGGATCTCGCGGGTGGTGCCGGAGGCCGTGCCCGCCGGGAAGGTGACGGTTCCCGTGACCGGGGTGTAGTCGCCGCCGGGGTCGGCGGTGCCGCCCGTCGTCTCGTAGGTGACGGTCACGGGCTCGTCGATGGGGGCGGAGCCGGTGGTGGCCACGGTGAGCCGCGCGGTCGCCGTGCCGCCCTCGTCCGTCGGATACACGGCGGAGTCGGTGCGGACGGAGGCCTTCAGGGACTGGTCGGCCTTGCCGTACAACTCGACGCCGTCCATGGCGAACTCGGCTTTGGTGCCGACGGGGAGAGTGACGGAGTAGCCCCAGGTCTCGGTGAGGCCGAGGATGTGGTCGATGCCGCCGACCGGCTGGTAGTCCGTGCGATACGTGAAGTCGGTGAAGGGCAGTTCGATCTGTTTCCAGCCGGTGAAGTCGTCGGTGAAGGACGTCGTCCACAGCTCGGAGGCCTCGCCGTTGGCGCCGCCGTCCTTCAGTTCGAAGGCGATCTTCTTGCCGTTGTTCCGGCCGTCCCACCACAGGCGGATGCCCTTGTGGGCGGACCAGTCGTGGGCGGGCGCGGCGAAGGCGAAGTCGTGGGTGAAGCCGCCGTAGCCGCTGATGTCGTACGTGCCGGAGAGGACCTGCTCGCCCTCGGGCGCGTCGTCGCGGGCGGTCAGCCGGAGGGCGGGCGGGTCGTCGGTGTCGCCGCCCCAGGTGAAGATGCCCTCGGCGGGAGGGCTCGCGAAGGGGACCTCGCCCTCGAAGCGGTCGACGGGGACCGGGGCGGGGTCGTCGGCGCCGGACGCCGGGGCAGCGGTGGTGAGCGGGAGCAGGGCGGTCAGGAGCGCGGCGGAGGCGAGCAGGGCGGTTCTTCGCATGGAACGTCCCTCGACTCTCATAGTCCACATATGACTTAGCTCACGCCGTGAGTTAACTGGCGGTGCCTCTTGGCGTCAAGACTTCACGTCAGGACCGGTGTGCCCTCAACTCCTGGCCGGATCGGAGGGGTTGTCCCTTCGGCAAGTGAACGCGCGACCCCTTGACGTGTATAGGAAGCCGTCATTTACTCACGCCTCGCACGCCCCCATCCCCCACCTTCCAGAAGGGCGGCGCTCCATGAGGAGATCCACTCGGACGCTCGGGCTGCTCCTCGCCGGGCTCCTCACGACGGCCGGTTTCTCGGCGACCGGCTTCCCGCTGGCCACCCCCGCACAGGCCGCGGGCGAACAGGTCACCGCCTGGCTCACCACGACGGACGACGCCGGCGGACGCCATGTGGTCCGCGGGCTCCAGCCGCAGACGCCGTTCGCCTTCCAGGCCGGGTCCGGTGGCAGCGGCGAGAACATCACCGTCGACGAGAACACCCGCTACCAGACCTTCACCGGCGGCGGCGCGTCCTTCACGGACACCGCGGCCTGGCTGATGGACGGCAGCGGTGCGTTGCCGCAGGCCACGCGGGACGCCACCATGCGCAAGCTGTTCTCCCCGACGGAGGGCATCGGGCTGTCGTTCCTGCGCAATCCGATGGGCGGCTCGGACCTGGCGCGGTTCGGGTACACGTACGACGATGTGCCGGCCGGTCAGACCGATCCGGATCTCTCCGAGTTCTCCATCGCACACGACCTCCAGGACGTCGTACCGCTGACGAAGCAGGCGCTCCAGCTCAATCCCTCGCTCACCGTGATGGCCTCGCCGTGGACCGCTCCCGCCTGGATGAAGGACAGCGGGCAGCTCAACGGGGGCTGGCTGAAGGCGGAGTACTACGGGGCGTACGCCTCGTACTTCGTGAAGTACGTGCAGGCCTATCAGGCCCAGGGCATCCCGATCTCCTACGTCACCGCCCAGAACGAACCGACCTGCTGCTCGGGCTATCCGTCGATGAGCTGGAACGCGAGCGGGCTGGCGTACTTCACGAAGAACGAGCTGCTGCCGAAGCTGCGGAGCGCCGGGCTGTCTACGAAGGTGCTGGCGCACGACTGGAACTGGGACACCTACGACGCGTACGCGGCCCAGACCGTCGACGACGCGGCGGTCCGCTCCCACCCGAACTTCGGCGGGATCGCCTGGCACGGCTACGGCGGTGACGTGGCCAAGCAGACGCAGGTGCACCACCAGTACCCGCAGCTCGACGCGTTCGGCACCGAGCACTCGGGAGGCACCTGGATCGCGAACCAGCAGCGCGAGGACATGATGAACATCATCGACTACACCCGGAACTGGGCGAAGTCGGTGACGAAGTGGTCGCTGGCCGTGGACCAGAACCGGGGGCCGCACAACGGCGGCTGCGGGGTCTGCGACGGTCTGATCACCGTGCACAACGGGGACTCCCGGCACGGGCAGGTCGACTACACCGTCGAGTACTACACGATGGGCCATCTGACGAAGTTCGTACGGCCGGGTGCGCAGCGGATCGCGTCCACGGCGTCGTCGTCCGTGCCCAACGTGGCCTGGCGGAATCCCGACGGTTCGAAGGCGCTGATCGCCTACAACGACGCGTCGACCGCGAAGACGGTGACGATCAACTGGGGTTCGCAGCACGCCACTTACTCCCTGCCGGGCAAGACGTCGGCGACCTTCACCTGGTCGGGCACGCAGTCCGGGGGCGGGGAGCGCTCGGGCTCGTTCGTCGGACTTGCGGGCAAGTGCCTTGACGTGGCGGGGGGTTCGACGGCGAACGGTACGCCCGTGCAGCTCTACGACTGCAGCGGCTCGGCCGCCCAGCGGTGGACCGTGCAGGGCGACGGGTCGGTGCGGGCGCTCGGCAAGTGCCTGGACGTCACGTCCGGCTCGACCGCGGACGGCGCGAAGGTGCAGCTGTACGACTGCAACGGCACGGGTGCACAGCAGTGGTCGTACGACGCGTCGACCGGTGACGTGGTCAACCGCGCCGCGGACAAGTGCCTGGACGTGACGGACAACTCCTCGGCGAACGGCGCCCGCGCGCAGATCTGGAGCTGCACAGGGGCCGGCAACCAGAAGTGGCGGTTGCAGTAGGGGGGCGCCCCTTCAGGGCCGAAGCAGAGGTCTGGGGGCCGCAGGCCCCCAGCAGGGCCTGCGGCGGCTGCGCGTCCCACCCTCGGCCGACCCGCACCGGGCACGCGGTCCGCCTACTCCGCCGGCGTCACCCCGGCCCGCAGCAGGCCGTACGTGTACGCGTCCTCCAGGGCCTGCCAGGACGCCGCGATGACGTTCTCGGCGACGCCGACCGTGGACCACTCGCCCGTCCCGTCGGACGTAGAGATCAGGACGCGGGTGGTGGACTGGGTGCCGTGGACGCCTTCGAGGATGCGGACCTTGTAGTCGACGAGGTCGAGCTTGGCGAGCTGGGGGTAGATCTTTTCGAGGGCCACGCGCAGGGCCCGGTCGAGGGCGTTGACCGGGCCGTTGCCCTCCGCCGTGGCGACGATGCGCTCGCCCTTGGCGAAGAGCTTGACCGTGGCCTCGTTGGCGTGGGTGCCGTCGGGGCGGTCCTCGACGATCGCGCGCCAGGACTCGACCTGGAAGTACTTGAGGGGCTTGCCCTCCACCTCGGCCCTCAGCAACAGCTCGAAGCTCGCGTCGGCCGCCTCGTAGGTGTAGCCCTTGAGCTCGCGCTCCTTCACCCGCTCGACCACCCGGCCGACCAGCTCGCGGTCGCCGCCCAGGTCGATGCCGAGTTCCTTGCCCTTGAGCTCGACCGAGGCACGGCCCGCCATGTCGGAGACCAGCATCCGCATGGTGTTGCCGACCAGCTCGGGGTCGATGTGCTGGTACAGGTCCGGGTCGACCTTGATCGCGGAGGCGTGCAGGCCGGCCTTGTGGGCGAAGGCCGAGACGCCGACGTAGGGCTGGTGGGTGGAGGGGGTGAGGTTCACTACCTCCGCGATGGCGTGGCTGATGCGCGTCATCTCGCGGAGCCGGCCCTCGGGGAGGACCTTCTTGCCGTACTTCAGCTCCAGGGCCGCCACCACCGGGAAGAGGTTGGCGTTGCCGACCCGCTCGCCGTAGCCGTTGGCCGTGCACTGGACGTGGGTCGCGCCCGCGTCGACGGCGGCCAACGTATTCGCCACCGCGCAGCCCGTGTCGTCCTGGGCGTGGATGCCCAGGCGGGCGCCCGTGTCGGCCAGGACCGTCGAGACGACTGCCTGGACCTGGGCCGGGAGCATGCCGCCGTTCGTGTCGCAGAGGATGACGACGTCCGCGCCGGCCTCCGACGCCGTACGGACGACGGACTTCGCGTACTCGGCGTTGGCGCGGTAGCCGTCGAAGAAGTGCTCGCAGTCGACGAAGACGCGGCGGCCCTGCGAGCGCAGGTAGGAGACCGTGTCACGGACCATTTCGAGGTTCTCGTCGAGGGTGGTGCGCAGGGCCAGCTCCACGTGGCGGTCGTGGGACTTGGCGACCAGGGTGATCACCGGGGCGCCCGAGTCCAGGAGCGCCTTGACCTGCGGGTCCTCGGACGCCTTGCCGCCGGCGCGTCGGGTGGAGCCGAAGGCGACCAGCTGGGCGTGCTTGAAGTCGATCTCCTGCTGGGCGCGGGCGAAGAACTCGGTGTCCCTCGGGTTGGCGCCGGGCCAGCCGCCCTCGATGAAGCCCACGCCGAACTCGTCCAGGTGACGGGCGATGGCCAGCTTGTCGGCGACGGTGAGGTTGATGCCCTCCCGCTGGGCGCCGTCGCGCAGGGTGGTGTCGAAGACGTGGAACGAGTCGTCGAGCTCGCTGGTTACCGTCATGGTCGTAAGGCTCCTGTGTTGGATCTCGGTCTACCGGAATGACCGGCTCCACCGTCCCCACCTATGGTCCCTCGCGCTCTCCGCCCGGCTGCGGGTGGGCCGGGAAACAGAAAAACCTCTCGCGGGTGCGAGAGGTCTGCGCGCGGGTCGAGGACGACGGTGTCCGCCCGTACCTGGTCGTACGTGGCGGTCACTGCGGACCGGCGCGCCTGCTGCCAATAATCATGGCGAACGAGAGCACGGGGGCAGTCTGGCACAAGTCGCCCCAGTGCTCACCGTCCGTCTCAGGATGCGAGCACTGTGCTGATCAGCCCGCGCGGCGGACGAAGCCGTCGTTCACGCCGTTGGTGTCGCCGGCTACGAGCTGGGCCGAGGCGCTGCCGAGGCTGATGCGCTTCGCCCCCGCGCTCACCGAGGTCAGCCGGACGTAGGTGTCCGTCACGGGCCCGCCGGTGACCGACTCGCTGATCAGGCGGGTGGAGCCGGTGCGCAGGTCGCGCAGGTAGACGTTGGCCGGGCCTAGCGTTCCGCCGGGCAGCCTCGGGGTGGCCTCGTACCCCACGTACCGGCCGTCCGCGCTGATCACGGGCCGGTCGGGCATGCTCTCGCCGCCGGGGCCGGCGTCGACCCGCCGGGTGACGTCCGTGCGCAGGTCGCGGACGTAGAGGTCGGACGCGTCCGGGCCGCCGCCGGGGACCAGGTCCTCGTCCCAGTTCTGGAAGGCGACGGTGCGGCCGTCCGCAGAGAGCGTGGCGGGCAGTGCGTACCGCTGGGCCGGGGAGCCGTCCGCCTTGACGTTGACCCGCTCCTCGGCGCCGGTGCGGCGGTCGTGCACCCAGGTGACGCCGAGGGAGCTGCGCGGGACGAGCTGTGTGTAGAGGACGTAGCGGCCGTCGTCGCTCACGTCCTGGAACAGTGCCGGGTTGGTGGGACGGTCATGGTTGCTGATCCGCTCGGTCGTGCCGGTGCGGCGGTCGAAGACGTACACGGCTCCGAAGAGGTCGCGGGCGCCCTCCTCCATCCGGTCGGCCTTGGCGTTGAAGGCGATGTAGCGGGCGTTCGCCGAGAGGTCGGCGCCGGCCGCGTAGGCGGAGCCCCCGTCGAAGCCGACGCTGATCCGCTGTGTGGTGCCGGTGCGCCGGTCGTGCAGATAGATGTCGGCGGCGCCCGCGTCCGTGGGCGGGGTGTCCCAGTGGACCAGGTTCCGTGCGGTCGAGCTGAACAGGACGTACCGCCCGTCGGCGCTGATGGCCTGCACCGACGACTGCTGGTCGGCCTGCGCGCCGTCCGAGCTGACGCTGACCCGCTCGACGGACCCCTTGCGCAGGTCGCGCACGAAGACGTCCGACACCCTGTTGGTGTCGCCGGGCACCAGGTTGGACGCGTCGGCCGTGAAGGCCGCGAAGCGGCCGTCGGCGCTGAGCTGCGGTCCGTAGGAGTCGTCGTTGCCCTGGTCCCCCGTCGCCGACAGGGTGACCCGCTCGGTGGACGGGACGCGGGGCTCGGCGCCCGTCGACGTTCCGGTCAGTGCCACCGTGGCGGCGACGAAGGCGGCGGCGAGCGCGACGGCTCGCTTGGTGCTGTGCATGGTTGTTCCCCCGTGGGTGGTTGGTGTCATGGCACTGTCCGCAGGAAGACGTCCGACACCCCGTTGGTGTCCCCCTCCACCAGATCGGGTGACGCCGACTCGAACGCGACGACTGTGCCGTCGGCGTTGACGGAGGGGTGACCGGCCGGGAGGTCGTTGCGGCCACCCCAGCGGTCGACGCTGATCAACTGCCGCTTTCCCGTGGACAGTTCGAGGAGGTGTACGGCGCCCCGCGACACGTAGGCGACGTGCGTACCGCTCCCGGAGAGCGAGGGCTGTGCGCCCCTGACGCGGGTGGTGGCCCCGGTGTCGAGGTCGCGGACGTGGACGTGACGGCCCTGCTGGAAGGCGACCTTGCGGCCGTCGGCGCTGAGGGACGGTGCCGACGCGTTCTCCCAGGCCTTTTCCAGGGCGCCGGTGTCCAGGTCGCGGACGTAGAGGTCACCGCCCTGTTCGAAGGCGATGTACCGGCCGTCGTAGTTGATCGACGGATTGTCCGCCCCCTCGCCCATGGGTGCGCTGACCACGTCGGTGGTACCGCCGTTGAACTTGAAGCGGTAGACGCGGGGTCGCGGGTCCGGGTCGGCGTCGGTGGCGGGCAGCGTGGCGGCGTAGGTGATCCACTGGCAGGTGGGGTCGACCGCGGGCTGTCCCATCCAGGTGAAGCGGACGCCCTGGTAGGAGCCGAGGGTGGTGAGCTTGCCGACCGCGCGGTTGCGGATGTGGACCGCGGGGCCGCCGTCGGACTCGTGCGGGGCCACATGGCCGACCTCGCGTCCGCTGTAGCAGGGCGTGCCCTCGGACGACGGTTTCTGCGTACTGGAGTTGACCTGGGAGATGCCGCCGGACGCGTTGACGAACACCGAGCCCTCCGACGTGAAGGAGACGACCTTGTCCTCGCCCATCACCGGGTCGTACGACGCCCCGGACCGCTGCTGGCCGTTGGCGGTCAGGCTGATCCGCTCGGTGACGGAGGGCATCGGGGGCGGGTGGGCCGAGAGTCCGCCCGAGAAGACGAACACGTCCGACTCCCTGTTGGTGTCCCCCGGCACCAGATGGGACGCCGACGAACTGAACGCCACGGCACGCCCGCCCGCGGCCAGCGCCTCGTCCATCACCTGGGCGGCGTCCGGGAGGGCGGCCCCTTTCCGCCCGGTCCGCAGGTCGCGCACCCGTGTGCCGTCCTCGCCCGAGACGACGGCGTACCGGCCGTCCGCCGTGGCCGTGGAGGCGGTTCCCTCGGCGACGCGCCGGGACTCGCCCGTGCGGAGGTCATGGACGTACACACCGGAGTCGGCGTTGAGGAGGACGCGGCGGCCGTCCTCGGTGATGCGGATCAGGGTGGCGGTGCCGAGACCCGCGTCGACCTGGGTGCGCTCACCCGTCCTGCGGTCCTTGACGAAGACGTCCCTCGGGTCCGTCTCTTCGCTGGGCCCGGGCAGCGAGTAGGCGACCCGTGCGCCGTCCCCGCTGACCGAGGCGCCGCCCTTGGAGCCCTCCTCGGCCGGTGAGACGAGTTCGTCGGTGCCGGTGGCCGTGTCCCGGACGTACAGGAGCCGGGTGTTCTCGGGGCCGTGGCGGTTGCCGATGGTGTACGCGATGTGCGTGCCGTCCGGGCTGATGGACTGCACGCGGCCCAACTCGTTGAAGCCGGGCGGGCCTTGCGGCCACAGCCGCTCCGCGCGGCCGGTGGCGCGGTCGTACAGGTAAGGGGCCAGGAACCGGGTGCCCGCGGAGAAGGCGATACGGCTGCCGTCGGCGCTCGGCATCGGCGAGCCGTACGTGTGGCCGCTGCCGAGGTCGATCCTGGTGACCTCGCCGGTGGTCAGGTCCTTCGTGAGCAGACACGGCGTGAAGCGCGCGCAGCCGAAGCCCGGTGCGGTGGACGTGAACACGACGTGGCGGGCGTCGGCGCTGATCGCGGCCCCGCTCGACGGCCCGTCGGCCTGGGTGCCGTCGGCGGCGGTGCTGATTCTCTCCGTTCTCGGAGTGTGCGGCGCGGCTGACGCGGTCGTTGCCGTGACCGCGAGCAGTAAAGCCGCGCCTGAGAGGCATGCGGCGGCTCTGGACAAGTTCCCCCCTGATTTCCCCGTTGACGCTTCTCCCCCGGCCCCGCGCCGAGGGCTCCCTACGAGGCAAACGCACCACGCGCTACAGGGTCAATCCGCAATATTGCGTACAACCAGGACGTGCGCTCACGCGTCCGCGAGGAGGCTGTCGGCCAGGAACTCCCGTACGTGGCGCAGAACTTGCGCCCGGTCCGTGCCGCGCAGCCCGATCGCCACGTGGATGGCGAAGCCGTCGAGCAGGGCCCGCAGCCGGGACGCGAAACGGTCCGGGTCGACGGGCCGGAACTCGCCCCGCGACACCCCCTCCGCGAGCAGTGCCACCAGGTCCCGGTGCCAGGCGCCCTCGATCGCGGCCTGCCGGTCGCGGGCGGCGTCGTCGGCGTTCTGCGAGCGGTTCCAGACCTCCAGCCAGAGGGTCCAGTGCGGGTCGCGGTGGCCGTCGGGGACGTACAGGTCGACGTATGCGTCGAGCCGCTCGCGGGCCGGTGCCGTGCGGGTGAGCAGTCGGCCGCGCTCGGCGCCGAGCCGGCCCTCGCTCCACTCCAGGGTCTCCAGCAGCAGCTCGTCCTTGGAGTGGAAGTAGTAGAGGAGATGGCCGCTGCTCATGCCGACCTCGCGGCCGAGCGCCGCCATCGTGAGCTTCTCCAGACCGCGCTCGGCGATCATGTCCATGGCGGCGGCGAGGACGTCCTCACGCGGCGGCGCGTTCTTCCGCGCCCGCGCCGCACCGGTCGCCCGCGCCGCACCGGCCATCTGCTGCTCCTAGATCTTCGGCTGCTGTTGGGTGATGCAGTGGATCCCTCCCCCGCCAGCGAAGATGGTACGGGCGTCCACCAGCGTCACCGTCCGCTCGGGGAACAGTCGCCGGAAGATTCCGGCCGCGATCTCGTCGCGCGGGTCGTTGAAGCCGCACAGGACCACGCCGCCGTTGCAGAGGTAGTGGTTGATGTAGGAGTAGTCGGCCCAGTGCCCGTCGGCCTCCAGGACGGTCGGCGCGGGGACCTCCACCACCTCCAGCCGGCGCCCGCGCGCGTCCGTCGCCGACTTCAGGATGCCGATGACCTCCTTGGTCACCTCGTGGTCGGGGTGGGCCGGGTCCGGCTGGTGGTGGGCCACGACCACACCGGGGCGGGCGAAGGCGGCGACGATGTCGACGTGGCCGAGGGTGCCGAAGCCGTACGGGGGGTAGTCGCCGGTGAGGCCGCGGGGCAGCCAGATCGCCTTGCGGGTGCCGAGCATGGCGTGGATCTCCGCCTCGACCCGCTCGCGCGTCCAGTGCGGGTTGCGCTCGGGGCCGAGCTGGACGGTCTCCGTGAGCAGGACCGTGCCCTCGCCGTCCACGTGGATCGCGCCGCCTTCGTTGACGAGGTCCGAGCCGTACGTCCGCACCGCCCCCGCGAGGTCGGAGACGTACGCGGCGATCTTCGCGTCATGCTCCCAGCGGGCCCAGTCCTGGGCGCCCCAGCCGTTGAACGTCCAGTCGACGGCGGCGAGTTCACCCTTGCCGTTGGTCAGGAAGGTGGGGCCGATGTCGCGCATCCAGGCGTCGTCGAGGTCCCGTTCGACGGTGTCCACACCCGGCCCGAGCAGCGCCCGGGCCCCCTCGGACTGCCCGGGGCCGCACACCACCGTCACCGGCTCGAAGCGGCGGACGGCACGGGCGACCGACGCCCAGGCCAGACGGGAGGCGGCGAGTTCCTCGGGATCCTCGAAGGTCGCGTTCGGGCCCGGCCACGCCATCCAGGTGCGCTCGTGCGGGGTCCATTCGGCGGGCATGCGGAAACCGTCGGCGGCAGCGGACATCAGTGATCCTCACAGGCTGTGACATTAGAAGAAATACAGGCGGTTGAGGGAGACGGACTCGGCGGGCTCGGAGCGCAGCGGCTCTCCGTCGAGCGTGACCAGCCCCGTGCGCTGGTCCACATCGACCGCCCCGGTACGGGAGTTCAGACGCAGATCGGCCGGCCCGATGCCGCGCGTGCCGCGCACGGCGACCCTCCGGCGGCGGGTGGGCATCGTGTCGTTGCCCTGGTCGACGGCGGCCTGGGCGACGAAGGCGACCGAGATGTCGGCGGGTGTGGCGCCGTACGCCCCGAACTGCGGGCCGAGGACCAGGGGTTCGCAGGTGTCGGTGGCGGCGTTGGGATCCCCCACCACGCCGTACGCCGGGAAGCCGGCCTTCAGAACGAGCTGCGGCTTGGCGCCGAAGTACTCCGGCCGCCACAGCACGATGTCGGCCAGCTTGCCGACCTCCAGCGACCCCACCTCGTGCGCGAGGCCGTGCGCGATGGCCGGGTTGATGGTCAGCTTGGCCATGTAGCGCAGGACGCGCTCGTTGTCGTGACCACAGTCCGGGGCGCCGAACTCGGCCTTCATCTTCCCGGCCATGGCGAAGGTACGGCGGACCGTCTCGCCCGCGCGTCCCATGCCCTGCGCGTCCGACGAGGTGATACCGATCGCGCCCAGGTCGTGCAGGACGTCCTCGGCGCCCATGGTGCCGGCGCGGATGCGGTCGCGGGCCATGGCGGCGTCGCCGGGCAGATCGGTCTTCAGGTCGTGGACCGAGACGATCATGCCGTAGTGCTCGGCGACGGCGTCCCGGCCGAAGGGCAGGGTGGGGTTGGTGGAGGAGCCGATGACGTTCGGGACGCCGGCCATCTTCAGGACGTTCGGCACATGTCCGCCGCCGCAGCCCTCGATGTGGAAGGCGTGGATGGTGCGGCCCTCCAGTACCCGGAGGGTGTCCTCGACCGACAGGCACTCGTTCAACCCGTCGCTGTGCAGGGCGACTTGGACGTCGTGCTCCTCGGCGACGCGCAGCGCCGTGTCCAGCGCCCGGGTGTGGGCGCCCATGTCCTCGTGCACCTTGAAGCCCGAGGCGCCACCTTCGGCGAGGGCCTCGACCAGGGGAGCCTGATCCGAAGAGGAACCTCTCCCCAGGAACCCGATGTTGACCGGCCAGGCGTCGAAGGCGTTGAACGCGTGCCGCAGCGCCCACGGCGAGTTGACCCCGACGCCCCACACCGGCCCGAACTCCTGCCCGATGACCGTGGTCACCCCGGAGGCCAGCGAGGCCTCCATGATGCGCGGCGACAGCAGATGGACATGCGTGTCGACGGCCCCGGCGGTGGCGATGAGCCCCTCGCCGGACACGATCGACGTGCCGGTGCCGACGACGACGTCGACCCCGTCGAGGGTGTCGGGATTACCGGCCCGCCCGATCGAGCAGATCCGCCCCTCCCTGATCCCGATGGAGACCTTCCGGATCCCCAGCGCCGCGTCGATCACGACGACGTTGCTGATGACGACGTCACAGGTCTCCCGGACAGCGGCCGCCTTGAGGTGCAGCCCGTCCCGGGCGGTCTTGCCGAAGCCGGCGAGGAACTCGTCGCCGTAGCGCTGGGAGTCGGACTCGACGCGAATGGTGAGACCGGAGTCGCCGAGCCGGATGCGGTCACCGGCCCGCGGACCGTGCGTGGCGGCGTACTCGTACGGGCTGAGGCGGCGGGCCTCCGCGGGGTGGCCTCCTGGGCGGCTCATCGCTAGACCTCCTGATCCGGTGTTTCCGATACGCCATCAGGTGCTTCCGATACGCCGAGGTAGCCGCAGGCGGCGGCGCGGCGCAGTGCCTCCTCGCGGGCGCCGGGCGCGTCCAGCGCCCCGTCGACCAGACCGGCGAACCCGATGGCGATCCGGTCACCCCCGATCGGCACGAGCCCGACCTCGACGCTCTCCCCCGGCCCGAAGCGCACGGACGACCCGGCGGGGACGGCGAGCCGCATGCCGTAGGCCGACGCGCGGTCGAAGTCGAGACGCGGGTTGGTCTCGAAGAAGTGGAAGTGGGAGGTGACGGAGACGGGGACGGTCGCGGTGTTGGTGACCGTGAGCCGTACGACCGGTTCGGGCTCGACGTGCTCGGGCCCCGGCAGCAGCGCGCCGGGAGCCTGCGGACCGAGCCCGCCCCCTATCGGGTCGGACACGACCGCGAGCCGCGAGCCGTCGTCGAAGACCGCCTCGACATGCACCTCGGTGACGATGTCCGCGACGCCCGGCAGGACATCGTCCGGGCCGAGCACCGACCGGGCGCGGTCGATGGCCTCGGCGAGCCGGACCCCGTCCCGGGCGGCCTCGCACACGGTGTCCGCGATGAGCGCGGTGGCCTCCGGCACATTGAGCCGGAGCCCTCGGGCCCGGCGGGCGCGGGCCAGCTCTGCGGCTCCGAAGAGCAGCAGCCGGTCACGTTCCGTGGGGGTCAGTCTCATGACGCGGGCACCTCCTTGCCTCCCTCACATTAGAGCATCACTCTAAACATGAAATCCCGAGAACCGAAGTGTTGACTCGGCGGAACCGATCCATCACATTGAACGTCGCTCTAACTCTGGCGGCCGATCGAAGGAGACCTGCCATGCCGATGGAACAGCGCGGAGTCGACACCATCCCCGACGAGGAACGCACCAGCGGGCCACGCGATCTCGTCTCGATCCTCCTGGGCTCGAACCTCTGTCTGGGAGTGATCGTCTTCGGCTGGCTGCCGCCGTCCTTCGGCCTGGGCTGGTGGGCGTCGGTCAGCTCGATCGTGGTCGGCACCCTCGTCGGCACGGCCCTCACCGCCCCGCTGGCCCTGATCTCCCTGCGCACGGCGACGAACCTGTCCACGTCCTCCGGCGCCCAGTTCGGCGTCCGGGGCCGCCTGGTCGGCTCGGTCGTCGGCCTGCTGCTGGCGCTGGGCTACTCCGCCCTGACGGTGTGGATCGGCGGCGATGTGATGGTGAGCGTGCTGGGCCGCCTGTTCGGCGTGCCGGCGAACGACGTGTCGTACGGCGTCGTCTACGCACTCCTCGCCGCCGCGACCGTCACCGCGGCGGTGTACGGCTACCGCGTGCTGCTCGCCCTGTCCCGCGTCCTCGCGATCGGCATGACGGCGCTGCTGGTCCTCGGCGTGATCGCGTACGCCCCGCACTTCACCACCGCCGCCCTGCCGGACGCCGACGGCTATCTGCTGGGCGGCTTCTGGCCGACCTGGCTGCTGGCCATGGTGGCCGCGGGCCTGTCCGGCCCGATCGCCTTCATCACGCTGCTCGGCGACTACACCCGCTACATCTCCCCGGCCCGCCACACCTCCCGCCGCGTCCTGCACGCGACGTGGCTCGGCCTGATCCTGGGCCTGCTGGTCCCGCAGCTGTTCGGCACGTTCACGGCGTACGCGGCGCAGGCCGCCCTCGACTACGCCGGACCGCTCGTCTCCGCCTCCCCCGCCTGGTACCTGGTCCCGCTCCTGCTGGCCGCCTCCGCGGGCTCGGTCGGCAACGCCGGTCTGATGCTCTACTCCATGGGCCTCGACCTGGACGCCATCCTGCCGCGCGCGTCCCGGGCGACGGCCACGTACGCGGTCGCGGTGATCGCCACGGCCTGCGTGTTCATCGGCCACTACTACTCTTCCGCGCAGGACGCGATGACGTCCTTCGTGCTGCTTCTGACAGCGATCGGCACACCTTGGGCGGTCATCACCCTGATCGGCTTCGCGCGGTGTCGCGGGACGTACGACGCGGAGGCCCTGCAGGTGTTCAACCGCCGGGCGCGGGGCGGGATCTACTGGTACTCGGGCGGCTGGAACATCCCGGCGACGGTGTCATGGGCGCTGGGTGCGGTGGTCGGCGTGCTGGCGGTCGCGCTGCCGTCGTACGAGGGGCCGCTGCTGCGCCTGACCGGCGGGGTGGACTGCAGCTTCCTGTTGTCGGGGCTGGTGGGCGGACTCGCGTACGTGCTGCTGACGATCGGTGACTCCGCACCGGGACGCGAAAGGGCCACCACGGACGCGGAGTCCGCGGCGGCCCTGACGGTCCCGGCCGACAACTAGCCCAGCTTGTGCATCCAGCCGTGCTTGTCCTCGGACTTGCCCCGCTGAATGTCCAGGAGAGCCTGGCGGAGCTTCATCGTGACCTCGCCGGGCTCTCCGCCGCTCTGCTGCCACTCGGCGCCGGTGCGCTTCACGGTGCCGACCGGCGTGATGACGGCCGCCGTGCCGCAGGCGAAGACCTCGGTGAGGGTGCCGTTCTCGGAGTCGCGCTGCCACTGGTCGACGGAGATGCGGCCCTCCTCGGACTCGTAACCGAGGTCACGGGCGACCGAGAGGAGGGAGTCACGGGTGACGCCTTCCAGGATGGAGCCGGTGAGGGACGGGGTGATGATCTTGTTGCCGTACACGAAGTACAGGTTCATCCCGCCGAGTTCCTCGACCCACTTGCGCTCGACCGCGTCCAGGTAGCAGACCTGGGCGCAGCCCTTGGCGGCGGCCTCGGCCTGGGCCAGCAGGGACGCGGCGTAGTTGCCGCCCGTCTTGGCGTCGCCCATGCCGCCCGGCACGGCGCGGACGTGGTCCTCGGAGACCCAGATGGACACCGGCTTGACGCCACCGGGGAAGTAGGCGCCGGCCGGGGAGGCGATGACCATGAACAGGTACTCGCCGGCGGGCTTCACGCCCAGGCCGACCTCCGTCGCGAACATGAACGGACGCAGGTAGAGGGACTCCTCGCCGCCGTGCGCCGGGACCCAGGCCTCGTCCTGCTTCACCAGCACGTCGCACGCCTCGATGAACGTCTCCACCGGCAGCTCCGGCATGCCCAGCCGGCGGGCGGAGGACTGGAAGCGCCTGGCGTTCTTCTCGGGACGGAACGTGGCGACGGACCCGTCGGGCTGGCGGTACGCCTTGAGGCCCTCGAAGATCTCCTGCGCGTAGTGCAGGACCATGGTGGCCGGGTCGAGGGAGATCGGCGCGTACGGCACGAGCTCGCCGTCGTGCCAGCCGCGGCCCTCGGTCCACTTGATCGTCACCATGTGGTCGGTGAAGTGGCGGCCGAACCCCGGGTTGGCCAGTATCGCCTCGCGCTCGGCGGCGGAGAGCGGGCTGGCGGAGGGCTTGAGCTCGATCGTGGGCGTCGTCATGAGTGGATGTCCTTCACCGGTTTTCGTTGTGGCGGGCCGCACTCACGCCAGTACTGCCCGTGGCCAGTGCTAGGACGTCCGAGCATTCCTTCAATCCGCGGCTCCGCGTTCGATTATCTCAAGCGGGTGCCGTGGAAGAAATCGGCCTGTTCGGCGTGATCGGCGTGAAACCGCGACCCAGGGGTTGATGGTGTCACCCGGCGGCGGACATGGGGAAGCCGCCGGGTGCGATGTGACCCGACGGCTTCGAAGGTTGTTCGAGTGCGCGGCAGGTCAGCCGGCTACTCGTGCGGCCAGCGCGTCACCGATCTCGGCGGTGCTGCGGGCGGGCTTGCCGGTGCGCTCGGCGAGGTCCGCGGAGACCGCTTCGTCGATGCGGGCGGCCTCGGCGTCGTAGCCGAGGTGGCGCAGCAGCAGGGCGACGGACAGGACCGTGGCGGTGGGGTCGGCCTTGCCCTGGCCGGCGATGTCCGGGGCCGAGCCGTGGACGGGCTCGAACATGGACGGGAACTCTCCGGACGGGTTGATGTTGCCGGAGGCCGCCACGCCGATGCCGCCGGAGACGGCCGCGGCGAGGTCGGTGATGATGTCGCCGAAGAGGTTGTCGGTGACGATGACGTCGAACCGCTCGGGCTGGGTGACCAGGTAGATGGTCGCGGCGTCGACGTGCATGTACTCGGTGGTGACCTCGGGGAACTCCTCGGCCACCTTGTTGAAGATGTTGGTCCACAGGTGCCCGGCGAAGGTCAGCACGTTGTTCTTGTGGATCAGCGCCAGCTTCTTGCGCGGGCGGGCCTGCGCGCGGGCGAAGGCGTCGCGGACCACGCGCTCGACACCGAAGGCCGTGTTGACGGAGACCTCGGTGGCGACCTCGTGCTCGGTGCCCTTGCGGATGGTGCCGCCGTTGCCGGTGTACGGGCCCTCGGTGCCCTCACGGACCACGACGAAGTCGATGCTCGGCTCACCGGCGAGCGGGGTGGCGACGCCCGGGAGGAGCTTCGACGGACGCAGGTTGACGTGGTGGTCGAAGGCGAAGCGCAGCTTGAGCAGGAAACCGCGCTCCAGGACGCCGGAGGGGACGCTCGGGTCGCCGATGGCGCCCAGCAGGATGGCGTCGTGCTGCTTCAGGGCGTCGAGGTCGGCGTCGGTGAGGGTCTCACCGGTGGCGTGGTAGCGCCGGGCGCCGAAGTCGTACTCCTTGGTCTCCAGCTTCACATCCTGCGGAAGGACGGCGGAGAGGACCTTCAGGCCTTCGGCCACGACCTCCTGGCCGATGCCGTCACCCGGAATCACTGCGAGATTGAGGCTGCGAGACATGTCGGCACCCTACTCCTCGTCCCATGGGATGACATGGCGCGTCCGCGATGCGGACAGCCGGACGGGGGACGGCGTCAGTGCGTCGGCTGCCGTTCACCCGTATGTGGGGCGGGCGTTGGCCTGCGCTGGGAAGTTCCCTTCCATGGACATCCCCGACTTCGGCATCCCTCCCCAGCTGGCCCGCCGTATGAGCATGGCGGAGCAGCACGAGTACCTGCGTACGAAACTGACCCGGCGTCGCACGCTGGTGACCGCGGGCGCCGTGGCGGGCGGGCTGCTGACGGGCTGCTCGGCTTCGGGGGCGGGTACGGCGACCGGCCACTCGGCGTCCGCCTCCCCGCCGGCCAAGGTGCCGGGCTCCGCCGCGACCCCCTTCGGCCGCCACCTCGCCTTCGGCGCCGACCCCAGGACGCAGATGCGGACCTCCTGGCAGGTGCCGGCCGCGGTGAAGAAGCCGTACGTCCGGATCGGTCTGCGCCCGGACGACCTGGACCGCAGGATCGAGGCGGAGCTGCGCGACCTGAAGACCCCGGAGGTGGCGGGGGTGAGCGCGGCGGTGGAGCAGTACTACCTGCACGCGGCCCTGGACGGCCTGCGGCCCGGCACGACGTACTACTACGGCGCCGGACACGACGGCTTCGACCCGGCCTCCCCCGGAAACCGGTCCACGATCGCCTCCTTCCGCACGGCGCCCGCGTCCCCGCCCGAGCGGTTCGTGTTCACCGCGTTCGGCGACCAGGGGGTCGGCATGCACGCCGCCGACAACGACCGCGCCCTGCTGCGCCAGAACCCGGCCTTCCATCTGCACGCCGGGGACATCTGCTACGCGAACCCGACCGGCAAGGGCAAGGACTCGGACGCGTTCCAGGCGGGCATGTGGGACGTCTTCCTCAAGCAGACCGAGCCGGTGGCGAAGTCGGTGCCGTGGATGGTGACGACCGGCAACCACGACATGGAGGCCTGGTACTCGCCGGACGGCTACGGCGGCCAGCTCGCCCGTTTCTCCCTCCCGGACAGCGGCTTCGACCCGCGTACGGCGCCGGGGGTGTACGCGTTCACGTACGGCAACGTCGGCGTGGTCGCGCTGGACGCGAACGACGTGTCGTACGAGATCCCCGCCAACCTCGGCTACACGGAGGGACGGCAGACGAAGTGGCTGGACCGCACGCTCGGCGAGCTGCGGGCCGACCTCTCGGTCGATTTCGTCGTCGCCTTCTTCCACCACTGCGCCTACTCGACGTCGACGCACGCCTCCGACGGGGGCATCCGCGCCGAGTGGGTGCCGCTCTTCGCCAAGCACCAGGTCGACCTGGTGATCAACGGGCACAACCATGTGTACGAGCGGACCGACGCGATCCTGAACGGCGAGGTCGGCGCGCAGGTCCCGATCGGCGCGACGACGGACCCGACGCGCGACGGGATCGTGTACGTCACGGCGGGCGGCGGCGGCAAGGACCTGTACGGCTTCCCGAAGGGCGTCGAGGAGAGCTACGAGGGCCATGTCACCGAGCGGGAGTCGGTCGACTCCTTCAAGTGGACCAGGTCACGCGAGACCAAGGCGGAGAGCGTCCAGTGGTCGCGGGTGCGCTACCGCGGCTTCTCCTTCCTCTCGGTGGAGGCGGAGAGCGGAGCGAAGCCCCGGCTGAAGGTGTCGGCACTGACGCCCGACGGCGAGCGCGTCGATCACTTCGAGGTGCGGCGCGGCGCCTGATCGACCGGAGGCGCAGCGCCCCTGAAGGGGGCGCTGGGCTGTATCGATATGCGGCTCCGCCGCGTGGGCGCGACCAGCCACAACGGCGCCGCAGACGCACGAGGGCCCATCGCGGCATCCAGCGGAGCGCTACGCGGCCTGGTGACCGGTCGCGCCGCCGTTGTCCCGGCGGTCAAGCGCGCGCTGGAGCGCAGCCGCGGCGTTCTTGCGGTCGGACTCGCTCGTACGGGAGAGGTGACGGACTCGACGGCGGGCGGTCGTCTCGGCCATGGGAAATCGACTCCTTCGGCAATCCTGGAGTGCAACAAGGGGTTACGAGACGCCGGGTGGGGCGGGGAGCGGTGCCGCAGGGGTTGCCTGCACGGGGCCCGGCTCACGACCGCCATTCGCTTGATCGAGCGAGACGTTCGGCTTCTACAAAGCTAAGCGAGGACGGGGCATCTGTCTCCACAATTACTCGGACTTCCTACTATCTGAGACGGGGGAGTAGGTCACAAGCCGCTGACCTGCGCTTTCATCATCACGCGCAAGGGACGGAGCTGACAGCGGATCGCCCACTCGGCTGATGATCCGGGCGGCACGGGACGGACGGCCACGACGAGGGGAACGCTGACGTCATGAACGACACGGCGAAGGTGTTCCTCGAAGGCGGCCCGGACGATCTGCCCGAACGGATCGTCCCGACCCCGTCCCCCGGCCCGGATGTGAAGATCAAGCTCCGCGGTGGATACGAGCACTTCAGGCCGACGTCACGGCAGACGAACACGCCGGAGGGAGCGCTGACCGTGTACGAGTGGTGGGAGCGGACGGAGATCGCCGAATAGCTCGCCTCGACAGCGCGAGGGGCCGGGCGTGCGCCCGGCCCCTCGCCGCATGCTGACGGACCGTCAGCCCATGTGCGGGTAGGTGTAGTCGGTCGGCGGGACCAGCGTCTCCTTGATGGCGCGGGTCAGCGTCCAGCGCATCAGGTTCTGCGGGGCGCCGGCCTTGTCGTTGGTGCCGGAGGCGCGGCCGCCGCCGAAGGGCTGCTGGCCGACGACGGCGCCGGTCGACTTGTCGTTGATGTAGAAGTTGCCGGCCGCGTAGCGCAGCTTGTCCATCGTGTACGCCGCCGCCGCGCGGTCGCCCGCGATGACCGAGCCGGTGAGCGCGTAGGCGGACACCGACTCCATCTGGTCCAGCATCTCCTCGTACTTGTCGTCCTCGTAGACGTGCACGGCGAGGATCGGACCGAAGTACTCGGTGGTGAAGACCTCGTTCTCCGGGTCGTTGCACTCGATGACGGTCGGGCGGACGAAGTAGCCGACCGAGTCGTCGTAGGAGCCGCCCGCGACGATCGTGCAGGACGGGTCGGACTTGGCGCGGTCGATGGCGGCCTTGCTCTTGGCGAAGGCGCGCTCGTCGATGACGGCGCCGATGAAGTTGGACAGGTCGGTGACGTCACCCATGGTGATGTAGTCGACCTCGGCCGCGAACTCCTCCTTGAAGCCGGAGTTCCAGATCGACGCCGGGATGTACGCCCGGGAGGTCGCCGAGCACTTCTGGCCCTGGTACTCGAAGGCGCCGCGGGTCAGCGCGGTCTTCAGCACCGCCGTGTCGGCGCTCGGGTGGGCGACGACGAAGTCCTTGCCGCCGGTCTCGCCGACGATGCGCGGGTAGGAGCGGTACTTCTCGATGTTGTTGCCGACCGTCTTCCACAGGTACTGGAAGGTCTTGGTCGAGCCGGTGAAGTGGATGCCGGCGAGGTCGCGGTGCTCCAGCGCCACCTTGGAGACCTCGATGCCGTCACCGGTGACGAGGTTGATGACGCCCTTGGGCAGCCCTGCCTCCTCCAGCAGCTGCATGAGCAGCACGGCGGCGTGGGTCTGGGTCGGAGACGGCTTCCACACGACCACGTTGCCCATCAGCGCGGGCGCGGTGGGCAGATTGCCCGCGATCGCCGTGAAGTTGAACGGCGTGATCGCGTAGACGAAGCCCTCCAGCGGGCGGTGGTCGAGGCGGTTCCACACGCCCGGGGAGTTGGCCGGGGGCTGCTCGGCGAGCAGGTCACGGGCGTACTTGACGTTGAAGCGCCAGAAGTCGACGAGCTCGCAGGGCGTGTCGATCTCGGCCTGCTGGGCCGTCTTCGACTGGCCGAGCATGGTGGAGGCGGCCAGCGTCTCGCGCCACGGGCCGGCGAGCAGCTCGGCGGCGCGCAGGATGATCGCCGCGCGGTCGTCGAAGGACATCGCACGCCAGGCCGGCGCGGCGGCGAGGGCCGCGTCGATGGCGTCCTGGGCGTCCTGCTGGGTGGCGTTGCCGTAGGTGCCGAGGCGGGCCTTGTGGTTGTGCGGCTGCACGACGTCGAACCGCTCACCGCCGCCCAGCCGCTTCTCGCCGCCGATGGTGCAGGGCAGGTCGATCGGGTTCTCGGCCAGCTCCTTCAGCTTGGCCTCCAGCCGGGCGCGCTCGGGCGAGCCGGGGGCGTAGCCGTGCACCGGCTCGTTGACGGGGGTGGGGACCTGGGTCACAGCGTCCATGGGTTCCGTAACTCCTTGACTTGAGCGGTGTTCTCGAGCGGGTGCGGGCTCAGCCCTTGGTGATCATGCTGCGGACGAAGAAGCGCAGGTTGGCGGGCTTCTCCGCGAGCCTCCGCATGAAGTAGCCGTACCAGTCGGTGCCGTAGGCGGTGTAGACGCGCATCCGGTGGCCCTCGGCGGCCAGACGCAGGTGTTCGTCGCTGCGGATGCCGTACAGCATCTGGAACTCGTACTCGTCGGGCTTGCGCCCGGCGCGCCGCGCGAGCTCCTGGGCGATGGAGATCAGGCGCGGGTCGTGGGACCCGATCATCGGATACCCCGCGCCCTCCATCAGAACCTTGAGGATCCGGACGTACGCCTTGTCGATCTCGTGTTTCTGCTGGTAGGCGACCTCGGCGGGCTCCTTGTACGCGCCCTTGACCAGGCGCACCCGGCTGCCGTTCGCGGCGAGGCGGCGGGCGTCGGTCTCGGTGCGGAAGAGATAGGCCTGGATGACACAGCCGGTCTGCGGGAAGTCCCTGCGCAGTTCCTCGTGGATGGCGAACATCGAGTCGAGGGTGGTGTGGTCCTCCGCGTCGAGGGTGACGGTCGTACCGATGGCGGCGGCGGCCTCGACGACGGGGCGAACGTTGGCGAGGGCCAGCTCGTGGCCGCCCTCCAGGGCCTGCCCGAACATCGACAGCTTCACGGACATCTCGACGCGCTCGCCGAGCTCCAAGTCCTTGATCCGGTCGACGAGACGCAGATAGGCGTCCCGGGCGGCTTCGGCCTGCTCGGGGCGGGTGATGTCCTCGCCGACGACGTCCATCGTCAGCTCCAGGCCCTTGCCGGTGAGGTCCTCGATGATCGGCACGACCTCGTCGACCGTCTCGCCGGGAATGAACCGGTCGACGACCTGCTTCGTCACCGGGGCCGCCGAGATCAGGCGTCGCATCCGGTCGCTGCGCGACGCGGCGAGAATCACGGGACCCAGCACGGGGCACCTCCACAGACAGCAGAAAGGCGGCCGAATCCCAACCATTCGGGTACGGCACGGAGAACCACCGTGAAACCTAAGGATCCCTCCGATCGTCGGCCATCGACAGCTGTCACGCATCCGTGCCGCAGATCTCAGACAGATGTATGACGCCCCTGCGGTTATGCGGGAGAATGCCCGAGTGACAGCCGATTACAAAGGCGACTACCAGGAACTGGTCGACGAGATCTCGGAGCTCCTCGGCGCCCCCGCGACGCTGGAGAACCGGGACTTCGAGCTGATCGCCTTCGGCGCGTACGACAGCGAGGGCGAGCTGGACGCGTCGGCCCTGGACCCGGTCCGCACCCGCTCGATCCTGACGCGCCGCTCCACGGCCGCGGTACGGAGGTGGTTCGAGGGCTTCGGCATCACGCGGGCGACCGGGCCGGTGCAGATCCCGCCGACTCCGGAGGCCGGGGTGTACCGGGGGCGTATCTGCCTGCCGGTACGCCATCGGGGTGTCGTCCTGGGCTACGTCTGGCTGCTGGACGACGACCCGGGCCCGACCGAGCAGCAGCTGACGGCCGCGATGGAGGTGACGGCCCGCATCGGCGAGCTCCTCGCCGACGAGGCGCAGCACGGGGCGGATCTCAGCCGGGAGCTGCGGGCGGTGCTGACCGCCGAGGGCGGCTGGCAGGCGGACATGGCGGTGGCCGAGCTGCGCACGGCGCTGGGTCCGCGCGCGGACGGCGTCCATACGGTGGTCTGCGTGGCGCCCTGGCCGTCGGCCGACCCCGACGACGCCCCGTCCGTCCGTACGGTGCCGCACGCGACGGCGCTGTGCACTCTCCCGTGGGGCGCAAGCGGACAGAGCCTCGCGGTGCTCGTCCGGCTGCGCTCGCCGGAGGTGCGGACGGCGGCGCTGGCGGCGGCGTCCCGGCTGCTGAAGGAAGGGGCGGCCCAGACGCCGTCCCGGCCGTCCGCTCAGGGCCGGTCACCGGTGGCGGCCGGCCTCGGCGAACCGCGCACGGGCCTCGCCGATCTGAACGCCGTCTGGCAGGAGGCGTCGGCCGCGGCCCGCGCGGCGCTGGCGGAGCCGAGGCTCGGGCCGGTGGCCGAGTGGTCGCGCATCGGGCCGTACCGCCTGCTGACCTCCCTCTCCCCGCGGACGGCCCACGATCCCGCGGTCGCCCCGCTCCTCTCCCCCGCCCACCAGGAACTCGCCCGCACCGCCGAGGTCTACCTGGACTGCGCGGGTCAGGCCGGCCGCACGGCCGCCGAACTCGGCATCCACCGCCAGACCCTGTACTACCGCCTGTCCCGCGTCGAGCAGCTCACGGGGCTGGACCTGGACGACGGGGAGGACCGGCTGCTGCTGCACATGGCGTTGAAGGGATCACGCCTGTAGGCGTGGGGACTTCCGTCGTGGCCGGGGTGGCGAACGTGTGTGAATTGATCGCTCGGCCGGCTGTAATTCCCTTGCGCCCGGGCATACTTCACCGCGACTGTCACGCTTCGTACGCCGACGCCGACCAATTCGGGGGGCCTTGTGTACCGGCACGTGCTCACGCGGGCGATGCAGGTGGTGTCCTGCGTTCTCTCCGTGCTCGTGGGCCTCTCGATGAACTATGCGACCAACGTCGAGCACCCGCCGGCCTTCCTCGCCTTCCTGCAACGGTGGTCGGTCTCCGCCCTGGTGGTCACGGGCGTGATCTTCATCCTGCTGACCTGGTGGCTCAGCAGGTTCGACCAGCCCGTCACGACCAGAGCGGTGTCCTGGTCCGAGCGGCTCTCCCCCTACCCGGGACTTGAACCCTTCGACGAGCGCTACAGCAGTGTGTTCTTCGGTCGCGACCAGGAGATCGTCGCCCTCAGCCGTAGGATCAACCCGCCCTCGCGGACACAGAGTTCGCAGACCCTGGTCGTCACCGGAGCGTCGGGAGCGGGCAAGTCGTCCGTCCTCCGGGCGGGCCTCCTGCCGCAGCTCGCGCGGCGGGCTCAGTGGATCGTCGTCAGCCCCTTCACGCCGGACATCAACCCCTTCGCCGGGCTGGCGCAGGCGTTGGCCTCGGGGTCGCCCGTCACCACCGCGGCATCCGTGGAGGCCGAACTGCGCCGGACGGGGGCCGCCGCCCTGAGCCGGCACCTGGACGCCATGCGCGGCCGGCACCGCGGCGGCCCTCGCCCGGTGGTCATCACCGTCGACCAGGCCGAGGAGCTGCTCACCCTGGTCACCGACGAGGAGCGGGACGCCTTCCTCGGTCTGCTCGACGCGGCCCTGCACGGTGACCACCGGCTGAAGGTCGTGTTCGCCTTCCGTTCCGAGTTCATCACCCGTCTGGGGACCCTGCCCCATGCGCACCTGTTCCGCGACACGTTCTTTCTCGGGCCGGTGGCGCGCAGGTCCCTGTTCAAGGTGGTCGCGGAGCCGGCCGCCCGGGCGGGCATCGGCTTCGAACCCGGTCTGGTGGATCTGATCGTCAGCGAGGCGAGTGGAGGCGACGCCCTGCCGCTGCTGGCCTACACCCTGCAAGCCCTCGTCCCGGACCTGGACCGGCCCCAGCAGATCTCCGTTCAGGAGTACGAGGCGATCGGTGGAGTGGCCGGGGCGCTGACCGAACGGGCCGATCTCATCCTGTCCGGCCTGACCGCGGACGATCCCGACGCGCCGGTGCTGCCGACCCTGCTGAAGTTCGTGACGATCACCGAGGGCCAGCCCTCGCAACGCCCGGTGCCCAAGAACGCTCTGCAGCCGAGGGAGCAGGCGGTGACCGAGGCGTTCCTCGCCGACCGGCTGCTGGTGAGCGACGGGGACGGCAGCGAGCCGATTCTGCGGGTGGCCCACGAGGCGCTGTTCCGGCAGTGGCAGCCGCTCCGGCAGTCCATCGACGCGGCGGCGGAGGATCTGGCGCTGGCGGCCGACGTGGAGCGCTGGGCCACGGAGTGGGACACCGCCGGCAGACGCGAGTCGTATCTGCTGCGGGACGAGCGTCTGCGCCGGGCGCTGGGCTGGCTGTCCCGGCAGTGTGACGCCGTGGCCACCCGGCCGGTCGCCGTCGAGTTCCTGGAGTCCTCCCGCCGGGCCGACGAGGAGGCGATGCGCTGGCTGTCGGAGACGGTCGCGCAGCGCGCTCTGCTGGCGGTCGAGGACGATCCCGAATCGGGTCTGCTGCTGGCCCTGGCCGCGCTGGAGGACTGTGCGGACACCCATCTGGCCCGGCTGGCGCTGGTCAGCGCGCTCGCCTCGACCCGTATGTGCGTTCCGCTGACCGGGCACACGGGCCTCCTCCAGCGGGTGGCGTGGTCCCCGGACGGACAGCGTCTGGCGACCGCCTGCTACGACGGCACCGTTCGCATCTGGCGGGCCACGGACGGCGCGGTGGAGCGGGTCGTCGACGCCGGTTCCGGCTATCTGCACGAGGTCGCCTGGTCCCCGGACTGCCGTCTGCTGGTGACCGCGGGCCACGACGGCACCGCCCGCATCTGGTCGGCTCAGGACGGGTCCGCCACCGCGGTGCTGACCGGCCATGACGCGGAGATCCGCGGTGTGGCCTGGTCACCGGACGGGACGGTGATCGCGACCACCTCGCAGGACGGGACCGTCCGCCTGTGGGACCCGGTGACCGCGCGGCAGACCGCCGTGCTGACCGATCATGACGGGTTCGTTCACGCGGTGGCCTTCGCTCCCGACGGAGCCCGGCTGGCGACCGGCGGGCAGGACCGGCTGGTGCGGATCTGGGATGTGGCCGACCGCACCCTGGTGGGCGTGCTCGACGGCCACCAGGAACTGGTACGCACCGTCGCGTGGTCCTCCGACGGGCGGCTGGCCAGCGCGGGATACGACCACACGGTCAAGGTGTGGGACGTCGCCGCGGGCCGGGCGGCGCTCACCCTGCCGGCGGCGAAGGACCTGGTGCAGTCCGTCGCGTGGGCGCCGGACGGCACCCGGCTCGCGTCGGCGGCCAGCGACTGCACGGCCCGCGTGTGGGACGCGTCCACGGGAGCCGAGCTGATGGCCCTGCACGGGCACCAGAGCGTGGTGCGCGACGTCGCCTGGTCGCCCGACGGCGCCCGCATCGCCACCGTCGCCAATGACGGCTCCGGCCGGATCTGGGACCTCATGCGCCCCGACGACGTGGTCGTCCTGCGCGGACACGACGCGCTGGTCGAGGCGGCCGCCTGGTCACCTGACGGGCGGCTGCTGAGCACCGCCTCCTTCGACTGCACGGCCCGGGTGTGGGACGCCCGGCACGGCATCTGGCTGCACACCCTGGAGGGGCACCGCGACCCGGTCCGGGACGTGGCCTGGTCCCCGGACGCCCAGTTCATCGCCACCGCCTCCAACGACCGCACTATGCGCATCTGGTCCGCCGCGACCGGCCAGATGCTGAACACGGTCCAGGCCCACTCCGACCGGGTCGAGGGGGTGGCCTGGTCACCGGACGGCACGCGCGTCGCGACCAGCGCCCACGACCGTACGGTGCGGGTGTGGGACGCCTCCACCTGGGAGCTGCTGCACACGCTCGCCGGTCATGAGGACCTCATCCGCGACGTCTGCTGGTCACCGGACTCCACCCGCCTCGCCTCGGCCGCGGTCGACCGCACGGTGCGGATCTGGGACGCGGACACGGGAGCCGAGCTGCACTGCCTGACCGGCCCCACGGACTTCGTCCAGGCGGTCGCATGGTCGCCCGACGGTACGCACATCGCCTCCGTGTCGAACGACAGGACCCTTCGGATCCACACAGCGGCGGACGGAAGTCAGGTCCGCGCGATGACCGGCCACGACGACACCGTCCGGGACGTCTGCTGGTCGCCTGACGGCCGTTTCGCCGCCACCGGCTCCGCGGACGGCACGGCACGGATCTGGGACGTCGAACGGGGCGCGGAGCTGCTGATCCTCGGCGTGCACTCGGGCGGCGTCGAAAGCGTCGCCTGGTCACCGGACGGCGCACGGGTGGCCACGGCGTCCCGGGACCAGACCGTCCGCATCTGGTCGGTCGCCACGGATCTGCAGACCCTGATCGACAGGGGCCGCAGCCGGGCCAGTCGCGCGCTCAGCGCGGAGGAACGGCGCCGCCACGGTCTGCGGTAGCGGCGGTCGCCCCGACCGGCGAGCCCGGAAGGGCAGGCGGGATTATTGGAAATGATTGTCATCATGCTACGGTTCGCAGCAACCGCTCTCTTGACCACCCTTTTACCCGGAGGGTCCCGTGCGCCACCCCGCCCGCCTACTCCCCGCCACCGCCCTCACCGCCGCCTCCGCGCTGCTCACCGGCTGCTTCGCCGGTGCGGAGTCGTCCGCGGGCACCGAAGCGGGCGGCAAGCGCATCCGCGTCGCGCACATGCTGCCGCCCCGCTCCGGCCTGTCCCCCCTGAGCGACGACGCGTTCAAGCTCTCACGCTGGTCGACCGCCGAGACCCTGGTGAAGCTCGACGAGGACGGTGACGCCCAGCCGGCCCTCGCCACCGAGTGGCAGCAGTCCGGCCGTACCTGGACCTTCGAGATACGCGACGGCGTCACCTTCCACGACGGCACGAAGCTCGACGCCGAGGCCGTCGTGCGGTCGCTCACCAAGGCGGCCGGCGCCTCCCCCAAGCCCCGCATCCTCGACGGCGTGGAGCTGACCGCGAAGGCCGAGGACACCGACACGGTCACGGTCACCACCGGCACCGAGGATCCCCTCGTCCCGCAGCGGCTGAGCTCGCCCCAGCTGTCGATCCTGGCCGCCAAGGCCTACAACGGGAAGACGGTGAACCCGGTCGGCGCCGGCACCGGCCCCTTCGAGCTGGTCGAGGTCAACGGCACCGCCTCCGCCTCCCTCGACCGCTACGACGCGTACTGGGGCGGCAAGGCCAAGGCTCCGGGAATCGACGTCACGTTCGTGCCGGACGGGACCGCCCGCGCCGCCGCCCTGCGCACCGGCGAGGCCGACATCGTCGAGGCGATTCCGGTCTCCCAGGCCGCCGTCCTCGACCAGGACCTGATCACCGAGGTCCCGATGCCGCGCACCAACACGCTCTACCTGAACACCGAGAAGGGCGCTTTCAAGGACGCCTCGCTGCGTGCCGCCGCCCGGGAGGCGATCGACGCCAAGTCGATCGTCGAGGGCGTGTACGAGGGACGGGCGGATGTCGCCGAAGGGCTGCTCGGGCCCGCCCTGCCGTGGGCGGCCGACCTGCGCACGCCCGTCAAGCACACCGAGGCCGGCAAGCCGAACGGCACGACGATCACCATCGGCACCTTCACCGACCGGGCCGAACTGCCCGAGGTCGCCGCCACGCTGCAGCAGCAGCTGCAGAAGGCCGGATTCAAGGTGAAGCTCGACGTCCGCGAGTACGCGAACATCGAATCCGACGCCTTGGCGGGCAAGTTCGACGCGTTCATCCTCTCCCGCGCCACCGTCCTCGATTCCGGCGACCCGGTCGCCTACCTGTACAGCGACTTCGCTTCCGACGGATCCTTCAACATCTCCCAGCTCGCCGACCCCTCCGTGGACGCCGAGTTGAAGAAGGCCGGCGAGACCAAGGCCGGCGACTCCCGCCGCAGGGCGGTCATCGAGGCCGAGGCCGCCGTGCTCACCAAGGACGCGGCGATTCCCATGCTCCACGAGCGGGTCATCCAGGGCGACGCCGCCGGTGTCGTGGACGCGGCCCACGACCCGCGCGAGCGTGAGCTCGTCACGGTGGACACCTACGTCAAGTGAAACCCGCCGTAAGGAAGGTGGCCGGCCCGGCCGGGCTGACCCGCTTCGTCTGTCTCGTCGCCGTCCTGGCCACGGTCGGGCTGCTGCCCTGGCTCTCGCACAAGGACCCGGCGCTCACCGTGCTGCGCGCCCGTTCGGCCGAGCAGGAGGCGACCGGCGAGGCCCTGTCCGCGATCCGCGAGGACCTCGGCCTGGACGCCGGCCCCCTTTCGCTGCTGGGGAGTTGGGCCTCGGACCTGCTGCGCGGCGACTTCGGCACCTCCTGGGTGTCGGGGTACGACGTCCTGCCGTCCGTCGTCGCCGGGCTCCAGGTGTCGCTGGGCCTGATGGGCGCGGCGCTCGGCGTGGCGGTCGTGCTGGCCGCCGTACTGGTGGCGCCGGTGCTGGTGCGGGGGCGCGGGTCGGCCGGGGCGTTCGCCGCCATGCTGGCCGCCGTACCGGAGTTCCTGCTGGCCACCGTCGCACTGCTGGTGTGCGCAGTGTGGCTGGGATGGCTGCCGACAGCCGGCTGGGCGGGCCCCGAGTACCTGGTGCTGCCCGCGATCGCCCTCGGCGTCCCGGCGGGCGGCCTGCTCGGGCGGCTGGTCGCGGACGCGCTGCCCGCCGTCCTCGACGAGCGGTGGGTGGAGCTGTGGCGAGGTGCGGGAGTGAGCCGTACGAGGATCTCGGCGGCCGCCCTCAAGCGCGTCTTGCCGCCGCTGGTACCGCAGTTCGGGATGGTCGCCGTCGGCCTGACCGGAGGCGCGGTCGCGGTGGAGATGGTCTTCGCGGTGCCCGGCATCGGCCGCACGGCTCTGGGCGCGGCCAAGTCGCAGGATCTGCCGCTGCTCCAGGGCTCGGTGCTGGCCCTGCTGCTGCTCGGCCTGCTCGCCGGCGCGGCGGCGGCGCTCACCCGGCGTCGGCTGCTGGGCCCCGCCCTGCGTGACGCCGGTCTGACGCTGCCCCCGGCGCGCCCGGTCCGTACCCACCCGGCGATCCCGTTGGCGCTGTTCACCGTCCTCGCGGTGACCATCGGCTGGGGCCTGCTGCGGGACCCGTACACCGTGGACACGGCCGCCCGCCTCGCCGCCCCTTCCTGGGCGCACCCGCTCGGCACCGACGCCCTCGGCCGCGACGTACTCGCCCGGCTCGGCCACGGTGCCGCCTCGACGGTCGGCACGGCCGCCGCCATCTGCGCCCTGAGCCTGCTGATCGCGCTCGCGCTGGGCTTCCTGCCCGGCGTCGCGGCGGGCGCGGCGGACATCGCCAACGCCCTTCCCCCGGTGATCGTCGGCATCCTGGTCGCGGCGGCGACCGGCCCCGGCACCGGGGGCGCGGCCCTCGCGGTCGCGCTGATCTCGTGGCCGGCGCTGTCCGCGCACGCCGCCGCGCTGGTGCAGGAGGTGCGGGCGTCGACGTTCCTGACCGCCCAACCGGCCATGGGCGCGACCCCGTTCTGGATCCTCACCCGGCACGTCCTGCCGTCCGTCGCCGCCCCGGTCGCCCGGCACGCCCTGCTGCGCCTGCCCGGCATCGCCCTCGCCCTGGCGTCCCTCGGCTTCCTGGGCCTGGGCGCCCAGCCGCCCGCCCCCGAGTGGGGCCTGCTGCTCGACGAGTCCCGCGCCTACGTGGAACGCGCCCCGTGGGCGGCCCTCGCCCCGGCGGTCGCGCTGGCCCTGCTGGCGGGACTGGCGGTGTCGGGGGCGGCCGCGGTCCAGGGGAGGCGCCCGCGGAAAACGACCGGCCGCCCGATCGGCGAGCGCGGGACGGATGCCGTACGGAAGGAGGCCCCCGTTGGAGCCTGAGAACCGCTCCGAAGCGCTGCTGTCGGTGCACGATCTCCGCATCGCCTTCGACGGGGTCGAGGCCGTGCGCGGTCTGTCCTTCGAGGTCCGGCCGCGCGAGGTCCTCGCGATCGTCGGCGAGTCGGGCGCGGGCAAGTCCCTCACGGCCCGGGCGCTGCTGGGCATGCTGCCCCGGGGCGCGACGACGAGCGGGACGATCGAGCCGGACCTCGCGGCCCACCGCGGTCGCCGTATCTCCCTCGTCCCGCAGGACGCCCTGTCCGCCCTCTCCCCCGTGCACCCGGTGGGCGACCAACTCGCCGCCGCCGTACGGTCGGTGTCCCGCGTCTCCCGCAAGGAGGCCCGGGCCCGGGCGGTCGCCGCGCTCGACCGGGTGGGGATACCGGACGCCGCCCGCAAGGCACGGTCGTATCCGCACGAGTACTCCGGCGGCATGCGGCAGCGCGCCGTCATCGCCATGGCGACGATCAACGAGCCGGACATCGTCGTCGCCGACGAACCCACCACGGCCCTGGACGAGGAGCGCCGCGACCAGGTGCTGCGGGTGCTCGCCGAGCAGGGGGAAGCCGTGGGGGCAGCGCTCGTGCTGGTCACGCACGACATGGATGTCGTACGGGACCACGCGGACCGCGTGCTGGTCATGTACGCCGGACGCCTCACCGAACTCGGCCCGGCGGACGAGGTGCTGGGCCGCCCCCGCGCCCCGTACACCGCGGGCCTGCTGGCCTCCCTCCCTCAGCACGCATCCCCCGGCCGCCGCCTCCCCGCCCTGCGCGGCACCCCGCCCGCCCCCGGCGCGCTCCCACCGGGCTGCGCCTTCGCCACGCGCTGCCCGCTCGCGGCGGACGTCTGCCGTACGGCGGAACCGGAGCCGCAGCAGGTGGAGGTACGCCTGGTGGCCTGCCACCGCTGGCAGGAACTCCCCCACCCGGCAAAGCGGTTGTTCCAGGAACCGGAAGAAGAACAGGAAGAGGAGCGGCAGCCCGCATGAGTGACGACGCTCTGCTCGACGTCCGCGACCTCGTGGTCCGCTACGGCGGCGTCACCGCCGTCGACCATGTCTCCTTCAACCTGGCCGCCGGCGAGACCCTTGCCCTCAACGGCCCGTCCGGCTGCGGCAAGTCCTCCACGGCCCTCGCGGTTCTCCAGCTGCGCCGCCCGGACTCCGGTGAAGTCCGCTTCGAGGGCCGGGAGTTGACTACCCTCACCGAGCCCGAGCTGCGCCCGCTCCGCCCGCGTATGCAGCCCGTCTTCCAGGACCCGTACGGGTCGCTGAGCCCCCGCCACCGCATCCGGGACGCGGTGGCCGAACCGCTGAAGGTGCAGGGCCGCTGGAGCAGCGCCGACGGCCCCGCCCGGGTGGCCGAACTCCTCGACCGGGTCGGCCTCGACCCGTCGTACGGCGACCGCCGCCCGCACGAACTCTCCGGCGGCCAGTGCCAACGCGTGGGAATCGCCCGCGCCTTGGCCTCGGAGCCCCGCCTGCTGGTCCTCGACGAACCGGTGTCGTCCCTCGACCCGTCGGTGCGCGCCGGTGTGCTGAACCTGCTCGCCGACCTCCAGGACGCCCTCGGCCTCGGCTACCTCTTCATCTGCCACGACCGGGCGGTCGTTCGGCATGTGGCGGACCGGGTGATCGAGATGCGCGAGGGGCGGGTCATTTCCGGGTAGCGGCCTCGATCACCTGGCGGAGGCCTTCGGTGAGTTCCGCGGCGCTGGGCGCGGTCTCGGGGTCGAACGTCCACTGAGCGATGAGTCCGGTCATCAGCGTCAGATAGAACTTGCCGAGGGTGTCCACGGTCTCGTCCCGGACATCCTCCTCACGCCCGCCCATGAGCAGCGGGATGATGCCGCGCCCGGCCTCCAGCTGGGCACGCGACAGATAGTCGCGCACCTCGGGCAGCTGGTCGCCCAGGGCGATGATCTCCACGCTGAGGCGCCACACCGAGCCGGGCTCCCGCATGGTGCCGATGATGTTCGACCACACCTCTTGGAACCGCTCGATCGAGCCCGGTTCGGCGGTGAGCCCGACGGTCCCGTCGCCCTCGAAGGCGTCGCCCAGCCCCTCGACCAGCGCCACGTACGCCTGCGCCAGCAACGCGTCCTTCGAGCCGTAGTGATAGCCGATCGACGCCAGATTGGTCCCCGACTCCTTGACGATGTCGCGGGCCGTCGTGCGCACGAACCCCTTCGCCAGCAGGCAGCGCTTGGCGCCTTCGAGCAGATCCTCACGGTGTCCCATGGCACCCCACCCTACCCCGGATCCATACGCCCGTCCTATACAAGCGTTCTAGACAAGCGTTTAAGACGCGTGTACGTTCACCGCCATGACAACGAACGCGACGAGCACCACGCCCCCGCCCCCGTCCGGCCGCGCCGGCCGCCGCGAATGGACCGCCCTCGGCGTGCTGATGCTTCCGCTGCTGCTGGTCTCGATGGACGTCTCGGTCCTCTACTTCGCGATCCCGGCGATCAGCGCGGATCTGGAGCCGAGCGGCACCCAGCAGCTGTGGATCTTCGACATCTACGCCTTCGTCCTGGCCGGCCTGCTGATGACGATGGGCTCGCTCGGCGACCGCATCGGCCACCGCCGCCTCCTGCTGATCGGCGCCGCCGCCTTCGGCACCGCCTCACTGGTGGCGGCGTACGCGAACAGCGCCGAGATGCTGATCGCGGCCCGCGCGGTCCTCGGCATCGGCGGTGCGACCCTGATGCCGTCGACGATGGCCATGCTCCGCACGATGTTCGCCGACCCCGCCCAGCGCGCGAAGGCGATCGGCCTGTGGTCCGGCGTGATGACGGCTGGGATCGCGCTCGGCTCGGTGATGAGCGGAGTGCTGGTCGAGTACTTCTGGTGGGGCTCGGTCTTCCTGGTCAACCTGCCCGCGATGGCTCTGCTGCTGATCCTCGGCCCGATGCTGCTCCCCGAGTCGAGGAACCCCGCGCCCGGCCGCTTCGACCGGCTGAGCGTGCCGCTGTCGATGGCGGCCGTGCTCCCTGTGATCTACGGCCTGAAGGAGATCCCGTCCGAGGGCTGGAACGTCCGCTACGTCGTCTCGATCACCGTCGGCCTGCTCTTCGCCGCCCTCTTCGTCCACCGCCAGCGCACGGCCGCGGCACCGATGATCGACCCGGCGCTGTTCCGCGGACGGGGCTTCGCGCCATCGGTCGGCCTCAACCTCGTCTCGGCGTTCGGCGTGATGGGTTCGGCCTACTTCACCACGCAGTACCTGCAGTCGGTGCTCGACAAGAGCGCGCTGGAGGCGGCCCTGTGGGCGCTGCTGCCGTCGGTGCCGATCGGGGCGGCGGCACCGATCGCGACCCAGCTGGTGCACAAGGGCGTCAACCGCGCCTACGTCGTCAGCGCGGGCTTCGCCATCGCCGCGTCGGGCTTCGGGCTGCTGGCCCTCGCGGGTACCGACTCGATGGTGCTGGTGCTGGTCGCCTGTGGGGTGCTGGCCGTCGGGTGCGTCGTGGTGATGTCCCAGATCATGGACCTGGCGATGGGCACCGCCCCGGTGGAGCGGGCGGGCGCGGCGTCCTCCCTGATGGAGACCGGCGCGGAGTTCGGCGGCGCACTGGGCATGGCGGTGCTCGGCTCGATCGGTACGGCGATCTACCGGCACGAGATCCCGGCGTCGGCTCCGGACGTGGCACGCGAGACGCTGGGCGGCGCGCTGGCGGTCGCCGATCAGGTGCCGGGACTGGCGACGGCGGCTCGGGAGGCGTTCACCAGCGGGATGCAGGGGGCGGCGATCGCGGGGGCGGTGCTGCTGGCGGGGGCGGCGGTGCTGGCGGCGGTGGCGCTGCGCCGGGTCGGGATGCGGGAGGTGACGGAGGCACGGGAGCCGGAGAAGGTACCGGCATGACCAAAGGGAAGGGCGGGCTGAGACACCTCAGCCCGCCCTTCCCTTTTTCGTTGAGCGTCAGACCAGGTTCACCGAGCGGGCCGACGTGGCGCCGATCTCCTCAGCCACCTCCGTCAGCACCGCCTGGGACACCGTGTCATCCACCGTCAGGACGGCCAGCGCCTCACCACCGGCCACCGACCGCGACACCTGCATACCGGCGATGTTGATCCCGGCCTCACCGAAGATGCGGCCGACCGTGCCGACGACACCCGGACGGTCCTCGTACTTCAGGACGACCATGTGGTCGGCCAGCGCGAGGTCCACGTCGTAGTCGCCGACCGCGACGATCTTCTGCAGGTGCTTCGGGCCGGCCAGCGTGCCGGACACCGACACCTCCTCGCCGTTGCCGAGCGTGCCGCGCACGGTGACGACGTTGCGGTGGTCGGTCGCCTCCGAGCTGGTCGTCAGGCGCACCTCGACGCCGCGCTCCTGCGCGAACAGCGGGGCGTTGACGTACGACACCGTCTCGTCGACGACGTCCTCGAAGACACCCTTGAGGGCGCTGAGCTCCAGCACCTTCACATCGTGCTGGGTGATCTCGCCGTACACCTCGACGTCCAGGCGCACCGCGACCTCACCGGCGAGCGCGGTGAAGATACGGCCGAGGCGCTCGGCGAGAGGCAGACCCGGCTTGACGTCCTCGGCGATGACACCGCCCTGCACGTTCACCGCGTCCGGGACCAGCTCACCGGCGAGGGCGAGGCGCACCGAGCGGGCGACGGCGATACCGGCCTTCTCCTGCGCCTCGTCGGTGGAGGCACCGAGGTGCGGGGTGGCGACGACCTGGTCGAACTCGAACAGCGGGGAGTCCGTGCAGGGCTCCTTCGCGTACACGTCGAGGCCGGCGCCGGCGACCCGGCCCTCCTTCAGCGCCGAGTACAGCGCCTCCTCGTCGACGATCCCGCCGCGCGCGGCGTTGACGATGCGCACGCTCGGCTTGACCTTGCGCAGCGCCTCGTCGCCGATGAGGCCGAGGGTCTCGGGGGTCTTGGGCAGGTGGACGGTGATGAAGTCGGAGACCTCGAGAAGCTCGTCCAGCGACAGCACCTTGACGCCCATCTGCGCGGCCCGCGCGGGCTGCACATAGGGGTCGTAGGCAACGACCTTCATGCCGAAGGCGGACATGCGCTGCGCGACGAGCGCACCGATGCGGCCGAGGCCGACCACACCGAGGGTCTTCTCGGCGAGCTCCACACCCGTGTACTTGCTCCGCTTCCACTCGCCGTTCTTCAGCGCGGCGTTGGCCTGCGGGATGTTGCGGGCGGTGGCGAGGAGGAGACCACAGGCCAGCTCGGCGGCGGTCACGATGTTGGAGGTCGGGGCGTTGACGACCATCACGCCGGCCTTGGTGGCGGCGGAGACGTCGACGTTGTCCAGGCCGACGCCGGCTCGCGCGACGACCTTCAGCTTCTTCGCGGCGGCGATCGCCTCGGCGTCGACCTTGGTGGCGGAGCGGATCAGGATCGCGTCCACGTCGGCGATGGCAGGGAGCAGTTCGGCTCGGTCTGCTCCGTTGCAATGGCGGATCTCGAAGTCGGGGCCAAGCGCGTCGACGGTGGCGGGCGACAGCTCTTCAGCGATGAGTACGACGGGTTTCGAGCTCACGTGAGTCCTCACATGTCCAATGCGGACGGCCGTCCCGACGGCCGCAGGCGAGGGAGGGTGGTGGCCGCGTGGAAGACGCACGACGCTGTGGGCCTGACGCGTATGTAGTACGGCAGTGTAGTGCCGTGGCGGAGGTCGTCTTACGCCTCTGCGGAAGGATCACCCGGACGGGAAACTCCATTTTGTATGGGGGCTTCGCACGGGGTCCGGAGCAAAGCTCCGTGGCGGCACCCCCTGCCGAGGGTACCGCCACGGACGTGAGGCTTACGCCTCCTCGTTCACCCAGCTCATGAGCTTGCGCAGCTCCTTGCCGGTGGTCTCCAGCAGGTGCTCGGAGTCGGCGTTCTTGTACTCGTTGTACTTCTTCAGACCGCCGTGGTACTCGTCCATCCAGGCCTGGGCGAAGGTGCCGTCCTGGATCTCGGCGAGGACCTTCTTCATCTCGGCCTTGGTGGCGTCGGTGATGATCCGCGGGCCGGTGACGTAGTCGCCCCACTCGGCGGTCTCGGAGATCGACCAGCGCATCTTCTCCAGGCCGCCCTCGTACATGAGGTCCACGATCAGCTTCAGCTCGTGCAGGCACTCGAAGTACGCGATCTCCGGCTGGTAGCCGGCCTCGGTCAGCGTCTCGAAACCGGCCTTCACCAGGGCGGCCGTACCACCACAGAGGACGGCCTGCTCACCGAACAGGTCGGTCTCGGTCTCCTCGGTGAAGGTCGTCTTGATGACGCCGGCGCGGGTGCCGCCGATGCCCTTGGCGTACGACAGGGCGAGCGCGAAGGCGTTGCCGGAGGCGTCCTGCTCGACGGCGGCGATGCAGGGAACGCCGCGGCCCTCCTCGTACTGACGGCGCACCAGGTGGCCCGGGCCCTTCGGGGCGACCATGCAGACGTCCACGCCGGCCGGGGGCTTGATGAAGCCGAAGCGGATGTTGAAGCCGTGGCCGAAGAACAGGGCGTCGCCGTCGTTCAGGTTCGGGGCGATGTGCTCCTCGTAGACCTGGGCCTGGATCGGGTCCGGCACCAGGATCATGATGACGTCGGCCTCGGCGGCGGCCTCCGACGGCGTCACCACGCGCAGGCCCTGCTCCTCGGCCTTCGCCTTGGACTTGGAGCCCTCGTGCAGACCGACACGCACGTCGACACCCGAGTCACGGAGCGACAGCGCGTGGGCGTGGCCCTGGCTGCCGTAACCGATGACCGCGACCTTGCGGCCCTGGATGATGGACAGGTCGGCGTCGGCGTCGTAGAACAGCTCGGCCACTTTGGGTTCTCTCCTTGAGTGCAGGTGTTGCGTCCCACCGTATGACGGCGGGGGGAAGGGAAGTTTCGGGGTCTCGCTATACGGGCGGAATCCGGACGGCCGGTGTCACCCGGCCGTCCGAACGCGTCCTTATGCCGAACGGTCGAGCGCCCGCAGCGACCGGTCCGTGATCGACCGCGCGCCGCGTCCGATCGCGATCGTGCCCGACTGGACGAGCTCCTTGATGCCGAACGGCTCCAGCATCTTCAGCATGGCCTCCAGCTTGTCGCTGGAGCCGGTGGCCTCGATGGTGACGGCCTCCGGGGAGACGTCGACGGTCTTGGCGCGGAACAGCTGGACGATCTCGATGATCTGGGAGCGGGTCTCGTTGTCGGCCCGCACCTTCACCAGAACGAGTTCGCGCTGAACGGCCGAACCGGGCTCCAGCTCGACGATCTTCAGCACGTTGACGAGCTTGTTGAGCTGCTTCGTCACCTGCTCCAGCGGGAGGTCCTCGACGTTCACCACGATGGTGATGCGGGAGATGTCGGGGTGCTCGGTGACGCCGACCGCGAGCGAGTCGATGTTGAAGCCGCGGCGGGAGAACAGGGCGGCGATCCGGGCGAGGATGCCCGGCGTGTTCTCCACCAGGACGGAGAGCGTGTGCTTGGACATGGTGTTCTGCTCTTCCTCGCTCAGTCGTCTTCGTTGTCGCCGAAGTCGGGGCGGACGTCCCGAGCGGCCATGATCTCGTCGTTGGAGGTGCCGGCGGCGACCATCGGCCACACCATCGCGTCCTCGTGGACGATGAAGTCGATGACGACCGGACGGTCGTTGATGGAGTTCGCCTCTTCGATGACCTTGTCGAGGTCGGCCGGGTCCTCGCAGCGGATCGCGTAGCAGCCCATGGCCTCCGACAGCTTCACGAAGTCGGGGACGCGGGTGCCGGCGCTGGGCTGCTTGCCGTCGGCCTCGGGGCCGGAGTGCAGCACGGTGTTGGAGTAGCGCTGGTTGTAGAAGAGGGTCTGCCACTGGCGGACCATCCCGAGGGCGCCGTTGTTGATGATGGCGACCTTGATCGGGATGTTGTTCAGGGCGCAGGTGGTGAGCTCCTGATTGGTCATCTGGAAGCAGCCGTCGCCGTCGATCGCCCAGACGGTCTGGTCCGGGGCTCCGGCCTTGGCGCCCATCGCGGCCGGGACCGCGTAGCCCATGGTTCCGGCGCCGCCGGAGTTCAGCCAGGTGGCGGGCTTGTCGTACTGGATGAAGTGCGCGGCCCACATCTGGTGCTGGCCGACGCCCGCCGCGAAGATCGTGCCCTCCGGGGCGAGTTGACCGATGCGCTCGATGACCTGCTGCGGGGACAGCGAGCCGTCCTCGGGCTGGTCGTAGCCGAGCGGGTAGGTCTCGCGCCAGCGGTTGAGGTCGTTCCACCAGGCGGTGTAGTCACCCTGGTGGCCCTCGGCGTGCTCCTTCTGAACGGCCTGGACCAGGTCGGCGATGACCTCGCGGGCGTCGCCGACGATCGGCACGTCGGCGGCGCGGTTCTTGCCGATCTCGGCCGGGTCGATGTCGGCGTGGACGATCTTGGCGTACGGGGCGAAGCTGTCCAGCTTGCCGGTGACGCGGTCGTCGAAGCGGGCTCCGAGGGCGACGATCAGGTCGGCCTTCTGCAGCGCGGTGACGGCGGTGACCGCACCGTGCATGCCCGGCATTCCCACGTGCAGCGGGTGGCTGTCGGGGAATGCGCCGAGCGCCATCAGGGTGGTGGTGACGGGCGCTCCGGTGAGTTCCGCGAGGACCTTCAGCTCGGCGGTGGCGCCGGCCTTGATGACACCGCCGCCGACGTAGAGGACGGGGCGCTTCGCGGAGGTGATGAGCTTGGCGGCCTCACGGATCTGCTTGGCGTGCGGCTTGGTGACGGGCCGGTAGCCGGGCAGGTCCATGGCAGGCGGCCAGGAGAAGGTGGTCTGCGCCTGGAGGGCGTCCTTGGAGATGTCGACCAGGACCGGTCCGGGGCGGCCGGTGGAGGCGATGTGGAACGCCTGGGCGATCACCCGCGGGATGTCCTCGGCCTTGGTGACCAGGAAGTTGTGCTTGGTGATCGGCATGGTGATGCCGACGATGTCCGCCTCCTGGAAGGCGTCCGTGCCGATCGCCTTGGAGGCCACCTGCCCGGTGATCGCCACGAGCGGCACCGAGTCCATGTGCGCGTCGGCGATCGGGGTCACCAGGTTGGTGGCGCCCGGTCCCGAGGTCGCCATGCAGACGCCGACCCTGCCGGTGGCCTGCGCATAGCCGGTGGCCGCGTGGCCGGCGCCCTGCTCATGGCGGACCAGGACGTGGCGCACCCTGGTGGAGTCCATCAGCGGGTCGTACGCCGGAAGGATCGCACCACCGGGAATGCCGAATACCGTGTCGGCGCCGACCTCCTCGAGCGAACGGATGAGGGACTGCGCACCCGTGACGTGCTCGGGGGCGGACTGGTGTCCTCCGGATCGGGGCCGCGGCTGCGGGTGAGCCCCGGTGGCCTGCTCGGTCATCGGCATTCTCTTCTCGATGCTGAGGGTTTTTGCGAAGTTTGGGCGGAGTTTCGATGCTGCACGACTGGTGCCTGTGCAACAAAAAACCCCTCGTGCCAAAAGGCAAGCGAGGGGAGCGCGCCGGGTGTGGTCGCTGGGAGTTCCGGGTCCGTCCGGACGTCACCAGCTTCAGCCGACGCGCTTTCCAAGTACGAGAATTCGGGTGCGCATGGCACTGACCCTCCCCCCGGCACGCACTCACTGTCAAGTGGGTGGGACGGGAGTCTCATTATGTGAGCGAAGGGCACTGCCGCCTCCGAGAACAGCGGTCACACCACTGGTGTACACCGCGGGCCCACTCCCCGCGAACGCGGGCTCCACCGGTCCGTGCGGCACCGGGTAGTGGCCGGAACTGAGCGCCCGGCGCAGCCGGTACTCGTCCAGCGCCCCGGAGAACGCCATGCCCTGCCCGTGCGTGCACCCCATCGCGCGCAGGGCCACGACCTGTTCCGGCAGGTCCACGCCGTCGGCCACGGACTGCAGCCCGAGGTCGCCGGCGATCCGCAGCAGCCCGCTGGTGATCTTGTGCAGCCGGGCCGACTCGACGACTCCCTCGACCAGACCGCGGTCGAGTTTGAGCACGTCGACGGGGAGCCGACGCAGGGCCGTGATCGCCGCGTATCCGCTGCCGAAGCCGTCCAGGGCGACCCGGACACCGAGTCTGCGCAGGCCGCTGAGGCGGCGCTCCAGTTCGTCCAGCGAGACGCGGGGGTCGAGGTCGGACAGCTCGATGATCAGCGACCCGGACGGCAGCCCGTGCCGGGTCAGCAGCGCCTCGATCGAGCCGAGCGGCATCGACCGGTCGAGCAGCCGGCGCGCGCCCATCCGCACCGCGACGGGTACGGCGAGCCCGGTCGCGGTGCGCTCGGCGGCCTGCTCGACGGCCTCCTCCAGCATCCAGCGGCACAGCTCGGCGGTCTTGTCGCTGTCCTCGGACACCCGCAGGAACTCGGCGGGCGTGAACAGCACCCCTTGCGAGGACCGCCAGCGCGCCTGGGCGGCGACCGACGTGATCCGGCCGTCCGCCAGACACACCACCGGCTGGTGCAGCAGCGCGAACTCGCCGTCGTGCAGCGCGGCACGCAGGCGCGTGGCCAGCTCCGCCTTCCTTACGACGTCCTGCTGCATCTGCGGCTTGTACAGCTCGACGCGGCCCTTGCCCCCCGCCTTGGCGCGGTACATGGCCAGGTCGGCGTTGCGCAGCAGCTCCCCCGCGCCGAGGCCGGGCTCGGCGAAGGCGACGCCGATGGAGGCGTTGACGCGGACATCGTTGCCGTCGATGAGGTACGGCTGGGACAGCGTCACCCTGAGGCGGTCGGCGAGCTCCAGGATGTGCCGTTCGCGGGCGGTGCGGTCGCGGGTGTTGTCCCCGGCGATCAGGGCCGCGAACTCGTCGCCGCCCAGCCGGGACGCGGTGTCCCCGTGCCGGACGGCCTCCTGGAGTCTGCGGGCGGCCTGGACGAGCAGCTCGTCGCCGGCCTGGTGTCCGATCGTGTCGTTGACGCCCTTGAAGCCGTCGAGGTCGATGAAGAGGACGGCCGTGTTGCGCAGGGCGAGGCCGCGGTCGGTGGCGCGGCGGCCGGACAGGGCCTGCTGGACGCGCTTGGTGAACAGCGCGCGGTTGGGCAGGTCGGTGAGCGGGTCGTGCTCCGCGTTGTGCTGGAGCTGCGCCTGCAGGCGCACTCTTTCGGTCACGTCCCTGCTGTTGAAGATGAGGCCGCCGTGGTGCCGGTTGACGGTCGACTCGACGTTGAGCCAGCCGCCGTCGCCGGACCGGAAGCGGCATTCGATGCGCGTAGTGGGTTCCTCAAGTGGGCTGGCGGCGAGGAAGCGGCGCACTTCGTGCACCACGCAGCCCAGGTCCTCCGGGTGGATGAGGTTGGCCAGTTCCGTACCCACCAGCTCCTCGGCGGAGCGGCCGTAGACCCCGGCGGCGGCCGGGGAGACGTACCGGAGGATGCCGTTGGTCGCGGCGATCATGATGACGTCGCTGGAGCCCTGCACCAGGGAGCGGAAGTGGTTCTCCTTCTGCGCCAGTTCCTGGGTGAGGGTGATGTTGTCGAGCAGCATGATGCCCTGGCGCACCACGAGGGCGAGCACGACCGTGCCGCCGGTGATGAGCACCACGCGGTCGACGCTGCGGCCGTTGAGGACGTTGTAGAGGATCCCCAGCGTGCAGACGGCGGCGGCGAGATACGGCGTGAGCGCGGCCAGGGAACCGGCGATCGGCCGCGTGGCCGGGTACCGGGTGAGATCACCTCCCTGCGCGGGCGTGTGGTGGTGGCTCGTGGCGCGCTGTCCGGGCACGTGCTCGTGCACCACGCGCGTGTGCCCCGTCCCTTCCTGCCGTTCGGCGTCCGCGCGCCCGCGCCGGGGCGTGGCCCACGGGGCGTACGCCAGGAGCAGCGACCCGGCGAACCAGCCCGCGTCGAGCAGCTGGCCGGAGCGGTAGCTGTTGTGCAGCAGCGGCGAGGTGAACAGGGCGTCGCACATCACGGTCAGGGCGAGCGCGCCGATCGCGGTGTTGACCGCGGTGCGGTTCGCCGAGGAGCGGCGGAAGTGCAGCGCGAGCACCATGCTGACCAGGGCGATGTCGAGCAGCGGGTAGGCGAGCGAGAGCGCGGCGTGCGCCACGCTCGTCCCTCCGCCGGCGTCGATCTTGGCCGCCTGGGCCAGGGCGAGGCTCCACGCGAGCGTCAGCAGCGAGCCGCCGATGAGCCAGGCGTCCAGCCCGAGGCAGACCCAGCCGGCCTTGGTCACCGGGCGCTTGGCGAGCACCAGGAGTCCCACGATGGCGGGCGGCGCGAAGCAGAGGAAGAACCCGTCGGCGTAGGAGGGGCTGGGCACGGGCCGCTCCAGGACGACCTCGTACCACCCCCAGACCAGGTTGCCGAGGGCCGCCATCGCCGAGGAGAGGGCGAACAGCAGCCAGGCGGGTCGAAAGCGGATACGGCGGCTACGGGCGTAGCGGAAGCACGACACGGCGGCGGCGCCGGCCGCGGCGGCCAGCCCGAAGTCACCCATGATCAGCGCGAGTTGGTCCGACCCCCAGCCGAGCGCGGAACCGACGGCGTATGCCGCGCACACCAGAGCCAGAACGAGTTGCGGAACCATTCCCGAACCGCCGCCGGGGGACGAGAGGCGGGGCAGCATCGCCGCCGGCGACGGCTGTGCCCGCAGCGCCGAGTCGAGGGTGGTCGTGGGGGGCGGCGGCGAGCTCACCGGGCCCTCCCGGTCCGCGCCGCTCCCGGATCCCGAGGGTCCCGGTGCGCCGGCTGGGCATGCCGCCTGCGGCTGCTGTGCCTGCGGTGGTGATGGTTGTGACGGCAGCCGTGGATGCCGTGGTGGCCGCGTCTGCGCGCGGCCGTACTCCAGGGTCGCCGTCGGCGGCCCCGCCGCGTCGGATCGCTCGTCCATAGGCCGTGCATCGCCCGTCGCCCCCCTCACAAATCTGAAATGTCCATCCCCGGCGCCGACGGTGCGCGGCGCAACCCCTGTCGGGACGATACACCAGTCTCGTCACTCAGGGACATAGCGCCTCTACGCTCCGTGACGACCAGCGCATATGCGAGTACGGACCGCTTCCGTGAGGTTGCGGAGGGTACTCGAAGCGGATTAATGGTCGGTTGCGATTCGCGCACGCGGCCCGCGCGCCACGCTCAGCCGGTGAACGTCACGCGCGCGTCGCGCCCGTCGTAAGGATCACGTTGCGCAGCGGCTCCCGGTTCACATGACGACGCAACTGGTCCACCAGAAGCCGCTTGGCGCGCGGCAGGAACGCGGACGTCGGCCCGCCCACATGCGGGCTGATCAGCACGCCCGGCGCACGCCACAGGGGGTGCTCCCGAGGCAGCGGTTCGGGGTCGGTGACGTCCAGGGCGGCGGTGATGCGCCCGGTCTCCAGCTCGGCGAGCAGCGCCTTGGTGTCGACGACGGCTCCCCGGGCGACGTTGACCAGCAGCGCGCCGTCCTTCATCCGGGCGAGGAAGTCGGCATTGACCAGGTGCCGGGTGGCGTCCGTCAGGGGCGTGGACAGGATGACGACGTCCGCTTCCGGGAGCAGGGCGGGCAGTGCGGTGAGCGGATGCACAGGTCCGCGCGCCGTGGTGCGCTCAGAGCGCGCGACGCGCGCCACCCGCGCGACCTCAAAGGGTGCGAGCCGGTCCTCGATCGCGGCCCCGATCGAGCCGTATCCCACGATGAGGACGTTTTTGTCGGCGAGCGCGGGCCGGAATCCACCGATCCACTCCCCCTTGTCCTGCGCCCGCACGAAGTCGGGGATGCCGCGCAGCGAGGCGAGGATCAGCGTGAGGGTGAGCTCACCGGTGCTCGCCTCGTGCACCCCGCGCGCGTTGCACAGCCGCACGCCCGGGCGCAGGTACTTGAGGCCCGCCTCCACGTGGTCGATGCCGGCGGACAGCGTCTGCACGACCTCCACGGAGCTCATGTACGGCAGGGGACGCTGCCCGAGCTCGGGCGCCTTCATGTACGGGACGACGTAGAAGGCGCAGTCGGCCGGGTCGGCGGGGAAGTCCTCGGCGCCGTTCCAGAAGCGGTAGTCGGGCCCGTCCGGGAGTCCCTCGATCTCTTCCGGCGGGATGGGGAGCCATACGTCACCAGTCATGGTCAGGAGGCTATGTCAGGCGAACAGGAGTTCAGAGGTTAGGTTGGGGTGCCGGAAGAGGGAGGGTCACGTCCAGGTGGAGCGCAGGACGATCGGCGCGGCGGCGCTCGCGGTGGGAGCCGTCGGGCTCGGGTGCATGCCGATGAGCTGGGCGTACAGCGCGTCGCGGCAGCGGGGCGAGGAGTCGGTCAGGGCGGTGCACCGGGCGCTCGATCTGGGCTCGACGCTGCTGGACACGGCCGACATGTACGGTCCGTTCACCAACGAGCTGCTGGTGGGGCGGGTGCTGAAGGAACGCCGCCAGGACGCGTTCGTCTCCACGAAGGTCGGTCTGCTGGTGGGCGAACAGCACATCGTGGCCAACGGCCGTCCCGGCTATGTGAAGCGGGCCTGCGATGCCTCCCTGCGCCGCCTGCAGACGGACGTCATCGACCTCTACCAGCTGCATCGCCCGGACCCCGAAGTCCCCGTCGAGGAGACGTGGGGCGCGATGGCGGAGCTCGTACAGGCCGGAAAGGTACGGGCGTTGGGGCTGTGCGCGGTGGGCGCGCGGGGTGGCCGCCGCTCCGGAACGCGCCTGCACGACGTGACGATCCGTCAGCTGCAGCGGGTGCAGCAGGTCTTCCCCGTCAGCGCCGTGCAGGCGGAGCTGTCGGTGTGGTCGCCGGAGGCGCTGGAGACGCTGCTGCCGTGGTGCGAGGCGCGCGGCGTCGGCTTCCTGGCGGCCATGCCGCTGGGCAACGGCTTCCTCACCGGCACGCTGACCCCCGGCGAGGGCTTCGAACCGGACGACGTCCGCGCCCGGCACCCGCGCTTCACCGCGGAGATGATGGCGGCGAACCAGCCGATCGTGGCCGGCCTGCGCCGAATAGCGGCCCGTCACGGCGCAGGGGTCACACCCGCGCAGGTGGCGCTGGCGTGGGTGCTGGCGCAGGGGCGGCACGTCGTCCCGGTGCCCGGCACCAAGCAGGAACGCTGGGTGACGGAGAACGCGGGGGCCGAAGGGCTGCGGCTGACGCGGGAGGACCTGGCGGACGTGGCGGAGCTGCCAGGGGCGCAGGGGTCCTGGGACTGACGTCCGCGCAGGCCGGGCGGAATCCGGCCGGGGAGACCGGAAACGGCTGAGGGCCGGGCGGCGCTGAGCCAAGGTCCAGGGCGGCGCTGATTCAAGGTTCATGGATCGGGAACCTCTGAGACGCGAGCGGTGTATGAAGAGTAGAACCGGCCGCGTCGAAGGGACCGTGATCGTGCATCGTCGAGCTGTGACGGCCGTATGGGCCGCGGCCGCACTTGTGCTGACGGCCGGCTGCTCCTCCGACGACGGGGGATCACCGGGCGAGGGCAAGAGCGCGGCATCGAGCACCGCTACGGCCGGGGGGTCGTCGCCCACGGGTGCCGCGGCCGAGACTCCGCCCGCGCAAGGCACGGCCAAGGTCGTGCGCACGGTCGCCGAGGGCCTGAACACTCCCTGGGGCCTGGCCCCGCTCCCCGACGGCGACCTGCTCGTCTCCTCCCGCGACGAGGCCACGATCACGCGCGTCGACGGAAAGACGGGCAGGAAGACCGAGCTGGGCGAGGTGCCGGGGGTGTCCCCGGCGGGCGAGGGCGGCCTGATGGGCCTGGCGCTGTCGCCGGACTACGCCTCGGACCACATGATCTACGCGTACTTCACCTCGGCCTCGGACAACCGCATCGTCCGGATGCTGTACGACGAGGAGCGGCCGTCCGGCGAGCAGCTCGGCGCGCCCGACACGATCTTCAAGGGCATCCCCAAGGGCTTCATCCACAACGGCGGCAGGATCGCCTTCGGCCCGGACAAGATGCTGTACGCGGGCACGGGCGAGAGCGGCGACACGGGCTTGTCCCAGGACAAGGAGTCCACGGGCGGCAAGATCCTGCGCATGACACCGGAAGGCGAACCGGCTCCTGGTAACCCGTTCCCCGACTCCCCCGTGTACTCGTACGGCCACCGCAACGTGCAGGGCCTGGCCTGGGACTCCAAACAGCGCCTGTTCGCCGCGGAGTTCGGCCAGGACACCTGGGACGAGCTGAACGCGATCAAGCCGGGCGACAACTACGGCTGGCCGGAGGTCGAGGGCAAGTCCGACGACGCCGAGTTCCACAACCCACTGGCCCAGTGGGGCACCGACGACGCCTCCCCCAGCGGTATCGCCTACGCCGAGGGCTCCGTCTGGATGGCCGGCCTGAAGGGCCAGCGCCTGTGGCGCATCCCGCTGAACGGGACAGAGGCCTCCGCGGATCCGCAGGCGTTCCTGGAGAGCGAGTACGGCCGCCTGCGCACGGTCGTCGCGGCGGGCGGCGGCAAGCTGTGGCTGACGACCAGCAACACGGACGGGCGGGGCAGCCCCAAAGACGGGGACGACCGGATCCTGGAGGTGCAGGTGAGCTGAGCCGCCCCTGCCGTCACTTCTGCGCGTCCTCCTCCGCGTCCTCCTCGGCCGACACCTCGGGCCGCCGTACGACGACCTTCCCCGACGCGAGATCTATCGGCCCGCGCCAGGGGTCGTTGTCCCCGACGTCCTCGCGGGTCAGCTCCAGACGCTTCTGCTCGTCGCGGGTGTGCTTGCGGCCCGGGGCGAAGAGCTCTTCGAACGCGTTGAACACGGATCCTCCCTGGACCGACGTCCTTTACAGCGTAAGCCTCAGCTTCGCGTCCCGGACGTGAGTGTTTCGGCCGAAAACAACCCCATTCGATGCGCCACCGCAGCCGCCTCGCCGCGCCCCGAGACACCGAGCTTGCCCAGGATGTTCGAGACATGGACGCTGGCCGTCTTCGGGGAGATGAACAGTTCCTCGGCGATCTGGCGGTTGGTGCGGCCGGCGGAGACCAGGCGGAGGACGTCCCGTTCCCGGGTGGTGAGACCAAAGGCGTCGGACGGGTCGGGCGGGGGCGGGGCTGTCGTGAGGGCGAGGCGGGCTCGCTGGGCCAGGTGGGCTGTGGCGTCGGCGAGGGGGCGGGCGCCCAGGTGGGTGGCGGTGGCTCGGGCCAGCCGGAGCAGTTCCGTGGCGCGGGCGCGCTCGTCGTCGCCGCCGATCGCGAGCAGGGCCTCGGCCAGGCGGTGGCGGACCTGGGCGAGGTCGTAGGGGCGCTCCAGGGCTTCGAAGGCGGTGACCACGTCCGACCAGGTGTCGGGAGTGGCCCGGCTCTCGGCGCGGTCGAGCTCGGCTCGGGTCCACTTCTCGTACGCCAGCCACAGGGGCACGCCGGTGGTGAGCCTGCGGACGGCTTCGGAGAGCCGTTCCAGGAAGGCGGCGCGGCCCTCTTGTGCGGCGGGCAGCGCGCGGGCGTCGGACTCGGCGACGGCGGCGGCCCTCAGCAGCGGCCAGGCGTAGCGATGGGTGCCGGGTGGGAAGCCTGCGCTCAGGGCCCGGTCGGTCTCGGCGCGGGCGTCGAGAAGGCGGCCCTGTGCGGCGGCGATGCCCACAGCGAGGCAGGACATCGGGAGGTTGTTCTGCGGCATGGGGTCGTGGCTGCCGTAGGAGGCGCGGGCGGCGGCGAGGTGGCGGGCGGCGTCCGTGATCTCGCCGCGGGCGAGCGCGAGGTGGCCGAGCCAGTTGGAGCCTCCTCCGCGTGGCTTGGCGGACTGTCCCGTGCCCCGCGCGTTGACCGCGGCCTCGGCGGCCTCCTCCCAGCGGCCCAGGGACATCAGTGACTCGGCGAGATTCGCCCAGACCCAGGCCTCGGAGTCGCGCAGGCCCATCTTCTGGGTCAGGCGCAGGCCCTCCCGCAGGATGCCGGTGGATTCCTCGGAGCGGCCTATGCCCTCCAGGACGGACGGCAGGTTCACATGGCTGCGCCCGACCACCGCGGTGAGGCCGCGCGCCAGCACCTCGTCCCTGACCTCGTACATCTGGGCCAGTCCGGTCTCGATCTGCCCGGCGTCGACCATGAGGCCGCCGAGCGTGAGGCGCGCGTTCAGTTCGATGTCCTCGGCGCCCACCATGCGCGCGTACTCGACGGCCCGCTCGGCGGCCGACATGGCCTCGGGCCCCGGGTTGCGCAGCATCGACCAGTTGGCCGCGGTGGCCAGTACCTCGGCGTGCACCTCGGACGGTGGCAGACCGCGCACCAACTCCCGTGCCGTGCCGAGCTCTTTCCAGCCGTCGCCGCGGGCCTGGGCCTGGACCAGGCGGGAGCGCTGGACCCAGAACCAGGCGGCGCGGAGGGGATCCCCCTCGTCCTCCAGCAGGTGCAGGGCCCGCTTGGTGATCTTCAGGGCCCGTTCGCGCTCCCCGCACAGCCGGCCGGCGACGGCGGCCTCGGCCATCAGGTCGAGGTAGCGCAGGGGTGTGGTCTCGGGGTCGCAGCCGCAGGGCGGATAGACCTCGGTGTAGTCGACGGGGCGCAGCGTGGCCCGGATGTCCTCGGGGGCGGAGTCCCACAGCTCCATCGCGCGTTCCAGCAGCCGCAGTTGCTCGGAGTGGGCGTGCCGGCGGCGGGCGGCGACCGAGGCGTCCAGGACGGCGGGCAGGGCCTTGGCCGGATCGTGGGCGTGGTACCAGTAGCTGGCCAGCCGCATGACGCGCACGTCGGCCGGGACGAGCGTCGGGTCCGCCTCCAGGGCTTCCGCGTAACGGCGGTTGAGACGGGAACGCTCGCCGGGCAGCAGGTCGTCGCCGACGGCCTCGCGGACCAGGGAGTGCCGGAAGCGGTAGCCGTCGCCGTCGGGCGCGGCGATGAGGATGTTGGCGTTCACGGCGGCCCGCAGCGCCTCGATGAGGTCGTCCTCGGCGAGCTGGGCGACGGCGGCGAGCAGCCGGTACTCGACGGTGGAGCCGCCCTCGGCGACGATCCGGGCGATCCGCTGGGCGCTCTCGGGCAGCCCCTCCACGCGGACCAGGAGCAGGTCGCGCAGGGAGTCGGTGAGGCCGGTGCAGGAGCCGTCGTGGGCGGCGACGGCGAGTTCCTCGACGAAGAAGGCGTTGCCGTCGGAGCGTTCGAAGATGTCGTCGACCTGGGCCGGGTCGGGTTCCGTGGCGAGGATGCCGGCGATCTGACGGCCGACCTCGGCGCGGTTGAAGCGGCCGAGTTCGATACGGCGGACCGTGCGCACCCGGTCGAGTTCGGCGAGGAGCGGGCGCAGCGGGTGGCGGCGGTGGATGTCGTCGGAGCGGTAGGTGGCCAGGACGACGAGGCGGCCGGTGCGCAGGGTGCGGAAGAGGTAGGCCAGGAGGTGGCGGGTGGAGGCGTCGGCCCAGTGCAGGTCCTCCAGGGCGACGACGACGGTGCGGGCGGCGGCGACGCGCTCCAGGAGACGGGCCGTCAGCTCGAAGAGGCGGGCCATGCCCTCCTCGTCGGAACGGTCCGCCCCTCGGGCAACGGCCGTCTCGCCCAACTCGGGCAGCAGCCGGGCCAGTTCCTCCTCCTGACCGGCGGCCGCCGCGGCGAGCTCGTCCGGCAGTGCGCGGCGCAGGGCGCGCAGCGCGGTGGAGAACGGGGCGAACGGCAGTCCGTCGGCGCCGATCTCGACGCAGCCGCCGAGCACGACGACGGCGCCCTCGCGGGCGGCGGCGGTGGCGAACTCCTCGACGAGGCGCGTCTTGCCGACGCCGGCCTCACCGCCGATCACCAACGCCTGCGGGTTGCCTCCGGCGGCTTGGGCGAGGGCGGCGTTCAGCGTCTCCAACTCGGTTGCGCGGCCGACGAACACGGGGCTTACGGACCTGGTCTCCACGGGGCCGAGCATCGCACGCGGCACCGACAGTCCGGCACCGGTTTTCGCTGGGCTCGGCGCCGGTGGTGCCGTCTCCTGGGGGCTGCCGCCCCCAGACCCCCGCTTCGGCCCAGAAGGGGCCTCGTCCTCAAACGCCGGACGGGCTGGATTGCCTGGACCGGCGTCGAGAGGTGCGGCCCCTTGCGGGTGGGTGGGGGCTAGGGACGGCTTCCCCTCGTCCTCAAACGCCGGAACGGCCGGAATACCGGGACCGGCATCGAGAGGTGCCGCCGCCAACGGGTGGGCGGGGGCTAGGGACGGCTTCCCCTCGTCCTCAAGCGCCGGACGGGCCGAGATCGGCTCGACCGGCGTCGAGAAGCCATCGCCTGCCCCCGTGGCCCCCGCCTTCACGCGGCGCGTGGGTGTCGGTGCCTGCGGTGGCGGGACGTATGCGCCTCCTTCTCCGCCGCACCCTCAGCGGAGCGTTCCGTGGCCTCGCGGCGGGCGGCGCGGCGGGCGCGGAGGGCCTCGCGGACCAGGCGCTCGTGTTCGGCACGGCGGATCAGGTCGGCGGAGCGGAGGTGGTGGAACTCGTAGTCGTACATGGCAGGTTCCTCGTTCTTCCTGGTGAGAGTCGGTTGTCGGCTTCGCTTGCTGCGATGCCTCAACTTTCGTCTCCCAGGCGGGCCCGCCACATCGGGAGAGTTCCGCATCTTCGCCCGTGGGTGGGGCCTTAGACATGCCTGAGGGGCCTCAGGCGCCGCCTAAGGTGCTTACGGCGACTCTGAGACCCCTCGGGACCTGCGGTGACTCACCCCGCTGACGGTAGGCCGAGCAGCGCGTCGGTGTACTTGAGCACGGCCAGCAGCAGGCCGATGACGCCAAGCGCGACGCCGCCCCAGGCGACCGACTTGATCCACACGGCCTGCGGCTTGCCGGGCGTCCCGAATGCGGGCCGGGCGAGCACCACGACGCCGACGATCAGCGCGGCCAGCGCGAACACGGCGGCCCACAGGGCGGAGGTCTGCCAGGCGTCGCCGTAGACCTCCTTGATCTGCTTGGCGACGCTCGCGTTCGAGGCGGTCTCCAACTGGCCGACGAGGGTCTCGCGCGCGGCAGCGACCGTGCCGATCCAGCCACCGGTCAGGGAGACGAGGCCCAGCGCCGCGGAGACGACCGCCCCCGCGCCCTGGCCGACGCCGGAGGGGCCCGCTTCCGTGGCCTCAGCGGTCACCTCGTCCCCGGCCTCGTCGTGCTCCGCCACCTCGTCGGCGTCGGTGGAGTCGGTCGCGTCAGTCGTCTTGACGACGTCCACCTTCTCCTCGTCGGTCTTCGCCTCGGTGCCGGTGTCGGCGCCGGTCTCGTCCACTGTCTTCGTTCCCATGCCTCGCACCGTACGGACGCTGTCTGAGAGGTCTCTTAATGATCGCGTGGCGATCGAGAGGACTCTTCATGGTCGTTGTGAGCGGCACGCGCGCGTGCCTCACGCCACTCGGGGGCGAGGACGGACCACACCTCGAGGTCCTGGCGCACTCCCCGATAGGGGTAGCTCTGTCGCAGCACGCCGTCACGCGTCATGCCCAGCCGCCGCGCCACGTTGATGCTCGGTTCGTTGGCGGACGACGCCTGCCACTCCACACGGTGGATGCCGCGCACGTCAACCGCCCAGTCGATGAGGACCCGCATGGCACGCGTGACCAGTCCGCGCCCCGCGCCGGCCGGCTCCAGCCAGCAGCCGACCTCGCAGGTGCCCCGCTCGGCGTCGAAATGCAGGAACAGCACACCGCCGACGAGCTTTCCGTCCAGCCACAGGCCGTGCAGGCTGCCAGTGTCTGCGGCGCGCTTGTCCGCGTATGACTGAAGGAGTTCCCGGGCGGAGTCGGCGTCGGTGGCGTTGGCCCCGAACGGGATGTGCTGCCCGATGAACTCCCTGCCCCGGTTCAGATGCGCCAGGAACTCCTCCGCATGCCAGGGCTCCAGAGGCCGCAGTTCCGCTCCGTCGTCACCCAGCGATATCGCGTACATCCCGCTGTCGCCCCTCCTCCGCCAGCACGTCCGCCACCTCGGCGTCCGTCGCGGCGGCCAGCCTCTCATGGGCGGCACGGGACTCGGGCGGCTCGATGCTGATGCGGGGCATGCGCCGGTCGAGCCAGCGCGGCAGCCACCAGTTGGCGCCGCCGAGCATGTGCATCAAGGCGGGGACGAGGAGCGTACGGAGCACGAAGGCGTCCAGGGCCACGGCGGCGGCCAGCGCGATGCCGAACATGGCGATCACGCGGTCACCGCTGAGGACGAAGGCGAGGAAGACCGAGATCATGATGACCGCGGCGGAGTTGATCACCCGGCTGGTCTCGGCGAGGCCGACCCGGACCGCCCGCCGGTTGTCGCCGGTCTCCAGCCACTCCTCGTACATCCGGCTGACCAGGAAGACCTGGTAGTCCATGGAGAGGCCGAAGAGGACGGACACCATGATCACCGGGAGGAACGGCTCGATCGGGCCCGCGCGGCCCAGGCCCAGCAGCTCGCTCCCCCAGCCCCACTGGAAGATCGCGACAACGACGCCGAAGGCCGCGGCGACGGCGGCGACGTTCATCACGGCGGCCTTGAGCGGGATGCCGACGGACCGGAAGGCCACCAGGAGCAGCAGACAGCCCAGGCCGATGACGACCCCGACGAACAGCGGCAGCTTGCCGACGATCACGTCGGCGAAGTCGTCGTAGCCGGCCGTCATGCCGCCGACGTGCACATCGAGCGAGGTGCCGGTCTCGGCGCGCGGCAGCACCTCGGAGCGCAGCCGCTCGACGAGGTCGCTGGTCTGCCGCGACTGCGGGGAGGACTCCGGTACGACGGTGAGGTACGCGGTCTCGCCGCCGGTGTTGTACGTCACCGGGGTCACCGCCGCGACGCCCTCGGTGCCGCGGAGGGTGGCGTCGAGGTTGTCGAGGGCGAGCTTGTCGTCGCCGCCGTCGACCTCGGTGACCAGGGTGAGGGGGCCGTTCACGCCGGGTCCGAAGCCGTCGGCGAGGAGGTCGTAGGCCTGGCGCGTGGTGGAGGACTCGGGGTTGTTGCCCTGGTCGGAGGTGCCCAGGCGCAGGCCGAGGGTGGGCAGGGCGAGGACGGTGATGACGGCCAGGGCGATCGCGCCGAGCGCCTTGGGGTGGCGCTCCACGAACGCCGACCAGCGGGCGGCGAACCCGGTGGGCAGCTCCGGCTCGGGCCCGTGCTCGGCCAGCCGGCGCCGCTCGCGGCGGCTGAGCGCGCGCATGCCGATGAAGGACAGCAGGGCGGGCAGCAGGGTCACGGAGGCCGCGACCGTCAGGACCACGGTCAGCGAGGCGGCGAGGGCGACGCCGTTGAGGAAGCTGAGCTGGAGGATCAGCATCCCGAGCAGGGCGATGCACACGGTGGCACCGGCGAACACGACCGCGCGCCCTGTGGTCGCCACGGCGTTGGTGATCGACTCGGAGACGGTCAGCCCGCGTTTCAGTCCGCGCCGGTGTCTGGTGACGATGAACAGCGCGTAGTCGATGCCGACGCCGAGCCCGATGAGCATGCCGAGCATGGGAGCGAAGTCGGCGACGGTCATGGCGTGCCCGAGCAGCGCGATGCCGGCGTACGCGGTGCCGACGCCGACCAGTGCGGTGCCGATGGGCAGCAGCGAGGCGGCGAGGGAGCCGAAGGCGAGGAAGAGCACGACCGCGGCGACGGCCACGCCGACGATCTCGGCGATGTGCCCGCCCGGCGACTCGGTGAGCCCGACGGCGCTGCCGCCCAGCTCCACCTGGAGCCCGTCGGCCTCGGCGGCCTTGGCGGCGCTCACGACGGCCTGCGCCTCGCCCTTGTCGAGGTTCTCGGCACTGTCGTCGAAGGTGACGGTGGCGTACGCCGTGTGCCCGTCCTCGCTGATCTGGGCGGCGCCCTGCTTGCCGTACGGGCTGCCGACGGCCGCGACACCGGGCAGGTCCGCGATCTTGCCCAGCGTGCGGGTCATGGTCTGTTCGACGTCGGCGGCGCGGACGGTGCCGGAGGTGGTGTGCCAGACGACGGTGTCACTGTCGCCGCCGAGGCCGGGGAAGCCGTCCTCCAGGAGCTGGGTGGCGCGGCCGGACTCGGTGCCGGGGACCTGGTAGTCGTTCGAGTACGCGGTGCCGGTGACGGCGGCTGCCGCGGTCACCCCGCCGAAGGCGAGCAGCCAGAGCAGTACGGCGACGAGGCGGCGTTGTACACACCAGCGTGCAAGAGCTGCCACGAACGTGCTCCCGGTTCGACAATGTGTGGATCTTTGGCCGGGAACAGTTGTTCATGAAGTGAACAGCCCGCAAAGAACGCATGAGGGTTGTGGAGCCACTGTTGCAGGCGCCGGTGATCGTTTGCCGTATTCGTGGGTTTATTCACAGGAATGGGAGGCAGATCACAGGACAGTAACGGCCCCTTTGTCGCCGGGCGTGGTATCTCTCACAGAACTACGTCCGCGCAGTGGGAACTTCTCAGTCGAACTGGTCCCCCAGCGCCATCACCATCACCCCGGCGACGAGCAGCCACAGCGCCCGCCGGGTGCGCCCCCGGGAGCCGAGGAACGCGGCCAGCGCGCAGACGGCGGCCCCGAAGGCGTAGGCCGCCGGGACGAGGGCCGGCGCGGAACCGGCAGCACGCAGCGTCGAGGCGGCCAGCCCGGCGAGGGCGAGGAGCGCACCGGTCGCGGCAGCCGTCCAGCGGGCCCGCCGGGCCACCAGCGCCGGGTCCTCGACGTCCTCCGGATCCTCGGCGCCCTCCGGGTGCTCCGGATTCTGCGGGTCCTGCGCGTCCTCCGGGCCCGCCAGGTCCCGCTCGTCGTCCGGCGTCTGGGACTGGTCCTCCCGTGTCTCGGCTATCTCGGAATCACCACGTCCACTCATGGCGGGGGAGCGTAGCGCGTCGCGCCGGAAAACCCCGATGCGGGGCAGGACGGCCGGCTGCTAGCTTCCGAAGGTCAGCCGTCCTGCGGCACATCGCCGCCGACCTGGGCAGGTGCATTGTTTGAGCGTCCGGCCGAGCTCCGACGTATCCCTTTCCGCTTCCCCGGACTCAAGGAGCCCGTTCACCGATGCCGGACATCACCCCGAGGACCTCGAGTGAGGACCTCACCAAGCGGCTGAGCCACGCCCGCTACCCGCGCAGCAACAGCTACGACACCCGCTGGGTCATCGAGAACCAGATGGGTCCGAACGCCCTGTGGCTGCTGGAGTGGCTGGCCCCCGCCCTCGGCCTGGACGCCCTGCGCCCCTGCGCACGCGTCCTCGACCTGGGCTGCGGCCGGGCGATGACCTCGGTCTTCCTGGCCAGGGAGTACGACGCCCAGGTCACCGCCGCCGATCTGTGGATCAAGCCCGACGACAACGCCCGGCGCATCGCCGAGGCCGGCTTCGCCGACCGCGTGCTGCCCGTGCACGCCGAGGCACACGACCTGCCGTTCGCGGAGGGCAGCTTCGACGCGATCGTGAGCATCGACGCGTACCACTACTTCGGCACCAACGATCTGTATCTGCCCACGCTCACCCGGCTGTTGAAGCCGGGCGGGCGGATCGGTGTCGTCGTACCGGCGCTCCGGGAGGAGCCGGAGGGCACCGAGCCGCCGGAGCACCTCAAGCCGTGGTGGGAGCCCGACTTCTGGTCCTTCCACTCCGCCGAGTGGTGGCGACGGCACTGGGCCCGCAGTGGCGCCGTCGAGGTCGAGGCCGCCGACTGGCAGCCGGACGGCTGGCGGGACTGGCTGCTGTGGTGCGACGTGATCGCCGAGGAGAGCCCGGAGGAGTTCCATCGCACGATGGCCCGCCGGGTCGGCGAGATGGTGCGGCTGGACGAGGGCCGCGCGCTGGGCTTCGTACGGCTGGTGGGTCGCCGTATCCCATAACGGGCGCTCGAGGCCGCCGTATCCGAGTACGCGGGCCCGAGGCCGCCGTATCCGAGAACGCGCCGAGGGGGATGCATCGCCGTTGATGCATCCCCCTCGGGGTTTCACGACGGTGGGTCTCAGCCCTCGCTGACGCCCAGCTTCTCCAGGATCAGCTCCTTGACGCGCGCCGCGTCGGCCTGACCCCGGGTCGCCTTCATGACCGCGCCGACCAGGGCGCCGGCCGCGGCCACCTTGCCGCCGCGGATCTTGTCCGCGATGGCCGGGTTGCCGGCGATGGCCTCGTCGACGGCGGTGCCCAGGGCGCCCTCGTCGGAGACGACCTTCAGCCCGCGCTTGTCGACGACCTCGTCCGGGGTGCCTTCGCCCGCGAGGACGCCCTCGATGACCTGGCGGGCCAGCTTGTCGTTCAGGTCGCCCTTGGAGACCAGCTCGGCGACCCGGGCGACCTGCGCCGGGGTGATCGCCAGCTCGTCCAGCGCCTTGCCCGACTCGTTGGCGCTGCGGGCGAGTTCGCCCATCCACCACTTGCGGGCGGAGGCCGCGTCGGCACCGGCCTCGATGGTCGCCACGATCGGCTCCAGCGCACCGGCGTTGAGGATCGCCTGCATGTCGGTGGCGCTGATGCCCCACTCCTCGCGGAGCCGGTTGCGGCGCACGAGCGGCAGCTCGGGCAGCGCGGCGCGGATCTCCTCGACCCACTCGCGGGTGGGGGCGACGGGGACCAGGTCGGGCTCCGGGAAGTACCGGTAGTCCTCGGCCTCCTCCTTCACGCGGCCCGAGGTCGTCGACCCCGTGTCCTCGTGGAAGTGCCGGGTCTCCTGGACGATCGTGCCGCCGCTGCTCAGGACGGCCGCGTGCCGCTGGATCTCGTAACGGCAGGCGCGCTCGACGGACCGAAGCGAGTTGACGTTCTTGGTCTCCGAACGCGTGCCGAACTTGTCGGAGCCCTTCGGCATCAGCGACAGGTTCACGTCGCAGCGCATCTGGCCCATCTCCATACGGGCCTCGGAGACGCCGAGCGCCTTGATGAGCTCGCGCAGCTCACGGACGTACGCCTTCGCCACCTCGGGGGCACGGTCGCCCGCACCGACGATCGGCTTGGTGACGATCTCGATGAGCGGGATGCCGGCGCGGTTGTAGTCGAGCAGCGAGTGCGAGGCGCCGTGGATACGGCCCGTCGCGCCGCCGACGTGCGTCGACTTGCCGGTGTCCTCCTCCATGTGGGCGCGCTCGATCTCCACGCGGAAGGTCTCGCCGTCCTCCAGCTGGACGTCGAGGTAGCCGTTGAAGGCGATCGGCTCGTCGTACTGGGAGGTCTGGAAGTTCTTCGGCATGTCCGGATAGAAGTAGTTCTTCCGGGCGAAGCGGCACCACTCGGCGATCTCGCAGTTCAGCGCGAGGCCGATCTTGATGGCGGACTCGACGCCGGTCGCGTTGACGACCGGGAGCGCGCCGGGCAGGCCGAGGCAGACGGGACAGGTCTGCGTGTTGGCGTCCTGGCCGAGCGCGGTCGAACAGCCGCAGAACATCTTGGTCTTGGTGCCGAGTTCGACATGGACCTCGAGGCCCATGACGGGGTCGTACGACGCCAGAGCGTCCTCGTACGACACCAGGTCGGTCGTGGTGGTCACGGTGAACTTCCCTCTCAGCCCAGCAGGACGTCGTCGTCGCCGAGACGCTTCAGCTCGCGGTACATGATGGCGAGGTTGGTGACGACAGCGGCGCCCGTCACGACGGCGTCGATCAGCCGCAGCGTGTCGTTGTCGGTGCGGGCCTTCTTGATCTGCTTGACGACACCGAGGACGCCGAAGGCCGACGTGGCCATCGACACATACAGACCGGACTTGGACTTCTTGAAGCCCTTGGCCTTGGACAGTGCACTCACAGCGACGGAGCCTCCTCGAGCAACGGGTGCCCCCACTTTTCCACGAAGGCGGCCTCAACGGCGGCGCCCACCTTGTACAGGCGATCGTCCTTCAACGCCGGGGCGATGATCTGCAGGCCGACCGGGAGGTTGTCCTCCGGTGCCAGACCACAGGGCAGCGACATGGCCGCGTTGCCCGCGAGGTTCGTCGGGATGGTGCACAGGTCGGCGAGGTACATCGCCATCGGGTCGTCGGCACGCTCGCCGATCGGGAAGGCGGTGGTGGGAGTCGTGGGGGACACGATCACGTCCACCTGCTCGAAGGCCTTCTCGAAGTCGCGCGTGATGAGCGTGCGGACCTTCTGGGCGCTGCCGTAGTACGCGTCGTAGTACCCGCTCGACAGCGCGTACGTACCCAGCATGATGCGGCGCTTCACCTCGGGGCCGAAGCCGTCCGCGCGGGTGATCGAGGTGACCTCCTCGGCGGAGTGCGTGCCGTCGTCGCCGGTCCGCAGGCCGTAGCGCAGGCCGTCGAAGCGGGCGAGGTTGGAGGAGCACTCGGAGGGCGCGATCAGGTAGTACGCCGACAGCGCGAGGTCGAAGGACGGGCAGTCCAGCTCGACGATCTCGGCGCCGAGCTCCCGCAGCAGCTCGACGGACTCGTCGAAGCGCTGGATGACGCCGGCCTGGTAGCCCTCGCCGCGGAACTGCTTGACGACACCGACGCGCATGCCCTGGACGCTGCCGTTGCGGGCGGCTTCGACGACCGGCGGCACGGGCGCGTCGATCGACGTCGAGTCGAGCGGGTCGTGCCCGGCGATGACCTCGTGGAGCAGGGCCGCGTCCAGGACCGTACGGGCGCAGGGGCCGCCCTGGTCGAGGGAGCTGGAGAAGGCGACCATGCCGTACCGCGAGACGGCACCGTACGTCGGCTTCACGCCCACCGTGCCGGTGACGGCGGCCGGCTGGCGGATGGAGCCGCCGGTGTCGGTGCCGATGGCGAGGGGCGCCTGGAAGGAGGCGAGCGCGGCGGAGGAACCGCCACCGGAGCCGCCGGGGATCTTGGTGAGGTCCCAGGGGTTGCCGGTGGGCCCGTACGCACTGTTCTCCGTCGACGACCCCATGGCGAACTCGTCCATGTTGGTCTTGCCGAGGATGACGACGTCAGCGGCCTTGAGCTTCTTGGTGAGGGTGGCGTCGTACGGCGGAATCCACCCCTCCAGGATCTTCGAACCGACGGTCGTCGGGACGCCCTCGGTGGTGAAGATGTCCTTGAGCGCGAGGGGGACGCCGGCCAGCGGACCGAGCTTCTCACCGCGCTGCCGCTTCTCGTCGACGGCACGGGCCTGGGCGAGGGCGCCCTCGCGGTCGACGTGCAGGAAGGCGTGGACCTTCTCGTCGACGGCCTCGATACGGGCGAGGTGGGCCTCGGTGACCTCGACCGCGGTGAGCTCGCCGGAGGCGATCTTCGCGGCGGTCTCGGCGGCCGTGAGCTTGATGATGTCCGTCATGGCGATTAGTCCTCCCCCAGGATCTGCGGCACCTTGAAACGCTGCTGCTCCTGGGCCGGGGCGCCGGAGAGCGCCTGCTCGGGGGTGAGCGACGGACGGACCTCGTCCGCGCGCATGACGTTCGTCAGCGGGAGCGGGTGCGAGGTCGGCGGTACGTCTTGGTCGGCGACCTCACTGACGCGTGCGACCGCGCCGATGATGTCGTCCAGCTGTCCCGCGAAGTGCTCGAGCTCTTCGGGCTTCAGCTCCAGACGCGCCAGCCGGGCGAGGTGGGCGACCTCCTCGCGCGTGATGCCAGGCATGCAGCGATCCTCTGGGGTGAGTGTGTGTGGTTTGGGGCTGGGGCTAGTCGTCCCATTCCCGTCGTCCGCCCGAAGGGCGGGTCGCGCGGCGTCGCGCGACAGACGGGAATGGGACGACTAGCCCCAATCCTATGGGGCGGGGCCCGATGCCAGTGAAACGGTTTCCCGACGCCCGGCGTAGCGACGGCCACGGCCGTCATACGGCGAACAGCAGTCCGGCGCTGATCAGCACAACGACCGCCGTGGCGAAATGGATCCCGAACGCGACGGCCTTCGTACCGCCGTGACGCAGCACGATCACGGTGTCGAACAGCGGGATCAGCGCCACGCACAGCATGAACCAGGCCTCGGCCTCGGCGCCGACGAACGCGAGCAGCGCCAGGCCCAGCAGGCCGAAGGTGCCGTCCCGCAGCCCCTTGATCGTGAGGTACGCGGAGGCGTCGCCGTCGGGGTCGGCCGGCACGCCGTAGCCGGCGGCGGAGGGGCGGGGCTGGAGCAGGAAGCGGGCCCCGATGAACAGGACGAACAGGTTGAGTACGACGGCCAGGGTGTACGCGGTGACGGTCATGCCGTGTCTCCTCGTCAGGTCGAACGACGGAACTCCTAGCGGCGCTAGCGTTTGAAGCGACGCTAGCAGAGCACCGACAGATTCGCTAGCGCTGCTAGAATCCGAGGTATGTCCATCCAGACGCGCCGGGAGCGCGAACGAGCGGAGCGCGAGCGACTGATCGTCACGGCCGCGCGGGAGCTGGCGGAGGCCGAGGGCTGGGAGGCGGTGACCACGCGTCGCCTGGCGGCCGAGGTCGAGTACAGCCAGCCCGTCCTCTACAGCCACTTCAAGGGCAAGGACGCGATCATGGCGGCGGTGGCCGTGCAGGGCTGCGCGGACCTGGCCGCGGAGTTGCGTACGGCACGTGAGGCGGCGAAGGGAGAGCGCGGGGCGCTGGCCGCGGTGGGTGAGGCGTATACGGCGTTCGCGCGGCGTCGGCCGGCGCTGTACGACGCGATGTTCACCCACCACGTGGACCTGCCGTTCGCCACGCCCGAGGCACCGGCGGCCTTGCAGGAGGCCTTCGGCGAGCTGAGGCAGGCCGTCGAGCCGATCGCGGCCGAGGGTGACGACGTGGGCCTGCTGACGGAGACGTACTGGGCCGGGCTGCACGGCCTGGTGACGCTGATGCGGAGCGGGCGGCTGCCGGAGGGGGCGCATGAGCGGAGGCTGGAGCTGCTGACGGGGCACTTCAGTGCGGGGGCGCTTCGCTGATGGGGCCGCGATGGGAAGTGCCGCGATAGGTCGGCTGGCGTCTACGGGTTGGTTGTAGCTGGTCGCGCCCACTCGGCGGAGCCGCGTATCGATGGAGCCCCGCGCCCCTTAGGGCGTTGACCTCACTCGGCGGCAGGAAGGGCTGCCCTCGGGCGCTGCCAGCCTCGTGATCCCCGGGCCCGAAGCCAAGCCGTCGTTTCCTCCGGTGGCATCGCGGCCGCCACCAGCCATCCCTGTACGGCGTCGCAGCCGAGGTCGCGCAGTCGTTCCCAGGTCTCGTCGTCCTCGACACCCTCGGCCACGACGAGCAGCCCCAACGAGTGCGCCAAGTCGACCGTGCAGCGCACGATCTCCGCGTCCTCGGTGTCCACGGCCAGGCGGGCCACGAACGAGCGGTCGATCTTCAGTTCGCTCACGGGCAGCCGTCTGAGGTGCACCAGGGACGAATACCCCGTGCCGAAGTCGTCCAGGGACATCTTCACGCCGTGCCCGGTCAGGCCGGCGAGGGTGTCGGCGGCGCGCTGCGGGTCCTCCAGGAGGACGTGTTCCGTTATCTCCAGCTGGAGCGCTCCCGCCGGGACACCGTGCCGGGCGAGCCGCGCGGCGACGGAACCCGCGAACCCGGGTGTGTGGACATCGCGGGGGGAGACGTTGACCGCGACGGGCACGTACAGCCCCTGCGAGCGCCACTGAGCTACCTGCGCGAGCGCCGTCTCCAGCACGTACTCCGTCAGATGCGGCATCAGCCCGGACGACTCGGCGATCGCTATGAACTCGTCCGGCGGCACCTTCCCGCGTTCCGGATGCACCCAGCGGACCAGGGCCTCGAGGCCGGCGACCTGTCCGTCGAAGCGGACCTTCGGCTGGTAGTGCAGCTCGACCTCCTGCGCGTCGAGGGCCCGGCGCAGGTCCCCGAGCAGGCCGAGCCGGTCCGGGGTGTTGGAGTCCCGCTTCGACTCGTAGACCTCTACGCCCGTACGGTCCCGTTTCGCCTGGTACATCGCCACGTCCGCGCGCCGCAGCAGGCCCTCGGCGTCGAGGGCGTGGTCGGGGAAGACGGCGACGCCGGCGCTGGCCTCCAGGACCAGGGTGAGCCCGTCCAGGTCGAGCGGGGAGCTGAGGGCGGCGACGAGGCCGCGGGCGACCCGGGTCGCGGACGTCGTGGAGTCGGCGACCGGCAGTAAGACGGCGAACTCGTCGCCGCCGAGCCGCGCGGCCTCCGCTCCGCGCGGCAGCGCGAGCCGCAGCCGGTCGGCTATCTGCAACAGCAACCGGTCACCGGCAAGATGACCGAGCGTGTCGTTGACCGATCGGAAACGGTCGAGGTCGATCAGCATCAGGGCGGACCGGGCGCCGATGCGCTCGGCGTCGTCGAGTGCGGTCCAGATGCGCTCCAGCAGCCACTGCCGGTTGGGCAGCCCGGTCAGCGGGTCGCGCAGCTGCTCCTCCGCCCGGGCCCGGGCGATCCACAGGGTGGAGTCGAGGGCGATGAGGGGGATGGAGAACAGCGGCAGCAGGAGGGGCTTGGCGATGGCGACCACACACACCAGCGGTGCGATACCGAGCAACGCCACCGCGACCAGGCCCTGTCTGACCAGGGCGGTGCGGGCGACGGTGGGCAGGCCGCCGCGCGGGGCGTGCAGATACCACAGCAGAACGCGGGTGACCGCGAGATAGGCGGCGGCGACGAGCACCACGCCGGGGGCGGTGTAGAGCGTCCAGGTGTCGGGGTTCCAGGGGTTCTCGACGGTCGGTACGCGGCCGAAGGCGGCCAGCACCAGGGCGCCGGCGGCGATGCCGAGGATGTCCACCGCGCCGTGCAGCACCCCCTGCCGCCAGCGGCCCCGGCGCGCGACGCCGACCAGGACGACGACGGTCAGGCTGACCATGCCGGCGGACACCCAGCCGTACAGCACCAGGACGGCGAGGGTGAGAGCGGCGCCGGAGCCGGTGCCGCCCCACCAGCGGGCCCGGCCGAGCATGACGAGGTGGCCGACGATGACGCCGGTCAGCACGGCCAGGGACCAACCGACGGTGCCGGACGGGAAGAGGGCGTGGTTGCCGGTGAACGCCCGGTAGAACCCGGCGCCGAGGACGAACCCGGCCGCCGCGACGACCGCCGCGGGCAGCGCGGGCCAGGACAGGTGCCGTTCATGGTCGGAACCCGGCAGTCCGGCGGTGCGCTCGGCGTCGAGCGGCACGGCGGCGTGGCCGTCCGCCACGGTGTGCGGTGCGGCGGCGCTCCCCGCGCCTCTTTCCGCGCGCGAACGCTCCGCGGTCCGCGCCGCCCACCCCCGCCATGCGCCGGCCATCCGGCGCAGCCGTGAGTCGGGGGCGGCGCTCTCGGTCGGTTCCATTCCCGTCCCTCTCACAGCCGGCGGTGCCCACGCCACGCGGCCCGATGCCCGACAACAACCTTCAACGGCACCGCGTTGGAAAACCCTTCCCCTTGCCCTTCAAAGCCCTTCAGAGCCAAGGGGATGCCCCAACCGCAGCTGGGCACGGCAGGCGCACCCCTCAACAGTAGGCCGCAGAAGGCTTCCACGGGCAGCGGTCGTCGACGGTTGCCCGAATGCGCCCCAGCCACCCGTATGCATCTGATATGCGCCGATCGGGTGGCCTTCAACCACTACTCCTCTGTCGGGAGAGCAACTTCGGCCGCCGCGTCGGGCCCCTGCTCCAGCAGGACATTGAAGCCGTCCTCGTTCAGCACAGGCACCTTGAGCTGCATGGCCTTGTCGTACTTCGACCCTGGGCTGTCACCTACGACGACAAAAGACGTCTTCTTCGAAACGGAACCGGTCACCTTCGCTCCGCGACTTTGCAGGGCCTCCTTGGCGCCGTCGCGGGTGAAGTGCTCCAGCGTGCCGGTGACGACGACGGTAAGCCCTTCCAGCGGACGGGGGCCTTCGGCCTCGCCGGAGCCCTCCTCCTCCATGCGGACGCCGGCCGCCTTCCACTTGCGAAGGATCTCCTGGTGCCACTCCTCGGCGAACCACTCCTTGAGCGAGGCGGCGATGATCGGGCCGACGCCGTCGGTGTTCGCCAACTCCTCCTCGCCGGCCTGTTCGATGCGGTCGATGGAGCGGAACTCCCGGGCCAGCGCCTCGGCGGCGACCGGACCGACGTGCCGGATCGACAGGCCCGTGAGGATGCGGGCGAGCGGGCGTTCCTTGGCGGCGGCGATGTTCTCCAGCATCGCTACCGCGTTCTTCTTGGGCTCGCCCTGCTGGTTGGCGAAGACCGTGGCGATCTTCTCCTCACCGGTCTTCGGGTCCCGCTTGGGCAGACCGCTGTCCTGGTCGAGGACGTACGCCTTGATGGGCAGCAGCTGCTCGACGGTGAGGTCGAACAGGTCGCCCTCGTCGACGAGCGGCGGCTCGGCCGGCTCCAGCGGCTTGGTGAGCGCGGCAGCGGCGACGTAGCCGAAGTGCTCGATGTCCAGCGCCTTTCGGCCCGCGAGGTAGAACAGGCGCTCGCGCAACTGGGCCGGGCAGGTGCGGGCGTTCGGGCAGCGCAGATCGACGTCGCCCTCCTTCATGGGCCTGAGCGCCGTACCGCACTCCGGGCACTCGGCGGGCATCACGAACTCCCGCTCGCTGCCGTCACGCAGGTCGACGACCGGTCCGAGGATCTCCGGGATGACGTCGCCGGCCTTGCGCAGCACCACCGTGTCACCGATGAGAACGCCCTTGGCCTTGACGACGTCCTGGTTGTGCAGGGTGGCGAACTCGACCTCCGAACCCGCCACGGTGACCGGCTCGACCTGGGCGTACGGCGTGACGCGGCCCGTACGGCCAACACCCACACGGATGTTGATGAGCTTGGTGTTGACCTCTTCCGGCGCGTACTTGTACGCGATCGCCCAGCGCGGCGCGCGCGAGGTGGAGCCGAGGCGGCCTTGGAGGGGGATCTCGTCGAGCTTGACCACGACTCCGTCGATCTCGTGCTCCACGGAGTGGCGGTTCTCGCCGAAGTAGGCGATGAACTCCCGGACCCCGTCGAGGTCCTCGACCACCTTGTTGTGCCGTGCGGTGGGCAGGCCCCAGGCTTTCAGCAGGTCGTAGGCCTGGGAGAGGCGGCTCATGCCGTCGAAGCCCTGGAGGGCGCCGATGCCGTGGACGACCATGTGCAAGGGGCGGGTGGCGGTGACGCGCGGGTCCTTCTGGCGCAGTGAACCGGCGGCCGCGTTGCGCGGGTTGGCGAAAGGCTTGTCGCCGGCCTCGACCAGACGGGCGTTGAGCTCCTCGAACTTCTCCATCGGGAAGTAGACCTCGCCGCGGATCTCCACGAGGTCGGGGATGCGGTCACCCTTCAGACGGTCCGGAATGTCCGCGATCGTACGGACATTGGGGGTGATGTCCTCGCCGGTGCGGCCGTCGCCGCGCGTTGCCGCGCGGGTGAGGCGGCCCCGCTCGTAGGTGAGGTTGACGGCGAGGCCGTCGACCTTGAGCTCGCACAGGAAGTGGTACTTGGAGGTGCCGACGTCCTTGTGGACGCGCTCGGCCCAGGCGGCGAGCTCCAGATCGTCGAAGGCGTTGTCGAGCGACAGCATCCGCTCGCGGTGCTGGACCGCCGTGAACTCCGTCTCGTACGCGCCCGCCACCTTCTGCGTCGGTGAGTCCGGCGTGCGCAGCTCCGGATACTCGTCCTCCAGCGCTTCGAGCGAGCGCAGCAGCTTGTCGAACTCCGCGTCGCTGATGACGGGAGCGTCCTTCACGTAGTACCGGAAGCGGTGCTCCTCGATCTGCTCAGCGAGCTTCGCGTGCTGCTCCCGTGCCTCGACGGGCACCGTCGTCTCCGCTTGCTTGTCGCCGGCCACCGTGTTGTCCTCCCGTTACTCTGGGTTGTCCGCGAGGGATCTCGCCGCCCGGACGCAGTGGGCGAGAACCTTGCGCGCGTACTCCGGGGAGGCCCCCGCGAGTCCGCACGACGGCGTGACCGTGACCGCCTCCGCGAGAAGCCCCGGTGACAGCCCCAGCCTGCGCCACAGCGTCCTGACACCCATGACGCTACCGGCAGGGTCTGACAATGGGCCGTCCGTGCCCGGGACGACACCTGCGAAGAGCCGGGTCCCCGCTTCCACCGCCTCGCCGATCGCGTCGTCGTCACGCTCGGTGAGGAGGGAGAAGTCGAAGGAGATCGCCGCCGCGCCCGCCCGGCGCAGCAGGGCGAACGGGACGTCCGGTGCGCACGAGTGGACCACGACGGGGCCGTCGCCGTGAACCCCGACGACGTCCCGGAGCGTGGCCTCGACGATCTGCCGGTCCACGGCCCGGTGGGTCCGGTACCCGCTGGCGGTCTTCACGTGTCCGCGCAGGACGGCGACCAGGGAGGGCTCGTCGAGCTGGAGGACGAGCCGGGCGCCGGGCACGCGCCGCCGGACCTCTTCCAGGTGCTGCCGCAGCCCTTCCGTGAGCGAGGCGGCGAGGTCGCGGCAGGCTCCGGCGTCGGAGAGGGCGGCCTCGCCGTTCTTCAGCTCCAGCGCGGCGGCCAGGGTCCACGGCCCGACGGCCTGCACCTTCAACAGCCCTTCGTACCCCTGCGTGAACTCCTCCAGCGCGTCGAGGTCCTCCCCCAGCCACGATCGCGCCCGCTTGGTGTCCCGGCCCGGCCGGTCCCCGATCCGCCACCCGCTGGGCTCCACGCGCGCGTACAGCTCGACGAGCATCCCGGCGGTCCGGCCGATCATGTCCGCACCGGGGCCGCGGGCGGGCAACTCGGCGAGGAACGGGAAGTCCTCGAAGGACCCCGTGACGGTCTTGGCGGCCTCGCGGGCGTCGGTGCCGGGCAGGGAGCCGATGCCGGTGGCGGGGGCGAAGGTGGGGTTGTCGTTCACGTGGTGAAGCCTACGTATGGTTTTCGCCCCCGCCGCCCCTACCCGTCCCATCCTTGAAGGGGCTCCGCCCCCTCCACCCCGCCAGGGGGCTCCGCCCCCTGGACCCCCGCTCCTCAAACGCCGGAGGGGCTGACTTACCCAGCCCGTCCGGCGTTTGAGGACGAGGCCCCTTCAGGGCCGAAGCGGGGGTCTGGGGGCGGCGGCCCCCAGGGACGGGACGGGTAGGGGCGGCGGGGGCGAAGAGCCTCCGTCAGCGCCCGGGGCGCACCGTCACATCGTTGACCTCCGCGTCCCGTGGCAGGTCGATCGCCATCAGGATCGTCGTCGCCACCGACTCCGGGTCGATCCACTTCGAGGCGTCGTACTCCTTGCCCTCCTGCTGGTGGACCTTCGCCTGCATGGGGCTGGCCGTGCGGCCGGGGTAGACCGAGGTGACGCGGATGCCGTTGCCGTGCTCCTCGTGCCGCAGGGAGTCCGCGAGGGCCTTCAGGCCGTGCTTGGAGGCGGCGTACGCGGACCAGTCGGCGTGGGCGTTGAGGCCGGCGCCCGAGTTCACGAAGACCACGTGGCCACGGGTGGCGCGGAGTTGGGGCAGGAAGTGGCGGGTCAGCTCGGCCGGGGAGATCAGATTGACGTTGAGCTGGTGACGCCAGGACTTCGGGGTCAGGTCGCCCACCGGGCCCAGGTCCACGACCCCGGCGATGTGGAGCAGGGAGTCGACCCGGTCCGGAAGCGACTGGTGGGAGAAGGCCCAGGACAGCTTGTCCGGGTCCGCCAGGTCGCCGACCAGCGTCTTCGCACCGGGGAACGCCGCCGCCAGCTCCTTCGCACGGCCCGCGTCGCGCGCGTGGAGGACGAGATCGTCCCCGCGCTCGTGCAGGCGGCGCGCGACGGCGGCGCCGATGCCGGAACCCGCTCCGGTGATCACATGAGTAGCCATGCCCGCCATGCTCGCATCAGTGCGAGGCCACCCCACTCCCCGGCCCACTCACCCCCGGCACACTCGCCCCCGCTCACTCCACTCCCCGGCGCACTGGCCCCCTGCTCACTTCACCCCCCGGCTCTCCTCCAGGTACGCCAGCGCCCCCACCGGCTCCTCCGCGAAGAACACCAGGTCGCTCAGCGGGCGGGGCAGGAAGCCCTCGTCGTCCATGCGGCGGAACTGTTCCTTCAGGCCGTCGTAGAAGCCCGCGGTGTTGAGCAGGACCACCGGCTTGTCCGTGTGGCCGTGCTTCTTCAGTTCCAGGATCTCCGTCGCCTCGTCGAGGGTTCCCGTGCCGCCGACCATGATCACCACGGCGTCGGCCTTCTCCAGGAGCAGCTTCTTGCGCTCGGCGAGATCCTTCGCGATCACCATCTCGTCGACGCCCGGGCGGACCTTGGCGGCCAGGAACTCGACGGAGACCCCGACGAGCCGCCCGCCCGCCTCCTGCACCCCGTCGGCGACCACCTTCATCAGCCCGACGTCGGAGCCGCCCCACACGAGCGTGTGCCCGCCCTTGCCCAGCAGTTTCGCGAACTCGCGCGCGGGGCGCGTGTAACGGTCGTCGAGGTCGGCGGCGGAGAGGAAGACGCAGATTCGCATGGAACCACCGTATGCGGGAAGAACCGGGGGCCCGCGAACGCTTTTCGGGTATGGCTGACGGACACACGATCACGATCGAGCAGGGCACACAGCGCGTACGGGTCGTCCACGGCGACCAGGTCCTGGCGGAGAGCGACCGGCCGCTCGTCCTGCGGGAGACGGGCTGTCCCGTGCGGTACTACATCCCGGCCGAGGACGTACGACTGGACCTGCTGACGCCCTCCGACACGCACACTTACTGCCCGTTCAAGGGAACGGCCTCCTACTGGTCGCTGCCGGACGCGGCGGACCTGGTCTGGGCGTACCTCGACCCGAAGCCGGACGTGGCCGAGATCAAGGACCACCTCTGCTTCTACGAAGTACAAGTGTCGTGACGCGCCGCTCGCCTCACCGATGAGTTCCGTGCCGTACGGCAGTCTCCACAGGCATGGACAAGAAGACCATTTCGCGCGACGGCACCTCCATCGCGTACGAGAGCACCGGTCAGGGTCCGGCGGTGATCCTCGTCAGCGGCGCGATGTCCACCGGGGGCACGGTGGCGCCGCTGGCCGTTCCCCTGTCGGAGCGCTTCCGAGTCGTCGTGTACGACCGTCGGGGGCGTGGCGAGAGCGGTGACACGAAGCCGTACGCGGTGGAGCGCGAGGTCGAGGACCTCGCCGCGCTGATCGAGGCGGTGGGCGGCGAGGCGGCGCTGTGCGGCGTCTCGTCGGGCGGCGCGCTGGTGCTGGAGGCGGCGGCGAGCGGGCTGCCGGTGCGTCAGGTGGCGGTGTACGAGGTGCCGTTCGCCGTCTACGAGGGCGGCGCGAAGGAACGCGCGGAGTACACCGCGCGGCTGACCGAGGCACTCGAGCAGGGTCGTCGCGGGGATGCCGTCGAGCTGTTCCTGCGGCTGACCGGGATGGCCGAGGAGATGATCCAGGGCGCCCGCCACTCCCCCATGTGGCCCGGCATGGAGTCGATCGCGCCGAGCCTCGCCTACGACGACGCCGTGATGGGCGACGGTCTGGTGCCCCGGGAACGGCTGGCCTCGATCACGGTCCCGGCGCTGGCCGTCGCGGGCGGCGCGAGCCCCGCGTGGATGCGCGAGGCGGCGCGGGCGATCGCGGAGGCCGTGCCGGAGGGAACGTACCGGAGCTTGGAGGGGCAGACCCACATGGTGGAGCCGGGCGTCCTCGGGCCGGTGCTGGTGGAGTTCTTCGGGGGGTGACCGGGGCGACCGGGGCCGGGCACGCGCGTGTGCCACGGGGGAGCACACGCGCGTGTTCCCTTTCGCGCGGCACGGCTGTGTCACTGCCTACGCCTTCGCGCGCCACGCGTCTGTGCCGACTTACCCCATCGAGCGGCACGCGTGTGTGCCGGCCTACCCCTTCGAGCGGCACGCGTGTGTGCCGGCCCACCCCTTCGAGCGGCACGCGCGTGTGCCTGTCCCCCTGGGAGCGGGACGCGGGTGTGTCTACGCCGGCTCAGGCCACGCCCGCCGTCGCGCGCACCGTGGACGCGATCGTCGCCGAGCCCACCACGCGCGTGCCGTCGTACAGGACGATCGCCTGGCCGGGGGCCACGCCGCGGACCGGCTCGGTGAACGTGACTTCCAGGGAGTCGTCGACGAGTTCGGCGGTGACTTCCGTCTCGCCGCCGTGGGCGCGGAGCTGGGCGGTGTAGGTGCCGGGGCCGGTCGGGGCGGCGCCGCACCAGCGGGGCTTGATGGCGGTGAGGGCGGTGACGTCCAGGGCGGACGCCGGGCCGACCGTCACCGTGTTGTTCACGGGCGAGATGTCGAGGACGTAGCGCGGCTTGCCGTCGGCGGCCGGGGTGCCGATGCGCAGGCCCTTGCGCTGGCCGATGGTGAAGCCGTACGCACCCTCGTGGGTGCCGAGCTTGGCGCCGGACTCGTCGACGATGTCGCCCTCCGCCTTGCCGAGGCGGGAGGCGAGGAAGCCCTGGGTGTCGCCGTCGGCGATGAAGCAGATGTCGTGCGAGTCGGGCTTCTTGGCGACCGCCAGACCCCGCCGCTCGGCCTCGGCCCGGATCTCGTCCTTCGTCGTCACCGTGTCGCCGAGCGGGAACATGGCGTGCGCCAGCTGCTTCTCGTCGAGGACGCCGAGGACGTACGACTGGTCCTTGGCCATGTCGGAGGCGCGGTGCAGCTCGCGGGTGCCGTCCTCCTTCAGCACGACCTTGGCGTAGTGGCCCGTGCAGACGGCGTCGAAGCCCAGGGCGAGCGCCTTGTCCAGCAGCGCGGCGAACTTGATCTTCTCGTTGCAGCGCAGGCACGGGTTCGGGGTCCGGCCGGCCTCGTACTCGGCGATGAAGTCCTCGACCACGTCCTCGCGGAAGCGGTCGGCGAGGTCCCAGACGTAGAAGGGGATGCCGATGACGTCGGCGGCGCGGCGGGCGTCGCGGGAGTCCTCGATGGTGCAACAGCCCCGCGCGCCCGTGCGGAAGGACTGGGGGTTCGCGGAGAGCGCGAGGTGGACGCCGGTCACGTCGTGCCCCGCCTCGGCCGCGCGGGCGGCGGCGACGGCGGAGTCGACCCCGCCGGACATGGCGGCGAGGACGCGGAGGGGGCGGGAGCGCTGCGGGGTGTCAGTCATAGCCCTTCCAGGGTACGGGGGCGTGGGAACCAGAGCCCGCGAGTATCCGTTGACGATCACATGGGACAGCGGAAGGCTCCGAAGGACGGCGACCGGAAGGTCGGGCGTCGCGCGTTGCTGATCGGTGGGACGGTGGCCGCGGCGGGCTCGGCCGTGCTGGCCCGCGATGAGCTGGCGCGCCTGTGGTGGCGGGTGCCCGGCGTGGAGAAGCCGCGCAAGGAGGGCGAGGTCGACTATGCCGGCGCGCGGTGGGTGGCGGCGTCGGACGCGAACTGGAGGCGGGCTGACCGTCCCGACGACTACGGCATAGACATGGTGATCATCCATGTCACCCAGGGCAGCTTCGACAGCGCGGTGAAGGTGTTCCAGGACCCGGAGCACGGGGCGGCCGCGCACTACATCGTCCGTAAGGACGGCCACATCACGCAGATGATCCGCGAGCTGGACGTGGCGTACCACGCGGGCAACCGCGACTACAACGAGCGCAGTGTCGGCATCGAGCACGAGGGCTTCGTGGACCGGCCGCAGGACCTCACGGACGAGATGTACGAGGCGTCGGCGCGGCTCACGGCCCGGATATGCGCGCGGTACGACATCCCCGTCGACCGCGAGCACATCATCGGGCACGTGGAGGTCCCGGGGACCGACCACACGGATCCCGGCAAGCACTGGGACTGGGACCGGTACATGAAGCTCGTTCGGGCGGCGCGTACGGCGCCCGCGTAGCGGCCTACGTGAGCCCCGCCGCCCGCGCCCGTTCCACCGCCGGGCCGATCGCCTTGGCGACCGCCTCGACGTCGGCCTCCGTGGAGGTGTGGCCGAGGGAGAAGCGGAGGGTGCCGCGGGCCAGGTCGGGATCGGTGCCGGTGGCGAGGAGGACGTGGCTGGGCTGGGCGACGCCGGCGGTGCAGGCGGAGCCGGTGGAGCACTCGATGCCCTGGGCGTCCAGCAGCAGGAGCAGGGAGTCGCCCTCGCAGCCCGGGAAGGTGAAGTGCGCGTTGGCCGGGAGGCGGCCGCCGGGTGCCGGGTCGCCGCCGAGGATCGCATCCGGGACCGCCGTACGGACCGCCTCGACCAGGGCGTCGCGCAGGGCGCCGATCTCGTTCGCGAACCACTCGCGCTGCTCGGCGGCGAGGCGGCCGGCGACCGCGAAGGAGGCGATCGCGGGGACGTCGAGGGTGCCGGAGCGGACGTGGCGCTCCTGGCCGCCGCCGTGCAGGACGGGTACGGGGGTGTACTCGCGGCCTAGGATCAGGGCTCCTATCCCGTACGGGCCGCCGATCTTGTGGCCGGAGACGGTCATCGCGGCGAGGCCGGAAGCGGCGAAGTCGACGGGGACCTGACCGAAGGCCTGAACGGCGTCGGCATGCAGGGGGACGTCGAACTCCCTTGCCGTGTCGGCCAGTTCGCGGATCGGCATGACCGTGCCGATCTCGTTGTTTGCCCACATCACGGTGGCCAGGGCGACGTCGTGGGGGTTGCGGGCGATGGCTTCGCGCAGGGCGTCCGGGTGGACGCGGCCGTAGGAGTCGACCGGGAGGTACTCGACCGTGGCGCCCTCGTGCTCGGCGAGCCAGTGGACGGCGTCGAGGACGGCGTGGTGTTCGACGGGGCTGGCGAGGACCCGGGTGCGGGTGCCTGCCGGGTCGGCGTCGCGGCGGGACCAGTACAGGCCCTTGACCGCGAGGTTGTCGGCCTCGGTGCCGCCGGAGGTAAAGACGACCTCGCTGGGGCGGGCGCCGAGCGCTTCCGCGAGGGTCTCGCGGGCCTCCTCGACGGTGCGCCTCGCGCGGCGGCCGGATGCGTGGAGGGAGGAGGCGTTGCCGGTGACGCTCAGCTGGGCGGTCAGCGCCTCTGCCGCCTCCGGGAGCATCGGGGTGGTCGCGGCGTGGTCGAGGTAAGCCATGGTGGCCATGATTCTAAGGGGCGCCGGTAAGGGGGCCCGTGTCAAGGTTCCCCGGGGTGCTGCGAGGTCGTACGCCTTACCCGCGTGGCCCTGGAGGCCGATGGCGGTCGGGCCCGGCGCTGCAGGCCGTGCCCACTCTCCCCCGCTCTCCCCCGCTCTCGGCTGCGCTCGCGGCTCGTCCCCAGCCGCTCGCCGTCGGCTCGGGCAGGGCCTAGAAGCTCCACGACAGCGTGTTGTCCACCTGCATGAACGTCAGCAGGACCAGCAGGTCGGCGACGCCCAGGCCCATGCCGAGGAGTGCCCTGCCCCTGCGGTTCGTGCCGCGCCAGAGAGCCACCGCCGCCAGGACGATGGCGGTCGGGCCGAGGAAGAGGTTGAAGACGAGGAGGCCGATGAGGCCGAGGATGAAGGACGCCACGGCCATGCCGTCGGCATCGCGGGTGCGCGTGCGGGTGCCGGGGCGACCGGTGGCCGGTGCGGTGAGTTGCATGGGTGTCAGCTCCTGAGAGGTCGGTACGGACCGGTGGACGGAGTCAGTTGCGGCGTGCGTGGCGCTCGCGGGCGGCGAAGACGGCCAGCCAGACGGCGATCACGACAGCGGCGACGGCGGTGAAGCCGAGCGGCGCGTGGGCCACGGTGCCCAGCAGCACACCCAGCAGCAGGAGTGCGGCGACGAGGAACAGCATGAGATGGATCCCCCTCCGAGATCTCTCGCGTCGATCTCACTCGTTACATTTCGGTGAACAGTTGTAGTAACAGTTGTTCACTGACTCCAAGTCTAGCGCGCCCCACGGCTTTTCAATTCCAGAGAACAGTTGTTAACTGCATGGTATGAGTCACACCCTCGGCATCCGGCAGGCCCAGAAACAGAAGACCCGGCAGGCGCTCCTGGACGCGGCGTTGGGCCTGCTGGAGGAGCAGAGCCTGAGCAGTCTGGGGCTGCGCGAGGTCACCCGCGAGGTCGGCGTCGCCCCGACGGCCTTCTACCGGCACTTCCGCTCCACCGCCGATCTCGGCGTCGCCCTCGTCGAGGAGGCGCTCGGCAGCCTGCACCCGATGATCCGCTCGATCGTCTCCTCGCCCGGCGAGGCCGACCAACGCGTAGAGCGCGCCGTCGGTTTGATCGCCCAGCATGTCGCGACCCATCCGGCCCACGTCCGCTTCATCGCCCGCGAGCGGCACGGCGGAGTGCAGTCGGTACGGGAGGCGATCCAGGACCAACTGGCCCGTTTCGCCGACGAAGTGAAGGACGCGCTCACCAAGGACCCGGTGTCCGAAGGCTGGAACGACGACGACCTCCTCATGCTCGCCAACCTCTACGTCGACCAGATGCTGATGACGGCCTCCCTCTTCCTGGACGTCCTGGACGCACCGGAAGAGGAACGCCGGCGCGTCGCCCAGGTCGCGACCCGCCAGATGCGGCTGATCAGCATCGGCCGTGAGCACTGGCTGGACTGAGCGTCGGCAGCACGGGGGCCGCAGCAGGCGCAACAGAAGGGGCGGCACCCCCGTTCACCGGGAGTGCCCGCCCCTGTTGTCGTCCGCCAGAAGTGCCGGCCCTGTTGTCTTTCGCCGGAAGTGCCTCCCCGGCCGTACGTCGAGCCCCGTCAGCTCTTGGTCGCCGTCGCAGCCGCGCTCGGCGCGCCGCTCGGCGCACCGCTGGGCGCCGCCCCGCCGCCCTGGCCCCCGCCCGGACCGCCACAGCCGCCACCCTGCCCGCCGCCGGGGCCGCCCTGGCCGCCAACCTGGTCGGCACCACCCTGTCCCCCACCGGGGCCGCCACTGGGCGCACCGGACGGCTGGGCGGTCGGGGCGCCCGACGGAGCCCCGCTCGGTGCCCCCGACGGAGCCCCGCTCGGCGGCTGGCACGACGCCGATGACTGCCCGCCGGAGTTGCCGCTGTTCGAGGTCGACGACGTGTCGCCGGACCCGCAGGCCACCAGGGCCAGGGGCGAGAGCGCCAGCAGGTCCACGGCGGGGAGGAGACGCGCACGCTTCATGAGAAACAGCTCCAGGGAGGATGAGGAAGTGCTGTGCGGGAACTCAACCAACGCCGCTTAGGGCTTCCTTGAGGCCTCGCTGTAAGCGGCCTGTGCCAGGAGCAAAGCGCACCTAAAGGGACCCAGCTGACCTGCGGGTTTCCTCGGAGCCTGGCCTTACTCGCTGGTACAGGGCCGTGACAGAAGCGGCCGCCCGCGCCAGTTCCTCCCGCACCTCGGGCGGCGAGACGACCTCCACCCGGTCCGAGAACTGCAGGAGTTGGCGGGCCTCGCCGACAACTCCCAGCGAGAGACGGGTGGTGGCCCAGTCGCCCTCGACCTCCGGCAGGGAGATCAGCGACGACGCCATGAGCCGCAGAAACAGGTCGAGCCGGTCGCGTCGTACCCGCACGATGACGTCGATCCCGCCGGGCCGCTCCTCCACCTGGCGGCGCAACACCTCCCAGGCGTCGGCGAGTTCGACGCCCGGCCGCCGCCGCACCGCGTCGTCCAGCACGGTCGCCGACCGCACCCGGTCGGCGCGGAACAACTGCGGTTTCCCGCGCCGGTCCGCGACCAGGTACCAGACGCCGGCCTTCGAGACCAGGCCGTACGGGTCGACGGTGTACGTCCGCGGCTCCTGCTCCCCACCGTGCCGGTACCGCAGCCGGAGGCGGCGGTCGGAGAACACCGCGTCCTGCAACACGTCCAGGTCCACGGCGGGTTGGGGGCCGCCCTTCCAGCGTGTGGCGTCGACGAGGATACGGCGGGAGGTCACCTCGGCGGCCGGGCGGTGCGGGGCCGGCAGGGCCGCCATGACCTTGCGCAGTGCCGAGCCGAGCGCGGCGTCCAGGCCGAGGGCCGCGTGTGCGCCCTGTGCGGCCAGGATGAACAGGGCGCGGGATTCGTCGGCTGTGAGGCCGGTGACGTCGGTGCGGAAGCCGGCGAGCAGCTCTATCCCGCCGTGTCGCCCGCGCTCGGCGTAGACCGGGACGCCTGACGTGGAGAGAGCCTCTACGTCCCGGTAGACGGTGCGGACCGATACCTCCAGCCGCTCGGCGAGTTCTCGTGCGGGGATTCGGCCTCGGGTCTGGAGGAGCAGGAGGATCGAGAGGAGGCGGTCGGACTTCACGTGGTCAGGCTATGAGGGATGGTGCGCCTATTGACCAGCGCGGCGGAGCCGCACATCGATACAGCCCCGCGCCCCTGAAGGGGGCTCTTCAGCTCAGCCTTGCTCGCGCCAGTTGCCTCGACTGGGCCACCAATCTGTCCGCGCTGTCCCAGACCTCCGCGTCCTCCTCAAGGAAGCCGCCCGCGAGGTTGCGGGTCGTGATCGACACGCGCAGCGGTCCCGGCGCCGGTCGGCACCGCACATGCACGGTCAGCTCGACCGTCGGGACCCAGCCGGAGATGCCGATCTCGAAAGCGGTCGGGGGCAGTGCGTCGACCGCCAGGAGCAGGGAGAAGGGGTCGGGGTCGCGGCCGTCGGCGAGGCCGAACCAGGCTCGCATCTCGCCCTTGCCCGAGGGCTGACCGAGCGCCCAGCCCAGGGTGGAGGGGTCGAGCTTGAGCATCAGGCGGTCGGCGATGGCCGAGCTGCCGGAGACGGGGGCAGGACCGTCCTCGGGGCCGAAGCACTGGTCCAGCGGCGGGATCGCGGGCGGCTTCGCCGTCGTGCGGACGTCGTCGGGGAGGGAGTCCAGGTCGCCGTAGGACGCGAGGACGCGGATCCGTTCGACCTCGCGGCCCTGCTCGTCGTACTGGAAGAGCGAGGCCTGTCCGGTCGACAGCGTCCGCCCGGTGCGTACCACGTCCGTGCGGACGACCGCCGGGCCCGGCTGGGACGCGGTCAGGTAGTGCGCGGAGATGGTGAACGGGTCGCCGTGCGGCAGGGCGTCCGCGAGGGCGCGGCCCAGGACGGCCAGCAGATAGCCGCCGTTGACGGCGCTGATGATGGTCCAGCCCGCCGAGAGGTCGATGTCGTAGACGCCGGGTTCGCGCCGGGTGAGCGCGGTGTCGCGGTCGAACTCGCTGTCGCCGATGGTGGCCCGCGGGGCCGTCGGTGCGGAAGCTGCTTCTGGCATGGATGAACCGTACAACAGCCAACTACTAAGCGGTAGCTTTGGTGGCGGGTGAGGAGACGTCCGGGCAGCGTCCACGTGTGTCAAGGCGCATTGAGATGTGGGCAACTTTTCGGTAAGTGTCGGCACCCGTCCGAAACCTGAGACGGCGATAAGCCCTCTATCGGGACATGAGTCTCACCGGGACCGCGTTCCTCTACACGCTCTTCGCGCTGTGCGTCGTCGCCGTCGTGCTGCCGCTGGTCCTCTGGTCGCGGGTGCGCGGGCCGAGGGTCGTGCGGGCCGCCGCCAGGGTGCTGATGGTGCTGTTCGCCCAGGGCACGGCGGTCGCCCTGGTCTTCACGCTGGTCAACAACTCCAACCAGCTGTACGACAACTGGGGCGACCTGCTCGGCACCAGCGACCATGTGCAGGAGGCCGCCGACCTCGGGGCGAGCGGCACCGGCGGGATCGCGCTGGAGAAGCTGCCCAAGGTCCGGCAGGCCTTCAAGCAGGCCAAGGGGCCGGGCATGCGTGCGGACGGCGGGGTGCTCGTCACCCAGCTCAAGGGCCGGGTGTCCGGAGTGCACGCCGAGGTCCACGTCTGGCTGCCGCCGCAGTACCACGACCCGGCCTACCGCGATCACCGGTTCCCGGTCGTCGAGGTGCTGCCGGGCTATCCGGGCTCCTCGAAGGCGTGGTACGGGACGATGGACGCGCCCCAGCAGCTGGCACCGCTGATGCGCAGCGGGCAGATCGCGCCGTTCATCATCGTCTCGCCGCGCACCACACTGCTCCCCGGCCAGGACACCGGCTGCGCGAACATCCCCGGCAAGGTGAACGCCGACAGCTGGCTCAGCATCGACGTGCCGAAGATGGTCATGGACAACTTCCGGGCGCAGGCCGCGCCGGACGGCTGGGCGGTGGCCGGGTACTCGGCGGGCGCGCACTGCGCGGCGAAGCTCGCCGTCGCCCACCCCGACCGCTACCGGGCCGCGGTGAGCATGTCCGGCTACAACGACCCCATCGCCGTACCCCAGTCACTCGCCGGCAAGTCCCCGGCCCTGCGGGCGGCGAACAACCCGTATGTGCTCCTGAAGGGCGCCCCTGTGCCGCCGCGCGTCGCGCTCTACCTGTCCGGCCAGCCCAAGGACGGGTACGAGGCGGCGATGGCCCTCCGGCGCGTGGCGAAGGCGCCCACGACCGTGGACGTGGTGTTCATCCCGAGCAGTGCGGGAGGCCACACCATGGCGCTGTGGAAGCCGCAGGTGGTGCCGGCGTTCCGCTGGCTGACCGAGGTGATGGGGACCGGGCAGCGGACCCGGACGGCGCCGGGGACTACTCCTCTCGCACCGTCGACCGCCGGTTCCAGGCCCGCGGAGCTCGCCAGTGGAACCGCATCGCGAGCAGGCGCAGAACGAAGGCCGTGACGGCCGCGAGGGTGCTGGTGAGCGGGTTCAGGGCGTCGTAGTGGATGCACAGGACGACCATCGTGGCGCCGACGATCGCCGGGACCGCGTACAGGTCGCGGTCCCAGCGCAGCAGTGACGGCACCTCGTTGGCGAGGACGTCCCGCAGCACACCGCCGCCGACGGCGGTCGCGAGGCCGAGGGTGGCGGACGCGGTGAGGTTGAGGCCGTAGTCGTACGCTTTCGTCGTCCCGGCGACGCAGAACAGGCCGAGGCCCGCCGCGTCGAAGACGTTCACGCCGGTCTGGATGCGCTCCACGTGCGGGTGGAGGAAGAAGACGAGGAGCGCGGCGAGCAGCGGGGTGAGGAAGTACCCCAGGTCCGTGAAGGCGGCCGGGGGTACGGCGCCGATGACCACGTCCCGGAACAGCCCGCCGCCCAGGGCCGTGACCTCGGCGAGGACGGCGATGCCGAAGACGTCGAAGTTCTTGCGGACGGCCAGCAGGGCGCCGGAGATCGCGAAGACGAAGATGCCGATCAGGTCGAGCGTGTGCTGGACGGACGGGCTGAACAGTTGCTGGAGCACCCTGCCATTCTTACGCAGCAAAACGCCCCCACCTTGCAAAGCAAGGTGGGGGCCGGAGCGCTCTTACTTGTTCTCGTCCTTTGACGGCTCCGTGGACTCTTCGGAATCCGTCGTTCCCGTAGCCGCCTCGGCCTTCACCTCCGCCGCCACCGCCGCCGACGTCTCCGCGGACTCGGCCAGCACCTCGTCGGCGACCAGCTCCGCCGCCTCCTTGGCCGCGGTCAGCAGCACCGTGTCCTGCGGCTGCTGGTCCTCGAAGTTCTCCGGGTGGTGGCAGGCGACGCGCTGGCCGGGGCGCAGCTCGACGAGCGGCGGCTCGGCCGTCGTGCAGATCTGCGTCGCCTTCCAGCACCGGGTGTGGAAGCGGCAGCCGCTCGGCGGGGAGATCGGCGAGGGAACGTCGCCCTTGAGCAGGATGCGCTCGCTCTTGGCGTTCCTGCGCCTGGGGTCCGGTATCGGGACCGCCGACATCAGCGCCTTGGTGTACGGGTGCATCGGCGTCTTGTAGAGCAGGTCGCGGTCGGCCAGCTCCACGATCTTGCCGAGGTACATCACCGCGATCCGGTCCGAGACGTGCCGGACGACCGAGAGGTCGTGCGCGATGATCACGTACGTCAGGCCCAGCTCCTCCTGGAGGTCGTCGAGGAGGTTGACGACCTGTGCCTGGATGGACACGTCCAGCGCGGAGACCGGTTCGTCCGCCACCACGAGCTTGGGGTTGAGCGCGAGCGCGCGGGCGATGCCGATGCGCTGGCGCTGGCCGCCGGAGAACTCGTGCGGGTAGCGGTTGTAGTGCTCGGGGTTGAGGCCCACGACCGACAGCAGCCGCTGGACCTCCTTCTTGATGCCGCCCTCGGGCGTGACGCCCTGGAGCCGGAAGGGGGCGCCGATGATCGTGCCGATGGTGTGGCGCGGGTTCAGCGAGGAGTACGGGTCCTGGAAGATCATCTGCACGTCGCGGCGCATCGGGCGCATCCCGCTGACGCCGAGGTGCGTGATGTCCCGGCCCTCGAACTCCACCGTGCCGGCGGTCGGTTCGAGCAGCCGGGTGATCAGCCGGCCCATCGTCGACTTGCCGCAGCCCGACTCGCCCACCACGCCGAGGGTTTCACCGGCCCGGACCTCGAAGTCGATGCCGTCGACCGCGTGCACCGCGCCGACCTGCCGCTGGAACAGGCCCTTCTTGATCGGGAAGTGCTTCTGCAGCCCGGTCACCTTCAGCAGGACCTCGCCGGGGGCGGCGTCCTTGGTGAGGGTGGCACCGTCGCTCTTCGCGGGAGTGGTCACAGCCGTGTCCTTGGATTTCTCGCTCACAGCTTCGGCGCAATCTCTTCGGTCCAGATACGCTCCCGCTGCTCCTGGGTCATGTGGCAGGCGGCCCAGTGCCGGCTGCCGACCTCGGTCAGCTCGGGGCGGACCGTGCGGGTGACGTCGTCCTTCGGGATGTCCGCGTACGGGCAGCGCGGGTGGAAGGCGCAGCCGGACGGGACGTTGATCAGGGAGGGCGGGGAGCCCTTGACCGGGATCAGGCGCTCCTGCTGCTCGCGGTCCAGGCGCGGCATCGAGCCGAGCAGGCCCCAGGTGTAGGGGTGGCGGGGCTCGTAGAAGACCTTCTCGGCCGGTCCGCGCTCGACACAGCGGCCGCCGTACATCACCAGGATGTCGTCGGCCAGCTCGGCGACGACGCCCAGGTCATGGGTGATGATGATGACCGCCGAGCCGAACTCCGTCTGGAGGTCGCGGATGAGGTCCAGGATCTGCGCCTGGACGGTGACGTCGAGGGCGGTCGTCGGCTCGTCCGCGATGAGCAGTTCGGGGTTGTTCACCAGCGACATCGCGATCATCGCGCGCTGGCGCATACCGCCGGAGAACTCGTGCGGGTAGCTGTCGACCCGCTTGTCCGGCTGTGGGATGCCCACCCGGTCGAGCATCTCGACGGCACGGCGCTTCGCGGTCTTCTTGTCGACGTCGTGGTGGATGCGGTACGCCTCCACGATCTGGTGGCCGATCGTGTAGTACGGGTGCAGCGCGGACAGCGGGTCCTGGAAGATCATCGCCATGTCGCGGCCCCGCAGCTTGCGCACGTGGTCCGGGTCGGCGGACAGCAGCTCGGTGCCGTTCAGCCAGATCTCGCCGGAGATCTGCGCCTTGCGCTTGCCGTACTGGCCGGCGGTGTGCAGGCCCATGATGCCGAGCGAGGTCACCGACTTGCCGGAGCCCGACTCGCCCACGATGCCGAGGGTCTTGCCCTTCTCCAGCTGGAAGCTGAGCCCGTCGACGGACTTGACCAGGCCGTCGTCGGTCGGAAAGTGCACCTTCAGGTCGCGCACTTCCAGGAAGGAGGCCGGGGCCGGCGAGGTGCCCGTGGGCTCCCCCACGGCCGCTCCGGTCTTGCTGAGTTCCGTCATGCGAGCCTCACTCGGGGGTCGATCACGGCGTACAGGACGTCCACCACGAGGTTGGCGATGAGCACCGCGAGAGAAGTGATCAGGGTGACGCCCAGGATGACGGGCAGGTCCTGGTTCTTGATCGCGTTGAGCACCGCCTGGCCGAGGCCGGGCAGGCTGAACGTGGTCTCGGTCAGGATCGCGCCGCCGATGAGGGCGCCGAGGTCCATGCCCAGCATGGTCAGGATGGGCGTCATCGTCGAGCGCATGGCGTGCTTGCGGATGACGACGCCCTCGCGCAGGCCCTTGGCGCGGGCGGTGCGGATGTAGTCCTCGCCGAGGATCTCCAGCATGGTGGCGCGGGTGATCCGGGCGTACATCGCCGCGTACAGGAACGCGAGGGTGATCCACGGGAGGATCATGCCGCCGAGCCAGCCGGTGAAGCTCTCCTCCAGTGGCACGTACTCCGCGTTGATCCAGCCCAGACCGTAGGAGAAGATCGCCAGGCTGAGCAGACCGGTGAAGTAGATGGGCAGGGAGACACCCGCGAGGGCGACGACCATCGCGCTGCGGTCCCACAGGGTGCCCCGCTTGAGGGCGGAGAGGACACCCGCCGCGACACCGAACAGCAGCCACAGCACGGCGGCACCGAGTGCGAGCCCCAGGGTCACCGGGAAGCGGTCGGTCAGCACCGGCCAGATGGCCTGCTCGCTGCGGAACGAGTAGCCGAAGCAGGGCGCGGCGCACTCCGTGATGTCACCGCCGGCCGCGTAGGTGCGGCCCACGAAGATGCCCTTGAAGAACTCCCAGACCTGGACGTAGATCGGTTCGCTCAGGCCGAGCTTCTGCCGCACGGCCTCGACGGCCGCAGGGTCGGCCTGCTTGCCCACGAAGCTGGTGGCGATGTCGACACCCGCCCACTTCGGGACGAGGAAGAAGATGCCGAAGACCACCATGACGATGACCACGAGCATCACTGCGGCGGCGAAGAGCCGCCTGATCAGATAAGCGAGCACAGATCTCGGCCCGCCGCGGACCGTGGGCCACCGGAGGTCGTCCGATGGCCCACGGTCACGCCGCGCCGGCCTTCACCTGCCTTTCGTGCCGTACGGCGGGTGTGCCGGGGTTACTTCGCGGACTTCAGGCCGAGGTTGACGAAGTCGTACATGCCGCTGTACGCGTCCGTCGTGTAGACGTTGGCCAGGTTGTTCCCGCGCCAGTTGATGAACTTCTCGAAGACGAAGGGCAGGTAGTAGCCGCCCTCCATGACCTTGTGGTTGATCTCCGTGGCGATCTTGACCTTGCCGGCGTCGTCCAGCGTGGTGACGTACTGGTTGAACAGGCCGTCGATCGTCTTGTCCTTGATCAGGGCGTAGTTGTTGTTGCCGCTCTCGAGGATGTACTTGCTGCTCCACAGCGGCAGACCGTAGCCCTGGACGGACGGGAAGTCCGGGCCCCAGCCCATGATGATGATGCCGTAGCCCTTCTTCTTCACGTTCGAGGGGCTGCCGATGATGCCGGAGCTCTGCGAGCCGTCGTACTGGTCGATGTCGACCGTGATGCCGACCTGCTTCAGCGAGGCCTGGAGGGACTCGGCGGTGGCCACCTCGGCCGGCTTGTTGTTGCGGACGGCGATGGTGGTCTTGAAGCCGTTCGGCTGGCCGCAGGCCTTCAGCTCTTCCTTGGCCTTGGCGACGTTGCCCTTCTTGTTGGCACCGGCGAGCTCGTACGGGTCGTACTTCTGGCCCTCGGCGCCCGGGACGGACGGCGGCAGCATGTTGGTGCCGATGTCACCACCGGCGACCGGGCCGCCGCGCGCGTTCTGCAGCGAGACGTGGTCGGCGCCGTAGATCACGGCCTTGCGGCAGTGGATGTTGTCGAACGGCTTCACACTCTGCGGGAAGACCGCGTAGCGGATGTAGCCGGAGACCGGGTTGTCCAGGTTGGCCTTGTGCTGCTTCAGGGCGGTGGTGCGGCCCTGCGGCGACATACCGGTCTGGTTGATGTCCAGGTCGTAGTCGCCGGCGATCAGGCGGGCGTCCATGTCGTTGGCGTTCGTGAAGAACTTGACCGTGATCTTGTCCGGGTAGGCCTTGCGGATCGGGTCCGAGGCCTGCTTCCACTCGGTGTTGCGGACCAGCGTCAGGTCCTTGCCCGGGTTGTACGACTGGAACTTGTACGGGCCGGAGGAGAACGGGTGCAGGCCGTACTTGGACTTGGTGTCCTTGTCCTGGCGGACCGGGGACGCCGAGGTCAGGGCCAGCATCTCCTCGAAGTCGGAGTTGGCCTGCGGCAGTTTGAAGACGATGGTCTTGTCGTCCGGCGTCTCGATGGCCTTCAGGCCCAGCTTGTCCGCGGCCTTGTCCTTGTACGGGCCCGGGTACTCGCCCTTGGGGTCGAGCACGTCCTTCAGGTAGACCGGGCCGCCGGACAGCACGTCCTGCGCCCACTGGCGCTCGATGCCGTACTTGATGTCCTTGGAGGTGATCGGCTTGCCGTCCTCCCACGTGACCCCGTCACGCAGGGTGTACGTGTAGGTCTTGCCGTCGTCCGAGATCTTGGCGAGCCCGGTGGCGAGGTCGGGAGTCAGCTCGGCGCCGGCCTTGCCGGGCTCGGCCTTGCCCGTGACGAGCTGGCGGCTGTAGTAGCGCGAGAAGTTCCACATGAAGCCGTAGTAGCCACGCGTGGTGTCCCACGAGTCGGCGTCCTGGACACCGGCGAACTTCAGCGTGCCGCCCTTCTTGGCGAGGGAGGCCTGGGCAACCTTGTTGTTCGCGGCGTCGAAGCCCGGCGCGCCGCCCTTCGACCCCTCGTTGTCGTTGCCGCCGCCGCACGCCGCCGTGGTCAGCAGCGCGGCGACCACGGCGGCAGCGGCCATGGCCTGCTTGCGCCGCCCTGAGGTGCGTTGGGTAGTCACGATCTCGGATCCTCCGGATTTGAAGAGAGACCCCGTGTGGTGCCACGGGTCACTTGCGTACGGCAGTTCAGCGGGAGCCCTTCGGGTCCAGCGCGTCACGCACGCCGTCGCCGAAGAGGTTGAAGGCAAGAACGGTGATGAAGATCGCCACGCCCGGGATCACCATGTACATGGGGTCCGAGTCGTAGTAGTCGATCGCGCTCGAGAGCATCTGCCCCCAGGAGGCCGTGGGCGGCTTGACGCCCACGCCCAGGAAGCTGAGTGCCGCCTCGGTGAGGATGTTGGTGGGGATCATCATCGTCGTGTACACGATGATGGGGGCGACGAGGTTGGGCAGCAGTTCCTTGAACAGGATGTAGAACCGCCCGGCGCCGAGCGATCGGGCCGCCTCGACGTACTCCCGCTCGCGCAGCGAGAGCGTCTGGCCGCGGACCACGCGTCCGATGTAGGGCCAGCCGAAGAAGCCGATGACCAGGATCATCACGAACAGGCGGACACCGGTGCCGGTCAGCCCGAGCATCTCGTTCGGCATGACCGAGACCAGCGCGATGATGAACAGCAGCTGCGGGAAGGCCAGCAGGCCGTCCATGACCCGGCTGATGACCGAGTCGACCCAGCCGCCGAAGAAGCCGGCCAGGACGCCCAGGACGGTGCCGATGACGACGGCGACCAGCGCGGACAGGAAGCCGACGAGGAGCGAGATCCGGGCGCCGTAGACGATGCGCGCGAAGATGTCGCGGCCGCTGACCGGCTCGACACCCAGCAGGTGCTCGCCGCTGATGCCGCCGAGCGACCCGGTCGGCGTGCCGAACAGCGGGTCGATCAGGTCCTCGTGGTGCGTCTCCGGGTCCTGGCCCACCAGGTTGGCGATCACCGGCGCGAGCAGGGCGACGGCGATGAGCACGAGCACCACGACACCGCCCGTGAGGGCGAGTTTGTCCCGCTTCAGCCGCTCCCAGGCGATCCGTCCCAGGGAGCGCCCCTGTACGGCCTTGGCGCCGGTGGTGGCGACCGCCGCCTCTTCGGCCGCGCTGGGGGCAGCTTCCGCGGTCGGCTCGTGCAGTGGTGCCGTCATCAGGCAGGGACCCCTCTTCGATTCAACCGGCGGTAGCCGGCCCGCGCTTGCCGCTGTGGCGGCGTGATCAGTCCGTTGTACTCGTTCCTCGCACAGAGGGGCGAGCACCCCTGGAGCGGGAGTCTTCAACGCTTCAGCGTTTTGTTGCCAGAGTTGGCGAGGAAAGGATGCGCAACCGTGATGCTGTCTGGGGGGTTCCGTTATCCGAACAGCAGGTAACGACCGTCGGACGCCCATCAGTTGGGGCGTATGAGGGCGGACCGGGACCTTCCGATCGCATCTACGCGCGGAGATCCGCCTGTGAAACCGAAGTCGATGGCCGTCTGGGCCTGCGACAGTGCGGGTGCAGACTGAACAGTAGGTTAGCCGGAGAACGATCAGCGCTGATCAGTAACGACCCTGCGCCGGAGGGTAACCGTAGCCCGCCGCCGGAGCCTGCGCGGGGGCGACGGCGTGGGCCTCGCGGTCGTAGAAGGGCCGGGCGCTCGCGCGCATCCACATGGCGACCGGGTCGTACTCGTCGGACATCGCCACGGTCGAGACGGGCAGCCCGTCCGGGACCGCGCCGATCGACTGCGACATCATCGAGCGCACCGAGTCCACGGCGGGCGGGCTGGTGTCGTACACGTCGAGCCCGATCGCGAGATAGGGCGCACCGAGCGCCGGCTGCACCCAGGCGCGGCGCAGGGAGCGGACGGCCGGGGTGCGGTGGGCGTTCTGCGCGAGCAGGGCGTAGAACTGCGGGATCTCGATGGCGGGCTCCGACAGGCGCAGCGGGCCGGCGGGCTGGCGGTCCAGGCCGGTGGCGATGCGGCGCAGGTCGAGCCAGGGGATGCCGACGCCCCCGCCGGGGGCGTGCGGGTTGAGCCAGAGGCCGTAGTGGTCCGGGTAGAGGGTGCGGGCGACGTCGACGCCGTCGACCACTTCGTAACTGCGGTTCCAGCCGCTGGCCGACAGTTCCTGGGCGGAAGTGACGCACGGGGCGTAGCCGTGGCCGTCGACCTCCATGTTTCCGTACTGGGCGTCCGGGGAGCCGGCCTGGCCGTGCCACAGCAGCATCCAGACCTGGCCGGCGGACGGGGTCGCGAGCGCGCGGAGGAGCGCCTCGTAGGCGTCGTAACGCCCCGGCGTCACCTGGCGCAGCATGTGCTCGACCTGTCCGGTCGCCGCGGTGCCGCTCGCGCTCACCTTTTACCGCCCTTTCGGGAAACAGCCGTTTTCGCAACCAGCTTAAGCGTTGAGAGCTCGGGACTTGATGTGGTCTGCGGGCCGCGGGCCCTGTGCGGCTTGCCGCGCGCACGCGGGGAGCCGCACATCGATGCAGCCCCGCGCCCCTGAAAGGGCGCTGCCCCTCAGGGACCCCTAGAAGTCCCGCTGGTAGAAGGGCCTCACCTTCGCGCGCATCCACTCGATCACCGGATCCTGGGCCACGTCCAGCAGGACCAAGTTGACCGGCCACTGGATCGGGACCTTGCCCAGGGCTCGGCCCAGGGCGTCCGTCGGAGCGGCGCGCAAGTCGCCCTCCCACTGGGAGAGTTCCACGCCTATGAACATCACGGGGGCGGCCGTCTCGATCGCTGCCAGGCAGCGGCGGGCCGTGAGGACGACGCCGGTTTCGGCGAACTCGGCCGACGCCGCCGCGAGGAAGTCGACCGGGTCGTCCTGCCAGTCGGGTTCGTAGAGCTTGACGCGGCCCCCGGAGGTGAGGCCGTCCAGCGGGGTGCGGCCCACGCGGCAGAGCTCGGCCACCGCCGCCGGGGGCAGGGGAACGCCGACCACGCCGTCCGGGTTGACGGCGATGCCCACCTGCGGGGGCAGGCCGCGGGCGAACTCCACGGCCGGGGCGACGGTGTACGACATGTGGGAGCCGACGACCTGGCGGAACTGCTCCTCGGAGCTGAAGACCGGGACGTATGCCTGCCCCTCGATCTCCATCGTGGGCAGGTCCAGCGGGCCGCTGTGCGGGCCGCCCCCGTTGGGCAGGGGCACCCAGACGAAGCTGCGGCCCAGCACCTCGATGATCCGGCCGCCCGCCGACGGCAGGCCGAGGGAGGCCGAGAGCACCTCCTCCAGCTCGTTGCCGGGCCAGCCGCCGTGCGGGTGGAGGTGTGTCTGTGCCGGGAAGTCCGCGGGGAGATCCGCTGGGAAGTCCATCTGTCTGACCGCCTGCTGTGAACCACGTCTGTGGCCCAAAAGGCTATCCGGTGTCGGGGCGGGGCAGGTCCAGAGTGGGGCAGGTCCAGTGTGGGGCAGGCCCAGAGTGGGGCAGGTCCGGGCAGGCCCTGGGGGACCTCAGCCCGTGAACCCGATCCGGCGCAGTACGTCCGCCGCCGACCGGTCGATCAGTACCGCCGAGCCGCAACCCTGGGGCAGGTCGCCCTTCTCCACGGAGTGGAGCAGGCGGGCGGCCGCTCTGCGGTGGCGCAGGAAGGCGTAGCGGGAGACGCCTCGGCCGCGCTCGCGCTGGCCTTCCAGGGCGGCGTCCGGAGCGACGTCCAGCAGGAGCAGGTGGAGGGTGCCGCCGCGGCGGCGGGCCTCGCGGGCCAGCCAGCCGCGCACCCAGGCCTGGGTCCCGCAGTCGTGCACGACGACGCCCTCGCCGGAGCGCAGGGCGCGGCGCAGTCCGGCGTAGTGCGCGAGGCGTACCAGAGGGCGGTAGACGCCGTAGGGGAGGAAGCCGGGCATGCGGGCGTCCCAGCGGTCCCGGGTGTCCTGGGAGTCGATGCGGATGCCCTTCACCGTCCGCTCCATCAGCGTGGACTTGCCGCTGCCGGGCAGGCCGGTGACCACGACGAGGTCCTTGGGGCCGAAGAGCAGGGCGTGCGGGCTGTGGCCGGAGCGCTCGCGCAGGTCGCGGACGACGGGTGCGGGACACGTGCCGCGGGCATCGGCGGCCGGGGCCGCGGGCTGCTTGGGCAGCGCGATGCCCGAGGTCGTGGCGTACGCCGTGGTGCGGTTCACCGTCATCGTCCTCCTCCGGGGTCAGGATTCCCCATCCCCACTGAGCGTAAAGAGAAGGTAATGGAGGATCTCTCGCGTTTTCGTTCGCTTCCCGCCACAAGCCGGTTACAGAGGTGGCCTGCCACAGACGAGCCCGGCATGCAATGATGTCCGCGCCAACTGCATACCGGCCGTTTGAATCCGCGCGGGAGAGTTCCCAGCAGTGCATCGCTGGGACGCCGAAGGAGCAAGTCCCTCCCTTGAATCTCTCAGGCCCCGTTACCGCGCGGGCGAGGCACATCTGAAAAGCGGGCCGTCCCTCTCTTCGAGACGTTCGAGTCTTCGAGCAGAGGCGTGGCTCCACCCAAGGTGCAAGCCGTGATCGTCCCCGTGGCGGTCGTGGCGAACCTCTCAGGTTCCGATGACAGATGGGGAGGAACGACCTCGCCCTCCCCACGCTCGAATTCGCTCGCGCGGGGGACCCCCATCGCCCCTGGGAGACGACCGACCGATGAGCAGTACCGAACCCACTGGACCGCGCCGCACCGCGCTCGATGCCCTGCATCGCTCGCTCGGCGCGACGATGACCGACTTCGCCGGCTGGGACATGCCGCTGCGCTACGGCTCCGAGCGCGACGAGCACAACGCCGTGCGCACCAAGGCCGGTCTGTTCGACCTCTCCCACATGGGCGAGATCACCGTCACCGGCCCGCAGGCGGCCGCCTTCCTGAACTACGCCCTGGTCGGCAACATCGCCTCCGTCGGCGTCGGCCGCGCCCGCTACACCATGATCTGCCGGGCCGACGGCGGCATCCTCGACGACCTGATCGTCTACCGGCTCGCCGAGACCGAGTACATGATCGTCGCCAACGCCTCCAACGCCCAGGTCGTGCTGGACGCGCTGACCGAGCGGGTCGCCGGCTTCGACGCCGAGGTACGTGACGACCGGGACGCGTACGCCCTGATCGCCGTCCAGGGTCCCGAGTCCCCGGGAATCCTGAAGTCACTCACCGACGCCGACCTCGACGGCCTGAAGTACTACGCCGGCCTGCCCGGCACCGTCGCCGGCGTCCCCGCCCTCATCGCCCGCACCGGCTACACCGGCGAGGACGGCTTCGAGCTGTTCGTGAAGCCGGAGCACGCCGTCGAGCTGTGGCAGGCCCTGACCAAGGCGGGCGAGGGCGTCGGCCTGGTCCCGTGCGGCCTGTCCTGCCGGGACACCCTGCGGCTGGAGGCGGGCATGCCGCTGTACGGCCACGAGCTGTCGACTTCCCTCACGCCCTTCGACGCCGGGCTCGGCCGGGTGGTGAAGTTCGAGAAGGAGGGCGACTTCGTCGGGCGCGAGGCGCTCGCCGAGGCCGCCGCCCGTGCCTCGGAGAACCCGCCGCGCGTCCTGGTCGGCCTGGTCGCCGAGGGGCGTCGCGTCCCGCGTGCCGGGTACCCGGTCGTCGCCGGCGGCGAGGTCATCGGCGAGGTCACCTCGGGTGCGCCCTCCCCCACGCTGGGCAAGCCGATCGCCATGGCGTACGTCGACGCGGCGCACTCGGCGCCGGGCACGGCCGGGGTCGGCGTGGACATCCGCGGCAGCCACGAGCCGTACGAGGTCGTGGCGCTGCCGTTCTACAAGCGGCAGAAGTAGCACCAGAAGCGGCAGAACCCGCGCCAGACGGAGAGACTGGCAGCGGCCCGTGCGTGACCCTGCGCACATTTCCGCTGCTCACGCACGTTTCCAGCTGTCCCCCATTCATCACCACTCCCGCGCGTACAGGAGAATTCAGGCCATGAGCAACCCCCAGCAGCTGCGCTACAGCAAGGAGCACGAGTGGCTGTCGACCGCCGAGGACGGCGTCGCGACGGTCGGCATCACCGAGTTCGCGGCCAACGCGCTCGGCGATGTCGTCTACGCCCAGCTCCCCGAGGTCGGCTCGACCGTGACCGCGGGTGACACCTGCGGCGAGCTGGAGTCGACCAAGTCGGTGTCCGACCTGTACTCCCCGGTCACCGGCGAGGTCGTCGAGGTCAACGAGGACGTGACGAACGACCCGTCGCTGGTGAACTCCGCCCCCTTCGAGGGCGGCTGGCTGTTCAAGGTACGCGTCACGGAGGAGCCGGCCGACCTGCTCTCCGCCGACGAGTACGACGCCCACACCGCCGGCTGAGGAGTCGTATCCCCCTATGTCTGACATGTCACTTCTGAACGCGCCCCTGCACGAGCTCGACCCGGCCATCGCCGCCGCGCTCGACGCCGAGCTGGAGCGTCAGCAGTCCACCCTGGAGATGATCGCCTCCGAGAACTTCGCGCCGCTCGCGGTGATGGAGGCGCAGGGGTCGGTGCTGACCAACAAGTACGCCGAGGGCTACCCGGGACGGCGCTACTACGGCGGCTGCGAGCACGTCGACGTCGCCGAGCAGATCGCCATCGACCGGATCAAGGAGCTGTTCGGCGCCGAGTACGCCAACGTCCAGCCCCACTCCGGCGCCTCCGCCAACCAGGCCGCCCTGTTCGCCCTGGCCCAGCCCGGCGACACGATCCTGGGGCTGGACCTCGCCCACGGCGGCCACCTCACCCACGGAATGCGGCTGAACTTCTCCGGCAAGCAGTTCAACGTGGTCGCGTACCACGTGGACGACGCCGGCCTGGTCGACATGGCCGAGGTCGAGCGGCTCGCCAAGGAGCACCGCCCGAAGGTGATCATCGCGGGCTGGTCGGCATACCCGCGCCAGCTCGACTTCGCCGAGTTCCGCCGGATCGCCGACGAGGTCGAGGCGTACCTGTGGGTGGACATGGCGCACTTCGCGGGCCTGGTGGCCGCGGGCCTGCACCCGAACCCCGTCGAGTACGCGGACGTCGTCACGTCCACCACCCACAAGACCCTCGGCGGGCCGCGCGGCGGCATCATCCTCGCGAAGAAGGACTTCGCGAAGAAGCTGAACTCCTCGGTCTTCCCGGGCTTCCAGGGCGGGCCGCTGGAGCATGTGATCGCGGCGAAGGCGGTCTCCTTCAAGGTCGCCGCGAGCGAGGAGTTCAAGGAGCGCCAGCGCCGCACGGTCGAGGGCGCGAAGATCCTCGCCGAGCGGCTGACGGCCGCGGACGCCCGTGAGGCGGGTGTCAACGTCCTGTCCGGCGGCACGGACGTCCACCTCATCCTGGTCGACCTGCGCGAGTCCGAGCTGGACGGCCAGCAGGCCGAGGACCGCCTCCACGAGGTCGGCATCACGGTCAACCGCAACGCCGTCCCGAACGACCCGCGCCCGCCGATGGTGACGTCCGGTCTGCGCATCGGCACGCCCGCCCTGGCCACCCGCGGCTTCACGGCCGAGGACTTCGCCGAGGTCGCGGACATCATCGCCGAGGCGCTCAAGCCGTCGTACGACGCGGAGGCGCTCAAGGCCCGGGTCAAGGCCCTGGCCGACAAGCACCCGCTGTACCCCGGTCTGAACAAGTAGTTCCTTTTTGTGGGGTGTCCCGCACACTGGTCAGTGAGCGAGCGGGGCACCCCGCAGAAACCCTTCTGCACCACCCCGTATTGAGGAGTCCCCGTGGCCATCTCGGTCTTCGACCTGTTCTCGATCGGCATCGGCCCGTCGAGCTCCCACACGGTCGGCCCGATGCGCGCGGCACGCATGTTCGCGCGACGCCTGCGCAACGAGGACCTGCTGTCCTCCGTGGCGTCCGTCCGCTCCGAGCTGTACGGCTCGCTCGGCGCGACCGGCCACGGCCACGGCACGCCCAAGGCGGTGCTGCTGGGCCTGGAGGGCGCCTCGCCGCGGACGGTGAACGTGGAGACGGCGGACCAGCGGGTGGAGGACATCAAGGCAGCGGGCCGGATCCGGCTGCTCGGCGAGCACGAGATCCCGTTCTCCTTCGACGACGACATGGTCCTGCACCGCCGCAAGGCGCTCCCGTACCACGCGAACGGCATGACCCTGTGGGCGTTCGACGCTTCCGGGGCCGAACTGCTGTCGAAGACGTACTACTCGGTGGGCGGCGGCTTCGTCGTCGACGAGGACGCGGTCGGCGCGGACCGCATCAAGCTCGACGACACGGTGCTGAAGTACTCCTTCCGCACGGGCGACGAACTGCTGCGCCTGACGAAGGAGACCGGCCTGTCGATCTCGTCACTGATGCTGGAGAACGAGCGGGCCTGGCGCACGGAGGAGGAGATCCGCGCGGGCCTGCTGGAGATCTGGCGGGTGATGCGGGAGTGCGTGTCGCGCGGCATGTCGCGGGAGGGCATCCTGCCGGGCGGCCTGAAGGTCCGCCGCCGTGCCGCGGTCTCCGCCCGCCAACTCCGGGCGGAGGGTGACCCCTTGGCGCACGCGATGGAGTGGATCACGCTCTACGCGATGGCGGTGAACGAGGAGAACGCCGCGGGCGGCCGGGTGGTGACGGCCCCGACGAACGGCGCGGCGGGCATCATCCCGGCAGTCCTGCACTACTACATGAACTTCGTGCCGGGCGCGGACGAGGACGGAGTGGTCCGCTTCCTGCTGGCCGCCGGCGCGATCGGCATGCTCTTCAAGGAGAACGCGTCCATCTCCGGCGCCGAGGTCGGCTGCCAGGGCGAGGTCGGCTCCGCCTGCTCGATGGCGGCGGGCGCGCTGGCGGAGGTGCTCGGCGGCTCCCCGGAGCAGGTCGAGAACGCCGCCGAGATCGGCATGGAGCACAACCTCGGGCTGACGTGCGACCCGGTCGGCGGCCTGGTCCAGATCCCGTGCATCGAGCGCAACGGGATGGCCGCGGTCAAGGCCGTCACGGCGGCGAAGATGGCGATGCGCGGGGACGGCTCGCACAAGGTGTCCCTGGACAAGGTCATCAAGACGATGAAGGACACCGGCGCCGACATGAGCGTGAAGTACAAGGAGACGGCGCGGGGCGGGCTGGCGGTCAACATCATCGAATGTTGACAATTCCACGTCACGGACGCGTCAGCCGTGCCACGGTGGGGCATACACCCATTCCAACCCCTGTCCCCCCACCGGCGTTTCAGGGAGTCCCCTCATGCTGCGCGGCATCGACGTAAGCGCGTACCAGTCGTCGACCTACGACACGGACGGCATCTCCTTCGTCTTCATCAAGGCGACGGAGGGCCGCTCCTACGTCAACCCGAAACTCGGCGCCCAGACCAAGCGCGCCCGCGACGCCGGCCTCGTCGTCGGCTTCTACCACTTCCTCTGGCCCGGCAACCTCTCGGCCCAGGCGGAGTACTTCGTCAGCAAGGCCCCCGAGAGAGCGGGCGACATCCTCGCCGTCGACTGGGAGACGACGAGCGCGGGGACGCATGCGAGCAACGCGGAGAAGGATCTGTTCATCCGAAAGGTGAAGGAGAAGCGACCGAACAATCCGGTCGTTCTGTATGCAAACAGACACTACTGGCTGAACGTCGACAGGACGTCATACGCCGGCGACGGTCTCTGGATCGCCGACTACGTGACCGCCGGCAAGCCCCGCATCAGGGCCAAGTGGCGCTTTCACCAGTACACGGACGACCCCCTGGACAAGAACGTCGCGGACTTCCCCAGCAAGGCCGCCCTGCGTGAATGGGCCGAGAACGCATGACGATCCAGTGGCCCGACGTAGCCAGTTCTGCCCTGAGTCGCCTGGCGGGCGGATCAGCGAGGTACCTGTTGAGCAGCTCGAAGGTGCGAAGCTCGGGCGGCAAAGAGCGCCCGACGCATTGAGCGGCGAGTACTCGGACGAAGGCTTGTGCTCACCGCATCCGCGACACTCGATGACCCCACGCTTGACCATCTCCTGAACGACGCCGCTGGCCCTCTTCGCCCGCAGCGGCGTGAGCGGTTGGCCTTTGCTCTGCCGTTGGTAGTGACCAGTACAGAACCCTCGGGAGTACATGGCCCTGGCGCATCCCTCGAAGGAACATGAGCGCCCCTCAGCCGTTGCGCGCTCTGGATTGATGGGCGCCAGCCCTCTCCCTCGTCGGTGCTGCATGTAGTGCGTCTTGCACAGACCCTTCGTCAGTGGGTACCTGTCGGACGACCGGCCGCACGCCCATCCGTCCCCATACGCCTCGCACACCTTCACCCAATCCCCCTGCTACAGAAATTCGTTGACCTACCATCCGATCAACGACGACGTCGAACACGCGTCACGCTTGCGCACATCAATGCGGTTATCAGGGGTGGCGTTGGGGCTCATATAGGCTCCACCTGCGGCGAAGCAATCGCCGTACGGAAGAGGGGAACTTCTCGGCATGGGTGGGACCGTCGCTGCGGTCAGCAGCAACAGCACGTACTCGTTCACCAAGCCCAACCGCGACAGCATCACGCTGATCGCCGGGCTCGGAGTGGAGGGTGATGTGCATGCGGGGGTGACCGTGAAGCATCGGTCTCGGGTGCAGCGGGATCCTTCGCAGCCCAATCTGCGGCAAGTGCATTTCATCCATGAGGAGTTGTTCGAGGAGGTGCGGGCGGCCGGCTTCGAGGTGGCCAGTGGGGAGCTCGGGGAGAACGTCACGACGCGCGGGATCGATCTGCTCGGCCTGCCGAAGGGGACCCGGCTGCGGCTCGGGGACGAGGCCGTCGTGGAGGTGACCGGGCTGCGCAATCCATGTGCGCAGATCGACGGGTTTCAGAAGGGGCTGCTCAAGCAGGTCGTCGGGCGGGACGGCGACGGGAGCGTGCGGTTCAAGGCGGGGATCATGAGTGTGGTCGTCGCGGGCGGTGTCGTGCGCCCCGGGGATCCGGTGGCGGTGGAGCTGCCGGACGGGCCCCACCTGCCCCTCGAGATCGTCTAGCGTCCGGCCATGCCGGCAAGCGCCTCGGCCTGCCGCCGGCCTTGGAGCGGCACGGCGGGCGCTGGGCGGTACTGATCCGGTCCCGAACATGACGAAGGGGCGCCCGTCGGCCGCGCAGGCCTGCCGGGCGTCCCTTTCGCGCAGGTCACTTGTTCAGGAAGGTCCAGAACTCGTCGAACGACAGGAGCTTGTCGCCGTCCAGGTCGCGGCTGTTGATGATCGCCTGGGCGACCGCCTCGGTCACGTTCCAGTCGCCCTCCTGGGCCAGGGCGGTCTTGAACTCGGCGGCCGTGATGGCACCGTCCCCGTCCGCATCGATGCGCTCGAACTGCTTGCGTGCTTCCTCGATGTCGATGTGCGCCACCGATCCGCCCCTTTTCTCGCGTGTGTCATGGTGTGCTGGCTTACTGCCGCAGGTCAGATTAACCGCCTGCCCGCGCCTCCAGTGCGGCGACCACCCAGGCGAACTCCGCGCGGTGGGCGGACGCGGGTCCATGGCCCTTCACCACGGCCAGCAGCTCGCGATAGCGGGAGACCTTGTCGTTCGCGCCGGCCCTCATGCGTTCGAGCACGGCCGCCGGGTCGGCGTCGCCGAGCAGCTCCCCCAGGATCCGCTCCGCCTCGGGCGACTGCGGTGCGATGTCCTGCTCCCTCGCCTCGGCCGCCAGCTTCACCAGCTTCCTGGCGAACCACATCGACGCCCCGGCGGGCGTCTCGGGCCCACGGCCGGCCGCGTTGAACTCGGCCACACTGCGCATGTGCGCCCGGAACTCCGGGTCCTGGAGCAGCTCGGCCAGCTCCACCCAGGCGTCCACCTGCTCCGATGTCGGCTCGTCGGGCAGGTCAACGGCCATCTCCCGCATCCGCGTGCGGATCACGGGATCCGCCGTGTGCAGTCCGTGGAACATCTCGTCCACGAACTCCTCCAGGATCCGCCTCCGCTCGGCCGCGGACAGCCGCGCGAGCTTGTTCATGAGCGTCATCTCCTCCGCGGTCGACCCGCGCCTCGCAACGGTCGACAGCACCGCACGCGTCACCTTCAGCGACCGGATCTGTGCCTCCAGCGCGGCGACGTGGGTGGCCGCGACCGACGCCACGTCCTTCTCTCCGCTGACGACCTTCCGTACGTCGTCCAGACCCAGACCCAGCTCGCGCAGCGTGCGGATCAGCTCCAGGCGGGCGGCGGACTCGGCGTCGTAGAGGCGGTAGCCGCCGGACGACCGTGTGACGGGGCGCAGGACGCCCTCGTCGGACCAGTAGCGGATGGTCCGGACGGTCAGTCCGGTGGCCCGGGCCAGCTCGCCGATGGTGAAGAGTCCGGTGCTGTCTTCGGTCATGCCTGCGAGTGTGGGCCCTCCAGTGGGTGGAGACTCAACAGGCGGCTCCGGCGGTCTCTCAGTGCCAGGCCTCGTAGTGCGGGTTGCTCTGGCAGCCGCTCATGATCTCGACCTTGGTCGTCTTGTTCACCGGGCAGACGCCGATGATGTACTTGCGGGCGATGCCGCCCGGGAAGGCGACCTCCACCTGGTCGGCCCATTGGTGGGTGTCGCCGATGGTCTTGTTGACGTCGATGCCGCCGGGGGCGTCGATGTAGTAGTTCCAGCCCGACTTCCACCACTTCTTGTACAGGTCGTGGTCGTACGTCGTGGACACGAACGGGGAGGGCTGGTTGACCAGGACGTACTGCTCCAGGTCGTACTGGCCGTTCATCACGTCCTTGGGCTTGAAGCCCTCCTGGAAGACGATCTCCGGGCCGCGGCCGTCGGCCCGGTAGAGCGTGCCGCAGGTGGTGCGCCACGCCGGGTCGGGGGTGATGCGGTCGACGTCGACGCGGCGGTCGGCGGCCGCCTTGATCTTGTCGTCGTACTGGACGGGACAGGCGGCCGGGGCGGGGGCGGCGGCCGGGACGGGGGCGGCGGCCTTGTTGACGGTCGCGGCAGCCGAGGCGGGGTGTGCGGCAGCCGAGGCGAGGTGTGCGGTGACCGAGGCGGGGAGCTCGGTCGCCGAGGTGCGGGCGGTCTCGGGAGCCGTGGCGGCCGTCGTCGCGAGGACGGCCGAGAGGGACAGGACGGCGGCAGCGGCCCGCCGCGGCAGGCGAGTTGTGATCATGGGAGTACCATTCCGGGCCCGCGGGGGTGGGCCGTGGAGCGTCACTCGTACGACGGCGTGTCCACTGACTGCCGGTCAACCGCCGTTCACCGCCGGTCAACTGACCGTCCGCTAGCGGAAGATGCCCGTGTGGCCCAGGGAGTAGCGGCCCGGCTGCGGGTAGACGGCCAGGCCGTGCGGGCCGCTGCCCACCGGGATGCGGGCGAGCTGTTCGCCGGTGCGGGTGTCGATGGCGTACACCTCGGCGTCGTAACGTCCCGACAGCCACAGCACCTTGCCGTCGGCGGAGACGCCGCCCATGTCGGGGCTGCCGCCGTCGGGGAGGTGCCACTTCTTGGTGAGCCTGTTCTTCCGGAAGTCGAAGACGGAGACGCTGCCTTCGCCGCGGTTGGAGACGTACATCTCGCGGGAGTCGCGGCTGACGTAGAGGCCGTGGCAGCCCTTGCCGGTGGGCAGGAGCGTGGGCTCGGTGAACTTGTCGCCGTCCAGGACCCACATGCCGTGGGCCATCATGTCGGCGATGTAGAACCGCTTGCCGTCCGGTGAGACCTTCACGTCCTGGGGCATCGCGCCGTCGAAGGGGAGTTTTTGCTGGCCCACGACCTTCATCCGCTCCGTGTCGACCTTCAGCAGTTCCCCGCTGAACTCGCAGGAGACGATGAAGTAGCGGCCGTCGAGGGAGAAGTCGGCGTGGTTGACGCCGTAGCAGCTGACCGGCTCGGTCCTGATCCGCTTCATGGTGTGGGGGTCGCGGAAGACGAGTTCACGGTCGAGGGAGGCCATGACGACGGCGTACTTGCCGTTGGGGGTGAAGTAGAGGTTGTAGGGGTCGTGCACCTCGACCGGCTTGCCCGCCTTGCCTGTCTTCGGGTCGATGGGGGTGAGGGTGTGGCCGCGGTTGTTGTTGACCCAGAGGGTCTTCAGGTCCCAGGACGGGACGACGTGCTGAGGCTGCCGTCCGACGGGGATGGTCTCGGTGATCTCGTACGTCTTCGGGTCGATGACGGAGACGGTGTCCGACTCGGTGTTGGGGACGTAGACGCGGGACGGGAAGTCCTTGACGACCGGGGAGAGCTTGCCCGGGCGGTCGGCGGCGTAGACGTCCTTCGGGTCGAGGACGGGGGGCATGCCGGGGAGGCCGTTGAGGGGCTTCTTCTTCGGTGGGGCGGGGATGGCGGCCTGGGTGGCGCCGCGGGACTCGACGGCCGCGCTGCTCCTGTCCTTGGCGGACTCCGTGCCGCAGGCGACGAGCGCGAGGAGGCCGAGGCCGGCGAGGAGGGTGCGGTGGATGAGGTTCATCGGCAGTTCTTCCGTGCGGCGGGGAGGGCGGCGGCTGGGCAGCAGGTCAAGGTCACCGGACTATTTAATGAGGATTGCGTCGAAAAACGCATGATTCACCCGATAAGCGGCTCGTCCGGGTCGCCCTCAGCAGTGTTCTTCGCCCCCGCCGCCCCTACCCGTCCCATCCTCCAGGGGCTCCGCCCCTTCGACCCCGGCCGCTGGGGGCTGCCGCCCCCAGACCCCCGCTTCGGCCCTGAAGGGGCCTCGTCCTCAAACGCCGGACGAGCTGGGTGACGCGACCCGGCGCCAGAGACCGACCGGAGACGGCATGAACGCCCCAGCGGACGGGTGGGGGCTCGGGATGGTTGGCGACTCGCCCTCAAACGCCTGACGAACTCGATGACGCGACCCGGCGCCAGAGACTGACCGGACGTGGCGTGAACGCCCCCAGCGGGCGGAGCGCCAGGGGGGTCGGGGTCGGGCTCTTGCGGACGGCGGGGGTTAGCGGTCCGCCACCCTCATCTCGAACCACGTCGTCTTCCCCCGCGGCAACAGGTCCACGCCCCAGCGGTCGGAGAGTTTGTCCACCAGGAACAGGCCCCGGCCGCTGACGTCCATCTCCTGGACCGGCATCAGGCAGGGCAGCCCACGGGACGGGTCACGGACCTCGATGCGGATCCAGCCTCGGCGGCGGCGCATGCGGAGGCCGAAGACGCGGGCGCCGGTGTGGCGGACGGCGTTGCCGACCAGTTCGGAGACGAGTAAGACCGCGTCCTCGGTCATCTTGGGGGTCAGCCCCCACTGGCGCAGGACCACGACCTGGGCCAGCCGGCGTGCGGTGGCGGCGGACTCGGGGCGGGAAGGGAGCGGAACCTCCGCCTCCGTGGGATTGCCGAACAACTCCAGCGCCTTCGAGGCAGCTTCGTCCTCGACCCCCGGCGACCAGCGCGCCGCAATCGCACGGCCGTGTCCCCGCGGCTGTTCGACACCCTCCAGCCCCGCCATGCCCCCATCATGGCCGCCGACAGCGCCCTCCGGGGCCGTTCCCGAGGAATACATCCCCCGGAATGCCTCATTCCGACGGACTCCCGGGGCATATGACAGCGGCAGTTCGGAGTCGCCCACAGCCTGCCTTACCTGCGGCGACGGGGCCGCTGGAGGCAATCGACGGACTCCCCCGACAAGGCACGCTTAAGGCTGCCTTAAGGCTGCCATAAACCGCCCCATCGAGGGACCTGGATCAGACACCCCGTCAATTGCAAGTGAGTTGAGGGACTTTCGGGATGGAACTTGGCCCGGCTCCGCAGGCCTCAGAGACTCTCAGCAGCACTCTGAGGCCTCAGCACCCCTCAGAGGAACTTCGCCTTGCCCGGCCCCTCCTCCACGAAGCTCCGCATCCCCCGCTCCCGGTCCTCCGTCGCGAACAGCCCCGCGAACCAGTTCCGTTCGACCGCGAGGCCCGTCTCGATGTCCGTCTCCAGACCCGTGTCGATCGACTCCTTCGCCGCGCGGAGCGCGATCGCCGGGCCCTGCGCCAGCTTCGCCGCCCACGCGTGCGCCTCGGCGTAGACCTGGTCCGGCGCCACGACGCGGTCCACCAGGCCCAGTTCGCGCGCCTCGTCCGCCTTCACCATACGGCCGGTGAAGATCAGGTCCTTCGCCTTCGACGGTCCGATGAGGCGGGACAGCCGCTGGGTGCCGCCCGCGCCCGGGATCAGGCCGAGCAGGATCTCCGGCTGGCCCAGCTTGGCGTTGTCCGCGGCGATCCGGTAGTCCGCGCACAGCGCCAACTCGCAGCCGCCGCCGAGCGCGTAGCCCGTCACCGCCGCCACCACCGGCTTGGGGATCCGGGCCACCGCCGTGAACGAGTCCTGCAGGGCCCGGGCGCGCAGGACCATCGCCGTGTGGTCCATGGCCTGCATCTCCTTGATGTCCGCGCCGGCCGCGAACACCTTCTCCCCGCCGTAGATCACCACGGCCCGTACGTCGTCGCGCCGGGTCGCCTCCTCGGCGAGCTCCTTGAGGCGGTCCTGGGTGGCGATGTCCAGGGCGTTCATGGGCGGGCGGTCGAGGCGGAGGGTACCGACACCTTCGGCGACTTCGAGATTCACGGTCATGCGAGCAGGTTAACGGGGACTAACGCGGACGGCCCCGGTGCCGTACCTCACATCGAGGCCATGCACCGGGGCCGTACGTCGACGTCGGGACCGTACGCCGTCAGGAAGGCGCTACGCCTTCCACTTCTCCCACGACATGTTCCACCCGTTCAGCCCGTTCTCGGGAGCCACCGTCGCGTCGTTGGAGTTCTTCACGACCACCACGTCACCGATCATCGAGTGGTTGTAGAACCACGCGGCCGGCGTACCGCCGTCGTACGCCCCCTGGACATCGCGCAGGCCGACGCAGCCGTGGCTGGCGTTGTAGTTGCCGAAGGCGTCGCCGCCCCAGTAGTTGCCGTGGATGAAGGTGCCGGAGTCGGTGAGGCGGATGGCGTGCGGGACGTCCTCGATGTCGTACTCGCCGTCGTAGCCGACCGTGTCGCCGTTCATGCGGGTCTGGACGAACTTCTCGGTCATGACCATCTGGCCGTTCCAGGTGTCGTACCCGGGCTTGCCGGTGGTGACGGGGAGGGTCTTGACGACCTTGCCGTCCTGCATGACCTTCATCTTCTTGGTCTTCACGTCGACGACCGAGACCTGGTTGCGGCCGATGGTGAAGGAGACGGTCTTGGTCTGCTCGCCGTAGACGCCGGGGCGGCCCTCGACGCCGTCGAGGTTGAGGGCGACGGTGACCTTGGTGCCTTCCTTCCAGTATTTCTCGGGACGGAAGTCGAGACGGTCGTTGCCGAACCAGTGGCCCGCGACCTCGACGGCCGGCTCGGTCTTGACCGTGATCGCCTTCTCGACGTCCTCGGGCTTGGTGATGCCCCGGGTGAAGCGGATGGAGAACGGCATTCCGACGCCGACCTTGGAGCCGTCCTCCGGCCTGAAGTTGCCGAGGAAGGTGTTCTGGGGCGTGAGAGTGGTGAAGTCGGCCTCCTTGGTGGCCTCCAGCCCCTCGGAGTCCTTCGCGACCGCCTGCACGGTGTACTTCGTGGCGGCGGCGAGATGCGTGGACGGCGTCCAGGTGGCGCCGTCGCCGGATATCTTCCCGGCTATCGCCCTGCCCTTGGTGTCCTTGACCTCGACGGCCGTCAGCCTGCCCTTGGCCGCGGTGACCTTCAGCGCACCGCTGGTCTCGACGGACTTGGCGCCGTCCCCCGGGGCTATGGTCACGACGGCCTGCGACTTCTTGGCCTCCGCCGTGGAGGAGTCGTCGCCCTTCCCGTCGCCGGCCCCCGAGCCCGCTCCGCCACCTCCGCCGCACGCGGCGACGCCGAGCAGCAGAACGGCAGCCAGTGCCGCCAGCCCCTTGCCCCTACGCCCCCGCGCGTCAACCGACGCCCCCGATATCGGCCGCACGTTCAAGTCGTTCTCCCCTCCCCGGGCCCCGGCCACTGTCGGCCTGGTCGGACCCGCTCCCCCGCGCGTTCACCGCGCGCACCGGCGCATATTAACCACAAGGTCACGGGCGTCGGCCCGCGCGATTGTCACCGTTCCGTTCCAACATCGGCGGATAGCCGGTTGGTCGAGCAACTCACCCCCCTGTCCGATTACTTCACCGCACTCCCCCTCTTCCACTCCTTCCAGCCCATATTCCATCCTCCGAGGCCATTGTCGGGAGCGACCTTTTTGTCGTTGCTGCGGACGACCTCGACGACATCCCCGATCAGGCTGCGGTCGAAGAACCAGCCCGCGGGCGTCTCGGACCCGCCGCCCTTGACGTCCCTGAGCCCCACGCAGCCGTGGCTGACGTTGCTGTGGCCGAAGATGTCGGTGTCCGCCCAGTAGTTGCCGTGCAGGAAGGTGCCCGAGTCGGTGAGGCGCATGGCGTGCGGGACGTCCGGGATGTCGTACTCGCCCTTGCCGTCGGCCTTCTTGAAGCCGACCGTGGCGCCGTTCATCCGGGTCAGTTCGAGCATCTCGGTGACGACCATCTTGCCGTTGTAGGTGGTCGTCTTCGGGGCTCCGGCGGTGATCGGCACGGTGGCGAGCAGTTCGCCGTCGCGCCTGACCTGCATGGTGTGCCTGGCCGCGTCGACGAGGGAGACCTGGTGGCGGCCGACGGTGAAGGAGAACGTCTTGTCCTGCAGCCCGTACACCCCGGGCGCCCCTTCGAGGTCCCGCAGGCGCAGCGCGACGGTGACCCGGGTGCCGGGCTTCCAGTAGTGCCGGGGACGGAAGTCGAGGCGGGAGCGGCCGAACCAGTGCGGGCGGATCTCCACGGCCGGCTCGGCGGTGACCCGGACGGCGCGTTCGACGGCGGCGCGGTGCTCGATCTCCCGGTTGAACTCCAGGGAGACGATCATTCCGGTGCCGACGGTGGAGCGGTGCTCCGGGGTGACGTATCCGATGAACCGCTCGTCGGGGACGTACGTGGTGAACGTCGTGTGCCGTGCGCTGCGGCGCCCGTGGCCGTCGAGGGCCACCGCGTCGACCGTGTACCGGGCGGCCAGTGCGAGCCCGGGGTCGTCGGGCTCCCAGCGCAGGCCATCCTCGGAGATGTGCCCGGGGACCGGGGATTCCTCCGCGTCCTGGGACTTGACGACCTTCACCGACTCCAGGCGCCCGCTGAGCACGCGCACGAGCAGCCTGTCGTCGGGGCGTGCGCCCTTGGTGCCGTCGTCGGGTGTGACCCGGATGACGTCCTCGGGGGCCGGCCCCTTGCCCAGCATCTGGTCGATGCCGGAGCCGTCCGAAGTGCAGCCGACCGCCCCGGCCAGCAGTCCCGCCCATGTCAGTACGGCGGCCAACACGGCCCCCGCGCGCCGCGCGCGCCCTTGTACGTGCCTCACGAAGACCCCAACGATCGGGGTGGCCCTGGGGAAACGTGAGTGCGAGCCACCCGGTGGGCAGAACATGTGGGAGGACGACGCGACGGGGAGCCGCGGCTCGGGACGCCAAGGGCCCCTCCGCCACATTCGTGTGGTCCCTGAGCCGTGGGAGGCCGACAGGTGTCGAGCGCAGCCGAGCAGGAGGCGGTGGCCGGTGCGGTCGCCGCTGAGGAGGGGCGCCCGGCCGCCGTCGTGAACGGCGCGCAGCGCAAGGCCCCCGCGGTGCCCGTGTGGCCGGGTGCGCCCATGCCGCTGGGCGCCCGTTTCCGGGTCGGTCCGGACGGGGTGGCCGGCACCAACTTCGCGCTGTGGGCGGGCGGGGCGGAGGCGGTCGAGCTGTGCCTGTTCGACGGGCACGGGAAAGAGACGCGGGCCAAGCTGACCGAACTGACGCACGAGATCTGGCACGGGTTCGTGCCGGGTGTGATGCCCGGTCAGCGCTACGGCTACCGGGTGCACGGCCGCTGGGACCCGTGGACAGGCGGCCGCTGGAACCCGGCGAAGCTGCTCCTCGACCCGTACGCGCGCGCGGTGGACGGCGACTTCAGTCTACCGCCGGAGGTGTACGGCCATGTCCGCGACTGGCCCCAGCAGCATGTCGCGGACACCGTGCGCGACGACCGGGATTCGGCGCCGTACGTCCCGAAGGGCGTGGTCGTCCACGACGACGCCCCGGACGACGAATGGATGGACGACCGCCGGCCGAAGACGCCGTGGGCCGACTCGGTGATCTACGAGGTGCATGTACGGGGCTTCACTAAGCTGCACCCGGGGATACCGGAGGAACTGCGGGGGACGTACGCCGGTCTCGCGCATCCCGCGGCGATCGAGCACCTCGTCGAGCTGGGCGTGACGGCCGTCGAGCTGCTCCCGGTCCATCAGTTCGCGCACGAGGACCATCTGCTCCGCAAGGGCCTGCGCAACTACTGGGGCTACAACTCCATCGGCTACTTCGCGCCGCACGCCGCCTACTCCGCGTCCGGTACGACCGGTCAGCAGGTCGGCGAGTTCAAGCGCATGGTGCACGCGCTGCACGCGGCGGGGATCGAGGTCATCCTCGACGTCGTCTACAACCACACGGCGGAGGCGGGCGAGCTGGGCCCGACGCTGTCGTTGAAGGGCATCGACAACCGGGGGTACTACCGGTTGCAGTCGGACGCGCGCCGGTACGCGGACTACACGGGCTGCGGGAACACCCTGCACGTCGTCCAGCCGCACGTCCTGCGGCTCATCACCGACTCGCTGCGCTACTGGGTGACGGAGATGGGCGTGGACGGCTTCCGCTTCGACCTGGCGGCGGCGCTGGCCCGCTCCATGCACGACGTCGACATGCTGTCGCCGTTCCTGGCGGTGATCGCGCAGGATCCGGTGCTGCGGCGGGTGAAGCTGATCGCCGAGCCGTGGGACGTGGGGTCGGGCGGATATCAGGTGGGCGCCTTCCCGCCGCTGTGGACGGAGTGGAACGACCGCTACCGCAACGCCGTACGGGACTACTGGAGGGGCGCGCTGCCGGACGTCCGGGACCTGGGGTACCGCCTGTCGGGTTCGAGCGACCTGTACGCGTGGGGTGGCCGCCGCCCGTACGCCTCGGTCAACTTCGTGACCGCGCACGACGGTTTCACGCTGCGGGATCTGGTGTCGTACGAGCGCAAGCACAACGAGGCGAACGGGGAGGGCAACCGGGACGGCTCGGACGACAACCGGTCGTGGAACTGCGGCGCCGAGGGAGAGACGGACGACGAGCGCGTACGGGCGCTCAGGCGCCGCCAGTTGCGGAACCTGCTGACCACCCTGCTGTTGTCGACGGGCGTGCCGATGCTGGTCGCGGGCGACGAACTGGGGCGCACCCAGCGCGGCAACAACAACGCGTACTGCCAGGACAACGAGATCAGCTGGCTGGACTGGAGCCTGCTGGAGGACCCGGGCTGGAAGGCCCTGTTCGACCTCACCTCCCGGCTGATCGAGCTGCGGCACCGGCACCCCGTGCTGCGCCGCCGTGCCTTCTTCTCCGGGCGGGCGCACTCGGCCGACGGGCTGCGGGACCTGGCCTGGTTCACCGCGCGGGGCACGGAGATGACGGAACGGGACTGGTACGCGCCAGCCGCCACGCTGGGCATGTATCTGTCCGGGCGGGACATCCCGGGCCGGGACGAGCGCGGGGCGCCGATCCTCGACGACAGCTTCCTGGCCGTGCTGCACGCCGGGGACCGGCCGGTGAGCTTCGTGCTGCCGGGGCCGCCGTGGGCGGAGCGGTACGAGGTGGTCGTCGACACATCGCGGGAGGAGCAGGGGGAGGCGCCGGGGGTGGAGCACCGGGCGGGGGCGGCGATCACGGTGCCGGCGCGGGCGGTGCTGTTGCTGAAGGTGGACGGCTGACGATCCCCCGCTGTGTACGACCCTTCGAACGCGCAGGTCGTAGGACCAGCGGCCGATTGCGGACCGGCCAAAACTCGGTGGGCAGTGTCAGTGGCGATCCGTAGGCTCGCTGCTGATGGTGACGACACGTGCAACCGACGAGGACAGGGCCGATCGATCCGCCGTGCGTACGCTGCTGCGTCTGTGGCCGTATGTGCGGCCGGTGCGTTTGCGGTTGTTCTCCGCCGCGTTCGTGGCGATCGTCGCCTCCTGTCTGTCGCTGGTCATTCCGCTCGTCCTGAAGTGGATGGTGGACGGGCCCGTCGCCGACCGGGATCCGGCCGGGGTGTGGCTCGGGGCGCTGTTCCTGCTGCTGCTCGGGGTCGGGGAGGCGTTGCTGTTCGGGCTGCGGCGGTGGCTGGTGGCGCGGCCGCTGGCGGGGGTCGAGGCGGCGATGCGGGCGGATCTGTACCGGCATCTGCAGCGGCTGCCGGTGGCGTTCCACGATCGGTGGGCGTCGGGGCAGTTGCTGTCGCGGGGCACGACCGATCTGATGCTGCTGCGCATGTTCCTCGCCTTTCCGCTGACGTTCCTGCTGGTCAACGGTGTGACGATCCTCGTCGGCGTCCTCATCATGCTGCTCCAGGACTGGACGCTGGGGCTGGTGATCCTGGTCCCGGCCGTGCCCGTGGTCGTCACCTGCGTGATCTTCGAGAAGCGGTACGCCACAGTGGCGCGCCGCGCGCAGGACCAGGTGGGCGACCTGACGACGGTCGTCGAGGAGAGTGTGCTCGGGATCCGGATCATCAAGGGGTTCGGGCGGCACCGCAGTCAGGCACGGGCGTTCCGGGAGCTGTCGCGGACGCTGCGGGGGACTGAACTGCGGAAGGCCCGGCTGCTGGCGACGATCTGGGGCGTCATCGTGACGCTGCCGGAGGTGGCCATCGGGGCGGCGCTGGTGCTGGGTGCGGTGCAGGTGGCGGACGGGGGGTTGTCGGCAGGGACGCTGGTGGCGTTTCTGTCGACGGCGCTCGCTCTTCGGTGGCCTGTGGACTCGATCGGGTTTCTGCTGGCGATGAGCCAGGAGGCGGCTACGGCGACCGAGCGGTACTTCGAGGTGATGGACGCGGTGCCGGAGTCCGAGGAGGCAGTTGGCGTAGCTGCGGGCAGTCGTGCCGCTGGGGCGGCTCCCGACCCACAGAGAGCGGCACCTCGAAGCGCCGAGCTGCGCGACGTCCCCTCGCTCGCCACCGACTCCGGGCGCGCGGACGGCCTACGGTTCCACAACGTCCGCTTCCGCTACCCCGATGCGCCCACCGATTCCCCACCCATCCTCGACCGCATCGACCTCCACATCCGCCCCGGCGAGTCCATGGCCCTCGTCGGCGCGACGGGCAGCGGCAAGACGACCCTCACGGCCCTCGTCCCCCGCCTCCACGAGGTGACGTCCGGCCGCATCACGCTCGACGGCGAGGACATCGCCGAGATGCCCAGGGACACGCTGCGCGAACTCGTCGCCGTCGCCTTCGAGGAGCCCACCCTCTTCTCGGCCAGCGTCGCGGACAACGTTCTCATGGGGGCCGGAGAAGGCGCGGGAGAGCCCGAGCTGGAGCGGGCGCTCGCCGTCGCACAGGCCGACTTCGCGCACGCCCTCCCGCACGGCACCCACACGCAGGTCGGCGAGCAGGGGCTCAGTCTCTCCGGCGGGCAGCGGCAGCGGCTGGCGCTCGCGCGGGCCGTCGTCGGACGGCCGAGGTTCCTCGTCCTCGACGATCCCCTGTCGGCCCTCGACGTCCACACCGAGGCCGCCGTCGAGGCCGCCCTGCGGGACGTGCTGGCGGAGACCACCGCGCTCATCGTCGCCCACCGCCCCTCCACGGTGCTGCTCGCGGACCGCGTCGCCCTGCTCTCCGGCGGCCGTATCGCCGCCGTCGGCACGCATCACGAACTGCTGCGCACGAACGCCGAGTACGCCCATCTGATGGCCGGGACCGAGGAGGCCGACCGATGACGGCGACGACCGCCACCGCACCGGGCAAGGAACAGCCGGCCGAGGAACCCCCCAAGCCGGGCGACCCCTTCGACCGCGACGTCCTGCCCACTCCCCCGGGCGCCACCGGGGCCCTCCTGCGCTCCCTGCTCGCCCCGATGAAGGCCCGCGTCGCCCTGACCACGTTCCTGCTGCTGCTCCAGCAGGCGGCCGTGCAGGCGGGCCCGCTGCTGGTGGCGTACGCCATCGACACGGCCGTACCGGCGTTCCGGCGCGACGACCTGGGCCCGCTGATCGCCGTCGCCGTCGGCTATCTGCTGTGCGCGCTGGCCTCCGGCGGCCTGCAGTACGGGTTCATCCTGGTCTCCGCCCGCGTCAACCAGGACGTGCTGCTCGACCTGCGCGGCCGTATCTTCCGCCATGCCCAGGCCCTGAGCATCGACTTCCATGAGCGCTACACCTCGGGCCGGCTCATCTCCCGCTCCACCACGGACGTGGAGTCCCTGCGCGAGCTGCTCGACGAAGGCCTGCAGGAACTCGTCACCGTCGTCCTGTCCTTCGTCTACATCTCGGCGATGCTGCTGTGGCTGGACCTCGGCCTGGGTGCGGTCGCGGTGGCCTCCTTCGTGCCGCTGTACCTCCTCGTACGGCTCTATCGGCGGCGTGCCGCGCGCGTGTACACCGTGCGGTCCACCGCCATCGCCGCCGTGATCGTCAAGTTCGTCGAGACGATGAACGGCATCCGCCCGGTGCGCGCCTTCCGGCGCGAGGCCGCCAACGACGCCGACTTCGCCGTGCTCAACACCCGGCACGAGCGGACGAACGGCGACGCGCTGCTGGAGATGGCCCGTTACGTCGTCGGCTCCCGGCTCGTCGCCAACACGGCCGTCGCGGCGATCGTGCTGTGGGGCGCCCACCGGGTCGCGGGCGGCACCCTGGCCCTCGGTGTACTGGCGGCCGCGGTGCTGTATCTGCGGCGGCTGTACGACCCGATCGACCGGCTCGGCATGTTCCTCAACTCGTACCAGTCGGCGGCGGCCTCCCTGGAGAAGATCGCCGGGCTGCTGGCCCAGACGCCGTCCGTGCCCGAGCCCCGGGAACCCCGGCAGCTCCCGCCGCTCGAGAGCGAGCATCCCGGCCGCGAGGTCGTCTTCGACGGCGTCCGGTTCGCCTACCGCACCGGCGGCGAGGTCCTGCCCCGCTTCGATCTCACCATCCCGGCCGGCCAGACGGTCGCGGTCGTCGGCTCGACCGGCGCCGGCAAGTCGACGCTGGCCAAGCTGCTCGCCCGGTTCTACGACCCCTCCGACGGCCGGGTCCTGCTGGACGGCGTGGACCTGCGCGAGCTGGCCGTGCCCGAGCTGCGGCGCGGGGTGGTGATGGTGACGCAGGAGGCGTTCCTGTTCTCCGGCACGGTCGCCGAGAACATCGCCATCGGGCGGCCCGACGCCGGCCGCGAGGAGATCGAGCGGGCGGCGAAGGCCATCGGCGCGCACGACTTCATCAGCTCTCTCCCCGACGGCTACGACACCGACGTACGCAAGCGGGGCGGCCGTATCTCCGCCGGGCAACGCCAACTGGTCGCGTTCGCACGGGCGTTGCTCGCCGACCCCGCCGTGCTGATCCTCGACGAGGCGACCAGCTCCCTCGACATCCCCGGCGAACGGGCCGTGCAGCGCGCGATGTCGACGGTCCTGCACGGGCGTACGGCGGTCGTCATCGCGCACCGGCTGTCCACCGTCGAGATCGCCGACCGGGTCCTGGTCATGGAGCACGGCCGGATCGTCGAGGACGGCACCCCGGCCGAACTCATAGCGGGGACGGGCAGGTTCGCGGATCTGCACCGGGCTTGGCGGGACAGTCTGGCGTGACCGTGGAGGGACGGTCTGACGTGACCGTGGCAGGACAGTCTGGCGTGACCGTCCAGGGGGACAACAGGTGATCGACGCGTACGAGGATCCGGGCACTCCGGACTCCCGGGGTGGCTGGCGGTATCTGCTGTGGCTGGTGCTGCGGCAGCCCTGGCGGTCGGCGGCGGGGGCACTGCTGGGCAGCGTGTGGATGGTGCTGCTCGCGGCGACGCCCTTGCTGATGGCCCGGGCCGTGGACGAGGGGCTGGAGAAGGACGACATGGGCGCCCTCGCCCTGTGGTCGGGGCTGCTGGTGGTGGTCGGGGCGTTCAACGCCTGGCTGAGCATCATGCGGCACCGCACGATGACGCGGGTGCGGATGGACGCCAACTTCCGCACGGTCAAGGTCGTCGTCGGGCACGCGGTACGGCTCGGGGCCGCGCTGCCACGGCAGGTCGAGGCCGGGGAGATCGTGACGATCGGCGTGGGCGACGTGCACCAGATCGCCTCCGCGCTCACGGTGATCGGTCCGGGGGTCGGCGCGATCGCCGCCTACCTCGCGGTCTCCGGCCTGCTGCTGACCGTCTCCGTCGAGCTCACCGTGGTGGTGCTGCTCGGGATGCCGATGATCGCCCTGCTCGTCGGGCCGTTGATGCGCCGTCTGCAGGGCACGGAGGCAGAGTACCGGGAACGTCAGAGTGTCCTGACGGCCCGGATCGGCGACCTCGCGGGCGGCCTGCGCGTCCTCAACGGCCTCGGCGGCAAGGGCCTGGTCGCCGAGGCCTTCCGCCGCGACTCGGCCCGTCTGCGCGAGCAGGGCTACCGGGTCGGCTCGGTGACCAGCTGGATGCAGGCCCTCGGCGTCGGACTGCCCACGCTGTACCTCGCGGTGGTGACCTGGATGGCGGCCCGCATGGCGGCCCAGGGGACCATCACGGTCGGCGAGCTGGTGTCGGTCTACGGCTATGTCGCGGTCCTCGTCCGCCCGGTGTCGTACTTCGTGGACTGGGGCTACCAGCTCGGCCGGGGCGTGGTGGCCGCACGCCGCGTCGTACGCCTGCTGCGCCTGGAGCCGGAACCGGACACGGGCACGTGCGAGGCCCCCGCCGAGCCCTCGGTGCTGTACGACCCGGAGTCCGGCGTACGGGTACTCCCGGGCCGCCTGACCGCCCTGGCCGCCGCTGTGCCGACGGAGGCCGCGGCCGTGGTGGACCGCCTCGGCCGCTACACCCCGTCGGCGGCGACCTGGGGCGGCGTACCCCTGGCCGACATCCCGTTGCCGCAGCTCAGGGCACGCATCCTGGTCGCCGACCACGAGGCGGACCTGTTCGCGGGCACACTGCGTGAGCTGGTCGGGGGGCACTGGGGCCCCGACGGCCGCAGCGAGGCGGAGATCGCCCGGGCCGTACACACAGCAGTCGCCGAGGACATCGTCCGCGGCCTGCCCGACGGCCTCGACACCCCGATCGACGCCCAGGCCCGCAACCTCTCCGGCGGCCAACGCCAGCGTGTCCGCCTGGTCCGCGCGTTGCTGGCCGATCCCGAGGTCCTGCTGGCGGTGGAGCCGACGTCGGCGCTCGACGCCCACACGGAGGCGAGGGTCGCCGAACGCCTGCACGCGGCCCGGCAGGGCCGCACGACGGTCGTGACCACCACGTCCCCCCTGGTCCTGGACCAGGCGGACACCGTCCACTACTTGGTCGACGGCAAGGTGACGGCAACGGGCACGCACAGCGAACTGCTCGACGGGGAGCCGGGATACCGGGCACTGGTGGCACGGGACGAAGACGCCGAGGAGCTCTTGAGGTGACGGAAGCCAAACGCCGATCAGGGGCGCGGGGAACTGCGCGACAAGCCACAAAGCAGCCGCACCCGGCACACAACCCCAAGTCCCGAGCCCTCCCCCGCAATTCCCTCCCCATCGCAGAACCCAAAGACGTACGACAAGCCACCCTCCGCCTCATCCGAGCCGACGCCAAAGCCTTCACCGCCGTACTCGCCCTGAACTCCCTCGCCGCACTGGCCGGCCTGGCCGCCCCCTGGCTGGTAGGCCGCATCATCGACGAGGTCCGCGCCGGCCACGGCACAACGACCGTGGACAAACTCGCCCTGGCGATCCTGATCGCGGCAACAGCCCAGCTGTTGCTGGCCCGCTAGGCCCGGTACGAAGGCCACCGCTTCGGCGAACGCACCCTCGCCCGCATCCGCGAGGAGTTCGTCGACCGAACCCTCGCCCTGCACGCCTCCGTCGTGGAACGCGCCGGCACCGGCGACCTGACGGCCCGCGGCACGGCCGACGTGGCCACCGTCGGCACCACGCTCCGTGACGCCGGCCCCGAGATGCTGATCAACGTCGTGCAGGCGCTGTTCCTGCTCGCCGCGGTCTTCGCGATCGACCCGCTGCTCGGCGCGCTGGGGGTGCTCGTCCTCACCCCGATCTGGTTCGTGCTGCGCTGGTACCTGCGGCGGGCCCGGGACGCGTATCTCGCCGAGGGCGCGGCGAACTCGGAGGTCGCGGAGATCCTCGCGGCGACCGCGGCCGGCGCCCGCACGGTGGAGGCGTTCGGGCTCCGGGAGCACCGGGTCGCGGTCAGCCGTGCGGCGCTGGAGGAGTCCCGGCGCACACGCTTCCACACCCTGTTCCTGCGCTCGGTGTTCTTCCCGGTGGTGGAGGTGTCGTACCTCTTCCCGGTGGCGGGCGTGCTGCTGATCGGCGGGATCCTGCACGCGCACGGGGCGATCAGCCTCGGCGCGGTCGTGGCGGCCGGCCTGTACTTCCGGCAGTTCGAGGGGCCGCTCGACGAACTCCTGGTCCGGGTGGAGCAACTGCAGAGCAGCGGCGCCTCGTTCGCCCGCGTGGAGGGGCTGGCACGGGCGCCCCAGGCGAAGGAAACCGATTCTCCGATCCCCGCCGACGACCGCATCGACGTGACCGGCGTGCACTACACCTACGACCGCGGGGGCGAAGTCCTCACCGACGTCGACCTCACCGTACGGCCCGGAGAACGCCTGGCCGTGGTCGGACCGTCCGGCGCGGGAAAGACGACCCTCAGCCGCCTCCTGGCCGGCGTCGACGCGCCGACCGCCGGCTCGGTGACGGTCGGCGGCGTACCCGTCGTCGCCCTGGGCCCGGAGGAGCTGCGCCGCCAGGTCGTCCTGGTCACCCAGGAGCACCACGTCTTCCTCGGCACGGTCCGCGACAACCTCCGTATCGCCGAGCCGTCCGCCACGGACGAGGAGCTGTGGGCCGCGCTCACCGCGGTCGGCGCGGACACCTGGGTACGGCGGCTGCCCGACGGCCTGGACACGGCGCTCGGCGACGGCGGCTGCCGTACGGACGGCTCGCAGGCCCAGCAGCTCGCGCTCGCCCGCGTGGTGCTGGCCGACCCGCACACCCTGATCCTCGACGAGGCGACGGCCCTGCTCGACCCGACGACCGCCCGGCACACCGAGCGCGCCCTGGCCGCCGTACTCCAGGGCCGTACGGTCATCGCCATCGCGCACCGCCTGCACACCGCGCACGACGCGGACCGGGTGGCCGTGATGGAGAACGGCCGCCTCACGGAGCTCGGTACCCATGACGAGCTGGTCGCCGCGGACGGGGCGTACGCGGCGCTGTGGCGGTCGTGGCACGGGGAGCGGCCCGCCTCGCCCGGAACGGCGTCGGCCTGATCAGGCGATCTATGCTCGGTACCAGCACTGTCCGCTTCTCCTGGGGAAGTCCGTTGAACTTCTGGTCGATCTACCAGCACGGCTTCGCGCGCGTCGCCGCGTGCACCGGCCACACCGTCATCGCCGACCCGCACGCGAACGCGGAAGCGGTTCTGCGGCAGGCGCGCCGGTGCGCGCAGGAGGGCGTCGCGGTCGCCGTCTTCCCCGAGCTGGGCCTGACCGGCTACTCGATCGAGGACCTGCTGCTGCAGGACGCGGTGCTCGACGAGGTCGAGGAGGCGCTCGGCACGGTGGTGGCCGGGTCGGCGGACCTGCTGCCGGTGCTGGTCGTCGGCGCCCCGCTGCGCCACCGCCACCGGATCTACAACTGTGCGGTGGTCGTGCACCGCGGCCGGATCCTCGGCGTCGCGCCGAAGTCGTACCCGCCGAACTACCGGGAGTTCTACGAGCGGCGCCAGATCGCGTCCGGCGAGGACGAGCGCGGCGGAACGATCCGGCTGCGCGGCGAGGAGGTGCCGTTCGGGGTCGACCTGCTCTTCGAGGCGGCGGACGTGCCCGGCCTCGTGCTGCACGCGGAGATCTGCGAGGACATGTGGGTGCCGGTGCCGCCGAGCGCGGAGGCCGCGCTGGCCGGCGCGACCGTGCTCGCCAACCTCTCGGGCAGCCCGATCACGGTCGGCCGGGCCGAGGACCGGCGGCTGCTGTGCCGGGCGGCGTCCTCGCGCTGTCTGGCGGCGTACGTCTACTCGGCGGCCGGTCTGGGCGAGTCGACCACGGACCTGTCGTGGGACGGCCAGACCATGATCTACGAGAACGGTGTCCTGCTGGCCGAGACGGATCGTTTCCCCCTCGACGACCAGTACGCCGTGGCCGACGTCGACCTCGACCTGCTGCGCCAGGAGCGGCAGCGGATGGGCACGTTCGACGACAACCGCCGCGCCCACGCCACCCGTACCGGCGACTTCCGGCGCGTGCGGTTCCGACTCGACCCGCCGACGGCGGACCTGGGGCTGAAGCGCCGGGTCGAGCGCCTCCCGTTCGTGCCCGCCGACGCCGACCGGCTCGCCCTGGACTGCTACGAGGCGTACAACATCCAGGTCGCGGGTCTCCAGCAGCGGCTGGCGGCGATCGGCAGCCCGAAGGTGGTCATCGGGGTGTCCGGCGGCCTGGACTCCACGCATGCGCTGATCGTCGCCGCCCGGGCGATGGACCGCGCCGGCCGCCCGCGCAGCGACATCCTCGCCTTCACCCTGCCCGGCTTCGCCACCAGCGACCACACCAAGGACAACGCCCACAAGCTGATGAACTCGCTCGGCGTCACCGCGGCCGAGCTGGACATCACGCCGACCGCACGGCTGATGCTGCAGGAGATGGGCCACCCGTTCGCGTCCGGTGAGCCGGTGTACGACGTCACCTTCGAGAATGTGCAGGCGGGTCTGCGCACCGACTACCTGTTCCGCCTCGCCAACCAGCGCGGCGGCATCGTGCTCGGCACCGGCGACCTGTCGGAGCTGGCGCTCGGCTGGTCCACGTACGGCGTGGGCGACCAGATGAGCCACTACAACGTCAACGGCGGGGTGCCGAAGACGCTGATCCAGCATCTGATCCGCTGGGTCATCGGCAGCGGCCAGTTCGACGACGAGACCGGCAAGACACTGGCCGCGATCCTCGACACGGAGATCAGCCCCGAGCTGGTGCCGGGCGAGGAGATGCAGTCCACCGAGTCCAAGATCGGTCCGTACAACCTGCACGACTTCACGCTCTTCCACGTCCTGCGGTACGGCTTCCGGCCGTCGAAGATCGCCTTCCTGGCCTGGCACGCCTGGCACGACCCGGAGGCCGGCGCCTGGCCGCCGGGGTTCCCGGAGGCCAAGCGGGTGGCGTACGACCTGGCGGAGATCCGGCACTGGCTGGAGGTCTTCTGCCGGCGCTTCTTCGCGTTCGCACAGTTCAAGCGCTCGGCGATGCCGAACGGGCCGAAGGTGTCGGCCGGCGGTTCGCTCTCCCCGCGCGGCGACTGGCGCGCGCCGTCCGACGGCAACGCGGCTGTCTGGCTGCGGGACCTCGCCCGTATCGACGTGTGAGCCGCCCGTCCTGTCCGTTCCGTTTATCGAACGTGAACTCCCGGACAACGAACGATTTCCGGCCAACTTTCTGACGCGGTCCTGACAGAAACCGCAGTCAGCTGGCACTCTTCCCACGGCCGCGACACAGCAACCCCACAGCACCGTCACACGACGGTGCCCGCGGCCGAACTCCCGCACGCGCACGTCAGCTCCCGCACGCGCACGTCGTTCTGCGTACCACCCCGCTCTGCCCGGACGGCCCACCCGCCGGACGGTCTCCCCTGGCCGCGTGATCCGCGGCCGCGCAGAAGGAGTCAGTGTTGAGAGACAGTTCCTCCCACAGACGCACCCCCCACGCAGCACAGCGCCCCACGGCGTCCCGCCGGGCCGCCGCCGTCGCCCTCGTCGGCGTGGCCGCCCTGATCGCCGCGGCCGTCCAGTCGGGCGCCGCCACCGCAGCACCGGAGAAGGCACCGTCGGCTGCGGGCAAGGTCATACCGGGCGCCGAGTCCGTCAAGCTGTCCCCCGCCCAGCGCGCCGCGCTGATACGCGAGGCCAACGCCACCAAGGCGGACACCGCGAAGGACCTGGGCCTCGGCGCCAAGGAGAAGCTGGTCGTCCGTGACGTCCTCAAGGACGGCAACGGCACGGTCCACACCCGCTACGAGCGGACGTACGACGGCCTGCCCGTCCTCGGCGGCGACCTGGTCGTGGAGACCGCGAAGTCCGGCGAGACCGAGGCGGTCGTCAAGGCCACCCGCGCCGCCATCACGCCGGCGACCACGAAGGCCGTCGGATCCACCGCCAAGGCCGAGAAGCAGGCGCTGGCCGCAGCGAAGGCCGAGGACGCCAAGAGCCCCGACGTCAACCGGGCGCCGCGCAAGGTGATCTGGGCCGCGAACGGCAAGCCGACCGTGGCGTACGAGACGGTCGTCGGCGGCTTCCAGCACGACGGCACCCCGCAGGAACTGCACGTCATCACCGACGCCACCACCGGCGAGAAGCTGTACGAGTGGGAGGCGATCGAGACCGGCACCGGCAACACGGTGTACTCCGGCACGGTGAACCTGACCACCACGCAGTCCGGTTCGACGTACAACCTCACCGACGGCGCGCGCGGCAACCACAAGACGTACAACCTGAACCGCGGCACCTCCGGCACCGGCACCCTCTTCTCCGGCCCCGACGACGTCTGGGGCAACGGCAGCCCGTCCAACCTGGAGTCCGCGGGCGCCGACGCGCACTACGGTGCCGCGCTGACCTGGGACTACTACAAGAACGTGCACGGGCGTTCGGGCATCCGCGGTGACGGCGTCGGGGCCTACTCCCGCGTCCACTACGGCAACAACTACGTCAACGCGTTCTGGTCCGACAGCTGCTTCTGCATGACGTACGGCGACGGTTCGGGCAACGCCAACCCGCTGACGTCGATCGACGTGGCCGCGCACGAGATGACCCACGGGCTCACGTCGAACACGGCCGGTCTCAACTACAGCGGCGAGTCCGGCGGCCTGAACGAGGCCACCTCCGACATCTTCGGCTCGACGGTCGAGTTCTACGCCAACAACTCCTCCGACGTCGGTGACTACCTCATCGGCGAGGAGATCAACATCAACGGCGACGGCACCCCGCTGCGCTACATGGACAAGCCCAGCAAGGACGGCGCGTCCAAGGACGCCTGGTACTCGGGCATCGGCTCGATCGACGTGCACTACTCGTCGGGCCCCGCGAACCACTTCTTCTACCTGCTGAGCGAGGGCAGCGGCACCAAGACCATCAACGGTGTCACCTACAACTCGCCCACCTCGGACGGCCTTCCGGTCACCGGCATCGGCCGCGCCAAGGCGGAGAAGATCTGGTTCCGCGCGCTGACCACCAAGTTCACCTCGACCACCAACTACTCGGGCGCCCGCACCGGCACCCTCGCGGCGGCCGGTGAGCTGTACGGCACCACGAGCGCCGAGTACAAGGCGGTGCAGGACGCCTGGGCGGGCGTCAACGTGGGTGCGCGGTCCGACGGCGGCGGCGGTGGCGGTACGTCCTTCGAGAGCGGAACCGACGTGTCGATTCCGGACAACGGGGCGGCGGTGACGTCCCCGATCACGGTCTCCGGCCGGACCGGCAACGCGCCCTCCAACCTCCAGGTCGCCGTGGACATCGTCCACACCTACATCGGTGACCTCAAGGTGGACCTGGTCGCCCCCGACGGCACGGCGTACACGCTGAAGGGCTACGGCACCGGCGGCAGCTCGGACAACCTCAACACCACCTACACCGTGAACGCGTCCTCCGAGGTCGCCAACGGCGTGTGGCAGCTGCGGGTCCAGGACAACGCGGCCATCGACACCGGTTACATCAACAGCTGGAAGCTCACCTTCCCGTAGGCCGGTTCGCGGTCCGCTCAGGACAGGGCGTCGTCTCGGTGGGTTCAACTCCCGCCGGGACGGCGCCCGTTCACATTTTCGAAACATTTACCGGACAGTCAACTTTCGGCCAACATCACCGAACCCTCCTGACATGTACGCGCCCCAGGTGTCACTCTTCGTGCACCCGCCGCACAAGCACCACTGCACCTCCCCCACAAAGGAGCTCGTGTGACCCCCCTCTACGCGCGTCGCAAGCGCACCACTCTGGCCATCGCCACCGCGGTGGCGGCCGGAGCCCTCCTCACCACCGGTCTGACCGCGGGCAGTTCCGCCGCCGAGGACCAGGCGCAGAGCAGCAGAAAGGCGGCCCCCCTCGCCGTCCCGGTCGCGCTGGCCCCCGCGGCCCGCACCGCCCTCATCAAGGACCAGCAGGCCGAGGCGGCCGAGACCGCCGACGAGATAGGCCTCGGCGCCCAGGAGAAGCTGGTCGTCAAGGACGTCGTCAAGGACGCCGACGGCACGGTCCACACCCGCTACGAGCGCACCTACGCGGGCCTGCCCGTCCTCGGCGGCGACCTGGTCGTCCACGAGTCGTCGTCCGGCGCGACGAAGGGCGTCACCAAGGCGACGAAGGCCGCCATCAAGGTCGCCTCGCTCAAGCCGGAGATCACCGCGGCCAAGGCCGAGGGCCAGGCCGTGAAGCTGGCCAAGGCCGCCGGATCGAAGAAGACCGAGGCGGACAACGCGCCCCGCAAGGTGATCTGGGCCGCGAACGGCAAGCCGACCCTCGCCTACGAGACGGTCGTCGGCGGCCTCCAGGAGGACGGCACGCCCAACGAGCTGCACGTCATCACCGACGCTGCCACCGGCAAGAAGCTGTACGAGTACCAGGGCATCGAGACCGGCACCGGCAAGAGCCTCTACTCGGGCACGGTCACCCTCGGCACGACCCTGTCGGGTTCGACGTACCAGCTGTACGACACCTCGCGCGGCGGCCACAAGACGTACAACAAGGCCCGCAGCACCAGCTCCTCCGCGGGCACGCTGTTCACCGACGCGGACGACACCTGGGGCACCGGCGCCGCCTCCAGCTCCTCCAGCGACCAGACGGCCGCCGTCGACGCCGCCTACGGCGCCCAGGTCACCTGGGACTACTACAAGAACACCTTCGGCCGCAGCGGCATCAAGAACGACGGAAAGGCCGCGTACTCCCGCGTCCACTACGGCAACGCATACGTCAACGCCTTCTGGGACGACAGCTGCTTCTGCATGACGTACGGCGACGGCGAGGGGAACACGAAGCCCCTGACCTCGCTCGACGTGGCCGGCCACGAGATGACCCACGGCGTCACCTCCAACACGGCGGGCCTGAACTACTCCGGCGAGTCCGGCGGCCTGAACGAGGCCACCTCCGACATCTTCGGCACGGCGGTGGAGTTCTACGCGGCGAACTCCTCCGACCCCGGTGACTACCTCATCGGCGAGAAGATCGACATCAACGGCGACGGCACCCCGCTGCGCTACATGGACAAGCCGAGCAAGGACGGCAACTCCGCCGACTCCTGGTCGTCGTCGCTGGGCGGCCTGGACGTCCACTACTCCTCGGGTCCCGCGAACCACTTCTTCTACCTCCTGTCGGAGGGCAGCGGCGCCAAGACGATCAACGGGGTGAGCTACAACTCCCCGACGTCCAACGGCTCGACGGTCACCGGGATCGGCCGCGCCAAGGCCGCCGCGATCTGGTACAAGGCGCTGACCGAGTACATGACGTCGACGACGAACTACAAGGGCGCCCGTACGGCGACCCTGAGCGCGGCGTCCGCCCTGTACGGCGGCACCAGCAGCACCGAGTACAAGGCGGTGGCGGCCGCGTGGTCGGCGGTCAACGTCAGCTGACCGCAGGCCTGTTGACGCCCGACTGACGCAAGACCGGACACAGGTCCGACAGGGCGGCACCCGGAACGAAGGCATTCCCGGGTGCCGCCCTACTCTTGTCTCCCATGTCCTTCACGTACGACCACGTCGGCGCGACCCGGGAGAACGGCTTCTGCCCGCCCGGCTTCCACCCCCTGCATGTGCGCACCCGCATCGGCGAGGGCGAGGAGGTCTTCCGCAGAGCCGCCGAGGCGGTCATGACCTGGGAGATGCACCGCGCCATGGGCGTCGGCATCGACGCGTCGGCCCCCCGCGCGGCCCCCGACGTCGATGTCACGGTCACCCTCGCCGGCATGATCAAGGCACCGTGCCGGGTGGTCTGGACGGTGGAGGAACACCGGCGCGTGGGGTGGGCGTACGGCACGCTTTCCGGCCATCCGGAGTGCGGCGAGGAGGCGTTCCTCGTGGAACGCACGGGCGACGGCACCGTATGGCTGACGGTGAACGCATTCAGCCGCGGGGCGAAGTGGTACGCGCGGGCGGGGGGACCGGCCACCCGCGGACTCCAGCACGCTTATGCGCGGCGGTGCGGTGTGGTGCTGCGGCGGTTGTGCGCGCCGGTGCAGGAGGACTGACCGGGCGATACCGCGTTATCGGAATTACCCCGCAATGGGGACAATCGGTCAGAACTCTGTGATCGCAGAAAACCCCTTGACCCGGCAAACGCTTCCATGATTCCGTTTGCCTCAACGGGGGGAGTGATTCTGTGAGATTAGCGAGCATTCCTTGGGGGCAAACTCGCCGCGTCCTGGCGAGCTCAGCAGCCGCTCTGGCAATTCTGGGCAGTGCCATAGCGTGCGGCCATCAAGAGACGGCCGGCGAAGAGCGCACGAAGACCAGCGACGTGCGCACAGCGGACGACACCTCCATTCGCCGAATCGACCTCCCGCTCGACACGGCCATGAAAGCAGCCGCGGACCAGGGGAAAGGATTCGCCCTCCGCGATGCGACAAGCCTGGGCCGGTACATCAGCCCGGCCTACGCAGGCAACTTCAAGGCGTGCTTCGAAAAGCAGAAGCCGAACCTCAGGGCCGTTGATTTCTTTGCGGTCCGGCGTTCCGAGAAATGCCCACTTCGCGTCGGCGACGACATACCGCCCGGCAAAACGCCGAAGGTCCTCGGCGTGAGCCTGCGCACGGCGGTCCACCAACTCGTCGAAGCGGGATTTGCCCCGGACCACATCAGCGTCGACACACTCGACGAGGCTGGAAACAGGACCAACGAGCGCCATTGGTCATGGGAAGTCTGCACCCAGAATCCCACTGCCGGTACGCCTTTCTCGGCAGATCTGAAACCAAAGCTCGTCGTCGAAGCCTCTTGCTCCGGGGATTGAACCGGAACGTATCACTGCGAGAGAAGGAGGACGTAATGAAAAAGCGTCTGTTCGGGCGTACGGCAGCTATTCTTCCGATCGTGGCGGCACTCACTCTGGGGGTGTCTGCGAACGCCCACGCCGAGACGGACTGCACCGACTACTCCGACAACGGCGGCGGCAAGGCGACGTTCAAGGCGTACGGCGAACACCTCTTGGTGGACGACATCTTCGCCGACGGTCACTCCGCCATCGGGTTCATCGAAATCTACGGCGACGGTCAGTACTGGTACTGGAACCGGATGGGCGCGGACGGCGGTGTCCGCGACGTGGACCTCTCCCTCGCGGAGGGAACGACCGTCCACGTCGGTGCCTACCTCGGGAACTGGGACGGCACCGTCACCGGCGGCATCGACTTCGGCTCCAACGCCGTCATTCCGTCCTGTATCGGCACGGCCTGAAGCACGTACAAAGGGGAGGAGAGGCAGTCATGCGCACGTTTCTCAGGGTGGGGACCGTCGCGGCCACCGCGGCGTTGACGTTCGGTGCCATGGCGGGGGTGTCGTCGGCCGACACGTACGACAAGGGCTGCGCGGACGGGTGGAACGACCCGGGCGGCAGGGACTGCTGGGCCGAGTGGCGCAACAGCAGCGGCGTGGTCGTCTCGTGGGCCGGATTCACGGCCTATGACGAACTCATCTACGCGGTGGACGACAAGGCCGACGGTCGCGGGGTGTACGTGAAGGCCTCCTGGTCCGGCGGTTCGGCCGAGCTCAGGCACACACAGGGTGCCGACGCCCCAAGACTTGAAAAGGACCTCAACATAACGGAAGGCGCCTCTGTCTCCTTGACGATGTGCCAGACCGACGGTGGGGCGCTGCTGAACTGCGCCTACACGACAGCCATCGCCTGACGCGCGAGCAGGTGGCACATCGCGCTCGGCCGGGAGATCCCGGCCGAGCGCCACTGCTCATCGCATCAGCACCCCGGCCCCCTGCCCCATCTCCTCCGAAGGCACCGCCACCAGCCCCAACTCCGCGCCGGACGCCAGCAACCGATGCGCCGGCAGGATCCGCACCGTGTAGCCGTACGGGCCCGTCCGGTCCAGGGAGAGCGGCCCCTCGTACACCCACCGCCCCTCCGCGTCCGGATTCCCCGTCGGCTTCAGCGGCACCGTCGACGCGTCCGCGATGCGGTCCTCCGAGTCGACGCGGCCCGAGACCGCCTGGACCTCCACGTCGTCCGGACCCAGGTCGCCCAGGCCCACCCGGACGCGCAGGCTGAGCGTCGACCCGAGTTCCGCGGTGGCCGTCGGCGCCGACGTCTCGACGTGGTCGACCGTGACGCCGTGCCACGCCGAGCGCACCCGCCTCTTCCACTCCGCGAGTTCGCGCGCCGCGTCCGGCGTCATCGCGCGGTGCGCGTGGGCGGCCGGGGTGTAGAGGCGCTCGACGTACTCGCGGACCATCCGGCCGGCCAGGACCTTCGGGCCGAGCAGCGTCAGGGTCTGGCGGACCATCTCGATCCAGCGGTCGGGCAACCCGCCCTGGCCCCGCTCGTAGAAGCGGGGCGTGACGCGCTGCTCCAGCAGGTCGTACAGCGCCGCCGCCTCTATGTCGTCGCGGCGGTCCGGGTCCGTGCCGGTGCCGTCGGCCGTGGGGATCGCCCAGCCGAAGTCCGGCTGGAACCACTCGTCCCACCAGCCGTCCAGGACGGAGAGGTTGAGACAGCCGTTCAGCGCCGCCTTCATGCCGGACGTACCGCAGGCCTCCAGGGGCCGTAGCGGGTTGTTCAGCCAGATGTCGCAGCCGGGGTACAGCTTCTGGGCCATCGCCATGCCGTAGTCCGGCAGGAACACGATCCGGTGCCTCACGCGCGGGTCGTCCGCGAACCTCACCAGTTCCTGGACCAGGCGCTTTCCGCCGTCGTCCGCCGGGTGCGCCTTGCCCGCCACCACGATCTGGACGGGCCGCTCCGGGTGCAGAAGCAGGTCCATCAGGCGGTCGCGGTCGCGGAGCATCAGCGTAAGGCGTTTGTACGACGGGACCCGGCGCGCGAATCCGATCGTCAGGACGTCCGGGTCCAGGACGCGGTCGATCCAGCCCAACTCGGCGGTCCCGGCGCCGCGTTGCCGCCAGGAGGTGCGCAGGCGCTGCCGCACCTCCGTCACGAGTTGCTCGCGCAGGTTCCGGCGCAGCTCCCAGATGTCCTGGTCTGGGATGTCCCCGACCGCGTCCCAGCGGTCCGAGCCGCCGACGGTCATGGCGTCCTCGGTGCGCTGGACGCCGATCTGGCGGGCGCCGAGGCGGAAGACCTCGGGGGCGACCCAGGTCGGGGCGTGCACGCCGTTGGTGACCGAGGTGATGGGGACCTCGTCGGGGTCGAATCCCGGCCACAGGCCCGAGAACATCTCGCGGCTGACGTGGCCGTGGAGCAGCGAGACGCCGTTCGCCCGCTGGCCCAGGCGCAGGCCCATCACGGCCATGTTGAAGAGGTTCGGTTCGCCGCCGGGGTACGTCTCCATGCCGAGCTGCAGGATCCGCTCGACCGCGATGCTCGGGAGTTCGGCGTCGGGGCCGAAGTGGTGGGCGACCAGCTCGCGGTCGAAGCGGTCGATGCCGGCCGGGACGGGGGTGTGGGTGGTGAAGACCGTGCCGGCGCGGACGGCTTCCAGCGCGGAGTCGAAGTCCAGGCCCTCGGCGCAGAGTTCGGCGATGCGCTCCAGGCCGAGGAAGCCGGCGTGGCCCTCGTTGGTGTGGAAGACCTCGGGTGCGGGGTGGCCGGTCAGGCGGCAGTACGTGCGGACCGCCCGCACCCCTCCTATGCCCAGCAGCATCTCCTGCAGCAGCCGGTGCTCGCTGCCGCCGCCGTAGAGCCGGTCGGTCACGCCGCGTTCGCCGAGGCCGTTCTCCTCGACGTCGGAGTCCAGCATCAGCAGGGGCACCCGGCCGACCTGGGCGAGCCAGACGCGGGCGTGCAGCTGCTTGCCGCCGGGCAGGGCGAGGGAGACCTGGGCGGGGGTGTCGTCGGGTTCCTTGAGGAGCGCGAGCGGCAGCTCGTTGGGGTCCAGGACCGGGTAGTGCTCCTGCTGCCAGCCGTCCCGGGAGAGACTCTGGCGGAAGTAGCCGTGGCGGTAGAGCAGCCCGACGCCGATCAGGGGTACGCCGAGGTCGCTGGCCGCCTTGAGGTGGTCGCCGGCGAGGATGCCGAGGCCGCCGGAGTACTGGGGCAGGGCGGCCGTGATGCCGAACTCGGGCGAGAAGTAGGCGATGGCGGCGGGCAGTTCGGCGGACTGGTCCTGATACCAGCGCTCGCCCGTGACGTAGTCGTTGAGGTCACCGGCGACCGCGGTGAGGCGGCGCAGGAACCGGCGGTCCTCGGCCAGCTCCGCGAGCCGTCCGGGCGACACGCTGCCCAGCAGCCGTACGGGGTCGTTGCCCGAGGCGGCCCAGCACTCGGGGTCCACGGACTGGAAGAGATCGCGGGTCTCGGCGTGCCAGGACCAGCGCAGATTGCGGGCCAGATCGCTCAGCGGCCGGAGGGCTTCGGGGAGGACAGGACGGACGGTGAATCGACGGATCGCCTTCACGGTTCCACCTCGGGCAGCGCGTGGCGGGGGACGCACGGCAGTGTGCGTCCCGTCATCACTGCGCACGCTATCGGTATGCGGGGCTTCGTAACCACAGTGCGTTTTTGTGGCTGTCAAGCTGAGTACGAAAGAGCACGTCCGTCCGAAAAGCGCCGCAACCTTTGCACACCCCCCAAAGCCGATATGGCCGATTCCGCCCCCGTAGGCGTCCTTGTGGCGACTTCTCACGTCAGGAGAGGCTGACACGTGGCGCACCGGTCCACGCCGGGTGCACCCGGTGATCCAGGGCCGCCGTGCGCCGAGTTGAGGAGGGGAACTCACACCATGGCACGGACGCGCACACGGCGTCTGCGCCGGGCCGGTGGCCTGACCGCGGTGACCTGTGTCGCCGCACTGTCGGCCACCACCATGCCCGCGCACGCCGCACCGGAGGGGCAGATACTCGGCGCCGGAGAACCCGGCTCCGTCAGCGGCAGTTACCTGGTGACACTCAAGGGGGGAACGAAGGCTCCGTCGGCGGCCGGGAAGAGCCTCGCCGAGAAGTACGGGGCGAAAATAAGCCACACTTACGGCACGGTCCTCAACGGATACGCCATCCAGGCCAACGAGAGACAGGCCAAGCGGCTCGCGGCCGACTCCCGCGTCGCGTCGGTCGTCCAGGACACCCGCGTGACGCTCGACCACACCCAGAAGAACCCGCCGTCCTGGGGCCTCGACCGCATCGACCAGCCGAACCTGCCGCTGGACAACCGCTACACCTGGCCCGAGTCCGCGGGCGCCGGAGTGACCGTCTACGTGATCGACACCGGCATCCGCGTCTCGCACAAGGACTTCGGCGGCCGGGCGAGCTACGGCTGGGACTTCGTGGGCAACGACAGGACCGCCGGCGACGGCAACGGCCACGGCACCCATGTCGCCGGCACCATCGCGGGCAAGCAGTACGGCGTCGCCAAGAACGCGAAGGTCGTCGCCGTACGCGTCCTCGACAACGCCGGCAGCGGCACCACGGCCCAGGTCATCGCGGGCATCGACTGGGTGACCAGGCACGCGAAGAAGCCGGCGGTCGCCAACGTCAGCCTCGGCGGCCCCCGCAACGCACAGCTCGACGCCGCCGTGCGCAACTCGATCGCGTCCGGCGTCACCTACACGGTCGCGGCGGGCAACGACGGGCTGCCGGCCGGCCTCTACTCCCCCGCCGCGGTGAAGGAGGCCATCACCGTCGGCGCCACCGACAAGAAGGACGCGCGGGCCGGCTTCTCCAACTTCGGCTCGGCCCTGGACCTGTTCGCCCCGGGCGTCTCGATCACCTCGGCGTCGTACGCGAGCGACACCGGCCGGGCGACCTTCTCCGGTACGTCGATGGCGTCGCCGCACGCGGCGGGCGTGGCCGCGCTCTATCTGGCCGACCACCCCAGGGCCAGGCCGGCCCAGGTGTCCAAGGCGCTGGTGGACGGGGCGGTGTCCGGCAAGGTCTCCGGGCGCGGGCTCGGCTCGCCGAACAAACTCCTGCAGGTACCGGGGTCGTAGCGGCCTCTTCACGCCGAAATGCAGTCATCGGCCCCGTTCTTGCGAACGGGGCCGGTCTTGTGTGTAGACATACGCGTGAGTAGTTAACAAAGTGCCGGATTGCGTACCCGAATAGGGTGGGAAGGCTCCTCCGGTACACCCCACCCGTGCGCCCCCGGGCGTACTGGGAAACACCACGCAGGACCCACCTCCCCACAGCCATCCGCCCACCCACGTTGACGCGGACAGGAGCGGTCATGCCCGCCATGCACCACCAGTCGTCCTCACCCCCGACGTCCCGCACCGATGCGCTTCCCATCCAGCGCGCCGTCACCGCCGACACCGGACCACCCGCCGCGGAGCGATCCTCCGCGAGGGACACGTCCGTCGGCGTCGGGCGCATACCCGTCCTCGACGTCCGCCCGATCGTCCAGCACGGGCGCAGGCCCGCGAAGGCGGTGACCGGCGAGTCCTTCGAGATCTCGGCGACCGTGTTCCGTGAGGGGCATGACGCCGTGGCCGCCAATGTCGTGCTTACCGACCCGGACGGCCGTCCCGGCCCCTGGACGCCGATGCGTGAACTGGCCCCGGGCACCGACCGCTGGGGCGCCACCGTCACCGCCGGCGAACCCGGGCACTGGACCTACCGGGTGGAGGCCTGGGGCGATCCGGTCAGCACCTGGCGGCACCACGCCCAAATCAAGATCCCGGCCGGGATGGACACGGAACTGGTGCTGGAGGAGGGTGCCCGGCTGTACGAGCGTGCGGCCGCCGGAGTGCCCGAGAGCGACGGACGGCGTCAGGTGATCCTCGCGGCCGCCGAGGCGTTGCGGGACGAGAGCCGCCCGGCCTCCTGGCGGTTGGCGGCCGCGCTGACGCCCGAGGTGGATGCGGTGTTGGGGCGGTATCCGCTGCGGGACCTGGTCACCGCCTCGGATGCGCTGCCGCTGCTGGTGGAACGCGAACGCGCCCTGTACGGGGCCTGGTACGAGTTCTTCCCCCGCTCCGAGGGCACCCCCGAACGCCCGCACGGCACCTTCACCACCGCCGCGCGCCGGCTGCCCGCGATCGCCGCCATGGGCTTCGACGTGGTCTACCTGCCGCCCATCCACCCCATCGGCACCACCTTCCGCAAGGGCCGCAACAACACCCTGTCCGCCGGCGCGGACGACGTCGGCGTGCCCTGGGCCATCGGCTCCCCCGAGGGCGGCCACGACGCCGTCCACCCCGACCTGGGCACCCTCGAGGACTTCGACCGCTTCGTCGCCCGCGCCGCCGAACTCGGCCTGGAGATCGCCCTCGACTTCGCCCTGCAGTGCTCCCCCGACCACCCCTGGGTACAGAAACACCCCGAGTGGTTCCACCACCGCCCCGACGGCACCATCGCCTACGCCGAGAACCCGCCGAAGAAGTACCAGGACATCTACCCCCTCGCCTTCGACGCGGACATGGACGGCCTGATCACCGAGACCCTGCGGGTGCTGCGGCACTGGATGGCCCACGGGGTGCGGATCTTCCGGGTGGACAACCCGCACACCAAACCGGTGGTGTTCTGGCAGCGGGTGATCGCCGACATCAACCGCACCGACCCGGACGTGATCTTCCTGGCGGAGGCGTTCACCCGGCCGGCGATGATGCACACCCTGGCCCAGATCGGCTTCCAGCAGTCCTACACCTACTTCACCTGGCGCAACAGCAAGCAGGAGCTGACCGAGTACCTCACCGAGCTGTCGGGTGAGGCGGCGGCCTACATGCGGCCGAACTTCTTCGCCAACACCCCCGACATCCTGCACGCCTACCTCCAGCACGGCGGCCGTCCCGCCTTCGAGGTGCGTGCCGTGCTGGCCGCCACCCTCTCGCCCACCTGGGGCATCTACAGCGGCTACGAGCTGTGCGAGAACACCCCCCTGCGCGAGGGCAGCGAGGAATACCTCGACTCGGAGAAGTACCAACTCCGACCCCGCGACTGGGAAACCGCCGAACGGGAGGGGCGTACGATCACGCCCCTGATCACCCGGCTCAACGCCATCCGGCGCGCGAACCCGGCCCTGCGTCAGCTGCGCGATCTGCACTTCCATCACGCGGACAAGGACGAGGTCATCGCCTACTCGAAGCGGCAGGGCTCGAACACGGTTCTGGTGGTCGCCAACCTCGACCCTCACCACACCCAGGAGGCGACGGTCTCGTTGGACATGCCGCAACTCGGCCTGGACTGGCACGAGTCGGTGTCGGTGCGCGACGAGCTCACCGGCGAGACCTATCACTGGGGCAGGGCCAATTATGTGCGCCTTGAGCCGGGCGGCACGCCCGCGCACATCTTTCGTGTTCTGCGACCGTCCACCCCGCAGATCGGAGGGTCACCCACAAAATGATCGTCAACGAGCCCGTTCAGGACACCTTCGAGGACACTCCTGCCAAGGATCGTGACCCGGATTGGTTCAAGCGCGCCGTCTTCTACGAGGTCCTGGTCCGCTCCTTCCAGGACTCCAACGGCGACGGCGTCGGCGACCTCAAAGGCCTGACCGCCAAACTCGACTACCTGCAATGGCTCGGCGTCGACTGCCTGTGGCTGCCGCCCTTCTTCAAATCACCCCTCCGGGACGGCGGCTACGACGTCTCCGACTACACCTCCGTGCTGCCCGAATTCGGTGACCTCGCCGACTTCGTGGAATTCGTGGACTCGGCCCACCAGCGCGGCATGCGCGTCATCATCGACTTCGTCATGAACCACACCAGCGACCAGCACCCGTGGTTCCAGGAGTCCCGCAGGGACCCGGACGGCCCCTACGGCGACTACTACATGTGGGCCGACGACGACAAACAGTACGCCGACGCGCGCATCATCTTCGTCGACACCGAGGCCTCCAACTGGACCTTCGATCCGGTCCGCAAGCAGTACTTCTTCCACCGCTTCTTCTCCCACCAGCCGGACCTCAACTACGAGAACCCGGCGGTGCAGGAGGAGATCCTCTCCGCGCTGAAGTTCTGGCTGGACCTGGGAATCGACGGTTTCCGGCTGGACGCGGTGCCGTATCTGTACGCGGAGGAGGGCACGAACTGCGAGAACCTGCCCGCGACCCATGAGTTCCTCAAGCGGGTGCGGAAGGAGATCGACGCCCACTATCCGGACACGGTGCTGCTGGCGGAGGCCAACCAGTGGCCGGAGGACGTCGTCGACTACTTCGGCGACTTCCAGTCCGGCGGCGACGAATGCCACATGGCCTTCCACTTCCCGGTGATGCCCCGCATCTTCATGGCCGTCCGGCGGGAATCGCGCTACCCCGTCTCCGAAATCCTCGCCAAGACCCCGGCCATTCCCTCCGGCTGCCAGTGGGGCATCTTCCTGCGCAACCACGACGAGCTGACCCTCGAAATGGTCACCGACGAGGAACGCGACTACATGTACGCGGAGTACGCCAAGGACCCGCGTATGCGCGCCAACATCGGCATCCGCAGGCGGCTCGCCCCGCTCCTCGACAACGACCGCAACCAGATCGAGCTTTTCACCGCTCTGCTGCTGTCGCTCCCCGGCTCGCCGATCCTCTATTACGGCGACGAGATCGGCATGGGCGACAACATCTGGCTCGGCGACCGCGACGCCGTCCGCACGCCGATGCAGTGGACCCCGGACCGCAACGCCGGTTTCTCGTCGAGCGACCCGGGTCGGCTGTTCCTGCCCACGATCATGGACCCGGTCTACGGCTACCAGGTGACGAACGTCGAGGCGTCGATGTCCTCGCCGTCCTCGCTGCTGCACTGGACCCGTCGCATGATCGAGATCCGCAAGCAGAACCCGGCCTTCGGACTCGGCTCGTACACCGAACTCCAGTCGTCGAATCCGGCCGTGATCGCCTTCCTGCGCGAATACGAGGACGATCTCGTCCTGTGCGTGAACAACTTCTCCCGGTTCGCACAGCCGACGGAACTGGATCTGCGGAGGTTCAACGGGCGGCATCCCGTCGAGCTGTTCGGCGGGGTGCGATTCCCGGCCATCGGTGAGCTCCCGTACTTGCTGACTCTCGGAGGCCACGGCTTCTACTGGTTCCGGCTGCGCAAGGACGCCGCCTGAGAGCCCGGCGGGGCGGTTTCTACCGCCCCGCCCGGGGCACGCATCAGTAACACCCCGACCGGCCCGGGGAAAGGACGCGACGCCATGTCGGAAGCCGTCACCCGTACCACCCTCACGACCTCTCCCGGTCTCCTTGCGTCGCTGGACCCACTCCTGCGGGAGTGGCTGCCGCGGCAGCGGTGGTTCGCGGGCAAGGGCCGTCCCGTCACGGGCTTCTCGCTGGTGGCGGCCACCGAGCTGCTGCCGCCCGGCGGCAAGCTGGGCCTGTACCACCTGCTGGTGCGCGCCCATCAGCCCCTCGTACCGGTGCCGGGCGCCCCGGAGCAGCCCGCGGACTGCTACCAGCTCCTCATAGGAGAGCGCGAGGCGCTGCCGCCCCGGCTGGCGCCCGCGCTGATCGGACACGTGGCCGAGGGCCCGCTCGCCGGACGCACTGTGTACGACGCCCTGTACGACCTGCGCCCCGCCGAACTGCTCCTGGAGGCACTGCGCGCCGGGGCCAGGATCGGCGGGCTGCGCTTCGAACGCGACGGGAGCCAGGAGATCCGGTCCGGCCTGGTGCCGCGCCTGGTGACCTCCGAGCAGTCGAACTCGTCGGTCGTCTACGGCGATACGTTCATCCTGAAGCTGTTGCGCCGGGTCGTCCCCGGCGTCAATCCCGACCTGGAGCTCCCGCTGGCGCTGGCCCGCGAGGGCTGCGACCGGGTGCCCGCGCCGACGGCATGGATCAGGGCGGAGCTCTCCGGCGACTCGTACGTCCTCGGCGTGCTCCAGCCCTTCGTGCAGGGCGCGGCGGACGGCTGGGAACTGGCGCTGCGCGAGCTGGCCAAGGGCGAGGACTTCGGCGCCGCGGCACGGGCGCTCGGGCGCGCGACCGCCGAGGTACACACGGCGCTGGCCCGTACGCTTCCGACGGTGACTCTGGGGCACGTGCAAGTGCAGCAGCTGGTCGACGGCATGGTCGAGCGGCTGGACGCGGCCGCTCAGGCCGTGCCCACGCTGCGGCCGTACGCCCCCGGTCTGCGCTCCGCCTTCGAGGCGCTGGCCGACCTGGCCGCCGAGGGCTGCACCTGGACCGCCCAGCGCATCCACGGCGACCTGCATCTCGGGCAGTGTCTGCGCTCGCCCGCCGGCCAGTGGTGGCTCATCGACTTCGAGGGCGAGCCGTCGAAGCCGCTGGCCGAGCGGCGCATGCCACAGCCGCCGGTGCGGGACGTGGCCGGGATGCTGCGCTCCTTCGACTACGCGGCCCACTCGGCCGACCCGCCCATACCGGGCTGGGCCGAGACCTGCCGGGCCGCGTACTGCTCCGGATACGCCGAGGTCAGCGGCGTCGATCCGCGGACCGATCCGGTGCTGCTGCGCGCGTACGAGACCGACAAGGCGATCTACGAGGTCGTCTACGAGGCCCGCCACCGCCCCGACTGGCTCCCCGTACCGCTGTCCGCGATACGCCGTCTCGCCTCGGACTCCGGCACCCCGATCCCGTCACCGTCCCCGTCCCCCTCCACCCCCGCACCCGCATCCCCACCTTCGCCGAGGAGGCCCCGCCCGTGACCCCCCGCACCACTCCCTCCAGCGGTTCGGATCCGAAGAAGACGGCCGAGAAGCCGGTCGTGGACACGACCGAGGAGAAGGCCGCGAAGACGAGCGTCGCGAAAAAGGCGGCGACGAAGACGGCCAAGGCCGCCGAGAAGGCCGCGGAGGCCATGAAGAAGGGGACGACGAAGAAGGCCGCGGCGAAGAAGACGGCCGCGAAGAAGGCGCCGGCGAAGAAGGCCGCCGCCAAGAAGACCACCACCAAGAAAGCCACCGCGAAGAAGGCCGTGGCCAAGAAAGCCACCGCGAAAACCACGACGGCGAAGACCACGGCAGCGAAGAGCACCACTCCGAAGAAGGCCGCTGCCAAGAAGATCCCGGCGCAGAAGACGACGCCCAAGAAGATCCCCGCGCAGAAGGCGGCCCCCGAGAGGGCCACTCCGAAGCCTGCGGATCCGAAGCCCGCGGAACCCCTGGCGCCCGTAGAGGCAGCCGTCTCCCCCGCTCTCGACGCCGGCGACCGCGACCGTCTCCTCAGCGGCACCCACCACGACCCGCACTCCGTCCTCGGGGCACACCCGGTGCCCGGCGGGGTCGCCTTCCGCGCCTTCCGGCCGTACGCCCTGTCGGTGACCGTCGTCGCCGGGAGCCTGCGGGCCGAGCTGCACGACGACGGGGAAGGGTTCTTCTCAGGCCTGTTGCCGCTGCGGGACGTACCGTCGGACTACCGGCTCCTCATCGCCTACGAGGGGACGGTCCAGGAGACCGAGGACGCGTACCGTTTCCTGCCCGCACTGGGCGAGCTCGACCTGCATCTGATCGGTGAGGGACGGCACGAGCAGCTGTGGCGGGCGCTCGGCGCCGAGCCGATGACACACCAGGGCGTGACCGGCACCCGCTTCACGGTGTGGGCGCCGAACGCACGCGGCGTGTCGCTGGCCGGCACCTTCAACTACTGGGACGGCACGGGCTATCCGCTGCGCTCGCTCGGCGGCTCCGGCGTCTGGGAGCTGTTCGTGCCCGGCATCGGTGAGGGCGAGCTGTACAAGTTCGAGATCACGCGGCCGGACGGTTCCAAGACGCTGCGCGCGGACCCGCTGGCCCGCCGAACCGAGGCGCCGCCGAACACGTCGTCCGTCGTGCACGCCTCGCAGCACGAGTGGGGGGACGCGGCGTGGCTGGAGCGGCGCGGGTCGGTGCCGACGCACGAGGCGCCGTTCTCGGTGTACGAGGTCCACCTCCCGTCGTGGCGCCCTGGCCTGACGTATCGTCAACTCTCCGAGCAGCTCCCCGCGTACGTCAAGGACCTGGGCTTCACCCACGTCGAGCTGATGCCGGTCGCCGAGCACCCCTTCGGCGGCTCGTGGGGCTACCAGGTCACCGGCTTCTACGCGCCCACGGCGCGGCTCGGCACGCCGGACGACTTCAAGTACCTGGTCGACGCCCTGCACCAGGCCGGGATCGGCGTGCTGATGGACTGGGTGCCGGCGCACTTCCCGCGGGACGACTGGGCGCTGGCCGAGTTCGACGGGCGTCCGCTGTACGAGCACGAGGATCCGCTGCGGTCCGCGCACCCCGACTGGGGGACGCTGGAGTTCGACTTCGGGCGGCGAGAGGTGCGCAACTTCCTCGTCGCCAACGCCACGTACTGGTGCGAGGAGTTCCACATCGACGGGCTGCGGGTGGACGCCGTCGCCTCCATGCTCTACCTGGACTACTCGCGCGAGCCGGGCCAGTGGGTGCCGAACGAGCACGGTGGGCGGGAGAACCTGGACGCGGTGGCGTTCCTGCAGGAGATGAACGCGACGGTGTACCGGAGGGTGCCGGGGGTCGTGACGATCGCGGAGGAGTCGACGGCCTGGGACGGCGTGACGCGCCCGACGCATGTGTCGGGTCCCGGCGGTTTCGGGGGCCTCGGCTTCGGCCTGAAGTGGAACATGGGCTGGATGCACGACTCGCTGGAGTACATGGCCAAGGAGCCGATCCACCGCAAGTACCACCACAACGAGATGACGTTCTCGATGGTGTACGCCTACAGCGAGAACTACGTGCTGCCCATCTCCCACGACGAGGTCGTGCACGGCAAGCGCTCGCTGGTGTCGAAGATGCCGGGTGACTGGTGGCAGCAGCGCGCCAACCACCGTGCGTACCTGGGCTACATGTGGGCCCACCCCGGCAAGCAGCTCCTCTTCATGGGACAGGAGTTCGCGCAGGGCGCGGAGTGGTCCGAGGCGCACGGGCCGGACTGGTGGCTGCTGGATCCGGCGTACGGGGCGGAGCCGGACCACCGGGGTGTGCGGGACCTGGTCCGCGACCTGAACACGGTCTACCGGCACACCCCGGCTCTCTGGCAGCGGGACACCGACCCGTCCGGCTTCCAGTGGGTGGTCGGGGACGCGGCCGACGACAACGTGTTCGCGTTCCTGCGCTTCGACGCCGAGGGGGCTCCGCTGCTGGCGGTGTCGAACATGTCGCCGGTCGTGCGGCACGAGTACCGGCTGGGCGTGCCGGACGACGTCCCCGCGTGGCACGAGACGCTGAACACGGACGCGGCGCGCTACGGCGGCAGCGACGTGACGAACCCCGACCCGATCAAGCCGGAGGCCCAGCCGTGGCACGGCCGCGCGGCGAGTATCCGGCTGACGCTGCCACCGCTGGCCACCGTCTGGCTCCGGCCGGCCTAGGGTTTTTCGCCCCCGCCATCCCTACCCGTCCCATCCTTGAAGGGGCTCCGCCCCTTCCACCCCGCCAGGGGGCTCCGCCCCCTGGACCCCCGCTCCTCAAACGCCGGAGGGGCTGACTTACCCAGCCCGTCCGGCGTTTGAGGACGAGGCCCCTTCAGGGCCGAAGCGGGGGTCTGGGGGCCGCAGGCCCCCAGGAACCGGGGTCGAAGGGGCAGCGCCCCTGGAGGACGGGACGGGTAAGGGCGGCGGGGGCGAGACCCGTTCAGGTCGTGGTCAGCGGCTTCGGCAGGCGGCCCGTGTGCAGGACGCCCAGCCGCTGCGTGGCCCGCGTCAGCGCCACGTACAGGTCGCTCGTGCCGTACAGCCCGGGCTCCACCACCAGCACCGAGTCGAACTCCAACCCCTTCGACTGACGTGGATCGAGGAGGACGACGGCCTGCGTGAGGTCGGGTTCCGCCCCCGCCGTCACCCCGTCCAGCCCCGCCGCCAGCCTGCGGTGCAGATGGCGAGGCGCGATGACCGCGAGGCGACCCTCCGCCGGGGTCAGCTCCTCGACCGCCTTGGCCACCGCACCGGGGAGGTCGTCGGTGGCGCGGATCCACGGCCGTACGCCAGTCGAGCGCACCGAACTGGGCGGTTCGAAGTCGGGGTTCTCGGCGCGCACCACAGCCGCCGCCAGCTCCATGATCTCGGCCGGTGTGCGGTAGTTGACGCCGAGGCGGGTGTGCTCCCAGCGGTCCTCGACGTACGGGGCGAGGATCCCGGACCACGAGCCGACGCCCGCCGCCTCCGCGGTCTGCGCCGGGTCTCCGACCAGCGTCATCGAACGGGTCGGGCTGCGCCGCATGAGCAACCGCCAGGCCATCGGCGACAACTCCTGCGCCTCGTCGACGATGATGTGCCCGAACGCCCAGGTACGGTCGGCCGCCGCCCGCTCGGCGGCGCTGCGATGGTCGTCCTCCTCCTGGCGTTCGGCGAAGCGCTCGGCGTCGATGATGTCGTGCGCGGAGAGGACCTCACTGTCGTCGTCCTCCTTGTCCTCGAACTCGTACGTCCGCGAGGCGTACGAGACATCCAGGACGCCCTGCGCGTACGCCACCTGCGTCTCCCGCTCGCGCTCCGCCCGCGCCCGCGCCACCCGCTCGTCCACGCCCAGCAGTTCGGCCGCCTCGTCGAGCAGCGGTACGTCCGCCACGGTCCACTCCCGGGTCACCGGCCGGCGAATCGCGGCCGCGTCCTCGTCGGGGAGGTAGCCGACCGGATCGGCGAGGAAGTCCGCGACCAGGCGCTGCGGGGTCAGTCGCGGCCACAACTGGTCGATGGCCGCCCACACTTCGGGGTTCTCGGCGAGCTCGTCGCGGATCTGGGTGATGTCGGCGTCGTCGAGGAGGCTGGTGCCGTCGTACGGGTCGGTGCCGACGCGCTCGGCGTACAGCTCGGTGAGCGTGTTGAGGATGTGGCCCTCGAAGTGCTCGCGCGCGACGTTGTGCGGCAGCCGTGCGGCGCGGGTCTTCTCGCGCGCCACCTTCACCAGGCCGTCGTCGAGCATCAGGATCTCGCGGTCGTGCTCGATCGCGATCACCGGATCGGGCAGCGCCTGCCAGTCGCGTACGACCTCGGCGAGCACGTCCGCCATGTCGGCACGCCCCTTCACCGCGGCCGCCTCACGGCTGTCGGCCGCCGTCGCCCGCACGCCGGGGAACAGCTCGCCGACCGTGGCCAGCAGCACACCCGTCTCGCCCAGCGAGGGCAGGACCTCGCCGATGTAGCCGAGGAAGGCGGGGTTGGGGCCGACGATCAGGACCGCGCGCTTGGCGAGCAGTTCGCGGTGCTCGTAGAGGAGATACGCGGCGCGGTGCAGGGCGACCGCCGTCTTGCCCGTGCCGGGGCCGCCCTCCACCACCAGCACTCCGCGGTGCGGGGCCCGGATGATCTCGTCCTGCTCGGCCTGGATGGTCTGGACGATGTCGTTCATCCGGCCGGTGCGCGCGGAGTTCAGCGCGGCGAGCAGCACCGCGTCACCGGTCGGGTCCTCGTGGCCGGTCCGCTCCTGGTCGCCCAGGTCGAGGATCTCGTCGTGCAGGGCCGTGACGGTACGGCCGCTGGTGGTGATGTGCCGCCTGCGCCTGATCCCCATGGGGGTGTGGCCGGTGGCCAGGTAGAAGGGGCGGGCGACGTCGGCCCGCCAGTCGATGAGGATCGGGGTGCGCTCGGCGTCGTCGGTGCGCAGACCGATCCGGCCGATGTGGTGGGCGACGCCCGAGGAGTGGTCGATCCGGCCGAAGCAGAGCGAGCCGTCCACCGCGTTCAGCGCGGCGAGCAGCCCCGAGCGCTCGGCGACGAGGATGTCCCGCTCCAGCCGCGCCTGCATGGGCGTGTTGCCCTGGGCGAGCGCGTCCGTGACGGAGGTCTCGGTGTCACCGCGCAGCGCGTCCACGCGCGCGTACAGGTCGTCGATGAATTCCTGCTCGCGCCGCATTTCACCGTCTTGAAATTCGGTGTTTGACAATTCCGCTCCCGCCCGGATATACTGTGCTCACTGAACTTCTCCGCGACCCAACCCGATTGAAGTCGCGAACCATTGAATATACGCAAAGAAATCCCCGAGCGCAATTGCTCGAGGGATTTTTCCGTATTCCGGCGAGATCGGACGGGCTCAGCGAGATCAGAGCACGTCGGACAGCTCCTCCAGCAGCCGCCGCTTCGGTCGTGCCCCCACCATCGACTTCACGGGCTCGCCGCCGCGGAACACCATGAACGTCGGCATGGACAGCACCTTGTAGGCATTCGTGGTCAGTGGGTTGGTGTCCACGTCCAGCTGCACCACCTTGAGCCGCTCCCCCTCCTCAGAGGCGACAGCGCTGAGCACCGGCCCCATCTGCCGACACGGCGGGCACCAGTCGGCGGTGAACTCCACCAGCACCGGCAGCTCCGCCCCGATCACCTCCGCCTCGAAGTCCGCGTCCGTCACCTCGGCCACGCCTGCTGCCCTGATCACAGCTCCTGCCCTCCCAGTTCGCACAACGGTGGTTCCCCTTCGGCCAACACTGTCTCCTGCTCGGCCATCGCGAGCCGCAGGCCGATCTTGGCCCGCACGGCCTGCAACTCCCCGATCAGCGCGTCGAGCTCGTCCAGCTTGCGCCGGTAGACCGCGAGCGAGGCGGGACACGAGTCGCCCTCCGGGTGCCCGGCCCGCAGACACTCCACGAACGGCCGGGTCTCCTCCAGGTCGAACCCGAAGTCCTGCAGCGTCCTGATCTGCCGCAGCAGCTTCAGATCGCTCTCGTCGTACGTCCGATACCCGTTGCCACTGCGCCGCGCGGGCAGCAGCCCCCGCGACTCGTAGTAGCGCAACGTGCGCGTCGTGGTCCCGGCCCGCGCGGCCAGCTCGCCGATTCGCATGCGTACGAACGTAAGCCTTGACGCCGACGTCAGGGCAACCGCGGCAGGAGAGGCTTTCCCCGCACGGGGGAGGACAGCACGATCGACGTCGTCGTACGGCCCAGCGCCGAGGTCTGTTCGAGGACCTCCTCCAGGTGGACCGTGTCCTCGACGGCGACCTTGAGGATCCAGCAGTCCTCGCCGACGACGTGGTGGACCTCGATGATCTCCGGGCGGCCGATCAGCTCCAGGGTGCGCGGATGGCGGAGGGTGTAGCCGCCGTGCGGGTTGACCCGGATGAAGGCCTGGATGCCGTAGCCCAGCCGGGCGGGCGCGACCTGGGCGCCGTACCCCGTGATCGCTCCCGCAGCCTCCAGCCGCCGTACCCGCTCGGTGACGGCTGCCGGGCTGAGGCACACCCGGCGGCCCAGCTCGCTCAGCTTGATCCGGCCGTCGGTCTGGAGCAGTTCCAGGATCTGCCGGTCCAAGGCGTCGAAGGCCACCGATGTTTCGTTGGCGGCCGGGCGCAGATGCCGTGGTTCTTTCGGCGTGGTGGCCGGATCTCCCATGTCTTCCCCTTCAGAACGCGATGCGGGGCCCAGAGAATTATGGTCATGCGAAAGGCACGAGAGGTACTGGTCATCGGCGGCAACCGCTACTTCGGCAAACGGCTGATCGCGCGGCTGCTGGCCGCCGGAGACCGCGTGACGGTCCTCAACCGCGGATCGTCGGCTGCGCCGCCCGGCGCGGGGCGGCTTGTCGCCGACCGGAACGACGAGAAGTCCCTGACGGCGGCGCTGGGTTCGCGGACCTTCGACGCCGTGGTCGACCAGGTCTGTTACACACCGCGCCAGGCGGAGATCGCCCGCCGGGTCTTCACCGGCCGCACCCGTCGTTACGTGCTGACCTCGACGGTGGAGGTGTACGAGTACGAGGACTCGATCGCCCCCGTGCGCGAGACGTACGTGAATCCGCTGGACGTGTCCGTGGACCTCGAACTCCCCTGGGACGACCCCGAGTTCCTCGACACCCACTACGGCGAGGGCAAGCGGCAGGCGGAGGCCGTGTTCGCAGCCGACCCGGCCTTCCCTTACACGACGGTGCGGGTCGCCCATGTGCTGGGCGGGGACGACGACTTCACCGGCCGTATGACCCACTACGCGAGCCGCATCCGCGCCCGCGCGCCCATCGCCGTACCCGTGGTGAACCACCCGGCGACCTACATCCACGTCGAGGAGATCGCCGACTTCCTGTTCTGGGCGGTGGGCCAGGACTTCACCGGCCCCGTCAACGCCGCCTCCCACGGCCGGCTGACCACCGCTGACCTGTGCGACGCGATCGCCGCGCGCATCCCGGACGGCGAGACCGTCTTCCAGCCCGTCGAGGTCGGCGAGGTCTCCCCGTTCTCCTTCACACGCTTCTACGGCATGGACAACTCCCGTGCCACGCGGCTCGGTTTCCGCTTCACGCAGGCCCGGCAGTGGCTCCCGAAGGCCGTCGCCGAGACGCTCGGAAAGGACGGCACCTGACATGCGCCACCGCACTCTCGGCCCCCACCGCGTGAGCGCCATCGGCCTCGGCGTGATGCCGTTGTCCATCGAGGGCCGCCCCGACGACCGGCGCGCCCTGGCCACCGTGCACGCCGCCCTGGACTCGGGGGTGACACTGCTGGACACGGCGGACTCGTACCATCTGCCCGGCGCCGAGCCCGGTCACAACGAACTCCTCGTGGCCCGCGCGCTGGCCGCGTACGGCGGTGACACGGACCGCGTGCTCGTGGCCACCAAGGGCGGCCGCGGCAGGCCTGCCGACGGCAGCTGGACGGTCAACGGCGACCCCCGCCACCTCAAGGCGGCCGCCGAGGCCTCGCTGCGGCGGCTCGGCGTCGAGGCGATCAGCCTCTACCAGCTCCACAAGCCCGATCCCTCCGTTCCCTTCGAGGAGTCGGTCGGCGCGCTGCGCGAGCTTCTCGACGAGGGCAAGATCCGCATGGCCGGCGTCTCCAACACGGACGCGGACCAGATCCGCACGGCCCGTCGGATCCTCGGCGAACAGCTGGTCTCGGTGCAGAACCGGTACTCGCCCGCCGTACGGGACAGCGAGGCCGAGCTTCGGCTGTGCGCGGAGCTGGGACTGGCGTTCCTGCCGTGGAGCCCGCTGGGCGGCATCTCCCGCAGCTCGCTGGACGGGCCGTCGCGGACGCAGGACGACCCGCGCTTCGGCGCCTTCCACGCCGTGGCCGACGCACGCGGCGTCAGCCCACAGCAGGTGTGCCTGGCCTGGCTGCTGGCACGGTTCCCCGCCGTGCTCCCGATTCCGGGAGCGAGCCGCCCGGAGACGATCCGGGATTCGGCGGCCGCGGCGGACCTGGTGCTCGGCGCGGAGGAGTTGGCACGGCTCGACGGTGCGACCGCTCGGGTCGGTTGACGATCCCCGCTCAGTCCTCGTCCTCGTCCCTCTCCCCGTCGTCCCCCTCCTCATCGCGCATGCCCTCCGTGTCGGTGCCCGTGTCCGCGTCCGCGCCCCGCACCCCGAGCAGGCGGCGGGTGAGGCGGTCGTGGTCGGAGAGGAGTTCGTCGAGGGCGGCGCGGACGTCGTCCGGCTGGGTGCGGGGGGACTCGCGCTCGGCCGCGATCAGCACGGAGCGCCGTACCAGCTCCTTGGTGAAGGAGGCCGTCGTGCCCTCCGTGCGGGTCACCACCTCGTCCGTGATGTCCTTGCCGAGGCCGAGTCCGGCGCCGTAGAGGTCGAGCAGGCGGGCGCGGCCCTCGGCGTCCGGGAGGGGAATCTCGACGGCGAGGTCGATACGGCCGGGGCGCTGGGCCAGGGCCGGCTCCAGCAGGTCGGCCCGGTTGGTGGTGAGGAGGAAGGCGACGTCGGCGTCGTCGCCGAGGCCGTCCATCTCGTTCAGGACCTGGAAGAGCAGGGGCTGGTCGCCACCGCCGTAGTCGCGGGCCTCGGCGATCAGATCGCAGTCCTCCAGGACGACGAGCGCCGGCTGGAGCATACGGGCCAGGGCGCAGGCGGGGCCGATGGCCGAGATGCTGGTGCCGGCGAGGATCACCACCGTGAACTGCGGGAGGTGGGAGAGCAGATAGCGGATCGTGTGGGTCTTCCCGGTGCCGGGCGGGCCGTACAGCAGCAGTCCGCGGCGCAGATGCCGGCCGGCCGCGCGCAACTGCTCGCGGCGCCGGGCCACGCCCACGACCTGGCGTTCCAGACGTTCGAGGAGGCCGGGGGGCAGCACGATGTCGTCGCGGGTGAGGACCGGACGGCGATGGAAGCGGAAGGGCCCGAGACCATGCCCGAACTCCGAGCCCTCGAAGGAGAGGACCTGCCCACGGAAGACGTTGTCTTCCCGTACGAGGATGTCGAGCTCGGCGAGCACGCGGTCCCCGAACTCCTTGTCCCGCGCGAGGACTTCGACCTCGACCTTGTTGCGCCCGTACTCGTCCTGCGGTCCGCGCAGCAGCACCGCGAACCGTTCGTCGCCCTCGCGGCCGAGGTAGAACCCGCAGGAGACGCAGGCCAGTTCGGTGTCCGGCGCGACGGGGAGGTGGGCGTAGTCGACGGCGCCGATCACGAACCGGTCGTAGCGGTCGGCCGCGTCGAGGATGTCGCCGAGGGTGAGATCGCCGTGGTGCCGGCCACCGCGCAGGCCGATCAGCTCGTGGGAGCGGGCGGCGTCGGCGGCGAACCAGCGCTCCAGGGCGAGATGGACGTTGGGCAGGTCGTACGGTGCGTACGCCGCCTTGACCACGGGGCGGTCGGTCGGGGTGGAGCCGAGGTGGGCCATCAGCCGTGTGCTGAGGTTACGGCCGTCCTCCTGGTCCTTGCGTGATGCGCGGGCGACCGCCATCAGGAACTCGTAGAACAGGTCGTTCACTTGCTCCAGCGAGACAAGGGACGGCTCCTGGGCCCGTGGGGTGGACAACGGCTCTCGGGCCGGTGGGACCGCTGACGGTTCCTGGTCACGTGAGCCGGTCGACGCCTCTTCCGCCATGCCCGCCTCCTGGGGGACGGCCTGCATCAGGGCTTCCAGCGTGAGGCCGGGCGGGACGGCGGGTCAAAGGATTTCGGCGAGCGGGGCCACGCCCCGTAGGTGACCGGGCGGCTGAGAGACGGGGGAGCATCTCAGCCGCCCGGAGTGTGATGGCCGGACGCCCGGCCCCGGTTCAGGCGGGGCCGGGCGTCCGGAGCAGGGACCGGACGGGCCGGAGGTCAGGCCTTTGCGAGTTCCTTCTCGCCGCCCTGTTCCGGGACCTCGGCCGGGGCGCCGTGGCCGTCGTCGTCCAGGAGGGTCTTCTCGTCGAACGGGAGCTGACCGGCGAGCACTTGGTCGACGCGCTCGCGGTCGATCTCCTTCGTCCAGGTGCCGATCAGGACCGTGGCCACGGCGTTGCCCGCGAAGTTCGTCAGGGCGCGGGCCTCGCTCATGAAGCGGTCGATGCCGACGACCAGGCCGATGCCGTCCACCAGGGCCGGTTTGTGCGACTGCAGACCACCGGCCAGCGTGGCCAGACCGGCCCCGGTGACACCGGCGGCGCCCTTCGAGGCGACCAGCAGGAACAGCAGCAGCGGGATCTGCTCACCGAGTGACATCGGCGTGCCCATGGCGTCGGCGATGAACAGGGACGCCATGGTCATGTAGATCATGGTGCCGTCGAGGTTGAAGGAGTAGCCGGTCGGGACGGTGATGCCGACGACGGGCTTGCTGACACCCAGGTGCTCCATCTTCGCGATGAGCCGCGGCAGCGCGGACTCGGACGAGGACGTGGACAGGATCAGCAGGAACTCACGGCCCAGGTACTTGAAGAGCGTGAGGATGTTGAGGCCGGCGACGATCCGCAGCAGCGCGGCCAGCACGATGAAGACGAAGAGGAAGCAGGTGACGTAGAAGCCCAGCATCAGCACGGCGAGGCTCTTGAGCGCGTCCAGACCGGCGGAACCGGTGACGGCGGCGATGGCACCGAAGGCACCGATCGGCGCGGCCCACATCACCATGGCGAGGATGCGGAAGACGAGCCGCTGGATGTGCTCCACACCCCGCAGGATCGGCTGCCCGGCATCGCCCATGGCCTGCAGGGCGAAACCGGCCAGCAGCGCCACGAGCAGGGTCTGCAGCACCTCGCCCCCGGTGAAGGCGGAGACGATCGTGGTCGGGATGATGCCGAGCAGGAACTCGGTGGTGTCCTTGGCCTCCGCGTCGACCTGCGCATGACCGGCGTCCTTGACGGCGTCGGTGATGGCGAGCCCGGTGCCCGGCTCCAGGATGTTTCCGACGACGAGCCCGATACCGAGCGCGACCAGCGACATCACGAGGAAGTAGACCAGCGCGATACCGCCGACGGCACCGACCTTGGCGGCCTTCCGTACCGAGCCGATGCCCAGCACGATCGTGCAGAAGATGATCGGCGAGATCATCATCTTGATCAGGTTCACGAAGCCCGTTCCGATGGGCTTCAGCTCGACCGCGAGGTCGGGCGCGGCCAGACCCACGGCGATACCGAGGGCGACCGCGATGATCACCGCGATGTAGAGGTAGTGCGTGCGGTCCCGCTTGGCGACGGGTGCGGCAGGTGCCGTATCGGGGGAACTGGCGGCGGCCACGGCTGCCCTCCTTGACGTCTTCGTCGGCATCACCGGCGTGCGGCTCACGTCCGGGGTGGGGGTTCGCTGAGCGGGTGCCGCGCCCCGGTGCGGGGACGACGCCCTGGGGACGGGGGTCGTATTCAGCGATGCGGTGACTATCTCCCGCTGTGTGAGGGCGGTCACCCTTCCGTTCATTTAGTTCACAATCAGCCAGGGAGGCAGACTGACGACATGCGCATCCGTGTCCCGAGACCCCGCAGCCTCGCCGCTCAGCTCTTCGCCATGCAGGCCGTGCTGATAGCGGTGCTCGTCGCCGGATACGCGATCTTCACCTACGTCAGCGACCGCGGCCAGGCCGAGGACGCGGCGGGCCGGCAGGCCATGGCGGTGGCCCAGTCGATCGCGGACGCCCCGTCCGTACGGGAGGCGATCCGCACCGACGACCCGACGGCCGAGCTCCAGCCGTACGCGCTCCGGGTCCAGCACGACGCCGACGTCGACTTCGTCACGATCATGAACCGCGAGGGCATCCGCTGGACGCACCCCGACAAGAACCAGATCGGCCAGCACTTCCGCGGCCACACGGAGCGCGCCCTGCGCGGCGAGCCCTTCACGGAGGTGTACACCGGCACGCTGGGCCCGTCCGTCCGCGCGGTCGTACCGATCTACGACGGGGGAAGGGACCCGGCGCACATCGTCGGGCTGGTCAGCGCGGGCATCCGGGTCGAGGCGATCAGCAAGCGGGTGCAGGACCAGGTCGCGGCCCTGATCGGCGTCGCGGGGGGCGCGCTCGCACTGGGGGCGATCGGCACGTACGTCATCAACGCCAGGTTGCGCCGCCATACGCACGGCATGAACGCGGCCGAGCTCAGCCGCATGCACGACTATCACCAGGCCGCGCTGCACGCGGTGCGGGAGGGGCTGCTGATGCTGGACGGGCAGTACCGGGTGGCGTTGATCAACGACGGCGGGCGGGAGCTGCTGGGTGTGGACGGCGATGTCGTGGGCCGGTCGGTGGCGGAGCTGGGACTGCCGGCGCCGCTGACCGGGGCACTGCTGGCGTCCGAGCCGAGGGTCGACGAGGTGCATCTGGCGGCGGAGCGGGTGCTGGTGGTGAACACGTCGCCGGTGTCGGGCGGTGAGCGGCGCGGAACGGTGGTGACGCTGAGGGATGTGACCGAACTCCAGTCCCTGATGGGCGAGTTGGACTCCGAGCGGGGCTTCACCCAGGCCCTGCGCTCCCAGGCCCACGAGGCGGCGAACCGGCTGCACACGGTGGTCTCGCTGATCGAGCTGGGGCGGGCCGAGGAGGCGGTCGAGTTCGCGACAGCCGAGTTGGAGCTGGCACAGGCCCTGACCGACCAAGTGGTGGCCGCGGTGAGCGAGCCGGTGCTGGCGGCGTTGTTGCTGGGGAAGACTGCGCAGGCGAACGAACGGGGTGTGGAGCTCGTCGTATCGGAAGACAGCCGGCTGGACGACGGCCTGCTGCCGGACGCCCTGCCCGCTCGGGACCTCGTGACGATACTGGGCAACCTGATCGACAACGCGGTGGACGCGGCGCAGGGAAGCGTGGGGGCGCGGGTGACGGTGACGGCGTACGCCGAGGGCGGCGAGCTGGTGCTGCGGGTGTCGGACACGGGAGCCGGGGTGGACCCCGCGCTTGCCGAGGCGGTGTTCCAGCGCGGGTTCTCGACGAAGCCGGCCGGGCCGGGGGGACGGGGGCTGGGACTGGCGCTCGTACGACAGGCCGCGATCCGGCACCAAGGGGTGTTGTCGGTGGCGGAGGCCGACGGGGGTGGGGCGGTGTTCGAGGTGCGGTTGCCGTTGTCGGGAGGGGGTGGGTCGGAGGCGGGCGGGGCCCACGGGGGCGGGGCCCACGGGGACGGGTCCCAGGGGGCTGGGTCGGAAACGGCCAAGTCCGAGGGGGCCGGGTCGGAGGGGACCGGGCCGGAGGGGACCACGCCGGAAGGGACCGTTTCTCAGGGCGCGGCGGTTTCGAGAGGTGACGTATGACGGCGGCGGACGAGCAGGCGATTCGTGTCCTGGTCGTGGAGGACGACCCGGTGGCGGCGGACGCGCACATGATGTACGTCGGCCGGGTGCCCGGGTTCGTCGCGGTCGGCAAGGCGCATACGGGGGCGGAGGCGCGGCGCGCGCTGGAACGGACGCCGGTGGATCTGCTGTTGCTGGACCTGCACCTGCCGGATGTGCACGGGCTGCAGTTGGCGCGGTCGTTGCGGGCGGCCGGGTATCACGCGGATGTGATCGCGGTGACGTCGGCGCGGGATCTGGCCGTGGTGCGGGAGGGGGTGTCGCTGGGGGTCGTGCAGTACGTGCTGAAGCCGTTCACGTTCGCGACGCTGCGGGATCGGCTGGTGCGGTACGCCGAGTTCCATGCGGCGGTGGGCGAGGCGAGCGGGCAGGACGAGGTGGACCGGGCGTTGGCGGCGTTGCGGGCGCCCTCGCCTGCGGCGCTGCCGAAAGGGTTGAGCGGGCCGACGTTGGAGCGGGTGACGGGGGCTGTGCGGGAGGCCGAGGAGGGGCTTACGGCGGCGGGGGTGGCTGAGGCTGTGGGGATTTCCCGGATTACGGCTCGGCGGTATCTGGAGCATTTGGTGGAGGCGGGGAGGGCTGAGCGGAAGCCGGTTTATGGGCAGGTGGGGAGGCCGGAGTTGGTTTATCGGTGGGTTCGGGGGGCGCCGGGTCGCTGAGGGTTTCTGCCCAGGCGAGGGCTTGGGTTGCTTCAGTGGGGGCGTGGGCGCGAGTGAAGGCATCGGCGGCCTGGAGATAAGCGGTCCGGGCTTCGGCGGGGTGGTCGGCGGCCGTATGAGCCATCCCCAGATTTCTGAGAGTTCGGCCGACTTCGAACCAGTCGTCGAACTGCCTCAGGATCTCGCAGACGTGGCCGTATAACTCGATGGCCTCTTCCCTCCGGCCCATTTCCTCCAAGGCAAGACCCAGGTTGTTCAGCGACATGGCCTCACGTTGGTAGTCCCCAACGGCATGGAACAGATCTCGAGCATGAACGTGAGCCTCGAATTCCTCTTCTTCCCGTCCCGCCTGCCCAAGGGTGCTACCTAGATTTCCCCACGCCATGGCCTCGCGATGACGGTCTCCGACCGACCGAAACAAATCACGGGCGTGAATATGGGCCTCTATCGCCTCCTCCACTCGGCCTGACTGCACCAGGCTGACGCCCAGGTTGGAGAACGTGATGGCCTCTCGGTGGCGATCGCCGACGGACCGGAAGAGTGCAAGCGCGCGGTTGTGCGCCTCGACCGCCTCCTCGGGCCGATCCGTCTCCCGCAGGGCGATGCCGAGGTAGTCCGACTGCGTGGCCTCTGCCATGGCGTCACCAGCGCGGTGCGCCGCCTCGCGCGCGATGCTGGAGACAGTGATCCAGTCGTCGAACTGCCGGCGCCACGGCAAGTACTGCGCGAGGCAATCGGCCAATCGCACTGCCGTGGCCGCATAGCGTTTCTGCCGAGCCCACTGCACCGCCGCCACTAGCCCCGCCCGCTCAGCGTCCAGCCACGAAATTGCGTCCGCCCGCGATGCGAACCCCTCCGGTTCAACCGTCCCCGGCAACCAGCGCAACCGGTCATCAGCCGCATCCGCCCACCGGTAGTAAAAACCCAGCACGCGCTCCCGCGCCGCCTCCCCCTCCTCCCGCAACCCCGCATCCCCCGCCACCACACCCACCCCGAACACCCGCACCAAGTCATGCAACCGCCACCATCCACGCCCACTCCCCCGCCCAACGAGGTGTGCACGGGCCAAGGCCTTCAGCTCCCGCACCGGTGGTGCCTCAGCATCGACCAGCGTGGCGGCAACCTCGTCGCTCACCTCGGGTCCCGGCGCAAGGGCGAGCAAGCGCAGCAGCCGAGCCTGGTCCGGCGGCAGCCGACGGTAGGAGAGCTCGAAGGCAGCACGGACGCTGCGTTCGCCGTCGTCGAGATGGTCGAGGCGGTCACGGGACGCGGCGAGTTCCTCCACGAGTTCCGCCACCGGCATGTCCGGGTCCTCCGCCAGCAGAGCGGCCGCAATCTGCAGGGCCAGCGGGAGGTGCCCGCAGAGGCCGGCGAGTCGCTCGGCCGTGTCGGCATCGTCCACGACCCGGCCGTCGTACGGGTCGGCGATGCGCAAGGCGCCGTCGAGGAGTTCGTACGCCTCCTTCGGGCTGAGCTGGTCCAAGGGGACGAGCCGCGCGCCCAATTGGGGCAGCCGGTCGCGCGACGTGACCAGGACATGGTGCCGGGCGTCGCCCGGCAGGAGGGGCCGTACCTGATCCGGTGAGGAGGCGTTGTCGGCCAGGACCAGTACCGCGCCGCGCTCCTCGGCCCGGGCGGCCAGTGTCGAACGGTAGAGCACCGCCCGCTCATCTGCCGTAGTCGGGATGTGTTCCGGCGGGGTGCCCAGGGCGCGGAGCAGGGCCTGGAGGGCATGGTCGGCGGCGACGGGCTCCTGGTCGTAACCGTGCAGGTCGATGAAGAGAAACCCGCCGGGGAACCAGTCCCGCTCACGGGCCAGGTGCGCGGTCTCGACGGCCAGCGCGGTCTTGCCGATGCCGCCGAGACCGGACACGGCGGCGACGAGCGTCGCCGGGGACTCGGACGACTGCGCCCCGGCCGGGTCCAGCGCGCGCAGCAACGCAGCGGTCTCGCGCTCCCGGCCGGTGAATCCGCCGGGCCTCGGCGGCAGCCCGGCCAGCGCCTCGGGAACCGCGACCCCGCCCTGCTGAATCACGACCTGTACGCCGACCACCTCGCGCAGAAAGACCCCGCCCCGAAAGTCGGCATGGTCGCCGTCGTACCAGGACGTCTCGCTTCCCGGCGCATTCCCCTCCATGGCCCGCGCGACGGCACCAGCGGCACCCTGCGGATCGGCGGCGAGCAGGTCGGCCACTGCCTCGCCCCACTCCCGTACGGCGTCTCTCCGTGCCGGGTTCTGAGCCGCCTCGGCGATTTCCTGGGCGGATGCCCCAGCACTCAGCCCCACGGCCCGCGCCAGCCTCTCCACCGCCCGGCGTCCGCCGTCCCCACCCGCGCCCTCGGCCAGGGCCACCAGTAGCGCAGCTTTCATCCGCCCGTTCCCTACCCCGTGCTCGCCCCCGTCGGCCGGTTCAAGACCGTACGTACGTCAAAGGTACGGCGTCACAAGGGAGTTCACGCCTTCGCGTACCACACCACCTGCGAGGCAAGCCCAGCCACGGCGAGCGCCTCCAGCACCGACAGCGCGACGAGCAACCCGCCACCATCACCGTCCGCCCAGAACAGCACCAGCGCTGCCAGCGGCACTGCGCAGAACGCCGTCAGGTCCACGACAGTCTGGAGTGCCTTCCGCGACCTGCGCCGCGCGTCCCCACGATGCGCGGTCTCCCAGCCGAACGCCTGGAAGCCGCCGCTCGGTTCGGCCAGCGCCGCGAGCCGCGGCCCGAGATCCTCGCGGACGTACTTGCCGATCGCCGAGATCTTCTCGTCGTTCACGAGGTAGGTCCACCCGAGCACGACGCACACCGGCGGCAGCGCGAGCAGCATCGACGCCTGCTTTGCCTGCGCGGACGCGGCGATGACGGCGGCCACGGCCGCCAGGGTCACGTAGAGCAGGTTGTCCCGGAACCCGATCCGCGCCTTCTGCTCGTCCTTCACGCTCTGGTACTCGGCGAGCAGCAACTGCCCGACGGTGACGTCCTGTTCCGGCACTCGATTTCCTTCCCCCGGCTGTACGTTATGAGTGTGCCGGAGACTCAGCCCACTGTTCTCGTCCTGACCGCGCTTCCTCTCGAATACGCCGCCATACGCGCGCACGTCGAGAAACGGCAGGAGCTCGTGCACCCTGACGGAACCCGAGTCGAAGAGGGCCAACTACCCGGTACGCCCTGGCATGTTGCCATCGCCGAGCTGGGCATGGGCGCCGAGCGGGCCGCCGCTCTCACCACACAGCTCATCAACTGGCTGCATCCCGAGGCCGTGTTCTTCGTCGGCGTCGCCGGCAGCCTGAAGCACGACGTCGGGATCGGCGACGTCGTCGTGGGCACGCAGGTGCACGAGATCCATGGCGGCAAGCAGACACCCGAGGGTTTCCTGGTCCGGCCGAAGGCCCTGCCGGGCTCGCACGCGCTGGAACAGGCGGCCCGTTCCGCCGTGCGGGACATGCCCGACGTACGGGCGCACTTCATGCCTATCGCGACGGGTGACGTAGTCCTCGCGGACGCCGAGTCGGAGATCGCCCGGTTCATCCGCAGGAGCTACAACGACGCGGGCGCGATCGAGATGGAGGGCTCCGGGGCGCTCCAGGCGGCCCACCTGAACGGCCAGTTGAACGCCCTGGTGATCCGGGGCATCAGCGACCGGGCCGACGCGGGGAAGAGCAGGGCTGACGCCTCGGGTTCACAGGAACTCGCCGCCAAGCAGGCGGCTGCGGTGACGGTGGCCGTGCTGCGTAAGCATCAGCCCCGCAACCATTCCTCCGACTCCGAGGAGGGGCCCCATCGGCGCGGGGAGGGCGGAGCGACGTACGGCGGAGACCACATCGACTTCCGGGGCGGCACCTTCTACGGCCCCGTCACCGGCAAGAGCGACAGACGACGGTAGGAGCAGCAGGGGTACCACCCACGGCCCTGTCCCGCGAGCGACCGCCACACTCCCGCCCCGCCCCCTGGGGTTCACCGGCCGATCGGCAGAGCTGGATCGCCTGCTCCCGCACCTCTCCCCCGACGAGGACGACACGGCCGCGCTCCCGCTCCTCATCTTCGCGGTCACCGGTATGGGCGGCATCGGCAAGACCGCGCTGGCCGTGGAGGCGGCACACCGGGCCCGTGCGCGGGGCTGGTTCCCGGGCGGGACGCTCTTCGTGGACCTGCGCGGGTACGACGACGACCCGGCTACGGCCGATCAGGCGGTCCTAGCCCTGCTGGACGCGCTCGGCGTGCGGGACCGGGATCTGCCGCCGACGCCGGAGCGTCAGTACGACGCGTACCGCGAGCTCCTCTCCGAACGGCGGGACCGGATGCTGCTGATCCTGGACAACGCGTCGGGGCCGTCCCAGTACCTGCCGCTGCTGCCCGGGACGGACCACCACCGGGTGCTCATCACTTCGCGGGACCGTCCTGACGCCCTTCCGGTACGACTGATTGACCTGGAGACACTCATCCCAGGTGACTCCGTCGCCCTCGTGACCCGCGCCCTGCACGACACCGACGAACGGGACGACCGACCGGCACGCGAACCCGGAGCACTGCGCGAACTGGCCGATCTCTGCGGACACTTGCCCCTGGCTCTGCAGATCGCGGCGGGGATGCTGCGTCGGCGACGCCGTCGGGACATCGCTTCTCTGGTGGCCGAGATCCGGGACGCCGGGGATCCGACCGCTGTCCTCGACCGTGGCAGCCCTGGAACGGACATGTATGGGCGCTCGCTCGTTCTGCGTCCTGTGCTGGAGACCTCGTACCGTCGGCTGTCGCCCGACCAGGCCAGGCTGCTGCGCTTGCTCTGCCTTGCTCCGGGTGCGGAGACCGGTACGGAGGCCGTCGCCGCTCTTGCCGATCTCGACGCGGAGTCCGTGCTGCCCCTGCTGGAGGACTTGGCCGCCAGACATCTCGTCACGCCAGTGCGGCGCAGCAACGGGACGGCTTCCGCAATGCGGTGGCGGTTGCACGACCTGGTGCGGGTTTTCGGGGCGGGTGTGGTGGCGGGCGATGCGGGGTTGTGGGAGGAGGGGGAAGCAGCGCGGGAGCGAGTGCTGGGGTTTTACTACCGGTGGGCCGATGCGGCTGATGATCGGTTGCGGTGGTTGCCGGGGATGGCGGAGCCGGAGCGGTTCGACGACCGGGCGCAGGCGTTGGCCTGGCTGGACGGGGAGCGGGCGGGTCTGGTGGCGGCGGTGGGGTGGGGGCGGGAGGAGCGGTTCGCGGGCGCGGCCGTGCGGCTGGCCGAGTGTCTGGGGGAGTACCTGTCCTGGCGGCGGTATTTCGACGACTGGATCGCCGTGGAGGAGGCCGCGCGGGAGGCCGCCCACCGGTCCGGGGACCGGCTGGACGAGGCGGGCGCATGGAACAACCTCGGCCTCGCCCTGCGGAATGCGGGCCGGGTGGAGGAGGCGATCGACGCCCACACCCAGGCCCGCGACCTCTTTCAGGCCACCGAAAACCGCTACGGCGAAGGCATCGCGTGGAACAACCTCGGCCTCGCTCTGCGAGAAGCGGGCCGGGCGGGGAAGGCGATCGACGCCCACACCCAGGCCCGCGACCTGTACCAGGCCGCCGAAGACCGCAATAGCGAGGCCATGGCGTGGAACAACCTCGGTAGCGCCCTGCGGGAGGCGGGCCGGGCGGGGGAGGCGATCGACGCCCACACCCGGGCTCGCGCGTTGTTCAGGGCTACCGGAGACCGCCGCCGCGAGGCCACTGCGTGGCACAACCTCGGCGTCGCCCTGTGGAAGGCGGACCGGGTGGAGGAGGCGATCGAGGCGTACGGCAAGTCCCTGGAGGCATACCGGGGGTTCGAGGACTGGTACGGCGAGGGACAGGTCCTGCGCAACCTGGCCGTCGCACACCAGGCTGTCCGCCGCCCCGCCGAGGCACGCGCCGCTCTCCTCGGAGCCGCCGACGCCTTCACCCGCGCCAACGCCCCAGCCGAAGCCGCCGAGGTCCGCGCCCGCGCCGCCGAACAACCGGAATAACTTCCCACCCTCACACCCCCGCATACTCCCCGAGCCCCTGCCAAGGCACCACCACCCACATCCGCGTCCCACCCCGGGCTCCCGCCCCTCCCCGAACCCCATCGAATTGCGCGTGCTCCCCGTCGAATCCGGCGCGTTCTCGGGCACCGGGCACGCCGTTCTATGCCTACGGCCCGATCCCCCAGCTCGACACCGTGCATCCGCGACATCAAGTCCGGCAAGGCCGACCCCCTCCTGTAGGCGTTCGCCGCCACCCCACCGCCCAATCAGCCGCAGACGCATTGACCTGACTAGACCACTCAACCTACGTTCACCAGGCAGCCATCCCCGCGCCACAACGACGTGCGCCCGCAGGAGGTCATGCCCGTGCGCCCCACCGCCGTTCTCCCCGCACTCCTCGTCGCCGCCCTCACCGCCACCGCCCTCACATCCTGCGGCAGCGGTTCCGGCAGCGACCCGGACACCCTCAAGGTCTCCTTCAAACAGTCCACGGACAACTCCATCAAGGTGATGGACACCTACCTCGCGGACATCAAGAAGCAGTTCGAGAAGGCCAACCCCGGCAAGAAGGTCGAGTTCGTCCCCATCAAGGCCCCGGACTCGGAGTACTACACCAAGCTCCAGCAGATGCTCCGCTCCCCCAAGACCGCCCCCGACCTGGTCTACGAGGACACCTTCCTCATCAACTCGGACATCACCAGCGGGTATCTGAAGCCCCTCGACCCGTACCTCGGCAAGTGGCAGGACTGGAACCAGTTCATCGACACGGCGAAAGCCGCGGCCAAGGGCGAGGACGGCAAGACGTACGGCGTCCCGGACGGCACGGACACCCGGGGCCTGTGGTTCAGCAAGGACATCTTCAAGAAGGCCGGCCTGCCCGCCGACTGGCAGCCGAAGACCTGGGACGACGTCCTCGAAGCCGCCCGCACCATCAAGGAGGAAGTCCCCGACGTCATCCCCCTGAACGTCTACACGGGCAAACCCGTCGGCGAGGCCGCCACGATGCAGACTTTCGAGATGCTGCTCTACGGCACGGGTACGAATGCGGACGACGGCACATCGGACCCTCTGTACGACAGGGCCGCCAAGAAATGGATCGCCGGCAGCCAGGGCTTCAAGGACTCACTCGCCTTCGTGGAGACGGTCTACAAGGAGAAGCTCGGCCCGGACGTCTCCGACGCCCTCGACCCCAACGTCATGACCCGCGTCCGCGGCGAGTGGCTCCCGCAGGGCAAGCTCGCCATCGCCCTCGACGGCTCCTGGCTCCCCCAGGACTGGCTCCCCGGCAGCGGCCACGAATGGCCCGAGTGGTCCGACGAACTCGGCCTCGCCGCCATGCCGACCCAGAACGGCCAGGCCCCCGGCAAGGTGAGCATGTCCGGCGGCTGGACCTGGTCGATCCCTGCCAAGGCGGCCAACCCGGACCTGGCCTTCGAGTTCATCAAGACGATGCAGACGAAGGCGAACGCCCAGAAGTGGTACGTCGCCAACTCCGGCATCGCGGTACGGAAGGACGTCGCGAGCGACCCGTCGTACGTCAACGCCCAACCCGGCATCAAGTTCTTCACCGATCTCGTCGCGAACACCCACTACCGCCCCGCCTACCCGGCGTACCCGAAGGTCTCCACCGCGATCCAGGAGGCGATGGAGGGCGTGACGACGGGTGACATGTCGGTCGACGAGGCGGCGAAGGGCTACGACGAGGAGCTGAAGACGGCGGCGGACGGCCAGGTGATCGAGAAGTGAGCCCCCGCGCATGACGACCGTCGCCAAAACGCCAGGGTCCGGACCGGGAGCGGGACGGGGACGTGGGCGAGGGTGGGGACGGGGACGGGGGCAGGGGCCGGCCAACCCCCACGCCGCGCCACATCGCCCGCACTCCCGTCCCCTCCACCGCTCCCTCGCCCGAGCCCTCCCCCTCTCCCCGGCCGTCGTCCTCCTGCTCCTCTTCCTCGCCGGCCCCATCGCCTACTGCGCCTACATCGCCTTCACCGACCTCCAACTCACCGGCCAGGCAGCGGAGTCGTTCGTCGGCTTCGACAACTTCCGTACGGCCTTCGGTGACGAGGCGTTCCTCAACGCGGTCTGGCTCACCCTCGTCTTCACCGTCATCTCGGCCCTGCTCGGCCAGAACACCCTGGGCCTGGCCCTGGCCGCACTGATGCAGCGCGCGTCGAAGCCCGTGCGCACGCTGGTCGGCGGCATCGTCATCACGGCCTGGGTCCTGCCGGAGGTCGTCGCCGGTTTCCTCCTCTACGCCTTCTTCCGCCGCGAGGGCACTTTGAACGCCATCCTGGAGTGGCTCCATCTCCCCACCCAGAACTGGCTGTTCACCCTCCCGATCCTGGCAGTGTCCTTCGCGAACGTGTGGCGGGGCACGGCCTTCTCGATGCTGGTCTACTCGGCGGCGCTGAACGAGATCCCCAAGGAGATCACGGAGGCGGCGGAGGTCGACGGCGCGGGCGGCTGGCGCCGTATGTGGCACATCACGCTCCCGATGATCCGCCGCTCCATCGGCACGAACCTGATGCTCATCACCCTCCAGACGCTGTCCGTCTTCGGCCTGATCTGGGTGATGACGAGGGGCGGCCCGGGCGGCAAGAGCCAGACGCTGCCGCTCTTCATGTACGAGGAGGCGTTCCAGAAGAGCATGATCGGCTACGGCACGGCGGTGGCCCTGTTGTTGCTGGTGGTGGGCTCGTTGTTCTCGGTGGTCTATCTGCGTCTGCTGCGAACGGAGGTCTGACGCCCGTGTCCCGTACTCTCGCCTCCCGACGCACCACTCACCGCCTGGCCGCCGACGCCGGCCTTCTGGTGTTGGCCGCCGCGTTCGTGCTCCCACTGGCGTGGGTGATCCTCTCCTCGGTCGACACGAACGCCAACCTCCAAGTGAAGCTCCCGGACGGAGTGACCCTGGACAACTTCGACGCCGTCCTGACACCGGACATCACCTTCACGCCCCTGCTCAACAGCCTGCTCCTGTGCGGCGGGGGTACGGCACTGACCGTGGTGTGCGCGGCGCTGGCCGCGTATCCGCTGTCGCGGTTCGGGTCGCGGTTCAACCGGCCGTTCCTGCTCACGATTCTCTTCGCCACGAGTCTGCCGATCACGGCGATCATGGTGCCCGTGTATGCGCTGTTCGTGCAGGTGAACCTGATCGACACCATGCAGGGCACGATTTTCTTCTTCGCCGCGTCTCAATTGCCGTTCGCCATCTGGCTGATGAAGAACTTCATGGATGGCGTGCCGAAGGAGCTGGAGGAGGCTGCCTGGACGGACGGGGCGTCGTCGCTTCAGTCGCTGGTGCGGGTTGTGCTGCCGCTGATGGGGCCCGGTGTGGCGGTGGTGACGGTGTTCTCGTTCGTGATGATGTGGGGGAACTTCTTCGTGCCGTTCATGTTGTTGCTTACGCCGGATCAGATGCCTGCGGCGGTGAGCATCAATGAGTTCTTCGGGAATCGGGGGACCGTGGTGTATGGGCAGCTGGCGGCGTTCTCGGTTATCTATTCGACGCCGGTGATTTTGCTTTATGTGGTGGTGGCTCGGCGGTTGGGTGCGGGGTTTGCGTTGGGTGGGGCGGTCAAGGGGTGAGAGGTTCGGCTGCTGCGGTGCGGGCTGCGGCAGCTCGGTCGGGAGCCATGGCCCGGGTGAAGGAGTCAGCGGCGCGAAGTCGGCAGGACCGGGCCTTGGAAGGTTCCTGAGCGTCTTCGTATGCCCGGGCCAGCATCTCCAGGGTCAGACCTTCCGCGTACCAGTCCTCGAACTCCGTGTAGTACTCCAGGGATTCCTTGAACGACTCGATAGCCTCCTCCACCCGTCCCACCTGTTGCAGGGCACTGCCGAGGTTGCTCCACGCGTAGCCCTCGTGGTGGCGGTCCCCCACCCTCCGGAAGAGGTCACGGGCACGGGTATGGGCATCGATCGCTTCTTCCAGCCGTCCCGCTTCCCGCAGGGCGCCTCCGAGGTTGATCCACGCGATGCCCTCACCACGGCGGTCCCCGGCGGTCCGGAACAGGTCCAGGTCGGACAGGTGGACATCAATCGCCTCTTCGAGTCGACCCACCTTTTGTAAGGCGATGCCGAGTTGGTTCCGCGCAAAGACCTCGCGGTCGGCGTCCCCGGCGGCTCGGAACAGGTCGCAGGCCCGCCTGTGAGCGTCGACAGCCTCATCATCCCGCCCTGCCTGCCGCAGCGCGCCACCCAGACTCTCCCAGGCTCCGGCCTCGGCACGTCGGTGCCCCGAGCGGTGGGCCACTCCCCGGGCGGTACTTGCAACCATGATCCAGTCGTCGGAGTACCTCCGCCTGCTCAGGTACGTCACCAACCGTTCGGCCAACGACACCGCCATGTCCGCGTACGGGCGCTCATGAGCCCACTGCACGGCAGCCACCAGACCCTCACGCTCCCTGTCCAGCCACTCGAACGCGGCAGCACGGTCCGCGAACCGCTCCGGCTCCGGCCGTCCCGGAAACCACTCCAGCCGCTGATCGGCGGCCGTTGCCCACCGGTGGAAGTACTCCAGCAGCCGCCACCGGGCCGCGTTCCCCTCCTCCACGAAGTCGGCGCGATGGGCCACCGTCGCCACCCCGAACGCCCGCACCAGGTCATGCAGGCGCCACCGTCCGCGAGTACTCCCTCGCCCGACGAGGTGAGCTCGGGCCAGCTCGCCCAAGGCCCGAGTCGGCGGGGCATCCTCCCCGCTCAAGGCGGTTACGGCTTCGGTAGTCACCTCGGCCCCCGGGGCAAGGGCAAGCAGCCGCAGCAACCGGGCCTGATCAGGCGGCAGACGCCGATACGACAGGTCGAAGGCAGCGCGGACGCTGCGCTCCCCATCGTCGAGGTGAACCAAGCGGTCACGGAACTCCGAGAGCTCGGCGGCCAGTTCGGCAACGGGCTTGCCCCGGTCCAGCACCAGCAGCGCCGCCGCGATCTGGAGAGCGAGCGGCAGACACCCACAATGGGAAGCAACGTGCATGGCCGCCTCGGCTTCCTCGGCAACCCGGCTGTCGGCCGGGTCCGCGACCCGTAGCGCACCGTCGAGAAGCTCGAACGCCTCCCGCGGCGCCAACTCGTCCAGTGCCAGCAACCGCGCCCCCAGCTGCGGCAACTTACTGCGCGAGGTGACCAGCAACCGATGCCGCCCCTCACCGGGAAGCAACGGCCGCACCTGCCCCGGCGAGGACGCATTGTCGGCCACCACCAGCACCGCGCCCCGCTCCCGCCCCCGCTCGGCAAGCACCGACCGGTACAGCGCCCCCCGCTCATCCACCCCCACCGGAATGTGCTCCGGCTCCACACCGACCGCCCGCAGCAACGCCTCCAGCGCCTGCTCCCCCGTCACGGGATCGTCGTCGTACCCATGGAGATCCAGAAAGAGCACCCCGCCCGGAAACCACCCCTTCTCACACGCCTCGTGCGCCGCCTCCACCGCGAGCGCGGTCTTCCCGATACCGCCGAGCCCGGACAGCGCGGCGACCAGGACAGCCTCCGGCCCTCCGGTCACGGTCGGATCGAAGGCGCGGAGCAACTCCTCCAGCTCCTCGCCCCGCCCCGTGAAGCCGGCCGGCCTCGCGGGCAGCGCGTCCAGCGCCGTAGGCGCAGCAGCCTGCTGGTAGAAGGTCCCCTTGGCCACAACAGCCCCGTTGAACGCCCCGCCCCGGAGATCGACATGATCCCCGCCGTACCGCCCACCCTCACCGACCATGGCGCCGCCCCCGTACCGCCCACGAACCTCGCGCCCGAACACGGTACGCCCCGGAACCCCCGGGCAGATCGTCCTCCCGGAGCTCGGCGAGGGACACCGCCTCACCCGACGTCGGGATTGAGCCGCCGCTCACCCACCTCTCGGCGACCGCTCGGCCCGTTGACCATGCCGCACTCCTCTTCGATGTCCGTTCACACGATCCATGGCCGCAGCACCACCACCACGGACGACAAAGAGATCGACATGGGAGCACTTTCCCGAATATGCCCCCTGACCTTGCCATTCACCGAATGTCACCATCCATCGGGCCAAGCCGTCCCCCGCCCTGGCGCAACACGCCCCACTATCGCCCCACCTCGACAGACGACCTCCCCCCGTAAACGAACCCGCCAGTAGTCATAGCTTCCTACAATCCGTAATCCTGGCCGAACAGACCGTAGTCACCCCACCCCGCCGGCCCTACGTTGTGCCCCGTGCGCCGACCCCCAGCTCAACCGAACCAGCCCCACCACCACAACCATCACCCCGACCACCCCAGCCACCCCAACCGCCACAAACACCCCAACCGCTCCAGCCACCGGACCCCACCCACTCCCCCCTTCAACGCCCCCGCCGCCCGCAGACTCCGTGCCGCCCTCAACATGGGGCCCGAGCATGTCGCCTACGGCATGCGGGCCTCGTACGGGCTTCCCTACGTCACCGAAGACCTGGTCATCGCCTGGGAACGCGAGCTCGCCGCGCCGACCAGCAACGAGCTCACCGCACTCGCGGGGGTGCTGTGGTGCTCGCCCAGTGAGCTGCTCGGCAAGCCGCGGACGTTGCGTGAGCACCGCATCGCGCGCGGGCTCGCACCCGAGGACGTGGCGCGTACCGTCGGGCACGACCTCCCGGCCTATCTCCGCATGGAGGAGCTCGACGACTGGCGCGGCACCGACCGCCAGTCCGCCGCCCTCGCCGAGATCCTCGGCCTGTCGCTGCCGGACTTCATCACTGTCACGGGCCGCGACGGGAAGCTCGCCGAGCTGCTGCGCAGTGCCGTGACGACGCGCTGGCAGGCGTACGTACGCCCGGTCGGCAAGATGGTGCCCCTGGACCGGCGCATCCTGGAGACCGCCCTCCAGGAGCTGCACCAGAACTACCAGGGGCAGATGACCGCCACCCTCAGCTGGGGCGGCGACAACACGCACTCCGGTGCGGCCGGCCGCGAATACCTCGACCGGATCGTCGATCACTTCTGGACGACCGTCGGGAGAAGTGCCCCCTGAACTTCGACCCCGACTGAGTCTCCGGCCGCCCGGGAACCCGGCCTAGAACACCGACTCCGCCTCGTCCATCCGGTCCTTCGGCACCGTCTTCAGCTCGGTGACCGCCTCCGCCAGCGGCACCATCACCACGTCGGTCCCCCGCAGCGCGGTCATCCTGCCGAACTCGCCCCGGTGCGCCGCCTCCACCGCATGCCAGCCGAAGCGGGTGGCGAGGACGCGGTCGTACGCGGTCGGCGTGCCGCCGCGCTGGACGTGGCCGAGAATGACCGGCTTGGCCTCCTTGCCGAGGCGGCGCTCCAGCTCGAACGCCAGTGCCGTACCGATGCCCTGGAAGCGCTCGTGGCCGAACTGGTCGATCTCGCCCTTGCCGTAGTCCATGGTGCCCTCGGCGGGGTGGGCTCCCTCGGCGACGCAGATCACCGCGAACTTCTTGCCGCGCGCGAAGCGCTCCTCGACCATCTTCACGAGGTCTCCGGGGTCGAAGGGGCGCTCAGGCAGGCAGATGCCGTGCGCACCCGCGGCCATGCCGGACTCCAGCGCGATCCAGCCGGCGTGGCGGCCCATGACCTCCACCACCATCACCCGCTGGTGTGACTCCGCGGTCGTCTTCAGGCGGTCCATGGCCTCGGTGGCGACCCCGACCGCCGTGTCGAAGCCGAACGTGCGGTCCGTGGACGAGATGTCGTTGTCGATGGTCTTCGGCACGCCCACCACCGGCAGGCCCGCGTCCGACAGCATCCGTGCCGCCGTCAGGGTTCCCTCACCGCCGATCGGGATCAGCGCGTCGATGCCGAAGTCACGGGCGATGTCGGGGGCGCTCTCGCACGCCTCGCGCAACCGGTCGCGCTCCAGCCTCGACGACCCCAGGATCGTGCCGCCGCGCGCCAGGATGCCGCCGACCGCCTCCAGGTCGAGGCTGCGGTAGCGGCCGTCCAGCAGGCCCGCGTATCCGTCCTCGAAGCCGATCACCTCGTCGCCGTAGTGGGCGACGGCCCGGTGCACGACCGACCGGATCACTGCGTTCAGGCCGGGGCAGTCGCCGCCTGCGGTGAGAACTCCGATACGCATCGTGCTGTGTCTCCTGCTCGCTGTTGATACCGGTGAGCCGGTCCGATTGTTTCATGTTCCCCGCCTTGCGCCGCCGCATGTCCGACCCACGGGCCTGACGGGCGCCTAATCCACAGACAAGGGTATTGTCAAGAGGGTTTCGCTCACCTCACTGGGCGAATTTGCGACCAAAGGCTCCGCCAAGCCGCTGACAGACGGCCGGACCAGACGGCCAGACGGACGAACAGACGAAACGGAGAGCACGCGTGACGCGCAGCGTGTACGTGACCGGAATCGACCGCGGGGACGGCCGCCAGGTCGTCGAGCTCGGGGTGATGGAGCTCCTGACCCGGCAGGTCGACCGGGTGGGGGTGTTCCGGCCGCTGGTCCACCACAGTCCCGACCGGCTGTTCGAGCTGCTGCGCGCCCGCTATCGCCTCTCCCAGGACCCGGCCACGGTCTACGGCATGGACTACCACGAGGCGTCCGCGCTCCAGGCCGAGCGCGGGACCGACGAGCTGGTGTCCACGCTCGTCGACCGGTTCCATGTCGTCGCCCGCGACTACGACGTCGTCCTCGTCCTCGGCACCGACTACGCCGACACCCAGCTCCCGGACGAGCTGTCCCTCAACGCCCGGCTCGCCAACGAGTTCGGCGCGTCCGTGATACCGGTCGTGGGCGGGCGCAAGCAGACCACCGAGTCCGTGCTCGCCGAGACGCGAAACGCCTATCGGGCGTACGACAGCCTCGGCTGCGACGTGCTGGCCATGGTCACCAACCGGGTCGCCCGGGAGGACCGGGACGAGATCGCCGAGCGGCTCGAGTCGCGGCTGCCGGTGCCCTGTTACGTCGTCCCGGACGAGCCCGCGCTCTCCGCGCCGACCGTCGCGCAGATCGCCCAGTCCCTCGGCGCGAAGGTCCTGCTGGGCGACGACTCGGGGCTCGCGCGCGACGCCCTCGGGTTCGTCTTCGGCGGCGCCATGCTGCCCAACTTCCTCAGCGCCCTGACCCCGGGCTGCCTGGTCGTCACCCCGGGCGACCGCGCCGACCTGGTCGTCGGCTCGCTGGCCGCGCACAGCGCCGGCACCCCGCCGATCGCCGGCGTGCTGCTCACCCTGGACGAGCGCCCCGGCGACGAGATCCTCACCCTCGCCGCCCGCCTCGCCCCGGGCACCCCGGTGCTGTCGGTGCCCGGCTACAGCTTCCCCACCGCCGAGCAGCTGTTCTCCCTGGAGGGGAAGCTGAACGCGGCCACCCCGCGCAAGGCGGAGACCGCCCTCGGCCTCTTCGAGCGGTACGTCGACACCGGTGACCTGATCAAGCGGGTCTCGGCGCCGAGCAGCGACCGGGTCACACCGATGATGTTCGAGCACAAGCTCCTGGAGCAGGCCCGCTCGAACATGCGCCGCATCGTGCTGCCCGAGGGCACCGAGCCGCGCGTCCTGCACGCGGCCGAGGTGCTCCTGCGGCGCCGGGTCTGCGACCTCACCCTCCTCGGCCCCGTCGACCAGATACGCAAGAAGGCCGCCGACCTCGGCATCGACCTGGGCGACTCCCAGCTGATCGACCCGGCCACCAGCGAGCTGCGCGACGCCTTCGCCGAGAAGTACGCCCAGCTGCGCGCGCACAAGGGGGTCACGGTCGAGCTGGCGTACGACGTCGTCAGCGATGTGAACTACTTCGGCACCCTGATGGTGCAGGAGGGGCTCGCGGACGGCATGGTCTCGGGGTCCGTGCACTCCACGGCCGCAACCATCCGGCCCGGCTTCGAGATCATCAAGACCAAGGCCGACACGAAGATCGTCAGCTCCGTCTTCTTCATGTGCCTCGCCGACAGGGTGCTCGTCTACGGCGACTGCGCGGTGAACCCCGACCCGAACGCCGAGCAGCTGGCCGACATCGCCATCCAGTCGGCCGCCACCGCCGAACAGTTCGGTGTGGAGCCGCGGATCGCGATGCTGTCGTACTCGACGGGCACGTCCGGTTCGGGCGCCGATGTCGACAAGGTGCGCGAGGCGACCGAGCTGGCGCGGGAGCGGCGGCCCGATCTGAAGATCGAGGGGCCCATTCAGTACGACGCCGCCGTGGAGCCGTCCGTGGCCGCGACCAAGCTGCCGGAATCGGACGTGGCCGGGCAGGCAACGGTTCTGATCTTCCCTGACCTCAATACAGGTAACAACACCTACAAGGCCGTGCAGCGTTCGGCCGGCGCGATCGCCGTCGGCCCGGTGCTGCAGGGTCTGCGCAAGCCGGTCAACGACCTGTCCCGGGGCGCGCTCGTCCAGGACATCGTCAACACCGTCGCCATCACGGCGATCCAGGCCCAGTCCCCCAGCGAGAAGGTTTCCCAGCAGTGAGTGCGTCCCGCGTCCTCGTCCTCAACTCCGGCTCCTCGTCGGTGAAGTACCAGCTGCTCGACATGCGGGACAGCAGCCGGCTGGCCGTGGGCCTGGTCGAGCGCATCGGGGAGGAGACCTCCCGGCTCAAGCACACTCCGCTGGCGGGCGGCGGCGAGAGCCGTGAGTGGACCGGACCGATCGCCGACCACGAGGCCGCCCTGAAGGCCGTGTCGGCGGAGCTCGCCAAGGACGGTCTCGGGCTCGACTCGCCCGAGCTGGCCGCGATCGGGCACCGGGTGGTGCACGGCGGCAAGCACTTCACCGAGCCGACCGTCATCGACGACGCCGTGCTCGCCGAGATCGAGCGGCTGATACCCGTCGCCCCGCTGCACAACCCGGCCAACCTCACCGGCATCCGCACCGCCCGCCAGCTGCGGCCGGACCTGCCCCAGGTCGCCGTCTTCGACACCGCGTTCCACACGACGATGCCGGAGTCGGCCGCCCGCTACGCGATCGACGTCGAGACCGCCGACCGGCACCGGATACGCCGGTACGGCTTCCACGGCACCTCGCACGCGTACGTCTCCCGGGCCACCGCCGAGCTGCTCGGCAAGGCGCCCGAGGACGTGAACGTCATCGTGCTGCACCTGGGCAACGGCGCGTCCGCGTCCGCCGTACGGGGCGGTCGTTGCGTGGACACCTCCATGGGGCTGACGCCTTTGGAGGGGCTCGTGATGGGTACGCGATCCGGTGATGTGGATCCGGCGGTCATCTTCCATTTGGCGCGCGTTGCCGAAATGTCCATCGACGAAATCGACACTCTTCTCAACAAGAAGAGCGGTCTCATCGGTCTGTGCAGCGACAACGACATGCGGGAGATCCGGCGCCGCGTCGACGAGGGCGACGCGGAGGCGAAGCTCGCCTTCGACATCTACATTCATCGTTTGAAGAAGTACATCGGCGCCTATTACGCGGTGCTCGGCAGGGTGGACGCGGTGGCGTTCACGGCCGGCGTCGGGGAGAACGCGGCGCCCGTGCGGGAGGCGGCCGTCGCCGGCCTCGAGGAGCTGGGCCTGGCGGTGGACGGCGAGCTGAACGCCGTACGCGGTGACGAGCCGCGGCTGATTTCGCCGGCGCACGCGCGTGTGGCGGTCGCCGTGGTGCCGACGGATGAAGAACTGGAGATCGCGACGCAGACCTACGCACTGGTCGGACGCATTTGATATGCGGCTCCGCCGTGTGGAACGCCTGAGTAACACGGCTGAGCAATGCGCAGCTCATTTGTATCTTCCGCCAGACGGAATATTCCGCGGCGAAACAAACCGATAGGATCGTCCCATGCGCCGTTCGAAAATCGTTTGTACTCTCGGCCCCGCGGTCGACTCCCATGAACAGCTCGTCGCGCTGATCGAGGCGGGCATGAATGTGGCCCGCTTCAACTTCAGCCACGGCACCCACGAGGACCACCAGGGGCGGTACGAGCGCCTGCGTGCCGCCGCCCGGGAGACCGGGCGGGCCATCGGTGTGCTCGCCGACCTCCAGGGTCCGAAGATCCGTCTGGAGACCTTCGCCGAGGGCCCGGTCGAGCTGGAGCGCGGTGACGAGTTCGTCATCACGACCGAGGACGTCCCGGGCGACAAGTCCATCTGCGGGACCACCTACAAGGGCCTGCCCGGCGATGTCGCGCGCGGCGACCAGATCCTGATCAACGACGGCAACGTCGAGCTGAAGGTCCTGGACGTCGAGGGCCCGCGGGTGAAGACGATCGTCATCGAGGGCGGCGTCGTCTCCGACCACAAGGGCATCAACCTGCCCGGCGCGGCCGTGAACGTGCCGGCGCTGTCCGAGAAGGACGTCGAGGACCTGCGGTTCGCGCTGAACATGGGCTGCGACCTGGTCGCCCTGTCCTTCGTGCGGGACGCCAACGACGTGCAGGACGTGCACAAGGTCATGGACGAGGTCGGCCGCCGCGTCCCGGTCATCGCCAAGGTGGAGAAGCCGCAGGCGGTCGCCAACATGGAGGACGTCGTGATGGCGTTCGACGGCGTGATGGTCGCGCGTGGCGACCTGGCCGTCGAGTACCCGCTCGAGAAGGTCCCGATGGTGCAGAAGCGGCTCATCGAGCTGTGCCGCCGCAACGCCAAGCCGGTGATCGTGGCGACCCAGATGATGGAGTCGATGATCACCAACTCCCGTCCGACCCGCGCCGAGGCCTCCGACGTGGCCAACGCGATCCTGGACGGCGCGGATGCCGTCATGCTGTCGGCGGAGTCCTCGGTCGGCGCGTACCCGATCGAGACCGTCAAGACGATGTCGAAGATCGTCACCGCGGCCGAGCAGGAGCTGCTGTCCAAGGGCCTGCAGCCGCTCGTGCCGGGCAAGAAGCCCCGTACGCAGGGTGGTTCGGTGGCCCGCGCGGCCTGCGAGATCGCCGACTTCCTCGGCGGCAAGGGCCTGGTCGCCTTCACGCAGTCCGGCGACACCGCCCGCCGCCTGTGCCGCTACCGCGCCGCCCAGCCGATCGTGGCCTTCACCACGGACGAGGGCACCCGCAACCAGATGACGCTCAGCTGGGGTGTGGAGCCGCACGTGGTGCCGTTCGTCAACAGCACCGACGAGATGGTCGACCTGGTGGACCAGGAGATCGTCAAGATGGGCCTGTTCAACGAGGGCGACATCGTGGTGATCACGGCCGGTTCCCCGCCCGGCGTCCCCGGGACCACCAACATGGTCCGCGTCCACCACCTCGGCGGCGGCGCACGGGACTGACCCGAGGCCTGACAAGGCTGTCGTACGGCGCTGAGGGCGCCCCCTGTGACCAGGGGGCGCCCTCAGCGTTTTTGCGGCTCCCGAACGGGCTTGTGCGGACGCTCAGTCGGTCGTGAGCGCGGTTCAGTCGGTCGTGAACATGTGCATCCCGGGCACGTGCAGCGTGCCGCCGAACTGGGCCGCCTGGACGACCCTCACCTTGGTGAAGTAGATCAACGGGATGTTCAGGGGCGGCGGGTGCTCCGGGTCGAACGTCACCGGGATCAGGCCGAGCAGATTGCCGGAGATGCTCTCGGTGTACATCACCGTCGTGCCGTTGCGGATCGTGGACGTGGAGCCCTGGGCCGCCTGCACGTGGTAGGTCTTGCCGGACTGCTTGTCCTTGACCAGCTGGTGCAGGTCGCCGATGTCGGTGCCGTCGGAGATGACGTACTTCAGCACCTTCTTCTTGGTGCCGTTGGCGGTCTTCACCTCGACGATGCCCTGGTAGTCCGCGCCCTTCAGCAGCAGCGAGCTGGCCTCCAGGTACCAGGGGTCGTCCGCCACCGGCACCTTGTTGTCGACGCCGCTCTCGTCGTCGGTGGCGGCCGGACAGTCCTCGGCGTCCGTGGTGGAGCTCGCGGAGGGGCTCGGCGTGGCGGCGGCGGCAGCCTCCTCGGCGGTCTCCTGGGCCGCCTCGGTGGTGTCCTCCACGGCCTTGGACGCCGAGTCGGTGGTGTCCTTGACCGTGTCGGTGACCTTGTCGGCGGTCTCCTTGGCGGGGTCGGAGCCCTCGGAGGTGTCCTTGCCGGAGTCGGAGGACCCGGAGGACGTCTCCTCGCTCGCGCTCGCGGAGGGCGTCGGCGTCGGGCTCGCGCTCTCCTCGGAGCCGGAGCCGCCCGTGAAGATGCCGGTGATCGCGTCGCCGATGTCCTCCAGCAGGTTGCCGCCGCTCTCGGACGGCGAGGGGGACGGCGTGGTGGTGTCGCCGGACTGCGCCTCGCTCGACGTGCTCGGGGACGGCGCGGGCGTGGGCTCGGCCGCGTCGTCGGAACCTGAATCCGACGAGGAGGAGCCGCCCGTGGAACCCGAGGAACCGGACGTGTCCGAGGAGTCCGACGAACCCGAGGAACCCGTGGAGTCCTGGCCGGAGGAGGCCGACGGCGTCGGCTCCGGCGAGTCGTCCTGGTCCGTGGAGTCACCGGAGCTCGCGGAGGGCGACGGCGAGGCCGAAGCGTCCTCGGAGTCGTCCAGGGCCGCCACGCATTCCTTGTACTGGTCCGCGAACTCGTCGTACTCGTCCGCCGTCAGGCTGTTCGACGTCAGCTTCGACGAGTCGTTGCTGTCGGCCTGCGCGAGCGTCGGCGTGAACCCCATCCCCATGAGGACGGCGGTGGGCATCGCCGCCAGGGCTATCGCCTTGCCGGCCGGCATGTGGAACCTGGTGAACAGCGGCTTCTTGGGCGCCGCGTGACGCGGCCCGGTTCTCACACGGGACTTGTCCACATCAGTCCCGTGGGTCACCTCGTCAGCCGGCACTGTGCCTCCCGTTCGCCCCGTTCGCCGGGCTCGTTCCTGACAGATCGTTCGACTTGCCCAACTCGGCCGTGTCCTGGACCGGCTTGAGGACCGTGGTGTCGGGGTCCAGGCCCTCGGGAGCGCCACCCGTCCCCGTCGTGTCCGTCCGCGCCGGCTCCTGCTCGGGCGGCGCGCCGGGCACCCACGCCACGGCCATCGCCCCACCGATGAGGGCGAAGAGGAAGCCGATGAGGAAGCCGCCGAGGTTGGACAGGGGGATGGACACCAGCCCCAGCAGGATCGCCGCGATCCCGGCGAAGGTGCGGACGTGCTGCTGGAACCAGAGGGTGAAGCCCAGGACGACGAGCAGCACACCGATGATCAGCGAACTGGAGCCCCCCGCTGTCTGCATCGCCAGCGTCAGATGACCGATCTGAAGGTTCGCGTACGGGAAGTAGGCGATCGGGAGTCCGCCGAACATGACGAACAGACCGGCCCAGAACGGCCTCGTACCCCGCCAGGCGCGGAACTGCAGCCTCCGGCGGGTGAACTGGCCGGATACGGCAGGAGTCTCGGCGCTCATGGAAAACAGCTCCCTGGAACGGCGTTGCTGTGGTGGTGGTGCGGTGGTGAGTTGGTGAGCATGTGACCGCTTGTGAAGAAAGCGGGCGGAGAGTGGACGGGCGGGGGCGCCATCGGCTCCCCCGCCCGTCAGAGAGTGCTTAGTAGCACTCCTTGACACCCGTCGACAGCGACATCTTCAGACCGCTGAGCTTGAAGGTTCCGGCGGTGGTCGCCCACGCCGTCTGCTTCACGTCGGTCAGCGTGGCCTTGTCGGCCTGCTGGGCGAACCCGAAGGGGTTGGCCTGCTCGCCGCCGCCCTTCATGCCCGGACCCTTGCTGGCGTCCTTGGCCGCCACACCGATGTCGATGTTCTCGAACGTCGCGTCCGCGTTCAGTTCGGCGACGTCGATGTACAGGTTCTTGGCCTCAACCGGCGTGTCGCCGCCGCCCGCCCGCAGGATCAGGCTGACGCTCCCGAGGATCGGGACGTCGGGGGTGACCACGGACTGGCACAGGTTGTTGATCGTCGCGGACTTGAAGCCCGAGACGGCGACGGGGTGAACCGTCTTCTTGCCGGTGAGCGTGTAGCCCTCGTCAAGAGCGCCGTACTGCGAGAAACCCGTACCGACGAGCTTGTCGGTCGTGACCTTGAACGACTGGCCGGAGACACTGAACGACGCGGCGAGAGCGCCCTGCGCGAGGGCGACACCTATCGCAGCCGTGGCGGCGACGCTGGGCACCATGACCACAGCGAACCGCTTCCATCTGGTCCCGCCACGCACCTGGGACTCCATATTTCCTCCTTCTCGGACGTACATCTCCTGGCCTCGACCGAGCTCCCGTAGTCGACGGGTCGGCCAGGCAGGGATGGGAGAAGTGCTACGTCCTCGGGAAGGAGAGCGCCTGCGCTCGGTGGCGCGAACCGCGCCCGAATCACCGGCGATCACCCCCGAGCGACAACCACTGGTCGCGCCTGACACGCATCACGCACAACCTTGCTGGACAGGCTTCGCCGAGTGGGCGAAGACCCCCCTGTCCAAGAGCCGGCGCCACTGCCGCCGACTCTGCTCGGTGGGGACCCAGGAACTCCCGTGACCCGACCGGCTGTCGGGGTGCGGAAATGGACCGAGCGTGGCCGATCGTGGTGCATTCTCGCCGCCCGCACAAGGGGCTTCGTTACTCAGTAGTAACGGCGGGATAACCGAACAACGACCCGTCGGTCTCGGACAGCCACACAGGGTGGCGTCAAGCGACCGGACAAATCCAGGTATCACCGGACAGGCTCTGACAGAACGAAGCCTGTGACTTACCCCCAGTAACTGCGGCCGCGATTACCAAGATTTGGTAAAGCGCGGCCGCAGTGACGCCCTGTCGGCAAATCTTTCACTCGGGCCACACGCGCCCGTGCGTTTAGTGACTGGTCAGAACGGGGCCGCCGCCCCGCTCACTGGTCCGGTCAGAACAGCGCACGCGCCAACGCCCTGCGCGCCGCCGCCACACGCGGGTCCTCGGCACCCACGACCTCGAACAGCTCCAGTAGCCGAAGTCGTACGGTGTCCCGATCGTCACCCACCGTGCGCTGCACGGTCTCGATGAGCCGCCCGAAGGCGTCCTCGACATGACCGCCCACCAGATCCAGGTCGGCGGCGGCGATCTGCGCCTGCGCGTCCCCGGGCTTCTCGGCGGCGTTCTTGCGCACCTGCTGCGGGTCGGCACCCTGCACCCGCTGCAGCAACTCGGCCTGGGCGAGCCCCAGTTTGGCCTCCGAGTTCGCCGGGTCCTCGCTCAGCACGTTCTTGTACGCCTGTACGGCACCGGCCAAGTCGCCCGCGTCCAGGGCCTGTACGGCGGCCTCGAGCAGTGCGTCGTACGGACCGGCCGGCACGGCGGGAGCGGTCTGGGCGCCGCCACCCGGCTCGGCGTCCGGGTCGACGGTGAGACCGGTCAGGCCGAACCGCTGCTCGGCCACCGCGACGAGCTGGTCCAGCGTCTGGCGGATCTGCGCCTCACCGGCCGCCCCCTGGAAGAGCGGCAGCGCCTGCCCGGCGACGACGGCGAAGACGGCCGGAATCCCCTGCACGCCGAACTGCTGCATCAGCATCTGGTTGGCGTCGACGTCGATCTTGGCCAGCAGGAACCGCCCGTTGTACTCGACGGCGAGCCGCTCCAGTACCGGGCTCAGCTGCTTGCAGGGCTGGCACCACTCGGCCCAGAAGTCGATGACGACGGGCACCTCGGCGGACCGCTGCAGGACCTCCCGCTCGAACCCTGCCTCATCCACATCAATAACAAGATCGGCGGGCGATACGGCGCCGGTGCCCCCGCCCTGCCGGGCGGCCTCGGCACGCGCCTGCTCCGCCTTCGCCTTGGCCTCCTGGGCCGCCTTCACCGCGGCGAGGTCGACGACTCCGCTCATGGACATGTTCCGTGGCTGCATGCGTCTATCCTCCCCCGTCCGCGCGCATCAGTGAAAAGCGTTGCGAGAGCCGGTCGTGCTCTGCGCTGTACGACGCCGGGTCCCCACCCCACGCCAGTGGTTTCGCTACGAGTCGTAGCGTAATGGCACCGGGTGCCTCCGGAACACCACTCTCCGGTGATCTCCCTCACGGCCTCACAGGAACCGTCGTCTTATGGTCATGGGATGCAGACCCGCACTCCCGCCCCACGCGCCACAGGACGCCCCCGCAGCGCCGCGGCGGACGCGGCGATCCTCGCGGCCACCCGGGAGGCCCTGGTGGAGGTGGGCTGGTCCAAGCTCACCCTGGGAGACGTGGCGACGCGGGCGGGAGTTGCGAAAACCACCCTCTACCGCCGCTGGTCCGGCAAGAACGAGCTGGTCGTGGACGCGGTGGCGGAACTCTTCGACGAACTGGAACTCCCCGACCGGGGCACCCTGGCCGCCGACATCGAGGGCGTGGTCCTCCAATTCGCGGCGATCCTGGCCCGTCCCGAGGCCAAAAGTGGCCTGATGGCGGTGGTGGCGGAGGCGACCAGGGACGAGGCCCTGCGCGAACGCATCCGCGAGTCGATCGTCGAACGCCAGAAACGCCTGGTCCTGGAGGGCCGGGCGAGGGCCCAGTCCCGCGGCGAACTCCCACCCGAGACCGACCCCACGGAGTCCGCCCGCACGGTCGACCTCATCTTCGACATGGTGGCGGGAGCAGTGGTCCACCGCACGCTGGTCAGCGCGGAACCGGCGGACGAGGAGTGGGCACGAAATTTCGCCCGAATCCTGTCACTGGGCCTGGCACACTCAGCCCACTGATCTGCCCACCACTCAGCCGGTCCGGCGTTTGAGGACGAGGCCGTTCAGGCCGATGGGGGGTCTGTGGGGCGAAGCCCCCCAGGGATGGGAAGGGTAAGGGCGGCGGGGGCGAAATCATCTAGAACCCGGCCGGCTCCGTGTACACCCCCCACTCCTCCCGCAGCACCCCGCAGATCTCCCCCAGCGTCGCCTCGGCCCGCACCGCCTCCAACATCGGCTCGATCATGTTGGCGCCGCTCCGCGCAGCGCCCAGCATCCCGTCCAACGCGGAGCGCACCGCGGCATCGTCCCGCCCCGCCCGCCGGGCACCCAGCACCCGCACCTGCTCCCGCTCCACCTCATGGCTCACCCGCAGGATCTCCAGATCCCCGGTGACGGACCCGGTGTGGGCGTTCACCCCGACGACCCGCTTCTCACCCTTCTCCAGCGCCCGCTGATACCGGAACGCCGACTCAGCGATCTCCCCGGTGAACCAGCCGTCCTCGATCCCCCGCAGAATCCCGGACGTGATCGGCCCGATCGGGTGCCGCCCGTCGGGATGCGCCCGCAGCCCCCGCTCCTTTATCTGCTCGAAGATCTTCTCGGCGTCGGCCTCGATCCGGTCGGTCAGCTGCTCGACGTACCACGAACCACCCAGCGGATCGGCCACATTGGCGACCCCGGTCTCCTCCATCAGCACCTGCTGCGTCCGCAGCGCGATCTCGGCGGCCTGCTCGGAGGGCAGCGCGAGGGTCTCGTCGAGGGCGTTGGTGTGCAGCGAGTTCGTCCCGCCGAGCACGGCGGCCAGCGCCTCCACGGCCGTACGCACGACGTTGTTGTACGGCTGCTGGGCGGTCAGCGAGACACCCGCGGTCTGCGTGTGGAAGCGCAGCCACTGCGCCTTCTCGCTCTTCGCCCCGTACACGTCCCGCATCCACCGCGCCCAAATGCGCCGCGCCGCACGGAACTTGGCGATCTCCTCGAAGAAGTCGACGTGCGCGTCGAAGAAGAAGGAGAGACCCGGGGCGAAGACATCGACGTCCAGCCCGCGCGACAGCCCCAGCTCGACGTACCCGAACCCGTCCGCCAGCGTGTACGCCAGCTCCTGCGCGGCCGTCGCCCCCGCCTCCCGGATGTGGTACCCGGACACCGACAGCGGCTTGTACGCGGGAATCCCGGCGGCGCAGTACTCCATCAGGTCGCCGATGAGGCGCAGATGCGGCTCGGGCTGGAAGAGCCACTCCTTCTGGGCGATGTACTCCTTGAAGATGTCGGTCTGGAGGGTCCCGTTGAGCACCCCCGGATCCACACCCTGCCGCTCCGCCGCCACCAGGTACATGCAGAAGACGGGCACGGCCGGCCCGCTGATGGTCATGGACGTGGTCACGTCGCCCAGCGGGATGTCCTTGAACAGGACCTCCATGTCGGCGGCCGAGTCGATGGCGACCCCGCAGTGCCCGACCTCGCCCAGCGAGCGCGGATCGTCGGAGTCCCGCCCCATGAGCGTCGGCATGTCGAAGGCGACCGAGAGACCGCCGCCGCCGTTGCCGAGGATCATCTTGTACCGCTCGTTGGTCTGCTCGGCGTTGCCGAACCCGGCGAACTGCCGGATGGTCCACGTCCGCCCTCGATAGCCGGTCGGATACAGCCCGCGCGTGTAGGGGTACTCCCCGGGCCAGCCGATCCGCTCGAAGCCCTCGTACCTGTCCCCGGGTCGGGGACCGTACACCGGCTCCACGGGATCGCCGGAGAGCGTGGTGAAGTCAGCGTCGCGCTTGCGCGCGGCGTCGTACCGGGCCTGCCAGCGTCGGCGGCCCTCCTCGATGGCGTCAGCGTCCATACCCTCGAATTTACTAGGACGTCCAAGTAAATGTCGATGGGAAACCGCCGCACGCGTTCCGTACGGCGGTGGGGGTCAGGCCTTGGCGACCGCCGGCGAGCCCTCAGAGACCTTGGCCTCCAGCTCGTGGGTGACCTTGCGCTCCACGAAGAAGGCGGCCGTCGGGATCGTCCCGGCGAGCAGCACCCACAGCTGCCGCTTCACCGGCCACTTCGCCTTGGCGCCCAGGTCGAAGGCGAAGACGAGGTACACGACGTAGAGCCAGCCGTGCGCGATGCCGACGACGCTCGTGAAGCTGTCGGCGCCGTCCATCTTCAGCAGGTACTTGGCGACGACGCCCAGCGTGAGCAGGACGAGGAGGACACCGGTCACGTAGGCCATGACGCGGTAGCGCGTCAGCACGCTCTTCTTCATGCGTACGAGCGTAACCACCCGTTCCGGGAGATCTTGGCCGGGGTGGGGCCCGGGTCGGACCCAGGTCGATCCCGGTCAGCTCTCCTCGAAGTCGTGCGCCGCCACCCGCAGCGGGCGCAGCATCGCGAAGATCTCCGCGCACTCCTCGGCGTCGTAGACCCCGAGCCCGAAGTCCATCGCCATGAGGTCGCGGGTGGCCGCCTCGACGACTTCGCGGCCCTTGTCGGTGATGGAGGCGAGCGTGCCCCGCCCGTCGTTGGGGTTGGGCCGCTTGTCCACCAGACCCGACCTGACCAGCCGGTCCACGGTGTTCGTCACCGACGTCGGGTGGACCATGAGCCGCTCGCCGATCTTGGACATGGGCAGTTCGCCGGCCTTGGAGAAGTTGAGCAGCACCAGGGCCTCGTACCGCGCGAACGTCAGCCCGTACGGCTTGACCACCGCGTCGACCTCGGCGAGCAGGATCTGCTGGGCGCGCATGATCGAGGTGATGGCGGCCATGGACGGCACATTGCCCCAGCGCTGCTTCCAGAGTTCGTCGGCGCGCGCGATGGGATCGAAGGGAAGACTGAGCGGCTTCGGCACGGAACCGACCTTACCGGCCGGTCACATGCTGGTCAGCCCCGTCTCGCCCTTCGGTCCGCGCTGTGCGTCGGCCGTCTCCCTGATCCGGAAGACCGCCGTCCACCGGTCGTCGTGCAGGCAGGCGTTCATCGGCGCGACCAGGGCCTGGTGATCGGGGTCGGCCCGCCACTGTTCGACCGACTCCAGGCTGTCCCACTCGCTGGTGAGCAGCCAGCGAGCGGGATGGTCGATCGAGCGGCCCAGCTGCTCGCCGAGGTGCCCGGGGAACCGCACGGCGCGTTCGAGCACGCCCTGATAGGACTCCACGAAGTCCGCTTCCCGTCCTTCCCGGACGTGGAGCAGCCGAATGACACGCACGCGTTCCATGGCGCTCCCGTCAGGACGGGTCGAGGACGACGGGCAGCTCCGCGAGTCCGCGGAAGGCCGGGAACGGCACGGTCAGCCAGCGCGCGTCCTCGGGTGCCCCGGCCAGGGCCATGCGGGGGTACCGGCCGAAGAGGGTGGTGAGGGCGATCTGCATCTCCAGCCGGGCCAGCGGCGCGCCGATGCAGTAGTGCGGGCCGACGCCGAAGGCGATGTGCGTCGCCTGGACGTTCGGGCGTGTGACGTCGAGGCGGTCCGGATCGGCGAAGGCTTCGGGGTCACGGTGGGCCCCGGTGATCGAGATCTGCACGAGCGCACCCTTGGGGATGAGGGTGTCGCGCATCACGATGTCCTCTGTCGCGTGGCGGAACGTCGAGTTCTCCACGGAGGTCTCGAAGCGGAAGATCTCCTCGATGGCCGCGGTCATGGCGGTCTCGTCCCGGAGTGCCAGTTGCTTCTGCTCCGGCTGGGCGAGCAGGTGGTAGACGGCGTTGCCGATCTGGTAGGCGGTCGACTTGTGGCCGGCGAACAGCAGCACCCACGCCGTGGAGACCAGTTCGTGGTCCGTGAGCGCGCCATCCACGTCCTGTGCCGTGACGAGTGCGCTGAGCAGGCCCGAATCCGGCTCCTTCCGCTTTCGTGCGCACAGGTCCACAAGATAGTCACGTAGATTTCCCTCGGCGATTTCCAGCTTCTTTCTCGCCTCCGGCCCGAAACCGGTCTGCGCGACGGTGGCGGACCATTCCTGAGCCTGTTTGCGCTCGTTTTCCGGGACGCCCAGAAGTTCACAGATCACATGGAGCGGAAGCGGGAAACAGAACTCCGGGAGGAGATTGAACGGCCCCGATGCCGGGCATTGGTCCAGCAGTTCGTCGGTGATCTGCTGGACGCGCGATCGCAGCGATTCCACCCTTTTCGGAGTGAAGGTACTGCCGACGATCCTGCGGAGCCTGGTGTGCTTCGGCGGGTCCGAGAAGAGCATGTTGTCGTCGAGCGCGATCGACGAGTCGCCGAAAATGCGGTGGTAGGCGTCGATGGCGCCGTACATGTCCTTGCTCAGCCGGGGGTCGGCCAGCGCGGCACGCGCGTCGTCGTACCGCGTGATCAGGTACGTCTCGACGCCGTGGGGCGGCGACAGCGGGCACACGGGTGCCGTTTCCCGGAGCGCGGCGTACACGGGATGCGGGTTGGCGCGGAACTCCCGGCTGCACGCCGAGGCCGCGGCGGCGGCCTCTTCGGGCGACAGTGCCTCGGATTCCTCGGATGCGAACGCTTGCGTCATGGCTGGTCCCCGGGTAGGCGTGGATTCCGGCGGTCGGATTCCGCCGGTCAGTGCCACCGTTTCCCGGGCGGCACCGCGCCGCAAACGGCGCTGCGCCATATGGGTCGGGTCCCTGTAGGACGTGTGGGCCGCAGTCCGAGCTGGTAAACATCGTCGACGTGAGTGGACACGAAGCGGAATCTGTACCTGTGCTCATCGTCGGCGGATCCCTGGTGGGTCTTTCCACTTCGGTTTTCCTGGGGCGCCTCGGAATTGAGCACATGCTCGTGGAGCGGCATGCCGGGACGTCGACGCACCCGCGTGGCCGCGGCAACAATGTGCGCACCATGGAGATTTACCGGACCGCCGGCCTGGAGTCGCGTATTCGGCAGGCGGCCGGTGTGCTCGCCGGAAACGACGGCATTCTCCAGGTGGACACACTCACCGGGACGCAGCGCCGCTGGATCATCGGGGACATCTCCGGCGGCATGGACATCTCCCTGGTCAGCTCCTCGGACTGGTGCCTGTGCAGCCAGAACGATCTCGAGCCGGTCCTGCTGAGCTACGCCCGTCACCAGGGCGCCGACATCCGCTTCGACTCGGAGATGCTCTCCTTCACACAGGACGACGAGGGCGTTCAGGCGCAGGTCATGCGCCGGGACACCGGTGAGACGTACACCGTGAACGCCGGCTTCCTGGTGGCCGCGGACGGCCCCAGGAGCCCCATCCGCAGTCAGCTGGGGATCGGCCAGTCAGGGCCGGGCGAGCTGTTCCACAACGTCAGCGTCACGTTCCGCAGCAGGGCACTCAGGAACCACGTAGGGGAGAAACGATTCGTCGTCTGCTACGTCACCGACCCCAGGGGCGAGGGAGCCCTGCTGCCGGTGGACAACGAGGAGCGCTGGGTGATCCACGTTCCCTGGTATCCGGACCGGGGTGAAACCCTGGAGGACTTCACCGACGAGCGGCTGACGGCCCACATCCGCGCTGCCGTCGGCGTCGCGGACATCGACGTCGAGATCACGGGAAGGGCCCCGTGGCACGCCTCGAAGCGGGTCGCGGACCGATACGGCGAGGGCCGGGTCTTCCTGGCCGGCGACTCGGCCCACGAAATGCCGCCCACGGGGGCGTTCGGCTCCAACACCGGCATCCAGGACGCCCACAACCTGGCCTGGAAGCTGGCCTCGGTCCTGCGCGGCTGGGCCGGCCTGCCGTTGCTCGACTCCTACGAGCGGGAACGCCGGCCCGTCGCCCTCGCGACCGGCACGCGCGCGTGCGTCCAGGCGGCCGACGAGCAGCACCCGGGGTTCAGCCCTGCCGCGGGCCGCAACGACGACCCGGCGGACCTGCTGACCGTCGCCCTCTGCTACCGGTACGCGTCGAACGCCGTGGTGGGTGCCCCGCCGGACCGGCCGATCGTCCCCGACGCCTTCCAGCTGGGCGGCGAGCCGGGGAGCCGGGCACCCCACATGTGGGTCATGAGAGAAGGCCGCCGGATCTCCACGCTCGACCTGTACGAGCGCTCCTTCGTACTGCTCGCCGGGTCGGGAGGGCAGACATGGCGCAACGCCGTGGAGAAGGCCTCCCTGAACCTGGGCGTCCCCGTCGAGGCGTACCTCGTGGGAACGGGACCCGATCACGACCTCGCCCCCGACCCGGACGCCGACTGGGCGCAGCTGCACGGCACGGCCGAGGACGGTGCCGTCCTGGTACGCCCGGACGGCTTCGTCGCCTGGCGTGCGGGCGCCGCGATCCCGGACGCCGATCGCGTCCTGACGAACGTGCTGCAGACCGTGCTCTGCCGCGACTGAGCGATCCCTCGCCGAAACCCCTGCCGAAACCCCCTGCCGAACCCCCCGAACATCCCACACGGAGGACGTTGTTATGACCCTTGCCGGACGCGTCGACGTCCACCACCACTTCACCGCGCCCGCCTGGCTGGACTGGGCGGAGGCGCAAGGAGTGGTCAACCGCGAGAAGCTGCCCTGGTGGACGCGCTGGGACCTGGACTCGGCCCTGGAGGTCATGGACAAGACGGGCATCGCCACGTCCGTCATGACCGTCGCGATGCTCGGCCGGTTCCGCTCGCGTGTCCAGCGCCAGGACAGCGCCCGTGTCGCCCTGCGCGCGGCCGCCGACGTCGTCGAGAGCAACCCCGCGCGGTTCGCCTTCTTCACCCCCGTCTTCCTCGACGACCTGGAGCTCTCGTCATGGAGCGTCAGGTACGGCCTCGACGAACTCGGGGCCGTCGGGGTGAGCACGCGCACGAGCGTGGAAGGCGCGGTCCTCGGGGACAAGTCGCACGACCGCCTCCTGCACGAGCTGAACGAACGGTCCGCCGTCATCAGCACGCACCCCATGGAAGTGCCGGCCGGGCCGGACGGTTCGGGACTGCCGGGCATGCCGCCCTTCGTGTGCGACTTCCTGATGGACACCACCCGTGCGGCCATCAACCTCATCAGGAACGGCACGCTGGACCGCTATCCGAACCTCAGCTTCATCCTCCCGCACGGCGGAGGCTTCCTCCCCTACATGGCCACCCGGCTGGAACTCTTCGGCGGGCGCATCACCCCCGGCATCGAGCCCGGCCGGGTCCGTGACTACCTGCACCGGTTCTACTTCGACACCGCGGGCCCCATGTCCCCCTCGGCCACGCCCACGCTGCTGGCGACGGTCGACCCCGGCCGTATCCTCTTCGGCACCGACTGGCCGCCGACGCCCGCGCATGTCATCGTCGACCGCGTGACGCCCGCGCTGGACAGCGATCCCTGTCTGTCGGAGTCGCAGCGCCGAAGCATCAACCGGCAGAACGCGCTGCGGCTCATGCCGGCACTCGCCCGGCTGTCCCGGCTGTGACGGTTGCCCGGAGACCGAATGCACGAAGATGCCGCCGCCCGCGCTCGGTCAGCGCGGGCGGCGGCCTTCTGCGTTCTTCAGTCCCTCTCCCAGTGGTAGAAGCACCGCGCCATCGCGTCCTTGGGACTCCGCCAGGTCTGCGGGTCGTACGGGCTGACGAACGCTTCGAGCTTCCTGCTGATGTCGACGAACTCGGGGTGCCCGGTCACCTTCGCGATGGCGGGGCCCGGGTCCTGTTCGGCCTCGATGAAGTGCATGTACACATCGCCGAACTGGAACAGGGAGCGCTGGGTCACACCGACGAGGTGCGGGAGTTCGCCGCGGTCGGAGGCCGCGAAGACGCCGGCGATGTCCTGGGCCGACTGCGGGGCCATCCTGGCGACGATCAGGGCGTGGTGCACGAGACCTCCTCGATGCGGTCGCGGATGAGGGCCATCTGGATGGGCGAGTTGCGGTTGATGATGTCCGTCATCCCGGCGTCGTCGACCGGGGCGTCGGGCTTCATCGCGAAGTCCTGCGTCCAGTGCATGCGGGTGCCGTCGGGGGTCTCCTCGTACTCCCACACGATGTTCATGTACTCGAACGGGCCGGTCTCGACCCGCCGGGCACGGACGATGAGGTTCTCTCGGTCGGCGGTCCGTTCCGAGACCCAGCTCCACACCTTGCCGTTCTCGTCGGGGTGCATGGTCAGGCGGAAGGTCACCGTGTCGCCCTCGCGGGACAGCACGTCGCAGGACGCGTACTCGCTGAAGAGCTTGGGCCATCGCTCCAGGTCGTTCGTCATGTCCCAGACGAGGTCGACGGGTGCGGCGATGGTGATCTCGTTCTCGGTGTGACCTGGCACGTCAGGCTCCCGTCGTCAGTGCGCCGTTGACGAGCTCGAGGAAGGCGCGAGGACTCTTGCACCGCTCCGCGTCGGTGGGCAGCGCCACGCCGTGCCGGTTCTCCAGCTCGCCCACGATGCCGAGGAGGCCGAGCGAGTCCAGGCCGAACTCGGCGAACGGGGTGTCCGCCCGGCTCGCGAGCTCCGCCGGGTCGACGCTCACCCCGGCGGCCTTCTTCATCAGCGCGGCCAGTTCCTCGACGGTCACTTGGGTCACTTCAGTGGTCATGCGGTTCTCCTTGTCGTTCTAGACAGCGGATCCGGGGCCCCGGCGCAGGATCAGCGCCGCGTTGGAGCCCATGAGTCCCCGGCTGAGGACCAGGGCCGTGTGCAACTCGGCCGAGCGCGCCGTGGAGGTCACCAGGTCGATCTCGTGGCAGGCGTCGAAGACGTTCGGGGTCGGCGGTATCTGCCCGTGCTCCATGGCCAGCACCGCGGCCGCGATGTCCAGCAGCGGTGCCCCGCAGTACGACCGCCCGATACCGGTCTTGGGGGCCGTGACGGGCACGCGGGTGCCGTGCGGGCCGAGGGCGTCGACGAGGGCGAGGGCCTCCGCACGGTCCGCCTGGGGTACGCCCATCGCGTCGGCGAAGACCACGTCGATCTCCTCCGGCGCACAGCCGGCCTCGTGGAGGGCGCCGTGGATGGCCTGCGCGAGTCCTTCCCGTGACTGGTCCCAGTGCGCGGCGCCGGTGAAGGTGGCGGCATGTCCCGCCACGGTGGCCCGTACGACCGCGCCCCGGCGGCGTGCCCGGTCCGCCTCCTCGACGATCAGTACGGCACCCCCCTCGGCGGGCACGAAGCCGCGGGCCGCCGAGGTGAAGGGGCGGTAGGCGGTCGACGGGTCCTCGTCGGTGCTGAGCTCGGGGTAGCCGAGCTGACAGACCATCGAGTACGGGGCGAGCGGCGCCTCGGCCGCGCCGACCACCACCACGTCCGTCCCCCGCTCCACGACCCGGGCGGCGTGCGCGACGGCGTCCAGGCCGCCCGCCTCGTCGCTGGCCACCACTCCGCAGGGGCCCTTGAAGCCGCTGCGGATGGAGATCTGGCCGGTGCTGGCCGCGTAGAACCAGGCGATGGACTGGTAGGGCCCGACGAACCGGGACCCCTTCCCCCACAGCTTCTGCAGTTCCCGCTGGCCGAACTCGCCGCCGCCCGACCCGGCGGCGGTCACCACACCGACCGAGTACGGGGAGTCGGCGACGGCGGCCGCCTTGGTCAGCCCCGCGTCCTGCAGCGCGGCGTCGGCGGCGGCCAGGGCGAAGTGGGTGAACAGGTCGGTCTGGACGAGGAAGGTCTCCTCGATGAGCGCCGACGGGTCGAATCCGCGGACCTCGCCTGCGACCCGGAGCGGAAGGTGCTCGCAGCCCTCCCTGGTGATCCGGTCCAGAACGCTGGCGCCTTCCTTGACGGACTTCCAGTAGGTGTCCGTACGAAGGCCGTTGGGCGCGACCACACCGATCCCCGTGACGGCGGTGCGCCGGGTGCGTATGTCACTACCACTGTCGTTCATCGTTTCCTCCCAGCCGGCCCCGTCAGGAGCACCGCGGACTGGAACCCGCCGAAGCCGCTGCCCACGGAGAGCACGTGGTCGAGGCGGCGGGAGCGTGCGGTGCGCGGTACGTAGTCCAGGTCGCACTCGGGGTCCGGGGTCTCGTAGTTCGCCGTCGGCGGGACCACCTGCCGGGCCAGGGCGAGGACGCAGGCGACGACCTCGATCGCGCCGATCGCCCCGAGCGAGTGGCCCACCATGGACTTGATCGAGCTCATGGGGGTGTCGTAGGCGTGGGCGCCCAGGGACTTCTTGACCGCGGCGGTCTCGTGCCGGTCGTTCTGCCGGGTGCCCGAGCCGTGCGCGTTGACGTAGTCGATGTCGGTGGGGTTCACGCGCGCGTGGTCGAGCGCGGTGTCGATGGCGCGGGCCATCTCCAGGCCCTCACTGGTCAGGCCGGTCATGTGGTAGGCGTTGCCGAAGGTGGCGTAGCCGCCGATCTCGCAGTAGACGTGCGCGCCGCGCGCGCGGGCGTGTTCCAGTTCCTCCAGTACGAGGACGGCCGCGCCCTCGCCCATGACGAATCCGTCGCGGTGGGCGTCGAAGGGGCGGGAGGCGTGCTCGGGGTCGTCGTTGTTGGGTGACGTGGCCTTGATGGCGTCGAAACAGGCCATGGTGATCGGGGAGATCGGCGAGTCCGACGCCCCGGCTATGCAGATGTCGGCGCGGCCCTCCTCGATGGTGTGGAAGGCGTAGCCCACCGCGTCGAGGCCGGAGGTGCAGCCGGTGGAGACGGTCTGCACCGGCCCCTGCGCGCCGAACCGCTGCGCGACGTCCGCCGCGAGGGTGCTGGGCGAGAAGGCCCGGTGCAGCTCCGGCTCGGCGGCGCGATGGTCGACGTCCCAGCGCTTCCCCCGATCGCTGACGAGGACGTAGTCGTGCTCCAGCCGGGTCGTGCCGCCCACCGCGCTGCCCAGGGACACGGCCACACGCCAGGGGTTCTCCGCGGCGAAGTCGACACCGCTGTCGGTGACGGCCTCCGTCGCGGCGACCAGGGCGAACTGGATGTACCGGTCGGCGCGTTCGACCAGCTCGGGGCCGAGTCCGTGGGCCAGGGGGTCGAAGTCGCACTCGGCGGCTATGCGGGACCGCAGTCCGTCGGGGTCGAACAGGGTGATGCCACGTGTCGCGGTACGGCCGCTCGAGAGGAGGTCCCAGAACGCGGGCACCCCGATCCCTCCCGGAGCGACCACGCCTATGCCGGTGACCGCCACCCGCCGGGTCACGACAGGACCCCCGGTCGTTCGGGCTGCCCGCCCTCCTCCTGGATGCGCGGGTACGACGCGACGTCGTCACTGATCTCCGGGGCCTCCGTGTCGACGTGCCCGAGGCTCGGCTTCGGCGCGAGCGGACTCAGGTGGAAGACCATCCGGGCTTCCTCGTCACCGACGTTGCGGAAGCGGTGCCGCATGTCGATGGGGATCATCAGGCCCTGGTCGGCACGGAGAGGAAACGTTTCGCCGTCCAGGTCGACCTCCAGCCTGCCCTCGACGACGTACACGAACTCCTCGGAGTACGGGTGGTAGTGCTCGCTGATGCGTTCGCCCGGCCGCATGATGGCCAGGCCCATGAACCCGCTGGTGGCGCCCACCGTGACAGGGGTGAGCAGCGTGCGCAGGTCACCGCCGCGCTTCCGATTGGGCTCGATCTCTCTCACGTCCACGACGCGCGGGCGCATCTTCTCCATGGTCTGTCTCCAGGTCGGTCGATGGGATGGTGGTCCCTGAGGGCCTGTCCGGGCCTGTCCGGCGGAACGGGCCGGCGTCGCGGTCAGGACTGCGCAGCCCTGCGGTCGGTGATCAGGCTCATGTCGGCGTGCGCCAGGAGGCGGGTCGCCTCCCGCTCGCCCGTGGGCGCTCCCGCGAGGCCCAGTGCGGCGCTGTCGAGCAGCCGCGCCAGTACGGCGGCCTTGCGCGGGCCGTGGATGCCGAGCGCCCGGACCGGATCGGTCTCGGGGTCTCCCCGTACGTCGATGAGGCGGACGACGATGTCCTCCCGCTGGAAGACGGTGCTGCGGTGCACGGGGCCGGCCGGGTCGGCCGCCGCGGTCTCGTCCTGCCGCGACAGCAGCCGGGCCAGTGCCATCCCGCAGCCCTTGCGGGCCGGGTAATAGAGGGCGTGCCGCGTGATGTCGTCCGGTTCCGGTCCGCCGCGTGCCACGTGGTGGACGGCCGGCATGGCGGCGCGGGCGAAGAAGGCCCGTGCGGACTCGGGGTCGGACAGGTCCCGCTGCTGCTCCAGATGAGGGTTGAGGGCCTCCTCGACGGCTCGCACCTCGGGCTGGCGCGAGACGTGGCGCAGGGCGGCCATCAGGTCGCCCTCCACCTCGACGGTGCGCACCACCCGGTTGCCGTGCAGGAACAGGGTGGTGCGGCGCAGCCGCGTGGAGTCGTCGACGCGGGACTGGGGCGGCGCGTACCCGGCGAGGATCTCCGCGACCTTGGACTCGGAGCCGGGCTTGACGGTGAAGGTCAGGGCGTGGCGCGTGACCCCGTCGCCGACCCGTGCGTTCGTCTGGAGGCCGCCGATGCCCGGGCGGGCGCCGCCGGTCTCGCGGACGATGCCGTAGCGCATCGACTTCAGCTCACGGACGCAGTTCTGCAGGGGCCTGACCGTCTCGAAGTGCTCTTCACTGTTCACCCAGGCGAGGTACGGCGGGGCGGTCGCCCATTCGCTCGTGATGAGCCACTGGGACGGGTTCTCCAGGGACTGGCACAACTGGTCACCGAGGTGACCGGGGACCGACGCGACTCGGTCGCGCATCTGCTCGTAGGCGTCGAGGAACTCCTGCTGGGCGCCTTCGTGGAGATCGACCAGCAGGGTGACGCGCATCCGGGAGCCGTCGAATGCCGACTGGGATGTGTAGGGCGAAGTGGTCATCCGGAAGACCCTTCCTTCGCGGGAGCAAGCGGCGGCCGTCCCTGTCCACCAGCGGGAACGCGGGTTCCGGCCCTGAGCCTTCATCGTGGGTCAGGGCCACGGGGTCCGCGAGCCGCGCGGGCCAATCGAGGGAACTGCCCGCCGGACACGCCGGAATGCGGGTACGGATCACCTGCCGACGCGGTGTCAGGCGGGTCCCGGGGTGGCCGAGCCGTGGCGGACCACGAACCGAACTACCCGTTCAGCACAGGGAGTTGGATACGGAAACGCGCCGGGGCGGAGGTACGGGAGTCGTACGTCCACCCCGGCGCGTTGCCGGCCTGTGCACTGCGGCCTATTCGGCCAGATGCCGCTCCACGGTCTCCACCTTGGAGGTGAGACCGTCCGTCACACCGGGCCTGATGTCCGCCTTGAGCACCAGCGACACGCGCGGTGCCCGCGCCTCGACGGCGGCCACGGCGCGCTTGACGACATCCATGACCTCGTCCCAGCTGTCGCCCTCGATGGAGGTGAACATGGCGTCGGTGCGGTTGGGCAGACCCGACTCGCGGACGACCCGGACGGCGTCGGCGACGTACTCCCCCACGTCCTCGCCGACACCGAGCGGCGTCACGGAAAAGGCGACGATCACGCGTTGACCTTGCCTTCCCGACGGGCGCGGGAGGCGATGACCGCGTCCTCGGCCGCGCGCTTGAGCTTGCGCTCGGCGAAGAAGCCGCCGGCCGGCAGGACGGAGAGGACGAAGTAGAGCGCCGCCGTCTTCAGGGACCACTTGGTGCGGTTCCAGGCGTCCGCCCAGAAGATCACGTAGAGGATGAAGAGCACGCCGTGGACCATGCCCATCACGGGCACCGCGTTGAAGTCCGTGGTCCGCTTCAGCACCGAGCAGACGAGCAGGAGCAGGAACGACACCGCCTCGGGGGCCGAGACGAGTCGGAGGCGGCGGAGGGCGGTGGCGGTCTTGAGGTCCACGGGTCACCTTCGGTGGGGTTCGGTGGGAGAGAGGTCGGTCGGCTCGGATCACCTTGTGAACGCAAGCACAAACGCGCGTCCATTGTGGCAAACGCCGGGCGCGGGGTGGGGTCCGGGGTCGGAAGGACACCAGTGGACGACAGCACCGGCCTTCCTCGCCCCCGCCGCCCCTACCCGTCCCGTCCCTGGGGGCCTGCGGCCCCCAGACCCCCGCTTCGGCCCTGAAGGGGCCTCGTCCTCAAACGCCGGACGGGCTGGGTAAGTCAGCCCCTCCGGCGTTTGAGGAGCGGGGGTCCAGGGGGCGGAGCCCCCTGGCGGGGTGGAGGGGCGGAGCCCCTTCAAGGATGGGACGGGTAGGGGCGGCGGGGGCGAGAAAAAGCGAGGCTCGTACCGGCGCCGGACGGACTGGATGATGCTGGCCGGCGCCGGAAGCCAGGGTGGCGTCAGGGGTGATGTCCACCCATGGGATCTGTCGGCGGTGGGCACCCGCGGGCTACCTTTCGCTGCGTGGCGATGTTCCGACTGCAAGGCAGCAAGGTGCTCGCCGTCGACATGACCGGGGATGCCGTGAAGGCGAAGAACGGCTCGATGGTCGCGTACGACGGGCAGATGGCCTTCAAGAAGATGAGCGGCGGCGGTGAGGGCCTGCGGGGCATGGTGACCCGGCGCCTCACCGGTGAGCAGATGACGGTGATGGAGGTGAAGGGGCACGGGACGTGCTGGTTCGCGGACCGCGCCTCCGAAATCAACCTCGTGAACCTCCAGGGCGACAAGCTCTACGTCGAGTCGAGCAACCTGCTCGCGACCGACGCCGGGCTGCGGACCGGCACCACCTTCACGGGGATGCGCGGCGCCTCGCAGGGCAACGGGCTGTTCACCACGACCGTCGAAGGGCACGGGCAGGCAGCGATCATGTCCGATGGGCCGGCCGTGGTGCTGCGCGTCAGCTCGCAGTACCCGCTGACCGTCGACCCGGGGGCCTATGTGGCCCACCAGGGGAACCTGCGGCAGTCCTTCCAGTCCGGTGTGACCTTCCGCACCCTCATGGGCGAAGGCGGCGGCGAGGCCTTCCAGATCCGGTTCGAGGGAGACGGGCTGGTGTACGTACAGCCGAGCGAGCGGAACACGATCGCGGGGGACGTGTGACATGGGCTTCCGTGAGATCAACTCCAAGATGATCGAGGCGACCGTCGTGCCGGGGCAGCGGCTGTTCAGTCAGCGCGGGGCCATGCTCGCCTACAAGGGCGAGGTGTCCTTCACCCCGAACACGGCCGGCGGCCAGGGCGGGATCATGTCGATGATCGGGCGCCGGGTGGCGAACGAGGACACTCCCCTGATGACCGTCGAGGGCAGCGGCACGGTCCTCTTCGGGCACGGCGGCCACCACGTCCAGGTGATCAACCTCACGGGCGACACCCTGTGCGTCGAGGCGGACCGTCTCCTCGCCTTCGAGGGCACCCTCCAGCAGGGCACGATGTTCCTCGGCTCGCAGGGCGGGGTCATGGGCATGGTCCGGGGGCAGATCAGCGGGCAGGGGCTGTTCACGACCACTCTGAAGGGGCACGGAGCGGTGGCCGTGATGGCGCACGGGGGCGTCTTCGAGATCCCGATCACCCCGCAGCGGCCGGTCCATGTCGACCCCCAGGCCTACGTCGCCCACCACGGCGACGTGCGCAACAAGCTGTCCACCGCCCTGGGCTGGCGCGACATGGTGGGCCGCGGCTCCGGCGAGGCCTTCCAGCTGGAGCTCAGCGGCAGCGGTGCGGTGTACGTCCAGGCGTCGGAGGAGAAGCTGTGAGCCACTACCCGGGCGCGGGGCCCACGATCTACGACCCCACGACGCTGCCCTCCGACGACAACGTCAACGCCTACACCTTCTGCGTGGAGCTCAAGGGGAGCCAGTGGTTCCTGCAGAAGGGGAAGATGATCGCCTACTACGGCTCGATGGAGTTCAACGGCGTCGGGCACGGCCGACTGGACCGACTTGTCCGTACGTCCTTTCATTCGCCTCTGCACGCGAGCGACTGGGTCGTCGCGGCGGGCTCGGGCAAGATGCTGCTGGCCGACCGGGCCTTCGACGTCAACTCGTACGACCTGGAAGACGGCAATCTGACCATTCGCTCGGGCAACCTGCTCGCTTTTCAGCCAAGTCTCGCCCTCAAGCAATCGATTGTGCCGGGTTTTCTGACACTCATCGGAACCGGAAAGTTCGTGGCCGCATCTAACGGTCCGGTGGTGTTCATGGAACCCCCGATCCGGGTGGACCCGCAGGCACTCGTCGGCTGGGCCGACTGCCCGTCACCGTGCCACCACTACGACCATGGCTACATGACCGGCGTAATGGGCGGTCTACGTGCACTGACAGGCCTCGGCGGGGCCTCCGGAGAGGAGCATCAGTTCGAGTTCGTCGGAGCGGGCACGGTCCTGCTCCAGTCGACCGAGACCCTCATGGCCGAGCAGGCCACGGGGGCGGTCCCGCCGGACGCCGGAGTACCCGGTTCCGGTGGCACCCCCACAGGCCCTTCACAAATGGCCGGTGTACCGCGCCTTCCCGGACAGCTGGGAGACCTCCAGCGTCGCTTCGGGCTGTGAGCGGTAGTCTGCGGAGTGTGACATCGAACGTGTGCGCACACTGTCATGTCACAGAAAACCCTCACTAGTTCGCCTTTCAACTTCTTAGGTAGACTTCATTCATGGAGACCGAGACGGCCACCCCCTGGCTCACCGATGCGGAGCAGTGCGCCTGGCGCACCCACCTGGAGGTCAACAGGCTGTTGACGTACCAGCTCGAAAAGGACCTGCAGCCGTTCGGCCTGACAATGAACGACTACGAGATTCTGGTGAATCTCTCCGAGTCGGAGGACGTACGGATGCGGATGAGCGACCTCGCGTCCGCCACCCTCCAGTCCAAGAGCCGCCTCTCCCACCAGATCACCCGGATGGAGAACGCGAACCTGGTCCGGCGTGAGAACTGCGAGTCCGACCGCCGCGGGCTCTACGCGGTCCTCACCGACCACGGCATGGAGACGATGAAGAAGGTCGCGCCGCACCATGTGGCGTCCGTGCGCAAGCACTTCATCGATCTGCTGTCCCCCGAGGCCCTGACGGAGCTCGACAAGGCCCTCAAGCCGATCGCGGAGCACCTGCGCGGTCAGCGCGGGCGCCCGTAGCCCGGGCGCACCCGGCGCCTACGGAGCCTGCGGCAGGCGGAGTTCGAACAGGGCTCCGCCCGCCGGCGCCCGGCCCACGGTGAGCGTGCCACCGTGCCGTACGGCGACGTCGCGGGCGATGGCCAGGCCCAGCCCGGCGCCGCCGTCGTCGCGGCTGCGGGCCTCGTCGAGCCGGACGAACCGCTCGAAGATCCGCTCCCGGTCGGCCTCGGCCACCCCGTCCCCGTCGTCGGCGACGGCCGCGACGGCCCACGCCCCGTCCTTCCGGACGGTCACGGTGACCGCCGAGCGGGCGTGCCGCTGGGCGTTGTCCAGCAGGTTGGTGAGCACCCGGCCCACCTGCCCCCGTGCCCCCGCCACCGCCACGGCCTGCGCCTCCACCGTCACGTTCGCCCGCCCGTCGGCCTGCTCCCGGGCCAGCGCGCCGAGGTCGAACCGCGCGTCACCGGGCCGCTCCCCCGCGTCCAGGCGAGCGAGGAGCAGCAGGTCGGCCGCGAGGTCCTGGAGCCGTACGGTGTCCTCCACGGCGCCGTCGAGGTCGAGCAACTCGGGGTGGGCGGCGCCCACTTCGAGCTGGGTGCGCAGGGACGCGATCGGGCTGCGCAGCTCGTGCGAGGCGTCGGCGACGAAGCGGCGCTGGCGTTCCACCGAGGTCTGCAGGGCGGCCAGCGTCTCGTTGGTGGTCAGGGCGAGACGGGCGACTTCGTCGTGGGTGTCCGGCACCGGTACGCGGCGCGCGAGGTCCTCGGAGGCGGTGATCGCGGCCATCTCGCCGCGGATGCCCTCGACCGGGCGCAGGGCGCGCCGGGTGACCAGCCAGGTGACGCCGGCGACGACGCCGAGCAACAGCGGGAAGCCGATCAGCAGTACGGTCAACGCGGTCTTGACGGCGCTCTGTTCGGCGGAGAGCGGAGCGCCCGCGTACACGGTGAGCGTGCCCCTCCCGTCGACCTCGACGTGGACCTTGGCGAAGCGGTACTCGTCGGTCTCGCCGTCGACCGTGGCGGTGCCGTTCGTGAAGGTGGTGTGGTCGCTGATCTCGCCGGGTTCGAGGGATGCGAGGGAGGAGTCGTCGTCCGCGTCGTCGTCGGAGTCACCGGAGTCCCCGGCGTCGCTCGCGGCTCCTCCGAGGGACGGCTGCGGCTGCGGCCGCACCGCGTCGGTGCCCGTGCCGCTGATCCGCTCGAGATCCTCGCTGGCCGCGAGCAGCTTCCCGTCCTCGTCGACGATCTGGACCGGCACGTCCTTGTCCACCGACAGCCGGTCCTGCGGCTTGGTGAGCGCGATCTCCGAGGCGACGGCCCGTGCGGCGCGTTCCGCCTCCGTGGCTGCCTGCCCGATCAGGTTCGACCGCAGCGACAGCAGCACGGCGGTCCCGGCCGCGACCAGCGCCACCGCGACGACGAGGGTGGCGGCCAGCGTCGCCCGAGAGCGGACGGAACCGAAGAGGCGGCCCCTCACGGCGACGCCTCCGCTCTCTCCAGCCGGTACCCGACGCCGCGGACCGTCCGGATGAGCCCGGCACGCAGTTTGCGCCGCAGGGTGCTGACGTACACCTCGACGATGTTCGGATCGCCCTCGTACGCGAAGTCCCAGACGTGCTCCAGGATCTCCGCCTTGGACACCACCTCGCCGGCCCGCACGACGAGCGTCTCCAGCACCGCGAACTCCTTGGCGGTGAGGGTGACTTCCTCGTCGCCGAGGAAGACCCGGCGGGCGGCCGTGTCGACCTTGAGGTCGCCGTTGACGTGCACGGGAGAGGCTCCGGCGCCCTGGCCGCCGCGCCGCAGCAGCGCCTTGACGCGGGCGACGAGGACGACGTACGAGAACGGCTTGGTCAGGTAGTCGTCCGCGCCCGTGTCCAGCCCCTCGGCCTCGTCGTACTCGCCGTCCTTGGCGGTGAGCATCAGGATCGGCACGTCGTGGCCGGCGGCGCGCAGGGCGGCGCAGACGCGGTAGCCGTTCATGCCGGGCAGCATGATGTCGAGGATCACGAGGCCGTACGACCCCTCCGAGGCCCGGTACAGCCCCTCACGGCCGTCGTGGACGACGTCCACGGCATATCCCTCGGCCGTCAGCCCCTTGGCGAGCGACAGGGCCAGCCGCTTCTCGTCCTCCACGATCAACAGGCGCATGCGTAAAGGTTCGCAAAGCGAAGCTGAAGATCTCTTCAGGGGGCTTCAGGTTCCTCTCAGCGTCGGTTCGGCAGATTGATTCCCGTCGAAAGACAACGACTGCGAGTCAATCGGTATGAAACGGGAGGGAACCCAATGAAGCGCAACATCGTCATCGCCACCGTCGCCGCCGCGGCCCTGATCGGAGGCGGCACCGTCGCGGCCTACGCCGTCGGTGACGAGGACAGCGCGCCCACACAGCGTCAGTCGAACGTACGGGTCGCCGACGACCGGGACGACAGCGCGGCGGACGACCGGGACGACGACACCGCCGAGGTCCGTTCGGAGGCCGCCGCCAAGGTCACCGCCGCCGACGCGATCGCGGCCGCGCTGAAGCACACACCGGGTACGGCCGTCTCCGCCGACCTGGACGACGACGGCTCGGACGTGTGGGAGGTGAACGTCGTCAAGGGCGACGGCGCCGAGTACGACGTCCGGGTCGCCGCGGACGACGGCAAGGTCCTCGGCGCCCAGCGCGACGACGATGACGACAACGACGGGCGTGAAGACCTCGCCGCGCTGAAGGGCGCGAGCGTCGACGCCCGCGAGGCCGCGCAGGCCGCCGCGGCGAAGGGCACCGTCATCGACGTCGACCTCGACGACGACGGTCCGGCGGCCTGGAGCGTGGAGACCACGAAGGGCGAGTGGAAGGTCGACCTCAAGACGGGCAAGGTCACGCAGGACCACGACGACCGGGACGGCGACGACTCGGGCGACGACGACTGACGTCGGGTGCGGTCGGGTTTCCTCGCCCCCGGCCGCCCCTACCCGTCCCATCCTTGAAAGGGCTCCGCCCCTTCCACCCAGCCAGGGGGCTCCGCCCCCTGGACCCCCGTCGGCCCCGACAGGGCCTCGTCCTCAAACGCCGGACGGGCTGAACCTTCGTGACCGTCAGGCCTGCGTCAGCCCCGCCACCAGCTCGTCCGCCGCCCGGTACGGATCCAGCTCCCCGGCGACGATCTTCTCCGCCAGTGCGCCGAGGCGGCGGTCGCCGTGGAGGTCGGCGATGCGTTCGCGCAGGGCCGTGACGGCGATGGTCTCCACCTCGCGGGCGGCGCGGGCGCGGCGGCGTTCCGTGAGGACTCCGCGCTCCTCCATCCAGGCGCGGTGCTTCTCCAGGGCCTCCACGACCTCGTCGACGCCCTCGGCGCGGGCGGCGACCGTCTTGACGATGGGTGGGCGCCAGTCGCCGGGGCCGCGGGACTCGCCGAGGCCGAGCATGTGGTTGAGCTCGCGGGCGGTGGCGTCGGCGCCGTCGCGGTCGGCCTTGTTGACGACGTACACGTCGCCGATCTCCAGGATGCCCGCCTTCGCCGCCTGGATGCCGTCGCCCATGCCGGGGGCCAACAGGACGACGGAGGTGTCGGCCTGGGAGGCGATCTCGACCTCGGACTGGCCGACGCCGACCGTCTCGACCAGGATCACGTCGCAGCCCGCCGCGTCCAGGACGCGGATCGCCTGCGGGGCGGCCCACGCGAGGCCGCCCAGGTGGCCCCGCGTCGCCATCGAGCGGATGTAGACGCCCGGGTCGGAGGCGTGCTCCGACATCCGCACCCGGTCGCCGAGCAGGGCGCCGCCCGAGAACGGCGAGGACGGGTCGACGGCCAGGACGCCGACCCGCTTGCCCTGCTTGCGGTACGCCGTCACCAGCGCCGAGGTGGACGTCGACTTGCCGACGCCCGGGGAGCCGGTCAGGCCCACGACATAGGCGTTGCCCGTCAGCGGGGCCAGCGCCGCCATGACCTCCCGCAGCTGCGGGGACGCCCCCTCCACCAGGGAGATCAGCCGGGCGACCGCCCTCGGCCGACCCTCCCTGGCCTGGGTCACCAGCGTGGAGACGTCCTGCATCACAGCTCCGTTCACAGAGAGGTCCTACTAAGGAGAACTCAGGCCTTGGGTACCCGCACGATCAGCGCGTCACCCTGACCGCCGCCACCGCACAGCGCGGCCGCGCCGACGCCGCCGCCCCGCCGCTTCAGCTCCAGGGCCAGGTGCAGGACGAGACGCGCACCCGACATACCGATCGGGTGACCCAGGGCGATGGCACCGCCGTTGACGTTCACCTTTTCCGTGGACACTCCGAGGTCCTTCATTGACTGCACCGCGACGGCGGCGAAGGCCTCGTTGATCTCGATCAGGTCGAGGTCGGAGACCTCCAGGCCCTCCTTCTTCAGGGCGTGGAGGATGGCGTTGGAGGGCTGGGACTGGAGGCTGTTGTCCGGACCCGCCACGTTGCCGTGCGCGCCGATCTCCGCGATCCAGTCCAGGCCGAGCTCCTGCGCCTTGGCCTTGCTCATCACGACCACGGCCGCCGCGCCGTCCGAGATCTGCGAGGCCGAGCCGGCGGTGATGGTGCCGTCCTTCGAGAACGCGGGGCGCAGCTTGCCCAGCGACTCCGCGGTCGTGTCCCCGCGGATGCCCTCGTCCTTGCTGAACAGGACCGGGTCGCCCTTGCGCTGCGGGATCTCGACCGGGGTGATCTCGGCCTCGAAGATGCCGTTCTTCTGCGCGGCGGCGGCGCGCTGGTGGGACAGGGCGGCGATCTCGTCCTGCTCGGGGCGCTTAATGCCGAGGCGCGTGTTGTGCTTCTCCGTCGACTCGCCCATGGCGATGCCCTCGAAGGAGTCGGTCAGACCGTCGTACGCCATCGCGTCGATCATCTCGACCGCGCCGTACTTGAAGCCCTCGCGGGACTTCGGCAGCAGGTGGGGGGCGTTGGTCATGGACTCCTGGCCGCCCGCGACGATCACGTCGAACTCGCCAGCGCGGATCAGCTGGTCCGCGAGCGCGATCGCGTCGAGGCCGGACAGACACACCTTGTTGATGGTGAGCGCCGGGACGTTCATCGGGATGCCGGCCTTGACCGCGGCCTGGCGCGCCGGGATCTGCCCCGCCCCGGCCTGCAGCACCTGGCCCATGATCACGTACTGCACCTGGTCGCCGCCGATCCCCGCACGGTCGAGGGCGGCCTTGATCGCGAAGCCGCCGAGGTCGGCTCCGGAGAAGGACTTCAGTGAGCCGAGCAGCCGCCCCATCGGGGTGCGGGCACCCGCGACGATGACGGACGTCGTGCCGTTTCCAGAAGACATGAGGTGCGATCCCCTTCCAGCCTGCTACAGCCGAGGAGTGAACGAGGGTTTACTTCGAATGTACTGAGTGGCACTCCGTGCCGTCACCGGGCCGTCGGTGTGATCGCGCGCACGTTGCGTAACCACCGCAGGAGCGCTGCACTGAACAACATGCTGACGCGAATCGACCACATCGGAATCGCCTGTTTCGATCTCGACAAGACTGTCGAGTTCTACCGGGCCACCTATGGCTTCGAGGTGTTCCACTCCGAGGTCAACGAGGAGCAGGGCGTCCGCGAGGCCATGCTCAAGATCAACGACACGTCCGACGGAGGCGCCTCCTACCTGCAGCTTCTCGAGCCCACGCGTCCGGACTCCACCGTGGCGAAGTGGCTCGACAAGAACGGCGAGGGGGTCCACCACATCGCTTTCGGTACGGCGGATGTGGACGGCGACGCCGCCGACATCAAGGAAAAGGGCGTACGCGTTCTGTACGAAGAGCCCCGGCGTGGCTCCATGGGGTCACGAATCACCTTCCTGCACCCGAAGGATTGCCATGGCGTACTGACAGAACTGGTCACTTCGGCGCCTGTTGAGTCGCCTGAGCACTGACCCTCGTACATAGAGGCCGGTAGGGTTGGGGGCGGTCGCCGCTTCCTCCAGGGCGACCGCCATGTCCGGGGTCCGGGTTTCGGGGGACGAGGGTGGGGCAACAGCCCGTGCTCCGCCGTTGATCTGACACCATTCCCCGGGGGCCCCGTTCGGCGGATGGACGGTGCTCGTATGGAGAGACTTGCGACCAGGGGACGGATGGGACCGCGCAGTGCGGGGCTACGAACGCCAGGAGCGAGAGCCGGCGGCTGACGTCGACCACCTCTCTCGGTTCGAGGCCGAGATGGATCGGCTGAAGACCGAGCGGGAGAAGGCGATCCAGCACGCCGAGGACCTCGGCTACCAGGTCGAGGTGCTGCGCGCCAAGTTGCACGAGGCGCGGCGCACCATCATGTCCCGGCCCGCCTTCGACGGCGCCGACATCGGCTATCAGGCCGAGCAGTTGCTGCGCAACGCCCAGATCCAGGCCGACCAGCTGCGCCAGGACGCCGAGCGGGAGCTCAGCCAGGCCCGCGCGCAGACCCAGCGGATCCTCCAGGAGCACGCCGAGCAGGCGGCCCGGCTCCAGGCCGAGCTGCACCAGGAGGCGGTGACCCGCCGCCAGCAGCTGGACCAGGAGCTGGCCGAGCGGCGGCAGACCGTCGAGTCGCACGTCAACGAGAACGTGGCGTGGGCGGAGCAGCTGCGCGCCCGCAGCGAGCAGCAGGCCCGCCGGCTGCTCGACGAGTCCCGGGCCGAGGCCGAGCAGGCCATGGCGGCCGCGCGTGCCGAGGCCGAGCGGCTCACCGCCGAGGCCCGCCAGCGGCTGCAGAGCGAGGCCGAGTCGGCCCGCGCGGAGGCCGAGCAGATCCTGCGTCGCGCGCGTGCGGACGCCGAGCGGCTGCTGAACGCCGCCTCCACCCAGGCCCAGGAGGCCACCGACCACGCCGAGCAGCTGCGCAGCTCCACCGCGACCGAGTCGGATGCGGCCCGCCGGCAGGCCACCGAACTCAGCCGGGCCGCCGAGCAGCGCATGGCTCAGGCCGAGGAGGCGCTGCGCAAGGCGCAGTCCGAGGCCGAGAAGCTCGTCACCGAGGCCAAGGAGGCCGCCGCCAAGGCCCTCGCCAGCGCCGAGGCCGCCAACGAGACGCGCACGCGCACGGCGAAGGAGCAGGTCGCCCGGCTGGTCGAAGAGGCCACCAAGGAGGCCGAGAACACCAAGGCCGACGCCGAGCAGGTCATCGCCGACGCCCGCGCCGAGGCCGAGAAGCTGCTCGCGGAGGCGGCCGAGAAGGCGCGCACGATCACCGCCGAGGAGAGCGCGACCCAGCTGTCCAAGGCGGCCAAGACCGCCGAGGACGTCCTCAACAAGGCGCAGCAGGACGCGCAGAACACCACCAAGGCCGCGGCCGAGGAGGCCGAGCGGATCCGCAAGGAGGCCGAGGCCGAGGCGGACCGGCTGCGCGCCGAGGCGCACGACATCGCCGAGCAGCTCAAGGGCGCGGCGAAGGACGACACCAAGGAGTACCGCGCCAAGACGGTCGAGCTGCAGGAGGAGGCCCGCCGGCTGCGCGGCGAGGCCGAGCAGCTGCGCTCCGAGGCGGTCGCGGAGGGCGAGAAGATCCGCGCGGAGGCCCGCAAGGAGGCCGTCCAGCAGATCGAGGAGGCGGCCAAGACCGCCGAGGAGCTGCTCGCCAAGGCCAAGCAGGACGCGGACGAGCTGCGCCAGAAGGCCACCACGGACAGCGAGAAGGTCCGCACCGAGGCCATCGAGCGGGCGACGACGCTGCGCCGCCAGGCCGAGGAGACCCTCCAGCGCACCCGCCAGGAGGCCGAACGGCACCGCGAGGAGGTCGTCGAGCAGGCCGAGGGCATCAAGGCCGACGCCGAGCGGGCCGCGCGCGAGCTGCGCGAGGAGACCGAGCGTGCCGTCGAGGCCCGCCGCGTGGAGGCCGCAGAGGAGCTGACGCGGCTTCAGGCGGAGGCCGAGCAGCGGCTCGCCGCCGCCGAGCAGGCGCTCACCGACGCCCGCGAGGAGGCCGCGCGCATCCGCCGCGAGGCCGCCGAGGACACCGACCGGCTGCGCACCGAAGCCGCCGAGCGGATCCGCACCCTGCAGCAGCAGGCCGAGGAGGAGGCCGACCGGCTGCGCACCGAGGCCGCGTCGGACGCATCCGCGTCCCGGGCCGAGGGCGAGGCCGTCGCCGTACGCCTCAGGTCGGAGGCCGCGGCCGAGGCCGAGCGGTTGAAGTCGGAGGCGCAGGACACCGCCGACCGGGTACGGGCCGAGGCGCAGGCCGCTGCCGAGCGGCTGGCCACGGAGGCGTCCGAGACGCTGGCCGCCGCCCAGGAGGAGGCCGCCCGGCGCCGCCGCGAGGCCGAGGAACTCCTCGGCAGCGCCCGGCAGGAGGCCGACCAGGAGCGTGAGCGGGCCCGCGAGCAGAGCGAGGAGCTGCTGGCCTCCGCCCGTAAGCGGGTGGAGGAGGCGCAGGCCGAGGCGGTGCGGCTGGTCGAGGAGGCCGACCGGCGCGCCACCGAGATGGTGTCGGCGGCCGAGCAGCACGCCCAGCAGGTGCGCGACTCCGTGGCCGGCCTGCACGAGCAGGCCCAGGAGGAGATCACCGGGCTGCGCAGCGCCGCCGAGCACGCGGCGGACCGTACCCGCCGGGAGGCCCAGGAGGAGGCGGACCGGGTCCGCTCCGACGCCTACGCCGAGCGGGAGCGGGCCCGCGAGGACGCGGGCCGCGTCCGGCGCGAGGCCAACGAGGAGGCCGAGGCCGCCAAGTCCCTCGCCGAGCGCACGATGGCGGAGGCGATCGCCGAGGCGGAGCGGCTGCGGTCGGACGCCGCCGAGCACGCCCAGCGCATCCGGACCGAGGCGTCGGACAAGATCGCCGAGGCCGACCAGGCCGCCACGCGCACCCGGGCGGACGCCCGCGAGGACGCCAACCGGATCCGCTCGGATGCGGCGACGCAGGCCGACACCCTCATCACCGAGGCGCGCAACGAGGCGGAGCGGCTCCAGTCGGAGACGGTCGCGGAGGCCGACCGGGTGCGCGCCGAGGCGCTCGCCAAGGCCGAGAAGCTGGTCGGGGACGCCACGTCGGACGCGGAGCGGCTGCGCGCCGAGGCCGCCGAGACGATCGGTGCGGCACAGCAGCACGCGGAGCGGATCCGCAGCGAGTCCCAGCGGGTCAAGGCCGAGGCGGCGGAGGAGGCCGAGCGGCTGGTGGCGTCGGCGCGCGAGGAAGCCGAGCGCACCCTCGACGAAGCCCGCAAGGACGCCAACAAGCGGCGCTCCGAGGCGGCCGAGCAGGTCGACAAGCTCATCACCGAGACCACCGCCGAGGCGGACAAGCTGCTCACCGAGGCGCAGCAGCAGGCGCACAAGACGACCGCGGACGCCGAGGCGCAGGCCGACACCATGGTGGGCGCCGCCCGCAAGGAGGCCGACCGCCTCGTCTCCGAGGCGACGGTCGAGGGCAACTCCATGGTGGAGAAGGCCCGTACGGACGCGGACGAGCTGCTCGTCGGCGCCCGCCGGGACGCCACCGCGATCAGGGAGCGCGCGGAGGAGCTGCGCGACCGCATCACGACCGAGATCGAGAACCTGCACGAGCGGGCCCGTCGTGAGGCCGCCGAGACGATGAAGTCGACCGGCGACCGCTGCGACGCCCTCATCAAGGCCGCCGAGGAGCAGCTGGCCAAGGCACAGGCGAAGGCCAAGGAGATCGTCTCGGAGGCCAACTCCGAGGCGGGCAAGGTCCGTATCGCCGCCGTCAAGAAGGCCGAGGGGCTGCTGAAGGAGGCCGAGCAGAAGCGGTCCACGCTGATCAAGGAGGCCGAGGAGCTCAAGGCCGAGGCGATCCGCGAGGCCAAGCGCACGGTCGAGGAGGGCAAGCGCGAGCTGGAGGTCCTGGTCCGGCGCCGCGAGGACATCAACGCCGAGATCTCCCGCGTCCAGGACGTCCTGGAGGCGCTGGAGTCCTTCGAGGCACCCTCGGCGGGCAAGGACGGCGGGGTCAAGGCCGGTGCGACGGTGGGCGCCCCCCGATCGGGTGGCAAGTCGCCGGACAGCTAGCCAAGAGACCGGCCTCCGGTGTTTTCTGGGGCCTTTGACCAGATCTTTGGCAAGCAGTCCTGAGGTTAGCCACCCAAAAGGGGTGTCATTCTCCAGATCAAACACGCATCCGCTCGATGACACACCGCTTCGGCCCCTAGGATTCCACCTATCACCTCACCGGTCTCATTCGACAGGAACCCCATGAGCGACACTTCCCCCTACGGCTTCGAGCTTGTGCGGCGTGGGTACGACCGCGCTCAGGTGGACGAACGCATCTCGAAGCTCGTCTCCGACCGCGACAGCGCTCTGGCCCGTATCACCGCCCTGGAGAAGCGCATCGAGGAGCTCCACCTCGAGACGCAGAACGCCCAGGCCGCCGTGACCGACGCGGAGCCGTCGTACGCGGGTCTCGGCGCGCGTGTCGAGAAGATCCTCCGCCTCGCCGAGGAAGAGGCCAAGGATCTGCGCGAGGAGGCCCGCCGCGCCGCCGAGCAGCACCGCGAGCTCGCCGAGTCGGCGGCCCAGCAGGTCCGCAACGACGCAGAATCGTTCGCTGCGGAGCGCAAGGCCAAGGCCGAGGACGAGGGCGTCCGGATCGTCGAGAAGGCCAAGAGCGACGCCTCTCAGCTGCGTGCCGAGGCCCAGAAGGACGCGCAGTCCAAGCGCGAGGAGGCGGACGCCCTCTTCGAGGAGACCCGCGCCAAGGCCGCGCAGGCCGCCGCCGACTTCGAGACGAACCTCGCCAAGCGCCGCGAGCAGTCCGAGCGCGACCTGGCGTCCCGTCAGGCCAAGGCCGAGAAGCGCCTCGCCGAGATCGAGCACCGCGCCGAGCAGCTGCGCCTGGAGGCCGAGAAGCTGCGCACCGACGCCGAGCGCCGCGCCCGCCAGACGGTGGAGACGGCCCAGCGCCAGGCCGAGGACATCGTGGCCGACGCCAACGCCAAGGCCGACCGCATCCGTTCGGAATCCGAGCGCGAGCTCGCGGCCCTCACCAACCGCCGCGACAGCATCAACGCCCAGCTGACGAACGTCCGCGAGATGCTGGCGACCCTCACCGGTGCCGCGGTGGCCGCCGCGGGCACGCCGGCCGAGGACGAGCCGATCTCCCGCGGGGTGCCGGCTCAGCAGACCCGGTAACCAGTAGCGCGATCAGAGGCCCGCACCGTCTCCCCCGAAGGTGCGGGCCTTTGTCGTACCCACAGGGCTCCGGTCGACGGTGTTCACGTTGTTGCCGTCCTCGTAGGCCTCCGTTTGCCCGGTGGGGTGGCAGTCGCCGAAACCCGGCCCTAGCGTGGGCGCATGATTGAGCTCGAGGGGCTGACCAAGCGGTACGGCGAGAAGGTGGCGGTCAACAACCTCACCTTCACCGTCAGACCGGGCATGGTCACGGGCTTCCTCGGGCCCAACGGCGCCGGCAAGTCGACCACGATGCGGATGATCCTCGGGCTCGACCGCCCCACCGTCGGCGACGTCCGCATCGACGGCAAGCACTACGCCCAGCTCAAGGACCCGCTGACGTACATCGGCGCCCTGCTGGAGGCCAAGGCCTGGCACGGCGGGCGCAGTGCCTACAACCATCTGCTGTGCCTCGCGCAGAGCAACGGCATTCCGAAGCGCCGGGTGCGTGAGGTGCTGGAGACGGTCGGGCTCACGGCGGTCGCGCGGAAGAAGACCAAGGGCTTCTCGATGGGCATGGGACAGCGGCTCGGCATCGCCGCCGCGCTGCTCGGCGACCCGCAGATCCTGATGTTCGACGAGCCGGTCAACGGGCTCGACCCCGAGGGCATCCACTGGATCCGCAACCTGATGAAATCCCTTGCCGGCCAGGGCCGTACGGTCTTCGTCTCCTCGCACCTGATGAGCGAGATGGCGCTGACCGCCGACCACCTCGTCGTCATCGGGCAGGGCCGGCTGCTGGCCGACACGACCATGGCCGACTTCATCGAGCGGAACTCCAAGTCGTACGTCCGGATCCGCACCCCGCAGCGGGAGCGGCTGCTCGACGTGCTGCACACCGCCGGGATCACGGCCGTGGAGGCGGGCAACGGCACGCTCGAGGTCGACGGTGGCAAGGCGGAGCAGATCGGGGAGCTGGCGGCGCGGCACGGGGTCGTGCTGCACGAGCTGAGCCCGCAACAGGCCTCGCTGGAGGAGGCGTTCATGCAGCTGACCGCCGAGTCGGTGGAGTACCACGCGCACTCCGCGGCGCCGTCGCCCGGGCAGCCGGCACCGCCCCCCGGGCAGCAGCAGTGGGGCGAAGGCTGGAGGAGGGGCTGAACATGGCAGCGACCCAGGTCATCCGCTCCGAATGGACCAAGATCCGGTCCGTCGCCTCCACCGTGTGGACGCTCTCCCTCGCCGTGGTGGTCACCATCGCCCTCGGCATGCTGATCTCGGGCCTGTCGGCGAACGAGTTCGACAACATGAGCGAGCGGGACAGGCTCTCCTTCGATCCGACCTTCATCAGCTTCGCCGGGATGAGCCTCGGTCAGCTCGCGATGATCGTGTTCGGGGTACTCGTCGTCTCGAACGAGTACAGCACCGGCATGATCCGCAGCTCGCTGGCCGCCGTACCGCAGCGCGGCACCTTCCTGTTCAGCAAGATCGCGGTGGCGACCGGCCTCTCCCTGGTCGTCGGCCTGGCCACCAGCTTCGTCACGTTCTTCCTCGGGCAGGCGATGCTCGGCGAGCACAGGGCGGAGATCGGCGACCCGGGTGTGCTGCGGGCGGTGATCGGCGGCGGGCTCTACATGACCCTCATCGCGATGTTCTCGATGGGCGTCGCCGCGATGCTGCGCTCGCCGATGCTGTCGCTGGGCATCCTGATGCCGTTCTTCTTCCTGGTCTCCAACATCCTCGGCAACGTCTCGGCCACCGAGAAGATCGGCCGCTATCTGCCCGACCAGGCCGGCAGCAAGATCATGCAGGTGGTCACGCCGGTCGACGACGACACACCGTACGGTCCCTGGGGCGGGCTCGGCATCATGGCGCTGTGGGTGCTCGCGGCGATCGCCGGCGGTTACGCCACGCTCAGGAAACGGGACGCGTAGCGAGGGCGGGGGTACGAGCAGCGAGGGGCCGGCGGTGCGAGGTTTTACCTGCCCTTGAGTGGAACCGTCAGCGCCTCGATATCCTCCTAACCCTTACGGGGGCGTGTGCCCCGCTGTCCTGAACCTTTCGATGGGTGCGGAGCATGATCGAGGCAGTCGGCCTGACCAAGCGCTACGGCGACAAGACCGCTGTGTACAACCTGTCCTTCCAGGTGCGGCCCGGTGCCGTCACCGGCTTCCTGGGGCCCAACGGCTCGGGCAAGTCGACGACGATGCGCATGATCCTCGGCCTGGACAACCCGACTGCGGGGAACGTCACCATCGGCGGCTACCCGTACCGCAAGCTGCCCAACGCCCCCCGCCAGGTCGGCGCCCTGCTGGACGCCAAGGCGGTGCACGGCGGCCGCGCGGCACGCAACCACCTGCTGAGCCTCGCCCAGCTGTCCGGCATCCCGGCCCGCCGGGTCGACGAGGTGCTGGGCGTGGTCGGCCTGCAGGACGTGGCCAGGAAGCGCTCCAAGGGCTTCTCGCTCGGCATGGGCCAGCGCCTCGGCATCGCCGCCGCGCTGCTCGGCGACCCGCAGGTGCTGCTGTTCGACGAGCCGGTCAACGGCCTCGACCCCGAGGGCATCCTCTGGGTGCGCAACCTGATGAAGTCGCTGGCGGCCGAGGGCCGTACCGTCTTCGTCTCCTCGCACCTGATGAGCGAGATGGCGCTGACCGCCGACCACCTGATCGTCATCGGCCGCGGGCAGCTGCTCGCCGACATGAGCGTCAAGGACTTCATCGCGGCGAACTCGGCCGGCTTCGCCCGGGTCCGTACGCCCGACACCGAGCCGCAGCTGCGCGAGAAGCTGGCCGGCGCGCTCACCGAGGCGGGCGGTCATGTGCTGCCCGAGCAGGACGGCGCGCTGCGGGTGACCGGGCTGCCGCTCCCCCGCATCAGCGACATCGCGCACGACACCGACGTAAGGCTCTGGGAGCTGTCGCCGCACCAGGCCTCGCTGGAGGAGGCGTACATGCGGATGACGCAGGGCGCCGTCGACTACCGCTCGACCATCGACCAGAAGGAAGGGCTCCAGCAGCCGCTGCCGCCGGGCGCGCAGCCGCCGATGCCGGTCCCGGGCCAGGGCCAGCCGGGCTGGTACGCCCCGCCGCCGCCCCAGCAGGGCGGGCAGCCGTTCGCCCCGCCGCAGGGCGCGCCGGGCCAGGCGCCCGCCGGTCCGTACGGCGCTCCCGGGGCGCCCGGCGCCGGTACGGCCAACCCGTACGCCCAGCAGGCGCCCCAGCAGCCTCAGACGCCGCCCAGCCCGGCCCCGGGGCAGCCCGCCGGTCAGCAGGCCGCCGCCCCGCCCGCGCCCCAGCAGGCGCCCGCACAGCCGCCCGTGTCCGCCCCCGCGCAGACCGACGCACCCTCCACCCCTGCCGCCCTGACCAAGCCCGAGGACGCCCGATGAGCACGCCCCAGCCCCCGATGCCGCAGACCGCCGCACCGAACTGGCAGGCGGCGCCCGGCTCGCCGTACCCCACCTACACCTCGCCCATCCCCGTCGTGCGCACGCACCTCGGGCACGCGCTCGCCTCGGAGTGGACGAAGATCCGCTCGGTGCGCTCCACGATGTGGACGCTCGGCGTGTTCGTGCTGCTCGTCGTCGGCATCGGCCTGGCGGCCGCCGCTCTGGTCGCCGGCAACACCGGGCCCGGGGGCATGGGCGACCAGAACCCCCTGTCGTTCGGCTTCTTCGGGCTGCTGCTCGGCAGCATGTGCATCATCACGCTCGGCGTGCTGACCACGGCCTCGGAGTACGGCACCGGCATGATCCGGACCACGATGACCGCGTGCCCGAGCCGGAGCCGGGTGCTTGTGGCCAAGTCGATCGTGTTCTTCGCGGTCGCGTTCGTGGTGACACTGGCGTCGGCCCTCCTCGTCTCCCTCGCGGACGTGGCGCTGCTGGACGCGCGCGAGCCCACCGGTTCGGAGTGGCTGAAGGGCACGGTCGGCGTCTCGCTCTACATCGCGCTGCTCGGCCTGCTCTCGCTCGTGGTCGGCTCGATCATCCGGCACTCGGCGGGCGCGATCACGATCATGATCGGCGTGGTGCTGGCCCCGCTGGTCATCGCGCTGTTCATGTTCTCGGAGTCGCTGCAGGACCTCCAGAAGGCCCTGTTCGAGTACTCCATCCCGAACCAGCTCAGCGTCTTCTACGAGCAGTCCCTCAGCAACACCGGCCCGGCCGGCTGGGACCCGCTGTGGATCATGCTCGGCGTCACGGCCGCCGCGTTCGCCGGCGCCTTCGTCCTGCTGGAGCAGCGGGACGTGTGAACCCCTGCCGCGGTGACCGCGGCTAGAACCTCGGCGCGTTACGGGACCGCTGCACCCGCGTGGTGCGGCGGTCCTTCGCGTTCCAGCACGCCTTGTGCCAGTGGCGGCGGTCGTCGACGCCCGCGTGGTCCGGCCAGGCGACGACATGCGGGACGCCGTCGGGGATCAGCTGGTCGCAGCCCGGGCAGCGGTACGCCTTGCCCTGGGCGCTGGCCCCCGCCACATGCCGTACGTTCCAGTCCTCGCCCTGCCAGCTCTCCGAGGACTGCCAGCCGCCGTAACGACCGGAGCGGTCGTCCTCGGCACTGCGTCCGAACGAGGCCGCTCCTTTGGGGCCGTTGGGCCGGTTGCGACGCGGGGACACGGAACACCTCACGGGGCTATACAGGATGCACGGGTCATGTCCAGCCTACGCGGCGCGGACAGGGGTATTCGTACGGGACCAACCCCCACAAGTCCCTCACCCCGGGAATTCATTCGGACCGATTCTGCAGACAATCCGCAAATCTCTCCGTCAAGCCGTGTCCTCGGCACGTGTCAGACGGTTATGCCGGGTGGGGGAGCTCCGCGTCGGAGCCAAGGAAGCAGGAAAAGCAATGCGCGTAGGAAGTTTCGTGTTGGCGGCCCGGTTCCCGGGACAGGGCGACGGGGAGGCGCTGCACCGCGCGGTCCGCTCCGCCGAGGTCGCCGAGGAAGCGGGGCTCGACACGGTCTGGCTGGCCGAGCACCACTTCGTGCCGTACGGCACCTGTCCGTCCGCGGTCACTTTGGCCGCGTTACTGCTCGGCCGCACCCGGCGCCTGAGGGTCGGCACGGCGGTCAGTGTGCTGCCCACCGCCCACCCGGTGGCCCTCGGCGAACAGGCGGCGCTGCTGCACATCACCTCCGGCGGGCGGTTCTCGCTGGGTGTGGGCCGCGGCGGGCCCTGGGTCGATCTGGAGGTCTTCGGCTCGGGTCTCAAGGCGTACGAGGAGGAGTTCCCGGAATCACTCGATCTGCTGCTGCGCTGGCTGCGCGAACCCTCCGTCGCGGCCGCCGGCGAGCGGTTCGGGTTCCGTGAAGTCCCCGTCGTGCCAAGGCCCTCGGAGTGCCTCACGGACATGGAGGGTCCCGAGGTCGTCGTCGCGTGCACGTCGCCGCGGAGCGTACGCCTCGCGGCCGAGCGCGGGCTGCCGATGCTGCTCGGGATGCACGTGGGCGACGAGGAGAAGGCCGAGATGGTCGCCCTGTGGCGGGAGTACGCCCGCGCCGCCGGGCGGCCCGCCGAGGAGATCCTCGACGCGGCCCATGTCTCGGCCGGCGTCTGCCAGATCGCGGACCGGCGCACGGACGCGGTGGAGACCCTGACCAAGGCGATGCCGGGCTGGCTCCGACAGGGCTTGGAGGCCCATGTGACGGTGGACGGCCGCCAACGTGCGATGCGCGACCCGCTGGCGTACACCGAACTGCTCTGCGGACTGCACCCGGTGGGCACCCCGCGCCTGTGCGCCGACCGCCTGGCGGCGACCAGCGAACGGACCGGCATCTCCCGCTTCGCCCTGCTCGTCGAGGGCTCGGGCGACCTGGCGGCGACCGAGGAGAACGTACGACGGCTGGGTGCCGAAGTGCTGCCGCACCTCGGCTGAAGGTCCCCTGCTGTGCCTGTGCGTACCGAACGGACCGGTTCGCCAGGGGGCTTGCCGCCCCAGTACTGAATGCACCTCCCGCGTACGGAGCGGCAAGCAAGCGGCTGCCTGCGTCAGCAGTCCCTGAATTCCGGAGACTGGTTCAGCAGCTGACTGCGGACCGAGGTGAAGCGGGCAAGCGTCTCGTCGACCGAGGCGTCGAGCGGGAACACCGCCACCCGGTGGCAGTTCTGGAAGGCCAGTCGCACCCCGAAGTGCCGCTGCAGCGCGCCGCGTATCGCGTCACTCGCAAGCGCACGCAGCAGCTGGCCACGTGCCTGCTCGTCCGGCGGGGGCGTCTGGTTGTCGGCGAACGAGCCGCCATCGACCTTCAGCTGGGCCACCAGGGAGCTGATCATCTCCCATGCGTAGGGCAGGGAGGTCCGGACGCAGTCGACGAATTCGGCTTCGTCGACCTCGCCTCGCTCGGCCTTTTCGAGTAGGGCCGGTGAGACGTCGAGCGACATGGGTTCTCCTCTCGCACCCCCGAAGAGCAGGGGTTGCCTGACAGATAAGGGAGTTCGCGATATCGAACACTCTGCGTACACGCCTCGCGACCTCCCGTTTAATACGGTAGGCAACAGACGGTGACGGCACCAGGAGATTGCGTACATGGGCGGTCCCCGTTAGGCCCACAATCGGCCAGAAATGAACAGGGGCAGTCCGGGGTCATACGGACTCCCCCAGGGCGAATCGCGTCCACCCGTGCCCGTCGAGTAGCGTTGCCGACCATGCGTCTCGTCATTGCCCGATGCTCCGTCGACTACGCGGGCCGGCTCACCGCCCACCTGCCCTCGGCGCCCCGTCTGATCCTGGTCAAGGCGGACGGCAGCGTCTCGATCCACGCGGACGACCGGGCCTACAAGCCCCTGAACTGGATGTCGCCGCCGTGCACCCTGAAGGAGGGGGACGGCGAGCAGAAGGACGTCTGGACGGTCACCAACAAAGCGGGCGAGAAGCTGATCATCACGATGGAGGAGGTCCTCCATGACTCCTCGCACGAACTCGGCGTTGATCCTGGCCTGATCAAGGACGGTGTGGAAGCTCACCTCCAGGAACTCCTTGCCGACCGCATCGAGACGCTCGGCGAGGGCTACACGCTCATCCGACGCGAGTACATGACGGCGATCGGACCGGTGGACATCCTGTGCCGGGACGCCGAGGGCCAGACGGTCGCGGTCGAGATCAAGCGCCGGGGCGAGATCGACGGCGTGGAGCAACTCACGCGCTACCTGGAGCTGTTGAACCGGGATCCCCATCTCGCACCGGTCCGCGGCATCTTCGCGGCCCAGGAGATCAAGCCCCAGGCCCGGGTCCTCGCCACGGACCGCGGGATCGGGTGCCAGGTGCTCGACTACGACGCGCTGCGCGGGATCGAGGACGACAAGCTGCGGTTGTTCTGACCGGCGGTTCGCAGGCGGTCTTGGCGGTTCTACGACGGTGAGGGCCGGGTCCGAAGGGTGGACCCGGCCCTCTCGCGTGGCGCGGTGTGGAGCGGTGCGTCAGATCACGGCGTCCGAGCTGCTCGGTGAGCCTGCCCCGCTCGTCTCCGGTGCGCTTGCCGAACTGCTCGCGGGGGCACTGGAGGCGGGGCCGCTGGCCGAGTCCGAGGTCGTCGGTTCGGTCGTCGTCGGCTGCTCCGTCGGCGTGGGCGACGTGCTCCCGGTCGGCGTAGGCGTGGGCGACGGCGAGGTCGGTCGAGTCGTCGGACTCGTCGGCGGCCTGGTCGTCGACGGCGGCCTCGTGGTCGACGACGGCGGCTTCGTCGGAGAACTCGTCGTACCGCCACCCTGCGTGCCACTCGGGTCGTCCGACGGCTTCGTCGGATCGCCCGTCGGCGTCGGATCGTCCGATGTGCCGAGGGTGCCGTCGGGTCCCGGATCCGTCGGCCGGCTCGTCGCCGTACCGGTGTCGCCGGAGTGCTTCCCGTCGTCGCCCTCCGCCTTGTCGGCGCCGAGGCTGTCGTCGCCGATGCCCTGGCTGGCGGACGGGTTGACGCCGACCTGGTCGGCCGGGACGTTGGGGTCGTTGTCGGAGGTCGCGCCGAGGGTCACCACCGTGCCGAGTACGGCGACGAGCAGCGCGCCCGCGCCGGCCGCGACGAGGTTGCGGCGCGCGAAGTTCCGGACGCCGCCGCGGCCCTTGTGCGAGGCCGCCGGGGACGACGACGAGGACGCCTGGTGGGTGACCAGCGTCGTGTTGTCCCCGCCCGGCGGGAACGCGGTCGGCACGCCTCCGGGCGGCGACTGCGACTCCTCGTACCGCGCGCCGGACACCTCCTCCCCCGCGGTGGCGGCGAAGGCGGCAACCCCGGGCGTCGTACCGGAGCGGTCCGAGACCAGCGCGAGGGCGCGGCGGCCCGCCACCGTGCCGCGCTTGTCGGCGAGGGCGCCGCGCAGCCCGATGGAGGTCTCCAGCTCGGTACGGGCCCGGTCCAGCCGGCCGCCGCAGAGCGCGAGGATGCCCAACTCGTGGTGGAAGTAGGCCTGCTCGGTGACGTCACCGGCCAGCCTGGCGGCCTCGGCGCCCGCCCGCAGCGCCCGCTCCCAGGCGCTCCAGTGCAGCCCCGCGGCGAACGCGGGCGCGGCCGTACGGGCCAGCTGCACGGTCGGGCTCTCCTCGCCTTCGTCGGGCGGCGTCGTACCCGGCACCAGCACGCCCAGCGCGGCGAGCACGGCGTCCGCCTCGGCGCAGACGCGCTCCGGTGTGACCGAGGGGTGCCCGGCCCACCAGGTGTAGTGCCGGGCGGCGGTGAGGGCGCTGCCCTGCACGTCCTCGGCGTATCCGGCGGCCTCCAGCTGGGCCTGCACGCCGGCGGCGAGGCGGTAGCGGGAGCCGACGGGTGAGACCAGCCCGCAGTCGGCCAGCTCGCCCAGCGCGGCGTCCGCGTGGGTGTCGCCGACCAGCGCGGGCAGATGCGCCTGGTGCGGCACCTCGCCGCCGAGCGCGACGGCGAACTTCAGGGTGGCGCGGGCCGAGGCGCTGAGCCGCGAGGCCAGCAGCGGGGCAGGCCCGGCGGCCTCGCCGAGCGACGGCAGAGGCACTTCCTCGCCGCTGGACTCGCCCCCGAGCGGTGCGTCGAAGGGCTCGTCGGCCGGCGGCGCGTCCTCGAAGACCCCGTACTCGTCGACGGCGTCCGCCCCGGCCCGCAGCCGGTCCCGCTGCCGCAGCAGCGCCCCGGCCTGGACGAACCGCAGCGGCAGGCCCTCCGACTCGAACCATAGGTCGCCCGCCCAGTTCGACTCGTCCTCGGTGAGGACCCGGCCGACGCCGCGCTCCAGGAGCTCCACGCTCTCGGCACGGTCGAGACCGGCGAGGACGACGTCCTCGATGCCGGACTCGGCGGACGGCGCCGGTACGTCGGGGGTGACGCCGATCAGGAAGGCGCACTCGGGGGTCGCGTCCAGCAGTTCGTCGAGCGCGGCGCCGCCGAACTCGATGTCGTCCAGGACGACGACGGCGCCGATCTCCCGGACGAAGGAGAGCAGTTCGTCCGGTTCCGGGCGGTGCAAGGGGGCGCTGTACACGGCGTAGAAGAGGTCGTACAGCAGATCCTCGGGCGTGCGGCGGAAGCCGGTGAGGCGGACCACGCCGTCGGGGGCCAGGTCGGTGCAGTCCTCGGCGACCAGGTCGAGGAGGCTGGTGCGGCCGGCGCCCGGTGAGCCGACGAGGCGTACGGAGCGGCCGCGGGCGAGCATCCGTACCAGCTGCTCGCGCTCCTCCTGGCGGGCCAGCAGGGGCTGTGCGGGGCGGGTGGGGCCGGGCGGGACGGGCGGACGGGCGGCGCGGTCGGCCTCGGCACGTTCGGCCGGGGTCAGCTTCCCGGGCCGCGCGGGACGCTCCGCCGGCGGGCAGACCTCGATCTCGCTGCCGTCGACGGGGTTGACGGTGAGCAGGTAGTCGCCCGAGACCAGTTGCACCGTGCGGGCGAGTGCGGGCGAGTGCTGTCCGAAGTCGGGTGTGAGGGGATCCCTGGGAGGCCGCTGGCGCGACGGCTGGCCGTCCGCGTCATGGCCGTACTCCTCGGGTCCCCGGTTGTTCGGGTCCATAGGTTCAAGCCCCCCAAAAGCGTCGTGTGCTGAGGTTCCTGTCTTCGGTGACAGGACCCGGGCCCCTCCCGGCCTTTGCACACCGCGCTGTCGCTTCTGGTCCGGGCCCGCTCGAAGGGGTGTGTCCAGTGGCGGGCAGCCGAACCTTAAACCTTCGCACAGTATCTACGACAGGTCGGGGTACCGCGCCGCCCGAGACGTCACAGTCTCATGAGGATTGCGTGCGACGTGCGCTTCGCAGCCGGAACGCCCGACTGTCCCGCCCCACCCGTGCCGGGGGTCACACCCGGGGCAGTGACTCCACCCCGATGCCGCCCTCGATCGCCAGGATCCGGTGCAGCCGGGTGGCCACCAGCAGGCGCTGCATCTGCGGCGGTACACCGCGCAGCACCAGGCGCCGGCCGCAGCGGCCGGCCCGCCGGTGGGCCCCCATGATCACCCCGAGTCCGGTGGCGTCCCAGGAGTCCAGCTCGGACAGGTCCAGCACCAGATCGCCGACTCCGTCGTCGACGGCCGAATGCAGGACCGTACGGGCGTCCGCCGCACTGCGGACGTCGAGGACGCCCCCGACGACCAGTTCGGCGTGGTCGCCCCTGATGTGCATATGCGCTCCCCAAGCGTGCGTTCGTGCTCCGCGATGCTTTGTCAGTGCCTGTGTTTGCTATGAGTCTTCGCTGTGGCCGGTGATGCAACCTCTGACTGCGTTGAGCGGTCAGAGGTTGCCGTCTGTAAGCGAACCGATACCGAATTCACCCCATCGTGTGACACGCCAGGGGACTGTGCGGTTTTACGGATGCTCAGTAGCTGTAAAAGCCTTGCCCGCTCTTGCGGCCGATGTCACCCGCGTCCACCATCCGGCGCATCAGCTCCGGCGGGGCGAACTTCTCGTCCTGGGACTCGGTGTAGATGTTGCTGGTGGCGTGCAGCAGGATGTCGACGCCGGTGAGGTCGGCCGTGGCGAGCGGGCCCATGGCGTGACCGAAGCCCAGCTTGCAGGCGAGGTCGATGTCCTCGGCGGTGGCGACGCCCGACTCGTAGAGCTTGGTGGCCTCGACGACGAGCGCCGAGATCAGCCGGGTGGTGACGAAGCCGGCGACGTCACGGTTGACGACGATGCAGGTCTTGCCGACGGACTCGGCGAACTCCCGCGCGGTGGCGAGGGTTTCGTCGCTCGTCTTGTACCCGCGGACCAGCTCGACGAGCTGCATCATCGGCACCGGCGAGAAGAAGTGGACGCCCACGACCCGCTCGGGGCGCTCGGTGGCCGCCGCGATCTTGGTGATCGGGATGGCGGAGGTGTTGGAGGCGAGCACGGTGTCCTCGCGCACGATCTTGTCGAGCGTGCGGAAGATCTCGTGCTTGACCTCCAGCTTCTCGAAGACGGCCTCGACGACAACGTCCGCGTCGGCGGCGGCGTCCAGGTCGGTGGTCGCGGTGATGCGGGCGAGGGCGGCGTCGGCGTCGTGCGCCTCCAGCTTGCCCTTGCTGACGAACTTGTCGTAGGACGCCTTGATGCCGTCCGTGCCACGCTTGAGCGCCTCGTCGGTGACGTCACGCAGGACCACGTCCCAGCCCGCCTGCGCGGAGACCTGGGCGATCCCGGAACCCATCAAGCCGGCGCCGATGACGGCAAGCTTCCGTGCCACTGTTGCGACTCCCCTTTGAAACGCCTTACACCCTGTTTAGGTTGCCTCTTCGGCGGACCTTAGCGCTCGTGAGGGACGGTGTGACCGGTTAGTAACGCGAGTCACGTCTCATCTGACGGACATCACACCGGCACGGGTCATTCCGCGCCTCGGACGGCGTAGTTGAGCACCTTCTCGCTCAACAGCTCCTCGATGTCGTCGAGAAGCACCAGCACCTCTCGTTACACTTCGCCCGGATTGCGCCCCTTGAGCATCTCGCGGCCGACGGTGACGAAGACCGTCTGATGGGTCCAGGAGATCTGACCCGCGATCAGACCCGGCAGCGGGTCGTCGTCGGACGCGCCGGTCTCCTCGCGCAGGGTGGCTTCGAGGTGGTCGTGGATCTCCTGCTGGAGGCTCCACAGCCGGGAGCGCAGCGGCGGCGCCTATGGATGACGCGCATGAAACGGTCGTAGCCCTCCATGAGGCCCAGCCGGGGCGAGACCGCCTCGGCCTCGGCGCGCAGCTCGCGCAGCACGGCCCGGGCGGCCGACTCGCCCTCGTCCCGGGCGCGCACCCACCGCGACAGCTGCTCGACGACACCCGCGGAACGGTCGAAGAAGAGGTCCTCCTTGGCCGGGAAGTAGTTGTAGACGGTGTTCACGGACACGTCGGCCGCGGATGCCTCCGGCGGGAGAACCGGACCACCTCCCCCGCGCCCAGCCCACGGCTCAGGCCACCCGTCAGGGACACGCGGCATCGACCTGACCGTCCGCGACGGCGAGATCCTCGGCTTCCTGGGGTGCGCCGGGTATTCGGTTACGTCGCTCAGTCGGGCGGGGTCGACCCGCAGATCTCGGTGCGGGAGGAACTCGTCACCCAGGGGCGCCTGTACCGCCTGACGAAGACCCAGGCCGCCGAGCGCCGAGGAGTTGGCCCGCGACCTGGACCTGACCGGACTGCTGAACCGCAAGTGCGGCGCACTCTCCGGCGGGCAGCGGCGCCGGCTCGACATCGCGATGGCGCTCACGCACCGCCCGAAGGTCCTCTTCCTCGACGAGCCGACCACCGGCCTGGACCCCGGCAGCCGCGCCGACCTCTGGGACCTGGTCCGCCGGCTGCGCGACGAGCACGGCACGACCGTCTTCCTGACCACCCACTACCTCGACGAGGCGGACGCCCTCTCCGACCGCCTGGTGATCGTCGACAAGGGCGGGGTCGTGGCCGAAGGCACCCCGACCGCGCTGAAGCTGAAGTACGGAGGCTCGATCGACGCCACGCTCCAGGACACGTTCCTCGCCATCACGGGCCGCAGTGCGGCGCCGGCCGACCAGACCCCCGTAGCCGTATAGGACTCCTCACGATGCTGTTGCACGACACGGCCCTCATCTACAGCCGGTACGTCCGCCAGTCCCTGCGCTCCCGCTTCGCCCTGCTCTTCGGCGTCCTGATGCCGCTGCTGTACCTGTTGTTCTTCGGTCCCCTGCTGACCGATCTGCCGCTGGGCGGGCGCGGCAGCTCCTGGCAGGTGCTGGTGCCCGGGCTGCTGCTCCAACTCGGCTTGTTCGGGGCACTGTTCGCGGGCTTCGTGATCATCGTCGAGAAGGGTCAGGGGGTGGTCGAGCGCATGCGCGTGACGCCGGTCAGCCGCCTCGGTTTGCTGCTCGGCCGGGTGCTGCGCGACGCCACGGTGTTCGTCTTCCAGGCGGTCCTGCTGGTGCTGGCGGCGGTGGTGATGGGCCTGCGCGCCCCGCTCGCCGGCGTGCTGATCGGCTTCGCGTTCGTGGGCCTGCTCACCGTGTCGCTGGCCTCACTGTCGTACGCGGTGGCGATGAAGGTCCGCACCCCGCAGGAGTTCGGGCCCTTGATCAACGCGGTGAGCCCACATGCTGTACGGCGTCCTGGTCGCCGTCGCTCTCACCGCACTGGCCGTGACAGTGGGCACACGGGTCTTCCGGACGGCCGGAGCGTAACTACGCTGGCCACATGGTCAATCTGACGCGCATCTACACCAGGACCGGCGACCAGGGCACCACCGCCCTCGGCGACATGAGCCGGGTCGCCAAGACCGATCTGCGGATCTCCGCGTACGCGGACGCCAACGAGGCGAACGCGGTGATCGGCACGGCGATCGCGCTGGGGAACCTGGACGAGGAGATCGTCAAGGTCCTCACCCGCGTGCAGAACGACCTGTTCGACGTGGGTGCGGACCTGTCGACGCCGGTGGTGGAGAACCCGGAGTTCCCGCCCCTGCGGGTCGAGCAGTTCTACATCGACAAGCTGGAGGCGGACTGCGACCGCTTCAACGAGCGGCTGGAGAAGCTGCGGTCCTTCATCCTGCCGGGGGGAACGCCGGGAGCGGCCCTCCTCCACCAGGCGTGCACGGTGGTCCGGCGGGCCGAGCGGTCGACGTGGGCGGCGCTGGAAGTCCACGGCGAGGTGATGAACCCGCTGACCGCGACCTACCTCAACCGGCTGTCGGACCTGCTGTTCATCCTGGCCCGCACGGCGAACAAGGACGTCGGTGATGTGCTCTGGGTGCCCGGCGGGGAGCGCTAGGGCAGCTTGGCGGGCTCCCGCTTCGGGAACAGCGTGTAGCTCCCGGCGATGACCACGTTGATGCCGATCACCCACAGCATGCGCTGCTGCCACGCCCGCAGCGAGTCGGTCCCGCCGTCGCCGCCGACGTACCAGATCGCGGCCTGGAGCAGGGCCATGGCGACCACCGCCGCGAGGATCCAGCGGCCCGCGACCCTCCATTCGTGGACGGCGCGGGCCGTGCCGTACTTCGGCGGCCGGACCGGCGGCGGGCCGCCCGCGAAGCGGTGGGCGACACGGGCGTCGGCCCACTTGATCGTGGCGTGGCCCAGGCCCACGGTGAAGCCGATGTAGACGGCTGCCAGGCCGTGCTTCCAGTCGGGCTGCGCGCCGTTCTTGAGATCGATCGCGGTGACGGTGAACAGCACGATCTCCAGCAGCGGCTCGCACAGCAGCAGCGCGAGGCCCACCCGCGGCATCCGGAACACGTACCGGAAGGCCAGTCCCGCCGCCAGCAGCACCCAGAAGGCCACCTCGCACGCGACGATCAGTCCGACGATCACAACTCGCTCCTCTCGATCCTCCTTCCAGGCTCCCCTCGGGACCGGCCGCTTTCGTCGTCGGCGGTGACGAAGTGGCGGTACATCGAAAGATGCAGTCCAGGACCGTTCGCGAGCATCAAGCGGTGAGCGCCCGGCCCGTGTTGGATGGGTACATGGCCGTACGACTGCCCCGCCCGCACCGCTTCGACGTCTGCGTCGCCGTCGCCGGGCTGCTCTGCGGCATCCTGTTCTGGGCGCTCGGACTGAACCTGAACCCGGGCCGGCTTCTGCCGGGGGCGTGGGTGCTGCTGCCCCTCGTCGTGATGGCCTCCCTCGAACTGCTGCGCAGGACCAGACCCCAGCCCGCTGTCGTCCTCGGCACCGTCATGCTGGTCCTCGACCAGTTCACGGTCAGCAGCATCGCCACGATCACGATGTACACGGACCTCATGTACGCGGCCGCCCTGTACGGCACCCCCGCCGCCGCCCGCCGCCTGCCCATCAGCACGGGCCTGGTCACCGCGGGGGTGACGATCGGGTTCCTCGCCTGGTGGCGGGCGCCCGAGGCGCTGCTGATCGGCTTCCTGACCGGCGTGGTCTCCTTCGCCCCGGCAGCGACCGGCGCGCTCGTCCGCTACCACCGCGACGCCGCCGAGACGGCCCGGCTGCGGGCCGAGCAGACGGCTCTGCTCGCCGAGATGGACCGTGCCCAGGCCGTCGGCGCCGAGCGGGCCCGGATGGCCCGCGAGCTGCATGACATGGTCGCCAACCATCTCTCCGCCATCGCCATCCACTCCACCGCCGCGCTCTCCCTCGACGATCCGAACACCTCCCGGGACGCCCTCACCGTCATCCGCGAGAACAGCGTCGAGGGACTGGCCGAGATGCGCCGCCTGATCGGCATCCTGCGCGACAGCAGCGGCGACCTGGAACCTGCCGCCGCCCCGACGCTCGAAGGGCTCGGGTCCCTGGTCGAGGGCGCCCGCAACAACGGCCTGGACGTCACCCTCGACGGCGAGTACGGCAGCCTGCCCGCCCCCGTCGAGCTCGCCGCCTACCGCATCGTCCAGGAGTCCCTGACCAACGCCCTCAAGCACGCCTGCCCCGGCCGGGTCACGGTGGCCCTCGCCCAGCGGGACGGCTCCCTCACCGTCGCCGTGACCAGCCCCTTCGGCGACCGCGACGGACCGCGCGCCCCCGGCTCGGGCGCCGGGCTGGTCGGGATGCGGGAGCGCGTCGCGCTGCTGGGCGGCGACTTCGAGGCCGGCCCCGCCCAGGACCCGGACTCGGGCGACGGCAAGATCTGGGTCGTACGCGCCACGCTCCCCGTGACCGAAGGAGACAGAGAATGATCCGCGTCCTGGTCGCCGAGGACCAGTCCGCCGTTCGCGCCGGGCTGGTCCTCATCCTGCGCAGCGCGCCCGACATCGAGGTGGTCGGCGAGGCGGCGGACGGCGAGCAGGCGGTGGCCATGGCCCGCGAGCTGCGGCCCGACCTGGTGCTGATGGACGTTCAGATGCCGCGCCTGGACGGGGTGTCGGCGACCCGGCAGGTGGTCGCCGAGCGGCTCGCCGACGTCCTCGTGCTGACCACCTTCGACCTCGACGAGTACGTGTTCGGGGCGCTGCGGGCCGGGGCCGCGGGGTTCCTGCTGAAGAACACGGAGGCGAAGGACCTGATCGAGGCGGTCCGGACGGTGGCGCGCGGGGAGGGCCTGATCGCCCCGGCCGTCACCCGGCGCCTGATCGCCGAGTTCGCCGCGAAACCCGTGCGGGAGCCGACGGCCGACCCGTCCGTGCTGGACGCCCTCACGCGCCGCGAGCGCGAGGTGCTGTCCTGCCTCGGCGAGGGCCTGTCCAACGCCGACATCGCGGCCCGGCTCGACATGGCCGAGGCTACGGTGAAGACGCACGTCAGCCGGTTGCTGGGGAAGCTGGAGCTGCGCAGCCGGGTCCAAGCGGCCGTACTGGCGCAGGAGTTGGGGATCTAGGGGTGCGTGACGGCACCCCGAAGGGGCTAGTGGTCCAGACCTATTGACCCGTGGTCCAGACCTTTCTATTCTCACCGCACCATGAGTGCGGCATGAGGCTCAGTCATGCCTGCCCCTGACTCCCCAACAAGGAGGCGCAGCATGCGCTTCAGACACAGAGCCGCGGCAGGGTTCGCGACCCTGTTGCTCCCGCTGGCCGGTCTCGTCGGCCTGGCGAGCCCCGCCGAGGCGGCGACGTCCGCCACCGCGACCTACACCAAGACCCAGGACTGGGGGTCCGGCTTCGAGGGCAAGTGGACGGTGAAGAACACCGGCACCACGACCATCGGCTCCTGGACCGTCGAGTGGGACTTCCCCTCCGGTACCTCCGTCACCTCCGCCTGGGACGCCGACGTCACCTCCTCCGGCACCCACTGGACCGCCAAGAACAAGTCCTGGAACGGCACCCTCGCCCCCGGCGCCTCCGTCTCCTTCGGCTTCAACGGCACCGGCTCCGGCTCCCCCGCCAACTGCAAGCTCAACGGCGGCAGCTGCGACGGCGGCAGCGTCCCCGGCGACAACCCGCCCTCCGCCCCCGGCACGCCCAGCGCCTCCGACATCACCAACACCTCGGTGAAGCTGACCTGGTCGGCCGCCACCGACGACAAGGGCATCAAGAACTACGACGTCCTGCGCGACGGCACCAAGGTCGCGACGGTGACGACCACGTCGTACAGCGACACCGGCCTGACCGCCGGCACCGACTACTCCTACACCGTCCAGGCCCGCGACACCGCCGACCAGACGGGCCCGGTCAGCGGCGCCCGCGCGGTGCGCACCACCGGCGGCACGACCGAGCCGCCCACGGGTGACAAGGTCAAGCTCGGCTACTTCACCGAGTGGGGCGTCTACGGCCGCAACTACCACGTCAAGAACCTGGTGACGTCCGGCTCCGCGTCGAAGATCACGCACATCAACTACGCGTTCGGCAACGTCAAGGACGGCAAGTGCGTCGTCGACGACACCTACGCCGCCTACGACAAGGCCTACACCGCCGACCAGTCCGTCAGCGGCACCGCCGACACCTGGGACCAGCCGCTGCGCGGCAACTTCAACCAGCTGCGCCAGCTGAAGGCGAAGTACCCGCACATCAAGGTGCTGTACTCCTTCGGCGGCTGGACCTACTCCGGCGGCTTCGGCCAGGCCGCGGCCAACGCCGCCGCGTTCGCCAAGTCCTGCAAGGCCGTCGTGGAGGACCCGCGCTGGGCCGACGTCTTCGACGGCATCGACATCGACTGGGAGTACCCGAACGCCTGCGGCCTGACCTGCGACACCTCCGGCGCGGCGGCCTTCAAGAACCTCTCCCAGGCACTGCGCGCCGAGTTCGGCTCGAACTACCTGATCACCGCCGCCATCACCGCCGACGCCTCGTCCGGCGGCAAGATCGACGCGGCCGACTACGGCGGCGCCGCGCAGTACCTCGACTGGTACAACGTGATGACGTACGACTACTTCGGCGCCTGGGACAAGACCGGCCCGACCGCCCCGCACTCGCCGCTCACGTCGTACTCCGGCATCCCGAAGGAGGGCTTCAACTCGGCGGCCGCGATCGCCAAGCTCAAGGCGAAGGGCGTCCCGGCGAGCAAGCTGCTGCTCGGCATCGGCTTCTACGGCCGCGGCTGGACCGGCGTCACCCAGTCCGCCCCCGGCGGCACCGCCACGGGCCCGGCGACCGGCACCTACGAGGCGGGCATCGAGGACTACAAGGTGCTCAAGACGTCCTGTCCGGCCACCGGCACGGTCGCGGGCACCGCGTACGCGCACTGCGGCAGCAACTGGTGGTCGTACGACACTCCCTCGACGATCGCCGGGAAGATGAGCTGGGCCAAGACCCAGGGGCTCGGCGGCGCGTTCTTCTGGGAGTTCAGCGGTGACAGCAGCAACGGCGAGCTGGTGAGCGCCATCAACAGCGGACTGTCGTAAGGAGTTACCCGAAAGGGGTCACTGGCCCCTAAGCGACATTGACGCGCTGACCGGGCGGGGCTGCCTCAAGCCACGCGAGGAAACCGGTCAGCGCGTCTTCGCTCATGGCGAGTTCCAGGCGCGTGCCCCGGTGCAGACAGACGAGGATCACCGCGTCGGAGAGCAGCGCCAGCTCCTCCTCGCCGTCGGGGACGCGGCGGCCGGCCACCTCGATCGACGCGCGCTCCAGGATGCGGCGCGGGCGGTAGGCGTAGGAGAAGACGCGGTACCACTCGATGCGGTCGCCGTTGTAGCGGGCGACGCCGTAGCTCCAGCCCTTGCCGCTGGGGTCGGGTTTCTCCGGTACGTCCCAGCGCAGGGAACAGTCGAAGGTGCCGCCGGAGCGCTGGATGAGCCTGCGGCGCAGGCCGAAGACGAACAACCCCAGCACCACGAGGGCGACAACGATTCCGCACACAGTCAGAGCGAGGACCATCGACACCGACCTCCTCGTCTCCTAGGTAACGGAACGGAAAAAACTTCCATATCTGCCTCAGCCGCGACCGGCACCGGATTGCTCCGGTCCCAGCCGCGGCTGAGTGACGTCATCGCGTGCGCTCCCCCCGAGCCTAAGGGGCCCGGGCGGTACCCCCAGGGGTCAGCGCGCCGTCGCCGCCCGCAGTCGTACGTCCGCGCGGCGCTCGGCGGCAGCGTCGCCCTCCGCCTTCGCGCGCTCGAGCTCGCGCTCCGCGCGCTGGACGTCGATCTCGTCCGACAGCTCGGCGATCTCGGCCAGCAGCGACAGCTTGTTGTCGGCGAACGAGATGAAACCGCCGTGCACCGCGGCGATGACGGTTCCACCGTCACTCGTACGGATGGTCACCGGGCCCGACTCCAGCACACCGAGCAGCGGCTGGTGACCGGGCATGACGCCGATGTCGCCGGACGTGGTGCGCGCGACGACCAGGGTGGCCTGGCCCGACCAGACCTCACGGTCGGCGGCGACCAGCGCGACGTGCAGCTCAGCAGCCAAGGTGGCTCCTCGGGTCACCACCCGGCGGTTCTGCCGGGTGTTGGTTACAAGTCTAGTAGGCGTGGATGAGGGGGCGGGACGAACCCCCGCCCCCTCATCACGAGCTCAGTGGCTCACGAAGACCGGTGCGTCAGGAGACGCCCAGCTCCTTCGCGTTCTTCTTCAGGTCCTCGAGACCACCGCACATGAAGAACGCCTGCTCCGGGAAGTGGTCGAACTCACCGTCGCAGATCGCGTTGAACGCGGCGATCGACTCGTCCAGCGGCACGTCCGAGCCGTCCACACCGGTGAACTGCTTGGCGACGTGCGTGTTCTGGGACAGGAAGCGCTCGACGCGGCGGGCACGCTGGACGACCAGCTTGTCCTCCTCGCTGAGCTCGTCGATACCGAGGATCGCGATGATGTCCTGGAGGTCCTTGTACTTCTGCAGGATCCCCTTGACGCGCATGGCGCACTGGTAGTGGTCCGCCGCGATGTAGCGCGGGTCCAGGATCCGGGACGTGGAGTCCAGCGGGTCCACGGCCGGGTAGATGCCCTTCTCGGAGATCGGACGGGACAGAACCGTCGTCGCGTCGAGGTGGGCGAACGTGGTGGCCGGGGCCGGGTCGGTCAGGTCGTCCGCGGGGACGTAGATCGCCTGCATCGAGGTGATCGAGTGACCACGGGTCGAGGTGATGCGCTCCTGGAGGAGACCCATCTCGTCGGCCAGGTTCGGCTGGTAACCCACCGCGGAGGGCATACGGCCGAGCAGGGTCGACACCTCGGAACCGGCCTGCGTGAAGCGGAAGATGTTGTCGATGAAGAACAGCACGTCCTGCTTCTGCACATCGCGGAAGTACTCCGCCATGGTCAGACCGGCGAGGGCCACGCGCAGACGGGTGCCCGGGGGCTCGTCCATCTGACCGAAGACCAGCGCGGTCTTGTCGATGACGCCGGACTCGCTCATCTCGTCGATGAGGTCGTTGCCCTCACGGGTGCGCTCACCGACACCGGCGAACACCGACACACCGTCGTGGTTGTTGGCGACGCGGTAGATCATCTCCTGGATGAGCACCGTCTTGCCGACGCCGGCACCACCGAACAGACCGATCTTTCCACCCTTGACGTACGGGGTGAGAAGGTCGATGACCTTGACGCCGGTCTCGAACATCTCGGTCTTCGACTCGAGCTCGTCGAAGTTCGGGGCCTTGCGGTGGATGGACCAGCGCTCACCGTCGTAGGTCTCGTCGACGTTCAGCACCTCACCGAGGGTGTTGAACACCTTGCCCTTGGTGAAGTCGCCGACCGGGACGGTGATGCCGTCGCCGGTGTCGGTGACCGGGGCCTGGCGGACCAGACCGTCGGTGGGCTGCATGGAGATGGCGCGGACCAGGCCGTCACCGAGGTGCTGGGCGACCTCGAGGGTCAGGATCTTCTTCTCGCCCGCGTTGGCCGGGTCGGAGACCTCGACGTGCAGGGCGTTGTAGATCTCGGGCATCGCGTCGACGGGGAACTCCACGTCGACGACCGGGCCGATGACCCGGGCGACGCGGCCCGTAGCCGTCGCGGTCTCAACAGTGGTGGTCATTATCGGTCACTCCCCGCGGTCGCGTCGGCCAGGGCGCTGGCGCCACCGACGATCTCGCTGATTTCCTGGGTGATTTCGGCCTGGCGGGCCTGGTTGGCAAGCCGGGTGAGGGTCTCGATGAGCTCGCCGGCGTTGTCGGTGGCCGACTTCATCGCGCGCCGCGTGGCGGCGTGCTTGGAGGCGGCCGACTGGAGCAGCGCGTTGTAGATACGGCTCTCCACGTAGCGCGGCAGCAGGGCGTCGAGGACGTCCTCCGCCGACGGCTCGAAGTCGTACAGCGGAAGGATCTCGCCCTTGGACGGGGCCTCCTCCGCGACCTCTTCGAGGCTGAGCGGCAGCAGACGCGCATCCAGCGCCTGCTGGGTCATCATCGACACGAACTCGGTGTAGACGATGTGGAGCTCGTCCACGCCGCCCTCGGCCGTCGCCGTCTCGATGGCCTCGATCAGCGGGGCCGCGACCTTCTTGGCGTCCGCGTACGTGGGCTCGTCGGTGAAGCCGGTCCACGACTCCGCGATCTTGCGCTCACGGAAGTTGTAGTGGGCGACACCGCGCCGGCCGACGATGTAGATGTCGACCTGCTTGCCCTCGCGCTCCAGCCGCTCGGTGAGCTGCTCCGCCTGCTTGATGGCGTTGGAGTTGAAGGCGCCGGCGAGGCCGCGGTCGCTCGTCAGGAGCAGCACCGCGGACCGCGTGACCGTCTCGGCCTGCGTGGTCAGCGGGTGCTTGGTGTTCGAGCCGGTACCGACCGCCGTGACCGCGCGGGTGAGCTCGGTCGCGTACGGCGTGGAGGCCGCCACCTTGCGCTGCGCCTTGACGACGCGCGAGGCGGCGATCATCTCCATCGCCTTCGTGATCTTCTTGGTCGCGGTGACGGATCGGATGCGACGCTTGTAGACCCGGAGCTGGGCTCCCATGAGTCAGGTCCCTTCCTTACGTCACTTGGAGGCGCTGGTCGCCTTCGGGGCAGCCGGAGCCTCTTCGCCGAGCAGCTTGCCGTCCGAGGTCTCGAACTGCTTCTTGAACTCCGCGATGGCGTCGGCGACGGCGGTGAGCGTGTCGTCCGACATCTTGCCGCCCTCCTTGATGGAGGTCATGAGGCCCTGCTCCTTGCGGTGCAGGTACTCCAGGAGCTCCTTCTCGAAGCGGCGGATGTCGTTGACCGGCACGTCGTCCATCTTGCCGGTGGTGCCGGCCCACACGGAGACGACCTGGTCCTCGGTGGACATCGGCTCGTACTGGGCCTGCTTCAGCAGCTCGACCATGCGCTGACCGCGCTCCAGCTGCGCCTTCGACGCGGCGTCCAGGTCGGAACCGAAGGCGGCGAACGCCTCCAGCTCACGGAACTGGGCGAGGTCCACGCGGAGACGGCCCGAGACCTGCTTCATCGCCTTGTGCTGCGCGGAACCACCGACTCGGGAGACGGAGATACCGACGTTCAGCGCGGGGCGCTGACCGGCGTTGAACAGGTCCGACTCCAGGAAGCACTGGCCGTCGGTGATGGAGATGACGTTGGTCGGGATGAACGCCGAGACGTCGTTGGCCTTGGTCTCGACGATCGGCAGACCGGTCATCGAGCCGGCACCCATGTCGTCGGAGAGCTTGGCGCAGCGCTCCAGCAGACGGGAGTGCAGGTAGAAGACGTCACCCGGGTAGGCCTCACGGCCCGGCGGGCGGCGCAGCAGCAGGGACACGGCGCGGTAGGCGTCGGCCTGCTTCGAGAGGTCGTCGAAGATGATGAGGACGTGCTTGCCCTCGTACATCCACTGCTGACCGATGGCCGAACCGGTGTACGGCGCCAGGTACTTGAAGCCGGCCGGGTCGGACGCCGGGGCGGCGACGATGGTCGTGTACTCCAGCGCGCCGTTCTCCTCCAGCGCGCGGCGGACCGACGCGATGGTGGAGCCCTTCTGGCCGATGGCGACGTAGATGCAGCGGACCTGCTTGTTCGGGTCGCCGGTGCGCCAGTTGTCACGCTGGTTGATGATCGTGTCGACGGCCAGGGCGGTCTTGCCGGTCTGGCGGTCACCGATGATCAGCTGACGCTGACCACGGCCGATCGGGGTCATCGCGTCGACGGCCTTGTAGCCGGTCTCCATCGGCTCGTGCACCGACTTACGGGCCATGACGCCCGGGGCCTGCAGCTCGAGGGCGCGGCGGCCGGACGTCTCGATCTCGCCGAGACCGTCGATCGGGTTGCCGAGCGGGTCGACGACGCGGCCGAGGTAGCCCTCGCCCACCGCGACGGAGAGAACCTCACCGGTGCGCTGCACCGGCTGACCCTCCTCGATGCCGCTGAACTCACCGAGGACGATGGCACCGATCTCGCGCTCCTCGAGGTTGAGGGCGAGGCCGAGGGTGCCGTCCTCGAACTTCAGCAGTTCGTTGGCCATGGCCGAGGGCAGACCCTCGACCTTCGCGATGCCGTCGCCGGCAAGGGTGACCGTACCGACCTCCTCGCGCGAGGCCGCGTCCGGCTTGTACGACTGGACGAAGGTCTCCAGTGCGTCCCGGATCTCCTCCGGCCGGATCGTGAGCTCCGCCATCTGGGTTCCCTGCTCTCCTTGTTGGGCCCGAAGTTTCACTTTGGGGGTCTGGGGGCGACCCCCAGGAATCCTCTGCACGGCCCAACATGGGCCGTCGTAAGTACGTACTGCTATTAAGTTGCCGCTAGCTCGCCAGTCGGCGGCCGGCGTCCTCGATACGGTCCGCGAGGGAGCCGTTGATGACCTCGTCGCCGACCTGCACCCGGATACCGCCGACGACCTCGGGGTCCACGTCCAGGTTGAGGTGCATCTTGCGGCCGTAGAGCTTCGCGAGGGCGGCGCCCAGGCGCTGCTTCTGTACGTCGCTCAGCGGCACCGCCGAGGTGACGACGGCGACCATGCGGTCCCGGCGCTCGGCGGCGAGCTTGGACAGGGACTCCAGTCCCGACTCCAGGCTACGTCCACGCGGCGCGGTCACAAGACGCGTCACCAGACGCTCGGTGGTCGCCTTGGCCCGGCCGCCGAGCAGGCTGCGCAGCAGCTCGCTCTTGGCCGCCTTCGAGGCGGCGCGGTCGGTCAGCGCGGCGCGCAGCTCGGTGCTGGAAGAGACGATCCGGCCGAACCGGAACAGCTCGTCCTCGACGTCGTCGAGCGTGCCCGCCTTCTGGGCGGCGGTGAGGTCGGCGGTGTCCGCCAGCTCCTCCAGCGCGTCCACCAGGTCACGGGACTGCGACCAGCGGGAGCGCACCATGCCGGCCAGCAGGTCGACGGTCTCCCCGCCGACCTGGCCACCGAGCAGGCGCTGGGCCAGCTCGGCCTTGGCCTCACCGGCCTGCGCCGGGTCGGTGAGGACCCGACGCAGCGACACCTCGCGGTCGAGCAGCGCGGTGACGGCGGCCAGCTCGTCGGCGAGCTGCCCGGCGTCCACGGACGTGTTGTCCGTCAGCGCGTCGAGACGCTCACGTGCGGCTGCCAGGGCCTCGCGGCTCGCTCCGTTCATCGGCCGGCCTCGGCCTTCTCCTCGAGCTCGTCGAGGAAGCGGTCGATGACGCGGCTCTGCCGGGCGTGGTCCTCGAGGGACTCGCCGACGAGCTTGCCGGCCAGGTCGGTGGCGAGCTTGCCGACGTCCTGGCGCAGCGCGGACGCGGCGGCCTTGCGGTCGGCCTCGATCTGCGCGTGACCGGCGGCGACGATCTCCTCGCGCTGCCGCTGGCCTTCCGCACGCATCTCGGCGATGAGCGCGGCGCCCTGCTCCTGCGCCTCCTGGCGCAGACGCGCGGCCTCGTGCCGGGCCTCGGCGAGCTGGGCCTTGTACTGCTCAAGGACGCTCTGGGCCTCGGTCTGAGCGGCCTCGGCCTTCTCGATACCGCCCTCGATGGCCTCGCGACGCTCTTCCAGAACCTTGTTGATGTTCGGGAGGAGCTTCTTGGCGAGGAAGCCGAAGACGATGACGAAGGCGATCAGGCCGATGACAACTTCCGGCCACGGCGGAATGAGGGGGTTCTCCTTGTGCCCCTCCTGCGCCAGGATCATGGCGACGTCGTTCACGTCAGTGCCTTTCGTCGAAAGGGTCGGTCGTCAGGGCTCGTCTTAGTAGACGAACGGCATGACCAGACCGATGAGGGCGAGCGCCTCACAGAAGGCGAAGCCGAGGATCTGGTTGGCACGGATCAGGCCGGCAGCCTCGGGCTGACGGGCGAGGGCCTGGGTGCCGTTACCGAAGATGATGCCGACGCCGACGCCGGGGCCGATGGCCGCGAGACCGTAACCGACGGAACCGAGGTCACCGGTGACAGCAGCGAGGGTGGAGGCCATGAGAGTTCTTCCTTCTCTTTACGGACCGGTGGGGGTTGGCCACCGGACGGCTGTGGATTCGAAAGCGGGGGTGCTCAGTGGTGCTCAGCGAGCGCGCCCTGGATGAAGGTGCAGGTCAGCAGCACGAAGACGTACGCCTGGACGGCCTGGATGAAGAGCTCGAAGGCGGTCATGACGATGACCATCGTGAACGAGACGGCCGAGTAGGCGATGCCGACGCCGTTCAGCATGTACCAGCTGGCGATGGTGAACAGCAGCAGCAGGGTGTGACCGGCGAACATGTTCGCAAAGAGTCGCACCGCGTGCGTGAACGGACGGACCAGCAGGTTCGAGGCGAGCTCGATCGTCATGGACAGCGGGAGCACCGCGCCCAGCGACTTGTCGTAGCCGCTGAAGTTCTTGAAGGCGCCGACGAATCCGTGCCGCTTGAAGGTCAGTCCAACCCACAGGAAGTAGACGATCAGGGCCAGGACCATCGGGTAGGCGATGATCGACGTCACCGGGAAGGCGGCGACGGGCACGATCGACCACAGGTTCATCATCCAGATGAAGAAGAACAGCGAGACGGCGAGCGGGACGTACTTCTCGCCCTCCTTCTTGCCGATCGTCTCGTAGACGATGCCGCGGCGGACAAAGTCGTAGCCGGCCTCGACGACCATCTGCAGCTTGCCCGGGACAACGCTCGGCTTGCGGAACGCGGCCCAGAAGACGCCCACCACGATGATCGAACCGAGCAGCGCGAGCAGCATCGGCTTGTTGAAGTAGAAGGCGTTGCCGTCCGCGTCACCCATGAGGGGCTCGAACAGGAACGAGTGCAGGCCCGGAGCGACAGTGTCGAAGCCACATCCGTCGAAGAGGTGGCAGTTCGTGTCGAAGGCGAGCACCTGCGTCGGGTCAGCACTCACCGCGGGCTCCTTCATCGTGGCGCATAGATACGGCAACCTCGTTGTGTCGGCGCGGCTGACAGCCGCGGTTCGGCACGGGACTGGTGTTACGGATATGGGGGCGGCTGTGGGGCATCTCGCCTCGCGATTGAGCAGGCGTCAGCTCAGATGCCCGCGCCCGCGATGCCGCAGTTGGCACCGGACGATAGCAGGATCTCTCGAGCGTCTTTATCCCGGCCCTACCCCTCACGACGAGTGCCCCGTCTTTTCGGGCTTGTCGCCGTTGGAGGCGCCCGAATCGGGTTCGACGTAGAGGATCTTCGCCTTCATATGAGCACGCGTTTGCGCGGCGATCCACACGAGGGTGCCGACGACGAGCGTGATCGCGAAGGCCCGGGGGTTGAACAGCGTCGTGTTCTTGAAGAGGGAGAGGAAGACGAACAACAGCAGGATCTGAGCCGCGTAGAGCATCAGGCCCATGGCCTGGAACAAGTGCGGAAGCGATTTGGCAGTGCGCTGCAGAACGTAGAGACCGATTCCCATGAACAGGATCACGACCAACGTCGCGACAATCGCCCCGATCGCCCCCTCACCACCAGCGACCACCCCACTGACAGCGGCTGCGACAGCGCCGACGGCGGCTGTGGGCACAGCGGCCTGAAGCAGGATCCGGGCGTCATTGGACGGCATGGCGGCAACTCCGCTTTCACGGTGGGGGCAGGGTGTCGTCATGGACGAGCGTAGTCCCGGGCTGAGAGAGAACCTCACACCAATGGACCGTCGCACTACGGTCCTTCGGCTCTATCCGGGGGGTTCTCGTGAACGGTATCACAAACTATTTGATGAGGTCTTTACCTGGCGGGTGTGCCCGCCGTCACACATGAGAGTGACAGTGCGCGTCTGTGCAGCTTCGCGGTCGACTTGTCTGGTATTGGGGCGCTTCGCACCCCCATCGCACTCCCACGGTTTGGCAATGCTCTAGTCAGATTCTTACCTTGACCGTGTTCTTACGAGCCGCGAACGGGCGCCGATCGCCGTCGCTCCGTTGACACGCGAGACCCCGGCGGCGACCGGTGTGCGCACGTCCTCGGAGCAGGCCCCGGCCGGGGCGTCCGCCGGTGTCCCGGCGGCGGATGCCGACTGCGGTGTCGTGGCCGCCGGCTCGGCGACGACCCGGCCGCGGCGGTAGCGCGGCGGCACGAAGGCCTCGGCCCAGCGCGGGGTGCGCGGGGTGAAGCGGGGCAGCAGGAGGAGGACCAGGCCGATGGCGCTGAGGAACACCACGCCGAGCACGATCCACATGGACGCCGAGTTCACGGAGTAGGCGAGCGCACCGAAGGCGATCAGGGCCGACCAGAAGTACATGATCAGCACCGCGCGACTGTGGGAGTGCCCGATCTCCAGGAGGCGGTGGTGCAGGTGGCCCCGGTCGGCGGCGAAGGGGGACTGACCGCGCCAGGTGCGTCGGACGATCGCCAGCACCAGGTCGGCGGCCGGGATCGCGATGATCGTCAGGGGGAGGAGGAGCGGGATGTAGACCGGGACCGTCTGGTGCACGGCCGCCTTCTCGGACCCGGCGAACAGCTTCAGCGCGTCCGGGTCGACCTGGCCGGTGATGGAGATGGCGCCCGCGGCGAGGACCAGGCCGATCAGCATCGAGCCGGAGTCGCCCATGAAGATCCGCGCCGGGTGCATGTTGTGCGGCAGGAAGCCCAGGCACATGCCCATCAGGATCGCCGCGAACAGCGTGGCCGGGGCGGCGGCCTCGATGCCGTACGACACCCAGACCCGGTAGGCGTAGAGGAAGAACGCGGCCGAGGCGATGCACACCATGCCGGCCGCGAGGCCGTCCAGGCCGTCGACGAAGTTGACCGCGTTGATGGTGATGACGACCAGGGCGACCGTGAGCAGGGTGCCCTGCCACTGGGTCAGCGCCACGTTGCCGAGTCCCGGGATGGGCAGCCACAGGATCGTCAGGCCCTGCATGACCATGACGCCGGCGGCGATCATCTGGCCGCCCAGCTTGATCAGGGCATCGATCTCGAACTTGTCGTCAAGGACGCCGATGAGCCAGATGAGCGCCGCTCCGGAGAGCAGCGCCCGCGGTTCGTTGGAGTTCTCGAAGACGGCACTGAGGTTGGTGAGATGGTCGGCGACCAGCAGGCCCGCGCACAAGCCGAAGAACATCGCGATCCCGCCGAGCCGCGGAGTGGGCTCCCGGTGCACGTCGCGTGCCCGGATCTCCGGCATCGCTCCCGCCACGATCGCGAACTTCCGTACCGGCCCTGTCAGCAGATACGTCACCGCGGCCGTGATGCAGAGCGTCAGCAGGTATTCACGCACGGGCTTCCCCACAAGTCTCGCCGGCCATCTCAGCCCCACACCCTAGCGAGGGACACATACGCGACGCATATGTGTGGGGACTCCCGGGTAGCGACGATGGTTGCACGCGTGGCTGTGCATGCGGGTGCGTCTACCCCGCCTCAGCCGGGATACGGCGGAAATCTACCGGCCAGCTCCCGCACTTCTTCACGCGCCTTCTGGCTTTCCGCCTCCGCTCGCAGCACCCGCGCCAGCAACCCGGCCAGCCACGCCATCTCCTCCTCCCCCATGCCCTGGGTGGTCACGGCCGCCGTGCCGAGGCGCAGGCCGCGGGCGTCGCCGTGCGGCAGCGCGCAGCAGTCCAGCACGATCCCGGCCGCCGCGAGCCGGCCGCGCGCGCCGCGGCCGTCGACGCCGAGCGGCGCGGGGTCGGCGGTGATGAGGTGGGTGTCGGTGCCGCCCGTGGTGACGACCAGTCCCTCCGCGGCCAGCCCGGCCGCCAGGACCCTCGCATTGGCGACCACCTGATGGGCGTACGCGGTGAACGCGGGTGTTGCCGCCTCGCCGAACGCTACGGCCTTGGCGGCGATGGTGTGCATCTGCGCCCCGCCCTGGGTGAACGGGAAGACGGCGCGGTCGACGCGCTCGGCGAGGTCCGCGCCGCACAGGATCATGCCGCCGCGCGGTCCCCGCAGCACCTTGTGCGTGGTCGCGCAGACGACGTCGGCGTACGGCACGGGACTAGGCGCCGCTCCCCCGGCGACGAGCCCCATCGGGTGGGCGGCGTCGGCGATGAGGTACGCCCCGACGTCGTCGGCGACCTCGCGGAAGAAGGCGTAGTCGATGTGCCGGGGGTAGGCGATGGACCCGCACACGATCGCCTTGGGCCGGTGGGTGTGGGCGAGGGTGCGCACCTGGTCGTGGTCGATGAGCCCGGTCTCCGCGTCGACGCCGTAGGGGACGAAGTCGAACCAGCGGCCGGAGAAGTTGGCGGGCGAGCCGTGCGTGAGGTGTCCGCCGTACGGCAGCCCGAGGGCGAGCACGGTGTCGCCGGGCCGCAGCAGGGCGGCGTACGCGGCGAGGACGGCCGAGGAACCCGAGTGGGACTGCACGTTGGCGTGTTCGGCCCCGAACAGCAGCTTGGCCCGCTCCACGGCGAGCCGCTCGGCGACGTCGACCATCTCGCATCCGCCGTGGTATCGGGCGCCCGGATACCCCTCCGCGTACTTGTTGGCGAGCGGCGACCCGAGAGCCGCGAGCACGGCCGGCGACGTGAAGTTCTCGGCGGCGATGAGCTGGAGCGTCGTCGACTGCCGGTCGAGCTCCCCGAGCAGGATGTCGGCGAGCTGCGGGTCCTGGCGGCGCAGGACGTCGGCCTCGATGGCAGGGGTGACCGTCATGGTGGGCTCCGGGCGTGCGTCGACGGTGACGTACGTCCAATGTAGGCCCGGTACGTCAGGGGCGCCCGGTTGTTACGCCCTTGCAGTTACTCCGGTGAGCGCCGTGACGACAGGATCCAGCGCCTCGTGTATCTCGTCCCCCACCGACCGGAAGAACGTCAACGGCGCCCCGTACGGGTCGTACACCTCGTCCGCCTCCGCCGTCGGCGCGAGCAGCCACCCGCGTAGAGCAGCCGCGGCGCGCACCAACGCACGCGCGCGCGTCACCACGCCGTCCTCCAGGGGCGGCGTCGCGGGGACCCATCCCCGACGCGCCCCTCGCACTGCTCGGCCCTGGCGGGCCTCCCAGGCATCGGGACGCTGCGGCGGACTCCGTCCGCCGGCTTACCCCGCCCGCACTCAAGCGCGCGCAGGAACCCCCGTCAGCGCCGTGACCACCGGATCCAGCGCCTCGTGTATCTCGTCCCCCACCGACCGGAAGAACGTCAACGGCGCCCCGTACGGGTCGTACACCTCGTCCGCCTCCGCCGTCGGCGCGAGCAGCCACCCGCGTAGAGCAGCCGCGGCGCGCACCAACGCACGCGCGCGCGTCACCACGCCGTCCTCCAGGGGCGGCAGCGTCGCGGGGTCTATCGCCTTCACCAGGCGGGTGAACTCCTTGAGGGTGAAGGTGCGCAGGCCCGCCGAGTGGCCCATGGAGATGACCTGGGCGCGGTGGTCGCGGGTGGCCGTCAGGACCAGGTCGGCGCGGATGACGTGCTCGTCGAGGAGCTCGCGGCCGACGAAGCCGGAGGCGTCGGCACCGAAGTCGGCGAGGACGGTCTCCGCGTTGGCCTCCATGGGCGCGCCCTCGTGGCCCCAGGTCCCCGCGCTCTCCACGATCAGCCCGCCGCCCAGCACACCGAGCCGCTGCGCCACGAAATGACGGGTCAGCCGCTCGGTGATGGGTGAGCGGCACACATTGCCGGTGCTGACGTGGAGGATGCGGAAGCTGTCGCGCGGGAGCCCGACGAAGGTGGTCGTGATCTCCGCGGCACGTTCCCCGTTGCCTATGCCACGCCCCGCCTCAGGGGCTGTCAATTCGCCACCTCGAGGTCGGGTACGACCTTCCGCAGCTCGTCGGCCGAGATGGCACCCTCACGCAGCAGGAGCGGGACCTCGCGGGTGACGTCGACGATCGAGGAGGGCACGTTGCCCGGGGTCGGGCCGCCGTCGAGGTAGACGGACACCGAGTCGCCGAGCATCTCCTGCGCGGCGTCACAGTCCTCCGGCGCCGGGTGCCCGGTCAGGTTCGCCGAGGACACCGCCATCGGGCCGACCTCCGTCAGCAGCTCGATGGCGACCGGGTGCAGTGGCATGCGCACGGCAACCGTGCCCCGGGTGTCGCCCAGGTCCCACTGCAGGGACGGCTGGTGCTTGGCCACGAGCGTCAGCGCGCCCGGCCAGAACGCGTCCACCAGCTCCCAGGCCAGCTCGGAGAAGTCGGTGACGAGACCATGGAGCGTGTTCGGGGACCCGATCAGCACTGGGGTCGGCATGTTGCGGCCCCGCCCCTTGGCTTCCAGCAGGTCGCCAACGGCCTCCTTGGAGAACGCGTCGGCGCCGATGCCGTACACCGTGTCGGTCGGGAGGACCACGAGCTCGCCACGGCGGACGGCGGACGCGGCCTCACGCAGACCGGTCGTGCGGTCGGTCGCGTCGTTGGTGTCGTATCGCCGTGCCATATCTAGCGGGCCTCCTCGTACACGTACTGCGGGGATGAAGTTCTGCGGGCGGTCACGGCAGCGCCTTGCGGGCGGTCGCGAACCTCGGGCGGTTGTTGAGGTCGGGGTGGTCCGCCGCGTCGGCCCAGCCCCGCTCCTCGGTGAAGATCCACGGCACCTGGCCGCCCTGGGTGTCGGCGTGCTCGATGACGACGACACCGCCGGGGCGCAGGAGCCGGTGCGCGGTGCGCTCCAGTCCGCGGATGAGGTCGAGGCCGTCCTCCCCGGAGAACAGGGCGAGTTCGGGATCGTAGTCCCGCGCCTCGGGAGCGACGTACTCCCATTCGGTGAGCGGGATGTAGGGCGGGTTGGAGATGACCAGGTCGACCTGGCCGTCGAGGTCGGGGAAGGCGTCGAGGGCATTGCCCTGACGCAGGTCGACCCTGGACCCCGCCACGTTCTTCCGCGTCCACACCAGGGCGTCCTCGGACAGCTCGACGGCGTGCACGCGGGAGCGCGGGACCTCCTGGGCGAGGGCGAGCGCGATGGCGCCGGAGCCGGTGCACAGGTCGACGATGCAGGGCTCGACGACGTCCATGGCGCGCACGGCGTCTATGGCCCAGCCGACGACCGACTCGGTCTCGGGGCGGGGCACGAACACGCCCGGCCCGACTTGGAGTTCGAGATAGCGGAAGTAGGCCCGCCCGGTGATGTGCTGCAGCGGCTCACGCTGCTCACGGCGGGCGATGACCTCCCAGTAGCGGGCGTCGAAGTCCGCGTCCTTCACGGAGTGCAGCTCGCCCCGCTTCACGCCGTGCACGAACGCGGCGAGCTCCTCCGCGTCGTTGCGCGGTGAGGGCACGCCGGCATCGGCCAGCCGCTGGGTGGCCTGTGCCACCTCCGCGAGCAGCACGCTGCGGGGGCTTTGGGGTCGCCCCCCAAAAGATTGCTGCACGCAAGTCCTCCGTGTCGTACTCGTACGTGCGTACGTCCCTTACGTCGTTACGCGGCCGCCAGCTTCGCCGCCGAGTCCGCGTCGACGCACGCCTGGATCACCGCGTCGAGGTCGCCGTCCAGGACCTGGTCCAGGTTGTACGCCTTGAAGCCCACGCGGTGGTCCGAGATGCGATTCTCCGGGAAGTTGTAGGTGCGGATCTTCTCGGAGCGGTCGACGGTGCGGACCTGGCTGCGGCGGGCGTCCGCGGCCTCCTTCTCCGCCTCCTCCTGCGCAGCGGCAAGCAGCCTGGAGCGCAGGATACGCATCGCCTGCTCCTTGTTCTGCAGCTGGCTCTTCTCGTTCTGGCAGGAAGCGACGACTCCGGTCGGAATGTGCGTGATGCGCACGGCGGAGTCGGTGGTGTTGACGGACTGACCACCCGGGCCGGACGACCGGTACACGTCGATGCGCAGATCGTTCGGGTTGATCTCGACGTCGATCTCCTCGGCCTCCGGCGTGACCAGCACACCGGCCGCGGAGGTGTGGATACGGCCCTGGGACTCGGTCGCGGGCACGCGCTGCACGCGGTGCACACCGCCCTCGTACTTCAGCCGCGCCCACACGCCCTGACCGGGCTCGGTGGCGCCCTGGCCGCCCTTGGTCTTCACCGCGACCTGGACGTCCTTGTAGCCGCCCAGCTCGGACTCGGTGGCGTCGATGATCTCGGTCTTCCAGCCGACGCGCTCGGCGTAGCGCAGGTACATGCGCAGCAGATCGCCGGCGAACAGGGCCGACTCGTCGCCGCCCGCGCCCGCCTTGATCTCCAGGATCACGTCCTTGTCGTCGCTGGGGTCGCGCGGGACCAGCAGGAAGCGCAGCTTCTCCGTCAGCTCCTCGCGGTGCTTCTCCAGCTCCTTGACCTCGGCGGCGAACTCCGGGTCGTCGGCGCCAAGTTCACGCGCGGTCTCGATGTCGTCGCCGGTCTGCTTCCAGGAGCGGTACGTGGCGACGATCGGGGTGAGCTCGGCGTAGCGCTTGTTCAGCTTGCGCGCGTTCGCCTGGTCGGAGTGGACCGACGGGTCGGCGAGCTTCTTCTCCAGGTCGGCGTGCTCGGCGACGAGTTCCTCGACGGCCTCGAACATCTTGGGCTCCTGTGTGCGTACGGGGGTGAAGTGGGCGGCGACCAAAAACGCCGGTCCCGGCGCGCCTGAGTAGGGCGCGGCCGTGGACCGGCGAATTGGGGCTCGCTACTTCTTGGAGCCGGCAGCAGCCTTGCCGAAGCGGGCCTCGAAGCGGGCCACACGGCCACCGGTGTCGAGGATCTTCTGCTTGCCCGTGTAGAACGGGTGGCACTCGGAGCAGACCTCGGCACGGATGGTGCCGCTGGTGATCGTGCTACGGGTGGTGAACGACGCGCCACAGGTGCAGCTGACCTGCGTCTCGACGTACTCGGGGTGGATGTCGCGCTTCAAGGTGTCTCCTACTGTTTCGGGAGGGCGCCGGGTCGCTGCCGCGGGGTGCGGGAGCGTGAACCGGAGCCGACGTACCAGTCTGCCAGGACTGGGGCCATCCCCCAAAACCGGGGGTGGCTCTTGTTTGTTCCCTGCGGGCCGGTGGGGGCTTGTCGCGCCCACGCGGCGGAGCCGCACATCGATACAGCCCCGCGCCCCTAGGCGGCGTTCACGACACCCTTGGCATCGCCGGTCGCGGTGCCTTCGGTTGCCGACTTCGGGATCGCCCTGTCGTTCTTCAAGGCGTCCCACACCAGCCGAGCCTTCTTCTTCTCAACCAGCACCCGGTTCGGGTCCGCCGGGTCGTACTGGACCGGCATCGTGACCATGGTCATGTCCTTGGAGCCGATGCCCTTCAAGCCGTTGGCGAAGGACATGAGCTTGTTGACCGTGCCGAGGTCGGAGTCGGTGGTCACGGCGTTGGTCGCGGTGTCGGCGAGGTCGTAGAGCTTCTTCGGGTTGCCGAAGAGGTTGACGTCCTTGACCTGGTTGATCAGCGCCTTGATGAAGGCCTGCTGGAGCTGGATGCGGCCGAGGTCGGAGCCGTCGCCGACGCCGTGGCGGGTGCGGACCAGGCCGAGGGCCTGCTTGCCGGTGAGGTCGTGGGTGCCGGCCTTGAGGTTGAGGTGGCTGTCGGGGTCGTTGATGTCCTTGGTGGTCTTGACCGTGACGCCGCCGAGCTCGTCGATGAGCTTCTGGAAGCCGGAGAAGTCGACCTCGAGGTAGTGGTCCATGCGGATGCCGGTGAGGGACTCGACGGTCTTCACCGTGCAGGCCGCCCCGCCCGTGGAGTACGCCTCGTTGAACATCACGCCGGACGCGGCGTCATGCGTGTCGCCGTTGGTGTCCGTGCATTCGGGGCGGTCGACGAGGGTGTCGCGCGGGATGGAGACCACGCTGGCCTTCTTGTGGCCCTCGTAGACGTGCACGATCATCGCCGTGTCCGAGCGGGCGCTGCCGTCGTCGGCGCCGCCGCCGAGCTTCTTGTTGCTGCCGGAGCGGGTGTCCGAACCGAGGACGAGGATGTTCTCCGAGCCGTTGTCGACTTTCTCCGGCCGGTCGGTGCCGAGGGCCTGGTCGATGTCGACGCTCTTGAGGTTGCCGTTGAGCTTGAAGTAGAGGTAGCCGGCTCCGGTGCCGCCCAGGACCACGATGCCCGCGGCCGTCCAGGCCATGATCAGCAGGCCCTTGCGCCTGTCGCGGGGCTTGCGGCGGCGGCCCTTGGCGCGATGGCGCGGGCGGCTGGTGCCGGTCTCACCCGGTATGCCGGGCTCCGGCGTGCTCTCGGCGGACACTGTGCTCCTCGGTTCTCGTCCGGTCGGTTACCCCCTGCTTTCGCGGTCAGGCCTGGTCGATTACGACCCGTACCGCACCATCGTCACCCCGTCCCGTCAGACGGGGAAACCCGGGAAAGGGTTGCACAACGGACGGTGCCCACCGCCTGAGGACGATGGGCACCGTGCGTAGTCGGTGAAATCGGGTGTACCGCTCTCACCTGCTGGTTCAGCCGAAGATGTCGTACTGGTTGTGATCGGTGCCGACGGACTTCGGTGTGGCGAAGATCTCGCTGGTGGCCTTTCCGGTGCCCGGGTACAGGTAGAGCGTGCCGGAGGAGTTGCGGGCCAGGAAGTCGGCCTTGCCGTCGCCGGTGACGTCACCGACGGCGTCGAAGCCGGTGTAGCTCGCCCACGTACGCACCTTGATCCGGGTGGAGAAGGCGCCAGTGCCGGCCTTGCCGGTGCCCTTGAACAGGTAGATGTAGCCACCCGTCTTGCTGCGCGCGATCAGGTCGGTCTTGCCGTCGCCGGTGAAGTCGCCGTGGCCGCGCAGGGAGTTGTACTGGTTCCAGCCGGAGCCGACCTTCACGCGGGTGCCGAAGGTGCCGTTGCCGTTGCCCGGGTAGATCCACAGGTAGCCGGCGGAGTCGACCGAGAGCAGGTCGGGCTTGTAGTCGCCCGTGACATCACCCGGGACGACGATGCGCGTGCGGCTCGCCCAGTTGTCGGCGATCTGCTTGGTGGCCCAACTGCCGCTGGACTGCACGTAGTGCGCCCAGAACAGGTCGCCGTCGGAACTGCGCCGGAACAGCAGGTCCTGGTAGCCGTCGCGGTCCAGGTCGGTCTGCAGCACGAGGTTGACGCCGCTCCAGTCGCCCCACGACACGCGCGCGGCGAACGAGGTGCCGTTGGAGTCCTTCGAGTAGCCGGTCCTGGTGGAGGCGTTGCGCAGCCACAGGTCGGCCCGGTGGTCACCGCTGATGTTGGTGTCGTCCAGCCGCGGGTAGGCGGCACCGACGTAGCTGCTGACCTTGGAGAAGACGCTGTAGGCGCCCTCGGCGACGCAGTCCTGCACACCCCAGGAGACGACACCGACGATCCGGTTGTTCACGACGAGCGGCCCGCCGGAGTCACCGTTGCAGGCGGAGGTGGTGCCGCTGTCGCTGCCGCTCGCCGGGTTGCCCGCGCAGACCATGTGGCCCTTGATGAACTCGGTGCCGTAGTAGCCGGTGCAGGTGGTGTCGGACTGGATGGGCAGCGTGGCCGTCTTCAGCGTCTGCGAGATGTCCTGGTTGGTGGAGCTGGTACGGCCCCACCCGTAGACCTTGGCGCTCGTCCCCGCGGCGTACGAGGCGGTGTCGCCGGACGTCGTCATGCGGATCGGCGCCGCCTTGACCGCGTTGGCCAGCGTGACGACGGCGATGTCGTTGTCGATCGTCGTCGCGTTGTACGACGGGTGGTTCCACTGCCGGTGCGGCAGGGTGACGGTGCCGCCGTGCAGGTCGGTGTTGCCGGCGTCGTCGGTGGTCGGCAGCTGGGCGGTGCCGGTGACGACGGCGCCGTAGTTGTACCAGTCGTAGCCCTTGACGCAGTGCGCGGCGGTGAGGATCTTCGTCGGCGCGACGACGGCGCCCCCGCAGAAGAACCCGATGTCGTCGGCCTCGTCGGTGGTGCCCTGGTCGTCGTAGTACCAGAGCTGCGCCATCCAGGGCGCCGAGGTGATGGTGGTCTCGGTGCCACCGATGACCATGGGGCTCACGGTGGAGTCCCCGGAGGGGCCGCTGGTGCTCGCGCTGTACGACGACTTCTGGGCCGTCTCCCCCGCGGTCTCGTCACCCTCGACGGCACCCGCGACGCGCCGCTCCAGCTCGGCGAGCGAGGCCGAACTGGTGGCAGGCTTCACGGTCGGTTTCGGCAGCGCGGTGGCGGCCCCCGCGGACGAGGTCAGCAGCGCGGCGGCAACGGCGGCGGCGACGCCTGCGGCGGCAACGGGCAGCCCGAATCGCATCCGGCGTCTGTGACGACCGCTGCCGGACAGGGTGGTGGTCAAGAAGGTCCCCCCCAGAGGCACAAGAGTAGGAAGGGGCGCATGGATACGCCCGTTCCTATCAGCGCCAAAAGGCCGCCCTACGTCACTGAATGACGTAGGGCGGCCTTAACGCCCTCAGGGCGCGGGGCTGTCTTGAATTTTCGGCACCGCCGCGTGGGCGCGACCAGCCACGAACTACCCGCAGCCGACCACCAGCCGACAACTCAACGGCGACTAGTCACCATTGCCCGGCATCGGCGTCGTCTTCTGAATCTGCAGCAGGAACTCGGCGTTCGACTTCGTCTGCTTCATCTTGTCGAGCAGCAGCTCGATCGCCTGCTGCTGGTCGAGCGCGTGCAGCACCCGCCGCAGCTTCCAGACGATGGCGAGCTCCTCGTTGCCGAGCAGGATCTCTTCCTTACGGGTACCGGACGCGTCCACGTCCACCGCCGGGAAGATGCGCTTGTCGGCGAGCTTCCGGTCGAGCTTGAGCTCGGCGTTGCCCGTGCCCTTGAACTCCTCGAAGATCACCTCGTCCATGCGGGACCCGGTGTCCACCAGGGCGGTGGCGAGGATCGTCAGCGAGCCGCCGTCCTCGATGTTCCGCGCGGCACCGAAGAAGCGCTTCGGCGGGTACAGCGCGGTCGAGTCGACACCACCGGACAGGATGCGGCCGGAGGCGGGCGCGGCCAGGTTGTACGCACGGCCCAGACGCGTGATGGAGTCCAGCAGGACAACCACGTCGTGCCCGAGCTCGACCAGCCGCTTCGCACGCTCGATGGCGAGCTCGGCGACCGTCGTGTGGTCCTCGGCCGGGCGGTCGAAGGTCGAGGAGATGACCTCGCCCTTGACCGACCGCTGCATGTCGGTGACCTCTTCCGGACGCTCGTCGACGAGGACGACCATCAGGTGGCACTCGGGGTTGTTGTGCGTGATCGCGTTGGCGATGGCCTGCATGATCATGGTCTTGCCGGTCTTCGGCGGGGCCACGATCAGACCGCGCTGGCCCTTACCGATCGGCGACACGAGGTCGATGATGCGGGTGGTCAGCACGCCCGGGTCGGTCTCCAGGCGGAGCCGGTCCTGCGGGTACAGCGGGGTCAGCTTGTTGAACTCCGGGCGGCCACGGCCGTGTTCGGGCGCCATGCCGTTGACGGAGTCGAGGCGGACCAGCGCGTTGAACTTCTCGCGCCGCTCGCCTTCCTTGGGCTGACGGACCGCACCGGTGATGTGGTCGCCCTTGCGCAGGCCGTTCTTACGAACCTGGGCGAGGGAGACGTACACGTCGTTGGGACCCGGCAGGTAGCCCGACGTACGGATGAAGGCGTAGTTGTCGAGGATGTCCAGGATGCCCGCGACGGGGATCAGGACGTCGTCCTCGTTGATCTGCGGCTCCGCGCTGCCCATCTCGTCGCGGCCACGACGGCCACGGCGGTCGCGGTAACGCCCGCGACGGCCACGCCGGCCGCCCTCGAAGTCGTCGTCGTCCTGCGGGGCGTTGTCGCGCTGACGGTCCTGACGGCCGCCGCCCTGCTGCTGGCCCTGCTGGCGGTCCTGACGGCCGCCCTGCTGATCGTCGCCCTTGCGGCGGTCGCCACGGTCACCGCGGTCACCGCGGTCGCCACGGTCGCGGTCCCGGCCGCGCTCGCGGCGGTCGCGACGGCGGCCCTCGCCGCCCTCACCGGCGTCGCCCTTGGCGTCACCCTGCTGGGCCTGCGGCTGCGCGGGCGTCTCGGCCTTCGGCTCGCTCTTCGCCTCGGCGGCGACCGTCTCGGGGGCGGCGGCCGCGGGGGCACCGGCCTCGGCGGTGGCGCGGCGACGGCGGCGCTCGGCCGGGGCGTCGTCGCTGGCCGGCTGGCCGGGGATCTCGATCTGCTGCTGGGCCACGGCCTTCTCGGCGGGGGCCTCAGCCGCCTTCTCCGCCTTCTTGTCGGCGGCGGCCTCGTCGCCCGTACGGGCCCGGGAGGTGGCGCGGCGCTTCGGCTTGGTCTCGGTGGCGGCGTCGGCCTTCCCGGCCGGGGCACCCCCACCCGCCTGCGCCTCCTTGATGACCTCGATCAGCTGGCTCTTGCGCATACGCGCGGTGCCCCTGATTCCGAGGCCCGAGGCGACCTGCTGCAGCTCGGCCAGCACCATGCCCTCGAGGCCGGTACCGCGGCGCCGCCGGGAGCCGGCACCGGTGGCAGGCGCGGAGGCGTCCGTGGCGGGCGCGGCAGCGGTCTCCTCGACACGTGCGCCCATCAGATCGGTGGTGTCGCTCACGAAGGGTCCTTCCCTGGAGCGGACGTCGGCCTGTCTGGCTCGGCGACCGGTTGTGCTGTCCGGCTTCGGTCCCTGGTGTGTGGACCGTGCCGGGGCGGTGGTCCGCCAAAGCGGCGGAGGAAATATCTGGTGATGGCGCTTCCCAGAGCTGTGGCACTCAGTGTCTGTGTCACTCGGCTCGGTCGCGCCGGTTCCGGAGCGTGCCCGGCAAGTCGCTCAGTGCCCGCGTACGAGGTACTGCCCGCGTACGTCGTACGAAACACAGTGCGGCTTGGGAGGCTCCCGGAAGAATGTCTGTCCCGGACGGGGACACGAAGCACCTCGCCATGGTGGGGTCGGGTGCAGACTTGAGGTTAACACTACCGGATCCAACAAACATTCCCCCTCTCGAAATCCGGCAACCGCAGGCTTTTAAAAGTCACCGGAGGGTGCGAGCGGCAGCACGCTCGCTCCTTGGGCGTCGAGGTCGAGCCGGTTCGCGGCCCACCCTTCGCCTGCCAGATGGGCCACCTTGTCGGCGCTTTCCTCGTCGGCCAGTGCCAGCACCGTGGGGCCCGCGCCGGAGATGACTGCCGGGACCCCGTCGGCCCGCAGCCGCTCCACCAGCGCCGCGCTCTCGGGCATCGCGGGCGCGCGGTACTCCTGGTGGAGACGGTCCTCGGTGGCGGGCAGCAGCAGCTCGGGGCGCCTGGTCAGGGCCTCGACGAGCAGGGCGGCACGGCCCGCGTTGGTGGCGGCGTCGACGTGCGGCACGGTGCGCGGGAGCAGGCCGCGCGCGGTCTCGGTGAGGACCGGCTTTCCGGGCACGAAAACCACCGGAACGATGGAATCGGCGGGATCCATCCTGATCGCTCGCGCGGCGCCGCCCTCCATCCAGGAGAGGGTGAATCCGCCGAGCAGACAGGCCGCCACGTTGTCGGGGTGGCCCTCGATCTCGGTGGCGAGCTCCAGGAGGGCCGCGTCGTCGAGCCTGGCCTCGCCGCCTATGGTCACGGCGCGCGCGGCGACGATGCCGGCGCAGATGGCGGCCGACGAGGAACCGAGGCCCCGGCCGTGCGGGATGCGGTTGGCGCAGACGATCTCCAGGCCGCGCGGCTGGCCGCCCAGCAGATCGAAGGCGGTGCGCAGGGAGCGTACGAGAAGGTGGTTTTCGTCACGCGGCAGCGTCTCGCTGCCCTCACCCGCGATGTCGATGTGCAGCCCGGAGTCGGCCACCCGGACGACGACGTCGTCGTAGAGCCCCAGCGACAGGCCGAGGGCGTCGAAGCCCGGGCCGAGGTTGGCGCTGGTGGCGGGGACGCGCACCCGGACGGCGGCGGCGCGGAAGGCTGGACCGGCCATCGCTCGATGACTCTCCTTGAGCTGCGTGATTGTCGAAGACATTCGATGACGTACGAGAACCCCTGGGCCGCTCACCGGGCCACGGAGACGGCGCGGCACCGAGCCCCATGCGGAGGCATATGCGGCGGGCGGGTTCAGTACAGCCTATCGAAGGTAGGTTCTGTGGCGACATAGGGCGCACAGGAGGCGCACGATGCGTGTCGTATGCCCCCTGTGCACCCCCGTAGGGAAGTTCCCCAGGTAAGCGCCCTCTTACTCGCGCACGCGAGCCCCGTACGACGGGGCGTCGCGCCGCTACGACGGGGTGTGGCCCCGCTTACGCCAGCCCGAGCCGCTCGGCCGCCGTGGCCGCGTCGACCGGGACGGTGACGGGCTGCGGGGCGCCGGCGACGGCCCAGTCGGGGTCCTTGAGGCCGTTGCCGGTGACGGTGCACACGATTCGCTGGCCCGGGTCGACCTTGCCCTGCTCGGCGGCCTTCAGCAGACCGGCGACGGACGCGGCGGACGCGGGCTCCACGAAGACGCCCTCCTGCGCGGCCAACAGCCGGTAGGCGCGCAGGATTTCACGGTCCGTCACCTCGTCGATGAACCCGCCGGACTCGTCCCGCGCGGCAAGCGCGTACTGCCACGAGGCCGGGTTGCCGATGCGGATGGCGGTGGCGATGGTCGACGGGTCCTTGACGACCTCGCCGCGCACGATCGGGGCACTGCCGGAGGCCTGGAAACCCCACATCCGGGGGGTCTGCTTCGAGACACCGTCGGCGGCGTACTCCTTGTAACCCTTCCAGTACGCGGTGATGTTGCCCGCGTTGCCCACCGGCAGGACGTGGATGTCGGGGGCGTCCCCGAGCATGTCCACAATCTCGAAGGCCGCCGTCTTCTGACCCTCGATACGCACCGGATTGACCGAATTGACCAGCGCCACGGGGTAGTTGTCGCTCAGATCTCGGGCGAGCGTGAGGCAGTCGTCGAAGTTGCCGTCGACCTGGAGGATCTTCGCGCCGTGCACCAGCGCCTGGCCCATCTTGCCGAGCGCGATCTTGCCCTGCGGGACAAGAACGGCCGAAACCATTCCCGCGCGTACGGCATAAGCGGCGGCGGAGGCCGAGGTGTTGCCGGTGGAGGCGCAGATCACAGCCTTCGCGCCCTCCTCCTTGGCCTTGCTGATGGCCATGGTCATACCGCGGTCCTTGAAGGACCCGGTCGGGTTCGCACCCTCCACCTTGAGGTGGACCTCGCAGCCCGTGCGCTCGGAGAGCACCTGCGCGGGCACGAGGGGCGTGCCGCCCTCGCGGAGCGTCACGACCGGCGTGGTGTCGGAGACGGGCAGCCGGTCCCGGTACTCCTCGATGATTCCGCGCCACTGGTGGGTCATTGCTGGTTACTCTCCTTCAACCCGCATGATGCTGGCGACACCCCGCACGGTGTCGAGCTTGCGCAACGCCTCCACGGTCCCGCCGAGGGCCGCGTCGGACGCGCGGTGGGTGACGACGACGAGGGAGGCCTCGCCGTCCTTGCCCTGCTGGCGCACCGTATCGATCGAGACACCGTGCTCCGCGAACACGGTCGCCACCTGGGCGAGAACACCCGGTTTGTCGGCGACGTCGAGGCTGATGTGGTAGCGCGTGACGACCTCGCCCATGGGCGAGACGGGCAGGGCGGCGTACGCCGACTCGCCGGGCCCCGTTGCCCCGCTGAGCCGGTTGCGGCAGACGGCGACGAGGTCGCCGAGCACGGCGGACGCGGTCGGGGAACCGCCCGCGCCGGGGCCGTAGAACATGAGCTGGCCGGAGGCATCGGACTCCACGAACACGGCGTTGTACGCGCCGCGCACGGAGGCGAGCGGGTGGCTCAGCGGAATCATGGCGGGATGCACGCGCGCGGTGACGGACGCACCGTCCCCGGCCCGCTCGCAGATGGCGAGCAGCTTGATGGTGCAGCCCATCTCCTTCGCGGAGGCGAAGTCGGCCGCGGTCACCTCGGTCATGCCCTCGCGGTAGACGTCGTCGAGACGCACGCGCGTGTGGAAGGCGATACCGGCGAGGATGGCAGCCTTGGCGGCGGCGTCGAACCCCTCGACGTCGGCGGTGGGGTCGGCTTCGGCGTACCCCAGGGCGGTCGCCTCGTCGAGGGCCTCCTGATACCCGGCGCCGGTCGAGTCCATCTTGTCGAGGATGAAGTTGGTCGTCCCGTTGACGATGCCGAGCACCCGGTTGACCTTGTCGCCGGCGAGGGACTCGCGCAGCGGGCGGATCAGCGGGATGGCACCGGCGACGGCGGCCTCGTAGTAGAGGTCCTTGTTGTTCGCCTCCGCCGCCGCGTGGAGGGCGGCCCCGTCCTGGGCGAGGAGCGCCTTGTTGGCCGACACGACCGAGGCGCCGTGCTCGAAGGCGGTGGTGATGAGGGCGCGGGCGGGCTCGATGCCCCCGATCACCTCCACCACGACGTCGATGTCGCCGCGTTTGACGAGGGCGGTGGCGTCGGTGGTGATGAGCGCGGGGTCGATGCCCTCACGGACCTTGGACGGCCGCCGTACGGCCACGCCCGCGAGCTCCACGGGCGCCCCGATCCTGGCGGCGAGGTCGTCGGCGTGCGTCGTCATGATGCGCGCCACCTCTGAGCCGACCACTCCACAGCCCAGCAGCGCCACCTTCAGCGGACGCGTACGCATCATCCGACCTCGTTTCCTCATACCGTCTACGGTTGCACCAGTCTCACTCACCGGACGGGAGTTTCTGCCCTTCGTCCGGATCGTGAGACATCTATTTCATTTGTACGGGGGTGAAAGACAGGAGATCTTCCACCCCCGGTCCTTCCCCGGTCCTTCGCCGGTCCTTCCCCGGCCCGTCCCCGGTCCTCTTCGGGGTTACCCGACGTCGAGACGCAGGAGGTCCTCCTCCGTCTCCCGGCGGACGATCACCCGGGCCTCGCCGTCGTTCACGGCGACGACGGGCGGCCGAAGCACATGGTTGTAGTTGCTGGCCATGGACCGGCAGTAGGCACCCGTGGCCGGTACGGCGATGAGGTCACCCGGTGCCAGGTCGGCGGGAAGGAAGGCGTCCTTCACGACAATGTCGCCGCTCTCGCAGTGCTTGCCGACGACGCGCGCGAGCATGGGCTCGGCCTCGCTCGTCCGGGACACGAGGGCGACGCTGTACTCCGCGTCGTAGAGCGCCGTGCGGATGTTGTCGGACATGCCGCCGTCGACGGAGACGTACGTCCGCAGCCCGTCGAGGGGCTTGATGGTGCCGACTTCGTAGAGCGTGAAGGCGGTCGGGCCGACGATGGCACGCCCGGGCTCGACGGAGATCCGCGGGGTCCGCAGCTTGGCGGCCTCGCACTCACGGGTGACGATCTCGGTGAGCGCCTTGGCGATCTCGTGCGGCTCACGGGGATCGTCGTCACTCGTGTACGCGATCCCGAGGCCACCGCCGAGGTCGATCTCGGGCAGCTCGACGCCGTGCTCGTCACGGATGTCCTTGAGGAGGCCGACGACTCGGTGGGCGGCGACCTCGAAGCCGGACATGTCGAAGATCTGCGACCCGATGTGGGAGTGGATCCCGATGAGCTCCAGCCCGTCCAGCTTCAGCGCACGCCGTACGGCCTCGGCGGCCTGCCCCCCGGCGAGCGGGATACCGAACTTCTGGTCCTCGTGCGCCGTGGCGATGAACTCGTGCGTGTGGGCCTCGACCCCGACGGTGATACGGATCTGGACGCGCTGCCGCTTGCCCAGGGACTGGGCGACATGCGCGACCCGCACGATCTCCTGGAAGGAGTCGAGGACGATCCGTCCGACGCCGGCGTCGATGGCCCGGGTGATCTCGTCGACGGACTTGTTGTTGCCGTGGAAGGCGATGCGGTCGGCGGGCATACCGGCGGAGAGGGCGGTGGCGAGCTCACCACCGGAGCACACATCAAGATTGAGCCCCTCCTCGTGCAGCCACCGCACGACGGCACGAGACAGGAACGCCTTGCCGGCGTAGAAGACGTCGGCGTCGGCCCCGAAGGCACTGCGCCAGGCACGCGCGCGTGCCCGGAAGTCGGCCTCGTCGAGGAAGTAGGCCGGGGTGCCGTGCTGCTCGGCGAGCGTCTTCACATCGATACCGCCGACGGTGACCACACCGTCGGCATTCCGGCCGACGGTCTGGGCCCACACCTTGGGGTCCAGGTCGTTGAGGTCGGCGGGCGGGGCCGAGTAGTGGCCCTCGGGAAGGACGTCGGCGTGACGGGGCCCGGCGGGGTGTGCGGAACGGCTCATCGGTCTTCTCTTCGGCTCTCTCAGATGTGGTCGGGTGCGTCGATGCCGAGCAGGGACAGGCCACCGGCCAGCACCGTCCCGGCGGCTTCGGCAAGAGCGAGCCGGGCACGGTGGGCGGCCGAGGGTTTCTCCGCACCGCGTGGGAGAACGGCGGGCAGGAGAGGCAGGACGGCATCGGCGACGCTGACGAGGTGCCGGGCGAGACGGTCGGGGGCGCGGTCGGCTGCCGCCTGAGCGAGGACTCGAGGGTGGTCGGCGAGCAGGGCGGTGACGTCGTGCCGTACGTCCCCGGCCTCCGCGGCGAAACCCAGGTCGGCGGCGTTACGGCCGAGGGCCCGGGTGCGGGCGTGCGCATAACGGACGCGGAAGAGAGGGTTGCTCTCGCGCTGGACGAGGTGCTCGTCGGTGATACGGGGCCGGTCGTGGGCGGCGGGGTGGAGGAAGGCCCAGCGGGCGGCGTCGCGGCCGAGGGGGAGGGGGTTGACGGGGGCGGGCACCGGGCGCACGGGGTAGTGGGGCAGGGCGGGCCGCTGCCGGTTGGGCTGGTTGGGCTGGTTGGGCTGGTTGGGCTGAGCGTCGATACGCAGGCCCAGGATGTCGACCCATTCCGGCGGGAGCTCGGCCTCGCAGCGGGTGTGGACGCAGGCGCCCTGTGACCGCAGGATCCGCGCGAGGGCGTCCATCACGACGACGGCCCGTACCTCCCGTGGACAGACCAGCTGCACGAAGTCCGCGGAGGGGGCCTGCGCGTGCCCATACCGGGTGCCGCGCCGCAGGATCTCCTCGACGACTGCGGCGGTGACGGTCTCCCCGAGGCTGATGTTGAGGAACCCGGGCCCCGTGATGACGACGTCGGCGACGCCGTCGCTGCCGAGCAGGTGGGCCTGGAGAATCCCGGCGACGTCGCGCGGCGGCTGTCCGGCCGGGCGGGCGAGCTGGAGAGCGATGTTGGTGGCGTAGTCCCCACAGCCCCCGGGCCCGGGAGCCGTGACCACGGCACGCTCCGGCACGGCGACGCGCAGCTCCCCCTCGTCGACAGCACGACGCACCGCGCGCAGCACGGTACGGGAGAGCTCGACGGGGGTCACGGGACAAGCGTATGGGAGGAGGGGGGTGGGTATGCGAACGGGTTTGGCGGGGTCCCGCGATGTGGACGGCGTTGGGGGTTGACGGTCGCGGTGGCGGTGCCGAGTACGGCCGGGGCGCGCTGCGGAGCCGGGGGGGTGGGCGGTGCCGGCCGCAAAAGTCACCGGCGTGTCAGCCGGCGGTATGCCTCGGAGCCGACGCAGAAGTCACCGGGGTGTCAGCCGGCGGTGCGCCCGGCGGCCTCTTCTGCCCCGAAGACGCTGCCGAGGACGGCCTGGTCATCGCCCCGACCATCGCCCCGGCCGTCACCCTCACGGTCGCGCTCTCTGCCCAGTTCCCCGCTCCGCGCCCCCGCCCTTTCGTTCACCCTCTCCCCACTCCTCTTCCCCTCGAGCAACCGCCGTACGAGGCTGACGAGTTCGGCGGGCTCGAAGGGCTTGGCGAGGAAGGCGTCGACGCCGACATCGAGGCCGCTGTCGATCTCGTACTGGGTGCAGGCGCTGACGATGGCGAGGGGAAGATCGCGGGTACGGGGGTCGGAGCGCAACCGCGCGGCGGTGCGCAGCCCATCCAGCCGGGGCATGACCACATCCAGGGTGATCACATCGGGCCGCACCCGATGAACGACATCCAGACACTCGGCACCATCGGCCGCGGTCACGACCTCAAGCCCCTCGAGCTCGAGATTGACCCTGATCAGCTGCCGGATGACCTTGTTGTCGTCCACAACAAGCACCCGGCCCGACGCGCCTGGCACAACTCGAGAGTAGGTCCGGACCGGCCACCGCGTCCGGGTTTTCCCCACTTCCACCCCCTGCGGGCGAGCCACCCCAGGTAGCGCCCGGTGCCACCACCCGGAAACCCGTTCATGAACACCCCACCGAAGCTGGTAGGGTTCTACCCGTCGCCGCCAAGCAAGGCGCCCGACACGCCCCCGTAGCTCAGGGGATAGAGCAACGGCCTCCGGAGCCGTGTGCGCAGGTTCGAATCCTGCCGGGGGCACTCGCCAGTCAGCCAGCAAAAATCAAGCTCTGACCAGGGCGAATGCCGACATGAGAGAGCGGGAGTCAGTCTCACTGGCTCCCGCTCTTTCTCGCTCTCTCTCAGTGGTCGCGACACACCTCCGACACACTCGGTGAGTCCGCGTCTCCCTTACCCAGGTCGCTTCCCGGCCCTGGACAGACGAGGGCAGGTTTCGACAGGAGGCGCTGATTCGGTACTCGGCCCTCCCCGTGCATCCTGCACTCCCGCGGAACGCCCTATTGCCTGGTCGTCGCCCACTTGGCGTGTCCGAACGAAGCCTCTAGGGTCGTTGTCAGAGGTGCCTGCTTCACTTGACCTCTGAACACCACGAGGGAGCACCCATGACCACCCTGATCCGCACGACACCTGCGGAACTCGTAGCTCAACGGGAACGCCTGCTCGCAGAGGTGCACATGACCTTCGAGGAGCTGCGCGACCGAGCTGAGAATTACAGCTTGAGCAGCGACGAGCTTGACGTCTGGCACACCATTGAGGGCATCGACTACCTTCTCAATGGTGAGTGCTGAGGAAGCTACGCTCGATGAAAAGGCGGCCGAGTTCGCCGATACGCTGACAGACCTTACGCGGGGAGTCCTCGGTCAGGACTCCCCGCGTTTTTCTGCCCTGAACGTTGGGAACCGCATCAGGGTTGCACCCCTAGCCGCTGATGGCCGAAGTATGCGCATCCCTATAAAGATCGACGGTGAGAGGTGTCTAAGCCTCCACGTTCAGCACTTCTGCTGCTGGGACGGCCCGAACATGTACCTCGCAGCCGATCGGGCTGACGTACATGTCTTCTTCGAGGGCGTGCAAGATCCATTGCTTCGCTATGAGTACCTGCGCCACTCAAAGAATCCCCCGGGGGCCCACTTGCAGGTGCATGCCCACCGAGACGAGATGGCCTATCTACTCCGCCTCGCCGAAAAGAAAAAAGGCAGGCCGGCGGCGATGATGCGGAAGGGCAGGCTGCCTCGGCTATCAGAGATGCACCTGCCAGTCGGCGGCCACAGGCTGAGGCCAGCGCTTGAAGACGTGCTACTGCTGCTAGTCCGAGAGTTCGCCATCGATGTTGAGGACGGATGGGACACCGTCCTAGACCAGCACCTCAGGAGGTGGCGCGTGCTGCAACTCAAGTCCGCGGTTCGCGACGCTCATGAGTCTGCTGCCGAGACTCTGCGAGAGATGGGTTATACCGTCGAGCCGCCCAAAGATATGGAACCTCAACGAGTGGACTCTCGCCTCTACTGGCCCTGATCCACTCTCCCTGGGATCCGCTGTACTACAAGAGGCTGGCCTCTGGGAAGCTTTGCTCCATGGATGCTGGACTAGCTGCGGTACTGGGTGCGGTAGCAGGCGCCTTGGCGACTACAGGAGCCGCTCTGGCTACCGGCTGGGCCGCGCGCGAGCAGGCCAAGATCGCGGCTCGAGCCGAAGACCGACGCCAGAGGCGAGAACCACGAAGTGATATTTACCGACAGTTCATCGATGTCGCCACGGACATGGAGTACCACACGCAGCATGGGTCGCTCGTTGATGAGCCTGAAGAAGACTCGGAAATCATGGACCACTACGCCGCAATGCTGGAGCGGACTGCCAATAGGGTGCGAGAGGCGTGGATCGAAGTCGCATTGGCAGGGCCAGCGCAAGTTGAAAAAATAGCTGGCGAGATCGCCCAAACTTCCAAGGGGCTGGCCGAACTTGCTCGTGCCCGCGCCAATGGGTCGTCGTTCCACCTAAGCCCCTACTTCCCTGGGGCGCTGACGCATTTAGTCCAGGATTTCATAGGTGCCGCGCGGGAGGCCCTTGGCGATGACGGAACAGAGGCGCGAGTCCGTAACCGGCAGTAGGGGGCTGCCTACACAGCCCCCTACTGCCGGTCATTCCATTTCCCCTTCTTCTTTCAAAGCCTTTGTGATCTTGGCGTTGGCGGCTTCCTCATGGCCGTCAATGCAGCCGTGATATCGGCGGTGGATCACCTCTGGCGAGTTGCCGACCCGCCGGGCCACCTCAGCGATGGGCACTCCGGCGTTCAGCCACCGTGTGATGCAGGCGTGTCGCAGGTCGTAGGGGCGCCCGGCCAACGGCGAGTCGATCCGCTCAGGAGGAAGCGCGTACTCCCGCGCTTCCTCCCACACTCGCCAGTAGGTGGATGAGCCGACCACTCCCCCGCGCTCGTTCCCGAACACGCGCCCTTCCTTGGCGGTCCCGAACTCCTTCAGGTGCGCTCGGAGGATCGCGACCAGTACAGGCGGGATGGGGACTGGCCGGTCGGTGGATGCCTCGCGTGCCTTCAGGCCCCGGCGGTCGTGGCGCTCCCCGGAGTCGGTCCACTGCTTGCCGGAGACGGGGCGTGTCTCCCGCAGGGTCAGCGTGCCCCAGCCCTTCTCTGGCAGGTGGCAGTCCGACAGCCGTAGCCCGACCGCCTCAGCGGGCCGAAGCCCCGCGTAGTACAGGACCGCATAGAAGGCGACCAGACGCCGCCCACGGCAGCGATCCCACGACCCGACGTAGGAGACGGACGTGAGCAACTGCCGTGCTTGTATGGGGTTCACCAGGACTCGCGTGTCCACCACGTCGTTGGAGCCGACGCGCTTGCGGCGGGTCCGCTGAAGTGGGTTCTCCGGGAGCTCCCCCGTGGCAACGGCGTGTTCGAGAGCGGCGTTCAGGGCCCGTCGGCGCCGCTTGTACGTGTCGCCTGCGGCCGGGGTGCCGTCCAGCTTGTAGCTGACGCGGTACAGCACGTCCTCGAACACCTCGGCGTCGGCAAGGTCGCCCAAGGGCCGGTCGGTCGTGGTGACCCAGTCGTACGCGGCCTTGAGTTCGGCCGGCGGGTCCTCCCCCTCGTTCGCGGGCACGATCCCCCAGCGGAAGGCCAGCCGCAGCAACTCATCCTTGGGAGCGCCGTCCCCGCGCTTGACCATGGCCAGCGTCACGGCCGCGAGACCGTCCGCCATGCCCTCACGGGTCTTTGCCGCAGCCGTGCGCCACCGCCCGGCCACGTACTTCCGGCAGAACTCGAACCAGCGCAAGGGCGGTTCGGTGTCCGCTGCTTCGGCGGCTTCGGCCGCTGCGCGCATCTCGGACTCAGGCAGTCCGGATTCGATCTCGAACGCTTCACCGCGCCGGTTCATGGCCTGCCACAGCTCGGATCGTCGGCTTTCCGCGAGAGCGGACGTGGTGAAGGTGTCGCCGTGCACTCGCCCTGCTACCACCCACCGGAGGCGCCACGGGCGGGATTTGCGGCCGGTCTTGGACACTTTCCACAGCTTGACGTCGAAGGAGTAGCCCGGCCGGGCCGACCCGCGAGGACGCCCGGCAGGGGTGTCGTTCTCAGTGCTCACGCAGCGTCCTCCCGCTCCGCAAGCCATCGCTCGTACTCAGACCGCCGGATCCGCACGTCGCCGTTCGGGAGCTTGATTGAGCGGGGTGCCTTCCCGAGCTGGCGCCACCGGTAGAAGGTCGACGGGGCGACCTTCAGATCAGCGATGACCTCCTTGAGGGTCATCTTTTCGTCCCGCGTACGGGCGCTCATTCCGCCATCCCTTCGGCTTCGTCCGCACCGGACAGGCCGGACAGCTCCAATTCCGACTGTCCGGGGTATTCGTGCTGGTCAGGTGGGGTAACCGGACAGCCGGACAGTGCGGACACCTCTTGGGTGCCCTGTGTCCGGGTCTCGGTGTCCGGGTAGTACCGGCCGCCGGGGTCTTTGGTGAGCTGTCCGGCGTCGGCCATGCGGTTGCAGGTGCGGCGGATTGTGTCGAGATCGACGTGCGGCAGCTCGCCCGCCATGTCCTTTGGCTTGGCGCCGGGGTGGGCGCGGACGTAGCGAAGGATCGTGGCGCGGGTGTCGCTGACGGTGTGGTCGGTGACCGGGCCGTCCAACAGGTGCCAGGCGCCGGAGGCGGGTTGGAAGCTGAGGGCGTACTCGGCTTCGTCGACGTCGCGGCCGGTGACGTGCAGGATGCCGTCCGCCTGCCCGCGGGCCCGCTTCAGTACGAGCGTGGCGTCCGCGGCTCCGGCGATGCCGTTGGTGCCGGACACCTCGGTCAGGAAGTCCTCCGAGCCTGCCTTGCGGACGTGGTGGACCAAGACGACGGCCACGCCGTAGTGGTCCGCGAGTCGCTTGGCGTAGCCGACGGCGACGTAGTCCGCGTCGTATGCCGACACCCCTTGCGGGGCCTGGCCGCGCATTTTGGCGAACACGTCGATGACGACCATGCGCGCATCAGGGTTGCGCTCCAGCCACTGGGCGATGGCCTCGGTGCCGCCCTGGGGGAAGGGCGGGCATTCGGTGACCAGGGTCAGCCCGGCGGGGGCTGGCTGGCCTCCAAGGATCTTGCCCATGCGGGTCTGGAGACGGCGTGGGGTGTCTTCCAGGGCGAGGTAGAGCACCGGTCCGCCCTCGACGGGCACGGAGTCGAACGCCTTGCCTCCGGCCGCGACGGACAGGCCCAGTCCGAGGGAGAGCCAGGACTTGCCGACCTTGGGCGGTCCGGCGAGCACGTTGACGCCCTCGGCGAGGATGCCTGGCACGGCCCATTTCGGCTCGGGGAAGTGCGCGGCCATGAGCTGATCGGCCGTCCATGCCGTCCGGGGGCGCTCCCGCTTCGGCGGCGCCTCAGGGACCGGTCCGGGGTCGCTGGGCACGGAGTACAGGTGCAGGGGCGGGATGGGGTTGGTGCTCATGCCGCGACCGTCCGGGGGCGCCGTGCTCCGGCCCGCAGACCGGAGGCGATGGTGCGCCGTGCCTCGCGCTCGCCCTGGCCGACTTGGAGCGCGGCTGTGAGGAGCCAGCCGGTGACGTCGGCTTCGCTCAACTCGCCTCCGGCCACGAGCTGTCCCAGGGCGACCGCGGCGATGTAAAGGCTGTTGTTGTGCTCGTGCGGGCCGGAGCCGGTGACCCGCTGCACCTCCCCGTTGATCGCGGAACGGAGGAAGGCGGTGCGCCGTCCGCGGCCGGTGAGGGCAACCGTGATGGGCGTCTGCGGGGGCAGCGGGGCCGGGCGCAGGAGTTCGGCGAGCCAGCCAGGCAGGGGCGCCACGGGGGCGTTGTTGGCGACCTCGTACGGATGTGTGGCGAAGGTGCTGCCCGCGCCGACCACGAGTCCGCCCCACGCGCGGGTGTCGACCTTCCAGCCCAGCCCGCGGGCGCTGTCCCCGGCGGTGTTGCGCAGGGGCTCGCCCTCGGGGGCGGCGAAGTACAGATGGATGCCGCCGCTCCACGTACGCACGGTGTAGGTGTCGGCGGGGAAGGGCTGGCCGTGGCGCTCGCAGAGCACGGCGAGCACGTCGGCGCCGTCGGTGACGCCGTGCTCGGCCCAAGCGGCCGGCGGGGTGTCGCCGGGGTGCTTGGGCCGATCCAGGTCGATGACGACCAGGCCGGAAGGGCCGGTGGCGATGCCGACGTTGAAGGCAGCGACGGACCACGCGCGGGTGATGCGCTCAGGGTCCGTGGTGGCGCGGGTCTCCCAGTCGGAGACGGCCGGGCGCTTGTCGCCGGGGATGAGGGGGAAGACGCACCAGTCACGCGACCCCGCGTCCAGCGCGGCGGTGAGCTGGGCAGAGCCGTCCGGGTACGGCATGCTGGGGTTCTCCTGTTCTGTCTACCGATGGGCAGGGAGAACCGCGGCGGCGGGCGACCTTGCTGGGGAGTCCCGCCGCCGCGGCGTTGCTACTGCTTGTTGATCCAGTGGGCGTATGCCTGGCGGACATAGCCGCGCGGATCGGTGACGGCCTCGGAGTGTTCGCCGTCGATCTCCAGCAGACGGAGCGCGGCATTCATGGCCACCTCGGGGGCGTCGGTGTGGACGCGTGATGTCTCGTCGTCCAGGGCCATGCGGTCCAGCAGGGCGGCTTTGCGCAGCCAGTACTCCCGGTCAACGGCGCGGCCGTGCAGGTGCATGCGCGCCCGGTCAGCGGTCCAGCCGATCTCGCTGACGAGGCTCGGGGCGAGCGCGTACGCCTCTTCCGGCGCGGGCCACACTTCCGGCCCGGGACGGTGATCGGCGGTGACGTACAGCCGGGTGCGCTTGCCGTCGCGCGTGGGGTACTGGCGTGCCGAGCCTGTGTCGAAAGCGGCGGCCAGAGTGTGGCTGACGCGGTCGGTGTCGGCCGGGTCGCAGATGATGCGGATCTCGAACATGGTCAGATCTCCTTGTCGGTGGAGGGGAGTTCGGGCAGTCCGGCGGCTTCGACGGCCTTGAAGTCGAAGCCGGGCAGGGCGGCGCGGGTGACGAGGGCCTGGGCGAGCTGTTCGGCGTAGGCGGCGCCGGTGCGGGCGACCTCGATCTGCGCTCCGGCGCGCAGGGCCTCGACGCGCTCGATGTGGGCGTGTTCCTCGCGGCGCGCGCTGGTCTGCCGTTCGTAGCCGACGCGCTCGCGGCGGTCGGTGCGCCAGTACCGTGCGGCGAGCCCGTAGGCGATGGCGGTGGCCAGCACCCACAGCAGCAGCGGCAGGGACAGCCCGTCGGCGTATCCGGCGATACCCGCGAGGGCGAGCCCGCCGGAGGCGGCGAACGCGGTCCCGGCGAGCACGCCGTCACCGGAGCGACCGAGCGAGGCACAGGCGCCGGCCGCTGCGGCTCCGAGGGACAGCGCGGTCATCAGCACGGCGTTGCCGACGGAGTGTTCGGCGCCGTTGGCGTTCCAGATGCGGGCCAGGATCAGCACGGTGGACGTGGCGATGGCGGGGGCCGCCTTGGGCGCGATGATGGCTAGCCAGTGCCGGGCGATGATCTGTTCGTTCATGGCCGGGCTCCTCACAGTTGCTGAACGGCGTCGATGACGGCGGCGGCGAGCTGGTTGATCGGTCCGGCGGCGCCTGTGGAGGCGAGGAAGAAGCCGAACCCGGCGGCGATGAAGGCGGCGCCGTAGCCGAGGGACTTGGAGCGCAGCAGGAAGAACAGGACGAGTCCGAACAGGGCCACGAGCGAGACGGTGACGGCCACGGGCGGAACCTCCTTCGGGTGGTGGGGGCGAGTGGTCAGTGGGTGCCTTCGCGGTAGATCCGCTGGGCTCGGTTGAAGAGCCAGCGCCCTGCGCGTATGCGCTTGCCGGTGGCCTTGCAGCGGCGGCAGCTCTTGCCTCGCTTGGGCCGTCCCTTGCGGTCGGTGTCCATGGCGAAGCCAAAGCCGTTGCACTTGCGGCAGGTGCCGAACGGGCTGGCCGCACACAGAGCGCTGTAACCGAGCGTGACGAGCATCAGGCAGGCGATAGCAAGGGCGATGAGGGGCATCGGAGGCCCTTTCTCGGGGTTTTAGGGGTCTCCGCAGGTGGGGTGCTATGCGCTAGATCGCAGATCAGGTGCTATGTGGGGTGCTAGCGGGGGTGCTACCGGTAGCAGGGCGACGTGCTACCGGTAGCACCCTCTCGGGGCTAGGCGGCGCCCCGCTTTTCGTCACGCTCCGCAATTGCCTTCGTGAGGTCGGCGCGGGCGATGCCGCGGCGGGTGGTGCGGGTGCCGTCGTCGGTGGTCCCGGCCACGTCGCGGGTCTTGATGCCGTGCGGCTTGAGCGCGCTGGTGACGTTCTCGCCCTTCCAGCCGCCGTAGACCTCCGGCCGCAGCTCAGCCAGCCGGGCGGCGATCCGCTCGTTCCACACCCGCTCTTCCGACGGCGGCACGATGGCGGCGACGTCGGCGAGCAGGTCGTAGGACGGACCGGTCACGGCCTCGGGGTCCTCTCCGAGCGCGTGCCCGGACAGGGTGCCCTCTGCCTTGCGCAGGGCGTAGGCACGCTGGGCGATGGCGTGGGTGGCGTTGTCGTCCAGGTAGGCGGTGCGCACCACGACCGGCAGCGCGGTCGCTCCGGCGAGGTAGCCGTTACCGGCGTCGATCTCCGGACGGAACGACGTGGCGCGTACGCCGTTCTTGTACGCGGACGTCCCGAGGATCATGTCGTTCTCGACCTGTCCGGCGACCTTGAGGGCGAAGCGGATGGACACGTTGCCGCTGATCCCGGTCGGAAGCGAGTCCTTGTCCGGGCGCTGCGTGGCCAGGATCAGGATCACCCCGAGCGCGCGACCGAGCTTGATGATGAACTCAGCGTCGTCACCAGCCTGTTTGCCGTACTTGGGGTGGCCGAACAGGTTCTGACACTCATCGAACACGCCCACCAGCGGCCACAGCTTGAGCGAGCGCTTGTCAGCGATCTGCCGGGTGATGCGCTTGTCCGGGCACAGATCCCGCGGCAACTTCTTGATCGCAGCCGCGCGGCGCATGACTTCCTCGCGCAGCAGCTTCAGGGAGTCGGCCGCGTACTTGATCGAGTCGTCGTCGATGCCGGAGACGAACCGGTGCGAGACGCATTCAAGAGAGTCCAGGTCACCGGTGCCCTTGTTCTCGTGCAGCCACAGTTCCACGGACGGATCCATGGCCGCGCCGCAGCTCAGCACGCGCACGGAGGCGGTCTTGCCCTGGCCGGGCAGCGAGCCGATCAGGATGTTGTGCTGGATCATCGGCACGGACTGAGCCCGGCCGCGCGGGTCGATGCCGAACGGGATGCGCTTGAAGATGTCGTGCTTGGACGCGTTGGCGAGCGGCCACTTGACGATGCCGGTCTTGGACAGGTCCCGGTCGCCCACCCACAGGATGAGGCGTCCCTCGTGCTCGCTGGGGTCGGCGTCCGGCCACACACAGCCCAGGGGGCGGCGCAGGCCGGAGGCGAGCCGGGCGCGCCGGTCGGCGACGTCGGCGACCGTGACACCCAACGGCAGGTCGATATCCGCGCGCCAGCCGGGACCCTCGCGGGTGATCGGGGCGACGAACTTGATGCCGTCCTGGCCCTTCGCCACCGCGGAGGCAATCTGCCCGATGCCGATGGACGCCATGGCCTTGACCACGATGTCGCTGGTCAGCTTCTGCACCTCGGTCTTGATGACCGCGCGCGTGGCCAGCGGCGCATCCGCCGGCGCGCCCAGCCAGCCCAGCGTCAGCACGGCGACCACGGTGGCGATGACCTGCGTGCGCGGCTCAGCTCCGTACACCAGGAACAGGCCCATGACCAGGGCGAACAGGGCCCCGAGGATGGTGACGAGCATCCGCAGCCGCACCCGCCGGTCACGCTGCCGTGAGAGCTTCAGGTACAGCTCGGAGTTCTCCCGCCGCGCCTCCGCCTGACGCAGCGGCTCGCCCTCCGCATCGACCGCCCAACGGCCGATCCTGCCCAGGGTGTTGGCCAGGCCGCGCGGCGAGCGCCAGACCAGCTTGGGCACGTACAGGAACGGCACGCGAACCGAATGGAAGGCAACGGTGTGCCAGACGTGCCCGGCCAGCCACCGCATCGCGTCGGCGAACTCCGGGCCCGACTTCACCCACGCCGGGAGAACGTCCAGCCGCTTGGAATCGCGGATGCGGTCGATCAGGCCGGGGCCCGACTGAGTCGGCGCCGCACGGTCGACCAGGCTCGGCCCGGAGTCGTCCGACTCCCCCGTCTCCGGGGCGGCCGACTCGGTCGGCTGCGCATCGGCCGACCGGTCGGGCCCGGAGTCGGGCGACGCGTCGGACGGACGGTCGGCCGACTCCGTACGGGCCGACCGGGCCTTGTCCAGGTCGACCACGGCGCCCGCCGGGTCGGCGGCCATCTCGGCTTCCAGCCGGTTGAACAGTTCGTTGTCGTCGTCGGGGTGTTTCACTGAGACTTCCTTCTCTCTGGGAGGGATGGCGGGGCCCGGCCGCTGCTTTGGTCGGTTTGGGACCGGGCCCCGTACGGATCAGGCGGCGCGCTGTTCCTCGGGGTAGGCGCAGAGGATGCACATCCCGAGCGAGGTCGGGAGGCAGTAGCTGTAGGTGATCCGGCACTCGGGGCAGGTGCGGCGGGCGAGCATCGCCAGGGCGAGCGCACCCCACTTGCGCGGCGTCATCGGCCGCACCGGCTTCGCGCGGTCGACGCGGTAGAGGTAGGCGACCTGCACCCCGCCCTTGCGGCCGCGGTGGGCGCGCATCACCTGTGCGGCGATGGGCTGTCCGCCGGGCCGTAACCCGCGGGCGCGCAGCTGGCGACGGGTGGCGTAGCCGTCCGGGGCGAACTGCCACGGGTACGTGGGGATGCCGAACCGGGTGCCGGACGGGTCGAAGCACTTGGTGTGGGCGGACATCAGGCCGCCACCCCCACCACGGGCACATCGGCGCGGGCGCCGGAACGTCCGGCGCGCCGTCCGGCGATGGTGGCGAACAGCCGTCCCAGTCCCGCCCGGCGGGTTCCGGCGCGCGTCTGCTTGGCCGCATACATCGCCTCATCAGCCCGCCGCAGCAGTCCGGACAAGTCGTCGCCGGGGAAGTCCGCGGCGCGCACCCAGCCGAGAGAGACCGTGGTGTGGACGGCAGCGTCCTGGCCGTCGACCGGCCGGGCGAGCACGCCATGCAGCACGGCGAGCATGTCCGCGGCGGTGCCGTGGTCATCGATCAGGACAGCGGCGAACTCATCACCCCCGAGCCGCCCGGCCACGCCGGAGGGGCCGACGTGGTAGGCGGGCCGTTCCGCGGTCGCCTTCAGCAGGGCATCCCCGGCCGCGTGCCCGTACCGGTCATTGATCTGCTTGAACTTGTCGACGTTGGCCAGCACCACGACCGCCCGCGGGTCCCGCAGCAGGGCGGTAGCACGGCGGGTGAACGCCTCGCGCGTCCGCAGCCCGGTCAGCGGGTCACGGCGGGCGAGGTTCAAGCGCCGCCTCAGCCACAGCGTGTGAGCGGTCCAGCCGGAGGCGACCGGAGCCGCCGCGGCCAGCATGCTCAGCCAGGTGTTCATGCCGCCGCCCCCTCGGTCCCCTCGCTGTCGTCGCCGTCGACGGAGTGCAGACGGCGCCCCTCAGCCCGCTCGTTCAACAACAGGTCACGCAGCACACGCGAGTTGGCAGCCGAGCAGTGCAGCGTGGTCCGGATGGCTTCCGCGTTGATCGCGTCATCGGCCCAGTCGGCCGTGGTCTGGCGCGCCTCGGCGAGCAGTTCCGCCGGGGTCCGCGGCGCCTTGGCAGGCTTGGCCTTGCCCTTGGTACTGGCCGGGCGCTTGCGCGGCGACTTGGGCGCCTCCGGCTTCGGTTCTGCCGCCTGCTGCGGCGGCACGGGCGGGACGTCCTCGCTCGCCGGGGCCAACTCACCCAGCTTCAGCAGCACGCGTTCCGGGCGCGGGGTCTTCGACCGCCACCGCCGGCCGTGCCGCTCGCGCAGCCGGGCGCGAGCCAGCTGCCGCTCACGCTCCCGCTTCAGCGCCTCCGAGTAAGAGGTGATCTCCCACAGCGTCATCCGCCGCCACAGGGTGAACGTCGACAGCGGGGCGAGCATCCAGCGGGAGAACCGCACCTTCTCCATCCGCCGGCCGGTCGCGGCGCCGATCCGGACGGCGTAGACGTGGGCGCCGATCTCAGAGAACACCACCCACAGCAGCGGCATCGTGCCGTGCGCCACCTTGGCCCACAGCGAGTGCCCGACAGCGACGTTCAGTCCGCAGGTGACCAGCGTCAGCGCCCAGGGCACGAACCGCACCCACGCCAACGCCATGTCCATCCGGATCAGCAGCAGGTTGGCCACGGTGAACACCGGAATGGCCACGTCGATCCCGACCGGCAGCATCCACGGTTCCCCGAAGCCCCACCGGGCGGCGGCAGAGGAGACCGCGTCGAACGAGGCGATCAGCCCAAGGGCGCCGACTCCGGCCGCGGCGAGCGCGCCCAGTCCGGCAAGGCCCGTCTCCGGCTTCGTCAGCGGCGGCACTGTCGGCCGCGTCGACTCTGTTGTGGCCGTCATGCCGCCGCTCCCTTCCGGGAGCTCCGGCGGCGCCGGGCCGGGCGCGTCAGCGGGACGACGTTGAACAGCTCCGGGGCGTGCGCCTCGATCACCTCGGCGGCGATGCGGGCCACGTCGTCCGGCAGGCTGCGGTACTCGGGGTCGGCGAGGATGTCGCGCGCCGCGTCCAGGCGTGCCGCGCGCTCCTCGCCCGTCTCGCCCTCGGCCCCGAGCCACAGCTCAACCGGGGTGCCAAGGGCGAGCTCCACGAAGTCTTCGGCGGAGACAGCCTGTTGATGGCCGATGTACGTGCGCATGGTGCTCTCCTGAGTCGATGTGGCAGGGAGAGCCCGGCGGCGGGCGACCTTGCTGGGGAGTCCCACCGCACGAGCAGAAGCGATACATGCTTGAACGTGTATCTCACCGTGGCGCACTCAATCACGGCTGTCAAGCCCAGTGCCGTTCTCGGAGTGCCGCGCGATGTGACTTCAGGTTGCCGTGGGGGCCGGGGACGAAGTCACCGCGTCCCTGGACGACTTGGGACGTCCTCGATAGCGTTCGGGAGGTCGAGTACGTCCCTGGACGTCCCTGGGGGTTGGGATGGCGAACGAGCGCTTACGATCGGCGATGCTGACGCATGGCATCACGGTCGACGCCATGGCGACCCACGTCGGGGTGGACCCAAAAACTGTCGAGCGCTGGATCACACAGGGACGCGCGCCCTACCGGCGCCACCGCCTTGCCATCGCCGCATTCCTGCAGGAAGACGAGACATACCTCTGGCCGAACGGCCTTCCTGACAGCCAGCGGCAAGACGCAGCCGACGCTGAGGTCCTGAAGGTGTACCCGCACCGCTCCTACGTCCCTCCGGAACTCTGGCTGCAACTCTTCGGCCGGGCGGAGCGGGAGATCGGTGTACTCGTCCACGCAGGCGTGTTTCTGGCGGAGAACCCACGATGGCCCCAACTACTGAGACAGAAGGCGTCGTCCGGCGTGCGTGCCCGGATCCTGCTAGGCGACCCAGATAGTCCAGAGATCCGACGACGCGGGGAAGAGGAGGAGATCGGCGAAGGCGTCGCTTACAAGGTGCGCGAGGTCATGAAGCTCTACAGTCCGCTGTACTTGGTCCCGGGCATCGAGTTCCGGATGCACAGGTCAACTCTCCACAATTCCCTCTATCGCTCCGATGACGAGTGGCTGGTCAACACGCAGGTGTACGGCGTGAGCGCCCCCTTGACCCCGGTGCTCCACCTCCGCCGTGTCGCCGGCGCCCAGCTGGTCTCGACGTACCAGCAGAGCTTCGAGAAGGTGTGGTCCGAAGCCGTCCCCATCGAAAGGTCCTCATGAGTCGACGCACCGACTACTTCAACGATCCCGCCGCGCCGAAAGCCAACAGCATCGTGCCCGCGGTAACCGCGTTCGTCGTGAACGACGCGGGTGACGTACTCCTGGAGCGACGTTCTGACAACGGCCGCTGGGGCATGCCAGGCGGTGTGCAGGAGATCGGGGAGAACATCGCCGGTACGGTCGTCCGGGAGGTGCTGGAGGAGACAGGGATTCACGTCGAAGTGGTCGGCCTAGTCGGGATTTTCACCGACCCCGGCCACGTCATCGCTTTCGCAGATGGAGAGGTGCGTCAAGAGTTCTCGCTCTGCTTCCGGGCCCGGCCGATCGGTGGCGAGATCAAGGTGAGCTCGGAGTCCTTCGCAGTGCGGTGGGTCCCCAGGGCAGAGCTGGACTCTCTCGATATCTCGCCGACCACTCGTCGCCGCCTCGAAGAGGGCTTCCGCAACGCCGAGGTGCCTGTGATCAGCTGAGCTTCACCATCACGGCCTCAGCACGCTGCCGCACCCGGGCCACCCTTGCCATGAGCTCGGGCCGGGCCGCGGATACCGCCCGGAAGACGACGTGCTCGGGACCGTACCTCTCCAGGACTTCCGAGAGCCGCTCGGCAGGGTCCACTAGATCCCCGACCGGATCGCTGGTCAGGTCGCAATAGGTGATCGCGTCTACCAACTCGGGCTCGGCGGGCCCAAATTCGCTGAGCGCATCGTCCAGTCCAAGTTCAGATGCCTCCCACGAGGAGGACGTGTGGAAGGCCACGATGCTGCACAGCCGCGGGTCAGCCCCAACGACGTCGCACAGGTACCGGGCTCCGTCGATCATGTGCTGCCCTGTGTCCACTGCGGCCTGGGCATAGCCGATGTCGTGCGCGATGGCAGCGGCCGCCAACAGCTCGGCGTCCTCGCCCAGCGCCGGAGCCAGGGTCAGCGCCTGGGAGTAGACCCTCTGAGAGTGAGCCCATCGCCTCGGCAGACCATCAGCCAACAGCGACTCAGCAAGGTCATAGGCCCACTTGGCCAGTTGCATTTTCCACTGCCTCCGAGGCAATCGGGAGTTCAGGAAGGAGAGCTGACGAACCGGCCAACCCCATGTCTTGCCTCGATGTGACCGGCGGTCTCCAGTTCACGCACGGCGCGGCGAACCGTGCCGCGAGAGACCCCGTACTTCTCGACCAGGGCCGCTTCGCTCGGAAGTCGTGTGCCGGCAGGCAGGTCGCCCGTCCGAATCTGCTCTAGCAAGTCCGCCATGATCTGTTCGTACGGCGCAGTCCCAGCGCCCCCGGCAACGCTGCGGCCAACACCAGCCACGGTCCTGATGTCCCCTGATTCTTCGAGCGCACGCAGAGCACGCCGAACCGTCGTACGGGCCACCCCGAACTCCCGCCCGATCGCGGCCTCGGACGGCAACCCGTCCAGATAGGCCCCAGAGGCGATCCGCTCGCGCAACGTCTGAGAGATCACCTGGTACGTCCCGCGTGGGCTGGGGCTCGGCACGCATTCCTCCTTCGGGCACCATCGCGTTCCAGCTTCCCACGCACGCCTGTGCTTGTGGGATGTCGCAGCTGTCCGACTGTCCGGTTACGCGCCTCACCTGCACAAACGGGCCGGACAGCCCAAAGTACCGCTGTCCGGGCTGTCCGGTCACAGACAGCTGTAACACTACCGGGGGTGTTACAGCTGTCGGCGAAGCCGACCTCTCAACTGGCGTAGGAGCCGGAGGCGACTTCCGATCTGACTCTCCCGACGAAGGATGGCAAGGGGACGTGGAGTTTCCCTACTTGGTCAAGGCCTGCGTACGGCGCGGCGTGGCCCGCTCAGCGGGTGGTCTGCTCTGTCTTCGCCAGCGGACCACCCGCCGGCGGGCCACTGTGCCAGCGGCAGTCTTTCGTTGGGTGCCCTAGCACGGCAGGCTAAGGCCATGGGGGCATCTAGCGTGCGTGCACTGTTCCGCGTCAGTTTCAAGGACTACATTCCAGACCCAGATGACGCCGACTGCCTGCGCCGATCCAAGATCGTGCCGGCTGACCGGTTCACCTTCGACGACAACCATCTCGTACTGTGGCTCGCAGAAACCGAGGTGGCCCGTTTCGCCCTAGAAATGGTGAATGCCGTCAAGCTCGACAGCGTCCTAGGGACCAGTCAACGGGAGAACCCAGACCAGATCCGCGCCCGGTATCCGAACTTCGGTCAGCCATGGAGTGCGGAAGACGATGCAAAGCTGCTTACTAAATACCGGGAAGGCCAGCATGATTTCGAAACACTTGCCGAGGAATTCGGCCGACAGCCCAGCGCCATCCGCTCCCGCCTCTATAAGCTTGGACTAGAACAGCTTTGATGTGGCTGGGGCCGGTCGGCTCCACGGCTTTAGGTAGCCACTTTGGCGTGAGCCTCGAAGATCACGCCCAAAATCGGGCACTGACGGGCAGGCCCGCAAACCTGCCCGATCCGCGAGTCAGCGTAATGGGCCGTGATCACTCGCGCCAACGTAGCTCCAGCCCAAAGCCGCTCCACCGCCCTAGGTGAGTACCTGCCGCCGCAGCACTCAGACGGCGTTTACGTTGATCCGCTTACGAGCCTTTTCGTAAAGGAAATTGGATACCGGATCGTCTGCAGCCACAATATCTTGATACTCTACAGTTAGCGATCTGGTGATTTTTTCTACCTCGGACAGCGTATCCTTGTTAGACAGGATGCTTGCCTCGAAGGTGAGTCGATGTCGCAGTCCGGTGTAGCGGCGGGCCGAAGTCTTGTAAGACGCGCTCTTCCTCTCGGATCCCAAATACGACGCCGTAGCCGCGACTGCTCCCGAAACCGCCGAAGCAACTCCCCAAGTTTTGTCACCGCCAGTGGCGATAATTGTACCTGCTACGGCAGATACTAGGGCTGGAATAAAGACAAACAGACGCCCTATCGCCTCCGAGAATTTGGCAGCTTCGAAGTATGCCTGTGCACTGTACAGAGAGCTATCTTGCAGCCGCTCCAACTCCTTGACATAAGGGGCTATTTCTTCGTCACTTAGAGCCATGAAACGGCCTTTCCGGTGAGGGGCAGCTGTGGCGAGTCGAGAAGGTACCCGCATATCCATCTGAGATCAGGGAATGCGCTTTGCACCCTCCTCAACAGTCTCGGGGAGCAGTAGTTTGCGTCGTATAGGGCTACCAGGAGGGCCCGTCGCATGGCGCTATCGGGTTCTTCTTCGAACCTATGCAGCAAGAGTTGCGACTCTGAAAGCCTCGCATGGTTCCCGATGTAGCGCGCTGCAAATTCTCTCGGGAACTTAACCCTGTTGCGATCCTGTAGGATTACCCAAGCTAGCTCTAGCATCATCTTGTCATGGATTCCTGCCTTGATGAAGTAGCGCAAAATTCGCTGCTCAAGATAGGGGTAGCTGCGACTTTCACGCATTTCCATGAACTCGCAAAGACTCTTTGCGATGCGATGAGACCAGCCGTATAGAGACTCGAAGTAATTGAAGATTTCCCGGGCGAGATTTGCCACATACCTGAGATTTTCAAGGCACCATGGAACGGCGTAGTCATCTCGTATTTGCCGAAACCTATTGAGCGCGAATTTCAGATCGCGCATGTCCACTGGATTTCGGGCGATGACTCTCTTGAAGTAGACCCTCAGCTGATCCTTGGATCCCGGCGCAGCGATGTCGATGCTGTATGCGAGAGCAGCCTTATAACTATCATCAAGGAAGTCTCTAGCTTCCTGTAGCTCCCATATTCGCGTCTTGCTTCCCGATACTGAAAGGCGTCGGGATCGAAGTATCCGGTTGATACCCGCCAGGGCATCCCTCAAGGTGTTCCATTCGGAGTGGAATATCATCATGTCGTCCGAATATCGAACGAATTTCAGGCCGCTCTTTTTGAGGTATTCGTCAACTGGAGCCAGGTACAGGTTTGCCAGAATTCCAGAAGCGTCAGATCCCTGGGGGAGTCCCCAAGCGTGATTGATATCCTGGAAGCTCTCCAAGAACTTGCAGAGTCGCCGGAGTGTCCACACGTCTGGCGAAACCGCATACAGGTCATCAGTGAGGGTGGCTATATCGACGTGCTCATAAAAGGAGGAGACATCCGTGGAGGCGAAACGCAGGGATGAGTCCCGAGTCAGTAGCCTGATGGCATGTGTGCGCATGCGGAGCCAAGAGGTGACGGGGAAGCCCAGCTGGCTCGTCTTGGAATTCCATCGGTAACTGTATACGCCACTCAAGAGATTGGCGTCAATTGCTGCAGCCAATCGGTACACTAGAGCATCGTATACGAGATGGTCGCGAATGGAAAATCTACTGAGGGGTCTTACATCAATCGCGCCTTTGGGATACTCAAGGATCTCCGTATTGAGTGGTCCGCTCTTCTCATCTCGCACCTCTTCATCGATCGTCGTTCTGATTTCCGACCACTGATGATGCAGGTCTGCATGGGCGATAATGTCGGGAAGTTCGGACGCTGCCTGCGACCGCAGAAGGAGGCGCTTAGCGACGTTCAGCTCTCGCTCCAAGGTGACGCCACCCACTTGTCCCCCTCACCGTGGGACGTGCCCACTGCCCCCGTGGAGGCCGCATCCTAGCTGAGGTCAGCGCCCTGCAACGGCCGGACGTACGCACCGCTGGATGCGCACGGCAGGGTGGATCCGGGGAAGCGGGAGCACAGCAGAAGACGCATGCATCGTTGGTGGTGGTTCCTGGGCCGCCCCTGGGCTGTCCAAGGCCCCCGAGGCCGACCAACGACGACCGACAGTGTCAGACGAGCCACAGCCCTCAGCAGCGAAACGCTAGGTCAGAGCCCGCCGACCATACTGGTTTCCCCCTATGAGTAGCGGTCGGGATGGGAAGCGGTCGGGCAAGATGGGGTTCTCACCTTGATCCGACTAGACGTCGTCAAGGCAAGCAACCGAGGAACTCGTATGAACGCTGTCTACGTACGCATCGGCGAATACCGGTCCAGCTACCACACCGACGTTGACTGTCCGTCACTGAACGGGAAGCAGGACACCTACATGGGTCAGGAGTCGATGCCCGAGGATCAAGCCAGGGAGCAGGGGCTCACAGCCTGCAAGCACTGCAAGAAGTAGCTGTGCAAGCGCTTCCGCTGTCCAGTCGCCTGGTCGGACCCGATACGCCGACGACAGCGCCAGCAAGGCGCATCGCACTGTCACACGGCGAGTGTCTAACTGCGTGACAACGCCAACGCACAGCGGGCGGACAACCACGCAGACCCACGGCCGGTGAGAGGCACACCGGCCCTAGTTCAGGCGCCCGCCCAAGGCGCTTCGGGACGAAGCAGTCTTTTGCCTAGGGCGCCCAGCGCGTCTTTGTCCGCAGGTAAAGACCGGCTGGCGCAGTACTAGCCGTGTCGAGCTGCGGCCTCGTGCGACACAGCTCCGACACGGTACGGGTCCCCGTACTACTGCTGACTGGCTCCGGTGCAGGTCAGGCGGGATGTGAGGATCGATCGGCGCAATCACTCCGGAGCCGTGTGCGCAGGTTCGAATCCTGCCGGGGGCACTCGCCGAGCAGCCAGCGTGAATGAACCGCTGACCAGGGCGAATGCCGACTTGAGAGAGCGGGAGTCAGTCTCACCTGACTCCCGCTCTCTTTCGTTGCAACTAAGTGTCTGCGACACATGCCGGACACACCACTACGCCGACTGCGCCGCCGCTGAGACAGCAGCGCCGTCCCGCAAGGCACCGGGCTCGCGGCCGACACAGGGCCGAGCAGATGCCGTCGGTGCCCGCTCCCAACAGCGTCGCCCGGCCCGAGCAGTGGCCGAAGAGGGTGCGCCGTACGACGCCGGAGGCACGCGCCGGCTCTTCCAGGGTGATGTCGGGGTTCCACCCCAGTTCCCGACGTGCCGAGGTCGGCCATCCCGGGCGACCGGTACTCCTGGTGGATAACACGGGGGCCGATGCAGGCCACGGCCGGCGCGGCTTCCTGCTCTTCGTAGGCGAGGCCGGAGACCTGGGTCTTCTCCAGGGCCATGCGCAGGCGCGCCAGGTCGGTGATCGAGTGGGGGTGAGGCTCGGCAAAGGCCGGCACAGCAGTTCCTCGGTCAGCTCGGGGCCGGAGTAGGCGAGTAGGGCCTTGCCGACCCCCGGCAGTTCAGCGGCAGGCTGCCGCCGATGCGGGAGGAGCTGATCACCGACGTCGCGCTGGACCTGGTCGCACGGGCGGGAAGGGCGGCCTGATCGCCCGCAGCGGGCCACTCATCCGAAGCCGATTGTTCAGTTCACCCGAAACGGCCGCTCACCCGAAGCCGGTTGTTCGGTTCACCCGAACCCGGCCGCTCACCCGAAGTCGGATGTTCAGTTCACCCGGACCCGACCGCTCACCCGAAGTCAGAAGGACGCTCCTGCCCCGTCGGCCCGTCCCAGTTGTGCGGCTCCCCGCCGCTCAGCAGCTCCGCTGCCTGGTTCTGCGTGTGGGCGGCTGCCATCTGGGCCTCCGCCACGACGTCTCCGCGTTCACGCACCAGGTCCTCATAGATCGGTGGGTGATCGTTTCCGGCGGTACTGCGGGTCACAGTGCCGATCCTTCCGCTGGTTGTTGCCGTAAGGCCCTGTCGAGCCGGGCAGGTCCCTGCCCGGCCCACAAATTCAACACAGCCGAAGGATCGTATTTGGGGAGGAAACGTAGCCCCGATGCGCCCATCGTGAAAATGTCCCGTGCGTGCCGGGCCCCGAGGGCGGCCGGCGGATCAGACCTGGTGGTCGGTCGGGAGCATCGCCCAGACCGTCTTGCCCATGGGCTGCCGCCGGGTCCAGCCCCAGTGCTCGGACAGGGCGTCGATGATGCGCAGCCCGCGGCCGTGCTCGTCGAGGGGGTCGCTTGCGTGCGGGTAGACGGGGGGGCTGTCGCTCGGGTCGGTGACGGCGCAGACGAGGTGGGCCGTGCGGCGGAGGCTGAGCTTCAGCCAGACCTCGGCCTCGACGCGGGCGGCAGCGGAGGAGGAGTGCGCCGCGGAGTCCGGCACGCCGTGCTGTACGGCGTTGGCGGCCAGTTCGGTGACCACCATGAGGGCGTCCTCGCTGCAGTGGTCGAGTGCCCAGTCACCGAGCGTGCGACGGACGAAGTCGCGGGCCTGACCGCACCCCCGTTCGGCGCCGGCGAGCCGCAGGGCGACCGGGCGGGGCAGGATGCGCGGGGAGTCGGGCCTGGTGACAGGGCGGCGGTCCGGGATGCCGGGCAGCGCTTCCGGCGTCACGGCCAACCCCGCAGGTGGCGCAGCGCTACCGGGCACTCGAAGCCCTTCGTACGCAGGTAAGGACACAACGTCTCCCTGATACACGGTCAGGACGAGGCGGCTGCGCAGCAGTTGACGCCACGGACTATTATCCACGCCGACGGCGCCTCCGTGCAATTTCACGGGAAATTGCGCGCGCGGTGCCGACCCTGAGCACGTGGTGCGGTCCGGGCCCCTGGGGCGGCGGGGCGTGCGCGTGGCGGAACGTGAGCAAGGAGAGTGCAGTGCCAACAGCACAGAACGGCGTACGGGCAAGCTCGTTGGGCGTCCGCTGGATCAAGAGCCGGCACAGCAATGCCGAGGGCAACTGCGTCGAGGTGGCCTCCCTGAGCGACGGCAGCGTCGCGATGCGCAACTCCCGCCACCCCGACGGGCCGGCCCTCGTCTACACGCCGGCCGAGATCGCCGCCTTCCTGGCGGGCGCGAAGGAGGGGGAGTTCGACCACCTGGTGTGATCCGGACTCCAAGAGCTCTACGGCCCCTACGCGGAGTCAGAAGCCTGCCACAAAGCGGAAGTTGAGTCCTCTACTTCCTGCGGTTTCGGCGGCACGAGGCGGAGGGATGCGATAATGCAGTCTGTCGTATGCCGGTCTACCGGGAGTCAGGATGTCCGCCGAGTCACCTCGCATCTCCCGCCTCGAACCGTATCTGAGCCGCACCGAGCCCGCGCCGACCCTGCTCAAGATGCTGGTCGGCGTCCAGCTGGCGGGTATCCGCGAGGACGTCGGCCTCTCCCAGGACCAGGCGGCGCGTGCCGTGGGGTTCAGTCCGGCGAAGCTGTCGCGCATCGAGGCGGGCAAGGGCCGCCGGCCGCCCACGGAGGCCGATGTGCGCGCCTTGCTGGAGCACTACCGAGCCGACGACTACGAGGCCTCGGTGCTGCTGCAGTTGCTGCGGCGGGCCGGTGAGCCGGGCTGGTGGCAGCGGTACGACAAGCGGCTGATGCCGGAGTGGTTCGACCGGCTGGTCGGGCTGCAGGAGGCCGCGACGGCCATCCGTACCTTTGAACTCCAGTACATTCCCGGCCTGTTGCAGACCGAGGCCTACACCCGTGCCGTGGTGGAGCGTGGGCTGCCGGCGGCGCCGGCCCGTGAGGTGCAGCGGCGGGTGGAGCTGCGGATGCGCCGACGGGAGCTGCTGCACCGCCCGGACCCGCCCCGGCTGTGGGCGATCGTCGACGAGTCGGTGCTGCTGCGGGTGCTGGGCAGCCGCGAGGTGATGCGCGAGCAGCTCGAGTACCTGGAGGAGACGGCCCAGCTCCCCCATGTGACGGTGCAGATCGTCCCGCTGGACGTCACCAACGCCTCGGCGCCGGCCATCCCCGTCACGTATCTGCGCTTCGGCGGCGTCGATCTGCCCGACATCGTCTATCTGGAGCACATCAAGAGCGCCGCCTTCCTGGAGGACCAGGACGAGACGGAGGAGTACCGGATCGCCCTGGACCGGCTGGGCGACGAGGCCCTCAACCCGCGCGAGTCGCTGGAGCGGCTGCGCGAGACGAAGGCCCGGTACGCCCCTGCTCCCTGACCACCGACTACCGGAGCCGGCCCACGCCGCCGAACTCGATCCACTCCTGGGTGAGCTGGCGGGGCGCCACCTCGGTGTCCGGCCGCCAGGTGGACACCTCCACCAGCCCCGGCTCCAGGATGTCCAGTCCCTCGAACCACTGAGCGACGTCCTTCTCCTCGCGCACCCGGCCCCAGTGTCCCTGGGTTGCCTGGTCCATGAAGTTGGTGACGAAGTCGCGGACCTTGGGATCCTCGCTGACCAGCTGGCACATCACCAGGTAGCTGCCGGGCACGAGCCGTCCGGCAACCCGGCGGGCCACGGCGAGGGGGCCGTCGGTCTCGCTGTCGGGGATGCAGTGGAACACCGAGTTGAACAGCACGGCCACCGGCTGCGAGAAGTCGATCAGGCGCTTGGTGTCGGCGTGCGAGAAGATGCCGTCGGTGTCGCGCATGTCGGCGTGGATGACGGCGGTGTTCTCGTTCTGCTCCAGCAGGGCGCGGCCGTGGACCAGGACCATCGGGTCGTTGTCGACGTACACCACGCGCGAGGAGGGGTCGACGGCCTGCGCGACCTGGTGGACGTTGTTCTGGGTGGGCAGGCCGGAGCCGTGGTCGAGGAACTGCCGGATGCCGTAGTCCTCGGCCAGCGTCCGGACCACCCGCTGCAGGAAGCGCCGGTTGTTCAGCGCGAGGGCGCGGGTGCTGGGGACGACCTTGTCCAGCTCTTCGCAGGCGGCGCGGTCGGACGCGTAGTTGTCCTTGCCGCCGAGGTAGTAGTCGTACATGCGCGCGGCTGTCGGGACCGTGGCATCGATCGACGTGGACAGCTGCTTTCCAGGTTCCATGGTTCCCCCAGGGGCAGGCCGGCCGAGGAGATCACCTCGCCGACAACACATCCTAGGGAGGCGGCAGTTGGTGGGGCCAGTCCATCGGTCAACCGCCGGACGACGACCACCCTTGCCGGGCGACTCAGGTACCCACCGATCCGGCTGTTCCTCGAACCGATGACCGACCACACTGAAGGACATGTCATGCCCGTCCTGGACATACGGACCCGATGGCTCAGGGGCGTGCGCGCGCCCGACGCGAAGATCCGGCTGGTGTGCTTCCCCCACGCGGGCGGAGCGGCGAGTCACTTTCGCGACTGGGCGACGCTGACCCCGCCGGAGATCGAGGTGATAGGGGTGCAGTACCCGGGCCGCCAGGACCGCCTGGCCGACCCGTGCCCGGCCACGATGGCGGAGCTGGCGGACTCGATCACGCAGGCGCTGCTGCAGGAGACGGCCGACGACCTGCCGTTGGCCCTCTTCGGTCACAGCATGGGCTCGTCCGTGGCGTACGAGGTGGCACGCCGCCTGGAGGACGTCCCCGGCCGCACCCTCGCCCACCTGTTCGTGTCGAGCCGGGCCAGGCCCCGCACCCCGCAGGAGCAGGCCCCCCGCCCGGCGCCGACCGACAGCGAGATCCTCGCTCGCGTCCGCCAGTTGGACCCCGAGGGCGCCGCCGTCTACGACCACCCCGAACTGCGGCCCATGATCATGCCGGCACTGCGCGCGGACTTCCGCCTCCTGGCCGCGTACCGCCCGACCCGCCTGCGCCGGCTGGGGATCCCGGTCACGGCGTGCGGAGGCGACCGCGACCCCGCCTGCCCGCCCGACGACCTCTCGTCCTGGTCGGACGTCACGACGAAGGGGCTGGACATCGAGGTCTTCGAAGGGGGCCACTTCTATCTCGGCCCACGCAAAGAGGAGTTGCTGGCGCTCATCGCCGCACAGCTGTCATGAGGCGGCGTGTCGAACGGACGTGCAGGACGGGGGAGAGCTGGGCATGTTTCCCTTTCACCTTCAACGACCGGAGGGGACATGCCAGATGAGCGAGGCCGCCGCGTCCGCGCCCCGCAGGGTCGTCGTCACCGGACTCGGTGCCGTCACGCCGCTGGGCTTCGGGGTCGGGGCGTTGTGGCAGGGGCTGCTGGACGGGCGGCACGGGATACGGGAGTTGACGGGGGCCGAGTTCGACGGGTTGCCCGTGCGGATCGCCGGGATCGTCCCCGAGGACCCCGCTCGGCTGCTGCCCCGGCCGGTGGCACGGCGGATGAACCGGGCGGCACAAATGGGCGTGCTGGCCGCTCGGGAGGCATGGGCCGACGCCGGGTTCGTGGAGGGCGGTACCCGGGAGAGCGGGGTCGATCCGCAGCGGGTGGGGGTGAGTCTGGGGGCCATCCTCGGTGATGCGTCCGTGCTGGTCGGCGGGGACCGGAGGCTGCGGGACAAGGGGCCACGGGCCGTCTCGCCGCTCACCACCCCGATGACCGTGCCCTCGCAGGCCGCGTCCCAGGTCTCCCTCGATCTGCACATCACCGGCGAGGCCCGGACCGTGACGAGCGCGTGCGCGTCGGGGACCGAGGCCATAGGGCAGGCGATCGACCGCATACGGTACGGGCGCGTCGACGTCGCTCTGGCGGGCGGCGCCGAAGCCGTCGTCACGCCGGCGATCATGGCGTCCTTCGCCGCGATGCGGGCGCTGGCCGACGGCGACCCCGCCGACGGTTCGCCGTCCCGGCCCTTCGCCAAGGACCGGGCCGGGTTCGTCAACGGCGAGGGGGCCGGCATCCTCGTCCTGGAGGCCGAGGAGCACGCCCGGGCCCGTGGGGCGCGTATCTACTGCGAGGCCGCCGGATGGGGACTCTCCGCCGACGCCCACCACATGGCTGCCCCCGACCCGTCCGGCAACGGGGTCGCCCTCGCTCTCCGGCGCGCCCTGCGGGACGCCGGGGGCCGTCCCGGGGACGTCGTCCACGTGAACGCCCATGCCACGGCGACGATCGAGGGCGACCTCGCGGAGGCGGGCGCGCTGCGCGCGGTGCTCGGGCGACGCGCGGTACCGGTCACCGCGCTCAAGGGGCACCTGGGTCATCTCCAGGGGGCCGCGGGAGGCGTGGAGGCCGTGGCGGCCGCACTGACCCTGCATCACGGGGTGGTGCCGCCGACCGTGGGGTGCCGGGAGGTGGACGACGCGATCGACCTGGACGTGGTGAGGGGCGTGGCACGGCCGCTGCCGGAGGACGGGGACCTGGTGCTGAGCAACTCCTTCGGCTTCGGCGGCCACAACGCGGTATTGGCGCTGCGACGCGTTCGCTGATCGACAGGCAGGCCGGTAGCGCCCCGAAGGGGCGCGGGGCTGTATCGATATGCGGCTCCGCCACTTGGGCGCGATCAACCACACACAACCCGCACCCGCGAGACGTCAGCCCCACGCAGACGCCCAGGCGCTCAAAGTGCCGATCAAGCCGTGCGCTTACGGGACGCCGCCTTCTTGGCGGTCGTCTTCTTCGCGGTCGTCTTCTTGGCCGTGCTCTTCGCCGCCGTCTTCTTCGCTCCCTGGCCCGTCTTCGCCGTCGACTTCTTGGCCGAGGCCGCCGTCTTCTTCGCGGCGGTCTTCTTGGACGCCGCCGTGGACTTCTTGCCCGCCGCCTGCTTAGGGGCCGCCCTCGCCGTCTTGCGCTGCGGCAGGCGTCTGACCTCCCCCTTCTCCTTTGTCGGCGTCTCACCCCGAGACTCCTTGGCCGCCCGGACGCTGCTCTCCAGGGCAGCCATCAGGTCGAGGACCTTGCCGCCCGCCGCCGGCTCGGGGGCCTCCGGCGGCGCCTCACCGGCGGCCTTCGCGGCGACGACCTCCTCCAGCGCCTCGCGGTACTCGTCGTGCAGTTCGGTGAGGTCGACCTCACCGAGGGTGTCCATCAGGGCGTCCGCGAGGTCCAGTTCCTTCTCGTTCACCGTGACCCGCGTGTCCGGCGCGACCCCCTCCGGCTCCCGCACCTCGTCAGGCCACAGCAGCCCGTGCATGGCGATGGCGTCGCCGACCACCCGCAGCATGCCCAGCCGCTCGCGGCCCCGAAGGGCGAACTTCGCGATCGCCACCTTCTGGCTCCGCTTCAGTGCCTCCCGCAGCAGGGTGTACGGCTTCGCGGCCGGTGCCCCGCCCGCCGCGAGGTAGTACGCGCTGTCCATGTGCAGCGGGTCGATACGGTCGGCCGGTACGAAGGCCACGATCTCGATCGTCTTCGCCGTCGGAAGCGGAAGGTGGGCCAGGTCCTCGTCCGTGATCGGGATGATCGTGCCGTCCGCGTCCTCGTATCCCTTGCCGATCTCCGCCTGGGTGACCTCACGGTCGTCCAGCTCGCATACCTTGCGATAGCGAATGCGGCCACCGTCCTCCGTGTGGATCTGGCGGAAGGAGATCGAGTGGCTCTCCGTCGCGTTCACCACCTTGATCGGGATGCTGACCAGGCCGAACGAGATGGCGCCGTTCCATATGGATCGCACGTGCAGCACCCTTTCGATCGGTTCGCGAGACTCGCCCGGACATCCGCCACAATTTCTGGAATTCTCATCGTATGACGCCGATCACAGAGGTGGAGGGGCGACGGCTCGCGCTCAGCAACCTGGAGAAGGTGCTGTATCCGGCGACCGGCTTCACCAAGGGCGAGATGCTGCACTACTACGCCACGACGGCCGACGCCCTGTTGCCGCATCTGCGGGATCGGCCGCTGTCCTTCCTGCGCTACCCCGACGGCCCGGACGGCCAGGTGTTCTTCGCCAAGAACGTCCCGCCGGGCACGCCCGACTGGGTCACGACCGCCGAGGTGCCCCGCGTCGAGGGACCGGCGCGCATGGTGTTCGTGCAGGACCTCGCGAGCCTGATGTGGGCCGCCAACCTCGTCACCGAGTTCCATACGCCCCAGTGGGTGATCGGCGCGCCCGGCGAGGCCGACCGGCTGGTCTTCGACCTCGACCCCGGTTCACCCGCGACGGTGGTCGAGTGCTGCGAGGTCGCGCTCTGGCTGCGGGAGCGGCTGGCCGCCGACGGCATCGAGGCGTACGCCAAGACCTCCGGCTCGAAGGGCCTGCATCTCACCGCGGCCATCCGGCCGGCCCCCTCCGAGCAGGCCACCGAGTACGCCAAGGAGCTCGCCGTGGAGGCCGAGAAGGCCATGCCCCGGCTCGTGATCCACCGGATGACCAAGAGCCTGCGCCCCGGAAAGGTCTTCGTCGACTGGAGTCAGAACGCCGCCCGCAAGACGACGGCCACCCCCTACACCCTGCGCGCCCGCCGCGAGCCCACGGTGTCCGCACCGGTCACCTGGGAGGAGGTGGCGGACTGCCGCTCCCCTACCAGCTTGACCTTCCTCGCCGCGGACCTCGCCCCGCGCCTACAGGACTACGGCGACCTGCTGGCCCCGCTCCTCGTCCCGGACCGGGCAGGCGCGTTGCCCTGACCGACCCAGCCGGTCCGGCGTTTGAGAACGAGGCCCCTCAAGGGCCGAAGCGGGGGTCTGCGGGCGGCAGCCCCCAGTCGACGGTGACGACAGCCGATCCGCTCACCTAACCGGCGGCACCCCAGACCCGCCGGTCCCGAGCCATCGCATGCAGCGCCTCCACATCCGCCGGCTTCAGCACCCCGCCCAGCCGGGCCAGCCCCTCCAGCTCGGTGTCCCTGAGGACCCGTACCTCCCGGAGCGGCCCGGGGATCACCACGCCGGCGGGTTCGACCAGGGCGAGGACCGGATGGACCTCGGCGGTCAGGGCGTAGGAGGCGCGGTCGGCGTCGGCGCGGACGCGGCGCAGCAGGGGGTGCGGTTCCCGGCGGCCGAGGGAGACCATCGGGTCGGCGATCGTCACCTTCTGCTTACGGGCGTACAGGGCGTGCAGCGCGAACAGGCCGCCGGGGCCGATCACCAGATGGTGGATGCGGTCGCCGCCGGGCAGCGGGATGGAGTGCAGCGCGTGCCATCCGGCGCCGTCCAGCCGGTCGAGGGCCTCGCCGACCGCCTGCTCCGCGGTCAGCGCACGGCGGCGCGGGTCGGGACGCAGCCGGTGGGTGGGGCCGGGATCCCGGTCGAGGGCCACCAGGAGCGCCTCGCCGGGCCGGTTGGGGGCCAGGTCGTCGTCCGGGTGGAGGGTCAGCCTGGCCAGCTCGGCGGGGGTCGGGACCGGCGGCGGTCCCACCGTCACCGGGCCGGTGACGAAGGGGCCGAGCGCCTCCAGCACCTCGTCCCTGCGGTCCTCGCTGAGCAGGTTGATCCGGGCCGCCTCACGGTCGTACCAGGCGATGTTCCGCCCGTCCGTGAGGCAGACGTAGAGCCGTTCCTGGCCGTGCCGCCAGGTCGGTATGACGCGCAGTCCGCTCATGCACCATCACCCCACTGACCATGGGAACAGGCAGGGTGCTGCGTGGGCAAGAACCCGGTTACCTTTGAGAGGAGTTGGGCAGATCACCCGGGAGGGGTGGTTGGGGAGGCGCCGTTGCGTACCCGCAGGAAGCAACCCGACGTACCGGCTCCGGACAGCCCGTGGAGCGAGATCGTGCCCGGCCTGTGGATGGGCGGGCACGAGTTCCGTGGGCAGTCGGGACAACTGGAGTTCGCGGTCGTCCGGGACGAGTTCGATCTCGTACAGACTCTGCTGCGGCTGCCGGGCCACGGGCCCGGCCCCGGCGTCGAGCACCATGTGTGGCCGATTCCCGACGGGCCGCTGGACGGGACCCAGCTCGCGGGGGTGATACGGCTGGCCGAGGCGGCCTGTGAGGCACTGGACGAGGGCCGCAGGGTCCTCGTCCGCTGTTACCACGGATACAACCGCTCGGGGCTCGTCATCGCCCACGCCCTGATCCGCCGGAACCACTCCGCGGAGCGGGCGATCCGGCTGATACGCTCCCGCCGCTCTCCGTGGGCGCTGCACAACGAGCTGTTCGTCGAGTACCTCCGGGCCGGTCTGCCGACCGCCCGGCTGCTGGAGGAACTCGCCGAGTAGCCGTTTCGCCCGTCCGCCCACCGGGTGCGCAAAAAGGACTTCCGTACGAATAGGGTGTACGGGCCGACAACCATCCCCAGCCCCAGGAGAGCCGTGCCCCGCAGCCGCCCCACGCGCCTCGCCGCGCTCGGTGCCTTTGCCGCACTGCTGCTGGCGGCCGGCACGGCCTGCGGTGACGCCGGGGGGCTCCAGGGCGCGGGCCCGACCGAGACCGCGGTCAGCCCGGACAAGCTCTGGCCGCAGCTGACGCCGGCGTCCAGCCCGGCCTATGTCATCGGCGAGGTGAATCGGGAGGTCGTCAAGGGGGTCGCCGTCCCCGGGGGCGACATACGCGAGGTGGATCCGGTCGCCGTCGTGCGCAAGGAGATCGCCGAGGCCCCGGGTGACTACGAGGGCGCCAAGGCGCAGTACCGGACGACCGGCCGGCTGATGGCCGAGTGCGCCGAGGGCGCCGGACGCGGCAGGTGCCCGGTCCTGCAGCCGTACTACCGGGATCTGACCGGCGACGGGCAGCCCGACCTGACGGTGGGCTTCCGGCTGATGCCCGGCAACCAGACCGCGGTGCGCGTCTACACCGTCGAGAAGCGCAGGCTCGTGCAGGTGATGGAGTGGGACGACGCCATCAGCGGCGTCGAGCTGGCCGGGCGGTCGGTGATCATCCGCTCGCCGTCCGAGGTCGCGGGGTACGAGTACCGGCTGCAGTGGACCTGGGACGCCGACCAGAAGGCGATGCTGCTCACGCACGACGAGATGCTGCGCACCGGCCCGCACAAGAAGACGCCGCACCCGTCGCCGTCGCACCGGTCGCCCTCGTCTTCCGCCGCACCTTCGCGTTCAGCCTCTCCCTCCGGGGGCTCCCCTGCTGCGAGCACCCCATGAGGCTCGCGCTCCCCCAGTGGGCCGGCCCGCTCGCCGTGAAGGCCGCCGTCTTCATCACGGTGATGTGCTGTGCGCTCGCCGCGCTGCTCGGCATCCTGGTGCACGTCTCGGTGACGAACCAGACCGTCGGCCAGGCCCGCGACCGCGCCCTGTCCCGCCTGACGGACGCGACGGCGGCGTTCGAGGCCGGGGACACCCTCGCGCCGGGCGCCCGCCTCGATCCGCCGGAGCTGCCCCGGTCCCTGCGCGACCTGGCGCTGGCCGGGGACCGGGGCACGATGGTCGCCGATCACCACGGGCGCCCCATGATGTGGGCGGCGGGCCCGGTCGACGACGAGCGGGTCCTCGCCGTCGGGATCGACTACTCGCAGCAGGCCCGCACCATCGACGGGCTGGACCGGGCGATCCTGTGGTCGTCGGGGCTGGCGATCGGGGCGACGGTGCTGGTGGGCGCGTTCGCGGTGACGCGGGTGACGCGACGGCTGCACGCCACGGCCCGGGTGGCGCGGCGGATCAGCGGGGGCGATCTGGACGCGCGGGTCGACGATCCCCGTACGAAGGATCCGAGCCGGCCGCAGGACGAGGTGGCCGCGGTCGCCGCGGCGCTGGACACCATGGCGGCGTCCCTGCAGGGCAAACTGCTCGCCGAGCAGCGGTTCACGGCGGACGTGGCACATGAGCTGCGGACGCCGCTCACGGGGCTGCATGCGGCGGCCGAGCTGCTGCCGCCGGGGCGGCCGACGGAGCTTGTGCAGGACCGGGTGGCGGCGTTGCGCACGCTGACCGAGGATCTGCTGGAGATCTCGCGGCTGGACACCGGGCGTGAGCGGGTGGAGCTGGACAGCGAGCCGCTCGCTGCGCTGGCTGAGCGGGTGGTTCGGGCGTCCGGGACCGAGACCGAGGTCGTTGTCGTGCGGGACCTTGTGGTGGAGACGGATCGGCGGCGGTTGGAGCGGGTTCTCGGCAACCTGGTTGCCAATGCGCACAAGCATGGGCGGGGGCCGGTTGTGCTGACCGTGGATGGGCCTGTTGTCACCGTTCGGGATCACGGTGTGGGCTATCCGGAGTATCTCGTCGCGCATGGGCCGCAGCGGTTTCGTACGGAGGGCGGGGCCAAGGGGCATGGGCTGGGGCTGACCATTGCGTTGGGGCAGGCGGAGGTTTTGGGGGCTCGGCTGACATTCGCCAATGCGGTGGACGGCGGGGCCGTGGCGACGCTGACGCTGCGCTAGCAAGACCGAGAACCACGAGCTCGGGACCACAGGTGGTTCGTTGGCTGCGGGTTGTGGGGGCTTGTCGCGCAGTTCCCCGCGCCCGTGCGGGGCGCTCCTATGGCCCAGCACCGCGCGCGACTCTCCCCCATTACTCCTAATGTGGCGGTTAGTCAGGTTTGCCCCACTCTGATGGAGGTACCCCCATGACCCTGCGCTCCCGCATCCCCATATCCCTGGCCGCCGCCGTCGCCGTCGCGGCCTTCGCCACGCCCGCCGCCGCCGATGACGAGTTCGGTCAAGGCGGTGGCCATGACCGACAGTTCACAAGGGGGGTCGTCACCGCGAGCACGCTGCTGCTGCGCAGTGCGCCCAACCGGGGCAGTCAGGTGATCCGGACCGCCAGCCGGGGGGAAGTCGTCAGGATCTTCTGCCAGTGGTTCGGTGAGAGCGTCCAGGGCAACAACCGCTGGTACCTCCTCGCGGACGGCACCTGGGCCTGGGGGTCGGCCCGGTTCATCGAGACGAAGCGGCCGCCGCGCTTGTGCTGAGATGTAAGCAATGCACACAAGACGGACCATTTGGGTAAGTTCCGGACATGACCAAGGCCGGAACCACCCTGGTGGCAGCGGACGCGCCCGCTCCCGCCGTACGTCTCCCCCGGCGCCGTGGCATCGAACTGGCCCTCATCGTCGTGGCCGTCCTGCTCTCCGTGTACGGCTACTGCGCGGTCGGCATCGCCCGGCACGGGACCGTCCCGCCCGGCGCCGCCGGTTACGGCGCCGGGCTCGGTGTGCTCGCGTTGGTCGCGCATCTGGCGGTGCGGGTGCGCGCCCCCTGCGCGGACCCGCTGCTGCTGCCGATCGGCGTGCTGCTCAACGGCCTCGGCCTGGTCCTGATCTACCGGCTCGACCTGGAGACGCCGGACGACCTGGCGGCGCCCACCCAACTCGTGTGGTCGACGCTGGGGGTGGGTCTGTTCATCGTGGTCGTGCTGCTGCTGCGCGACCATCGTGTGCTCCAGCGCTACGCCTACGTGTGTGTCGTCGCCGCTCTGGTGCTGCTCACCCTGCCGATCTTCTTCCCGTCCGTGAACGGCGCCCGCATCTGGATCCGGATCGCCGGATTCTCCATCCAGCCCGGCGAGTTCGCGAAGGTACTGCTCGCGGTGTTCTTCGCGGCGTATCTGGCCGCCAACCGCAGCGCGCTGGCGTACACGGGCCGTCGGGTCTTCGGGCTGCCCCGGCTGCAACTGCCCACCGGGCGCGTTCTCGGGCCGATCGTCGCCATCTGGCTGCTGAGCGTGGGGGTGCTGGTCCTCGAACGGGATCTGGGGACCTCGCTGTTGTTCTTCGGGCTGTTCGTGGTGCTGCTGTACGTCGCCACCGGGCGCACCGGCTGGATCGCGGTCGGTCTGCTGCTCGCGGCGGTCGGAGCGGTGGCCGTCGGGCAGTTGGAGCCGCATGTGCACAGCAGGGTCGAGGACTGGCTGCATCCGTTCGCGTCGATCGAGGCGGGCCAGGGCCCCAACCAGCTGTCCCAGTCGCTGTTCGCCTTCGCGGCGGGCGGCATGGTCGGCACGGGACTGGGCCTCGGCCACTCGATCATGATCGGCTTCGCGGCCAAGTCGGACTTCATCCTGGCGACCGCCGGAGAGGAGCTCGGCCTGGCGGGGCTGTCGGCGATCTTCCTCCTGTACGGCCTGCTGGTGGAGCGCGGCTTCCGGGCCGGGCTGGCGTTGCGCGACCCCTTCGGACGGCTGCTCGCGGTGGGGCTCGCCTCGATCGTGGCGCTGCAGGTGTTCGTGATCGCGGGCGGGGTGACGGGGCTGATCCCGCTGACCGGCATGGCGATGCCGTTCCTGGCGCAGGGCGGCTCGTCCGTGGTCACCAACTGGGCGATCGTGGCGCTGCTGATCCGGCTGAGCGACCGGGCGCGGAGCCGGTTCGGCATTCCCAAGGACGTTCCCGGGGACCTGCCCGAGGACGGAGAGGCCCACAGGGACGGGGAGGCCGCCGTGGTGACGGGGCACGACGACCGCGCGGAGGCCGCCCGATGACCCGGCACATCCGGCACGCCGCCTTCTTCTGCGCCCTGCTGCTGGTGGCGCTGCTCGTGAACGCCGCCCGCATCCAGGTCATCGAGGCCCGGTCCTACGACGACAACATCGCCAACCGCCGCACCACCATCGCCCGTTACGGGCAGCCCCGCGGCGACATCCTGGTCGGCGGCGAACCGGTGACCGGATCCCACGACACCGGCGAGCACCTCCGCTACGAGCGGACGTACACCAACGGCCCGATGTACGCCCCCGTCACCGGCTTCGCCTCGCAGACGTACGGCACGACCTTCCTGGAGCACGCCGAGGACGGCATCCTGTCGGGCACCGATCCGCTGCTGTCGCCGTTCCCGGTGTGGAACGGCTCCGCCCGCGACCGGCACCCCGGCGGCGACGTCGTCACCACCCTGCACCGGGGCGCGCAGGAGGCGGCGTACGAAGGGCTGGCCGGCCGCAAGGGCGCGGTCGCGGCCGTGGAGCCGTCGACCGGGCGGATCCTGGCGTTGGTGTCCGCCCCGTCGTACGACCCGTCGGTCCTGTCCGGGAACGGCTCGTCGGTGCCCCGGTCCTGGGAGTCGCTGAACCGCGATCCGGACAAGCCGATGCTCAACCGGGCGGTGCGCAAGACATATCCGCCGGGGTCGACCTTCAAGGTGGTGACCGCGGCGGCGGCCCTGGACACGGGCGTGGTCGAGGACCTGGACGAGCCGACCGACTCCCCGGATCCGTACCGCCTGCCGGGGACCAGGACCAGGCTGACGAACGCGTCCAAGGGCTGCGCCGACGTCCCGCTGCGCAAGGCGTTCGAGTGGTCGTGCAACACGGTGTTCGCCCGGCTGGGGGTGCGGGTGGGCGCGGAGCGGATGGCGGCGACGGCGAAGGCCTTCGGGTTCAACGACCCGGGCCTGAGGATCCCCTTCTCGGTCGCCGAGAGCACCTTCGACTCCAAGGTGGACCGGGCGCAGCTCGCCCTGTCGTCGATCGGCCAGTACAACACGCGGGCCACTCCGCTGCAGATGGCGATGGTGGCGGCGGCCGTGGCCAACGGCGGTCAGGTGCGGTCGCCGTATCTCGTCGAGCGCACGACCCGGGCGGGCGGTTCCACGGTGGCGACGGCCGGGTCGCGCCCGATGCGGCAGGCCATGCGCCCGTCGACCGCCCGCCTGCTGAAGGAGCTCATGGCGGACGTGGTGCGGGAGGGCACCGGCACGAACGCCTGGATCCCCGGCGCGACCGTGGGCGGCAAGACCGGCACGGCCCAGCACGGCCTCGGCAACTCCGGGACGCCGTACGCCTGGTTCGTGTCCTGGGCGCAGGGCGACCACGACCTGGAGCCCAAGGTCGCGGTCGCCGTGGTGGTGGAGGACGCGGACGCCGACCGCGGGGAGATCAGCGGGGGTGGGGACGCGGCGCCGATCGCCCGGGCGGTGATGGAGTCGGTGCTGAAGTCACCCTCGGGCGAAGGCCGTTGACGTCGGCTCCTGGATCAGGGCGGTCGGCAGGGCGACGTACGCGGTGACGCCCGTGCCCTGGGTGGGCCGGAGCTCTACATGGGCGCCGAGGCGGGCGGCGAGGGCGCCGACGACATGGTGGCCGAGGAACCGGGTCGGGGCGGTGTGCAGGGAGTCGGCCTTACCGGACAGGACCGCGTTGGACTCGGCCAGGCGCTCCGGGGTCATCCCGATCCCGCGGTCCACGACGGCCAGGCAGTACTCGGTGCCGTCCCGCCAGCCGTAGATCTCCACGGGATGCTTGGGCGGGCTGAACATCAGCGCGTTCTCGACCAACTCGGCGAGGAGGTGGGACAGTTCGGCGACGCAGTGGCCGCGGACGCCGCACTGCTGGATGTCCACCGCGGCCACCCGCCGGTACTGCTCGACCTCCGACACGGCCGACCGCACCACGTCGGCGACGGCGACCGTGCCCTTCCAGGACCGGGCCGGGGACTCCTCACCGGCGAGCACGAGGAGCGACTCGGCGTTGCGGCGCATCCGCGTGGCCAGATGGTCGAGTTCGAAGAGCTCGGCGAGGGCGTCGGGGTCGAGTTCCTGGCGCTCCAGGGCGGTGATCAGGCCGAGCTGCCGGTTGAGCAGGCTCTGGTTGCGGCGGCCGAGGCTGGCCAGGGACTCGGTGCTGGTGCGGCGCAGTACGGCCTGCTGGACGGCAAGGCCCACGGCGGTGTCCTCGACGTTGCGCAGAGCGGCGGCCAGGCGGCTGATCTCCCGTGCGCCACCGGGAAGTTCGGGCCGCTCGGCCTCGTCGGCGAGCGGTTTGTCCGGGTCGGCCTCCTGGATCCGCCGGACGGCCTCGGGCAGCCGGGTCCCGGCGACGGCGTCCGCCTCGTCGGCCAGGGCGCCGAGGGGCCGGGTGATGGAGCGGGCCGAGAAGACGGCGAGCGCGACGGCCACGCCGAGGATCAGCACCCCGAGGGCGAGGAAGCCGCCGAGCTGCCGTGTGGCGGCGGAACCGGCGTCGGCGGCGTGTGCCCGGACGTCGTCCCCGACGGCCCGCTGCACCGTGTGCAGATCGTCGACGAGGGTCGTCATGTCGGCCCACCAGCGGGCCGGGGCCACGGTGAGCGCGGACCCGTCGGCACCCCGCTCGGCCCGCGCCTCGTACCCGGCGACCCGGCGTGCGGCGGCCGTACCGAAGGCGTCGTCCAGCGCGGCCTCCTCCCGTCCCCCGGCGAGCTGCCGGAACTGCCCCAGAGCGGCCACCCGCGTAGCCCGGACCTCCGTGAAGTCGAGGTACTCCCCGGACCGGAACCGCCCGGCCGCGAACACCCCGTTGAGGGAGCCGCGTTCGAGCGCGACGGCCTCCGTGGCCCGCGCGAGCGCCTGGAGCGCCTGCACGCCCTGCGCGATCCGCCGGTCGCCGTCGGGGGCGCCGGCCGACTCGGCGTCGACGAGGGCGGTGACGGCCTTGGTGTACGTCCGCAGGGTGGCGGCACGGTCGGCGGTACCGGCGTCGACGTCCTCACGCGTCGCGGCGAGGGCGGCGAGGGGGCCGTCGGCGGCCCGCAGGGCGGAGACCGCGGCGCCGGGCAGCCCCTCGCCCTCCTCGTCGAGCGCGGCACTCAACGCATCTCGCGCCTCATCGGTACGGCCGCGCTGCGCGACGACGTCGTCGCGATACCCCTTTTCGCCGCCCAACAGCCCGTTGGTCAGCCCGCGTTCGCGCTGCACCTCCCGGACGAGCTCCTGCGCCCGCAACAGCACCCCGACCTGCGCCTCGGTCTCCCGGGCGGCGGACCAGTCGGCGGCCCGGTCGGTGACGCCGAGGCCGATGAGGGCGAGCAGCAGGCAGGTCGGAACGGCCAGCACGATGGCCATACGGCCACGGATGGAGTGCCAGCCGGGAAGCGTGGCAGGTCGGCGGATGGTCGAGCGGAGGGTGGTCAGTACATTCCCCGTCATGCCCCGCGAGGCTACGGGCGGGCCGGTCAGGGCACGGTTTCCGCTCCGTAAGACAGCTGTGGACAGGTACTCACGCCCTCGCCGCCCCGCCTGTGAAAGGGGGACATGTGCCCACGTACTGAGACGGCCCCTGGGCCTGCCGTCCCCGCCCGACCTATCGTTCGGTTCATGACGCCATCGACCGCACCGGAAGCCGCCTACGAACTCGCCCAGGTCAACATCGCCCGTCTCAAGGCCCCGCTGGACTCCCCGCAGTTGAAGGACTTCGTCGACAACCTCGACCCCGTGAACGCCGCCGCCGACGCCGCCGACGGCTTCGTCTGGCGACTGCAGGACGACTCCGGCGACGCGACGGACATACCCGTCTTCGGCGACTCCTGGCTGATCATCAACCTGACCGTGTGGCGGGACACGAACGCCCTGACCGCGTTCATGTACCAGGGCCGGCACCGCGAGATGCTGGCCCGCCGCCGCGAGTGGTTCGAGAAGCTGCAGGAGGCGGTGACGGCCCTGTGGTGGGTCCCGGCGGGCCACCGCCCGACGGTCGCGGAGGCCGAGTCCCGCCTCCTCCACCTGCGCACCAACGGCCCGACCCCGTACGCCTTCACTCTGCGGACGTCGTATCCGCCGCAGGGGGCGGAGCCGGTGCTGGGGGAGGTGCCGGAGGGGTTGGGCTGCTCGGTCTAGGCGGGTCAGGCCTGCGGTTCCTGGGGCTCCGGGGTGGGCTCGGAGCCCCGCCGTCGGCGGTTGATCGCGGTGAGGTCGATGTCGATGGGGAACGGGACAGTCAACCTGAGCTTGTCGTGGTGGATGCCGGTCGGCACATACGCCTTGGTCGGCGGGTCGAGTTCGTAGACGTAGACGACGGGTAGGCCGTCATTCTCCTCAACCCTCCAGAAGTGCGGAATACCTGCGGCGGCGTACTTACGGGGCTTGGCCTCACGGTCACGCGCCACGGAGTCCTCGGACACGACCTCGATGGCGAGAATGACATCTCCGGGAAGGAGCCGCGTGCCCTTGGGTCCGGTGTCGGCGTCGGCGCGGACCACCAGGACGTCGGGCTCCGGGCGGTTATGCCGGTCGAGCGTGACTGTGAATTCGCGGTAGACATCGAATTCGTCAGGCGCCTGGTCGAGCAAAACGTTGTCCAGCAGTCGAATCGTGCGCATACGGAACGAGGTCTGCGGACTCACGAAGACAAGACTCCCGTCGATCAACTCCGTGTGCGGAGGAAGGTTGGGAAGCTCGTCGAGGTCGTCCGCCGTCCAGCCACCCTGCGGCGGACGGACCCACTCGTAGCCCTCGTCCACCCCGTAGTCGCGTGCGGCGCTCATGATCGTTCCCATGTACCGGAGTCTGCCTGGCACAGTCAGCGTACCCAGGACGAATACCCATTCGCCGCTCCATCGAGTGATCACTGGAGCGAGCCATCGACAGCCTGATCACCCCTCCGCCCCCGCCTCGATCGCGTCCGCCACCTCCCCCACCCGCTCCCGCTCCTCCACCGCGAACCGCTCGGCGTCGAGCTGCTCGGCGATCTCCTCGTCCTGCGCCATCAGCAGGTCCAGATTCGAGTCGCCCATCTCGAACACACCCATGTCGACATAGGCCTGCTGAAGGCGCTTCCCCCACAACCCGATGTCCTTGACGCAGGGGACTATGCGGGAGAACAGCAGCCGGCGGAACAGGGCGAGGAACTCGGACTGCTCGCTGTATTCCTCGGCCTCGGCGGTCGGAATGCCGAAGTTCTCCAGCACCTCCACGCCCCGCAGCCGGTCGCGCATCAGATAGCAGCCCTCGATGACGAACTCCTCCCGCTCGCGGAGCTCGGCGTCGGTGAGCTGTCGGTAGTAGTCCCGCAGCGCCATCCGCCCGAAGGCCACGTGCCGGGCCTCGTCCTGCATGACGTACGCCAGGATCTGCTTCGGCAGGGGCTTGTCGGTCGTGTCCCTGATCATGCCGAAGGCGGCCAGCGCCAGCCCCTCGATCAGGACCTGCATGCCCAGGTACGGCATGTCCCACCGGCTGTCCCGCAGCGTGTCGCCGAGCAGCGCCTGCAGATTGTCGTTGATCGGGTACAGCATCCCGATCTTCTCGTGCAGGAAACGGCCGTAGATCTCCGCGTGCCGGGCCTCGTCCATGACCTGGGTCGCCGAGTAGAACTTCGCGTCGAGGTCGGGGACGGACTCGACGATCCGTGCGGCGCAGACCATCGCGCCCTGCTCGCCGTGCAGGAACTGGCTGAACTGCCAGGAGGCGTAGTGCTGCCGCAGCTCGCCCTTGTCCTCGTCGGTGAGCTTGGCCCAGTACTTGGTGCCGTACAGGGACATGGACTCGTCGGGGGTGCCGAGCGGGTCGTGCGGATCGACCTCCCGCTCCCAGTCGATGCGCTTCTGGCCGTCCCACTGCTTGTCCTTGCCCTTCTGGTACAGGGCCAGCAGCCGGTCGCGGCCGTCGTCGTACTCCCAGCCGAAACGTGCCGCGCCGGTCGCCGGCACCTGCCAGAGGGGGTCTCCCGGATCTGTGGCGTACAGGTCGAAAGTCGGCATGTTCCGCAGGCTCACACGTAGTAGACGCGCGGTCAACAAGTCTTGCGCGAGGGATTGACGACCTTGCTGACAAGCAGTCTCATAAGAGCGGACGACGCACCCCCGGTAACGAGGTGAGGGACCGATGACGACCCTGACGGAAGCCGACGCGCTGGAAGGCCTGCGCGACGCACTCGGCCTGCTCAAGGACCGCGAACAGGTGGCCGAACGCCTCCTCGCCTCCTCCGCCAAGCACTCCTTCGACCCCGACAAGGAACTGGACTGGGACGCGCCCTTCGAGGAGGGCAAGTGGTTCTGGCCGCCGGAGCTGGTGTCGCTCTACGACACCCCGCTGTGGAAGCGGATGAGCGAGGAGCAGCGCATCCTCCTCTCCCAGCACGAGGCCGCGGCGCTCGCCTCGCTCGGGATCTGGTTCGAGATCATCCTCATGCAGCTCCTGGTCCGCCACATCTACGACAAAGCGGCGACGAGCGCCCACGTCCGCTACGCACTCACCGAGATCGAGGACGAGTGCCGCCACTCCAAGATGTTCGCCCGGCTGATCTCCCACGGCGGCACCCCCTGGTACCCCGTCAGCCGCGTCCACCAGAACCTGGGCCGCCTGTTCAAGACGATCTCCACCACCCCCGGTTCCTTCACGGCGACCCTGCTCGGCGAGGAGGTCCTCGACTGGATGCAGCGGCTGACGTTCCCGGACGAGCGGGTGCAGCCCCTGATCCGAGGCGTCACCCGAATCCACGTGGTGGAGGAGGCCCGCCACGTCCGGTACGCCCGCGAGGAGCTGCGCCGCCAGATGGTGACGGCGCCGAAGTGGTCCCAGGAGTTCACACGGGTCACCTCCGGTGAGTTCGCCCGGGTGTTCTCCGTCGCCTTCGTGAATCCGGAGGTCTACACGAACGTGGGCCTGGACAAGCGGGAGGCGATGGCGCAGGTGAAGGCGAGCGGGCATCGACGGGAGGTCATGCAGACGGGGGCGAAGAAGCTGACGGACTTCCTGGACGACATCGGGGTGCTGCGGGGGGTGGGGCGGCGGTTGTGGAGGTCGTCCGGCCTCCTGGCCTAGGCGAGTGGGTCGGCCCAAGGGGCGCGGGGAACTGCGCGACCAGCCACGACGGACCCGCAGCCACCAGATCCCCGCACCCTCCACGGCGACTAGGCTTCATGCCATGTCCGCCGCCCCGGCCTACCGCCGCCTGAGCGTCGAGGAACGCCGCAGCCAACTCCTCGACGCCGCCCTCACCCTCTTCGCGCACCGCGCCCCCGAGGACGTCTCCCTGGACGACGTGGCGGAGGCGGCCGGAGTGTCACGCCCCCTGGTGTACCGGTACTTCCCGGGCGGCAAGCAGCAGCTGTACGAGGCTGCCCTGAGGTCGGCCGCCGAAGAGCTCCAGCAGTGCTTCGACGAGCCCCGCCAGGGCCCCCTCCTCCCCCGCCTCACCCGTGCCCTCGACCGCTACCTCGCCTTCGTGGACGAGCACGACGCCGGCTTCAGCGCCCTGCTCCAGGGCGGCAGCGTCGTGGAGACGTCCCGCACGACCGCCATCGTCGACGGCGTACGCCGCGCCGCGGCCGAGCACATCCTCAGCCACCTGGAGGTCACCGACCCCGGCCTCCGCCTCCGCATGACGGTACGGATGTGGATCACCGCGGTGGAGGCGGCCTCCCTGATCTGGCTCGACGAGGACAAGCAGCCCCCCGTGCAGGAACTGCGGGACTGGCTGGTCGACCAGTTCATCGCCGTCCTCTCGGTCACGGCGTCCCGGGATCCACAGACCGCCGCGCTGGCCGAGAAGCTCGCGGCGGATGGCTGACACTGGTCCCGTGAAGAGCGAAGACACCCCGTTCGAGGGCGGCCCCATGGACGGCCGCGTGCTCCCGGTACTCCTGGGCATCACGGGCCACCCGCCCAAGACGTACCGCATCCCCGTCCCCGACCCGCACGGCGGCCCGCCCACGGTCCTCGTGTACCGCCGCGTCCCCCGCACACCGGGGGCCGGCAGGGGCCTCACGGGTCTCACCCAGCGCTGGAAGTACGCCTACGATCCCGAGGGCAGGCAGAGCCGCCGCCTGAACTGGCCGTGGTCCAAGCCGGACAGGCCGGACGCCACGCCGCGGGGCAAGCCGGACGACACCGACGGGTGACCCGGTTACGCCGACCCGCGCACACCTACCGCGCGAACCCGGCGCGCCCGCCTGATGCTCGCGGTGCGGAGCAGAGAGCCTCTCCGTACCGGAGGTGATGACGTGTCAGGAAGGCTATGGCGTTTGGCGTGTACGGCAGCGACGACGGCCTGCACGCTCCTCGCACCGACCCCCGCGACGGCAGACCCCGCACCACAAGAGCGATCCACGGCCGAGCTTCTGACAGATCTTCAGCGCCTGTACCGCGAGACCGAGCAGGCCACGGAGACCTACAACGCCACCGAGGAGAAGCTGCGCAGACAGCGCACCGAGGTGACCCGCCTCGACGCCGCCCTGGCCCGCGCCCGCCTCTCCCTGCACGACAGCCGAGGCGCGGCCGGCCGCCTGGCCCGCCAGCAGTACCAGAACACCACCGACGTCTCCCCGTACGTCCGCCTGCTCCTGGCCCGCGACCCCCAGCACGCCCTGGAGCAGGGCCACGTCATCGCCCGGCTGTCCCGCGAGCGCGCCGAAACGGTCGGCCGCCTGACCGGCACCGAACGCAGGGCGGACGAGCTGGCCCGCAAGGCCCGCAGGGCGCTGGACGGCCAACTCGCCCTCGCCGAACGGCAGAAGAAGGACCGGGACACCGTACAGAAGCGCCTGCGGAAGGTGGAGGAGCTGCTGGCCTCGCTCACCGCCGAGCAGCTCACGGCCCTGGCCGCATTCGAGAAGAAGGACACCGCGAAGGCACAAAGAGCCTTCATGGCGTCCGGCGCCCTCGCCAAGGAGGACCACAAGCCGTCCCCCGCGGCCCGCCGGGCCATGCGCTACGCCAAGCGGCAGCTGGGCAAGCCGTACCAGTGGGGCGCGGAGGGCCCCAGGACGTACGACTGCTCAGGCCTGACGTCCAAGGCATGGGCGCACGCCGGAGCCCGCATCCCCCGCACCAGCCAGGAGCAGTGGGCGCGGCTCGACCGCATTCCGCTGACCGAACTGCGCCCCGGCGACCTGGTCGTCTACTTCCCGGACGCCACCCACGTGGCCATGTACCTCGGCAAGGGCAAGGTGATCCAGGCGCCCCGCACCGGGGAGAAGATCAAGATCTCCCCGATCGCGTCGAACCCGGTCCTGGGCGCCGTACGCCCGGAGGTCAGGAACCGGAAACCTCAGCGAGATAAGCCGCGGTCTTCTCCGGCTCATAGAAGTAGTTCTCGAAATCGGCCGGGTCGTTGAACCCGTTGGCGAACCGGTCGGCGACGGGCGGCAGCTGACCCGCCGCGCCGATGAGGTTCAGGATGTGCTCCGGCGGCGGCGCCAGCATGGCGTTCGTCCACTTGGTCACGTGCTGTGCCGTGGCCCAGTACCGGTCGAAGGTGCTGCGCATCCACGCCTCGTCGAACTCCTTGTCCCCGTGCTCGAGGATCGAGGCGAGGTAGGCGGCGGCGCACTTGGACGCGGAGTTGGAGCCCTGCCCGGTGATGGGGTCGTTCGCCACGACGACGTCCGCGACACCCAGCACGAGCCCGCCGCCCGGGAGCCGGCCGATGGGGTTGCGCACGGTCGGGGCGTACCGCCCGCTCAGGACACCGCCGGCGTCCGTGAGCTCCACCTTGGTCGCCCGGGCGTGCTCCCACGGCGTGTACTTCTCCATGAGTCCCAGGGTCAGGGAGAGGTGCTCGGCCGGGTCCTTCACACCGTCGAAGACGTCGAGCGGCCCGCCGGGGATGCCCTCCCAGAACAGGATGTCGGCGCGCCCGGACGTCGTCAGACACGGCATGATGAACAGCTCGCCGACGCCGGGGACGAGGTTGCAGCGGACGGCCTCCATGTCCGGGTGCTCCGGACGCGGGCCCAGCCCGTGGACGTACGACACGGCCAGGGCGCGCTGCGGCTCGCTGTACGGGGAGCGCTCCGGGTCCCGCCCGAACATCTGGACGAGCTCGCCCTTGCCGGCCGAGACCAGCACCAGGTCGTACGTACGGGAGAAGTAGTCGAGGTCGCCGACGGCCGCGCCGTGGATGACCAGCTGTCCGCCACGCTGTGCGAACGTCTCCATCCACCCGGCCATCTTCACGCGCTGGTCGACCGACTGCGCGTACCCGTCGAGGTTGCCCACCCAGTCGATCGCGCGGGCCGCGGGGCCCTCGCCCCACGAGCCGGGGGCCGCCACCGAGACGCCGAGTCCCTCGATCTTCGGGGCCTGGGACTCCCAGAAGTTCAGCTGGAGATCGCGCTCGTGCTGCAGTGCCGTGTGGAACATGCACTGCGTGGACATGACGCGGCCGGAGCGGATCTCGTCCGCGGTCCGGTTGGACATCAGGGTGACCTCGTACCCGTGCGACTGGAGTCCGAGGGCGAGCTGGAGTCCGGACTGGCCGGCTCCGACGACGAGTATCTTCCGCATGCGGGTGGTGTCTCCTACAGGGATCGGGGACTGCTCGGGGACGACTACTCCGGGGTGACGTCCAGCGCGTGTCCGACCAGGGACAACAGGGTCTCGATGACCGAGATCCGGCGGCGCGCGTCCATGATCATGACAGGTATGTGTGCGGGAACGGTGAGGGCCTCGCGCACGTCCTCGGCCTCGAACAGCTCGCTGCCGTCGAAGTGGTTGACCGCGACGACGTACGGCAGCCCGGAGCTCTCGAAGTAGTCCAGCACCGGGAAGCAGTCCTTCAGCCGGCGGGTGTCGGCCAGGACGACGGCACCGATCGCGCCCCGCACGATGTCGTCCCACATGAACCAGAACCGCTGCTGGCCCGGCGTGCCGAACAGATACAGCACCAGGTCGTCGTCGAGCGTGATGCGGCCGAAGTCCATGGCCACGGTCGTGGTCAGCTTGCCCGGCGTCGAGGTGAGGTCGTCGGTCTCCTCGCTCGCCTCGGTCATCAGCGCCTCGGTCTGCAGGGGCGTGATCTCCGAGACGGCGGTGACCAGTGTGGTCTTGCCGACGCCGAAGCCGCCGGCCACGACTATCTTCGTGGCGACGGGCGCTCGGGTGCGGTCCGTCTGCCAGGACCTCAGGTCCTCGTCGGGCTCGACGAACGGGGTGGTGACGCCGGAGGCGGCGGCGTCAGAGACGACGGAGTCCACTCAGCACCCTTTCCAGCAGAGCGCGGTCCGGCCGGCCCGTGCCGTGGCCGGTTCCGGTGCCGTACACACGGATCTTTCCCTGGTCCGCGAGATCGCTGAGGAGCACGCGGACCACGCCGAGCGGCATCTTCAGCAGCGCGGCGATCTCGGCCACCGTGCGCATACGGCGGCACAGTTCGACGATGGCCCGCATCTCCGGCATCACCCGGGTGGTGAGGGAACCATTCGTCAGTTCCTTGCGCTCCTCGGGCGCCTCCAGCGCGGCCGTGCTGCCGACGAACGTCTCGACGAGCAGGACGTGGCCGAAGCGGGTGCGGCCGCCGGTGAGCGAGTAGGGGCGCACGCGGGCGGCCTTGCGGTCGCCGCCGCGGACGGGGAGGTGGGGCCTGCTGTTCGGGGCGTTGCTCATCGGGTACTCCCTGCCGACGCGGTCTCGAGGGATTTCCGTAGCTCGCTGCGGAGTTCGGGAGTGAGGACGTGGCCGGCCCGGCCGACGAAGAGCGCCATGTGGTAGGCCACCACGCTCATGTCGCAGTCCGCGGAGCCGTGCACGCCGAGCAGGGAGCCGTCGCTGATGGACATCACGAACAGGCTGCCCTCGTCCATCGCGATCATCGTGTGCTTCACGCCGCCGAACTCCATCAGCTTCGCGGCGCCGATGGTGAGGCTGCCGATGCCGGAGACGATGGTGGCGAGGTCGGCGGAGGAGCCGCGGGGGCCGGTGGGCCTGCCGTTCCTGGCCTCTCGGGCCTCTTCGTTGCGGGCGTGGTCCGAGGAGAGCAGGAGCAGGCCGTCGGAGGAGACCACTGCGACCGACTGGATGCCCGGCACCTCCTCGACCAGATTCGTCAACAACCAGTGCAGGTTGCGGGCTTCACTGCTCAGTCCGAAGGTACTGGGCGCGGTCAACTGCTTGCCTCCTCGACTGTGCCCCCCGTGGCTGCTTCGGATTCACTGCTGGGTGTCTTGTTCTGGCCGGTCTGTTCGGCGATCTCCGCCTGTACGTCGCGGTAGCCGGCCTCGGCTCCTCGGCGGAAGCCGCCGAGCCTTCTGCGGAGGGCTTCGGCGTCGACGCCCCCGGTCCGCTGCCGCGGGGCCTGGGCGGGCGCGGTGATCTTCGGAGTGCGCTTCGGCAGGCCCTTGTCGGTCACCTGCTCCTCGGGCTCCTCCCCCTCGTCCCGAGCACGCTCATGCGTGTCCGGGCCGATCGCATACGGGTCGGGGGCCGGAGCCTCCTCGGTCGCCCGCGCCTCCTCGGTCTCCGTCTCCTCGGCGGGCGCCGCGGCCTGCTCCGGGATCAGGAGCTCCATGGTGGACTCGGCAGGAGTCTCCGGTTCCGGTACGTCCTCGTCGGCTGCGTCCTTGTCAGCCACGTCCTTGTCGGCGTCGCCCGTCTCCCGTACGGCCTTCTCCGCCAGCGCCACCAGCGGGTCCCCGCCCTTGGTGCGGCCGCGCAGGACGTTGGAGTTGGCCTCCGCGTCGGCGCCCGGCAGGGAGAAGGAGTGCGTGCCGCGGGCTGACAGGTCGGACGGGACCGCGGCCGCGGGGGCCGCCGCCAGCAGCCCCTTGGGCAGGACCGCGACCGCCGCGACGCCGCCCTGCTTCTGCTCGCGGAGCTGGACGCGGACGCCGTGGCGGTGGGCGAGGCGGGCGACGACGTACAGGCCGAGACCCAGGCCGTCCTCGCCCTCCTGGTCGTAGGAGGCCTCGGGGTCGAAGTCGGCGAGGCGGGAGTTGAGGCGGGTCAGGCGATCGCTCGTCATTCCGATGCCCTCGTCCTGGACCGAGAGCATGACCTCGCCGTTCTCCAGCAGCCAGCCGGAGACCTCGACGGGCAGGTCGGGCGGGGAGAACGCCGTCGCGTTCTCCATCAGCTCGGCCAGGAGGTGGGAGAGGTCGTCGGCCGCGAAGCCCGCCACGTGCGCGTGGGGCGGAAGGGCGGCGATGCGGACGCGCTCGTAACGCTCGATCTCGCTGACCGCCGCACGGACGACGTCGACCAGCGGGACCGGCCCGGCGTGCTGCTGGACGTGCTCGGTGCCGGCCAGGACGAGGAGGTTCTCGCTGTGCCGGCGCATGACCGTGGCGAAGTGGTCGAGTTTGAAGAGCGTGGCGAGCCGGTCGGGGTCCTGCTCGCGCTCCTCCAGGCCCTCGATGACGGCGAGCTGGCGCTCGACGAGGCCGAGGGTGCGCAGGGCGAGGTTCACGAAGGTGGACCCGATGGTGTCCCGCAGGCGCTCCATCTGGGCGGCGGAGGCGGCGAGTTCGGCACGCAGCTCCTCGCGGGCGTCGGCCATCTTCTGGCGCTGGCCGACGAGGTGCTTGCGGTCGGACTCCAGCGTGGTGATGCGCTCGTGGAGAGCGACGGCGTGCGTGTGCAGGGCGTTGACGGAGTCGACGACCTGGGCGAACTCGTCCTTGCGGCCGGTGAACTTGACCGGTTCCTCGGCCGCCGGGTCCTCGGCCCGGGCGAGGCGCGCGGAACCGAGGCGGAGGACGGCGAGGGGGCGGGTGAGGCTGCGGGCCATGCCCGTGGCGACGCCGACCGCGAGCAGCATGAGGGCACCGAGGACGGCGATGCGGATCTCCAGCGCGGTGACGTCGTCGTCGCGGAGCTGTTCGAGGTCCTTGGTGCGGCGGTCGTAGAGGGCGGACTCGACGCCGCGCATGGCGTCGACGCGGGCGGACAGGGCGTCCTCGGCGCGCCGGGTGTTGGTGGCGAGGTCACGGTCGGAGAGCGTGGTCTGGTCGGTGAGGGCGGTGAGATAGCGCTCGGCCGTGTCGACCTCCGGGCCGGTGACCGTGGAGTCGTACGAGGTGCGCGCGCTCTTCGGGGCCGTGGCGCGGAAGTCGGCGAGGGCGGCGTCGGAGCGCAGCCGGGCCTGCTGGGCGGCGGCACTGAGGGCGGCGCGCTGCTTGGCGTCGGCGTCCGAGGAGGTCTTCTGCGTGGTCGCGAGGCCGGTGACCGGGTCGATGACGGTCTCGGTGGTGGTCGGCACGCTGAGGGCGGCGAGCAGCAGCCCACGGGCGGCGGCGGCCTGCTGTACGGCGGAGTCCAGCTCGGCCAGCGCGTGGGCGCCGGCGCCCGCGCGGGGCGGCATCTGCTCGGCCAGCCGCTCGGCGAGCCGGTGGAGTTCGGTGATGGCGGCCGAGTAGGCGCCGTGCGCTTCCAGCGCGCTGCTCTGGCCGGTGAGCGCGGCCCGGCGCACGGCCGCGATGCCGTCGAGGTCGTCGCGCAGGGAGGCGGGGGTGTCGGTGTCGGTGCGCAGCTCCTCGACCTGCCGGTCCACGCGGGCGCTGCGCTGCTCGCTGGGCGCCTTGGACTTGGGGCGGCCGGCGGCGATGTACGAGGTGACCTCGTCGCGCTCGTCGGCGAGGGAGTGGGCGAGGGTGAGCGCGTCCTCGGTCTGCTCGGCGAGGGTCACCAGCTGCTGGGAGTCGTGCAGTTGCCCGGAGGCGGCGACGACCGAGGGGACGCCGGCCCCGGCAATGGCGGCGGCCACGACGGCCACGGCGACGATCAGTCGGTTCCGTACGTGAGTCGGGCGCCCCTTGCCGGCGGGTGTGACATCGGTGGTGGTGCCGGGAGTGGGCTGGGTGCCCCCTGCGGAGGCCGTCTGCTTGCCTGAGCGACGAGGCCGCATCTTCTGCACCGGTGCTCGCATTCCTGACTCGTGATACCCATGGGTCCGGATGACGCTTCGTCAATTACCGCCGACCGTACGTACACCCCTCCCCCAAGCTCGCGACTTGGCTCGAGCAGGGGGTGCCCTCACCGGTTCCCGACCCTCCCAGTGCCGGTGGGCAACGGCCGCGCATCACCTGACCCGCCACCCGAAGGAGTGAACCCCGGAGGAGAGTTGGCGGGCAAGTTCCTCTGGCTCGCACACATGCCTTGCGCGGCGGGCCGGTTGGACGTCGGCGGCACACGATGGCAGTATTCGCCGCCACGTCTTGCCGGAGCCAGCCATTCCACCCTAAATCAGGCGTCTGACCTGCGCGACTGTACCCATTCGGCGACCGATGGAGCCCCTTCGCAAACCTTGTGAAGGCCTCGTGCAGACTGGCCGGATGCGAACAGAGCTTGTTTCGGAGCCCGGCCATCCGGCCCGCCCCAACGAGGACTTCGCGAGTGTCGCTCTTCCCGCCTCGGGACAGGGCGGCGTCCTGGTGGTCCTGGACGGTGTGACCCCGCCAAGGGGTGAGACGGGCTGTCTGCATTCCGTCCCCTGGTTCACCGCCCGACTCGGCGGAGCGCTGACCGAACTGACCGTTTCACTCCCTGATGTTCCCCTCGCCGACGCATTGGCCCGCGCCATCGCACGTACCGCTGAGGCCCACGCCGCAACCTGTGACCTTTCTCACCCACGCACCCCACAGGCAACGGTGGCTCTGGCACGGTGGTCGGCGGAGGCGGTGGAGTACCTGGTCCTGTCGGACTCGGCGCTCCTGGTGGAGTCGACGGACGGCGCGATCACGCCCTGCCTGGACGACCGCCTCGCGCGCCTGCCGCGCGCGTCCCTGGCCACGGACGCGCTGATCGACGCGCACATCCGCAACAAGGAGGGCGGCTTCTTCACGGCCGCCGCGGATCCGTCGGCGGCGGCGCGTGCGGTGACGGGGGTGCTGGCGCGGGGGGACGTGCGGACCCTGGTCGCACTGACGGACGGGGCGACCCGATGGGTGGAGAAGTTCCGGGAGGGGGACTGGGGGGACTGCTTCACGTTCGTACGGAAGGAGGGGGCGCGGGCGCTGGTGGATCGGGTGCGCGCGCTGGAGCTGGCCGACACCGAGGAACGGACGTATCTGGGGCGGAGCAAGACGCATGACGACGCGACGGTCGTGTACGCGGAGTTGTGACGACTCACCCTGCCTGACCGGCTGTTCACGTATTACGGTCGCAGGCGGTTGAGTTCGCGGGCACAGGGGGGCTGGAACATGGCTGGGACTTCGAGAGCTGCCAGGACACTGACGTGGGTGGCGGCCGTCCTGTGTGCGGCGGGCGCCGTCGCGCTCGTGCTGGTGGCCGTGCTGGTGGACCTGGACACCGCCGACCGTACGGCGAGTGTGGTCGGCGCGATCGCGAGTCTGGCGGGGCTGGTCGTGGCGGTGGTCGCGCTCGCAGGGAACGGCGGTGCGGGCGACCGCCGTATCGTCCGGGCCCGGGGACGGAACGCCACCGCGGTGCGCGGCAATGTCGTCGGCAGCGCCTTCGGCGCCGGCAGCAAGGTGTCCGGGACGATTTCCGGTCCCGCGCCGGGCGGGTCCGGAGCCGCCGGAGCCTCCACCGGCGAGGTCTCGGCGCGTGGCACAGGCGCCTTCGCCGCCGAAGGGGACGTCGTGGGCAATGCCTTCGGGGAGGGCAGCGAGGTCGAGGGGCAGTGACGTTGTTCTCGTGGCTGAAGCGGGGATCTCGTACGGCCGGGACCCCCTCCCACACCGACCGCGGTGCGCAACCGGGGCGCGTCGACGTCAGCGGCAAGGGCGCCATCGGTGCGGGCCGCGATGTGGCCGGCAACGCGATCGGGCCGTACAGCACCGTGCTGCACATCCAGCAGTTGGTGCAGCAGTTCGGCACGGTCGGCGCGGATCACAAGCCCCTGGAACCCGCCGACATCGAGACCGCGGTCGGCGACTACGCGACGCAGATACGGCACCGTTACGGACGGCTCGACCTGGAGGTGCTGATACCGACCGACGACGGTGACAGCCACCCTCCCGTGCAGTTGCGGGAGGTGTTCGTGCCACCGCTGCTGCGCGCCGACCCTCCTCAGCCCGATCTCCCGCCCGAACTCCACAAGCGCCTGATCGCCAGCGGCGAACTCCCCGCCAAGGAGGAACTCCCGCCGGGGATCAAGAAGGACTCGCTGGAGCGCCTCCGGCAGTCCTACCTGGACCGGCCGCCCGTGCCGATGTTGGACGTCGTCACCGATCCGCACGCGAAACGGCTGGTCCTGCTCGGCGACCCCGGGGCGGGCAAGTCCACCCTGGGCCGCTACCTGGCTCTCGGACTGACATCGGACACTCCACCGGAACCGCTGGCCGCGCTCACGGGCTGGCTGCCGCTGGTGGTGGAGCTGCGCAAGTACGCCGAGGCACAGTGGCGGGACCGGACGTTCGAGGACTTCCTCGACCACCTGCACCGGATGGAGCGGATGTCGGTGCCCCGCAGCGTGCTGGACGCCTGTCTGCGCGGCGGACGGGTGCTGGTGATCTTCGACGGTCTGGACGAGTTGTTCGATCCCGCGGTGCGCGAAGAGGTGAGCCGCCGGATCGTCGGCTTCGCGGCCCACTACGAGAACGTCCGGATCGTGGTGACCTCACGGGTCATCGGATACAAGGCAGCCGTCCTGGACGGGGCGGGCTTCAAGCACTACATGATCCAGGACCTGACCGAGCAGCAGATCGGCGAGTTCGCCAAGCGGTGGTACGACAACGTGTGCCGGGAGGATCCCGCGCCGAGCGAACGTCTGTGCCACCGGATCACGGCGGCGGTGACCCACTCGCGTCCGGTACGGGAACTCGCCGGAAACCCGCTGCTGCTGACCATCCTCGCCGTCATCGGCCGACGGCAGGAACTCCCCCGTGACCGGCAGGGCGTCTACAAGCACGCGGTGAGCGTCCTGATCGCACGCTGGGACCAGGAGACCAAGCACCTCAAGCCGAACCAGGACGTCGAGGCGCTGAAGTACCTGGACGACAAGGACCGGTACGACCTGCTGCGGCTGCTGGCCCGCCGCATGCAGGACGGGGAAGGCGGCATCGCCGGCAACCACATCCACGGTCCGGAGCTCGAGGCCACGTTCCAGGGCTACCTCCAGGACATCCTCGAACTGCCGCAGCCAGAGGCCCTGGCGGCGGCCCGGGAGATGAAGCGGCAGTTCCAGGAACGGAACTTCATCCTGAGCCGCTTCGGTGGCGAGGTGTACGGCTTCGTCCATCGCGCGTTCCTGGAGTACCTGGCGGCGACGGACATCGCCCGCCGGTACGCCGCCCGGGAGTGGACCCAGGAGGAGCTGATCGAACAGGTCTTCGTCCGCCGCGCACCCGACGCGAACTGGCACGAGGTGCTCCTGCTGCTCGTCGGTCTGATCGAGGAGGAGGTGCAGGTCCAGGATGCGGCGCGGGCGATCGACGCGCTGCTGGAACTGCATGAGCGGGCGGGCAGTTGGTACGACGCGAAAATGCTGGTGCTCGCTGTGCGGGCGCTCGCGGAGATACGCAAGATCGGCCGGCTGGGACCACAGAGCAGGGCCGTGGTGAACTGCCTGATCGACCACCTCGAACGTCCCTACGACAGCAACCTGTCCGCGGCACTGCCCGCCCTGGCCACCTTCTCCCCGCACTGGACCGGCCGCGGACGCTTTCTGCGCTGGTTCCATATGCGGGGACAGTTCCAGTCGAACATGAGCACATCCGCCGCTGCGGCCTGCAGCCTGTACCACGAACCGGAGGTCCCGACGCTTCTGGCACGACACGCCTGGTCGGGGGAGCTTCGGAGCGCGGCCCTGCGTCTGGTCGCCACCCGCTGGGCGGCCCGTCCGGGAATCCGTTCCCTCATCCTCGACCGCGCCGTCGAAGACCCCGCCGCGAGCGTTCGGGGCACCGCGCTGAGCGTGTTGGCCGAGCACTGGACCACCGATCCGGACATCCATGCCCTGATCCGTGCCCGCGCGATCGACGACACCCACGAGCAGGTCCGGAGCTCCGCTCTCAGGACGCTGGCGAGCACCTGGACCGACGACGCGGTGATCCAGCGGCTCATCCGCGATCGCTTCATGACGGACCACAGCGACTCTGTCCGGCTCACCGCATGGGCGGTGCTGGCCGAGCACTGGCCGAAGGACTCCGACACCCACTCTCTGGCCGGCGCCATCGCCGTCCAAAGCGACGACGCGAGCATGCGGTTCGAGGCGCTGGCCTACCTCGCCGAGCACTGGGCGGACCGACCCGCCACCCATGAGCTGATGTCCGAGCGCATCACCGCGGACCGCGACGAAAGCGTGCGCGGTACCGCCATGAGGTATATGGCCGAGCATGCCCGGGACAGGACCATCGCGTACGAGCTGATCCGCGACCGAGCCGTCAACGACGACCACTGGGTGGCGCGCGACGACGCGCTGGAGATTCTCGTCGAGTACTGGGCCGACCGACCGGACGTATACACGCTGATGCGCGAACGCGCAGTCGAGGACGACGACTACTACCTGCGCCGCACCGCCCTCACCTTCATCGCCGAACACTGGGGGAACGAGTCCGGGGCCGACGAACTGGTCAGATCCAGGGCGGTGAACGACAGCCACAGCTTGATCCGTTCCGCGGCGCTGGAGAGGTTGGAGAGGCACTGGTGCGAGGAACCCCGCACCCATGCCGTCCTGCGGGATCGCGCCATCAACGACGACGACACGGCAGTCCGGGGGGAGGCGTTGGACCTCCTCGCCACACACTGGCGCAGCCGACCCGACACACTCGCGCTGCTGCGCGCGTGCGCGGCCGACAGATCGGAGGGCTCCCTGCGGCTCGCGGCTCTGAGGCTTCTCGCCGAGCACTACCGGGACGAGCCCGACACGCATGAGCGGATCCGCGACCACGCCGTGGACGCTGATCCGCATATACGCGTGACCGCGCTCACTCTGCTTGCAGAACAGTGGCGGAACGAACCCGGCACCCATGAGCTGATCCGCGACCGTGTCACCGACGACAGCGCGGCGCACCGACGGGCAGTACTCACCCTGCTCGCCAAGTACTGGCGGAACGACCCCGGCACGCACCAGTTGATCGAGGACAGGGCCGCTCACGACCCTGATGAAGACGTCAGGAGGGCCGCGATCAACCGTCTCTCGGCCCACTGGTCCACCGCCCCCGGTTACGTCGGACTGATCCGCGACCGCGTGGTCCACGACCCGTCACCGAAGATCCGGTACTCCGCCCTCCAGCGATGCGCCTGCGAAGAGCCCACCCAGGACACCCTCGACCTCGTACAAGACCGGCTGAGAGGCGACGCCTCCCCCGAAGTCCGCATCGCCGCGGCCCGCATCCTGGCTTTTGCCTGGCCCGGCCACACTGACACGGCCGCTCTGCTGGACGACCGGGCCCGGAACGACGAGGACGAGGAAGTCCGTGAGGAAGCCGCCCGCGCTCTCCTCGCGGCCAGAGCGCTCGCCCCCGTCCAGGACAAACTCCCTTGAACCGGCCCCGGCGCCCCTACTTCTCCATCCCCCGGTTCAGCTGGTTCAGCAACCGCGCCAGCTCCGCGACCTCATGCCGGTCCCAGTGGGACAGCTGCTCGACGTACCGGGCCCGCCGTGCCTCGCGCACCTTCTCGACCCGGCCCCGTCCCTCTTCCGTGAGGTGCACCAGCCAGGCCCGCCCGTCCGCGGGGTCCGGCTCCCTGGCGACCAGGCCCAGGTCCTCCAGGGCCCGCAGCTGCCGGGACATCGTGGCCTTGCCGACGCCGATGTAGGCCGCGAGCTCCGTGGCCCGCTGGCGCCCGGACTCACCCAGCCGTACCAACAGGCCGTACGCCGCGGACTCCAGGTCCGGATGGACCGCGCGGGCCATCTCGCCCTGCTTGGCCCGGGCACGCCGGAACAGGACCGTCAACTCGCGCTCCAGGTCGAGGAATTCAGGCTGGCCCATACCACCACCGGGCGTGCCGGGTTCGGCTCGCCGCCCGTCGCCGTTTCCGTCTTCGTGCACGTCAGCCCCTGCCTCGCGTTTCCCGATCCTGAAAGTTTCCGCCGACCGCCGTCATCGCCGCTGCTCCGCCAGTATTTCGCAGGCTCAGACCAAAGGCAGCCTCCGGACCCCCTTCCACCTGCGCTTCTCCCTGCCTGGCTTCGCCACCGGAGGCTTGACTGGCATGCGCACGCCATAGCCGCCACCCCCGACGCCCCGCGTTTCCCCACCGAGCACCACCGAGCCTTCGGAGGCACGCTATGCCCGTGCACAGACCCGAACCGCTCCGCCCCCGGCGCCCGCGCCTAGCCGGGCTCCTGCTCACCGCCGTCCTCGCCCTCACCCTGGCCACACAGCCCTCCCCCGCAACGGCCGACGACGACATCCCGGCCCGCGGCTCCGCCCACATGGGCATGGGCGTCGCGGCCCACGACGGCGTGCACGGCCTCCCCGTCGGCACCCTGGCCACCCAGACGGAAGGCGTGGACGTCTCCAGCTATCAGGGCGACGTCGCCTGGTCGACCCTCTGGAACAACGGGGTCAGATGGGCCTACGTGAAGGCCACCGAGGGGACGTACTACACGAACCCGTACTTCGCCCAGCAGTACAACGGCTCCTACAACGTCGGCATGATCCGCGGCGCCTACCACTTCGCCACCCCGGACACCACCAATGGAGCAACCCAGGCCGACTATTTCGTCGACCACGGCGGCGGCTGGTCCCGCGACGGCAAGACCCTGCCCGGTGCCCTCGACATCGAGTGGAACCCGTACGGCGACGACTGCTACGGCAAGACCCAGAGCGCGATGGTCACCTGGATCCGCGACTTCCTGAACCAGTACAAGGCCCGCACCGGCCGCGACGCCGTCATCTACACGACCACCAGCTGGTGGACCCAGTGCACCGGCAACTACAGCGGCTTCGCCTCCGCCAACCCGCTGTGGGTCGCGCGGTACGCCTCCACGGTGGGGGATCTGCCGGCGGGCTGGAGCTACCACACGATGTGGCAGTACACGTCCTCCGGACCGACGGTCGGCGACCACAACAAGTTCAACGGGGCACTGGATCGCCTCCAGGCACTGGCGAACGGCTGACCGACGGCCGTAAGCCCCGCTGACCTACGGCCGTAGGCCTGATGTACGGCGAAGGCCCGGGCCTCCCTCACGAAAACCCGGGCCTTCCCTATCCGGTCGCGTCCGTCACGCCGCGACCGGAACCTCCGGCACCGCGCCGCTGGCGGCCGGCGACAGTGCCAGCTCCAAGACCTGGCGGACATCCGTCACGGCGTGGACGTCGAGCTTGTCCAGCACCTCGGCGGGGACGTCGTCCAGGTCGGGCTCGTTGCGCTTGGGGATGATGACGGTGGTGACGCCCGCACGGTGGGCCGCCAGCAGCTTCTGCTTGACGCCGCCGATCGGGAGGACCCGGCCGGTCAGCGACACCTCGCCCGTCATCGCCACGTCCGTGCGGACCAGACGGCCCGACAGGAGCGACGCGAGCGCCGTCGTCATCGTGATGCCCGCGCTCGGGCCGTCCTTGGGCACCGCGCCCGCCGGGAAGTGGATGTGCACGCCCCGGTCCTTCAGGTCGGCCACCGGCAGTTCGAGTTCGGCGCCGTGGGAGCGGAGGAACGACAGCGCGATCTGAGCGCTCTCCTTCATCACGTCACCCAGCTGGCCCGTCAGCGTCAGGCCCGCCGCGCCCGTCTCCGGGTCGGCCAGCGACGCCTCCACGAACAGCACGTCACCACCGGCGCCGGTCACCGCGAGGCCGGTTGCGACGCCCGGGACCGCCGTACGCCGCTCGGCCGGGTCCTGAGCCGACTCCGGCACGTGGTGCGGCCGGCCGATCAGGCCGCGCAGGTCGCCGTCCGTGATGGTGAACGGCAGTTCCTGCTCGCCCAGTTCGTGCTTGGCCGCTACCTTGCGGAGCAGCCTCGCGATGGACCGCTCCAGGTTGCGTACGCCCGCCTCGCGCGTGTACTCGCCGGCGAGCCTGCGCAGGGCGCTCTCGTCGATGGCGACCTCGTCCTTGTCCAGGCCCGCCCGCTCCAGCTGGCGCGGGAGCAGGTGGTCGCGGGCGATGACGATCTTCTCGTCCTCGGTGTAGCCGTCGAGGCGGACCAGCTCCATGCGGTCGAGCAGGGCCTCGGGGATGGCCTCCAGGACGTTGGCCGTGGCCAGGAAGACCACGTCCGACAGGTCCAGCTCCACCTCCAGGTAATGGTCCCGGAAGGTGTGGTTCTGGGCCGGGTCCAGCACCTCCAGCAGAGCCGCCGCCGGGTCGCCGCGGAAGTCCGAGCCCACCTTGTCGATCTCGTCGAGGAGCACGACCGGGTTCATGGAGCCGGCCTCCTTGATGGCCCGCACGATCCGGCCGGGCAGCGCGCCGACGTACGTACGCCGGTGGCCGCGGATCTCCGCCTCGTCCCGGACGCCGCCGAGGGCCACGCGGACGAACTTGCGGCCCATGGCGTGGGCGACGGACTCGCCGAGCGAGGTCTTGCCGACGCCGGGCGGGCCGACGAGGGCCAGCACGGCACCGCCGCGCCGCCCGCCGACCACACCGAGCCCGCGGTCGCTACGGCGCTTGCGCACCGCCAGGTACTCGGTGATCCGCTCCTTCACGTCCTCCAGACCGGCGTGCTCGGCGTCGAGGATCTCCTTGGCGCCCTGGATGTCGTAGGCGTCCTCGGTCCGCTCGTTCCAGGGCAGTTCGAGGACGGTGTCGAGCCACGTACGGATCCACGATCCCTCGGGCGACTGGTCGCTCGACCGCTCCAGCTTGTCGACCTCCTTGAGCGCGGCCTCGCGGACCTTCTCCGGCAGGTCGGCGGCCTCGACGCGGGCGCGGTAGTCGTCGGACTCCTCGCCCTCCTTCTCGCCGTTCAGCTCGCGCAGTTCCTTGCGGACGGCCTCCAGCTGACGGCGCAGCAGGAACTCGCGCTGCTGCTTGTCGACGCCCTCCTGGACGTCCTTGGCGATGGTCTCGGCGACGTCCTGCTCGGCGAGGTGGTCGCGCAGCTGCTGGGTGGCGAGCTTCAGGCGGGCCACCGGGTCGGCGGTCTCCAGCAGCTCCACCTTCTGCTCGGTGGTCAGGAAGGGCGAGTAACCGGAGTTGTCGGCAAGGGCGGAGACGTCGTCGATGGCCTGGACGCGGTCGACGACCTGCCAGGCGCCGCGCTTGCGCAGCCAGGCGGTGGCGAGGGCCTTGTATTCCTTGACCAGTTCGGTGACGTGCCCGGGCAGCGGCTCGGGGACCTTCTCGTCGAGCCGCGCGCCCTCGACCCACAGCGCCGCACCCGGCCCGGTCGTCCCGGCGCCGATCTTCACCCGGCCGCGACCGCGGATCAGGGCGCCCGGGTCACCGTCGGCCAGCCGGCCGACCTGCTCGACGGTGCCGAGCACACCCGTGCTCGCGTATGTGCCGTCGATGCGTGGCACCAGGAGGACCTTCGGCTTGCCGGGTTCCGAACGGGCGGCGGCCTGCGCGGCCTCCACCGCGGCCCGTACATCGGCGTCGCTCAGATCCAGCGGGACCACCATCCCCGGCAGCACGACCTCGTCGTCGAGCGGCAGCACAGGCAGGGTGAGCGGTGTGGACGTCGAACCCATGATCTCCCCTTCGGCAGTCAAGTTGAGTTATGCCGACTCAATGCACGAGGGACCTTGAATGTTCCCCGACCGCCGTTCGCTGTGAGCGATCACTCTCTCGACGCGCTGTGAACTGGGGTTTCGCGGTCGGCGGCGGGCACCCGGGGGGACTTGAGGACTCACGTAGAACGGTTGCCGGGGCGGGGGTCTTCCCGCGCGGAGGGCGGTCTTCCCGCGCTGTCTCCCCCTTCAGACACGCAGACCCTCGTCGGCGGATTCCGGGGCCTCGTCAGCCGCCCGCGCTCCCTCGGTGTACGCGGCGCCGAACTCGAACGGCCCATCGCGCGCCGGCGCGGCCGCCGACATGGCCGTACGGCAGCCCGTCCCGCCGGAGGGCGTCACGCTGCGGCGCGTCACGGCGGGCGCGGACATGCGCCGTATCGCCGCGAGGGAGTCGGTCCTGTGGGGTCAGGACCGGAACCGGCTCGCCGAGGCGGACGGCGAAGTTGTCTCAGCGGCCTGGCTGGTGTTCCGCGCGGGGACCGAGTTCGCGAGGCTGTGGGACGGTTCCCCGTCGGCCGAGTGGCGGGGCCGCGGCCTCCACCGCGCCCTGGTCGCCACCCGAGCCGCCCTCGCCGCCGCCTGGTCGCCCGCGGCCGGCTGACCCCGAGGCGCCCCACCGCCGGACCACCGGCCACATCCCGACCCCGATGGCCAGGGAGATCAGATGCCCCCAACCGGTCAGCGGGTCGGCAAGAGTGAGCAGGCCCTGGATCAGCAGCCCGCCGAACAGCACCAGCACCGGCCACCGCAGCCACGGCCGCAGCAGTCCGGCCAGCACGCCGATGCTCGTCGCGACGCCGAAGCTGATGCCGTAGTCGAGGCGGTGCAGCGAGCTGTCGGGCAGGTGGCCGACCAGCACCGCGAGCCCGACGGGACCCTCGGTCGCGAGGGTGGCCAGGACGTGCCCGGTCAGAAAGACGACGGCCGTGCGGGCGCCTCCGATCCGCCGCTCCAGCGCGGTGAGCACGAGCAGGAAGCAGAGCGTGTACGGCGCCACGATCCCGCCCGCGACCCACAACGCACTGGCGAGCAGCACCAGGACGGGCGTCCGCACGAGGTGCGCCACATCGGTGCTGGAACCCTGGTGCAGGGCGTGGACGAGGGCGGGGTCGGCGTATGTGGCGAGCAGCGAGGTGACGGCCAGTACGGCGGCGTAGGCGAAGGTGAACGGCGTGCCGGTGGGGGTGGGGAGCAGGTGCCAGGGACGGAAGGCACGGGGTCCGGGCTCGGTGACCGCACTGGTGACCGGTGCAGAGGACGGCGGCGCTGAGGGCGGCGGCGGCGCGGTCTGGGGTCCGCGTTGCCGCGGCAGTGCGTCCAGCAGCCCGACCACATCGGGCAGGCCCGCGTCACCGGAAGGAGTGGTCGCGCCCGAAGGGGCGGACCCGGGAGTCGAGCCCGTCCCACCCGCAGCCACAGTCCGTTCCACGGTGAGGCGCTCCTTCCGTTTCCCCCACCCTTGACCCGCCGCCCTCCCCTGTCTGTGACCGGCGCCACGCGGGACCCGATTCTCAGCAACCTCTCAAGAAGTCCACCCCGTGGGGTAATTCCCTCGGCCGCCCTGCCCGGAGCTGCCAGGATGGCCGGATGCCCACGTCGTACGACATCCCCGAAGTACTGGACCGTCGCGAAGGCCCCTATGGCGAGGTCGTGCTGCGACGCCACGGCGGGTTACTCCAGATCATCGCCAACGGCTGCTTCCTGATGGACACTTCCGACGGGCGTTCGGAGCGGCTGCTCGTCGACGCCGCACTCGACGCGCTGGGCGGGAGGCCGGCGCCTCACGTGCTGCTCGGCGGGCTGGGCGTGGGGTTCTCGCTCGCACACGCCGCGGCCGATCCCCGCCCGGGACGGATCACCGTCGTCGAGCGAGAGCCTGCGATTATCGGCTGGCATCTCGACGGACCGTTGTCCGGCTTCTCCGCCCGCGCCCTCGCCGACCCGCGCACCGAGATTCTGGAAACGGATCTCGTGACGTACGTACATGAGACATCCGCCACGTATGACGCACTGTGTCTCGACATCGACAACGGCCCCGACTGGACCGTCACCGAGGGCAACGACAGCCTGTACTCACCCGCCGGACTGGCAGGCTGCACAAGGGTGTTGAGGCCCGGCGGGGTCCTGGCCGTGTGGTCGGCCCAGCCCTCTCCGGAATTCGAAGAAACCTTGCGTAATGCCGGATTCCAACAGGTGCGTACCGAAGAGATCCCCGTTGCCCGGGGCGTTCCGGACGTCGTGCACCTCGCCGTCCGACCTGGATAGCCGTGGCGCGGTGACTCCCCGTACTCTGCTTCTCTGACGCGGATCATTCAAGCGTCAATCGCAAGCATGCGCAGGCATAGCCAGTCAGTAGGAATCACCCCACGGATTCCGGAAAGCAACTTTGGGGCGGGCGATGGAGCAGACACACACCTCCCACAACGGCACGGCGGCGACCCCTGGCGCACAGCGCCGGGTCCTCGTGGTCGAGGACGATCCGACCATCGTGGACGCCATCGCGGCCCGCCTGCGCGCCGAGGGATTCCTCGTGCAGACCGCGGGTGACGGTCCGGCGGCCGTCGACACGGCGGAGGCCTGGCAGCCCGACCTGCTGATCCTCGACATCATGCTGCCGGGCTTCGACGGCCTGGAGGTCTGCCGCCGGGTGCAGGCCCAGCGGCCGGTGCCGGTGCTGATGCTGACCGCGCGTGACGATGAGACCGACATGCTGGTCGGGCTCGGCGTCGGCGCCGACGACTACATGACGAAGCCGTTCTCGATGCGGGAGCTGGCGGCACGCGTGCACGTGCTGCTGCGCCGCGTCGAGCGGGCCGCGCTGGCCGCCACGACGCCGCGGTCGGGCATCCTGCGGCTCGGCGAGCTGGAGATCGACCACGCGCAGCGGCGCGTACGGGTGCGCAGTGAGGATGTTCACCTCACGCCGACCGAGTTCGACCTCCTGGTGTGCCTGGCGAACACCCCGCGCGCGGTGCTCTCCCGCGAGCAGCTGCTCGCCGAGGTGTGGGACTGGGCGGACGCCTCCGGCACCCGCACCGTCGACAGCCACATCAAGGCACTGCGCCGGAAGATCGGCGCCGAGCGGATCCGTACCGTGCACGGCGTGGGCTACGCCCTGGAGACCCCGACGCCATGAGCGACGGGCCGGCCGCGCGGAGAGGCCCCGGGGAACCCTGGGGCGGCGTACGTCCGTTCTCGATCAAGACCAAACTGGGCGCGCTGGTCGTCATCGCCGTGCTGATCACCACCGGGCTGTCGGTGATCGCGGTGCGCACCCAGACGGAGCTGCGCTTCATCACGGTCTTCTCGATGATCGCCACACTGCTCATCACGCAGTTCGTGGCGCACTCGCTCACCGCGCCGCTGGACGAGATGAACGCGGTGGCCCGGTCCATCTCGCACGGCGACTACACGCGCCGGGTCCGGGAGAACCGCCGGGACGAGCTGGGCGACCTGGCCGAGACGATCAACCGCATGGCCGACGAGCTGGAGGCCCAGGACCAGCAGCGCAAGGAGCTCGTGGCGAACGTCTCGCACGAGCTGCGCACCCCCATCGCGGGCCTGCGGGCCGTCCTGGAGAACGTGGTCGACGGCATCGCCGAGGCCGACCCGGAAACCATGCGTACGGCGCTGAAGCAGACCGAGCGGCTGGGCCGACTCGTGGAGACGCTGCTCGACCTGTCCCGCCTGGACAACGGCGTCGTACCGCTACGCATGCGGCGTTTCGAGGTCTGGCCGTACCTGTCCGGCGTGCTGAAGGAGGCCAACATGGTCGCCTCCGCGCGCGGGGGCATGGCGTCGGGCTCCGGCAGCCACACCCGTACGGACGTCCATCTGCACCTCGACGTCTCCCCGCCGGAGCTGACCGCGCACGCCGACCCGGAGCGCATCCACCAGGTGGTCGCCAACCTCATCGACAACGCGATCAAGCACAGCCCGCCGCACGGCCGCGTGACGGTCAAGGCGCGGCGCGGGACCTACCCGGAGTCGCTGGTGCTGGAGGTCCTGGACGAGGGGCCGGGCATTCCGCGGTCGGACTGGCACCGGGTCTTCGAGCGGTTCAACCGGGGCGCCGTGAGCCGGCCGCACGGGCCGGGCAGCGACGGCGGTACGGGGCTGGGGCTGGCGATCGCGCGCTGGGCCGTCGATCTGCACGGTGGCCGGATCGGCGTGGCCGAATCGGAGCGGGGTTGCCGGATTCTTGTCACGCTTCCAGGGCAGCCATCCGTACCAAGTTGACGTAAAGTTCGAAGCGGAGCCACAAGATCCACGTCTGTCCCGGCTGACGGACACGTGTGATCAGGTACAGGCCCGCGCCTTCGGCGTGCCGGGTCGCGATCGCGCCTTCCCATCTGAAGCCATCTGAACTGGAACCACGCTTGTTTCCCGCCATTTCCAGGCACGAAACACGCTGTTAGATGTGACTTACACGACGATGACCTTGCCCGGCCTCACCTTCCCGGCCATGGAGGCGTAGCCTTTATTCCCGCTGTCCATCACCTTGTGAAGCGGAAGAGGGCGGTTGCCGCCGTGTCGCCACAGTCCCCCAGTAACGCATCGAGCATCTCGACCGACGCAGACCAAGCGGGCAAGAACCCCGCGGCCGCGTTCGGTCCGAACGAGTGGCTCGTCGACGAGATCTATCAGCAGTACCTCCAGGACCCGAATTCGGTAGACCGCGCCTGGTGGGACTTCTTCGCCGACTACAAGCCGGGGGCGGCTGCCGCCTCGGCTCCGGCGGGTACTGCGGCCGCGGGGGCCGCAGAGACCACCACGGCTCCGGCGGCGCCCGCCGCCCCGGCGGCTCCGCCGGCCCCCGCGGCCCCGAAGCCCGCGGCCGCCGCGCCCGCCGCTCCGGCCCCGGCTCCCGCCGCGGCGAAGCCCGCCCCGGCCGCGAAGCCCGCCCAGCCGAAGAAGGCCGAGCCCGCCACCGCGTCTGCCGACGGCCCCGAGATCGTGCCGCTGCGCGGCCCGGCCGCCGCGGTCGCGAAGAACATGAACGCCTCGCTGGAGCTGCCGACCGCCACCTCGGTCCGCGCGGTCCCGGTGAAGCTGCTCTTCGACAACCGCATCGTCATCAACAACCACCTGAAGCGCGCCCGGGGCGGGAAGATCTCCTTCACGCACCTGATCGGCTACGCGATGGTGCAGGCCATCAAGGCCATGCCGTCGATGAACTGGTCCTTCGGCGAGAAGGACGGCAAGCCGACGCTGGTCAAGCCGCCGCACGTCAACCTCGGTCTGGCCATCGACCTGGTGAAGCCCAACGGCGACCGCCAGTTGGTCGTCGCGGCGATCAAGAAGGCCGAGACGCTGAACTTCTTCGAGTTCTGGCAGGCCTACGAGGACATCGTCCGCCGCGCCCGTGACGGCAAGCTGACGATGGACGACTTCACCGGCGTCACGGTCTCCCTGACCAACCCGGGCGGCCTCGGCACCGTGCACTCCGTGCCGCGTCTGATGCCCGGCCAGTCGGTGATCATGGGCGTCGGCTCCATGGACTACCCGGCGGAGTTCCAGGGCACGTCCCAGGACACGCTCAACAAGCTGGGCATCTCCAAGGTCATGACGCTGACGTCGACGTACGACCACCGCGTCATCCAGGGCGCCGCGTCCGGCGAGTTCCTGCGCCAGGTCGCGAACCTCCTCCTCGGCGAGAACAACTTCTACGACGAGATCTTCGAGGCCCTGCGCATCCCCTACGAGCCGGTCCGCTGGCTCAAGGACATCGACGCCTCGCACGACGACGACGTCACCAAGGCCGCCCGCGTCTTCGAGCTGATCCACTCCTACCGGGTCCGCGGCCACGTCATGGCCGACACCGACCCGCTGGAGTACCGCCAGCGCAAGCACCCCGACCTGGACATCACCGAGCACGGCCTCACCCTGTGGGACCTGGAGCGCGAGTTCGCCGTCGGCGGCTTCTCGGGCAAGTCCCTGATGAAGCTGCGCGACATCCTCGGCGTCCTGCGCGACTCGTACTGCCGCACCACCGGCATCGAGTTCATGCACATCCAGGACCCGAAGCAGCGCAAGTGGATCCAGGACCGCGTGGAGCGCGGCCACACCAAGCCGGAGCGCGAGGAGCAGCTGCGCATCCTGCGCCGCCTGAACGCCGCCGAGGCCTTCGAGACCTTCCTGCAGACGAAGTACGTCGGCCAGAAGCGCTTCTCCCTGGAGGGCGGCGAGTCCGTCATCCCGCTGCTCGACGCGGTGCTGGACTCGGCCGCCGAGTCCCGCCTGGACGAGGTCGTCATCGGCATGGCCCACCGCGGCCGCCTGAACGTGCTCGCCAACATCGTCGGCAAGTCGTACGCCCAGATCTTCCGCGAGTTCGAGGGCAACCTCGACCCGAAGTCGATGCACGGCTCCGGCGACGTGAAGTACCACCTGGGCGCCGAGGGCACCTTCACGGGCCTGGACGGCGAGCAGATCAAGGTCAGCCTGGTCGCGAACCCCTCCCACCTGGAGGCGGTGGACCCGGTCCTGGAGGGCGTCGCGCGCGCCAAGCAGGACGTCATCAACAAGGGCGGCACGGACTTCACCGTCCTGCCGGTGGCGATCCACGGCGACGCGGCCTTCGCGGGCCAGGGCGTGGTGGCCGAGACCCTGAACATGTCGCAGCTGCGCGGCTACCGCACCGGCGGCACGGTCCACATCGTCATCAACAACCAGGTCGGCTTCACGGCGGCGCCCGAGTCCTCACGCTCGTCGATGTACGCCACGGACGTGGCCCGCATGATCGAGGCCCCGATCTTCCACGTGAACGGCGACGACCCGGAGGCGGTCGTGCGTGTCGCGCGTCTGGCCTTCGAGTTCCGCCAGGCGTTCAACAAGGACGTGGTGATCGACCTCATCTGCTACCGCCGCCGCGGTCACAACGAGTCGGACAACCCAGCCTTCACCCAGCCGCTGATGTACGACCTGATCGACAAGAAGCGCTCGGTGCGCAAGCTGTACACCGAGTCCCTGATCGGTCGCGGCGACATCACCCTGGAAGAGGCCGAGCAGGCGCTGCAGGACTACCAGGGCCAGCTGGAGAAGGTCTTCACGGAGGTCCGCGAGGCCACCTCGCAGCCGGCCGCCGCGGTGCCCTCGGACCCGCAGGCCGAGTTCCCGGTCGCCGTCAGCACCGCCGTCACCACGGAGACCGTCAAGCGGATCGCCGAGTCCCAGGTCAACATCCCCGACCACATCACCGTCCACCCGCGTCTGCTGCCGCAGTTGCAGCGCCGGGCGTCGATGGTCGAGGACGGCACCATCGACTGGGGCATGGGCGAGACCCTCGCGGTCGGCTCCCTGCTGCTGGAGGGCGTCCCGGTCCGCCTGGCGGGCCAGGACTCGCAGCGCGGTACGTTCGGCCAGCGCCACGCGGTCATCATCGACCGTGAGACGGGCGAGGAGTACACGCCGCTGCAGTACCTCTCCGAGGACCAGGCACGGCTGAACGTCTACAACTCCCTGCTCTCCGAGTACGCCGCGATGGGCTTCGAGTACGGCTACTCGCTGGCCCGCCCGGACGCGCTCGTGATGTGGGAGGCGCAGTTCGGCGACTTCGTCAACGGCGCCCAGACGGTCGTGGACGAGTTCATCTCCTCGGCCGAGCAGAAGTGGGCCCAGACCTCCGGTGTGGTCCTGCTCCTCCCGCACGGCTACGAGGGCCAGGGCCCGGACCACTCCTCGGCCCGCCCGGAGCGGTTCCTGCAGCTGTGCGCGCAGAACAACATGACGGTCGCGATGCCCACGTCGCCGTCGAACTACTTCCACCTCCTGCGGTGGCAGGTGCACAACCCGCACCACAAGCCGCTGGTCGTCTTCACCCCGAAGTCGATGCTGCGTCTGAAGGCCGCGGCCTCGAAGGCGGAGGAGTTCACCACCGGGCAGTTCCAGCCGGTCATCGGTGACGCGTCGGTCGACCCGGCCGCCGTCAAGAAGGTCGTCTTCTGCGCCGGCAAGGTGTACTACGACATCGAGGCCGAGCGGAAGAAGCGCGGCGTCACGGACACGGCGATCATCCGCATCGAGCGCCTGTACCCGCTGCCGGGTGCCGAGCTCCAGGCCGAGATCGCCAAGTACCCGAACGCCGAGAAGTATCTGTGGGCCCAGGAGGAGCCGGCGAACCAGGGGGCGTGGCCGTTCATCGCGCTCAACCTGATCGACCACCTGGACCTGGCGGTCGGCGCCGACGTCCCGCACGGCGAGCGCCTGCGCCGCATCTCCCGTCCGCACTCCTCGTCCCCGGCCGTCGGTTCCGCCAAGCGGCACCAGGCCGAGCAGGAGCAGCTGGTGCGTGAGGTGTTCGAGGCCTGAGCCCGACGAACGGGTCTGATCGGAAGGCCCGGCCCCGAGTCCTGCCGACTCGGGGCCGGGCCTTCCGGCGTTCAAGGCCAACTCGCCCGTCACGCCACGGAACGGACGGCGTTCGGCGAGAGCCCGGCACACACGCGTGGTGGGCACGACATATCCTCACTGCATGTACTTCACCGACCGAGGCATCGAAGAACTGGAGAAGCGGCGCGGCGAGGAGGAGATCACCTTCGAGTGGCTGGCCGAGCAGCTGCGCACGTTCGTCGACCTGAATCCGGACTTCGAGGTACCGGTGGAGCGGCTGGCGACGTGGCTGGCCCGGCTGGACGACGAGGACGACGACGTGTAGACGTGTAGACGTGTAGCGGACCGGTCGCCCCCTCGGCGTGAGGGGCCACTGTCGGGCGTCCCTGGCGGACGCCTCCCGCCCCGGCGCCCTGATACGGGGCGCCCTTCGCGTTGTACGGCCGTCCGGTCGGCCGACGGTCCAGCGGGCGTGGCACACCGTACGCCTGTCGGGCAGCGGGGCAGCGGGCCCCCGAACCGCGCCCGTCTGTCGCACAGCGGGCCTGCCGAGCCCCGTCTCTCGAACAGCGGGCCTGTCGAGCAGCGCGCCGCGACACCTCGTACGGCTGGGGACGGGCGGCCAGGGAAGGCCGTAGGACCGTCAGCGCTTCTGACCACGCACGCGTTGCAACACCGCCGGTCCAGCGGACGGAGCACGCGTCACCGCACCGTCAGCCCAGCAGCCGGAGCACGCGTCACCGCACCGTCAGCCCAGCAGCCGTCGCGGCGTCACCGCGCGGTCAGTCCAGCGGCCGCACCGCCTCGTACGCCAGCCCCAGCGCGCCATGGGCGAGCAGCACCGCCCCCGCGGCGATCCAGCCACCGCTGCGGCGCCGTAGGCCCCAGGCCGCGAGGGGAAGACCTGCCGCCACCTGGGCGAGGGCGAGCGCGTGGGCCTTGGGGCCGCCTGCCCAGGGCAGCCAGGGGCCGAGGCGGCCGCCCTCGACGGCGTCGAGTTCCGCGCGGAAGGCGTCGCGCCAGCCCGACCACTCGATCCGGACGTGCGGCTGGAGGTGGGCGGCCTCGTGGAGCCGGTCGGCGCTTTCGCCGGGGGTGAGACCGTCGGGCAGGGACACGCCCGCCCGCGTGAGGATGGCGATGAGGCCACGCATGCGTGCGCGTGCGTCGGCCGCGGAATCGGGGCGCGTCAGCTCGTCCAGGGACTGCATGTCCAGGACCGGGTCGAGTCCGAGCCGGCCGGCGAAGGTGCGCATGGCCTCGTCCTCGCCGACCGGGGTGCCGTTGGCGAGCCAGATGTAGCCGACGGGGCGGCGGAAGCCGGAGGCGAGGGTGTATCCGGCGCGGTCGGCGTCCCACCAGAGGGCGAGAACGGGCCAGGAGGTGCCGACGGCGAGGGCGGTGGCCCAGCCGGTGAGGACGCGGTCGACCGGTTCGCCGCCCTCCTGCCAGGGCCGGCCCTCGGGGACGAGCACGCTCCACTCCCCGCCGGCCGGCGCGAGCAGCATGGGCTCGCGCAGCAGCTGGGCGGCGGAGGCGACGGACTCGGGCTCCGCGCGGCAGAGGAGCAGGGCGCCCGGGGTGGGGCGGGCCCGGCGGGCGGTCCTGGACTCTTCCGTCGACATGGCACCACGCTAGGCGGGTTTGTCCACCTCACGTGATTTGTGATCACCAGAACGAGTGCCTTGACTTTCGACCGCCGCGATATATCGTGTTTTACGGAAGACGCGATATGGCGTGTCGTGTTCAGGTCCGGCCCGTGCGGCCGCGTCCGGTCGCCCAGGAGGTCCGCACATGTCCGAGTGGTCCGTAGCAGAGCCCAGGAAGCTCACCTTCGACGAGCCGGTGAGCGAGCTCCAGGTGCGCATCGTCAACGGAACGGTGAACGTCGTGGGGACGGACGAAGGTTCCGCCCGCCTGGAGGTCTCCGAGATCGAGGGCCCACCCCTGGTGGTGACCCAACAGGGCGGCACACTGACGGTGGCGTACGACGACCTGCCCTGGAAGGGCTTCCTCAAGTGGCTCGACCGCAAGGGCTGGCGGCGCAGCGCGGTGGTCTCCCTGGCGGTGCCGGCCGACACCCGCGTCGAGGTGGGCGTGGTCGGCGCCGGGGCGGTGGTCTCCGGGATCCACGGCCCGTCGGTGGTCAAGGGCGTCACCGGCGACACGACCCTCGTCGGCCTGTCCGGCCCGGTCCGCGCCGACACCGTCTCCGGGAACCTGGAGGCGCAGGCCGTCACCGGCGACCTCCGCTTCAACTCCGTCTCCGGCGACCTCACTGTCGTCGAGGGATCCGGCTCGGCCGTGAAGGCCGACTCGGTGAGCGGCTCCATGATCGTCGACCTGGACCCGGACGGCCCGACCGACGTCCGGCTGACCAGCGTCTCCGGCGAGATCGCCATCCGCCTGCCGGCCCCGGCGGACGCGGACGTCGAGGCCAACACAGCGAGCGGGACCGTCTCCAACGCCTTCGAGGACCTCCGGGTCCACGGCCAGTGGGGCGCCCACAAGATCACCGGCCGTCTGGGCGCCGGCACGGGCAAGCTCCGGGCGACGACGGTCTCCGGCTCGATCGCCCTGCTGCGCCGCCCGCCCAAGGAGGACGAGCCGTGGGAGGCGGAGGCCTGGGAGGAGCCGGAGCCCACCGCGGACCCGACGGCCGACCCGGTGAGCGGCACACAGAACAGCTCGGGGGACAATTCCGTCTCCGGCCAGGGCGATCACCCGACGGACGCCCCGACCCACGCCCCGGCCGACGGCACGACCGACAAGAAGGTGCTCTGACATGCCCCCCGTCTTCGCCCATGGCCGCCTCCGTCTCTACCTGCTGAAGCTGCTGGACGAGGCCCCGCGCCACGGCTACGAGGTGATCCGCCTCCTCGAAGAGCGCTTCCAGGGGCTGTACGCACCCTCGGCCGGCACCGTTTACCCCCGTCTGGCCAAGCTGGAGGCCGAGGGCCTGGTCACCCACACCACCGAGGGCGGCCGCAAGGTGTACGCCATCACGGACGCCGGTCGCGCGGAACTGGCCGACCGCAGCGGCGAGTTGGCCGACCTGGAGCTGGAGATCAGGGAGTCGGTCGCCGAACTCGCCGCCGAGATCCGGGCCGATGTGCGCGGCGCGGCGGGCGACCTGCGGCGCGAGATGCGGGCGGCGGCGTCCGAGGCACGCCAGGGGAACGGCGCCAAGGCGGACACCCCCTTCGGCGACTTCTCGGACTACACCGACAAGGAGGCGTGGCGCGCCGCCAAGGAGGAGATGCGCCGCGCCAAGCAGGAGTGGAAGGAACAGGCCCGCCGCGCCAAGGACGAGAGCCGTCGCGCCCGCGAGGAGGCCCAGCGCGCCCGACGCCAGGCCAAGGAGGCACAGGACCGCGCCCGGGCCCAGGCCCAGGAGGAGGTCCAGCGCATCGCCCGCCGGGTCCAGGAACACGTACAGGACCACTTCGCCCGCGGCGACTGGCCGACGGGCGTCCGGGAGGGCCTGACGGAACTGGCCAAGGAGTTCGGCGACTTCGGCAAGGGGTACGGCCGGGACTTCGGCTTCGGCCGCCAGGGCAACGGGACCCCCAAGTCGGCACAGCAGCACCCCGACTACTCCGACACCCCGGAGGACTTCCCCGCCGACTACGAACCCACCTGGGCCCACGAGCCCCCCAGCGGCGACCCGGCCCGCGACCTGGACCGACTGCTCGACCGCTTCCGCGACGACATCCGCGACGCGGCCCGGGACCACGGCGTGACACCGGACCAACTCCGCGACGCCCGCCGCCACTTGTCGACGGCGGCGGCACACATCGGAGCGCTCCTGCGCACACCGAAGCCCTGACACCGAGGCCGCGGCGGCTGGGCGGCGCAGGCAGGCAGGCAGGAGCAGCGAGGCGAAGCAGAGGAGCGGGCAGGGAAGACGGGAGCCGGACGGGGGCGCGGGCGGCACGGGGGCCCTGGGCAGCACGGCAACCACCTCAGCCGACGGCCCAGGGCCATCGCCGGCGCCCCGGCGACGCACCCACCCACTCACCAGGACTCGGCCAGCCCCCCCACCAGGACCCGGTCGGCCCCCGCCGGGACACCCCAACCTGTCAACCGGCCTTGGCCTGCCCGGCTTCTCCCCCGCCGTACAGCACCCGGGTGACGGACTCGTAGGTCACGCCATGATCGGCGAGAACCTCGGCGGGTACGCCGGGACGGCTGGTCAGGGCGAGGAGGATGTGCTCATCACCGATGTGCCTGTCTCGACGGGCGACGGCGATACGCAGTGAGCGTTCCAGCACGTCCTTGGCGCCCCGGCTGAACGACCGTCGCCCCGACCACCACCCCTTGTCCTTGACGTCGCCGGACAATGCCCCCGCCCCGTGCACTTCCTCCACCCGGGCGACGATCTCCCCCACATCGATCCCCAACCCGGCCAACGCCTCGGCCTCGGCCTGCGACAACCCGCCCCGCCGCCGAGCCTCGTCCAGCGCCCCCCGCAACGACTCCAACCACTCCCCGCCTCCGAGCGCGGCGAGCGCGAACGAGGCCCGACTCCCCTCCCGATCCAGCAACGCAAGCAGCATGTGCTCGGCATCGACGGTCTGCGCCCCACCCCTCTCGGCCTGCTCGACCGCCCCCGTCACCACGGCACGGGCATCCTTCGTGAACCGCTCGAACATCAACGCCTCCCGTACTTCTTGTGCACGGCCTGCCTGCTGACCCCGAGTTCCGCGGCGATCTCTTGCCACGACCACCCCTGATTGCGCGCGCTGCGCACCTGCACCGCTTCCAACTGCTCCAGCAGCCGGCGCAGCGCCGCAACGGCCCGCAGCCCGATCCGCGGATCGCGATCACCCGCCCGCTCGGCGAGATCTGTTGCTTCGGTCATGATGTCAACGTAGATTGACACACCTATCCTCGTCAACCCCAGTTGACAAACAGAACGGCGGGCCCGAGGCAAAGCCCCGAACCCGCCGCACGTACCGAAGGCAGAAAGGTCAGTTGGTAAGCACGATCTTCCCGAACTGCTCCCCCGACTCCATCCGCTCGAAGCCCTCCCGCGCCCGGTCCATCGGAAGCACTTCATCGATCACAGGCCGCACCCCGGTGGCGGCGCAGAAGGAGAGCAGATCCTCAAGCTCATCCTTGGTCCCCATGGTGGACCCCACCACCTTCAACTCCAGGAAGAAGATCCGCGTGAGCTCGGCGTGCGAAGGCCGGTCACCACTGGTGGCACCGGAAATCACCAGCGTGCCGCCCGGCTTGAGCGACTTGACGGAGTGCGACCAGGTGGCGGCACCGACGGTCTCGATCACGGCATCGACCCGCTGCGGCAGCCGGGCCCCCGACTCCAGAGCCTCCACCGCCCCCAACTCCAGGGCACGCTTGCGCTTGGCCTCGTCCCGGCTGGTGGCGAAGACACGCAGCCCCGCGGCCTTGCCGAGCACGATGGCAGCGGTGGCAACGCCGCCCCCGGCCCCCTGCACGAGCACGGAGTCGCCGGGCCGCACCCCGGCGTTCGTGAACAGCATCCGATAGGCCGTCAGCCACGCAGTCGGCAGACAGGCGGCCTCCTCGAAGGAGAGCTCTTTGGGCTTGGGCAGGATGTTCCAGGTCGGTACGGCGACCTGCTCCGCAAAGGTGCCCTGATACCGCTCGGTGAGGATGGAACGAGGCTCCTTGGGCCCCACCCCATGCCCACTCTGTCCGATCACGGAATGCAGGACGACCTCGTTGCCGTCCTCGTCGACGCCGGCGGCGTCGCACCCGAGGATCATCGGCAACTTGTCCTCTGCGAGGCCCACACCCCGCAGTGACCACAGGTCGTGATGGTTGAGGGAGGCGGCCTTGACCTTGACGGCACTCCAGCCGGGACGGACCTCAGGGGCCGGCCGCTCCCCCAACTCCAGTCCGGAAAGCGGCTGGTCGCGGTCGATTCGGGCGGCATAGACAGCGAACATGACCTTGACGATAGGCCCCCATGACGACCGACGGAACCGAAGCGCCCTGTGAGACACGCCCGCTTGACGAGGCGCCCGACGTGGGGGCTGAGGCCGGGGGGTGCGCAGCCCGGCGCCACGGGTGGGCGCAGCTAAGTGGGCATGATGGCCCGTAGCCCCACGGGCCCGCAGTCGCGTACGGCGGGAAGGGGACGTGTCGGGGGGTGTCCGCCCGCAGTGGCCGGCGTCAACACGCAGCACCTCCTGGCCTAAGCCCGGCCGCCGGTCCGAGGACGGACACCCCCCGGCACGGCCCCGACCCACCCACCGACCGGGGGGCGCTACGCGCACCCCCAACCAGCGACACAGGCCGCCGCAGGCATCCCGCCCAACCGCCGGAGGCACGCCGCATCAACGCGCACCCCCACCACCCGCACAGGCCGCCGCAGCCATCCGGCCCAACCGCCGGAGGCCCCCGCTCGACCCACCTCAACAGCCCAACCTGCGGGCAAAAAAATGACCCCGCCCAACCACCGGACGGGGCCACTCAACCGACACTCACCTCAGCGCCGAGCAACACCCTCGGCCCGCGCCGCAGCCGCAACCGCCGCCGTGACCGCCGGAGCCACCCGCTCGTCGAAGGGCGACGGGATGACGTAGTCCGCGGCGAGGTCGTCCCCCACCACTCCCGCCAACGCCTCCGCCGCCGCGATCTTCATCCCCTCGGTGATCCGAGAGGCCCGCACCTGCAGCGCACCGGCGAAGATGCCGGGGAACGCGAGGACGTTGTTGATCTGGTTCGGGAAGTCGGACCGCCCGGTCGCCACGACCGCCGCGTACTTGTGCGCGACATCGGGGTGCACCTCGGGATTCGGGTTGGCCATGGCGAAGACGAAGGCCCCCTCCGCCATGGAAGCCACCGCCGACTCCGCGACCGTACCGCCGGAAACGCCGATGAACACGTCCGCACCCTCCAGAGCCGCCTCCAGCGACCCGGTGATGCCGGCCTTGTTGGTGAACCCGGCGAGCTCCCGCTTGACCGGCGTCAGATCGTCCCGGTCGGCCGAGACGACGCCCTTGCGGTCGGCGACGGCCACGTCCCCGATGCCGGCCTCGACCAGCATCTTGGCGATGGCGACACCGGCAGCGCCCGCGCCGGAGATGACGGCCCGCAGGTCCCCGATGGCCCGCCCGCTCAGCCGCGCAGCGTTCCGCAGGGCCGCCAGCGTCACGACCGCCGTGCCGTGCTGGTCGTCATGGAAGACCGGGATGTCGACCCGCTCCTGGAGCTTCCGCTCGATCTCGAAGCACCGCGGCGCCGAGATGTCCTCCAGGTTGACGCCGCCGAAGGACGGGGCGAGGCGCGCCACCGTCTCGACGATCTCGTCGACGTCCGTGCAGTCGAGCGCGATCGGGACCGCGTCCACGCCGCCGAACTGCTTGAACAGAATCGCCTTGCCTTCCATCACTGGAAGGGAGGCCTCCGGGCCGATGTCGCCGAGCCCGAGCACGGCCGTGCCGTCGGTGACCACGGCCACGACGGACGACTTCCACGTGTAGTCGTGGACGAGCGCCGGCTGCTCGGCGATCGCGGTGCACACGCGCGCGACGCCGGGTGTGTATGCGAGGGACAGGTCGTCCTTGTCGCGGACCGGCACGGTGGCCTGCACGGCCATCTTGCCGCCGCGGTGCAGCGCGAACGCCGGATCGAAGGAATCCAGGGGCTCGGCCCCGCCGTCCTGATCCGTACTGCTGTCGCTGCGAGGATTGACGATCTCCGCTGCCACTTTGTTTTACCCCTTAAATCTTCATTGGTTGAGGGTGGCCACTCCTGGTGAGGGGTGGGCGGGACCGCGCATGCCCCGATCTGTTGATGCGTACGGGTCATACGCGATGGGCGCGCCGCACACGCGCCCTGAGCCCCGGATGAGGGGTGTAAAGAACCTTCTTACCGGACGGACGGCATCGACGACGAGTCCAATATCTGCAAGATCACATGACGGGAAGGGAAACACGCATACGGACAACACGAATCGGACACGACGCGGCGACAGAAGTGCTGTGATTCGTGACCAAATAAGCGGACAATCGACGCCAGAAACTGCGAAAAGCCACCACCAGTCACAAACCCGGCACGCGAGTGATCCACATCCTGAGATACGCCGAAGATCTTCCGGCCGGAAGGGCACATTCCCATAGAAGGTCCGGCCGTGATGTACCGACCTGAGGCGGTTCGGGGGTCACCCGTTATCCGATTTTGACATGGCGGGCGCCCTGAATGGCTGAGTCCGAATGGCAAGATGCCGTAATCACACGAGGTCGCGACACTCGAAGGCGTGTGCTCTCGTCGACCTACGAAACCAAGGCGCCCGCCGACCCCATCGGCGAGTGCCCGCCCCATCGGCAACTCCACCCATCCGCCGGAGGAACCCACCATGACCGCACGCTCCACCCGTCGTACGACCGCCGCACGCTCCCGGCTGGCAGCGGTCGGCTCGATCGCGGTCGCAGGCGCACTGATTCTCACCGGCTGCGGTGACCAGACCAAGGACGGCGGCGCGGACAGCACGGACACCGCCACGGCGGCCGCCCCGCTCGCGGACAAGCTGCCCAAGGAGATCCGCGACAAGGGTGTCATCAAGGTCGGCTCGGACATCGCATACGCACCGGTCGAGTTCAAGGACAGTTCCGGCAAGACGGTCGGCATCGACCCCGACCTCGCCGCCGCCATGGGCAAGCAGCTGGGCGTGACGTTCGAGTTCGAGAACGGCACCTTCGACAGCCTGATCACGGGTCTGCGCTCCAAGCGCTACGACATCGCCATGTCCGCGATGACCGACACGAAGGACCGCCAGGAGGGCATCGACTCCGACACGGGCAAGAAGGTCGGTGAAGGCGTCGACTTCGTGGACTACTTCACCGCCGGTGTCTCGATCTACACCCAGAAGGGCAAGAACACCGACATCAAGACCTGGTCGGACCTGTGCGGCAAGAAGATCGTCGTGCAGCGCGGCACGGTCTCCGAGGACCTCGCCAAGTCCGAGTCCAAGAAGTGTCCGGGCGGCAAGAAGATCTCCATCGAGCCCTTCGACAACGACCAGCAGGCTCAGACCCGCCTGCGCGCCGGCGGCGCGGACGCCGGCTCCTCCGACTTCCCCGTCGCGGCGTACGCCGTGAAGACCTCCGGTGGCGGCAACGACTTCCAGCTGGTCGGCGAGCAGGTCGAGGCCGCGCCGTACGGCATCGCGGTCGCCAAGAACAACACCCAGCTGCGGGATGCCCTCAAGGCCGCCCTGGACGCGATCATCGCCAATGGCGAGTACGACAAGGTCATCAAGAAGTGGGGCGTCGAGGACGGCGCCGTGAAGGAAGCCACCATCAACGGCGGCAAGTGACCGCGCCGAGCAGCGGGCACTGAAAGGCAACACCCGTGACTGTTGACATCAACAAGACGGACGGACCTGCGGACACTCCGCCGGCCGGCCCGGAGGCGATCAAGGCCATCCCGGTCCGTCACTACGGGCGGTACATCTCCGCCGTCATCGCGCTCGCCCTGCTGGGCGGCATCGTGTACGCGTTCTCCCAGGGCAAGATCAACTGGGACGCGATCCCGGACTACTTCTTCAACGACCGCGTGCTCAGCGGTGTGGGCAGGACACTCCTGCTGACCGTCCTGTCCATGCTGATCGGCGTCGTCGGCGGCATCGTGCTGGCGGTGATGCGCCTGTCGCGGAACCCCGTGACCTCGTCCATCGCGTGGTTCTACATCTGGTTCTTCCGCGGCACGCCGGTCCTGGTCCAGCTGATCGTCTGGTTCAACCTGGGCCTGGTCTTCGAGTACATCAACCTCGGCCCGTTCTACAAGGACGAGTGGTCGGACTTCATGACCCCGTTCCTGACGGCGCTGCTCGGCCTGGGCCTCAACGAGGCCGCTTACATGGCGGAGATCTGCCGCGCCGGTCTGCTCGCGGTCGACGAGGGCCAGACCGAGGCGGCGCACGCGCTGGGCATGAGCCACTCCAAGACGCTGCGCCGGATCGTCATCCCGCAGGCGATGCGCGTGATCGTGCCGCCGACGGGCAACGAGGTCATCAACATGCTGAAGACGACCTCGCTGGTGTCCGTCGTCCAGTACTCCGAGCTCTTGCGTGTCGCCCAGGACATCGGCCAGACCTCCGGCGCCCCCGCCGAGATGCTGTTCCTCGCCGCTGCCTGGTACCTGGTGCTGACGTCGATCTTCAGTGTCGGCCAGTACTACCTCGAGCGGTACTACGCCCGAGGCTCCAGCCGCAGTCTGCCGGCGACGCCACTGCAGAAGATCAGGGCGAACCTGCTGTCCCTGTCGAACCGTTCGTCGGCGGGAGGTGCCGCATGACCGCCATGGTGAAGGCCGAAGGCGTCCACAAGTCCTTCGGGCTCGTCGAGGTCCTCAAGGGCATCGACCTGGAGGTGCAGACCGGCGAGGTGTTCTGCCTCATCGGACCCTCAGGCTCCGGCAAGTCGACGTTCCTGCGCTGCATCAACCACCTGGAGAAGATCAACGCCGGCCGGCTGTACGTCGACGGCGAGCTGGTCGGCTACCGCCAGAAGGGCGACAAGCTGTACGAGCTCAAGGACAGCGAGGTCGCGCTGAAGCGCCGGGACATCGGCATGGTGTTCCAGCGATTCAACCTGTTCCCGCACATGACGGCGGTGGAGAACGTCATGGAGGCGCCGATCCAGGTCAAGGGCACGAGCAAGGCCCAGGCCAGGGAGCGCGCACGGGAGCTGCTCGACCGCGTCGGCCTCGCCGACAAGGCCGGGAACTACCCCTCCCAGCTCTCCGGCGGCCAGCAGCAGCGCGTGGCCATCGCCCGGGCGCTCGCGATGGACCCGAAGCTGATGCTCTTCGACGAGCCGACCTCGGCCCTGGACCCGGAGCTGGTCGGCGACGTCCTCGACGTCATGCGCGACCTCGCCGAGTCCGGCATGACGATGGTCGTCGTCACCCATGAGATGGGCTTCGCCCGCGAGGTCGGCGACAGCCTGGTCTTCATGGACGGCGGCGTGGTCGTGGAAGCCGGCAACCCGCGCGACGTCCTGACCAACCCCCAGCACGAGCGGACCCAGGCGTTCTTGTCCAAGGTGCTGTAGGAACCACGAGTCGAACAACACCTCGGCCCCGCCAATTCTGTTGGCGGGGCCGAGGTGCATGCGTCACGTCGGGCGGAAAGCGAATTCCCTCGCGGCGTACGACCTCAATCCTGCGGATGGCCGCCGCGACAGCCACAAAAGGCGCGCTGACTCTGCGCATGCGCACGCACTGGACCAGGAAAGAGCAAGGGGATCATTTAAGAGCCAGCATCAGCGTGTCCGACGGCGAGCACCACACCGGCCGCGCCTCCCCGAAGCCCTTCTCGCGCAGTACGCGCGCGTGCCACTCGGCGGACGGCGTGTCGCCGTCGGCGTGCTCGCCGTAGATCTCGAAGCGGCGGGCCGTCGGCTCGGCGAGAACCGGGTCCTTGGCGGCGAGCTGCCACCACTCGGACCAGTCGAGGGCGCCGTCCGCCTTGGCCTGATCCATGCGGGCGTGGCGCTGGGCACGCTCGGCCGCGTTGATCCGGGGCGTCGACTCGTCGATCATGTGGTCCGCGTTCAGGAAGACACCGCCGTCGCGGACGAGCTCCGCGACCTGACCGTAGAGGGCCGCGAGGGGTTCACGGTGCAGCCAGTGCAGGGCCGTGGCGGTCAGGACGGCGTCGTACGAGTCGTACGGCAGCTTCGCCGGCCAGTCCGGGTCCTTGAGGTCGGCGGTGACGAAGGTGACCCGCTCGTCGCCCGCGAAGGTGCCCTCGGCGATGGCGAGGAGCGCGGGGTCGAGGTCGACCCCGGTGCTGGTGGCCTCGGGGAACCGCGTGAGCAGCCGGGCCGTGATGCTTCCCGTGCCGCACGCGAGATCGAGCACGCGCGGGGCGCGGCCGACGAGGGCCTCAACCATGTCGAGCATGATCCGGAAGCGTTCCTCCCGGTCGGGCATGTACCACTCCTGCTGCCGGTCCCAGCTCTCCTGCCAGGCAGGCCAGTCGGCGGCCGTCGTGGTGGTGGTCGTGTCCGTCATCGAGCCCCTCCATCGCGCACGTCACGTAATACCCTGGAAGCACGATCAGCTGTTACCCGACCGCACGACGACGATAGAACGCCTCCGTAAGGACTACAAGTGGAACTGGCCTATTACTCGGATTACGCCGTACGACTCGTCAACAGCGAGGAGCCGGCCCGGGGCAAGGACTCGCTGACCTCGGTCGAGGCCGTTCGCGACCTGTTCGGCGTCAGCCAGGAGGCGGCCCGCCGCGCCACCGACGCCGACGTCACCCGCTTCCGCTCGGTCCGTGCGCGGCTGAGGGCGGTCTTCGAGGCGGCGGACAAGGGCGACGAGACGCTGGCGGTGAACCTGCTGAACTCCCTCCTCCTGGAGTTCCCGGTGAGCCCGCAGATCTCCGGCCACGACTTCCGGGACGACGACGGCCGCCCCCTGTGGCACATGCACCTGGCGGACCACCCGTCGAACGCGACCGCGGGGTACGCGGCGATCGCGGCGATGGGCCTGGCGTTCCATCTGACGGAGTACGGCGTGGACCGTCTGGGCCTGTGCGAGGCGGCCCCGTGCCGCAACGCCTACCTGGACACGTCCACCAATCGCTCCCGGCGCTACTGCTCGGACCGCTGCGCCACCCGCGCCAACGTGGCCGCCTACCGCGCCCGCAAACGCCTGGAGGCCGACCGGTCGGCGAAGACGGGCCGCACCGCCGACAGCGCCCAGCGCGCCATCGCGAACGGCGAGCGCTGATCCGGCTTGCGCGGCCGGTAGCGCAGCCGGACCTTGCCCAGGATCAGCTCATCGGGCACGACTCCGTAGTCGGTGCTGTCGCCGCCGGCGTACGCGTTGTCCCCGAGCACCCACCAGCCGCCCTCACGGCGCTCCGTGGCGCGCTTGACGACGAGCAGGTCCTGCTGGAACGGATGGCGCAGGATGACGACGTCGCCGGCCCTGATCCGGCCGCGGTGCAGCACGACGAGCAGATCGCCGTGGTACAGCGTGGGCACCATCGACGGTCCGGTCACCTCGGCCCACCCGAAGGGCCGGCCCGCCCGCCCGCGCTCGGTCTCCTGCGACAACTCCGGCATCCCCGGCACCTCCCCGGTACGGTCCTCCACCAGTCTCAGTCTGACCCTGGACTTTTGTCCTAAGCCCATGGGGGCACTCGCGAAAACCCGTCTTGCAGGGAGTAATGTCCCACCTGAGAAGACGATCACGAGGAAGGAATGCTCCATGCTTTCCCGCCTGTTTGCCCCCAAGGTCAAGGTCAGCGCACACTGCGACCTGCCCTGCGGTGTGTACGACCCGGCCCAGGCCCGCATCGAGGCGGAGTCGGTGAAGGCCGTCCAGGAGAAGATGGCCGCCAACGACGACCCGCACTTCCAGGCACGCGCGACCGTCATCAAGGAGCAGCGCGCCGAGCTCGCCAAGCACCATGTGTCGGTCCTCTGGAGCGACTACTTCAAGCCCCCGCACTTCGAGAAGTACCCCGAGCTGCACCAGCTGGTCAACGACGCCCTGAAGGCCCTCTCGGCCGCCAAGGCGTCCACCGACCCGGCCACCGGTCAGAAGGCTCTGGACTACATCGCCCAGATCGACAAGATCTTCTGGGAGACCAAGAAGGCCTGATCTTTGATCAAGCCGTTTGACCTGCAATTTCCTTGGTTGTCAGGTCCGCCTGTCCGCACCCGGTCCGCAGGCCGCCTAGCACGGCGTCCATGGCGGTCCGGGTGCGGTCGTCCCACCCCTTCCCACTCCGCCCCGGCCCCCACCGGCAGGGCCCCTTCACAAGCCTTCTCCCGGCCGCTGTTGGTGGAAGCGATCACCAGTCCGTCACAGGCGACGACGCGGGCGCGGGACAACTCCCGTACTGCCTGGGGGATGTCGGGGACGTGGTAGAGCATGTGCAGCGCCAAGGCGGTGTGTACCGGCGGCCGTCCGGCAAGATCCACGTCTGAAACACGCCCTAGCACCCTCGCCTGCCGAAACTGCGGGACGCAAACGAGGGGGTTCGACACAGGGATCTCAGCGTCACGCAGCAGCAAGCCCGGGGAAGTGGGGTACGGGCTTGAGTCTCCCGTAGGGGGAGAGTGGAAGGTGAGGGCATGGACGGCGGCGCCCTCTACTCGATCGGTGAACTGGCCCGGCTCACCAGGCTGACAGTCAAGACGATCCGGTTCTACTCCGATCGCGGCATCGTTGTGCCCGCCGACCGCACGCCCGCAGGCTATCGCCGCTACGGCCCGGACTCCGTCGCCCGACTGGCTCTGGTGCGGACGCTGCGCGAACTGGGGCTCGGCCTCGATGCGATCCGTCAGGTCGTCGACCGGGAACTGACGCTCGGCGACGTCGCCGCGCAGCACGCCGCCGCGCTGGAGGTACAGATCGGCATCCTGCGCTTGCGGCGGGCGGTGCTGACGGCCGTGGCCAAGCGCAACCCCACCCCTGAGGAGACGAAACGCATGCACCAGCTCGCCCAGCTCTCCGAAGCCGAACGTCAACGATTGATCGACGACTTCCTCAACGCCGTCTTCACGGGTCTCCACGGTGGCGCCGAATACGCCGGGGCCCGGCGCTCCATGACGCCCGAGCTCCCCGACGACCCAACAGACGCACAGCTTGAGGCATGGGTGGAGTTGGCGGAACTGTCTCTGGACCCGGACTTCCGCGCCAGTGTGCGGGGCGGGGCCGAGGATCACGCGGCCGACCTGTCCGACAGCGGCTCCAGGCAGCCGCGCCCAGACGTTGTCGCGATCGCCCGTGACCATGCGACGGCGGCCCTCGCCTCCGCAATCAGCCCGCATTCCCCCCAGGCCGACCACGTCGTCGCAGCGCTCACAGCTGACTGCGCGCGCATCATCGGCCGACCCGACGACAGCGAACTGCATCGATGGATGCTGGAGCGTCTGACGGCCGCCAACGATCCCCGCCGGGACCGGTACTTCCACCTGCTCGCCCTGATCAACGGCTGGCCGGCTCCGGAACGTCTGACGCCGGCACTCGATTGGTCGGTCACGGCGCTTCGCCGGCGAGCGGCTCGATGACGCGACGCCTTCACCCCGCCGGCGCCCGGCAGGGAGCGGCATCGGATATCGATACGGCCACGTACGCTCCGGCCGTGGACATGGTCGCCGTACGGCTGCGGACAAGCGCGGCGCCCTCCGCCCCCGCTCTTCTGCTGCGGCCCTGGCATCCGACAGACGCTGACGGCCTGGTCGAGCTGCACCGCGATGGTGCCCTGCGCCGCTGGACCAGTTCGACGGTGGACGACGCGGTCGGCGCAGCGCGCTGGGTTCGGGAACAGCGGAAAGGGTGGGAGGCAGGGAATCGTTTCGGACTCGCCGTCGTGGAGCCCGGGACGTCCGGGAACGGTGAACGGCTGGTGGGCCACGTAGTCCTCAAGCGTCCTGCTTCTGGCTCTCCGTCGGCCGAGGTCGGCTACTGGACCGCAGCACATGCCCGCGGCCGGGGAGTGGCTCCCAGGGCACTGCAGGCGCTGACGGACTGGGCCTTCACCACCTTCGCGGACGACGGGCTGGAGCGTCTTGAACTCCTGCACCAGGTGGACAACACGGCATCCTGCCGCGTCGCGCAGAAGTGCCGGTACGAGTTGAGCACCCTCCTGCCCGCGGCACCGCCGGAATTCCCCCTCGATGGTCACCTCCACGCACGGATGCGAGACGTCTGATCTCGTGGGTCTCCTCAGCCCACCGTGCAGGAACCGCAGGAGGAGCGGCAGACGTCTTCGAGACGATCAAGGTTGAGGAGTACGCAGAGTGCGGATCTACATCACCGCGGACATGGAAGGCATCACGGGACTCGTGGATGCCCAGGATGTCCAACCCGGCGGACGGGACTACGAGCGGGGACGGCAGTCGATGGCGGAGGACGTGAACGCAGCCGTCCGGGGTGCCCTGGCAGCCGGCGCCACCGACATCACCGTCAACGACGCACACGGTCCCATGCGCAACCTGCTGGCGGATGCTCTGCACCCGGCAGCCCGCCTCATTCGCGGCAAGCCCAAGCAGATGGGCATGCTCGAAGGACTCGCCCCCGATCACGACGCGGTGATCTGCGTCGGCTACCACTCGCGGGCCGGCGCGCTCGGCGTGCTGAGTCACAGCTTCATGGGTCATGAGATCGAGGACATCTGGCTGGACGGCCGGCCGGTGGGCGAGATCGGCCTGGCCCACGCCACCGCGGCGGCCCTCGGGGTGCCGGTGGCGGTCCTCACAGGTGACGACCGCGCCTGCACGGAGATGACGGAGTGGGACGCCTCCGTCACCACCGTGGCCGTGAAGTATGCGCACGACCGCTTTGCGGCAGAACTGCGCCCGGCGGACGAAGCCAGAAGAGCGATCGAGGACGCCGTCGCCTCCAGTCTCTCCGCACCCCTGACGGCCCCGTCGGTATCTTCGGCCCCGTCCACCCTCACCGTCCGCTGGCAGTCGGCCTCGGTGGCCTCCACCCTCCTCGGAATTCCAGGTGTCGCATCGACAGACACCCGAACCGTCCAGGCTCAAGGCGAGGTGCCCAACCTCTACCGTCTCTTCGGGGTGTGGATGCGGGTAGCAGCCTCCCTGACCAACCAGCCGCCTTACTGCTGACCGCCATACCGCCCTCCGCGCCGAGGCAGTTGTCCTCCTGACTTCTGATCGCATGTGACGAACGGGCAGACCCGACGGCTCCACGGGCTCAAGGTTCCCTGAATCACCGGTGATTGTGTTCACGCGCCAAAAACTGGCTGCGCGTCGGCCCGTTCCCGTAGGTTCTGGCATGTCCACCCCCTCGCCCCACCTGCGAGGCGGGTGCCTCACCGGGGGAAGTCGAGCACCGCTCCGATCCCGTCTCGGCCGCTCGGGCCGAGGCGCTGTTCGGCGTGCTCCGCGGCAGCGGGCAAGTGGCGGACCGATTGCGGGGCCACGTCACCCGGCGGCATCTCCCGCGCCGTACTGAACGTCGATTCCCGGGAGAATCCCCTGCGCCGCCGCCTGCCCCTGTGGCCGATCCCGATGCTCTGGACCCTGGCCCTCGGTCTGTGGGGATTGTCCCGGCAGGACAGCGTGTGGCGGGACGAGGCCGCGACCTGGCAGGTGGCCCGACGGTCCGTCGCCGACATCTGGCACATGCTGGGGCACGTCGATGCCGTGCACGGGCTCTACTACCTGCTGATGCACGGACTGTTCGAGTGGTTCGGGGCCAGTACCACCACCCTGCGGCTGCCCTCCGTGCTGGCCATGGCCGTCGCGGCGGCCTGTGTGACGGTCATCGGCCGACGGCTGGCCGGGGTGTGGGCGGGCCTGGCGGGAGGGCTGGCGTTCGGGCTGCTGCCGGCCGTGCAGTTCCATCTGCAGGAGGGGCGCCCGTACGCGCTGGTCGTGGCCGGGGCGGGGGTGTCCACGCTGTTGCTGGTGACCGTCCTTCAGGGCCGTGGCCGGGCGGTGCACTGGGCCGCGTACGGGGGCACGGTCGCGGTGTGCGGGCTGCTGAACTGGCTGTCGCTGCTGATCCTGCCCGCACATCTGGCGACCCTCCTCTGGAGGCGTGCCGCGCGCGGGACATGGACGCGCTGGGCGGCGGCCGCGACGGTCGCCGTCGCCGCTGTGCTGCCGTTGGTCCTGTTCAGCCGGAGCCAGGCCGCCCAGGTCTCCTGGATCCCGCCGCTGACCTGGCACATGCTGATCGGCCCGGCGATCCTGCTGGCGATCGGCGGCCTCGGCGCCCTGCTGGACCGGCCGCGGGCGGGACGGCTGTCGGTCGCGGCCGTCGGGCTGCCGCTGCTGGCGGTGCCGCAGCTCGGCCTCCTCGGCCTCTGTCTGGTCCGGCCCCTGTTCCTGGACCGGTACGTCCTGTTCAGCATGCTCGGGCTGGCGCTGCTGATCGGTACGGCGCTGGGAACGGCCGTACGGGCGACCGAGCCGCGGTTCCCGAGAGCGGCGCCCTGGCTCGTCCCGGTCACGGTCGCCGTGGCGGTGCTGGCGCTGTTGCCTCAGTCGCTGGCCAAGCGGTCTCCGGCGAGCCGGGTGGACGACGTCCTGGCGGTGGCGGCGGACGTGCGGCGGCTCAAGGAGACCGGGGACGCGGTGGTCTTCCTGCCGGCGGCCCGGCGCGACACCGCGCTGGTCTCCCCCGGTCACTTCGCCGGTCTGCGGGACATCGCGCTGGCCAAGAGCCCCGTGGCGTCGGGGACGTTGAAGGGCGAGGAGGCGGATCCGGCCCGGATACGGTCCGCGATGCTGGCGCAGCACCGGATACTGCTGGTCACCGACGCGGCCGACGTGGCCCGGCCGCTGTCGAACCGGCGGGACGAAGTGAAGACCGCCGTGTTGAAGGAGTACTTCACGGTGGTGGCGGACGAGCAGGTCCGTGGGCGCCGGGTGACGGTGTACGAGCGGCTCTGAGCCGTACGTGAACGGGCCTGGCCGAAGTGCTCCGCCGGGCCGGGCCCTTTCAGCCGTCCGTCCGCGTTCCCGTCAGTGGAACTGCGGCACGATCAGACAGATCCCGTACGCCACCACCGCCGCGCAGGCGAGGAAGCACAGTCCGGCCTGGGCGACGCCGAGGCCGGACGTGCCGCCGCCCTGCTCGCGTGCCCCGTCGTAGCGGGCCAGGCCCAGCACGCCGAAGGCGAAGACGGTGACCACGGCCACCGTGACGGCGAGGCTCACCGCGGCGACTTGACCGAGGGCGGTCCAGTCGAGGTTCATTGTGTGAACTCCCCTTTCTCAGGCACCCGTTTCTCAGACGCCCGTTTCTCAGGCACCCGTCGGATCAGGCGGCCGTGCCGACCCGGGCCGGCTCCGCGCCGCGGATCGTGACCTCGTGGGTGTCGTTGACGTTGTGCGCGGACACCGGGTTGCGGCGGGAGACGAACACGATGCCGGCGGCCACGGCGGCACCCACCAGGGCGACCACGGCCGTACCGACGTTGCCTCCGTGCTTGACCACGCTCGCCGACACGCCGCCCACCAGCGCCGCGGCGGGCAGGGTGACCAGCCAGGCCACGACCATGCGGCCGGCCACACCCCAGCGGACCTCCGCCAGCCGGCGGCCCAGGCCCGCGCCGAGGATGCTGCCGGAGGCGACCTGGGTGGTGGACAGGGCGAAGCCCAGGTGGGCCGAGGTGAGGATCACCGTCGTGGAGGCCGTCTCGGCGGCGAAGCCCTGTGGGGACTGGATCTCCGTCAGGCCCTTGCCCATCGTGCGGATGATCCGCCAGCCGCCGAGGTAGGTGCCGAGGCCGATGGCCAGGCCTGCCGAGGCGATCACCCAGAAGGGCGGGCCCGCGTCATGGCCCAGCGCGCCCGCCGAGATCAGGGTCAGCGTGATGACGCCCATCGTCTTCTGCGCGTCGTTCGTGCCGTGGGCCAGGGAGACGAGCGAGGCCGAGGCGATCTGGCCGAGGCGGAAGCCCTTGGTGACGGACTGTTTGCGGGCGCGAGAAGTGAGCTTGTACGCCAGGTAGGTGGCCAGCAGCGCGGCGACCCCCGCCACGACCGGCGAGGCCACCGCCGGGATCAGTACCTTCTCGACAACCTTGTCGAAGTGCACGCCGTGCGCCCCCGCACCGACCCAGACGGCCCCGATCAGCCCGCCGAACAGCGCGTGCGACGAACTGGACGGCAGCCCGACCAGCCAGGTGAGCAGATTCCACAGGATCGCCCCGACCAGGCCCGCGAAGATCATGCCCGGGGTGACGAGGGTGTCGTCCACGATGCCGCCGGAGATCGTCTTGGCGACCTCGGTGGACAGGAAGGCGCCGATGACGTTCAGGACGCCACTGATGAGCACGGCCGTCCTCGCTCTGAGGGCCCCCGTGGCGATGGAGGTGGCCATCGCGTTCGCCGTGTCGTGGAATCCGTTGGTGAAGTCGAAGGCGAGGGCCGTCACGATGACGACCGCCACCAGGAACGTGATGTGGTCCATTCCCCAATGCAAACAAGCGCGGGCCAATATCCGGGGAACTGACGGCAAAGCGCGTCCCAGGAGGTGGCGCGCGGTTGGTAAGGGTCGTGCGGAGCGGGCGTGGACCTACGATCACACCATGAGCATCCGCTGGACGTACGCCTTCGCCGACCGGCCCGCCGACCTCCTCGGCCGGGCCTGCGCGTTCTGGACGGCCGTCACGGACACCCGACTGTCCGAATTCCGCGGTGAGCAGGACGAGTTCGTCACCCTGCTGCCGGGCGGCAGGGCCGACGCCTGCGTCAAGGCCCAGGGCGTCGACCCGGGTGCCGGTGGCGCGCACCTCGACTTCGCCGTGGACGACGTACCGGACCTCGTGCAGTCGGCGCTTCGGCTGGGTGCGGGCATCGCCGCCGAGCACGACGGGTGGGCCGTGCTGCGGTCGCCCGCCGGGCAGTTGTTCTGTGCCGTGCCGTGGCACGGGGAGTCGGTACGGCCGCCCGTGGTGCGCGGCAGCCGCCTCGACCAGGTCTGCGTCGACGTACCGCCATCCCTGTACGACGCCGAAGTCGCCTTCTGGAGCGCCCTGTTGGACGGCTGGGACTCGACGCCCGGCTCCCGCCCCGAGTTCCATGTGCTCAAGCCGCCGCCCGGGCTGCCGATCCGCATCCTGCTCCAGCGCCTCGACGAGGAGTGGCCCGCCTCCGCCCACCTGGACCTCGCCTGCGCGGACATCGAGACGACCCGCGCCCGGCACGAGGAGCTGGGCGCGGTCTTCGTCGCCCAGGGCTCCCACTGGACGGTGATGCGCGACCCGGCGGGCGGCACGTACTGCCTGACGGGGCGGGATCCGGAGACGGGCGGGCTCCCTAGGGCCGGTTCCTGACCCAGCAGAGGACGGAGCCGTCCTCCGCGGGCGTGGCGCTCGGGCACAGGGTCCGCCACGAGACCGACGCCGAGAACGAGGGCGTCGGAGCGGTCTCCTCCCAGCCGTACCTCCGCGGCTCGACCGAGTCCTGCAACCACAGCGTCACCCCGCCTGCGACGGCCACGACGATCACCCACGCCGCCACGACCCACAGCCATAACCGGCGCCGCCCCCTCACGCCCACGCCTCCACGTCCACGACCGCGTCCACCGGAATGGGCCCGTACACATGCGGGAACTCCTCGCCCCCGGGCTTCGGCGCCTCGTACTTCACCGGCGCACCGAGCCGCGCCGGGTCCACGACCAGCACCACCAGGTCATCCGGGCCCTCGCAGGAGCCGTACAGGAAGGCGGCGACGGACGGGAGCTGGGCGCGGGTCGAGCAGTGGATGAAGCCTTCCTGTTGGAGCGTGCGGCCGCGCGTCGACGTCTCGTACGCGCCGCGCTCGCGGGCCGCCTCCCACAGGGAGCGCTCGGTGATGTGGAGGATGTACGTGTGTTCGGGCATGGGGCCACGCTATGACCTCAGCCGTGCCGCCCGCGCGTGCAAATAGCGCTGTTCCGGCAGGCTCAGGGTCTTGGCGGCCGCGGACTCGTAGGCGGCGCGGGCCTCGGCACGCGCGCCGGCCCGCTCCAGGAGGTGGCCGCGGACCGCGTCCAGGCGGTGCCCCGCACCCAATTCGTCCTCCAGCGCGGCCAGTTCGGCCAGTCCCGCACGCGGTCCCCGCACCATGGCGACGGCGACCGCGCGGTTGAGGCGCTCGACAGGGCCGGGAACGAGGCGGACGAGGACGTCGTAGAGGCCGAGGATCTCCTGCCAGTCGGTCGCCTGCGCGGAGGGCGCCTCGTCGTGGACGGCCGCGATGGCCGCGCGCAGCTGGTACGGGCCCGCAGGACCTTTCGCGAGCGCCCGGGTGACCAGGGCGACGCCCTCCTCGATCGCGGCCTTGTCCCAGCGGTCGCGGTCCTGTTCGTCGAGGGGGACGAGTTCCCCGTGCGGGCCGGTGCGCGCGTCGCGGCGGGCGTCGGTGAGCAGCATCAGGGCGAGGAGGCCGGCCACCTCACCGGCGTCGGGGAGCAGGCGGTGGACCTCCCGGGTCAGCCGGATCGCATCCCCCGCGAGGTCCCGCCGCATCAGGCTCGCGCCCGAGGTCGCCGTGTAGCCCTCGTTGAAGATCAGGTACAGGGTCTGGAGGACCGCGGGCAGCCGGTCCTCCCAGTGGTCGGGGCGCCCGAAGCGCACACCGCGGACCTTCTGCTTGGCCCGGCTGATGCGCTGGGCCATCGTCGCCTCGGGTACCAGATAGGCGCGGGCGATCTCCGCCGTGGTCAGACCGCCGACGGCGCGCAGGGTGAGGGCGATCTGGGCGGGCGGGGTCAGGTCCGGGTGGCAGCACAGGAAGAGGAGCGTGAGGGTGTCGTCCTCGCGGGGAGCACGGTCCGCTCCTGGTGGCGGGGCCGTGAAGGCGTCCCGTGGCGTGAGCGCCGCGACCTTCTCCTCCCGGGCCCGACGGGACGCCTCCGCGCGCAGGGCGTCGGTCAGCCGGCGTGCGGCGACCTTGATCAGCCAGCCGCGCGGGTTGTCCGGGACGCCGGTGCGCGGCCACTGCTCGGCCGCGGCGAGCAGGGCCTCCTGTACGGCCTCCTCAGCGGTGTCGAAGTGGCCGTGCCGTCTGACCAGCGCGCCGAGGACCTGCGGCGCGTGACGGCGCAGCAGGTCCTCGGTGTCGGGTGTGGCGCTCATGGACGGCTCGGTTGTCTGCCGGTGTACGGCTCAGATGTCACCGGCGCCGTCCAGGATGGGCCGGATCACCACCGGGTACACGGGCGTCCCGGGGGGCTGGGGGCAGCGGGCGACGCGCTCGGCGATCTCGGTGACCCGCTCCAGGCTCGCGCAGTCCAGCACCCAGTAGCCGGCCAGCAGCTCCTTGGTCTCGCTGTACGGCCCGTCGGTGATCACCGCCTTGCCGTCCTGGCCCAGCGTGACGTGCCGGACCTTCGCGGGCTCGGCCAGGCCCTGCCCGTCGATCATCTCGCCGGTCTCGGCGAGATCGTCGTTGATGGACTGCATGTAGGCGTACATCGCCTGGATATCCTCCTGGCTCCAGGCCGCGGAGTGCTCGGACGCCTTGCCGCGCATCGCCTCGTAGTCCGCCTGCGTGCCCTGCACCATGACCAGGTACTTCATCAGTCCGCTCCTTCGGTTTCCGTCGGCTCGGGCCACCCTCGGTGGGCGGCTCTCACAGGGGACGTCGGAGCCGGGCCGGGATTCTCGACAGGGGGTTCAGGAGTTTTTCGTGGTGGGTGTGTCGCGCTGCTCCTGCTGCTCTGCATGCTCGGCGCCGTCCTCGGCGTACGCCTCGCACTTCGGGTTGCGACAGGGGCCGGCCACCCACACCGGGACCCACGCGCCGAGCGTCTTGTGACGCTTGACGACCGTCTCCACGGGCTGTCCGCACTTGGGACAGGCGTGCTCATCGCTGGCCATGTCCTCAGAGTAGGGCGGGTGGGGCGTCAGCGCTTCCTGCTGTACGTACGAACGACGGCGCCGTTGCCGAACGCGCGCACCTCGTCCAGGGTGAACTCCGTAATGGCGAAGTCCGAGCCGAACATCGGCATACCCGTGCCGTACACGATCGGGTACGACTTGATGACGAGCTCGTCGATCTCGTCGAACAGCGCTCCCGCGAGCTGCGAGCCGCCGCACAGGTAGATGCCCAACTCGCCGTCTTCCGCCTTGAGTTCGCGGACCGTGCCGACCAGGTCGTCCCTGACGATCTCGACCTGCGGGTCGGGCGACTCCGTGAGGGTGCGCGAGGCTACGTACTGGCGCATATGGGCGTACGGGCTGGTGATGCCCTCCTTCAGGGCCACGTCGTAGCTGGCCCGGCCCTGAATGATCGTGTCGAACCGCCTGTTCTCCAGGTCGTCGAAACCGAGGGCGCGACGGCCGGGGGTCGACACGGTCTCCGGGTACGTCGTCTTGAGGAACTCGAGGAACTCCTCATCGACGAAACGGAACATCGACGAGGCGTCGCCGGCCTGGTCCCCGATGAAGCCGTCGAGGGAGCAGGCGATGAAGTACGTGAGCTTTCGCAAGCCGGTCTCTTTCCGTAGGCTGGTCAACCACTTCGGTTGTAGTGCTTCAGTTGTAGTACTTCGCTTGTAGTGGTTGCAAGGGCATTTTCGGATCGGATGCAAGTGGGAGTGGGGATTCCGAATGGCGGGCAATCCGGAGCGCCGGGCCGCCCTCATCGATGCGGGCATCGAGGTACTCGCCCGCGAGGGGGCGCGCGGGCTGACGTTCCGAGCGGTGGACGCCGAGGCCGGGGTGCCGGTCGGCACCGCCTCCAACTACTTCACCGGGCGCGACGACCTGTTCCGGCAGATCGACACCCGGCTGCACGTCCGGCTCGCGCCCGATCCGGAGGTGATCGCCGAGCTGATGACTCGGCCGAAGGACCGCTCCCTGGTCACCGCCTTCATGCACGACCTGATGGCCCGCGCGACCCGCGACCGAACGGGCTATCTGGCCCTGCTGGAGATGCGCCTGGAGGCCAACCGGCGCCCCGAACTGCGCTCCTCCTTCACCAAGTCGGTGCGTGGCGACCTGGAGGAGGGCATGGAGTTCCACCGGAACGCCGGGCTGCCCGGCGGCGACGAGGTCGTCGTCGTGCTCTATCTCGCCATGCTCGGGCTGCTCCTGGAGCACCTGACGCTGCCGGAGGTACTGGACGGCGTGCTGCCCGGGGTCGGCGTGCCGGACGGTCTGGTCGAGCGGATCGCGGGGAGGATCGTGCCGGAGGCGTAGGTCGGCGATTGCGCCGGAGGACGACTGGGTCTGTGGAGCAGGTCAGCGATTACGTCTGCGGAGCAGGTCAGGGTGCCCGGGTGCGGCTCAGCCGCGCGGCTCGCGCCACATCGGCCACATCCGGGGGCCGTCCGGGAGGTCGAGGGGACGGCCCTTGAGCTCGAAGCCGAGGCGCTCGTACAGCTGCCGGCTGCGGGCGTTGCTGGCCTCCAGGTAGGCGGGCAGGCCGTCCTGGTCGCAGCGGTCGAGGACCGAGGTGATGAGCGCGGCGCCGAGGCCCTGGCCCTGGTGCCCGGGGGCGACGGCGATCATCCACAGGTACTCGTGAGCGCGGCCGGAGGGGTGGATGGCGGCCGTCAGTCGAGCGATCTGCTCGACGCGCTCGTTGTCCGGGTCGATCTCGGCGCGCAGCCGGGCGGGGCCTTCGTCGTCGGCGTGTTCGGGGTCGAGTCCGTGGTCCTGGGCGGGGATGGACAGCCACAGGGCGCAGGCCGTGCCGTCCACGGTGAGGTCGATGCGGCCGTCCGCGAGCACGATGTCGGTGAAGGCGGCCATGAGCCGGGGGTGCGTGGTACGGCGGTGTTCCTCACCCGGGAACACCCAGCCGCTGACCGGGTCGTCCTGGAAGGCCGCGTCCAGCAGCCCGATCACCAGCTCCCGGTCGCCCTCGCCCGCCGTCCGGATCGCCACGCCCATGTGTACCCGCCCCTTCGTGTCAACCTGCCTTGATCGTAGGGGGATTGGCGCGTGCGTGGGGCGTGCGCGCCTTCCGCGGAACCAGTTTGTCGCGATCCGACCGGTGCGCGGGCCGGTACACAGGGACGGGCCCCGCACACCGTGGGGATGTGCGGGACCCGCCGGTCCGGAGCCCTCGCCGGCCGTACGGGGTCAGGAACCGTACGGCCCCGCGGCTCCGGGGTCTGGACGACCGTCGGCCGCGGGAGCCTTGGTCGTGCGGCCATCGGCTGCCGCGGCCTTGAGTTGTACAGCTGTCGGCTGCGGCAACCTCAAGCCATTGAGCCGTTGGCCGCTGCGAACTCGGGCCGTGCTGCCGTCGGCTGCTGTGGTGTCGGGTCGTGCTGCCGTCGGCTGCCGTCGCCTTGGGCACCGCCGCCGTCACTGCCGTTGCCTTCAGTTGCTGCGTCGCGTCACGAACTCCGCCAAGGCCAGGAGTCCGCCCGCCTCCTCCGGGTCAGGGACCGCGCGGGCCAGTTCCTGCATGGCGCGGGCCATCCGGTCGGCGGCCTGAGCCTGCGCCCAGTCGCGTCCGCCCGCCCGCTCCACGGCGAGCGCGATCCGCGCAACGCTCTCCTCGTCCTCCTTGTCGTAAGGCACTTCGTACAGCGCGGTCAGTTCCGCCGCCGCCGGACCGCCGGAGGCCAGCGCGGCGACGACCGGAAGGGACTTCTTGCGGGCGGCGAGGTCCGCACCGGCCGGTTTGCCGGTGTGGCTCGGGTCGCCCCATATGCCGATCACGTCGTCGATGAGCTGGAAGGCGAGCCCGGCCTCACGGCCGAACGCGTCCAGCGCCGCCACGTCCTCGTCCGCCGCACCCGCGTACAGCGCGCCGAGGGCGCAGGCACACCCCAGCAGGGCACCCGTCTTGGCCTCGGCCATGGCAAGCACCTCGTCGAGTCCGACGTCGCCGGGCCCCCGCTTCTCCATCGCCGTGTCGGCATGCTGCCCGGCGCACAGCTCGACGACACACGCCGCGAGCCGGGCGGCGGCCGCCGCGGACGCCGGGTGCGGGTCCTCGGCGAGCAACTGCAGGGCCAGCGCCTCGAGGGCGTCCCCCGCGAGGATCGCGTCGGCGTCACCGAACACGGTCCACGCGGTGGGCCGGTGCCGGCGCGTGGTGTCCCGGTCCATCACGTCGTCGTGCAACAGCGTGAAGTTGTGCACCAGTTCCACCGCCACGGCCGCCGGTACGGCCGCCGCCCGCGCCCCCGGCCCGCCGAGCGCGGCGGCCGCGGTGAGGACGAGCGCCGGACGGATCGCCTTGCCCGCGTTGCCCGCCGCCGGGGTGCCGTCCGCGTGCTCCCAGCCGAAGTGGTAGCGCGCGATCCGGCGCATGGAACGGGGCAACGACTCGACGGTGGCGCGTAGTTCGGGGTCGACCGAGGCCCGGGCGCGCTCCAGGATCACCACCGCTTCGGGGCCGTCGAACGGGCCGGTCACGATGGAACGCCACGTCGTTCGCGTCGTCAACTCGGCCATGGCATCCCTCTCGGAGAGTCCGCGGACGGTGGCGCTTCCGCTGCGGCTGGGCGCATACGACCGGGATGTACCCGCCCCGACGGCCGCAGACACGGCGTCCAGGTGCGGAAACGTCACCCCCAGCGCCCGATTTCGACGTTCTCCAGCACACCGAGGGCGTCCGGCACCAGGACCGCGGCCGAGTAGTAGGCCGTCACCAGGTACTTGATGATGGCCTGTTCGTTGATGCCCATGAACCGGCAGGACAGGCTCGGCTCGATCTCGTCCGGGATGCCGGTGGCCCGCAGGCCGATGACGCCCTGGTCCTCCTCGCCGGTACGCATGGCGATGATCGAGGACGTACGCGCCTCGGTGACCGGGATCTTGTTGCACGGGAAGATCGGCACACCGCGCCAGGTGGGGATGCGGTTGCCGCCGATGTCGATGGTCTCCGGGACCAGTCCGCGCTGGTTGAGCTCACGGCCGAAGGCGGCGATCGCGCGCGGGTGGGCCAGGAAGAGCTTGGTGCCGCGGCGCCGGCAGAGCAGTTCGTCCATGTCGTCCGGGCTCGGCACGCCGTTGTGCGGCTGGATCCGCTGGTCGTACTCACAGTTGTGGAGCAGACCGAAGTCGCGGTTGTTGATGAGCTCGTGCTCCTGGCGCTCCTTCAGCGCCTCGACCGTCAGCCGGAGCTGCTGCTCGGTCTGGTTCATCGGCTGGTTGTAGAGGTCGGCCACGCGCGTGTGGATGCGCAGCACGGTCTGGGCGACGCTCAGTTCGTACTCACGGGGCCTTGCCTCGTAGTCGACGAAGGTGTGCGGGATGTCCGGCTCGCCGGTGTGACCGGCGGCGAGGTCGATCTCCTTCTCGCCGTACTTGTTGGTGCGCTGTTCGGGGATGGAGCGGCGCTGCTCGAGGTGCTCGCGCAGACCGTCGGAGCGCTCGGCGATCTGGTCGAGGTCCTGACGGGAGAGGACGAGCACCGTGCAGGCGGTGAGCGCGCGGGCCGTGTACTCCCAGATGGGCTCGCCGTCGAGCAGCGCGTGATCGCCGAAGTAGGCGCCGTCGGCGAGGACTCCGAGGACCGCGTCGTCGCCGTACGGGCCCGTGCCGATCTTCTCGACCTTGCCGTGCGCGAGCAGGTAGACCTTGTCGGTCGGGCTGCCGAACGAGGCGATCACCTCACCGGCGGCCACCTCTCGCTGCTCGCAGCGCCGGGCGAGTTCCGAGAGCACCTCTTCGTCCTCGTACGACCGCAGCGCCGGCAGTTCGGCCAGTTCGGCGGGGACGACCTCGACACTGTCGCCGGTCTTCACGAATGTCATGCGGCCGTCACCGACGGCGTACGTCAGCCGTCGGTTCACTCGGTAGGTGCCGCCCTGGATGTCCACCCATGGCAGCGTGCGCAGCAGCCAGCGGGAGCTGATCTCCTGCATCTGGGGTACGGACTTGGTCGTGGTGGCCAGGTTCCGCGCGGCCGCAGTGCCGAGACTCTGCTGCGGCTTGACCTGCTCCGTGCGGACCTCTTCGCCTACCGACATAAGGAATTGCCCTCCCGGTCATGCCCCGGCGCCGATCTGGCGCCCCGCATCACGATCTGCATGACAGAGCCTTCCATCACGGTGTGTGTCTGTGCTATTACCCGAAAGAGCGGGAATGGATCACGGGCTGCTGGGCAATTAGTGGGCCCTTGTCCACTCGCGGGGTGTGGCACGGGGTTTGGTACAGGGTCTGCCGCAGGGTTTCCCGCAGGTTTTGCAGCACGGTTTGTCGCACCGTCTTGTTCGCACCGTCTTGTCGCACTGTCCTGTCCGACTTGTCCGACGAAGGAGGCGGTCATGGCCTCACCCATGTCCGCGAGCAGGTTTCTGGAAAGACTGCGGGCGGAGGGCGCCACGGTCGTCGAAGTCGGCGACTGGGAGCACCACAACCGCAACCATGTGGGCCCGTGGGGCCCCGTCCATGGCGTGATGATCCATCACACGGTGACCGAGGGCAGCGAGCACACGGTCCAGCTCTGCCGCGACGGCTACGCCGGGCTGCCGGGTCCGCTGTGCCACGGCGTCATCACGAAGGACGGCAGGGTCCATCTCGTCGGCTACGGCCGCGCCAACCATGCCGGGCTGGGCGACGACGACGTCCTGCGCGCCGTCATCGCGGAGACGACCCTGCCGCCCGACAACGAGGCCAACACCGACGGCAACCGCCACTTCTACGGCTTCGAGTGCGAGAACCTCGGCGACGGCCAGGATCCGTGGCCCGAGCCCCAACTGGAGGCGATCGAACGGGTCTCCGCGGCGGTCTGCCGCCACCACGGCTGGACGGAGCGGTCGGTGATCGGGCATCTGGAGTGGCAGCCGGGGAAAGTGGATCCGCGGGGGTTCACCATGGCGTGGATGCGGGGGCGGATTCGGGAGCGGTTGCAGTAGGGAGGGTCCCTGCGGGTGCCTCCGGCGGTTGGGCGGGGGTGCCTGCGGCATGCCTCCGGCGGTTGGGCCGGGGGTGCGTGCGGTTGTCCGTGCGGGTGGTGGGGGTGCGCGTTGATGCCTGCGGCGCCTGTGCGGGTGGGGTGGGGGTGCGCGTAGCGCCTACGGGCCGGTGGGTGGGTCGGGGCCGCGCCGGGGGGTGTCCGTCCTCGGACCGGCGGCCGGACTTAAGCCAGGAGGTACTGCGTGTTGACGCCGGCCACTGCGGGCGGACACCCCCCGACACGTCCCCTTCCCGCCGTACGCGACTGCAGGCCCGTAGGGGTACGCGCATTCCCCCCACGGGCTGCCGAGCGAGCCTGACCGCGGCCCGTCACGCCGGCCTAGCCGCGGTCCGCCACAGCCCACGTAGCCGCGGGCCGTCACGCCCACCCCACCCAGCCGCAGGTCGCTGCCAGCCTGCCTAGCTGCGGGCAGTCGTGCCGCTGGGGCGGCACGGGTGGGCGCAGCGGCAGCCCGTCGCGCCGGGCTGCGCACCCACCCCCGCCCAGCCCCCACGCCGGGAAAGCCGCAAGCAGGCGGCCGGCGGGCGACAATGGCCTCGTGACCAGCCCCGACGCCGTGCCCGATCTCGCCGCTCTCCGCCCCCGGCTCCCCTCTCCGTTGCAGGAGCTCGCGGACGAGCGGTTCGCGCGATGTGGTGTGCGGCTGCTGGTCAAGCGCGACGACCTGATCCACCCGGAACTGATCGGCAACAAGTGGCGCAAGCTCGCGCCGAACCTCGCGGCCGCGGCCGGTCGTACGGTCGTCACCTTCGGCGGCGCCTACTCCAACCACCTGCGCGCCACCGCCGCCGCGGGCCGCCTCCTCGGCCTGCCCACGGTCGGCGTGGTGCGGGGTCAGGAGCTGGCAGAGCGGCCCCTCAACCCGTCGCTGGCGCGGTGCGTGGCCGACGGCATGCGGCTGCATTTCGTGGACAGGTCGACGTATCGCCGCAAGGCCGAGCCGGAGACTCTGGCGGCCGTTCTGCGAGCGGCGGGTGCGGAGGGGGCGTACGTCGTCCCGGAAGGCGGCAGCAACGGCCTTGCCGTACGGGGATGCCGGGCGCTCGGCGAGGAGCTGCGGGGGCGGGCCGATGTGGTTGCGGTTGCTTGTGGGACTGGTGGGACGTTGGCGGGGCTCGCCGCGGGGATCGGCCCCGGGCAGCGGGCCCTGGGCATACCTGTCCTCAAGGGTGGCTTCCTGGCCGACGACGTACGGGCACTGCAGGTGGATGCCTTCGGTGGGCCGCGGGGTGATTGGCGGTTGGACGAGCGGTTCCACTTCGGGGGGTACGGCCGTACGACTCCTGAACTTCATGCGTTCGCCGAGGACTTCGAGGGGCGGCACGGGGTGCCCGTCGAACGTCTCTATGTCGCCAAGTTGCTGTATGGGCTTGTCGCCTTGGCCGAGGAGGGTGTCCTTCCGCGCGGGGGTACGGTCGCAGCCGTCGTGACCGGAGCTCCTCTCACGGACCGATGAGTGCGCGAGGGGTGGTCGGACGGCCTGTTGGAGGGCGGTCTCACCCGGCCTCCCTGTATGCCGCCGCCTCCTCCAGGTCCAGCCGTCGCAGCAGCGTCCGCAACATCTCGTCGTCGATATAGCGACCGTCCCGCAGCTTCACGAACACCGCACGCTCGACGCCGATCACCTCGCGGGACAGGCGCCGGTAGGTGTCGTCGACGGACTCGCCGGTGACGGGGTTGGCCTGGCCCAGGCGTTCCCAGACGGAGTTGCGGCGGCGTTCCAGGACCGCTCGCAGGCGGTCGGCGAGGGGGTCGGGAAGGGCGTTGCGTTCGTCGGAGAGGAGTTCCTCCAGGCGTTGTTCGGCGGCCCGGGAGGCCTGCGCCTGGGCGTTCGCCTCGGCGAGGGTCTCGGCCTGCGGGTCGCGGCCGGGGAGTTTCAGCAGGCGGACCAGCGGCGGCAGCGTGAGGCCCTGCACGACCAGCGTGCCGATGACCGTCGTGAAGGTGAGGAAGAGGATCAGGTTGCGCTCGGGGAACGGCTCGCCGCCGTGCACCGTGAGCGGGATCGAGAAGGCGATGGCCAGGGACACCACGCCTCTCATACCGGCCCAGGAGATGACGAACGGGCCCTTCCAGGTGAGGTCCGCCTCGCGCTCGCGGATCCGCGTCGACAGCAGGGGCGGCAGGAAGGTCGCCGGGTAGACCCATACGAAGCGTGAGACGACGACCACGGCGAACACGGCGATCGCGTATCCGGCGGCGGGGCCGCCCTCGTACTCGCCAAGGCCCTTGAGGACCACTGGCAGTTGCAGTCCGATCAGCGCGAACACCGCCGACTCCAGCACGAACGTGACCATCTTCCACACCGCCTCCTCCTGGAGCCGGGTGGCGAAGTCGACCTCCCACGCGCGGTGCCCCAGGAACAGCGCGACGACCACGACCGCCAGCACTCCGGAGGCGTGCACCTGCTCGGCGGCGGCGTAGGCGACGAACGGGATCAGCAGGGAGAGCGTGTTCTGCAGCAGCGCCTCCTTGAGGTGCGTGCGCAGCCAGTGGATCGGCACCATCAGCACCAGCCCCATGCCGATACCGCCGACCGCGGCGAGCAGGAACTCGCCGATGCCGCCGGCCCAGGTGGCGCCCTCACCGACGGCGGCCGCGAGGGCGACCCGGTAGGCGGTGATCGCGGTGGCGTCGTTCACCAGGGACTCGCCCTGCAGGATCGTGGTGATCCGGGACGGCAGCCCCACCCGGCGCGCGACCGCCGTCGCCGCGACCGCGTCCGGCGGCGCCACCACCGCCCCGAGCACCAGCGCCGCGGTCAGCGGCAGCCCCGGGACGACCATGTACGCGACCCAGCCGACGGTGAAGGTCGCGAAGAGGACGTAGCCGACGGACAGCAGCATCACGGGGCGCAGTTGCGCCCGCAGATCGAGATACGAGCTGTCCGTCGCCGCGCTGTGCAGCAGCGGAGGCAGCACCAGCGGCAGGACGATGTGCGGGTCGAGCGTGTACTCGGGCACACCCGGTACGTACGAGACCGCGAGCCCGGCCGCGACGAGCAGCAGCGGCGCCGGCACGGGCGTCCGCCGCGCGGCCGCGGCAACGGCAGCGCTCCCCGCCACCAGCAACAGAAGCGGCATCACGTCCATACGTCTCGCCCACCCATCCCCACTCGCCCGAGTCCGCGCCGCCCGGCAGGCGACCCGTTCATGGTCTTCGCCCGTCGTCGATCATCGTCGCCGTGGCCCGCCCTCGATTTTCCGCGCGGCCCTGCGCGCGGCCGTCGTAACCTGGCAATCATGAAACAGTGCACGCACGCCGACGCGCTGCCGCACCCGGAACCCGGTCCGCTCAGCGACACCTGTCCGGAGTGCCTGGCGGACGGAGCGCATCCGGTGCAGCTGCGGTTGTGCCTCACCTGCGGTCATGTCGGCTGCTGCGACTCCTCGCCGGGACGGCACGCCACGGAGCACCACAAACAGTCCGGGCATCCGATCATGCGGACGTTCGAACCTGGCGAGCGCTGGCGCTGGTGCTTCGTCGACCACGTACTGGTGTGACGCCGACGTACGCTGGACGACTGGGGATCCGGACGGTTCGACCGTCTGACGCCTGGGTACGTCAAACCGGCGCGCGCTCTTCCCAATTGGGCCCGCAGACCCCCTAGCCACGGAGCGTATCCGTGTGTTTACTATGAGTGACAGCAAGGGGTTGGGGTCCTTGGGACAGGAAAGTTCAGAGCGCGATAGCGTCACCGCTGAACCACACATCGCGTTACCCCGGGGGGCGACCCTCGGCCCCGAGAAGCTTGTACCACCTTGGAGGTGAGGGTGTCCCAGATCGCAGGCGAGCCCGCGACCCAGGACTTCGTGGAAGTCCGGCTGCCGGCTGCGGGTGCCTACCTGTCGGTGCTGCGTACGGCGACTGCCGGCCTCGCCGCCCGTTTGGACTTCACCCTCGACGAGATCGAGGACCTGCGCATCGCGGTCGACGAGGCCTGCGCGATCCTGCTCCAGCAGGCCGTGCCCGGCTCGGTGCTCAGCTGTGTCTTCCGGCTCGTCGACGACTCGCTCGAGGTCACCGTCTCGGCCCCGACCACGGACGGCCACGCCCCCTCCAGGGACACCTTCGCCTGGACCGTCCTGTCCGCCCTCGCGGGCAAGGTCTCCTCCGCCGTGGACGAGGACAAAACCGTTTCGATCAGCCTCTACAAACAGCGCGGCGCGGGACCCGGGCCGGCGTGAGGAACGGGGACGGGCCGGTGCGGGACGAAGAGCGCGGCACACGGGAGCTGCCGGAGAGCACTCCCCCCTGCTCGGGCGGAGCCGAGAGCCTGGGGGCGGGCCCGAGCGGTCCGAGCGGATCCCGACGCATGGCAGACGGCATCGACGGCATTCCCGAGCAGGCCCGGCCGCACCCGGAGGACGACGCGGTGGAGGCCGGCTTCCTCGGCGACGGCCGGGAGGACGAGGGTGCCGTGCAGGGCGCGCTTCCGGGTGGGCGGATCGGGGTCTCCCCTGTCCGCGTGGGGGCGAGGGCTCGGGAGAGGGCGACGGGCGGGACGATGAGCGAGCACGAGCGAAACGCCGAGGACGAGGCGATGGGCGCGCACAGCGCGCAGGCCACGCACAGCGCGCAGGCCACGCACCACGAACCTCAGGACCGCAGCGGGGCGCGCGCCATGTTCATCGAGCTGCGCACGCTGAAGGAGGGCAGCGCCGAGTACGCGGAGCTGCGCAACCAGCTGGTCCGGATGCACCTGCCGCTCGTCGAACACCTCGCGCGCCGCTTCCGCAACCGCGGCGAGCCGCTCGACGACCTCACCCAGGTCGCCACCATCGGCCTGATCAAGTCGGTCGACCGCTTCGACCCGGACCGCGGCGTCGAGTTCTCGACGTACGCGACCCCGACGGTCGTCGGCGAGATCAAGCGGCACTTCCGCGACAAGGGCTGGGCGGTGCGGGTGCCCCGGCGCCTCCAGGAGCTGCGCCTGGCTCTTACGACGGCCACGGCCGAGCTGTCCCAGCAGCACGGCCGCTCCCCCACGGTCCACGAGCTCGCCGAGAAGCTGGCGATCTCGGAGGAGGAGGTCCTGGAGGGCCTGGAGTCCGCCAACGCGTACTCCACGCTGTCCCTGGACGTCCCCGACACGGACGACGAGTCCCCGGCGGTCGCGGACACCCTCGGCGCGGAGGACGAGGCGCTGGAGGGCGTCGAGTACCGGGAGTCGCTCAAGCCGCTGCTGGAAGACCTCCCGCCGCGCGAGAAGCGGATCCTGCTGCTGCGGTTCTTCGGCAACATGACCCAGTCGCAGATCGCGCAGGAGGTCGGCATCTCCCAGATGCACGTCTCCCGGCTGCTGGCGCGCACGCTGGCGCAGCTGCGGGAGAAGCTGCTGGTGGAGGAGTGACGGCTTCTTCGGAACGGTCACCGAGAACCGATGACCAGATACCGATGACTACATCTGGCCCGACCTGCTTCTAGTCCGACTACCTACGGCCCGGCCTGCTTCTGGCCCGACTACTTCTGGTCCTGTGCGCTGCCAGGCCCCCGGATCCCGAGGGCCTGGGTAGTCGCCGGGTTGATCAGGAGCACGAGCGTGGCGATCGCGACCACGGCGATCGCGATCCCCGCCGGAATGGCCATGCTGTCGGCCTGCAACAGGCTGTAGGCCACCGGCAGGGCCATGATCTGCGTGATGACGGACGGCCCCCGGCTCCAGCTCCGCAGAGCGAACAGCCCCCGCGCGGCGAGCAAGGGCAGCAGGGCGAGGGCGACCAGCGTCACGCCGAGCGTGACGGCCTGCTGCCGGTCGTCCGGCTCCCCGGCAAGCCCCAGCACGAGCACCCAGAGCCCCCCGACAGCCAGCGCCAGCCCTTCCAGCGCGGTGAGCGCCGCCGCATACGTCAGCCGGCGCGGGCGCGGACCGGCGGTTTCGGGGGTGGTGGGGGTCTGCTCCTTGGTCACCCCTGAAGGGTAGCCCTCGACACCACCGACTTCCCCAGCCGAGGCTGCCCAGCACCAGCTCGCGGGTTGCCGGGTGCGGCTGGGGGGCTGGGCCGGGCGGGGGCGATGGTGGCGGGGTGCGGGTGCGTGGCGCTGGGCGGCCGGGCCCGACGGGTGCGGGTGCGTGGCGCTGGGTGGCCGGGTGCGACCGTGGCGGGGTGCGACGGTGGCGGGCTGCGGCGCATGGCGCTGGGCCACCGGGGCCGACGGTGGCGGATGCGGGTCCGCGGCGCTGGGCGGCCGGGTGCGACGGTGGCGAATGCGATGCATGGCACTGGCGGGGGGTGCGCGCCGCCGGCGGAGCGGTGCCGGCGGCGCGCCACTGGGAGTGCAGCACAAGGGGGGCGCCCCAGCGGACTCAGGCCCGCTGCAGCGCAGCAGGCACCAGAAAACCGCCGGCAACAAGAACCCCCGGCCAAGCCGACGCAGTCACCCCGTGTCGAGACTCACGCCCGATCTCTTACCGGATCCCCACCTCGACCTGTGCCCGGTACCCCCCAGTAGGTACGCTGCCAGTCATGCGTGCACTTCTCGTGGTCAATCCGGCAGCAACCACCACAAGCGCACGTACGCGCGATGTCCTGATCCATGCGCTCGCCAGCGAGATGAAACTCGAGGCCGTCACCACCGAGTACCGCGGCCACGCACGCGACCTGGGCCGGCAGGCGGCGGACAGTGACGACGTCGACCTGGTGGTCGCCCTCGGCGGCGACGGCACGGTCAACGAGGTCGTCAACGGACTGTTGCACAACGGCCCCGCCCCGGAGCACCTCCCCCGCCTCGCGGTGGTCCCCGGCGGCTCCACCAACGTCTTCGCCCGCGCCCTCGGCCTGCCGAACGACGCCGTGGAGGCGACCGGCGCCCTGCTGGACGCCCTGCGCGAGGGCAGCGAACGTACCGTCGGCCTCGGCCTGACCTCGGGCACGCCCGGCACGGAGGACGAGGCGGTCCCCGCACGCTGGTTCACCTTCAACGCGGGCCTCGGCTTCGACGCCGGCGTGGTCGGCAGGGTCGAGCAGCAGCGTGAGCGTGGCAGAAGGTCGACGCACGCCCTCTACGTGCGCCAGGCGCTGCGGCAGTTCTTCGGCGAGGCGCACCGGCGACACGGCACGATCACGCTGGAACGTCCGGACGCGGAGCCGGTGACCGACCTGGTGCTGTCCATAGTCTCGAACACCTCTCCGTGGACCTTCCTGGGCAATCACCCGATGTACGCGTCGCCTAAAGCCTCGTTCGATAAAGGCCTCGACGTACTCGGTCTCAGCCGCATGACGACGGCCGCGGTTGCCCGGTATGGCACCCAGTTGCTCACTTCGTCCCCCGAGCGGGGACCCCATGGCAAGCACGCCACCTCACTCCACGACCTGGACCAGTTCACCTTGCATTCGAAGGTCCCTCTCCCCCTTCAGATGGACGGCGACCACCTAGGGCTGCGTACAAGCGTGACGTTCACAGGCGTACGCCGTGCACTGCGTGTGATTGTGTGAGCGGAAAGGGCTAAAGTCCTTTCACTCGAACGTTTAGGCCAGGATCCACCCCATGGAAGTACGGCTGTGACCTAGTCGACACCGAGGAATCAAAAAAAACTTTCCGGAAGGGGTTGTATCCGTCGCTGAGGTTTGCGAGTCTCTACGTGGCGATCGGGACGGCCCGCAACACCGGCCTCCACTGATCACCGGAACCCCTCTTCAATTCACAGGACCCACGCCAGGGAACCTGGCGGTAGGCCCTTCACTTGTTGAGGGATTCGTGAAAGCGTTCACATTCACAAGCAACCCAGCAGTAATACAAGGAGAGGTAGCAGCCATGGACTGGCGTCACAACGCCGTTTGCCGCGAGGAAGACCCCGAGCTCTTCTTCCCCATCGGCAACACCGGTCCTGCGCTGCTGCAGATCGAGGAAGCCAAGGCCGTCTGCCGTCGCTGCCCGGTTATCGAGCAGTGCCTGCAGTGGGCGCTCGAGTCCGGTCAGGACTCCGGCGTCTGGGGTGGTCTCAGCGAGGACGAGCGCCGCGCCATGAAGCGCCGCGCCGCCCGCAACCGGGCCCGTCAGGCCTCCGCCTGACAACACCCGCCCCGCAAACAGCCTGAGCTTGGCGGCGCGTACAGCGAGTACGCATCTCCCGCCCCCGAGCCGCAGCGCGCAGTACCCCCGATGCGCAGCAAATGCTGGCAACGAGCATGTTGAGCCCCAGCCCCCTGAACGGGTTGGGGCTCTTTGCTGTCCGGGGGACGGTCGAGTGTCCGGCCGTTGGCGCTGATCGACGGCGTCGGCGACGCGCCGTGTGTCGGCGGACGTTGCTTGGTGGGCGTTGCTCGGTGGCCATGTGCGGTCGCGGTGTGCAGTGCGCCACTCGGCCGCCGTGGTGTTCGCCACGGCCCCCTCCGACGCTTACTTGTGTGCCCGCACCGGGATGTCGAGGATCACCCGAGTCCCCCGCTCAGGCGCCGGCACCATGTCGAACGTGCCGCCCAACTCCCCCTCCACCAGGGTCCGTACGATCTGCAGGCCGAGGTTGCCCGCGGTGTGCGGGTCGAAGCCCTCGGGGAGGCCCACGCCGTCGTCCTGGACCGTGACGAGGAGGCGGGCCTGCTTCGTCGTACCCCCGCGGACCGCCGAGACCTCGACCGTGCCGGTGTCGCCCTCACGGAAGCCGTGTTCCAGGGCGTTCTGGAGGATCTCGGTCAGGACCATCGACAGCGGGGTGGCGACCTCGGCGTCGAGGATGCCGAAGCGGCCGGTGCGTCGGCCGGTGACCTTGCCGGGCGAGATCTCGGCGACCATCGCCAGCACCCGGTCGGCGATCTCGTCGAACTCCACACGCTCGTCGAGGTTCTGGGACAGCGTCTCGTGCACGATCGCGATCGAACCGACCCGGCGGACCGCCTCCTCCAGGGCCTCGCGGCCGCGGTCGGACTCGATGCGCCGGGCCTGGAGGCGGAGCAGGGCGGCCACCGTCTGGAGGTTGTTCTTCACCCGGTGGTGGATCTCCCGGATGGTCGCGTCCTTGGTGATCAACTCGCGCTCGCGGCGGCGCAGTTCGGTGACGTCCCGGAGCAGGACCAGCGAACCGATGCGGGTGCCCTTGGGCTTGAGCGGGATCGCGCGGAACTGGATGACCCCGTCGCTCGACTCGATCTCGAACTCGCGGGGTGCCCAGCCGCTGGCGACCTTGGCGAGCGCCTCGTCCACCGGCCCGTGGGTCGGGGCGAGTTCGGCGGTGGTCTTGCCGAGGTGGTGGCCGACGAGGTCGGCGGCGAGGCCGAGACGGTGGTAGGCCGACAGCGCGTTCGGGGAGGCGTACTGGACGATGCCGTCGGCGTCCAGGCGGATCAGGCCGTCGCCGACGCGCGGCGAGGCGTCCATGTCGACCTGCTGGTTGGCGAACGGGAACGCGCCGGCCGCGATCATCTGCGCCAGATCCGAGGCGCTTTGGAGGTACGTCAGCTCCAGACGGCTCGGGGTGCGGACGGTCAGCAGGTTGGTGTTGCGCGCGATGACACCGAGGACGCGCCCGTCCCGCCGTACGGGAATCGACTCGACGCGGACCGGCACCTCCTCGCGCCACTCGGGGTCGCCCTCCCGCACGATCCGGCCCTCGTCGAGCGCGGCGTCCAGCATCGGGCGGCGGCCGCGCGGGACGAGGTGGCCGACCATGTCGTCCTGGTACGAGGTCGGGCCGGTGTTGGGTCGCATCTGCGCGACGGAGACATACCTGGTGCCGTCGCTGGTGGGGACCCACAGGACCAGGTCGGCGAAGGAGAGGTCGGAGAGCAGTTGCCACTCCGAGACCAGCAGGTGGAGCCACTCGAGGTCGGAGTCGTCGAGGGCCGTGTGCTGGCGTACGAGTTCGTTCATGGAGGGCACGTGGCCGAGCGTACCTGGCGGTACGGACATGACTCGAAACCAGCCACTGGGGAGGCGATCCGGCCCCTTGGAACGACCCTGAGAACACCCGCGGGCCGCGGCGCCTGAGAGGGACCCTCAACCCTCCCGGCACCGCAGCCCGGAGCAATATCGGCCGTGGGGTGTGCGGTCCCGGTCGGCCGAGGATGAGGAGCCGGGGCAGTCAGGGCAGAGAGCTCCGGTTCCTCGGTCCGCCTTCCTGTGCGGGGAAGGCGGAAGTCGGTGCGTTCTTCTCCTACGCACTCCTTCGCATTGTGGACTAGACCACTCGGGTGTGTCCATGCGTTGGAGCCTGTTTGCTGTTGACGCTTCGTCGCGGGCTCCGACCAGTCAACGGACTGACGGAGAACTAGTAGGACGCCCTGGCATCCACCACGCAGCCTAACCCGTGTGGGTTCATGTGCGGGGCCAGATGGCCATGGCAATTTCCGCGAGTGCCTCCAGTTCCTCCCGGCTCGCCCCGTCGCGCGCCTGTTGTGACATGCCGTGGATGATCGCGCCGGCGTGCCGGGCGAGGGCGGCGGCGTCAGTCCCCGGCGGGAGTTCACCGGCTGCGACATCCGCTTTGATTCGGCTCTCGAAGGCGGCGATGGTGGCGTTGCGCCGGTCGCGCAGGGACTCGGCGACCTCCGGGGTCGTGCAGTTGATGGCCGCGTGGGCGATGAGGCAGCCGTGCGGGTGATCGGAGTCCGTGTACATGGCGGCGGCCTCGCGCAGGGTCCGTTCGACCGCGGCGCGGGAGGTGGGCTCCTCGGCGAGGGCCCGGTCGGCGAAGGAGGCGTACCGGGCGGTGTAGACGCGCACGGCCTCTTCGAAGAGGGAACGCTTGTCACCGAAGGCGGCGTAGAGGCTCGGGGCGCCGATGTCCATGACCTGGGTGAGATCGGAGACCGACGTCGCCTCGTAACCGCGCTCCCAGAAGGCGAGGATCGCCTTCTCCAGAGCGGTCTCGCGGTCGAAGGAACGGGGGCGGCCGCGGGGCTTGGGCGCGCGCTTGATCTTCGCCTTCGTGTCGTCGCTGCTCACCATGGGGTGGATTTTATAGCGGCTGCTAGAGAATTGTCGGTGCCCTGTTGTACGGTCTTTCTGTAGCGACCACTAGGGAATGCGAGGGGGCGTCGGCATGGGCGTGCTTACGGGCAGGACGGCACTGGTCACAGGGGCGAGCAGGGGGATCGGACGGGCCGTGGCCCAGCGGCTGGCGCGCGACGGGGCGCGGGTCGCCGTGCACTACGGCAGCAATGAGGTGGCGGCCAAGCAGACCGTGGCCGCGATCGAGGCAGCGGGCGGCAGCGCCTTCGCGATCCGCGCCGAGCTGGGGGTGCCCGGTGACGCGGAGGCCCTGTGGGAGGCCTTCGACCGACATGCCGAGGGGCTGGACATCCTGGTCAACAACGCGGGCATGGCGATCTTCGCGACCGTCGACGACACGGACGAGGAGCTCTACGACCGGACGCACGCGGTCAACGCCAGGGCGCCGTTCTTCATCGTCAAGCACGGCCTGCGGCGACTGCGCGACCACGGCCGGATCATCAACGTCACGGCTGCCACGGACGCTGCCATCGCCGCGATCGCCGCCACGCACATGGCCAAGGGCGCGGTCACGACGCTGACCCGCTCGCTCGCCGCCGAGCTTGCGCCGCGCGGTATCACCGCCAACTCGGTCGGGCCCGGGTTCATCGACACCGACCTGACGAGCGCGGCACTGGCCGACCCCGGGATACGCGCGCACGCGGAGTCCGTCTCGGTCTTCAAGCGGGTCGGTACGGCCTCCGAGGTGGCCGACGTGGTGGCGTTCCTGGCGTCGCCCGACTCCCGCTGGGTCACCGGCCAGCACATCGACGCGACGGGAGGCTCGCTGCTGAGCCTGCACTAGAAGCTGTCCGCAGATGCGGTTCCGCCCTCAGCGCGTCTCCGTCACCTTCGCCAGGGCCCGCGGGGCGTCCGGGTCCTGGCCTCGGGCGATCGCGACCTCGTAGGCCAGGAGCTGGAGAGGGATGATCTCCAGGATCGGCTGGACTTCCTCGGCCACGTCCTCGGTGGGCAGGACGAAGCCGGCCGATGCCTGCTCGACCTGGTGGCGGGGGCCGATGACGACCAGGTCGGCGCCGCGGCCGCGGAGTCGGTCGAGGACGGGCTGGAGGGCCTCGCCGCCCTTGCCGTCGGTGACGACCGCGATCACCGGGGAGACGTTGTCGACCATGGCGAGCGGGCCGTGCAGGAGGTCGGCGCCGGAGTAGGCGAGCGCCGGGATGTAGCTGGTCTCCATCAGCTTCAGGGCGGCTTCCTTGGCCGTGGGGTAGCCGTAGCCACGGGAGGTGATCACCATGCGCTCGGCGAAGCGGTAGCGGGCGGCGAGGGTGCGGATCTCGTCCTGCCGGGCGAGCAGTTGTGCGGCGAGGTCCGGGAGCACCTTGGCGGCGCTGCCGTCGCCGCCGCGCAGACCTTCGACGAAGAGGTAGAGGGCGAGAAGGGAGGCCGTATAGGTCTTGGTCGCGGGGAGGGCCCGCTCCGGTCCGGCCATGATGTCGAGGTGGTACTCGGAGACGCCGGCCAGCGGTGAGTCGGGGTTGTTGGTCACCGCGAGCGTGATCGCGCCGGCCTCGCGGGCGGCCCGGGTCGAGGCGACCAGGTCCGGGGAGCCGCCGGACTGGCTGACGGTGATGACCAGGACGTCGGTGAGGTCCGGGCGGGCACCGTAGGCAGTGGTGGTCGACATCGAGGTCAGACCGCAGGGCAGGCCGAGGCGGATCTCCAGGAGGTACTTGGCGTAGAGGGCGGCGTTGTCGGAGGTGCCGCGGGCGGTGAGCAGGACGAAGCGGGGGCCGCGGGCGGCGATCTCCTGGGCGACCTTGCGGACGGCGGGGGCAGCCTCGGACAGGATCCGGCGCAGCACGGCGGGCTGCTCGGCCATCTCGCGGGCCATGATGCGGCCGGGGACGTCGTTGTGGGGGGCGTGCGGGTCGGGAGGGTACGGGGTCGTGGCGGTCATGGGGGCCCTTCCTGCTGTCGCGCTCGTCGTGCCGGGACGGTCTCCATTCCACTTCCCCACGGGGAATGACGCCCGTCCGACGGTCTGCCGACATGTCTGCGGGGCTTGCGTTACATGGGTCCTGGAGCCCTGCTCTCTGCGCCTACGAGGTGCTAGATTGGTCTAAACCACATGCCCCTTCAGGGTGCCCTTCGAGTCCCTCTTCAGATCGGCAGGCCCAGCGTGGAAGTTGTCATCGTTCCGGACGCCAAGGCGGGTGGCGAGCTGATAGCCGAGGCCATGGCCCAGCTGCTCAGGCGCAAGCCCGACGCCCTGCTCGGCGTGGCCACCGGGTCGACGCCGCTGCCCATCTACGCGGCGCTCGCGGCGAAGGTGCGCTCCGGTGCCGTGGACGCCTCGCTCGCACGGATCGCGCAGCTCGACGAGTATGTGGGGCTGCCGGCCGAGCACCCCGAGTCGTACCGGTCGGTGCTGCGGCGCGAGGTGCTGGAGCCGCTCGGGGTCGGGATGGACGCGTTCATGGGGCCCGACGGCACGGCCGAGGACGTGCAGGGGGCGTGCGAGGCGTATGACGCGGCGCTGGCCGAGGCCGGGGGCGTAGATCTGCAGTTGCTCGGGATCGGGACGGACGGGCACATCGGGTTCAACGAGCCGTGTTCGTCGCTGGCCTCGCGGACGCGGATCAAGACGCTGACGGAGCAGACGCGGATCGACAACGCGCGGTTCTTCGACGGGGACATCGAGCAGGTGCCGCATCACGTGATCACGCAGGGGATCGGCACGATTCTCGAGGCGCGGCATCTGGTGTTGCTGGCCACGGGTGAGGGCAAGGCGGATGCGGTTGCGGCGACTGTGGAGGGGCCGGTCGCTGCGGTGTGTCCGGCATCGGCGTTGCAGTTGCATCCGCATGCCACGGTTGTTGTGGACGAGGGGGCGGCGTCCAAATTGAAGCTGGCCGACTATTTCCGGCACACGTATGCCAACAAGCCGGATTGGCAGGGGATCTGAGAAGCGGGTTTCGTCTGCCGGGTGCGGTTTGCTGCGGGCTGCGGGCCGTATCCGGCTGGTCGCGCAGTTCCCCGCGCCCCTAGGGACTGAAGGCGCCGGTCCTCTGTAAAAGGGACCGGCGCCTTTCTCGTCGTATCGGCTACTCCCCCGCGATGACCTCCGCCGCCGCCCGCCCGCACACCCGTGCCGCGCCGTGGGTTGCGATGTGCAGGGCGCCTCGGGGTGGCGCCTGGGGGACGCCCATTTCGACCACGATCGTGTCGGGGCGGGCCTCCAGCAGGATGTCGAGGGCCGTTGCCATCCAGGGGTGACGGTGTTCGTCGCGAACCACCGCCACGATCCGTCGGTCCCCCGCCGCGCCCAGTGCTTCCCGACCCGCGTCCTCCCCCGCGAAGCTGCCCGTCTCCGTGCCCGGGAGCAGGCGGCCCAGTTCCGCCGCCACGCCCCAGGGTGTCTCGTCGCCCACGGCGATGTTCGCGACCGGGGTGAACGCGGCGACGTAGGGCGCCTCGGTGAGCGGGGTGAAGTCCGCGGCGCCGGTCACCTTCAGGGCGCGGCGGGCGGCGATCAGGCCTACGTCCGTGCGAGCCGCGCCCTCGGTCGCCGGGGGCGCGGTCGCCGTCCAGCGGGCCAGTTCGCGGACGCGTTCCGCTGCCTCCGCCAGGCGTTCCTCGGGGAGTTCGCCGGAGCGGACCGCGGCGATCAGGGCGTCCCGCAGTCGCCGTACCGTCTCGTCGTCCGCCAGGCCGCCGCCGACGCAGATCGCGTCCGCACCGGCCGCGAGGGCGAGGACGCTGCCGCGTTCGATGCCGTAGGTGGCCGCGATGGCCTGCATCTCCATGCCGTCGGTGACGATCAGGCCGGTGTAGCCGAGGTCGCCGCGCAGGAGGTCCGTCAGGACCGGGCGGGAGAGGGTCGCCGGGTGGTCGGAGTCCAGGGCGGGGATGAGGATGTGCGCGCTCATCATTGCCCTTGTGCCGGCAGCGATCGCCGCGCGGAACGGGGACAGTTCGCGGTCGGACAGCACCTCCACGGCCGCGTCGATGCGTGGGAGGGCGTGGTGGGAGTCGACCGCCGTGTCGCCGTGGCCCGGGAAGTGCTTCGTGCAGGCCGCCACCCCCGCCGACTGCAGGCCGGTGACGTAGGCCGCGGTGTGGCGGGCGACCAGGGCGGTGTCGGCGCCGAAGGAGCGTACGCCGATCACCGGGTTCGCGGGGTTGGAGTTCACGTCCGCCGACGGGGCCCAGTTGAGGTTCACCCCACAGGCCGCGAGACGGCGGCCCAGTTCGGAGGCCACCTGCCTCGTCAGCTCGACGTCGTCCACCGCGCCCAGGGCGTGGTTGCCGGGGAAGCTGGAGCCGCTCCTCACCTCCAGCCTCGTCACATCACCGCCCTCCTCGTCGATGGCGACCAGCACGTCGTCCCGCTCGGCACGCAACTGGGCCGTCAGCGCGGCCAGTTGCTCCGGCGAGGCGATGTTGCGGCCGAACAGGCCGACGGAGGCGAGGCCCTCGCCGAGGCGGCGCAGCAGCCAGTCGGGGGCGGTGGTGCCGGTGAAGCCGGGCTGCAGGACGGTCAGGGCGTCGCGCGTCAAAGTGTCGGTACCGCTGGCGATTGTCGTCATCGGGTGGCGTTATCCCTTCACGGCGCCGGCCGTCAGGCCGTTGACAGCCCTGCGCTGCAGGAAGACGAAGAGGATCAGGATCGGGACGGCGAAGAGGGAGGATGCCGCCATCGTCGCGCCCCAGTCGTTGCCGAAGGCGGTCTGGAAGCTGGACAGCCACAGTGGCAGGGTCTGCGCTTCGGTCTCCTTGTTCAGCACCAGGACCAGGGGGAATTCATTCCATGCGGTGATGAAGCCGAAGAGGGAGGTGGACATCAGGCCGGGTGCCAGCAGCGGCAGGATGACCTTGCGGAACGCCTGGGCGCGGGTGCAGCCGTCGACCATCGCGGCCTCTTCCAGGTCACGGGGCACGGAGGCGACGAAGCCGCGCAGGGTCAGGATGGTGAAGGGCAGGATCATCATCATGTAGAAGACCGTCAGCGGCACGAGGCTGTTCAGCATCGACGCGTCCCGCACGATCATGTACATCGCGATGATCATCACCTCCCAGGGCGCCATCTGGGCCAGCATGAAGCCGATGACGAAACCGCGCCGCCCTTTGAACCGCATCCGGGCGAGGGCGAAGGAGCCCGCCAGCGCGATGACCAGGGCCAGAGCGACCGCGCAGAGCGTGACGATCAGCGAGTTGGTGACGTACGTCCAGAAGTGGTCGACGCCGGTCGCCCTCTTGAAGTGCTCGAAGGTGACGTCGGTGGGGAACCAGACCGGGTCCTCCGAGATGATGTCGCCGGTCGGTTTGAAGGCCGTGGCGAACATCCAGTACACGGGGAAGACGAAGCCGATGAACAGGACGACGGCCGTGACGTTGGGCCACAGGCGGCCGAAGAGCGAGCGCTGCACCGCTAGACCTCCTCTTCCTCTCGCTTGAGCACGATCCTGAGGTAGTAGGCCGTCAGGCCGAGCAGGATCAGAATGGTCAGGACGGCGATCGCGGCGCCCATGCCGTAGTGCTGGTTGCCGACGCCCTCGATGTAGGCGTAGACGGGCAGGATCTCGGTGAGCCGGTCGGGGCCGCCGCCGTTGATGGTGAAGACCTGCACGAACGCCTTGAAGACCCAGATGATCTCCAGGAAGGTCGTGGCGTAGAGGAAGGGGCGCAGGAAGGGGAGGGTCACCGTGGTGAAGCTCTTCCAGCCGCCCGCGCCGTCGAGCGCCGCGGCCTCGTAGAGCTCGCCCGGGATGGTGGTGGTGGCCGCGTACAGGTTGATCGCGACGAACGGGATCGACTGCCAGACGATCAGTACCGTGACCACGAAGAACGTCGACATCTGGCTGCTGGTCCAGCTGTAGTCGGCCATGGAGTGCCAACCGAGCTTGTCCAGGACCCAGTTGACGACGCCGAAGCGCTGCGCGAACAGCCACTGGTAGACGGTGGTCGCGGCGACCACGGGCATCGCCCAGGCCAGCACGAGCCCGATCATCAGCGTGACCCGCATCCGCTTGCCGAGGCGGGCCAGCAGCAGGCCGACCAGGGCTCCCAGGATCATGATCAGGGCGACGTTGACCGCCGTGAACAGGATCGAGCGCAGGGTGACGCGCCAGAAGTCCCGCCGGTGAGGACCTCCTTGTAGTTGTCGATGCCGTTCCACTCGGTGACGTGCTGGATCAGCTGCGCCATGTTGAGGTTCTGGAACGACAGCAGGACGTCCTTCAGCAGCGGCCAGCCGAGCAGCAGCACGGTGGCCGCGCAGGCCGGCAGCAGCAACAGGTACGGGGTGAGCGCGCCGAGGCGCGACGCGGCTCGGGGCCCCTGCCCGGCGGGTCCGCTCTCGTCCCTCTTGACTACGTCCACCGGGCCGGAGGGCGGCCGTTCGGTCTGCACGGTCATGCTCGCGATCTCTCTTCTCGACCTACGTACCTGGACCCGCGTACGGTCGCCGGGGCGGGGGGCGTCACGCGCATCCCCCGCCCCGGCGCGCACACCGGCGCCGTTACTGCCGCTGGTCCTACTGCTGCTGCGACAGGCGCTTGTTGAACTCGCCCTCGACCTGCTTGGCCGCCTCGGCCGGCGACTTACCGTTCAGCACGGCGGTCATGTACGTCTTGATCGGGTTGGGCGCGTTCTCCACGGCCGCCCACTCCGGGATCAGCGGCGTGGTGCCACCACCCGCGACGGCCGGCGCGGCGGCCTCGGCGACGGCGTTGCCCTTGAGGTTGGTCTGCAGCGACTCCTTGTTCGGGATGACGCCGTTGAGCTTGGCCAGCTCGCCCTCGTACTTGTCGGACAGGGCGATCTTCAGGAACTCCTTGGCCAGCTCCTGCTTCTTGCTGCCCGCGGCGACCGCGAGGTTGGAGCCGCCGAGGAAGACGCCCTCGGGCTTGTCGGCCGTGGCACCCGGGATGGTGAAGTAGCCGATCTCCTTCTCGATCTTCGGGTTGGCCTTGATCGCGACGCCGGCCTCCCAGCCCATGCCGATGAAGGCACCGACCTTGCCCTTGCCAAAGACCTCGGCCTGCTGCGGGGTGGCCTCGTCCTTGTCCTTGGGCGCCTTGGACAGCGCCTGGAACTTCTTGTACGTCTCCATGGCGGCAGCGACCTTCGGGTCGTCGAGGTTGGAGACGTACTTGTCGCCGTCCTTCTTCACCAGCTCGGCGCCCTCACCGATGGTCAGGCCGACGAAGTGGTACCAGTTCTGGCCGGGCAGGTAGAGGGGCTCGGCGTCGGTCTTCTCGCCGATCTGCTTGAGGTCGGCGTAGAACTCGTCGCGGGTCTTGGGGGTGTCCTTGATGCCCGCCTCGGCCCAGATCTTCTTGTTGTAGAGGACGACGCGGTTGGCGAAGTACCACGGCACCGCGTACTGCTTGCCGTCGTAGATCGACGACTCGTTCAGGGACTCGGTCCAGTCGGCGCCGATCCCGGTCTTGAGGTCGGCGAGGTCGGCGAGGCCGCCGGTCTTGGCGTAGGCCGGGGTCTGGGTGTTGCCGATCTCGAAGACGTCCGGCGGGTTCTCCTCCGACAGGGCGGTGGTCAGCTTCTGCTGGATGCCGTTCCACTGCTGGATCTCGAACTTGACCTTGGCCTTGGTCTTCTTCTCGAAGGCCGCGGCGACGTCCTTCTGCCACTGGTCGGGCGACGAGCCGTCCATCACCCACACGGTGAGCGTCTGGCCCGCGTAGCCGTCCGCCCCGGCCTTGTCCCCGCCGTCGCCGTTGTCTCCCCCGCACGCCGCCAGGGAGATCATCATGCCCGCGACACCGATCGCGGATATCAGCTTGCGCTTCACGCCACCCTCCTCAGGGATGCCCACACCTCCCGCCCATGGGCGGACCTGGACCAATGGTGTAGACCAGTAGGGGGAGCTTGGACCAGACCAGGAAGCGTGTCAAGGGTGGCCGAATAGCCCCTGACCAGCCGTTATGGGACCTACATATGCAGGAACCTTTAAGTAAGAAGCCAGCGAAAACAGCGGCACCGGAGTACTCTCGTCCGCTAGACCACTTGGCACTGTGGACTAGACCAAAAGAGGTGGCGACGGTATACAGAAGGGATCACGATGTGATCCGCATCCGGAGCCGGGAAGGCAGGCCATGAGCACCGACGTCAGCAGTGCGGAGAACGAGAACGGCGCCACCGTCCGTACCGCCCGCGTGCCCAAGTACTACCGCCTGAAGAAGCACCTCCTCGACATGACGGAGACCCAGGCGCCCGGCACCCCCGTCCCGCCCGAGCGGACCCTGGCCGCCGAGTTCGACACCTCCCGCACGACCGTGCGCCAGGCCCTGCAGGAACTGGTCGTCGAGGGGCGCCTGGAGCGCATCCAGGGCAAGGGCACGTTCGTCGCCAAGCCGAAGGTCTCGCAGGCCCTGCAACTCACCTCGTACACCGAGGACATGCGCGCCCAGGGCCTGGAGCCGACCTCCCAGCTGCTGGACATCGGCTACATCACCGCCGACGACCGCCTCGCCGACCTGCTCGACATCACGGCCGGCGGCCGGGTGCTGCGCATCGAGCGGCTGCGCATGGCGAACGGGGAGCCGATGGCCATCGAGACGACCCATCTGAGCGCGAAACGCTTCCCGGCGCTCAGGCGCAGCCTCGTGAAGTACACCTCCCTCTACACCGCGCTCGCCGAGGTCTACGACGTCCATCTCGCCGAGGCCGAGGAGACCATCGAGACCTCCCTGGCCACCCCGCGCGAGGCCGGCCTGCTCGGCACCGACGTGGGCCTGCCGATGCTGATGCTGTCCCGGCACTCGCTGGACCGGGAGGGGCAGCCGGTGGAGTGGGTGCGGTCGGTTTACCGAGGGGACCGCTACAAGTTCGTGGCCAGGCTCAAGCGGCCCGCCGAATAAGGCTGTTGAAGCGTCCACCGCGGTAGTGCACGCGGTGTAGCGCAACTGCGCATCCTGCTCTACGGTCCTCCCGTCGCCGCATGGACGGGAGGACTCCCCGGTGCGTACCGCGAACGTCCGAACCATCGTCGTCTGGAGCCTCGTCGCGCTCGTCGGTGCGGCGGGGTGGACCGTGCTCGCGCTCTCCCGCGGTGAGGAGGTCTCCGCCGCCTGGATGGTCGCGGCCGCCCTCGGCTCGTACGCGATCGCCTACCGCTTCTACGCCAAGTTCATCGCGTACAAGGTCCTGAAAGTCGACAGGACCAGGGCCACCCCGGCCGAACGCCTCAACAACGGCATCGACTTCCACCCCACCGACCGCCGCGTCCTGCTCGGCCACCACTTCGCAGCGATCGCCGGCGCCGGACCGCTGGTCGGCCCGGTCCTTGCCGCGCAGATGGGCTATCTCCCGGGCACGATCTGGATCATCGCGGGTGTCATCTTCGCGGGCGCGGTCCAGGACATGGTGGTGCTGTTCTTCTCCACCCGCCGGGACGGACGGTCGCTGGGGCAGATGGCGCGTGAGGAGATCGGCCCGTTCGGCGGCGCGGCCGCGCTGCTCGCCACCTTCGCCATCATGATCGTCCTGCTCGGCGTGCTGGCGCTGGTGATCGTCAACGCCCTCGCGCAGTCGCCGTGGGGGACCTTCTCCATCGCGATGACGATCCCGATCGCCCTGCTGATGGGCTTCTATCTGCGGGTCCTGCGCCCCGGTCGGGTCGCCGAGGTGTCGCTGATCGGCGTCGCCCTGCTGCTGTTCGCCCTGGTCGCGGGCCGCTGGGTCGCCGAGTCGTCCTGGGCCGACACCTTCACCCTCGCGCCCTCGACGCTGGTCGTCTGGCTGGTGGCGTACGGCTTCATCGCCTCTATCCTGCCGGTGTGGATGCTGCTGGCGCCGCGCGACTACCTGTCGACCTTCATGAAGATCGGCACGATCTTCCTGCTCGCCCTTGGTGTCGTCATCGCCTTGCCGACGCTGAAGATGGACGCGGTGACGGACTTCGCCTCACGCGGCGACGGCCCGGTCTTCGCGGGATCCCTCTTCCCCTTCGTCTTCATCACCATCGCCTGCGGCGCCCTGTCCGGCTTCCACTCGCTGATCTCGTCCGGTACGACGCCGAAGATGATCCAGAAGGAGACGCAGGTCCGGATGATCGGCTACGGCTCCATGCTGATGGAGTCGTCGGTCGCCGTGATGGCGCTGGTCGCGGCGAGCATCATCGACCCGGGCCTGTACTTCGCGATGAACGCGCCCGCCGGGGTCATCGGGGACACCGTGCAGAACGCCTCGCAGGTCGTGGGCAGTTGGGGCTACCAGATCTCCCCCGAGGCGCTCGCCCGGGCCGCGGAGAACGTCGAGGAAGCGAGCCTGCTCTCCCGTACCGGCGGCGCGCCCACCCTCGCCATCGGGGTCTCGGAGATCTTCTCCCAGGTCACCGGCGGCGGCCTGCGCGCCTTCTGGTACCACTTCGCAATCATGTTCGAGGCGCTGTTCATCCTGACCGCGCTGGACGCCGGAACCCGCGTGGGCCGGTTCATGCTCCAGGACATGCTGGGCAACGTCCACCGGCCGTTCAAGAACGTCAGCTGGAAGCCCGGCCTGGTCATCACCAGCGCGATCGTGTGCGGCCTGTGGGGGTACTTCCTGTGGGTCGGCGTTCATGAGCCCCTCGGCGGCATCAACCAGCTCTTCCCGATCTTCGGCATCTCGAACCAGCTGCTGGCCGCGGTCGCCCTCGCCGTCTGCACGACCCTGCTGGTGAAGTCCGGCCGCCTCAAGTGGGCCTGGATCACCGGTGTTCCGCTCGCCTGGGACGCCACGGTGACGCTCACCGCCAGCTGGCAGAAGGTGTTCTCCAGCGACCCGAAGGTCGGCTTCTTCAAGCAGCGTCAGGTGTTCCAGGACGCCATCGACCGCGGCGAGGTCCTGCCGCCCGCCAAGTCCATGGACGACATGCACACCGTGGTCACCAACTCCACGGTGGACGGCGTCCTCTCCGCGGTCCTCGCGCTCCTGATCGTCGTAGTGATCGTCGACGCTCTGCGCGTGTGCGTCCGGCATGTCCGCCGCCCGGCACTGTCCACGCTGAGCGAGGCGCCGTACGTCGAGTCGAAGATCACCGCTCCGGCCGGGCTGTTCCCGACGAAGGAGGAGAAGGAGGAGGAGCGCGGTGCGGTCGCTTCGACGGGTGCTTAGCGGGGTGCGCTGGTATGTGCGTGAGCTGACCGACGAGTCGGCGTACGACCGCTATGTGGCACACCTACGGCGCGAGCACCCGGACGCGAGGGTGCCCTCCCGGCGCGACTTCGAGCGGATGCGGACCGACCGCCAGGAAGCGGATCCGCGCCAGGGGTTCCGCTGCTGCTGAGCGCCCGCTGTCCCTGCTTCCTCCGCAGTCGTACACACCAACCCTCCACATCCGATATGCGGACGGGGTCTTCCGCTGTCGTTGCACCGTCACCTACATTGCCTGCGCGTTTCTAGGTGATCAGTGAGGGGACGGAGCCGTCAGATGTCAGATGCCCCAGAGGTGAACAGAGGTTTGGTGACACCCGCCCGGGTCGTCATCGCGCTCTGCCTCTTCGCGCCCTTCGTGGCGATGCTGTGGGTCGGTTCGTACGCCAAGACGGATCCGGAGTTCGCCGGCATCCCGTTCTTCTACTGGTACCAGATGCTGTGGGTCCTGCTCTCCACGCTGCTGACGATGGTCGCGTACAAGCTGTGGCAGCGTGACCAGCGCGCCCGTGCTTCCCAGAAGGGCGGTGCGTCGGAGTGAAGAACGACGTGAACGGCGTGGCACTCGCCGTCTTCATCTTCTTCTTCCTGGCCGTCACGGTCATGGGCTTCCTGGCCGCGCGCTGGCGCAAGGCCGAGAACGAGCACAGCCTCGACGAATGGGGCCTGGGCGGCCGGTCGTTCGGCACCTGGATCACCTGGTTCCTGCTCGGCGGCGACCTGTACACGGCGTACACCTTCGTGGCCGTCCCGGCGGCGATCTACGCGGCGGGCGCGGCGGGCTTCTTCGCGGTGCCGTACACGATCCTCGTCTACCCGCTGATCTTCACCTTCCTGCCCCGCCTGTGGTCGGTCTCCCACAAGCACGGCTATGTGACGACCTCGGACTTCGTACGCGGCCGCTTCGGCTCGAAGGGCCTGTCGCTGGCCGTGGCCGTCACCGGCATCCTGGCGACGATGCCGTACATCGCGCTGCAGTTGGTGGGCATCCAGGCGGTCCTCGACGTCATGGGCGTCGGCGGCGGCGAGAACACGAACTGGTTCATCAAGGACCTGCCGCTGCTGATCGCCTTCGGTGTGCTGGCCGCGTACACCTACTCCTCGGGCCTGCGCGCCCCCGCGCTGATCGCGTTCGTGAAGGACACGCTGATCTACGTCGTCATCGCGGTGGCGATCATCTACATCCCGATCAAGCTGGGCGGGTTCGACGAGATCTTCGGGGCCGCGGAGAAGAAGTACACGGATGCCGGTGCGGGCGGGCTCATCCCGCCTGCGGCAGGCCAGTGGACGTACGCCACCCTGGCGTTCGGTTCGGCCCTGGCGCTCTTCATGTACCCGCACTCGATCACGGCGACGCTGTCCTCGCGCAGCCGTGAGGTGATCCGCCGCAACACGACGATCCTGCCGCTGTACTCGCTGATGCTCGGCCTGCTCGCACTGCTGGGCTTCATGGCCATCGCGGCCGCGGTCACCGTCGACAACCCGCAGTTGGCGATCCCGCAGCTCTTCGAGGACATGTTCCCCAGCTGGTTCGCGGGCGTGGCCTTCGCGGCGATCGGTATCGGCGCCCTCGTCCCCGCGGCCATCATGTCCATCGCGGCCGCGAACCTCTTCACCCGCAACATCTACAAGGACTTCATCAAGCCCGACGCGACAGCCAAGCAGGAGACGCAGGTCTCCAAGCTGGTCTCGCTCCTGGTGAAGGTCGGCGCGCTGGTCTTCGTCCTGACCATGGACAAGACGGTCGCGATCAACTTCCAGCTGCTGGGCGGTATCTGGATCCTGCAGACCTTCCCGGCCCTGGTCGGCGGCCTGTTCACCCGCTGGTTCCACCGCTGGGCGCTGCTCGCCGGCTGGGCGGTCGGCATGATCTACGGCACGATCGCGGCCTACAACGTCTCCACTCCGGCGCAGAAGCACTTCGGCGGCTCGTCGGCGGAGATCCCCGGCATCGGGGAGATCGGCTACATCGGCCTGACGGCGTTCGTGCTGAACGTGGTGGTGGCGGTGGTCCTGACCTTCGTCCTGAAGGCGGCGAAGGCTCCCGAGGGCATCGACGAGACGAAGCCGGAGGACTACACGGCGGACGCGGGCGACCCGGGCGTGCAGGTGGAACTCCCGCCGGCGACCGCGGGCACGTCCCACTGAGCATCTGACATCGACGGGCCGCCGGAGACATCCGGCGGCCCGTTGTCGTACCCGTCGGACAGTGGCCGCTAGTCCCTGGTCCGCCTGGCCATCGCGTCCCAGAAATCGTCCAGTTCGCGGACACGCATACTCACCCAGTGCGGCATCTTCCTCCGCACCCCCCTGGGCAGCCACCGCTTCACGCGCCCCGGCAAGAGCGCCTGCTGCTGGCGGCAGAACGGCTCCCGGATCTCCCCCCGCGGTACACAGCCCCGGGGTGGGTACGGGCAGAGCTGGAACCTGCAGTCGGGCAGACAGGTGGAGCCCGGCGTGGGCGGGTCCGAGATGCCGGCCCGCAGGTCGGGCCGGAGCGGCCCACGGTCGCTGCGGATGCACGGCGGAAGCGGCATCCCCGGCTGCTCCGCGCGGGCCATCCGCTCCTCGACCTCGTCCGGATGCCCGTCCCGATCGATGAGGTTCAGCATCACGAGCATGTCGGCGACGAGACGCTGGGCGCGTGCGTCCAGGGTGCTCCAGCCGACCGAGGGCGGAATCCACAGGTTGTGCTTGCGGTATGCCTCGGGGTTGCCGGTGCGCGCGCCGATGTTGTCGGCGACGCCCTTCTCGTCGATCCACAGGAAGCGTTCGGGTTGCCCGGTCTCCAGCGCGAGGGCTACCAGGTCGCCTGCCTCGGCGACGAACGGATGCAGCAGCCGTCGGGGTGAGTCGCCGTCCGCACCGGGATGGCCGTGCGCTCTGTTCGCCGTGCCGGCCATCGAAAGCCAGCGCTCCACGGTCTGCACGGCGGTCGCCCCGCCCATGGCCTGGGCCGGCTCGCTCACGCCGTCGCGGTCGCCGTCCTTGCCCGGCGTCGCCTCCGCGCCCCGCTCATGGCTGCTCACGCTGTCCGGGAGCTCCCACAGGCACAGCGCCTGGAGCAGGATGAGCTGTGCATACCAGCACCGGGACTGCTGCAGCACGGTCTCCGCCTGGCGGATCAGGTCGGCGCGACCGCCCGGGTAGGCGTGCGGGTGCCGTTTGCGCCGGTTCGCCGCGTACTTGAAGCCCTGGGCCAGCGCGGCTTCGAGGGCGAGCGGCAGGTCGGGGACACCGCCGGTGGCTTTCGGGTCGAGGTGGCGCAGCCACTTGGTGAGGCGTTCCCGGGCCTCCTCACGGTGGGCCTCGTCGACCGAACCCAGCAGCATGGGGACCAGCCAGGCGCGCATCACGAACTCCCGGAACAGATCGACCCGTCTCTGCCGGTAGTCCTGGTTGAGTTCTCGCCGGACCCGCTGCAACCGGGCGATGCGCTCGGACCTGGCCCGTGAGGGCGCGGCGGCCCTCGCCACGCCCATGCGCTCGGCCCATTGCTCGTACTTCTGCCGCTTCCATGCCTTCAACTCGCCGAGCCTGTTGTTGTACTCGTTCACGGGGTCGCTGTTCAGCCCGACCCGCGCACGGATCAGGGCGAACGCCGGGTTGCCGCCCGTGCCGAACTCCTGGGCGGCGGCCAGGCGTATGGAGTAGGAGGGCTCCTGCACGCCGATCTCGAAGAGCTGCTCGTAGAGCGGGGTGGTGTCGATCCGGTCGGAGACGGCCCGCAGTGCGGCTCCGAGTTGCTTGAGCAGCCTCAGTTTCGCGTCGTCGAGGGTGCGCTGGTCCCCCTTGAAGCCGGCCCAGCTCTTGCGCACCCTGTCCACGATGCCGCCGAGCAGTCGCGGATCGCGCTCGACGCTCTCGATCTCCATGGCAGCCGCGTAGAGATCCAGCGCCTTCGGGTCGTCCGTACGGCGGTCCGCGGCCCTGCACAGCCGGTGGGCCAAGGTGTGTCCGCGCACGGGCGACTGGCGGACCAGCTCCTCGATCTCCTTCTTCACCTCGGCGCGCACACCGCCCCCTTGGGCCCTGAGCTTCGCCGCCCGCCGACGGGACAACAGCATCAGGGCGATGAGCAGTTCGCGACTGGGGCCGGGCGGCTGCAGTGCCTGCTCGACGAGCTCTCCGGCGCCCCGCTCCCCCAGCTGATTCAGGACGCGGTAGCCGAAGTAGGCCTGGACGATGCTGTGCGGGAAACGGACCTTGCGCTCGAAGCCCTCCACCAGCGCGAGCTTGTCCGCGTTGCTCGCGAACCGGGCGAGGACGGCACGGCACTGGTCCATGTTCCCTTCGCGCAGCCGCCTTCTCTCCTCCTCGCCGAGCCGATCGCAGAGCACGTCCCAGATCTGTTGCCGGTGCCACTCGGAGAAGACGTTCCCGCGTCTGCCGTACCGGTCGAAGCCGCGTCGGCTGGTCCACAGATGCTCGGCCCGGGCCTGAGCGCGCCGCGCCGGGCCGGCGTGGACGTCCGTGTTCAGCAGCTCCCCGAAGCCGACCTCCAGCTTGTCCTGGAGCAGTCCGACGCATGCCAGGGCAGAGACCACTTCGAGGGTGTCCCGGCGCTCCTGCGGGGTCAGCGCGACGTCCTCCCGCAGCCGGCCCTGGCACAGCGCCTCGTCCCACGTCTCCAGCAGCCACAGCCGCAGTGTGCCGCGGTCCCGGCTGCGGGTGTTCATGTGCTGCGGGTCGTTGTCCGGCCGGTCGTGCTCCAGAGCTCCGTGGCGGTGCAGTTCCCGGGCGATCTGCAGATAGACGGGTGACTCGGTCACCTCCGCCGTCTCCACGATCCAGTCGACGCGGCGCTCGTCCGTCTCCGGGACGTGCGCCTGGACGAAGCGCAGGGCCTCCTCCTCGCTGAGCGGTTCCAGCTCGACGATCGCGGCGGACGTGCTCTCCAGGGGGCTGTGCGGCCGGGAGGCGATGACGAGGGGCAGCTTCTCCTCGTGGGCACGCTCGATGGCCCGCCGGATGATGTTGTCCCGGTTCTGCTGGTGGTCGTCGTCGAGGAGAGCCTCCTCCAGTCCGTCGGCGATGACGACCGGCTTGTCGTCGGCGAGCAGCTGCTGCCAGACCCGCTCGGTCTTGCCGCGCGCGAGGATGCCGCGGGGTGCCTCGTCGGCGAAGCGCCGTCTGGCCATGCGTTCGAAGTTCAGTTCGCTCCCGTCGGTGGCGTCCCGCAGCCGGATCGGCACGGGCACGGCGTTCTGCCGGGCCAGCAGTTCGGTGAGCCGTACCAGGACCGCGGTCTTGCCGACGCCGATGCCGCCGACCAGCAGATAGGGCCGGCGCGTGTCGCGTTCCCGCAGCCGCTCGGCGATGACCTGGGCGATCTCCTCCCGGCCCACGATCTCGGCGGTGTCCGGTCCGGCGGTGGGCACCAGCCGGTGGGGGTCGACCCGCGCCTTCGCGAGATAGCGGCGCTTGGTCCACCGGTACCACCAGAACAGGAAGAGCGTGGCGGCGATCGACGCGGTGAGCACCGGGCCGACGAAGCGCATGACGGTCTCGAACCCCGGGTTGCCCTGCCGCCACTGCTCGAAGCCGGTCGTGTCCTGCGAGATCAGGATGTACAGGCCCTCCACGCACCAGGCGAGCAGCGCGAGTGCGGCCACCAGCCAGATGGCCCGGGTGACGTTGGTGTAGGAGACCCATCGGCGCCACTTCCTGGGGCGGGTGGTGCCGCGGCGGGCCTCCAGACGGATCGTCAGCGTGTGCCAGTGGCCCAGGAAGCCGCGTCTGGCCCAGCCGGCCGCCCGCCTCGGAGCCAGTGTCGCCATCGGCGCGTTGCGCGGCCGCTCCTTGCCGGGCGGGCGACGGACGACCCTCGTCATCATGCGTCTCCTTCCGAGAAGGGCTCTCGAAACGGAGGGACCGCGGGCGCCGACACCTACCTCCATGGAAGCACTCGCAGCACGCCCCGCAACCCGGTCGAAAACCCCGGGCCCGCGGCCATCCCCGTCCGGCAGACTCGGGACCATGGACATCGTGATCCGGCAGGTGGAACCCGGCGAGTACGACGCCCTCGGTGAGATCACCGCGCAGGCCTACCTCCAGGACGGACTGCTCGACTTCGGGCACAGCGACGAGTACCTCGGCGAGCTGAGGGACGTGGCCAAGCGGGCGGCCGCCGCCGAGGTGCTGGCCGCCGTGCACAACGGCCGCGTCGTCGGCGGTGTCACCTTCGTACCGTCCGGCGGCCCCATGGCCGACATAGCCGGCCCCGGCGAGGCGGAGATCCGCATGCTCGCCGTCTCGCGGGAGGCACGCGGCCGGGGCGCCGGCGAGGCCCTCGTACGTGCCTGTGTCGCCCGCGCACGGGCCACGGAGGGCTGCGTCCGGATCGTCCTGTCGACCCAGCGCACCATGCACGGCGCCCACCGCATCTACGAACGTCTGGGCTTCGTCCGCACACCCGAGCGGGACTGGAATCCGATCCCGCACCTCGACGACATCACTCTTCTCACCTATGAGTTGACGCTCTGAAACCACCGCGACACAACATCTGGGGGTGGCGTGGCGGGTGAGCACAAGATGTATGCTCATGCTCGCTGTCGCCGCAGGGGAATCCGGTGCGAATCCGGAACTGTCCCGCAACGGTGTACTTGTGCATGTCTGTTCCCAGAAACGCCGTGCACAGGAGTCAGTCCGAGGACCTGCCGACAGTGCACCCGGCCATCCGGTCGGTGTGCCCGACGTCCGGGCCTCGTGGAATGGGCCGGTGGACGCGACGCCGCGTGCGCTCGTGTGCTGCCCCCTGCCCTCGCCGAGGCCCCGTGCCGAGCGAGGGAGAGCCCCACGTGACCATCGCGCCAGCCGATCCTGCTTCAGCAGCGCCGTCCGCGACCATGGCGGCGGCCGACGGTCCCGGTGCCGCGCTGCTGCGGACCCTGACCGAGCTGACCGCCGACCTCCCCGACGCCGACCCCGGCCGGGTGGCCGCCGCCGCGCTGCGCGGCCGGTCCTCGCGGGCCGACGATGCGGAGCTGCGCGAGCTGGCCACCGAGGCGGCCGCCGGGCTCATCTCCGAGGACCCCGCCTACAGCAGGCTGGCCGCCCGGCTGCTGACCATCTCCATCGCCGCCGAGGCCGCCTCGCAGGGCGTGACGTCCTTCACCGAGTCGGTCGCGGTCGGCCACCGCGAGGGCCTCATCGCCGACCGGACCGCCGAGTTCGCGCGTCTCCACGCCGCCCACCTGGACGCGCTCGTCGACCCGGCCGCCGACGACCGCTTCGGTTACTTCGGCCTGCGCACCCTGCACAGCCGGTACCTGCTCCGGCACCCCCTCACCCGCAAGGTCATCGAGACGCCCCAGCACTTCATGCTGCGCGTCGCCGCCGGCCTCGCCGAGGACGACACGGTGAGGTCGGTCGACGAAGTCGCCGCGCTCTACGGGCTCATGAGCCGCCTCGACTACCTCCCCTCCTCCCCCACGCTCTTCAACTCCGGCACCCGGCACCCCCAGATGTCGTCCTGCTACCTCCTCGACTCCCCCAAGGACGAGCTGGACTCCATCTACGACCGCTACCACCAGGTGGCCCGCCTCTCCAAGCACGCCGGCGGCATCGGGCTGTCGTACTCCCGCATCCGCAGCCGGGGTTCGCTGATCCGCGGCACCAACGGCCACTCCAACGGCATCGTTCCGTTCCTGAAGACGCTCGACGCCTCCGTCGCCGCGGTGAACCAGGGCGGCCGGCGCAAGGGTGCCGCGGCGGTCTACCTGGAGACCTGGCACTCCGACATCGAGGAGTTCCTGGAGCTGCGCGACAACACCGGTGAGGACGCCCGCCGTACGCACAACCTCAACCTCGCGCACTGGGTCCCGGACGAGTTCATGCGCCGCGTGAACGCCGACGAGCAGTGGAGCCTGTTCTCGCCCGCCGACGTGCCCGAGCTGGTCGACCTGTGGGGCGAGGAGTTCGACGCGGCGTACCGCAAGGCGGAGGCAGCCGGGCTCGCCAAGAAGACCATCCCCGCCCGTGACCTGTACGGCCGCATGATGCGCACCCTCGCGCAGACCGGCAACGGCTGGATGACCTTCAAGGACGCCGCCAACCGCACCGCCAACCAGACGGCCCTGCCCGGCCATGTCGTCCACTCCTCGAACCTCTGCACGGAGATCCTGGAGGTCACGGACGACGGGGAGACGGCGGTCTGCAACCTGGGGTCCGTGAACCTGGGCGCCTTCGTGGACCCGACGCGTCAGGACATCGACTGGGAGCGGCTCGACGCCACCGTCCGCACCGCCGTCACCTTCCTCGACCGCGTCGTCGACATCAATTTCTACCCGACCGAGCAGGCAGGCCGCTCGAACGCCAGGTGGCGTCCGGTGGGCCTCGGCGCGATGGGCCTGCAGGACGTCTTCTTCAAGCTGCGGCTGCCCTTCGACTCGGCCGAGGCCAAGCAGCTCTCCACGCGGATCGCCGAGCGCATCATGCTCGCCGCGTACGAGGCGTCCGCCGACCTCGCCGAGCGGAACGGTCCCCTTCCGGCCTGGGAGAAGACGCGTACGGCCCGTGGTGTCCTGCACCCCGACCACTACGACGTCGAGCTGACGTGGCCCGAGCGCTGGGCGGCACTGCGCAGCCGTATCGCCGCCACCGGCATGCGCAACTCCCTCCTGCTCGCCATCGCGCCGACCGCCACCATCGCGTCGATCGCCGGCGTGTACGAGTGCATCGAGCCGCAGGTCTCCAACCTGTTCAAGCGCGAGACGCTCTCGGGTGAGTTCCTCCAGGTGAACTCGTACCTGGTGAACGACCTGAAGCAGCTCGGCGTGTGGGACGCCCGCACCCGCGAGGCCCTGCGCGACTCGAACGGCTCGGTGCAGGGTTTCGCCTGGATCCCCGAGGACGTGCGCGCGCTCTACCGCACGGCGTGGGAGATCCCGCAGCGCGGCCTGATCGACATGGCCGCGGCGCGGACCCCCTTCCTCGACCAGTCCCAGTCCCTGAACCTCTTCATGGAGACGCCGACCATCGGCAAGCTCTCCTCGATGTACGCGTACGCCTGGAAGTCGGGCCTGAAGACGACGTACTACCTGCGCTCGCGCCCGGCGACCCGTATCGCCCGCGCCGCCCAGGCGCAGGCCCAAGCCACCATCCCCGTTCAGCAGCCGGCGCCCGAAGACGCCGTCGCCTGCTCCCTGGAAAACCCCGAGTCCTGCGAGGCCTGCCAGTAATGACCACCCGTAACCAGAATCTCCTCGACCCGGGCTTCGAGCTGACCCTGCGCCCCATGCGCTACCCCGACTTCTACGAGCGCTACCGGGACGCCATCAAGAACACCTGGACCGTCGAGGAGGTCGACCTCCACTCGGACGTCGCCGACCTCGCGAAGCTCAGCCCCGCCGAGCAGCACCTCATCGGCCGCCTGGTCGCCTTCTTCGCGACGGGCGACTCGATCGTCGCGAACAACCTGGTGCTGACCCTCTACAAGCACATCAACTCCCCGGAAGCGCGCCTGTACTTGTCGCGCCAGCTCTTCGAGGAGGCCGTCCACGTCCAGTTCTACCTGACCCTCCTGGACACCTACCTCCCCGACCCGGAGGACCGCGCCGCCGCCTTCGATGCCGTCGAGAACATTCCCTCGATCCGCGAGAAGGCCGAGTTCTGCTTCAAGTGGATCAACGAGGTCGAGAAGCTGGAGCGGCTGGAGTCCAAGGCGGACCGCCGCCGCTTCCTGCTCAATCTGATCTGCTTCGCCGCGTGCATCGAGGGCCTGTTCTTCTACGGCGCCTTCGCGTACGTCTACTGGTTCCGCAGCCGGGGTCTGCTGCACGGCCTGGCCACCGGCACCAACTGGGTGTTCCGTGACGAGACGATGCACATGTCCTTCGCGTTCGACGTGGTCGACACCGTCCGCAAGGAGGAGCCGGAGCTCTTCGACGACCAGCTCCAGCAGCAGGTCACCGACATGCTGCGGGAGGCCGTCGAGGCCGAGCTGCAGTTCGCGCGCGACCTGTGCGGTGAGGGCCTCCCGGGCATGAACACCGACTCGATGCGGCAGTACCTGGAGTGTGTCGCCGACCAGCGCCTGACACGCCTCGGCTTCGCTCCGGTGTACGGCTCCGAGAACCCCTTCTCCTTCATGGAGCTGCAGGGCGTCCAGGAACTCACCAACTTCTTCGAGCGGCGTCCGTCGGCGTACCAGGTCGCCGTGGAGGGCACGGTCGACCTGGACGAGGACTTCTAGCCCGCGGCTACTTCAACGCCACCGCGTCCCCGGCCGACACGACCCGCGCGGTCGTCGTCGTGCCGGGGAAGTACCAGCGCCAGCTGCCTGCCGACGTCACGGTGACCTTGGTGCTGAGCTTGCCATGGGTGCCCGTCGTCACGGTCTTCACCGTGCTGTAGTGGGCGCCCCCGGCGGGCCGGAACTGCAGCTTGACCGGCTGCCCGGTGTAGCCGTGGTACTCCAGATTCTCCCAATTGGCCCGCGTCAGCTTGCCGTTGACGGTGAGCGTGGCACCCTTGGCGACGGGCTCGGGGGTCGCGTCGGTGGTGAGCTTCGAGGCACGCTTGACCTTGTAGAGGGCGATGCGGTCGGAGATCCAGTAGTCACCGTCGTTCGCCTTGACGGTCGCGTTGACCTGCCACTCGCCGGCGACCCTGTTGGAGTCGATGTCGTCGCTGTGGGGGATCCAGGCCGGGTCGATGGTCATCGTGCCCGTGCACACGGACGTGGTGGTGCTCTTCTTCACACAGGACGAGTCGCCGTCCCAGGTCGCGAAGCCGTAGGCGTTGGACGTGTTGAACGTGCTCAGGTCCGTGATCTTCTTGACGCCCGAGTCGTCCACGATGGTGATCGCGATCGGGTACTTCACGGTCTTCGTCGTGCCGACGATGACGTTCTTGCCGTGGTTGACGACCGTCTTGGTGACGCGGATGTCACCCTCGCCCTCGGCATGGGCGCCAGTGGCCGTGAGCAGGGTCAGGGCTGCCGCCCCGCCTGCCACGGCCCACAGTCTGTGTCTCATGATCCTCCCCTGTTGGTGCAGGAGAGGTTACGCCGCCCGCGCGAAGCGCTGCTGGCGGGTGCGGCGCTCCTGCGCCTCCCTGATCTGGCGGTCGATGCGGCGGTCGCGCACGATGCCGAGCACCGACGGGAGGACGAGGAGGACGAACATGCCGAGAACGGTGAGCATCGAGATCAGTCCTTCTGTCTGTTCCGTAGTCATGACACCACTGTCGCGCCGGATACTCCTTACGAACAGTGGCAGGACTGCCGTAGACCCTCGATTTACTGCCATCCACGAGGCACACTGGCAGCATGCTGAAGAACGTCGCCTGCGTCCTCGTCGATGGTGTGCACCCTTTCGAACTCGGCGTCGTCTGCGAGGTGTTCGGGCTCGACCGGAGCGACGAGGGCCTGCCGCTGTACGACTTCGCCGTGGTCTCGGCGGAGGGGCGGGCGCTGAGCACCCACGTTCCCGGGTTCACGGTCTCGACGCCGTACGGCCTCGAGCGCCTGGAGGAGGCCGACCTGATCGCCGTACCGGCCTCGGACGCGAACGTCACCCGTGACTATCCGCCCGCCCTGCTCGACGCCCTGCGCCGGGCCGTCGACCGAGGCGCCCGGGTGCTCAGCGTCTGCTCCGGTGTCTTCGTGCTGGGCGCGGCCGGGTTGCTCGACGGGCGGCGCTGTGCCGCCCACTGGCGCCATGCCGAGCTGCTCGCCCGGCGCTTTCCGCGGGCGGTCGTCGAGCCGGACGTGCTGTACGTCGACGCCGACCCGGTGATCACCTCCGCCGGCACCGCGGCCGGCATCGACGCCTGTCTCCACATCGTGCGCAAGGAGCAGGGCCCCGAGGTCGCCAACAGGATCGCCCGGCGCATGGTGGTGCCGCCGCACCGGGACGGCGGGCAGGCCCAGTACATCGAGCGCCCGCTGCCCCGCGCCGAGTGCGACACCGTCGGCGAGGTGCTGGCGTGGATGGAGCGGCACCTCGACGAGGAGGTCACCGTCGAGCAGCTCGCCGAGCGTGCGCACATGTCGCCGCGCACCTTCGCCCGCCGCTTCCAGCAGGAGACCGGCACGACCCCCTACCGCTGGATCCTGCGCCAACGGGTTCTGCTGGCCCAGCAGTTGCTGGAGGCGACGGACGAGACGGTGGACGCGATCGCCGGCCGGACAGGGTTCGGCACGGCGGCCGCACTGCGCCATCAGTTCGTACGGGCGCTGGGGACGACCCCGAACGCCTACCGGAGGACGTTCCAGGGACCGACCGCCGCGTGAGCGCTCCGCGGGGAGAGCCGCGATCGGCCGTCAGTCACCTGCGGGTCCGTCGTGGCTGGTCGCGCAGTTCCCCGCGCCCCTTTGGGGCGCGTCAGTCCCCCTCGGCACCGGCCTCAGCAGCAGGTTGTGCGGGTGGAGTGTGATGCCCACCCGGGTCGCGTCGTTCGAGCCGGGCACCTGCTCGAAGCGGTACCTGGTGGCCAGCGCCGCCGTGATCAGCGTCAGCATCGCCATGGAGAAGTGGTCGCTCGGGCACTTGCGGTTGCCGACGCCGAACGGGCTCATGGCGTATTTCGGCACGTCCTTGGCGCGTTCCGGGAGCCAGCGGTCGGGGTCGAAGTCGAGGTTGCGCGCGTACGACTTCGGGTCGCGCTGGACGGCGTAGGGGCTGTAGACGATGTCGGCCCCGGCCGGAATGCGATAGCCACCGAGTGACGTATCGGCCACCGCCCGTCGGGTCAGAATCCAGATCGCGGGGCGCAAACGCATCGCCTCCACGATGACATTGTTGGTGTGCCGGAGCCCGCGGACGTCCTCGAATGCCACGGGCCGGCCGCCGGTGACGGATTCGACCTCCGCGCATATCTTGTCGGCGTGTTCCGGATGTTCCACGAGCACATGGAGCAGCCACAAGATCGTGGAGGCCACGGTTTCGATGCCCGCGGTGAATATCGCGACGACCTGATCGTGGATCTCCTGCTCCCCGATGGGGTCGCCTTTCTCGTCCCGCGCCTCCAGCAATACGGTCAGCAAATCGTCCGGCCTTTGACCAGATGCCCGGCGTTCGGCGATGACCTCGTCGACCAGGCGATGAAAATCGGCCAATGCGCGGTTGAATGTGCGGTTGGCTGGGAGCGGCAGGTTGTAAAGCGGCCCGAGCGGGATCACCATCCGCCGGTACATGCGGCGGAAGAGGGTTTCGAGCGCGGTACACAGCCGCTCGGCCCGCTTGTCCATGTACGCGCCCCGCAGCAGACAGCGTGCGGTCATGCGCACGGCGATCCGGAAGGACTCGGCGCTGCAGTCGACGGTCTCGCCGGGCTTCCAGCGCTCGGTCAGCGCATGCGCCTCCTCCTCCATGATCGGCCCGTACCCGGGGATCGCGTCGAGCCGGAAGGCGGGCTGGATGGTGCGCCGCTGACGCCGGTGCCGTGGGCCGTTCGCGGTGGCCACGCCCTCCTTGCCGAGCAGGCCTTCCAGGGACTCCCACAGCGGCCCGGCGATCTCGAAGTCGGTGCTCAGCGCGAGTGCGCCGGTGAGGTCCGGCGTGGTCACGGCGTACACCGTCTTCGGTCCGAGCTTGATCCGTACGACGTCGCCGTGCTCCCGCAGCGCGGCCATGAAGGCCAGCGGATCACGGATCAGCTTCCAGCCGTGGCCGAGAAGCGGAACTCCTCCGCCCGCGAGGGGCGGCTCACGCAGTTCCGAGGCCGCACCGGGTCGGGCCTCGGGCTTCACAGACTCGACGGTCATTTCTCACCTGCCGCTTCGTTGTGGACGTACGGGGGCGTGGACCGGTCGTCCCAGCTGTCGACCATGTACCGGCCGGACTCGTGGTGGAACCAGTAGACCGAGCTGAACCAGTTGCGCATATTGCCGACACAGGCCCGCACGGCGGCGCCGAGTTCCTTTTCGCGCACTGTGCCGTCGGCCAGGGAGTCGGCGAATTCCAGGGCGGCCCGCTCGGCCACCAGGAAATCGGAAATGCAGGTCTCGACGCGCCGCCTGACTTCCGTCACCGCCTCCTCCAGAGTCAGCCCCTCGTGGGTGATGAGGCTGATTCCGAGATTGTGGACCTCGTCACCCGCGATTTCCTTGGGGAGCGAGCAGAGGTCGTTGTACCAGGCGGCGAATTCTTGGCTCAGTAACGCCGCCCGCCGATATGCCGGGTGTTTCCGTACGCCGTCCGGGAGTTCCCGTTCCGCGCTCGGCTCCAGGAGATCGGTCCAGATCCGGTGCGCGAAGGTGAGCCGGCGCAGTGCGAGGTATTCCTCGACCGTCGGAATGTGCCCCTCGATGCGGTTGCGGAATTCCCGGTCGTACGCCTCGATCACCGCGTGGAAGTGACGGGCGAAGCGGGCGTTCCAGGTGCGGGGCAGGAACGAGTACAGCCGCAGCACACTGTCCGCGAACCCCGCGACCAGCGGGTCGCCGTGACGCAGATGCTCCGCGGGGGAGTCGACGGCCGCGTGCAGGCGGAACCTCAGCCGCCGCCAGGCGGCCGGACGGTGGTGGACGATGTCGCGGTCGTGCCGGTCGTCCCAGACGAAGAACCACGCACTGTAGTCCCCGATCGCCTGGAGCACGTCGTCGGGGGCGCCGATGTAATACCCCGCCATCAGGTCCGTGTAGCACAGACCGTCGGCATATTCTTCGACCTTGTCGGCCGGCATCAGCCGCTTTTCCAGCAGCCAGGTGCGGGTCTTCTCCTGGAGTCGGGGCCAATACGGATGGAGTTGCCTGGGAAACGCTGCTTCGATCACCGGGAGAGAGAGCGATGGTGGTACCGCGACCGCCGTCGGTGTCGATGCGGTGCTCCGTGAGAAAGCATGCACGAACAAACCCCTCTCAGCCGCCAGTTGTGCAGTTGCGCACGCCCTCCCCTGCCGCTGTGCCGGGTGTGCGCCGTCGCATATCCCCGCGCTTCCATTCAGCACCACAACTGACCGATCCGGGAACGGATTTGCTTCATTCACTACCCCACCGTGCCGAGATTCTCCCCCTATGTGACTGAATTTGGATCACCAGCTGCACGGATAGGATCGAACGTGCGACGGACATGCGAACGGCGCCTGCTCAGGAAGGGGTTCCTGAACAGACGCCGTGTGTGAGGGGCTTGTGGGGCCGTCGAGCGGACCTCAGTCGTTGGCGACCACGGGGTACCGGGGCTCGTTCTCGGCCATCTGCCTCAGCGCGTCCTTGCGCTCCCGCTTGGAGAGACGGTCGATGTAGAGGTAGCCGTAGAGGTGGTCCGTCTCGTGCTGCAAACACCGAGCGAAGTACCCGGTGCCGCGCACCTTGATCGGGTTGCCCTTCTCGTCCTGCCCGGTCACCTCGGCGTAGTCGGGGCGGGCCAGCGGCGCGTACGCCGTCGGCACGGACAGGCAGCCCTCGTTGCTGTCGTCCAGACGGCGCTTGTCGGCGGGCAGGTCGACGAGCTTCGGGTTGCAGACCACGCCGACGTGGCGCACGCCCTGGTCGTCCTGGCAGTCGTAGACGAAGACCTTCAGGTCGACGCCGATCTGGTTGGCGGCCAGGCCCACGCCCTCGGCGGTGCGCTGCGAGGCGAACATGTCCGCCACCAGCTGGTCCAGCTCCGCGCCGAACTCGGTGACGTCCTTGCACTCCTTGTGCAGCACCGGGTTCCCCACGACGGTGATCGGCCGCGAGGTGCCGCGCTCACGCCAGGCGTTCTCGCGCTCCTCCGTGTCCTCGGTGTCGACGACGAACCCCTCGTCGTCCACGGGGAGCACGCCCGCGTGCTGCTGCTCGGTGTCCTGCTGGGCCATGACCGACGTATGCCTTCCTCGGAAAAACAGGGGTGTGATGCTGATACAGAGTACGGGGACGCGCCCCGACAGGGGCGCGGGGAACTGCGCGACCAGCCATACACAGCCCGCAGCCTGCAGACCGCCTCGCCCCTACGGCGACTAGCAGACCTCTTCCAAGTCCCGCCAATCACGCGAGTCCGGACTGTCCGCAACCCACCCGTCCAGCAACCCTCGGACCAGCGAAGCCGGCGCGGCCACCCCGCACTCCCGCTCCGGCACCCACAGCTGCCCGTCCGTCCGATGCCCCAGCGGCCCGGGGTGACCCGGCTCACTGTGATCATGCGGATCCAGATGCTCCCCGTCACCCTCATCGGACGGCATCCGCGACTCCGAGCACATCCGGCACAGCAGCCGCACGGACGACGACCAGTCCTCCGCAGCGAACCCGGCATCCGCGGCGAGCTGCTCCAGGGCGTCCCGGTCGGCCTCGGTGGCGGCCTCCAGGAGGACCACCCAGGTCGGCACCGGCGAGGGCGCCCACAGCTCGATCTCGTCGAAGACGGGGTAGGCGTGCCCGGACGACGTGGTCCGCTCCCCGTGGGGCACCCCGTCGTGCAGCACGACCTCGCCCCAGCGCCGCCCGGAGGACGGCAGCGGAATCGACAGCACCTCGATACGGGCGGGGTCGAGGCGCCGCCCCCACACGACCTCGGCCTCCCCCTCGGGGGACAGCCGTACGGCCGCGCTGCCCAGGTCCATCCCGACCGGCTCACCGGACGCTGTCGCCCCGCCGGGCACCCGCAGCCCGTACGCCTGCCAGGCCCGCCGGGCCAGCGGCCAGTCCTGCAGGGCGGTGGCCGCGATGCCGACGTTCCACCAGTCGGGCGCCCCGGTCTCCCGGTCGAGGAGGGCCACGGCCCGCAGTCCGGCCGCGCGGGCCTGCTCCCAGTCGTGCCGGAACTTGTGCAGCAGGGCGAGGTTGAACCAGGACTCCGACAGCCAGGGCTCCAGATCGGCGGCCCGCGTCAGCAGCGCGCCCGCGTCCTCGTACCGGCCGTCGCCGATGAGCGTGAACGCCCGGTCGGTGGCCTGCCGCCAGGAGGCGGAGGGCCGGTGCCGTCCCTTGCCGAAGATCCTCACGATTCCCGCCTGCCAGTTCCGTGGAGTGGGCTGGCTAGTGCTCGCCCCCGGACACCCTCTCATTCGCATCCAACCACGTACGGCTGGAAGGGCGCTCATTACCCATGGGTTACCCACCCACAGGCATGCTCAGACTGTCTCTGGACAACACCCGTGCGAGCGATCCGACCACCTCCGGCGCATAGTCCCCGGCGGTCCCCAGCCGCAGCTCCTCCAGTGCCTTCAGCGGCCCGCCGGGCCCGGCATCGCGCACCTTCTCCTCGTAGGCGTTCACGGCCCGCACGATCCGCGCGGCGACCGGCTGCTCCGGACAGGGGTCGGCCAGCCGCTCCACGACCGTGGCCACCTGAGGGTTCACTCCGGTCTGCCGGACGACGGCCCCGCCCAGCAGCGCGATCCGCCGCTGCTCCTCCACGGGCAGCCCGGAGGTGGCCCCCGCCGGCACCGGGTCGACCAGGCTGAGCTGGCCGATGTCGTGCATGAGGGCCGCGTACTCCAGCACGGTGAGCTCGGCCTCGGTGAGGCCCAGGTCCCGCCCGACCTCGCGGCTGAGCGCGGCCACCCGGCGGGCGTGTCCGGCCGGCGTGTACCCGGCGATCTCGGTGGCCCGGGCGAGGGAGGCGATGGTCTGCCGGTAGGTGGCGCGCACGCCGGCGTACCGGCGGAAGGACATCTGGGTGAGCAGCAGGGGGAGCGAGAAGACGGGCAGCGCCCACAGCCCGGTCACGGCGACCGCGAGCGCCATCACCGCGCCGGTCGCGCAGACGGCCGAGCCGATCCCGAGCGTGGCCCGCAGCTCGTCCCGCAGCAGCGGCCCGAACGGCCACCGGGTGCGGGAGTGCGCCAGCGCGGCGGCGAGCAGGGCGTCGCACAGGGCGGTGAGGGCGAGGATCGCGATCAGGAGCAGGGCGTAGGCGGTGCCCCAGCCCTGGAACGTGCCCTCGTTGTACAGGGGTTGGAAGCAGACCGCGGCGAAGCCGGTGGTGAGCACGCGCCGGGCGAGGTGGTCGGACACGGGGCGCCCGTGCGCGATGTGCGGCACGCTGCCGAGGAGCGAGGCGGCGAGGACGACGCCGACGACCTGGCTGACGCCGTGATGCGTGGGCTGTCCGCCGCTCTCCCCCAGCAGGGCGTACGACAGCGCGGCGGCGGCGCCGAGCGGTGCGGCCTCCCGGCCCTCGGCTCCGGTCCACCGGGTGAGCTCGCCCAGGGTGACCAGGGCCCCGAAGGCGACGGCCGTGCCGCGTTCGTACAGGCCGCTTCCCAGGGTGTCGATCAGGCTGACGGCGGCGAGGACGGCGGCGCAGGCGTGCACGAGGGTGAGCAGGAGGGGCCGTCTCGGCGCGCTCATCGGTGCGCTCCCCCCGGGACGCCGGCGGCCGGCGGGCGCGAAGCGAGCGTAGGGGCTTCGTCGGCGGTCACCGCGGGATGCCAGCCGTACTGGTCCACGGCTCGGACGAGGGCCGTGACCATCCGGGGGTCGAACTGCGAGCCCGCGCACCTCTCCAACTCCCGCAGGGCGACGGACACGGGCCGGGCCCGCGAGTAGGACCGGGTCGAGGTCATCGCGTCGAACGCGTCCGCGACGGCCACCACCCGGGCCGGCTCCGGGATCTGGCTCCCCCTCAGCCCGTAGGGGTAGCCGCTCCCGTCCAGCCGCTCATGGTGATGCAGGACGGCGGCCCGGGCCTCGCCGAGGAAGGAGATCCCGCGAACCATCTCGTGCCCGTACTCGGGATGCAGCTCGATCACCCGCCGCTCCTCGTGCGTGAGCGGACCGTCCTTGCGCAGCAGCCGCGTGGGCACGCCCAGCTTTCCCACGTCGTGCAGGATCCCGGCGAACCGCACCACCTCGACGCGCTCGTCGTCCAGGCCGAGCTCACGCGCGATCATCATCGAGGCCTGCCCGACCCGCTCGCTGTGTCCGCGGGTGTAGCCGTCCTTGATGTCGACGGCCTGGACGAGCGCCCGGATGGTCGCCTGGTGCGCCGCTCGTTCCCGGTGGTACTGGGCGAACACCCACCACGACACGCACATCGGCAGCAGCACGAGCAGCGCGGCGACCGGGCCGTACGGGCTGCGCCACAGCACGGCCATCATCAGCCCGGCCAGACCGTGCGCGGCGATGGGTGCGAGCGAGCGCAGGAAGAGGCCCCGCCAGGCGCGACGCACCGGGACGTGGTCGGCGAGCGCCTGGATCCCGCCGTCCAGTGCGGTCAGGACCAGACAGAACGCCAGCACAGCGGCGCCGGCGGGCGCGAGCGCGTACGGAAAGTCGGATGCCACGACGGCGTCCCGCCCGCCGAGCGCCTCGTGCACCCGTGCGGCCGCCCACACCGCGACCGCGAGCCGGCCCGCCCGCCACACCCGCCGCAGCCGGCGCTGCCGCCCGCCGACCGGGGCGACCAGCGCCCCCGGCACCGCGACCAGCGCGGCGGCCGACGGTGACAGCAGGAAGGCTCCGGCGAGGAGCACGGGATAGAAGGAGCCGAAGAACCGCTCGCCGCCGGCATAGGGGCCGGCGAGCAGGGCCACCGCCCACCAGGGCGTGTGCGCCCACGCCGGCCCGTGCAGGCAGTACAGGGCACCGAGGACGACACAGACGACGTAGACACGGGCCCGTGCCGGTATCGCCTCCATACGCCCCTCCCCGGCCACAGACTTCAGGCACGGGAGCCTAGGGCGGCAAGGGGGAGGTATGCGGTCTCAAGACCGGCGGATTAGCACGTTCGAGTGACGACAGCCCGTTCCAGGCAGGGGAGTTCCAGGGACCCGGAGGGTCAGGACTCCTGCGGTGTCGCGGTCACGTCGTGCTCGGGCACCGCCTGGCCGGAACGGATCAGGTCGAGCCGCCCCAGCACCTTGGCGCGCAGGTCGGTCGGTACGTCGTCATGTCCGCAGCACCGCTTGACCAGCTTCTTCACGGCCTGCTCGAGACCGTACTTCTCCAGGCACGGCGAGCACTCCTCGAAGTGCTGCTCGAACTTGGTGCAGTCGGCGTCAGGCATCTCACGATCGAGGAACTCGTACAGATGATCGAGTACCTCACTGCAGTCCGTCTCGTGCGGCTCTCCGCAGCTCATGAGCCCGAACCTTTCACTTCGTTCGACTCTCCGGCGCCGGCCGGGACCAGCCCGCGCTCACGGGCGTAGTCCTCGAGCATGCCGCGCAGTTGACGGCGGCCCCGGTGCAGCCGGGACATCACCGTACCGATGGGTGTCCCCATGATGTCCGCGATCTCCTTGTACGCAAAGCCCTCGACATCGGCCAGGTACACGGCGATGCGGAATTCCTCGGGGATCGCCTGGAGGGCTTCCTTCACGTCCGAGTCGGGCAGGTGGTCGAGCGCCTGCGACTCCGCGGAGCGCAAGCCCGTCGACATGTGCGACTCGGCGCGGGCGAGCTGCCAGTCCTCGATCTCCTCGGCCGCGGAGCGCTGGGGTTCACGCTGCTTCTTGCGGTACGAGTTGATGAAGGTGTTGGTGAGGATCCGGTACAGCCAGGCCTTCAGGTTGGTGCCCTCGCGGAACTGGTGGAAGGACGCGTACGCCTTGGCGTACGTCTCCTGCACCAGGTCCTCGGCGTCGGCCGGGTTGCGTGTCATGCGCAGCGCGGCCGAGTACATCTGGTCGAGGAATTCGAGCGCGTCCCGCTCGAAGCGCGCGCTACGCTCGGCGGTCGACTCCGTGGACGTGCCCACGCTCGTGCCCAGGCCCTCGGGCTGCTCCGCCTGGCCGTTGTCGGTCCCTGCGTCGGTACCGGGAACCGGACCCACCTCCTCAAGATTCCGGGCAGGACCGAAGCCGGTCCCACCTGAATCGGAGGATAGACGACCTGCCGTACCTGCCGCCCCTCGAATAGGAGCGGTCCTGGCCGCATGCAGCACCGTCCAGTCCAGGTCACTGCGGCTGCTGCGGGCCGGGCAGAAGGTCGAACCCATGCGGCGGACTTCCTCTCCTACGACGTCTGCGCTGCTGTTTCAGCACCGCTGTCCGCCACAACAGAGGTCCGGTCCGCAACATTCCCGAACCTTTACCGAGTGACCCGACCCACTCGTCACCCGAGTGACCCGACCCACTTGACCACCGCGTCCGTGACGACCGCCACGGCCTCGTCCTGATCGAGCGGCGCCCGCTTGGGCACCGCGAACCCGTGATCGCCGTACGGCACTTCGATCAGCTCGTAGTCCCCGTCGGGGAACTCCTCGGGCTTCCCGAACGGATCGTTCCCGCCCTGTACGACGAGGGTGGCCACCCCGGCCCCGAGCAGCTCCTCGGCGCGGGACTTCTCGGGCTTGCCTGGAGGGTGGAGGGGGAAGCTGAGGGCGAGGACGGCACGGGCGCCCAGTTCGACGGCGGTACGGCAGGCGACGCGGGCACCCGCGCTGCGGCCGCCGGAGATCACCGGCAGCCCGGGGCCGGCGAGCGCGGGCCAGACGCCGCGCCAGCCGACGTCGAGGGTCTTCGGCGCGGGTGCCACCTTCTTCCCGGCCACCCGCCAGGGCTGCTCGACTAGGGCGACGGTCACCCCGTGCCCGGGCAGGACGTCGGCCAGCGCCCGCAGGTCCCGGGCCTCGATGCCGCCGCCGGCGCCGTGGCTCACCGCCAGCACGAGCCGGGCGTTCTTCGCCGGGTGCCAGGTGATGCGGGCGTCTCCCGCATCCGTACCAATGATCTCGGTGGTCACGTCAGACTCGCTGGTCACGTCAGACTCGGTCGTCACATCAGAAGAGTGTGCCCTCTTCGGGCCCGTCCAGCTCCTTCAGCAGCTCCGGGCCGTTGTTGCGAACGTTGCTGACCAACGTGGAGACGGGATAGGCACGCATCAGTCCGGCCGGCGGCGGGTCGAGCAGCGTCCGCAGCTCGTCGGGGTCGGTGCGGGACGGGTCGAGCCAGGCGTCCCAGCGGTCCGGGGTCAGCATCAGCGGCATGCGGGGATGGATGTCGGCCAGCGTGTGCGGGCCTTCCGCGGGCGCCACCGCCAGCGGAGTGGTCTCCGCCTCCGTCGTGATGACGGAGCAGGTCACCCACCAGGCCTGCGGGTGCTCGTCGGGCAGCGTCTTGTCCCGCCAGAACTCGTACAGCCCCGCCATCGCGAACACCGACCCGTCGGCCGGCAACACGAAGTACGGCTGCTTGCGCGGCCGTTTCCGCCTGCCCTCCTGCTCCAGGTCCAGCTCCTGCTTGCCGGTGACCCACTCGTAGTAGCCGTCGGCGGGGATGATGCAGCGCCGGGAGGAGAAGGCCCGCCGGTACGACGGCTTCTCGTGCACCGTCTCGGCACGCGCGTTGATCATCTTGAAGGCGCTCTCGGGGGTCTTGGACCAGCTGGGCACCAGCCCCCACTTCAGCTTGCGCAGCTGCCGAACCGGCCGCGGGTCGGCGGCGTCTTTCAACGGACGGTCGAGGACGACGTGGACCTCCTTGGTCGGCGCCACGTTGTAGTCCGGTTCCAGGGTCTCCTCGGGCTCCCACTTCTCGATCTCAAAGATTCCTGCGAGATCCTCGGGCCTACGACTTGCCGCATACCGTCCGCACATACGTGCCACACTGCCAGATTCCATCCGACCACAGGGAGCCATCGCCTTACATGGACAGCACCGCATCCGCCTCGCTCGCCTCCCTCTGGGACGAGGTCGCCGGCACCCAGCCCGACCCCGATGTATGGGTGGTGATCGCCACCCTGGTCGCCGCGCTCGCCGTCGTCGTCCCGCACGGCCTGTGGCGCATCTCGCGCAACGCCATCACCATCGCCCACGAGGGCGGCCACGGCCTGGTCGCGCTGCTGACCGGCCGCACCCTGACCGGCATACGCCTGCACTCCGACACCAGCGGCCTCACCGTCAGCCGCGGCAAGCCGCACGGCCTCGGCATGATCCTCACGGCGGCGGCGGGCTACACGGCACCGCCGCTGCTGGGGCTCGCAGGCGCAGCCCTGCTCGCTTCCGGGCGGATCACACTGCTGCTGTGGGTGTCCACCGCGCTGCTGGTGGCGATGCTGGTGATGATCCGGAACGCGTACGGCGCGCTGACGGTGTTCGTCACGGGCGGCACGTTTGTGCTGGTGAGCTGGCTGACGGGTCCGCAGGTGCAGGCGGCGTTCGCGTATGTGGTGGTGTGGTTCCTGTTGCTGGGCGGCGTCAGGCCGGCGTTCGAGCTGCAGGCGAAGAGGGCGCGGGGAGGGGCTGGTGACTCGGACGCGGATCAGCTTTCGCGACTGACACACGTACCGGCAGGGTTGTGGCTCTTCCTGTTCCACGCGGTGTCGTTGTGCTCGCTGATAGGTGGGGGGCGCTGGCTGCTGGATGTGTGACAAGCCCCGAAGGGGCGAGTCGCACAGGGGCGCGGGGCTGTATCGATGTGCGGCTCCGCCGCGTGGGCGCGACCAGCCCCCACGGCGCCGCACCCGAACAACGGCCTGCACAACCCCCTGCTTATAAAGTGAACCCATGGCCCAAAACCCCGCCGCACCCACCGCCCTCTGGCCCGCCCCGCACGCGAGCGGAGCCGTCGACGCGACGGTCCACGTGCCCGGGTCCAAGTCCGTCACCAACCGCGCCCTCGTCCTGGCAGCCCTCGCCTCGGAACCGGGCTGGCTGCGCCGCCCCCTCCGCTCCCGCGACACCCTGCTGATGGCCGGCGCCCTGCGCGCGATGGGCGTCGGTATCGAGGAGGGTGTGGGCCCCGACGGCACCGGCGAGGCATGGCGGGTGCTCCCCACGGGCTTGCGGGGCCCGGCCACGGTCGACGTCGGCAACGCCGGCACGGTGATGCGCTTCCTGCCGCCGGTCGCCGCGCTCGCCGACGGCCCCATCCGCTTCGACGGCGACCCGAGGTCGTACGAGCGCCCCCTGCACGGCGTGATCGACGCCCTGCGCGTGCTCGGTGCCCGCATCGACGACGACGGCCGCGGCGCGCTGCCGCTGACGGTACACGGCGGGGGTGCCCTGGAGGGCGGCCCGGTGGAGATCGACGCCTCGTCGTCGTCCCAGTTCGTGTCGGCGCTGCTGCTGAGCGGCCCGCGCTTCAACCAGGGGGTCGAGGTCCGTCACATCGGTTCCTCCCTCCCCTCCATGCCGCACATCCGCATGACCGTCGACATGCTGCGCGCGGTCGGCGCCCAGGTGGACACCCCGGAGTCGGGCGGCGAGCCGAACGTCTGGCGGGTCACGCCGGGCGCCCTGCTCGGCCGCGACCTGACCGTCGAGCCGGACCTGTCCAACGCCCAGCCGTTCCTGGCGGCGGCGCTGGTGACCGGCGGCAAGGTCCTCATCCCGGACTGGCCGGCCCGTACCACCCAGCCCGGTGACCGGCTGCGGGAGATCTTCACCGAGATGGGCGGTTCCTGCGAACTCACCGAGTACGGGCTCGTGTTCACCGGTTCGGGTGCGATCCACGGCATCGACGTGGACCTGAGCGAGGTCGGCGAGCTGACCCCCGGCATCGCGGCGGTGGCCGCCCTCGCGGACTCCCCGTCCACCCTCCGCGGCGTCGCGCACCTGCGCCTGCACGAGACCGACCGCCTGGCCGCGCTGACCAAGGAGATCAACGAGCTCGGCGGCGACGTCACCGAGACCGCCGACGGCCTGCACATCCGCCCGCGCCGGCTGCACGGCGGCGTCTTCCACACCTACGAGGACCACCGCATGGCGACGGCCGGCGCGATCATCGGCCTCGCGGTCGAGGGCGTACGGATCGAGAACGTGGCGACGACGGCGAAGACCCTGCCGGACTTCCCCGAGCTGTGGACCGGGATGCTCGGGGCGTAGGGACACCGCCATGCGCCGCTACGGCAAGCACACCGACGAGGACGACATCCGCAGCCGCCCCGGCCGTCGGAACACCCGCCCGCGTACGAACATCCGGCCCAAGCACGAGGACGCCGCCGAGGGCATGGTCCTCACCGTCGACCGGGGACGTCTGACCTGCCTGGTCGGGGACCGGGTCGTGATGGCGATGAAGGCCCGCGAGCTCGGCCGCAAGGCCGCGGTGGTCGGGGACCGGGTGGCACTGGTCGGCGATCTGTCCGGGAAGAAGGACACGCTGGCGCGGATCGTGCGGATCGAGGAGCGGACGTCGGTGTTGCGCCGTACCGCGGACGACGACGATCCGTTCGAGCGCGTGGTGGTGGCCAACGCCGACCAACTCGCCATCGTCACCGCCCTCGCCGACCCCGAGCCGCGGCCCCGGCTGATCGACCGCTGTCTGGTGGCGGCGTTCGACGGCGGTCTGGAGCCGCTGCTGGTGATGACGAAGTCGGACCTGGCGCCGCCGGACAAACTCCTGGAGCTGTACGGGGCGTTGGACATCCCGTACGTCGTCACCAGCCGTGAGGAGCTGGAGGACGGGGGCGCGGCGGACCGGGTGCGGGAGCATCTGGACGGCCATGTCACGGCGTTCGTCGGTCACTCGGGCGTGGGCAAGACGACGCTGGTGAACGCGCTGGTGCCGCAGGAGCGCCGGCGTTCGACAGGGCATGTGAACGCGGTGACGGGGCGAGGGCGGCACACGACGACGTCGGCGCTCGCGCTGCCGCTGTCCGACGTGGACGGCTGGGTGATCGACACCCCCGGAGTCCGCTCGTTCGGGCTGGCGCACGTCGATCCGTCCCGGGTGATCCACGCGTTCCCCGACCTGGAACCGGGAACCGAGGGCTGCCCCCGTGCGTGCAGTCATGACGAACCGGACTGCGCGCTGGACGACTGGGTGACGGAGGGTCACGCCGATCCGGCGCGGCTGTACTCGCTGCGGCGGCTGCTGGCGACGCGGGAGCGCACGGAAGGCGACTGAGAGGACCGAGGACGGCGGCAGAGGAGGCCGGTTGACCTCCGCGTTGTTTGTCTCCCCGTGAGTCCGGTAAGGGCATAATCGCACCGAGCCGGATCCAAGCCCGACCAAAGCCAGACGAACCGGATGAGCCGGATGAAGCGGTCACACAACGTGGGGATACGGGAGGACAGCACATGGCGTGGCTGCTGGTCATCGTGGCGGGGCTGCTCGAAACCGGCTTCGCCGTCTGCCTGAAGCTGTCGCACGGCTTCACCCGGCTCTGGCCGACCGTCGCCTTCTGCATCTTCGCGCTCGGCAGTTTCGGGTTGCTGACGCTGTCCCTGAAGAAGCTGGACGTGGGGCCCGCGTATGCGGTGTGGACGGGGATCGGGGCGACGGGTACGGCGATCTACGGGATGATCTTCCTCGGGGACGTCGTGTCCACGCTGAAGATCGTGTCGATCAGCCTGGTGATCGTGGGGATCATCGGGTTGCAGCTGTCGGGATCGGCGCACTAGGTGCAGTGATCCGGAGCGTTGTTCACGCGGCTGACGGGTGGCCGGCCGCCGAGTGCGGCGAGTGGGGGCACCTCCCACGCCCTTGAGGCAGCGGGGAAGAAGGCAGTGGGCAAGCGTGCATGGCGTCACGCGGCACGCGGGAATGTGACGACCGCCCCCAGGGGCCGGGGTCAGCCGGTTAACTGCCGGTGCAGTGCACTGCGTACGAGATCGGAGACGCCGCCCTCACCGGGTGGGGCGGCGACGCAGGACAGGGCCAGTCTGACGACCAGTTCGCAGGAGCGGGCGAGGTCGGCCGTGTCGGACTTGTTGACGTCGGGGCCGGAGAGGACCGCCACGGCGCGGTCGCGGACGATGGCCACGAAGTCGCCGGGTGACGGGAGCGGGCCGTCGGCCCGTCGCTGTGCCGGTACGGCCGAGGAGGAGGGCACCGCGGACAGCGTGGGTGAGGGCAGGCGCTCGCTCCAGCAGCCGGTGAGCATGGCGCGGACGAGCGCGTTGTCGCGGGCGTGTGCGGCGGTCCACTCCGCGGTGGCGGTGAGGCGGTCGCGGGCGTCGCTGTGGGTGGCGAGGGCGCGGTCGACGCCGGCGAGATAGCCGTCGGCCTCTCTGCGCACGAGCGCGCGGGCAAGCCCCTCCTTGCTCCCGAACTCGTTGTACAGCGTCTGCCGGGACACTCCGGCCGCCGCGGCGACGTCCACCATCCGCACGGCGGACCACGGCCGGCGCGCCAGCGCCGTGTAAGCGGCGTCCAGCAGGGATTCCCGCGCTGCAGGCATCATCGCCTCCCTGGGGCGAGCGGCTCTGCGCCCAGATTTGACGCGCACAGGGTCACTGTCAAGGGTTCGCGAGGGCATCCGGGGGCGCCCGGCGTCCGGGGCGCGCGGGCCTCCGGCGGCCGAGCCGGAGCCGCCGACGGTCACCCCACAGGGCACCGCACACCTCGACGCCTCACATCTCAGCCCGCCCGGCGTTCGAGGGCGATCACAACCTCCCTCGGCGTTCGAATGCCGCGTCCGGTTTCAGGACGAACACAGCCATCCTCAACCCCACGCACCAGGGGCTCCGCCACACAACACCGGAGCTCACCCTCCAGCCCCCGCCGGCATCATTCAGCCCGTCCAGCGTTCGAGAACCACCACAACCATCCCCAACCCCCACCCACCCGCCGGGGCCTCCACCACACAACACCGGCGCTCCCCCTCCAACCCCCGCCGACATCACTCAGCCCGCCTTTGAGGACGAGGCCCCTTCAGGGCCGAAGCGGGGGTCTGTGGGCCGCGGGCCCCCAGGGACCGGGGTGGAAGGGGCGGAGCCCCTTCAGGATGGGACGGGTAGGGGCGGCGGGGGCGAGACACCCTCGCGGCCCCCCACCGCACGGACACTTGCCCCCCAAGGCCCAGTAGCCCCACCCCGACCACGACAGATACCGTTCGTCCCATGCCGGACTACCTCGACGATCTCCGCCTCGCCCACGTCCTCGCGGACGCCGCCGACGCCGCCACCATGGCCCGCTTCAAGGCCCTCGACCTCAAGGTCGAGACCAAGCCGGACATGACCCCGGTGAGCGAGGCCGACAAGGCCGCCGAGGAGCTGATCCGCGGGCAGCTGCAGCGCGCCCGGCCGAGAGACGCGATCCTCGGCGAGGAGTACGGCATCGAGGGCACCGGCCCCCGCCGCTGGGTGATCGACCCGATCGACGGCACCAAGAACTACGTACGCGGCGTCCCGGTCTGGGCCACGCTCATCGCCCTGATGGAGGCGGGCGAGACCGGCTTCCAACCGGTCGTGGGCGTCGTCTCCGCCCCCGCCCTCGGCCGCCGCTGGTGGGCCGCCCAGGGGCACGGCGCCTTCACCGGCCGCAGCCTCTCCTCCGCGACCCGTCTGCAGGTCTCCGGCGTCTCGAAGCTGACGGACGCCTCGTTCGCGTACTCCTCACTCAGCGGCTGGGAGGACCAGGGCCGGCTGGGCGGCTTCCTCGACCTCACGCGCGAGGTGTGGCGCACGCGCGCGTACGGCGACTTCTGGCCGTACATGATGGTCGCCGAGGGCTCGGTCGACCTCTGCGCCGAGCCCGAGCTCTCCCTCTGGGACATGGCCGCCAACGCGATCATCGTCACGGAGGCCGGCGGCACCTTCACCGGCCTCGACGGCCGCCCGGGCCCGCACAGCGGCAACGCGGCCGCTTCGAACGGCCTGCTGCACGACGAGTTGCTGGGGTATCTCAATCAGCGCTACTGACGGAATCTAAGGCCTGACCTGCACGTTTCCCGCTGCCTTACGCATCCTGGGCCGTCATCCGTCTATGGGTCGCCCTCGAACGCGCGGTTCACCGCCTCCCGCGTCCGCTTCTCGCTGCTGGGCATCAGATGCGTGTACGTGTGCAGTGTGAAGCCGGGATCGTGATGCCCCAGGGACTCCGACAGCGCCTTGCATCAACTGGAAGCTCCCGACCTACCTACGCAACGCGATCGGCAGCCCGATAGCGAACGACCGGCTCGGTGCCCTCGAAGGGCTCGCCCACCTGCACCGTACCGGCAACGCGACTGTCCGCGGTCGCGCTGCCGAGGAGATCCGCCGCCTTGCCGATGACGACAGCAGACTTGTGTCAGTTGCAGCGGCCGAATATCTCCAGTCCATCGAGCAGTACAAGCCGCCATCCGAAGCCTCTGGCGAACCGACGGTCGGCCACGTGCTCGACGCACCACATCCGACGATCGAGACACCGTCCAAGACCACTGGTCTGGCTACTAGGCAAGATCCCGAAACTCCAGCGGCTCCGGCACCGCCTGTCCCACAGGCATCACGGCGGCTTCGGACGTGCTGCCGGTGGAATCACTTACAGCCGACACTAGCCCCGGGCCCCTGGAAAACTCCCCCATAGCGGGGAAGGACGTCGATGGGCAGACCCCTCAGCCGGTTCCTCACGATGACATCCTCGAGTTCCCCACATCGGCGGAGCAGGCCAGCGCCGGCGACCCGGTTGCCACCCGCCGGTGTGGTAGCCTGCTCCTGACGATCACTGCCGCTGTCGTCTGGTTCACCAACACAGCTTCCACGGACGGCTCTTCCGCCAACAGCGGCTTCGACCAACCACTCGCCGTCCTCACCACCGGTGGTATCGGCGACACTGGTTTCATCACTGACGTGGCGTTCAGCCCCGACGGCAAGACCCTCGCCACCGCCAGCAACGGTGATCGCAGGACGTGGCTGCGGGACGTCGCCACCCGCAAGACCATCACCACCCTCACCGCGAGCGACGAACGCGTCGGGAGAATGGCGTTCAGCCCAGACGGCAAAACCCTCGCCACCGGCGGCAACAACGGCATGAGGGAGGGAGGCACTGTGCAACTGTGGACCCTCGCAAACGGGAAGAGCACCGCCACCCTGACCGGCCACACAGAAGGGGTCACCGGTGTGGCGTTCAGTCCGGATGGCAAGACCCTCGCCACCGCCAGCACGGTGACCGCAGGACGTGGCTGTGGGACGTCGCTGGTCATTCCAACGCATCCGCTTCGCCCACCAGTTCGGCGCCCTCGGCAAGGGGCTGACTGTCATCAGCAAAGACGCTATCCAACCAACCCGCGGCATCCTCTGGTCATCAGCGACACCAGGTCGGGCGGCTCTGTGCCGCGCGGGCTCCTGCAATGGCACTCTCTCTCGGCGCTTCGGCCCGTCTGCTGGGCGAGCGCCTGGAGGACGACGGCGAGGACGCCTCGGATGCCGACGTAGTTCCAGTGCCGGTCGGTGCACAGGGCAGGTGGGCTGATCCACCGCGGCAATCCGCCCGGTCCGAGCGAGCGCCCGCTCCCATCCGTCGGCCATCTGGGGCGTACTCATGACGGCACCATAGGGCAGACACATGCAAGGTCAGCGACGGAGGCCCACGAGCACGGTAGCTGCCACGCTGATGAGGCAGCCGATTGGCGTATTCCAGAAAGCTCCCCACCCAGCGATGTACCATCCTGGTCCACATGCGACGAGTATGGAGCACAATAACAAAGCCGCCCAAGAAAGTAACGCTGGCGATTTTCGGCGTGGGGCTTCTCGCAACGACATGTGAATTGTTCCTGTTTGGTGCCGCAGATATCAGTACATCACTCACCTACGCAGGGCGGATGACCGGAGTCGTGTTCCTGCTCGCGGCTCTCCTGGCATTGGGTGCATGTATAGCCTTCCTGAACTACTGCACTGCCCAGCCAGCGAAGTATTCAGGCGCCCTAACCTTTCTCGGCGTCATGGTGTCTCTGCTAGCCAATCTAACGCTGTTAATCCTGCAAATCGACGGCGGATACACTGGAATTCTATGGGTGTGGATAACATTTCTCCTTTGGGCTGGCTGGGCCCTTTGGCAACTTCACCGGTCTCAGGTATGGAGCGGAATCCCGTACCCGCGCACATTCGCGGCTGGGGTGGCAATCACTTCCCTGCTCGCAGTCGCCAACTTTTCCTACACCCTGATCTATCAGCCCTACACTTCTCCCGCCCTGATTTCCACACGGCTGGAGTTCGGGAAAGCGAAGGTGCATGAAGGCACTGTCGTCCTGCCTCTTCGGGTGCACACCAAGAACATGGGTAAGGTCGGTGTGTACGTGCTCGGCTCTCTTTATCAGGTGGCCGGCCGGATCGATGCTTTCAGTAAGGACGAAAGGAGTACGCGGATGTGGCTGCAGGACGTCAGTAGCAGGCAGCCCGACCTGTATCGCCACACGGACATCGACAAGGAGGGGTACCACCTGCTAGCCCAAGGTCGATTCTTGGCTCAGGGGAGTGTATTGCAGCCGGGCAGGGAAATAGTCTCGGAGAAGGTCATCCAACTTCCAGCGGCGCATCCATATGATCTATTGGGTGCCACAGGGAGCGTCGCTTACATAAGGAGAGATAGGGCGACCCTTGCCGATGATTACGCCAGCTCTGGGAAAAGCTCCTGGCGCAGCAATTTTACCCACACCACCGACGAACGGGAGGCTCCAGCCTGGGTAGCGAAGTCCGGGGTGGAAACTTTCAAATATCAGTCGCGCATTATACACAGCAGCGCCTTGCTGGAGAAAACCAGGCCTCCCCATAACGTGACCGTGTGGTGGGTTCTGACAAATCCAGGCTCCGAGTCGCAGTTCGGACCGCAAATAATCCACCTAGTCGCGAAGCGAGGGACGGAGGCACAGAAACCAACCCCTGCCGAGCGACGTCGAATGACAGACCGTTACGGACTCGATATTACGGCCAGTGGAAATGTGCAGAAGTCCGTTCAGGAACTGATTGAAAGTAGACAGAAATGATGGCTTTCCGCCCGCATCGTGGTCTACATGTCGCCGCAGCGGCTGCCGATCTGCCGCACCCTTGCGACCCCCGCCGCGGAAAGGCGGAGTTGCCGAAGCGAGCGTCTTTGCCGCGCGGCGGTTGTGAACCGCTAGCCTCGATCTTTCGTGACGGTCCGTCGGCTTTCGGCGGGCCGTTTCGGTTGTTCGGGTCGGTGGTGGGCACGCTGATGGCCCGGCTGTCGCGTCGGGTGGGCGCCGGTTTCCACGGGTCCGGCGGGGGTGGTGCTGCTCGCAGGGACGGGAACGTGCTGGTCAGCCAGGGTTCGGGAGGACTTCGAGCCGTGCCAGGGCGTCTGTGATCACGTCGGTCCAGGGCCAGTGACGTGCGAACCTCAGATGTCGGCGGCGGGCGGTGGTGACGATCTGGGCGGCGGCGGAGAGGAGGCGGAGCCGGAGGCGGCGGGGCTCCCACCTGCGGATTTCACCGGTCAGAATGAGCATGGGCATCCAGGCCAGCAGACCGAGTGCAATCTGGACGATCTCCAGCCAGACCCCGTTTTGCGCGGTGTCGTGCAGGGGCAGGTTCCGCAGGCCGGTCGCGCGGGCTGCCCTGACGCGGTCCTCGGCCCGTGCCCGCAGGCGGTGGCGGAGTTCGAGCTCGGCGATGGGCCGGCCGGTGGTGTTGGTGGCGAAGCACGCGATCCGCATGCCGTCGGCATCCGTGATCCTCAACTGGGCGCCGGGGTGCGGTCGTTCCTTCCGGACGATCAGCCGCATGCCCTTCGGCCAGCCGTCGAGCATGCCGCCGGTGAGTTCGGCGACCCAGGCCCCGTCGCGGATCTCTCCGTTGGGCTCGACGGCCGGCGTCCATGCCGCGAGCGGCACCTTGAGTACGGCCTGGTGAATTGCGTCGGTGATGGTCATGCCGACCGAATACGACAGCCACCGTCCACGTTTCGCGAGCCAGCCCACGAACTCGTGGGTGCCGCCCGCGGAGTCGGTGCGGATCAGTGTCCGGCGCCCGCGCCGGTAGGACTTGGGCAGCTGGGCCAGGGCCAGTTGGGCGGTCGTGATGTGATCGGCGGCGGTGTTGCTGCCGGCGTTTCCGGGCCTGAGCAGAGCGGCCACCGGTTCGCCGGACCCGCCCGTCCCGTGGTCGACGAAGCCCATCAGCGGATGGTGACCGAAGGCCTTCTTCCAGGTCGCAGCCGTGTCTTCCTTGTCGGAGTGCGCGATCACCAGGACGCCGTCCAGGTCCACGGTCACAGAACCGGTCGCACCCGGCGCCGCCTCCCTGGCCAACTTCCATACGTGCTCGCGCACTTGGGAACGGGCACCGCGGATCGTGTCCAGGACACGTTGGCCGCCCGCTGCGAGTGTGTCGATCAGCCGGGAGACGGTCGGGTCCGAGGCCACCGGCCCGAACACGGCCGGCTCGGCTCGCAACATGCTGATGTCGGCCAGGCAGTCGCCACCGAGGGCGACCGCGAGCGCCACATCCAGCAGGATCTTGCCGGGATCGTGCACCGCCCGCGGCTTGCGCCAGGGTGCCAGAGCCGCAGATATCGCAGTATCCAGGCCCATCTTGCGGGCCGTCTCCACCAGCAGCACGGTCCCGGCCTGCGAGACCACTCCACGACCGCTGCCCTCAGCGCGGACACGCGGGTATGACCCGATACGCTTCTTCACCTGAGAAGTGCTTCTTTCCGCGGCATGATCTGGACCCTCGACAAGTCCTATCGTTCCAGGTCAGGAGCACTTCTCGCGTTTGTGATCAAGCCTCGGACAGGCCACCTCGTGAAAGCCCGAGGCTAGCGAGCGCGCTCCCGGGCTTCCTGATTGCGCCTCAGGCCGTCGCGAATCGCGCCGTACCGTAGCGACGCCACCCCCATCAGAGACCTCCGGACAGTGGGGTCGCACCGTCCGCAGCCGCAAGGCGGGCCTCTGCACGGGGAGTCACACGATCCCAAGCCCGGTATTCACGCAGGTCATCCAACCCAGCCGGGGTCGTCTGCGGGCCGTCTGAGGGTGGCCGACGACGACCAACAACGACCAACGTCGACAGCAACCGCGCTGGTCTCCGGCAGGATGCGGACCAAAGCCACACCCCGCCGGAGGGCGGATCAATACCAGCGCTACTGAGAAGCACGAGACGACAGCGCACGCCCGCGGCGGTCCGCACGCGCCCCCTTGTTGACCCGCTCTTTGCCTGCCACTCTGAAAGTCCCCCCACTTGTGAATTTGTGAATCAGTGAACAAACGGTGTGGGGGCACTTCAGGAGGTGGCTCCATCCATGCTCGTACGTGACGCCATGAGCACCGTGGTCCTCACCATCGGCCCCACTCACACCCTTCGCCAGGCCGCCGCACTGATGTCCGCCCGTCGGGTCGGCGCGGCCGTGGTCCACGACCCCGACGCCGGCGGTATCGGCATCCTCACCGAACGCGACATCCTCAACTCCGTCGGCGTCGGCCAGAACCCCGACACCGAACGCACCCACGACCACACCACCAACGACGTCGTGTTCGCCGCCCCGTCGTGGACCCTGGAGGAGGCGGCCCGCGCCATGGCGCACGGCGGCTTCCGCCATCTGATCGTCCTGGACCACGACGAGCCCGTCGGCATCGTCTCGGTCCGCGACATCATCCGCTGCTGGGCGCCGGTCCGGCAGCACGTGCCGGCCTAGTCGACGACCCAGGAATAGGGCACGCAGATGGGCCGGGCCCCGAAGGAACCCGGCCCATCCACCACGGCAAGCGGTCCAGTGCTGGTATTCAGCCGCGCAGAGCCAGGACCGCGGCCTCCAGCCGCCTGCCGAAGTCGTCGCCCTCCGCGCGGAGAGGCGCCTCATGGTTGCCGACCAAAGCCGCTCTCGATCCTAACTTGGACTTAATCCAAGTCAAGCCGAACTCCAAAGTCACACCCATTCGGAACCTGGTCCTTCTGCTGTTAAGGTGGTCTCCATGAGTGACCTTCTGGAACGGCTGCGCGGACGCGGATGGCGGATGACCGCGCAGCGGCGCGTCGTGGCCGAGGTACTCGCCGGCGATCACGTCCACCTGACGGCCGACGAGGTGCACGCCCGGGCCGTCGCCAAGCTGCCCGAGATCTCCCGGGCGACCGTCTACAACACGCTGGGCGAGCTGGTCTCCCTCGGCGAGGTGCTCGAGGTCTCCACCGACAAGCGGGCGAAGCGGTACGACCCGAACGCCCACCGGCCCCACCACCACCTGGTCTGCGCCCAGTGCGGCGCGATCCGGGACGTCCACCCGACGGGCAACCCGATGGCCGACCTCCCCGACTCCGAGCGCTTCGGCTTCACGGTCTCGGACGTCGAGGTGACGTACCGCGGCCTCTGCCCGAACTGCGCCAAGGCGTAGACCGCCGGCTCCTTCAAGCCCCGGCCCCGATGAGGCGCCGGGGCTTCGCGCTGCGTACGACCTTCGGAACGACCTTCCGAACGCCCTTCGGAACAGCCTTCCGAACAGCCTTCGGAACGACCTTCGGAACAGCCTTCGGCTACGACCCCTGCGGGCAACCTTCCCGTATCTGACGGTCCGTCATATCGTCGACGGCACCCACCAGTCCGTACCGCACCCCGCGAGGAGCCCCCGTGGGAGAGCCGTATCAAGACCGCGAAGCGAGTGATCCGAAACTCAGAGCCACCGAGCTGACCCGCACCTTCGGCCGAACCCCCCACACCGTCGCCGCCCTCGGCCCCCTCGACCTGACCGTCGCCCCCGGCGAGTTCGTCTGTGTCGTCGGCCCCTCCGGCTGCGGCAAGTCCACGCTGCTGCGCATCGCCGCGGGCCTGCTCCGCCCGAGCACGGGCACGCTGGAGATCCGCACGAAGAGCCCGCGCCCGGCGGCCATGATCTTCCAGGACTACGGCATCTACGACTGGAAGACCGTCCGCGCCAACGTCCGCTTCGGCCTGGACATTCGTCGCGTCCCCCGCCGTGAGGCGAACGCCCGAGCCGACGACTGGCTGGCCCGCATGGGCCTGTCGGAGTTCGCGCACGCCTACCCCGCCACCCTCTCCGGCGGCATGCGGCAGCGCGTGGCGATCGCCCGTGCGCTGGCCGTGGAGCCCGAACTCCTGCTGATGGACGAGCCGTTCGCGGCGCTCGACGCCCAGCTCCGCACGATCCTGCAGGACGAACTGCTGGACCTCACCCAGTCGCTGCGGACGACCACGCTCTTCATCACCCACAGCCTGGAGGAGGCGATCGTCCTCGGCGACCGCGTGCTCGTGATGTCCGCCCGCCCGGGCCGGATCATCGCCGAGCACCGCCCGCCCTTCCCCCGCCCACGCACCGGTGACATCCGCGCCACACCCGAGTTCACCGCCCTGAGAAGCGAGCTGTGGGACCTGCTGCGGAAGGAGGCCGTACCGGCATGACGACCCTCACGAAACCACCCGCCGACTCGGTCCTGGTCCGCCGCCCCGGCCCGCAGGAGCTCCACCCGACCCGCACCCACCGCCGCCGACGCGCGCTGGAGCTGTCGCTGGCGCTCGCCGTACCCCTTGCCCTGATCCTCCTGTGGCAACTGGCCGCCACCCAGGCCTGGATCGACGACCGCGTCTATCCGGCCCCGTCCACGATCCTCGCCGACGGCTGGGACCGGGCCGCGGCCGGCGACCTCTGGCCGGACGTGTGGGCCACGCTGAAGCGCGTCCTGGCGGGATACGCGACCGGCACGGCGGCAGGCTACGCACTCGGCCTCCTGATGGGTTCCCTCTCTCTGGTCCGAGCGGCCCTGGAACCGCTCCTGGACGCGCTGTACGTCGTACCGAAACTGGCCCTCCTGCCCGTCTTCCTGAACATGTTCGGCCTGGGCGAGGGCCCCCAGGTGGCGTTGGTGGCGGCGACGGTGTTCTTCTTCGTCTGGATCTCGACGATGTCCGCGGTCATGTCCATCCCCTCCGGCCACCGGGACGCGGGCCAGGTCTTCGGCGCCTCGCGGTGGCAGATGTTCCGCCACGTCCTGCTCCCGGCGTCACTGCCGTCGGTCCTGGTGGGCGCGCGGATCGCGGCGGGCGTGGCGGTCCTGGTCATCGTCGCCTCGGAGCAGATCGCCGCGACGAACGGCCTGGGCCATCTGATCTTCGACTCACGCGCACTGTTCCAGAACGACGTGATGTTCGTCGGCATCGTCTGCGTCGCGGTCCTGGGGGTGCTCTTCTCCGAACTGATCCGCTTCGCGGGCCGCTTGCTCACCCCCTGGGCACCGAGGGACCGAGGAAGGGGCCAGTCATGAGATGGAAGAAGGGGCATGCATACGGAGCCGTCCTCACCGTGGCAGCTCTGCTGGCATCGGCGGCATGCTCATCGCCACAGGACTCGGACTCCTCGGCGAAGGCGGCGGCAGGCGACCGCACGATCCGCCCGGTCGAAGGCTGTGGCGCGAAGTCCTGGACGGACCCGAAGGACCGCTCCCCGACCCGCACACCCGCCCGCTGCCTCCCCGGATCCCCTCCCCCGCAGCCACTGTCCGAGCCCCGCGAACTGACGATCGCGACGGGAACACTGAGCGCCGAGTACGTGGCACCGCTGCAAGTGGCCCTCGACAAGGGCGAGTTCAAGAGGGAGGGCCTGGACGTCGAGCTGAAAGTGCTTCCGACCCCGGACGCCCTGCCCCTCCTGGCCAAGGGGGACATCGACGCCCTTTGGGCGGCTCCGGAGGCCGCGGTCATGAACGGCATCAAGGGCGGCTTCGACATCAAGTGGGTGGCGGGCAACTTCTCTCCCGCCCCGAACTCGAAGAGCGGCCTGTGGGTACGCCTGAAGGAGGGCGACACCGCGCACCGCGTCGCCATGGGCGGCCGCACACTGGGCACGATGATCGGCAAGGGCTCGGTCATCGCGTACCCCATGGAGAAGGCCCTGGAGAAGCATGGTGGCGGCCTGGCCGACATCCAGTACCAGCAACTGGGCTCGGCCGACGTCCTCACGGCCCTGCAGAACGGCGGCGTCGACTCCGCGTGGCTCCTGGACCCGGTCTGGCGCAAGGTGGACGGAAAGCAGGGCTACGCCTTCCTCGGCGGCCAGCCACCGGGCGAGCCTCTGGGCGGCATGCTCTACGGCCGCACGCTGCTGCAGGACGACGTGGAGGCGGGTGTGGCCCTCCTCAGGGCCTACATCCGCACGGTGAACACATACTTCGCGTCCGACTACAAGCAGAATGCGACGTTCGTCACATACTTGGCCAAACTCCTCAAGGCAGAGGAGCCGATCCTCAAGTCCACCCCGTCCCTCCGCATGGACTGGGAAATCCGGGCCGGCACGACAACCCGCCTCCAGTCGGCCTACGAGGCCCAAGGCGTAGCGGAGGGAGATCCCCTCCCTGAGTCCCGAACGGTGAACCGCGCCCTGTACGAGGAGGCGGTGGGCCACCTCCCCTGAAACACACCTAGGGCCGGGACCCTTACGGATCCCGGCCCTAGGCCTTCAGTAGCGGGGACAGGATTTGAACCTGCGACCTCTGGGTTATGAGCCCAGCGAGCTACCGAGCTGCTCCACCCCGCGTCGGTGAACGCAACATTACGTCAACAACGCGGAAGGAAGCAAATTGCTTACTTGGCCAGCACCGGCTCCGCATCCCTCAGCCCATCCGGCGTTCACTTTCTGACGCCGGTCCCGGCATTTCAGCCCGTCCGGCGTTTGAGGACGAGGCCCCTTCAGGGCCGACGGGGGTCCAGGGGGCGGAGCCCCCTGGCGGGGTGGAAGGGGCGGAGCCCCTTCAGGATGGGACGGGTAGGGGCGGCGGGGGCGAGAAACCCGACGTCAGCCACAACGCCGGACCCCAGACAGCCCACCTCGCTCCAGGCACCCGCCCAAAGCCCACCGCAGCGTCACGCCGACAGCTCCTCCCGCAGAGCGTCCCGCAACCGAGCCGCCCGCTCAGCCACCTCCGCCGGCCCCAACGTCACCGCCCGATCAGCCCACCGCTGCCCCTCCGCCAGCTCCCCGCGACGCGCGTAGACCAGAGCCAGCCGCAACGCCGACCGCCCATGCCCGGCATCAGCCGCCCGCGTCCACCACACGGCAGCCTCCGGCTCACTCCCCTCCCGGGCCAGCAGCAGCCCCAGATTGAACGCCCCGTTCCGCGACCCGGCCTCGGCAGCCTCCCGGTACCACCGAGCCGCCTCCACGACGTCCCCCCGAGCCGCGGCCAGCATCCCCACCCGCACCTGCGCCCGCCGATGCCCCTGGGATGCCGCCCGCTCGTACCACTCCTCGCACTCGGTCTTCTCGTGCACCGACTCCCCGAGCTCATGCGCGGGCTCCGGCGGCCGCCGTGCGTCCAGCAGCGTCGCCAGCCGATACGCGGCCTCCGCACTGCCGCCCCCGGCCGCGCACCGCAGATGCCGCTCCGCCGCGGGCTCGTCCCCGTCCCGCAGCCGAGCGATCCCCACCTGCAGCGCCGCCTCCGTGTGCCCGGCGGCGGCGGCACGCTCGTACCACCGCAGCGCGGCCCGCTCCTCGCCCCGCCCGGCGTACAAGATCCCGAGGTTGAAGGCCGCGTCGACGCTCCCCGCCTCCGCCGCCTTGGAGAACCACGGCTCGGCGCCGGTCGCGTCCCCACCCTGCAGCAGCAGGATCGCCAGCGCGTTCGCCGCCTCGCGGTGCCCGGCGTACGCCGCCCGCCGGTACCACTGCTCGGCCTGTGCGGTGCGCCCCTGCTCGGCGCAGAGCAACCCCAGGTTGTACGCCCCGTTCACATCGCCGGCGTCCATCGCGGCCCGGTACCACCGCTCGGCGGTCTGCGTCTCCCCGCGCTCGGCGTGCAGCGCCCCCAGCGCGTTCGCCGCGTTGCCGTCGCCGTCCTGCGCGGCCCGCAGCCACCACATGGCGGCGCTCTCGGTGTCCCCCGCGTCCCGCAGCAGGAACCCGAGCGCGCAGGCGGCCCGCGCCTCCCCGTCCTTGGCGGACGTCAGATACCAGCGCCCGGCCTCCTTGAGCTCCCCGCGCTTCTCGAGGATCGCCCCGAGGTGCAGCGCGGCCCGGCGGTGCCCGCGCGCGGCGGCCTGCCGGTACCACTGCTCGGCCTCGTCGAGCAGCGACTCACTCGGCCCTACACCGTTGTCGGCTCCGTCTTCGCCCGCCCGCACCGCCTGCCGGTCGAGCGCCCGCGCCAGCCGGTACGCCGCCTCCCGATGCCCGCGCTCCGCCGCGGCCCGCATCCACTGCTCGGCCGCGTCGTCGCTGCGGTGCTCCAGCAGATCGGCCAGCGCGTACGCGCCCAGCGTGTGTCCCTGCTGGGCCGACTGCCGCAGCCAGTACTCGGCGGCGGGTTCGTCGCCCCGCTCGCGGTGATGGCGCCCCAGCGCGTGCGCGGCCGCGGCCGATCCCGCGACGGCGGCGATCCGCCACCATCCTGCGGCCTCGTCGGCGTATCCCCGCTGGTGAAGAAGAACTCCCAGGTTGTTGGCGGCGGCCCGGTCCCCGGCTGCGGTTGCGGCACGCAGATGGGGCTCGGCTCCGTCGAGGTCCCCGCGGCGCAGCAGCATGGCCCCGAGGACACTCATCGCCTCGACGTCCCCGGCCTCGGCGGCGAGCCGCTGCCGGGCCTCCTCGACCGCGTCCCCCGCCTCGTCCCGGTCCACGGGCCGGCCGAAGGCGAAGTCGCCCTCCGGCTGCGCAAGATCACCCACCGGCTGCGAGGCACTGTCTGCCGGCTGCGCGACATCGCCCGTCGGCTGCACAAAGTCGGCAGGCTGCACAAACCGCCCTGTCTCCAACAGAGTTGCCTTGTCCCCCATAACGTCCATCGTCGCACCACCTGCAACCTGGGTACACCTGGTATACCGCAGCCAGTGAGGTCACTTCAGCGTTTTGTCGACATGCCCACAGAGAGACAAGTCAAACACAGTTCTCCCAACTCCCCACGGCGGCGTGGCCGTCCCGCCCTGCGGCACATGCGTTCGCACATCACAAAGGCCCGGATCCCTTGTCAGGATCCGGGCCTTCGCTGTCGTACGACATGTCGGTCAACATGTTCGTCGACTTCAGTAGCGGGGACAGGATTTGAACCTGCGACCTCTGGGTTATGAGCCCAGCGAGCTACCGAGCTGCTCCACCCCGCGCCGTTGTGAAGCAACCGTATCACGGCGCGGGGTGAGCTATTTGATCAGCCGCCGTCCCTAGCTGCCGGTGGGACTGCTGGACGGGCTCGGACTCGCACTCGGGCTCGGTTTGCTGCCGCTGTCACCACCGCCGCTGCCGCCCTTGTCCGCTTGCGCCTGTGCGTCCTCGGCCCGCTTCAGCGCGTCCTCGAGGTCCTCCTGCGCCCTGCCGTACGCCTCCCAGTCACCCTTCTTCAGGGCTTCCTGGCCGGCCTCGAAGGCCTTCTGGGCGTCGTTGAGCGCTTCCTGGACCGTCGGGTTGTCCGAGGTCGGCGGAGGCGTCGTACCGCCTTCCTCCTCGCCCTCGTCCGGTGGCTCGGTGGTCGGGCCCTCCGCTCCGAAGACCTTGTTGAGGGCCTCGCCGAGCGTGTCCTCGAAGGCGGTGGTGCCGCCGTAGGACACCAACACCTTCCGCAGGAGCGGGTACTTCAGTCCACCACCGCGTACGTAGACCGGCTCCACATAGAGCAGTCCGCCGTCCAGCGGGACCGCCAGCAGGTTGCCGTACTCGACTTCCGAGTCGCCGCCTCTCAGCAGCCTGATGGTCTCGGCGATGTTCTGCTCGGAGTTGAACTGACTCTGAACCTGACTGGGGCCGTTGACGGTGGTGTTGGTCGGCAGTTTCAGAATTCTGATCTTGCCGTAGTCACTGGTGCCCGCCTCGGCGTCGACCGCCATGAACGCACTGAGGTTGTCCCGGCCGTTCGGCGTGAACGTCGTCGTCAGCGAGAACGCCTGCGCCGCCTGGTCGGGCATCCTCATGCTCAGGTAGTACGGCGGCACCGCGTTGCCCGACTTGTTCGTCGGGTCGTCCGGCACCTGCCAGACCTCGCTGCCGCTGAGGAACGTCGTCGCGTCCTTCACGTGGTAGCGGGTGAGCAGCTCGCGCTGGACCTTGAACAGGTCCTGCGGGTAGCGCAGATGGGCCATCAGATCGTTCGAGATCTTGCTCTTGGGTTCCACCGTGTCCGGGAAGGCCTTCATCCAGGTCTTCAGGACCGGGTCCTGGGTGTCCCACTGGTAGAGCTTGACCTCGCCGGTGTAGGCGTCGACGGTCGCCTTCACCGAGTTGCGGATGTAGTTGACCTGGTTCTGCTGGGCCACGACCGCTCGCTGGTTGTTGCTGGCGGTCAGCGAGTCGGCCGTCGTGTCACCGAGGGTCGTCCGCGAGGAGTACGGGTATCCGTTGGTCGTCGTGTACGCGTCGACGATCCACTGGATGCGGTGGTTGACCACCGCCGGGTAGGCGTCGCCGTCGATGGTCAGCCACGGGGCCACCGCCTCGACGCGCTCCTTGGGCGTGCGGTTGTACAGGATGCGCGAACCGTCGCCGATCGCACCGGAGTACAGGATCTGCGGCTCGCCGAACGCCGCCGCATACGCGGCCCGGTTGACCGGGTTGGAGAGGCTGACGCCGCTGTCGGCCTCGTAGCTGTAGGTCTTCTCACCGCTGTCGTCGGAGTAGTCGATCTCCTTCTGGGGACCGCCGACGATGGAGTACATGGTGGTCTTCTCGCCGTAGTAGACCCGCTGCTCGTACGTCCCGAGATCGCCCTTGGAGGGCAGGTCGGACTCGGTGAACTCCGGGCGGCCCTGGGAGTCGGCGTTGGTGCCCTCGGCGGCCACCACGCCGTAGCCGTGGGTGTAGCGGAAGTGGTCGTTGATCCAGTTCCGCTTCGGAATGCCGTTGAGGTTGATCTCACGCAGACCGATGACCGTGTCCTGCTCCTTGCCGCCCTTGTCGTACCGGTCGACATCCAGGTTGGTCGGGAATGCGTAGTAGTTCCTGATCTGCTGGAGCTGCTGGAACGTCGGCGAGACGATGTTCGGGTCCAGGATGCGGATGCTCGCGGTGGAGTCCACGTCGTCGCGCAGTTGGGTCTTGTCCTCGGTCTTGCTCGTGCCCGCGTACTCGGTGACCTTGGCGCCGTCGATGCCGTACGCCTCGCGCGTCGCCTTGAGGTTCTTCTCGACGTACGGCGCTTCCTTGGCCTGCTCGTTGGGCTGGACCTGGAACTTCTGGACGATCGCCGGGTACAGGCCGCCGATGAGGATCGCCGAGAGCACCATCAGGCCGAAGCCGATGACGGGCAGCTGCCAGGTGCGCCGCCACAGGGTGGCGAAGAACAGCAGCGCGCAGATGACGGCGATGCAGAACAGGATCGTCTTGGCCGGCAGATAGGCATTGGCGTCGACGTACCTGAGGCCGGTCCAGTTGTCGGTCGCCTTGAAGTCACTGGACTTCACCGCGAGTCCGTACCGGTCGAGCCAGTAGGCGACCGCCTTCAGGGCGACGAAGATGCCGAGGAGGACCGACAGGTGGCCGGTGGCCGCGGCCGTGGCACGCGCGCCCGGGCTGGTGATGCGCAGCCCGCCGTACAGGTAGTGGGTGAGCGCGGCGGCGATCACGGAGAGGATCGCGGCGGCGAAGCCGAAGCCGAGCAGGAACCGGTACCAGGGCAGGTCGAAGGCGTAGAAGGAGACGTCGAGCTTGAACTGCGGGTCCTTCTGCCCGAAGGACACTCCGTTGACCCACATCAGCCAGGTGCGCCACTGGCTGGAGGCAGAGGCGCCGGCGATCAGACCGACGAGGGCGGTGATCGCGAGCAGCAGCCACTTCTTGTACGGCGCGATGCCCATGCGGTAGCGGTCGAGGCTCTGCTGCTCCATCGACATCGCGCTCAGCGGCGGGCGCAGCCGGTGGGCCAGCCAGATGTTGAAGCCGACCGCGAGTGCCATCAGCAGACCGAAGACGAAGAACAGCCCGATCTTCGTCCACAGCGTGGTCGTGAACACCGACGAGTAGTTCACCGACCGGTACCAGAGCCAGTCCGTCCAGAAGCCCGCGAACATGGTGAAGGCCATGCCGAGGACGGCGAGGACGCCCAGTGTCATGAGCAGCGTCCGGACACGCCGGGACGGGCGGCCCACTCTGATCCGTGGCCCGGTCGGGCCTCCGCCGCGGTCCGGCATCTGGAAAGCCAAGGTTCGCACCCCGAGGTTCGCTGTTGGTCCGTCAGGCCCGCGTCTTCGTGGACCCTCCGTGGTCCCCCGTGATCGTGGGCCCACACCTATGCAACTTACTCACCGTTTACTCAGTTCCCGATTCCGCCCAGGAACGAGGCAGGATTGTGACCATGTCCAACACTCCCATGGCGGCGAGCCCGCTGACCCGGGCCGTTCTCGAGATCGACGAGTACGCCTCCGGCCTCGGCTGGGACCAGCCCGCCCGCCTCTTCGCCCTCGTAGACACCGCACGGCTGCGGGACCAGGAACCCGGCCTCGCCGCCCAGCTCGGCCTGGGGGACGAGCAGGAGTCCTCCGGCCTGACCCCGATCGAGCAGGACGAACTTCCAACGGGCAAGGCGCTCGACGAGTTCCTCGGCACGATCGCCTGGCCCGACGCGGTGGCCGGCTGCGCGCTCACCGTCGAGCGCCTGATGCTGCCCCCGTCCGCCGAGGCCCAGGTGCCTCAGGGCCTGAGCGAGGCCAAGCTCGCGAAGTGGGTGGCGGACCATCCCGAGCGCCAGGAGGTCCGCATGACGGTCGCGGTCCTGCGCGACGGCGCCCGCGAGTCGGCCCTGCGCCTGCGCGAGAAGGACTCCCCGACGGAGGTCCTCACCGGCCCGGACCTGGTCCCGGGCCTGGCGGAGGCGCTGGCGGCGACGTTCGCGGACTGAGGTCTTCCGGTACGGCGACCAGCAGTACGGCGACGGTGACGGTGGAGCCGACGAGACCCGTTCCGTAGATGAGGGCTGGTACGGCAGTGGGGCGCCCCTTGAGGTGAAAGGGCGCCCCACTGCCGTACTCAGGCCTGCCGCTCAGTCCTTGGTCGTGCACTTCGGCAGGTCGGCGGTGTCGCCGGAGCGGATGTCCTTCAAGGCGTCGAGGGCGTTGGAGATGGTGCCGACCTTGACGAGGGTGAGCCCCTCGGGGACGTCCCTGGCGGCGGTCGCGCAGTTGTCGGCAGGCGTGAGGAAGTACTGGGCGCCCTTGTCGCGCGCGGCGATGGTCTTCATCTCGATGCCGCCGATGGGCCCGACCTTGCCGTCGTCGTCGATGGTGCCGGTGCCGGCGACGAACTTGCCGCCGGTGAGGCTGCCCGGGGTGAGCTTGTCGTAGAGCCCGAGCGAGAACATGAGGCCCGCGCTGGGGCCGCCGACATCGGCGAGCTTGATGTCGATGGAGAACGGGAAGGTGTGGTCGGTCCCGGCGGAGATCCCGACGATGGCGCGCTTCTCGCCGCTGTCGTCGGACTCGGCGGTCCTGATCGTGACCTTCTCGGTCTTCGTCGGCGTCCGACGCTCCTTCTCGGCGGCTGCCTGCTCCTTGGCCGGCACGATCGTGAAGACGACGTCCTGACCGGGCTTGTGCTTGGTCACCAGCTCGGCGACGTCGCCGGGTTCCTTCACCGCCGTACCGTCGACGGCCTTGATCACATCACCGGCGTGCAGCTTGCCCTCGGCCGGTGTCCCCTTCACCACGGTCGAGACGATGACCCAGCTCTGCACCGGGATGTTCAGCGCCTTCAGGGCGGCGACCTTGGCGCTCTCCTGGGACTGGCTGAACTCCTCGGCGTTCTCCTGGGTGGACTGCTCCTCGGTCTTGCCGTCCGGGTAGAGGGTGTCGTGCGGCACGACCTTGTTGTCATGTGCGAGCCAGCCGTAGACCGCCTCGACGAGGTTCATCTTGTAGTCGGCGCTGGTGACCCGGACGGTGGTCATGTTGAGATGCCCGGTCGTCGGATAGGTCTTGCGCCCGGAGATCTGCAGCACCGGCTCGCCGTCGTGCTCGCCGAGGGTGTTCACCGTCGGCCCCGGGGACATCTCCGAGTACGGCACGGGGATGAAGACTCCCGCGCACAGGAGCGCGATCAGCATCAGGGTGGAGGCGAGCATCGTCGCGGTGCGGCGTGGCATGGCAAGACAGTACGTGACACTCCTGTCAGCGCCCCGTCAGGGCTATCTGACCGTGACCTGTCAGCGCTGTGCCACCCGCCCCGCGATCATGTCGCGCCCCCCGTCCGGCATCACGTGCGGGAGGAGGGCCTCTCCATGGCCTCGCGGAACCGGGCATAGCCGTCGAGCTCCGGGCCGTCGCCCCGAGCCTTCCGGGTCCGGTTGGCCCAACTGCCCCACAGACCGGCGCCGATCGCAGCCACAAGCGGAATCAGCAACCAGGCGAGCGCCGCCATGCCGTCCTCCCATCCCCAATGAGTGACCGCAAACTGACTGATCAGCAGATTAACCACTGGCACTGACAACGCTCACGCCAGGGGTGCGGTTACGCAACCGGAGTGGGGTGGAAAGGGTTCGGACGGCCCTGTTCGGCAGGCGGACGGGTTCGGGCGGACCTGCTCAGCGGGCAGCGGATTCCGGAGGTCCTGCTCAGCGGGCGGCAGATTCCGGACTTCCCGCTCAGCAGGCAGCGGATTCCGGAGGTCGGTGCTCAGCAGGCGCCGACCCACTCCTCGGTGCCGTCCGAGAACTTCTGGTGCTTCCAGATGGGCACCTCGTGCTTGAGATCGTCGATCAGCTTCCGGCAAGCCTCGAAGGCCTCCCCGCGATGGGGGCAGGAGACGGCGACGACCACGGCGAGATCCCCCACCTTGAGCTCTCCGACGCGATGGACGGCCGCGAGTGCCCGCACCGGATACTCGGCGACGACCTTCTCCGCGATGCGCCGCATCTCGGCCTCGGCGCTGGGATGGCACGAGTAGCCGAGCTCGTCGACGTCGGCACCGCCGTCGTGGTTCCGCACGGTCCCCACGAAGAGCGCGATGCCGCCGGCGGCGTCGTCCCCGACGGCCCGGAAGACCTCGTCCACGGAGAGCGGCGTCTCGCGGATGCCGATCAGCTTGATGGGGTCCTGAGCGGCCTGCTCACCGGGGTGGTCGTTCGTGGTAGCCATGCGCCCATCGTGCCTCACGCGCGGAACCAGGGGGAATAGCGCTATCGCCCGGCACGCGTGCGTGGTGTTTTGGAGCCTCCTACAGGGTCGGCCCATCGGTTCGTTACAGCCGCTCGCCTTTCCTCTTCAGCCCGTCCGGCATTCGAGAAGACGCGCCATCGTCCCGATCCCCCCACCCGCAGGGGGCTCGCCTCCTTGACGCCGGTCCCGGCATTTCAGCCCGTCCGGCGTTTGAGGACGAGGCCCTTTAGGGGCCGACGGGGGTCCAGGGGGCGAAGCCCCCTGGCGGGGTCGAAGGGGCGGAGCCCCATCAGGATGGGACGGGTAGGGGCGGCGGGGGCGAGAAACCCCGACGCCCACCCCGCACACGTCACCCTCAGATCCGCCGCCGAGCCTTCCGGGCCCTCCGCACCACGGCAGCCGCGCCCAACAGGGCCACCGTGGCCCCCGCGGCACCCGCCGCGGTCGCGTCCTTCCTGCCCAACCGACGCCCCGCGACCGTATGCCTACCGGAGACCTCCTCCAGCAGCTCCGCGAGCACCTCCTCGTTGGTCCACTGCGGCCGCCACCCCGCGTCATGGAGCCGGCTCCCGCTCACCACCCAGGGGTACATCGTGTAGGCCAGGTCCCCGGCCGGGGAGGGCGTCAGCCCGATCCGGTGCAGCCGGGCCGCCGCGCCCAGCGCGACCGCCGACGGCAGCTCCATGCGCCGGATCCCGCTGAGCTCCTCGACCTCCTCCTGCTCCAGCCATCCGTCGCATCCGACGGCGAGTTCTCCGTCGACCTTCTCCAGGACGGCGTACTCCAGGGCGCTGCACAGGTCCTCGACATGGCAGAACTGCCAGGCAGGTCGCGACCCGGCGACGACAAGCAGCCGGGGTGACTCGAAGTACCTGGTCAGCGCGGTGTCCGTGCCGCCCACGAGCACCGCCGGCCGGACAACCGTGACATTGAGTCCCGGGTGAGCCCGCGGCGCCCTGCGTGCGAGGCGCTCGATCTCCAGCAGGTCCCCGACGCCGGTGGCCTCCGCCGTCGCCCGCAGCTCCGCGTCCTCGGACAGCGGCAGCTCGTTGTCCGGCAGTGCCCCGTACACCATCGCGGAGGTGCAGAGCACGACCCGGTGGATCCCGGCCGCCGCCGCGGCCGTCAGCACGGTCTGCGTCCCCCGAACGTTGTACGCCGTCCGCGCGGCCGGATCCGTCTCCAGATCCAGATCGAGCGCCAGGTGCACGACCACGTCGGCGCCCCGCAGCTTGTCCGCGATGGCCGGATCCCGCACATCCAGGATGTGCCACTGCGCCGCCGCGCACTCACCGCGCCGCTCGTCGATGGCGATGACCTGCTTGACCTCGTCCGACGCGGCAAGCCGCTCGGTGAGGAGCGCGCCGACACCGGACGCGGCACCGGTCACCGCGACGACGGGCCCGCGGGCGGCGGGAGGGGTTGACCGGTTTCGCGCTGCGCGAACCTGCGGATCAGGGGAACTCACCGGGCGTCTCCAGCGGTTGTCTTCAGTACGAACGCGAGTGACGCGTCCGTACCAGGTGGCATCCATCCTGCCGCAGGCCAAGAGTCGGCGAAGCACCGAGGCCCGATCGGCTCGCGGTGTCTACGCTGGGTGGTGTTATCGGGCAGCCGCGCCGCCGGTGCCAGCCGGTGGCCTTACCAGCCGAGGAATCCCGTGAGTGACACCCCATTCGGATTCGGCCTTCCGCCGGAGGAGCCGGAAGACGGCGACGAGGGCAAGAAGAAGGACCAGCAGAGCGGCGGTGGTCAGGGACCGGCCAACCCGTTCGGGTTCGGCGGCCTGCCCGGAGCCGGGGGCTTCGGCGGCCCGGGCGGCCCAGGTGCCGACAATCCGTTCGCAGCCATGTTCGGTTCGCTGAACCCCACCGACCTGGGCGCCGCGTTCCAGCAGCTGGGGCAGATGCTCTCGTACGAGGGCGGCCCGGTGAACTGGGACATGGCCAAGCAGATCGCCCGCCAGACGGTCTCCCAGGGAACCGCCGACGGCACGAAGGACGCGAGCGTGGGCCCCGCCGAGCGCAGAGCGGTCGAGGAAGCCATCCGTCTGGCCGATCTGTGGCTGGACGACGCGACGTCCCTGCCGTCCGGCGCGGGCTCCGCCGTGGCGTGGAGCCGCGCGGAGTGGGTCGAGGCGACCCTGCCCGCCTGGCAGGAACTCGTCGACCCGGTCGCCGAGCGTGTCGGCACCGCGATGGGTGACGTCCTGCCGGAGGAGATGCAGGCCATGGCCGGCCCGCTGATCGGCATGATGCGTTCCATGGGCGGCGCCATGTTCGGCACGCAGATCGGGCAGGCCGTCGGTGTGCTCGCGGGCGAGGTCATCGGCTCGACCGACATCGGCCTGCCGCTCGGCCCGGCCGGCAAGGCGGCGCTGCTGCCGGTGAACGTCGAGGCGTTCGGCAAGGACCTGGGCGTGCCGAAGGACGAGGTGCGGCTGTATCTCGCCCTGCGCGAGGCCGCCCACCAGCGCCTCTTCGCGCACGTGCCGTGGCTGCGCTCGCACCTGTTCGGGGCGGTCGACGGCTACGCGCGGGGGATCAAGGTCGACACCGCCAAGCTGGAGGACGTGGTCGGCCAGTTCGACCCGCAGAACCCGGAGCAACTGCAGGACGCCCTGCAGCAGGGCATGTTCCAGCCGGAGGACACGCCCGAGCAGAAGGCGGCCCTGGCTCGTCTGGAGACGGCTCTGGCGCTCGTCGAGGGCTGGGTCGACGCGGTGGTGCACGCGGCCGCGAAGCCACGCCTGTCGTCCGCGGACGCGCTGCGCGAGACGCTGCGCCGCCGCCGTGCCTCGGGCGGCCCGGCGGAGCAGACGTTCGCCACGCTGATCGGCCTGGAACTGCGCCCGCGCCGTCTGCGCGACGCCTCCCGCCTGTGGGCCTCGCTCACCGACGCGCGCGGTGTCGACGGCCGTGACGCCCTGTGGCACCACCCGGACATGCTGCCGACGGCCACCGACCTCGACGACCCCGACGGCTTCGTGCACCGCGAGCAGATCGACTTCTCCGAGCTGGACAAGATGCTCGGCGAGGCGGCGAGCGGCTCCGCGGAGAAGCCGAACCTGAAGAAGGACGACGGCTCCACGGGCGACGACAAGGGCGACGGCACCGAGTGAGCCTCCACGACGACGCGGTCCTCGTACTGAAGGGCTACGAGGACCAGGCAGATCTGCGCCAGACCTACCTGGAGCATCTGGAGGCCCACCCGGACGGCATGTGGAAGGCCTGCGGGGACGGGCACATCACGGCGAGCGCGCTGGTGATCGACCCGGATCGCGGGCGGGTGCTGCTCACGCTCCACAAGAAGCTGCAGATGTGGCTGCAGATGGGCGGCCACTGCGAGCCGGAGGACACCTCCCTGGAGGCCGCGGCACTGCGCGAGGCCACGGAGGAGTCCGGCGTCGCGGGACTGACGCTGCTGCCGGGCGGCCCGGTGCGCCTCGACCGGCACCCGATCCCGTCCCCGTGTCACTGGCACTACGACGTCCAGTACGCCGTTCTGGCCCCGCCGGACGCGGAGCACGCCATCAGCGACGAGTCCCTCGACGTGCGCTGGTTCGCCTACGACGAGGTGGCGGACGTGGCGGACGAGTCGGTCGTACGACTGCTGGAGGCCACGCGCGCGAGGCTCGCGGCCTGAACCACATGTAAGGGCCGGCCGCAACGGCGGTTGGCCCTTACACCTTCTTTCCGGACGGTTGGGCCGCGCCCCGAAGGGGCGCGGGGAACTGCGCGACCAGCCACACACGTCCCGCGGCGAAGAGACAGCCGCAGCCCCCGAAGCTCCTCGGCCCAACCCGCGGAGCGATCAGCTCCAGACGTTGCCCTGGTTCTGTCCCCGGGCCCCCTGCTGCCCCATGCCGTACTGCGCGGCGAGGCCCGAGCCGATCTGGGCGTTCTGCGGCGGCAGCATCTCGCTGGGCTGGACGAGTGCGAAGCCGCTGCCCATGAAGCTGAGCTCCCAGCCCTCACCCGTGTTTCCGCGGCGCCGCCACACCCCGGAGGAGTGCGTCTGGGCCTGCATCTGGACGCGCAGGGCGGTCGACCAGGCAACGATCGCGTCGGCGTCGCAGTTGACGTACTTGTCGGGCGTCACCTGCATCATCAGCGGCATGCCCGAGGTCATCAGGGCGACCTTGCCGCGGCCGGTGATGTTGAGCTGGTACTTCCCCGAACCGGAGATGCCGTAGAGGCTGTCGACGGCGATCACCTCGTGGTGCAGCGAGGAGTCCATGGCCAGCACATAGCTGCTGTCGACGGTCAGCCCGTCCTGGTCCACGTCCACCACGTGGACGTGCTGCTTGAGGTTGGCGAGGTAGACCGTGCCCTGCCCGTGGCAGCGCATGAGGTCGAGGCCCTCGCCGGTGTGCGCACGCGCACGTCCCTGCTGGTTGCTCTGGTACTCGGCGTCGAACTCGACCATGCCCTGATAGGCGACCATGGTCCCCTTGCGGGCGAGGATGTCGTCGTGACCCTCCAGGACGACGCGGAGCATCTGCTTGTTCTGCAGGCTCCAGCGCTCCTGGCTCTGCTGGTCGTTGTAGGCGAAAAGCGGGCTCTGCATGGCTTTCTTGCTCCCCCTCAGCCCCGGATCCGGAGGCGGTCGGTGCTGTCCTCGCTGGGCTGGACGACGACGATGCCCTGGCCGGAGAAGGCCATCTGGTAGGCCTCGCCGCTGCCCCGGCCGATGAGCGACTGCGCCTTGAAGCTGCGCTTGCCCTTCACCTTGAGGTTCGGGGACCAGGCGACGAGCGCGTCCGGGTCGACGTAGGTCTCGTCCTCGCCGCCGCCGCAGTCGACGACGATCGGCTTGCCCCGGGAGGTCAGCGCGACCCAGCCCTGCCCGGAGATCTTGGTGTTCCACAACCCCTGCCCGGCGAACTTCGCCAGGCCCTTCACCCGCTCGACACCCCAGGTGAGGTGGGCGTCGAAGGCGAGCAGGTTGGTGGCGTTGACGGAGATGCCGTCGCCGTTGAGGTTGATGACGACGACGTTGGCGCCGTAGTCGGCGAGGTAGAGCAGGCCGTCCCCGGTGCACTTCATCAGGGGCGCCCCCTCGCCGGTCATCCAGTCCTTGGCGATCTGGCGCACGGCCGGCGGGTTGGGCTCGTACTGGACGAAGCCTTCGTAGGCGACCATCGACCCCACGCGCGCGAAGAGGTCGTTCCCGGTCTGCATGGCGACCTTCAGCATGTGGTTGCCGTGGTTCTCCATGCGGGCGCCGACGGGTGCGGGGGCGTAGCCCGCGAGCGGCTGGTTCATGACGGGCTCTCCCTCAGATCTCGTACGGCTGGACGACGATGAAGTTGCCCGGCGCGCCCCGGAACTGGAGATTGACGCTCTCTCCGGTGGCGCCGGGGTAGGCGTTGCGGCGCATCCGCACCTGGCTGGAGGCGACCACCTGGGCGGCGGACGACCAGGCGACCACGGCGTTGGCGTCGGCGAACGTCGTGGGCGTGACGGGCAGCACTACGGGCGTGCCGTGCGTCTTGACGACGAGCGTGCCGGTGCCCGTGAACTGCATCGTGAACAGCGCGCCGCCCGGGATGCCGTGGCCTTCGATGCGGCGGATCTCGTACTGGAGACTCTCGTCGAAGGCGAGGACGTTCTCGGCGGAGACGCAGACGCCGTCGCCCTGGAGCTCGATGGGGTGCAGCATCGTGGAGTTCTCGGCGAGGAACACCTGGCCCTGGCCGGTGCAGCGCATCAGCTGCATCTCCTGGCCGGTCGCGTTGCCCACGATCCGGCCGGCGAAGCCGGCGCCCTTGTAGCTGAAGTCCACCTTGCCCTGGTACAGCACCATGCTGCCCTGCCGGGCCAGCACGGGCTGGCCACCGATGCCGAGGTCGACGCGGATCAGCTTCTTGTTCTGCTGCGTCCAGCGCTGCCCGGTGGGCGTCTCCTTGAACTGCTGGAGCGCCCCGGCCACACCGGCACCCTGAGGGGCGCCCTGGGGTGCGCCCTGCGGGGCACCCTGGGGGCCTCCGTAGGGGGCCTGCTGGCCCGGGACCTGGCCGTACGGGGGCTGCTGGCCGTAGCCCGGCGGCGGGGTCGGCTGGCCGTAACCGGGCGGCGGGGCCGGGGCCTGCGGGGCCTGTGGCTGGGCGTAACCGGGCGGCGGCGGGGCGCTCGGAGCGGGAGCCTGGCCGTACGGCGCCTGCTGGCCGGGCTGACCGTAGGGCGCCTGCTGGCCGGGCTGACCGTACGGCTGCTGCTGACCGGGCTGACCCGGCTGGCCGTAGGGCGCGGGCGCCGGGGCCGGGGGCGGCGGGGTGCCGCCGGGCGGAGTCACGGGCGCGACGATGGTGGGCTGGGCGTGCACCGACGGCGCGGGTGCGGGGGCCGGGGGCGGCGGGGTGGAGCCCGGCGGGGGCGCGAAGCCCTGGGCGGCGGGCTGCGGGGCCGGGGCGGGCGCCGGTGCAGGGGCGGGCGCGGGAGTCGCTGCCGGGGCGGCCGGGGCGCCGAACGTGGGCGGCGCGGCGGCCTGGGCGGGCGGGGCGAAACTGGGAGCGGCGCCGGTCTGCGGCTGCTGCGGGGCGGCGGGCGCCTCCTCCTCGGCGACCTCGCCGCCGAAGTTCTTCAGCAGCGCATCGAGGCCGCCGTCGAAGCCCTGTCCGACCGCGGCGAACCGCCAGACGTCCTTCAGGTAGAAGTCGCCCAGCATCACGGCACGTTCGGTGGAGAACTCCGAGCCGTTGAAGGCGTACCGGGCCACCTCCTCGCCGCCGGCGACGATACGGATGTACCCGGGGTTGATCTGCGACATCTGTCCGGCGCCGTCGATCGTCGCCGTGAAGGACAGCTTCTGGATCTGCGGGGGGATCTTGTCGAGCGTGACCCGGAAGGACTCCGTGTCGCCGGCCTGGGCGCCGAGGAGCTGGATGGACTCCTCGGGGGTCTTCGGCTGGTTGAAGAAGACGAAGTAGCGGTCGTCCGAGAGCCGTTCGTCGGCGTCGAGACCGAAGCAGCTGATGTCGAAGCTCAGCCCTGGGGCGGAGATCTGTACCCCTACGTACAGATCCGTGCCCGCGGTGAGGTCACTGATCCTGGCCTTGTGGCCGCGTTGGAATTCCCTGGCCATGCGTAACGACCGTCCCCCATCCCGAATGTGAGTGCGTCGCGCCAGGCTAACGGCAAACTCGGACATCGGACGAAGCCGGTACAGACCCGGTACACAACGCTTGCCCGGCCGGACCGGAAGCACTGCCTCCGGGGAGGGCCCGGGGGCCCTTGAGGGCGCGGTCACTCGCCGCGCGCGCCGGGCACATGGGGCAGTCGCTCGGCGGCGACGACCCCTTCGAGGTAGCCCTTGGCGCGCTCGGTGCGGGGATACGCCTCCAGCAGCCGCCAGAAGCGGGGCCCGTGACCGGGCACCAGAAGATGCGCGAGCTCATGGAGCAGGACGTAGTCGATGACGTACTCGGGCATGCCCTGCAGGCGGTGTGAAAGACGGATGCTGCCCTCGGCCGGAGTGCACGAGCCCCAGCGTGTGTTCTGATTGGTGACCCAGCGGACCGAGCTGGGCCGGGCGCGGCCGTCGAAGTACTGGGCCGACAACTGCTCGGCGCGCTCGGCCAGTTCGGCGTCGCCGAGGACCTGCTTGCTCTCCTGGGCGGCCAGCTTGTCGAGCATGACGTTGACCCAGCGCTGCTCCTCGGCCTCGGACATCCGGGCAGGGATGAGCACGACGGTGCGATCGCCCTCGCGGTACGCCGAGACCGTCCGGCGGCGCCGGGCGCTCCTGCGGACCTCGATCGCGTTCGCCCCCGGGCCGCTCGTCGGCGGGCTCGTCGTACTGCGCTGTGGCGTTCCGGCGCGGTGCAGTGGGTCGGCGGACACGCCCCGACGTTACCCGCTGCACATGGGGGAAGTCCCGACTCCGGGACGGTTCGATCCCGATCCCCCACCATGCGTTTGATTTGTACGACAAATATCCACCGCCTGTGGACAACTTTCGACGCCGGGCGCCGCGGCGGGGCATGCTGGCAGTCACCGGCGGAGCTGCGACCGAGCTCCATCGGCACACGGGGACGTTCCACGACGGCTACGGGGGCCAGTTCATGCACGCGACGGTTTCGACAGTTTCCGCACACTCGGCACATTCGTCATATTCGGCAGACTCATCGCATACGACGGTTCCAGCGGCTCCACTGGTCAAACCCGCCCTCAGGCGCGGGTGGCGCGATCTCAACACCGTGCAGTTCGGGATGACTCCGGCGCACGCGATGACGCTGGGTCCGATGGACACGGCGACGGGCAGTTTCCTCGACCTGCTCAACGGCACCCGCGGGCCGGAGCTGCTGCGCGAGGAGGGCCGCCGTATGGATCTGCCGGACGGCCATGTCGACGAGCTGGTGCGGCGGCTGGCAGGGGCCGGACTGCTCGACGACGCGAAGGGAGGCGGCCCGGCCGCCGACGCCCTGCGCGGCAAGAAGGAGGTTCTGGACCGGCTGCGCCCCGATCTGGCCTCCCTGTCCCTGACCACGTCCGAGCCGGGCGGGGCGATCGGCCGCCTGGCCGCCCGCCGCTCGCTGCGCGTGCAGGTGAGGGGCGCCGGCCGGGTGGGTGCGGTGGTGGCCTCGCTGCTGGCGGGCGCGGGCGTCGGCGAGGTCGACGTACGCGACGTCGGCCGTGTCGAGCCCTGGGACGTGGCGCCGGGCGGGCTGCCCGCCGAGGCGGTCGGCGACCGCAGGGACGAGGCCGCGCGACGCGCCGCACGCCGCTCGGCGCCGGACCGTCCACCCCGCCGCGGCCCTCGGTCGTCACTCGGGGAGGACAGCACCGGCCACTCCCTGGTGATCATCGCCCCGCGGGACGACGTCGCCGTGCACGCGCCCTCCCCGTCCGCAGCCGAACCCCTCATCACGTCCGGTACGCCCCATCTGTACGCCGGTGTCGTGGAGGGAACGGGCATCGTCGGCCCCCTGGTCCTTCCCGGCGAGACCGGCTGCGCCGGCTGTCTCAACGAGGGGCGTACCGACCGGGACCCGGCCTGGCCCCGCCTGGTCGCACAGTGGCGCTCGGGCTCGGGAAGGACGCCCCAGGTGCCGCCCTGCGATCTCGCGCTGGCAACGACGGTCGCCGGGCTGGCGGCCGCACACGCCCTGGCCTTCCTGGACGGCCACGTTCCGTCGAGCGCGGGTGCACGCTGGGAGGTGTCCCTGCCCGGTCTGAGCTGGCACGCCAGGCCCGTGTGGGCGCACCCGGCATGCCCCTGCGGCGCCGCGGAGAAAGGTGAGGGAGAACACCCCTCCGAGGACGAGGAGTCGCACGAGACAATGGAGGAGCAACGGCCGTCGAAGGAGTCGAGTCGTAAGGCAGACGCGGAGCGGCCGGCTGGGACCTGGAGGGCGCATGTCTGATCTTCCCCGCAAGGCGGTCACGCGGACTGCCAAGCTCGCCGCGCTCCCGCTCGGCTTCGCCGGGCGGGCGACCTGGGGACTGGGCAAGCGGATCGTCGGCGAGTCCGCGGAGATCGTCGGCCGTGAGCTGCAGCAGCGCACCGCCGAGCAGATGTTCAAGGTGCTCGGTGAGCTCAAGGGCGGCGCGATGAAGTTCGGGCAAGCCCTGTCCGTGTTCGAGTCGGCCCTGCCCGAGGAGATCGCCGGCCCCTACCGCGCGGCGCTGACGAAGCTGCAGGAGGCGGCGCCGCCGATGCCGACGCGCACCGTGCACAAGGTGCTGGGGGATCGGCTCGGCGAGGACTGGCACGACCTGTTCCTGGAGTTCGAGGACAAGCCCGCCGCAGCGGCCTCGATCGGCCAGGTGCACCGGGGGGTGTGGCACGACGGCCGTGAGGTGGCGGTCAAGGTGCAGTACCCGGGAGCCGGCGAGGCCCTGCTGTCCGACCTGAACCAACTGAGCCGCTTCGCCCGGCTGTTGGGTCCGCTGATTCCCGGCATGGACATCAAGCCACTGATCGCGGAGCTCAAGGACCGCGTCTCCGAGGAACTGGACTACGGCCTGGAGGCACAGGCCCAGCAGGTGCACGCGGAGGAGTTCGCCGACGACCCGGACGTCGTCGTGCCGGCGGTGGTCCATCACTGCGAGCAGGTCCTGATCACGGAGTGGATGGACGGCGTGCCGCTCTCGGAGGTGATCTCGGACGGCACCCAGGAGCAGCGTGATCGCGCCGGCCAGCTCCTCGCCCGCTTCCTCTTTTCCGGCCCGGCCCGTACCGGCCTGCTGCACGCCGACCCGCACCCCGGCAACTTCCGCCTCCTGCCGGGCGGCCCGGACGGCGAGGACGACTGGCGGCTCGGGGTCCTGGACTTCGGCACGGTCGACCGCCTCCCGGGGGGGCTGCCGACGCCCATCGGCGACTCCCTGCGCATGACCCTGGACGGCGAGGCGGAGACCGTCTACGAGCTCCTCTGCGCCGAGGGTTTCGTCAAGGAATCAATAGACCTGGATCCCGACGCGGTCCTCGACTACCTTCTGCCGATCATCGAACCGGCCCAGGTCGACGAGTTCACCTTCACCCGCGGCTGGATGCGCAGCCAGGCCGCCCGCGTGGCCGACCCCCGCTCCCCCGCCTACCAGTTGGGCAAGCAGCTCAACCTGCCCCCGGCCTACCTCCTCATCCACCGCGTGACATTGAGCACTATCGGCGTGCTGTGCCAGCTGGGCGCCACGGTACGGCTGCGCGAGGAGCTGGAGGAGTGGCTGCCGGGGTTCGCACCGGAGGAGGAGACCGGCGAGGAGGAGTCGGCAGCGGAGGCGTGAGCAGGGCTACCACCAGGCCGAGTCCAGGCGCCCCTCGATCGCTCTGAGGTTTTCCCGGGAACAGGCGTCGCAGAAGTAGTGGCGGATGCCGTTCTCCACGGAGCAGGTCCAGGTGGGCTGCGGTGCCTGAGCCTGGGTGCCGCAGCGGGCGCACACGAGGGGTCGCGGCTCCTTGGCGGAGCCGCCGTTGTCGCTGTCTCCGGGAAGACTCGTCACTCGGCGACGATATCGCCGCCACTGATCGATCGGCGGGCACAACGCACCGCGGGGGCCGGTCCGTTCGCACGGACCGGCCCCCGCGGGGAGCCATCGCCTACCCGGTGGGCAGGCCACCGTCTGGCGGTGTGGTGGGTTACTGCATGACCGCCCTGGCGAGCGCACGGCGGGCGCGCATCGAGGCGCGCTCGGCCCGGCGCTGCATGCGGCGAGCGGTCACCAGCTGCACGGCCCGGCGTTCCCGCTCGGCCTCATGCTGTCGCTCGTGCATATGCGCACGTGCCAGGGCTTCTTGGATGAGTTGCATCTCTCGGTTCCTGTTCTGACGCGAGTCGTTCGCGCCACTCGTGGTGAAGTCTTCAGGCGCGGAGCCTGTGAGTTCGTGGGTGGACGGCTTCATCGGGGCCTGCTTCTGGGGGTCGTGCGTGAGGGGGCGGTCGATCGTTCCTGTGATGTTCATGCCGTGACCGGGTTCTTGCGCGGGCGGCCACGCGGCCGCTTCCGGGCGACGACGACACCCTGGACGAACAGCTCGCCACCCCAGACGCCCCAGGGCTCACGCCGCTCCTTGGCGCCGGCGAGGCAGGCCTCGATCAGCGGGCAGGTGCGGCAGAGGGACTTGGCGTACTCGACGTCCGCCGGCGACTCGGCGAAGAAGACCTCCGGGTCGTAGGAACGGCAGGGGACGGGTACGCCGAGGTTCTCGATGGCGTCGTCGAGCGCGGTGAGCGCGGTGAGCGGGGTCAAGGTGGAGTCCTCCGTGGGGCCGGGCTTGGGGATCGCGTCTGAAGGCGGTACGGACGGGGCGTGCGCTTCGAGTTGCACGGTTCGTCTTCCTCGTCTGTTCGTTCCGGTCCTGTGGGACCGGGTGGCGGCTGGTACCGGGTTCTTTTCTTGTCCCGAGGCCCCTTCGGCTCCGTCATCCCCGTTCGGGGACAAACAGAAGGGCCGCGGATCCCGGATGGGGTTCCGCGGCCCTGAAGGCGCCGGCCTGATCGGCGATCAGGCTGGATCACTCCAGGGTTCTGGCCCACGGAAGGCCCACATCAGGTGGTGCTGCGTCGTCTGCTTCCGGAATCCGGCACCGGTCGCCGTAAAGGCATAGGCCTGCGCCTGTGCCGCTACTGCCGCTTCCAGTGCCTTGGTCGGTCGCTCATTGCGCTCACGGACGGGAAGGCCCGCGGGAGCAACGGAGGACGCCGGACGCGCGGCACGAATGCCGGACAGACCGGTGCCCTGGTTCGAGGCGCCGAGCATGCACAGGGAGGCGACGACCGAGCGATCGGTCATTTTGACGGTGCTGATGGAGCTGGTGTTGATGCTGATCACTGGACTCGCCTCCTCTCGGCGTCTCGGGGGACTGGGGTGAGCCAGTCCGACGGGTATGCAAGTAGAACACGGAATTGGGGCCTCCGAGAAGGCCTCCGTTCCCGTGGCTAAGAACCTATGGGGATTGCTGGGGCATGCGCAAACTATTTTTTCGACGAGTTCGTGTCATTCCCCGGCGGCGCCCTCCCCAACCTCCTGGCCTGCGCAAATGGCCAGCACATCGGCTCCGTAGCGGTCGAGCTTGCGCTTGAGGACTCCCGGGATGCGGGACAGTTCGACCGGATTGCTCGGCTCCGTTTCGGCGATGGCCATGAGGGTCCTGTCCGTGAAGATGCAGAAGTCCGGCTGCCCGCTGAGCCGCGCCTGGACCGCGCGCCACTCGCGGAGGCGTTCGTAGAGGCCCTCGTCCATGTCGGAGGGGCAGTCCTCGCAGCGCATCAGCTTCATCTCACCGGCGTCGGTGAGGGTGCGCCCGCAGACGCGGCAGCGGGCCGGGGTGCGCTGGGTCCTTCTCGGAGCGGCATCCGGTCTGCTCGTGAAGCCGCGCTCGACCCCGCCGGACTCTGCGGCGGCAATGCGTCCGACGGTGGCGGTCGAGCCGGGGCGCAGGCCGTCGAGGAAGCGGCTCGGGCGGCGGCCCGGCCGGCCGCCGGGCGCGCGGGTGAGCGCCCAGGAGACATGGAGGTGCTGCCGGGCCCGGGTGACGCCGACGTAGAGGAGGCGGCGTTCCTCCTCGATCTGCTCGTCGGTCTTTGCGTAGGTGATCGGCATCATGCCCTCGGCGACACCGACCAGGAACACGACATCCCACTCAAGGCCCTTGGCCGAGTGCAGGGAGGCGAGGGTGACGCCCTGGACGGTGGGGGCGTGCTGAGCGTTCGCCCGCTCGTCGAGTTCGGCGACGAGGTCGGCGAGGGTGGCGCCGGGTTTGGCGGCGGCGAAGTCCTGGGCCAGGTTCACCAGTGCGGCCAGCGACTCCCAGCGCTCTCTGGCGGCGCCGGACCCGGCCGGGGGTTCGGTCGTCCAGCCCTCTCCCGACAGCACGGCACGCACCTGCGAGGGCAGGTCGACGGCGTCGTCGAGGAGCGAGTCATTGCCGCCGAAGCGGGCCGCGCCGCGCAGGGCGATGCCCGCCTTGCGCACCTCGGGGCGGTCGAAGAACCGCTCGGCGCCCCGCAACTGGTAGGGGACGCCCGCGTCGGCGAGTGCCTGCTCGTAGGTCTCGGACTGGGAGTTGGTGCGGAACAGGATGGCGATCTCGCTGGCCGGGACGCCCGCGTCCATGAGGTCCCGGATGCGCCGGGCGGCGCCCTCGGCCTCGGCGGGCTCGTCCGTGTACTCGGTGTAGACGGGCTCGGGGCCGGGGTCGCGCTGGGAGATCAGTTCCAGGCGGTGGTCGGCGGCGCGGCCCCTGGCCTGGGCGAGCAGGCCGTTGGCGAGGTGAACCACCTGGGGGGTGGAGCGGTAGTCGCGGACCAGCTTGACGACGGTGGCACCGGGGTGGCGGGTGCGGAAGTCGAGCAGATGGTCGGGAGTTGCTCCTGTGAACGAATAGATCGTCTGGCTGGCGTCGCCGACCACGCACAGGTTGTCGCGGTCGCCGAGCCACAGTTCCAGCAGGCGCTGCTGGAGCGGGCTGACGTCCTGGTACTCGTCGACCACGAAGTGCTGGTACTGGGAGCGGACCTGGTCGGCGATGTCGTGCCGGTCCTGGAGGATGCCGACGGTGAGCAGCAGGACGTCCTCGAAGTCGATGACGGAGCGGTCCCGCTTGAGGTCCTCGTAGACGTTGTAGATCTGGGCGATCTCAGCCGGGTCGCGGGGGGCCTCGCGGCCGGCCTTGGCGGCAGCGGGCGCGTAGTCGGCGGGGACGGTCTGGGTGACCTTGGACCACTCGATCTCGGCCGTGACGTCCCGCAGCTCGTTCCGGTCGAGGCGGATGCGGCAGGCGGCGGCCGCGTCGGCGACGAGCTGGATCTTGCGGTCGACGAGCCGGGGCATGGAGCCGCCGATCGCTTTCGGCCAGAAGTACTGGAGCTGACGAAGGGCGGCCGAGTGGAACGTACGGGCCTGGACTCCCGCCGCGCCGAGCTGGCGCAGCCGGCCTCGCATCTCTCCGGCGGCGCGGTTGGTGAAGGTGACGGCGAGCACGCTGGAGGGCTGGAGGATGCCGGAGCGCACCCCGTAGGCGATGCGGTGGGTGATCGCCCGGGTCTTGCCCGTGCCGGCGCCGGCGAGCACGCACACCGGTCCGTGCAGGGCGGTGGCCACCTCGCGCTGCTCGGGGTCGAGCCCTTCGAGCACCGCGTCGGCAGAGTCCGGTGCCTGCGGGAAGAGGGTGGAGTGCGTTGCTGCTGTCACACGGCCATGCTGCCAGGTCGTCGGAGGCGCCTGTGCCGGTTGTCCACAGGCAGGCACTGATAGTCGTACTAATGCGGCAGGTGTCACGCTGCCGGGCATACCCCGGGTGGGAATGGCGTCCCCGTCGCGTGCGTTCCCTCTCTGGACGATCTGTTCCCCGGAGCCACCTAAGGAGCGCGCGAGACATGCAGGGCACTGTGACGATGTACAGCACGACGTGGTGCGGTTACTGCCAGCGGCTGAAGAAGCAGCTGGACCGCGAGGGCATCGCGTACACCGAGATCAACATCGAGCAGGACCCCGAGTCCGCCGCGTTCGTCGAGAAGGCGAATGGCGGAAATCAGACGGTCCCGACCGTGCTCTTCGCGGATGGTTCGACGCTGACGAACCCGTCGCTGGCTCAGGTGAAGCAGAAGATCGGCGTGTGATCGACGCGCAGACGCAGACAGAGGGTGGCCGTCCCGTTTCCGGGGCGGCCACCCTTTTGCTGTGGGCGCTCAGACGCTGCGGGTCGGCAGCGGCTTGCCGTACCAGAGCTCGATCAGGCGGGCCGCGATCGAGATGCCGTACGGCGGCATGACCTCGCCCGAGTCGAAGGCGGCGCACAGTTCCTCACGGGAGAACCAGCGGGCCTCGTGGATCTCGTCGCCGTCGACGTCGACCTCGGTGGAGGTGGCGCGGGCCATGAAGCCCAGCATGAGGCTGGACGGGAAGGGCCAGGGCTGGCTGGCGACGTACTCGACCTGGCCGACGGTGACACCGGCCTCCTCGAAGACCTCGCGGCGCACCGCCTGCTCGATGGACTCGCCGGGCTCGACGAAGCCTGCGAGCGTCGAGAAGCGGCCCTCGGGCCAGTGGACCTGGCGGCCGAGGAGGATACGGTCGTCCTCGTCGGTGACGGCCATGATCACGGCAGGGTCGGTGCGCGGGTAGTGCTCGGCACCACAGGCGGGGCAGCGGCGGATGTGGCCGGCCGCGGCGATCACGGTGCGCTCGCCGCAGCGGGAGCAGAAGCGGTGGGTGCGCTGCCAGTTCTCCAGGCCGACGGCGTGCACCATCAGGCCCGCGTCACGCGGCGACAGCAGCAGGCCCGCCTCGCGCAGGCCGGCCGGGCGCGCGGACTGGTCGATGCGGCCGGGGAGGGCGTCCTTCTGGAGGGCGAAGTAGCTGACGCCGTCCTCGTCGATGCCGAGGAAGTAACGGTGCGCCTCGGTGAGGGGGGCCTCGAAGGAGGGGGTCATGACGAGTTCGGTGCGCCCGTCCGCCGTCTCGTCGATAAGGACCTGGCCGCCGGAGACCACGAAGCAGCGGGTCGTGGGGTGGCTCCACGCCGCCGCGAGCCAGGCCTCGTCGAGCCGGTGGTGAGCGGCGCGGTCGATGCCGCTCGGGGCGGTGAGCGAAATGGGGCGGTCGGCGGTGTGGTCGGTCCAGGTGGTCACGGGTGCTTCCAACTCCCCCAGTGGAACGGTGTGCTTCGGCGGGCGGATCGGCGGGACGTGGGACGGGAGGCGACCGGGGGCGGCAGGGCTCGGCGGTTCGGGGCGGCCTCTTCAGTGTGCCCCGCGCGCGACGCCGCTCTGGACGGCCCCGGTGGCTCAGGGCGCATGGCGCCAGTTCGCGGCGAGGTCGCCCCACAGGTATGCGGTGGTTTCGACACCTTTGAGGAGCAGGTCCAGCTCGACCTTCTCGTTCGGGGCGTGCCAGCCGTCGGAGGGGACGGAGATGCCCAGGAAGAGCACGGGTGCGCCGAGGACGTCCTGGAGGTCGGCGGCGGGGCCCGAGCCGCCTTCGCGTGTGAAGCGGACGGGCTTCTCGAAGGCGCGGCCCATGGCCCGTACGACGGACTGCAGGGCCGGGTGGTCCAGCGGCGTCAGGCACGGGCGCGTACCCGCCGAGAACGTGATCTCCGAGCGGATACCGGCGGGAATCTGCTCGCCGGCCCAAACGCGGACCACCTTCTCGATGTGGTCGAGGTCCTGTCCCGCGACCAGCCGGAAGGACAGCTTCACCATGGCCGAGGACGGGATGATCGTCTTGCTACCGGGGCCCTGGTAGCCGCCGCCGATGCCGTTGACCTCAGCGGTGGGGCGGGCCCAGATCCGCTCCAGGGTGGTGTGCCCGGCCTCGCCGTGGGTGGCGTACGACTTGGCGGTGCGCAGCCACTGCTGCTCGTCGAAGGGCAGCTCGGCGAAGAGCTCGCGCTCGCGGTCGGTCAGTTCGACGATGCCGTCGTAGAAGCCGGGGATCGCCACGCGCGCGTGCTCGTCGTGCAGGGCGGCGACGAGGCGGGCGGCAGTGGTCGCCGGGTTGGGGACGGCGCCGCCGAAGGAGCCGGAGTGGATGTCCTGGTCGGGGCCGTACAGCCGGATCTCGCACTCGGCGAGGCCGCGCATGCCGGTGCACACGGTGGGGGTGTCCTCGGACCACATGCCGGTGTCGGACACGATCACGGCGTCTGCCGCAAGCCGCCCGGCGTGCTCCTCGACGAGGGCGCGGAAGTGCGGAGAGCCGGACTCCTCCTCGCCCTCGATCAGCAGCTTCAGGTTGACGGCCGGGGTGGTGCGGCCGGTGGTGGCGAGGTGCGCACGGACGCCGAGTGTGTGGAAGAACACCTGCCCCTTGTCGTCGGCCGCCCCGCGTGCGTACAGGCGCCCTTCGCGAACGGCGGGCTCGAAGGGCTCGCTGTCCCAGCCGTCCTCGCGGGCGGCGGGCTGGACGTCATGGTGGCCGTATACAAGGACTGTGGGCGCCTCCGGGTCCCCTGAGGGCCACTCGGCGAAGACAGCGGGCGCGCCCGGTGTCTGCCAGACCTCGGCAGTCGGGAAGCCGGTCTCCTTGAGCTTGGCGGCGAGCCAGTCGGCGCTGCGGCGTACGTCGGGCGCGTGGTCGGGCTGGGCCGACACGGACGGGATGCGCAGCCACTCGGCGAGGTCGTCGAGGAAGGCGGCGCGGTGCTGCTCGATGTACGTGCGGACGGCGCTGTCCGGGGTCTGGCTCATGGTCACGAGCCTATCGGCCCGCACCGACATCCTCGGTGGGCGGTTCCTCACAGTCCGCCTCCGCGACCGGCTCCCCGGTCAGCAGCCGCTCCAGTGCGGCCCGGTCCGGCAAGTCGTCCGGGCGAACGACCTCACCACTGCGGACGTATAGGAACGCGGCGTCGACCGACTCCAGGGGGACGCCCTGCTGTTCGGCCCAGGCAAGCCGGTACAGGGCCAGCTGGAGCGGGTCGGCGGTGCGGGTGCGGTTGGTCTTCCAGTCGACGATCTCGTACGTGGCCCCCTCACCTTCGCCGTGCTTGTAGACAGCGTCGATACGGCCCCGTACGACGCGGCCGGCGATCGCGAGCTGGAACGGGGCCTCGACCTGGTACGGCGTGCGGTGCGCGTACTCGGAGCGCTCGAAGGCGTCCTTGAGGGCTTCCAGGTCGCGCTCGTCGGCGATCTCGGCCTCGCTCCCGGGCAGCTCCTCCGGCTCCAGCATGGGCAGCGTCAGCTCTTCGAAGCGGGCCTCGACCCAGGCGTGGAACCGGGTGCCCCGGCGTGCGGCTGGTTGCGGCGGGCGCGGCATGGGGCGCGCGAGCTCCTGCGCGAATCCGTCCGGGTCGGCAGCCAGACGCAGCAGCTGGGACGCCGTCAGCGAGGCGGGCAGAGGTACGTCCGTGACGCGCGCGCGGGAACGCAGGAGCTCCCCGGTGAGGGCGTCGAGGTCGCGGTCCCAGGAGGCGATGGTGCGGGCCTCCTCGGGGGTGAGGGCTTCCGGTTCCGTGGCGTGGGGGCGTGCCGGTGGTGGGACGGCGTCCGGAGACGTCGCCTGGTGCGGGATCGAGGGACGGTCCGTGGTCAAGGAGTCCCAGTCGGCCGGGTCTCCTCCGGAGAAGGGATCCTCCTCCTCGTAATCGTCGTAGAGCGCTTCGTCGTCGTCCGGTGGCGGAGGCCAGTCCGGGTCGTCGTAGGTGTCCGGGTCGTGTGCCGCGGTGGGGTGGCCGTCTCCCTGGGAGGTGAGGCTCTCCAGGTGGGCCAGGACGGTCTCGGCGGCCGCGCGGCGCCGGGCCAGGGCAGCCTCGTCCAGGGGCAGGGGCCACACCTGGTCGGCGTTCGCCCGGTGCAGGGACGGGTTCTCCTCGTCCTCGGCAGGTTCGTCGGCCCAGGCCTCGATCTCGCCGTAGCCGGCCGCGCAGTGGTCGTAGAGGGCCAGCAGGAAGTCGGAGGGGCCGCGGGGCTTCTTCTGGGTGGGGCCCCACCAGTGGCCGGAGCCGAGGAGCAGGGAGCGGGGGCGGGTGAAGGTGACGTAGCCGAGGCGGAGCTCCTCGGTGTGCTGGTGGTCCTTCATGGCCTCCTGGAAGGCCTTCAGGCCTCGGGCGTCCCAGGAGGCGACGTCGGGGAGTGTGTCGGCGTCGCCGCGCAGCTCGTGCGGCAGCACCTTGCCCTGGGCGGTCCACTTCTCGCGCCCCTTGGTGCTGGGGAACGTGCCGGCGACCAGGCCGGGGACGGCCACGACGTCCCACTCCAGGCCCTTGGACTTGTGCGCGGTGAGCACCTTGACGGTGTTCTCGCCGCCGGGGAGGGCGTTGTCGAGGCCCTTCTCGTACTGGGCGGCGGTGCGCAGGAAGGCGAGGAAGGCGAGCAGGGTCGCCTCGTTGTCGCCGGCCGCGAACGAGGCGGCGATGTCGAGGAAGTTGGACAGGGTCTCGCGGCGGCGGGCGGCCAGCGCGTGCGGGGACGCCGACAGCTCCACCTCCAGGCCGGTGACGGCCAGGACGCGGTGCAGGACGTCCATCAGCGGGTCGGACAGGGAGCGGCGCAGGTCGCGCAGTTCGGTGGCCAGGCGCGCGAACCGCACGCGCGCGTCCGGCGAGAAGGGCAGCCCGTCGTCGTCCCCGTCACCGTCCAGCGGCGTCTCCAGGAACGTGTCGAGGGCGTCCGCGAGTGAGATCACCTCGGCGGGATCGATCCCCTCGACGGCCTCGGCGAGCCGGCGGTCCGGGTCTTCGTCGCCGTCCACGCGCGCGTGGGACACGAGCAGCCGCGCGCGGCGCCCCAGGAGGGCGAGGTCGCGCGGGCCGATGCGCCAGCGTGGGCCGGTGAGGAGCCGGACCAGGGAAGCGTTGGCGCCCGGGTCCTGGAGGACCTCGCAGACGGCGACCAGGTCGGCGATCTCGGGCAGGTGGAGCAGCCCGGACAGGCCGACCACCTCGACCGGGATGTCCCGGGCGACGAGCGCGCCCTGGATCTCGGCGAAGTCGGTCGTCGTGCGGCACAGGACGGCGATCTCGCCGGGCGCCTTCCCTGTGTGCACGAGGTGGGCGATGGAGTCGGCGATCCAGTCCATCTCCTCGGCATGGGTGGGCAGCAGCGCGCAGCGGACCGTGCCGTCGTGCTCGGCTCCGGGCGCCGGGCGGAGGGCCTCCACGCCTGCGTGCATGGCGCGCAGGGGCTCCGCGAGGCCGTTGGCGAGGTCGAGGAGGCGCCCGCCGCTGCGGCGGTTCTCGCTGAGCGCCTGCCGGGCGGCGGGGCGGCCGTCGGCGTGGGCGAAGTGCTCGGGGAAGTCGTCGAGGTTGGCGACGGAGGCGCCGCGCCAGCCGTAGATGGCCTGACAGGGATCGCCCACGGCGGTCACGGGGTGGCCCGTGCCGCCGCCGAACAGGCCCGCCAGGAGGACGCGTTGGGCGACGGACGTGTCCTGGTACTCGTCCAGGAGGACCACGCGGAACTCGTCGCGCAGGATGTGGCCCACCTCGGGGATGTCGGCCAGCTGCGCAGAGAGCGCGATCTGGTCACCGAAGTCGAGGAGGTCGCGCTCACGCTTGGCGGCCCGGTAGCGGACGACCAGCTCGGCGAGTTCGCGGCGGGCCGCGGCCGTCTCTGGGACCTTGCGCAGATCGGCGTTGCTGAGCTTGGCGCCCTGAAGGGTGAGCAGCAGCTCGGCGTCGTACGCGCGCAGGGCCTCGGGCCGTACCAGGTGCTCGGCGAGTTCGGCGTCGAGGGCGAGGAGGTCGCTGACCAGGTCGGCGAACGAGCGGGTGAGGGCCGGGTACGGGCCCGGCGCCTCGCGCAGCACGCGCGCGGCGAGCTGGTAGCGGGTGGCGTCGGCGAGCAGGCGGGAGGTCGGTTCGAGGCCGATGCGCAGGCCGTGGTCGGTCAGCAGACGGCCCGCGAAGGCGTGGTACGTCGAGATCACCGGCTCGCCCGGGGGGTTGTCCGGGTCGATGACGTCGGGGTCGGTGACGCCGGCCTTGATCAGCGCCTTGCGGACGCGTTCGGCGAGTTCACCGGCGGCCTTGTTGGTGAAGGTCAGGCCGAGGACCTGCTCGGGAGCGACCTGGCCGGTGCCGACCAGCCACACCACGCGTGCCGCCATCACCGTCGTCTTGCCCGAACCGGCTCCGGCCACGATCACCTGCGGGGCGGGCGGCGCGGTGATGCAGGCCGTCTGCTCCGGAGTGAACGGGATGCCGAGGAGCTCCTTGAGCTGCTCGGGATCGGTGATGCGGGCGGACACCTCAGAGAGGCTAGCGGCGGGCACTGACATTGGATGCCGGATCGCCCACCGGGCTGGAAGAAGCGCAGGTCAGCACACGTGGTGCGATCCATCACTCCAGTTGCTCGACCACATGCTGTCCGGCTGGCCCGACCCCCTGTCGTCCGACGTGGTTCGCCCCCATGTCGTCCGACCTAGGGCGAACCAATTCGCCCCCATGTCGTCCGGCTTACTCGACCACATGCCGCCCCTCGGGCCGCGCGCTGCACGACGCCCGGAACGCGCAGTGAGTGCAGTGCTGCCCCGCGGTGGGTGTGAACCGCTCGTCGAGGACCTTGCCCGCCGCGGTGGCGAGGAGGTCGCCGACCCACTCCCCCTCGGCGCCTTCCAGGGGCTCCTGCCCCTGCACCTTGGGCAGTGTCTCGCCGCCGTCCCGTTTGGCGGCGCCCTGGCGCAGCTGGACGAGTTCGGCGCCGCCCGGCTCGGGGCGTACGCCGTCGAAGGCCTCGTCGACCGCGCCTTCGCGGACGGCGAGCTGGTAGACGGCGAGCTGTGGGTGACGCGCCACCTCGGCCGCGCTGGGTGCCTGCTTGCCCGTCTTGAAGTCGACGACGTAGGCGCGGCCCTCGCCGTCGGCCTCGACGCGGTCCATCTGGCCGCGAATGCGCACCTCGAAGTCGCCGGCCTCCAGGGTCACGTCGAAGTCGTGCTCGCTCGCCACCGGCGTACGCCCCGCGCGGTCCATCACGTGCCACTTCAGGAAGCGTTCGAGCGCCACGCGCGCGTTGTCCTTCTCCTGCGCGGACTTCCACGGCGCGTCGAAAGCGAGCGCGTTCCACACGGAGTCGAGGCGCTCCATGAGGACGGCGAGGTCGGCCGGGGTGTGTCCGGAGGCGACCTCGTCGGCGAGGACGTGCACCACGTTGCCGAAGCCCTGGGCGGCGGTCGCGGGCGCGTCGGCCTTCACCTCGCGGCCCAGGAACCACTGCAGGGCACAGGTGTTGGCGAGCTGGTCGAGGGCGCTTCCGGAGAGCACGACTGGCTGGTCGCGGTTGCGCAGCGGCACCTTGGACTCGGTCGGCTCGAACATGCCCCACCAGCGGTAAGGGTGTGCGGCCGGGACCAGGGGGCGGCCCTCCTCGTCGGCGAGCGCGGCGAGGCGGGCAAGCCGGCGGGCGGCGGCCTCCCTGAGCGTGTCCGACGCGCGCGGGTCGACGGTCGTCGCCCGGAGTTCGGCGACGAGTGCGGCGACGGACAGCGGGCGCCGCGGTCGGCCCGTGACGTCCTTCGGTTCGACGCCGAGTTCGGTCAGGAAACGGGAGGGCTGATCGCCGTCGTCGGCCGGGGCCTTCACGGCCGTGACGACGAGGCGTTCACGCGCGCGCGTGGCGGCGACGTAGAACAGGCGGCGTTCCTCCGCCAGCAGCGCCCCCGGGGTGAGCGGTTCGGCGAGTCCGTCGCGGCCGATGCGGTCCGCCTCCAGGAGGGAGCCGCGGCGGCGCAGGTCCGGCCACAGGCCCTCCTGGACGCCGGCGACGACGACCAGGCGCCACTCGAGGCCCTTGGAGCGGTGCGCGGTCATCAGGCGCACGGCGTCGGGGCGTACGGCACGCCGCGTGAGGGTGTCGGCGGCGATGTCCTCGGCTTCGATCTCCTCGAGGAAGTTCAGGGCGCCCCGGCCGCCGGTGCGCTCCTCCGCGCGGGCCGCGGTCGCGAAGAGGGCGCATACGGCGTCCAGGTCGCGGTCGGCGTTGCGTCCGGCGGCACCGCCTCGGCGGGTGGCCCGCTCCAGGCGCGCGGGCCACGGGGTGCCCTCCCACAGGTCCCACAGCGCCTCCTCGGCCGTACCGCCGCCCGCGAGGCGCTCACGGGCCTTGCGGAGCAGCGCGCCGAGGCGCTGGGCGCCACGCGCGTACGTGGGGTCGTGCACCGCCAGCCGCTCCGGCTCGGCCAGTGCCCGCGCGAGCAGCTCGTCGGAGGGCGGCGGCAAGGGGTTGCCCGCCGCCCGCTCCTCGTCGCGCAGGGCACGTCCGAGACGCCGCAGGTCGGCTGCGTCCATGCCGGCGAGTGGGGAGGCGAGCAGGGTGAGGGCGGTTTCGGTGTCGAGCCAGCAGGTGGCGGGCTCGTCCGTGGAGTCGTGGTCGGCAGGGTCGCCCTGCTGCGGTCGTGCGTCGCCATCCTGTGGTCGTACGTCGGCCTCCTGCGGGCGTACGACGCCGCCGGCGCGCTCACGCCGTACGCCGCCGTCGGCCGCCTCCGCCGCGGCCACCGCACGCAGTGCCGTCAGCAGGGGCGCCACCGCCGGCTCGTGCCTGAGCGGCAGATCGTCGCCGTCGATGTCGAGGGGCACGCCGGCGGCCGTGAGCGCCCGGCGCACCGTCGGGATCGTGCGCGACCCGGCACGCACCAGGACGGCCATCTCGCCCCAGGGAACGCCGTCCTCCAGGTGTGCTCTGCGCAGGATGTCGGCGATGTTGTCCAGCTCGGTGCCGGGCGTCGGGTACGTGAAGACCTCGACGCGGCCGCCCTCTCGGGCAGGGGCGAGCTCTCGGTGGGCGCGTACCTTCTCCGCCGGGAGCCGGGTCAGCGGCATGCGCTGCGTCAGCAGCCGGGTCGCGGCCAGCAGGGCGGCGCCGGAGCGGCGGGAGGTGCGCAGGACCTCGACGGGCGCGGGGCGGCCGTCCGCGCGCGGGAAGGCCTGCGGGAACTCCAGGATGCCGTTCACGTCGGCGCCCCGGAACGCGTAGATCGACTGGTCGGGGTCCCCGAAGGCGACCAGGGTGCGGCCACCGCCCGCCAGGGCGTGCAGCAGCCGTACCTGGGCGGGGTCGGTGTCCTGGTACTCGTCGACATACACGGCGTCGTACTGCGCGGCGAGCCGATCGGCGGCCTCGGGACGGCGGGCGAGGAGCACCGCGCGGTGGACCAGTTCGGCGTAGTCGAGGACGCCCTGCATGTCGAGCACGTCGAGGTACTCGGCGAGGAAGGCGGCCGCGGCGCGCCAGTCGGGGCGGCCGATGCGGCGCGCGAAGGCGTCCAGCGCGTTGGGCCCGAGGCCCAACTCACGGCTGCGGGCGAGGACCGCGCGGACCTCGTCGGCGAAGCCGCGGGTGGTCAGGCAGGCGCGCAGTTCGTCCGGCCAGCGCATGTGGGCGAGCCCGAGCCGCTCAAGGTCCGGCTGGCCCGCGAGCAGTTCCCGTACGGTCACGTCCTGCTCGGGGCCGGACAGCAGCCGCAGCGGCTCCACGAACAGGTCGCTGTCCTGGTGCGCGCGGACCAGGGCGTAGCAGAACGAGTGGAACGTGGTCGCCTGGGGCGCGCGTGCCGCCCCTATGCGCAGCGCCATCCGGTCGCGCAGCTCCACGGCGGCCTTGCGGCTGAACGTGAGCACCAGGATGCGCTCGGGGTCCCCGCCGCGGGCGATGCGGGCCGCCACCGACTCGACGAGCGTGGTGGTCTTGCCGGTGCCCGGACCTGCGAGGACGAGCAACGGACCGGTCTTGTGGTCAACCACGACGCGCTGTGCGGCGTCCAGACGAGGGGGAGCCACCTGCACGACAGGGGTACGCACCAACCGGTAAGCGCCACGGGCCCCCTGTCGCACCGGGGGGTGCGACAGGCGCCTGGTGGAGGAAGAGGAGCTCACGTGGTTCGCCGGTCCTGGTGGGTGTGCTGGTGGGTCGTCCCTCGCGCGTGGAGGGCGGTGACTGCGGGGTGAGGGCGACACGTGCAGCCGACGCTACGCCGACGGATGGTGCGGAAGCAGGGCTTCCGATTCATCCCTCGGGACACTCCTGCCACGCAGGTCCCTCAACTCACGAACGTACGTCATGCCACGGACGTGCCCCGTTTCCCCCATACGGATCACAGGTCACACCGAGGTCCGCCCGATGGCGGAAGCTGTCAGGTGTGACCCTGTGCGCGTTCACCGCCGTCCCACCGCGCCCGCTTCATGTCGAGGCGCGGCAGGTGGCCCTCGGCGGCCCTGCTCGCCTCCTTCAGGGGCGTGCCCTCCGCGCGGTAGTGCTCCAGCGCTCTCAGCTCGTGACCGGGCAGCAGGACCCCGTCCGCGCGGACCACCCTCCACCACGGAACGGCTCCCCCGTAGAGGGCCATCACGCGGCCGACCTGACGGGGCCCACCGTCCTCCAGCCACTCCGCGACGTCCCCGTACGTCATGACACGACCCCGAGGAATCAGTTCGGCGACCTCGAGGACCCGCTCGGCGTACTCCGGCAGCGCATCCGCGTACTCCGGACGGGCGTCGTCGTACTCCGGGCGGGCGTCGTCCGGAAGGCTCTCCTCGCTCATCCGGCCCATCCTGCCCCACGCCACCGACAATGTGACGCGCTCGCCACCGTGCGTATCCCTCGCCCCCTGGCGGCGCTTCGGGCAGACTGTGCGCCCCCGCATTTGCACCCTGATGCCCCCGTGTGTCGGTGGGGCATGCCACCATCGTGCGGGCGGTGACTGGTGATACGAGATCAAGAAGAGACGATGAAGCAACAGGGTGTGCACCCGGAGGACGCGGAGAGCACCTCTGACGCTTCGTCGCGCCCCGGCACCACGAACGCCGGCAAGAAGGACAACGGCGACAGCGACGGCGGCAAGAAGGACGAGGCCAAGAAGGGCGCCGAGACGAGCGACGCCGGCCGCAAGGCCGTCGAGGGCAAGGCGGCGTACGACCTCGAAGAGGCGCACGTCGACGAGGTCGAGGGCGACGAACCGCTGCTCCCCGCGCGCGTGCACCGTCCGTCCGATCTGATGCGGCTCCTGGTGGGCGTGCTGGGCATCGCGCTGCTGCTCGCGATCGCCGCGTTCGCGCACGGCACCACCTCGGGTCTCGAGCAGGACATCAACAAGGGCACCGGGCAGGCGCCCGACGTGTTCAGCAAGATGGCCGGGCTGGTGTCCAGCATCGCGATCCTCCTGGTGCCCGTCGCCTTCGCGATCGAACGGCTGATCAAGCGGGACGGCCTGCGCATCGCCGACGGCGTCCTCGCGGCCGTCCTCGCACACGGGGTGACACTCGCCACAGACCTCTGGGTCGCGCGGGCCGCCCCGGACTCCATCCGGGACGCGCTGACCCAGCCCTCGCCCGGCGACGTCGGCTCCCTCACCGACCCGGTGCACGGCTATCTCGCGCCGGTCATCGCGTACATGACGGCCGTGGGCATGTCCCGCCGACCACGCTGGCGTGCGGTCCTGTGGGCGGTGCTGGTCCTCTACGCCTTCTCCATGCTGGTCACCGGCTACACCACGCCGTTCTCGATCCTCCTGACGCTGCTGATCGGCTGGGCCGTCGCCTACGGCACGCTGTACGCGGTCGGCTCGCCCAACGTCCGTCCCACCGGACGGACCCTGATGGCGGGCCTGAGGCACGTCGGCTTCCGCCCGGTGAGCGCGGCCCGCGAGGAGGTCTCCGACACCCAGGAGACCACCACCGACCGCGGCCGGCGCTACTTCGTCACCCTTGAGGACGGCCCGCCGCTGGACGTGACGGTGGTCGACCGGGAGCAGCAGGCACAGGGCTTCTTCTATCGCGCGTGGCGCAATCTCACGCTGCGCGGCTTCGCCACCCGCAGCAGTCTGCAGTCGCTGCGCCAGGCCCTGGAGCAGGAGGCGCTGCTCGCCTACGCGGCCATCGCGGCAGGCGCAAACGCGCCCAAGCTGATCGCGACCTCCGAGCTCGGCCCGGACGCCGTGATGCTCGTCTACGAGCACACCGGCGGACGCACCCTGGACTCGCTGCCGGACGAGGAGATCACGGACGATCTGCTGCACGGCACGTGGCGCCAGGTCAAGGCGTTGCAGTCCCGGCGCATCGCGCACCGCAGGCTGGTGGGTGACGCGATTCTGGTGGATCGTTCCGGCAAGGTGATCATCACCGATCTGCGCATCGGCGAGATCGCGGCGAACAATCTGCTGCTGCGGATGGACATCTCCCAGCTGCTGGTGACCCTCGGGCTCCGGGTGGGCGCCGAGCGCGCGGTGGCCTCGGCGGTGAGCGTGCTCGGCCCCGACGCCGTGGCCGACTGTCTGCCGATGCTGCAGCCCATCGCGCTGAGCCGCTCCACGCGCGCGACACTGCGCAGACTCGCCCGCGAGCGTGCCCAACGCGAGCGCGAGGCGGTGCTCGAGGCATCCCGGCAGGCCAAACACGCCCGCAGCGAGGAGACCGGCGACGATGCCGGTCCGGCACTCGACAAGCCGGACAAGAAGACCGTACGGGCACAGGCCCGGGCCGAGAAGCGGGCCATCGACGATGCCCTGGAGGAGGCGCGCGAGGAGGACCTGCTCACGCAGATCCGCCACGAGGTGCTGCGGATCAGGCCGCAGGCGCCGGTTGAGCCGGCCCGGCTGGAACGCGTGCGGCCGCGCACGCTGATCAGCTTCATCGCCGGTGCCATCGCCGCGTACTTCCTGCTGACCCAGCTCACCCACATCGAGTTCGGCCCGCTGATCGCCAACGCCCAGTGGGGCTGGGTGGCCGCGGCCGTGCTGTTCTCGGCTGCCAGCTACCTCGCGGCCGCGATGGCGCTGCTCGGGTTCGTGCCCGAGCGGGTGCCGTTCCGGCGGACGGTGGCCGCGCAGGTCGCCGGGTCGTTCGTGAAGATCGTCGCCCCGGCGGCGGTCGGTGGCGTCGCCCTCAACACACGCTTCCTGCAGCGCGCCGGAGTACGGCCGGGGCTCGCGGTGGCGAGCGTCGGCGCGTCGCAGCTGTTCGGGCTGGGCTGCCACATCCTGATGCTGCTGGCCTTCGGCTATCTGACCGGCACCGAGAAGACGCCGTCGCTGTCGCCGTCCCGGACGGTCATCGCGGGTCTGCTGACGGTGGCGGTCCTGGTGCTCGTGGTGACGTCGGTGCCGTTCCTGCGGAAATTCGTCGTCACGCGCGTGAGGTCGCTGTTCGCGGGTGTCGTGCCGCGCATGCTGGACGTGCTGCAGCGGCCGCAGAAGCTGGTCACCGGCATCGGCGGCATGCTGCTGCTGACCGCGTGCTTCGTGATGTGCCTGGACGCGTCGATCCGTGCCTTCGGCAGCCAGGGGACCTCCATCAGCCTCGCCAGCGTGGCCGTCGTCTTCCTCGCGGGCAATGCCCTCGGCTCGGCGGCCCCCACACCGGGCGGCGTGGGCGCCGTGGACGTGACCCTGACCGTCGGTCTGATCGCCGTGGGCCTGCCCAGCGAGGTAGCCGCGCCCTCGGTGCTGCTCTTCCGGATGCTGACGCTGTGGCTGCCGGTACTGCCGGGCTGGCTCGCCTTCAACCACCTGACCCGCAAGGGCGCGCTGTAGCGGGAGCGTCGTACGGAGGACCGCGAGGTCTCGTCGTGCGCGCGGGCATTCCAACGCGGCGCCTTGCCGTACGAGGAGCAGGGCGCCGTACGTTGAAAGGGCACCGAAGTGGTGAGGCGCCGCGGTACCTCGTACGGCCCGCGCCCCGAGCGCCCCACCCCGTACGACCGCAGGATGGGACCATGCCGAACCCTCCCCGGATGCGCACCGCTGCCCTGACCGCCACCGCCCTGCTGCTGTCCTCCCTGCTGGCGGGCTGCAGCAGCGACGACGACTCCGGGGACGAGGACCTGACGGCCCAGGAGCTGAGCTGGGAGGACTGCCCGGCCCCCTCCCAGGCACAGGGCGGCAAGGGCAGCCCGTCACCTCTGCCGGACGGCGGCACCTGGCAGTGCGCCACGATGAAGGCGCCCCGGGACTGGGACGATCCCAAGGGCGACACGATCGGCATCGAGCTGATCCGGGTGAAGGCCGACGGCCCCGCGAACCAGCGCATCGGCTCGCTGATCTTCAACTTCGGCGGGCCCGGCGGCTCCGGCGTCGCCGCGCTGCCCGGCTTCGGGGAGACCTACGAGAAGCTGCGCACCCGCTACGACCTGGTGAGCTTCGACCCGCGCGGGGTGGGCGGCAGCGAGCCCGTGCGGTGCGAGAACGACCAGCAGCTCGACGCCCACTTCCAGCAGGACGCGTCGCCGGACGACGCCGCCGAACGGACGGAACTGCTGGACAGCACCAAGGAATTCAACAAGGCGTGCGAGAAGAACTCCGACGGGATGCTGCCCCATGTGGGCACCAGCGACGCGGCCCGCGACCTGGACCTGATGCGCCAGGTCCTGGGCGACGCCAAGCTGCACTACTTCGGCATCTCGTACGGCACCGAACTCGGTGGCGTCTACGCCCACTTGTTCCCGAGGAACGTGGGCCGCGCCGTCTTCGACGCGGTGGTCGACCCGACGCAGAACACGGAACAGGGGGCACTCACGCAGGTCAAGGGCTTTGAGCTCGCGCTGGACAACTTCGCGGAGGACTGCACCTCCAAGACCGAGGGCTGCCCGATCGGCGCCACCCCCCAGGACGTCAAGGACCGCATCGCCAAGCTGCTGAAGGACCTCGACAGCAAGCCGATCGAGGGCATCTTCCCCCGTGAGCTGACCCAGAGCGCCGCGACCAACGGCATCGTGCAGGCGATGTATTCGCAGGAGTACTGGCCGCTTCTCACCCAGGGTCTCGAGCAGGCGTACGGCGGTCACGGCCAGACTCTGATGCTGCTGTCCGACTCGTTGAACGGGCGCAGCGAGAACGGCGAGTACAGCAACATCACCGCCGCCAACGTCTCGATCAACTGCGCCGACGAGAAACCGCGGTACACCCCCGCAGACGTGGAGCAGAAGCTGCCCGAATTCCGGGCCGCCTCGCCCCTCTTCGGCGACTCCTTCGCCTGGGCCCTGCTCAGCTGCACCGACTGGCCCGTGGCGGGCGCCGCCGACCACCCCGACGTCAGCGCGCCCGGCTCGGCGCCCATCCTCGTCATCGGCAACACGGGCGACCCGGCCACGCCGTACGAGGGCGCACGGAGGATGGTGGAGGCGCTGGGCAAGGGGGTGGGCGTCGAGCTGACGTACAAGGGGCAGGGACACGGGGCCTACAACAGCAAGAACAGGTGCGTGCAGGACGCGGTGAACGCCTATCTGCTGGACGGGAAACTGCCGGCGGCAGGCACCGTCTGCGGCTGAGACCGCCTCGGAACCGGGCAAATCAGCAGGTCAGAGAGTTATCCACAGGCTGTCACGGCCTTTTTCCTGATCTGCCTACTATGGCCTGACCGCCATCCGCGGCACAGCGCGGACGGCCTGCGAGGGGGGAAGTGACATGGCGCGTTTCGTACGGTGGACGGCCCTGACGGCCGCCGCCGCGCTGCTGGCGGCGGGCTGCAGCGGCGGCTCGTCCGACGGCGACAAGGCCGGTGGGGAGACAGGCAGCCCGAGTTCACCGACCGCGTCCACCGATGCAGCGACGCCGCTGCCGTCCTCGCTGACCTCGCAGAAGCTCGACTGGGGGCGTTGCAAGGCCACCGGGGACTCCTCCGCGCCGGGCGACGAGTGGCAGTGCGCGACGCTCAAGGCGCCGCTGGACTGGACGAAACCGGCGGGCAGGACGATCGACCTCGCGCTGATCCGCGCCAAGGCCAGTGGCGACGACCGCATCGGCTCGCTGCTGTTCAACTTCGGCGGCCCCGGCAGCTCGGGGCTGTCCACGCTGCCGTGGTACGCCTCCAACACGTCCGAGCTGGGCGAGCGGTACGACCTGGTGAGCTGGGACCCGCGCGGGGTGGGCGCCAGTGAGGGCGTCCGCTGCCGCAGCGACAAGGAGATCGAAGCCTCCGAGTCCTTGGACATCACGCCGGACACACCGACCGAGGAGACGGCGTACTTCCGGGACGCCGCCACCTTCGGCAAGGGCTGCCAGAAGTCCGCGGGCACGCTGATGGCGCATGTGTCGACCACGGACACCGCCCGCGACATGGACCTGATGCGTCAGGTCCTCGGCGACCCGAAGATGCACTACTTCGGCATCTCCTACGGCACCGAACTCGGCGGCATCTACGCCCACTTGTTCCCCAAGAACGTGGGGCGGCTGGTCCTGGACGCGGTCTCCGACCCGAGCGCCGACGCGGCGGGGCACGCCGAGAACCAGGCCAGGGGCTTCCAGCGGGCCCTGAACAACTACCTCAAGTCCACCGGTCAGGGCGCCGAAGAGGGCTCGCGGAAGATCGTGGACCTGCTGAAGCGGATCGACGCGGGCCCGCTGCCGACGTCCTCCGGTCGCAAGCTCACGGAGGCACTCGCTCTCACCGGCCTCATCATGCCGCTCTACAGCGAGGCGAGCTGGCCGACGCTGACCAGCGCCCTGGCGGCGGCGGAGGAGGGAGACGGCACGCAACTCCTGGCCCTCGCCGACCAGTACAACGACCGGGACGCCTCGGGGCACTACGCCACGGGAAACCACTCGCAACGGGTCATATCGTGCTTGGACGACAAGCAGCGGCCGACGGCCGAGGAGGCGAAGAAGCTGCTGCCGCGATTCGAGAAGGCCTCGCCCGTGTTCGGCCCCATGCTGGGCTGGGACACGGCCGGCTGGTGCCACGACTGGCCGGTGGCCGGGCAGTACGACACCCCGGAGGCGAGCGCGCCGGGTGCGGCACCGATCCTGCTGGTCGGCAACACCGGCGACCCGGCGACGCCCTACGAGGGCACCCGGAGGATGGCGGACGAACTGGGCAAGGGCGTCGGTGTGATGCTCACCTGGAAGGGCGAGGGCCACACCGCGTACGCGAAGGGGAGCGACTGCGTCGACTCCACCGTGAACGCATATCTGCTGCGGGGGACGGTGCCGGAGGACGGCAAGGTCTGCTCATGACGACGGCGGGGGCTTCGGGCACCCGTGGTGCCCGAAGCCCCCGCCGTGCGGAGCAGGTCGGGTCAGTACACCGGCTTGTGCGGCTCGATCTGGTTGACCCAGCCGATCACGCCGCCACCGACGTGCACGGCGTCGGCGAAGCCCGCGGACTTCAGGACCGCGAGGACTTCCGCACTGCGGACACCCGTCTTGCAGTGCAAGACGATCTTCTTGTCCTGCGGGAGGGTCTCCAGGGCCGTGCCCATGAGGAACTCGTTCTTCGGGATCAGCTTGGCGCCGGGGATCGAGACGATCTCGTACTCGTTGATCTCGCGGACGTCGATGATCTCGATGTTCTCGCCGTCGTCGATCCACTCCTTGAGCTGCTTGGGAGTGATCGTGGAGCCGGCGGCCGCCTCCTGGGCCTCCTCGGAGACGACGCCGCAGAAGGCCTCGTAGTCGATGAGCTCGGTGACGGTCGGGTTCTCGCCGCAGACCGCGCAGTTCGGGTCCTTGCGGACCTTGACCTGGCGGTACTGCATCTCCAGGGCGTCGTAGATCATCAGGCGGCCGACCAGCGGCTCACCGATGCCCGCGAGGAGCTTGATGGCCTCGTTGACCTGGATGGAGCCGATGGACGCGCACAGCACGCCGAGCACGCCGCCCTCGGCGCAGGAGGGGACCATGCCGGGGGGCGGGGGCTCCGGGTAGAGGCAGCGGTAGCAGGGGCCGTGCTCGGACCAGAAGACGGAGGCCTGACCGTCGAAGCGGTAGATCGAGCCCCACACGTACGGCTTGTTCAGCAGCACGCAGGCGTCGTTGACCAGGTAGCGGGTCGCGAAGTTGTCCGTGCCGTCGACGATCAGGTCGTACTGGCTGAAGATGTCCATCACGTTGTCGGCCTCGAGCCGCTCCTCGTGAAGGACCACGTTCACGTACGGGTTGATGCCCTTGACGCTGTCGCGGGCGGACTCGGCCTTGGAGCGGCCGATGTCGGACTGGCTGTGGATGATCTGGCGCTGCAGATTCGACTCGTCGACCTCGTCGAACTCCACGATGCCGAGCGTGCCGACGCCCGCCGCGGCCAGGTACATCAGCGCCGGCGAGCCCAGGCCACCGGCGCCCACACACAGCACCTTGGCGTTCTTCAGCCGCTTCTGCCCGTCCATCCCGACGTCGGGGATGATCAGGTGGCGGGAGTACCTGCGAACCTCGTCTACGGTGAGCTCGGGGGCCGGCTCGACCAGGGGTGGCAACGACACGGGGACTCCGTTGGTCGGTCGATCACTACAGTTGTTCTCCCCGTAACACTGCCATGGGCTTTTTCATTCCGAGACACCTGTTCCGATCCGCGAGACGATTTCGTCCCAGTAGCCGGGCATGGTCTCCCAGGGGTCGGTGCGCCCGCCGTGGTCCGTGCGGTCGGTGAACCAGATCGTCGCGGCGCCCTGCCAGCGGGCGATGCGCAGTGCCTCGTCGAGGTGGCCGAGGGGCACTCCGTGGACGAAGTGGCAGAAGCGGTCGGGCGGATAGTCGGCCGTCCACTCCGCCACCTGCGACCAGCGGTAGTCGCTCCACGAGCCCCGGAAGGTGACCAGCTGGTCGCCGCACTCGGCGTAGCCGGGGTGCGGGTGGGTGCCGTGGCCGAGGACGATGTGGGCCTTGTCACGCAGCGCGCGCAGCGTGCCGGCCGTGCGGCGGATCTCGGGCAGCGCGGCGCGTTCGTTCGGACAGCCGTCCAGGAGGAAGCCGTCGACCCGGTACCAGTCGAGGTACCGGTGCGCCTCGGAGATCACCTCGCCGAAGGCGCGCGCGCCGTGGGCCGTGCCGAGATGGGCTGTGCCGAGGCGGGCGGCGTCGAGGTGGCCGAGGATGCGGACTCCCGCGGCGCGCAGACGTGCGGCGGCCTGAAGGCAGTGTGGGTCGGGGCGGGTCCCGGGGCCGTTGGCGACGTTCAGGGCGACCCAGTGCACGGGGGTGCCGGGGCGGGTGAGTTCGCCCCACTCGGCGGGGGCGAGAAGGGGGTGTGCGTAGCCGGGGATGCCGAGGCCGGTGCGGAGGCCGGTGCTCGATGTGGCCGGTGTGGTGCCCATCAGATACGGCATGCCGCCTCCATCCAGATGTCACCGAGGGACTCTTCGAGGTTGATCCGGGGGCGCCAGCCGAGCCGGTCGCGGGCGGTGCGCACGTCGGCCTGCTGCCAGCTGCCGCAGCCGTCCGGGTACGGGTACGCGACCGGGGCACCGTGTCCCGGGTGGGCCATGTGGTCCGAGTCGGCGCGGGGATGGCCGATGGTGGACCGCAACGGGCCGGGCGGGCCGTCGAGTTCGTGGAGGGCGCCGCCGTATCCGGCCACGCGGGCGAGGACCGCGGCGGCGTCACGGAGGCGGACGGCGCGGCCGGAGCCGATGTTGATGACGCCCTGCGCCGCGGAGAGTGAGGCGGCGTGGACGGCGCGGGCCACGTCGCGGACGTCGACGAAGTCGCGCTGGGCGCCGAGGCCGGTGAGTTTGAGTTCGCCGTCGCCGGACTGCATGGCGCGGCGCATGGCCTCGGCGAGGCGGCCGAGGGGGGAACCGGCGGGGGTGCCGGGGCCTGCAGGTGAGAAGACCCTCAGGACCACGGCGTCCAGGCCGGAGCCCAGGACCAGTTCGGTGGCGGCGAGCTTGCTGACGCCGTACGGGCCGCCGGGGCGGGGGACGGCGTCCTCGGCCGTGGAGGAGCCGGGCTGGCTCGGGCCGTACTCGGCGCCGCAGCCGATCTGTACGAGGCGGGCGCCGCAGCCGCTGCGGCGCAGGGCCTCGCAGACAGTGGCGACGGCGACGGTGTTGTGGCGGGTGAGTTCGCGGGCGCCGCCCCGGGTGGCGCCGGCGCAGTTGATGACGACGCCGGGGTGGACCGCGTCCAGGAAGCGGGTGAGGGCGCCTGGGCTGCCGGACGCGAGGTCGAAGCGGACGTCGGCGTCGTCGCCACGGCCCAGTGCGGTGAGCTGGACTGCGGGGTCGGCGAGGAGGCGGTCGGCCACGAAGCGGCCGAGGTAGCCGTTGGCTCCGATCAGCAGGACTCTCATCGGGCGGCTCCCGGGGCCGAGGGGTGGTCGGATCGGGAGGTGATCATTTGGGGGTCTCCTTCAACGGCTTCAGGGGAGGAGGGGAATTCGGACAGGAGCGCTTCATCCGGTTTGTGCGCGCGTATGCCTGCGGCGGCTTCTACCGGTGAGTGGGGGTGCGCGTAGCGCCTCCGGACGCGGTGTGGGTCGGCGCGGCGCCGCGCGGGTTGCTGTCGTGTCACCACGGCTGATCCCGCCTTGCGTGTGCCGACGCCCTCGTGAGGGTGCGCGTCGCATGGAGCAGGAGGGTCAGCGCGCCCGCGCCGCAGGCGATCGTCGGGACGGCGGCCGGGCCCCATGTGTCGATCAGGGACTGGACGGGGGTCGCCAGCCACGCGCAGTCGGGAAGGCGGGCTGCGAAGAGGGTGGTCAGGGCCGTTGCCTCGGCTGAGGCTGTGGCTGTGAGGACGAGCGCGGGCGCCTGCGTGGAGCCGTGGGTGGTGAGGAGGCGGGAGAGGAACAAGAGGGCGCCGAGGGTGAGGGTCTGGGGGTAGGCGGCGGGCTCGTCCAGGACGGTGGCGGTGAGGGTCAGGAGGGCCGTCAGGGTGCCGAGGTAGAGCGTGAAGGTGCCCAGGAGCAGGGGCTTTGCGGACGTGGCGAAGTCGTCCAGGGCCCTGCTGGCCGACAGTTTGCGGCGGGCCCGTACGGCGAGGAGGTGGGCGCACCAGGCCGCGGGGGCACAGGAGAGGGTGAGGGCCAGGACGGGGGCGGTGGTCAGGGGCCAGGGGCCGTCGGCGGTGCCGGTGGGGAGGGCGTCGGGCCCTCCGGTGGCGGCTGCGCGGAGGAGTCCGTCGCCGAGGAGGGCGTAGGCGATGAGCCAGCAGGTCCGGGTGGCGGTCGGGTTCGTGCGGTCCGTGGTCGCTAAAGGGCCTCGGGCCAGGGCCGCGCGCACGGCGAGGGCCACCGCGAGGGCTCCTGCGGCAGCCGCGATCAGACGGGACTGGCCGTGAGTGTGATGCAGAGCGGTCACTGCCGCCGCGCAGAGGGCTCCGGGGAGGAGGGCGAGGAGGATCCAGCCGGCTCGTGCGCGGGGGTGGTGAGGGGCGGGGAGCTCGGGGGCGTCTCTCCGTCGCGGGGCGTTCGGGCGTACATCTCCTCCGCGAGGGAGAAGACGTCCCGGTGCACGAAGCGTGCCGCTGTGCGGTCGGTGACGCCGTGGGCTTCCAGGCCCGCGGCGATCTCCAGCGGGTCCACCGCGCGTTCACACAGGTCGCGGTGCCGGTGCATCAGCGCCTTCACGGGGTCGGCGCCGGTACGGCGGGTGGGGGTCGGCCGGGGGCGGGTGGTGCGGGCGGCGTTCGATTCCTCAGTGGTCGTGGCTGGGGCGTCGGCTCCGCCTTCGCGGGTGGCTCCGCCCTCGCTGGTGGCTCCGCCTTCGCCGGTGTCGGCTCCGTTCTCCCGTACGGGCGTCTCCGCCACGAGCCAGTCCTCCGACCGCTCGTCCCAGGCCCCGGGGTTGGTGGGGGCGCCGGGTAGGTCCAGTCCTCCGGGGCCGCTCATCGCGCCCCCTCCGTCGCGTGCGCCGTGGTGGCGCGTACGGGGGCTCCCGTCGGGCGGACAGGGCCGCCGCGGGCCACGAGGCGTGCGCTGCGCTCGGTCCAGCGGCCGGGGACATGGGCCTCGGCGGGGACGGCGAACGGCAAGGGGGATCCGGCCTCGTCGAGGACGAGGCGGCGGACCGGGGTGCGCGAGACGATCTCCAGGTAAATGCCGTGAAATGCTGCGACGTTCTGCTCGACGGTGAACAGTTCGAGCGCACGCGCGCGTGCGGCCGCGCCCAGGCGCTCACGGCGCTCGGGGTCGCGCAACAGCGCCACGCAGGCCTCCGCGAGCGCCCGTGGGTTGCGCGGCGGCACGACGAGACCGGTGCCGCCGATGACCTCCACCACCGCGCCGACGTCGGTGGACACCGTCGCGCGGCTGCAGAGCATGGCCTCGACCAGGCTGATCGGGAAGCCCTCCACGACGCTGGACAGGACGGTCACGGCGCCCGAGGCGTACGCGTCGGCGAGGGTGGGGATCTCCGGGCCGCCGATCTCCTCGAAGGAGACGGGGTTGACCCCGACCGTGTGCGGGCCCTCGGCCTCGTCGGGGAAGAGCTGTGCGGCCAGCGTCCTGCAGTGGCCGAGGTAGGCGGCGCCCTCGGCGCCCGAGGGTGTGCCGACGATCCGCAGGCGCGTCTTCGGCTGCTCCTTGCGGACCTCGGCGAAGGCGTGCAGCAACGACACCAGATCCTTGGCCGGTTCGACCCGGCCGACCCAGACGAGCGTGTCCGGGTCCGCGCGCTCCGGGCCCTCGCCGACCTCCGCGAAGCGGGATGCGTCCATGCCGGGGTAGACGGTGCGGAGTTTCCCCCGGTCGGCGCCGCAGCGCTCCTGCCAGCGGCGCGCGTGGCCGTTGCCGGGGGTGATGAGGGCGGCCCGGGCGTAGGTCTCGGCGGCGAGCCTGCCGTGGAAGGCGGCGAGCAGGGACCGTACTGCAGGCGAGGACTCGGTGGCGGCCAGGTAGTGCGTGCGGAGCCGGACCCCGTACTCGGTCAGCAACAGCGGTACGCCGCAGAAGTGGTGGGCGAGCAGGCCGGGCAGGGCCGCGGGGCCGCCGGAGGCGGCGTGGCACAAGTCGACCGAGCCGAGGCCCTCGTCCTCGTACCAGTCGAGCGAGAGGGGGCGCAGGGCGCGTTCCAGATGCGCGGCGACGGCCAGCAGATCGGGTACGCGCGCCTCCCGCGCCGGGGCCGACGCGCCCCGCGCCCGACAGGCGCGCTCAAGGGTGCGCACCGCGGCCTCGGAGCGGAGCGCTCCCACGAGCCCGCCCTCGTCGCGAGCGAGTTCGGCGAACCCGTACAACGCGTTGCCGAAACGGTCCGCCTCAGTGGCAGACGCGTCCCCGGGGATCCCGGGGGCGTCCATGGGGCCGCCCGCGCAGAGCACGGTCACCAGCTCGCCGTAGCACTCGGCGAACCGCCGGCGCGCCCGGCGCCCGTAGCCGACCCCGTCGTCTTCCGCCGTCCACAACGGCGCCGTGCGCACCCGGCTGACCTGCGGCGGCAGCGGGACCCAGCCCTCGTCCTCCTGGCGCCGGCTGCGGCTGAGCGCATAGATGTCGAACTCGTGCTGTCCGAGCCCGCGCACGAGCCGGTCGCACCAGAGCCCGGCGTCACCGCTCACATACGGATAGCCACCCTCCGCAATCAGTCCGATGCGCACGAGTACACCCCCGATCTCCCTTGAGGGGAGCCGCCGTTCCCCCGGCGGCTCGCAGCGGGACGAACGTATGCGGACAAGGCGGTGGCGCGATGGACGGTTGTCCATCGCACCACCAAAAGGGGTGAACGGTCGTAACTTTCCCGTGCAGGTCGCGTTCCGTCGCGCTAAGACATCACGCGCACACGGATCGTCACACCTGAACGGCCCGGACGGTCACACCACGGCCAACTCCCGTCGTGTGGCCCGCCGCCGGGCCGCGATCCGCGGGTCGAGCGCGGGTACGGCGGCCAGGAGCTGTTTGGTGTACGGGTCCTGCGGGTTGTCGTACACCTCGTCGGCGGGGCCCTGTTCGACGATCCGGCCGTGCCGCATCACCGCGACCCGGTCGCTGACCTGGCGCACGACGGCGAGGTCGTGCGCGACGAAGACGAGCGCGAGCCCGAGTTCGCGCTGCAACTCGCCGAGCAGGGCGACCACCTGGGCCTGGGTGGTGACGTCGAGCGCGGAGACGGGCTCGTCGCAGACGATGACGCGCGGGTCGGCCGCGAGCGCCCGCGCGATGCCGACGCGCTGGCGCTGACCGCCGCTGAACTCGTGCGGGTAGCGGTCGTAGTGCGCCGCTTCGAGCCCCACGCGCTCCAGCAGTTCCCGCACCCGCCCCCGGACGCGTGCCTCGTCCGGCTCCCCACGCGCGTGTAGCGGGTCGGCGATCGACTCGCCCACGCTGCGGCGGGGGTTGAGGGAGGAGACGGGGTCCTGGAAGACCAGCTGCACTGCCGGATCGAGGCCCACGCGCGCGTGCCCGTCGAAACGGACCTCGCCCGCCGTCGGCTCCAGGAGGCCGACGAGCATGCGCCCGAGCGTGGTCTTGCCGCTGCCGCTCTCCCCCACGATCCCGAGGGTCTCGCCGCGGTGGATCGTCAGCGACACGTCGTCCACCGCCGTGAACGCCCGCTTCCCGCGCCCGAATTCACGCCGGAGGCCGGTCGCCTCCAGGACGACCTCCGCCGGCGCGACAGACGGTTCCTCCGCCGCCGCAGCAGACGGTTCCCCCGCCGCCGCAGCAGCCGGTTCCTCCGCCTCCGCGGAGCCGGAGCGCGGCGCGTCCACGCGCGGGACCGCGCCGAGCAGTTCGCGCGTGTACGGCTGTGCGGGCGAGCCGAGGACGGTGGCGACCGGCCCGTGTTCGACCACGCGTCCGTGCCGCATGACGAGCACCTCGTCGACGCTCTCCGCGGCGACGCCCACGTCGTGCGTGACGAGGAGGAGGCCCATGGCCGTCTCCTCGCGGAGCGCGTGCAGGAGGTCGAGGATCTGGGCCTGGACGGTCACGTCGAGCGCGGTCGTGGGCTCATCGGCGATCAGCAGCTCGGGTTCACAGGCCAGCGCCATGGCGATGAGGGCACGCTGGCGCATGCCGCCGCTGAACTCGTGCGGGCGGGCACGGGATCGCCGTGCCGCGTCCGGAATGCCCACCCGGTCCAGCACCTGCACGGCACGCGCGCGTGCCGCTCGTCGCGAGGCACGCGTGTGCACGCGGAACACCTCGGCGATCTGGTCCCCGATGGCGTAGTACGGGTCCAGGGACGACAGCGGATCCTGGAACACCATCGCGGCCTTGCCACCGCGCAGCCGCCGCAGTGCCTCCTCGGGCGCCTTCTGTACGTCGACGCCGGCCACCTCGATCCCGCCGCCGACCCGCGCGCCCGTGCCGCGGTGCAGGCCGAGCAGGGCGGCGGCGACCGTGGACTTGCCGGAGCCGGACTCGCCGACGAGGGCGAGGGCGGCGCCCTGCTCCAGCCTGAAGGACAGCCCGTCCACGGCGCGCAGGGACCCGAACTCGACCGTCAGGTCCGTGATCTCCACCAGACTCATGCCAGCACCACCCGTCGGTCGGCCACCGCGTACAGGACGTCCGCGACGGCGTTGGCGAGGACCACGAAGAAGCCGGTCACCAGGACCATGCCGACGACCACCGGCAGGTCGACGACCTTGACCGCCTCGACCATCTCCTGGCCGATGCCGGGCAGCCCGAACAGCGTCTCGGTGAGCACGGCACCGCCGAACAGGACGCCGAGGTTGTTGGCGTTCACGGCGATGAGCGGGGCCACCGCGCCGCGCAGGGCGTGCCGCCAGATGATCGCCCGCTCGCCGACGCCGTAGGCCCGGAAGGTGCGCACGTGATCCTCGGCGAGGGTCTCCAGCATCGAGGCCCGGGTCAGCCGGGCATACGTGGCGGACTCGATCAGCGCGAGCGACAGCCAGGGCAGCAGGAGGTTCCAGGCCCACTGTTCGGGGTCGTCGGTGAAGGCGACGTACTGCGGGAAGGGCAGCAGCTCCAGTTGTCCGCAGACGACGATCATCAGGACGAGGCCGATGACGAAGACGGGCGTGGACATGCCCGCGAGCGTGAGCGCGGTCAGCAGCCGCTCGGTGAACCGGCCGCGCCGCCACACCGACAGCACCCCGGTGCCGACGCCGATGACCAGCCACAGCAGCATCGCGCCGAGCGCGAGCGAGGCCGTGACCGGCAGCTTCGTCAGGATCAGCGCCGTGACCTGCTGGTCGCTCTGGTACGACAGCCCGAGGCAGGGCGCCGAGCAGTGCTGGACCGAGGTGCCGGTGGAGTAGTCCTGGCCGGCGAAGAGGCCCTGCAGGAAGTGCCAGTAGCGCGTGTACAGCGGGTCGTCGAGGTGCAGTTGCCCGGCGACCTGCTGCACCTGGGCGGGCGAGCAGCGCGGGCCGCAGGTGATCTGGGCGACGTTGCCGGGGGTGACGTAGAAGACGACGTAGATGATCACCGAGAGGGCGAACAAGGTGACCACGGCACCGGCGGCCCGGCGCAGTACGAAACCACCGAAACCGCTCATGACGTCTCCCCCTTCGCTTCCTGCTTGCGGTCCGTCGGCTTCCGCTCGATGTCCGCCGTCTGTCGCTTGCGCCCCGTCCCGACCCGCAGCCGCGAGGCCGCGCGCGGGTCGAGGGCCGTGCGCACGCCGTCGCCCAGCACGGTGAGGGCGAGGACGGTCACGAAGAGGGAGCCCGCGGGCAGCAGGAGGTACTGCGGTGCCGCCTGGTACCAGACGTCCGCGGAGGTCAGCATCTGCCCCCAGGAGGGCGTCGGCGGCTTCACGCCCACACCGAGGAAGGACAGGGCGGCCTCGACGGTGATGTTCGACGGGACGAGGATCGCCGCGAAGGTGATGACGGGGGCCGCGAGGCCGGGGAGCAGCTCGCGGCGGGCGATCCGGACGGTGCCCCAGCCGCTGAGCCGGGCCGCGGCGACGTAGTCGAGCTCCTTGAGGGTGAGCGTCTGCGCACGCACCATCTTGGCGAGCGTGCCCCAGCCGGAGACCAGTCCGACGACCAGCGCCACCAGGACGGGGCGCGGGAAACTCGTGGGCACGATGGCGAGCAGGGCAAGCGCCACGACCATCAGCGGCATGGCCACGAAGATGTCGGCGATCCGGGTCAGGAGGAGGTCCACCCAGCGGTTGCCGAGTCCGGCGGCGACGCCGATGACGACGCCCAGCACAAGCTGTACGACCGTCGCCGCCAGCGCGACACCCAGCGACACGCGCGCGCCGTGGACCAGGCGCGCGAACAGGTCTCGGCCGGTCTGCGGTTCGACGCCGAGCCAGTGCTCGGCGCTCACTCCCCCGAACGACCCGATGGGCACGCCCCCGCGCGCGGAGTCCACCAGGGACGGGTGGTAGGTGGTGGGGTCCTGGCCCTCGATCGCGGTGAGCAGCGGTGCGGCGAGCGCGACCAGGACGAGCAGCGCGACGACGACCGCCGCGACGAGGGCGGCACGCTGCGTTCGCAGCCGCCGCCAGAACTGACGAGCCCCCGACGCCCCCGGGACGGCGATGTCCGCCCCGGGGGCCTGGGAGGTCAACAAGGCCTCGCTCATGATGACTTGACCAGATCCATTGACTACTTGATCCACTTGACCTGGTTGACCTACTTGACCGCGACCTGGGAGATGTCCAGTACGCCGGTCCAGTCACTGATCACGATGTTCTTGACGTCCTTGCCGTACAGCCGCTTGTAGACCGGGTGGAACAGCGGCACGGTCAGCGCCTGCTCGCCGATCTTCTTGTCCAGTGCACCCCAGCGCTCGGCGGCGGCGTCAAGATCGGTCAACTTGTTGATCGCGTCAATCTCGGCATTGACCGACTTGTCGTTCAGCAGGCCCGTATTGAAGTTCGCGCCGTCCTTGACGATCTGCCGGCCGTCGAAGATCGGGGCGAGGAAAGGACCGCCGGAGGGCCAGTCGGCACCCCAGTGGGCGAGGAAGAAGCCGGGCTCGGTCTTCACGTTGTGGATCTTGTCGGAGTAGTCGTTCTCTTCCAGACCCTGCAGCTTGACCGTGATGCCGGCCTTCTTGAGCGCGTCCTGGATCGCGGTCGCGATCTCGGGGCTGGTCTCGAAGTCCTTGGCGTTGGAGTGGGTCAGGGTGACGGTCAGCCCGCCTGCGTAACCGGCCTCCTTCAGCAGTTCCCTGGCCTTGGCCGGGTCACCGGCCTTGCCCGCCGGGAAGTGGTCGTACGGCGTGTAGCCGAAGGACTTCTGGTCCGGCAGGAAGGTGGTGGCGGGCTCGGCCAGCGCCGAGCCGCCCGCGGCATTGACCACGGACGACCGGTCGATGGCGTACGAGATCGCCTGCCGCACCTTGACGTTGTTGAACGGCTTGATCGTCGGGTTGAACGCGATGTAGTTGGTGTAGCCGAAGTGTCCAGTGCCGACGCGAGAGGCAAGTTCCTTGTCGCCGGTCACCTTGGCCAGCTCCGCCGGGCCGAGGTTGGTGTCCGTGGTGACCGCGGCGGCGTCCGCACCCTGGGACGACGACAGCCGCTGGTTGATCACGGACGAGTCCAGCCCGGACCGTACGTCGATCTTGTCCGGGTACGCCTTGCGCTCGGCGTCCGTCGAGGCGGACCAGTACGTGTTGCGCTCCAGGACGAGCCGCTCACCGTCGTTCTCGTTGCTGACGACCTTGTACGGCCCGGTCGAGATCGGGTGCTCCTCGTACTTCGTGCCGGTGTCCTTGTCCTGCGGCACGGGCGTGAACTGCGTCTGCGTGGCCAGGTACGGGAACTCGCCCTCGGGCTTGTTGAGCCGGAAGACGATGGTCCGCTGGTCCGGCGTCTCGATCGAGTCGAGCCCGCCCTTGTCCTTGTACGGCCCCTCGTAGTCGGCGCCGCCGATCAGCCAGTCCCTCAAGTAGGGCGCCCCACCCGACAGTTCGGGCGCGAAGGAGCGCTCGATGCCGTACTTGATGTCGGCCGAGGTGATCGGGGTGCCGTCCTCGTACTTGAGGCCCTCCTTGAGGGTGTACGTCCACACGGTGGCGTCCTTGTTCGGGCGCCCGGTGTCGGTGGCGAGGTCGGGGACGACCTCGGCGCCGGCCTCCCCGTTCTCGCGGTTGCGGGTGGTGAGCGTGCGGAAGACGAGGGACGGGACGTTTCCGCCGCCGGAGGTGTACAGGCGGGCGGGGTCGAAGTCCTGCTGCGGATTGGAGTTCAGGACCGTGAGCGTGCCGCCCTTGTGGGGCGTGGAGTCGCCGCCGGCGCCCTTGGCATCGTTGTCCTCAGGCCCGCAGGCGGCGGCGCCCGCTGCCACGACCAGGCTGACGGATGCCGCGGCCACGCGGCGCGCTATGACGGACGGTTGACGCATCGGAGACGACCTCTCGGATTGGTGGATCTCGCATGGACGGTCGAGAATCGAGTCAGCTCGACCTGTCTCGGATGGCGAGAAGGATTGACGCGGAGTGAGACGGAAATGAGCAGACGTCCGCCCCGGCGCCGGGTCGTCGGAAAAACCCGTGAACGAGCCGCGGGGTCAGACCCCGTCAACGACTCGGCGACTCACAGGAGAGGAAGAAGATCGCGACGCGAACGCCAAGGGGCGAACGTCAGCGACAGTGAATGTCGGCCACGCACAGAGCGGTCACACCGATGAGCGCCAGCTCGATGGCGGCGCGAGAAGAGGCGTGACGGGTCGACATGTGCAGAAATATGGATCAACACGCTGCACATGTCAATGTGACATGTGAACCATCCGTCAACTCCCGGGATACGGCCACGGGTTGGCCCGGCAGTGGATCCCGTCGTGATCGAGGAACTTGGTCTGCTGCTGCATGACCGGCGCGAGATCACCGTCCTTGTCACAGGTGACATGGCTGAAGCCGAGCCGGTGGCCGACCTCGTGGTTGATCAGCATCTGCCGGTACGCGTGAATCCGGTCACCGTAGGTCTTCGACCCCTGTGCCCATCTGTACGCGTTGATCATCACGCGCTCGGTGGCGGCCGAGTCGCACGACACGTTGTCCTCGGTGGTGTCGAGGCCTGACTTGGCGCACCAGACGGCGGTGGTGCCGGGGCTGGCCAGCGTGATGACGAAGTCGGGCTTGCCGGAGTAGATGCGCTCGAAGGTGCGGGCGCCGTTGTGGGACCAGCTGCGGTCGTCGTTGAGCGTCTTCTGCACGGCCTCGGCGAACAGTTCGCCGTCCAGCCCCAGCCCCTGCTCCACGTCCACGCGATAGGTGAACTTCTGCCCCGTCCCGGGCGCCTTGTCGATCCCCGGGATCGCGTCGAACTGCCCCGAGCCCTTGAGCGTGGCGCCGAGCGCGTACCTCTCGCCCATCTTCTGCTCGTACGTCAGCGGCGCCACGTCAGGCACACCGGACGGCACCGGCCGCCCGTCCCCGCGCGAGGCCGAGTCACGGGCGTCCCGCGCCTGATCGGTGGCGGACTGCGACTGTACGTCGCTGTCGTCCCGCCCCTTCGTGACCTGCCCGGCGACGACGACGGCCAGCACGGTGACGACGGCGGCGGCCGCGATGCCGGTGAAGGCCCGGCCCTTGGCACCCTTCGCCGGCACGGGCTCGCCGGTCGGCGGGGCGTCGTCGTCGAGGTCGGTGTCGTTCGCGACGCCGATGCCGGTCCCGGTGTCCCAGTCGGTGACGGAGGCGTACGGGTCGGCGGCGTGCGCGGAGTCGGACGTACGGAGCGCGAAGACGTCGTCGTCGCCGTCCTCACCGAAGGCGTCGAGGTACTCCTGCCGGGGCCCCTCGGACGGCGATGCCCGCCGGGGCCGCGGCAGGGGAACGCCGGTCGCAGGCGGAGCACCGGCCGCCGCGGGACCCCCGCGAGCGACCCCGGTCCGCCCCCTCAACTCGCCCCAGCCCCCACCGGGTTCACGCTGCTCGGGGTGACCGCCGCGGAGCAGGGGGGTGCCGTGGGCGGGAGTCCCGTCCGGCAGGCGGGGAACGCCGTGGGCGGGGGTGCCGTCGGGCAGCCGCGGGAAGCCACGCGCGGGCGTGCCATCGGGAAGCCGCGGGATGCCATGCGCCGGAGTGCCGTCCGGCAGCCTCGCGAACCCCTGCGCAGGCGTGCCGTCAGGAAGTCTCGGGATCCCCCGCGCGGGCGTACCGTCCTGGCCCCCGTGCCCTCCGTACGCCGGTGCCCCACCCGCCGGCATCCCCTGCCGACCCGGCGGTGGACCCGGCACTCGGCGACCGCCAGGACCACCGGGCCCGCCGGGGCCACCAGGGCCGCCAGGACCACCGGGCCCGCCAGGCCCCCCGGACTGCGGCCAGCCCCCCTGACCCGCCCCCGGAGCCGCACCCGGCCGCGGAGCCGGAACCCTTCCGGGCCCCGTACCCGGCACGGACGGCCCCCGCCGGTCGGCGCCCGCGGCGCCCGCCTCCGGCTGTGCTCCCCGGGAGCCCTGTCGTGCAGTTGTGTCCGCAGTGTCGCGCTTGGCGGCGGATCCGCGGCGGCTGTGGCGTCCCACGTCGCGCCTCAGCTCCCCGCGGTCTCGGTCACGGCGTCGTCCTCGACAGCGGACGCGCCCTCGGCCACGGTCGCATCCTCGCCCGCGGTCGCACTCTTGGCCGCAGTCGCACCCTCGGCCACGGGGCACCCTGCGGCCGCCGCCACCGGCTCCCCCGCCTCCGCGAGGAGTTCACGGAACGCCCGGGCGACCACCTCCGGGTACTCCATCATCGCCACGTGCCCCGCCTCCGGCAGGCTCAGCAGACGGGAGTCACGGAAGCTGCGCGCGGCCTTACTGCACATGCGGTAGCCCACGAGCTGGTCCCGGCCGCCGTAGATGAGCAGCGTCGGCGCCAGCACCCGCTCGGCCTGGCGCCACAGCGCGTGCTGGCCGCCCAGCGTGTAGGCGTTGACCAGTCCGCGCGCGGAACGCGTCATCGCGTCCCAGAAGTACGGCAGTTGCAGCCGCCGCTCCATCTCCTGGACGGCGTTGCGGAATCCTTCCGGCGTCACCATCCCGGGGTCGCCGTAGCACAGGTGCAGCACGCCACGGACCCGCTGCTCCGCCGTCCACTCCCTGGTGAGCCGGGAGAAGAGCGTGGTGACACCCGGCATCGCCAGCAGCGCCGTGGGCACAGCGCTGCGCTGGACGCGGATCTCCGGCAGCGCGGGCGACACGAGGGTGAGCGTACGAACCAGGTCGGGGCGCACCGCGGCGACGCGCGTGGTGACCGCGCCGCCGAGCGAGTTGCCGAAGAGGTGTACGGGGCCGCGGCCGGAGGCGTCGAGATAGCGGATCACCGCGCGTGCGTGCGCGGTGATCGAGTAGTCGCCGTCGTCCGGTGGCGGCGAGTCGCCGAAACCCGGCAGGTCGACGGCCTCGCAGTCGACGTCGCCCTCGAGCTGCTCCATCAGGGCCGACCAGTTCTGGGAGGAACCGCCGAGTCCGTGCACGTACAGCGCGGGCGGCAGCCCTTTGCGCGCGGGCGGCCTGGAGCGCACCGTCAGCGTGATGCCCGGCAGCCCGACCGAACGCAGCCGCTCGCCCTCCCCGACTCGGACGGCCGCCACCTTGGGAAGGACATTGGCGGCCGGCACGGACGGGAGCTCGGTCGAAGACATGCGCCAATGTTACGAGACGATCACGTCCTGGTTCATGTGTTCGCCATCACAACTCGACACGTACATGGCAGGCGCCCGGCCGGTGTACCCATGGAGGGAGGCCCGTCCGAATTGCCCACAGATCCCCCGCGGATCGCATAGCGTCCGGAAGCGGTGTCTCCTAGGCTCGTACGCAGGGCACCCGCATGTGGACCCCTGCTTCGCCCAGGGACGTCGTGCCCCACGGGGACGTTCTAGGAAGGGAGCCCACCATGGCCGTCGATCCCACCGACCCCGAGACCTTCGCGGACGACGACACCGAGGAAGCCCAGGAGTTCGACGTCGAGGCCCCCACGGCCGACGCGGCCGAACAGCACGCGGACGTCAGGCCCGACCGCGACGATCCGATGACCGCCGTGAACCCGGACCGCGCCAACGAGGCCGATCTGGTCGAACAGGCCCGCGTCGTCTCCATCGACGAGGACGACTACCGGTGACGCAGGCGCACACCCGGGGCCGGTGAGCACGAACGAACGCGTACGAGCGCGAACCAGGGTGCGTTCGGGCGCGAAAGTGAGCGCCGCTGAGCAGGAAAGAGACCGCTTGCTGCCCTTTTGGTCCCGGTTTCAAACCTTCTGCGCGACTTTCGCCACCGTCCGGTCCGTGAAATTCTGCGCTCGCACCGCGCACACCCGGGTTACCGAAAAGTACGATGGCGGCGCGGCGCACACCGCATGTGGACGACTTTGGGAGGCGGCGTGACAGCCATCGAGCAGACAGAGGCGGCACGCCCGCGGGGCACTCGCCTGCCGCGCCGTGCCCGACGGAACCAGCTTCTGGGCGCCGCCCAGGAGGTCTTCGTCGCGCAGGGCTACCACGCTGCCGCGATGGACGACATCGCCGAGCGCGCCGGCGTCAGCAAGCCGGTGCTCTACCAGCACTTCCCGGGCAAGCTCGACCTCTACCTCGCCCTGCTGGACCAGCACTGCGAGTCGCTGATCCAGGCCGTGCGGAACGCGCTTGCGTCGACGACCGACAACAAGCAGCGCGTACGGGCGACGATGGACGCGTACTTCGCGTACGTCGAGGACGACGGCGGCGCCTTCCGCCTGGTCTTCGAGTCGGACCTGACGAACGAGCCGGCCGTGCGCGAGCGCGTCGACAAGGTCACCAACGAGTGCGCCGAGGCGATCTGCGACGTCATCGCCGAGGACACGGGCCTCTCGCGCGCGGAGTCGATGCTGCTCGCCTCCGGCCTCGGCGGCCTCGCCCAGGTGGTGGCCCGCTCCTGGCTGCACAGCGACCGCAGCGTTCCACGCGACCAGGCGGTGCAGCTGCTGACCTCCCTGGCGTGGCGCGGCATCGCGGGCTTCCCGCTGCACGGCACCGAGCACCACTGACACAGATCCCGGGGACGTTTGTTCCCGCCGGCTGTTCGCTCCTGGCGTTCTTGGGCGGAGGGTGTACGTCCCCTCACCGGGCTAATGTGTGCTGGGTACGGCGCGTAAAGGTCGCGCACTTCACTGACCGTCGGAGGGACATAGCCGTGGAGGTCAAGATCGGCGTGCAGCACGCGCCGCGCGAGATCGTTCTGGAGAGCGGTCAGAGTGCCGAGGAGGTCGAGCGAGCGGTGTCCGAGGCACTGGCCGGGAAGTCGCAGCTGCTGACCCTCGTGGACGAGCACGGCCGCAAGGTCCTGGTGCCGGCCGAGCGTCTCGCGTACGTGGAGCTCGGCGAGCCGGCCCCGCGCAAGGTGGGCTTCGGCGCGCTGTAGGAAAGCGTCGGCAGACAGGCATTCACGGGGAGGGCCCGGTGACCACGGTCGCCGGGCCCTCCCCGTTCCGTCCCCCCGTTCCGTCTCCACAAATGAACCACAAGTCGATCACAGGGGAGGATTGCATTCCGCAGGTCAGGGGTATGACGGGCTACGACCGTTTCGAGCAGGTCGGCCATGTGGGAGGGACCCCAACATGCTCTTGGAAGCGCTCAGCTCCGCGATCCTCGGCCTGGCCCTGGCCTGGGCTGCCGCGCACCGCCTGCCGCACCGCCTGCCCGCCCGCTCCCTCGTCCTGCCGACGGGTGTCGCCGGCGGCCTCTTCGGCGCCTTCATCACGCACACCGCGCTGGACTTCGGCAACCTCTTCGTGGTCCTCATCGGCGCGGCCGTCGTCTCCGCCGCCTCACTCTCCCTGCTGGTACGCCCCGCGGGAAGACTCCGCCGCCACTCGGCGACCGCATGACCCCCGGGGACCGGCCGCCGGACGACTGACGCACCCGGCCCCCAGGAAACGCCTGTCCGTGTCTTTCAGCCCGTCCGGCGTTTGAGGACGAGGCCCCTCAAGGGCCGAAGCGGGGTCCAGGGGGCGGCAGCCCCCTGGCGGGGTCGAGGGGGCAGAGCCCCTTCAACGATGGGACGGGTAGGGGCGGCGCGGGCGAAACCCCTACGCCGCCAGCCCCAGCGCAGCCATCCGCTTCGTATGAGCCTCAGTGATCCGCGAGAACATCTTCCCGACCTCCGCAAGATCGAACCCGTCCGCGACCCCACCCACGAGCATCGTGGACAGCGCATCCCGATCGGCAACGACCCGCTGCGACTGCGACAGCGCCTCCCCCATCAACCGCCGGGCCCAGAGCGCAAGCCGCCCACCCACCCGCGGATCGGCATCGATCGCGGCCCGCACCTTCTCCACCGCGAACGACGCGTGCCCGGTGTCATCGAGCACGGCCAGCACCAGCCCCCGCGTGTCCGAGTCGAGCCGCGCCGCGACCTCCCGGTAGAAGTCACTGGCGATCGAGTCACCGACGTACGCCTTGACGAGCCCTTCCAGCCAGTCGGACGGCGCCGTCTGCTTGTGGAACCCGTCCAGCGCGGCGACGAACGGCTCCATGGCCTCCGTCGGCTCGGCCCCGATCTCGGTGAGCCGGTCGCGCAGCTTCTCGTAGTGGTGGAACTCGGCCGACGCCATCTTGGCCAGCTCCGCCTTGTCCGCCAGCGTCGGCGCCAGCTTGGCGTCCTCCGCCAGCCGCTCGAACGCCGCCAGCTCCCCGTAGGCCAGCGCGCCGAGCAGGTCCACGACGGCGGCCCGGTACTGCGGATCGGCGGAGGCCCGCGCCCAGTCCTGGGCGGCGACCCCGGTGTGTTCGGCGGAGGAGTCTGCGGTGTCGGAGGCGTCAGGGGTGTTGTCAGACGTCGTCATGAAGCGCACAATAGCCCGCTCCCCGCGTCACGGAAGTCCCTGGTCAATCACTGTGACGCCGACTACGTGACCAATTCGGCCATCGCATGTGCGCGTTTCCGGGGTATGGTGGTAATGCGCCCGCTGAGTACTCAGACGTATCTCGACGGGCCGCACGTTATGAGGATGCCCGGTCGGTGGCCCGATCGGCTCCGACCCGACAGCCCTCCACGGCCGTACGGCACTCTGCGTACGAAGCCCGGAGGGGGACACCCTCAGCGGTACGAGCGCTAGAGCGTCGGCAGTGGTCCCGTGCCTTACGGCCCGACCGTATGGCAGCCGACGTCCCCCGGCACGGTCCGTCAAAGACCCCCCGCGCTCGCCTCGCACCGCGCACACAGAAGAGGCAGCACCCTGACTACGACTTTTCGAGAGCTCGGAATCCTTCCCGAGACCGCCGAGGCCCTGGAAGCCGTCGGCATCACCACTCCCTTCCCCATCCAGGAGATGACCCTCCCCGTCGCCCTCTCCGGCACGGACGTCATCGGCCAGGCCAAGACCGGTACCGGCAAGACGCTGGGCTTCGGCCTTCCGCTCCTCGAGCGCGTCACCGTCCCCGCCGACGTGGAGGCCGGCCGCGCCAAGCCCGAGGCCCTCACCGACGCCCCGCAGGCGCTCGTCGTCGTCCCCACGCGCGAGCTGTGCACGCAGGTCACCAACGACCTGCTGACCGCGGGCAAGGTGCGCAACGTACGCGTCCTCGCCATCTACGGCGGCCGGGCCTACGAGCCGCAGGTCGAGGCCCTCAAGAAGGGCGTCGACGTGATCGTCGGCACCCCGGGCCGACTGCTGGACCTCGCGGGCCAGAAGAAGCTCAACCTCAAGCACATCAAGGCGCTCGTCCTCGACGAGGCCGACGAGATGCTCGACCTGGGCTTCCTGCCCGACGTCGAGAAGATCATCAACATGCTGCCGGCCCGGCGCCAGACCATGCTGTTCTCGGCGACCATGCCGGGCGCGGTCATCGGCCTCGCCCGCCGCTACATGTCGCAGCCCACCCACATCCGCGCCACCGCGCCGGACGACGAGGGCGTGACGGTCGCGAACATCGCGCAGCACGTCTACCGGGCGCACAACATGGACAAGCCGGAGATGGTCGCGCGCATACTGCAGGCCGACGGCCGGGGACTGGCCATGGTCTTCTGCCGTACGAAGCGCACGGCGGCCGATCTCGCCGACCAGCTCCAGCAGCGCGGTTTCGCGTCCGGCGCGGTCCACGGCGACCTCGGCCAGGGCGCCCGTGAGCAGGCGCTGCGCGCCTTCCGCAACGGCAAGGTGGACGTCCTCGTCTGCACCGACGTCGCCGCGCGCGGCATCGACGTCGAGGGTGTGACCCACGTCATCAACTACCAGTCGCCGGAAGACGAGAAGACGTACCTGCACCGCATCGGCCGCACCGGCCGCGCGGGCAACAAGGGCATCGCGATCACGCTGGTCGACTGGGACGACATCCCGCGCTGGCAGCTGATCAACAAGGCGCTGGAGCTGGACTTCAACGACCCGCCGGAGACGTACTCCACGTCCCCGCACCTCTTCGAGGAACTGAACATCCCCGCGGGCACCAAGGGTGTCCTGCCCCGCTCGGAGCGCACGCGCGCCGGGCTGGCGGCGGAGGAGGTGGAGGACCTCGGTGAGACCGGCGGCCGCGGTGGGCGCGGTCGCGGTGGCCGAGGCGGCCGGGACGAGTCCCGCTCGTCCTCGTCCTCGTCCTCGTCCGACCGCGAGCGCCCGGAGCGTACGTCGCGTCGCCGCCGCCGGACGCGCGGCGGGTCACCGCTGGACGGGACGCCGACGCCCGCCAACGGTCCCGCGACGGCGGAGGAGACCGTCGAGGCCACTTCGGCGGACTCCGTCACCGCATCTCGCACCCCGCGCCGCCGTCGCCGCACCCGCGGCGGGGCATCGCCGGAGGCGGCCCCGGCCGTGACGGCCACGTCCGCGGACGCCGCGGAGGCAGCGGTCACGACGGCCGAGGGCCCGTCCCTGGACACCGCCGAGGAGGCTCCGGCCACCGCGCGCCGCCGCCGCACACGCAAGTCGGCGGAGCCGAAGGCGACTTCGGCCGAGGCTGCGACCGCCACCGAGCCCGCGCAGGCATCCGAAGCCGTGCAGGCGTCCGAGCCTGCCATGGCCGCTCCGCAGATGCCGGAAGCCGAGGAGGCCCCCGCCACCACGCCGCGCCGCCGCACCCGCAAGGCAACGACCACGGCGGAGAGGGCCGTCGACACGGCGGAGAGCTCCACCGAGGCCGCACAGCAGGCTCCGCAGACCGCGGAGGCAGCGCAGACCGCCGAGGCAACGGAGTCCAAGCCGCGCCGCCGCACCCGCAAGGCAGCGACCGCCGCGGAGACGGCCGTCGACACGGTCGAGGGCACCACCGAGGCCAAGCCGAAGACGCGCCGCACCCGCAAGACCGCGGCGTCCGTCGAAACGGCCGACATCCCGGCCCAGACGGCCCAGGAGCCGGAGCCCACCGAGGCCAAGCCCAAGGCACGCCGCACGCGCAAGGCGACCGCCGCCGCCGAGACTGCCGTCGACACGGCCGAGGCCGCGGAGGCCAAGCCGAAGACGCCGCGTACGCGCAAGGCGACCGCCACGGCGGAGGCTGCCGTGGACACGGCCGAGGCCGCCGAGGCCAAGCCCAAGGCGCGCCGTACGCGCAAGACCACCGCCACCGCCGAGGCCGCCGTCGACACGGCTGAGGGCACGGAGGCGAAGCCGCGCCGTACGCGCAAGGCTGCCGCGACCATTGCCGAGCCGGAGGCCGCCGAGGCCAAGCCCCGGCGCACCCGCAAGGCAGCGGCTACCGCTGAGGCCGCCGTGGACACCGCTGAGGCCGCCGAGGCCAAGCCGAAGGCACGCCGCACCCGCAAGACCGCGACGTCCGCCACCCCGGCCGCGGACATCCCGGCCCAGGCCACCCAGGAGCCGACGGACGCCGAAGCGCCCGCACCGCGCCGCCGCACCCGCAAGGCCACGGCGACCGTGGAGGCTGCCGACGGCACGGCCGAGGTGAAGCCCAAGGTGCGCCGCACACGCAAGGCGACGGCCGCCGCGGAGCCCGCGGAGAGCTGATCTCCCGCACGACGGCCCGGTCCCGCATCACGTGGGGCCGGGCCGTCGGCGTTGCCGGGGTTACTCTCACGCTCCGGTCATCGGCATCCAGTGCATCTCAGCCCGTCCGGCGTTTGAGGACAAGGCCCGTTCAGGGCCGAAGCGGGGTCTGGGGGCGGCAGCCCCCAGGGACGGGACGGGTAGGGGGCGGAGGGGGCGAGCGAACCCCCCGACGGCCACCGCAGCACCGTCCCACCACTCGCCCACCAACGCCCCGCCCCCACCCGCTACCCTCCCCAACGTGACCACCCAACCCGCCGCCACGCCGCCCCCCAACGCCCGCGCCTACCCCCTCCACACCCCCCGCGGCACCTTCGCCGTAGTCGACTCCCCGGCCGCCCCCGACGTGAAGCTACGAGGCGTAGCCCTCCTGCTCCCCGGATTCACCGGCAGCAAGGAGGACTTCACGCTCATGCACGAGCCGCTCGCGGCACGCGGCTACCGCACGATCGCCGTGGACGGACGCGGCCAGCACGAGTCGGACGGCCCCGAGCACGACGAAGCCCCGTACGCCCAGGCAGAGTTGGCCCAGGACGTCCTCGCCCAGGCGGCAGCCCTCCGCACCCTCGACGGCCCCGAGGGCCCGGTCGCCCCCGACACCCCCCTCCACCTCCTCGGCCACTCCCTCGGCGGCCAGATCGCCCGTGCCGCCGTGCTCCTCGACCACTCCCCGTTCCGGTCACTCACCCTCATGGCATCGGGCCCCGCCCAGATCTCTGACTCCCAGCAGCAGCAGCGCGTGAAGCTGCTGCGGGACGCGCTCGCGGTGATGAACATGGCCGAGACCTGGGAGGCGATCCTCGCCATGGGCCCGCCCGAGGAGGTCGGCGGGCCGGCGCGCGGCATCGGCGGCCCGGACCTGCTGCGCCGCCGCTGGCTCGGCACGAAGCCCGCCCAACTCCTCGCCACCGGTCGCCAGTTGTGCACGGAACCGGACCGCGTCGACGAACTCGCCGCCGTCCCGCTCCCGTTCCACGTCCTGTCCGGCGCCGCCGACGACACCTGGCCGGTCCCGGTCCTGGACGACATGGCCGTACGGCTGCACGCCCGCCGCACGGTCATCCCCGGCGCCGAGCACTCCCCCAACGCCGACCAGCCCCTGCTCACGGCCGAGGCCATCGCGGACTTCTGGGACAGCGTCACCGGCACCGACGACTCCGACGGCCCCCGCCCCACGGACGCCTAGGACCTGGGACAGCCCGGGCCCCACGGAGGCCTAGGTCCTAGGGCAGCTCGGCCCCCGAAACCGCGCCCAGCGCCACCGGAGCAGCCCCGCTGCTAGTACTGCGCCTGCAGGTGCTCCCAGAACCCGTCCCGCAGCGCCCGCCGCAGATCGGCCTGCCCGCGCAGCGAGTACTGCAGCAGCCCCTCCGCCTCCACCAGCAGGTCCTGGTCCACCGACCCGGGGAGGTAGGGGTGCCCGGGCAGCAGCTCGACCAGCGACTCCCGCCCCCGCGCCGCGAGCCACTTCGCCGCGATCTGCGCGCCGACGAACCGGACGTCCTCCCGGGTGGGCCGAGCCCCCGCCGCCTCGTACGCGGCGGCGGTGCGCCGGGAGACGTACGGCTTGAAGAAGTCGAGGTCGAAGGTGCGCTGGCTGTCGACCTCCCAGAGCAGCGGCTCGGCCTGGTTACGGCCCTCCGGTGCCTCGATGCCCCACAGGTGGACCCGCGCCCCGTACCCTTGCGCCGCCTCGACCGCCGACACGAGGTCCTCGTCCCCGCCCAGCAGTGCCGCGTCGCTGATGGCGCGGTGTCTGGCCAGGGACTCCAGGTCGGTCCGGATCAGTGAATCGACGCCCTTTTGCTGGTTGTTGGCGTTGAGGTTCCCCAGACGCACCTTCACATCGGGGAGCTCGGCGATCGACTGCTGCTCCGCCGTGTGGATACGGCGCCGCGCACCGTCGTACCAGTAGACCCGCAGCAGCCTGCTGTCCGCGAAGATCGTGCGTGCCCTGTCGATGAGCGCCTCGATCAGGCCCTCCGCGTCCAGATCGAAGGCCCGGCGGTCTTCCGTCCCGGAGACCAGCCGTCCCGCGGCGGCGTACAGATAACCCGCGTCGACGAAGATCGCATGGGTCGAGGGCGTCTTCGCCACCTCGGCGAGCATGCGTTGCAGCAGCTCGTTGGTGTGTTCGATGCGGGCGGCGAGCGCCGCGAGGTCGTCGTTCATCGCCTCCATTGTCCCGGCGGTCACGCTGCGAACACAACCGGTCCCGGTCGGTCCCGCGGCGATCTCTCACCAGCCGCTTACCGGTCAGTAGTTAGCCGTTCGAAAAATTTCTTTAGCGTAGGGAATGTTTGTAACACCCAGACCGTTGCATACGTGTGTAACCAAGTGTGAACCCAGTAGTTCTCCTCAGGAGGATGACCAGACGAAGGGAGAAGCCATTGCGCTTCGAGATCATGCGACTCGACGAGGTCGACGGCACGCCCGTGGACAGCACCGTCGTGGACGCCGCCTCCGTCAACCGGATCGTTCAGCAGGCCGCCTCGATCGGTCAGCGGCTCTGGATCCGCCCGGCTGAGACCTCGGCCTCATAACAAGACGCTCATCACAGACGCACGCTCATAACAGACGCGGATCACCGCAGAAGCTTCGAAGCCCCCGTACGGCATCCATGCCGCACGGGGGCTTCGCGCATTACGTCAGGCTCAGGCGCCCTGGATCACCTGCGTGACCCCGTTGATGATCTGCTGCACGGCGATCGCCGACAGCATCATGCCCGCGAGCCGCGTCACCAGGACCACGCCGCCGTCCTTGATGACACGGATGATCAGCAGTGAGTACCGCATCACGAGCCACAGCACGACATGGATGGCGAGGATCGCCGCCCACACCGACGCCTGCGTGGCCACGGAGTCGGCCTTCTGCACGGCGAGGATGACGGACACGATCGCACCCGGCCCCGCGAGCAACGGCATGCCCAGCGGTACGAGGGCGACGTTGACGTCCTTGGTCTGCTTGGGCTCGTCCGTCTTGCCGGTGAGCAGGTCGAGCGCGATCAGCAGGAGCAGCAGCCCGCCCGCGATCATCAGCGCGGGGACGGAAACATGCAGGTAGTTCAGGATCTGGTGGCCGAGAAGCCCGAACACCGCGATCACCCCGCCCGCCACGCACACGGCCTGGAAGGCCATCCGCTTCTGCACCTTGCCGGGCCGGCCGGCGGTGAGCGCGAGGAAGATCGGGGTGATCCCGGGGGGATCCATGATGACGAAGAGGGTCAGGAAGAGGGAGCCGAAGACGGCGAGGTCGAACATGGGTGATGGGCCTTGCAGGTGAGTGAAACGCGCGGTGGGCAGTGCTGTGCCTCACCGCCGTGGGCATACGTTCCGCAGGGCGGAACGGGTGGGCACGGCCGACAGCGCCGGGTGCCTCGAAACGGACGTAAAGATGGCCGACCTAGACCCCGCCGGCCCCCGGCACGGGAAACGCTCCGGTCGCCCGCCGCGTGATCTCGCCGTACACCTCGGGATCCGTCGTGTACTCACCGAGCACGCACGTCTTGCGGCTGCCGTGGTAGTCGCTGGACCCGGTGGTCAGCAGCCCGAGCTCCTTCGCGAGCCCGCGCAGCCGCGCACGCGTGTCGGGGTCGTGGTCCATGTGGTCGACCTCGATGCCGTCGAGCCCGGCCGCGGCCATCTCGGCGATCGCGGACTCCGGCACGGTACGGCCCCGCTTGCTCGCGGCCGGGTGCGCGAAGACGGCGACCCCGCCCGCGGCCTTGATCAGCCGGATCGCCTCGAACGGGTCGGTCTCGTGCTTCTCCACGAAGGCCCGCCCGCCGTCGGCCAGCCAGTCCTGCGTGAAGGCATCACCCACGGTCGGTACGACCCCCAGCTCGACCAACGCGGAGGCGACGTGCGGCCGCCCGACCGAGCCGTCCCCGGCGATCCGCAGCACGTGCTCCCATGTCACCGGCACACCCAGCTCGTTGAGCTTCGCGACCATGCCCTGGGCCCGCGGCACCCGGTCGTCCCGCACCAGCTCCCGCTCCGCGAGCAGCGCCGGCTCCTCGGGGTCGAACAGATAGGCCAGCATGTGCATGCTCACACCGTCGATACGGCAGGACAGCTCGGCACCGGTGACGAGGGTGAGCCCCTCCGGCAGCGCGGCAATGGCCTCGGCGTACCCGCGGGTGGTGTCGTGATCGGTGAGAGCCACCACGTCGAGCCCGGCCGCGGCGGCATTGAGCACCAGCTCGGCCGGCGTGTCCGTACCGTCGGAAGCGGAGGAGTGGGTGTGCAGATCGATACGCACGACGCGAACTCCAGACGATGGCGACACGAACGGGGACGCTCAAGGATAACCGGATTTTCAACGCCCCCTGTCACACCCGCACCCGCTGAGCGCCCCCTACGGAAACGCCCTCAAGGGGCGCGGGGAACTGCGCGAGCAACCCACGACCACCCGCACCCGCCCCTCGTCAGCACACCTCGGCCCGGTGGGCGCTACGGCTCGAGCAAGCGCGGCGACAACGCTCCGCAGGGCACCAGATCCACCTCGGCCCCCGCATCCCGCAGATCCGTCAACACCAGCTCGTCGTACATCAACAACCCCGACTGCTCCGGCCACACGACCGCCCACAGCCACATCCCGAGCGCCTCCCCCGCGAACACGGCACGGTCGTCGGGCGTACCCGACACATGCCACAGCGGCGTCGGCCGCCCGGCGGCGAGGACCTTGGCCTGTGCCGGCTTCTCGACGTTCATGTACGGCCCGGGATCCGGCCCGTCGATGCCCGCATAGCGCGCGCCGAGCCCGACGCCGAGCTCCTCGGCGACCAGGATCAGCTCGCCCACGCCGCCGAGCGGCCCGGGCCCGGAGCAGGCAACGGCCGTCGCACGACCCCCGCTGCGGTCGTCGCCCGCGCTGGCGACGCCCGTGAACAGCCAGCCGATCGGCAGCGGCCACGGGATCCACACCGGCACCTGCGTCCGGTGCACAACAACACTGAGGGCCTCGACGCTGGGCGGGATCACAGGCTGCACCGGATGCACGGTGCCGTGCACATCGCACTGCCAGGTGTCGACGAAGAGTCCGGGAGCCCTGACCCGGCCACCACACTTCGGGCAACTGGGTTCGCCCCTCATAGGGCCCCACGGTCCTACCCCTTCCGCGTCACGTCAAGGACGATCACCCGACCGGGCGGAACCCGTTTCGCGAAGGGGGCCGGACGCTCTTTGCGTCGTTAGTATGCCTAACTTAATATGTGTATATGCCATCTATCTCTCCGCGTCAGCCGAAGGCCGTGTGGGCGACCGCCGGCGCGTCCGTCGTCGCATTCATGGGCATCGGGCTCGTCGACCCGATCCTGCCGTCCATCGCCGGCGGCCTGAACGCCACGCCCGGCCAGGTCTCCCTGCTCTTCACCTCGTACTTCCTCATCACCGCCGTGGCCATGCTGGTCACCGGCTTCGTCTCCAGCCGCATCGGCGGCCGCAGGACCCTGCTGCTGGGTCTGGCGTTCGTGGTCGTCTTCGCCGGGTTCGCGGGCACGTCCGGCTCCGTCGGCGAACTGGTCGGCTTCCGGGCGGGCTGGGGACTCGGCAACGCGCTCTTCGTCTCGACGGCCCTCGCGGTCATCGTCGGCGCGGCGGCGGGAGGCAGTGCGGCGGCGATCCTGCTGTACGAGTCCGCCCTCGGCCTCGGCATGGCCTGCGGGCCGCTGCTGGGCGCGCTGCTCGGGGACGCCAGCTGGCGCTACCCGTTCTTCGGCACGGCCTTCCTGATGGCCCTCGGCTTCCTGTGCATCGCGGCGTTCCTGAAGGAGCAGCCGAAGCCGGCCCGCAGGACGTCGCTGTTCGACCCGATCAGGGCCCTCGGCCACGGCGGTCTGGCGTCCGCGGCGGTCTCGGCGTTCTTCTACAACTACACGTTCTTCACGGTGCTGGCCTTCACGCCGTTCGTGCTGGACATGAGCCCGTACCGGTCGGGGGCGGTGTTCTTCGCCTGGGGTGTGCTGCTCGCCGTGTTCTCGGTGATCGTGGCCCCGCGTCTGCAGGAGCGGTTCGGTTCGCTGAAGGTGCTCGGCGGCTCGCTGGCGCTGCTCGCCGTGGACGTACTGGTCCTCGGCTACGGCGACCACGCCACCGCCGTCGTCTGCACGGTCCTGTCCGGCGCCTTCATCGGCGTGAACAACACCGTCTACACGGAGCTTGCCCTGGGCGTCTCGGACGCGCCGCGCCCGGTGGCGAGCGCGGGCTACAACTTCGTGCGGTGGTTCGCGGCGGCGGCCGCGCCCTACTTCGCGCCGAGGATCGAGGAGTGGACCGGCAGCATCCGTGTCCCGTTCGTGGTGGCCGCGGTCACCGCCGTGGCGGGCGCGCTGGTGGTCGTCGTACGGCGCAACGCCCTCTCGGACGAGGTCGAGGAACTTCAGACGCAGCACGCGACCGAGGACAGTGTCACCGTGTTCGCCAACTGACGCTTTTCAGCCACCGGTTGGTGAGGTTGCTCACGCCACGGTCACTCGAGCGGGACGGAGGTGCGGGCGGGGTCGCGAAGGTCCGTCCCGTTCGTCAGCCAGCGCTCCTGGAGGGCCTGGGCGCCGTGCACGCGCTTCCAGGCGGCCTCGTTCGGGGTCATCGGCAGCAGGGGCAGGAAGTGCACGGGGTCGGCGGGCTCGTCGAGCTCCAGGTCCTCGACCAGGCCGCCCGGCTCGGCGACCAGGACCGAGGTGAACGGGGCGCCGGGCCACAGCGGTTCCCCCACGTCCAGGGAGGCGCCCGGGGCCACGATCACACCCTCCACCTGCGGGGACGCGGCGAGTACGGCGAGCGGGCGGAGCACCTTGTCGGTGTCGGCGACGCCGGCACGGACGGAGAGGATCAGCTCGGCGCGCGGGCCCTTGACCGGGTCGGCGAGCACCGCGGTGGGGTCGCTCATCGGCTGCGCGGACATGCCGAGCGTGGCGTAGCGGACGATGTCGCCCTCCTGGAAACGGAGCACCTCGATGCGGTCCGTACCGAGGAAGGTGACCGCCGCGCGCGCGTCCGGTTCGCCCAGAGCGCTGCGCAACCGGGCTTCGACCAGAGGGAGAACATCAGCCATGCCGCGAGCATAGAACTCGTCAGTACCGGGCAAAGCAGCGCCTTGACACTTCAGTCGGCTGATACTCTTGCCCGGTGTTCGGGACAGCATGCAGAAGCGTCGCGATCGAGTCCCGGCACCAGGATTGAGACTCCCCTACGGGGAACCCCGAACGGGGTATGGAACGTCCCTCACGAGGGACCGGCCGGAGGAGGTGGGGCTGTTATGGATCGAAGTCGACCGTGCAGTACCACTCGCTCTTCCCGCCGCTGATGTGCTGATTCGGCTGTTCCGCTCCGGCTGACCGCCGCCCTTTCACGCTCGCGTCCTCACACGGAAGAGCACTTCGTTTCGCTCTGCCTGATCGGTCTGATCTGAATCAGCAACGAAGCCCATCACCGCGACGGTGCGGTGCTCCCCGCTTTGTGGACGTGCCAAACATCCTGAGGTCAGGACGTCCCCATTCCGGGCAGTTCCACCCGGGCCGCGGCCCTTCACGCTTCGTTGCCCGTTGCGAAGGAGCCTGCTCATGTCGATGATCCGCGACCTGCGTGCCGTCGTCCGGCCGTCCCGCGTCTCGCTGCGCAAGGACAACGGCACGTACGACACCACCCGCGACCCCTCGACGCCCTCCGCCGTCGTCGACTGCGCCGTCTACCGGAACGGCGCCCGTGTCGAGAGCGCGAAGCCCCTGACCCCGCACGAGGCGATGCGCCAGGTGCGGCGTGACGGCGGGTTCGTGTGGATCGGTCTGCACGAGCCGACCGAGGCCGAATTCTCCGGTATCGCCAGTGAGTTCGGGCTGCACCCGCTGGCCGTCGAGGACGCGGTCCAGGCCCACCAGCGCCCGAAGCTGGAGCGCTACGACGACTCGCTCTTCACCGTCTTCAAGACCATTCACTACGTCGAGCACGACGAGCTCACCGCCAACAGCGAGATCGTCGAGACCGGCGAGGTCATGTGCTTCACCGGGCGGGACTTCTTCATCACCGTCCGACACGGCGGGCAGGGGTCGCTGCGGGCACTGCGGCACCGGCTGCAGGACGACCCCGAGCTGCTCTCCAAGGGCCCCTCGGCCGTGCTGCACGCGATCGCCGACCATGTCGTCGACGGGTACATCGCGGTCGCCGACGCGGTGCAGGACGACATCGACGAGGTGGAGACGGAGGTCTTCTCGCCGGGCCGGAAGGGCTCGCCGCGCGGTACGGACGCGGGGCGGATCTACCAACTCAAGCGCGAGGTCCTGGAGTTCAAGCGGGCGGTGTCGCCCCTCCTGCGTCCCATGCAGCTGCTGAGCGAGCGGCCGATGCGGCTGATCGACCCGGACATCCAGAAGTACTTCCGGGACGTCGCCGACCACCTGGCCCGCGTGCAGGAGCAGGTGATGGGCTTCGACGAGCTGCTGAACTCGATCCTCCAGGCCAACCTGGCGCAGGCGTCCGTCGCGCAGAACGAGGACATGCGGAAGATCACCTCCTGGGCCGCGATCATCGCCGTACCGACGATGGTGTGCGGTGTGTACGGGATGAACTTCGACTACATGCCGGAGCTGCGCTGGAAGTTCGGGTACCCGATGGTGCTCGGGATCACGGCGATGATCTGCGTCGGCATCCATCGCACGCTGAAGCGGAACGGCTGGCTCTGACCGGCCCTGGCACGCCCGACCGGGCTGGATAGGCTTGCGCCATGACTAGCGAGCTGCTCGACCAGGCCCTCGTCGAGGAGGCCACCAAGAAGTCCGGCCTCATCTGGGTCAAGGGGCCTGGTCACCCGGCCCGGGCGCTGTGGCACGTCTGGCACGAGGGTGCCGCGTGTGTCGTGGGCGACGGTCCGGGCGAGCAGCCGCTGCCCGGGCTGGCCGACGGGGCCGAGGCCGAGGTGACGGTCCGCAGCAAGGACAAGGGCGGCCGGCTGGTCTCGTGGTCGGCGAAGGTCGTGGAGCTCGCGGCGGGGTCCGAGCAGTGGGACGCCGCGGTCGCCGAACTCAAGGGCAAGCGCCTGAACGCGCCCGACGGCGAGGCGATGCCGCAGCGCTGGGCACGTGAATGCCGCGTACTCCGCCTGGAGCCGACGGGCGCGACGGCCCCGCTGCCGGAGGCCTCCCTGGCCGAGGCCCCCTTGCCGACGCCGGCGACGACACGGCAGCCGATTCCGGCGGGCCTGCCGCGGTTGCTGATGAAGCGGCGCAGGCGGAAGTAGCCGGGGCCGGGAAGGGCCGTCCGGGGGCCGCGGCGCCGGAGGCTGGGGCCGACTGCCGGAGGGATCCGCCGGCCGCCGCCTACGACGTCGGCAGCTGCTTGCCGTAGTCCACCGTCTCGTCCTTGGCCGGTTTCTCCAGGGGGAAGTCCTTGCCCCAGGAGGAGAAGGTCAAGGTGCCCGCGCCGCCCGCCCGGGTCAGGCGGAGGGGGTACGGGGTTCCCTCCAGGGAGACGTCCAGGGTGCCGCCGGAGCCCTTGTCGCCGGTGATGCGGATGGTGCGGATGCCCGCCTGCTCGTGGTGGCCGTCGGTGGCCAGCGTGCCGTGCAGGGTCAGCAGGCCCTCGAGGAGGACGTCCTTCTCCGTGAAGCCGCTGAACTTCTTGTACGACGGATCGGCCTGCGGCACCTTCACATACTTGCCGCCCAGCTTGTCCGCGGCCGCCGCGTCCGCCTTGCCGCCGCTCTGCCCGTCCGCATCGCTCCAGAAGTCGGCGCCGGCCTTCAGATACAGCTGCTCACCGATCCGCAGCAGCTGGAAGGTCGCCCCCTGTACGGTCACCGACCCCGTCGCCCCGTCCGTCTTCAGCTGCATGTCGAGTTCGTAGGTGCGCCCGCTGGTCACCACGTTCCCGGACAGGCGCACCGCCTCGGCGGAGTCCGCGGCGGTACGGGTCTTGCGCTGGATCTCGGCGGCCGGCAGCTTGCCGACCCCGTTGGTGCCCTCGTCGGGGTCCTCACTGCATCCGGTCAGCCCCGTTCCGGACACGACCAGGGCGCACACGGCGCTCACCAGCGCGGCCCGGCGCTTACGCCCCTGGGGAATCGCAGTCACAGGTGGGGCTGCCTTTCTGTCGTGGGACCTGAGCGGCGTACCGCAGCGTACCGGGGCCGCACGGCCCCGGCGGAGCCAGTCCGTCCGGACCGCTCACCAGGGCGTATCGGATCAGGACGGGCTAGCCTGAAGCCCACCCGAGCGGGCAATTCGGAAATGCGGCACCGTCCGCGGAGCCGCACCAGAAACACGGCACACCCCGCACACAAAGGAGCCTCAGCCATGGCAGCCGGCGCTCCCCGGATCTTCGTCTCGCACCTCGCCGGCGTCGCCGCCTTCGACCCGAACGGCGACCAGGTGGGCCGCGTCAGAGATCTGGTCGTCATGCTGCGCGTCGGCCGACGCCCCCCGCGGCTGCTCGGCCTCGTCGTCGAACTCTCCACCCGGCGCCGCATCTTCCTGCCCATGACCCGGGTGACCAGCATCGAGTCCGGCCAGGTCATCACCACCGGCGTGCTCAACGTCCGCCGCTTCGAGCAGCGCCCCACCGAGCGCCTCGTCTTCGGCGAGCTCCTCGACCGGCGCGTCAGGCTCGTCGAGACCGGCGAGGACGTCACCGTCCTCGATCTGTCGGTGCAGCAGCTCCCGGCCCGCCGGGACTGGGAGATCGACAAGGTGTTCGTACGCAAGGGCGGCAGAAGCGGCGCCTTCCGGCGCGCCAAGGGCGAGTCGCTGACCGTCGAGTGGTCCGCCGTCACCGGCTTCACCCTGGAGGAGCAGGGACAGGGCGCCGAGAGCCTGCTCGCCACCTTCGAGCAGCTGCGCCCCGCCGACCTCGCCAACGTCCTGCACCACCTCTCCCCCAAGCGCCGCGCCGAGGTCGCCGCCGCCCTCGACGACGACCGCCTCGCCGACGTACTCGAAGAGCTCCCCGAGGACGACCAGATCGAGATCCTCGGCAAGCTGCAGGAGGAACGCGCCGCGGACGTCCTGGAGGCCATGGACCCGGACGACGCCGCCGACCTGCTCGGCGAGCTGCCCACGGAGGAGCAGGAGCGGCTGCTGAGCCTGATGCAGCCCGGCGACGCGGCCGACATGCGGCGCCTGATGGCGTACGAGGAGCACACGGCGGGCGGCCTGATGACGACCGAGCCGATCGTCCTACGGCCGGACGCGACCGTCGCCGACGCGCTGGCCCGGGTCCGCAACCCGGATCTCTCCCCCGCCCTCGCCGCCCAGGTCTACGTCTGCCGCCCGCCCGACGAGACGCCGACCGGCAAGTACCTCGGCACGGTCCACTTCCAGCGCCTGCTGCGCGACCCGCCGTACACCCTGGTCAGCTCGCTCGTCGACGAGGCCCTGGAAGCCCTGGCGCCGGACGCCGCGCTGCCGGTCGTCGCCGGGTTCTTCGCGACGTACGACATGGTCGCGGCGCCCGTCGTCGACGAGTCCGGGTCCCTGCTGGGCGTGGTGACCGTGGACGACGTACTGGACCACATGCTGCCCGAGGACTGGCGGGAGACGGAGTTCCACCTGGACGAGGACGCCGGCCAGGGGGTGACGGCGCATGGCTCCTGAGCGCGAGGGCGCACGCGAGCGCATGGTGTCGGGCGCCACCGCGGCCACCCGGGCGCCCCGCACGCGCCTCGATCAGCCCCGTCCGCCGCGCCGCCGGATCCTGCCGGAGTGGGACCCGGAGGCCTTCGGGCGGCTGTCGGAGCGCATCGCCCGCTTCATCGGCACCGGGCGGTTCCTCGTCTGGATGACGGTCGTGATCATCGTGTGGGTGCTGTGGAACATCGCAGCCCCGAGCGACCTGCGCTGGGACGAGTACCCGTTCATCTTCCTGACCCTGGTCCTGTCCCTGCAGGCCTCGTACGCCGCCCCGCTGATCCTGCTCGCGCAGAACCGGCAGGACGACCGTGACCGGGTCAACCTCGAACAGGACCGCAAGCAGAACGAGCGGTCCATCGCCGACACCGAGTACCTGACCCGCGAGATCGCCGCCCTGCGCATCGGGCTCGGGGAGGTCGCCACCCGCGACTGGATGCGCTCGGAGCTGCAGGACCTGATGAAGGAGCTGGAGGAGCGGCAGAACGGCCACCGCGTGGACGGCCACCAGGAGCGCGGAGTATTCCCGGCAGAACGGTCGCGCGGACGTGACGTAGAAGACCGCTGACAGGCTTTCCGGGGCAAGGCTACCGGGCCGTACCATCGTCCTTATGGCTACGGAAGACGCGGTGCGCGAAGCACTGGCGACGGTGAACGACCCCGAGATCAACCGCCCCATCACCGAGCTCGGGATGGTCAAGTCGGTCGACATCGGGGCGGACGGAGCGGTCGCGGTCACCGTGTACCTGACGGTCTCCGGCTGCCCGATGCGCGAGACGATCACGCAGCGTGTGACGGACGCGGTCTCCCGGGTAGAGGGCGTCACCCGCGTCGACGTCACGCTCGACGTCATGAGCGACGAGCAGCGCAAGGAGCTGGCCAACGCCCTGCGCGGCGGCCAGGCCGAGCGCGAGGTCCCCTTCGCCAAGCCGGGCTCGCTCACCCGTGTGTACGCGGTGGCCTCCGGCAAGGGCGGCGTCGGCAAGTCCTCCGTCACGGTCAACCTGGCGGCGGCGATGGCGGCCGACGGCCTCAAGGTGGGCGTCGTCGACGCCGACATCTACGGCCACAGCGTGCCGCGCATGCTGGGCGCGGACGGCCGCCCGACCCAGGTCGAGAACATGATCATGCCGCCGTCCGCGAACGGCGTGAAGGTGATCTCCATCGGCATGTTCACGCCGGGCAACGCGCCGGTGGTGTGGCGTGGCCCGATGCTCCACCGTGCCCTTCAGCAGTTCCTGGCGGACGTGTACTGGGGCGACCTGGACGTCCTGCTCCTGGACCTCCCGCCCGGCACCGGCGACATCGCGATCTCCGTGGCCCAGCTGGTCCCGAACGCCGAGATCCTGGTCGTGACGACCCCGCAGCAGGCGGCCGCCGAGGTCGCCGAGCGCGCGGGCTCCATCGCCGTCCAGACCCACCAGAAGATCGTCGGCGTGGTCGAGAACATGTCCGGCCTGCCCTGCCCGCACTGCGGCGAGATGGTCGACGTCTTCGGCACAGGCGGCGGCCAGGTCGTGGCGGACGGCCTCACCCGCACGACCGGCACGAACGTCCCGGTCCTCGGCAACATCCCCATCGACGTCCGCCTCCGCGAGGGCGGCGACGAGGGCAAGCCGGTGGTCCTGACGGATCCGGACTCCCCGGCGGGGTCCGCGCTGCGAGCGATCGCGGGGAAGTTGGGGGGACGGCAGCGGGGCCTGTCGGGGATGTCGCTGGGTATCACTCCAAGGAACAAGTTCTAAGACGCCCTAGGGGTGCGGGGACTGCGCGAGCAACCACACACGATCCGCAGCCGCGAGACGGCCCAAAGCCCTACGGCGAAGGGGCGCCGCATTACGCACGGCGCCCCTTTGTCATGCGTACGCGGAGATGTCCTTGATCATGGCGAAGCCCAGCCCGTACGCGCTCATGCCTCTCCCGTACGCCCCCACGTGCACCCCCTCCTGAGTCGAGCCGGCCAGCACCCACCCGAACTCGGACTCGCGGTAATGGAAGGGCGTCGGCACGCCGTCCACCGGAAGGGACAGCGTCGACCAGTCAGGCCCGTCCAGATCGTCGGCCAGCGCCCACGCGGTCTCCGTCTGCTGCTCCAGCCAGTCGTCGCGCAGGGAGTGGTCCATCTGTCCGGGCCACGTGAACGACAGCAGCCCCACACCCGCGAGCCAGGCCGCCGAGGACACCGACGTGGCCTCCAGCAGCCCCGTACCGTCGGCGCTCCTCCGGGACGGATTCGCCGCGACGGTCACCACGACCGCGAACTTCTCCCGGTCCTCCGACGCCTCGTTCCGTACGGAGGGCTCGTCACCGTGCCCGATCGACCCGTGTTCCACGGCCCCGTCGGCCGCTGTACCGACCTGCATCAGCCAGCGCGGCCCCGTGAAGGCCTCGTCGAGGCCGTACCACGGGAAGGGCGCCAGCAGGTAGCCGTCGACCGTGCGCCGGGCGGAGGGGACCTGCTGTCCGTTCTCCGTGACCGGTGCCTGCGCGACTGCCCGACTCGTCGTCTGACTCGTCGTCTCCATGTGCCCGGACGCCTCCTCGCTCTCGCCGGACCAGCCCGGCCCGCCCCCCTTCGGGCGGCGCTACCTGTTCAGGTACGGTCCGCACAACAACTCGGCAGCATAACCACACCGCACAAAGCTGCAGGGAAAGCGCCCGGCGCGTGGGGCGCGCAGGGGGCGGGTTCAGGCCGCGTGCGACCCGGGCGGAGTATGAGAAGCGTCACGTATGAACGGTGTTCGCTTCCGTGTTCGTACGGCTCAGGTGGCGTCGGCGTCGTAGGGCGGACGCTCGTCGCGGGCATTCTCGGGCTTCTTCGTCATGTCGACGCTGCCGCCGGAGGAACCCGAGGCGGAGGACGACGAAGAGGAGGCCGACGACTCCGAGTCGCGGCCGTGGACGGCGTCGGTGACCTCGGCCATCTCCTTCTTCAGGTCGAAGCCGTTGCGGATCTCCTTGAGCCCCAGGTCGTCGTTGTCCAGCTGCTTGCGGATGAACGTCTTGGGGTTGAGGTCCTCGAACTCGAAGTCCTTGAACTCCGGGCCGAGTTCCTGCCGGATGTCCTGCTTGGCGCTCTCCGAGAACTCGCGGATCTTGCGGATCGTCCGTGTGACGTCCTGGATCATCTTCGGGAGCTTGTCCGGACCGAAGATGAGCACGGCAAGGACGACGAGCGTCACCAGCTCGAGCGGTCCTATGTCATTGAACACCTGAAGCTCCTTGCGATGTCCTCGGTCCCCGGCCCTCGGGTCGGCTGTGGGTCTACCGCGGTCCGGGCCGGATCCACGGTACCCGGCGATCCGCTACGACCGGTACTGTCCCGAGGCCTCCGAGTGCGGGTGCGTGTGCGGTTTTCCGCGTTGTTTGCCATGTCAGAGCCCGTGCGGGTCCGCCACACGGGCTGCGCTGTGAGCTTTCTGTGAGTCTGACTCCCCGCTGAGTCTCAGTCACCGCTGGAATAGCCGAGCGTCAGCGAGATGGTGATCTTCTTGCCGCCGCGCTCCAGGGTCAGCTCCAGACGGTCGCCGGGCCGGTGGGCGCGGGTCTTGACGATGAGTTCCTCGCCGGAGTGGACGCGCTGGCCGTCGACCTCGGTGATGACGTCGCCCGGCTTGATGCCGGCCTTGTCGCCGGGGCCGCCCTGCGTGACGGCGGGGCCGCCGTCGCTGCCCTTGGTGCCGACGCGGGCGCCGTCGCCGCTGTAGTCCATGTCGAGGGTGACGCCGATGACCGGGTGGGTCGCCTTTCCCGTGTTGATCAGCTCCTCGGCGACCCGCTTGGCCTGGTTGACCGGGATGGCGAAGCCGAGGCCGATGGAGCCGGACTGGCCGCTGTCGAGGTCCGAGCCGCTGTCGGCCGACCGTATCGCCGAGTTGATGCCGATGACCCGGGCCCGGGCGTCGAGGAGGGGGCCGCCGGAGTTGCCGGGATTGATGGGCGCGTCGGTCTGCAACGCGTCCACATACGACACGTCACTCCCGTCGCCGCTCTCGCCGCCGGCCGTTATGGGCCGCTCCTTGGCGCTGATGATGCCGGAGGTGACGGTGCCCTCCAGGTCGAACGGGGCGCCGATCGCGATGACGGGGTCGCCGACCTGGACGTTGTCGGAGTTGCCGAGCGGCAGGGGTTTCAGGCCGCTGACGCCGGTGACCTTGACGACGGCGAGGTCGTAGCCGCTGTCACGTCCGACGACGGTGGCCTTGGCGGTGTCACCGCTGTGGAAGGTCACCGATATCTCGCCGTCGTCGCCCGCGGGTTCGACGACGTGGTTGTTGGTGAGGATGTGGCCGCGGTCGTCGAGCACGAACCCCGTCCCGGTGCCCTGCTCCTCGCTCCCGCTCACATGCAGCGTCACGACGCTGGGCAGGGCCCGAGCGGCGATCCCGGCGACACTGTCCGGCGCCCGCCCGGTGGGCTCGGCCTCGGCCTGCGGCAGCTCCACGTCCCCCACACCGCCGTTGCGCTCCAGCTGCGCCCCCACGACACCGCCGACGCCACCGGAGACGAGCGCGATCAGCAGAGCACCGACGATCAGCACCTTCCTGGCCCGCCTACGCCGCTGCCGCTCGGTGGCGACCCCAGCGCCGTTCTGCTGGAGGGGGGCTGTGGGGTGGGGGGTGGAGGCCCAGGGGTCGTAGTTCTGCCAGGGGTTGGTGGGGGGTGGGGTGTCTGCGTAGGTGGGGGTGGCTTGGGCGGGGGTGGCTTGGAGGGGTGCGGCTTGGGCGGGGGTGCCGTGGGCCGGGGTGCCGTGGGTGGGAGTGCCGTGGGTGGGAGTGCCGTGGGCCGGAGTGCCGTGGGCTGGGGTGCCGTGGGCTGGGGTGGGCTGGGCAAGGGTGTTGGCTGTCGACGGGGGTGCCTGGGCGGGGATGCCGTGGGATGGCGCCTGGGCGGGGGTACCGGGGGGTGTCGCCGGGACGGGAGCGCCAGGAGGCGGGGTCGGTACCGGAGCGGGTACGCCGGCTGTCGGGGCCGAGGCTGCCGACGGCACGGGCGTGCCGTGTGCTGCGGCCGACGCGCCGGGCGTCGGGGCGGGGAGAGCGGGAGTGGATGCGATCATGCCGTGCGCCGGTGGGGGCATCGGTACGGCCGTGCCGTGCGCGGGCGTGGTCGCCGGGTGCTGGACCGGCGGAGCGGGCGCCCAGGGGCCCGGTTCGCCGTAGGGCGGGGTGCTGTAGGGGTCGGGGTCGTGCAGGGGCTTGGGGCGTTCGACGGCGGGCGCTGGCGGGGCAGCCGCAGGCACCGCGCCCGGACGCGCCAGCTCGAAGTCGCCCTCGGCGGACGCCTCGTCTCCACCGATGCCGCCCACAGCAGGCCGGCGAAGCTCGAAGTCCCTCTCGGTGTCACCCTCGGCCGAAGCGCCGGCGTCACTGTCACCGCCGTCGGCACCAGGCCCCCGCAGTTCGAAGTCGCCCTCAGCCGAAGCCCCGGCACGACCGCCGCCGCCCGCACCAGGCCGACGTAGCTCGAAGTCCCCCTCGGTGTCACCCTCAGCGGAAGCCCCGTCGTCGCCCGTGCGCAGGGCCGGACGCGCCAACTCGAAGTCGCCGTTCGTGTGGTCACCGAGGCCCGGCCCGCCGGTGGCTCCCGGCGCCGTGGGCCCGGTCGGGTCGGATGCGCCCGGCGCCGTCGGCTCGCTCGTCTCGTCCGGTGTCGGTTCGGTGCCCTCCGCCCGGGCCGAGGGCTCCTGCGGCCGAGGCCGGTTCCACCACTTCGCCTTCGCGGGCTTCCCCTCGTTCATGCTCTGCTTCCTACTCGCTGCTGACCGTTGCTCGAGTAGGACGCTTCGCTCTCTCCGCCGCATCCGAAAGGACACGGCCGGAGCGCGGCCGGGCAGCCGCGGCCGATGGACCGTCGTGCGGCCGATCCACAGCCCGCGAAGAGGACCCGGTCTGCCGGATTCCCACCCCTGGTTCCTCGGCAGGCCGCCACCGGGAACGCCCCGGCGCCCGAACGCCTACTCAACTCTGCGCTGTCGCGCTCACGTTCCCTCAGGAAACCGGCGCCCTCGTGCTACCTCCCCCATCCGGCACGCGGCGTCAACGGCGGCCGCAGTTGATCGACTCCGCGCCCGGCTGTCGGCGGGGCGCGGCCCACCCCGGATTCAATCAGGTTCGTGGGCCGCTGCGCAGAGGTCGGGTCAGTGGCCGGTGGCGGGCGAGACGGAGGGAGATGACGTCGCGTCGGGGACGGGTGCGGCGAGCAGGTCGGGGGTCGCCGTGATCTCGGGGGCCGTGGACCACGAGGTGAGGGTGAGCGGCGGGGTCGCGCTGAGCGGGCGTATCAGCGGCGACATGGCGGCCGCGCCGGCCACCACGGGCGCCGTCAGGGTATGCATCTCCTGGTCGGCGGGCTGCGCAGGCATCCCGGGCAGGAGGGGGGCCGACACCTCGGTCGGCGCCGCCGGGGTGGCCGGCGTCCGCTGCCCCTGCCCCTGGGCGAGCAGCGGGCCGACCGCGCGGCGGCGCTGGTTCTCGGGTGCCGTCGCGGACCCGGTGCCCTGCGACCGCGCCGGTGTCACATTGCTGCCGCCCGAGCCGCCGCGCGCCTCGGCATCGGTCGGCGCACTAGCCGTGACGCCGCCCAGTGAGATGGCCGCGAGAGACACCGCCCCCGCCGCGACCAACGCGAACCGCATACGGGAGGACCCGGAGCGATCGGCGTCCTGACGGCCCACGGGATGGGTGCGGAAACCGCGGTCCGAGGTGGGGAGCGCGGGGGCATGCGAACGCGACGGGACGTATCCGAACTCGAAACGGTCGCCCCGCTTCACTCCGAACACCCCGGTGGCGCCCGGCCCCCCGGACAGTCCCCCGAATCCTCCCCCGCCCAGCGGCGAGCCGCCGCTGTCCAGGTCACCTCCCCCGGGGAGGCCCTGAAGGCGGGCCAGGAAACTCTCGGAGGGAGGCGGCGGGGCCGCCTCCGCGAAGACGTTCTTCAGTCGGCGCTGGGCGTCGGCCTCGGCCTTGCACTTGGCGCAGGTCGCCAGGTGGGCCAGGACACGCTCGCGCGTCTCATGACCGAGCTCTCCGTCGACAAGGGCGGAGAGTCGGTCTCCCAGATGCTGCTCTGCCAGGAGCCGTTCGGCGGGGTCGGGTCGGGAGCCACTCACGCGGTCGCGCCCCCTCCCCCCAGTGCGGGCACACGCGGCACGAAGGAGCGGCGCTCGGCGCGCGCCTCCGGCGAGCGGTGCGCGAGGGCCTTGCGCAACTGCGAGCGGCCTCGGTGGATACGGGAGCGGACCGTGCCGAGCTTGACGCCCAGGGTCGCGGCGATCTCCTCGTACGACAGTCCTTCGATGTCGCACAGGACGACCGCGGCGCGGAACTCGGGCGCGAGGGTGTCCAGGGCCTGCTGGACGTCCGCGTCGAAGTGCGCGTCGTTGAAGACCTGCTGGGGCGTGGGCTCCTTGCTGGGCAGCCGCTCGGCGGCGTCATCGCCCAGCGCGTCGAAGCGGATGCGCTGCTTGCGGCGGACCATGTCCAGGAAGAGGTTCGTGGTGATGCGGTGCAGCCAGCCCTCGAAGGTGCCCGGTGTGTACGTCGACAGGGAGCGGAAGACGCGGACGAAGACCTCTTGCGTCAGGTCCTCGGCATCGTGCTGGTTGCCGGTGAGGCGGTACGCCAGCCGGTAGACGCGGCCGCTGTGGGTGCTGACGATCTCCTCCCAGGTGGGCGGAGTCCACGCCTGCCCGTCCGCGTCGGTGGAGAAGGTCGCGGTCTGGGCGTAGTCGCCGGCGTGGCTGTGGTCAGCGGTGTCGTTCACGGATTTCGGCCTGCCCGCCGATCCGAGGAAGCGCCGCAGCACTCCTCCCCGATCCACAGGCGCAGCCGCACCTCCCCTGTCGGCTCTGGTGGTGTCCAGTGGAGCCCCTACCATAGCCACCTCGCCCGTTAGCTCCGGATAAGCGGTTTTACGAGAATTTGATCTGGGCTGATACGGCTGGTGGGCCTGCGTCAGCACTTGCTCGCGGTCCTGCTCGAGATCGTGATCCAACTGTGTCCCCCCGCTCGTCTTCCCACCCCTCTAAACGCGCGGTCCCATCTGCGGGTTCCCGGCCGCAACGGATACAGTCACGCCCAGGCAACCACGGGGCAAGGAGAGGGCCATTACCGGCAACCGGCAGACGAGCTGGGCGTTCGCCGACGCCTACGTCGCCGAGGACGACGTCCTGCGCTGGGCCCGCGACCGGGCCCGTGAGGCGGGGCTGCGCTCGGTGTCGCCCGGCACGGGCGCCGCGCTGCGGATGCTGGCCGCCTCGGTGGACGCGAAGGCGGTGGCGGAGATCGGTACCGGCACCGGCGTCTCCGGCATCCATCTACTGCACGGCATGCGCCCCGACGGCGTCCTGACGACCGTGGACCCCGAACCGGAGCACCAGCAGTTCGCCCGCCAGGCCTTCCGCGCCTCCGGCTTCGCCAGCAACCGCGCCCGCTTCATCCCGGGCCGTGCCCTGGACGTCCTGCCCCGCCTCGCGGACGCCGGCTACGACCTCGTCTTCTGTGACGGCGATCGGCTGGAGTTTCTCGACTATCTCGCTGAATCGTTGCGCCTGCTGCGTCCGGGTGGCCTCGTCGTCTTCGAGGGCGTCTTCGCCAACGGCCGGACGGTGGACTCGGGCCCGCAGCCCACGGAGGTCATACGCATCCGGGAGTTGCTGCGCGCGGTGCGCGAGAGCCAGGAGCTGGTGCCGTCGCTGCTGCCGGTGGGGGACGGGCTGCTGTGCGCGGTGAAGCGCTGAAGGCCTGACCGAGCGATGGCGGCCCGATCGAACGGTCACCGCCTGACCGGCCGTACGCCACGGACGTACGGCGAAGAGACCGCAGACGTACCGGGAAAACAGCGACCCCGGCACCGTGTGCGATGCCGGGGTTCGCCGAAAGGGTAAGGGTCGCTTCCGCGTCAGCCGACGACCTTCTTGAGGGCGTCGCCGAGTGCGTCGGCCTCGTCAGGGGTCAGCTCGACGACGAGCCGACCGCCGCCTTCGAGCGGAACGCGCATGACGATGCCCCGCCCCTCCTTGGTCACCTCGAGCGGGCCATCACCCGTTCGCGGCTTCATGGCCGCCATGCTCGTTCCCCTTCCTGAAACCAGCTCATAGTCAAAGCCGACGGCCCCATGGAGGGCACGCGTATCTGGCATGAGACACGCGACACCGGCATCGAACACATTGCTTCCAAGCCATTATCCCGCATCTCAGGACCCGATGACCAACATCAGTCGGCATCGCTTGGGCAACGCGCGCGAGCAAAACCACTCAATTCGGCGATGTGACTGCGATACTGCGCCACCGCACGCGATTCGGCCGAACGGAATCGGACACACATTCTTTGACGCAGGTCACATGACCGGTTGCCAGTGATCTCCGCCATGCTGTCCTTCAGACAGGTGCGTACCGACGAGTACGCCCGAGCCGCGACAACGGAGGGGATACGCCATGGCCGACACCGTGCTCTACGAGGTGAGCGACGGGCTCGCGACGATCACGCTGAACCGCCCCGAGGCGATGAATGCGCTGAACATCGAGGCCAAGGTCGCACTGCGGGAGGCGGTCCAGGCCGCGGCGGGCGACGACGCCGTACGGGCCGTGCTGCTGACCGCGGCCGGGGAGCGGGCGTTCTGTGTGGGGCAGGACCTGAAGGAGCACATCGGGCTGCTGGCCGCCGATCGGGAGAACGGGTCGGGGCAGACGATGAGCACGGTGCGGGAGCATTACAACCCGATCGTCCGGGCGCTGGCCGGGATGGCGAAGCCTGTGGTGGCCGGGGTGAACGGCGTCGCGGCGGGGGCGGGCTTCGGATTCGCGCTGGCCGCGGACTATCGCGTGGTGGCGGATACGGCCGCCTTCAACACGTCGTTCGCGGGCGTGGCTCTGACGGCCGACTCGGGGATCTCCTGGACCCTGCCGCGCGTCATCGGCGCCGGCCGCGCCGCCGACCTGCTGCTTTTCCCCAGGAACATCAAGGCGCAGGAGGCCTACGAGCTGGGGATCGCGAACCGGCTGGTGCCGGCGGATTCGCTGCGCGGCGAGGCCGAGAAGGTGGCTCGGGCGCTGGCCGAGGGACCGACGGTGGCATATGCGGCGATCAAGGAAGCGGTGGCGTTCGGGCTGTCGCACTCTCTTGAGGAGACCTTGGACAAGGAGGACGAGTTGCAGACGCGGGCGGGGTCGTCCGAGGACCATGCGATTGCGGTGCAGGCCTTCGTGAACAAGGAGAGGCCGAAGTATCTGGGCCGATGAGCTCGGGGCGGGAGCGCGGTCGGGGACTGCGGTTCATCGTGGTTGATCGCGCCCCGCGGCGGAGCCGCATATCGACACAGGCCCGCGCCCCTTACGGGGCGCTCCTCGCCACGCATGCTTCCAAGTGGTCGTCCACCAGGCCGCACGCCTGCATCAGGGCGTATGCCGTCGTCGGGCCTACGAAGCGCAGGCCCCGCTTCTTCAGTGCCTTCGACAGGGCCGTCGATTCTGGAGTGACTGCCGGTACGTCTGCCAGCGTCCTGGGGACCGGACGGGCAGCCGGGTCGGGGGCGTGGGACCAGATCAGTTCGTCCAGCTCACCCGGAGCCCAGTCGGCCAGTACGCGCGCGTTGGCCAGGGTCGCGTCGATCTTGGCTCTGTTGCGGATGATGCCGGGGTCGGCGAGGAGGCGGTCGCGGTCGGTGTCGGTGAAGGCGGCGACCTTGGCGATCTTGAAGTCGGCGAAGGCGGCGCGGAAGCCCGGGCGGCGGCGCAGGATCGTGATCCAGGACAGGCCCGACTGGAAGGCCTCCAGGCTGAGGCGTTCGTAGAGCTCGTCGTCGCCGTGGACCGGGCGGCCCCACTCCTCGTCGTGGTACGTCACATAGTCCGGGGTGGACAGGGCCCAGGGGCAGCGCAGGGCGCCGTCCGGGCCGGCGAGGGCCGTACCGTCACTCACTGCTGGTCCTCCTGGGCGGGCTTCTCCATCGACACATGGCCGCCGGCCGACGCCTGGGCCCCGGCCAGCGCGGACTCCAGGTCGGCGATACGGGCGTCGCGCTCGGCGAGCTCGGCGCCGAGGCGGCTGAGGGCGTCGTCGACGTCGGCCATGCGGTAGCCGCGGGCGGCGAGCGGGAAGCGGAGGCTGTCGATGTCGGCGCGGTCGACCGGGCGGTCCAGCGGCAGCAGGTCCTGCAGGCGCTCGGGGGCCGCCTCCGGCAGCGGGCCGTCGCCCTCGCCGCCGCCCACCACGGCGAGTGTCACCGCGGCGACCACGACGGCGAGCGCGACGACCAGGAACAAGAACATAACCATCGCTGTGGCCCCCACGGTCGGTGAATGCGAGCGGTCGAGTGTGTCAGTGTCCGATCGTGCCATGCGACTCTGACAGTTAGGGTCGCAGGCGGCCAGGCAGGCTCTAAGGCCCGCGAATTGCCAGGACGTACTAGGAGAGGTCACAGGGGATGCTCAGGCTGGGCAGGCGTGAGTTCGGCGCGCACGAGCCGGTGATCATGGCGATCGTGAACCGGACCCCGGACTCCTTTTACGACCAAGGGGCGACGTTCCGCGACGAGCCCGCCCTCGCGCGCGTGGAGCAGGCCGTGGCCGAGGGGGCGGCGATCATCGACATCGGTGGGGTCAAGGCCGGGCCGGGCGAAGAGGTGACCGCCGAGGAGGAGGCGCGGCGGACGGTCGGGTTCGTGGCCGAGGTGCGGCGGCGGTTTCCGGATGTCGTGATCAGCGTGGACACCTGGCGGGCCGAGGTCGGGGCGGCGGTGTGCGAGGCCGGGGCGGATCTGCTGAACGACGCGTGGGGTGGGGTGGATCCGGGGCTGGCGGAGGTCGCCGCGCGGTACGGGGTGGGGCTGGTGTGTACGCATGCGGGGGGTGCGGAGCCTCGGACTCGGCCGCACCGTGTGACGTACGACGACGTCATGGCCGAGATTCTGCGGGTGACGGTGGGGTTGGCCGAGCGGGCGTTGGCGCTGGGGGTGCCGCGGGAGTCGATCCTGATCGATCCCGGGCACGACTTCGGGAAGAACACGCGGCACAGTCTCGAGGCGACTCGGCGGTTGGGGGAGATGGTGGAGACGGGGTGGCCGGTGCTGGTGTCGCTGTCGAACAAGGACTTCGTCGGGGAGACGTTGGACAAGCCGGTGAAGGAGCGGGTGGTGGGGACCTTGGCGACGACTGCGGTGTCGGCGTGGTTGGGGGCGCAGGTGTACCGGGTTCATGAGGTGGCGGAGACTCGGCAGGTCCTGGACATGGTGGCGTCGATCGCGGGGCATCGGGCTCCGGCGGTGGCGCGTCGGGGGCTGGCCTAGCCCGTCGGGGACACCGGGCGGGTGGGCGACTTTCCTCGCCCCCGCCGCCCCTACCCGTCCCATCCTTGAAGGGGCTCCGCCCCTTCCACCCCGCCAGGGGGCTGCCGCCCCCTGGCCCCCCGCTTCGGCCCTGAAGGGGCCTCGTCCTCAAACGCCGGACGGGCTGAAGGATGCCGGCTGGCGCCGAGAAGTAACCGCCGACACTGCGAGGCGAAGCCCCTGCGGGTGGGTGGGGGCTAGGGATGGCTGTACTCGTCCTCAAACGCCGGACGGGCTGACAGACGCGGTCCGGCATCGCCCCAAAGGGGCGCGGGGAACTGCGCGACCAGCCCCCGCGGGCCCTTGGTCGCGCAGCCGGAGCCAAGCCACCGCGGCGCGTGCGAAGCATCCGCGGGGTCCACGGGGCGGAGCCCCAGGTGCTGCAGCCCGACACACGCCGTCGCCTCGGCGTGGGCCCCGCGCTAGCGGCCCGCCTCCTTGGACACCAAGGCCACCGCCTCGTCCACGTCGTCCGTGACGTGGAACAGCAGCAGGTCCTTCTCGGATGCCTTGCCCTGGGCCACCAGCGTGTTCTTCAGCCAGTCGACCAGGCCGCCCCAGTACTCGCTGCCGAACAGGACGATCGGGAAGCGGGTGACCTTCTGGGTCTGGACGAGGGTGAGGGCCTCGAAGAGTTCGTCGAGGGTGCCGAGGCCGCCGGGGAGGACCACGAAACCCTGGGCGTACTTGACGAACATCATCTTGCGGACGAAGAAGTACCGGAAGTTGAGGCCGATGTCGACGTACGGGTTGAGCCCCTGCTCGAAGGGCAGCTCGATGCCCAGGCCGACCGAGATGCCGCCCGCCTCGCAGGCGCCCTTGTTCGCCGCCTCCATCGCACCGGGGCCACCGCCCGTGATCACCGCGAAGCCCGCCTCGACCAGGCCTCGGCCGAGGCGGACCCCCGCGTCGTACTCCACGGACTCGACCGGTGTGCGCGCCGAGCCGAACACGCTGATCGCGGAGGGGAGTTCGGCGAGGGTCCCGAAGCCCTCGATGAACTCCGACTGGATGCGCAGGACGCGCCACGGGTCCGTGTGGACCCAGTCGGACGGGCCGCCCACGTCCAGCAGCCGTTGGTCGGTCGTACTCGCCGTCACCTGGCTCCGCCTCCGGATGACCGGTCCCAGGCGCTGCTCCGACGGTGGCTGCTTCTTCCCCTCGGGGTTGCCGGTAGCCATGTACGCTCCCTCCGCTGCGGGGCCTGCGCGACTTGCAGGTCGTTCCACCTCAGCGTAGATCCATGCGGGTTACGTACGGGGGACGTGAGCATGACCGCCATGAACCGCCATCGCCGCAGTCCGGTTCCGGCGCCCGTCCCCCGGCACTACGCCGTGAGCCAGGCCCTCAGCCGCTCCTCCCCCGCCAGGATCTTCGCGGTTTCCACCCGTTCGTCCCGCTTGTGCGCCAAGTGCGGGTTGCCGGGGCCGTAGTTGACCGCCGGGATGCCCAGGGACGAGAAGCGGGAGACGTCCGTCCAGCCGTACTTGGGGCGCGCGGTGCCGCCTACCGCCGTCATGAACGCCGCGGCCGCCGGGTGGGACAGGCCCGGCAGCGCGCCGCCGCTGTGGTCGTCCACCACGAACTCCTCGACACCACAGTCGGCGAAGACCTCGCGGACGTGCGCGACGGCCTCCTCCTCGGTACGGTCCGGCGCGTAGCGGAAGTTGACGGTCACGACGCATTCGTCGGGGATGACGTTGCCCGCCACGCCGCCGGAGATACCGACCGCGTTGAGGCCCTCGCGGTACTCCAGGCCGTCGATCACCGGGTAGCGCGGTTCGTACGAGGCCAGCTTCGCCAGGATCGGGGCCGCCGCATGGATCGCGTTCGAGCCCATCCAGCTGCGCGCGGAGTGAGCGCGCTCGCCCTTCGTCTTGAGGAGCACCCTCAGCGTGCCCTGGCAGCCGCCCTCCACCTCGCCGTCGGACGGCTCCAGCAGCACCGCGAAGTCGCCCTCCAGCCACTCCGGACGGTGCTCGGCGACGTGCTTGAGGCCGTTGAGGTCCGCGGTCACCTCTTCGTTGTCGTAGAAGACGAAGGTCAGGTCGCGGTTCGGGGCCGGGACCGTCGCCGCGATGCGCAGCTGGACCGCGACGCCCGACTTCATGTCGCAGGTGCCGCAGCCCCACAGGACGCCGTCCTCGTCCAGCCTCGACGGGACGTTGTCCGCGATCGGCACCGTGTCGATGTGGCCGGCCAGGATCACGCGCTCCGGCCGCCCCAGGTTCGTACGCGCCACGACGTTGTTGCCGTACCGCTCGACCGTGAGGTGCGGAAGGGCGCGCAGCGCGGTCTCGATGGCGTCCGCGAGGGGCTGTTCCGTACCGCTGACGGAGGGGAAGTCGACGAGCTGCGCGGTGAGCTTCGCGGCGTCCAGCGTGAGGTCAAGAGAGGTGTCGGCCATGGTGCCGACCCTAACGCGCCGGGCCGTCGGCCCACTTTCCCCACGGGCCCCATACCACTCGGTAACCTCGGCTACCTTGTAGGACGTGCCAGAGCCGTCTCCCTCCTTCGAACGTCGTGGCCGCCTCCTGCGTCGCGGGGCGGCCTTCCTGGTCCTGCTCGCCGTCGCGGGGTACCTCGCGGTGCAGTACGTCACCGGAGGCACCGGGGCGCCGGGCTGCGCGGTCGTCTCGGGCAGAGGCGACGGCGCGCGGTACGAGTTCACGCCGGAGCAGGCGGTGAACGCCGCGACGATCGCCGCCGTCGGCACCGGTCGCGGGCTGCCCGAGCGGGCCGTGACGATCGCGCTCGCCACCGCGCTGCAGGAGTCGGGGCTGCGCAACATCAGGCACGGTGACCGTGACTCGCTGGGCCTGTTCCAGCAGCGGCCCTCGCAGGGCTGGGGCACGGAGAAGGAGATCCTGGACCCGATCTACTCGTCCGGCATCTTCTACGAGCACCTGGTCAAGGTCCGCGGCTATACGGAGCTGCCGCTCACCGTCGCCGCGCAGCGCGTCCAGCGCAGCGGCTTTCCCGAGGCGTACGCCAAGCACGAACCGGACGCGACGCTGCTCGCCGCCGCCCTCACCGGGCGTTCGGCCGCGACGCTGACCTGCGAGGGGCGTCCCGGGGGCACGCGGGTCGCGGGTCCGGACGCCGTACGGGCCGCGCTCGCCAGGGACTTCGGGCGGCTGGAGTCGACCGCCGCCGAGCTGGGCGCCGCGCGGGCCACGCCCACCCCCTCGGTGATCGAGAGCGGCGGGAACACCGTCCTGCTGCCCGTGACCGCCGACAAGGGTTCCGACGGCGGGCGCGGTGTCCGCGAGCGTGGGTGGCAGCTGGCTCACTGGGCCGTGGCCAACGCTTCCGACCTGCACATCCAGCGGGTGTCGTACGCCGGGCGGGAGTGGACCGCCGGGAACACCGACAGCCAGTGGCGGGCGAGCGCGGCGCCGGGTGGCTCGGGGGCCGGGAGCGGGCTGGACTCGGTCCGGATCGTCACGACTCACTAGTGCGGGAAGCGGTGCGCGCAGCCGTTCGGCGACTCACTCCCGCGGGTTACCCGGGGCGCCGGTCGGCGACGGTGTGCGCAGGTTTTCGCGCGGTCACCCCCGTATCCGTCAAAGACCTTGGGAACAAAGGGCTGTAAGGATTCGGCAGGCTTTCCGGCGGGGCGCGTTTTGACCGTTTTTATCCGCAGGCGATAATGCGACGCATTGCCAACTCTTTACGTTGCGGCGCCGCAACCTTCGCGGGCTTCGAGCGGTAGTCACTGCGTCCGAGCCCGGAGATCAACAGCCAGTCGGTCAACTGCCGGGCATGGTCGGACACTTCATCGTTCTCATCCGACATATCCGTCGAAGGAGCATCATGTCCCTCCCCCTGACCCGCCGGATCGCCCGTGCCGCGCTGCTCGTCGCTGCGGGAGCGGCTGCCGGGGTCGGTGCGGCCGGCTCCGCCAGCGCGGCCCCCGAACTGCCCGACGCCTCGAAGGTCGGCGGGCTGACCGCCCTGGACGGCGCGAACGTCGTCGACGGCGCGGCTCAGAACGCCACCGGGATCGCGGGTGGCGCCGTCGACACGGCGGTCGACAAGGCGCTGCCGACCGCGACGAAGGCCGGCGACAAGGTGACCAAGACCGGCGGCAAGACCGCGAAGAAGGCGGTGCCGACCGCAGCCAAGGCCGGCAGCAAGGTTGCCAAGAAGGCGACGCCCGCGGCGCAGGAGACCGCGGGTGGCGTTGCCGGGTCGGTCGGGACCGTCCTCGGTGACGCGGCCGGTGCGGCCACGCAGACGACGCCGAAGACGGGGTCGCTGCCGGTGCAGGCGCTTCCGATCGGCTGACGGCCGCTGCCGATCGGCTGCGCCTGGCTTGAGCCGCCGACGGGGTTCAGGGAGTTCCCTGGGCCCCGTCGGCTTTTGCGTGCCTACGTCGGCAGGGGCCGGGGCGTGTTCGGGCCGCGCCCGGCGCTGCAGGCTGTGCCCACCCGTTACGCCAGGCGCTGGACCGCCGCCCTCACCCGCTCGTCCGTTGCCGTGAAGGCCACCCGTACGTGCTGGGCGCCCGCCTCGCCGTAGAAGTCGCCCGGGGCTACCAGGATGCCGAGGTCGGCGAGGTGGGCGACCGTGGTCCAGCAGGACTCGTTCTTCGTGGCCCAGAGGTAGAGGCTGGCCTCGCTGTGTTCGATGCGGAAGCCGTGGCGCTCCAGGGCGTCGCGGAGGGCGGTGCGGCGGGCCGCGTAGCGGTCGCGTTGGATGCGGACGTGTTCGTCGTCGCCCAGGGCCGCGACGACCGCCGCCTGGGTGGGCGCCGGCGTCATCATGCCGCCGTGCTTGCGGATCTCCAGCAGGGGTGACAGGACCGCCGGGTCGCCGGCCAGGAAGGCGGCGCGGTAGCCCGCCAGGTTCGAGCGCTTGGACAGCGAGTGGACCGCGACGATGCCCTCGTACGAGCCGCCGTTCACATCCGGGTGCAGGACCGAGACCGGGTCGGCCTCCCAGCCCAGCTCCAGGTAGCACTCGTCGGAGAAGATCAGGATGCCGTGCGAGCGGGCCCAGGCCACGATCCGGGTGAGCTCCGGCTTGGAGAGGACCTCGCCCGTGGGGTTCGACGGCGAGTTCAGCCAGAGCAGCTTCAGGCCCTCGGGGTCCAGCTCCGTCGGGTCGTCGTACACCTCGTACTCCGCGCGGGCCAGGCGGGCGCCCACCTCGTACGTCGGGTAGGCCAGCCGGGGGTAGGCCACCTTGTCGCCGGGGCCGAGGCCCAGCTGGGTGGGGAGCCAGGCGACCAGTTCCTTGGAGCCGACGACGGGGAGCACGTGCCGGTGGGTGACCTCGCGGGCGCCCAGGCGGCGCTCCACCCAGCTCGTGAGCGCGTCACGCAGCGCCGGGGTGCCCCAGACCGTGGGGTAGCCCGGGGAGTCCGCCGCGTCGATCAGGGCCTTCTGGATCAGCTCGGGGACGGGGTCGACGGGCGTGCCGACGGAGAGGTCGACGATGCCGTCCGGGTGCGCGGCGGCCGTCTTCTTGTACGGCTCCAGCTTGTCCCAGGGGAAGGTCGGAAGGCGGTCGGAGACTGCGGACACTGGATCTCGCTCACTTTCTGGTACAGCCGCTGGTACTGCCACTGCTCGTGCCGGATACGGCAACGCCTCGGTCCCGTACGGCGATCAAGGTGATCAGGCCGTACGGGACCGAGGCGGCACGCTGTGCGGGTCGCCGGTGTGGGTTACTCGGCCTGCGGCGGCAGCGCGGCGACGAACGGGTGGTCGCGCTCGATCAGACCCAGTTTGCTGGCGCCGCCGGGCGAGCCGAGCTCGTCGAAGAACTCGACGTTCGCCTTGTAGTAGTCCTTCCACTCCTCCGGCACGTCGTCCTCGTAGAAGATCGCCTCGACCGGGCAGACCGGCTCACAGGCTCCGCAGTCGACGCATTCGTCCGGGTGGATGTACAAGGACCTGGAGCCCTCGTAGATGCAGTCGACCGGGCACTCCTCGATGCACGCCTTGTCCTTGACGTCGACACAAGGCTGCGCGATGACGTAGGTCACGCTGTCGTTCCTCCTCGATAGGGCGCTGGCGGGCCTCCTCAGGCTCCGCCGCCTGGCGCGCGGGAGCGCGGCGTCGTCGATGCCCGCCCCTAGTATCTCCGTTCTTGGGCATGATCCGAACAGGAGGGGTGAACTGACCTGTGGAAATCTCTGCGACAGGGCGCCTTGAGGTCCGTATCACCGCTGCTGACGTGGGCAAACGGGTCTCTGTACGCCGCCTGAACGATCCTGCCGCTCCGGGTGAGAAGTTCACCGACACGGTGGGTGTTCTCGCATCCTGGGACGAGGGTGTGCTGCTGATCACACGGAAGAGTGGTGAAACCGTCCGCATCGCGGAATCCTCGCTGGTCGCGGGGAAGGTCGTGCCGAGCGCCCCGGCCCGTCGCCGGGGGCCCTCCGCCTCGTACGAGGAACTCGCGCACGTCGCCACGCGCGCGTGGCGGCCGGTGGAGAGCGAACGGCTCGGCGAGTGGGAGCTGCGGGCCGCGTCCGGGTTCACCCGCCGGGCCAACTCGGCGCTGCCGATCGGCGACCCCGGCATGCCCCTGGAGGCCGCGCTCGACGTCGTACGGCGCTGGTACGCCGACCGGGGGCTCCCGGCGTATGTCCAGACCGCGACCGGGGCCGAGGGTACGCAGGAGGTGCTGTGCGCGGAGCTGGAGCGGCTGGGGTGGGTGCGTGAGGTGTCCGCCGAGATGTGGATCGGGGCGCTGGCACCGGTCGCCGACCGGGATGAGGGCGCCGGAGTGGTGCTGTCCCGGGAGGCGGACGAGGCTTGGCTTGCGCGGTATCAGCGCAAGGGGGTGAGCGAGGTGGCCCTGAAGGTGCTCGGGAGCGGGCCGTCGGTGTGGTTCGCGACGGTTCCCGGTGCGGCGGGTGGTGCGCCTGCCGCGATCGGGCGGTGTGTGGTGGACGGGCGGTGGGCCGGGTTCGCCGCCGTGGAGGTGGATCCGGCGCTACGGCGGCAGGGGCTGGCGACCCGGGTGATGGCCGCGCTGGCCCGGCGGGCGCTCGACGAGGGGGCGTCGGCGGCATGGCTGCAGGTCGAGACGGAGAACGTGGGAGGGCGGGAGCTGTACGCCGGGATGGGGTTCGCCGCGCATCATGCGTACCACCACTATCGATCACTGTGAGCAGCGGTACGGATCGCCGTGAAAGGGCACGAGCCAGCTATGCGTCCCCCTTATCCCCCGTCACCCGAGCGCTCCGCCGAGCTGCGGCGGCGGTTCGCCGAAGAGGCGCGGTCCGAGCGGCCCGATCTGTCCCTGCTCTGTCTGCTGGTGGGGGCCGAGGCGGACGGGGCGCTGGACGAGGCGGGCATGGATGCGGTGCAGGTGGAGCTGGACGGGCTGGCGGGGCAGCTGCCGTTCCGGCCCGGGGGGCCGCGGGCGTGGGCGGTCGCGCTGCGGGAGCTGCTCGGGGAGCGGTACGGGTTTCGCGGCTCCGCCGCGGACTATCAGCGGCTGGAGTCGTCGTTGCTGCATCAGGTGCTGGAGCGGCGCAGGGGGCTGCCGATTCTGCTGTCGGTGGTGTGGATGGAGGTCGCTCGGCGGGCGGGGGCGCCGGTGTACGGGGTCGCGCTGCCCGGGCACTTCGTCGTGGGGTTCGGGCCGGCCGATGAGCAGGTGCTCGCCGACCCGTTCGACGGGGGGCGGGTGTTGACGGGGGGCGATGCGGAGATGCTGGTGGCGGGGGCCACGGGGGCTCCGCTGGATCCGTCGATGTTGACGCCGACCGATCCGTTGGATGTGGTGCTGCGGATCCTGAACAACATCCGGGCTTGGGCGGCTACCCGGCCTGAGCGGACGGATGTGGCGTTGTGGGCGGTGGAGTTGTCGCTGTTGCTGCCCTCGCATCCGGCACGGTTGCGGTTCGAGCGGGCGCAGTTGCTGGTCCAGCGGGGGGACTTCGTCGAGGGGGCCGCGGAGCTGGAGGAGTACGCGGAGTTGATCAGCGCGGTTGATGCGGCCGCGGCGGAGCGGGTGCGGGGGCAGGCTCGGGCGGCTCGGGCCATGTTGAACTGACGGTTCACCCAGTCGCCGTGGGGGATCCTGTTGTCATGCGACTGCGGGTTCGTTGTGGCTGGTCGCGCAGTTCCCCGCGCCCCTAGGGGCGTTGCACTACGTCGGCGCAGCCTGGGACGAAGATCAGGGATGCGACCACTGTCGTCGTCATATGTCATACGACGACCAGGGGCACCCGGCGTGTGCCGGGTGCCCCCTGTGGTCCGCGCGGGTACCGCTAGGTCGGGTTCGTGTCGATGGTGACGGTGCGCTCCGCCGGCGTCTTGCCGCGCAGGGCCTTGCGCAGGGCGGAGGCGACGTCCTGCGGCAGGACGTCACGCTTGCCGCTCGCGCCGTTGATCTGCACGCCGTCGAAGGTGGCGCCGTACGCCGCTTTGAGCGCCTTGAGGTCGTACGTGTCCACGAGCTTGCCGTCGACGGCCTTGACGCCGAGGATCTTCGGCAGGGACAGGGAGCCGAACGGGATGCTGTGCGCGGCGTCCGTCTGGACCGTGACCTTGCTGGCCATCGCCGGCTCGGCGAACTCCTTCATGAACCGGTCGACTTCGGCGTTCGTGACCGTCGGCTGCTGGGTGGTCGTCGGGACCTGCACCACGGAGGACGTGCCCGTCTCCACCTGGGTGCGGTACGCCTCCTCGACCGCCGTGGTCGACTTGGCGACGTCGATGCCCTTGCCGGGCTTGCCGTACACGGCGACCGCCTTGCCCGACTTGAAGGAGACCGTGCCCTCGGTCACCGAGCCGGAGCCGCCGGAGACCTGCTCCAGGGCGGCGTGCAGCTTCTCCTCGTCGGTGGGCATGACCGGATCGACGACCCGCTCCTGGCCGAACAGCGCGCCGATGACCGAGACGGGGTTGTAGTCGCTGGTCGCGGCCGCGCTGACCGTCTGCTGCATGTCGAACTGCAGCCCGGCCTTGTCCGGCTCCAGCGTGACGGTCCTGCCGCCCACCGACAGCTTCAGCGGCTTGTTGACCTGGTCGTCGAAGGCGTCGTTGAGCTTCTTCACCGCCTCGTCGCGGGTGCCGCCGCCGATGTCGACGCCGAGCACGGTGGTGCCCTTGGGCACGTCGGAGTGGGCCATCAGCAGGCCGGCGCCGTAGACGCCACCGGTGAGGACGATCACCCCGCCGCCGACCAGCGCCAGCTTGTTGCGGCCCTTCTTCTTGGGCGCGCGGGAGGCCGGGGCGCCCGACGAGGCGGGCTCGGGCAGCTTCGGGGGCGTGTGCGGCCCGGGCGCGTCGGTACCGCCCGGCCCGAAGGGTCCGCTCTGCGCGCCGGAGGGCACGACGGGGATGCCGCTGGTGACGGTGTGGCCGGAGACGTTGTCGGCGACGCCGCCGTAGTGCGGGGTGCCGGGCTCGGGGGCCGGTTTCTGCGGGGTGAGGATGGCGGTGTCGTCGCTCATGCCGCCGCCGGGGCCGAGGCCCGCGGTGTGGGGGGAGGCGCCGGGGCCGGCGGGACCGGCCGAAATACCGGAACCACCCGGCGCACCCGGGCCACCCGGCGCACCCTGGCCAGCAGGTCCGGGAGGACCGCTCGGGCCGCCGGGACCGCCCAGGCCGCTGCCGGGGCCACCGGGCCTGCTCGGGCCCGTGGAGATACCGGAACCACCCGGACCACCCGGACCACCCGGGCCGGCGGAGATACCGGAGCCGACCGGACCGCCGGGACGCCCGGGCGCACCGGAGCCGACGGGACCACCGGGACCGCTCGGACCACCGCGTCCGCCCCGTCCACCGCCGGGGGCCGGCGGCACCGCCGGACCGTCGCCGGTGACCGGACCGGTCGTCGGGCCCGAGGGACCCTGCGGGCTCCCCCGCCCGCCGAGGCCGTCCGGGCCGCCGAAGTCGCTCGGCCCGTTGAAGCCGCCGGAGCCGTCGAAGCCGTCCGGGGCGTTGAAGTCGGCGGAGGGGTCGAAGCCGCCCGGGCCCTCGGGGCCGCCCTGCGTGCCGTAGCCGTTCTGGCCGCCCTGACCGTTCTGGCCGCTGCCGTTGTCCGAGAAGTACGGCAGGTCGTCGCGGCGCACCTCGCCGCCGGGACGCGAACCGTTGCCATTGCCGTTGCCATTGCCGTTGCCCAGCGCGCCTGCCGCCAGGGCCTCGGTCACGTCGAAGGAACCGGTTCCGCCGCCGTGCCCGGGGGCCACGGGTCCGCCGGTCGCGCCGGGGAGTCCCGCGCCGCCGGGGCGGGAGCCCGCGTCGGGCCGGGCGCCGTTCGTGCCACCGGGTCGGGAACCGCCGGGCGCGCTCATCGCACCGACGACACCGCCCGGCCGCCCGCCACCGGGCCGCGCACCGCCGGGCGCACCGGCACCCGTGCCCGCGCCGCCGGGACCGCCCGCACCGGGGCCCGAACCGCCGGGCACACCGGCCCCGTTACCGGCCGCTCCGCCCTGACCGCCCTTGCCCGCCGAGGACTTGCGCGGCGCGAACCAGTCGCTCGTCTTCTCCTCCGCCTGCGCCGTGGGCTCGGCCGGAGACTCCGCGGTGCCCGTGGACGTGGAGGTGGGGGCGGACGGCGCCGGCGGCTCGGTGTCCGCGCTGCCGCCTGAGCTCTCGGCCTCTGCGACGGGCGTGCGTACGACGACCGGCGGAATGGGCCGCGACCCCGGGATGTTGATCCGGATCCGGGTCGTCAGCGTGGTCTCGGTCTTGCGTTCCTCCGGCTGCGTGGCCGAACGGCCCGCGTCCGTACCGCTGTCGGAAGCCATGGGGGTCCCGTACGGCGGCGTGCCCGAGGGGTATGCGGCTCCGCCGCGCCCGTTGGGCCCGGAGGACGGAGTGTCAGTTTCACGACTCAAGGCAGGTTCTCCCGGTTGGCTCCACCGCCTGTTCGACCTCATTGCTTCGGCCGGATCGGCGGCGCGCACCACCATACTGGCCACTTCCGGCCCGTATCCCACGACCGCCTGGGAAACCCACACGGGACTCGCACGAGTGGGTTGTGGAGAAGTGGTACGTCACTTGCCATGTCGGACGCCGTCGGCGTCCGGTTGCCGGACGGGGGCGAGGGTGGCGCAGATCACAGCCACCGCCATGCCGCCGAGCAGGAAGAGGTAGGAGGCGGCTCCCGTGCCGAAGACGAAGTCCCCTTCCGGTCGGCTGGCGGTGAGCAGGATGACGGTGATCATCCAGCCGCCGGCGGGCGCGACGGCCCCGGCCCGGCTACCCGCCGCGCGGCCGGCGCCCAGACAGAGCCCCGCCTCTCCCGCGAGCGCGAGCAGCAGCCCGCCCGGGAACCACGCCGGCTGCACCAGCGCCCCGGCCACGCCGACGACGGCGCCGAGCACGAAGAGCCCGAGGTAGGCGAGGACCCGCAGGCCGGAGGGCCGCTTCAGGGGCTGGGCGAGCATCGAGCTCATGACGCCTCCTTGACGGCGACACCGGCGACACCGGCGACACCGGCGACTCCTGCGAACAGGTCGGACTCCGTCTCGGCGCCGCGCTCCCCGCGTACCAACTCGTAGTACTCGGTGGTGAAGAGGGGTTGCGCGAGTTCGTTGGAGAGCGCGAAGTACAGCTCGGCCACGTCGATCTGGGTGGCGTGCGCCCGCATCGCGGCGGCCTTGGCGGCGGCGTACGCGGTGCCGTCGATCACGGTGGTGATCCGCTCGTCGTCGACCACTCCGGGTACGTCGTCGACGGTGGCGGCCTTACTGAAGGGCAATCCGGGCAGATCCGCCTGAAGCCGGGCGAAGGCTTCCTCGGCGACCGTGCGCGGGACGCGGTTCCAGTAGATCTTGGGGATCGGCCGGCCCGCGTCGGCGGCCAGCTCGGCCGCGCGCATGGCGATGCGGTGGGCCTGGATGTGGTCGGGGTGGCCGTAGCCGCCGTCGGGGTCATAGGTGACGAGGACCTGGGGGCGTACCTCCAGGATCACCTCGACGAGGGCCCGGGCCGCGTCGTCGAGGTCCGCCTGCCAGAGACACGCCGGGTCGTCGTTGTCGGCGAGGCCCATCATCCCGGAGTCCTCGTAACGGCCCTTTCCGCCGAGGAGACGGAAGTCCTCGACGCCGAGCTCGCGCATCGCGGCGGTGAGCTCGCCCAGGCGGTGTTCGCCCAGCTCGGCGCCGGTCAGGTGGTGCAGCTCAGGGGGAATGACCTCGCCGTGCTCGCCGAGAGTGCAGGTGACCAGGGTCACGTGGGCACCCTCGGCCGCGTACTTGGCCATGGTCGCGCCGTTGTTGATCGACTCGTCGTCCGGGTGCGCGTGCACCAGGAGGAGACGCCGGTCGGGCAGTTCCGTCATGGAGCCCACCCTACGAGGAGACCAGGACGCTCAGAACTTGATGCTGCCGATCATGCCCGCGATGTTCGTCGTCAGCTCGCTGATGGTGGGAGCGACGGTCGAGGACGCCAGGTAGAACCCGAGCAGCATGCAGACGACGGCATGCCCGGCCTTCAACCCTGATTTCTTGATCAGCAGGAAGACGATGATCGCCAGCAGCACCACCGCCGAAATCGAGAGTGCCACGGCGGCTCACCTCCAAGAATCCCAAGCGCGGGGGTGTCGGACTATGGGGGCAGATAAATCCATGCAGCAGCCAGCAGGTTCATACCCACTATGCGACAGTGATCATAACTATCCGTACGTGCGCATCGATCGGCGCACAGCCGCACAAGGGGGCGCACTGGCCAATATGGTCGGGGCATGACGACCGAGCCTGTCTCCTTCCCCCGACGGCACGCCCGCACCCAGAGGTTCACGCTCGGCGCGCCGCGCGCGTTCACGGTGGCGCCCGACGGCAGCCGTGTCGTGTTCCTGCGCTCCACCTCCGGTACGGACCCGGCGAATTCGCTGTGGGTGCTCGACACGGTGGACGGCAAGGAGCGCGTGGCGGCCGACCCGCGCGCCCTCCTGGGCGGCGCCTCGGAAGACCTCTCGCCCGAGGAGCGGGCGCGGCGCGAACGCAGCCGTGAGGCGGGCGCCGGCATCGTCGCCCACGCCACCGACACGGCCGTGGAGTTGGCGTCTTTTGCCTTGTCAGGGCGGCTTTTCACAGCGGAGCTGCGGGCCGGCACGGCACGCGAACTCCCGGTCCCGGGACCGGTGATCGACCCGCGCCCCTCCCCCGACGGACGGCACATCGCGTACGTCGCGCAGGGCGCCCTGCGGGTGGTGGGCGCCGAGGGCGAGGGCGACCGTGCGCTCGCCGAGCCGGAGTCGGACGGGGTCACCTATGGGCTGGCCGAGTTCATCGCGGCCGAGGAAATGGGACGCCATCGAGGCTTCTGGTGGGGCCCGGAGTCGGACCGGTTGCTCGTGGCGCGGGCGGACGACACGCCGGTACGCCGGTGGTGGATCTCCGATCCGGCGCGTCCGGAGCGCGAGCCGCAGCGGGTGGCGTATCCGGCGGCAGGGACCGGGAACGCGGACGTACAGCTGTTCGTGATCGGCCTGGACGGGGTGCGCACGGAGGTCTCCTGGGACCGGGCGCGGTACCCCTATCTGGCGCGAGTGCACTGGTCAGCCGCGGGTGCGCCGCTTCTGCTCGTACAAGCGCGCGACCAGCGCAGCCAGCTGTTCCTGGCCGTGGACCCGGCGACGGGGGCGACGCGGATGGTGCACGCCGACGAAGATCCACAATGGCTGGAACTTTTCGCCGGTGTGCCCTGCTGGAGCCCTTCCGGGCATCTCGTGCGCATCGCCGACGAAGGCGGCGCGCGGGTGCTCACGCTGGGCGAACGCCCGCTGACGGGACCGCAGTTGCACGTCCGGGCGGTGCTGGACGTCTCCGACGACGACGTACTGATCTCGGCGTCGGCGGGTGAGGCCGCGGCCGATCCCGAGATCGGCGAGGTGCATGTGTATCGGGTGAACGAGCTCGGCATGGAGCGCCTGTCGCAGGAGCCCGGCGTGCACTCCGCGGTGCGCGCCGGGGGCGTGACGGTCCTGGTGTCCCACGCCCTCGACCGGCCCGGGGCCAAGGTCCAGGTACTGCGCGAGGGGAAGCTCACCGCGACGGTCCGGTCGTACGCCGAAGATCCCGGTTTGACCCCGCGCGTGACCCTCACCGAGGGGGGCGCACGACGCATCCCGTGCGCCGTGCTTATGCCTCGGGACTACGCCGGTGACACTCCGCTCCCGGTTTTGCTGGACCCCTACGGGGGACCGCACGGCCCTCGGGTGGTCGCCGCGCACAACGCCCACCTGACCTCGCAGTGGTTCGCCGACCAGGGGTTCGCGGTGGTCGTGGCGGACGGGCGCGGTACGCCGGGCCGCTCGCCCGCCTGGGAGAAGGCGGTGCACGGGGACTTCACGGTCTCGCTCGACGACCAGATCGACGCGCTCCAGGACCTCGCGAAGTCCCACCCGCTCGACCTGTCCCGGGTGGCGATCCGCGGCTGGTCGTACGGCGGCTGGCTGGCGGGACTGGCGGTGCTGCGCCGCCCGGACGTCTTCCACGCGGGCATCGCGGGCGCCCCGGTCACGGACTGGCGCCTGTACGACACGCACTACACGGAGCGGTATCTGGGTGACCCCGCCGAGCAGCCGGAGTCGTACGCGAAGAGCTCGCTCGTCACCGACGACGGGCTCTCCTCGCCCGCCGAGCCGCACCGCCCGCTGATGATCGTGCACGGCCTGGCCGACGACAACGTGGTGGTGGCACATGCCCTGCGCCTGTCCTCCGCCCTCCTGGCGGCCGGCCGCCCGCACGAGGTGCTGCCGCTGTCCGGGGTGACCCATATGACCCCGCAGGAGCAGGTCGCGGAGAACCTGCTGCTGCTTCAGGTGGACTTCCTGAAGCGGTCGCTGGGGCCGAACTGACGGCGCGACCCGGTCAGTTGCCCTGTAGACCGAGGAAGACCAGGAGGGGAAGGCCGACGACCAGGAGGTGGACGACGCCGGTCTTCCAGTGGCGCAGCACCGCGGCGAGGGCGAAGCCGCCGCCGGCCAGCCACGCGGCGAAGACCAGGATGTCGTGCTGCGCGGCGTCCGCCCGCCGGTCGGCGTACTCGTCGAAGCCGGCGCCGATGCCGGAGGCGACCATGCCGAAGCCGAGGACGATCACCACCAGGACGTCGAGGAGTCCTACGAGGACGGCGATCAGTCCGTCGTGTTCGCGGGGTCGGCGTTCCATGGGCCGAGCCTCTCGCAGGGGCGGGCCGGGGCCTTGAGCATCCGTGCTCATCCGCTCAGGACCCCGGCGCCGCTCACCCGATGTCAGCCGTGGACCAGGGGCGAGCCCTGGAGTTCCTTGGTGACCGCTCCCTTTCCGTCAGCCTCGATGTCGTAGACGACCGTGGAGTCCGACGACCACCAGACCTCACCGTCGTACGTCATCGACGGGGCGGTGCAGGTGTTGGCGGGGGTGATCTCGAACCAGGTGTACTCGTCGTTGACGAGCTTGGTCAGGTCGCACGTCTTCGCGGTCTCGACGACGTCGGCGCTGTCCTTGCCCGGGCGGGACTCCAGGCGGGTGGTGATCTTGAAGCTGGTGAACCGCTTGCTGTTGTCGATGACCTGGTCGACCAGGATCTGCCAGCTGACCACGGACTTGGCGGTGATCTTGCCGCCGGCGGCGGTGGCGGTGTTCGTCACGTGGTAGAGCGACTCCGGCTTGTTGCCGGGGAAGTACACCTCGAAGGAGGAGTCGGCCGAGGCGGCGGCCGCCGGGGAGGCGAGCAGGACGCCGGTCGCGAGCGCGGAGGCGGCGAGCCCGGCGGTGGTGAGCAGCTTGCGCATGGGTGGTTCCTTTCGTGGGCAGCGGCCTGCGCCCGGCAAACCGGTGCGGCGGCGGGCACGCTGAGGTGACGTGAGGTCAGGACAGGTCGGGACTCTCCGCGCGGGGGGTCAATCCGCCGGAGACCGCGGTCAGTTGCAGATTCCGACCGCGGAGATGTTGTCGATGACGACCCTGCCGCCCTTCTTCATGTACGAGTACACCTCGCCGCAGTAGCCCTTCTTCTGGCGGACGGGGCCGGCGTACGTGCTGAACGTGCCGAAGTCCTCGTCGTGCGGGGTGTCGGTGTAGTTGTCCTTCAGCCGGATGCCCATGTACTGGGCGGAACCGGTCTCGTTGTGCAGGACGCCGCAGGTCGGCTTGTCGTAGATGCGAGGACCGGTCGTGGAGCCGTCGGTGTACACGTAGACGGTCGCGTACCGGGTGGTGGCGCTCGGCAGCCGCTGCGCGGTGAGGACCTTCGTGTATCCCTCGCCGCACACGGTCGCGGCCCGTACGGCGGCCTCCGGGTTCGCGGCCACGAGGGAGCGGGTGCTCCTGGACGCCTGCGTGGCGAACGTGAGGTCGTCGGCGCGGACGGCGGCGTCGGCCGACGGCGTGCCGGTGGCGGCGACGGCCTGGCCGGGCACGGAGGTGCCGAGCAGCGCCAGAGCGGAAATGGCCAGGGCAGAGCGGAACGCGGTCTTTGCGCGCATGCGAAATATCCCCCATGTTGATCCATACACGGGGGGTGATGTGGTCAGTTATCAGGCCCCCCGCCAGTCACAGGAGAACCTAACAGCTCCCACAAGAAACAGAAAGCGTGTTCCCATTCACACAGAGTGGGCGCGATCGCTTCACCGGCCGACCACAAACAGCAACGAGCCGGGGCGACATGGCGCGCCCCGGCTCGTTTACGGCACCCGCACGGCCGTACGCTGTTCAGCCTGACGCGTCCGTATATCGGGACCGGGTCGGCTGAGTTGCCTGCGTGTTAACGCGGTTGATGGGTGTTTGTACGGCTATGCCGCCTCCTTCGGCGGGACCAGCTGCTTCAGTTCGGCGAAATGGCAGGCGGAGTCGTGCGCCTCGGGCCCGCCCAACGCCCGGAACCGCAGCGGCACCGCGAGCTCCGGTACCTCTTGGGCGCAGCGTTCCTGCGCCTTCCAGCAGCGGGTGCGGAAGCGGCAGCCGGAGGGGACGTTCGTCGGGGACGGGACGTCGCCGGTGAGGATGATGCGCTCGCGGTGTGCACGGGCCTCCGGGTCGGGGACGGGGACCGCGGAGAGCAGTGCCTGGGTGTAGGGGTGCGTGGGGTGGTCGTAGATCTCGGTGTCCGTGCCGGTCTCCACGATCCGTCCGAGGTACATGACCCCAACACGGTCGCAGATGTGCCGGACGATCGACAGGTCGTGGGCGATGAAGACGTAGGACAGGTCGAACTCGTTCTGCAGGCGGTCCATCAGGTTGATGACCTGGGCCTGGACGGAGACGTCCAGCGCGGAGACGGGTTCGTCGGCGACGATGACGTCGGGGCGCAGGGCCAATCCGCGGGCGATGCCGATGCGTTGGCGCTGGCCGCCGGAGAACTGGTGCGGATAGCGGTTGATGTGCTCGGGGTTGAGGCCGACCACGTCGAGCAGGTCCTGGACCCTGCGGCGCCGGTCGCCCTTGGGGGCCACCTCGGGATGGATGTCGTACGGCTCTCCGACGATGTCGCCCACCGTCATACGGGGGTTGAGCGAGGTGTACGGGTCCTGGAACACCATCTGGATGTTGCGCCGTACGGCCTTCAGCGCGCGCCCGGACAGCTTGGTGATGTCCTGGCCCTGGTAGCGGATCTCGCCGGCCGTCGGGCGCTCCAGGTTGACCAGCATCTTGGCGACCGTCGACTTGCCGCAGCCGGACTCGCCGACGATGCCGAGGGTTTCGCCGCGGTGGAGGGTGAAGTCGACGCCGTCGACCGCCTTCACCGAGCCGACCTGTTTCCTGAAGAGGATGCCCTGGGTGAGCGGGTAATGCTTGACGAGCCCGCTGACCTGGAGAATCGGCTCAGCCATTCAGGCACTCCCTCCAGAAGTGGCAGGCGCTGCCCCGGGGTGTGTCCGACTCGGTGACCTCGTACAGCGGGGGTACGTCCGTGCGGCACACGTCGCGGGCCATCGGGCAGCGGGGGTGGAAGGCGCAGCCCTGCGGGGTGTTGATGAGGTTGGGCGGCAGGCCCTGGATGGCGTACAGCTCCTGACCCTTCTGGTCCAGGCGCGGGATGGAGTCCAGCAGGCCCCGGGTGTACGGGTGGGCGGGCGCCTTGTAGATGTCGTGGACCGGCGCCGACTCGACGATCCGGCCCGCGTACATCACGGCGATCCGGTCCGCCACGTCCGCGACCACGCCGAGGTCGTGGGTGATGAGGACCAGCCCCATGGTGTACTCGCGCTGCAACTCCGCGAGCAGGTCCATGACCTGGGCCTGGACGGTGACGTCGAGGGCCGTGGTGGGCTCGTCGGCGATGATGAGGGCCGGTTCGAGGGCGAGGGCCATCGCGATCATGATGCGCTGGCGCATGCCGCCGGAGAACTGGTGCGGGTAGTCGTTGACGCGGGCCGCGGCGGCCGGGATGCGTACGCGGTCCATCAGCTCCACGGCCTTGGCGCGGGCGTCCCTCCTCGACATCCCCCGGTGTACGACGAACATCTCGCCGAGCTGGTCGCCGACGGTCAGGACGGGGTTCAGCGACGACAGGGCGTCCTGGAAGATCATCGCCATCTCGGCCCCACGGACCTTGCGCCGCTCCTCTTCCTTCAATGTGAGCAGGTCCCGCCCCTGGAAGCGGATCTCGCCCCCGGTGATGCGCCCCGGCGGCATGTCGAGAATCCCCATCACCGCCTGCGCGGTCACCGACTTCCCGGACCCGGACTCCCCCAGCACGGCGAGCGTCTCCCCCGCCTCCACACCGAGGTCGACCCCGTTGACGGCCTTGGCGACCCCGTCCCGCGTCCGGAACTCCACGCGCAGATCACGCACTTCGAGCAACATGCCGCCGTCTCACCTCAGCTTCGGATCGAAGGGGTCGCGCACGATGCGCTCCGCTGGTGGTGCCGCGACAGGCCATCGATCGCCTGCGGCTCCGTCGTGGCTGGTTCGCACCCACGCCGCGGAGCCGCACATCGACACAGCCCCGCGCCCCAAGGCCCCAGCGCCGCCTGTGGAGCACCCGACACACCGGTCACACCGTCACCTCAACTTCGGATCCAGGGCGTCGCGCACCGCGTCGCCGAGCATGATGAACGCCAGGACCGTGACCGCCAGGGCGCCCGAGGGCCACAGGAGGGCGTGGGGGGCGTTGCGGACGTAGGGGGAGGCGGCCGAGATGTCGATGCCCCAGGAGACGCTCGGCGGTTTCAGGCCCACGCCCAGGTACGACAGGGTCGCCTCCAGGGCGATGTACGTGCCCAGGGCGATCGTCGCGACCACGATCACCGGGGCGACGGCGTTGGGCGCGATGTGGCGGAGCAGGATGCGGGAGTTGGAGGCGCCCAGGGCGCGGGCGGCCTGCACGTAGTCGTTCTGCCGGGCGGTGATGACCGCGCCGCGGGCGATGCGGGAGAGCTGCGGCCAGCCGAGCAGCACGATGAAGCCGATGACCGGCCAGACGGAGTTGCTCGTCACGACCGACAGCAGGACCAGGCCGCCGAGCACGACCGGGATGGCGAAGAAGACGTCGGTGACGCGGGAGAGGACCGAGTCCCACAGGCCGCCGAAGAAGCCGGCGAGCGCGCCCAGCACCGAGCCGAGCACCGCCACCCCGAGCGTGGCGCAGACGCCGACCGTGACGGACGTACGGGCGCCGTAGACGGTGCGCGTGTAGACGTCGCAGCCCTGGCCGTCGTAGCCGAACGGGTGGCCGGGTGCGGAGCCCTGCTGGGCCTTGGCGAGGTCGCACTCGAGGGGGCTGCCGGAGGCGATCGCCGAGGGCCAGAAGGAGATGAAGAGCAGGAAGAGGATGATCAGGGCCGAGACGAGGAAGACCGGGTTGCGGCGCAGGTCCCGCCAGGCGTCGGACCAGAGACTGCGGGGGCGGTCGGTGGAGGCGGCCGCGGGATCCGGGGCCGTCGGCTCCGCGCCGCCGTCCGGTTCCGTGGGCGCCCGCCCGCCGGAGCGAGGGCCTTCGAGGATCTCCGTCTCGCCGGCGGCCACCGGGATCGCGCCGCCCGATCCGCTGCCGGAGATCGCCCCCTCGGACTGGAACGGCTGGTCAGGCATAGCGGATCCTCGGGTCGAGTACGGCGTACAGGAGGTCGACGACCAGGTTGCAGAGGAGGAAGACGAGGACGAGGACCGTCACGAAGCCCACGACAGTCTGCGTGTTCTGACGGAGGATGCCCTGGTAGAGCTGGTAGCCGACGCCGTGGATGTTGAAGATCCGCTCGGTGACGATCGCGCCGCCCATGAGGAAGCCGATGTCGGCGCCGATGAAGGTGACGACCGGGATGAGGGAGTTGCGCAGCAGGTGCCGGGTGACGACGCGGCGGCGCGGCAGCCCTTTGGCGATCGCCGTGCGGACGTAGTCGGAGCGCCGGTTCTCCGCGATCGAGGTGCGGGTCAGGCGGGTGACGTACGCCAGGGAGACCGAGGCGAGGACCAGGCCTGGGATCATCAGCTCACCGAAGGGGGCCTCCGAGGAGACCGACGGCCGGATCCATCCCCACTCCACGCCGAGCAGCAGCTGCAGCAGCAGGCCGGTGACGAAGGTGGGGACGGAGATGACGACGAGGGTGACGAGCAGGACGCCGGTGTCGATGGGGCGGCCGCGGCGCAGGCCCGTGATGACGCCCAGCGTGATGCCGATGAGGATCTCGAAGAGGATCGCCACGATCGTGAGGCGGATGGTGACCGGGAAGGCCGTCGACATCAGCTCGGTGACTTCCTGGCCGTTGAACGCCGTACCGAAGTCTCCGGTGAAGATGTTCCCCATGTAGGTCAGGTACTGCTGCCACACGGGCTGGTCGAGGCCGAACTCCCTCCTGAGCTGGGCAGCCGTCGCCGGGTCGCACTGCCGGTCGCCGCACAGGCCCGCGACGGGGTCGCCCATCACGTTCACCATGAGGAAGATCAGCAGCGTGGACCCGATGAACACCGGGACCATCTGCACCAGACGCCGGACGACATACCGCCCCATGGCGGGCTCAGCCGACCTTGATCTCGTTGTAGACGGGGACGCTGAAGGGGTTCAGGGCCACGTTGGACAGCCGCTCCGACCAGCCGGCGCTGCCGTTCTGGTACCACAGCGGGATGGCCGCCATGTTGTCCCGGACGACCTCCTCGGCCTTCTGGAACATCTCCACGGCCTTCGCGGGGTCGGTCTCGGCGTTCGCCCGGTCGACGAGCCTGTCGAACTCCTCGCTCGACCACTTGCCGTCGTTGGAGGAGGCGCCCGTGTAGTAGAGCGGCTGGAGGAAGTTCTGGGTCAGCGGGTAGTCCATCTGCCAGCCCGCCCGGAACGGGCCGGAGAGCTTCTGCGTGGTGGACTTGCTACGGAAGTCGGCGAAGGTGCCGATCGGATTGCCGACGCAGGCCCGGTCGTTGTCCAGGGCATTGTTGATGGAGTTGCACACGGCGTCCACCCACAGCTTGTGGGAGCCCGTGTCCGCGTTGTACGTGATCTTCACCTGCCCGCCGGGCAGCCCGCCACCCTCCTTGATCAGCCGCTTCGCCGCGGCGGCGTCGTACTCGCACCACTGGCCGCACAGGCCCGCCTTGTAGCCGCCGTCCTTGCCGAGGACGGGTGAGGTCCAGTCGGTGGCGGGGGTGCGGGTCCCCTGGAAGATGGTCTTGGTGATCTGCTCGCGGTCGATCGCCCGGGACAGCCCCTGACGGACCTTGACCGAGCCGGCCTTGTTCCAGTTCTTGTCGTAGTGGGGGAACGCCAGCGTCTGGATGATGCCGGCCGGGGTGTTGAGGTACCGGTCGCCGAGGTCCTTCTCGACGTTCTTCAGCTGCTGTGCCGGTACGTCGTCGACCAGGTCGAGGTTGCCGGCCAGCAGGTCGGTGTAGGCCGTGTTGTTGTCCGTGTAGACCTTGAGGGTGACGCCGTCGTTGCGGGCCGCGTCGTCGCCCGGGTAGGCGTCCCACTTCGTCAGGCGCATCTCGGCGCCCTTGGTGTACGACTCCACGGTGTACGGCCCGTTGCCGACGGGCTTGGCCAGCCAGCCGGGGTGGTCGTCGAAGAACGCCCGTGGCAGCGGCACGAAGGCGTTGTAGCCGAGGGTGTCGGGGAAGCTGGAGAACTTCTGGCTGAGCCTGACGGTGAAGGTGCGGTCGTCGAGCACCTTCAGCCCGGACATCGTCTCGGAGCGCTGTGCGCCCTTCTCCGGGTGGACCTGGTCGTAGCCCTCGATGTAGCCGAAGAAGTAGGCGTTCTTCTGGTTGTTCTGCAGGCTCGCCCCGTAGTTCCAGGCGTCCACGAAGGACCGGGCGGTGACCTTCTCGCCGTTGCTGAAGGTCCAGCCGTCCTTGACGGTGATGGTGTAGTTCCGCGAGTCGGTGGTCTCGATCCGCTCGGCGAGCATGTCCTCGGCCTCGCCGGTCCTGGGGTCGTACCGCTTCAGCCCGCGGAAGATCATGTCGAGCACCTTGCCGCCCTGCACCTCGTTGGTGTTGGCCGGCTCCAGCGGGTTCTGCGGATCGGTCCAGGAGGAGCTGAGCACCGCGCCGCCGTCGGCACCGCTGCCGCCCCCGCCTCCGCAGGCCGTCGCCGCGAGGGCGACCGCCACCGCGCATGCGGCCCGTCCGGCGTACGTGGCTGTGCGCATGGTGCCTCCTCGTGACGGCGCCGCCCCTGTTTCGCCGCGCCCTGGCAGCAAATATCGGCAGCCGTGCGGGACTGTGCATGCGCACGGCAGCCATCTGGGGCGCCGTTAGCCCGTTCGGCGGCAACCGCGCGGTCCGGAAGCCGGCGCGGTGTCCGGTCCGGAAGCCGGCGATCTGCCCGTCAGGGCGCCACCAGCGGCTCTTCACCGGTGTGGACCAATGGCTGTCTCAATCTCATCACTTCGCTTTTCCCGCAGGCCAGATGGGGTTTCATGCACTGTTCACGCGCGCAGTAAAAGCGCTGACAGCCCAAGCTCACAGTCCAACAAGCCGTCCCTGTGCAAGCGATGACGCGAGGTCACGACCATGAGCACTCACGAGCAGCACAGCAGAGCGCGGCGGCTCCTCGCCGCGGCCGGAGCAGCCACCCTGACACTGGCGGCCGGACTCGTGCCGCATCAGGCGGTGGCTGCGGACGGCGACAAGGTCCTCACCGTCGCGGTCGCGCAGAGCGTCGACTCACTGAGCCCCTTCCTGGCGTCGCGGCTCCTCAGCACCAGCATCCACCGGCTGATGTACGAGTACCTCACGAACTACGACCCCAAGGACGCCCACGCCGTCCCGGCCCTGGCGACCAAGTGGGAGTCGTCACCGGACAAGCTGACCTGGACGTACACGATCCGCTCCAACTCCAAGTGGTCGGACGGCCGGCAGGCCACCGCCGAGGACGCGGCGTGGACGTTCAACACGATGATGACCGACGAGGGCGCGGCCACCGCCAACGGCAGCTTCGTCGCCAACTTCAGGAAGGTGACGGCCCCGAGCCCGACCAAGCTGGTCGTCGAGCTGAAGAAGCCGCAGGCCACGATGACGGCGCTGGACGTGCCGATCGTGCCGAAGCACATCTGGGAGAAGGTCGGCGACTTCTCGGAGTTCAACAACGACAAGAAGTTCCCCATCGTCGGGAACGGGCCGTTCATCCTCACCGACTACAAGCCCGACAGCTATGTGCGCCTGAAGGCCAACAAGAACTTCTGGCGCGGGGCCCCCAAGTTCGACGAGCTGGTCTTCCGGTACTACAAGGACCAGGACGCCGCGGTCGCCGCCCTGCGCAAGGGCGAGGTCTCCTTCGTCGCCGGGGCGCCCGCACTCACGCCCGCTCAGGCGGCCTCCCTCAAGGGCGAGGAGAACATCCACGTCAACGACGCCCCGGGCCGCCGCTTCTACGCCCTCGCGGTCAACCCCGGGGCACGGGCGAAGAACGGCCAGAAGTTCGGTGACGGCCACCCCTCCCTGCTGGACGAGCGGGTGCGGCACGCCCTGTTCATGGCCGTCGACCGCGAGACCATCATCGACAAGGTGTTCCAGGGGCACGCGGTGCAGGGCGAGGGCTACATCCCGCCCCGCTTCTCCCCGTACTTCTGGAAGCCGGCCGACGGGCAGGAACTCGCCCACGACCCCGCCAAGGCCGCCCAACTCCTCGACCAGGCCGGCTACAAGAAGAACGGCGACGGCAAGCGCGTCGGCAAGGACGGCAAGCCCATCAACTACCGCGTCCTGTGCCACGCCACCGACCCCAACGACAAGGCGGTCGGCCAGTACCTGAAGGAATGGTGGGGCGATCTCGGCATCGGCATGACCCTCGACTGCCTGGACAACGTCAGCGATCCCTGGCTCGCGGGGAACTACGACCTCGCCTTCGACGGCTGGTCCGTCAACCCCGACCCCGACTTCGTGCTGTCGATCCATACCTGCGCCGCCCTGCCCGCGACCCCGAAGGACACGGGCGCGACCGACAACTTCATCTGCGACAAGAAGTACGACGACCTGTACGCGCGGCAGCTCGCCGAGTACGACCCCGCCAAACGGGCGGACATCGTCAAGCAGATGGAGTCACGGCTGTACGACCTCGGGTACATGAACGTCATGGCGTATCCGAACGCGGTCGAGGCCTACCGCACGGACCAGATCAAGTCGATCACGACGATGCCCGCGAAGGCGGGCAACATCTACGGGCAGGACGGCTACTGGAGTTGGTGGTCGGCGACCCCGGCGGACTCCGACAGCTCCTCCGACGGCTCCGGCTCGACGGGCGTCGTCATCGGGATCGCCGTCGGCGCCGCCGTCCTGGTCGGTGCGGGTGCGCTCTTCGCGCTGCGCCGCCGGGCCACCGCCGAGGAGCGCGAGTAGCAGCCGATGACCGCCGACGCACCCTCCGCCGAGGCCGTCAAGGCCGCCGCGCCCGCGGTCCGAGGACCGCGGGCGCGCACCACCACGCACTATCTGCGGTACGGCGCAGGGAAGGTGGGCGGCGCCGCCGTCTCCCTGCTCGCCGTCCTCGTCACCGGGTTCTTCCTGTTCCGGCTGATCCCCGGCGACCCCGTCAAGACCATGACGGGCGGCCGCCCCATCTCCGCCGAGCAACTCGCCGCCTACCGCAAGGAGTTCGGGCTCGACCTGCCGCTGTGGCAGCAGTTCACCGACTACTGCGGCAAGGCGCTCACCGGAGATCTGGGGACGTCGTACCAGTTCCGGGCGCCCGTCGTCGACAAGATCTCCGAGGCGCTGCCCAACACCCTGCTGCTCACCGGCACCGCGTTCGTCCTGTACACCCTGCTCGGCATCGTCCTCGGCACGCGCTCGGCCTGGCGCCACGGCGGGCTCGGCGACCGGCTGAACACCGGTCTGGCGCTGACGCTCTACTCGGTCCCGTCGTTCTGGCTGGGCCTGCTGCTCATCATCGTGTTCTCGGTGGGGGTCGGCCCGATTCCCGGGCTGTTCCCGACCGGCGGCATGGAGTCCGGCGGCGAGGAGGGCTTCGCGTACGTCCTCGATGTCGCCCACCATCTGATCCTGCCCGTCGTCACGCTGCTCGCCGTCGAGTACGGCCAGACCCTGCTGGTGGCCCGCTCGGCGCTCCTCGACGAGATGGGCAGCGACTATCTGACGACCGCCCGCGCCAAGGGCCTGCGGGACGACCTGGTCCGGCGCCGGCATGCCGTGCCGAACGCGCTGCTGCCGACGGTGACGCTGGTCTTCGTCAACCTGGGCCGGACGGTGGCGGGGGTGATCCTGGTGGAGACGGTGTTCTCCTGGCCGGGCCTCGGTGGCCTGTTCTACCAGGCGCTGAGCGTCCCCGATCTGCCCCTCGTCCAGGGCCTGTTCCTCTTCTTCGCAGCGGCGGTGATCGTCATGAACACCCTGGCCGACCTGGTCTATCCACTGCTCGACCCCCGGGTGGGCCGATGACGACCGAGACCGATGGGCCCAAGGCGACCGGGACGGCCGGGACGACCGGGACCGAGGCGCGGCCGGCCGGTCCGCGCGCGCTCGCCTGGCAGCGGCGGCGCCGGTCCGCCGCACGCTTCTGGAAGGAATACCGCACCCATCGCGCAGGGCTGGTGGGCCTGGTGGCCCTCGCCGTGTTCGCGCTGCTGGCGCTGACCGCCCCGCTCACGGTCGGCTCCGACGTGGCCGGCGTGACCGGGGCGCCGGGACAGCCGATGGAGGGCCCGAGCGCGGAATTCCCCCTGGGCACCGACCGGTTCGGGCGGGATCTGCTGGGCCTGGTGGTGTGGGGCTCGCGGGTGTCGCTGCTCGTCGGGCTGCTCGCCGCGGCGCTGTCGGTGGCGATCGGCACGCTGGTCGGCATCACCGCGGGGCACTTCAAAGGGGCGTACGGCACCGTGCTGATGCGGATCACCGACTGGTTCCTGGTGATGCCGACCCTGGTCCTCGCCATCGCGCTGGCCACCGTGATGTCCCGCTCGCTGGGCACCGTCGTCCTGGCGATCGGCGTGACCTCCTGGCCGACCACGGCCCGGCTGGTGCGGGCGCAGACGCTGGCGGTGGAGTCACGGCCGTACATCGAACGGGCGACGGCACTGGGCGGCGGGCACTGGCACATCATGTCGCGGCATGTGCTGCCCAACGTCATGCCGCTGGTGCTCGCCCAGACGACGCTGATGATCTCGTCCTCCATCCTCGCCGAGGCGACGCTCGCCTTCCTGGGCCTGGGCGACCCGACCGTCGTCTCGTGGGGCGGGCTGCTCCAGGACGCCCGCGAGGCGGGCGCGGTCAGCTCCGGGAACTGGTGCTATCTGGTGCCGCCGGGCATCGCGATCGCGGTGGTGGCACTGGCGTTCACGCTGTGCGGGCGGGCGGTGGAGTCGGTGCTGAATCCGAGGTTGGGGGTGGGGCGTTGACGCTCCTGGAGGTCCGGAATCTGGAGGTGACCTATCCGGGCGGGGCAGCCGCCGTGCGGGGCGTCGACCTGACGCTGGCGGCCGGGCAGAAGCTCGGTATCGCCGGCGAGTCGGGCTGCGGCAAGTCCACGCTCGCCCTCGCCCTGCTGCGGCTGCTGCCGGCCGGGACCCGGATCAGCGGAGAGATCCTGCTGGACGGCGAGGACGTCCTCACCATGAAGTGGGGCCGGGTGCGGGCGGTGCGCTGGGCCGGGGCCTCCATCGTCTTCCAGGGCGCGATGCACTCGCTGAACGCCGTCCACCGCGTCGGCGACCAGATCGCCGAGCCGATCCTGCTGCACCGGAAGGCGACTCCGGCGGGCGCCAAGAAGAGGGCCGGGGAACTACTGGAGCAGGTGGGGCTCCCGGCGGCACGCGCATCGGCGTACCCGCACGAGTTGTCGGGTGGCCAGCGCCAGCGCGTGATGATCGCTATGGCCCTGGCCTGCGACCCCCGCCTCATCATCGCCGACGAGCCGACCACCGCGCTGGACGTGATGATCCAGGCGCAGATCCTCCGCCTGATCGAACAACTCGTCACGGAGCAGCAGTTGGGCCTGATCGCGATCAGTCACGACCTGGCGGTCCTCGCCGACACCTGCGACCGGCTGGCGGTGATGTACGCGGGCCGAGTGGTCGAGGAGGGCCCCGCGCGCACGGTCTACGAGGACGCCCGGCACCCCTACGGCAAGGCACTGTCGGAGGCGTTCCCGAGAATCGGCGACCCGTCATCACGCTTCGCCCCGCGCGGCCTGCCCGGCGACCCGCCGGACCCGTCCGCCGTCCCCTCCGGCTGCGCCTTCCACCCGCGCTGTCCGGTCGCGCTGGAGTCCTGCGCGGTGGACGACCCGCACCTGCGGGAGGCCGACGAGAACCGCCGGGCGGCGTGTGTGCATGTACGGGCGCCCCAGGACGCGAGGAGCCGACCATGACCCTCCTGAGCGCACAAGGCCTGCACATCACCTACCCCGGCCGGCACGGCGCCCCGCCCGCCCGCGCGGTGGACGGCGTCGACCTCGACATCGGCGCCGGCGAGATCGTGGCGCTGGTGGGCGAGTCCGGCTGCGGCAAGACGACGCTGGCCCGCGCACTGCTCGGCCTCGTGCCGCCGACGCAGGGGCGGGTGGTGTTCGACGGCGAGCAACTGCGTTACTCCTCGCGGGCCCTGAAGGCGTACCGGCGGCGCGTCCAGCTGGTCCTCCAGGACCCGACCGGGTCGCTGAACCCACGGCACACCGTGTACGACGCGGTGGCGGAGGGCCTGCGGATCCACGGCCATGGCGGCGACGAGCGTACGGCCGTGGCGGGGGCCCTGTCCCGCGCCGGGCTGCGGCCCCCCGAGCGCTTCTTCCTGCGCTACCCGCACGAACTGTCCGGAGGCCAGCGTCAACGGGTCGTCATCGCCGGAGCGTTGGTCCTCGAACCCGAACTCCTCGTCGCCGACGAGCCGGTGGCCTCCCTCGACGCCTCCGTACGCGGCGAGATCCTCGCCCTGCTGCTACGGCTGCGCACCGACCTCGGCCTGTCGGCGCTGGTGGTGACGCACGACCTGGGTCTGGCGTGGAACATCGCGGACCGGGTGGCGGTGATGTACCTGGGCCGGATCGTGGAGACGGGGGACGTGGAGCAGGTGCTGACGGCGCCGCGGCATCCGTACACGCAGGCGTTGCTGTCGGTCCTGCCGGAGGCACCGGGCGACCCGGTCGTCCTGACCGGCGAGCCGCCGGACCCGTCCCGCATTCCGTCCGGGTGCCGTTTCCACGCTCGGTGCCAGGTGCTGGCGAGTGGGGAGGCCGAGCGGGCGGGGGTGGCCGATGCGTGCCGGGCGGAGGATCCGGGGGTGCTCGGCGGGGGTGCGCAGGCGCAGGTGGCTTGTCACTGGGCGCGGGCGAGCATCACGGCGTGACGGCGGCGACCAGATCGACCCCGCAGCCGTCCGAGTTGACGAGACAGGCCGCGAAGTGGTCGGAGCCCCGCGTACGGGTAGCGGTCGGCGAGGAGCAGCTGCCGGCCATGCGCGGGGGCGGCTTCGGCGAGCGTGTCGACCTGGTCACGTGAACCGGCGTGGAAGGCGAGGTGGTGGAGGCCGGGGAGCATCCGGTCGTGCCGGTCGCCGCTCATCGCCGGGGACTGTTCGACGACGACGTACATCGGGCCGTTCCACCAGCCCCTCCATTGCCTCTCCCTGTGCAAGGACGCGCCCCGAAAGGGGCGCGGGGAACTGCGCGACCAGCCCCAGCGGCACCGCACAAAACGCACAACCGCCGCCCAGAACGCCAGTTCCCGGCACCCCTACAACGAGGGGAACCGGGAACAATGGCCAAGCCGTCGCAGACGCTACGCGTGGACGACGTCCTTCTCCTCGGCGAAGTGGCAGGCCGACTCATGAGCCGCCGGCGTGTCCTCGCCCTGGAAGCGCTCCGGGACCGCCAGCAGCGGGACCTCCTCGGCGCACTTGTCCTGGGCCTTCCAGCAGCGGGTGCGGAACCGGCAGCCCGACGGCGGGTTGGCCGGGGACGGGACGTCGCCGGTGAGGATGATCCGCTCGCGGTGTTCGCGGGCGTCCGGGTCGGGGACCGGGACCGCCGACAGCAGCGCCTGGGTGTAGGGGTGCGTCGGGTGGTCGTAGATCTGCTCGTCGGTGCCGATCTCGGCCATCTTGCCGAGGTACATCACACCGACGCGGTCCGAGATGTGCCGGACGATCGACAGGTCATGGGCGATGAAGATGTAGGACAGGTTGAACTCGTCCTGCAGTCGCTCCATCAGGTTGATGACCTGCGCCTGGACCGACACGTCCAGCGCCGACACCGGCTCGTCGCAGATGATGATCTCGGGGTTCAGAGCCAGACCGCGCGCGATGCCGATGCGCTGGCGCTGGCCGCCGGAGAACTGGTGCGGGTAGCGGTTGATGTACTCGGGGTTGAGGCCGACCACGTCCAGGAGCTCCTGGACCTTGCGGCGGCGGTCGCCCTTCGGGGCCACCTCGGGGTGGATGTCGAACGGCTCCCCGATGATGTCACCCACCGTCATACGGGGGTTGAGCGAGGTGTACGGATCCTGGAACACCATCTGGATGTTGCGGCGGACCGCCTTCAGCGCGCGCCCGGACAGCTTGGTGATGTCCTGGCCCTTGTAGAAGATCTCGCCGGCCGTCGCCCGCTCCAGGTTCATCAGGAGCTTGGCGACGGTGGACTTGCCACAACCCGACTCGCCCACGATGCCGAGGGTCTCGCCCTGGTACAGGTCGAAGGACACGCCGTCGACGGCCTTGACCGCGCCGACCTGCTTCTTGAACAGGATGCCCTGGGTGAGCGGGAAGTGCTTCACCAGGTTGCGCACCTGCAGGATCGGCTCGCCCCGCTCGACGGGCGCCTCGATCGCGGCGACCGCCTCGGACTCGGAGTGCGCGTCGACGACCTCGACCTCGGAGACGTTCGGCGTGGCGTCCTGCGGCTCGTCGTTCTTGCTGAGCTCAGCCATGGATCGTCTCCTTCCAGAAGTGGCAGGCCGAGCCGCGGCCGGCCAGCTCGGTGCCGTCCCGCTCGGCGACCGGGTTCAGGACCGGGATGTCGGTACGGCAGACGTCCTGGGCCTGGGGGCAGCGCGGGTTGAAGGCGCAACCGGTCGGAATGCGCAGCAGGTTGGGCGGCAGCCCCTTGATCGCGTACAGCTCCTGGCCCTTCTGGTCCAGGCGCGGGATCGACTCCAGCAGGCCCTTGGTGTACGGGTGCGCGGGGCGCTTGTACAGCTCGTGGACCGGGGCGCGCTCCACGATGCGCCCCGCGTACATCACCGCGATCTTGTCCGCGACGTCGGCGACCACGCCGAGGTCGTGGGTGATCAGGATGAGACCCATGTTGTACTCGCGCTGCAACTCCGCGAGCAGGTCCATGACCTGGGCCTGGACCGTCACGTCGAGGGCCGTGGTGGGCTCGTCGGCGATGATCAGGTCCGGCTCCAGGGCGAGTGCCATCGCGATCATGATGCGCTGGCGCATACCGCCCGAGAACTGGTGCGGGTAGTCGTTGACGCGGGCCGCGGCGGCCGGGATCTTCACCCGGTCCATCAGCTCGATCGCCTTGACCTTGGCGTCCTTCTTGGACATGCCCTGGTGGACTCGGAACATCTCGCCGAGCTGGTAGCCGACGGTCAGGACCGGGTTCAGCGAGGACAGCGCGTCCTGGAAGATCATGGCGATGCGCTGGCCGCGGATCTTGCGGCGCTCCTCGCCGGACATCTTCAGCATGTCCTGGCCGCGGAAGAGGATCTCGCCCTGCGGGATCCTCGCCGGCGGCATGTCGAGGATGCCCATGATGGCCTGGGCGGTGACGGACTTGCCGGAGCCGGACTCGCCGAGCACGGCGAGCGTCTCGCCCGCGTTCACGCTGTAGTTGACGCCGTTGACAGCCTTGGCGACACCCTCGCGGGTGTGGAACTCGACGTGCAGGTCACGCACTTCGAGCAGCGGGGTACCGTCGCCGTCACCGTCGCGGGGCGACGGCACGGGGACGACTTCTTCGATGATGGTCACGTACGCCTCCCTCAGCGCATCTTCGGGTCGAGGGCGTTGCGGACGGCCTCACCGAGCATGATGAACGCCAGCACCGTGATGCTGAGCATGATCGACGGGTACAGCATGATCCACTGGGCGACGCGGATCTGGTTGCCGCCGTCGGAGATGTCGTTGCCCCACGAGACGCCGCTCAGGCCGAGGCCCAGGAAGGACAGCGTGGCCTCGGCGGCGATGTAGACGCCGAGCGAGATGGTGGCGACGACGATCACCGGGGCGAGGGTGTTCGGCAGGATGTGCCGGAACATGATCCGCGGGGTGCTCGCGCCCAGGGCCTTGGCGGCCTGCACGTAGTCGGACTGCTTGGTGGTGATGACCGCACCGCGCATCACGCGGCAGATCTGCGTCCAGCCGAAGAAGCCGAGCGCGCCGATGACGACCCAGGTCGTGCGGTCCTGGAAGGAGTTGAGCACGACCATGGTGCCGAGCAGGAACGGGATACCGAAGAACACGTCCGTGATGCGCGACAGGACCGCGTCGACGACACCGCCGAAGTACCCGGCGATCATGCCGACGAACCCGCCGAGCAGCGTGACGAGGACGGTGGTGCCGAAGCCGACCGCGATGGAGGCCCGGGTGCCGTAGATGACACGGGCGTAGACGCTGCGGCCCTGCTGGTCGTAGCCGAGCCAGTCGGGGTCGCCGATGTTGCCCAGCCTGGGCTTCTGCAGATAGTGCTTGGCCAGGTCGCCGAGGATCGGGTCCGTGCTGGAGAACATCCCCGGGAAGAAGGTGATCAGCAGCAGGATGAAGATCAGCGCGCTGGAGATCAGGAAGATCCAGCTGCGGCGCAGATCGGCCCAGGCGTCACCCCAGAGGCTGCGGGCCTTCTCCGGCTTGGCCGGCTGCGGGGCGATTTCGGCGGCGACGGCCGCGTCCTGCGCCGCCACGGCGGTCTTGGTGACGTCAGGCATAGCGAATCCTCGGGTCCAGGACCGCGTAGAGCAGGTCGACGAGCAGGCTGGCGAGGAGGTAGACGAGGACCAGGATGGTCACCAGTCCGACCACAGTGGTTCCCTCGCGGCGCACGATGGACTCGTAGATGGTGCCTCCGACCCCCTGGATGTTGAACAGGCCCTCGGTGACGACGGCGCCGCCCATCAGCGCGCCGATGTCGATGCCCAGGTAAGTGACCACGGGGATCAGCGAGTTGCGCATCAGGTGGACGCCCACCACACGGCGCTTGGGCAGGCCCTTGGCGATCGCGGTGCGGATGTAGTCGGCGCGCAGGTTCTCGGCGATCGAGGTCCGGGTCAGCCGGGTCACATAGGCCAGTGACGCGGCTGCCAGCACAATCGCCGGCATCAGCAACTCGTTGTAGTTCATGGAGTCGTTGACGTTCGGCGGCAGCCAGCCCAGCTCGAAGGCGAAGACCACCTTGAGGATGTAGCCGAGCACAAAGACCGGCACCGAGATGAACAGCAGGGCGACCACGAGGATCACGTTGTCCGTCAGGCGTCCGGCGCGCATGCCCGCCACGACACCCAGCGCGATGCCCAGGACGACCTCGATGGCGAAGGCGAGCGAGGCGAGTCGCAGGGTCACGGGGAAGGCGTCGCCCAGCACGTCGGTGACGGGGCGGCCGCTGGCGATCTGCGTGCCGAAGTCGGCGTGCAGAAGCATGCCCTTCATGTAGTCGAAGTACTGCACCAGGATCGGCTGGTCCAGGCCGTACTCATGCCTCAGGGCCGCAATCACCTGCGGGCTGCCGGCCTTGTCGCCGAAGAGCCCTCGCACGGGGTCGCCGGGCAGGGCGTAGACCATGAGAAAGATCAGCAGGGTTGTCCCGAAGAACACCGGGATCATCTGGAGCAGTCGTCGTGCGACGTAGCGCCCCATCGTGCCTCCATGTCAATTCCAGCAGCGGCAGCCGACGGGCCCTTTCCACGCGCACCCGCTAAGGATGCGTGTGGAAAGGGCCCCCCAGCCGCTGCCGTCCCCCCGGGAGCGGCGCCGTTCGGCGCGGCTCCCGGGATCGCGGGCTGTCAGCGGTTACTTCTTCTTGACCTGAACGCCGGTCAGGATCGGGTCGCCGTCCTGGGCGTACGCGACGCCGGTGACGTTCTCCGAGTAGCCCGCGTTGACCTTGTAGTACCAGAGCGGAATGCTCGGCATGTACTCGGGGAGCTTCTTCTCCAGCTCCTGGTACAGCTTCTCCGACTCGTCCTGCGTCTTGGCGGCGTCGGCCTGGGTGATCAGAGTGTCGATCTCCTTGTTGGAGAAGCCGCTCTGGTTGCCGGCGGACTTGGTGCCGAACAGGTCACGCAGGAAGTTGGCGTTGAAGGGGTAGTCCAGCACCCAGCCCGAGCGGTACATGGACTTGACCTCCTGCGCGTCACGCGCGTTGAGGTCGGCCTGGAAGTCCGCCTTGGAGTCGCCGGTGCACTTCACGCCGGTGGCCTTGGTGATGGAGTTGCAGACCGCCTCCACCCACTCCTTGTGGCCGCCGTCGGCGTTGAACTGGATGGAGATGGCGTTGCCGGGAACGCCGCCGCCCTCCTTGATGAGCTGCTTGGCCTTGGCAGCGTCGTACTTGAAGATGTCGGTGCCCAGGTCCGGCTGGTAGCCGAGGACACCCTTGGCGACCCAGCCGGTGGCGGGCTCACGGGTGCCCTGAAGCACCGTCTTGGTGATGGTGTCGCGGTCGATCGCCATCGACAGGCCCTGCAGGACCTTGGGGTCGATGTCCTTCCACTGCTTGGTGTAGAAGGCGGGGGCGATCGTCTGGACCGCGGAGTAGGCCTGGTCCACGGCGCGGTCGCCGAGGTCCGTCTTGTAGACGGGCAGGTCCTTGGGCGCGATCTGGCGCAGGACGTCGACGTTGCCGGACTTCAGGTCCTCGTAGGCCGTCTCCAGGTTGGTGTAGTTCTTGAAGATCACACCACCGTTCTTGGCCTTGTTCGGACCCTGGTAGTCGTCGTAGCGGGCGACCTCGATCTGCTTCTTGTGGTCCCAGCTGACGAACTTGTACGGGCCGTTGCCGACCGGCTTCTCACCGGCGGCCTTCGGGTCCTTGTAGAAGGACTCGGGCAGCGGCGAGAAGACCTCGTAGCCCAGCTTGTAGACGAAGTACGGGATCGGGCTGGTGAGCTCGATGGTGAAGGTCGAGTCGTCGACGACCTTCAGACCGGACATCTCGGTCGCCTTCGGCTTGCCCTTGTCGGGGGCCACGTCGGAGTAGCCCTTGATGTCGGCGAACCAGAAGCTGTTGGTCTGCTTGTTCTCCGGGTTGGCGGCCCAGTTCCACGCCTTGACGTAGGACTCGGCGGTCACCGGGGTGCCGTCGTGGAACTTCCAGCCCTGCTTCAGCTTGACCGTGAAGGTCTTGTTGTCCTTGGTGTCCACCGACTCGGCGTTCACCATGACGATCTTGCCGCTCTTGTCGTAGTCGACGAGCGTGGAGAACAGAGCACGCGTGACGATGCTTCCGTTGGACTCCATGGTGTTCGCCGGCTGCAGCGGGTTCTGCGGCTCGCCGACCTCGATCGAGAACTTGCCGTTCGGGTCGATCGCGGCCTTGCTGTCGCTCCCGCCGTCACCACTTCCACCACCACAGGCGGTCGCGCCCAGGGCCACAACCGCGGCTATCGCGACCCACTTGGCGCTCTTGGCACCGCGCATGGGTTCCTCCTCATGAGTCCATTGGTTCACCGCAAAGGGGCGCACAAGACACGCTGCCGCTACCGTCACCGGCAGCGAAGAAAGTCTGGTGCCCCCACGCTCGCGAGTCGGCGCCCCGTCAGCGCGTGACTCGTTCTTCCGAGCTCTACGCGCCTAACTATCTGTCATTGCCACACGGCCGAACCACACCCGTAAGGTCTCGGTTCGATCACACCTGGCGCGTACTTCTTCCAAAATCCGGACAAAGGGTTTGCTGAAAGATCCCTGCGAAACGGACTTGTTACACATCTATCGGGAGTGAGCGTCCGCATTCCGGACGGATCGACGTGAAAAATCGATTGCGGCCACCGCGGCATCCATGCATGGAGGATCCAGCGCGCGCTCGCGGCAAGGCTCTGCGGTCACCCTGCGTGTACGCCGACGGCGACACAGGGGGTTGACAGCAGCGTAGTGGTCATCACGTGAAGACCAGACCCCTCTCTTGTAAATAGAGGGTTTTCCCTACCCGCGCGTTGCGTCTCTTCTCCGGCCCGATGCGGCTTCCCACAAGGCCCTACGACGACACCGGGCACCCGCCGCTCAGCGGGTGCCCGGTGTCGTCGTGTCAGGAGGGGGGCCGGCGTCAGCCGTGCTTGGCGCGGCTCGCGGCGCGGGCGCGCTCGCGGGCGTCCAGGTTCACCTTGCGGATGCGCACGGCCTCCGGCGTCACCTCGACGCACTCGTCGTCGCGGCAGAACTCCAGGGACTGCTCCAGCGACAGCTTGCGCGGCGGGACGATCGACTCGGCGACATCGGCCGTGGACGACCGCATGTTGGTGAGCTTCTTCTCCTTGGTGATGTTGACGTCCATGTCGTCGGAGCGGGAGTTCTCGCCGACGATCATGCCCTCGTACACCTCGGTGCCCGGCTCGACGAACAGCACGCCGCGCTCCTGAAGGTTCGTCATCGCGAACGCGGTGACGGCACCGGCGCGGTCGGCGACCAGCGAGCCGTTGTTGCGCGTCTGGAGAGCGCCGAACCAGGGCTCGTGGCCCTCGTGGATGGAGTGGGCGATACCCGTACCACGCGTCTGGGTCAGGAACTCGGTCCGGAACCCGATGAGACCGCGCGAGGGCACCACGAACTCCATGCGCACCCAACCCGAGCCGTGGTTGGACATGTTGTCCATACGGCCCTTGCGCACGCCCATCAACTGCGTGACGGCGCCCATGTGTTCCTCGGGCACGTCGATCGTCATGCGCTCGACGGGCTCGTAGACCTTGCCGTCGACGTCCTTGGTGACGACCTGCGGCTTGCCCACCGTCAGCTCGTACCCTTCCCGTCGCATGGTCTCGACGAGGATGGCGAGCGCGAGCTCACCACGGCCCTGGACCTCCCAGGCGTCGGGACGGTCGGTCTCGAGGACGCGGAGGCTGACGTTACCGATGAGCTCGCGGTCGAGGCGGTCCTTGACCTGGCGGGCGGTGACCTTGCGGTCCTTCACGGCCGCCTTCGCGTCGGCGCCCTTGCCGGTGCCGCCGCGGCCGACCAGCGGGGAGGTGTTGGTGCCGATGGTCATGGAGATCGCGGGCTCGTCGACCGTGATCAGCGGCAGCGGGACCGGGTTCTCGGTGTCGGCGAGGGTCTCGCCGATCATGATGTCGGGGATACCGGCGACGGCACAGATGTCGCCGGGCCCGGCCTTCTCCGCCGGCTTGCGGGTCAGCGCCTCGGTCATCATCAGCTCGGAGATCCGAACATTGCTGACGGACCCGTCACGCTTCATCCACGCGACCGTCTGGCCCTTCTTCAGCTCGCCCTGGTGGACGCGGAGCAGGGCGATACGGCCGAGGAAGTTGTCGGCGTCGAGGTTGGTGACGTGCGCCTGCAGCGGGGCGGTCTCGTCGTAGGTCGGGGCCGGGATGTGCTCGAGGATGGTCGAGAAGAACGGCTCCAGGCTGGTGGAGTCGCCCGGTACGGTCCCGTCCTCCGGCTTGGTGAGGGACGCGACGCCGTCACGGCCGCAGGCGTAGACGATCGGGAACTCGATCTGCTCCTCGTCGGCGTCCAGGTCGAGGAAGAGGTCGTACGTCTCATTGACGACCTCGTCGATCCGGGAGTCCGGCCGGTCCGTCTTGTTGATGCACAGGATGATCGGCAGCCGCTGCTGGAGCGCCTTGCGCAGCACGAAGCGGGTCTGCGGCAGCGGCCCCTCGGAGGCGTCGACGAGGAGGACAACCCCGTCCACCATCGACAGACCACGCTCGACCTCGCCACCGAAGTCGGCGTGGCCGGGGGTGTCGATGATGTTGATCGTGATCGGGTCGCCGCCGTCCTTGGGGTGGTACTTCACCGCCGTGTTCTTGGCGAGGATCGTGATGCCCTTCTCACGCTCCAGGTCGTTCGAGTCCATCATTCGGTCGTCGACCTGGTCGAGCTGGTGGGCGGCGAAGGCACCGGCCTGCTTCAGCATTCCGTCGACGATGGTCGTCTTGCCGTGGTCGACGTGGGCGACGATGGCGACGTTGCGGATGTCGTGGCGCGTGGCCATATTGCGGCGTACTCCCGGAGTGGTGAGGACGGCTCTCGCGTACGTCTGTGTTACGCGGGCCCTGCCGGGCTGGACACGCCACGGCCTCACCCCATGGTACGGGGCCGCGCTGGCGTGGGCTCGCCGGGCGGAGGGGATCAGGCTTCCTCGAGGGCCGGGGAGCCTTCCTCACAGGAACGGCGGGCGGCCTGAAGGGCGAGGCCGTCACCGTCGACGGACTCCTGGCAGGAGAGGACTCCGCCGATGTCGACGGTCCAGTTCCTGGCGTGGCCCGTGGTGGTCTTTCCGCCGGAGCAGGTGTAGCGGAAGTCACCTTCCCATTCCCTCACTCCGGCATACTCCACGAGCTCCCCGGGACCGGTGACCTTGGACAAGCCGCTCTCCAGCTTCGGCGCTGCGAGGTGCACATCGGTGAAGGCCCAGGTATCGCCGCTCACCTCCGCCAGGGTGCGGGCGTCGGAGTCGATCTCGCCGATCCTCTTGCCGAGCGAGAAGAGGACCTCCGCCGGGGACACGGCCGGCCCCTCGGCCCGTACGGCCGGCCTCGGGGTGTACACCCGCTCCATCTGCACGTTGATCGCGCCGTCGTCCCCGACTCGCTGGGACTCGGAGACTCCGGTCAGCCGGTCCGTCCGCCGGACGCCGGTCCACGTGAATGTGCCGTCGGCGCACGCCTTCACCACAGCCTTCTCGCGCTTGCCGCTGCTCCTGGGGTCGTCCTTCTCGTCCCCGGTACAGGCGGCGAGCCCCGCCGCCATCGCCACCGTCGCCAGTCCCGCCGTCCAGGTCCGTCGTGCCGTACCCCGCATGATCGGTGCCTCTCCCCCGTGGTGCGGACGCGGTCGACGCCCGCACCATGATCACTGTGGGACTCATGGTGCGGGCGCCGGGCGGGGGCGGCAAGGGCTTTGAGCGATCCCTGAGGTAGCGATCTCTGAGACACGGCCCCTATCAGCTTCAGCCGCCCGACGACGCGCTCGCCGACGCCTTCGCCCCCTTCTCCAGGAACCCCATGTCCTCGTACACCGGCGTCCGGAAACCGAAGGCGCCAGCGTTGGCGAGGCTCTTCCTCGCCGCTGTCAGCTGGGGGCGCTGGTAGAGGGGGATCGAGCCGGCCGCCGCCCAGATGCGGGAGTCGGCCTTGCGGATCAGGGCGCGGGACTCGGACTCGTCGAGCGTGGCGATCGCCTGGTCGAAGAGCTGGTCGACCTGGTCGGTGCCGACCCGGGTGTAGTTCTGCTCGACGTTCAGGGAGCCGTCGGCGGCCGGGACCGGCTTGGCGTAGATGGGGCGGGCGTCGGTGGCGGGGTAGGCGGAGGCGGGCCAGGAGTACAGGGCGAGGTCGTACTGGCCGGACGCGATGTGGTCCTTGAAGTAGCTCTCGTCCGAGACCTTGCTGATCGCGGTGCGGATACCGACCCGCTCCAGCATCAGGCCGATCCGGTCCGCCACCGTCCGCAGCGTCTGCGAGCCCTCCCCCGACGGCACCACGAAGCGCAGCAGCAGCGGCTTGCCGTCCTTCGCCAGCGGCCGGGCCGCCGCGCCCGCCGGTGCGGCGGTGCCCCGGGGGGCGTAGGCGCCGGGCGCCCCGCCCTGCTCCAGCTGCTTGGTGCCGTACTGCTTGCCGTCCTGGGCGAGATGCGCCCCCTCGCGGCCCTCCCTGCCCTCGCCTCCGTCCGCCTTGTTGTCCTGCCCGACGATGTACGTCCCGTCGTCCCCGCCCGAGGAATCCGAGTCCTTGTCGGCCTTGACGGCCTTGTCGGCTTTATCGGCCCCGTCGGCCTTCTCGCCCTCGTCGCCCTTCCCGGCCTTCTTCCCCTCCGGCCCGGCCGCCTTCTCCCCCTTCTTGCCCTCCTTGATCGGCCCGCCCTGCACCCACCCGGCATCCGCGAGCAGCGCCTGTGCCTCCTCGGTGTCCTGGTCGCCGATCGCGCCGCTGTTGTCGGCGTACGCGGCCTGGCCGGACAGCGCGAGGTGGCTGCCGACCGGCTGGGCGGGCAGGCCGAGCGGGGCGAGGACCAGCTTCGCGAGTTCCTCGCGGTCGAGCGCGCGGGCCACGGCCCGCCGGACCCGTTCGTCGGCGAGCGGACCGTCGGCACCGTTGAGGGCGAGCTGGGTGTACGCCGGTTCCAGGGACTTACGCACCTCGAAGCCCCGGAACGCGGCCACGTCCCGGCGCTGTTTGGGGGTCAGCTTGCGCCGGTCGGGGCCCATCAGGGGCGAGGCCGAGCCGACCGGCGAACCGGCGGCACTGGCGGTGGCGCTCCGCGGCGGCGAGGCGAGCGCGATGCGCCGAGCCGCGCCGGGGTCGATCTCGGCCAGGTCGAGCTGTCCGGCGGCCAGTTCGGCGGCCCGTTCGTCGCGCGGCACGGCCCGCAGCACGATCTCCTGCAGCTTGGCCCGCTCTCCCCACCAGCGGGGGTTGCGGGTGAGCCGGACCTCGTCGGCCTTGCGGTCGATCTTCTTCACGGCGAACGGCCCGGCGCTGATCTTCAGCTTCCGCCGCGCCCCGTCGTTGAACGAGTCCGGCGTGCCCATGACGTCCTTCGGGTACAGCGGCGAGAACAGCGACCGCCAGTCGGCGTACGGCCGCCCGAAGGTGACCCGGATCTCCAGGTCGCCCTTGCCGCGCTCGATCTTCTCGATGCGGTCGTAGCCGGCGTTGCGGGCGGTCCAGTAGGCGCTGTCCTTGCCGGACAGGGCCCGCCACTGGGCGGCGAAGTCGGCGGCGCCGATCTCCCGGCCGTCGCTCCAGACGGCCGCCTGGTTGAGCTTGTAGAGGACGACCTGTCTGGGCTCGGTCTCGACGATCTTGGCGGACTCCAGGAAGTCCGGGTTGCGCTCCGGCCGCCCGCTCTCGTCGAGCCGGAACATCGAGGGCAGGGTGGCCTGCGCGATCCGGGTCGTGGTCGCGTCGGCGTCCGACTGGAAGGTGTTCAGCGTCTCCGGCACGGCGTCCACGGCCCACCGGAGCGTGCCGCCGTCGGCGACCAGGTCCCGGGCGGCCGGTGCGATGTCCTGCCCGGCCAGCGGTTTTCCGGCCGGATCGGGGTCACTGCATCCGGCGAGCAGGGACACAGCGAGCGCGCTCGCGCCGAGGACGGCGACCGACCGCATGACCGAGCGTGTTCCGACGCCGTCGTGGGACATCTCTGGTACCTCCGGGGAGCGGCTCCCGCCGGTGCGTTGTGTACGTTTTGATCACGTTTGGCGGTATTTTGGAGCTGATCAGATCTACGGCCCCCCACTGAAGAGGAAAGGGTTCGCCGGGCGGAGACGACACGGCGGCGGGGCGCACAAGGCCACTCGTGTGGAGCAACGCAGCCCCACGCGTAGCGGGCCGAGGCGCCCCTCGCGCTCACTCGGCTCCCCGGCGCACACAGAGCGCGTGCGGGCGCGCGTCGGAGGCATGCAATCCGCCAATCGCTGCACATGCCTTCACATCGACAGGTGTGACGCGCAACACTCGCAGGCGCATGAACGTTGCCACCCAGGGCCGAAGGGCCCGCGGAAGTGAGGTCACGTCATGTCCGTGCAAGACGACCTGACAACTGTCCAGCGCTGTCTCGACGACCTGGCCCGGTCCGTGGGCCGCCTGGAGAAGCAGCTCGGCACCGCCGGTCTGGAGATGCGCCGCGTCCGGACCGACGCCAACCATCTGCGCGAGAGCGTCGCGCTGCTGCGGGAGGCGGCCGCGAGCCCGACCCCGCAGCGCAAACCCGAGCTCGTCACCATCCCCGACACGCCGTACGACGACTCTCTGTGGATCGACACGGATGACGAGGGTCTAGGCGCCCGGGACCGCCACGCCCCCTAGAACCCACACCCGACCGGAGTCATTGCATTGGCCACTGGTACGGAACCCCATCTGAACAGCGGCGGCGTACGAACCGGTACGCGCGCCGCGATCGCCGCCCCGCATCTGCGGACCGACCGCTGGTGGCTGGCCCCGGCCGCCACCGCGGCCGGTCTGCTGGCCTTCGTCGTGTACTCGACGTGGCGGGCCTTCGCCAACGCGGACTACTACGCGGCGCCGTACGTCTCCCCGTTCTACTCGCCCTGTCTGGCGGAGAACTGCGAGCCCATGCGCGCCGGGCCGAACTGGGAGCTGTTCGGGAGCTGGTGGGGCATCTCTCCTGCGATCATCATCCTGATCTTCCCGCTCGGCTTCCGCCTGACCTGCTACTACTACCGCAAGGCCTACTACCGCGGCTTCTGGATGTCGCCCCCGGCCTGCGCGGTGGCGGAGCCGCACAAGAAGTACTCCGGTGAGACCCGGTTCCCGCTGATCCTGCAGAACATCCACCGGTACTTCTTCTACGCCGCGATCCCGGTCGCCGGGATCCTGACGTACGACACGGTGCTCGCCTTCCGCGACGAGAACTACGAGTGGGGCCATATGGGCCTCGGCACGCTCGTCTTCCTCGTCAACATCGTGCTGATCTGGGCGTACACCCTCTCCTGTCACTCCTGCCGGCACATCGTCGGCGGCAAGCTCAAGCACTTCTCCAAGCACCCCGTGCGTTACCGGATGTGGCAGTGGATCGGGAAGCTCAACGCCCGCCACATGCTGCTCGCCTGGACGTCGCTGGTGAGCGTGGCGCTCGCCGACTTCTACGTCTATCTCGTCGCGTCCGGGGTCTTCGACGATCCGCGCTTCTTCTAGATTTGGTGGGGACTGAACAGATGTCCGTGGTCGAACGGCAGGAGTGGGACGTCGTCGTGGTCGGCGCCGGCGGGGCGGGCCTCCGGGCGGCGATCGAGGCACGCGAGCGAGGCGCCCGTACGGCCGTGATCTGCAAGTCGCTGTTCGGCAAGGCGCACACGGTGATGGCCGAGGGCGGCATCGCGGCGGCCATGGCCAACGCCAACCCGCACGACAACTGGCAGGTCCACTTCCGCGACACCATGCGCGGCGGCAAGTTCCTCAACCAGTGGCGGATGGCCGAGCTGCACGCACGCGAGGCGCCGGACCGGGTGTGGGAGCTGGAGACGTGGGGCGCGCTGTTCGACCGTACGAAGGACGGCCGTATCTCGCAGCGCAACTTCGGCGGCCACGAGTACCCGCGCCTCGCGCACGTCGGCGACCGCACCGGCCTGGAGCTGATCCGCACGCTCCAGCAGAAGATCGTCGCGCTCCAGCAGGAGGACAAGAAGGAGACCGGGGACTACGAGTCCCGGCTGAAGGTCTTCCAGGAGTGCACCGTCACCCGGGTCCTGAAGGACGGCAGCCGGGTCTCCGGGGTCTTCGCGTACGAGCGCGAGACGGGCCGCTTCTTCGTCCTCGAAGCCCCCGCCGTCGTCATCGCGACGGGCGGCATCGGCAAGTCCTTCAAGGTGACGTCGAACTCCTGGGAGTACACGGGCGACGGCCACGCGCTGGCGCTGCTCGCCGGGGCGCCCCTGCTGAACATGGAGTTCGTGCAGTTCCATCCGACGGGCATGGTCTGGCCGCCGTCGGTGAAGGGGATCCTGGTCACCGAGTCGGTGCGGGGCGACGGAGGGGTGCTGCGCAACTCCGAGGGCAAGCGGTTCATGTTCGACTACATCCCCGACGTCTTCAAGGAGAAGTACGCCGAGTCGGAGGAGGAGGGCGACCGCTGGTACGAGGACCCGGACAACAACCGGCGGCCGCCCGAGCTGCTCCCTCGTGACGAGGTCGCCCGGGCGATCAACGCCGAGGTGAAGGCGGGCCGGGGCTCCCCGCACGGCGGCGTGTTCCTGGACGTCTCGACCCGTATGCCGGCGGAGGTCATCAAGCGCCGGCTGCCCTCCATGTACCACCAGTTCAAGGAGCTGGCGGACGTGGACATCACGGCGGAGGCGATGGAGGTCGGGCCGACCTGTCACTACGTCATGGGCGGCATCGCGGTCGAGTCGGACACGGCGGCGGCACGGGGCGTACCCGGCCTCTACGCGGCCGGTGAAGTGGCCGGAGGGATGCACGGCTCGAACCGCCTCGGCGGCAATTCCCTCTCCGACCTGCTGGTGTTCGGGCGCCGCGCGGGCTGGCACGCCGCCGAGTACGCGGCCGCGCGGGCCTTCGAACGCCCCGAGGTCAGCGACCTGGAGGTCGACACGGCGGCCGCGGAGGCGCTACGGCCGTTCTCGGCGGAGGGCCCGGTCGGGGGCGAGGACGACGGGCGCCCGCCGGAGAACCCGTACACCCTCCACCAGGAGCTCCAGCAGACGATGAACGACCTCGTCGGCATCATCCGCCGCGAGGCCGAGATGGAGCAGGCGCTGGAGAAGCTCGCGGATCTGCGCGTACGGGCCCGCCGGGCCGGCGTCGAGGGGCACCGCCAGTTCAACCCCGGCTGGCACCTCGCGCTCGACCTGCGCAACATGCTGCTGGTCAGCGAGTGCGTGGCCCGGGCGGCGCTGGAGCGCACGGAGTCGCGGGGCGGCCACACCCGCGAGGACCATCCGACGATGGACCGCAAGTGGCGCAACATCAACCTGCTGTGCCACCTCGCCGACCCGACGGGCGGCCTCGCGGCCACCGACCCGGAGAGCGGCCAGATCACCCTCGTCCGCGAGACCACCGACCCCGTCCGCCCCGACCTGCTCGCCCTGTTCGACAAGGAGGAGCTGGTCAAGTACCTCGCCGAAGAGGAGCTGTACCAGTGAGCAGCTACGAGGCCCGCTTCAAGGTGTGGCGGGGCGATGTGCAGGGCGGCGGCCTGGAGGACTTCAAGGTCGAGGTGAACGACGGCGAGGTGGTCCTCGACATCATCCACCGCCTCCAGGCCACCCAGGCCCCCGATCTGGCCGTCCGCTGGAACTGCAAGGCGGGCAAGTGCGGTTCGTGCTCGGCGGAGATCAACGGGCGTCCGCGGCTGATGTGCATGACGCGGATGTCGGTGTTCGAGCGGGACGAGACGATCACCGTCACGCCGCTGCGGGCGTTTCCGGTGGTCCGGGATCTCGTCACGGACGTGGGCTTCAACTACGCGAAGGCGCGCGAGGTCCCGGCCTTCGTGCCGCCCGCGGATCTCGGCCCCGGCGAGTACCGGATGATGCAGGAGGACGTGGACCGCTCGCAGGAGTTCCGCAAGTGCATCGAGTGCTTCCTGTGCCAGGACACCTGCCATGTGGTCCGCGACCACGAGGAGAACAAGACGGCGTTCGCGGGGCCGCGCTTCCTGATGCGGGTCGCGGAGCTCGACATGCACCCGCTGGACGCGGCGAGCGAGACCGGCTTGGACCGCAAGAAGACCGCCCAGGACGAGCACGGTCTCGGCTACTGCAACATCACCAAGTGCTGCACGGAGGTCTGCCCCGAGGGCATCAAGATCACGGACAATGCGCTGATTCCCTTGAAGGAACGGGCGGTCGACCGCAAGTACGACCCGTTGGTGTGGCTGGGGTCGAAGATCAGGAGGCGGTCTTCGTAGCGTTCGTAGCGCCACGGCCGGGGCGCTGGGCCAGCATCTGCAGGCCCAGGCCCGCCATCATGACGAACCAGCCGGCCCAGGGCAGGGGGCCGTACGTCTCGGCGAGCGGACCCAGGAAGACGAACACCGCCCCACCGACGGCGCTCACCAGCGAGCCGTACCCCCACAGCGTCGGCCGCAGCACCCTGGCGCGGCCGAACGGCACGACCCAGCCGGTCGTGATGGTCACGATGCCGAGCACCCCGAGCAGGCCCAGGGACAGCGCCGCCGCCACCACCAAGTAGATGTGCATGGCGATCATCGTCCCACCAGGCGCAGGGCCTGCACCAGGTTGTGTTCCGCGATACCGCGCATGGATTCCGTAAAGGGGAAGTCCCCGTCGAGCAGCCAGAGCGGGCCGGCGACGAGGTCGAGGTGCGCTGAGCTCCTCGGCACCGTCTTCGTACCCCCTCCTCCCCCGCCCCACCCGGGGTCCGCCCCAGCCCGGACGCACCCCGCTCGCGCGGCCGCTTTCCTGCTCATACGCTCCGAAATGTGACGTCATCCTTGATCCGGGGCCGGCCGCGGCGTGCTGCCTCGCACATATCGGTGCGGGTCGGGCATGCCCTGGTGGGTGGGCTGATCGGGGTGGCGTGGTTGGTGTTGCCCGGGATGGCGGTCGGCGGTGGAGGGCCGGTTGCGGGCGGGGCGGAGCGGCCCGTTGCCGGGGCGGTGGGTCAGGGGGAGGTCGGGGAGACGTCCGCTGCCGATCTGGTGATGCCGATGCTGGCCGTGGTCGTGGTGGTCGTGCTCGCGGGGTTCGGGTTCCTGCGGCGGAGGCGGCGTGCACGCGGGCGTACGACACCCGGTGGCGCGCCGGTTCAGGTCGCCGAGCCGCAGATGGGGGAACTCGACGAGCGGGCACGGGCCTTGCTGGTCGAGGCCGATGACTGGGTGCGGGTCAGCCGGGAGGAGCTCGGGTTCGTCCAGGGGCGGGTCGGGGTCGTGGGCGTCCGTCCGGATGCCTCGCTCGGGGCGGCGGACGTGGAACCGTTCGCACGGGTGCTGCGGGACGCCGAGGCCGAGCTGGCGGTCGCGTTTCGGATGCGGTGGCAGTACGAGGGCGGAGTTCCGGGGGAGGACGCGGCTCGGCGGCATGTGCTGGCGGGGATCGTCGGGCGGGCCGAGGAGGCGGGGCGGTTGCTGGATGCGCAGGCCGCCGCGTTCGACCAGCTGCGCGGGCTGGAGGAGGGCCTCGGCGGGGGGCTGGGCGAGGCGTTGGCCGTCGCGGAGGCCCGGTTCCGGGAGCTGGCCGGGCGGACCGGCGGTGCCGACGCGGCCGTACGCGAGCTCGGTGAGCGGTACGCCCCCTCGGCCGTCGCCGCCGTCGTGGGCCACGTCGAGCAGGCCAAGGACCGGCTGGTGTTCGCCACGGCCCGCCTCAACCAGGCCCGCCAGAGCGCCGACTTGGGCGACATCGAGCGGGCCGCGGGCCGGCTGCGGTCCGCCGAGGGCGCCATCGCCCAGGCCGCCGTCTTCATCGACGGCATCGACCGGCTCGCCGGGGAGCTCGCCACGGCGGCGGCGATGGTTCCGGCCGCGCTGACCGGCGGGGAGGTCGAGATCGCCGGCGCGCGGGAGTCCTTGGCGGGGACCGGAGTCGCGCACGCGGACGTCCCTCCCGGTGAGCTGCGGGCCCGTGTGGCCCATGCCGACGTCGTCCTGGCCGTCGTACGAGAAGACCGGACCGCCGGGCCGTACGACCCCCTCGACCTGCTGCGGCGGATCGTGCGGGGCGTCGGGCCCGTCGTCGCGGGGCGGGCCGGCGTGCTTCCGGTCGCCGCGCTGGTGTGCGCGCGCAGTGCCGTCGCCGCCGCGGACGACGTGATCGCGACGCACCGGGCCGCGGTGGCCCACGAGGCCCGCACCCGGCTGGCGGAGGCCCGGCGCCTGCTCACGTCCCCGCCGCCCGCACCGCCCGGCCGGGACCCGCGCCGGGAGCTCGCCGACCTCCTCACGGCCGACACCCTGGCCCAGCAGGCCCGCGAGCTGGCCGAACAGGACGCACGCATGCACGGCCACCCCATCGACGGCCCCACCGAGGACGCCGACGGCCTCGCCGGCGCGGTCCTCGGCGGCGTCCTGCTGGGCGGGGACCCGGACGCCGGCCCACCCGCGAGCTTCGGCGGACCCCGCACCCGGGGCCGCCGCGGAGGGACGGCGCCTGCGTGAGGGGGCCGGCAAACGCCGCCCCACCGCGCCCCGAGCGAACTGCGGCCGCCGACGGCGAGACGGCACTACGGGGGCCACCCGCACCCGACGACGAAAACCACACGGGCAGTGCCGGGGGAACTCAACCCCGACAACCCACCCGCACCCGCCGACAGCGAGTCCGCCCCACAAGAGCCACCCGCACCCAACGACGAAAACCACACGGGCAGTGCGGGTGGGAACCAAACCCGGCCGAAGGCGAAGCCGAGGCCTCAGAACAGGCTCAGCAGCGCCTCCGCCGGATCCGCGAGCCCGTTTTCCCCATCCGGCAACGGCAGTTCGAACCACACCGTCTTGCCGCGCGGCGTCCGCCGCGACCCCCACGCCGCACTGAGGAGTCCGACGAGCTGCAGCCCCCGGCCCCCCTCGTCCGTGTCCCGCGCCCGCCGCCGCCGCGGCTGCACCAGCCCGGAGTCCCACACCTCGCACACCAGCGTGCGGTCCAGCAACAGCCGGAGCCTGATCTCACCCTCCCCGTAACGAAGGGCGTTGGTGACCAGCTCGCTGACCAGCAGTTCGGTGGTGTCGACGAGAGGCTCCAGGTCCCACGACAGCAGCTGCCCGCGAGCGTACTCACGGGCCCGCCCCACACTGCGCGGCTCACGCGGAAGCGTCCAGTCGCCGACCGACTCCGCGGGCAGACCCTGGACACGGGCCATCAACAACGCGATGTCGTCCTCGCCGTGGTGACTGTCGAGGGTGTTGAGTACGTGGTCGCAGACGTCCTCCAGGGGGCGCGTGGGATCGGTCAGTGCGCCGACGAAGGCCTGGAGGCCCTCGTCCAGCGGGTGGTCGCGGGACTCGACCAGTCCATCCGTGTAGAGCGCCAGCAGCGCACCCTCCGGCAGCTCGACCTCCACCTCCTCGAACGGCTCCCCTCCCACGCCCAGCGGCATCCCCGGCGGCACGTCCAGCATCAGCGCCGCCTCGCCGGGCTCGACCAGAACCGGTGGGAGGTGGCCGGCGTTCGCGAAGGTGCAGCGGCGCGTGACCGAGTCGTAGACCGCGTACACGCACGTCGCCAGGTACACCTCGGACAGGTCCGCCTCACGGGGCCGGCGGGCCGCACGCGTGGCCTGCTGGACACCCCCGGGCGCGCCCAGGCCGCGCGCGATCTCGTCCAGCGCCGAGAGGACTTCGGCCGGTTCGAGGTCCAGCAACGCCAGCGTTCGTACCGCCGAACGCAGTTCGCCCATCGCAACGGCCGCGCGCAACCCCCGGCCCATGACGTCCCCGACGACCAACGCCGTGCGGTGACCGGGAAGTTCGATGACGTCGAACCAGTCGCCGCCCACCTCGCTGGGCCGGTCGGAGGAGGAGTTGCCCGGCAGATAACGGCACGCGATGTCCAGGCCGGACGCGACCGGGTCCCCCGGCGGCAGCAGGGACCGCTGCAGTATCAGCGCCCGCTCGTGCTCGCGCCGGTACAGGCGGGCGTTGTCGATGCACACCGCCGCCCGCGCGGCCAGCTCCACCGCGAGGTCGCGGTCCCGGTCGCCGAACGGCTCGCTGCCCTTCGTACGCGCGAACTGCGCCAGTCCTACGACCGTGTCGTGGGCGACCATCGGCACGGCGAGCGTGGACTGCACGAGGCCGCCCTCCTCGCCGGGCACATGCTGCGGCCGTGCGGTGCGCAGGGCGTCCGCGCAGGGCGAGTTGAAGGGGTAGTGGTGGACGGCGCCGACCGCGACGGGGGCGCCGGAGCCGGTGAAGGGCGCGTCGGAGACCGCGCTGGCGAAGGCGACGCGGCGCAGCTCCGCGCTGCCGTCGGCGAGGCCGGGCGGGGTCTCGTCGCCGGCCAGCAGGCCCTGGTAGAGGTCGACCGTGGCCAGGTCGCAGAAGCCGGGCACCACGACGTCCAGGAGTTCGCGGGCCGTGGTCTCCAGGTCCAGGGAGTTGCCGATCCGGGCACCGGCCTCGTTCAGCAGGGCGAGATTGCGCCGGGCGGCGGCCGCCTCGCGGGCGGCGGCGCGACGGGCGGTGATGTCGGTTCCGAGCCAGGCGATGCCGATGGGACGGCCGCTGCCGCTGTGCACCCGGTAGAGGTTGATGGACCAGTGGCGACGCTCGTCGGAGCCGGGCAGAAAGCCCGTGACGTGCATGTCCGTGATGGAGTCGCCGCTCTCCAGGACCCGGCGCAGGGTGGCCGCGACCCGGTCGGCCTCCGGGCGGGGCAGATAGTCGTGGACGCCGCGGCCCCGGTGTTCGTCCGGTGCGCCGCCGAAGAGGGAGGCGAACCGGTGGTTGACGCGGCGGACCTTCAGGTCGGGGTCGATCAGCACGAACCCGAACGGAGATTGACCGAAAATCGACTGCGAGGCGGCCAGGTCGGTCTCCATACGGCGCAGGGTGCGGACGTCGACGACGATGCAGACGGCGGCCTTCTCGCCGTCCTCCGTCCGCGTCGGCATGACGTACACCTCGGCGAGACCGTCCTTGCCGCGCCCTCCGTCGCCGTCGTCCGGCGTCCGGAAGGGGACGACCCCGGTCCACTCCCGTCCGTCCAGGATCTCGGCCATCTTGCGCTGACCCTGGTCGCGCAGGTCGGGGTCGATGAACGTCTCTATGGGGTCCGAACCGACGGCACGCTCGGCCGGGATGCCGAAGAGCTGCTCGGCGCGCAGGCTCCACTGGTCGACCAGTCCGTCGGGGCCGATGGAGAAGGACGCGACCTTGATGTAGTCGTAGATCGAGCCGGGCGGGCTGCTCTGCCAGACGGCGTCGCCGGGACGGGCATCGCCGGAGGCCTGTGTATCTGGTGAGGCTTGAGAGGCAGTTGTGGTTATGGAGTCCTGTGTGGCTTCGGAGGCCTGTGCGTCGTAGGCCGGCCGCTCTCCCGCGGCCCTCGTCCTCGCGCCCTCCGACGGGTCCTCGGACTCCGTGGCCTTCGCTGGTATCTCGCTCACGCGAACCGTCCCCTCCAGCTCACCGCGTCCGGCACCGGTCACCGGCGGCGGCTGCCCGCAGTATCCAGCACTACGGCCCCGCACAACACGGTGTTCACGATCACAGCACGATCCCGATGGTTTTCGGTCCGGGCTGCGGAAACACTTCCAGACTTCTAACCAGCGGACACGCAGTCGAATCACGCGGCGGGCCACCTGCCACTGGCCTGAACCAGTCGCTCGACAGGGCAGGGGCGGACGTACAGCGGCGTGGGCGCCTACTGACGGGTTGTACAGGGCCCGGAGTCGCGGGAGGTCACTCCGGCACCGCGAGCTCGAACCACACCGTCTTGCCCCTGCTCCGGCCCGGCCGGGTTCCCCAGCGGCGCGAGGAGTGCGCCACGAGCTGGAGTCCGCGGCCGCTTTCGTCCTCGAGGTGGGCGATGCGTTCGCGGGGCGGGTCGGGGAGGGGGTCGGAGACCTCGACCAGGAGGACGCCGCCGAGGGTGACGGGACGGACCAGGCGTACGCCGATGGGGCCCGTGGCGTGCCGGAGGGAGTTGGTGACCAGCTCACTGACCAACAGCGCGGCGATGTCGGCGAGGCTGTCCAGGCCCCAGTCGCGCAGGCGGCCTCGGACGGCGGCACGCGCGGCGCGCACTGCGCCCGGCTCTGCGGGAAAGCTCCACTCGGCGCAGTCGCCATGGGTGTCGATCACGCCGATCACTTCCCAGGCCAGCGGGTTCGCCCATGTCCGGTTTCTTGGGGTTAATAGGCACATACCCGATATTCAGGGGCCGGTACCGACCTCATGCGAGGCGGGTACCCGCCTCGTTCGGGGCTGTGCACCGACCTCAGGCCGGAGATGCGTACCGGCCATAGCCGGGGGGCGCGTACGGGCCCCAGCCGCAGGGCGCGTACCGGCCACCGCAGCAGGGCGCGTACCGGCCTCAGCGCATCCGGCGGTTCGGCCTCACAGCTGCCGCGCCACCTCTCGCACCGCCGGCACGTCCTGGTCCAGCCAGTCGACGTCCCACAGTTCTCCTGGGCTCAGCCAGCGCAGCGCATCATGGTCCTGCAGCGGCTTGGGCTCCCCCGCCCCGGGGAGAAGTCGGACGGTCCACACCTGGAGGACGTAAGGGGGTTTCAACGGCCACTCCCCCGGCACCCGCTCGATCACCTCGGCATCGACGCCGAGTTCCTCCCGCAGCTCGCGCACCAGCGCCGCCTCGGGGGCTTCCCCGGGCTCGACCTTTCCCCCGGGCAACTCCCAGCGCCCGGCCAGGTCCTCAGGGGCGCTGCGGCGCGCCGCGAGCAGGCGGCCCGCTTCCAGCAGCGCGGCACCGACCACGATCCGTTCCGTCATGCGCCGGAGCCTACGGGAGCGGCGACGCGGGCGCGGATTCGCCGGCTGTCGACTTCGCCGACTGCGTCTTCGTCAGCCGTCGCATTCGTCAGCCGTCGTCTTCGTCAGCCGTCGGCGCTGTTTCCGTTCTGAGCGATGCGCTCCACCCAGTACAGCTGCTTGTGTCCCCGGTTATCCAGACTGTCCGCGATCTTCTGGGCCTCCGCCCGTGTCGCGTACCGGCCCACGCGGTAGCGATTGCCGTTGTCGTCCTGCCGGATGACGAGCCAAGGAAGAGTGATCGTGCTGTCGTTCATCGCGCCTCCCTGCTCCTTCCCGCCCAGGACCGCCCGAGTCCGACCCGCGGCCTGTGCCGTGCCCCGCCCGCTAAGGAAACCGCAATCCGCATATGCCCGAGCCTACGCCTAACCTTTACGCAGCGAATACGGCTTTTCACAAAGAGGTACGCAACCAGCCAAGTCGCAGGGGGCGCACGTCATCGAATGCGCCGTGCGCAGACGTCGATGCATCCGGTCACAGGCATGCCGGGAACGCCCGCTACGACCTGCGAAAACGGCCAGATTCCAACGGCGGTGGGAGGGGCGGGAGTTGGGGTTCTGGCGGGGGTAACGGCCGTGAAAGTGGGCGCTACTTCACCAAAGGTGTGCGCTACTTCACGGGGAGGTGGTACGCGACCCGGTAGCGGTCCGCCGGGATCACCACGTCCGCCGTCTCCACGGGGCGGCCGGACGCGTAGTAGGTGCGCTGGATGACGAGGACCACATGGCCGGGGACGCCGCCCAGCGCCAGGAGTTCCTCCGCCAGGCCGGGGCGCGCACCCACCTCCTCCGTCACGTTGTCCACGACCACGTCGATGGCAGCCATGCGCTCGACGACGCCCATGCCGCCGAGCGGGCCCTCCTCGGGCAGCATCACCGGCGTACGGCCGGTGACAGCGAGGGGTTCCCAGGAGGTGGAGAGCATCATCGCCTCGCCGGCGTCCCGGAAGACGTACCGCGTACACATGACGCGGTCGCCGGGCCGGATGGCGAGCCGCTCGGCGACGGCGACGCTCGCCTCGGCCTGCTCGCTGCTGGACTCCCAGGTCCCGCGGGCCTCGCCGTCGGCCTGCTCCTGGCGGAAGGGCGTGGCACCGCTCGGCGGGCGGAAGCCGGAGCGGGCGATCCGGCGGGGCACGGGACGCTCACGGACGTATGTCCCGGAGCCGGAGCGGCCCTCGACCAGGCCCTCGGCCATCAGTACCTTGCGCGCCTCCAGCGCGACGGTGTCCGAGACGCCGTACTCCTCGCGGATCCTGGCCTGGGACGGGAGGCGGGTGTGCGGTGGCAGCGAACCGTTGACGATCTTCTTGCGGAGATCACCCGCGACGCGCAGGTACGCCGGCTGCTCACCGAAAGTCACTGGCCGCTCCCATCAGGTTGTACAGACAGCAACAGCGTGGCAACCGTGGGTTGTCCCATGCAAGCAAAGGCCAGAGAATCACTCGATGTGATGACTTGTGCCCGGGTAGGGCTTTACGCAGGCGCTTTCTCCCCGCTATAGCCGCGATCACACATCCACTCACACAGTTCTGACACGGCCGACACGCTTCCGCCGCCGCTGCCCGAGTCGTTCGAGTCGTCCTCGTACGTCGGGAGGGTGGTGTCCAGGCCCAGGGCCTTGCGTGCGGTGACGGTCGTGGGGCCGTCGACGTACGCGTACGCCTCGTCGTAGTGCGCGTAGAACACGTCCGGGTCGCCGGTCTTCGCCGCCAGAGCCCACTCCTTGCGGGCGGCCTCCATCTCCGCGACCAGTTCGGTGACCGGCCGGGCGGCGGTCTTCGACCAGGTGTGGCCGCGCAGCGCCGCGATCTGCTCGCCGAGCGCCGCGTGGACGTCCTTCGCCCAGGCCTGGTTCGCCGCCAGGTCGTCCTCGGGCAGGTCCTCGGGCTCCTCGTACAGCGCCATGTCGACGGCGTTGGTCGCGGAGAGGAAGGCGATCTGGTCCGCGTCGAGCGTGGTCGCGTCGCTGCGCAGTGAGCCGGTCAGCTTGCCGTTCTCTTCTGTGCTGCCGAACAGGCAGGTGATCTCGCGGTCGCCGAAGCGCCAGCTCTGACGGGACGGGATGAAGTAGTAGACGTCCGCGTCGTCAGGGAGGGCCCAGGTGTCCATGGCGTAGTCGTCGGAGAGCGTGTAGCACTTGTCGTCGGCGATCCGGGTGACCTCGTCGTCGCCGGGGAAGGCGCCGCCCGGCAGCGTGACGACCGCGAAGACCTCGCCGTCGTGGCTGCCGGAGCACGGCACCTCGTCGACGTCGTACGCCTCGCCCTCCAGGTTGCCGGTCGCCGAGTCGAAGCAGTCGCCCTTGGCGAGCGCGTAGGCGGTGCCCTCGCCGCTCGCGGCGCCCTTGAAGCCGTCCCAGAAGTCGGATGCGGCGCCTGTGGTGAGCGCGAGCGTCCAGAGGGCGAGGCCGACGCCGGACAGCACGGAACCGGCGATCGCCATGCCTTTGCCGCGCTCGCCCTTCTTCTTGATCTGCGCCAGCGCGATCAGGCCGAGCACGAGTCCCACGGCGGGCAGGAAGCACAGGATGCCGAGGACCAGGGCGCTGATGGCGACGCCGTTGACGGCCGCCTGGGAGCCGAAGGGGCTGTGCGGGCCATACGGGCTGTACGGGCCGTAGGGGTGGTTCGCGTACGGTCCCTGGGCGGTGGGGAGGCCGGGAGCGCCCGGGACGCCGTACGGGTACGGCGACGGCGGCGGGTACTGGCCCTGCGTGTACGGCCCTTGGGGCTGCTCCGGGGACCCTTGGGGGTGCTGGGGTCCAGGGGGCGGAGGTATGGACACGAGTACCGTGCTCCTGGGTCGGGCGGCGGGGCCGGGTGGTGGAACTGGGGTACGACTGCGCGAATGGTAAGCCGAAGCGGCGGGCGCTGGGCGGGGTGCGGGGCGGTGGGGTGCGGGCGGTGGGGGTGCGCGTTGATGCGGCGGCCTCCGGCGGTTGGGCGGGATGCCTGCGGCGGCCTGCGCGGGTTCGGTGGGGGTTCGCGTAGCGCCTACGGGTGCGTTGTGGGTCGGGGCCGCGCCGGGGGGTGTCCGTCCTCGGACCGGCGGCTGGACTTAGGCCAGGAGGAACCGCGTGTTGACGCCGGCCACTGCGGGCGGACACCCCCGACACGTCCCCTTCCCGCCGTACGCGACCGCGGGCCCGTAGGGGTACGCGCCACCGCCTCACGGCCGCAGCAGCCCGCGCAGCTGCGCGCCGCCACGCCCACCCAGCCACGGTCCGCCACAGCCTGCGTAGCTGCGGGCCGTCATGCCGACCCCGCTGCGGGCAGTCGTGCCGCTGGGGCGGCACGGGTGGGCGCAGCGGCACCCCGCCAGCGCCGGGCTGCGCCCCCACACGGCTCGTCCTCGCGGTCGGCTGGGTCACGGGATCCGGAGCCGTTCCGCGAGGACGAGGGTGAGGGGGCGGCGGAGGGGCCGCCGGTTATTGAGTGAGGGTCAGAACTGCAGTGCCCAGGCGTCTATCCGCCCGGTGTCGTAGTTCGCGTTGTCGCTCACGCGCAGCTTCCACGTGCCGTTGGCCGCCTCCGAGGAGGCGTTCACCGAGTACGTGGTGTTGATGTTGTCCGAACTGCCGCCCGTGCCGTACGACTTGAGTGTGTACGCCGTGCCGTCGGGGGCTATCAGCTGGACCTGGAGGTCGCCGATGTACGTGTGGACGATGTGGACCTCGACCGCGAGGGCCGAGGGCGCGTTGCCGGAGACGCCGGAGACCGTCACCGGGGACTCGACCGTGGAGTTGTCGGCGATCGCGTAGTCACCGGTGTTCTCGAAGCGCGGGCCGGGCGGGGTGGTCGTGCCGCCGCCGACGTAGAGGAGGCGGTTGGGCGAGCCCGTGCCGGGGCTGGTGACGACGCCGGTGGTGGCGGCGGACGTCAGGGCCGAGGCGACCTGGGCCGGAGTGGCCGAGGGGTTGGCGGCCAGGTGGAGCGCGGCGGCGCCCGCGACGTGCGGGGTCGCCATCGACGTACCGGAGATGGTGTTGGTCGCCGAGTCGCTCGAGTTCCAGGCCGACGTGATGGACGAGCCCGGCGCGAAGAGGTCCAGGACCGATCCGTAGTTGGAGTAGCTCGCCTTGGCGTCGGAGCTGGTTGTCGCGCCGACCGTGATGGCTTCGGTGACGCGTGCGGGGGACCTTGTGGAGGCGTTGGTCGACTCGTTGCCCGCCGCGACGGCGAAGGTGACGCCGGAGGCTATGGCGTTGCGTACGGCCGTGTCGAGGGCGGTGTCGGCGCCGCCGCCGAGGGACATGTTGGCGACGGCCGGCTTGACCGCGTTCCGGGCGACCCAGTCGATACCGGCGACGACCTGGTCGGTGGTGCCCTGGCCGGAGTTGTTCAGGACGCGGACGCCGACGATCTTCGCCTTCTTGGCGACGCCGTACGACGATCCGGCGACCGTGCCCGCCACGTGTGTGCCGTGGCCGTGGCCGTCCTGGGCGGTGTTGTCGTTGTCGATGGCGTCGTAGCCGTAGGAGGCCCGGCCGCCGAAGTCGCTGTGGGTGATGCGGACGCCGGTGTCGATGACGTACGCCGTCACGCCCTGCCCGGCCGAGTCCGGGTACGTGTACGAGCTGTTCAGGGGGAGGTTCTTCTGGTCGATGCGGTCCAGGCCCCAGGAGGGCGGGTTGGTCTGGGTCGCGTCGATGCTGAACGTGCGGTTCTGGACCACGGAGGCGACCGCCGGGTCGGCGGCGAGCCGCTTCGCCTCGGCCTCGGAGGCCTCGATCGCGTAGCCGTTGAGGGCCTTCCTGTACGTCCGCTCGATGTCGGCGCCGTACTTCTCGACGAGGGCGCGCCCCGCCGTGGAGCCCGAACGGGCGTGGTCCGCCTTGAGGGTCACGATGTAGCTGTCGGCCACGGCGTTGGCCGCACCCGCGTACTGGATACGGCCCTCGGGAGCGGCCGCGGCGGGGAGAGCGGAGACGAGGCCCGCGGCGAGCGCCGTGGTGGCCACCGCGCTGAGGACGGCAAGTCTTCGCCGGGTGTCTCTGCGGGAGTTACGCATCACTGCCATCTGAGGGGTCCTCCTCGATTGGTGGTGCGCTTGTGGGGGTGACACCGAAGTGGACAGGGGCATGTCAATTCCCTGTGCCGCTCCTGTGTGTCAGCCGAAAGATTGAGGCCTCCACAGGAATTGCACAAGGGCCCTGCACGGCGAACTCCGCACACGCCGCCTTGCCGGGGTTGGTGGCCAACTCGCTTACGCGGAGCGGTACCGGGAAGAGAAACGGTAGGGGGCGGCTTCCGCGCCCCCAACCTCTTTTTCAGCCGCGGCCTCAGTCGTCGAAGGCCGTCGCCCGCGCGCTCTTCTCCCACGCGGCGATGTCCTCGCGGACCTGGTCGAGGTGGCCGAGGACCGCGGTGACGCCGTCGTCGCCGAGCGGGAGTCGCAGCGGGGTGCGGTCGGCCTCCAGGGCGGCCAGGATGAGGGCCGCCGCCTTGGCCGGGTCGCCGGGCTGGGTGCCGTCGCCGCCGGAGACGAAGTCGCGGGTCTGGCTCACCTTGGGGTACAGGCCACTGTCCGTGCTGGCCCCCGCCCGCCCGGTCTCGAACAGCGACGTACGGAAGGAACCCGGCTCGACGATCAGCACCTTGACGCCGAACTCGGCGACCTCGTCCGCGAGCCCTTCGGACATGCCCTCCAGCGCGAACTTGGTGGCGCTGTACGCCGAGAAGCCCGCGAAGGACATCTGCCCGCCCATGCTGCTCATCTGCACGATGGCTCCGGCCCGCCGCTCACGCATGTGCGGCAGCACAGCACGCGTGAGGGCGGCGGGCCCGAAGACATGCACATCGAACAGCTTGCGCAGCTCGTCCTCGGTTGTCTCCTCGAAGGCGCCCACATGGGTGCGGCCCGCGTTGTTGACCAGCACGTCGATCCGTCCGTGCCTAGCGATCACATCCCGTACGGCGGCCTCGGCAGCCCCCGTCTCGCCGACGTCCAGCCGCAGCGCCTCCACCTGATCGGGGTGGGCGGCCACGAGATCGTCCAGCCCCTCGGGCCGCCGTACCGCCCCCACCACCACGTCACCCTCGGCGAGCGCCGCCTCCGCGATGGCCCGCCCGAAGCCGCTGCTCGCGCCGGTGATCAGCCAAACCTTGTTCATGACAGCTCCTCGTATGCGTGGGCTCGTATGCACGTGCTCGTCTTGCGTGCTCGTCTTCGCGTGCTCGTCTTCGTGTGGTCGCGCAGGAACAAGCCTGCTGCCCCTGCCGGTTGCGCGTCCAAGACCCACGCTGATAACCGATGGTTATGCCGATGGACGTTCATGTGCGCGATCTGCGCTACTTCCTGACGGTGGCCGAGGAACTGCACTTCACCCGTGCGGCCGAACGGCTCTACGTCTCGCAGCCCGCGCTCAGCAAGCAAGTACGGGCGCTGGAGCGGCAGTTGGGCGTGGAGCTGTTCCGCCGTGATCCGCGGGGCGTCGCGCTCACCGAGGCCGGGGCGGCGCTGCTGCCGCATGCCCGGCGGGTGCTGGACGCCTGGTCCGAGGGGACGGCGGCGCTGGAGGCGGCCCGGGCCGCGGCGCGCGGCACGCTGGTGGTCGGCATGAGCACCAGCCCGGGCCGCGGCGGCCTGCTCCCGGCGATCCGCTCCCGCTTCACCGCCGCACACCCGGACACGGTCCTGCGTCTGCGCCAGGTGAGCTGGGAGGACCCGACGGCGGGCCTGGCGGACGGCGACTCGGACGTGGCCTTCGTCTGGCTGCCCCTCCCTGACGCCGACCGCTACGCGTGGACGGTGGTGGCGGAGGAGCCGCGCCTGGTCGCTCTCCCGGACGCCCACCCCCTGGCCTCCCGCTCGGAGATCGACTTCACGGCCCTGCTCGACGAGCCGTTCCTCGCCCTGCCGGCGAGTGCGGGGCCGTTGCGCGACTACTGGCTGGCGCTGGAGGAGCGGGGAGGCCGGCCGCCGCGGATCGGGGCGGAGATCGCGAGCACGGAGGAGACGTACGAGGCGCTGGTCGCCGGCCTCGGGATCTGCCTGGTGGCGACGGGCAACGCCCCACTGATCAGCCTGGGCGGGGTGCTGACCCGCCCGGTGCGAGGCATCTCGCCGAGCCGTTACGCGCTGGCGTGGCGCAAGGAGGACGAGGCGCGGCCGCTGGTGCGGGCGTATGCGGAGGCGTGCCGAAGGGTCGGCGGCGGCTGACTGACCGGGCTCTGCTGAGCGCTCAATGACTCTGCTGAGTGATCAATGCCTCTGCCGAGTGCTCAGTCCGGGCCGTTCCAGTCGAAGGGGAAGTGTTTGCTCGACTTTCCCGAGCGTTCCCAGGAGAAGCCGAACGCGTCCACACGGTCGGTCGTGGCCCGTCCCCAGGTCGCGACCTGCCCCGGTCCCACCTCCGCGCCGGGCGCGCCGTGCACCTGTACCCGTACGCCCTCCGGAGTCGTCGGCCCGGTGAGGGCCTCGGCGCTTGCCGCCACGCGTCCGGGTATCTCGGCACGCCAGGTCCCGAGGTCCTCGTCGATCTCCACCTGGATGGGGGCGGTGTCCATGCCCCGCATCTCAGCGCCGAAGACCTCACCGAACTGGGCGGGCCATCCACCCGCCGCGCCGCCGAAGATCGCCCCGAGCGCATCGCGTTGCCGCTGGTCCGCGCGCTCGTCGAGGAAGACCGCGGCGTACGGGTCCGTGTGCTCGCCGGCCCAGACGTTACCGGTGAAGGATGCGAGCATGAGGACGTTGAGATCGTCGAGCCTCACGTCGCCGAAGTTGCCCTCTCGGATGTGCCAGACCAGCACGCCTTCGCAGTCACCGTAGGTGGGAGGCTGGGCGAACGTGCACGGGCACGGTATGGCGCACTTGCAGACGTCGAACCAGTCGCCGGCCAGATGCCAGCGCGTCCCGGTGGTCACCTGCTCTGTCATCTTTGCTTCCCTCCTTCCGGGCCCGGAGGCTCGTTCGGAGTGCCGAGACCACGTCCCGGGGCGCTCTCGGGATCGCGAGGACTCCCTTCCAGTTTGCGCCCGACCGGCCGGAAGGGTAACCGCGCCGCTGGGGAAGCGGGTCAGCTGCGGCACCGGGGCGGCCGGGGAAGCGGGTCAGCTGGATTGGCTCAGGAAGCGGAGCGGCGAGCCCGGGTGCATCGTGCAGCGGGTTCTCGCCGGTGAGGAGGCGCCAGGGCCGATGTCAGGGCCTGTCAGGGTCGATGTCGCGCGCCGGATTGAGGCGTGCTCTCCTGGAAGTGTCCGCAGGAGGCCATGCCGATGCGTATCTCCCGGCCCTTCGAGCCCGCGCCCACCCGGTCGCCTGCGCCGACCGGAGCCGGCGGTGGGTTGCTGCCGAAGCGGGACCTTGCCTCCGCCTGGCTCCTCATCGTCCTGATCGCGGTGCCCGCGTGGGCGCTCACCATCGGCCAGGCCCGGGACATGGGGGTCGAGCCCGGCACGATGGGGATGGCGCTGCCCCTGTTCCTGCTGCTGTGGGTGACGATGATGGCGGCCATGATGCTGCCGTCCATGGCGCCGGTGGCCATCACCTGGGTGCGGGGAATCGGCCGCCGGTCCTCCGGCTGGACCCGGGCGGCGCGCACCGCCGAGTTCGTCGGCGGATACCTGATGGTGTGGACGGCCTTCGGGGCGCTGGCCTACGCGGCCCTCACCCTCACCGGCGATCTGGTGGCCGATCACCCGACCGCCGGGCGCTGGATCGGCTTCACCGCGTTCCTGCTCGCCGGGCTGTATCAGCTCGGTCCCCTCAAGAACGTGTGCCTGCGGCACTGCCGCGCCCCCATGAGCCACCTGATGCGCTACGCCGGCTTCCGGCACCCGGCCCGCGACCTGAGGGTGGGACTCCATCACGGCGCCTACTGCGTCGGCTGCTGCGCCGGGCTCATGATCGTCCTGATCCCGCTCGGTGTGATGAACGTGGCGGCCATGGCGGGGCTGGCCGTGCTGATCTTCGTCGAGAAACTGTGGTTCCGCGGGCCGTTGCTCTCCCGCGTCGTGGGCCCCGTGTTCCTCGTCCTGGCCGTACTCGCCCTGTCCCAGGACTGGCTGCTGCCGGGTCTGCGGGACTCGATGCCGTCGATGGACGGCATGTGACCCACGACCTCGCTCACGCCTTGCTGCACAGGAGCGGCAACCCAGACCCATCCAGCAGGGGTATGACGAAGGGGTCGGCTCCCGAAAGAGCCGACCCCTGCTGAGCCGCATGCTTGCCAGATCAGCGACGTGGTGTTGTTTCATCCGCTCACACGTTGAAGCGGAACTCCACGACGTCCCCGTCCTGCATCACATAGTCCTTGCCCTCCATCCGCGCCTTCCCCTTCGCGCGGGCCTCGGCGACCGAGCCGGTTTCCACCAGGTCGGCGAAGGAGATGACCTCGGCCTTGATGAAGCCCTTCTGGAAGTCGGTGTGGATGACGCCGGCGGCCTCGGGGGCGGTGGCGCCCTTCTTGATGGTCCAGGCGCGGGATTCCTTGGGGCCGGCCGTCAGGTAGGTCTGCAGGCCGAGGGTGTTGAAGCCGACGCGGGCGAGGGTGGCGAGGCCCGGCTCGTCCTGGCCGACGGACTGGAGGAGTTCGAGGGCCTCGTCCTCGTCGAGCTCGGCGAGGTCGGCCTCCAGCTTGGCGTTGAGGAAGATCGCCTCGGCGGGGGCGACCAGGGCGCGCTGCTCGTTCTTGAAGTCCTCGTCGACCAGCTCGTCCTCGTCGACGTTGAAGACGTAGAGGAAGGGCTTGGTGGTGAGGAGGTGCAGGTCGTGCAGGAGCTCGTTGCGCTCGGTGCCCTGGACGATGCCGTGCGCGAAGAGCGTGTCGCCCTTCTCCAGGATCTCCTTGGCCTCCTCGACGGCCTTGACCTTCGGCGCGATGTCCTTCTTGATCCGCGACTCCTTCTGGAGGCGGGGCAGAACCTTCTCGATGGTCTGGAGGTCGGCGAGGATCAGCTCGGTATTGATCGTCTCGATGTCGTCCTTCGGCGAGACCTTGCCGTCGACGTGGACGACGTTCTCGTCCTTGAAGGCGCGGATGACCTGGCAGATCGCGTCGGACTCACGGATGTTCGCGAGGAACTTGTTGCCCAGGCCCTCGCCCTCGGACGCGCCGCGCACGATGCCCGCGATGTCGACGAAGTCGACGGTCGCCGGGAGGATCCGCTGGGAGGAAAAAATCTCGGCCAGCTTCGCCAGGCGCGCGTCCGGGACGCCGACGACGCCGACGTTCGGCTCGATCGTGGCGAACGGGTAGTTGGCCGCCAGCACGTCGTTCTTGGTCAGGGCGTTGAACAGGGTCGACTTGCCGACATTCGGCAGACCGACGATTCCGATCGTGAGCGACACGTTGCGACTTCCCGTACGTGAGAGGACTTCAGGGGCTGGGCTGGGGCCCGGTCCTTCTTCGATCTTCGATGCAGATCGATCTTCGATGCAGATGCACGGGCCGATCCACCAGTCTACGGCGTGCCGGGCCCGGCCCCGGCGTCATGTCGAACACGTGGCCAAGGTCCGCTCCCAGGCGTGTCTGAGGGCCGATTCGACACATAAGCCGACCTAAGTTGGTCCAGTGGAACAACACAGGGCGCGGGGTGGCCGGTACGAATCGCGACGCGGTACGTCACCGCCGTTGCCGCCGCAGGCGGCGCGGGGTGAGGACGGATACGCACGGGGTGGGGAGAGATCGGTGAGGCGGGAAGGGGGGTTCGCGGGGGAAGGGAACGGTTCCGCTCGGTCGGCCGGGGCCGGCCGGTCCGCTCGGTCCAGCCGCGCCGCCCGGGCCGCCCGGTCCGACCGGCCCGTCCGCTCCACCCGGCCCGGGCCCCAGCGCCGCCCGGGATCGGCCCCCGCGGCAGCAGCAGCCGTACGACGCCCCGGACCGCCCCCGCCGCCGCAGGCGGTGGCCCGGTTCCCCAATCCCCGGCTCACCGGCCTGGGCGGCGGCCTCTTCTGCTGTGCCGTGATGATCCTGCTCGGCTACCTCGACGCGCTGCTGTTCGACGCGTCACTCACGGTGTACAGCGTGCTGTTCCTGCCGGTGTGTGTGCTGACCGCGTTGTGGGTGCGCAGGGGCGACCTGCTGACGGCGCCGGTGGTCGTACCGATCGCATTCGCCGTGGGGCTGGTTCCGGTGGCCGACAACGGCGGGGGAATCGGCGGTCACCTGATGGGGCTCTTCACCGCCCTCGCCACGCAGGCCGGGTGGCTGTACGGGGGGACGCTGGTCGCCGGTCTCATCGTGACCGTCCGAAAGGTCCGCGTGCTGGCCCGCAGGGCGGCGGCCCGCCGCCGGTCGCCGTGACCGTCGGCCGGGGCAGGCCCTAGCGGTCCTTCTCCGCCGCCCGCATCGCCGCCCCCACGATCCCCGCGTTGTTCTGCAGCTGGGCCGGGACGATCTCCGCCTTGATGCCCTCGATGTGGTGCAGGAACTTGTGGGACTTCCGGCTCACCCCGCCGCCGATGATGAACAGCTCCGGGGAGAACAGCATCTCGACATGGGCGAGGTACTTCTGGACGCGGTGGGCCCAGTGCTCCCACGTGAGCTCCTCGTCCTCCTTGGCCTTGCTGGAGGCGCGCTTCTCGGCGTCGTGGCCGTGGAGTTCGAGGTGGCCCAGCTCGGTGTTGGGGACCAGGGCGCCGTCGATGAACAGCGCGCTGCCGATGCCCGTGCCGAACGTGAGCAGGATCACGGTGCCGCGGCGGTCGCGGCCCGCGCCGAAGTGCATCTCGGCCACGCCGGCCGCGTCCGCGTCGTTGACCACCGTCACCGGGAGGCCGCCGAGGCGTTCGCTGAACAACGCGCGCGCGTCGGTGTCGATCCAGCTCTTGTCGACGTTCGCCGCCGTACGGATCGTGGATCCGTCGGTGACCACGCCGGGGAAGGTGAGCCCGACCGGCCCCGTCCAGCCGTAGTGCTCGACGACCTGCTTCACGCCGTCGGCCACCCCGTCGGGCGTGGCCGGGTGCGGAGTGAGCACCTTGAAGCGCTCCTGAGCGAGGTCGCCCCTGTCCAGGTCCACCGGGGCGCCCTTGATCCCGGATCCACCGATGTCCACGCCGAAGATCTGCATGGCCCTACGTTACGACGGAGGACTGACAGTCACTCCCCGGTGTCGCCGGATCAGTCAGTCGTCACAGTCGCCGGAGTCGCCGGATCAGTCACTCCTCGGATTCGCCGGACGCGGTGCGCTCGGCGATCAGCGCCGCCGCCTCCTCGCGCAGGTCCCGGCGCAGTTCCTTCGGCAGGGAGAAGGTGATGGACTCCTCGGCCGCCTTGACGAGTTCGACGTCGCCGTAGCCCCGCTGTCCGAGCCATTCCAGGACCTCCTCCACGAGGACCTCCGGGACGGAGGCGCCGGAGGTGACGCCCACCGTCGTGACGCCCTCCAGCCAGGCCTCGTCGATCTCGCTGGCGAAGTCCACGAGGTAGGCCTCGCGCGCGCCGGCCAGCTTGGCGACCTCGACCAGGCGCTTGGAGTTGGAGGAGTTGCGGGAGCCGACCACGATGACCAGCTCGGCCTCGGCGCCCATCTGCTTCACCGCGAGCTGGCGGTTCTGCGTGGCGTAGCAGATGTCGTCACTGGGCGGGGAGATCAGCTGCGGGAACTTCTCCTTCAGCGCGTCGACGGTCTCCATGGTCTCGTCGACGGAGAGGGTGGTCTGCGACAGCCACACGACCTTCGACGGGTCGCGGACCTCCACCTTGGCGACGTCCTTCGGACCGTCGACGAGCTGGATGTGGTCGGGGGCCTCGCCGGACGTGCCGATGACCTCTTCGTGGCCCTCGTGCCCGATCAGGAGGATGTCGTAGTCCTCATTGGCGAAGCGGACGGCTTCCTTGTGGACCTTGGTGACCAGGGGGCAGGTCGCGTCGATGGTGGCGAGCTTGCCGCGCTCGGCTTCTTCGTGGACGGTCGGGGCGACGCCGTGCGCCGAGAACATGACGATGTTCCCCGGCGGGACCTCCTCCGTCTGCTCGACGAAGATGGCGCCCTTCCTCTCCAGGGTCTGCACGACGTACTTGTTGTGGACGATCTCGTGCCGGACGTACACCGGAGCGCCGTACTGCTCCAGGGCTTTCTCGACGGCGATCACGGCGCGGTCCACGCCCGCGCAGTAGCCACGGGGGGCGGCGAGCAGGACACGGCGGCCAGGCGAAGCAGTCATGCACCCCATCGTACGGGTGCGTTCGCGGGCCGGAGATCGACGTCGCCCGCCTGCCCACCGCCTGCCCACCTCGTCCGCACCCGTCGTTTCCCACCCCTCACAACCTGCCGTCCGTCTCCCCACCAACCCGTCACCCACGCGCCGCGTGTTGTCGGTGGGGGCCGTTACGCTCGGCGCATGGCTGTGAACACGTCGCCCGAATCGCCCCTGCCCGTCGGTGAGGTGTCGCGGCTCATCGGGGGGTGGATCGACCGGCTCGGGGCGATCTGGGTCGAGGGGCAGATCACGCAGTTGTCGCGGCGGCCCGGTGCCGGCGTCGTGTTTCTGACGTTGCGGGATCCGTCGTACGACATCTCCGTGAGCGTGACGGCGTATCGGCAGGTGTTCGACGCCGTGTCCGACGTGGTGAGCGAGGGCGCCCGGGTCGTCGTGCTCGCCAAGCCCGAGTGGTACGCCCCGCGCGGTCAGCTCTCCCTGCGAGCCGCCGAGATAAGGCCCGTCGGCGTCGGCGAGCTGCTCGCCCGGCTGGAGATGCTGAAGAAGGCCCTCGCCGCCGAGGGGCTCTTCGCGCCGGAGCGGAAGAAGGCTCTCCCCTTCCTCCCTCAGCTCATCGGCCTCGTCTGCGGGCGCGCCTCCGCCGCCGAGCGGGACGTGCTGGAGAACGCCCGCCACCGCTGGCCCGCCGTCCGCTTCGAGGTGCGCAACGTCGCCGTGCAGGGCGTGCACGCCGTGCCGCAGGTCATGCAGGCGGTCAAAGAGCTCGACGAGATGGACGACGTGGATGTGATCATCGTCGCCCGTGGGGGCGGGAGCGTCGAGGATCTGCTGCCCTTCTCCGACGAGCAGCTCGTCCGGGCCGTCGCCGCGTGCCGCACGCCCGTCGTGTCCGCCATCGGGCACGAGCCGGACAATCCCCTCCTCGACCACGTCGCCGACCTGCGCGCCTCCACCCCCACCGACGCCGCCAAGAAGGTCGTACCGGACGTCGGCGAGGAGTACGAGCGCGTACGGCTGCTGCGTGACCGCGCCCGGCGGTGCGTCGAGGCGTTCATCGAACGGGAGGAGCGCGGGCTCGCCCACGCCCTCGCGCGGCCCTCGATAGAGGATCCGCACCGGATGATCGACGAGCGGGCCGATCATGTGGCCTCGCTCCTCGACCGCGGTCGCCGCTGCCTCGGCCACCATCTCGACCGGGCCGAGTCCGAGCTGACGCACACGCACGCACGCGTGGTGGCGCTCTCCCCCGCGGCGACCCTGAAACGGGGTTATGCGGTGCTGCAGAAGGCCGACGGGCACGTGGTCCGTGACCCGGGTGAGGTGGCGGCGGACGAGGCGCTGCGGGCGCGGGTCGCCGACGGTGAGTTCTCCGTACGGGTCGACGCGCACGTCGACGCACAGGCCGATGCATAGGGTGGGCGAATGACCAGCAAGGTGGAAGAGGCACTGGGCTACGAGCAGGCCCGGGACGAGCTGATCGAGGTCGTACGGCGGCTGGAGGCGGGCGGTACGACGCTGGAGGAGTCCCTCGCGCTGTGGGAGCGGGGCGAGGAGCTGGCCAAGGTGTGCCGGCGCTGGCTGGAGGGTGCACGGGCACGCCTGGACGCGGCGCTCGCCGAGGAGGCCGAGGCCGAGCAGGGGGGCGGCGAGGGCGAGGGCGAGTCGTAGAGCGAAGACGGCGGCGGGGTGTCGTAGGTGCAGGGGTGGGCTGTGAGGCGGATCACCAGGACGCGCCATTTGTTGAAACTTGAACTTGACTTGCGTACCGTCGACACCGGAACCGGTCCCCGGTCCGTTTACGCACGACGCACACCCGAGAAGGTTCACGCATGTCTCTCGTCCTTGACCCCGCCGCCCAGGACCTGCTGTTCCGCGAGGCCCGCACCGCGAACGCCTTCACCGACGAGCCGGTGACCGAGGAGCAGATCCAGGCGATCTACGACCTGGTCAAGTACGGCCCCACCGCCTTCAACCAGACCCCCCTGCGCATCACCCTGGTCCGCTCCGCCGAGGCCCGTGAGCGCCTGGTGCAGCACATGGCCGAGGGCAACCAGGCCAAGACCGCCGCCGCCCCGCTGGTCGCGATCCTCTCCGCGGACAACGAGTTCCACGAGGAGCTGCCGCACCTCTTCCCGGCCTTCCCGCAGGCGAAGGACGTCTTCTTCAGCGAGCGCGCCGCCCGTGAGCACGCCGCCGGGATGAACGCCGCCCTGCAGGCCGCGTACTTCATCGTCGGCGTCCGCGCCGCCGGACTGGCCGCCGGCCCGATGACCGGCTTCGACTTCGAGGGCGTCCGCAAGGAGTTCCTGGACGACGACCACACCCCGCTGATGGTCGTCAACATCGGCAAGCCGGGCCCCGACGCCTGGTACCCGCGCTCCCCGCGCCTGGAGTTCGACGAGGTCGTCACCACGGTCTGACCGACCCGTGCACGGCGAAGGCCCCCGGGATCACCCAACACCCGGGGGCCTTCGCCATGCCCATACGGTCACTCCGCCTTCAGGGCCTTGGCCAGCTGCGTCAGCTGCTCGAACGAGCCCGTGCCCGCCACCACGGTCGTCGCGCCCTTCTCCTGGTGCACGAGCGCGTCGTATCGGCCGCCCGTGTACCGCGTCCACGTCCGGTCGCCGATCTTCTGGGTGACCTTGGTCTCCCGCGCGCCCTGGGTGGCCTCTTCGAGGAACGTCGACGGCTTCTGGGTCGACTGCTCGATCTGGGCGTACTCCCCGTCGGGGGTGTGGAAGCCGAGATGCCAGGCGTCGAAGTCGTCGCCCTGGAAGCGGACGGAGGTCGCCTTCCAGGAGTCGGGCAGGCCCTGCGGCGCGGCCACCGGGTAGGACGCCGCACGGCGGGCCGTCAGCAGCTCCACGCGGTAGTCGACCCGCGGGAGGTCGGGGTCGCCCTCCTCATGGGGAACGAAGAGATAGATGCCCCCAGCCGCGAGCACGGTCACCCCGAGGGAGAGGACCATGTTCCGGACCGACTTCTGCTTGCCGTTCGAACCTGCCACGCCCCCTATCGTCGCAGGTACCCTGGCCTGCTCATCCGTGGGGCCCCCTGCTCATCCTGCCCACCCGGGGATAGAGTCAGGGCCGTCACCCTCATCCGGCCGTCGTCGTATCAGAAAGGTGCGCTCCGATGACCGAGAATCATCATCATCTGCCGACCGAACTCGAAGTACCCAGCGAAGCCCCCGACCGCAACCTCGCCCTGGAACTGGTCCGTGTGACCGAAGCCGCGGCGATGGCCGCGGGCCGCTGGGTCGGGCGCGGCGACAAGAACGGCGCCGACGGTGCCGCGGTGCGCGCCATGCGGACCCTCGTCCACACCGTGTCGATGAACGGCGTCGTCGTCATCGGTGAGGGCGAGAAGGACGAGGCACCGATGCTCTTCAACGGGGAGCGGGTCGGCGACGGCACCGGGCCCGAATGCGACATCGCCGTCGACCCGATCGACGGGACCACCCTGACCGCGAAGGGCATGCCCAACGCGATCTCCGTGCTCGCCGCGGCCGACCGTGGGTCCATGTTCGACCCGTCGGCCGTCTTCTACATGGACAAGCTCGTCACCGGTCCCGAGGCCGCCGACTTCGTCGACATCAACGCGCCCGTGGAAGTGAACATCCGCCGGGTCGCCAAGGCGAAGCGGTCGACGCCCGAGGACGTCACCGTCGTCATCCTCGACCGGCCCCGGCACGAGGGCATCATCAAGGAGATCCGGGACGCGGGTGCGCGCATCAAGCTGATCTCGGACGGCGACGTCGCCGGGTCGATCTACGCACTGCGTGAGGGCACCGGCGTCGACATGCTGCTCGGTATCGGCGGTACGCCGGAGGGGATCATCTCGGCGTGTGCCGTGAAGTGCCTCGGCGGGACCATCCAGGGCAAGCTGTGGCCCAAGGACGACGAGGAGCGGCAGCGGGCCATTGACGCCGGGCACGACCTGGACCGGGTGCTGATGACCGATGACCTGGTCGCCGGGGACAACGTGTTCTTCGTCGCGACCGGGATCACCGATGGTGAGTTGCTGCGGGGTGTGCGGTACCGGTCGGAGACCGCGACGACCGACTCGATCGTGATGCGGTCGAAGTCGGGGACGGTGCGGAGGATCGATTCCGAGCACCGGCTGAGCAAGCTGCGGGCTTACAGCGCGATCGACTTCGACAGGGCGAAGTGAATTGGCGCCTGATAGCTCGGGGACTGCGGGTCGTTGGCGACTGCCGGTTGTCCGTGGTTGATCGCGCAGTTCCCCGCGCCCCTTAAGGGCGTTGGGCGCCCCCGGTGCGGAGGGGGCGCCCTTTTTTGCTGCTTCTCAGCCCGCCTGCGCTATGCGGTTCGCCGTCCTCGCCGCCTTCTTCAGTTCCATTTCGCGGCGTCGGCGCCTCGCCAGGACCACTCGGCGTTCCGCTGCGGTGAGGCCGCCCCAGACGCCGTAGGGCTCGGGCTGGAGGAGGGCGTGTTCGCGACACTCGACCATGACCGGGCAGCGGGCGCAGACTCGCTTGGCCGCCTCCTCACGGGAGAGACGGGCCGCGGTGGGCTCCTTTGAGGGGGCGAAGAACAGGCCGGCCTCGTCGCGGCGGCACACGGCCTCGGTATGCCACGGGGCGTCTTGGTCCCTGTCTCGCACTGGCACCCGCTGGGCCGGAACGGCAGCTACCTGCAGGGACGAATGCGGCGGTTGCAGCACGGTCTACTCCTGACGACGGCTTCGCGAGCGAGAGACGATGCAGCAAGGTCTACCCGCTGTGCGCGCGCCTATGCAGTCAGTTCCGAACCGCTGGATTTCGGGGGGTCCTGCGCGCCGCTGTACGGCGATCGGCAGAGCCCTGAAGGCGGGTGGGAATCGGTTCGATTCACAACCGTCAACGATCCAAATGCTTGCGCAAACTCTTGGTGCCCTTGTCGACGCTGCGCTGAACGCGGTCGAGAATGTCGGCGACGAGTTTGCCCCGCTTCGGCCTGCCCTCGATGCTGCCGAGCACGGCCCAGCCGTCGACCTGGACGACCGGTGCCTCGGGGTCCTCCGCGTCGAGGTGGTCCACCTCGAAGGCGCCGAGCACACCGCCGCCGGTGCCGCGCAGCGAGACGTTCTCCGGGACGCGCACCTCGACGCTGCCGCAGACCGAGATCGCCCTGATCACGACCTGCTGGTACTCGAAGAGCGCCTCACTGAGGTCTATCTCCACGCTGCCGAAGATCGCGTACGCATGGATTCGGCGGCCCGCGCGCCAGCGGCCCTTGCGGACGGCGCTGCTGAAGACCGCGACCACGTTGTCGTCGGGGTCGGCCGGGATCGCGGCGGGGGCGGGGCGGCCGGCGGCCGGGATGTGGGGTGCGCGGCGCTGGTGGGCGGCGGGCAGGTCCCGTATGAAGACGTCCAGTTCGCCGACCGTCTTGGCGGCCAGCACGCCCTCGACGCGCTCGGCGTGCTCGTCGGCCGTGAGGCGGCCCTCGGCCAGGGCCTCGCGCAGGATGTCGGCGATCCGGTCGCGATCGGCGTCGGACGCGCGTAGCTCGGTGGCGGCAGCGGGTGCGGTCTGCTTCTGAAGGTCCACGGCAGCAGCGTACCCAAACACGATAGATCGCGATAGCCCCCGTATGGGTCCGGTCGGTGGTGGTCGAACTGAGCCTTACCTCACAAGCTCGCCGTCAGTGGCAGGTTCTACGCTGGTGGGCGCTGCCAATGGAGGTCAGCCGCGCTGTCTGTCGAGTGAGGAATGGGCGACATGCCTGAGTTCGCGTACACCGATCTGCTCCCCATGGGAGAGGACACCACCCCGTACCGGCTGGTGACCTCCGAGGGTGTCTCCACCTTCGAGGCCGACGGGCGGACGTTCCTCAAGGTGGAGCCCGAGGCGCTGCGCAAGCTCGCCGAGGAGGCCATGCACGACATCCAGCACTACCTGCGCCCCGCCCACCTCGCCCAGCTGCGCCGCATCATCGACGACCCCGAGGCGTCGAGCAACGACAAGTTCGTCGCCCTGGACCTGCTGAAGAACGCGAACATCGCGGCGGCGGGTGTCCTGCCGATGTGCCAGGACACCGGTACGGCGATCGTGATGGGCAAGCGCGGGCAGAACGTACTGACGCAGGGCGAGGACGAGGAAGCCCTGTCGCGCGGCATCTACGACGCGTACACCAAGCTCAATCTCCGGTACTCGCAGATGGCTCCGCTCACCATGTGGGAGGAGAAGAACACCGGGTCGAACCTGCCGGCCCAGATCGAGCTGTACGCCACCGACGGCGGCGCCTACAAGTTCCTGTTCATGGCGAAGGGCGGCGGCTCCGCCAACAAGTCCTTCCTGTACCAGGAGACGAAGGCCGTCCTGAACGAGGCCTCCATGATGAAGTTCCTGGAGGAGAAGATCCGTTCGCTGGGTACGGCCGCCTGTCCGCCGTACCACCTGGCGATCGTCGTGGGTGGTACGAGTGCGGAATACGCCCTCAAGACCGCGAAGTACGCCTCCGCGCACTACCTGGACGAGATTCCGGCCGAGGGCTCGCCGCTCGGGCACGGGTTCCGGGACAAGGAGCTGGAGGAGAAGGTCTTCGAGCTGACGCAGAGGATCGGGATCGGGGCCCAGTTCGGCGGGAAGTACTTCTGCCACGACGTACGCGTGGTGCGTCTGCCGCGGCACGGTGCCTCCTGCCCGGTCGCCATCGCCGTCTCCTGCTCCGCCGACCGGCAGGCCGTCGCGAAGATCACCGCGGAGGGCGTCTTCCTGGAGCAGCTGGAGACGGACCCGGCGCGCTTCCTGCCGGAGACGACGGAGGAGCATCTTGAGGCCGACGGGGACGTCGTCAAGATCGACCTCAACCAGCCGATGGACGACATCCTCGCCGAGCTGACCAAGTACCCGGTCAAGACCCGTCTCTCCCTCACCGGGCCGCTGGTCGTGGCCCGCGACATCGCGCACGCCAAGATCAAGGAGCGGCTGGATGCGGGTGAGGAGATGCCGCAGTACCTGAAGGACCACCCGGTGTACTACGCGGGGCCGGCCAAGACGCCGGAGGGGTACGCGTCGGGCTCCTTCGGTCCTACGACGGCCGGCCGCATGGACTCCTACGTCGAGCAGTTTCAGGCGGCGGGTGGCTCCAAGGTGATGCTGGCGAAGGGCAACCGGAGCAAGCAGGTCACGGACGCGTGCGCGGCACACGGCGGGTTCTACCTCGGCTCCATCGGCGGGCCCGCCGCCCGGCTCGCCCAGGACTGCATCAAGAAGGTCGAGGTCGTCGAGTACGAGGAGCTCGGCATGGAGGCCGTCTGGAAGATCGAGGTCGAGGACTTCCCGGCGTTCATCGTGGTCGACGACAAGGGCAACGACTTCTTCCAGGACCCGGCGCCCCAGCCGACGTTCACGTCGATTCCGGTACGGGGGCCCGGGCTGGCGTAGCGCCTCGGGTGCGGCGGGGTGGCCCGCAGCGAAGCCGCTGATGGATTCTGCGCCCCCAAGCGGGCCAACCCCGGAACAACCGCACCCACCCCCACGCTGTACCGGGTATGAGCGACTACCGCATCGAGCACGACTCCATGGGCGAGGTACGGGTCCCCGCCGAAGCGAAGTGGCGCGCGCAGACGCAGCGTGCCGTCGAGAACTTCCCCGTCTCCGGCCAGCGCATCGAGCGGGCCCACATCGAGGCGCTCGCCCGGATCAAGGGCGCCGCCGCGAAGGTGAACGCGCGGCTCGGGGTGCTCGACAAGGACATCGCCGAGGCCATTCAGGAAGCCGCTGACGAGGTCGCCGAGGGACGGTGGGACGAGCACTTCCCCGTGGATGTGTTCCAGACGGGGTCCGGGACCTCGTCCAACATGAACACCAACGAGGTCATCGCCACCCTCGCGACCGAGCGGCTCGGGCGGGACGTCCATCCCAATGACCACGTCAATGCGTCCCAGTCGTCCAACGACGTCTTCCCCTCCTCCATCCACATCGCCGCCACCGCCGCCGTCACCCGCGACCTCGTCCCGGCCCTCGAGCACCTCGCCGACTCCCTCACCCGCAAGGCCGAGGAGTTCGCCGATGTCGTGAAGTCCGGCCGTACTCATCTCATGGACGCCACGCCCGTGACGCTGGGGCAGGAGTTCGGCGGGTACGCCGCCCAGGTGCGGTACGGCGTCGAGCGGCTCGGCGCCTCCCTCCCCCGGCTCGCCGAACTGCCCCTCGGCGGTACGGCCGTCGGCACCGGCATCAACACGCCCCCCGGCTTCTCCGCCGCCGTCATCGAGGAGGTGGCCCGCGCCACCGGGCTGCCGCTCACCGAGGCGCGGGACCACTTCGAGGCGCAGGGCGCGCGGGACGGCATCGTCGAGACCAGTGGGCAGCTCAGGACCATCGCGGTCGGCCTGACGAAGATCGCGAACGACCTGCGGTGGATGTCGTCCGGGCCGCGCACCGGGCTCGCGGAGATCAGCCTGCCCGACCTCCAGCCGGGGTCGTCGATCATGCCCGGCAAGGTCAACCCGGTCATCCCCGAGGCCGTGCTCATGGTCGCCGCGCAGGTCATCGGCAATGACGCCACCGTGGCCACCGCCGGAGCCGCCGGCAACTTCGAGCTGAACGTGATGCTCCCGGTCATCGCGAAGAATGTCCTGGAGTCCATCCGGCTGCTGGCCAATGTCTCGCGGCTGCTCGCCGACCGGACCGTCGACGGCATCGTCGCCCACCGCGAACGGGCCCTGGAGTATGCCGAGTCGTCACCCTCCGTGGTCACGCCGCTCAACAAGTACATCGGGTACGAGGAGGCCGCCAAGGTCGCCAAGAAGGCCCTCGCGCAGCGCAAGACGATCCGCCAAGTCGTCCTGGAGAGCGGGTACGTGGAGCGCGGTGACCTCACACTTCAGCAGTTGGACGAGGCCCTGGATGTCCTGCGGATGACGCGGCCGTAACGAGTCGTCGTTCTGTCTTCGCTGCGGCGTGAACCGTGACGGGCGCCGCAGCGTCGTATGCCTGTGGCACCTAATATCTGTTCATGGCAGACGGTGGAGCGGTGACGACGGAAGTGGAAGCGGGCGGGTCGACGGGCTTCTGGGCGCCCGGGACACAGATCCTGTGGCGGTACCGGGAGAACGCCGGCCGTCGCTTCCACATCGCGCGTCCCGTGACCGTCGTACGGGACGACGACGAGATCCTCGCCGTATGGCTGGCGCCGGGGACGGAGTGCATCAAGCCGGTGCTCGCCGACGGAACCGCCGTGCACCTGGAGCCGCTTGAGACGCGGTACACCAAGCCGCGCACCGTTCAGCGCGACCGGTGGTTCGGGACCGGGGTGCTGAAGCTCGCCAGGCCCGGTGAACCGTGGTCGGTGTGGTTGTTCTGGGAGCCCGGGTGGCAGTTCAAGAACTGGTACGTGAATCTTGAGGAGCCGCTGGCCCGTTGGGCGGGCGGGGTGGACTCCGAGGACCACTTTCTCGACATCTCCGTGCACCCGGACCGCAGTTGGCACTGGCGGGACGAGGACGAGTTCGCGCAGGCCCAGCGGGACGGGCTGATCGACGAACCGCTGGCCGCGCAGGTGCGGGACGCCGGGCGTGACGCGGTCGAGGTGATCCGTGCCTGGGGGCCGCCGTTCGCCGACGGCTGGCCGCAGTGGCGCCCGGATCCCGCCTGGGCTGTACCTTCTTTGCCTGAGGACTGGGATCGCGCACCCGTGCACATGTCCTCATGAGACCCTTGATGCGCCCCCGGGCAACAAACGTAGGATCGTCCTCCGCAAGGGCGCGCAGGAACAACTACCGGAGTGCGCGCCAGGCTTGACCGATCGTCACCGAGGGGCGGCAGGACGTGAGCGAGGGTTACCAGGGCAATACCGGTACGGGCCGCAGACGGCTCACCGGTGGCACAGGAACTGCCTCTGGCCACGCGGGAATTCCGTTCCTGGGGCACGTATTCCGGGTATCGGAGTTTCGGCGGGACACACTGCACGCGTGGCGCGCAGCCCCGGACGGATGGATTCGAAAGGCGTGACGGAGCAGCCGACCTCCTTCGAACGCCCTGAGACGGGCGTCGACCCCGCGGAGTCCCGCGGGGCGCTCGTGCGTACCTCGACGCCGTCGTCGGCGCACGCCACACCGCCGCACACACCTGGCGGCGCCGCCGCCTTACCCGCGCAGGCGCGCACCGGAGAGACCCCTTCCACGCCGGGCACCACCGCACCGTCCGGCCCGAGCAAGGAGCCCCCAGTCATCGCCGGCAACGGCCCCGAGCACTCGCAGCCCTCCGTCGCCGCCGAGCCCGACACACACCGGCCGCGGCCCGTTCCGGAGGCCATACCGCCCCAGCCGGGCACCGAGCAGTCACAGGAGTCCGCGGAGCGGCGTACCGGTCAGGGGGTGCCGCCCGGGCGGCCCACGCCGATGCGGCGGGACGGGGACCGGCTGCGCTTCGTGGGCGCCGCCACCCGGCGGATCGCCCGCGGCATCGACCTGGACGAGATCGTGATGGGGCTGTGCCGGGCGACCGTGCCGACCTTCTCCGACGCGATCCTCGTCTATCTGCGCGACCCGCTGCCGGTCGGCGACGAGCGGCCCACGGGTCCCGTCGTGCTGCGGCTGCGCCGCACCGACCGGATCCCGGAGGAGCGCGACACCGAGGGCGGCTTCCTGCCGACACAACAGCAGCAGGAGCCGAACGAGCTGGCCGAACTGTCCGCCCTCACCGCCGAACTGTGCGAGGTGCGGCCGGGCGGTGCGCTCGCCGAGGTGCTGCGCGGCGTACGTCCCGTCTTCGCCGACGCGCCCGCCGCTCGCGCCGCGCTGCCCGAACTCCTCGGCGACGACGGGCAGTTGATCATTCCCGACGGTCAGCGCGCGATCCTCGCCCCGCTGCGCGGCCGCCGCCGGGTCATCGGCGCCGCGGTCTTCCTGCGCCGCCCGGAGCGCCTGGCCTTCGAGCCGGACGACCTCCTCGTCGCCGCCCAGCTCGCCACGCACAGCGCGCTCGGCATCGACAAGGCGGTGCTGTACGGCCGGGAGGCGTACATCGCCGACGAGCTGCAGCGCACGATGCTGCCGGAGACGCTGCCGCGTCCGACGGGCGTGCGGCTGGCGTCCCGCTACCTCCCGGCGGCCGAGACCGCCCGGGTGGGCGGTGACTGGTACGACGCGATCCCGCTGCCGGGCAGCCGTGTGGCGCTGGTCGTCGGTGACGTCATGGGCCACTCCATGACGTCGGCCGCGATCATGGGCCAGCTGCGGACGACGGCCCAGACCCTCGCCGGCCTCGACCTGCCGCCGCAGGAGGTCCTGCACCACCTCGACGAACAGGCCCAGCGACTGGGCACCGACCGCATGGCGACCTGCCTGTACGCGGTCTACGACCCCGTATCGCACCGCATCACCATCGCCAACGCCGGCCATCCGCCGCCCGTCCTGCTGCACCTGGGCGGCCGCGCGGAGGTGCTGCGCGTGCCCGCGGGCGCGCCGATCGGCGTCGGCGGCGTCGACTTCGAGGCCGTGGAGCTGGACGCGCCGGCCGGAGCGACCCTGCTCCTCTACACCGACGGCCTGGTCGAGTCCCGCCTGCGCGACGTGTGGACCGGCATAGAGCAGCTGCGCGAGAAGCTCGCCGCCACCGCGCAGCTGACCGGCCCCGACCATCCGCCGCCCCTCGAAGCCCTCTGCGACGAGGTCCTGGACATGCTCGGCCCGGGCGACCGGGACGACGACATCGCGCTTCTCGCCGCCCGCTTCGACGGGATCGCGCCCAGCGACGTGGCGTACTGGTTCCTGGAGCCGGAGGACGCGGCCCCGGGGCGGGCCCGGCGGCTGGCGCGGCGTGCCCTGGCCCGCTGGGGCATGGAGGACCTCACCGACTCGGTCGAGCTGCTCGTCAGTGAGGTCGTGACGAACGCCGTCCGCTACGCCTCCCGGCCGGTGACGCTGCGGTTGCTGCGCACCGACGTCCTGCGCTGCGAGGTGGGGGACGACGTACCCCAGCTGCCGCGGCTTCGGCAGGCGCGGGCCACGGACGAGGGCGGCCGTGGGCTGTACCTGGTCAATCGGCTGGCCCGGCGATGGGGCGCGACGCGGTTGAGCACCGGGAAGGTCGTCTGGTTCGAGTTGAACCGGGGGTGACGCGTACTCCGTGAATGCCGCGACGAGCAGACCTTTTTGACAGTGGATCAACTCCATTAATTTCCCCCGCGCCCTCATGGGATCGCATATATTTTCGAATGCGGTTGATCAGTACACCATGAAGGGGGAACATCCATGCACAAGATTGCCCAGCGGGGGCTTATGGCGCTGCTCGGCGCCGCGGTTCTGGCCGGCACCCAGGGCGGTGTCGCCTACGCGAGTGAGTACGACCGGACCGCCGAGTCCTTCCCCACGGGATCGCGCGTGGACTGGAAAGAGGACGGCGACCACCTGCTCATCAAGGACACCGTGAAGGACGGGCACTCCGCGGTCGCGCTGTTCCGCTGGTGGGACGCGTCCGAGGACCGGTACCACTGGTTCACGTACTTCAACAGGGACGGCGTGAACTCGGTGCGTGACGTCAACATGGACCTCTACGAGGGAACCACCATCAACTTCAAGGCCTGCATCGGCGACTGGGCCGGCAGCCTCGAGGCCAGCAGGGACTCCATTCGCAACTGCAGTGACTGGGAGGTCACGCTCGCCTGACGTCCGACCAACCGAGGGCTGAGTTCACCGCGAGGTGGTGCGGGAAGGGCGCCCGGCGTGTCGCCGGGCGCCCTTCCCTTTGCTGTCACTGGCCGTTGCCGGGCCTGACCGGGTCCAGGGTGACGTCGTCCGTCGGTCGGCCCGTCGGCTCCACCGTGGGCGGCTCGGTGGTCGGTTCCTCCGTCGGCTCTTCGGTCGTCGGCGTCTCCGTCGGCTCTTCGGTCGTCGGCGTCTCCGTCGGCTTCTGAGTCGTCGGTTCCTCCGTCGGCTCCTGGGTCGTGGGCTCCTCGGTCGGGGTCGGCGTCCAGGTCGGCCGGACCGCCGCGCCCTGGTCGGTGTCGAGGTCGAACCTGGCGTCCGGCTTTGTCACGCCGAACATGTACGCCGCCCAGATCTCCGCCGGGAAGCCACCACCGTTGACACGGTCCTCGCCGCCGGCGCCGTACATCTTGACCTGCCGGTGCGGAGGCTTGTCGTCCTCACCGAACAGGCCCACCGAGGTCACCAGGTCCGGTGTGTAGCCGGTGAACCAGGCCGACTTGTTGTCGTCGGACGTACCCGTCTTGCCGGCGACCTTCTGACCGTCACGCTTGGGGTTGTTCGCCACGGACTCCTGGGCCGTACCGTCGTCGACCACGCCCGTCAGCACCGAGGTCACGGTGTCGGCGGTCTCGCGGCTGATGACCTCCTCGCCGATCGGGTCGGGCAGCGTGACCGCACGGCTGTTGTGCTCGGCCGCCTTGATGATGCTCGGGGTGACCTTCTTGCCGTGGTTGTCGAGGGTGGCGTACACCCCGGCCATCTGCAGCGGGCTGGCGCCCATGGTGCCCAGGGTCTGGGCGGGTACGGCCTCCTCGTTGGTGGTGTCCATGCCGAGCTTGGCGGCGACGTCCATGACGTTCTCCATGCCGACGTCGACGCCCATCTGCGCGAAGACGGAGTTGATGGACTTGTTCATCGCCGTCTGCACGGTGACGTCGCCGTAGCTGTAGTCGTCCTCGTTCTCTGGGGCGAACCCGACCTTGGTGCCGTCGTCCACGACCGGCCGCTTGCTGGTGCCGTCGTAGACCGTGTTCGCGGTGATCGGCTTGCCGTCCTGGGTCTCGGCGTTCTCCTCCAGGGCGGCGGCCAGGATCACCGGCTTGAACGTCGACGCGGGCTGGTAGTCGGTGCGGGTCGCGTTGCTGAAGTAGTGGTCGAAGTAGTCCACGCCGCCGTAGAGGGCCACGACCTTGCCCGTCTTGGGGTCGACGGAGACCGCGCCGGCCTGGATGTCCGCGTCGACCTTCCGCTTCTTCTTGTCCAGCTTGCTGGTCAGCTGCGTCTTGACGGCCTTCTCCAGCGCGGCCTGCTTCTTCTTGTCGATGTTCAGGGTGATGGTCCAGCCCTGGTCGACGACCGCGGCCTCGGCCTGGGAGCGGGTGAGGTCCTGCTGCTTCATCAGCTGGTCCTCGAGCTGACGGTTGGCGAGCGCGACGAAGTAGCCCTTCTGGCCCTCGAGGCCGGCGGTGGGCTTCGGCTCCTTCGGCTCGGGGAACGTCATGCCCTGGCGCTCGGACTTGCCCAGCCAGCCCTCCTCGACCATGTTGTCCAGGACGTAGTTCCAACGGGCCTTGACCAGCTTCCTGCCGGTGTCGGACGCGGCGGTCCAGTCGTACTGGCTCGGCGCCTGGAGCAATGCGGCGAGGTACGCGCCCTGCTCGACCTTGAGCTTCTCGGCGTCGACGCCGTAGTAGGCCTGGGCCGCGGCCTGGATGCCGTAGGCGTTGCGGCCGTAGTAGCTGGTGTTGATGTAGCCCGCGAGGATCTCGTCCTTGGTCATCTCCCGGTCCACCTTCAAGGAGATGACCATCTCCTTGAGCTTGCGGCTGACCGTCTGTTCCTGGCTGAGGTAGTAGTTCTTGACGTACTGCTGGGTGATCGTCGAACCACCCTGCGCGCCCTTGCCCATCAGCGTGTTGAGCACACCGCGGGCCGTGCCCTTCAGGTCGATGCCGTTGTCGTGGTAGAAGGACTTGTTCTCCGCCGCGACAAAGGTGCGCTGGACCTTCTTGGGCACCTTGGACAGGTCCACGATCTCGCGGTTGACCTTGCCGGCGCGGGCCAGGGTGGTGCCGTCGCTGAACTTGTAGACGTTGCTCTGGCGCTGGGCGGCCTGGGCGGCGGCGTTGCCCCTGGGGATGTCGACCATCAGGTACAGCGCGATGAAGGAACCGATGGCGAGCAGGCACACGCCGAGGAACGTGCCGAGGATCTTCTTCCAGGTGAAGAGCCGGCGTATTCGGCCCTTGCCGTCGCCGCCCTTGCGCCCGGCCTTGGCCGCTCGGCGGGCCGCTGCCCGGCCTCCCGGGGCGCCCGACGGGCCCACCACGGTGATCGAGTCGCCGCCGGCCGCGGCCGACGGCATCTCCGACGAGCGCCGGGGCGCGGCGCGGCGCCCACCACGCTGGCGCGCTCGTCTCTCTTCCGCTCGTCCCATGGGTCCGTTCCGCTCCGCTTCGCTGTTGTGTGCGCTCCCGCCACACAGGTTCGTCGCTCAGGTCAGCTCAGAAAGCTAACACCGGAAGTTGTGACAAAGGACGGCCGATCCGGTCTTTTACGGACGTGACAATCAGCACCTGTCCCACCGGAACCGACGGCTGAGAGACGCATAGGGTTGCCTGCGTGGGGTAAAGTGATATCACTTAGCTAGAACGAGGCTTACGAAAGCCGACGGGAGCCGCCTACGGCCTCCCGGACGAATGGGATGAAACGGGGGAACCACCATGGCCACCGACCACACACCAGCCACCACCGACCACACGTCCACCACCGCCGACGTACCCGACATGCCCGCACCGCGCGTACGCGAGTTCACAGCGCACAGCATCGGGGGCGGACTGGCCCTGCTACTGGGCCTGGTCGGACTGCTGCTCGGCGCGGGCCTGATCGCGAGCGCCTCGGCCGTCTCCGGGGGTGGCGGCCAGGCGTCGCTGATCATCACCGGCATCCTGGTCGGCATAGCCGCGCTCCTCGCGATGTGCGGGCTGAACATGGTCGCGCCGGGCGAGGCGCGGGTCGTCCAGCTCTTCGGGCGGTACCGGGGGACGATCCGGCAGGACGGGCTGCGCTGGGTGAACCCCTTCACGTCCCGCACGAAGATCTCGACCCGCGTCCGCAACCACGAGACGGCGGTCCTCAAGGTCAACGACGCCTACGGCAACCCGATCGAGCTCGCCGCGGTCGTGGTGTGGAAGGTCGAGGACACCGCGCAGGCCACGTTCGAGGTGGACGACTTCCTGGAGTTCGTCTCCGCCCAGACCGAGGCGGCGGTGCGGCACATCGCCATCGAGTACCCGTACGACGCCCATGACGAGGCCGGCCTGTCGCTGCGCGGCAACGCCGAGGAGATCACCGAGAAGCTCGCCGCCGAACTGCACGCGCGCGTGGAAGCGGCCGGGGTGCAGATCATCGAGTCGCGCTTCACGCATCTCGCGTACGCTCCCGAGATCGCCTCCGCGATGCTCCAGCGGCAGCAGGCCGGGGCGGTCGTCGCGGCGCGCCGGCAGATCGTCGACGGGGCGGTGGGCATGGTCGAGGCGGCGCTCGCGCGGATCTCCGAGCGGGACATCGTGGAGCTGGACGAGGAGCGGAAAGCGGCGATGGTGTCGAACCTGATGGTGGTGCTGTGCGGGGACCGCGCACCGCAGCCCGTACTCAACACCGGGACCCTTTACCAGTGACGGTTCCCTCCGGGGGTTCGGCCCCTCAAGGTCGGCCGCAGCGCAAGCAGGTGCTGCTGCGGCTCGACCCGTCCGTGTACGAGGCGCTCGCGCGGTGGGCCGGTGATGAACTGCGGTCGGCCAACGCCCAGATCGAGTTCCTGCTGCGGCGCGCTCTCGCCGAGGCGGGTCGGCTGCCGGGTGAGGCCAAGCCGATTCCACGCCGAGGCCGTCCCCCCGTGAACCCACCCGAGTCTCAGTAGCAGAACCGTGACAATCGGCCCCCACCTGGGGTGCCGTACGCCAGGCCATGATCTACACACTCCGCGTATACATGCGGGGTATACACCCCGTGTAGAGTCCCTGTCATGTCCATCGGTCACACCCTTCTAGGGCTCCTGGAATCGGGCCCCCGCCACGGCTACGACCTCAAGCGGGCCTTCGACGAGAAGTTCGGTCACGACCGGCCGCTGCACTACGGCCAGGTCTACTCGACGATGTCCCGGCTGCTGAAGAACGGGCTCGTCGAGGTCGACGGGATCGAGCCCGGCGGCGGGCCCGAGCGGAAGCGGTACGCCATCACGGACGCCGGGATCACCGACGTACAACGGTGGCTCGCGACGCCCGAGAAGCCCGAGCCGTACCTCCAGTCGACCCTCTACACCAAGGTCGTCCTCGCCCTGCTCACCCGGCGCAACGCGGCCGACATCCTCGACACCCAGCGCGCCGAGCACCTGCGCATGATGCGCATCCTCACCGACCGCAAGAGGAAGGGGGATCTCGCCGATCAGCTGATCTGCGACCACGCCCTCTTCCACCTCGAGGCCGATCTGCGCTGGCTGGAACTCACCGCCGCGCGCCTCGACAAGCTGGCCGAGGTGGTGACCAAGTGACTCCGCCTCCCGGTTCCCTGCTGGCGGCCGAAGAGCTGCGCAAGGCCTACGGCCCGACCGTCGCCCTCGACGGCGCCGAGTTCTCCATCCATCCCGGCGAGGTCGTCGCCGTCATGGGGCCGTCCGGCTCCGGCAAGTCGACGCTGCTGCACTGCCTCGCCGGGATCGTGCCGCCCGACTCCGGGTCCATCACCTACAACGGGCGCGAGCTGGCCACCATGAACGACGCCCAGCGCAGCGCGCTCAGGCGCTCCGAGTTCGGGTTCGTCTTCCAGTTCGGGCAGCTCGTACCGGAGTTGACCTGCGTCGAGAACGTCGCCCTTCCGCTGCGGCTGAACGGCACCTCCCGCAAGGAGGCCGAGAAGGCCGCCCTGATCTGGATGGAGCGGCTGGAGGTCGACGACCTCAGGAAGAAGCGGCCCGGTGAGGTCTCCGGTGGTCAGGGGCAGCGCGTCGCCGTCGCCCGCGCGCTGGTCACCAACCCGCGTGTGCTGTTCGCCGACGAGCCGACCGGCGCGCTCGACTCCCTCAACGGCGAGCGCGTGATGGAGCTGCTGACGGACGCCGCCCGGTCGACCAACGCCGCCGTCGTCCTCGTCACGCACGAGGCGCGGGTCGCCGCCTACTCCGACCGCGAGATCGTCGTACGGGACGGCAAGTCCCGGGACATGGAGCGCGTCGTATGAGCGCGAGTCAGTGGGCCAAGGATCTGGGCCTGGGGGTCCGGTTCGCCTTCGCCGGCGGACGTGAGGGATGGGTCCGGGCCCTGCTGACGGCCGTCGGGGTCGGGCTCGGCGTGGCGTTGCTGCTGCTGACGACGGCCATCCCGAGCGCGCTGTCCGAGCGCAACCAGCGTGGCAGCGCGCGGGACGACTTCACGTACAGCGCGGAGAAGCTGCCGAAGGCGGACGACACGCTGATCATCGCCCGCACCGACACCACGTTCCGCGACAAGGACGTACGCGGCCGGATGCTGGAGCCCGAGGGGGCGCGGGCGCCGCTGCCGCCGGGCGTCGAGAAGTTCCCCGCGAAGGGCGAGATGGTCGTCTCTCCCGCGCTGGACCGGCTGCTCAAGTCCGACTCCGGCAAGCTGCTGCGCGAGCGCATCCCCTATCAGGTCGCCGGCACCATCACCCAGGACGGGCTCATCGGGCCCGGCGAACTCGCCTACTACGCGGGCGCCTCCGGCCTGGAGGACCAGCTGTCCGGCGGCTCCGTCGAGCGCATCGACTACTTCGGCCCCTCCCCCGGGAACACGGATGAGGGCCTGGACCCGGTGCTGCTCCTGCTCGTCCTGATCGTCTTCATCGTCCTGCTGCTGCCGGTCGCGGTGTTCATCGCGGCGGCCGTGCGCTTCGGCGGCGAGCGCCGGGACCGGCGGCTCGCGGCGCTGCGGCTGGTCGGCGCGGACGGGCGGATGGCGCGCCGGATCGCGGGCGGCGAGGCGCTCGCCGGGGCGCTGCTCGGGCTGGTCCTCGGCACCGGTTTCTTCCTGGTGGGGCGTCAGATGGCGGCCCTGCTGGAGGTGCGGGACATCACCGTGTTCCCGAGCGACCTCAACCCCTCGCCGACGCTCGCCGTACTGGTTGCCGTCGCCGTCCCGGCCGCCGCGGTCCTGGTGACGCTGTTCGCGCTGCGCGGGGTCGTCATCGAGCCCCTCGGCGTGGTCCGTACGGCGAGGCCACCGCGCCGCCGGCTGTGGTGGCGGCTGCTGCTGCCGCTGGGCGGCCTGGCCCTGCTGTACCCGATGGTGGGGCAGGGCAACGCCAACGGGGACTTCAACCAGTGGCTGGTGATCGGCGGCACCGTGCTGCTGCTGATCGGCATCACCGCGCTGCTGCCGTGGATCGTGGAGGCCGTGGTGGCCCGGCTGAACTCCGGCTCGGTCTCCTGGCAACTGGCCGTCCGCAGGCTGCAGTTGAGCAGCGGCACAGCCGCCCGCATGGTCAACGGCATCGCCGTCGCGGTGGCCGGGGCGATCGCGCTGCAGATGCTGTTCTCCGGCGTCGAGGGCGACTACACCAAGGACACCGGCAACGACCTGAACCGGGCTCAGATGCAGGTCGCCGTGCACGGCGACGTCCCGCTGGCCGAGGTCGGGCGGCAACTGGCGCAGACCAAGGGCGTACGCCGTGCGTCGGCCATCTCCCAGGGCTCGGCCGGTGAACGGGCCAAGGAACCGGACATCGCGGTGGAGGTGGCTCTCGGCAGCTGCGCCGAGCTGCGCGAAGTGGCGAAGCTCGCCTCGTGCCGGGACGGCGACGTCTTCCGGATCGTCGGCGGCGAGTACGACAGCGAGACGAAGAAGGTCACCGAACCGGGCGGCACTCTGTACTTCGACCCGGAGTACAGCGGGTCGACGAGCCACCCGGTGGCCTGGAAGGTGCCCTCCGGCATCAAGACGGCGGAGCAACGCCAGGACCCGACCGGCTACGAGCGCAGCGGACTGCTGTTCACCTCCGGCGCGCTGCCCGAGGCCGCGGAGGCCGGCCTGTACCAGCAGGTGTTCCTCTCGCTGGACCTGTCGGAGCCGGACGCCGCCGACTACGCGCGCAACACCGCCGCACGGCTCGACCCGCTGTCGGACGTGTACACACTGACGGCCACGAGGCGCTCGCTGGAGTTCCAGTCCATCCGCACCGGGCTGTTCGTCGGCGCGACCTGCGTCCTGCTGCTGATCGGCGCGAGCCTGCTGGTCTCCCAGCTGGAGCAGCTGCGCGAGCGCAAGAAGCTGCTGTCGTCCCTGGTCGCCTTCGGCACCCGGCGCAGCACGCTGAGCCTGTCGGTGCTCTGGCAGACGGCGATCCCGGTCGGCCTGGGGCTGCTGCTGGCGTCGACGGTGGGCCTGACGCTGGGTGCGGTCCTGCTGCGGATGACGGACACCTCGGTGCGCGTGGACTGGGCGAGCGTGCTGACGATGACCGGCGTCGGCGCCGCGGTCGTCCTCGTGGTGACGCTGCTCAGCCTGCCGCCGCTGCTGCGGCTGATGCGGCCGGACGGGCTGCGCACGGAGTGACGGTCACTCGTTGCCGTTCAACACCCGTACGGGCAGCGGCCGCAGAGCCTCTCGCAATGCGGCCGCCAGCTCCTCGTACTCCGCGCCGCGCGCGGCCCCCGTCCGCATGGCGAGGGCGACCCGGCGGGTGGGGGCGGGGTCGGCGAAGTAGCCGGTGAGGAGCCGGCTGCCGCGCGTCGTCTCCAGCTTGAGGGCGGTGCGCGGCAGCAGGGTCACCCCCAGCCCGCCCGAGACGAGCTGGACGAGCGTGGACAGTCCCGCGGCCGTCGTGGTCACCGGCGCGTCCTCACGACCGGCCTCCCGGCAGATGTCGAGGGCCTGGTCGCGCAGGCAGTGCCCTTCGTCGAGGAGCAGCAGGTTCAGCTCGCGCAGCGCCTCCCGCGGGATGCCCTCGCGGCCGCCCAGCCCGTGGCCGAGCGGGGTGACGAGCACGAAGTCCTCGTCGAAGAGCGGGAGTTCGACGACACCGGGTACGCCGAGGGGGACGGCGAGCAGCAGCAGATCGAGGCGCCCGCTGGTGAGGCCCTCGATGAGATTCGCGGTCTGCTCCTCATGCACCTGGAGGTCCAGGTGCGGGTAGCGGTCGTGGACCAGACGCAGAACCGTGGGCAACAGGTACGGCGCCACAGTCGGGATGACCCCGAGGCGCAGCACCCCGGTGAACGGCGCCCGGACCGCCTCCGCCTCCTCCATCAGCGCCCCGACCTCCGCCAGCACCGCCTTCGCCCGTACGGCGAGACGCTCGCCGGCGGGTGACAGGAGCACCTTGCGGGTCGTGCGCTCGAGGAGCGTGACCCCGAGCGTCTCCTCCAGCGCCGAGACGGCACCCGACAGGGCGGGCTGGCTCATGCCGATCGCGGCGGCCGCGTCCCGGAAGTGGAGGTGTTCGGCGACGGCGGCGAAGGCCCGCAGCTGGGCGAGGCTGGGCTGTCTCCTCTTACCCACGGTCATCAATAGGTACCTCCGATCAACCCGACCGAGTGTAGCTATTTCCCGTATCAATGCAGCCTGTGCCAGGATCGGTAAGGTCCAACCCAAAGGGAGACACCTGTACGAACGGGTGTCTCTTCGCTGCAAGGAGAGCGTGTGCTCACTGTCGGTGACAAGTTCCCCGAGTTCGAACTGACCGCCTGCGTCTCGCTGGAGAAGGGCAAGGAGTTCGAGACGATCAACCACAAGACCTACGAGGGCAAGTGGAAGATCGTGTTTGCCTGGCCCGCGGACTTCACTTTCGTGTGTCCGACCGAGATCACGGCCTTCGGCAAGCTGAACGAGGAGTTCGCCGATCGCGACGCGCAGGTCCTCGGCTTCTCCGGTGACTCCGAGTACGTGCACCACGCCTGGCGCAAGGACCACGACGACCTGCGTGACCTGCCGTTCCCGATGCTGGCCGACACCAAGCGCGAGCTGATGCGCGACCTGGGCATCGAGGGCGAGGACGGCTTCGCCAAGCGTGCCGTCTTCATCGTCGACCAGAACAACGAGATCCAGTTCTCCATGGTGACCGCCGGCTCCGTCGGCCGTAACCCCAAGGAGGTCCTGCGGGTCCTGGACGCCCTCCAGACGGACGAGCTGTGCCCGTGCAACTGGACCAAGGGCGACGAGACCCTGGACCCGGTCAAGCTCCTCGCCGGAGAGTGACGGACATGTCCCTCGACTCCCTCAAGTCCCGCCTCCCGGACTACGCCAAGGACCTGAAGCTCAACCTGGGCTCGGTCATCGGCAACTCCGACCTCCCGGCCCAGCAGCTGTGGGGCACGGTGCTCGCCACGGCGATCGCCGCGCGCTCCCCGATCGTGCTGCGCGAACTGGCGCCGGAGGCCAAGGCGAACCTCTCGCCGGAGGCGTACAACGCGGCGAAGTCCGCGGCCGCGGTGATGGCGATGAACAACGTCTTCTACCGGACCCGGCACCTGCTGTCCGACCACGAGTACGGCAACCTGCGCGCGGGGCTCCGTATGAACGTCATCGGCAACCCCGGTGTCGACAAGGTCGACTTCGAGCTGTGGTCGTTCGCCGTGTCCGCCATCAACGGCTGCGGCCTGTGCCTGGACTCGCACGAGCAGGTGCTGCGCAAGGCGGGCGTGGACCGTGAGGTCGTCCAGGAGGCGTTCAAGATCGCGTCCGTGATCCAGGCCGTGGGCTCCACCTTGGAGGCCGAGGCTGTGCTGGCCGACGTCGAGTAGGCGCCGTTGCTCTGTGGACCCCGCTCACCTCTCGTGGGCGGGGCCCTCTGCGTTGTCGTGGCGGTCGTTCCCGGGGGCTGCGCCCCCAGACCCCCCATCGGCCTGAACGGCCTCGTCCTCAAAGGCCGGACCGTCTGGTTGTTCCTGACCGGCGCTCGAAGGTGCCGCCCCCGCCGCGCTCCTTACCACCGCTTCCTGCGAATACGCCCGCAGATACCCCACGATCGTGTTCGACACCGCCACCAACGGCACCGCCACCACCGCACCCCCGATCCCCGCCACCATGCCGCCGGCCGCCACCGACAGCACCACCGCCAGCGGGTGGACGCGGACCGCGCGGCCCAGGATGAACGGTTGCAGGATGTGCCCCTCGATCTGCTGGACCGCGAGGACGACCGCGAGGGTCATGACCGCCGTGAAGATGCCCTGCGTCACCAGCGCCACGACCACGGCGAGGGCACCGGAGGCCACCGCTCCGACGAGCGGGATGAAGGAGAACAGGAAGATGAAGACGGCCAGCGGGACGGCCATCGGTACGTCGAGGAAGTAGATGCCGATGCCGATGAAGACGGCGTCGATCAGGGCGACGAGGACCGTGCCGCGCACGTACGCCGTGAGGGTCGCCCACGCACGCGGGCCAGCACCGGCGACGCCCGGGCGGGCCGCGGCGGGCACGAGCTTCAGCGTCCACTCCCAGATGCGCTTGCCGTCGTAGAGCAGGAAGAGGGTCGAGAAGGCCGCCAGCAGGATGCCGGTGAGGGTCTCGACGACGACCGTGACGCCTTCCAGGCCCGCGGTGGTGATCTCGTCGGTGTTGGCGCCGACCGCCTCCCGGAGGTTCTCGGCGATGTCGTTGATCTGCTTGTCGGTGACGTGGAAGGGGCTGTTGAGCAGCCATTTGCGCAGCTCGTCGATGCCGTCCTGGACCTGGTCGGAGAGGTTGTCGATGTTCTCCATGACCTGCCAGGTCACGAACCAGCCCATCAGCCCGATGACGACGAACCCGAGGATCGCGGTCAGGGCGGTGGCGGGCCCGCGCGGCACGCCCCGGCGCATCAGCCATGCCACAGAGGGCTGCATCAGCGCGGTGAGGAGCAGGGCGATGACGAACGCCAGCACGACGAGCTGGACGGCGCTGATGACCCGCATGAGCACCCAGACCGTGCCGGCCAGCACCAGCAGCCGCCAGCCGGCCTCCGCCGCGACCCGTACGCCCCACGGCACGACCTGCGCGGGGTCGGGGCGGGGCGGCGGTGCCGTGGGGGCGTAGTCGGGGGGCCGGGGGACGTGGTCGGCGGGCGGCGGCGGGGCCTCGGCGGCGGGCTCGGGCGCGACGGCGGTGGCCGATCGCCGCTCCGGCCGGAACTCGGCACTCTCGCGCTCCACCTCGGCGCGACGCTCGTCCAACCGCTCGCTCATCTCGGTCAGTCCGGCACCGAGCCGACCGAGCCACCCTGGCACTCGCGACATGATCCGTCCTCTTCCCCCGTCTCTCCGCACCACTCCCCCCTGGAGTCGTCCGTCCGACCGTACATGCGTCGCCGGAGAACAGCGAAAGCCCCTCACCACAAGGACGGTGAGAGGCTACGCAGGGTTGAGCAACGCCCCTGAGGGGCGCGGGGAACTGCGCGACCGGCCGCAACGGCGCCGCAGACAGACGACGACGTACAGCGGCCGAACCAGCGGAGCTCCTAGTACCAGTGGTTGGCCTGCCAGAACGACCAGGCGCCACACGGGCTGTCGTACCGCTCGTTCATGTAGTTGAGGCCCCACTTGATCTGGGTGGCCGGGTTCGTCTGCCAGTCGGAGCCGGCGGACGAGTACTTGCCGGCCGGGAGCGCCTGGAAGAGGCCGTAGGCACCCGAAGAGGGGTTCACGGCCCGGTAGTTCCAGCTGGACTCGTGGTCCACGATGTTGCTGAAGCACTGGAACTGGTCGCTCGGCACCATCTGGCGCGCCATCGCCTGGATCTGCTCGATGGTGTACGAGCTCTGGATCGGGAAGTCGGCCGAGGAGGACCGGGAGGCCTTCGCCTCGGCCTCTTGGCGCTCCTTGGCCTCCTGCGCCGCCTTCTCGGCGGCTTTCTGCTTCTCGATCGCGCTCTGGGCGGCAGCCTTGCGGGCCGCCTCCTCGGCATCCTTCTTGGCGCTCGCGTCCGCGGCGATGGCCTGGACGTTGGCCTGTGCCGTCAGGGACTCGGTCTGCACCTGGGCCTGCTGGCCCGCGGGTATGTCCGCGAGGAGCGTCGAATCGGCAGCCGTCGCCTCGGCGTCGTTGTTCTGCGCGGTGCTGCCCGAGGCAACGCCGACGACGCTTCCGACAGCGGTGACCGCGGTGGCAGAGGCCACTGCGAATCCCCTGACCGAAATCGGACTCACACGGTTTCCTTCCAGCATCGCCCGCTTCGGTGACCCTGGCGGACGCAATCGTGCCCCTGGCTCTGGCCTCCCACCTACGGGGTCACGGGAGGCACGGACCCGGTGGGCAACTCCCGCGAGGGGAGCGCCGCATGGTGCTCGGGCGGCATACGACGACGCTATGGAGTTGACGTGGTGTTGCTGTGGCGCCGTACCGCTGGGGGTACAGGTGTGTCGTATGCGGGGCCTGACAGGAGTGAGACTCTGCCGTAAGGCGATGCCGCAAGGCAATTCCGAGTTGCGTGTGAAAGCTCACACCTCGTTTGTCCCAGGGGATTTACGGAAAGCCGCACACGCCGAGGCGCCGCCCGGATAGGCTCTCCCGCCTTTCCGAACGGCGCCAACCAACGAGTAGCTACCGCAAGTTGAGCACTTGGGTCAGATCTGCCCGTCCTCCAGCATTTCGGTCACAAGGGCCGCGATCTGGGACCTCTCGGACCGCGTCAGGGTGACATGGGCGAAAAGGGGATGTCCCTTCAGTTTCTCCACGACGGCGACGACACCGTCGTAGCGCCCGACCCGCAAATTGTCCCTTTGTGCCACGTCATGGGTCAGAACAACCCGTGAATTGGCGCCGATTCGGGACAGAACGGTCAGCAGTACATTCCGTTCCAGCGACTGCGCCTCGTCCACGATCACGAACGCGTCGTGCAGCGAGCGCCCGCGGATGTGCGTGAGAGGAAGCACCTCCAGCATTCCCCGCGCGGTGACCTCTTCGATGACCTCGCGGCTGGTGACCGCGGACAGCGTGTCGAAGACCGCCTGCGCCCAGGGGCTCATCTTCTCGGCCTCGGTGCCGGGCAGATAGCCGAGCTCCTGCCCGCCCACCGCGTACAGCGGCCGGAAGACCATCACCTTCTGGTGCTGACGGCGCTCCAGCACCGCCTCGAGCCCCGCGCACAGCGCAAGCGCCGACTTGCCGGTGCCGGCCCGGCCGCCCATGGACACGATCCCGACGTCCGGGTCGAGGAGCAGGTCGAGCGCGATCCGCTGCTCGGCACTCCTGCCCTTGATACCGAAGGCCTCCCGGTCGCCGCGCACCAGACGGACATTGCCGTCGGGCGTGATCCGGCCCAGCGCCTTGCCGCGCTCGGAGTGGATCGTCAGCCCCGTGTGCACGGGCATGTCGGCCGCTTCGGGGACGTAGACGTGGCCTTCCTCGAAGAGGATGTCCACCTGCTCGCCCGGCAGGGTCAGTTCGGACATTCCGGTCCAGCCGGAGGAGTCCGTGATGGCGAGTTCGGCGCGGTACTCCTCGGCGAGGAGACCGACGGACGAGGCCTTGATCCTGAGCGGCAGGTCCTTCGACACGACGGTGACGTCGAACCCCTCGGCCTGCAGATTGCGGGCGACCGCGAGGATACGGGAGTCGTTGTCCCCCAGGCGGTAGCCGGTGGGCAGCACGCTGGGGTCCGAGTGGTTGAGCTCGACACGGACGGTCCCGCCGAGGTCCCCGGTCGGAATGGGGGCGTCGAGACGGCCGTACTTCACCCGGTAGTCGTCGAGCAGGCGCAGTGCCTGCCGGGCGAAGTAACCGAGTTCGGGATGGTGCCGCTTGGCCTCCAGTTCCGTCACCACGACGATGGGGAGCACGACCTCGTGCTCGTCGAAGCGGCTCAGGGCGTGCGGGTCGGCCAGCAGGACGCTGGTGTCGAGAACGTAGGTGCGCCGGTCTGGCTTGTGGCGCTTTGTGCTGGTCACCACGGAAGGACGTACCCCCTCGGATGAGGTCGGGGAGCGACGGAGTGGAGCTGGACCGGTCGTCGGCCGCCCTGCACGGGCCGAAAACCGGCCCTCCACTGCTTCTTCCGTGCCGTGACCGCACGGTCGGGCTGGTGCAAAGGGCCTCCCGGGCGGACGGCTCCGGCGCCGCCCGCTGAGATACGACACCCGTGGTTCGGGTGTCGACCTGCTTGGCTTATGCCCTCGAACATGCGGTGCCATGCCAGCGCATATGACGGCGCGCTGGTGAACTCCTTGTTACTTCTGTCCCGTAGTGGGCTACTTCTGTCCCGCAGTGAGCGACTTCCGTCTCACCTGAGTACGGCGATGGAGTGGCCGGAAAGGGCTCAGCCGCCGTAACGCCGGTGACGGGCCGCGTAGTCGCGCAGGGCGCGCAGGAAGTCCACCTTGCGGAAGGCCGGCCAGAAGACGTCGCAGAAGTAGTACTCGGAGTGGGCCGTTTGCCAGAGCATGAATCCGGACAGCCGCTGCTCCCCGCTGGTGCGGATCACGAGGTCCGGGTCAGGCTGGTCGCCGGTGTAGAGGTGGCGGCCGATCATGTCGATGTCGACGGCCTCGGCGAGGTCCTCCAGTGAGGTGCCCTTCTCCTGGGCGTCGAGCAGCATCGAGCGCACCGCGTCGGCGATCTCCTGGCGGCCGCCGTAGCCGATGGCGACGTTGACCAGTATCCCGTCGACGTGCGCGGTGGCCTCCTCGGCCTCCTTGAGGGTGGTCTGCATCCCGGACGGCAGCAGATCGGGCGTGCCGACGTGGTGCACCCGCCAGCGCCCGTCGGCGGCGAGGGAGCGGACGACATCCTCGATGATCCCGAGGAGCGGGACGAGCTCGTCCTGCGGGCGGTCGAAGTTGTCGGTCGACAGCAGCCAGAGGGTGACGACCTCGACGTCCGTCTCGGAGCACCAGCCGAGGAACTCCTCGATCTTCTCGGCACCGGCCCGGTGGCCGTGCACGGTGGAGGAGCCCGCCGCCTTCGCCCAGCGCCGGTTGCCGTCCATGATCACGCCGATGTGCTTGGGCACCTGAGCGTGGTCCAGGTGGCCTTCCACCCGGCGTGCGTACAGCCTGACCAGCAGGCCGCGCAGCTTGTCGCGCAGGTTCACGTGATTGTCAGCCCCTCCGTACGGATACGGTCCCCGCGGGGTGAGCCTACCGCTGCGCCTTGGATGGGGGGCGTCTGGGGTACGTGGCGGCTGCGGGTTGGGGGGGTTGATCGCGCAGTTCCCCGCGCCCCTTGGGGCGGTGCGGTCGCCCGCCGCCTGGTGAGTCCCCCTCCGTACAGAAAGAGCGCCCCCGTCCAGTGCAGAGGACGGGGCGGGCTCGCGGGCACAAAAAACGGGCCGGTCCGTGGGGGGAGACGGACCGGCCCGAGGGGGGGTTTCCACCATAACCCTTCGTAAGGGATGCTGCGCGCATCGGCGTGCCACAACTACTCTCCGAAATCGCTCGGCGACGGGGCGGTGGCCATGAGAGGGCCCCTTCGTGGCGGAATCATGGCCGCGTCGGGGCGGATTCCCTGGGGAAACGGGCGGGATGCGGATGGATCCGTAGGGTTTGCCGCACCTTGAGACCCGCTCGGCGACTTGTCCGCACTTCCCTCCCCCGGGTGACCCCGACCGCGAACGCCCGCTTGACGGCGCACATGACCGCGGGGGGCGGGCGTGAGTTCGATGCGATGCGCGTCCAGCAGGAGCATGTACGAGCACACGGCACCGCGCAGCCCCCTCCGCTGCGCGGTGCCGCCGCGCAGCTTTGCTTACGCGAATTACCTTGGTCTGAACTTACGTGACCGGCGGAGGGAAAGCGAGTCAGCCGTCATAACAATGTGGAAAAGGTGAGGGCTCCTTGGATGCGCAGGGGGCGACGGCCCTCCGCGCACGGATGCATGGTTTGCACGAGGCCGCGCATGGGCGGGTCCCGAGCGGACAGCGGCTGACCTATATCCGGCCTAACGTCGCCCTATGACTCTCACTGTCACTTGGCACGAGGCGAGTGCACGGCGGCGGGCGCGGCAGTTCCTGGACCGGCCCGCCGAGCGCGGCACGCCGGTCGCCGAGGTGGTCGGGGCGATACTCGGCGCGCATGCGCAGGTGCTGTCCGCGGCCGAGGTGTCGGTGGGGGTGCGGGCCGCCGGGGTGACTCGGGCGGACGTACGGGCGGCGCTGTGGGACGACCGCTCGCTGGTGAAGACGTTCGGCCCGCGCGGCACCGTGCATCTGCTTCCCGCCGCCGAACTGCCGCTGTGGTGCGGTGCGCTCAGCGCGATCCCGACGGGGCCGAGCCCGTTTCCGCCGGAGGTACGGGTGACGGAGGAACAGGCGGCGCAGATCGTCGCGGCGATCGGCGATGCCCTCGACGGGGTGTGTCTGACCGTGGAGGAGCTGGGTGAGGAGGTGGTCGCCCGCACCGGTCCCTGGGCCGGTGACCTGGTGATGCCCGCCTTCCAGGACCTGTGGCCACGCTGGCGGCAGGTGATGCACCGGGCAGGCCAGGCGGGTGCGCTGTGCTTCGGCCCGAATCGGGGGCGGAAGGTGACGTATACGCGGCCGCCCGGGTTCGACGCGGTGCCCGGGGACGTGGCACTGCACGCACTCGTACGGCGGTATCTGCGGGCATACGGTCCCGCTACACCGCAGAACTTCGCCACATGGCTGGCGGCACCGGCGGGTTGGGCGGTGTCGCTGTTCCGGGAACTGGCGGAGGGCGGGCAGATCGAGGAGGCCGGCTTTGAGGGGGCTTCGGCCTGGGTGGCGGCCGGTGACACGGGGTTTCCGGGGGCGGTCGTGCGCGGGGTGCGTCTGCTGCCGTACTTCGACGCGTACGCCATCGCCGCGCAACCGCGGACGTCGCTGTTCCCGGGAGCCGCGTACGAACGGGCCCTGGCGGGCGGTCAGGCCGGCAACTATCCCGTGCTGATGGTGGACGGACTGGTGGCGGGCGTCTGGCACCAGCGCCGCCAGGGCCGTCGTACGACGGTGACGGTGGAGGTGGTCGGACGACGGCTGACGGCGCGGCAGGAGCGGGAGTTGGGCGAGCAGGTGGAGCGGCTCGGGGAAGTGCTGGAGGCGAAGGCGGAGTTGGTGGTCGGGGAGGTCACGGTCGGGCCGCACGCGTGAGGTACGCCGGGGACGGGCTCACGCGCTGCGCTTGCGGGCCTCGAAGAGGTGGCGGGTGCTGTGCGCGACGAACGGGCCCGCGGACTCGATCTGCTCGTGCAGGGCGCGGAGTTGGGGTCGGTACGCCTCGACGGTGAAGCCGGGGACCATCCAGACCACCTTCCGCAGGAAGTGGACGACGGCCGCGATGTCGTGGAACTCGATGCGCAGCCGCTCGGCCCGCAGATCGACGATCTCCAGCCCGGCGGCCTCCGCGGCGGCGCGCTCGCGGTCGGGGTGGCGGTCGCTGCTCTGCGCCTCCGGGAGGGGGCCGAGGAAGTACTCGACGAGCTCGAAGACGCTGCGCGGCCCGACATGCTGGGCGAAGTAGGTGCCGCCGGGCTGGAGGACGCGGGCGATCTCGGCCCAGTGCGGGGTGACCGGGTGCCGGCTGCTGACTAGGTCGAAGGCGCCGTCGGCGAAGGGCAGCGGTGCGTCTTCGGGGCAGGCGACGACGGCGATGCCGTGCGGGCTCAGGAGGGCGGTGGCCTTGGCGACGTTCGGCGGCCAGCCTTCGGTGGCGACGGCGAGGGGCGGGACCTTCGTGTCGGCGCGGCGGAGGGCGAAGTCGAGTACCTCTCCTCCCCCGGTCTGGATGTCGAGGGCGGCGGTGGCACGGGTGAGCCGCTCGGCGAGGGACATGGCGTATCCCCAGGAGGGCCGCGCCTCGGTGGCCCTCCCCTCGAACCAGGAGAAGTCCCAGCCTTCGGTGGGGACGGCGGCGCCTTCGGCGACGAGGGCTTCGAAGGTACGGGGGTGGTCCTCGAAGGTGCGGGAGTGCTGCGGCTCGTCCATGCGGTGATCGTGTCAGGGCGTCGTCAGTGGGCGCCGCTGATTTTTTACGCCGGTGCCGCGGCGTCGGAGAGCACGAGGAGCACGTATCCCTCGTCGTCGTGCGGGAGGGTGCCGGTGCGCTGGAAGCCATGGCGTTCGAGGAGTCGTACGGAGGCGGTGTTGGTATGGAAGGGGTCGGCGTACAGAGGCCGGGTCTTCTCGAGTTCGAGGAAGAGGGCGAGCGCTCTGCTGCCGATGCCGCGCCCCCAGTACGGCCGCCCCAGCCAGTAGCCGAGGAAGCGGCGGTCGCCGTCCCACCAGGCGACGATGTTGCCGGCCACGTCGTCCCCGACCGTGACCGTCTGCACGAGGCCGGTCTCGTTCCCGAGCACGCGGGTCCGCCAGTGCTTCATGAAGGCGTCGCGCGGCCGAGGCGTGAACCTCGACCGCCGGACGGCTTCCGGGTCGTGCTCAAAGGCGAGGAAGGCCTCGAGGTCGGAGTCCAGCACATCGCGGAGACGTACGTCGGTGTCGTCGTGGCGCAGCTCATCGCCCATACCGTTCACCCCGTTCATGTCGCTCGTGTCGCTCATGTCGAGGAGTGTGGCAGGAGCCACTGACAACGCCGCCGTGTCGGCCGAACGGTCTACGGAACCAGCGGCCGCACTTCCTCGGCCACGAACCGCACGAACCCCTCCGGATCCGGCTCGTCCCCCGTCGGCTGCAGCACCACGGTGTCGGCACCGGCGTCCGCAAGCCGCTGTACGGCCTTCGCAACGGCGCCCGCGTCCCCGGCGACACCGAGATCGGGGACGGACTCGAGCCCTTCCGCGGCGAGCTCGGCCTTGAGGCGGGCGGGTCCGTCGGGTCCGGTGGCGGCGAGGAGATAGACGACGATCGGATGCGGCTCGGCACCGGAACCGGCACCCGCGCCCGCACGTCCCGCAGCCTGTCGCCCCTCGTCGATGAGTTGCCGTGCCCGCCGCACGCCCTCGGGTGAGGTCGAGGCGGTGAGCAGGGTCCCGTCGGCGGACTCCCCGGCGAGCCGGAGCGAGCGGGGGCCGGTGACGCCGGCGACGATGGGCACCGGCCCGGCGGGTGGCCAGTCGAGGGCGACGTCGTCGAGCTTCACGTACCGCCCCTCGACGGTGAGGCGCTCCCCGCGCAGCAGGGCGCGCAGCGCGTCGAGGTGCTCCCGCAACAGCGTCACCGGCGACTCGACCCGAGCCCCGACCTGCCTCATCCAGTCCTGCACACCGTGCCCGACGGCTAGGACCGGACGGCCCGGGAACATGCGGTACAAGGTTGCGGCCTCCATGGCGGTGATGGCGACGTTCCGCAACGGGACGGGCAGCAGGCCGACGCCGACCTTGACCCGCTCGGTCCAGGCGAGGGCGGCCGCGGCCGCGGAGATCCCTCCCTCCCGGAAACAGTCCTCCCAGAGCCAGAGCTCCTCGAGGCCGGCGTCGTCGGCGAGCCGGGCGACGGATCGGAGTCGTTCGGGGGCGAGTTGGGGACGGAACACTGCGCCGAGTCCTGTCATGGGATCTTTCCTACCCGGGTAGCACTCGGCGGACAACAGGAACTTCAGGAGGTGCCCGCGGATGGGGCGGCGATGGCGTGACGGGCGGGGGACGCTGGTGGTGCACGGACGGCCAGATGACGTCTCGGTCCCCCTGGAAGTCGCCTCGTCGTACCGAGCCCGTACAAAGGGGCTCCTGGGGCGAGACTTCGTCGACGGGGCAATACTGCTCACCCCGGCGAGCGGCGTGCACACCTTCCGTATGCGCATCCCCATCGACGTCGCTTATCTCGACCGCAAGCTGAACGTCATCGCCGTACGCACGATGCCGCCGGGGCGGCTGGGGCTGCCCCGGCTCCGTTCGCGGCATGTGCTGGAGGCGGAGGCCGGGGCCATGGCGGGGTGGGGGCTGCGGGTCGGGGTGCGGGTGACGGTTGAGGCCGGCTGACCGCGGGTGCTATGGGCGGCGCGGCCCGTCCTCCCGGCCCACCTCATGGTGACGCCCGTCAGGCCGCGGCAACGGCTTCAGATCCACCTGGATGCGATGCGTGGCGTCCCGGCTCACCGAGCCGCCGAGCCGTGCCTCGACCACGCCCAGGCGCAGACCCGCGCCGCCCTCTCCGGCCCGGTGGAACTGGACCGAGAACTCCAGGCTGACCTGCTCCACACTGAACCGCCAGTCGCTCGCCACGCCCTCGGCCTGGGCTCGCGCCAGCTCGGCACGCACCGTGCCGATGGCCTCCGCAAGACCGACCGGTTCCGTCTCCCCCACGTCAACTCACCGCCGTATTCCCGATATTGGCTGATCGAACCTGGTCACGAGTCTAGGGAGCACCATGCACCACGCGTAGTGTGAAGCGGTATGGGGGAGCTACGCGCAGACTGGAGGCTCAGGTTGCGGCGCGGGGGCGCGCGCGGGCCCATAGCGGGCGCCGGTGTGCTCGTCGATCAGCGCACGGCGCTGACCTGCGCGCACGTGGTGCGCGATCCGGACGCCGTGATGTGGCTGGAGTTCGCGGAGAACCGCGACCTCGAACCCGTGGCCGCACGGGTTCTGCCCGGCGGGTGGCTGCCGGAGGCCGAGGGCGGCGAGGACATCGCCGTGCTGCGCCTGGACAGCCCGCGCCCGCAGGCGCGCCCCGCGCCGTTGGAACCCAGGTTGTGGGGCGGCTTGGAGGTGTCCGCGACCGGGTATGCGGAGGGCTTCGATGACGGCATGACCCTGTGGGGCCGTATCAGCGGGGCCAGCGGGGAGCGGGTGCAGCTCGACGCCGTCGCCAAGGCGGAGGTGGTGCGGGCGGGGTTCAGCGGCGCCGCCGTGTGCACGCGGCCGGGCGAAGGGCGTCCCGCGCGCGTGGTCGGGCTCGTCGTCAGCTGGCGCGGGGACATGGGCGAGCTGCTGCCCGAGAACAACCGGCTCGCCTTCTCGTATCTGATTCCCGTCGACCGGATCGCCGAACTCTCGCCCCTGATCAAGGAGTTGAGCAGTCCGTACGCCTGGGATCACGGCTTCGAGGAGCGGCTGGACCGGTGGTTCGCGGACCCGGACGAGGAACCGGTGAAGATCACCGTGGTGTCTCCGGGCAGTGGCAAGGACCGCTCGCTGCGCCATCTGCTGCACCGCGCCGACCTCGTGCATCGCGGCGGCTCCTCCAGCAGGCCGGACCTCGCCGACCACGCCCTGGAGCACATCGCCTTCCCGCCCGGCCAGTATCTGGCGTACTGGGACTGGCTGCTCGGCACCAAGCGCCGCCCCGCGCAGGCGCCCGCCCTCGCGGCCGACCGCCCACCCCCTACGGTCCTTGTCGACGGCCTCGACGAGGAGCCCGAGCCCGGTCCCCTGATCGACCTCCTCGGCCGGCTGCGGGAGTGCGGCTTCCGGCTGCTGCTCGTCTTCCGCCACGCGGGCGGCACCGGCTGGACCGCGGCGTACGACGTACTCCTGCGGCCCGCGCTCCTCGCCCACGCGGACGCGTTGCTCGACCGGCTGCGGCGCGCGGAGTTCAACCGCTCGGTCCAGCTCGGCGTCGTCGACGACAACTCGCTCGCCTCCGCGACGGAGACGGCCGACCGGCGCCAGGCCGAGCGCCGGCTGATCCACGAGACGGATCCCCACCGGCAACTCACCGCGCTGCGCGAGCTGATCAGCACGCTGCGCGCCGACCTGGAGCGCCACGGAGGCCACCACGGAGGCCGGGCATGAGGCACTCCAGCACCCGGCCGGCGGCGACAGGGAGCACCGACGCCGGGACAAGGACGTCCTGCCCGCACCGGCGTTTCACCGGAGCCCCCTGCGGCGGCCACGTCCTGCCCACCGGCCACTGCGCCGAGTGCGGCCGTCACGAGAACGGCCCCGGGCTGCCCCGGCTGCCCACGGACCCGTGGGAGCTCGGCCCCCGGGACCTCCTCGCACTGCCCGAGCGCGAGCCGCGCTCCGAGCGGGCACGGCTCATCGATCCAGAGGCACCGCTGCGCATCCGTATGGGCTGCTCGTCCCCCGAGTGCGGTGTGGTCTTCGCCCCTCCCTACACCGAGGGCCCGGTGCCGATCGAGGGGTACTGCCCGGCCTGCGGCGAGCCCTACTCGTACCGGCCGGAACTCGCCGCGGGCGATGTGCTGCGCGACCAGTACCGGATCATGGGGCCCATCGCGCACGGCGGCCAGGGCTGGGTCTATCTCGCCGAGGACACCCACCTCGGTGACGTCGTCGCCGTCAAGGGACTGCTCAACCGCTACGAGCGGGACGGCGCCCGGCTCGCCGACGTCGAACGCCGCAACCTCGTCGCCATCCGCCATCCCCGGATCGTCCAGATCCGCGACTTCGTCGCGCGGCGGGACGGCACCGGCCAGGTGACCGGCGGCCATGTCGTCATGGACGACGTCGGGGACGGCACCCTGGAGAAGGTCGTCGAGGAGACCCGGCGGGGGGAGCAGGCCCTCGGGGGGCGGGTCCTCGACATCGAGGACGTCGCCGCGTACGGCTGCCAGATCCTCGAAGCCCTCGGCCATCTGCACACCGGTGGCGAACCGGTCTTCGTGTACGGGGACATGAAGCCCTCGAACGTGGTCCACCACAGGGACGGCGTCAAGGTCATCGACCTCGGCGGTATGCGGGAACAGGGCCAGAGCGAGCCGCCCGCCCATGTCACGCCCGGCTTCATGGCGCCCGAGACCGAGTCCTCGGGTCTGCCGACCGTCGCCCACGACCTGCACACCGTCGGTGCCACGCTGCGCGAACTCGCCGGCTGGGCCGTGGACAAGGTGCCCGGCCTCGGTGCCGCCTCCTTCTGGTGGGTCGTCGAGCGTGCCACCCGGCGGGATCCGGACCTGCGCTTCGCGAGCGCCCAGGACATGGCGGGCCAACTGCGCGGCGCCCTGCGGGAGATCCGTGCCCTGCGCGGCAAGAGCGACCCGCCCGAGCCGTCCCAGTACTTCCGGCCGTCCCCGCGGCTGCTCGGCGCCCGGCTCGGTACGGTGCCGGGCATCGGCCACTGGCTGGACCGCCCGCGCCGCCACCGGTACGAGCCGCCCGTCGCGCCCGCCCTCGACCCCGGCGCGCCCACGCCCACCGAGATCGCCCGCTGTCTGCCGGTGCCGGTGCACTATCCGGGCGATCCGCAGACCGCACGGTTCGAGGTGAGCAGTGGCTACGATCCGGGCCGACTGCTCGACCAGGACGGCGAGAGGCCCACCTCGGTGGAGATCTGCCTGCACAACGTGCGCGTCCTGCTGAGCCGGAACACCCGGGAAGACCTGGAGCGCGCCCAGGAGGAACTCGACACCGCCGCGTCCATTCCCGGGCCGCGTGCCGTGCGCCGATGGCGGCTGGACTGGCACCGCGCCCTGGTCGCGCTGCGCCGCGCCGACCTGGACGACGACCCGCGCCAGGTCGCCGCGGCCAAGGCGCACTTCACGGAGGTCCACCTCGACCTGCCCGGCGAGTACGCGCCGAAACTGGCCCTCGCCTACTGCGGAGAGTTACTCGGCGACGACACGACCGGCCCCACCGCCAAGGAGCTGTACGAGGCCGTCTTCGCCCGCAACCCTTCGCACGGCGGCGCCGCCCTGGGCCTCGCCCGGCTCGCGCTCCGTGACGGCGACCGCGGTGCGGCCCTCTACGTACTGCACCGGGTCCGCGCCGGCTCCCTGGACCACACCGTCGCCCGCATCGCCTCCCTGCGCATCCGCGCGGCCCGACTGCCCCACGGTGCTGATCCGCTGCCCTCGCCCACCGAGGTCGACGCGGCGCTGGCCGAGCTGCGCGGCCTCATGCGCCGGAACCCGGGCGTCGGCGAGCCGACTGTGTCCGAGGACGAGGCGCTGCGTCTGAGCACCGAGCTGAACGAATGGAAGCTGGATGCGCTGCACAGCCGCAGGGACGCGCCCGCCTCCCCGGGCCAGGGCGCCGGACGGCTCGGGGCCCGCAGCCTGAGACGCCTGACCCCGCAGGAGCGCGAGGTGCGCGCACGGATGGAGCGGCACTACCGGCAACTGGCCGCACACCACCGGGAGTCGGCCGCCGCCCACGAACACCTCGTGGACCTCTCCCACGCGGTACGGCCCCAGACCGCGATCTGAGCACGACACGCACCCCGCACGGCAACGCACGCAACGGACAGGACGGCACCGGACCCGGACCCGGACTCGGACTCCGGCCCGGTGCGAAAGGCGACGAAGCGAAGGAGCGGTGACGTACGACATGAGCAGCCCAACCCGGCCGCCGCACCTGGGCATTCAGCTGCACGTCGACCTCGACCGCGATCTGCGCCCGCACCGCAGCGCCAAGGTCGAGGCGCATCTGCGGGTCGACGTGACCGCCACCGGTGCCGCCGCCGAGCTGCCGGCCGTCGAACTCGCCGTGATCATCGCGGTGGACGTCGCCGAGACCCACCGGGCGGCCGTCCGGCGCGCCCTGCCCGCCGCGCTGCGCGCCCTGCCCGACGGCATCTCCTTCGCCGTGCTCGGCGGCGGTCCCGAGCCGGCCCCGTGCTATCCGCTGGGCGCTGCCGAGTGGGCTGTCGCCGACCAGCACCACAGACGCCGGGCCGCCTTCGCCGCGGGCGCGATCCCACTGCACCGGGACGGTCCGCGCCCCGCCGGCTACGCCGCCTGGGCGGCGAGGGCACGCGCCTTGCTCGCCGCCCGCCCCCTGTCCGTACGTCATCTGCTCCTGATCACCGACGGCAGCAGCGCCCGGGGCGAGACCCGGCTGCACGAGGAACTGGACTCCTGCGCCGGGCAGTTCACCTGCGATGTGTTCGCCGTGGGCCACGACTGGTCCCCCGATCCTCTGCTGACCCTCGCCGAACGGCTGCACGGCACCGCCGAGTTCGTGGACGACGGCCTCAGCCCGGCGATCACCGCAGCCATCCGGCGGCTGCGCCGGGTGCACGCCCCCCAGCTGCCCATCGAGGTGACCGTACGGCCCACCGTCCGCCAGGTGTCCCTGAACGAGAAGGCGCCCCGGCCGCACCGGCTGGGCGGGCTGCGCCGACCCGGCCGGCCCCGTCTCTGGAGCTTCCCCACCTACCAGTGGGAGCCGGGCTCGCGCGACTATCTGCTCACCCTCGTCGCCGACGCCGGTGCCGACCCGCTGGAGACCGACCTGCAGTTCGCCATGGTCTCCGTCGGCGACGTCCATGTGCCCGTCACCGCCCGCTGGCATCACCCCGAGCGGCCCCTTCCGCACGGCCCGGCAGGCAGTGGCACCCTGCGCGGCCTGAAGACCACCACCGTGATGCGGGACGCCCTGCGCAGGGGACTCGTCGCCGTCCGGGAACACCAAAACGACATCGCCGAACGCCACTTGGGGCAGGCCGCACGCCTGGCGGCACGGCTCGGCACACAGTGGGTGCTGGACGAGATCGACGCGGTCGCCGTCATCGAGGACGCGCGCGCGGGACGGGTCCGGCTGCGTCCCGCTGTCGACGCCGACACGCTCGCCCCGATACTCCTGCGCGCCGGATCCCGTCCGGGCGGCCCCCTGACCGACATCGCCGGCCTGCCGCCCGGCCCGCGCTGCGGCCACTGCGACACCCCGGCCGGGAGCGAGGCGCGTTACTGCATCAAGTGCGGGGAGAAGCTGCTGTGACCGTGTTGACCGGACGCGCCCCGACCTGGCACACGCACTCCCCGGCAGCTTTCTGGCGGGAACGCCTGCGCCCCTTCCGGACCCGCCGCCTGCTGGAGGTGCACCTGCTGGTCCTGACGCTGTGCGCGGCCGTCGCGGTGAGTGCCCTGCTCATCTCGTACCGGCAGACCCAGCAGGCCGCCCAGGCCCTCGCATCCCGGGAGGCACCGGCCGTGCAGGGGCTCGCCGCCACCCGGCTCGCGGTGCTGCGTGCCGACTGGGAGGCCGGGTTCCTGGTGAAAGCGGACCTCGCCGACGTCGCCGGATCGGGCGAGACCTACCGGGCCCAGCTCTCCGCCGCCGACCAGGGCCTGTCCCGCATCGCGGACAGGACGGACCAGGACCTCGGCACCGTCAACGGTCTGCTCGCCTCCTACAGCAGCTCGATCACCCTCGGCATGGCCACGTACCGCGACCAGCCACTCATGCGACAGCAGAAACTCGCCGAGGCCCACTCGCTGCTCACCCGCGACCCCGTCGGACTCGCGCCCCGACTGGACCAACTGCAGCGGAACCAGTTACGGCACGCCGAGGACACCGCCACCATGGGGTGGGTACAACGCAGCGGCTGGTGGCTCGCCGAACTCGCCCTGGCCGCCCTCGCGCTGACCCTGCTCTCCGCCCTGTTCGTGCTGCGCGACCGCTGCGGACGCGACTGGAACCCGTACCTGATCGCCGCCTTCGCCCTCACCGTGCTGCTCGCGATCGTCCCGCTGCTGACGGCGTCCTCCGCCCAGGACGACCTCGACAGCGTGCGCGCCGACCTGCGGCGGATCACGGACATCTCCCGGCAGGACTACTCCAGCGGCGTGGAGCCGGCACAGGCACAGCGGACGGTCACGGAGCAGTCCGAGGAGGTCCGGCGAGAGCTGGCCGACGACACCTGGACCGGCAGGGTGTACCAGGGCACCTTGATCGGCGGCCTGCTGGCCGTCGTCCTCCCCGCGGTGGGGCTCGGCCTGCGTCTCGACAACGACTACTGGAGGCGACGGTGACCCGGCCCTTCAAGCTGCTGGTGCTCCTCGTGGCGCTGCTGCTGGTCTCGGGCGGCAGCCTGGTGGCGGTCTGGGCGCAGCGGGACGCCGAGCAGCCGGTGACCATCCTCGGACCGTGGACCGACAACCAGGAGGAACAGTTCGAGGAGGTGCTGCGAAGCTTCGGCATCCCCTTCGACTACCAGGGCACCGCGGCCCAGCGCGAGGTGCTGCTCTCCAAGGTGCAGTCCGGGGAGCCCCCGGACATCGCGATCATGCCGGGCGTCGGCGAACTCGCCGAGTACGCCGACCAGGACCTCCTCAGCGAACTGGACGGCCTCTACGACGAGGAGGAGTACGGCGCCCCCTGGAAGTCGGCGGGCAGGACCTCGTCGGGACATGTCTACTGGGTCCCGGTCAAGGCGGACCTGAAGAGCGTCGTCTGGTACCGCGAGGGCGACGAACCCGCCGGTTCACCGGCACCGCTGAAGAGCTGGTGCATCGGCATGGGCGACGACGGCGCCTCCGGCTGGCCCGGCAGCGACTGGATCGAGGACCTCGTGCTGCAGCGGGCGGGCCCGAACACCTACGGGAAGTGGGCACTGGGCCGGGAGGAGTGGACCAGCGATCCGGTGCGCACGGCCTGGGAGGCGTGGGCCGGCCTGCTCCGGCAGGACAAGAACGCGGCGAAGAACGCCTTGCTCACCGATCACCGCGGCGCCCCGGGAAGGCAGGGGCTCCTGTTCTCGGGCTCGGGATCGGGCTCGGGCTCGGGCTCGGGCTCGGGTCCGGACTCAGGCCCGGGATCGGGATTGGGCCCGGGATCGGGCTCGGGCCAGGCCTCGGATTCGGGTTCCGGCTCAGGCTCCGGTTCGGACTCCGGCTCCGGCTCCGGCTCCGGCTCCAGGTCCGGCTCCGACTTGGGCTCGGGTTCCAGTTCCGACTCGGGCTCGGGTTCCGGTTCCGACTCGGGCGGCTGCGCCCTGGAGCACCAGGGCTCCTTCGCACGCTCCTTCTACGACGGGAACCCCGCAGCCCTGACCGACTCCGCCCCGCTCCTCCCCGGAGGCCCCTACCCGGTCCGGGCCCACGAGGTGACCGGCGACTTCGCCGCGCTGTTCAGCGACCGCCCCCAGGCCCGGAACCTGATCAAGAAGCTCGCCTCCTCGGAGGGCCAGCGGGCGTGGGCCAAGTATCCGGACGTCTTCTCGGCGAATCTCCAGGTGCCGCGGAAGCCCGGCCCGATCGGGCACGCGATCACCGACCGGCTCACGGGCAAGCGCCCCCGCTGCCTGGACGCCTCGGACGTCATGGCCCCCGCCGTACGGGACGCCTTCTACGAGGCCGCCCTGCTGACGATCGCCCGAGCCGCGGCCGGGGCGGACCTCGGCATCACGGGGCTCCTCCAGGATCTGCAGAGGGTGCAGAACGCACAGCCCGACAGGGAGGCAGGGCTGGAGACGGTGTGCAGTACGGCGTGAGCCGTGAGTCAGTACCGAAGGCCCCGTTCGGTCACTCCGCGTCGATGTCGGGTTGGATCTCCACGGTGAAGACGGCGTCCTCGGGACCGTAGCCTTCCCTGTCCTCCCAGACGATCACGCGCACGTGCCGCTGCCCGGCCCCGCCCCTCTCCCACTCGGTCACCAGGTCCGTGACGACGAGGGCGGCGACGTACTCGGCGGTCTCCTTGGGATCGTCGGTGACGACGGTCCCCCGCCACCGCTCGGGACGGCCGCCGTAGGGGCGCCAGCCCTGCGAGCCGTGCGGCTCGTCCACCCGGTACACCCAGCCCTTCTCGGTGCCCATGGCACCGATCCTGCCACTCGGGGGGACCGCGCGCCGCCCGCTGAGCCCGTCTGCCGCCCGCGACCTCACCGGACCGTCAGCCCTGATCCTCGCCTCCCATCCGACCGGTCTGTACCAACAGGTTCCCCCGCCTCCGCGAAACGAAGATCCCCCGCCCCGCCGGCATCGGACGCGGGCGTACGTTGCCGAGGATGTCGCCCTCGTTCGGGTCGCCGGAGAGCACCACGCCCTGCGCGCCCAGCTCCTTGATCCGCTGCATGAAGGGTTCGTACGAGGAGCGGCCGGCGCCCGCGGTGTTCCGGGCGACGATGAAGCGGATGCCCACATCGCGGGCGAACGGAAGGAGTTCCGTGAGCGGGGCGAGAGGGTTCCCGCTGGACGTCGACACCAGGTCGTAGTCGTCGACGACCACATACACCGTCGGGCCGCTCCACCAGCTGCGCTCCCGCAACTGGTCGGCTGTGACGTCGGGCGAAGGTGTGCGTCGGCGCATGAGGTCGGCCAGGGCCTCCACGTGGTGGTCCATGGCGTTGGACATGGGCACGTACTCGGCCAGGTGGGACGCCGGGGCTGCATCCAGGAGCGAGCGGCGGTTGTCGATGACGAAGAGTTTGCAGGAGTCCCCGTCGTGCAGGTCGGTGAGCTGTTTGATGAGGAGGCGCAGCAGGTTGGACTTGCCGGACTCGCTTTCGCCGAAGACGAGGAAGAAGGGGTCCTGGTCGAGGTTGACGTAGACGGGTTCCAGGTTGTTCTCGTCGAGGGCGAAGGCGACGCCACGTTTCGGCTCGGCGAGGGCTGCGGGCAGGTCTGCGAGGGGCAGTTGGCGTGGCAGGAGGCGGACTTCCGGTGCGCTGGGCCCTGTCCAGTGACGGGCCGCGTCCCGGCCCATGGCGGCGGTCGCCTCGGAGAGCTCGTCGTCGGAGTGGACGCCGTCGATGCGGGGGACCGCTGCCATGAAGTGCAGCGCTTCCGGAGTGACGCCCCGGCCTGGCACCCCCGTCGGAACATTTCCGGCCGCCTTGCGGTCCAGCTCGGAGTCCATGGGGTCGCCGAGTCGCAGCTCAAGGCGGTTCATCAGAAGGTCCTTGAGGTTGGCGCGGACCTCCATGGCGCGGGAGGCGGTGAGGATCAGGTGGATGCCGTAGCCGAGGCCCCTGGCGGCGATCTCGAGGACGGCCGCTTCCAACGCTTCATACTCCGTGCGGAAGTTCCCCCAGCCGTCGATGGCCAGGAAGACGTCACCCCACGGCTGGTCCGCCACGGAGATGTCACCACGCGCCCGCATCTTCCGGAACGTGGCGATGGAGTCGATGCCGGCACTGCGGAAGTACTCCTCGCGGCGCGTCATGATGCCGTACACCTCGGCGACCGTGCGGCGCACCCGCTCCGGGTCCAGGCGTGAGGCGACCCCGCCGACGTGCGGCAGCCCGGCGACGGCCGACATACCGCCACCGCCGAAGTCGAGGCCGTAGAACTGGACTTCGTGCGGCGTGTGGGTCAGCGCGAAGGCGGAGATGATGGTCCTGATGAGTGTCGATTTGCCGGACTGCGGACCGCCGACGATCTGCATGTGGCCCGCAGCACCGGAGAAGTCCCGGTACAGCGTGTCGCGGCGCTGCTCGAAGGGCTTGTCGACCACACCGAGCGGGACGACGAGGCGGCCCGCGCCCTCGTAGCCGGGCTTGGTCAGGCCGCGGCCCTCGACGCCGGCGAGTCCGGGGAGGAGGGCGTCCAGCGAGGGCGGGTTGTCCAGCGGGGGCAGCCACACCTGGTGTGCGGCCGGGCCCTGCCCGGTGAGGCGGCGCACGATGACGTCGAGCACAGTGTCGGCCAGGGCGTCGTCCCCGCTCGCCCGCGGGTCCGGCACCTGGGCCCGGGGATCGGGCTGTACGTAGTGCACCTGCACCGGGGCGGCGGTGAAGGGCACGGGACGGCGGTCCACGGGCAGCCGGCCGTCCCCTGTCGCGGCGGCTCGGGCGGAGGCGGGCCGGTGCGGACCGGACACGTACGCGGCCTTGAAGCGGGCCATTTCGTCGGTGCCGTACTTCAGGTAGCCCGAACCCGGGACGTTCGGCAGGTGGTACGCGTCCGGCACACCGAGGGCGGCGCGCGACTCGGCCTCGGAGAACGTCCGCAGACCGATGCGGTACGACAGGTAGGTCTCCAGACCGCGCAGGCGGCCTTCCTCCAGGCGCTGCGAAGCGAGCAGCAAGTGGACGCCCAGGGAGCGGCCGATGCGGCCGATCTGGACGAACATGTCGATGAAATCGGGCTTGGCGGTGAGGAGTTCGCTGAACTCGTCGATGACCAGGACGAGGGACGGGATGGGCTCCAGAGCGGCACCGGCCGAGCGGGCCTTCTCGTAGTCGTGGATGTTGGCGTAGTTGCCCGCCCGGCGGAGCAGCTCCTGGCGGCGGTTGAGTTCGCCGCGGATCGAGTCGCCCATGCGGTCCACGAGGGTCAGGTCATCCGCGAGGTTGGTGATCACCGCGGCGACATGCGGCAGGTCCGCCATGCCGGCGAACGTGGCACCGCCCTTGAAGTCGGCGAGGACGAAGTTCAGCGTCTCGGAGGAATGGGTCACCGCGAGGCCGAGCACGAGGGTGCGCAGCAGCTCCGACTTGCCGGAACCGGTGGCGCCGACGCACAAGCCGTGCGGGCCCATGCCGTCCTGCGCGGCCTCCTTCAGATCCAGCATCACCGGGGCGCCGTCCTCGCCGACACCGATCGGGACCCGCAGGCGCTCGGCGCGGGAGCGCGGGCGCCACGTGCGGCCGACGTTCACGGACTCCGCGTCGTCCAGGTCGAGCAGATCGGTGAACTCCAGGTTGGCGAGCAGTGGTTCGTCGGAGTCACCGCCGGACGCCATGTACAGGGGCGCGAGTTGGAGGGCGAGTGCCTCAGCTGCTTCGGGACTGAGACGGTCGGGTGTCCCTTCGTAGACCATGCCGTCGCCGGACTCCAGGCGCAGTGCCTGGGAGTGCACGACGACCGAGAGGCCGCCGCGTGCCCCGGTGAGCCTGCCCGGCACGACCTCGACGATCGTGACACCTTGCAGCCCCTCGGCCGCTGCCAGCGCCGACAGCGGCGACAGCGCCTCCCCGTCGAGTACGACGACGATGTGCGGCTGTTCCAGGAGGGGCTGGCCGCCGGCCTGGAACCGGGGGCGGCCTTCGAGCTGCTCCTTGAGCAACAGCTCCAGATCATGCGCGTTGGACGTGATCAGACGGCGGCTGCCCGCCCCGTCACTTCCGTCGGTCTGGACGTGGGGCAGCCACTTGGCCCACTCCCAGTGAGGGGCTGTGTCGGTTCCGGCAGCGATGGCGACGACCAGGTCGTCGGGAGCGTGCAGTGAGACCAGGGAGGCCACCATGGCGCGCGCCGACGCCCGGACATGACTCTCCTCCCCGCTGAGGGTGAGGTGGTAGAAGGCCCGCAGCGAGATCGCCATGGGCAGGCCCTCGATCGTGCTGTGCGCGGTGAGGAACTGCTTCATGGCCCCGGCGGTGAGCGGCTCCAGCTCGTCCACCGGAGCGGTCTCGGGTGCGATCAGCGGGGTGGCGAGCTGCTGGCTGCCCAGACCGATCCGCACTTGCCCGAAGTCGTCGTCGCTGATGCGCCGTTCCCAGACGCGGCTGCCCTCGGCGACCAAGGCCCACAACTGCTCGGGCGCCGGATGCAGATAGAACTGGGCGTCGCGCTGCAGCCGGGCGGTGCGAAGAACCGACCGGCGGGTTTTGGCCAGGTATTTCAGGTAGTCCCGCCGCATGTCGGCGAGCTGGCCCTGGGTGCCGCGCCGGTAGCGGACGAGCATGGCAATGCCCATGGCGATCGTCGACGCGATCATCACCATGCCCATGATGCGCACGACCGGGTTCGGCGTCATGAAGAAGAAGACGACGGAACCGCCCATGCCCAGCATGGGCAGCAGCTGCATCAACGCCCCCTCCTGTTGCCCTCTGGGCAACTCGGGCGGGGATTGCAACTGCACTGGATCGGCGGGCACCGCAGCGGGCAGGGCCCTCGGCGGCCGTTTGACGACGATCTGGCTCAAAGCTGACCCGTCCCCCTCACGGATTGAAGAGCCCCTGTCCGCACCCCCGTGGCGCCGACTCCATCCGAACTGGATCTGGAGTGGATCCTACTGGCGGGCACTGACATTGCGGAGGGTAGGGTGGCGGTCACGCGTGTGCGCACCCGCGAAACCCGCGAACAAGCAATGGCTTCCGGGCCATTCACGGCGATTCGGAATGAGAACGGACACGCGAAGGAACGGGACAGCGAACGGGGCAGGGGCGCGGCCCGCGATCTGAAAAGCACCGCGAGGGGGAGCAGTAGGTGCCTACGACGGGGACGGTTCGAGCGACGGGAAACACCGGCGGTTATGCGGGACCGGGGGCCTTTACGGGACCGGGGACGCCGACCGCTCGCAGCACCGGCTTCCGCCGCGTCATCGTGGCGGCGCCGGACAGCCGTATCGATGTGGCGCTGCCCGACGACATTCCGCTCGCGCACCTCTATCCGGAGATCCTGCGCCTGTCGGGGCAGAGTCCGGCCCCCGGCGCCCCGGTCGGGTACCACCTGGTGCGCCGGGACGGGACGGTGCTCGACGAGGCACGCTCGCTCGCCACGCAGCGCATCGCCGACGGCGAGTTCCTGCTACTGCGCCCCTTCGCCGAATCCCTCCCGCCCGCGGTGTTCGACGACGTCTCGCACGCTACGGCCAGCGCTGTCACCCGCGACCGCGCGCTGTGGAACGACGAACTCCTGCGCGCCGCCGGACTCTTCGGCGGCAGTGTGCTGCTGATCCTGCTCGCCTTCGTGGCCTGGAGCTCCGACGTCCGCCACGACATGCACGGCCTCCCGGGCCTCGTGGCCGCGGTCTCGGGCGTGGTGCTCCTGGCGATCGCCGCCGTACGCGCCCGGGTGTACGGCGATCGTGGATCGTGCGTGGCCTTCGGCACAGGTGCCCTCGCGAATCTGGGGGTTGCCGGCAGCGGACTGGTCGCGCTGCCGGCCGGAGAGGGCATCGGCAGGCTGCAGTTCCTGCTCGCCTGCGCCGCCGTGCTGGTGGGATCAGTCGTCCTGGTGATCCTCACGCCGAGCGGGGACGGTCCCTTCGTCGCCTTCGCGTTCGCTTCGGCCGTCGGCATGCTGCTGACGTTCGTGTCGATCCTCGCCGAGATGCGGCCGGTCGAGACCGCGGCGGTCTGCTCCCCGCTCGCCCTGGGCACCCTCGCCTTCCTGCCGGGCCTCGCCACGCGTTTCGCCCGCCTTCCCATCGGCTTCGACCCACCGCGCACCGCCGTCGGCAGCGGCTACGACGACGCGGATGACGACGGCGCCGGCCATGGCGATGGCGCCGGGGCACGCGCCGCGGTCGACGCCGACCGCATCGCCGCTCAGGCACGGCGGGGCCACGAGCTGCTGCTCGGCCTGGTCGGCGGTTGCGCGCTCGTCGCGACGGCTGCGACCGCAGTGCTCGGGTTCTCCGACGACCTGTGGGCCCAACTGCTCGCGCTCGCCACCGGATTGGCCCTGCTGATGCGCGCCCATCTGTTCCGGCACACCGTTCAGGTGGCCTGCACGCTCGCGGCGGGCCTCGCCTCGCTCGTGCTCCTGGGACTCGGGCTCTCCCTCAACCCACCCGGCTGGATGGTCCTGGAGGCGCTACGAGGTGACGGTACGGCCCTCGACATCAGGCTGGTCTGGCTGTCGGTCGCGGTCGCCGTCGTCGCCGGAGCGATCGCCACGATCGCGCTGGTCGTCCCCAGCAAGGGGGTCACCCCGTTCTGGGGCCGATTCCTCGAGATCGCCGAGAGTTTCGTCCTGCTGACACTGCTGCCGCTGTGTCTCGCGGTGTTCGGGGCGTACCAGCAGATGCGCTCGCTCTCTTCGTGAGGGCAACGGGCTGACGGGCTTTGAGGAAGAGGCAGCGGAACCATGGCATCACGGCGGGATGAACTCAACGCCTACACCTTCGCGCGACGGCGCCTGGTCGGGCAGTTCCTGCAGCCCAACCCGAACGGCACGGAGGAGGGTTGGCCCCGCCCGCTGCGCGCGGTCGTGCCGGGTGCGATCGTCGCGACGGTCATCCTCGCGGCGTTCGGTGCTTGGGGCATGTTCAAGCCCGCCGCGCCGCAGGGCTGGGACAAGCCCGGGGAGAACATCATCATCTCCAGCAAGTCGACCACGCGGTACGTCATCCTCAAGACCGACGGCAAGGCACAACTGCACCCGGTGCTGAACATGTCCTCGGCGAAGCTGCTGCTGCAGCCCGACAAGGGCAAGGTCATCAACGTCGACGAATCGGTGCTCGACAACGGCAGGATCCCGCACGGCCCCACCCTCGGCATCCCCTACGCCCCCGACCGTCTGCCCGACGCCGACGAAGCCGGATCGAAGAAGCGCTGGGTGGTCTGCGAACGGCCCGGTGAAGGCGGCCGTGCCATCCAGAAGGCGGCCTTCATCCTCGCCGCTCGCGACATGGACCGGACCGAAGGGGCGGAGCGGCTGCGCGGCGGCGAGCTGATGTACGTGGAAGGCCCGGGCCCGGACCGCATGCGCTACGTCGTCGACGCCCAGGGAACGGCGTACCCCGTGGAAAACGAGGAACTGCTGCTGCGCACGGTCGTCGGCGAGGGCCGACAGCCCCAGAGGGTGTCAGCCGGCTGGCTGAAGACCCTCCACCGGGGCGACACCATCGCCTTTCCGACGATCCCCGGCACACCCGGCACCGACGCTGGGATCCCGGGCCGGCTGCCGACCGAGGCGAACAAGGTGGGCATGGTCCTGGAGGCACCATCCGGTACCAGGATGCAGAAGTACGTCGTCCTGCGGGGGCGGGTCGCACCGGTCTCCGACTTCATCGCGAAGCTCCTGCTCAGCAGCCGGGACCTGACCGGCCTCGGGCAGGCGAGCCGAGCGATGCCTGTCAGCGCCGGCAGCTTCACACCCGGGGCGCCTTTCGGCGCGGAGAAGACCTGGCCTCAGCAGCAGCCTGAGCCGGTCAACTCGGCGAGCACCGACGAGGGCAGCCGCAACACGCTGTGCAACGTCCTGCGCGACGTGGACGAGGACAACGGCGCCACGACCCTGAACACCTGGGCGGGCAGGGCCTTCCCCGCCACGCTTCCCACGGGTTCGAGCAGCGCGTACGTCACCCCCGGATCGGGGCAGTTCTTCCGCCAGTTCACGGGCTCGTCGACCAGCTCCGGCTTCTTCTTCCTGGTCACTGACACCGGCCTGCGCTATGCGATGCAGTCCAACGGTGACAGCGAGACGGACGACGCGGGCATCGGCTCCTCGGGCTCGGCTGCCGAGCGGCGGGAACAGCGTGAGGCAGCGCTGCAGGAGGCTCAGCAGGCACAGAACCGCCTCGGCTACAAGGACGTGACACCGGCCCCGATCCCGGCCGAGTGGTCCGCGTTCCTGCCGACGGGGCCGCGGCTGTCGACGGGGGCGGCTCGGCAGCCGCAGGGATCGTGAGGGGGCGGGCCGAGCAATGCGTACGGATCGCTTCTTGCGCCGCCTCGCCGGAACGGCCGCTGCCACCCTCGCGGTCGTCGCGGGATTCCCGGCGCCTGCGGCCACCGCCGCCGGTACGGAGGATCAGTGCACCTTCGGCGGCAAGTCGTACGAGGGCCGCCCCTGGGCGCTGCAACGGGTCATGCTGGACGAGCTGTGGAAGCAGTCCACGGGCGAGGGCGTGCGCGTCGCGGTCATCGACACGGGTGTGGACGTCAAGAACCCCCAGCTCACCCCGGCGGTGGACGTCAAGAGCGGCCGCAATTACCTCCCGAAGAACCTCAAGGACGACAACGGCAACAAGATCCAGCGCGGCCGCGAGGACGGCACCACCGACGTGGTGGGCCACGGCACGAAGGTCGCCGGAATCATCGCTGCCAGGCCAGCCAAGGGCACGGGCTTCGTCGGCCTGGCCCCCAAGGCGACGATCATCCCGATCCAGCAGAACGACGCGGAGGGCCACGGCGACACCAAGACCCTGGCGGCGGCCATCGACTACGCCGCCAACGAGGCCAAGGCCGACATCATCAACATCTCCCAGGACACGGCCAACGCGGTCGTTCCCACCTCGAGCCTGAAGCGGGCGGTGGACAACGCCCTGGCCAAGGAGATCGTCATCGTGGCCTCGGCGGGCAACGACGGCCTCGACGGCAACGTAAAGAAGACCTACCCGGCTTCGTACGACGGCGTCCTGGCGGTAGCCGCCGCGGACCGCAACAACGAACGCGCGGCCTTCTCCCAGTCGGGCGACTTCGTCGACGTCGCAGCCCCCGGCGTCGACATGGTCTCCACCGTCCCCGGCGGCGGGCACTGCGCCGACAACGGCACGAGCTTCTCCGCCCCCTACGTCGCCGGGATCGCCGCCCTCATCAAGGCCAAGCACCGAGACTGGACGCAGGAGCAGATCACCGCCCAGATCATGCAGACCGCGGAGCGCTCCATCCCTGGCCATGACCGCCTGGTCGGCTGGGGAGTCGTCGACCCCGTACGGGCCCTGACGGAGGATGACAGACCGATCAAATCTCCCGTGCCGAGCAACGTCGGCGCCGGGCAGGCCGAGCCCCCCACCGTGGCCCAACTCCCCCTCGGGGAAACCCCGCAGGAGCGGGCTGTTCGCGTCGGGACCTTTGTGGTGGTGGGCAGCTTGGTACTGGTGGCGGTCATCGCGGGCGGGGCGGTAGCCATGAGGGACGGCCGGAGGAGGGCCGGGGGCTCGCGGGCGTGACACCAGCATCTGAGCTAGCGGACCCAGTGAGCCTCCGCCAACTTGTATTCGCAGGTCAAAGGGCTGGAGTGACAGCCTTCATGGCAGCGCAGCACCACCAGAGACAGACGGGCACCTGGCGTCGTGGTGCACTGGCCACTGATCACCAGTGAAGGGGGAGAGAGATGACAGTCGACATAGAAAAGTTCCGCCGGGACGCGCATCGGATCGAGAAGTGGTCGATCGGGTGGATGCTGCTGTCGTTGGCGATGTGGGGGTGGTTCGGCTATCGGTTGCTGGTGGACGACGACAGGGGATACCGCAGATTCGGCAAATACGCCGAAACCAGCCACTCACTGGTGGGCATACTCGCGCTCGCGGTCATCCCGACGATCATCGGAGCAACGACCATCGTGTACTCCCAAGTCCTGTTCCGCTTGGCCCGCCAAACCAAGCCAGAGCTCAAGTGAGGGGACTCCTGGACGCGTACGTCATGAGCCGGCCCGTGGTCCTGCTCGGTGATCGGCGCGACCGTACTCGAACGCCTATCAGCAGATTGAAACCGGACGCCAAGGTGCCTGGTAGGTCGTGGATCCCCTCTACGACGCGCACTTCGACGGTGGACAACTACGACTGCGACGCTGCCAGCGGATGACCCCCTGTGATCAAACGTGGGGACCGACGCAAAGGAACACGGCCAGAACGATGGCCACGGCCAGGGGGCCCAGCAGTGCGAACCGGGCGGAGCGGGCGAGACGAGCAACGCCGGGGGCGAAGTAACGGGGAGTCAATACCGCTGCAGTGAGGCCGACCTGGATCACGGTCACTGTCGCGGACGGGACTACCGACGTCAGCGGCTGCATCCAGGCGAGGGACAGAACAGCCAGGAGAAGGACAGGCCCGAACGTGAGCAGCGTCGCCCAGCTCCAGAAGAACAGGGCGAGGTAACGGCAGGCCGGCCAGTCGGCCAGATCACGGGGTTTGACGTTCCGGGTGACGTTCACAGGTCGAGTCTGTGGTCGGGGACCGGGTGACAACATGAGTGCGACTACTCATCAGGGGCTTCGCCAACTACTCATAGAGGTGTCGTCGCACGCGCGTGTCACCGGCCGATCAGAGCTTGAACGCTCCCCGGCAAATCCATCCGGCACCGAGGACTGCGTTCCGCAGGGGGTCCGTCATCTCCCGCGTGTCGAAGCGAAACGTCTCGACCTTACGCCGATGGCCGTCGGGGCCCTGCTTGGTCTCCCACTGCCGGTACACCGCAGGTGCGTGCCCACGTCCGTACTGCCCACTGGCGTTGTCGGAAGAACTGTTCTCCCATCGCTCGTCAAGGAAACGCACCTCATGCTTCTCCGGGATCAGGAGCATCCGAGTCTTGAGGGTCACACCCACCCGTGGAATCCGGCACTCCGCGACCAGGTCAGCCTTCTCGGCTGGGAGAGCGTTGCGCACCCGGTACGGCACGTCCGGCCCGTTGAGCGCGAGCAGTGCGGCCCGGACCTCCATGCTCGGCAGCGGTGCGACCCTGCTGTCAGGGTGCCTCGTGCCGGTCAGTTTGTCCCAAAGACGGCCCATCGCCTCCCCAAACTGGAAGGGTGAGAGCGCGGAGGAACTGCTGGCGCTTGAGCGCGCCTGTCGCGAAGCACCTCACGCCATCAGTGCCCTTCTCGGACTTCCCGATCTCTTTCCTGCAGCCTTTTCTGTTCCGGAGGTGGGGTGGACACCTCCCGTGCGTGCCCACCCCGGTTCCGTTGACCGCTGTTAGTAGTTGGCGGCGGCCTTACGGTCGGCGGCGCTGTAGGCCGCGCTCGCCTCGCGTACTGCGTTCGCGATGGAATTCAAGGCCTGGTGGATCTCCCTGGCCTTGATGTCCCACTCGCGGTGAAGGCCGTCCGCCGCGGTCTTGGCCTCGCCCTCGAAGAAGGCCGAGAGTTCCTTCATTCGCCTCTGGAGGGCCTCCAGGTCCGTGTCCAGCTTCTTGGCCTGGGCGGTGATGTCCCCTGCGGCCCGCTCAAGTTCCGCGTAGGTGACGAGCATTGTGCCGTTGTCTACTGCCATAGCTTCTCCAACTGCCTTCCGTGTCTGCTGCTCTGAAGGTTTGAAGCGACGGTTTGCTACATGCCGGAGAAGGCCGAGGGCTTGCCCGACGCCGGGAGGGCACTGCCGGCCGAGCCGGAGCCGCCCGTGTCGATGCCCGCCAGGGCCTGGTAGATCTCTTCGTCGGTGCTGCCGGCGATGCGGCGGTTGTCGTTGACCGCGTTCTGGAAGCGGACGAGCAGGTTGCCGATGTGGGCCATGCGCTCGTTGATCTCGGTCTGCTTCCGGTCGAAGGACACGGCACCCTGGCCCTGCCACTTGCCTTCCACACCGTCGATCACGGCGTGCAGCTGCTGGAGCTGCTGCTTCACTGACCCGAAGCGTTCGTTGAGCTCCTGCTCGAACTGCCGCAGTACGTCGTCCGTGACTTTCTGGGTTCCTGCCATTTGTTTTTCCTTTCCGGTGCTTTCCGGTGCTGTGGTGGGTTCGATGGCTTGGACAGGCTGCGTGCTGAACGGCGCGTGGCACGTCCGGTGCGATCCGTCGCGGGGTGGCTCATGGGCCGCTGCAGCCTCGTGGAGTGTGACGGTCCCGTACTCGGGGCCTCCAGCGCCCCGGACATCGCCAGCACCCGGCACGACGCTCATGCCTCCCTGTTTGCTACGTCCGTGGGTCGTTGACACGGATCCTGCGTCGGCACACCGCTGCCGTGGATCACCGTCCGCCCGCAGTCGGCGTTGGTGAGGAAGACGAAATCGGGGTGCTCGCCGACCAGAAGTCGGAGTGAATGTAAGGAAGCCCCTTGGATTCTGGTGAGCCCGGCTTGAGAGGCTCCCTGGGCGCTTCGGTCACCTTGGACTCCGTGACACACGGGGAGGTGACATGGAACCCGGCTTGGCCCTTGTACCCGAACTCCAGGCTGACCTGGAAGCCGTCCGGCGCGGTCGCGAAGATCGCTGGCATGTCGGTGTTTCTTCTAACCGACGTGATCTTGTAACCCTCCTTCTTCCAGTAGTTCTCCACGACACCGAGAAAGCTGCCACGCCGCTCGGCCGAGATGATCGTCATCACATAGCGCCGACGGGTCACCGACCCGGTACCCGTACCGTCATTCTTGAAATCGGTGCAGCTGGAGTCAGTCGATGGCCCTCGCATTACCTCGACAGATGGCTTGATCGCCTTGAGGGTCGCGTCGATGACGCCCTCGGCGTGATCAGCCGCATCCTGCATGTTCATGTTTGACTCCTTCGCCGCACCCGCTTTCCTTCCTTCACTTCCACTGTCGCCGGTGAGGCCACAACCGGAAACAATGAGAGTCGACGCTACGAGGGTTGCAGCACGAATTTTCATCGGTATTTATCCCAAGTCACGAGGTCAGGACGGCCCGCGACGATGGCCGCAATGTTGGCAGCGGATACAGGATCTTTATCCTGGGCCGGGTTGAAATAGTTGGAATGCGCCGGAGTCGGCCCCTGGCCATCGACCACCGGCATCGGACCGTCAAGCACCTCAAAGCGTCTGGCACCAAACGCCTCACTGGCCGGGTCCTTGCCGAACCAGATATCGTCATCGCCTTGGTCCGCGATGTCCCCGGCGAGGTATACAGCGGCCGGACCGCCACCGAAGAAAACACTGCCAGCCATGGCCTCCTGCTTCGACGGCAGGTGGCTGACAGGGTCGTTCTCGGCCGCACCCACGTACACGTGGTCCTTGCCGACGCCAAGATCTTCCGCCTTGTCGACGCCCACGCCAGGGCTCCCGAGAAGAATGATGTCATCGGCTCCGGGGACTCCCCCTGGCTCCTGCGTTGCTGCCCCCACTAGGCGGGAACCGTAGGAGTGTCCGATCGCAACCAGGTGCGGGTCCTTGTGATCATTCGTCGCAGCGATTCCGCCCATGAACGAGTTGTACGCAGGCGCACCCTTCTCTGCTTTGTGTGCGGACATGACATCCGTGTCGGACACCAATGTGACGGGGTCCAAGGGAGCGGAGAGCTGGGGCGCGTCATAGCCCAGCCAAACGATGGATGCACTGGAGGGATCCTTGTCCCGGGCGCCAACCGCAGTGTCATAGGCGCGCTTCACGTCATTCTGAGCAAAGGCTGTGTCCAGGGCAGTGCCGAGACCGGGAACATACGCCGAGACGTTCTTCGATGTGTCGGGGTTCCCGAAAGCAACGGCTGCCCGGCCAAGGCCTTGGTCGCTGATCCCCAGCAGATACATTGGTGGCTCTTTCGGGTCCACCAACTGTTTCGCGGCATTTTCCTGCAGTTGCTGCTGGATACTCTTCAGAGCGTCCAGCTGCGTCTTGGCCTTGTCCCCGTCTTCACTAGAGAGCTTGCCGATCAGGATATTCAGGTTTTCACGGTTGACCTCATCCCGAACCGCGGAAGGGATTCCGTCCAGGTTGCCGATGATCTCCGGAAACGCCCTCTTATATTCGTCGCGCTCCTCATCGCTAAGGCCGTCCCACCACTTTTTACGGTCGGCGGGCGATTTGTCCAGCGGGATTTGATCACGAATGTACTCGCTTGCAGCCGAGCTGACCGTGTCGGCATCGGCAGCCACGTCCGTCCACGTCTTGGTGTTGACCGTCAGCCCCGGCGCCGCCTTGAGTTTCTCCAGCGCCTTGCTGTACCGGTCGTCGATCTCCGTGGCTTCCTGGACAGCGTGGGCGATCCGGTCGGCGATGTACTGGGCCTTTGCGCGGTGGGGGTTGGCGCTGTGCAGGCCCGAGGTGTCCGGGCCCAATCCGGGGGTGTACCGGCCGGTGCTGCCTGTGATCGTTCCACCGGGGATTGCGTCATCGGTCACCTCATTTTTGCCACCGGGGGGATACACGACGCTGCCGTCCGCGTTAACGGTGTACGACAGCGCCTCCGCGTCCCCCAGGGCTTCAAGCAGGCGGCGCCTTGGTCTGGCGATCTCGGAAGAGAAGCCGTTGAGAGCACCACTGACCAGGCCACACTCGACCTGGGTGTAGTGGAAGTTCTCCGACAGCTTCTTCAACTGCCTGAGCGCCGCCTCCGCCGCCTCGCCCTCATTGGCACCCTGAATGACCTTGGTGATCTGCTTGTCGATACGCTCCTTGGCCGCATCGGCCATGTCACTCGCCGCGCGGTACCCGTCCGCCGCCTCCGTGTACTCAAATGGCTTGATGGCCTTAAGCGTCTTGAGGTCCATGCTTCCGGATCACCACCCCTTGCCCGCGCTGCCAGCAGCCGGCGCATCCTCAGAGCGGACCTTCAGGCCGGCGATCTCGGCCTTGATGGCCTCGTCGGTCCTCAACTGGTCGTTGCCCGTCTTCTCCAGCACTTCAGCGAGCCCGCCGCACAGCTCAGTAATGTCCCTGATCCGGCGCTCCCAGGAGTCGTACACCTCCTGCTGAGCCGCCGCGGTCAGGCATCCGGGATCCTTGCCAAGCCCCGTCTGGCCGTCCTTCAGCTTCGTCAGCGCCTTACCGGTGTTCTCTCGCAGGTCGCTGACGTCCTTTCCCGCCTTCGACCACGCGGCCTTGTCAGACCTCACCTTGCCGGTAACGCCGCCACCGCTTGAGCCGCCGCCTCCTGGATCAGCCGGCAGCTGGTTGAGTCGCATCTGCGTGGTGTGCCGCTCGGCCACCGCAGCCTTGAGCTGCTCCCACTCCTCCCACGCCATGCGTGGCCCCTCCCCGTGTCGTGTCGTATGCCGTCGAACGGTTGTGAACGTGCGGCCGCGACGCTGCGGTGGTCGCGAAGTACGGTAGTGCCACGGCATCACGTGCCCCATCCGTATCTGCCACCAGCGCGTCTGAGTATCCGTACTCAGTGGGCGATGGACGTCGTGTTGCGGCGCCGGGCGCGCACTACAGGGATGGCGATTGCGGCACCCAGCAGAGTGGCAGCACCTATGCCCAGCGTGATCCAGAGAGCCGTGTCGCTGTCATCCTCACGTGCAAGGGCGGCGGCGGACTGCTTGTCCTCGTTCATGGTCCCAGCGGACTCGGAGGCCTTCGGAGACGGCGACTTGGGCTCCGCGGCGGCCAGGTCGGGGAGAGGGTACTCGTCGGCTGGACCGGGATCGCCGGGGGTCTTCAGGGCGATCCGGGGACGCACAACTCCGTAGCCGATGTAGTCGTTTCGCTTGGCGCCGCTTGTGGGGCCGGCTGCGGTGTTGAGCATGACCCTGAGGACCTGGTTGTTGGTCCAGTCAGGGTGCTTCGACCAGATGAGAGCCGCGCTCGCGGAGGCGATGGCGGTGGCGTCGCTCGTGCCATGGGACTTGCACAGGCCCGTCTTGCCGCCACAAGCGGCAACCATGTCGATGCCTGGCGCAGTCAGGTCTACCTGTTGACCGTACTGTGACTCATCTGTCTTGCGGAGATCCTTGCCGATCGCTCCCACCCCGACGACCCCCGGAGTGGCGGCGGGGTATGCGCGAGACGAGTCTCCGTTGTTGCCTACAGCTGCGAAGATCAAAGCACCCTTGTCCAGGGCATACTTCACAGCGTCGCTCTCTTGCTTCCGCACGGCCGGAGTAGCAGCCCATCCCTCGGTCCCCATGGAAATGTTGATGACCTTGGCCCCTGCATCGGCGGCGTACCTGATTGCTTCGGGGAATACGGTTTCCTTCTCGCGTACCCGAATGGGCAGAATCTTCGCCCCGGGGGCGAGGCCGAAGGCCCCATCCCCTCCCCTGCTCTCGCCGGTTCCGGCGATCAATGCGGCCATGCCCGTGCCATGGCCACGGTAGTCAGTGTGCTCATCACCTGAGACGTTTGGCGCGAAGTCCTTTCCCTCAAGTACCTGCCCCGCGAGGTCGGGGTTCTTGTCGTTGACCCCGCTGTCGATCACCGCGACGGTGACGCCCTCGCCCTTGGTCACCTTCCACATCTCTTCCGCCTTCATGGCGGTCAGATGCCACTGCTGGGAACGGATGGACTCCGCATGGGACGGCGTGGTGGCGACGCCCATCAGCAGGGCTGCAAGTACTCCCGGCAGCAGGGCCCTGTGGGTGAGACGCTGCATTTGGCTGGTGGGCATGGGGATTCCTCTTGCAGTCCTAACGAGTTCAGTCCACGACGGGCGGTGTCGCGCGACGTACGCCCTGCTGCCAGGTCTCTTCATCTTCAGTGAGGTAGTCGGGGCGCTCGCCTCGGCGATCCTCATTACGAGACTTCACCGAAGGAGAGCCCGGCGGCACCACGGGTCCGCCACGCCCAACCGGTCCGGCACCGTGCTGCGGCTCGCCTGCCCTGCGCACCGCGCCCGAGGCCGACGGCCCGCCGCGCGTGCCGCCTTGACCTGCAGGGCCCGCAGTGCGTCCACTGCCGCCCGAAATGCCGTGTGCCGCTCCAGTGCCGCCCGGGGTGAAGGGGCGTGCACTCCCTGTCCCGGCCTGCTGGGGACGGCCTCCGACAATGCCGCCCGTTTCCGAGGCGAAGCGACGACCACCCGTCCCACCGCCGGGTGCGGTGCCACGCGCCGTGGGCGAGCCGCCGACGCTGATGGGGCGGGCGTTCACGGCCTCCGGCCCCTGCGGGCGACCACCAACAATGCCGTCGGGCTGTCCTGCGATGCGTCGGCCACTACCCGTTCCGCCCTGGTCGGCCCCAGGCCTTCCGGTACCGACGGGCTGGCCCGCTGAGCCACGGCCGTACACACCCTCACCGCCGACCACAGTGCCCCGGGGGATACCACCGTTGCCCCGTCCCGGAGACGAAGGCATTGGCCTTCCGCCCGTGATCCCTCCTCCGGGGGCGGGGCGCTGGGCGGAAGGTCCGGCGCTCATCGGAGTCTGCCCAGGGGCCACCGGGCGCCGGAATCCAGAGGAAGGGCGGCCTGCCCCTGCCGGAGGGCCGGTTGGCCTTTGTCCACCCCCGTTTACCGGGGAAACCACTCCGGGGGGCACCGTCGGAAGTCCCTCCGGCCGTCCCCCCGCCATCGGCGGGCCACTCGCCGGGCCCGACGGTGCAGTTGGCGCCTCGGGCAGGGTGGCAACGCTGTCGATCTCCACCCCCGTGGTCGGCTGCGGACGCACAGCACCTCCGGCAGGGGCTCCAGGAGCACTGGCAGAGGTCTCGGGTGCGCCAACCGACCCGCTCGCGCCATCGCCCTGGTCCACGGAGCCACTGGCTCGCCCACTGGACCCGGCTGATCCCACCGTTCTGGGTGCGGTCGCGTCAGCGGCACCACCGGTGGGTACGAAGTCTTCACGCGTATCGAAGCCCTTGGTAGGGGGCGGCATCACAGCCTTGGGCGGCGGCGGAAACACCGGCTTCTCCAACCCGTCCATCTGCTCCGCAGACAACGTGTAGGACTCCCCGAGCTTCTTCATCTGCCGAGCAGCCTCTTGCCGCTCCGCTTCCCGCTTGGCCAAGACCGCCTGAATGTCCCGTGTGGAGTCACGGGTGACGGAAGCCGAATCGGGGTCCTTGGGCGTCGCCTTCGCTGCTTCCAGGTTTGCCTGCGCCTTGGCCAGGGTGGACTGGCCATACTTCGTGTCCCGGGGGATCGACGCCTGGACGCTCGCGATCGTGCCGGCAGCCTCCTGGAGCCACTTTGACGCGCCTTCGCTGTAGTCCGCCAGCCGCAGCGTCGCATTCGCGAGGTCTGCGCTCCAGTTGCGGAACGCGTCGGCTCCCTCCCCCTTCCAACTCACCCACTGCGGACGCGTCTTCAGCTCCTCGCCGACCTTCTTGATCTCTGCGCCCACCCGCAAGAGTTTGGCCGCGGCGATGATGACCGTGTTGGCGTCGGCCTGATCCAGCCAGGCGAGCATGTCCTCGTGGCTCATGCTCTCGAACGACGTCTTGCCGCCGCCCCTGCCCTTGTCGCCCATCTCGTCTCCCCGTTATCCCCGTGTGCCCCGTGATGCCTAACCAACCGTCATCAGAAGCCCGACGCGCCGGACGTGTCGCCACTCCCCGAGGCGCCGCCCGGCTTCGTGGTCTCCCCACCGGGCGCACCTGGGATCTGCGGCTCGTAGCTTCCGCCGTAGTGTTCGGTCGTGTCCTTGCTGATCGCCAGCATGCGCTGGCTGACCTCCGCGTCCACGTTCTCGTAGCCCTTGTGCGAGGCCAGGACCGCGATGCTCATGCCCTCGATGGAGTCGGTGAGGAGCTTGGAGAGCTTCTCCAATTCCGAGATCACTGTCTCGTACGAGGTGAAGAGGCTGGTTGCCTCAGCCCAACCAGCAGCTCCGCCACCGAAGTTGGCTCTCGATATCGCGTCCTGTCCGACCTGCTTCGGGCCGGCCGGGCCTTCCCGCAGGTCACGCAGGAGCGCGTCGATGCGGTCCCGGAACTTCGTGAAGGACTGCAACTCGGTGATGACGTCACCAGCAGCCGAAACCGCTGCCTGGAGGCCCGACCCGACGCCGAATACATCTGCGGCCGCCGATGCTACTGGGCCCCCCAAGAAACCCTCCGCCCATGCGGCTGGGTCCGCCACAGGTGCGTCGATCGGCACGTCGTCCGCCACAGCATCCTCCCCGTTAGCCAAAGCGTCAGGTTTCACTCTAGCTACGGGCACTGACAATTCGTACACCTGCTTTGCGTCTGCAAGTGAGCGCACAAGCGGACAAGTTGGGTACAGTCGGTCGCAACTGACCGTCACGAATTCGTGACAGACGCTGTCGTCGTGGACGCCGTCGATGGCCGAAAAGTGTACGCATGGGCCGATGGCCTCGCAGAAGCGGATGGGACCACTCCGCACCGCGTTCGACGAACCAGCTAGACGCGCGAGCGCCCCGCACTGCCTCCAGGCCCGAGTGCCGCATCCCACTCGACGTCAGATTCCTTGTTGCGAATGCGGAAGGTTCTCAAGAAGCACCACTCGCGAGCCTTCCCCGGAGCGGTCGCAAGACACGGCTCACGCGACCGGCTCGGCCCTGCTGTGCCGACGGCGGCAGTACGGAGCAACGGCGGCGACGCGGTGCGTCAGAGCAGGTGGTCCACCTTCCCCGCCTTGATGTCGAGGATGAGCGCGCGGAGGGCTTCGCGGGTATCGGTGAGGTAGGTGTCCTCGGCGCCGGCTATGGCGATATAGGCGTTGCCGTCGGGGTCGGTACCGAGACGGAAGCAGTTGTTGCCCTCACCACAGAACGGCTCTTCCCAGGTGATGCGATCGCTCACGACGCCTCCTACAGTTCTCGGGCGATCTTGTGGATGACGTCACGTGATGCTTCCGGACTCATCGCTGCGGCGTCCATCCAGTCCAGATGCGCACGGTACTTCGTGAGCTGGGCCTCGGCATGGGTGAATTCCGGTCCGTGCGCCGAGTCCAGCTGCACAGTGTCGAGTTGAGATACAGGCCCGTCGGCGTAGAGCAGCGCGTGTCCCGCGCCGGGGAACCCGCCCTTGGGAGCCGGGATCAAGGGCGCGGTCGGGCAGCCGGCCTTGCCCTTGCTGCTTGATGTGCCGAGCGAACCATTGACATGAACCGCCCGACGCCTGCGCGGGGCGAAGCGTGGACGCTACGGTCGTCAGCTGATCGTCGGGCAGGGCGGGCAGCTGGGTTCGGCAGGCGATCCGGCCGACAAGCTTCTCGGCGGCGGAGCGGGCTATGCGAGCGAGCCGCTGACGGTCTGCCGCGGGTGTCGTTGTGCTGCTTCCGGCCCCGCACTCAGCGGTAATGGCGCCGGTCGACGGGTTGGGGAGCACAACGCCGTTTGCTTCGAGGGCCGCTACGACACGCTTCGCGCTCATGGCATGAGGGGCCGCTCGGTACCAGTAGTAGAAACCGTAGCTCACCGCGGCTCACCGGGTTCCAGGGCCGGCCCCGTCACTGTCGTCGAGACCCAGCCGCACAACGGGCCCGGCGGATGCCACCTCGATCACTCCCCAGTCTCCCTCCAAGTGAAAGACAGATCCGTTCCAGAAGAGGGTGTCGATGCCTCCATAGTCCTTGTCTCCGGAGGCATCCAGCGCTGGAGGCGTTCCCTGTCCGGTCCAGGAGAGGTCCCGCACGTTCTGGAATTCGATCACGGCTCGTGCGTAGCAGTTCTGCTCGTCGGCGCCAGGCGGGTGATACGAAGGATGCTGCGGCGTGAGGACCAGCTCCACCTCGAGGGCCAGGCGGGCTGGAGTCGCCTCGATGCCAAGGACGAAGCTGTCCTCGAGGTAGAGGTTTTCGAATCCGGCCAGCTGCGGATATTCGACCTTCTCAGTGTTCACGGCAAGTCCCAGACAATCGGCGTGTGGTTCCCAGGGCTCTTCCTTGTGACCGGGTTCCCCTGCGGATCGATTCGCTCTCCTTGGGCATTTCTGATTTCCACGTGCGGCATGCCACTTCCCGGGGCACGGCTGCTCCCTTGCTTCAGGGTGACACGGACGATTCCGTTCTCGTCGACGAACTTCGGGGGGCCATTTTGTGTCTGTGTCTCGGTCCACCCTTGCTCGCGCGCCCATTTTGCGATTCCGGACGCTGTCCGGTGGCCTCCGACAGCGTCGCCGGAAGCGGCCGGACCCTGCTGCGCGGGAGAAGAGTTCGTCCCTTGTCCCGATCCGCCGCTTCCGCCACCAGTGTTGCCGCCTCCGCCGACGGCGCCGGCAGCCATGAGGGCGACACCCGCGGCACCCAGACGCGCGGCAAGTGCAGTCCCCAACGCCCCTTCGCCCATGGCGGTGACACCAGCGAGGGCAAAGCCCGCCCCGGGCGGGAAGAGCGCCAGGAGGGAGAGGAGGAGCAGGGCGAAGCCGAGGTAGATGAGGAATCGATCGAGTGCTTCAAGCAGGTGCGCGGCGGGGATCGCCCTTCCGTCGGCGCCGGCTTCGCCCAAGCTTCGCCAGAGCAGGAGCGTTCCGGCCGTAGCGGAGCCCAGCGCTGATCCGGTGCGGAAACGGTGCGTGGCCAGTTGTTCGCCCAGGGGGTGGGTGGTCGCTTGTCGCCAGGTGCGTAGCAGTGTGGCCAGCAGCCAGGCGGTCCACATCAGGGCCGCTATGGCGAAGGCTCGCAAGATCTTCGGGCCGGTGCCCGTCGTGAAGTAGTCCTGTAGTCCGGCTGTCGACTTGAACGAGCCAACGCCGAGGAAGAGAACGGACGGGAGCACGAGAACGCAGGGGATGAGGATCAGGAGCCGTCTACGGCGGGGCCCACCCACGGCGGACCTGACTGCTCTCACCTGGTCCCGTATCGCGACCGTATGCCGCCATGACTGTGCGTTGTCCGTGGCGTCGATTCGGGCAGCGATGTCGGCCACTGAGCGGTGTAAGGGTTCGGCGGTGGGAAGTGGGGTCGCGGGAGCTGTGCAGGAGTAGCAGAGGGAGCGGCGCAGGCGTATGAAGCGCAGGGCTATCAGGGGGGTCCATGGAAAGCGCCGAGACGCATAGCGGATCAGCGCCGCCGCGGAGTCCTTGTCCGTCCGCTCCGCCGCCAGCAGTACGCCGGGGAGGCGCCGCTTGCCATGGCGCAGGCAGGCCAGGTCCGCCGTCATCGCCAACAGCAGTGCCAGAAGGGGTGCGGCCCACAGCTTGCCGTCCAGGTTTTCCAGCCACTGGCCGGACTCACCGCCCGAGTGCCCGGCCGCGTAGTTGTTGAGGGTGTGGTGGGCCACTGCTGCGCCGAAGGGGATCAGCGCGAGTGGCTTCAACCGGACTCGCGCCCGCCACAAGATGCCAACTGCCAGACCGGCCAAAGCAGTCCACGCGAGGTGGGTGAAGGTGGGGACCGTGACCTCGCCTGTCCGGCCCAGGTTCAGGGCGGCAGCCGGGGCCGGGAGCCACGACGTGAATACCTCACCCGGGCCCGGGATGTACGGCGCCGACAGGCTGTCCGGGACGATCCAGCCGCCGTGGCGGGCCAGGGCGCGGTCCGCGTCCAGGGAGTAGCGAAGAAGTGCTTCCAGCAGGCCGAAGCCTGCGCCGAGGGCGGCTCCCAGGATCGTGAAGTCTGTCAGGCCCCATTGGCGGCGCACCTTTGCGTACAGGCCTGCCAGGAGGAGGGGTGACACCTTCAGCAGCTCCTCCACCCATGGAGCCGTGGTGTAGGCGGTGGTGTTCACGACCTCGGCCAGTGAGCGGCCCGTTTGGGCGGCGATCGTTCGTGTGTAGGTGAGTTCCAGGAGCGCCGTGGCCGTTCCGCAGGCGTAGACACCTACGAGGACGGTCAGCAGAACCGTGGCGAGGCGTACGGAACGCGTCGGCCAGGAGAGAGCGAAGAGCTGTACGACGCCATAAAGTGCCGCGGCCGACATGAGTACGGTCACGCGCGTCTCCCCCGTTGTGTCGAGTCAGCCTTCCGTGCGCGGGAAGGAGACCTCCACCCTTCGGTTCTTCTTGCGGCCCGCCTCCGTCGCGTTGGAGGAGATGGGGTACTGCTCGCCGTAGCCCCGTACCTCGTACGTGATCGAGGAGTCGTTCAGCTCCGATTCCAGGACTCCCTGTACGGCGTTCGCGCGTTTCCGGGACAGTACGTCGCCGTGGGCCGAGGAGCCCAGGTTGTCGGTGAAGCCGAAGACGCGGATGCGTGTTGCGTTCTGGGTTTTGATCTCTTCCGCGATGGATGCGATACGGGCCTTTGCCTCGCCGGTCAGCTTTGCGCTGTCCTTCGGGAAGAGGACCTCCGCCTGGAGCGCGAACTTCACGTCCGTGTTGGTGTCTTCTCGGCGTTCCTCGCCGGCCTGGTCCTCGACGACCTGCTTGATGTCCAGGACCTTGGGTTCGGCGAGCGTGGCGCCTTCCGGGAGCTTGAGGTCGGGGTCGTTCGCGTCCACTTCGACCGGGGCGGAGGCGCTGGCCTCGGTGCCGGGTGGGACGCTGGGGTCGTCGGCCGCCTCGGCTGTGGTGGCGCCGAGGATGTTGGTGGCGAGCATGAGGGTGGCTGCGGTGAGGGTGAGGGGGAGGGGGAGGGGGAGGCGGGGGGTGCGGGTCATGGTTGCCTCACCCGGAGATCTGGATGGTGGCTGCGGCGAAAGTCGGCAGTTGGAAAGTGACCTCGCTCGTGTCCGTGGGCGGAGATGGGAACTGCATGAACACGGCCAGGCTTTCTCCGGCCTTGAGGGTCGAGAAACCCGTGGTCGTCAGCGGACGGCCGTCCGTGTCCCGCAGTACGTAGTACCGCTTCTTGCTCTTTGAGTCGACGAGTGTGGCACCACCGAGGGAACGGCCGTTCCTGGTGATCTCGGTCTCGTTGCCGCTCAACGCGGACGGGACCGACATGCTCTTGGCCCCATCGTTCTTCAGGCTCCCGTTCACGGTGACGAAACCACCGGAATCACGCTGAGCAGAGGTGATCTGGAGGAGCAGTCCGTCCGAGCCCTTCAACTCCGCAAGGGGTTCGTCCGCTTGTCCCTCCTGAGCACTGGGGTCGGAGCCACCGTTCGTGGTGGCGGGCGCCGAAGCCTCCGGCTTCTTGTCGTCGTCCCCGCCGCTGCCGCAGCCGGCCACGCCGAGGGCCAGTCCAGCCGCAACGGTCAGCGCGACCATGCCCCTGTGGGCCTTCGTAGTGAACCGAATGCTCATTCCTCTGATTCCTTCGTCACTCGTCATTCGCTTGTCAGTCGGCCAGGTGGACGTCGAAGAGATCCTCAGGGCCCGGAAGGGTGGTCGGATCGTCCGGGTCCGGGTCCCAGGTCCTGTCCCCGCAGGTGAGTTGCGGCAGAGGCAGTACGTCGTCACCCTCACCGTCCCCGGCTTCCTCGCCGTCCCCGGCTTCCTCTCCGGGGAGGTCGAACTCGCAGCGAAACTCGATGACGGCGGTGGCGGTGGCTTGTGACTTCTCGTCCTCCGTACCGGGGACGATCGAGTCTCCGACGGGCTTGTCCGTCTCGACCTTGACCTCGTAGCGCAGGATCCCTGGATCGCAGCCCTCTACATGGGCGTCGTTCTGCGCCGCGAGTTCGTCTGCTCGCCAGCAGGACAGATCCAGGCCACCCACGTCACCGTCGAAGATGTCCTGCCACTCCTCGGGGTCGAGTACGTCCTCCATCCACTTGCCCGCGAGTTGGTCCCGCGTGTCCAGTGCCGCCGCCAACGCCGCTGCATCCGCAGCGGTTTGGGCGCCGTTCCGGTTTGCCGCGGCCTGGCCGACCGCAAGGTAAGCGAACGCGAGAAAAAGCAGGCCCGCCACCACCGTGATGTAGATGGGGAAGGCCTGCCCTGCGTCGCCGTACCTGGATCGCCGCATCAGCCGCCGGTCACTTCGGTGATCTTGTCCGTGATCGCGTCGAAGATCGTCTGGCCGATGTCCGTCCCCGCAATGGCCAACACGATCGCCACCACCACCGCAATGATCCCCAGATACTCCACCGCCGTCTGCCCCTTGTCGTCGCGAGCAGTCCGGGAGCGGAGGTATGCGACGGTGGTGTTGATCCAGTTGCTCATGGTGTTCCCCTCTGGTGTCCGGCGATCGTCGAGCGCTTGGCTCGCAAGTCTTGAGAGAAGTCTTGCGAGAAAAGTAAGCGGGAATACCCGAAACACCAGAGGGTCCCTGGGCCCGATTCCGGGCCCTGGCCGAAAACCATCGCTGCGCCATCGCCGTCAACTCCGTCCTGCGTGTGAACCCGGGGCCGTACCCAGCCACTTCGCGGCGGCCTGGGTCCGGCTGGTGCTGTGGAGTTTGGCGAAGATGCGGTTGATGTGGTTCTTGACCGTCTTCTCGCTGATGAAGCAGGTGGCGGCGATCTGCTGGTTGTTCATGCCCGATGCGATGAGGTCCATGATCTCCGCCTCCCTCCTGCTCAGCTGGAACCGCAACCTGTATGACGACAACTGTCCCATATCCAGTTGCACTTGCGAAAGGTGTTCGTCGGAATTCCCTGTAGATGTTGGAAGTTCAGCGTTTGCTTGCGCGATGTCGGCTGCTGTGAACTCGCCGTGCGCCTGTCGCCGTTCCGGCACGTCCAGCATGTTCGGCACGTCCAGCATGTCCAGCATGTCCGGCACGTCCGGCACCTCCGTCATGCCCCCTCCCCCCTACTCCCCCGTCAACGACCCGAAGTCCGTCCCCGACCCCAGCAGCAACCCCGCCCCCAACAGGATCATCGTCGCCGGCACCATGAACGTCGTGATCATCATCGTGGCCTTGGGCACCGCCCGGGCCGCCTTGCGCCGCGCGTTCTGCGCATCCGTACGCCGCATGTCCTTCGCCAGCGCCACCAGCGTGTCGACGATCGGCGCGCCGAGCTCCTCCCCTTGCTGGAGCGCCGTCACGAACATCGCGACCTGCTCGGAGTCGTTCCTCCGCCTCAGCTCCGCGAAAGCCTGGCGGCGGCTCATACCGAGGTCCATCTGGCGGAGCGTGATGCGGAGTTCGTCGGCCCACGGGCCCTCGTATTTCGACGCCACCCGGTCCAACGCCTGGCGGAAGCCCAGGCCCGCACTCACCACCACCGCCAGCACGTCCAGGAAGTCCGGCAGGGTGCGTTCGATCTCGTCCTTCCGGATGCGGATCGCCGACCAGATGCCGACCTCCGTCCAGAAGGCGCCGAAGGCCAGCAGCAGCAACGCCATCAGCACCTGGCCCCGGAGCAGGAACACCAGGAAGCCGACGGCGCCCAGGAAGCCGTACACCGCCCGCCTGGCCGCATAGCGGTCGATGGTCAGGCCGCCGGGGTTGCCCGCCAGGTCGATCTTGCGGCGGTACTTGGCGACCAGCTTCGGGCCCATCAGGCGCAGCACGGCGGGGGCGTAGCGCATGCCGAGGCGGTCGACGAGCGAGTCCACGGCGCCGGTGCGGGTCGCGCCGACCTCCAGGGCCAGCGCCAGATCGCTGGGCAGTTTCGCGTCCGCCCGGTACATGCGGACGGCGGCGAAGATCCCCCACACGCTCAGGCCCATCACCAGTGCCAGGAGCAGGCCGAGTTGTCCGAGTCCCATCGTCGTCTTCCTCCTTCCCGCTCGTGCGCCTCAGACGTCGATCCGCGACATACGGCGGATGAGGATGAAACCGACCGCATACAGGCCGAACGCGATCAGCACCGCCGCCTGGCCGAGCGGCGAACCCGTCATGCGGTCCAGGGCTCCGTCCTTCACGCCGTTCATGAGGAACAGTGATCCGACACCCAGCACCGGGACCGCGTACGACGTCATGTTCACCTGGGAGAGTTGCGTACGGACCTCGCGCCTCGTCTCCTTGCGCTCCTCCAGCGTCTCCGTCAGGTTCCGCAGCGCGCTCACCACCTGGCCGCCGGCCCGGTTGGACAGCACCAGCGTCGTGACCAGGACGACCAGTTCGCGGGACGGGAGGCGTTCCGCGAGGTCGCCCAGGGCGTCGTCCATCGAGGCGCCCAGCGCCAGCTGGTGAGAGACCTTGGCCAGTTCCTCGCCCGCGGGAGCCTCCAGCTCCTCCGCCGCCAGGCCGATCGCCGTACGGAGTGCGAGGCCCGCGTGGGCGGCGTTGGCCAGGATGCGGGCGAGTTCGGGGAGTTGGTTGATGAACTTCTCGATGCGCTTCTGGCGTTGCCAGTTGAGGAACTGGACCGCGGCCCCGATGCCGAGCAGGCCCGCGATCGGGCCGAAGAAGGGTGCGAGGGTCGCCTGGCCGACCAGCCACAGGCCCGCCACCGCCGCCAGCATGTAGGCGAAGAACTCGCCGGGTGTAACGTCCAGGCCCGTCGCCGCCAGGCGCAGTTCCAGCTGCTTGCCCAGTTTCGTACGGCGCAGGCGGCGGTCCAGGTCGGCGAAGCGGCGTCGGCGGCCCCCGGCGCCGGTGATCTGGCCGGTGGCCGTCAGGCGGTCGACCAGGGCCTGGCGCTGGGCCCTGCCGGAGGCGTACGCGTGGATGCCGAGCACGGCCAGCGCGCAGGTCAGCAGGGCGACGCCGGTCGTGAGCGTGATGCGGGTCTGCAGCTCCAAGGCTACGGTCCGCAGGTCCAGAGCGAGGGTGTGGGGTTCCATGGCGACGGGTTCCTACCTGGCTTCTCGGGTGGCGAGCTCGAGCGGGGACTGGGCGACGCCGAAGGCCTGGGGGATCGGCTGGCTCGCCATGTAGAGGCGGTCGGCGGTGCGGCGTGGGAGGGGGAAGTAGGCGAAGGCGCCGTGGACGCGGCCGTCCGGTGTCATGGGCTGGGCGTTGAAGCGGGCCACCGTCGCCAGCCGGTACGGCTCCGCCCCGTGGCTGTCCAGGATCGCGATCTCGGTGATCCTGCGCGCCCCGTCCGGGAACCGGGTCAGCTGGATGATCACGTCCACCGCGCTGTTGATCTGGTCGTGCAGCGCCTCGAAGGGGACCGACACGTCGGACATGGACGCCAGGGTCTTCAGGCGCATCAGCGCGTCCTCCGCGCTGTTGGCGTGCACGGTGGCCAGGGAGCCGTCGTGGCCCGTCGACATCGCCTGGAGCATGTCCAGGGACTCGCCGCCGCGGACCTCACCGACGACGATCCGGTCGGGGCGCATACGGAGGGAGTTGCGGACCAGGTCGCGGATGGTGACCTGGCCCTTGCCCTCGACGTTGGGGGGCCGGGACTCCAGGCGGATCACATGCGACTGCTGGAGCTGGAGTTCGGCCGAGTCCTCGATGGTGATGATGCGCTCGGTCTCGGGGATCAGGCCCGACAGCGCATTCAGCAGCGTCGTCTTTCCCGTGCCCGTCGCGCCCGAGACGATGATGTTGAACTTGGCCTGCACGAGCCCGGCCAGCAGATACACCATGGGCTCGTCGAGCGAGCCGAGGCCGATCATCTCGTGCAGGGTGAAGGAGCGGGGGAAGCGGCGGATCGTCAGGGTCGCGCCGGTGAGGGACAGCGGCGGGATGATGACGTTCACGCGCTCACCGGACGGCAGGCGGGCGTCCACCATCGGGTTCGACTCGTCCACCCGCCGGTTCACCGTCGAGACGATCCGCTCGATCGTCTGCATCAGCTGGTCGTGGGAGGGGAAGCGGAGCGGCAACTGCTCTACGCGGCCCGCTCGTTCGACGAAGATCGCGTCCGGGCCGTTCACCATGATCTCGGTGATCGACGCGTCCTCCAGGAGGGGTTCGAGGATGCCTAGGCCCAGCGCCTCGTCGACGACCCTGCGGATCAGCTGCGAGCGCTCGACCGTCGACAGCACCGGGCCCTCACGGCTGATGATGTGGCCCAGGACCCGCTCCAGGCGGGCCCGGCGCTCGGCCGCGGCCAGCGAGCTCATCTCCGCGAGGTCGATCTCCTCCAGGAGCTTGGCCCGGTAGGAGGCGACCAGGTGGCCGTCCTCGCCCCGGCCGACGGACTCCTCGGGGGTGTTGATGCGTGACCTCAGGCTCATGTGGATCCTCGTTCAGTGGTCGAGCGGCATGGTCGCGGTCTTCTGGGCGGGGTCGAAGTTCCAGCCGGGGACGATCGACGGGATCTCGACGGTGGCGGTGACGGTGACCTCGTCGCCGCCCTCCGCGGGGCTGCAGGTGACGGACAGCCAGTCGCTGATCGCGTTCACACAGCCGTCCTGCGCGTTCTGGTCCAGCGAGGCCGCCCGCGCCCCCGCCCTGGCCGCCGTGCCCGCCTGCTGGGCGGCGTAGGCGATGAGCCCGAGCTGTACGCCCGCCATGGCGACGAGGATCAGGATCGGGAGGAACCCGAGGTACTCGATGGCGACCTGGCCGCGGTCGCGGGTTTTCGCGTCGTACGACATCTCAGTCGGCCTTCTCTTCCTGCACGGCCCCCGCGTGGCCCTCGACCGTGAAGGGGAAGCCGATCGCGCCGGGGAAGAGGACGGGCACCTCCAGGCGCACGTCCGCGGTGGCATAGCCGCCGCTCGCACCGCAGTCCACCGTGGCGCCGCCCTCCCACGCGCCCGGCAGGTGTTGCAGCGCGGCCTCCTCGCAGCCCGCCTGCCCCTCGGACACCGCCCCGGCCCGCGCCGCCTCGTCCGCGGCGTTCCCGGCCAGCGAGTACGTGTAGCCGAGCAGCACGCACTGCCACAGCAGCACCAGCGTCAGGATGATCAGCGGCGTCATCCCGAGGAACTCGATCGTGACCTGGCCCTTGTCCCCCCGGCCCGCCGCTTGGGCCCCGCACCGGAGGGCCGCCCCCTCACCATCCCAGCTCCCTGCGCCGCCGGAACGTCAGTGCCGCCCGGTCCCCGCCCCGAGCCCTCCCGTTCCGCCGCTGAACGGCTCCCTCCGTGCCCTTGACCAGCCCCAGCTCCCCGGCGAGAGCCCACAGGGCCTGTTTGACCGTCCCCCTGCCGTCCAGCTCGTGCACGCGGCCGGTGTCGACCGCGCCCTGGAGTTCCTTGAAGTTGGCGGGGATCGCGGTGGCGGCGATACCCGTCCCGGTGATCTTCTGGATCAGGGCGGGCTGGATCTCCGCACCGCGCGAGTGGCGGTTGACGACGATCGTGGTCTCCTCGGCCTTGCGGATCTGGAGGCGGTCCCACATCCGTACGGTGCGTTTGGCGCCGCGGACGGCGACCACGTCCGGGGTGGTGACGAGGAGCGCCGTGTCGGCCATCTCCACGGCGGCCGCGCTCGCGCCGGTCAGCTGGCCGCCGCAGTCGACGACGACGACCTCGTAGCGGGAGCGCAGGGCGCTGACGATGTGGCGGGCGGCGCGGTCGGTGACCTCCTCGCCGCGCTCGCCGTCGCCGGGGGCGAGGAGCAGGGCGACGCCCGTGTCGTGCCGGAACACCGCGTCCGCCAGCACGCGCGGCGAGATGTCGTTGATGGCGGCGAGGTCGACGACCGAGCGGCGGAACTGGATGTCCAGGTAGGCGGCGATGTCCCCGGTCTGCAGGTCCATGTCGAGCAGGGCGGTGTCGCGCCCGGACGCCTGGGCGGCGAGGGCGAGTTGGATGGCCGTGAGGGTGGTGCCGACCCCGCCCTTCGCGCCGCTGACCGTGACGACGGTGCCGCCGACGCCGCTGAACACGTCCCCGCCGGCGCCCAGATGCCGCCGTACGCCGACCGACCACTGGGCCACCGCGTGGACCCGGCTGGCCAGTTCCTCGTAGTGCAGCGGCAGGGCGACCAGGCCCCGGGCCCCGTAGTCCATGGCGGCCTGGAAGAGGCCGGGGCTGGCGTCGGACGTCACGAGGATGACGCCGACCGCGGGGAAGCGCAGAGCGACCTCGCGGATCAGCTCCAGGGCCGGGACGGGGCCGATGCGTTCGTGGACGACGACGACCTCGGGCAGTTCGTCGATGGACTCGGCGGCCAGGCGCGCGAGGGTGTCGACGAGCTGGGTGGAGTCGGTGACCGGGGCCACCGGCTCGGCGTCGGGGAGCTGGCTGAGCAGCGTCGTGAGGGAACGGACCGCGTCCGCGTCGCCGACGGCCGGGAGGATCCTCGTGGGCATAGGGCCTCTCACTTGTCCTTGGCGAGTTCGTAGGTGCGGTCCGTCGTGGGGATGTCGGAGTCGCTCCCGGGTGCCACCAGGGCGAGCCGTACCTCGTCGGCGAACGACTCGGCGTAGGTGATGCGCTGGGCGTCGAGGGCGGACAGGGCGAAGGTGATCGGGACGGCGTCGGTGGCCCGGCGGCTGCGGTCGTTCTCGTCGGGTTCGAGCGAGGTCAGCTTGCCCACGTCGATGACCCTGGCGTTCTCCACGATGAGCTTGGACTGGTCGGGGTCCGCGTCCCGCTGCCCCTCGAAGGTGGCGTAGACGTTGACCGTGCTGCCCGGGGTGATCTTGCCGGCGACGCCCGTCGCCGCGTCGATCATGATGGCGATCTCCTGCTCGCCCGACTTGAGCGCGGGCTGGTCGACGATCATGTCGCTCTGCAGCAGGGAGCCCTCCCGCAGGGTCGTGACGGCGATCTTGCCCTGGATCTCACGGAGGTCGGTGACCGCGTTCTCGGACAGCCACCGCTCGGGCATCGAGATCTTCTCGAACTGGCTCGCGCTGAGCTGCGTGTAGGGGGCCACGCTCGACTTGACCCGGTAGGCGGTGACCTCGGGCCCGACCTTGGACTTCACGTCGCTGATGACGGACAGGACGCCGGCGAAGGCGCCGAGGGCGCAGACGACCGACAGGAGCAGGAGTATCACGCCGCGGCGCTGACGGGAGTTCATGAACCGGACAACCTCATTGGGGGAATCGGTCGGGAGCGGTCGGGTGGGACAGGTCGGGGTCAGGGCCGGTCAGCCTGCGCGGGCCGGTTGCTCGTGGGCGGGCGGGGTGGCGGAGCAGAAGACGCAGCGGTCGCCTATGACGTCGATGCCGCACCAGTGACAGGAGTTCTGCCGTACGGAGGTGACCAGCTGGTAAAGCACCGACAGATCGGGCAGATAGGCGCAGAACTCGATCAGCTTGGGCGTCCCCCACCAGGCCGCGGACTCGGCGGGCAGCACCGCCTCGCGCAGGCCCTGCGGTCTCCAGGACGGGGTCAGGCTGGTGGTGACCCAGTCGGACTGGAGTTGCCCCTTGGCGACCAGCATCGACGTGCCGAACTCCGGGCCGGGCAGGGTGACTCCGGGGGCGATGCGGACCAGCTGGGGGGCGGGGTGGGCGAGGACGGCGAACTGGCTGCCGGGCACCCAGGACTTGGCGTGCGACTTGAGGTCGACGGGGATGCGGTCCAGCTTGGCGACGGAGCCGAGGAGGGCCCCGGCGTGGATGTAGTGGGTGAGCAGCCGCCCGGCCGAGGCGAGGACGCCGGGGCTGAGGTCGCAGGAGGCCAGCTGCCGCAACTGGCGGGCGAGTACGGCGAGTCCGAGCGGGGGCAGTTCGGGGCGGAACAGGGCGATCCGGTCGGTCTCCAGCAGGGACCGTACGGTGCGCAGCCGTTGCTCGACACCACGGGGGACGGCCTGTGAGCAGACGACGATCACATGCCCGTGCTGCTCGATCAGCGTCTGCACGACCGCCAACGACCGCTCCAGCGGCTCGCGGTCGAGGTCCCGGAGCACGACGGCGGGCACGGTTCGCTCGTCCTGCGCCGGCAGCGCCATGTCGGCGCTGGTCACGGCGATGGCAGTTGGCACGCGCGCTCCCCGTTTCCCGCCGGTTCGGTGCACCGCCGTTCACTGCCGTGCACCGAAATGACTTCATTGCGTGACTACCTCAGCACTGTATCCACGGCCCCACGGCCGGAGAACAGCGTTTCTGTAGCCGACAAGGAACTCCGCTCGCACAAGTCACGCCAAATCGGGGCAGGTTACGCACACAAAGTCTCCACGACCGGAATCCCTTGACAGTTGGATTGGTCTGGACCAACTTGTTGTCATGTTCATACACGGAAGATCGACACGGCTCTGGCCGGGCGCCGTCACCGCCGCCCTCGCCCTCACCTTCGCCGCCTTCACGGGCGCGGGTCCCGCGTCCGCCGCCGACGTCAACAACGCCAGGAACGCAGGATTCGAGTCCGGCCTGGGCAACTGGACCTGTTCCGCGAGCAGCGGGACGACGGTCTCCTCCCCGGTGCACGGCGGCTCGGCCGCGCTGAAGGCCACGCCGGCCGGGCAGGACAACGCCCGGTGCAGCCAGACGGTCGCGGTCAAGCCGAACTCGACGTACTCGCTGAGCGCGTGGGTGCAGGGCGGGTACACCTATCTGGGCGTCGCGGGGACGGGTACGACGGACGTCTCGACGTGGACGCCGGATTCGACGAGTTGGAAGCAGCTGTCGACGAGCTTCACGACCGGCTCCTCCACCACCTCCGTGACGGTGTACACGCACGGCTGGTACGGGCAGGCCGCGTACTACGCGGACGACGTGTCGGTGTACGGCCCCGACGGTGGCGGGGGCACCGACCCCTCCCCCACCGTCCCCGGGGCGCCGAGCGGGCTGACCGTGTCGGGTACGACGTCCTCGTCGGTGTCGCTGTCCTGGAACACCGTCTCGGGCGCCACCGGCTACAACGTCTACCGCGCCGGCACGAAGGTGGCCGCGGTGACCGGCACCTCGGCGACCGTGACCGGGCTCGCGGCCTCGACGTCGTACTCCTTCCAGGTCACGGCGACCAACGCGGCCGGTGAGTCCCCGAAGTCGGCGGCGGTGACGGGCACGACGAACACGCCGACCGGCCCGGGCCCGGCCCTTCCCAAGCACGCGGTGACCGGGTACTGGCAGAACTTCAACAACGGCGCCACGGTCCAGAAGCTCGCCGACGTCCAGTCGCAGTACGACATCATCGCCGTCGCCTTCGCGGACGCGACATCGACGCCGGGCGCGGTGACCTTCGCCCTGGACTCGGCCGGGCTGGGCGGCTACACCGTCGACCAGTTCAAGGCCGACATCAGGGCGAAGCAGGCCGCCGGGAAGAAGGTCGTCATCTCGGTCGGCGGTGAGCGCGGGACGGTCGCGGTGAACGACGCGGCGTCCGCGACGAACTTCGCGAACTCGGTGTACTCGCTCATGCAGACGTACGGCTTCGACGGCGTCGACATCGACTTGGAGAACGGCCTCAACGCGACCTACATGACACAGGCCCTGCGGTCGCTCTCGGCGAAGGCGGGCTCGTCGCTGATCATCACGATGGCGCCGCAGACCATCGACATGCAGTCGACGTCGAACTCCTACTTCCAGACCGCGCTGAACATCAAGGACATCCTCACGGTCGTCAACATGCAGTACTACAACAGCGGTTCGATGCTGGGCTGCGACGGCAAGGTCTACAGCCAGGGCTCGGTGGACTTCCTGACCGCGCTGGCCTGTATCCAGCTGGAGGGCGGCCTGGCCCCGTCCCAGGTCGGCCTGGGCCTGCCGGCCTCGACGCGGGGCGCGGGCAGCGGGTATGTGTCGCCGACCGTCGTGAACAACGCCCTTGACTGTCTGACCAGGGGCACGGGGTGCGGTTCCTTCAAGCCCTCGCGGACCTATCCCGACCTGCGGGGCGCGATGACGTGGTCGACGAACTGGGACGCGACCGCGGGCAACGCGTGGTCGAACGCGGTGGGGCCGCATGTGCACGCGCTGCCGTAGGCGCCGTTGCCCTCACCCCGCCGGACGGTAGTGGCCAAGCACCCAGGCGAGCTGCGCGAACCACTCCTGCAGTCGCGTCCGGGGCTTGGCCTCCACCACGCACTCGTAGAACCGGCCGTCCATGTGGACGACGGCGACCATCAGGGCCTTGCCGTCGGGGCTCGCCTTGTAGTGGACGCTGCGGATCTCCGGCCAGCGGAACTCCATCGTGAAGCCGGACAGCTCGAAGACGACGCCGGACGCGTCGACGACGACCGCGTTGCGCTTGTCGACCGCCAGGAACTCCGGGCCGGCCGGTGCCGGTGCCGGTTGGGGAGGGACCGGGGCGTACGCGGGCTGCGCAGGCGGCGGGTAGTGCGGCGCGTACTGCGGCGGGGGTGGGCCGAAGCCCGGGACGGGTGGGGGTGGGGGCTGCTCGGTCATCCGTCGGATCCTCGGTCCTCGCGCTCGCCGTGAGCTTTTGCGTGCTGTGGTGAAACATTCTCCCTGCCTCACCGCATCAGTGAAGTGAGGACCTCACCGACAGCCGGCGCACAGCACAGGGGGAACGCATGAGACAGGCCCGCGCGGACGACTACGCGGAGTTCGCGGTGGCCAGGGCCGGGCATCTGTACCGGTCCGCCTGTCTGCTGACCGCCGGGGACACCCACCTCGCCGAGGATCTCGTCCAGGAGGCCCTCGGCCGGATCTACGTCCGCTGGGGCCGGGTGTCCCGGGTGGACAACCCGGCCGGGTACGCGCAGACGGTCCTCACCCGCACCTTCCTCGCCCATCAGCGGCGCCGCAGCAGCACCGAGCGGGCCACGGACGCCATTCCCGACCGGGCGGCGGCCGACGGCGGCCACGGTGACCTGTCGCTGCGGCTGACCCTGCTGCAGGCGCTGGCCCGGCTGCCCGCCAAGGACCGGGCCGTGGTCGTCCTGCGGTACTGGGAGGACCGGTCCGTCGAGGAGACCGCCGACGCGCTGAACGCCAGTTCCGCGGCGGTGCGCACGCGGTGCACCCGGGCGCTCGGCCGGTTGCGCGAGCTGCTGGGCGAGGACCTCGGCGAGTACGCCGCTCCCTGACCCGCGGTCCCCTTCCCACGGCCCCCCTCTCCGACGACCCCAATCCTGAGAAACGGTGGTTTGCCATGCCTGTGGAACACGACGAGGAGCACTTCGCGGGGCGGCTCAGTCACGCCCTGCACGACGCCGGCGGGGGCTTCGACACGGACCGGGCCGCGCTCGCGGCCGGCGGTCAGGCACGGGGGCGGCGGCTGAGGCTGCGACGGCGGGCCGCCGTGGCGGGGGGCGCGGCCGGGATCGCGCTGGTCGGCGTCGGCGCCGCGCTGCTGGTGCCGTGGGGCGGCACACCCGCCCCGCTGCCGGCGAGCTCCCGCGTGTCCGAGCGGCCGTCGAACACGCCGTCCACCGCCCCGGTGACGAGCCGCGAACTCATCGAGACGCTCGAGGAACTGCTCCCCGAGGGCAAGGTCAGCGAGCAGGAGGCGCGGGGCGCCGACGGCGACCTGCCGATGCCCTACGTCCGCCTCGTGTACGACGACGGCAAGGGCCCCGGGGCCATCGGCGTCGGCCTGAACCGGGTCGAGCCCGGCAGCGACCAGGCGCGCCAGACGACCGACTGCCCCGACAAGACGCTGACCCCGCACGACAGCTGTGTCTCCACCCGGCTGCCGGACGGCTCCCTGCTCAAGCTCTTCCAGGGGTACGAGTATCCCGACCGGCGCGTGGACACCAAGTGGTGGTCGGCGGACCTGATCACCCCGGCCGGACAGCACATCTCCGTCAGCGAATGGAACGCCGCCGCCCAGAAGGGCGCGCCGATCAGCAGGAGCGAACCACCCCTGTCCACCGCCCAGTTGAAGGAGCTGGTGACGGCGCAGGTGTGGCGCGGGTACGTCGACTCCATTCCCCAGGACACCGGTAAGCCGACGGCGACGGACCAGCCGGTCACCGTCGAGGAGCCGTCCTACGCCGAGATCCTGGACACGCTCGTGCCGCTCCTCCCCAAGGACGCGAAGGTCGTCGCGAAGGGCACCGACTACTCCTATCTCGTCGTCGACGACGGCAAGGGCAGGAGCCTCGTCGAGATCGACGTCCAGCACGGCATGGGCGACGTCGCCGGCGAGCTGTTCGGGAGCGACGCCGAGACCCTGCCGGACGGCACCAAGGTCACGAGCCGGGAGGACGCGGGCGACAAGGACGTCCCGGGCTGCGTGCGCTGGACCGTCGACACCCTGCGCACCGACGGCTTCCGCGTCGTGGTCAGCGCCTACAACGCGGACGGCCCGCATGCCGCCCCGACCCACGCGAAGCCCGCCCTGACCGCGCGGCAGCTCCGGGAGATCGCCCTCAGCCCGACGTGGGACCGGTTCCGCTAGACGGCTGCGGGACGGCTAGAAGAACTCCGACCACGGCTGGTCCCAGACCTGCTTCACGCACAGCACCAGGAACAGCAGCCCGGCGATCGCCAGCATCACGTTGCTGACCGGGCCGTTGCGCCATTCCCTGGGCGTGCGCGAGGAGTTCAGGAGCCAGATCAGGGTGCCGGCGAGGAAGGGGAGGAAGGCCGCGCCCAGGACGCCGTAGAGGATGATCAGGCGGAAGGGCTGGCCCTGGAACAGCAGGACGATGGGCGGGAAGGTCAGCCACAGCAGGTACGCGCGGAACGGCCAGGAGCGTTCGCGCGCGCCGGAGGCGACCTCCTCGCCCTTCAGCTCCCGGCGCGTGCGGTAGCGGGCCACGAAGTCCGCGAACATCAGGCTCACGCCGTGCCAGACGCCGATGAGGGAAGTGAAGGAGGTGGCGAAGAAGCCGATCAGGAAGAACTTGGCCGTCGCCGTGCCGTACTCGTCCGCCAGGATGTCGCCGAGCTGGATCAGGCCCTTGTCGCCACTGGCGATGGCGATGTTCGCGGAGTGCAGCAGCTCGGCGCCGACGAAGAGCATGGCCACGACGAAGATGCCCGTCGTGGCGTAGGCGACGCGGTTGTCGAGCCGCATGACCTTCATCCAGCCGGTGTTCGTCCAGCCCTTGGCGTTGACCCAGTAGCCGTACGCGGCAAGCGTGATGGTGCCGCCGACGCCGCCGATGAGGCCGAGGGTGTTGAGGATCGAGTCCTTCTCGTCGGGCAGGACGGGCAGCAGACCGGCGAAGGCGTCCGGGAGGTTGGGCGTGACGCGGATCGCCAGATACACCGTCACCACGAACATGACGCCCACCAGGACCGTCATGACCTTCTCGAAGACCTCGTACTTGTTGAACCAGACGAACGCCAGTCCGACCAGTCCGCAGGCGATGGCCCACCACTCCAGGTCCATCACGTCCGGGAACAGCGCCTGCAGAGGCAGCGCGCTCGACGACATCGCGGCCGCGCCGTAGACGAAGCCCCAGATCACGGCGTAGACGACGAAGAACCAGGTGGTCCAGCGGCCGAGACTCGCCCAGCCGTCGAAGAGGGTGCGCCCGGTCGACAGATGCCAGCGCCCCGCCGCCTCGGCGAGGGAGATCTTGACCAGACAGCCGATGATCGCGGCCCAGAGCAGTGTGTAGCCGAAGTTGCTGCCCGCGATGAGGGTGGCGACCAGGTCGCCGGCGCCGACGCCGGTCGCGGCGACGACGATGCCGGGGCCGATGTAGCGCCAACTGGACTTACGGGGGCCGGAGTCGGTCTCGCCCACCTGTGGTGCCGCTGTGTTTCCCGTGGTGTCCGCCATGATGGTCAAGAAAGCTCAAAGGCGGCGGGGGGACAAGAGGGCCTGCGTCATCTCCACTCGATGTGCTCATGCCCGGGACCGCTCGGTTTGCCGCTCGGTGGACGGCGACTGCCGCCGACAGCCGTCGCCCGACCCACACGTACCGAGCTCGAACCACACCGTCTTGCCCACCCCGTCCTGGTGGCACCCCCAGCGCCGGGCGAGCGCGTCCACCAGGAACATCCCCCGCCCACTCTCCGAGGCACCCGCTTCCAGCACCTTCGGAACGCGACGGCCGGCGTCCTGGACCTCGCAGCGCAGGATCCCGTGCGCGGCGAACAGGGTGACCCTGAAGCGGCTCGCGGAGTGCAGCAGGGCGTTGGTGGCAAGCTCGCTGACCAGCAGCTCGGCCACGTCCGCCACGTCGTCCAGGTCTGTGAGCCCCCATTCCTCCAGCTGCCGGCGGACCTCCGTACGGGCCTCGCGGACCGCGGAGGGACGGGGGTCGTACTCGACGGTCAGATGGCCGGCCCCCATGGGCGGTTGGGGATACGAACCGTACTGAGGATGGGACTCAGGGAAGCGCGCCCCGGAGAGGTGCAGCATGGGTCCAGGGTGGCGGTCCGGGGATACGGCCGCACGGGGAGGAATACCTGATTCCATACCTGCACCGGCACACCGCTACCCGTACTGCAGCCGGACGCTCGCCCCCTCCCCTTCGTCCCGGACGTCGACGTACGCGCACACCTGCCGGGCGAACCACAGCCCCTGCCCGGGTTCCAGTTCCGCGTTCGGCGGCGGTACGAAGCCGGCGAGCGGGTCGTCGACGCGGCGCCCGGCGCGCAGTTCGCAGACGCACGCCGGCGCCTCGCCCCACAGTAGGGCCCCGTCGAGCGGGCCGAGGGCGCCGGCCGCCTCCGTGACGGCCGTGGCGAACAACTCGGCGTCCGCGGCGTACAGTCCGTGCGCCGCCGCCCAGGCCCGTACGGCGTCGGCGGTGGGTGCCGGGCCGGGGAGGCGTTCGGCGTCGGCGGGGGGCGGTGGCAGCGGTACGGCGTCGAGTTCGGCGGCGAGGCGGACCGGGTCCTCGTAGACGCCGGTGTCCGGGTGGGCGCGGCGGGCGGCGGCGACGATGGCGGGGCCCGCCACGCGGGCGTCGTAGGCGCACAGGGCCGTCGTCGCGAGCGGGGCGAAGAGGAGGTTGGCGAGCGCCTCGTAGCGGATCCACTCGGCGGTCTCCCGCGGTGAGCGTCCCGCGCGGCCGCCCCAGACGGGTTCCATGAGGAGGTGGATACGGCCGCCGGGGCCGGCGTGCGCGGCGAGGTAGCCGGCGCCCTGGGCGATCGCGTTGGCGGCGGAGCCGGTGTACCACTCGGTGTGCGGGACGAGACCGACGTTCTTCGCGTCACCGTCGAGGGCGTCGCGCAGGAGGTCCAGGTTGGCGGGGGCGGCGATGGCCACGGGCGGGGGTTCGCCGGGGTCGGCGAGGGCTTCGGTGAGGAAGGGGAGGGCGGTGGAGAGGAACTCGTCGTCGGTGGCGAAGACGGTCATGCGGTGGTCGAACGGGGTCATGGAGGGCTCTCCTCGGGAGCTGGGTGTCGGATCGGGCGGCGGTCGGTGAGCCGGGCGCCGGTCGTATGTCTCAGCGCTGAGCCGCCACCCAGGCCGCGATCTGGCTGCGGTTGTTGAAGCCGAGCTTGCCGAGGATGCGTTCGACGTGGCCCTCGGCGGTGCGGCGGGCGATGATCAGGCGGTCGGCGATCTGCTGGTTGGCGAGGCCCTGGGCGACGAGTTCGGCGACCTCGGTCTCGCGGCGGGTGAGGCGGACGCCGGCCGTGGGCTGACGGAGGCTGGGTCTGTCGTTCGCTTTGCGTGCGCCCGTGGTGCGGTTGGCGCCAGTGGTGCCGGTGGTGTCCGTGCCTGTCAGGCCTGGGGTGGCTGTGGGCCGTTGGGGGTGTCTGCCGTCGGTGAGTGCGAAGTCGACGGTCTCCGCGAGGCCGAGTCCGGTGCCGCGGTCGTACGCCCGGCGGAAGGCGGGGCGGTCCAGGGCCTCGCGGGCGCGGGCCTCGCTGTCGTGGCGGGTCGAGTTGAGGGCCGCCGAGCCCCAGCGGTCGCGGTCGATGCCGGACCATGTGCGGTCGGCGGCGCCGAGGAGGACGGCCGCGCGTTCGTGGGCGCCGGTCTCCGTGGCGATGCGGGCCAGGAGGTCGAGGGTGAGGGCGATGCCGATGACGTCGTGGACGGCGAGTTTGAGGCGCAGGGCCTGGCGGGCGTGGTGTTCGGCCCGGCGCCAGTCGCGCTGCACGGTGTGGGCGAGGGCGAGCATCCGCAGGACGTACGAGTGCACCCACTCCTCGCCGTGCCGTTCGCACATCCGGCGGGCCCGCTCGCAGACCTCGACGGCGCGGTCGGCCTCGCCCAGGAAGCCCAGGGCGCAGGCGAGTTCGACCTGGTCGAGGCCGTACAGGCTGAGGTGCTGGCCGGGGACGGGGCCGCGGGCGACGCTGGTCTCGAAGTGCGTGAGGGCGGTCGGGAGGTCGTCCATGAACAGGGTGATGACGCCGATGGCGTACGCGGCGTGGGCCGCCTCGGCCTCGTCGTGCAGGTCGCGGGCGAGGGCGTGGGCGTCGCGGGCCCGCGCGAGACCCGCGGTGAGGTCGTGGGTGGCGGCGGCGAGGAGGCCCGCGATCCACAGGCCGCGGGCGCGTTCGCGGGTGGGCTCCGGGTTGGCGGCCAGGGCGCGGTCGAGCCAGTGGCGGCCCTCACGGGGGGCTCCGCAGGCGTGCCAGTAGAACCACAGGGTGCCGGCGAGGCGCAGGCCGGGGAGGCGTTCGCCCGGGGTGGTGAGGCTGAAGTCGAGGGCGGCGCGGAGGTTGTCCTGGTCGGCGCGGAGGCGGGCGACGATGTCGCGCTGGCCGGGGCCGAACCAGGCGTTCTCGCAGGTGGCGGCGCGGTGCAGCATCCAGTCGCGTTGGCGGCGGCGGGCCGCGGGTTCTTCGCCGGGGAGGCGGCGCAGGCGGTCCAGGCCGTGGTGGCGGAGGGTGTCGAGGAGGCGGTAGCGGATGCCGTCGGGGCCGTCCTCTCGGGACAGTACGGATTTGTCGACGAGGCCGGTGATGGCGTCGAGGACGTCGTCGGGGTGGATGCGGGGGGTGGTGGCCGCGAGGTGTTTCTCGCCCCCGCCGCCCCTACCCGTCCCATCCCGAAGGGGCTCCGCCCCTTCCACCCCGCCAGGGGGCTCCGCCCCCTGGACCCCCGTCGGCTCTGAAGGGGCCTCGTCCTCAAACGCCGGACGGGCTGAGAGGCCCGGACCGGCGCTGGGCGCCACGCGTTCCCCGTCCGCACACACCGCCTCCGCCGTCTCCAAGTCGAAGCTCCCCGCCAGCACCGACAGGCGCGCCCACACCAACTGCTCCCGTTCGGTGCACAGTTCGTGGCTCCAGTCGACCGCCGCGCGCAGCGTCTGGTGGCGAGGCAGGGCGGCGGGGCTGCCGCCGGTGAGGAGGCGGTAGCGGTCGTCGAGGCGGTCGAGGAGCTGGTCGACGTCGAGGACGCGCATGCGGACGGCGGCGAGTTCGATGGCGAGGGGGAGGCCGTCGAGGCGTCGGCAGAGGCGGGCGACGGCGGCCCGGTTCGCGGCGGTCAGGCGGAAGCCGGGGACAACCGCGGCGGCCCGGTCGGCGAAGAGGGCCAGGGCGGGATAGCCCTCGGGAGTGGAGAGGTCACCGTCGGGGTCGGGGACCGGCAAGGGGCGTACGTCCAGGAGGTGTTCCTCGGTGAGGCCGAGGCGGTGGCGGCTGGTGGCGAGGATGCGTACGCCGGTCGTGCCGTGCAGCAGGGCCGCGGCGAGTTCGGCGCAGGCCGGCAGCAGGTGTTCGCAGTTGTCGAGGAGCAGGAGCAGCCTGCGGTCCCTCACCTGCTCCACCAGCGCCTGCAACGGCGGCCGCGCGGAGTGGTCGTGCAGGTCGAGCGCGTCGGCGGCGGCGAGTGGGACGAGGGCCGGGTCGTCCAGGCCGGAGAGGGGCACGAAGCGCACGCCGTCCGGGAAGGTGCGCCGTACACCGGCCGCGATGCGTGCGGCGAGGCGGGTCTTGCCGACGCCGCCGGGGCCGGTCAGCGTGACCAGCCGGGTCCGGGCCAACAGCTCGCGTCCGGCGGCCAGTTCGCCGCGCCGGTCGACGAAGCTGGTCGTCTCGACCGGCAGCTGGTGATCCCGTCGTGGCGCTGATCCGCCCATGATCAGCCGTTCCTCCGGGGTGTTGTCCGAAGCCGGGTGTTGCCCGAAGCGGGTGTGGTCCGAAGCCGGATTTGATCCGAAACCGGGTGTCGTCCGAAGCCGGGCATGGTCCGACGGAGCCGGGGTGGAGAGCCGGGGAGCGGGAGGGTGCGGCGTTCCCCACCACTCCCGCCGCTCCCACCGCTCCCCCTTGCGCGGACCCTCACCCTCCCCCGGCCTCGCTCCGGCCCGCACATCCGGCTCACACCCCTGGGTGGACTTCGCCCGGGACCACTCCGCAAGCAGTACGCGCGCGTACACTGCGCGGCTGATTTCCGAGCGATTCCCGCCACGGATCGCCGACTCACCCTTGACCTGTCCATGCCACCGGCCCACGATGAGCGCCACACCTGCACCACGTACGTCGCACTGAACCCCACCCCCCACTCCCACAAGGAGACTTCATGCGACTTCGCATACGCGGATCGGGCGCCCGCAGCGGCAGACGTACCGCCGCCCTCGCCGCACTGCTCGCCCTCGCCCTCGCGGCACCCCTCTCGGCGAACGTGTCCGCGAGCGCCGACAGCGCCACCAAGGCCGCCCCCTCGGCCGACGACATCCGGCAGTACGAGGTGCACATGCACTCGACCGCCAAGGACCGCACGGCACTTCAGCGGACGGGTGTGACCGTCGACGAGGTCCACGGTCACGGTGTCGTCGTCTCCGGCCGCGCGGACCAGATCAAGAAGCTCCGCACGCTCGGCTACGACGTCACCCCGCTCGGCGCGGTCCCCGACCGGTCCGCCGGCGAGGACGACGTACGCCTCTACGACTTCCCGTCAGGCGACTCGCGCTACCACAACTACGCGGAGATGACGAGCGAGATCAACTCGATCGTCTCGGCCAACTCCTCCATCGCGAGCCAGCGCGTGATCGGTACGTCGTACCAGGGCCGGAACATCGTCGCGATCAAGATCAGCGACAACGTGGGGACCGACGAGGCCGAGCCCGAGGTCCTCTTCACGCACCACCAGCACGCCCGTGAGCATCTCACCGTCGAGATGGCGCTGTATCTGCTGCGCGAGCTGACCTCCGACTACGGCAGCGACTCCCGGGTCACCAGCATGGTGAACAACCGCGAGATCTGGATCGTGCCCGACCTCAACCCGGACGGCGGCGAGTACGACATCGCCACCGGCTCCTACCGGTCGTGGCGCAAGAACCGGCAGCCCAACTCCGGGTCGTCGTACGTCGGAACCGACCTCAACCGGAACTGGAACTACCGGTGGGGTTGCTGCGGTGGCTCGTCGGGGTCGCCGTCCTCGGACACGTACCGGGGCACGTCCGCCGAGTCGGCGCCGGAGGTCAAGGTGGTCGCCAACTTCGTACGCAGCCGCGTGGTCGGCGGGGTCCAGCAGATCAAGGCCGGGGTCGACTTCCACACGTACAGCGAGCTGGTGCTGTGGCCGTTCGGGTACACGTACTCCGACACCACGACCGGGATGACCGCCGACGACCGCAACGCGTTCGCGACGGTCGGGCGGAAGATGGCGGCGAGCAACGGCTATACGCCGGAGCAGTCCAGTGACCTGTACATCACGGACGGGTCGATCGACGACTGGCTGTGGGGCAGCCAGAAGATCTTCGGGTACACCTTCGAGATGTATCCGTCGTCCAGTGGGGGTGGGGGGTTCTACCCGCCCGACGAGGTGATCGAGCGGGAGACTTCCCGGAACAGGGACGCGGTGTTGCAGCTTCTGGAGAACGCGGACTGTATGTACAGGTCCATCGGTAAGGAAGCCCAGTACTGCAGTTAGGACTCACTGTCCTCGAAGTAGGCGTCGAGGACGGCGTCCAACTGCTCGTCCCACTCCTTGAAGCGGCTCCTGGCCGTCGCCTCGATCTCGATCGGGTACCAGCGGCGGTCAGGAGTGTGCACCGTGACGGTGAAACGCTTCCCGAAGCGCGGGGCCTCCGTCTCGACGGCGCCGATCTCGTCCCAGCGGAACTCGCACTCCTGGTCGTCCAGGGAGAGCCGTACGCCCTTGTGGTCGGCGACGATACGGGCCCGGCGGTCGGCGGCCTCGAAGACGGGACCGTCGACGGGCTCCTCGTCCTCGTCGTCGTCCCCTTCGGCGTCGTCCTCCGCGGCCTCATCGGCGACTTGGAGGTCCGTCTCCGCGGATTCGGTCTCCTCCCTGGATTCGGTCACCTCGGATTCCGTCTCCTCGGAAACGGCCTCCTCGGTCACGTCCTCATCCTTCACGCCCTGTGGCTTCACGCCCTCCGGCTTGACGGACGCGGGCGAGGTGAGCCCGGGGATGAAGGCCGGGTCGAACCCGGCGCCTTCCAGGGGCTGGCTGCCTGAACCTATGCGCTGCTCCACAGCGGAGCAGTATGGTCGACGACCCTGTGTCCCGCGCAACCAGCCCCCGCATCGTTACACGAACAAACTCAACACCGCCGCCACCACGAACCCGGCCACCGACAGCACACTCTCCAGCACCGTCCACGTCTTCAACGTGTCCCGCTCGCTGATCCCGAAGTACTTGGCGACGATCCAGAAGCCTCCGTCGTTGACGTGGGAGGCGAAGATGGAGCCGGCCGAGATGGCCATGATGACGAGGGCGGTGAAGGCCTGGGAGTGGCCGCCCTCGGTGAGGAGGGGGGCGACGATGCCGGCCGTGGTGACGATGGCGACCGTGGCCGAGCCCTGGGCGACGCGGAGGACCACCGAGATCAGGTAGGAGAGGACGATCACGGGGAGGCCGACGTCGTTGAAGGTGTCGGAGAGGGCCTGGGCGACGCCGCTGGCCTTGAGGACGGCGCCGAAGACACCGCCCGCGCCGACGACCAGGAGGATGTTGCCGACGGGCTTCAGGGAGGAAGTCGACACCGTCTCCAGGGACTTGCGGGACCAGCCGCGGCGGATGCCGAGGAGGTAGTAGGCGAGCAGCAGGGCGATCGTCAGGGCCACGAACGGGTTGCCGAAGAACTCGACCACCGAGCGGGTGGTGGAGGGGTCCAGGGCGATCGAGGAGAAGGTCGCCGCCAGGATCAGCACCAGCGGCGTGCCGATGATGCCTAGGACCGTGCCGAGCGGCACCGGCTTCTCCTGCGGCTCGACCCCGACGGCACGCTGCTCGTTGATGACCGCCAGCTTCGCCTCGGCCGCCGCCTCGACCATGTCCTGCGGGACCGGGATGAAGATGCGACGGCCGATCCACGCCGAGAACGCCCAGGCCGCGAACACGGCCGGGATGCCGCACACGATGCCCATGAGGATGACCCAGCCGAGGTCCACGTGGAGCAGTCCGGCCGCGGCCACCGGGCCCGGGTGCGGGGGCAGAAAGGCGTGCGTCATCGACAGGCCGGCCAGCAGCGGCAGGCAGTAGAGCAGGATGGACTTCCCGGAGCGCTTGGCCGCGGCGTACACGATCGGCGCGAGGACGAAGATGCCGACGTCGAAGAAGACCGGGATGCCGAAGATGAGGCCGGTGAGGCCCATGGCGAGGGGGGCGCGCTTCTCACCGAAGAGGTTGAGGAGACGGGACGCCAGCACCTCCGCGCCGCCGCTCACTTCGAGGATCGCGCCGAGCATCGTGCCCAGGCCGATGATGATCGCGACATGGCCGAGGATGCCGCCCATGCCGGACTCGATGGTCGACACGGCGTCGCTTCGCTGGACGGTGCCGAAGAGTTCGGTGACCGAGAGGCCGGCCATGAGGCCGACGGCTATGGAGACCGCGAGGAGCGCCACGAAGGGCTGGATACGCGCCTTGATGATCAGGAACAGGAGCAGGGCGATGCCGATGGCGGCGACCGTCAGCAGTCCCGCCGTACCGTCGACGAGGAGGAGCAGGCCTCCGGTGTGGGGCGGGGTTTCGGCGGCGGGGGCGGATGCGGCGAGCGGATGGGACATACGGGGGTCCTCTTCGTAAATGCATAGAGCTTTCGGGCAGGGGGGATCGCGGTACGGCGTCCCGGGGGGTGGGAGACGCCGTACCGGTTACGGCATGCGGGAGTTGAGGGGGAGTCAGCCGAGTACGGCGAGCGCGTCGATCTCGACGAGGAGGCCCGCGGGCAGACCGACGTAGACCGTGGTCCGGGCGGCGGGCGGCTGGGTGAGGCCCTGCGCCTCGAAGTAGGCGTTGTAGATCTCGTTCATCTCGGCGAAGTGGGCGACGTCCGTCAGATAGACGCGGATCATCATCACATCGTCCCAGGAGGCGCCGCCCTCCTCCAGGATCGCCTTGACGTTGGCGAGGGTCTGGAGGGTCTGCTCGCGCAGGGTGGGACCGGCGGGCGTCGGGGGCTTGCCCTCTTCCGCGGGCAGGAAGCCGACCTGGCCCGCGACCTGGAGGATGTTCCCCTTCTTCACGCCGTGCGAGAACTTGGCGGGCGGAGTGGTGTGGGTCTTCGGGGTGAGTGCGATCTTCTCGGTCATACGGGTTCCTTGCTGTCCTCGGTCATACGGAGTTCTTCGCTGAGGTTCTGCCGGAGTACTCGCCGCTGATGTCGTCCGCCGTACGGCGCACCAGCGGGAGCAGGGTGAGGAGTTCGTCGGCGGTGACGACGACGTTCGGCGCCGAGACCGACATCGCGGCGACGACCCGGCCGTCGGCGCCGCGGATCGGTGCGGCGACGCAGTTGATGGACTCCTCGTGGCCGCCGAGGTCGGTGGCCCAGCCCTGTTCGCGCACCTTGTCCAACTCCCGCAGGAAGGCGAGGGCGTTGGGGGTGGAACGGGCCGTGTACATGGGGTAGTCGAGCTTGTCGGCGAGGGCCCGGCGTTCGGGCTCGGGCAGGTCGGCGAGCAGCAGCTTGGCGACGGCGGCGACGGTGATGGCGACCGGCTTGCCGATTCGGGAGTACATCCGCACCGGGTACCGGCTCTCGACCTTGTCGATGTAGAGCACCTCGTCCTCCTCGTACACCGCCAGGTGCACGGTGTGGCCGCACTGTTCGTTGAGGCGTACGAGGTGGGGGTGGGCGATCTCGCGGATGTCGAGGTTCTCCATCGCCTCCTGGGCAAGCGCGATGAGACGGGCGCCGAGACGGTAGCGCTGGTCGGACTGGCGGTAGACCATGCCGTGCTCGTGCAGGGTGCGCAGGAGGCGGAGCGCCGTGGACTTGTGGACGCCGAGGCGGTCGGCGACCTGGCCGAGGTCGGCGGGGCCCTCGGCGAGCAGCGGCAGGATGCTGAGCGCTCGGTCGACGGTCTGGCTCATGGCGTACGTACCTCCTCGTCGGCCCTGTGAGCGGCTTGCGTCCAGCCGGGGCCGAGTCGAAGTTTCTCCCACCCGGCGTCGTCGAGGGCGACCAGGCGGTCGGCGTGGTCGCGGGAGGGGGGCGGGGCGAGGTCGCCGGGGGCGGTGAGGGTGGCTGCGGCCCAGAGGTGGGCTTGGCGGAGGCGGGCCTTTACGGGCAGGCCGCGGAGGGTGGCGGAGAGGAAGCCGGCGGCGAAGGCGTCGCCGGCGCCGACCGTTGCCACGGGAGTGACGTGGAGCGCGGGTTCGAAAGTTGTCGTCGGCTGTGTGGCGCCCGGGGTTGGGGTGGGCCGGGGGCGGGTCGCGCAGCCCGGCGTCGGCGGGGTGCCTCCCCCAGAGGGGGTACCCCCAGCGCCCACCCGTGCCGCCCCAGCGGCACGACTGCCCGCAGGCTGCGCGGGTCGGCCGTCGGCAGGCTGCACGGGTCGGCCACCCGCAGGCTGCGTAGGTCGCCCGCTCGCAGGCCGCGCAGACCGGCCGCCCGCAGGCTGCACGGATCCGCCACCCCCAGGCTGCGCGAGTCGGCCACCCGCGCCTTGCGGCTGGCGGCTGTCGGCCGACCCAAGGGGCGCGGGGAACTGCGCGACCAGCCCACTGCGACCCGCAGCCGACACGAATGCCGTAGCCCCCACTCCTCCGTGCTTCACCACCAGCACCCCCGGCTCCGGCAGCAGCCCCCGGATCGCCTCCGGCCCGCCGGCGACTCCCCAGGCCTCCTCGGCCTCGTCCACGCCCACAAACACGATGTCCGCCCCGCGCGCCAGCTCCAGCAGCACAGCCGGGCCGTCCGCGTCCCGCCACAGTCCGGGCCGGTAGTTGACGTCGAACGAGACCAGCGGACGCCCCGCCCCCGGCCCCGTCAGCTCCCGCATCAACCCCAGGCACCCCTCCGACAACGCCGCGGTGATCCCCGACAGATGCAGCACCCGCCCCGCCCGCACCGCCTCCAGGTCCACGTTCTCGACAGACATCGCCGACGCCGCCGACCCCGCCCGGTAGTACGCCACCTCATGCGCATCCGTCCCCCGGTCCCCCGCCGTGCGGAAGTACACCCCCGTCGGACGCACCGGATCCCGGCGGACGGCCGAGACGTCGACGCCGTACTCCCCGATCGCCTCCACCAGATGGTCGCCGAACCCGTCCGCGCCGACCCGGCTGACCCACCGCACCGCATGCCCCGCGGCAGCGAGCCCGCACACGACGTTCGACTCGGCGCCCCCGATCCCCCGCTCGAACGACGGCACATCGGCGAGGCGCCCCGGGCGTGAGGGAAGGAACGTGACCATGGACTCGCCGAGCGCGACGACGTCCACGACGTCGGGGGCATTGCAGGGTCCGGTGACAGTCACGATCGTCGTAGCTCCTCGGCGTTTTCGCGGGACGCGGTTCCGTTGACCCCGCGTTGGCCGAGATGTTAGACAGCGGTAAGCGACATACGCAATGAGCGTTGCAGTTAGTGCAACTGCCCAGATCAGGGAGGCTCCATGCCAGCCGACAGCCCCTCCGAAGCCCTCGCCCGCCTCGCAGAGGACCGCGTCGACCACCGCTTCAAGGGCCTCCCCCGGACGCCGACGGCCTGACCGTCGCCGAACTGGCCGCCCAGCGCCGCAACCTCTTCGCCGGCGGCTTCGCCACGCCCGTCCTCGCGCTCTCCGCCGAGCGCCTGGAGCACAACCTCGACCTCATGGAGACGTACGCCGCCCGCCACGGCCTCGCCTTCGCCCCGCACGGCAAGACCACCATGGCCCCCCAGCTGTTCCAGCGGCAGATCGAGCACGGCGCGTGGGGCATCACGCTCGCGGTGCCGCACCAGGTGCGGGTCGCGCGGGCGTACGGCGTCCAGCGGGTCTTCCTCGCGAACGAACTGGTGGACCCGGCCGCCCTGCGCTGGATCGCCGGTGAGCTGGCCGCCGATCCGGACTTCCGTCTCATCTGTTACGTCGACTCCGTGCGTGGCGTGGAGCTCATGGACGCGGCCCTGCGGGACGCCGGGTCCGCCCGTCCGCTGGACGTCGTCGTCGAGCTGGCGGCCGGGGACGGGGCCCGTACCGGCGTGCGTACGGAGGCCGAGTGCGCGGCGGTCGCGGACGCGGTGGCGGGCGCGTCCACGCTGCGGCTCGTCGGGGTCGCGGGGTACGAGGGCGAGGTGCCGCAGGCCGATCCCGAGCGCGTGCACGCGTGGCTACGGCGGCTGGTCGCTCTCGCCGTCGAGTTCGACAAGGCGGGGCGGTTCGCGGGGCTGGACGAGATCGTCGTCAGCGCGGGCGGCAGCGCGTGGTTCGACGCGGTGGCGGACGTGTTCGCCGAGATCCCCGGACTCTCCCTGCCCGTACTGAAGTTGCTGCGCTCGGGCGCGTACGTCTCGCACGACGACGGCCACTACCGCAAGCTGACCCCGTTCAACCGGGTCCCGGAGGAGGGCGCCCTGGAACCCGCCTTCCGCCTCTGGGCCCAGGTCGTCTCCCGCCCCTCCCCCGACCAGGCGTTCGTCAACGCGGGCAAGCGGGACGCGGCGTACGACCTCGATCTGCCGTTCGCCCAGGTGGTCCGCCGGGACGGCGCCGAGCGCCCGGCCACCGGCATCTCGGTGACCGCCCTGTCCGACCAGCACGCGTGGCTGCGGACGACCGAGGAGGCGGACCTGGAGGTCGGGGACTGGCTCGGCATGGGGCTGTCCCACCCGTGCACGTCGTTCGACAAGTGGCAGCTGATCCCGGTCGCGGAGGCGGACGGGACCGTCGTCGACTACATCCGCACGTTCTTCTAGGAGGTGGCGGTCGTGGAAGAGCTCGTGATCCGTGACGCGGAGGTCGTCGACGGCAGCGGCGGTCCGTCCTACCGCGCCGATGTGGTCGTGGACGGCGGCCGGATCGTGTCGATCGTCCAGGAGGCGGCCGCGGCCGGCTGCCAACGGCCGAAGGCGCGGCGCGAGTTGGACGCCGAGGGCCTGGCCCTCTCCCCCGGCTTCATCGACATGCACGCCCACAGCGACCTGGCGCTGCTGCGCGACCCCGACCACAGCGCGAAGGCCGCACAGGGGGTCACCCTCGAAGTCATCGGCCAGGACGGGCTGTCGTACGCCCCGGTCGACGACCGTACGCTCGCCGAGGTCCGCCGCGCGATCACCGGCTGGAACGGCTCCGGCGACGACATCGACTTCGACTGGCGGACGGTGGGCGAGTACCTCGACCGACTGGACCGTGGTATCGCCGTGAACGCGGCCTACCTCATCCCCCAGGGAACGGTCCGCGCGCTCGCCGTCGGCTGGGAGGACCGGGAGGCGACGCCGGACGAACTCGACCGCATGCGGCAGTTGGTCGCGGAGGGCATGGAACAGGGCGCGGTCGGCATGTCGTCCGGGCTGACGTACACGCCGGGCATGTACGCCAAGGACGCCGAGCTGACGGAGCTGTGCCGGGTGGTGGCGTCGTACGGCGGCTACTACTGCCCGCACCACCGCTCGTACGGGGCCGGGGCCCTGGAGGCGTACGCGGAGATGGTGGCCCTGACGAGGGAGGCTGGCTGCTCCCTCCACCTCGCCCACGCCACCATGAACTTCGGCGTGAACAAGGGCCGCGCGCCCGAGCTGCTGTCCCTGCTGGACGAGGCCCTGGCAGCCGGCGCCGACATCACTCTCGACACCTACCCCTACACCCCCGGCTGCACCACCCTCGTCGCCATGCTGCCCAGTTGGGCGAGCGAGGGCGGCCCCGAGGCGATCCTGGCCCGTCTGGCGGACGAGGAGACGGCCGAGCGCATCCGGCATCACATGGAGGTCGTCGGCGCGGACGGCTGCCACGGCGTTCCCATCGAGTGGGACACGATCGAGATCTCGGGCGTGAGTGACGCGACCTTGGCGGATTTCGTCGGCCGTACGATCCAGGAGTCGGCGAGCGCACGAGGCGAGGCCCCCTGGGTGACCGCGCGGGGTCTGCTCCTGAAGGACCGACTCGGCTCGACGATCCTCCAGCACGTCGGCCACGAGGAGAACGTGCGGACGATCATGCGGCACCGCGTCCACACGGGCGGTTCGGACGGCATCCTGCAGGGCGCGAAGCCGCATCCGAGGGCGTACGGCACGTTCCCGCACTATCTCGGCCGGTACGTACGGGAGTTGAGGGTCCTGTCCCTGGAGGAGTGCGTGGCCCATCTGACCGGCCGCCCCGCAGCCCGGCTGCGACTGCCGGACCGCGGGCTGGTCCGCGAGGGCTACCGGGCGGACCTCGTGCTGTTCGACCCGGAGACGGTAGCGGCGGGCTCCACGTTCACGGAGCCGCGCACGCTACCGACGGGCATCCCGCACGTCCTCATCGACGGCCGTTTCGTGATCGAGGACGGCCGCCGGACGGACGTACTGGCGGGACGAGCGATCCGCAGAACCGCGTAGCCGATTGGCCGGTTACGGCTTGGGCAGGACGCATCCGCTCGCGCTCAGGTCGAGCTTGTTGTCGACGCCGAAGCAGGCGGGGATCTGGTAGGTCTGCTGGGCGTAGTTGATGCCCTGGCGGACGGTGACGTTGCCGCTCTCGTCGACCTCGCACGGGTTGTTGACCGTGCAGCGCTGGCCGTCCTCGTTGCCGGTGTTGTTGACGGCGACGACCTGCTTGGTGGCCTGGTCGATGACGGGGGAGCCGGAGGTGCCGCCGATGGTGTTGCAGGCGGACGTGTAGCGGACCGAGTCCTTGAAGGTCCAGTCGCCTTCCTTGAGGCGGTACGCGAACCCGTCGATGTTGCAGTTGTACAGCCGCTTCCAGTAGCCGGAGGCGACGGTGATGGCGGTACCGGCGACCGGGTGGGTGTCGGCCACGGTGAGCGCGTTGATGCCGTACCTGCTCTTGATCTGCGCGTAGGTGCTGGTGAGCTGATAGATCGACACGTCCGTGTCGGTCATCGTCCCGTAGGCGATCTTGCTGGCGCGCAGCGTGCCGACCCGGGAGCCGGACGAGTTGAGCAGTCCGAAGGTGCGGCTGGAGGCCCGGTCGACGACGACCTCACCGGGCCCCGGCATGCCGGTCTCCAGACAGTGGCCGTTGGACATCACCAGCGCCGGGTCGTTGTCCTCCGAGTCCGAGAAGCGGACGACGGAGCCGGAACAGTTGCTGAGAGAGACGGTGCCCGCGAAGTCGACGGCCTGAACAGTGGGGTTCAGGGTCCGGCTCAGGCTCTCCGTGGTGGACGTGACGGCGTCTCGCACGGTCGACAGAGCCGTCTCCGTGTCCACGCTGTCCACGCTCTTGCCGAACGAGCCGGCCGTGTCCACGGGAGCCGCGATCGCGGGAGCGGCACCGGCCCCGGCTATCGCCAGGGCGAGGAGGGCGGCGCCGAGAGGTTTTCTCATGTGGGGGTCCCCTCATACGAAGAGGGGTGACCGAAGGATTTCCGGTCACCCGCGTTTTTGTCATGCGCATTCTCACGCAGGAGGGGGGTGCGGACAAGGACTTACCTACCGGCGAGTTCAGGCCGTAGGGCTTTCCCTATCACGGTGGGACGGGGGTGTTGGGAGAGCGGCGCAGGACGTTCACGGGAGGGGGGTGAGATCACCACAGTCGGCACACCCGGGACTCACGCGCCTTGGGAGGCCTCCTCGTCCGCTTCATCCGCGGAGTCGATGTCGAGCCGGCGAAGACCGACCTCGTCCGGGCAGTCACCAAGCGCTTCACCTCCTGAGCGCTAGCCCCACCCGCCGGGCCTTCAACCCGGCTTCTTGGTGTTGCCCTGGCCCTGTCCGGGCTTGTCGTTCGAGTTGCCCGGCGCGTCGGGGGTCGCGGTGGGCGTGGAGGGAGGCGGGGTCGCGCTGGTGGTGGTCGGGTCGGGCGAGGGGGTCTTGTCGTCGGAGTCGGAGCTGGAGCCGGTGCCGGAGCTGGAGTCGGAGTCCGAGTCGGCGTCGTCGGACGCGGACGGGCTCGTGGCGGTGCTCGGGGAGGTGCTGCGCGACGGCTCGGTTTCGTCGGACGGGCGGGCACCGGCCGAGGTGCCACCGAAGGGCTCCGTCGGTACGGCCAGGTCCCCGGCCGTCGGGCTCGTCCGGTCGTCCTTGGTCTGCGCGCTGCCCTCCGAGGAGGACCCGGACATGGCGAAGCCGGCTATCAACGCCGCCACCGACACCACCCCCGCCGCGCCGGCGGCCACTGCGACGCGCCCCGAACGCCAGATGCTGGGCTGATGCCGGCCTCGGTGACTGCGGCGGCCGCCGCGTCCCGCGTCATGGCCGTCGCCGTGGCCGTCGCCGTAGTCGTAGTCGTAGCCGTTCTCGTAGACGTAGTCGTAGCCACCGCTTGCACCGGAGCCACCACCGGCACCGGATGCGGCGCCGGCACCGCGGCGCTCAGGGACACCATCCACCCCGTCGACCACCGGAGGCAGCTCGGTCGTCTCGTCGTACGCGTTCTGCCATCCATGGGCGGCCGCGGGGTCGGCGTACGCCTCGTAGACCGGGGACGGCTCGGCCTGGGGGTGGTACACGTTCGGCGTCGCCTCGGGCACGTCGGCCGGCTGGATCCCGCCATGGGTGCCGTACGCACCGGGGGTACCGTGCGCGGTATTCGCCCCGTACGTTCCGTTTTCGTGCTCCGGCGGCCTGGACATGACCGCGCATTGTAGAGACGGGAGTGGCCCGTGGGACAGCTACCGGCGATAACGGCGCAAACCACCGCGTCTCACGTGTCGGAAAACACGGTCCAAGGGGCGTTACCGGGCCGTAAGCTCCTTGACATGCAGGTGATCCAGTCGACCAAGCTCGCCAACGTCTGTTACGAGATCCGGGGCCCGGTGCTCGAGGAGGCGATGCGGCTCGAGTCGGCGGGGCATCGGATCCTCAAGCTGAACACCGGCAATCCGGCCGCGTTCGGCTTCGAGTGTCCGCCCGAGATCCTGGAGGACATCCTCCGGAACGTGTCCACGGCGCACGGGTACGGCGACGCGAAGGGGCTGCTCGCCGCGCGCCGGGCCGTCGTCATGCACAACCAGACCCTCGGCATCGAGACCGACGTCGAGCACGTCTTCATCGGCAACGGCGTCTCCGAGCTCATCGTCATGGCGATGCAGGGGCTGCTCGACGACGGGGACGAGGTGCTGGTCCCGGCTCCCGACTACCCCCTGTGGACCGCCGCCGTGTCCCTGTCCGGCGGCACCGCCGTGCACTACCGGTGCGACGAGCAGTCCGACTGGATGCCCGACCTCGCCGACATCGAGCGCAAGGTCACCGACCGCACCAAGGCCCTCGTCATCATCAACCCCAACAACCCGACGGGGGCCGTGTACGACGAGGCCATGCTCCGCGGGCTGACGGACATCGCCCGGCGGCACAACCTCCTCGTCTGCTCCGACGAGATCTACGACAAGATCCTCTACGACGGCGCCACGCACACCCCGACCGCCGCCATCGCCTCCGACCTGCTCACCCTCACCTTCAACGGCATGTCGAAGGCGTACCGCGTCGCCGGGTACCGGGTGGGCTGGATGTCGATCTCCGGCCCCCGCGCCCACGCCGACTCCTACATCGAGGGCCTCACCATCCTCGCGAACATGCGGCTGTGCGCGAACATGCCCGGTCAGCACGGGGTCGTGGCCGCGCTCAGCGGCCGGCAGTCCATCAACGACCTGGTGCTGCCCGGGGGGCGACTGAGGGAACAGATGGATGTCGCGTACGAGCTGCTGACGCAGATCCCCGGCGTGACATGCGTACGGCCGAAGGGGGCGCTGTATCTCTTCCCGCGCCTCGACCCCAAGGTCTTCAAGATCAAGGACGACCGGCAGATGGTCCTGGACCTGCTGCGGCGCGAGAAGATCATGGTCGTCCAGGGCTCGGGCTTCAACTGGCCGGAGTCGGATCACTTCCGGGTGGTGACCTTGCCGACGGTCACGGATCTGCGGGACGCGGTGGGGCGGATCGGGCGGTTCCTGGACGGATACAGCCAGCCGTAGATCTTTTGCGTTCACTCAACTTTAGACGGAATCTAAGCTAGGATGGCTTCCTGACAGCACAGGAGGCCATCCATGTACGAACCGATCCGCACCAAGTCGGTCCACAGCACGATGGCCGGCACCACCTCCGACTTTCCGCACCGCTCCCGCGAGGAGGAGCTGGACATCCAGCTCGCGGGGCACCTCGCGGCGCTGCTGGCCGTCACGGACGAGCTGCGCGCGGCGGCGCCCTCCGCCGACCTGGATGAGGCGACCGAACGGCTCGCCGCCCAGGTGAGCCGGTTGCGGGGTGGGATGACGCCGGCCCGCATGTCCGCGGCGCCCTCCGGCACCGACTTCCCCGCCCTGCACCAGCGGGCCCACGCCCTCGCGGGCCGCGCGCTGGTCGTCGCCGCGTCGCGGGCGGACACCGCGGCCGCGATCCTCGCCGCCGAGCGAATGGACGCGCATGCCGCTGCGCTGGCCGAGCCGCAGGAACTGACCGGCGTTGGCTGACCCCCCTGAACGGCCCCGGTCCGCGTGCACCCGCAGCGACGCGCGGACCGGGTTGCCATAGTTTGTTGTTTCGCGGCTGACGGTTGTCTGTGGCTAGTCGCGCCCACGCGGCGGAGCCGCATATCGACACGGTCCCGCGCCCCTGACGGGGCGCTCCACTCCACCCGTGTTGTACCGGGACCGGTATGACACCTCCCGTTCACCCCTCCCGGCGGGGAACGTTGGATTCCGCGAGCACTCTCCGCGGTGTGAGACGTATCGCAGGGATCGTCCTCGCGGTGCTGCTGATCGGTGGCGTGGTGGCCGCCGTCGTCGCAGGCCGCAGCGATGAGGACACGGGCACGGCAACGAAGACCGTGCGCACGGTGATCGGATCGGAGAAGGCGGAGTTCTTCGCCGATCCCGACGTGGTGAAGGCCCTCGCCGCCAAGGGCTACACCGTGAAGGCCGAGACCTCCGGGTCATGGGCCATGGAGGGGCTCGACCTCGAGGGGTACGACCTCGCGCTGCCGTCGAGTCAGGCGCCGGCCGTCGAGCTGGCCACGAAGTACAAGGTGACGGGGACACTGCCCCGGCCCTTCTACTCGCCCCTCGTCGTAGTGGCGCACAAGAACGCCGCCGAGGTGCTCGCGGCGAACGGGCTCGCCACGCTGGACGAGGCCCACCGGGGCACGCTGAAGATGGCCGCCTATCTCGACGCCGCCCGCGCCGACCGCACCTGGCAGCAGCTCAAGGGGGCGGCGAAGTACGGGGAGTTGACGGGCACGCTCTATCTGTCCAGCACCGACCCCGAGATCTCCAACTCCGGCGCCCTCTACCTCGCGGCCGCCTCCTACGTCGCCAACGGCGGCAAGGTCGTCGCCACCGACGCCGAGGTCGATCGCACCGCGCCGCTGCTGCACAAGCTGGTCAGCGTGCAGGGCGCCCAGCAGTCCGGCAGTGACGCCGCGTTCCGGGACTTCGTCAGCGGCGCCGGCAATCCGCTCGTCGTGGTCTACGAGTCGCAGGTCGCCTCGCTGCTGGCGGACGGGCAGAAGCCCGACGACCTGGTCGTGCTCTACCCGGACAGCACGGTCAACAGCGACCACACCGTCGTACCGCTCACCGAGAACGGCAAGGCGGTCGCCGAACTCCTTTCCTCGGACCCGAAGTTGCGCGCGCTGGAAGCCCGGCACGGTTTCCGCCCGCAGGGCGAGGCCACCGAGTTCGCCGCCGGCACCACCTATCTCAGGCAGGAACTGACCGGCGTCCGCCAGGCGCCCGTGCCCACCGCCGAGGTGCTGCACGAGCTGGCGCGACGGGCGCGCGGATAAGGGGGACCCATTCACATGACCAGCAGTGACGACACCTTCGTCCTCACTCCGCCCGACCCCGTGGCCTCCGTGCCGCGCGAGAAGGCCGGCGGACTCGTCCCGGTCGACGACACCGTCCGTACCGACATGGCCGAGAAGGCCTCCGCCTACGTCGAGGGACTCGCCGCCCTCGACGCCCGCTCCCCCGAGTTCGCCGGCAAGGTCGGTGAGATCACCGCCCTCGGCGCCGGGGAGATGCGGACGGCGGCCGCGCAGTCCAACCGGATGCTGGAGCGGACCGTCCGGAGCCTGCCGGACAAGGGCGGGGACGCCCAGTCGCAGGTCGCGGGCTCGCTCGTGGAACTCCGGCGGGTGGTGGAGGACCTGGACCCGCGGGACCTGCCCGCCGCCAAGGGGCGCAAGTTCCTTTCCCGGCTTCCCGGTGGCAACAAGCTGCGCGATCACGTCGCCAAGTACGCCTCCGCGCAGGGGACCCTCAACAAGATCGTGGGGTCGCTGCGGGGCGGGCAGGACGAGCTGCGGCGCGACAATGCCGCTCTGCAGACCGAGCGGGTGCGGCTGTGGGAGACCATGGGCAAGCTCCAGGAGTACATCGTGCTGACGGAGGCCCTGGACACCGCCGTCGAGCAGCACATCGCCGGGGTCGACGCGAGCGATCCACAGCAGGCGGACTCCCTGCGGGCCGACGTCCTCTTCCCCGTCCGGCGGAAGCACCAGGACCTGCTCACCCAACTCGCGGTGTGCGCGCAGGGCTACCTCGCCATGGACGTCGTACGGCGCAACAACGAGGAGCTGATCAAGGGCGTCGACCGGGCCGCGACCACGACCGTCTCGGCGCTGCGCATCTCGGTGATGCTGGCGTCCGCCCTCGACAACCAGAAGAAGGTCGTCGAGCAGGTCAACGCCCTGCGCGGGACGACCGAGGACCTCATCCGGGGCAACGCCGAGATGCTGGCGACCCAGAGCGGGGAGATCCAGCGCATCGCCGCCGACCCGGCGGTGGGGGCGGAGACCCTCCGCGGCGCCTTCCAGCAGATCTACCGCACCCTCGACGCCATCGACACCTACAAGGTCCAGGCGACCGAGGCGATGGCGACGACCGTCGAGAACCTGACCGCCGAACTCCAACACGCGAGCGCCTACTTGGAGCGCAGCCGTGCGCAGGGCGCTCTGGAAGGGGGCGGGCTCGGATGAGACACCCTCAAGGCCGACGTCTGCTCGCCCCCGCGCTCGCCGCCCTGGCCCTGCTGACCGCCTGCACCTCACAGCAGAAGGCCGCCGACGACCCGAACGCCCCGCGACCCGGCACCCTCCGCGTCCTCGCCTCCAGCGAGCTCGGCGACATGACCCCGGTCCTCGACCGGATCGCCGACGACACCGGCATCGAGGTCCGGCCCACCTACATGGGCACCCTCGACGCCGTGGAGCTGCTGGCGAAGGGCAAGGCGGACGGGCAGTACGACGCGCTGTGGCTGTCCTCCAACGACTATCTGCGGCTGAGGCCGGAAGCGGCGAAGAAGGTCGTGTCGGAGACGCCCGTCATGTCGAGCCCCGTCGCCATCGGCGTCAGGTCCGCGAGCCTCGGCAAGCTGGGCTGGAAGCCGGACGACGTCACCTGGTCGCAGATCGAGCAGGCAGTCCAGGACGGCAGCCTCACCTACGGCATGACCGACCCGGCCCGCTCCAACTCCGGCTTCGCCACCCTCGTTTCGGTGGCCTCGGCCCTCTCCGGCGCGCAGTCCGCGCTCACGGACGCCGACGTCACCAAGGCCACGCCTCGCCTGAAGGAGTTCTTCAAGGGGCAGAGGCTGACCTCGGGGTCGTCGGGCTGGCTGGCGACGGCGTACAAGCGCCGCGGGAACGTCGACGCCCTGCTCAACTACGAGTCCGTCCTCAAGGGTATCCCGGGCCTGACCGTGATCCGCCCCAAGGACGGCGTCGTCACCGCCGACTACCCGCTCTCCTCGCTCGCGTCGACGAACGCCGCGACCCGCGAGGACGTCCGCCGCGTCACCGAGGCACTGCGCACCGAGGACGTCCAGCGGCTGATCACCGAGCACACCCATCGCCGCCCGGTCGTCGCCTCCGTCCCGCCCGCGCCCGGCCTCGACAGCAGCCGGCGGCGCGAACTGCCCTTCCCGGGCAGCCGGTCGGTCGCCGACGGGCTGCTCGACTCGTACGAGAACGAGCTGCGCCGCCCGTCCAGGACGGTCTACGTCCTCGACACTTCCGGCTCCATGGAGGGCGACCGCCTGGAGCAGCTGAAGCAGGCGCTCACCGACCTCACCGGCGACTTCCGCGAGCGCGAGGAGGTCGCGCTGATGCCGTTCGGGTCGGAGGTGAAGAGCGTGCGCACGCATGTCGTGGAGCCGGCCGACCCGAAGGCCGGGCTGGCGGGGATCCGCAAGGACACCGAAGCACTCTCCGCCGACGGCGACACCGCGATCTACACCTCGCTGGAGAAGGCGTACGAGCATCTGGGCGCCGGACGGTCCCAGGACGCGTTCACGTCGGTCGTGCTGATGACGGACGGTGAGAACACCACCGGCGCCGAGGCGGCTGACTTCGACGCCTTCTACGCCGGGCTCGACCGCGACCGGCGGGAGACGCCCGTCTTCCCCATCCTCTTCGGCGACTCCGACCGGTCCGAGCTGGAGCACATCGCCGAGCTGACCGGCGGCCGCCTCTTCGACGCCCAGGAGGGCTCGCTGGACGGCGCCTTCGAGGAGATCCGTGGCTACCAATAGGACGGCTGCGAGCAAGGCAGTGGCGTATCTGGAGTCCCGCAAGAACCTCGCGGGGAGCGCCTGCGGGCTGGTCGGCCTCGTGCTGACCTTCACGGGGGTGGCGGGCCCGTACTGGCCCGTCGTGGTCGCGGGACTGTACGGCGCGGGCGCGCTGATCGCCCCGCCGGAGCGGCCCGCGTTGCCCGACTTCCCGGACCCGTCGGCCCAGCTCGACGAGGTGCGGGGCGACTTCGAGAAGCTGCGCGGCTATCTGGCGGACGTCGAGCTGTCGGTCACGGCCGCCGCGCGGCTGCGGGAACTCACCGAGCTGCTGGCCGCGTTGCTCGACCGCGGCTGGGTCGCCGAGCTGCTCGCGCACGATCCGGAGGGCGTGCACGTGCTCTCCCGGATCGTGCGGCGCGACCTTCTCGAGGCCGTCGACAGCTTCGTGCGGACGCGGTGGTGGACGCGGATGGCCCCGGGCACGGAGTCTCCCGAGCTGCATCTGGAGCGTCAGCTCGGTCTGCTGAAGAAGGACGCCGAGCGGCTGGCGGCGGGCCTGCGCGAGACGGAGGCCCGCCGCCAGGAGTCCCACACCCGGTACCTGGAGGACCGGGGCGGGACCGGCGGCGGCCTTACCGCCTGACGTACACCGTCGCCGATGCGGACGACCCGGTGTGCAGGTCGTCGCCCGGCCAGCTGACCGTGTAGTCCGCGTCGCCCCGGGTGCGCGGCAGGTCGTTGATCGTGAACGTGCCGTCGGCGCCGACCGTCACCGACGACAGCGTGCCGGTGCCGAGCCGGTCGGTCCGGGTGACCTTGAGGACCGCCCGGTCCGGCAGCGCCTTGCCCTGGGCGGTGAAGGTGCCGGTGATCTCGACGCCCGTGCTCAGCGAGCCCTCCTCGGGTGCGGTGAGCGCGATCGAGGTGGGCGCCTTGCCGACGTTCACCGTGGTGGTGACGTCCTCGGCGGGGCGGTGGGTCAGGTCGCCGAGGTAGGAGACGGTGTAGGTGGCGTCGCCGACGAGGTCGGGCTCGTCGAGGACGGTGAACGTGCCGTCGGCCTTGACGGTGAAAGTGCCCAGGTCGTGGGTGCCGGTGGCGTCGGTGCGGGTCGCCTTGACCTTCAGGGGCTCGGTGGGCGCCGGGCCGTCCTGCTCCAGCTTGCCCCGCACGGCCAGCGGCTCGCCGGCGACGGCCTGGGCGGGGCTGTGTGTGAGGCCGCCGGTGAAGCGGGCGTCGTACTGGACGGCCGGGGGCTGGATGACGTGCAGCCAGTACTGGTTGCCGGCCGCGTTGGTGGTCACCGCGAAGAGACGGGAGCCGTCCGCCGACCACTCCAGGCCGCGCGGGGCGACCCGGTCGCCGTCGAGGCTGCCCTCGAAGGCGAACTCCAGCGGGGTGGTGGCGTCGGCCGGGTCGGCGGGCTGGACCAGCAGGTCCGGCGTAGAGCCGGTGGCCGAGGCGCCGCGCGCGATGTACTTGCCGTCGCCGCCGAAGGCGACCGCGCTGGCCAACGCCCCGGCGGGCAGGGCCTGGTAGCCGTCGGCCGCGTCGGACAGGTCGGTGGTGTTCAGCAGCCGGGTCCCGGCGGTCGCGTCGGCGACGGCGACCTTGCTGCCGTCCGCGGAGAACGCCATGTCCTTCAGGTTCAGGGCGCCCTTGCCGTCGGCGTCGGCGAACCGGCGGGCCGCATTGCGCACGAGGGTGCCGCCGCTGGTGTCGTACACCGTCAGGAACGGGTTGCCTGCCTGCGCGTTGAGCGGCTGGCCCATCAGCATCCGGTCGCCCGGACCGGCCTCCAGCTGGAGCTTGCCGTAGTCCTGCCAGTTGGTGCGCGGCGCCGTGTTGGTGGCGGGGACGTAGGAGTCCAGGTAGGTCAGCGTCGTGTCGCACTGCGACGTGTAGTACGAGTACGGCGTGGTGTGGTACACCGTGCCGCCGGAGAAGGCGAGGCTGCGGCCGCAGGTGTCGGTGGAGACGTACAGGCCGTTCGAGGTGTAGGTGCTGGTGTCGTAGCGCCAGATCACCTCGCGTCCGCCGACGTAGAGCGTGGATCCGTCGGCGTTCAGGGCCAGTCCGGAGATGTGCTGCTGGGTGCTGATCGTGGTGATCCGCTCGCCCTGGAAGTTGTAGACGACGATGAGGCCGCTGTTGGAGTAGCTGCCCATGTTGCTGTCGGCGACGTAGACCCGCTGGTGCGCGGAGTCCACCGCCATCGCCGAGTACGACGAGATCGGCAGCTTGGCCACCGCGTCGGAGGCCGCCGCGTGGGCCGCGGGTGCGGCGGCGACGGTCAGGCCGGTCCCGGCGAGTGCGGCGGCCAGCAGCGTGGCCGCGAGACGTCTGGGACGGTGTGCGCCATCAAGGCGTGCAGTATTCAACTGTGCCCCCCACAGGCTGAATTGAGCGGTCACTGGGATCAGTGACGCCCCTGTGGAGACCATGTAACAGCCATGAAGATCCTGCGATCAAGGCGGCGCGACCGCACAAACGAACGACATACAGGCGAGGGCCTGTCGCCGCGCGCTTCCGTCGGGGCGGACGGGAACGCGGCGACAGGCCCACAGCCCCGCACGCCGTTGTACGGAACCTCGCCGGTCTGTGGTGCGGTCACCGCGGCCGGCCGTGACGATGTTGCTGGTCAGGGCACTCTCGGAGCCGGCCGCGGCGTCTTGGGGGGCTGGGTCAGCCCAGGCGCTGTACCAGGGCGCGGTACTCGTCCCACAGCTCCTTCGGCGTGTGCTCGCCGAAGGTGTTGAGGTGCTCGGGGACGAGCGCGGCCTCCTCGCGCCAGACCTCCTTGTCGACGGTGAGGAGGAAGTCCAGGTCGGCGTCCGACAGTTCGAGGCCGTTCGTGTCGAGGGCCTCCTTGGTCGGCAGGATGCCGATGGGGGTCTCGACGCCCTCGGCCTTGCCCTCCAGGCGCTCGACGATCCACTTCAGGACGCGGCTGTTCTCGCCGAAGCCGGGCCAGACGAACTTGCCCTCGTCGTTCTTGCGGAACCAGTTGACGTAGTAGATCTTCGGCAGCTTGGACTGGTCCTTGTCCTTGGCGACGTCGACCCAGTGGGCCATGTAGTCGCCCATGTTGTAGCCGCAGAAGGGCAGCATCGCGAACGGGTCGCGGCGCAGCTCGCCGACCTTGCCCTCGGCGGCGGCGGTCTTCTCGGAGGCCACGTTGGCGCCGAGGAACACGCCGTGGTTCCAGTCGAAGGACTCCGTCACCAGCGGTACGGCGGTGGCGCGGCGGCCGCCGAACAGGATCGCCGAGATCGGCACGCCCTTGGGGTCCTCCCACTCGGGCGCGATGATCGGGCACTGGGAGGCGGGGACGGTGAAGCGGGCGTTGGGGTGGGCGGCCGGGGTCTCGCTCTCCGGCGTCCAGTCGTTGCCCTTCCAGTCGGTGAGGTGGGCCGGGGTCTCCTCCGTCATGCCCTCCCACCAGATGTCGTTGTCGTCGGTCAGCGCGACGTTGGTGAAGACCGAGTTGCCCCACAGCGTCTTCATCGCGTTGGCGTTGGTGTGCTCACCGGTGCCGGGCGCGACGCCGAAGAAGCCGGCCTCGGGGTTGATGGCGTACAGGCGGCCGTCCTCGCCGAAGCGCATCCAGGCGATGTCGTCGCCGATGGTCTCGACGGTCCAGCCGGAGATCGTGGGCTCCAGCATGGCGAGGTTGGTCTTGCCGCAGGCGCTCGGGAAGGCGGCGGCAACGTACTTGGACTCGCCCTGCGGCGGGGTCAGCTTGAGGATCAGCATGTGCTCGGCGAGCCAGCCCTCGTCGCGGGCCATGACGGAGGCGATGCGCAGGGCGTAGCACTTCTTGCCGAGCAGGGCGTTGCCGCCGTAGCCGGAGCCGTAGGACCAGATCTCGCGGGTCTCCGGGAAGTGGGAGATGTACTTGGTCCGGTTGCACGGCCAGGGGACGTCCTCCTGGCCCTCCTCCAGCGGGGCGCCGACGGAGTGCACGGCCTTCACGAAGAAGCCGTCCTCACCGAGCTCGTCGAGGACGGCCTGGCCCATGCGGGTCATGGTGCGCATGGAGACGGCGACGTAGGCGGAGTCGGTGATCTCGACGCCGATCGCGGAGAGTTTCGAGCCGAGCGGACCCATGCAGAACGGGACGACGTACATGGTCCGGCCGCGCATCGAGCCGCGGAAGACGCCCTTCTCACCGGAGAAGACCTCACGCATCTCGGCGGGGTCCATCCAGTGGTTCGTGGGGCCCGCGTCCTCCTCCTTCTCGGAGCAGATGAAGGTCCGGTCCTCGACGCGCGCGACGTCGGTCGGGTCGGAGGCGGCGTAGTACGAGTTGGGGCGCTTGATCGGGTCGAGCTTCTTGAAGGTGCCCTTCGCGACGAGCTCCTCACACAGACGCTCGTACTCGGCCTCGGATCCGTCACACCAGACCACGCTGTCCGGCTGCGTCAGTTCGGCGATCTCGTTCACCCACGAGACCAGTTCGCGGTGGTTGGTGGGGACGACGGGGGGAGCCGCGATGTCGCGCGCCACGGTTGCTCCTAAGTGAGGGATTTCGGTCCTGATATGCCCTTGTATGCCCCGTGGGGGCCGCGACCCGGATGCTTCGCGGACTCAAGCCGTCTGGATCTTCCGCGCTCATCCGGTGCCGACCGCACTCATTTGATCATCCGACGCGTCCGCCCATATGTCCAGAGGGCGTCACAGGTGAGCGGCGTGAGCATCGCCACTCATCCCGATGTTTTCGATGCGTCACCACGGCTTCACCCCGGGTGCGCCCCTACCGAGTGCCCCGTGAGACGATGGCCACTTCCGGGTACCCATCTGGTCGCCCTGATACGTAACTTACGGTCCCGTAGGTACGCTTTCCCTTATGACTGCGCCCGTCCCCGACGCGCCCACGGACACGCCGGCCGCCGGCCGCGGTTCCGGCGCGCCTTCCTTGCCGCATCAGATCGCGCACCACGCCCAGCAGCTCTCCGAGGAGATCAAGCCCAGACTCCGGGGCTGGCTGCATCTGGGCATGTTCCCGGCCGTGCTCGTCGCGGGCATGGCACTGACCGCCCTCGCGGACTCCCCGCGGGGCCGTCTCGCCTGCGGGATCTACGCCCTCACGGCCTGCCTGCTGTTCGGCGTGAGCGCGCTGTACCACCGGGGCAACTGGAGCCCCCGGATGGACGGCATCCTGCGCCGACTGGATCACGCCAACATCTTCCTGATCATCGCGGGCACGTACACCCCGCTGACGATGCTGCTACTGCCGGGAGCCAAGGGGCAGTGGCTGCTGTGGGGCATCTGGGGGGCCGCGGCGGCGGGCATCGTCTTCCGCGTCTTCTGGGTCGGCGCCCCGCGCTGGCTCTACACCCCCTGCTACATCGCGATGGGCTGGGCGGCCGTCTTCTTCCTGCCGGACTTCATGCACACCGGCGGCGTCGCCGTGCTGGTCCTGGTGATCGTCGGCGGTGTCCTGTACAGCGCGGGCGGCGTGGTCTACGGCATCAAGCGCCCGAACCCGTCACCGCGCTGGTTCGGCTTCCACGAGGTCTTCCACTCCTTCACGCTGGCGGCCTTCATCGCGCACTACATCGGTATCTCGCTGGTGGCGTACCAGCACGCGTAACCCGCGCACCGCACGGAAGGGCCATGGCTCCGAGCCGTGGCCCTTTTTACATGCCGAAACCGATTGACCACCTCAATCGATTGACAGCCTCACCGATTGACAGTCCCTACATTTTGAGAGCTACTCCCATTTCATGGACACTCTCATATGACGATCCTGAACGTGGCGCTGCCGACGATGGCCGCCGATCTCGGAGCTGATGCTGCCCGCCGGACTGCTCGGCGACCGCTTCGGGCGGCTGCCGATGCGGATCACCGGGCTCGGGATCTTCCTCGCCGGGTCGCTGGTGGGCGCAATGGCCGGCGACGTGAACGAGGTTGGTCAGTCATCGGCGGCTGCTGAACCACTTCTGGTGGGGCTCGGTCTTCCTGGTCAACGTCCCGATGGCCGCGATCGGCATCGCCGCCTGCGTCTTCCTGCTCCCGGAGACGAAGGCCCCCGCCTCTCCGAAGGTCGACACCGTCTCCTCCGCGCTCACCGCGACCTGCCTCGGCGCGCTGGTCTACGCGATCATCGAGGCGCCCACGCGGGGCTGGGGCGACCCGCTGGTGCCGGCCGTGCTCGCAGGCTCGGTCGTCCTGATCGCCGCGCTGGTGCTGCGTGAACGGCGCGTCGAGCGGCCCATGCTCGACATTTCGTGCTGCCGCCGTACCTCCAGGCGGTCCTCGGCCACGACGCCCTCGGCACCGGGCGGTCTCCTGGTCGCCTTGCGGACGGCTCCGCCGGTCGTCGTCCGCTTCGGTGCGCGGGCCACGGTGAGCGCGGGCATGGTGTGGCTGGCCTTCGCCGCGCTCCTCGGCAGCCGTACGACGGTCGGCTCCGGCTACGGCTTCACCGCGCTGTGGCTCTCCCTCACCGGCCTCGGCTTCGGCTTCTCGCTCACCCCGGCGATGAACAACGCCCTCGGCGCCCTCCCCCGCGACCGCGCCGGCTGGGGGTCCCCCCACGCCTTCAAGGCAGTGGGGGAGGCTCCGGGCTCCTGATGACGCTGAGTCAGGTCGGCGGTGCGATCGGCATCGCGCTGCTCGGCAGCCGACGTCACCGGGCTGCCCGCGCAGGCCACGACGCCGGACATGGCTGTCGAGCAGGCCGATGCCCGACAATGACCCGCATGACACCCGCACGCCCCCTCCCCCTCGGCGACCGCCCCCAGCTGGGACTTCGTGAGCGGAAGAAGATCAAGACCCGGACGGCGATCCGCACCGCGACCTACGCCCTGATCAAGGAGCAGGGCTACGACGCCACCACGATCGAGCAGATCGCCGAGCGCGCCGAAGTGTCGCCGTCCACGGTCTTCCGGTACTTCCCGACGAAGGAGGACATCGTCCTCACGGACGAGTACGACCCCCTGATGCTTCAGGAGTTGCGCGCCCGGCCCGCCGGAGAGTCGTGGATGGACTCGGTGCGGCACGTGATGCACAAGGCCATCGACGCGATGATGGCGGAGAGCCCCGAGGTGATCAGGGTGCGGGCGCACCTCGCGGTCCAGGTCCCCGCCATCCGTTCCCGGATGGTCGAGAGCATGTCGGAGACCGGGCGCCTGCTCCGCGCGGCCCTCGCCGAGCGCTCCGGCCTGGCCCCGGACAGCCTCGAAGTGCGCGTCTACGCGATGTCCCTCGTCGGCGGCCTGATGGAGGCCAACATGTCCTGGGCGGAGAACGGCTTCGAGGACGACCTGCACGACATGGTGGACCGGGCCCTGGACGTCCTGGAGCACGGGCTCCCCACCGAAAAGCCCTGAGGCCGGAGCCACCTCCCGTGACATCCTGACCAGGTGAACGGTCCCGAGATCCACGTCGAGTTCGCCCCCGAGCTGGCCCTGTTCGTCCAGCGTGAGCTGCACCGGACGCTCGTCACCGACGGCGTCTCGTCCCTGGGCCACGTCGTCGAGTCGGCCGGCGTCCCGCTGACCGAGGTCGGCGCCCTGTGGGTCGACGGCCGCGAGGTACCGACGTCGTACGTCCCCGCGGCCGGCGACCGGGTGCAGATCCGGCCCGTCGAGCGGCCCCAGCGGGTGCCCGGCGCTCCCCTGCGCTTCCTCCTCGACGTCCATCTCGGCACCCTGGCCCGCCGCCTGCGCCTGCTCGGCGTGGACACGGCCTACGAGTCGACGGACATCGGCGACCCTGCGCTCGCCGCCCGCTCGGCCGCCGAGCAGCGCGTGATGCTGAGCCGGGACAGGGGACTGCTGCGCCGGCGTGAGCTGTGGGCCGGCGCGTTCGTCTACAGCACCCGGCCCGACGAGCAGCTCCGCGACGTGCTCGACCGGTTCCGGCCCGAACTGCGTCCCTGGACCCGCTGCACCGCCTGCAACGGCCTGCTCAAGGAGGCCACCAAGGAGGAGGTGGCGGACCAGCTGGAGGGCGGGACGCAGCGGTCGTACGACGTCTTCGCGCAATGCGGCCAGTGCGGGCGCGCGTACTGGAAGGGCGCGCACCACGAACAGCTGGTCGCCATCGTGGAGCGCGCCCTGGCCGACTACGCGAGCTGAGGCTAACGCCTGCTCACATCGCCCTTCCCACAAGCGATTCCGTCCCCGTTCCGGTCCAACCGCAGCGGGTCGTCCTTGCCGTTGACCTTCAGGCGGCCGTAGTCGTTCTGCTTCAGCCAGTCGCAGCGGGACTTCGTCGTCGCCTTCACGGTCGGCGGGAAGTCGGTCGGCACGCAGACGTTGACGGAGCCGTAGTGCCGGTCGCAGCCGGAGACGGTCGGGCTGACCTTCTGGGACGTGCGCTTCTTGCCCGGTCCCGTGACCTTGCCCTTCAGGTCGTCGGCGAAGTCGTGGACGTGGGCCGAGGCGTCCGTGGCGGACAGGGCCTGCGGGCCCTGGAGGTGCACCCACTTGGCGACCGACGGGACACCGTTGGCGTCGACCGCGAAGAGCATGTACCAGCCGGGCGGGGCCAGGTTGGGATTGCTCGTCACGTTCAGGTCGACGTTGTTGCCGTCCACCGACAGCGGCAGGTCGACGAAGCGCTGGTTCGGGTCGGAGGAGTGGGTGACGGCGGCCGGGCGGATCAGCTCGGCCTTGGCGATGGGCCGGTCGACGGTGATCCGCTGGGTGTCGCCGTACGTCCACTCGGTGTCGATGACCGACGTGATCTTCGGGCGCGGGCCCTTCAGCAGATACGGCGGGGTGTAGATCGACACGTCGTGGTTCCAGGAGCCGTTGCCCGGGTTGTCGCCCGTCGTCATCACGCGGCCGTCGGGGAGCAGGAACGCCGAGGAGTGGTAGCCGCGCTCCTCCGGGTCCGGCGCCACCGGGTCGAAGGTGTTGGTCGCCGGGTCGTAGAGCGACGACTCGTACACCGGGTCGGCCCGGTTGTGCAGCGCGCCGCCCGTCTCCAGGACCTTGCCGTCGGGCAGGAGTACGGCGGAGACGTACATCTTGCCCTGGTTGCCGGTCTCGGCGACCTTGCCGGCCCCGAGGTCGACGGTGCCCTGCGGGAGCGGCGGGCCGGCGACGTAGGACGGGTTGGGCTGCTTGAGGTCGATGACGTCGGTGAGGCGGTTCGCGTCCGGGTTGGAGTCGATGTTGCCGCCGCCGATCGTGAGGACCTTCTGGTCCTGGGCCGGGGGCAGCAGCACGCTCGCGGACTGGTCGCGCTCGTCCTTCTTCTGCAGACCCGGGATCTGCGTGACCGTGTTGGCGTTGTAGTCGTAGATCGCCGAGCCCGTGCCGGGGATGTTGTTGCCGAAGACATGGCTGCCGGAGTAGAAGAGGCGGCCGTCCTGCATGAGGATCATCGACGGGTACAGGCCCCAGTAGGACCAGGTCTGGTTGACCTTCCACAGCGGCTGCCACCGCTGCTCGGCGTCCGACCACAGCTCGGCGGTCACCGAACCGGTCGAGTCCTCCTTCAGCCCGCCGAAGGAGATGACATCACCGTTGCCGAGGATGGTGGCCGACGGGTACCAGTGGCCGTCGTTCATGTCGTTCGTCCTGCTGTACGTCTCGGTGACCGGGTCGAAGACGTACGAGTCCTTGTACCCCTGGTAGCCGATCGTGCCGTCGGCCGACGGATAGCCCTTGTTGCCGCTCATCACGAGCACACGCCCGTCGTCGAGCTGTACATGGCCGGCGCAGAACATGTCCTTGGGCGTGGGGATCTGCTTGTACGTGCCGTTCTGCGGGTCGTAGACCGCGCTGGTGAACGTGCCCGCCTTGAACAGCTGCTCGCTGTTGCCGGAGCCGGCGATCAGCAGCACCTTGCCGTTGTTGAGGACGACGGAGTGCATGGAGCGGACCGGGTTCTTCGTGGGCAGGACGTCCCAGCGGCCGTTCGCGCACTCCTCCGCCGTGCCCGTGCACACCGGGTCGGGGACGGGGTCGGCGACCTGGTCCATCGTGTAGTCGTCGGTGGTGACGGAGCCGGTGCCGTAGACCGAGACGCCCCAGGCGATCCGGTCGGTGCCGACGGGTACCTCGGGTGTGCGGACCGTGGCCTCGCTCCAACCGGACGCCATCTCCAGCGTCTTGAGGTCGGTCCAGTACTGCCAGCCCGCCGTGGCGTCGTGCCGGAAGAGGGTGATCGAGGTGTCCGGGGTGGTCGACTTGTACCAGAGCCCGAGGTCGTACTGCTTGCCCGGCGTCACGACGGGCGCGCACTCGGCGGACTCGGTGATCAGCGCCTTGCGGTCACCTTCCACGCGCCGGGTCAGCGTGACCTTCATGGCCTTGCTGCCGGAGTGGGCGTCGGCCACCACCTCGAAGGTGAAGTCGTTGTCGCCCCAGCCGGACTTCTTCCAGCAGTACGGCATGTCGTCGCTGCCGGCGGTCTCGAAGCCGGGGTTCTTGATGAGGTTGGCGGCGGAGGCGGACTGGGGTGAGGTGAGGAGAAGGCCTCCGGTGAGGCCCGCGACGGCCAACAAGGCCGATCTCCGTCTGTTTCTCATGCAGTACTCCTTGCTGTGCGGCTCCTGCGCGGCAGATAGACCAGCGCTTCGGTACCGACGAAGCGCAGGACGAAGGTGATGACCAGGGCCAGCGCGGTGGCGGGCAGCACGGCCAGCCCGAACTGCCCGACCAGCAGCGCGATCAGCGGGATGCGCAGCACCAGGTCGGCGTTGGCGAGCAGCGCGAACCGTACGGTGCGGTCGGCCCAGTGGCGGTGCTGCCGCCGGTCGCGGAACAGCAGCTTCTCGATGAGCAGGAAGTTCCAGGCCACGCCGAACTGGTTGGCGACGATCTCGGCGGGGAGATAGTGCAGCCCGGACTGGGTCATCGCCCACAGGGCGGCCAGGTTCGGCACGAAACCGGTCAGCCCGATCAGGCCGAACACCACCATCCGGGCCAGCGGATCGGCCGTCCGCAGCCCGGCGAGGTGGCGCAGGAAGCGGCGCCCCTCGGCGGCCGTGGACTTGGACTCCCCCGCGAACCGCTCCTGGAACACGAACGGCACCTCGGTGACCGCCCGCGGCCGGCTGCGGACCGCCAGCTCCAGCAGGATCTTGTAGCCGAGCGGCTTGAGCGCCTGAGCGGTGATGTCGCTGCGGCGGATGGCGAAGAAACCGCTCATCGGGTCGCTGATGCCGTGCAGCCTGCGCGGGAAGAGGGACTTGGTCAGCCAGGTCGCCGCCCGCGACACGGCCACGCGGTAGCTGCCCGCGAGCCCCGCGCGGCTGCCGCCCTTGATGTACCGGGAGGCGACGACGAGCCCGGCGTTCGCGCGCTCACCGGTGGCGACCAACTCCGGGACCAGGGACGGCGGATGCTGGCAGTCGCCGTCCATGACGACGATCCAGTCCGACCCGGCCGCCTTCATCCCCTCGACGACCGCGCCGCCGAGCCCGCCGACGGGTTCGTCCCGGTGAATGACGGTGACGGGGAACGGGCAGTCCTGCGCGGCCTCCTTGATGACCTGCGGGGTGTCGTCGGTGGAGTCGTCCACGAAGACGACCTCGCAGGGCAGCCGGGACGGCACCGACTCGGTGATCTGGTGCAGCAGCTGCCGTACGTTCGCGGACTCGTTGAAGGTCGGTACGACGATGGTGACGGCACCGGGTTCGGCTACCTCGGCCGCCTGTACGGTCGCGTCGCCCAGCTCCTCGGGGACGGTGGACTCCTGGCTCATCGAACCCCTCCCGAGGCCTTCTGGATCTGCCGGATCTCGATCCGGTCCGCGCCGGTGCCGAAGGTGGCGACCGGCGTCGAGTGCTCGATGGCCGCCTTGACGCCCGGCAGGTCGGCCGCGTCCCGCCGTACCGTCGGCGAGGCGACGACGTAGTCGAGGTCCTTCCAGCCGCGCGGCATCGTCTTCGTCACGGCCGGGTCGAGGTCGGCCTTGTAGAACCAGATGACGCCGAGCCCGGGCTTGTACCCGGCGTGCACCAGGTCGAGCCACAGCGCGTCGTCGACGAGTACCCGGGTGTCCTGCGGGTCCTCCACCTCGGTGGACAGCCACGTGGAGGCGGCCCGGTAGGGCGCGTTGGCGTCGGCGGTGACGGCGGTGCGGTCGCCGTCGTACCAGCGGGGTACGACATAGGCGCCGGCGGCGATCGCGAGGACGGCCGCGAGGGCGTACCGGCCGCCGGTGACGTACCGGTGCTCGGCCTCGGACCGCCGGCGCCGCAGGACGGCGTGGGCGACGGAGGCGGTTCCTCCGGCGAGGACGAGGGCGAGGAAGGGCAGCGCCTGGATGACGTACATCGCGGGCAGATAGCCGTTGGGGCGCATGGCCACCAGGGCGAGGATCACCACCGCGCACGACGGTCCGGCCAGGGCGCGTGCGGTGACCGACCAGCGCCAGGTGACCAGGAGCAGCAGGCCGCCCGCGAGACCGCCGAGGATGAGGACGCGGTCGTAGTAGAGCCACGACTGCAGCACGCCGTACGACCCGGTCCCCTGATCGAGGATGAAGCCCGAACCCGGCCTGGTCATCTGGTACTTGATGCCGTCCCAGAGCGAGACGTGCCCGCCGCCCGGGAACAGCTCGCCCTTCAGCAGGGCGAACAGGGGGTACGAGAGGCCGATCAGCGCGCAGGCGGTGACCGCGCCGGTCAGGGCGAACTTGCGGGTGTCACGGTGGCTGTGCCGCCACATGGTGATGAAGACCGCGGGGAGGACGAAGAGCATCGTCTCCTTGGTCAGCACGGCCGTGGCGGCCGCGATCCCCGCGCCGAAGTGGTGCCAGAGGTGACGGCTCGGGGAGGCGGCGAGGGCGAACGCGAGGAGCGTCCACATCACCGCGAGGTTGTCGAGGAAGATCTCCCGCTGCAGGACCACCGACAGGGGCGAAAGACCGAACAGGACCATGCCGAGCCCGGCCGCCCAGCGCGGCAGGGACAGCCGTCGCCCGAGGACGTAGACGAGGACCGCGCTGACCGCGCTGATGACGAGCATCGCGGCGCGCATGGTGCCGACGGTCATCGACTCGGGGCTGAGCGCCGCCGGTATCCAGGTCAGCAGGGCTATCTGGATCCAGCCGAGGGGCGGGTGGTCGTACCAGTAGGTGTAGTGGGCGAGGCCCCGGCCCTCCTGGACGGCCCAGGCCTGGGCGAGGTAGGTGCCCTCGTCGTCGCTGAGGGTCGGATAGTCGGCGATGTTCCAGCCCTGCACGACGAGGATCGCGACGAGGAGTACGCCGCACAGGATCAGGTCGGGGCGGGAGGAGCGGAGGCGGCTCGGCGGGTCCGCCAGGCTTGTTCGACCGGTCGAACGCGTTGCATGGACAGGTTGTCTCTGCGCGGGGACCTGGGGAGTGGTCACCGCGGGAAGGGTGGAGGTCACGCAGGGACGTCCTCTCGGAGGTCGCGGGTCACTTCGGCGTTGAGATGCGCGCCGACGTGAGTGGTCAACTCCCAGTCGTTCCGGCCGCGTTGCTCACGCCATACGGCGCGGACGGCGGCCCCGGCGAGGAGCACCTGATAGAAGGGGCCGCCCACGATGAGCTTCACGTAGTGGACGAAGCGGACGCGAAGCCCGTACTGCTTGCCGAAGTCGTGCAGTCCGACGACCTCGAAGACGAAGGTGACGAGCGCGGTGACGGCCGGCAGGAAGGTGATGAAGGCGACGGTCACGGACACGTCGAGGAACACCGCGATAGCGATGTTGAGCGGGATGATGAGCCCGGTGAAGGCCTGCATGAACGGCGTCATGAGCGTGTAGCGAGCGAGCAACCGCTGCCCGAAGGTGGGCAGTTGCTTCCAGTCCTTCTTCCGGTAGACCTGCAGGAAGCCCTGGTTCCAGCGGGTGCGCTGCTTCAGCAGCGACATCAGGCTGCCGGGCGTCTCCTCCTTGGTCACCATGTCGGAGTCGTAGGCGACGACGACCTTCTTGCCGACGCTGGACAGGCGGACGCCGAGATCGCAGTCCTCGGCCAGGCAGTTCGGGTCCCAGCCGTCGGCTTCCCTGAGGACGTCCGTCCGTACGAAGACGGTGTTGCCGCCGAGCGGGATGAACCCCTTCTGCGCGTGCAGATGCAGTCGCGACCGGAACCAGAAGAAGTACTCCAGGCAGTTGCGCAGGCTGTACCAGCTGGAGTGGAAGTTGATCAGCTGGACCCCGCCCTGGACGACATCCGCCCCCGTCGTCCGGAACGCGTGGTCGACATGCGCTAGGAGCTCCGGGTGGACCTGGTCCTCGGCGTCGAAGACCCCGACGACATCGCCGCGGCAGTGCGGCAGCGCCGTGTTCATGGCCTTCGGCTTGTTCTTCTTCTCGTGAGTGTCGACCACGACGCGGACGCGCGGATCGCGGGCGGCGGCCTTGTTCGCCACCTCCGTGGTCTCCGGGTCGTCGTGCCCGACGATCACGATGATCTCGAAGTCGGTGTGGGTCGACTCCAGCAGGCGCTGGATGGTGTGGTCCAGCACGGCCTGTTCGTGCCGGGCCGGCAACAGCAGCGAGAACGACACGTGCTCGCCGCCGTCCGGTCTGCTGAACCGGGTGGAGGCGAGCACTTCGGGCGTGCGCCACGCGTGCATCTGCCACCACAAAGTGAAGGCCGCCATCCAGAACAAGGCCAGCGAGACGACGGCTATGAAGACAGACGTCAGCAACAGATCCCCCCAGATCCCCAATTGCCCCCTGTCGCGACAACAAGTCACATCTGTCGCGGAACTGTGTAGACATTAAGGGTGATCTGTGAAGTCCGCAGGCCGTTTCAGTGAAGAGCTCGTTTCATCACAACGAGCCCCGAGAGTGAACAATTCGAACACAGGTTACGTAACTGCCCCGCGCCCGCTGCCGTTTCAGCTGCTCAGCGCGGTGCGCAACCGGTCCGGATCGGTGGTCGGGGCATCGCAAGTGAAGTTACGGCAGACGTAAGCGGCGGGTTGACCCTGCTGCAGGGGCCGGTCAACAAGGAGCGGAAACTCGTCACTCTCCGGAGTGCCTACGGCCACGACCGCACCCGGGGCGGTGCCCAGAAGTGCCGTGCGGTGCAAGGTCTGCGTGGCCTTGTCGTCGAGGCCCGGTCCGACGACCGCGACCTCACGGGGCCCGTCGAGGTTGGCCTCGGCGACGGCCAGGCCCCAGCCGATGAAACGGGGGACGCGCGGGCCGAGGGCCTTGACGACGCCGAGCGCCTTCTCGGCGGCGGCGCGATGGGGTGCGGAGCCGGTCTGGGCGGCGTAGCTCAGCAGGGCGCCGGCCGCCGCGCTCCAGCCGGAGGGGGCGGCGTTGTCGGTGGGGTCCTGGGGTCGGCGGATCAGCCGCTCGGCGTCGGCGGCGGTGTCGTAGAGGGTGCCGGACTCCTCGTCGACGAAACGGGCGAGGACGTGGTCGAGCAGGAACCCGGCGAAGTCCAGCCAGACGCCCTCGCCGGTGACGGAGGCGAGCGCGAGGAAGCCCTCGGCGACATCGCCGTAGTCCTCCAGGACGCCCGCGTTGGCGCCGACGTGGCCGTCCTTGCTGGTGCGGGCGAGGCGGGCGGCGTCGTCGAGGTGCAGCCGTACGAGGAGGTCGGCGGCGCCGAGGGCGGCGTCCACGAGGTCGGGGCGGTCGAAGTAGGCGCCGGTCTCGGCGAGCGCGGCGATCGCGAGGCCGTTCCAGGCGGCGACGATCTTGTCGTCGCGGCCGGGCGCGGGGCGTTCGCTCCTGCTGTCCAGCAGCCGCTGCCGGATGCCGGTGATCTTCTCGGCGTCGACCAGGCCGTCCTGCTGCGGGAGCTGGAGGACGGAGGAGCCGTGCTCGAAGGTGCCCTCCTCGGTGACGCCGAAGTACCGGGCGGCGAGCTCGGCGTCGTCGTCGCCGAGCACCTCGCGCAGCTGCCGCGGGGTCCACACGTAGTACGCCCCCTCGACGTGCTTGCCGGTGCCGTCGTCGCTGTCGGCGTCGAGCGCGGAGGCGAACCCGCCCTCGTTGGTCCGCAGTTCGCGCACCATGAAGTCGGCGGTCTCCAGCGCCACGCGCCGGGCGAGCTCGGAGCCGGTGGCCCGCCACAGGTGGGCGTAGACGCGGCACAGCAGGGCGTTGTCGTACAGCATCTTCTCGAAGTGCGGCACGACCCAGTCGCGGTCGACGGAGTACCGCGCGAACCCGCCGCCGAGCTGGTCGTAGATGCCGCCCCGGGCCATCCGCTCGCAGGTGTCCTGGGCCATCTGAAGCGCACCCTCGGCGCCCGTCCGCGCATGGTGCCGCAACAGGAACTCGATCACCATGGACGGCGGGAACTTGGGCGCCCCTGCGAACCCGCCCCTCTGCGGGTCGTACTCCCGGGTGAGCCCGAGCAGCGCCTGCGCGAGCTCCTGCTCGCCGGGTGCCTCGGTGCCGCCGTAGGAGATTTCCCGCCCGGCAAGATCCCGCACGATCTTCCCCGCGACGTCCGCGACCTCCTCCCGCCGGTCGGTCCAGGCACTGTGGACGCCCTCCAGCACCTGGCGGAAGGACGGCATGCCGTGCCGGGGGGCGGGCGGGAAGTAGGTGCCGAAGTAGAAGGGCTCGGCGTCGGGGGTGAGGAAGACGGTCATGGGCCAGCCGCCCTGTCCGGTGGCCGCCTGGACGGCCTCCATGTAGACGGCGTCCACGTCGGGGCGTTCCTCGCGGTCGACTTTGATGTTGACGAAGTGGGCGTTGAGGTAGTCGGCGGTCTCGTGGTCCTCGAAGGACTCGTGCGCCATCACGTGACACCAGTGACAGCTGCTGTATCCGACGCTGAGCAGGACCGGTTTGTTGCTCTTACGGGCCTCCTCGAAGGCCTCGGCCGACCACGGCCACCAGTCGACGGGGTTGTCCGCGTGCTGGAGCAGGTAGGGGGACGTCTCGTGAGCCAGTCGGTTCGGCATGGGGTCCATCCTGCCGCAGTACCCCGCCGATCAGGCGTCAGGCGTCTCCCAGACGGTGACGTCGAGCTTTCCCGTTCCCCTGTCGGGTGCGGTGACGACACGGGACGGTGACATCCTGGCCGCCGATGGGTGAGCGGGTGCCTGGGCGGGGGCGCCGGCTCCATTTAGACCAGCTCATGCTCTGACCGCACGCCCCCTCGCCCCCGTACGCCGTCCGCAGCACACTTGACCAAGAACGCCGTTGCCGCCGGAGGGGGACGTCACATGCGGGACAGCCATCGGACGGATGCCGAGCGGCTGTTGGCTCGGGCCGTGGAGGAGGAGGTGCGGCGCTCGGGCGGGCGCACCGACGGGCAGGTGCTGTTGTCGCGGGCGCGCGGGGCGTTGGACTCCATGGCGCAGACGGCGGCCGAGGAGTACGAGGCGTACACCCGCGCACTGGACGAGGCGGAGGCCGGCCGGCTGACGTTCGGGCAGCGGTTCGCGCGGGAGGGCGGCGGTACGCCGCTGATGGTGGCGGGCGTCGCCGCGGTCGCGGCCGCCGTGTCCGACCTGGCGCTCGGCACCGGCGCGGGGACGGCGGTCGGCGCGGGCGTGACCGTCGGTGTCGTGGGCGCGGCGGCGACGGTCGTGAAGGTGGCCGGCACCCATCTGCCCGCCGCACACCATCGCGCGGGCGCCGTCGGCCAGCCCGGCGGCCCGGAACAGCTGCGACTGCAGTGGCTGACGGCGCTGGAGGTGCGGGGCATCCGCCCGTTCCTCGACCAGCAGCGGGTGATGGCCGCGTCCACCGGGCCGAAGAAGAAGGGGCCGCAGCTGCGCGGCGCGGACAAGAGCGCGGCGGCCCGCGGCCGGAACGTGCTGGAGCAGTCGTTCGGCCAGCTCCCGGAGCTGATCGGCCCGTTCGCGGGCCGCAGGCAGGAGATGGCCCGCATCCGGCAGTGGGTGCAGGCGGCGCGGGCGAGTACGGAGACGAAGCCGACGGTCGTCGTCCTGCACGGGGCGCCCGGCAGCGGCCGTACGGCACTGGCGGTCCGCGCGGCCCACGACCTGAAGGACCAGTTCCGCGGGGCGTGCGTGGTGGACCTGCGCGGCGACAGCGCGGAGGAGCCGCCGCTCACGACGAGAGACGCGCTGCTGCATCTGCTGAACCGTTTGGGCGCCCCGCGCGAGCAGCTCCTGTTCCGTGAGCGCTCCTCGGCCGACCAGCAGGTCAAGCGGCTGAGCGAGCTCTACCACCAGCACCTCACCGGCCTCCCGGTCACCGTCGTACTGGACGACGCCTCGGACCCGGAGCAGGTCCGCACCCTCGTCCCCGAGCGCTCCGACAGCCTGGTCCTGGTCACCGCCCGCGAGCCCCTCGACCTGCCCGGGGACCTCGCCGCCTGGGTGCACCGGCTGCCGGTGGAGACGCTGGACGCGGCGGGCGCGGAGGAGCTGCTGACGGCGGCGGCGCAGGACGACTCGGGTCCGTACGACGCCGAATCCGCCGACCGGATACGCCAGTTGTGCGGTGGACTGCCGCTCGCGCTGCGCATCGCGGGCTCGTCGCTGGGCCCGCGTTCACCGCGCACGCTGGCGACCGATCTGGGCGCGTACGGCCCGGTCGAGCCGGTCGAGCGGGTGCTGTGGCTGCGCTACACCGACCAGTCCGAGGCGGCGCGGCGTCTGCTGCGCAGGCTCGCTCTGGCGGGCCGGGCCTCGCTGGGCGCGGCAGCGGCGGCGGCGCTCCTGGCCACGGACGAGGCGGAGGCGACCCGTCACCTGGTGGCCCTGTCCCGGTCGGGCCTGATCGACCAGGTCCGCGGCAGCCGCTACCGCCTGCACGACCTGGTCCGCGCCTTCGCCCACGCCCGCCTCCTCGACGAGGAGGAGCCGGCGGAGCGTACGGCGGCGCAGGAGCGGCTGATCGTGAACTACGCGGAGCTCGCCGACTCGGTCCTGCGCCTGGTCGACGGCAACATGTCGACCCGCTCGGACCGTTTCAGCCCGCACGGCTTCACGTCGCTGGACGAGGCGCTGCGCTGGCTGGACGACGAGTCGAGCTTCATCACGGCGGCGCTCAGGCACGCGGAGGACGTGAACCAGGCGGCGGTGCTGAACCTGCTCGGCGCCCTGTGCGACTACTGCCTCCTGCGCGGCGACCTCTACCGCCTCGGCGAGATCAGCGAGCTGGCCCAGGCCGTCGACCAGGGCCTGCTGGTCCGCTCGGTGCAGTGGCGCACGGGCATCGCGGCCCGCCAGCTCGGCGAGCTGGACAAGGCGCGCACGACCCTGACCTCGGTGGTCGAGCTCTACATGGAGGCCCACCACGACGCGGGCGCGGCCCGGGCCCTGTGCTCCCTCGGCATCACGCTCCACCACCAGGGCCACCTCACCGAGGCGGCGGCGAAACTCCGCGAGGCCCTGGACCTGCAGTCCGCTGACGCGCTGGCGACGGACCGCGCCTGGACGATGCACGCGCTGGCGGCGGTGGAACGGGACCGGGGCCGGGTCTCCGAGTCCCTGGACCTGCTGACCGACTCCCTGGCCCTGCACCGCGCCGGCGAGTCGATCCACGGCGAGGCCTGGGCGCACTTCCAGCTGGGTCAGCTGAGCCTGCGGATGGGCGACGTGCCGCGCGCGGAGACGGAGCTGCGGACGGCCTTGAACTTGTACGGCCGCACCCGCGACGCCCGTGGCGAGGCCTGGGCGCTCACCCAGCTCTCCCGCGTCCGCCTGGTCGCCGGCGACCCGTCCCCGGCGGTGGACGGCCTGCGTCAGGCGGCGGCCCGCCACCGCGACAACGAGGACGCGCGCGGCGAGGCCTGGTCCCTCTACTACCTGGGCCAGGCCCTGGAGGAGACCGGGAACCTCGACTTGGCGGTCCGCGAGCTGGAACGCTCCCGCACGATGTTCTCCCGCATGCAGGACGTCTACGGCCTGGCCTGCGCCCGCCACCACTCGGCCCGCGTCACCCGCGACCAGCGCGCCGCCCAGACCGGCTCCCTGAAGAACTCCGGCTTCGCCCGCCAGCTCCTGGCGGACGCCCGCGCCAACTTCCAGCGCATCGGCGTCGCGCACGGCGAGGCGTGGACATGCCTGGAGCTGGCCGTCGTGGACGCGGGGAACGCCCGTACGCAGCAGGCGCTGGCCCTGTGCGACGAGGCGGTGACGCTGTTCGCGTCGTACGGCGACCGGAGAGGCGAGGACTGGGCGCGGTTCCTGCGGTGCACGTTGCTGCCGTATGCCGCGCCCGGGGGTGTGGAGGTCGGCACGGCGGTGGCGCAGGAGGAACTGGCCCAGCTGGCACGGGACGGGCATGCGCTGCGGGACGAGAAGCTGAGCGACTGCATCGAGGCGTATCTGCTGTTGCTGGAACGGGGCGTGAACCTGGAAGCCGGATGGCAGGCTTGGCGGTTGGGGATGGTGCCGAATCGGCATGCCCGGGAGGTCATGGGGGTGGCGGTGGTGGCTTCGCGGGGGTGAGGTCGGGGGTTTGCTCGGTCCAAGGACCGGGTTTCTGGGAAGGTGGCTGAAGGGTGACTGCGGCCGGAGCTCGGCCGGTTGGGGGCTTCGATGAACGACGTGCTGCGCCGGCCTACTCCGCCGCCGGGGATGCCGGTCCCGTTCGTAGGGCGGGACGCGGAGGTCGAGGCACTCGCCGGCGTGGTGGCCGGAGGCGCTCGCACCCTGGTTCTGCACGGGCCCCCCGGTGTGGGCAAGTCGGCGCTGGCAGCCGCGCTGGTGGAGCGCATCGGAGCCGAGCCTGGCCCCGTGCACTGGCTGTCGCTCGACGACCATGCCGACGCCGAGACGACGTTGTTACGGCTCCTGGCGGAGCACGGGGCGCCTCGGCGGCCGATCCTCGAAGCCGCGATGCTGACCGACAAGTCGGATCCCCAGAGGGAGTTCGACCGACGGCTGTGGCGCGAGTGCGAACGGCACATCCGGAATTCCGTCATCGTCCTCGACGGCGTCGGACTTTACGGGGAAGCCATGCTGGGTGCCCTGACGGACGGTGCCGGTCTGGTGATCGTCACAACGCAGTTCCCCGGTCTGTGGCTGAACAGGCCGGCGCACGTCCATGACGTGCTGCCGCTGCGCACCGGGGACGCCGCTGTGCTGGTACAAGACGTGGCCCAGGTGACCGGAACGGACTCCCAGGTGCTTCGTCGACTGGCCTCCGCAGCAAGGGGATTACCCGTCTGGCTCAGGGTGGCCGGTGCTGTCCTGGCCCGGATGGGCGACACCCCGCCTGACGAGGTCAGCACTCCGGACGACCTGTTCACGCTCGCCTGGAACCGCCTCGATTCCGGCGTCCAGGACGCCCTGCTGCGGCTCGCGGTGCGCGAGAGGAACACCACGACCTTCACCGCGCGAACCGTGGCCGGCCTGCTAGCCCCGGCCGGAGATCCACCGGATCTGCCGCACCTCCTGAGCAGCCTGGAGGCGTACGAGCTCCTGCGCACCGTGCGGGACGGGGTTCTCGCGCTGCCCTCGCCGGTCGCCGCGGCCGCGCTGCGTCATGTGACCAAGGGGGGCCCGCGGCACCTGCGCGCAGAGGTGACGAGGGAGCTGGTGAACGCGGCGAGCGACCACGCCTGGGACACGGTACGTCTGCTGGACGGCAGGGCCTCCCAGCCTTCGCGGTTCGATCGCGGAGCGCCCGGCGCCCGTATGACCCCCGACGAACTGGCCGCTCATGTCGATGAGTTCATCATGCTCGTTGATCGAGGCCGCCCGCTTCCCCTGCTCGTCGACGCGCTGGCCACCCTCTTGGCCGTACGAGGTGACGCCCACCGGCTCGTGGCGCTCCATCGGAGGTCGGGAGGCGGCGCCCGGATGGCTCTGGCCCAGTTGCTCCGCGACGTGGGCGCCCCGCAGCAGCACGACATCCGTCTCTTCGACGGTGAATTCCCCCGACGCATCGTCCTGAGTTCGGCCGAGGCCCGGTATTGCATCGGTGACCTGGCCGGGACCCTGAACACACTCGACCGTGGCCTGAGCGAGGACGGGTTCGCCCCTGCGGCGTGGTTCTCGCTGGTGCGCGGCGCGGTGCTGTGTGACCAGGGGCGCCCGCTCGAGGCCGAGGTCGCGTTGAGGGAGTCCGCGGAGGAACACCGACGTGCCGGTTGCCTCCGGGGGCGGGGCTGGGCCCTGTTCCACTACGCCCGGGTCTGCCTGCTGCTGAACCGCCCGCAGCAGGCGGATCACCTGCTGGGCCAGGCCTTGCAGGCGATGCGTACCGTCGGAGACGAACGCGGCCGGAACTGGATCGCCACCGAGCGGATCCGGCTTCACCTGCTGCGACGCGATGGTGCGGCGGCCACACTCGGGGCGCAGGAGGCCCTCGCCGCGCACCAACGGGCGGAAGACATCCGCGGCATGGGGTGGACCTGCCAATACTTGGGGCTGGCCCACGCCCTACAGGGACGCCTCGCGGAAGCCCGCGTGGCCATGCGGTCCGCCACACGTCACTTCAAGGCGTGCGCGGACCTGCTGGGAGCGACGTGGACCCGGCACCGGCTGGCCCTGCTGAGTGAAATTCACTCGGCGAGGCGCCAACTGTTGTTGTGCTGCGAGGAGTTCGACGGCGTCGGCTGTTCACTCGGCCAGGCATGGTCCCTGGTCGAAATAGTCCTGCGATCCGAACGGAGCAGCCTGACAAGGTACGACGTCCCCTTGGCGAGGGCCGAGGAACTCTTCGAGGGCCTCAACGACCAAGCCGGCCTCGCCTGGGTACGCACCCTCCGTGCGCTGCACGAAGGACCGCCGACGTACCAGCGGCGTGTCGCCCCGCGCCAACACCTGCCCACCAACATCGCCGGGCGGGAGCAGTTGCAGGCGGACCTCACGGAGTTCTGGCGCGCGGCGGTCCACAGCGACACCCCCGTCATCCCGTTGCACGCCCGCGACACGATGGCCAGCCCCGACTCCGACGGCCCCAAGCCGCTGCTGAAGTACCTCGCCTCCACCGCAGGGCTCTCGGCCACCCCTGGCTGCCATGTGCGCCTCACCCTCCTGGACGACTCCCCCTCCGCCCATGCCCCGACCCGCATCCTCCTCCGCGTGATCCCGGAGGAGGACCACCCCTGGTCCGCTCCGGCGGACGAGGAGCCCTGGCTCACGTCGGTCGCCGTCCCCCTCACCCCCCTCTCGGTCGAACCGCCCAGCGCTCTCCTGCGTCCTTCCCGGCACGCCGATCAGGGCGCCGAGTTCGACATCACGCCGCATCGCTCCGGCACCCACGTGATCCGCTTCACCGCCCTGGAACGCACCGGCACGGTGCTCCAGCAGGTCGAGACGGAGCTGGAGATCCCCGATTCCGGGCGGCCGGCCGGCCTCGCGGCGCCGCATGCGACTTCGCTGTGGGAGCGGTAGGACAGGGATGGGCACGGAACTACAGGTCCGCATCGTCCAGGATCCCAGCAGCGGCTTCACCACCCTGCCGGACGAACTGACCCAGGGCCCGGACATCACCGTGTGCCTGGACCTCCTGGCGGGCGACCGGATCCGGGCACGGCTCTACGGGCCTGCCGTACCGTCCCTGTACGGCACCGAGCACCGTGTGGACCTGACGGTGCGCCCGGACGAGGTGCGGTCGGCGGCGGCTCGCCTGTGCCGACTGTGGAAGGAACTCCTGGTGGACTTCCGGCCGCCGGCTGCGGACGGCCGCCCGAGGGCCGACGGAGTCGCGCAGCCGTATGCGTCGCTGGTGGACCTGCGCTCCCGCCCGCCCGGCGAGTTGTACGCCATCGTCCAAGAGCTCGCCCTCGCAGGCGAGGAGTTGCTGTTCGGAACACTCCTCGGCGGCATGGACCGGCGCGTCCAGCGCTTCGGCGCCTATCTCGCCCAGGCCTTGGCCGGCGGGGACGGCCTGCGGGTCCGCTTCGATTCGGAGCTCTACGTTCCGTGGCCGATGATGTGCCTGCCTTCCGCGGCCGTCACATCACAGGAGCGGGACCACGACCTGTCCCCTCTCTTCTCCCGCTTCCTCGGCCACCGCCACCAGATCGAACAGACCGGCGGCGCCTATCCCTGGCTCGGCGGCCGCCAGGACCCGCCCGCCGTGCCCTCCGTCAGCCTCAACCACGACCCGCACGTCGATCGCAAGGGCCGTACCAAGGCCGCCGAAGTGGCCGCCGTACTCGCGAAGGACACCCGCTTCGTGGAACGCACGACACGCACCGAATTCGTGCAGGCGCTGGCGGACGACTCCCTCGACGATCACCTGATGTACTTCTGGTGCCACGGCCACTTCATCGCCAACGGCCCCCAAGCCGCGTGCCTCGCCCTGAAGTTGTCGGACCAGACCCCCATCGACGCCCACACGGTCCGCGACCGCCGACGCCGTTTCGGCGACGACAGCCCGTTCCAGCCGTTCGTCGTGCTCAACGCATGCAACGCGGGCGTACCGGAGGGCAGCGCCGACCTCGCCTTCCTCGGCCGCGAGCTGATCCACGCGGGCGCCCGCGGTGTACTCGGCCCCCAGATAGAGATGCCGCAGCTCTTCGCCGCCGAGTACGCGCTCGCGTTCGTCACCCGCTATCTGCGCGGCACCGAGACCGCCGGAGCGATCGCCCATGCCGTCGCCCGCCACTTCTCCGACGAACTGCACAATCCCCTCGGCTTCACCTACGCGCTGCACCACGGCATGGACACCCGCCTGGAGCGCGCCTGCGCGGACCCCGCCGACGGTACGGACACCGGCCAGGAGGTCGCCGTATGACCGCGCCCGAAACCGCTGCGGCCGTGCGCACGGTCGACCTGGGCCCGGACGGCTGGCTCGTCCAAGACACCCCCACCGGCCCCCGCCCCGTCCCTGCACACCGTCTCGACGACCACTTCGCCGAGGAGCTGGCCCCGCCCGCCTGGGCCACCGACCTGCTCGTGTACGTCCACGGCTGGCAGACCAAGCCCGAGTCCGCGCTCACCGCCGTCAACCGACTGCTCGCACTGACGGCGGCCCAGTACGACCAAGCCCGCTACCCGAACCTCGAGCCCTGGCACCCCTGGACCGTCCTCATCCGCTGGCCCTCCCGCTCGCTGCCCTCCCTCGGCGGCTACCGCCGTATCCGCGACCGGGCACACGCGATGAGTACGAAGGGCCACGCGGCCCACATCATCGGCCGCCTCCTCGGCTACCTGGACTCCCACCGCGCCGACCCGTCCGCTCCGCCGGTCCTGGCCAACTGCGACGGCCAGTATCTGCACCTGATCGGGCATTCCTTCGGCTGCCGTTTCCTGTGCGAGGCCGTCCAGTGGGCCGCGGACGAGGAGTCGCTCACTCTGGGGTGGAGTACGCCGGAACCGCGCGGTCGGCCGTTCACCGTGGACTCGATGCTGCTCCTCCAGATGGCGGCGCCCCGCGACGCCTTCTCCGCCACCTTCACCAGCCTCGCCGAGGCTCCCCTGCACGGCCCGGTCGTCGCGACGTACTCGCAGCACGACCGGGCCACCGGCTTCTGGCATCTGCGGGCGGAGCGGCGGGCCGGCATCGGATACGCGGGCATCGGGACCGCGCCCGTGCCGGTCTCGTCGATCCGGATGCTGTCGCCGGACGAGCCCTACCCGCTCTCCGCGCTCGATCACCGGTTCGTCAGCATCGACGCCAGTGACGTCTTCATCCGTGGGGCCGGCCCGGCCGGCGCGCACTCGGACCACCTGCGGCCGGAGTCCGCCCACCTGCTGCTGTCCCTGGCCGACCACTGCCGGTGAGTGCCGCGAGCGCCGGTCCTCAGTCCTCGTACGGATCGACGAGCCGGATCGGCTGCCGCACCGCCTCCAGCACATCCGCCGGGAAGTCCGGCCCCGGCACGTAGTGACGGGCCTTTGTGTTGCCGACGGCTTCCAAAAGGCCGGCCTCGGTCAACGCGCGAATGTCGCGCACCGCCTGCTGGTTGCTCAGGTTCTCGGCGCGCTGGTAGCGGGCGCGGCGGACACGGCCGGACAGCGCGGCGTCATGCAGGGCGGTGACCTGGCGTTCGTCGATGCCGTGGCGCTCCGCGTGCTCGGTCAGGTCGATCCAGCAGCGGTTGGACCGGGTGATCCGGTGCTGCACCGACTGGGACTGCTGGTGGTAGGCGAGGAGGTTGAAGCGGATCCAGGGGGCTGTGTCGCGGTCGGGGGTCCACTCCTTGCCGCCTACGCGGCCGAGGATCTTGTAGTACTCCCAGGTGTTCTTCGGCTTGCCCAGCCAGGCCTCGATCGAGGAGAACTCGGGCGCGAGGGTACCGCCACGCGCGATCAGCAGGGTCTGCAGTGAACGTGACATACGGCCGTTGCCGACTGCCCAAGGGTGGATGTTGACCAGGTTGAGGTGCGCCATCGCGGCGCGGACCAGGACATGGGAGTCGGGATCGCCCTGGTTGAGCCACACGACCAGCTCGTCCATGAGAGCCGGCACCTGTTCGGCATCCGGGGCGATGTACGCAGCCTCCTGTGGATCACCCGGCTCATTGATCCACGCGCCTCGCCTGCGGAACTGGCCGGCGAGTTTCTTCGGGTGGTGATGGCCCTGCAGCATCCAGTGCAGGGCGTTGAGCAGCCACACCGAGTAGGTGAACCCAGGCGCGTCGTGGAGCGACTGGATATACGTCATGGCGTGCTGGTACGCCAGCGTCTCCGCCTTGTTCTCCTCAGACGTGGCCACTTCCTGCTCGCCGTCGATCAGGTCCTCGACGTCGGCGGAGTCGACCCTGTATCCCTCGATGGTGTTGGAGCCGGCGATGGCGTTCGCGGTCAGCGTCTTGCGCAGCCCCGTCGTCCACTTGGTCGGCGTCTGCCGGACCTGATGCCGCAACTCATCACGCATCTTGTCGACGCTCTCCAGCACCTCGCGGTCCTTCGAGGTGAGAGCAGGCGTGCGATACAGCATGACTCCATGATACCCACAGGGAATCATGGAGTCATGCCGTCACATGCATCGCCTCGTCGTCAGCCCTTCGCGGCGGCGTCCCCGGACTCTGCCTTCGGATCCGGGGCTTCCTTGAAGTCGACCTTGCCCATGTGCCGGTTCATGGACTTCATCAGACCCCACACGGCCACCGCCATCACCGCGAAGACGATGAAGCCGAGGACGCCAGGGGTGACCTTGTCCTCGTCCACCTCCTTGGCGAGGGTGGCGAGGTGCGTCATTGCCAGGCTTGCGCTTGCGCTCATGTCAGGCATTGTCGCGGATGCCCGCAAAGAGGTCGTCCTCGGGGAGGGAGGTATCGACGAGGGACTTCGCGAGCTCGTACTCCTCCGTCGGCCAGACCTCTCTCTGGAGCTCCAGCGGGACGCGGAACCAACCGCCGTCGGGGTCGATCTGTGTGGCGTGCGCGATCAGGGCCTTGTCACGGATCTCGTAGAAGTCACCGCACGGGACGTGCGTGGTGAGCGTGCGCTGCTTCATTCCGAACTCGTCCCAGCGCTTGAGCCAGTCGCCGTAGGGGGACTCCAGGCCGCGGTCGAGCATGGCCTGGTGCAGCGCCTCGGTGCGGGGGCGGTTGAAGCCCTGGTTGTAGTAGAGCTTCAGCGGCTGGTAGGCGGGGCCGAACTCCGACTCCGGGTACTTCTCGGTGTCCGCCGCGCCCTCGAAGGCCACCATCGAGATCTTGTGGGTCATGATGTGGTCGGGGTGCGGGTAGCCCCCGTTCTCGTCGTAGGTGGTGATCACCTGCGGGCGGAACGAGCGGATCTGCTTCACCAGCTCCCCGGCCGCCTTGTCGACGTCCTCCAGGGCGAAGCAGCCCTCGGGCAGCGGCGGCAGCGGGTCGCCCTCGGGCAGGCCGGAGTCGACGAAGCCGAGCCACTCCTGCTTCACGCCGAGGATCTCGCGAGCCTCGTCCATCTCCTTCTTGCGTACCTCGTGGATGTGCTCCTCGATGTACTTGTCGCCCTGCAGCTTGGGATTGAGGATGGAGCCGCGCTCCCCGCCCGTGCAGGTCACCACCAGCACGTCCACCCCCTCGGACACGTACTTCGCCATGGTGGCCGCGCCCTTGCTCGACTCGTCGTCGGGGTGGGCGTGAACGGCCATCAGTCGCAGCTGGTCAGTCAAGACTCAATCCTCGTAGTCGGCGCCCGGTGTGAACCGGTGCGATCGGCGGCTTCTATAGTGACCGAATCGGGGGGCGGATAATTCCGGGGTACGGACCCCAGGCCCCGTTTTGGGACATCCGTCCCGCCCCGGCCGAGAGGACGATCATGAGTACGGCGAGCACGCGACTGCCCGAGGGTCGCTACGGCCGCTCCTCGGACGCGCGCGCCGACCGCACGCTCAAGGTCGTCGGCGCCCTCCTCGGCGTGGTTCTGCTGGGGCTGGTCGGCTACTTCGGCTACCACTACGTCGGCCAGAACAAGATCAGCGCCGAGGTGATCGAGTTCGACGCGACGAAGGACGCGGTGAAGGTCCACCTGGAGGTCCGCAAGGACTCCGGCGCCTCCGGCTACTGCACCGTGCGCTCCCAGGCGGAGAACGGCGCCGAGGTGGGCCGCGCCGACTTCCGCTTCGAGGGCGACGCCACGCGGATCGACAAGGTCGTCACACTGCGCACGACGTCCCAGGGGACGACGGCCGAGCTGCTCGGCTGCCACGCCGACTGAACCGGCCGGTCGAAACCGCCCGACACTGGTCGACACCGACTGGCTCTGTCCGGAATACGTAGGCGCTGACCTGCGTTGACGCGATTCTGATGGCTTATGTCCTCCCCCTTCGGCCATTGAATTGTTAGGCTCGTGGTTTCGCCCATCCGTGAAGGAACATCCTTCTGGGTAGGGCGATGCTTTGTATTCCCAGTACCTACGAGGAGCACCTGTGACCCAGACCAGCGAGAACGTCACCTGGCTGACCCAGGAGGCGTACAACAAGCTCAAGGATGAGCTTGAGTACCTTACTGGTCCCGCGCGCACGGAGATCGCCGCCAAGATCGCGGCCGCGCGCGAGGAGGGCGACCTGCGTGAGAACGGCGGGTACCACGCGGCCAAGGAGGAGCAGGGCAAGCAGGAGCTCCGTGTGCGCCAGCTCACCCAGCTCCTGGAGAACGCCCAGGTCGGCGAGGCACCGGCATCGGCGGACGGTGCGGTCGCGCCCGGCATGGTCGTGACGATCGCCTTCGACGGTGACGAGGACGACACCCTGACCTTCCTGCTCGCCTCGCGCGAGTACGCGAGCGCCGACATCGAGACCTACTCGCCGCAGTCCCCGCTGGGCACCGGCGTCATCGGTCACAAGGTCGGCGAGGACGCCGAGTACGAGCTGCCCAACGGCAAGAAGGCCTCGGTGAAGATCCTGAAGGCCGAGCCCTACAGCGGCTGACCCGGGCCGTGCGGCGGCTGACCCCGACCGACATGTCCTTGACCGGCCCCCGGCGCCCACGTGGCGCCGGGGGCTTTTGTCATGCGGTCGCCGAGCGGTACTTCCGCACCGCCAGGGTGCGGAATATGACGATGATCAGGACCGAGTAGATCAGCGAGGCCCAGACCGGGTGCTGCATGGGCCAGGCGTCCGAGGGCGACACCCCGGGGTTGCCGAAGAGCTCGCGGCACGCCTGGACCGTGGCGCTGAAGGGGTTCCAGTCGGCGACGTGCCGCAGCCACGGAGTCATGTGGCTGGTGTCCACGAACGCGTTCGAGATGAAGGTGACCGGGAAGAGCCAGATGAGTCCGCTGGACGTGGCCGCCTCGGGCGTACGGACGGACATGCCGATCAGGGCGCCGATCCAGGTGAACGCGTAACCGAGCAGGAGCAGCAGCCCGAAGGCGCCCAGCACCCGGCCGGCGTTGGTGTCCCCGTCCGACCCGACGCGCCAGCCGACCAGCAGGGCGACCACCGCCAGGACGACCAGCGTCAGGGCGGTCTGCACGAGGTCGGCGAAGGTGCGCCCGGTGAGCACCGCGCCCCTGGCCATGGGCAGGGAGCGGAAGCGGTCGATGAGGCCCTTGTGCATGTCGTCGGCGATGCCCGCGCCGGAGCTGGCGGTGGCGAACGTGACGGTCTGCGCGAAGATGCCCGCCATCAGGAAGTTCTTGTAGTCGACCGCGCTGGTGCTGCCCCCGATCTGCATGGACCCGCCGAAGACGTAGGTGAACAGCACCACGAACATGATCGGCTGGATGAGCCCGTAGATGATCATCTCGGGGATCCGGGACATCCGGATCAGATTGCGTTTCGCGACGACCATCGAGTCCCGGACGGACTGGCTGACCGGGTTCGTCGCCGGTGCGACGCGCACGGCGTCGAGAGCACTCATTTGTCGGCCTCCTTGCCGTTCTCCTCGTCTTTCACCTCGGCCACATGGCCCGTCAGGGACAGGAACACGTCGTCGAGGGTCGGGCGACGAAGGCCGATGTCGTCGATCTCGATGCCGCGGGTGTCGAGCTCGCGGATGACCTCGGCGAGCAGCTTGGCGCCGCCGGTCACGGGCACGGTGAGCTTGCGCATGTGCTCCTCGACCGTGGTCTCGCCCTTGCCGGAGCCGCTCAGGCTGAATCTGTTCAAGAGGGCGGCCGCGGGCTGTATGTCCTCGCGCTCGTGCACCACGACCTCGACGCGCTCGCCGCCGGTGCGGGCCTTGAGCTGGTCGGAGGTGCCCTTGGCGATCACACGGCCGTGGTCGACGACCGCGATCTCGTGCGCCAGGTGATCGGCCTCCTCCAGGTACTGGGTGGTCAGCAGCAGGGTCGTACCGCCCGAGACGAGCCGCTTGATGACCTCCCACAGCAGCTGACGGTTGCGCGGGTCGAGGCCGGTCGTCGGCTCGTCCATGAACATCACGGGCGGCGAGACCACCAGGGCGGCGGCGAGGTCGAGGCGGCGGCGCATGCCGCCGGAGTAGGTCTTGGTGGGGCGGTCGGCCGCGTCGGCGAGGTCGAACTGCTCCAGCAGTTCGGCCGCGCGGGCCTTCGCCGCCTTCGCCTTCATCTGGTAGAGCTGGCCGACCATCTGCAGGTTCTCGCGGCCGGTCAGGTACTCGTCGACCGCCGCGAACTGGCCGGACAGGCCGATGGAGCGGCGTACGGCGTCGGGATGCTTGAGGACGTCGATGCCCGCGACGACCGCCGAGCCGCTGTCGGGGCGCAGCAGGGTCGTCAGACAGCGGACGGTCGTCGTCTTGCCCGCGCCGTTCGGCCCGAGCAGGCCGAGGACCGTGCCCTCGGGGACATCGAGATCGACGCCGTCCAGAGCCCTTACGTCGCCGAAGGTCTTCACCAGGCCTTCGGCAGAGATGGCGCCTGGCATATGGGTCTCCACGTCGTTGGGGATTACTGGCCATGCGATTGCGATACCGACACACCATAACGCGATGTATCGCGTCTCTCAACGGAGTTACTCGAACGGGTGACAAAGAGGGCGCTGACCTCGGCCGCCGTCTCGATCGGCGGCTCGGTCGGCGGCTCAGTCGATGACGGTGTAGCCCGCCTCGCGCAGGGCCTGGCCGACCTCGACGCAGTGCGCCGGGCCCTTCGTCTCCAGGTGCAGCTCGACCTCCGCCTCCGTGAGCCCGAGCCGTGGGTCGGTCCGTACGTGACTCACATCGAGGACGTTAGCGTCCACCACTGACAACACCCCCAGAAGCGTGGCGAGCGCGCCCGGCCGGTCCGTCAGCCGCAGCCGCACGGCCAGGTAGCGGCCCTGCGCGGCCATGCCGTGCCGCAGCACGCGCTGCAGCAGCACCGGGTCGACGTTGCCGCCGGACAACACCGCGACGACCGGTCCCTCGAAGGCGCCGGGGTCGCTCAGCAGCGCCGCGACGGGACTCGCCCCGGCCGGCTCGACGACCAGCTTGGCCCGCTCCAGGCACAGCAGCAGGGCGGTGGCCAGCTCGTCCTCGGTGACCGTGCGGACCTCGTCCACCAGATCGCGGACGAGCCGGAACGGCACGTCACCGGGCCGTCCGACCCTGATGCCGTCGGCCATCGTCGCCGGGTTGTCGACCGCGACCGGATGCCCGGCCGCCAGCGAGGGCGGATACGCCGCCGCGCCCGCCGCCTGCACGCCCACGATCCGCACGTCCGGCCGCAGCGTCTTCACCGCCATCGCGATGCCCGCCGCGAGCCCTCCCCCGCCGATGCCGACGACGATCGTCCGCACCTCCGGGCACTGTTCGAGGATCTCCAGGCCGACCGTGCCCTGGCCCGCGATGATGTCGGGGTGGTCGAAGGGGTGGATGAACACCGCGCCCGTCGCGTCCGCGTACTCCTGCGCGGCGGCCAGTGTCTCGTCGACCACCTGGCCGTGCAGGCGCACCTCGGCGCCGTAGTCCCGGGTGGCGCTGATCTTCGGCAGCGGGGCGCCCTTCGGCATGAACACGGTGGAGCGCACGCCGAGCAGCGACGACGCCAGGGCGACGCCCTGCGCGTGGTTGCCGGCGCTGGCGGCCACGACCCCCGCCGCCCGCTCCTCCGGAAGCAGCCCGGCGATGCGGACGTAGGCGCCGCGCAGCTTGAACGAACCCGTCCGCTGGAGGTTCTCGCACTTGAAGTGCACCGGCGCGCCCACCAGCTGGGACAGGTGCCTGCTGCCCTCCATCGCCGTCACCCGCGCCACGCCCGTCAGCATCTTCTGGGCGCCGTGCACGTCGTCGAGCGTGACGGGAGGCAAGGAGTCAGCCGTGCTGTAGCTCATGACACAAGTCTCGCAGTTCACAGGCGCGAATCACCGTTGTGACCAAGCTCCGAGACGGGTTTGCGCAGCGCCGGTACACCCCGGGTCCGGGCCGCGTACCCTGTCCCCCAACCCAGCACCCCCTTCATGAAGTGAGCCCCCGGCCATGCCCACAACACCTGAAATGTCGATGGACATGACGACCGTCGCTGACAGCGGTCTCCTCGACACGCTGCAGCACGAGGTGGCGGTGTTCGCCCGCCGTGCCGAACAGACCCGGCTCGGTGGGGTCGGGCAGGTGCGCAACTCCATGGACCGCGCCGCATACCTGCTGCTCAACCGCCTCGACAAGGAAGGCCCCATGGGCGTCAAGGCGCTCGCCGCGAGCATGGGGATCGACTCGTCGACGGTCACCCGGCAGGTGGCGCCGCTCGTCGACACGGGGCTCGTCAAGCGGACCTCGCACCCCGAGGACGGTCGGGCGGTGGTGCTGCAGCTGTCCCCGCGCGGGCAGTCGCGGCTGGAGGAAGTGCGGTCGTCCCGGCGTCAGTTGATGGCCGAGCTGACACACGACTGGGCCCCGGAGGAGCGCGAGGCGTTCTGCACGCTCCTCACACGCTTCAACGTCGCGCTCTCCGCGCGGATGGCGGTCCAGGGGATCTCGGGCGCGGAGACGCCTACGCCGTCCTGAGGGGTGGTTCGGCGGGGGCATCGGCTCACGCGACCGCTGTACCGGCACGCACGCGTGCTCGGGTGATCCGCTCCCGACTCTTGACCCCGGGCCGCCGCCGGCCTCATATGAAACCGGGCCCTCCTCTCGTACGCGACCGACGCGTCCCGTACGTGGCCGGGTCCGGTTCCTCAGGGGTGTTCATGCGGGAGGGGCGGTGGGACGACGGCGTGCGGCCCAGGACGCCCGCCGGGCCCGGGAGTTCGAGGCGTTCGTCGCGGGCGCGGCAGGGCGGCTGCTGCATGCCGCCACGCTGCTCACCGCGGAGCCTCCGGAGGACAACCCGCGCGCGAGGCGCCTGCTGACGCTGTCCCTCGCACACACGTACGCGTACTGGGACCGGCTGCGCGGCGAGGACCCGTACGACCGGGCCCGCCAGTACCTGGCCGCCCGCTTCGCCCGCGCCGCCTGGCACCAGTACGGCGGCCTGGCCGCCCTCGCCCGGTTCCGCCCGCCCCCCGAAGGCCCGCTCGCCCGGCTCTCCCCGCAGGAACGCCTGATCCTGGTCCTGCGGCTGTACGAGGGTGTCGCCGAGGAGCAGGTGGCGGCCCTGCTCGGGCTGCCCACGGAGCGCGTCCACGCGATCTGCGACCGGGCGACATCGACGCTGCTGCGTCCGCCGCGAGGCGCTGCGCCGGCCGTGCTCGGAGCGAAGGTGGTGTCGCCGTGAATCGCCCCCAACGGGAAGCGGCCGTACGGCGCATCATGGAGGGCACGCCGCCGCCGGTGCCGCCGGAGCTGTACACGGAGGTCGTGCGGCGCGGCGGCCGCATGCTGCGCCACAGGACGGCCGCCGTACGCCTGATGTGGCTGCTGCTGTTCGCCGCCACGGTGGCGTTCGTGGTGTGGGCCGTGATGGCACGGCCGTGGGTGGAGCCGCCGTCGGAGACGACTCCACCGCTGACGGGCTGGTGAGGCTTTCGCAGCCCCCTGGGCAGGCCCTGGCCTAGCCGAGCGCCTGCTGGAGGTCCTCCAGGAGGTCGTCGACGTTCTCGATGCCCACGGAGAGGCGTACGAGGTCGGCGGGTACCTCCAGGGCCGAGCCGGCCGCGGACGCGTGCGTCATGCGTCCCGGGTGCTCGATGAGGGACTCGACACCGCCCAGGGACTCGCCGAGCGTGAACACCTTGGCGCGGTTGCAGACCTCGACGGCCGCCTCCTCGCCCCCGGCGACCTGGAAGGAGATCATGCCGCCGAACGCCCTCATCTGCTTGGCGGCGACCTCGTGACCGGGGTGCTCGGGCAGCCCCGGGTACAGAACGCGCGTCACGCGCGCGTGCCGGCTCAGCATGTCGGCGATCTTCGTGGCGTTCTCGCTGTGCCGGTCCATGCGCACCGACAGCGTCTTGGTGCCGCGCAGCACCAGCCAGGAGTCGAAGGGCCCGGCGACCGCGCCCATCGCGTTCTGGTGGAAGGCCAGTTCCTCACCCAGGTCCGCGTCGCTGACGATCAGCGCGCCGCCGACGACGTCCGAGTGGCCGCCCATGTACTTCGTCAGGGAGTGCACCACGACGTCCGCGCCGAGGGACAGCGGCTGCTGCAGGTACGGCGTGGCGAAGGTGTTGTCGACGACGAGCTTCGCGCCCGCGTCCCGGGCGATCTGGGCGACGGCGGCGATGTCGGTGATGCCGAGCAGCGGGTTGGAGGGGGTCTCCACCCACACGACCTTGGTCTTCGGGGTGATGGCGGCCCGTACGGCGGACGGATCGCTGGTGTCGGCGACCGACCACTCCACTCCCCACCGGGCGACGACCTTCGCGAACAGGCGGAACGTACCGCCGTACGCGTCATTGGGGATGACCACGTGGTCACCGGGGCTGAGCAGCGTACGCAACAGGCAGTCCTCGGCCGCCAGTCCGGACGCGAACGCAAGGCCGCGGCGGCCGCCCTCCAGGGCGGCGAGGTTCTCCTCCAGCGCGGTCCTGGTCGGGTTGGCGCTACGGCTGTACTCGTAGCCGCCCCGCAGGCCGCCGACGCCGTCCTGCTTGTAGGTCGAGACCTGGTAGATCGGCGGGACGACCGCGCCGGTGAGGGGATCGGCGGTGTTGCCCGCGTGGATCGCCAGGGTCTCGAAGTGCTGACTGATGTGCCTGTCACTCATGGGCACCGAGCGTAATGCGCGAACGGTGACTCCGTCGGCTGGGGCGGACAACCAGGCGCCGCGCCTCCGCGACACTCCGGCGTTGCCGCCGGTACTGCCGGGGGCCTGCGGCCGCCAGACCCCCGCTTCGGCCCTGAACGGGCTTCGTCCTCAAACGCCGGACGGGCTGAGTTCCCGGCCCGGCACCGACGTCGGTACGCCAAGCCCACGGAACCCCACGGAACCCCACAGAACCCTTTCTCCACAGGCCCCGACCTCGTTGGCCATTTGTCCGTGGCGTCTGGAACGCTGGAGGCATGGAGATTCTCTGGGTCCTGATCGCGCTCGTCATACTCGGCTTCGTGGTGCTGCCGTTCATGAGGCGCAGGCGGGGCATGATCGAGCAGGTCCCGCCGGGCCACCCGGACGCCGCGGACCCGGCGAACTACGGCTTCGTACGGCAGGAGGAGCTGGACGTCCGCATGCCCGGCCCCGACCAGGACCTGCTGGACGTCCTGGACCTGGTCCAGCGCACCCAGGACTACCGCGCGGCCTCGCAGCTGCTGGCCGGCACGGAGGCGGAGGGCGAGCTGCGCTGGCAGCGTGTGCAGGCCTTCGCCGGCGCCGCGTCGCTGGAGCTGCAGCAGCGGCCGGGCGGGGTCAGTGAGTCGCCGGGCGGGCAGTGGCTGCGCGTGTGGCGGACCGAGCAGCCCAAGGACGCGGGCGGCGCGGCCGTACACGCGGAGTTCCTCGTCCAGCAGGCGTGGCGCACGGCGACGCCGGGCACGGACGAGTTCCGGATCATCATGGAGGAGGCGAGGTCGGCATGCGCCGACGCGGCGCTGCTCGCTCCCGGTGACCCGATCCCCTACATCATCGAGTTGTCGGTGGCCCGTGGCCTGGCCTACCCCCGGTCGGAGTTCGAGCAGCTCTGGCTGAAGATCCTGGACCGCGCCCCGGCCCACATGGGCGCGCACCTGGCGGCCCTGCACTACTGGTGCGAGAAGTGGCACGGCTCGCGCGCGCTGGCGAACGACTTCGCGGAGGCCGCGGCGGCCCGCGCCCCCCAGGGCTCCCTCCTCGCCGCCATGCCGCTCTTCGCGGTGTTCGAGCACCTGCCCGAGGTGAACCTGGTCAGCGGCTTCTACCAGAGCGAGGTCGTGACGAAGGCGATCCACGGCGCGCTGTACGCGGTGCACTCGGCCCGCCCCGACGACCCGATGCTGGCGCACGTACGCCATCTGCTGGTCTTCTTCCTGGTGCGCGGCGAGCGCTGGGCGGAGGCCATGAACCAGCTGATACATGTCGACGGCCATGTCGGCGCTCTCCCCTGGACCCTCTCCCCCGACCCGGCCGCGGAGTTCGCGGTCTACCGCGCACTCGCGGTGGCGGGCTACGAGGCGAACGGCGGCAGCCCGGCGACCCTGCCGCACTGATCCGCGCACCAAGGCGTATGTGCAGCAGCGGGACTGCGGGACTACAGCGCCGCGCAGGTGGTGAGGGCGCGGGGTGGAATCTGAGGTCCCGGCCGTACGTTGAAGGGGGTACCGTCCGGCGGGGGCACCCTTCGGAGGCCCGCGAGGAAGGAAGCCTCATGCTCTTCGGCCGTACGCCCGTCCTGCCCACCCCCGAGCAGGCGCTGAAGGGCCGTCCGGAACCGGCCTTCACGGTCCCCGACCGCCACACGGTCCTCGGCAACCCGCTCCTCGGCCCCTACCCCGAGGGCCTGGAGATCGCCGACTTCGGCCTGGGCTGCTTCTGGGGCGCCGAGCGCAAGTTCTGGCAGCTGCCGGCGGGTGTGTGGACGACCCTGGTCGGCTACCAGGGCGGTTACACCGAGAACCCCACCTACGAGGAGGTCTGCTCGGGCCTGACCGGCCACGCGGAGGTCGTCCGCGTGGTCCACGACCCGAGCGTGATCTCGTACGAACGCCTCCTGAAGACCTTCTGGGAGTCCCACGACCCCACGCAGGGCTTCCGCCAGGGCAACGACGTCGGCACCCAGTACCGCTCGGCGATCCACACCCACACCCCGGCCCAGGCGAAGACGGCCCAGACCTCCCGCGACTCCTACCAGAAGGTCCTGACGGGCTCCGGCTACGGCACGATCACGACGGAGATCCTTCCGGCGGAGGGGCGGGACTTCTATCCGGCGGAGGGGTACCACCAGCAGTACCTGGACAAGAACCCTGCGGGGTACTGCGGGATCGGGGGCACGGGTGTCTCCTGCCCGATCGGCGTGGCGAAGGCGGACGGCTGACGTCAGCGGGTGGCTTCGGAACAGAGGCTGCGCAGTGACACGCAGCACCTGCGGAGCCTCCGCCGGTCGGCCTCCGCCTTCCGTCGAGCCGTCCCGCGGTCAGCGCTCCGTGCGGGCGGGCAGTCGCCATCCCGGGCGCGGGAAGTGGCAGGTGTAGCCGTCCGGGTAACGCTGCAGGTAGTCCTGATGCTCGGGCTCCGCCTCCCAGAAGGGGCCGACCGGCTCCACCTCGGTGACGACCTTGCCCGGCCACAGGCCGGAGGCGTCCACATCCGCGATCGTGTCCTCGGCGATCCTCTTCTGCTCGTCGTCCACGTAGTAGATCGCCGAGCGGTAGCTGAGGCCGATGTCATTGCCCTGGCGGTTCTTGGTGCTCGGGTCGTGGATCTGGAAGAAGAACTCCAGGAGCGTGCGGAAGTCGGTCTTCTCAGGATCGAAAAGGATCTCAATGGCCTCCGCGTGCGTGCCATGGTTACGGTACGTCGCGTTCGGCACGTCACCCCCGGTGTATCCGACCCTGGTCGCCGTCACGCCCGGGAGCCGACGGATCAGATCCTGCATTCCCCAGAAACATCCGCCCGCCAGCACGGCCCTCTGCGTCTGCGTAGCCATTGAGGCCTCCCATACGTGTCAGCTTGATCATTCGGGTTGATCATTCGGGCTGCTCGGCTCGCCCACCACCGCATCCGAAGCCCACCTTCCTCAACGCGTGAGGTCTTCGTGGGATTCCGTGCGTCAACTGCCTTGGCAGGCGGGACCGAACCGAGAGATCCGCTTCATACACTCCCCGCCACGGCGCCGTAGGCGAGTCGTCTCCGGTGCGGTGTCATGTCACACCGGCGGAAGGTGTCACCTGTGGCGGACGAGCAGGTTCTCAGAGCCCAGAGATGGGTGAACTCCACTTACGGCAACGTCACCGGCTACGTGCGCTGCCCCGAGACCGGCAACACCGGCTGGTCCACCATGAACTCCCTGATCATGGGCCTCCAGCACGAGCTGGGCATCAGCCCGGTCGTCGCCTCCTTCGGCCCCACCACGTACTCGAAGTTCGCCGCCCTCGGAGACATCGGCTTCGGCTGGGACAGGAACCGCAATATCGTCGCCGTCCTCGAGTACGGCCTGTGGTGCAAGGGCTACTGGGCCGTCGAGCCCGGCAGCGAGGGCTGGTTCACCGGCGTCACCCGGGCGGCCGTCGAAGACCTCCGCGAGAACATGGGCATCGGCGGCGACGGCGTCATCAACGCCAAGCTCGCCAAGGCCATCCTCAACATGGACGCGTACGTCGTCGTGGCCGGTGGAACCGACAAGATCCGCTCGATTCAGCAGTGGCTCAACGGCCGGTACTGGACCCGCGGCGAGTTCAACATCGGCCCCTGCGACGGCATCTACTCCCGCGACGTCCAGAAGTCGCTGATGTACGCCATCCAGTACGAGCTGGGCCTGACCCCGAACGGCAACTTCGGCCCCGGAACCCAGGCGGGCCTGAAGGCCAACACCGTCGGCCCCGGATCGTCGGGCATCTTCATGCAGTTCTTCTCCGCCGCCTGCGTGTTCAACGAACCGACCCCCGGCGCCGACACCCCGCGTACCGGCTTCACCAGCTCCTGGAACGGCGACCTCGAGAACTGGGTGAAGGACTTCCAGGCCTTCAGCAGGCTGCCGGTCACCCGCAGAGGCGACTACCAGACCTGGGCCCAGCTCCTGGTGTCCATGGGAGACGCGGACCGGCCCGCGAGCGGCAGCGACACCCGGTACGAGATCACGGCCTCCCGCGCCAGGTGGCTGTACGACAACGACTACCGCGTCGTCGGCCGCTACATATACGACCCTCCCGGCTCCACCCTCGACAAGGAGATCAAGCCGGGCGAGCTGAAGACCATCTTCGACGCCGGCTTGAGGGTCTTCCCCATCTACCAGGACAACGCCCGCCGACTCACCGACTTCACCTACTCCCAGGGCTACCAGCACGCCCTCAACGCCCACAAGCTGGCCTCCGACTACGGCTTCAACCCCGGAACCACGATCTACTTCGCCGTCGACTACGACGCCACCCAGGCCGAGATCGACGGCAGCCCCTACGGCATCGTCACCTACTTCCACGGCGTGCAGGCCGGCCTGGCCGGCCAGGGCAAGAAGTACAACCACGGCGTCTACGGCTCCCGCAACGTCTGCATCAACGTCACCGAGAGGACGTTCGCCCGCCACTCCTTCGTCTCCGGCATGTCCTGGGGCTTCTCCGGGAACCTCGGCTTCCCCCTGCCGGGGAACTGGTCGTTCAACCAGATCAAGGAATTCAGGGTCACCAACGGTTCCGACAGCTTCGACCTGGACCGTGACGTCGTCTCCGGCACCGACCCGGGCGTCTCGTCCGTCAACGACCAGGCCGGCCCGGCCGACGACTTCATCAACTACGTCAGCAGGCTGTACGACCTCGCCGGCGAGTACGGGGCCTCCGGCACGAAGCGCAGCCAGCTCGTCCTGGAGTATGTCCGCCATGTCACCTACGGCGACTGGCAGTGGAAGATACTGATCGGCGGCTACGACACCGGCTTCGTGGACTTCGCCAACTCCAGGGGCATGTCGGTGAGGAAGTGGTTCACGGACCCGTTCACCGGATACTCGCTGGGCGCCGAGCACATGATGGCCACGGCCAATGCTCACGTCCTCATCGACCTCCCCGGAGACCTGGGCGAGGCGAACGGCGGCGACGTCGGCGGCTGGGCCGGCGACATCATGACGTTCTGGTCCGACTGGCGCCACTCCGAGGAGGAGTACGCCAATCCGCTCGACTTCTGCCGTGCCAAGCTCGCCCTCCCCGGCGTCACCTCCTCCTTCGGCTTCACGGACCTCATCGAGGACGCCGACGGCTACCTCCTCGCGCGCGCCGTCCGGGGCGGCAGGAACATCCTCGACGCGGTGAGGGCCCACTACCAGGGCGGTGGCGGCCTGCGCCGGTTCAACCACTACTTCGAGCAGCGCTGGGGCAACTCGACCACCTGCAAGAACTCCGTGAACTTCGCGCTGTGCGGCACCGAGTCGAAGATCATGGCAGCCCAGCTCGGACTCATCACCAAGAGCGGCGCCGTCCTTCCCAACGACTACAAGCTCACCCCCGGTGGAGAGGAAAAGGTCAACAACTTCTGCCAGGGCTTCGTCGACGCCATCAACGCCCGTCGCGGCATGGAGTCCCGGATGGCCTCCCAGTACCGCGCCAACCACGAAAGGTTCCTGCGCGACGCCGCTGCGCGCGCACAGCGGCGCGACAGGTAGACACAAGGCATGACGGAAACAGTGCTGTTCGCCGGGGTCCTTGCACTGGTCGCGTGGTTCGTCTGGAACGTCTGGAGTGTCGTCCAAGTCTTCAAGGGGCTGCGTGAACGCTTCTGGACCCGTCCGATGTGGTGGCTTCGAATCCTCTCCGTCTCCCTCTTCACCGGCACGGCCGCGTGGCTGTTCGGAGCCTTCTCCGGAGGGCTGGACGTCGAGGAGTCGTGTCGGCTCACCCACCATCAGCACTACGACTCGGCCTACCGCTCGGCCCACGCCGAGGAGTTCCAGCGCCTGTTTCCGCTGAGCAACAAGTGCAACGCCAGTTACGACCTCGTCCCTTCATGGGTCAACCCGACGGTCGCGGCCTGCTTCGTCATCGCGGTGCTCTGCGTCCTCGCACTCGGCCGGCTCGGCTTGTCCCGCGCGTTGACCGTGAAACGAAAGGAACTTCGGTCATGATCAGGACCGACTTGTCCAGGCGTCACTTCATCGGTGCCTCCGCCGGCGTGGTCGGCGCGCTCACGCTCACCACCGCCGGCGAAGCCGCCGCGGCCCCGGCGGACGGCCGCACGTGGTCCACAGGGCGGTCGGCGAACGGCTGGCCGGTCCTTCGGACAGCCGAGTCGTTCCGCATCGAGGGCAGCGACCGCACGGTCCGGCTCGCCGGCGGAGACGCCGCGACGGTCCTTCTGCACGTGGCAAGACGTTTCCACTACGAGATCGACTCCCTTCGTTCCGGAGACGTCCACGGCTGGACCGATGACCGCGAGGTGAAGGCGGACTACGAGTCGAACCACCTGTCCGGCACCGCGATCGCGATCCGCCGCCTGGACTACCCCGTCGGTTCGAAGGGGAACCTGTACCCCAACGAGCTGATCGTGGTGCGGGACATCCTCACGGAGCTGGACGGCATCGTCGCCTGGGGAGGCGACTTCACGACACCGAAGGAGTCACACTTCGAGATCGCCGTCAGACCCGGGCACCCCCGCCTGAAGGGTGTCGCCCGCAAGATCCGCCGGTGGGAAACGGGCCCCGGCGACGAGGGCGCCGGCGCGATCGACGCGTTCGACCCGAGGCGCCGCAGGGCGGTACGCGCGTTTCAACGGCGTGCTTCGTAGGAGCAGCACCGTGGCCGTCCCGTGGCCGCCGAGCGATTGTCGGACCCTCGTGCTCTCATGGGTGGCATGACCAGCAGGAGTGTCCTCGTGGAGCGGCGCATCGCCGCGGGCCGGGGGCCCGTGTGGGAGGCCCTGACCGACCTTCGGGGCATGGAGCGGGTGCTCAGCGGTGTCTCGAAGGTCGACGTCCTCACGGACGGGGCCTTCGGTGTCGGGACGCGCTGGCGGGAGACGAGGCGGATGTTCGGCAAGGAGGCCACCGAGGAGATGTGGGTGACCGCCTGCGAACCGCCCGAGCGCTATGTGGTGGAGGCCGAGTCGCACGGCACCCACTACGTCTCGGAATGGGTGCTACGGGCGGACGGGCCATCGGCGACGACGGTCCGGATGACCTTCACCGCCGTGGTCTCCGGCGGCGTCACGGGCGTGCTCGCCAGGATCCTGGGCGGTCTGGGCACACGGGCGGTGAGCAGAGCGATCGCCAAGGACCTGGACGAGGTCGCCTCCGCGGTCGAGGGGCGCAGCGGCTGAGTCACGCTGTGGTCGGGGCGCGACGTGCGGTGAGTACGGGCTGGTAGTAGCCGCTGGTGGGTGGGGTGTGCCAGGTCAGGTCGGTGAAACCGGCCTCGGAGGCGAGGTCTGTCAGCTGCCGGCCGGTGATGGCCCAGGTCGTGGTCCGGCGGGCTCGGACCGTCCAGGTGTTCCCTGTGGGGATGAGCTGGAAGTGCTCCTGGTCGTAGCGCTCGCCGTCCTCGTGCCAGTGCCAGAGCTGGAAGGTGATCGCCTTGCCGTCGGAGGTCTCCGTGACCTGGGGCGGCGTCGCGGTGGGTCTGGTGCGGCGGATCTCGTCGTAGTCGCGGATGGTGATGATCAGGAGGCCGTCGTCGCGCAGCACCCGTCGCATGCCGCGCAGCGCCGCCGTGACGTCCTGTGCGGACAGGAGGTGGGCGAGCGAGTTGTCGGCGCAGACGACGACGTCGAAGGCGGACGGCGTGAACGGCAGCGCACGCATGTCCGCGGCGGTCGTCGGGAGAGACACCCCCCGGGCGGCCGCCTCGGTCAGGGCACGTGCGGCGGCGACGGGGCTCAGGTCGCTGCCGACGAGCCGGTGACCGGCCAGGGCCAGCCCGATGGCCTGGGTGCCGATTCCGCAGGCGCAGTCCAGGACTCGCTGGGCTCCGGGGCCCAGCTGGTTGCGGACGAGTGCGTCCAGCGACTGCGCCTGCCGGGCCATGCTCGCGTCCCAGTTCGGGAAGATCAGGTGGTAGTCGGGGGCCAGGTCGTCGTAGAAGTCCCGCGCTGAGGATCCGGACATGTCCCCAAGCTAGGGGTGGCCGCCCTCCCGGCCCACGGATTACGGATTGGCTGACCTGTGCGGGCCGGTGACTGGCTGACCTCCCGTCTCCCCTGCGTGGCCCCTCAAGCCGACGGCGCCGAGTTACTCCCCGTCCCCGCCTTCGTCGCGTCGGTCCCCCAGCTCGCCAGCAGCCGCAGCGACTCCGCCGACGGCGAGCCCGGCTCCGCGTAGTACGTGATCAGGACCTGGTCCGTGCCGTCGGACAGGCGGAACGACTCGAAGTTCAAGGTCAGCTCGCCCACCAGGGGGTGCCGGATGCGCTTGACGCCGTAGCTCTTCTCCTTGACGTCATGGATCGCCCACAGGCGACGGAACTCCTCGCTCTTGACGGAGAGTTCGCCGACCAGGGCGGACAGGCGCGGGTCGTCCGGGTGGCAACCCGCGTCCATGCGGAGGTAGCTGACCATGTCGGACGCCTTCTGGTCCCACTCGACGAACAGATCGCGGTACTCGGGCCGCAGGAAGACGAGGCGGGCCCAGTTGCGCTCCTGCACCGGCAGCTCCGCCCAGTCGCCGAAGACCGCCGCCGCCATCCGGTTCCAGGCGAGGATGTCCGACCGCCGGCCGGAGATGTACGCGGGAACGCCGTCGATCGAGTCCAGCAGCTGCCGCAGCGCCGACCGCACCTGCTCCGTCCGCGCCGCCGGCTTCTTCTTGTGCTGCTTCGGCTTCGCGAGGTGCGTGAGGTGCGCATGCTCGGCATCGGTCAGCCGCAGCGCGCGGGCGATGGCGTCCAGGACCTCCGCGGATACGTTTCGGCCGTTGCCCTGCTCCAGGCGCGTGTAGTACGCCACGGACACCCCGGCCAGCTGTGCCAGCTCCTCGCGCCGCAGCCCCGGCACCCTGCGGTGCCGCCCGAAGTCCGGCAGCCCGACGTCCTCCGGCTTCAGCCGGGCACGCCGGGTGCGCAGGAACTCGCTGAGTTCGGCGCGCCGGTCCAGTCCGGCCCCGGTGTCGGCGGCGGGTCCTGTCACGGATTCGGGCTGTTCGTCCATGCCTCAAGTATTCCCGGTAGTACGCACACGAGCCTGACCCCGCCAGTGGTAGGACCGGCGGACGTACGTACAACCGAGGTCTGGGTGACTCCCGCCCCGCCCGGCAGGCTGAATGCCGTGCCCGGACGGACAGCACGGACAGAAGGCAGCCGGGCGCAGAACCCCGCTAGGAGATACCCGGCATGACCACCGTTGCCGCATACGCAGCACCCGCCGCCAAGGCTCCGCTGGAGCGCACCACCATCGAGCGCCGCGAGGTCGGCGAGTTCGACGTCCTGATCGACATCAAGTTCGCCGGTATCTGCCACTCCGACATCCACCAGGCCCGGGAGGGCTGGGGCGAGGCGATCTTCCCGATGGTTCCGGGCCACGAGATCGCCGGCATCGTCGCCGAGGTCGGCTCGGGGGTCACCAAGTACCAGGTCGGCGACCGCGTGGGCGTCGGCTGCCTGGTCGATTCCTGCCGTGAGTGCGAGAACTGCAAGGCCGGCCGGGAGCAGTACTGCCTCAACGGCGGCTTCGGCCCCACGTACAACGCCATCGGGCGGGACGGCACGCCCAACTACGGCGGCTACTCGCAGAAGATCGTCGTCGACGAGAACTACGTCGTCCGCATCCCCGACAGCCTGCCGCTCGATGTGGCCGCGCCGCTCCTGTGCGCCGGCATCACCCTCTACTCCCCGCTGAAGCGCTGGAACGCCGGCCCCGGCAAGAAGGTCGCGATCCTCGGCCTGGGCGGCCTCGGGCACATGGGCGTGAAGATCGCGCACGCCCTCGGCGCCGAGGTGACGGTCCTGTCGCAGTCCCTGCGCAAGCAGGAGGACGGCCTCAAGCTGGGTGCCGACCACTACTACGCCACCAGCGACCCGAAGACCTTCGAGGAGCTGCGCGGCACGTTCGATCTGATCGTGTCCACGGTGTCGGCCCCGCTGGACTTCAACGCCTACCTGACGCTGCTGAAGACGGAGGGCGCGCTGGTGAACGTGGGCGCCCCCGAGGAGCCGATCTCCCTCAACCTCTTCTCCGTGATCGGCGGCGGCAAGACCCTCGCCGGTTCCATGATCGGCGGCATCGCCGAGACCCAGGAGATGCTGGACTTCTGCGCCGAGCACGGCTTCGGCGCCGAGATCGAGCTGATCCGTGCGGACGAGATCAACGAGGCGTACGAGCGGGTGCTCAGCAGTGATGTGCGGTACCGGTTCGTGATCGACACGGCCACGATCTGACACCGGTACGCCGGTAGGTCGGTGGCCGATGGCCGGTACGCCGACACGCCGGTCGTATGACCGAGGGCCCCGGAGCCGCACTGCTCCGGGGCCCTCAGCGCGTTCGGCGTACGCGGGGCTCCGGAGGCGGAGCACCAGAGGAGTAGAGCCACTCCCTCCCTACGGCCGATGTACCGCCCGGCGGCCCTGCCTAGCGTGAAACCAGGAGCCAGTCCGAACCGTGCACACGAGGAGGCAGCCCCGATGACCGTCCAGCTCAACCACACCATCGTCGCCGCGCACGACAAGAAGGCGTCGGCCCACTTCCTCGCCGACATCCTGGGCCTGGAGGTGCGCCCGCAGTACGGCCCCTTCATCCCGGTCCAGATCCCCAACGGCGTGACCCTGGACTACATGGACTCACCCGGCGCCATCACGCCGCAGCACTACGCGTTCCTGGTGTCGGAGGACGAGTTCGACACGATCTTCGGCCGGATACGGGAGTCCGGCCTGACGTACTGGGCGGACCCGTTCCACCGCCGCCCGGGCGAGATCAACCACAACGACGGCGGCCGCGGCGCCTACTTCGAGGATCCGAACGGCCACAGCCTGGAGATCCTGACGCGACCGTACGGCAGCGGCGGCTGACGGCGCACGCCGGGGTGAGCCCCGAGCAGCGGCGGGCGTGGCCGGCCGCACACCCCTGCCCCGACGAGCCGTCACCCCCGATACGGCGGCGCAGCCCCCCAGTTCCACCGCGGCACCGGCTGCTCCGCCGGCGGGACCGCGTCCGGCGCCGAGAAGTGGACCGCCAGCCGCGTCCCCCACTCCACGTATGCCAGGAACGCCGAGCGGAACTCCGCGTCCGTCGGGAGGCCCGCCTCGTCGGCCGCGTCCTGGATGAGGTTGACCCAGCGGCGGCGCTGGAGTTCGGTGATCCCCCGGCCCAGGTGCTTGGCGACCATGTGGCCGTGGCCGCCCTGGGTCTCGGAGTAGGCGGGCGGGCCGCCGAAGATCTCGCCGAGCCAGAGCGCCACGTGTTCCGCATGGGCCGGGTCCAGGTCCGCGAACAGCGGGGCCAGCAGGTCGTCCTTGCGGACCTTGTCGTAGAAGACCGACGTCAGGCGGGCGAACGCCTCCGCCCCGCCGGCCCAGGCGTAGAGCGTCGGCACCGACGCGCCCGTGCCGCGGACCGTCGTCGGCTTGTAGTGGCGCATCTCCTCGATGTGCGTCACGTACGGGCGGATCTCGGCGAAGAAGTCGGCGAACAGCTCCGACTTGCGGAAGCCCTCCATGTGGTCCTGCGTGGACGTCCAGGTGATGCGCAGGACGTAGTGCTCGAAGTCCTCCTCGCAGCGGGCGAGTTCGTAGTCGACGCAGTGGGGGGACGCGGCGAGCTGGGCCGCGGCGCGGGTGTAGGCGGCCAGGAACTCCGCCGACTTCTGCTCGGGGATGCGGTACCGGATGTATTCGACCGTGTGAGCCGTCATGGCCTCACCGAAACACGAAAATCCGGCGGACGCCCGTCTTCCGGTGTCTTCGACGCTCAGAACTTCGCTGACTGAAGCAGTCCAGTGGTGCGGCGGCGGACTGACGCCCGCACCGCACGGCAAAGCCCCGCCGGAAGCTGCACCTCCGGCGGGGCTCGCCCTCAGGGCCCCCAGGAACTCAGGGCCCGCTCGGCGCCGTACGGCCTACTTGCCGTAGTACGCGTTGTAGATCGAGACCGTCGACTTGTTGCCCTTCTTGTCGGCGACCTTGGCGTGGAAGGAGACGGCCTTCCCCTTCCCCGGGTTCTTCACGGTGATCTTGCCGTCCTTGACCTCGAGCTTCTTCCAGGTCTGGCCGTAGTCGTACGACACGTACACGTGCAGCGACCTGAGGTTGCTGCCCGCCGCCGCGCCCACGACGGTGACCGGGAAGGTCTGGGTCTTGTCGGCCTCGACCCGGCTGTCCAGGCCCGTCTTCGCGTTGAAGCGGACCGTGGAGGCCGGGAGCGTGACCAGATCGGCCGACTTCTTGGAGCGGAAGGTCCAGCTCGCGTCGATCCGCGTGGAGGCGGCCGCGACCTTGGTGCTGCGCTTGACCGAGGTCGTCAGCTTGTACTCGGCCTCCGCGCCCGGGACCGTGAACGGCTCGCCGAACAGCGGGTCCTGGTTGGTGCCGATCTTGGTGCCGTTGCGGTACAGGTTCGTGGTGACCGAGGTGAAGTCGGACGAGCCCGCGTGCTTGTTGGCGTCGGCGAACAGCGGCAGCGAGCCGTAGATGTCGTTGCCCTCACGGAACAGGCCGAAGTACTTGTTGAGGTGCGGGCCGAAGACCGCCGTGTTGAAGGTCTTCGAGTAGCTCTGGCCCGCCTTGAACGTCTGCGGGTCGCCCAGGCTGTAACCCGCGTCGATGATCGGGATGCCGTCCGCGTCCTTGCCGGCGTACTGCATGAAGTCGAACGTCCACTGGATCTTGTCGGACGTCGACAGGTACACCGTCCGCGAGCCGGGCAGCTTCTGCTCGATCGGGGTGCCGAGCGCGGCGTCCTCCGGGAAGATGCCCAGGGGCAGGAGGGAGCCGGTCTTGCCGGGGGTCGGGGCACCGAGGTTGTTCTTCACCTTGGCGAGCTCGTCCGCCTTGAAGTGGCGGACCTTGTCGCCCTTGATCTTCTTGACCTTGGCGGTGGTGGCGACGTCGTACTCGGCGTTGTCGCCCTTGGTCCACTGCCCGTTCCAGGTCTGGCTCAGGCCGCTGGCGATCTCCGGGCCGACGTGTGCCATGCGCAGGTCGGCGAACGAGGTGAGGGCGAAGGCGACGCCCACGCCCGCCGCGTCGTAGAAGTAGTTGCTGCCGGCGAACGTCTGCTTGGCCTGCGCGTCCGGCACGGTGATGTCGGCCGCCTTGGCCGTGCGGGCGTCGATCGTCACCGAGGTGTTCTTGGTGACGTTCAGCTTCGGCTGGACCAGCCAGTCGAGGCCGCCCTCGAAGTTCACCCAGTCCTTGGCGATCCAGGCGTCCAGCAGATACGTGCCCTTGGGCAGCCGCATCTTCGTCGTGCCGGACGCGGCGAGCGGCACCTGGTAGGCGCGGTCCGTCGCCAGGCCGGTGTAGCCGAACAGGGCGGTGTTGTAGTCGGGGGCCGGCTTGCCGTCCTTGTCGATGTGCTTGACGGTGACGTCGTACGACTCCACCTCGCGCTCCACCGCGGCGGCCGTACGGACGCTCTGCCCGTCACCCGTCGCCGTCACGTACGCGGAGTAGGCGCCGTCGAGCGTGCCGCCCAGCTTGGTGTTGACGGTGAGGTCGACGGCCGCCTTGCCGCCCGCCGGGACCGTCACCTTCGTCGCGCCGAGCTTGAAGAAGCCCGCGGGAGCCGCCTGGCCCTTGGGGTTCGTCGCCGTCGCGGAGAGCGTGAGCGTGACGTCCTTCGTACCGAGGTTGCGGTACGTCAGCGCCTTGGTGACCGGCGTGTCGTCGGTGTGCGGCCACTGCTGCACACCGAAGCTCACCGACACCGGGTCGGCGATCACGGTCTGCTTGATGGCCTTGTCGACCTGGATACGGCCCGAACCCTGCTCGAACGGCGTGTACTTGCCGCCCTTGGCCGAACCGGTCAGCGCGCCCTTGAGCTCGGCGTACGTCCAGTCCGGGTGCTGCTGCTTGAGGATCGCCGCCGCGCCCGCGACATGCGGGGTCGCCATCGACGTACCCGAGATGGTCAGGTAGCCGGCCGGCTTCTCGCCGACCTCCTGCTCGATGAGGCTGCCCTTGGCGGAGGCGGCCGTGATGTCCACGCCGGGCGCGGTGACGTCCGGCTTGATGGCGCCGTCGCCGAGCCGCGGGCCGGTGCTGGAGAAGTCGGCGAGCTTGTCCTTGTCGTCGACGGCGCCGACGGTGAGGGCGGCGTCCGCGCTGCCGGGCGAACCGACCGACTGCGGGCCCGAGTTGCCGGCCGCGATCGCGAAGAGGATGCCCTTCTCGGCGGACAGCTTGTTGACCGCCGCCTCCAGCGGGTCGACGTCGGGCGTGTCCTGCCCGCCGAGGCTGAGGTTGACGACCTGGGCGCCCTGCTCGGCCGCCCACTCCATGCCCGCCAGGATGCCGGAGTCGTCGCCGAAGCCCTGGTCGTCGAGGACCTTGCCGCTGAGGATGTCGGCGCCCGGTGCGACGCCCTTGTACTTGCCGCCGGACTTGGCGCCGGTGCCGGCCGCGATGGACGCGACGTGCGTGCCGTGGCCGACCTTGTCCTCCGCGGTGGCGGCCGGCGAGAAGTTCTTGGCCGCGATCACCTGGTCCTTGAGGTCCGGGTGGGTCGCGTCGACGCCGGTGTCCAGGACGGCGATCTTGACGCCCTTGCCGTCGTAGCCGGCCTCCCATGCCTTGGGGGCGCCGATCTGCGGCACGGACTTGTCGAGGCTGGCCTCGCGGACGCCGTCGAGCCAGACGTGCGCGATGCCGGAGGCCGTCCTGTGCCCGTTGGTGAGCGCGTCCCACAGCTCGGGGGCGTCCTGGTGCGGGGTCTGGACCGCGTCCGCGTTCAGGGACTTCAGGGTCCGGCGGAGCTTGCCCGCGTCCCGGACGTCCGCCTTGGTGCCGGCGGCGGCGCCCTGGTAGCCGACGATGACCTTCAGGCCCTTGGCCTGGGAGGTGCGGGTCGCGGACTTGTTGAGCTCGGTGATGTCGAACAGCCGCTGGTCGAGCTTGCCGGTGGCGACCAGCCGGGCCGCGTCGGCCGGGATCACGAGCGTGTGCCCGTCGGCCTTGCGTATCTGTACGGGTATGTGCTCGCGTCCCTTGGCCCGCTCCAGGCCGACGACCCGGCCCTTGGAGTCGATGGAGACCCGGTCACCCGTGATCAGGGTGATGCGGTGGGGGGACGTGAACGAGGGAGCGGTGCCGGACGGGCGCTGCTCCGGTTCGGCCGACGCCGGGCTGGTCATTCCCGCGGCGAGGGCGACGGCGGCCGCCGTGGCGACAGTGGCCGCGCATGCTCTTTTGACTTGTCTGCGCAAGTTTCCCCCTTGCAGAAGGTCCGGGCGAATTCCCGTTCACCCGGCCGGGGGAGGTCCCGTGCGCGTGCGCGTCACCCCCCGGAATACGCAGTATGCCGAGGGGTGATCAGGCACCTCAATACATGAGAAGGAGATGAGAAGCGCACCTGCCGACTGTTACGCAACGGCGTGAACTCCGTTACAAACTCGTCGAGTTACGCTCCCGCGTTCTCCTTGACACTGATCCGTCCCTTGCGGATGGTCGCCACCCTGGGGGCCTTTTTCGCGATCGCCGAGTCGTGGGTGACCATGATGAAGGTCAACCCCAGTTCCTTCCACATGCGTTCGAGTACGTCCATGATCTCGTCGCGCATCGACTCGTCGAGGTTTCCGGTGGGTTCGTCGGCGAGCAGCACCTTGGGCTGCTTCACGAGTGCGCGGGCGATGGCGACGCGCTGCTGCTGCCCACCGGACATCTCGGACGGCAGATGCGTGAGCCGTTCACCGAGGCCGACGGACTGCAGCGCCTCGGCGGCCCGTTCGCGCCGGTCCTTCGGCTTCACGCCGAGGGGGACGAGGGCGGTCTCGACGTTCTCCTGTGCGGTGAGGGTGGGAATGAGGTTGAAGGCCTGAAAGACGAAGCCGATGTTCTCGCTGCGCACCTTTGTCAGCCGGGCTTCGGAGAGCTTGGCCAAGTCGGTGCCGTCGAGAACGACTTCACCCGCGGTGGGCCGGTCGAGTCCGCCGAGCATTTGGAGAAGGGTGGACTTGCCGCCGCCGGTGGGGCCCTGGATGACGAGCCGGTCGCCGTCGGCGATGGTGAGATCGACTCCGTCGAGGGCGTCGATGGTTTCCTTGCCTCGGGTGTAGCGCTTGGTGACGCTTTTGAGTTCGTACATGGTGGGTGACTCCTGGGTGGGGTTCGGGGGTGGATCGGATCGTTTTGCGACTGCGGGTTCATGGGGGCTGGTCGCGCAGTTCCCCGCGCCCCTAGGGGGTTGCAGTCCCGTCGGCCGTAGCTGCGGCCGGCGTAGCCCGCCAGCCGCCCGCCGCCACAACCTGCGTAGTCGCGAGCGCCGCAGCCCGCGCAGCCGCTGCACCTGCATAGCCGCGAGCACCGCAGTCCGCGCAGCCGCCACAGCCTGCGTAGCTGCGGGCAGTCGTGCCGCTGGGGCGGCACGGGTGGGCGCAGCGGCACCCCGCCGGCGCGGGTGAGCGACACCCACCCCCCAGCCGCAGCCGACGCCAGCTACTCGACGCGGCGCAGCGCATCCGCGGGGCGGAGCCGTGACGCTCGCCAGCCGCCGAACGCGCCGGCGATCAGCCCGCCCGTCACCGCAAGGCCGACCGCGAGCGCAACCGTCGTGAGACTGACGGGCGCAGTGAGCGCGACGTCCAGCGTCCTGGACGCGGCCTGGCGCGCGGGACCGCCGAAGCCCCCGCCCCCACCGGGGCCGCCCATCCCGCCACCGGCGCCGCCACCCAACTGGGCCTGCAGGGTCGGGCTGATCGCCGTCACGGCATACGCCCCCGCCAGACCGACGGCGATCCCCAGCGCCCCACCGAGCAGCCCGTTGACGACCGCCTCACCGACCACCTGCCGAGTCACCCGCCCCGACTTCCACCCCAGCGCCTTCAGCGTCCCGAACTCCCGCACCCGGCGCGACACCGCCGAGGAGGTCAGCAGCCCGGCCACGAGGAACGCCGCCACCAGCACCGCGATGGACAGCCACTTGCCGACACTGGTCGCCAGCGAAGACGCCGTCGACAGGGAGCCGGACACCGTGTCCGCGAGGTCCGCGGAGGTCGTCACCGTCGTACCGGAGATGTTCTTCTGGATGGCCGACTTGACGGAGTCGATCTGCTGGGAGTCGGTCGCCTTGACGTAGATCGTGGTGACCTTGTTCTTCGCGTCGGCGAGCGTCTGCGCCTGCTTCAACGGGATGTAGAGGTTGGCGGCCGCATCCCCGCTGTCGGGCGTGGCGATGCCGATGACCTTGAACTTGGTGCCCTTGACGGTGACGGTGGAGCCGACCTTGAGCTTCTTCTCCTTGGCGTAGGAGGTGTCGGCGACCACGACCTCGGCGTTCGTCTCCGTCGTCTTGAAGGTACGCCCGCTGGTGATCTTCGAGGAGGTCAGCGGCCCGAGCGCCGGCTCGGTGACATCGGTGCCGTAGACGGAGTAGTTGTTGACGTCGAAGTCGGCGCCCCCGCCGCGCACTTCGCCCTGCGGCTGCCCGGTGCCACCGGTGCCGCCGGCACCCTGTCCGGGGCCCGCGCCCTGCTGGCCCCCGCCGCTCTGGTCCTGCTGGAACTGCCCCCGCGTGAACTGCCCGCTGACCTTGATGACCTGAAGGCTCAGCCCGCCCACGGCATCGGAGACGCCGCTCTGCGCGCCGACCTTGGTCACGGTCGAGCTCGACAGCGTCTGGAAGCCCTGGACCATGACCCGGTCGCTGGACTGCTCGTCGTCGGAGTCGCTGTCCCGCGCGTCGAACTGGAAGCGGGGCCGCTCCGAGCTGCTCGCGGCCGGCTCGGCTGCCTTGGTGACGGTCATGTCCGTGCCCAGGCCGTACAGGGACTGCAGGACCTTGTCCTGGGCCTTGCTCATGCCGGAGGACACGGAGTTGACCACGATGACCAGCGCGATGCCCAGCGCGAGGCCGGAGGCGACGACGAGGGCCGCCTTTCTGCGGCGGCGCAGCTCGCGCCTCAGGTAGGTGAAGAACATGCGCCGCAAGCTAGGTACGGCGCGTGATGAAGGGATAAGGCCGAAATAAGAGATGGATGAGAAGGCTGAGGCCGCCCCCGGAAACGCCGATGCCGCCCCTGAGGGCGGCATCGCTCAGCTGTGGGTCAGCTGTGGGGCCACAGAGTGCGGCAGCGTCGTCAGGCGGTCGGCACCGTCGGACGATCGGCGCGTCAGACGGCCGAACCGGCCTTCCACTGCGCCCAGTCCATGTTCCAGCCGTTGAGGCCGTTGTCCGGCGCGACCGTCTTGTCGCCGGTGTTCTGGACGACCACGACGTCACCGAGGATCGAGTTGTTGTAGAACCAGTAGCCCGCCGTGCCCTTGTCGTTGGCACCCTTGGTGTCGGACAGGCCCACACAGCCGTGGCTGGTGTTCACGCTGCCGAAGATGGACTTGGCGCCCCAGTAGTTGCCGTGCACGAAGGTGCCGGAGTTGGTGAGGCGGATGGCGTGCGGCACGTCCTTGATGTCGTACTCGCCCTTGCCGTCGTCGTCCGTGAAGCCCACGGTCGCGCCGTTCATGCGCGTCTCCTTGAACTTCTCGGACATCACCATGATGCCTTCGTAGGTCTTGTTCTCCGGGGAACCGGCGGAGATCGGGATGGTCTTGACGACCTTGCCGTCCTGCGTGACCTTCATCTGCTTGGTCTTCGCATCGACGTAGGAGATCTGGTTGCGGCCGATCTTGAAGGTGACCGTCTTCTGCTGGACGCCGTAGACACCGTCGGCGCCCTCGACGCCGTCCAGGGCCATCTTCAGGGTGACGGTGGCGCCCTCCTGCCAGTAGTCCTCGGGCCGGCAGTCCATGCGGGTGTCGTTGAACCAGTGGCAGACGACTTCCTGGCCACTGGTGGTGGAGACGGTGATGCCCTTCTGGACGGCCGCCTTGTTGCTGATCGCCTTGTCGAAGTTGATCGACACGGGCATGCCGACGCCGACCGTGGAGCCGTCCTCCGGCGTGTAGTAGCCGAGGAAGCTGTTGTTCGGGGACACGGTGGTGAAGGAGGCGTTCTCATGGGCCTCGAGGCCCTTGGCGTCCTTCGCGGCCACCGCGATCTTGTAGGTCGTGGAGCGCTCCAGCTGGGCGCTGGGCTTCCAGCTGGTCTTGTCGGCGGATATCTCGCCCTCGACCGGGGCGCCGTCGGCGGTCGTCATCGTCACCTCGGTGAGCGTGCCCTTGCTCACGGTGACGGCGGCGGAGTTGTTGATGGAGGCGTTGTCGGTGCCGTCCTCGGGCGTGATCTTGATCTGGGCCTCGGAGGTCTTCTTGGCGGCCGCCTCGTCGACCTTGGACTGCGAGGAGTCGCCGCCGTCGCTCCCCGAGGCGTTGTCGTCGCCGCCGGAGCAGGCCGAGAGCACCAGGACACCGCCGAGCAGTGCGGACGCGACCGTGAGGCCCTTGCGCCGCTTACTGTTCGTCATCACACGCTTCTCCATTGTTCCCGAATCCCAAAAACCCCGAGAGTCCCCGTCAAGAATCTTCAACGCTACGACCGGTTCGTCCCGTTCCACATACCTGGTATGTGTGGGGCACACCACGTCCGCCGTGGCGGAGGCCGCCGTGACGGATGGTGCGGATGTCGGTCAGTGCGCAGCTTGAGACGACGAAACCCCGGGCGGCGGTTGCCGCCCGGGGTCACGTTTTCCCCAAGGCGCCTCAGCCGACCCTGTCCGGTGCTTCGTCGTCGAAGTCCTCGTCGACATCATCGTCGTCGAGGTCCCACTCCGGCGAATCCGGGTCGTGGTCGATGCGCTCACTGGACCAGGAGGCCTGGGCGAGCTCGATCCCGGGTACGTCGCTGACCAGGTCGAACGGATCAACGAGATAGGCGAGTGCCTCGGCGGTGTCTTCCGTCACACTGCCTTCCGCGTGGGCCCGTTCGTCGGCCGGCATGGTGCTGTCGCCGGCGATGCGCCGGAGTGCGGCCCTGGTGAGCGCGTCCTCGTCGTCCACTTCGAGAACGACTTCCACGCGAAGCCGTACAAACCGTGATGTTTCTGGAGTACTCATGCCCCGGAGCGTACGGCTCATCTCGCCCGTGACTTTCCCGTGACCCGCGACTTTCACTAACATCGCCCCACACGGCCAATTCGCCAGCACCACAAGGGGATCGATATTCCGTGTCCGCCGCTCACCGATCGTCGTCCACCGCACGCCGATCGCTGCTGACCGCCACCGCCGCGGGGGCCCTGCTGGGCGCCCTGTGGTTCGTGCCCTCCGCCAACGCAACGGGCGAGGAGCCGGCGAGAACGGAGCCGTCGGCGGCCCCGTCGACGCAGGTCACGCAGCAGGCGCGGGCCGCCTCCGAGGCCACGGACACGACCGCGGACGGCACCCGGCTCGCCGACACCGGAAGCTTCGACACCACGCCGTACGTCGTCGGCGGAACCGCCTTCCTCGCGCTGGGCGCGGGCTTCGTCGCGTACTCGGTGCGCCGGGAACGCCTCGGGTTCTGAGCCCGGAACGCCCCGGTTTTTGAAATCACTTGACGATCCTTTCACCTGGGCTTCATAGTCCGCGCATGAAGAGATCATCGGGCGTGCGTGTAGCCGCCACGGTTGCCGTGAGCGCGCTGTCGCTCGCCCTTGTCACGGGTTGCGGAGGCGACTCCGGCGGTTCTGACGCGAAGGCGCTCAGCTCCGCGGAGTTGAAGAAGTCGATCATCGCCCGGGGCGACGTCGACGGGTACAAGGTGGACGCCTCCGGCAAGCAGCTGCCGAAGTCCAAGGAACAGGTCACGAGCAGCGAGGAGCAGTGCCGGCCGCTCGCCTACGCCATGGGCGGCCAGGCGCCGGGCGACTCCGCGTCGAACACGGCCGTCATGGCCACCGAGCAGAAGAAGCCCACCGACACGGCCTCCAAGTCCCTGGAGGACCTGAGCGAGGGCGAGTTCGAGGACTCGTTCTCCGAGGCGCTGAGCCTCGACATGACCGTCGTCGGCCTCTCCTCGTACGACGGTGACGGCGCCGAGCAGACCTTCAAGTCCGTGTCGGACGCGGTGAAGAGCTGCGCCGGGGGCTTCCCCCTCACCATGCAGGGCACGGACCAGAAGGTCACCAAGCTCACCACGGAGAAGGCGTCCGGAGCCGGTGACGAGTCGGTGGCGTTCACCGCGGTCAGCGACCTGGAGGACGGCGACGTGGGCACCACGCACGTCGAGGTGGTGCGCCACGGCAGCACGATCGCCACGTACTACACGATGAACCTCGGCCTGATGATGACGGACAAGCCGTACGACGTCCCGGCCGCGCTCATCGACGCGCAGGCGGCGAAGCTGAAGTAACGCGCAGGCCGCGCGACGGAAGTAACCCGCTCAGCAGCAAGGGGCCCTGTCGGCCGTACGACAGGGCCCCTTGCCATGTCACTGAAGCGGCCCGGTGACCTTCTCCGCCGCCGCGACCAACTCCCCACCGCGCACGAACGCGTCGGCCGCGGCGAGGTCGGGTGCCAGGAACCGGTCGGGCCCGGGGCCTTGCACCCCCGCTGCCCGTACGGCGTCGATGACCGCCTGCGAGGCCGGCGCCGGGGCGAGCCCTTCCCGCAACTCGATGGCGCGCGTGGCGGCGTACAGCTCGACGGCGATGACCCGCGTGAGGTTGTCGACGGCGGTACGCAGCTTGCGGGCGGCGGACCAGCCCATGGAGACGTGGTCCTCCTGCATGGCGGAGGAGGGAATGGAGTCGGCGGACGCGGGCACGGCCAGCCGCTTCATCTCGCTCACCAGGGCGGCCTGGGTGTACTGGGCGATCATCAGCCCGGAGTCGACCCCGGCGTCGTCGGCGAGGAACGGCGGCAGCCCGTGGCTGCGGTTCTTGTCGAGCAGCCGGTCGGTGCGGCGCTCGGCGATGGAGGCGAGGTCGGCTGCGGCGATGGCGAGGAAGTCGAGCACGTAGGCGACGGGCGCCCCGTGGAAGTTGCCGTTGGACTCCACCCGCCCGTCGGGCAGCACGACAGGATTGTCCACGGCCGACGCCAGCTCCCGCTCGGCGACCAGCCGCGCATGCGCCATGGTGTCCCGCCCGGCACCGGCGACCTGCGGAGCACACCGCACCGAGTACGCGTCCTGGACGCGGGGCGCGTCGTCCTGGTGATGCCCGGTCAGCCCCGAACCCTTGAGCACGGCCAGCATGTTGGCGGCGGAGGCGCCCTGCCCCGGGTGCGGCCGGATGGCGTGCAGCTCGGGCGCGAGCACCTTGTCGGTCCCGAGGAGCGCTTCGAGGCTGAGGGCGGCGGTGACGTCGGCGGACTTGTACAGCATGTCCAGATCGGCGAGGGCCATGATCAGCATGCCGAGCATGCCGTCGGTGCCGTTGAGAAGGGCGAGGCCTTCCTTCTCCCGCAGCTCGACGGGCGCGATGCCGTGCGCGGCGAGCAGCTCGCCGGCGGGCCGCACGGTCCCGTCCGGTCCCTCGGCCTCCCCCTCCCCATCAACGTGAGGGCGCAGTGCGAAAGAGGAGCAAGGTCACCGGAGCACCCCAGTGACCCGTATTCATGAACGACAGGCGTGATACCGGCATTGAGAACATCGGCCATGGTCTGCGCGACCTCGGGCCGTACGCCCGTGTGCCCCGAGCAGACGGTCTTGAGCCGCAGGAACATCAGCGCCCGTACGACTTCCCGCTCCACCCGCGGCCCCATCCCCGCGGCGTGCGAACGGACGATGTTGCGCTGCAGCTGGGCCCGCAGCTCCTGGCTGATGTGCCGGGTCGCCAGGGCGCCGAAGCCGGTGGAGACGCCGTAGACGGGCTCGGGCTTGGCCGCCAGCGCGTCCACGATCTCGCGGGCCGCGGCAAGCGCCGCGACCGCCTCCGCCGACAACTCGACCCGGGCCCCGCCGCGCGCCACGGCGAGGACGTCGGACGCGGTGACCCCGGACGTCCCCACCACCACAGTATGCATATCCATATTCAGGAGCGTACGCAGTGAAGACGAAGATGTCACTAGTGGCTACCCGGTACGACCCTTACAACGCCTTCCAGCCCGTCCGGCGTTTCGAGGACGAGGCCCTTCAGGATGGGACGGGTAGGGGCGGCGGGGGCGAGAAAGGCCAGCCCCGCCGCAGCGCAGGGGCGCCGTCACGGCAGGCGCCCCCGGAACCGCCGACGCTCCACGGCCCCCTCCCCGGAGGGCTCCGCATCGGCAAGCCGCACGACCGGGTCGTCCGGCCCCTCCCGCCCCGCGACGACAGGCCTGTCGGCCCGTACGGCCTTGGCCTGATACTGCGCCGCGTCAGCGAGACGGAACAGCCGCCGGGCGGACCGCACAGGCCCGATCGCGTCCTCGGTGGACGCCACCCCGCACGCCACCCCCTCCCCGAGCTCCAACTCCCCCGCCCGGCGGCAGAGTTCGTCCGCGGCCTTCACCACATCATCCGCAGGCGACCCGACCGCGAGCAGACAGAACTCGTCCCCACCGAGCCGCGCGGCAAGCGCACCCGGCAGCATCGCCCCGCACAGCGACAACACCGACCCGAACCGCTCGAGCAGCCGGTCCCCGACCGCATGCCCCTGTGTGTCATTGACCCGCTTGAGCCCGTTGAGGTCACAGACGACAAGGCTGACCACGAGGCCCTGATTCCGGTGCCGCTCGATCGCCTCCTCCAACCGCACATCGACCGCACGCCGATTGGCGAGCCCGGTCAGCGCATCGGTGAACGCCAGCCGCCGGGCCTCCTCCAGCCGCTCGCTCTGCGCGAGCCCGGCGGCCACGACGGAGGCCAGCACGGTGGCGAAGTCGGCGTCACCCCGGTCGAAGACAGGAGTACCGACGGACCGGGCGACATACAGCTCCCCCCAGGCCCGCCCGTTCAGCACGATGGGCGCGACGACACAGCACCCCCGCCCACGACGCCGTAGCGCGGCCACCCGCTGGTGGCAGTACCCGGGGTGACCGGCGGACGGCCCGTCGGCCGTCTCCACCCAGGCGTTGGGCTCACCCCCGGCAGCCCACCGCTCGTGCAGGAACTCGGTGATCTCCGGGAACTGATGCACCGGATAGGCCTCGTCGCCCGGAAACTCCTCCTCCCCCCGAGTCCGGTCCCCCACGTTCACGAGCACCCGCAGCCGCCCGAGCTCCCGCTCCCACACCGACAGCGCGGCAAAGCTCCCGGCCAGCGCCCGGCACGCCCCGAGCGCAGCCGCCCGCCAGGACTCACGCGGGGTGTGCGCCGCCGCCATCCCCTGCGCCAACGCCACCACGGCAGCGAGCCGTCTGTCCTCACCCATCCCTCCAGGCTAGGAGGTTTAGGGCGAACTGGGACATTGAGGCGCCGCTTGGAGTGACAGGCGAGTCTGCGGGAGGGGCGACGTGTCGGCGTCAGGGTGGCGCCCCACCGAGCTGGCGACTCGACACGCAGCCCCGCCAATCCGGCGACGCAACGTCAAGCCCACCAATCCGGCGACGCAACCTCAAGCCCACCAATTCAGCGACGCAACACCCAGCCCGCCAATCCAGCGAGGCAACACCCAGCGCCACCCACTCAACGCCCCCTCAGCCCCCTACTCCCCCGGCCACTCAGGCCGCCGCTTCTCGTTGAACGCCGCCACACCCTCCGCCCGGTCCCCCGAGAACGCCACCGCCCGCCACGCCGCGTCCTCGACCTCCAGCCCGGCCCGCAGATCCAGCCCGTGCCCCACCCGCAACGCCCGCTTGGCGGCGCGCAGCCCCACCGGCGAGTTCGTCGCCATCCGGGAGCCCAGGGCCAGCGCCTCCTCCCGGTCCCGCCCCTCCTCCACGAGCACGTCCACCAACCCCAGCTCACGGGCCTCCACTGCCTCAACCCTGCGCGCCGTGAAGATCAGCTCCGCCGCCCGGGCGGCCCCCACCCGCCGCGGCAGCAACTGCGTGCCCCCACCCCCCGGAATGACCCCGACGGACACCTCAGGCAGCCCCACCACAGCCGTACGGTCGGCCACGATCACATCGCAGGACAACGCCAGCTCGAAGCCGCCACCCAGCGCGAAGCCATGCACCGCCGCGATCGTCGGCACGGGCAGCTCCAGCACCCCCGTGTACGCGGCCCGCGCCACCGGCCGCTGCCGCACCAGGTCCGCGTCACTGAAGGAGTTCCGCTCCTTCAGATCCGCCCCGACACAGAACGCCCGTTCATGCGTCGAGGTCAGCACCACCACCCGCACGCTCTTGTCCGCGCCCAGCGCCGCGCACGCCCCCGCGATCGAACGGGCCATCTCGGTCGAGACGGCGTTCATGGCCTTGGGCCGGTCGAGGGCGAGCTCCGCGACATGCCCGACATCCCCGTCACCGTGTCGCCGCACAGCCACGAACTCCCCGTACCGCTCCTCACTCATGACACCCTCCGGTTAACGCGGGTTAACAACACTCGCCCCGATCATCGCAGCCGGATCCCTCCGGAGAAAGGCCCACCACGAGGGATTCCGCGGTTCCCGAGTCGAGGTCCGACACCCCGTTCGAGTGACATCCCGCGCAACTCCCCCCGCACCGCCGAGGACAGCGCATAACGTGCGCGACACCACGGCGCATTGGGGGCGCGAGCGTGTCGGGAGGGGACGTGATGGGCGTGACGGCGGAAGAGTCGCAGAAGGAAGAAACAGCGCCGAGCGCCTTCTTCACCCCCCGCGGCCGCCACCGCCGCCCCCGCCCGCGCAAGGTTCTCCTAGCCGCCGGGGGCTTGGCCCTGGCCGCCGGCGCCCTGAGCCTCGTACGCCTGACCCCCGACTCCGACGTCACCGGCGTCGAGGCAGCGGACTCCGCCCCGACCCCGGCCCTCGGCACGGACACGGACCTCGCGACCGACGCAGCCGCCACACCCGAGCCGCCCCACCTCAAACCAAGCCCGTCCTCGACCTACGCCATGGGCGGCCTGGGCACGACACCGACGACGGACACGATCGTCGTACCGACCACGAACACCACGGCTGCACCACGCCCCGGCGCCTCCGGCACCAAGACAGACGACACCACGGCGCCCATCCCGACCCACCATCCCACGGCACCGACCAGCCGCGAACCGGCCCCGACACCGACACCCACCCGGCCCGCCCCAAATCCCCCGGTACCCGAGCCGACTCAATCCGACGACAACGCGGTCTGCGTCCCGGTCATCGGCCTCTGCGTGGACCCCCTGGCCAAGGACGACTGACAACGACCCGCGCTGCAACGCCCCTCAAAGGGGCGCGGGGCTGTATCGATATGCGGCTCTGCCGCGTGGGCGCGACCAGCCACAACGAACCGGCAGCCGACACACAACCGCCACCCCAACGGCGCTTGGTCACTCGCCCCCGGCGGACGCCCTCCGCGTCAGAAGCCACGGCTCCACGACGCCGAGCCCACGCACCGGCCGCTGCCACATCGGCTGCAGCGCAAACCGATACACCGGCGGCTCCTCCCCTTCCTTCTCCGCAGCGGCAGCGGCCTCCGCCGCCTCTGCCTCCGACGCAGGCGCCTCGCCCGTGCGGATGAGTTCCTCCGCGAACGCGCTGTCGACGAGCACGGCGTCGCGCGGGGCTATCGACGTCAGCCGGGAGGCAAGGTTCACGGTCGTCCCGAACACATCGCCCATTCGAGTGGTCACCGTGCCGAAGGCGATGCCGACGCGCAGCTCGGGCATCGTCTCGTCGTTGGCCATCGTCTCGATGAGCCGCAGCGCGATCTCCGCGGCGACGCCGGCGTCGTCCGCCGCGTACAGAACCTCGTCACCCAGCGTCTTGATCAGCCGTCCCCCGCGCGCGGCCACGAGGTCGGCCGCGGTGGTCTCGAAGGCCTCGACGAGCTCGCCGAGTTCCTCTTCCTCCATACGGCGGGTCAGCCGTGTGAACCCGACGAGGTCGGCGAATCCGACCGCCAGCCGCCGGTCGACCATCTCCTCGTCGTCGGCGGCCTGCACGACCCGGCCGGTCGCGGCGGCGAGCTGGCGGCGCCAGACGTAGACGAGGAACTCCTCCAGCTCGGGCAGGAGCAGCTCGACCAGGGGATACGTCACCTCGGTCCGCGTCATGCCCGGCTCCGGGGGCTCGGTCAGGCCCTCCAGGAAGGAGTCGATCTGCCATTCGGCCAGCCGGGCGGTGGTCTGCCCGGTGGATCTGGCCACCTGCACGGCCATGGCCTCGCTGAGCAGCCCCGCCTCGACGAGACCGGCGAGGCGCCGCAGCGCCAGTACGTCGGCCTCGGTCAGCGCCTTGGCCTGCCCGATGTCGGCGAACCCCATGGCCCGCCAGAACCGGGACGCCAGCTCCATGGAGACACCGGCGCTACGGGCCGCCTGAAACGGGGTGTAGCGCCGCTCGGCGCCGAGGATGAGCTGTTCGAGGCGCAGCGCGAGCGGATCCTCGCCGGGGTCGGCGGCGTGGGGGTCCACCCGGCCGTCCGCGCCCGTGCCGGAGCCCGTGTCGTCGACGGTCACGCCTGCTGCCCTTCCGATCTTCCGCGGTCAGTTCGACCGGCCTTCACTGTACGGCAGGTGTGCGCCAGCTCACTCCGTTAGGTTGAGCCGACGGTTCCAGTGGCTGCCTGGTGGTGGGGTACCCGGCGTGGGTGCGGGCCTCGTCCTCACACGCCGGACGGGCCGGGTCGGCATACTCACGCCAACCGCAGGTGCACGATGTCCCCCGCCCCCACAGGCTCCTGCACCCCGTCCTCCGTCGCCAGGACCAACCGCCCGTCCCCGTCGATCGCCACCGCCTCCCCCGTGATCGCCCGCTCCCCCGGCAACTCGGCCCGCACCACCCTCCCCAACGTCGCGCACCCCGCCGCATACGTCTCCTGCAGCTCGCTCACCACGGGATCCCCCACCGCGGCCCGCCACCGCCCGTACCAGTCCTCCAGCGCCCGCAGCACCCCCCGCAGCAGCGGATCCCGGTCCGTGCTCACGGCTCCGGCCAGCGCCAGCGACCCCGCCTGCGGCACCGGCAGCTCGTCCTCACGCAGCGTGACATTGATGCCGACGCCGATGACCACCCCCGCGTCCCCGGCACGCTCCGCCAGGATCCCGCCGGCCTTGCGCTCCTCCCCGCCGACAGTCACCAGCAGGTCGTTCGGCCACTTGAGTGCCGTATCGACGCCCGCCGCCCGCGACAGCCCCGTCGCCACGGCGACCCCCGTCAGCAGCGGCAGCCACCCCCACCGGGCCACCGGCACCTCGGCCGGATTCAGCAGCACGGAGAAGAACAGCCCGGAGCGGGCCGGTGCCGTCCACTGCCGTTCCAGGCGCCCCTTGCCGGCCGTCTGCTCCTCGGCGACGAGGACCGCGCCCTCGCCCGCCTTGCCCTCGGTCGCCAGGTCCACCAGGTCGGTGTTGGTGGAGCCGGTGCGCTGCACGACCTCCACCTCACGCCACAACCCGCCCTCCCGCACGAGCCCCCGCCGCAGCGCGGCGGCGTTCAGCGGCGGACGGTCCAGGTCGGACCAACGGCTGTCGTCTGATGCATCGCGTGGCGTCATGCAAGCCACCCTAGGTGTGTGAAACGCCGCACTGCTGATTCGTAGGCCCACCACTACTCTACGGATGAGTAACCGTCCCCCCTTTTGAGCAGGCAGGGAGCCACATCCCGATGTCCGAGCCGGAAGAGCGTCACGAGATCCAAGAGACACAAGGGATCGACATCCACACCACCGCGGGCAAGCTCGCGGATCTCCAGCGCCGTATCGATGAAGCGACGCACGCCGGCTCCGCACGCGCCGTCGAAAAGCAGCACGCCAAGGGCAAGTTGACGGCTCGTGAGCGCATCGAGCTGCTCCTCGACGAGGGGTCGTTCGTCGAGCTCGACGAGTTCGCCCGGCACCGCTCCACCAACTTCGGCCTCGACAAGAACCGCCCGTACGGCGACGGTGTCGTCACCGGGTACGGCACCGTCGACGGCCGTCCCGTCGCCGTCTTCTCCCAGGACTTCACCGTCTTCGGCGGTGCGCTGGGCGAGGTCTACGGCCAGAAGATCGTCAAGGTGATGGACTTCGCGCTGAAGACCGGCTGCCCGGTCATCGGCATCAACGACTCCGGCGGCGCCCGCATCCAGGAGGGCGTGGCCTCGCTGGGCGCGTACGGCGAGATCTTCCGCCGCAACACGCACGCGTCCGGTGTCATCCCGCAGATCTCGCTGGTCGTCGGCCCGTGCGCGGGCGGTGCGGTCTACTCCCCGGCGATCACCGACTTCACGGTCATGGTCGACCAGACCTCGCACATGTTCATCACCGGCCCGGACGTCATCAAGACGGTCACCGGCGAGGACGTCGGCTTCGAGGAGCTGGGCGGCGCCCGCACCCACAACTCCACCTCCGGCGTGGCGCATCACATGGCCGGCGACGAGAAGGACGCCATCGAGTACGTCAAGCAGTTGCTGTCGTACCTGCCGTCCAACAACCTCTCCGAGCCCCCGGCGTTCCCGGAGGAGGCGGACCTCTCGGTCACCGACGAGGACCGTGAGCTGGACACGATCGTGCCGGACAGCGCGAACCAGCCGTACGACATGCACGCGGTGATCGAACACGTCCTGGACGACGCCGAGTTCTTCGAGACGCAGCCGCTGTTCGCGCCGAACATCATCACCGGGTTCGGGCGGGTCGAGGGCCGTCCCGTCGGCATCGTCGCCAACCAGCCGATGCAGTTCGCCGGCTGCCTCGACATCGACGCGAGTGAGAAGGCCGCGCGGTTCGTGCGGACCTGCGACGCCTTCAACGTCCCGGTGATCACCTTCGTCGACGTGCCGGGCTTCCTCCCGGGTGTGGACCAGGAGCACACCGGCATCATCCGCCGCGGCGCCAAGCTGATCTACGCCTACGCCGAGGCGACGGTTCCGCTCATCACGGTCATCACCCGCAAGGCCTTCGGCGGCGCCTACGACGTCATGGGCTCCAAGCACCTCGGCGCCGACCTCAACCTCGCCTGGCCGACCGCCCAGATCGCCGTCATGGGCGCCCAGGGCGCGGTCAACATCCTGCACCGGCGCACCATCGCCGAGGCGGAGGCGAGCGGCGAGGACGTCGAGGCGGTGCGCGCCCGGCTGATCCAGGAGTACGAGGACGCGCTCCTCAACCCGTACGTCGCCGCCGAGCGCGGCTACATCGACGCGGTGATCATGCCGTCCGACACCCGCCTCCATGTCGTACGGGGCCTGCGTCAGCTGCGCACCAAGCGGGAATCCCTGCCTCCGAAGAAGCACGGCAACATCCCCCTCTAGGCCTGCTGGGAGCCGTCATGAACATCAAGGTCCTACGGGGCAACCCGACACCGGAGGAGCTGGCCGCCGCCCTGGCGGTGGTCCGCGCCCGCGCCGCGGCGGCGAACGCCCTCCCGCCCGGCGCGCCCGCCCCCGCGACTCCTGGGCGGACCCGGCCCGCATCGCGGCACAGAGGGTGCCGCGGCCGGGGCCGACGACGTGGGCGCGCACCTACTGGCCAACCTGACCGCCAACACCTCAGGGGCGCGGGGCTGTGTCGATATGCGGCTCCGCCGCGTGGGCGCACCTCAGGACAACTTGGGGCGCCTTTTGAGTACCCGTACTCAGGCGCCCCAGGTCGGCCAAGCCCCACGCTAGTGGCATGCTGTGGTCCGACCCCGAGAACGAGCCGCCCAAGGAACTGCATGACATGCAGGAGATGTTGCGGCGGCTGGGCGTTCTCATGGCGCTGGCCATGGTGCTCACGATGATCGTGCTCGGACTGAGGTGAGCCCGGCCGGGCGCGCCGATACGCTGACCGCATGACTGATCAGCCCCGCCGCCGACTCGTCCTCGCCTCCCAGTCCCCCGCCCGGCTCAATCTGCTCCGGCAGGCCGGCCTGGACCCCGAGGTCATCGTGAGCGGCGTCGACGAGGACGCCGTCACCGCGCCCACCCCCGCCGAGCTGGCGCTGGCCCTGGCCGAGGCGAAGGCCTCCGTCGTGGCGGCGAAGCCGGAGGTCAAGGGCGCCATCGTGATCGGCTGCGACTCGGTCCTCGAACTGGACGGCCAGGCCCTGGGCAAGCCGGCGGACGCCGAGGAGGCCACGGCCCGCTGGAAGTCGATGCGCGGCCGCGCGGGCACCCTGCAGACCGGCCACTGCATCTACGACACCCTCACCGGCCGGTACACCTCCGCCACCGCCTCCACGGTCGTCCGCTTCGGCGAGCCGACCGACGAGGAGATCGCGGCGTACGTCGCCTCCGGCGAACCCCTCTACGTCGCCGGGGCGTTCACGCTGGACGGCCGTTCGGCTCCGTTCATCGACGGCATCGACGGCGACCACGGCAATGTGATCGGCATCAGCCTGCCGCTGGTACGGCGGCTGCTGAGCCAACTGGGCATCGGCATCACGGAGTTGTGGGCGCCGGCGGAGGCGTGACGGGCGAGCCGCCCGCCGGGGAGCCGTCGTCGCCCTTGCCGCCGTCGGGAACGGCGTCGGCGGGCTCCCCGGGCGCGCCCTGGGCGTCGTACGTCATCAGCAGCAGCACGATGAGGCCGAGGACGACGACCATGAACAGGAACGCCGTCCAGCCCACCAGCCCCCAGGCGAACGCGCCCAGCAGCCCGTGCACCACGGCCGCGCTGATCAGCAGGATGCGCCCGAAGCCGACCGGCGCGCGGTCGCGCACGGCCACGAGCAGGGCGACCAGCCCGCACAGCGCGAAGTAGGCGCCGAAGACCAGGCCGCCGATCTTCGAGGACAGCGACATCACATCCGGGTCCAGCCCCGCGAGCGACATGTCCTGCCGGTCGACGACGACCCCGAGGAACCACTGCACCGCCGCGATGCCGAGCCCCTCGACGAAGAGGACGACCGCCACCACCCACGCCACCGGCCTGCGTACCACCGGCCCCCACCCACTCTCGAGTCGAACCCTTGTTACCCGAAGTACGTTCGATACATCGCGAACGCTACTAACGGGTAAACCCTGGGACAAGGGTTCTGCGGGCGGCAAAGAATCATTGGGCCATTCGTAGGGATTCCACAAAGAAACCGAGTGGCCCGCAGCACGTGATGACAGAGACCTTGACCACAGCGGAGGGCTAGGGTTTGCCGGGAGAGACCTGCGTGCCGAGGCGCGACATGGGATTTCGCAGGTCGAGCGAGCCTGGAATCACGCTCCGTGTGGGCAAGCTCACCACTGGGGACGGGTCGATGTGTCGTGTCGGCAGTCCCTAAACTCGGCTTGTTTCAAGGAGGGAGCCTCAATCGTGCGCAAGGTGCTCATCGCCAACCGTGGCGAAATCGCTGTCCGCGTGGCCCGGGCCTGTCGGGATGCCGGGATCGCGAGCGTGGCCGTCTACGCCGACCCGGACCGGGACGCTCTGCATGTCCGCGCCGCGGATGAGGCGTTCGCCCTGGGCGGTGACACCCCGGCCACCAGCTATCTGGACATCGACAAGGTCCTCAAAGCCGCGCGCGAGTCCGGGGCGGACGCGATCCATCCGGGCTACGGCTTCCTGTCGGAGAACGCCGACTTCGCCCAAGCCGTCCTGGACGCCGGGCTGATCTGGATCGGCCCGCCGCCGCAGGCCATCCGCGACCTCGGCGACAAGGTGGCCGCCCGGCACATCGCCCAGCGGGCGGGCGCCCCGCTCGTCGCCGGTACGCCCGACCCGGTCTCGGGCGCCGAGGAGGTCGTGGCCTTCGCCGAGGAGCACGGCCTGCCGATCGCCATCAAGGCCGCCTTCGGCGGTGGCGGACGCGGCCTGAAGGTCGCCCGCACCCTCGAAGAGGTCCCCGAGCTCTACGACTCCGCCGTGCGTGAGGCCGTCGCCGCCTTCGGGCGCGGGGAGTGCTTCGTCGAGCGCTACCTCGACAAGCCGCGCCACGTCGAGACCCAGTGCCTGGCCGACCAGCACGGCAACGTGGTCGTGGTCTCCACCCGTGACTGCTCGCTGCAGCGCCGGCACCAGAAGCTGGTCGAGGAGGCCCCGGCCCCGTTCCTGTCCGACGAGCAGGTCGCCGAGCTGTACTCGTCCTCCAAGGCCATCCTGAAGGAGGCCGGCTACGTCGGCGCCGGAACCGTGGAGTTCCTGGTGGGGGCGGACGGCACGATCTCCTTCCTGGAGGTCAACACCCGTCTGCAGGTCGAGCACCCGGTCACCGAAGAGGTCGCCGGCATCGACCTGGTGCGGGAGATGTTCCGCATCGCCGACGGCGAGGAACTCGGCTACGACGACCCGCCGCTGCGCGGCCATTCCTTCGAGTTCCGCATCAACGGCGAGGACCCCGGCCGCAACTTCCTGCCGGCCCCCGGCACGGTGACCGCCTTCAACCCGCCGACCGGCCCGGGCGTGCGCCTGGACGCGGGCGTGGAGTCCGGCTCCGTGATCGGCCCGGCGTGGGACTCGCTGCTGGCCAAGCTGATCGTCACCGGCGCCACCCGCGAGCAGGCCCTGCAGCGCGCGGCCCGTGCGCTGGCCGAGTTCCAGGTCGAGGGCATGGCCACCGCGATCCCGTTCCACCGCAAGGTGGTCACCGACCCGGCCTTCGCCCCCGAACTCACCGGCAGCCAGGACCCCTTCACGGTCCACACCCGCTGGATCGAGACCGAGTTCGTCAACGACATCAAGCCCTTCGCCGCCCCCGCCGACGCCACCGAGGCGGAGGAGGAGGCCGGGCGTGAGACGGTCGTCGTCGAGGTCGGCGGCAAGCGCCTGGAGGTCTCCCTCCCGGCCTCCCTCGGCATGACCCTGGCCCGCACCGGCCTGGCCGCCGGGGCCAAGCCCAAGCGCCGCGCGGCGAAGAAGTCCGGCCCGGTGGCTTCCGGCGACACCCTCGCCTCCCCGATGCAGGGCACCATCGTCAAGGTGGCCGTCGAGGAAGGCCAGGAGGTCAAGGAAGGCGACCTGGTCGTCGTCCTCGAAGCGATGAAGATGGAACAGCCCCTCAACGCCCACAAGTCCGGCACCATCAAGGGCCTGTCGGCCGAGGTCGGCGCCTCCCTCACCTCCGGCGCACCCATCTGCGAGATCAAGGACTGAGCCGTACGAGGATTTCGTACGACGTCCCGGAGCGCCCGGCGGACTGGAGCAGCCAGTCCGCCGGGCGCCTCGTTTCCCGGGACTGTCCGCCCTCGGTGGCATCCTGGAGGCACACCGGGGCGCGAGAGAGGGCAGGTGGGAACCATGGTGGGCGCGACCTCACGCGGAGGTGCGGGGAACGGGGGTGCGGCGGCGCTGCCGGCCCCGCCGCGCACCATGCGGGCCGATGCCCGCCGCAACTACGAGCGCCTGCTCACCGAGGCCCGTTCCGCCTTCGCCGAGCACGGCACGGACGCGTCGCTCGAGGACGTGGCCCGTCGGGCGGGCGTAGGCATCGGCACGCTGTACCGCCATTTCCCCAACCGGGACGCCCTGTTGAGCGCCGTCTTCGAGGACGCGGTCGGCGACCTGCTGACCCGCTCCCACGAACTCCTCCACGCCCCGGAGCCCTGCGCGGCCCTGGTGACCTGGCTGCGCGAGATGGTCACCCACGCCGGCGAGTACCGCGGCCTCGCCCACGCCCTGATGTCCGTCTCCCACGACCAGTCCTCGGCCCTCGCCCGCTGCAGCGACCCCATCAGACAAGCGGGCGGCGCACTGCTGGCCCGGGCACAGCAGGCGGGCACGGTCCGGGAGGACGTGGCGATCGGCGACCTCCTCCAACTCACACACGCGATCGCATTGGCGGCGGAGGAGACACCGGGGGATCCGGAGCTGGCGGACAGGCTGCTGCGCCTGACTCTGCGGGGTTTGAAAAGCGGTTGAAGACAGCCGCCCCAGGGGCAGCCGACCCCGGGGCGCGGGGAACTGCGCGACCAGCCACGAACCACCCGCACCCGCGCAACAACACGGACCCCTACGGCGAAGCGGCGCCGAAACCTGACGTCAACGCCGCCGCAAATCCGCGACCCGCGCCCGCTCCCGCTCCGTCGGCCCCTGCTCACCCAGCACCGCCGCGGCGGGCCGCAACCCCTGCCCCCGCCTAGGCCCCGGCAAGGGGCGTCGCCGCGCCGGGACCTCGTCACCCCCCGACGCCCCCGTCGCCCCCGCGACGGCGATCTGCACCCCCTGATCGGCGAGGGCCTGCAGCTCGGTGTGGGCGCGGTCGTCATGGACCGGCGGTTCGTCGGTGACCAGACGGGTGATGACTTCCGTGGGCACCGTCTGGAACATCGTGTCCGTGCCGAGCTTGGTGTGATCGGCGAGGACGACGACCTCCGAGGCCGCCTGGACGAGCGCCCGGTCGACGGACGCCGAGAGCATGTTGGACGTGGACAGCCCGCGCTCGGCGGTGAGGCCGCTCCCGGAGATGAAGGCCCGCGACACCCGCAGCCCCTGCAGGGACTGCTCGGCACCGCTGCCCACCAGGGCGTAGTTCGAACCGCGGAGCGTACCGCCGGTCATCACGACTTCGACCCGGTTGGCATGGGCCAACGCCTGCGCCACCAGAAGGGAGTTGGTGACGACGGTCAGACCGGGGATGCGCGCGAGCCGGCGTGCCAGCTCCTGCGTGGTGGTTCCCGCCCCGACGACGATCGCCTCGCCCTCCTCCACGAAGTTCGCGGCGAGGTCGGCGATGGCCGTCTTCTCGGCGGTCGCGAGATGTGACTTCTGCGGAAAGCCGGACTCCCGCGTGAACCCGCCCGGCAATACCGCACCGCCATGCCGGCGGTCGAGGAGTCCTTCTGCCTCCAGTGCGCGCACGTCCCGCCGTACGGTCACTTCGGAGGTCTGGACGACGCGGGCGAGCTCACGGAGCGAAACCGCTCCATTCGCTCGCACCATTTCGAGGATCAATTGGCGACGTTCTGCAGCGAACACGAAACTGACAGTAACCCCAACGACCGTCTGGTTTCAGCAGTTTGCGCCGAATAACAGAAGTTGTTCGCACGCAAGGGCGAGAAGTGGTATAGGGCCTAGTCCCGCCGCCTATGCCGTACGCATGGTCGACAACTCCCCGTGACCAGCGAGGAGTTGGTTCTGGCCGTCAGAGTTCGCCGCCGGACTTCCGCGTGTGCAGCTGCCGTGCCACCTCGGCGATCGAGCCCGAAAGGGAGGGGTACACGGTGAAGGCGTTCGCGATCTGTTCGACCGTCAGATTGTTGTCGACCGCGATCGAGATCGGGTGGATCAGTTCCGAAGCGCGCGGCGACACGACCACACCGCCGACCACGATGCCGGTACCCGGCCGACAGAAGATCTTGACGAAGCCGTCCCGGATGCCCTGCATCTTGGCGCGCGGGTTGCGCAGCAGCGGCAGTTTGACCACCCGGGCGTCGATCTTGCCCGCGTCCACGTCCGCCTGCGTGTAGCCGACGGTGGCGATCTCCGGATCGGTGAAGACGTTCGACGACACAGTCTTCAGATTCAGCGGGGCCACCGCGTCGCCGAGGAAGTGGTACATGGCGATACGTCCCTGCATCGCCGCGACGGAGGCGAGGGCGAAGACTCCGGTGACGTCACCGGCGGCGTAGACCCCGGGAGCCGTGGTCCTGGACACCTTGTCGGTCCAGATGTGCCCGGAGTCGCGCAGCTTGACGCCGGCCTCCTCCAGGCCCATGCCCTCGGAGTTCGGGATGGCGCCGACGGCCATGAGGCAGTGGGTGCCGCTGATGACACGCCCGTCGGCGAGGGTGACCTCCACCCGGTCGCCGACCCGCTTGGCGGCGGCGGCACGCGAGCGCGCCATGACGTTCATGCCGCGGCGCCGGAAGACGTCTTCGAGTACGGCGGCGGCGTCCGGGTCCTCACCCGGCAGCACGCGGTCCCGCGACGACACGAGGGTGACTCGCGACCCGAGCGCCTGGTAGGCACCGGCGAACTCGGCACCGGTGACACCGGAGCCGACCACGATGAGCTCCTCGGGCAGCTCGGTGAGGTCGTAGACCTGGGTCCAGTTCAGGATGCGCTCGCCGTCGGGCTGGGCGTCGGGCAGCTCACGAGGGTGCCCACCGGTGGCGATGAGCACCGCGTCCGCGGTGAGCGTCTCCTCGGTCCCGTCCGCGGCCCGCACCACGACCTTCCGTGACCCGTCGAGGGCCTGCATGCCCTCCAGCCGCCCACGCCCGCGCAGGACCCGGGCACCGGCACGCGTCACCGAAGCCGTGATGTCATGCGACTGCGCGAGAGCGAGCCGCTTCACACGCCGGTTGACCTTGCCCAGGTCGACCCCCACGACACGCGCGGGCGTGTCGAGGTACGGCGTGTCGTCGGCGACGATGATGCCGAGCTCCTCGTACGAGGAATCGAAGGTCGTCATCACCTCGGCCGTGGCGATCAGAGTCTTCGACGGCACGCAGTCGGTGAGCACCGACGCCCCGCCCAGACCGTCGCAGTCGACGACGGTCACCTCCGCGCCGAGCTGCGCGGCCACCAGCGCCGCTTCGTATCCGCCGGGTCCGCCACCGATGATCACGATCCGAGTCACGTACTCCATTGTCCCGCACGCATCACAGTGCGACCGCCTGGGGGGCCGCCCGAGACACCACTGTTACGGGAGGGACCGACGATTCCCCTGCCGTACCCTCTGTCCATGTCGCTCTACGCCGCCTACGCCGGCAATCTCGACGCGCGGCTGATGACCCGCCGCGCCCCGCACTCGCCGCTGCGCGCCACCGGCTGGCTGAACGGGTGGCGGCTGACCTTCGGGGGCGAGCAGCTCGGCTGGGACGGCGCGCTGGCGACGCTCGTCGAAGAGCCGGGCGAGCAGGTCTTCGTCGCGCTGTACGACATCGCGCCGATGGACGAGGAGTCCCTCGACCGCTGGGAGGGCGTCGGCCTCGGCATCTACCGGCGGCTCCGGGTCCGCGTGCACACGCTGGAGGGCGAGGAGCCGGCCTGGGTGTACGTGCTGAACGCCTACGAGGGCGGGCTGCCGTCGGCGCGCTACCTGGGCGAGATCGCGGACGCGGCGGAGTCGGCCGGGGCACCGCACGACTACGTGATGGAGCTGCGGAAGCGGCCCTGCTGAGCCCCTCGGCACCCGCACCCGCGCCTGCCTCTCCTTCCCTTCTCTCCCCTCCCTTCGTTGGAAACGACAAGACAACGATCGCCATCCCGTGAGCTCTGTCATCTACGCGCGTAGGCCCAGACCGGCTACCCTCAGTCGCGTGAACGCATCTCTTCTTCCGGACGACATCCAGGGCGATCCCCACGCCGCCGCCGACGCCGCCGCCGCGCGCCTGCGCGAACTCACGGGCGCCGAGACCCACGACGTCGCCCTCGTGATGGGCTCCGGCTGGGCTCCGGCCGTGGACGCCCTGGGCGCACCCGAGGCCGAGTTCCAGGTCACCGAGCTGCCCGGGTTCCCCCCGCCCGCGGTGGAAGGGCACGGCGGAAAGATCCGCTCCTACCGGATCGGCAACAAGCGCGCCCTGGTCTTCCTGGGCCGCACGCACTACTACGAGGGCCGTGGCGTGGCGGCCGTGGCCCACGGCGTCCGTACCGCGGTCGCCGCCGGCTGCAAGACGATCGTCCTCACCAACGGCTGCGGCGGCCTGCGCGAGGGCATGCGCCCCGGCCAGCCGGTCCTGATCAGCGACCACATCAACCTCACGGCGACGTCCCCGATCATCGGCGCCAACTTCGTCGACCTCACCGACCTCTACTCCCCGCGCCTGCGCGCCCTGTGCAAGGAGATCGACCCCACGCTGGAGGAGGGCGTCTACGCCCAGTTCCCCGGTCCGCACTACGAGACGCCGGCCGAGATCCGGATGGCGCGGGTCATCGGGGCGGACCTGGTAGGCATGTCGACGGTGCTCGAAGCGATCGCGGCGCGTGAGGCGGGGGCCGAGGTCCTGGGCATCTCGCTGGTCACCAACCTCGCGGCGGGGATGACGGGTGAGCCGCTGAACCACGAGGAGGTTCTGCAGGCGGGCCGTGACTCGGCTACGCGGATGGGGTCGCTGCTGGCGCAGGTGCTCGGGCGGCTGTGAGGCGTTGCGGGGGCTGACGCCGGGTGTTTCTCGCCCCCGCCGCCCCTACCCGTCCCATCCTTGAAGGAGCTCCGCCCCTTCCACCCCGCCAGGGGGCTCCGCCCCCTGGACCCCCGCTCCTCAAACGCCGGAGGGGCTGACTTACCCAGCCCGTCCGGCGTTCGAACACGAAGCCCCGCGCCATCCCCAGCCCCCACCCACCCGCCGGGGACTCTGCTCCTCGACGGCCGGTCGGCATCTCTCAGCCCGTCCGGCGTTCGAGGACGAGGGCACCACCATCCCGAACCCCCACCCACCCCCGGGGAGCGGCCACCTCATCGACGCTGGTCCGCATCCCTCAGCCCGTCCGGCGTTTGAGGACGAGGCCCCTTCAGGGCCGAAGCGGGGGTCTGGGGGCGGCAGCCCCCAGGAACGGGGTCGAAGGGGCAGCGCCCCTGGAGGATGGGACGGGTAGGGGCGGCGGGGGCGAAACCCTGCGGACCCGCACCACTCCGCTCCGAACGACACGAACGAGAGGTTGACCGACGTGCACGACGATCTCATCGCCCGAGCCCAGGCCTGGCTCGCCGAGGACCCCGACCCGGAGACCCGCGACGAACTCGCCAAGCTCATCGAAGCCGCGGACGTCGAGGAGCTCGCCGCACGCTTCAGCGGCACCCTCCAGTTCGGCACGGCAGGCCTGCGCGGAGAGCTCGGCGCCGGCCCCATGCGCATGAACCGCACGGTCGTCATCCGCGCCGCGGCCGGCCTCGCCGCGTACCTGAAGAAGAACGGCCACGAAGGCGGCCTCGTCGTCATCGGCTACGACGCCCGCCACAAGTCGGAGGACTTCGCCCGCGACACGGCCGCCGTGATGACGGGCGCGGGCCTGCGCGCCGCCGTACTCCCCCGCCCCCTCCCCACCCCCGTCCTCGCCTACGCCATAAGGCACCTCGGCGCGGTCGCCGGCGTGGAGGTCACCGCCAGCCACAACCCGCCCCGCGACAACGGCTACAAGGTCTACCTCGGCGACGGTTCCCAGATCGTCCCGCCCGCGGACATCGACATCGCGGAAGAGATCGCCGCCGTCCCGTCCCTGACCGTCGTCCCCCGTCCCACCGAAGGCTGGGAAACCCTCGACGACAGCATCCTGGACGCCTACCTCTCCCGCACGGACGCGGTCCTGTCCGCCGACTCCCCCCGCACCGCCCGCACCGTCTACACGGCGATGCACGGCGTCGGCAAGGACGTCCTCCTCGCCGCGTTCGAACGCGCCGGCTTCCCCGCCCCCGACCTCGTCACCGAGCAGGCCGACCCCGACCCGGACTTCCCCACCGTCGCCTTCCCCAACCCGGAAGAGCCCGGCGCGATGGACCTCGCCTTCGCCAAGGCCCGCGAGACCGCCCCCGACCTCGTCATCGCCAACGACCCCGACGCCGACCGCTGCGCCGCGGCCGTCAAGGACGGCGAGGACTGGCGGATGCTGCGCGGCGACGAGGTCGGCGCGCTCCTCGCCGCCCACCTGGTGAGCCGCGGAGCGCAGGGCACCTTCGCGGAGTCCATCGTCTCCTCCTCCCTCCTCGGCCGTATCGCCGAGAAGGCGGGGCTGCGGTACGAGCAGACCCTCACCGGCTTCAAGTGGATCGCCCGCGTCGACGGCCTGCGCTACGGCTACGAGGAGGCCCTCGGCTACTGCGTCGACCCCGAGGGCGTACGCGACAAGGACGGCATCACCGCCGCCCTGCTCATCACCGAGCTCGCCTCCGTCCTCAAGGCCGAGGGCCGCACGCTCCTCGACCTGCTCGACGACCTCGCCGTGGAGCACGGCCTGCACGCCACCGACCAGCTCTCGGTGCGCGTCCAGGACCTGTCGGTCATCGCCGACGCCATGCGCCGACTGCGCGAACAGCCGCCGACCGAGCTGGCCGGACTGCCCATCACCCGCGCCGAGGACCTCACCCGGGGCACCGAGACGCTCCCGCCCACCGACGGCCTGCGCTACACCCTCGAGGGCGCCCGCGTCATCGTCCGCCCCAGCGGCACGGAACCCAAGCTGAAGTGCTACCTGGAGGTCGTCGTCCCGGTCGCGACCCACGCCGACCTCCCGGCCGCCCGCGCCAAGGCGACCGACCTGCTCACGACGATCAAGCGGGACCTGTCGACAGCGGCGGGCATCTGAGCCATACGCGATCCGCGGGGTCGCACTCGCCCCCCACGGGGTGCCCCCACCCGGCGGCACCCCATCGGGTGATTTCCCCACGGCGGTTGACCCGGGCTCCACGCCCCGCCCCACCGCCCGGGCAACGGTGGAGCGGAAACGCACCACCGAGCAGCCTGGAGCCGCCGCCGTGTCCTCGACCGCATTCCGGCCGACACCCCGAGCGACCAACGCCCCCGGCACCGACCTCCACTCCGGCTCCCCGCCCCCACCGCTCCGGCGCGCTCTGTCCGCTCCGCTGCGCGCCCTGCGCCACGCGGCCCCCGCCCTCCTCGCCTACCTCGCCGTACGCGGCACGGGCCTGCTGCTCCTCGCCGACTGGGCGCACCGGCAGCGGCACGGCGTCTGGCCGATCCTGGCGACGCAGTGGGACGCCGACTGGTATCTCGGCATCGCCGACCACGGCTACGCGCGCGAGCTCGGCACCGCGCCCAGCGCCAACAACCTCGCCTTCTTCCCGCTCTACCCGGTCCTGGTCAAGGCGGTCGCGGCGGTCACGCCCGGCACCCGCGCCAGCACCGGCCTCGCCCTCGCCGTCCTTGCCTCCCTCGTCGCCGCGTGGGGCGTGTTCGCCCTCGGCGACCGGCTGCACGGCCGCCGGGTCGGCGTCCTCCTCACCGTCCTGTGGGCCGCGTTCCCGGTCGGCCTCGTGCAGTGGATGGGCTACACGGAGTCCCTGTTCACGGCGCTCGCGGCCTGGTCGCTGTACGCCGTGCTCACCGGCCGCCTCCTCACCGCGGCCTGGCTCGCGGCACTGGCGGGCCTGACCCGCCCCACCGGCATCGCGGTGGCGGCGGCGATCACGGTGACCGCCCTGCTCGCCCTGCGCCGCCGCTTCTCCCTCCGTACCCTCGCGGCCGCCGCGATCGCGCCCCTCGGCTGGTGCGGATACGTCGCCTGGGTGGGCCTGCGCGTCGGCCGCTGGGACGGCTACTTCGCCGTGCAGCGCCTGTGGCACAACGAGCTGGACGGCGGCCTCGAGACCCTCCGCTGGATGCGGCGGCTCCTGGCGTACGACCCGACGCCCGAGCTGTTCCTGGTGCTGGTGACGCTCACGCTGATCGGATCCGTGGTGCTGTTCGGGCTGTCGGTGTGGGACCGGCAGCCGGTGCCGCTACTGGTCTTCACGGCCGTACTCCTGGCGATCGTCCTGGGCAGCGGCGGCGTCTACTTCCCCCGCGCCCGCTTCCTCCTGCCCGCCTTCCCGCTCCTGCTCCCCCTCGCCCTGCACCTGTCACGCGCCTCCGCCCGCCACCGCACCCTGGCCCTCGCGGCGGCGGTCATCGGCTCGGCGTACTGCGGCGCGTACATGGCGTTGGTGTGGCCGAGCGCGCCGTGATGCCCTACGTGCGAGCGGAGCCGGGCGCCTGGAAGGCCCGCCGGTCGGGTCTCTCAGGGCATGGTCAGCAGGATCAGCAGCAACACGGCCCCCGCGATCGCGGGTCCCACCACCTCGTAGGCCCACCGCACGGTGACCTCACCCTGCGCGGACTCCGCGTTCTCCCGGCGCTCCAGCAGTTCCCGCAGGTCGTCCATGACCTGGTCGGTCTCGGCCCGTACCGGCCCGTGAGCGTCCGTGTCCGCCCCAGGGGCCCCGAACTCGAGCCTGTCCACACTCAGTCCCTCACGGCCGCGGCCGCCTCGCTCACCCCGTGTGCCGGTGCTCCGCTCCACGGCCGCCCGGGACGACCGGCGCGCCGCCTTCTTGCGGGCCCGCAGCGAGACGGGAAGCGCCCAGAGCTGGAACTTGGTGCCGGACTTGGCGACGACCTCGTTCGAGTAACCGGACCGCAGCGAGGCGATCTGCCCCCAGGGCAGCACGATCACGCGCAGGGGGTTGCGGATGCGCAACCGGTCCTCGTTGGCGTAGACGGCGGGCCGCAGGGTGAAGGCGGACACCAGCGGCACGATCAGGATCAGCGCCGCGAGAGCCAGCCATTGGGTGCGCCCCTCGCCCCGCACCAGCGCGTCGATGCCGAGCCAGAGCACGACGGCCAGCAGCAGGACGCCGCCGACGATGCCCATGTGCGAGCGGTAGACCCGGTCCTTCGACACGGGGTCCGGTGAGGGTGACTGAGGCTCGGGGGTCGTCATGAGGCCGATTCTGCCCGACGCCTCGGACGCCGCTCATCCGCACCACCCCCCGCACAAGATGAGCACCCGGGCCTGTACAGCTGCTACGCGCGTAGATATGCTCGTCTGGTGACCATGCCCACCAATGCACCCACCGCAGCTCACACTCTCTCGGACGTCACCGCGTCCGACAGCACGCTGCGCCGCTTCCTCCACGGGCTGCCCGGCGTCGACGCGGTCGGCCTGGAGGCGCGGGCCGCGTCCCTCGGTACCCGTTCCATCAAGACGACCGCCAAGGCGTACGCCATCGACCTCGCCATCTCGATGGTCGACCTGACGACGCTGGAAGGCGCGGACACCCCGGGCAAGGTCCGGGCGCTCGGCGCCAAGGCGGTCCACCCCGACCCCACCGACCGTACGACCCCGGCGACCGCGGCCGTCTGCGTCTACCCCGACATGGTCGCCACGGCCAAGGCGGCCGTCGCCGGCTCGGGCGTGAAGGTCGCCTCCGTCGCCACCGCCTTCCCGGCCGGCCGCGCCGCCCTCGACGTGAAGCTGGCCGACGTGCGCGACGCCGTCTCGGCCGGCGCGGACGAGGTGGACATGGTCATCGACCGCGGGGCGTTCCTCGCGGGCAACTACATGAAGGTGTACGACGAGATCGTCGCCGTGAAGGAGGCCTGCGGGGCGAGCGCCCGCCTCAAGGTCATCTTCGAGACCGGCGAGCTGTCGACGTACGACAACATCCGGCGGGCGAGCTGGCTCGGCATGCTGGCGGGCGCCGACTTCATCAAGACGTCCACCGGCAAGGTCGCCGTCAACGCCACCCCCGCGAACACGCTCCTTATGCTGGAAGCGGTACGCGACTTCCGTGCCCAGACCGGCATCCAGGTCGGCGTGAAGCCGGCCGGCGGGATCAGGACGACCAAGGACGCCATCAAGTTCCTCGTCCTGGTCAACGAGACCGTCGGCGAGGACTGGCTGGACAACCACTGGTTCCGCTTCGGCGCCTCCTCGCTCCTGAACGACCTGCTGATGCAGCGTCAGAAGCTGGCCACCGGCCGCTACTCCGGCCCCGACTACGTGACGGTGGACTGATCACCATGGCATCGGCATTCGAATACGCACCGGCCCCCGAGTCCCGCGGAGTCGTCGACATCGCGCCCTCGTACGGCCTGTTCATCGACGGCGAGTTCACCGAGGCCGCCGACGGCAAGGTCTTCAAGACCGTCTCGCCGTCCACCGAGGAGGTCCTCTCCGAGATCGCCCAGGCCGGCGAGGCGGACGTGGACCGCGCGGTGAAGGCCGCCCGCAAGGCCTTCGAGAAGTGGTCGGCGCTGCCCGGCTCCGAGCGCGCGAAGTATCTGTTCCGCATCGCCCGGATCATCCAGGAGCGCAGCCGCGAGCTGGCGGTCCTGGAGACCCTGGACAACGGCAAGCCGATCAAGGAGACGCGCGACGCGGACCTGCCCCTGGTCGCCGCGCACTTCTTCTACTACGCGGGCTGGGCCGACAAACTGGAGCACGCTGGCTTCGGCGCGAGCCCGAGGCCGCTCGGCGTCGCCGGCCAGGTCATCCCCTGGAACTTCCCGCTGCTGATGCTGGCGTGGAAGATCGCCCCGGCCCTCGCGACGGGCAACACGGTCGTCCTGAAGCCGGCCGAGACCACCCCGCTCTCCGCCCTGTTCTTCGCGGACATCTGCCGCCAGGCCGGGCTGCCGAAGGGCGTCGTCAACATCCTTCCCGGATACGGCGACACGGGCGCCGCGCTCGTCGCGCACCCGGACGTCAACAAGGTGGCGTTCACCGGCTCCACGGCTGTCGGCAAGGAGATCGCCCGCACGGTCGCCGGCAGCCGCAAGAAGCTCACCCTCGAGCTCGGCGGCAAGGGCGCCAACATCGTCTTCGACGACGCCCCGATCGACCAGGCGGTGGAGGGGATCGTCAACGGGATCTTCTTCAACCAGGGCCAGGTCTGCTGCGCGGGCAGCCGTCTGCTGGTCCAGGAGTCGATCCAGGACGAGCTGCTGGACTCCCTCAAGCGCAGGCTCTCCACGCTCCGCCTCGGCGACCCGCTGGACAAGAACACCGACATCGGCGCGATCAACTCCGAGGAGCAGCTCTCCCGCATCACCACGCTCGTCGAGCAGGGCGAGGCGGAGGGCGCCGAGCGCTGGTCCCCGGCCTGCGAACTGCCCGAGAGCGGCTACTGGTTCGCCCCGACGCTCTTCACGAACGTCACCCAGGCGCACCGGATCGCCCGCGACGAGATCTTCGGCCCGGTCCTGTCGGTCCTCACCTTCCGCACGCCGGACGAGGCCGTCGCCAAGGCCAACAACACCCCGTACGGCCTGTCGGCGGGCGTCTGGACGGAGAAGGGGTCGAGGATCCTGGCCGTCGCGAACAAGCTCCGGGCCGGCGTCGTCTGGTCCAACACGTTCAACAAGTTCGACCCGACCTCGCCGTTCGGCGGCTACAAGGAGTCGGGCTTCGGCCGCGAGGGCGGCCGCCACGGCCTGGAGGCGTACCTCGATGTCTGACAAGAACGACAAGACCGAGCGCGTCGAGCGGCTCTCCGTCTTCAAGACCTACAAGCTGTACGTCGGCGGGAAGTTCCCGCGTTCCGAGAGCGGCCGGGTGTACGAGGTGACGGACTCGAAGGGCAACTGGCTGGCCAACGCGCCCCTTTCGTCCCGTAAGGACGCCCGTGACGCGGTGGTCGCCGCGCGCAAGGCGTTCGGCGCGTGGTCCGGCGCGACGGCGTACAACCGCGGCCAGATCCTCTACCGCATCGCCGAGATGCTGGAGGGGCGCCGCGAGCAGTACGTCCGCGAAGTGGCCGACGCGGAGGGGCTGTCGAAGTCCAAGGCGGCCCAGGTCGTGGACGCGGCGATCGACCGCTGGGTCTGGTACGCGGGCTGGACCGACAAGATCGCCCAGGTGGTCGGCGGCGGGAACCCGGTCGCGGGCCCGTTCTTCAACCTCTCCTCTCCCGAGCCGACGGGCGTGGTGGCCGTCCTGGCTCCGCAGGAGTCGTCCTTCCTGGGCCTGGTCTCGGTGGTCGCCCCGGTGATCGCCACCGGCAACACGGCAGTCGTGGTCGCGTCCGAGAAGTCGCCGCTCCCCGCCCTCTCCCTCGGCGAGGTCCTGGCCACCTCCGACCTGCCCGGCGGTGTCGTCAACATCCTCTCCGGCCGTACGGCGGAGATCGCGACGCCTCTGGCCGCGCACCAGGACGTCAACGCGATCGACCTCGCGGGCGCCGACGACGTCCTGGCGAAGGAGCTGGAGATCGCCGCGGCGGACAATCTGAAGCGCGTCCTGCGTCCACAGCCTGTGGACGAGGTCGACTGGTCGGCAACTCCCGGCATCGACCGCATGACGGCGTTCCTGGAGACGAAGACGGTCTGGCACCCGACGGGGTCGCTGGGCGCGTCCGGCTCGTCGTACTGAGGACCTGAGGTCCTGATGGCCGACGGGCACCGAGACTGGAGAGCCGTGCTTCCCCGCCGTCCAGGGGAGGTGCGGCTCTCCGCTGTTGCCGGTGCGGAGGGTAGTCCGGTGAACGCGAGGTGTAGTCGGCGTGTGATGCGCGCATCAAACGAGGTCCGCCGGGTCGTTCTGCGCCCCGGCGATGCCTCACACTGGTGTCCCGTGAGTTCCCAACCGCCCATACCGACGCGAGTCGTGCTGCTCTGCGGCCCTTCCGGCTCCGGCAAGTCCCTTCTCGCCGCCCGCTCCGGTCTTCCGGTCCTGCGGCTCGACGACTTCTACAAAGAGGGCGACGACCCGACCCTGCCGCAGGTCCCCGGGAGCTCCGACATCGACTGGGACCACCCCGGCTCGTGGGACGCCGACACGGCCGTGGCGGCGATCGTGGAACTGTGCCGCACGGGCCGTACGCACGTGCCGCTGTACGACATCTCGCTCAGCGCCCGCACCGGCGCGGAGACGGTCGAGATCGGGCGGACCCCGCTGTTCATCGCGGAGGGCATCTTCGCCGCCGAGATCGTCACGCGCTGCCGGGAACTCGGCGTCCTGGCCGACGCGCTGTGCCTGAGCCGCGGCCCCGTGAAGACGTTCCGCCGCCGCTTCCTGCGCGACCTGAAGGAGGGCCGCAAGTCGGTGCCCTTCCTGCTGCGCCGCGGCTGGCGCCTGATGCGCCTGGAACGCTCGATCATCGCCCGCCAGACCGCCCTCGGCGCCCACGCCTGCGACCGGGACGAGGCCCTCGGCCGCCTCACCGCGGCCGCGGCGGGCCGCTGCCCGGCGGCGACTCCGGCCACCTGAACGAAGACGGCACCATCCGCGTCGTAGGACCGGCAAGAACGGTCCCCCGTGGAAAGGAAGCCGATGACCACTGTCCTCAGGTCCGGCCGACGGCTGATCATGGCGGCCCTGCTCCTCACCGCGGCCGTCGGCTGCGCGGAGTCAGGTGGTGCGGGCGGGGCGGCCGAGGCGTCGTGTGCGCACCTGGTCACCTACGACAGCCGCACCTACCTGGGCGTCGCCAACGTCGACTTCACCGTCGGCGAGAAGCTGGGCACCGCTACGATCCCGGCCTGCGACGACACCCCGAACGACCCGGGTGACAGTCGGCCGCAAGGCGAGGTCACCGCATACGCGGTCGAGGGGTTCGACCCCGACGTCGCCATCGCGGTCGGCGACACGCCCGCCGAGGCGACCCTCATGAAGGTGCGCTGACCGCACACAGCGAAGCGGGACCGGACGGACCCCCCGGCCCTCCAGCCCCGCTGTCGTTGTGCTCCCCCGTTTCCCCCGTGGTGGAGCACCCCCCGTTACATTCCCCCGTTGGTCCCCCGTGGGCCCCCCGACCCCCGTGGTCCCCCCCACTTGCTACCGCTCCCCCGAGCGGCCCCCCACGACCTTCAGGCGACAAGCTCCCCGAAGGCGTCCTCCTCGTCACGGCCGAAGCTGAGGACCTCGTCCTCACGCAGCCGGCGGAGCGACCGCCAGATGCTGGACTTCACCGTGCCGACACTGATGTCGAGGATCTCCGCGATCTCCGGGTCGGTGCGGCCCTCGTAGTAGCGCAGGACCAGCATCGTCCGCTGGAGTTCGGGGAGGCGGGCGAGCGCCTGCCACAGGACCGCGCGCAGCTCGGTGCCGCGCATCGCGTCCGTGTCGCCGGGCGTCTCCGGCAGTTCCTCGGTCGGGTACTCGTTCAGCTTGCGGCGGCGCCACGCGCTGATGTGCAGGTTGGTCATGGTGCGGCGGAGGTAGCCCCCGACCGCGGCCTTGTCGCTGATCCGGTCCCAGGCCTTGTACGTCGAGAACAGCGCGCTCTGGAGCAGGTCCTCGGCCTCGAAACGGTCACCGGTCAGGTGGTAGGCGGTTGCGTACAGGGAGGCGCGGCGCTCCTGGACGTAGGCGGTGAACTCCGCCTCCGACAGCGAGCGACGCCGCTCCCCCGAGTCCTCCCTGTACGCGGCTCCCCCGTGAGCTTCCCCCGTGAAACCGTCAACCACCGTCATGTACGCGGTGTGCTGACGCCCGGTGCCGCGAGCGCACCCCCGCCCGCTCACGGCACCGGACTTCTCCGAACCCCGGCCCCCGTTCACGTCGTGCAGCCGCGTGATAACCGCGCTGGTGCTGGTGCCGTGCAGCGTGTTCATCTCGCGCCCCCCGTCGTGGACTTCCGGTGTTCTGCTCGTGCGTCTTGCTGTGGTGCGTCTTGCTGTCTTGCCTGTGCCGAAAAGCTTGCCCGGGCACCTTCATGGCCGTGTCCGCCGACTGTCACAGACCTGTCACAGGGGCCTGTGTCAGAGGTGGCCCCCAGGCGCGGGACAGCGCGACCACAGAGAGGAGCGCTACGTGCGCGTAGCCGTACAGCTCGTACAGGTGTCGAAAGACCGCCTCGCATGGGCCAGAATGACCCCCGTGCCTTCCCTGTTGCTGATCGAGGACGACGACGCCATCCGCACGGCCCTGGAGCTCTCACTGACGCGCCAGGGACACCGTGTGGCCACGGCTGCCACCGGCGAGGACGGCCTGAAACTGCTGCGTGAGCAGCGGCCGGACCTGATCGTGCTGGACGTGATGCTGCCCGGCATCGACGGCTTCGAGGTGTGCCGCCGCATCCGGCGCACCGACCAGCTGCCGATCATCCTGCTGACCGCGCGCAGCGACGACATCGACGTCGTGGTCGGACTGGAGTCCGGCGCGGACGACTACGTGGTCAAACCCGTGCAGGGGCGGGTCCTCGACGCCCGGATCCGGGCCGTGCTGCGGCGCGGGGAACGGGAGTCGAACGACGCGGCGTCCTTCGGCAGCCTGGTCATCGACCGGGCGGCGATGACCGTGACGAAGAACGGCGAGGACCTCCAGCTGACCCCGACCGAACTGCGGCTGCTGCTCGAACTGAGCCGCCGGCCGGGCCAGGCCCTGTCCCGCCAGCAGCTGCTGCGCCTGGTCTGGGAACACGACTACCTGGGCGACTCCCGTCTCGTTGACGCCTGCGTGCAGCGACTGCGCGCCAAGGTCGAGGACGTGCCCTCCTCCCCCACCCTGATCCGTACGGTCCGTGGTGTCGGCTACCGCCTGGACGCGCCTCAGTGACCGACGCGCAAGGGGGTTTCCGCGGCTGGGTCGCGGCTCGCAAGGGAGTGTGGTCGAGGCTGCGTTTCACCAGCCTGCGACTGCGGCTGGTGGTCGTCTTCGGCCTGGTGGCGCTCACGGCCGCCGTATCGGCCTCCGGGATCGCCTACTGGCTCAACCGCGAGGCGGTGCTCAGGCGCACCCAGGACGCGGTGCTGCGCGACTTCGAGCAGGAGATGCAGAACCGCGCGGGCCTGCTGCCGCAGGAGCCGACGCAGGACGAACTGCAGCACACCGCCGGGCAGATGGCCAACAGCAGCCAGCGCTTCAGCGTGCTGCTCGTGGCCCGGGACGCCGACGGCAAGCCCGTCTACGGCAGCTCCGGCGGCCTGGACGGCTTCACGCTCACGGACGTGCCCAAGTCGCTGCGCACGGCGGTGAACGAGAAGCAGCAGGTGAACAACAAGTCCGAGTACCGCCTGTACTGGCAGCGGATCTCGGACGACGACACCCCGTACCTGATCGCCGGCACACGCGTGAACGGCGGCGGTCCGACCGGCTACATGCTGAAGTCCCTGGAGCAGGAGGCCAAGGACCTCAACTCCCTGGCCTGGTCGCTCGGCATCGCCACGGGCCTCGCCCTGATCGGCTCCGCGCTGCTCGCGCAGGCCGCCGCCACGACCGTACTGAAGCCGGTGCAGCGCTTGGGCGCCGCCGCCCGCCGCCTCGGCGAGGGCAAGCTGGACACCCGCCTGCGTGTCTCCGGCACGGACGAACTGGCCGACCTCTCAAGGACGTTCAACAACGCGGCCGAGGCGCTGGAGAAGCGGGTGGCCGACATGGCCGCGCGGGACGAGGCGTCCCGCCGGTTCGTGGCGGACATGTCCCACGAACTGCGGACCCCCCTCACCGCGATCACCGCGGTCACCGAGGTCCTGGAGGAGGAGCTGGAGGCGGAGTCCGGCTCGATGGACCCCATGATCGAGCCCGCCGTACGCCTGGTGGTCAGCGAGACCCGCCGCCTGAACGACCTCGTCGAGAACCTGATGGAGGTCACCCGCTTCGACGCGGGCACGGCCCGCCTGGTCCTAGACGACGTCGACATAGCCGACCAGATCACGGCGTGCATCGACGCCCGTGCCTGGCTGGACGCGGTCGACCTGGTCGCCGAGCGCGGCATCATGGCCCGCCTGGACCCCCGCCGTCTGGACGTCATCCTGGCCAACCTCATCGGCAACGCGCTGAAGCACGGCGGCTCGCCGGTCCGGGTCGCGATCCGTGAGGCGGACGACTCGATCGTGATCGAGGTACGCGACCACGGCCCCGGCATCCCCGAGGACGTCCTCCCCCACGTCTTCGACCGCTTCTACAAGGCCAGCGCCTCCCGCCCGCGCTCCGAGGGCAGCGGCCTCGGCCTGTCCATCGCCCTGGAGAACGCCCACATCCACGGCGGCGACATCACCGCCGCCAACTCCCCCGAAGGCGGCGCGGTGTTCACCCTGCGCCTGCCCCGGGACGCCTCGGAGCTGGCCCAGCAGACGAACGGCAACGAGGGCAACGGCAAGGGCGCCGGCGACGCGAAGAAGGGGGACGCCTGATGAACGTGCACGGCTCGGCGGGCGTTCCCGTCGCCGGCCCCGATGGGGCATTCCACGCGCGCGTAGACGCCACGCACACACGCGTACACCGCCTCCAGGCTGCCTCGCCCTCGCAAGGACACGCTCGCACAGCCCGCCGCGTCCTGACGGTCTCAGCGCTGGCCACCGCCCTCCTGACCGGCTGCGGCATACGGTCCACGGAGGTCCCGACCGACTTCGGCCCCGCGCCCTCGCGCGTGCACTGCTCCCTCTCCGAACCGAACGTGTCGACGCAGGCCTCGCGCGGGCTTCCGGTGCAGGTGTTCCTGCTATGCGGCTCGCAGCTGGTGGCGGTCGAGCGGACGGTACGGGTGCCGGACGGCACGGCGGACTCGGAGCGGCGCGTGCTCGTGGCTCAGGGCCTGCTCGACGCGCTGGAGGCCTCGCCGTCGGCCGACGAGAAGGAGGCCGGCTACACGACGGACGTCCGCGGCGCCATGAGCGTGAGCGGGCCGCGCCGCGACGACCCCGACGAGACGCTGCGCCTGAGCACGCCCCCGAGCAACCTCACGTCGTACGCCCTCGCCCAGATCGTCTGCACCTTCTCGGACTCGACGGCCGCTGAGGGCGACGGCTCGGTCATCCTGGGCGGCCCCACCGAGGCACCCCCACGCCGCTACGAGTGCACGGACGAGGTCCGCACGAGGCCGGGCACCAACGCGCCCCCGTCAACCGAGGTCACGGGGTGACTGCGTCGGCTGGGCCGGACCACCACGCACCGCGGCTTTCCCACGCTCGGCGTTGACGCGGGCCCTGCTGGGGGCCTGCGGCCCCCAGACCCCCGCTTCGGCCCTGAAGGGGCCTCGTCCTCAAACGCCGGACGGGCTGAAGTTGCCTGGACCGGCGTTGAGAGGCCACCGCACGACTGGTTGAGGCACCCCGGAGTTGGGAGGCGTACCCCCCACGAGCCTGCGGTCGCCGACGGCGGGGAGGGGACGTGCCGGGGGGTGCCCGCCCGCCCACCACCCGCACGGACGACCACACGCGCCCCGGCCCCACCGCCGGAGGCCCGTGTGGCGGACGCCTCACCCCGGTCCCACGTCTCCCGGAACCGATCCTGCCGGGGGGCGCGTCTAGGGGGGCGTGCAGCGTCAAGGCTCCATCGGCGGCAGCGCCGCGATCCGCATCCGTGCGACGGGGGGTGTGCTCCTGGTCGCGCATCTCGCGTTCGTCGCCTGGCTCACGCTGCGCCCCTTGGACGTCCCCTGGGTGATGCCGGCCAACCTGCGACCGTTCGCCGGAATAAGAGCAGACCTGGCCCTGGGCTGGCAGGAGGCCGCCCGCCGCATCATCGAGGGTCTCGCGCTGCTCGCCCCGCTGGGGGTACTGATCCCGATGACCCACGGCAGGCTCGACGCCTCCCCCCTCGGCTCCCTGGTCCGCACGGTCGCCGCCGGCGCCCTGATCTCGCTGGGCATCGAACTGCTGCAGACCGACGTACCAGGCCAGGTCGTGGACATCGACTCACTCCTGCTGAACACGGTCGGCGTGGCCCTCGCGCACGCGACGATCGTCCCCGCGGCCCGCGCCTGGCTCCGCCGCAGGTCCCGCCGCGCGCACCGGACGACAACCCTCCAGGAGGAGCCCACTCAGGGTCGGACCCCGACGATTCCCAGGGTCGGGATAGCTCCATAGAGTGACGCTTTGCCCGCTTCGTCGCCATAACGTGGATGTCAGATGAGGCAACCACTCGGAAGGCCCCACAAGGGGGGCCTTCGGCCGACGCTCGCGAAGGAGCCGCACCATGACCGCGCTCGCCCGACCCACCCATGGCCGCATGATCGGCGGAGTGTGCGCCGCGCTGGCACGGCGCTTCGGCACCTCCGCGACGACGATGCGCGTGATCTTCCTGATCTCCTGCCTGCTCCCGGGCCCGCAGTTCCTGCTCTATATAGCCCTGTGGATCCTGCTCCCCTCGGAGGACAAGGCGAACAAGGCACGCACAGCCTGGTGAACCACTAAGAACAGCCCGGCCGCTGGAAACAGCAGTCCCCCTGACCGGCCGACCCCGGTCAGGGGGAAGCACACGTGCGGCTCAGGCCGTCGCGAGCCGCTGCTGGGCCCGAGCCGCACGCGTTCCGAGGACGGTGATCGTCACGACGCCGAGCACCGCCAGCAGACCGACCCCGACGGTCCCGGCCCAGCCGCCCGCGTGGAAGGCGACGGCACCCACCGTGCTGCCCGCGCTGGAGCCGATGTAGTAGGCGGACTGGTACAGCGCCGAGGCCTGGGCGCGGCCGTGCGTCGCCGTCTTGCTGACCGCGGAGGACGCCACCGCGTGGCCCGCGAAGAAGCCGCCGGTGATGAGGACCAGTCCCAGCAGGACCAGCGGGAGGGAGCCCGCGAGGGACAGCAGCAGACCCGCGGCAGTCGTACCGCCCGCCGCGTACAGCGCGCCTCGGCGGCCCAGGCGGCCCACCAGCCGTCCCGCCGTCGACGCCGACACCGTACCGACGAGGTACACCAGGAAGATCGAGCCGACGATGCCCTGGGGAAGGCCGAACGGCGCTTCCGTCAGGCGGTAACCGATCACCGTGTACACGCCGCCGAAGACCGTCATGAACAGCGCGCCGATCGCGTACAGACGGCACAGCAGCGGGTCGGAGAGATGGCGTCGCACCGTACGCACGAGCACCCGCGGCCGCAGCGAGCCCGGCTTGAAGTGCCGCGGCGCCGGAAGCAGCAGCCGGAAGGCGACCGCACAGGCCACCGCGATCGCACCGATCACGCCGACCGCGACCCGCCAGCCCCACTCCTGCGCGACCCAGCCGGTGATGACCCGGCCGCTCATCCCGCCGACGCTGTTGCCCGCGACGAACAGCCCGATCGCCGTGACCAGCGCCTTCGGCCGGACCTCCTCGGCGAGATACGCCGTCGCAGAGGCCGGCAGACCCGCCAGCGCCGCGCCCTGGACCGCCCGCAGCACGACCAGGGCGGTCAGGTTCGGCGCGAAGGGGACCAGCAACCCGACGGTGACCGCGACGGCCAGCGACGCCGTCATGACCGTACGGCGTCCGAATCGCTCCGACAGCGCGCTCATGGGCAGTACGAACAGGGCCAGACCGCCCGTCGCCGCCGCCACCGTCCAGCTCGCCTCGCTCGGCGCCACCCCGAACTCGCCGGAGATCAGGGGCAGAAGGGCCTGCGTGGAGTAGAGCAGCGCGAAGGTCGCGACACCGGCGAGGAAGAGGGCGAAGCTCATCCGGCGGTAGCCGGGGCCGCCCGGGGCCATACGGGAGTCGACGACAGGGACAGCGGGTGCGGCGCCCACGGTGGTGGACGCCCCGGTACTGGCGGGAGACATGCTTCGAAGCTACGTACGGCCCTACTCATCCGTCCAATGCATGAACTCGCCATAATCGTTCCCATGCCGCATCAACACAGCTCACAGCCTCGCCTGTCACCATCCAGTGACACAGAAGACATGACAGACCTGTCGAGGTTGCTCGCCCCCCGCCTCGCCTACTTCGCCGGTGTCGCCCGCACCGAGCACGTCACCCGCGCCGCCCAGGAGATGCAGGTCCCGCAGTCCACGCTCTCCCGTGCCATGGTGCGCCTGGAACAGGACCTGGGCGTCGACCTGTTCGCCCGCCACGGCCGTACGGTCTCCCTGACCCCCGCCGGCCGCACCTTCCTCGCCTCCGTGGAACGCGCCCTCGCCGAGATCCGGCGCGCCGCCGACGAGGTACGGGCCGACGCCGACCCGGCCACCGGCAAGGTCGCCTTCGGCTTCCTGCACACCATGGGCGCGGAAACGGTCCCCGGCCTCCTCCACGCCTTCCGCGCCGACCACCCGCGCGTCCGCTTCAGCCTGGTCCAGAACTACGGCGAGGCGATGATCGAACGCCTGCGAGCGGGCGAACTGGACCTGTGCCTGACCTCCCCGGTCCCGGACGCCCCGGACCTGGTGGCCCGCCGCCTCGACGAACAAAAGCTCCGCCTGGTCGTCCCCGCAGACCACCCTCTCGCCACCCGCAAACGCATCCGCCTGGCAGAGGCGTCGGACGAGATCTTCGTCACCCTGGAACCCGGATACGGCCTCCGCCGCATCACCGACGACCTGTGCAAGGAGGCGGGCTTCAAGCCACGCATCGCCTTCGAGGGGGAGGAGGCGGAGACGCTGCGGGGGCTGGTGGCGGCGGGCCTCGGAGTCGCTCTCCTGCCCCCACCGGCAGTACCACGCCCGGGGGTGGCCGAGCTGACGGTCACGGCCCCACGCGCGGCACGCGAAATCGGCGTCGCCTGGCTGGCCGACCGCCCGGACACACCCCCAGTGGCAGCCTTCAAGAAGTTCTTGCTCTCAAGAAGGGGCAGCCTATTGCCCTGAAGGGGCGCGGGGCTGTGTCAATATGCGGCTCCGCCGCGTGGGCGCGAGCAACCACGAACCACCTGCACCCGCCGACGAAACAACCACCCCAACGGCGCTACCGCCGCAACGACTTACCGAACCCGGCGGCCAACGGCATCCGAAGCCCCAAAGGAGGCGGAGCCGCAAACGCATCAGCAACCGGCCGCGAAAAGGTTCTCCCGAACAACACCCCCATGACAAAGTCCTCGGCCAATGCGAGGACTTCATCCCGATGCTGCTGCAACCCATGCCGATCGGAGTGCACTTCGAACCGGCACACATCCCGGTTCGCCTTCTTCGCCCGCGCCGCCAGCCGAAAGGACAGCTCAGGGTCGGAGACGTCGTCATTCGTGCCGTGCACGATCATCACCCGCCGCCCCCCGAGCTGCTTCACCGGTTCGGGTGAGGCCGCCACATCCTCCTCCGGCAGCCAAGGCGCTATCGCCAGCACGGAGTTGACGGCTTCATGACCCCCCGCATGCAGGGCGGCCCGCCCGCCCATGTCGATCCCGGCGAGGCACACAGGAACGTCCCCGTAGCGCCGTACGACCTCGTCCGCCGCCCACAACGCATCGCTCGCATGGCTCGCGGCACTGCCGTTCCACCCACGAAACCGGTAGTGGACGACATGCGCGGCGAGCCCCTCCCCACGCCCCGCCCGCACCAGCCGGCGCCCCAGGCTGCGCAGATACGAGGTCGCCAACAGCGGCGTCGGCCTGCGATGTGAGACCTCGTCACCACCGGGAAGCAGGAGCACCACGCCGCTCACCGCTGTCGGCTCCGGCCCGATCGCCCTGCCCAGCCGGGCCCTGCGAACCGGCGTCACTTGTTGTGCCATGACAGAACAGTGTCAGAAGTAAGGGTGTACGCCACCCGTCCGTGGGGTCACCGTTACGTATCGACGGATTCGTACAACGCCGAACATGACGACGAACACGATGGCGAACATGACGGCGAACGAAATGGAACGATCAGCAAGCGATCTACACGCGTAGGCCTTACAGTGCGGAAATGACGAGCGAGACTGCCCCGAAGGCGAACACCCCGAGCTCGGACCAGATCCGCCGGGCTCCGAAGGTTCTGCTGCACGACCACCTCGACGGCGGGCTCCGCCCCGGCACCATCGTCGAGCTCGCCCGCGCGACGGGCTACACCCAGCTCCCCGAGACCGACCCCGACAAGCTCGGCGTCTGGTTCCGTGAGGCCGCCGACTCGGGCTCCCTGGAGCGGTACCTGGAGACGTTCAGGCACACCGTCGGCGTCATGCAGACCCGCGACGCCCTCGTCCGGGTCGCCGCCGAGTGCGCCGTGGACCTCGCCGAGGACGGGGTCGTCTACGCCGAGGTGCGGTACGCGCCCGAACAGCACCTCGAGGGCGGGCTCAGCCTCGAAGAGGTCGTCGAGGCCGTCAATGAGGGGTTCCGGGAGGGCGAGCGGATCGCCCGGGAGAACGGCCACCGCATCCGCGTGGGCGCCCTGCTCACCGCCATGCGGCACGCCGCCCGCGCCCTGGAGATCGCCGAACTCGCCAACCGCTACCGTGACCTGGGCGTCGTCGGGTTCGACATCGCGGGCGCCGAGGCCGGCCACCCGCCGACCCGGCACCTCGACGCCTTCGAGTACCTCAAGCGCGAGAACAACCACTTCACCATCCACGCGGGCGAGGCCTTCGGCCTGCCGTCGATCTGGCAGGCCCTGCAGTGGTGCGGTGCCGACCGGCTCGGGCACGGGGTGCGGATCATCGACGACATCCAGGTGCACGCCGACGGCTCGGTGAAGCTCGGCCGGCTCGCCTCGTACGTACGGGACAAGCGCATCCCGCTGGAGCTGTGCCCGAGCTCCAACCTGCAGACGGGCGCCGCGGACTCGTACGCCGCCCACCCCATCGGGCTGCTGCGCCGCCTCCACTTCCGCGCGACCGTGAACACCGACAATCGCCTGATGTCCCACACCAGCATGAGCCGGGAATTCGAGCATCTTGTCGAGGCATTCGGTTACACGCTCGACGACATGCAGTGGTTCTCCGTCAATGCGATGAAATCATCGTTCATTCCTTTCGATGAACGACTGGCCATGATCAATGACGTGATCAAGCCCGGATATGCCGAACTGAAGTCCGAGTGGCTTTTCCGACAGACCACGTCTACCAGCGATTCTGCTGCCGAAGAGGGGTGACGGGCGGGCCTGCGCCCACACGGAGCGCGAACCTCATTCACAATCCGTCCTCATTTCGATGTTTGCGGAGGCGTGTGGGGCGTGTTTACGGTCGAGAACCGCTCACAACCCCGTAACGAATTTCGAGGACGCATTTCATGAAGCAGTCTGCTGCCAAGACCCTCGGTGTCGCCGCTCTCGGTGCCGCCTTCGCCGCCGCGGGCGCCGGCGCCGCGAACGCCGCGCCGGTCAGCCCGGAGGCCGCCGGCACGGCACTGGACACCGTGACCAGGACGCTCCCGGCCGAGAACCTCTCCCAGGCCACGCCGGCCGCCACCGCGGGTCTGGCCCAGGGTCAGGAGGCGCTCACCACCGGAGTGGCCGCCGCGCAGCCGGCTGCCGAGCAGGCCGTGGTCGGCGGCCCGACCGGCGTGGCCGCCGCGCTGCTCGGCGGGGTGCCGGTGCAGGTCCTGCCCACCAATGTGCTGCCCACCCAGGGCCTGCCGCTGAACGGCGCTCCGCTCGCCTGAGCCGGCCTCACCGCCACAGCATCGCTGGGGCGCGCCCTTGGACGGGGGTGCGCCCCAGCGGTGTGTCGACGAGAGGCCGTTCGACCTGCGCTTTCGTCCGCTCCGGCGGCCATTGTCAGTGGGCTGCGGTAGCTTCCGAGGTGGTGGGCGCGACGATGCGCACCACGGGATACGGCCACAGGGGTGGGTGGACGATGAGCGACGGTACGGCGACGACGACGGACCTCGATGTCAGGCTGGAGAAACACCGCGTCGAACTGACCGGGTACTGCTACCGCATGCTCGGCTCGTCCTTCGAGGCCGAGGACGCGGTGCAGGACACGATGGTCCGTGCCTGGCGGAGCTACGAGAAGTTCGAGGGGCGTTCCAGCCTCCGGTCGTGGCTGTACCGCATCGCGACGAACGTGTGCCTGGACATGCTGACCGCCGGCAACAAGCGGGCGAGGCCGATGGACCTGACGGAGTCGACGCCGCTCGCGCAGGCGGCGCTCTCGCCCCGGCCGGACAACACCTGGCTGGAGCCGATGCCGGACAGCCGGGTGCTGCCCACGACCGACGACCCGGCGGAGGCGGCCGTCGCCAAGGAGTCGGTGCGGCTCGCCTTCATGGCCGCACTGCAGCAACTGCCGCCCAAGCAGCGGGCGGTGCTGATCCTGCGCGAGGTGCTGGCCTGGAAGGCGAGCGAGGTCGCCGAGCTGCTCGGCACGACGGTCGCGTCGGTCAACAGCGCGCTGCAGCGGGCCCGCGCGACGCTCGCCGAGCAGCAGCAGCCGGGCGGTGACGCCGCCGTCTCCGACCCGCTGGACGAGGAGCAGCAAAAGCTCCTGGACCGGTATGTCGCGGCCTTCGAGGGCTACGACATGACGGCGCTGACGGCCCTGCTGCACGAGGACGCCATCATGACGATGCCGCCGTTCGACCTATGGCTGACCGGCGTCAAGGACATCACCGGCTTCATGACGACACTCGGCGCCCCCTGCGCGGGCTCGCACCTGGTGCCGGTCCAGGTCAACGGGCTGCCGGGGTTCGCCCAGTACAAGCCGGACCCGGACAAGGGCGGCTTCAGCCCCTGGGCGGTCCAGGTCCTGGAGATATCAGACGGCCGGATCACCGGGTTCCACTGCTTCCTCGACACGCAGCGCTGGTTCCCGCTGTTCGGGCTCCCCCTCCACCTCGAAGCGGAGACCGACCAGGTCGAGGAGGGCGTGTAGCGCGGGGTCCGCGTCCCGCAGCCGGATCCGGCCCCCGGCCCGCCGGGCGGCCAGCTGCAGCCGCGACAGCAGATCCACGACGCCCAGCCCCGGCGGCCCGAGCCCACCCACATCGCACACCACGACTCCCGCCCCGGTGGCCTCCAGCCGCGCCCGTACCTCGTCGCACAGCCCCGGCACCTCGTCCCGGGTGACGGGGCCGGCCAGCACGAGTACAGCGGGTGTCATGGCGTCCACGATCGGTAGACCGGGCGGGCGGGCGGAACTCATCGCCCAGGTTCCTCTCGCCGACGTCCACCCAACACACACGGCTGCTCGTCGCGCTGCGCGGGGTGTCCGCCGACCGAGATCACGTTGACCCGCTCCCCTCGTTCCCCCGAGGGTTGCCTGTATGCCCCACGCATCAGCGCATCCCCGAATACCCTGCGGCTTTCTTCCCGCCAAGGAGGTTCCGTGCAGGGGGTGTTGACCGGTTTCGCGGTGATCGCGGTCGTCATCGGGGTGGGCTATGTGATCGGCCGGCGCGGCTACCTGGGCGACCATGGCCGCGAGGTCCTCACCAAGCTGGCCTTCCACGTGGCCTCCCCCGCACTGCTCTTCACCACGCTCGCCCAGACCGACCTGTCGGTGATCTTCTCCAGCCGGCTCCTGGTGACCGCGCTGAGCACGGCCGCGGCGGCCGGGGTCTTCGTCGCGGTCGGTGTCGTACGGCGCTGGGGCGTGGGCCGTACGACGATCGGCGCGCTCTGCTCCAGCTACGTCAACTCGGGCAACCTCGGCATCCCGATCGCGGTGTATGTGCTGGGCGACGCGTCGCTGGTAGCGCCGGTGCTGCTGTTCCAGTTGGTGGGTGTCACGCCGATCGCCCTGACGATCCTCGATCTGTCCGGCGAGGGAGAGAAGGGCCCGTTGTGGCAGCGCCTACTGACACCCTTGCGCAATCCGATCGCGGTCGGCTCACTGGCGGGCGTCGCGGTGTCGGCGGCCGGCGTGAAGGTCCCGGCCCCCGTCCTGGACCCGCTCACCCTGATCGGCGGGATGTCGGTCCCGGCGGTCCTGCTGGCCTTCGGCATCTCCCTGTGCGGCAGCACGATGCCCGGCCGGGGCCCGGACCGTCTTCCGGTGCTGCTCTCGGTCGCCCTGAAGTCGGTGGGCCAGCCTGCGGCCGCCTGGGCGCTGGCGGCGGGGGTGTTCGGGCTGCGGGGCGCTCCGCTGCTGGACGTGGTGGTGACGTCGGCACTGCCGGCCGCGCAGAACCTGTTCACGTATGCGTCGAGTTACGGGGTGGGCGAGCGGTTGGCGCGGGACTCGATTCTGGTGTCGACGGTGTTGTCAGTGCCGGTTCTGGTGGTGGTGGCGGCGGTGCTGGGCTGAGGGAAGTCGCCAGTGTCCAGGGTGATGCCGAACGGCATGGGAAGCGGGATCGGAGCGCCGTACTTGCCGGCCCACAGGACCCGGAAGACGTCGCCCTTCGGCTCGCCGTACAGCGTGACGGTGGGACCGCCCGGGGCCAGAGAGTCGATGAGCAGATAGAGAGGGATGCCGGCCTCGGCGTAACCGGCCGTCTTGTGGATGCGGTCGTTGCGCGCGGTGACCTTCGAGGTGATCTCCACGACGAGTTCGGCCTTACCGGCAGGGACGAACGCGTCATCCCCCGCCCGCAGTGCCTCCGCCGGTACGACGGCGAGGTCCGGCACGTAGAGCCCCAGCCGGGGTGGCACGGCAAGGCCCAGCCACTGGTAGATGCCCCAGTCGTCCGGGATCACGTCGTACAGACGGCGATGCACGCGCTCCGTGACCTCACTGTGCGCCACGGAGGGCAGCGGTGTCACTGTGACAACCCGTCGATGATCTCTGTTCTGCACCCCTTGGGGGCGTCAGTCTGCTGCCAGATCCAGACGATCTCGTCCCATTCGTTGTCAGCCATGATGTAGTCGCCCTCGATCATCTGCACGAGAGCCATCCAACATGCCGAACGGGACCGGTGCCGGTCCACCGATCCCGTTCACCCGAATGAGGAAACGCCAGGTCAGGCAATACGTTCCAGCACCACCGGCGAAGCCGTGAAGTCCGTACCCGGCCCCGCGATGTCGTACGAACCCTCCACCGCCTGCAGTGCGTACTCGAAGCGCTCCGGGGTGTCCGTGTGGAGGGTCAGCAGGGGCTGGCCCTCGGTGACCGTGTCTCCGGGCTTGGCGTGCATCTCGATGCCCGCGCCCGCCTGTACGGGGTCCTCCTTGCGGGCACGCCCCGCGCCCAGGCGCCAGGCGGCGACGCCGATGTCGTAGGCGTCGAGGCGGGTCAGGACGCCGGAGGACGGGGCCTTGATCACGTGCTGCTCTCGTGCCACCGGCAGCTCCGCGTCGGGGTCGCCGCCCTGGGCCGCGATCATGCGGCGCCAGACGTCCATCGCCGAGCCGTCGGCCAGGGCCTTCGCCGGGTCGGCGTCCTTCACTCCGGCCGCGTCCAGCATTTCGCGGGCCAGCGCCAGCGTCAGTTCCACCACGTCCGCCGGGCCGCCGCCCGCCAGGACCTCCACCGACTCGCGGACTTCGAGGGCGTTGCCCGCCGTCAGGCCCAGGGGGGTCGACATGTCCGTCAGCAGGGCCACCGTCTTCACGCCGTGGTCGGTGCCCAGGCCCACCATCGTGGACGCCAGTTCGCGTGCGTCCTCGATGGTCTTCATGAAGGCGCCCGTGCCGACCTTCACGTCCAGGACAAGGGAGCCCGTGCCCTCGGCGATCTTCTTCGACATGATCGAGGACGCGATGAGGGGGATCGCCTCGACCGTTCCCGTCACGTCGCGGAGTGCGTACAGCTTCTTGTCCGCGGGGGCCAGGCCATCGCCCGCCGCGCAGATCACCGCGCCCGTGGTGTCCAGGACGTGCAGCATCTCCTCGTTCGAGAGGAGGGCGCGCCAGCCCGGGATCGACTCCAGCTTGTCCAGCGTGCCGCCCGTGTGGCCGAGGCCGCGGCCCGACAGCTGGGGGACGGCGGCACCGCAGGCCGCCACCAGGGGCGCCAGCGGCAGGGTGATCTTGTCGCCGACGCCACCCGTGGAGTGCTTGTCGGCCGTCGGGCGGGACAGCGACGAGAAGTCCATGCGCTCGCCGGAGGCGATCATCGCGGCCGTCCAGCGGGCGATCTCGCGGCGGTTCATGCCGTTGAGCAGGATCGCCATGGCGAGCGCGGACATCTGCTCGTCGGCGACCTCCCCGCGGGTGTACGCGTCGATGACCCAGTCGATCTGCTCGTCGCTGAGCTCACCGCGGTCCCGCTTGGTGCGGATGACAGAGATTGCGTCCATGGCCATGGCTTTCCTTCCGGCCGAACATTCAGGAAACGGCACGGCCCCTCTGAGCGGCTCGCCGGAGCAACTCAGAAGGGCCGCGCAGGAGTTACTTGGTGAGGTGGCCCGGCCCGAAGGCCTGGGGCAGCATCTGCGACAGCGGCAGGATCCCCGCCGGGGTCTCCAGCAGCAGATCCGGGCCGCCGAACTCGTAGAGCAGCTGGCGGCAGCGGCCGCACGGGACCAGGATCTCGCTCTTGCCGTCCACGCACGTGAAGTGCGTCAGCCGGCCGCCCCCCGTGTTCTGCAGCTCCGAGACCAGTCCGCACTCGGCGCACAGGCTGAGGCCGTAACTGGCGTTCTCCACGTTGCAGCCGGTGATCGTACGGCCGTCGTCGACCAGGGCCGCGACGCCGACCGGGTAGCCGGAGTACGGGGCGTAGGCGCGGGACATGGCGTCCCGGGCCGCCGCGCGCAGCTTGTCCCAGTCGACGTCGTGGGAGGCGGCCGAGGTCACTTGCCCTGCCCCTTCCGGTACGGCAGGCCGTCCGCCTTCGGCATCCGCAGGCGCTGCGCGGACAGCACCAGGACGACGAGCGTGATGACGTACGGCGTGGCGGAGACGACCTGGTTCGGGACCTCGTTGGTGCCGGCGTACCAGGCGAACACCAGGGCGCCGACGACCGCGGTGATCGCGGCCTGGAGGTACCTCTTGGAGATCACGAGCCAGATGGCGCCGATGATCAGCAGCAGCGCGCCGAGCAGCAGCAGGGCATGGACGTTCTCGGAGCCGCCGCGCAGGTTGAGGCTGTCGGTGTAGCCGAACAGGCCGGCGCCGATGGCGAGGCCGCCCGGCATCCAGTTGCCGAAGATCATCGCCGCGAGGCCGATGAAGCCGCGGCCGCTGACCTGGCCCTCCAGGTAGAAGGGGTTGGCCACGATGGACAGGAAGACGCCGCCGAGACCGGCCAGGCCGCCGGAGATGATCACGGCGATGTACTTGTACTTGTAGACGTTGACGCCGAGGGACTCGGCCGCGACCGGGTTCTCACCGCAGGAACGCAGGCGCAGGCCGAAGGCGGTGCGCCACAGGATCCACCAGGTCGCCGGGATCAGCGCTACGGCGATGAGGGTCAGCCACGAGACGTTGGTGACCAGGCCGCCGAGCAGGCCCGCGATGTCGGAGATGAAGAACCAGCCCTGGTTGTTGAGGTCCCGCAGGGCGTCGGACAGGCCCGGCACGGTGAAGTGGCCGAGGGAGTCGACCGCCGGGGACTGCTTGGCGGATCCGCCCGCGTGGCCCTCGAAGGCGAGGGGCGCGAGGTAGCGGGTGGCGCCGAGGGCGAGGATGTTGATCGCCACACCGGAGACGATGTGGTTGACGTTGAAGGTGACGGTGACGAAGGCGTGCAGCAGGCCGCCGATGCAGCCGCCGATGATGCCGACCAGGACACCGGTCCACGGGCCCCACTGGAAGCCGGCCCAGGCGCCGAACCAGGTGCCGAGGATCATCATGCCCTCGAGACCGATGTTGACGACGCCCGCGCGCTCGGCCCACAGACCGCCGAGACCGGCGAGGCCGATCGGGACGGCGAGCTGGAGGGCGGTGGACATCTGGCTGACGTTGGTGATGCCGTCCGCGCCGGTGATGATGCGGACGATCGAGGTCAGCGCCAGGGCTCCGGCGATGACCAGCAGCAGGACGGGCCACGACAGGCGGCGGCCGGTGGGCGCCGCGGGCTGCAGCGTGGGCTGGTTGACGTCGACCGCTGAAGTCTGCGGGGTGGTCATCGGCCCGCCACCTCCTTCGTGGTGTTGTTGTCGGCGCCGAGGACGTTCCCGGCAGCCAGCTCCGCGCCGACCCGGCGCTGCTGGCGGCGCAGGCCCCACTCGCGTACGGCCTCGTAGGAGACGACGACCGAGAGCACGATCAGGCCCTGCATGATGACCGCGATCTCCTTGTCGTAGCCGTGGAAGTCCAGCTCGGGCGAGGCCTTGTCGAGCCAGGCCCACAGCAGGGCGGCGAACGCGATGCCGACCGGGCTGTTACGGCCGAGCAGTGCGATGCCGATGCCGAGGAAGCCGATGCCGGTGGGGAAGTTCAGGCTGTAGGTGTGGGTGTCGCCGAGCAGGATCGGCAGGCCCGCGAGACCGGAGATGGCGCCGGAGAGCAGCATGGCGGTGAGGACCATGCGCTTGGGGTCGACGCCGGAGGCCGCGGCGGCGCTCTCCGAGGCGCCGGAGGCGCGCAGGTCGAAGCCGAAGCGGGTGCGGTTGAGGACGACCCAGTAGCCGATGCCGAGCAGGACGGCGAGGAAGACCAGGCCGTAGATCTCGCCGGCGTCTCCCATGTCGATGCCGGGGACCCAGCCGGACTCGTGCATCTCGCCGGTGGTGTTGTTGTTGCCGACCTTGACGCCGAAGACGTTCGGCAGCCACAGGTAGGCGATGACGGAGGTCGCGATCGCGTTGAGCATGATCGTCGCGACGACCTCGCTGACGCCCCGGGTGACCTTGAGGACACCGGCGATGCCGGCCCAGAAGGCGCCGGTGAACAGCGCGGTGAGGAGCAGCAGCGGGATCTGGATCGCGGCCGGCAGGTTCATGTGGGCGCCGACGATGGCCGTCATCATGGCGGCGAGCTGGTACTGGCCGTCGACACCGATGTTGAACAGGTTCATCCGGAAGCCGATGGCCACCGCGAGGGCCGCGATGTAGTACATCGAGGCCTGGTTGATGATCAGGACCTGGATGTCGGAGAACGAGGCCTGCTCGAACATCACGGCGAACGGCTCGACCGGGTTCTTGCCGGAGGCGAGCAGCACGATCGCGCTGAGCACGAAGGCCACGGCGAGCGCGATGACCGGTCCGGCCACCGCGAGGAGCACGCGCTCCTTGTCGAACTTCTTCATCAGCGGGCCTCGTCTTCCGGAGCCTCGGGAGACTTACGGATCTCGGGGGTGTCTGCGCCGGGCTCGGCGGTCTCTTCGTGTTCCAGGTGACCGGTCGCGGCACCGGTCATGGCCGAACCGAGCTCCTCCGGGGTGATGGTGGCCGGGTCGGCGTCCGCGACCAGCTTGCCGTTGTAGATCACCCGGAGCGTGTCGGACAGGCCGATCAGCTCGTCCAGGTCGGCGGAGATCAGCAGCACGGCCAGGCCCTCGCGGCGGGCCTCACGGATGTGGTCCCAGATCGCGGCCTGCGCACCGACGTCCACACCACGGGTCGGGTGCGCGGCGATCAGGAAGCGCGGCTTGTGGCTCATCTCGCGGCCGACGATCAGCTTCTGCTGGTTTCCGCCGGACAGGGAGGCGGCGGTGACGTCGATGCCGGGGGTACGGACGTCGTACTCCTCGACGATGCGGCGCGTGTCCTCCTGCGCGGCCTTCGGGTCCAGCCATACGCCCTTGGCGTTGGGCTTCTCGGTGACGTGGCCGAGGATGCGGTTCTCCCAGAGGGGGGCCTCCAGGAGCAGGCCGTGGCGGTGGCGGTCCTCGGGGATGTAGCCGATGCCCTGCTCGCGGCGCCTGCGGGTGGGCATCGACGTGATGTCCTCGCCCAGGAAGCGGATGGTGCCGGAGTGGGCGTGCTTCAGGCCGATCAGTGCGTCGACCAGCTCGGTCTGGCCGTTGCCCTCGACACCGGCGATGCCCAGCACCTCGCCCGCACGGATCTTGAACGAGATGTCGTCCAGCAGGCGCTTCACGGAACCGCGCTTGACCTCGTCCATGAGCAGGCTCGCGGACGACTTGCCGAGCGTGACGGCGCCGCCGGAGTAGACCGTCAGGTCCTCGACCTCGATGACGGCCTTGTCGGTGACCGTCGACTCCGCGGTCTCCGGCGTGGGCAGCTCGCTGCCGACCATCATCTCGGCGAGCTGGCGCGGGGTGGTCTCGGAGGGGACGGCCGTACCGACCGTCGTACCGCGGCGGATGACGGTGATCTCGTCGGCGACGGAGAGGACCTCGCCCAGCTTGTGGGAGATGAAGATGACCGACAGGCCCTCGGCCTTCAGCTCGCGCAGGTTGTCGAAGAGCGCGTCGACCTCCTGCGGGACGAGCACGGCGGTCGGCTCGTCGAGGATCAGGGTGGTGGCGCCGCGGTAGAGGACCTTGAGGATCTCCACGCGCTGACGGGCGGCGACGCCGAGCTCCTCGACCAGGAGGTCGGGCTTGACGCCGAGGCCGTAGCGCTCGGAGATCTCCTTGATCTTGCGGCGGGCCTTGGCGCCGATGCCGTACAGCTTCTCGCTGCCCAGGACGACGTTCTCGAGGACGGTGAGGTTGTCGGCGAGCATGAAGTGCTGGTGCACCATGCCGATGCCGCGCGCGATGGCGTCGGCCGGCGACGAGAAGGTGACCTGCTCGCCGTCGACGGCGATGGTGCCCTCGTCCGGCTTCTGCATGCCGTAGAGGATCTTCATCAGCGTCGACTTGCCGGCGCCGTTCTCACCGACGAGGGCGTGGACGGTGCCCTTGCGGACGCTGAGGTGGATGTCGTGGTTGGCCACGACGCCCGGGAAACGCTTGGTGATCCCGGCGAGCTCGACGGCGGTCACCTGACCGTTGACCGCCGCGCCGGCCGGAGGGCTGCTGGACGCGTTGATGGCGCACTCTCCTGGGGACGGGGGTCGTCTACGCGCGTAGCGCCCCTATGGCCTGAAAGGGGGCCGACGCACCGCGACAACGGGGTACGGGGAAGGACTCCCGCTGGGAAAGCCTCCCCGTACCCCGTTGAGCGGACGTAACCCCGGGGTTACCGCTGCTCAGGGTGTGAGGGCGTGTCGCACGGATCCTGCCGGCGGCCATGGGACACCCCCTGTTGTGCTCAGCTCGTCTTGACCTTGATCTCGCCGCTGACGATCTTCTCCTTGGCCGTCTTGATGGCTTCCTGGACCTCGGCGTCGTCCGCGAACTTCGGGTTGGAGTTCGACAGGCTCACCTGGCCGGTCTTCAGATCGCCACGAACGATACCGGTCGCGGGCTTGCCGTCCTCGACCGACTTCGCCAGGTTGTAGACCGCCTTGGCGACGTCCTTCATCGCCGAGGTCAGGATCGAGTCCTTGTACTTGGCGAGGGCTTCCTGGTTGTACTGGTCGGAGTCGACACCGATGGCCCACACCTTGTTGGCGGCGGCGGCCTCGATGACGCCCTGGCCGGAGAGACCGGCGGCCGCGTAGACGACGTCGGCCTTCTTCTCGATCTGGCCCTCGGCGGCCGACTTGCCCTTGTCGGGGCTGGAGAAGCCGCCCTCCTCCGCGGTCTGCGTGAGGTACTGGCTCAGGACCTTGACCTTGGGGTTGGTGTCCTGGACGCCCTGCTCGAAACCGGCCTGGAACTTGTGGATCAGCGGGATGTCCACGCCGCCCACGAAGCCGACGGTGTTCGTCTTGGTGCTCTTGGCGGCGGCGACACCGGCCAGGTACGAGGCCTCCTCCTCGGAGAAGACCAGGTCGGCCACGTTCTTCGCCTCGACCGTGGAGTCGTCCACGATGCCGAAGGTGGTGTCCGGGAACTTCTCCGCGGCGCCCTTCACGGCGGCGGCGTACGCGTAGCCGACGCCGATGACCGGGTTGTAGCCCTGCTTGGCCAGCGAGACCAGGCGCTGCTCCTTGTCCGCGTCGGTCTCACCCTCGGTGGGCTCGACGTCGGCGGTCTTGTAGCCGAACTCCTTCTTCGCCTGCTCCAGGCCCGCGTACGCCGCGTCGTTGAAGGACTGATCGCCCTTGCCGCCGACGTCGTACGCGATGGCGAGACCCTTGTCGCCCTTCGAGTCCGACGACGACGCGGACGTCGAGGTACCGCCGCAGGCGGAGAGCGCGAGGGCCAGAGAGGCGGTCGCTGCGCCTGCGACCGTGATCCGGGAAATCCGGCGCATGAGTTGTAGCTCCTGTCGTACTAGCGCCGGACGGTACAGCTCGGTACAGCTTGCAGCTACGGCGCTGGCTTTCGCTGCAGAGTAACGCGCGTAGACCGGCCGGAACACCCCTTCTGTTCACCTTGTTATCGGCCCGTGGCCAACTCCACGTTGGGCCTTGACCAAGGGCTTGCCGACAGCAAACGGAGGGTGGCGGTGGGTGATCCGGCGCCGCCCGGAGCATCCGGGAACGGCGAAGCGGGCGGGCACCCTCGGATGCCCGCCCGCTACACAGTCGTACGACTCACAGCCGTACGGCCGCTGCTACTCGGTCTTGACCTTGATGGAGCCGTCGATGATGCCCGCCTTGGCCTTGTCCACGGCGTCCTTGAGGCCCGCGATCTTCGCGAACTCCGGGTTGGACTCGGCCAGGCCGACGCCGTTGACCTTCAGGTCGAAGGTCTGGGTGCCAGTCAGCGGCTTGTCGTCGTGAACGGACTTGGCCAGCGCGTAGACGGCGCCGCCGACGTCCTTGAGGGCGGACGTCAGGATGTACTGCTTGTACGAGGCCAGGGCGGCCTGCTTGTACTGGTCGGAGTCGACGCCGATCGCCCAGACCTTGGCCTTCGCGGCGGCCTCGATGACGCCCTGCCCGGACAGGCCGGCCGCCTGGTAGACGACGTCGGCCTTCTTCTCGATCTGGCCCTCGGCGGCGGCCTTGCCCTTGTCGGGGCTGGAGAAGCCGCCCTCCTCGGCGGTCTGGGTCAGGTACTGCGAGATGACCTTGACCTTGCCACCGCTGGTGTCCTGGACGCCCTGCTTGTAGCCGGCCTCGAACTTGTGGATCAGCGGGATGTCCACACCGCCCACGAAGCCGACCGTGTTCGTCTTGGTGGCCTTGGCCGCGGCGACGCCGGCCAGGTACGAGGCCTGCTCCTCGGCGAAGACCAGGGAGGCGACGTTCTCGCCCTCGACCACGGAGTCGACGATGCCGAAGGTGGTCTTCGGGTACTTCTTGGCCGCGGCCTCCATGGCGGGACCGTAGGCGAAGCCGACGCCGATGACCGGGTTGTAGCCCTGCTTGGCGAGCGACGCCAGGCGCTGCTCCTTGTCGGCGTCCGTCTCGCCCTCGGTGGGCTCGATGTCGGCGGTCTTGTAGCCGAACTCCTTCTGGGCCTTCTGCAGACCGGCGTACGCGGCGTCGTTGAAGGACTGGTCGCCCTTGCCGCCGATGTCGTACGCGATGGCGAGACCCAGGTTCTTGTCGCCACCGTCGCCGCTGCCGCCGCCGTTGTCACTGCTGGTACCACCGCACGCGGTGGCAGCGAGCGCGAGCGACGCGACCCCCACCGCGACACGGGTCAGTTTGGATATCCGACGCATCGTGAAGTTCCCCATTCTCCAAGCCCCGCAGTGGGTGCTGAGTTCGGCGCACATTAACGCGCGTAGACACTCCTGGGAACGGGGTTCCGCGCGGCTGTTATCCATTCGTGCCGATGGCCGGTTAAGTCCTTGTGAACCACCGGATCGAAAGGCGCACATGAGGGCGTTGCACCTCTTCCGTGCGACACGCTCCGTATACCTGGGGTGCTTCAGCGTGATGACATGCGCTCACGTCCCATCGCCATGCGCCCAGGCTGCCTCGGCTCCACTGCGGCCGCAACCGGAGTGGAGCCGAGGCAGCCGTCAGGCGGCGCCGTCCAGGAGAGCCGCCGCGGTGAAGAGCTCCACGCCCACCGCGATGGCCGACTCGTCGACGTCGAAGTCGCCCTGGTGCAGGTCGCGGCCGATGCGGTCGCCGGGGGTGCGGACGCCGAGGCGGGCCATGGCGCCGGGGACGTGCTCCAGGTACCAGGAGAAGTCCTCGCCGCCGAGGCTCTGCTCGGTGCCCTCTACGGAGTCGGGGCCGCGGCGGGCGGTCATGGCGTCGCGGAGGAGGTCGGTCGCTTCGGGGTCGTTGACGACGGGCGGGACGCCGCGGATGTAGTTGATCTCCGACTTGGCGCGGTGGAGGTTGGCGATCTCGTCGATGGCGGCGACCACGAGGTCGGGCGCCTGCCGCCAGGCGTCGAGGTCGAGGCAGCGGACGGTGCCTTCGAGCTCGGCGTGCTGCGGGATGACGTTCGGCGCGTGGCCGGACTCGATCCGGCCCCAGGTCACCGCGAGGCCGCTGCGGGCGTCGGTACGCCGGGCGACGAGTGCGGGGACGTCGGTGACGACCCGGGCGGCGGCGGTGACCAGGTCGGTGGTGAGGTGGGGGCGGGCGGTGTGGCCGCCGGGCCCGTCGAGGGCGATTTCGAGCCGGTCGCAGGCCGAGGTGATCGCGCCCTCCCGCAGCCCGATCCTGCCCGCGTCCACCTTGGGATCGCAGTGCAGGGCGAGGATCCGGCCCACCCCGTCGAGCACCCCGCATTCGATGACGTCTGCGGCGCCGCCGGGGAGCACCTCCTCGGCGGGCTGGAAGATCAGCCGGACGGGGCGGGGCAGCTGCCCGCGCCGGAGCAGCTCGGCCAGGACCAGCCCGGCGCCCAGCACCACGGTCGTGTGCACGTCGTGCCCGCACGCATGCGCCCGGTCGGGCACGGTCGAGCGGTACGGGCACTCACTCTTCGTGTCCGGGATGGGCAGGGCGTCGATGTCCGCGCGCAGGGCGAGCACGGGCCGCTCGCCGTCCGGCTCCCCGATGTCACAGATGAGCCCGGTTCCGCTGGCGAGCACGCGGGGGTGGAGGCCAGCCTTCTCCAGGCGGGCCTTGATCGCGGCGGTCGTACGGAACTCCTGGTTGCCGAGCTCCGGGTGCATGTGCAAGTCGCGCCGGAACTCGACGAGTTCGGCACGGAGCGCCTCCGGCAGGGTGCCGGGAAGGACGGCTTCCCCTGGTTTATCGGCCTCGGACTCTGGGGACATCAACTTGTTCACCCTCTGAAGGGTAGGACGCCGAGGTGGCCAACTGACCCTCGATCAACAAAAGTTCAACCCGTTTGGGGAAGAAAATCTGGCCGCCCGACGCATAGGTATCGGTTTGGGTGGGTAAACTCGCGCGACTTTCGGCCGAGTCGATCATGGAATCGACGGGGACGGAGAGTGACGATGCCAGCCATCCACACCTCCACGGATACCACGCCGCGGACAGAACCGTCGGTTGTGTTCACCTGTCGGGATCGCACACCCACGGTGAACCGCCGGACGCCTGTCCGCCCGCCGCACTAGGGTGCGCCCCGTGACCGCCGAGAACCCCCACACCTCCCCGAGCCCCTCGATCCCCGAGCACGCCGACTTCCTGGAGGCCACCAGAGCGTCGTACGACGCCATCGCCCCCGCCTACACGGAGGCCTTCTCCGACTGGCCGGCCGACAGCGCTCCCCTGGACCGCTCCCTGGTCACCGTCTTCGCCGAGCTGGCCGGCGAGCACGCCCCGGCCCCCGTCGCCGACCTCGGCAGCGGTCCTGGCTACATCACGGCCCGGCTGGACGCGCTCGGCGTTCCGGTCTTCGGCGTCGACCTCTCGCCGCGGATGGTGGCTCTGGCGCGCCGGGCACATCCCGAACTCCGGTTCCATGTGGGCTCGATGACGTCGCTGGACCTGCCGGACGCGACGCTGGGCGGGATCGTCGCGCTGTACTCGATCATCCACGTCCCGGACGATCACCTGCCGGCGACCTTCGCCGAGTTCCACCGTGTACTGGTGCCCGGAGCCCCGCTCCTGCTGGGTTTCCAGACCGGCGACACCGAGGACCACCTGCACCTGAGCGAGCGCTTCGGCCAGGAGATCACGCTCGACTACTACTGGCGCACGCCGGACACCGTCATCGCCCACCTGACGGAGGCGGGCCTCAGGCTGTCCGCCCGGATCGTGCGGGAACCCGACGGCGAGGAGAAGCGCCCCCGCGCCTTCCTGCTCGCCGAGAAGCCCCGAGGCTGTTTTCGGCCAAGTGATCACACCTAGGTAGAACTACCGAAGCGCTCCTCCCCCAGCACCCGTAGAAACGAACCCGGTGCTGCTCATGCCGAGTCGTGGAGGAACTTCGTATGCCCATGCCTGGTCACTCGATACACCGTGCGCTGGCCACGAGCCTGGACGTGGCCGACGGACAGCGTGTGCTGGACCTCGGGTGCGGGACCGGCGGGACGCTGCAGGCCGTGGCGGAGCGGGCGCCGGGGGCGTTACTTCACGGGTGCGACGTCGATCGGGAGGCCGTGGCGGCGGCGCGGACGCTGCTGGGCGGGCACGCCGAGATCGAGGTGCACGACCTCAACAAGCCGACCCGGTACGACGCCGGCAGCATGGACGCGGTCGTCTGCCATGACGTCCTGGAGTTCCTGCGCGACCCGGCGGCGCTGATCGACGAGGTGGCCCGGCTGCTGCGGCCGGGCGGTACGGCGGTGATCTCGCACACGGACTACGACGCCCTGGTGATCCGCGCGGGCGACCCGGAGCTGACGCGTGCCGTGTGCCACGGGTGGGCCGAATTCCCCGAGGAGTGGATGGAGTTCAGCGACGCCTGGATGGGGCGCAAGGCGGCGGCCCTGGTGCGCAAGAGCTTGCTGGACGTGGAGCACGTCGACACGCATGTGACGGTGGGGACGGAGCTGACCGGGTTCGCCCGGCACCGGGTGGAGCAGATCGCCACGGCCCTGCGGCAACGCGCGGTCAACCGCACGGGGCCGCTGTCGGTCGCCGAGATCGACGAGTGGACGGCGTCGGTGGAACGGGCCGCGCGGGACGGGGAGTTCTTCTACGCGGAGACCGCGTTCCTCGTCCGCGCGACCGCCGCGTACGCGTCCGTCCCGGCATGACCGCCGCCGCGCCCACCGCGCCCGCCGCCTCGCCCGCCCGCACGGCCGCACCCGCCATGGCCGCCACCGTCTGCGCGATGGTCAGCGTGCAGACCGGCGCCTCGCTCGCCGTCCCGCTCTTCGACCGGATGTCGCCGGCCGGGACGGCCTGGCTGCGGCTGAGCTGCGCGGCGGTACTGCTGCTCGTATGGACCCGGCCGCGGATCCGCCGTCTGCCCCGCCGGGGCCTCGTGGCGGCAGCGGCGCTCGGCTGCGCCAGCGCGGTGATGACCCTGTGTTCCTTCGAGGCGATCGACCGGCTGCCGCTGGGCACGGTCAGCGCGGTGGAGTTCACCGGACCGCTGCTGGTCGCCGTCGTGGGGTCGCGGCGACGCACCGACCTGGTGTGGCCGCTGCTGGCGCTGGCCGGGGTGCTGCTGCTGACCCGGCCCTGGGAGGCGTCCGCGGACTGGGCGGGGATCGGGTACGCGCTGGGTGCCGCGGCGGGGCTGGGCGGCTACATCGTGCTGACCCAGCGGGTGGGCGACCGGCTGCCCGGCCAGCAGGGCGTCGCGCTGTCCACGGTTGTGGCGGCCCTGTGCACCGGAGCGGTGGCGGTCGGCGGGGCGGAGGCGGACTGGTGGAGCCCGCATGTGCTGGCCGTCTCCGCGCTGGCCGCGGTGCTGCTGCCGATCGCCCCGCATGTGCTGGAGCTGTTCGCACTGCGCCGCCTGACGGCGAGTGCGTTCGGCACGCTGATGAGCCTGGAACCGGCGGTCGCCACCGGCATCGGCTTCCTCCTCCTCGCCCAGAGCCCGGACGCCGGCCAGTTGGCCGGTGTGGTGCTGGTGTGCGTGGCGGGTACGGCGGCCTGCCGCAGCGGGACGAGGAGCGATACGCCGACGGCGACCGGGCCGGCCGTGAGTCAGCCCGATATGCCCCGCTCCTCGCCACGTCCGTCCTCGGAGCGGTAGTACCAGGCCACGGCCTCCGCACGGTTGCGCACGCCGAGTCTGGTCAGGAGCTGGGCGACATGCGCGTTGACCGTGCGGACGCTCAGGCGCAGTTCCTCGGCGATCTCCCGGTCCGTGCGTCCCTCGGCGAGGCGGGCGATCACCTCGCGCTGGCGTGGTGTCAGGTCGGTCGGCGGTGCCGGGGTGGGCCGGTGGGCTTCCGGGGAGGGGTCCGGGGGTGGGGACGCGCGCAGCCGGGTGATCCGTTCGAGGTACGGCTCCGCGCCCATGGGTACGGCGATGCGCTCCGCCTCGTCGAGCAGCGCGGTCGCGCGATCGTCACCCGGTGCGTACCCGGCCGCCCGTCCCAGCAGGGCGTGGACCAGGCGGGCCCGGGCATGGGTGCGCCGGAAGACCCAGATGGCGGTGTCCCAGTGCTCCGCCTCGTCCTGCGCGCGGGCCCCGGCACGTGCCGCTTCCGCGCGTGCCACGGCCACCACCCCGTCCGTCAGTTCGTAGGGCGCGGCCACATGGTGGCGTACCCGGGTGTAGACGCTCTCCAGGGTCTCCAGCAGCCGGTCGGGCGCGGTGTCGGGGTGCAGCATGGGCGGCCGGGGGCCGGTCGTCTGGGCGTGGATCGCGGAGGCGAGCGCGTCGATGACGTACAGGCCGCTGCTGGGTGGTGCGAGGTGGCCGCCGGCCAGGAGGAGCGCGCGGCCGGTGAGCTCCTCGACGGCCGCGTGGTCGCCGAGCCGGGCCGCCGCGGCGAGCGCCAGGCTGAGGAAGTACGCCTCGTGCAGCGGGCTGCTGGTCGCCACCAGCCGGACCAGCGAAGGTGCCGGGTCCGCGTCCCGGCTGCGCCAGCTGAGCAGCCAGGCCCGGACGAGTTCCTCCTCGACCTCGTTGAGGGAGCCGTGCCGCTCGTGCGGTGCCGGTTCGCTCAGCAGGGCGTCCGCCTCGGGCCAGCGGCCGGCCTCGATCAGGTCCTCGATCAGGGCCAGGCGCAGCGTGTTGCCCTCCTCAGTGGCCAGTTCGCCGTGCTCGGTGGCGTAGGCCAGGCCGGCGCCGCGGATGCGGGCGGCGTCGGCGACGTTCCCGGTGCGCAGGTAGGTGGCGCGGGCCTCGTTGAAGTAGGAGCGCACGACCAGGTGGTGCTGCCGGGACTCGATGCCCAGCCGACGGGCGCGCCGGGTGCGGTGCAGGGACTCGTCGAGGTGGCCCAGAGTGAGGGCGGCCTCGGCCACGACCGTGCAGACGACGGTCTCCAGCTCGGCGTCGTCGGCCTCGGAGGCCAGCTCCGCGGCCTCGTGCAGCAGCCGTACGCCGTCGTCGGTACGGCCCCGCCGCAGCCCGGCGAGCCCGGAGGAGCACAGCACCCGGATCCGCTCGTGCGGCGGCGCGTCCGGTCCCAGCTCGGCGAGGGACTGCTCGAAGTAGTCGTGCTCCCAGCTGGTGCTTCCCGCGTCGAGGTAGCGGCCGAGGTGTTCCAGGAGCAGCGCGCGGGAGTCCGAGGTCCGCCCGGCCTCGGTCAGTGCCCGGACGGCGATCTGGTGGGCCTCGTCGGCCCGGCCGCGGAGGAAGGCCCGCTCGGCCTGGCGACGGAGCGTCTCTGCCCTGCTCGACGCAGCGTCGGTGTCGTCGTCCTGTCCGGCAGCCGCCACGACCCGCCTCTCACCTCGGCCAACCTCGCAGGTCAGAGGGTAACAATCGGTTACCTCCGGGCAGAGCACGGCAGTTGACGCCCGCCGGCCGGATCACACCGCGCTCACCGGCGACAGCGGGTGCATTCCCGCCGCCCCGGCAGGAAGCCCTGCGCCCGCGGCGAGGCGTTCCCCGTCAGCCGGGCGGGGCCGTGTCGCGGATGCTCTCGGCGTGTGCGGACCGTCGTGGTGCACCTGTCCGAGGGAGGCCTTGGACCACGCACCGCGTGCTGCGCGAACCCGCGGCCGGGCAGACGCGCCCCGCACGTCCCTCGGAGGCCACAGCGCGGCACAGGAGCGTGAGCGTCGTCGTCCGCTAGACCGCGCTCACCGCCGACAGCCGATGCACATCCCGCGCCGTCCCCGTGACCCCCGACAGGAACCCCTGCGCCCGCGGTGAGGCGTTCTCCGTCAGCCAGGCGGGGTCGATGTCGCAGACCGCGACGCGGACCTCCGTGCCGATCAGGGCCAGCGGCAACGTATGCACGACCGTCGACGGGAAGCTCAGGACCGTGCGGCCGATCGGTCCGCGGCGGGCGATCAGTTCCAGCGGGAGGTCGGGGCGTACGACCTCCAGACCCGTCTCCACCGCCAGCCGGTGGAGTTTCTCCGCGCTCTCGCGGCGGTGGGCGAAATAGCGGGTGGCGCCGTGCGTCTTGGCCAGGGAGCTGACGGCCTCCAGGTAGCGGTCGCCGTCCACCACGCCGGTCTCCACCAGCGAGGTGCCCACCATGTCCGCGCCCTTGGTGATGCGGGGCGGGCCGAAGCGGGCCCGGGTCCAGGCGAAGGTGTTGGCCGTGACCGTCACGCCGTCCGGCGTCTCGTCCATGGGCATGGACGAGAAGATCTCGACCTTCCGGCGCTCGCTCGGCGTCAGACGCTTCCGGGCCGCCGACGACACCGGCGCGAAGACCAGGTCGCGGGGGCCGGGTCGGCCACCCTTGCGGTGCCAGCGCACCAGGCGCTCGCCGCGGGCGAGTTGGGCGACGAACTCCATGGTCGCCGTGCCGTCGTCGACGACGACGAGGTCGCGGGCCTTGGTGATGGTCAGGAGCAGCTGGACGTAGCGGGAGAAGGGGTCGCCGAGCACCACACGCTCGGCCCGCCGCAGCAGCCCCGCCAGGCCGCCGATCGTCTGGAAGGGAGCCGCCGCGCCGCCCCGCGCCTCCTCCCAGCGGACCTCGTGGCCGTCCTCGCGCGCCAGCTCGGCCATCCGGCGCAGCTGGCCGCGGGTCATGGGGTCGATCGGGGACAGGACGACGAGGGTGAGTCCCGCGCCGACGGTATGCGCGTGGGCGTGCGCCCACTCCAGCACGTTCAGGAGCTGTACCGGGCTCTCGACGAAGGCGAGAGTGTGGGGGCCGGTGTTCCCGGCGCGGGGGCTCATCGACGTACGACCGTCCCGTCGTAAGGCGCTCATGCGGCGCTCGTATTCAGCTCGTGTGGCTCGGGTGGAGCGGAGCCCGAAGGCGCCGAGTCCGAGCGCCCCTGTTCGGAGCACTCGGAGTCGGCGCTGTCGGACTCGCTGCGTTCCGGATCAGACCTGGACCGGCTCGCCCGCCGCCGCGGCGATCTCCGCCTCGGCGACCACGCCGGCGACGCGGCGCAGCTTCTTCATCGGGCCGAGCTCGGAGTCGTAGACCTTCTTGACACCGTCACCGAGGGAGGCCTCGATGGTGCGGATGTCGCGGACGAGGCGCGTGAGGCCCTGCGGCTCGACGGAGGCGGCCTGGTCGGAGCCCCACATCGCGCGGTCGAGGGTGATGTGGCGCTCGACGAAGGTCGCCCCGAGCGCGACCGCGGCGAGAGTGGTCTGCAGGCCGGTCTCGTGGCCGGAGTAGCCGATCGGGACGTTCGGGAACTCCTTCTCCAGCGTGTTGATCACGCGGAGGTTGAGCTCCTCGGCCTTCGCCGGGTAGGTGGAGGTGGCGTGGCACATCAGGATGTTGTCGGAGCCGAGGACCTCCACCGCGTGGCGGATCTGCTTCGGGGTCGACATGCCGGTGGAGAGGATGACCGCACGGTTGGTGGCGCGCAGGGCCCGCAGCAGCTCGTCGTCCGTCAGGGAGGCCGAGGCGACCTTGTGGGCGGGGACGTCGAACTTCTCCAGGAAGGCGACGGCCTCGGTGTCCCACGGGGAGGCGAACCAGTCGATCCCCTTCTCCTTGCAGTACTCGTCGATCTGGCGGTACTCGTCCTCACCGAACTCCACGCGGTGGCGGTAGTCGATGTAGGTCATCCGGCCCCAGGGGGTGTCGCGCTCGATGTCCCACTGGTCGCGCGGCGTGCAGATCTCCGGGGTGCGCTTCTGGAACTTGACGGCGTCACAGCCGGCCTCGGCGGCCACGTCGATGAGCTTGAAGGCGTTCTCCAGCTCACCGTTGTGGTTGATGCCGATCTCGCCGCAGATGTAGACGGGGCGACCCGGGCCGACCTCGCGCGAACCGAAGTTGCGGATGCGGGAGTAGGTGCTCATGGCAAAGATGTCCTTACTTGGTGAGGGAATCGAGAGAGGGGCCGAGGATCCAGCTGGCGATCTCTCGGATCGCGCCGTCGCCACCGGGGGTGGCGGTGACCGCGCGTGCGGCGCCGCGCACGACGTCGTGGGCGCTCGCGACCGCCACGGGCCAGCCGACGAGGGCGAAGCACGGGAGGTCGTTGACGTCGTTGCCGACGTAGAGCACGCGCTCAGGCGCGATGCCCTGCTCCTCGCACCACTGCTTCAGCGCGAGGTCCTTGCGGTCGATGCCGTGCAGCACGGGAATCTGCAGCTTCCGTGCGCGGGCGGCGACGACCGGGTTCTGCTCCGTGGACAGGATCAGCATCTTCAGGCCGCTCTTGCGCAGGGCGGCGATGCCGAGGCCGTCTCCGCGGTGCACGGAGACGAACTCCTTTCCATCGGCATCGATCAGCACCCGGTCGTCGGTCTGGGTGCCGTCGAAGTCCAGTACGACCGCGTCGATGTCGTCCGTGGTCGGGAGGGCGCCGGGCCGGTCCGCGTCGAACAGCGGCGCCAGCGCGCGGGCGCGGGCCAGGTCGTGCGGATCGTCGATCTCCAGCACCCGGGCGGGGTCGGTGCGCACGAGCTCGGTGCGGCCGAAGAAGCGGTGCTTGTGCTCGCGGAAGCCTCTGGCGTCCATCGCGTAGGCGGCGCCGGTCTCCAGGAAGTCCTGGGGGCGGTCCTGGCGGCGCGGGCGGAAGGACTTGTCGTGGTTGACGCCGTAGCCCCCGCCGGCGGTCGCGCGCTCGGTCTGCGCGGCGGCCGCGTCGTCGTCGCCGTGGCGCCACACGAAGCCGTGGAAGGGGGCGACGGTCAGGGAGGTGTCGGCGCCGTTGGCGACGATGGCCTTGACGACGGCGTCGATGTCCTCGCGGACGATGAAGGGGCTGGTGCACTGCACGAGCAGGACCACGTCCACCGGCGCGCCGTGCAGCGCCTCGTGGGCGTCCATGGCGTGCAGCACGGCCGCCTCGGAGGTGGCGGTGTCACCGGCGATGGCGGCGGGGCGCAGCACGACCTCGGCGCCGGCCTGGCGGGCGGCGGCCGCGATGCCCTGGTCGTCGGTGGAGACGACGACGTCGGTCACCAGGCGGCTGGCCCGGCACTCGCGCACGGCGCGCGCCACCAGCGGTACGCCGCCGACGGGCATGAGGTTCTTCGCGGGCACGCCCTTGGAGCCGCCGCGCGCGGGGATCACGGCGAGTACTCGGCGTACCGATCCGCCTTGGCCTGCTTCCGGGTTGGACATGGGCTCCACTCCTTGGGCTCCTTGCGAGGGCTTCGGGGCGCGTCCCGGCGCCCCGGTCGGGTCGCTCACAGCTCCCCCATCCGCCGGATGACGGGCGCCACCCGCTGTACGCCGTGCCGGTAGGCGCCGCGTGCCGCCCGGCGCACTATCTGGCGGACCGGGCCGGGCTCCTTGTCGTGGGCGGGGGCGCCGGGCAGCGGGGTGCCGTCCGGGCCGAGGTGGTGGCGGGCGAGGATGCCGGGCAGATAGCCGGGCGCGGTGGCCGGCGTGTAGTACGGGGTGAGGGCGGGCATGCCGCCCGGGCGGTCCAGCAGCTCGGTGATGCGCTCGCGGGCCGCGTCGAAGGCGGTGGCGTAGGTGCCGTCGGCGCAGACTCCCTGCCGGGACACCCACTCCTCGTCGGGCACCGGGCGGTGTCCCTCGTCCAACTGGTCCCAGGAGGCGAGACAGCCGGAGCCGACGAAGTGGTGGTTGCCGAGCACCTCGCGCACGCCGAGGTCGGTGAGGACGACGGTGGGGATACGGCGGTGCAGCGACTCCAGCGCCGCCGTGGAGCTGATGGTGACCAGCAGGTCGGTGCGGTCGAGAACCTCGCCCATGTTGCCGTAGACCAGCTGGAAGTTGGCCGGCGGTTCGAGCCGCTGGACCAGCTTCTGGTACGGCAACTCCTCGATGTGCGTGGTGTGTTCGCCGGGCTTGGAGCGCAGCTTGAGCAGTACTTCACGCTCGGGGTGCTTGCGGGCGTGCTGGATGAGGCGGTTCAGCAGGTACGTGCGGTCCTTGCGGCTGTCCGGCACGGAGGGCTGGGCGGCGAAGACGACCGTGTACGGGTCGTGCTCGCCGGTGTAGGGCTCCCCGCCGAGGAACGGCAGCGCGACCTCGGTCACCGACGAGGCGTCGGCGCCGACTCCCTCGTACACCGCGCGGAAACGCTCGGCGTCCTGGCGGGAGTTGGCGAGGACGAGGTCCGCGCCGTGCCGCAGCAGCAGGCCGTCGGCGAGCTTCTCGTAGACGACGCCGACATAGCCGGTGACGACGACGGGCCGCTCGGACTTCCCCTCCCAGACCCGCTTCAGGCCGTGCAGCATGGCTTGCACACCGCCGCCCACGAGGGCGAGGACCAGGACGTCGTACGACTCCCGCGCCATGGTGCGCAGGAACTCGACGGCCGTCACCTCACGCAGGGAGTCGGCGTGGACGCCGACTTCCTGGAGCTGGCGGGCGGTGGGGGTGGCCCGGCCACGCAGGAGATATCCGTCCAGACGGATGTCCGATTTTTCGCTGTTCTCCGGTGCAATGCGGTTCGCGGTGAGCGCACCCCATTTCCACCGGGTATCGGAATCCGCGAGTACGGCAACTCGCCGGGTCTTCGTCGCACTTACTGGCACGTCGAAGACGCTAGGAAGCGATTGAGAGGTTCTGCCCAACCCGAATGCAACAAACGGTTAACAGCACATCGACGAACGGCGAATCAGGGCCCGAAGCCGTTGAAAAAAGGCCTGGTTCATGGCATCGCCACGCGTCGTTCACCTGACATCAATCTGCGGGTAAAGACGGATGCCGGACCGCCCCCTAACGTCCTTCGCGTGGTCAAGCTCTCCGTCATCGTGCCGTTCTACAACGTGCAGCAATACGCGCCCGACACTCTGAAGAGCCTGCGTGCGAACACGCGTGAGGACTTCGAGTTCATCCTCGTCGACGACTGCTCGACCGACGGGACACCGGACATTCTCGCGCGCGCGGAGCGCGAGCTGCCGGGCGCGGTCGTCGTCAGACACGAGCAGAACGGAGGGCTGGCCACCGCGCGGAACACGGGCATCGACAAGGCGCGCGGCGAGTACCTCACGTTCCTGGACGGCGACGACTGGCTGGCACCCGGATACTTCCCGCAACTCCTGGCCAGCATCGAGGAGTTGGGCTGCGACTTCGTGCGCACCGACCATGTGCAGTCCACCGGGCGGGCGCGCAGCATCCACCGGGTGCCGCACGGCCGGCGCTGGACGGTGATGAACCCGCGCGAGGCGATCCTGCCCGCCGACCGGTCGACGTCCGTGGACTACGCGTACGCCTGGGCGGGCATCTACCACCGGCGCCTGGTCGACCGCGGGCTGCTGCACTTCACCCACGGGCTGCGCACCGCCGAGGACCGGCCGTGGATCTGGAAACTGCACCGGGAGGCGGAATCCTTCGCCGCGGTGGGGCTGCTCGGTGTCTACTACCGGCGCGGAGTGGCGTCCTCACTCACCCAGATCGGTGACGTACGGCAGCTGGATTTCATTCGTGCGTTCGACCAGGTAATCGAGGAAACCGCGGCTGACCCCGAGGCCGATAAGCTGCTGCCGAAAGCCGTGCGCACTTATTGCGCGATCATGGCTCACCACCTCGGACAAATCGAGAGGTTCGAACCCGCCGTGGCCCGAAAACTGCGCTCGCTGAGCGCCGCCGCCCTGAAAAGAATGCCGCAGGACGTGCTCGCGGAGGTCATGGACTCGATGGACGCGCAGCGAGCGGCCCGTCTGCGGCGGGTGCGCCGCAGGGCGGTCGGAGCCCGGACGGTGGCCGCCTGATGCCTCGCACCACCCAGATCTTCTGCGCCTCCACCCTGTACGGCGCCGCGACCCTCGCCGCCGCCCTGGACGCCGGGCTCTTCGCACCGGCCGACCGGCGGCTGCTGCTGGTCACCAACAACGCGACCAACCCCGAGATCACCCCGTCCGTCGACGCGATGCCGGGCTTCACCCGGATCGCCGAGCGCTTCGACGAGGTGCGGTCCTGGAACGCGACCATCTCCCCGTTCCATCCGAGCGGTTGGTCGCCGCGCGCCGACGACATCCCCATGTGGGAGCGGTACGTACGGCTGCTGTGGAACCTCGGCGACGACGAGATCCAGCTGGCCGTCGAGTCCGTGCAGGTCAACCCGGCGCTCGCGCTGTGCCAGCTGTTCACCGGTGCTCCCGTCGACGTCTACGCCGACGGCCTCATAAGCTACGGCCCCACGCGCGACAAGATCGACCCGCTGGTCGGCACCCGTATCGGCCGCCTGCTGCACCTCGATCTCGTCCCGGGCCTCACCCCGCTGCTGCTCACCGAGTTCGACGTCCCGGCCGAACTGGTGCCGTCCGAGGCGTTCCTGAAGGTGCTCGGCGAACTCGCCGAGCCCGAGGACCAGTTGCCGTCAGTGGCTGAACAACCCGCCCTGCTGCTCGGCCAGTACCTCGCCGCGCTCGGCATCCTCACCGACGCCGAGGAGGAGGACCTGCACCTGCAGATGGTGCGCGGCGCCGTCGGACTGGGCCACCGCAAGCTCGTGTTCAAGCCGCACCCCGTCGCGCCGGCCCGCTGGACGAAGCTCCTGGAGGACGAGGCTAGCAAGCTGGGCGCCGAACTCACCCTGCTCGACCGCCCCGTCCTCGCCGAGGTGGCCTTCCAGCGGCTGCGGCCCGCCCTGGTCGTCGGCTGCTTCTCCACCGCGCTGTTCACCGCCGCCGGCCTGTACGGCCTTCCGGTCGCGCGGGTCGGCACCGACTCCGTGCTGGCCCGGCTCACGCCCTACCAGAACAGCAACCGTGTGCCGCTGACCATCGTCGACGCGCTGCTGCCGGACATCGCGGACGCCGCCGCGGTGAACGCCTGGTCGATGCCCCCGCGCGAGCGGGTAGAGGAACTGGCCGCGCTGCTCAAGGCGGTCGGCTTCGCGATGCAGCCCAAGATCTACCCGGGGCTGCGCGGCGCGGCGGAGGCCTACCTCTCCAAGCATCTGAACCCGCACACCTGGCGCTACTTCAAGCGCAAGCGCCTGACCTCGCTCGCCCTCCCCGGCGCCGTACCGGCCCAGCTCTCCTTCATCCCGCGCAACGCGACCGTGCGCCGACTGGCGCGCCGGGCCCGGGCGCTGAAGCAGGTGGCCGGCCGGAAGTAGCCAGAAACAAGGGGTGGTCGAACAAGGGGTGGTTGTTCATCCGTGTGACACCTTTGCGCTCCCTGAGCGTCAGCCGTCACTCACCTTTCACCCGTCCGAGGGACATAGCGTTCGGTCGTCGTATCAGATGGCACCGTCTGTCACGTACGACTGAACGCACCTCGAGACTCCCAGGAGAAGGGCCCCAGGATGAGCGCGGCTGACCAGGTCACGGCACCGCCGGCACCAGCGGCACCCCGGCTGGACCAGGTCCTCGCCGAGCGGCCTGTCGTCCGGCCCCGAAGAGAGAGCCGGCTGCGCGCCCTGGACGGTCTGCGGCTGCTGGCCGCGCTGATGGTGTGCATGTACCACTTCACCGGCAAGAACGGCGAGGTGGAGGCCTCCTGGCACCAGTCCCCCGGGGTCATGTTCCCGACGCTGTCGCAGCTGTCCACCTACGGCAGCCTGGGTGTGCAGTTCTTCTTCGTCATCAGCGGCTTCGTGATCTGCATGAGCAGCTGGGGCCGCAGCCTCGGCGACTTCTTCCGCTCCCGGATCTCCCGCCTCTACCCGGCGTACTGGGTGGCCATCGTCATGGTCACCGGCGCGGCGGTGCTCCTGCCGGTCGTCGTCCACCCGGTCCGGCCGGACGAGTTCCTGGTCAACCTCACGATGATGCAGCAGCCGCTGGGCGTGCCGCGGGTCCTGGGCGTGTGCTGGACGCTCTGGGTGGAGCTGAAGTTCTACGTGCTGTTCGCGCTGTTCGTGATCTGGAAGGGCGTCACCTACAAGCGCGTGGTCACCTTCTGCATCCTGTGGACGCTGGCCGGTGCCTTCGCCCGGGTCGCCGACAACCCGCTGACGGACGAGTTGGTGATGCGCGACCACGCGCCGTTCTTCATCGGCGGCCTCGCGCTGTACCTGATCCACCGCTTCGGCAGCGACCCGCTGCTGTGGGGGATCGTCGGGATGTCCTTCCTCCTGGGCCAGCGCTACTCGGTCATGGCGCTGTGGCACCCGGGCGCGCAGGGCGACTTCCACCGCAATCCGTTCGTCATCCAGGCCATCGTCTTCTGCGCCTTCGCCGCCGTCGCGGTGGTGGCGCTGGGCTGGACGAACTGGGCCAACTGGAGCTGGCTGACGGTGGCCGGGGCGCTGACGTACCCCTTCTATCTGATCCACGAGCACCTGGGCTGGTTCTTCATCCGGGTGCTGCACCGGGGGCTGGGGCTGGGGTCGTACCCGACGCTGGCGCTGTCGGTGCTGAGCCTGCTGGGACTGGCCTGGCTGATGCACCGGTTCGTGGAGAAGCCGTTCGGGCCGAGGTTGAAGCGGGCGCTGCCGGCGGTTCGGCTGCATTAGCCGTGGTTCGAGTGCGGGCCGGTGGGGGGCTGGTCGCGCAGTTCCGCGCGCCCCTGGTGGGGCGCTGCGCGCCTCCCACCCCCCACCGACATACCCGGCGTTACTTCCGCGTCGTCTGCCGCAGCTGCCGTACGGCCTTCCTCACCGCCGGGTGCCTGCGCAGCGCCTCCGCCCTTACCGGGCTGCCACCCGGCAGACGCAGGCTGGTGAGGCGGCGGCGCTTGAAGTAGCGCTGGTAGCCGGTCAGGTTGGCGGCGAGCCAGGCGGTCACCTCGTCGCGCAGGGCGTGGTGCTTGCGGGACTGCATGCAGTAGCCGACGCTGCGCACCAGCGGGGCCAGCTCCTCGGCCATCCCGGCGAGTTCGAGCGGGGTGCCGAGCTCGGCGTGCTCGGCGTCGGGCAGGGCCGCGTCGATGATGGTCAGCGGGATGCGGTTGCTGTTCTCGTACGGGGTGATGCGTTCGAGGAGCAGCTCCGTGCCGACGCGGGCGACCGGGATGCCGTAGAAGGCGGCGGCGGTCATCAGCGCGGTGGAGAAGCAGCCGATGACGAGCTTCGGCTTCAGGTACGCGAAGACCGTCTCGGCGAGGACGGGCTCGTTCAGCACCGTGAGCGTGACGCCGAGTTCGTCGGCGACCGCCTCCAGGGACTCGTTGAAGACGGCGGGCGCGCTGGGGTGCGGCTTGAAGAGGACGTCCCGGTGACCGGCGCGGGCTGCGGCACGCAGGAAGCGGATGTGCAGCTGCTCCTCCTCGTCCTGGGTGATCAGGTCGATGGCCGAGAGGTACTGGCCGAGGAGGACGGCGGTGGGCGGGTTGTCGGCCGGGAGGCGCTCGGCGAGGATGCCGGCGCCGGACTCGCCGATCTGCGCGAGGACGTCGACGATCGCCTCGTTCGGGACGGCCTCGGGCTCGACGCCGTACTCGGACAGGAGCATGGGCGTCAGGCCCGGCACCAGGTCGAGGTGGAGGACGCGCTTGATACGGCTGCTCATGCCGTGCGGGATGCGGTTGCGGGTCGGGCCGTAGCTCATCAGGCCGTCCGCGTACACATGGATCGGGCTGTCCGCGAAGATGTCCGCGACCGCGCGGGAGGGGTTGGCCTGGATGGACTCGCAGGCGATCTCGACGGGTTCGTCGCCCAGGTTCCAGGCGAGGCGTACGGCCTTCTCCCACAGCAGGGTGTCCTGGCCACGCGGCGACCAGCCGGCCGGGTGGTGCGGGGAGATGAACTCGTTCCAGGAGCGCACCTCGTCGAACTCGGGACGCAGCTTCTCGAATCCGGCCATGCGGTCCAGCGGGGTGCCGACCTCGGGGACAGCGGCGGTGTTGCTGACGACGAGGATGCGGCGGACGCCCTCGCGGGGGCCGAACTGGCCGGCGCGGAGGGCGGCGGTGACGGTCGCGGCCGCGTACTGCGTGGCCGAGAAGAACAGCTGGATCACGCCGCCACTCCCTTCATGCCGCCGCGTATCCGGCGCAGCATGTACACGCGCTCCTCGCCCATCCCGACGAGGGCCTCTTCCAGTTCGTCCTCCGACATCCTGCCCAGCGCCTCGGCCGCCATCTGCTTCAGCCTGGCCGCGATGCTGCGCTCGAACCGGCCGCGGCTGAGCAGCTGGTGGGCGATGACGACGCAGTAGTTCCGCAGCGCCTTCTTGCGCAGTTTGTCCACCTCGGGGTCGTCGGCGAGCTCGGCGAGGACGAGGTCGAAGGAGCGGAAGAAGTCCAGCTGGCGGACGTCGCCGATCTGGGTGAGCGAACTGGCCACGCCCCGGCGGTAGAAGACCCCGCGCAGGCTGGCGACGGCATAGGACTCGGCCCTGCGGTGCAGGTCCCAGATCCAGGGGCGGTCCTCGGCGGTCTTCAGTCCGTCGTGGAAGCGGAGCATGCCCTTGTCGAGGAGGCGACGGTGGTAGACGCCGGCCCAGGCGTACGGGTAGTCGACCATGGTCGTGTCGTCGACCGGGAGGATCGAGGTGCGCGGGTCCAGCGGGGTGTGCCGCCGGCCCTCGGGCGCCCGGTGCACGGCCCGTTCGATGCCGGTGACCTGCACGTGGTCGGTGCGTACGAAGTCGACGTCGAACCGCTCGATGGCGTCCACCAGGTCCGCGAGATAGCCGGGCGCCAGCCAGTCGTCACCGTCGAGGAAGGTGAGGTAGCGGCCTTCCGAGGCGTCGATCCCGGTGTTGCGCGCGGTGGCCAGTCCGCCGTTCCGCTCGTGCCGTATCACCCGGCTGTTCCTGAGTCTCTTCGTCAGCGTCAGCAGCGCTTCGTATGTCTTGTCCTTCGTGGACCGGTCCTCGACGAAGATGAACTCGAAGTCGTCCCGTTCGTTGTTGACCAGGCTGGTCACGGTCTCGGGTACGTACGACTCGATGTTGTAGCACGGGACGATCACGGACAGTGTCGGGGGGCGGTTGGTCACGCGTACACCTGGGCTCTCTCCGGGGCGGATCCCTGCGACCGTAGGAGACGTTCGACGCCGGACACCGACTCCCCGACAACTACCGGGTGAACGAAAGGTAACGGTCAGCTGATCCCGTACCGCGCCCCGATGCCGGCGATCACCACCGCCAGCCCCTCCTCGAAGTGCGTGTCGTAGTCGGTGAAGATTTCCGCGCCGGCCTGGGCCGACAAGGGGAAGTCGGCCATCAGCCGGGCCCGTTCCGCCACGTCGTACCCCTCCCTCCGCTCCCCCGCCACCGGCTCGACGCCCTGTTCCTCGGTGACGAAACCGAGGGTGTAGAGGTACGTCGTCGAGGTCGCCCGGACCGCCTGGGCGAGGGTGAAGCCGACGGCCGTGAACAGGCGCAGGTTGTCCTCCATCTGCTCGGCATGCTCGATGCCGGTGAAGCGTGAGCCGCTGAAGACCTTCGCGCCGTCGCGGTAGCCGAGCAGCGCCGCGCGCAGTCCGCGGTTGGACTTGAGCAGGCGTTCCTGCCAGGTATCCGCGGGGTCGAGGGGGGTCGCGGCGACCATCCGGCGGTACATCTCGGTCGCCATCTCGTCGAGCAGCGCCTGTTTGTCCTTGAAGTGCCAGTACAGGGCCGGCGCCTTGACGTCCAGCTCCTTGGCGATGGCGCGCAGCGTCAGCCCGTCCAGTCCGACCTCGTTCAGGAGCTCGAGGGCGGTGTCGGCGACGCGGTTGCGGTCGAGGGGCGCTCGGCGGTCTGCGTTCACGCTTGACAGCTTAACGGCGTTAAGGGCACGCTCATCACCGACAGTACTTAACAGCGTTAAGGGAGAATACCCGATGCGTACAGATTTGGGCTTCGACGTCGATACCGACGTCCTGATCGTCGGCGCCGGCCCGACCGGCCTCGCCCTCGGCATCGACCTGGCGCGGCGCGGGGTGGACGCGCTGGTCGTGGAGCGGGACGGCGGACTGTTCCCGGGCTCACGCGGCAAGGGCATCCAGCCGCGCACGATGGAGGTCTTCGACGACTTGGGCGTGCTCGACGCGATCCGCGCGGCGGGCGGCAGCTATCCGGTCGGGATGATCTGGCAGGACGGCAAGCGGGTGGGCGAGCACCAGATGTTCGACCCGGCCGAGGTGACGGAGGACTCGCCGTACACCGAGCCGTGGATGGTGCCGCAGTGGCGGACGCAGGAAGTGCTGTTCGCGCGGCTGGAGGAGCTGGGCGGGAAGGTCGCCTTCGGCCGGGAGGCCGTCGGGATCACGCAGGACGAGCACGCAGTGACGGTCCGCTTCGCGGCCGGCGACAGCGTCCGCGCGCGGCACGTCGTCGCCGCCGACGGCGGCCGTTCGGCGGTACGGCGGTCTCTCGGCATCGGCATGACCGGGGAGACCGTCGACCCGAACCCGGTCCTGGTGGCGGACGTCAGGATCAGCGGGCTGGACCGGGACAACTGGCACGTGTTCCCGCCGCGCGGGGCGGACGAGGGCTTCCTGGCCATCTGCCCGCTCGCGGGTACGGAGGACTTCCAGGTGGTGGCCCAGTTCGCGGAGGCGGCGTCGGTGGACGTCTCGCTGGAGGGCGTACGCAAGGTGGTCGCCGCGCGCTCGCATCTGGCGCCGGAGGACGTGACCGAGATGCGCTGGGCTTCCGACTTCCGGCCGCGGGCGGCGCTTGCGGACCGGTTCCGGGACGGGCGGGTGTTCCTCGCGGGGGACGCCGCGCATGTCCACTCACCGGCGGGCGGGCAGGGGCTCAACACCAGCGTGCAGGACGCCTACAACCTGGGGTGGAAGCTGGGGGCGGTGCTGCGGGACGGGGCGGACGCCGCTCTGCTGGGCACGTACGAGGAGGAGCGGCGCGCCATCGCCGCCGACATGCTCGGCCTGTCGACCGGCGTCCACCGCGGCGAGGTCCGGCGCGGCGAGGCGACCCGCCAACTCGGCCTGGGCTATCGCGAGTCGACGCTCACGGAGGAGACACGGGCGACACCGGGTCCGGTACGAGCGGGTGATCGCGCCCCCGACGGCACACTGGGCGGCGTACGCCTCTTCGACGCGTTCCGGGGGCCGCACTGGACGTTGGTGGCGGTGGGGGTGGAGCCGCCGGAGGTACCGGGGGCGGTACGGGTGGTCCGGGGGCGGGCGCAGGAGTCGTACGGCAGCGGGCTGTTCCTTGTGCGGCCGGACGGTTACGTGGGGTGGGCCGGGGACCAGGCAGCCGGGCTTGCGGATTACCTGGGCCGGTTCGGGCTTCGCTAGTCGTCGCCGTCGAGGAGGGTGTCGACGGAGAGGTCGAGGGTGACGCCTACGGATTCGGGGACGGGGACGGTCTGGCCTCGCTTGTAGCGGGCAGGGTCCGGGTACTTGCCGTCGGTCGGGTTCCGGTACAGAAGGACCTCGTCGTGTTTGCGGTCAGCGACAAGGTAAACGGGGATATTTGCCCGCGCGTAGATGTCAACCTTGGTGGCCGTGTCGTTGGTCCAGTTGGAGGAGGTCACCTCCAACACCAGACGGAAGACGTGTGGTGCGTAGCAGTTCTTCTCGACGAGTGCGTCCTTGTAGTCGTCGTCTACGACAGAGAAGTCCGGCACTGCGTAATCGTCCGGCCCGGTCGGCAGCCACAAGCCGATGCCCTGCACGTATCTGAGCCCTGCCTGCCTGGCCTTGATCCGCAGAAACTCCTCGATGAGCCAGGTCAGCGTCTCCTGATGCGCCCCATCCGGCGGCGGTGTCACAACAATGCTCCCGTTGAGGATCTCCACCCGGTGCCCGGGCAGCTCCTCCCAGAGCCGGTCGGCAGCATCGGCAAGCGACGACTCGTGCAGCATCACAGCCACGGCACCCTCCTTTCGGGAACACCCTCCACGAGCGTAACCGGGGGCGGGCGATTTCCGGCCCCGATCACCCATTCGAGGGAATCGACCAGCTCAGAAGGCATCCGAGGGAACGTACGTCCCCCAAACCTCCCGCAACGCATTGCACACCTCCCCCACAGTCGCCCGAGCCCGCAACGCCTCCTTCATCGGGTACAGCACGTTGTCCTCCCCCTCCGCCGCCTTCTTCAGGGCGTCGAGGGCCGAGTCCACCGCCCCCCGGTCCCGCTCCGCCCGCAGCTTCGCGAGCCGTTCCGCCTGCTGGGCCTCGATGGCCGGGTCCACGCGGAGCGGCTCGTACGGCTCCTCCTCGTGCAGCTGGAAGCGGTTGACGCCGACCACGACCCGCTCGCCGGAGTCCGTCTCCTGGGCGATCCGGTAGGCGCTGCGCTCGATCTCGGCCTTCTGGAAGCCGTGCTCGATGGCCGCCACCGCGCCGCCGAGGTCCTCGACCTTCCGCATCAGCTCGACGGCCGCCGCCTCGACGTCGTCGGTCATCTTCTCGATGACGTAGGAGCCCGCGAAGGGGTCGACCGTCGCTGTCACGTCCGTCTCGTAGGCGAGGACCTGCTGCGTACGCAGTGCCAGCCGCGCGCTCTTGTCCGTCGGCAGCGCGATCGCCTCGTCGAAGGAGTTGGTGTGCAGGGACTGCGTGCCGCCGAGGACCGCCGCCAGGCCCTGGACGGCGACGCGCACCAGGTTCACCTCCGGCTGCTGGGCCGTCAGCTGCACGCCCGCCGTCTGCGTGTGGAAGCGCAGCATCATCGACTTGGGGTTCTTCGCACCGAACTCGTCCCGCATCACCCGGGCCCAGATCCTGCGCGCCGCGCGGAACTTGGCGACCTCCTCCAGGATCGTCGTACGGGCCACGAAGAAGAAGGACAGGCGGGGCGCGAAGTCGTCGACGTCCATGCCCGCCGCCACGGCCGTGCGGACGTACTCGATGCCGTCGGCCAGGGTGAAGGCGATCTCCTGCACGGGCGAGGCGCCCGCTTCGGCCATGTGGTAGCCGGAGATCGAGATCGTGTTCCACTTCGGGATCTCGGCCTTGCAGTACTTGAAGATGTCGGCGATCAGGCGGAGGGAGGGCTTGGGCGGGAAGATGTACGTCCCGCGCGCGATGTACTCCTTGAGCACGTCGTTCTGGATCGTGCCGGTCAGCTGTTCGGCGCTCACGCCCTGTTCCTCCGCGACCAGCTGGTAGAGGAGCAGGAGCAGGGCCGCGGGGGCGTTGATCGTCATCGACGTCGACACCTTGTCCAGCGGGATCCCGCCGAACAGCACCCGCATGTCGTCGATCGAGTCGATCGCCACGCCCACCTTGCCGACCTCACCGTGCGCGATCGGCGCGTCGGAGTCGTGGCCCATCTGGGTGGGCAGGTCGAAGGCGACGGAGAGGCCCGTCGTGCCGTGCGCGATCAGGTCGCGGTAGCGGGCGTTGGACTCCGTCGCCGTGCCGAAGCCGGCGTACTGGCGCATCGTCCAGGGGCGGCCGGTGTACATCGTGGGGTAGACGCCGCGGGTGAAGGGGTACGCGCCGGGCTCGCCGAGCTTCTCGGATGCGTCCCAGCCGTGCAGCGCGTCCGGCCCGTAGACCGGCTCGATGGGCAGTCCGGATTCCGACTCGCGCGTCATGGTGTGGCCCTCCGTGTTGCTGCGCTTGTTACCCGGTCGCTGTGCTTGTTACCTGCCAGTACAGATTCTCCCAGAGGCGGTTCACCCTTGTCTCCCACCATGCCGCGTAGTTCGCAACCGGTCATGCGCGGGGAACATCTCAAGTGACATCAGGTGTGGCCGGGGGCGGCCGGGATGAGACGACGGGGGGTTGGATGCGTACCAGGGGCATGGGGAGGATCCACGTCAGGGGCTTGCGTGCACCGACCGCCGTGCTCGCCTCGGGTGCCGTGCTCGCGGTGCTGTGCGGGTGCACCGTGCAGGCATCGGGCGAAGAGCAACGGTCGCCGGTGCGCATAGAGCTCCCGAGCAGCACGCCGTCCGCGAAGTCCGCCCCGCCCGACGACAAGCCGAGCGCCACGCCCACGCCGCCGGCACCCGCCGTGCTGTGGTCGCGGGGCGACGAGGGCCGTGACATACGCGAGCTCCAGGCCCGCCTGCGGCAGATCGCCTGGCTCTTCGACGGGCCGACCGGGACGTACGACGACCTGACCGAGCAGGCGGTGCGGGGCTTCCAGGGCAAGCGGGGGCTGCCGAGGACGGGGAAGACCGACGAGGTCACCTGGCAGCGGCTGCTGAAGATGACGCGCGAACCCGGCAAGTGGGACCTGTATCTGATGGGCGGGCAGCCCGCCGACGCGCCGGACGCGCGGTGCCTGACCGGCCGGGTGCTGTGCGTCAGCAAGTCGAGCCGGACGCTGCGCTGGATGATCGACGGGCGGACCGTCCTGACGGTGCCGGTGCGGTTCGGAGCGCAGTACACACCGACACGGGAAGGTGTGTTCAGCGTCTACTGGAAGTCCCGGCACCATGTGTCGACGCTCTATGACTCGCCCATGCCGTACGCGATGTTCTTCAGCGGTGGCCAGGCGGTGCACTACTCGTCCGACTTCGCGGCCACGGGTTACGCCGGTGCCTCGCACGGCTGCGTCAACGTGGCGGACGAGCGGGCGATCGCGGAGATGTTCGCGCAGGTCCGGACCGGCGACAAGGTCGTCGTCCACTGGTGAGGCGGAGAACTTCCGCGGTGAGGGAGAAGTGGGGCGCGGGCGGGACCGGGGGAACGTGTCCCGCCCGCGCCGATGCACGAGCCGCAGGTACGGGGGGAACCCCGGCTCTGTGCGACGGCCGATGACCAGTCGGCTCACTTTCATCAGCGCCACCCCGACCGAAAACGTCACTCCTGGCGCGAAGATTTTTCTATGAGATGCAAAACCGCAGGTCAGAGGAGTGTGACGGGAGTGACTGCGAGGGCGTTCCGCTCAGAGCGCGCTGTACGACGGGCTCGGTGACTTCGCCGCGGCGCCGTTCGTGCGGTGGCCGTTGCCGCCGCCGTTGCCGTTGCCATGGCCGTGGCCGCCCGAGCCGTTCGGGCGATCCTCGTCGTCGCCCTTGCCTCCGTCGCCCTTGCCGCCCTGCTCGTCGGTGTCGCCCTTGGCCTTGTCCGGCTGAGCCTGGGTGCTCTCGCCGGCGCCGGTGAGGAGACCCGTGCAGTACTTCCACACGCGTGCGGAACTGCCCGCCGCGCTCTCCAGGGCACGGCGGCGGTCGCGGGACAGCTGCTTGCCGTCACGCATGTCGCGGCAGGCCGTGACGGCCTGCCGCCACCCGCCGGACTGGCCGTCCCGGTCCGCGCCGGCGGTTTCGCGGTCCCCGGCGGGGCCACCGGGTGCGGTGTCCTTGGGGGCGCCGGGGCCGGGGTGGTCCTTCGAGGTGCCGCGGGGCGTGGGCTCGTCCTGCGCGCCGATGTCCGGCGAGGGCGAGATCAGGGGGCGTTCCGGGGGCACCGCTGCCGAGACCGTGGCGGCGGGGCGGCCCGGTTCGTCGCCGCCGAACGGCGTCTTCAGCACTCCGGTTCCGGCCGCGACCGCGACCCCGCCGACCATGCCGACGGCCAGCGCGGCGGCCAGCCCGAGCCGCACCGGACGGCCCCAGCGGCGGCGACGGGCGGTGCAGTCGGGAGCGCCGATCCGGACGAGCCCGACGTCGCCGGCCCGGGAGGCGTGGGAACCGGAGCGGTGACCGACGGTCATGGCAACGTCGTCACGATCCGCCCGCGCCGCGCGGAACGCCGCCAGCGCCGCGGCCTCTCCAGGGAGTTCCGCGCCGCTGCTCAGCGGGGGTTCGACGGTCAGTGCCTCAAGGGTCTTGGCGAGCCGTTCGGCCTGGTCGCGATCGGCCGCGTCGACAGCTTCGAGTGACTCTCCGCGCAGCAACCGCTCCGCCGTTTCGCGGTCCAGCCACCTGTACTGCTCGTCGGCCATCACACATCCTTCTGCGTCCGCGTGACGCTTTGCGTCACACTCGCAGACGTCACCGCGCGGTCGCGGGTTCCTCGCTGGGGAGGCAGGGCGTCGAGGACCCCGGCCGATTCCGGATCGTCGCCGAGCAGCTCGGCGAGCCGCTTCAGGCCCCGGTGCGCGGCGGTCCGTACGGCACCCGGACGCTTGCCCAGCGTCTCCGCGGCCGTCTTGGCGTCGAGCCCCACGACCACACGCAGGACGACGGCCTCGGCCTGGTCCTGCGGCAGCCGTGCGATGAGGGAGAGGGTGCCGTCGGTGGCCAGGGCCTCCATGGCCTCGCCCGCGGTGTCCGACTCGGCGGCCTTCCCGGTCAGCTCCGTCTCGTCGCCGCCGATCGCGGGGCGGCGGCCGCGCATGCGTATGTGGTCCAGCGCACGGTTGCGGGCTATTCGGGCGGCCCAGCCGCGGAAGCGGTCCGCGTCCCCGCTGAACCGGTCCAGGTCACGGGCTATCTGCAGCCACGCCTCCGATGCGACGTCCTCGGCGTCGGGGTCGCCGACCAGCGTCCGTACGTACCCGAGCAGCCGCGGGTGCACGGATCGGTACACAGTCCGGAACGCGGTCTCGTCCCCGTCCTGTGCCGCAAGCACCGCGGCTGTCAGCTCCGCGTCGTCCCCCAGCACTGGTGGTGGTGCCCTTCTTTGCGCCCAAGCCGGCGCCGCTCTCGCGGACCGGAATTCTCGCCGTCGTGGTTCCTCTTAATGACTACGGTCCAAGGTCGCTGGTCCGTCGGTGGTCTTGTCTCTGCCGTCGGCGCGAAAGGCACGTTACGGCGTGAAAGCGCTGCTCGTCCATGTCCGTACAACATGCAACTACCTGGGAATCCGCGAAGTCGCCGCCCGGGTGTGACAGAAAACGCAGTCCCGGCGCTGTAGAGAGTACGGGCCGCCGCGCGGCCCGTGCCGCGCGACGGCCGGGGCCTCTCCTGTGGGGGGTGGCGGCCCCGGCCGTCTCCGCGACGCTTCCGGCTCCGACCGGGACGATGCCGACGATGGACCGGAAGATCAGCGCCGCCATCGGATCGTGGACGACAAGCACCAGCTGCAGCAGCCGGTCAGCAAAGTTGGGACGGCGGCTCACCTGAACCCGCTTGAACCGCTTCTCGCCCCGTGCGTCAGTTCTTCGTCCCGTTCCCAGAGTCCTTGTCGGCCTGGTCGCCGCCCGCGCCGCTGTTCGCGTTGCCCGCACCGCTCTCCGCACTGTCGGCATTGCCGGTGTTGTCGGCGTTGCCCGCGTTGTCCGCACCATTGCCGTCGGCACCGCTCGTCGCGTCGGCACCGTTCGCCGCATTGCCGTCGGCGCCGTTCGTCGCCTCGCCCGCTCCGCGGCCCGGTGTGGCCGCCCGGCTCGGCCTGCTCGTGGGCGTCACCCGGGCCAGCTGCTCGGCGCAGTACGCGGCCACCTTGTCCGCGCCGCCCGCCTCCGTGACCAGCCGCTGCCAGGCCGTCGAGTCCAGCGCGTCGCCGCGGCCCGCGACCTGGTCGTAGGCACGGCACTTGGCCTCGGTGTCCTGGGCGGTGGCGGGGTGGCCGGGCTTGCCGGAGGCGGCGCCGGACGTCGCGGCGGAGGGCCCGGCGGCCGGCCCGTCGGAGGCGCCGGCCGCCGGGGTCGGCCTCGCCTTGTCGCCGGAGTCGTCCGGCATGTCGGAGGAGCCGATCGCCGCGAACGCCACACCGCCCAACGTCAGGCTCGCGGCGAACAGGGACAGTCCGGTCTTCAGCGACCGCGCCAGCCGCCGCTGCTCACGGGACCGCCAGTCGTCCCGGCGCCGGGTGCGCGTCCGGTGGGCCCCGGCTGCCCGGGCCGCCCGGAACGCGGCCACGGCACGCTGCTCGCCCTCGGTGTCCACGGGGTGCCCGCGCAGCACGGCGGCGGAGAGCAGCGCCGCCAGCTCGGCGTCGTCGAGCGCCAGGACCCGGCCGGACGGGTGACCGTGGGCCATGCCGTCAGGGTGCACACGCCGACGGCCGGAGGCTCCACCGCCGCTCTGCTGTTCACCCATGTGCGTTCCCGTTCCTGTCGACGTGCTCTGTCTGCCGTTACGGCCCTTGGTCCCCCCGCGTCGTACGTGATCTACGTGACCTGTATGACTGCTGTGGCTCACAAGCTCGTAGAGCCTGTACGTCCCTCACGCCCCGTACGACTCATCGCGCCGTTCATTTCGATTCCCCCAGCGTCCGGGGGCCGTCATCCGTCACACCTGCGGCGCCCAGCTGTTTGGCAAGGCGCTTCAGCCCCCGGTGCGCGGCCGTCCGCACCGCGCCCGGGCGCTTGCCGAGGACGCGTGCCGCGGCGGGGGCGTCGAGGCCGACGACGACGCGCAGCAGCACCGCCTCGGCCTGGTCCCGCGGCAGCCCCCGGAGCAGCTCCAGGGCGTGTTCGGTGGAGAGCGACTCCAGCGCCTGGTCGTGCGTGCTGTCCGGACCGGGCAGGTCCAGTACGTCCTGTTCCAGCGCCGACGACCGGGGCCGTACCTTCTGCCGGCGCAGATGGTCCAGCGCCCGGTGCCGGGCGATGGTCGCCGTCCAGCCCCGGAACCCGGCTCCGTCACCCTTGAACCGGCCGAGGTCCCGGGCGATCTCCAGCCAGGCGTCGGACGCCACGTCCTCCGCGTCGCCCCCGACCAGCCCGCGCAGATACCCGAGCAGTCCGGGCTGCACCAGCCGGTACGCGACCGCGAACGCGGCTTCGTCGCCTTCCTGGGCCCGCGCGACGGCCGCGCCCAAATCCCCGTCGTACGCGTGCACGCGGCGGGGTACCCCTCCGTGGCCCAAGAACTGTCCTCGTCCGTACCGGTTCGTGACGAATCCGCACCTTGCGGCACGCCCACGCTGTCGACGTCCCTCCACGCACAACAGCGCCGGGATTCACAGAAGTGTCACAGCGCGGGCGTCGCCGCTTCCTGCGGCAGCACCACGGTCCCCTCGTACGGCCCCGAGGCCCGCTCGGTCACCTCCTGGGCATAGCGGATGCCCTGGGTTCCGTACGGGATACGCAGGACGCACCGGAAGGTGTGCGAAGTGACCTGGTACGTCGAGGGGTTGAGGACGAGCGACTCCTCGGCGCGCTCCACGGTGATCCCGCTCTCCGGTGCCGTGACGCCGGCCGCGCGCAACTGCTCGAGTGTCGGGGCGAGTTCGCGCAGGGCCTTGCGTACGACGCCCTGGTCCCGAACGGCGGGCAGCGCGGCGGACGTCGTACGGACGCGCAGTTCGACGCTCCGGTCCGAGGCGGTGACGGAGACCGCGTCGCCGTAGTCCTCGAACGTGTCGAGGGCGGCCATCGGGTCCTCGACCTTGCTCGCGATCTCCGAGTCGGCGAGGGGCCCGTGCCGCCAGGCGGCGTCGCCGTCCTTGACGTATCCGACGCCGTCGACGGCGTAGACCGTCTCGGACTTGGTCACGCCCTTGTTGCTCCGGCTGCTGCCGACGGAGTGCAGTGCCCATGTCGCGCCCGTGGTCCGGTGCACGGTCGCGGAGTAGGTGGCGCCACTGGTCTGCCCCTGGAGGGTCAGGTCCTCGCTCCCCCGCACGGTGAACCGCCAGCCCTTCTCCGCGGCCATCGCCTCCTCGGCCAGGGCGAGGAACTCGGCGGAGGTCTCGGGTGCGGGGGCGGAGGGGGACTCGACGGGGGCGGGGGCGGCCGCCCGGCGGCTCGGTTCGGCGGGCGGCGCGTCGTCCGCCGCGCACCCCGTGAGGGCGGCGGAGAGGAGGAGCGCGGTCGTCGCCGCGAGGCGTGTTCTCACGCCACGGCCCTCCGTGCCCGCCCGTGCAGGGTCAGGTAGAAGATCTGCAGGGACTCCTTGGGGCCACCGAGCTCGAACCGGTTGAGCACCTTGCCCAGCGGGTTCCAGACCCGCCCGTCCGGCATGCGCACCCCGACCGGCTGGCCGAAGTAGGCACACTGGTCGGCGTCGAAGTCCACCCACACCGCCCCCGCGCGGCGCACGAGGACCTCACCGACGTACGCCCCGAGCCCCAACAGTGTCCTCTGCGCGCGCTCCCGGTCCGCGCCGCCCTTGCGCAGTCCGTCGATCAGGAAGTCGACGATGCGCAGGCTGGCCACCGAGTAGTCGAGCGGCAGCCGCTGCCTGGCGGTCACGCCGGTGACGAAGGCCGCGGCGTGCGGGCCCATCTCGTGGGCGCCCGGCACCCGTTCGTCCACTGTGCTCATGGGACCCCACCCCTTTGCTCGGCCGACGGAGGGACTCCCACTGGCCCCTCCGCTGATCAAGCGGACGTCGCCTCGTGAGCATCACGGGTAACGGGCGTGTTCCTTCACACACAGCGAAGTCACAGCACACGTACAACCTTTCGACTTCTCGTGTGTCTGTGCGGTCGGCGTCGAGCTGCCACGGCTGCCCCGTACAACCATTGCGGCTGATCGGGGGTCAGAGACGTTGCCGCGCAAACGCCCTGACCGGCGGGGAACTTCGCACAGCCGAGCCTCAGGAATGGCATACGATGCGCGCGCCCCCCTCATAAAGCTCGCGTAAGAGGATGTACACGTCATGTCAATCCGTAGCCCTTTCCGTTCTGTTCGTGGCATATCTGCCGCCGTCGCCCTGCTCGCGATCGGCGCGGCCGGCTGCTCGGATGTCTCGGACGCCGTCGACAGCGCCAAGGACGGCGCGAAGAAGGTGGCCCGCCAGCGGTCGGTGTTCTCGCTGGAGATCGGTGACTGCTACAACCCGAACACCAAGGGCGAGGGCGAGGAGATCCTCGTCGAGATCGTGCCCTGCGACGAGGCGCACGAGGGGCAGGTCGTCGGCGACTTCAAGCTCGACGACGCGAAGTCGTACCCCGGCGACGAGGCGGTCTGGGCGGTCGCCGACAAGCAGTGCCCGGTCGAGGCGGGGAAGGTCGCCCCGGACACCTGGGCGCTGCCCAAGGGGGTCGCCGTCTTCTACTACACCCCGACCAAGGAGAGCTGGGCGACCGGCGACCGCGCCGTGACCTGCACCTACACCAAGGAAAAGGGCAGGTTCACCGGCTCGATGACGGCGGACGCGAAGTCCTTGAAGCCCGAGCAGACCGCGTACCTGAAGGGCGCGAACGCCGTCTACGACGCCCTGTGGGCCAACCAGCCCGAGTCGGACACCGTCGAGGACGACCTGGCCGGCTACAAGAAGCAGGCCAAGGCCGTCGCTGCCGCCCTCGACACGCACCTCGCGGGCCTGAAGGGCATCGACGGCACGGAGGTCGGCAAGCTCCGCGAGCAGCTGACGAAGACGGCCGCGAACTGGAAGAAGGCCGCGAACGCCGCCGACGCCGACGCGTTCTACATCGCCTACGACCCGGCCTTCACCGGCCTCGACCCGAACAAGACGGTCGCCGCCCGCAAGGAGCTGGGCCTGGCCACCACCGTCCCGGCCGACGACGCCGAGGTCTGGGCGAGCTGACACTCTTCGGGCAGGCGGGGTCGAGTCCACCAAGGACCCGGCCCCGCCTTCTCGTTGGCCTGCCCCCCCGCCCGCGACTGAACGGCCGTGGTGTGACGGTCGGGCACCTGGTCGGGCCGCATTCCCTGGGTGACGGTTCCCGCACCTCGTGCGCTGTGTGTAAGTGACACCTGTGTGACAGGTGATGCGACCGTGACCATTTACCGGGGGTGGGACAGTTGAGTCCTCGCAGGACCCATGCGTACAAACCGCTCAGCCTCAAGAGACGGGCGTGGCTGACGGTGGGAGCCGTCGTGCTGAGCGGTGCCGGCGTCGTGACGTACGCCATCGCGGAGCCCTCCGCGCCGGCCGACGCCAAGCGGGAGACCCGCAAGCCGTCGATCCACACGCTCGGGCTCAAGGACCGCGGCTCGGGTCGCAAGGGCCTGGCCAAGCAGGACACCGACCGCTTCAGCGCGGTCGTGCTGACCTGGAACGACCCCGAGAAGCAGGCCAAGGGCACGCCCGAGGTGCGCACCCGGGACATCGAGACCGGCAAGTGGTCGGACTGGCAGAAGGTGACGCTCGAGCCCAGCCAGGCGGACGGCGCCGAGGGCGAGCGGGCCGCTCTGCGCGGCGGCACCGAGTCGGTCTGGACCGGCGACTCCGACGGCATCGAGGTGCGGGTCGTCAACGCGGACGGCACCGAGGCGACGGGCCAGCCGGCCGGCATGGACGTCAAGCTGCTCGACCCGGGCACGGATCCGAAGGGCGCGATACGCCCGGCCGCTTTCGCGGCCGAGGAGACCACGGCGCCGGCCACGCAGTCCCCGGCGCCGACGGAAACGGCCACCCCCACGGCACCGGTCGAGCCGACCGATCCGGCCTCGGCGCCCGGCACCCCGGCGCCCACGGACACCCCCACGGCGACCGGAACGCCCACCGGGTCCCCGTCCCCGACCGCCTCCCCCACCCCGACCTCCACGGTCCCCGCGCCCCGGCCCTCGACGGTCGTCAAGCCGCCGGTCATCACGCAGGCCGAGTGGGGCGCGTCGACCGACTACAACGGCACACCCGAGTACGGCACCGAGATCAAGGCCGCCGTCATCCACCACACCGGCGTCGACAGCGACAACGGCCTGTCCTGCGCCGAGTCCCGGGCCAGGATGCGCACGATCCAGCAGGGGCACCTCAGCCAGGGCTGGTTCGACGTCGGCTACAACTTCGTCGTCGACAAGTGCGGCCAGATCTTCGAGGGCCGCAGCGGCGGCATGGACCTGCCGGTGACCGGCGCGCACGACGCCGGGTTCAACACCGACACGGTCGGCATCTCGTACATCGGCAACTTCGAGAAGGCGCAGCCCAGTCGGGCGGCGCTGGACGCGATCTCCCGGATCGTGGCCTGGAAGTTCGGGATGTACGGCATCGACCCGACCGGCAAGGTGACGCTGACGTCCGGCGTGGACCAGGGCTACAGCGGCAACAAGATCCCGAAGGGCACGTCGGTCACGCTGCCGCGCGTCTTCGGCCACCGGGACACCAACTCCACGGCCTGCCCGGGCGCCAACCTCTACCCCAAGCTCAGCCGGATCGCCCAGGTCGCCAAGACCCCGGGCATCTCGCACGCCCTGGCCACCTCGGACTTCAACCGTGACGGCATCACCGACCTGGTCACCGGCACGCCCCGCGCGCTGAGCAACGGCGGCACCCTCACGGTCGTCCCGGGCGGCATCGACGGCCCGGTCCCCGCCTCGAAGCGGACGATCACCCAGAACAGCACCGGTGTTCCCGGCTCCCACGAGTCCGGCGACAGCTTCGGCGCCTCGACGGCGTGGGGCGACGTCAACGGCGACGGCTACGCCGACCTCGCGATCGGCGCGCCCGGCGAGGACGACACCAGCGGCAACGCCGACCGCGGTTCGGTCACGGTGCTGTACGGCCCGGCGCTCGACTCGGGCCTCACGTACACCACTTCGGGCAGTGTCACGGCGGCGGGCGCCAAGCTCGGCTCCACCGTGGCCGTCGGCGACTTCAACGGCGACGGCAAGGCGGACGTGTTCGCGGCCGGCACCGGCAAGGGCGGCAACTGGAACGCGCGGCTGACCGGCGGCGCGACGGCGACCGGCACGCTGACCTCCGCCACGGGGTCGGTGGCCTACCTGGACGCCGCGACCGGCGACTTCAACCGGGACGGCTACGCGGACGTCGCCCTCAACTACCGCGACACCGGCGGCATCGGCCGCGTGCTCCGCTTCGCGGGCTCGGCGACCGGCCTGACCAAGGCCGGCGTGATCTCCGTCAAGGGCGGCCGCTCCATCGCCGCGGGCGACGTCAACGGCAACGGCTACGACGACATCGTCATCGGCCAGCCGGTGGTGTCGGAGTCGGGCGGCCTCTCCGGCGGCCAGATCACGATGGTCCCCGGCACGTCGACGGGCTTCACCACCACCGGCATGACGACGATCCACCAGGACACGGCCTACGTCCCCGGCGGCAACGAGTCCGGTGACCTGTTCGGCGCCTCGGTCTCGGTCGGCGACTACAACGCCGACGGCTACGCGGACGCCCTGGCCGGCGCCCCCGGCGAGGACCTGACCCGCAGCGGCGTCAACTACGCCAACGCGGGCGACGCGATCCTGGTCAAGGGCGCGTCCTCCGGCCTGACCGGCTCGGGCTCGGTCGCGGTCTCCCAGGACACCTCCGGCGTCGCCGGCACCGCGGAGACCGGCGACCTGTTCGGCTCCGCGGTGTCGCTGACGGACCTGTCGGGCTACGGCCGAGCGGACCTGACGTTCGGCGCGGAGGGCGAGGACGGCACGGACGGCATCGTCCTGTACCTGCCGAGCAACAGCACGGGCCTCGGCTACCCGCAGGCCGTCATCTACAGCAAGACCACCCTGGCCACCCCGACGGACGCCCACCTGGGCCAGACGCTGACGCCGTAGCGACGCCGTCACCCGTCGAGGACACCTGACCCGGCCGGGACCCCACCCATTCACGGGGTCCCGGCCGGGTCATGCTCAGCGGCGTCGCGCTACCACCGCGACTGCTCCCGTGACTGCCCCCGCGTCGCGTCCCGGCACAGCAACCGCAGCGACCCGTCGCCCGCGAAACACCGCCGGGCCTCGTCGATCGGATCCCACAGCCGCCCGTCCGGCGTACGGATCCAGTGCTCGCCGCCCGACGCCCACCACTCCGCGCCGGTCTGACGGGCGATCACCTCACCGGCGTACGCGCCGAGCCCGCGCAGCGTGGTCTCCACGGCGGCACAGGGCGTCCCCTCGTCGCGCAGGCCCTCGATCATCCGGTCGACCCGCCACAGGCTCTGCGCCGAGTAGTCGAGCCGCAGCCGCGCTCCCTCGCGCATCATCGCCACCGCGTCCGCCGCCCACCGGACCGGCTTCGTCGCAGCTGAGGGCCTGGTTTCCTGCTGAGTCGTCACACTGGGGAGAGCGTGGCCGCAGAGCTTTTCGTCACGCGGATCCGGGGGCTGCCCGGGACCGGTGCAGGACCGCCTCACCTCCACCCCACGACGCCCACAGGACTCCCTCAGGAACCAGGTTTACGCGAGCGTCCGTGTTGACGCGAGGGTGACGGTTCGCCGCTCCCGTGCGCTCCAGTCACTGATGAGCATGTACCTCCATCTGCGCGCGGTGCCGCCCTCGGCGCTGCGCAACAGCGCGACCTGGTTCCAGCGCCTTTTCGAGGACGACTGGGACACCGTGCGGGAGCGGATCGGCCGGCATCGCGAGGAGGTGCTCGACAAGCTGTACGGCGACGTCGAGACCCTCTACTCCGGCATCCCCCCGCACCACGCACCGGAAGGCCCACGGACCCAAGTGGTCCTCGGTGGCCGCCCGGTGTTCCACACCGACTCCTCCTTGCCGCCGTTCCTGCTGCTCACCGCCTCCCAGGTGACCGGGGTCGCCGCCTACCTCAAGGCGGCCGACTTCGACGGGCTGTGGCGGCACGCGCGCGTGCAACTGCTGCGGCCGTACGCCGTGCCGGACGCGGAACCCGAAGTGCGCGGCCTCTTCGCGGCGACACACCGCGACCTGACCGCGTTCTACGCACAGACGGCGCAGTACGGCGACGCGGTGGTGAAGTGGCTGGTGGTCTGAGAACAGCTGGTGGTCTGAGAACAGAAGGGGGCAGGGGGGGCAGGGCGTCAGCCCCGCCCCCGGGCCCGCCGCGACACCACCGCCCGCAGCACCCGCCGCCCCTCCGTCGACACCTCCAGCGCCCGGCGCAGCCCGCCCGCACCATGCCCGGCGAGCAGCTCCAGGACGCTGACCTGGCGGCGCAGTTCGGCGGCGACGAGCGGCGACATGCCCTCCGTACGGCCCTCACGGCGTGCGTCGACCGAGGACGCCTCGTCCTCCGCGGGGTCGAGAAGCCGGTGCACCTGCAGCGAGGCCACCGAGCAGGCGTCGGCCCATATGCGTGCCTCGGCGGCGGACCGGACGGCCGGGGCTTCGGCCAGCATCCGCCGGGCGAGCAGCGCGGCCTCGTCCTCGACGCCCTCGTCGTCCACGACCTCCGCGACGCCCAGCTTGACGCGCACCTCCTCCAGCAGCTCGCCCCAAGCGGCCGGGTCCCCGCCGGACGCGAGGTTCGCCCACAGCGGCCGCAGCACCTCGTCGTCACCGCCCAGCAGGGGCACACACCGGTCCAAACAAGCCAACCCGCTGGCGGCCAGTCCGCGTTCGTCGGCCTGAGCGATCAGTTCCACCAGGCTCATCCACGCCTCCTAAGCGGGTCTTTCGTGAGGGCCGGGGCCCCCGCACAGGCCCCTGGCAGGCTCCTTCCCTAACGGAGCCCGCACTTCCCCTTACTGCGTGCGACGGCCCCTGAGTGTCACAGGGGAACCACGCCCAGCCGGTCGAGCAGCCGGAAGAAGAGGTTTTCGGCCAAAGGGTCCGCTTCAGCGGTGAGTACGTCGGCGAGCGGCTCGGCGTTCACCTCGTGCCCGGCCTCGGCGGCCCAGGCGACGGCCCGCTCGGCGGCGTCAGCGGGTTCGAGGAAGTAGTCCTCGACCGTGAGCCCGTCCTCGCCGAGGTACCCGGCCATCGCGGCCCGCCCCAGGCACGTCGTCCACGCCCCGCTCTCCGGCGCCGCGGCCTCCACGACCACGCAGTCACTGTCCATGACGTACCCGAACAGCGCGGGCGCCCCGGTCTCGCGGGCCAGGTCGTTCATGTTCCCGACGTCCCCCTCCCCGCTCGGGTACTCCCACACCTGCCAGCCGCCCGGCGTCCGCTCGCGCAGGGCCAGGCCCTCGACACCCGACAGCGCGTCCAGCTCCGCCAGCGGCCGCTCCCCGCGGCCCACGACGAAGTACCCCCAGTAGCCCATCCCGGTTCCCCCTGGCTGTTCGGTTCGGCTGGGGCCGAATTTTCCACAGTCGTACGGATGTCCGCAGCCGTACGGTCCAATCCGCAGCTCAGCTCAGCCGGTCGGCGAGCCTGCGGAACTCCGCCCAGGACAGCGCCGGCCGCCTCGCGTCCCACAGCTTCTGCACCGTCGCCCTGAGCGGCATCCGGATGCCTGCGGCGACCTGGGCCTGGGTCTGCGCGTTCGAGAAATCGCACCACACCGCGAAGGACCCGCCCAGGATCTGGTCGTCGTACGCAGCCGACACGGCCACCGTTCCCCGCACCACCCGCGGCGTCCACTGCTCGTAGATCCGCTGCCCCGTCGGATAGACGAAGGTCTGCGGCTGCCCCAGCACGTAGTAGAGGAACTCGTCGTTGTAGTTGATCAGCCGGCGCCCCGCGCTCAGATACTGCACCGGCACCCGCGCGCCGATCTCCTTGCCCGTCCAGTACGCCACCTGGATGTCCTTGTCCGGCTGGACGGACGTGTTCCGGAAGAACCCGTCGTTCCAGGCGCGGGGCACCCGGTCGTGGGCGCGGACCGTGGCGGCGCGGTCGTTGAGCCACTTGGTGGTCAGGTCGGCGACGGTTCCCGAGGCGCCGTAGGCCTTCCGCGCGGCGGCGGCGAGCTGCGGGTAGGTCAGCTCGGGGTTGGACACGGTCAGCGCCTGGTACTCGTCGCCGCCGAGATGCCACTGGCCGCCGGGGAAGAGACCGGCGTACTCATTGAGCAGATCGTCGACGATCTTCGCGGACTCGGGGTTGGAGATGTCGATCGCGCCGCGCGTGGCGACACCCGACACGTTCCGCAGCTGCAGCTCGGGGTGCGCGGCGATGACCGCGCCCAGGTGCCCGGGCGAGTCGATCTCGGGCACCACGGTGATGTGCCGGGCGGCCGCCAGCCGGATGATCTTCCTGACCTGGGCCTTGGTGAGGTGCTGCCGGGACACGATCTCGGGGTGCGAGTCGGACTCGATACGGAATCCCTGGTCGTCGGAGAAATGCAGCCCGAGCTGGTTGAACTTCAGGTCACCCAGCTCCCGCACCCGGTCCTCGATCCAGTCCGCGGTGAAGTGCTTGCGGGCGATGTCGAGCATGAACCCGCGCACCGGCTTGGCCGGCGCGTCGCGCACGACGCCCTCCGGCGCCGTACCCCCGCCGTGCACCTCCTGCTTGAGCGTCCGGGTCCCGTAGAAGACCCCCGCCTCACCCGGCCCGCTGATCTCCACGCGGCCCTGGCGCACGGTCATGGTGTACGACTCCGCACCCGCGCCCTGCCCGCCCTTCAGGGCCAGCCGCACGTCCCCGGCACGCACGTCCTCCTTCTCACCGGCGTACGTCAGCCCCAGCTCACCCGCGAGGAGCCGCCCCTCGTCGGCGAGCCCGGCGTCGCTCACGACGACCCGCTCCCGGCGCGCGGGACGCCAGCCGGGCCCCCGGGCGGCGGTGTGGGAACCCACGGCGGGGATGGTCCGGGGGGCTTTGGAGAGCGGATACGACCGGGTGGGCGACGGACTCGGACGGGTCGCCCCCTTCGAGTCGGAGGGCGAGGCGGGCGCGGAGGTACCCGGGGCCGTACGCCCCTGCTGCGACTCTCCGGCCCCTCCGTCGTCGCCGGTGGCCAGGAGCCCGAGGCTCACTCCGGCCGCGACCGTCACGACGACCACCGCGACGATCAGCACCCACGTCTGCGTCAGCGCGCTCTTCGCCGGTGACCGGCGCCTGTGCTTGTGCTGGCTCACGCCGCCAACCTAGGCCCTGTGCGCTCCATCAGGCGTCCACCACACGTTCCGAAACTCTCCCGTTCGACTGAAATTCGGGCATCCGTCGGACACGTCACGTCCACTCTCGATAACGTGGCACCACTCCTCTCCCAAAATCCCCTGCCGAAACCCACGTGACGCCCACACACCTTCCTGGCCGAGTCGCCATACCGTCGCTCCCCGAGCAGACCCGCACTCCACCGTCCCCGAACGCGCTGGAGTCCTTCAACACCGCCCCCGCCGGCGAGATCCGTCGCACGCTGCTCACCTGCCTGCGCAGCCCCCGCTGGGCCGACCGCATCGCGGGCCACCGCCCGTACCCCGACGTCGACTCCCTGCTGGCGGCGTCGGACGAGGCGGCGTACGACCTGGCACCGGCTGATCTGGCGGAGGCGCTGGCAGGCGAAACGTTGCCAGTACTGCCGGAGGGGATCTACGGAGCAGCCCATACGGCGCTCAACGCAGCAAATGCCGCATACGAGGCCAAGTTCGGACACGCATTCGTCATCTGCCTCGACGATCTGCCACCGGCAGAGGCCCTGGACCATGTACTGCACGCCATCCGGTCTCGATTGGCAAACGATCCGGACGACGAACGAGTACTGACGGCAGACGAACTCCGGCGCCTGGCAAAGGGACGTCTGGTGCGCGCCCTGAGGGGCGCGGGGAACCGCGCGACAAGCCACAACGGCGCCGCACACGGCAATAAACCAGATATCTCGCCCCAATAGCCGCCAATCACCCATCCGCGTGCCAGTTTGATCACACCGCCAGCCCCCCGCTCAGCCCAGCGGCAGCGCATGGCTACGATGCTGGGGGCCGGTGGACCGTACCCGGCCGGGCCCGACCGACAGCACAAGCCGGCTGGCCCCAATCCCCGCTCCCGGAGGAACTTCCGTGCCGGCTGGAACGCTGTACCGCGGCCGGGAAGGAATGTGGTCCTGGGTGGCTCACCGAGTCACCGGCGTCCTCATTTTCTTCTTCCTGTTCGTTCACGTGCTGGACACTGCTCTCGTCCGTGTCTCCCCGAGGACTACGACAAGGTCGTAGCCACGTACAAGACGCCGATCGTCGCGCTGCTGGAGTACGGCCTCGTCGCCGCCATCCTCTTCCACGCGCTCAACGGCCTGCGCGTCATCGCCGTCGACTTCTGGTCGAAGGGCCCGCGCTACCAGAAGCAGATGCTCTGGTCCGTCGTCGGCCTGTGGCTCGTGCTGATGCTCGGGGCGATCTACCCCGTTCTCGGCCACGCCGCTCGTGAACTGTTCGGGAGCTGACGCGCACGATGTCAAACAACACAGTCACCACTGAGAAGACCGCCACCGGTATCGGCCCCGTCGAGGGCGAGTCCCTCTACAACGTCGACAACCCGGCCCCCTACATCGAGGCGCCGCGCAAGCGCACCAAGAAGACCCCGAAGTCCACGCGGGGCAACTTCGAGATGGCCGCCTGGCTGTTCATGCGCCTGTCCGGCATCGTGCTGGTCGTCCTGGTCATCGGCCACCTGCTGATCCAGCTCGTGCTGGACGGCGGTGTCTCCAAGATCGGCTTCGCGTTCGTCGCGGGCCGCTGGGCGTCCCCGTTCTGGCAGGTCTGGGACCTGCTGATGCTGTGGCTGGCGATGCTGCACGGGGCCAACGGCCTGCGCACGGTCATCAACGACTACGCGGAGCGCGCGAACACCCGGCTGTGGCTGAAGGGCCTGCTCTACACCGCCACGGTGTTCACCATCCTGCTGGGCACGCTGGTGATCTTCACCTTCGACCCGAACATCCGCTAGGCACGGGGCTGAGGCAACCACCATGAAGATCCACAAGTACGACACCGTCATCGTCGGCGCCGGTGGCGCGGGCATGCGCGCGGCCATCGAGTCCACGAAGCGCAGCCGCACCGCCGTGCTGACCAAGCTCTACCCCACCCGCTCCCACACGGGCGCCGCGCAGGGCGGTATGGCCGCCGCGCTGGCCAACGTGGAGGAGGACAACTGGGAGTGGCACACCTTCGACACGGTCAAGGGCGGTGACTACCTGGTCGACCAGGACGCCGCCGAGATCCTGGCGAAGGAGGCCATCGACTCCGTCCTCGACCTGGAGAAGATGGGCCTGCCGTTCAACCGCACCCCGAACGGCACGATCGACCAGCGGCGATTCGGCGGCCACTCCCGTAACCACGGTGAGGCGCCCGTCCGCCGCTCCTGCTACGCGGCCGACCGCACCGGCCACATGATCCTCCAGACGCTGTACCAGAACTGCGTCAAGGAGGGCGTGGAGTTCTTCAACGAGTTCTACGTCCTGGACCAGCTGATCACCGAGGTCGACGGCGTCAAGAAGTCGGCGGGCGTCGTGGCGTACGAGCTGGCGACCGGCGAGATCCACGTCTTCCAGGCGAAGGCCGTCATCTACGCCTCCGGTGGCTGCGGCAAGTTCTTCAAGGTGACGTCGAACGCGCACACGCTGACGGGCGACGGCCAGGCGGCCGTGTACCGCCGGGGTCTGCCGCTGGAGGACATGGAGTTCTTCCAGTTCCACCCGACCGGCATCTGGCGCATGGGCATCCTGCTGACGGAGGGCGCCCGTGGTGAGGGCGGCATCCTCCGCAACAAGGACGGCGAGCGCTTCATGGAGAAGTACGCGCCGGTCATGAAGGACCTCGCGTCCCGTGACGTCGTGTCCCGCTCCATCTACACGGAGATCCGCGAGGGCCGCGGCTGTGGCCCCGAGGGCGACCACGTCTACCTGGACCTGACGCACCTCCCGCCGGAGCAGCTGGACGCCAAGCTCCCGGACATCACGGAGTTCGCGCGGACCTACCTCGGTATCGAGCCGTACACGGACCCGATCCCGATCCAGCCCACCGCGCACTACGCGATGGGCGGCATCCCGACGAACGTCGAGGGTGAGGTCCTGGCCGACAACACCACCGTCGTCCCCGGCCTGTACGCGGCCGGCGAGGTCGCCTGTGTGTCGGTGCACGGCGCCAACCGTCTGGGCACGAACTCGCTCCTGGACATCAACGTGTTCGGCAAGCGGGCCGGCATCGCGGCGGCGGAGTACAGCCAGAAGGCGGACTTCGTCGAGCTGCCGGAGAACCCGGCCGAGTTCGTGATCGACCAGGTGGAGCGGCTGCGCTCCTCCACCGGCACCGAGCGGGTGGCGACGCTCCGCAAGGAGCTGCAGGAGACCATGGACGCGAACGTCATGGTGTTCCGCACGGAGCAGACGATCAAGACGGCGGTCGAGAAGATCGCGGAGCTGCGCGAGCGCTACAAGAACGTCTCGATCCAGGACAAGGGCAAGCGGTTCAACACCGACCTGCTGGAGGCCATCGAGCTGGGCAACCTGCTCGACCTGGCCGAGGTCATGGCCGTGTCCGCGCTGGCCCGCAAGGAGTCCCGCGGCGGTCACTACCGCGAGGACTACCCGAACCGCGACGACGTCAACTTCATGCGCCACACCATGGCGTACCGCGAGGTGGGCGACGACGGCACCGAGTCCGTCCGTCTCGACTACAAGCCGGTCGTCCAGACCCGCTACCAGCCGATGGAGCGTAAGTACTGATGGCAACCCCCGTTATGGACAAGGTGGAGGCCGAGTCCGCCGCGTCCCCGTACATCACGGTCACCTTCCGGGTCCGCCGCTTCAACCCGGAGGTCTCGGCGGAGGCGACCTGGGAAGACTTCCAGCTGGAGATCGACCCGAAGGAGCGCGTCCTCGACGGCCTCCACAAGATCAAGTGGGACCTGGACGGCACGCTGACCTTCCGCCGCTCCTGCGCCCACGGCATCTGCGGCTCGGACGCGATGAGGATCAACGGCAAGAACCGCCTTGCCTGCAAGACCCTCATCAAGGACATCAACCCCGAGAAGCCGATCACGGTCGAGCCCATAAAGGGCCTCACGGTCCTGAAGGACCTGGTCGTGGACATGGAGCCGTTCTTCCAGGCGTACCGGGACGTCATGCCCTTCCTCATCACGAAGGACACGAACGAGCCCACGCGTGAGCGGCTGCAGTCGGCGGAGGACCGCGAGCGCTTCGACGACACGACGAAGTGCATCCTCTGCGCCGCGTGCACGTCCTCGTGCCCGGTCTTCTGGAACGACGGCCAGTACTTCGGTCCGGCGGCCATCGTCAACGCCCACCGCTTCATCTTCGACAGCCGTGACGAGGCGGGCGAACAGCGCCTGGAGATCCTCAACGACAAGGACGGCGTCTGGCGCTGCCGCACGACCTTCAACTGCACGGACGCCTGCCCGCGCGGCATCGAGGTCACGAAGGCGATCGCCGAGGTGAAGAAGGCACTGATCACGCGCCGCTTCTGAGACCGTTGCCGGTGCGGCGTTCCGTACGGCTGTGAGGGCCCCGTCTCCCGGGTCGGTACCGGGGGCGGGGCCCTCGCCCGTTTCTCAAGGCCTGTCACTGAAAGGGCGGAGCCCGGTCACGGCAGGCGGTGGCTGGACGACGGACACGGCGAACGGCACGCTGACCGTCGCCCTACGAGCCACCACCGACAATCACCGTTTCCGGCCGATCATCCCCTTACTCTGACGGTATGTCAGATGATGAGTCGTACGAGCTGCTCGGGTTCGACAACGTGCTGCTGCCGGTCGGCGACCTCGGCGAGGCCGTCCGGTTCTACGAACACGCCGGGTTCGCGGTCGGGTTCCGACTCGACGAGGCCGGGATCGCGCTGCTGAAGGTCGGGGGCGAGACGCCCGGGATCCTGCTGCGGCACGAGGAGGCGCTGGGGCACCGGCCGCCCCCCTGGCCCTATCCGCGGGTGTGGCTGGAGGTGCCGGACGCGCGAGCGGCGGCGCGGGCGCTGGGAGACGCGGGCATCGCCCCGCTCGACGCGCCCTTCTCCGGGGCCACCGGCTGGACCGTCGAGATCGCCGACCCCTGGGGGAACGTCATCGGGCTCACGGACTACACCAAGCGGCCGGAACTGGCACGCAGGTCATGACGTGACGGAGGCCTCACCCCATTGAGTTGAACACGTTCAAAGCCAGGTCTAGAGTCTTCCTCGTCAGCGTTTTGAACGCGTTCAAGAAGGGGGAGGCCATGGACCGCACGGTCATCGCCTACGTCATCTACCTGGTCGTCAGCATCGCCCTGACCGTCTGGGTGGCCCGCACACTCAGCCGCAACGGGCGGATCTTCCTCGCCGACGTGCTGCGCGGGAACGAGAAGCTCGCCGACGCCGTGAACCACCTTCTGGTGGTCGGCTTCTACCTCGTCAACCTCGGCTTCGTCGCGCTGTACCTGAGCGACGACGACACCATCGTCGACACGCGCGGCATCTTCGAGGCCCTGTCGACCAAGCTCGGCGTGGTCCTCCTGGTGCTCGGCGTGATGCATCTGGCCAACGTCTACGTGCTCAACAAGATCCGCCGGCGCGGGGTGATGGAGCGCGAGCAGGTGCCTCCGGTCGCTCCGCAGGGCTGGGCCGCTCCGTCGGCCGGGGCGTGACCGAGTGGCCGGCATGACGGATGCCGCCGCGGCCGGCGGGCCCCACGCACCGAGCGCCGGGCCCGCCGCCCCGGTCCGCCGGCTGACCGTCCTCTACGACGCCAGCTGCTCCCTGTGCTCCTTCCTGCGCGACTGGCTCGTGAAACAGCCGCAACTGGTTCCGCTGGAGCTGGTGCCGGCCGGGTCCGACGAGGCCCGGCGGCGCTATCCCGGCCTCGACCACGGCGCCACGCTCGACGAGATCACCGTCGTCGGCGACGCCGGGCAGATCTACCGGGGTCCCGCCGCCTGGATCGTCACCCTGTGGGCCCTGCGCGAGCACCGGCCGCTCGCGCATCGCCTCAGCACTCCCTCGGGGGCACGGCTCGCCAAGGGGGCCGTGCTCGCCGCCGCCAAGTGGCGCGGGGCGCAGCAGGGTGGGGCGCGGCGGGGCGGCGGGCAATGGGGCGGGCAGGTCTAGCGACGCGCGGACGGGTGGTCGTACGACCCGAGTCGGGGCTGGACGTACAGCCCGCCGGGCTGCGACGGCGGTACCTGCACGACGCAGTGAGGCCCGGCCCAAAGGAGCTCAATCCATCCTGAACAGCCCGCTTTCGGACTCGGTTTTGGCATGCGCTCTTCCAAAACCGTCTGCGGGTTGGCACGCTGCCTCCCGGTTCTCCACTCCGCTCTCGACCGACTGTCTGTCAGCCGGGCGGCCCACCCGGTCGCCCGGTCCCCCCATCGCAGAAGGAGTACGCGTGAGAGGCATAACCCGCATACCCCGCCCCGTGGTCGGCGCCCTGGTCGGCGTCACCGCGCTGCTCACCGCCGGCGCCCTGGCCACCCCCGCAAGCGCCGCGCCGAGGTCCGACAGCTCCACCGGCGTCAGCTCGGTCTCGGCCGGCGCGCAGAAACAGGCCCGTGACTTCTGGACGCCGGACCGGATGCGCGGGGCGACCCCGCTCGACCTGGTGAGCGTCAACGGCCACTACGACGGCGGCTCGGCACCCCTCAAGGGCAAGGCGACCACCGTCGCGCCCAGCGCTCCGGCCGCGGCCGTCGGCAAGGCCGCCGCCGACATCGGCCTGCTGGCCTTCCCCAACAGCGGCGGCCAATGGACCGGCGGCGGTGCGGTCGTGTCCACGGCGGGCCGGGTGTTCTTCACCTACCAGGGCCGTACGGCGTCCTGTTCCGGCAACGCCGTCACCAGCGCCAACAAGAGCACCGTCATCACGGCGGGCCACTGTGTGAAGCTGGAGGGCGCCTGGCACACCAACTGGGTCTTCGTGCCCGGCTACCACGACGGGCAGGCCCCGTACGGCCGCTGGACCGCGTCGAAGACGCTGTCCACGCCGCAGTGGACGGCGAGCGAGGACATCAACTACGACGTCGGCGCCGCGGTCGTGGCCCCGCTGGGCGGCAAGCTGCTGACGGACGTCGTCGGCGGTCAGGGGCTGGCCTTCAACACCGGCTACAACCTGCCCATGTACTCGTTCGGCTTCCCGGCCGCCGCCCCGTACGACGGCGAGAAGTTCATCTACTGCAGCGGCAACACCAGCCGGGACTTCCTGCTGTCGAACGACCACGGCATGAACTGCAACATGACCGGCGGCTCCAGCGGCGGCCCCTGGTTCACCAAGTTCAACGAGTCCACCGGCACCGGCCTGCTGTCCTCGGTGAACAGCTTCAAGTACAACTTCCTGCCGAACCGGATGTACGGCCCGTACTTCGGCGCCGACGCCCAGAACCTCTACCAGACGGCACAGGCCTCCTGACGGCGGGCCGAAACACCACTCGTTAGGCTCTCGTTCCGTGCCCTCGAAGAACGAAAGCCCTGAACAGGGCGACGCGCCCAGCAAGTCCGAGCAGACCCGCGCCAAGTCGGAGCAGACTCGTGCGCTGATCCTGGAGACCGCCATGCGGCTGTTCCAGGAGCGGGGCTACGACAAGACGACGATGCGGGCGATCGCCCAGGAGGCCGGGGTCTCCGTCGGCAACGCGTACTACTACTTCGAGGGCAAGGAACACCTGATCCAGGGCTTCTACGACCGGATCGCCGCCGAGCACCAGGCGGCGGTCCGGGAGGTCCTGGCCCGGGAGACCGACCTTGAGGCGCGGCTCGGGGGCGTCCTGAAGGTGTGGCTGGACATCGCCACGCCGTACCACGAGTTCGCGGTGCAGTTCTTCAAGAACGCCGCCGATCCCGACAGCCCGCTCAGCCCCTTCTCCCCCGAGTCGGAGCACGCGCGCGTGGAGGCCATCAGCGTCCATCGGCAGGTGCTGGCGGGCGCGACGAAGACCAAGGTGCCCGAAGAGCTGCGGGACGTACTGCCCGAGTTGATGTGGCTCGCGCAGATGGGGCTCGTCCTGTACTGGATCTTCGACCGCACCGAGGGCCGCGAGCGCAGCTACCGGCTGGCCGAGCGAGGTGCCCGGCTGACCGCGCGGGGTGTCTCGCTGGCGCGTTTCCGGGTGCTCAGGCCCTTGGTGCGCGAGGTGCACGAGCTGTTCACCGACTTCCTGCCGGGGATGACGAACGCGCTGCCGGATCCGGCGAAGGAGAAGGCGAACGGGAAGGCCGACGACAGGCCCTAAGGGCTGCCCGCCGACGGCCAGGGAGCGCCCGCCGAGGACGAGCGCCCCTGACACCCGCTCACTGAAGGTCAGTTGACGACGCCCCCGCGTGGGGCGGCGTCCAGCTCGCCCTCGGCCAGCTCCACGTCGTACACCAGCGGCCCGTCCGCCACGACCACCTGGCCCGCCCGGGACCCGTACGACTCGGCGGTCGTCGCCAGCAGATACGTCCCCGGCGCCGGCACCGAGACGATGTACGAGCCGTCGGCCAGGGACGTCACCCGGTCCAACTGGCGCCCGCCCTTCGTCAGCAGCGTCACCGCCGCGCCGTCGACCGGCTCACCGTCGGCGGTGCGGACGAAGCCGTGCACGACCGAGGCCCTGCCCGCCCGTACCGGCTCCTCCTCGGCCACCGCCGCCTCCTCCTTCGGCTCGACGGCCAGATGCGGCATCCGCTTCTCCAGCCAGTCCGGCAGCCACCAGTTCGCCTTGCCGAGCATGTGCATCGCGGCCGGCACCAGGGCCGTCCGCAGGATGAAGGCGTCCAGGGCGACGGCGGCCGCGAGGCCGATGCCCGCCATCGCGCCCTCCATGTCGCCGCTCAGCACGAACGCGCTGAACACGCAGATCATGATCAGGGCGGCGGAGTTGATGACCCGGCTGGTCTCCGCGAGGCCGACGCGGACCGCGCGCGCGTTGTCCTTCGTGTGGACCCACTCCTCGTGCATCCGGCTCACCAGGAACACCTGGTAGTCCATGGAGAGGCCGAACAGCAGGGACAGCATGATGACCGGCAGGAACGACGTGATCGGTCCTTCCTTGCCGACGCCGATGAGCTCGGTGCCCCAGCCCCACTGGAAGATCGCCACCAGGACGCCGAAGGACGCGGCGGCCGCGATGAGGTTCATCAGGGCGGCCGTCAGCGGCACCACCAGCGAGCGGAAGGCCACCAGCAGGAGCAGGAAGCCGAGCGCGATGATCGTCGCGACGAAGTACGGCAGGCGCTCGCCGGTGACCGATGCGAAGTCCTTGAAGACCGCCGTCACCCCGCCGACGTGGGCCTCGGCCCCGGACTGCGGGATCACGTCGTCGCGCAGCCGGTCGATCAGCTGGTCCGTCTGCTCGGACTGGGGCGATGTGTCCGGTACGACCTGGATGACCGTGACGCCGTTCGCGGGCGGGAGGGCGGCCACTTGGGCGACGCCCTCGGTCGAGCGGATGCCGTCGACCAGGCCGGCGGGGGCATCACCCTCGACGACCACCTGGAGCGGGCCGTTGAAGCCCGGGCCGAAGCCCTCGGCCAGCAGGTCGTAGGCCTGCCGGGTCGTGGTGGACTCCTGGTGGTTGCCCTGGTCGGTGGCGCCGAGTCGGAGCGACAGCACGGGGATCGCGAGGACCGCCATGACTACGACGGCCAGCGCGGCTACCGGACGCGGGCGCTTTTGGACGTACGACGACCAGCGCGCCGCGAGTCCGCTCGCCTCCTCCGGCTCCGGTCCCGCCGCGGCCAGCTTGCGCCGCTGCCGGCGGCTGAGCACCCGCATGCCGAGCAGTCCGAGGAGGGCGGGCAGCAGGGTGACCGCGGCCAGCACGCTCAGGACGACGGTGAGCGAGGTCGCGACGACCACGCCGTCCAGGAACCGCATGTTCATCACCAGCATTCCGGCGAGCGCGATGCACACCGTGCCGCCCGCGAACAGCACGGCGCGACCGGAGGTGTTGAGGGCCGTCACCGCCGCCTCCTCCGGCTTCATCCCGCGCAGGATGCCGCGCCGGTGCCGGGTGACGATGAACAGGGCGTAGTCGATGCCGACACCGAGGCCGATCAACGAGCCGAGCAGCGGGGCCACTTCGGGCACGTCGGTGACGTGGCTCATCAGCATCGTCGCGATCATGCCGGTGCCGACGCCCGCGATCGCCACGACGATCGGCAGCAGCATCGCGAAGAGCGAACCGAAGGCCAGGAACAGCACGACCGCCGCCGCGAGGATGCCGACCGCCTCCGCGATGCCCTGCGGCGGCTCCTGGGTGCGGGCGATCGCCTGGCCGCCCAGCTCGACCTGGAGTCCGTCGCGTTCGGCGGCCTGCGCCGTGTCGACGACGTCCTCGATCAGCTCCATGGGGACGGCGTTCGCCTGCTCGGTGAAGGTGATCTGGGCGTACGCGATCCGCCCGTCCCGACTGATCTGCGCGGCTGACTGGGCCGCGTACGGGTCGGTGACCTCACCGACCCCCTTCATCCGCCCGATCTCCTCGAGCGCGGGCTCGATCCGGGACCGTACGGACTCGTCCCGTACGGAACCGTCGTCCACCTTCCACACCACCGTGTCGGTGTCGCCGGCACGCTCCGGGAAGGCCTTCTCCATCAGGTCGTACGCGGTCGTGGAGTCCGTGTTCGGGAGGGAGAAGACGTTCGCGTAGTTCGTGCCCGCGGCCGAACTCGCCGCGCCCAGGCCGAACAGTGCCCCCAACCACAGCAACAGGACCACCAGCCGGTGCCGATAGCACCACCGTGCCAATGCCGCCACGCTCAACGCTCCTTATTCGGTTCGGTCGGTCCCCCAGGTCCTGGGCAACAGCATTGGCGGCGGCAGGCGCGCGTGGCAGGCGAGGGCCATGACTCTCAAGGAACTCCAAAGCGACCAACCGCCCGACTGTCAGTGGCCCCGCCGATACTGGGGGCATGACGACGGCTTCTGGCACCGTGCTGGTCGTGGAGGACGAGGAGAGCATCGCGGACGTCCTCGCGATCGCCCTGCGCTACCACCGTTTCGAGGTAATGATCGCGGGCACGGTCCGCGAGGCGCTCGCCCTCGCCGAGCGCACCCGGCCCGACGTGGCGCTGCTCGACGTCATGCTCCCGGACGGCGACGGCCGCGCCCTCGGGCGTGAACTGCGCGAGCGGCGGCCCGGCCTGGCACTCGTCTTCCTCACCGCACGCGACTCGCCCGCCGAGATCGTCGGCGCGCTCGGCTTCGGCGACGACTACATCACCAAGCCGTTCAACATCGACGAGGTCGTCGCCCGCATCACGGCGGTGCTGCGCCGCACCCGGCCGGCCGACGTCCTGCCGCAGCGACCGCCGCTCAGATACGGCGACCTGGAACTGGACGAGACGACGTACTCGGTGCACCGCGCGGGCCGGACCGTCGAACTCACCCCCACCGAGTACGCGTTGCTGCGCTTCCTGGTGCGCAACGGCGGCCGGATCGTGCCCAAGGAGCAACTCCTGCGCCACGTCTGGCAGTACGAGCACACCCCGCCCGAGTCGACCGTCGTCGAGACCTACATCAGCTATCTGCGGCGCAAGCTGGACGCCCTGGGACCGCCGGTGATCACCACACGGCGGGGCGTCGGATACGGGCTGGCATGAGGATCCCCGGGGTCTTCGACGTCCGCCGCCGGCGCGGCATCCACTCGCTGCGCGGCAAGCTGACGCTGGCGAACGTGGCGCTGCTGGCCGTCGGCATCGCCGTCGCCACCGCGGTCAGCCTGATGACCGCGCGTTTCTACCTGCTCGGCAAGGTCGACACCGAGCTGATGAACGCGCGCACCACCTTGCGGAACGCCGGGTTCACCCTTCAGCAGATCGAGTCCCTGAGCGAACTGGGCATCGCGCTGGACAAGTTCACCGGCGACGGGGCCACGGACACCGATCCGCTGCCCAGCCCGACCATGGTGTACGTCGCGGTCGACTCCGCCGGGCGGCCGGTGGCCCTGGGCCCGCTGAAGCCGACACCCCGCCAGCACGCGCTCGCCGCCGCCGCGAAGGACCCGGTCGCCCTCGCCGCCGACGAGGACCCGCGGGACGTACGGGTCGACGGTGAGCGCCATCGGCTGACCGGCGCGCGGTTGTCGGACGGCACCGTCGTGCTGATCGCCGTACCGACCGAGGGTCTGCACGAGGGCATGGGCAAGGCGCTCAGGATGGACCTGGCCGTCGGCACCCTGCTGCTGGCGCTGCTCGGCTGTCTGACGATGTTCAGCGTGCGCCGCCGGATGCAGCCGCTGGAGGACATGGTGGAGACCTCGTCCGCGATCGCCGAGGGCGATCTGACCCGGCGCGTCCCCTCCAGCCGAGAGGCCACCCTGGAGGTCGAACAGCTCCGGGTCGCCCTCAACTCGATGCTCCACCAAGTGGAGTCGGCGTACCGCACCCGCGAGCGCAGCGCGGCCCAGCTCCGCCGCTTCGTCGGCGACGCCTCCCACGAGCTGCGCACCCCGCTGTCCGCGATACGCGGGTACCTCCAGCTGTACGACAAGGGGATGCTGGTCGAGCCGGCCGAGCGCAAGCGCGCCTGGGACCGGATGAACGGCGAGGTCGACCGCATGGGCCGCCTCGTCGACGAGCTGCTCACCCTCGCCCGCCTCGACCAGCAGCCCGAACTGCGCTTCCGCAACGTCGACTTGAGCCGACTCGTGCGCGACGCCGCCGAGGACCTGCGGGTACAGCAGCCGGAACGGCCTCTCACGGTCGACGCCGACGGCACCCTGCTGGTGCGCGCCGACGAGTCGGGGCTGCGCCAGGTGCTGGGCAACCTGCTCAGCAACGTCCGCACGCACACGCCCGCGGATGTGCCGGTGCGGCTGGGGGTGGAGCGGGCCGACGGGGTCGTACGGCTGTGTGTCGAGGACAAGGGGCCGGGGCTGTGCGCGGAGGACGCGGCACGCGTCTTCGACCGGTTCTTCCGGGCCGGCGGGGGTGCGGGCAGCGGTCTGGGGATGGCGATCGTGCAGGGGGTGGTGGAGGCGCACGGCGGCGAGGTCAGCGTGCGGACGGCGCCAGGTGAGGGCTTGCGGGTGACGGTGACGCTGCCGACCCCAGGGGCGCGGGGAACCGCGCGTCCAGCCCCGTACGGCCCGCACCGCGAACCCGGAGAATCCCACCCACCCGGAGCGTCACGGCACTCCTAGCGGAGCGACAAGCGCCCATACCGTCTGCCCGTGCCGTCCCCGGCTCCACACCCCCCACGCCGCGGCCAGGTTCTCCACCAGGTGCAGGCCGCGGCCGGCCTCCTCCCACTCCTCCACCACCCGTGAGCGGGGCTCGAGCCGGCCCTCGTCCGACACCTCGATCAGGCAGGAACCGTCGGCGAGCGCGGTCACGGCGACCTCGAACTCCCGCTCAACGAGCGGGCCGTGGCGTACCACATTGGTGGCCAGCTCCGAGACGAGCAGCACCGCGTCCTCCAGCGCCGGATCCCGTGGCCCGTGCCCCCAGTCGGCCAGGTGGTCCCGGGCCCGGCGCCGGGCGAGGCCGACGGACGCCGGGTGCCGGGGCAGCCGAAAGACGTTGCGTCTCACCACGTTTGCTCCTCACCCGGCGCACACCTTCGTCACAGGATGCAGCGCGGAGTGCCCCCCTGGCATCAGCAGGGGGATGTCAAGGCAGCGAGATCGCGTCAGATCCAGGAGAGGCGCCAGAGCCGGAAGACACCGGTGCCGTCCGACAGATACTGACCGCCGCCGACGTCCTCGCTGGTGACCACGTACTCCTTGGCCTGCCACAGCGGAATGACCGGGACGTCGCGGGCCACGGTCTCCTGCACCGAGCGGAGGTCCCGTACGGCCTCGCTGCGGTCGGCGTACTGCTGGCTCGCCGTGATCTGCCGGTCGACGCTCTTGTTGCTGTAGCCGGTGTGCATGGTGCCGTCGGTGCCGACGAGGGGGCTGCCGTAGGTGTCCGGGTCGGGGAAGTCGGCGACCCAGCCGACGGCGTAGGCGTCGAGCTTGCCGCCCGCCCAGCGCTTCTGGAAGTCGGTCCACTCGTAGCCCTTGACCGTCACCTTGAACAGGCCGGTCGCCTCCAGTTGCCGCTTGATCTCCGCGGCCTCCTCGGCGGCGGCGCCACGGCCGGTGGCGTAGCCGTAGGTGAAGCGGACGGGCAGGCTGACGCCGGCCTCGTCGAGCAGGGCGCGCGCCTTGGCGGTGCTGAGCTCGGGATAGGTGTCGAAGAACGACGTGGTGTGGCCGGTGATGCCGGTCGGGATCAGCGAGTACAGCGGGTCGACGGTGCCCTTGTACACCGTGGCCGCCAGCCGCTCGCGGTCGATCAGCCAGGCCATGGCCTGCCGGACCCGGACGTCGTGCAGCGGTGAACCCGCGCGGGTGTTGAAGTACAGGTTGCGGATCTCGGAGCTGTCCGCCTCGGAGACGCGCTGGTCCGGGTCGGCGGCGTTCAGGCCGGCGAGGACCCGGGGCGGCAGCGTGCGGGTGGCGACGTCGACCTGCTTCGCCTTCCAGGCGGCGTCGAGGGCGTCGGCATCCGCGTAGTAGCGCAGTTCGACGGGACGGCCGGTGCCCTTGAGGGCGCCCGTGTAGCGCGTATTGGGGGCGAGGACGGCCTTCTTGTCCTTCGTGTACGCGGTCAGGGTGTACGGGCCGGTGCCATCGACACCGTTGTCACTGCGCAGCGCGCCCGCCGGATACTTCTCGCGGTCGACGATGGCACCCGCCCCGGTGGCCACCTTCAGCGGGAACGTGGCGTCGGGCGACGACAGATGAAAGGTGACCGTACGGCCGCTCGCGCTCACCGAGCCGAGCGTGTCCAGCACGGCGGACGGGCCGACGTCCGACTTGATCCGCTTGACCCGGTCGAAGGAGTACTTGACGTCCTGTGCGGTCATGACGCGCCCGCTCGGGAACGTGAGGCCTTCGCGCAGTTCGCAGCGGTAGGTGGTCAGTTCGCTGCCGACGAACGCGCAACTCTCGGCTGCGTCCGGCACGGGTGTGGTGCCGCCCGGCTCGAAGGTCAGCAACGACTGGAAGACGTTGTTGAACAGCGCCCAGGACCCGGCGTCATAAGCGCCGGCCGGGTCGAGCGACGTGACCGCGTCCGTCGTACCGACCGCGATGGTCCCGCCCTGGTCCTCCTGCGACGGCAGCAACTGCCAGCCGCCCACTCCCACGGCCGCCAGCGCGAGCAGCGTCGCGAGAATCCGCATGCGAACAGAACGCATGGGTGTGCCTCTCCCCAGGCCCTCGACGGGCCCCCGCATGAGCAATGGATTTACGCCACTCCCCTTAGTGGCGCGCACACCTAATCACACGGGTTTCACCAGGGGGAAGGGGATTCTGGTGACATGGGAAAGAACTTACCTACGGGCGTTTCCAGCGGATTTCACAGGCTGTTCACAGAGTGGACGGACAGGCCGTCGCCCGTCAGGCCTGACGGGACGCCAGCTCGATCACCGTGACGTCGGACGGGGCACCCACGCGCGTCGGCGGACCCCAGGCGCCCGCGCCCCGGCTGACGTACAGCTGGGTGTCGCCGTAGTGCTCCAGGCCGGCCAGGGTCGGGTTCGCCATCTCCGCCACGAGGTTGCCGGGCCACATCTGGCCGCCGTGGGTGTGGCCGGAGAGCTGGAGGTCGACGCCGTGGTCGACGGCGTCGTGGATCTGGACCGGCTGGTGGGCGAGGAGCACGCACGCGCGTGCTCTGTCCCGGTCACCGAGGGCCTTGGCGAAGTCGGGGCCCTGACCCTCGCCCTCGCCCGCGACGTCGTTGACACCGGCCAGGTCGAAGTGGGGCAGCTCGGTACGGGCGTTCTCCAGGGGGCGCAGGCCCAGACGGCGTACCTCCTCGACCCACTGCTCGGCCCCCGAGAAGTACTCGTGGTTGCCGGTGACGAAGAACGCGCCGTGCCGGGCCCTCAGTTGGGCCAGCGGGGCGGCCGCCGGGCCGAGGTCCTTCACGCTGCCGTCCACCAGGTCGCCGACCACCGCGATGAGATCGGGCTGGGTGCCGTTGATCGTGTCGACGACCTTCTGGGCGAAGCCCCGCCCCAGGACCGGGCCCAGGTGGATGTCGCTGACGACCGCGATCCGGTAACCGTGCGCCGCGCGCGGGAGCTTGGCCAGCGGGACGGTGACCCGCTTCACCTTCGGGCCGCGCAGCACGCCGTACGTGCCGTAGCCGACGGTGCCGACGGCGGCCGCCGCGGCGGCACCGGCGACGACCCGGGAGACGAAGAGGCGGCGGGTGGGGGTGGCGAGCGGGCGTGACGGGTCGGTGGGCTCCGGGGTGAGGACCGGGGCCGGGTCGGTCTCGGACGCCGGCGGCGGGTCGGTCGTGAGGGCGGTGGAGGGGCCGGAGGCGGACGGGAGCGTCTGGTTCTCGGCCGCCTTGGTGCCGGACGTCGTGGCAGGCGCTGTGGCGGGGGACACGGCAGGGGATGCGGCCGCCGTCACTCCCGCCGGCACCGGCTCCGGTTCCCGTACGGCTTCCTCGGCGCGCGCCCGCCGCTCGACCCACCGCCGCAGCAGTGGTCGTACGAGTTCACCCGCCACCACTCCCAGCAGCAGGTATATCGACAGGGCCAGCCACAGGAAGCCCGGCCAGGCCAGGATCTGCTGGAGCAGGAAGGGCGCACCCGCGCGTTCGGCGACGAGGGCACCGACCGTCAGCGCCCAGCCGCCGGCGATCACCACCGCGCCCGCGCGGCGCACGAACCCGGGTCCGCGGGTCGTGTCGCGGAAGAGGCGGCGCCACACGAACCAGTTGCCCGCCACCAGGGCGGACAGCACGAGCAGTGCGACAAGCGCGAAGACGATGACCACGCCGACGTTCCCTTTCCTTTGCGTGCCGAGTGAACGTCCCGGGCCCTGGCCGAGTTCCTATGACGTGCGGCGCAGTGCGCGCACTCCGCGCAACCCGATGACCCCGATGACCGTCCCCAATACGAAGGAGACGACGGCGAGCAGCAGGTGCACCCAGAAGTACGCCGTCGGGTGACCGTCGTCGAACGCGAGCCCGCTGCTGTCCTTGATCAGGTTTTTGACGAAAGTGACCCAGATGACCCAGCTCCACACCCCGAAGGCGAGCAGGAACCAGGAGACGGGGCGGCTGAGCTTCATACGTTCAGTATCACCATCACCTGTCCGGTTCCCCGAGCGGGGTGGGGACGGAAGCGGGACTTCCATGGGAACGGCATGTACTTTCTCCGTCGTGCCCGCACCCAAGAAGACCGCCAGGCGATCCCTGCTGGTCACTTCCGCCGTCCTGTCGTCCCTCGCGCTGACCGCGCCCGTCTCCCACGCGGCTCCCAAGCCGTCACCGAGTACGAGCCCGTCGGCCACTCCCCCGGCGAACATGTCGACCGTGGGCGGCGAACGGCTCGGCCGGCCCGGCACACAGGTGAACCTCGCGAGCGGTGTCCCCGTCCTGCCCAAGGACCTGAGCGCCCGCTCCTGGGTCGTCGCCGACGCCGAGTCCGGACAGGTGCTCGCCGCGCACAACGCGCACTGGCGGCTGGCGCCCGCGAGCACCATGAAGATGCTGTTCGCCGACACGGTGCTGCCGAAGTTCCCGAAGACGATGGAGCACAAGGTCGTCCCGTCCGACCTGGCGGACATCGGTTCCGGCTCCAGCATGGTCGGGATAAAGGAGGGCGAGACGTACACCGTCCACGACCTGTGGCTCGGGGTCTTCCTGCGCTCCGGCAACGACGCCGTGCACGTCCTGTCGAAGATGAACGGCGGGATCAAGAACACCGTCGAGGAGATGAACGCGCACGCCGAGGAGCTGCAGGCCCTCGACACACACGCCGTGTCCCCCGACGGCTACGACGCTCCGGGCCAGGTCTCGTCGGCGTACGACCTCACCCTGATCGCCCGCTCCGGGCTGCAGAAGAAGGACTTCCGCGAGTACTGCTCGACCGTCACCGCCAAGTTCCCGGGCGAGACGAAGAAGAACAAGAAGGGCAAGTCGGTCCGCGAGTCCTTCGAGATCCAGAACACCAACCGGCTGCTGTCCGGCGACAGCGACATCCCCGTCTACCAGGGCATCGCGGGCATCAAGAACGGCAACACCACGAACGCCGGCGCCACCTTCACCGGTGTGGCCGAGCGCGACGGCAAGGTGCTGCTCGTCACGGTCATGAACCCGGAGAAGAGCGAGCACAACGAGGTCTACAAGGAGACCGCGCGGCTCTTCGACTGGGGCTTCAAGGCGGCCGGCAAGGTGCAGCCGGTGGGTGAGCTGGTGCCGCCGAAGGGCGCGGTGCAGGCCAGCGCGCAGCCGGGTGCGAACGACTCCGGGGAGGCCGGTGGCGCCGGGGACGGCCAGGAGTCGTCGAAGTCGGCGGTGGGGGCCTCGGCTGCCGGCGGCTCGAGCGGCATCGGCGTCGCGATCGGGATCGCCGGCGGGGTGCTGGTGCTGCTCGCGGCGGGCGTGTTCCTGATCAACCGCCGGTGGCCGCTGCCCGACCTGGTGCGCCGTCGGAGCCGCCCCTGACGCCGGGCTTCGCGGGCGGAGTTGAGCCGTCGGGCGGACCTGAACCTTCGGGCCCGCCCGCGTGTTCGAGCTCGCCCGAGTCCTCGGACTCGCCGGAGTCCTCTGCCTCACCCGAGTCCCCCGACTCATCGGCGAGTTCGGTCTCCTTGCTCTGCGTCGCCGTCCAGGCTGCGCAGAACACCACCAGCTTCGCGGTGAAGTTGATCCACAGCAGCAGGGCGACCGGCACGCCGAACGCGCCGTACATGCTCTTCGTGGCCACGCCCTGCATATAGCCGCTCAGCAGCAGCTTCAGCAGTTCGAACCCGATCGCGCCGATCAGCGCCGCCACCATCAGCCGACGGCGCGCCGGTTCGACACCGGGCAGCAGGGTCAGGACGTACAGCAGGAGCAGGAAGTCGGTGAGTACGGCGACGAGGAACGCGGCGATGTGCAGCAGGACGCCGCCCCAGCCGCCCTCGTCGATGCCGATCTGCCGGGTGATCCAGCCGACCATGGCGGAGGCGACCGCGGAGGCCACGATCGTCACCAGCACCGCGCCGCCGAGGCCGACCAGGACGCCCGCGTCCTTGGCCTTGCGCAGGACGGGGTTCTCCTCGTCGTCGGGCAGCTCCCACACGGCGCGCAGGCACTCGCGCATGGAGCCGACCCAGCTGATGCCGGTGAACAGCAGCACGGCGCCGGCGATGAGGCTGACCGTGCCGGCGTTCTGGACCAGTGCGCCGATGTCGAGCTGGTCGGAGATGCCGGGTACCTGTTCGGCGAGCTTGTCCTCCAGTTTGTCCTGCTGCTCCTGGCTGAGCGTCGCGGCGGCGATCGCCGCGGCCACCGTGAGCAGCGGAAACAGCGCGACGAAGCTGATGAACGTCATCGCGGCGGCCAGCCGTGTCCACTTCACCCGGTCCATGCGCTCGTACGACCGCCACGCGTGCGTGGTCATCAGCCGGGTCACCATGGGCCCGACGCCGGGGAGTTTTTTCAGCCAGTCCATGATCAGACCCTGCCCTCGGTGCGGAAGACCAATGTCCGAGTGCCCCAAAACCTCAGGACAGTCGCCAGCGCCATACCGATTCCGGCGCCGGACACGGTGTCCGCGCGCTGGGAGGTGAAGCCGAGGCAGTAGTGACTCACGCCGAGACACAGCAGCTGTACAGCCGCTCCGGCGGTGTTCACCGCGAAGAAGACGGCGTACGGACGCACGCCCCTCGGGTGGGTGTGGCGGTAGGTGCCGAGGGCGTTCCCGGCGTAGGCGACCGTGCAGCCGGCGACGAAGGAGAGGGCCTTGGCGGTGAGGGGGCCCAGGGCGGCGGGGCCGCGCAGGCAGGTGAAGAGGGCGAGGTCGACCGCGTAGGCGAGAAGACCGACGGCGGCGAAGCCGACGAGCTCACGGCGGGTGGCTTTCGGGCCGGTGAGGGGGCTGCGGGGCGGGGATTCGGCTCGGTCGTCCCACGCGCGCGTGCGCGACGGTTCGTTTCGGTCGTTCCACGCACGCGTGCGCGACGGTTCGTTTCGGTCCTTCGGCGCGCGCGTGCCTACCAATTGGCGACCGCCAACCCGTACATCGCCAGCCACACCACCCCGATGAGGGCGAGCGCCCGGTCGCGCAGGACGACGTCCTCGGGTTCGCCGGCCGTGCCGCGGTCGGCGAAGACGGCGTAGCGCAGGATCGCGAGGATGAAGGCGACCATGGACAGTTGCCGCCAGGGCAGCACGCCGGTGTGCGGGACGCCGCCCTCCTCCATGGCCCACAGGCAGTACCCGAGGACGGCGACCCCGGCCGCCAGTTGCCAGACGAAGCGCAGATAGCCGGCGGTGTACTCGGTGAGCAACGCGCGCGTGGCGCCCGCTTTCCCGGCCATCTGCACGGCTTCGGAGTACCGCTTGGCCGACACCATGAACAGCGCCCCGAACCCGGTCGTGATCAGGAACCAGCGCGACAGGGGGATACCCAGCGCGAGCCCGCCGACCATCGCCCGCATCAGGAACCCGGTCGTGACGACGGCGAGATCGACGACCAGGACGTGCTTGAGGCTGACACAGTACGCCAGTTGCATGCCGATGTACGCCGTGAGCAGGGCAGCGACGGCGGGCGACGTCAACCACGCCGCGGCGGCCGGCGCCAGGACCGCGAGGGCGCCTCCGACGGCGTACGCGACGCGCACGGGGACCTGTCCGGCGGCGACCGGGCGGTGACGCTTGGTGGGGTGGGCGCGGTCCGCCTCGGCGTCGCGGGCGTCGTTGACCAGATACACGGCGGCGGCGCAGGCCGTGAAGAGCGCGAAGACGAGCGCGAGTTGGACCAGGGCGTGGGTCGAGAAGAGCCGGCCGGCGGCGGCCGGGGCGGCGACGACCAGGACGTTCTTGACCCACTGCTTGGGGCGCGCGGTCCTGAGGAGGCCTTTCAGAAGCGCGCCGAGACCGGCTTTGGGGGGCCGCGGTGCGGACCGGCGCGGGGGTGTGCGCTGCTCGTGCAGCGCCGCTTGCCTGGTGCGCGCGGCATCCGTGAAGGGCGCGGTCTCAGTCATGCGCGCCCCCTCTCCGCAGCCGGCCCGTCCCGAGGCACGCCGCGAGTACGCCCAGGGCCGCGCCCGCCGCCACGTCCGAGGGGTAGTGCACGCCGACGACCAGGCGCGAGACGCACATCGCGGCGGCGAGCGGCGGGACCACGTACGCGCCGAGCGCGCCGTAGGCGACGGCGGCCGCCGCTGCGGAGGTCGCGTGGGAGCTGGGGAAGGAGTGCCGGCCGGCGGTGCGCACGAGGGGCACGACGTGCGCCGGGCGGGGGCGGCGCACCACCCTTTTCACCCCCATGCTGACGAGGTGCGCGCCCGCGGTGAGCGCCGTGCCCCGCAACCAGGCGCCGCGTCGCCCACCGTCCACGGCGGCCCCCGCCAGGCCCGCCGCCAGCCACAGCGCGCCGTGCTCGCCGGCCCGGGAGAGGGCGCGCGCGGCGGCGGCGACGCGTGGGTCACGGCCGCGGGCATGGAACGCCGAAAGGATCCGGCGGTCCACTCCCCGAAGGCTTCGGTGGTCCATGTCGTCGAGGTGGTCGAGGTGGTCGAGGTGATCCATGTGGACTCACTGTTCACGCCGACCACGCGAGAACTACGGCAATATTGAACGACATCCCATTAATCACCCATTTCGGGGAGGGAAGGGATGTTTCAGAACTGATCGCCCACACCGGGGCGCTACGGTCGCCGACATGCCTGCCGACACCGTCTCCGTCACGGGATGGGGCCGCACCGCCCCCACCACCGCCCGTCTGATCCGCCCCCGGACGTACGAGGAGGCCGTGGCCGCCGTCCGGGACTGCGGGGCTCGCGGGGGCATCCCGAGGGGCCTGGGGCGGGCGTACGGGGACGCGGCGCAGAACGCCGGGGGCGCGGTACTCGACATGACGGGCCTGGACCGCATCCACGCGATCGACGCCGACGGCGGCACCGTACTGTGCGACGCGGGTGTCTCCCTGCACCGGCTGATGGAGGTCCTGCTGCCGCTCGGCTGGTTCGTGCCGGTGACCCCTGGCACCCGCTATGTCACCGTCGGCGGCGCGATCGGCGCCGACATCCACGGCAAGAACCACCATGTCTCGGGCGCCTTCTCCCGCCATGTCCTGTCCCTGGAGCTCCTGACCGCCGACGGCGGCATCCGCACGGTCCGCCGCGGCACGCCCCTGTTCGACGCGACCACCGGCGGCATGGGCCTGACCGGCGTGATCCTGACCGCGACGGTCCAACTCCAGCCTGTGGAGACCTCGCTGATGTCGGTCGACACGGAGCGCGCGCGGGACCTCGACGACCTGATGGCCCGTCTGGTCGCCACCGACGACCACTACCGCTACTCGGTCGCGTGGATCGACCTGCTGGCGCGCGGCGCGGCGACAGGACGCGCGGTGCTCACGCGCGGCGACCACGCAACCCTGGAGGCGCTGCGCGAAGGCACGCGCGCGCGTAGAGACCCGCTCGCCTTCCGCCCCTCCCGCCTGCCTGCCGCGCCCGCCCTCCTCCCGGAAGGGCTGCTGAGCCGCCGTACGGTGGGCTGGTTCAACGAGCTCTGGTACCGCAGGGCGCCACACGCGCGTACCGGCGAACTGCAGAAGCTCGCCACCTTCTTCCACCCGCTGGACGGCGTGCCCCACTGGAACCGGATCTACGGCCGGGGCGGCTTCGTGCAGTACCAGTTCGTGGTCGGACGCGGCCAGGAGGACACACTGCGCCGGATTGTGCGGCGCCTCTCCGAACACCGCTGCCCGTCCTTCCTGGCCGTCCTCAAGCGGTTCGGGGACGCAGACCCCGGCTGGCTGTCCTTCCCGGTGCCCGGCTGGACGCTGGCCCTGGACATCCCGGCCGGCCTGCCAGGCCTGCCCGCGCTCCTCGACGAGTTGGACGAGGAGGTGGCCGCGGCCGGCGGGCGCGTCTACCTCGCCAAGGACTCCCGGCTGCGGCCCGAGCTGCTCGCCGCGATGTACCCGCGCCTGGACGACTTCCGCGCGCTGCGCGCCGAACTGGACCCGCGCGGGGTGTTCATGTCGGACCTGGCCCGCCGCCTCGCCCTGTAGCACCCGCCCTCAGATCTCCCGGCCCCCCGGCCCCGGACTCTCAGACCCCTAGGAGCTGTCGTGAAGGACGCCTTCGGCCTCCCCCAGTCCCTGCTCGTCCTCGGCGGTACGTCCGAGATCGCGCTGGCCACCGCCCGCCGCCTGATCGCGCGCCGCACCCGCACCGTATGGCTGGCGGGCCGCCCGTCGCCCGCCCTGGAGCAGTCCGCGGCCGACCTGCGCGCCCTGGGAGCCGACGTGCGCACCGTGGACTTCGACGCGCTCGACCCCGAGTCCCACGAGACGGCGCTCGGCAAGGTCTTCGCGGAGGGCGACATCGACATGGTGCTCCTCGCCTTCGGGGTCCTCGGCGACCAGGCCCGCGACGAGCGCGAGCCACTGAACGCCGTGCGGGTCGCCCAGACCAACTACACGGGCGCCGTGTCGGCGAGCCTGGTCAGCGCCGCCGCACTCCAGTCCCAGGGCCACGGCTCGCTCGTCGTCCTCTCCTCCGTCGCCGGCGAGCGGGCCCGCCGCGCCAACTTCATCTACGGCTCCAGCAAGGCCGGCCTCGACACCTTCTGCCAGGGCCTGGGCGACGCCCTGCACGGCACCGGCGTCCACGTCATGGTCGTACGCCCCGGATTCGTACGGACGAAGATGACCGCGGGCCTGGAGGAATCCCCTCTCGCGACGACCCCGGAGGCGGTCGCGACAGCGATCGAGGCGGGCCTGCGACGCCGCTCGGAGACGGTGTGGGTGCCGGGGGCGCTGCGCCTGGTGATGTCAGCGCTGCGGCATGCCCCGCGAGGGCTGTTCCGACGGTTGCCTCTGTAGTTCTCAGCTCGGCAGCGTCCCTAGAGGGGCGCGGGGAACTGCGCGACCAGCCACAACAGCGCCGCAGACGACCACCGGCAATGCGCGGCACCACCCATCGCGGCGCTCCTAGCGGAGCGTCTCCCGCTCCACACGCCCCGCCTGCGGCGGCACCACCGCACCCCCGAAGGCAAAGTCCCTCAGCTTGCGCCACACGCCGTCGGCGCCCTGTTCGTAGAGGGCGAAGCCGGTGCAGGCCCAGCCGGCCTCGTAGTCGGCGAGTTCCTCGAAGGCGCGGTCCATCGACTCGTCGTCGATGCCGTGCGCGACCGTGACGTGCGGGTGGTAGGGGAACTGCAGTTCGCGTGCGACGGGTCCGGAGGCGTCACGGACCTGCTTCTGCAGCCAGGTGCAGGCCTCGGCGCCCTCGACGACCTGGACGAAGACGACCGGCGAGAGGGGCCGGAAGGTGCCGGTGCCGGACAGCCGCATCGGGAAGGGGCGGCCGGCGGCCGCGACCTCCACGAGATGCGCCTCGATCGCGGGCAGCAGTGAGGCGTCGACCTCTGTCGGCGGCAGCAACGTGACATGCGTGGGGATGCCGTGAGCCGCGGCGTCGCCGAAGCCCGCGCGCCGCTCCTGGAGCAGGCTGCCGTGAGGCTCCGGGACCGCGATCGACACGCCGATCGTTACGGTCCCCACGTCGTCTCCTGTCGTCTGTTGGTGGGCGTGAGTGGCCGCCGTGGCAGCCACTCGGCTATCGACTGTACGGCTACGGCCGGGCCGCGGGCAGGCGCAACCGTAGTGATATGCAGCGCTGTACGGGCTCAGTGCTTGGCGGGCAGGAAACCCACCCTGTCGTACGCCTGGGAGAGCGTCTCCGCGGCGACGGCGCGCGCCTTCTCCGCGCCCTTGGCCAGGATCGAGTCCAGCGTCTCCGGGTCGTCCAGATACTGCTGGGTGCGCTCCCGGAAGGGCGTCACGAACTCGACCATGACCTCGGCGAGGTCCGTCTTGAGCGCACCGTAGCCCTTGCCGTCGTACTTCTGCTCCAGTTCCGTGATTCCCGCCCCCGTGAGGGTCGAGTAGATGGTGAGCAGATTGCTGATGCCCGGCTTGTTCTCGACGTCGTAGCGGATGACCGTCTCGGTGTCGGTGACCGCGCTCTTGACCTTCTTGGCGGTGGTCTTCGGCTCGTCGAGCAGGTTGATGAGGCCCTTCGGCGTGGACGCCGACTTGCTCATCTTGATCGACGGGTCCTGAAGGTCGTAGATCTTCGCCGTCTCCTTGAGGATGTACGGCTTCGGGACGGTGAAGGTCTGGCCGAAGCGGCCGTTGAAGCGCTCGGCGAGGTCGCGGGTGAGCTCGATGTGCTGGCGCTGATCCTCGCCGACCGGGACCTCGTTGGCCTGGTACAGCAGGATGTCCGCGACCTGCAGGATCGGGTACGTGAACAGGCCCACCGAGGCCCGGTCCGCGCCCTGCTTGGCGGACTTGTCCTTGAACTGGGTCATGCGGGACGCCTCGCCGAAACCGGTGAGGCAGTTCATGACCCAGGCGAGCTGGGCGTGCTCGGGGACGTGGCTCTGGACGAACAGCGTGCAGCGCTCGGGGTCCAGCCCGGCGGCCAGCAGCTGGGCGGCGGCCAGGCGGGTGTTGGCGCGCAGGTCGGCGGGGTCCTGCGGGAGCGTGATCGCGTGCAGGTCGACGACCATGTAGAACGCGTCGTGGGACTCCTGGAGGGCAACCCACTGGCGGACGGCGCCGAGGTAGTTGCCGAGGTGGAACGAGCCTGCGGTGGGCTGGATTCCGGAGAGCACGCGGGGTCGATCAGAGGCCATGCTCACCATTCTCTCAGGTTCCGAAGGCCGGTCCGGAACTGGTCGGAAACAGATGGGAACCGATCCGTCTCCGACGGTGTAACAAAGGTGTGAGGACGCGGGAGGGGGGCCGCATCGTCGATGAGGCCGCGGTGATCGCACGCGTACGCGCCGGGGAGCCGGAGGCGTACGCGCAGCTGGTGCGGGCCCATACGGGCATCGCGCTCAGGGCGGCCGCCGCGCTCGGGGCGGGTGCGGACGCGGAGGACGTGGTGCAGCAGGCGTTCGTGAAGGCGTACTGCTCGCTGGGCCGGTTCAGGGACGGCGCGGCGTTCAAGCCATGGCTGCTGTCCATCGTGGCCAATGAGACGAGGAACACAGTGCGCACGGCAGCCCGCCAGCGCACGCTCGCCGGGCGCGAGGCGGCGTTCGTGGAGGCGGAGCCGCTGATACCGGAATCGGCGGATCCTGCGGTGGCCGCGCTGGAGATAGAGCGCCGCGCCGCCCTGCAGGCCGCCTTGGAGAAGCTGAGCGAGGAGCACCGCCTGGTCGTCACTTACCGCTATCTCCTGGAGATGGACGAATCCGAGACGGCCCAGGCCCTGGGGTGGCCCAGGGGCACGGTGAAGTCCCGGCTGAACCGCGCGCTGCGGAAGCTGGGGCGGCTGCTGCCGGACTTTCAGCCTCGGGAAGGGGGTGATGAGCATGGGTGACGGAGGAACGCCTCATGACAGCGATGGACGGACGCCGTACGGCGGTCAGGGGCCGGGGGCGTATGACGGTCAGGGGCCCGAGGCGTACGACGGTCAGGGGCCGGAGGCATACGACGATCACGGCCCGGGGGCGTACGGCGGTGAAGGACGGCGTGTGTACGACCGTGAGAGCGGTGGGGGCCACGGAGGCACCGATCGGGATGGTTGGCGCGGCGGTGGCGAAGGTGCTGGTGACCCCGGTCGGCGCGGCGGTGGCCGAGGAACTGGTGACTCCGGGCGGCGCGGCGGCGAAGGCACCGATGCCCCCGGTGGGCACGGCGGCGGAGAAGGCCCCGATGACCCTGATCGGCGCGGCAGCGGAGGCGGCATCGGTGATCGCGGTCGGCGTTCGGAGGCCGCGCGGCTGTCCGAGGAGCTGCGGGCGCTCGGGCGCTCGCTGGACGCGCCGGGGGCGGCGGACGGCGCGGAGACGATGGTCGAGCGGGTGCTGGGGCAGATACTCGCCGAGCACTCGCCTGTTCCGGTGGCCGAGCCGCCGGGCGCCGCTGAGCGGCTGCGAGCCGTGCGGCGCTGGATGCGGATGCGGTGGCGGTCACTGACTGCGGCCCTGTGCGGCCTGCTCACGGTGCTCGTGCTCACGCCCCCGGTGCGGGCGGCGGTCTTCGACTGGTTCGGCTTCGCCGGAGCCGAGGTGCGGTACGACCCGTCGGCGGTCCCGTCGCCCGGCGCCGAGGTCCCCGGCTGCGGCCACTCGGTGTCCCTGGCGCAGGCCGAGCGCCGGGCCGGGTTCGAGCCGCTGGTGCCGACCGAGCTCGGTATGCCGAACGCCGTTGCGGTGTCGGGCGAGCCGCGGGGACGGTTCGTGGTGAGCCTGTGCTGGCGCGAGGACGGGCGCACGATACGGCTGGACGAGCGGCGGGCGGGCCTGGACATCTCCTTCACGAAGACGGTGCGTGAGCAGCCGGAGTGGATCTGGCTGGAGGACGACAGCTCGGACGGCGACAGCTCGGACCCGGCCCTGTGGTTTCCCCGGCCGCACCTGCTGAGCTTCTCGCTGCTGGACCCGGACGGGGACCACTACACCCGCCAGGAACGCACGGCCGGGCCGACGCTGCTGTGGACGCATCGGACGCCCGAGGCCGACGGCGGCGACGGCAGCGATGGCGCCGACGTGACGGCCCGACTGGAGGGGGTGGCGTCGAAGGGGCGGGCGGTGGAGATCGCGAGGTCGCTCGAGACGGCGTCCGACGCCGCTTCCGGCCAAGCCGACGACGACTTCCCCGGCATGCCCTCCGACAGGTCCCCCAATTAGTCGCCCCAGGGTGGGAACCCAAGCGGGTCGGGCGGTGTACCAGAAGTGACACGCGGCTCGGGGACGGGCCGCACGGGGATCGCTCGACTTGGGGGTTCGGATGGGCGGACATGGGATCGGCTGCTGGGGAGACCGGTTGCGTCGGCGGGGGCAGGGGGCCGGATGGTCGGGAGATCGGCCGCCCGGAGCATCCCGCGGGAACGGGGCCGGTTGGAGGCGCAGCTGGGGTCGTGAACTGGCGGCCACGACAGGGGCGTTGGCGGCGGCGCTCGCCCTCATGGTGTGGGGCGCGGCGCCCGCGTCGGCCGGAGGACCGACGAGTGTGCTCCTGGCCTCACCGGAGAGCGGGGAGACGGCCTCGCTGTACTACTCCGACAAGGAGTACGGCGAGCTGGAGCAGCTGCTCGGCGCCCCGGGCACAGGCACGCGTGACAAGCCGCCCGAGGCAGGCCTGACGGCAGTCCGCCAGATCAACGTCACCTGGATGCTCCACGACGTGACGCCCTGGCGCCTCGACCGGGTCTACCCGGCCGACGACGGGCAGGACGTCTGGATACACACGGCGGCCAACCTGGACAGGACGACGAACGGCGCCTGGCACCGCGCCGAGCATCCGACCCCGCTACGTGCCCTGCTCAAAAAGCTGGGCCTCATGGGCAAGGCCACGGGCGGGGGAAGCGCAGCGATCTTCCCGCCGGCGTGGGAGGTGTACGGGACGGACGACGGGGCGAAGGACTCGGCCGAAGCCGCGGCCAAGGCGCCCGCGGCGACCGAGGCGTCCCAGGCCCGGTCGTCGGGGGCGAGTGACGGCACCGACTGGTGGTGGGCATTGCCGGGCGTGGCGGTCGGGGCGGTGCTTGCACTGGTCCTGCGCCCCTTCGCCGCCCGTCTGCCACTGAACCGCCTGCGGGGCGAGCCGGGGCCGAGGCAGGAGCTGCGGGACATATGAGGGCGGGCGGGCTCGGCCCCGGACCGCAGCCGAGAGCCGCGCCCGTCGGCTCAGCCCTCGGCGTCAGACCACGGCCTCAGAAACCCGGCCTCAGCCTCAGAACCCGGCCTCAGCCCAGGTCGACCTCCGGGTACAGCGGGAAGCCGGCCACGAGGTCGGTGGCGCGGTGGGAGATCTCGTCGGCGATCTTCGGGTCGAGGACGTGAGCGGCCTTGGACGGGGCGCCCGACTTGGTCGTACCGGGCTCGGTGGTGGTGAGGACACGGTCGATGAGGGCGGCGACCTCGTCCATCTCGGCGGTGCCCAGGCCACGGGTGGTCAGGGCGGGGGTGCCGATGCGGATGCCGGAGGTGTACCAGGCGCCGTTCGGGTCGGCGGGGATGGCGTTGCGGTTGGTGACGATGCCGGAGTCGAGGAGGGCCGCCTCGGCCTGGCGGCCGGTGAGGCCGTAGGAGGAGGCGACGTCGATCAGGTTCAGGTGGTTGTCGGTGCCGCCGGTCACGAGGGTCGCGCCCCGGCGCATCAGGCCCTCGGCCAGCGCCCGGGAGTTGTCGACGATGCGCTGTGCGTAGTCGCGGAAGGACTCCTGGCGGGCCTCGGCGAGGGCGACGGCCTTGGCAGCCATGACGTGCGGGAGCGGGCCGCCGAGGACCATCGGGCAGCCGCGGTCGACCTGGTCCTTGAGGGAGTCGTCGCACAGGACCATGCCGCCGCGCGGGCCGCGCAGCGACTTGTGGGTGGTGGTGGTGACGATCTGGGCGTGCGGGACCGGGTCGAAGTCGCCGGTGAGAACCTTGCCGGCGACGAGACCGGCGAAGTGGGCCATGTCGACCATGAGCGTGGCGCCGACCTCGTCGGCGATCTCACGCATGATCCGGAAGTTCACGAGACGGGGGTAGGCGGAGTAGCCGGCGACGATGATGAGGGGCTTGAAGTCGCGGGCCTGGGCGCGCAGGGCCTCGTAGTCGATGAGGCCGGTGGCCGGGTCGGTGCCGTAGGAACGCTGGTCGAACATCTTGCCGGAGATGTTCGGACGGAAGCCGTGCGTGAGGTGGCCGCCGGCGTCCAGGGACATGCCGAGCATGCGCTGGTTGCCGAAGGCCTGGCGGAGCTCGGCCCAGTCGGCCTCGTTGAGGTCGTTGACCTGACGGACGCCGGTTTTCTCCAGGAAGGGGGCTTCGACCCGGTCGGCGAGGACGGCCCAGAAGGCGACGAGGTTGGCGTCGATGCCGGAGTGCGGCTGGACGTAGGCGTGGCGGGCGCCGAAGAGCTCGCGGGCGTGCTCGGCGGCGAGGGACTCGACGGTGTCGACGTTGCGGCAGCCGGCGTAGAAGCGGCGGCCGACGGTGCCCTCGGCGTACTTGTCGCTGAACCAGTTGCCCATCGCCAGGAGGGTGGCCGGGGAGGCGTAGTTCTCGGAGGCGATCAGTTTGAGCATCTCGCGCTGGTCGGCGACCTCCTGGCCGATGGCGTCGGCCACGCGCGGCTCGACGGCGCGGATCACGTCGAGGGCGGAACGGAAGGCGGTGGACTCGGTGGAGAGGGGCTCGGCTGACATGGGGACCTCCGGACGTCGTGTGCAGCGTTCACGGTACGGCCCAGGCGCACGGCACTCGGTGCTGGACGACACGGTCCAGTGGGCCGCTCCCCGATGGTCCGTCCCATCCCAGCGCGCCAGTCACGGCCCGTCGATCAGCCTACCGGGCGCGCCGACGAAGCATGGTCCCGCGTCCACCATGCGAGCAACGATAGGAAGGGGCCGCAAAGCACTTGAACGGCCAGAAATGGACAGTGGCCACGGGTCTCGTGACGGGCGGAGCGCGAGCCCTCGTGGTGGCGGAAACGGAGAGCCTCGTGAGCACGTCGAGCACCACCGAAGCCCTGATCGCCGCGGCCGACGCGCACAGCGCCCCCACCTATCACCCGTTGCCGGTCGTGGTGGCGACGGCGGACGGGGCCTGGATGACGGATGTGGAGGGGCGGCGGTATCTGGACCTGCTGGCCGGGTATTCGGCGCTGAACTTCGGGCATGGCAACCGGCGGATCGTGGAGGCGGCGAAGGCGCAGTTGGAGCGGGTGACGCTGACGTCGCGGGCGTTTCACCACGACCGGTTCGCGGCGTTCTGCGAGCAGCTCGCCGAGCTGTGCGGCATGGAGATGGTGCTGCCGATGAACACGGGGGCGGAGGCCGTGGAGACGGCGGTGAAGACCGCCCGGAAGTGGGGGTACCGGGTCAAGGGCGTGCCGGCGGAGATGGCGAAGATCGTGGTCGCCGGGAACAACTTCCACGGGCGTACGACGACGATCATCAGCTTCTCCACCGATCCGGAGGCGCGGGCGGACTTCGGGCCGTACACGCCGGGCTTCGAGATCGTGCCGTACGGGGACCTGACGGCGATGCGGGAGGCGATGACGGAGAACACCGTCGCCGTGTTGCTGGAGCCGATCCAGGGCGAGGCGGGGGTTCTCGTCCCCCCGGCGGGCTATCTGCCGACGGTGCGGGAGCTGACGCGGGAGCGGAACGTGCTGTTCGTGGCGGACGAGATCCAGTCGGGACTGGGGCGCACGGGTCGTACCTTCGCGTGCGAGCACGAGGGGGTGGTGCCGGATGTGTATGTGCTCGGGAAGGCGCTCGGGGGCGGGATCGTGCCGGTGTCGGCTGTGGTGTCCAGCGCCGCGGTGCTCGGGGTGTTCCGGCCCGGGGAGCACGGGTCGACCTTCGGCGGGAATCCGCTGGCCTGCGCGGTGGCGCTGGAGGTGATCGCGATGCTGCGGACGGGCGAGTTCCAGGCGCGGGCGGCGGAGCTCGGGGAGCATCTGCACCGGGAGCTGGGGGCGTTGGCCGGCACGGGGCGGGTGACGGCGGTACGGGGGCGCGGGCTGTGGGCGGGGATCGACATCGCCCGGGCGTACGGCACCGGGCGGGAGGTGTCCGAGAAGCTGATGGACCGGGGCGTGCTGGTGAAGGACACCCATGGGGCGACGATCCGGATCGCGCCGCCGCTGGTGATCGGGAAGGAGGATCTGGACTGGGGGCTCGCCCAGCTGCGGGGCGTGCTCGGGGTGTGAGCCGACTGCGGCTGTCTGCTGCGGCGGGGCCTGCTCAGGGTGTGAACCGACTGCGCCCGTCTGCCGCTGCGGGACCTGCCCAGGGTGTGAACCGACTGCGGCCGTCTGCCGCTGCGGGACCTGCCCAGGGTGTGAACCGACTGCGCCCGTCTGCCGCTGCGGGACCTGCCCAGGGTGTGAACCGACTGCGCCCGTCTGCCGCTGCGGGACCTGCCCAGGGTGTGAACCGACTGCGGCCGTCTGCTGAGGCAGGGTGCGCTTCTGCCGCCCGGGTCGTGGACGGTGGTTCGGGGGACCGAGCCGGGCCGCAGCAGCGGTCGGGGCCCCTCCGCCCGGGCTCGCTAAAGGATCACGTGTGGCAGGAAGCGCGCGTACTCGTCCGTGATCAGGCCGGAGGACTCGCGGATGCCGAGGCCCGCCGGCTCGTCCTCGACGACCCAGGCGCCGAGGACGACATGGTTGCCGTCGAAGGCCGGGAGCGGGGCCAACTGCTGGTAGCAGCAGGGCTCGTCGCGCAGGACGGGGTCCGTGCCCTTCTCGTGCACGGTCACGCCCGCGCCCTCGCGGCCGAGCAGGGGCTTGGCGACGTAGCCCGTCGTCCCCGCCAGCTCCCGTGGTCCGTCGAGGTAGGCGGGGAGGAGGTTCGGGTGGTCCGGGTAGAGCTCCCAGAGGATGGCGAGGAGGGCCTTGTTGCTGAGGAGCATCTTCCAGGCGGGTTCGACCCAGAGGGTGGTGCCCGTGCCGCCGCCGTTGTCGAGGGTGTCGAGGACGTGGCCGGCGAAGCGGTCGGTGGTGAGCCACTCCCAGGGGTAGAGCTTGAAACAGCTGCGGATGAAGCGGAGCTGGGTGTCGACGAAGCGGCCCGAGAGGCCGTCCCAGCCGATCTCCTCCATGGAGATCCAGCCGGTGTCCAGGCCCGCCTGTTCCGCGGTCTCCTTCAGATAGGCGACCGTCATCAGATCCTCGCCGAGTTCGTCGGCCGAGGAGTACGCGAAGTAGAGCGGGCTGCCGGGCGGGAGCAGGGCGGACTGTTTCTTCCAGGCGGCGACGAGGCGTTCGTGGAGGGAGTTCCACTGGTCGGCGCCGGGGAAGCGCTCCTCCATCCAGAACCACTGGGGCGAGGCGGCCTCGACCAGCGAGGTGGGGGTGTCGGCGTTGTACTCCAGGAGTTTCGCCGGGCCGGTGCCGTCGTAGCGGAGGTCGAAGCGGCCGTAGACGGAGGGGAGTTCGGCGCGCCGGCGCCAGGCCTCGGCTACCGCGTCCGCGATGCGCGGGTCGGTGATGCCGAGGTCGGCGAAGCGGTTCTCGGCGACGATGTGCTCGGCCGCCGCGAGGCACATACGGTGTAGTTCCTCGACGACTTCCTCCAGCGCCTCGACCTCCGCCAGGGAGAAGACGTAGTGGGCGCTCTCGTCCCAGTACGGGCGCAGGGAGTTGTCGGGGTGGCGGGTGAGGGGATAGATGAGCCCCTGTTCCTCGACGGTCTGCTGCCAGCCGGGGCGGGGCCCGATCGTGCGGCGCTCCATCTGATTCGCAGGCCCCGCTCAGCCGCCGCTGCTGCCCGAGCCCGAGCAGCCGAAGCCGCCGCGGTCGACGGCCTCGCTGCGGCTGAAGGTGCCGTAGTCGGCGCGGCCGTCGTCGACCTCGGCGTCGTAGTACCAGGCGGCGTCGCTGCTGCGGCCGGAGCCGGTCTTCTTGCGGCCCTTGCCGTAGGAGGCGCTTGACGAGGTGGAGCCGGACTTGCAGTTCTTGTCCGCGACGACCTTGTAGCCCTCGTAGGTGTAGCTGTCACGGTCGACGCAGCGGCGGTCCGGTTCCGAGCCGCAGGAGGTCAGGGCGGCGGCTATGACTCCCATGCCGCCGAGTACGACGGTGCTGGAGCGCAGCCGACGTCGCGTTTCCGCCATGTGTGTCTCCCCCGATGATGCCCATGAGGCCGTGCGGCCGATGTTCTGGTTGTCGTACGGCGAACAGCCTAGAGATCGTTTCGCGTACGGCTGTCGGAGGGTTGCCTTTCGACTGCTCGCCTGCGGTCGCTTTGCACCGTTTGGGATTGTCTGTGCGCCGGATGTGGAGAGCGGCACTGGAACTCCGCAGGAAGTCGCTCGAGGCGGTGTCTAAGTCCGCTGGACGCGGGTGGGAACTGCCGCCCTGCTGTGGGTGAATGAAACGGACAGTCGTTCGGACGGGGAGGGCTCGAATGGACCGGGACATACGCAAGGTGGACGACGTGCTCAGGCTGCTGGACGGCCTGTTCGCGCCGGAGTCCGACAGCCTGACGAACGATGCCGCAGCCTGGTGGGACAGCGTGTACGCGGACCGTTCCAGCGCGGTGCCGTTCTTCGCGCCGAAGCCGGACGAGAATCTGGTCTCCTACGCCGAGCGCGGGCTGCTCGGGACGGGGCGTGCTCTGGACCTGGGGTGCGGTGCGGGCCGAAACGCGCTGTATCTGGCCTCGCTGGGCTTCGACGTGGACGCGGTCGATCTGTCGTCGGCGGCCGTGGCCTGGGCCGAGGAGCGTGCCCGGGATGCGGGGGCGAAGATCCGCTTCGTGTGCGGCGACGCGCTGGCGCCGGCGGACGGTGAACTCGACGGCCCCTACGACCTGATCTACGACTCGAGTTGCTTCCACCATCTGCCGCCGCACCGCCGTATCAGCTATCTGGCCTTCCTCGAGCGGGTCCTGGCCCCCGGAGGGCATCTCGCGCTCACCTGCTTCGCGGGCGGCGGGATGGGGTCCGAACTCAGTGACACGGACTTCTATCGCCAATCCGGTCTGCGGGGCGGTGTGTTCCATGCCGGCCTGGCCTACACACCCGAGTCGCTGCGGTGGGTCTTCTGCGACCTGACCGAGGTCGAGGTGCGCCGCATGAGCAAAGAGCCGCCGCAGTCGCCCTGGTTCGGTGAGCCGTTCTTGTGGACGGCGCTGTTTCGTCGGGACCAGCCGTGAAAGCCCGGGCGCGCCGCCGCCAGCGCCGCTGCTGACAGCCGACCCGGCCCACGGCAGGGGGCGCGGGCCAGGTCAGGCGGTCTGGCGGTCTGGCGTCCCGCTCAGGCAGGGAGGTGGAGGCGCAGACGGCGGGCGGCAGCGGCCACGGACGCGCCGGCTGCCAGGGCGATCCCGGCCAGCGCCAGGAAGTAGGCGGGCAGGGGCACAACGGCGGTCAGGCGGAAGAGCTGCCCGCCGAGGACGACCCCGACGGCGGCGAACATGCCGTTCAGCGCCAGGAACCTGTTGAGATAGCCGGGCGGGGCGGCCGCGGCGGCCAGTGCCAGGCCGGCCGGGGCGAGCACGACCTCGCCCAGGGAGTACAGCAGGTAGACGGCGATCAGCCAGGCCATCGAGACGTGGCCGGTACGGGCCAGGAGGGCGGCCACCGTCATGACGACGAAGCTCACCCCCGCCGCGGCCAGGGCTCCGGCGAACTTGGTGGTCGTCGTCGCCCGCACCCGGCCGGCGAAGGGCGCCAGGAGCAGGATGAACAGCGGGTGCACGGACTGCAGCCAGCTCGCTGGGACCGTGAAGCCGAGAACATCGCGGTCGGTGTGATGCGCAGCGAAGAGCGACAGGGCGGAACCGCTCTGCGCGAAGATCATCCAGAAGGCCGCCGAGGCTGTCATGACCGCGGTGAAGGCGGTCAGCCGGTGGCGCTCGACGGCGCTGCGGCGGCCCAGCGCACGCAGATAGAGAAACGGCAGGCACACGGTGGCCAGGCCCAGCAGGGCCAGCACCGCGAGCAGCGGCAGAACGCCCAGGACGACGGTGGTCGCGGCGGTGGCACCGACCGCGACGACCGCAACGGCACGCCGGGCGGCGGTCCGGGCCTCCGCGCGGGTCAGGGGCCGGGTGGGTGCGCTGCCGACGCCGTCGAGGACGCGCAGGCCGATACGGAACTGAGCAAGGCCCGCCACCATGCCGAAGGCGGCCGCCGCGAAGCCCAGGTGCCAGGTGACCTTTTCCGCGAGGAATCCGGTGACGACCGGGGCGAGCAGTGCGGAGACCTGGATGCACATGTAGAAGCGGGAGAAGGCCTCCTCCCGCTTGGCCGTGCCGCTGACCGCGGACACCATGGCGGCCAGGGACGGCTTGACCAGGCCGGTGCCCACGACGACGAGGGCGAGACCGGTGTAGAGGGCGGGGGCGGCCGTGATCGCGAGGACGGCGTGGCCGCAGGCGATGAGCGCGCCGCCCGCCAGTACGGCCCGGCGAGCCCCGAGGACCCGGTCGGCGAGCCAGCCCCCGGGCAGGCCGGCCATGAAGTTCAGGGACATGTAGGTCGCGAAGAGCGCGGTGGCCGTCTGCTGGGACATGCCCAGGCCGCCGTCGGCGGGGGCGGCGGTGAGATAGAGGACGAGGATCGCCGCCATGCCGAAGAAGCTGAAGCGCTCCCACAGGTCGACGCCGAGCAGGGTGAGAAAGCCACGGCGGGCCCCGGGGCCCGCGACGCCGCCCTCCCGTACGGCGGGTGTGTTCGTCCGTGCGGCGGACCGGCTCTGCCCGTCTCCGGTGTCCCCACGACGTATCCCGGCACCGCTGTGGTCGCGTGTCCGGCTCGGGCTGTCCACGGTCTCTCCTTCGTGCGGTTCGGATCAGGCGACGGCCAGGTCGTGCGCGCGCAGCGGCTCCCACCAGGCGCGGTTGGCGTGATACCAGGCGACCGTCTCGGCCAGAGCCGTGTCGAAGTCCTTCGCCGGCCGGTATGCGAGCTCGGTGCGTATCTTCGTGAAGTCGACGGAGTAGCGCCGGTCATGGCCCTTGCGGTCGGGCACGAAGTCGACCATCTCCCAGCCGACGCCGCAGGCGGTGAGGAGACGCTGTGTCAGCTCCCGGTTCGTCAGCTCCGTGCCGCCGCCGATGTTGTAGATCTCACCGGCCCGCCCCTGGGTGCGGACCAGTTCGATGCCGCGTACGTGGTCGTCGATGTGCAGCCACTCCCGGACGTTGAGGCCGTCGCCGTACAGCGGCACCTTCCGGCCCTGGAGCAGGTTGGTGATGAACAGCGGGATGACCTTCTCCGGGAACTGGTGGTGCCCGAAGTTGTTGGTGCAGCGCAGGACGCGCGTGTCCAGACCGTGGGTCCGGTGGTAGGAGAGGACGAGCAGGTCGCTTGCGGCCTTTGACGCCGAGTACGGGGAGCTGGGGTGCAGCGGGTCCGTCTCGGGGCAGGCGTGGTCGACGGAGCCGTACACCTCGTCCGTGGAGATGTGGACGAAGGTGCCGATGCCGTGCCGCAGGGCGGCGTCGAGCAGGATCTGCGTGCCCACGACATTCGTCTGGACGAACGGGTCCGCGCCGGTGATCGAGCGGTCCACGTGGGTCTCGGCCGCGAAGTGGACGATCTGGTCGTGCTGCGCCACCAGCCGGTCCACGAGCGGGGCATCACAGATGTCGCCCTGCTCGAAGGCGAAGCCGGCGCTGTCGCGCACGGCGTCGAGGTTGGCCGGGTTCCCCGCGTAGGTGAGCTTGTCGAGGACGGTGACGCCGACGTCGCCGGGGCCGTGGGCGCCGAGGAGCGTGCGGACGTAGTGCGAGCCGATGAAGCCGGCTCCTCCGGTTACCAGAATCCTGTTGGTCATGAGGAGATCTGCACCTTGCTGTTGTCTCCGAGGATCAGACGGTGCGCCGCACGGGTCCGGGGCGCCGGGGTGACCTGGACGTTCCGTCCCACGAGGGAGGACTCCAGCCGGCGGACGCCGGTGATGGAGGAGTCGCCGAGGACGATCGAGAACTCGATCTCGCTGTCCTCCACGCGGCAGTTGTCGGATATCGAGGTGAAGGGGCCGACGTACGAGTCGGTGATCGAGGTGCCCGCTCCGACGACGGCAGGTCCGACGATGCGCGATCTCCGCACGACCGCGCCTTCGGAGATCTCCACCCGCCCGATGATCTCGCTGGCGTCGTCGACGTCACCCTCGATCTTGGTGATCAGGGTCTCCAGGACGGTTCGGTTGGCCTCGAGCATGTCCTCGACGCCGCCGGTGTCCTTCCAGTAGCCGGTGATCGTGGTGGAGCGGACGCTCTTGCCCTGCCTGATCAGCCATTCGATGGCGTGGGTGATCTCGAGTTCGTCTCGCCAGGAGGGCTTGATCGCGCGTACCGCCTCGTGGACGGCGGGCGTGAAGAGGTAGACGCCGACCAGGGCGAGGTCGCTCTTGGGGTGGATCGGCTTCTCCTCCAGGCCGATCACCCGCCCGGACGCGTCGAGTTCGGCGACGCCGAAGGCCCGCGGGTCGGGGACCCGGGTGAGGAGGATCTGGGCGTCCGGGCGCTCCCGGCGGAACTCCTCGACGAGTCCGGTGATACCGCCGAGGATGAAGTTGTCCCCGAGGTACATCACGAAGTCGTCGTCGCCGAGGAAGTCCCGTGCGATCAGCACCGCGTGGGCCAGGCCCAGCGGCTCTTCCTGCGGGATATAGGTGACGCGCAGCCCCATCTTCGAGCCGTCCCCCACCGCGTCCATGATCTCCTGGGCGGTGTCGCCCACGATGATGCCGACCTCTTCGATCCCGGCGGCGGCGATGGCCTCCAGGCCGTAGAAGAGGACGGGTTTGTTCGCGACGGGGACCATCTGTTTCGCCGAGGTGTGGGTGATCGGACGCAGCCGAGTCCCCGCCCCTCCGGACAGGACGAGTGCCTTCACGTGTTCGCTCCGTGGGTCTGCGGCGCTTCGCCGGCAAGGTGGGTGGGTGAGCCCGGGTATGTCACCGAGCGCGGTGCTGGGCGGTCAGGCGCTCGAGGATCGGGACGGTGTCGTTCGGAGTGGGCTCTACGAGGGCCTCCTGGCGGAGGCGTTCGGCGGCTTCCCGGAAGGACGGCTCGTCCAGGATCCGGACGAGGTTCTCGCGCAGGAGGTCCGGCTTGAGCTCACCGGCCGGGATGTAGAGCCCGGCACCGACGCGCTCCAGGTGCCGGCCCTTGACCGGGGTGTCCCAGGTGGCGGCGATCACGATCTGGGGGACCCCGTACAGCATGGCCGTGCCCCAGGTGCCCGAGCCGCCGTGGTGGACGATCGCCGAGCAGCTCGGCAGGAGGGCCTGCAGCGGGATGAAGTCGACCAGCCGGGTGTTGTCCGGCACCTGGCGCAGGTTCTCTCGCTGGAGGCTGTCCATCGTGGCGATGATCTCGATGTCGAGGTCCGCCACGGCGTCGAGCAGGTCGGCCTGGGAGATGTAGTCCAGGCCCCGCTCGCGTCCGGCGACACCGAGGGTGAGGCAGACACGGGGGCGCTGCGGGGGCTCGTACACCCACTGGGGCACGACGGAGGGGCCGTTGTACGGGACGTACCGGCTGGGGACGATCTTCAGGCCGGACTTGAGCCGGGCGCTCTCGGGCAGCAGGTCGACCGTCCACTGGCCGGTGACGAGCTCCTCGTCGAAGGTGTCGCCGAAGCGCGCGGCCACGCCGCCCAGCCAGTCGGCGAGCGGATCGCTCTGCTGGTCCGCCGGGCGGGCGCGGTTGAGCGCGAGGAACTCCTCCCGGGCGCGCATGGTGACGTCCTGGCCCCAGACGATCCGGGCGTGGGCGGCACCGACGGCCCGCGCGGCGATGGCGCCGGCGTACGTGCCGAGCTCCCAGAGCACCAGGTCGGGCCGCCAGGCGCGGGCGAAGTCCACCATCCCGTCCACGAAGGTGTCGTTGTTGAGGGTGGTGTGGAACCGGCCCACCAGGGCCTCGTGCAGTTCGTGCAGATAGTCCCAGGTCAGGGTCTCCGGGGTGGAGAACGTGAAGTCCCACTCGCGGCTGTAGGACGTCGTGCCCGAGGGCGCGGGGGCGAACATGGCGTGGTCGGTACCGACCGCGACCGCGGACAGGCCGGCCTGGACGATGTCGTCGACCAGGACCGGGTGGCTGGCGACCAGCACCTCGTGCCCGGCGTTCTGCAACGCCCACGCCGTGTTGACGATCTTGTAGAAGTGCGTCTTGATACCGGCACAGGCCAGGAGTACTCGCATGATCAACCTCTCGATTCAACGGCCCGGTCGGCCAGCATCTGCAGTACGCCGACGAGGGTGGCGGCCGCCACGAGCTGCCGGTTCGCGATCAGCGCCGGCATGTCCCGCAGCGGAATCCACGCCATCGCGTCGGATTCGTGGGGGTCGGTGGGCGCGCCCACCCGAGTGGCCGAGGCAGCCCTGAACACGTGCTGCTCGGCGTTGGTGATCCCGGTGATCGGCTGGACGTAGCCGAGCGGGGTCACGTCGGACGGGAGCCAGCCGGTCTCCTCGACCGCCTCGCGGACGGCCGCCTGGGCCGGCGTCTCGCCCTCCTCCACCGCGCCGCCGGGAAGTTCCCAGCTCCAGGTGTCCGTGGTGAAGCGGTGTCGCCATAGCATCAGCACCCGGTCCTGGTCGTCCGTGACGGCCACGGCCACGGACGGCGGGATCCTGACGAGGTGGTGGTCCCGGCGTGAGCCGTCCGGGAACTCGATGTCGGACAGCAGCAGGTCCACCCACTCGCTTTCGTAGAGCGGGCGTTCGCCGTGCACGATCCACCGCATCGCAGCCCCCTACACCCGGCTCGGAGCGGTGCGGACGGCGACCTCGGCGACCAGTGCGGCCAGGGCGGCGGACCGGTCCGCGACGGGCTGCCAGCCCGTGATCCGGGTGAAGGCCGACGCGTCGACCTCCATGCCCTGGAGGTCGGTGGCTTCGGCCTCGCCCGGCGGCGGGACCTCGACGACCGGAACGGGGTCCGCTCCGGTGTGGTCCGCCACGGCCGCCGCGATCGCCGTGAACATGTCGCCGAGGGGTTCGCTGCGGCCGGTCCCGATGGGCCAGTGCCGTCCCGCGAGGGCGTCGGCGTGGTCGAGGGCGGCGGCGAAGGCGCGGGCGACGTCCGTCACATGGATCATCTCCCGGCGGACGGTCTTGTCCCACAGCTCCAGACGCCTGCCCTCGAGGGCACGCCGGATCATGGTGACGACCACGCCGCGGTCGGCGGCCGTGTCCTGGGGGCCGGGTCCGAAGATGGTCGGCATCCGCAAGGAGACGGCCCGGATCAGGCCCTCGTCGCCGGCTGCCTTCAGCGCCAGCTCGGCCTGCAGTTTCTGCCGCGGGTAGGCGCTCCTGGGGTCGTCCGGCTCGGAACCGTCGATGCGGACCTTGCCGGGTACGCCGACCGAGGCCACGGTTCCGGCGAACAGCACGGCCGGGCGGCGGTCCGGTACGGCGTTCTCCCGCAGGACCCGGACGAGGTCGTGCACCAGCCCGACGTTGACCCGCTCGACGGCAGGGTCGGCGCCCGCGCCGCGCCACGAGGTCGCGCCGGAGATACGGGCGGCCAGGTGCACGACGGCGTCCGCACCCTCGACGGCGGCGGCGAGCTGCCCGGGGACGGTGAGGTCCGCGACCACGGTCTCGACTGCGGCGCGGGCCCCCTCCGGTACGGCGGCCGGGCGGCGCGAGACCAGCCGCAGCCGGATGTCCCGTACGGCGAGCTCGCGGGTGAGGGCGGTGCCCAGATAGCCGGAGGCGCCGAGGACGACGACGAGCGGCCGGGGCGCGGCGGCGGTCACAGCGCCGCCTCGAGCGCGCAGCTGGTCTGGTAGTCCGGCAGGAGCCCCCGTTCGAGGGCCTGCTCCAGCGTGGGCGCCACGATGTCGCGCTCCGACAGGATCGGCTCGACGCCCTCGAGGGTGACGGGCAGTCCGAGTGCCGGGTCGAGCGGGGAGATGGCGTGCTCGTTCTCCGTGACGAACGGCCCGGACATCAGGTACACCATCGCGGTGTCGTCCTCGAGGGCGACGAACGCATGGCCGACCCCGACGGGCAGGTACGTCGAACGGAAGTGCTCCTGGTCGAGCAGGACCGAGTCCCACGTGCCGAACGTCGGCGACCCCACCCGCAGGTCGACCACCAGGTCGAGGGCCCGGCCTCGCGCGCAGTAGACGTGCTTGGCCGTGCCCGGCGGGGTCGAGGTGAAGTGCACACCGCGCACCACGCCTCGCCGGGAGTGGCTCTGACTGGCCTGGTGGACGGGGAAGGCATGCCCGGTCGCGTCGGTGAACAGCGGTCGCTGGTAGGTGGCCACGAACAGACCGCGGTCGTCGGGGAAGACCTTGGGCGTGAACTCGAAGGCGCCCTTGACGGCGAGTTCGCGGACGCCCGCGGTCGCGGTCGCCGTAGGGCCGGCGTGTTCGGTCGTCATCTCTGGGTTCCCTGGGTCGTCACAGCTCGACGGCGTGTGAGGTGAGCAAGGCCATGAGCGTGCGGGCCTGCACGTTCACGTAGCGGCCGTACCGCAGCAGCGTGTTCAGCTGCCCCGCGGTGAGCCAGCGGTAGCCCGGCGGCGGCTCGTCGGGAGCCTCGGTCTCGTCGGCCTCGACGATCAGGTAGCGCGCCTGTGCGTTGAGGAACCGGCCGCCTTCCTCCGAGTGGACGGCCTCGTAGCGGATCCGGTCGGGACGGGCGCCGAGCACCAGGTCGAGGAAGGGGGGCCGGGCGTCGCCGGTGAGGTGCGCGTAGTGCCGGGGCGTGTACTGGACGGTGGGCGACAGCTCGATGGAGTCGATGAAGCCGGCCTCCACCCGGGCGTGCGCGAGCAGGTGGGGGACGCCGCCGATCTTCCGGGTGACGAAAGCGATGGCGCCCTGGCCGCGGGGTTCGAACAGGGGCTGCGTCCAGGCGCCGACCTCGCGGTTGGACGCCTGGGCCCGCACGGCCACCACACTGAAGTACCAGTCGCGTTCGTGGTCGATGGATTCGGGGCCGCGCCGCCAGCCCGAGACGCCGTGCAGCGGGATCCGGCGGACATCCACGGAGTGGCGGGAGCGCTCCGCCGCGTACCAGGACAGCAGTTCCGCGTCGGTGTGCAGGGCGCCGGTCTCCTCGAAAGGCACCGGGAGGCAGGCGAGCACCGTGCGCGAGTCCATGTTGACCACGTCGTCGCGGCGCAGCAGCTCGCCGATCTGACCCAGCGTCAGCCAGCAGAAGTCGTCGTGCAGGACGACGTCCTCCGTGGTCTCGACGATCACGTTGCGGTTGAACTTGCGGTAGAACCAGGCTCCGTGCTCGGACTGCAGGACGTCGGCGAGTACGGTCGCCCCGGCCGCCCCGGTGAAGTACTCGAGGTACTTGACGTCGGCGCCCTTGTGGACCTTGGTGTAGTTGCTGCGCGTCGCCTGGACGGTCGGTGACAGCTGGACCAGGTTTGCGTTGCCCGGCTCCATCTTCGCCTGCATCAGGAAGTGCAGGACACCGTCGAACTCCTTGGCAAGGATGCCGAGAATGCCGACCTCGGGCTGGTTGATGATGGGCTGCTGCCACTCGGGGAAGGGGCCCTCCCCCACCGTGACGTGCAGGCCCTCCACGCTGAAGAACCGGCCCGTGTCGTGGACCAGGTTCCCGGTCGCCGGGTGGAACGACCAGGACTCCAGGTCGGCGAACGGAATCCGTTCCACCCGGAACCGGTTCACCAGCGCCCGGTAGGCGAGCCAGCCCGTGAAGTCGTCGACGGACATGCCCGATCCGGCGCCGGCGGCGGCGGACCGGGCCAGCCGCGCCGGCAGCCCGACATCTTCACGTGCGCTGAGCGTTGCTGTGGTCGACATCGGCTCGTCCTCGTCCGTCGTCCGGTCACTCGCCCCACTTCATGTAGATCACCGGCGGCTCGCGGCCCGGCAGCTGGCGCAGCGGGGCGTGGTCGAGGCCGAAGACCTCGCGCAGGGCCGTGGTCTCGCCCGGCCACTTGGGGTGGGCGAGCTCGTCGAAGGCGAGGATGCTGCCCTTGGTCAGGTGCGGGCGGATCGCCTCGAGCAGTTCCTTGGTGGGCTGGTACAGGTCGAGGTCGAAGTAGGCCATCGCGATGACCGTCTCCGGGTTCTCCTCCAGGTACTGCGGGACGGTCTCGCGGACGTCGCCCTGGATGACGAAGGAGCGCTGCGTGTGCCCGAACGGCTCGGACAGCTCGTGGGCCGCGAGGACCTCGCGCAGGTGCTCGACCTCGCCGTCCGGCACCGCGAACCGGCCGGGGACCGCGCTGGTGCTGACCTTGTCGACGTCCTCGATGTCGTCGGGGAAGCCCGTGAAGGTGTCGAAGCCGATGATGCGGCGCAGCGAGTTGTACGGCTCGTAGATGCTGCGCAGAGCCGTCAGGGTCGCCAGGTGGCGGCCGTGGAGGACACCGAACTCCATGATGACGCCCGGGACCTCGGGCAGCATGCGGTACAGCGCGTCCATGGACAGCAGGTCGGACAGCTGGTGGCGGCGCAGGTACACCGGCAGGTTGTCGATCAGGTACTTGGGCGGGATCGGGCTTTCCTCGAAGAGCTTGGTGAGCCGCTCACGCGCTTCGCGCTCCTGGTCCGACTCGTGGGGAACGATCCGCGGGTCGGTGAATCCGTCCTTGGCCATGAGGGGCCGGTCCTTTCGTTCGGTGAGTCAAGAGAGCCAGGCGTCGGGTGCCGGTCCGCCACGGCCGACCGGTGGGAAGAGCGCGTCGAGCCGGTCCAGTACGTCCTGGGGCAGCGGCTCGTGCAGGGCGGCGAGGGCGCCGTCGACGTGGGCGGCGGTACGGGGGCCGATGACGAGCCCGGTCACCCCGGGGCGGGACAGGGCCCAGGCCATGCCGACCTCGGCGGGATCCCGCCCGAGGTTGGCGCAGAGCTTCTCGTACGCCTCGATGGTGCCCCGGTGGTGTTCCAGGGCCTCCAGCGCACGGCCCTGACCCGATTTCACGGCGGTGTTCTCCCGCAGCTTGCGCAGGACGCCGCTGAGCAGGCCGCCGTGCAGGGGCGACCAGACCAGGACGCCCAGGCCGTACGCCTGTGCGGCCGGGATCACTTCGAGCTCCGCGTGCCGGGTCACGAGGTTGTACACGCACTGCTCGGAGGCGAGTCCGAGGAAGTGCCGTTGCCGGGCGGCCTCCTGTGCGGAGGCGATGTCCCAGCCGGCGAAGTTGGAGGAGCCGACGTAGCGGACCTTGCCCTGGGCCACGAGGATCTCCATGGCCTGCCAGATCTCGTCCCAGCCGACGGCACGGTCCACGTGGTGGATCTGGTAGAGGTCGATCCAGTCGGTGCCGAGCCTGCGCAGCGAGGCCTCGCAGGCGGAGATGACGTTCCGCACCGACAGGCCCTGCTGGTAGGGGCCGTCCCCCATGGGGTCGCCGACCTTGGTCGCGAGCACGATCTCCTCGCGCCGGGACGGGCGGGCCGCCAGCCAGCTGCCGATGACCTCCTCGGCGTGGCCCTTGTGGACGCGCCAGCCGTAGGTGTTGGCGGTGTCGAGGAAGGTGACTCCCTGGGCGACCGCGTGGTCGAGCAGGCGGTGGGCACCGGACTCGTCGAGCCGGCCGCCGAAGTTCACGGTGCCGAAGGCGAGTTTGCTGATCTCCAGCCCTGTCCGGCCGAGCCGGGTGTGGAGCGGGCTGCGCGTCATCTGTCGTACTCCCCACTGCGTCGGCGGCTCTTGCGCTTCGGGTCCCAGCATGGAGAGGTCGTCTCGAACGGCCCTGGTGTCCGGCTGGTCCGCCGCCGGAGCGTGGAAACGGTGGGGGCCGGCGGGCCGGGAGTCTCCCGGCCCGCCGGCCCCAGACGGTGTGCTGTCCGGCTCAGCCGAAGATGTGGATGTTCTCGTCGACCCAGTCGCGCAGGGTCAGCGGGGCCTTGCCGGTGATCTTCTCGACGGAGTCGGAGATCTTCCAGTCCCATGCGGCGGACTGGCGCTTGAGCTCGAGCAGGGCTTCGAGTCGGGGACCCCCCCAGCCGAGACGGTCGAACTCGGCCTGGGTCTCGGCCTGGGTGCGCTCGACGACCCTGACTTCCTTGCCGAGGGCTTCGCCGATGATCTCGCCCTGGCGCTGCGGGCTGAGGGCCTCGCCGCCGGTGAGGGTGTAGGCCTGGCCCTCGTGGCCGGAGGTGGTGAGGACCTTGGCGGCAACGGAGGCGATGTCCCGCGGGTGGATCATCGCGGAGACGGGGTCGCCCTCGGTGACGTACATGGTCCGCTCCTTGCCGATGGTGTCGGCGTAGCCGTAGAGGTAGACCATGAAGGTGCCGGGGCGCAGGATGGTCCACTCCAGGCCGGACTCCTGGATGACCTGCTCGCCGGCACGGTGGCCGGAGGTCAGCGGGTCGGTGGCGCCGTAGCCGACGCCGCTCGTGGAGAGCTTGACCAGGTGCTTGACGCCGGCTTCGCGGGCGGCGGCGACGAGGGTGCGCTCCTGGACCGGGCCCTCGGGCCCGTAGCCGGGCGGGCAGACGAAGACGCGGTCGACGCCGGCCAGGGCGGCGGGCAGCGTCTCGGGCTTGTCGAAGTCGCCGGCGACAACCTCGACGCCGGCGGGGAAGTTCGCCTTGCCGGGGTTGCGGGTCATCGCCCGCACGGGCACGCCGTCGGCGGCGAGCTGGGCGACGAGTTCGGAGCCGACGTTGCCGGTGGCACCGGTTACGAGAATCATTGCGTGTGTCTCCTTGGGATGTGCTGCACGGCGGAAGTCCGTGCGAAGGGGCCACTCATGGAGTGGGAGAGTCGGTTCGCCGCGAGGGCGGAGGGGGAGGCGGCGGTGCCGTCGCCGGACTACTCGGACTCGTCGCCGCCGTGGCCGTGACCGCCGGCGAGCTTGACGTCCTTGAGGAAGAGCGCGGCCACCAGGCCGATCAGCGCGATCGGGATCACCGCGTAGAACGTGGCACGGAGCGAGTCCGCGTAGATGTCGACGACTTCGGCGCGCACGGAGCTGGAGAGGCGGCCGAGCACCTCGGGCGAGAGCGAGCCGTCCTTGTTGAGGTCGGTGCCGGCTTCACCGCTGAGCCGCTCGTGGAGGCCGGTGCCGAGCCGGGAGGTCATCAGAGCGGCGAAGAGCGAGACACCGAGGCCGGTGCCGAGCTGCCGCATGAGGTTGGCGGTGCCCTGCACGGCACCGATGTCCCGCATGCTCGCGGTGTTGCGGGCGGCGAGGCTCAGGGCCTGCGAGTTGAGGCCGGCGCCGACGCCGAAGAGCATGACGTACAGGACCGTGAGCGGGACCCCGGTGTCGGGGCCGGCGGTGGAGAACAGCAGGCCCGCGAGAGCGAACACCGCCATGCTGAGCACCGGGAACCAGCGGTAGGACCCGCTGTGCCCGATGACCTTGGTGCTGAGCCAGGAGGTCACGACGACACCGAGCATCAGGGCGGTGAGGGCGTAGCCGGACTGCTGTACGTCGAGGCCGAGGACGGTCTGCAGCCACAGGACCAGGTAGTTGAGCACACCCAGGCCGATGAACCCGGCGATGAAGCTGAGGATGACGACGATCGTGAAGGTCCGGTCGGCGAAGAGCCGGAGCGGGATGACCGGGTCGACGGCGCGACGCTGGGCGAGGATGAAGAGCGCCACGGCGAGGACGGATCCGACGGCCAGGCCGAGGATGACGGGCGAGGTCCAGGAGTACTTGACGCCGGCCCAGCCGGTGAGGAGGTTGAGGGCGACGATCGCGGCGACGAGCAGGACGACGCCGGCGTAGTCGATGTGCGCCTTCTGGCGGGTCTGAGCGGGCAGGCGCAGCAGTGCGGAGACGATGACGAGGACGACGAGGCCGACGGGCAGGTTCACGAAGAACACCCAGCGCCAGTTGGCGAGGTCGGTCAGGATGCCGCCGAGCGTGGGGCCGATGAGCGAGGCGGCGCCGAAGGTGATGGCGAACCAGCCGTAGTAGCGGGCGCCTTCACGCGGCGAGAACATCTCGCCGATGAGGGCGAGGACGCAGATGAACAGCCCGCCGCTGCCGATGCCCTGGATGACGCGGAAGGTGATGAGCTGACCCATCGTCTGGGCAATGCCGCATAGGGCGGATCCGGCGAGGAAGACGATGATGGAGGCCATGAAGACGCGCTTGCGCCCGAAGAGGTCACCGAGTTTGCCGTAGACGGGTACGGCGGCGCTGCCGCCGATGAGGTAGCCGGTGGTGACCCAGGCGAACTGGTCCAGTCCGCCCAGGTCGCTCACCACGTGCGGCAGTGCGGTGGCGACGATCTGCGTGTCCAGCAGGGACAGGAAGACCGCCACCATGAGGGTGAACACGACCGTGTTGGTGCGGGCCGGCGAAGCAGATGCTGCGGAGGCGTTGACAGCCGGCTCGGCTGCAGGGGAAGCCATGAGGAATCCTTGTAATCGAGGAGCGGTGCCGGGATACGCGGGCGCCACTCGGAGTGGGAGTACGCAGAACGAACTCGTTGAAGAACGCTGCTGTTGTCGCAGCGGAGATAGGGTGGTCGGATCCAGTCCGACTCCGGCCTCTTCGGCCCTCTCAACCACTGATCAGTCGTCAGTTGACTGCTGATCCTGGTTCTTCGTTGTTCGTTGCTGGGTGGCCACATCCTCTGTGTCGATTACAGATGCCCGGTACCTTAGCCGATGATCAGAGAGCGGTGCAACCGCTGTGCGGTCGGCCCACCGGCCGACCGCCGGGCGGTCAGGGGACCAGCACGACCTTGCCGGTGTGCTGCCGGGCCTCCATCAGCTCGTGCGCCTTGGCCGCGTCCTCCAGTGGGATCCGGCTGTACACGGCGGGCTTGACCTGGCCGGACTCCACGTACTCCAGGAGCTCCTTGCGGCCCGCGGCGATGACCTCGGGCCGGTCCTGGAACAGGGCGTACAGGTTGAAGCCGTGCAGCGACTTCATGTCGATGAAGTCCCAGGGCGAGATGGCCGGCGGGCGCTCGCCCGAAGCGCCGCCGTAGCAGACGATGCGGCCGAAGCGGGCGGCCAGCTGAATGCTGTGCGCGAGGACCTCGTTGCCGACCGTCTCGAGCACCAGGTCGGCGCCCTTGTCGCCGGTGGCCGCGCGGACCTCGTCCACCCAGTCCTCGTGCCCGTAGCAGATCGCGACGTCCGCGCCGACGGAGCGGATGAAGTCGAGCTTGGCCGGGGATCCGACGGTGCCGATGATGCGGCCGGCACCCTTGGCACGGGCGAGCTGGACGAGGAGGTGGCCGATGCCGCCGGAAGCCGCGTTGATCAGGACGGTCTCGCCGGGCTTCAACTGACCGACCGTGGTGAGCACGTGGTACGCGGTCTCACCGGGACTGGGCAGCGCGGTGGCCTGAGCGGCGTCGATGGTCGCCGGGATCCGGAAGACCGTGGCCGCGTACGCCGTCGCGTACTCGGCGTAGGCGCCGTAGCGGACCGGGGCGACGACGCGGTCTCCCACCGCCACGTCGGTCACGCCCGCGCCGACCGCCTCGACGACACCGGCGACATCGCCGGCGGGCGCGGCGGGCAGGGTGGCGGGGCCGCCGATGGGCAGGCCCTGGCGCTTCTGGACGTCGGCGTAGTTGACGCCGATCGCCTCGGCGCGGATCAGTACCTCACCGGCTTTGGCCTCCGGCTTGGGGGCGTCCTCGACGCGCAGGACGCTCGGGTCGCCGTGCTCGTAGTAACGGACGACGCGCATGGTTCCTCCAGGGGAGTCTGGGCGGGCGGTCACCAGGTGACCGGGACAGTGCGGAAGCCGCTGAGCAGCCGCCCGGGCATCCATTCGAGTTCGTCCTCGGTGCACGCGAGCGTCAGCGTCGGGAACCGGTCGAACAGGTTGGTCAGGGCGATCTGCATCTCCATGCGCACCAGCGGGGCGCCCAGGCAGTGGTGGATGCCGTGGCCGAGCGTGAGGTGGCGCGTGTCCTCGCGGCGGATGTCGAGCCGGTCCGCCTCGGGGAAGCGTTCCTCGTCCCGGTTGGCGGCGCTGATCGCGGCGAGAACTCCGCTGCCCGCGGGGATGGTGACGTCCCCGAAGGTCATGTCCTCCAGCAGGATCCGGTAGGCGGCGCCGTCGCCGGGGCCCTGGTAGCGCATGAGCTCCTCGACCGCGTTGGGCATGAGCTCCGGGTGCTCCCGCAGGTCGGCCAGCTGCTCCGGGTGCAGCAGCAGCGTCGCGACGCACAGCCCGATCTGAAGGAACGTCGTCTCGTGGCCGGCCATGAGCAGCTGGGTGGCCGTGGAGACCAGCTCGCCCTCGGTGAGCTGGTCCTCGTCGTCGCGGGCCGCGACGAGCGCGCTGAGCACGTCGTCCCCCGGGGCGCGCCGCTTGTCGGCGACGAGCGAGCCGAGGTACTCGCGCAGTTCCTTGGCCGCGGCCTGGATCTCCTCGGCCGGGTTGTTCTCGAGGACGAGGAAGGCCTCCGACCACTTGCGGAACTGCGAGCGGTCACCGCGCGGCACGCCCAGCAGGTCGCAGATCATGTTGATCGGCAGCGGATGCGCGTACGCCTCGACGATGTCGGCCGAGTTGCCGCCTCGCTCCATCTCGTCGAGGAGCTCGTGGGTGAGCCGGTGGATGCGCGGACGGAAACTCTCCACCAGTTCGGGCGTGAACGCCTTCGCAACGAGCCGCCGCAGCCGGGTGTGCTGCGGCGGGTCGGTGAAGTTGAGGCTCTCCAGCGGCGGCCAGTTGGTCATCAGCGGCACATCGGGCCGGTGCAGGTCCGCGCTGCACCGGGGGTCGAGCAGGACCCGGCGGACGTCTTCGTAGCGGCCGACCATGTAGCCGGGCGAACCGCTGGGCATCGTCAGCTGGGCCACCCGCTGCTCGCGCAGCGCGGCGAAGTCGACCGGGCAGCGGGTCGGGTAGTCCCGGCTGAAGGGAAAGGTGAACTTCGGTGCTTCTTCGGTCATCGGGGTCTCTTCATTTCTCATGGTCGAGGTCGCCGGCCGGGAGAGTCGAGCGCGCACGACGGCCACCGGCGGGCCTGGCGGGTGTCAGGCTCCGCCGGTGACCCGGATGGTCTGGCCGTTGACGTTGCCGTTGGCGCGCGAACCGAGGAACACGATCGTGTTCGCGACGTCCTCGGGCACCGACAGGTGGCCCGACGGGAGGGTCTTCGCCTTGGCCTCCAGCGCGGCGGCCGGGGCGATCCGGCGCACGTTCTCGGTCAGGGTCTGGCCCGGGGCGACCACGTTGACCAGGATGTTCTCGGGGGCCAGCTCCCAGGTCAGGCTCCGGGCGATGCCCAGCAGGCCGGCCTTGGCCGCGCCGTAGGCGGCGCCTCCGACCATGCCGTAGTCGGCGAGGCCCGAGGAGACCATGACGATGCGGCCCCACTCGCGGCCGCGCATGAACGGCAGCGCCGCGGCGATCGTGTGGAAGGTCGCGTCGACGCTGGTGCGCAGGACCTCCTGCCACAGCTTCGGGTCGGCGTCCTCGAAGGCGGGCATCACCCGGCCGGGGCGAGGGATGCCCTCGGACCACACGACGGCGTTGCTGACCAGGACGTCGATGCCGCCCCAGGTGTCGGCGACGGTCTTGACCGCGTCCCGGATGACGGCCTCGTCGGTGAGGTCGTAACGCACCGTCAGGGTGTCGGCGGCGCCGGCCTCGCGGGCGAGCCGGGCGGTCTCCTGCGCGCCTTCCTTGTTGCTGTTGTACGTGATCGCGACGCGCGCGCCGTCCTTGGCATAGGCGACGGCGGTCGCCCGGCCGATGCCCGAGGAGGCCCCGGTCACCAGCACGACCTTGTTACGGAGATCGGTCTCCATCACTCACTCCAATTCAGCCAGATCGTGGGTTGGTTCGCTGCGGAGGCCGGCGGCTCAGACCTTCTTCGCCACGCCGGCCAGGGCGTGGGCCTCGGCGCCGAAGCCCTCGGGGTCGCCCTCCGGGCCGATGTGCCACAGCGGAACCGGGACCACGCCGGGCTCGAGCAGCTCGAGGCCCTCGAACAGGTCCGTGACCTCGGCGGTGTCGCGCCAGTAGACCTCGCTGACATTGCGCACGTAGGTCTCCTGGGCGGAGGCGGGAACCTCCTCCGGTGCCGGCTTCTTGTCCATGCCGGCGTGCGAGATGACGACGTAGCTGCCGGGGGCGAGCTTCGCGGTGAACTCGCGCAGCATGGCCTTCGGGTCGTCGGCGTCGCTGACGAAGTGGAGGACGGCGGCGAAGATCAGGGCGACGGGGCGCGAGAAGTCGATCAGCTCGATCTCCTTCGACGCGAAGATGTCGCCGGGCTTGCGCAGGTCGCCCAGGAGCGACGCGGCCTGGTCGTTGCCCGCGAGGATGGCCTTGCCGTGTGCCACGGCGACCGGGTCGATGTCCACGTACAGCACACGGCTGTCGGGGTTGTTCTCGAGGGCGACCTCGTGCACGTTGCCCTCGGTCGGGATGCCGGAGCCGATGTCGAGGAACTGGTCGATGCCCAGCGCGGTCAGTTCCTTGACGGCGCGGCGCAGGAAGGCCCGGTTGGAGCGCAGGGTGCGTGGCAGCAGGGGGTTCTTGTCCGCGATGGACTTGGCGACGGCGACGTCGGCCGGGAAGTTGTGCGTGCCGCCGACCCAGTAGTCGTAGACGCGGGCGATGCTCGGCTTGTCGATGTCGACCTCGGGCGGTGCCCAGGACGGACGGTTCACGGTTGTCTCCTCTGTTGCGGCTGGCTTACGGGATGGGGACCGGCTCGAAGCTGCGCGGTCAGCGCAGACGGACCGGCAGGGAGGCGAGCCCGCGCAGGTTGAAGCTCGGCCGCCAGGGCAGCTCGCCCTCGGGCTGCGCAAGGCTCAGCCCGGGGAAGCGGCGGAACAGCTCGCCGAGCACGATGCGGCCTTCGAGCCGGGCCAGGGGCGCGCCGATGCAGTGGTGGATGCCGTGACCGAACGCCAGGTGCCCGGAGTTCTTGCGCGTGATGTCGACGCGGTCCGGGTCGGCGTAGCGCTTCGGGTCGCGGCCGGCGGCGCTCAGCGAGATGGTGATGAACTCGCCCTTGGGGATCAGTACGTCGCCCAGCTGGATGGGCTCCAGGGTGAAGCGCCAGGTTGCGTTGGCCAGCGGCGCGTCGATGCGCAGGAACTCGTCGATCGCGCTGTCCCAGAGGCCGGGGTCGGCCTCCAGCAGGGCACGCTGGTCGGGATTGGTGAGCAGCGCGAGGGTGCCGGTGTTGAGCAGGTTGACCGTGGTCTCGTGGCCGGCGACGAGGAGGAGGAACGCCATCGAGATCAGTTCGACCTCGTCGAGCTTCTCGCCCTCGTCGGTCGCCTCGATCAGCGCGGTCAGCATGTCGTCGGCCGGGTTCGCGCGCTTGTCGGCGATGAGGGCGCGCAGGTAGGCGACCATGTCCTGGCTGGCGTCGAGGGCTTCCTCGGTGCCCTGGCCGGAGGTGAGCAGGTTGGACCAGCGGCGGAACCGGTCGCGGTCCTCCGGCGGCACGCCGAGCAGCCAGCAGATCACCGTGAAGGGGACCGGGAAGCTGAGGGCGTTCATCAGGTCCACCTCGTCCTGGCCCTCGATGGCGTCCAGGAGTTCGGTGACCAGTTCGGTGATCCGGGGGCGCAGCGCCTCGACCTGACGCATGGTGAACGCCTTGGCGACGAGCTTGCGCAGGCGCGTGTGGTCCGGCGGGTCGCTGTCCAGCATGGTGGTGCTCAGCTCGGTCGCGAACTGCTTGCGCGTTCCCCGCTGTGCCTGGAAGTGCGCCTGCTTCTCGGGGTCCACGAAGTTCTGCGGGACCAGGCCGTAGCCGACCCGCATGTCCTTGCTCACCCGTGGGTCGGTCAGCAGCGCCTTGGCGTCCTCGTAGCGGGTCACCAGCCACGTCTTGAGGCCGTTGGGAGTGGCCACGAGGTGCGCGGGCGACTGCTCTCGCAACGGGGCGAGCGTGGGGTGCGGATCGCGTATGAAATCGGAGTCGAACAGCTCGAGCACATTGCTCGTCGTCGCTGCGCTGGCCACGTGGGGCTCCCTCGTATGGCGGCAGATTTATTCGTTCGCTTGGCGAGCTCTGACTTATTCCTCGGAAGTTATTCAGCCACAAGAAAAAGGGAGTTCCCACCCCGGTCCAGGCTTCTTCAAGCCTGTTTCAAGCGGATTCCCAATTCCGGCTTCCTCGCATGGGAATTCCACTTTCCGGATCCCTTGGGGCGACGGTGGGAGCCCGCGTGCCGGACCGTCGGCGGTCCGGCAGGGGGCTGCTTGTGGCGAGATTCAGTAACTCGCGAGCACCTGGTAGATCTCGAACGGGCGGTCCCGTTCGGTGTCGCGGAATTCACGCAGGGGCGCCGTCTGGTCCTTGTGCTCCGCGCCGCGCTCCCACGTCTCGAAGGACTTCCAGCTGTCCCAGTGGCTCACCACGACATAGCTGTCCGGGCGGCCCAGCTCGTTCATGAGCTGGTTGCCCAGCAGACCCGGGGTGCCGGCCATGCGACGGCTGGCCTCGTGATAGGCCGCCAGGACGTCCTCGCCCCGGTCGGAGAGGTGGTAGAGCACGACCTCCACGGCGGGGGTGGCCGTCATGCGGCCGCCCCGGAGAGGTTCGCGACGATGTTCATCGTCGTCATGGAGCCGCCGCTGCGGTACGGGTGCAGCTTGGTGCGGTGCTGGAGGTGGGTGTCACTGGACTCGAACTCGCGGAAACGCGGCTCGTCCACCCAGTCGCTGACGATGTAGTAGATGCCGTCCTCGTTGTCCGTCGTGCTCTTGGACAGCCACTGGCCACGATTGGCGGGGTGGCCGGTCACCGAACTGCCCACCTCCTTCCACACGCGCTCGAACTCGGCTTCCATACCGGGCTTGATCTGCATACGGAGCATGACCCGGAACGTCGCGTCGGTCACGTCAGATGCCTCCGTCGACGTTGAGGGTCTCGCCGGTGACGTACGCGGAAAGATCGCTGAGCAGGAAGAGGACCGGTGCGGCCAGTTCCTCGACAGTGCCCAGGCGGGCGAGTGCCGTCTTCTGGGAGTAGGTGGCGCGCAGCCCCTCGGCGCGCTCCGCCGGCATGGCCCCGAAGGCCTCCGTCTCGATGACGCCGGGCGCGACCACGTTGACGCGGATGCCCTTGCCGCCGAGTTCCTTGGCCAGCGAGCGGGTCAGGCCGATCATCGCGGCCTTCGCGGCCGTGTAGTGGGCGCGCAGCGGGATACCGGCAGCGGCGCCACGCGAGCCGATGTTGACGATCGAGCCACCGGCGCCGAGCAGCGGCAGGGCCTGCTGGATGACCCGGTACGAGGCGGTCAGGTTGGTGTCGAGGACACGCGACCACTCTTCGGCCGGCAGCTCGGCGAACGGTATGTGGGTGATCGTGCCGGCGTTGTTGACGATGCCGTCGAGCCGCCCGTAGCGGTTCTGGGCCTCCTCGACGAGCCCGTCCACCTCGGCGATCTCGCCGACGTCGGCACGCACGACGTGGTGGTCGCCGCCCGTCTCCTTGAGCTCTCGGCGCAGGCTCTCGACGTATTCGCTCTCCTGGCGGTAGCAGGTGAGCACATCGGCACCCGCGCGGGCGGCGGCCAGGACGATGCCACGTCCGATGCCCCGGGTGCCTCCGGTGACGAGCAGCTTCTTGCCGCGCAATACGAGTTCCACGGTGTTCCCCTCCTGTGGTGCGTCAGCGGATTCAGCTCGCATGGGCGGCGCGTGCGGCGGCCTCGAGCCTTTCCTTGATCAGGTTCATCTGGACCACGGTGTTGCGGTTGATCCGGTCCGTCATGCCCGCGTCGTCGAGCGGGGCGCCGTCCTTCATGTGGAAGTCCTGGGTCCACTGCATCCGGACGCCGGCGTCCGTCTGGGTGTACTCCCAGCGGATGTTCATGTACTCGAACGGGCCGGTCTCCACGCGGTGGGCGCGGACGGTGCGGGTCGCCTCGTCGGTGGTGCGCCGGGAGACCCAGCTCCACACCTTGCCGTTCTCGTCGGGGTGCAGTGCGAGCCGGAAGGTGACGGTGGGGCCGTCCTGCTCCAGGATCTCGGCGAGGGCGTACTCGCTGAACAACTCGGTCCAGGACGCCACGTCGTTGGTGCGCTCCCAGACCAGGTCCATGGGGGCGTCGATGACGACGGAGTTCTCGGTGTGGCCGGCCATCAGAGACGGACTCCGCTCGTACGACGGTTGAATTCGCTCATGACTTGCTGCCTTTCGCTTGTGCGGGGCTCACTTGGCGTGCTCGGTGCGGTTCCCGGCCCCCACGACCAGCGCGGAGGCGAAGCCGCCGTGCCCGCGGGCCAGTACGACGGCGGTCCGAGGCGCGGTGTGCCGGGGGCGGTCGACGACCAGGTCGATGCCCAGCTCCGCGGCGGGGCGGCCGGAGCCGGCGGTGTGCGGGATCACGCCGGCGCTCAGGCTGAGCAGGGCGGTCGCCACGTCCAGCGCGGCACCGCCCGCGTAGAGCCGGCCGGTGAGCGTCTTGGGTGCGGTCACCGGCACCCGGCCGGCGCCGAACACCTCGTTGATCGCGGCGGCTTCGGCGCGGTCGAGGTCCGCGACGCCGACAGCGTCGGCGAAGACGACGTCCACGGCGTCGGCGGTGGTCCCGGCGTCCGCGAGGGCGCGCCGGATCACCGCGGCGAGCACGGGCGGGCGTCCGGAGCCGGCGGGCGGGTCGAACCCGGCGGCGTAGCCGAGGATCCGGCCGTAGTGCGAGGCGCCTCGCTCGCGGGCGCCCTCCTCCGTCTCCACGACCAGGATGGCGCCGCCTTCGCCGGGTACGTAGCCGCGGGCGGCGTCGTCGAAGGGCAGGTAGGCGCGGGTCGGGTCGTCCTCGGTGGACAACGCGCCGGTGGACAGCTGGGCGCTCAGACCGTAGGGGCACAGCGAGGCGTCCGTACCGCCGGACAGCACCAGCCGGGAGCCGGTGTCCAGCAGCCGCCGGGACTGGCCCAGCGCGTCCAGGCCGCCGGCCTGCTCGGCGCAGATGACACCGCAGGGGCCGCGCATGCCGTGGCGGATGGACACCTGGCCGGTGGTGGCCGCGTAGAACCAGGCGATCGACTGGTAGGCGCCGACCCAGGCCGGTCCCCGCTGGTACAGGTTCTCCATCTCGTGCTGGCCGAACTCGGTGCCGCCCGACGAGCTCGCGGTGACCACGGCCATCTCGTACTCGGGCAGCTGCGCAGGGTCGGCGCCGGCGTCGGCGAGCGCGGCCTCCGCGGCTGCGAGAGCGACATGCGTGTAGCGGTCGGTCTGCATGATGAGGCGGCTGGGAACGTGGTCGCGGGCGTCGAAGCCCGGCACCTCCCCCGCCACCTTCACCGGGTACGAGGACGGGTCGAAGCGCGTGATGCGGCCCAGGCCGCTCTTGCCGGCCAGCACGGACTCCCAGTGCCGGCGGACTCCGATGCCGGTGGGGGCGACCACGCCGAGGCCGGTGACGACCGCGGGACGCCGTGGCCCTTCGGGTATGCCGAGCGCGCTCATGCCGCCGCCCTTCCGGTCCCGGCGCCGGGACGGCCGAGAATCATGGCGCTCTGGAAGCCGCCGAATCCGCTGCCGACGCTGAGCACGTGGTCCATCCGGTGCTCCCGGGCGGTCACCGGCACGTAGTCGAGGTCGCACTTGGGGTCCGGGACCGACAGGTTCGCCGTCGGGGGCACCACCTGGTGACGCAGCGCCAAGGCGCACGCGGCCACCTCCAGCGAGCCGATCGCACCCAGCGAGTGCCCGATCATCGACTTGATGGAGCTGACCGGAACCTCGTACGCGCGTTGCCCGAGGCTCCGCTTGAACGCGGCCGTCTCGTGCCGGTCGTTCTGCTTGGTGCCCGAGCCGTGCGCGTTGATGTAGTCGATGTCCTCCGGGTCGAGGTGCGCGCGGTCCAGGGCGACGCGGATGGCCTCGGCCATCTCGCGGCCCTCTGGCTTGAGCCCGGTCATGTGGAACGCGTTGGAGCGGCCGGCGAAGCCCACCACCTCGGCGTAGCCGGTGGCACCCCGGCGACGCGCCGACTCGGCGTCCTCGATCACCATGACCGCGGCGCCCTCGCCGAGGACGAACCCGTCGCGGCGGCCGTCGAAGGGCCGGGAAGCCGCGGCGGGGTCGCCGCCGGTGTTGGGCGTCGTCGCCTTGATGGCGTCGAAGCAGGCGGAGGTGATCGGCGACAGCGGAGCGTCGGTCGCGCCCGCGATGACGATGTCGGCAGTGCCTTCCTCGATGAGCTGGACGCCGTGGGCGACCGCGTCCAGGCCGGACGTGCAGCCGGTGGAGATCAGTGCGACGGGGCCCTCCGCCCCTGCCTGCCAGGCGACTTCGGCCGCCAGTGTGCTGGGGACCATGTAGCCGTACAGGTGCGGGACACCGTAGGTGTGGTCGACGAGCCAGTTCTTGCCGCCGTCCGACAGGACCGCGTACTCGTCCTCCAGACCGGTGGTGCAGCCGACGGCGCTGCCGATGCTGACGCCGATCCGGCCCGGTTCTGCGGCTCCGAGGTCGATGCCGCTGTCCTCGATGGCCTCACGGGCGGCGACGACCGCGAACTGGGCGGCGCGGTCCATCCGGCGGACTTCCTGGTTGCTCAGGCCCGCGGCCACCGGGTCGAAGTCGCACTCGGCGGCGACCCGGGAGCGGAAGTCCGACGCGTCGAACAGGGTGATCTCCCGGGTGGCCGTGCGGCCGTTGGACAGCAGGTCCCAGTAGGCGTCCCGGCCGATGCCGCCGGGGGCGACGGCGCCGACCCCGGTGATGACGGCACGACGGCTCATCGGGCCCCTCCGACGTCCGGGTTGGCGCCGCCCTCGACGAGCGGCGTCTCGGTGTCGACGTGGCCGAGCTCCGGGCGCGGCGCCAGCGGGGACAGGTGGAACACCACCTGTGCCGGTTCCTGGCCGGCGTTGACCAGGCGGTGGCGGACGCCGATCGGGACGAGCAGGGAGTCGCCCGGGCCGATGCGTACGGGCTCCCCGTCGAGGCTGATCTCCAGATCACCGGAGATGACGTGCAGGAACTCCTCGGAGTACGGGTGCAGGTGCTCGGTGACGTACTCCCCCGGGGACAGTCTCAGTGTCCCGCCGAAGCCGGAGGTGCAGCCGACGGTGCGGGGGCTGAGGGTGATCCGGATGTCGCCGCCGCGTTTGCGGTTGGCGGCGACGTCCTCGAGGTTGACCTTGCTGGGGTTCGCCGTCGTGGTCATCGCGTACCGCCCAGGGTCGGGCCGGACGGCTTGGTGGTGACGGGACCGTCCTGCGGGGTCCAGGTGTAGAACGGCACGGCCATCGCGTCGCGCGGCTCACGCCAGTTGGGGTCGTAGGGGGAGATGAACTCCTGCAGGCGGGTGTTGATGTCGTCGTACAGCGGGTGGCTGCGCGCCTTGTACAGGTTCGGGCCGATGTCCTGCTCGGCCTCGACGAGGTGGAAGTACAGGTCGTGGAAGGCGAACAGGGTCCGCCTGGAGACGCCCACCATGTGCGGCAGGTCGGTGCTGTCCGAGTCCGCGAAGACCTTGGCGACGCCCTCGGCGTCGGCGAGATTCATCCGCGCCACGATCAGTGTGCGGTGCACGTTGCCCTCCTGGCTTCTTCGGTCGTGACTCCACCCTCGCGGGAGGCTCTCGAAGCTGTCTTGAAGCGGTCTGGACCGGCGGCCCGGGCGGTCACAGCCGCAGGTCGATCCGGTACTCGGTGAGCCAGGTCTCGAGCTGCAGCACCATTTCCATGCTGGCCCGCTCGACCCAGGCGAAGGCGCCCTGCGGGGAGCTGCCGGCGGTCAGTGCGTCGGTGGTCGCCGAGGTGTCGAGCAGGGGCGCGACGGCGGCGCCGCGGTCGGTGGCCAGCTCGGTGAACCGGCGCCGCACGAAGTCCCCGTAGGCCGCCTCCTGGGTGGTGGGGTACGCGCTCTTCTTGCGCTGCAGTACGGCCTCGGGCAGCAGGTCGGCCACCGCGGAGCGCAGCAGGCTCTTCTCGACGCCGTCCACGCGCTTCATGGCGGCCGGCACGTTGTAGACGTACTCGACCAGCGCCCGGTCGCAGAACGGCGGTCGCAGCTGCACGCCGTGGGCCATGCTCATGCGGTCGGCGCGGTCGAGGTGGGTGGGTGCCCAGCGGGTGAGGGCGAGGTAGGTGACCTCGCGGGCCCGGCGCTCGGCGGGGGTGTTGCCGTCGATGTGCGGGACCTCGGTGAGGGCGTCGCGGTAGTGCTGGTCGGCGTAGCCGATGAAGTCGAGTTCCTTGCGCAGCCGGCGGTCGACCATGGAGGTGCCCAGGCCGCCCGCGGCGGCGTCGTGGCCGCGCTCGAAGGAGACCCACGGGAACGTCTGCGAGTTGCTGTGCTGGGGGTCGTAGGCCCAGAAGTAGCCGTTGAAGACCTCGTCGGCGGTCTCGCCGGAGAGCACGGCGGCGAAGCCCTCCGCGCGCAGCCGGGCGAAGAACTGGATGAGGGAGACGTCCATGTCGCCGAGCGGGGAAGGGGCGTCCTGCACGCGCAGGGAGGCGGCGTGCACCTCGGGGTCCGTGAGTGCGGCCGTGTCGAGGAGGATCTCGGTGTGCCGCGAACCGATGTGCTGCGAGGCGAGCGCGGCGAAGGGCGCGTCCGGTGTGGAGCGCATCGTGGGATGCGGCTCGAAGTTCTCGGTGTAGCCGGTGAAGTTCACGGAGAAGCTGCGCAGCGGGCCGGAGCCGGCGGCGGTGAGCGTCCGGTGGGCGAGGGCCGTCAGCGCGCTGGAGTCGATGCCGCCGGAGAGCATCGCGCCCACCGGGACATCGGCGTGCAGGTGCGAGGCGACCGCGTCGGCGAGCAGGCCGCGGACGGTGGTGACGGTGTCCTGGAGGCTGTCGGTGTGCTGCCACGCGGGCAGCGACCAGTAGCGCCTGTCGTGGCTGCCCGGGCGGCGCACGACGAGGACGTGGCCGGGGACGACCTCGCGCATGCCGCGGTAGACGGCCGTGCCGGGCTTGCGGCTGTGCGCGAACAGCTCGCGCAGGCCGTCGGCGTCCACGACCGGTTCCACATCGGGGTGGGCGAGGATCGCCTTGGCCTCGGAGCCGAAGATGACGCCGGTGGGCGTCGGGTAGTAGCTGAGCGGCTTGACGCCGAGCCGGTCGCGGGCCAGCAGGAGCTCCTGGCTGCGGACGTCCCACAGGGCGATCGCGAAGAGGCCCTCCAGGTGGCCGAGGAAGTCGGCGCCCCACTCCAGGTAGGCGTGCAGGGCGGTCTCGCCGTCGCCGCCGCCGGTGAACCGGTGGCCCTTGGCGGCCAGTTCGGTGCGCAGCTCGGTGTGGTTGGTGATGGCCCCGTCGAGGGTGAGGACCGCGACGGTGGTGCCGCCTTCGGTGGTGTGGGCGACAGGCTGCTTCCCCGACTCCGTCGGGTCGAGAAGTGCCAGGCGCCGGTGGGCGAGAGCGGCGTGGCCCTCGGCCCAGGTGCCCTGGCCGTCCGGGCCGCGGTGGGCGAGGGTGGCCGCCATGGCCTCGACGACGTCGGTCTGCGGGGCGAGGTCCCGCTCGAAGTCGACCCAGCCGGCGATTGCGCTCATCGGGAGGTCCTCTCGTTCACGGCGAGTTCGGTGGTGTCGCCGGTGTCGGTGGCGGTGGCGAGCGTGACGGCGACGAGGGCGAGCGGGATGCCGCTGACGGCGGCACGGAAGTCGTCCAGGCCGGGCGCTGGCCCGTCGGCCACGGTGATGCCGAGGCGGCGCTGGGCGGCTTCGGCGCCGTAGCGCTCGTACAGCTCCAGGTATCCGCGGGCGGTCGTCTCGGGGTCGGTGACCAGCTCGAAGCGGGCCGCGGTGCGCCTGCCGTTCCAGGTCAGCTCACCGTCGGCCGCTGCCCGGAAGTTGTGGCGCCAGGAGCTGCCGGTGGCGACGTACAGGGCGCCGTCGAGGCGGTGGACGCCCGCGGGCACGGTGTACGCGCGTCCGGTGCGGCGGCCCGTGAAGTGCAGCAGCGCGAGGTGGGCCGCGACCGGTCCGGGGTCGGGCCGGGAGAGGAGCGCGGTCATACGGGCGTTGGCGGCGGCGCGGTCCTCGTCGCCGGGCAGCGTCCGGGTGATGCGCGCGCCTGCCGTCGTGCTCTGCTCGATCGCGGTCATGACAGCACCACCGCGGCCGCGGTCAGGGCGCAGCCGGCGACGGCGAAGCAGGTGCGCAGCAGGTGCCAGTCGCGCCACTGGGTCCGCGGGTCGTCCCAGCCGGGGCCGATGTCCTCCGGCCGGGTCTTCTTGACCCGGTTGTTGATGGGGACGTTCCGGGTCTGGGAGACGACGGCGACTCCGGTCATGGCGAGCGCCGCGGCGATGAACAGCACGCGCGGCGCGGCCTCGTCGGCGCGCACGGCGAACGCCGCGTCGACGACGACGGAGCCGGACACGATGAACGGCATGATCCGGTCGTAGCGCTTGCCGAGCAGCTTGTGCGTGTCGACATAGCGGTCGGGGGTCATCGCGATCAGGGCGGGCATGACGCTGATCGCCACGGCGAACAGCACTCCCGCCACCAGCCCGGTGCCCAGCAGCACCAGCACACTCAGGGTTTCCACCACGGCCCGAGGCCCTCCCGTTCCACACGGATCGTCAACAGCGGTAAGGGCGACGGTTCCAGCGAGGCCTCGTGTACCGCTCGAAGCGGTCTTGACGGGCGGGCGGGTCCGGGCAACCGCGGCACAGGGCGCGTGCGCAGCCCGAGCGGCCCTCTAGCCGGGCCCTGTTCGCTGGCCGGGAGTCCGGAACCGCATCGGGACGGAAACGGCATCGAGACAAGGGAGCACATCCGGTGGCGGAACAAACCGACGTACTGATCGTGGGCGGCAGCATGGTGGGCCTCGCCCAGGCGCTGTTCCTCGCCCAGCAGGGCATCCGGCCGGTGCTCGTCGAGCGGCACACGCACATCTCGGCGCACCCGCGGGCCCAGGCGGCCAGTCCCCGCACGATGGAACTGATGCGTGCGCTGGGCCTGGAGCAGAAGGTGCGCAGGCAGGAGAACCCGCACGCGCAGTACGGCGACATCCTGCAGGTGGAATCGCTCACGGGCGCCGAACTGGGCCGTTTCGACGGGCCCTTCCGGCACGATCCGAACGAGGTCAGCACCACCGGCTGGACGCTGATCGGGCAGGACCGCTTCGAGCCGGTCCTGCGCGCGAAGGCCGAGGAACTGGGCGCGGACATCCGGTTCGGCACCGAGCTGGTGAGCTACGAGCAGGACGCAGACGGGGTCACCGCGGTGCTGCGGGACCTGCGGCACGACACCGAGACCACGGTCCGCGCGAAGTACCTCGTCGCCGCGGACGGGTTCCGCAGCCCGATCCGTGAGGGGCTGGGCATCGGCACGCACGGCCAGGGCGCCTTCGGGCGCCAGATGAACATCATCTTCCATGCCGCGCTCGACGAGTACGTCGCCGGCCGCGAGTTCTTCCTCTGCTTCGTCAGCAACGACAAGGTCAAGGGTGTGCTGGGCCGGCTCGACGACGCGGACCGCTGGGTGCTGGCGCCGAGCCTGCCGCCTCAGGAGACCCACGCCGAGTACTCCGAGGAGGACTGCATCGAGATGGTGCGGGCCGCGGTCGGCGTGCCGGACCTGGATGTGGCGGTGGAGTCGAGCAGCAGCTGGGAGATCGCGGCGCGGATCGCCGACCGGTTCCGCTCCGGCCGGGTGCTGCTGGCCGGTGACGCGGCCCATGTCATGCCGCCCACCGGTGGTTTCGGCGGCAACATGGGGGTGCAGGACGCGCACAACCTGGCGTGGAAGCTGGCGCTGGTGCTGCGCGGGCAGGCCGGTCCGCAACTGCTGGACACCTATGAGGAGGAGCGGATCCCGGTCGCCGAGTTCACCGTCGAGCAGGGGGTGATCCGCTATCTGCAGCGCAGCGGCCTGGACGAGGAGGTGGCGGCCCGGCACCGCCCGGAGACCACCGTGCTGTTCGGCCACGTCTACCGTTCGGGCGCGGTGCTGGCCGAGCCCGGCGGGGACGACGGCGCCCCGGTGGAGGATCCCACCCAGCCGTCGGGCCGTCCGGGCACCCGGGCCCCGCACGTGGAGCTGCGCTCCGGCGGCACGGACGTCCCGTTGCACGACCTGCTGACGGGCGGCTGGCGGTTGCTGGCCGGGCCGGACAGCGGCCTGTGGGAGAGGGCCGTGGGCGGCGTGTCCCGGCTCACCGGCATCGACATCGCCTTCCACCGGGTCGGCGGCGAGGAGCCGGCCGATGTGGTCGAGGAGTTCCTGAAGCAGTACGGGATCACCGCCTCGGGTGCCGCGCTGGTCCGCCCGGACGGGTTCCTGGCGTGGCGTGCGGCCGAGCAGCCCGCGGACCCGGCGGTCGAACTGTCGGCGGTCGTGCACCGGTTGCTGTCGCGCTCGGTCTGAGACGGCCTGCGCTCACAACGACGTGGCGCGCCTCCCCGGGTGGGGAGGCGCGCCACGTCGTTTCGCGCCCGGGAGTCGGTCAGTCCAGGGCGAGGATCCCGCGCAGCAGGCCGGTCACGGTCCGGGCGACGTCGCCTTCGGGGCCTGAGGGGGAACGCCAGGCGACGAAGCCGTCGGGGCGGACCAGGACCGCGCCGCCGTCGGAGATCCCGTAGCGCTCCTTGAAGGTGCCCTCGGTGTCGGCGTAGTCGCCGCCCTCGCCGATGCCGCGGACGCTCAGTACCAGGCCGAGATCGCGGCCGGCCGCGGCGGCCGCGGCCCATGGCGCGGCGGGGCCGGCGGTCAGCAGGGTAAAGCCGACCGGGAAGAGGTCCACGGTGGAGAACGGGCCGTGGTCACCGGTGACGACGACGTGCGGGGCGCGTGAGCCGGGCCGGCCGCTGGGCTTGTCCGGGTTCTCGGTGACGGTCCACAGCTGCGGGTCCTCACCGGCGAACGCGCCCGCCGGATAGGCGTATCCGAAGGTCATCGTGGTCTCGTCGACCAGGTCCTTGGCGACGTCCTGGAACTGCTTGCCCTCGCGGACGGCGAAGCGCAGCATCGCCTGACGCACCGTCTCCTCGGCAACCGGGCGGCGCTCGGAGTCGTACGTGGCCAGCAGGCCCTGCCCGGCCTTGCCGCTCAGCACCAGGGCGAGCTTCCAGGCCAGGTTGTAGGCGTCCTGGATGCCGGTGCTGGCGCCGAAGGCACCGGTGGGCGGCATGACGTGCGCGGCGTCGCCGGCGACGAGGAAGCGGCCGGAGACGAAGGTGTCGGCGACCCGCGCCGAGATGTCCCAGGCCGGCATGTTCACCGACTCGATCGTCAGCGGCAGGTCGGGGACGCCGACGGCGGCGCGGACCAGTTCGACGCAGCGCTCGGGGGTGAAGTCCTCGGCGCTCTGCCCCTTCTCCGGGAAGAAGGAGACGTTGATGACCCACTTGCGGTCGTTGTCGATCGGGATGATCGTGCCGCGCACGTCGGGGTTGTTGACATAGGCGGCGATGATCTTGCGGCCGCGCAGCGGCTCGGTCAGGTCGGCGTCGAAGAAGAAGCTGACCAGGTTAGTGATGGTGCCGCGGCCGTGGGCGCCGATGCCCAGCAGCTCGCGGAGCGGGCTGCGGCTGCCGTCGGCCCCGACGACGTACTCGGCGCGCAGCCGGGAGGTCTCGCCGGTGCCGACGTCGGTGAGGGTGGCGGTCACTCCGTCGGCGTCCTGCGTGACGGCGTCGAGGCGGGTGTGGAAGCGCAGGTCGACGCCGACCTCCTCGGCCCGCTTGCGCAGAATGGGCTCGAGCTGGTTCTGGTCGATCAGGGTCCATTGCGCGGGGCTGATCCGGCTGATGTCCTCGATGGAGGCGTTGGGCATGCGGACCCGCTCGTTGCCGGCGAGGGTCTCCACGTGCACGAGGTCGGTGTTGCCGGAGATCGGCGAACGTCCGGCCCGGACGCGCTCCTCCATGCCGACGGCACGGTAGAGCTCCATCGTGCGCGGGTTGATGGCGCGGGCCTTGGGGTGGGTGGAGGTGCCGGGGTGGCGCTCCACCAGCGTCGCCTTCACCCCGTGGTGGGCGAGGAACACGGCGGCGGACAGGCCCGTGAGGCCGCCGCCGACGATGAGAACGGGCACCTTCTCCTGGCTCATGGTGACTCCTTGGGTGGTCGGGGCGGGCGGCTCCGTGTGGCCGGTCATCGGGTCGCGGTCACCAGCGTGTGCGTGCCGAGCAGCGGCTCCGCGGTGATGCCGGTGAATCCGGCCCGGCTCAGCCAGGTGCTGACGTCGCCGGTGCGGTATTCGGAGCCGTCGGGGCTGACCAGGCGCATGTGGAGGCTGGACAGCAGGCGCTCGGCGTTGCGGCGTTCGTCGTCGATCATCCGGTCGTAGACGAGGATCCGCCCGCCGGGATTGACGGACGCGTGGACGCGGCGCAGCAGCTCCTGGCGCCGGTCGGTGTCGAAGCCGTGCAGGATGTGGCCGAGCACGATGACGTCGGCCTTCGGGATGTCGTCCGTGAAGAAGTCGCCGCCGGTGAACTCGATGCGGCCGCCGAGGCCGAGACGGGCGGTGTGCTCGGTGAACAGCGGGCGGGTGCGCTCGAGGTCGAACACCCCGGCCGTCAGGTGCGGGTGCTCCTTGACCAGGACCGACGCGAGGTTGCCGCGCGCGCCGCCGAGGTCCACGAAGGAGGAGTGGCGGCTCCAGTCGATCCGGCCGGCGATCTCGATGCCCATCCGGTCGCTGTAGGCGTCGAGACCGGCGAAGAAGCGCTTCATCTTCTCCGGGTCCTTGTGCCGGTCGCCCACGAAGCCGCCCTTGTCGGGGTCGAGGTGCTGCGGGGCGCCGGTGGTCAGTGCCTCGGTGAGCCGGCCCCACGTGCTGTACAGGGTCTCGTTGGTCAGTTCGACGAACCCGCCGAGGTAGGTGGGGGTGCCGGGCACGAGGTACGCCTGGGCCAGCGGCGCGTTGCCGTACTGGTCCCCGCTGCGCTCGAGCAGGCCGAGGCCCGCGAGCGCGTCGAGGAAGTCGGGGGCCATGCGCGGGTGCAGGCCGGTCGCGGCAACGATGTGGTCCGCCCCCGCCGGCCCTTCGGCGAGTGCGCCGAACACCCCGAGCGTCACCGCGCTGTGCAGCACCTTGGCCGCGCAGTCCGCGATGGTCAGCTTGATCAGCGGACCGGGGTCGACCGCCGCTGCCGTCGTACGGTCATCGGTCGTTGTCACGCGAGCCTCCTAGCAAGCCATGGGGACCGCCACGGTCCCGACCCGACAATGGCCCGTGCGCATGGAGTCCCACTCGAACCGGCCTGAAGCGGGCCTGGCCCCCGGGCGCAGGAAGGGCTGCCCTCCCACCGGAAGACGCGGGGTGGGAGGGCAGCCCTTCGGCCTTGGATCACACGCGGGGGATTCGTGCGATCAGGCCGCTCGGGAGGGCTTGCCGGCCGCGCCCGAGAGGGCGGAGCCGGCCAGGAACAGGGTCAGCGCGGACAGGAGGGTGGCCTTGTGGCCGAAGAGGTCGCCGAGCTTGCCGTAGATCGGCGTGGTCACGCTGGCGGCGATGACGTAGGCGATGGTCACCCACGCGAAGAGCCCCATGCCGTGGAGGTCGCCCGCGATGCGGGGCAGGGCGGTGATGACGATCTGTGTGTCGAGGACGGCCAGGAACGCACAGAGCATGCACGCGATCAGGACCGGTGTGGTCCGGGTGCCGGAGGGACTACGTCCCCCGGCCCCCTGGGCAGGGGAAGCGGACAAGGCGGGACCGCCTTTCAGGGTCGGTGGGGATCCCCCCTTGCACCGGCCGCCTGGAGTGGCGGGCGGTGTCATCTTCGCTACCGGGCCCGAAAGGGGCTTAGGGGATGGTGACTTCTTGTCTGTGAGACGGGCTGCGTGAAAGGTGTGGCCGGACCCGGCCGTGGAAGTGGCCGGGCCGCGGAGGACGGGAATGCCGAACCGGGCTGTGACTGCCCGGAGACTTCAGCATCACGTCCCGCAATACATGCATGTTACCACGCAATTAGATGCACGACCACATGGACATGCATCCCTTTCTCGCCCGCTACTTGAAGACGGTCCGGGTGGGGTCCCCTGTCCCGGCCCAGGCGGCCAGGGCCGAACGCAGACCCTCGGCGACCTCGGCGGGCGAGGCGTCCTTGTCGGCGGCCCAGGCGACATAGCCGTCGGGGCGGACGAGCACACCGGCGAGCTCCGGCTCCTCGGCGCACTCGGCGACGACGTGCCGCACTCGGCCGGCCCAGCCCAGCGTCGCGCCCCACTCCCCGTACACCTCGGAGATCTCGGGGCGGCCGCCCAGGTCCAGCAGGGCGAAGGTGCCGCGGTGCAGGAGCTTCGGGAGGGTGACGGTGCCGTCCGCGGTCTCCAGCGTCAGGTCGCGGGCGAAGTCGCCGAGCAGCCGGTGCTCGGGCCCCGGCAGTTCGTAGCGGACCGCGACGCCGCTGAGCATCTCGGCGACGTGGCGGTTGACCTGATCCTTCGTCATCAGCTCCTGGAAGAGCTCACGCAGCTGGGTGACGTACGGGTCGGGGTTCATCAGGGCGATCTGCGCACGGGTGTTGGCCAGCACGTTGCGGGCCGGCGCCTGGCGCTCCTTGTCGTACGTGTCTAGCAGACCCTCCGGGGCCCAGCCGTTGATCTCCGCGGCCAGCTTCCAGCCGAGGTTGAGGGCGTCCTGCAGACCGAGGTTGACGCCCTGGCCGCCGACGGGGAAGTGCGTGTGCGCGGCGTCACCGGCCACGAAGATGCGCCCCTCGCGGTAGCGCTCGGCCTGGCAGGCGGAGTCGGTGAACCACGACAGCCAGCGCGGCTCGCTCGCGCCGAGGTCGTCGCCCCAGATCTCCCGCAGGCTGTCGGTGAACTCCTCCATCGTCAGCTCGGTGCCCGCCTCCTTGCCCTGCTGGAAGTCGAAGGTGGCGACGCGGTGGTACTTCTCGTCGAGCGGGACGCAGAAGAGCAGGCCGCGCTCGGTGCGCTCCATGCCCATCGGCGCCTTCTCGCGGTCGGCGAGGACGACGTCGGCCAGGCGCGCGGTGACGCGGCCGCCGGTGCCGGGGAAGCCGATGCCCGCGGACCTGCGGACCAGGCTGCGGCCGCCGTCGGTGCCGACGACATAGCGGCCGCGCAGCGTGTAGGGGCCCTCGGGGCCGGTGACGTCGACCTCGGCACCGTCCGCGTCCTGCCGGACGGCGGTCACCTCGTGGCCGCGGCGGACCGGGACACCGAGTTCCTCCGCGCGCTCCTCGAGCAGGCGCTCGGTGCGGGTCTGCTCGGACAGCAGCGCGTAGTTGTGGGCGCTGTCGAGCAGGGAGAAGTCCACCCAGACGTCGAGCCCCGCGAAGTGGCCGTTGCTCCACGAGCGGGCGCCGTCACGGAAACGCTCGACCAGGCCGCGGCGGTCGAGCGACTCCAGCGAACGGGCGTGCAGACCGAATGCCTTGGAGTGGGGTGTCCGCTCGGTGAGGCGCTCCAGGACGACGGGCTTGGCGCGGGAGATGCGGAGTTCGGAGGCGAGCAGCATGCCCACCGGGCCTCCGCCGACGATGAGGACGTCGAAATCGAAGTCCTTGGTGTTCGGCATTGCGGTCCTTCCAGGGGAGAAGAGTGGATTGAGGAGTAGCTATATGCGTGTAGTCATGCAACACATTGTGAGCATGCACATTCCGAACGCCTGACATCCCCGCGCCTAGGATGTGTGCCATGGAACCTTCGAGCACCAGGCCGAAGAGCGTGCGGCGCTCGGGCGCGCACGGCCCGCTCGCCGAGGACGCTCTGCTGGACGCGGTGGGCCCGGCGTTCTCGCGGCTGCGCCGCGCCGCCGCGCTGAACGTGGAGAAACCGGTGTCCCGCAAGGACATGAGCCGGACCCTGGTGCTCAACATCGTGGAGGAGGGGCCGGAGCACAACGGCCAGGAGATCACCGTCGGAGTCGTCGCGGAACGGCTGGCCGTGGACCCTTCCGTGGCCAGCCGCATGGTCACCGACTGCATCTCCGCCGGCTACCTGGTCCGTGCCGCGTCCCAGCAGGACGGACGGCGCACGATCCTGGAGATGACCGACGAGGGACTGGAGATGCTGGCGGCCTTCCGGCGCCACCAGCGGGCGGCCTTCGAGTTCATCACCCGGGACTGGCCCGAGGACGAGCGCCTGCAGTTCGCCCGGCTGCTGATCAAGTACGTCGGCTCGGTGGCCGAGGCACGCGACGCGTCGGTCGGCGGATGACCGCCCGCCCTTCATCGCTCAGCGCGCGAGAATCCGGCGCAGCGCCGCGATGAGCTCCGCGCCCTGGTCGCCGGCCGGCACACCGCCCGGGGAGCGCCAGGCGACGATCCCGTCGGGGCGTACCAGGACGGCTCCGTCCGCGCGGACACCGTAGGCGGCGTTCCAGCGGCCCTCCGGGTCGGCCAGTGCCCCGCCGTCCTGGACGGTCGCGGCGATGCGGTGGAAGGTGAGGCGCGCGCCGGTCCCGGCGGCTGCCGCCTCGGCCGCCTCGGCCCAGGAACCGCCGTCCTGACCGGCCATCAGCACGAATCCGGTGCCGAACAGATCGAGTGTGGCCAGCGGGGCACCGTCCCGCTCCAGCAGCACGTACGGGGCGCGGGTTCCGGGCTCGCCGCGCAGCGTGCGCGGGTCGGAGGTCAACGGCAGCTGCGTGGCCCCCGTCTCGGGGACGAACGCGCCGGAGCGGTAGGCCTGGCCCATCGTCACGGTCATCGCGTCGTCGGTGGCGGCCTGCTGCTCCTCGGTCGCGGTGCCCGAGCGCATGGCCAGCTGCAGCGAGCCCTGCTGCGCGGTGTACAGGCCGACCGGCCGGCGCTCTTCCTGATAGGTGGTCAGCAGCCCCGGGCCTGCGGTTCCCTCGAGGACCAGGGCCAGCTTCCAGGCCAGGTTGAAGGCGTCGGCGATGCCGGTGTTGGCCCCGTACCCGCCGGTGGGCGGGATCTGGTGGGCGGCGTCGCCCGCGATCAGCACCCGCCCCTGGACGAAGGTCTCGGCCACCAGCTCGGCCATGTCCCAGGGGAAGCGGGAGCGGACGGTGACCGCGACCTCGTCCGAGCCGATCGCCGCGGAGACCAGTTCGGCGCAGCGGGCGTCGGTGAAGTCGTCCAGGCTCTCGCCCTTGCCGGGGTCGTAGCCGACGATCAGCGTGCCCTCGGTGAGGGTGTCGTCGTGCACCAGGATGCCGGTGACCGTGTCGTTCTTGACGTGTACGACGCTGTAGCGGCGGTCGCCGAGCACCGCGCCGAAGTCGGCGCCGAAGGCGATGCTGACGTGCCGGGAGAGCACACCCCGGCCCTCACGGGCGATGCCGAGGGCCTCACGCACCGTGCTGCGCGGCCCGTCCGCGGCCACCAGATAGTCGGCGCGCAGGGTGCTCTCGACCCCCTCCGCGTTCCTGACGACGGCGGTGACCCCGTCGTCGTCCTGCGTGAACGAGACCAGCTCGGTGCTGAACCGCAGGTCGGCGCCGAGCTTCTCGGCCCGGGCACGCAGGATCGGCTCCAGCCGGTCCTGGGGCAGCAGCAGCAGCTTGGACGGGGTCAGGTCGGAGAGCTCGTCCCCGCCCTCCAGCTCCTCCTTGCTGAAGAGGACCTCGCCGGCCAGCGACACCACGCCGGCGCGTGTCTTGTGCTTCTCGAAGCCGGACGCCGCCTCCTTGGCGGCCTCCTCGACCCCGACCGTGCGCAGGAGTTCGGCGGTGCGCGGGTAGTAGCCGACCGCGCGGGGATGGATGGAGGTGCTCGGGTGCCGCTCGACGACGGTGCAGGGCACCTTGTGATGTGCGAGGAACACCGCGGTGGACAGGCCGACGAGACTGCCGCCGACGATCAGTACACGTGTGTCGCTGGTACTCACAAAGAACCCCTCTCGCGGATGCCGGTCTGTGCGGATCGTGGCAGCGGCCGGTGGACCTGAACTCGAACGCGGCTCGGGTGGTCAGGCCTTGAGGGAATACGTGGACCAGGAACTGTCCGCCTGGAATCCGAGGCGAGCGTTGAGGGCGACGACCGCGTCGTTGTGCACGTCGTTCCAGGCCTGCACCAGCATCAGGCCCTCGTTCTCGCGGGCGGCCCGGGCCAGCAGGTCCGCCTTGAGCCAGGTGCCGAGGCCGCGGCGCCGCCGATCGGCGAGCACGAGGGTCTCGCCCGCGTCCGCCATCGGGCTGTCGCGGACGAAGAGCGTGCCGTACCCGGCGACTTCGCCGGAGTCGTCGGCGACGGCGGCGGTCACGTACTGGCGGTGTCCGGCCCGCCCGGCCTCGGCCTCGCGAGCTCGCACGTCGTCGGCGGTGGGGGTGCGCACCTGCGCCTGGCCGTTGACCGGTGCGTCGAGGGTGCTCCATGCGCGGGCGTAGGAGTCGACGAGTTCGTCGGGGCAGCGGTCGGTCCACCGCACCAAGTGGTGACCGGGCAGGGCGCGGGCGGCGAGCTCGTCGAGTGAGGTGCGGGCCGGGCCGCGCAGGAAGAGGCGGTTGCGCAGGTTCGTGCCGCGCAGCTCCGCGCCGCACACGGAGGCGAAGGCCGCGGCGGCGGGGGTGTCGGGTGCGTCGACCATGAGGTGGCTACGACCGCGGGCGCGCAGTTCGGCTCGGGCGGCGTCCACCAGGGCGGTGCCGGCACCGCGGCGGCGGAAGGAGGGGAAGACCCATAGCGAGCCGTGGCCGGGGCCGGCCGGGTCGCCGAGGTCGAGGCCGAGCTTGGTGCAGCCGGCGGGCAGGTCGCCGTCGAAGGCGGCCAGGACCATCCGGTCGGCGCCGTGCCGGCGCTGCAGGAGACGGGCCAGCAGGGCCTCCGAAACCGGCGGATCGCCGGGAAGTTCGAGGCTCATCGTCTCCTGGAAGCCCGGGAGGAGAAGGGAGATCGTGGCCGGGTCGTCGCCGTCGAGGCTGCGGATTTCCATGGAGGCATGGTGTGCCACGGCGGTCGTACGACCATGGAGCGGGACTCGAGCCCGGGGATCCGCACATCCCCGGGCCCGAACCACCGCGGCAGGGCGGCGCCGGCGCTCATCGGCGGCACGGACGCGCCCTGGAGGCGGGCCGGTCCAGGACCGGCACCTGGTCGGAGGTGAACGTCGGGCGTGGTGCGCAGACGCACCCGACGCGGGTGGCCGACGAGTTTGCCGGGCCGGGCGCAGTGCGGCGGTCTCCGTGCACCGCGGCCGCAGTGCTCCGAGTCCGGAGCGCCGGCCGTGACGTCCCGCAGCCGTGGTCAGCCGACCGGCGCCGCGCCGCCGATGCTCTGGCCGTGTCGGAAGAAGCCGTCGGGGTCGTAGGCCCGCTTGACGGCGCGCAGCCGGGGGGCGTTCTCCGCGTAGTGGTCGCTCTCCCACTCCGCCGGCACCCGGGAGCTGGGGAAGTTGATGTACGAGCCGATGGCCGACGGGGCGAGGGCGGCGCCGCACCGGTCGGCCCACTCGTCGAGTTCCGCCGGGCCCTGGAGCGCCGCGTCCTCGTCGCGGGTCGCGATCTGGAAACCGGTCAGGAACTGCGCGTCGCGGTGCACGTACGCGGTCTCGGTGCGACCGACGCGGTTGGCGGCGCCGCCGAGCGCGATGCACAGCAGATAGCGCTCGTTGTCCAGGTCCGGGTTCCAGGCCTGCAGCAGGGCGTCGGCCTCGGCACGGGTGACGGGCCGGCCGGTGAGCCGGTAGGCCTGCCGGGTGTAGGGGTGGCGGTGGCCGACCGCGTCGGGGTGGGTGCCGGTGCGGTGGCACTGCTGGACGGTCTTGGAGCCGCACAGAGCCTCGTGCATGACGTCGGCGTAGAGACCGGGAGTGCCGGCCTCGCGGTGCAGGGGCTTGGTGCCGGTGCGCTCGGTGAGTTCGTCGAGGGCGCGTTCGAGTGCCTCGGGTGTGCCGTGGTACACGCCCCAGATCTTGACGACCGGCTTGCCGCCGGGGCCGAAGATGCCGGGCAGCACGACGAGGGAAGTACCGAGGTCGTCGGATCCCTCGGCCGCCCACGCCTGCCAGGCGGTCAGTACGTCGCCGGCGTCCTCGTGCGACCACAGGGTCTCGAAGCCGGTCAGCCGCGGGGCGTCGACGGGGCGCAGTTCGAACTCGGTGACGATGCCGAAGTTCCCGCCACCGCCACCGCGCAGCGCCCAGTACAGGTCGGGGTGCTCGTCCGCGGACGCACGCACGGTCCGGCCGTCGGCGAGGACGACGCGGGCGGAGGCGATCCGGTCGCTGCCGACCCCGAACTTGCGGGTCTGCCAGCCCAGTCCGCCGCCGGTCAGGAAGCCGCCCTGGCTGACGGTGGGGAAGGTACCGGTGACGATCTGGCGGCCCAGCGGCTTGAGGATGTCGAGCGCGTCCAGCGACTGGATGCCGGCGCCGATGCGGACGGTGGGGCCGTCGGCGACGGCGTGGTTCATCCGGGACAGGTCGATGACCAGGCCCGTACCGGTCGACCAGCCGTTGAAGCTGTGCCCGGCGCCGCGGACGTGCGCGGCGATGCCGTTCTCCCGGGCGTGGCGCACACAGGCGAGGACGTCGTCGACGGACTCGCAGTAGGCGATGCCGAACGGTGTGACCGTGTCGTATTCGGTGTTCTGCAACTGCTTGGCGAGTGGGTACCCCGGATCGGACGGGAGAACGAGCTCACCCTTGAGTTCATCGCGCAACATGGGTTCTTCCTCCGTGGCTTGCCGGTCCGGGGTGCCCTGTCCCGGCTACTTGTCGATGCCGAACTTGCGGGCGGTGACCTTGGAACCCTCATGGCCGCGCAGCAGCTCACCGGTGGGCGAGTAGAAGTTGGCGCCGCCGGTGCCCTCCCAGCGGTCGTCGGAGACGAACTCGCCGTTCACGAAGACGTGGGCCTCGCCGACGTGCTCGCCCTCCGGGCTGACGGCGATGATGTGGAAGTTGTAGTCGAAGGAGTCCTTGCCGGTGGACTCCCAGTTGCCCAGGCCGATGTTCTTGGTGTTGGCCTGATAGCAGGTGACGCCGCCGTCACCCGTGAAGGAAGCCAGCCCGACCACGGACTTGCCGTCGTCCTCCAGCACCGTGGTCCAGGTTCCGACCAGCCTCGGGTCCGTCATGGCGATTCTCCTGACATGGGTCTCGGATTGCGTCGTGTGCCGTCGATACGGTGCCGCCCGGTGCTGGAGCGATGCTCGAACGGCCGTGCAGCACAGGTGGGGAGCGGGGCTCACCTTCCGCGCCACGTCCCGGCGGACCGGTGCGGGTTGTGGTGTGCCCGGTGCCAGCCGGAGGCCTCGGTCCCGCGGTCCGTCGCCGCCTGCTGTGCCGCGGCGGCGCGCTGCGTCAGCAGGGCCGTCAGGACCACGGTGAGGGCAGCGGTCTCCTCCGCCGAGGGATGGCCGCCGATGATCTGCCAGGTGGTCATGGGTCTCGTCCCCTCCCCCGTCACACCGGCGGGTTGCCGTGCTTGCGGGACGGGATGTCCGCGTACTTGGAGCGCAGCATCGTGAGCGCCCCGATCAACGCCGTGCGCGTCTGTGCGGGGTCGATGACGTCGTCCACCAGGCCGCGTTCGGCGGCGTAGTAGGGGTGCATCAGCTCCGACTGGTATTCCTTGATCTTCTGCGCGCGCACGACGTCGGGATCGTCGGCGGCGGCGATCTCCCGGCGGAAGATGACGTTGGCGGCGCCCTCGGCGCCCATGACGGCGATCTCGTTGCTGGGCCAGGCCAGCGACACGTCCGCGCCGATGGACCGCGAGTCCATGACGATGTACGCGCCGCCGTAGGCCTTGCGCAGGATCAGCTGTACCCGCGGGACGGTCGCGTTGCAGTAGGCGTACAGCAGTTTGGCCCCGTGCCGGATGATGCCGCCGTGCTCCTGGTCCACGCCCGGCAGGAAGCCGGGTACGTCCACGAGGGTCACCAGGGGGATGGAGAAGGCGTCGCAGAACTGCACGAAGCGCGCGGCCTTTTCGCTGGCGTGGATGTCGAGGACCCCGGCGAAGGCGGATGGCTGGTTGGCCACGACGCCAGTGACGTGCCCGTCCAGGCGGACGAGGGCACACACCACGTTGGTGGCCCAGCCGGGCTGGATCTCGAAGTACTCCCCGTCGTCGACGATCTCCTCGATGACCGCCCGTATGTCGTACGCCTGGTTGGCGTTGGCCGGGACGATCTCCCGCAGGCTCTCGGTCAGCCGGCCGGCCGGGTCCTGCGACGGTTGCCGGGGCGCCGTCTCACGGTTGTTGGACGGCAGCAGGGACAGCAGGTAGCGCACGTCCTCGAGGCAGGCGGCCTCGTCGTCGTAGGCGAAGGCCGCGACGCCGGAGACGGTGGCGTGCACGTCAGCGCCGCCGAGCCCGTTCTGCGTGATCTCCTCGCCGGTGACGGCCTTGACGACGTCGGGTCCGGTGATGAACATCTGCGAGGTCTCGCGCACCATGAACACGAAGTCCGTCAGGGCCGGCGAGTAGGCGGCGCCGCCCGCGCAGGGGCCGAGCATCACGGAGATCTGCGGGATGACACCCGAGGCCTTCGTGTTGCGCTGGAAGATGCCGCCGTAGCCGGCGAGCGCGGTGACGCCCTCCTGGATACGGGCGCCGGCACCGTCGTTGAGGGAGACAAGGGGGGCTCCGGCCGCCAGCGCCAGGTCCATCACCTTGTGGATCTTCGCCGCGTGGGCCTCGCCGAGGGCACCGCCGAAGATGCGGAAGTCGTGTGCGTAGACGAAGACGGTACGGCCGTGGACGGTGCCCCATCCGGTGATCACACCGTCGGTGTAGGGCCGCTTGTTCTCCAGCCCGAACCCGGTCGCACGGTGCCGGCGCAGAGCCTCGATCTCCTGGAACGAACCCTCGTCCAGCAGGAGGTCGATGCGTTCGCGGGCGGTCAGCTTGCCCTTGGCGTGCTGCCGTGCCGTGGCCTTGTCGTCGGGGCCGCCGGCCGCCAGCGCCTTGATCTCGGCGAGTTCGGTCAGCCGGTCATGTACCGGCCCCTCGGTAGCGATGCTCATGCGTTGTCCTCCGGGTGCGACAGCGAGCGTGCCAGGTGCCGTTCGACCGCACTGAGCGGGACGTCGGGGCGAAGCCGCTCGGGGTGCCCCGGCGGGGGTTTGAGCAGGATCCGCTTGTCGTCCGGGACCCACTCCTGCCCCGATTCATCCGGCACGGGGATGTAGACCCAGATGGCGCCTGCCGCCGCCAGCGACCGGCCGATGGCTCGTAGAAACGCGGTGGTTATCGACCAGGCACCCACAAGTCCCCCGTCACCGAGGACGCACCCGTCAGCAGCGGCATGACCGTCCTCCTCACTTCCCGATACGCGGTGTCGGACTCGCCCACACTCACAGGACGGGCTCAAAGGTGCTTGGAGGTGCGCTCGAGAAGCGGCCGGGTTCCGCCGGCGGTCACCGGGCTCGGACGGGGCAGGCCCAGCCGATCGCGCAGGGTGTGGCCCTCGTACCGGGTGCGCAGCAGTCCGCGCCGCCGCAGCAGCGGAAGCACGTGGTCGACCAGTGCGGCAAGCCCGTCCGGCAGGTGGCTCGGCAGGAAGACGAAGCCGTCGGCACCGCCGTGGACGAACCACTCCTCGAGCTCGTCGGCGACCTCCTGCGCGGAGCCGAGCAGGAAGGCGGGGCCGGGCTCGGTACCGGGTGCCTCGAGACGGGCATCGGGGCCGAGTGAGTCCTGCAGCGCGCTGTAGATGTCCTCGGCCTCGCCCCGGGTGCGCCCGGTGACCAGGAAGACCGTGGGCATGATCCGTACCCGGTCCGGTTCCCGCCCCCGCTCGGCCAGTTGTGCGCGCAGCGCGTGGATCTCGGCCGACGCCCGGGCCATGGTGCGCCGGCCGATGAGGATCACGTCGGCCCACTCGGCGGTGAAGTCCCGTGCGTCCGCCGAGGGCAGCGGGGAGTGCACCAGGACGGGGTGCCCCTGCGGCGGGCGCGCGATGTTGAGCGGTCCCCGCACCTGGAAGTGGTCGCCCCGATGGGCGGGCACGTGCAGCTTGGCCGGGTCGAAGTACCGGCCGGTGAGCTGGTCGTAGAGGAAGGCGTCGTCCTCCCAGCTGTCCCAGAGGCGGGTCGCCACGTGAAGGAACTCGTCGGCCCGGTGGTATCCCATGACCACACCCGGCGGCCGTTCGATGCCGAAGTTCTGGGCCTCGGCGTCCGTGATGGGTACGGTGACGTGCCAGCCGGCCCGGCCGCCGCTGATGAAGTCGAGCGAGGCGAAGGTCCGGGCGACGGAGAACGGCTCGGTGCAGGTGGTCGTGGCGGACGCGACGAGACCGACGTGCCGGGTGTGCACGGCCAGCGCGGACAGCAGGGTCAGCGGCTCCAGATGGGCCACCCCGCCGGGCCGGCCCGGGCCGTGGCCGTCGCCGCGGGAGAGGTCCTCCCCCAGCGCGTCGTCCAGCAGGAGGAAATCGAGCCTGCCTCGCTCGGCGGTCTGCGCGAGCATGCGGTAGTGGTCGAAGCCGAGCGCCCTCTCGGGCCGGACGCCGGGGTACCGCCAGGCGCCGGCGTGGTGCCCGAGCGCCGGAGCGGGCAGCAGCGCCCCCAGCCTCATCGGTGCGCGGTCGGTTTGCACGAGACGCCTCCCAGCGGTCGGCCCGGCTCGGCCGGACATCGTGCTCGGCAGTGGAGCAGAAACCGCTCGAGGAACGCTCAGGCCTCGGCCTTCGGCCCCGCTGCCGGACCGGTCGGCGACTCCGGCGGCCCCGGGGCACCGGGGCAGCGCGTCCGCGGACACCGGGCAGCCCGTCCCCGGATACCGGGGCAGCGCGACCGGGACGACCGGGACCGAGGCGCGGGCGGCCGGTCCGCGCGCGCTCGCCTGGCAGCGGCGGCGCCGGTCCGCCGCACGCTTGACACTGGGGCGGTGCGTCCACGGCCACCGGGCAGCCCGTCCGCGGCCACCGTGCAGTGCGTCCGCGGACTGCCCTGACAGCCTCGTCAAGGCCGTTCGGAGTCATGCGCCGGTGCCGCCGGAGGGTCCGCGCCCGTCCCCGGGACCCACCCCTCGTCGAGCGAGGCGAGCACCCGGGCCAGGGTGCGGGCCAGGGAGGGGGCGTCTGTCTCGCCTGCACCGTGCGTCACCGTGAGCGGGCCGGGCCCGGCGGCATCGGTCAGGCTCCGGGCGATGCGCCGGGCCAGCTGTCCGCTGCCCGACCAGCCCGCCAGCACCAAGGGACGGCGTGGGCCGAGTGCGACACGCAACGCGTGTGCCACGGTGTCGGGTTCGACCCTGCCGGTGTTCACCGCCAGCATCAGCTCGGGACCGGTGTGCAGCGGCATCAGGGCGCCGTAGCAGTCGTGGTCCGCGTCCGGTGGCGGGACCAGGCAGACGGCCGGACCGTCGGCGCGCCCGCCCGCCCGGAGCGGGACCAGGACGGCGTCGGGCCGGCCGGGCACCGTGCGCGGTGCGTCGGCGCCGGGCAGGGCCTCGAGGACTTCGGTGATGGGCCGGCTGCCGTCCGCCCTGTCCGGGAAGGTCCGCAGCAGCCGCATGATCTGGACGAGCAGGCCGGCCGCCTCGGCGTCGGCGAGCAGGCCCCGGTCGTGCACAGCGGTGATCACCAGCCTGCCGAGCGGGTCGTAGCGGGCGAGGAGGCCGACCGTCAGCGGGCTGGAGGAGCCGGTGCTCTGCGGCGGTTCGACGCGGATGCCCTGGGCGGCGAGTTGCGCCGTCAGGTCGTCGGCGGGCGGCACGGGGCGTTCGAAGCGCACGGCGGTGGCGAAGAGGGCGTCGTCGGCGGAGCGTCCGCTCCACTGCCGCAGTTGCCCGGCACCGGCCCATTCGTACGCGGACATGTCCAGGGCGCGGTCCCGCAGCACGGCGAGAAGCTCCGGGACGGTGGCTGCCGGATCGACGTCCACGGTCACCGGCAGCACGCCGGACAGCGCACCCGTCAACTGCTCCACACCCTCCAGGGCGATGCCCCGGCCGTCGACGGAGACCCCGAAGCCGACCATGGCCGGCCGGTCGGCACCCCTGGCCCGGTACAGCAGCAGCGCCCACGCGGCGTGCAGCGCGATGCTCTCGGTGACGCCCCAGGTCGCCGCCCAGTGGACGAGCCGCCCCGCCTCCGACGGCGACAGTCGCCGGGAGACGCGTCCGAAGCCCCTGGACCGGGCGGGCGCGCAGGCCGGCTGCACGGCCACGCCGCGAGGCGAAAGCGCCCGTGCCCAGAACTCCCGCGCGGGGGAAGGATCGCGGCTGCCGAGCCACCGTGCGTAGTCGCGCAGGTCCGGCCGTCTCGCACCGCCCACCGGGGAGCCCTCGCGGAGGTAGGCGCGGTAGAACGCGCGCAGCAGCAGCCGTGCGCTCCACGTGTCGACCAGCGCCTGGTGGAACGTGAGCAGGATCTTGGTCTGCTGCACCGTCCCGGACCGGGTCCGCGGAGCGTCGAGCACTGTGACCCGCAGCGCGCCCGGCCGGTGCAGGTTCAGGCCGCGACGGCGGTCGCGCTCGAGCAGCAGGGCCCAGGTTGTGTCGGTGTGCGACAGCCGTACGACCTGCAGGGTGGCGCGGTCGTGGAGGGTGATCCGGGTGTGGTCGCGCGGGTCGAACGCGGCGCGGAGCAGCATCTCGTTGTCGCACACCACCTGCCAGGCGGCGGTGAACCGCTCGCTGTCCAGCGGGCCGTGCCAGGTCCAGTGGAGCTGTTCGACGTGGTGTCCCGCATCGGTGTCGGCGAGGGACTCGGCCAGCAGTTCTCGCTGGCGTGGCGTGGCCGGAACGGCCGGTCCGGCGAACACCGGCTGCCCCTCCGCCGCCGGATCGGCCAGTCGCTCCAGGAGGGAGCGCAGGTGGTCGCAGAGCTCGTCCACGGTGGTGCGGGCGCAGTCGTCGCCGGGGCGCGGCCGCCACCGGGCTCGCACGTGCAGCAGGCCGTCCTCGACGTAGGTGCGGACCTCCAGCCCGTGGTCCGGCTCCTCGGCCGGCTGCGGCAGCCGGCCCGGTCCGCTCGACACGACGGTGAAACTGCGTGCGGGCCCGGGCAGTTCGCCCGGTTCGTGGTGGACCAGGCGAACGGGTACCGCGCGCCGTGTGCCGGCAGGTGCCGGACCGACGTGCCCGTGGCTGTCGTCGTCGGCGGTGAGAGCGGGCAGGGCGGCGGCCAGATAGCAGTCGGGGGGCAGGTGCCGGTCGCTGTCCAGCCGGACGGACCGGGAGCGGGTGTACGGACCGACGGTGCGCGCCCGCCCCAGCGGCTCGGTACGTCCGTCGGTGCACAGGTCGAAGACGACGTCGTGCGTGCGCAGCCAGCGGGCCACGGCCTGCCCGAAGGCTCCCGCGAGCACTTCGGGGCCGGACATCCCGTAGTGGTCCGGGAGGACGGTGAGGAGCCGCTTGGTCTCCTCGGGCGAGAGCGTGAAGTGGGCGCGCTGTGTCTGCGTGGTCCCGACGGCCGTCGGTGCCCCGGTGGCGGTCACCGGGGCGGGGTCGTCGTGCGCATCCGGCGGCTCCGCATCCCCGGCGGGGTCCCACCGGCCGGTGTCCGTGGGGGCCGGCCCCGTGGCCCAGCCCTTCCGCCGGCCCTCGTCGGCGCACAGCTGCGGTTCCCGGCCGGCCATGAGCGCCTCCAGTGCCATGTCGAGGTCCTCCAGCAGGACCCGCCAGGACGCCGGGTCGGCGGCCAGGTCGTGCACGGCGAGGAACAGCAGGTCGGCCGTGCCGGAACCGGGTATCCCGCCCTGGGCGTGCAGGGCACGCAGCGATGCTCCCGAGCGGGGGTCGAGACCGCGGCGCGTGTCGGCCACGGCCGCGTCGAAGGCGGTGCGGTCGGGGAACCGGGCCGTGGTCAGACAGTCCTGCGGCGCTTGCGGGCCCTGCGCGCGGGTGCCGAGCAGCAGGCCCCCTCCCGGTGCCGGGCCCAGGGGGGTGCACACCATCGGATGCGCGGCCGCAACGGTGCGCAGGGCCCGTCGCAGGATGTCCGGGTCGACGGCCTCGTGCAGGCGCAACAGCAGGCTGTGGTGGGCCCGGTGCGGGGCCCGGTGCAGGGCGTCGAGCACGGCGCGCAGGCCTCGCTCCAGCGGTGCTGGGCCGGTCGGCGCGGTCAGCAAGTCCGCCAGCAGTCCCACCGGGGGGTGCGGATCCGGGGCGGCCGCTGCGCTACCGCGGGCGGTCAGACACAGGGTGTGGTGCGCGGGCCCGTGCCGCCGGAGCCGGGCGTAGAGCTCACCGTGGTGCACAGCCGGCGCGTCACCGGCGTCACCGGCCTCGACGCGCCAGGTGCACAGGTCGGCGCGGCGGGCGACGGTACGTGCGAGGGCCGTCTCCAGCAGGGCCGGGTCGAGGTGCCCGTACAGCTCGAGGACCGGTCCGACGGTCACCACGGTCAGTGCCGGATCTTCGGCAGGGCCCTTGCTCATGAGCCACCGCTCCTTTCCATGGCACACGGAAGCCGGCCTGCCTGCTCATGTTTGCGGCCGACATATGTATGCATGGCGCACGGTATCGGCGTGCGGGAGGCGGTGCTTACGCCCTCCAGACATCCTTAAGCGCCTGCTGAGCGGGGCTGCTGCGGTGCTGAGGCGGACGACTCCCCGGGCAGCAACTGTGCCACGAGGCTCATGGACCTCTCGTCCGCCACGGTCCGCTCGGCGGTCCAGGGCATCGCGCGGGGGGCCGGGGTGTAGCGGGCCACCGTGACCAGATAGCGCTCCAGCGCCCGGTAGGTGCCGAACGCCCAGGCCTCGCTCGCCGCAGGGCCGCCGTCCGGTGCGAGCAGCCCGTCGGCGGCGCCGTCGGGGAGTTCTCCCTCCATGCCCGGGGGGAAACCGAACTCGTCGAACGCCAGCCGCAGTCCCTGCCCGAGCGCTTTGGTGTACGCCTCCTTCAGCGTCCACAGGCGCAGCAGGGCGGCCGTCTGGCGTGGGCTGTCCAGGCCGCTCAGGAAGGCCCGTTCGGCGGGCGTGCACATGCGCTCGTGCAGCACGTCCAAGGTCAGTGTGCGTGAGAGCGGTTCGGTGTCGACGCCGATGCGTCCGCCGCGGCTGATGCCGACCACGATGAGCTCGTCGGTGTGGGACAGCCCCACGTCGATCTGCCCCAGCCCGCGCAGATGGGGCCGCCCGCCGATCTTGTAGGCGAGGTCGAGTTCGGCGGCGTCGGTGCCCAGGGCGGCCGCCGCCGTGTACTTCAGCACCAGCCGCGCGGCGGCGAACCGGTGTCGTACCTGGGGATCGGCGGTACGCCGGTAGCGCGGCCAGTCCCGGCCCAGCAGCAGGCGCAGCCGGGGCTCGGTGACGACGGCGCTCAGCCACTCGCCCCAGGTGGTGAACACCACCGCGTTGCCGCGCCGGTCCATCCCCTCCCGAACCGCGTCCCACGGTCCGGCCGGCCCCGCCACGTGCACGGGCGGGGTGATGCGGGGCCCTGGCGTCATCCGGTCGGCTCCTCCCGGGCTCCCAGCGCGAGTGGGATGCCATCGAGGTCGAGGCCGCGTCCCGTGCGATGGCGGCGCAGCAGTTCGTCGAGGACGCCGGTCACGCAGTCCTGCGGTACGTCGGGCAGCGCGAGCCCCAGCCTGCGGCCGAGCCGGGACAGGGCGAGGACGGCCCAGCCGGGGTCGGCGAGGAAGGGGTCGTCGCCCTCCTGCCCCTCCCAGACGGCGAGAACGGCGGCGGCCGCGACGACGAGTCCGTACCGGTCGCTCAAGGCGCAGGCTGCGGGGCCGGCCAGGGCTTCGCCGAACCGGCCCGGAAGCAGGGCGCACTGGTCGCGCAGCGCACGCAGTTCCGCGAGGAAGACGTCCGCCGTCCGTGCGAGCAGCCCGGTGCGGCCTCCGGTGCGGCCCAGCCGGGTGAGCCGTTCGGCGGCGCCGACCAGGGAGGCGGCGAGGAAGTCCCCGCCGCCGGCGAAGGCCAGCGCCCGGTGGTTCAGCGGCGGCACATCCGCATGGCGGCGGAACAGTTCGGGGGGTGCTTCCTCCTCGATGAACCAGGAACGGTTCGCGAGGCCGCCCAGCTGCGGCACGACGACCGCCTGGCAGGCGGCGGCGCCGGCGCGGCCGAGTCCCGCGGTCGGCAGATCGCGCACCAGTTTGGCGAGGATGCCGTGCAGGAGGTCGTCATCGGGCCGCCGGTGCGAGCCGAGCACGGCGGACAGTTCCTCGAGCCCGTCCTGGAGCAGGGCGGTCACGGTGTAGGTGGCGGCGACCGTCGGCGCATGGGTCCGGCCGGGCAACGCGCCGGCCGCCCGCAGGCACACCGTGGTCAGGGCGTCGCAGACGAGCAGGTCGGTGAAGACTCCGGCGAGCGGCCGGTGCCAGCGGCGGGCGGGTGGCCCGGAGCGCCCGTCGGTGGCCGCGCCCACGGCGGACCGCAGGATCGGGTCGACGGCCGCGGTGACGGCCCCGGCGACCAGGCATCGGTTGACCTGGTTCATGCGCAGTGCCAGGGCGGCCCCGTCCCCGGGAGCGCCCACGAGCGCGTCGTCGGGTACCGGACACTCGTTGAACCGCAGACCGGAGAAGAGTGCTCCGCGCATCCCCTCGGTCGCCACGCGCGGCAACCGGTGGATCCGCCCGCCGGGCAGCCGCGCAGGGTCGACCAGCAGCACGGAGTGGGTGCGGGGACCGTAGGCGGCGGTGCGGGCGTGGACCAGGTAGACGTCCGCTCGGGCGGCGTCCGGGACGACGGCCTTGCTGCCGCTGAGGAGCGTGCCCGCGCCGTCGGCCCGGCGCCGGCCGTCGATCTGCTCGCGTCGGACCCCGCCTGCCGGCGCCAGCCCCGGATGCACCACGGTGGCCCGTCCGCCGCCCAACAGCAGCCGAGCCATGGTGCGCTGCTGTTCGGCGGTTCCGGCCGCCCATACCGCGGAGGAGGCGAACAGCGAGGTGACGCCGCCGGTGAAACCGAGCGCCACATCGCGCCGGAACACCGGCCGCAGGACCTTCATGAGCAGGTCGGCCCGGGTCAGGGTGCCGCCGTGGCCCGCGGGAACGAACTCGGATACGAGCCCTGCCTCGGCGAGCAGCCGTTCGGTGGCCCATGCGGGCCGGCGGTCCTGCGCAGCGGTGACGAACGCCGCGAAGCCGTGGGCGTTGGCCGGGTCGTACGGGTCGCCGAGCAGGGCGTCCAGCCGAGCGGCCCGGCACAGCGCACCGGTCACCGGTCCGTCCATGGAGCCTTCTGTGGCGACGGTGCCGGGAGCGGGGGTGCGCCGTTCGGTGATCCGGGGGACGGCGCACGGTTCTGCGGTGGTGGTCATGACATTCCTGGGACGTGCATGCCGAGCGCGTCGGCCGCGTCCTCCGCGTGCCTGCGCGCGAGTTCGAGCAGCATGGCGCTGTCCCGGCTGATGGTCTCGCGGACGTACCGGCGGGCGTCGGACAGGTCGGCGTCCTCCCCCAGGACGCGGGTGACGTCCCGTTCCTCCAGCACCACTTGGTGCCGCACACGCACGGTGACTCCCGCCGGGTCGGGCTCCACCGACCATTCGCCGGCCTGTCCGGCGATCAGCGCGGGCGGCTCGGTGAGTTTGTAGACGATGAGTCCGGCACCGGGGAAGCACAGGCGTACGGCCCGGCTCTGCTCGGCGTCCTCGGCCGTGGTGCGCACCATCTGGATGCCGGGCACGTCCTCGTCCAGGTGGACGTCCCTCAGCCCTGGAACGCTTCCGGACCAGGCGCCCGCCCGGTACAGGAAGCCGTAGACCAGTTCCGCGGGTCCGTCGACGCGTAGCGCGTCCTCGAAGGTCAGGACCAGCTCGTCGAGGACGGTCCAGCTCTCCGTGCGGCGCTTCAGGTCGGCCATGTGCCTGCGGATGCCGGCGTCGCCGATCCGGTCCGCCGGGAGGCGGTCGTCCACCGTCGAGAACTCGCGCACGAGCGTCAGCACCGAGGAGCCGCCGGGCAACTGCTCGACGCTCCAGCTGCCGAGCATGCCGTCCGCGGCTCCCGAGCCCCCCTCGCGGCGGAACTCGATCCGCCGCGCACCGGGATCGAGCGTGCGCCGGGTGACCCAGGACGTCACTCCGTCACTGGTCAGTGCCCACATGCGCAGGCGCTGTTCGGAGCCCACCAGGTCCAGCTGTTCCACATGCACGGTCGGGGCGTGGAACAGCGGCCAACGCTCGGCGTCCGCGAGGAACCCGTAGACGACTCCGGCGGGTGCGGCCACCTCGATCCGATGCGATGTGCGGTGCACGGCCGGTGCGGGCATCGGCGTTCACCCCCTTCTCGTCGCGGGAGGCGACTGTAGGCGCCGCCCCTCGAATCCCGGTGGAACGGGAGTCGAACACGGCTGGTGGCCACGCCGGGATCCGGACCCGGACCCGCCCTCCCGGCGGCGCCGCTCCGCAGGTGACGCGAAACACCGGGTGGGCCGCGGCTGCCGGACTCGAGCGGTCCTCCAGCCGATGCCGACCGGATGCCGACCGGACACCCCGGCGGACGCCGACCGTCCGCACGGCACACGGACGGCCGGGATCGACCGGACACCCAGCCGCCGCAGAGCGAGGTTCCGGCTTCCGGGCAGGGCCGCGCACCGGGCCCGGAAGCCGGGTCGAGCCCGTCTCCACCCGCGCTCGGCGAACGTGCCGTCAAATCGGCACCGCACACCTCCCGGGCATCCGGGGTCAACCTCACCTCGGCGGCATGAGCACCCACTGCACGGCTCGGTTCGACTGACGTGAAACTGGAGGAATACGCCATGGGGCTTCTGTTCACCTCGGAGTCCGTGACCGAGGGTCACCCCGACAAGATCGCTGACCAGATCAGCGACACCATTCTCGACGCGCTCCTGCGCGAGGACGCGACCTCCCGGGTCGCCGTCGAGACGCTCATCACCACCGGCCTGGTGCACGTGGCCGGCGAGGTCACGACGCAGGCCTACGCGCCGATCGCCCAGCTCGTGCGCAACAAGATCCTGGAGATCGGCTACGACTCCTCGGCCAAGGGCTTCGACGGCGCCTCCTGCGGCGTGTCCGTGTCGATCGGCGCGCAGTCCCCCGACATCGCGCAGGGCGTGGACACGGCCTACGAGTCCCGGGTCGAAGGCGCCGCCGCAGCTGGAGAGACCGACGAGCTGGACCGGCAGGGCGCGGGCGACCAGGGCCTGATGTTCGGCTACGCCTCGGACGAGACGCCGACGCTGATGCCGCTGCCGATCTTCCTGGCGCACCGCCTGTCCAAGCGCCTGTCCGAGGTCCGCAAGAACGGCACGGTCCCCTACCTGCGCCCGGACGGCAAGACGCAGGTCACCATCGAGTACGACGGCGACAAGGCCGTACGCCTGGACACGGTGGTGGTCTCCTCGCAGCACGCCCCGGACATCGACCTGAACTCCCTGTTGACCCCCGACATCCGTGAATCGGTGGTCGAACCGGAACTGAGGGCGCTCGCCGAGGACGGCATCAAGCTGGACACCGAGGGCTACCGCCTGCTGGTCAATCCGACCGGCCGTTTCGAGATCGGCGGCCCGATGGGTGACGCGGGCCTGACCGGCCGCAAGATCATCATCGACACGTACGGCGGCATGGCCCGCCACGGTGGCGGTGCGTTCTCCGGCAAGGACCCGTCCAAGGTGGACCGTTCGGCGGCGTACGCGATGCGCTGGGTCGCCAAGAACGTCGTCGCGGCCGGTCTGGCGTCGCGTTGCGAGGTGCAGGTGGCCTACGCGATCGGCAAGGCCGAGCCGGTGGGCCTGTTCGTGGAGACCTTCGGCACCCACAAGGTGGCGACCGAGCGGATCGAGAGGGCGATCGACGAGGTCTTCGACCTCCGCCCGGCCGCCATCATCCGCGACCTGGACCTGCTGCGCCCGATCTACGCCCAGACGGCCGCCTACGGCCACTTCGGCCGCGAGCTGCCCGACTTCACCTGGGAGCGTACCGATCGCGTGGATGCCCTCCGCACGGCCGCAGGGGTCTGACATGCGGATCGCCGTCACCGGATCCATCGCCACCGACCATCTGATGACGTTTCCGGGGCACTTCAGCGAGCAGCTGTTGCCCGACCGGCTCGCCAGTGTCTCGCTGTCCTTCCTGGTGGACGACCTCCACATACGCCGGGGCGGTGTCGCGGCCAACATCGCCTTCGGCCTGGGACTGCTGGGTCTGTCGCCCTTGCTGGTAGGTGCCGCGGGCGCCGACTTCGCCGAGTACGGAGCCTGGTTGCGGGCGCACGGTGTCGACACTCGCCCTGTGAGAGTGACGACACGGCACCAGACAGCCCGGTTCATGTGCATCACGGACGAGCAGCAGAACCAGATCGCGGCCTTCTACGCGGGCGCGATGGTGGAGTCCCGCGACATCAGCCTGCCCGAGATCGCCGCTCGCACCGGAAGCCCCGACCTCGCCGTCATCGCACCCGACGATCCGCGGGCCATGCTGCGCCACACCCGGGAGTGCCAGGAGCTCGGCATCCCCGTCGCCGCCGACCCCTCGCAGCAACTGGCGCGTCTGGAACGCGAGGAGGCCCGCCGACTGGTCGACGGTGCGCGCCTGCTGTTCGCCAACGAGTACGAGTCCGCGCTGCTGTGCGAGAGAACGGGCTGGACCGAGCAGCAGGTGCTGGATCGCGTGGGCACCTGGATCACCACCCGGGGCGCCGACGGGGTGACGCTCGCCTCCGCCGGCGACAGGGTGCTGACCGTACCGGCCGTGCCGGCCAAGCAGGCGGCCGATCCCACGGGCGTGGGCGACGGCTTCCGCGCGGGTTACCTCGCCGGGGTGGCCGGCGGGCTGCCGGAGGAACGGGCGGCCCAGCTCGGCTGCACCCTCGCCACAACGGTCCTGGAGAGCGTCGGCACCCAGGAGTACCGGCTGACGGCCGACGGTCTGTCCGCCCGTATCGCCGATGCGTACGGCCCGGATGCCGCCGCGCACATCACACGCCACGTGGAGGTCCCGGCATGACGGCGTCTTCCGAGACTCTGCGGGAGGCCCTCGCCTCCCGGGTCGTGGTGGCCGACGGAGCGATGGGCACCATGCTCCAGGCCCATGATCCGACTCTGGAGGACTTCCAGCAGCTGGAGGGCTGCAACGAGGTCCTCAACGTCACCCGGCCGGACATCGTCCGCTCCGTGCACGACGCGTACTTCGCGGCGGGCGTGGACTGCGTGGAGACCAACACCTTCGGTGCCAACCACTCGGCGATGGCGGAGTACGACATCGCCGACCGGGTGTACGAGCTGTCGGAGGCGGGCGCCCGTATCGCCCGGGAGGCGGCCGACGCCTGGAGCGCCGGCGACGGCCGTCCACGGTGGGTGCTGGGGTCGATGGGACCCGGTACGAAGCTGCCGACCCTCGGCCACATCGGCTACGGCCCGCTGCGGGACGGCTTCCAGGCGAACGCCGAGGGCCTGCTCGCCGGCGGCGCGGACGCCCTGATCGTGGAGACCACGCAGGACCTGCTGCAGACGAAGTCATCGGTCCTGGGCGCCCGGCGTGCCATGGAGGCGACCGGCAGCGAGGTGCCGCTGCTCGTCTCGATGGCCTTCGAGACGACCGGCACGATGCTGCTCGGTTCGGAGATCGGCGCCGCGCTGACCGCGCTGGAGCCGCTGGGCATCGACATGATCGGCCTGAACTGCTCGACGGGTCCGGCCGAGATGAGTGAGCACCTGCGCCACTTGGCCCGGCACTCCCGTATCCCGCTGCTGTGCATGCCGAACGCGGGCCTGCCCGTGCTGACCAGGGACGGCGCGCATTTCCCGCTTGGCCCGGAGGGCCTGGCGGACGCTCAGGAGTCATTCGTACGCGAGTACGGCCTGTCGCTGGTGGGCGGCTGTTGCGGTACGACGCCGGAGCATCTGCGCCAGTTGGTCGAGCGGGTCCGCGGCGTCACTCCGACCGAGCGGGAGCCGCGTCCGGAGCCGGGGGCGGCTTCCCTCTATCAGACGGTGCCGTTCCGGCAGGACACCTCCTACCTGGCCATCGGTGAGCGCACCAACGCCAACGGCTCGAAGAAGTTCCGTGAGGCGATGCTGGAGGGCCGCTGGGACGACTGTGTGGAGATGGCGCGCGAGCAGATCCGCGAGGGCGCGCACATGCTCGATCTGTGTGTGGACTACGTCGGCCGTGACGGGGTGGCCGACATGGAGGAACTGGCGGGCCGTTTCGCCACCGCCTCCACGCTGCCGATCGTGCTGGACTCCACCGAGGTCGACGTGATCCGGGCCGGTCTGGAGAAGCTCGGCGGGCGGGCGGTGATCAACTCGGTCAACTACGAGGACGGCGACGGTCCGGAGTCCCGCTTCGCGAAGGTCACCGAGCTCGCCCGGGAGCACGGCGCGGCGCTGATCGCGCTGACCATCGACGAGGAGGGCCAGGCCCGCACCCCGGAGAAGAAGGTGGAGATCGCCGAACGGCTGATCGCCGACCTCACCGGGAACTGCGGGATCCACGAGTGCGACATCCTCATCGACACCCTGACCTTCACCATCTGCACCGGCCAGGAGGAGTCCCGCAAGGACGGCATCGCCACCATCGAGGCGATCCGCGAACTCAAGCGCCGCCACCCGCAGGTGCAGACCACGCTGGGCCTGTCGAACATTTCCTTCGGTCTCAACCCGGCCGCCCGCATCCTGCTCAACTCCGTCTTCCTGGACGAGTGTGTCAAGGCGGGCCTGGACTCGGCGATCGTGCACGCCTCGAAGATCCTGCCGATCGCCCGGTTCAGCGAGGAAGAGGTGACCACCGCCCTCGACCTGATCTACGACCGTCGTGCCGAGGGCTACGACCCGCTGCAGAAGCTCATGCAGCTCTTCGAAGGGGCCACCGCGAAGTCGCTGAAGGCGGGCAAGGCCGAGGAACTGGCCGCGCTGCCGCTGGAGGAGCGCTTGAAGCGGCGCATCATCGACGGTGAGCGCAACGGCCTGGAGGCCGACCTGGATGCGGCCCTGCAGGACCGGCCGGCCCTGGACATCGTCAATGAGACGCTGCTGGACGGCATGAAGGTGGTCGGTGAGCTGTTCGGCTCCGGTCAGATGCAGTTGCCGTTCGTGCTGCAGTCGGCGGAGGTGATGAAGGCCGCTGTCGCCTATCTCGAGCCGCACATGGAGAAGTCGGACTCTGAGGGCAAGGGCACCATCGTGCTGGCCACGGTGCGCGGTGATGTGCACGACATCGGCAAGAACCTGGTGGACATCATCTTGTCCAACAACGGCTACACGGTGGTGAATCTGGGCATCAAGCAGCCGGTCTCGGCGATCCTGGAGGCGGCCGAGGAGCACCGGGCGGATGTGATCGGTATGTCCGGGCTGCTGGTGAAGTCCACGGTGATCATGAAGGAGAACCTGGAGGAGCTCAACCAGCGCGGCCTGGCCGCGGATTACCCGGTCATTCTGGGCGGCGCCGCCCTCACCCGCGCCTACGTCGAGCAGGACCTGCACGAGATCTACCAGGGCGAAGTCCGCTACGCCCGCGACGCGTTCGAGGGCCTGCGCCTGATGGACGCCCTCATCGGCGTCAAGCGCGGCGTGCCCGGCGCCAAGCTCCCCGAGCTCAAGCAGCGCCGGGTCAGGACCACCGCCGCCGCCGCGGCCGTGGTGGAGGAGCGCCCCGAGGAAGGCCACGTCCGCTCCGACGTCGCCACCGACAACCCCCTCCCCACACCGCCGTTCTGGGGCACCCGCGTCGTCAAGGGCATCCAGCTCAAGGAGTACGCCTCCTGGCTCGACGAGACGGCTCTGTTCCGGGGGCAGTGGGGGCTGACGAAGGACCTGGTCGAGGCCGAGGGCCGCCCCCGGCTGCGCGGTCTGCTCGACAAGCTCCAGACGGAGAACCTCCTCGAAGCGGCCGTGGTCTACGGCTACTTCCCGTGCGTCTCCAAGGACGACGACCTGATCCTCCTGGACGAGCACGGCAACGAAAGCACCCGCTTCACCTTCCCGCGCCAGAGCCGCGGCCGCCGCCTGTGCCTGGCCGACTTCTTCCGCCCCGAGGAGTCCGGGGAGACCGATGTGGTCGGCCTCCAGGTGGTGACGGTCGGCTCGAGGATCGGAACGGAGACCGCGCGGCTGTTCGCGGCCGACGCCTACCGTGACTACCTCGAACTGCACGGCCTGTCCGTCCAGTTGGCGGAGGCGCTGGCCGAGTACTGGCACGCCCGTGTCCGTGCCGAGCTCGGTATAGCGGGACAGGAGCCGGCGGACCTGGCGGGGATGCTGCGCACCGAGTACCAGGGCTGCCGCTACTCGCTGGGCTATCCGGCCTGCCCCGACCTGGAGGACCGGGCGAAGATCGCCGGTCTGCTCCAGCCGGAGCGCATCGGCGTCCACCTGTCGGAGGAGTTCCAGCTGCACCCCGAGCAGTCCACGGACGCGATCGTCGTCCACCACCCGCAGGCGAGCTACTTCAACGCGGGAGGCCGCGCATGACGAGCTTTTCCTTCGAGTTCTTCCCACCGAAGACGGCCGCCGGCGAGCAGACGCTGTGGCAGGCGGTCCGCCGAGCAGAGGCGCTGCGGCCGGACTTCGTCTCCGTGACCTACGGCGCGGGCGGCTCCTCCCGGGACCGGACCATCGAGGTCACCCGACGTATCGCGGCGGAGACGACCCTCCGCCCGGTCGCGCATCTGACCGCCGTGGGCCACTCGGTGGCCGAGTTGCGGCACATCATCGGTGCCTACGCGGACGCCGGAATCAGGGACGTCCTCGCCCTGCGCGGCGACCCCCCGGGCGCGCCCAAGGGGCCGTGGGTGCCACACCCGGACGGCTTCACCCACGCGTACCAACTGGTCGAACTCGTCCGCTCCCTGGGGGACTTCACCATCGGCGTGGCCGCCTTCCCCGAGCGGCATCCCCGCTCACCCGACTGGGACACCGACATCCGGCACTTCGTCGCCAAGTGCCGTGCCGGCGCCGACTACGCCATCACGCAGATGTTCTTCCACGTCGAGGACTATCTGCGGCTGCGGGACCGGGTGGCCGCGGCCGGATGCGACATCCCGATCATCCCCGAGATCATGCCCGCCACCGACGTACGCCAGATCCGCCGGTTCGCCGAATTGAGCGACGCCGCCTTCCCCGAGGACCTGGCCCACCGACTGGAAGCCGCCCGCGACGATCCCGCCACGGGCCACCGCATCGGCGTCGAGTACGCCACCGCCATGGCCGAACGCCTTCTCGCCGAGGGCGCGCCCGGACTGCACTACATCACCCTGAACAGGTCCACCGCGGCCCTGGACATCCACCGTAACGTCATCAGTTCAAGGAGCATTCGTGTCACCTGAGTTCACGGACTTCAAGGTCGCCGACCTGTCCCTGGCCGAGTTCGGCCGTAAGGAGATCACCCTCGCCGAGCATGAGATGCCCGGTCTGATGGCGATCCGTAAGGAGTATGCCGAGGCGCAGCCGCTGGCCGGTGCCCGGATCACGGGCTCGTTGCACATGACGGTGCAGACGGCCGTGCTGATCGAGACCCTGGCCGCGCTGGGTGCGCAGGTGCGCTGGGCGTCCTGCAACATCTTCTCCACCCAGGACCACGCGGCCGCCGCGATCGCCGTCGGCCCGAACGGCACCCCGGACGATCCGCAGGGCATCCCGGTCTTCGCCTGGAAGGGCGAGACGCTGGAGGAGTACTGGTGGTGCACGGAGCAGGCGCTGACCTGGCCGAACACGCCCACCGGCGGCCCGAACATGATCCTGGACGACGGCGGTGACGCCACGCTCCTCGTCCACAAGGGCGTCGAGTACGCGAAGACGGGCGAGCTACCGACGGCCGACAATGAGGAACTCGCCGCCGTGCGCGCGCTGTTGGAGGCGAGCTCGCTCGACTGGACCGCCATCGCCTCCGAGATCCGGGGTGTGACCGAGGAGACCACGACGGGTGTCCATCGCCTGTACGAGATGCAGCGCGACGGGACTCTGCTGTTCCCGGCGATCAACGTCAACGATGCCGTGACGAAGTCGAAGTTCGACAACAAGTACGGCTGCCGGCACTCCCTGATCGACGGCATCAACCGTGCCACCGACGTCCTGATCGGTGGCAAGACGGCGGTCGTGTGTGGTTACGGGGACGTGGGCAAGGGCTGCGCGGAGTCGTTGCGCGGGCAGGGTGCCCGTGTGATCGTCACCGAGATCGACCCGATCTGCGCGCTGCAGGCGGCGATGGACGGCTACCAGGTCACGACCCTGGACGAGGTCGTCGACACCGCGGACATCTTCATCACCACGACCGGCAACAAGGACATCATCATGGCCTCGGACATGGCCCGGATGAAGCACCAGGCGATCGTGGGGAACATCGGCCACTTCGACAACGAGATCGACATGGCGGGTCTGGCGAAGGTCCCGGGCATCGTCAAGGACGAGGTCAAGCCGCAGGTCCACACCTGGACCTTCCCCGACGGCAAGGTGATCATCGTGCTGTCGGAGGGGCGGCTGCTGAACCTGGGCAACGCCACCGGTCACCCGTCGTTCGTGATGTCCAACTCCTTCGCGGACCAGACGCTGGCCCAGATCGAGCTGTTCACCAAGCCGGACGCCTATCCGACCGGTGTGTACACGCTGCCCAAGCACCTGGACGAGAAGGTCGCCCGCCTCCACCTGGACGCGCTCGGCGTGAAGCTGACCAAGCTGCGCCCCGAGCAGGCCGCGTACATCGGCGTCGACGTCGAGGGCCCGTACAAGCCGGACCACTACCGCTACTGAACACGAGCACCACGAAGGGGGGCGGTCCGCAGGACCGCCCCCCTGAGCTGTGCGAAACGGTGTCCGAGGACGCCGTCGGTCAGGCCGCGCGGGCAGCGTCCGCGAGCACCCGGTTGACGACGTCGAGGTACTGGCGCGGGGTCTCGGCCTCCTCCAGGGCCTCCTCGTCGAGGGCGACGCCGTGGTCGCGCTCGATGGCGCCGGTGACCTGCAACAGGGCCAGCGAGTCGTAGCTGAGCTCGGAGAACGGAACGTCCAGGACCTCGCCGTCCAGGTCGTAGGTGTCGCTGTCACCGGCGTTGGTGCGCAGCAGGACGACCAGATCCTTGATGTCGAGCGATTGCATCGGTGGCTCTCTCTTTCTCGTGCCGAGCACGTTCAGCGGTGAGTTGGTCGGTGAGGGGTCATCAGCGATGCCTGGCCTGGTGCGGTACCGGGCGGCGGCCCGGGTCCCGGCGGGGACGCCACGCGTATCACCGGGCCACGAGGGCTCGTGAGCCGGGCCGCCGCAGCTCATCGTGGGGCGTGGCCAGAACGCCCGGCCCCGCCGCGGCGGCGGAACCAACGCGCCGTACGACACGGATGGCACGCCCGAGGAGGCGGGGCAGCGCACCTTCTCGTACGAAGAAGTGGTCGCCGGAGACCGTGCGCGTCACCACCGGACCGGCGCTCCATCCGCGCCAGCCGTCGACGACGGAGGGCGGTGCCAGCGGGTCGCGGTCTCCGGAGACGGCGAGCAGCGGCACCGGCACCCGGCCGTCGCGGTCCGCGGTGCGGCGGGCCGCGACGCGCAGCGCGTGCGCCAGGCGCAGATCGTCGCACAGCACGGGCAGCAACGCCCGGTGCCAGTAGTCGCCCGGCACCGCTCCGTCGGGCACGGCTCCCATGGTGCGGAGCCGGTCCATCAGGGTGGCGTCGAAGGTGTGAGAGTTGTCGGACAGTTCGCTGGCCCGGTCCGGCGGCGGGCAGGCACCGACGGCCAGCAGGGCGGGAAGCGGGAGTCCCCGCTCCTGCAGAGCCTTGGTGAGGGTGTAGGCCACCATGGCGCCCAGGCTGTGCCCGTACAGGACGTACGTCCGGTCCGGCTCGGGCCTGACGCGTTCCAGCAGGTCGGCGACGAGTGCCGACCGGTCGGTCAGACGCGGTTCACGCCGTCGGCTCTCCCGGCCCGGCAGCAGCACGGGCACGGTCTCGACGGTGGGACCCAAGAGGCGCGCCCAGCCGTGGAAGGCAGAGACTCCGGCCCCAGCGTGCGCGAAGCAGTACAGCCGTACGGGTGCCGCCTTGTCTGCCATGTCCGCCCTCCTCGACCCTGGTTCCGCGGGTCCCATCAGCCTCGCTGACGGTGCTAGAGGCGGGCTCGAAGCGGTCACAACGGTCGAACGAGTCAGGATGTGTAGAGGTCGAAGGTCGAGCCACGGCGGGGACCCGCGGCGATGTCCAGCGCGGGGTCCACGCTCAGCATGGCCTGGTGCAGGCGCTGCAGCTGAGGCGACGGTTCCACGCCCAGTTCCTCGATGAGCCGTACGCGCAGCTGACGGTAGACGTCGAGTGCCGCGGCCTGCCGGCCCGAGCGGTACAGCGCCACCATGGCCTGCGAGTGCAGCCCTTCGTGCTGGGGGTGGCGCGCGATGAGGTCCCTGAGTTCGGCGATCAGCTCGGTGTGCCTTCCCAGGCGCAGTTCGGCGTCGATCCGCCGTTCCATCGTGCCGAGCCTGCTCTCCTCCAGGCGGACTGTCTCGATGGTCAGCAACGGTCCGACGCGTACGTCGACCAGGGCCGGGCCCTGCCAGAGGTCCAGCGCCTGACGCAGCGTTTCTGCCGCGTGCGCGTCATCGCCGGCCTCGAACGCCGCACGCCCCGCGGCCGAGAGCCGCTCGTAGGCGTGCACGTCGACGCTGTCGGGGGCGATCTGCAGGACGTATCCCCCGTGCCGAGTGGCCAGGACGTCCTTGGCGTTGCGCGCGGAGTCGGGCCCCATGGCCGTGCCGAGCCGCCGGCGCAGTTGAAGGATGTAGGTCTGCAAGGTGGTGAGGGCACTGACCGGCGGTTCTCCGCCCCAGATCTCCTCCATCAAAGTCGGTACGGGCATCACACGGCCTGGGTACAGCGCGAGCAGCGCCAGGATCTGTCGCGGTTTGCTCGCTGTCGGCGCGATCGGCACACCACCGATCTCGGCACTGAGTGGACCCAGTATCTGAATCCTCATGTTTCCGATCCCCCTTCGCGTCTTTCTTCTCCTCGAGCGTGCGTTCGAAGAGCGGGTGCGCTGCATGCACCGTAACGGCCAGAAATCGGCCACACCGTTTTCCTTGAGCCCCCGTCAAGTTGCCCTCCACCCGCTACGGAACGGGCGCCGGCACGGCGATGCAGCACCTTGCGAGCGGCTTTCGCTCAGAACCTGATGCCGTCTGTTGCCGAACGGCACGGGACGGCCGGTCGCGGCCACGCACGCGTGACGGGCGGCGATCGGTCCAGGAACTCGATCGTGCGGCCCGGAACCCGCGGATCAGATACGGGCTCTCAGCTCGACACCGGCACCTTGTCGGGACCGGCCAGCAGGATGGAGCGCTGCAGACGGCTGAGGGCCGTCGACGGTTCGATGCCCATCTCCCGCACGAGGGTGGTACGCAGCAAGCGGTACACGTCGAGGGCTTCACCGCGGCGGCCGGAGCGCTGCAGCGCCACCATGAACTGCCCGTGGAGGTTCTCGTGCGTGCGGTACTGGCTGACGAGGACGGTCAGTTCGGGCAGCAGTTCGCGGTGCCGGCCCAGCCTCAGGTCCGCCTCGATGCGCTGGTCGAGAGCGCAGAGCCGGCTCTCTTGCAGGCGACGCGCCTCGATCTCCAGCTGCGGGCCCGACTGAACGTCCGCGAAGGGCGCGCCGCTCCACAGGGCCAGGGCCTCGCGCAACAGACGTGCCGCACGCGTGTGGTCGCCGGCGTCCATGGCCCGGTAACCGAGACCCGCCAGCCGGTCGAACTCGCGCACGTCGCTGGCGCCGCCCCGCGTGTTCAACAGATAACCGCCGGGGCACGTCACGAGGATGTCCTTGGCCGTCACCGGTTCCGCGGTGCCCGCGTCGAGGGCGGTGGTGATCAGCTCGCGCAGCTGCAGCACATAGGTCTGCAGGGTGGTACGAGCGCTACGCGGCGGCCGTTCGCCCCAGAGCTCCTCGACCAACGCCGAGACGGACACGGGTTGATCAGCGTGCAGAGCCAGCAGTGCCAGCACCCGTCGCGCCTTGGGTGCCGTGGGAGTGATGGACACCCCTTCTTCTCGCACTCCGAGGGTGCCCAGTACCTGGATGTCCACGCCAATTCCCCCAGTCGTCGCTGTAAGCGCCGTCGAATCTCGCCATCAGGGCGAGTAGAACACCGAGTTAAAAACAGTCCATGCGGTTTGTCAATGGACGTACTATCGACCTGCTGGCTCCCGGATGCCTGTACGGCGCCTGCGGCTGCAGGCACACCTGCTCGTGCTCACCGCCCGTCTCCACTGCCCATCGGGAGGCACCCCATGTCCGTCGGCGACGTGACCGTTCGACGCCTTCACGTGCGACGTCGCCGTCCGGCCGGAAACCGGCACGCATCACCACATCGGCTGATTCAGCGGGCGCCGCCGCCTCCTCCATGGGGCGGGCCAGGACGTCCTTGCCCGGGAAGGGGAAGTACGAGCCCCTTGCTCACATCGACCCGCTCGCCGGCTCAAGCGGCAAGGCCGGTACGCGTCCCTCACTGACGAAGACCCCTGCGGCCGCGCGGATCAGTGCGCGGTCGCAGAGGTCTTCGGCCGCGCGGATCAGTGCGCGGCGGGCCAGGACAGTCGTTTCGGCGGAGTCGACCGCTGTCAGGTGCCGGCCGCGGCCAAGGCCACCGGAGGCTGCTGCTTCGCCTCGGCTATCACCCGGGCGCCCCGGTCGGGCGCGGTGTCGAGCCGGGCAAGGACGGCCGGAGCCGCGATCGCGGGGAGCACGTAGTTGAACAGAGACGACATGCGTTCCTCCAGGTCTGCCCAGTCGGCGGCAGCCTGCGAGACGAACTGCACCCCGATCCACGCACCGAGGAAGACCTGGGCAGCTTCCGCGGGCACCACGTGCGGGAGTACTTCGCCCCGCTCCTTGGCGTCCGCCAGGAACGACGCGGTCACTTCGGCCCATGCCGGCCAGGCGCTTCCGAAGACATCCCGCCCTTGCAGGTCTGCGGAGAGCCGGACACCGGCGAGCAGCAGCGGCTCCTGGGGCAGGCGCTTGGCGAGGGTCATGCCCGCGTCCACCCACTCCTGCAGCTTCAGCTCCCGCGGCAGGTGGTATTCCGCCGTTATCTGCGCCTGGAGGACGCCCTGGGCCAGGGCCGCCTTGGAGTTGAAGTGGAAGTACAGGGCACCTTTGGTGACGCCGGCCCTGCTCAGGATCTCGGCGATGGTGGCGGCCGCGTACCCGCGCTCCGCGAAGACGGCGGCGGCTGCCTCAAGAACAGCACGTCGGGTCCGGACAGCCCTCTCCTGCTGAGCCATGAGACCCTCCTTTGAATAAAAATTAAACCAAACATGCCGTACTTTACGGAACACTCGGAGTGAAGAACAGCCGCTCGGCGACATTGGGCCCGGGAGAGGGCAGCTCACCAGGCGATGCGTCCTCCATCCACCGGGACCGTCGCCCCGGTGACGAAGGAGGCCCGGTCGCTGCACAGCCATGCCGCTGCCTCGGCCACCTCCTCCGGATCGGCCGCCCGCCCCTGGGGGGCCGAACGGTATGCCTTCTGCTCCGCCTCCGGGTGCCGCGTGAACCAGGCGTCGACCAGCTCCGAGCGGGTGAGACCGGGAGCGATCGCGTTGACCCGGATGCCGTGGGCGGCGTACTCGACCGCGGCCGCCTTCGTCAGGCCGATGACGGCGTGCTTGGAGGCGATGTACGGCGCGGCCGTCGAGGAGGCGACCAGGCCGCCGACACTGCTGGTGTTGACGATCGCTCCTCCCCCACAGGTGAGCATGGCGGCGATCTCGTGGCGCAGGCAGTTCCACACCCCGCGCACGTTGGTGGCCATGACGTGCTCGTAGGCGTCGTCGTCGATCAGGTGCAGCGGAGCCTTCTCGATGCCGACCCCGGCGTTGTTGAAGGCCGCGTCCAGCCTTCCGTACCGGGACATCGCGTGCTCCACGATCGTCCGGGCGTCCTCGCCGCGCGAGACGTCGGCGACGACGTAGCTCGCCGTGGCGCCCTCCTCGCCCAGCCGGCGGACGAGTTCGCGCAGCCGTTCCTCGCGGCGCGCCGACAGCACCAGGCGGGCTCCCTGCCGGGCGAAGACCCCGGCCGCGGCCGCACCGATGCCGCTGCTGGCCCCGGTGATGACCACGACCTTCCCGCTCAGCGGGCCGTCGCTGTCAGTCACGGATCGCTCCCTCGCGGCCGGGGGCGGCAGCCGGGGAACCCGCGTCCTCCCAGCACGTGCCCGCGGCCGCTTCGGCGTCCACGGTGCGCAGCAGAGCCTCGTCGATGTCGTGCAGGCCGCGCACCAGATGCCGTACGCCGGCCCGCCGCATCAGGGTGTGCTGGTGGCCGTGCTCGAAGTCGCTGGGACGGCCGATGAAGGGCACCCCGAGCCGACGGGCCTCCTCGGCGAACCTGGCCACGTCGTCGACGAAGAGGACACGGTCGTACGGCAGTTGGAAGATGTCCTGGGTGATCTCGCTGATCCCGGGGCGGAAGCGGTCGGTGCACACGTAGCCGGGGCCGTCGAAGAAGTGGGCCAGCGGGCCGAGATGGCGGTCGAAGTGCGTCTTGTCCAATCCGCCGTAGCACACGATGCGCAGTCCCATGGCACGCAGCCGGGTGAGCAGTTCCGCCGCGCCGTCGAGCACCCGCACCGGATGCCGGACGAGGTAGCGCTCGCGCTCCCGCAGATAGGTGTCCACGAGTTCCTGCGGGGACATGGTCACCTTCGCAGCCTCGGCGAACGCCTGGGCGGCCACGAGCTGGGTCTGGGAGAAGAGGGCGTACTCGACCTCGGGGGTGTACTCGCCGCCCCGCTCGACCACCATCTGCCGGATGACGGGGCTGAAGGTGTCGTTGAGCAGGACGCCGTCGATGTTGACCGCGGCGAGCCGGAGGTGCTGCACAGCGGTGGACACGTCTTGTGTCTCCTCGGCTGCGGGGCTCACTGCGCGGCCCCGGGCGTCAGGACCACCGGAAGCTCACGGTGGCCGGTGGATATGAAGGACTCGAGCGGACGCAGCTGCCGCCGCGGCACGGCCAGCCGCATGTGCGGGAAGCGTTCGAACAGGGCCGCCAGTGCCGTGGTCGCCTCGAGTGTCGCCAGCGGCCGGCCCAGGCAGTGGTGGGCGCCGTGCCCGAAGGCGAGGTGGTCCCGGCTGGTGCTCCGGGAGGCGTCGAAACGGTCGGCGTCCGGCCCGTGTCGCTCCGGATCGCGGCCGGCCGCGGCCAGGGAGAACACAATCGGTTCGCCCTTGGGTATGCGTGCGCCCGGGAGATCGATGTCCTCCACCGCGAAGCGGAACAGGACCGTGGCGACCGGCGCCTGCGAGCGCAGCGTCTCGTCCACCACCGCCTCCCAGGAGACCGTCCCCTGCTGGGCCATACGCAGTTGGTCAGGGTGCGTGAGGAGAGCGACGATCGCCTGGTCCAGCAGATTGACGGTCGTCTCGTGGCCTGCCCCGATGATCAGCAGGAGGGTGTCCACGAGCTCCTTCTCGGTCAGTCCCGCACCGCCTTCGTCGCGCACCGCGATGAGGTCGCTGGTCATGTCCGGGCCCGGTTCGCGCCGCTTGCGGGCCACGAGGTCGCTGAGCAGGAGGTACAACTCGACCTGGTTGGCCTGAGCTTGTTCGGAGGTGGTCGTCGTGGTGAACAACACGTCGACCACGCGGTGCAGATCCTCACGCCCGGCCTCGGCCAGGCCGAGCATCTCGCAGATCACCTTGATGGGCAGCGGGCGGGCGAACTCCTGGCGGAGATCGACCGGTTGGTCTTTCGGCAGGCCTGCCAGCCGCTCGATCAGCTCGTGGACGATCTCGGTGATCCTCGGCTGGAGCAGGGTGGTACGCCGGGCGGTGAAGGCACCGGCCACCAATCGGCGCAGGCGCCGGTGCTCCTCACCGTAGGCGGTGAGCATGCTGCGCACGGAAACCCACATGGCAAGCGGCCATGCGTCGTCCACCTCGCCGTCGATCCAGGCGGGCCAGTGGCGGTGGGCGTCCTTGGAGACCCGGGGGTCCGCCATCAGACGCTTGATCAGTTCATGCTCGGTGATCGCCCATGCGGCGACTCCTCCGGGCAGCTCGACCCGGGTGGCCGGACCGCGTGCGCGCAGACATGCTGCTTCAGCGTGGACATCCCGCCCACTGGGGTCCAAGAGAGCAGGGACGGTTGGTTCTTCCATCGGTCGGCTTCCCCCTAAACGCCGGTCCCACGGTACGGAAATCGCGGTGGACAGACCGGTGCCCAGAAGTGGTTGCTAACGCTGACGGCACCGGCGACCCCGCGATCGTAAAGGAAAAGGCGCGCTTTGCTACAGGATTGCTGTCCATTCGGCGTCGGAGCCGCTCATCCTGAGCCGCCGACTCCCGAACCACGGAATCCGAACGCTTGACCGATCCTTTGCCAGGCTGCGATTGAGAACCAAACCGGTAGGTCCGTATCTTACTTGCTCGGACACGCTTTCAGCGACTCACCGGGGGAATCGAGTTGTCCTTGACTTCGCTGCAGACCCATGTCTTGACGCCTGACGTTCCGGGGCTGACCACCACGGTTCCAAAGGAGTACGTCCACCGCGCAAGCCTGGCCGAGGTCTTCCTCACCGGGTGTGCCAGGCAGAGCGACACCCACTTCTCGCTCTCCGGCCAGTGGCCGCGAGCGCACACCTTCTTCCAGGCCGCGGACGGCAGCAGCCACGACCCGCTGCTCACCGCCGAGACGTTTCGCCAGGCCGGCCTGCTCCTGGCCCACGCCGAACTCGGAGTCCCGCTCGGGCACCACTTCGTCATGTGGGACCTCGGGTTCAGCGCCGAGCTCGATCAACTGCACATCGGCTCCACGCCCACCGACGTGGAGTTGAGCGCCGTGTGCACGGACATCGCCTTCCGGGGTGGCAAGGCCACCGGATTCCGTATGGAGCTGTCCATACGGCGCGACGGCAAAGCGGTCGGCGCCGGCGGAGGCCGGTTCACCTGCATCTCGCCCGCCGTCTACCGGCGGCTGCGCGGCAGCCGCCTCGACTGCGACATGAGCAGTCGGCGTGGCCTGCCGCGTCCCACGATGCCGGCGGCCACGGTCGGACGCGCCCGGCCGGAGGACGTGGTGCTCTCGCCCACCGAGCAGCCCAACCGCTGGCTGCTGACGCCCGATCCGGACCACCCGGTCCTGTTCGACCACACCGGCGACCACTACCCGGGGATGGTCCTTCTGGAGGCGGCCCGACAAGCCGCGTGCGCGCTCGTGATGCCGTACACGATCACACCGTCCGCCATCTCCACCGTCTTCCACCGCTACGCGGAGATCGACGAGGCGTGCACCATCGAGGCGACACCGGCCGCCTCGCAGGAACGCGACCTGGGGACCATCGAGGTGACGGGGCATCAGGCCGGCCAGCCGGTCTTCAGGTCCCTCCTGACCGGCCCGCTCCACTGCCCGTGAGCCGTTCTCACGGCAACACCCGGCACAACGCCTCCAGCGCCCCCGCCCACGCGTGATCCGGCGGCGTCCCGTACCCCACGACCAGCGCGTCCAACGGCTCCGTCGCTGCGGACTCGTGGCGGTAGAAGGTCAGGCCGTGGAGGGCCAGGCCCTGCCAGTTCGCCGCCTGGACGACGGACTGTTCCGTGCCCGGTGGGAGGCGGAGGACGACGTGGAGACCGGCCGCGATGCCGGTGACGTGGAGGTGGGGCGCGTGCGTGGCCAGGGCGCGGACCAGGGCGTCCCTGCGGCGGCGGTAGCGCAGGCGGGCGGCGCGGACATGGCGGTCGTAGGCGCCGGACGTCAGGAACTCCGCCAGGGTCAGCTGGTCCAGGACGCTGCAGGTGTCCATGCCGCCCTTGGCCGCCGTCACCTCCCGCACCAGCGTCGGCGGCAGCACCATCCAGGCCAGCCGCAGACCGGGGGCGAGGGACTTGCTGGCCGTGCCCAGATAGACGACGTGGTCGGGGTCCAGGCCCTGGAGCGCGCCTACGGGCTGGCGGTCGTAGCGGAACTCGCCGTCGTAGTCGTCCTCCAGGACGAGGCCTCCGGTGCGGCGCGCCCAGTCCACCACCGTCGCCCGGCGGTCGCGGTGCAGGGGTACGCCCATGGGGAACTGGTGGGCCGGGGTGAGGAGCACCGCGCCTGCACCTGCACCGGGCCCCGCACCTGCACCAGGCCCTGTGTCGGCCCCTGACCCCTCTTGCGTCAACTCCTCGGGGTTCGTGCCCAGTTCGTCGAAGGGGAGCGGGGCGGTGGCCAGTCCGGCCGCCGTCAGTTGTCTCCAGTGCGGCGGCAGGCCGTACGACTCCACCGCCACCGTCTCCGTCCCGCGCGCCCGCAGCACCCTGGCGAGCAGTTGCAGGCCGTGCACGAAACCCGCGCACACCACGATGCACTCGGGGTCGGCTCGCACGCCCCGCGCGCGGGAGAGGTAGCCGGCGAGGGCGGTGCGCAGTTCGGCGCGGCCGCGCGGGTCGCCGTAGCCGAGGGCCTGGTGCGGGGCGGCGAGGAAGGCTCGGCGGGCCGCCTTGAGCCACTCCGTGCGGGGGAAGGCGGAGAGGTCCGGGGTGCCGGGGACGAGGTCGTAGGCGGGCCGGCGGCGTTCCGGGTGGGGTGGGGCCGTGACGCGGGGCGAAGTGAGGGCGGTGACGCCAGGTGAGGTCAGGGCGGTGAGACGGGGTGGGGCGGGGGCATGGGGTGACACCGGAGCACCCGCCGGAGCACCCGCCGGAGCACCCGGTGACGCCGGAGCACCCGGTGACGCCGGAGCACCCGGTGACGCCGGCGCGCCCGCTCCCGGCATCACCGCCCGGTCGGCCACCCGTGTCCCCGACCCCTGGCGGGCGGTGAGCCAGCCCTCGGCGACCAGTTCGGCGTAGGCCTCGGCGACCGTGTTGCGGGCAACGCCCAGGTCGGCGGCGAGGGAGCGGGAGGAGGGCAGGCGGGTGCCGGGGGCGAGGCGGCCTGTGCGGACCGCCTCACGCAGGGCGTCGCTCAGGCCGCGGCGCAGGCCCGGGCCCGCCGGTTCCAGGTGGAGGTCGATGCCCAGAGTGGCCCAAGGTTTCGGCATGGAAATGGACCATACTCCCGGGCTGCTTCCCTCCTAGGGTCGAGATCATGTCGACGACAGACAGCACTGCCACGGTCACCACAGTGGAGTACGCCCCCGAGCGGCCCGCCCGGCTGAGCTGGGCCGAGCATGCCCCCGACGTCTACAAGGCGATGATCCGGCTCGACGCGGCCGCCCGGAAGGGGCTCGAGCCGAAGCTGTACGAGCTGGTGAAGATCCGCGCCTCGCAGATCAATCACTGCGCCTTCTGCCTGGACATGCACACCAAGGACGCGCTCGCGGCGGGCGAGAGCGTCGAGCGGATCGTGCAGCTCGGCGCCTGGGAGGAGTCGGCGCACTTCTACACCCCGAAGGAGCTCGCGGCGATCGAGCTGACGGAGGCCGTGACCGTACTGACGGACGGGTTCGTGCCCGACGACGTGTACGAGAAGGCCGCCAAGCACTTCGAGGAGGCCGAGCTCGCCCAGCTCATCGCCGCGATCACGGTGATCAACGCCTGGAACCGGTTCGGGGTGACCTGCCGTATGGCCCCGGGCCACTACCAGCCCGGCCAGCACCTGTGAGCGCCCGCGCATCGGTGAGCCCACGCACGCGGCTGCTCGACCCTGCCGTCGGGCAGGCCATGTCCGCGCTCAGCGCGACCGCGAAGAGGGGCCTCGGCGACCCGGCCCTCGCCGAGCTCGTCGTCATCCGGGCCTCGCAACTCAACCACTGCGCCTTCTGTCTCGACATGCACCTCGCCCTCGCCCGCGAGCACGGCGTGAGCGAGCGGCAGCTCGATCTGCTGGCCGCGTGGGAGGAGGCCGAGGACGTGTTCGACGAGCGGGAGCGGGCCGCGCTCGCGCTGACCGAGTCGGTCACCGTCCTCACGGACGGCTTTGTGCCGGACGAGGTGTACGACCGTGCCGCCGCGCACTTCGACGAGTCCGAACTCGCCCATCTCATCGGCCTGGTCGTCGCCATCAACAACTGGAACCGGATGATGGTCGGCCGACGCATTCCACCAGGGGGATACACACCATGACCGAAACCGTGACCCAGGCCGGCGCAGTGACCAAGGTCGAAGCCTTACGCGCACTCCACCGCCGCCGCTCCCCCGGCGACCCGCTCGTCCTGCCCGGCCCCTGGGACGCCGCCAGCGCCCGCGCCTTCGTCGAGGCCGGGTTCCCGGCCCTCGCCACGCCCAGCGCGGGGGTCGCCGCCGCCCTCGGCCACGAGGACGGGCAGACCCCGGCCGACGAGATGTTCGCGGCGGTCGCGCGGATCGTTCGGGCCGTCGACGTGCCGGTGTCGGCGGACATCGAGGACGGGTACGGGATCGCGCCGAAGGAGCTGGTGGAGCGGCTGCTGGAGACGGGCGCCGTCGGCTGCAACCTCGAGGACTCCGCGGACGGGGCCCTGAAGGACCCGCGCGCACACGCCGACTGGCTCGCCGAGGTACGGCACGCCGCCGCCGACCGGCTCTTCGTCAACGCCCGGATCGACACCTTCATCCGCCCGCCCGGTGCCGCCGGCCCCAAGCAGGCCGCCGAACGGGCCATCGAGCGGGCGGCGTTGTACGTCGCCGCGGGCGCCGACTGCGTGTATCCGATCGGCGCCCCCACCGACGTACTGCCGCTGCTGCGGTCCGGGATCCAGGGGCCGATCAATGTGCACGGCACGGTGACCGGGGACGGCCCCTCGCCCACCGAACTCGGTGAACTCGGGGCCACCCGGATCACGTTCGGGCCAGGACTCCAGCGCCGGGCCACTCAGGCCCTGCGTGGCATCGCGGCCGATCTCGCGGCCGGCCTCATGAAGTGACGGTCAGGACAGCCACACGGTCCGTCAGGACAGCCACGCCTTCCACGTGGACTCGTGGCTGTCCGCCCACTTCTTCGCCGCCTCCTCGGGCGACAGCTTCTGCTCGGCGATCATCAGGGAGACCTCGTTCTGGTCCTCGGTCGTCCACTTGAACTTCTTCAGCAGGGCCGCTGCCGCACCGCCGTCCTTCGCGAAGTCCGCGTTGAGGTACTTCTGCAGCGGGGTGTGCGGGTAGGCGCAGGCGACCTTCTCCGGGTCCGCGTCGCAGCCCTCCTTGTACGCCGGCAGCTTCACTTCGGTCATCGGGACCTTCTTGAACAGCCACTGCGGTTCGTACCAGTACGTCAGGAAGGGCTTCTTCTCCTTGGCGAACTGTTTGATCTGCGTGATCTGCGCGGCCTCCGAACCGGCGAACACCACCTGGTAGTCCAGGTCCAGGTTGTTCACCAGCGCCTTGTCGTTGGTGACGTAGGAGGGCGAGCCGTCCATCAGCTGGCCCTTGCCGCCGCTCTCCGCCGTGCGCATCTGATCCGCGTACTTGTTGAGGTTCTTCCAGTCGGTGACGTCCGGGTGGGCCTTGGCGAAGTACGTCGGGACGTACCAGCCGATGTGCCCGGTGACCCCGAGGTCGCCGCCGGGCACGATCGTCTTCTTGTCCTTGACGTACAGCTGCTCCTCGTCCGGGTGGCCCCAGTCCTCCATGATCGCGTCGACCCGGCCCTGGCTGAGCGCGTCCCAGGCGGGCACCTCGTCGATCTGCACGGTGTCGACGCGGTAGCCGAGCTCGTGCTCCAGCAGGTACTGGGCGACGGCCACGTTGGCCTGTGCGCCGACCCAGGACTGCACGGACAGGGTCACGGACTTGGCGCCCTGGGCGTTGGCGAAGGGCGAGGCCTGCTTGGTCATGTCGGCGGCGCCGCAGCCGTTCAGCAGCAGCAACGACAGCGAGGACACGCCGGCCACTGCGGCAGTCGTACGGATACGAATACGCATGTCAGGCTCCCTTCCTCGTGCGGCGTTCCGTCGGCTGTGTCACCCGGTCCAGCATCAGGCCCAGGCAGACGATCGCCGCGCCGGCCACCAGACCGGTCGCCAGGTCGCCCTGGGCGAGGCCGAAGACGACGTCGTAGCCGAGCGCGCCACCGCCGACCAGGCCGCCGATGATGACGACGGCGAGGACCAGGACCACGCCCTGGTTGACGGCGAGCAGCAACGCCGGGCGGGCCAGCGGAAGCTGGACCTGCCGCAGCTGCTGGGCGGGGGTCGCGCCGAGCGAGCGGGCCGACTCCAGGGCGGCCGGGTCGACCTGGCGCAGGCCCTGGGTGGTGATGCGGACGACGGCGGGCAGGGCGTAGACGACGGCCGCGGCGACCGCGGGGGCGCGGCCCACGCCGAACAGGGCCACGACCGGGATCAGGTACACGAACTGCGGCATCGTCTGGAAGACGTCCAGCACGGGGCGCAGCAGCCGCTCGAAGCGGTCGCTGCGCGCCGCCGCGACGCCGGTCGCGAAGCCGAGGACCAGGGTGACGGCGACGGCCGCCAGGACCTGGGACAGGGTGTCGAGCGACGGGCCCCACACGCCGAGGACGCCGATCGCGGCCATGGCGAGCACGGCGGTGAGCGCGGTGCGCCAGGTGCCGATCAGCCAGGCGAGGGCGGCGACGATCAGCAGCACCGACCACCAGGGCAGCCACTGCAGGCCGTCCCGCACCGGGTCGAGGATCCAGGTCGTGAAGTGGGCCGCCCAGTCGGCGGTGCCGCCGATGACGGGCACGCCGGAGTAGAGGTGGTCGGTCATCCAGTCGACGGCGCGGTTGACCGGCTCGGCGATGTTCAGGGTCCAGGCGTCGGGCCAGTCGAGGCGGCCGGTGAGACGTCCGGCCACCGCCACGGCCACGGCGCCGGCCAGGGCGTACACCCAGCGCGAGCGGCCGTTCGGCTGCGGCTCGTCGCCGAGGCGCTCCCCTGCCGCGCCGGTCACCCGGTCCAGTACGACGGCGAGCAGCACGATCGGGATGCCGGCGGCCAGTGCCGCGCCGACGTCGACCGAGGCCAGCGCCTGGTAGACGCGGTCACCGAGGCCGCCCGCGCCGATGACCGACGCGATGACCGCCATCGACAGCGCCATCATGATCGTCTGGTTGAGGCCGAGGAGGAGTTCCTTGCGGGCCAGCGGGATACGGGCGGTCAGCAGGCGCTGCCGTGCGGTGGCGCCGAGCGACTCGACCGCCTCCAGCACCTCCTTGTCGGCGCCGCGCAGGCCGAGGGCGGTGAGGCGGGCCATCGGCGGGGCGGCGTAGACGACGGTGGCCAGGACGGCGGCGGGGACGCCCATGCCGAAGACCAGGACGACGGGGAGCAGGTAGGCGTACGCCGGGAGCACCTGCATGGTGTCCAGGAGGGGGCGCAGGGCCCGGTCCATACGGTCGGACAGCCCCGAGGCGAGGCCCAGCAGCCCACCGACGACGACCGAGGCGAGGACCGCCACGACCATCAGCGCGAGGGTCTGCATGGTCGGGATCCACATGCCGAGGACACCGCAGGCCAGGAACGCGACGCCGGTACCGGCAGCGAGCCGCCAGCCCGCGACGCGCCAGGCGATCAGGGACGCGGCGGCCGTGACGCCGGCCCAGCCCGCGGCGAGCAGGACCAGGTAGACGGCGCGTACGGAGACGACGACCGCGTTGCTGATGTGGCCGAAGAAGTAGAGGAACAGGGGGTGGCTGTCCCGGTTGTCGATGATCCAGGCGCTGGTCCTGGTGAGGGGGTCGGTGAGGTCGACGGTCAGGGCGTCCGGCCAGCTGCCGCTCGCCCAGCGGGCGTTGGCCAGCGGCACGAGGATCGCGGCGGCGAGCGCCAGCAGGGCGAGCTTGGCGGCGGCCCGGTTTCTCAGGATCGCGGGGAGGCCACGGGGAGTCGGTGCGGTGATCGTTGCCATCAGACCGTCTCCTTGGCAGTCCCGGCCACCACCTCGAGCAGCGCCTCCGAGTCCACCACCCCGACGCACCGGCCCTCGTCGACCACGCGCGCCGGGGCGCCCGCCCGTGCCACCGCCTCGATCGCCTCGGACACCGTCGCGTCCGGCGCGACCGCCGGGCCGCTGCCCTGCTCGCTCGCCGACGCGGTCCTCATCGCCGTACGGACCGTCATGACCTGTTCGCGCGGGACGTCGCGGACGAACTCGCGGACGTAGTCGTCGGCCGGGGAGCCGACGATCTCCTCCGGGGTGCCCAGCTGGACCACGGCGCCGTCACGCATGAGCGCGATGCGGTCGCCCAGCTTGAGCGCCTCGTTGAGGTCGTGGGTGATGAAGACCATCGTGCGGCCCTCCTCGCGGTGCAGGCGGACGACCTCCTCCTGCATGTCCCGCCGGATCAGCGGGTCGAGCGCGCTGAACGGCTCGTCGAAGAGCAGGACCTCGGGGTCCACCGCCAGCGCCCGCGCGAGGCCGACGCGCTGACGCTGACCGCCGGACAGCTGGCCGGGCCTGCGGTGCTCCATGCCCTCCAGGCCGACCTTGGCGACGACCTGGGCGGCCCGCTCGCGGCGCTCCGCCTTGCCGACGCCCTGGATCTCCAGTCCGTACGCCACGTTGTCCAGGACCGTGCGGTGCGGCAGCAGGCCGAAGTGCTGGAAGACCATCGCGGCGCGGTGGCGGCGCAGTTCGCGCAGCCGGGTCTTGTCCATGGCGCGGACGTCCTCGCCGTCGATGGCGATCGTGCCGGAGGTGGGCTCGATCAGCCGGGTCAGACAGCGGACCAGCGTGGACTTGCCGGAGCCGGACAGGCCCATGACGACGAAGACCTCGCCCTTGCGGACGTCGAAGGAGACGTCCCGCACCGCCGCCGTGCAGCCGGTGCGCGTGCGCAGCTCGGCGGGGGCGAGCGCGGCGAGCTCCGGGTCGGCGGGGACCCGGTGCGCCTTCGGACCGAAGACCTTCCACAGGCCCTCGACGGAGAAGACCGGCGCCGCGGTCGGCGGCTTGCGGGTCTCGGGCGTCGTGTTCTGGGGCATCGTGTTCTCGGTCGTCGTGTTCTTCGGCGTCGTCTCAGGAGTCGTACTCATCACGCCTCACCTCCCATCAGGTCCGCCGCCTTCTCCCCGACCATGAGCACCCCGATCATCGGGTTCACTGCGGTCATCGTCGGGAACACGGAGGCGTCGGCGATTCGGATTCCATCCAGTCCGCGGATCCGCAACTGCGGGTCCACCACGGCCAGTTCGTCGTCGGCGGCGCCCATACGGCAGGTGCCCGCCGGGTGGTACACGGTGTGCGCGACCTTGCGGGCGTACTCGCTGAGCTCCTCGTCGCCCGTGACGTCCGGGCCGGGGCACACCTCGCGCTTGAGCCAGCCGGCGAGCGGCTCGGTCTTGGCGATCTCGCGGGCGATCCTGATCCCGTCGACCAGGGTCCGCCCGTCGTAGTCGTCCTCGTCCGTGAAGTAGCGGAAGTCGAGGGCGGGCTTCACCGACGGGTCGGCGCTGGTCAGATACAGCCGGCCGCGGCTCCTGGGCTTGGGGATGTTCGGGGTCATGGACACCCCGAACTCCGGCCGCTCATAGCCCAGTCGCTCCGGGTTGTCCGTGAACGGGATCTGGTAGAAGTGGAACATCAGGTCGGGGCCCTGGTGTTCGGGATCGCGCCGCACGAACAGCCCGGCATCCGAATCCATCGCGGAGTTGTCGGGGATCGGGCCGTGGGTCTCCCAGACGATCACCGACTCGGGGTGGTCGAGCAGGTTCTCGCCGACGCCCGGCAGGTCGAGCGCCACGGGTATGCCGAGCGCCTCCAGGTCCGCCTTCGGTCCGATGCCGGAGTGCAGCAGCAGGCGGGGCGAGTCGACGGCGCCCGCGCAGAGGACGACCTCGCGCCGGGCCCGTATCAGCAGTTCCTCGCCGCCCTTGGTGCGCACGTGCACGCCCTCGGCGCGGGTGCCGTCGAGCTCCAGCTGGTACGCCCAGGTCTCCAGCAGGATGGTGAGGTTGTCGCGCTCGTCCATCACCGGGTGCAGATACGCCACGGACGCCGACGAACGCTTGTTGTCCTCGGGGTGGTAGGCGAGGTCGAAGAAGCCGACGCCCTCATTGAAGGGCTGCTTGTTGAAGCCTTCGACGCGCGGGACGCCGAGCGCGCCCTGGGCCGCGTCGACGAAGTCGCGGGCGATGGCGTTCCGGTCCTTCTCGTCGACCGGGACGATGTTGTTCTCCAGCCGGGCGTAATACGCCTCCATCGGCACCGCGCCCCAGCCCTTGGCGCCGGCCTCCTCCCACTCGTCCCAGTCGGACGGCAGCGGCTTGAAGGCGATGAGGGTGTTGTGCGAGGAGCAGCCGCCGAGCACGCGGGCGCGGCTGTGCCGGATGTGCGAGTTGCCGCGGGGCTGCTCGGTGGTGGGGTAGTCGTAGTCCAGCTCGCCGCCGAGCAGGCCCATCCACCGGCGCAGGGTGAGGACGTCGTCGCGGCCGACGTCGCTGGGGCCGCCCTCGATGACGGCGACGGTGACGTCGGGGTTCTCGGTGAGACGGGAGGCGATGACGGACCCTGCGGTGCCGCCGCCGATGACGACGTAGTCGTACTCGTGGGTCTTCTCGGGCATGGGGTGGTACTCCAAGGGGGGTTGATCAGGGCTGACTCGAGTGGGGGTCGGGGGGTGTCAGCCCGCGAACCAGCGCACCGGCTTGGGCGCGAGGTTCTGGTAGACGTGCTTGGTCTCGCGGTACTCGGCGAGTCCGGCGGGGCCGAGTTCGCGGCCCACTCCGCTCTTACCGAAGCCGCCCCACTCCGCCTGCGGCAGGTAGGGGTGGAAGTCGTTGATCCAGACGGTGCCGTGGCGCAGGCGGCCCGCGACGCGCCGGGCCCGGCCCGCGTCGGCGGTCCAGACGGCGCCGGCGAGTCCGTACTCGGTGTCGTTGGCGAGGGCGACGGCCTCGTCCTCCGTGCGGAAGGTCTCGACGGTGAGGACCGGCCCGAAGACCTCCTCCCGTACGACCTTCATCTCGCGGTGGCAGTGGTCGAGCACGGTCGGCTCGTAGAAGTAGCCGTTCACCGGCCGCTCCGGGGACGGCTCGGGCCGCTTGCCGCCGGAGCGCAGCACCGCGCCCTCCTTGAGCGCGGAGTCGACGTACGCCTCGACCTTGGCGCGCTGCTGCTCGGAGACGAGCGGTCCGCACTCGACGCCGTCGGCGGTGCCGCGGCCGAGGCGGATCTTCTGGGCCCGGCGGGCGAGTTCGGCCACGAAGCGGTCCCGGACGGATTCCTCGACGATGAGGCGGGCGCCCGCCGAGCAGACCTGGCCGCTGTGGATGAAGGCGGCGTTGAGGGCCTGGTCGACGGCGGTGTCGAAGGCCTCGTCGGTGGCGCAGGCGTCGGCGAAGACGACGTTGGGGTTCTTGCCGCCGAGTTCGAGGGCGACCTTCTTGACGGTGGGCGCGGCGGCCTGGGCCACCTTGGTGCCGCTGACCAGGCCGCCGGTGAAGGAGACGAGGTCGACGTCGGGGTGCTCGGCGAGACGGGCGCCGACGGAGTGGCCGGGCCCGGTGACGATGTTGGCGACCCCGGCGGGCAGCCCGGCCTCGACCAGCAGCTCGATGAGCGCGATGGTCGTCATCGGCGTGATCTCGCTGGGCTTGACGACGAAGGTGTTCCCGGCGGCGAGCGCGGGCGCGATCTTCCAACTGGCCTGGAGGAGGGGGTAGTTCCAGGGCGTGATCAGCGCGCAGACGCCGACCGGCTCGTGGACGACGACGCTGTGGATGTCGGACGAGCCCGCGTCGACGACCCGGCCCGGTGCCTCACCGGCGACGAGGTCGGCGAAGTAGCGGAAGGCGTCGGCGACGCAGTCGATGTCGACGCGGCCCTCCTCGACCGTCTTGCCGGCGTCGCGGCTCTCCAGCAGGCCGAGCTTCTCGCGGTCGCGCACGAGCAGGTCGGCGACGCGGCGCAGCAGGGCGGCACGCTCGGCGACGGGCGTACGCGGCCACTCCCCCTGGCCTCCGTCGAAGGCGCGGTGGGCGGCCGCTACCGCCAGATCGGTGTCCTTCTCGTCACCCTCCGCGACCACGGCGAACGGCGTCGCGTCCGCGGGGTCGAGGATGTCGCGCGTCGCGCCGGAGCCGGCCGCACGCCACTCCCCTCCCACGTGGATGGTGCTGCGCGCCGTGAGTTCGGTGGTTTCCGCCATGATCGGTGTTGCCTTCCGTTCCTGTTCAGAGCCCCTGTGTCACACACGTGTCACCCATGGGACCGAGTGCGCCTGCCCCCCGCCTCCGGATGCATGCGCGAACCGTGACGGAAAGTGCGCTGTGTCACTGCACATGAGAACAAAGGGGACAAAACGATAGGCGGCGACCCGCAAAAGCGACAGGGGACCATGGACGGTGGCAAGACCTTTGACTAAAGTCAAAGAAATATGGAGCCAGTATCGACGGAGCACGTGACGGCCTTCCGCCGCTTCAACCGTTACTTCACGCGCCGCATCGGCGTACTGGACGACCACTACCTCGGCCAGGACCGCCCGCTCGGCGAGGCCCGGCTGCTCTTCGAGATCTCCGAGTTCCCGGCCGGCGCGTCCCTGCGGGAGCTCAGGAGCCGGCTCGGCCTGGACGCCGGGTATCTGAGCCGGATGGCGAAGGCGCTGGAGGCCCAGGGCATGGTCCGGCTGAGTGCGCACCCGCGGGACAACCGGCTGCGGATGATCGAGTTGACCCCGGCCGGGCGGGTGGAGGTGAAGGAGCAGAACCGTCGGGCGGGCGCGGTCGTCGCAGGGCTGCTGGAAGGCCTCAGCGAACCTCAGCGCACCGAACTGACCGAGGCGATGGCCACCGCACAGCGCCTCCTGCGCCTCGCGGGCATCACCGTCGACCTGGTCGACGGCGCCGCACCGGACGCCCGGGCCTGCCTCGACGCATACGCGGCCGACATCGACGAGCGGTTCCCCGAGGGGTACGACAAGACCTGGCTCGTCCGGCCGGAGGAGGTGTCCGGCGACGCCGGCGCGTTCTTCGTCGCGCACGAGGAGGGCCGCCCCGTGGGCTGCGGGGCGCTACGCCGCCTGGAACCCGGCGTCGGCGAGATCCGCCACGTCTGGGTGCACCCCGACGCCCGCCGCCTCGGCCTCGCCCGCCGTCTGCTCACCGCGCTCGAACAGGAGGCTTCCGCACGGCACTTGACCGTCGTACGCCTCGACACCCACGCCGTGCTCACCGAGGCGCAGGCGATGTACCGGGCGTGCGGCTACACCGAGATCCCCGCCTACAACGACGACGTCTACGGCGGCCACTGGTTCGAGAAACGCCTGGACGCCGGCGCCACGGTCAGCGGAACCGCCACCGCCACCGACTGACCACTCGGCGACCACGCCCCGCACCGCGAAGGAGCCCGCGGGGTGACGGGACCTCAGGTGCACGAACTGCCCGCCGGGCAGAAGGAGTCGAGCGCCATGTCGAGCGGCGCGCGGACCAGGTCCGGGTCCAGGTCCTCCGGGCCGCTGGAGCGGATCGCGAAGAGCGTGCCGTCGGCGGCGCGGAAGCGGTGGTCGATGACCTGGCGGGGGCCGTTGTCCGCGTCGTCGTAGCGGTACGAGAGCTCGGACCAGGTGGCGCCGGTGCCGTCCGAGGTCCGGTCGAGGACCTGGTAGCCGGGCTGGTGCGCGAAGCCGTAGCCGGGGTCGTTCTCGGCGAGGTCGAGGGACTCGGCCGGGGTGTCCTCCGCGAGGGCGAAGATCTGCAGGCTGCGGCCGTCGGCCGGGGAGTCATAGTGGACCACCGGGGCCTTCTCCCCCTGCTTCTGGGTGCGGAGCCAGCCGTCGGGGACGTGGAGCGTGTAGCCGACGGGGTCCTGGGCGCGGCGGTATCCCGTGGACGGGGAGGGCGTCGCGGAGGGGGAAGGTGTCACGGAGGGAGAGGTGAGGGTGGATGCCGACGGGGTGGTGACGGCGACGCTCGGTACCTGGGCCGCCCCGGTGGCGGTCGAGTCGTCGCGGATGAGGTACCAGACGCCGGTGCCGACGCCCGCGCCGAAGACGGCCGCGGCGACGAGGACCAGCAGGAGGCGGCGGGCGCGAGGTGGGGCCGGTGAGGGCGGGGTGGGGGTGAGAACGGGAACGGGGGCCGATGTGTACGGGGGCGTCGAGAAGGTCTGTGTCTGGGCCGAGGCCCACGACGGCGGGGTGACCGGCTCCTGCGCGGGCTCCTCCGCGGTCCAGGCGGCCTGCCCTCTCTCCTCGCTCGGCCCGTGTTTGCCGTCCCATCCGCTCATGGCAAGTCCCCCGAATCACCTGATGGTTACCACTTCCGACGCTAGCGGCGAAAACGGCCGCAGGCCCCGTCCCGGAAGGAACCGGAACGGGGCCTGCGCAGGTTTGTGACAGAACCGTGGAGAACGCCTTATGACGGCGGCTCAGATGAGGCCGAGGGAACGGACCGCCTCGCGCTCCTCCTCGAGCTCCTTGACGGAGGCGTCGATACGGGCGCGGGAGAACTCGTTGATCTCCAGGCCCTGGACGATCTTGTACTTGCCGTCCTTGGTGGTGACGGGGAAGGAGGAGATGAGGCCCTCCGGCACGCCGTACGAACCGTCGGACGGGATACCCATGGAGACCCAGTCACCGTCGGCGGTGCCGTTGACCCAGCTGTACACGTGGTCGATGGCGGCGTTGGCGGCGGAGGCCGCGGAGGAGGCGCCGCGGGCCTCGATGATCGCCGCGCCGCGCTTGGCCACGGTCGGGATGAAGTCCTCGGCGAGCCACTTCTCGTCGTTGACGACCTCGGCGGCGTTCTTGCCAGCGATGGTGGCGTGGAAGATGTCCGGGTACTGGGTGGCGGAGTGGTTGCCCCAGATGGTGAGCCGCTTGATGTCGGAGACGGTCGAGCCCGTCTTCTTCGCGAGCTGGGTCAGCGCGCGGTTGTGGTCCAGGCGGGTCATCGCGGTGAACCGCTCGGCCGGTACGTCGGGCGCGGCGGCCTGCGCGATGAGGGCGTTGGTGTTGGCCGGGTTGCCGACGACGAGGACCTTGATGTCGTCCGCGGCGTGGGCGTTGATGGCCTGGCCCTGCGGCTTGAAGATGCCGCCGTTGGCCTCGAGGAGGTCACCGCGCTCCATGCCCTTGGTGCGGGGGCGGGCGCCGACGAGGAGGGCGACGTTGGCGCCGTCGAAGGCGACGTTCGGGTCGTCGGTGATGTCGATGCCCTGGAGGAGCGGGAACGCGCAGTCGTCGAGCTCCATGGCGGTGCCCTCGGCGGCCTTGAGGGCCGGGGTGATCTCGAGCAGACGCAGCTTGACCGGAACATCCGCGCCGAGCAGCTGGCCGGAGGCGATGCGGAAGAGCAGGGCGTAGCCGATCTGGCCGGCCGCGCCGGTGACGGTGACGTTCACGGGAGTGCGGGTCATGGCGTTCTCCGTATGACAGCTGGCGGTGGGGCGTCCCTGCCCCGGGGTGCGGGACGAAGAGATGATCGATCTCTTGGCGTCAAGAGATCCACCCGTCAGGCTATCGCGCATCCGGGATCTCGCACGGCCGGGTCCGTGTGGCCCGTCCCACAGAAAGACGATCACTGGCGCAAAAGGGGCGGCCGCCCGGTCCGGGAGAGGGGGACTTGGGCGGCCGCCGGGTGGGGGTACCGATTGCCGGACTCCCGTGGGGGTACGGTGCGCGTGCCCACTTTGCCGACGCCCATTCCTGCCCCGCCGAATTCTTTTTCCGCCCCCGCCGCCCCTACCCGTCCCATCCTGAAGGGGCTCCGCCCCCTGGACCCCCGTCGGCCCTGAAGGGGCCTCGTCCTCAAACGCCGGACGGGCTCAAAGGGACGGTCCGGAGTCGTCCCGAAGGGGCGCGGGGAACTGCGCGACCAGCCCCCGGCGGCCGTTGGTCGCGCACTCGGCGTAAGCCCCCGCGGCGCGTGCGAAGCATCGGCGGGGTCCGGGGCGGAGCCCCAGGGTCTTTTCGCGCTCAGCCTCTTGAGAGACCGAGTCGGCTGGGCGGGCGGGCAAACCCCACCCCCCGCCCCTACGGAGTACACCCCTCCTGCCCCGCCGCGAGCGTCGCGCAAGCCGTCGCCTCGCCCGCGTCCTTCACGGCCACCATCGGCGTGTACGCGATCGTGTCCCCGGCAACAGTGATCGTCCCGGTCTGCTTCGTCTTGCCGACCGTCACCACCACCTCGTCCCCCTGCGCGGCCTGCGTGATCCGCCCCCACGCCGCACCACACTTCGCGCTGTAGCGCACCTCGACCACGGCCGTGCCGACGGTCGCGGTCTTGGCGGTGGTCACCAGGTCCCCGCTGCAGCCCATGCTCTCCGCGTCCTTGCCGGTGCAGGAGTCACCGCTGCACTTCACCCCGGCCGGCAGATCGGCGTCGGTCGTCGCGGAGGGCGAGGGCGACTTGGCCGCGTCCTCACCCTTCTTCCCGCTGCCGCCGTCGGTGAGGTAGAACACCGCCGCGATCACGACCAGCACACCGACGAGACCCGCGAGGAACATCGTCAGCCGCCGCTTGCCATTGCCGCCGGAGGAGGACCCGCGTCGCGGACGGGGCCCCTGCGGAGGCTCGCCGTACGGATTGGGCGCCCCGGGCGACCACCCCGACGCCGCGCCGGACGCTCCGGACGCTCCCGACCCCTCGGATGCCCCGGACGTCGCGGACGCACCGGACGCTGCCGAGGGCGCCGCCCCCGCCGTACGACCACCAGACGGCGCCGGACCCCGATACCCCGCGACGCCCCACGAGTTGCCCCCGGAACTCCCCGAGGAACCGCCCTCCCGGACGTCACCCCCCGCGGAACCCCGCACCGCGGAGTCCCGCACCACGGAGTCCTGTACCGAGGAATCCCGAACCGCCGAGTCCCGCACCTCCGGCGCCGTAGGCTGCACCGGCACCGCAGGCGGCACCGTCGGGGCCACGCCCGCCGGCCCGGCAACGCCCGGCGTGGGCGCCGCCGTCGCGCTGCCGCTCCTGCGTGCGGTCCGGCCCGCCTTCCCGCTCCCCTTGGCGCTCGCAGGCGGCGCCCCGAACTCGCTCAGCGCGGCTCGCGCCTGGGAGATCCGGATGGCCTCCATGGTCATGTCGTGGCGCATCTCCGAACGGCTCCACGCCCGTTCGGCGAGCTCCCACATCGTGGTCAGGTGGATCGGATTGGTCCCGGTGACCTCCGCGAGCGCCACGATCGCGCCCTTGGGCGCGAGCAGCCGCCCGTTCAGATACCGCTCCCAGGACGTCTTGCTGTATCCCGTACGGTCGGCCAGCGCCGCGATGCTCAGACCGCTGCGGTCCACGAGCCGCCGCAACTGGCTCGCGAACTCCCTGACCTGCGGATCGAGTTCATCCGGCAAGGCCCTCCAACGAGGCATTGCTTCCCCCCTCTTCCCCCCGGTTCGTGCTGGTGTTTCTCGCGTTCCCCCGCGCGTGGTGCCCTCTGCCGAGTCCCCGTTCTGGCTACCCACAGGGATGCGCCCAGTAAGGATCTCAGTTCCCGGGGTGGGGGCGCACGGGAGCGTCGGGACCGTGGGCATGCACCGTTGCACGCCCATCGGGTCGCGTCCAGTGTTCCACCGGCTCCCCTCGCCGGCCGACACAACCCTGGCAGTAAGCCCTTACAGCACACACGGGACGCCCCGGACCGTCCCGATCGACCACGCTAGCCCGCCTGTTGGACGACTTCCTCGCAAATCCGCGAACTTGTCAACACATCGACACACAGAAAGCACATAAGCGATCTCCTGCGTCACAGGCGATCTATTCGGGCAAGTCCGGCACGCTCGTCTCACCGGTCTCACCCGGCTCACCCCAGCGCGACAGTCCCGATCACTCCCGTCAGCACCAGCACCACGACCAGCACGACCGCGACCACCAGCAAACGGCGCGACGGCGCCTCCGGCGCCTCCGGCGGCGCGTCCCACCAGGGAAGGGTGGGATCGTCCTCGTACGCCTCGTGCTCCTCGGGTACCTCGTGAGATCCCTGGCTCTCGCCGGTACCGTCCGAGTTCACCGCCGCCTGCGCCGACGCCGCCGGCTTCGGCCACGCCTGCACGGCCAGTTCCCACCGCACCCCGAAGCGCTCCGCCTCCTCCTTCCCGACCCCGGCGACCCGGCACAGCGCGACGACCGCCTGCCGGGGCGGGGGCTGGGTGGCGTTGAGGTAACGCTGCCAGGAGGACTTGCTGTACGCCGTGCGCGCGCCCAGCGCGACCAGGCTCAGGCCCGTGCGGTCCTTGAGCTGCCGCAACTGCTCCACGAAGTGCCGCACCTCCGGCGGCAGATCGTCGGGCAGCGGCTGCCAGGCACCCATCGCTCACCTCCGAACCAGATCCGATCAGGTGACGACACGGGACCGCTCATCGGTTCCCGACGGAGGTTCGGGGCGGAGATCCCCGACCGGCGCGGCGGACCGACGTAGCGGAACGGTCACCTCCGTGCCACAGCGCGCTGACAGGCGTTGAACAGCTCCTTCACCGTGCACGAGGGTTGACGCAGACGGCGGTCCGTCCTTCCTCGGGGGAGAGGGCGGGCCGCCGTCTGCGATCAGGGCGTCAGCTGTCCACGGTGAAGTGCAGCGCGTCCTTCAGGAACGGGATCTTCAGCAGCGGATCCGGCTGCGCCATCAGCGCCAGCAGCACGATCACGAGGCCCAGCACGCCGTACGTCACTATGTCCGTGAAGCGCGACCGTACGGCGAGCATGCCGACGCTGGGCAGGAGCCACCGCAGCGCCGCGCCGGCCAGCAGGGCGCCGCCGATCACCAGCGTGCCGGCGCGGAAGACGTCGAGCGCGGTGATCAGCAGGCCGATGCCGACCAGGCCGAGGACGAGGAGGACGGGCCACTGCCGGGCGGGCGCGGGCGCGTCACCGGCTGCGGCCCGGCCGCCGCCCTCGGGGCGGGCGGTGTCCCGTGTGAACAGCGGGAAGCGGCGGGTGGTGCGCCGGGGCACGCCCTCCGCGTCCGGCGCGCTCACCGGGTCCCGGACCTCGATCTCCTCCGCCTCGGCAGTGTTCTCCGCCCTGCCGGCGGCCTTCTCAGCCGACACTGCGCTCCGCCGCCTCGACCACGTTGACCAGCAGCTGCGCCCGGGTCATCGGGCCCACGCCACCGGGGTTCGGGGAGATCCAGCCGGCCACCTCGGCGACGCCGGGGTGGACATCGCCCACGATCTTGCCCTCGGCGTTGCGCGAGACACCGACGTCGAGGACGGCCGCGCCCGGCTTCACGTCCTCGGGGCGGATCAGATGGGCGGAGCCCGCGGCCGCGATGATGATGTCCGCGCGCCGCAGGTGCGCCGCCAGGTCACGCGTCCCGGTGTGGCACTGGGTCACGGTCGCGTTCTCGCTGCGCCGGGTCAGCAGCAGCGGCATCGGGCGGCCGATGGTGACACCGCGGCCGACGACCACGACCTCGGCGCCCTTGATCTCGACGCCGTACTGGCGCAGGAGGGTGAGGACGCCGTTCGGGGTGCAGGGCAGCGGGGCGGGCTCGTTCAGCACGAGGCGTCCCAGGTTCATGGGGTGCAGCCCGTCGGCGTCCTTGTCCGGGTCCATGAGCTCCAGGATCCGGTTCTCGTCGATGCCCTTGGGCAGCGGGAGCTGGACGATGTAACCGGTGCAGGCGGGGTCCTCGTTCAGTTCGCGGACGACCGCCTCGATCTCCTCCTGGGTCGCCGTGGCCGGCAGTTCGCGCTGGATGGAGGCGATGCCGACCTGGGCGCAGTCGCGGTGCTTGCCGGCGACGTACTTCTGGCTGCCGGGGTCGTCCCCGACGAGGATCGTGCCGAGGCCGGGCGTGACGCCCTTCTCCTTCAGCGCCGCCACGCGGGCGGTCAGATCGGACTTGATCGCGGCTGCGGTGGCCTTGCCATCGAGAATCTGGGCGGTCATGGCTCCCATCCTCCCGGATGACGCCCTCCGGGTTCCAATCCGGGTCTCCTGCGGTCTCGACCGCGCATCCTGTGGCCTTGGCCGCCGTATCTCCCCCCGTATCCCCTCATGATCAGCGATGTTGCACTTGCACAACACATAGGGAATGCGGCTGGACAAGTAAGAGCAGACTAAAGAACGATGTGACCGCAGTGCCGCGGGCAGTACCGGGGGGACAAACCGCATCGAAGACCTTCCTCCGAACCGTGCCGCGCGTCCCCGCACTCGGACAACGGAGGAAAGACCGCCATGAGTTTCGGCGACCCGAACAACCCTTACGGCCCGCCGCCCCAGGGCCAGCCCGGCTACCCGCCCCAGCAGCCGCCGGCCCAGCCCGGCTACGGCTACCCGCAGGGCGCCGCTCCCCAGCAGCCGCCCGCGTACGGCTATCCGCAGGGTCAGCCTGCCTACCCCGGCTACCCGGGCGGGAACATGATGCCGATGGAGATGCCCGGCCTGATGAAGACCGCGCGCGTCTTCCTCTTCATCCTCGCCGGCTTCGACATCCTGTTCGGCATCATCACCGGTGTCGCCATCGGCGCCCTGCAGGACGTCTCCAACGGCGTCGGCTCGGGTGACGACACCGACGCCCTGGCCGGTCTCGGATTCCTGGTCGCGGCCCTCCTGGTCGGCTTGGGCGCGCTGTCCATCTTCCTGGGCGTGAAGTTCAAGAACGGCGGCAGCGGCATCCGCATCACGACGATCGTGTACGCGTCGCTGATGATCCTCGGCAGCATCTACAACATCGTGGCCGGAGGATCGGGCTCCGCCACCTTCGGCGGGCTGATCTCCCTCGCCATCGCCGGCATCATCCTCGCCTCGATGGTCAACAGCCAGGCCTCCGCCTGGTTCAACCGCCCGCGCTACTGAGGAAGCCCCGCAGAGGGGGCTCACTTCACGCCAATAACAGCCGAGGGCCGTGTCTCACCCGTACGAGGGGGACACGGCCCCGCTGCGTCGCCCTACCCTGACGTGGGTAGCCGTCAGGCACGGGGAGACGCACCTTGTACAGCATCATCGTGGTACCTCCGCCGACCACGGAGGACGAGACCCGGCCCACCCAGATCCGGCTGGCGCCCGGCGAGCGGCTCGGCTTCGGGCGTTCCGTTTCCGACAACGACCTCGCGATCGCGCACGACGGGGTGTCCCGCAGAGCGGGTGAGATCACCGCGCAGGGCGCCTTCTGGATACTGAGCAACCTCAGCCGGGAACAGACGTACGTCGTGGAGAACCCGGAAGGCGCGGGCGAGCACATCAAGGTCGGGCCGGGGCGGCTGGACGCGCCGATCCCCTTCGAGTTCTCGCGGATCGTGCTGCCGGCGGCCGGTGACCTGCTGCCGATCGAGGTGTGGGCACCGCGCCACGACTACCTCACCGCCGACGGGGGTCTGGACGGTGCCACCACCGCGCCCGCCTTCTCCGTGGACCGTACGAAGCGCTACTTCGCGGTCCTGGCCGCCCTGTGCGAGCCCCGCCTGCGCGGTGAGCCGCACGCCCCGCTGCCCACGGTCGACCAGGTCGTGGACCGCCTGCGCCCCACCTGGCCCGCCGCCTCGCGCACGTCCGTCCAGTGGAACATCGACTACCTCGCCGTGAAGCTGCGCCTGAAACCCGGTCCGGAGACGGCCGACACGGGGCCCCGGCTCAACGGCAAGAAGGAGTCCCTGGTCTCGCTGGCCCTGCGCTTCGACCTGGTCCGGGAGGACGACCTCGTCGTGCTGAGCGAGCCGTCTGCTTCCGCCCCGGCGTCCGGCCGGGTGGCCCGGTGACCGAGCCGTACGCCGTGCCCGTGCCGAAGGGCTACCGGGTGGGCGTGTGGGAGGTGCGGGAGCCGATCGCCACGGGAGCCTTCGGGAGTGTGTACGAGGGGAGGCGCACGGACGGCTCGGACCTGCCCCGTACGGCCGCCCTGAAGTTCCTGCCCACCGGCACCGGCACCCCCCGCCAACTCACCCACCTGCGCGAACTCGTCGACCGCGAGGTCGAGTTGCACCGCCGACTGAAGCAGCCGCGGCTGATCCGGATGTACGACACCCTCACCGTCGACGACCCGGCCCGCCCCGCCCTCGACGGCGCCACCGTCCTCGTACTGGAGAAGGCGGAGGGCTCCCTGTCCGCCCTGCTCGCCGCCGAGCCCCGGCCCGCCGCCGGCCCCGCCCTGCTCGCGCAGATCTGTGCGGGGCTGGCGCAGCTGCACCACGCCGGCTGGGTGCACGGGGATCTGAAACCGGCCAATGTGCTGCTGATGCGGGACGGTTCGGCCCGGCTCGCCGACTTCAACATGGCGGCGGAGCTGGAGGGCACGCACGCGTACACGCCCGCCTTCTCGACGCCCGACTACACGCCGCCGGAGCTGCTCTGGTCGGAGATCGGTGAGCGGGGCCGCCGTATCCGCCCGTCGGCGGACGTGTGGGCCTTCGGTGTGCTGGCACATCTCCTCCTGACCGGCTCCTTCCCGCTGCCCGGCGCCACCCCGACGGCCCGCCGCGACGCGGCCGCCGCCTACGCCCGCGGCACCGACGACCTGCGGCTGTCGCCCGAACTCCCGGACGCCTGGCGGGAGATCGTGCGGGACTGTCTGACCCGTACGCACGCCGACCGGATCGGCACCCAGGAGCTGCTGCGCCGCGTGGAGGCCGCGGCCGGCACCGCCCGCTCGCCGCGCCTGCCGCGGGCCCTCCGCCCCCGCCGCCGCTCCCGCCGTACGACGACGCTGGCCGCCGCGACCGCCGTGGTGGCGGTGGCCGCGCTCGGCTACGGCGTCAGCGCCTGGGTGGACAACGGCGCGGACGGAGGCGCGGGCGCGCCCCGGTCCGGCGGGACCACGAAGGTCACGGCCGCCACGTACGGCGCCGCCGAACTCCGTACCGACAAGGGCATCCCGGTGGCCTACCGCCGGCTGATCGTCGACGCCGCCCACGACTGCGTACAGCCGGAGGTCACCCCGGCGTTGATCGCGGCCCTGCTGAAGGCGGAGAGCAACTTCGACCCCGACCTCTCCGACCCGTCCGTGGGCGAGGAGGGCGAGTACGGCATCGCGCGCTGGACGCCGAGCCTGCTGCGCTGGTGGATCCGCGCGGACGGCGTCCCGGCGGAGGAGACCCCCAAGCCTCCCCTCACGCCGGCCGAGTCCATCCCGGCCGTGGGCCGCTACCTCTGCTACATGGAACCGCGCCTCCATCAGACCGGCCTGTCCGGCGACCGTCGGGTGCTGCTGGCGGCCGCGTACCGGACGTCGACCAAGGTGGTGAACGACGCGGGCGGGGTTCCCCCGAAGTACCGCGACTACGCCGCCCGCGTCGCCCACTACCTCAAGGAGTACACGCCGCCCGGCAAGAAGTGACCCTGAGAGGTCTGAGGTTCCGCGCGTGTGCCGTCGGCGCCACCGTGGTCGTGTCCACCAACGGGGGTGGCAAGACCGGAAGGACACCGACCATGAAGCGCATGCTCGCCTCGCTGGGCGCGGCGGCGGTACTCGCCACGGGGGCGATCGCCCTGACGCCGGCGGCGGCCTCCGCGGCACCGAACGGCTGCTGGGGCAGCGGGCCGAACAACTCCCGCTACTGCCACAACTACCAGGGCGGCAACGTGATGTTCAACGGCAACGTCGCGGGCTGGCTGAACGCGGGCGACAACTGGTTCGTCTGCCAGAAGAAGTTCCCGGGCCAGGAGAACCCGCCGGTCGGCGACGCCCGCAACGACTGGTGGCTCTGGACCCAGGCCGACACGAACGTCAGCAACGGCGGTTGGGGCTGGTTCCCGGCCAACAAGGTGTCCGGGGGCGTGAACTACGGGGCGATCCCGGGTCTGCGCACCTGCTGACCCGCGCCGGGAACCCGGGCGCGGCCTCCGGCTCCCTCGGGGGAGGGTCGGAGGCCGCACCCACGTTCCCCCCGGGACGGTAGCCTCTTGCGCAACTGGCGTGACACGAGCGCACGTTGTGAGAAGGCAGCACACCGGGGGACCCATGTCAGACCAACAGCCGACGCCGCCGGACGTTCCGGCGTCCGGGGACGCCGCACTGCGGCAGGCAGGGGCGAGCGCGCTGCGGTCCACGGACCCGACGCGGATCGGCCCCTACGTACCCCTCGGCCTGCTCGGCAGCGGTGGTATGGGCCACGTCTACCTCGCGCGCCCCGCCGACAGCACCCCCGGCCTCGCCGCCGTCAAGGTGATCCGCCCGGAGTACGCCGAGGACCCCCGGTTCCGGCGGCGTTTCGAGCGGGAGGCCGCCGTGCACGCACAGGTGCACACGCCGCGCACGCCGGACCTGCTCGGCACCGGGTTCGACGACTCGCTGCTGTGGATGGCGACGCAGTACCTGCCCGGTCTCAACCTCGCCGACGCCGTCCGCGAGTGCGGCACGCTCGGGGCGGCCGGGGTGTGGCGGCTGGTGGCGGAGCTCGGGCAGGCCCTGTCGGCGCTGGCCGCCGCCGGTGTCGTGCACCGGGATCTCAAGCCGTCCAACGTGATCCTGTCCCTGCAGGGCGCGTACGTCATCGACTTCGGCATCGCGCAGCTCGCCGACAGCAGCGCGATCACCTCGACGGGCAGCCGCGTCGGCACGCCCGCCTTCATGGCGCCCGAGTATCTGCGCGAGGGCACCTGCGACACCGCGTCCGACGTCTTCTCGCTCGCCGGGAGCCTGATCTACGCGGCCACCGGGCACGCCCCCTTCGGGGACGGCACGGGCGTCGACGTGATGCACCGGGTCGCGTTCGAGGAGCCCAAGCCGGAGGTCATGGCCGGGCTCTCCGCCGTGGACCCCGCGTTGGCCGCCCTGCTGTCCGCCTGCCTCGCCAAGGACCCCGCCGGGCGCCCCACCCCGCGGCAGCTCCTCGACGCCGCCACGGCCTCCGGTCACAGCCGCGCGGCCTCCTGGCACGAGCCGCTGGACGCCCGGCTGCTCGCCCGACGGCAGGCGTGCGACGTACTGGAACAGGTCTCCGTCCAGGAGACGGTCCAGCTGCGTGCTCCGGCGGAGCCCGCGGCGTCCCCCGCCCCCGGCCCCGGCCCCGGCCCCGGCCCCGCCTTCGGGTCTCCTACGCCGCCGATGCCTCCGGCGCGGTACGACACCCCCGCACAGACCCCGGTTCCCGAGGGCGGCGGCAGCCGGAGGAAGCGGAAGACGTACTTGGCCGTGGCCGCGGGCCTCGCCGTGTGCGCCGTGGCCGCGGGCGCCTTCTTCCTCACCCGCCCGTCCTTCGACGAGACGGCCTCGGCGGCACCGACGGCAGCCGGCGGCGCCACGGCCGGCGACGCACGGGCCTCTGCCGTCCCCAGTTCTTCCGCGTCGCCCTCCAGCGCCAAGGAGAAGGAGAAGAAGGGGAAGGACAAGTCCACGCCGGGAACGGAGAAGGCCGAGGCGTCGGAGAGCCCGGACGCCTCCGCAGTCGGTGCGGGCGGAACGCAGGCCGCACCCGGCGACGAAACGTCCGACTCGTCCGACGGCAACGAACCCGGTGGCGGCGGTGGCGGCAGCGCCCCAGTCGCCACACCCACCAAGACGGCCACCACCCCCGCCACTCCGCCGTGGATCTCGCAGTGCACGTACTACTCCGGCAGCGAGCTCACCGACTACGGCGACAAGGGCCAACGCGTCGTCCAGGTGCAGTGCATGCTCACCCGGCGCGGCTACAGCGTCGGCGGCGCGGGCGTGGACGGCGAGTTCGGCCGGGACACCGAGACCGCGGTCAAGCAGTTCCAGAGCGCCAAGGGGCTTGAGGTGGACGGTCAGGTGGGTCCCAACACCTGGGCGGCGCTGCGCAGTTCGACGTAGCGCCGCCAGGGTGTCGCTGCCGTCAGTGGAAGAAGTGCCGCGTGCCCGTGAAGTACATGGTCACGCCCGCCTTCTTCGCGGCCTCGACCACCAGCTCGTCGCGGACCGAGCCGCCGGGCTGGACCACGGCCTTGACGCCGGCCTCGGTGAGGATCTCCAGGCCGTCCGGGAAGGGGAAGAAGGCGTCCGAGGCGGCGTACGAGCCCTGGGCGCGCTCGGCACCGGCGCGCTCCACCGCGAGCTTCGCGGAGTCGACGCGGTTGACCTGACCCATGCCTACGCCGACCGAGGCACCGTCCTTGGCGAGGAGGATGGCGTTGGACTTGACGGCCCGGCAGGCCTTCCAGGCGAAGGCGAGCTCGGCGAGCTCCGCGGCGCCGAGTGCCTCACCCGTGGCGAGGGTCCAGTTGGCGGGGTCGTCGCCGTCGGCCTGGAGGCGGTCGGTGACCTGGAGGAGGACGCCGCCGTCGACGGGCTTGACCTCGACGGGGTTGCCCGGGCCCTCGGGGCAGCGCAGCACGCGGATGTTCTTCTTCTTGGTGAGGGCCTCCAGCGCGCCGTCCTCGTAGTCGGGCGCGACGATGACCTCGGTGAAGATCTCGGCGACCTGCTCGGCCATCTCCTTGCTGACCGGCCGGTTGACGGCGATCACGCCGCCGAACGCCGACAGCGGGTCACAGGCGTGCGCCTTGCGGTGCGCCTCGGCGACGTCCGTGCCGATCGCGATGCCGCAGGGGTTGGCGTGCTTGATGATCGCGACACAGGGCTCGGCGTGGTCGTACGCGGCACGGCGGGCGGCGTCCGTGTCCGTGTAGTTGTTGTACGACATCTCCTTGCCGTGCAGCTGCTCGGCCTTGGCGAGGCCGCCGCCGCTGCCGTCGGTGTAGAGGGCGGCGGGCTGGTGCGGGTTCTCGCCGTACCGGAGGGTGTTCTCGCGCTCCCAGGTGGCGCCGAGGAAGTCGGGGAACTGCGACTCGTCGACGGGGGCGTAGGAGGAGGCGAACCAGCTCGCGACGGCCACGTCGTACGCCGCCGTGTGCTGGAAGGCCTCGGCCGCGAGCCGCTTGCGGGTGGCGAGGTCGAAGCCGCCGCTCTGCACGGCCGCCAGCACGTCGGCGTAACGGGCGGGGCTGGTGACGACCGCGACGGACGGGTGGTTCTTGGCGGCGGCGCGCACCATCGACGGACCGCCGATGTCGATCTGCTCGACGCACTCGTCGGGGGAGGCGCCGGACGCGACGGTCTCCCGGAACGGGTAGAGGTTGACGACGACGAGGTCGAACGGCTCGACACCCAGTTCCTGCAGCTGCCGCTGGTGGTCCTCCAGGCGCAGGTCGGCGAGGATGCCCGCGTGCACGCGCGGGTGCAGCGTCTTGACGCGGCCGTCCAGGCACTCGGGGAAGCCGGTGAGCTCCTCGACCTTGGTGACGGGGACGCCGGCGGCGGCGATACGGCCCGCGGTGGAGCCGGTGGAGACAAGCTCCACGCCCGCCTCGTGCAGCCCGCGCGCGAGGTCTTCGAGGCCGGTCTTGTCGTAGACGCTGACGAGCGCGCGACGGATGGCCCGCTTGTTGCTCTCGGCGGTGGCGGTCACTGGATAACTACCTTTCGTCCCTCAATGCGATAGCCGTTGCGGGCGAGCCGCCCCACGACCTCGACGAGCAGCCTTCGCTCGACTTCCTTGATGCGCTCGTGCAGAGCGCTCTCGTCGTCCTCGTCCCGGACCTCGACCACGCCCTGAGCGATGATCGGTCCGGTGTCGACGCCGTCGTCGACGAAGTGGACGGTGCAGCCCGTGACCTTGGCGCCGTACGCGAGAGCGTCACGGACGCCATGGGCGCCGGGAAAACTGGGGAGCAGGGCGGGGTGCGTATTGACGAGCCGCCCGCCGAACCGTGCCAGGAACTCCTTGCCCACGATCTTCATGAACCCGGCGGAGACGACGAGGTCGGGTTCGTACGAGGCCACGGCCTCGGCGAGGGCGGCGTCCCACTCCTCCCGGCTGCCGTAGTCCTTGACCTTCCGCACGAAGGTCGGCAGCCCGGCGCGCTCGGCCCGCGCCAGCCCCTCGATGTTCTCCCGGTCGGCGCCGACGGCGACGATCTCGGCGCCGTACGCCTCGGTGCCGACGGCGGCGATCTCGTCGAGGAGCGCCTGCAGATTCGTGCCGGATCCGGAGACCAGCACGACGAGGCGCCTGGGACGCTCGGCCACGGGCTTGGCGGCCACGGTGGGGCCCTTTCTCGGGGGTGCGTTCTTCGTGCGGCCGGCGGGTACGGACGTCGACGGTCTGCACCTTGCCCGCAGACGGCCTGTACGTTCATACGAATGCATCGCGCCCCGGGATACGGGGAAGTCTACGAAGCAGCCGACCGTCAGCAACGATACCGGCACACCGGGCGGCCCCCATGGGACGGGGGCACGGCCGGAAGGTAGCGTCTGCGGGGAGCGGGCTCGGGAACGCGGTCGGTGTGCGGTGCGTTCACGAAGTGACAGCTCCACGCGGGACAGCCAGGGCCGACTGTCGTAGCCGGCCGGTCCCACAGCCGTGTCAGCCGTATCCAGCCGTATCCACAAGGGGAAGACGCTCACTTGATGCCGGACCGCAGTCTGCGACTCCACATGCTCCCCCCGCAGCCCGTGCAGGGGAGGGAGCACAGCGGCATGCTGCTGCGCGAGCGCCCCGCCTCACCGCCCGACGCACCCTCGGGCGGTCAGAACGGCGACGAGCGGGGCGGCCAGGCTCGGGACAACGACGGGCGTGGCGGCCAGGCGCAGGACGGCGGCCTGGGGCGTGGCGGTCGGCCGCGGGAGGACAACCCCTTCGCACCGCCGCCGGAGGGCACGCCGGACCGCCCGTGGCAGCCGCGTCGCCCCGCCGGCGAGGACGGCTCGCAGGGATCGGGCGAGGGCGGCGGCCACTCGCCCTGGGGCAACCAGTGGAGCGACCGCCAGCCGGGCCGCTCCCCCGGCGGCTTCGGCGACCGCCCCCGCGGCGGCCAGGACGGCCCCGGCGGAGGCGGCCCCGGCACGGGCATGCGCTGGGACCCCACCGACCCAGCCCAGCGCCGCGCGCGCTACGCCCTGCTGTCCGGCATGTGGGCCTTCTTCTTCGCCCTCTTCAGCTGGCCGTACGTGGCCCTGCTGCTGGGCGCGCTGTCCCTCTACTGGGGCATCAGCAGCCTCCGCACCAAGCCCCGCACCCCCGACCCGAACACCCCGACCCCCCAGCACACGGGCCGCCCCCAGACGACCGCAGCGGTGAGCGGGCTCGTCACGGCGTCCCTCGCGCTCGCGGTGGTGGCGGCGGGGTTCACGGCACAGGTGGTGTACAGCGACTACTACACCTGCACGAGTGATGCGCTGACCAACGAGGCCAAGCAGTCGTGCAATGAGCTTTTGCCCGAGGAGTTGCGGGGGGTTTTGGGGAACGCGGGCTGAGTCGCGGGGTTTGAGGACGAGGCGGCTCGGTTCTCGCTGCCGGTCCGCGTTACTCAGCCATCCGGCGTTCGAGGCCGAGTGCAGCCATCCCTGCCCCCGCCCACCCGCACGGGGCTTCGCCACACACCACCGGCAGCCACTCCCCAACGTCGACCGGCATCTTCAGCCCGTTCCAGGGCGCGAGGCACCTCTCCACGCCGGCCCGTATCTCTCAGCCCGTCCGGCGTTTGAGGACGAGGCCCCTTCAGGGCCGAAGCGGGGGTCTGGGGGCCGCAGACTCCCACGGACCGGGGTCGAAGGGGCAGAGCCCCTGGAGGATGGGACGGGTAGGGGCGGCGGGGGCGAGGAATCCATCGGCGGCTCCGCCACGGTTCCCCCGCAAGTCACTGCTGCTGGGATGCCGTGTCCTCAGAGGCGTCGCCGGGTGAATCCGGCTTCTCAAGGGCGCCGACCGCATCCGAGTCCTCGAGGGCGTCCGCTGAATCCGCGTCCCCACTGGCGCCCGACGACTCCGAGTCCTCAAGCGCATCCGACGGCTCCGACGCCTCCTTCATCGCCGCCCAACGCTCCGCACGGGAGGCGTCATCGTGCCAGGACGAGGACGAGGACGAGGACGAGGGCAAGGGCAGCGGCGAGGACGAGGGCGGCGGCTCGCTGGCCGGGAAGTCGTACGGCTCGAAGGTGGTGTCGTGGTCGTACTCCACGTACGGGATCTCCTCGTCGCGAGCCTCGTTCCACGTCTCCGAGTCGTCCTCCGCAGACCGAGCATCCCGACCGTCGCCGTGACGCGGAACAGCCTGGTCCTGCCCCAACACGACGTAGGGCGCGTCCTGGTCGTAAAGCATGCGCCCCGACCCCGATTCCGCAGTCGCCCCCTCATCCGCCTCCGACTCCCCCGCCCGCGACCACCACCGGCCCACCAACGGCAACCGCTCCCGCAACCGGCGCCCACCGACACCGCCCGAGCCGCCCACACCCGAACCCCCACCCGCCGCCCCGGCACCCCCCACACCCGAGCCGCCCTCCCCGGACACCTCCACCCGAGGCCTACCGATCCCGATCCGCGCCCCCTGCGCCTCACTCACGCCCCTCTCCCCCGCAGCCCGCCCCGCCGCCCGCCACCGCCACGCCCGCACCACCACAGCAACAGGAACCGCCGTCACCAGGACCCACCCCAGCGTCGCCGCCCCCACCTGCCACCACACCGGCCCGAACTGCGCCAGCACCCCAACCCCCAGCGGCCCACCCGACAGCGCAGCCACCACAGCGAACGCGACTCCGCAGAACACGGCAGCCTGCGCCGCAACCACCGCAGTGCGCCCACTCGACCAGACCACAACAGGCGCTTGCGCTCGCCCGGCCCGAGCCCCGCCCACCGCAGACGCCCGCCCGCCCTTGGTCCACCCTTCTTCGGGCCCCCGCCCGCCCTTGGTCCGCACTCCCTGAGTCACTCCCCCACCCCTGGACGGGCCTCCCTCAGCCACTCCCCCACCCCCGGGCCAACCCCCCTCGGACACTCGCCCACCCCGGGCCCGAAACCCCGTCGCACCCTGCGCCGAACTCTGCCCCTCATCCCCCAACCCCCGCCCGAGCCACCACCCCATCCCCACCGCCCACCGCCACCCTCGCCACAAACCACCCCACCACCACGCCCGCCACAACCGGCACCGCCCCAACCCCCCACTGCACCGGCCCCCAGACCCCCGCCCCCGGCACCGCCTCCAGCAACGGAAACGGCGGCAGCAACGGCGCGGGCGCCGAGGACACCGGCCCCACCACATGCCCCGCCCCGAGCACGAACCCCGGCCCCAGGGCATACGACGCCGCCCACACCGCCGCGTTCGGCACGAGCGCCGCGCACAGCAGCAGCACCGCGAACCGCCCCGACCAGCCCTCCGTCAGCTGCAGAAAGGACGCCCGCGCCGCCGCGCCGTGCCACACCAGCGACCCGCCCACCAGCACCGCCCCGCCCCCGACGAGCACGGCGACCCCGGCCCCCGCGGCCCGCCCGGCGACACCGAGCCGGGCCCGCGCCGTCACCCCGGGCACCAGCCGCCGCACCCTTCTCGGCAACGCGACCAGCACCCTCTCCACCACCTCGGGCGGCCGACCGCACCCCGCCCACACCCCGACCCCCGCCGCCACCATCACAACCACCGGCACCCACACCCCGGCCCACCACCACGCCGGCCGCAGATCCCCCCGCGCCGCGTACACCACGGCCGCCGCCCCGACCCCGAGGTACCCGAGCACGACGCCGGCCCACGCCGTACGCCCCGGCACGAGTGGCGCCCCCTCGCCCCCGTCCGCCGCCGCGTCCCGCGCCGCCCGGTGCACCAGCAGCACCGGTAGCACGAACAACAGCAACGGCGTGACACCGACCGGCGCGGGGACGCCGGAGAGGGTGTCGACGCGGACCAGTTCGGCGCCGTGCGCCAGCAGCCACAGCACAGCGGCGATCTGCAGCGCACTCCCCGGCCCGCTGTCCGGATACGGCGAACTGACCCACAGCACCATCACCAGCACCGCGAACACACCCAGCCCCAGCCCCGCCGCCACCGCACCGGCCATGAGACTGGCGGCCAGCCCGGGCGTTCGGCCGTGCATGCGCGTGTGCGGGGACGACGAGGACGTTCGACGAGCGGTCGTTTCGATCACGCCCGCCATGCTCCCAACGACACGCGCTTTCCCGTCGTAACGGGCGAACCTCCGATGTGTCGCTCAATATATGTTTATGTACTTTTTCGCACGAAAGGGCGCCCGGTGACGCAGACCTCTGCAACCCCGCTCCCCCCGCCCGAGGAGCGCCGACGCCTGCGTGAGGCCGCTTCATTGACGCAGGCTCAGGTCGCGGCACAGGTGGGCGCCAGCCGCGAGACGGTACGCGCTTGGGAGAACGGACGTACGACACCGCGCGGCCACAGGAAGGAGGCGTACGCCCAACTGCTCAGCTCGCTGGCAGCGCAGACGGCGGCTCAGGAGGCCGTGGGCGAAGCCGAGGTGACATGGCGTCAGCAGTCGACGCGCCCCCTCACCCCCGCCCAGGCCTTCGACGCGCTCTACGCCTTCTGCGCCCCCGCCCTCGTACGGCAGACGTACCTGCTCACCGGGCGCCGGGAACTCGCCCGCGAGTCGGTCGAGCGGGCCTTCCAATTCGCCTGGCAGCGCTGGCCGGAGGTGGCCCGCGACCGGGACCCGGCGGGCTGGGTGCGGGCGACGGCGTACGACTTCGCCCTCTCCCCCTGGCACCGGTTCCGCCCCCGCTACCGGCACCCCGAACCCCCGCCCGCCGACGCGTCCGACCGCGCCCTGCTGGACGTACTCCTCAAACTCCCGCCGCCGCAGCGCCGCGCGCTTCTCCTCTACGACGGTGTGGGCCTCGACCTGCCCGAGACGGCGGCGGAGTCGGAGGCGAGCACTCCGGCGACCGCGCGGCGCCTCCTGCACGCCCGCGCCGCTGTAGCCGACCGTCTCCCTGCCCTGTCCGACCCCACGGAACTCCACCGCCGCCTGGCCGAACTGGCCTCCGCGGAGCGCTTGCGCGCCGCCAAGCCGCCGACGGTCCGCGACAGCAGCGAACGCCGGGCCCGCTTCTGGACCCGAGCGGCGATCGCGTTCACGGTGACCCTCATCGGCACGACGGCGCTCACGCTGCGAACGGCTCCGACCCGGTACGAGCCGCCGGTGCCTCCGGGGCAGACGGTGCTCGGCGTACCGCCCAAGGTGGCGCCGGGGCCGTTGTCGGAGAGGGAGGTTGAGCTGCGGAGGAAGCTGCGGGAAGAGACCGCGAGCGGTCCGGTGAGGCTGGTTCCGGAGACCAGGTGAGGGATGCGGCGACCCGCCGTTGCGACTACGGCCGTTCGCCGGCTGCGGATACGTCGTGGCCGGTCGCGCCTACGCGGCGGTAGCCGCATATCGACACAGCCCCGCGCCCCTGGGGAGTAGCGAGCGAAACGCCGGTGGGCCCGCCCCCACGCGGGGAGCGGGCCCACCGGCGTTCAGCCAGCTGCCGTAACTACGCTCAGCCGCCCAGGATCTCGCGAGCCAGCTTGGCCGTCTCCGTCGGCGTCTTGCCGACCTTGACGCCCGCCGCCTCCAGGGCCTCCTTCTTCGCCTGGGCCGTGCCCGACGAACCGGAGACGATGGCGCCGGCGTGACCCATGGTCTTGCCCTCGGGCGCGGTGAAGCCCGCGACGTAGCCGACGACCGGCTTGGTCACGTTCTTCGCGATGAAGTCCGCGGCCCGCTCCTCGGCGTCGCCACCGATCTCACCGATCATGACGATCAGGTCGGTCTCGGGGTCGGCCTCGAACGCGGCGAGCGCGTCGATGTGCGTGGTGCCGATGATCGGGTCGCCACCGATGCCGACGGCGGTCGAGAAGCCGATGTCACGCAGCTCGTACATCATCTGGTACGTCAGCGTGCCGGACTTCGACACCAGGCCGATGCGGCCCGGCTTGGTGATGTCGCCCGGGATGATGCCGACGTTCGACTGGCCCGGGGTGATGATGCCGGGGCAGTTCGGGCCGATGATGCGGGTCTTGTTGCCCTTCTTGCCGGCGTACGCCCAGAACGACGCCGAGTCGTGCACGGCGATGCCCTCGGTGATCACGACGGCCAGCGGGATCTCGGCGTCGATGGCCTCGACGACCGCGTCCTTGGTGAACTTCTCCGGCACGAAGATGACGGAGACGTTGGCGCCGGTCTTCTCGATGGCCTCCTTGACGGTCCCGAAGACGGGTACCTCGGTGCCGTCGAAGTCCACGGTCTGACCCGCCTTGCGCGGGTTGACGCCGCCCACGACGTTCGTGCCGTCACCGAGCATGAGCTTGGTGTGCTTCATGCCGGTGGCGCCGGTCATGCCCTGGACGATGACCTTGCTGTCCTTGTTGAGCCAGATAGCCATGGTGTGTTGGTGTCCTCGTCCTGAGTGCTTACTTGGCGGCGTGGGCCAGCTCGGCGGCCTTGTCGGCCGCGCCGTCCATGGTGTCGACGCGCTGGACCAGCGGGTGGTTGGCGTCGGTGAGGATCTGCCGGCCGAGCTCGGCGTTGTTGCCGTCGAGGCGGACGACCAGCGGCTTGGTGACGTTCTCGCCGCGGTCCTCGAGGAGCTTCAGGGCCTGGACGATGCCGTTGGCGACCTCGTCACAGGCGGTGATGCCACCGAAGACGTTGACGAAGACGGACTTGACGTCCGGGTCGCCGAGGATGATCTCGAGACCGTTGGCCATGACCTGGGCGGAGGCGCCACCGCCGATGTCCAGGAAGTTGGCCGGCTTGACGTTGCCGTGCTTCTCACCGGCGTAGGCGACGACGTCCAGGGTGCTCATGACGAGACCCGCGCCGTTGCCGATGATGCCGACCTCGCCGTCGAGCTTGACGTAGTTGAGGTTCTTCTCCTTGGCGGCGGCCTCGAGCGGGTTGGCCGCGGCCTTGTCGTGGAGCTCCTCGTACTCGGGGTGACGGAACTCGGCGTTGTCGTCGAGCGACACCTTGCCGTCGAGGGCGATGACCTCACCGGAGGCGACCTTCGCGAGCGGGTTGACCTCGACGAGGAGGGCGTCCGACTTGATGAAGGTGTCCCACAGCTTGATCAGGACGTTGGCGACCTTGTCGGCGACCTCGGCCGGGAACTTCGCCGCGGCCACGATCTCCTGGGCCTTGGCCTCGTCCACGCCGTCGATGGCGTCGATCGCGATCTTGGCGACGGCCTCCGGGCGGGTGGCCGCCACCTCCTCGATCTCCATGCCGCCCTCGACGGAGGCGATGGAGAGGAAGGTGCGGTTGGCACGGTCGAGGAGGAAGGAGACGTAGTACTCCTCCAGGATCTCCGGGGCCGTCTCGGCGATCATCACCTTGTGGACCGTGTGGCCCTTGATGTCCATGCCGAGGATGTCCGTCGCGCGGGCGACGGCCTCGTCGGGGGTGGCGGCGAGCTTCACGCCACCGGCCTTGCCACGGCCGCCGACCTTCACCTGGGCCTTGACGACGGACTTGCCACCGAGACGCTCGGTGGCTGCGCGGGCCGCCTCAGGCGTGTCGATGACTTCACCGGCCAGCACCGGTACATCGTGCTTGGCGAAGAGGTCCCTCGCCTGGTACTCGAACAGGTCCACGCGCTTCCGTCCCTATCAGTGATCTCGCGGTTCGTTGGATGCGTGGGCGTGCCGCGAAGGGCAACGTGACGGTCCGCATGTGTCACAAGGGAGGCGCACACGGTGTCCGAGCGCGCGGCATGTCCGTCTCGCAGGTTATCGCTGCTTGCGGGGGGCCTCTAAATCGCGGGTCACACCTGAGCGGTGATACCTGTCACATGATGCCGCGATCAGCAAAGATCTCTGGCACGGCGTGCCGAGTGTGAGGAATCGGGAACACGACGCGGAAGGACCTCACCGGGCTGGGGTTGACCCGGTGAGGTCCCTTGAACAGCCCGAAGGGGCACGAATGGGCCGCCCCTGTGGGCTCCGGCCGGGTGCTCCCCACCCCAATGGGGAGCACCCGGCCGTTCCGCGGGGTTCCGGTCGGAACAGCCGACGGCTTTCGGCCGTCCGGGGCCGTCTGCCCCGCGGAGTCGGTCGGTCGCCACCCGGGCGACTTGGGTGACCCGGGTGACTTGGGGGTCAGACGCCGTACGGGTTGCCGTAGTGCAGGTCGTGTGCGGCCTGAGCGTCGTGCACATAGCCCGGGGTGGCCGAGTGGGCCACGCCCTGCACGCCCGCGACGGCGTTGCCGGCCAGCGGGCCGGCCGAGTGCTGGACCGTGCCGTTCAGGTCCGCGGCGAAGGGCGCGACCTGGCCCGCGACGCCGTGGGCGAAGGGGTCGGCCTCGCCGACGACGCCGCCCGCGAAGGGCCGCACGTCGTCCGCGATGCCGTACGCCAGGGTCGTGGCGCTGCCGCCGACGCCCTGCACGACCGGCTGGACGGTGTCCATGACCGCGTCGACGACGGGCTGCACGGCGCCGCTGACGCCGTACGCGAACGGCTGCACATGCCCGGTGACGCCCTCGGCGAAGGGGACGGCCTGCCCGGCGACCCCGTGCACGAAGGGGTCGACCTCGCCGACGACCCCGCCCGCGAAGGGCCGCACGTCGCCGGTCACGCCGTACGCCAGCGCACCCGCGTCCGCGACGGCCTGCCCGGCGACCGGCACGACGCCGTGCACGGCGGTGTCGGCGACGGGCGGCAGGACGGTGCCGGTGCCGTCTCCGGCGACCTGGCCGACCAGACCGGTGGCGTACGGCGGTACGTCCGCGGCGACGCCCTGCGCGACCGGCTGCACGTCGGCGACGGCACCGGAGGCGATGGGCCGGACGTCGGCGACGGTGCCGTAAGCGAGGTCCTGGACATCGCCGACCGCGCCGTGGGCCACCGGCTGCACACCCTGCACGACCCCGCCGACGACCGGCTGGACCCCCTGGACGGCACCGGCGGCGACCGGCTGGACGCCCGCGACGGCCCCGGTGGCCACGGGCTGGACGTCGGCCACGACGCCGTACGCCAGCGCGGTCGCGGCGTCGACCGTGTGACCGGCGGTCCGGGCGACCCCGGCCACGGTGCCCTGGGCGACCGGAACCGCGCCGTCCACCGCCTGGCCGACGACCGGCTGCACGCCGGCCACCGCGCCTGCGGCCACCGGCTGGACGCCGGCCACCGCGTTCCCGGCGACCGGGGTCACCCCGGCCACGGCGCGGGTGGCGGCGGGAGCGACACCGGCGACGGCGTGCTGGGCGACCGGGACGACGCCCGCGACGGCGTGTCCGGCGACGGGCACCACGCCGTTCACGGCCTCGGTGACGATCGGCGGGACGACCGCGTCGGCGGTCTGCTCGACGACCGGGGTGACGGTGCCGGGGACGGTGCTGACCGTGCCGACGACCTTCTGCTGCACGCCGCCGACGGTGCCGGTGACGTGGCTGGGGACAGCGGAGACCGAGGCCTCGGCGGCCGCCTTGGCCGCGGTGGCCTTGCCGGTGGCGGTGGACTGCGCGTCCGCTGCCGTGGCGGTGGCCTTGCCCTGGACGTGGGTGACGGCGGCCCGGGCGACGTCCTGCACGCCCGCTCCGGTGCGCCCCGCGCCCGCGACGGCGTACTGCGCCTTCGTCCGGACGACGCCCTCGGCGCCCTGCGCCTGCGAACGCGCCGCTGCCTGGGTGCCCTGCAGCTTCGTCTGGGCGGCGGCGAGCGCCTGTTCCAGCTCGGGGGCGAAGGCGGCGAGGGGGCCGAAGAGGTAGTCGATGGCGTCGGGGAGGTGCGGGGCGTCCTCGGGCGCGTTCCCGACGTCGGCGGCGGACCCGGAGACCTGGGCCTCGGCCTGCCCGGCGGCCTTCAGCGCCGCCTTGTCCGCGCGGGCGGACTTGGCGCCCTGGATGACCTGGGCCGCGCCCTTGGCCTTGGTGGCCTTGGCGGCGGACGGGACCGTGACCTCGGCGTCGACATATCGGCGGGCCTGGTCGGCGGTGCTCACGGGAGCCGTCCTGGCCGTGCCGACAGCCGTGCCGGCCGTGTCGGTGACCGTGCCGGTGGCGCCGTCGGTGACGCCGGAGACGGTGCCCGTCACGTCGGAGACGACGCCGTCGACGGTGTCGGTGACCACGCCGAGCAGGCCCGTGGCGTCAGCGCTGTCGGCCGTGACGTTCGCGTCGGTTGCGTCGGTGGTCGTGTCCGGTACGGAGAGGGTGGAAGCGGGCAGCTCGTCCGCGCTGGCGACGGTCGAGCCGAGCGCCCAGGCGCCGGTGACACCGGCGGCTATGACGATCGAACGGCGGATGTTCTTGTTCATGCGTGCGTCGGATCCCTAGATCTCGGGGCTCCGAAGGCTCCCGGAGGAACGGAGTTGGGAAAGACTCCGGGGCTTCGGACGGTTTGGGGACATTCCGGTGCCTGTTTCGGTCGCGGTCCGGGGAGTTGGGGACCAGCGGGACCGGGTACGGCTCCGGCGGCTTCCGTCCGGGGGATGTCGGGGACATCCGGGAACTGGGGGGTCCGGACGGGCGGGCAGACCTGTTTCCGCCCCCGCGCGGCAGGTCTACGGCGGGGAGGGTCGGCCTACTGGCCTACGCGGGGGAAACCGGAATGTCCCCGTGCCTGTCCTGGATCTCGTCCGCGACGGTGCGCGCGGCGGCGCCGGGCACCAGCCGCAGGGGCGCCCGACGGCTCAGCGACACGGCGTGTACGTCCCCGTGCCGCGACGTGTTGTTGTCACCCGCCGAACGGCTGCCCACCACGCCGCCCGGGTGATCGGCCGGCGCCGGGTGCACGGGGGCGTAGCCGGAACGCACGACGCGGTGTCCGTCGTCGGCTGCCGAGGCGTCGGCCGCTGCGGCACCGGCGACGAACCGCGGACCGTAGGTGCCGGGAGCGGCGGAGCCGGTACGGCCCTCGTCGTCGCGTATGTCATCAGCGGCGGGCGCCTCCGCTCCCGGCCGCGGCGCCGTGGTGACGGGCGCGGGCAGGGTCTGGCCCGGTACGCCGGGGAGAGTCGGAGCTCCGGGGAGGCCCGGTGCACCGGGCAGGCCGGGTATCTCGAACCCCGGCAGGCTCGGCCAGGTCGGCGACTCCGGCGCCGTCGGCAGCACCGGTAGCGACGGCAACGAGGGCAGGGAGGGCAAGGACGACAGCGGCGGCGCCTCGGCCAATCCCGCGGTCACCGACTCGACGACGTCCCTGACCGGCTCGAGGACGCGCTCACCGACGCCCTGGCCGACACGGTCGGTCACGGGACGGAGGACTTGGTCGCCGCTGCCGTCGGTGTTGTCGGTGCCGTCGGTGTCGTGGGTGCCGTCAGTGTCGTGGGTGCCGTCAGTGTTGTCGGTGCCATCGGTGGCGGCGTCTTCGGTGCCGTCGGTGGAGCCGTCTTCGGTGGCGTCGGTGGCGGCGGCGTCAGTGCCGTCGGTGGGGTGCGTGGCCGGGGCGCCGGAGGCCGGGGTGCTGGAGGCCGGGGGCTGTGCAGTTGCCGGGTCGGCCGGGGCTTGCGGGCCGGGCTTGCCGGGGGCCGGCGCACCGGCCTCGGCCGCGTCGGTCACCAACCGCTCGACCGACGAAGTGCCCGTGCCCACCGACACCCCGTCCGCCGCATACGCCCGCTCCCCGCAGAGGAAGCCGAGCGCGAACAGGCCACCCACCAGCAACCCCACCTGCAGCGCACGCCGTCCGGCCGCCGTGCGCAGGACGCGCAGAGCGGCTAGCGGCAAGGCGGCTGGCCAGGTCAAGGCGAGGTGGGTCCTCCCGTGCGGCGGAACGAGGTACACGTGACGAGCAAGGAGTCGGCGCGACGCGGTACGGACGAGCGGGGCGCGGCGCACCGCTGCAGAGGCGTCGATCCTCGCACGCCTGTCCGGCGGTCGCGCAAGCCCCCCGCTACCGATGGGTAGTCATGTCCGTTTTGCTGGCCCAAGTCGGTCGTCACCAGGTCGACAAATCACCGGCATATCCACGCCATTGCTCCCCTCGATTTCTCTCCTCTGTCTCCCCGGCTTCTCTTCTCATTTGTCTCCCCGGCTTCTCTCATCATTTGTCTCCCCGGGCGGCATCCGGCACCGGAATCGGCCGCTTCTCGATGGCCGCCGCCATCACCTCCGGGAACAGGTCGGGCGTACAGGCGAAGGCCGGTGCGCCCAGCGCCGCGAGCGCGGCTGCGTGTTCCCGGTCGTACGCCGGCGCCCCCTCGTCCGACAGCGCCAGCAGCGCCACGAACTGCACGCCGGACGCCTTCATCGCGGCGACCCGCTTGAGCATCTCGTTCCGTATGCCCCCCTCGTACAGGTCGCTGATCAGCACGACCACCGTCTCCGCGGGCCGGGTGATCTGCGACTGGCAGTATGCGAGCGCCCGGTTGATGTCCGTGCCGCCCCCGAGCTGGGTGCCGAAGAGGACGTCGACCGGGTCGTCCAGCTGGTCGGTGAGGTCGACGACGGATGTGTCGAAGACCACGAGCCGCGTGTTGATGGACCGCATGGACGCCAGCACGGCCCCGAACACCGACGCGTACACCACCGACGCCGCCATCGACCCCGACTGGTCGATGCAGAGGACGACCTCTTTCTTCACGGACTGCGACGCCCGCCCGTACCCGATGAGCCGCTCCGGCACGATCGTCCGGTACTCCGGCAGGTAGTGCTTGAGGTTGGCCGCGATCGTGCGGTTCCAGTCGATGTCGTGGTGGCGTGGCCGGGTGATGCGGGCGCTGCGGTCCAGGGCGCCGGTGAGAGTGGCCCGGGTACGGTTGGCGAGCCGCTTCTCCAGGTCCTCGACGACCTTGCGCACGACGGCCCGTGCCGTCTCCTTCGTGGTTTCCGGCATCGCCCTGTTGAGCGAGAGCAGCGTGCCGACGAGGTGCACGTCCGCCTCCACCGCTTCCAGCATCTCCGGCTCCAGCAGCAGCGTGGACAGACCGAGCCGGTCGATGGCGTCCCGCTGCATGACCTGGACGACGGACGACGGGAAGTACGTCCGGATGTCCCCGAGCCACCGCGCCACGGACGGCGCCGAGGCCCCCAGCCCCGCCGAACGGTCCTTCCCCGACTGCGCCTTGTCCCCCTTGCCGTAGAGAGCGGTCAGCGCCCCGTCCATCGCCGCGTCCCGCCCGGAGAGCGCGCACCCGGTGCCGTCGGCGTCGTTCCCGCCCAGCACCATCCGCCACCGCCGCAGCCGCTCCCGCGCCGGATCCATCGCCTCGGTCGTCATCGGCACGCTCCCTTGCGAGGCCGCTCCCACAACGGGATCACCGGCACGGTCGCCGTTGGCCCGCGTTGCGCCGGGAACACCTGCGGTTGTCCGACGGCGCCCACCGCCCCGGCCCTCGCCTTCGGCTCCCTCATTCCGTCAGTGGTCATCACGTCGCCCCCACAAGGTCGTTGTCGGCAAGGTCGTTCCCTGCGTCCGCTTCCACTCCCCCGAGCCCCAGCAGCAACCGCACGACTGGCAACACGGCGTCCGCCCGCTCGACATCGAGCTCGGCGGCGAAGCCGGGTATGCCGGGCCCGCCGGTCCCCGCGCTCCTCTGCTCCCCCGGCCCGCGCCGGACCAGCTCGCCCAAGGTCCGCCGCACCCCCGGCTCATACGCCGAGAACGTGCGCCTCAGCAGCGGCAGCACATCCGTGAACGCCTCCGCCGACACTCCCGTCAGCCACGCATCGACCAGCCCGAGCAGCCGCTCGTCGTGCACGAGCAGCATCCCGCCACCGGAGCCACCACCGACGAAGCCCTCGATCCACGCGGCCGCGTCCCCCGGCGGCGTCCCCGGCGACAGGGCGAGCCCCATCAACCGCGCCGCCTCGGCCTGCGCCAACTCCCCGTCGTCCAGCAGCAGCCGTACGGCACGCCCCCGGATGACCCCGGGCACGGTGTCCCGCGCGGACAGCACTCGAAGTACCCCGTGCCAGCGGTTGCGGAGGTCACTGTGGACGTGTGCGGCTGAGTCGCCCGGGCCACCCTGCCCCGAACCCGCCGCATCGCCCAGCAACCCCACCGCCCCATGCACCGCGTCCACATGCCGCCGCATCTCCTCGGCCGCGTCCGCGTCCAGGGCGGCGCAGGCGGGGGGCAGGCCGACGAAGATGCGCTCGGCGAGGCCCGCGGCAACCTCCGCGAGCGCCCCGGTGTCCGTGCCGCGTACGTCGCCGTACCGCAGGGAGCGGACCAGTGCGGGCAGGGCCTGGGCGAGGTGGCCGACGTCGGCGTCGAGGGCGGCCCGGTCGGCGAGGATCCGCATAACCGCGGGCAGTGCGTCCGGCAGTTCGGCGAGCAGGCAGCGCTCGGCGAGTGCGGTGACGTCGGCGAGGCCCTGCGCGGCGACGGCGTCCGCCTCCGCCTTGGCGGTCGCCGCGGCGAACACGGTGGTCCCCCACACCCCGGCCTCCGCGACCCGCACGGACAGCTCGGGCTCCCACCGCAGCCGCCACGTCTCCCGGAACGTCCCCGTACTGCCCCGCGACGCGATCGGCTCTCCCCACTGCACGCCGAGCAGCCGCAGCCGGTGCAGCAGCCTGCTGCGCTCGGCGTCGTTCTCCTTGCGCAGGTCGAGCTCCAACTCCCGCTCCAGCGCCTCCGGCTTGAGCCGCAGCCGGCGCTGGATCCGGTCGAGGTCCCGCTGCAACGGCACCGCCGGCGCCGACCGCGGCACCTCCCCCAGCACGTCCCCCACGACGAGCCGGTCGTGCACCAGCGCCAACGGCACGTCCGAGCCTTCGCACATCACCGCCCGCACCGCGTCGGTCGTCTCGCTCAGCCCCGGCAACGGACGCCCCCGCATCGCCGCGAGCGTCTCCGCCAGCCGTACCGCCTCGATGACGTGCGCCGAGGACACGATCCGGTCCTCGTCCCGCAGCAGCCCCGCCACCTTGGTCATCCACCGCTCGACCGGACGGTCCGGCGCGCCGAAGAGGTGCCCGTACCAGCCCGGCGAGTCGATCCCCGCCCCGTATCCGCTGGCCCGAGCCAACCGGCGATACGTCCACGGCACCCAGGTCATGTCCGCCTTGACCTTGAGCAGCCCCTTCAGCAGTGCCTTGTCGGCGGCCACGGTGCTCTTCTGCCGCAGCGCGGGCACATGCCACGCCCCGCACACGACGGCCACCTCGTCACCGAACTCCCTCTGTGCAGCCCGCACTTGGAGCCGCATATACGCCTCCCGCACGAGATCCCGCTCATGCCCGCCGCTGCCGTACGCCTCCCGCAACGCCCCCATGGCCTCCTCGAGCCCGAGAAACGGCGCGAACGCGTCCCCGTTCCCCACGCCCCGGTGCTCGACGACGTCCTCCCACCACCGCTCGGGATCGTCGTAGCCGGCGGTTTCGGCGAGCACGGCGAGAGGGTCGAGCCGGACATCGGCACGTTGATCACTCTCGTCCGGCCTTCCCTTGTCGGCCGAGCCGGGCGCGGGCACAGGGCCTCCCGCCCCATCGGCGTCAGCCGGCTCGCCGTCCTGGACGCCGCCCTCGGCTCCCGGCTGAGCGTCGGCATCCGGCTCGCGCCTCTCACCCGACTCCGCATCGAGCACGACCTCATCCTGCTTTCCCCACGCCAGTGTGTGCATGGCCGGCAGATCGATGAAGCGGGCCGGGACGCCGTGCTCCAGAGCCCAGCGGATCGCGACCCACTCCGGGGAGAACTCGGCCAGCGGCCAGAAGGCCGAGCGTCCGGGCTCGTCCACGGCGTGGGCGAGGAGGGCTACCGGCGGCCGCATGGACTCGTCGGCGGCGAGCGGGATCAGGGCATCGGCCTCGGGCGGTCCTTCGATGAGCACGATGCGCGGCCGGGCCGCGTCCAGCGCCGCCCGCACGGCCCGCGCCGATCCGGGCCCGTGGTGCCGCACGCCGAGCAGCAGCGGCCCCGGTGGCTTCGGCATCGGGGCGCGTACGGCCTCGCTGTCCGAGCAGCCCGCCGGCAGATCGCCCGCCCGATGGACGCCCGCCTCCAGGCCCTCGCTCCTGGTCCTGTCCATGCCTGTCACGCCGTCCCCCTCGGTCACAACTCTTCGACGACGACGGCAACGACACCGTCGCGCTCGCCCCACGGCCTACGCACCCCGGTCACCCCTCACAGCCCGCTCCCCTCTTCTCCGCAGCCACGGGACGGAGCCTCCGGCCACGCCCTCCTCGCCGCACTCGCGACCAGGAGGGCGTCGCCTCCCCTCACCGTCCGGGCCTCATCCGTCCCTCACGGGCCACCGCCGAGCCCCGGCCGTCGGCCTCTCCATCCACCGTCATGGCTCCTCGGTCACGGAGCCGCCGGACTTCGATCCGCCGCTCGGGCGGCCCCACCCCAGGTCGTCGTCGTTCATGCGCTCACCTCCCGGCACGCCCGGTAGAAGTCCGTCCAGCCGTCCCGCTCGCGCACGACCGCCTCCAGGTACTCCTGCCAGACGACCCGGTCGGCCGCCGGATCGCGGACGACGGCGCCGAGGATGCCCGCGGCGACGTCACCGGGCCGCAGCACCCCGTCGCCGAAGTGGGCGGCCAGAGCAAGGCCGCTGGTGACGACGGAGATCGCCTCGGCCGTCGACAGCGTGCCGCTCGGCGACTTCACCTTGGTGCGGCCGTCGGACGTCACCCCGTCGCGCAGCTCACGGAAGACGGTCACCACGCGGCGGATCTCGTCGATGCCGTCGGGCGCGGCCGGCAGGTCGAGGGAGCGGCCGATCTGGTCGACCCGGCGGGAGACGATGTCCACCTCGGCCTCGACGCTCTCCGGCAGCGGCAGCACGACCGTGTTGAAGCGGCGGCGCAGGGCGCTGGAGAGGTCGTTGACGCCGCGGTCGCGGTCGTTGGCCGTGGCGATGAGGTTGAAGCCGCGGACGGCCTGCACCTCCTGCCCCAACTCCGGTATCGGCAGTGTCTTCTCCGACAGGATCGTGATCAGCGTGTCCTGCACGTCGGCCGGAATACGGGTCAGCTCCTCGACGCGGGCGGTCATCCCCTCCGCCATGGCCCGCATGACCGGGCTGGGCACGAGGGCGTCCCGGCTCGGCCCGTGCGCGAGCAGCTGCGCGTAGTTCCAGCCGTACCGGATCGCCTCCTCCGGCGTGCCCGCCGTGCCCTGCACCAGCAGCGTCGAGTCGCCGCTGACCGCCGCGGCCAGGTGCTCGGAGACCCAGGTCTTCGCGGTGCCGGGCACCCCGAGCAGGAGCAGGGCTCGGTCGGTGGCGAGCGTGGTGACGGCGACCTCGACGATGCGGCGCGGGCCCACGTACTTCGGTGTGATCACCGTGCCGTCCGGCAGCGTGCCGCCGAGCAGATACGTGGCCACGGCCCACGGCGACAGCTTCCAGCGGGCCGGGCGCGGGCGGTCGTCCTGCGCGGCCAGCTCGGCGAGTTCATGGGCGAAGGCGTCCTCGGCATGCGGTCGCAACGCCACGGACGGTTCCGCCTCCCCCGCTTCGACGGATGTCGGTTCTACGGACACAGGCATGGCAAAGTCCCCCTCAGCTCGGCCGGTTCAGCCGTTTCGGATCTGGCATCCACGTTGCACCACGCCACTGACAATGCGTTCCGACCTGCGCAAACGCGCTCGCAGGGCCGCTCGCGGGCCCCGCGCCCCGGCCGATTGTCAGTGGTGGGATCTACCTTCGATGGCATGACTCAGCAGGGGGTGCGCTGGACCGCGGACCAGGTGCTGGCGCTGGCGCCTGACGCCGCGTCACGCAAAGCGGGAAGCAAACTCGGCGCGGCAGGGCCGTGGTCCGAGGCGGGGAGTTCCGACGAGGGGACGGTGTGGGGGCTGTGCAAGGGCAGTGGCAGCAAGCCGTATCAGACGGTCATCGACATCGCGGACGCGTCCGGCCCCGCGTACAAGTGCAGTTGTCCGAGCCGGAAGTTCCCGTGCAAGCACGCGCTCGGGCTGCTGCTGCTCTGGGCGGGCGGGGACGGTGCCGTGCCGCCCGGGCCGCCGCCGGACTGGGCGGAGCAGTGGATAAAGGGGAGAAAGCAGCGCGCGGAGGAGAAGCGGACTGCGGGGGCGTCCGGTTCCTCGTCGGGGACCGGTGACCCGGAGGCGGCGCGGCGCAGGGCGGAGCGCCGGGCCGTGCGGGTCACCGCGGGGGCGACGGAGCTGGAGCAGCGCTTGACGGACCTGCTGCGCGGCGGCCTGGCCGGCGCGGAACAGGCGGGGTACGGCTTGTGGGAGGAGACGGCGGCCCGCATGGTCGACGCCCAGGCCCCCGGACTGGCCGCCCGGGTACGGGAACTGGGGGCGATCCCGGCGTCGGGCCCCGGCTGGCCGGTGCGCCTGCTGGAGGAGTGCGCCCTTCTCCACCTCCTCGACCAGGGGTGGCTGGGCCGCGAGCGACTGCCCGACGGCCTGGCGGACACGGTCCGCTCCCGCATCGGCCTGCCCGCCTCGGCGGACGGCCCGCCCGTGCGGGACCGCTGGCTGGTCCTCGCCCAGTACGACACGGCGGACGTGAAACTGACGACGCGCCGGATATGGCTGTACGGCGCCGACTCAGGCCGTACCGCACTGCTCCTCTCTTATGGGGCGGCCGGCCGGGCACCCGAGCTCGCCCTGCCCGTCGGTCTGACCCTGGAGGCGGAGGTGTCGGCGTATCCGGGGGCCGGGCAGCTGCGGGCGGCCCTGGGCGAGCAGTTCGCACCGCCCGCTCCGGCGGCGATACGGCCGCCGGGCGTGACGACGGACGAGGCGACGGCCCGTTACGGCGAGGCGCTCCGCGATGATCCATGGCTGGACTCCGTCCCGGTGACCCTGGACCGGGTCGTGGCGGCCCCGGACGGCGACTCGTGGCAGCTGGTGGACGCCGACGCAGACACGGCCCTGCCGCTCACCCCCGCCGCCAGAGCCCGCCCGGGCCTGTGGCGCCTGGTCGCGCTGTCGGGCGGCGCTCCGATCAAGGTCTTCGGGGAGTGCGGCCACCGCGGCTTCACCCCGTTGACGGCCTGGCCGGAGGGCGCGGGCGAGGCGGTGCAGCTGTGCTGACCGGCACGCTCGTCGCGGCGACCGTGCGACACCTGCCGCCCGCCGCCCAGCACCCTGGCGGCACGCCCACCCGTCACGCCGGCCACCCGACCAGGACAGCCCTTCACCCACTCCACGGCACCCGGCACGAAGGCAGAGCAGGCACGAACGGCACAGTCCGCATAGACGGCACACAAGACAGAGAGGAAGGACCCTCATGAACAGCCCCTCCGTTCCTGTGGATTCGCCGCCGCCGAGCGCCTGGGAGGAACTGGTCACGGCCGCCCTGCTCGGCACGGACCGGCGCACGCCCCCGGGCTGCGAGCCGGGCCGGGATGCGCCGACAGCGCTGCTGGACGCGGCGGCCGTGGAGACCGTACGGCGGCGGGCGGGGCTGCGGCCGGCGCGAGCGGCGCAGCGGCCGCAGCCGGCTCCCGAGGATCCGCGTCCCGCGCTGCCCCCGGCAGCAGCCCGCAGGCTGGCGATGCTGCTGGCCGACCGTCCCGGCGCGGCCGGTGGCGGCCGCAGAGGCACGGCACCGGACCTCATGGAGCTGCTCCCCCAGTGGCTCGCGACGGCGAACGACCGGGGTTTCGCGCCGCCCCCTCAGGCGCTTCCCGCGCTGCTGGACGCGGCGCGGGGGCGTACGGATCTACGGCCGGCGGCGCTGACGTTCGCCGGTCCACGGGCGGTGTGGCTCGCCCGGCTGAACCCTGACTGGCGCTTCGCCCTGCGCGCGGCACCCGGCGGGGGCGCGGCCCTGCCGCGCCTCGAGGACGCGGTGGAGGTCCAACAGCTGTGGCAGGAGGGGCTGTTCGCCGAGCGGGTCGCCCTGCTCTGCGCGATACGGGCGCGTGAACCCGCCGCCGCGCGCGAGCTGCTGGCCACTACATGGGCGACGGAGCGGGCCGAGGACCGGCTGATGTTCCTCGACTCGCTGCGGACCGGGCTGGGCCCGGCGGACGAGCCGTTCCTGGAGCAGGCGCTGGCCGACCGGAGCCGTAATGTCCGGGCGACGGCGGCGGAGTTGCTCTCGGCGCTGCCGGGTTCGGCGCTCGCCGCGCGGATGGCGGCGCGCGCCGGGGCGTGCGTGGCGCTGGACCACACGCAGCAGACGCCGACGATCAGTGTCGAGGCACCCCACCAGTGCGATGCGGGCATGGAGCGCGATGGGGTAGTGGCCAAGGCTCCGGCAGGGCGGGGTGAACGGTCCTGGTGGTTCGGTCAGTTGGTGGAGGCGACACCGCTGGGTGCGTGGCCGGGGCGGATCGGGGGGCGTACGCCTCGGGAGATCGTGGAGCTTCCGGTGGCGGACGACTGGCAGAGCGAGCTGCACGCGGCCTGGTGCCGGGCGGCGGTACGGCAGCGGAACGCCGAGTGGGCGCGGGCGCTTCTCGGGTCGCCCTCGGCACCCGAGGCCGGCGGGCCGGGCGCGGTGTCCCTGGCCGAGCGGGCGAAGCTGCTCGGCACGCTGGGCTCCGCCGAACGGGCCGAGTGGGTCGCCGGGTTCATCGCGACGCACGGTCTGTCCGAGGCGTTTCAGCTGCTCGGGGTGTGCGCGGTGCCGTGGGCGGCACCGCTCGGGCGCGCGGTGGTCGACGCGCTCAACATCGCGCGGGACGCGGGGAGTTATCCATGGAGTTTCAGTGGCGTGATGGGCCTGGCCGAGCGCTGCCTCGACCCGGCCGAGGCGAGCCGCCTCGACGGCCTGCTGGCGGTTCCGGACGAACCGGAGGACGCATCACCGGGGGCAGGCGGGTACTGGGCGGAGGCTTTCCAGCGACTGGTTACGACGTTGCGGTTGCGGGCGGCCATGATCGAGGAGCTGGATCCGGCGCTCACTCCGGCCCACCCGCACCCCACGACGGCCTACGCTCCCGCCGGCTGACGCACGTTCGCCCGCACCCAGTCCACGATCGCCTGCGTCGTCGCCCCAGGCGTGAAGATCTCCGCGACGCCCTTCTCCTTCAGCGGCGGAATATCTGCTTCCGGGATGATTCCGCCACCGAAGACAAGAATGTCCTCCGCGTCCCGCTCCTTGAGGAGGTCGATCACCGCGGCGAAAAGGGTGTTGTGGGCGCCGGAGAGGATCGAGAGGCCGATCGCGTCGGCGTCCTCCTGGATCGCGGTGTCGACGATCTGCTCGGGTGTCTGGTGGAGCCCGGTGTAGATGACCTCCATGCCGGCGTCGCGCAGCGCCCGCGCGATCACCTTGGCTCCCCGATCGTGGCCGTCGAGCCCCGGCTTGGCCACCACGACGCGGATCGGACCGGCTGCCACACCCATCACTGCCTCCATGAAGCGACTACATCCATCCGTACCGACAAGTACTGCCCATATACGAGTTATGCCGCACACGGCGCACATGTCATACATGGTGCGCGTATCACGCGTTTCCGCCGCTCACCGCGCCGGACGCGCCTCCACGGCACGGACGCCTGGGCCACACCGCCCGGGGAAGTGAACGAACGTTATCTCCAGCATCCCGCAAGCGGCAGTTTCGCGGTGCAGACCGAGGGGGAAATCACACGGTGGGACACGTTCGCCGCGCACCGTTCCACATCACTGCGGCACACGGGCCGCAGCAGTTTGCGGTACACGCGTCGCAGCGGGACCACGCGCAACGGGAGCCGCAACGAGGTCGCCGCACCACCGCGCCGCAGGGCCGCGCGACGTGGCGGTGCGGCGCATCGACGGTGGTACGAAGGGCACGTAGGGCAGGTAAGGCACGACAGCGGGGAGCCTCGTCGCCACACCGGCAGGGAGCCTCGTCACGTCACCGGCGCGCCAAGGCCGATCAGGCCGACTCGCGTCACGTGCCTCGCCTGCCCCATGCACCCTCCGCTCGCCCCGCCGGCCACCTCGGCCGCGACTTCCCACGAGGGCACACGGGGGCCGGAGCCGTCCTCCTGCGTGCCGCAAGGAGGTCGGCCATGAAGGTCACCGGGGCAGTACTCCCCTTTCTCCCGCTCTGCCGGCGCCTGCTCCCAAGCAGGCTCGCCGGTCTCTCCCTGGCCCTGCTCAAGGCGACCGCCCTGGAGATCGCGATCCTCGCCGGACACCTGCTCCTCTACCCCTCCGGCATCACGCAGGAACGCCGGTCCACCCCCACACTCCCCGCGCAGGGCTCCCCTGACGTCCGGGGCACGACCCAGCTGCCGACGGAGACCAACCCCCCGGTAGTCCTGCTGCACGGTTTCATAGACAACCGCTCGGTCTTCGTCCTGCTGCGCCGCAGCCTCGCCCAGCACGGCAGGCACCAGATCGAGTCGCTCAACTACTCCCCGCTGACCTGCGACATCCGCATCGCCGCGGAACTGCTCGGCCGGCACATAGAGGAGATCTGCGAGCGCACCGGCAACCGGCAGGTCGACATCGTCGGCCACAGCCTCGGCGGGCTCATAGCGCGTTACTACGTGCAGTGTCTCGGCGGCGACCTCAGGGTCCGCATGCTCGTCACGCTCGGCACGCCGCACTCCGGCACCAGTGTCGTCCCGCTGGCGAACGCGCACCCGATCGTCCGTCAGATGCGCCCCGGATCACCGGTCCTCGAGGAACTGGCCCGCCCCGCGCCCGGCTGCCGTACGCACTTCGTGAGCTTCTGGAGCGACCTCGACCACCTGATGGACCCGCTGGAGACGGCCTGCATCGACCACCCGGACCTGATGGCGCAGAACGTCCGCGTGAGCGGCATCGGCCACCTCGCCCTGCCGGTGCACCCCGCCGTGGCGACCGGAATACGGCAGGCCCTCGACACGGCAGGGACAGAAACAGAAGCCGCCACCCAGGCCGGCGGCCTCACCGTGGCATGACCGGCACCCCTCGACAGCCCCACCGACGGCGCCCCGGCGACACCTTCCGCATCAGCCTCACCACGTGAATCACACCCGCCACACAGCCTCGGGACAGCCGAGCGACATCGAACAACCTTCGAACACAAGGCCAAACTCGCGCCCACAGTCCGCCAAAACACGGCCGAATGCCCGTTTCCTGCGCGCGCGAAACCTGCCGAAGATTGTCGTGCCCGCATACCGCCGGGTACAGTCGCCGCACTGCTCTGGCAGCCCCTGTTGTCGAGGCGAGAGAGAAGTTGGTGAACGATCGTCACCCGTCGGGGACCATGACCTCCCCGGCTCCGGCTTCCGATGCCGCCTCGGCGCACTACGCGTCGTACGGCGCCCAGGAAGCCCACTACGGTGACTCCACGACGTACGGCACGTACGGCACCACTGGTTTCGACGCCGCCGGCCACACCACCACGACCTTCGACGCGGACCCCCTGTTCGGCTGTCTCCCCGGCGAGAGCACGGGCGCGTACGACGCCACGCAGTGGTCCACGGGCAGCCAGCAGACGCTGAACTACGACGCCTACGCGGCCCAGCACCACGCCGCCTACGACACCGGCGCGTACGACACCACCGGCTGGGCAGTCGATCACCAGCAGCTTCCCTTCGTCCCGCACCAGGCCACCGGCCACGACACCTCCGGGCAGTGGGACGCGAGCGCCTGGCTCCAGCCCGACCAGTCCGGCGCCCCGGCCGACCAGACCCAGCAGTGGGAATGGGGCACGCAGACCTTCGAGACGGGCACGTACGACGCCACCCAGTGGAACGCCGACGGCGGCACCACGCAGACGGCCGACGAGTACGAGCAGTCAGCAGAATCCTTCGAGCAGCAGGCGACCGCGCACTTCGAGCAGATCGAGCACGGCGTCCCCGTCGGCTACGACGACTCCGCGACCGGCTACGACCACCCCGCGCAGGACGACACCGACCTGACCGCCACCGGCGGACTCCCCGACGCGGCCCCGCTCCTCGACGACCAGGAAGAGGCCACCCCGGCCCCCTCCCCGCGCGCCGCCTCCCGCAGCGGGTCCCGCTCCCGCCGCCGTACGCCTCCCAAGCGCTCGGCGCTGCTGACGGTCGCCGTGCCCTCGGCGTGTGTGATGGGCGTCGCGGGGATCGCCGCCGCCTCCGTCGGCACCCTGACCGGCGACAAGGACACGTCGACGACGGCCTCGGACGGCGAGGCGGTGAAGCCGTCCACCGCGAACAACAAGCTGGACGCCCAGCTCGAGACCCTCGCCGCCGGCGCCGACGACTTCGCCGACCGGGCCAGCCGTACACAGGAGCGCATCGACCTCAAGGCCCAGCGGGCGGCGGAGAAGCGGAAGGCCGCCGAGGAGGCGGCCCGCAAGGAGCGGCTGCGCCCGAAGTTCGCGATTCCGGTCGCGCAGCACGGCCTCAGCGCCTACTTCGGCCAGTCCGGCATCAACTGGATGTCGATCCACACCGGCATCGACTTCCCCGTCTCGTACGGCACGACCGTCATGGCCGCGACCGACGGCACCGTCCGCACGCAGTGGAACAGCGCCTACGGCAACATGATGATCGTGACCGCGAAGGACGGCACGGAGACGTGGTACTGCCACCTCTCCAGCTACCGCGTCGCCTCCGGTACGACGGTGAAGGCCGGCGACCCCATCGCGTACTCCGGCAACTCCGGCAACTCCACCGGCCCGCATCTGCACTTCGAGGTCCGGCCGTCCGGCAGTTCGCCGATAGACCCGCTCTCCTGGCTGCGCAGCCACGGCCTGGAACCGTCGTAAGGCAGCGCACACCACTCACCCTGTGAACCCCCGCCATTGCGGCGGGGGTTCAGTGCTCCAGGGAAGCTAGAGCTTCTCCACCGGCGCATACCGCAACAGCAACCGCTTCGGCTTGGTGTCCCCGAAGTCGATCGTCGCCTCGGCGTTCGCGCCCGTGCCCTTCACCGCCATCACGGTGCCGAGTCCGAACTGGTCGTGCGTGACCCGGTCCCCGACCGCGAGCTGGACGACCGGCTTCTCCGAGGTGCGGCGCGTGGCGAAGCCGGACGCGCCCGACGCCGAGGAGCGCGAGCGGGACGACGACAGGGAGGCCGCCACGCCCGCCGCGGGACCGGAGGACATGGGCGCGGTCGCCCCCGTCCGCTTCCAGTCCACGTGCGCCGCCGGGATCTCCTCCAGGAAGCGGGAGGGCGGGTTGTACGACGGCTGCCCCCACGCGCTGCGCATGGACGAGCGCGTCAGATACAGCCGCTCACGCGCGCGCGTGATGCCGACGTACGCCAGCCGCCGCTCCTCCTCCAGCTCCTTGTTCTGGCCGAGGGCGCGCATGTGCGGGAAGACGCCGTCCTCCATGCCGGTGAGGAAGACGACCGGGAACTCCAGACCCTTGGCGGTGTGCAGGGTCATCAGGGTGATGACGCCGGAGCCGTCCTCGTCCTCGTCCGGGATCTGGTCGGAGTCGGCGACGAGCGCGACCCGCTCCAGGAAGTCCGCGAGCCCGCCGGAGGCCTCGCCCTCGCCCGACTCCTGCTCGAACTCCAGGGCCACGGCCGCGAGTTCCTGAAGGTTCTCGATGCGGGTCTCGTCCTGAGGATCCGTGGAAGCCTGCAACTCGGCGAGATAGCCGGTCCGTTCGAGCACCGCCTCCAGGACGGTGGCCGGCCCGGCACCCGACTCGACGATCGTACGGAGCTCCTCCATCAGCGTGTTGAACCGCTTGACGGCATTGGTCGACCGCGCGGCCATGCCGTACGCCTCGTCCACGCGCCGCAGCGCCTGCGGGAAGCTGATCTTCTCCCGCTGCGCAAGGGCGTCGATCATCGCCTCGGCGCGCTCGCCGATGCCCCGCTTGGGCACGTTCAGGATCCGCCGCAGCGGCACGGAGTCCTCGGGGTTGGCCAGCACCCGCAGGTAGGCCAGCACGTCCCGGACTTCCTTGCGCTCGTAGAACCGGACCCCCCCGACGACCTTGTAGGGCAGGCCGACGCGGATGAAGACCTCTTCGAAGACACGGGACTGGGCGTTCGTCCGGTAGAAGACGGCGACGTCCCCGGCCTTCGCCTCGCCCGCGTCCGTGAGGCGGTCTATCTCGTCGGCGACGAACTGCGCCTCGTCGTGCTCGGTGTCCGCGACATAGCCCGTGATCCGCGCCCCCGCACCCGCATTGGTCCACAGGTTCTTGGGCCGACGCGACTCGTTGCGCTCGATCACCGCGTTGGCGGCGGAGAGGATCGTCTGCGTCGAGCGGTAGTTCTGCTCCAGCAGGATCGTCGTCGCGTCCGGGTAGTCCTCCTCGAACTGGAGGATGTTGCGGATGGTGGCGCCGCGGAAGGCGTAGATCGACTGGTCGGCGTCACCCACGACGCACAGCTCGGCGGGCGGGATGTCGTACTCGCTCGGCGGCACGTCCACCGGGTGCTCGCTGGTACCGACGAGCTCGCGCACGAGCGCGTACTGGGCGTGGTTGGTGTCCTGGTACTCATCTACCAGGACGTGCCGGAAGCGGCGGCGGTAATGCTCGGCGACGTCCGGGAAGGCGCGCAGCAGATTGACCGTCGTCATGATCAGGTCGTCGAAGTCGAGGGCGTTCGCCTCGCGCAGCCGCGGCTGATACAAGGCATAGGCCTGGGCGAGGGTCTTCTCGAAGCCGTCGCTCGCCTGCGCCGCGAAGTCCTCCTCGTCGATCAGCTCGTTCTTCAGGTTGCTGATCTTGGCACTGAAGGACTTGGGCGGGAACCGCTTCGGATCAAGATCCAGATCCCGGCACACGAGCGCCATCAGCCGCTTGCTGTCGGCGGCGTCGTAGATCGAGAACGACGACGTGAACCCGAGCTTCTTGCTCTCCCGCCGCAGGATGCGCACGCACGCGCTGTGGAAGGTCATCACCCACATCGCGTTCGCCCGCGGGCCGACGAGCTGCTCGACGCGCTCCTTCATCTCGCCCGCGGCCTTGTTGGTGAAGGTGATCGCGAGGATCTGCCCCGGATGCACATTCCGCTCCGCCAGCAGATGGGCGATGCGATGGGTGAGCACACGCGTCTTGCCGGACCCCGCGCCGGCCACGATGAGCAGCGGACTGCCGGAGTGGACGACGGCGGCGCGCTGGTTGTCGTTCAGCCCTTCCAGGAGCGCGGCCGCGTCGATGGCCGGGCGCGGGGCGCCGTCGCGGTAGTAGGCGTCCCGGTCCGGAGGCACGTCGAACTTCCCGCCGAACAGATCGTCCGGAACCGGTTCCGGAGAGTGATCGTCCTCGGGCGGTGGCGGGGATTCCTCCTCGTGGGCCCGTGGGGCCTGGAGGTCCGCCAGGAAGCTGTCGTCAAAGAGGCTGCTCATCGCTCTCCGAGTCTAGGGCGCCCCACTGACAGCCCGCCGCCGCCCTGAGAACATCGCCTGTTTCCGAGCCCGATGATCTTCCGAAACCCGCCCACCCGACGGAATCTCACCCTGCAGAACCACCCTGCCACGGCCCGTGATCAAGACTTAAATATGGCACAAGCCGCCCAGACAGGCGTATACGCCGCCACATACCCCAGAGACCTCAAATCACCACAAACACACCGTCACCCATCGTGATCGGCGACGCTCTGACTCAAGGTCACGAAAATGTATCGGGCATATCGAACATCAACCTTCACAGGGGCCACACGAGTTGGCTACCGTGCCGGGCAGGCCGTACGACCCCCACCGGCGAACGTCGCCGGGCCGCACGGCCTCCGCCGAGTCCGGTACGCCGCACTGCGACCGGAGCCGGGGACCCACCGAACCCGGGGTGAATCGGCCGGACTTCCCTCCCGGGACCGGCCGTAGGGCAACCCTTCCGGAACCACCCGCCCGAACCCGACAGCTAACTCGGTAGGCGGAGCACGGAAGGAGTCGCCTCCCTTGGCGTCGCACCGCAAGTCGCGTCCCGCAGGGACACGCGTAGCAGGCATACGGACCCCCGCCCTCGCCACGGCGGCCCTCACCTCCGTGGCCCTGCTGTCCCAGACGGCCAACGCGAGCCCCTCCACGGACGACAAGCCGAGCCTCGAAGAGGTCGAGAAGAAGGTCGACGACCTCTACCGCCAGGCGGAGTCGGCGACCGAGAAGTACAACGCGGCCAAGGAGAAGACCGCGAAGCAGCGCAAGCGCGTCGACACCCTCCTGGACGACGTCGCCAAGCGCACCCAGGAGCTCAACGACGCACGCGAGGAGCTCGGCCGCAACGCCGCCGCCCAGTACCGCACGGGAGCCGCCGCCCCCGACACCGCGACCTTCCTCCTGGCGGACACTCCGCAGGACTACTTCGACCAGACCCAGCTGATGGACCGTATGACCGGTCGTCAGAAGGAAGCGGTCGACGATTACTTCACGCAGCAGTCCACGACGATGAAGAAGCGTCAGGAGGCCACCCAGAGCCTCGAGACGCTCACCGAGTCGCAGAACGACCTGCAGAAGGCCAAGTCCACGGTCCAGCAGAAGCTGTCCGACGCGCGGGAACTCCTCTCGAAGCTGACGGCGGAGGAAAAGGCACGCCTCGCCGCGATCGAGAAGCGCAAGCAGGAGGAAGCCGCACGCAAGGCAGCGGAGCTGGCCCGGCAGCAAGCGGAGGCGGAGCGCCGGCGCCAGGAGGCCGCCCAGCAGCAGGAGAGCACCGAGCAGCCGTCCGACTCGAGCACGTCGGACTCATCCGCGACGGACTCCTCGTACGCCACCAAGGCCGAGAAGGCCCTGGCCTTCTCCCGCGCCCAGATAGGCAAGCCGTACGTCTGGGGCGCCACCGGCCCCGACTCCTACGACTGCTCCGGCCTCACCCAGGCCGCCTGGAAGGCCGCCGGCGTGGACATCCCCCGCGTCACCTACGACCAGGTCAACGCCGGCACCACGGTCCCCCTCTCCAACGCGCAGCCCGGCGACCTGATCTTCTTCTACGACGACGTCACCCACGTGGGCCTCTACATCGGCAACGGCATGATGATCCACGCCCCGAAGCCCGGCGCGTACGTCCGTGAGGAGTCGATCTACTACGACGGAGAGTCGTCGATCCACAGCGTGGTCCGCCCGGCCTGACGTTCACCCACGCGCGCGTGGCCCACTGCTTCCGCACGCGCGCGTGGCCATCGCAGAGGCGGCACGGACCTACACCGGACGTGGTTCCGGGGCCGGCCCCGGAACCAGGCCAGGAACCGCCCTCGAGACCGAGGTCAGGTCCACAGAACAGCGATGAAGACGTTCGCCGCGGTCAGCAGCCCCACGAGCCCGAAGAGGCCCTTCTCCACCTTCTCCTCGTCCCGCTTCACGTACACGAGCCCGAGGATCACGATCAGCAGCGCCAGCTTCACGCCGATCTTGATGTTGTTGACGGACTGATCGTCCGCCTGGTTGAGCCCGACGAGGATCACCCCGGTGACCAGCATGGTCACGGCTCCGTGCAGCATGGCGGGGACGAACCGGGCGGTGCCCTGACCCATCGCCTTCATCTGCGTGAGGAAACCACCGAGCAGCGCGGCGATACCGATGATGTGCAGGCCGACGAAGAGATGGATGAGTACGTCCATGAAGCCGGAGCCTAATCCGCTGCATATATGCGCCCCATAGCACCCCCCATTCCCGGCGACCCCCGAAACCGCCACATCGGTCATCACCCCGCGTTGACCCGACGCCCCCGTTCCGGGATCACGCTCACTTACGGTCATCCCCCGGTCCGCTCCCGGCACTTCCGCACAACGCGTCACCGACCCGACACGGTGAGGTTTAGCGTCCTCCACCAGGTGACCGGCTCCCCACCGCCGCCCGGGCCAGGGGCGGCAGTCGGACACCACCGCCGAGAAAAGTCCGGCGGCGTCCCGCTCCCCCTGTGTGGGCCGCCGCCGGACGCGTAACCCACCCCGGGGCGGTCGTACGTCCGCTCCCCCAGGCGCTCATACGCCGCCGTTCTCCCGGGGCGGTGATACGTCCGCCGCTCTGGCAGACGCAGCGGGACCAGGCGGTCGCAGGAAAGGACGTGCAGTCCACGTGGCAGCGCATCGAAAGCCCCGTCAGCGCTCGGTCGGCGGCAGTACGGCCCGCACGGCATGGACGATCGCCCTGGCGGGCGCGGCGAGCGCAACCGGCTTCGACGGGACCGGACATGCCGAACCACAGCTGACACCGGCGCAGGTCAAGGCGAAGGTGGACAAGCTGTACCAGGAGGCGGAAGTCGCCACCGAGAAGTACAACGGCGCGAAGGAGAAGGCGGACGCGGCCGAGCGGCGGATCCGGACCCTGCAGGATGAGGCCGCGCGCAGGACGGAGAAGCTCAACTCGGCGCGGGACGCGCTGGGTTCGATGGCGGCGGCACAGTACCGCGACGGCGGTCTCGACCCGGCCCTTCAGCTCGCGCTCTCGGACGACCCCGACCGCTACCTCGACGGAGCGGAGTTCGCCGAACGCGCCGGCAACCGGCAGGCGGCGTCCGTCGCCGGCATCCGCGAGCAGCTGCGGGAGATCGAGCAGCTGCGCGGCGCCGCACGCATCGAACTGACCTCGCTGAAGTCCCGCCAGGCCGAACTGCACCGCCACAAGGACACGATCACCGGCAAGCTGGACACGGCCCGGGGGCTGCTCGCCCGGCTGACCGCCGAGGAGCGCGCCCAGCTCCAGGGGAGCGCGAGCCGCGCCGCACGCTCCTCGACGAGCGCCCGCGACGCCCTGGCAGTCCCCGGCTCCGCCGCCGCACAGGCCCCCAACTCACGGGCTGCGGCCGCCATTTCGTATGCCTACTCCAAACTCGGCAGCCCCTACGTCTGGGGCGCGACCGGTCCGGACGCCTTCGACTGCTCCGGCCTCACCCAGGCCGCCTACCGCGCGGCCGGCCTCTCCCTGCCCCGTACGACGTATGCCCAGATCGACGCCGGACGCCGTGTCTCCCGCTCCGAACTCCTCCCGGGCGATCTGGTGTTCTTCTACTCCGGCATCAGCCATGTGGGCCTCTACATCGGCAACGGCCAGATGATCCACGCCCCGAACCCGTCGGCACCGGTCCGGGTGGCCCCGCTCGACGAGATGCCGTTCGCGGGCGCCACCCGGGTGGTGTGAGCGAGCAGACCGGGACCGGGTTCAGACCAGGCGCCGGGCCGTCGCCCACCGCGTCAGTTCGTGCCGGTTGGACAGCTGGAGCTTCCGCAGGACCGCCGAGACATGGGACTCGACCGTCTTGACGGAGATGAAGAGCTGCTTGGCGATCTCCTTGTAGGCGTAGCCACGGGCGATCAGCCGCAGCACCTCCCGCTCGCGCTGGGTGAGGCGGTCGAGGTCCTCGTCGACGGGCGGGGCGTCGGTGGAGGCGAAGGCGTCCAGTACGAACCCGGCGAGGCGGGGCGAGAACACCGCGTCGCCCTCCTGGACCCGGAAGATGGAGTCGACCAGATCCGTGCCGGTGATCGTCTTCGTCACGTACCCGCGCGCACCGCCCCGGATCACGCCGATCACGTCCTCCGCCGCGTCCGAGACGGAGAGCGCGAGGAAGCGCACGGGCTGCTCCGTGTCCGCCATCAACGCGGCGCAGCGGCGCAGCACTTCGACGCCGCCGCCACCCGGGAGGTGCACGTCGAGGAGGACGACCTCGGGCCGGGTCGCGGTGATGACCGTGACCGCCTGATCGACGTCCGCGGCCTCGCCGACGACCTCGACGCCGGTCTGCTCGGTCCGGCCGATCTCGGCCTGGACTCCCGTACGGAACATGCGGTGGTCGTCGACGAGGACCACGCGCACGTGCCGCTCGCCCGCGCCCCCGCCGGTCGACTCCACAGGCTCGTTCGCCTCGGTCGGGTCGCTCATGACGTCTTCTCCGCCCTCTCCATCTCCAGCTCGACCTCCGTACCACCGCCGGGCACCGCCCTCAGCCGGGCCGTGCCGCCGTTGCGCTCCATGCGGCCGATGATCGATTCTCTGACACCCATGCGGTCGGCGGGTATCGAATCGAGGTCGAAGCCCGGACCGCGGTCCCGGACGGACACGAAGACGGTCTTCCCCTCCACCTCGGCGTAGACCTGCACGGCGCCGCCCTCGCCACCGTACTTCGCGGCGTTCACCATCGCCTCGCGCGCGGCCTGCATCTGTGCGCCGATCTTCTCGTCGAGCGGGCAGTCGCCGACGACCACGACCTCTATCGGAACGCCGTGCTTGTCCTCGATCTCGGCGGCGTTGCGCCGGACCGCGTCGGCGAGGTTGGCGGGTTCGTCGGCCTCGTCCTTGCCGGTGCCCTCGGGTTTGTAGAGCCAGGTGCGCAGGTCGCGCTCCTGGGCCCGGGCGAGGCGGCGGACCTCGCCGGCGTTCTCCGCGTTGCGCTGGATCAGGGTCAGGGTGTGCAGCACCGAGTCATGGACGTGCGCGGCGACCTCGGCGCGCTCCTGGGCGCGGATGCGCATCAGGCGCTCCTCGGAGAGGTCCTGGGTCATCCGGACCAGGTACGGCCCCGCGAGGAGCGTTATGCCGACGAGGACCGCCAGGGCCGCCTGCAGGACGGAGCCGAGGTGCGCGGCGGAGCCCTGCAGCACGAAGATGCCGGAGACACCGGCCGTGACGAGGACGACGCCGCCCGCGGCACGCAGCAGGGTGAGGGTGCGTCGCCGCTTCCCGGCCTCCATCCAGCGGGCCCGCCGGGCGTTGTCCGCCTGGCGCCAGACCAGGGCGACGCCCGCGCCGACGAGGACGGCGGGCAGGAGATAGGCCTTGGCACCATTGCCCAGGTCGACGCTGCCGACGAAGACCATCGCCACGACGACCATGAGGAGCAGCGCGACGATCTGCCCCTTGTCCGGCTTGCGGGCGACGAGTCTGCGGCGGCCGTCGGCCGCGGTCTCGGTGGCGAAGGGCGATGGCCGCTGTGCGTCGACGCCGCCGACGCCGAGCGGCACGAAGAACCAGAACGCGGCATACAGCAGGGCGCCGAGGCCGTCCGCCATGAACAGGCCGACGAAGACGAGCCGCACCCAGATGACGGGCAGGCCGAGATGTCCGGCGAGCCCCCGCGCCACGCCTCCGAGCCAGCGTCCGTCGCTGCTGCGGTAGAGCTTGCGCGGCGGCCGCGGTTCGACGAGGGGCGCTGCTGCGGCTTCCGGCATGCCATCGATGGTCACACGCCCGGACGACCGGAGCATCAGGGTCGACCCCCTAGACTCCCCTGATCTTCGGGGCCCGCCTCGTCGAACGCATCCCGGGCCCTCGCCTCAGGGCCGATATCAGGGTCCGACCAGGGTCGTTCCGACTCCCGCCAGGCCGACCCGCCCGTCACCATGGACACATGACAGATCACCAGCACGCCGCGGACTCCGTGCCCGAGCCGGACGCCGTGCCCACGGGCACCCCGTCCGACGCGGCGTCCGCGCGCGCCGCGGGTGAGGAACCGCGCGCACGCGCGGGCGCGGAAGCAGGAGCGCCCGCCGAAGCGGGCGTACTCGACCCGCCGCACAGGTTCCGGCGGGACCGGCGGCACAAGATGCTGGCCGGCGTGTGCGCCGGGCTCGGGCGGCAGTGCGACATGGACCCGGTGATCTTCCGGATCACCCTCGCCGTGCTCTCCGCGACCGGCGGCATCGGCCTCATCTTCTACGGCTTCGCCTGGCTCTTCGTCCCATACGACGACGAGGACGAGAACGAGGTGCGCAAACTGCTGACCGGCCGCGTGGACGGCCAGGCGCTGACAGCGGTGCTGTTCGCGCTGGTCGGCTGCGGCGTGTTCCTGACGCTGCTGACCAACGGCGGCGTGCTGACCTTCGCCGTGGTCCTCTCCCTGCTCCTCGCGGGCGCCGGCTACTGGTCACGGCACCGCAGCGCCACCGACCCCGACCCGCTCGCCGCCCAGGCCGTCGCCGACGCCCCACCGGAGGCCCAGGCACCGCCGGTCCCCGCCGCCTACCCCTCCTGGTGGCGCGACCCCATCGTCAAGGACGGCACCCACGAGGGCGGCACGGGCTACCTCTGGGGCCCGCTCGACTCCCCCGCCCGCGACATCGCGGCGGCCGTCAACATCAGTCTCGGCACCACCTGGGGCAGCCGCGAGGACATACACACCCGACGCCCTCAGCGGTCGAAGCCCCGTGGCCCCCGCTGGATCGGCGGCTGGGTGTTCCTGCTGGCCCTCCTGGCGGGCACCCTCGGCACGGGCGCGACCTGGGAGGACCACGCCCTGGGCACCAGCCTGCAGACGGGCCTGTCCTGCGCGCTGCTCGTCCTCGGACTGGGCATAGCGGTCAGCGCGTTCCTGGGCCGCACCGGAGCGGGCTCCATATTCCTCGCGGTCATCACCGCGGGCCTCCTGGCCGCCTCGGCAGCACTGCCCAAGGACATCAGCACCCACTGGATCGAACGGAACTGGCGCCCGGCGACCGCAGCGGACGTACAGCAGCAGTACGACGTGGGCACCGGCGTCGGCACCCTCGACCTGACCCGGGTGAAGTTCACCGAGGGCCGGACCGTGACCACCAGGGCCGATGTGGGCGTGGGACAGCTGAAGGTGATCGTCCCCAAGGGCGTGACCGTGAAAGCGAGCATCGACGTGGGCGTGGGAGACATCCAATTGCCGGGCGACGACAAGGGGGACGTGGACGTGGCACCGGGCAAGCACAAGGAGCTGACCCTGGCACCGCCCACGGGCACCAAGGAGGCGGGCACTCTCGACCTCGACCTCAATGTCGGCGTGGGACAGGCGGAGGTGAGCCGTGCTACGTCATGAGTTCCAGCCCGGCCGACTGGTCGCCGGCACCTTCCTGGCCCTCGCGGGCGTCATCTACGCCGGTGACGCGGGCGACGCCTGGGAGACACCGTGGTTCGTGGTGATCCCGCTGGTCATGGGCGGCCTGTTCCTGGCAGCCACGGTGGCGGCCGTGACCCGAGGCATACGCAGACGCCGCCGACCACCCCACAGCACCACCACAACACCCCCGGACCCACAGCCGGACGCACCCCACTGACGACGGGCGGCCCCGCATCCACCCACCAGTAGCCGCCGATAACCCGCCGACCTGGGCTACCGATAGCCTCCCGCCCGCTGTCGTCGCCGCGCACGGAGTGCGGCGTCCACCGAGAAAATGGGGGCGCCCGCGAGGACGAGAGGCAGCCAGGCCATCAAATAGGCCAGGTCATTGCCGTAGTAATACGGATCGGAGGCCCAGCTCACCGTCAACCACAGACTCAGCGAGATGAGCGCACCGCCGAGCGCCGCCAGCCGGGAGAGCAGCCCGATGAGCGTGCCGATCCCGACGGCCAGCTCACCGAAGGCGATGGCATAGCCGAACCCAACGGGATTCTTCAGAGCCAGGTCCACCAGGGCCGGAATGGCCGAGGAATCACGAACGGCACGCATCATGTCGCCGATCGATCCCGAGCCGGAGCCCTTCATGAAGGCGCCGTCGGTGAGTTTGTCCAGGCCGGCGTAGATGAACGTGACGCCGAGGAAGACCCGGAGCGGGAGCAGTGCGTAACGGGTTGCGGTGTCCCGCCAGTCCCGGCCGCCGTCGAGGTAGGGGAGGTGCGTGTCCGTGTGCATACCGTGAGTCATCGCCCGTAGCCGCCTCTCGCCCGCCGTGCCGTGACCCCTCAATGGACCATACGTACGCAATGGCTGCGCCGCTCAATCCTGTACCGCCCCCCGTATTCTCCGACTCCGCCCGCCTATGGGAACCCCCGCGTCGCGAGGGTGGGTCGCGCAGCCCGGCGCTGGCGGGGTGCCGCTGCGCCCACCCGTGCCGCCCCAGCGGCACGACTGCCCGCAGCGGGGTCGGCATGACGGCCCGCAGCTACGCAGGCTGTGGCGGACCGCGGCTGGGTGGGCGTGGCGGCCCGCAGCTACGCATGCTGCTGCGGCCATTAGGCGGTGGCGCGTACCCCCGTGGGCCCGCAGTCGCCCACGGCGGCAAGGGGACGTGCCGGGGGGGTGTCCGCCCGCAGTGGCCGGCGTCAACACGCAGCACCTCCTGGCCTAAGTCCAGCCGCCGGTCCGAGGACGGACACCCCCCCCCGGCACGGCCCCGACCCACCCACCGCCCCGTAGGCGCTACGCGCACCCCCACTCAGGAACACAGGCCGCCGCAGGCATCAACGCGCACCCCCACCGACCCCGCACAGGCCGCCCGCAGGCACCCCCGGCCCAACCGCCGGAGGCACGCCGCAACCGTCATTCGGTCACATCAATCGCGTACCGATTCGTCTCCACCCCCGCCGCAGTAACCACCTGCACCTCCACCCTCCCCGGCTCCACATCCGCCGGCACAGGCACCGTCAACACCGCATCCGTCGGATTGCTGAACCCCCCGGCCACCGGCACCAACGGCACATGCACATGCACCGCCCCGATCCGCACCACCATCCGCGACAACCGGTCCGCCCCCTGCGCCCCGGGCGGCACAAACCCGGCCCCCCGGATCTCGATGTCGTCCCCGGTACGGATCGGCCCGTCCAGATCCCCGGCCTCCCGGGCCCGCACCACCGACAGGATCACCGGCCGACCCCCTTCCGCGTACTTCCCGGCCAGATACGTCGCCGCCGAGATCAGCACGACGACCGCCAACCCCCACGGCAGATCGGGCAACTGATCCGGCCGCCGCGCCAACCGCACCGCCGCGAACAGCAAGGCGACCCCGCCGATCACGACGTACTGGATGTCCGCGAACGTCCCCCGCCCCGCATCGTCCGTCAGCAGATCCGCCGCTCGAGGCCGGTCCGCCCGCAGCTTCTGCAGCCGCTGCCCGAGCACCCGCACCCCGACCACCCGCCGCACGAGCATCGCGATCGCCGACACCACGGCGAGCACCGTCACCACCCCGGCGCCCCGCCCGAGCTCAAGACCCGCGATCAGCGCATCCCGCTCCGCGTGCCCGGACGCCGCCGCCAGCCGCCCCACCAGCACGAGCACGGCGTAGGCAAGGAACAGCACCCAAGCCCCGGCCACCGCACGCGACGTCGACAGCCGGTTGTCCTCACCGATGACCGGCGCGAGCGCCCCACCCCGCGCCCGGTGGAACCACGAGGCCGCGGTGAGCGCCCCGGCCGTCACCAGCGCCGCCAGCAGCCCGGCCGTACGCGCCGCCGTCCATCCCACCCCGATCGCCGTGAGCGCCTGCACCAGCAGCAACACCACGACCAGGCCCCAGACAACGCACGCCGTACGCCACCACAGCCGCGCCAGCCATGCCGCGCCCTCGGCCCGCCCGCGCTCGGCGACCAATTCCGCCGACTGCGTCAACTCCTCGGAGACCCACTGCCGGGAGGCGGAGGCGGAGTGGGCCACCGCGGCCGGCAGCCCCTGCCCGGCCGCGAACTCGTCCCGCTTCAGCAGGAATTCGGCGACGGCCCGCCGATGCCCCGCACGCGCCCCGTGCGGACAGTCCCCACAGGCGCAGCCGCCCCCGTGCGCGCCCCCTGCCGCGCCGCTCTGCCCAGCCTCCTGCACCGCCACGCCCGATGCCCGCCTTCCCTGTGACCTCACGCCTTACAGCCCTCACGGCCTTATAACCTCACGACCCCACGATCGGCAGCCCGTCTCAGATACCGGCCACCACAACCGCCACCCCGATGCCCGGCCCACCACCGCCGGACCACCACCGAGCCCGCGACCGCCCCACCACCGCACGACTCACAACTCCCCCACGCCGCCAGCGAATTGTGCCCTACCTCACCCACCCCACGCCCGACAGCCCCCTCACCCCGGGTGACCAACGACCCGCGTGTTGACCCGGCTGCGAGAATTTCTCTATGGCCGAGATCATCCAGCGCGACGGGACCTGGGCCTTCGACGGCACAACGGTCCGGATCACGCCGGGACTCCACCGCTCCGTGCCGCTGTTCCGGCAGACGTACGGAGAGATCGCCGTACCCCTGGAAGCCGTGGCGAGCATCGTCTTCGAACCCGAACGCAAACGCGGGCGCCTGCGCATGCGGCTGCGGGAGGGTGCCGACCCGCTGCTCCAGGCGACCGGCGGCCGGCTGCCCGACACGGCGGATCCGTACCGGCTGACGGTGGACATCGACCGTACCGGGGTCGCCGAGTACGTCGCCGAGGAGATCCGCCACGCACTGCTCCTGGAGCAGATCCCCAAGGAGCCGGCCAAGGCCTACCTCCTCCCCGGCCCGCCCGTCCCCGTCTCCGTCCGCTCCTCCGACGGCACGGTCTCCTTCGACGGCGCCCAGGTGCGGATCGACTGGTCCGACACGTCCGACCGGGTCAAACGGGCGACCGGCCCGAGAATCATCAACGTCGGTGACCTCGTCCAGGTCGAGTGGCTGCCCAACTCCGGCTACGAGGACGGCTTCCTGCGCTTCGTGACCCGCGAGACGGTGTTCTCCAAACTGCCGCCGGAGAAGGACCCGTACGCCCTGGACCTGTGGGGCAGCGCCCGCCGTGACCTGCTCACCGCGCTGGTCGCCACCGCGGTCACCGCCCGCCTGCCGCACCCGTCCAGCCGCACCGGCATCGAGCACGCCGACCGCGACCGGCTGGCGGCGTCGGTACCGCCCCCGGCCGACCACCACGACATACTGCTCCGCAGGCTGCGGGAGTTGGGAGAGCTGCACCGGGACGGGGTGCTCACGGACGAGGAGTTCGCCATGACGAAGGCGGTCGTCCTGCGGGGTTTCTGACCGCGAGCCCCATGCCTGCCCACCGTCACCGGATCTTCCTGGGGACCCGTCAGCTCAGCAGATCCGGTTCGCTCCGGCTGATGTCCTGCCACAGCGGCTGGTAATTGATCCACGCGACCAGATCGCCGCCCAGCTGCTCGCGGGTGGCCACGGCCTGCTTGTGGTCGATGAGGACCGGGCGGCCCGCCGCCCGTGCGGTCAGCTGCACCTGGCAGGAGCGTTCCATCGACAGGAACCACCAGGCCGCCGCGTCCACCGAGTCGCCGACGGTCAGCAGCCCGTGGTTGCGCAGCACGAGCGCCTTGTGCGAGCCGAGCGCGGTCGCGATCCGGCGGCCCTCCACGGCGTCGACGGCAACCCCCGAGTAGGCGTCGTAGAGGGCGTGGTCCTCGTAGAAGGCGCAGCTCTCCTGGGTGATCGGGTCCAGCAGCTCCCCCAGCGCCGCGAGCGCCCGCCCGTGCACCGAGTGGCAGTGGGCGACCGCGACGACGTCCGGGCGGGCGGCGTGGACCTGGGAGTGCACGGTGAAGGCCGCCTGGTTCACGTGGTAGCGGCCGTCGATGACCTGTCCCTCGGAGTTGGCGAGCACGAGGTCGCTGACGGTGACGTGCTTGAACGGCATCCCGAACGGGTTGACCCAGAAGCAGTCGCTGAACTCGGGATCGCGCGCCGTGATGTGCCCCGAGACCCCGTCCTCGAACCCGAACCGCCCGAAGATCCGCAACGCTCCGGCGAGCCGTTCCTTGCGGTGCCGGCGCTCCTCCTCGACCGAGTCGTGCATCGGCGGCATCGCGAACTGCAACCGGTCGGTCGGCAGCGGTGTGGGCGGAGTCGGCCCGAGGGGCGTCCCGTGCATGTGTCCTCCAGCACTGGGGTGCTTTACGGGGCGGAAGTTACCGTCGGTCAGCGCAAGAGAACAGACATGTTCCGTGAAGATGACGCACGCAACCCTCGCCCGGGCTCATGGGTCTGGTGTGCGGAACCAGAAGTTCAGCGTCACTTTTCAGCCAGGAGCCCTCGTGAGCCTCGCCGACCGCCGCGTCACCGCCCTCATGCGCCAGATCGCGTCCCAGGACGTCGTCGAGCTCGTCCACCCGTACGCCCGGTCGCGGACCCTCGGCGCACTCGCGTACCTCGCCGAGTGCTACGGCTTCCGGTACGCGGACGTGCGCCGCGTCGGCGAGAACAAGACCCTGCACGTGTACCTGGTCCGTGACACCGACCCCCGGGCACAGCAGCGTGCGGCGGCCAACGCGGCCGCGTTCCCGCAGGCGGGCGCGGGAGGCCCGGTCCCCGGCATGCGGCCGGGTTCGCTCACTCCCGTCCCGGAGGCGCAGCCGGACGTCGACCTGATCACCGCGCTCATTCGGTACGACTCCCTCGGGGCGGTGGGCGATCGCAAGCGCCTGCTCACCATGGCCTGGGGCTCCGCGGCCCTGTTCCCGCTCCTGGCCCTGCTGACCGCCAAGCCCGCGGTCCTGCTCCCGCTCGCCGTCCTGATGCCGGCGCTCCTGCTGGGCGCCCTGCGCCTCAATACGACCCGGCGCGTGAAGCTGGCTCAGCGGCTCACGGCGGCCGGATACACGCCGGTCCGGGACGAGGCGGGCCGGGAGAGGTACGTCCGCCCTGTGCCGTACGCGGCATGACGCCGCCGTCAGGGCCGACACCCCGCATACCCGACAGCAGATGTCGGGTATAGGCGCCACACTCGCCGTATGACAGCGAACTGGGCAGCCTTCACCACCGCCGAACCCGCGCTCGCGAAGATCGTCGAAGAGCGCTTCGGTGCCTTCACCCACCATGTCCTGGCCACGCTCCGCAAGGACGGCTCCCCGCGCACCACCGGTCTGGAGGTCCGCTTCCTGAACGGCGAGCTGTGGCTCGGCATGATGCCGGACTCGCTCAAGGCGCTCGACCTGCGCCGCGACCCGCGTTTCGCGCTGCAGGCGAACCCCGGGGAGGGGCAGAGCATGGGCGGCGGTGACGTGCGGATCAGCGGTCGGGCGATCGAGATCGACGATCCGCGGACCAAGGCCGCATACGGCGAAGAGGTGGAACCGCCGGAGCCGTTCCACCTCTTCCGCACCGAGCTGACGGAGGTCGTCAGGACCTACGTCGAGGACGACAAGTACCTCGTCGTCCAGGTCTGGAAGCCCGGAGAGCCGGTGCGCACTCTCAAGCGGACGTGACCTTCGAAGCCGGGAGGACTACTCCCACTCGATGGTGCCCGGGGGCTTGCTGGTCACGTCGAGGACGACACGGTTGACGTCCCGCACCTCGTTGGTGATCCGGGTCGAGATCTTCGCGAGGACGTCGTACGGCAGCCTCGACCAGTCGGCGGTCATGGCGTCCTCGGAGGAGACGGGACGCAGGACGATCGGGTGGCCGTAGGTGCGGCCGTCGCCCTGGACGCCGACGCTGCGGACGTCCGCCAGCAGGACGACCGGGCACTGCCAGATGTCCCGGTCGAGGCCGGCCGCCGTGAGCTCCTCACGGGCGATGGCGTCGGCGTCGCGGAGCAGGTCGAGCCGCTCCTTGGTGACCTCGCCGACGATACGGATGCCGAGGCCCGGGCCCGGGAACGGCTGGCGCTGGACGATCTCCTCCGGCAGGCCCAGCTCCTGGCCGACCATCCGGACCTCGTCCTTGAACAGCTTGCGCAGGGGCTCGATGAGCTTGAACTCGAGGTCCTCGGGGAGGCCGCCCACGTTGTGGTGGGACTTGATGTTGGCGGTTCCGGTGCCGCCACCGGACTCGACCACGTCGGGGTAGAGGGTGCCCTGGACGAGGAACTCCACCGCCGGACCCTCGTCCGCGATGATCTCCGCCTGCGCCTGCTCGAAGACCCGGATGAACTCGCGGCCGATGATCTTCCGCTTCTCCTCGGGGTCGGTGACCCCGGCAAGCGCCTTGAGGAACCGCTCCTCCGCGTCCACGACCTTCAGCTGCACGCCGGTCGCGGCCACGAAGTCCTTCTCGACCTGCTCGGTCTCGCCCTTGCGCATCAGGCCGTGGTCGACGTAGACGCAGGTCAGCTGGGAGCCGATGGCCTTCTGCACGAGCGCGGCGGCGACGGCGGAGTCCACACCGCCGGACAGCCCGCAGATGGCGCGCTTGTCGCCGACCTGCTCGCGGATCGCCGCGACCTGCTCCTCGATCACATTGCCGGTCGTCCAGCTCGGGGTCAGGCCCGCGCCCCGGTACAGGAAGTGCTCCAGCACCTGCTGGCCGTGCGTGGAGTGCATGACCTCGGGGTGGTACTGGACGCCGTACAGCTTCTTCTCGTCGTTCTCGAAGGCGGCGACCGGGACGACGTCCGTGGAGGCCGTCACGGAGAAGCCCTCCGGGGCGGCGGAGCAGGCGTCGCCGTGCGACATCCACACGTGCTGCTCGGCCGGGGTGCCCTCGAAGAGGGTGGAGGACGACTTCGAGACATGGAGATCCGTACGGCCGTACTCGCGGGCGCCGGTGTTGTCGACCGTGCCACCGAGGGACTGTGCCATCAGCTGGAAGCCGTAGCACATGCCGAAGACGGGGACGCCGGCCTCGAAGATCGCGCGGTCGAGGCGGGGGGCACCCTCCTCGTAGACCGACGAGGGGCCGCCGGAGAGGATGATCGCCGCCGGGTTCTTGGCGAGCATCTCCTCGACGGGCATGGTGCTCGGCACGATCTCGCTGTAGACCCGGGCCTCGCGGACGCGACGGGCGATGAGCTGGGCGTACTGCGCGCCGAAGTCGACGACCAGGACGGTGTCGGGGGCGGCGGCAGCGGGGGTCGCTGGTGACACGGGAGCCTTCCGGCGGTGGGGCGGGTCTCTGTGCTGGCCAATTCTACCGGGGCGCTCCGCCGGGTCGGCCGGGCACAGTGAGCGGGCCCTGGGCGTTCCTGGGGGCTGCCGCCCCAGACCCCCGCTTCGGCCCCGAAAGCGCCTCGTCCTCAGACGCCGGACAGGCTGAATACAGCTGATCGGCGTCGCGAGAGCCGGTCGCGTCTCAGGATGCGAACCAGGTTGGCCATCCCCCGCCGCCCCGGCATACTGACCCCATGCTCACGCACCCGACCTTCCTCTTTACCTATGGCACCCGGCCCGCCGGCTGCCATGGTCGTGCTGCTTGAGCAACTGACAAGCGACTTCCCAGGCGCCCCGGGCCGACAAGGTCCGGGGCGTCTGGCGTTTCCGGATCCTGTCGCTCCGGGGCACCGCCCTTCGACTTCGACGAGGAGCCCCGAAATGACCGCCATCGACGTGACCGGCGCCCGTACCACCGAGGCCGCGGACGTGATCACCGGTGCCCGTGAACGCATCGACGCCCTGGACGACCGGATCATCGGGCTGATCCAGGAACGCATGGCCGTCTCGGCCGTCATCCAGGAGGCGCGGATCAATTCCGGCGGCCGGCGGGTGAACCTCTCGCGTGAGATGGAGGTCCTCAGCCACTACAGCGAGGCGCTGGGCAAGCCGGGCACGTCGCTCGCCATGACGCTGCTCGAACTGTGCCGCGGTCGCATCTGAGTTCGGGGCCCCTCTCACCCGTACGGCGCGTGACGCCTCCCCCCACCCTTCGTTGGTACCGGTGTCCGTGCCAGCCAGGCGCGGGCCCGGAAGAACCACGCGTGGCTCGCTGGAGCGATGAGGCGTACGGATCGTGCCGTGCGCCGTGGGACCTCGCTCCAGGTAGGTGACCGGACGGCAGGGGACAGCAGCCCGGTCACTCAAGAGAGGTCGGCTCCGGGGACGCCCGGGGCCGGCCGGCGGAAGTGCAAGAAGGCCCCACGAGAAGGCCTGCGAAGCGCAAGAAGGCGTACAAGGCTGGGTCAAGCGGTTGCGGTGGCCGCGTCCATCCAGCACGATGCGTAGAAACCGCCAAGTCCCACCCCTCCGAGCCCCACCACATCCGAGTCCCACCCCAGACAACTGCATTGCCTTTCGCCTGCTGCGCACCGCTGCGCGGCGGCACTGCCAGAGGTCGAGACCTTCCGTGCGCGGCCCGCGCGCCGGGGCGCCGACCCAGGGCCCGAAGGGCGTAACCGGACCAGCGGCGCAACCCCCCGGCGCCGCTTCCCAGGCACCGATGCTGCCCTGACGTCGGTGCTGACGAAAGAAGGGCCCCGCGGCTCCTGCCTGCGGGGCCCTTCTCTTGCCGGTCGGCTCGTGCGTCACGTGCGGGAGACGGTGCCGCACTCCTCCGCGCGGTCCGCGTCGATCTCCTTGCTGCGGTCGTACGGGTCCGTCGTCGGGCCGGTGGGGGGTGCGCCGGTGGGCAGCGACGAGTCGAACTGCGGGTGCAGATAGCCGTCGTACACGTCGCAGGCCGAGTTGCCGATCTCCTGGTCGTAGCGCAGGACGGCGATCTTCCCCGGGGTGACCTGGTACCTGGCCGGGTCGGAGAGCTCGACGTCGAGGACCCGGCGGATGATCGTGCGGGCCACCTCGGTCGAACCCTTGCGGACGAGCGGATAGACGAAGGTGTAGTCGGCGTGCACGACGACGGAGGCGTGCTCACCCTCCTTGAACGTCATGCGGCCGCGCGTCTTTACGACATCACCGGCGAGCCGCACCTCGTCGGGGTCGAAGCGGCTGAACATCCACAGGGGATCGTGGTCCTTGTCCGGCTTGCGCAGCGCGGTGGTCAGCAGGTCGAGCAGTTCCGTCTGGCGGGGCTCAATGACGCCGAGTGCGGTTTCGGGGCGTTCGCCGCGGAGAGTGGCCGGGTCGAGGTTGGCGTCGACCAGGAGCCTTCCGGTCTGTCGCAGCGCCTGCTCCACCTGCCCCTTGGACAGCGTGCCGACCGGGGTGGCCTTCGGCAGTGCGATGCCGGTCTCGCCGTCGGCCCAGCCTTCGGCCGGGGAGCCGGCGAATGGCCTGGCCACGGTGGGGACGGCGGGATCGGCGGATCCGGGCGCGGCCGTCGGGGCGGCGGTCTCCACGGGGAGCGGCGACGAGGCCCCGCCCTTCGGTGACGAGGCCGCGCTGCCGAACGGGTCGCCGGGTATCAGCGAGGGCCGTACCGCCACGACCGCCACGGCTATGGCGAGAGGCACGCCGACCATGGCCCACCGGCGACGGCGCCGGGTGGCGCGGCCGTTCATCTCCTGCCAGGCGGGGCCGGTGCGCCACCCTGCGGGCAGTTCCCCCCGGGCCTCCTGCTGCCGCAGGCGCTCGGTGACCATGCGGGCGCGGGCGGAGGGTTCCTTCGGGGCGGAGGCGCGTTCGCGCTCGGCGTCCTGGACGAACTTCTCCCATGCCTCGTCCGGTATGGACGAGCCCTCGGACGGCTTCTCGGTCACGGCGGTGTGGGCTTCCTCTCGTGGGCTGTCGGCCGGCTGAGCGTACGTCAGCTCCGGACGACCGAGCAGACCCTTCCTGGATGTGATGCAGGCCACATAAGAAACCTGTTAGGGAGTGCACAACCATTCACCGCTGTCACTGATCAAACCCTGCGAACCACGGGCCACACCCGCGCCCCACACGCGGAGGCCTCCCTTTTACTCGCGTGTTGCGACGTCGCAGCACTCCGGACTTTCTGAGGTCTTCATGAAGCTTCGCCGTGCCCTGGCCGCCGCAGCCACGACGGCTGTCATAGCGCCGATCGCACTGCTGTCCGCGCCGGCCGCGTTCGCCACGGACGAGCCGACGGCGCCCACCGAGACCGTGACGGAGACGCCGTCCGACACGCCGACGACCGACGCGCCGACCGACACCCCCACGACCGACGCGCCGACCGACACCCCGACGAGCGACGCGCCCACCGACGCGCCGACGACCGACGCCCCCACCGAGTCCGCCACCCCCACCGCCACGGAGAGCACCCCCGCCGAGGAGGAGTCCACGCCGGCTCCCGAGGAGAGCACCCCCTCCGAGGGCGACGACGAGTGGAACCCGTACGAGGACTGCGAGACGTTCGACCTCGACGACAACCTCAAGGCCGAGATCTCCGGCCTGCCGAGCAAGATCGTCGCGGGTTCGGGCTGGCACAACTTCGAGTTCGTCGCCACGAACAACTCCGACAAGGACCTGGAGAACGTCTGGATCGAGGCGTTCACCGAGTACGCGGACGAGGTCAACGACGAGGACTCGCTGTACCTCGACCTGGCCGAGATCCAGGTCAAGGAGGACGGCAAGTGGACCAGCAGCTACCAGGACTTCTACAAGGACGAGGACGGCAAGGTCGTCTTCACCGGTAGCTTCGTCGCCTCCCTCGACAAGCTGGAGGCGAACTCCTCCGCCTCGCTGGACCTGCGCGTCCGCGTGAAGTCGTCCGCCCCGGCCGGCGCGTCCTTCGCGCTCAGCCAGGCCATCTACGCCGGCGAGGACGCCGCCTGCTACGGCAACGGTGAGTTCTACGAGTTCACCGTCCTCGCCGCGGGCAGCAACCCGGGCAACCCCGGCCCCGCCAAGCCGAACGGTGAGAAGCCCTCGGGCATCGACGGCAAGAAGCCGCAGGGCGAGGTCCAGGAGATCAGCGGCAACCTCGCCGAGACCGGCTCCAGCTCCAACCTGCCGGTCATCGCGACCGTCGGTGGTGTCGCCATCGTCGCCGGTGCGGGCGTCGTGTTCGCCATGAAGCGCCGCAAGGTCGGTGCGGAGGCCTAAGCCTCACCAGAGCTCTACGCAAGACAGAGAAGGACCTGCGCTCGGAGGGGGGTGCAGGTCCTTCTCTGTTTCTGCTCTGTCTACGACTGTCGCTGGTCTCTTCTCTCTACGGCTGTCGCGTGCCCTACTTCTTCGGCGGCACCGCCGGCATCCCCAGGAACGGCAACCGCAACGCTCCGAACGCCTCCGCCGGGACCGCCGGTGACTTCGGCTCGACCGGCTTCAGGCGTTCGTAGGCCGCTCCCTGGGCCGGACGCGGGTCCGCCTCGCCCTTGTTCGGCCAGTACGACATCGCCCGCTCGGCCTGTGCGGTGATCGTCAGGGAGGGGTTGACGCCCAGGTTGGCCGAGACCGCCGCCCCGTCGACGACCGAGATGCCGGGGTGGCCGTAGAGGCGGTGGTAGGGGTCGATCACGCCGGTCTCGGGCGAGTCGCCGATCGGGCAGCCGCCGAGGAAGTGGGCGGTGAGGGGGGTGCCCATGAGTTCGCCGACGTTGGAGCCGGCGAAGCCGTTGATGTCGGCCGCGATGGCCGACGCGGCCTCCGAAGCGGCCTTGATCTGCTTGGGGTTGGGGGAGCCGTGGCCCTGGCGTGCCGTCAGCAGGCCCTTGCCGACGCCGTCCGGTTTCAGGTACGTCGTCAGCGAGTTGTCCAGCGACTGCATCACCAGGCCGATGATGGTCCGCTCCGACCAGCGGCGGTTGGAGAGGGAGCGCAGGACGAGAAGGGGGTGGCGGGCCGCGTTCGCCAGCCAGGCGCCGGCGCGCGACCGGCCCTCCGCATAGGGGACCTGGAGGATCGACAGGCCGCCCATCGAGTTGGAGCCCTTGCCGTAGCGGACCGGCTCGATGTGGGTGTTCTCGTCGGGGTGGATGGACGACGTGATGGCGACTCCGCGCGTGAAGTCGACCTTCGGCTCGCCCGTCGCCCTGCGGTAGCGCCGGTTGTCGGTCTGCGCGCCGACCAGGGCCTCCGAGTTGGTGCGGGTCAGTTCGCCCAACCTGGGGGAGAGATGTGGCAGTTGGCCCCCCGCCTTCATGCGGTGCAGGAGCGTCTGGGTGCCGTATGTACCGGCCGCGAGCACCACCCGGCGGGCCTTGAAGAGCCTGCCCTCGCCCTTCTTCCTGCGGTCGGTCGGCAGCGTCGCGACGGCGTAGCCGCCCTGTGAGTCGTCCGTGATGGAGACGACCGTCGTCAGGGGGTGGACGACCGCGCCCGCCTTCTCGGCGAGGTAGAGGTAGTTCTCGTTGAGGGTGTTCTTCGCGCCGTGGCGGCAGCCCGTCATGCACTCGCCGCACTCGGTACAGGCCTTGCGGGCCGGTCCCGCCCCGCCGAAGTAGGGGTCGGCCACCTCTTCGCCCGGCTTGGCCTTCGCCTCCCCGCCCGCGTCCTTGCCGTCGCCGAAGAAGACGCCGACCGGCGCCATGTGGAAGGTGTCGCCGACGCCCATCCGCTCGGCGGCCGCCTTGAGGTGGACGTCGGACGGGGTCATCGTCGGGTTGAGCCGTACGCCGAGCATGCGCTGGGCCTGGTCGTAGTACGGCTTCAGCTCCTCCTGCCAGTCCGTGATGTCACGCCACTGGGGGTCCTCGAAGAAGGCCTTCGGCGGTACGTAGAGGGTGTTGGCGTAGTTGAGGGAGCCGCCGCCGACGCCCGCTCCCGCCAGCACCATGACGTTGCCCAGCAGGTGGATGCGCTGGATGCCGTACATGCCGAGCTTGGGGGCCCACAGGTAGTTCTTCAGGTCCCAGGAGTTCTTCGGGAGGGTCTCGCGGGTCCAGCGGCGCCCGGCTTCGAGGACGCCTACGCGGTAGCCCTTCTCCGTCAGGCGGAGCGCCGTTACCGACCCGCCGAAACCCGACCCGACGACGATGACGTCATAGTCGTACCCGGAGCCGTCGTCCTGTTTCTGGGCAGAGTTCTCCTGTGACACGTGCTCTCCTCGTTGAAAGCGGTGGTGCGGCGGGCTCGAAGGCCCGGTCCTAGCGGAAACGGAACGCCTTCATCACCCGCAGGCTCCGGCTCATGAACTGCGCGTACTTCTCGTCGTCCATCCCCAGCGACGGCGCCATCGGCAGCAGCCGCTGCTGGGCCACCGTCTGGGCCTCCGTGTACTTGAGGATGCCCTCGGAGCCGTGACGGCGGCCGAGACCCGAGTCCTTCATGCCGCCCATCGGGGACTGGACGCTGCCGTAGGCGGGGGCGTAGCCCTCGTTGACGTTGACCGTGCCGGAGCGCAGACGGGCCGCCACCTCGCGGCCGCGGCGGCCGTCCTTCGTCCAGACCGACGAGTTGAGGCCGTACGGCGTGGAGTTGGCGAGCTCGATCGCCTCGTCCTCGGTCTTGAAGCGGTAGATCGACACGACCGGGCCGAAGGTCTCCTCGGTGCACACGGTCATCTCGGGCTCGACGCCGTCGAGGATCGTCGGCTCGAAGAAGTACGGGCCGATGTCGGGTCGCGCCACACCGCCCGCGACGAGCTTCGCGCCCTTCGCGACGGCCTCCTCCACATGCCGGGTGACCGTCTCCAGCTGCCGCGCGCCGACCAGGGAGCCCATGTCGGCGCCGTACGCCAGGGACCTGCCCAGCCGCATCGCCTTGGTGCGGCCGGCGAAGCGCTCGACGAAGGCGTCCGCGATCGACTCGTGGACGTACAGCCGCTCGATGGAGATGCAGAGCTGGCCGGCGGAGGAGAAGCAGGCGCGGACGGCGCCCGCGGCGGCCTTCTCCACGTCGGCGTCCTCCAGGACCAGCATGGCGTTCTTGCCGCCGAGTTCGAGGGAGACGCCGACCAGGCGGGCGGCGGCGCCCTGGGCGACCTCGCGGCCGGTGCGGGTGGAGCCGGTGAAGGAGACGTAGTCGGCGTGCCGGACGACCTCGGGGCCGATGACCGGGCCCTCGCCGAGGACGACCTGGAAGACGTCGGCGGGCAGCCCTGCCTCGATCAGCAGGTCGCGCGCCCACAGCGCCGTGAGACAGGTCTCCGTGTCCGGCTTCATCACGACCGCGTTGCCCGCGACGAAGGCGGGGAGCGCGTCGCCGACGGACAGCTCCAGGGGGTAGTTCCAGGGGGCGATCTGGCCGACGACGCCGCGCGGATGGCGCAGCTCGGTGACCTTGGTGAGGGTCGGTATGGCGCCGGTGTGCCGCTTCGGCTTCAGATACGACGGTGCCTTACGGCCGTAATGGCGGGCCGCGACGGCTACGGCCTGCACCTCCTCGTGGGCGTGCAGGCGGGCCTTGCCGGTCTCCAGCTGGATGAGGTCAAGGACCTCGGCCTGACGTTCCAGCACCAGGTCGTGGAAGCGGAGCAGGACCGCGGCGCGCTGCCGGACCGGGACCTGGGCCCAGACGGCCTGGGCCCCGCGGGCCGCGTCGAAGGCCTTCCGCACGTCCTCGGGCGTGGATTCGGGCAGGTCGGCCAGCTTCTCGCCGGTGAACGGCGTGTGGTTGGCGGTACGACCGGAGCCGGCCACGCCCTTGGTGAGCTGGGCGACCAGCTCGGGGGTGACCACGTCGGCGGCGGTGCGGGCGCCCACCGGGGCGGGGGCGAGGGGGTTGGTGCCGGTCTTGGCCGGGGCCTGCGCGTCCGTCATGAGGCGCAGGGTATGCCGGAGCGGAGCCTTTGTGTACCCGTCGGTAACGCGGATTCACCGAGTGCTCACATGCCGCCAGTGTCCACTGGCAACAAACGTGCTGATCAGGGCGTTGCCGAGTCAGTGCCGAGTCACTCGATCTCGAGTCGGTCACGGGCGCCCTTGAAGACGGCGGTGCCTTTCTTCTCCGAGGGCGTGCCCTTGGGCATGTCGACGCGCAGCTCGTACATGCGGTCGTCGGCGGTGACCACGAACAGTTGCATGCAGCGGGTCGGGGACTCCTCCATGTCGTAGGTGGTGTCGACGAGGACGGCGTCGTAGCCCTTGAAGGTCGTACGGGTGTACTGGCCGCTCGCGTCGTGGTTGTAGCTGTTCCAGGTCTCCTGCGCCTGCTCGGCCTGGTCCAGCAACGGCCCCGGCGACTTGTCCCACTGGGTGAGGCGCACCTGGACGAGGCCGGCCTCGATGTCGTAGACGACGAGCCGGGGCTGGTCGGTGGCGCTGCCCTCCCGCGCGGCCTCCTTGTACGCGGCGGGGAGGGAGAGGACGGCGTTCATGTCCTTCTCCCGGTGCGCGATCCAGGTGCCGGGGGTGCGGCTGGGGGTCGGCTCCGGGGTCGGGGGCGCCGAGCTGTGGGTGGGGTTCGTCTTCTTGAGGTCGTCGTCCCTGTCGACGAGGAAGGAGGAGGTGGCGAACCAGGTGCCGCCGACGAGGAGGACTCCCAGCACTGCGACGGGAACCGGGCGGAGGAGGGAACGACCTCCGCGCTTCGGGGCCGGGGACGTGGTGTCGGACGCCGCCGACTCGGTTATCGGCGTCGGCTCGGCTGTCGGCTCGGCCCCCGGCTCGCCCGCCGGTCCGGTCGCCGCCGAACCTGCCAGCCGTACCGTCCCCGAATCCTCCGCGAACTCCCGGAGCACAGAGGCATCCTGCGGTCCCGCCGCTGCCGACGCCCCGGAGGGCTCCGGCACCGGCCACCCCTCCGCCACCGCCTCCAGAACCTTGCCGACCTCCTCCGCGCCGGGCCGCCGCTCGGGATCCTTCTCCAGCAGCCGTACGATCAACGACCCGAGCGGGCCCGCCTGTTTCGGCTCGGGCGGATCGGCGGAGAGGATCGCGGCGAGCGTGGACTCCAGGGTCGTACGGCGAAACGGCGACCACCCCTCCACGGCGGCGTACAGGAGCACGCCCAGCGACCACAGGTCGGAGGCGGGGCCGGCGCCGCGGCCGGACATCCGCTCGGGGGCGATGAACTCCAGGGAGCCGATGAACTCGCCGCTGACCGTGAGGGATTCCTCGCCCTGGATGTGCGCGATGCCGAAGTCGGTGAGGACGACGCGGTCATGGCGGCCGAGCAGGACGTTGGCGGGCTTGACGTCGCGGTGCACGATACCGACGTCGTGCGCGGCGCGCAGGGCGCCGAGGACGGCGAAGCCGATGCGGGCGGACTCGGCCGGAGGGAGCGGCTTGCGCTGGAGGACCTCGTGCAGGGACTCGCCGCGCACCAGCTCCATGACGATCCAGGGCAGCCCGTCCTCGACGACGACGTCGTGGATGGAGACGGCGGCCGGATGGTCGACGCGGGCGGCGGCGCGGGCCTCACGGTAGAGCCGGTGGGCGGCGCGCTGATGGGCCGCGTCCTCCGGGTCGCCGGGCAACCTCGGCTGCTTGACGGCGACTTCACGGTCCACCAGTTCGTCGAGCGCCCGCCAGACGGTGCCCATGCCGCCGGAGCCGATGCGCTCGACCAGCCGGTAACGCCCGCCGATCACACGGCCCTTGCGGCCAGGGCCGCCCCCGTCGTTGGTCATGTTCCATGCCTACCTTGCGGGGCAGGGCCTTGGCCAGTTCAGAGCTTGTCGACGTCCAGGTTCTTGATCGCCGTCTGCGCCACCTCGCGTCCACGGTCCGTGAAGTCGCCCGCGCCCGGGTAACTGACGGTGAGCTTGTACATGTCGCCGGCGGAGGTCTTGTAGTAGAAGATCCTCATCTCGCGCGGGCGGGGGTTCTGGGTGTCCGTGGTCGTGTACTTGACCGTGTTCTCGGCGGACTTCCTGCCCTGGTACGTGGTCTCCTTGGGGTCTGTCGTGGGGTTCGCCGGCATGCTGACGTCGTAGTCGCCGTTCTGCTTGAAGTCGCCGTCGTCGTCGTACATCTCGGCGGCCGCGGAACCGGCGATGCCGTTGCTGGAGTCCTCTGCCTTCTTCTCGAGTCTCAGGCCGATCCAGATGGCACCGCTCGCGTCGGTGTACGTGACCCAGTGGCCGTTGTCCGTCTCCTCGGGCACGCCCCGCTTGTAGTTCTCGGGCACTGCGAGTGTCGCGGCGAGGTCCTTCTCCTCGCGCGTCTTCCATCCCTCCGGCAACGGCCCCGCGAAAGGATCCGCGATCAACAGATACGCCGTCACCGCCGCCGCGACGACCGCCGCACCGAGCCCGAGCAGCGCCTTGCGCCCCAGCCGGAGACCCCCCTTGTCGCCCTCGCCGACCCGCACGACCTGCGTGGCGGCGACCGGCGCCGGCGGATTGGCCGCCTGTTCCAGCAGCGCACGCGTCTGCGCGGCGTTGGGGCGGCGAGCCGGGTCCTTCTGGAGCAGGCCGTTGATGGCCTCGGCGAGCGGGCCCTGGGCGGAGGCGGGCGGCGCGGGCACGGCGTTGAGGACCGACTGGAGGGTGGCGGGGGTGTTGCTGCGGCGGAACGGCGAGACGCCCTCCGTCGCCGCGTACAGCACGACGCCCAGGGACCACAGGTCGCTCGCCGGACCCGGCCGCTGGCCCAGCACCCGCTCCGGCGCGATGTACTCGGGGGAACCGACGAAGCCGCCGGTGTCGGTGAGGTTGGTCTCGCCCTCGATCTGGGCGATGCCGAAGTCGGTGAGGACGACACGGTCATGGCGGCCGAGGAGGACGTTGTCGGGCTTGACGTCACGGTGCAGGATGCCCGCGGCGTGAGCGGCCTCCAGCGCGCCGAGCACTTCGAGGCCGATTCTCGCCGCTTCGCGGGCCCCGAGGGTGCCCTCCTGCAGCGCATCGCCCAGCGAACGGCCCTGCACCAGCTCCATGACGATCCAGGGCCGGCCGTCGACAACCGCGACGTCATGGACGTTCACGACCGCCGGGTGGTCGAGCCTGGCCGCGGCGCGTGCCTCGCGGCGCATCCGCTCGAAGACGTTGTCTCGTTCGCGTTCGGGAAGATGGTCCGGTACGCGGGGCTCCTTGACGGCGACCTCCCGGTCCACCGTCTCGTCCTTGGCCCGCCAGACGGTGCCCATACCGCCGTGCCCGAGCTTGGCGAGCAGCCGGTAGCGGCCCGCGATCAGCCGACCGGTGCCGGGGTCCGGAGGGCTCGGCCGGGCAGGGGTGCCCTGCTGCGGTACGACCTGGGTGGGCGCCGCGTACGGGTTGTCCGGGTGGGGCACGGGCGCGGGCGGGCTCGGCCGAGGCGGTTGCAGTTCGAAACTCGTCGGCTCGTCGGACCGGTTAGGGGCTCCCCCGTTGCTGCTCATGGCTCCATCCATATCGCGGCAAGCCCTTCGGCATCCAGCGGGAATGCTTTCCGGTCACAGAGCCGTGACTCAGGTCGCTACTTATCTCCCCTTTATTCGGAGTTGGCGGCTACGAGAGCCGACGTGGTCAGCGAGGGAGACGGGCCGGATGAGGCAGACGCGCCGGGTGAGGGAGACGTACCGTCAGACGGAGATCGACCAGGCGCGCTGGAGGAACTCGCCGTACCGGGCGCACTGGAGGAACTCGCCGTACCGGGCGGCCTGACGGGGGTGTCCGGCGCGGAACTGGTCGGCACGACGCCCCCGTCCCCGTCCCCGTTCACCAGCAGCGCCGCCGCCGACACCCCCGCCACCGCCATCGCGGCGACCAGCACCGCCGTGGCCAGCTTGCTGCGTGTCGAGTAGCGCTGCTCCGCCCTGCCGAACCGTTTCGGCACAGGGGCGAGCCCCGTCTCGAGGAACTCCCGCAGCATCCGCTCGGCCCCCGCCGCATCCAGCCGCCGCCCCGGGTCCCGCTCCAGCAGCCCCTGTACGACGGGCAGGATCGGCGTCGCTTGCGCGGGCGGACGTATCTCCTCGGACACGACGGCGAGCACGGTGCCGCTCAACGAGTCTCGCCGGAACGGCGATTCGCCGCTCAGGGCCGCACACAGCAGCGCGCCCACCGACCACAGGTCGGAGGCGGGACCGGTCCTGGCCCCGGACATCCGCTCGGGCGCGGTGTACTCGGGCGAACCGACGAAGGACCCGGCCTCGGTGAGCGTGGGCGTGCCCGGCACCTGGGCGATGCCGAAGTCGGTGAGGACGACGCGGTCGGTGCCGTGCTCGATGACCACGTTGGCCGGTTTGATGTCCCGGTGCAGAACACCGGCCGCGTGCGCCGTGCGCAGCGCGTTCAGCAGGTCGGCGCCGATCCGGGCGGCCTCCGGCGCGTCGACGGGCCCGGACGTCGCGATCCGGTCGGCGAGGGAGTCGCCGTCGATCAACTCCATGACAATGTAAGGGCGTTCGTCGTCCTCCACGACGTCATGGACGACCATGACGTTCGGATGGCTGAGCTGTGCGACCGCCTGGGCTTCGCGCAGTGTGCGTTCGCGTTGCAGCCGGGCCTCGGCGGCGGAGAGCGTCTCGTCCAAGGGGAGCTCCTTGACGGCCACCGCTCGCCCCAGCAACTGGTCGGTCGCCCGCCATACGACGCCCATGCCGCCGCGACCGAGCCTCGTCTCGAGGCGGTAGCGCCCCGCGATCACACGGAAGTTGGCCCCCTCGGTCCCCATGGGCCTCATCATGCCGCACCGGACGGATCGGCTCCGGGCGCCGTTCGGCCAACTCTGCAAAGCGGCAAAGGCTCTGCAAAGCCGCAAAGAAGCTCAGGAGCCGTTCGGCTGCCACCCCTGCAGCACCGCCGTGAACTGCTTGCGGGTGGTCGTCCAGCTGCCCGTCGGCGAGGACATGTAGAGCGCGTACTCGGTGCCGTCCCGGGCGATGTACGTCTCCTCGATGGCGTGCCGCGGCCCGGGGAAGGGCGTGTCCTTCGCCAGCGCGGTCCACGTGTACTCCCACAGGGAGCCCTTGCGGTCGCGGTAGAGGTTCTCCTCCATGGTCACCCGCTGGTAGTCGACCAGCCGCCGGAGCTGCTCCTCCAGGTCGCGCTGGTGCGCGTAGGGCTCGGCGAAGTCGGGTGACCGGTCGACGGCGATACGCACGAAGTGCCGGCCGTTGTCGGGCGTGTAGTCGATCTGCTTGAGGTCGCCGTCGTCCTGGACCACTTTCCGCTTCCAGCCCTGGGGCAGGTACAGGCTGAACCCCAAGGGGTCTTCGACGCGCTCCCAGGAGTCGGGGACGGCACCTCCCGCCCCCGGGCCCTCCGTCTTCGTCGCTGTGGGGCTCGGCGAGGGCGCGGTCGACGTGGACGTGTCGCCGGCCTGCGGCCCCCACTTCTGCAGCACCACCGCGGTGCCGCCGCCGGCGAGCGCGGCGAGGACGACGAGGAGCGCGAGCGTGCGCAGCCGCCGGCGCTTGGGCGGCCGGGCGGGCACGGCGCCGGTGCCGGCGCCCGTGCCGGTCACGTCGTACGGCCGCCCGATCGTCATCGGACCGGCCATCGGGGGATACGGCGTGCCGGTCGGCGTCTCCTGCCCGGTGCGCACCGTCGCCCCGACGTGCACCGTCGCCCCGGTGTGCCCGGGCCCGGTGCGTGCCTCCGGCTCGTACCGGGTGTGCTGTGTCGGCACGAATGCCTGCGCCGTGCTCGGCCTGCGCCCCTCCGCCGCCTCGGCCAGCATCTGCTCGGCCTCGGCCGCGCCGGGCCGGGTGGCCGGATCCTTGCGCAGCAGGGCGGTGATCACGGGCGCGAGCGGGCCGGCGTGCTGCGGCTCGGCGGGTTCCTCGTCGACGACCGCCTGCATCGTGCCCAGCGGCGAGGTGCGGCGGAAGGGCGAGCGGCCCTCCACCGCCGTGTACAGCGTCGCGCCGAGCGCCCACAGGTCGGAGGCGGCGCCCGGGTCGTGGCCGCGGACGCGCTCGGGGGCGAGGTAGTCGACCGAGCCGACGACCTCTCCGGTACGGGTGATGGTGGTGTCGCCCTCGATCTGGGCGATGCCGAAGTCGGTCAGCAGGACCCGGCCGTCCTCGGCGGAGATGAGGACGTTGCCGGGCTTGACGTCGCGGTGCAGGACGCCGGCGGAGTGGGCGGCGCGCAGGGCCCGCAGCACCCACAGGCCGATGCGGGCGGCCTCGGTCGGCTCCACGCGTCCGCGCTCCTTGACCGCGTCGGCCAGCGAGTACCCCTCGACCAGCTCCATCACGATCCACGGCCGGCCGTCGTGCTCCAGCACGTCGTGCACGGTGACGACGGCGGAGTGGTTGATGCGCGCTGCCGCGCGCGCCTCCGCCCGGGTACGGGCGAGCAGCCGCTCCTGGTCGCTCTCGGAGACGTAGAGCGCGGCGGTCAGCTCCTTGATCGCGACGGCCCGATGCAGCACCTCGTCGTGCGCACGCCAGACCCGGCCCATACCGCCGCTGCCGATCGCGTCGGCGAGCCGATAGCGCCCCGAAACGAGCTGGCCCTGCATCTGATTCACGTTGCCCCGCAATGCTCTTGACAGGGTCAGACTAAGGACCGGCCGAGACGACCGGAACCACGGGGGTGCCAAGGAGACCGCACTGTGATGGTTGTCGCTCTCAGTAAGCGCTGACCTGTCACTCGGCGTCGAGGGGGCGTCTTCAGCCCGTGACCTGATACGTCGCCGACGCCTGCTCGAACAGCCGCGTCACCTCGTCCCGCTCGGCCTCCGGGCCGCGCATCTGCACCACGTGGTACCGCCCGTCGATCAGGATCGCGAGGTTGCGCACGAACAGCTCGCGCCCCTCGTCGTCGGTCCAGGTGAACTGCCCCTCGGCCATGGTCCGCTCGCCGACCTGGATCGTCTTCAGCCCGCTGGAGGAGGCCCAGCTGGAGTCGCGGTACGGCTGCAGCTCCCGCTCGTGCTCCCGCTGGTAGACCATCGGGTCGCTGCCGTACTCGTCCGTGGTGTCGCGCCCCGGTACGACGATGAGGTCGAAGTCGCCGTGCGTGTACACGACCTGCCCGCGTCCGTTCTCCGGTGTGCGGTTCCAGCCGTTGGCGACGGCGATCCGGAAGCCGGCCGCGTCCTTGCGCAGGGTGAAGCCGTCGGGGACCTCGGGCCCGGTGGTCTGCGTCTCCGTCGAACCGGCCGACTCCGAGGGGCTGTTGCCGGACCCGGGGGACGTCTGGTCGGGCCGCGGCTCGCTGCTCGCCTCCGCCGACTGCTCGGGCGCAGCCGGATCGGCCTGGCCCGCGGCGCCGGTGCGATCGGCGTCGGCCGTTGCGCCGCTGCCCTGGTCGGCCTTCGGCATGAACAGCATGGCGTACGCGATCGCCGCGGCCATGCCGAGCAGGACGAGCACCAGCAGCGTACGGCCGAGCCGCTTCGGCGAACGCGCCTCCTGCTTGGCCCGCTTGTGCCGCCCGTGATGCGCGGGCAGCCCGGCCCGTCGCCGGCGCACCAGCTCGCCCCGGCGCCGTACGATCGGCAGCCGGTTCGGGTCGACCGGCGGCGCGGCGACGACATGGACACCGGCGTCCGGCTCGGGCGCCGACCGCACCAGCGACCGCAGCCAGCCCCTCAGCTCCTCGAAGTCGAGGCGCTCGGTGGGGTCCTGACGCAGCAGCGACTCCACGACCGGCCTCAGCGGCCCGCACTCCTCGGCGAAGGCGGGCGGCTCCGCGCACACCATCTGCACCAGCTCGGCCGTCGACTCCTCCGGATACGGCGCATGCCCCTGCACGGCCCGGAACAGCAGCGCCCCCAGCGCCCACAGGTCGGTCGCGGGCCCGATCGGCGCGGCCAACTGCCAGTTCTCATGCACCGGCCCGGCCTGCTCCGGCGCCCACCGCTCGGTCACCGGCCCGACCACAGCCATCCGCGCCTGCCGGGCTCGCTCCGCGGCAAGCGCGGTGGTGGGGCCGCGGTGGGCGGGGGCCTGGGAGACGAGGTCGTCCCAGCGGGTCGGGGGGTGGGGGCCTCCAGCAGCGGAGGGCCTGGCGGGGGCGGGGATGCCTCGGGTGGGGGAGCCGGTGACGCCAGGGGCGGGTGCACCCGCAGCCGGGGACGCGGGTGTGCCGAGGGCGGGCTGGGAGCCCGGGCTCGCCGGAGGAAGTGCCGTGCGGTCGCGGCCCTCGTCCGTCGGCGCAGTACCGACGGCACCGCTGCGGGGCGCGGCACCATGCCAGGGCGTGGCCTGCGCGCCGTACGGGTCGGCTATCTGGCCGGGGGGCGTGGTGACGCCGTTGCCGGAGGGGTACGGCGGGGAGGGGAACGGCTGGGAGGGGAACGGCTGGGAGGGGAACGGCTGCTGCGCCGAGCCGTTGGCGTGGGTGGCGGGGTCGTCTTCCGGCGCCGGGCGGGCGTCGGGCAACGCGGCCCGTCCGTTCTGCGACTCCTGGACCCGGGCCGCGGCACGAGCCCCCGCCCGATACGCGGCGATCGCTCCGGCCCGCGCGGCCCTGATGTCCCCGCCGGTCTCGAGGGCGCCGCGCGGCGCCGCACCGGGCACCCCGGTCCCGCTGCCCGCATCGGCCCCGGGCACCGGCAGTCCCCCGGCCGCCCGCGCCTCGATCGCGGCGCGCCGGGCAGCCTCGGGATCTGCGCCACCGGGCCCGCCGGGACCAGCCCCGCTCGCCGTACCGGCCCCGGGCACCGGCAATCCGCCCGCCGCCCGCGCCTCGATCGCGGCACGCCGGGCAGCCTCGGGATCCGTGCCACCGGTGCCGGGCGCGCCGATTCCCTGACCGGCGCCGATCCCGCCGACCCCACTCGCACCCGGGAGCGGGCCGGGACGGCCCACCCCACCCGCCTCGCCGAAGCCGCCGCCGGAAGCAGGTCCGCCGCCGAACGCCCCGGCCCCGGAGCCGCCGTGGCCGTCACCGTCCTCGACCGGCACCGGGTCATACCCGCATAGCGCCTCCTCCGCGGCCCCGACCGCGAGCCCGGTCAGCATCACCCGGCCGTCGTCGCAGACGAGCACCGTGCGCGCGGTGATGTTCCGGTGGACCCAGCCGTGCCCGTGCAGCACACGCAGCGCCATGAGGACGTCGGAGGCGACCTCGGCCGCCCGATAGGGCGTCAACGGCTTCTCGGCGAGCAGCGCGGCCAGCGGACGCGCGGCCACCAACTCGCTCACTATCCACAGCGACCCGCCCTCGGCGAACACGTCGAAGACCTGGTCCAGCCGCGGATGGTCGGGGATCCGCGCCGCGGCCTGCGCCGCCTCCACCGCCCGCCGCACGGCAGGATCACTGGGCCGGCGCGTACTCGAACTTTTCGCCGAGGTCCGCCGCCCCGCACCCCGGTCCCGCGCGTCCCGTGCGGTGAAGCCGTCGGGCAGCCCCTCGGCGTCGAGCACCTCCGCCTCGACGACCTCCGGCAACGGCACCTGCCGGACGAGGACTTCCTGCCCGCTGTAAGGGTCGAAGGCCCGGGTCTCGGTGAGTTCGTACTCGTCGGACGGCGGCAGCGGCAGGCGGTAGCGGTCGGCGAGTACCCGACCCGCATAGTCGTCCACGTTGCCTCCCCCGGCCGCCCGGTTGGTCAATCCCGCTCGCCTTGCGTCCCGTTCCGGACGCAGGACTGGATGCGTACGGTCCGCAAGCATTCACGATACGTGCCGGAGGCAACCCGCAAAGAGGGGTTGCTGTATCTCACGGCTCAAACCCGGCCGTCGCATCCCGGAACCGAGACCCGCTCAGCTCACGACTTCGGCTTGAACGAACCCGTCAGCGTCCGCCATGTCTCCTTGCGCAGGTCACTGTCCCAGTTCGCACTCTTCGCGGTGTACATCAGCGCATATCCGAGATGGTCGTTCACGACGAACCCACGGTCGATCGTCCGGTACTTCGTCCCGCCCTCGACATAGGTGAACTCCCAGTCGGCCGTTTTCCAACTGCGGTAGTCCACCGCCTCTATTCGAATCATCTTGTACTGCGAGCGCGTCATGTACTGCTCCTGGTTCTTCCAGTCCGCCACCGGGTCGTTCTTCGGCGTGGACGTCCAGGCAACGAGCAGCTTCTGCCCATCCGGCCCGCTGAACCGGTCCCCCGCCGACCCCGTGGACTGGAACTTCCATCCCTCGGGCAGCCCGATCGAGTACCCCTGGCCCCCCTTGTGGGTCGACGCGGCCCCGCTGTCGCCCGCGGATCCCGCCTCGGCACCGCTCCCGCCGGTCGCGCTCGCCCCGGCGCCCGGCGTACTCCCGGCCTTCGTCCCGGAGCCGGATCCCGCTCCGGTCGACGCGGACGCGGACGCCTCACCGTCCGTGCGAGTACCGCCGTTCTTGTCCTCCTTGGTGTCGGCACTCGCACTGGCGGAAGCCTTGGCGGCCCCGCCACCGCTCGCCGACGCCTTCGAGTCGCCGTCACCGTTGAGCGCGATGGCCAGCACCACTCCGATCACCGCGAGCGCGACGACCACCGCGATGATCACCAGCGTCCGCTTCGGCACCACGTCGGTGAGCGGCGCCCTCGGCACCGGCCGCGGCGGCAGATCCGGCGGCGGCACCACAGGCCACCCCGAACTCCGGCCCCCGCTCTGCCCGTTCCCGGTCCCGGTATCCCGCTCGCCGACGCCGGCACTGGCAGTGGCACCGGAACCGGCAGCCGTCTCGGAACCGGCACCCGTCTCGGAACCGACCCCGGACGACCGACCCGAAGTCTCCGCCCCCGACGACGCCTTGGCCGCACCCGCTCCGGTGGACGCCCCGCCGACCGCACCACCGCGGTCCTGCACGCCGGCCCCGGAAACAGCGGTCTCGCTCCCGGACTTGGCACGAGCGGCAGCCACCCCGGCCCCCGCACTCACCGCGGCCTTCCGCACGGACCGCAGCGCCGTGCGCAACCGCTCCCCGGCCTCCTCGCCCCGCTTGCTCCCGGACCCGCCACCCGAACGGCCCTTGTCCGCACGGGCGCCGGGCTGCGGCGGCAACGGCACGACTCTCGTCGCGTCCATCGCCGGCTCCGGCTCGTCCTTGGGCTCGGGCGCGTGAATGACGGCGTTGAGCATCGCCCGCGCACCGGCGTCGTCGAGCCGCTTGGCGGGATCCTTGGTGAGCAGGCCGTAGATGACGTCCTTCAGCGGTCCGGCGTTCTTCGGCTCCTCCAGGGGCTCGGTCATCACCGCCGTGAGCGTGGCGATCGCGGAGCCCTTGTCGTACGGCGGCACACCCTCGACCGACGCGTACAACAACCCGCCCAGCGACCAGAGGTCAGCCGCCGGTCCGGGCTTGTGGCCGCGGGCCCGTTCCGGGGAGATGTAGGAGGGCGCGCCGACGAGCATGCCGGTCGAGGTGATGGACGGGTCGCCCTCGACCTGGGCGATGCCGAAGTCGGTGAGCACGACCCGGTCGGTGTCGGATTCGAGCAGGACGTTGGACGGCTTGACGTCGCGATGCAGGATGCCCTCACGGTGCGCGGACCGCAGCACGTCGAGGATGGCCAGACCGACCTCGGCCGCCCGCTTGGGCTCCAGGAGGCCGTCCTCCCGGATGACCTCGGCGAGCGACTTCCCCTCGACGAGCTCCATCACGATCCAGGGCCGGTCGTCCTCCTCGACGACGTCGAACACGGTCACCGCGCTGTTGTTGCGGATCCGCGCGATCGCCTTGGCCTCACGCAGGGTGCGCGTGATCAGCCGCCGCTTCTCCTCCTCGTCGATGTTCGAGGGGAACCGCAGCTCCTTGACGGCGACCGTCCGCCCCAGCGTCTCGTCCTCGGCTCGCCACACCGTGCCCATGCCGCCCCGGCCGAGCACTCCTCCCAGCCTGTATCGCCCCGCGAGGAGACGCTCGTGATCGTCCTGACGAGTGTCCTGACGAGATGTCCCCGCCCGCTCCGCCTCCGACATGCGTCCCCTCATACAACCCGCCCTGACAGAGCCTCCATTGTCTCTCACCCGACAAGTGCCCAACGCCCAGGGTGCCCCTGGCGCCACCGCGCCGCCGCACGGCCCGGACGTCCCGGCCGGCACACACCCGAGCCCCGCTGAATCGCACATTCCGCCGCCCGGCATGATGGTCCGCGACTAGGGAAGGAACCCTCATGGCACGACCGGCGACGCCGCTGTTCCGCACTCTCGTGGGCGTCCCTGTGTGCCTGTCCCTCGCCGGTCTGATGTCCGTGGCACTCCTCGGTCTGGCCCCTATCGCCTCGTCGGCGCCCCCGGCCCGAGCTACGGGCTCCCTCCTTCCCTTGCTCGTCACCCAGGGCAAGGCCCCCGCCGCGGCCCTGCTCACCCGCGACAAGACCGGCGCCCGCTACGCCCAGGCCGGCCAGGGCATCGCCCTCACCGACCACTTCCGCGCCGGCAGCATCACGAAGACCTTCATCGCGACGGTCGTCCTGCAACTGGCCGCCGAGGGACGGCTGTCGCTCTCCGACACGGTGGAGCGGCATCTGCCGGGCCTGGTGCGCGGGGCCGGCAACGACGGGCGCGCGCTGACCCTTCGTTCCCTGCTGACCCACACCAGCGGCCTGTACGACTTCACCGCCGAGACGGGAGGCACCGTCCCCGTCACGCCGCTTCAGGCCGTACGCATCGCACTCACCCACCCCCCTGCCGAACCCGGCACCTACTCCTACTCGAACACCAACTACATCCTGCTCGGCCTGCTCATCGAGCAGGTCACGGGCCGTTCGTACGCCGCCGAGGCCGAGCGGCGCATCATCGCTCCGCTGGGTCTGACCGGCACCTCCTTCCCTGGCTCCCGCACCTCTCTTCCCTCCCCGCACGGCCGCGCCTATGCCACCGACGGGACCGACGTCACCGAGCTCGACCCGCGGGTGGCCGGCGCCGCGGGCGAGCTGGTGACCACGCTCTCCGACCTCGACCGCTTCTACGCGGCACTGCTCGGCGGCAGGCTGCTACCCCCGCACTGGCTGCGCGAGATGCTCCACACCCGTGCCGCACGAGGCTCGTACGGCATGGGGATCTTTCCCGTGAAACTGCCCTGCGGCACCGTCGTATGGGGGCACAACGGGCGCATCTCCGGCAGCTACGTGCGCTCCGCAGCCACCGTGGGCGGTCGTCAAGTCCTCACCTTCCGGGTGAACACGACGGCGATCGCAGATCCCGGCCTCGAACCCCGGCTGCTCGCCGCCGAGTTCTGCCCTCGCACCTGAAAGAACGGCCGAGGTCCGAACGGAGATCCCGGCTTCCGCCACTCGTTCGGGTGACGTTCTGCCGTCCCACAACGGCACGATCTACAACGGCACGATGTCCGGCGCCCCCAGCCGCGCCGCGTCCGCCGTCAGGTCGTCCGGCTGCCGCTGGGACTCGCGCTCGGCCTCCACCCGCTTCCGGTAGTGCTCGATCTCGCGCTCGATGTGGTCCTTGTCCCAGCCCAGCACCGGCGCCATCAGCTCGGCCGCCTCGCGCGCGCATCGCGTCCCCCGGTCGAACGTCTCGATCGAGATGCGTGTGCGCCGCGTCAGCACGTCGTCCAGGTGCCGTGCCCCCTCGTGCGAGGCGGCGTACACGATCTCGGCGCGCAGATAGTCGTCGGCGGAGTGCAGCGGTGCGCCCAGCGTGGGATCGGCCGCGATGAGCTCGAGCACCTCCTCCGCCAGCGACCCGAACCGGTTCAACAGGTGTTCCACCCGCACCACATGAATCCCTGTCCGCGCCGCGATCCGCGCCCGCGCGTTCCACAGCGCCCGGTACCCCTCGGCACCCAGCAGCGGAATGTCCTCCGTCACGCACTCGGCGACCCGCATGTCGAGACCGTGCACGGCCGCGTCCACCGCGTCCTTGGCCATCACCCGGTACGTCGTGTACTTGCCGCCGGCCACGACGACGAGCCCGGGCACGGGGTGCGCCACGGTGTGCTCGCGCGACAGCTTGCTGGTGGCGTCCGACTCACCCGCGAGCAGGGGTCGCAGCCCGGCGTACACGCCCTCCACGTCGTCGCGGGTCAGGGGCACCGCGAGCACCGAGTTCACGTGTTCCAGCAGATAGTCGATGTCCGCGCTGGACGCGGCCGGGTGGGCCTTGTCGAGGTCCCAGTCGGTGTCGGTCGTGCCGACGATCCAGTGCCGGCCCCAGGGGATGACGAACAGTACGGACTTCTCGGTGCGCAGGATCAGGCCCGTGGTGGAGTGGATGCGGTCCTTGGGGACGACCAGGTGGATGCCCTTGGAGGCGCGGACGTGGAACTGCCCGCGCTCCCCCACCATCGACTGGGTGTCGTCGGTCCACACCCCGGTCGCGTTGACGATCTGCTGGGCGCGGATCTCGTACTCCCCGCCCGCCTCGACGTCCTGCACCCGGGCCCCGACGACGCGTTCGCCCTCGCGCAGAAACCCGGTCACGCGCGCGCGGTTGGCGACTTTCGCGCCGTAGGCCGCCGCCGTACGCACGAGGGTGGCCACATAGCGGGCGTCGTCCATCTGCGCGTCGTAGTACTGCAACGCGCCGACAAGCGCGTCCTTCTTCAGCGCGGGGGCGACGCGGAGGGCGTGACGGCGGCTCAGATGGCGGTGCATCGGCAGGCCCCGTCCGTGGCCTCGGGCCATCGACATGGCGTCGTAAAGGGCGACGCCGGAACCGGCGTACAGGCGCTCCCAGCCCTTGTGCTGCAGCGGGTACAGGAACGGCACCGGTTTGACCAGATGCGGGGCGAGCCGCTCCAGCAGCAGGCCGCGCTCCTTCAGGGCTTCCCGTACGAGCGCGAAGTCGAGCATCTCCAGATAGCGCAGGCCGCCGTGGATCAGCTTGCTGGACCTGCTGGACGTGCCCGAGGCCCAGTCACGGGCCTCGACCAGGCCGGTGGACAGTCCGCGGGTCGCCGCGTCGAGGGCGGTGCCGGCGCCTACGACCCCGCCGCCCACGACCAGTAGGTCCAGCTCGCGCTCGGCCATTGCTGCGAGTGACTCGGCGCGCTCCGCCGGCCCCAGTGTCGCTGTCCTCACCGCTGCCTCCCGCTCATCGGTCGCGTAGGCCGCACCCGTCGGGCGAAGCCCGGTTCGTACCCCCCATGCCCAAATTCTGACCGGGTTGCCCGACTTCAGCCACCACGCGCCCCCAGCCTGTGGACAACACTCAAGGAAACGCGATCATCCAATCCCGCAAATCGGTCATATTTACTCCTAGTCTGACATTGCGCTCCCTCATCCTGTCCACAGGACTTGCGCAGCTGCCCCGCTTCGGTTACTGGGAAGGACGGCCCAACGCCATGCCCGCAGATCTCGCCGTCATCGGACTAGGCCCGTACGGCCTGCCCCTGGCCAAGGCCGCCGTCGCCGCCGGCATCCACACGCTCGGTTACCGGACCGGGCCCGAATCCGGCTCCCTCAGCCCAGCCGAACTGCGCCGGATGCTCTCGGGGGGCTTCCGGCACGCCACCAGCCCCGCCGAGCTCGGCCGCGTACGCACCGCCGTCATCTGCCCGCCGACCCCGCGCGACGCGGACGGCGGCCTGGACCTGAGCCAGGTGGAGGCGGCCGCCCGCACCCTGGCCGAACGGCTGCGTCCGCACACCACCGTCATCCTGGAGTCGCCCGTACCCCCGGGCACCACGGAGAACGTCCTGCGCCCGCTCCTCGAAGAGGGCTCCGGGCTACGCGCCGGCCGCGACTTCCACCTGGCGTACTCCCCCAGCCGCGTCGACCCCGGAAACCGCCACTTCACGCCCGCCAACACCCCCAAGGTGATCGGCGGCCTCACGCCCGCGTGCACCGAGTCGGCGGCCGCCTTCTACGGCCGTCTCACCGACAAGGTGGTACGCGCGCGTGGCCCGCGCGAGGCGGAGACCGTGCAGGTACTGGAGACCAACTTCCGGCACGTCAACATCGCCCTCGTGAACGAAATGGCCGTCCTCTGCCACGACTTGGGCGTCGACCTGTGGGACGTCATCCGCTGCGCGGAGACCAAGCCGTTCGGCTTCCAGGCCTTCCGTCCCGGACCCGGCGTCGGCGGCCACGCCGTCCCGCAGGACCTGACCGCCCACGCGGGCCGCACCCTGCGGATGGTCGAACTGGCCCAGCAGGTCAACGGCCAGATGCCGCGCTACGTCGTGCAGCGCGCCGCCACCCTCCTCAACGAGCACGGCAAGTCCGCGCGCGGCGCCCGCATCCTCCTGCTCGGCGTCACCTACAAGCCCGACCTCGCCGACCAGCAGTCCACGCCCGCCGAGGAGGTCGCGGTCCGCCTGCTCCAGCTCGGCGCCTCCATCAGCTACCACGACCCGTACGTCCCGTCCTGGAGCGTCCTGGACCGGCCGGTGCCGCGCGCGGACGCGCTGTACGAGGCTGTCGCGGAGGCCGACCTGACGATTCTGCTTCAGCAGCATCGGACGTATGACTTGCAGGGGCTGTCGGTCAAGGCGCAGCTGTTGCTCGATACGCGGGGGGCTGCGCCTACGGGGGCGGCGCATCGGTTGTGACGGGGGGCGCGTGGGGTGCCTGAGCCGCCGGGGTTGGTGGCGTGGGGCATTCGGCGCCGGTACCGTATGGAGCAGGTGGAGCCCGATGCAGCGGGTAATGCAGTACTGCTGAGGCTCCGAACGGATAACGGGTGTCCACCCCTAGATCACGTGGGGGCGGCCGCTCATCTTCCGCCAATAGGGTGGGAGCCCACCGCAGTGGTCGCTGCGGCAGGCTCCCGGGCGATTCACGGAGTGTCCACCCCTAGTTCATGTAGGGGTGGCCGCTCATCGCCCATAAATCCACAAGACACACCTCCTCCGGAACTTCACCAGCCGAAGCCGAAGTCGATCCCAGCGGGTGGGCTTGCGGTGACGGCCCATGGGCGCGCCCCCTTCCACGATGCCGCCCATCGACCCGGTAGGCGGTCCGTTTGGAGCTCGGGCCGGGCCCCGAGGGCCGGGGTCCGGAACATCTCCTTGGAAGGGGGCGCCCCCTTGAACGGGTCGCCGATCACCGACACTACCGCCCCTCTTCGCCCGTTCAGCCCACATTCGCCCCAAACGCAACCACGCGGCCCCTCCCCCACAAAGCGCCCCCACCCAGCCCCACTTGGGCACACAAAAGGGCCGGTCACCCCACCCGGAGTGACCGACCCTTCCCTGACGCCTGACGCCGACGGAAACGGCGTACCCGTGTAACGCCTACCGCGTGTGCTGCGAGTCCGCCACCGCGACCTCGACCCGCTGGAACTCCTTCAGCTCGCTGTACCCGGTCGTGGCCATGGCCCGCCGCAGCGCACCGAAGAAGTTCATCGAACCGTCCGGAGTGTGCGACGGCCCCGTCAGCACCTCCTCGATCGTGCCGACCGTCCCGAGGTGCACCTTCTTGCCGCGCGGCAGCTCCTCGTTCACGGCCTCCATGCCCCAGTGGTGCCCCTTGCCGGGCGCATCCGTGGCACGCGCGAGCGGCGAGCCCATCATCACCGCGTCCGCGCCACAGGCGATCGCCTTGGGCAGGTCGCCGGACCAGCCCACGCCACCGTCGGCGATCACGTGCACATACCGGCCGCCGGACTCGTCCATGTAGTCACGGCGGGCCGCCGCCACGTCCGCGACCGCCGTGGCCATCGGGACGCGGATGCCCAGCACGTTGCGCGTGGTGTGCGCCGCGCCGCCGCCGAAGCCGACCAGGACGCCCGCCGCGCCGGTGCGCATCAGGTGCAGGGCGGCCGTGTACGTGGCACAGCCGCCGACGATCACCGGGACGTCGAGCTCGTAGATGAACTGCTTCAGGTTCAGCGGCTCGTGCGCTGACGAGACGTGCTCCGCCGAGACCGTCGTACCGCGGATGACGAAGATGTCCACGCCCGCGTCGACGACCGCCTTGGAGAACTGGGCCGTGCGCTGCGGGGAGAGCGCGGCGGCCGTGACCACGCCGGAGTCGCGCACCTCCTTGATGCGCGCGCCGATCAGCTCCTCCTTGATGGGAGCGGCGTAGATCTCCTGGAGGCGGCGGGTGGCGGCCTCCGTGGGCAGCTCGGCGATCTCGTCGAGCAGCGGCTGCGGGTCCTCGTACCGCGTCCACAGGCCCTCGAGGTTCAGCACGCCGAGGCCGCCGAGCTCGCCGATGCGGATCGCGGTGGCCGGGGAGACGACCGAGTCCATGGGGGCGGCCAGGAAGGGCAGCTCGAAGCGGTAGGCGTCGATCTGCCAGGCGATCGAGACCTCCTTCGGGTCCCGCGTACGGCGGCTGGGGACGACGGCGATGTCGTCGAAGGCGTACGCCCGGCGGCCGCGCTTGCCGCGCCCGATCTCGATCTCAGTCACGTCTGTGGCCTTTCCCTGATGCGTTTCAGCGTCTACCAGTATCGCCGACGGGTACGACAAGGGCGGCCCCGGATGCCTCCGGGACCGCCCTCAGCAAGCCCTCACAGCGCCTCACGCGCGCGTGCGCGTCACTTGCTGCTGTAGTTCGGCGCCTCGACCGTCATCTGGATGTCGTGCGGGTGGCTCTCCTTGAGGCCCGCCGAGGTGATCCGTACGAAGCGGCCCTTGGACTCCATCTCTTCGATGGTGGCGGCGCCCACGTAGCCCATGGTCTGGCGCAGACCGCCGACGAGCTGGTGCAGCACGTTGGCCAGCGGGCCACGGTAGGGCACCTGGCCCTCGACGCCCTCGGGCACGAGCTTGTCGTCGGAGGCGACCTCCGCCTGGAAGTAGCGGTCCTTGGAGTACGACCTGCCCTGGCCGCGGGACTGCATGGCGCCCAGCGAGCCCATGCCGCGGTACGACTTGAACTGCTTGCCGTTGATGAACAGCAGCTCGCCCGGGGACTCCTCACAGCCCGCGAGGAGGCTGCCCAGCATCACCGTGTCGGCACCGGCGGCCAGCGCCTTGCCGATGTCGCCGGAGTACTGCAGGCCGCCGTCGCCGATCACCGGGATACCGGCCGGACGGGCCGCGAGGGCGGCCTCGTAGATGGCGGTGACCTGCGGGACGCCGATGCCGGCGACCACGCGGGTCGTACAGATCGAGCCCGGGCCCACACCGACCTTGATGCCGTCGACACCGGCGTCGATCAGCGCCTGGGCGCCGTCGCGGGTGGCGATGTTGCCGCCGATCACGTCGACGCTCACGCTGGACTTGATCTTCGACATCCAGCTGAGGGCGTTGCTGTTGTGGCCGTGCGAGGTGTCGACGACCAGGAAGTCCACACCGGCCGCGGCGAGGGCCTGGGCGCGCTCCAGCGCCTCGGGGCTGGCGCCGACGGCGGCACCGACGAGGAGACGGCCCTCGGCGTCCTTGGCGGCGTTGGGGTACTTCTCGGCCTTGACGAAGTCCTTGACCGTGATGAGGCCCTTGAGGACGCCCGCGTCGTCGACCAGCGGCAGCTTCTCGATCTTGTGCTTGCGCAGCAGCTCCATGGCCTCGACGCCGGAGATGCCGACCTTGCCGGTGACCAGCGGCATCGGCGTCATGACCTCGCGCACCTGACGGGAGCGGTCCGTCTCGAAGGCCATGTCACGGTTGGTGACGATGCCGAGCAGCTTGCCGGCCGGGTCGGTGACGGGGACACCGCTGATGCGGAACTTGGCGCACAGCGCGTCCGCCTCGGCGAGCGTGGCCTCCGGGTGCACCGTGATCGGGTCGGTGACCATGCCGGACTCGGACCGCTTCACCAGGTCGACCTGGTTGACCTGGTCCTCGATGGACAGGTTGCGGTGCAGCACACCGACGCCGCCCAGCCGGGCCATGGCGATCGCCATGCGGGACTCGGTGACCTTGTCCATGGCGGCGGACAGCAGGGGGATGTTGACCCGGACATTGCGGGAGATGCGGGACGAGGTGTCGACCGCGTTGGGGAGCACCTCGGATGCACCCGGCAGCAGCAGCACGTCGTCGTAGGTCAGCCCGAGTGTCGCGAATTTCTCGGGCACTCCGTCGACGTTGGCAGTCATGACACCTTCCCCAAATGGCCTTGATCGGTGCGGATGTCCATGCTAACGGGAAGCAGAGGTGGCACATTCCACGGTTCGGACCCGCTCCGGGCTTCGTATGTTCGTACGGAACCGGCGCACCGGCCGTTCAACAGAGCAACTACTGCTCGGCCAGCGCCCGCAGGCGGCTCAGCGCCCTGTGCTGTGCAACCCGCACCGCACCAGGTGACATTCCCAACATCTGACCCGTCTCCTCCGCGGTCAACCCCACGGCGATGCGCAGCAGCAACAGCTCCCGCTGGTTCTCGGGCAGGTTGGCCAGCAGTTTCTTGGCCCACTCGGCGTCGCTGCTCAGCAGCGCCCGCTCCTCCGGGCCGAGGGAGTCGTCCGGGCGTTCCGGCATCTCGTCGGACGGCACCGCCGTGGATCCCGGATGGCGCATCGCGGCCCGCTGCAGGTCCGCCACCTTGTGCGCGGCGATCGCGAAGACGAACGCCTCGAAGGGGCGGCCGGTGTCCTTGTAGCGCGGCAGCGCGAGCAGGACGGCGACGCAGACCTCCTGTGCGAGGTCCTCGACGAAGTGCCGGGCGTCCCCCGGGAGGCGGGACAGCCTGGTGCGGCAGTAGCGCAGGGCCAGGGGGTGGACATGCGCGAGCAGATCGTGCGTGGCCTGCTCGTCCCCGTCCACGGCGCGGTGGACGAGTGCACCGATCGCCCCCTGGGCACAAGCCGCCTCGTCGTCGCGCATCGGTCCATGGTGCCTTGCGGCCGTGTGGTCCGTGGCATCGCGCCCGTTGTTGTGCACCGAAGCGTTATGAGCAGGTGCGCCGGCACTCATCCCCTGCGCCCTCCCCTTCCGCTCGACCGACTCGTCCCCGAGAGACTCCACATCTCAAGGATGCGGCATCCGCGCCGAAACGAGCAGCGGGCACCGACAGAGCTACTTGACCGACCTGGCACCCGCGCCCCCAAAGGGGCGCGGGGCTGCGACGATATGCGCCACCGCCGCGATGGGGTCCCCCCGCCCGAGCGAAGCCGAGAGTGGAGCGACCAGCCACGACGGACCCGCAGCCGCCGGACGGCGCAACGCGGCACCCACAGTGCCGCGATTAACGCACCAGACCCCAGCGGAATCCGAGTGCCACCGCATGCGCCCGGTCCGACGCACCGAGCTTCTTGAACAACCGGCGGGCATGCGTCTTCACGGTGTCCTCGGAGAGGAACAGCTCGCGACCGATCTCCGCGTTGGAACGACCGTGGCTCATACCTTCGAGCACCTGGATCTCACGCGCCGTGAGCGTCGGCGCGGCGCCCATCTCGGCGGAGCGCAGTCGACGCGGGGCAAGACGCCAGGTCGGGTCGGCCAGCGCCTGCGTCACCGTGGCGCGCAACTCCGCGCGCGAGGCGTCCTTGTGCAGATAGCCGCGGGCACCGGCGGCGACCGCGAGGGCCACGCCGTCCAGGTCCTCGGCGACGGTGAGCATGATGATGCGCGCACCGGGGTCGGCGGACAGCAGCCGCCGCACGGTCTCGACGCCGCCCAGACCGGGCATGCGTACGTCCATCAGGATCAGGTCCGAGCGGTCGGCGCCCCAGCGGCGGAGGACTTCCTCGCCGTTGGCCGCCGTCGTCACGCGCTCGACGCCGGGCACGGTCGCGACCGCGCGGCGGAGCGCCTCTCGGGCAAGCGGGGAGTCGTCGCAGACGAGGACGGATGTCATGGCCGCCCTCCGCAGCTGATGCACGTCACCTTGAGCCTCCAGGCTGGTACGAAATCGTCACCTGTGCGGTCGACCGTCTCGGACGCCTGCCCGAGCGCTTGTTGCTTCAACCGCCTCCGCCCTCTCAACGACGGTCACTCGAAAGAGTTACGGGGCCGTGTGCCATCTTCGGCACTCTACGTGAGGGGACGGACACGGGGCAGGCATGCACGACGGACCCTCAATGTTTCATCACAACCCATGCCCCATTCAGCCCTTTTTCTTCCCGTTTATTGGCGTTTGGGGCTAGATTCGCAATGAGTCATATTTTCATCTCCTTAGATCGTAGATGTACGGTCGTGGACACCGTATCCGCCCAGAACGGCTACAAGGGGTCACGCAATGGCAGATTTCTCCCGCCTTCCCGGACCGAACGCGGACCTGTGGGACTGGCAGCTGCTGGCTGCCTGCCGCGGGGTGGACAGCTCGCTCTTCTTTCATCCCGAGGGTGAGCGCGGTGCGGCTCGGAGTGCTCGTGAGAACTCGGCCAAGGAGGTCTGCATGAGGTGCCCCGTGCGCGCGCAGTGCGCGGCGCACGCGCTGGCGGTGCGCGAACCGTACGGCGTCTGGGGCGGCCTGACCGAGGACGAGCGCGAGGAGCTCATGGGGCGGGCGCGCAACCGGCTGGTCTCGGCGTCGACGACCAGCGGGGAGGCCGGCCCGAACAACTGAAGGAACGTTTCTGCAACTGGGCACGCGTACGCGTGCCCTTACTTTTGGCTACCGGGCAGCGGCTCGCGCCAGCTGCTCCAGCGTCGCCGCCACCGCCGGCACCTGCGCCAGGTCGGGCAGGGTGAGCGCGACGATCTCCCGCCGCACCGCCGGCTCCAGCGTCACCATGCGCACCCCTCGCGGCCGTACGGACTCGACGGCGAGCTGGGGCAGCACGGCCACGCCCAGGCCGGCGCCCACCAGGCCGACGACCGCCGGATAGTCGTCCGTGGCGAAGTCGATGCGGGGCGTGAAGCCGGCGCCCTCGCACACCTCGATCAGCTGTCCCCGACAGCGCGGGCACCCGGCGATCCACGGCTCGGCGGCGAGCTCCCCGATGGCGAGGGACCCTGAGGCCGCGGTGCGCGCGAGCCGGTGCCGTTCGGGTACGAGGGCGACGAGCCGGTCCGTAAGCAGCGGGCGTACGACGAGGTCGTCCCACTCGCCTTCCGGTGCGCCCGCGGCACCCTCGTACCGGAAGGCGAGGGCCACGTCGCAGTCGCCCTCGCGCAGCAGCTCGACGGAGTTCGGGGGCTCGGCCTCCTCCAGGGAGACGCGGGTGCCGGGGTGCGCGGCGCGCAGGGCGGCGAGCGCGGTCGGGACCAGGGTGGAGCTGCCGCTGGGGAAGGAGACGAGGCGGACGCGGCCGGCCCGCAGCCCGGCGATGGCGGCGACCTCCTCCTCGGCGGCGGTGAGTCCCGCCAGGATCCCGGCGGCGTGCCGCACCAGCGCCTCACCGGCCTGGGTCAGCCGCATCTCGCGCCCGCTGCGGACAAGAAGGGGCGTGCCGACGGACGCCTCCAGGGCCTTCATCTGCTGGCTGACGGCGGGCTGGGTGCAGCCCAGTTCACGTCCTGCCGCGGAGAAGGAGCCGGTGGCGGCGACAGCGCGCAGCACGCGGAGATGACGAGCCTCGATCACAGGTCGAGCATAAGCGAGCCTTGGAGATCGTGCCGAATAACGCATGGACGCTTTGACCAGCGGTCGCCTACCGTGCCGCCATGAAGCTTCTTTCCGTGAACCTGGGCCGCCGGACGTATGTGCCGTACACGGATCACCCGGAAGGCGTGACCGGGATCGACAAGCAGCCGGTGGACGGGCCGGTACGGGTGGCGGCGCCCGGTCCCAAGGGGGTCGGGGCGAGCGGGGTGGCCGGGGACGAGGTGTGCAGCACGCGCTATCACGGTGGGGACGACCAGGCCGTGTACGCGGTGGCGCGCGAGGACCTCGACGACTGGGAGCGCGAGCTGGGGCGGTCGCTGGCGAACGGGGGGTTCGGCGAGAACCTCACGACCGAGGGCGTGGATGTCTCCGGTGCGCTGATCGGCGAGCGCTGGCGGATCGGGTCCGAGGTGGTGCTGGAGGTCACCTCCGGCCGGATTCCCTGTCGTACCTTCCAGGGCCATGTCGGTGAGAAGCAGTGGGTGAAGCGGTTCACGGCGAAGGGGGCGCCGGGGGCGTATCTGCGGGTGATCGAGCCGGGTGAGATCCGGGCGGGCGATGCGATGGAGATCGTCCACCGGCCCGATCACGGCGTAACGGTGGCACTGCAGTTCCGCGCGGTCACGACGGAGCGGGCGTTGCTGCCGCGGCTGCTGGCGGCGGGTTCGGCGCTGCATCCGGAGTCGTTGGAGGCGGCGCGGAAGTACGTGGCGAAGTACGGGGGCTGACGGAGAGTCAGTCGGGGCGGGTTCTGACGGGGTGGGGGTCTGACGGGGAAGTGGGGGGTTGAGGAAAGCGGGAGTGTGCCGATGGCCACCTCTGCCCCCCGAGTTGCCGTCCGTAGATCCCGCCACGGTGATCGAAGACGCGGAGGTGTTCAGCGCGGGATCACCCAGCCCGGCGTCCAGGTCCCGGCGGCGTCGTGGCCGGTCGCCGTGGCGGCGAGGTGGGCGCGGAGGGTGGCCAGCGCCGGGTGCGGGTTGTCGCGGTGCCAGAGGAGCGAGTGCGGGTAGACGGGCGTCGGGTCGGTCACCGGGATGCGGCGCAGGCCGTGGCCGGCGGGCCAGATGAGGCGGGTGTGCTCGCCCATGAAGGTGGCCAGGGCCGGCGTGTCGGCGACGGTGTCGAGGAGGGCGTCGGAGCCGAAGTTGGGGCCGGTCGACTCGATGGTGAGGCCGAACTCGGCGACGAGGTCGTCGTAGTAGGCGGCCCATTCGGTCCCGGGGACGAGGCCGGGAATCCAGATCCGGTGCCCGGCGAGCTGGGCGACGGTCACCGAGCGGGCGCCCGCCAGCGCGTGGGCGGGGCCGGTGAGGAGCTGGAGCGGCTCGTCGAGCACGCGGACGGACTCGATGTCCTCGGGAAGGGGACGTCCGGGCGCGGCGACGGCGCGGAAGGAAGCGTCGATCGTGCCGGAGCGGATGGCGGTGACGGCCGGCTCGATGTCGAACAGCATCAGCACGTCGAGCTCGATCTCGGGGTGGGCGCGGTGGAATCCGCGCATCAGACCCGACGCCGCGCCGCGCGAGGCGATCACGTCGACGCGCAGCGGACGGCGGCCGGTGCGCACCGATGCGACCGCGCGCTCGGCGGCACGCATCAACTCGTGTGCGTGGGGCAGGAACGCCCGCCCGTCGATGGTGAGCTCGGCGCCGCGCGGCGTACGGGTGAACAGCCGTACGCCGAGGTCGCGTTCCAGCGCGGCGATGCGCTTGGAGACGGCCTGCTGGGTGATCGACAGGTCGGCGGCGGCTTTCTGGAACTGGCCCGCGTCCGCGACGGCGAGGAAGGTGTGCACTGCTTCGAGATCCACGCCGAGTCACCTTAGGGAACAACGGTTGGTTGTGGATCGCCGGCGGATCGGTTGTTTGACCTGCTGCTGTGCGGCTCGCTTTGCTCTCACTGGTCAACGTCAGATTGTTCGGGTGGGGGCGTCAAAGGGGTCGGTCGCGCTGAGCATGGTGGGCAGGAGACGGCTGGGTCGGCAGTTCGGCTGGCTGTGGGCGGCATATGCGGTGAGCGCCTACGGGTCGGGGTTGGGGTTCGGGGCGTTGCCGCTGATCGCCGTGATGGTGTTGCATGCCGGGCCCGCCGAGGTGTCCGCGCTGTCCGCGGTGGGGCCTGCGGTGGGCGCGCTGATCGCGGTGCCCCTCGCGCCGTGGGTGGAGTTCCGGCGCAAGCGCCCCGTCATGATCGCGATGGACGTGACCCGGTTCGCGGTCATGGCGACGATCCCGGTCGCCTACGCCTTCGGTTGGCTCGGTTTCGTCCAGCTGCTCGTGACCTCGGCCGTGGTCGCCGCAGCCAAGATCGCCTTCAACGCGGCCGGCGGCGCCTACCTCAAGGGCCTCGTCCAGCCGGACGATCTGCTCGTGGCCAACGCGCGGTTCGAGTCCACGAACTGGAGCTCCATCGCGGTCGGGCCACCGCTGGGCGGGGCGGCGATCGGCCTGTTCGGGCCGGTCACCACCGTCGTGGCCGACGCGCTCAGCTACCTGTTCTCCGCGCTGGGCATCACCGCGATCGGCGGCCGAGAAGAGGTGCCGCCGCGAAGAACAACCGGCAAAAGCCCGGTCCGGGCAGGCGCGTTGCTCGACGGCTGGCGACACATCATGGGCCATCCCGGTTTGCGGGCGCTCTACCTCAACAACATGCTCGTCGCCGGTCTGATCATGGCCACCGAGCCGCTGCTGGCCGTGCTCCTCCTTCGCCAACTCGGGTTCCCGCCCTGGCAGTACGGCCTCGCCTTCGCCGCCCCCTGTGTCGGCGGGCTCATCGGCTCCCGCCTGGCCCGCCGTGTCGTGGCCCGCCACGGCCGGCACCGGGTCTTCCGGACCGTCGGCACCCTGCGTGCCATCTGGCTGATCGGCCTGGCCTTCGTCCGCCCCGGCGTCGTCGGCCTCGTCACCGTGATAGCCGTCGAGCTGGCGATCATCATCAACATGAGCCTGTACACGCCGGTGCTCGCCACCTACCGGCTCGAACAGACCCCCAAGCATCTCCTCGCCCGCACGCTGTCGGCCTGGTCGATCGGCCAGCAGGCGTCCATCGCCGTCCTCACCGCGCTCGGCGGGCTGCTCGCCGACGTCACCAGCCCACGCACCGCCGTCACGGTCGCGGGACTGCTCATCCTGACCACCCCGCTTCTGCTTCCCCGACACGACCAGACGTCCCCGACACGACCAGACATCGCGGCACGAGCCGGAAACGGCCCGTAGCCACCACGAAGTCAGCCGGGGGGCGGGGGCTGACCGGCCGGGGGGGGCGGCCCTGACGGGGAGTCAGCCGAGGCCGGGGGGACCGGCGCCTGACCGGGAGCCGACCGAGGGCTGGGCGTCGGTCGGGCAGGTGCCGCATGGCTCCTAGGGGGAAACCCCGTACGAGCGGCGGGGGTTGGGTCGGGGTCGGCCGGGGGACGACCCGGATGTTCGGCGGGCGGTGATCAAGGACGCTCGAAGCATGTCTCGCTTCAAGCGCGTCCTCATCGTCCTCGGTTCCGTCGTCACGGTCGTCGTGATGGCGGTCGGCGGCCTGTTCGCCTGGCTGTGGACCGGCGCCGACGTGAGCACGGTCGGCAAGGCCTCGTTCGACAACGCGCTGGCGATACCGCCCCTGGCCGAGTCCACCGTCGACAAGGACGGCACGCGCGTCTTCGATCTGCGCATGCGCGCGGGCGAGACGGAGTTCAAGGACGGCCTGAGGACTCCGACATGGGGATTCAACGGCTCCTACCTCGGCCCGACACTCCGCGCGGCCCGCGGCGAAAAGGTCCGCGTGCGCATAACGAACGGGCTCGACGAGGCGTCCAGCGTGCACTGGCACGGCATGCACCTGCCCGCGCGGATGGACGGCGGCCCGCACCAGATGATCGCCCCGGGCGGCACCTGGACTCCGCACTGGACCGTGGACCAGCCCGCCGCGACGCTCTGGTACCACCCGCACCCGCACGGCACGACCGAACAGCATGTGCGGCGTGGCCTGACCGGCCTGTTCATCCTCGACGACGAGAAGGCCGGGGAACTCGCCCTGCCCAAGCGGTACGGCGTCGACGACCTGCCCGTCATCGTGCAGGACGTGCGCTTCGACGGCACGAAGCTCGACGGCGGCCACAGGATCATGCAGAACGTGGGTTTCCTCGGCGACCGGACGATGGTCAACGGCACCCTGCGTCCCTTCCGGGAGGTCGGTGACGAGCTCATACGGCTGCGGCTGCTCAACGCCTCGACGGCACGGACGTACGCCTTCGGTTTCCCGGACGACCGTGCGTTCTCGCTCATAGCGACGGACGGAGGTCTGCTGGAGCGGCCCGAGTCCATGGACCGGGTCCAGCTGTCGCCGGGTGAGCGCGCCGAGATCGTCGTACGGATGCGGGCGGGTGAGCGGGTGATGCTGCGCAGCTTCCCGCAGGACAACTACGGGGACGCCTGGAATCGGCGGTTCGGTGGGGGCGACGACTCCTTCGACGTACTGGAGCTGCGGGCGGCCGGACGACTCCGGCCGTCGCCCCGGACATCGGCCGAGCTGGGCGAGTCGGAGACACCCGACGGCGCGGATGCCGTGCGGGGGCGGTACTTCGACCTGAAGCGGTCCGGTATCAACGGGCGGGCGATGGCCATGGGCCGCGTCGACGAGACGGTCACGCGAGGGACGACGGAGGTGTGGACGGTCCGCAACAGCAACGGCATGCCGCACAACTTCCATGTGCACGATGTGCAGTTCCGGGTGCTGGAGGTGAACGGCGAGGCGCCGCCGGCGGCGCTGCGCGGGCCGAAGGACACGGTGTTCCTGCCCAGCGGCACGACCATGAAGCTGGCGCTGCGCTTCACCGGGCCGGCGGATCCGGACACGCCGTACATGTACCACTGCCACCTGCTGTACCACGAGGACGAAGGGATGATGGGCCAGTTCGTGGTGGTGGAGAAGGGGCAGCGGGCGCAGGCACCGTCACGGCATTCGGACCGGTCGGGGCACGAGCACGGCTGAGACGGGAGCGGAAGCGCGCAGTCCGGGGCCCTAACCTTGCGCCATGACAACGGCACTGATTACGGGATCGACCGCGGGCATCGGCGCCGCGTTCGCACGGCGGCTGGCGGCTGACGGGCACGACCTCGTCCTGGTGGCCCGGGACACCAAGCGGCTGCGGGAGCAGGCGACCGAGCTGCACGACCGGCACGGCATCGAGGCGGAGGTGCTGACGGCCGACCTGGCGGAGGACGCCGGCATCGAGGCGGTCGCCGCCCGCCTCGGCGACCGCAGGAACCCCGTCGACCTGCTGATCAACAATGCCGGCTTCGGCAACAAGGGCCGCTACCTCGACGTCTCCATGGCCGACGAGCTGAAGATGCTCAAGGTGCACTGCGAGGCGGTACTGCGCCTGACGTCGGCGGCGACGGAGGCGATGCGCGAGCGGGGGCGCGGGGGCGTCGTCAACGTCGCGTCGGTCGCCGCCTTCGTGCCGCGCGGGACGTACGGCGCGTCCAAGGCGTGGGTCGTGCAGTTCACGCAGGGGGCGGCGCGGGATCTGGCGGGGAGCGGGGTGCGGTTGATGGCGCTGTGCCCGGGGTTCGTGCGGACCGAGTTCCATGAGCGGGCGGGGATGGGGACGGACAACATCCCGGGGTGGATGTGGCTCGACGCGGACAAGGTGGTGGCGACGGCGCTGGAGGATCTGGCTCGGGGGAAGTCGTTGTCCATTCCCGACCCTCGGTACAAGGTGCTGATGGGGGCGGCGAAGCTGGTGCCTCGGGGGATGCTCGGGGGGATCAGTTCCAGGACGGGGCGGAAGTACGGGCCGCAGTAGGCGAGTCGGCGGGCGAACGCCGGCACAGCACGTCGACGATCAGCGGTACGGTGCGGGGCTCGACGCGGATCAGGGCGGGCAGGCTCCGCTGGGGGCTCATGTGCCGCAGTGCGCGGACCACGAGGGGCCGTCCGTGAGCGGCGTCCAGCGCGGGGCGAGCGTGCGCCACCACGTCGTTCTGCGCACCCGGCCGGGCCGTGACGAAGAGCGGCACGATCCGCACGCCCTCCGGCGGGTGCAGCTCGGACCGCGACATCAGGGCCGGCCGTCTTGCCCGCCCAGGCCTCCGCTCGCCACCAGGTGTACGTCGGCCCGGATTCGGTGGTGCAGAAGGGCCACCGACCGCTGCCTCCCCCACCAGCGCACGCCGTCATGACGCCAAAGCGCCGGGAGGCGTACCCCCGCCCCCATGGGGAGAATGGTGCTGTTCGTCCGGAATCAGTGGAATCAGAGGTTCGGGAGGCCACGACGCCATGACCTTCGTACAGCTCATCGACTGCAGGACCAGCCGCTTCGACGAGATGAACCGGCTGATGGACAGGTGGGTCGAGCAGACCAAGGGGAAGCGGACGGCGACGCACGACATCATCGGCAAGGACCGGTCCGACGCGTCGCACTTCATCGAGATCGTGGAGTTTCCGTCGTACGAAGAGGCGATGCGGAACTCGAACCTGCCCGAGACCGACCGGATCTTCCAGGAGATGGTCGCGCTCTGTGATGAGATGCCGACCTTCACCGATCTCGACGTCGTACGGGACGAGCAACTGAATGTCCTGGCCGCGCAGGGCTTCTTCAAGGCCATGGGCAGGATGGAGCCGGAGGGGATCGGTGAGCACCTCACGGACGACTACGTGGATCACGATCCGTCGTATCCGCAGCCCGTGCAGGGCATCGACGGGGTGCGCGAGCAGTACGCGGGGTGGCGTGCCGCCTTCGACTTCACGTTCCGGATCGACGATCAACTGGCCCAGGGCGACCAGGTGTGCACGCGGTGGAACTGGACCGCACGGCACAAGGGCGAGTTCCTGGGGATTCCGGCGACCGGACAGGACGTGACCATGCAGGGCATGACCTGGCAGCGGTTCCGGGACGGGAAGATCTGCGAGAGCCACTGGCTCTACGACCGGGCGGGGCTGCTGGAGCAGCTGGGGGTACTCGGTCAGTGACCCGGCCGCGAGAAGGCCGGTGAATCGCCCGCGAAGGGAGAAGCCCCCGCTGACAGCAGCGGGGGGCTTCTTCGGGTGGTACGTGCCTCAGTGGGCGTGGCCGTGGCCGTGACCAGCGGCGGCCGGCTCCTCCTCTTCCTTCTTCTCGACGACCAGGGTCTCGGTCGTGAGGAGGAGGGAGGCGATGGAGGCGGCGTTCTCCAGGGCGGAGCGGGTGACCTTGACCGGGTCGATGACGCCGGCCTTGACCAGGTCGCCGTACTCGCCGGTGGCGGCGTTGAAGCCCTGGCCCTTGTCGAGCTCGGCGACCTTGGAGGTGATGACGTAGCCCTCCAGGCCGGCGTTCTCGGCGATCCAGCGCAGCGGCTCGACGACCGCGCGGCGGACGACGGCGACACCGGTGGCCTCGTCGCCGGTCTTGCCGAGGCCGCCCTCCAGCACCTTGGCGGCGTGGACCAGCGCGGAGCCACCACCGGAGACGATGCCCTCCTCGACCGCGGCGCGGGTCGCGGAGATGGCGTCCTCCAGGCGGTGCTTCTTCTCCTTCAGCTCCACCTCGGTGGCGGCGCCGACCTTGATCACGCACACGCCGCCGGCCAGCTTCGCGAGGCGCTCCTGGAGCTTCTCGCGGTCCCAGTCGGAGTCGGTGTTCTCGATCTCGGCCTTGATCTGGGCGACGCGGCCCTGGACGTCCTCGGAGTTGCCGGCGCCGTCGACGATGGTCGTGTCGTCCTTGGTGACCGTGACACGGCGGGCGGAGCCCAGCACGTCCAGGCCGACCTGGTCGAGCTTGAGGCCGACCTCCTCGGAGATGACCGTGGCGCCGGTGAGGACCGCCATGTCCTGCAGCATCGCCTTGCGGCGGTCACCGAAGCCGGGGGCCTTGACGGCGACCGCGTTGAAGGTGCCGCGGATCTTGTTGACGACCAGGGTCGACAGGGCCTCGCCCTCGACGTCCTCGGCGATGATCAGCAGCGGCTTGGAGGCACCCGCCTGGATGACCTTCTCCAGCAGCGGCAGCAGGTCCGCGATGGAGGAGATCTTGCCCTGGTTGATGAGGATGTAGGGGTCCTCCAGGACGGCCTCCATGCGCTCCTGGTCCGTCACGAAGTACGGCGACAGGTAGCCCTTGTCGAAGGCCATGCCCTCGGTGAAGTCCAGCTCCAGACCGAAGGTGTTGGACTCCTCGACGGTGATGACACCGTCCTTGCCGACCTTGTCCATCGCCTCGGCGATGAGCTCGCCGACCTGCTGGTCCTGGGCGGACAGCGCGGCGACGGCGGCGATGTCGGACTTCTCGTCGATCGGGCGGGCCGAGGCGAGCAGCTCCTCGGAGACGGCGGCGACGGCCGCGTCGATGCCCTTCTTCAGCAGCGCCGGGGAGGCACCCGCGGCGACGTTCTTCAGGCCCTCGCGCACCAGCGCCTGGGCGAGCACGGTGGCGGTGGTCGTACCGTCACCCGCGATGTCGTTGGTCTTGGTCGCCACCTCCTTCACCAGCTGGGCGCCGAGGTTCTCGTACGGGTCCTCGACCTCGACCTCGCGGGCGATGGTGACACCGTCGTTGGTGATGGTGGGGGCGCCGAACTTCTTGTCGATGACGACGTTGCGGCCCTTGGGGCCGATCGTCACCTTCACCGTGTCGGCCAGCTTGTTGACGCCGCGCTCGAGGGCGCGACGGGCGTCCTCGTCGAACTTCAGGATCTTCGCCATGACAGCGGGAGCCCTCTCGGAATCTGTGGGTTCAAAAAGACACTGCGCCCCGGGCGCCCGGCTTCTTTAAGTGGTCGCGGGGGCCAGGGGCGCAGCTGGAAGCAAATGCTTCGAGGTGGTCTTACTTCTCGATGATCGCGAGCACGTCGCGAGCCGAGAGGACGAGGTACTCCTCGCCGTTGTACTTCACCTCGGTGCCGCCGTACTTGCTGTACAGCACGATGTCGCCGGTCTTGACGTCGAGCGGCAGGCGCTCGCCGTTCTCGAAGCGGCCCGGGCCCACGGCCAGGACGACGCCCTCCTGGGGCTTCTCCTTGGCGGTGTCCGGGATGACCAGGCCAGAGGCCGTGGTCTGCTCGGCGTCCAGCGGCTGGACCACGATGCGGTCCTCGAGCGGCTTGATGGCAACCTTGGAGCTGGCGGTCGTCACGATCCGACCTCCCCCTTCGGAGATCTCACGGGGTTAACTGTCTGAGGTGGCGACCAGGTCGATCCGTCGTCGCGGGTGCCGGACCTGCCCGTCGCGTTGTTGGCACTCTCCTCTGTCGAGTGCCAGAGCCGAGACTATGACCGTGATTAGCACTCGGTCAAGCGGACTGCTAATTCGCTGCGCGTTCGCCGCGCCGGCTGAGCCCTGGTTCCGGTGACCGGCGTTGCCGTGGCCGTTCTGGGGCTGCCCCCCCCAGGCCCCCGCTTCGGCCCTGAACGGGCCTCGTCCTCAAACGCCGGACGGGCTGGAATGCCTGGACCGGCGCCGAAGAGTTCCGTCGGCGCGCCGGAAAGTTCCCTCAGACGTAGTCCTCCAATCGGCCCACCGTCAGCCCCCGCCCCTGGATCTCCCGCAGCAGCCTCGTCGTCCGCTCCCGCAGGCTCAGCCCGGTCGGCTCACCCGAAGGGACGGAGATGATGTCCCCGGCCCGCAGCCGGCCGGGGCCCCTGGCGTACGTCAGTTCGCCGTCGCCCTCCATCGCCGCGCGCCACAGCACCACCGCCGTGACCCCGCAGTGGGCGGCGGCGCGGAGCGTGGTGGTGTCGTACGTGCCGTAGGGCGGGCGGAAGAGGCGGGGGCGGATGCCGAAGCGGGCGCGGAGTTTGTTCTGCTGGCCGCAGATCTCGGCGCGCTGGCCGGCGTACGGCAGACCGCGCAGGGCGGCGTGGTCGAGGGTGTGGTTCTGGATGGACGCGCCCACCGAGCGAAGGCGCGCGAAGTGGCCGTAGCCCGGGCCGACCACGCTGTCCGTGAGGAACATGCTGACGGGCAGGCGCAGTTCACGGACCATGTCGACGAAGCGGGGGTCCTTCTCGGCGCCGTCGTCGTAGGTGAGGAAGACGACCTGGTCGCCGGTGGGGACGCGGTCCACGACGGGCAACCGGTCACCCGCGCGTGGCGGCTGCCGCCGGGCGGGCGGGGAAGGGGGCGCGGGCAGCGGGGCGGTCAGGCCCCAGCGGCGGTACGGCTGTGCCGCCTGCGTCGGCCCTTTCGCCGATCGTGCTTCTTGGTCCGCCTTGCTGCGTCCTGGTGCCGCCCTGCCGCCTTCCTGTGCCGCATTGCCGCCCGGCCCTCCACGGGAGCCGGCGGAATCGGCCGACTGGGTGCAACCGGCGAGCAGCACGCAGGCCAGGACTACGCAGGCCACGACCACGGCGGCGACACCCCGCTCCCCTGACGCCGACCTCACAGGTAGTCCTCCAGCCGGGCCACCGCGTACCCGTCGGCCGTCACCTTGTTCAGGAACCGGCGGATCATGTCGGGCATTGTGCCCTTCCAGTCGTCCCTGCCCCGGAAGTGCGTGAGGACGATGTCACCCGGCCGGATCCGCCGGTCCCACTCGCGGTACTCCCAGTGGTCGACGAAGACCTCCTCGTTCCACAGGGGCACGTACCGGATGCCGCAGTGCTTCGCCGCGCGCAGGGTGTTCCTGTCGTAGTTGCCGAAGGGCGGGCGGAAGAGCAGCGGGCGCTTGCCGTAGCGCTCCTGGATCACCTGCTGCATGCCGCAGATCTCGCGCTTCTGCCCGAGGTAGGACAGGGACGGCAGGTAGGGGTGGCGGAGGGTGTGGTTGTTCAGGACCACGCCGCTGCGCTGCATCCGCTTGAAGTAGCCGTAGTCCTCCTTGATCAGATAGTTGCTGAGGAAGGCGGTGTACGGCACCTGCAGATCGCTCATCATCCGCAGGAACGCCGGGTCCTTCTCGGCGCCGTCGTCGATGGTGAGGAAGACGACCCGCTGTTTGGTGGGGACGGTCGTGAAGACCGGCGGGAGGCCGAGCTCCTCGTGCCCGTCCACCTCGAAGCCCTTACGGGTGGTGATCTTCGGCTTCTTCGCGGGGGGCGGCGGGGGCGTGAGCGGGACTCTTGCCACACGCCAGCGTCTCGCGGCGGCGACCCGGGCGGCGTGGGCGGCCTGGGCGGACTTGAACTTCTTGGCGGGCGGGGCTTCGGCGTGCGGACCCCGGGTGCCGGGGGTGGGGCCCGGGGGCGGCGCCTTGAGGGGCGGTCGGCTCGGGGTGGGGCGTACGGCCTCGGTGCCGCCTCCGTCTGCCGGTGCGCAGGCCGAGGCGATGGCGGCGACGGTGAGCGCGGTGATTCCGCCGCGGACCCGAGCCCGGGCCCGGACCCCGACCCGGTCCGGGGAAAGGCCGGCTGCCGGATGCCGACGTCCCGCGGCTCCCCCATTCGGGGTACTTTTGTCATTTTGTACTACTACTCGCATGGAGCGGGATCTTCGCAGGCACTCGCCCCGAACCCCGGCCGACACCGCCGCCGGGGACGGACCATCCACCGACTGGCCCACAGGGAGCGGGCGGTGCACCGGCTGTCCGACAATGACCCGGTGAACGACCTCGCCTCCTTCGCCTCCCTCCTCACCCCCGAGGGCCGCGCCCTCCTCGACGCCGTGCGCGACTTCGACCCCGCCGACGAACTCGCCGTCGCCACCCGTCTGCGCCGTGAGCACCCCGCCGAACTCGTGTCGGCGGCGCTCGGGCAGGCGCGGCTGCGGCAGCGGGCGGTGGCGAAGTTCGGGGCGGCGGACGCGGGGCGCATGTTCTTCACGCCGAACGGGGTCGAGCAGTCGACGCGGGCGAGTGTCGCGGCGTATCGGGCCGGGCGGATGAAGGAGCTGGGGATCGGCTCCGTGGCCGACCTGTGCTGCGGGATCGGGGGTGACGCGATCGCGTTGGCGCGGGCCGGGATCCGGGTGCTGGCGGTGGACCGGGACCCGCTGACGGCGGCGGCGGCGCGGGTGAACATGGCGGCGCTCGGGCTCGGGGATCTGGTCGAGGTACGGGAAGCGGACGTCACCGAGGTCGACACCACCGGCTACGACGCCGTGTTCGTCGACCCCGCCCGGCGCGGCGGCCGAGGCCGGATCTTCGACCCGGAGGCGTACTCGCCCCCGCTGTCCTGGGCCGTCGAGGCCGCCCGGAAGGCACCGCATGCCGCGCTGAAGATCGCGCCCGGGATTCCGCACGAGGCGATTCCCGACCCGGCCGAGGCCGAGTGGATCTCGGACGGCGGGGACGTGAAGGAGGCGGTGCTGTGGTTCGGGACCGGCCCCGGGGCGGTGCGGGCCACCCTGCTGCCGGGTCCGCGTTCGCTGCTCTCTCGCGGGCTGCCCGACCCCGAAGTCCGGCCCGTCGGGCGGTACTTGTACGAGCCCGACGGCGCCGTCATCCGCGCCCATCTGGTGGCCGAGGTCGCCGAGCAGTTGGACGGCGGGCTGATCGACGCGACCATCGCGTACGTCACGGCGGACGAGCTGCGGCCGACACCGTATGCCTCGGCGTACGAGATCACCGACCACCTTCCCTTCAACGTGAAGAAGTTGAAGGCCCTGCTGCGGGAACGTCAGGTCGGGACGCTGACCGTCAAGAAGCGTGGATCGGCGGTCGAACCGGAGGAGCTGCGGCGGAAGGTCAAGCCCCAGGGGCCCGGCTCGGCCACCGTTTTCCTCACGCGCGTGGCGGGCGCGCCGACGATGCTCGTGGGGCAGCCCGCGTAGTCCCTTTGCGGTCCCCGCGCAGTCAGGGGAGCGGGACGATCGTGTGGTCGGGCAGGACACGGACACGGGCTCGGCGGCTCACGGCGTAGGCGAGGTCGTGGGCCTTGTCCCTGGCCCCGACGCCCTGGACCGGGCCCTCCTTGCGGCCTCGGGGAAGGAACCGCAGCAACATCGCGACGGCCTCGGGGTCGTTGGCGGCTGCGGCCGCCCAGTCCAGAAGCCTTAGTACGTCGGGGTCCACCACCCTCACGTTCCGGTCCCGGAGGCAGTGGCGGAGCACAGCCTGTACCCGCGAGTTGGGAATGTGGGGCATGACCTCGATCATGACGTCTGTGTCGAACAGGCCGTGGCTGATGAGGTGAGGGCTCAAGTACGCGTCGATTCCCGCTTCACGACCGAATGCCAGGGTCCACGCGAGCACGTCTTTGTCCATAGGGACAGGAAGGCCGTCAGCGGACGAGGCGCCGGCCGCGCGCACGAGGTCGGAGAAATGCCGCCTCAGACCGATGTCGCCATACGGGGCCAGGGCGTCGGCGAGCCGCTTGGCGATCCGGCCCGGCCACACCATCGAGCTGTTCGTCGCCACCTCGAACATCATGTGGGTCGATACGCGTCTCTTCAGGACCGCGTCGCGGATGATGTCGAGCCGAGGCGATGTTCCCCAGACGGCCGACGTGGCGGCAGCCGCCACGGACACGTGCACGTCCGGGCCGCCGAAGAGCGCTTGGATTTCCTCCACGCTTCCGGGGTCGTCGTCGAGGCATTCGAGCGCCAGCCAGCGGACCTGCCAGATCATGGCGTCGTCGTGGGCGACGGCGAGGAGGGCGTCGCGGTGTGTCCGGCTGTGCCCCTTGGCGGTGATGAACCTGGTCAGCGCCATCATCAAGGGCAGCTTCTGCGAGTCCGTCGTCCGCCCGGACCGCACGACGTCGAGCAGCGTCCCGGCCCCGCCCTCGCCGGCGATGTCCAGATACGCCTCGGCCAGCACCGACCGCTCGAAGAACCACTCGTCGTTGCGCACCAGAAGCTCCAGGAGCGGTTCCCGCACGCCCGGGTCCCTGACGTCCGCGAGCACGTCGCGCACCGCGTCCGCGATCAGCCGGAAGTCCGACCATCCCGCGGTGACGTCGATCGTGCGCAGTATCACGTCCGTGGACGCTTCCATGGCTCCGAGCGCTCTGAGGACGACACCGACCTCGCGGGCGGGCGAATCCGCGCGGTTCAGCAGTTCGTCCAGTTCCGCGGACAGCTGGGACAGCGCCTCCCCGACCCCCAAGGTGCCGAGGGCCATGACGAGGTGCTCGTGCAGGACTTCGGGCAGTTCGGACCCGAGTGTGAGCACCCCGAGCAGTCGCTTGCCCACGTCACGCCCGCCGCGCGCCGCCAGAGCGTCCACGAGGGCCGCTCGCGCCTCGACGGTTCCCGCCTCGTCCGTGATGTAGGCGATGACCTCGCCCAGCTGCTGATCCGAGCCGATCACCCCGACGACCGCCTCGGCCGCCCGCTGCCGTTCCCCGGCGTACGGCGATGTCTTCAGCAACTCCCACACGGTCCGCACGATCTGGGCCCGCAGCTCCACGTCCGTCACCCGGGGGCTCCCCGTCAGACAGCGTGCCGCCAGCAGCAGATCGGTGTGGAACAGGTCGTCGTCCGGCAGGTGCAGCAGTTCGGGGGCGTCCTTCCGGGTCCGTGGCCGGCCCGGCCTCAGCTGCAGCACCCCCAGCAGCAACTCGGAGGCGTCCCCCGGCGAGCCCGCCATCAGCAGGATCACCTCCTCCCACCAGGGGTCGTAGCGCGCGGCCACCGCACGCTCGACGCCGGCCGCCCCCTGCTCCAGGAGGGCGCTGGCCGCGAAGTACTCCTGGAGAGTCAGGTGCAGAAAGCCGTACACGCCGTGCGCCTGGGCCTTGAGCAGGCCGTACTGGGCGGCTATCTCGTCCAGGATCTTCCTGTTGTCCGTGCGGGGCAGGTCGATCGTCGGGAGGAAGTCGGCGATGAGTTCGAGCAGGTCCGCCTCGGGGAAGGTGCGCAGACCGCGCTGGTGGTAGTGGCAGGCGATCTGCTTGAGTAGGTCCTGTTTGCGGTCCCGTGTGAAGCGGCTGTAGCGGGCGATCTGCCGATGCGCGTCCCACTCGCGCAGCAGGACCTCGACGCAGCGCTTGTAGAGCGTGGCCCGCCGTTCGGGGAGCTCCAGGTCGCTCTCGTAGACGATGGCGATGAGGCTGAGCAGCAGCGGGTTCGCGGCGAGCGTCTGCAGACGGGCGTTGGCGGACAGGGCGCGCAGGAGTCCGCTGCGGTGCCGGTCGCCCTCCCCGAACCAGTTGGCGATGAACGTCTCGATCTGCGGCCACTCGAAGTCCAGCGCCTCCAAGACCTGGAACTGCGGCAGCCCGCCCTGCCAGCCGTGCCGACGGCAGGTCGTGGCGATCAGGGCCTTCGGGAAGCGGGTGGCCAGCCGGGCGATCTCCTTGGTGACGCGGTTGTACGCCCCCGCCGCCTCGTCCACGCTCTGTCCGCCCTGGACCTCGTCGAGGCCGTCGAGCAGCAGCGCGGCCGTGCCGTCGGTCAGCTTCTCGACCAGGTACTCCTGGGCGTCGGCGAAGCCGTAGCGGTCCTCCCAGTGCCGGGCGAGGTAGTCGAGCAGGGAGTCGTGACCGCTCTCGATGAACCGGACCAGTTCGACGTACGCCGGGATCTCGGGCAACGTCCCGCCGTCCCGCCTGGCCATGCGCAGGGCCAGGTGGCGGAGCATGGTGGTCTTCCCGGCGCCCGGATCACCGACCACGACGACGCGGTGGTAGCGCTGGAGCGCATCGACCGGCGCATAGGTGTGGGCCGCGGCGGACTCGGGAGCCACGGACTCCTTGCGCGCCCCCTCGTCCCGTCGGCGTTCCTGGACGGGTTCCTCGTCGCGGACGAACCGGAGCGGCTGGTGCTCCTGCACCCGGACCTGGACGTAGAGGCGGTCCAGGGGCAGCGGGCGGGACATGTCGAGGATGTGAAGCGTCGACAGCTCCCCCACGAGGCGCGTGCAGTAGTCCACCGCCCGCTCCGCCATGCTCCCCCGCCGGGCCGCCTCCCGCTCCCGGGCCCGCGCTTCCTCGCGCTCCCGCTCCTGAGCGCGCCGACGCTCCTCCTGTTCCCACTCGTGCTCCTTCTTCCGCCGGTCGGCGGCTTCCTGGAGCTCGATCTTCCGTTCCTCGACGGTCTGCTGGAGCTTGCTCTTCTCCCTCTCCAGCATCCGGTTCCGGCGCATCTGCCAGAGCGCGATCCCAGCCGCGATCAGCGCGGCGGTCACCGCGCCGGCTGCCGTGTACGACGTGCTGGGAAGTGCCAGGTCTTGGACGGCCGCGGACCGCGTGACAGCCTCGATCAACTCAAGTCCCCCGAAATGTCCGCTCTCTGACCGGCCGTCGGCTCCGACCGGACCTCCTGCCCTGGGCTCCCGGCTCTCGACGGTCCGTCGGTCTCACCTACGGTCCGTCGATTCTGACACCGGCCGCGCTCTACGGACCCGCCTTTGCCTCATCCGCCCGGCTCAGCAGCAGGTCGCGCTCGCGAGCGTTGCCCGCCAGCCGAGCGGCCCGCTCGAACTCCACCCGCGCCTCGGCCGTACGCCCCAGCCGCGCCAGCAGATCGCCGCGCACGCTCGGCAGCAAGTGGTAGCCGTCCAGAGCCGGTTCTGACGCGAGGGCGTCGACGATCTCCAGCGCGGGCTCCGGCCCCTCCGCCATCGACACGGCGACCGCCCGGTTCAACTCGACCACCGGGGAGGGGGATCGGGCCGCGAGCAGGCCGTACAGGACGGCGATCGTCTTCCAGTCCGTCTCCTCGTAGGAGTACGCGTGCGCGTGGCACGCGGCGATCGCGGCCTGGAGCGCGTACGGGCCGGGGGCGCCCGTGGCCGTAGCGTCCGCTCGGGCCAGCGCCTTGATGCCGCGGGCGATGAGCATGCGGTTCCAGCGGCTGCGGTTCTGGTCCTTGAGGAGGATCGGTTCGCCGGACGGGCCGGTGCGGGCTGCCGTACGGGACGCCTGGAATTCGAGGAGGGAGGTCAGGCCGTGGACCTCGGGCTCCTTCGGCATCAGTCCCGACAGCACGCGGGCCAGGCGCAGCGCGTCCTCGCACAGGGCCGGGCGCAGCCAGTCGTCGCCGGCGGTGGCCGCGTATCCCTCGTTGAAGATCAGGTAGATGACGTCGAGGACCGAGTCGAGACGGGCCTCGCGGTCGGGGCCGTACGGGACCTCGAAGGCGATGTTCTTGGTGGCGAGCGTGCGCTTGGCGCGGACGATGCGTTGGGCGACGGTCGCTTCCGGGACCAGGAACGCCCGGGCGATCTCCGGTGTCGTCAGGCCGCCGAGGAGGCGCAGGGTGAGGGCGATGCGAGCCTCCGGCGACAGGACCGGGTGGCAGGTGGTGAAGACGAGGCGGAGCAGGTCGTCGTCGATGTCGTCGGGGTCGTAGAGGGCGGACGGCTCCTGCGGTGGTGCCGTCGTCTCCAGGTCGCGGCCGATCTCGGCCAGCTTGCGGGCGTAGTTCTCGCGGCGGCGGATCAGGTCCACGGCGCGGTGCCTGGCGGTGGCCATGAGCCAGGCGCCCGGGTTGTCGGGGATGCCGTCCCGGGGCCACTGCTCCAGCGCCGCGACGAGCGCGTCCTGCGCGAGCTCCTCGGCGATGCCGACGTCGCGGACCATGCGGGCGACGGCGGCGATGACGCGGGGGGACTCGATGCGGAAGACGGTCTCGACGGTGCCGCGCGGATCGGCGGTGGGCTGTGGTTCAACGGCCTGTGGTTCCACAACCCACCATCGAACACCCCGCGCGGCCGCAGGCCAAGGAAGGCTCAGCCCTCCGCGATCTCCCGCACCTCGCAGGTCACCGTCCAGTACTCCTCGTGCACCTTCAGGAACCGCTTGGTCCACTCCAGCGCCTCGGCCTTGTCCTTGCACTGCATGATCGCGTAGCCGCCGACGACCTCCTTGGCCTCGGTGAAGGGCCCGTCGGTGACGGAGATCTTGCCGCCCTCCCAGTGCATTCGGGTGCCCTGCGCGGACGGCGTCAGCCCGGCGGTGTCGAGCATGACGCCGGCCTTGGTGACCTCCTCGATCAGCTCGCCCATGCGCTGCATCAGCTCGGGGCTGGGGCCCTCGGCGGGCATCGTGTTCTCGTCGATCTTCACGAGCGACAGGTAGCGGGGCATGGTGACTCCTCGGGTCGGATCGGATCGGCCGGGTCCTTCCCGGCCTCTCACCCCTGCGTCGAACGGGAGGCCCCTGGATCGACACGCTCCCCGGATTTCTTCGAACTCCTTTTTCCGGCCGACGTTTCCGCAGGCAGCGTCCGCTTCAGCTGTTGAGGAGCCCCACGCCGTCCCCGGCAGAGTCCGGAATGCAGTCGGCCGACCCGGCGGCTGCCGCCTCAGCGCAACGACTCCCACAGCTCGCTCGCCTCCGGCTCCTCCGCCACCACCCGGTTCCGGTCCGAAGCCGCCGGCACCACCGGCATCGTCACCGTCCGCACCGCGTCCGACGACAACCCCCTCAAGCTCTGCCCCAGCCTCATCAGCTCGCTCAGCGAGTCCAGTCCCGTGTCCGTCGTGAGGCTGCCCGTCACCGCGTCGGCGACGCGGTAGAGCCGCGCCGGGTCGGCGAGGAGGCCGGCGGTGGAGATCTGGTCCAGGAGGGCCTTCACCAGCTTCTGCTGGAGGCCTATCCGGCCCAGGTCGCTGCCGTCGCCGATGCCGTGCCGGGTGCGGGCCAGGGCCAGGGCCTGCTGTCCGTCCAGGTGATGGGTGCCTGCGTCGAGTCGGAGGTGGCTGTCCTCGTCATCTATGTCCTCGTCCGTCGTGACCGTGACGCCGCCCAGCGCGTCCACCAGCTTCGCGAAGCCCGAGAAGTCGATCTCGATGTAGTGGTCCATGCGGATGTTCGTGATCGACTCGACCGTTTTGACGGCGCATACGGGGCCGCCGATCGCGTACGCGTTGTTGAACATCGAGGTGTACGCCACCTCCGTCGAACCGCCCGACGGCAGCGGGCAGGACGGGCGGGTGACGAGGGTGTCGCGCGGGATGCTGACGATCGTGGCCCCGGTGCGGCCGGCGTCGAGGTGGACCACCATCGCCGTGTCCGAGCGGGCGCCGGTGCTGCTGCCGCCGCCGAGTTCCTGGTTCTCCTCGCCGCTGCGCGAGTCCGAGCCGAGGACGAGGATGTTCAGGGCCTCGGTGGGCAGCGGCGGCGCCGATACGGAGGCCGAGGGCGACGGGGTCGTCATCGCCCTCGGCGGGCGGTCGTCGCCGAGCGCGTTGTTGATGTCGACGCTCTTGATGTTGTCGCTCAGGTGCCAGTAGGCCCAGCCCACCGCGCCCACGCCCAGCACCACCGCGCCCGCCAGGACGATGCCGACGGTCCTCAGCGCTCTCGACCGTCGGCCCACTCGTCTGCCGTCGTCCCCGTTCTCGTCTCGTCCGGTCACAGGCAGGAACGTAAGTCCGAATTATTACGGGCAGGAACGTCAGACCGGGTTTTCTTCGGAAATTCTCAGACTTCGATGCCGCACCTCAGCTCAGGCTCACCGTCGGCACCGGATTGCTCCCGCTCCACGACCCGTTGAACCCGAAGGTCACCGAACCGCCGTCGGGAACCGTCCCGTTGTACGAGGCGTTGGAACAGGTGACCGTCGCCCCCGACTGTGTGCAGCTCGCGTTCCAGGCCTGCGTGAGCTGTTGCCCCGCGCCGAATGTCCAGCTCGCCTTCCAGGACGACAGCGCCGCCCCCGAGCAGGCGATCCTGACCTGCCCGGTGAAGCCGGTGTTCCACTGGCTGGGGACGCTGTAGGTCGCCGTGCACGCGCCCGTCGGCGGTGGCGTTGTCGTGCCGCCGAGCGACTCCGCGATCGCGTAGTACGCCGGTTTCGGCGCGTAGTTCTCGTCGTACGGCGTCGCCGCGCCCTGCCCCGGGAAGGTGCTGGGGATCCAGGAGTCGGAGTCGGTGAAGCCCCAGACGGTGACGCCGACGCACCGGGACACCGCGAGGCAGGCGTTCATGACCGCTTTGTAGTCGGCGGCCTGTCGGCTCAGCTTGGCGCTGTCCGAGGGCAGTTGCATACGGATGTCCAGCTCCGTGATCGCCACGTCGACGCCGAGATCGGCGAACCGCTGGATGTTCTGCTGCATCGTCGACGGACCCTGGCCGAGGATCAGGTGAGCCTGCAGTCCCACCCCGTCGATCGGGACTCCGCGCTCCTTCAGGGACTTGACCAGGTTGTACAGCGCCGTGCTCTTCGCGTTGACGCCCTCGACGTTGTAGTCGTTGATGTACAGCTTGGCGCTCGGGTCGGCGGCACGGGCCGCGGTCAGGGCCTGGGCGATGTAGTCGGCGCCGAGGCCGTTGTACCAGAGGGTCTGGCGGTAGGTGCCGTCCTCGTTGAACGGCTCGTTCACCACGTCCCAGGTCGCCAGCCTGCCCTTGTAGCGGCCGACTTCCGTGGCGATGTGGTCGTTCATCAGCTGACTCAGCTGGGCCGGGGTCCAGCTGCCGTGGCGTTGCCGGGGGTCAGCGCGTTGAACTCCCGGCCGGCGATGTCGCCGTAGGTGCCGGTGAGTTTGGAGCCGGTGACGGCCGTACCCATGACCTTGCCCTTGGCGGCGGCGAGGTCACAAGTGCCGTCAGGGCAGGGATAAGCCGGTTCTCAGAGATCTCATGACGGGCGCCTCCGAAAGTTTCGGTTGAACAACCGATTGGCTTCGGTGCAGTGTGGGGCGGCACGAAACACCCGTCAATACAGCAACCGTTGTTCGCTGCTAAACCGCCGGAGGCGTCCCCGTACTGCTGCGCACCACCAGGCTGGTCGCCAGTTCCACCCGCGTCGCCACCGGCGCCCCCTCCTCCCGCGCCAGGTCCAGGACCAGCTTCGCCGCCGCCTCCGCCATCTCCGTCAGCGGCTGCCGTACGGTCGTCAGCGGCGGCCCCACCCAGCGCGCGACCGGCAGATCGTCGAAGCCCACCACGCTCAGATCCTCCGGAATCCGCAGCCCCAGCTCGCGCGCGGCCTCGTACAGCCCGAGCGCCTGGAGGTCGTTGCCGGCGAACACGGCGGTCGGCCGGTCCGGGCGGCGCAGCAGCTCCAGGCCCTGCCGGTAACCGGTCTCGTGGTGGAAGTCGCCGGGCCGGATCAGGTCGGGATCGACGGGCAGCCCGGCCGTCTCCAGCGCGGCGCGGTAGCCGTCGATGCGGGCGCGGCTGCACATCATCCGGGACGGCCCGGTGATCGCGCCGATCCTGCGGTGGCCCAGCTCGACCAGATGCCGGGTGGCGGCGAGCCCGCCCTGCCAGTTGGTCGCCCCGATGGACGGCACGTCGGGGCCCGGGTCGCCCGCCGGGTCCATCACCACGAACGGGATGGAGCGGCTGGTCAGCAGGGCGCGCTGGGACTCGTCGAGGCCGGACAGCACGAGGACCACACCGTGCGGGCGGCGGGCGGCGACCTGGTCGGCCCAGGTCCGGCCGGGGGTGAGCCGGCCGGCGCTCTCGCTCAGCACGACGCTCAGCCCGGCGTCCCGGGCCACGTTCTCCACGCCTCGGATGACCTCCATCGCCCACGCGCTCTCCAGCTCGTGGAAGACCAGGTCGATCAGGGGCGAGCGGCCGGCCTCGGCGCGCCGGCGCCGGTAGCCGTGGGCGCGCAGCAGTTCCTCGACGCGGGTGCGGGTGCCGGGGGCCACGTCGGCACGTCCGTTGAGGACCTTCGAAACAGTCGGCGCGGACACGCCGGCCTCGCGGGCGATCTCGGCGAGCGTCGCGGTCTGCGTGGACCGGCCGGCCGACGGTGATGTCGTCCGGGTTTCACGCGTTGTGGTCCGGGTTTCGGCGGACTCCGAGGGTGTCATGGCGGCGATCGTATCCCTGCGCGGCCTCTTGACGAACCCTTCTCACCACCCCTAGGTTTCCGGAACATTCGAGGTGACTAACGAAACATTCGCGAGTGGGCCCCGCCCCGACAGGAGTTTCATGACCACCGCCCCCTGGCGCGACCCCGCCCTGCCCGCCGCCGACCGCGTCGACGCCCTCCTCTCCCGGATGACCCTGGAGGAGAAGACCGCCCAGCTGTACGGCGTGTGGGTGGGCGCCGCCACGGACGGTGACGGGGTCGCCCCGCACCAGCAGGACATGACCGCGGGCTCCGCCGACGACTTCGCCGAGCTGATCACCCACGGCCTCGGACAGCTCACCCGCTCCTTCGGCACCGCCCCGGTGGACCCGGCGCTGGGCGCGCAGGCACTGGCCCGCGCCCAGCGCCGTATCGCCGAGGCCGGCCGCTTCGGCATCCCGGCGGTGGCCCACGAGGAGTGCCTGGCGGGCTTCACGGCCTGGCAGGCCACGGCCTACCCGGTACCGCTGGCGTGGGGGGCCGCCTTCAACCCCCCGCTCGTCGAGGAGATGGCCCGCCGCATCGGCCAGGACCTGCGCTCGGTCGGCGTCCACCAGGGTCTCGCGCCCGTCCTGGACGTCGTACGCGATCCGCGCTGGGGCCGTGTCGAGGAGACCATCGGCGAGGACCCGTACCTGACCGGCACGATCGGCACGGCCTACGTCCGGGGCCTGGAGTCGGCCGGGGTCGTCGCCACGCTCAAGCACTTCGCCGGGTACGCGTCCTCGGCGGGCGCCCGCAACCTCGCTCCCGTCCGGGCGGGCGTCCGGGAGTTCGCGGACGTCACCCTGCCCCCCTTCGAGATGGCTCTGCGCGAGGGCGGCGCGCGCTCGGTGATGGCGGCGTACAACGAGACGGACGGCGTCCCGGCCTCCGCCGACCCGGCGCTGCTCACCGAACTCCTCCGCGGGGAGTGGGGTTTCACGGGAACGGTCGTGGCCGACTACTTCGGTGTCGCCTTCCTCCAGACCCTGCACCGCGTCGCCGGTACGCCCGCCGAGGCCGCGCACGCCGCGCTGGCCGCCGGTCTCGACGTGGAGCTGCCGACGCTGAACTGCTACGGAAAACCCCTGCTGGAGGCCGTTCGGGCGGGCGATGTGCCGGAGGAGCTGGTGGACCGCGCGGCCCGCCGGGTCCTGCTCCAGAAGTGCGACCTGGGCCTCCTGGACGAGGACTGGACCCCGGAGCCGACGGCGACCCACTTCGACCTGGACTCCCCCGCGAACCGCGCGGTGGCCCGCCGCCTGGCCGAGCAGTCCGTGGTCCTGCTCGACAACCAGGACGGCGTCCTGCCCCTCTCCCCCGACGCCCGTATCGCGGTGGTGGGCCCGCGCGCGGCCGACGCCCTGGCGATGCTGGGGTGCTACTCCTTCCCGTCCCACGTCCTCACCCACCACCCCGGCATCCCGATGGGCATCGAGATCCCGACGGTCCTGGAGGCCCTGCGCGCCGAACTCCCCGATGCCAAGGTCACGTTCGCCGAGGGCTGCGGGGTGTCCGACCCGGACACGGCGGGCTTCGAGGAGGCCGTGGCGCGGGCGTCGGAGGCGGATGTGTGCCTGGCGGTGCTGGGCGACCGGGCGGGGCTCTTCGGGCGGGGCACGTCGGGCGAGGGCTGCGACGTGACCGACCTCCGACTCCCCGGCGTACAGGGCGAGTTCCTCGACTCACTGGTTGCGACGGGCGTCCCGGTCGTCCTGGTCCTCCTCACCGGCCGCCCGTACGCCCTGGGCCGCTGGCACGGACGGCTCGCCGCCGTGGTTCAGGCGTTCTTCCCGGGGGAGGAGGGCGGCCCGGCGGTGGCGGGAGTGCTGTCCGGCCGCGTCAACCCGTCGGGCCGCCTGCCGGTGAGCGTGCCGCGGGTGCCCGGCGGCCAGCCGTGGACGTATCTCCAGCCGCCGCTGGGACTGGCGGACGAGGTCAGCAACCTGGATCCGACACCGCTGTACGCCTTCGGGCACGGGCGGTCGTACACGTCGTTCGCGTGGGAGGACTTCACCGGCGGCGAGGGCACGACAGAGATCGGCACGGACGGGTCGTACGACGTGTCGCTGACCGTCCGCAATACGGGCGACCGCGCGGGCGCGGAGGTCGTCCAGCTGTATCTGCACGACCCGGTGGCCTCGGTGACCCGGCCCGATGTGCGTCTGATCGGCTACCGGCGCGTGGAGCTGGCGCCGGGCGAGGCGAGCCGGGTGACCTTCCGGTTCCACACGGATCTCTCGGCGTTCACCGACCGTTCGGGGCGGAGGGTGGTCGAGCCCGGTGCCCTCGAACTACGGTTGGCCGCGTCCAGCGCGGACGTACGGCACACCGCCCGGCTCACAGTGACGGGACCGGTCCGGGTGCTCGGCCCCGACCGGCGGCTGCGGTGCGAGGCGGAGGTGTCGGGGTTGGGGTGACCCTCCGCGCGGGGAGTCGGCGGGGGGTGCGTTGGACAGGTTGCTCCACCATGAGTTGCGGGCCGCCTTCTCAGTGCTGGTCTCCACCGCCGTCAGCATGGCAGCGGCGGCCCTCGTCCACGGCTTTCCCCCGGTCGAACCCCGCGCGCTGGGATTCGGCGCCCTCCTGCTCGCCTGGCTCGTGGTCCTCAACCTCCTGCCTGAAGGCGACCAGGATCAAGGCGTCAGCGAGGTGCGGCGCTTCGAGAAGGCTATCCCCGTCGAGGACACCCGCGCCCTCCTGCCCACCCACGCCTTCCTGCGCGACAGCTGGTTCAGAGCGCAAGAACGGGCTGCTGCTGTGGCGAGGCCGCGTCGAGAGCAGGCCATGGGAACTCTCGGTCAGCCGGTACCCACCGACTCCCACCACCACCGGCACGCCGTCCGGCGGCCCGGACACCCTCGGCGCCCCACGCTGCGGCGTACGGGTGTGCTGTACGAGGCGTTCGAGGGGCTCGGGCTCGGCGTGGACATGAACCCGCGAGCCGAACTTCTCCCGACTCAGCCCCACATGCTCCCGAAACCCTTGAGACCGCGGGCGGCACGCCGCGCGGTCGTCGACCAGGTAGCCGGCAGTCCCCCCGGCACCCCGCTAGCCTTCCCCCACCGACTCGAACCGCCACCGATGCACCGCCCGAGCGGCCAACTCCCCGTCCGGATCCGGCAGTTCGGGGAGTTCGGCATCGTACGGCGCATCCCACCAGGTGATGACGAGCACCCGGTCCTGCGGGGCGCGGAAGGTCTCCCGGCGCAGGGGCTCCCCGGCAAGCTCCTGCTGCCGCACCCACGCCAGCAGCTCCTCACCCCGCCCCGGCACCGCCCGCCCCTCCCACATCAGGGCGACCGTCACGAGTAGAGGTTCTCTCTGCTGACCTCGTGCACATGGTCGTGACCGTGGTGACGGGCATGACCGTGACCGTGGCCCTCGTCGCCGAAGTCGCCCGGTACATGAGGATCCGTCACCGGCAACGACGAGTCCGCCGAGAGGTCCCAGCTGGACGCGGTCCGGTTCCGTGCCACCATCTCCGCGCCCAGCGCGGCCACCATCGCCCCGTTGTCCGTGCACAGCTTCGGCCGGGGCACCCGCAGCCGGATCCCGGCCGCCTCGCACCGCTCCTGGGCCAGCGCCCGCAGCCGGGAGTTGGCGGCGACACCGCCGCCGATCATCAGGTGGTCGACGCCCTCGTCGCGACAGGCCCGTACGGCCTTGCGCGTGAGCACATCCACCACCGCCTCCTGGAAGGACGCCGCGACATCCCGCACCGGCACCTCCTCGCCCGCCGCCCGCTTGGCCTCGATCCAGCGGGCCACGGCGGTCTTCAACCCCGAGAAGGAGAAGTCGTACGCCGGATCGCGCGGCCCGGTCAGACCGCGCGGGAACGCGATCGCCTCCGGGTCGCCCTCGCGCGCGTACCGGTCGATGACCGGACCGCCCGGGAAGCCCAGGTTCAGCACGCGGGCGATCTTGTCGAAGGCCTCCCCGGCCGCGTCGTCGATGGTCGCGCCCAGGGGCCGCACGTCGGAGGTGATGTCGGCCGACAGCAGCAGCGACGAGTGGCCGCCGCTGACCAGCAGCGCCATCGTCGGCTCCGGCAGGCTGCCGTGCTCCAGCTGGTCCACGCAGATGTGGGAGGCGAGGTGGTTGACGCCGTAGAGCGGCTTGCCGAGCGCGTAGGCGTACGCCTTCGCGGCCGAGACGCCGACCAGCAGCGCGCCCGCCAGGCCGGGACCGGCGGTCACCGCGATGCCGTCGAGGTCGCGGGCGCTCACCCCGGCCTCCTTCAGCGCGCGGTCGATGGTCGGGACCATCGCCTCCAGGTGCGCCCGGGAGGCGACCTCCGGGACGACGCCGCCGAAACGGGCGTGCTCGTCGACGCTGGACGCGACGGCGTCGGCGAGCAGGGTGGTGCCGCGGACGATGCCGACGCCGGTCTCGTCGCAGGAGGTCTCGATGCCGAGGACGAGTGGTTCGTCAGCCATTGATCTCGGTTCCTTGTACGGAAGTTCCTGGTACGGAAGTGGAAGGGTCGGTCAGTCGCATCACGAGGGCGTCGATGTTCCCCGGCTGGTAGTAGCCGCGCCGGAAGCCGATGGCCTCGAAGCCGAAACGCTCGTACAGCTTCTGCGCGCGGACGTTGTCCACCCGGCACTCCAGCATGACCTCGGCGCACTCGAAGGCGGTCGCGGCCTGCAGCAGGTCGGTGAGCAGACGGCTGCCGAGGCCCGTCCCCTGGTGGTCGCGGGCCACGGCGATGGTCTGGACGTCGGCCAGGTCGCCGGAGGAGGCGAGCCCGGCGTAGCCGACGATCCGCTCACCCTCCTCGGCCACGACATAGCGCCGCGTCGCCTCGGGCCCGCGGGAGTGGGCCAGTTCGGACCAGAACATGCCCCGCGACCACGCGTCCTCGGGGAAGAGGTTCCTCTCCAGCTCCAGCACGGGGTCGATGTCCCACCAGCGCATCTCGCGCAGCACAGGAGTCACGGGCGGCCCGGCCTGCGGTCCGGTCGTCTGTCCTGTCACTTGGGGGTGACCACCTTGTAGTTCTTGGGGACCTGGGCATCGGGCCGGCGCAGATACAGCGGCCGGGGCGCGGGGAGTTCCTCGCCCGCCGCCAGTCTTCCGGCGGCCAGTCCGGCCAGGGCCGCCGCCGACACGTGCTCGGGCTCGTGGGCGCTGGGGAACGTGTCGGGGTACAGCAGCGCGCCCGCGCCGACGGCCGGCAGTCCGGCGACCTCCTCGGCGATGTCGGCGGGCCGGTCGACGGCCGGGTCGGTCAGGCGGGTGTGGGAGTCGGCGTACTTCGCCCAGTAGACCTCCTTGCGCCGGGCGTCGGTCGCCACGACGAAGGGGCCCTTCTCGATGTCGGCGGCGTACGCGAGGCCGTCGAGCGTGCACACGCCGTGCACGGGGACGCCGAGGACGAGCCCGAAGGTGTCGGCGGTCATCAGACCGACGCGCAGTCCGGTGTACGGGCCGGGTCCGATGCCTACGACGATGCCGGTGACGGCGTCGAGCGTCACACCGGCCTCGGCGAGGACCCGGTCGACGGCCGGCAGCAGCAGCTCGCCGTGCCGGCGCGCGTCCACCTGGCTCGACGAGGCGATGACGTCCGTACCGTCGTGCAGCGCGACGGTGACGGCGGGGGTGGCGGTATCCAGAGCGAGCAAGAGCACGCAAACAGCCTACGGCGCCCACGCCCCAGGAAGCGCCGCCCCGGTCCGGCGCTTGACGGCTGCTACGGTCGGCCTTGATCACTCCGTACGACTCGAACGCTGAGGTGGGCGACGGTGGCAGGCAGCAGCTCCGGATTCGTGGCGTTGCTGACCACGGCTGCCCTCGCGACCGTCGGATTCCTCGGCTACCAGGCCTCCGCGAACGCCCCGGCCGACCTGAGCAAGCCCCGTGCGCACGGCTCACCCGAGGTGAGTACCGCCAAGACGGCCCGCGACCCGAAGGACCCCGCCGCACTGCCCGTCGGCTCGGGTACGGGTGTGCGGGTCGTGTACTCGGTGGGCGGCAAGCGGGTGTGGCTGGTGGGCGAGGGCGACACGGTCAAGCGCACGTTCCGGGTCACCCCCGGATCGGTCGACCCGGCGCCGGGTGTCTACACGGTCACGTCCCGCTCCAGCACGATCACCGGCTCCGACGGCACCCCCGTCGAACACGTCGTCCGCTTCACCACCGTGGAGGGCATCACCATCGGCTTCAGCGCCGCGGTCAACGGCACGACACCCCCACCCGACCCCGCGGTGAAGACGGGCGGCATCCGCGAGTCCCGGGCCGACGGCCACGCGATGTGGGAGTTCGCGACGATCGGCCGAACGGTGGCTGTGATCCCCTGACAGCTCGGGCGGCGGTTCGGCAACGCCGCCAGGGCGCGGGGCTGTATCTATATGCGGCTCCGCCGCGTGGGCGCGACCAGCCACAACGGAGCCGCAGCCGCCGGACGACACATCGCGGCACTACGGGTGGAGCGCTATGCGGCTTCCCGGTGCCCGTGCTCGGCAGACGGCCGACCCGCCTCCGGCTCCGGCACCCGTGGCGGCGTGGAGATCACGTTCGCAGCGACACCGGCCGCCAGCAGATCACGCATGGACACCCCGGCAACCACGTACGGCTGCTGGACCTTGTTCTCCGATGCCGGCATGGACACCTCCTGGGACCGGGAGGGGACGTAGTTAGGTACACCTAACTACGGACTGGCTACCATGTGACCACGCGCAAGACCGCAAACGCAATATCTTCCCGACGCCTTGTCGGAATGTTCATCCGGGCCGGCCCCGCCCCGGCGCCCGCTCAGGCGGACAGCACGCTCAGATCCACCGCCGCCCACCGCTCCCCGAGCCCGGTCACCGTGACATGCCGCACCTCGTCGGTGGTGTCTCCGACGGCCCGGTGGATCACGACCTGCAACCGCTCCTCGGTCAGCTCCTCGACCTTGCCCTCGCCCCACTCCACGACGATCACCGACTCGGGCAGCGAGACGTCGAGGTCGAGGTCCTCCATCTCGTCGAGCCCGCCGGACAACCGGTACGCGTCGACGTGGACGAGCGGCGGCCCGTCGCCGAGGGAGGGGTGGACGCGGGCGATCACGAAGGTGGGGGACGTGACTGCTCCCCGGACCCCCAGCCCCTCGCCGAGCCCTCGCGTCAAGGTCGTCTTGCCCGCGCCGAGCTCCCCGCTGAGCATCACGAGGTCGCCGGCGCGCAGCAGCTTGGCGAGGCGGCGGCCGAGCTCCCGCATCTGGTCGGGAGAAGTGACGGTCAGCTGGATGTCACCCGCGTTGTGCGGTGCTGCTGGTGCTTCCATAGCCACTTACGGTAGCCCCTGCGGGCACGGCACCCGCACGGGTGAGCAGGTCGGCCATACGGTCGGTGACGACTTCCGGGTGCTCCAGCATCACCAGGTGCCCGGCGTCCGGCACGAGCACCAGCTCGGCGTCCGGCAGCAGATCGGCGATCGCCTCGCTGTGCTCGCTGGGCGTGACGAGGTCGCCCACCCCGGCCAGGACGAGCACCGGCATGTCCGTGAAGTGGGCCAGCGCCTCGGTCTTGTCGTGGTCGGCGAAGGCCGGGTAGAACTCCGCGACCACGTCGATCGGCGTCCCCTCGATCATCCGCTCGGCGAACCGGGCGACGGCAGGGTCGACGTCCCGGGACGAGAACGAGTACCGCTTGATGATCCCGGCGAACAGGTCGGCGGTGGCCCGGCGCCCCTTCTCCACCAGCTCGGCCCGCTGCCCCAGCGCCCTGAGCACGCCCGGCAGCACCCGCCGAATGGCGTTCACTCCCGCGACGGGCAGCCCGAAGTTGACCTCGCCGAGGTTCCCGGAGGACGTACCGACGAAGGCGGTGGCGACGACCCGGTCGCGGATCAGCTCCGGGTACTGGTCGGCCAGCGCCATCACCGTCATCCCGCCCATGGAGTGCCCGACCAGCACGAGCGGCCCCTCCGGCGCGGCCGTGTCGATGACGGCCTTCAGATCACGCCCGAGCTGCTCGATGTCGACGTGGATGCCGTCCTGCGTCTGGGCGACGCCGCGACCGGACCGGCCGTGGCTGCGCTGGTCCCAGTGCACGGTGCGGACGACGCCCCGCAGCGCGGCGCGCTGGAAGTGCCAGGAGTCCTGGTTGAGGCAGTAGCCGTGGCTGAAGACGACGGTGACGGGGGCGGGAGCCTTGCGCCCGAAGAGGCGTCGCCGGCGCGGGGTGAGGGCGGGGGCGGCGTCGGGGTCGATGTCGTCGACCTCGTAGTACAGCTCCGTGCCGTCGTCGGCGTACGCCTTGCCGGGCGTGCCGCGCAGCGAGCCGTACGGTCCCGCCGAGTCCAGGGCGAGCCGGGCCTTCTGCCGCATGCCGCGGCCCACGGTCATCCGCTCTATGGCGACGCCGGCGGCCGCGCCGGCCGCGATCACGCCTATCGCGGCACCGGCGATACCCGTCGCCCTGCGCCAGTTCGCGGCCGCCCCCGTGGCGGAGGCGACGGCCGCGACCGCGGCCTCCGCACTGCTCTCGCTCACGTACCGCTCCTCTTCGCTGGGTGATGCCGGTGGTTCAGTCCGGCGCCGCTACGGGTTACCCGTCTCGTTCCTCATTCACATAACCGCATTCGGACGGACGCATCACATTGCCCGCGTCACATAGCCGCATCACGAAGACGCATCACATGGACGCTTCACTCGGACGCATCCCTATAGACGCGTGGAACGCGCGTTCCGATCCGTGTGACGATTTCGTATGCGATCGTGCCCGCGGCCTGCGCCCAGTCCTCGGCGGTGGGCTCGCCGCGGTCGCCGGGCCCGAACAGCACCGCCTCCGCGCCCGCCTGGGGCTCGTCCCCGCCCAGGTCGACGACGAACTGGTCCATCGCGATCCGTCCCGCGACCGTACGCCACTTGCCGCCGACCAGGACAGGCCCGGCCCCCGAGGCATGCCGCGGGATGCCGTCGGCGTAGCCGAGGGGGACGAGGCCGAGGGTGGTCTCGCCGGGGGTGGTGTAGTGATGGCCGTAACTGACGCCGTGGCCCCCCGGCACATGCTTCACCAGCGCGAGGGACGCCGACAGCGTCATCACGGGCCGCAGCCCGAAGTCGGCGGGGCTGCCGAGCTCGGGGCTGGGCGAGATGCCGTAGGTCGCGATGCCGGTGCGCACCAGGTCGAAGTGGCTGTCCGGGACGGTGAGCGTGGCGGGCGAGTTGGCGATGTGCCGCACCTCGGGCCGCACGCCCCGCGTCTCGGCGTACGCGACCATCTCCCGGAACTGCGAGAGTTGGGCGGCGATGGACGGATGGCCCGGCTCGTCGGCGCAGGCGAAGTGTGACCAGAGCCCGGTGATCCGGATCAGCCCGTCGGCCTCGGCCCGCAGCGCCTCGCCGACCAGCTCGGCCCAGTCGTCACCCGGCTGGCAGCCGCCCCGCCCGAGGCCGGTGTCGGCCTTGAGCTGCACGCGCGCGGGGGCGCCGGCCTGCCGGGCGGCCCCGGTGACCTCCCGCAGGGCCCACATCCCGCTCACGGAGACGTCGAGATCGGCCTCGATGGCCTCCCGCCAGGGCCCGCCCGGCGTCCACAGCCAGCACATGATCCGTACGTCGTCCAGCCCGGCGGCCCGCAGTACGAGGGCTTCCTCGGGCGTGGCCGTGCCCAGCCAGCCGGCGCCCGCCTCGACGGCCGCGCGGGCACACCGCACCGCCCCGTGGCCGTACGCGTCGGACTTCACGACGGCCATCAGGGCCGCGCCCGGCGCATGGGCGCGCAGGCTCCGCACATTGGCCCGCAGGGCGGCCAGGTCGATCTCGGCGCGGGCACGCAGGGGGGCGGTCCGCAGGGCTGCTGTCTCTGTCATCGCGCCCCCAGTGTCTCAGAGGGGTACGACAGCGCCGCCGCGCCGGGACCCGTGACCCACTCCTGTGACCTACTCCTCCACCCTGCGCCCCCACGCGTACACCCGGTCGCCCTTCTTCAGCACCCGCCACAGCCGCCGGGCGTCGTGCAGGGTGAGATTGACGCAGCCCATCGAGCCGGGGGGGCTGAAGATGTTGCCGTAGATGCCGTGGAAGGCCTGGCCCCCGCTGAAGAACTGGGAGTAGGGCATGGGGCTCTTGTACAGCGACGACTTGTGGTTCTTGTGCCGCCAGTAGACCGCGTGCCACCCGGTCCGCGTCTCGTACCCCTGCCGTCCGCTCCGGATGGGCACGGGCCCGAAGACGACGTCCTTGCTGTCCTGCACCCAGGTCAGCTGCCGGTCGAGGTCGACACAGGCGACGCGGTACCCGCGCACCGGGCACTTCTTGCCGGCGTTGGGGTTCTTCCGGGCGGAGACGAGCTGCATGGTGGCCCAAGTCACAGGCCCGGCGTACCCAATGGCGGGCTTGATCCTGTGCTTCTTCTGAAAGGCGCGGATGGCCCGGCAGTCGGCGGGCGACTGCTCCCCGTCCACCCGCAGCTTCAGCCACCGCTCGACCTGCCGCTGCTTCTCACCCGTCTCCTCGCTGCACTTCACGCCCCCGAGGGCGTCGATGGGATCGACGTATTCCAAGCGGTCGTACGCCCCCTCCGGCGCGTCCTGCGGCTCGACGGCGTCCTCCTCGGCGCTGGGCGTGTACACCTTCGGCTCCAGCGCCTGGTCGGGCGTGTCCATCTGCCAGGTCGGGAACAGGTTCAGGGGGATTCCGGGGACGAGCTCGGGGGCCTCCGGGCCGGAGGCCGGGGGTGCGGGCTCGGCCGCCGGGCCGGAAGCCTGGGGTGCCGGCTCGGCCTGCGGTCCCGAAGCCGGGGGTGCGGGGTCCACGGGTTCCGCCAAGGCGCTGCCGGCCGGCAGCAGGGCGGCCCCGGCGAGCAGTACGGCGATGCTCCCGCATGCGATACGTCCGATGATCATGGGCTCAGGGAAGCGTGCGGCCCTGCCCGTGCGGGAGGCGCCGCGCGGCGGGGTCACTCTTTCGAGGAGCCACTTTTTGAGACCCATAGGGTGCTCGGCATGAGCATCATCGGGGTCGGCATCGACGTGGCCGAGATCGACAGGTTCGAGGCGGCGCTGCACCGCACACCCGGGCTGGCGGAACGGCTGTTTCTGGCAAGCGAGTTGCTGCTGCCCAGCGGCGAACGCCGGGGCGTAGCCTCCCTCGCGGCCCGGTTCGCGGCGAAGGAGGCCCTCGCCAAGGCGCTGGGCGCACCGGCGGGCCTGCTGTGGACGGACGCGGAGGTCTACGTCGAGGACAGCGGCCGCCCACGGCTGCGGGTGACCGGGACGGTGGCGGCGCGGGCGGCCGAACTGGGCGTGGTGTCCTGGCATGTCTCGCTGAGCCATGACGCCGGGGTGGCGTCGGCGGTGGTGGTGGCGGAGGGCTGAGCCACCGAGGGAGCCTCACCGCGGGCGGCGGCCACGGCGGGGGGTGGGCGGTGAGGGTACCGACGGCGGTGAGGAGAGCCGTGGCACCGGAGGCGGCGGGGAGTGCGGCCGGTGAGTCGGCAAAGGCACGGCAAATCGTCAAGGGATGCGACGAGCTTCGCCGCGTACGGAAGCGCGTACGGAAGACTCGGTCGTATGCGGACTGCGTACAGCGTGGAGACGGTAAGGGCGGCCGAACGGGAGCTGATGGCACGGCTTCCGGACGGCGCGCTGATGCAGCGGGCGGCGGCCGGACTCGCCGCCGCCTGCGCGGATCTGCTGGGCCGGGTGTACGGCAGCCGGATCGTCCTGCTGGTCGGCAGCGGCGACAACGGCGGCGACGCCCTGTACGCCGGGGCCCGGCTGGCCAGGCGCGGGGCGGGCGTCACGGCGGTGCTGCTGACGCCCGAGCGGGCGCACGCCGGGGGGCTCGCGGCGCTGCGCCGGGCGGGCGGCCGGGCGGTGGGGGTGGACGCCGCCGAGGAGTTGATCGAGCGCGCGGATCTGGTGGTCGACGGAATCGTCGGGATCGGCGGCAAGGGCGGGCTACGGCCGGAGGCGGCACCGCTGGCCGACGCGGCTGCCCGGTCCAGGGCCGCGGTGGTCGCCGTGGACCTGCCGAGCGGCGTGGACGTGGACACGGGCGAGGTGCGAGGCACGGCGATGCGGGCCGACCTGACGGTCACCTTCGGCACGCACAAGCCGGGGCTGCTGATCGACCCGGCGCGGGAGTACGCCGGGGTGGTGCGGCTGGTCGACATCGGACTGGCGCTGCCGGCCGACGCGACCGAGCTGGAGGCACTGCAACACGCGGACGTGGCACGGCTGTTGCCGTTGCCGGCGGCAGAGACGGACAAGTACCGCCGAGGGGTCGTGGGCATCGCGGCGGGTTCGGGAAGGTACCCGGGCGCCGCCGTGCTCGCGGTCGCGGGGGCGCTGCGGGGCGGTGCGGGCGCCGTACGGTACGTCGGTCCGGCCGGGGACGCGGTGATCGCGCGGTTCCCCGAGACGCTGGTGTCGGACCGGGGACCGAAGAAGGCCGGGCGCGTCCAGGCGTGGGTGGTCGGCCCGGGCGCCGGGGACGACGCGGCGACGGTGGCGGAGGTGCTGGCGACGGACGTCCCGGTACTGATCGACGCGGACGGGCTGCGGCTGGCGGACGCGGAGGCGGTACGGGGCCGTACGGCACCGACCCTGATGACCCCTCACGCCGGGGAGGCGGCGGCACTGCTCGGTGTCTCCCGGGAGGAGGTCGAGGGGGCCCGGCTGGCTTCGGTACGGGAGCTGGCGGCGCGCTATGCGGCGACCGTACTGCTGAAGGGGTCGACGACGCTGGTGGCCGACGCCGGGGGCGCCGGTCCGGTCCGGGTGAACCCGACAGGGACGTCCTGGCTGGCCACGGCCGGGAGCGGGGACGTGCTGTCGGGGTTGGCGGGATCGCTGCTGGCGGCGGGGCTCCCGGCCGTGGATGCTGCGAGCGTGGCGGCGTATCTCCATGGCCTGTCGGCAAGGTTCACGGCGGACGGGGCGCCGGTGGGGGCGCATGACGTCGCCGAGGGGATTCCGGGGGCTTGGCGGGATGTGCGGGGCTGAATTCTGGGTGCTTGGCGGGATGCGCGGGGCTGAACTCCGGGCGCTTGGCGGGATGCGCAGGGCTGAACTCCGGGCGCTTGGCGGGTTCTGCGCGTCTGAGGGAGGCGCGATACGACGGCGCCCGCATCTGCGCGCGCTGCCACCGCAGCGGAGCGCCGCACCGTGCCGCGGCTCCCACCCGCTCCTCCTGCCTCCGAGGCAGACGGTGCGGAGCGCGCCGCCGCCCGACTGCTGCCGCCTCCGCCCCTCCCTCTCCCGTCGGTCCCGTCTCCCTCTCCGCTCGCACGCCCTCTTCCCCGTCGCCCTGGCACCTCCCTGCCACTGCGAGGCCATGACATGAGGGCGATCGTCGTCGGAGCGGGCATCGGAGGGCTGGCCGCAGCGCTGAGCCTGCGCCGGGCGGGGTGCGAGGTCACCCTCGTCGAACAGACCGCCCGCTTCACCGAGGTCGGCGCCGGCATCCAGCTCGCGCCCAACGCCACGCGGGAGCTGCGCCGGCTGGACGTGCTCGACGCGGTCGTCGCACACGCCGCCCGCCCGTCCCACGTGAGCTTCCGCACCTGGTCGGACGGGGCGGAGATCTGCCGCTACGCGCTGGGCCGCGAGGCCGAGGAGGAGTTCGGGGCGCCGTATCTGCTGCTCCACCGGGCCGATCTGCACGGTGCCCTGGCCGCGGCGGTGCCAGCCGGGTCGGTACGCCTGAACACGACCGTCATCGGCATCGACCAGGACGACGACTCCGCCCATGTGACGACGGCGACCGGCGAACGCCTGACCGCGGACGTGGTCGTAGCCGCGGACGGGATCCGCTCACCGGCCCGTCAGTGGCTCTTCGGCAAGGACGAGGCGGTGTTCTCAGGGACCGCCGCATACCGAGCGCTGCTCCCGTCCGACGACGTGACCGACCTGAACCTGCCCCCGCTCGCCGCCTGGCTGGGCCCGGACCGCCACTTCGTCCACTACTGGGTGCGCCGCGGCGAACTGCTCAACGTCGTGGCTGTGTTCAGCACGGAGGCAACGGCACAGGAGTCATGGACAGCCAGAGCGGAACCCGGAGAGCAGCTCCGCGCGTTCACCGGCTGGGACCCCCGGGTCCTCGCGGTCCTCGAACGCGCGGGCCAGGTCCTCCGCTACGGCATCTACACCCGCGCCCCGCTCACCCGCTGGAACCTCGGCCGAGTGACCCTCCTCGGCGACAGCGCCCACGCGATGGTCCCGTTCCAGGCCCAGGGCGCGGCCCAGGCGATCCTGGACGCGGCCGTGCTGGGCGACGTCCTCACGGACGCGACCCCGGCCGACGTACCCGACGCGCTCGACCACTACGCCCGCCGACGCATCTCGGCCGCCACCAGCATGCAGGCCGCCTCGGCCCAGGCAGGCAAGGACTTCCACCTGCCGGACGGCCCGCAGGCCCAGGCACGCAACGCCCGCATGGCGGCGCACGCGGCGGAGCACAGGTTCCTGCCTCAGGCGCCGGCGTGGAAGACGGACGTCCCGGACAGGCAGCCGGAGCCGTGAGTACGGCACGCTCGGCGGCCGGGCCGTGCCTCGGATCACCGCCCGTCGCACGACGGCGTCGCGAGACCGCAAGAGAAGGCCCGCGATGGCGACGCGGCGCCGTGGACAGCCGCAGCTGGGCGCCGAGCCGGGACGTGAGGCGGGCTCACCCCTGCTCCAGCAGGCGTTCCGCGTCATTCGGCACCCACGGAAAGGGCACGTCGGGCCACCGTGTGGCGGCCACTACTTCCTCGACTTGATAGGCAAGTGCCCACTTGCCTATCCTGGGGTCGTGGCCGACGACCTCTTCAAAGCCTTGGCCGACCCCACCCGTCGCACCATCCTCGACGAGCTCACGGAGAAATCCGGACAGACACTGTTCGAGATCTGCTCGCGGCTGAGCATGAAGCATCAGCTCGGCATCTCACGCCAGGGAGTCTCGCAGCACCTCGCCGTACTGGAGGCCGCCGGACTCGTCGAGACCAGACGGGAGGGCCGCTACAAGTTCCACGACCTGAACACGGCCCCGCTGCGGCACATAACCGAGCGATGGCGCGTGCCCGAAACGACATCAGGACCCGAGGAGAGCGCCCCATGAAGATCCACCTGACCAGCGTCTTCGTCGACGACCAGGCCAAGGCCGAACACTTCTACACCGAGATCCTCGGCTTCGTGAAGAAGCACGACGTCCCCGTGGGCGAGAAGGACCGCTGGCTGACCGTCGTCTCCCCCGACGAGCCCGACGGCACCGAACTCCTCCTGGAGCCCGCAGGTCACCCGGCCGTCAAGCCCTACCGCGACGCACTCGCCGCGGACGGCATCCCGCTCGCCCAGTTCGCCGTCGACGACGTATAGGCGGAGTACGAGCGCCTGCGCGCCCTCGGCGTCCACTTCACCCAGGAACCCCTGGAGATGGGCCCCGTCACCACCGCCGTCTTCGACGACACCTGCGGCAACTTGATCCAGCTCGCGACCAAGCCGCAGTAGGCCGCCGAATCGGGCTTCACCGACGAACAGAGCCTCCGCCTTCGTCGCATTTACGGCTCGCTGGGCCCACAGGTCGAGCTGGTGAAAGGTCGGTGCAGCCCTCCACCCGCCTCCGCGCGGAAATCGGCACCGGGATACCGCGCCACCCCCGGACAGCCATCCGCGACTCGAAGGACCCGGCCAGAGCACACCTCTCTTTCCCGACCGGATCCTTCACCGCCTTCATCGAGGCCCTGAAGGACGACGGCTACTCCACCGTCACCGACTTCGCCAGGTTCCGAGGCTGATCCACCTCGTTCCCCCGGGCGGTGGCCAGCTCACAAGCGAACACCTGCAACGGCACCGTGGCCACCAGCGGCTGCAACAAGGTCGGCGTGGCAGGAATCCAGATCAGGTGATCCGCATACGGCACCACCGCCTCGTCCCCCTCCTCCGCGATCACGATCGTCCGCGCACCCCGAGCCCGGATCTCCTGGATGTTGGACACGATCTTGTCGTGCAGAACCGACCGCCCCCGAGGCGAAGGCACCACGACCACCACCGGCAGATCCTCCTCGATCAAGGCGATCGGCCCGTGCTTCAACTCCCCCGCCGCAAACCCCTCGGCGTGCATGTAGGCGAGCTCCTTGAGCTTCAGCGCCCCCTCCAGGGCGACCGGATACCCCACATGCCGCCCCAGGAACAGCACCGTGTTCTTCGAGGCGAGCCCGCGCGCCAGCTCTCGCACCGGCTCCATGGTCTCCAGCACCCGCTCGACCTCACCCGAGATGTGCGACAGATCCCGAATGACGGCACCGATCTCATCGCCCCACTTCGTGCCCCGCACCTGCCCCAGATAGAGGGCGACGAGATAACAGGCGACGAGCTGCGTCAGGAACGCCTTCGTCGAGGCGACCGCAACCTCCGGCCCGGCATGCGTGTAAAGCACGGCATCCGACTCACGCGGAATCGTCGACCCGTTGGTGTTGCAGATGGCCAGCACCTTGGCGCCCTGCTCACGGGCGTGCCGTAGCGCCATGAGGGTGTCCATGGTCTCCCCGGACTGGGAGATGGCGATGACCAGGGTCTGCTGATCGAGGATCGGATCCCGGTACCGGAACTCACTCGCAAGCTCCACCTCGCACGGAATCCGCGTCCAGTGCTCGATGGCGTACTTGGCGATCAACCCGGCGTGAAAGGCCGTACCGCAAGCAATGACGACGATCTTGTCGACCTCCCGCAGCTCGGAGGCGCTGATCCGGACCTCGTCCAGCGTCAGTGAGCCGACGGCGTCGATGCGCCCGAGCAACGTATCGGCGACCGCCTTGGGCTGCTCGGCGATCTCCTTGAGCATGAAGTAGTCATAGCCCCCCTTTTCCGCCGCAGCGGCATCCCAATCGACGCGATACGACCGCACGTCGGCCGGACGACCGTCGAAGCCGGTCACCGTCACACCATCCCGGCGCAGCTCCACGACCTGGTCCTGCCCCAGCTCGATCGCCGACCGCGTATGGGCGATGAACGCGGCGACGTCCGAGGCGAGAAAGGCCTCACCCTCCCCAACGCCCACCACGAGCGGCGAGTTCCGCCGCGCACCGACAACCACATCAGGCTCGTCGGCATGCACCGCAACAAGCGTGAAGGCCCCTTCCAGCCGCCGGCACACGAGCCGCATGGCCTCGGCGAGATCGTCACAGGCCGAGAACTCCTCGGCGAGCAGATGGGCGACCACCTCGGTGTCGGTCTCGGAGGCCAGTTCATGCCCCCGCTCCTCCAACTCGGCCCGCAACCCGGCGAAGTTCTCGATGATCCCGTTGTGCACGACGGCGACGCGCCCGGCGTTGTCGAGATGCGGATGGGCGTTGGCATCCGTCGGTCCCCCGTGCGTGGCCCAGCGCGTGTGCCCGATCCCCGTGGTCCCGGTCGGCAGCGGCCGCTCGCCCAGCTCCTTCTCCAGGTTCCCCAGCTTCCCCGCCTTCTTGGCCCCGGCCAGCCCCCCGTCCGCCAGCACGGCAACCCCCGCCGAGTCGTACCCCCGGTACTCCAGCCGCTTCAGCCCGGCCATCACGATCTCAAGCGCCGACTGCGACCCCACGTATCCCACGATTCCGCACATGCGGGGCAGCCTACGACCGAACTCCGCTCGGAAACGGCCGAAGCGTGCCCGATTTCGGAAATTCCCGCGGCAGTACGAACGCCCCGACGAGCACCTGCCCAGCTAGTGTGATCCCGCACATGACTGGATTCGACCAGCTGCGCGAACGCGACCAGGAGGCGTCTTGAGGGATCCCGGCGAGCCCGGCTGTGTCCACGCTCCGGCGGATGTCCTGGCTGAACGGCGTGCGTTGGCCGAGCGTGTATGCCGGGAGACAAGGCTGGCCGGGCTCAACGCGTTCCTGTTGGAGGGGATGGACGCGGCGTACCAGGTGGGCGCGGAAGTCGAGGTCGACCCCGGCGACGACGCGGCGGGAGGCGTCCTCGTCTCCTGGAAACCGGACGAGGCTCTGTTGGACGCCGCGATGGAGCGTCTGCAGAAGGGCCGACTGGATGCGCCGGAGTTCCTGCACTACGTGGCTGTGTGCACCCGTATGCAGGAGGCCATCGTCGCGATAATCCGGTCGGCCGGGATCGACGCCGACGCGGAGCAGAACGACCTGGACCCGCTGATACTCCTCTTGAAACCGAGACAGCCCTGACCGGACACCGCCGCTCTGATTCAGGTGGTCAAATTCACCGTCTTCGATGGGCGTCATCGGTGTCGAACGCCCGCAGGTGGGCGACGTGTGGAAGGTCATCGTCGAGCTGGCGGACCGGCTCGGTGCTGGGATCCTCATTCCCCACGGGACGTTCTTGTGCCGTGAAGACATGCGAGCGCATCTTCCCGAGGGCATGGAGAACGATTCCGTTTTCGTTCCGGAGATCAACCTCGAAGTCTTCGAGAGGGTTGCGGGTCCGTTCGTGTATCCGCTGACCTGATGCCGCCGCCACGGAGGCGGCGAAGGACGCCGACTCACGTCTTCGCCCGATAAGCCCGCATGGCCAGCGGATAAAACACCACCGCGATCCCCGCAGCCCACACCAGCGACCACAGCACCGGCTCCGCCACCGCCCCACCCAGCAGCAACCCCCGAAACGCGTCCGACAGATGCGTCACCGGATTGACGTCGCTCCACGCCTGCAGCCACCCCGGCATGGTCTCCACCCTGACGAACGCGCTGCTGGTGAAGGTGATCGGGAAGATGAGGGTGAACGCGAAGGCCTGCACCTTCTCCACGTCCCCCGCCAGCATCCCGATCAGCACAGCGCTCCACGACACCGCCGCCGCGAACACCACCAGCAGCACCGCCCCGAGCAGGAACCCGTCCACTCCCCCGGTGATCCGGAAGCCGAGGAGCAGGCCGAGGCCGATCATCAGCAGCATCGCCCAGACATGCTTGGCGAGGTCCGCGGTGATCCGGCCGATGAGCGGGGCGGAGCGGGCTATCGGCAGGCTGCGCAGGCGGTCGAAGACGCCCTTGGTGAGGTCGGTGTTGAGTGCCATGGCCGTGTACATCGTCATGAACAGGGTGTTCTGCACGATGATCCCGGGCAGCGCGTACTTCAGATACGCCTCGGGCGACCCGGCCATCTGCCCGCCCAGCACGTACGTGAAGAGGAACACGAACATGATGGGCGTGATGCTGTAGTCCACCAGCTCAAGCGGGTTGTGCTTGACCGCGACCAGACTCCGCCAGGCCATCGTGAAGGTCTGCCGCAGCCCGTCGAGCGGCCGCACGCGGCCCGACTTGGTGATGGGGGCCGTGATGGTCGTGGTGGTGGCGGTCATGGCCGCATCACCGCCTTCTGAAGCTCGGAGCTCTCGTCGTCCCGCACGGACGCGCCGCCGTTCCCCTCGGGTGCACCGGGTTCCGCCCGGTGCCCGGTCAGCGCCAGGAACACCTCGTCGAGCGACGAACGACGCAGGGCAAGCTCACCCACCGCGATCCCCTCACGGTCGAGCGCGCGCACGACGGCCGGCATCAGCTCGGGATCCTTCACCGGGGCGGTGACGGTCTCGCCCTCGATCCGGGCCTCCGGACCGGCCGCCCCGGCGACCAGCGCGTGCGCCCGCGCGAGATCCTGCGCCAGCACCGGCCGCAGCTCCAGCACCTGCCCGCCGACCTGCGACTTCAGCTGGTCCGGGGTGCCCTCGGCGATCACCCGACCCTTGTCGATCACCACGATGTCATCGGCGAGCACATCGGCCTCGTTCAGATATTGCGTGGTCAGCAGGGCCGTCGCACCGTCCGCCACCAGCCCCCGCAGCAGGTCCCACAGCTCACCACGGCTGTGCGGGTCCAGGCCGGTGGTCGGCTCGTCGAGGAAGAGGATGCTGGGACGGCCCACCAGGCTGGCCGCGAGGTCCAGCCGCCTGCGCATCCCGCCCGAGAAGGTCTTCACGGCCCGCCCGGCCGCGTCCGTCAGCTGGAACCGCTCCAGCAGCTCGGCCGCCCGCGCCCTGGCCTCCCTCCTCGGCAGACCGAGCAGCCGGCCGATGAGCAGCAGGTTCTCCGTGCCGGTCAGGTTCTCGTCCACCGCCGCGTACTGCCCGGTCAGCCCGACCATGGCACGGACGACCCCGGCCTCCCGCACCACGTCGTGCCCGGCCACATGGGCCCGGCCGGCGTCGGGCCTGAGCAGCGTCGCGAAGATCCGCACCGCCGTCGTCTTCCCCGCGCCGTTGGGCCCCAGCAGCCCGAGCACCGAGCCCCTACGGGCCCCCAGGTCGACCCCCGCCAGCGCCTCGGTCTCCTTGAACCGCTTGACCAGGCCTTCCGCCTCGATCGCATACGTCATGGGTCACCCCCTCGGGGTTGATGGACCCCGGCCTGGGCCCATCTCTCCCACAACTGTGACGCACGGCACTGACATTCCCCCCTTTCCCCAGATTGCCGGGCTTTCTCCAGTTGCTCGGGTTTCCGACGATTTCCCGTTCAAAGACAGCGGGGTGACGGATCCCACGCCACAGTCCGTTCGTCCTCCCGTAACAATGGACTGTGATCTCTCCGGTCTCCTCGATGCCCCGGAGCGCCCACCGGCAGCGGCCGGAGGCGACTCCCTACGTCGACCTCACCCGCGCCGAGTGGAGCGCACTGCGCGACAAGACCCCCCTGCCGCTCACCGCGGAGGAGGTCGAGAAGCTGCGCGGTCTCGGTGACGTCATCGACCTCGACGAGGTCCGCGACATCTACCTCCCGCTCTCCCGCCTGCTCAATCTCTACGTCGGCGCCACGGACGGCCTCAGAGGCGCGCTGAACACCTTCCTCGGCGAACAGGGCTCCCAGTCGGGCACACCGTTCGTCATAGGAGTCGCCGGCTCCGTCGCCGTAGGAAAGTCCACGGTCGCCCGTCTCCTCCAGGCCCTGCTCTCCCGCTGGCCCGAGCACCCGCGCGTCGAGCTGGTCACCACGGACGGCTTCCTCCTGCCCACCAGGGAGCTCCAGGCCCGCGGCCTGATGTCGCGGAAAGGGTTCCCCGAGTCCTACGACCGCCGCGCGCTCACCCGCTTCGTCGCCGACATCAAAGCGGGCAAGGACGAGGTCACGGCCCCCGTCTACTCCCACCTGATCTACGACATCGTCCCTGACCGGCGGCTCACGGTCCGCCGCCCGGACATCCTGATCGTCGAGGGCCTGAACGTCCTGCAGCCCGCCCTCCCCGGCAAGGACGGCCGCACCCGGGTCGGCCTCGCCGACTACTTCGACTTCAGCGTGTACGTCGACGCGAGCGCCGAGGACATCGAGCGCTGGTACCTCAGCCGCTTCAAGAAGCTGCGCCACACCGCCTTCCAGAAGCCGGACTCGTACTTCCGCAAGTACACCCAGGTCTCGGAGGAGGAAGCCCTCGACTACGCCCGCACCCTCTGGCGCACCATCAACAAGCCCAACCTGGTGGAGAACATCGCCCCCACCCGCGGCCGAGCCACCCTCGTCCTGCGCAAGGGCCCGGATCACAAGGTGCAGCGACTGAGCCTGCGCAAGCTGTGAGGCCGCAACACGGGCCTGCTACAAAGGCGGCATGCTGCATCTGCGCCTGATCACCCCGGCCGACAAGACCGACGACGTGGTCCGCCTCATCGAGAAGACGGTCGGTACGACCCACCTCGCCGTCCTGCCGGGCGCGGCCCGCAACCCCGCCGGGGACCTGGTGCTGTGCGACGTGGCGCGCGAGGCGGGCGACGAACTCCTCGGCGGGCTGCAGCAGTTGGGCATCGAGGAGCGCGGGTCCATCGCCGTCGAGGCCATCGACCTGTCCCTGTCCAAGCGCGCCGACAAGGCGGAGGCGGAGGCTCCGGGCGAGGGCGCGGACGCGGTGCTCTGGGAGCACCTGACCGACGCCACCCACGAGGAGTCGACCCTCTCCATCACCTACGTCGCCTTCATCACGCTCGCCACGATGATCGCGGCCTGCGGTGTGGTGCTCGACAACGCCATCCTGATCGTGGGCGCGATGGCGGTGGGCCCGGAGTTCGGGCCGCTGGCCGGCATCTGCACGGCCGTGGTGCAGCGCGCCCTACGTCTGGCTCTGCGGTCACTGATCGCGCTGCTGGTGGGCTTCGCGGTGGCGATGGCGGCCACGGTCGTCTTCAGCCTCTTCATGGACTCGGTCGACCTGTTCAGCCAGGACCTGCTGGGCGACACCCGGCCCAACACCGGCTTCATCTACGCCCCGGACTGGTTCTCCTTCATCGTGGCGGTCCTCGCGGGCGCCGCCGGCACACTCTCCCTGACGTCCGCGAAGTCGGGCGCGTTGGTCGGCGTCGCCATCTCGGTGACGACCGTCCCGGCCGCCGCCAATGCCGCCGTGGCCCTCAGCTATGGCGACACCAAGCAGACCTGGGGCTCGACGGAGCAGCTGCTGCTGAATCTGCTGGGCATCATCCTCGCCGGCACGCTGACGCTGCTGGCCCAGAAGTGGCTGTGGGCCAGGCAGCGCGAGCGTTCGGCGACGGCAGGCGGCGTCTAGGAGATGTAACGCGCTTCGCAGCCCGAGCCGATCATGTCACCGGGGTTGGCGAACACCACGTCGGAACCGAAGCCACAGGTAAGCACCCTGTCGTTCATGGGTACGTCGTCGTCCACGCCGATCGTGTCGTTGCCGCTGCCGGTCGACACGATGTCCGCGCCCGGGCCGGCATCGACGACGGTGCGGATCCCGATGCCCGTCCCGTCGAACAGGTCGCCCGCGTCACCCAGCCCGACCGAGAGCCGGCTGACGGGGAGGGGACAGTCGACGGTGTTGAAGTTCACCTGAGAGCAACCCGGTCCCGCCGCGACGCCCGAACTGTCCGTGAGCCTCAGCCGCGTGACGTTGCTGCTGTTGGTGAAGAGGGTGGCCGTCACGTTGTTCACAAAGCCGGCGCGCGCGCTGAGCCCGACGTTGCCGAACACACGGAATGCGGTGGAGCCAGGCGTCTGGGCCGCGGCCGGGGTGGCGAACACGGGGACGAGGAGACCGGCGGCCACGGCCGGAACGGCCACTCGCTTCAGGGTGCTGCTCACGAACTTCATGCTGGGCTTCTCACTTTCGTCGAGGCAGGGCGCCGTGCAGAGCCCCCCTCGACGAAAGTGAAACAATCAGTCACTGATCGTGCACTCCTTGTACGTACGTTCAAGTGACGTACGCCGGTGAACCGCCGGCGAACTACCCCAGCGCCGACTTCACCGCATCGGCCAGCCGCCCGGCGACGGACCGGGCCTGATCGATGTCGGCCGCCTCGACCATCACCCGCACCAGCGGTTCCGTACCCGACGACCGCAGCAACACCCGCCCGGTCGAGCCCAGTTCGCGCTCCGCGTCGGCGACGGCGGCAGCAAGATCGGCCGACGTCTTCACCCGCGACTTGTCCACGTCCGGCACATTGATCAGCACCTGCGGCAGCCGCTCCATGACCGAGGCGAGGTCCTTGAGCGTACGACCGGTCTGCGCGACCCGAGCCGCCAGCAGCAGCCCCGTCAGCGTGCCGTCACCGGTCGTGGCGTGATCGAGGATGATGACGTGCCCGGACTGCTCGCCGCCCAGGGCGAACCCGCGCTCCTTCATCTCCTCCAGCACATACCGGTCACCGACGGCGGTCTGCACGAGGGCGATGCCCTCGCGCTCCATGGCCAACTTGAAGCCGAGGTTGGACATCACGGTCGCCACGACGGTGTCGGACCGCAGCGCGGACCGCTCCCTCATCGCCAGCGCGAGCACGGCGAGGATCTGGTCGCCGTCCACTTCCTCGCCGGTGTGGTCCACGGCGAGGCAACGGTCGGCGTCACCGTCGTGCGCGATACCGAGGTCGGCACCGTGCTCGATGACGGCGGCCTTCAGCTTGTCGAGGTGAGTGGACCCGCAGCCGTCGTTGATGTTGAGCCCGTCCGGCTCGGCACCGATGGTGACGACCTCGGCCCCGGCCCGCGAGAAGGCCTCCGGCGAGACACCCGCCGCGGCGCCGTGCGCCTCGTCGAGGACGATCTTCAACCCGTCCAGCCGGTTGGGCAGCACGCCGAGGAGGTGGGCGACGTACTCCTCGAACCCCTCGTCGTACGCACGCACACGCCCGACGGCCGCGCCGGTCGGCCGCTCCCACGGCTCACCGTGCCGGTGCTCGTCGTAGACGGCCTCGATACGGTCCTCCAGCTCATCGGCGAGCTTGTGGCCGCCGCGGGCGAAGAACTTGATGCCGTTGTCGGGCATGGCGTTGTGGCTGGCGGAGAGCATGACGCCGAGGTCGGCGCCGAGCGCGCCGGTGAGAAAGGCCACCGCAGGCGTCGGCAGCACGCCGACCCGCAGCACGTCGACCCCCGCGCTCGCCAGACCGGCCACCACGGCCGCCTCCAGGAACTCCCCGGACGCACGCGGGTCCCGCCCGACCACCGCCTTCGGCCGGTGGCCCTCGAAGGTGCCCGCCTCGGCCAGTACGTGCGCCGCCGCCACGGACAGACCGAGCGCCATCTCGGCCGTCAGATCCGCGTTGGCGACGCCGCGCACGCCGTCCGTGCCGAAGAGTCGTCCCACTTGTCCTCCTGAGGAAACATCAGTTCCGAAAGCGGAGCCGGCGTGCGCTGTGGCGCATGTCGCCGGGGGCTCCCGCTTCCAGGCATTCCATGCCTGGGCCATCGGATCACACAAGCCTTTGAACGCCTGAGCATCTGAGCATTTGAACGTCTTGTGCCGTTATACGCCCGAGCCCGGGGATAAAACGAACGCCCCGGCGGCACTGTGGCGTGCCGCCGGGGCGTTCGGAGTACCGGAGTACCAGCAGAGGCAGCGTGCGATTAGCGCTTGCTGTACTGCGGGGCCTTGCGGGCCTTCTTCAGACCGGCCTTCTTGCGCTCGACCGCACGGTCGTCGCGGCGGAGGAAGCCGGCCTTCTTCAGCGGGCCGCGGTTGTTGTCGACGTCGGCCTCGTTCAGCGCGCGGGCGACACCGAGACGGAGCGCACCGGCCTGACCGGAGACACCGCCACCGGCGATGCGGGCGATGACGTCGTAGCGACCTTCGAGCTCAAGAACCTTGAACGGCTCGTTGACCTCCTGCTGGTGCACCTTGTTCGGGAAGTAGTCCTCGAGCGTACGCCCGTTGATCTTCCACTTGCCGCTACCCGGAACGATCCGAACCCGGGCGATGGCGTTCTTACGACGACCCAGGCCGGCGGCGGGCTGGGGCTCACCGAAGCGCGAGGCGAGGGACTCGGAGGTGTACTCACCCTCCACCGGAACCTCGGACTCGGTGGTGTAGCTGTCGATGTCAAGCTCTTCGAGCGGCTGCTCGGCAGTGGTCTCGGCCACGATTCTCCTCAGATTCTCTTCAGTCTTAGGGGGTGGCCGGACTTACTGCGCGACCTGGGTGATCTCGTACGGCTGCGGCTGCTGCGCGCCGTGCGGGTGCTGGTCACCCTTGTAGACCTTCAGCTTCGAGAGCATCTGACGGCCCAGAGTGTTCTTGGGGAGCATGCCCTTGACGGCCTTCTCGATGGCCTTCTCGGGGTTCTTGTCGAGCAGCTCGTCGTAACGGACGGAGCGCAGACCACCCGGGTAGCCGGAGTGGCGGTACGCCATCTTCTGGGTCCGCTTGTTGCCGGACAGGTGCACCTTGTCGGCGTTGATGATGATGACGAAGTCACCAGCGTCGACGTGCGGCGCGTAGATCGGCTTGTGCTTGCCCCGGAGAAGGGTCGCTGCGGTGGAGGCGAGACGGCCCAGGACGACGTCCTGAGCGTCAATGACGTGCCACTGGCGCGTCACATCGCCGGGCTTGGGGCTGTACGTACGCACGGTTCGTAGCCTTCGCTTCGAGTGAATGGTCCTGACAAGGTCACCGAAACGATCACGACAGCCTTGACCGCATGGCGGCGACGCATACCGCGTACATGGGGTCGCTGGTCATCGGCCCGGTGGACCGGTGTAAGGGCCCGTCCCGTGAGAATGAGCAAGCCAATACACAACGAACATGCAGGATACCTGCGGCGCCTCGGCCGGGTCAAAATGGCTCGGCTACGACTGGCCCCTGCTGCTCCTCACCAGCGTAGACGCCACACCCAGACCTGCCGCCCCAGACCCCTGAGGGGTTGCTCACCCACCCGAACGGAGACGAGGTTCGGGTGGTGTCCGGGTGCCCGGGTGTCCGGGCGTCCGGGATATCCGGGGTGTCGGGTGTGTCGGGAGCGGCTGGGGTGTCGGGAGTGGCTAGGGCCGACCGGGCAGCCACCTCTCAACGCCGACCGGCATCCTCCAGCCCACCCGGCGTCCGAGGACGATACTCCGCCATCCCCAGCCCCCACCCACCCACAGGGGGCAGCCACCCCTCAACGCGACCGGCACCTTCCAGCCCGTCCGGCGTTTGAGGACGAGGCCCCTTCAGGGCCGAAGCGGGGGCCTGGGGGCGGCAGCCCCCGGCGGGGCCGAAGGGGCGGAGCCCCTGGAGGACGGGACGGGTAGGGGCGGCGGGGGCGAGAAAACCCGGCCGGACCGGAAGCAGTGCACAGCCAGCGTCACCGCCAGACCACACAGCGTGACCGCATCCCTGAAGGCCCGCCGCTGGCCGGCCTCCAGATAAGGCCAGCTCACCCCAGGAAGCTGCGGAACGAACGCCAGCCAGAACCAGACCCCCCGCGCAACCGCCCCCTCACACGGCAACCCCGCCACCAGCAGCGGCACGACAACCAGCAGATAGTGGTCGTACGACGGCCGGGAGACCAGAAACGCCGAGAGCATCAGCATCGCCGCCGTCTCCGCCAGCCTCAGCGCCCCGCCGCCGCCAGCACTCCCGCCACCCCCGGCACCCCCACTCCCGGCACCCTCACTGCCCGCACCCCCACCCCCGGCCCCCTCGGATCGCACCCCCCGCCACCGCCACCAAGCACACCCCACCCCCACCCCCGCAGCCACCCACCCGATCCCCCCGGCCACCACCCCCGGCACCCCCACCCGCGGCAGCACCGCAACCGGCGACGCCTCATACAGCCGTACGAACCCATCGTCGCCGCGCAGCAGAAACGGCAGGGTGCGAGTGAAGAACCCCGCAGGATCCGGCAGCACCAGCGCCGCCCCCACCGACACCACCACCGGCACCCCGACCATCACCACCAGCCCCCGCCACCGCCCCGCGAAGACGAACAGCAGCCCCACCGGAGCCAGCAACGGCTTCAACGCGACCGCCGCCCCGAACACCACCCCCGCCCACACCCACCGCCCCCGTCCGGCCAGCAACAACCCCAAAGGCAGGGCAAACACCGCCGTAGCCGTCCAATTGCCCAGCAGAACCAGGTGGGCGAAGGGCGCGAACCCCACCGCGAGCCCGATCAGACCGAGGGCCGCGAAGCGGCTGCGCACATCAACCCCGTGCAGACGCAGCGCACAGACCCAGCCCCCCACCAGACACCCGGTCACCACCACCGGCACCAGCACACCCAGCACACCCCGCGGAACCAGCACCTGAGGAGCCGCCGCCAGCACCGCGCTCGGCAGATAGAGGAAGTGGGGGTCGTCATACGGCGATCCTCCGGCCAGCCAGACCCGCGCCGCCCGCACGACGATCGCGTTGTCCATCCCTCCGTCCGAGGTCACCCGCGCCGTGCGCGTCACAAGAGCCCCGAGCACAGCCCCGAGCACCACCCACAGATGCCAGGTCGCCCGCCGCACCAACCACCCGGAGATGTCGCTTTTGTACTCGCTCACCGACTGAACGCTAGGGGCCCATGGGCTTCTTGAGGCGCAGCGGCACACCCACGACCCCGTCTAAGATGCGCCCCATGAGCTACGGGCAGCAGGGGGGGTCCCAGTCCCAGTGGGATCCCTGGAAACCGCATTCCCAGCAGCCGTGGAACAGCGGCGCCGACCAAACCCCTGACTGGGCAGCGCTCGCCGAGGCCTCCGAGTCGCGCAACAAGCGGCGCCGGCTGCTGTTCATCGGCGGCGGCGCGCTCGCCACCGTCGCGATCGGTACCGCCGTCGCCGTGGCCGTGGTGTCGGCGAACGACAACTCCGGCTCGAACCAACCGGCTTCCGGGCTCCCCGCGACCGCGGACCTGCCGGGCCAGACCACCGGCGCGGCCCCGTCGTTCGAGTCGACGAGCGCTCCGCCGCCGCTGGATCCGATGGACTTCATCTCCAGCAAGGGCAAGGACACCGCCCCGCTCGGCGCGCAGATCCTCTTCCCGGGCAAGCAGCTGACGGCGGGCGACACGGTGTACAAGAAGGGCCCGACGGACGACACGAAGAACTGCTCCGCGGTCACCAAGGGCAAGCTTCCGAAGATCCTCACGGACAACGGCTGCACCCGCTTCCTGCGCGTCTCGTACGTGAAGGACGGCATCGCGGCGACGATCGGCGTGGCCGTCTTCGACACCGCGGCGCAGGCCACCAAGGTGGCGGGCACGGTCAACACCAAGACGGACATCATCAGGTCGCTCTCCGGCCAGGGCGTCAAGGACCACTGCACGTCCGCCGTCTGCCTCTCGACCGTCAACGCCTACGGCCGTTACGCCTACTTCACCATCAACGGCTTCACCAACGGCACGAACGTGACGAAGAAGGACACGAGCGTCTTCGAGGTCAGCGAGAACCTGAAGAGCTTCACACGGGATCAGATCTACAAGCGGGGCGCGGCGCAGGCCTCGGCGGCGGCCAACGAGTAGCGCGGCCGAGGAGTAGCGGCGGCCGACGAGCAGTCGACCGCCGCCCGCAGGCTCACCGGTGCCTCAGGCCCAGACTCACCCGTACCTCAGGCCCAGGCTCACCTGTGCTTCAGGCGCAGCCGGATCGGCACGACCGCCGACTCCAACTGCGTCTTCAGCGTCATCTTCGACACACCCTCGGTCCGCTCCTCGAAACGGATCGGGATCTCCACCGCGCTGTGCCCGGCCCGTACGGCCTTGTACTTCAGCTCGACCTGGAAGCTGTAGCCCGCGCTGTCCAGGGTGGCCAGGTCGATGTCCCGGAGGGTCGCCGCCGACCACAGGTTGAAGCCGGCCGTGATGTCCCGGATCTTGGTGCCGAGCACGGTCCGGGCGTAACGGTTGGCGAACCGGGACAGCAGGACGCGGTGCATGCCCCAGTCCTCGTCGAGCGAGCCGCCCTCGACATACCTGCTGCCGACGACCAGGCCCACCCCCGAGGCCACCGCGGTCCCCAGCATCCGCGGCACCGCCTCCGCCGGGTGGCTGCCGTCGGCGTCCATCTGGACGACGTAGGCGGCGCCCTCCTCCAGCGCGGCGCTCATGCCCGCGACGTACGCCCGCCCCAGACCATCCTTCTCGGTGCGGTGCAGCACGCTCATCCGGCGCCGGCCGTCCCAGTTGTACTTCTCGGCCAGCTCCTCCGCGAGCCGCCCGGTGCCGTCCGGGCTGGAGTCGTCGACGATCTTCAGATGCAGCCCGTCGACCGGCAGCCCGAGCACCAGCTCGGCCATCCGCGGCAGGTTCGCGGCCTCGTTGTACGTCGGCATCACCACGGTGACCGGTACGCCCGGGTGTCTGTGGTGGCTGTCGCGTTCCGTCATGCCTTTCTCTTTCCCTCCCCTTGGGAGCCCCTACCGGGGTCCCTCCCCAACGGGCGCGGGCCTTCCCAGCGCCCGGAAACGCCAGCCCGCCGCGGTCCATCGGTCCGCGTCGAGCACCCCCCGCCCGTCCACGATCCGCGGACGGGAAACCAGCGACCGGGCTCGCTCCGGGTCGATCTCCCGGAACTGCTGCCACTCGGTCAGATGCAGCACGAGATCGGCGCGTTGCAGTGCCTCCTCGGCCGACAGCGCGTAGCCGAGGAGCGGGAAGGCCTTGCGGGCGTTGTCCATCGCCTCGGGGTCGTAGACCGTGACGTCGGCGCCGTCGAGGCGCAGCCGCGCGGCGACGTTGAGCGCCGGAGAGTCACGGATGTCGTCGGAGTCCGGCTTGAAGGCGGCACCGAGCACGGCGATCCGGGCGCCCAGTACGTCTCCCCCGCACATCTCGCGGGCCAGTTCGACAACCTTGTCGCGGCGGCGCATGTTGATCGCGTCGACCTCGCGCAGGAAGGCCAGCGAGACGCCCAGTTCGTCGGCGCGGTGCGCAAAGGCGCGGATGTCCTTGGGCAGGCAGCCGCCGCCGAAGCCGACGCCGGCCCGCAGGAACTTACGGCCGATCCGGTCGTCGTACCCGATCGCCTCGGCGAGCACGCCGACGTCGCCGCCCGCGGCCTCGCAGACCTCCGCCATCGCGTTGATGAAGGAGATCTTGGTGGCGAGGAAGGCGTTGGCGGCCGTCTTGACCAGTTCCGCGGTCGGAAAGTCGGCGGTGACGAGCGGGGTGCCGGCAGCGAGGACGGGCGCGTACACGGTGCGCAGAATCGTTTCGGCCCGCTTCGACCGCACCCCGAACACCAGCCGGTCCGGCCGCAGCGTGTCCTCGACCGCGAAGCCCTCGCGCAGGAACTCCGGGTTCCAGGCGACCTCGACACCGGCATGCGCCGTCGCGAGCCGCCCCGCCGTCCCCACCGGCACGGTCGACTTCCCGACCAGCAGCGCGTCCGGCGCGGAGTGCGCCGCGATCGCCGCGAAGGCGGAGTCCACGTACGTCAGATCGGCGCCCTCGGAGTCCCTCCGCTGTGGCGTTCCGACGCACACGAAGTGCACGTCGCCGAAGGCCCCGGCCTCCTCGTAGGAGGTGGTGAAGCGCAGTCGCCCGCTCGCCGTGTGCCGGGCGATCAGCTCCGACAGGCCGGGCTCGTGGAACGGCACGCGGCCGTGCTGCAGCGCGGCGACCTTGTCCGGGTCGACGTCGACGCCGAGCACCTCGTGGCCGAGCTCCGCCATGCAGGCGGCGTGGGTGGCACCGAGGTAGCCGGTGCCGATGACGGTGAGCCGCATGGTGCGCGGCCTCCTTCTCATTCTCGAATCGGCCGCTACTTGCGTTCCAGCACCTGCACGGTGACACGGTGCAGCTGCACCGTGCGGGCGGCCTTGAAGTCCTTGTCGATGATCGCGGCCGTCTTCTCGTTCATGCCGGTGAGCAACGGCTTGCCGTCGCGGATCGTCGAGACCAGCCAGAGCCGGTCGACGTCCGCCAGACAGCGCGCCGGCTTACGGCACTCGGTGGCGCCGTAGGTGCCGTTCTGCTGCGGTGTGAACTCCATCAGCACGTCCTGGGGAGCCTCGTGGTCCCGCAGTTCGTACGCCATGGCCCGGCGTTCCGACAGACCGCCGTTGAAGACGATCCCGTCGCCGGTCTTCTCACCGGCCACGATCGTCCGCGCGGCGGCCGCGTAGTCCGGCTCTTCGTCCAGGTCCTTCTTGGCGTCACCGATCGCCGGCAGTGCCACGAAGGCGTACCCGGCCGCGGCCGCCACCACCAGCAGCCCGCCGAACGCCCTGGCCGCGACGCCGCGACGGGCCTCGGGGTCGAGCCGCCCGGCGAGCCGGGTGACCGCGGCGGCCGCCAGCAGCGTCCACGCGGGGATGGTGAAGAGGAGGTAGCGCGGCAGGAAGAGGTGGAGCTGGTCGGCGGTCACGAAGGTCAGCACCGGCGGCAGCACGGCCCAGGCGGCCAGCAGCAGCGCGTGGCGGCCGGCCACGAGCAGCCCGAGCACGCCGAGGCCCATGACGGCCCCGCCGGTGAGCCACGATCCGAACAGTTCCTGCGGATAGTCGATCAGGTCCTGGGTGGTGGTGGTGTTCCAGGCGATCTGCCCGCTCTGCCCCGACCCCTGCAACACCATCGGGAACGTGATCGACAGACCGAGCAGTGCCGCACCGGCGAAGGCGTAGTGCACGATGCGGTCGCCCCGCCGCTTCGCCAGCACGACGAGGATCAGGTGCCCGGCGATGACGGACATCGCGACCAGGTGGCCGAAACCGGTCGCCGCGACCGCCAGGGCGTACAGCGTCCACACCTTGAGGCTCGGCCGGTCCAGGGCGCGCAGCAGCAACAGCGTGGCGAGCAGCGCGAACATCGTCGCGAAGGCGTAGGGCCGCGCCTCCTGTCCGTACCGAGTGATCGCGGGGACCACCGCGAACAGCAGCCCGGCGAGCAGCCCGGTCCGCACGCCGAACATCCGGCGCCCGACGAGTCCGACCAGACCGGCCGAGACCGCCATGGCCACCGCACCCGGCAGCCGCAGCGCGGCGGGCGAGTCGCCGGCCACCAGGATCCACAGGTGCATGAGCGCGTAGTACGGCGTGAAGACGACGTCGATGCTCTCGATGAGCCGCATCAGGTCGTGGTACGACAGCGTGGAGGCCCACCAGGTGGCGTGCTCGTCGCGCCAGAGCTGGCGGTCGCCCAGGCCGGGCAGCACGCAGGCGAGCGTGGCCAGCGCGGGCAGCGCGAAGACGAGCAGGGCCGAGGCCTTGCCGCCGCTGCCACCCGGCGCCGCGGCCGCCCTGCGACGGCTCGCGCGGCCGCCCTCAGCCGTGGCGGGGACCTGGGTCTCGTCGACCGGTGGTGTGTACGCCGTCATCGCTTCACCCAGATCCGGTACGGCGCCTGCCCGTCGGCGTCGCCGTCCTTGTCGGTCGGCCGCAGCACGGCCAGCAGGCGGTAGTGCTCGGAGTTGCGCAGGACCTCGGGCACGGAGGCGGTGCGCAGCGCGATCGCGTCGTAGGAGCCCTTCCCGACCGCGGCGGCGAGAGCGGCGCCCCGCTCCGCCCGATGCCACTGGCCGGGCTCGGTCCGCGCGCGCAGGTAGTACGCGGAGATCTCGGGGTCGTCCGTCAGATAGCTGCCCTCGGCGCCCTTCTCGGTCACGGTCTCGCGCAGCGCGCCGATCATGCCGGCCGAGTCCGGCGGCCGGTACAGCTCGCGCGACTGGGCCATGCCGATGACCAGCGCGGCGACGTAGACCATGATGCCGATCTGCGGGTACTTGATGTGGGCGCCCATCATCCGGGAGATGCCCAGGCCCGCCATCGGCACCGCGAAGAGCAGTCCGAAGCCGACGTGGATGTACAGCGAGCTGCCGTTGCCGAGCCAGGCCTGGTAGAGCGGGGCGAGCAGGGCGGTGGCGCACATCGTGAGGCCCAGGGCGGACCGGCGTACGGTGCCCGGTGCCGAGCCCTCGGCCCACGGCATCTCGCCCATCCGGGCGCGCCGGGCGTAGCCGACGGCTCCGACCACGGCCACGAGCAGGACGACCCCGCCCCACTCGGCACTCTGCTTCAGCAGTTCCGGCGCGCTCTCGGCGCCGCGCGCGTTCCAGCCGTCCGGCGTGCCGTCGAGCCATACGCCCACGAAGCACAGGGATCCGGTCGCCGCCGCGAACAGCGCGCCCCGCGCCAGAGCGCCGGCCCCGCGGAAACGGTAGGCGGTCAGCACCGCGAGCACGGTCAGCGTCGGCAGGTACAGCGCCGCCGAGTACGCGGCGAAGGGCGCCGCCGCCGCGAAGGGCACCGCCACCAGGACGGCGGCGGGGCTCGACTGGCGGGTCCTGGCCAGCAGCCACAGGGCCGCGGCGAGCAGGAACAGCGACAGCGAGTGCAGGGAGGCGTAGCGCCCGGTGAAGGCGGTCGACTCCAGGACGGAGTACATCGCGGCCGCCGCCAGACCCGCCCGCGCGTTGAACAGCAGCCTGGTCGCGCCGAACAGCAGCGCCGTCGCGCCCAGCGCCCACACCAGGCTCAGCGTCCGGGCACCGGCCAGCCCCAGGTCCGCCAGCAGCGCCGGGACCCGGCCGTCGCCCGTCAGGAACTCCGCCTCCTGGGCGAACGCGCTCCCGTCGAGCCGGTACGACAGCATCGCCTGCACCAGCAGGATCAGCAGCAGGATGCCCCGGCTGATCCACGCCGAGCGGCTGTTATCGACCGACCAGGCCGACACCGGTACCTCGGGCAGCACATAGCCCGGCTCGGGCTCCGGCTCGGGTTCGAGGACGGTGTACGGCGGTACGTAGTACTCGGCGTCGGCGTCCTCCTCCTCGTACGCGGGCCGCTGACGGCCGTACGCGTGCTGCGGACCGCCGTGGACGTGGCCGCCGTACACCTGTTGGTGACCGCCGTACACCTGCCCGCCGTGCACCTGCTGACCGTCATGGACGTGCTGTCGGTCGTAGGTCTGCTGTTGCTCGCTGTACGGCGGGTACTGCTGGTACCAGTCCTGCTGCGGATACGTTTCCCCACCGGGGACGGCCTGCGGCCGGCCCGACTCGTACCAGCCGCCGCCCTGCTGATGCGTGCTCATGACCGCGGTACCTCGAATCCGAAGGCGTCGCTCGCGATCAGGCGCTTGAACTCGGCCAGGGCGAGGGGGCTGCTCTGGATGCGCCAGTCGGCCCGCTTGGGGATGTTGAACCAGAGGAAGCCGATGACGTCGTCGTCCGCCTCGACCCCGCCGAGCAGCTGGCGCACGTCGGCCCGCCGCCGCTCTCCCGGCTGCGCCGAGGTCTCGCTGATCAGCACGGGCTTGTCGGTGAACTCCGCGACCTGCCGGCGGGTCGGCCCGTACAGGGTGTCCCAGGTGTGGGCGCCCGTCGCCGCCCAATAGCCGACGATGCCGATCCAGTCGACGTACGCGTCACCGGGCCAGTACGACTTCAGCTTCACGTCGGGCACCGGATTGACGATGTTGGGGCTCCACACCCAGATGACGTTGGTGGCGCCCACCTCCTGGAAGAGGCCGTGGATGTGCCGCCACGCCTCGACGAATGCCTCCGCGGTGGTGTCCTTGGTCCCCCACGGGTACCAGTGGCCGTTCATCTCGTGCCCGAAGCTGATCGCGACCGGCACGTTCGTGTCGCGGACGCTCTTGGCGTACTTCTTGATGTACGCGTCCTGCGACCCGTCCGCGATCCTGGCCACGCTCGGCTCGAACGGCTCCCAGGACACATAGAGCAGCCCACCCGCGTCGAAGACGTTCTGCGCGCCCTCCGCGTTGAATCCGTCGCCCCACGCCGAGTAGGAACCGACCATGTTCGGCTTCTTGCCGACGGTCTTCGCGAAGGAGTCCACCGGCTTCATGGAGGTCGGCGCACCGTCCAGAGCGACCCCGAAGTAATCCTTCTCCGGGTGCAGCAGCGGCTTCACGTCGTACGGCAGCTCGTGCTTCGCCGCGCCGGTGCCGGACGGCTCGGCGGCGGGCTCGCGCGCGGCCGCGGCGGCGGGGTCCTCGTCCTGGCCGAACACTCCGCAGCCGGAGACCCCCACCAGGGACATCAGCGCCACGGCCAGCGGGAGGAGAGACTTGCGGATCATGCGGGCTCACCTACGGAGTGGTGCTCCTTGGGCTGGATCAGCGCGCGGGCGACGACCAGCGCGTAGAACAACCCGGACGACAGGACGAGGGCGAAGTCCGGCGGATAGCCGGTGAAGAGCCGGTACACGGCGCCGCCGACCCAGATCACGGCGGTGCCACCGCTCCAGATCCACATCCCCAGCCAGAACCGGCGGGTCTTGTTCTTCTTCGCGCCCTTGGAACCGGTCGGCTGCCAGCCCATGCGCTGCTTGCGCAGGATGTCCCAGATGGCGAAGACATGCGCCCAGCCGTACATCAGCCGTGCCGACCAGGCCTCCAGGCGGTACGGCGACTTGTGCCACATCGGGAAGATCACGGTCGTGTAGATGATGCTGGGCAGCACCCACACCAGGTGCTTGACCTGGAGCATCTCCGGGCTGGTGAGCAGCAGCATGATGGGGACCAGCGGCGCCACGAAGGTGAACAGCGCCGTGTGGATGTAGTAGAAGAACCCGGACATGTAGCAGAGCCGGCTGGAGAACCGGATCGGCGCGTCCCAGAACTTCTTGCTGCCGAGCAGCGACATCGAGCCCGAGCACCAGCGGTACTGCTGGTTGAAGAAGGCGCCGGCCGTGTCCGGGCACACCCCCGTGGACAGCGCGATCGGCACGTACTTCAGGTCCCAGCCGAGCCCGCGCAGGTCGAAACCGGTGTGCACGTCCTCGGAGTGCTCGATGAGCGTCGTACCGCCGTTGGTCTCCAGGGCCGCGCGCCGGTAGAGGGCGCAGGAACCGACGCAGATGGCGCCGTCGCTGTTCTGCCGCGAGACCTGCACGGACCGGTAGAACAGCTCCTGCACCGCTCCCGCGCCCCGCTCGATCCAGTTCTGCGAGTCGAGGACACGGAAGTACTGCGGGGACTGGACGATTCCGATGCGGTCGTCCGCCTCCATGTAGGGGAGCAGTTCCTCGAGGAGGTCGGCGCGTGGGGTGAAGTCGGCGTCGAGGATGAGGATGTACTTGCCGTCCGACTGTCCGAAGCCGAAGTGGAGATTGCCGGCCTTCTTGAACCAGCCGCGATTCTCCCGGGTGCCGTAACGGAACCCGAAGTCCCGGGCCATGGCGGCCAGTTCGGGGCTGGCGCCGTCGTCGAGCACGAACGGAACGCAGACGCCCGGATACCGGTCCGCCATCTCCCGCACATGCCGCCACGTGTTGTGCAGCACCTCGATGGGCTCCCCGCACACGGGCAGGAAGACATCGACGGACGGATGGACCTCGGGCCGCCAGTTGTGCACCAGCCGCTTGTGGTGGCCGATGTCGAAGTCCCGGCTGAACCCGTTCACGCGCAGCGAGATGAGGTAGTAGACGACCGTGAAGGCCAGGAGCGGCGCGTAGATCCACAGCACCGGCTCCGCCTGGGCCAGCTTGGACTGGCTCACCACCAAGCAGCAGAAACTGATCAGCGAGCTGATCGTCAGGATCCACAGATGCCGGCGCGCGTAGGAGTACTTCTCCTTGTCCGTCGGCGGCAGCGGCAGCAGCCCCAGTGGAGCGCCGTCACCGCGTCCCGTCTTCCGCCGCCCGCCACCGCTGTTCTGACGCGCGGCACGGCGCCCCCCAGTCCGCGCAGGACCAACTGAACTCATGCCAAACCCACCCCCGGGCCCGGAAACGGCCCGTTGATACCCCCACCCTCAGCTCGGCCTTCCCCATGTCGAACTGTCGATTCTTCGAACAATGGCCGAGCGGCTCGAACCAGTGGTCGAGCGACGAAAGGCTATACGAGAGGTAAGGAGGTCGTAAGGGGCAACAACAGACTTACGCCCGGTAAGTCCCGACATGAGCGCTATCTACTGCCAAATGTCGGGTAACTAACAGGTTTCGCATCCGGACGTCCCGGGCAGAGACCGCCGGTTTCGCGCCTCCTTGTTCCGCGCGGCGAGCAACTCGTCGGCGGGATACCCGACCTCTTCGAGCGTCAGCCCATGCGGCCGTACGACATGCACGGCGGAGTCCCTGACCCCGGCGGCGAGCACCTTGCCGGGCCAGTCGGCGGGCCGGTGCCCGTCCCCCACGAACAGCAGCGCCCCGATGAGCGACCGCACCATGTTGTGACAGAAGGCGTCGGCCCGCACGGTGGCCGTGATGATCCCGTCGTCCCCCCGCACCAGGCTCAGTTCCTGCAGCGTACGAATCGTGGTGGCCCCCTCCCGCTTCTTGCAGTAGGCGGCGAAGTCATGCTCCCCGAGCAGCCCTCGCGCCGCCTCGTTCATGGCGTCGACATCGAGGGGCCAGTCGTGCCACAGGACGTGATTGCGCAGCAGCGGGTCGACACCGCCGGGATTGTCGGTGACGCGATACGCGTACCGCCGCCAGACCGCCGAGAACCGGGCATTGAACCCACTGGGCGCCTCCCTGAGCGCCCACACCCGCACATCCTTGGGCAACCGCCCGGCAAGCCGCTTGAGCAACTTCTCGTGGTGCTCCCGCCAGACCGCCTCCGGCAGATCGACATGCGCGACCTGCCCCCGCGCATGCACCCCGGCATCGGTACGCCCGGCCACGGTCAACTCATACGTGGTGCTCCCGGACCGCGTGACGGTCCGCAACGCGTCCTCGATCTCCCCCTGCACGGTCCGCTTACCGCCGGCCTGCTTGGCCCACCCATGGAACGCGGAGCCGTCATAGGACAGATCGAGGCGGATACGAACGTAACCAGGTGCTACTTCATCACTCACGTAGAGATCCTCTCAGGTACACGAAAGCGGGCCCGCCCCCCGAAAGGGAACGGGCCCGCGAACGCCCTCAAGGGGCGCGGGGAACTGCGCGACAAGCCACGACGATGCCGCAGCCGCACGACGCAGCCACCCGGCAGACGCTTAGGCGTCCTTCGACTCCTCGGCGGGAGCCTCAGCGGCCTCGTCGGCCTTGGTCGTGTCGACCTTGGCCTCGGCAACCTCGGCGTCCTTGGCGGCACGCTTGGTGGCGGCCTCGGCCTCACCCGTGGCCTCCTGCGCAACCGTCAGCGCCTCGACCAGCTCGATGACAGCCATGGGCGCGTTGTCGCCACGGCGGTTACCGATCTTGGTGATACGGGTGTAGCCACCCGGACGGTTCTCGTACCGCGGGCCGATCTCGGTGAAGAGCGTGTGGACGACGCTCTTGTCCGTGATGACCTGGAGCACCTGACGGCGGTTGTGAAGGTCGCCCTTCTTCGCCTTGGTGACCAGACGCTCGGCGTACGGCCGCAGACGGCGGGCCTTCGCCTCGGTGGTGGTGATACGGCCGTGCTCGAAGAGCGCCTTCGCGAGGTTCGCGAGGAGCAGCTTCTCGTGCGCGGCGCTGCCGCCCAGACGGGCACCCTTGGTGGGCTTCGGCATGGTTCTTCTCCTGTGTGTCTGCCCCGGCCGTATCAGGTACCGGGGTCAGTATCCGAGCAGGCGGTCGCCTGTCGGAGATCCGGGAGCAGCCCCGAAGGGGCGCTCCCGGAAGGGGCGCGGGGAACTGCGCGATCAAGCACAGCGCGCCCGCACCCGAATACGGACCGTCTGGCCCGAGCTCTTAGTACTGCTCGGTCTCGACGAACCCGGCGTCCGCGTCGTCGTCGGCGCCGAAGGCATCCGCGGCGGCGGTCGGGTCGAATCCAGGCGGGCTGTCCTTCAGGGCCAGGCCCATGCCGGCCAGCTTCGCCTTGACCTCGTCGATCGACTTCGCACCGAAGTTACGAATGTCGAGCAGGTCGGCCTCGGAACGAGCCACGAGCTCACCCACGGAGTGGATTCCCTCACGCTTGAGGCAGTTGTACGACCGAACGGTGAGCTCGAGCTCCTCGATCGGCAGGGCGAGATCGGCGGCGAGCGCGGCGTCCGTCGGGGACGGACCCATGTCGATGCCCTCGGCGTCGATGTTCAGCTCGCGGGCGAGACCGAACAGCTCGACCAGGGTCTTACCGGCGGAGGCCATGGCGTCACGCGGACGCATCGCCTGCTTGGTCTCGACGTCGACGATCAGCTTGTCGAAGTCGGTGCGCTGCTCGACACGCGTGGCCTCGACCTTGTACGTGACCTTCAGCACCGGCGAGTAGATGGAGTCGACCGGGATACGGCCGATCTCCTGGCCCACCTGCTTGTTCTGCACGGCGGAGACGTAACCCCGGCCACGCTCGACCGTGAGCTCCATCTCCAGCTTGCCCTTGCCGTTGAGCGTGGCGAGGACGAGGTCGGGGTTGTGCACCTCGACACCGGCCGGGGGCGCGATGTCGGCGGCGGTGACCAGACCCGGGCCCTGCTTGCGCAGGTACATCACGACCGGCTCGTCGTGCTCCGAGGAGACGACCAGCTGCTTGATGTTGAGGATCAGGTCGGTGACGTCCTCCTTGACGCCCGGCACGGTGGTGAACTCGTGCAGGACACCGTCGATGCGGATGCTGGTGACAGCAGCGCCGGGGATCGACGACAGGAGGGTGCGGCGGAGGGAGTTGCCGAGGGTGTAGCCGAAGCCCGGCTCCAGCGGCTCGATCACGAACCGGGAGCGGAACTCGTCGACGACCTCTTCGGTCAACGAGGGACGCTGAGCGATCAGCATGTGTGGATCAGATCCTTCTTTCGTGGACGCCCGCTATTTGACGTCCGACGGAAACCGCACCTGTGAGAAGTGCGGGTACTGCAAGGGTACGGGCGATACGGCCCGTATACGGAGCCGTACCGCCCGAAATCCTGAAACCTACCGGCCGTGCGTCAGACGCGACGACGCTTCGGCGGACGGCAGCCGTTGTGCGGGGTCGGGGTGACGTCCTGGATGGAGCCGACCTCGAGACCGGTCGCCTGAAGCGAGCGGATCGCGGTCTCACGACCCGAACCCGGACCCTTCACGAACACGTCGACCTTGCGCATGCCGTGCTCCTGGGCGCGGCGGGCAGCCGACTCGGCGGCCATCTGCGCGGCGAACGGCGTGGACTTCCGGGAGCCCTTGAAGCCGACGTGGCCGGCGGAGGCCCAGGAGATCACGTTGCCGGACGGGTCCGTGATGGAGACGATCGTGTTGTTGAACGTGCTCTTGATGTGCGCGTGGCCGTGAGCGACGTTCTTCTTTTCCTTGCGGCGCACCTTCTTGGCAGCGCCCTGACGTCCCTTGGGGGGCATCTACTAACTCCTACGGGAGGTGGTCGGTCCTACAGCGAAGACCGTGGACAGGTGTCCGCTGCGGACTACTTCTTGCCCGGCTTCTTCTTGCCGGCGATGGCGCGACGCGGGCCCTTGCGGGTACGAGCGTTGGTGCTGGTGCGCTGACCGCGGACGGGCAGACCGCGACGGTGACGCAGACCCTGGTAGCAACCGATCTCGACCTTGCGGCGGATGTCGGCCTGGATCTCACGACGGAGGTCACCCTCGGTCCTGATGTTGTTGTCGACGTACTCGCGGATCGCGACGAGCTGCTCCTCGGAGAGGTCGCGAACGCGGGTGTTCGGGTCGACGCCGGTGGCAGCCAGCGTCTGCTGCGAAAGGGTCCGGCCGATGCCGAACACGTAGGTGAGGGCGACCTCCACGCGCTTGTCGCGCGGGATGTCAACACCGGAAACGCGTGCCATTCAATGGCTCCTGGTGATCTTCGGAGGTCTTCCGCAGAACCGACTCCCAGCCGCCGTACCAGGTACGAACTGGGTCCCCGGCCTCCGAACCGGGGGTGTCAGGCGGACGCTCGTCCGTCTGGGTCCTGCGTATGAACATATTCAGCTCGCGTCGCGCGAAAACTCTGCGATAGAGGTGCAGAGGGGTTGGTCGTGCGTCAGCCCTGGCGCTGCTTGTGGCGCGGGTTCTCGCAGATGACCATGACCCGACCGTGACGGCGGATCACCCTGCACTTGTCGCAGATCTTCTTGACGCTCGGCTTGACCTTCATTGGGTGAGGTTCTCCGGGTCAGTGCCATCACCCCGGCGAGGCCGGGGCGCGGGCAAGATCTACTTGTACCGGTAGACGATCCGGCCACGCGTCAGGTCGTACGGAGACAGCTCCACCACGACCCGGTCGTCAGGGAGGATGCGGATGTAGTGCATACGCATCTTGCCGCTGATGTGTGCCAGGACCTGGTGGCCGTTCTGGAGCTCGACCTTGAACATGGCGTTCGGCAGAGACTCGACGACAGTGCCCTCGATCTCGATGGCACCTTGCTTCTTGGCCACGCTTCGCCCTTCGGAATCGACTACCTTGATCGACCCATGCACTTTTCCCTTACGGGCGCATGCAGGCATGCGGGTGCACTAGAGCCGACGAGTCAGTCTACGTCAGCGCATCCGGAAAGACGAATCGAGAGATCCTGCCCCAGAGGACAGATCGTTAAGCGCCCCAAAGGGGCGCGGGGAACTGCGCGACAAGCCCCCACGCACCCGCAGCCGCCAGCCGGCAGCGCCACCCTCCCCAGAAGGCGCACTCAGGCCAATCAGGCCAACGGATCCGGCGCAGCGACAATCCCGTGCTCAGCCAACTTCGCCTTACCCCCGTCGGGAGACGTGAGCACCAGCGGCCCCTCCTCGGTCAACGCCACCGAGTGCTCCCAGTGCGACGACCACGTGCCGTCCGTGGTGATGACCGTCCAGTCGTCCGAGAGGACCTCGGTCTTCGGCGTGCCGAGCGAAACCATCGGCTCGATCGCGAGGCAGAAACCGGGGACCAGCTTCGGCCCCTTCCCCCGCCGCCGGTCGACGTAGTTCAGCAGGTGCGGATCCATATGCATCTCGGTGCCGATGCCGTGGCCGCCGTAGTCCTCGATGATCCCGTACTTGCCGCCACCGGGCTTCGGCTGCCGGCGGATGTACGTCTCGATGGCCCGCGACACATCGACCAGCCGATTGCCCTGCTTCATCGCCGCGATACCCGCCCACATCGACTCCTCGGTCACCCGGGAGAGCTCGATCAGCTCCGGGGCGTGACCGGAGCCCACGAAGGCGGTGTAGGCGGCGTCGCCGTGCCAGCCGTCGATGATCGCGCCGCAGTCGATGGAGATGATGTCGCCGTCCTTGAGGACCACGTCCTCGGACGGGATGCCGTGGACGACGACGTCGTTCACGGAGGTGCAGATCGTCGCGGGGAACCCGCCGTAGCCGAGGAAGTTCGACTTGGCGCCGTGCTCCGCGAGCACCTTGCGGGCGACCTCGTCCAGATCCTTGGTGCTGGCCCCGGGCACCGCGGCCTCACGCGTGGCCGCGTGAATGGCGGCGACGACCAGCCCCGCCTCACGCATCTTGGCGATCTGCTCGGGGGACTTGATCTGCACCATAGGGACGGGCGCCTTTCTCGGGCTGGAGGGACGGGCTGGACAGACGGGCGGGACGGACGGGTGGGACAGAGACGACTGCTTCAACCATAAGGGTGGAGTCGGCACACCCCACCCCACGCAGCAGCCGCGGCCCCCTCACCGGGAACCGCGGCCTGAGCTACATACGCGCTGTGAACGCTCCTACTTGCCGTCCTCGCCACGCTGAAGCGCCTCCATGGCGCGTGCCGTGACCTCTTCGACCTTGCCCAGCGCGGAGATGGTGACCACCAGTCCCTGCGCCTTGTAGTAGTCGATGATCGGCTCGGTCTGCGTGTGGTAGACCTCCAGCCGCTTGCGGACGGTCTCCTCCGAGTCGTCGTCCCGCTGGTACAGCTCGCCGCCGCAGACGTCACAGACGCCTTCCTTCTTCGGCCGGCTGTACGTCACGTGGAAGACGTGGCTGGAGTCCTTGCGGCAGATCCGCCGCCCGGCGATCCGCTTGACGACCTCTTCCTCGGGGACCTCGAGATCCAGCACCGCGTCCAGCTTCATGCTCTCGGACTGGAGCATCTCGTCGAGCGCCTCGGCCTGGGACACATTGCGCGGAAAGCCGTCCAGCAGGAAGCCACCCTCGGCGTCCGGCTGCTCCATGCGGTCCTTGGCCATCCCGATGGTGACCTCGTCCGGCACCAGGTTGCCCGCGTCCATGTAGGACTTCGCGAGCTTCCCGAGCTCCGTCTGCTGGCTGATGTTGGCGCGGAACAGGTCGCCCGTGGAGATGTGCGGGATCGACAGGTTCTTGGCCAGGAACGCGGCCTGCGTTCCCTTTCCGGCACCCGGCGGCCCGACGAGGACGATTCGCATCAGCGGAGGAACCCTTCGTAATTGCGCTGCTGAAGCTGGCTCTCGATCTGCTTCACGGTCTCGAGACCGACACCCACGATGATCAGGATGCTGGTCCCGCCGAACGGGAAGTTCGAGTTTGCCCCAAACCCTGCCAACGCCATCGTCGGTACGAGAGCGATCAGCCCCAGATACAGCGAACCCGGCCAGGTGATCCGGTTGAGCACATAGGAAAGGTACTCAGCGGTCGGTCGGCCAGCCCGGATGCCCGGGATGAAGCCACCATACTTCTTCATGTTGTCCGCGACTTCCTCGGGGTTGAACGAGATGGCCACGTAGAAGAACGCGAAGAAGACAATCAGGAAGAAGTAGAGAGTGATGTGAACCGGCGCCGCCGTGTCCGCCAGGTTCCGTGTGATCCAGGTCGCCCACCCGGAATCCGGGGAGTTGGAGAACTGCACGATCAGCGCCGGAATGTAGAGCAGCGACGAGGCGAAGATGACGGGAATCACACCCGCCTGGTTCACCTTGAGCGGGATGTACGTCGACGTACCACCGTAGGAACGGCGGCCGATCATGCGCTTGGCGTACTGCACCGGAATACGGCGCTGGGCCTGCTCCACGAAGACCACCAGGCCGACCATGAACAGGCCGACGGCGATGACGGTGCCGAACTCGATCCAGCCGCCCGCCAGGTCGCCCTGCTTCTTGATGGACCACAGGGCCGCCGGGAAGGTGGCGGCGATCGAGATGAACATCAGGATCGACATGCCGTTGCCGATGCCGCGGTCGGTGATGAGCTCACCGAGCCACATGACGACGGCCGTACCGGCGGTCATGGTGATGACCATCGTGATGGTGGTGAAGATCGAGCGGTCCGGCACGATCTGGCCGGCCACCGAGCAGTTCTGGAACAGCGAGCCGCTGCGGGCGGTCGCCACCAGGCCGGTGCCCTGCAGAATGGCGAGCGCCACGGTCAGATAGCGGGTGTACTGCGTGATCTTCGCCGTACCGGACTGCCCCTCCTTCTTGAGGGCTTCCAGGCGCGGGATCACGACGGTCAGCAGCTGCAGGATGATGCTCGCCGTGATGTACGGCATGATGCCGAGCGCAAAGATCGTGATCTGAAGCAGCGCGCCGCCACTGAACATGTTGACCAGACCGAAGAGGCCCTGGTTGGCGTCCGCCTGATCGATACAGATCTGGACGGCCCTGTAGTCGACGCCGGGGATCGGAATGTGTGTACCGATCCGGTAGATGACGATGATGCCGAGCGTGAAGAGCAGCTTCTTGCGCAGGTCGGGCGTCTTGAACGCCCGGGCGAACGCGGTGAGCACGGTGCCTCCTGCGACCCCCGCGCAACTGCGTCAAGGGTGACGGTCTTGAGGTTCGACTAATAGGAACGACTTAGCTAACGGTCAACTGCCGCTCAGAGTGCCCCACAAGAAGCACTCAGTAAAAGTGGGCAGTGCAGGCCACCTTACCGGCGAGACAGCCCCCCTTGGAACGACCAACCGGGGATACCCCATTTGTGGGGTATCCCCGGTCGGGATCGCTCAAGTCATCGAGACGCCTGATGGGTTCAGACGAGCTCGGTGACGCTGCCGCCGGCGGCGGTGATCTTCTCCTTGGCGGAGCCGGAGACGGCGTCGACCGTCACCTGCAGCGCCACGGAGATCTCGCCCTGGCCGAGGACCTTGACGAGGCTGTTCTTGCGAACGGCGCCCTTGGCCACCAGCGACTCGACGGTGACCTCGCCACCCTCGGGGTACAGCGCGGCCAGCTTGTCGAGGTTCACGACCTGGTACTCGGTCTTGAACGGGTTCTTGAAGCCCTTCAGCTTCGGAAGACGCATGTGGAGGGGCATCTGGCCACCCTCGAAGCGCTCCGGAACCTGGTAACGGGCCTTCGTACCCTTGGTACCACGACCGGCCGTCTTACCCTTCGACGCCTCACCACGACCGACACGGGTCTTGGCGGTCTTGGCGCCCGGGGCGGGACGGAGGTTGTGGATCTTGAGCGGGTTCTGCTCCGCCATGATCAGTCGACCTCCTCGACCGTCACGAGGTGGCGGACGGTGTGCACCATGCCGCGGAACTCGGGGCGGTCCTCCTTGACGACCACGGTGTTGATCCCCTTGAGACCAAGCGACCGCAGGGTGTCACGGTGGTTCTGCTTGCTGCCGATGTAGGACTTGACCTGCGTGATCTTGAGCTGCGCCATGATTACGCACCCGCCCCGGCACGCGCACGGAGAAGAGCCGCGGGGGCGACGTCCTCGAGCGACAGACCACGGCGGGCCGCGATCTCCTCGGGACGCTGCAGGCCCTTCAGGGCCTCCACGGTCGCGTGCACGATGTTGATCGCGTTGTCGGAGCCGAGCGACTTCGACAGCACGTCGTGGATACCGGCGCACTCGAGCACGGCACGCACGGGACCACCGGCGATCACACCGGTACCCGGCGAAGCCGGCTTGAGGAGAACGACACCGGCAGCCTTCTCACCCTGGATGGGGTGCGGGATGGTGCCCTGGATCCGGGGGACCTTGAAGAAGTGCTTCTTGGCCTCCTCAACGCCCTTGGCGATGGCGGCCGGCACCTCCTTGGCCTTGCCGTATCCGACACCCACGGTGCCGTCACCGTCGCCCACCACGACCAGCGCGGTGAAGCTGAAGCGACGACCACCCTTCACAACCTTGGCGACGCGGTTGATCGCGACGACGCGCTCAACGTACGCGGTCTTCTCGGCGGCAGCAGCGCCGCCGTCACGGCCCTTCCGGTCCCGCCGCTCGCCGCCACCGGCACCGCCACCGCGGCGCTGGGGTCCAGCCATTGGACTTACCTTCCTTGTCTGTTTAGCGGAACCGGCTCAGAACTTGAGCCCGGCCTCGCGGGCGGCGTCCGCCAGAGCGGCGATACGCCCGGCGTACTGGTTGCCACCACGGTCGAACACGACGGCCTCGACACCAGCGGCCTTGGCACGCTCGGCGACCAGGGCGCCGACCTGCTTGGCCTGCGCGGACTTGTCGCCCTCGCCACCACGGATCGAGGTGTCCAGGGTGGACGCCGACGCAAGGGTGTGACCCTTGAGGTCGTCGATCACCTGGGCCACGATGTGGCGGTTGGAGCGGGTCACAACCAGGCGGGGACGCTCAGCCGTACCCGAGACCTTCTTGCGGATCCGGATGTGGCGACGCTTGATGGCAGCACGCTTGTAGGCGTCACCCTTGAGGATCTTCTGCCCGTATGCCATGGCTTACTTACCCGCCTTTCCGACCTTGCGGCGGATGACTTCGCCCTCGTACTTGACGCCCTTGGCCTTGTACGGGTCGGGCTTGCGCAGCTTGCGGATGTTCGCCGCAACCTCGCCGACCTTCTGCTTGTCGATGCCCTCGACCGAGAAACGCGTGGGCGCCTCGACCTTGAAGGTGATGCCTTCGGGGGCCTCGACCAGGATCGGGTGGCTGTAGCCGAGCGCGAACTCGAGGTTCGAGCCCTTGGCCTGCACGCGGTAACCGACACCGCTGATCTCGAGCTTCTTCACGTAACCCTGGGTCACGCCGGTGATCATGTTCGCCACCAGCGTGCGGGACAGGCCGTGCAGGGCCTTGTTCTGACGCTCGTCGTTCGGGCGGGTCACCTGCAGGGTGCCGTCCTCGCCCTTGGCGACCTCGATCGGCGCCGAGACGGTGTGGGTCAGCTCGCCCTTGGGGCCCTTGACCTTGACCGTACGGCCGTCGATGGTGACGTCCACGCCGGCGGGAACCGCGATGGGGAGCTTGCCGATGCGCGACATAGCTGTTTCCTCCGTTCCCTTCTGCTACCAGACGTAGGCGAGGACTTCTCCGCCTACGCCCTTCTTGCCGGCCTGCTTGTCGGTGAGGAGCCCGTGGGACGTGGAGATGATCGCCACGCCGAGGCCGCCGAGCACCTTCGGCAGGTTGGTGGACTTCGCGTAAACCCGCAGACCGGGCTTGGAGATCCGCTTGATGCCCGCGATGGAGCGCTCACGGTTGGGGCCGAACTTCAGCTCCAGGACGAGGTTCTTGCCGACCTCGGCGTCCTCGACCTTCCAGCCCGTGATGAAGCCCTCCTGCTGGAGGATCTCCGCGATGTGCGACTTGATCTTCGAGTGCGGCATCGCCACGGTGTCGTGGTACGCCGAGTTCGCGTTCCGCAGACGCGTAAGCATGTCTGCGATCGGATCAGTCATGGTCATGAATTGGCCTTCGGCCTCTCTCGCCGGGGTTTCCTGGTGCGCCATCCCTCTCCCCGATCCGAGACGGGACGGGTGCGGCGCGGTGGACCTACGGCGTAGTAAGTCGTACGGGCGTGACAGGCGCCCAACCCCACAAGCCTAAGCCATGCGGGGGCGGGCCCCTGTCCACCCAGATGCTTACCGAGAGCTTCCGGAATCCCTAAATAACGGGGATTACCAGGAGCTCTTGGTCACGCCCGGCAGCTCGCCACGGTGAGCCATCTCACGAAGGCACACGCGGCACAGGCCGAACTTGCGGTACACGGAGTGCGGGCGGCCGCAGCGCTGGCAGCGGGTGTAGCCACGCACACCGAACTTGGGCTTGCGAGCAGCCTTAGCGATCAGAGCCTTCTTCGCCATCTCGCTCACGCCTCCTTGAAGGGGAAGCCGAGGTGACGAAGGAGCGCGCGGCCCTCAGCGTCGTTGGTCGCCGTGGTGACCACGGTGATGTCCATACCCCGGACGCGGTCGATCTTGTCCTGGTCGATCTCGTGGAACATGACCTGCTCGGTGAGACCGAAGGTGTAGTTGCCACGGCCGTCGAACTGCTTGGGGGACAGACCACGGAAGTCGCGGATGCGCGGCAGCGCGAGCGACAGGGTGCGGTCCAGGAACTCCCACATGCGGTCGCCACGGAGCGTGACGTGGGCACCGATCGGCTGGCCCTCACGCAGCTTGAACTGCGCGATGGACTTGCGGGCCTTGGTGACGGCCGGCTTCTGACCGGTGATGGTGGTCAGGTCGCGGATCGCGCCCTCGATCAGCTTCGAGTCACGGGCGGCGTCGCCGACACCCATGTTGACCACGATCTTGACGAGGCCGGGAACCTGCATGACGTTCTCGTACTTGAACTCTTCACGCAGCTTGCCCGCGATCTCCTCGCGGTACTTCGTCTTCAGACGCGGAGTGGTGGTGGTAGCCATCAGATGTCCTCACCCGTCCGCTTGGCAACGCGGATCTTGTTGCCCTCTTCGTCGAAGCGGTAGCCGACACGCGTGACGACCTTCTGACCGTCCTTCTCCACGACCAGCTGGACGTTGGAGACGTGGATCGGCGCCTCGGTGGTCACGATGCCGCCGGCCTGGGAACCGCGAGCGGTCGGACCGGCCTTGGTGTGCTTCTTGACCCGGTTGACACCCTCGACCAGGACGCGCTCGTCGCGCGGGTAAGCGGCAATGACCTTGCCCTGCTTGCCCTTGTCCTTGCCGGTGATGACCTGGACCAGGTCGCCCTTCTTGATCTTCATGCTTACAGCACCTCCGGCGCGAGCGAGATGATCTTCATGAACTTCTTCTCGCGCAGCTCACGGCCGACGGGGCCGAAGATACGGGTGCCGCGAGGGTCGCCGTCGTTCTTCAGAATGACGGCGGCGTTCTCATCGAAGCGGATGTACGAGCCGTCCGGACGGCGGCGCTCCTTGACGGTGCGAACGATGACCGCCTTGACGACGTCACCCTTCTTCACGTTGCCACCGGGGATCGCGTCCTTGACGGTGGCGACGATGACGTCACCGATGCCCGCGTAGCGGCGACCGGAGCCACCGAGCACACGGATGCAAAGGATCTCCTTCGCACCAGTGTTGTCGGCGACACGCAGTCGCGACTCCTGCTGGATCACGTCTATCTCCTGATCGTCTGCCGGTTCCCCGGGGGCCGTCTTTCAACGGCCCCGGAGCCTGGCGGAACTGACCTGCGGGGTTAGCCCCGCAGGAAATTACTTGGCCTTCTCGAGGATCTCGACGACGCGCCAGCGCTTCGTCGCGGACAGCGGCCGGGTCTCCATGAGGAGGACGCGGTCGCCGACACCCGCGGCGTTCTGCTCGTCGTGCGCCTTGAGCTTGTTGGTACGGCGGATGACCTTGCCGTACAGCGCGTGCTTGACGCGGTCCTCGACGGCGACGACGACGGTCTTGTCCATCTTGTCGCTGACGACGAGACCCTCACGGGTCTTGCGGAAGCCGCGGGCCTCTGCAGTCTGCTCAGTCACGTTGTTCTCACTCATCAGGCGCTCTCCACCGTCTCGATGCCCAGCTCGCGCTCACGCATCAGGGTGTAGATCCGCGCGATGTCCTTACGGACGGCCTTCAGCCGGCCGTGGTTCTCGAGCTGACCGGTCGCCGCCTGGAAGCGGAGGTTGAACAGCTCTTCCTTGGCCTCGCGAAGCTTCGCCAGAAGCTCCTCGTTGCCCAGCTCGCGCAGCTCGGACGCCTTGGTACCGGCCGACATCACGCTTCACCTGCCTCGCGCTTGACGATCCGGCACTTCATCGGCAGCTTGTGGGCCGCACGAGTCAGCGCCTCACGGGCGATCTTCTCGTTGGGGTACGACAGCTCGAACATCACACGTCCGGGCTTGACGTTGGCGATCCACCACTCCGGAGAACCCTTACCGGAACCCATGCGGGTCTCGGCGGGCTTCTTGGTGAGCGGACGGTCCGGGTAGATGTTGATCCAGACCTTGCCACCACGCTTGATGTGACGCGTCATGGCGATACGAGCGGCCTCGATCTGACGGTTCGTCACATACGCCGGGGTGAGCGCCTGGATGCCATACTCGCCGAACGCAACCTGCGTTCCACCCTTGGACATACCGTTGCGCTTCGGGTGGTGCTGCTTGCGGTGCTTGACCCTACGGGGGATCAGCATGTCGGTCAGGCCTCCGTTCCGGTGCTCTCAGCCGGAGCGGACGCGGGAGCCTCGGCCTTGGGGGCCTCGGCGCCGGCAGCCTGCTGCGGCTTGCGACCGCGCCGCTCGCCACCACGGCCACCACGGGCCGGGCGGTCGGCGCCACCGCGGGCCGGGCGGTTACCCGCACGGGCGGCAGCGTTCTCGGCGCGGACCTCGGCGATGTTCTTGACGTCGCCCTTGTAGATCCAGACCTTCACACCGATGCGGCCGAAGGTCGTCTTGGCCTCGAAGAAGCCGTAGTCCACGTTCGCGCGGAGCGTGTGCAGGGGCACACGGCCCTCGCGGTAGAACTCCGAGCGGGACATCTCGGCGCCGCCGAGGCGGCCACCGCACTGGATCTTGATGCCCTTGGCGCCGGCCTTCATGGCGGACTGCATGCTCTTGCGCATGGCCCGACGGAAGGAGACGCGGGAGGAGAGCTGCTCGGCAACGGCCTGGGCAACCAGCTGAGCGTCGGTCTCGGGGTTCTTGACCTCGAGGATGTTCAGCTGGACCTGCTTGCCCGTGAGCTTCTCGAGGTCACCGCGGATGCGGTCGGCCTCGGCGCCACGGCGGCCGATGACGATGCCCGGACGCGCGGTGTGGATGTCCACGCGGACACGGTCACGGGTGCGCTCGATCTCCACCTTCGAGATACCGGCGCGCTCCATGCCGGACGTCATCATCCGACGGATGGCGACGTCTTCCTTGACGTAGTCCTTGTACAGCTTGTCGGCGTACCACCGGGACTTGAAGTCCGTGGTGACACCGAGCCGGAACCCATGCGGGTTAACCTTCTGGCCCATTACCGGGTTCCTTCCTTGCTGGCGACGACCACGGTGATGTGGCTGGTCCGCTTGCGGATCCGGTAGGCACGGCCCTGGGCGCGCGGACGGAACCGCTTCAGGGTCGGGCCCTCGTCGACGTACGCCTCGCTGATGAACAGCGAGGAGGCGTCCGTGTGGTCGTAGTTGTGCGCGGCGTTGGCGATGGCGCTGTCGAGCACCTTGCCGACCGGCACAGAGGCAGCCTGCGGAGCGAATCGCAGGACCGCCTGGGCCTCCGTGGCGTCCATGCCACGGATGAGGTCCACCACACGGCGGGCCTTCATGGGCGTGACGCGGATGTACCGCGCCTGGGCCCTGGCTTCCATGGTTGTCCCTTCAGTTTCTTACGTGTCTGAATGCGATCCGCTACTAGCGGCGCTTCGACTTCCGGTCTTCCTTGACGTGACCCCGGAAGGTGCGCGTCGGCGAGAACTCGCCGAGCTTGTGGCCGACCATCGACTCGGTGACGAACACCGGGATGTGGGTCTTGCCGTTGTGCACCGCGAGCGTGTGGCCGAGCATGGCCGGCACGATCATGGAGCGACGGGACCAGGTCTTGATGACGTTCTTGGTGCCGGCTTCGTTCTGGGCTTCCACCTTCTTGATCAGGTGGTCGTCGACGAAGGGCCCCTTCTTGAGACTGCGCGGCATCTAAACCCGCTCCTAGCGCTTCTTGTTCGTCTTGCGGCGGCGGACGATGTACTTGTTCGAAGCCTTCTTCGGCGAACGAGTACGACCCTCCTTCTGACCCCAGGGGCTGACCGGGTGGCGACCACCGGAGGTCTTGCCCTCACCACCACCGTGGGGGTGGTCAACCGGGTTCATCGCCACACCGCGAACGGTCGGGCGAACGCCCAGCCAGCGCTTACGGCCGGCCTTACCCCAGTTGATGTTGCTCTGCTCGGCGTTGCCGACCTCGCCGACGGTGGCGCGGCAGCGCACGTCGACCAGGCGGATCTCACCGGAGGGCATGCGGAGGTGGGCCATCGAGCCCTCCTTCGCGAGCAGCTGCACGGAGGCACCGGCGGAGCGGGCGAACTTGGCGCCGCCACCGGGACGGAGCTCGATCGCGTGGATCGTGGTACCGACCGGGATGTTGCGCAGCGCCAGGTTGTTGCCCGGCTTGATGTCGGCCCCGGGACCGTTCTCGACGCGGTCGCCCTGACCCAGGCCGCGCGGCGCGAGGATGTAGCGCTTCTCGCCGTCGGCGTAGTGCAGGAGCGCGATGCGCGCGGTGCGGTTGGGGTCGTACTCGATGTGCGCGACCTTCGCCGGCACGCCGTCCTTGTCGTGACGACGGAAGTCGATCACGCGGTAGGCGCGCTTGTGGCCACCACCCTGGTGGCGGACGGTCACACGACCGGAGTTGTTACGGCCACCCTTGCTGTGCAGGGGGCGGACCAACGACTTCTCCGGCGTGGACCGCGTGACCTCGACGAAGTCGGCGACGCTGGAACCACGACGGCCCGGCGTAGTCGGCTTGTACTTGCGGATTCCCATTTCTCAGTCCTCGTCCGATATCGGACGATCCGGACCGCCCTTAGGCGGTCGGACCGCCGAAGATGTCGATACGGTCGCCCTCGGCAAGGGTCACGATCGCGCGCTTGGTGCCGGCACGCTGGCCGAAGCCCGTGCGGGTCCGCTTGCGCTTGCCCTGGCGGTTGATCGTGTTGACCCCGGTGACCTTGACCTCGAAGACCGCCTGGACGGCCTGCTTGATCTGGGTCTTGTTGGCGTTCGGGTCGACGATGAACGTGTACTTGTTCTCGTCGAGGAGCGCGTAGCTCTTCTCCGACACGACCGGCTTGATCAGGACGTCACGGGGGTCCGTGTACGCCTTGCTCAGCGGGGTCTCGACGGTGTTCTTGCCCTCAGCGGCGTGACGACGCGCCTTGGCGACGCGCGCGGCCTTGGCCTTCTTGGCGGCCTTGGAGGCAATGGCGGGGTGACGGATAGCCATCAGGCCTCGCTCCCTTCGGTGTCATTGGCCTTCGGGCCGGACACGAAGGACTCGAAGGCGGCCTGGGTGAAGACCACGTCGTCGGAGACGAGAACGTCGTACGTGTTCAGCTGGCCCGGCTCCAGGATGTGGACCTGGGGCAGGTTGCGGGCGGACAGCCACGCGGCCTCGTCGGCGCGCTCGACGACCAGGAGCAGGTTCTTGCGCTCGCTGATCTTGCCGAACAAGCTCTTCGCGGCCTTCGTGGACGGGGCGTCGCCCTCGATCACGCCGGAGACGACGTGGATGCGGTTGTTGCGGGCCCGGTCGGTGAGGGCGTGGCGCAGGGCCGCGGCCTTCATCTTCTTCGGGGTCCGCTGCGAGTAGTCACGCGGCACGGGACCGTGCACGACGCCACCACCGGCGAACTGCGGCGCGCGGGTCGAACCCTGACGGGCGCGACCGGTGCCCTTCTGGCGGTACGGCTTCTTGCCGCCACCACGGACTTCACCGCGGGTCTTGGTCTTGTGCGTGCCCTGGCGGGCAGCGGCCAGCTGCGCGACGACGACCTGGTGAAGCAGCGGAACGCTGATCTTCTCTACGCCGAAGATCTCCGCGGGGAGCTCGACGGAACCGGCCTTGTCGCCCGCCGGCGAAAGGATGTCAACAGTGCTCATCGGTTACCTCAGGCCCCCTTGGCCGCGGTGCGGACCAGGACGAGGCCGCCGTTCGGACCGGGAACCGCGCCCTTGATGAGCAGCAGACCCTTCTCCGCGTCAACGGCGTGGACGGTCAGGTTCTGGGTGGTGACCCGCTCGTTGCCCATACGACCCGCCATGCGGAGGCCCTTGAACACACGACCCGGGGTGGCGCAGCCACCGATGGAGCCGGGAGAGCGGTGCTTGCGCTGGGTGCCGTGACCGGCGCCGAGGCCACCGAAGTTGTGGCGCTTCATGACACCGGCGAAGCCCTTGCCCTTGCTCTTGCCGGTGACGTCGACCTTCACGCCGGCCTCGAAGACGTCGGCGTTGATCTCCTGGCCGAGGGTGTACTCGCTGGCGTCAGCGGTACGGATCTCGACGAGGTGACGACGGGGGGTGACGTCGGCCTTCGCGAAGTGGCCCTTGAGGGGCTTGTTCACCTTGCGCGGGTCGATCTCGCCGAAGGCGAGCTGGACGGACTCGTAGCCGTCGACGTCGTTGGTACGCACCTGGGTGACGACGTTGGGGCCGGCCTTGACGACGGTGACCGGAACAACACGGTTGTTCTCGTCCCACACCTGCGTCATGCCGAGCTTCTCGCCCAGGATGCCCTTGATCTGCTTAGCCATCTCTCAGATCACCAGGCCTCAGAGCTTGATCTCGATGTCGACACCGGCCGGGAGGTCGAGTCGCATCAGAGAGTCAACGGTCTTGGGGGTGGGGTCGAGGATGTCGATCAGGCGCTTGTGCGTGCGCATCTCGAAGTGCTCGCGCGAGTCCTTGTACTTGTGCGGCGACTTGATGACGCAGTACACGTTCTTCTCAGTGGGCAGCGGCACCGGGCCCGCGACCGACGCACCAGTGCGGGTCACCGTCTCGACGATCTTCTTCGCCGAGGAGTCGATGACCTCGTGGTCGTAGGCCTTGAGCCGGATGCGGATCTTCTGTCCCGCCATGGCTACTCAGTAGTCCTGTCTCTCTTACGCTCTGGAACCCGGTGTTCCCTTGACCTCCTCCGACCCACGCGGTCGGGCGTGTCGCGCTCCCGCTGACACAGATGTCCCTTGTTCGAACATCCCTGCGTGGGAACACGGCCCTTCCGGAACCGCAAGCCGGGAGCTAGGAGGCCCACCGGGTGCCTGGCCGGTGCCGCGCATACACTTCCCGGAAGATTCCCGTACGTCCGCCCCAGCGCTGCCTTACGGCAGTTAGGGCGACGAGTACTGTGGGACTCGCTTCCGGTCCTCCCGGCGGGAGGCGCGCAGCATCAACACTCGACCGAGCAACTCGGACAGTCTGCCATATGGGGCGGGGGCTCCGCCAATCGAGCCGGAGAGAATACCCCGAGGGTGACGCACGTCAAACCCGGCTGGCCACGCTCTCCCGCCGACCGGGTGCTCGCCGCCTGATGGGAGCCGTCGCATCCGCGCTGCCGTCGGCCAGCGCCCGGATCAGCCCGTGATCCGGGGACAGCCGGCACGCGGGGTCCGTACGGGTGGCGTCCCCGGTGAGCGCGTACGCCTGGCATCGGCAGCCGCCGAAGTCGTCGTCGCGGCGGTCACAGCCGCGGCAGGGGTCGGGCATCCAGTCGGTCCCGCGGTAGCGGGTGAACGCCGTCGAGTGATCCCAGATCCACCCCAGCGGATGGTCCCGGACGTTCGGCGGGTCCAGGTCCGGCAGCGCGGCCGCGGCCGGACAGGGCAGGACGGTGCCGTCCGGCGTGACGGTGAGCGAGACCGCGCCCCAGCCGCCCATGCACGGCTTGGCGACGCCGTCGAAGTAGTCGGGGACGACCCAGACGAGCTCAGGCCCTGCGGTGAGCCTCTCCCGCCACCGCTCCACGGCGTCCCGCGCCCCGGCGAGCTGCTCGCGCGTCGGCAGCAGCGCCGCGCGGTTGAGCAGGCCCCAGCCGTAGAACTGGACATTGGCCAGCTCGATGCGGTCCACGCCCCAGGCCACGCCCAGCTCCACGATGGCGTCCAGGGCATCGAGGTTCCCGCGGTGCAGGACGACGTTGAGGCCGAGGGGGAGGCCGGCGGCCCGGACGACCTCGGTGGCCCGCTCCTTCTCGGCGAAGGACCGGCGTCCGGCGATCCGGTCGGAGGCGCGCGGATCGGCGTGCTGGACGGACAGCTGGACGCTCTTCAGCCCGGCGCGGACGAGCGCCCCGAGGCGGGCCCGGTCCAGGCCCACGCCGCTGGTGACCAGCTGGGTGTAGATACCGGCGGCCTCGGCCGCGGTGACGATCTCAGCCAGGTCCCGCCGCAGCAGCGGCTCCCCGCCCGACAGATGCGTGTGGACGACACCGAGCTCCCCCGCCTGCCGCATCACGTCCGCCCACTGCCCGGTGGTCAACTCCCGCGAACGCCGGGTCAGCTCCAGGGGGTTGGAGCAGTACCCGCAATGCAGCGGGCAGGCGTGGGTGAGCTCGGCGAGCAGGGCCCAGGGGCGGGCGGGGGCAGCGGGCGGGGAGGGCTCCGCAGCCGGGGAGGTCGACACGCTCGGGGAGGACGGTGAGGCCGGAGCGGGCGTCGCAGCCAGAGCAGGCCCGGCAGCCGCGGAGCGCGTCGCGGCCGCGGAGGACAGGGAAGCCGGAGTCGGCGTCGCAGCCGCGGAGGGCAGCGGGGCCGGAGCCGGTGTCGCAGGCAGGGCAGGCCCGGCGGGCGCAGCCGGCGTCGGATCGGGGGTGTTCATCGGAGCCAGCCCTCCCTGCGCAGCCGTTCGAGGAATGGGGGGACGTCGGTGGCCACCGGGGCGTCGGGGAAGCGTTCGGCCAGTTCCTCGACGATGTCGGGCACGCTGCGGCTGCCGTCGCACAGGCCGACGACCGCCCCGGCCGAGCCCGTCAGGACGCCGACCCGTTCCGGAAGGAGCAGCAGGTCCCGGTCGCGTACGCGGTCGTAGCGCCGCACGATGGCCGGGGCCAGGGCCGGCCGCCAGTCGGCCCCGGGTGCCGCCGTCATGCCTGCTCCCGGCGGCCCGCCCGGTCCACCGCGTCCAGCAGGGACCACAGGACGTCGCACTTGAAGCGCAGCGCGGCCACGGCGCTTTCCTGCTCCTCCCGGCTGCGGGCCCAGCTCAGTACCAGGTCGAGTGCCTCCCGGCTGTCGCGCCGCCCCTGGGAGACGCGGGCACGGAAGTAGGCGAGGCCCTCGGGTTCGATCCACTGGTAGTGGCGTTCGAAGGCGTCGATGCGGGTGCGCATCAGGTCGGGGGCGGACAGCTCGGTGAGCGAGGCCGCGACGGCTTCGAGGGGCGAGCGCAGCCGGCAGAAGTTGACGTATCCGTCGACAGCCAGCCGTACGCCCGGCAGCACCGAGTCGGCGCGCAGCAGCGTCTCGCGGTCCAGGCCGGCCGCCTCGCCGAGCCGCAGCCAGCGCTCGATGCCGCCCTCGCCCTCCTGCGGCCCGTCGTGGTCCTGGATGCGGCGCAGCCACCTCCGGCGCAGCTCGGAGGTGGGCAGTTTGGCGGTGATCAGGGCGTCCTTGACGGGGATGTGGCGCTGGTAGTGGAAGCGGTTGACGATCCAGCGGCGCAGTTCCGCCTGGCTGAGGTCGCCGCTGTGCATCCGGATGTTGAAGGGGTGCCGGTGGTGGTAGTGCTCCTCCCCCACCGCACGCAGTCGCGCCTCCAACTCGGCGGGGCTCCAGGGCTCCGCGGGCGGGGCGCCGGTCGTGTTCACGGCTGCCGTGTTCATGGCTCGATCACCATCCCGTCGTACGCCACCTCGATGCCCAGCCGGGCGAGCCGTTTGTGCTGGGGTGCCGCCGGGTCGACGAGGGGGTTGGTGTTGTTGAGGTGCGTGTAGAGGCATCGGGCGGAGAGGGGGGCAAGGCGTTCGGCGGTGCCGCCCGGGCCGTCGATGGGCAGGTGGCCCATGCCGGTGGCGGTGCGGGAGGAGATGCCGGTCCGGCGGGGCTCCTCGTCGTCCCAGAAGGTGCCGTCCACGAGGACGCAGTCGGCCTCGGCGGCAGCCTGCTGGAGGCGGTCGGGCCAGGCGGCCAGCGCCGGGGCGTAGAGGACCGAGGTGCTGGAGGCCGGGTCGTACAGGCGCAGCGCGACGACCCATGCCTCGTCGTCCGGGGCGTCGGCGGCGTACCGCGGGCGTTTGCCGGACACCGGGACCGCGCTGATCTGCAGGCCCGGAGCCGCGGGGTCCAGCGGCTCCGAGCCGTGCCCGGGCAGCTCCCGCCAGGTCACGTCGGTGTACGGCGCCAGTACGTCTCCGAGGCGCAGGCGGTCCCGCAGCGCCTGGCGAACCGGGGTCGTCGCCAGCACCTGGAGACGGTCCGCCTCACGCAGCCGTGCGATACCCAGGGTGTGGTCGAGTTCGGCGTCGGTGAGGATCACTCCGGCGAGCGGGGTCTGCCGGGGGCCGGGGCCCGGGTGGAGCTCGGGCCGGTCCTCGATCTGGTCGGCGATGTCGGGGGTCGCGTTGACGATGTACCAGCGGCCCTCACCCGCCCGGGCGGCGAGCGAGGCATGCCGACGGCGCCGGTGCAGGTGGGCGCGTGCCCCGGCGCATCCTGGGCACGCGCAGTTCCACTGGGGGATGCCGCCGCCGGCGGCGGTGCCGAGTACCAGCAGCAGCATGGCAACGGCTAGCGGGAGTTGAGGGAGTAGGCGGTGACTTCGAGCGCGGTGTCGACGACCTCGTGGGCGGGGGCCTCCCAGGTGGCGTCGTCCGTCTGCTGCGCGGAGGTCTGCTCGGCGGGCGTCAGCTGCTCCTTGGTCTCATCCATCGGTCGTACGTCCTTTCTGTCGGAGTGACGCGCTTTTCTGTCGGAGGTCTGTGCTTTCTGTCGGGGTGACGCCCTTCCTCTCGGGGTGACGTGGCGGGTGGTGTCACTTGATGCGGACGCGGAGGATCCTGTCCTTGCCGTATCCCAGGTCGCTGGTGCCCACCCACAGTTCGTTCGCGCCGGGCACCTTGGCGATGGCGCGGAGCCGGCCGTATGTGCCGGAGTAGAAGGCGGTCTTGGTGCCGACGCGCCCGCTGTCGGCGTCGATCGGGACACGCCACAGCCGCTGGCCGCGCAGCGACGATACGTACAGGACGTTGCGCACGACGGCGAGTTGGGCGGGCACACCCTTCTCCGGGCTGAAGGTGGCCTTCGGGTTGGTCATGCCCTGGACGCGGCAGGAGCCCTCGCAGGTGGGCCAGCCGTAATTGGCGCCCGGTCGGATCAGGTTGAGTTCGTCATGCGTCCGCTGGCCGATCTCCACCGACCAGAGCCGGCCCCTGCTGTCCCAGGCCAGGCCTTGCGGGTTGCGGTGGCCGTAGCTGTAGATGTGGTTGCCGAAGGGGTTGCCGGGAGCGGGCTTCCCGGTCTTCGTGATCCGCAGGATCTTCCCGTTGATCGAGTTCTTGTCCTGCGCGAGCTTCGGCTGCAGCGCCTCGCCCGTCGAGACGTACAGGTACTTGTCTGGGCCGAATGCGATCCTGCCGCCGTTGTGGTCCCCGCCCCGTCTGATTCCGGTGAGGATCGCCTTGTAGTTCCTGAGCGACCTGCCGTCGTAGTCCATTCTGACGACCCGGGTCTCGCTCCTCGTGGTGTGCATGAAGAACACCTGCTTGTCCTTCCTGCCGTCCCACGTCGGAGACGGGGCCACCCCCAGCAGCCCGCCGGCGCCCTCGTCGTACGGCTCGGGCACCGTGTACGGCACCTCTCCGACCCGCTTCTTCGTGCCGTCACGGTCGAGGCGGTAGACCTGGTAGGAGAGCCGCTCGGTCACCAGGGCGCTACGGCCGTTCGGCAGGAACGAGATACCCCAGGGCGTGTGCCATCCCGTCGACAGCGTTCTGGCGCTGGCCGGTGCACCGCCGTCGGCGGCGTTGGGTACGGCGTCCGGAGCGGCGGACACCGGCTGGGACAGGCAGGTCGCCATCAGCGCGGCCGCCGTCGCGAGCGAGGCTATGCCGAACCGGGATGAATGCCGCATCGAGCGGCGTATGTCAGTCATGTCGACGTCCTTCGTCGTTACTCGATTGGCCGATGGCCGACGCCACTCATGGACGGCGGTCGGCACTACTTGGGGACGGCGGCCGGCGCTACTTGTGGACGGCGGCCAGCGCTACTTGCGGACGGCGGCCGGCACTACTTGACGGTGACGCGGAGGATCCTGTCCCCACCTGCTCGCCTCGACGTGCCCAGCCACAGCTCGTTCTTGCCGGGGACCTTCGTGAGCGCGCGCAGCGCATAGCCGGAGAAGACGGCGGTTTTCGCACTGTCGCCCTTGCCCTGGAGTGCCGCGGCGACCGGGACACGCCAGAGCTTGTAGCCGCGCAGGGACGACACGTAGAGGTGGTCGCCCACGACGGCGACCTGGGCGGGTGCCGTGGTGTGGGCCCAGGTGGCCTTCGGGTTGGTCATGCCCTTGACGGAGCACCGGCCCTCGCAGGTGGGCCAGCCGTAGTTGGCGCCCGGCTTGATCAGGTTGAGCTCGTCCGCCGCGTCCTGCCCGATCTCCGCAGACCACAGCCGGCCCTTGCGGTCCCAGGCCAGGCCCTGCGGGTTGCGGTGACCGTAGCTGTAGATGTGGTTGCCGAAGGGGTTGCCGGGAGCGGGCTTCCCGGTCTTCGTGATCCGCAGGATCTTCCCGTTGATCGAGTTCCTGTCCTGCGCGAGCTTGGCGTGCGTGGCCTCGCCGGTGGCGACGTAGAGGTACTTGTCGGGACCGAAGGCGATCTTGCCGCCGTGGTGGTTGGAGCCCCGCTTGAGGCCTCCGAGGACGATCCTGCCGTCCCACGTCGGGGCCAGGGCGACCCCCAGCAGCCCGCCCTTGGCGGCGTCACCGGGCTGGAAGACGGCCACCTTCGGCACCTTGCCGACGAGGGTTTTGGAGCCGTTGTCGCGGAGGCGGAAGACACGGGCGGTCTCGTTCTCGGTCACCAGCGCCGAGCGCCCGTCCGGAAGGAACGCTATGGCCCACGGGTTGGACCAGCCCGCGGACAGTCTGGATACGTCGACTGCGGCCTGCGGGGCAACGTCCGTACCCGGAGCGGTGGTTGACGGCACCGCACCGGCCAGCAGGGCGGCCGCAGCGGTGAACGAGGGTATGCAGAACCGGGACGAATACCGAACCCAGCGGCCTGAATGTGCCATGCCGACACCTTTCTTCACTCCCCCAGCAATCTTCACGAGGCTTGATCGGCATGCCACTTGGGTGAGCCACGAGGGTGAGACCGCGGCCGGAGGACCCCCCTCGCAACAGGCCCCGGAAACAGCGAAAGGGCCCGCACGACCGAAGTCGTACGGGCCCCTTCAGGAGCTCGCGCTGGAGCTACCAGGTCAGATCAGCAAGCTCACTTGTTGATCTTGGTGACCTGGCCGGCGCCCACGGTCCGGCCACCCTCACGGATGGCGAACTTCAGGCCCTCCTCCATGGCGACGGGCTGGATGAGCTCCACCTTCATCTCGGTGTTGTCACCCGGCATGACCATCTCGGTGCCCTCGGGGAGGGTCACGACGCCGGTCACGTCCGTCGTACGGAAGTAGAACTGCGGACGGTAGTTGTTGAAGAACGGCGTGTGGCGGCCACCCTCGTCCTTGGAGAGGATGTAGGCCTGCGCCTCGAACTCGGTGTGCGGGGTGACCGAGCCCGGCTTGATGATGACCTGGCCGCGCTCGACGTCCTCGCGCTTGATGCCACGGAGGAGCAGACCGACGTTCTCACCGGCCTGGCCCTCGTCGAGCAGCTTGCGGAACATCTCGATGCCGGTGACCGTGGTGGTGGTCTTCTCGGTCTTGATGCCGATGATGTCGACGGTCTCGTTGACCTTCAGGACACCACGCTCGATACGGCCGGTGACGACCGTACCGCGACCGGTGATCGTGAAGACGTCCTCGATCGGCATCAGGAACGGCTTGTCGACGTCGCGCTCCGGCTCCGGAATCGCGGTGTCGACGGCGTTCATGAGGTCCAGGACGGACTGCGTCCACTCCTTGTCGCCCTCGAGCGCCTTCAGAGCGGAGACCTTGACGACCGGCAGGTCGTCGCCCGGGAACTCGTACTCGGAGAGGAGCTCACGGACCTCGAGCTCGACGAGCTCCAGGATCTCCTCGTCGTCCACCATGTCGGCCTTGTTCAGGGCGACGACGATGTACGGCACGCCGACCTGGCGGGCCAGGAGCACGTGCTCCTTGGTCTGCGGCATCGGACCGTCGGTCGCGGCGACCACGAGGATCGCGCCGTCCATCTGGGCGGCACCGGTGATCATGTTCTTGATGTAGTCCGCGTGACCCGGGCAGTCGACGTGGGCGTAGTGACGCGCCTCGGTCTGGTACTCGACGTGCGCGATGGAGATGGTGATACCGCGCTGACGCTCCTCAGGAGCCTTGTCGATGTTGTCGAACGGGGTGGCCTCGTTCAGCTCCGGGTACGCGTCGTGCAGCACCTTGGTAATGGCGGCCGTGAGGGTCGTCTTACCGTGGTCGATGTGACCGATGGTGCCGATGTTGACGTGCGGCTTAGTCCGCTCGAACTTCGCCTTCGCCACTGGGGTCCTCCTGTGGAGTGGTTCTGTACGCCTTACTTCATCGGCGCCAGGTGATCTTTGCTGTTAAGTCCCGGAACCCGGGGCAAACACTCACGAACGTGTGCGTTTGCCCCGTGAGGCTCCGGAGTCAAGCCTACGGCGTGTGAACGCGGTGCGTTAACGCAGTGCGTTACTCGCCCTTGGCCTTCGCGATGATCTCCTCGGCGACGTTCCGCGGAACCTCGGCGTAGGAGTCGAACTGCATGGAGTAGCTGGCGCGGCCGGACGTCTTGCTGCGCAGGTCGCCGACGTAACCGAACATCTCCGAGAGGGGCACGAGGCCCTTCACGACGCGGGCACCCGCCCGCTCCTCCATGGCCTGGATCTGGCCACGGCGGGAGTTGATGTCACCGATGACCTCACCCATGTAGTCCTCGGGCGTGGTGACCTCGACGGCCATCATCGGCTCGAGCAGCACGGGGCTGGCCTTGCGCGCGGCCTCCTTGAAGGCCTGCGAACCGGCGATCTTGAACGCGAGCTCGGAGGAGTCGACCTCGTGGTACGCACCGTCGTGCAGGATGACGCGCACGCCGGTCATCTCGTAGCCCGCGAGGATGCCGAACTGCATGGCCTCCTGGCAGCCGGCGTCGACCGAAGGGATGTACTCCTTCGGGATACGACCACCGGTCACCTTGTTCACGAACTCGTACGACGCGTCGCCGCCCTCGAGCGGCTCGATGCCGATCTGCACCTTGGCGAACTGGCCGGTACCACCAGTCTGCTTCTTGTGCGTGAAGTCGACGCGCTCGACGGGCTTGCGGATCGTCTCACGGTAGGCCACCTGCGGCTTACCGACGTTGGCCTCGACCTTGAACTCACGGCGCATACGGTCGACCAGCACCTCGAGGTGCAGCTCGCCCATACCACCGATGATGGTCTGGCCGGTCTCCTCGTCCGAGTGGACCTGGAAGGACGGGTCCTCCTCGGCCAAACGCTGGATCGCGACGCCCAGCTTCTCCTGGTCGCCCTTCGACTTGGGCTCGATGGCGACCTGGATGACCGGCGCCGGGAAGTCCATGGACTCCAGGATCACCGGCTGCTTGTCGTCGCACAGCGTCTCACCGGTCGTGGTCTGCTTCAGACCCATGACGGCGATGATGTCGCCGGCGCCCACCGACGCGATCTCCTCACGCTTGTTCGCGTGCATGCGGTAGATCTTGCCGATGCGCTCCTTCTTGCCCTTGACGGAGTTCAGCACCTGGGTGCCGGACTCCAGGCGACCGGAGTACACGCGGACGAAGGTGAGCTTGCCGAGGTGCGGGTCGCTCATGATCTTGAACGCCAGCGCCGACAGCGGCTCGTCCTCGGAGGGCTTGCGCTTCACGACCTCCTCGGGGTCGTTCACCGCGTGGCCCTCGATGGCCTCGATGTCGAGCGGGGAGGGCAGGTAGCGGACCACCGCGTCGAGCAGGGGCTGGACGCCCTTGTTCTTGAACGCGGTACCACAGAACACCGGGGTGACCGTGGTGTCGCTGGACTTGCCGGAGGCGATCGTGATGCGGCGGATGGCCGCGTACAGCTGCTCCTCGGAGGGCTCCTCGCCCTCGAGGTACAGCTCCATGATCTCCTCGTCGTTCTCCGCGACGGCCTCGAGCAGCTTGCCGCGCCACTCTTCAGCGGCCTCGGTGTGCGTGGCCGGGATGTCGACGACGTCGTACATCTCGCCCTTGGTCGCCTCGGCGGACCAGACGAGCGCCTTCATGCGGACCAGGTCCACGACGCCCTTGAAGTCGGCCTCGGCACCGATCGGGAGCTGCATGACGAGCGGCTGGGCACCCAGACGGTCGCTGATCATGTCGACGCAGCGGTGGAACTCCGCGCCCGTGCGGTCCAGCTTGTTGACGAAGCAGATACGCGGAACGCGGTAGCGGTCCGCCTGACGCCACACCGTCTCGGACTGGGGCTCAACGCCGGCGACGCCGTCGAACACCGTCACGGCACCGTCGAGCACGCGCAGGGAGCGCTCCACCTCGACGGTGAAGTCGACGTGGCCCGGGGTGTCGATGATGTTGATGGTGTGGTCGACGTCTTCCAGCGGCCAGTGACAGGTGGTGGCAGCAGAGGTGATCGTGATGCCACGCTCCTGCTCCTGCTCCATCCAGTCCATGGTGGCAGCGCCGTCGTGGACCTCACCGATCTTGTAAGACACACCGGTGTAGAACAGGATCCGCTCGGTGGTGGTCGTCTTGCCCGCGTCGATGTGGGCCATGATGCCGATATTGCGCACCTTGGCCAGGTCAAGTGAAGTGGTAGCCATAAGGCTTCAGTCTTCTCTCGGTCTCGATGTGGGTAGCGACTACCAGCGGTAGTGCGCGAAGGCCTTGTTGGACTCGGCCATCTTGTGGGTGTCCTCGCGCTTCTTCACGGCCGCACCGAGGCCGTTGGAGGCGTCGAGAAGCTCGTTGAGGAGACGCTCGGTCATGGTCTTCTCGCGACGGGCGCGGGAGTAACCGACCAGCCAGCGCAGCGCCAGGGTGTTGGCACGGCCGGGCTTGACCTCGACCGGGACCTGGTAGGTGGCGCCACCGACACGGCGGGACTTGACCTCGAGGGTCGGCTTGATGTTCTCGAGAGCGCGCTTCAGCGTGATGACCGGGTCGTTGCCGGTCTTCTCGCGCAGGCCCTCCATGGCGCCGTAGACGATGCGCTCGGCGGTGGAGCGCTTGCCGTTCAGCAGCACCTTGTTGATGAGCGACGTGACCAGAGGAGAACCGTAGACCGGGTCGATGATGACCGGGCGCTTCGGGGCGGGGCCCTTACGAGGCATTCTTACTTCTCCTTCTTGGCGCCGTAGCGGGAACGGGCCTGCTTGCGGTTCTTGACACCCTGGGTGTCGAGGGAGCCACGGATGATCTTGTAGCGAACACCCGGCAGGTCCTTCACACGGCCGCCGCGCACGAGCACGATGGAGTGCTCCTGCAGGTTGTGTCCCTCACCCGGAATGTAAGCGGTGACCTCGATCCCGCTGGTCAGACGCACACGCGCGACCTTACGCAGGGCCGAGTTCGGCTTCTTCGGGGTGGTCGTGAACACACGCGTGCAGACGCCACGACGCTGAGGGGAACCCTCGAGTGCGGGCGTCTTGTTCTTCTCGACCTTGTCCTGCCGGCCCTTACGGACCAGCTGCTGGATCGTAGGCACTACTTCTCCGGTTTCTGTGTGCCGAATGGTGAAGCTAACCTGGAACGTCGCCGACCCACGCGGTCGGGTGTGTCGAATCCGGCGGACTCCCGCCGCGAGGCGAAAAGAGCACAGATTACGGTGGCCGCTCACAGCTCGTTATGCGGTTGAAGGCACGCACGAGAGCCAGGGCACACCCCAGGCACAAGGTCTGAGCGTACCTACCTCATTCGCTGCGGTCAAAACAAATGGGCCTCGCCCGCATCGCCATACGGCCGATGTCAAGACCGCACGACGTATTTGATCTTCGAATCCCCGATACGGCCACCTCAGGCCACTTCTCCCGGAGCTCATGCGGACAGGGCGGCGGCCACGACCATCAGCGTCAGCAGAACCGCCCAGCACGCGGTCGACAGCCACCCGAGCACGAGCCCGGTCAGGGCGAGCGCGTCACCGCTCTCACCGGTACGGCGGATCTCGGAGCGTGCCGAGTGCCCCAGAACCACCGCCGGTATGCCGGTGAGCCCGAAACTCACGAGACACAGCACACCGCAGACGGCCGAGCCGACCGCCTTGCCGTTGGTCTGCGGCCGGGACACCGGCAGGAAGGTCCGCGGGACGGGTACGACGGGCGCAGGCTGCGGCACGGGCCCCTGGGGCAGGTCGGCGACGAGCAGGGCGAGCTCGCCCACCGTACGGGCCGCGTAGGCCCGCGCCACCCGCTTCTCGAACTCCGGCTGCTCCAGCCGTCCTTCGCCGAAGCCGGCCCTGAGCACGTCCACGGCACGCTCACGGTCGGCGTGCGAGGCGAGCATCCCGGGGGCACCGGCTCCCGCCCACGGCTGTGGGGCGCCGCTTCCCTGCCACGGCTGCGGGACGCCGCTCCCCTGCCACGGCTGCCACGACGGATGTGTCATGGAGCACCTCCCCCGTAAAGGTCGGGTTCCCTCCATGATGCGCCGAACCGCGATTCCCGACATCGGGGTCACACCCGGAGAAAACCCGGAGGCGGCCCCGGCGAACGCCGAAGGGCGGCCACCCCGAGGGGTGACCGCCCTTCAAGCGGACGCTCGCTTACTGGTTGTACGGACCGTAGTCGTAGTCCTCCAGCGGAACGGCCTGGCCGGAGCCGGTGCCGAACGGCGAGTAGTCGATGTCGTCGTAGCCGACGGCCGAGTACATCGCGGCCTTCGCCTCCTCGGTCGGCTCGACCCGGATGTTGCGGTAGCGGGACAGACCCGTACCGGCCGGGATGAGCTTACCGATGATGACGTTCTCCTTGAGGCCGATCAGGGAGTCGGACTTGGCGTTGATCGCCGCGTCCGTGAGGACCCTGGTCGTCTCCTGGAAGGACGCCGCCGACAGCCAGGACTCCGTGGCCAGCGAGGCCTTGGTGATACCCATGAGCTGCGGACGACCGGAGGCCGGGTGACCGCCCTCCTGGACCACACGACGGTTCTCGGTCTCGAACTTCGAGCGCTCGACCAGCTCGCCGGGCAGCAGCTCGGCGTCGCCGGACTCGATGATCGTCACACGGCGGAGCATCTGCCGGATGATGATCTCGATGTGCTTGTCGTGGATCGACACACCCTGCGAGTTGTAGACCTTCTGGACCTCGCCGACCAGGTGGACCTGGACGGCACGCTGGCCCAGGATGCGCAGCACGTCGTGCGGGTTGGTGGCACCCACGGTGAGCTTCTGGCCCACCTCGACGTGCTCGCCCTCGCTGACCAGGAGTCGGGCGCGCTTCGAGATCGGGTAGGACGTCTCGTCGCTGCCGTCGTCCGGCGTGATGACGATCTTCTTGGTCTTCTCGGTCTCCTCGATCCGCACGCGGCCGGAGGCCTCGGAGATCGGGGCGACACCCTTCGGGGTACGGGCCTCGAAGAGCTCGACGACACGCGGCAGACCCTGGGTGATGTCGTCACCGGCCACACCACCGGTGTGGAAGGTACGCATCGTCAGCTGGGTACCGGGCTCACCGATGGACTGGGCGGCGATGATGCCGACCGCCTCACCGATGTCGACCAGCTTGCCGGTGGCCAGCGAGCGGCCGTAGCACATGGCGCAGGTGCCGACGGCGGACTCGCAGGTCAGGACCGAGCGGGTCTTGACCGTCTCGACGCCGTGGCGGACCAGCTCGTCGATGAGCACGTCACCGAGGTCGGTACCGGCCGGGGCCAGCACCTTGCCGTCGACCACGATGTCCTCGGCGAGGCAGCGCGCGTACACGGACGTCTCGACGTTGTCCGCCTTGCGCAGCACGCCGTCCGCACCGCGCTCGGCGATGTCGAGCTTGAGGCCGCGGTCGGTGCCGCAGTCCTCCTCGCGGATGATGACGTCCTGCGAGACGTCCACCAGACGACGGGTGAGGTAACCCGAGTCGGCGGTACGCAGAGCGGTGTCCGCGAGACCCTTACGGGCACCGTGCGTGGAGATGAAGTACTCCAGCACGGACAGGCCCTCACGGAACGACGCCTTAATGGGCCGCGGGATGGTCTCGTTCTTCGCGTTCGACACCAGACCACGCATACCGGCAATCTGACGCATCTGCATCATGTTGCCTCGTGCACCCGAGTTCACCATCATGAAGATCGGGTTGGTCTTCGGGAAGTTGTCGTTCATCGCCTCGGCGACCTCGTTGGTCGCCTTGGTCCAGATCGCGATGAGCTCCTGCGTGCGCTCGTCCTTGGTGATCAGACCGCGCTCGTACTGCTTCTGGACCTTCTCGTCCTGCGCCTCGTAACCGCGGACGATCTCCTTCTTCGCCTCGGGAACGACGACGTCGGAGATGGCGACGGTGACGCCGGAACGGGTGGCCCAGTAGAAGCCGGCCGCCTTCAGGTTGTCGAGCGTCGCCGCCACGATGACCTTCGGGTAGCGCTCGGCGAGGTCGTTGACGATCTCGGAGAGCTGCTTCTTGCCGACCTCGTAGTCGACGAACGGGTAGTCCTCGGGCAGCAGCTCGTTGAAGAGCGCACGACCCAGCGTGGTCTTCAGGCGGAAGCTGTCACCCTGCTGCCACTCCGGCTCGCCTTCCTCCTGCGCCGGCGGGGTCCAGCCGCGCGGCGGGATGGTGCCGACCGGGAAGCGGATGTCGATCTTCGACTGGAGCGAGAGCTCGCCCGCGTCGAAGGCCATGATCGCCTCGGCGACGGAGGAGAAGGAGCGGTCCTCACCCTTGATGTCCCGCATCTCACCGTCGGTGGTGAGGAAGAACAGACCGAGGACCATGTCCTGGGTCGGCATCGTCACCGGACGGCCGTCGGCGGGCTTGAGGATGTTGTTCGAGGACAGCATCAGGATGCGGGCCTCGGCCTGCGCCTCCGCGGACAGCGGCAGGTGCACGGCCATCTGGTCACCGTCGAAGTCCGCGTTGAACGCGGTGCAGACGAGCGGGTGGATCTGGATGGCCTTGCCCTCGACCAGCTGCGGCTCGAAGGCCTGGATGCCGAGGCGGTGCAGGGTGGGAGCACGGTTCAGCAGCACCGGGTGCTCGGCGATGACCTCTTCGAGGACGTCGTACACGACCGTGCGGCCGCGCTCCACCATGCGCTTGGCGCTCTTGATGTTCTGCGCGTGGTTCAGGTCGACCAGGCGCTTCATCACGAACGGCTTGAAGAGCTCCAGCGCCATCGCCTTGGGCAGACCGCACTGGTGCAGCTTCAGCTGCGGACCGACGACGATCACGGAACGCGCGGAGTAGTCCACACGCTTACCGAGCAGGTTCTGACGGAATCGACCCTGCTTACCCTTCAGCATGTCGCTGAGGGACTTCAGCGGACGGTTACCCGGACCGGTGACCGGGCGACCACGACGACCGTTGTCGAAGAGGGCGTCAACAGCCTCCTGAAGCATGCGCTTCTCGTTGTTGACGATGATCTCGGGCGCGCCGAGGTCGAGGAGCCTCTTCAGACGGTTGTTGCGGTTGATCACACGGCGGTACAGGTCGTTCAGGTCGGAGGTCGCGAAGCGGCCACCGTCCAGCTGCACCATCGGGCGAAGGTCCGGCGGGATGACCGGCACGCAGTCGAGGACCATGCCCTTGGGGCTGTTGCTGGTCTGCAGGAACGCGGAGACGACCTTCAGGCGCTTGAGCGCACGGGTCTTCTTCTGGCCCTTGCCGGTACGGATGATCTCGCGGAGCTTCTCGGCCTCCTCGTCGAGGTCGAAGGACTCCAGGCGCTTCTGCAGCGCCGCGGCACCCATCGAGCCGTCGAAGTACGTGCCGAAGCGGTCACGCAGCTCGCGGTAGAGGAGCTCGTCGCCCTCGAGGTCCTGGACCTTGAGGTTCTTGAACCGGGTCCACACCTCGTCGAGCCGGTCGATCTCGCGCTGCGCACGGTCACGCAGCTGCTTCATCTCGCGCTCGGCACCCTCGCGCACCTTGCGGCGCACGTCGGCCTTGGCGCCCTCGGCCTCCAGCTCGGCCAGGTCGGTCTCGAGCTTCTTGGCGCGGGCCTCCAGGTCGGCGTCCCGGCGGTTCTCGATCTGCTGCCGCTCGACGGAGACGTGCGCCTCCAGGGAGGGCAGGTCGCGGGTACGGCGCTCCTCGTCGACGTACGTGATCATGTACGCGGCGAAGTAGATGACCTTCTCGAGGTCCTTGGGAGCCAGGTCGAGCAGGTAGCCCAGACGGCTCGGGACACCCTTGAAGTACCAGATGTGCGTGACGGGAGCGGCCAGTTCGATGTGGCCCATCCGCTCACGGCGCACCTTGGCGCGAGTCACCTCGACGCCACAGCGCTCACAGATGATGCCCTTGAACCGGACACGCTTGTACTTGCCGCAGTAGCACTCCCAGTCCCGGGTCGGACCGAAGATCTTCTCGCAGAAGAGTCCGTCCTTTTCGGGCTTGAGGGTGCGGTAGTTGATGGTCTCGGGCTTCTTGACCTCGCCGTGGCTCCACTGACGGATGTCGTCAGCGGTGGCCAGGCCGATCCGGAGCTCGTCGAAGAAGTTGACGTCGAGCACTATGCGTCAATCCCTCTCAGGGTCGTGAGTCTGTGGTCTGAAACGGGGGCCTGGGGGTCGGCGGGGCCCTGTGGGTGAGGGCCCCGCCGGACTCCCGTCAGACCTCTTCGACGCTGCTCGGCTCGCGCCGGGACAGGTCGATGCCGAGCTCCTCCGCAGCGCGGAAGACGTCCTCGTCGGTGTCACGCATCTCGATGGACATACCGTCGCTGGACAGCACCTCCACGTTCAGGCAGAGCGACTGCATCTCCTTGATGAGCACCTTGAAGGACTCGGGGATGCCGGGCTCGGGGATGTTCTCGCCCTTGACGATGGCCTCGTAGACCTTCACGCGGCCGGTGACGTCGTCGGACTTGATGGTCAGCAGCTCCTGGAGGGCGTACGCGGCGCCGTAGGCCTCGAGGGCCCACACCTCCATCTCACCGAACCGCTGGCCGCCGAACTGGGCCTTACCACCCAGCGGCTGCTGGGTGATCATCGAGTACGGACCGGTCGAGCGGGCGTGCAGCTTGTCGTCGACCAGGTGGTGCAGCTTCAGGATGTACATGTAGCCGACCGAGATCGGGTCCGGGAACGGCTCACCCGAACGGCCGTCGAACAGCCGCGCCTTGCCGGACGGGAGGACCATGCGGTCGCCGTCGCGGTTCGGGATGGTGTGCTCCAGCAGACCGGCGAGCTCGTCCTCGCGGGCACCGTCGAAGACCGGGGTGGCCACGTTGGTACGCGGCTCGACCTGGTCGGCGCCGATCGCCTGGAGGCGCTGCGCCCACTCGTCGGCGAGACCGGAGACGTCCCAGCCCTGGCTGGCGAGCCAGCCGAGGTGGATCTCCAGGACCTGTCCCGGGTTCATTCGGGACGGCACACCCAGCGGGTTGAGGATGATGTCGACCGGGGTGCCGTCCTCCAGGAACGGCATGTCCTCGATCGGCAGGATCTTCGAGATGACACCCTTGTTGCCGTGACGGCCGGCGAGCTTGTCACCGTCGGTGATCTTGCGCTTCTGCGCCACGTACACGCGCACCAGCTGGTTCACACCGGGGGAAGCTCGTCGCCCTCCTCGCGGTCGAAGACGCGGACGCCGATGACCTTGCCGGTCTCGCCGTGCGGCACCTTCAGCGAGGTGTCACGGACCTCACGGGCCTTCTCACCGAAGATCGCGCGCAGCAGGCGCTCCTCCGGCGTCAGCTCGGTCTCACCCTTCGGGGTCACCTTGCCGACGAGGATGTCACCGGCGATGACCTCGGCACCGATACGGATGATGCCGCGCTCGTCGAGGTCGGCGAGGACCTCCTCGGAGACGTTCGGGATGTCCCGGGTGATCTCCTCGGGGCCGAGCTTGGTGTCACGGGCGTCGACCTCGTGCTCCTCGATGTGGATCGAGGAGAGGACGTCGTCCTGCACGAGGCGCTGCGACAGGATGATCGCGTCCTCGTAGTTGTGACCCTCCCACGGCATGAACGCCACGAGCAGGTTCTTGCCCAGCGCCATCTCGCCGTTCTGGGTGGCCGGGCCGTCGGCGAGGACCTGGCCCTCGACGATCCGGTCGCCCTCGTGGACGATGACCTTCTGGTTGACCGAGGTGCCCTGGTTGGAGCGGGCGAACTTGGCCAGGCGGTACGTGATGTACGTGCCGTCGTCGTTGGCGGTGGTGATGTAGTCCGCGGAGACCTCCTGGACCACACCGGCCTTCTCGGCCTTGACGACGTCGCCGGCGTCGACGGCGGAGCGGTACTCCATGCCGGTGCCGACGAGCGGGGCCTCCGCCTTGATGAGCGGAACGGCCTGGCGCATCATGTTCGCGCCCATGAGGGCACGGTTGGCGTCGTCGTGCTCGAGGAACGGGATCATGGCGGTCGCGACCGACACCATCTGGCGCGGCGAGACGTCCATGTAGTCCACGTCCTCGGGGCCGACGTAGTCGACCTCGCCGCCACGACGGCGGACGAGCACGCGGGCCTCGGCGAAGCGCAGGTCGTCGTTGAGCGTGGCGTTGGCCTGCGCGATGACGAAGCGGTCCTCCTCGTCGGCGGTCAGGTAGTCGACCTCGTCGGTGACCTGGCCGTCGATGACCTTGCGGTACGGGGTCTCGACGAAACCGAACGCGTTGACCCGGCCGTACGAGGCGAGCGAACCGATCAGACCGATGTTCGGGCCTTCAGGGGTCTCGATCGGACACATACGCCCGTAGTGGGACGGGTGCACGTCACGGACCTCGAAGCCGGCCCGCTCACGGGAGAGACCACCCGGGCCAAGAGCCGACAGACGGCGCTTGTGGGTGAGACCCGACAGCGGGTTGTTCTGGTCCATGAACTGCGACAGCTGGCTGGTGCCGAAGAACTCCTTGATGGAGGCGACGACCGGCCGGATGTTGATCAGGGTCTGCGGCGTGATCGCCTCGACGTCCTGGGTCGTCATCCGCTCACGGACGACACGCTCCATACGCGCCAGACCCGTACGGACCTGGTTCTGGATGAGCTCGCCGACGCTGCGCAGACGACGGTTGCCGAAGTGGTCGATGTCGTCGGTCTCGACGACGATCGTCTGACCGCTGTCGCCGACCGTCTCGGTCTCGCCCGCGTGCAGCTTCACCAGGTACTTGATCGTCGAGATGATGTCCTCGACGGTCAGGATGCCCGCGTCGAGCGGAGCGTCCGCACCCAGCTTCTTGTTGACCTTGTAGCGGCCGACCTTGGCGAGGTCGTAACGCTTCGGGTTGAAGTACAGGTTCTCCAGAAGCGTCTGCGCGGCCTCACGCGTGGGGGCTCGCCCGGACGCAGCTTGCGGTAGATGTCGAGCAGCGCGTCGTCCTGGCCCTGGGTGTGGTCCTTCTCCAGGGTGGCGCGCATCGACTCGTACTCGCCGAACTCCTCGAGGATCTGCTCGGTCGTCCAGCCGAGCGCCTTGAGCAGGACGGTGACGGACTGCTTGCGCTTGCGGTCGATACGGACACCGACCATGTCGCGCTTGTCGATCTCCATCTCCAGCCAGGCACCCCGGGACGGGATGATCTTGGCCGAGAAGATGTCCTTGTCGGACGTCTTGTCGATGGTGGAGTCGAAGTAGACACCGGGCGAACGGACCAGCTGCGACACCACGACACGCTCGGTGCCGTTGATGACGAACGTGCCCTTGTTCGTCATGAGCGGGAAGTCGCCCATGAAGACCGTCTGGGACTTGATCTCGCCGGTCTCGTTGTTCGTGAACTCGGCCGTGACGAAGAGCGGAGCGGCGTACGTGAAGTCGCGCTCCTTGCACTCGTCGATGCTGTTCTTCGGCGGCTCGAAGCGGTGGTCGCGGAACGTCAGCGACATCGACCCGGAGAAGTCCTCGATCGGGGAGATCTCCTCGAAGATCTCCTCGAGGCCGGACTTGGTGGGGACGTCCTGACCGGACTCCAGAGCCTCCTCGACCCGACTCTGCCAGGCGGTGTTCCCGAGCAGCCAGTCAAAGCTCTCGGTCTGCAGCGCGAGCAGGTTGGGAACCTCGAGAGGCTCCTTGATCTTTGCAAAGGAAATGCGCAGCGGGGCGGTGCTGGCGCCGTTGTTCGTATTCGCGGTCGAGGCAGTGCGCGAGGCGGCCAAGAGGGGGTCCTTCCGAGGGCTCGGACTCACTACGCGCGTACCGGCCCCTCACCCGCGCACAGAGACAGGCTCCCCCTGATGTGGCTGTTCGGCCAGGTCAGGGATATTCCGGTCGTCAGTGCTGAGGCGAGGGCAGACCCCTGGTGACGGGCAGGGGACAGCTAACAGGCAGCGCAAAGGGTCAGTGTAGCCACTTGGCACACTGATGTCCAGTCCCGGTTTTCAGAGACCCTCGTTGTTCTCAACGTCTGCGCCATGCCTGCCTTCAACGCACGTTGATACTGCCCTCTTCGTCGTCGATCCATGCCTCGGATTCGGATCCTTGTGACGACGCGTCCTGAGAATTGCGCGCTGCGTGCGGTTCGTCAAGGCCCCCATACCCGAACCCCGGGCCGACCAGGGACACGACGAAGATCACCATACCCCCCGTCGAAGCGGGCGCAAGGCAACCGCGGCCGCGCCCCAGGAACGCCGAAGAGCGACCACCCGAATGGATGATCGCTCTTCGGTGCGTTCGCGTTACAGCCCTACGGGGCCGTCACAGGCGTTCGCGAAGGTCTTACTTGACCTCGACGGAGGCGCCGGCGCCCTCGAGGGACTCCTTGGCCTTGTCCGCGGCCTCCTTGTTGACCTTCTCCAGAACCGGCTTCGGCGCACCGTCGACCAGGTCCTTGGCCTCCTTCAGGCCCAGGGAGGTGAGCTCACGCACGACCTTGATGACCTGGATCTTCTTGTCGCCGGCACCGGTGAGGATGACGTCGAACTCGTCCTTCTCCTCGGCGGCCTCGGCGGCGGCGCCACCAGCGGCACCACCGGCGACGACGACCGGCGCGGCAGCGGCGGCGGTGACGTCGAACTTCTCCTCGAAGGCCTTCACGAACTCGGAGAGCTCGATGAGGGTCATCTCCTCGAACTGCGCGAGCAGGTCTTCCTGGCTGAGCTTCGCCATGATGGCGGTCCTTCCACTAATTCGGCAGGTGCCGGATGTACTGGGTGAGGCGGGCGTACGTCGGCCCGCTGTGGCCTCCGCGTTCAGGCAGCGGGGGCCAGTGTGCGAGCCGAATTACTCGGCACCGCCCTGCTCGGCCTGCTTGGCGCGGAGCGCGTCCACGGTGCGGACGAGCTTCGACGGCAGCGCCTGGAAGACGGAGGCAGCCTGGGACTGCTTCGCCTTGAAGGCACCGGCCAGCTTGCTGAGCAGAACCTCGCGGGACTCGAGGTCCGCAAGCTTCTTGATCTCGTCGGCGGAGAGGGCCTTGCCCTCGAGGACACCGCCCTTGATGACGAGATTCGGGTTGTCCTTGGCGAAGTCACGGAGACCCTTCGCCGACTCCACCGGGTCACCGGTGACGAAGGCGACAGCCGTCGGACCGTTGAACAGGTCGTCCAGCGTCGTGATCCCGGCCTCGTTGGCCGCAATCTTGGTCAGCGTGTTCTTCACCACGGCGTACTGGGCGTTCTCACCGAGCGAACGACGCAGCGTCTTGAGCTGCGCCACGGTGAGACCGCGGTACTCGGTCAGCACGGCAGCGTTGGAGTTGCGGAACTGCTCCGTCAACTCGGCCACTGCGGCAGCCTTGTCGGGCCTCGCCATAGAGCCTCGGCCTCCTTCCGGGTGATTCTGACCGCGCGGACCCGAAGGAGGACTGGGGAAAACGAAACGCCCCGGCGCAGGCGCACGGGGCGGACTCGACCGGTCGCACGCACGGGGACGCACGCACTCCGGGAGCTCTTCCACTGTCACCTGCGCGGGTCGTCCGCAGTTCAGCGGATCCTTCGGCCACCGCACCCTCTTGCAAGCGCACGGCAACGACCAGCGGTCTTGGGCTTCTGTAGGAGAGTACGGGACGGGATCGCCGTCAAGCAAATCGGCCCCTACGGCCCTCAGCTCCCGTTCTTCTTCAGCGGCTTCCGCAGGTCCGCGGTGTCGTCGGGGCGGGGTGCCGGGATGGTCACCGGCTTCCCGTAGTCGAGGAGCGTGAAGGTGAGGTCGAGCGCTCCTTTGCGGCCGAAGCCCTGGGTGCGGAGCCGCCTGACCCGGTCGTCGCCGTCGACCCACACATCCAGGGTGAGCTCGTCCACGCCCAGCTTCTCGTACTGGTCGAGGCTGCGCTCGCGCCCCTCTCGGGTGGCCTTGTCCTCGACGCCCTTGACTGAGGCTCGGAGCTCGTCGATGGCGGCCGTGCCCGCGTAGTGCGTGGTGACGGCTCCGTCGACCTTCTCGCCGCCGACCCGCTTCACGTCGTGCGCACCGGCCAGGAAGCCTGCTTCCCGGGCCGGGTTACGGCCGACCTGGTCGCGCAGGCCGCCGACGTCCATGCGCAGTCCGCTGTCCGTGGTGAACTCGGCGGCCGGGCCGTAGCTGACCCAGTGCCTGCCGCCCAGCTTCTGGACCATGTCGGCGGGTGCCCTTTCGTACAGCACCCCGCCGATCAGGCGCAGCTCGGTCTCGCCACTTTCCTCGCCGCTCAGGTTGGCCGTCTTGAGACGGGCCACGGCCGGCTCGGTGCGGACGGTCCCCTCGTCCGCTATCCGCCCTCGCTCCGGGAACCGGCCGGTCAGCCGGTAGCGCAGGGACGTGGCACCCTCGCTCTTCTCCGCGGCCCGCGCTACGGCCTCGGCGGCAGGCGAGCCCGCGGACTGCTGCTCGCCGGCCCCTGTCCCGCAGCCGGCGAGCAGCAGCGCGGCGGCAGGCACGACGGCACGTACGGAAAGCCTCATCGATTCCCCCCAAGGAACGCATGGCTGATGCGTGGTCGGCGCACAGCAAGATCGGGAGCCTGACCCAGGCACCGTCACCCTTGCTTCTTCAGCAGCTCCTTCAGGTCCGCCGTGTCCCCCGCCGGAGGCTTCTGGACCTCGCCCTTCACTCCATAGTCGCTGTAGTACGCGGTCTGGGTCAGCGGCCCCGTGGCCGTCCGGCCCTTCTCGACCTTCTTGACCAGCAGATCCCGGTCGTCGACCCATATGTCGACGGTCTGCTCGGTGGCGCCTTCCCCCTGCACCGTGCCGGAGTAGTGCGAGGTGCGCTCGCCGCTCACCGTCTCCTCGCCGACCTTCCGCACGTCCGTGGAGGACAGCAGCAGCTTCACCGACGTATGCGGCGCGGTGCCGCGCATCTGGTCCGCGAGGTCCGCTCCGGAGCTGCCGGCGAGGTGTTCCAGGTCGTCGTAGGCGTACTTGATCCAGTGCTTGCCGCCGGTCTTCTCGGCGAAGGTCTCGCCCATACGCGCGTAGTAGGCGTCGGGGAGATAGCGGGCCTCCATCGACGTGGTGCCGAGCCGGCGCATCGTCTCGGCCGTCGTGCCGCCGGTGTACGTGATCCTCAGGGTGCCGGTGAGCCCGTCGCCCCAGAGGAGGGTGCCGTGGGCCTTCATGGAGAGCGTGGAGCCCATGGTGGTCGTGGACTTCACGCGGGCGGACCCCTCCTGGCCGGTGGCGCGCTCCACGGTGCGCAGGGCGGCCGTGACGGCGCTGGAGGGCCTGGCGCGGTCCTGGTCCTCGGAGCGGTGGGAGGAGGTGCAGGCGGCGAGAGCCGTCAGCGCGGTCAGCAGCGCGATCCAGAACGCCGACCGGCGCGCCCTCGTGCTCGTCATTCGTCCCCCCTGTGCGAATCCCGTGAATGCACGTTAACCCAGCGCACTGACAAACGGGTCCGGACAACGGGACGGGCCCCGCACCCGGGAAGGGTGCGGGGCCCGTCTACGAGCCTGGTGAGCCGATGGCTCAGACCGCGGCCGGGTCCTCCTCGACGAGGAGGTTGCGGGTGCGGTTCGGGTCGACGGGGATGCCGGGGCCCATCGTGGTGGTGATGGCGGCCTTCTTGATGTAGCGACCCTTGGCGGCGGACGGCTTCAGACGGAGGATCTCCTCCAGCGCGGCGCCGTAGTTCTCCACCAGCTTGCTGTCGTCGAACGACACCTTGCCGATGATGAAGTGCAGGTTCGAGTGCTTGTCGACGCGGAACTCGATCTTGCCGCCCTTGATCTCGGTGACGGCCTTGGCCACGTCGGGGGTGACGGTGCCGGTCTTCGGGTTCGGCATCAGACCACGCGGACCGAGCACACGGCCGAGGCGGCCGACCTTGCCCATGAGGTCCGGGGTGGCGACGACGGCGTCGAAGTCCAGGCGGCCCTTCGAGACCTCGTCGATCAGCTCGTCGGCACCGACGATGTCGGCGCCCGCGGCACGCGCGGCCTCGGCACGGTCGCCGGTCGCGAAGACCAGGACCCGGGCGGTCTTACCGGTGCCGTGCGGAAGGTTCACGGTGCCACGGACCATCTGGTCGGCCTTACGCGGGTCGACACCCAGGCGGAAGGCGACCTCGACGGTGCCGTCGAACTTGGTCGTGGACGTCTCCTTGGCGAGACGGACGGCCTCGAGCGGGGCGTAGAGCTTCTCCCGGTCGACCTTGGCGTCCGCAGCGCGGAGAGACTTGCTGCGCTTGCTCACTACTGCTCCTGTGTTGTCTTAGGAGTTGTGGTCCGGGCCGAGCAGGCCCTGCCACTCACTTCTGCTTGGGGGGTTGGGGTCAGCCCTCGACCGTGATGCCCATGGAACGGGCGGTGCCGGCGATGATCTTCGCGGCGGCGTCCAGGTCGTTGGCGTTGAGGTCGGGCATCTTGGTGGTGGCGATCTCGCGGACCTGCGCCTCGGTGATCTTGGCGACCTTGGTCTTGTGCGGCTCGCCGGAGCCCTTCTCCACGCCCGCGGCCTTGAGGATCATCTTGGCGGCCGGCGGGGTCTTGGTGATGAAGGTGAAGGAACGGTCCTCGTAGACCGTGATCTCCACCGGGATGACCCAACCGCGCTGCGACTCGGTCGCGGCGTTGTAGGCCTTGCAGAACTCCATGATGTTGACGCCGTGCTGACCCAGCGCGGGGCCGACCGGCGGGGCCGGGTTGGCGGCACCGGCCTGGATCTGGAGCTTGATGAGCCCCGTGACCTTCTTCTTCTTGGGAGGCATTACTCTCCGGGTCCTTTCGATTGAGGCGTGCCCCCGCCCGGGTCGCGTCCCGGATGAAGGCATACCGCACAACGATAACGGGTATAGATGCGCGGCCAAAAACCGAGCAGGTCAGACTAGCTGCGAGAGCTGGCCTGACCTGCGCGGAAGCGGTGATTCCAGAAAGAACTAGTTCTTCTGGATCTGGTCGAAGGAGAGCTCGACCGGCGTCTCGCGGCCGAAGATCTCCACCAGGCCCTTGACCTTCTTCGAGTCGGGGTTGATCTCGTTGATGGTGGCCTGCAGCGTGGCGAACGGGCCGTCGGTGACGGTGACCGAGTCGCCGACCTCGAAGTCCAGCACCTGGACCTCGACCTTGCGCTGCGGAGCCGGCTTGCCCTCGGCCTCGGCGGCCTCGCGAGCGGCCTTCTCCTCCGCCTCCGGGGCGAGCATCTTGACGATCTCGTCCAGGGTCAGCGGGTACGGGTCGTAGGCGTTGCCCACGAAGCCGGTGACGCCGGGGGTGTTGCGGACGACGCCCCAGGACTCGTTCGTCAGGTCCATGCGGACCAGGACGTAACCCGGCAGCTTGTTCTGCTTGATCGTCTTGCGGTCGCCGTTCTTGATCTGGACGACCTCTTCCTGCGGCACCTCGGCCTGGAAGATGTAGTCCTCGACGTTCAGCGAGACGGCGCGCTGCTCCAGGTTGGTCTTCACGCGGTTCTCGTAACCGGCGTAGGTGTGGATGACGTACCACTCGCCGGGCAGCGTGCGAAGCTCCTCGCGCAGCGCGGCGACGGGGTCGACGGGCTCGGCCTCCTCCACGGCGGCCTCGTCCTCGTCCTCCTCGTGGAGCGCGGCTTCCTCGGCGGGCTCGCCCGCCTCGGCGTCGGCAGCCTCGACCTCGTCCAGGTCCTCGTCCGCGCCCTCGACGATGTCGAGCTCGTCTTCCACGGACTCGACACCCTGCCCGTTTGGCTCGACGGCGTCGTTCAGGTTCTGGTCAGACACGGTGGCTGCTTCTTCCTGGATACATAGGGGTGGAACATGCGAAAGGGGCGCCGGTAACCACGGCGCCCTTCGCTCTTGGCTCAGCCGAAGACGTACTTGGCGGCGTTGTCGAGCCCATAGTCAATCACGGTCACCAGGCCGATCATGATGACGACGAAGATGATCACCACAGTGGTGTACGTCGTCAGCTGGTTCCGCGTCGGCCAGACGACCTTGCGGAGCTCCGCGACGATCTGGCGGTAGAAGAGCGCGAGGCGCTTCAGCGGGCCCTTCTTGGCGCGCTTGCCGCCCTTCCGGGTCTTCTTCTTGGACTCCGGCGCCTCGTCCTGGGCATCAGGCATGTCGATGGAGCCCACGGCGTCCGTCACTCGTCCTCACCTGATTCCGGGTCGTGGCCGTGCCGCGCCCGGTCTGAGCCGCACGGCGGTGCATTACTGTACGTACATGCGCACACATCCTGGCGAAGGTGTGTGTAGCAGGGCCGGAGGGACTTGAACCCCCAACCGCCGGTTTTGGAGACCGGTGCTCTACCAATTGAGCTACGACCCTTTGGTGTGTCCCCCAACGTACCGCATCCGACCGGGTGCTCGTTGTGCACCGTGCGAGTGCGGGCTGCTGAAGGCCAACGAGGTGAGAGTGTACGTGGTCCCGGGCGCCTCGTCGAACAGAAAGTGCCCGATGGGGGCTTGGGCGGCGGAAGATCGCCTGGAGACCGGCCGTGCGACAACGCAAGATCGCCCAGGCCGCGGGGCGGATCCGGACTGATGTTCAGCCGATGTTCAGTCTGTGAAACCCGCGTGCCGCCCGCGTTTCCGGTCTGAAACCATGGGCCCCATGAGCGCTGCAACCCCTCCCACCGAGCGCCGGGTCTCCGCCCGAGTCGGCGCGATCTCCGAGTCCGCCACCCTCGCCGTGGACGCCAAGGCCAAGGCCCTCAAGGCCGCCGGGCGTCCGGTGATCGGCTTCGGCGCCGGTGAGCCCGACTTCCCGACCCCGGACTACATCGTCGAGGCCGCCATCGAGGCGTGCAAGAACCCGAAGTACCACCGCTACACCCCGGCCGGCGGTCTGCCCGAGCTGAAGGCCGCGATCGCCGCGAAGACGCTGCGCGACTCCGGCTACGAGCCCGACGTCTCGCAGATCCTGGTCACCAACGGCGGCAAGCAGGCCATCTACGAGGCCTTCGCCGCGATCCTCGACCCGGGTGACGAGGTCATCGTCCCGGCCCCGTACTGGACGACGTATCCGGAGTCGATCCGTCTCGCCGGCGGTGTCCCGGTCGAGGTCGTCGCCGACGAGACGACCGGCTACCGCGTCTCGGTCGAGCAGCTGGAGGCGGCCCGTACGGAGAAGACGAAGGTCGTCCTGTTCGTCTCCCCCTCGAACCCGACCGGCGCGGTCTACAGCGAGGCCGAGACCGAGGCGATCGGCCGCTGGGCCGTCGAGCACGGCCTGTGGGTGCTGACCGACGAGATCTACGAGCACCTGGTCTACGGCGACGCGGTCTCCGTGTCCCTGCCGGCCCTCCTGCCCGAGCTGCGCGACAAGTGCATCGTGGTCAACGGTGTCGCCAAGACGTACGCCATGACCGGCTGGCGCGTGGGCTGGATCATCGGCCCCAAGGACGTCGTGAAGGCCGCGACCAACCTCCAGTCGCACGCCACGTCGAACGTCTCGAACGTGGCCCAGGTGGCCGCCCTCGCCGCCGTCTCCGGTGACCTGGAGGCGGTCGCGAAGATGCGCGAGGCCTTCGACCGCCGCCGCAAGACGATCGTGCGGATGCTCAACGAGATCGACGGCGTGGTCTGCCCGGAGCCCGAGGGCGCCTTCTACGCGTACCCGTCGGTGAAGGCCGTACTGGGCAGGGAGATCCGCGGCAAGCGCCCGCAGAGCAGCGTCGAGCTGGCCGAGCTGATCCTGGAGGAGGCCGAGGTCGCGGTCGTCCCGGGCGAGGCCTTCGGCACGCCGGGCTATCTGCGGCTGTCGTACGCGCTCGGTGACGAGGACCTCGTCGAGGGCGTGAGCCGGATCCAGAAGCTGCTGGCGGAGGCCAGGGACTGACGTCCGCCTTCTGCCATGGGGTCACCTCCGAATTTTCGGAGGTGACCCCATTTGTTTGTGCGAGCAAGACCACTAACGGGGAAACCGCTACCGGGACGCCAGGGACGTACGGCAGGATCCTGGAATGGAGCGTGTACGTGATGTCTCTGAGCTGCCCAAAGCCCATCTGCACCTGCACTTCACCGGCTCGATGCGGCCGGCGACCCTGCTGGAACTGGCCGACAAGTACGGCGTGCGCCTGCCCGAGGCGCTGACCGACGCGCTGACCAGTGGGGAGCCGCCGAAGCTGCGGGCGACGGACGAGCGGGGCTGGTTCCGCTTCCAGCGCCTGTACGACGCGGCACGCTCGTGCCTGCGGCAGCCGGAGGACATCCAGCGGCTGGTGAGGGAGGCCGCGGAGGAGGACATCAGGGACGGCTCCGGCTGGCTGGAGATCCAGGTCGATCCGACGTCGTACGCGCCCCGGCTGGGCGGTCTGATCCCGGCGCTGGAAATCATCCTGGACGCGGTCGAGACGGCGTCGCGGGACACGGGGCTCGGGATGCGCGTCCTGGTCGCCGCGAACCGGATGAAGCACCCGCTGGACGCCCGCACGCTGGCGCGGCTCGCCGTGCGGTACGCGGACCGGGGTGTGGTCGGCTTCGGGTTGTCGAACGACGAGCGGCGGGGCATGGCGCGGGACTTCGACCGTGCCTTCCACATCGCCCGCGAGGGCGGCCTGCTGTCGACCCCGCACGGCGGCGAGCTGGCCGGCCCGTACTCGGTCCGGGACTGCCTGGACGACCTGGATGCGAACCGGATCGGCCACGGGGTGCGGGCGGCCGAGGACCCGCGGCTCCTGAAGCGCCTCGCGGACCGGGGCGTGACGTGCGAGGTGTGTCCCGCATCGAACGTCGCCCTCGGCGTCTACGAGAAGCCGGAGGACGTGCCGCTGCGGACGCTGTTCGAGGCGGGCGTCCCTCTGGCCCTGGGCGCGGACGACCCGCTCCTGTTCGGCTCCCGTCTCGCCGCCCAGTACGACATCGCCCGCCGCCACCACGCCTTCACGGACCGGGAACTGGCGGAACTGGCCCGGCAGTCGGTGCGGGGGTCGGCGGCGCCGGAGGAGGTGAAGGAGAAGCTGCTGGCGGGCGTCAACGACTGGCTCAGCGGCCCGGCCGCTTGAAGTGGGCGTAGGGCGGATAGGGCTTGAAGCAGATCAGCACCTCGACCGGGTGTCCGCCGCCGGGCGGCTGGATCAGTGAGGGGAGCGACGTCATCAGCGCCGAGTGCCCTTTGACGACGCCCTTCTGGTACGGCCCCCAGCCTGCCGCGTGAGCGAAGCCGGTGGCGGTCTCGGCGAAGACGTCCCGGCTGCCGAACAGGAAGAACGTGCGGGCGTAGGTGATGTGCCGCAGTTCGTCGCGGACGTCCGCCCGTTGCGACCGTGTGCGCCAGGCCGCGGCGTCCCGGGCAGTGCGCGCCTCGTCGGTGCGGACGGTCAGCGGTGTACCCTGCCGCAGTTTCCGGCGCAGGCCGGGCCATTTGCTGGGGCGCAGGCCGGACGTGTGGTGGGCCAGGACGAGGTCGACCGGCTCGCCCCAACCCTCGTCGACCGGGAGTGCGTCACGCAGGGGCACGTGGACGACGGTGTGCCGGGAGTAGGCCGCGAAGGAGAACAGCCCGGCGAGCCGGTTCAGCCCGTCGTGGTCTCCCATCAGCAGGCCGATGGGGTCGGGGCCGCGCAGGGAGGTGTGGCGCAAGGGCTGCCAGGGCTGGACGACCCGGTGCTCGTACGGGCCCGTCCTGGGCCGGAACTCGCGCAGTCTCAGTCGCATGAGGGGATCGTTTCGGCCGGGTGGGTCATGCCCCCAGGGTGACGATGACACCGGGCCGCGCACAACGGAGATTCGCTCGGCCGGGGCGGGCGGGAGCTTGCCGACAGGGCCTGGAGGAGCCTGGAGCGGCCTAGAGGAGCCTGGAGCGGCTTAGAGGCTGACGCCCACCGTGACCGGCTCGTTGACCAGCGTGATGCCGAAGGCCTCACGGACGCCGGCCACGACCTCGCGGGCGAGAGCGAGCAGGTCCTCGGTGGTCGCTTTCCCGCGGTTGGTCAGGGCGAGGGTGTGCTTGGTGGAGATACGGGCGGGGCCGGTGCCGTAGCCCTTGGTGAAGCCCGCCTTGTCGATCAGCCAGGCCGCGGAGGTCTTGGTGTGGCCCTCCCCCGCCGGGTACGCGGGCGGCTCCACGCCGTCGCCGAGGCGCTCGCGCACGCGCGCGTGGAACGCGGCGAACTGCTCGTCGGTGAGGATCGGGTTGGTGAAGAAGGAGCCGGCCGACCAGGTGTCGTGGTCCTCGGGGTCCAGGACCATGCCCTTCCCGGTACGCAGCTTCAGGACGGTCTCGCGGGCGTCGGCCAGCGGCACGCGGTCGCCGGGGTCGACGCCGAGGGCACGGGCCGTCTCGGCGTACTTGATGGGCGCGGAGAGCCCGTCGGCGTCCTCCAGCCGGAAGCGGACGCGCAGGACGACGTAGCGCTCGGGGTCGGCCTTGAAGCGGCTGTGGCGGTAGGAGAAGGCGCAGTCGGTGTTCGGGATGACGACGGTCTCGCCCGCGCGGCGGTCGTACGCGATCACCTCGGTGATCGTCGAGGAGACCTCTTGGCCGTAGGCGCCGACGTTCTGGATCGGCGTGGCGCCCGCGGAGCCGGGGATGCCGGCGAGGCACTCGATCCCGGCGAGCCCGGCCTCGACGGTGCGGGCGACTGCGTCGGTCCACACCTCGCCGGCGGCCAGTTCGAGGGTGGTGCCGTCCAGCTCGAAGCCCTTCGTGGCGATGACGAGGGCGGTGCCCGCGAAGCCCTTGTCCCCGATGACCAGGTTCGATCCGCCGCCGATGAGCAGCAGCGGGGTCCCGCCGGCGTCGGCCTCACGCACGACGTCGATCACCTCGGCGTCGGTGGTCGCGGTGACCAGGCGGGTGGCGGGGCCGCCCAGGCGGAAGGTGGTGAGGGGGGCGAGGGGGGCGTCGTGGAGTTCCTGCACGCGCTCAAGAGTACGGTGTGCCTCCGGCGGCTGGGCGGGATGCCTGCGGCGGCCTGTGTCGCTGGTTGGGGGTGCGCGTAGCGCCTGCGGTCGGTGGGTGGGTCGGGGCCGTGCCGGGGGGTGTCCGTCCTCGGACCGGCGGCTGGACTTAGGCCAGGAGGCACTGCGTGTTGACGCCGGCCACTGCGGGCGGACACCCCCCGGCACGTCCCCTTGCCGCCGTACGCGACCGCGGGCCCGCGGGGGTACGCGCCACCGCCTTACGGCCCGCAGCAGCCTGGGTAGCTGCTGGCCCCTCATGCCCACTTAGCTGCGGCAGTCGTTCCGCTGGGGCGGCACGGGTGGGCGCAGCGGCAGCCCGCCGGCGCCGGGCTGCGCGACCGACCCCGGCCCAGCCCCCGCGCCGGGCCAGCCCCAAGCAGGCGGCCACCCTGTGCCGTGAATCCGGCCCGCCTCCGCGGTGGGGGTCAGCCGGGGATCTTCTCCAGCAAGGGCTCCGGCGCCTGCTCGGTCGGGCTCGCGGCCGTGCCGCGCCGCCGCCCCGCCGGGATCAGCAGCGCCGCGACGCCCGCAAGGGCCACCACCGCGGCGCCGGTGATCAACGCGGGCCGCAGGCCGTCGACGAAGGTCTGGCCGGTCTCGTAGCCGCCCTGCGCGGAGAAGATCGACCCCATGACGGCGATGCCCAGCGCACCGCCGACCTCGCGCAGCGCGTTGTTGGCGCCCGAGGCGATGCCCTGCTCCGAGCCGCGGACGCTGGACATGACCAGGTTGGAGGCGGGGGCGAAGAACAGCGCCATGCCGATGCCGCTGATGATCAGGCCGGGGAGCTGGGCGGCGTAGGAGGCGTCGACGGTGATCACGGAGGCCAGGTAGGCGAGCCCGGCTGCCTGGAGGAACAGGCCGGTGGCGACGACCGGGCGCCCGCCGATGCGGTCGGAGAGGATGCCGGCGATCGGCGCGACGAGCATCGGCATGCCGGTCCACGGCAGCATGCGCAGCCCCGCCTCGGTCGGCGAGTAGCCGAGCACCCCCTGCATGTACTGGCTGAGCAGGAAGATCGACCCGAACATGCCGAGGAACATCAGCATGCTCGCGGCGTTGATCCCGGAGAAGGCCCGGGAACGGAACAGCCGCATCGGCAGCATCGGGTTCTTGGCGCGTGTGCTGTAGAGCACGAAGCCGACGAGCAGCGCCCCTCCGGCGAACAGGCCCGTCAGGACCAGACGGCCGGTCCAGCCGTCGGCAGGGCCGCGCACCAGGCCGTACACGATGCCGAACAGGCCGCCACTGGCCAGCAGGGTGCCGGGGATGTCGAGCGGCGCGCCCGTGCCGTGCGACTCGGCGAGGCGCAGGCGGGCGAGCGGCAGCAGGGCGAGGCCGAGCGGGACGTTCAGCCAGAAGATCCACTGCCAGGAGATGTGCTCGGTGAGGCTGCCCCCGATGAGCGGCCCGGACGCGATCGCCAGCCCGTTGACGGCACCCCAGATGCCGTACGCCATCCCGCGCTTGGCCGCCGGGACGGCCGCTGTCAGCAGGGTCAGCGTCAGCGGCATCATGACGGCCGCGCCCGCGCCCTGGACCGCGCGGGCGGCGATGAGGGAGTCGATGCCGGGCGCGAGGGCCGCGGTGGCGGACGCGCCGGTGAAGATCGTGATGCCGACGAGGAAGAGCCGGCGGCGGCCGAAGCGGTCGCCGAGCGCGGCGCCGAACATCAGCAGGACGGCGAAGGTGAGCGTGTAGGCGCTCACCGTCCACTCCAGGTCGTGCAGTCCTCCACCGAGGTCCTCACGGATGGAGGGCAGCGCGGTGGTGACGACGAGGTTGTCGAGGGCCGCCATGAATCCCGCGACGCTGGTGATGGCGAGGGCCCACACGGGCCCGCCCCGGCCGGTTGTCCGGATGGCTGGTTCGGTGTGGTGTGACATCGCTCCCCCAGGGCGGATAGTTATTGATCACTAACTTTTGAGGGCGTGAAAGGGCATGGCAGTCCCGTGACCTGCCCCTACGACAACTTCTCGGCCCGCTCCGCGGGACCCATCCCCGCCCAGACTCGGTGCTCGGACGGGAAACCCATGGCCACCAGGCAGTTGATGAGCATGCCGTGCGCCAGGAAGGCCGTCGTCTCGCCAGCGTCGGCCCCCAGCGGCAGATGAATGGTGTCCCACAGCCGCATCCACCCGGCCCGCACCGCCTGGCCGAACTCGTGGTCGCCCTCCTGCTCGGCGGCCGCCACGGCGAGGTACAGCTGCATCTGCATCATCAGCCGCTCGGGCTGCTCCGAGACGAGCTTCCGGTACGCGCCACCCATGGCACGCCTGGCCTCCTCGCCCTCCAGCCCCTCGGCGGCCTCCGCGAACATCCGGATGATGTCCTCCACGCACCGCTCCGCCGCCGCCAGGAAGATCGCCTTCTTGCCCGGGAAGAGCCGGAAGAGATACGGCTGCGACACACCGACCCGCTTGGCGATCACCTCGGTCGACGTGCCGTAATAGCCACCGCGCGCGAACTCGGCCATCGCCGCCCGGATGACGCTCTCGCGCCTCTCCTCTGCGCTCATCCTGACCATGAGAAGTAAGTTAGTACTCAATTACTAACCGGGTCAAGGGGTGTCGACAGGAATGGGTGACACCGGACGTGTGTAAGGGGCGCCCCACCATGGAGATCGCCCCTTACCGCACGGCACGCGCGTGCCGTTACGCCAGTCGTACGACCGCCCGCGACATCCCGAGCACCTTCTGCCCGGCGCTCTTCACGGTCAGGTCCACGCGGACCTTGTTGTCGTCGAGCTTGGCCGCGACCTTGCCGTCGACCTCGATCGTGGCGCCCTGGTCGTCGTTCGGTACGACTACGGGCCTGGTGAAGCGGCAGCCGTACTCGACGACCGCGCCCGGGTCGCCGGCCCAGTCGGTGACCACACGGATCGCCTCGGCCATGGTGAACATGCCGTGCGCGATGACGTCCGGCAGCCCGACCTCCTTGGCGAACTTCTCGTTCCAGTGGATGGGGTTGAAGTCACCGGAGGCGCCCGCGTACTGGACGAGCGTGGCACGGGTCACGGGGAAGGTCTGGGCGGGCAGTTCGGTGCCGACCTCGACGTCGTCGTAGGCAATCTTCGCCGTCATCGGTCTCAGGCCTTCCCTTCCTCGGAGCCGGCGGAGTCGGCGGAGTCCGCGGGGCGGGCCACCAGCTTCGTCCAGGCGGTCACCACGTGCTCGCCCGCCTCGTCGTGGACCTCGCCGCGGATGTCCAGGATCTCGTTGCCCGCCATGGTCTTGATCGTCTCGATGGTCGAGGTGACGGTCAGCCGGTCGCCGGCGCGCACCGGGCGGGTGTAGGCGAACTTCTGGTCACCGTGCACCACACGGCTGTAGTCCAGACCCAGCTGGGGGTCCTGGACCACCTGTCCCGCGGCCTTGTAGGTGATCGCGAAGACGAAGGTCGGCGGGGCGATCACATCGGGGTGCCCGAGCGCCTTGGCCGCCTCCGGGTCCGTGTACGCCGGGTTGGCGTCCCCCACCGCCTCCGCGAACTCACGGATCTTCTCCCGGCCCACCTCATAGGGGTCGGTGGGCGGGTAGCTCCGCCCCACGAAGGACTGGTCGAGCGCCATGGCTCGGCACCTCCTGCTGTCTGCTGTGACTGACCTGCTGGTTCGCGTGGCTGCCCGGGTCGGCCGGAACCGACCGGTAACCGGGGCGGAAACGACGCGAGGCCGCCCCCGACTATGGGGGCGGCCTCGCGTACGAGCCTGATTTATCGCGTCTCGCGGTGCGCGGTGTGCGCGTTGCAACGCGGGCAGTGCTTCTTCATCTCAAGACGGTCCGGGTTGTTACGCCGGTTCTTCTTGGTGATGTAGTTCCGCTCCTTGCACTCCACGCAGGCCAGCGTGATCTTCGGGCGGACGTCGGTGGCAGCCACGTGAGTGCTCCTAAGACGAACAGATGGACTGATTCAACGCAAGAAAGAGTAGCCGATCGAAGGACCGACCCCGCAATCGGCTACTGTCAGTAGCGGTGACCGGACTTGAACCGGTGACACAGCGATTATGAGCCGCTTGCTCTACCGACTGAGCTACACCGCTGCGATGCGATCGGACCCCGCCTTGCGGCGGGAACCTCTCACACCAGAGCCCCAAAACGGAATCGAACCGTTGACCTTCTCCTTACCATGGAGACGCTCTGCCGACTGAGCTATTGGGGCGAGCGATGAAGACATTACACGCTCGGCTGCCGTTCACCCAAATCCGTTTCGCGGCACCTCCCCGCGGCCGATCGGCGGGCTGCACAGACACCTCGCAGGCCACTGCGGTACCGCGGCGGGGCTCCCGTTCGGCGGACCACACCGGTACGACTATTGCGCTCCTGCGCGCCAGGGCCGGATCGTCACCCTAGGCTCGTCTCACTCTGCGTGATCTTGCGTGCCCGGCAAAGTTCCCAGCACCGTCCCCCGCAGCCCCGATGCGCAGCCCCGAGCCTCTGGAACGCGATGCCCGACAGTCAGCCCCAGCCGCCCCACTCGTCGTCCTCGTCGGGCTCGTCCGGACCGGCCGACCCGTCCGCACTGCTGCTGTGCGGGGCGCGGCTCACCGACGGCCGGACCGTGGACGTACGGCTGGTCGGCGGGCGCATCGAGGCGGTCGGTACGGCCGGGAGCCTGGCGGGGGACGGCACGCGCGCGTGCGGTGCGCGCGTGGACCTCAGCGGCTATCTGCTCCTGCCGGCCCCGGCCGAACCGCACGCCCACGGCGACACCGCTCTCTCCGCCGACGCGGGTGGCCCGGTCTCGTACGACCCCCCCGACGTCCAGCGCCGGGCCACCGAGGCCGCCCTGCTGCAGCTCGGGCACGGGGCGACCGCGCTACGGGCACACGTGCGCGTGGGCGACGTCCAGGAGCTGAGCGCGCTGGCCGCCGTACTGCAGGCACGGCGTTCGCTGCGCGGGCTCACCGAGTTGACGACGGTGGCGATGCCCCGGCTGCTGACCGGTGTGGCCGGTGCCGACGGGCTCGCGATGCTCCGGGACGCCCTGAAGATGGGCGCCTCGGTGGTCGGCGGCTGTCCCGACCTGGACCCGGATCCGACGGGTTACGTGGAGGCGGTCCTGGAGGTCGCCTCGGAACACGGCTGCCCCGTCGACCTGCACACCGACGCCACCGACCCGGCACGCCTGGCCCGCCTCGCCGCGATGGCCGGCGGGCTGCGCCCCGGCGTGACACTCGGCCCGTGCGGCGGCCTGGGGCGCCTGCCGGCCCAGGCCGCCTCCCGCACCGCGGACCAGCTCGCCGCGGCCGGGGTGACGGTCGTGTGCCTGCCGCAGGGCGGCTGCGGGGGCGTGGAACGGCGGGCCACGGCGCCCGTACGACTGCTGCGCGCTGCCGGCGTACGCGTCGCGGCCGGGAGCGGCGCCCTGAGGGACGTATCGAACCCCGTGGGACGCGGGGACCCGCTGGAGGCCGCCTACCTGCTCTCCTCGCGTCACGGGCTGCGCCCCGAGGACGCCTACGACGCGGTGAGCGGGTCGGCGCGTGCGGTGCTGGGCCTGCCCGAGGTGCGGGTGGAGGCGGGCTTCCCGGCCGAGCTGCTGGCGGTACGCGGGGAACGGCTGGCGGGGGCGCTCTCCCTCGCGTACAGCCGCATCGTGGTGCATCGGGGGCGCGTGGTGGCACGGACGAGCGCGGTGCGGGAGTACTGCAACTCGGCTGTCGCCGCGGAGTTGGGGTTGCCGCGGCAGGGGCGGGGGGAGTTGTCGTGAGCGGTGGGAGTGCGCCGGGGTGCGCCTGCGGCTCGTGCGCCCAGTGCCTCCGCGTGGGTTGTGCGCCCCGAGATGCGCGCTGTGCACGACAGGGGCGTGACTGTGCGCTCGCGTGATGTGAGGCGCGGCTGAAGTCGTGCGGCGGATGCGTCCGTCCGGGCGTACGGTCGGAAACATGCGCATTGTCATCGCTGGTGGTCATGGTCAGATCGCGCTGCGGCTGGAGAAGCTGCTCGCCGCGCGCGGGGACGAGGTCGCGGGGATCATCCGCAAGGCCGAACAGAGCGGCGACCTGCGGGAAGCCGGTGCCGAACCCGTCCTGCTGGACCTGGAGTCGGCCTCAGTCGAGGAGGTCGCGACCCGGTTGCGGGGCGCGGACGCGGCGGTCTTCGCGGCCGGCGCGGGCCCCGGCAGCGGGACGGCCCGCAAGGACACGGTGGACAAGGGAGCGGCGGTCCTGTTCGCGGACGCGGCGGTCCAGGCGGGCGTACGGCGCTTCCTGGTGGTGTCGTCGATGGGCGCGGACCCGAAGCACGAGGGCGACGACGTCTTCGACGTCTACCTGCGCGCCAAGGGCGCCGCCGACGAGTACGTCCGCGGCCTGGACGCCCTGGACTGGACGATCCTGCGCCCCGGCATGCTGACGAACGACGCCGGAACCGGCCTGGTACGCCTGGAGGCACGCACCGGCCGCGGCCCCATCCCGCGCGACGACGTGGCCGCCGTACTCGCGGAGTTGCTCGACACTCCGGCGACGGCCGGTCTGACGCTCGAACTGATCAGCGGATCGACTCCGGTGTCGGTGGCGGTGAAGTCGGTGGCGGGGAACTGACGTTGGACACCGAGGGGGTTCCCGCCGCGCAGGAGACGCTGTTGCGGCGCATGTACGAGGTCTTCTCGACGGACGAGCGAGAGGCCTTCATCGAACAGTGTCTCGCGCCCGACGTGGACTGGCCGAACGTTCTCGACGGAGTCCGCCTCCACGGCCGCGAGGCGGTACGCGCGTACTGGGCGCGGCAGTTCGCCGCCGGGCATCCTCTCGTACGGCTGGAGGGCCTGCGCCCGGACCATGACGGCGAGGCGGTGGTGGCGACCGTACGGCCGGGGATGCGCGTCGCGTCGGGCAACCGGTGGGCCGAGGAGACCGTCGAGCATGTGTACTGGTTCGACGGGGACGGCCTGGTGAGGCGGATGGATGTGCGGGCGGGCGCCTGAGGCGCGGGGCCGCGTGAGGTGCGGGGCCGCGGTGGGGGCGCTTTCAGAACCTCAGAACAGCGGCAGCTGCCCGGGGAACTCGGGCACTGCGTACCCGTCCAGGGCGGGCTGTGCGGCCCCGAGTTGCGCCTGCCGCCGGGAGCCGGGGCACGACACGAGTTCCCCGTTCTCGCGCGCGCCGGGTGGGTCGTGCCGCGCGAACCGACCGGCGACGACAGCGATCTCACGACGGCACTCGGGGCAGCTTCTGCGACGCGTGGCCATGGGGTCAGTGTGCCTCGGGCGTGGCGCTGGAACGCGAAAACCCCCTCCGATCAACGTTTCCGCAGATTGGAGGGGGTTTCCCAGTGTGGCGGCGCCAGGATTCGAACCTGGGAAGGCTGAGCCGGCAGATTTACAGTCTGCTCCCTTTGGCCGCTCGGGCACACCGCCGGGTTTGCTGCCGTTCGAACCGCTTTTCGGCGGTGCTCCGTGGCAACGACGTAAACAATACCCGATGCACAGGGGTGCTTCGCCACCCGATTGATCGCCTCCCGGGGGACGCCGGGTGGCTAGGCTTGTCCGGATGCGGTCCGGGGCTGTCCCCGGGCTCGGCGGCCACCCCCACGCCTGCCGATACGCACCCCACACGCACCCCGATACAAGGAGCCACAGGACATGGCCGACTCCAGTTTCGACATCGTCTCGAAGGTCGAGCGGCAGGAGGTCGACAACGCCCTCAACCAGGCCGCCAAGGAGATCTCGCAGCGCTACGACTTCAAGGGCGTGGGTGCCTCGATCTCGTGGTCCGGTGAAAAGATCCTGATGGAGGCGAACTCCGAGGACCGGGTGAAGGCTGTCCTCGACGTCTTCCAGTCCAAGCTGATCAAGCGCGGGATCTCGCTGAAGGCCCTGGACGCGGGCGAGCCCCAGCTCTCGGGCAAGGAGTACAAGATCTTCGCGTCGATCGAGGAGGGCATCTCCCAGGAGAACGCGAAGAAGGTGGCGAAGATCATTCGCGACGAGGGCCCGAAGGGCGTGAAGGCCCAGGTCCAGGGCGACGAGCTGCGGGTCAGCTCGAAGAGCCGGGACGACCTGCAGACCGTGATCGCCCTGCTGAAGGGCAAGGACTTCGACTTCGCGATTCAGTTCGTGAACTACCGGTGAGCCGCTGACTCACTGTCGCGCGAGAAGGGTGGGCACCTGTCGGTGCCCACCCTTCTCGCCTGCTGGCTGCGGTCCGGGGTGTGCTCCTCGCTCAGTTGCGCGAGTGGCCGAACAGGATGCGGTAGGCGATCAGGAGCACGAGTGAGCCGCCGATCGCGGCGGCCCAGGTGGTGCCGTCGTAGAAGTCCCTGGTGATGGGGTGGTCCAGCCAGCGGGCCGAGATCCAGCCGCCGATGAACGCGCCCGCGATGCCGATGATCGTCGTGCCGATGAAGCCGCCCGGGTCCCGCCCCGGCAGCAGGAACTTGGCGATGGCCCCGGCCAACAGCCCCAGGATGATCCAGCTGATGATGGTCATGCCCTGAACCTGCCCTTCCGCGCTGTGCTGTCACTGTCCGACCTGTGTGACTTCCGTGCGGACAGGTTGTGCGTGGCGCGATGTGCGTGTGCCTTGCGCGCTGCGTGCCGCTCGGCGGTGAGACGGGCTCGTGGCGCGCTTGTTCGTGCCTTGTTGAGGAAGGGGACGTCACTGCGGCACCCCTCGGTTGCACTGATCAGTAGGGTTCGGGCCATGACAGGCTCCACTGCTCCTTCCGAGCTGCGACGCACCCTGGGCGTCGGAGACGCCGTAGTCATCGGGCTCGGCTCGATGATCGGGGCCGGGATCTTCGCCGCCCTGGCACCCGCCGCGCACGCGGCCGGATCAGGGCTGCTGCTCGGGCTCGCGGTCGCGGCCGTGGTCGCCTACTGCAACGCCACCTCGTCGGCACGGCTGGCCGCGCTGTATCCGGCCTCGGGCGGCACGTACGTGTACGGCCGCGAGCGGCTCGGGGAGTTCTGGGGGTATCTCGCGGGCTGGTCGTTCGTGGTGGGCAAGACGGCCTCCTGTGCGGCGATGGCGCTCACAGTGGGCGCGTACGTCTGGCCCGGGCAGGCGCACGCGGTGGCAGTCGCGGCCGTGGTGGCGCTGACCGCGGTGAACTACGGCGGCGTCCAGAAGTCCGCCTGGCTGACCCGGGCGATCGTTGCGGTGGTCCTGGCTGTCCTCGCTTGTGTGGTGGTCGTGTGTCTGGGATCCGGGGAGTCCGATGCCGGACGCCTGGACGTCGGGGCCTCGGGAGGCGTGGGCGGGGTGCTGCAGGCGGCGGGGCTGCTGTTCTTCGCGTTCGCCGGGTACGCGCGGATCGCGACCCTGGGTGAGGAGGTGCGGGATCCCGCACGCACCATCCCCCGGGCGATTCCGCTGGCCCTGGGCATCGCGCTGGGGGTGTACGCGTGTGTGGCGGTGGCTGTCCTTTCCGTGCTGGGGCCGGAGGGTCTCGGGGACGCGGGCGCGCCGCTGGCCGACGCGGTGCGGGCGGCCGGGGTGCCGGGGCTGGCGCCGGTGGTGCGGGTGGGTGCGGCCGTCGCCGCGTTGGGCTCGCTGCTCGCCCTGATCCTGGGCGTCTCGCGGACGACGCTGGCCATGGCCCGCGACCGGCATCTGCCCGGCGCCCTGGCAGCTGTGCATCCGCGCTTCCAGGTGCCGCACCGGGCCGAACTGGCCGTGGGTGCTGTGGTCGCGGTCCTGGCCGCCACGGTGGACGTGCGCGGCGCGATCGGGTTCTCCTCCTTCGGTGTGCTGGCGTACTACGCGGTGGCTAACGCATCGGCGTGGACCCTCGACTCGAAGCCGACTGCGCGGGTCGTGCCGGCGGTGGGGCTCCTCGGGTGTGTAGTGCTGGCGTTCTCGCTTCCGGGGGTATCGGTCGTCACCGGTGCGGGGGTGCTGGTGGTGGGTGTGGTCGCGTACGGGGTGCGGCAGTGGGCGGTGGAGCGGTCGGGTGGCAGCGGGCGATAGGCCGGTCGGTACAGGTGTCGGGCTCGCTTTTGAGGGCTGGCGGGCTCGGGCGCGTACGGCCGTCCGGGCGGGCGGCGTCCTAGCCGGCGGTTCGGGCGGCCGGGGCAGAACACCGGGGTGCGCTGGACGTCACCGGAGGCTCGGGAGGTAGCCCGGCCCGCTGATCAGCCGGCGCGACCCGCTCGACGGGCCGTCGGCCGTCGGCCGAGTCGGCGGCGAGCGGACCGTTCGACCCTCGCCCGCGCGCCCGCACAATCGACAAACCTGACTGCCGACGGCGAACTTGCGCAATCGCCTCACTCGGCCGCGAGCAGCCCACTCAGCGCCCGTCGGTGGGCCCAGTCGGCGACCGGAGGTCACACCTCCTCAGGACGCCCGCGCCACCGCCGTACGTATGCGGAAGTCGGCCCAAGGGGCCATCTCCACCTCGTCGTTCGTCTCCTCGTACCAACCCGTGCCGTCGACCCAGTAGCGCAGCCAGTCCGTGAGGCTGGGGGCGTCCACGTACCACGCCTGGTCGGCGTCGTCGGCGTTCGGTTCGAAGAGCAGGACGGTGGCCTGGGGGCTGCGGCAATCCACGCACGCGTACATCGCGCAGCCCCAGTGGGATATCGGCAGGACGCCTTCGGGCCAGGGCCAGTCGGGGTCCTTGCTGGCGCTCTCGCGGTTGGCCAGATACTGCGTGACGGCGGCGGGCTCGCCGGCCGGTGGGCTGTCGAGCAGGGGCAACAGGCCGTACTCCGGGCCGAATCCGCCGTCTCCTATGCGCAGGTAGAGGTCGGCGAGCAGTGGGGGCAGGCGGAAGCCGAGGGCGGCCTCGGCACGGGCCAGGGTGGCCGCGTCCACGGGCTCGGGGAGTGAAGGCCAGCCCCACGGGCGGGTGTTGCGGGCCTTGTCCGCCACCCTCGTCAGCAACTGCTCGTTCTCGGTCATGGCTTCATGATGCAAGCCGCCACTGACAATCGGTCCGGCCTGTGGACAACCACCGGGTTGTGGAAAACCTGCGGTCGGCCTACCCGCCCCACCACACCTACCAGCGCGACGAGAAGGGCTGGTCCGTCGAGACGATTTCGCGGCCCAGCGGGAACAGCGACACCGGGATCAGCTTGAAGTTGGCGACGCCGAACGGGATGCCGATGATCGTCACGCACAGGGCGATGCCGGTGACGATGTGGCCGATGGCCAGCCACCAGCCCGCGAGGACCAGCCACAGGACGTTGCCTATGCAGGAGGGCGCTCCGGCGTCGCGGCGCTCGACCGTGGTGTACCCGAAGGGCCACAGGGCGTAGATGCCGATGCGGAAAGCCGCGATGCCGAACGGGATGCCGATGATCGTGATGCAGAGCAGAAGGCCCGCGAGCATGTAGCCGAGGAACAGCCAGAAGCCGCTCAGGACGAGCCAGATGACGTTGAGGATGGTCTTCACTGTGGGGTGCCTGCCATCTTTTCGAGCCGGGCGATTCGGTCCGCCATCGGCGGGTGGGTGGAGAACATCTTCGAGAACCCCTGCCCCGGACGGAAGGGGTTCGCGATCATCATGTGGCTGGCGGTCTCGATGCGGGGCTCGGGGGGCAGTGGGAGCTGCTTGGTCCCGAGTTCGAGCTTGCGCAGGGCGCTTGCGAGGGCGAGCGGATCGCCGGTGAGCTGGGCGCCGGAGGCGTCGGCCTCGAACTCCCTGGAGCGGCTGATGGCCAGCTGGATCAGGGTGGCCGCGAGCGGGCCAAGGATCATGATGAGCAGCATGCCGAGAATGCCGGGGCCCTCGTCGTCGTCGGAGCGGCCGATCGGGATCAGCCAGGCGAAGTTGACCAGGAACATGATCACTGAGGCGAGGGCGCCGGCGACCGACGAGATCAGGATGTCGCGGTTGTAGACGTGGCTGAGCTCGTGGCCGATGACGCCGCGCAGTTCGCGCTCGTCGAGGAGGCGCAGGATGCCTTCGGTGCAGCACACGGCGGCGTTACGCGGGTTGCGGCCCGTCGCGAACGCGTTCGGCGCCTCCGTCGGGGAGATGTAGAGGCGGGGCATGGGCTGGCGGGCCTGCGTGGAGAGTTCGCGGACCATGCGGTAGAGCCTTGGGGCCTCGAACTCGCTGACCGGGCGGGCACGCATCGCGCGTAGCGCAAGCTTGTCGCTGTTCCAGTACGCGTAGGCGTTCGTGCCCAGCGCGATCAGGACCGCGACGACGAGCCCCATGCGGCCGAAGAAGCTGCCGATGACGATGATGAGTGCGGACAGTCCCCCGAGGAGTACTGCGGTCCTGAGCCCGTTGTGCCGGCGGTGCACGGTACGCCCTCCAAGTGGTGCGGCAGGGGAACCCTTTGCTGCTCGATCTGCGATGCCACTGGTGCTGTGGTGTCACGTCCAGTGGACCCTTCCGTACTGGTCAACGCCAGGCGAGGGCCACGGGTTCCCTTGCATGTTCGGCGGCGGGCGTGGGCCGTCCGGGTGAGAGCTCCGGCACGCGCGCGGGGCGTGGGTTGCTCCACGCGCGCGTGCGGAATGCGCCAGGGCTCAGAAGAGCCCGGTGTCGGCGAAGCGCAGGATCAGCTGGGGGGCTCCGGACAGGGCGATGCCGACGATGCCGGTGAGGGCCATCGTGGCCGTCACGGGCGCGGGGACGAGGTGCTTGACGGGCTCACCCTCGGGGCCGCGGAACAGCAGGGCCGTCCACTGGAGGTAGTAGAACAGCGCGATCACGACGTTGACGGCCATGACCACGGCCAGCCAGCCGAGGCCCGCGTCGACAGCGGCGGAGAAGACCGTGACCTTGGCGAACAGGCCGACGATGCCCGGCGGGAGTCCTGCGAGGCAGAGCAGGAAGAAGGCCAGGATCAGGGCCGACAGCGGGTTGCGCGCGTACAGGCCGCGGTAGTCGCTGATGCGGTTGAGGGTCTTCGTACGGCCGACGAGTGCGGCCACCGCGAAGGCGCCGAGGTTCACGGCGGCGTACATGAGGGCGTAGGCGACCGTGGATCCGATGGACCGCTCGGCGTCGTCGGAGTACGCGGCGGCGGCGATCGGCACCAGGAGGTAGCCGGCCTGGCCGACGGAGGACCAGGCGAGCAGGCGTACCGCGCTGTACGCGCGCGTGGCCTGCTGGCGCAGGGCGCCGACGTTGCCGACGGTCATGGTGAGGGCGGCAAGCGCCGCGAGGGCGGGTCCCCAGACATCGGCGTACGACGGGAGGGCGATGACCGTGACGAGGATCAGGCCGGTGAAGCCGACCGCCTTGCCGACGACCGACAGATAGGCGGCGACCGGCAGGGGCGCACCCACATACGTGTCCGGCACCCAGAAGTGGAAGGGCACGGCGGCCGTCTTGAAGGCGAAGCCGACCAGGGTGAGGACGACTCCGGTCTGGGCGAGAATCTCGAGCTGCCCGTCGACGTTCTGGATCCGCTCGGCGATCTGGGTCAGGTAGAGGGTGCCCGTGGAGGCGTACACGAAGCTGATGCCCATGAGGCTGACCGCCGTCGCGGTGACCGAGGACAGGAAGAACTTCAGGGCCGCTTCGGAGGACTTGCGGTCGCCGAAACGGAGGCCGACCAGCGCGAACGCGGGGAGAGAGGCGACTTCGAGGGCGACGATGAGGGTCGCCAGGTCCCGGGAGGCGGGCAGGAGGGCGGCTCCGGCGGCGGAGGAGAGCAGCAGGAACCAGAACTCCCCTTCGGGGAGTTCCTTCTTGGCGTCCTTGAGAGCGGTGACCGACAGGAGGGCCGCCAGGAGGGCTCCGCCCAGGACCAGGAACTGGATGACGAGGGTGAAGCGGTCGGCCGTGTAGCTGCAGACGCCGGGGTCGCCGGTGAGGCAGAAGGTGGAGCGGTCGCCGTCCAGGAGGGGCAGCAGCAGGAGCGCGGAGGCTGCCAGGCCGGCTACGGACGTCCAGCCGAGCAGGGCCTTCCTGTTCTCCTCGACGAACAGGTCGGCGACGAGGACCACGAGTGCGACGGCCGCCGCGACGGTGGGCGGCGCGATGGCGAGCCAGTCGACGGACTGGACCAGCGACTCGGCCAGGGGCTGGGCCAGGGAGCTCATCGGGTGCCTCCTGCGAGGAGCTGCTGCACGGCCGGGTCGGTCAGGCCGAGGAGGGTCTTCGGCCACAGTCCGGCGACGACGGTGAGGGCGACGAGCGGCGTCCAGGCCGCGTACTCGTACGTCTGGACGTCGGCGAGCTTCGGGACGTCCTGCGGCACGGCGCCCATGCAGACGCGGCGGACCACGACGAGCAGGTACGCAGCCGTGAGCAGGGTGCCGAAGGCGCCGATCGCCATGAAGGTGAGGAAGGCGGGGCGGCTGAGCCCGGCGGCGGGCTCGAACGCGCCGAACAGCGCGAGCATCTCGCCCCAGAACCCGGCGAGGCCCGGCAGCCCGAGCGAGGCGACCGCGCCGAAGGCGAGCAGTCCGCCGAAACGCGGTGCCTTGCCGTACAGCGCGGCGCCGGTCTGCTCCGCGAGCGCGTCGAGGTCGGTCGTGCCCGTACGGTCCTTCAGCGCGCCGACCAGGAAGAAGAGCAGGCCGGTGATGAGGCCGTGGGCGATGTTGGCGAACAGGGCGCCGTTGACGCCGGTCGGGGTCATCGTGGCGATGCCTAGCAGGACGAAGCCCATGTGGCCGACGGAGGAGTAGGCGATGAGGCGCTTGAGGTCGCCCTTCGCGCCCCGCTTGGCGAGGGCGAGGCAGGCCAGGGATCCGTAGATGATCCCGACGACGGCGAAGGCGGCGAGATACGGCGCGAAGTCGGCGAAGCCGTCGGGGGCAATCGGCAGCAGAATCCGGACGAACCCGTACGTACCCATCTTGAGCAGGACGCTGGCGAGCAGGACCGAGCCGACGGTCGGCGCGGCGGTGTGGGCGTCGGGCAGCCAGCTGTGCAGCGGCCACATCGGTGTCTTGACCGCGAGCCCGATTCCGATCGCCAAAACCGCGATGACCTGCACGGATGTGGTCAGTGACCGGCCGTTGTCAGTGGCGAGTGCCACCATGTCGAACGTGCCCGCCTTGATTCCGATCAGGAGCAGGCCGAGCAGCATGACCACGGAGCCGAGCAGCGTGAAGAGGATGAACTTCCAGGCGGCCTGGCTCCGGCCCTCGCCGCCCCAGCGGGCGATGAGGAAGTACATCGGGATCAGGACCATCTCGAAGGCGAGGAAGAAGAGCAGCAGGTCGAGGACGGCGAAGGTGGCGAGGGTGCCGGACTCCAGGACGAGCAGCAGTGCGACGAAGGCCTTCGGGGTCGGGCCCGAGGGCATCTTGAAGTACGAGTAGAGCGCGCAGAGGAAGGTCAGCAGCGCGGTCAGGACCAGAAGGGGGAGGGAAATGCCGTCGATGCCGAGGTGGATGCGCACGTCGAGTGCGGGGATCCAGCTGATGTCCGTGCTGGCCTGCATCTTCGACGGCTGGTCGTGGTCGAAGCCGAGCGCGAGGACGATCGCGGCGATGAGGACGGCGCCGGTGACGGTGACGCCGTGCCGAAGTACGGCCTGCTCGGGCGACTTCCCCTTCAGGCCGGGCGGGGCGGGTAGGAGAGCGGCGGCGGCGCCGAGGAGCGGGCCGACGACGATGAATGCCAGAAGGAACTGCATCACGGACTCGTTGATATCGATCACGCCTGCTCACGCTCCCGTGGCGACGAGGACGGCGGCGACCGCCAGGACGACGGTGCCGGCGAGCAGCGCGCTCACATAGGTCTGCACATTGCCGGTCTGGGCGCGCCGTACGGCGACGCCGAGCCAGCGAGGTAGCGCGCCTGCGCCGCGCACGTAGGTGTCGACGACCTCGCGGTCGAGGAACCGGACGAGACTCGCGCCGGCCTGGACCGGGCGGACGAACAGCGCCCGGTAGACGGAGTCGAGGTGGAAGCCGACGGCGGCGTGGCGGTGCAGCGGGCCGAGCAGCAGCCGGCCGGGGTCCGCCGGATCGGGTGCGTAGGCCACTCCGCCGTACACGGGCGCGTGGCTGGCGATTGCCTCGGCCTCGACCTGAGCGGCGTCGCCCTCGGGGTGAGCCGCGACCGCACCGAGCGGGACGCGGGCCGCCTCGGCCGTGGTGTGCCGCCAGGCGGCGTAGGTGACGATGCCGCCGACGAGGGCCGCGCCAGTACCGACGACGGACGTGGTGAGGGTCGGGGCGAGGTCGCGGCCGTCGAACCAGTCGGGGAGCACGCGGTAGGCGAGCGCGCCGACGGCTAGGGAGGGGGCGGCGAGTACCCACAGCACCACGGTCATCGTCAGCGGCTGCCTGCCGTGGTCGGGGGCCTCGGCGCCCCGGCCGCGGAAAGCCAGCAGCCACAGGCGCATGGCGTAGGCGGCGGTGAGCAGGGCCGTGATCATGCCTGCGACCAGGACCGTCCAGCCTGCGGCGCCGGGGGCGTGCTCGGTGTGGCCGGTGGCGACGTGTTCGGCGGCGCCGAGGACGGACTCCTTGGAGAAGAAGCCGCTGAACGGCGGGATCGCGGCGAGCGCGAGGAGCGCCACGGTCATCGTCCAGTAGGCGTCGGGGACGCGGTCGCGCAGGTGGCTCATGCGGGACATGGCGGCCAGTGAGTTGGTGCCGGCGGCGTGGATGATCACGCCGGCCGCGAGGAACAGCAGCGCCTTGAAGGCGCCGTGCGAGAGGAGGTGGAAGACGGCGGCACCACGGTCGGCGACGGCGAGGGCGCCGGTCATGTAGCCGAGCTGGCCGATCGTCGAGTAGGCGAGGACGCGCTTGATGTCGTCCTGGGCGAGCGCGGCGAGGCCGGAGCCGATCATCGTGACGGCGGCCATCACCGCGAGGACGATCATCGCGGCCTGGGATGCCTCGAAGACCGGGAGGAGACGGGCGATGAAGTAGACACCGGCGGCGACCATCGTCGCGGCGTGGATCAGCGCGGAGACGGGCGTCGGGCCCGCCATCGCGTCGGGGAGCCAGGTGTGCAGCGGGAACTGCGCCGACTTCCCCGCCACGCCCGCGAGGAGCAGCAGGGCGATCAGGGTCGGGTGGTCGAGTCCGCCGCTCGCGACGGTGCCGAGGACCTTCGTGATGCGGAAGGACCCGGCGTCGGTGGCCAGCGCGAACAGGCCGATGAGGAAGGGGACGTCACCGAGCTTGGTCACCAGGAAGGCCTTGATGGAGGCGGCGCGGGCCTCCGGGGTCTCCCAGTAGTGGCCGACCAGGAAGTACGAGCAGATGCCCATGATCTCCCAGCCGACCAGCAGCACCATCAGGTCGCCGGAGTAGACGACGAGCAGCATCGCGGAGGTGAACAGGGAGACGAGAGCGGCGTACGAGGGGTAGCGCGGGTCCTCGCGCAGGTAGCCCGTGGAGTAGATCTGCACGCAGGTGGCGACGACGCCGACGAGTACGGCGACGAGGGCCGCGAAGCCGTCGATGTGCAGGGCGAGTTCGATCGGGACCGAGCCGGTGGGCGTGAGTTCGGTGGCGGCGTTGATCGCCTGGTCGCCGCCCTGGCGCAGGGCGACCACCGCGGCAAGCACGAGGGACGCGAGCGTCGGCAGGACGGCGAGCGGGCGGACGAAGCCGGGGGCCGTGCGGCCCAGGAGCAGGCCCGCTGCGGCGCCCAGGAACGGAAGGAGGGGGACAAGTGCGGCGAGAGTGGTCGTGGTCACGCGGTGGCCTCAGCCTTCTCGGCCTGCGGGGCCGTGAGGGCGTCGCGGTCGGGGCCGTCGGTGCCGCGGCTCTCGGCGGTGTCGCGGAGCTTGTCGATGTCCGAGGTGCCGCGGTTGCGGTAGACGGCGAGGACGATCGCCAGGCCGATGCCGATCTCGGCGGCGGCGATGGTGATGGTGAACAGGGTCAGGGCCTGGCCGGAGTGCAGGGTCTCCTCGGCTGTCTTGCTGAGCCAGACGTCGAAGGCGACCAGGTTGAGGTTGACGGCGTTGAGCATCAGCTCGACGGACATCAGGACCAGGATCGCGTTGCGGCGGGCGAGGACGCCGTACAGACCGGTGCAGAAGAGGAGAGCGGAGAGTACGGCGGGATAGGCGAGGTGCATCAGCGCGGCTCCTTCTCGCTCGGGGCGCCAGGCTCGGTGGCGGCGGGAGCGGGGGCGCCGGTCGCTGAGGGCTCGCGGCCTGCCGGGACGGGTGCGGTGGTGGAGGGCTCGGCCGCACGGTTCGCCGACGGCGTGCCCGGGGCGGTGCGGCGGCCGGCCGGGGCGCCGGAGCCGCTGCCGGGCCGGTCGGTGGCGGTCTCCTTCGCCTTGCGGGACAGGACGATTGCGCCGACCAGGGCGGCGAGGAGGAGGACGGAGAGGGCCTCGAAGGGGAGGACCCAGTTCTGGAAGAGGCTCTCGCCGGTGGCCTTCGTGGAGCCGGCGGCGGGGCCGTCGAGATCGATCCAGGTCGTGCGGAAGGCGTCGACGACCACCCAGATCAGGGCGGCCGCGGCGGCGAGGGCCACGGTGAGGGCGGCCCAGCGGTTGCCGGAGTCGGCGTCCGGGGAGCGGCCGATGGGGGCCTTGGTGAGCATGAGACCGAACAGGAGGAGAACGACGACGGAGCCGACGTAGATGAGGACCTGCACCCAGGCGATGAACTCGGCGGTGAGCAGGAGGTACTCGACGGCGAGACCGCCGAGCGTGACCACCAGCCACAGGGCGGCGTGTACCAGCTGCCGGGTGGTGACGGTGATCAGCGCGGCACCGAAGGTGACCAGGCCGACGAGGAGGAAGGCGATCTCGACGCCGGTTGGGGAGAGGAAGCCGTGGGTTTCGGCGGCGGCCCTGGTGGTCGGACCCGCCGCGAGGAGGCCTGCGGTTGTGGCGAGGGTCATTCCTTGCCCTCCTGCGTCGGCTGGTCCGTCTGCTGCTGGGACTCCCCCGCCGGCCGGGTGGGCTGCTCGGCGGCGCGGGCCTGCTCCTCGGCGTGCGGCTCGGTCGCAGTGGGGGCTGCGGGCTCGGCGGCCGCGGCCTGCTGCTGGGCGGCCAGCTTCTCGGCGGTCTTGCGGGCGGCGGCGATCTCCTTGGGCTCCTCGGCGCCGGGGTCCAGGGCGGGCGGGGCCGGGACGGTCCACATCCACTCGCGCAGCTTGTCGCGCTCGTGGGTGAGGTCGCGGATGTCGGTCTCGGCGTACTCGAACTCCGGGGACCAGAACAGGGCGTCGAAAGGACAGACCTCGATGCAGATACCGCAGTACATGCACAGGGAGAAGTCGATGGCGAAGCGGTCGAGGACGTTGCGGCTGCGCTCGCGGCCGCCGGGGGTCGCCGCCGGGATCGTCTCCTTGTGGGAGTCGATGTAGATGCACCAGTCCGGGCACTCGCGGGCGCACAGCATGCAGACCGTGCAGTTCTCCTCGAACAGGCCGATCACGCCGCGGGTGCGGGGCGGGAGGTCGGGCTGGGCGTCCGGGTACTGCGCCGTGACGGACTTCCTCGTCATCGTGCGCAGGGTGACGGCCAGGCCCTTGGCGAGGCCGGAGCCGGGGATGCGGGGCCGGGAGGACGGGGATGGCACAGCCATGGCTAGTTGATCACCACCTTGACGATGCCGGTGAGGGCGATCTGGGCGAGGGAGAGGGGGACGAGGAGGGTCCAGGAGAGCTTCTGGAGCTGGTCCTCGCGCAGACGGGGATAGGTGACGCGGAGCCAGATCACGATGAAGGCGAGGACGGCCGTCTTGAGCAGGGTCCAGACCCAGCCGAGGCCGTCGGCGCCCCAGGGGCCGTGCCAGCCGCCCAGGAAGAGGACGGTGGTCAGGCCGCACAGGACGACGATTCCGGCGTACTCGGCGAGGAGGAAGAGGGCGAAGCGGAGGCCGGTGTACTCGGTGTAGGCGCCGAAGATGATCTCCGAGTCGGCGACGGGCATGTCGAAGGGCGGGCGTTGGAGCTCGGCCAGTCCGGCGACGAAGAAGACGATCGCGCCGACGATCTGCCAGGGCAGCCACCACCACTCGAAGGCGTCGAGGATGCCTGGGAGGGAGACGGTGCCGGCCGCCATGGCCACGGAGGCGGCGGCGAGCAGCATCGGGAGTTCGTAGGCCAGGAGCTGGGCGGCGGTGCGCAGGCCGCCGAGGAGGGAGAACTTGTTGGCGGAGGCCCAGCCGGCCATGAGTGAGCCGAGGACGCCCACGCCCATGACGGCGAGTACGAAGAAGATGCCCGCGTCGATGACCTCGCCGACCGCGCCCTCGCCCGGGCCGATGGGGATGGCGAGGAGGACGAGCAGGTACGGGAGGAGAGCCACGGCAGGGGCGAGCTGGAAGATACGGCGGTCCGCGCCGGCCGGGACGACGTCCTCCTTCTGCGCGAACTTCACGCCGTCGGCGACGAGCTGGGCCCAGCCGTGGAAGCCGCCGGCGTACATCGGGCCGAGGCGGCCCTGCATGTGAGCCATCACCTTGTGCTCGGTCTGACCGATGATCAGGGGGAACGTGAGGAAGACGACGAAGACGATCAGGAGTCGCAGGGTGACGTCGAGCGCGTCGTTCACTGCGGGCCTCCTGCGGGGTTGGTTTCGTCGGCGGCGGGGTCGGTGCGGTCTGCGTCTGGGTGGTCTGTGTCGGTTCGGTCTGTGTCGGTTCGGTCTGCGTCTGCCTCTGCGTCTGCGTCTGCGGGGGTGGTTGCCTCGCCTGACTCGGGCTGATCGGGGGCCGACTCGCGCTGTGCATCGGTTGCGGGGAGCGGCTCGCTGTCGGGGCGAGGGGCGGCCTCGACCTCGGCCTGCGGCTTCGGAGCATCAGGCTCGGAGGGTGCCGCGGGCTTCGCGGCGGTTTCCGGCGTCGGCTCGTCCTCGGTCTGCGGCTGGGGCTCGGCTCGTTGCCCCCGCTCGGGCTCGTCGAAGGCCGGGCGGGCGTAGTGCCACGGGGCGTCCGGGCTACGGGGGGCCTTGGGGGTCTTCGGAGTGGCCGATGGGGGCGAGGACGTGGCGGCTTGGCCGGCCTCACCAGCGGACGCCGCGCCGGTCGACGTCGCATCCGCTGCGGCCGCATCGGACGCGGCCCTCTGGCTCGCCGAGCCCTCGCCGGCGCTCCGCGCGCGGCGTGGCGTGGCCGGCGTTCCGGGCGTGGTCGGCGCCGTGCCGGTACCCGCGGGAGACGCGCCCGTCTCCGTCGGGGACTCAGCGCCTTCAGCGGCCGTCGAGGCCTCGGCTCCCGGAGCGGTCGTCGAGGACTCTGCTCCCGCAGCGGCTGCCTGGCTGACCGAACCCTCTGCCGCCGTTCGGGCGCCACGCACCGGACCCGGCGCAGGAGCTCCGCCCTCCGAAGCCGCCCCCTGCTGATTGACCGACCCTTCCGCCGCCGTACCCGCACGCCGCCCCGCACCCTCCGGCGATCCCGCCGTAGGAGCTGCGCCCGCAGTGGCCTCCGTCTGGCTCGCGGAACCCTCCGCCGCCGTACGGGCGCGACGCGGCGCGGCACCCGCCGGTGCCTGAGTCGCACCCGCCGATGCTCCAGCCGCAGGCGTCCCCGCCTGGCTCGCCGAACCCTCCGCCGCCGTACGAGCCCGCCGCACCGGCCGCTCCCCCGCAGCCCGTGCCGGACGCTCCCCGGCCGTGCGCCCGGCGCCCCGGGCCGGGCGGGCCGGGGCAGGCGGGAGCTGGCCCTTCAAGGGGCCCCACTCGTTCGGGTCGGGGACGCCGGGGGGCAGCATCTGGCGGCGCTTCGGGCCGCCGTGTTCGGATTCCCCGGGTTCCTTGGCGCCGGGCCAGGCCTTGGCCACGCGGGCCGCCAGGACGAAGTCCTTGCGCAGGGGGTGGCCCTCGAAATTGTCCGGGAGGAGCAGGTGGTCCAGGGCAGGGTGGTCGGCGAACACCACGCCGAACATCTCGTGCGTCTCGCGTTCGTGCCAGGCCGCGCCGGCGTAGACGCCCACGGCCGAGGGCAGCGTCGGCGCCTCGTGCGGGACCGTCGTACGGACCAGCAGACGCCGTACCGGAGACAGGGCGGCGACATGAGCCGCGACGCGGAAGCCCGTGCCCGGTTCGTCGACCGCGCTCAGCCAGTCGAAGTAGGTGCAGCCCAGCTGGTCGCGGGCCGTCTCCAGGGCCGCGATCCAGGATGTCGGGGGTACGTCGACCGTCAGGACCTCGTACGACTCCTCGGCCGTGGCCTCCGGGCCGAAGAGGTCCTCAACGGGGGCAGGCAGCCAGCCGATCGTCGTCATCGGTCGGCCTCCCCAACGCCGCCGCCATCACTACCGCCGGCACCAGCGGCACCATCGACACCGCCAGCATCACCACTGGAACCGCCAGCACCGCCAGCACCACCACTGGCACCACCGGCACTGCCAGCACCGCCGACACCATCAGCACCACCGGCACCCGGCCCAGCAGGCCCCTTCACCAGCCCGCTCTGCAGCGCCGCCGTCGACGGACGCCCCGCCGCGCCCGCGTACCGCTCACCCAGCGACTCGCGCGCGATCTTCTCCTGGAGCTTCAGAATCCCCTGAAGCAGCGCCTCGGGACGCGGCGGGCAGCCCGGGACGTACACGTCCACCGGGATGATCTGGTCGACGCCCTTGGTGACGGAGTAGGAGTCCCAGTACGGGCCGCCGCAGTTCGAGCAGGCGCCGAAGGAGATGACGTACTTCGGCTCGGGCATCTGTTCGTACAGGCGCTTCACGGCCGGGGCCATCTTGTCCGTCACCGTGCCCGAGACGACCATCAGGTCGGCCTGCCGGGGGCCGGGTGCGAAGGGGATCACGCCGAGGCGGATGAAGTCGTGGCGGGCCATCGACGCGGCGATGAACTCGATCGCGCAGCAGGCGAGGCCGAAGTTGAAGACCCAGAGCGAGTAGCGGCGGCCCCAGTTCAGGATCACCTTCATCGGCTCGGGAGCGAGGCGGGCCAGCGCGCCCAGCCGCTTCGGCTCCGGCAACAGAACCGGCTGCTCGTTGGTGTCTGGCGTCACGTCCATGCCAGAACGCCCTTCTTGTATGCGTAGAGCAGGCCCACGGCCAGGAAGCCGAGGAAGACGAACATCTCGACGAGCGTGGTCGCGCCGTAGCCGGGGGCGGCGAAGACCGTCGCCCACGGGAACAGGAAGATCGAGTCGATGGCGAAGATCACGTACAGGAAGGCGTAGACGTAGTAGCGGACCTGGGTGTGGGCCCAGCCCTCGCCGACGGGGTCGACGCCGCACTCGTACGTCAGGAGCTTCTCGGGCGTGGGGACCACGGGACGCAGCAGGCGGCCCGCCCCGAAGGCGACGGCCACGAACAGCACGCCGATGACGGCCAGCAGTCCGACGACCGAGTAGGACTGGAAGTAGTCCGCCGCGACGACGACGGTCTGTTCCGACACGTCCGCCCCTCGCTCCCTGACCTCGTAATCGATGCCCCAGGACCAGTGTCCTGCGACTTGTGAACTCGTGAACACCGTTGTTCTTTGAACGCCGCTGCTCTTCGTGAACACCGGTGTTCCTCGTGAACATCACTGTTCGACGATCTGTACGCACGGGAGTCTAGGCCCTGCTAAAGACACCGTAAGCAGCCCGTCACACGTTGAGATCCCGTCGAGACGCGACGGCCGGGTGCAGGGCCGCCGCCCGGCGGGGTCGTGAGGGTGGGGATTTCCCCCGCATACGGGGGCGGCCCGCCTCATGGCGCGGCGGCGCACCGCGCGGCACGCTAGCCCATATGACCGAACGCCCCAGCCCTTCGTGGGACGCCTCCAGGCGGTCCGACAACGAGCAGCCGCCGCTGCCACCCGCCCGTTTCGCCTACGACCGGCACACCTGGAAGGAGATCGCACACCTCCTGGCGAACCTTCCATTGTCGCTGCTCGGCTTCACCTACGTCGCGACGGTGCTGTTCACCGGTGCGCTCCTGACGCTGACGGTGATCGGGTTCCCGCTGCTCGCGGCCGGGCTGATCGGTGCGCGGCAGCTGGGCAAGCTGGAGCGGGCACGCGCGCGTGCGCTGCTCGGGGTGCGGGTGGACGAGCCGAGTCCGCTGCCGTTGCGCGGCGGTAAGGACGGTTTCTTCCCGCAGCTGTGGCTGGCGCTGAAGGACCCGGTGGGCTGGCGCACGATCCTGTACGACTTCATCCGCCTGCCCTGGGGCATCCTCACCTTCGTCATCACGCTGACCTCGCTGTTCGTGCTGTGGCCGGTGCTGCCGTTCATCGCGCGGGGCCTCGCCAACGCGGACCGGGCGATGGTGCGCGGCCTGCTGTCGCCCTCCGACGAGCTGGAGCGCCGTATCGCCGAACTGGAGTCGGACCGGGGGGTTGTCGTGGATACGGCGGCCGCCGATCTGCGCCGCATCGAGCGCGACCTGCACGACGGCGCGCAGGCCCGTCTGGTCAACCTCGCCATGGGACTGGGCCTGGCCAAGGAGAAGCTCCTGGAGGACCCCGACTCGGCGGCCGCGATGGTCGAGGAGGCGCACGGCGAGGTGAAGCTCGCCCTTCAGGAGCTGCGCGATCTGGCGCGCGGCATCCATCCGGCCGTACTGACGGACCGCGGTCTGGACGCCGCCCTGTCGGCGGTCGCCTCACGCTGCACGGCGGAGGTGAAGGTGACCGTGGACCTGCTGTCCAGACCGGCCGCGGCCATCGAGGGCATCGCCTACTTCACCGTCTCCGAGCTGCTGCAGAACATCAGCAAGCACAGCGGGGCGAAGTCGGCGTCGGTGGACGTGTGGCGGTCGGAGGACAGGCTGCTGATCCAGGTCTGGGACGACGGCCGCGGCGGCGCGAGCCTGGACGGCGGTACGGGCATGCGCGGGCTCGCCGACCGGCTGGACGCCGTGGACGGCCTGTTCGTCATCGAGTCACCGCAGGGCGGCCCTACGACGGTGACGGCGGAGCTGCCCTGGCGGGACCGCGTGCCCGGGCAGGGGTAGCGGCCGGGGTAGGGAAAACCCCCCGTTCAAGACGCCGACGGCCTCCATGGTCCGCCGACCTGCACTCGAGCAGGGTGGAGATACGACGGCACAGCCCCGGCGACCGGGGCTGACGGGACGAGGAGAACGGACGACGCCGATGGCCACGGAGTACGGACAGGGCTACGGGCAGGGGCTCGGTTTCCCCGAGCGCGGCCCCGCGAGCGGCTTTCCCGAGCACGGCGGCGAGCGCCGGCACCGGCTGCCTGCCGGGCTGCGGGCGCCGTTCGAGGCACGCAGCTGGCGCGAGTTCGGGTACGTGCTGCTGAGCCTGCCGATCAGCATCGTGCTGTTCGTGTACGCCGTCACGATGGTGTCGCTGGGCGCGGGCCTGTTGGTGACCTTCCTCGGCATCCCGGTGCTGGCGGCGGGCCTCGCCGGCTGCCGGGGCTTCGGGGCGCTGGAGCGGGCACGCGCGCGTGCGTTGCTGGACCTGGAGGTGGCCGACCCGGAGCCGCTGAGGATGCGCCGGAGCGGCTTCATGGCGTGGATGGGCGCCGTACTGAAGAGCGGGATGTCGTGGCGGAGCCTGCTGTACGCGGTGCTGCACCTCCCGTGGGCGACGTTCTCCTTCGTCGTCGCCGTGAACGTCTGGGCGTACGGCTGGGCGCTGCTGACGTATCCGCTGTGGTTCTGGGTGTTCCCGGTGTGGGCCGGCCAGGACGGCCTTCAGCTGTACGGCGACGAGACCCACCACATCTACCTCGACAACCCCTTCGAGATCGCCGTGACCGCCCTGATCGGCCTGCTGTTCACGCTGGCCACGCCGTGGATCGTGCGGGCGCTGACGACGGTGGACCGGCTGCTGGTGCACGGCCTGCTCGGGCCGTCGCGGCTGGCCACGCGCGTGGTGGAGCTGGAGTCGGACCGCGGTGTCGTGGTCGATACGGCCGCTGCCGACCTGCGGCGCATCGAGCGCGACCTGCACGACGGCGCCCAGGCCCGTCTGGTGGCCTTGGCCATGGATCTGGGCCTCGCGAAGGAGAAGCTCGCGGAGGACCCGCAGGCGGCGGCCCGGATGGTCGACGAGGCGCACGGCGAGGTGAAGACGGCGTTGCAGGAGCTGCGGGACCTGGCCCGCGGGATCCATCCGGCGGTCCTGACCGACCGGGGCCTGGATGCGGCGCTGTCGGCGGTGGCCTCGCGCTGCACGGTGCCGGTGGAGGTACAGGTCGACCTGGACGAGCGGCCGGTGCCGGCGATCGAGGGGATCGCCTACTTCACGGTGTCGGAGCTGCTGCAGAACATCAGCAAGCACTCTCGGGCCACCTGGGCTGCCGTGGATGTGTGGCGGGTCGAGAACCGGCTGATGCTGCAGGTCGTGGACAACGGGATCGGTGGCGCCGACGTCTCCGAGGGGTCAGGGCTGGCCGGGCTGGCCGAGCGGTTGGACGCGGTGGACGGGATTCTGGTCGTTGACTCACCGGTCGGGGGACCTACTCGGGTCACGGCGGAGCTGCCCTGGAGGACGGTGTAGGCCGGGGCGCGAACGCACCTCAGCGGCTCGCCTCCTGGTCTGCCGTATGCAGGCGGACCGGGGGGCGGTGCCATGGAGCCCCCCCGTCCGTGGCCCCGTCCCTTTCGTGGCCCAGCCCCCGTCCGTGGCCCAACCCCCCGTCCACACCTCGCCATGGCCCAAGCCGCTTCCCGAGCATGCGCCTCCAAGACGCCTCTTCGTTCCAGCGCGCTTCGAGCGCGGTCGGGCAGGTTTTCCACAGGCCCGGTGAGGAAGAGCCGATCGCGCGATACTGAGATCGCGAGGGACGACAGGGCCGGGACACGCTCGGCCGAATGCCGAGGTTCGGGGGGCCGAGGATCGTGGAGGACAGGGTGCGGGTGGTCATCGCCGAGGACTCGGTGCTGCTCAGGGAGGGGCTGACCCGGCTGTTGACCGACCGTGGGCACGAGGTCGTGGCGGGGGTCGGAGACGGCGAGGCGCTGATCAAGACCATCACGGAGCTGGACGCGCAGGGCGAGCTGCCGGATGTGGTGGTCGCGGACGTACGGATGCCGCCCACGCACACGGACGAGGGGGTGCGCGCGGCTGTACAGCTGCGGAAGGCACACCCGGGACTTGGGGTACTCGTGCTGTCGCAGTACGTGGAGGAGCGGTACGCCACGGAACTGCTGGCCGGTTCCAGCCGTGGAGTCGGCTATCTGCTCAAGGACCGCGTGGCGGAGGTTCGGGAGTTCGTGGACGCGGTCGTGCGGGTGGCCCAAGGGGGTACGGCCCTCGACCCGGAGGTCGTCGCCCAGCTGCTGGGCCGCAGCCGTAAGCAGGACGTACTCGCGGGGCTCACTCCGCGGGAGCGGGAGGTCCTGGGGCTCATGGCCGAGGGGCGGACCAACTCCGCGATCGCCCGGCAGCTGGTGGTGAGCGACGGCGCCGTCGAGAAGCACGTCAGCAACATCTTCCTCAAGCTCGGACTGTCCCAGAGCGACGGGGATCACCGCCGTGTTCTGGCGGTCCTCACCTATCTGAACTCCTGACGGTCTGACACCGTGTCAGATAACAGGGCTCCGTCAGAGGCCCAGAACCGAAGAGCGAGCGGGGAGCGTCTTGTAAGCAAGCGCCGGGGGGCGTGTAAATCATGACAAGTCAGGGTGGCGAACCGTCTCAAAATCATGTCCGTCATGCGAATGGCCCCGGGAGGGCGACCTTTGCGGACGTAGGGTTGATCCTGGGAAGGCTTGCGGGAAGGCCATGCCCAGACAGCCGCCTCGAGGGAGGTCCAGTTCAGTGACCAGCCAGGTCAGTAGCCCAGCGGAGCAGGCCGACGAAGCCGTCGTGGGAGAGCAGCGCAAACCGGCAGGGACGAAGGACGTCCGCCGGCTGGACCGGGTGATCATTCGTTTCGCGGGGGACTCGGGCGACGGTATGCAGCTCACCGGCGACCGCTTCACCTCGGAGACGGCGTCCTTCGGCAACGACCTGTCGACACTGCCGAACTTCCCCGCCGAGATCCGGGCCCCCGCCGGCACCCTGCCGGGCGTGTCCTCCTTCCAGCTGCACTTCGCCGACCACGACATCCTGACCCCGGGCGACGCGCCGAACGTGCTGGTCGCGATGAACCCGGCGGCGCTGAAGGCCAACATCGGCGATCTGCCGCGCGGCGCGGAGATCATCGTCAACACGGACGAGTTCACCAAACGGGCGATGCAGAAGGTGGGGTACGAGACCTCGCCGCTGGAGGACGGCTCGCTCGACGGTTACAGCCTCCACCCGGTGCCGCTGACGACACTGACCGTCGAGGCGTTGAAGGAGTTCGACCTCACCCGCAAGGAGGCCGAGCGCAGCAAGAACATGTTCGCGCTGGGCCTGCTGAGCTGGATGTACCACCGCCCGACCGAGGGCACCGAGAAGTTCCTGAAGTCCAAGTTCGCCAAGAAGCCCGAGATCGCGGCCGCCAACATCGCCGCCTTCCGCGCGGGCTGGAACTTCGGCGAGACGACCGAGGACTTCGCCGTCTCCTACGAGGTCGCCCCGGCCGCGAAGGCCTTCCCGGTCGGCACTTACCGGAACATCTCCGGGAACCTCGCCCTGTCCTACGGACTGATCGCCGCGTCTCGCCAGGCGGACCTGCCGCTGTTCCTGGGCTCGTACCCGATCACCCCGGCCTCGGACATCCTGCACGAGCTGAGCAAGCACAAGAACTTCGGCGTACGGACCTTCCAGGCCGAGGACGAGATCGCCGGCATCGGCGCGGCCCTGGGGGCGGCCTTCGGCGGCTCGCTCGCGGTGACCACGACCTCCGGTCCGGGCGTGGCCCTGAAGTCCGAGACCATCGGGCTGGCCGTGTCGCTGGAGCTGCCGCTGCTGGTGATCGACATCCAGCGCGGTGGGCCCTCCACCGGCCTGCCGACCAAGACCGAGCAGGCGGACCTGCTCCAGGCGATGTTCGGCCGCAACGGCGAGGCACCGGTGCCGATCGTCGCCCCGTGCACCCCGGCCGACTGCTTCGACGCGGCCTTGGAGGCGGCGCGGATCGCGCTGACGTACCGCACGCCGGTGATGCTGCTGTCGGACGGCTATCTGGCCAACGGCTCCGAGCCGTGGCGGATCCCGGAGCTGGACGAGCTGCCGGACCTGACCGTGCAGTTCGCACAGGGGCCGAACCACACCCTGGAGGACGGCAGCGAGGTCTTCTGGCCGTACAAGCGCGACCCACAGACCCTCGCCCGGCCGTGGGCGGTCCCGGGCACGCCGGGCCTGGAGCACCGGATCGGCGGCATCGAGAAGGAGGACGGCACGGGCAACATCTCGTACGCCCCGGCCAACCACGACTTCATGGTGCGCACCCGCCAGGCCAAGATCGACGGCATCGAGGTGCCGGACCTCGAGGTCGACGATCCGCACGAGGCGAAGACGCTGGTGCTGGGCTGGGGATCGACGTACGGCCCGATCACGGCCGCGGTCCGCCGCCTGCGCAAGGCCGGCGAGTCCATCGCGCAGGCGCATCTGCGTCACCTGAATCCGTTCCCGCGCAACCTGGGCGTGGTACTCGGACGCTACGAGAAGGTGGTGATCCCCGAGATGAACCTCGGTCAGCTCGCCACCCTGGTCCGCGCGAAGTACCTGGTGGACGCCCACTCGTACAACCAGGTCAACGGCATGCCGTTCAAGGCGGAACAGCTCGCCAAGGCTCTCAAGGAGGCCATCGATGCCTGAGACGTCCGCGGAAGGCACGGGCACGATCGAGGCGCTCTCGCTCGTCCCCAAGGCCGAGGCGCGCCAGTCCATGAAGGACTTCAAGTCCGATCAGGAAGTGCGCTGGTGCCCCGGCTGCGGTGACTACGCGATCCTCGCCGCGGTGCAGGGCTTCATGCCGGAGCTGGGCCTGGCCAAGGAGAACATCGTCTTCGTCTCGGGCATCGGCTGTTCGTCGCGTTTCCCGTACTACATGAACACGTACGGCATGCACTCCATCCACGGCCGTGCGCCCGCGATCGCGACGGGGCTGGCCTCGTCGCGCCGGGACCTGTCGGTATGGGTGGTGACCGGTGACGGCGACGCGCTGTCGATCGGCGGCAACCACCTGATCCACGCACTGCGCCGCAACGTCAACCTCAAGATCCTGCTGTTCAACAACCGGATCTACGGCCTGACGAAGGGCCAGTACTCCCCGACCTCCGAGGTCGGCAAGATCACCAAGTCGACACCGATGGGCTCGCTGGACGCCCCCTTCAACCCGGTGTCGCTGGCGATCGGCGCGGAGGCGTCCTTCGTGGCGCGCACGATCGACTCCGACCGCAAGCACCTCACCCAGGTCCTGCGCGAGGCGGCCGCCCACAAGGGCACGGCGCTGATCGAGATCTACCAGAACTGCAACATCTTCAACGACGGCGCCTTCGAGGTCCTCAAGGACAAGCAGCAGGCCGAGGAGGCGGTGATCCGGCTGGAGCACGGGCAGCCGATCCGCTTCGGGGCGGACGGTTCGCGGGGCGTCGTGCGCGACGCGCAGACCGGTGACCTGAAGGTGGTGACGGTGACCCCGGAGAACGAGTCGCAGATCGTGATCCACGACGCCCACTCCGCCTCGCCGACCACGGCGTTCGCCCTGTCCCGCCTGGCCGACCCGGACACCTTGCACCACACCCCGATCGGCGTGTTCCGCGCGGTGGACCGGCCGGTGTACGACACCCAGATGGCCGACCAGCTGGACTCGGCGATCGAGCAGAACGGCAAGGGGGATCTGGCGGCGTTGTTGGCGGGTGGGGACACCTGGACTGTCGTCGGCTGACCGGCTCGTCCGAACGGGCGTGAAGGGCCTGGGTGCCGTACGGCACCCAGGCCCTCGGCGTCATGCGTCGGGGATGTCCTTCTTGGCGCGGATGAGAGTCTCGCGGCTGATCACGACAATGCGCTCATAGTCTGCCCGGGCAGCGTCCGCGGGAAGGCAGGGTTCCAGCTCGACGGTGGCTTCGGTGCCGATGATCGCGAAATCACCGTTGCTGAGTTCGAACAGGTCGGGACAAGTCTCAGCCGTTCCACTTCCCCGCAAGCGGGGCGGGTCCCCAAGCCGACGGGTGATTCGGAACGCCGAGACTCCATCGCGCACCTGAGCGGTCCCCTCTCGGGGCCGCCGCAGCCCCGCGTCTCAAGGGGCGCCACTCGAAGAGTGACGCCCCTTGGGTTCACAGTGCTCCGGATCTTACACGTGTGTGAGACCCCTCACGTTTACTCCTCCCCCGAGCCGACCACCCACCATTCGTCAGGGTCGTCCCGCAGATCCTCCAACATCGCGTCAACGACCGAACCGACACGGCTTTCGAGGGATTCGTCGGGCACGCTGCGCCGATGCTCGACCGTGGAGGCCCAGTACTCCGCGAACACCTCGTTGCGGCACAGGACACGCAGTTGCCCCACAAGCTCGTCCCAGTCGTAGACGCCGACGCGGTGAGCCATCAGAAGCACGCCGTACTGACGGTTGGCGAAGATCATCTGTCGACGCCGGTGTTCGGAGAGCCCTCTCAACGTGCTCATGGCCGCTGCCAGCGACGGGTCGTCGATCGCTCGGTCCATCTGCTCGACGGAAAGGCGGTATTGCTGAATCAGATTCGCGCGGCGCATCTCCTCGGTCATCAGCGTCAGTTGCCGCAACAGCTCCAGCAGGAGTTCCTCCTGCCTCCGGCGACGGCCGCGACCGAAAGGCCCACGCACGAGACCGAGTCCCGCCATTACCGCAGAACCGATCCTGCTGGGCCGGGCGGCCGGAGTCTGTGTGGCCATGTCAAGGCAACCCCCTGGATGCGGTGACCGTGCGCCGTGCGGTGGCATGAATCGGCACACGGGTGGGCGTAGCACTCCGCCCCAAGCGTGCCCGGCGACTCAAGGCGGCGTGGGAGCGGAGAGGGGGCGCATGGAAGGACGTGTCTCGCATGTCGACCGACGCCCTGACATATGTGTGCCCCCAGGCGCCGTCGGCATTCCTTCAGACGGGACCCGGACTCCTACGTCATCCCTGCTCAGAGGCGCTCCTCCGCGCGTCGTACACCTCCCGCGCCCGCTGCACCTCCGCCATCCGCTCCTCGGTCCACAGCGCCAGCCCGCGCACCTGTTCCGCCGCCTCGCGGCCCAGATCGGTGAGGGAGTAGTCGACCCTCGGCGGGATCACCGGCTTCGCGTCGCGGTGAACCAGGCCGTCGCGTTCCAGGGTCTGGAGGGTCTGGGTGAGCATCTTCTCGCTGACGCCTCGGCCTCCCCACCGACTGATCGCCCGGCGCAGCTCACTGAAGCGGTACGGGCGCTCCAGGAGCTCGATCAGGACGAGGACTCCCCAACGGCTGGTGAGGTGCTCCAGGACCAGGCGGTGCGGGCACATCGCCTCGGCCATGTCGTACTTGCCCCTCGTCGCGCCTGCCACGGCGCCTGTCACGCTTGCCACGTCACTTACGGCCATGCCAGTACCTTACTTCAAAGTGGGTACTTTCGCAGAGTTAGCGCCACTCCTAGGGTTAGTGCCCAACGCACCCCACAAGGAGTCACACATCATGAGCATCGTCGTCACCGGAGCCACCGGACACCTGGGTCGCCACGTCGTGGAGCAGCTGCTGAAGAAGGTTCCGGCCGACCAGGTCACCGCCGTCGTCCGCACCCCCGAGAAGGCCGCCGGCCTCGCCGAGCGCGGCGTGAAGATCGCCGTCGCCGACTACAACGCCCCCGAGACCTTCGACGGACTGTTCGCGGCCGGCGACAAGGTGCTGCTCATATCCGGCAACGAGTTCGACAAGGGCCGCGTCGGCCAGCACCAGGTCGTCATCGACGCCGCCAAGACCGCCGGCGTCGCCCTGCTCGCGTACACCAGCGCCCCCGGCAGCCTGACGGCCGCCCTCGCCGATGACCACCGGGCCACGGAGAAGGTGCTCCTGGAGTCCGGCCTCCCGTACACGCTGCTGCGCAACGGCTGGTACCACGAGAACTACACCGAGAACCTCGCCCCGGTCCTGCAGTACAACGCGGTCACCCACGCCGCCGGCGAGGGCCGCGTCTCCTCCGCCTCCCGCGCCGACTACGCGGCCGCCGCCGTCGCCGTACTGACCGGCGAGGGGCACGAGAACCAGACGTACGAGCTGGGCGGCGACGTCGCCTGGAGCTTCGCCGAGTACGCCGCCGAGCTGAGCCGGCAGACCGGCAAGGAGATCGCCAACAACGCCGTCTCTGCCGAGGCCTACACCGGCATCCTGGCCGGCGCCGGGGTGCCCGAGCCGCTCGCCGCGATCCTGGCCGGTGTGGACGCCTCCGTCGAGAAGGGCGAGCTGGTCGTCGACAGTGGGGATCTGTCCCGCCTGGCCGGCCGCCCGACCACCCCGCTCGCCGACGCGATCGCGGCCGCGGTCAAGGGCTGAGTTCCGCCGGGGTTTCCGCAAGCCGCCCGCCCCGGCAGCCCCAAGGGCTCACTCCCCCCAGCGCGCCTTGGATGCTCACCCCGCCTGTCATGACCGTATGGCGATACGGGCATGACAGGCGGGGGCATTCGGCGTTACCTTCGTGCGGGCCGCCGTATGAGCGCGGCCAGGTGTGGTGCAAAGGAGGGGCCGTGACCGGGACGTCCAAGGGCGAGCGGCGAATAGGACTGCTGAACGGCTTCGCGGCGTACGGGATGTGGGGGCTCGTTCCCCTGTTCTGGCCCCTGCTGAAGCCCGCCGGGGCGGTCGAGATCCTCGCTCACCGGATGGCCTGGTCCCTCGTGTTCGTGGCGGTCGCGCTGATCGTCGTACGCCGCTGGGCCTGGGCGGGTGCATTGATACGGCAGCCGCGGCGACTGGCGCTCGTCGCCGTGGCCGCGGGCGTCATCACCGTCAACTGGGGCGTCTACATCTGGTCCGTGAACTCGGGCCATGTGGTGGAGGCCTCGCTCGGGTACTTCATCAACCCGCTCGTCACCATCGCGATGGGCGTCCTGCTCCTCAAGGAGCGGCTGCGGCCCGTGCAGTGGGTGGCGGTCGGGGTCGGCGGTGCGGCGGTGGTGGTGCTGACCGTCGGGTACGGCCGGCCGCCGTGGATCTCCCTCGTCCTCGCCTTCTCGTTCGCCACGTACGGGTTCGTGAAGAAGAAGGTCAATCTCGGCGGGGTCGAGTCGCTGGCCGCGGAGACGGCGATCCAGTTCCTGCCCGCCGTGGCGTATCTGGTGTGGCTGACAGCGCACGGGCAGTCGACGTTCGCGTCGGAAGGACCCGGGCATGCGGCACTGCTCGCGGCCACCGGCGTCGTCACCGCCCTGCCACTCGTCTGCTTCGGCGCGGCCGCGATACGCGTGCCGCTGTCGACGCTGGGGCTGTTGCAGTACCTGGCGCCGGTCTTCCAGTTCCTGCTCGGTGTCCTGTACTTCCATGAGGCGATGCCGGCCGAGAGGTGGGCCGGGTTCGCGCTGGTGTGGCTGGCGTTGACGCTGCTGACGGCGGACGCGTGGCGCGCGGCGCGGCGCTTGCGGGCCGCCGAGATCAAGGTGCCGCGGGTAGAGAAGGCGACGTCCGCCGCAGTGGACGTCTGATCCGGGGGCTGCCCTCCCCGGCCCCCCCACTTCGGCCCCGAAAGGGCCTCGTCCTCAAACGCCGGACGGGCCAAGTGCGACCGACCGGCGATTCACCGTTGCGGCCCGCTCCCCCACCCCATATGAGTGGTCGCATGACACAGGCACCCGACACCGGCACCACACCCACCCCCCTCCACTGGAAGCTCGTCATCGACTGCGCCAACCCCCAGTCCCAGGCCGACTTCTGGGCCGCCGCGCTGCACTACGAGGTCGAGGACAACAGCGCCCTCATCGAGCGGCTCCTGGAGCTCGGCGCGCTGCCGCGCGAGGCCGTCGTCGAGTTTCACGCCCGGCTCGCCTTCCGGGACCTGGTGGCCGTACGGCATCCGGACGACCCGTACGACCAGGAGAGCGGGACGGGGCTGGGGCGGCGGCTGCTGTTCCAGCGGGTGCCGGAGGCGAAGACCGTCAAGAACCGGCTCCATCTCGATCTGCACGCGGCGGCCAGGAAGCGCGAGGCCGAGGTCGAGCGGCTGGAGGGGCTGGGGGCGAGTGTGCTGCGGCGGGTGAAGGAGCCGGGCGGGGAGTGGGTGGTGATGACGGATCCGGAGGGGAACGAGTTCTGCGTGCAGTAAGGCAGGCACACAGGGTTTTCCCTAGGTCCTTCCTGGGTTTCTCCCCATCTGAACTCACTGTCCACTTACGGCCCTTGACGGAGAGTCAGGCACAGCTCCACCATCCAGGCACCCCATTCACTGTGGATCCCCTGTGGTCACCCCTCGGGGATCCCCCTGGAATCCGGAGCCCCCCACATGAAGCTCCCCGTCTCCTGGCGCGCGTCGGCGGCCGCCGCAGTCGCGACCGCCACGCTTCTGGCCGGCGGATCCATAGCCGGCGCGGCAACCGAGGCCGAGGTCGAGGCCGCCGCCGCACCCGACATACCCGTGGCGAGCGTGAAGGCCCACCTCACCCAGCTGCAGTCCATCGCCACCGCCAACGGCGGCAACCGAGCCCACGGCCGCCCCGGCTACAAGGCCTCCCTCGACTATGTGAAGGCCAAGCTGGACGCCGCCGGATACACCACGACCGTCCAGCAGTTCACGTCCTCGGGCCGTACCGGCTACAACCTGATCGCCGACTGGCCCGGCGGCGACACCAACCAGGTCGTCATGGCCGGCTCGCACCTCGACAGCGTCTCCTCCGGCGCCGGCATCAACGACAACGGCTCCGGCTCGGCCGCGGTCCTGGAGACCGCGCTCGCCGTGTCGCGGGCCGGCTACCAGCCCACCAAGCATCTGCGGTTCGCCTGGTGGGGCGCGGAGGAGCTGGGCCTCGTCGGCTCCCGCTACTACGTCAACAACCTCTCCGCCGCCAACCGCGCGAAGATCAGCGGCTATCTGAACTTCGACATGATCGGCTCGCCCAACCCCGGCTACTTCGTCTACGACGACGACCCCGCGATCGAGAAGACCTTCAAGGACTACTTCGTCGGCCTCGGCGTCCCGACCGAGATCGAGACCGAGGGCGACGGCCGCTCCGACCACGCGCCGTTCAAGAGCGCGGGCGTGCCGGTGGGCGGGCTGTTCACGGGGGCGAGCCGGACGAAGACCGCGGCTCAGGTGGCCAAGTGGGGCGGTACGTCGGGGCAGGCCTTCGACCGCTGCTACCACTCGTCCTGCGACACCACGTCCAACATCAACGACACCGCCCTCAACCGCAACAGTGACGCCGTGGCGTACGCGGTGTGGGAGCTGTCGGAGTGATCCCCTGACCTGCTGATTCCCCGACTCAGTCCCTGGGCGGTTCGGCCGACTTGGCGGCTCGGGCGGCGAGGCGGTCCATGCGTGCGCGGGCCGACTCCAGCTCCTCGACGTCGTCGGCGGCCGGACCGCCCTCCGCCGTGAGCTCGGTCCACAGGCCGAGCAGCTCCCGGCCCAGGTCGAGCCCCAGCGCCGGATCCCGTACGGCCCGCCAGGCCGTGGCCGCGCTCTGGAGGCTGCCGTACGCCGCCTCCGCATCCCCGATGCGGTGGTGCGTGCGGGCCACGTCCAGCGAGAGACGGAAGGCGTGCACCGGTTCCCCCGTCAAGTAGGCGATGTACGCGGCGAGTTCACGCATCCGCAGCACCTCGGCGTGCTCCAGACCGAGCACCGCGGACGCCTCCGCCACGGTCCGCTCCGCGAGCTCCGCCGCCTCCACCGTCCGCCCCGCCTTCACGGCCTCGTTGATCCGGGTCAGCGGCCCCGCGAAGGGGGAGGCATCGGCGGTACCGGCGGGCGGCGCGTCCCCGAGCACGGCTTCGGCCACGGCGTCGAAGCCTCGGGGCGGGGTGGGTTTGGGGTCCGGGTCGGGGTCGGGGCCGACGTTCGGGACGAGGACGGGGTCGACGGTTCGTGGTGCGTCGGCTTGCTGCATGTTGCTTTGCCGCACGTCGGGGTGCGGTACGGCGCTTTGCGGTACGTCGGCTTCCGGTACGGCGCCCGGCAGCGGCCTCGGCTCCATGGAGGGCGGTGGGCCGAACTCCCCCAGGGGCGGCGCGACCGTGCCGGGCACGGCGTCCTGCACCGGCTCGGGCAGGGCGCGCAGCCGGAAGGTGGGCGAGGCGTCCTGCTCCGGGCCCGGCAGGGGCCGTAGGACATGCGTGGGTTTGTCCCGGTACGGCGCCTCGTCCGAGGTGGGCGACGGGTCCGCGGGAAGTCGTACGGCCTCTCCCGGCACCGCCTGCTCCCCCGGCGGAGCCGTCCGTAGGGGCTCCGCGGTGAACCGGCTGGAGCCGTCCGCGTCCACCCGCAGCGGGACGACGTATCCGATGCGCTCGTCGTGGACCGTGGCGTGCACGGGGTGGCCGGCGGCGAGGGCGATGCGCTGGAGGTGGGTCAGGACGGCGTGCTGGATCTCCTCACCGGCGGCCGCACTGACGGGTACGCCACCGATCGACGCGCCGCCCGCGCCGCTACCGACGGCAGGGACGCGCACGTCGATCGGCGCGGCCGCGGGGGCCGCCGAGGCCGCGGCGCGCTTCTGTTCCCGCTTCATCGCACGGCTGAGTCGAGACATCGCTTCCCTCACTGGCAGGCGTCGGGGAGTGCGCGGACAGCGCGTTCGGGTCCCATGGTGCTCCCTCCCGCGGTCCGCCCGCCCCGGCGGCGTCACGGGTCCGGCCGTACTGGCCGGACCCGTGATTCGGACACGTCGTACATGTACTGTCGAGTCTCTCCGGCCGCGCGCGGCGCCGACGTCACCGTGGCGTCACAGACTCGTTCCAGGAGCTTGTGCCACGTCACAGCGTTCTCATGCCTGACGCGAAGATCGGTGGCGTGACGAGGGAGGTGTGCGGGCATGCGCACGGACATGCACGTGCAACAGGGCCGACGGCCGGAGTCCGGTCCCGAGATCTGGATCCGCGGTCCGGTGGCCCTTCCCGAGGAGCCGCCGCCCTCCCCCGCCGCCGGCGCGCCCCGGCGCTTCTCCTGGGTCGGCACGCACGGCGGGGCCGGCGTCTCCACGCTCGCCGCGGTCTACGGCGGCCACGACTGCGGACACAACTGGCCCGGGCCCGCCGATCCGCCGTCGGTGCTGCTCGTCGCCCGCACCCATGCGTCCGGGCTGGCCGCCGCCCTGGGTGCCGTCGAGGTCTTCCGGCGCGGGGAGGCTCCGCACGGGCTCGACCTCGATGCCGTGGTCCTGGTCGCGGACGCGCCGGGGCGGCTTCCGCGGCCGCTCGTCGAACGCGTCAAGGTGATCGAGTCGGTCATCGACGTGTACCGGGTGCCGTGGGTCCCCGCGTGGCGGCTCGGCGACCTGAGCGGACAGCCGCCTCGGGAGACCGATGCGTTGACGCGGCTGACGGGACGGGGGCGCTGAGAAACAGCCCATGACGACCGCGCCCGGTCCCGGCTCCGGCCACGGCCGCCCCGATGCCCGCCCCAGCCCCGACTCCGGTCCCGGCCCCCATCTTGATCCCGGCTCCGACCCTGACCCTGCCTCCGGCTCCGGCTCCGGCTCCGGCTCCAGTACTGATCCCGGCCGCACCCCTGCCCCCCTGTCAGCCCAAGAGATCGCCTCGGCCGTGCGCGCGCAGACCCTCCGCGCCGTCGACGTCGTCGCGGCCGCGCTCGAACGGATCCGGCGCGCCGATCCCGTCCTGTGCGCCTTCATCGAGGTGTGGGACGAGGAGGCCCTTGAGCGGGCCCGCGAGGTGGATGCCCGAGTGGGCGCGGGTGAGCGGCTGCCGTTGGCGGGCGTGCCGATCGGGGTCAAGGGGCGGCACGGTCTGCGCACCGCGGGCCCGCTGCTCGCGGCGGGGTGTGTGGCAGTGGGGGCGACATCCGTTCCTGGGCCGGGAACTCCCTGGCAGACCTGGGGGCTTGGCCGGTACGGCCGTACGGTCAACCCGTGGCGGCACGACCGTACGCCGGGCGGCTCCTCGGCCGGTTCCGCGGCGGCGGTGGCGGCTGGGCTGGTGCCGCTCGCCACCGGGAGCGACGGGGCCGGGTCGGTACGGATTCCGGCGGCGTGGTGCGGGGTCGTCGGGCTGAAGGTGAGCAACGGGCGGTTGCCGTCGGCCGACCGTACGGGACTCATGGCGCCGGGGGTGCTGGCGCGGTGCGTGGGGGACGTGGGGGCTTACTGGGGCGTCATGTCGGGGGCGTACCGGGGAGCGGCGCCGGGGTGCGGGCCGAGTGCCGATGGGGTGCCGGGCGGACGTGGCGAGCCGCGGGCGGGCGGTTCGGCTGCGGCGACACCCAGTGCGGCTGCGACGACACCCGGCGCGGCTGCGGCAACATCCAGCGCGGCTTCGGCCACGTCCAGCACGGCCTCGGCAACATCCAGCACGGCCTCGGCAACACCCGGCGTGGACTCGGCGGCACCCGGTTCGGCCTCCACGACACCCAGCGAGTACGCCACCCCAACCGCCGTATGGTCCCCCGACCTCGGCTTCGACTCACCCGACCCGGACGTCGTCGCCGTCGCCCACTCCGCCGCCGTACGACTGGCGGCAGCCGGCGCGATACGGCTCGTACGCCCCGCCGTCCCCCTCCGCCTCGACGACCCCGCCCCCGCCTGGCTCGCCCTGCGGACCCCGGGCGCCGACCCCGGCCCCGCCCACCGCATCAGGGCCGCGAACGACAGCCGCCTGGACGCCCTCTTCGCCCGCGCGGAGCTGCTGCTGACCCCGACCGCCCCCATCCCGCCGCACGGCCACGAAGGCCCCGGCGACCGGTACTCCACCTCGCTGACCTGGGCGTTCAACCTGAGCGGGCATCCGGCGATCAGCATTCCGGCGGGCTTCGGCCCCGACGGCTGCCCGGTCGGGCTCCAGCTGGTGGCGGCCCACGGAGCGGAATCGCTGCTGCTCGGCGTGGCAGGGGTGGCCGAGAGGCATATCGGGCCCTGGGGAACGGCAGGTCACCGACCCGCTGGTCGGAAGCGGTCCCGAGAACCTAGGCCGTGACGTCCTTCGCCGTGAACCTCGCCCACGCCGCCGAGCCGAATACCGCCGCGTAGAGGGCTTGTATGCCCAGGTTCTTGACCAGGTCGTCCCAGTAGACGGGTTCGCGCATGAGGTCGGCGAAGGACAGCCAGTAGTGGGAGAAGAGGTACGGCTGTATCGCGTGGAGCTGGGGGATCTGGTCGAGGATCTGGACGGTGATCAGCAGGCCGACCGTCGTCGCCATCGCCGCGATGCCGCTGTTGGTCAGCGTCGAGACGAACAGGCCGAGGGCCGCGACCCCGATCAGCGACGCGGCGACGACCAGCGCGATCAGCAGGGCGCGGCCGAGGCCTTCGGCGAAGCTGATCCGGGTGCCGGAGATGGTCGTCAGGTCGCCGAGCGGAAAGAGCAGCGCTCCGACCGTTAGGGCCGAGGCCGCGACCACGAGGGTGGCCACCAGGCAGAAGGCCATCGTGGTCGCGTACTTGGTGAGCAGCAGTCGGGTGCGGCCGGCGGGGGCGACGAGGAGATAGCGGAGGGTGCCCGCGTTCGCCTCGCCCGCTATCGCGTCGCCCGCTATGACGCCGATCGCCATCGGCAGGAAGAACGGGAGCGTCGCGGCCAGCGCGGTGAAGACCAGGAAGAGACCGTTGTTGGTGATCTGGGAGATGAAGGCCGGACCGCCGCCTTGCGGGCCACCGCCCCCCGCCGACGAACCGTCGCCGGTCTCGATCTTCACGGCGATCCCGACCAGGATCGGTACGGCGGCCAGGACGCCGAGCAGCGCGAGAGTGCGCCAGCGTCGGAACGTGGTGATCAGTTCGCTGCGGAGGAGGCCGAAGGTCCACAACGGGTTCGGCTTACGGGTCGACGGACCGCGTCCACGGGTTGCTTCGACCTGCGCCGCACTCTGCGACGCCTCAACCTGCGACGCCTCACCCTGGGACGCCTCAACCTGCGACATCGAACCCCTCTCCCGTGAGCGCCACGAACGCATCCTCCAGGGAGGCCCGTTCGACACCAAAGCCGCGGACGCGGACCCCGGCTGTCACCAACGCCGCGTTGACGTCGGCGAGATCACGATCAGGAGGTTCCGCGGTCACCCGGTCGTCGGCGATGACGATGTCACCCGCGCCCTGCTCCTTCAGCACCCGGGCCGCGTCCGAGGGGTCGGGCGTGGTCACGACGAGCCGGCCGCGCATCCCGGCCGCCAGATCCGCCACCGCGCCCTGGGTGATCAGCCGGCCCTGCGCCATCACCGCAGCGTGCGTGCACACCTGCTCGATCTCGTCGAGGAGGTGCGAGGAGAGGAAGACGGTCGTGCCGTCGGAGGCCAACTCCCTGATCAGGGAACGGATCTCGCGCATGCCCTGCGGGTCGAGGCCGTTGGTCGGCTCGTCGAGGACGAGGAGCCTGCGCGGCTGGAGCAGCGCGGCCGCGAGCCCCAGTCGCTGCTTCATCCCTAGCGAGTACGCCTTCGCCTTCTTGCCCGCGGCGGCCGTCAGGCCCACCCGGTCCAGCGCGGCCGCGACGCGGGCACGCCGGGTGCGCGGATCGGCGGTCGGGTCGGCGGCGTCGTAGCGGATGAGGTTGTCGCGCCCGGAGAGGAACCCGTACAGGGCGGGCCCCTCGATGAGCGCGCCGACGTGCGGCAGTACGGCGCGCGCGGCCCGAGGCATGGGCTGCCCGAGGACGTGCGCGGTACCTGAGGTGGGCGCGATGAGGCCCATCAGCATGCGGATGGTGGTGGTCTTGCCGGAGCCGTTCGGCCCGAGGAAGCCGAAGACGCTGCCCGCCGGGACGGTCACATCGAGACCGTCCACGGCGAGCTGCCCGCCGCGGTAGCGCTTGGTGAGCGCGCGGGTGGCGATCACCGTGCCGCCGTTGCCGACCTGGCCGGTCTGGCCCGTCCGGCCCGTCTGATCGACCCGGCCGACCCGAGAGCCTTGCTCAGCCCGGGAGCCCGGCTCGGGCTGAGCAACCTGCTCCGGCTGAGCAGTCTGCTCCGCTGGGTCGGCCTGTTGACCATGATCCGTCTGAGCAGCCCGACCGGCGTGACCGGAGGGACCGGCGTGATCGGCCTCGGCGGTGTCCGCGGCGGGCAGTTCCTCCATACGCTCCTCAGGCTCCTCGGTTCATGGTGCGTGTACGCCGGTCGGCTCCGGGCCGGTCACTTCGCCGAGTTGGCCGCCTTCACGAGCGCGTCCTTGTCGACCGCGCCCACGTAGACCTTGCCGTCGTCCGTGACCAGGGCGTTGATCAGGCGGGTCTTGAAGACCGTGCCCGAGCCGAACTTGCCGCTGACCTTGTCGCCCAGGGAGTCGAGGAAGCCGCCCAGGTCGCCGCCGGCCTCGGCGCCGGAGGGCACGCCCTCGCCGCCGGTGTCGAAGACGGCCACGGAGTTCCAGCCCTCGCCGATGACCTCGGGACCGCCCTCGCGCGCCTTGCCGTGCTCGTCCCCGGACTTCAGGCCGCCGAGTTCCTTGTCGAGCTCCTTGCGGAGTTCGTCCTCGGACTTCGCGGAGCCGTGCTCCGCAGCCGCTCCGTCTAGCTCGCTCTCCTCGGTGACCTTCGCACCCTTCGGCGGGGTGAAGTCGAAGGTGGAGGCGGCCGGCTTGGCGAAGCTGACCTGGGTGAATCCGGCGTCGACCACGGCCGCACCGCCGCTCGACGGGGTCAGCGTGAACTTCAGCGGCATACCGGTCTTGGCGTCCACGGCCACGGTGATGGCGCCGACCGTGGTCCCGGACTGCTTCGGCTTGATGAGCAGCCGGTACGCGTCCCGGCCCGCGACCTGCGCGGTGCCGTCGACGGTGACGGACGTGGTGTCGTCGACCGCCTTGAGCGCCTCCTCGGCGAAGTCCTTGGGCGTGGCGGGAACGTCTTCCTTCTCCTGCCCGCCCCTCGCCTCCTCGGCGGTGCCGTGGAAGACCTCGTTCGACTTGCTGTCGTAGCCCCAGACGTCCTTGCCGTTGTGAATGAGGCTGTACTCGGCGGCGTTCTCCAGCAGGGAGAGCTTCTGCCGGTCCGGGCCGTCGGCGGCGACGCGCAGCGTGTGCGTGCCGGACGCGAGCTCGGTGAGCTTGGCCGTGGGATCGGCGGACGATCCGTCACCCGACCCCGACCCCATGGCGCCTGAGGCGAGGCTCGACTCCAGTCCACCCAGGTCGGGCAGGCCCAGATCGGTGGTGATCTTGAAGGTGCCGGACATCTGCTGTACGTCCGACTGGGCGATCTTCTCGATGAGTTGCTGCGCGGTGATCTCCGGCAGGTCCGGGTCGCCGGAGTCGGCGATCGCCGGGACGAGCCCGATGGTCGCCGCCGCGACTCCCACGACCGCGACCGGGACGACGTACCGCGCGGCCTTGCGCCGTCCCGCGCGCAGGTCGTCGCGCGGGTCGTCGCCCTCCGCGGCGGTCGTACTGTCGTCGGATGCGTACGGTGCCATGTGTGCCTTACCTCCGTCGTCGGCGGCGGCTGTCCTTCTCTTTTGCTCGCCCGCGAGTCTTACGACCCCGCACTCGTCCACCCCTGAGCCGCCATTCTCACCCGAATCGGTGAGGAGTGGTGATTTCCGTGGTTTCCATCTGACCAAATAAGTCAGGGAGATTCGTCAGCCTTCGGAGCCAACTCCACGTACACCTGCGGTATGACAGATGGGGGCGGCGCCTCCCCCGACCCGTAGGGGTCGGTGCGGGGAGACGCCGCCGAATGGCCCCGGATGGCTCCCGATGGCTGCGAGTGGCTCCGTGGGCTAGCCGTTGATGAACACGTAGTCCGCCTGGTACGGCACGCCGACGATGGCGCCGGGCTTGCACGAGCCGGTCGGGGCGACGCCGCCGACGGTGTTGAGGCGCAGGATCTCGGCGGTGTCGGCGAGCAGGCCGTGATGCTTGCCGGACTGAGTGGCCTTCAGGTCGAGCTCGGGGATGTTGCCGGCCCCGTTCGGGGTCCTGGAGATGACGGACCCGGTCACCGCGCTGCCGTCCCGCGCGATCCACTGCGGCGTACCGGAGTTGGGTGCGACGAAGGAGTGCGCGATACGGCCGCCGAGTACGGCGCTGACGTCCCGCTGGGCGAAGGCGTACCCGCCGCCCTCGGCCGGCTTGCACTCGTAGATCTGCTTGCCCTTGATGACGGACGCCTGGAAGTTGTGGAGCGCGTCGCGGAAGTCGAACTCGGCGACGGTGACCTTGTGGAGCTGACCCCGTACGGCACCGCCAGGGAACTCGGCGGTGTGGAGGTTGGCGTAGAACGAACTCGGGTCGGTCTTCAGGGCATCGAGGAGGGCGGGGTCCTTCACGGTGACGCTGCCGGTGAGGCTGTGGCCCTTGCTCTTGCCGAGGAGGCCGCCGAAGTCGACCTTGATGCCGCCGTTGGTGCCCTTGGCGCCCCGGTGGAGGTGGAGGGCGGTCGGTTTGCCGGTGCCGCGCCAGGTGACGGCGACGGACACCTTGTCGCCCTTGAGCTTCACGAACTGCAGGGCGGCTCCGTCCTTGTCCCCCACGGCGGGCCCACCCGGGACGGGCACCTCGTTCGCCCCGCGAAGGCTTGCGGCGAGGAGGGTGCCCCCGGTGCCGCCACTGACGGCCCCACCACTGGCGGTCCCACTCTGACTCACGATCCCCTGCGCGTCGCCTCCGGAATGGCCCGCGTGGTCAGCGCGGTCGCCTCCGGCGGCGAATGCGGGAATCACCGCGGCGGCAACACCACCGACGGCGGCCACCGCGACAGCGGTGACGATCAGGCTCTTACGGCGCTTCGAGAACGTCGCGTTCATGCCCATGATTCTGTTTTCTCCCCGTAGTGCAGCCGACGCCCCCTGCGTCAGCTTCTGGGCATGAATACGGAGTCGATCTTAGTTTGGACTCAGTCCAGCTTTGTGATGCGCGTCACACTCAGGGGAGGGCCTCTGGGGCCGCCGTTCAGTCCGTCCGGCGTGTGAGGACGAGGCCCCTTCAGGGCCGAAGCGGGGGTCTGGGGGCGCAGCCCCCAGGAACCGGGGTCGAGCAGCCCCAGAAACCGGGGTCGAAGAGGCAGAGCCCCTGGGGATGGGACGGGTAGGGGCGGCGGGGGCGAAAAACCTACCCAGCCCGATGCACCACGGCGTCGCACAACTCCATCAACGCAGCCTTGGCATCAAGGTCCGCCAACGGCGCCAACGCAGCCCGCGCATCCTCCGCATACCGCACCGTGTCCCGCCGAGCCTGCTCCAACGCCGGATGCACCCGCAACGCGGCCAACGCCTCCGCATGCCGCGCATCATCACTCAGATCGGAGTCCAGCAGCTCGCACAGCGCGACATCCTCCGCCAGCCCCAACCGCTCGGCCCGCTCCCGCAACCGCAGCACCGGCAGCGTCGGAATCCCCTCACGGAGATCCGTCCCCGGCGTCTTCCCGGACTCATGGGAGTCACTCGCGATGTCCAGCACGTCATCCGCCAGCTGGAAGGCGACCCCGAGCCGCTCCCCGTACTGGGTCAGCACATCGACCACCGTCTCGTCGGCGCCCGACATCATCGCCCCGAACCGGCACGACACCGCCACCAGCGACCCGGTCTTCCCGCTCAGCACATCCAGGTAGTGCTCCACAGGGTCCCGCCCGTCCTGCGGCCCCGCCGTCTCCAGGATCTGCCCGGTGACCAGCCGCTCGAACGCCTCGGCCTGCACCCGCACCGCCTCGGGCCCGAGGTCGGCGAGGATGTGCGAGGCCCGCGCGAACAGGAAATCCCCGGTCAGAACGGCGACCGAGTTCCCCCAGCGGGTGTTCGCGCTCTCGACGCCCCGCCGCACCGCCGCCTCGTCCATCACGTCGTCGTGGTACAGCGTCGCCAGATGGGTCAGCTCCACCACCACCGCCGACGGCACGACTCCCGGCGCATACGGATCCCCGAACTGGGCGGCGAGCATCACCAGCAAGGGCCGGAACCGCTTTCCACCCGCTCGCACCAGATGCTGGGCGGCCTCGGTGATGAAGGGGACCTCACTCTTGGTGGCTTCGAGCAATCCCTCCTCGACAGCCGCCAATCCGGCCTGGACATCGGCTTCCAGAGCCTGGTCCCGCACGCTCAGCCCGAACGGCCCGACGACGGTCACGAGGGGTCTCCTGTCTGCTGGTGTCTACTGGCGGTTACACGGTTTGTCGATAGGTCGCTGCCATCACTCAAGTCAGCGTATCCGGTCACGTTTCGATCACCGATGCCGCCCACCCGTCCACCACGGGCGGTATCGGATCACGACCGGTATGTTTTTGATCACCTGATAAGGCCGGACATCCATCGACATATAGGGAAGTATCCGCCTACGCCCCGATCTCGCGTCGTCATCGAGCCAGGCAACGGCCCTCCACCCCGCGACGCCCGCACCTCCCCCGACCGGCCCAGAGACACGCTCACCCCGCACCCTCATGTCTCACCCCCCGACGCAACCTCGGGCGGCATGCACATGCCACTCCGACCCATCACCTCCACCTCCGCCCCTCGGGCACCCTCACCCTCCCGGGGCGCCACCCAGGCACGCCGGCGTCACCCCTCTCAGACCGCGACCCTCGCGCCCGAGCCGCCCGAGCCGCCCGAGCCGCCCGAGCCGCTCAAGACGATCACCACGGTCGGCACGGCCATCCCGGTCGGCGCCGCGGACGATCACCATGACAACGACGCGCACTGCACGGCGGGTTCCCCTTCGCGGTCGACATGCACAATCGAGGCACTTCAGCCTCGAAGTGGGCGGCATCACCGGGGCGTTGGGGCACCCGAAGGCGTCACCGCGCGACCTTCACCCTGAAACCGGCGGGAACCACCCGGCACTTCCTGGCAAGGCGATCCACGGACAGGACGAAGAGGTGCTTTTCCATCGGACACGGGAGAAACGGACTCCACGGACAGTCGGTTAACGGTGAGTTGGACTCATTGCCCGATATGCCGCCCTTGTGGACGCCAGTGAGTTGAGTCACGCGGCCGCCCCCACGCCCCCAACCCGGCACACCCCATACCTCCTTGCCCCAAGCGCAAGTTGAGACTTGGCAACCGCAAAGGATCAAGCACCCCATACACACCAGACCATGGTCAACCGGTACGACAGACGACCTTGGCACTTGTTCCGGGCATGTGCTCTCGCATACGTTCCCGCTCAGTCGGGCGGACGCCGAATCCTGCCGCCGCCCGAGTCATCCATCGACGCACTCACACACGCACGGCAGGAGCGGGGGACCCAGGTAAGTCGCCGAACCGGCCGCCTTGATGGCGCACCGGAGCGGCTCGGGGTGAAGTCGCGCTGCCGCAGGGCGGCGTGGCCGGGCATCTCCCGCCCGAACCCGACAGCTCACCTCGCAGGCGTCGGAGAGGAACAGCGCCATGGCCCGAGGCAAGCACCGCCGCCCCCGCACCAACCCGCTCACCCGACACGTCGTCGCCGCCGGAACCGGCACGGCCGCTCTCGCCCTCCCGCTCCTCAGCGCGACCACCGCGAGCGCCGCAGAGCCCGCCGCCCAGGCCCCCGCACCGGCGAAGGTCGGGTCGGTCACGTACACCACGAAGAAGGGCGACTCGCTCTACGGGATCGCGGACAGGTACGACGCCCAGGGCGGCTGGCGGCAGCTCTACAAGGACAACCGCAAGGCCATCGGCGACAACCCCCGGTTGATCCACCCGGGCCTCGACCTGAAGGTCCGGGCGACGAAGAAGGCCGGCACGACGGCCGGCAAGGCGTCCGCCCCCGCCAAGAAGTCCTCCGTGGCCCGCGCCACCCAGGCTTCCGTGAAGACGTTCCCGAACAACCTCGACGGCTGGATCCGCAACGCGCTGGACATCATGGCGCAGAACGGAATTCCCGGGTCATACGACGGCATTTACCGCAATGTCATGCGTGAGTCGTCCGGCAACCCCACCGCCATCAACAACTGGGACTCCAACGCCGCCGCGGGCACCCCGTCCAAGGGCCTCCTGCAGGTCATCGACCCGACCTTCGCCACGTACCACGTGCCCGGGACGGTGTACGACCCCTTCGACCCGGTCGCGAACATCGTGGCCGCGTGCAACTACGCGGCCGCGCGGTACGGCTCGATCGACAACGTGAACGGCCCCTACTAGGCCGGCAACCGGCCCAATAGCCCGACCACGCAAAGAACCAGCCTCGCCGGGCAAAGGTTCCTTACTGGGCGAAATCGGCCATACTGCCCGCGAAGAGTCGCTCGAGGACGACGGCGATACCGTCGTCCTCGTTCGACAGGGTGATCTCGTCGGCGACCGCCTTGAGTTCGGGGTGGGCGTTGGCCATTGCGACGCCGCGGGCGGCCCAGTCGAACATGGGGATGTCGTTGGGCATGTCCCCGAAGGCGATGGTCTCGTGCGGCCCGAGGCCGAGATGCTCGGCGGCGAGCGCGAGACCGGTCGCCTTGGTGACGCCGCATGGCTGGAGTTCGACGGTTCCGGGCCCCGACATGGTGACGGTGGCCAGGGAGCCGACCACCGAGCGCGCCGTCGCCGCCAACTCGTCGTCCGAGAGGCTGGGATGGCGCAGCAGCACCTTGCTGATCGGCTCGCACCACAGATCGTCGCGGTGCCGGACCCGTACGGCGGGCAGAGTGGGGTGGGGCATCAGGTACCCGGGTTCGATGAGCGTGAGCCCGTCGACGCCGTCCTGGTCGACGGCCGCGTACACCTGCCCCACCTCGGCCTCGATCTTGCCGAGCGCGGTCTCCGCCAACTCCCGGTCCAGGGTGACGGACCACAGCAGACGGTCCGCGCCGGCGTCGTACAACTGCGCGCCCTGTCCACACACCGCGAGCCCCCCACCGCCCAGTTCGTCGAGGAGCGGCCGCACTCTGGGCGCGGGGCGCCCCGTCACGACGAGGTGCTGCGCACCGGCCGCCGCCACCAGCGCGAGCGCATCGATGGACCGGTCCGAGAGCGTGTCGTCGCCTCGGAGCAGGGTCCCGTCCAGGTCAGTGGCGATGAGTGAATATGCGATAGGTGCGGCCATGATCAGAGAATACGGACAGGACGCCCCATCGACTCGACTCGAACCGGACGGCTGCTGTGTTCACATGTGTTGACACCTGTTCCGGTTGCGGACCGGGTTCCGGTTCTGCCCCCGGCCCTGTTCGCCATTGTCCTTTCCCTCACCAACTTCCTTCCGCTTGTGGCGATTTCACCCCCACGTGGTGCCTGCGGGCTCCTTGATGGTGGTGTTGATGCGATTGAACATGTTGATGACGGCGATGGTGAGAATCAGCGCCGACAGCTCCTTCTCGTCGAAGTGGTCGGCCACTTCGTCCCACAGCGCGTCCGGAACCGACTCGTGCGAACGGTCCGCGAGCCTCGTCATCGCCTCGGTCAGCTGCAACGCGGCCCGCTCGGCGTCGGTGAACCAGGGCGCCTCGCGCCAGGCGGAGACGGCGTCGATCCGCTCCTCGCTTACCCCTGCCTTGCGCAGGTTGCCTGCGTGGCCGTGCACACAGGCGCCGCACCCGTTGATCTGACTGGCGCGCAGCCCGACGATCTCGGCCAGCTCCAGGGCCAGGCCGCCCTCGCCGAGCGCCTGGAGGAGGGTGCCGATCCCCTTCCCCGCGCCGGAGAGGATGTACGCCGGGTTGGTCATCCGTGCCTGCATGATTCGTGCCTCCCGTGTCAGTGCTTCCGTCTTCACTGCACTGACGGAGCGGAGGAAGCAGTTGTGACCGGCACACCGAAGATCTTTTTCGGAGGCCGTAACGTGTGGCCCGACCACATGGCACATGGAGCGGATGAGAGTGAGGCAGCACCCCATGCCCCCCTTCGATCTCCCCGAGGGCGACCCCTTCGGCGCGCACAACCTTCCGTACGGCGTCTTCTCCCTCCCCGGCTCGGACTCCGCGCGCAGGGTCGGCGTCCGGCTCGGCGACCACGTCCTCGACGCCGGCAAGGCGGCCTACGCGCTCGGCTCGCCGTACGCCCCGCTGCTCGCCCAGGACTCCCTGAACCCGCTGCTCGCGGCGGGCCGCACCACCTGGTCGGACGTACGGCGCGCCCTGACGGCGTGGGTGACGGTCCCGGCGCATCAGGAGGCCATCGCGGACCTCCTCCATCCGCTGTCCTCCGTGACCCTGCACCTCCCCTTCGAGGTCGCGGACTACGTCGACTTCTACGCCTCCGAGAACCACGCCCGGAACGTCGGCCAGATCTTCCGCCCCGACGCGGCGGACTCCCTCACCCCCAACTGGAAGCACCTGCCGATCGGTTACCACGGCCGCTCGGGCACGGTCGTCGTCTCCGGCACGGATGTCGTACGGCCGTCCGGTCAGCGCAAGGCGCCCACTGATCCGGCGCCGGTCTTCGGCCCGTCCGTCCGCCTGGACATCGAGGCCGAGGTCGGCTTCGTGGTCGGCACACCGTCGCGGATGGGCACACCGGTCGCCTTGGGCGACTTCCGCGACCACGTCTTCGGCCTGTGCCTGCTCAACGACTGGTCGGCACGCGACATCCAGGCCTGGGAGTACGTCCCGCTCGGCCCGTTCCTCGGCAAGTCCTTCGCCACGTCGGTGTCGGCGTGGATCACCCCGCTGGACGCCTTGGAGGCGGCGCAGGTGGCACCGCCGGAGCGGACGCACCCCCTGCTGCCGTACCTCGACGACTCCGGCCCCGAAACCGAACCCGGCGGCTACGACCTCCACATCTCGGTGGCCATCAACGGCCACGTCGTCTCCGAACCTCCCTTCTCCACCATGTACTGGACGGCCGCCCAGCAACTCGCCCACATGACCGTGAACGGCGCCTCCCTGCGCACCGGCGACCTGTACGGCTCGGGCACGGTGAGCGGCCCGACGGAACGCGAGCGCGGGTCGCTGCTGGAGCTGACGTGGAACGGCCGGGACCCTCTTGAACTCCCGGACGGCAAGCGGACGTTCCTGGAGGACGGCGACGTGGTGACCCTGTCCGCCTGGGCTCCGGGCCCGGACGGGGTCCGGGTGGGGCTGGGCGAGGTCACGGGGCGGGTCGTGGCGGAGTGACGCCGGAGTCCCGGCCCCCCACAAGCTCCGGAAACCTCGATCCGACCCGGCACCGGTCATCCGGCGCAACCACCGGCCCCCACCCGGCGGTTCGCGACCACGGCACGGAGTCCGGGCGGGTAGGTGATCGGCTCCGCCCAGGACATTCGGCGAGTCTTTCCCCCTGACTCCTGCGATGGTCACCGTCATACTGGCTGGCGGTGGGAAGCGATCCGCAACCGGTCGTCGCGGCCCACCGCCCGCACAGCCGCCCCCGCACCTTCCCTGATCAGGATCCGGAGCCCTTGGCATGACGGTCTGCCTGCTCCTGCTGAGCATCGTCGCCCTGACGGCCGCCATACCCGTCCCGCGAGCGCTGACCCGGGCCACCTGGCCCGAACGGGAACCCGTCGTCGCGCTCTGGGTGTGGCAGTGCCTGGTCGCCACCGTCCTGCTGTGCTGCCTGACGGCCCTCGCTCTGGGCACCGCCGCCGTCTTCGGCACGGTGCGCACCCAGCTCTTCGCTCCCGCTCCGCCGTCGGTGACCGAGGCGTACGACCTCTCGGCCGCGCCCGCCTGGGCGGCCTCGCTCACCGTGCTGCTGGCCTGCGGTGCCGCCTGGACGACCGCGATGCTGGCCCGCGAACTGGTCGAGGCGCGTCGCCGACGCGGCCAGGCCAGGGCCCACCTGCGCGAACGCGCTCCCGACCTGCCCGCCGGCCTGGGCTCGGCACGCGGCCCGCTGCTGGTGCTGGAGGACGAGTATCCGGACGCCTGGTGGATGCCTGGCAGCCCGCCCCAGCTGATCGTCACCACGGGCGCCCTGCACCGCCTGACCGACCACCAGCTCGACGCCGTCCTCACCCACGAACGTGGCCACGCCCAGGCCCGCCACGACTGGCTGCTGCACCTCTCCACCGCACTTGCCACCGGTTTCCCCCGCATCCCGTTGTTCGCCCACTTCTGCGACCAGACCCACCGCCTGGTCGAACTGGCCGCCGACGACACCGCCTCCCGCCGCTGCGGTCACCTGACGACGGCCCTGGCCCTGATCGAGCTCAACCAGCACCGAGGCGTCCTGTCCTGCGCCAACAGCCACCGTCTTCTGGGCGAGCGTGTGGACCGGCTCCTGGAGCCGCCGCCGCGTCTGGGCCGCCGGCATCGGGCCATGACGACGGCGGTGGCATCCCTGGTGCCGTTGCTGCCCCTACTGATCGTCTTCGGGCCGGGGTTGACTGCGTTGACGTAGGCTGCGTCGGCCTTTCGGCTGCGGCCTGGTGGGGGCTGGTCGCGCCACCCACGCGGCGGAGACGCGTATCGATACAACCCCGCGCCCCTACGGGCGCGGCGCTCCTAGCTGCGGGCAGCCGTGCCGCTGCGGCGGCCCCGGTGGGCGCACGTGCGGGCCGCGCCCCTCCGGCGCCGGGTTGCGCGCGCCACCCCCGGCCGACGCAATCGCCGGGCATGTGCCGTTCGCCGAGCCCTGCTCCCGGCCTCTACTAGGCCCAGTCCTCCGGCTCCGGCTCCGTTTCCATCTCGGGCCACTCGTCCGCCTCGTCCGCCGACGCCTGCGCCCCCGCCGACGCCTGCGGCCCCGACTCCCTACCCATCGAGGCCAGGACCTCCAGCACCCCCTCCCCGTACGTCGCCAGCTTCTTCTCCCCCACCCCGCTGACGCCTCCGAGCTCCCGCACCGACGCAGGCCATACCGTCACGATCTCCCGCAACGTCGCGTCATGGAAGATCACATACGCCGGAACCCCCTGCTCCCGAGCCTGTTCCGCCCTCCAGGCCCGCAGCGCCTCGAAGGCCGGCACCAGCTCCTCCGGCAACTCGGCCACCGCGGCCTTCGCCTTGCGCTCACCGCGCCCGGAGCCCGCGGCACCCGACCCCGATGCCGCCCGCGAGGTCACCGGCTTCTTCGGCTCCTTCCGCAGTGGCACCTCCCGCTCCCGCCGCAGCACCGACCCGCTGGCCTCCGTGAGCACGAGCGTCCCGTACTCCCCCTCGACCGCGAGCAGCCCCTGCGCCAGCAACTGCCGGATGACACCCCGCCATTCGCCCTCGCTCAGCTCCTCCCCGATGCCGAACACGGACAGCTGGTCGTGATCGAACTGGATCACCTTGCCCGTGCGCCGCCCCAGCAGAATGTCGACGATCTGCACCGCCCCGAACTTCTGCCCCCGCTCCCGCTGCAACCGCACCACCGTCGACAGCACCTTCTGCGCCGCGATCGTGCCGTCCCAGGTCTCCGGCGGAATCAGGCAGGTGTCGCAGTTGCCGCAACCCACCGGATCGGGGTCCTGGCCGAAGTAGGCCAGCAGCTGACCGCGCCGGCACTGAACCGTCTCGCACAGCGCCAGCATCGCGTCCAGGTGCGCGGCGGCCCGGCGCCGGAACGCCTCGTCGCCCTCGCCGGACTGGATCAGCTTGCGCTGCTGTATGACGTCGTTGAGGCCGTAGGCCATCCACGCCGTGGAGGGCAGTCCGTCACGGCCGGCGCGGCCCGTCTCCTGGTAGTAGCCCTCGACCGACTTGGGCAGGTCGAGGTGGGCGACAAAGCGGACGTCCGGCTTGTCGATGCCCATCCCGAAGGCGATGGTCGCCACCACGACCAGGCCCTCCTCCCGCAGGAACCGGGACTGGTGCGCCGCGCGCGTGCCCGCGTCCAGGCCCGCGTGGTACGGCACCGCCTCGATGCCGTTGCGGGTCAGGAACTCGGCCGTCGCCTCCACCGACTTGCGCGAGAGGCAGTAGACAATGCCCGCGTCGCCCTCGTGCTCCTGGCGCAGGAAACTCAGCAGCTGCTTCTTGGGGTCGGCCTTCGGCACGATCCGGTACTGGATGTTCGGCCGGTCGAAGCTCGCCACGAAGTGCCGGGCCGTCGGCATGTTCAGCCGCTGGGTGATCTCCTCGTGTGTCGCCCGCGTGGCCGTCGCCGTCAGTGCGATCCGCGGGACGTCCGGCCAGCGCTCGCCGAGCAGCGAGAGGGTCAGATAGTCGGGGCGGAAGTCGTGACCCCACTGGGACACACAGTGCGCCTCGTCGATGGCGAAGACGGCGATCTTGCCGCGGGACAGCAGGTCCAGCGTCGTGTCGAGCCGCAGCCGCTCCGGTGCCAGGTAGAGCAGGTCCAGCTCGCCCGCGAGGAACTCCGCCTCCACGACCCGCCGCTCGTCGAAGTCCTGCGTGGAGTTCATGAACCCCGCGCGCACGCCGAGCGCCCGCAGCGCGTCCACCTGGTCCTGCATCAGCGCGATGAGCGGCGAGACGACGATGCCGGTACCCGGTCTGACCAGGGACGGGATCTGATAGCACAGCGACTTTCCGCCGCCGGTCGGCATGAGCACGACGGCATCCCCGCCGGCCACGACATGCTCGATGACCGCTTCCTGCTCGCCCCGGAAGGCGTCGTACCCGAAGACCCGGTGCAGCGTGGCCAGTGCCTCGCCGTCGCCCGCCCGTGCCGCCTCGGTCACCCTTGGCATCTCACTGATCCCGCCCGTCGCACCCATCGCCATGTCCCCCGTACGTCGTCCCTCGACCACTGCCTCCACGATAGGGGCCGCCACGGACAGCGCCGGAGTTATCCACAGGCTTGGTTCGGCCCCTTCCGTAATCGACCGACTTTCTTGCGTGATCGACATGACTCTGCCCGGAGCGCGCACGGCGGCCCGGCACCCCCGAGAGGTGCCGGGCCGCCGTGGCACAGGCCGGCGAGGGCCGGGTCAGCCGAGGCCGGGTCAGCGCACGAACACCCCTGCCTGGCTCGCCAGATCCAGGAAGTACTGCGGCGCCACGCCCAGCACCAGGGTGACCGCCACGCCGAGGCCGATCGCCGTCATCGTCAGCGGCGACGGCACCGCGACCGTCGGCCCCTCCGGCTTCGGCTCACTGAAGAACATCAGCACGATGACGCGGATGTAGAAGAACGCCGCGATCGCGGACGAGATCACACCGACCACGACCAGCGGGCCCGCCCCGCCCTCCGCCGCCGCCTTGAACACGGCGAACTTCCCGGCGAAGCCGGAGGTCAGCGGGATACCGGCGAAGGCCAGCAGGAACACCGCGAACACGGCCGCCACCAGTGGCGAACGGCGGCCCAGGCCGGCCCACTTCGACAGGTGCGTCGCCTCGCCGCCGGCATCGCGCACCAGCGTCACCACCGCGAACGCGCCGATCGTCACGAACGAGTACGCGCCCAGGTAGAAGAGGACGGACGACACACCGGACGGCGTGGCCGCGATGACACCCGCGAGGATGAAGCCCGCGTGCGCGATCGACGAGTACGCCAGCAGCCGCTTGATGTCCGTCTGCGTGATCGCGACGATCGCACCGCCCAGCATGGTGACGATCGCGACACCCCACATGACCGGCCGCCAGTCCCAGCGCAGCCCGGGCAGGACGACGTACAGGATGCGGAGCAGCGCACCGAAGGCGGCCACCTTCGTCGCGGCCGCCATGAACCCGGTCACCGGCGTCGGCGCGCCCTGGTAGACGTCCGGCGTCCACATGTGGAACGGCACCGCGCCCACCTTGAACAGCAGGCCCATGACGATCATCGCGGCCCCGACGAGCAGCAGCGCGTCGTTGCCCATCGTGTCCGCGAGCGCCGGGGTGACGTCCGGGACCGTGCCGTCGACGACCTGCGCGATCGTCGCGTACGACACCGAGCCCGCATAGCCGTACAGCAGCGCGATGCCGAACAGCGTGAACGCGGACGCGAAGGCGCCCAGCAGGAAGTACTTGACCGCGGCCTCCTGCGACATGAGCCGCTTGCGGCGGGCCAGCGCGCACATCAGGTACAGCGGGAGCGAGAGGACTTCCAGGGCGATGAACAGCGTCAGCAGGTCGTTGGCCGCCGGGAAGACCAGCATGCCGGCGACCGCGAACAGCAGCAGCGGGAACACCTCGGTCGTGGTGAACCCGGCCTTCACGGCGGCCTTTTCGCTGTCGCTGCCCGGCACGGACGCCGCCTGCGCGGCGAAGGAGTCGACCCGGTTGCCGTGCGCCGCCGGGTCGAGTCGCCGTTCGGCGAACGTGAACAGGCCGACCAGGCCCGCCAGCAGGATCGTGCCCTGCAGGAAGAGGGCCGGTCCGTCGACGGCGATCGCGCCCATCGCGGCGATGCCCGACTTGGTGGTGGCGTATCCGCCGGCCGCCAGCGCCACGACCGCGGCGAAGGCCGCGACGAGCGCCACGACGGACACGAACACCTGGGCGTAGTAACGGGCCTTGCGCGGAACTACCGCCTCGATCAGCACCCCGACGACCGCCGCACCGACGACGATCAGGGTGGGCGACAACTGTCCGTACTCGATCTTCGGCGCGTCGATCTTCGAGATCGGATCGGCCGCGGTTGTCCACAGGCTGTGGACGGCTGATGCGCTCACTTGGCCGCCTCCACCTCGGGCTGGGGGTCCTTCTTCTGTACGTCGGACATGGTCTGCTCGACCGCCGGGTTGACGATGTCCGTGACGGGCTTCGGGTAGACGCCCAGGAAGATCAGCAGTACGACCAGCGGGCCGACGACCACGAGTTCCCGCACCCGGAGGTCGGGCATCGCGGAGACCTCCGGCTTCACCGGGCCCGTCATCGTCCGCTGATAGAGGACGAGGGTGTAGAGCGCGGCGAGCACGATGCCGAAGGTGGCGATGATGCCGATCACCGGGTAGCGGGTGAACGTGCCGACCAGGACCAGGAACTCACTCACGAAGGGCGCGAGCCCCGGCAGCGACAGGGTCGCCAGGCTGCCGATGAGGAAGGTGCCGGCGAGCACCGGGGCGACCTTCTGGACACCGCCGTAGTCGGCGATGAGCCGCGAGCCGCGCCGCGAGATCAGGAAGCCGGCCACCAGCATCAGCGCGGCCGTGGAGATGCCGTGGTTGACCATGTACAGCGTCGCGCCGGACTGCCCCTGGCTGGTCATCGCGAAGATGCCCATGATGATGAAGCCGAAGTGCGAGATCGACGCGTACGCCACCAGCCGCTTGATGTCCCGCTGCCCGACGGCGAGCAGTGCGCCGTAGATGATGCTGATCAGCGCGAGGACGAGGATGGCCGGCGTCGCCCACTTGCTGGCCTCCGGGAAGAGCTGGAGGCAGAAGCGGAGCATCGCGAAGGTGCCCACCTTGTCGACGACCGCGGTGATGAGGACGGCGACCGGTGCGGTGGATTCCTGCATGGCGTTGGGCAGCCAGGTGTGCAGCGGCCACAGCGGCGCCTTCACCGCGAAGGCGAAGAAGAAGCCGAGGAACAGCCAGCGTTCGGTGTTCGTCGCCATGTCGAGCGTGCCGTTGGCCCGTGCCTCGACGATCCCCTGGAGGCTGAAGTCCCCGGCGACCACGTAGAGGCCGATCACCGCGGCCAGCATGATCAGACCGCCGACCAGGTTGTAGAGCAGGAATTTCACGGCCGCGTACGACCGCTGCGTCGACGCCGCCTTCTCGCCGTGCTCGTGGGCACGGTCCCCGAAGCCGCCGATGAGGAAGTACATCGGGATGAGCATGGCTTCGAAGAAGATGTAGAAGAGGAAGACGTCGGTGGCCTCGAAGGAGAGGATCACCATCGCCTCGACGGCCAGGATCAGGGCGAAGAAGCCCTGCGTGGGCCGCCAGCGTGTACTGCCCGTCTCCAGCGGGTCGGCGTCGTGCCAGCCCGCGAGGATGATGAACGGGATCAGCAGCGCCGTCAGCGCGATCAGCGCCACCGCGATGCCGTCCACACCGAGTTCGTACCGGACCCCGAAGTCCGCGATCCAGGCGTGGGATTCGGAGAGCTGGTAGCGGTCGCCGTCCGGGTCGAAGCGGACCAGGACGGTGATCGCGAGCGCGAGCGTGGCGAGCGAGAACAGCAGCGCCAGCCACTTGGCGGCGGTGCGCTGGGCGGCCGGTACGGCGGCCGTGGCGATCGCCCCGATCGCCGGGAGCACCGCCGTAGCTGTCAGCAGAGGAAAGGACATCGGTATCAGACCGCCCTCATCAGCAGGGTCGCGGCGATGAGGACCGCCGCACCGCCGAACATCGAGACCGCGTACGACCGTGCAAAGCCGTTCTGCAGCCTGCGCATCCGTCCGGACAGGCCGCCCATCGAGGCCGCCGTGCCGTTGACGACGCCGTCGACCAGGGTGTGGTCGACGTACACCAGCGACCGCGTGAGGTGCTCGCCGCCGCGTACGAGGACGACATGGTTGAAGTCGTCCTGGAGCAGGTCGCGCCGGGCGGCCCGGGTGAGCAGCGAGCCGCGCGGGGCGACGACCGGGACCGGGCGGCGGCCGTACTGGGCGTAGGCGATGGCGACGCCGATGACCATGCACGCGACGGTCGCGCCGGTGACGGCTCCCGCACTGATGGGCGGGTGGCCGTGGGTGTGCCCGGTGATGGGCTCCAGCCAGTGGATGAAGCGGTCGCCGATGCTGAAGAACCCGCCGGCGGCCACCGATCCGACGGCCAGCACGATCATCGGGATCGTCATGACCCTGGGCGACTCGTGCGGGTGCGGCTCCGCGTGCTCGCCGCGCGTCTCGGCGGCGGGCTCCACGCTCGGCTCGGCCGGCGAAGCGGTCGAGGTGTGGCGCCAGCGCTCCTCGCCGAAGAACGTCATCAGCATCACGCGCGTCATGTAGAACGCCGTGATGGCCGCGCCGAGCAGCGCGCAGCCGCCGAGGATCCAGCCCTCGGTGCCGCCCTTGGCGAACGCCGCCTCGATGATCTTGTCCTTGGAGAAGAAGCCGGACAGCCCGGGGAAGCCGATGATCGCGAGGTAGCCGAGGCCGAAGGTGACGAACGTGACCGGCATGTACTTGCGCAGGCCGCCGTACTTGCGCATGTCGACCTCGTCGTTCATGCCGTGCATGACCGAACCGGCGCCGAGGAACAGCCCGGCCTTGAAGAAGCCGTGCGTCACCAGGTGCATGATCGCGAAGACGTAGCCGATGGGGCCGAGGCCCGCGGCGAGGATCATGTAGCCGATCTGCGACATGGTCGAGCCGGCCAGCGCCTTCTTGATGTCGTCCTTCGCGCAACCGACGATCGCACCGAAGAGGAGCGTGACGGCACCCACGATGGTGACGACCAGCTGGGCGTCGGGCGCCGCGTTGAAGATGACCCCGGAGCGGACGATCAGGTAAACGCCCGCGGTCACCATCGTCGCGGCGTGGATGAGGGCCGAGACCGGGGTGGGGCCTTCCATCGCGTCCCCGAGCCAGGACTGGAGCGGCACCTGGGCGGACTTGCCGCACGCGGCGAGCAGCAGCATCAGGCCGATCGCGGTCAGCTTGCCCTCGTTCGCGTCACCGACCAGGCCGGGCTCGCCCTGGGTGCCGAGCAGCGGCCCGAAGGCGAAGGTGCCGAACCACAGGAACATCAGCATGATCGCGATCGACAGGCCCATGTCGCCGACGCGGTTGACCAGGAACGCCTTCTTCGCGGCCGTGGCGGCGCTGGGCTTGTGCTGCCAGAAGCCGATGAGGAGGTAGGACGCGAGGCCCACGCCCTCCCAGCCGACGTACAGCAGCAGGTAGTTGTCGGCGAGGACCAGCAGCAGCATCGCCGCGAGGAACAGGTTCAGATAGCCGAAGAAGCGGCGGCGCCGCTCGTCGTGCTCCATGTACCCGACCGAGTACAGGTGGATCAGCGAGCCGACGCCGGTGATCAGCAGCACGAACGTCATCGACAGCTGGTCGAGGCGGAAGGCGACATCCGCCTGGAAGCCCTCGACCGGTACCCAGCTGAACAGGTGCTGGGTGAGGGTGCGGTGTTCGGCGTCCTTGCCCAGCAGGTCGGCGAAGAGGATCACGCCGAAGACGAAGGAGACGAACGAAAGGACCGTGCCGATCCACTGGCCGACGGCATCGAGCCGCCGGCCGCCGCACAGCAGTACGACCGCTCCGAGCAAGGGCGCCGCGATCAGCAGCGCAATCAGGTTCTCCACGATTCTTCCGACCCCTTAGAGCTTCATCAGGCTGGCGTCGTCGACCGAGGCCGAGTGGCGGGAACGGAACAGCGACACGATGATCGCCAGCCCGACGACGACCTCCGCGGCGGCGACGACCATCGTGAAGAAGGCGATGATCTGGCCGTCGAGGTTGCCGTGCATCCGGGAGAAGGCGACGAGCGCGAGGTTGCAGGCGTTGAGCATCAGCTCGATGCACATGAACACGACGATCGCGTTGCGCCTGATCAGCACGCCCGTGGCGCCGATCGTGAACAACAGGCAGGCGAGGTAGAGGTAGTTGACCGGGTTCACTTCGACGCCTCCTCCGGCCGCTTGAAGGTCGACGGCTCGATGGCGGTCCGCTCCAGCCGCTCCACCGCGCGCTGTTCCAGCGCCTTCAGATCGTTGAGTGCCTCGGTGGACACGTCGCGGATCTGGCCGCGCTCGCGCAGCGTCTTGCTGACGGTGAGCTCGGACGGGGTGCCGTCGGGCAACAGGCCCGCGATGTCCACGGCGTTGTGCCGGGCGTACACGCCGGGGGCCGGCAGCGGCGGGATGTACTTGCCTTCCCGGATGCGCTGTTCGGACAGCTCACGCTGCGTCTTGGCGCGCTCGGTGCGCTCCCGGTGCGTGAGCAGCATGGCGCCGACGGTGGCCGTGATGAGCAGGGCGCCGGTGATCTCGAAGGCGAAGACGTACTTGGTGAAGAGGAGGGTCGCGATGCCCTCCACATTGCCGTTCGCGTTCGCCTGGCCGAGGCCGTTGAACTCCTTCAGGGAGGCGTTCCCGATGCCCGCAATCAGCAGGATGCCGAAGCCGAGGCCGCAGAGAAGGGCCAGCCAGCGCTGGCCCTTGATGGTCTCCTTCAGGGAGTCCGCGGCCGTGACGCCGACGAGCATCACCACGAACAGGAAGAGCATCATGATCGCGCCGGTGTAGACGATGATCTGCACGACGCCCAGGAAGTAGGCGCCGTTGGCGAGATAGAACACCGCCAGCACGATCATGGTCCCGGCGAGACAGAGCGCGCTGTGCACAGCCCTCTTCATGAAGACGGTGCACAGGGCGCCGATCACGGCGACGGTGCCGAGGATCCAGAACTGGACGGCCTCTCCGGTGGACGTGGAGTAGGCGGCGAGCTGCTCGGTCATCGGCCGATCACCTTCTCGGACGCCGGTTCTTCCTCGCCGAAGGTCGAGGCGGCCTCCTGCGGGACCTCGCCCTTGGAGAGCGCGACCTGCCGTTCCGTACCCGGCGCGGCCTCCGTCACCAGACCCCGGTAGTAGTCCTGCTCGTCAGTCCCCGGGTAGATGGCGTGGGGCGTGTCGACCATGCCGTCCTCGAGGCCGGCGAGCAGCTGTTCCTTGGTGTAGATGAGGTTGGCGCGGCTGGAGTCGGCGAGCTCGAACTCGTTGGTCATCGTCAACGCGCGCGTGGGGCACGCCTCGATGCACAGGCCGCACAGGATGCAGCGGGCGTAGTTGATCTGGTACACGCGGCCGTACCGCTCGCCCGGCGAGTAGCGCTCCTCGTCGGTGTTGTCGGCGCCCTCCACATAGATGGCGTCGGCGGGGCAGGCCCAGGCGCACAGCTCGCAGCCGACGCACTTCTCCAGGCCGTCCGGATGGCGGTTGAGCTGGTGCCGTCCGTGGAAGCGCGGAGCGGTGGTCTTCTGCTGCTCCGGGTACTGCTCGGTCAGCCGCTTCTTGAACATGGCCTTGAAGGTCACGCCGAAGCCGGCCACGGGGTTCAGGAAACCGGGCTTGGTCTCCTTGGGCTCCTCAGCCATCGGACGCCTCCTTTCCATCCAGAGATCCGTCACTCTGAGTATCGGGCCCACCACTGACAATCAGCTCCCGCTCGCGGCGCGAGCGCCGCCGCGGCACCGGCGGAAGCTCCTGTCCGGGCAGTGGCGGTACGGGGAATCCGCCCGCCATCGCGTCGAAGCCGACGGGTTCCTCGGCCGCCTGCGCGGCCGCCTTCGTCCGCTCGCGGAACATGTCCGCGACGAAGGACAGGAGCAGCAGCGCGAGGACGCCGCCGCCGACGTAGAGGGCGATGTCGGCGAAGTCGTAGTTCTCGTTGCGAAGAGTCCGCACGGTCGCGACGAGCATCAGCCAGACGACGGAGACCGGGATGAGGACCTTCCAGCCGAGCTTCATCAGCTGGTCGTAGCGGACACGGGGCAGCGTGCCGCGCAGCCAGATGAAGAAGAAGAGCAGCAGCTGAACCTTGATCACGAACCAGAGCAGCGGCCACCAGCCGTGGTTCGCGCCCTCCCAGAAGGCGCTGACCGGGTACGGGGCCCGCCAGCCGCCCAGGAAGAGCGTCACCGACACGGCCGAGACCGTCACCATGTTCACGTACTCGGCGAGCATGAACATCGCGAACTTGATCGACGAGTACTCGGTGTTGAACCCGCCGACCAGGTCGCCCTCGGACTCCGGCATGTCGAAGGGGGCACGGTTGGTCTCGCCGACCATCGTCACGATGTAGATCAGGAAGGAGACCGGCAGCAGCACGACGTACCAGCGGTCCTGCTGCGCCTCCACGATCGCCGACGTCGACATCGACCCGGAGTAGAGGAACACCGAGGCGAAGGCGGCGCCCATGGCGATCTCGTACGAGATCATCTGCGCACAGGAACGCAGGCCACCGAGCAGCGGATACGTCGATCCGGAACTCCAACCAGCGAGGACGATGCCGTAGATGCCGACCGAGGCGACCGCGAGGATGTAGAGCATCGCGATCGGCAGGTCGGTGAGCTGCATCGTGGTGCGCTGGCCGAAGATCGAGATCTCGTTGCCGGCCGGGCCGAAGGGGATCACCGCGATCGCCATGAAGGCCGGGATGGCCGCGACGATCGGCGCGAGGACGTAGACCACCTTGTCCGCGCGTTTGACGATGACGTCTTCCTTGAGCATCAGCTTGATGCCGTCGGCGAGCGACTGGAGCATGCCCCAGGGGCCGTGCCGGTTGGGGCCGATGCGCAGCTGCATCCAGGCGACGACCTTGCGCTCCCAGACGATGGAGAACAGCACGGTCACCATCAGGAAGGCGAAGCAGAACACCGCCTTGATGACGACCAGCCACCAGGGGTCGCGGCCGAACATCGAGAGGTCTTCAGCGGCGAGGTACGGGCTCATGCCTCCACCTCCTTGGGGGCCTCGCCGACGGGGGTCGCCGGGCCGATGCGGACGAGTGAGCCGGGCAGCGCCCCGGTGTCGGAGGCGACGCCGCCGCCGCTGGAGTTCAGCGGGAGCCACACCACACGGTCGGGCATCTCCGTGATCTGCAGCGGGAGTTCGACGACTCCGGAGGGGCCGGTCACCGCCAGTAGGTCGCCGGGCTTGACGTCGGCCTCGGCAGCCGTGGCGGCCGACACGCGCGCGTACGCGGCGTGCCGGGTACCGGCGAGCGCCTCGTCGCCCTCCTGGAGGAGTCCCTGGTCGAGCAGCAGCCGGTGCCCGGCCAGGACGGCCTCCCCGGCGGCCGGCCGCGGCAACTGGTCGGCGATGGCCAGCGGTTCGGTGGCCCGCGGCCCGTCCCAGGGGCCGAGCCGGTCGATCTCCGCGCGCGTGGTGCGCAGATCCGGCAGACCCAGGTGTACGTCCATGGCGTCGGCCAGCATCTGCAGGACGCGCGCGTCGGTCGGAGCCAAGCGACGCGTCATCTGGTCGGGCTTGAGCGCGGCCTCGAAGAAGCGCACCCGGCCCTCCCAGTTGAGGAAGGTGCCGGCCTTCTCCGCGACCGCCGCGACAGGAAGCACGACATCGGCGAGTTCGGTCACCTCACCGGGCCGCAGCTCCAGCGACACCACGAAGCCGACCTCGGCGAGCGCCTCACGCGCGCGTGCCGGGTCGGGCAGGTCGGCGACCTCGACGCCCGCGACCAGCAGGGCCTGGAGTTCGCCGGTCGCGGCGGCCTCCACGATCTGGCCGGTGTCACGGCCGTAGCGGTGCGGGAGTTCGGCCAGCCCCCAGACGGTGGCGACCTCCTCACGCGCGCGTGGGTCGGTCGCCGGACGCCCGCCCGGCAGCAGCGACGGCAGCGCACCGGCCTCGACGGCACCGCGCTCCCCCGCCCGGCGCGGGATCCACACCAGCTCGGCGCCGGTCGCGGTCGCGGCCCGTACGGCGGCGGTGAGCCCGCCCGGCACTCCGGCCAGCCGCTCGCCGACGACGATCACCGCGCCCTCGCCGCGCAGCGCGTCGGACGCCTTCGTACCGGCCTCGTCCAGGCCGACCCCACTCGCGAGCGCGTCCAGCCACTCGGTCTCGGTGCCCGGAGCTGCCGGCAGCAGCGTTCCGCCGGCCTTCTCCAGGCCGCGCGTCGCGTGCGTGGCGAGCGAGAAGACCCTCTGGCCGTGCTTGCGCCAGGCCTTGCGCAGCCGCAGGAAGATGCCGGGCGCCTCCTCTTCCGCCTCGAACCCGACCAGCAGGACGGCCTGCGCCTTCTCCAGGGAGGTGTAGGTGACGCCCGTACCGTCGAGGTCGCGGCCGTGGCCCGCGACTCGGGCCGCCAGGAAGTCGGCCTCCTCGCCGCTGTGCACGCGCGCGCGGAAGTCGATGTCGTTGGTGTCGAGCGCCACGCGCGCGAACTTGCTGTACGCGTAGGCGTCCTCGACGGTGAGCCGTCCGCCGGTCAGTACGCCGGTCCGGCCGCGCGAGGCGAGCAGTCCCTGAGCCGCGATCTGCAGCGCCTCCGGCCAGGAGGCCGGTTCGAGGTCGCCCTCGGCGTTGCGCACGAGCGGTGTCTGAAGCCGGTCGCGCTGCTGGGCGTACCGGAACGCGAACCTGCCCTTGTCGCAGATCCACTCCTCGTTGACCTCGGGGTCGTAGGCCGCGAGCCGCCGCATGACCTTGCCGCGCCGGTGGTCGGTACGCGTCGCGCACCCACCGGAGCAGTGCTCGCAGACCGACGGCGAGGAGACGAGGTCGAAGGGGCGGGAGCGGAACCGGTACGCCGCCGAGGTGAGCGCGCCGACCGGGCAGATCTGGATGGTGTTGCCGGAGAAGTACGACTCGAACGGGTCGCCCTCACCGGTGCCGACCTGCTGGAGCGCGCCCCGCTCGAGCAGCTCGATCATCGGGTCGCCCGCGACCTGGTTGGAGAACCGGGTGCAGCGGGCGCACAGCACGCACCGCTCGCGGTCGAGCAGCACCTGTGTGGAGATGGGGACGGGCTTCTCGTACGTCCGCTTGCGTCCCTCGAAGCGGGACTCGGCGTGCCCGTGCGACATGGCCTGGTTCTGCAGCGGGCACTCGCCACCCTTGTCGCAGACCGGGCAGTCCAGCGGGTGGTTGATGAGCAGGAGCTCCATCACACCCTTCTGGGCCTTCTCCGCTACCGGCGAGGTGAGGTGCGTCTTCACGACCATGCCGTCGGTGCAGGTGATGGTGCAGGACGCCATCGGCTTGCGCTGGCCCTCGACCTCGACGATGCACTGGCGGCAGGCGCCGGCCGGGTCGAGGAGGGGGTGGTCGCAGAAGCGGGGGATCTCGATGCCGAGCTGCTCGGCGGCCCGGATGACCAGGGTGCCCTTCGGCACGCTGATCTCGATGCCGTCGATCGTCAGCGTCACGAGATCTTCCGGCGGGACCGCCGCCTCTCCCCCACCGGAGGGAGCGCTGGTGGTCACGGTCATGCGTTCACCTCCGTGCGGTGATCGGCCCAGGCCGTCGACTTGGCCGGGTCGAAGGGGCAGCCACGGCCCGTGATGTGCTGCTCGTACTCCTCACGGAAGTACTTCAGCGAGGAGAAGATCGGCGAGGCGGCGCCGTCGCCGAGGGCGCAGAAGGACTTGCCGTTGATGTTGTCGGCGATGTCGTTCAGCTTGTCGAGGTCGCTCATCACGCCCTTGCCGGCCTCGATGTCGCGCAGCAACTGCACGAGCCAGTAGGTGCCTTCGCGGCAGGGCGTGCACTTGCCGCAGGACTCGTGGGCGTAGAACTCGGTCCAGCGGGTGACGGCGCGTACGACGCAGGTCGTCTCGTCGAAGCACTGGAGAGCTTTCGTGCCGAGCATGGAACCCGCGGCGCCCACTCCTTCGTAGTCAAGGGGGACGTCGAGGTGCTCGTCGGTGAACATCGGCGTCGAGGAGCCGCCCGGTGTCCAGAACTTGAGGCGATGGCCGGGGCGCATCCCGCCGCTCATTTCGAGGAGCTGGCGGAGTGTGATGCCGAGCGGGGCCTCGTACTGGCCGGGGTTGGCGACGTGACCGCTGAGCGAGTAGAGCGTGAAGCCCGGGGACTTCTCGCTGCCCATCGACCGGAACCATTCCTTGCCCCGATTCAGAATCGCGGGAACCGAGGCGATCGACTCGACGTTGTTCACAACAGTCGGGCAGGCGTAGAGACCTGCCACCGCAGGGAAGGGGGGACGCAGCCGCGGTTGACCACGGCGGCCTTCGAGCGAGTCGAGCAGTGCGGTCTCCTCACCGCAGATGTACGCGCCCGCGCCGGCGTGCACGGTGAGTTCGAGATCGAGCCCACTGCCCAGGATGTTCTCGCCGAGGTATCCCGCCGCGTAGGCCTCGCGCACGGCCTCGTGCAACCGCCGCAGAACGGGGACGACTTCACCACGCAGATAGATGAAGGCATGCGAAGACCTGATGGCATAACACGCGATGACAATGCCCTCGATGAGGCTATGCGGGTTCGCGAAGAGGAGCGGAATGTCCTTGCACGTTCCGGGCTCCGATTCGTCGGCGTTGACAACTAGATAGTGCGGTTTTCCATCACCCTGGGGAATGAACTGCCATTTCATTCCCGTCGGGAACCCCGCGCCGCCGCGCCCGCGCAGACCGGAGTCCTTGACGTACGCGATCAGGTCGTCCGGCGACATGGCGAGCGCCTTGCGAAGTCCCTCGTATCCTTCGTGCCTTCGGTAGACGTCCAGCGTCCAGGACCTGTCCTCGTCCCAGAAGGCCGACAGCACGGGTGCGAGCAGCTTCTCGGGGCTGTTTTCCTTCAGCTCGGGTGCCAACGTCATCACTCCCCCTCCTCGGCGACAGGCCCTGCCGGGTGGGCTGGGTCGGACGCGGACGTTTTCTGCGGCGCGTCGTGCGAGCTGAGGTGTTCAGCCGACGACGGTTCCTGCATGGCCCTGTCCTGCGGCCCCTTGTGCGGGCCGCCCTCCCGCGGATGGACCACGCGCGCGGGTGCGGTCTCTCCCCTGGCCAGGCGGAGGCCCACCAGCGACGCCGGTCCCGCACTGCCGCTTTCCTCGACGGCCCCGGGCCGCTCGTCGGGGAAGCCGGCCAGGATCCGCGCGGTCTCCTTGAAGGTGCACAGCCGCGCCCCGCGCGTCGGCTCGACGGGCCGCCCCTCGCGCAGGTCGTCGACGAGGCGCTTGGCGCTCGCCGGGGTCTGGTTGTCGAAGAACTCCCAGTTGACCATCACGACGGGCGCGTAGTCGCAGGCCGCGTTGCACTCGATGTGCTCCAGGGTGACCTTGCCGTCGTCGGTGGTCTCGCCGTTGCTGACGCCCAGGTGCTCCTGGAGCTCCTCGAAGATCGCGTCACCGCCCATCACCGCGCACAGGGTGTTGGTGCAGACGCCCACCTGGTAGTCACCGCTCGGCTTGCGCCGGTACATGGTGTAGAAGGTGGCGACCGCGGTGACCTCGGCCGTGGTCAGGTCGAGCACGTCCGCGCAGAACTGCATGCCCGTGCGCGTGACGTGGCCCTCCTCCGACTGCACGAGGTGCAGCAACGGCAGGAGGGCGGACCGGGAGTCCGGGTAGCGAGCGATGATCTCGCGCGCGTCGGCCTCCAGCCGGGCTCGAACGTCGTCCGGGTAGCCGGGCGCGGGCAGTTGGGGCATGCCCAGGCTGACGCCCCGCTCCGAAGAAGAGGTGGTCACCGGTCGACGCCTCCCATCACGGGATCGATGGACGCTACGGCGACGATGACGTCGGCCACTTGGCCGCCCTCGCACATCGCCGCCATGGCCTGCAGGTTGGTGAAGGACGGGTCGCGGAAGTGGACCCGGAAGGGGCGGGTGCCGCCGTCGGACACGGCGTGCACTCCGAGCTCGCCCTTGGGCGACTCGACGGCCGCGTACGCCTGTCCCGGCGGGACGCGGAAGCCCTCGGTGACCAGCTTGAAGTGGTGGATCAGGGCCTCCATGGAGGTGCCCATGATCTTCTTGATGTGGTCGAGGGAGTTGCCCAGTCCGTCCGGTCCCAGGGCGAGCTGGGCGGGCCAGGCGATCTTCTTGTCGGCGACCATGACCGGGCCGGGCTGCAGCCGGTCCAGGCACTGCTCGACGATCCCGAGCGACTGGCGCATCTCCTCCAGGCGGATCAGGAAGCGCCCGTAGGAGTCGCAGGTGTCGGCGGTCGGGATCTCGAAGTCGTACGTCTCGTAGTCGCAGTACGGCTGGGCCTTGCGCAGGTCGTGCGGGAGGCCGGTGGAGCGCAGGATCGGGCCGGTGGCGCCGAGGGCCATGCAGCCGGCCAGGTCGAGATAGCCGATGTCCTGCATACGGGCCTTGAAGATGGGGTTACCGGTGGCGAGCTTGTCGTACTCCGGGAGGTTCTTCTTCATCTTCTTCACGAACTCGCGGATCTGGTCCACCGCGCCGGGCGGCAGGTCCTGGGCGAGTCCGCCGGGCCGGATGTACGCGTGGTTCATGCGCAGGCCCGTGACCAGCTCGTAGATGTCGAGAATCATTTCACGATCACGGAATCCGTAGATCATGATCGTGGTGGCGCCGAGTTCCATGCCGCCGGTGGCGATGCACACCAGGTGGGAGGAGAGCCGGTTCAGCTCCATCAGGAGCACCCGGATGATCTTGGCGCGCTCGGTGATCTGGTCCTCGATGCCGAGGAGCTTCTCGACGGCGAGACAGTAGGCGGTCTCGTTGAAGAAGGACGTCAGGTAATCCATGCGCGTCACGAACGTGGTGCCCTGCGTCCAGGTCCGGTACTCGAGGTTCTTCTCGATGCCGGTGTGGAGATAGCCGATGCCGCAACGGGCCTCGGTGACGGTCTCGCCCTCGATCTCCAGGATCAGGCGCAGCACCCCGTGGGTGGAGGGGTGCTGGGGGCCCATGTTGACGACGATGCGTTCGTCGTCGGCGCGGGCCGCGGACTCGACGACCTCGTCCCAGTCGCCACCGGTGACCGTGTAGACGGTGCCCTCGGTGGTTTCGCGGGCGGCTGCTGACTGCGTGCTCACGAGTACGACCTCCGCTGGTCCGGAGCCGGGATCTGGGCGCCCTTGTACTCGACGGGGATGCCGCCGAGGGGGTAGTCCTTGCGCTGTGGGTGGCCCTGCCAGTCGTCCGGCATCATGATCCGCGTCAGGGCGGGGTGACCGTCGAAGACGATGCCGAAGAAGTCGTACGTCTCGCGCTCGTGCCAGTCGTTGGTCGGGTACACGGAGACGAGCGACGGGATGTGCGGGTCGCTGTCGGGGGCGCTGACTTCGAGGCGGATCAGCCGGTTGTGGGTGATCGAGCGCAGGTGGTAGACGGCGTGCAGCTCGCGGCCCTTGTCGTTCGGGTAGTGGACGCCGCTGACGCCGGTGCACAGTTCGAAGCGCAGGGCCGGGTCGTCGCGCAGGGTGCGGGCGACGCGGACCAGGTGCTCACGTTCGATGTGGAAGGTGAGTTCGCCGCGGTCGACGACCGTCTTCTCGATGGCGTTGTCGGGGAGGAGTCCCTGTTCCTCCAGCGCGCCCTCGAGTTCGTCGGCGACCTCGTCGAACCAGCCGCCGTAGGGGCGGCTCGCCGGTCCCGGGAGCCGGACCGAGCGGACCAGGCCGCCGTAGCCGGAGGTGTCGCCGCCGTTGTCGGCGCCGAACATGCCGCGCTGGACGCGGATCTCCTCGCCGCCCTGGCCGCGCTGGCCGGGGAGGTTGGAGGCGGAGAGGTCCTTCTCGGGGTTGACCCCGTTCGACCCGTTCGCCCCGTTGGTGCCGTTCGCGTCGCTCACCGCAGCAGCCCCTTCATCTCGATCGTGGGCAGGGCCTTGAGCGCCGCTTCCTCCGCCTCGCGGGCCGCCTCCTCGGCGTTCACGCCGAGCTTGGAGGTCTGGATCTTCTGGTGCAGCTTGAGGATGGCGTCCATCAGCATCTCCGGCCGTGGCGGGCAGCCGGGGAGATAGATGTCGACCGGGACGATGTGGTCGACGCCCTGGACGATCGCGTAGTTGTTGAACATGCCGCCCGAGGAGGCGCAGACCCCCATGGAGATCACCCACTTGGGGTTCGGCATCTGGTCGTAGACCTGCCTGAGCACCGGCGCCATCTTCTGGCTGACCCGGCCGGCGACGATCATCAGGTCGGCCTGGCGCGGGGATCCGCGGAAGACCTCCATGCCGAAGCGCGCCAGGTCGTAGCGGCCGGCGCCGGTGGTCATCATCTCGATGGCGCAGCAGGCGAGGCCGAAGGTGGCCGGGAAGACGGACGCCTTGCGCACCCAGCCCGCGGCCTGCTCGACGGTGGTCAGCAGGAATCCGCTCGGCAGCTTTTCTTCGAGTCCCATGTCGTTAAAGGCCCCTCAGTCCCATTCCAGGCCGCCGCGCCGCCATACGTACGCGTACGCGACGAAGACGGTGAGCACGAAGAGCAGCATCTCCACGAGCCCGAAAATCCCCAGGGCGTCGAACGTGACGGCCCAGGGATAGAGGAAGACGATCTCGATGTCGAAGACGATGAAGAGCATCGCCGTCAGGTAGTACTTGATGGGGAAGCGCCCGCCGCCGGCCGGCGTGGGGGTCGGCTCGATACCGCACTCGTAGGCCTCGAGCTTTGCCCGGTTGTATCGCTTCGGACCGATCAGCGTGGCCATGACCACGGAGAAGATCGCAAAGCCTGCCCCGAGGGCTCCCAGTACGAGGATGGGCGCATACGCGTTCACCGCTCCTCGCTCCTCTCAGTCGGCACTGACTGCTGGCGGTTGCACTGGGCTCACAGCCGCCTCACCAGTCCCACGAGCCCCGCTTGCCCCGGCGAAGATCGAGAACATGTGAAGCAGGTCACAAGCCCAACTGCCTCGCATCTTATGCCTGCCGGTCTGTGATCTGCGACACGGGGTATTGCACAAGCTTTGTGATCTCCACCACCTGACGAAGGATCATGAAGCCGGAGGAGTGGCGATCTTCCTACGAGAAGCGTCCGAGTGATCACCAGAGGTGACATTTTCGCTCGTCGACGCAGCTCGGAAGGGGCGTCTCCATATCAAGAGAGTTCTCTTGCATGCAAATTGGTGCTGGACCGGACGTCTTGATAGAGGGCCCGTTCACACATCGGAGGGAGCTTCGGAGCGGGATGTGGACGCGTGCACGCATTCACGAGCGACAGGCGACGGGATCCGAGCACAGGACGCACACGCGGCCGTGATCGTTGCGTGACCTCCACCACATCGATGAGAGACCTCTGAGAACCGGGCTTGGCCACCGGTCCCAACGAGTGGTAAGCGATGGGCAATTCGGACTTAATGATGAAAGGCCGTGATCACGGGCCGAATCGAGGACGTCCGCAATGTCCGTTACGGCGTCAATAAAGGGCGTCCTGCCGAGGATTTGGGGCGGCGATTGAGCAATTGTGGCGCAGCACACGTTTCTTGAAGGTATGGAGGAGCCCCTGATACCCGTTGTTCTCATGTCCCACACCGCTCACATACGTAGCCACCGGAAGCCCCGCCGCACCGCGTCGACGACCATCGCGATGCGCGCCGGAGTGGCCGGTGGCGTCCTCAGCATGGCAGCGGCAGGTGCGTCGGCCACGGCGAACGCCGCCGAGCCGGTGACGCAGACCATCGAACTGCCCACCCTCACGGGTGATCTGGCGGACCAGCTCGCCCAGTCCGCGGACGCCACCCAGCTGGCGGCGGCGAACTACGAGCTCGACGCCGAGCGTGACGCGGCTGCCGCCGCGGCGGCCAAGGAAGCCAAGAAGGACCTCGCCGAGGCGAAGAAGAAGGCAGAGGCCAAGAAGAAGGCCGAGGAGGCCCGTAGGGCCGCCGCAGAGGCCGCCGCCTCGCGCTCCTCCGAGCGGGCCACCCTGTCCGCTTCCGCGAGCACGAGCGTGTCCGCTCCGGCCAGCGGCAGCGTCGCGACGGTCATCTCCTTCCTCAAGGCGCAGGTGGGCGACGCGTACGTCATGGGTGCCACCGGCCCCAACGCGTGGGACTGCTCCAGCCTGGTCCAGGCCGCGTTCAAGCAGGTCGGCGTCGACCTGCCGCGGGTCTCGCAGGACCAGTCGATGGCGGGCACCGACATCCCGCTCTCGCAGATCCAGGTCGGCGACATCCTCTACTGGGGTGGCAAGGGCTCCGCGTACCACGTGGGTGTCTACATCGGGAACGGCCAGTACCTGGACGCGGCCAACCCGTCCAAAGGCGTCGTCATCCAGGACCTTTCCGGGTACCCGGCGTCGGGTGCCGTGCGCGTGCTCTGAGCCGTAAGGTCTTCGGAAGGGCCGCAGCCGCTCGGGGGCAGCGGCCCTTCTGTCTCATCCCAGGTCGAAGGTGTTGGGCAGGCCCAGCCTGTAGCGCACCTCGTCGACGCGTTTCAGGGGCTCCAGCTCCGGGGGCCGGTACAGCTCCCAGATCTCACACCGGTCGGCGCCCGAATTGTCCGCGTCCAGGAGCGCGTTGACCGCGAGGCGTGCCGACTCGTTCGCGCCCTCCATCGTGGCCAGGTCCACGTCGGTGCGGACGTAGTCGCCCGCGAGGAAGAAGTTCGGGACCCTCGTGCGGGCCGTGGGGCGGTTGTAGAGGCTGCCCGTGGGGTGGATGAGGAGCTGCTCGCGGTTGCGCGGCTCAGGGCCACCGAGGCCCGTCACCGCCGGGTCCATGAACCAGCCGAGGCGGTCCTCGTCCCGGAGCGTGGTCTTGCCGGCGTCGTTCAGGCCGTCCTTCAATTGGGCCCAGAGTTCGGCGACGACCTCCTCCTTGGTGCATTCCTTGGCCGTCTTGCCGTAGAGGATGCCGGGCTTGTCCCATTCCGAGATGATCGCGGAGAGGCAGTCGTGGGCCCGGCCGTCGCCGTAGTCGCGGGGGAAGTCCCGTCCGTCCCAGAACTGGGCCTGGCCGACGGCGGTCACCGACCAGGGTGAGTCGAGGCAGTTGATGTGGCCGTGCACCACAGGTGTGGGCGTGCGCAGATAGAACATCACGCCGGTCATCCAGTCCGTCTGCAACGCGTCGCACTTGGCGAGCTGCGGGTCGGCCGCGCGCAGGGCGGGGCCCCATGTCACGCGTGCGTGCTCGACCGGCAGGGCGCAGATGTAGTGGTCGGCGGTGACGGTACGTTCGCCGCCGCCGTCGCGGGCCGAGACGCGGACGCCGGTCACGCGGCCGGCGTCGTAACCCACCTCGCGGACCTGGGTGCCCAGGACGAATTCGACACCGAGGGAGCGCAGGTGGGCCTCCCAGGGGTCGATCCAGGCCTCGCTGGTCGGGGCGTTGAGGACGCGGTCGATGTCGGCGTCGCCGTCCATGCCGCGGCCGAGCAGGCCCCACAGGAGCAGGGCCTCGATGATGACGCGGCCGACGGTTCGGGTGGACGCCACCTCCGCGCGCGTGGCGACCAGGTTGCGGGTCTGGCCGACGCCGAGGACGGTCCGGTACTCCTCGCTCATCTCCTCGGCGCGTATGAAGTCCCACCACGCCACCTTCTCCCACTGGTGCTCACGGCGGGCGTCGCAGCTGGTGAGGTGGACGAGGAGGCGGTCGGCGAAGTAGGCGGCCTCGTGGGCGGGGAGGCGGGTGCCGAGGTCCAGGGCCGAGAGGATCTGGTCGCGGATCCAGCTGAGGGTGAGGTCGCCGGGGCGGGGCGGGGTGGTCGCGCGGCGGAGCGGGAAGTGCAGGTCTGGGCGGCCGCCGGCGCGGGCGAACAGGGCCTCGGTGCCGCTGACGAGGTTGTCGTGGACGCCGTTCGCGTTGCCGGGGACGGGGATGCGGCGCATGGTGTCCGGCAGGTTCCGGTAGAAGCCGGGGAAGAAGCGGAAGCCGTGTTCGGCGGGGAGGTCCTTGCGGCCGTCGGCCGCCGTGCCGGGGGCGGGCATCGAGCGGGCCTTGCCGCCGAGGGCGTCGTAGTACTCGTAGACGGTGACGGCGTAGCCGCGTTCGGCGAGTTCGTGGGCGGCGCTCAGTCCGGAGACGCCGCCGCCGAGGACGGCCACGCGTTTACCTGCGGCGGCCTTCGCAGTGCCGGCGGGCCATAAGGCGAGGGCCCCGGCGACTCCTCCGGCACCGGCGAGGAAGCGTCTGCGGGTGTGGCCGGTTTGCGTGGGACCCGACTTCTCCTGGGGCTCGTGCGTGTGTTCTGTTGTCATGAGTCCCGGAGGGTAGGGAGGGGCCGCGCAGGTCGGAAGCCTGTTTCCCGGCCGGCCACAGCATCCTCACAACCCGCAACGGGAGAAGGACGGAAAGGGACAGCGGCGATGCCCGCGACGCGCTGCGGAAGGTGGCGGACCGGCGGGCGAGGTGGTAGCTGCGCCGGGCCGCCGACATCGAGGCCCTCGGCCGGCTGGCCCCTGGATCGACCCCACAGGCGGGCCGGCCCTTGGACCGAGCCCACAGCCGGGCCGGCCCTGGCTCGAGCCCACAGGCGGGCCGGCCTCTGGACCGACCTCTCAGCAGGGCCCGGCTTGGGTCAGGCCTTCGGCGCCACCTTGCTGAGGCCGTTGATGATGCGGTCCATCGCGTCACCGCCGGTCGGGTCCGTGAGGTTCGCGAGCAGCTTCAGCGTGAACTTCATCAGCAGGGGGTGGGTCAGGCCGCGCTGAGTCGCGATCTTCATGACCTTCGGGTTGCCGATGAGCTTCACGAAGGCGCGGCCCAGTGTGTAGTAGCCGCCGTAGGTGTCCTTCAGGACGCGCGGGTAGTGCTGGAGGGCCAGTTCACGTCCTGCGGGAGTCGAGCGGGCGTGGGCCTGGACGATGACGTCGGCGGCGATCTGGCCGGACTCCATGGCGTAGGCGATGCCCTCGCCGTTGAAGGGGTTCACCAGGCCACCGGCGTCGCCGACCAGCAGCAGGCCCTTGGTGTAGTGCGGTTGGCGGTTGAAGGCCATCGGGAGGGCGGCGCCGCGGATCGGGCCGGTCATGTTGTCCGGGGTGTAGCCCCAGTCCTCCGGCATCGAGGCGCACCAGGCCTTCAGCACCTCGCGCCAGTCCAGCTCCTTGAAGGAGTCGGAGGTGTTGAGCACCCCCAGGCCGACGTTCGACGTGCCGTCGCCCATGCCGAAGATCCAGCCGTAGCCGGGGAGCAAGCGGTCCTCTCCCGGCCCCCGGCGGTCCCACAGCTCCAGCCAGGACTCGAGGTAGTCGTCCTCGTGGCGGGGGCTTTCGAAATACGTCCGTACGGCCACGCCCATCGGGCGGTCCTCGCGGCGGTGCAGGCCCATCGCAAGGGACAGGCGGGTGGAGTTGCCGTCGGCGGCGACGACCAGCGGCGCGTGGAAGGTGACCTCGCGCTTCTCCTCGCCGAGCTTGGCGTGGACGCCGGTGATGCGGCCGGTGCGGTCGTCGATGATCGGGGCGCCGACGTTGCAGCGCTCGTAGAGCCGGGCGCCGGCCTTCTGGGCCTGGCGGGCGAGTTGCTCGTCGAAGTCGTCGCGCTTGCGGACGAGGCCGTAGTCCGGGAAGGAGGCGAGATCCGGCCAGTCCAGCTGGAGGCGCACACCGCCGCCGATGATCCGAAGGCCCTTGTTGCGCAGCCAGCCGGCTTCCTCGGAGATGTCGATGCCCATCGCCACCAGCTGTTTGACCGCGCGCGGGGTCAGGCCGTCACCGCAGACCTTCTCCCTGGGGAACTCGGTCTTCTCCAACAGGAGTACGTCGAGGCCGGACTTGGCCAGGTGGTAGGCCGTCGTGGAGCCGGCCGGCCCCGCGCCCACGACGATCACATCGGCGGTGTTCTCGGAGAGAGGGGAGGAGTGGGGCTCGGTCACGACGGTCACGGCTGGATCTCCCCGGGTTCGAAATCTGCGTGCCGACCGGCACTGGACATGGGCAGTCTATTCAGCAGAATTGATCACCCGGCTGAAGGGCTGCCCTGTGAACCGAGCTCTCCCCGCAGTACGGCTGCGTGTGCCCACCGACGAGGACGCGATCGCCTGGCACCGGGTCTTCGCCCACCCGGACGTCATGGAGTTCCAGGGCGGCAAGGCCGCCGAACTCTCCGTCTACGAGGAGCTCACCGCCCGCCAGCGCCGGCACGACGCCGAGCGGGGGTTCTGCCTGTGGACCATGCTCGACGAGGACGAGCAGGTCATCGGCTTCACGGGTGCCCAGCCGTGGGAGCGGGACTGGGGCCCCACGGGCGAGATCGAGATCGGTTGGCGGCTCGGTCGGGAGCACTGGGGCAAGGGGTACGTCACCGCGGCCGCGCGGATGACACTGGAGCGGGTGCGGGCGGCCGGGGTGCCGAGCGTGGTGGCGATGGTCGACGCCCGTAACGCGCGGTCGATCGCGGTGGCGCAGCGGCTGGGGATGCGACTGGCCGAGGTCTTCACCACCCCGCAGTCGCGCCGCGAGGGGCACTGCTACCGACTCGAGCTCTGATCCCGCCTCGGTCCATGACACCGCCTCGGTCCATGACGCCGACTCGGACCGTGACACCGACTCGGAGCGTGACACCGCTCGGATCGTTACTCTCAGTAATCTACTGCTACAGAAAGGTACGTGACGCTTCCGGACGGTACCCCCGGCGGTTACTCTGCCAGTACCGCTGGGGGTGACATCTGTGCGCATAACACCCAAAACGCCCGAGGTGCGCGTGCCGAAACTCGTCGGACTGATGGCCATGGACGCGCGCGAGGCAGCGAAATCGCACGGCCTGCTCCTCAACGCACCGGATCGGCCGGACTTCCACCTCACCGTCGTCGACTACGTCGTACGCCAATATCCCCAGCCAGGTGCCGAGGTGCCGCGGGACTCGATGGTGTACATCTGGTTCGACTTCGGCGAGGGCGAGGGCGGCGGAGGCGTTCGCGAACCACGCACCCCATGGCCGCCCTCGGGCGGACTGCAGCGCGAACTCGACGAGCCCGGCGACCCGTACGCCGTCGTCAGCTCTGCTTGAAGCCCCGGTGCAGGGCCACCACTCCGCCCGTCAGGTTCCGCCAGGCCACCTTCGACCAGCCGGCCTTGCGCAGACGCTCGGCGAGGGCCGGCTGGTCGGGCCAGGCGCGGATGGACTCGGCGAGGTAGACGTACGCGTCGGGGTTCGAGGACACCGCGCGGGCGACCGGGGGCAGGGCGCGCATCAGGTACTCGGTGTAGACGGTGCGGAAGGGCGCCCAGGTGGGGTGCGAGAACTCGCAGATCACGACCCGGCCGCCGGGCCGCGTCACCCGGTACATCTCGCGCAGGGCGGCGTCGAAGTCCTGGACGTTGCGCAGCCCGAAGGAGATCGTCACGGCGTCGAAGGTGTCGTCCTTGAACGGCAGCCTCGTCGCGTCGCCCGCCGTGAACGGCAGCCAGGTGTGCTTGCGCTTGCCGACCTGGAGCATGCCGAGGGAGAAGTCGCAGGGGACGACGTACGCGCCCGTCTGCGCGAAGGGCAGCGAGGAGGTGGCCGTACCGGCGGCGAGGTCGAGGACCTTCTGCGCGGGGCGGGCGTCGACGGCCTTGGCGACCTCCTTGCGCCATCTGCGGTCCTGGCCGAGCGACAGCACGTCGTTGGTCAGGTCGTACCGTTCCGCCACGTTGTCGAACATCGAGGCGACTTCGTGCGGCTGCTTGTCCAGGGATGCGCGGGTCACGGGCCCATTGTGGCAGTACGGCCCCGACGGCCCCGCAGCACCCGGCCGACCTGCCAAACACCCGGCCGACCCGCCAAGCACCCGGCCGACTCGCCTCGCGGCAGCAGCCTCGGCTTCTTCTTCGCCGCCACGTCCTCCACCCAGCCGCACAGCAGCACGAACACCGCGATCAGGATCCAGCCGACGCCGAACATGAACCACTGGCTCTCCAGCGGCAGGTACTTCTCGAACGCGGGCGGCGGCCGCATTCACCTGTCTGCTCGCGCTGACCACGGCGTGCTCAGCGGGGTCCGGCGGTACGACGGACGCGGCGCCGCCGACCCCGACGCAGGCCGGAGTCTCGCCCTCCGAGAGCACCTCGTCGAGCACGTCGTACAGCACGTCGTACGCCCCCTACGTCAGCGCCACCGAGGCCTCCGGCAACGACACCGCCGGCTCCCCGGCGACGTACAACCTGGCCTTCGTGATCTCGGACGGCAGCGGCTGCACCCCCAAGTGGAACGGCACCACCGCTCTCTCCGACTCGGCCGTCCGGGTCTCCTTCGGCGGCGCCTCCGGCAAGGAGCTGGCGGCGAGTTGCGACAGTGCGGATGAGCTGGCGCGGGCCTATGGGGCGGCGTTGGACGCGGCGGGTTCCTCGCAGGCCGACTTCGACATCGAGGGCGATGAGCTGGCCGACTCGGACTCGGTGGACCTGCGTTCCGAGGCGATCGCGCTGCTGCAGGAAGAGCGCGGTGACCTGGAAGTCTCCTTCACGCTGCCGGTGATGCCGTCGGGGCTGGATGGCGACGGTGTCGCTTGATGACGCGGCGCAGGTGCGGGAGTTCGCCGAGGAGATGGTTGACGAATTGCAGCGGGATGGATCAGGAGGACGGGGCGTTTGCGGAGGCCTTTTCGGGATGAGCTCGATCGCTTCTGTAGTACCGCGGTCCGCGAGCCGTTTGTGGTTGCTCGCGCAGCTGCTCGCGCAGTTCCTCGCGCCCCTGGGGGCGCACTCACCGTCGGCGGTAGACCAACCGGCCGCTCACCACCGTCGCCACGCACGTCCCCGCACCCCGCTCGGCCAGTTCCGCCTCGTCCCGTACGTCGAAGACGGCGAAGCGGGCGGAGGAGTGCCGTTCCCTCGGCTGGGTGAACTCCACCGGCAGACCCGAGGCGTACGGGTCGAGCGCGGGGGTGCCGCCGGGGCGACCGAGCCGGCCCATGGCCAGGCCCGAGCGGTGCAGGGCGTCCCGCACCGCGCGATTGCTCAGTTCCTCGCAGGCCACCCGGACCGTGCCGTGGGCCAGCATGCGCTGCAGGCCGCGGCGGGCGCTCGCGCCCCAGCGGGCGTCGTCCATGACGAGGGCTGCCAGCGCATCCCCCGTCAAGGGCTCGGTGCCCAGTTCGTCGGCCTCGCGCGGGTCGGGGTGGTACGCCTCCTCCAAGAGCTCGTTGCCGTGGAGGTTGATCAGCCCGGACGTCAGGATGCCGGGCCACTCCCGCACCCGCGCCCGCGGATGGGCGGCGACGAGCTCGTCCAGCGGCCCGGCGTCGGCGATCCACTCGCCTTTTGCGGCGAGCGCATGCCCCCTGGAGTCGGTGTGGATCGTCAGCACAGGCGGGTCAGTTGGAGGCGAGGATCTTCAGCTCGGGGTGGGCCGTGCCGCCCTCGATCGCCGTCGACGAGATGTGGGACATGACGCGCTCGTCCACGGGGTCGTTCGCCGGGTCGTCGTGCACGACGAGGTGCTCGTAGGTCGTGGAACGCTGCGCCGGGACCCGCCCCGCCTTGCGGATCAGGTCGATGATCTCCAGGCGGTTGGAACGGTGCTTGGCGCCGGCCGAGGAGACCACGTTCTCCTCCAGCATGATCGAGCCGAGGTCGTCGGCACCGTAGTGCAGCGACAGCTGGCCGACCTCCTTGCCGGTGGTCAGCCAGGAGCCCTGGATGTGCTGGATGTTGTCCATGAAGAGGCGCGCGACGGCGATCATCCGCAGGTACTCGAAGATCGTGGTCTGGGTGCGGCCCTTCAGGTGGTTGTTCTCGGGCTGGTAGGTGTACGGGATGAAGGCCCGGAAGCCGCCCGTGCGGTCCTGGACGTCCCGGATCATCCGCAGGTGCTCGATGCGCTCGGCGTTGGTCTCGCCGGTGCCCATGAGCATGGTGGACGTCGACTCGACACCGAGGTTGTGCGCGGTCTCCATGATCTCCAGCCAGCGCTCACCGCTCTCCTTCAGCGGGGCGATGGCCTTGCGGGGGCGGGCGGGGAGGAGTTCCGCTCCGGCGCCCGCGAAGGAGTCGAGGCCGGCGGCGTGGATGCGCTGAATCGCCTCCTCGACCGACACCTTCGAGATCCGGGCCATGTGCTCGACCTCGGACGCGCCCAGCGAGTGGATCACCAGCTGGGGGAATTCCTTCTTGATGGCGGCGAAGTGCTTCTCGTAGTACTCGACGCCGTAGTCCGGGTGGTGACCGCCCTGGAACATGATCTGCGTACCGCCGAGTTCGACGGTCTCGGCGCAGCGGCGGAGGATGTCGTCGAGGTCGCGGGTCCAGCCCTTGGCCGTGTCCTTCGGAGCGGCATAGAAGGCGCAGAACTTGCACGCCGTCACGCACACGTTCGTGTAGTTGATGTTGCGCTCGATGATGTACGTCGCGATGTGCTCGGTACCCGCGTACTTGCGTCGGCGTACGGCATCGGCGGCGGCGCCCAGCGCGTGCAGCGGGGCGTCGCGGTAGAGGACGAGCGCCTCTTCGGGGCTGATCCGCCCGCCCGCTGCGGCACGGTCGAGGACGGCTGTGACATCAAACGACGTGAGGTCGGCCTTCTCGGTCACCGGAGCGTCCCTTTCGTAAGGGTTGTGGACGGACCGAACCAGCCTACGCCAGCCCTTTTACGGGGCTCACCTCAGGCCGCGTACGCCCCGATCAGCAGCCCCACAAACACCCCGGCGAGCAGGAACGGCCCGAACGGGATCGCCGACTTGCGCCCGGCCCGCCGTATGAGCACCCGGCCCCAGCCGTACAGCGCCCCGAACAGGAACCCCGCGAAGGTGCCGAGCATGACCGTCGCCCAGCCGTACCAGCCCAGCACCGCCCCTGCCGCGAGGGCCAACTTCACATCGCCGAAGCCCATGCCGGCGGGGTTGATGAGATGCAGCACGTAGTAGCCGGCGCCGAGCGCGAACGTGGCCCACAGGGCGGTCGGCCAGTCCCCGGCGTGCTCGGGGACGAGGGCGACCAGGCCGAGCAGCAGCAGCGCGGCGCCCGCGAGCGGGAGGGTCAGCGGGTCGGGCAGCCGCCGCACCCGGACGTCGACGGCCGCGAGCAGCACGCCGACCGGCGCCAGCAGCAGCCAGGCGCCCACCTCGGGCCGGGTGCCGGTGGCTGCGGCCAGGGCGGCACAGACGAGGGCGGTGACGGTGACGAGCGTCGGGGCGCCGGGGCCGTACGGCGTACCGGTCGCGCACGCCCCGCACCGGGCGCGCCCGACCCACCCGCCGAACCACCCCTCGATCGGATGCCCGGCCGGACACCGCTCCCGCCAACCCTCTTCCGTCTCCTCCTCGGCCTTCTCCGCCTCCTCCGCCTCCTCAGGGTTCTGCGCCTTCTCCCCCTCCTCCTGCTCCTCCCCCTCCTCGTCCGGAACGGAGAACCGATAGGCGGCCCGCGGCAGCAGCGCTCCCGCCGCCGCACCCCACAGCGCGGCGACGACGACCAGCAGGGCGGTGCTCATCAGACGGCCGCCGCCAGGTCCGGGCGGACCACCTTCACGGCGACGGTACGGCCACCGGGAGAGCGGGCCAGATACACGCGCCCCATGCCGCCGGCACCGAGTCTGCGCAGCAGGCGGTAGCTGCCCAACTCCCGTGGATCGTCGGGCTGCAGCGTCTCCATGGTGGCCTTCCCGTCGCATGCTCACATGAGAGCAGCAACAGTAGAGGACCCCCTGAGACGCTACTCGACCTTCGACAGCCGGGCCTCGGGGTTCCCCTCCGCGTCGCTCTCCGAGCGGTACACCAGGTCGTCTCCGCGCGGAGTGATCCGGACGGTGTGCGGTGCCGGGTTGCAGCCGCCGTGGTTGGTCTTCCGGCCCACGGACGTCACGACGAGCTCCTTCGCCGTCACCTTCTTCAGGGTCAGTACGTCGTTGCAGACGCCGCCGAGCAGGTCCGTCTGCCGGAGGGTGCCCAACTCGTCGCCCACGTCGGCCTTGTGCACGGTCAGCCGGAAGGTGCCCGCGGGAAGGGTGCCGAGGGCGGTGGCCTTGCCCTCCCAGGTGCCGAGGTAGCGAGGGGGGACGGAGCCCGTGGCCGGGGTGGCGGCGTCCTTGCCCGGCGCCTCGGACGAGGCCGCCCCCGAATCCGCGTTGGTGTCCTGGTCCCCACCCGGCAAGAGCTCGAACACGAACACGGACCCCACGGTCACCGCTGCCAACGCCCCCGCCACCGCGAGCGCCACCGAGCAGCTCAACCGCCGCCCACGGCCTCCCTCCCCCGGCGTGGAGGTCGCCGCGACGGAAAGGGAGAGCCTGCCGGGCCGGTGATCGGATGCCGGGGTTGTGTCCTGAGGAGGCCGGGCGTCACGCGGTTCGGGTACGGCGACGGGGGCCTCGGACGCGGAAGAGGAAGAGGAGGGAGAGGAGGGAGAGGGAGAGGGAGAGGGAGAGGAAGAAGGAAAGGACGGGGGTGAGGACACGGATCCTGGCGCATAAGAGGACGCGGATGAGGAAACGGCTGCTGACGGGGACGCGGTCGGGGACACGGAAGCGGCCCCGGGCGCAACCCCCGGCATCACCGGCGGCGGCCCGAACTCCCCGACCGTCGCCTGCCGGCTGAAGGCCACCGGCCCCGACGCGACGTCGTCCCCCGCCTCCAGGTTCAGCAGCCGCACGGCACCACGGCTGACCTGCTCCACCAACGCCCCCGGCAGCCACCCGCCCGCCACGACCCGGGCCGCCCCGTCCGGGGCCAGTCGGCGCGCCACCTCCCCCGGCGTGGGCCGCGCACCCGGCTCCTTGGCCAGGCAGGCCTCCACAAGTTCCCGCAACTCACCGTCCAGCGCGTCGAGTTCGGGCTCCTCGTGGACGACCTTGTACAGCAGCGCCGCCGACGAGTCCCCGGAGAACGGCGGCTCCCCGGCCGCCGCGTACGCCAGCACCGCGCCCAGCGAGAAGACGTCCGCCGCCCCTGTGATCCCCTTGCCCAGGATCTGTTCGGGCGACATGTAGCCGGGCGAGCCGATCGAGACGCCGGTCGACGTCAGGGATGCCGTACCGTCCGTGGCCCGCGCGATGCCGAAGTCGATCAGCAGGGGGCCGTCCAGTGTGAGCAGCACGTTCGACGGCTTCACATCCCGGTGCACCAGCCCCAGTTCGTGGACCGCCGCCAGCGCCTCGGCCAGCCCCGCCCCGAGCACCCGTACGGTGTGCGCCGGCAGCGGGCCACCCGCGTCCGCGACCGCCGCCGCCAGGGACGGCCCCGCCGCATACGCCGTGGCCACCCACGGCACCGCCGCCTCCGGATCCGCGTCCAGCACGGGCGCGGTCCAGGCCCCGCCCACTCGCCGCGCCGCCTCCACCTCCCGGCGGAAACGGGCCCGGAACTCCTCGTCCAGCGCGAAGTGCGGGTGCACGATCTTGACGGCGACCGTACGGCCGCCCGCGCTGCGCCCCAGGTACACCCGCCCCATCCCGCCGGAACCGAGCCGCCCGAGCAGCCGGTACGGCCCCACGGCGGTCGGCTCGTCAACTCCGAGCGGCTGCATCCGCGCCCACCCCTCCCCCGTACGGCCTCTTGAGCCCGTGGAACTCCCAACAGGTCCAGTGGAACTCCCGGCAGGGCCTGTGGAACTCCCAGCAGGTTAGTGCCGAAGTGGCCCGACCCTTACGGCTGCAGCAGATCCACCTTCACATCCGCCGGAAATCCCGTCGTCGGCCCCACGCGCCGCGCGAACTCCGCGACCGCCTCCAGCTGCGGGCCGCCGAAGCGGAAGTCGAGGGTGGTGAAGTACTGCTCCAGGATGCGCTCGTCGAAGGCCTCCCAGCGGGCCGCCTGCTCGGCGACCTTGCCGACCTCCTCCAGGGAGAGGTTGCGGGAGGCGAGGAAGGCCTCGTGGACCTTGCGGGTGATGAGCGGCTCGCGCTCCAGGTAGTCCCGGCGCGCCGCCCACACCGCGAACACGAAGGGCAGGCCGGTCCACTCCTTCCAGAGGGCGCCGAGGTCGTGCACGTCGAGGCCGAAGCGCGGGCCGTCGAGGAGGTTGGCCCGCAGCGCCGCGTCCCCGATGAGGACGGCCGCGTCCGCCTCTTGCATCATCAGGCTGAGGTCGGGCGGGCAGGTGTAGTAGTCGGGCCGTACGCCATAGCGCTCGGCGAGCAGCAGCTGCGCCAGGCGAACGGACGTACGGGACGTCGAGCCGAGGGCGACCCGGGCGCCGTCCAGCCGGTCGAGGGGGACCTGCGAGACGATCACGCAGGACATCACGGGGCCGTCGCAGCCGACCGCGATGTCGGGGAAGGCGACGAGGTCGTCGGCGTTGCGCAGGAACTCGACGAGGGTGATCGGCCCGATGTCGAGGTCGCCACGCACCAGCTGCTCGCTGAGCTTCTCCGGGGTGTCCTTGGTCAGCTCGAAGTCGAGGAGCGTGCCCGTTCTCGCGAGCCCCCAGTAGAGGGGCAGGCAGTTGAGGAACTGGATGTGGCCTACGCGCGGCCGAGTGCGAGAATTGTCCACATCGCGAGGCTAGACCCCGTGGGGTACGCTTCGGACTCCGACCCCAGGGTCAACCTCCTCTCGATCTTCAAACGTCCGGGTGACGTGATCTTGACCTCTATTGCTTTCGGCTGCCCGCGTGCTAGGCTCGCCGCAAGTTGCAGTTTGGTTTCCCTTGCAGTACAGAGCCTGCGGAGCATGTAACCGCGGGCTCTCGTCGTTTTCAGACGTATGCAGTTGTGCGGCATCTTGTTTTCACACTTGCAGGGTTCTGGAGCAGGGCAACCCTTTGGGCCCAAGGAGGGCTTATGGCTACCGGAACCGTGAAGTGGTTCAACGCCGAAAAGGGCTTTGGCTTCATCGCCCAGGAAGGCGGCGGCCCCGACGTCTTCGTTCACTACTCCGCGATCAACGCGAGCGGCTTCCGTTCGCTGGAGGAGAACCAGCAGGTCTCCTTCGACGTGACCCAGGGTCCGAAGGGCCCGCAGGCGGAGAACGTCACCCCCGTCTGATCCGAGGGATGCCCCTCTGAAGACGTCTGAGAGCAGTACCCAAGGAGCCCCTCGCCGTCCGGCGCAGGGGCTCCTGCCTTTACACGTACTAACGCGTGCTTATACGTGCTGCATGACCAGCACGAACGTCGTCCCGGGCGCCAGCGCCTCGTACGAGTGCGGCACATCCCCGCGATACGACATGTAGTCGCCCGGCCCCAGGTCGACCTCTTGCCCCCGGGGCCCCGCCTTCACCCGCCCCGTGCTGACGATCAGATGCTCCACGCTCCCCGGAATGTGCGGCTCCGACTCCCGGGCCGCGCCGGGCTCCGCGCGCAGGTGGTAGATGTCCCGACGGGCGCCGGGCGGGCTGGCGGAGAGCAGGGTGGCCACGTAGTCCGCCCGCTCGGACGCGACGGTGGGCCCCTCGCCCGCCCTGATCACCTGTACGGCCGGGGCCGGCGGCTCCACCAGCGCGCTGAACGGCACGCCGAGCGCCACCCCCAGCGCCCAGAGCGTCTCGACGCTGGGATTCCCGCCGCCCGCCTCCAGCTGGGACAGCGTGGACTTGGCGATCCCCGCCCGTTTGGCCAGCTCGGACAGGGACAGCCCGGCCCGGGTGCGCTCGCGCCGCAGCGAGGCGGCGATCCACGTGAGGGGCTCGCTCATGCGGCTCCCTTCCTGTCGTACGTTCCCTGTCGTTCGCTCTACAGGTACGTTCGTTCGCCTTGACGAACGCCCGCCTGTCCGTTCATTCTGAGAAACATGCGTTCGCTTCTCCGAACACCGATGATGGCATCTCTGACGGGACCTCTGACAGCACCTCTGGTGCGGGACAGTGCACTCGTCTGGCTGGCGAGTGGCGTCGTAGGTGTCTCCTTCGGCGCGATCGCCGTCACCGGTGGCCTGCCGGTGTGGGTGCCGGTGGTGATGTCGCTGGTCGTGTACGCGGGCTCCGCGCAGTTCAGCGCGGTCGGCGTGCTGCTCGCCGGGGGCGGGCCGGTGGCGGCCGCGGCGACCGGGCTGCTGCTCAACGCGCGCACGGCGGCCTTCAGCCTCACCGTCGCGGACGTCCTCGGCCGGGGCCGCGTCGCCCGTCTCCTGGGCGCCCATCTGGTGACCGACGAGACGGTGGCCTTCGCCCTCGCCCAGCCGGATCCGGCACGCCGGCGGGCGGCCTTCTGGATCTCCGGGCTCGGCCTGTTCGCCGTGTGGAATCTGGGCGTCCTGGCCGGGGCGCTGGCCGGCGGCGCGTTGGGCGACACCGGCACGTACGGCCTGGACGCGGCCTTCCCCGCCGTCCTCGTCGCCCTGGTGCTGCCCGCCCTGCGCGAGGGTCCGGCCGTACGGCGGTCCGCGCTGCTCGGCACCGGGCTGGCGCTGGCGGTGACGCCGGCCGTTCCGGCGGGGGTGCCGGTGCTGGCGGCGCTGGCGGGGCTCGCCGTGTACGGACGCGGCGGCAGGAGGCGTACGGCATGAGTGCGACGGTGGCCATGATGCTGGCGCTGGCGGTCGGGACGTACGCCTTCCGGCTGGTCGGGCCGGTGCTCCACGGGCGCGTCGAACTCTCGCCCGGAGTCCAGGAGGTGCTGTCGGCGGGCGCGATCGTCCTGCTGGTGGCCCTGCTGGCCACGGGTGCGCTGACCGAGGACGGCGGCTTCGCGGGGTGGGCGCGGCCCGCCGGGGTGCTGGTGGGCGGCGTCCTGGCATGGCGGAGGGCGCCGTTCGCGGTGGTGGTGCTGGGGGCGGCCGCGGCCACCGCGGTGCTGCGGGCGGTGGGCGTGGGGTGAGGAACTCCCTGGAAGAGAAGGCCCGGAGCGGCGAGTAGCCACCGGCTTCGCTAGGGTCCCCGGCCATGACCGAAGCCGACTTCCTCGCCACCACCCGCACCTTCTACGACGCCATCGCCGAGGACTACGCGGACCTCTTCCGGAACGAGCTGGCGAACAGGCCCCTGGAGCGGGCGGTGCTGGCTGTGTTCGCCGAACTCGTCGAAGGGGACGGCCCGGTGGCCGACCTGGGCTGCGGTCCTGGCCGGACGACCGCCCGCCTCGCCGCGCTGGGGCTGCCGGTGTTCGGGGTCGATCTGTCGGAGTCGATGCTCGCGATCGCCCGCCGCGAGAACCCGGAGCTGCGGTTCGAGCAGGGGTCGATGCTGGAGCTGGATGTTCCCGACGGCACTCTGGCCGGCGCGCTGTCCTTCTACTCCTCCATCCACACCCCCGTGGATCAACTCCCGGCCCTCTTCGCCGAGTTCCACCGCGTCCTGGCCCCCGGCGCGCCGTTGCTCGTCGCCTTCCAGGCCGGCGACCAGCACCGGCACCACGACCGGCCCTTCGGTCACCCGGTCTCGCTCACCTTCCAACGTCGCCGTCCGGAGCACATCGCCGACCTGCTGACGGCGGCCGGCTTCGCCCTGGTGTCCCGGACGGTGCGCGAACCGGACCCGGCGCTCGACGAGACGTGCCAGCAGGCGTTCCTGATCGCGCGGAAGCCTCGGTGAGCCTTGAGAGGCTGTCCGTCAGCGATCTGAACCTGGCTCGGCACTGCCGCCCGCCGCCGTGTCGGGCTTGGTGTGGAGGATGTCGCGGGCCTGGTCCGCGGCGCGGGCGGTGCTCTCGGAGACGAAGTCCAGGAAGCGGGCCATGCTCTCGAGTCGGGTGGCCGCCGGGGTGCCGGAACCGAGGACGCCGACGCCCTGTCGTGCGGTCTCGGCGACCTGGGCGATGGCGCGGGCGCTGGCCATCATCGACTGGTACATGATGTCGTCGTCGACGACGTAGCGCTCGCGGCGGCGTTCGTCGCGTTCCCGGCGAACGAGGCCTTGACTCTCGAGGAACGCGACCGCTTTGGAGATGGACGCCGGGCTCACCTGGAGGCGCTGGACGAGTTCGGACGCGGTGAGGCTGCCCGTGTCGCTGATGGTGAGACAGGCGTGCACCCTGGCCATCATCTTGGGCATGCCCGACTGCATGAAGACGGTGGTCAACGTCTCCTCGTACTCACGCACGGCCTCGGCGTCGCGTCCATTGGCCTGCGGCGGCGCCTCCGGCCCCCGGGGCGCGGCCTGCCTGCGCCGGTGGGCGCGGCGTTCGGTGGCGCGGTGGGCGAGGTCGGCGCGGTAGGCGGTGGGGCCGCCGTTGCGCATGACCTCGCGCGTGATGGTCGAGGTCGGGCGGTCGAGGCGTCTGGCGATCTCCGCGTAGGCGAGGCCGTCGGCCAGTCCCAGCGCGATCTGCTGACGTTCCTGCTGGGTGAGCCTGCCTCCCGGCATCGCGGTCTCCTTAGTGCTCCGTGGTGCCGTCAGCATAGCGTTCACCGCTACTCCATTGCAACGCGTAGCCGCGGTTAGTTGCATTACTCGTCAGGATCATTGCAACGATACTTCGACTCTGACCTGCTCCTATCTGATTTAGATGCAATGAACTCGTTGCCAGATCCTCGAACGCAACGTAGCGTTTCCATCGTCAGAAACAACGACGAACACAGGAGCGCACGATGCAGACGTTCAACACCCCCGCCCCGATCTCCGCCGTCCTCGACATCCCCGCCGGACGCGTCCGCTTCATCGCCGCCGACCGGGCCGACACCACCGTCGAGGTCCTGCCCGCAAACGCCTCGAAGAGCCGCGACGTAAAGGCGGCTGAGCAGACCACGGTCGAATACGGCGACGGCGTCCTGCGGATCGACGGCCCGGCGGCGCGGAACCAGTACCTCGGCCCCTCCGGATCCATCGAGGTGACCGTCCAGCTGCCCGCCGGCTCCCACATCGAGGCCAAGGCGGCCAGCGCCGAGTTCCGCGGCGTCGGACGGCTCGGCGACGTCACCTTCGAGGGCGCGCAGGGCCCGGTCAAGCTCGACGAGACCGCGAGCGCCCGCCTCACCGTCCTCGACGGTGACGTCTCGGTGGGCCGCCTGGGCGGCTCCGCACAGATCAACACCCAGAAGGGCGACATCCGGATCGCCGAGGCGGTGCACGGCACGGTCGTGCTGACCACCCAGATGGGCGACGTGTCCATCGACGCCGCCCACGGGGTGTCCGCCTCCCTGGACGCCAGCACCGGTTACGGCCGCATCCACAACGCGCTCAAGAACACCGACGGCGCCGACGCCGGCCTGACCATCCGCGCGACCACCTCCCACGGCGACATCACCGCCCGCAGCCTGTAGACCTCAAAGGAGCACTCCTCATGACCGATCTGGCCATCGCGGCGAACGGGCTGCGCAAGTCCTACGGCGACAAGACCGTCCTCGACGGCATCGACCTGGCCGTCCCGGAAGGAACGATCTTCTCCCTGCTCGGCCCGAACGGTGCCGGCAAGACCACCGCCGTGAAGATCCTCTCCACCCTCATCTCCGCCGACGGCGGTCAGGCCCAGGTCGCGGGCCACGACCTCGCCACCGACCCGCAGGCCGTACGTGCCGCGATCGGTGTCACCGGGCAGTTCTCCGCGGTCGACGGCCTGATCACCGGCGAGGAGAACATGCTCCTCATGGCCGACCTGCACCACCTGCCCAAGCGCGAGGGACGACAGGTCACCGCCGAGCTACTGCACCGCTTCGACCTCACCGAGGCCGCCACGAAGCCCGCCTCCACCTACTCCGGCGGCATGAAGCGCCGCCTCGACATCGCCATGACCCTGGTCGGCAACCCCCGGATCATCTTCCTCGACGAACCCACCACCGGCCTCGACCCACGCTCCCGCCACAACATGTGGCAGATCATCCGCGAACTCGTCACCAGCGGCGTCACCGTCCTCCTCACCACCCAGTACCTGGAAGAGGCCGACGAACTCGCCGACCGCATCGCCGTCCTCCACAACGGCAACATCGCCGCCCACGGCACCGCCGAACAGCTCAAGAGGATCGTCCCCGGCGGCCACATACGGCTCCGCTTCACCGACCCCGCCGCCTACCACCACGCCGCCTCCGCACTACGCGAGGTCACCCGGGACGACGACTCGCTCGCACTGCAGATCCCCTCCGACGGCAGCCAGCGCGAACTGCGCTCCCTCCTCGACTGGCTGGACTCCACCGGCATCGAAGCCGACGAGCTGACCGTGCACACCCCCGACCTCGACGACGTCTTCTTCGCCCTGACCGGCAGCACCGACGTCACCAACCAGCCGAACCAGCCCAAGGAGGCCGCACGATGAGCACCCTCTCCCTCGCCGTACGCGACTCGACCACCATGCTGCGCCGCAACCTCCTGCACGCCCGACGCTACCCCTCCCTCACGCTGAACCTGCTGCTCACGCCGATCATGCTGCTGTTGCTCTTCGTCTACATCTTCGGCGACACCATGAGCGCGGGCATCAGCGGCGGCCCGGACCGCTCCGCCTACATCGCTTACCTCGTACCGGGCCTGCTGCTGATGACCATCGGCTCTACCACGATCGGCACCGCGGTCTCCGTCTCCATGGACATGACCGAGGGCATCATCGCCCGCTTCCGCACGATGGCGATCCACCGCAGTGCCGTGCTCGTCGGGCACGTCATCGGCAGCGTCCTGCAGTCGGTCGCCAGCGTGGTCCTCGTCGGTGCCGTCGGCGTGGCCATCGGCTTCCGCTCCACCGGCGCGACAGCTCTGGAGTGGCTGGCGGCGTTCGGGCTGCTCGTGCTCTTCGCCACGGCGCTCACCTGGATCGCCGTCGGCATGGGCCTGGTCAGCCCGAACGCCGAGGCGGCCAGCAACAACGCGATGCCGCTGATCTTCCTGCCGCTGATCTCCAGCACGTTCGTCCCGGTCGACTCCATGCCCGGCTGGTTCCAGCCGATCGCCGAGTACCAGCCGTTCACCCCGGCCATCGAGACCCTGCGCGGGCTCCTGCTCGGCACCGAGATCGGCCACAACGGATGGCTCGCCGTCGCCTGGTGCCTGGGCCTCGCGGTGCTCGGCTACTTCTGGTCGACCGCGAGGTTCAACGACGACCCGAAGTAACCGCCATGACAGCGCGGGCCACCTCCGCAACACGTCCCACCCCAGGGCGGCGCACACCGACACCCCGTCGGAGTGCGCCGCCCCGTTCGTGTGCCCTGTTCGTGTGCCCCGTCCGTGTGCCCGTCCGTGTGGAAGGAGGACGTCATCCGGGCAGCCCGGCGATGTCCCGCGCCGCGATGTACCCGAACGTCATCGCCGGGCCGATCGTCGAACCGGCCCCCGCGTAGCTATGCCCCATCACGGCCACGCTCGCGTTCCCGGCGGCGTACAGGCCGGGGATCACCGAGCCGTCCTCCCGCAGCACGCGGGCGCGGGCGTCCGTGACGAGACCGCCCTTCGTGCCCAGGTCGCCGGGGACGATCCGGAAGGCGTGGTACGGGGGGAGCCAGAGCGGGGCCAGGCAGGAGTTGGGGAGGACCGACGGGTCCGTGTAGTAGTGGTCGTAGGCGCTGTCGCCCCGGTGGAAGTCGCGGTCGTTCCCCTTCAGTGCCTGGGAGTTGAAGCGGTCCACCGTCGTCCGCAGGGCCGTCGCCGGGACGCCGATCGAGGCGGCGAGCGCGTCCAGGGTCCACGCCTTGTGCGCGGCGCCCGAGTCGTACCAGCCGGCGGGGAAGGGCAGGGTGGGGGCGACGTCCTTGAAGAGATACCGGTTCCGGTAGTTCTGGTCGACGATCAGCCAGGACGGGATGGCGGGGCTGGTGTCGTTGACGTCGTACATGGTGTGGACGACGTCGCTGTAGGGGGCGGCCTCGTTGACGAAGCGGGTGCCGGCGGCGTTGATCAGCAGGCTGCCGGGGAGGGTGCGTTCGGCGAGGCAGAAGTACGGCTGGTCGGGGAGCGGGATCGCCGGGCCCCACCAGGCGTCGTCCATGAGGCCGAGGGCGGCGCCGATCCGCTGCCCGGCCCGGATGCCGTCGCCGGTGTTCTCCTTCGCGCCCACCGTCCAGTCCGTGCCGATGGGCGCGCGCTGGTAGCGCTCGCGCATCGCCGCGTTGTGCTCGAAGCCGCCGGAGCCGACGATCACGCCCCTGCGGGCGCGGACCAGGGCGGGACTGCCGCCCCGGGTCACCACGGCTCCGCTCACGGCGCCGCCCTCGACGTACAGCTCGGTGAGCGGCGTGTCGAGCCACACCGGCACCCCGGCGGACCGCAGTCCCAGCCGCAGCCCAGCCGCCAGCGACTGCCCCATGGTCAGCGGCTTCTCCCCGCGCAGGGCGGCAGCCGTACCGCGCGCGAGACACTCCGCCGCCACGGCGGCCCCCTTGGCGCTCACCGCGGCCAGGGCCAACCACTTGTAGTCGGCGCTGAAGACGACCATGCCGGCGGGCACCTTCATGTACGGCGGGTTCAGCCGGGCCAGTTCGGCGCCGAGGAGGTTGCCGTCGAGCTGGTCGGGCTCGACGGAGCGGCCGTTCGGGAGGCCTCCGGGCAGCTCGGGGTAGTAGTCGCTGTACCCCTCCATCCAGCGGAACCGGAGCGGGCTGTTGGCCATGACGAAGGAGAGCATCGCCGGGCCGTGGGCGAGGAAGGCCCGCTGCCGGTCGGCGGAAACGTCCGGGCCGACCACGGCGGCGAGGTAAGTGGCCGCCTTCGCGGGCGTGTCCGGCACGCCCGCCGCGAGGATCACGGAGTTGTTGGGAATCCAGATCCCGGCACCGGACCGGGCGGCGGACCCGCCGAAGGTGGCCGCCTTCTCCAGCACCACACAGCTCAGTCCCTGCCGGGCGGCGGTGAGGGCGGCGGTCATGCCGGCGGCTCCGGAGCCGATGACGACGACGTCGTAGGTGCCGAGGAGGGGCAAGTCGACGGCGTGTGCGCCCTGTTGGGATGTGCCCACAAGGGCTGTGGCCGTGCCCGCGGCGCCCGCGGTGAGTACGTGTCTTCGCGAGGGGTTCACGTCACCGTTCATGTCGCCGCTCCCGTTCTGGACCGTCCACCCGCCCTGACGATGTGTCAGAAATGCGAATGTGACGCGACCGCCCTGTGAAGTCAAGGGTCAGACAGTCTTTCCAGGCCGGCTCACTCAGCAGCGGCCGGAAGCGACTGAACAAGGAGAACAGGTCGGCGCCGTACTGTTCACGGAACTTCGGATCGTGGTCGGCGAGGTCGAGTTCGTTGGCGGCGGTGATCTCGGCGAAGTCGCGGCGCAGACGCACGCCCGGGGTGTGCCACCGGCCCGTGAAGCGATCGCGGACCTCGGAGCCCTGGTCCGCGAGGACCGGATACGTGGCCTTGCGGTCGCAGGCGCCGTAGAAGTAGACGATCGCCTCCGCCTCCGCGCCGATCGCCCCCACCAGATCGCCACGACGGTCGAGGGGCAGCAGGGCCGTCGGGAAGCCGTCCGTCCCGTAGAACGCATGGCAGACGCCTGCGAGTTGAAGCGCCGGGCGGGCGTTCCAGGCGGCGAGGCGAGTCCGCACCCGACGCAGGTGAGCGAGGAGGGTGCCTCCCGGGTGCGGGATGTCTGCGGCGCCGAGGTCCTTCAGCAGGGACTCGGCCTGAGCGGCGGGAATCGGCACGTGCCGTCCTTTCGGCGCATCCGGTCGTCCCGGTCGTCCGGTCGTCCGGTCGTCTTGGGTCGGCACCCGCTCCCTCCCCCGCGCTGGTCCGGACTCCGGCGAGGGCGTGGAGCGGGTTGCCGCCCGGGCCCGTGAAGGATCGTCGTACACCGGTCAGAGTGCAGTCAATCCTTGGGATTTGTTCCCAACTCCAAGTGGTAGCTTGGGGGTTGTGACCCTTGATGATCTGCGGGTGTTCGTGGCCGTGTGCCGGGCCGGAAGCCTGAGCTCGGTGGCGCGGGAGCTGGGGTGCACCCAGTCCGCGGTGAGTCAGCACGTGAAGCGGCTGGAGCGGGAGACCGGGGTCGCGTTGCTGGAGCGGCAGCCTCGGGGCGTCGTACCGACGCAGGCGGGGCGGGTGCTGGAGGCGGCCGCCGCCGAGGGCATATCCGGGCTGGATCTGGCGATACGGCAGCTGCGGGATCTCGTCGCCGGCGAGAGCGGGTACGTGCGCGTGGCGACGGGCGCGACGACCGTACGGCACTTCATGTCGGAGGCGGTCGTCGCGTACCGCCGCCGGCATCCCCGGGTCAACCTGGAGTTCCGCACGGTGAGTTCGGGCCGCGGCAGCTTCGACACGCTGGCCGACGGCACGCTCGACCTGGCCTGGATCACTCTCGGCCCGCCGGTACGCGGCATCGAGCAGCGGCCGGTGGTGGAGCTGCCGTGGGTGCTGGCGGTGCGGGCCGACGATCCGCTGGCCGAGCGGCCGTACGTCGATGTCGGCGCCGACCTGCGGGACGTACGGCTGATCCGGCTGCCGCCGAACTCCGCGTCGGCCGCTCATCTGGACGCGGCCTGCGCGGAGTCGGGCGTCCGGCTCGCGCACGACACGAGCGTCGCGGACTGGGACACGGCGTTGCTGCTGGCCGAGCTGGGGGTGGGGCGGGCGATCGTGCCCGCGCTGCCAGGGCTGCCCGTCGCCGGCGAGGGCGACGACGGGAACGGTGACCTTCGCCTGATCCCGGTCCCCGCCCTGCGGCCCCTCCCCGTCGGCTGGGCGGTGCGGCGCTGGGATGCGCTCAGCCCGCCGGCCAGGGCGTTCGCGGACCTGGTGGAGGGGTACCGGCGAGGCACGCAGGGCTGACGAGGCAGGCGCGCTCCCGGCACCGCCGGCTCGCTTCGGCCTACTTGAGGCCGATCGCCGCGCAGTCCGCCGCGTACTCGGCGGTGCAGATGTCCTTGACGGCGTAGACGCCGTCCCGGATCACGGTGTCCTCGATGTTCTTCCGGGTGACGGCGACCACCGCCACCAGCTGCGCCGGAATGTCGTCCTGCGACGCGCTGCTGACCGAGTCCTGGGTCAGCGCGTCGAACTCGATGTCACGCCCCTGGACCTTGTACACGGCCATCTTCGCGGCGTTGGTCGCCTCCTGCGCGAACGGCTTGTAGACCGTCATGAACTGCTCTCCCGCGACGATCCGCTGGATCGCGTCCAGGTTCGCGTCCTGCCCGGTCACCGGCGGGATCTCGGTGGCGCCGGCCTCCTTCAGCGCGTCGATGACCGCGCCCGCCATGCCGTCGTTCGCCGAGTACACGGCGGCGATGTTGCCGAGCCCGACGGAGGCGATCGCTCGCTGCATGTTCTTCTTCGCCACCTCGGGCGACCACTTGTCGGTGTCGTACCGCTTGACGATGTCGACCTCGCCCTCCAGCTCGTCGAGCGCGCCCTCCTTGAACCGGGCCGTGTTCGGGTCGGCGGGGTCGCCGTTCATCATGACGACCTTGCTGGACGCCGCCTTCGAGCCGAGTTCCTCGACGAGGGAGCGGCCCTGCACCTCGCCGACGAGCTCGTTGTCGTGGGAGACGTACGCATCGATCGGCCCCTCGGCGAGCCGGTCGTAGGCGATGACCGGAATGCCCGCGTCCTTGGCCTTCTGCACGTCCGAGGCGATGGCCTTGGCGTCCAGCGCGTCGACCAGGATGACGTCCACCCGGTCGTCGATCATCTGCTGGAACTGCCGGCTCTGCTTGTCCGGGCTGGCCTCGGCGTTGGCGTATGCGACCTTGCCCTTGTTGTGGGTGAGGGAGGCGACTTCCTTCTTGATGAGCGGGTAGTCGAACTTCTCGAAGCGCGCCGTGTCCTTGTCGGGCAGCAGCAGCCCCACCGTGATGTCGTCGCCCTTCTCCGGCGACGCGGAGCTGTCACCGCCCCCGATGCCGTCGACGACACCGCACGCCGCGAGCGACAGGGCCGAGGCGGATGCGGCGAGGGCTATGCCGAGGCGGCGTGCAGCGGACGGGTGGGGGGTACGAGCGTTCACGTGCGGGGCCTTCCGAGCGGAGGAGCGGCGTTGCTACCCGGGTTGGCGGTAGCCAACGCGGCCAGGGCATGTCACGTCAAGCGGTTGTCGTAACGAGACCGCAACCGTTTGCTGTTCAATTACTCATCCGCGCGCTTGAGGGCGAATCCCAACAACGCTCAGGAAGCGCGATCTCGGCCACGTCCGCGCCGCCGTCGGCCTTGATCCGCTGGATGAGGTCACATACGTCGGCCGCGGTGAACGCCAGCTCCGAGGAGGTGGCCGCGTCGGCCGACCACCGGCCGAACCGTGCTCGAACCGGAATTCCGCGCCCCGCCGCATCCGCCGACGGTGGTTGGATGGCCGGCGTCCTTCTAGCTACGAGGGTGCGCGCAGGAATGGCCTGATGGTGTGGACGAGTTCCTCGGGGTGGTCCCACTGCGGTGTGTGCGTGCCCGGGGTGTGCGCTACCTCCACCCCGAGTCGGGCGGCGAGCCAGGAGGCGACTTCATTGTAGAAATCCGGTGATTCCTGGCTGAGCAGGACCTGGGTAGGGGCGGCGACGCCGGCGATCGTCGCGTCGTCAGGGCGGTAGGGCTCGAATGTCCCCATCTCGACGCTGAAGAGGGTCTCCCCGTTTGAGACCATCCTGTGGCGCAGGTCTGGGTCCAGGCGATCCCAGTTGTCGTCGCCCGCGAAGAATCGGATGAAGCGTCCTACGGCTTCCGGAGGGCCTCCGGCCGCCATGCCTGCTTCGACGACCGACCCGACTGCGGCCTGGACCTCGCCTGGGTTCTCCAGTACTGAGAGCAGCGGAGGCTCGTGCAGGACCGCGCCGCGGACGACGCCGGGATGGCGGAGGAGCAGGTCGAGGGCGAGGATCGCCCCGTAGCTGTTGCCGAACACAGCGGCGGGAGCGAGCGCGAGCGCGGTAAGAAGTGCTGCGGCGTCGTCGGCCTGCTCAGCTACTGAGGTCGTCTCCCACCCACTGGGGCGGGGGCTGCGGGAGTTGCCACGCCTGTCGTAGGTGACCACCGTGAATTCATCGGCGAGCAAGTCCGCGACTCGGTCGAAGTGTCCGGCATCGCCGGTCGCGCCGGAGATGAAAAGCACCGATGGGCCATTTCCCCGGAGCTCGTAGTAGATGTCTGTCCCGTTCACGGCAATCGACGGCATAACAACTCCCTCAGCTGGACGAGGGCCTTGGCGCCTCTGCGAGATACTGCTGCCCTGCTACCTGTTGCGCGTCGGACGCGGCGCGCGGTGTCGCCTGCGGGTGGGCGCATCGAGCGGCCAAATGGCGGTCGCCGGCTGTCCCTCTTCAAGTTCCGGCTTCCGTGATCTCCGTCAGATGGTGTGGCCGTACTCCAGTCGCTGAAGAACAAGGGCGGCTGCCCCGATCCCCGTGATCCGGCTGGGGTCGAGGCGGTACATCGATCCGATCACTCGTGCAGGAATTCGCGGAATCCACCCTCACCGACGAAGAGCGCCGCGAGCGCGCCGAGCGGACCCGCACCTACCTCGCCGAGCACTTCGGCGTCGAGGTGACGGACGAGGAGAGCGCGGCCATGGGCCGCAAGTTGCGTGACGCCTTTGCGTACCGTACGAGGGACGAGGCGTCCCCTTCCTCGACCTCACCCGCTAGTACAGTGCCGCACCCGCTAGTACAGAACCTCTCCCATCGGTGAACTGTCCCCCACGATGTAAGCGCGGATCGACGCCAGGTACGCATCGCGGCCCACCCGGCCGTCACCGTCGGTGTCCAGTGCGTCGAACGCGGCGGCGGCGTTCCCGGGCGGGTTGTTCAGTGCGGTGCGCAGTGTCGTGAACTCCGCTTTGTCCAGGGCGCCGTCCCCGTCCGCGTCGGCGAGGTCGAAGAGGGCGCCGAGCGCGAACCGGCAGATGTTGTCGAACTTGTCGGCGCCCACCCAGGCGTTGTACTCGTCGAAGGTCAGCTTCCCGTCGCCGTCGGCGTCCATCTCACCCCACGCTTTGAGCCCTTCCGCGCGGGCGGCGACGACGAGCGGATCGTCCTCCGTGCGCCCCGTGGCCAGGACGGTCCGGTCGATCCGGGAGAGGTAGTCGTGCCGGGTGACGACCTGGTCCCCGTCGGCGTCCATCATGGCGAACACGCGCACGCGCGCCGTCGTCGCTGCGGCGACGGTGCTGGTGGCGGTGGGGGTGGGGGTGGGGGTGGGGGTGGTTCGGCTCACTCGGGTCTCCTCCTGATCGGTTCCTGCTCCTGCGCCGGCGCCTGCCTGCTCCAGCTCGACGAGGAATCATCCGGCGCTTCCTACCCTGCGCGTTCCGGGATCCAAGCGACCCACCTGGAGCAGACGCGTGCGCGGCGGCGCACGGGGCGGGCGTGCGCGGGCGGCGCGCTTCGAGGCGCCTGAAGCAGCGGGCTGGCCTGGGCAGTTGACGCACCAGTAGCGGCACACGACGTGTGGGAGGGCATGTGTTCGGCAAGCGCGGTACGGCAGTCACGCTGGGGTCCCTGGTGTTCACGGTCTCGTCGCTGGTGGGGGCGCCCGCCAGTCAGGCCGCGTCAGGCGGGCACGAGGCTGGTGTCGTCACCTGTACGGGCGACGCCGTCAGTCGCTATGACCCGCCGCTCACACTCCAACCCCGTAAGACCCACAACCGCGCGGACGTGCGCTACGTCTGCAGCACCGCGTCCGGGCACACGGCCCCGGCCGCCGGCTCCTTCCACGCCGTCGCGCCGTCGGCGTCCTGCGTCTCGCTGTCCGGCGCGCGGGGCACCGAAACCGTGCAGTACGCCGACGGCGGCCGGTCGCTGATCGTCATCGACGGCGCCACCACCGCCCGCGTCGCCGGCGTCCTGGTCGTCCTGCAGTCGGGCCGGGTCGTGGAGGGACGCGGCGCAGGTCACCTCGTACGCCGGACCGTGACCTCGCTGCCCGGGCAGCTGCCCACGGACTGCCTCACCGACGGCCTGCGGGGCACCGAAAGCGCGGTTCGGCTGGAGATCCTGCCGTAGTGCCGAGCCGCCGCGCGTGGCCGCGCCGCTGACGGGCGCGCCCTCGATCAGGTCAATGCCCGAACAGTCGTGCCCACCCGACCTACGGTCTCGCACTGTCACCCGAGTTCCAGTTCCAGGAAGGGAGCCCCCATGGCAACCGTCTCGCGTGCGGCGTCGACCGTCGAGGTCATGGAGATGCTGGCCCATCTCGACCCCCGCCTCTGGGAGATCGTCGAGCCGCCGGTCCCGCCCCACCCCATCAGCGTGCCGCCGGTCCCGCCCCACCCGATCAGCGATCCCGGTCTCGACCTCGGCTTCCGTTCGGCGCCCGCGGACGGGGTGCGGCTGAACCCGCAGCCGCTCCCGCCCGCGGACGGCCTGTTGCCGGCCGTCCGCACCATGGCCGTCTCGGTGGCGGAGGCGACCATCGCCGCCAGCCTGGCGGGGCGCAAGCCCGCCGAGGTGGTGAAGGAGGTCGGGGACGACATCTGCCCCGAGCCGCCCAAGATGCCCTGGCCGAAGAAGTGGCCCGTGCCCGTGCAGCTCCAGCAGCAGCTCCTCCTCGCGCCGGACCGCGTCTCCCCCGCTGTCCAGGCCACGGCCGCGCTGGTGTTCCAGTCCTACGCCCAGCGGACCACGGACAAGCCCCTGAGCACGGCCTTCACGGACCTGGCCGACCGGCTGCTGGACAGGGCGCTGAAGACCGCCAAGCAGTCGGGCTGAGCCCGAGCCGGGAGGCCTTCGGCGCGGCGCGCGGGCTCAGGCGTGCTGTCCGATGCGGTCGACCACCTGGAGGTCCTGCAGCGTCCGGGTCTCCCAGTACCAGCCGGTCTGCACCCACTCGTCCTTGCCCACCTTCTTCGGCACGCTGCCCTTGGTCCGCAGGCCCAAGTAGTCGTACGTCCGGCCATCGAAGAGGAAGGTCCAGTCCACCCCGGGGTACGAGACGCCGACCGCGCTCCGGCCGACGACGTCGACGTCGTCGTAGTCCAGGCGGATCCGGGGCAGCTTCGACAGCGCTTCGAAGGCGGCGGCCTGCAGGCCGGGGGGCATCACACGCGGGCCCATCATGAGCATGCAGCCCTCGAAGAAGGCATTCCGGTCGGCCTCGGGCGTCTTCTCGCCGCCGAACCTGAACTGGGCCAGGAGCTTGTCGGGGTCCGTCGGCATCGCCTTGAGCTTGGAGTAGACCGTGGGCGGCCATCTCACCTCGTGCTCGCCGAGCGGAGGGTCGTGGTGGATCTTGCCGTACTCCTCACGCAGGGAGGGCTTGGAACCGTCCACCGACATCCAGCTCTCGTCGGTCCACGTCCTGGTCTTTCCGCCCTTCACCGGCGTCCGCCTGATGTAGGTCTTGGTGTAGAAGTACTGGTCATTGCGCGGCACCGGCAGATCGCTGCCCTGGGAGCGTGACCTCTCGGCGGCCCTGCGCAGCACCTCCGTCGCGCTGACCGTGCTCAGCCGGGGCGTGCCGTCGTCCTCGTCGCCGCGTGCCACGACGACGGCGACGCCCACCGCGGCCGCGCCCAGGCCGGCGAGCGAGGCACGGAACATGACGCGTCGGCTCAGTGCACGGCCGCGGGACGCGGCGCTGCGGGACTCCTCGTCGATGGCGGTTCGGAGGCGGGCCCGGGCGTCGGCGCGGGCCTGGACGGAGGGCCCGTCCGAGGCGGTGCCCCCGTCCCATTCGCGCACCATCGTCAGTTCATCCATGGTCGGTCTCCTTCCGATGTGCGGTCGAGGGGGTGCGCTCCGGTCCGCCCAGGGTTCGTCGCAGCCTGGTGCGCGCTCTGTGCAGGCGGGAGCGCACCGTGCCGACGGGTACGCCCAAGGCCCGCGCGGCCTCCTCGTAGTCGAGCTCTCCCCAGGCGACGACCAGCAGTACGTCCCGGTACCGGGCGGGCAGTTCGGCGAGAGCGCCGGCCACCGTGCCGTGTGTCTCCCAGGCTCCGAGCCTCTCGGTGACCGCCTCCTCGGGACCGCTGTCCTCCCGGCCCGGAGGCAGGGCCGCCATGCGGGACAGTGCCCGCAGCCGGCGGGCCTCCTCCCGGCGGTGACGGCCGATCAGGTTGGTGGCGATGCCGTACAGCCAGGGCCGGGCGTGCGCGTGCGACAGGTCGTAGCGCCGGCGCCGCTGGAAGGCGATCACGAACGTCTCCGCCATCAGGTCGTCGGCGGTGTCGGAGCCCAGACGTCGTGCGATGTAGCGGTGGATGTCGTCGGCATAGCGGTCGAAGATCACGGCGAACGCGTCGGGCGTCTCCCAGGATCGTTCGATGACCGAGCCGTCGGAGCCGCCGTCCGCCTCCGTTGCCGTGGCGAAGGCGGCGCCCGAGCTCGGCGCGAGCGTCACGTCCTACCTCTGTGGTTCATGTCGTATCCCTCGAAGACCGGGTGTCATGGTCTCCCGCTGTTCGCCGACACCCGCCGTCGAGTTCCACCCCGCAGAGTGACGTGGCTCACACGCTACTTGGCGTACAACGCCTCCACCTCCGCCGCGAAGTCCCGCAGGACCGCCTCCCGCCGCAGCTTCATGGACGGTGTCAGATGGCCGTCCATCTCCGTGAAGTCGGTCGGCAGGATCGCGAAGCGGCGGATGGACTCCGGGCGGGACACCAGTTTGTTGGCCTCGTCCACGGCGCGTTGCAGGATCGCCCGCAACTCGTCGTCGTTGACGAGGAGTTCGGCGGGGACCGGGTGCTTGCCGTTCATCCGGCGCCAGTGGGAGACGCCGTCCATGTCCAGGGTGATCAGGGCGGAGACATAGGGGCGGCGATCGCCGAGGACGATGCACTGCGAGATCAGGGGGTGCGAGCGCAGCCAGTTCTCCAGGGGCGCCGGGGCCACGCTCTTGCCGCCCGCCGTGATCAGCATCTCCTTCTTGCGGCCGGTGATGGTCAGGTAGCCCTCGTCGTCGAGTTCGCCGATGTCGCCGGTCGCCAGCCAGCCCTCGGCCGCCGCGGGGACCACGCCGCCCGCCGCCGGGTCCCAGTAGCCGCGCAGCACCTGCTCGCCGGAGACGAGGATCTCGCCGTCCGCGGCGATGCGGACCCGGGTGCCGGGCAGGGGCCAGCCCACCGTGCCCAGGCGGGGCTTGAGCGGGGGCGTCACGGTCGCCGCGCCGGTCGTCTCCGTGAGGCCGTAACCCTCGTAGATCTCGATGCCCGCACCGGCGTAGAACGCGGCCAGGCGGCGGCCGAGCGGTGAGCCGCCGCAGATCGCGTACTTCACGCGGCCGCCCATCGCGTTGCGGATACGGCGGTAGACGAGGGGGTCGTAGAAGGCGCGGGCCGTCTTGAGCGCCGTGCCCGGGCCGGCGCCCGTCCCCGCCTGCCGGGCCTCCAGCGCCTCGCCGTAACGCTCGGCCACCGATGCCGCGCGGTCGAAGGACGACACCCGGCCGCCCGTCTCGGCCTTGGCGCGGGCGGAGTTGAAGACCTTCTCCAGCATGTAGGGGATCGTCAGGAGGCAGGTGGGGCGGAAGGCCGCCAGGTCCGGCAGCAGGTCCTCCGCCTTCAGGCTCGGCGCGTGGCCCAGGCGGACCCGGGCCCGGATACAGGCCACCGCCACCATGCGGCCGAAGACGTGCGACATGGGCAGGAAGAGCAGCACCGACGCCTCTTCGCTCGTCCTCGCCTTGAAGATCGGGTAGAGCAGCTCGATCGCGTTGTCCACCTCGGCGAAGAAATTGCCGTGCGTGAGCGCGCAGCCCTTGGGCCGGCCCGTGGTGCCCGAGGTGTAGATGAGCGTCGCCAGCGTGTCCGGTGCCAGCATGCCGCGCCGTACGGCCACCTCGCCGTCCGGCTGCTGAGCGCCGGACTCCGCCAGCCGCTCCACATGGCCCTTCTCCATCACCCACATGTGGCGCAGGTCGGGCACCCGGTCCAGCTCGGGGCCGAGGGCGGCCGCCTGGGCGGCGGTCTCGGTGACCAGGGCGACCGCGCCCGAGTCCTGGAGGATCCAGCGGGTCTGGAAGACGGAGGAGGTGGGGTAGACGGGGACCGTCACCAGACCGGCCGCCCATGCGCCGAAGTCGAGGAGCGTCCACTCGTAGCGCGTACGCGCCATGACGGCGATGCGGTCGCCCGGCATCAGCCCCTCGGCGATCAGCCCCTTCGCCACCGCCTGCACCTGCTCGGCGAACTGAGCCGCCGTCACGTCCACCCACTGCCCGTCCGCGCCCTTGCGGCTGAGCACCACCGCGTCGGGAACCGCGGCCGCGTTGTCGAACGGCAGGTCCGCGAGCGACCCATGCGTCACCGGGGGCGCGAACGGCGGTACGTACGCCTCCCGTACGGCCCCGTCCAGCCGCCGCGTCTCGGGCTGGACCAGCGTCGGTCCGGGAGCGTCGTCGAAGGCGGCCGAGGGGGCGAAGGAGGGAAGCGGGGTGGACACGGGCGGCTCCTGCGGCGGGCGTGCAGCGAAGAAACTGCTTGCTGCATGACGTACGTGCCTCGCGCACCGTGGCGTTCACCTGCGGAGGCCTGCGGAAAAGGGTTACCGCTGGTTAGGCAGGAGATCGTACGGCGCCTGCGTGTGGGGGGTGTGCGCGTTCGGCGGTGGTCCGGGGACGGGTATGTGCAACGTCGGGGGTTATGTGAGGGCCCCTCAGCTTCGTTCCAGGATCGCCGTCACGCCCTGCCCGCCCGCCGCGCAGACGGAGATCAGTCCGCGGCCCGAACCGCCCTTCTCCGCCAGCAACTTGGCCAGCGTCGCCACGATCCGCGCCCCGGTCGCCGCGAAGGGGTGGCCGGTGGCCAGGGAGGATCCGTTCACGTTCAGGCGGGCGCGGTCCACCGGGGCGAGACCCCGCTTCTCCCACGCCGCCAGCGTGGCCAGCACCTGGGACGCGAAGGCCTCGTGGATCTCGACGAAGTCGAAGTCGGGGAGGGTGAGTCCGGCCCGCTCCAGCATGCGCGGGACGGCGTACGCCGGTGCCATCAGCAGCCCGTCCTCGCCGCCCGCGACATCCCCGTGCACGAAGTCGACGGCCGCCGTCTCGTACGCGGTGAGGTACGCCAGGGGTTCCAGCCCCCGTGCCCGGGCCCACTCCTCGCTCGCCAGCAGCACGACCGCCGCCCCGTCCGTCAGCGGCGTCGAATTGCCCGCGGTCATCGTCGGATCGGGCTGATCGAGGCCGAACACCGGCTTCAGCGCGGCCAGTTTCTCCGGCGTCGAGCCGGGGCGAAGGTTCTGGTCCCGGCCCAGCCCCCGGAAGGGCACGACCAGGTCCTCGAAGAAGCCGCGCTCGTACGCAGCCGCGAGCCGCTGGTGACTCGCCGCCGCCAGTTCGTCCTGGGCCTCGCGGGTGATGCCCCAGGCGCGGGCGGTGACGGCGGCGTGCTCGCCCATGGAGAGGTGGGTGCGCGGCTCGGCGTTGCGGGGGATGTCGGGGATCAGGTGGGCGGGGCGGACCTTTGTGAGGGCCTTGATCCGCCCGCCGAGCGACCGGGCCCGCCGGACCTCCAGCAGGATCCGGCGCAGTTCGTCGTTGACGCCGAGGGGCGCGTCGCTCGCCGTGTCGGCGCCGCCCGCGATCGCCGACTCGGTCTGGCCCAGCGCGATCTTGTTGGCGGCGGCGATGACGGCCTGCAGGCCCGTGCCACAGGCCTGCTGGATGTCGTACGCGGGTGTGCGCGCGTCCAGCTTCGAGCCGAGGACGGTCTCGCGGGCGAGGTTGAAGTCCCGGCTGTGCTTGAGGACGGCCCCGGCGACGAACTCGCCGACCGCGCCCGGATCGCCGAGCTCGTACCGCTCCACGAGGCCGTCGACGACAGCCGTGAGCATGTCCTGGTTGGAGGCGGTGGCGTACGGGCCGTCCGAGCGGGCGAACGGGATGCGGGTGCCGCCGATGATCGCGACGCGCCGTACCGTCGGCGCTGTCAGAGAGCTCATCTCCACCCACTCCTCACGTCCACCTTGGCTTACCTCGGGTAACCTTACTCCGGAGTCAGCACCGGAGGGCACTGGGAGTGGGACATGGCCGATCGCTATCTGACCTTCACCGGCACCGCGCCCGGTCGCTTCCTCACCCGCCGCCTCGGGTTGCCGCAGCCCGCCGCGCTGAAACGCTGGTCACCCGAGCGGCCCGGGCTGGAGGGCGACCGGCTGCTGCTCACGGCCGGCAGGTCGGACCTCGCTCTCGCCGATGCCGACAAGGGCCTCGGCCTGACGGCCGCCTCCGAGAAGCCGGCCGCCGTCCTCCTGGACGCCACGGGAGTCCGGGACGTCGAGACGCTCGCCGAGGTGCACGCGGCCCTCCATCCCGTCGTACGGTCGGTCACCGAGAGCGGCCGGATCGTCCTCCTCGGCGCACCCCTCGACCCGGCCGACCACCACCAGGCGGCCGTCCAGCAGGCCCTGGAGGGCTTCACGCGCTCGCTCGGCAAGGAGATCGGGCGCGGGCGGACGGTGAACCTCGTACGGCTGACGGACGCACACGCGGCCGCGTCGACCCTGCGATTCCTCCTCTCCCCCAAATCGGCATACGTCAGCGGCCAGGTGATCGAAGTCGGTACCTACGACGAGAGCGCCCCGCCCGCCGACCCGGACCGCCCCCTCACCGGCCGCACCGCCCTGATCACCGGTGCCGCGCGCGGCATCGGCGAGGCGGTCGCGGAGACGCTGGCCAGGGACGGCGCCCGGGTCGTCGTCCTGGACGTGCCGCAGGCCGAACAGGACGCGCGGCGCGTGGCCGACCGGCTCGGCGGCACCGCTCTCGCGCTCGACATCACCGCGCCCGACGCGGGCGAGCGCATCGCGGCCGCGCTGCCCGACGGCCTGGACGTCCTGGTCCACAACGCCGGGATCACCCGGGACCGTCGCCTGGTCAACATGGCCGCAGAGCGCTGGAGTTCGGTACTGGACGTCAACCTGGCGAGCGTGCTGCGCACGACGGACGCGCTGCTGGCGAGCGGCACGCTGAGGCGGGGCGGCCGGATCGTGGCGACGGCGTCCATCGCGGGGCTGGCGGGGAACGCCGGTCAGACCAACTACGGCGCGAGCAAGGCGGGCATCGTCGGCCTGGTCCGCTCCCTCGCGCCGCGCGCGCTCGCCGAGCATGGGGTGACGGTGAACGCGGTCGCGCCGGGCTTCATCGAGACGAAGATGACCGCCGCGATTCCCTTGTTCATCCGGGAGGCGGGACGCCGGATGAACTCCCTCGCGCAAGGCGGACTACCGGTCGACGTCGCCGAGACGACCGCCTGGCTGGCCGATCCCGGGTCCGGGGCCGTCAACGGCCAGGTCGTACGCGTATGCGGCCAGAGCCTGCTGGGGGCGTGATGTCCCTCGTCCTCACCAGTGCTCCTTCCCTTCCGCCCCTGCTCGCCCGGGGCGCCCTGCTGTCACTCTTCAAACGCCCCAGCCCCGACGCGGAGTTCCCGCGTACCCGACTCGTTCTGCCCGGCCTGCGCGTCGACCTCGGCCGGCTGGCGGCGTACGAGAGGGTGTGCGGCTTCCCCACCGGGGAGGACGCCCTGCCGGTGACGTATCCGCATCTGCTCGGCTTCCCGCTGGCGATGCGGCTGATGAGCGGCCGGGACTTTCCGCTGCCGCTGCTCGGACTCGTCCATACCTCGATCACGATCACCCGGCACCGGGCCCTCACGGCCACCGGAGCGTACGAACTCTCCGTGCGCATCGACGGATTGGCGCCGCACCGGCGCGGTACGGAGGCCGCGGTGATCACCGAGATGCGGGCCGGCGACGAGGTTGTCTGGGAGTCGCGGAGCACCTATCTGGCCCGGCATCGCATCGGGCAGCAGGCCCCCGAGGCCGCGCAGGAGGTGGAGGAACAGGAGGTGGAGGAAGTGGAGGAGACGAAGGAGCCGCAGGACGTGCAGAAGCCGCTGCCCGAGGTCGCCGAATGGCGCCTCGCCGGGGACGTCGGCCGCCGCTACGGTGCCGCCTCCGGTGACCGCAACCCCATCCACCTCCACCCCCTCACCGCCCGCCTGTTCGGCTTCCCGCGCGCCATCGCGCACGGCATGTGGACGGTGGCCCGCTGCCTCGCCGCGCACGGCACACCGGAGGCGGTACTGGTACGGGCTCGGTTCCGGGCGCCGGTGCTGCTGCCGGGGACGGTGACGTACGCGGCGGAGGGCGGGCGGTTCGAGCTGCGCGGCGGGGACCGCATCCATGTGGCAGGGGAGGTCTATCCACTCACCTCGTGAGTGCTGTCCGGCGGGGTCCAGGGCCGGCCGCCCATGAGATTGCCCAGCCCCGACCACGCGAAGTTCATCAGCGTGGCCGCCGCTTCCCTCGCGGTCACGCCCGGCGTGGCGTTGGCCCAGTCGGCGAGGGACTCGGCGGCGCCGACCAGGGCCTCGGCGAGTCCGGCGACCTCGCGCTCGGGGAGGTCGGGGTCGTGATGGGCCTCCCGGGCCGCCGCGAGGATCAGCTGGGTCACGAACGCGGCGATCTCCGCGCGCATCGCGGCGACCTCGGACGCGAACGGCTCGCCATGGGTGCGGGCCTGGAGGTGCAGGACGGACCAGCCGTCCGGGTTCTGTGAGGTGTGCGCGAAGAACGCGCCCAGCCCTTCCCAGAGTTGGCGGTCGGCGGGCAGGTCCCGCCGCACGCCCGCGCGGACGGCCTCGATGAGCGCGGCGGCCTCCCGCCGGATGCAGGAGGTGAAGAGGTCTTCCTTCGAGTTGAGGTACAGATACACCAACGGCTTCGACACGCCCGCGAGTTCGGCGATCTCGTCCATCGACGCGGCCATGTACCCCCGCTGACCGAAGGTTTGCACGGCGGCGTCCAGCATCTGCTGCTCACGGACGGCACGCGGCATCCGCTTGGTCTTCACAGCACCCATGGCGATTAGCGTACGGGCCGGGAGGGGCGATCCCACCCGGCCCGCTGCAACCGCTGTCTCCTACTCGTCGTTCCCGTCGTCCTGGAACCGCGCGATCCGGTCGGTCAACACCCGGCCGTCCACCGCAGGCAGCGCCGTCAGCCGGGGCAGCAGCTGCGCGGTGAGCAGGGTGGACAGCGCGGAGGTGTCGGTGCCCGTGCCGTCGGTGCGGACGACCACCGGCTGCGGGGCCTTCCCGGCGAGCTTCGCGCCCACTTCCAGTCGGCGCCGGGCCAGTTCGTACTGCAGGACGGCGCGGTTGTCGCGGTAGGCCTTGGCGAGGGCGCGCTGGGCGCGGGCCTCGTTCTCGGCGGCGATCAGACCGCTGCGGCCCCGCGTCTCGATCTCGAACCGCACGCGCTGGGCGTTGGTCTCCTGCTGCTCGAGGAGCTGGGCGACCTCTTCGCGGGCCCGGTTCAGCGCGGCCTTGACCTCGACGATCCGGGCGTCGCGCACCTTCTTGGCGCGCTCGATGTCCATGCCCAGCTGGTCGATCCGGCGCTTGCGGATCAGGCCCCACTCCTGCTCGTACGCGGTGCGCTCCTTGGCGACGCGCTCCCGGGTGGCCAGGTGCTGCTGGTACTGCGCCGGCAGCTGTACGTCCGGGATGTTGGAGCCGGTGATGCGCACGCCGTAGCCGGACAGCTGGCGGTTGAGCAGTTCCTGCATGTCGGCCACGTCCGAGCCGCGCAGGTCGTACGCCCGCTCGGTGCGCATCTTGCGGGCGCGCTGCCGGATCGCGTCCTGGACGGCGCTGGAGAGCACCAGGTCGAAGTTGCCCGCGCCGATGGTGCGGACGAACAGCACGGCGTCGGTGATGCGGAACTTCAGGAAGAACTCGATCGAGCGCAGCGGCACGTTCTCCTGCGTCGGGCAGGCCATCACCGGTGCCGAGTACGGGATTTCGGTGGCCGTGTCGACGACGAAGTCCACCCGGGACCACGGGTGCCACAGGTAGTGGCGGCCGGCGTCGAGGGTGCGGGTGACGGCGCCGTAGCGGGTCAGCACGCCGTTGGTGCCCTGCTCGATCTCGACGATCGAGGAGCGCCACCACCACAGCACGCCGATCAGCAGCAGCACGACGCCGCCGACGTAGGAGAGGGCGGCGAGGGTGTCGTAGGCGAGGTCCCCGGCGGTCGAGTCCGCCTCACCCAGGGACAGCATCACGCCCGTCAGCAGGGCGTAGACGCCCAGCCACAGCGGCAGCATCCACCACAGGCGGCGCCGGTGGCGGGGGATGATGACCGGGATCAGGGTGTCGGCCTCGCCGCCGCGCAGCAGCCGCGCGATCTCGCTCCAGGGGGCGACGGTCTCGGCGATGACCGAACGGCGGTGGGAACGGGCGCTGCTCACTGGGCGGCCTCCTCGGAGACGTCGGAGCGGTCGGAGCTGTCGGTCGACTCGGGCTGCTCGGGCACCTGCGGCACCGTGGGCCGATCGGCGGCCAGCAGCGCGCCGATCTCCGTCTCGCGCGCGGCGATCCGCTCGGACACCTCGGCGAGCCGCGACCGTACGGCAGCCATGTCCTCGTCGGTGAACAGTTCCGTGCCGCGCTCGCCGACCAGTTCGCGGGCCAGCTCCAGGAAGTCGATCCCGGCGTCCGCGCCACCGCCGATGCGCACCAGGCGTGGCAGATGGTCGGCGACCTGCTCCAGCGTGTCCAGCACCTGCTGCTGGTAGCGGTACTCCAGGATCTCCGGCGCCTCCGCCGCGGTCACCGCGCGGATGTCGAGGGCCTGCGCCTCCAGGAGGGCGGCGTTGGCCTTCGCCTCCGATTCGGCCTGGACGTAGCGCTGCCGGGCGAGCGCCTCGGCGCGGTTGGTCTCGCGCTCCACGGCCGTGTCCATCTGCGCCTGGTACTGGGCGATGTCGGCCTGGATCGCGGAGAGGGTCTCCAGGCTGGAGGCGAGTTCCCGGGTGAGGTCGCCCTCGTCCTGCTCCTTGCGGAGCTGGAGCGCGTACTCGTGTGTGTACGCCTCCTTGGCCACCCGGACCATCTCGGGCGCCGCCAGGTCCATGCGGTAGCGCTGGTCGGAGGGCTCGGCGTGGGTGATGTTGGCGTTGGTGAGCTCGACGGCCGGGCGGAACTGCTGGTTGAGCTGCTCCAGCAGACGGCCGGTGTCCTCACCGACCATGTCGTAGATGCCGGCGGCTTCCTGCTCGTAGACGAGGGTGCGGATCGTCTCGCTCACCGCGTTGCTCAGCTTCTCCTCGAAGCCGCGCACCGCGCCCAGCGTGTAGACGAACTCGGTGGGGTCGCTGATCCGGAACTGGATGAACAGGTCGATCGACGCCTTCACGCCGCCCTTGGTCGGGGCCTCGCGCACCGGCGCGTTGAAGGGGTACTCGCGCGTGGTGTTGACGATGTACGACACCCGCTTCCACGGGCTCAGCAGCACGACCCGGCCCGGGCCGACGATCGTCTCCAGCTTGCCGAACTTGGTGATCAGCGCCTGGCAGCCGTCCGGCACCATCACCATGCCCTGCCGCCACCACACGAAGCCGACGGCGAGGACCGCGATGACCCAGTAGTGCACGCCGAACAGCGGGTTGGTCAGGACGTCGGCGCCGGCCGCCCCCACGATTCCAGCGCCCACCGCGCCCAGCACGAGCAGCATCAGCACCGGCAGCATGGAGATGAACGAGCGGCCCTTGGGCATCACCATCGGGCAGATGGCGTGCGCCACCTCGCCGCCCTCGCGCACCTGCTCGCTACGGCCGAGCGCCTCCCCTGCCTCGTCCAGCGGCACCGTCTTCTGCCGCATGACGGTGGCGGTGGAGCCACCCTGCTCCCGGGCGGCCAGGAAGTCGGCCGGGTCGATGGCCCAGCCCTGCGCGTCGTACTCCTCGCCGCCGGCGCCCTGCGTCCCTCGTCCGCCGATCTGCCGCCGCAGTTCCTCCTGCGCGGCCGTCCGCGGATCGGTGCCGGAGGCGACGGCCTCGGCAACGCGTTGTGCGCCCTGCTGCGCACGCGCTCGCCCTCGTGCCACGGTTCCCCCTTGTGTTGCGATGCCCGTTGGATGCGGGTCCTACTGGTGATACACCGGTGAGCCCGATGTGGTTCCAGTCATCCCACATCATGATCCGGGCCAGGGTAAGGGGGTCGACCCGCGCAGCTACCCATCGGTATCACTGCCGGGCCGGAAGGCCGAGGTGCAGGCCCGAAGCCGGGCCGGCAAAGGCCCTACGGCGGTCCTACGAGGCCTGGGAAGAAGCCTGCCCCTGTGCCTGGGCCGAGTCGACGGCCGCGTCCTCCTGGCTGCGGTTCGCCTCCAGGTTGGCCTTCATCCGGTCGACCTTCTGGACGATCCGGACGGAGGCGCGGTCGCGCTCCTTGCGCAGGACGACGAAGCTGATCGGGGCCGAGAGCAGCAGGGCGAGCAGGATGATCCACATGCCGTTGGAGTCGCCGAGGCCGCGCGGGGCGAGGCCGGAGTAGACGAGGCCCCAGACGACCACGAGGCAGCCCACGAAGATCCCGAGGCGCATCAGTGTGTAGCGGAGCATCTCAATCCACTCTTCCGATTCCAAAAAGGGCCACTGTCCAGTGAAGCACGCGGGGCAGCCGATCTTGCAGGGGGGTCGGCACGGTGCACAGGCGCCCTGGGCCGGGCTCAGTCGAGCGGCAGCAGCATGATCACGTCGTCGCGGTCGTCGCCCGGCGCGACCCGGATGGCGTCCGGGATCCGGCCGACCTCCTTGTAGCCGCAGGAGCCGTAGAAACGCTCCAGGCCGAGGCCGCCGCGGCAGGTGAGGCGGATCGCCTCGATGCCGTCGAAGGTGCGGGCGGACTCCTCGGCGGCGGCCAGCAGGTCGCGGCCGTAGCCCTTGCCCTGGTGGCGTGGATGCACCATCACCGTGTACAGCCACACCCAGTGGGTCATCAGGTGGTGCGTGTTGAAGGTGAAGAAGGCAGTCGCAGCCACGTCGCCGGTCTCGTCGTGCCCGACTAGCAGCCGGCTCTGTCCCTCCGTCATCGCCGCGAAGTGCTTCACGAGCGACGGCCGGATCGCCTCCCGCGTCACCGGCGGCACGAAGCCGACGGCTCCGCCCGCGTTGGAGACGTCGGTCCACAGGTCGAGGATGCCGTCGCGGAGGGTGGGAGTGACGGCGGGGTCGAGAGTGAAAGTAAGGGACACCGCGCCATCGTAGCCATTACGAGAGTGCGCGTGCCGCCACTTTCAGGTCCGAGACCAGACCCTCGTACGCGGCCTTCCGGTCCGCGTCGTCCTGCGCCCGCAGCACCGACGACGGATGGACCGTCGCCACCAGCTTCTCCTGCCGACCGTGGATCTCCCGCTCCAGCAGCGCCCCGCGCACTTCCCCCACCCGGAACGACGAGCCCAGCAGCGCCTTGCCCGCGGTCGCTCCCAGGATCACGATCAGCTCGGGCTCCACGACGGCCAGCTCGGCGGCCAGCCACGGCCCGCACGCGGTCATCTCCCGCAGGGACGGTGCCTTGTGGATACGGCGCTTGCGGGGCTCGGCCTGGGTGAACTTGAAGTGCTTGACGGCGTTGGTCACGTAGGCCTCGGCGGGGTCGATGCCGGCCTCCTCCAGCGCGCGGTCCAGGAGCCGGCCGGCGGGACCCACGAACGGCTTGCCCTGCCGGTCCTCCTGATCGCCGGGTTGTTCGCCGACGAGCATCACGCGGGCGTTCTTGTCCCCGGCGCCGAACACGGTCTGGGTCGCGTTCCGGTGGAGGGGGCAGCCCCGGCACTCGGCGGCGGCGCGGCGCAACGCCGGGAGGCCGCCGCGGTCCGGAACGAAGGGTGCAGCGGTGTAAGCGTCCTCAGGTGCCTTCGTGGTGACCATGCTCGACGGGTACCCCCGGTTGCCGCGAGTGTCCCGACCCAAGGGCATCCGATGGAGCCCTCAGCCCGATTGACCGACTCCATGAGCGAGCGGAAATCTCCGGGCACGGACTTCTCCTTGCTCGCCGTCGAAGTCGTACTCGTCGACCACGAGGAAACCCTGTTCGAGCCTGGGGAACGATGCCAGGAGAGAATCGGCGTCCACGCATACGACCGGCTGCAGATCCGAGCCGATCACCCACACCCTCCTGGCGCTGGCGATCACCACGCCGTCGGCGCCCGGCAGGGCGGAGACACCCGAAACTTCCAGCGACGGTCTGCCGACGGGCTTCAGCTCGTAGGAGGTTGTCACCGCACCGTTCGCGGCACCGAGGACCAGCGCTGTCGCATCCCCGAGAAGCACCAGCGTGTCCGTGGTCGCCCAGTAGAGACAGCCGTAGTCGCTCGTCTGCGAATCGGCGTATCGAAGACTCGGATCCTCACCGAGATCGCCGAGATCCGCCTCCCAGACAAGGGCGCCGAAGCCGTCCTCCCGCTGGACCCTCAGGTGCCCGCGGTCATCCATCGCACCGCGCAGGACATCGCCGTCGGGCAGTGGAACGACCGCTTCTCCGCCGAATGTGGCCCTCCGGGTCATCCGGTCACCAGCCGCAACCGACCGTCAGACCCGCATCGGCTGCGGCGACTCCCGGCGCAACGGGTCGGGGCCGTCGTACTCCCGAATGATCTCGTACCGCGTGTTCCGCTCCACCGGACGGAAGCCCGCGTCCCTGATCAGGTCCAGCAGGTCCTCGCGGGTCAGCTTGTTCGGCGTGCCGAAGTTGTCCGCGTCGTGGGTGATCTTGTACTCGACGACCGAGCCGTCCATGTCGTCGGCGCCGTGCTGGAGGGCCAGCTGGGCGGTTTGGACGCCGTGCATGACCCAGAAGACCTTGACGTGCGGGACGTTGTCGAACAACAGCCTCGACACCGCGAAGGTCTTCAGGGCCTCGGCGCCGGTGGCCATCTGGGTGCGGGCCTGGAGGCGGTTGCGTACCTTGCCGTCCTTCATGTCGACGAAGTCGTGCTGGTAGCGCAGGGGGATGAAGACCTGGAAGCCACCCGTCTCGTCCTGCAGCTCGCGCAACCGCAGCACATGGTCCACCCGGTGCCGCGGCTCCTCGATGTGGCCGTACAGCATGGTGCACGGGGTCTTCAGACCCTTCTCGTGCGCCAGGCGGTGGATACGGGACCAGTCCTCCCAGTGGGTGCGGTGGTCCACGATGTGCCGCCGGACCTCCCAGTCGAAGATCTCCGCACCGCCGCCGGTGAGGGACTCCAGGCCCGCGTCGATCAGCTCGTCCAGGATCTCGGACGCCGACAGACCGCTGATCGTCTCGAAGTGGTGGATCTCCGTGGCCGTGAAGGCCTTCAGGGAGACGTTCGGGAGGGCGGCCTTCAGCTCCCGCAGCGAGCGCGGGTAGTAGCGCCACGGGAGGTTCGGGTGCAGCCCGTTGACGATGTGGAGCTCGGTGAGGTTCTCGCTCTCCATCGCCTTGGCGAGCTTCACCGCCTCCTCGATACGCATCGTGTACGCGTCCTTCTCGCCCGGCTTGCGCTGGAAGGAGCAGTAGGCGCAGGACGCCGTGCACACGTTGGTCATGTTGAGGTGGCGGTTGACGTTGAAGTGGACCACGTCGCCGTTCTTGCGCGTCCGCACCTCGTGCGCGAGTCCGCCGAGCCACGCCAGGTCGTCCGACTCGTACAGCGCGACGCCGTCCTCGCGGGACAGCCGCTCACCGGATCGGACCTTCTCCTCCAGCTCGCGCTTGAGCCCGACGTCCATGCGTACACCTCTCTCAGACAGACTTCGTCAACCGTACTCCCCCACCCTTCGGGCGGGGGGACCCCCATACGGCCTGCGGCCTACGCTTCTTCCGGCAGCTCCCCGACCCGGTTCTCCCACTTGGTGGAGAGCACGATCGTCGTACGGGTCCGGGAGACACCCTTGGTGCCGGACAGCCGCCGGATGATCTTCTCGAGGCCGTCCACGTCGGCCGCGCGCACCTTGAGCATGTAGGAGTCGTCGCCGGCGATGAACCAGCAGTCCTCGATCTCGTTGAGGTCCCGCAGGCGGTTCGCCACGTCCTCGTGGTCGGTGGCGTCGGAGAGCGAGATGCCGATCAGCGCGGTGACGCCGAGGCCGAGCGAGGCGGCGTCGACGGTGGCGCGGTAGCCGGTGATGACGCCGGCCGCCTCCAGCCGGTTGATGCGGTCGGTGACGCTGGGTCCCGACAGGCCGACGAGGCGTCCCAGCTCCGCGTAGGAGGCCCGGCCGTTCTCCCTCAGGGCCTGGATGAGCTGCCTGTCCACCGCGTCCATGCGATTCGAAGCCTTCCACTGAAGAGGTCTTGAATGGTTCCCGAAGTGATGCGAGGTACTGCGACTTACTCAGAGGGCGTTCATGTCGTGCGGGCCCCGCCGCCGAGTTCGCCCTTCCAGCGGCGGTAGAGCCGGTGCTCGACGCCCGCCGCGTCGAGGACCCGTCCGGCGACGAAGTCCACCAGGTCCTGGATGTGCGTCGCCCCCGCGTAGAAGGCCGGCGAGGCGGGCACCACGGTCGCGCCCGCGTCGTCCAGGGTCACCAGGTGCCGCAGGGTCTGGCCGTTCAGGGGGGTCTCCCGTACGGCCACGACCAGCTTGCGCCCCTCCTTGAGGGTCACGCTCGCCGCGCGCTGCAGCAGGTCCTTCGACAGGCCGAGCGCGACGCCCGCCACGCAGGCTGTGGAGGCCGGCACGATCAGCATGCCCTTCACGGGGTACGACCCCGAGGACGGACCGGCGGCGAGGTCGCCCGCGCTCCAGTGCCGTACGCCCTCGATGTCCGCCTGGAAGGTTCCCGGCTTGCCGTCGGCGCCCCGCGACAACCATTCGCGCAGGTCGTCCTGCCAGTGCGCGTCCCGGAAGGAGATCCCGGTCTCGTCGAGCAGGGTGAGCCGCGAGGCCCGGGACACCACGAGGTCGACGCTCTCGCCGGCGGCCAGCAGGGCACGCAGCACCGAGGCGGCATAGGGGGTGCCGGAAGCGCCGGAGACCCCTACGATCCAAGGCGTACGCGGCGTCTCTCCTGGCTTGACTGGGTTCACGACACCGAGCCTATCCGGCGTCGCGGGGTGGGAACCGGCCAAGGGGGCCCGGGCGTTCCCCGGAGGGGACGAGGGAACAGTGGGGAGTGCCATGCCGGTCGGGGAGCTCGAGCGGTCGCGGGGCGACCGTGCGAAGGCCGCTGCCAAGCTGATGGTGGGCTGGGTCGCGCTGCTGTGGCTGCTGGAAGTGGTCGACGTGATCTCCGGGCACGCACTGGACGGCTTCGGCATCGTCCCGCGTGTCTCCTCCGAGCTGGTGGACGTCGTCCCGGCCTCCTTCATCCACTTCGGCTTCGCCCACGTCGCCGCGAACAGCGTGCCGCTGCTGGTCCTCGGGTTCCTCGCGGCGCTCGGCGGCATACGCCGGTTCGCCGCCGTCTGTGCCCTGATCATCGTGGCCGACGGCCTGGGCGTGTGGCTGATATCCCCGTCCGGCACCAACACCGCGGGCGCCTCCGGCCTGATCTTCGGCCTCTTCGGTTTCCTCCTGGTCACCGGCTTCGTGGAGCGGCGTCCTCTTGGCATCCTGGTCGGCCTGTTGGTGGGCGCGGTCTGGGGCGGCTCGATCCTGGCGGGCCTCGCCCCGACCCAGTCCGGGGTCAGCTGGCAGGGGCATCTGGTGGGGCTCGTGGCGGGAGTGGCGGCGGCGTTCGTGCTGCGGCGCCGGGCGGGCGGGCCGGCGCTCAGGGCCGGGTCCGCGCTTTAGGGTCGACGGGTAGGCCGGCGGTGGGGATCGTCAGCTTGCCGAGGGGGGAATCGAGGGTCAGGTCGGGGCCGTAGGGGATGGTGTCGCGGCTTCCGTAGCCCTCGGGGCCGGCGTTCCACATCGTGACGGCGTGGCCCCGCAGCGGGTCGAGAATCACGAAGTCGGCGATGGCTCGGGAGGCGTACCAGCGGGGCTTGATCTCGTAGTCTCGGCGGACCGTGCCCCCGGAGACGACCTCCACGACCAGCTCGATGAGGTCGGGTGCGTAGGCGATCCGGTTCCTCGCCGCCTCCGATGCGGGTATGACGGCCAGGTCCGGGCAGAACTCGTTGTCGGCGTCGAAGGCGAACGCGACATCGCTCACCACGCCCCACTGCGAGTCCAGCTGGGACTCAAGGGCGGTCCAGACCTCATGAATCGTCCTCCCGTGGTGCGATGTGACCGGGCTCGCCACGACGCTCCCCTCGACGATCTCCGTCCGGAAGCCGGGAACGCGTCCTCGAACCGGGCGAGCTGAGCGTGCAGGCGGTTCATGGCCCGCACGCTATTCAGACCGTCAGACCCCGGACCAGAAGATCCAGCAGCGCACACACGAACAGGGCAATCCCGATGAACCCGTTGACGCTGAAGAACGCCCTGTTTACGCGGGACAGGTCATGCGGGCGCACGATCGAGTGCTCGTAGAGGAAGGCGCCGGCCACGATCAGCAGGCCCAGCCAGAAGAACGCGCCCGCGTCCGTGGCGAGGGCGTACCAGACGAACAGTCCCGTCGTGACCGCGTGACAGACCCGCGCTCCCCAGATCGCCGCCGGGATACCGAAGCGGGCCGGGACCGACATGACGCCGATCTCGCGGTCGGTGTCGACGTCCTGGCAGGCGTAGAGGAGGTCGAAGCCGCCGATCCAGATGCCCACCGCGAGGCCCAGGATCACCGCGTCCCAGGACCAGGAGCCGGTGATCGCCAGCCAGCCGCCGACCGGGCCCATCGCCTGGGCCAGGCCCAGGATGGCCTGGGGGAAGTTGGTGAAGCGTTTGCCGTAGGGGTAGACCACCATCGGGATCACCGCGATGGGGGCGAGGGCCAGGCACAGGGGGTTCAGCAGGGCCGCCGCGCCCAGGAAGATCACCAGGGCGATCAGGGCGCCGGTCCAGGCGTGGCGGACCGACATCGCGCCGGTCACCAGTTCGCGCTGGGCGGTCCGCGGGTTCCGCGCGTCGATCTCGCGGTCGATGATCCGGTTGACCGCCATGGCGAAGGTGCGCAGGCCCACCATGCAGATGGTGACCAGGAGCAGCCGGCCCCAGTGGATGTTCTTGTCCCACTGGAACATCGCGGTGAGCGCGGCGATGTACGCGAAGGGCAGCGCGAACACCGAGTGCTCGATCATGACGAGGCGGAGGAACGCCTTCGTGCGTCCTGGCTGCGGAATCGCGGCGGAGGCGCTGCTCACAGTCCGTACTCCTTCCAGCGGCGGTCGACCTTCGCCGCGGTCTCGGGATCGGACTCCACCATGTCCGGCCAGCCGCCGTCGCGTGTGTAGCCCTCCTCGGGCCACTTCTTCGTCGCGTCGATGCCTGCCTTGCCTCCCCAGAACTGCTGGTAGGAGGCATGGTCGAGATGGTCGACGGGGCCTTCGACGACCGTGAGGTCACGGGCGTAGTCGGTGTTGCCGAGGGCCCGCCAGGCGACCTCGTGCAGGTCGTGGACGTCGCAGTCGGAGTCGACGACCACGATCAGCTTGGTCAGGGACATCATGTGGGCACCCCAGATCGCGTGCATCGTCTTCTGGGCGTGCTTGGGGTACTTCTTGTCGATCGAGACGATCGCACAGTTGTGGAAGCCGCCCGCCTCCGGCAGGTGGTAGTCCACGATGTCCGGGACGATGATCTTCAGCAGGGGGAGGAAGAAACGCTCCGTCGCACGGCCCAGCGGTCCGTCCTCCGTCGGAGGCCTGCCCACGACGATCGACTGGAGCAGGGGCCGGCGGCGCATCGTCACGCAGTCGATCTTCAGGGCGGGGAAGGGCTCCTGCGGGGTGTAGAAACCCGTGTGGTCGCCGAAGGGGCCTTCCGGCAGCATCTCGCCGGGCTCCAGCCAGCCCTCCAGCACGACCTCCGCCTGCGCCGGGACCTGGAGCGGGACCGTCTTGCAGTCCACCATCTCGATCCGCTTGCCCGCGATGAACCCGGCGAAGAGGTACTCGTCGATGTCGCCGGGGAGCGGGGCGGTGGAGGCGTAAGTCACGGCGGGCGGGCATCCGAAGGCGATCGCGACCGGGAGGCGCTCGCCCCTCCTGGCAGCCACCTGGTAGTGGTTGCGGCTGTCCTTGTGGATCTGCCAGTGCATGCCGATGGTGCGCTTGTCGTGGCGCTGGAGGCGGTACAGACCGAGATTCCGTACGCCGCTCTCCGGGTCCTTGGTGTGCGTGAGCCCCAGGTTGAAGAAGGAGCCGCCGTCCTTGGGCCAGGTGAACAGCGCCGGGAGACGGTCCAGGTCCACCTCGTCGCCGTGCAACACGACCTCCTGCACGGGCGCGTTGTCCGACTTCACCTTCTTCGGCGGTACGTGCGTCATCGCGCCGAGCTTCCCGAAGGCCTCGCGGACACCGACGAACCCGTGCGGCAGCTCGGGCTTGAGCAGTCCGCCGATCTTGTCGGAGATCTCGCCGTACGACTTCAGGCCCAGGGCTTTCAGCAGCCGCCGGTCGGTGCCGAAGACGTTCATCGCAAGGGGCATCGACGACCCCTTCACGTTTTCGAAGAGCAGCGCGGGACCGCCGGACTTCTGGACCCGGTCGACGATCTCCCCGACCTCCAGATACGGATCGACCTCGGCCTTGACGCGCTTGAGGTCGCCTTCGCGTTCCAGTGCCCTGAGCAGGGAACGAAGATCGTCGTAAGCCATGGGGTCAAGTATCCCCGAGCGGCTACCCTGGCCCTGAACCCGGGGGCGTGCCCCCGGCCCCGACGACCGTTTCGCTGGAGAGGACCCATGCTCCGGGTGCTGATGTTCCTCGTGCCACTGGCGCTGAGCGTGTACGCATTCATCGACTGCATCAGCACGAAGGACGAGGACATCCGCCACATGCCGAAGCCGCTGTGGGCGATCCTCGTCCTGCTGTTCCCGCTCGTCGGCTCGATCTCCTGGCTGATCGCGGGCAAGAAGCGCAGCCCGGCCGCCGACGGCTGGTCCGGCATGCGGGGCGGCCGGGAGCGGCAGCAGTGGGTCGCCCCCGACGACAATCCCGAGTTCCTGAAGTCGCTGGACGAGGACGACGACGGGAAGAAGGACGACCGGAACAAGCGGGACGAGCCCTGACGGAACACCGGGCGGCGAAAGCCGTTTAGTTTTTCGGCGTAGGGACCGCCGTCGAAGGTCAGCCGGACTCGTCCCCGCGCAGCACCAGGTCGAGCAGTCCCGGGAACCGGGCGTCGAACTCTTCCTTCCGCAGCCGGTTGACCCGCCTGGGCCCCTCGTCGCGCTGCTCCACGAGACCGGCTCCGCGCAGCACGGCGAAGTGATGGCTGAGGGCCGCCTTGCCGACGGGGACGTCGAAGCTGCCGCAGCTGCGGGACCAGACCTCGGACGCCGCCAACTCCCTTACGAGCGCGAGGCGTACGGGGTCGGCGAGCGCGGCCAGAGCGGTCTGGACGGAGACGTCGTCGGGGTGGGTGTGCTCGGGGGCGACCCGATGGCTGGTTCCGGTGCGCTCGGCCATGCCGTACCCCCTGAACTGTCGTCGGCTGGATCTGCGGCTCTGTGATGTGTGACCGGTTGCCGAGTGTTCGATGAAAACCATACACTCCCGAGTGTTCGATCCCTGTTGAACACTCGGAAGAGGTGTGTCGTCATGCGTGCGGTCGAGGTGCAGGAGTACGGCGGTCCCGACGTCCTCAAGGTCGTGGAGGCGGAGGTCCCCGAGCCGGGGCCCGGCCAGGTGAGCATCGACGTGGCGTACACGGGGGTGAACTTCGCCGACCTCAAGGCGCGTGCGGAGGGCTACCGGGTGGCGACGCTGCCGTACGTCCCCGGCCTGGAGGTCTCCGGGCGGGTCAGGGCGGTCGGCGCGGGCGTGACCGACCTGGCCGTCGGCCAGGAGGTGACCGCTCTGACGGAGGGCGGCGCCTATGCGGACGTGGCCGTAGCGGACGCGGTGACCGTCTTCGCGCTCCCCGAGGGCGTAGACCTGCGGACGGCGGCCACGTTGCCGACGGTGGTGACGACGGCGTACGCGCTGGTCCACGCCGTGGGCCGGCTGCAACCCGGCGAGACGGTGCTGGTGCAGGGGGCCGCGGGCGGCATCGGCACGGTGGTGGGCCAGTTGGCGAAGGCGGCGGGCGCCGGTGCGGTGTACGGCGTGGTGTCGGGCGAGGCCAAGGCGACGTATGCCCGTGAGCACGGCTATGACGAGGTATTCGTCGGCGACTTCGCGGAGGGGGTGCGGGCGGCGACCGGCGGCCGCGGGGTCGATCTGGCCCTGGACCCGGTGGGCGGCGACACCTTCCGGGGCTCCCTGGGCTCGCTCGCGCCGTTCGGCCGTCTGGTCTCCTTCGGCAATGCGAGCTCGGCCGAGCCGTGGAGCGTGGGGCAGCCCGAGCTGTATCCGCTCGGCGTCTCGGTGGGCGGCTTCTCCATCCTGACCTTGGCGAAGACCGCCCCGGCGGAGCTTCGGGCGCTGGCCGGGCGGGCGTTCGCGACGGTGGCGGACGGGACGGTGTCCCTGCCGGTGACGGCGGAGTTCGGACTCGAGGAGGCGGCCGAGGCGCACCGGCTGATGGGGGCGCGGTCGAGCACGGGCAAGCTGCTGCTGCGGGTGTCCGGGGACTGAGGGCCCGGCGCCTATGCGGCGTGGGCCTCGCTCAGCCGGCTCAGGCGTGCCCTCTCACGCTCGGCGGCCGCGCGATGGCCGAGGTCGAGGGCCATCGTGCCGCGCCCGTAGGTGTAGAAGACGTCCTCGCGCGTCTGCCGGTCCAGTCCTGGCACCCGGCGCAGGGCGAAGAAATCGGCGTCCAGGCAGAGCTTGGTCCACGACATCCAGTCGCGGTCCGCGATCGCCAGCCGGCCGCGCAGGATGTCCTTGACGTGGTCGCGCGCCTGCCGGTCGGCCTCGTCGGGGCGGGGTTCGCCGGGATGGTGCGGGTGATCCGCGAGGTCGTCGGCCCACTCGTCCAGCGTCCGGACGATCTCGTGGGCCGCGTCGAGGTCGGCAGGGCCCGGCCCGAGCAGCTGCGCCGCCAACTTGCGGGCCTCGCGGGCCCGTTCGGGGTCGTCGGTGCACGCGGCCACGAACGCGGCCAGGGCCCAGCCCCGCTGCCGCAGCGCGGCCACCTGCCAAGACCACTCCATCACCGACCAGGCCATCAAGCCTCCTCACCCGGCGTTCCTCGTGCCCTCGGGCCACGTCACACAACACCCGCCGGCCCGCGTACCGCCACCGAATTACCCGTGTCAGCGCGCTCCGGGCGCCGGACGACGAAGAGCGTGCGCGAAGGCGCCGAGGGCGGTGAAGTCCCCGTCGCGCAGGCCGAGTCGTGCGTCCACGCGGTGCAGCAGCGCGGGGCCGTCGTAGTGTGCTGCGACGAAAGCCCGGCTGCATCGAGTTCGTCGTCGACCCGGGCGAACGGTCTGCCCTCGGGGCGTGCGCCCAAGAGCTCGGGATTTCGGGTTCGACGGCGGCTGCTGGTTGTCGGTGGTTGGCCGCGCAGTTCCCCGCGCCCCTGGGCCGGCTGCGGCACCGCATGCCATCAAGCTGAGCCGCAACTCCCGGCCCCGCACCCACCGAGCCTGCGCAGCCCGTACCTACCCAGCCCACCCAACCTGCGGGCAGTCGTGCCGCTGGGGCGGCTCCCGACCCAAAGCTCGCCCACCTCCAGGAGCCGACGGCCGTGGTCCGCACGGAGGCTTCGGCCCCCTGCCGCATGCCTCCGCTTCCTTCGCCCCGGCACTCGCCCCGCCCGCTCCGTGCGGCCGGCCCCCAGCCGTCAGCCCGTCACCGTCCCCGGCGCCCCCTCCGCCACCAGCCTCCCCCCACCGGCCCCGCCCTCCGGCCCCAGGTCGATCAGCCAGTCCGAGGCGTGGGCGACGTCGATGTTGTGCTCGATGGTGATGACCGAGTGGCCGGTGTCCACGAGACGTTGGAGTACGGCGAGGAGGCGGGCGGTGTCGGCGGAGTGGAGGCCGGTGGTGGGCTCGTCCAGGAGGTAGAGGGTGCTGCCCGCCGCCTTGCGGCCCAGTTCCTTCGCCAGTTTCAGGCGCTGGGCCTCGCCGCCGGAGAGCGTGGTGGCCGGCTGGCCCAGCGGGAGGTAGCCGAGGCCGACGTCGGACAGGCGGCGCAGGCGGGCGGTGATCGCCGGGATGTCGGCGAACATCCCCAGGGCCTCGTCGACCGTCGCCTCCAGCACCTCGGCGATGTCGTGCCCCTCGTGGCGCACCGACAGCACCTCCGGCCGGAAGCGCCGGCCGCGGCAGCCCGGGCACCTCACCTCCACCGCCGGCAGGAAGTGCATGTGGACCGACAGCACGCCGGCGCCCTCGCAGCGTTCGCAGCGGCCGCCGGGGACGTTGAAGGAGAAGGCGCCCGGAGCCAGCCGTCCCCCGGAGCGGGCCGCGAACGCCTCCCTGATCGGGGTGAAGACGTCCGAGTACGTCGCCGCGTTCGAGCGCGGCAGCCTGCTGATCGGCTCCTGGTCGATGGTCACCACCTTGCCGAGGTGCTCCCAACCGTCGATCCCGTCGTGCTCACCGGGCAGGTCCCCCGCGCCGTGGAAGTGCCTGCGCGCGGCCCGGCCCAGGATGTCCAGCAGCAGGGTCGACTTGCCCGACCCGGACGGCCCGGTGACGGTGACCAGACGGCCGAGCGGGATCCGTACGGTGAGGTCCTTGAGGTTGTGCGCCCGCGCCCCGCGTATCACCAGCGCCCGGTCGGCGTCCCCCCGCCCCTTCGACGCGGGCGACGACAGCCGCCCCGACAGATACGCCCCCGTCACCGAGCCCGCGCCTCCGGTCAGCGGGTCCGCAGCCCTCGCCACCGGCCCCAAAGCCCCCGTCACCGGGTCCGCGACCCCCGTCACCGGGTCCGCGACCCCAGACACCGACCCCGCAGCCCTTACCATCGGGTCCGCAGCCCCAGACACCGACCCCGCGGCCCCCGCCTGCGCCACCTCCTCCGGCGTCCCCTGGGCCACGATCCGCCCGCCGTGCCGGCCGGCACCCGGACCGACGTCCACCACATGGTCCGCCGCCCGCAGCACGTCCAGATCGTGCTCGATCACCAGCACCGTGTTGCCGAGGTCCCGCAGCCTGCGCAGCACGTCGACCAGGCGGGCGGTGTCGGCGGGGTGGAGCCCCATGGTCGGCTCGTCGAGGACGTACAGCACCCCGGTGAGCCCCGAGCCCAGCAGCGCGGCCAGCCGCAGCCGCTGCGCCTCGCCCGCGGACAGGCTCGGCGTCGGCTGCTCCAGGGTCAGATAGCCGACGCCGACGTCGACCAGCCGCCGTACGCGCTCTGTGAGGTCGGCGACGACCGGCTCCACGAACAGCCACTCGTCCGGGGAGACCCGCTCGCGCAACCCGCCGAGCCAGGCGGCGAGTTCGTCGAGAGACGCACGGGCCGCCTCGACGATCGTCAGCCCGTGCACGGTGACCGCCCGGCTCTCCGCCCGCAGCCGGGCGCCCCCGCACTCCCCGCAGACCTCCTTCACCAGCGCCTGCTTCTCGGTGCGCTCCCGGTACTCGGTGTCCTCGATGCGCTCGGCGTAGCGCCGCATCAGCGCGGTGGCGACGCCCTCGAAGCGTCCGGCGGTGACGGTGGCGGGCGGCTCGGTCTTCGGGAAGTGGCGGCGGAATTCCGGGCTCTCGACTCCATGCAGGAGCAAGTCCCGCTCCCGCTGGGTCAGTTGGTCCAGTGGCCGGTCCGTGTCGAAGGTGAACCCGTAGTGCCGGGCCGCCGCCCGCAGCAACTGCACATTGCGCTCGACGGCCTTCGGGTGCCACCCCAGTACGGCACCCTCCGCGACCGAGCGCTCCCCGTCGACCAGGCGTCGTACGTCCGCCCGGATCACCTCGCCGAGGCCGGTGCAGGCCGGGCAGGCGCCGGCGGGCTTGTTGAAGGAGAAGGAGCCCATCACCAGCTCGGGGACGGGCGTGCCGCAGTGCGGGCAGGGGACCTGCCCGCCCTCGGTGTCCTCGTCGTCGTACTCGTACGCGTGCGACGGCGGGACGTCCTTCCCGCAGCCGGGACACGGCCGTACCCCGATCCTCGACCAGAGCAGCCGGAGGTAGGTGAAGACCTCGGTGACCGTGCCGACGGTGGAGCGGGGGCTGCGGTTGGTGAGGTGCTGGTCGACGCTGATGGACGGGGACAGGCCGGTGATGGAGTCCACGGAGGGGCGGCTGACGAGGCCGGTGACCATGCCCAGCGACTCCATGTACTGCCGCTGGCCCTCCCGGTGGAGGGTGTCGAAGGCGAGGGTGGACTTGCCGGAGCCGGAGAGGCCGGTCATGACGACCAGCTTGTTCTTGGGAATCGCGAGGGTGACGTTGTCGAGGTTGTGCAGTCGGGCGCCAGTGATGCGGATGCAGTCCTCCATGCCTTCAAGTTTTCCATTGAAGTGCTTGTGGAGACTCTGGCCGTACTTCTCTCTGATCATCCCTGATGACATGGGGGTTCCTGCCGCGTAACCTTCAACTCCCGTGAGGAACGACGACGAACGACTGCGGCCGGTCGACCTGGCCCGCCTCGCCGGGATCTCGACGCAGCAGGTCCGCAACTACGAGGAGGCGGGCGTCCTGCCCCCGGCCGCGCGCACCGCGTCCGGCTACCGGACCTTCACCCAGGTGCACCGGCGGGCGCTGCTGACGTACCGGGCGCTGCTGCACGGGTACGGGCCGGTGACGGCGACCGGGATCATGCGGGCCGTAAACACCGGTGACGTCCCGGCCGCGCTCGCCCTCGTCGACGCCGCGCACGCCGCGCTGCACGGGGAGCGGGCCGCGCTGCGGGCGACGAGCGAGGCCCTGGAGACCCTAACCGAGGCGCCCCCGGCCGAGCTGCCGCGCTCCGGTCTGCGCATCGGTGAGGTGGCCGCGCTGCTCGGCGTACGGACGTCGGCGCTCCGGGTCTGGGAAGCGGCCGGGCTGATCGCACCGGAACGGGAGCGGGGCACGAAGTACCGCGTCTATCGCCCGGCCGACGTCCGCGACGCCCGCCTGATCCACACCCTGCGCCGCAGCCACTACCTCCTCGGCCAGATCCGCCCGGTCCTGGACGGGCTGCGCCGGGAGGGCAGCACCGAGGCCCTGCGTACGGCGATCGCGACACGGGGCGAGATGCTGATGGCCCGCACCCGGGCGATGCTGTCCGGCGCGGGGCGCCTGGACGACTACCTGGAGTGCGTCGACCGCGTCGCCGGCTGATGCCCGAAGCTCCGCCAAAGGTGCAGAACAGAACATCCTGGTGCCGGTCTCGTCGTTGGGCCAGGCATGAAGATCATCGCTTCCGCCGCCCTCGTCTGCGCGGCCCTCCTCGCCGCCGCCGTTCCCGCCTCGGCAGACGACGGGCCCATCGACTTCGGCATCTTCCAGGGCGTCAACGACACCAAGGGCTCGGGCTCCACAGACAGCGGGTCGAACAGCACCGTCCCGAAGTCGGCCCTGGTCATGCTGGTGGAGGACCTGATGGCGCCCGGCCGACAGTGACCGGACCCGGACCCCGGAGCCCGGAGCCGGTGAGGAAGAGGGCATGGACAGTGCGCGGCGAATTTTGACACGGTAAGGAGCGCGAGCCCGCAATCGAACGCATACTCGGTTCCGCCTGGGGGTCCTCTCATGCCCGCGCACCCGGACGCCGTGGCCTTCTACGCCACCCAGAGCACCTTCTCCGATCCCTGCGAACTCGCCTGCCACTACGCCGGCCTCCCCGCCGACCCGTCTCAACTGGCCCGCATGACCCGGGGCTTGATGGTCCACCGCGGGGAGGCGGAGCTGTTCCGGCACACCCATCCGACCGACCGTCTCCACAACGACGCCGAGTCGCGCTACATCGACGACATCCTGCGGATCATCGTCGAGCGCAGCGCCGCCCCACTGTCCGAGCCGCGTGAGGTCGGCGACCGGTTCGTCGGAGTCTGCCGTGACTTCTCCTTGCTGCACTGCTCGTTGCTGCGCCACCACGGCATCCCGGCCCGGATCCGCTCGGGCTTCGCCGACTACTTCCGTGCCGACGGCTTCCACTGCGATCACGTGGTCACCGAGTACTGGGACGACCGGCGCGGCACCTGGCTCCTCGCCGACCCGCAGCTCGCCGACCCCGCCCTCCATCACGCCTGGCGCGTGGACTTCGACCCGATGGACGTCCCCCGCGACCGCTTCCTGGTCGCGGGCGTGGCATGGCGGGCCATCCGCGAGGGCGGCGCGGACCCGAGGACCTTCGGGCTCCACCCGCCGCAGGAGGGGCCCTTCTTCGGGGAGCGGTTCGTCGCGGGCAACATCCGGCTCGACCTCGCCGCGCTGAACAAGGTGGAGCCGCTGTTGTGGGACGTGTGGGGCGAGGACGAGGGCGAAGGACCGACCCTGCCGGAAGCCGCCCACGAGCTCTACGACCGGGTCGCCCTGATCGCCGGCGACGACGTCCCCTTCGACGCGGCCCGCCGGCTGTTCGCCGAGAACGACATCCTGCGCACCCCACCCACGGTGCGGTGCATGGCGCCGTACAACGGGACGAGTCTCGTCACACTCCGATAGGGGAAGAGTGGGGGGCATGGAGCTCTTGGACCCGGCGACCGCCCGTACATGGCTCGGCACCGCCTTCGCCGAGGCGCGTGCCGGGCTCGGCGAAGGCGGCATTCCCATCGGCGCCGCCCTCTACGGCCCCGACGGGGCCCTCCTCGGCCGCGGTCACAACCGGCGCGTCCAGGACGGCGACCCGTCGATGCACGCGGAGACGGCCGCCTTCCGGGCGGCGGGACGGCAGCGGTCGTACCGCGGAACGACCATGGTCACCACGCTTTCGCCCTGCTGGTACTGCTCCGGTCTGGTCCGGCAGTTCGGGATCTCCCGGGTGGTGATCGGTGAGGCGGTCACCTTCCACGGCGGGCACGACTGGCTGGCCGAGCACGGCGTGGACGTCGTGCTCCTGGACGACGCCGAGTGCATCGGGATGATGCGCGACTTCATCAAGAACCATCCGGCCCTGTGGAACGAGGACATCGGTGAGTAAGCCCCGCACGCCACGCACGCCACGCCCTCCGTGCATCCCCACGATCGACCTCGGGCCCTGGCTCGAAGGTGACGCGCAGGCGCGCCGGGCGATCGCCCGCACCGTCGACGAGGCGCTGCAGACCGCCGGGTTCCTCCTGGTCACCGGGCACGGTGTGGACCCGGCGCTGCGCGCGCGGATCCGGGCGGCGGCCCGCGCCTTCTTCGTGCTCCCCGTCGAGGTCAAGCAGGCCTACGAGGCCAAGGTCGGCGGCCGCGGCTGGCTCGGCCCCGGCGCCGAGGCCAACGGCTACGCGGAGGGCACCGAGACCCCGCCGGACCTCAAGGAGTCGCTGACCTTCGCGACGCACGAGCCGTTCGAGGACCCCGTCGTCAACGCCGAGTGGTACGCGCCCAACGTGTGGCCGGCGGAGGTGCCCGAACTGAAGTCGCTGTGCGAGGAGTACCTGGCGCGGATGGGGGAGCTGGAGAACCGGCTGCTCTCCCTGCTCGGCGAGGCGCTCGGGCTCGAACCCGACTTCTTCACCCGGCACATGGACCATCCGACGTACGGCTTCAACATCAACTGGTACCCGGGGACCGAGGTCGTCGGGGAACCGAAGCCCGGCCAGTTCCGCATCGGCCCGCACACCGACTTCGGGACGGTGACGATCCTCGACCGGCAGGCGGGCAAGGGCGGGCTGCAGGTCTACACGGACGAGGGAGGGTGGGAGGACGCGCCGTACGAGTCGGACGCCTTCACCATCAACATCGGGGACCTGATGGCCCGTTGGACCGGCGACCGCTGGCGGTCCGGGCGGCATCGCGTGCTGCCGCCGCCCGCGGACGCGCCCGCCGAGGAGCTGATGTCCCTCGTCTACTTCGGCGAGTGCACGCCCGGGACGCTGGTCGAGTCCGTGCCCGCGCCGGTGGGGCGGGTCGCGTACGAGCCGGTCGACTCGCATGTGTATCTGCGGGCGAAGCTGGACTCGATCACGGTCGGCTGATCGCAGCGAACCGTTTCTGAGGAAGGGTTGCCTCGTTGGGCGATATACCACCCTTTCGGGTGTGTCCCCCCGCCGCGAATGGAGCCGCCCGTGCGAATCACTGACATCCAGCGCTGCGAGGTCCGGCCCGGACGTCTCGTCGAATGGACGCTCAGTCCGGCGACCGTCGCGAGGGCGACGGGTCTGCCGGAGGACTCCAGACCGCCGGCGTACATCCAGGAGTCGCACATCAGAACCGCCCGGTCCGTACGCGACGACGGCCTGTTCGTGCCGACCTGGCTCGGTACGGCGTTCGACCTGCCGGGCCGGGCCGACCTCGACGCGCTGGAGGAGGCGCTGCGCGGCTGGACGCTGCGGCACGAGACGCTGCGCAGCGGCTTCCGCTGGTCCGGCGAACCGGGCGACGAGATGCGCCGGTTCACGCTCGCCGCCGACGCGGTGTCCCTGCAGCGCACGGAGGTCGGCGACTTCGCCCGCCCGGCGGACCTGGTCCGCCGCCTCCAGGACCGCTTCGACGTCACCGCGGACGCGCTGCGCTGGCCCAACCTCATCTACGCGGCCGTCGTCCGCGACGACTCCACCAGCGTGTACATGGCCTTCGACCACAGCAACGTCGACGGCCACTCCATCTACCGCATCCCGGCCGAGATCCAGGAGCTCTACGCGGCGGCCCTCGGGGGCCGGGCCACGGACCTGGCGCCGGTCGGCAGTTACGTCGACTTCTGCGAGATCGAGCGGACGGACGCGGACCGGATCGACGACAGCCACGAGATCGTCGCCCGCTGGCGGGAGTTCGTCGGCCGCTGCGACGGCAGGCTGCCGGAGTTCCCCCTCGACCTCGGCCTGGACCCCGACGGCGGGCTGCCCACCCAGCGGCTGCTGCGCGAGAGCCTCACGGACGCCGACACCGCCGCCGCCTTCGAGGCGTACTGCCGTCCCTACGGCGGCAGCGCGGTCGGTGTCCTGGCCGCCACCGCCCTCGCCGTCCACGACATCGGCGGACAGCCCGTCTACCGCACCGTCGTGCCCTTGCACACCCGAGTGAGGTCCCGCTGGTCGGACTCCGTCGGCTGGTACGTGGGCGGCGCCCCCATCGAGATTCCCATGAGCGAGGCCCGCGACCTGCCCGGCGCCCTGGGGACGGTGCGCGCCGCGCTGCACGCCAACCGGCACATGGCCCGCATGCCGCTCGCCCGGGTGCTGCGACTGCTCGGCGCGGACTTCCGCCCCACGTCACCGGACCTGTACTCGATCGTCTCCTACGTCGACGCCCGCGGCGTCCCCGGATCCGGGCGCTGGGCCGAGCAGAAGGCGTACGGGCTGATCAGGGTGTCGTACGGCGACCAGGTGTGCGCCTGGATCACCCGGCTCCACGAGGGCCTCTGGTTCGCGAGCCGCTTCCCGGACACCGACATCGCGCACAAGAACATGCGGCTGTACGTGGAGCGGCTGCGGGACGTCATCGTCTCGACGGTGCCTTCCTCACGCCCGCCCGTTTCGTAAGCGGACCGACAGTTTCGTAACCCAACGGCCATCACGCGATCTAGTCCGAACCAACTCCCCCTCCCTACTCTTGAGTCGTACCGAACGACCCGCCCGCGACCGGCGGGTCCGCCGAGGACGCGAAGGTCCTGGCGGACCTCGTGCGGGCGGCGCGGGAGCCGGAGACGGAGGGCTCCCAGGCGCAGGACTCGGGGGCGCAGGGCGGGCAGCGGGTCGGGCTCATCGGGCCGGTCACCCTGGACGACGGCCAGCTGATCATCGCCTACGACGCGATGACGCTGACCTACCGGGGCATCCGCGAGCCTGGACAAGCACGGCAACCCGTACGACAAGGCCGTACCCATCGTCGAGGTCACACCGGAGGGCCGCAGCCGCTTCGTCACGCCGGCCTGGCCGGACGGCAAGCCGCCGGCGAAGGAGTGCCTGCCGTCGGCGTAATCGCCTACGGCTCCTAGGAGCCGCCCTCCAGCACCTCGATCAGCCGCTCGAACCGGGCCCGCCAGCGCTGCTCCGACTCCGTCTCGCCCTGGAACTCATGGGTGAAGCGGAGCGCGGCGCCCTGCTCGCCGTCCCGTTCCAGGTGGAAGCGGATCCGGCCGCCGCCCTCGACCGTGTACTCGGCGACCCGGTCCACGTCCCAGGCCGTGACCCGCCCGCTGCCCAGGTCACGCAGGGTGACCGCGCCGCCGAGGTGGGGTTCCAGGACGTCGGCGGGCGTGCACCAGGCCGCGAGCCCCTCGGGGGTGCTGAGCGCCGGCCAGACCGTCTCCATCGGCCGGGGAAGCCGCACCAGGAAGTGCAGGATGTGCGTGTTCCCGTGGGTCTGGCTGGTGCCCTGTTCGATGGAACCGGTCATGACACCAGCCTGACCCCGCCGGGGACGATGTGCACCCCTTACGGCCGCTGACCTGCCTTGTCGACGACCGCGCGCTCCAGGATGGCGGTGCGGGCGGTCACCTCGCCCTTCTTGAAGCCCCCCGCCATGTCCTCGACGGCCACGGCCCGCTCGCCGAGGAATTCCTTCGTCTCCTTGTCGAAGATCAGCTCCTGGCGCTCCCCGTCGTCCAGCCGCGCCACCGCCACACCGTGCCGACCTGCCGCGTCCACGGCGTCGTCGATCACGAAGACGCCGGAGATCCTGGCGGCGGCCCGATAGAGGGCGGCGGCCTGCGCGGGCGGCATCAGGGACTCGCGGGCGAGGTCACCGACGAGGACGAAGTTGGCCTCGTCCTTGCTGCTGCTGCCCTCGCTGACGCTGTTCAGCCAGTCGTACATCTTGTCGGGGTCGGTCGGCAGGCTCTGGAGGTTGCGGTAATTGGTGCTGGACGCGTCGTCGGGGGCGTCCGCATCCAGCGGTTGCTCGTCGAACCCGGCGTCGGCGTCGCGCAGCAGGCCCTTCCGGGTGCCGTCCACCGACTTCCACACCTCGCGCTGGTGGATCGGTTCCAGCCTCGGGGGCTTGCCTTCCTCATACACGCTCCAGCCGACCTTGCTCTTGATGTACACGAACTGGTCGTCGCGGATGTCTTTCGGCACGTCACTGTGCGCGGCCGCGAGCGCGATGTCCTCCAGCAGGGCCGCGGCCTCCGGGGAGGCGGACGGCGGCGCGGGGTCGCCGGACGGCACGGTGAGCGTGACGGCGAGGGCGGTGACGGCCGCGGCGGCGCCCACGACCAGGGCGGTGCGCAGAAAGCGCCTGCGCACGGGGGTCTCGGACGGTTCCTGCCGGATCTCGGTCATCAGATGCTCCTTGAGGAGTCGGTGACGGCCCGGCGGAAGGTCTCTGTCCGGAAGTTCCGGGAGCTGGTTCATCGGTTTCCCTCCCTCAGGGGCCCGACCGCGGTGGTGCGGTCACTTCTCATCTGTCCGCGGGATCCGGGGAGTTCCCCGGATTTGAGATGCTTCGCGAGTTTTATTCGCGCCCGCGACAGCCGCGACCGTACGGTCCCCACCGGCACCCCCAGCGCGTCCGCCGCCGCCCGGTAGTCCAGCCCCGACCACACGCACAGCGCCAGCACCTCGCGCTCGGCCCGCCGCAGCCTGCTCACAGCAGTGCGTACGACGGCCAGTTGCGCCGCGTCGTCGAGGCGCTCGGCGACCTCGTCGGCGAAGTCGCGCACGGTGTCGTCCCGCTCGTCGCGCGGCAGCCGGGCCAGGGCGGCGGCGTGTCTTCGGGCGGCACGGCGGACATTGCGCGTGACGTTGGTGGCGATGCCGAGCAGCCAGGGCCGCGGCGAGCCGCCCTCCTCGTCGAGCCGCTCGCGCAGCCGCCAGGCCTCCAGGAAGGTCAGCGAGACGACGTCATCGGCCGTGCTCCACTCCCCCGTGAGCCGGAAGGCATGGTTGTAGACGGAGCGTGCGTACGCGTCGAAGAGCTCACCGAAAGCGTCGTGGTCCCCCGCGCGGATGCGTTTCCGCAGATTCGTATCCACGTCTCTCTGTCTGTCCGTACGACGAAGGCCGGTTCCAGTGACTCAGGTCACTGGAACCGGCCTTGGTCCGTAGAAGGGTGTCAGACCCCGGCGTACGAGTGCTTGCCGGAGACGAAGATGTTGACGCCGTAGTAGTTGAACAGCCAGCAGCCGAAGGCGATCAGAGCCAGGTAGGCGGCCTTGCGGCCCTTCCAGCCGGCCGTCGCGCGGGCGTGCAGGTAGCAGGCGTAGGCGATCCAGGTGATGAAGGACCAGGTCTCCTTGGGGTCCCAGCCCCAGTAGCGGCCCCAGGCGTCGCCCGCCCAGATGGCGCCCGCGATGATCGTGAACGTCCACAGCGGGAAGACGGCGGCGTTGACGCGGTAGGAGAACTTGTCGAGGGACGCCGAGGCGGGCAGCCGGTCGAGGACGGAGTTCGCGAAGCGGCCCGGGGTGCCGCCGTTCGCCAGCTTGTTCTCGTAGGAGTCCTTGAAGAGGTAGAGCAGCGTGGAGACGGCGCCGACGTAGAACACCGCGCCGCAGAAGATCGCCGTGGAGACGTGGATGTACAGCCAGTACGAGTGAAGGGCGGGAACCAACTGGTCGCTGGCGGTGTACAAGACAGTGACGGCGAGGCCGAGATCGAGGAGGACCGTGGTGATCAGGAACAGCCCGAGCCAGCGCACGTTCTTCTTCAGCGCCAGCAGGCCGAGGTACACACCGACGGCGACCGTGGAGAAGGTGATGTTGAACTCGTACATGTTGCCCCACGGCGCCCGCTGCACCGACAGAGCCCGCGCGAGCACGCCACCGAACTCGATCAGGAAGGCGAGGGCGGTGAGGGAGATGGCGATACGACCGTAGAGGTCGCCCTGCTCGTCCCCACCGTGCGCCCCGGGCCCGTCCGGCACGTCCCGCTGCCCGGCCGTGGACCGCACGACGACCTTCGGCCGCTCCAGTACGGCGGTGGAGCCGCCCTTCTGCACGGTGACGGCGGGCGCGGCGGCCTTCTGGGCCTTCGCCGGGGTGAGCGCGGCGGCGGTGCGGCCGACCTTGCTGCGGCTGCCGAGGAGCCATTCGGCGATGTACGCGAAGAAGGCCAGGGTGTAGACGGCCATCGACGAGTAGATCAGCGTGTTGCTGATGCTCGCGAGGTTTTCGTTGGTGGCGGCGGCCAGCTCGGTCGCGGCGGCGAGAGTCACTTGGTCTCAGCCCCTTCGGCGGGTGCGACTTGGGGGTCGGGGGTGGGGGTGTCGGTGTCGTCGTGGGAGCCGTCGCCCGGCGCGTCCTCGTCGGCGTCGGGTGCGCCCGGCGCCTGCTCGTAGAGGATCCCGGCGAGGTCGCCGAGTTCCTCGGGCACCTTCGCGGACTCGCTGCGGCCGAGGCCGGCCATCTCGACGACGGTGACGCCGTCGGTGCCGGTGGTGGCCCGCACCCACACGCGGCGGCGCTGGATGAAGAGGGAGGCGGCGAGGCCGAAGATCGCGGCGAGGGCACCGGCGAGTGCCCAGCCGCTGCCGGGCTGGCGGGCGACCTGGAAGCCGGCCCACTCCTTGATCTCCTTCTCGAAGGTGATCGACCCGGCGCCGTTCGGGAGCTTCATGGTCTCGCCGGGCTTCAGGTTCTCCCGCAGCTGCTCGCCCTTGGCGTTCTTGAAGCCTTCCAGGTTCTTCTTGTCGAGCTGGTACACGCTCTGCGGCAGCCCGGCGTTGACACCGAGGTCGCCGTGGTAGGCCTCCAGGTTCAGCACAGGATTCAGCAGCGCCGGGAACTGCGAGACGACCGCGGTGCCCGCGCCGCCGTACGACGGGAGGAAGAAGGCCTGGAAGCCGAGCTGGTCCCACTTGCCCTTGGCGTCGCGGTAGCCGTCCATGACCTTGATCGCGCCGGTGGAGGTGACGTTGCCGTCCAGCGGAAGGAGGGGCACGGCGTCGTGGAAGACTTCCTTCCCCCTGCCGTCGCGGACCGTGATGACGGGGGCGTAGCCGTGGCTGACGAGGTAGACCTTCGAGTCGCCGATCTCCAGCGGCTCGTTGACCTTGACGGTGGTCTTCTTGTCCTTGCCGTAGGCGCCGACGCTGTAGGTGATGTCGGCTTGGTAGGTGCGCGGGGTGCCGCGGTTGGGGCCGGTCACCTCGTAGGTGCCCTTGAAGTTCTTGAGGTTGAAGCTGAAGGGGTCGAGGTCGTCCTGGCTGAAGAGGCTGCCGGACTTGAAGTCGTCGTACTGGGTGAGGGTGTTGGAGAAGCCGTCACCCTCGACGACCAGCTTGTTGCCCTCGGACTTGAACAGCTGGCCCCAGGCGAAGGCGATCAGCATCACGACCAGCGCGATGTGGAAGGCGAGGTTGCCGACCTCGCGCAGATAGCCCTTCTCGGCGGCGACGGCGTCACCGGCGAGGTGGGCGCGGAAGCGGCGCTTCTTCAGCAGGGCGAGCGCGGCCTCGCGGACCTGCTCGGGCTCGGCCTCGGTGCGCCAGGTGGTGTAGGCGGGCAGCCGGGTCAGGCGCCTCGGAGCACCCGGCGGGCGGCCGCGCAGCTGGCCGACGAACTGCCAGGTGCGCGGGACGATGCAGCCGATGAGGGAGACGAACAGCAGGATGTAGATCGCGGAGAACCACACCGAGCTGTAGACGTTGAAAAGGCCGAGCTTGTCGTAGATCGGCGCGAGCGTCTCGTGCGCCTTGCGGAACTCGGCGACCTTGGTCTCGTCGATGCCGGTCTGCGGGATGAGCGAGCCGGGGATCGCGCCGAGCGACAGCAGCAGGAGCAGCAGCAGCGCGACCCGCATCGAGGTGAGCTGCCGCCAGAACCAGCGGGCCCAGCCGATCACGCCGAGGGAGGGCAGGCTCGCGATCTCCTCGGTGGGGGCGGTGGACAGCTGGGAGCCGGCGGCACCCAGGTCCTGGTCCTCGGCCCGGCCCGGGGTGTTGTCCGTTGTGGTGTTGCTCATCGATCAGATCCCCACAGTGAAGCCGTTGGACCAGACCTGCATCTCCTGCACGATGCGGTCCCACGCGCCGGTCAGGAGCAGCACCCCGGTCGCGATCATCATGATGCCGCCGATGCGCATGACCCAGACGTAGTGGCGCTTGACCCAGGCGAAGGCGCCGAGGGCCTTGCGGAAGGCTACGGCAGCGAGCACGAAGGGAATGCCGAGGCCCAGGCAGTAGGCGACGGTCAGGATGGCACCGCGGCCGGCACTGGCCTGCTGCATGGCGAGCGTCTGGACGGAGGCCAGCGTCGGGCCGATGCACGGCGTCCAGCCGATCCCGAAGAGGGCGCCGAGCAGCGGGGCACCGACGAGTCCGGTGGCAGGCCGCTTGTGGAAGCGGAACTCGCGCTGGGTGAGCCAAGGCATCAGGCCCATGAAGAAGACGCCCATGAGGACCATGAGCACGCCCAGGATCTTCGCCAGGACGTCCTTGTTCTCCTGCAGGGTCGAACCCCAGAAGCCGAACAGCGCCCCGCCGGAGACGAACACGGCGGTGAAGCCGAGCACGAAGAGGGAGGCACCGGCGACCATGCGGCCGCGCCGGGCCTCGGCCAGGTCGGTGCCGCTGACGCCGGTGACGTACGACAGGTAACCGGGGACGAGCGGCAGGACACAGGGCGAGAAGAAGGAGACGAGCCCGCCGAGCACGGCGATGGGAAGCGCCAGCACCAGGGCGCCGTTCATCACGGTGCCGTTGTAGGACTCGGCGGCGAGCGTGGACAGTGCGCTCACGTCACTTCTCCGCGAGGACCGGGTCGAGCATGCCGCGCAGCGACTCCTCGCTGAGCCCCTGCAGTGCCCGCGCGGCGATCTTTCCCTCCCGGTCGATGACGAGCGTGGACGGGATCAGCTGCGGGTTGAGCGTGCCCTTCTTGAACCGGAGCATCAGCTTGCCCGTCGGGTCGTACAGGCTCGGGAAGGTGACGCCGTGCTCCTTCTCGAAGGCGATCGCGGGACCGGTGCTGCTGTCGCGGGTGTTGATGCCGACGAACTGAACGCCCTGGTCCTTGGTGTCCTGGTAGACCTTCTCCAGGTTCTTCGCCTCGAGTCGGCACGGCCCGCACCAGGACCCCCACACGTTGACGACGAGGATCTTGCCCTTGTAGTCGGCGGTGCTGAGCTGCTCGCCCTCAATGGTCTTGCCGGACAGCACGGGAGCCGCGGCTCGCTTGCCCTGGGCGGCCGTGTCGATGCCGTTGTTGCCGGTGATGAAGTTGGTGTTGCCGCCACCGCCCGACGTGCCGCCCGAACTGCACGCGGACAGGGCCAGCGCGGCGACGGCGGCGCTGGTGATGGCGAGCAGGGCGACACGGCTACGGGCGCGACGGGCGGCACTCATGTGAAAAGTTTCGCATGCCCGTTCTGGGGATCTTGCGCACCCCCCTTGCGGGCGGAAACCCGCATTTCAGGCAGCGTTTTGCGAGCTTGTGGAGGAGCCGGCGGAGCCGCCCTTCATGAACGCGTTCCAGCCGCCCGCGGGCTCCTGCCCCACCTCGAGCGTGCGCAGCCGGTCGAGCACCTCCGGCTTCTGTACGTCCATCCAGTCCACGAACTGCCGGAACGAGACGAGCCGGATGTCGGCGCCCTTCTCCTTCTCCCGCGCGATGTGCTTGAGGGCTTCCTCGACGGCGTCCATGTAGATACCGCCGTTCCACTGCTCGAAGTGGTTGCCGACGAAGAAGGGTGCGCGGTTTGTCTCGTATGCCCGCTTGAAGCCCTGGATGTACGCCTGCGCGGACTGCTCACGCCAGGCCGGGTAGTTGTGGCTGGGCGCGTTGGTCGAGTTGATCGACTGGTTGGCGAGCATGTTGTAGTCCATGGACAGGACCTCGAACGAACGTCCGGGGAAAGGTATCTGCTGCAACGGCAGATCCCACAGCCCCTGCTTCTTCGCCGGCCACACCTGTCGCCCGCCCGGCGACGACGCGTCATAGCGCCAGCCCAGCTCACGGGCAGTGGGCAGCAGGTTGTCCTGGCCGAGGAGGCACGGCGTACGGCCGCCGACGAGCTCCTTGTCGTAGTCGAAGGGCAGGGACGACAGATCGGTCCAGCCGCTGTTGGTCCGCCACTCCTTCACGAAGGACTTGGCCTGCTCGATCTCGCTGCGCCACTGCTGCGGCGTCCAGTTCCCGACGGTGCCGGTGCCGCCGCAGAAGTGGCCGTTGAAGTGGGTGCCTATCTCGTGGCCGTCGAGCCAGGCCTGGCGGACGTTCTTGAGCGTCTGCTTGATGTGGTCGTCGGTGAGGTAGCCGATGTCGGAGGCGCCGCGCGGGTTGTTCGGGGGGTCGTAGAGCCGCTTCTTCGACTCGGGCAGCACATAGAGCCCCGAGAGGAAGAAGGTCATGTGCGCGTCGTGCTGCTTGGCGAGGTCGAGGAAGCGCGGGAAGAGGCCGTTGCCGACCTCGCCGGCGCCGTCCCAGGAGAAGACGACGAACTGCGGCGGCTCCTGACCGGGCTCCAGCGGCTCGGGCTTGGCCGGCTGGTGGGGCTGCTTGCCGGTGTAGGAGGTGGAGCCGTCGCCTATGGGGCGGGCGCGGTTGGCCTGGGTGCCGGGCTTGTTGTTCCCGTCACCACCGGAACCCGCACCCTGGCTCGACCCGTCTGACGACGTAAGGGCGCCGCATCCCGCGAGTCCGACAGATGCGGCAGCACCCACGCCGAGTCCGATAAGTCCCCTTCGACTGAAGTTGCGCATTTCTGGCCCGTCCGTCGCGTTTGGCTGGTGGTCACCCAGTCAGAGGGCGCGACGAACGGGGAGGTTCCTCCGGATCTCGGAGGATTCGCAACAAATGTCACAAACGTGTCTTAGGCGCCAGGGTTTGTCAGGCGCCGAAGCTTCTCAGACACGCATGCGCCTCAGGCGCCGAACGCCTTGTCCTTCCCCTTCACCGGCTTCGCACCGGCACGGAGATGGGCGGGCACGAGATCGATGGCGGGCTCGGTGTAGCCGACGGACACGATCCTGTCGCCCTGGTACGTGAAGCTCGTCAGGGACGCGAGCGTGCACTGCCGCTTGCGCGGGTCGTGCCACAGCCGCCGCTTCTCGACGTACGACCGCACGATCCAGATCGGCAGCTGATGACTGACGAGAACGGCCTCGTGCCCCCGCGCGGCGTCCTTGGCCGAGCCGAGCGCGCCCATCATGCGGATGACCTGGTCGACGTACGGCTCACCCCAGGACGGCTTGAAGGGGTTGACCAGGTGCTTCCAGTTCTCGGGCCGCCGGAGCGCCCCGTCCCCGACTCCGAAGGTCTTGCCCTGGAAGACGTTGTCGGCCTCGATGAGCCGCTCGTCGGTCGCGAGGTCCAGCCCGTGCGTCTTGGCGATCGGCGTCGCGGTCTCCTGCGCCCGCTCCAGTGGGGAGGAGCAGACGTACGTGATGTCCCGGGAGGCCAGGTGCTCGGCGACCCGGTCGGCCATCTGCCGCCCGAGCTCGGAGAGGTGATACCCGGCGAGACGGCCGTAGAGGATCCCGTCCGGGTTGGCGACCTCGCCGTGCCGCACGAGGTGGACGACGGTGATGTCGCTGCTGCTCTTGTCGATGCCGTTGCTCATGCCGCCGTGGCCTCCGCCGCCGCTCGGGCCGCCGCCGGGAGGGCGTCGGCGATCCGCTGTACCGCCCGCTCGTCGTGGGCCGTGGACACGAACCAGGACTCGAAGGACGAGGGCGGCAGATAGACGCCCTGCGCCAGCATCGAGTGGAAGAAGGCGGTGAAGCGGAAGGACTCCTGCCGCTTGGCGTCCTCGTAGTTCTGGACGGCCCGGTCCGTGAAGAAGACGGAGAACATGTTGGAGGCGTTCTGCAGCCGGTGCGCGACGCCCTCCTTGGTGAGGGCCTCGGTGACGAGGGACTGGAGGGTCGCCGACACGGCGTTGATCTTGTCGTACGCGACCTCGTCGAGGAGCCGCAGCTGGGCGAGCCCGGCGGCGGTGGCGACGGGATTACCGGAGAGGGTGCCGGCCTGGTACACGGGCCCGGCGGGCGCGAGGTGGGCCATGACATCGGCACGCCCACCGAAGGCGGCGGCCGGGAAGCCGCCCCCCATCACCTTGCCGAAGGTCATCAGGTCGGGTCGGACCCCGTCGATGCCGTACCAGCCGGCGCGGCTGGTACGGAAGCCGGTCATGACCTCGTCGGAGATGTAGAGAGCGCCGTTGCGCTGGCAGGCATCCTTCAGTCCCTGGTTGAAGCCGGGGAGCGGCGGGACGACGCCCATGTTGCCGGGCGAGGCCTCGGTGATCACACAGGCGATCTCGCCGGGGAACCGGTGGAAGGCCTCCTGCACGGCCTCGAGGTCGTTGTAGGGCAGGACGATGGTGTCGCCGGCCTGGGCGCCGGTGACGCCGGGGGTGTCGGGAAGGGCGAAGGTGGCCACGCCCGACCCGGCCGCGGCGAGCAGCGAATCGACATGCCCGTGGTAGCACCCGGCGAACTTGATCACCTTGGTGCGCTGGGTGAACCCGCGGGCGAGCCGGATGGCGGACATGGTGGCCTCGGTCCCGCTGGACACGAGCCGCACCTGCTCGAGCGGCTCGATCCGCCCGACCATCTCCTCGGCGAGGGCGACCTCGCCCTCACCGGGCGTACCGAAGGAGGTACCGCGGGAGACGGCGTCCTGGACGGCGGCGATGACCTCGGGGTGAGAGTGCCCGAGGATCATGGGCCCCCAGGAGCAGACGAGGTCGACGTACTCACGTCCGTCGGCGTCGGTCAGGTACGGACCGGTGCCGGACACCATGAACCGGGGCGTACCGCCCACGGCACGGAAGGCGCGCACCGGGGAGTTCACGCCGCCGGGCGTGACGGCGGCGGCACGGTCGAACAGGGCCTGCGAGGCCGGTGCTTCGTACGGATAGGGCGATTCACTCATGGGCCTGCGACTTCTCCGACCTTCTGTCGACTTCTCGGACTCCGATTGCCAGTGACCTCCTCAGGGTAGGCCAGCGGGAGGTGACGGCAGCGGGGCCACCGCTGACCGGCAGGAGGGCCACCGCTGACCGGCAGTGGAGCCACCACGGACCCGGCAACGGGCCTCCCCTCCCCCGCGATCTGCGAGACTGGTCGTGATACACACAGCTCATGCGGGGTGTGGTGGTCGGGGACTGAAAAGATCCTGCGGACAGGTGTTTCAACGCACGTTTCGGCGGGCGGCCGTGGGGGAGGTCACTGACACGATGATCGGGTTGCGCGGCGGGGGCCACGCGTCCTAGAAAAGCAGTCGGGTGGAGATATGCATCGCGGTGGCGGACTGGGCGAGGGGACTGATGACCTGGGTCCTCGACGTGCCCGGCGGGGAAGGCACCGGCGCGACGCGGAGGATTCGAACGAAGCACGCCAGGGACACGTAGTACCGGATATGCCTGGTACACCGAACGAGTCAGAGCGGGCCGACCGACGCATGGATCGGCTGAGGGCGAGCAGGAATGGTGGTCGGGTGGGGGTGACGTACAAGTACTTCGGCGCGCCCGACGGCGCGACCGCGGCCCGCGTCCCGATCTCGATGCGCCCCGAAGAACTCGGCGGCGACGAACTCGGCATGAACGGCATGTTCACCAAGATCAAGCCGGAGACGATGGCCGCGATGGTCCTGACGGGCATCGAGGGCGTCCCGCTGCACAAGGTGCCACCGCTGGAGCTGGTCGTCCTGCACCCCGACTACGCGGTGGTCAAGCTGCCGATGACGGTGGTGGACCCGCTGCGGGGTATAGGAGAGGAAGCGGTCGGCGCGGCCGCGTTCATCTGGTCGACGGTGCCGGACCGGGGTGGGCCCCGGGATGCGTTCAATGTGTACCAGCTGCTGCACGAGTGGCAGGACTTCTCGCATCGGTTGCATGAGGCGGGGCATCAGCCGTACTGCCTTGTTTGGCCCTGAGCTGGGGTTTCGTGGTTTTCGGGCGGGGCTTTCGGGCTCCGCCCTCGTCGTGTGCCGGGAGGGGCCGTCAGGGGGCCGGGGCGCGGCCGGGCGCAGACCGCGGGCCGCCCTCACAGCCCGTTCCACCGCGGGGAGCACTTCACTACGATCACCGGCCATGGACTGGCTGGAGCGCACCGCGAAGTTACGGCAGTGGAGCAGGGGTGGGGCGCGGGCGCCGCACAAGCCGCTGCTGTTGCTGTACGCGCTCGGCCGGTTCCAGGAGGACGCCGACAGCGAGCTGCGTTACAGCACGGTGGAGGCCGACCTGGCCCGGCTGCTGGCCGAGTACGGCCCGCCCAACAGGACAACCCCCGCCTATCCGTTCCACCACCTCGTCAGCGACGGGGTCTGGGAGGTGCGGACCGACCGCGGACCTGGCAGTCCGGGCAGCGGGGTACGGGATCTGCGCGAGACAGGTGCCATCGGAAGGCTCGACCCCGAACTGCGCGCGGCGCTGCGGCGCGAACCGGCGCTGCTCGGCCGTATCGCGCGGGTCCTGCTCGACCTGCACTTCCCGCCCTCCCTCCACGGCGACCTGTGCGAGGCCGTCGGCCTGGAGCTGGAGCCGGTGGAGAACGCCCGGCTCTCCGACGGACGCCAGCAGCGGGATCGGCGTATGCGGGACCTGGTGCTCACCGCCTACGAATACCGCTGCGCCTTTTGCGGCTACGACGGCCGGATCGGCGCCGTACCCGTCGGGCTGGAGGCCGCGCACGTGCGCTGGTGGGCCTTCGACGGCCCTGACGACATCGACAACGGCCTGTGCCTGTGCTCACTGCACCACAAACTCTTCGACAAGGGCGTCCTCGGCATCGGCGACGGCCACCGCGTCCTGGTCTCCCAGCGCTTCGTCGGCCACAGCCCCGCCGCGCACCAGCAGGTCATCGCGCTCGCGGGCCGCCCTCTCCTCGGCCCCCAGCCCGGCGTGCGCCCCGTCGCTGCAGCCCACCGTGACTGGCACACCAGCCAGGTCTTCCACGGCGCTCCCCGCCTGGCGGATGCGGCCGGTCACATCCCGGAATCCCGTGCGTCGAGGAAGCGTACGCCGAACGTGGGGGCGCCGAGGGGTTCGCGGGGATGACGTTCGGGCCTGCCTGCCCAGCAAGGCTCGAGCGTCCTCAGACCCCACTCAAGCGCCCAACGCGGCGCGCACCGCCTCGGCCCTCTCCTCCGTGAACACGCCACCCCCCAGCAGCGACAGGACGGACAGCACCCCACCCGAGGAGCCCCAGCTCCCCTCCTCGATCACACGGAAGTTGACCCACCAGGCCGGCGACGGCCTCTCCATCCCGCATGCCGCCGCCAGCGCGGCCAGCACCCGCTCGATGACCTCGGCCCGGACCTCCATCTCCCAGGCGGCATCCATGACCGCCACGTCGATCACCATCACGTCGAGTGTCCCGGGTCACGCTGCGGGAGATCGCCGACGAGACGTTCGTGGACTTCGCGGCCGGCACCCCCGCCCGCGCCCAGTCCGATCAGGCGTTCGCCGCCGCGGGTCTGGTGCGGGACGTCGCGTACGAGGCCGGCGTCGTCGAGCTGATCTCCCGCCTCGTCGCGCGCGGACTCGGCATCTCGCTCCTGCCGTCGGCGTACATCCGGCCGCTGGCCGCCGACGACCCCGAACTGGCGCTGGTGCCGGTCGTGGACGGACCGCGGCGCATCGAGTATCTGGCGTGGAGCCGCTTCAACCCCAGCCCGGCCACGCGGGCGATGCTCGACGTCCTCGGGGTGACACGACAGGCGTAGGCCTCAGTCCCGCGTCGGCAGGTGCGGTGCCGTATCCGGATGACCCGCCGTCTCAGATGTCCCGGCCTTCCTCACCCGCGGGCGGCGGAGCCGTGGTCTCCCGGGGGATCAGGTGCGTGGGCAGGACGACGTGCCGGACGTGGTCCGCCTCGGAGTCGTTGATGAGGGCGAGGGCGAGTTCGCCGGCCTCGCGGCCCATGTCCGAGGGTGACTGGGCGACCGTGGACAGGTCGAACCAGTCGGCGATGGGCTGGTCGTCGAAGCCGAGGACGGAGACGCGTTCGGGCACCGGGATCTGTGTCTTGCGCAGGGTCCAGACGGCGGCGACGGCGACCTCGTCCTGTTCGGCGAAGACGGCGGTGGGCGGCTCGCGCAGGCTCAGCAGCTTGCCCACCGCCTCCGCGGCGGCGCGCTTGTCGCCGACCTCGGTGGCGACCACCAGGTCGTCGTCGAGGGGGATGCCCGCTTCGGTGAGCGCCTGCTGGTAGCCGAGCAGGCGCTCGTTGGAGCTGAAGGAGAAGCCGCTGGCACCGACCGTCTGGACGAAGGCGATCCGCCGGTGGCCGAGGTTGAGCAGGTGCCGGGTGCCGTGCAGGGCGGCGGCCACGTCGTCGACGTAGACGCTCGGCCGCCCCTCGACGTGCTGGCTGACGTAGATCACCGGCATGCCGAGGTTGTCCAGGCTCTCGGTCTCCTCGTCCGTGAGGTCGAAGCAGAACACCAGCAGCGCGTCGGCGTTGCGCCGGGCCGGGAGGCGTTCGAAGAACGAAGTGCGCGCGGCCAGGTCGGGGATCACGTAGACGTTCAGTTCCAGGCCGGCCGCCCGCAGCAGCGGGGCCAGGCTGGACAGGGCGGCTCCCATGAACCACGACTGGAGCGTCGGCACCATCACCGCCACGTTCCCGGTCTTCCCCGTGACAAGGCTTGCAGCCTGCCTCGACACGGCGAAGTTCAGCTCGCGTGCGGCCTGCTCGACGCGCGCGCGGACCTCCGGAGAGACGGTGGACATGCCGCGCAGGGTGCGCGAAACGGTGGATGTGGAGACCCCGGCCCGTTCGGCTACGTCAGCCATCGTGGGGTGCCGCTGAGCTGGTGGCATGAGCGGACGGTAGCACAGGCGGCACGGACTTCTGGGCAGTTCGTGACAGCGCTTTCATGCACCGTAAACCATCCACCGCATCGTATTACCGAGTAGTAACGCATTGACTTCCGCCAAATGCGACCCCTAGCTTGCAAGCGTTGTCACGACGAGGTCATACAGCCAGCCCGCCGAGCCGATAAAAACGGGCTTTACCTGCGGCTTTCATTCAGAAACAGGCGTGACAACGCGGTCTCGCAACAGGGACAGACGACTCCGTACGACCAGTACGAACCACGTACGACCAGGAGACACCGTGAAGACCACAACCACCAGAGCGTTCCAGTGTGTGGGCATGCTCGCCGTCGGCGCCCTCCTCCTCACCGGCTGCGGCTCGTCCGACGAGGGCGCCGCCGGGCAGGCCGGGCCGGGGACCTTCGAGGGCCGCGGCCCCATCACCTACGTCGCGGGCAAGGACACCACCGGGTCCGTCCAGCCGATGCTCGACCGCTGGAACAAGCTGCATCCGAAGGAGAAGGTCACCTTCATCCAGCTGCCGACGGACGCGGACGCGCAGCGCCAGCAGATGATCCAGAACGCGGAGACGAAGTCCGACGCCTATACGGTGCTCTCCCTCGACGTCGTGTGGACGTCGGAGTTCGCCGCCCACCAGTGGATCGACAAGCTGCCCGAGCAGCGATTCCCGCTCGACAAGATGCTGAAGCCGGTCGTGGAGACGGCCAAGTACCGCGACGGCCTGTACGCGGTCCCGGCCAGCTCCGACGGCGGCATGCTCTACTACCGCACCGACCTGCTGAGGAAGGCCGGCATCAGCCAACCCCCGGCCACCTGGGCCGAGTTGAAGGCCGACTGCGCCAAGGTGAAGAAGCTGCCCGAGGCCAAGGGCATGTCGTGCTACGCCGGGCAGTTCCAGAAGTACGAGGGCCTGACCGTCAACTTCGCCGAGGCGGTGAACTCCGCGGGCGGCGTCGTCACCGACGCCAACGGCAAGCCGGACGTCGACACGGCGGCGGCGAAGAAGGGCCTGGACTTCCTGGTCGGCTCGGTCAAGGACGGGACGATCCCCAAGGAGGGCATCACGTACCTGGAGGAGGACGGCCGCCAGGCGTTCCAGTCCGGCAAGCTGCTCTTCCTGCGCAACTGGCCCTACGTGTACTCCCTGGCCGGCAAGAGCGACATCAAGGGCAAGTACGCCGTCGCCCCGCTGCCCGGCCTGGACGGCCCCGGCTCCTCCAGCCTCGGCGGCCACAACCTGGCCCTGTCCTCCTTCGCCAAGAACAAGGCCACGGCCCTGGACTTCATGAAGTTCTTCAGCAGCGAGGAGAACACGGCCACCTTCCTCAAGGACGCCTCCCTCGCCCCGCCGTACGCCTCCCTGTACGACGACAAGGCGCTGGTGGAGCAGTACCCGTATCTGCCGGTGCTCAAGGAGTCCATCCTGCGCGCCGTTCCCCGCCCGCGCGTCGTGCAGTACGGCGACGTGACCTCGGCGGTCCAGCGGGAGGCGTACGCCGCCCTGACCGGGAGCAAGAGCAGCGCCGAGGCGCTGAAGGACCTGCAGGCAGCCCTGCAGAAGTCCACCGGGCAGTGAGGAGCGGGGTCATGGCCGACACCAAGATCCCGCCCCCGGCGCCGGTGGTGAACCCGCAGCCCGGGGAACCGGCGAGCCCCCGCCGTACGCCGCGGCAGTCCCGCGCGACCGCCGGCTCGGCACGGATGGCCGCCCTGCTGGTCTCCCCGACGCTGCTGGTGCTGACGATCGTCGTGCTCTACCCGACGCTCATGGCGCTGAACGAGTCGCTGTACGGGGCGAAGGGCCTGGATCCGGCGACCGGGTTCATCAGCACGACCGAGCCGTTCGTCGGGCTGCGGAACTACGCCGACATCTTCGGCGAGGCCGGGGAGCGGTTCTGGAACGCCTTCTGGAACACCACCGTCTTCACCGTCGTCACGGTCGCCCTGGAGACGGTGATCGGGGTGGCGATGGCCCTGATCATGCACAAGGCGTTCCGGGGCCGCGGCCTGGTCCGGGCGGGCATCCTCATCCCCTGGGCGGTGCCGACGGCCATCTCGGGACTGCTGTGGCGGTGGATCTTCAACAGCGACGGCATCGCCAACGCGCTGATCGGCCATCAGGTCCTGTGGACCACCGAGGGCTTCCAGGCCAAGGTCGCAGTCATCGTCGCCGAGGTGTGGAAGACCGCCCCGTTCATCGGGCTGCTGGTGCTGGCCGGACTTCAGGTCATCGGCAAGGAGGTGTACGAGGCCGCCCGCATCGACGGGGCGAGCCCGCCGCGCCAGTTCTGGCACATCACGCTGCCGCTGGTGAAGCCGGCGCTGCTGGTGGCGATGCTGTTCCGCTGCATGGACGCGCTGCGCATGTTCGACCTTCCGTACATCCTCATCGGCGCCCAGAAGCACTCGGTGGAGACCCTGTCGATGCTCGCGCAGAACGAGGCGTCCAACGTCCGCTTCGGACCGGCCTCCGCGTACTCGGTACTCCTCTTCCTCTACGTCTTCCTCGTCGCCCTGGCCTTCGTACGGCTGCTCGGGGCCGACCTGATCGGAGACGTCGGCGCGGGCGGCCGTAAACGGAAAGGCAGCCGCATCCCGGCACTGCGCCGCCGTACGGAGGTGACGGCATGACCACGCTCACGGCGAAGTGGCGCAGCGGCCTGCTGTACGCGGGTGTCATCGCGGTCGTGGCCTACTGCCTGGCCCCGTTCTACTGGATGCTGGTCTCCAGCCTGCGCCGCACCACCGACATCTTCGACACCTCGCTCTTCCCGTCAGCGGTGTCGTTCGAGAACTACCGTGCGGTGTTCGACCCCGCGCAGGGCTTCGGCCGCGCGCTGCTCAACAGCCTGGTCGTGGCAGGCATCACGACCGTCCTGGCGCTGCTGCTGGCGACCTTCACGGCGTACGCCATGGCCCGGCTGGAGTTCCGTTTCAAGCGGCTGATCCTGACCCTGATCATCGCCACCTCGATGTTCCCGGTGGTGTCGATCGTGGTGCCGCTGCTGAAGCTGTTCACGGACATGGGCTGGATCAACACCTACCAGGCCATGATCGTGCCGAGCATGTCCTTCGCGCTGCCGCTGGCGGTGTGGAACCTGACCACGTTCTTCCGGCAGATGCCGGACGAGCTGGAGCACGCCGCCATGGTCGACGGCTGCACACGCGGCCAGGCGTTCCGCAAGGTCATCATCCCGCTGGCGGCGCCGGGCATCTTCACCACCGCGATCATCACGTTCATCGCGGCCTGGAACGAGTTCCTCATCGCCCTGTCGATGACCAACAAGCCCGGCATGCAGACCGCGCCGGTCGCCATCTCCAAGTTCACCGGCGCGACGACGTACGAGACCCCGTTCGGCAGCCAGATGGCCGCGGGCGTCCTCGTCACGGTCCCGCTGGTGGTCATGGTGCTGGTCTTCCAGCGCCGTATCGTCGCCGGGCTCACCGCCGGCGCGGCGAAGTAGACACGCCCACCCTTCGACTCCCGAGGAGCAACCCCATCGTGCCCCCCGTGTCCCCCACCGCACCCTGGTGGCGCAGCGCCGTCATCTACCAGGTCTACATCCGCAGTTTCGCCGACGGCAACGGCGACGGCGTCGGCGACATCGCCGGCCTGCGCTCGCGGCTGCCGTATCTCAAGTCCCTCGGCGTGGACGCCATATGGATCAACCCGTGGTACAAGTCGCCGATGGCCGACCACGGTTACGACGTGGCCGACTTCCGCGAGATCGACCCGCTCTTCGGCACGGTGGCCGAGGCGGAGCGGCTGATCGAGGAGGCGCACGAGCACGGGATCCGCGTCATCCCCGACATCGTGCCCAACCACACCTCCGACCAGCATGCCTGGTTCCGGGCGGCGCTGGCCGCGGGCCCGGGCAGCCCGGAGCGCGACCGCTACGTCTTCCGTCCCGGCCGGGGCCCCGACGGCTCCGAGCCGCCCAACGACTGGGTGTCCAGCTTCGGCGGCCCGGCCTGGACCCGGCTCCCCGACGGCGACTGGTACCTGCACCTGTTCGCGCCCGAGCAGCCCGACCTCAACTGGGAACACCCCGAGGTGCGCGAGGAGTTCGAGTCGATCCTGCGGTTCTGGTTCAGCCGGGGCGTGGACGGCTTCCGGATCGACGTCGCCCACGGCCTGGTCAAGCACCCGGAGCTCCCCGACCTGCCGCCACGCCAGGACCCGGTCGACGGGCGGCCCTGGCAGCACATCGACCACCCGCACTGGGACCGCGACGAGGTCCACGACATCTACCGTGCCTGGCGCAAGGTGGCCGACGAGTTCCCCGGCGACCGGTGCTTCGTCGCCGAGGCATGGGCGGACACCCCCGAACGGCTCGCCGCCTACGTCCGCCGGGACGGCCTGCACACCGCGTTCAACTTCGACTTCCTGATGTCCATGTGGGACCCGAAGGAGCTGCGCACGGTCATCGACGACTCGCTCGCCATGCTCGGCTCGGTGGGCGCGCCGGCCACCTGGGTCCTGTCCAACCACGACGTCGTACGGCACCCCAGCCGCTACGGCCGCCCGAGCCCGGCCCGGCGCTGGGTGGCCAACGAGCCCTACCGCGCCGAAGGCCCGCTCGACCTCGACCTGGGCACCCGCCGCGCCCGCGCCGCCGCCCTCCTCATGCTGGCCCTGCCCGGCGGCGCCTACGTCTACCAGGGCGAGGAGCTCGGCCTGCCCGAGGTCGAGGACCTGCCCGAGTCCGTGCTGCAGGACCCCATCTGGGAGCGCTCCGGCCACACCCAGCGCGGCCGTGACGGCTGCCGGGTGCCGATCCCGTGGTCCGGGCAGAGCGCGCCGTACGGCTTCAGCCCCGACGACGCGACCGTCGCACCCTGGCTGCCCCAGCCGGCCGACTGGGCCGAGCGCAGCGTGGCCGCCCAGACCGGCGACGCGGCCTCGATGCTGGAGCTCTACCGCACGGCCCTGCGCCTGCGCCGCGACACCCCAGCCCTCGGCGACGGCACCCTGACCTGGCTGGACGCCCCCGACGGCGTCCTCGCCTTCCGCCGCGAGCCCGGCTTCGTGTGCGTGGTCAACCTGTCGGTCGATCCGTACCGGCTGCCCGGCCACAGGGCCGTTCTGCTGGCCAGCGGCCCGGTCGAGGGCGGCGTGCTGGCGCCGGACCAGGCGGCGTGGCTGGCGGTGTAGCGATCGAGCAGTGACCGGCGGGCAGTGACCGGCGCGCGGGAGGGGCGGGGTGCATCTCGCCCCTCCCGCGCGCTCAGCACACCGCCGCAGCTTTTCTCACGGATGCCGCCATTCCGTACCATGACAGTCATGAAGGAGCCCGTCGAGCCACCGCTGCCGCCCGCGCCGGGCGCGGAGCAGTACCCGTCGCTCGCCCTCGTCAACAGCGTCATGGCGCTGCCGGGCGGTCACTACGTCGATCTGCTCGGCACCCCGGCCGCCGCGAACCACTGGCTGGTCGGCCTCGGGCTGGCTCCCGTCGACGCCGGGATGCGGGAGATGTGCGCGGCGCAGCTGCGTTCGCTGCGGGAGCAGATCCGGTCGCTGTTCGACGCGCGCGTCGCGGCGCTGCCGGCCCTCCCCGCCGCCCTGGCCGCCGTGAACGACGCGCTGACCAGGGTCCCCACGGCGCCGCTCCTCCAGTGGGACGACAAGAACGGCCCCTACCGCGCGGCCCCGCATCCCACCACCGAGATCGTCGACCACGCCCTGGCGACGCTCGCCGCCGACGCCGCCGACCTGCTCACCTCCCCCGACGCCGAACGCCTCACGGCCTGTGGCTCCGCGCCCTGCACCCGCTACCTGCTCCGGCACGGCCGCCGCCACTGGTGCTCCACCCGCTGCGGGGATCGGGCGCGGGCGGCCCGTGCGTACGCCCGGCGCACGCAGGCCACGACCGACCGACCCGGCTAGACCCTCACCCGCCGCTCGCAGTTCGCGGCGATCAGGTCGCGGACGTTGGCGACCACGGCATCGTTGCCGCCGCCGTTGCAGTCCGCCGAGTCGTTGCCGATCACGCCGTCGCGGAGGTCGATCGTGTCGTTGCCGCCGCCGGTGCGGACGAAGTCGCCGCCGGTTCCGGCGTTGATGACGGTGTTGATGGGGGCCGTGGAGAAGAAGCTGTCCCCGAAGTTGCCCAGCGCGGCGTTGATACGGGTGACGCCGGTGGCAAGGCCGCAGTCGGCGGCGGTGCCGTCCGTGTTGGGCACCGCCGTGCAGCCCGGGCGCGCGAGGATGTCCGCGTCGTCTTCGACGATCAGATGCCCCTCCAGTGCCCCGTCGGCGGCGACGCTGACTCTCATGTGGTTCGCCACGTTGTGGAGGGCCAGGATCCGGACGGTACCGTCGACCCGGTCCACCACGGAGCCCGGCGTCTCCTGCGCCACGGCGGGGACGGCGGGTACGGCGAACGCGGCCAGGGACACACCCGCGACCAGCACCGGAGCGGCCGTTCGCGTCAGAGACCTCTTCGCGATCTTCATGATTGCGCTTCTCTCCTTGCTTCGGGAGAGGGTGCCAAGGGCGGCGCCCTCGGCTCAGCCAAACATTCGGCAATGGATCACGCGCGGTGAGTAAGGCGCATGGGTGTCGTCGGCGGGGGTGCGGGGGCCTTGAGGGCGAGGTCGAACCAGACGGCCTTTCCACGCGGTACGGCCGGGCCGTGGCCCCATTGGCCGTGGGTGAGGGCATCCACGAGATACAGCCCGCGCCCGCCCGTCTCCCACGCGTCGGGAATCAACTCCTTGGCCACCGGCGGACTTTCGTCCCGGTCGTACACGACAACCCGCACCCGCCCGTCCTCGACCCCCAGCCACAGCGCGGCACCGTCACCGCCCTTGGCGTGGACGCATGCGTTGGTGACGAGTTCCGAGGTGCAGAGGGTGGCGTCGTCGACGAGCTCGGCGTCGAGTCTGAGTTCACGGAGGACGGTGGCGACGAAGTCGCGGGCGATGCGGGGGGAGGTTTCGAGGGGCGGGCAGGTGAGGGTGTACGAGGGCATGGGGGATCAACTCCGGTGATGTGAGGGGTGCTTGGCGAGCCCGGCCGCGTTGCTGTCCGGCGCCCCGGGTGTCGACGGGCCGGGGTGGCGCTTCCAACGGGCTTAGGGCGTGCAGAAGTTGCGGATCCGTGTGCATGCAGGCACGCTCCGTGACTACGATGACGACGCTAGCGGTGATAATTACACCCGCGCAACCTCGTCGGACGAACTGCACTCAACTCCGTGATAGGGAGAACGCCATGCCACCGAGGATCACTCCCACCGCGCGGCAGCTGCGCATTGGCGTAGAACTGCGCAGATTGCGCGAGGCCGCAGGTGTCGTGTCCCGGGACGCAGCCGAGTTCCTCGGCACGAGCCAGGCGCAGATCAGCAACATCGAGGCTGGGAAGAACGGCATCAGCGAGGCGCGGCTGCGGAGACTCGCTCGCATCTACGGCTGCGACGACCCCCAACTCGTCGATGCGCTGGCGGAGATGGCGAACACGCAGGGGAAGGGCTGGTGGGAGGAGTACCGCGGCATCCTGCCTCCTGCAGCCCTCGACCTTGCCGAGCTGGAGCATCACGCGACGTTCGTGCGCACATTCCAGGTTGTGCACATCCCTGGCGTCCTGCAGACCGAGGAACACGTACGCGCGGCCTCGATCTTCGTGGAGCCCGACCTTCCAGAGGAAGACCGCGAGGCTCGCGTCACGTTCAGGATGCGGCGGCAGCATGTTCTCGCGTCTGGGACGCCGTACGACGTGATCATCCACGAAGCAGCGCTGCGTATGCGTGTCGGCGGCCCGAAGGTCACCCGTGCTCAACTTGAGCACATCCTCCAGGTGGCCGAGAGGGACAATGTCACGGTCCGCGTCATCCCGTTCACGGTCGACGGCTTCGCAGGCGCGGGGCACGCGATGCAGTACGTCGGCGGGTCCGTCCCTCAACTGGACACCGTGCAGCTCGACTCCACGCACGGAGCCGTTTTCATCGACGCCCCCACTCCACTGCTCCGCTACCGAGCCCGCTGGGAACGCGTTGACAGTGCCGCCACCACACAGGACGCTTCCCTCGACCTAATCCGCCGTATCGCCCAGGAACTGTGAAAGGCCGCTCATGTTCCCCACTCTCCACTGGCAGAAGTCGTCGTTCTCCGGCGGCGGGGCCGATGAGGACTGCCTGGAGATAGCCACCACGCCCACCGCCCTCCACCTCCGCGAAAGCGACGACCCCACCACCGTCCTCACCCCCACCCCCACCGCCCTCCACGCCCTGCTCACCACCCTGAAGGCAGATTGAGGGAAGCGTCCTACTTCGTCCCCACCGTCCGCAACACCGCAACCACCAACGTCCGGGCCACCTCCACGACCTCCGTCACGGACACGGACTCCCGCGCACTGTGCGCCACCCGAATATCCCCCGGCCCGAACTGCAACGTAGGAATCCCCGCCCCGGCATACAACCGCAAATCACTGCCGTACGGCGCCCCACACTCCCGCAACCCGCCCCCGCCCCCCACGGCATCGGCATAAGCCCCCCGCATCACCCCCGGCAACACATGCCCCTCCGGCAACCACCCACTCGCAAACTGCCCACCCGGCCAGCTCACGACCGCCGGATGCTCCCGCAACCAGGGATCCTCAGCGCACGCCTCGGCCACGCACCGCTCAAACGCACCCCGCGCCTCCGCCGGATCCTCCCCCAGCCGCACCCCCAACCGCCCCTCCGCAACCAGCAGATCAGGCACGCTGCTCGCCCAGTCACCGGCGCGCACGGTCCCCACCGACAGGGCATACGGAATCGGATGCTCGGCCATCAGCGGATGCACATCCCGATTCCGCTCGGCCTCCAACCGCCCCAGCGCCCGATGCAACGGCACATACGCATCGATCGCGCTCACACCCTGGTCCCGCGCACTCCCATGCGCCGCCTTGCCGGGCACAGCCAGCCGGAAGGTCAACGCCCCGGCGTTGGCGGTGACGAGCGCACCACCCGTCGGCTCGGTGATGACGCACGCATCACCCCCGTGCCCCCGCCGCAGCGTGCCGAAGGCACCGAGCCCGCCGTCCTCCTCCCCCACCACGAAGTGCACCCCCACCCGCCCGCGCAGCCGCACCCCGGCGGCCCGTATCGCGGCGAGCGCGGCGAGGTGGGCCACCAGCCCGGCCTTCATGTCGCAGGCACCGCGGCCGTGTACGACATCCCCGACCACCCTCGGCACGAACGGATCCCCGGCCCACGCGTCGAGATCCCCCGGCGGTACGACATCCACATGCCCCTGCAGGACGAACGTAGGCCCGTCTCCCCCGTCCTCCGTCACCCCGACCAGCCCCCACGCCTCGTCCCGCGCCGCCTCCGTCCCCGGGAACTCGGGATCCGCGCGCAGAGCCTCCAGATCCATGGACCACAGGTCGACGTCCAGTCCCAGCCGCTCCAGCCGCCCCGCCAGCAGATGCTGCAGCTCCGACTCGGCCGCGCTCCCGGTGACACTCGGCACCGCGATCAGCTCCAGCAGCGCCCGCCCGATCCCGGCCTCGTCGATCTCCGCCAGGACGGCGCTCTCCACATCACTGAGCACGATGACGCCCCTCCCCACCTCGCCCGGACAGACCCGGCCGCCGCGCACGGCACGCCGAAACCGATCGTCACCCATACCCAGGGAGAACCGACAGGGCCTAGACGGAACCGCCCACCGTGAACCCGTCCACCGTGAAGCCGCCCACCGTGAACCCGATCACCGTCCCACCCCCGTCCCGCCGGAAGGCGAACGGCGCTCCCCCGTGCGACAGCGCCACCTCCCGCACGATCGACAGGCCCAGCCCCGACCCGGGCAGCGACCGCGCGTCGGCGGCGCGGTAGAAGCGGTCGAAGACGCGGATCAGGTCGTCCTCGGCGATGCCCGGACCCCGGTCGAGGACCTCCACCCGGACCGTCCCGGGCCGCGCCGGCCCGGCGACGTTGATCTCGATCGGTGCCGTGCCGCCGCGGTCGAACTTCGCCGCGTTCTCGACGAGATTGGTCACCGCGCGCTGGAGCATCCCCGGCCGCCCGTCCGTCGTCGTGTCACCGCTCGCACGGACCTCGATCCGCCGTCCCGTACGCCTTCGGGCGAGCCCCGCGACGTCCTCGGCGATGTCGGCGAGGTCCACCCGCTGGGCCGGCTCGGTGTCCGACTGCCCGGCCGCCAGGTCGACCAACTCATTCACCAGGTCAGTGAGTTCGCGCGCCTCCTGGCCCAGGTCCGCCACCAGCTCGTCGCGCGTGGCCGGTGGCAGTTCATCGATACGGCGCAGCAACGAAATGTTCGTACGCAGTGAGGTCAGCGGGGTGCGAAGCTCATGCCCCGCGTCCTGCACCAGCCGCCGCTGGTCCTCCTCCGACTGCGCCAGCCGCCCCAGCATCCGGTCGAAGGCGCGGCCCAGGCGGCCGACCTCGTCGTATCCGGTGACCGGCACCTGGATGCCGAGCCGCCGGGTGCGGGCGACGTCCTCGGCGGCGGCGGTGAGGACGACCAGGCGGCGCGTGATGCGCCGGGCCAGCCACCAGCCGAAGAGCCCCGCGAGCGTGACCACGGCGGCCATCAGCAGCAGGGTCCGCTGCTGCAGCGCCCGCAGCAGGTCCTCGGTGTCGCTGAACTCCTGGGCCACCTGCACCGCACCCCGCCCGCCGCCGAGCGCGACGGTCGCGACGCGGTAGACGTCGCTGCCGACGCCGACGTCCTTGTACTGGACCATCCGCCCGGCCGTCGCGTCCCCCGCGATCCGCCGGTCGGCGGCCGTGACCGGCAGCCCCGGCCGCCCCGGGTCGACCACGGCACCGTCCGAGCCCAGCACCTGCACATCGGTCCGGGCGGGCCGTACGAGATCGTGGCCGGGCGCGGAGGACGAGAAGTCCTCCGGAGTCATCGGCCGCTCCCGCACCTCGCCGCGCAGATCCTGCACGACCTCGTCGAACACGGACTCCTGGTCCACCCGCACCAGCCGGGCGGCGGCGGTGTACGACAGCAGCCCGACCAGGACGGTGACGACGGCGGTCACGGCCGCGAAGGACACGGCGAAGGTGGTGCCGAGCCCGCTTCTGCGCCGCCCCGTCAGCAGCCGCCCCAGCCGACGGCGGACCCGGCGCACTCAGTCCTCCCGCAGCACATAACCCACCCCGCGCACCGTGTGGATCAGCTGCGGAGCGCCGGGCTCGTCGAGCTTGCGGCGCAGGTAACCGACGTAGACGGCGAGGTTCTTGGAGCCGGGGCCGAAGTCGTAGCCCCAGATGCGGTCGTAGATGGTGGAGTGGTCCAGGACGATGCCGGCGTTGCGGACGAGCAGCTCCAGCAGCTCGAACTCGGTCCGCGTCAGCTCCAGCTCCCGCGCGCCCCGCCACGCCCGCCGCGCCTGCGGGTCCATCCGCAGTCCCGCCGCCTCGATCAGCCGGCCGGACGCCGCGGGAGCAGCGGGAGTGTCGGGGGCCTGCTTCGGTACGTCGACGGGGGCGCCGTTCGTCTCCGTGGTGCGGCGCAGCAGGGCGCGCAGCCGGGCGAAGACCTCCTCGACGTCGAAGGGCTTCACCACATAGTCGTCGGCGCCCGCGTCCAGGCCGGCGATGCGGTCCTGGGTCTCCACGAGCGCCGTCAGCATCAGGATCGGGGTGCGGTCGCCCTCGGCGCGCAGCACCCGGCAGACCTGCAGCCCGTCGATGCCGGGCATCATCACATCGAGGACGAGCACGTCCGGAGGCGTCTTGTGGGCCTGCGCGAGCGCCTCCACACCGTCGGCGACCGCGGTGACCTGGTAACCCTCCAGGGTCAGCGCGCGCTCCAGCGCGTTGCGGATGGCGCGGTCGTCTTCGGCGAGGAGAACAGTCTGGGGCACGGATTCATACTGCCAAGCCATCACGTCGTACGACGTGATGAGCGGCTCACCCGGCGCCCTTCTTACTCCCCTCTCACCCGCCGGGGGACGACCGCGACCGAGCCCCGTACCGTCTTCTCACCCGGCGGGCCGCAGTGCCGCCAGCTGCTCCTCGAACGGCACCACCGCGAGGTCGTCCTTCACCGTCCGCCCCGCCGACAGCCCGGCCATCAGCCCCGCCAGTTCCCCCGCCGCCCGCTCGATCCGCCCGTCCAGCCCCTCGGCGCCCCAGTCCTCCGAGGCGGCGTAGACGCCGGTCGGGACGACGACGGCCCGCAGGTGGGAGAAGAGCGGACGCAGGGCGTGCTCCAGGACGAGGGAGTGCCGGGCGGTTCCGCCGGTCGCCGCGATCAGCACCGGCATGCCGGTCAGGGCGTCCTTGTCGATCACGTCGAAGAACGACTTGAACAGCCCGCTGTACGAGGCCGAGAAGACGGGCGTGACGACGATCAGGCCGTCCGCCGAGGTCACCGTCCCGATCGCGGCGGCCAGCTTCCGCCCCGGGAAGCCGTTGGTGAGGTTGTGCGCGATCTCCACCGCGAGGTCGCGCAGCTCGACGACCTCCACGTCCGCCTCGGTCTCCCGGACGGCCGCGGCCGCGAGCCGGTCACCCAGCAACCGCGTGGAGGACGGGACGCTCAGCCCCGCGGACACGACGACGAGCTTCATGCGACGGTCACCTCCTGGGCGGCCTTCGCAGCCTTGAGGGTGGCGTGGGTGGGCGCCTCCGGGACGTCGGCCGGGCGGCCGTTCGCGAACTCCTTCCGCAGCACCGGCACGACCTCCTCCCCGAGCAGGTCGAGCTGCTCCAGGACGGTCTTCAGCGGCAGCCCGGCGTGGTCCATCAGGAACAGCTGGCGCTGGTAGTCACCGGCGTACTCGCGGAAGGACAGCGTCTTCTCGATCACCTGCTGCGGTGAGCCCACGGTCAGCGGGGTCTGGTCCATGAAGTCCTCCAGCGACGGCCCGTGCCCGTACACCGGAGCGACGTCGAAGTAGGGCCGGAACTCGCGGATCGCGTCCTGGGAGTTCTTCCGCATGAAGACCTGACCGCCCAGCCCGACGATCGCCTGCTCGGGCGTGCCGTGCCCGTAGTGGGCGTACCGGGCCCGGTAGAGCTCGACCATCCGCTTGGTGTGGTCGGCCGGCCAGAAGATGTTGTTGTGGAAGAAGCCGTCGCCGTAGTAGGCCGCCTGCTCGGCGATCTCCGGCGAGCGGATCGAGCCGTGCCAGACGAACGGCGGTACGCCGTCCAGCGGGCGGGGCGTGGCGGTGAAGCCCTGCAGCGGCGTGCGGAACTTGCCCTCCCAGTTCACGACGTCCTCGCGCCACAGCCGGTGCAGCAGGGCGTAGTTCTCGATGGCGAGGTTGATGCCCTGCCGGATGTCCTGCCCGAACCACGGATAGACCGGCCCGGTGTTCCCGCGCCCCATCATCAGGTCCACGCGCCCGTCGGCCAGGTGCTGGAGCATCGCGAAGTCCTCGGCGATCTTCACCGGGTCGTTCGTGGTGATGAGCGTGGTGGAGGTGGAGAGGATCAGCCTCTCGGTCCGTGCCGCGATGTAGCCGAGCATCGTGGTCGGGGACGACGGCACGAACGGCGGGTTGTGGTGCTCACCGGTCGCGAAGACGTCGAGTCCGACCTCCTCGGCCTTCAGCGCGATGGCGACCATGGCCTTGATGCGCTCGCGCTCGGTCGGCGTCCGGCCGGTCGTCGGGTCCGGCGTGACGTCGCCGACGCTGAAGATCCCGAACTGCATGGTCGCTCACCCTCCAGGTTGTTGACTGTTCAACTATACCCGGAGAACAGAGGCCGGCCCACGACTATTCCGCCGCACTCAGCCCTTCCAGTGCGGGTCCCTCCCCGTCGCCGCCAGCAGCCGCTCGAAGTCCGACGAACCCTCCGCCACCGGCACCGGCTCCCCGAACACACCCATCTGCCGGGCCGTCGGCGCCAGCTCGTCGACCGCGCCCGCCAGCTGCTCCACGACAGCCCTCGCCGCCTCGCCCAGCCGGTACTCCCGCCCCGTGGCGCACGCCAGATCCCACACGTGCACGGTCAGATCTAGCAGCGCCATCGACCCGACGAGCCGCGCCGGCATGTTCATCGCGCCGGTCACACCGTCCTCGGCGCCGGGCGCCGACCAGGCCGCCACCAGCTTGTCGATCTCGTCCGCGAGCCGCTCGCGCCAGTCCGGCCCCGCACCGACCCGGTCGGGCGTCTCACCGAAGTCCGACGCCTCCTTCGCGGCCAGCTTCTGGAACTGCACGACCACCTGGAAGAGGTGATTGACCAAGGTCTTCACGTCGTACTCGGCACAGGGCGTGGGAGCGGCGAGCGCCGCGTCGGGAATGCCCCGCACCACCGGAACCGCCCGCTCCCGCGCCATGCCCAGCAGCTCGCCGATGCCGTACTCGTTCGCCTTCGCGCTCTTCGTGTCCATACCCCGACCGTAGGGACACGCGGGCCTGCCCTTCTTGAAGAAACGCGACATACGATCCGGTCATGGCCGCACCCCGCCACGACACCCGCGGGATCGTCGACCCGTCCGGACTGCTCAGCCGCGTCCGCTTCCGCCGCCACGAGCCCGCCGAGCCGCTGCGCCGGTACATCGAGTGGTACTGGCTCATCGACTGGGACCTGCCCGAGCCCTACGCCTCCCACATCGTCCCGCATCCCGCCGTCAACCTCACCTTCCAGTGGGACGAGGACGAAGGCGCGCCCTACAGCGAGGTCACCGGGGTCGCCCTCGGCCTGTACACCAGGAAGCTGACCGGGCGGGGCAGGGTCTGCGGGGTCAAGTTCCGGCCCGGCGGCTTCCGGCCGTACGCCCCCGACGCGCCGGTGTCCCGCTGGACGGGCGTGGCACTGCCCGCCGAGGACGTCTTCCCGCAGGCCACGGCCGACACCGCCCGCGCGATCGTCACCCGGGCCGACGACCACGCCAAGGTGGCCGCCCTCGACACCTTCCTCCTCTCCCTCCCCTGCGCCCCGGACCCCCAGGCCGACCTCGCCACCGCCCTCGTCCAGCGCATCCGCACCGACCGCACCGTGCGCCGCGTCGGCGACTTCGCCCGCGCACAGGGCCTGTCGGTGCGGGCCCTGCAACGGCTCTTCTCGGCTTACGTCGGCGTCAGCCCCAAGTGGTGCATCCTCCGCTACCGCATCCACGAGGCCCTGGAACTCGCCGGCACCAAGCAGGACGTCGACTGGGCGATCCTCGCCACCGACCTCGGCTACGCCGACCAGGCCCACCTGGTACGGGACTTCACAGCGACGGTGGGGGTGCCGCCTACGGCGTACGCACAGGGGGCGCAGTGAGCCGACGCGACATGCCCAGCGTCGAGACCACCGTCAACCGCACCGAAGCGGGCGCTCCGACTCACGGCACCAGCACCAGCCGCCCGCGAACCCCACCCTCCTCAAGCCACGCATGCGCCTTGGCCGCGTCCTCCAGCGCGAACGTCTCAGCCACCCGAGTGGTCAGCACCCCGCCATCGACCAGCCGCACCAACTCGGCCAACTGCCCCCCATCGGCGCTCACCTCGACCGCACCGGTCCGCACCCCCCGCACAGCCCCAGGCTGCGCCTGCGGAATGACCCCCACGTACACGCCCCCGTCCCGCACCCAACTCAACGCGGTCTCCCCCAGCACCGCCGCGTCCAGCACCGCATCCGCGCTTTCCGCCCCCACCGCCCCGCTCACGAACTCCGCCGCCCCCAGCGACCGTACGAACTCCTCGTCCCCCTCCCGCGCCAGCCCGGTCACGGATATCCCCCGATGCGCGGCCAGTTGGACGGCGTACCCACCGACGGCCCCCGCCGCCCCCGTCACCAACAGCGACTGCCCCGGCGCCAACTCCAGCAGATCCAGGGCCTGTACGGCGGTCAGCGCGTTCAGCGGCAGCGTCGCCGCATGGACGGCGTCCACGGTGGCCGGCGCCTTGGCCGCGGCATCGGTGTCCACGACGACGTAGTCGGCATGGGTACCCAGCGGCTTGACCATGCCGTAGTCGAGCGCCACGACCTCGTCGCCGACGCTCCACGAACTGGCCACACCCACCGCGTCCACGGTCCCGGCCACGTCCCACCCGAGCCCGATCCGCTTCCCCGCACCCCCGAAGACCCCGGCCCGCACCCCCGCGTCCACGGGATTCAGCGCGGCCGCCGAGACCCTGATCCGCACCTGACGCGCACCGGGCTCCGGTACCTCGGTCTCCACGACCTCCACGGCCTCGGGCCCGCCGAACGAGTTCACCACAACAGCACGCACAGCGCTCTCCTTGGTTGTCGGCATTCGGGATGTTCTCCCGTTGACTGGCAACAACCCTAGGAAGAGTTACTATCCCTCAGTAAGTAGTTACCTGAGAGTGCGTACGTACCCCGGAGGTGAGCCATGGCGACCATGACGGCGGCCCAGCGGCGCGAACAGGCCCGCGTCGAGTACGACGCGTTCCTCAGGAGCTGCCCCACCAACCAGCTCCTGGACCGCATCAGCGACAAGTGGGTCAGCCTCGTCGTCTCCGCCCTCGCCCCCGGCCCCCTGCGCTACAGCGACCTCGGCCGCAAGATCGCCGGCGTCAGCCCCAAGATGCTGACCCAGACCCTGCGCTCCCTGGAACGCGACGGCCTCCTCACCCGCACCGTCACCCCCTCCGTCCCGGTCCGCGTCGACTACGAACTCACCCCGCTCGGCCACAGCCTGGCCCTGCTGCTGACGGCGGTGAAGGACTGGGCGGAGACGCACTTCGACCAGGTCCGGGATGCGCGTGACCGGTACGACACCGAGAACCCCGACGACTGACCGCGAGCAGACGGCAGGCCGCCGGCGGCGAAGCGGACAACGGCCGTCAGGGGTAAGCGGACAACGGCCTCAGAAGTAGTACGTGTCCCCCGTGTCCAGCACCAGCACCCGCTGCCGTTCCTCGCTCCGCTCACCGTCCACCGCCGTGCCGCTCCGCACGGTGTCGAACTCCAGCAGCACCTCCGACGGCGCACCCCGCAGCCGTACCCCCAGCTCGATCCGCTCCCCCACCCCGTCCGCGTTCAGCACCCCCACCCGGCACAACACCGCCCGCTCCCCCTCACGCGCACACCCCTCCGGCAGCACCTGACGCTCCGCCAGCGGCTCCGACCAGCGCAGCCGTACCGTCGCCGCCGAGTCCGGCAGGGCGCTCGGCCCGGAGTGGTGCGGCGTGAACCGTACGTCGACCCGGCCGGCCGACAAGGCGGCGGAACCGTGATAGGCGAGGTCGGCCTCCGGACCGCCCACGGCCCAGGCGCCCACAGCCGCTCCCCCCACCGCAACCACCGCCGCACCGCAGCCCGCGAGCACCCTTGGAACCCTCCGCATACCGCCCGCTCCTCACTGCACCGTGGCCGTCGTGGTCGTACGGATGTATCCCACGCGCAGCGAGCCGCAGGCGCCGTCCAACAGGTGACGCAAGGCCCCGCCGACCGGCATGCCAAGCTGCCCCCATGCTCATCCTCCGCTCCGCCGCCCTGTTCGTCGTCGCCGCGCTCTTCGAGATCGGCGGCGCCTGGCTGGTCTGGCAGGGCGTGCGGGAACACCGCGGCTGGCTGTGGATCGGCGCGGGCATCATGGCCCTCGGCGCCTACGGCTTCGTCGCCACGCTCCAGCCCGACGCCGACTTCGGCCGCGTCCTCGCCGCGTACGGCGGCGTCTTCGTCGCCGGCTCCCTCGCCTGGGGCATGCTCGCGGACGGCTACCGCCCCGACCGCTGGGACGTGACGGGCGCACTGATCTGCCTCGCGGGCATGGCCGTGATCATGTACGCGCCGCGGGGCGACTGAGACCACCCACGGACCCTACGGCTCAGGCCGGCGGAAGCAGCCCCAGCTGGTCCAGGAAGTCCATTTCATCGAAGTAGATCCGGTACTCCACGATCTTGCCGTCCTTGACGGTGGCGAGGTCCACCCCGCGGATCTTGATCTCCTTCTGGGTCGGGGGAAGGGTCTCCCCGGTGGGCAGCTGAACGGGCCCGGTGTTGTGTCCGCTGAAGAACCCCTCGTCGATGGCCGTGTCCCCGACCTCGTACGCATGCAGCGTCTCGTACGTCCCGTCCGGAATCGCGTCCGTCATCTGACGCCAGTACGCCACGATGTTGTCGCGCCCGCGGATCTCACCGCCGTCAGGGGTGACGGCCACCGCGTCCTCCGCATACAGCTCGCCGAGGGCCTTCAGATCCGGGTGTGTGGTCACCGCGTCCGTGAGCCGGTCCATGACCTCACGTGCCTGTCCCATGATCCACCTCCGCTCCAGGGGATCACCCATCTCATTGTCGCACCGCAGCGCCCGCCTATCCTGGCCGGACAGTCTTCCGACTCGACCACGCTCGACTCGACCCGACCACGCACGAGGAGCAGCCATGCCCACCGCCGCCCCGTCCGCCGCCTCCCGCATCGCCGTCGTCACCGGTGCGAGCAGCGGAATCGGCGCCGCCACGGCACGGCAGCTCGCCGCGGCCGGATACCGCGTCGTCCTGACCGCCCGCCGCAAAGACCGCATCGAGGCGCTGGCGGAAGAGATCAACGCGACCGGCGGTTCCGCGACGGCGTACCAGCTGGACGTCACCGACCGCGCCGCGGTCGACGAGTTCGCCACGGCCTTCAAGACCATCGGCGTCCTCGTCAACAACGCGGGCGGCGCACTCGGCGCCGACCCCGTCGCCACCGGTGACCCGGACGACTGGCGCACGATGTACGAGACGAACGTCATCGGCACCCTGAACCTGACCCAGGCCCTGCTCCCCAAGCTGGAGGCGAGCGGCGACGGCACGGTCGTGGTCGTGTCCTCGACCGCGGGCCACGCCACCTACGAGGGCGGCGCGGGCTACGTCGCCGCCAAGCACGGCGCCCACGTCCTCGCCGAGACCCTCCGCCTGGAGATCGTCGGCCTCCCGGTCCGCGTCATCGAGATCGCGCCCGGCATGGTCAAGACGGACGAGTTCGCCCTCACCCGCTTCGCCGGCGACAAGCAGAAGGCGGAGAAGGTCTACCAGGGCGTCGCCGAGCCCCTCACGGCCGACGACGTGGCCGACACGATCACCTGGGCGGTCACCCGCCCCAGCCACGTCAACATCGACCTCCTGGTCGTCCGCCCCCGCGCCCAGGCGTCCAACACGAAGGTGCACAGGGAACTGTGACGGCGGGCAAGGGCGGAGACGGCAGCAAGGCCAAGGGCGAAGGCAAAGGCAAAGGTCAGGGCCCGCACGACGAACGCCAGATGTGGTGGTGGCTCGGCTACTTCCTCTTCGGCATCCACATCGTGGCGTTCGTGATGATCTACGCGGTGACGCACGCACCGAAGTAGGGTCACGCAGCGTGGACAGACACATACGTTTCGACGCCCTGCACAACTTCCGCGACCTGGGCGGCTACCGCGCCGGGGACGGCCGCCGCATCCGTCCCGGCCGCCTCTACCGCGCGGACTCCCTGGGCAAGCTGGCGCAAGCCACCCCGGACTGGTCCCGTTTCCGCTCCCTGGGCATCCGCACGGTGATCGACCTGCGCTACCCGTGGGAGATCGAGGAGCGGGGCCGTATCCCGGACGACGCCTCCTTCACGTACCACAACCTGAGCATCGAGCACCGCCCGTACAACCAGGCGGCGTTGGGCCCCGAGGTGGACGTCGGCCCCTACCTGGCCGAGCGCTACATGGAGGTGGCGCAGGACGGCACGAAGGAGATCCGCAGGGCACTGGAACTGGTCGCGGAATCCGCCGAGTCGGACGAACCCCTGGTCTTCCACTGCGCCTCCGGCAAGGACCGCACGGGCCTGCTGGCGGCGCTGGTCCTGGGCCTGCTCGGCGTTGACGAGAGCACGGTCATCGAGGACTTCACCCTCACAGAGCTGGCGGCCCCGGCCCTGCTCGCCGACTGGCGGGCGAAGCACGACGGCCGCGAACCGACATGGCCGGGCTACGGCCGAGCCCCGGAGGCGGTGATGCGCCTGTTCCTGTCGTCCCTCACCACCCACCACGGCTCGATCGAGGACTACGTCACCCAGACCCTGGGCCTCGACGCACCCTCCCTCGCCCGAACCCTCCGCACCCACCTCCTGGAACCATCCCCGACCACCTGGCCACCCCTGACCCACCGCAAGGCCGCCCCCGCGGACGCCGCCCTCCTGGTCCACCTCCGCGACTCGGCCGCCCTGTGGCAACTCGCCCGCGGAATCGACCAATGGCGCCCCGGCGAGAAGGACGAGGCCCACTTCCGCCACCGCATGGAGGAGGGCGAGGTCTGGCTGGCCCACGCGAACGGCCATGTCGCCGGCGCCTGGGAACTCTGGTGGACCGACCCCGCGGCCTGGGGCCCCCGCCCACCCGACGCGGGCTACATCCACCGCCTCATGACCACCCCTCACACGGCCCCACCCGGCACGGGCCGCGCGATGCTGGCCCAGGCGGAGACACGCATCGCAGCCGAGGGCCGCCCCTACGCCCGCCTCGACTGCCTCGCCTCCAACCCACGCCTGCGCGCGTACTACGAGGCGGCGGGCTACACGGTCGTCGGCGAACAGCGGGCGAAGGACGGCGGGTTGGGCAGCCCGTACGCGGTGACGTTGCTGGAGAAGCGGCTCGGGTGACCCACAAGCGGTCGCTGAGATGAGTGAGGCCCCCGGTTCTGGCCGGGGGCCTCTCGCATCAGCCCTTCACACAGACGACCTGCTTCAGCTTCGCCACGACCTCCACCAGGTCCCGCTGCTGGTCGATGACCTGCTCGATCGGCTTGTACGCCCCCGGAATCTCATCCACGACACCGGAGTCCTTACGGCACTCCACGCCCCGCGTCTGCTCCTCCAGGTCCTTCGTCGAGAACCGCCGCTTCGCCGCGTTCCGGCTCATGCGCCGACCCGCCCCGTGCGAGGCCGAGTTGAAGGACATCGGGTTCCCGAGACCCTTCACGATGTACGAACCCGTGCCCATCGAGCCCGGAATGATCCCGTACTCGCCGGAGCCCGCCCGGATCGCGCCCTTACGGGTCACGAGCAGGTCCATGCCGTCGTAGCGCTCCTCGGCCACGTAGTTGTGATGCGCGCTGATCTCGGGCTCGAAGGTCGGCTTCGCCTTCTTGAACTCCTTACGGATGACGTCCTTCAGGAGCGCCATCATGATCGTGCGGTTGTACCTGGCGTACTCCTGCGCCCAGAACAGGTCGTTCCGGTACGCCGCCATCTGCGGGGTGTCCGCCACGAAGACGGCGAGGTCACGGTCGACCAGGCCCTGGTTGTGCGGGAGCTTCTGGGCTACGCCGATGTGATGCTCGGCCAGTTCCTTGCCGATGTTCCGGGAACCGGAGTGCAGCATCAGCCACACAGCACCGGCCGTATCCGTGCACACTTCGACAAAATGGTTGCCCCCGCCGAGCGTTCCCATCTGCTTTCCGGCACGTTCCTGACGGAACTTGACCGCGTCCGCGATCCCGTCGAACCGCCCCCAGAAGTCGTCCCACCCCGCGGTGGCAAACCCATGCATCCGCCCCGGGTCGACGGGATCGTCATGCATCCCCCGCCCCACCGGAATGGCCTGCTCGATCTTCGACCGCAGCCGCGACAGATCCCCCGGCAGATCATTGGCCGTCAGCGACGTCTTCACCGCCGACATCCCACACCCGATGTCCACCCCCACCGCCGCAGGACACACAGCCCCCCGCATCGCGATGACGGACCCGACCGTCGCGCCCTTCCCGTAATGCACGTCCGGCATCACGGCGAGGCCCTTGATCCACGGCAGGGTCGCGACGTTGCGCAGCTGCTGCAGGGCCACGTCCTCGACCGTCGCCGGGTCGGTCCACATACGGATCGGCACCTTGGCGCCCGGCATCTCCACGTACGACATATCGCCCTCTATCCCCCGGAAACAAAACACAAGTCTGAAATCGCAAAACCGGCGCCAGGTCGGCTAAATGGGACAACGGACCGGCGTCCACGGCAGTGCGTGCGATACACATTGTCTCCAGGGAGCGCCCCCGCGCAGCAAGCGAATAACCAGCGGGGACACTGGGAGACCGGCAACGCACCGGCCACACGACCACCGTCGAGAGGAGCCTGACCGTGCAGCGGAAGGCGTACGTATCCGGCGTCGCCGCGCTCCTCGCGGCGCTGCTGGCCGGCTGCACCGGAAGTTCCGACGACGGCGGTACGACCGACGACTCCAACCCCGGCGGCTCCAGTACGGCGACCGCGGCGGCCGAGCCCGGCCGGTACCGCACGCTGCCCGAACCGTGCGGCGTGGTCGGCGAGGACACGCTCGACGCGCTGCTGCCCGGCATCAACGAGCTCACGGACGAGGAGCAGCGCCAGAAGGCGTACGAGGGCACGCCGACGCTGACGTTCGACACGGATCGCAAGGTCGGCTGCCGCTGGAAGGTGGAGTCGACGGAGGCGACGGATCATCTCTTCGTCGACTTCGAGCGTGTGGTGTCGTACGACAAGACGGTCAGCGACGACAGCGAGGCGGAGCAGCTCTTCGCGACGCAGCGGGAGGCGGCCGACCTTCCCGCGCCGACGAGTTCCGGTGCCGTCGACGGCGGCGCGAGTGCCGCGGCTGCCGAGAGCACCGAAGGGGGCTCGTCCGCCGGTCCGAGCGGCTCGCCCTCCCCGTCGACTTCGACGTCTACGTCCGCTTCGTCCAGCTCGTCCTCTTCCTCCTCCGCCTCCTCCACCTCCCCCGATGCCTCCGCCTCCAGCTCGACCGACGGCGTGCCCCCGGCCGAGCTTCAGCCGCGTGTCCTTGACGATCTCGGGGACGAGGCGTTCCTCGACGACGAGCTCAGCAGTTCCGGTTCGACGGCTCAGCAGCGCACGGTGACTGTGGCGTTCCGCACGTCCAACGTGATCGTGAGGATCGTGTACGAGGAGCAGCCGGCGACCGTCGGTGCGGTCCCGGACAGTGAGGAAATGCAGGACAGGGCCCGGAATCTGGCCGCGCAACTGGCGGACGCGCTGGCGGAGTAGCGCCCCTCGCTCACCCTCGTACGCCTGTGTGCGACGTAACCGAAACGAGACCACACAGCTTCTTCACCGCGTACCGTGGCCCCTCGGACCCGATCCGACGCAGGAACCACGAGTGTCAGTCATGAGTGAAGGAACCATGCAGCGAGCAGCAGAGCGAGAGCAGCGTGACCGGCGTGAGCAGCGTGAGCAGCGGGTGAAGGGGCTTCACCGCGTCCTTGTCTGCGCGGGCGTCGTCCCCGTGATGCTGATAGCCGCGGGCTGTTCCTCGGACTCCGGTTCGGACGACGCCGCCACCGACAGCAGCGCGAAGGCCTCGGCGTCGGCGTCCGCGAGTCCGTCGCCGACGGTGCAGGCGGCCGCGTACGCGTCGCTACCGGAGCCGTGCAAGGTGCTGGCGAAGAAGACGCTGGAGGACCTGGTCCCGAAGGCCAAGTCGGGCAAGAAGGGCTCGTCGGACGACGTCTCGACGCGGGGCTCCTGCTCCTGGAGCAGCCTCGACAACAACGGCGTGAAGGGCTCGCAGTTCCGCTGGCTCAACGTCTCCCTGCTGCGTTTCGACTCGGACGTCACGCGCGGGTCGGCCGACAAGCTGGCGCGGGACTACTACGAGACGCAGGTCCAGGACGCCCGGTCGGTGAGCGGCGCTAAGAACGTGAAGTCGGAGCCGGTCGCCGGGGTGGGCGACGAGGCGACGGCGGTGCGCTACGACCTGAAGAAGAAGGAGGGCGCCTTCAAGCAGCAGACGGTGGTGGCCCGGGTGGAGAACGTCGTCGTGACGCTCGACTACAACGGCGCCGGTCTGGCCGGTGACAAGACCCCGAGCGCGGACACCCTGAACAAGCTGGCGCAGAAGGCGGTCAAGGAAGCGGTGGCCGCGGTGGCGAAGGCCAACGGCAGCGGCGGCGCCAGCGCGGGCACGCCGAACAGCACCCCTTCGAAGTCGGCTTCGAAGTCTCCCTCGAAGTCCCCGTCCAGCAGCCCCTCGAAAACGGCGTCCAGGTCCCCGTCCACCTCAGCGTCGAAGAAGAGCTGACCGTCACACCTGCCCCACCGCTGCGTCACAACGCGCAGCTCAGCCCCGTCTGTCGCACGAGCCCGGCCCCCACCAGGGGCCGGGCTCGTGCCGTACGTGAATCCGTAGGCCGCACAGATGTGCCACCCTGTTGCGCGCAACAACACGCACTGGGAGGGGAGTACGAGTGGCCGGGCCACCGCAGCTGACTCGGATGCACCGCGTTCTCATCGGCGTGGTCGTGTTCGGCGCCGTGATCATCGCCGGCATCGGCTTCGCCGGTTCGTACGCGGCCGTCCGCGAGCTGGCCGTCAAGAAGGGCTTCGGGAACTTCAGTTATGTCTTCCCGATCGGCATCGACGCGGGTATCTGCGTCCTGCTGGCCCTGGATCTGCTTCTGACGTGGATCCGCATCCCGTTCCCGCTGCTGCGCCAGACGGCCTGGCTGCTGACGGCGGCGACGATCGCCTTCAACGGCGCGGCGGCCTGGCCGGACCCGCTGGGCGTCGGCATGCACGCGGTGATCCCGATCCTGTTCGTGGTGTCGGTGGAGGCGGCCCGCCACGCGATCGGCCGCATCGCGGACATCACCGCCGACAAGCACATGGAAGGCGTCCGCCTGACCCGCTGGCTCCTGTCGCCGGTCCCGACGTTCCTGCTGTGGCGCCGCATGAAGCTGTGGGAGCTCCGCTCCTACGAGCAGGTCATCAAGCTGGAGCAGGAGCGCTTGGTCTACCAGGCCCGCCTGCGCTCCCGCTTCGGCCGGGCGTGGCGACGCAAGGCGCCGGTGGAGTCCCTGATGCCGCTGCGGTTGGCGCGGTACGGGGTGCCCCTGGCGGAAACGGCTCCGGCAGGCCTGGCCGCGGCCGGTATCGAGCCCGCCCTGCTCCCTCCGGCACCGAAGCAGGCCTTGGACGCGGCACCTGCGGCCCAGGTGGCTGACGTAGCCGTAGCCGCTCCCGCTGCGGGCAGTCGTGCCGCTGCGGCGGCGCCCGTCCCCCAGAGAGCGGCACCTCCCAGCGAGCAGCGCCCTGAGCTGCTCGGCAACCAGGACGCCGAGCAGCCCGAATACGTACAGGACTGGTTCAACACCCCCCGCCAGGTCGAGTACCACGGCAGCTACAACCCCGCGTACGACCCCCAGGAACACTACGAGCAGTGGTACCAGGAACAGCTCCAGGCGGAGCAGTACCAGGACCAGTACCAGCAGGAACCCCCCACTCAGGAACCCTCCCCGGAGGACACCGGCACGTTCCCGATCCCGGTGACCGGCAACCGCACGCGCCAGCTCGGCGAGGGCGGCGGCACCCCGGCCCCCGAGCCGAACGAGGAGGACTACTACCAGGTCTTCCGCCAGTCGATCGACGGCAGCTTCCCCACGCCCCGGGTCCTCGGCGACAACATCCAGGCGACGTACGGCACGACGCTGAGCGTCAGTGAGCTGAAGAACCTCACGGAACGCTTCCAGAACCGCTTCAACACGGAGCTGGAAGAGGACCACATCGCCTGACGCGCAATCGCCTGACGCGCAGCAGAAAGGGGCCCTCACCGGAGGGCCCCTTTTCCATGCCGCCTGTGTTCGGTGCCGCTTACTCCCCGAGCAGCTTCCGCACCCGCTCCTGTCCCACCGCCAGCAGCAGCGTAGGCAGCCGCGGCCCGGTGTCGCGCCCCACCAGCAGGTGGTACAGCAGCGCGAAGAACGACCGCTGAGCCGTCTTGATCTCGGCCGGCAGCTCCTTGGGCGTCGCGTCCGCGGAGAACCCGGCCTGCACCTTGGGCACGCCGTACACCAGGTGGGTCAGCCCGTCGAGCGACCAGTGCTCGGCGAGCCCGTCGAGCAGCAGCCGCAGCGACTGCTGGGACGCCTCGTCGAGGGACTTCAGCAGCTCGACGTCCGGCTCGTCCCGGACGATCGTCCGCTGGTCGGCCGGTACGTGCGTGTTGATCCAGGCCTCGGCCTTGTCGTACCGGGGCCGCGCCTCGTCCAGCGCCGCCAGCGGGTTCTCCGGGTCGAGCTCGGAGAGGATCCGCAGCGCCTGGTCCTGGTGCCCGGCGGTGATGTCGGCGACGGACGCGAGCGTCCGGTACGGCAGCGGCCGCGGCGTACGCGGCAGCTCACCCGTGGCCGTGCGCACGGCACGCGAGTGCGCGGCGACGTCGGCCGGGAGCGCGGACCCGTCGGCGACCTTGGCGTCCAGCTTGTCCCACTCGTCGTAGAGCCGCTGGATCTCCTGGTCGAAGGCGATCTTGAAGGACTGGTTGGGCTTGCGCCGGGCGTAGAGCCACCGCAGGAGCTGCGGCTCCATGATCTTCAGGGCGTCGGCGGGGGTGGGCACCCCACCCCGCGAGGACGACATCTTCGCCATCCCGGAGATCCCGACGAAGGCGTACATGGGCCCGATGGGCTGCTTGCCGCCGAAGATCCCGACGATCTGCCCGCCGACCTGGAAGCTCGACCCCGGCGACGAGTGATCGACGCCGCTGGGCTCGAAGACGACGCCCTCGTACGCCCACCGCATGGGCCAGTCGACCTTCCAGACCAGCTTGCCGCGGTTGAACTCGTTGAGCCGGACGGTCTCCGCGAAGCCGCACTCGTTGCAGGTGTACGACAGCTCGGTGGTGTCGTCGATGTACGAGGTGACGGTGGTCAGGTCCTTCTCGCAGTTGCCGCAGTAGGGCTTGTACGGGAAGTACCCGGCGGACCCGGAGCTGCCGTCGTCCTCACTGGCCGCGCCCGACCCCTCGGCGGCCTCCAGCTCGGCCTCGTCGACCGGCTTCTGCGACTTCTTGGCACCGGCCTTGGGCTTGGTGCGGTACTGCGCGAGCACGGCGTCGATGTCGTGCCGGTGCTTCATGGCGTGCAGGATCTGCTCGCGGTACACGCCGGAGGTGTACTGCGCGGTCTGGCTGATCCCGTCGAACTCCACGCCCAGCTCGGCGAGGGACTCGATCATCGCCGCCTTGAAGTGCTCGGCCCAGTTCGGGTACGCCGAGCCCTTCGGCGCGGGCACGGAGGTCAGCGGCTTGCCGATGTGCTCGGCCCAGGACTCGTCGACGCCCGCGACACCGGCCGGCACCTTCCGGTACCGGTCGTAGTCGTCCCAGGAGATCAGGTGCCGGACCTGATACCCACGCCGCCGGATCTCGTCGGCGACGAGGTGCGGGGTCATGACCTCGCGCAGGTTGCCGAGGTGGATGGGCCCGGAGGGGGAGAGTCCGGACGCGACGACGACCGGTTTGCCCGGGGCCCGACGCTCCGACTCCTCGATGACCTCATCCGCGAAACGGGAGACCCAGTCGGTGGTCTCGGTGCTCTGAGCCACGATCGGCACGTCCTTCTTTCTCCTGAAGCAGCCGGTACGGTCACACGGCTGACCGCTCCATTCTCCCAGCTCCGACGGCAACCACGAAAACGCCTTTTCAGAGCAGGGCGGCGCTCTCGCCGAGCTCGCCGCAAAATCCGCTTTACCCCCCATGGGATACTGACCGTGTCTATCCATCCCCACGAGGAGAACGGCACCCATTCCTATGGCCTCGGTCACGTCCCTCACCGCTTCCGTCCACCAGCACCTCGCCGACGCCCTCGCTTCCGCCCTCCCGGAGGCCGACGGAGTCGACCCGCTGCTGCGACGTAGCGACCGGGCGGACTTCCAGGCCAACGGGATCCTGGCCCTCGCCAAGAAGGCGAAGGCGAACCCGAGGGAGCTGGCGACCCAGGTCGTCTCCGAGGTCGTCACCGGCGATGTGATCAAGGACATCGAGGTCTCCGGCCCGGGCTTCCTGAACATCACGGTCACCGACAAGGCGATCACCGAGAACCTCGCCGCCCGCGCCGCGGACGAGGACGGCCGCCTGGGCGTCCCGTACACCGAGAACCCGGGCACGACGGTGATCGACTACGCCCAGCCGAACGTGGCGAAGGAGATGCACGTCGGCCACCTCCGCTCCGCGGTGATCGGCGACTCGGTCGTCCAGCTCCTGGAGTTCACCGGCGAGACCGTCGTACGCCGGCACCACATCGGCGACTGGGGCACCCAGTTCGGCATGCTCATCCAGTACCTGGACGAGCACCCGCACGAGCTGGACCACAAGTCCTCGGAGGTCTCCGGCGAGGAGGCGATGTCGAACCTCGACCGCCTGTACAAGGCGGCCCGCAGGAAGTTCGACGCGGACGAGGAGTTCAAGACGCGGGCCCGGCGCCGGGTGGTCGACCTCCAGGCGGGCGACCCGCACACCCTCGCCATGTGGCAGAAGTTCGTGGACGAGTCGAAGATCTACTTCTTCTCCGTCTTCGAGAAGCTGGACATGGAGATCCGCGACCCCGACATCGTCGGCGAGTCCGGCTACAACGACATGCTCGCGGAGACCTGCCGCCTCCTGGAGGAGTCGGGGGTGGCCGTCCGCTCCGAAGGCGCCCTCTGCGTCTTCTTCGACGACATCAAGGGCCCGGACGGCAACCCGGTCCCGCTGATCGTGCAGAAGTCGGACGGCGGCTACGGCTACGCGGCGACCGACCTGTCGGCGATCCGGGACAGGGTCTTCAACCTGAAGGCGAACAGCCTCATCTACGTCGTGGACGCCCGCCAGTCGCTCCACTTCAAGATGGTCTTCGAGACGGCCCGCAAGGCCGGCTGGCTCAACGACGACGTGAAGGCCTACCAGCTGGCCTTCGGCACGGTCCTCGGCAAGGACGGCAAGCCGTTCAAGACGCGTGAGGGCGAGACCGTACGGCTGGTGGACCTGCTGGACGAGGCGATCGACCGCGCCACGGCCGTCGTACGGGAGAAGGACACCCAGGGTCAGCTGTCCGATGAGGAGATCGCCGAGCGGGGTGCCCAGGTGGGCATCGGCGCGGTGAAGTACGCGGACCTGTCGACGTCGGCGAACCGGGACTACAAGTTCGACCTGGACCAGATGGTCTCGCTGAACGGCGACACGAGCGTGTACCTCCAGTACGCGTACGCCCGTATCCAGTCGATCCTGCGCAAGGCCGGCGACGTACGCCCGGCCGCGCACCCGGAGCTGGAACTGCACGCGGCGGAGCGGGCCCTGGGGCTGCACGTGGACGCGTTCGCGGAGACGGTGGCCGAGGCGGCGAGGGAGTACGCCCCGCACAAGATGGCGGCGTATCTGTACCAGCTGGCTTCGCTGTACACGTCGTTCTACGACAAGTGCCCGGTGCTGAAGGCCGAGACGCCCGAGCAGGTGGAGAACCGCCTGTTCCTGTGCGACGTCACGGCCCGCACGCTCCACCAGGGCATGGCGCTGCTGGGCATCCGGACGCCCGAGCGGCTCTGAGCATCTGAGGGGCTCTGAGCATCTGAGGTGACGAGCGCGGCCCGTCCTCTCCCCCGCAGGGAGGACGGGCCGCGGTCGGTTCGCGGCGAGCGCTAGCAGTACTGCCTGGAGTCCGCCGCGAAGTCCTTGAAGGCGGCCTTGGTGCCCGATCCGGCGATCCCGTCGATCGCGCCGGTGTAGCCGTGGTACGCCTTCAGGTCACGTTGCAGGGCCTTGATGGTGTTCGGGCCGACGATCCCGTCGATGCTGTCGTTGTAGCCCCAGTGCGCCTTGAGCCAGCGCTGGAGCGCCTTCCAGCTGTTGGTGCCGAGCTGCCCGTCCAGGGCGCCGGTGTAGCCCCAGTAGTCCTGGATCCAGCACTGGACGTACTTGGCCTCCGTGGTGCTCAGGCCGAGGTTGTTGACCGCGAGGACGGTGACGTCGGAGCTCACGGAGCTCGCGACGGGCTTCGATTCCGACGCGGCGAAGCTGGTGCCCGCGGTCGCGATGCCTCCGGCGGCGAGGCCGACGACGGCGCTGACACCGACGAGGGTCCTCGTCCAGATATTCGGTCGCATGCGTTTCCCTCTCGCTCTGGTCGGTGGCGGTCCCTGCCGCCGGCTGGCGAGACGAGAGTGCGGGGCGGGCGGTGAGGGTTGCCACAGTTGCCGCAGAACCGACGTCATCGCGGGACGTCCCACCCCCTGACCTGGGTGAACGCCGAGCTCCGGGACGCCAGGGCGGGACGGCTGTGGCGCACGGTGGCCGATTCCTTACCGGTGCGGGAACCCGCTTCCGCTACGGGCCGTGGATGCTGATGCAGAATGCGACCGGGCGCGGGGCCGCCGACCACGGACCACGGGCCCGGACCGTGAACGCGAGTGGGGGGAACATGTCGCGTTGGGCAGCGCTGCCCGCGGATCTGGATCCGCGCGTACGGCAGTTGGTGGTACGGCTGCGCCGGCTGAAGGACCACAGCGGGCTGAGCCTGCGCCGGCTGGCGGGGAGGACGGGGTACAGCCCGAAGTCCTGGGAGCGGTATCTGGGCGGCAGGTCGCTGCCGCCCCGGGAAGCCGTCGAGGCGCTGGCCCGGGTGGGGGGCGAGGATCCGACCCGGTTGCTGGCGTTGCACGAGGTCGCCGCGGAGGCGTGGGCGAGGAGACGCGGGGACGTGACGGCGGCGGCCGCGGACACGTCCGTACCGGACGCAACGGCATCGGCCCGGACGGCACCGGAACCGATCGCGACAGAGCCGGAGCTCCTGTCGGTCGGGGTCAACGGGGCGCGGGCCCCTGGGGGTTCGCTGCGCATCGCGCTCGTGGCGGGGACCGTGGCACTGGTGCTGGCCGTCTGCACGGCGGTGCTGCTCGTCGTACGGCTGGCCGGCGGCGGGGGAGGGGGAGCAGCGGCTCCCGTCGTCGCGTCCGCCGGGCCCGCCACGTCCGCCGCGTCGGCACCGGCGTCGGCGCGCTCGGAGCCCCCGTACGTGTGCCGGGTCGAGCGGATCGACGGCCTCTGGTACGCGGGCAACAGCCGCACCCTGGATGCCGTCCTGGCGTACGGCCACGCGGGGCAGGAGGTGGCCGAGGTGCAGTGTCTGCTGCGCAGGGCGGGCATCTCGCCGGGCGGCATCGACGGGATCTTCGGCCCGCTGACGGAACGCGCGGTCAGCCGGCTGCAGAAGCGGGCGGGACTGGTGGTGGACGGCATCGTCGGGCCGCACACCTGGAAGGCACTACGGCGATGACGACACCGTCGCCGGCACGGGCCCGACTGGCCGCCGCGCTGGGGGAGTTGAAGGCCCGCACCGGCCTGAGCCTGGCCGGCCTCGCGGCGAAGACCGCGTTCAGCAAGTCCTCCTGGGACCGCTACCTCAACGGCAGGACGCTGCCACCGCGCGACGCGGTGCGGGAGCTGTGCCGCCTCGCCGGCGAGCCGGAGGGGCGCTGTGTGGCGCTGTGGGAGATCGCGGAGGCGGAGGGGAGCGGGCGGAGCGGACGGCCGCCGGAAGGGCGCCGACCGGCGTCGTCGGCCTCGTCCGGGACTCCTGCCTTGTCCCCGACTCCCGCCTCGTCTCGCTCCCCGGCCTCGTCCCGGCCCCCACCTCCGTCTTCCCCTCCAGCCGGGTCTCCGCCTCCGCCCGCTTCTCCGGCTCCCTCTCTCTTGGTCCCGTGCGCCGGTGGCGCTGCTGATGCCGATGCCGACGCCGATGCCGTGCACCGGACCGCGGCGGCCGTGGCCGTGCTCGCGTCCGTGTGTGCCGTGGCGGTCGGGGGCGTGGCGGCGGTGGCCCTCCTGCTGCCGCACGGGGACGGCGAACCGCGGTCGTCTTTGTCGCCGCCTCCGGCCGCGACCGAGCCGCGCTGCCGGGGTGCGGTCTGTGAGGGCAAGGACCCGATGCACATGAAGTGCGGCGCCACGCCGACGACTCTCGCCGAGCACCGCACGGTCGGCGGAGCCTGGATGGAGTTGCGCTACAGCGAGGAGTGCGGGACGAGTTGGGCCCGGATGTGGGGGACGCGGATCGGCGACCGGATCGAGATGACGGCGGTGGGTCAGGACGGCCCTGAGGATCCCGCGGGTCCCGTCCGCAGCGCGGAGGTGCAGGACGCCGTCGACGCGGACTCCTACGTCTACACCCCCATGACCGCGGCCCGCCCCGGAAGCGTCGTGCGGGCCTGTTTCCGGCCCACTGCGGGCGGCGAGGGGGAATGCTTCGACGGCCGGGTGGTGGGGTGAGCGGGCCGCTCATTGTCAGTGCCACCGCCTAGAGTCCCCGGCATGGCGACTCTTCCGAATCCCCTGCCGAAACTCGCGTCCCTCGGTCTGCGGCTCCCACCCGGCGGGCTGATCGACGCGACTGTCGACGGCCCGTGGCACGAGCCGCTGCTGTGGCTGGCGGACGACCGGGCGGCTCCCGGCGACTGGGCCGCGCTGCGGCGGACGGCACCGTCCGTCGGCCTGCTCCCGGTCGTCCTGGACGTCGGCGCGGGTCACGGCCGGCCGGAGCTGTGGGAGTTGATGCCCGGCGAGATGTCGTACCCGGGGGATCACGACGCCGAGGAGGTGCTGGAGGAGTTCTGGGACGAGTACGCGGAGGAGGACGCGGACTGGCCCGGCCTGGCCGGCACCGAGGGCGCCGACGACGACACGGACCTCGAACCCGCCGGCTCCGCCGACTCCGCCGAACCCGCCGAGTCCGTCGCCTCCGACATCGTGGACTCCCTCCTCGACGGCGGCGGCCCCCTCAAGGACCCCCGTCTCGCCCTCGTCCCGGCCCGCCGCAGCGCCGACATCCCCACGGCGATCGGCTGGATGGGCCCGGCGAACCACGAGAACGACACCGGCCGCCTGTCCGCGGTGCTGCGCTCCTGGGAGGACCGGTTCGGCATACGGGTCGTGGCGCTCGGCTTCGACACCCTGCTGGTGTCCGTCGCCGCCCCGCCCACCACCCTCGCCGAGGCGGAGGCCCTGGCCGCCGAGCATTTCGCGTTCTGCCCGGACAACATCTGGCAGGGCAGCGACCCGACCCTCACCGCGTACGCCGCACACCAGCTCCTCAACCAGCCGGCCTGGCACTTCTGGTGGGACTGACGCGCCGCGCGGCTCGTCCGTCGGCTCAACCCCGCAACCCCTCCCCCAGCCTCCTCAGCCCCTCCCCGATCTCCTCCGGCGTCTGCGTCACGAAGCACAGCCGCAGCGTCGACCGGTCGGGCTCACCGGCGTAGAAGGGCGCGCCGGGGACGTACGCCACGTTGTGCCGCACCACCTTCGGGAGCAGGGCCGTCGTGTCGTACGACCCCGGCAGGCGGGCCCAGAGGAACATGCCGCCCTGCGGACGGTTCCACGTCGAGCCGTCCGGCAGCGCCTCGGCCAGCCCCGCCAGCATGGCGTCGCGGCGTTCGCGGTAGACGTCCCTGACACGGGTCACGTGGGCGTCGAGGCCGGCGAGGCAGCGGGCGGCGGCGAGCTGGTTGACGGTCGGGGTGTGCAGGTCGGCGGCCTGCTTGGCGACGGCACAGGCACGCCGCAGCGCGGCCGGTGCGCGCAGCCAGCCCAGCCGCAGCCCCGGTGCCATCACCTTGGAGAAGGAGCCGAGCAGCACCGTGCGGTCCTCGGCGCCCGGGTACGAGGCGATCCAGGGCACGCGCTCACCGTCGTAGCGGAGTTCGCCGTACGGGTCGTCCTCGACGATCCACACCCCGCACCGGGCGGCGACCTCCGCGACGGCCGCCCTGCGCTCGGCGGGCAGGGTTCTGCCGGTCGGGTTCTGGAAGGTCGGCACGGTGTAGAAGAGCTTGGGCCGCTCCCGCGTCACCAGTTCCTCCAGCGCCCGCGGATCCACCCCGTCCGCGTCTCCCGGCACCGCCACGACCCGCGCTCCCGCGAGCCCGAAGGCCTGAAGTGCCGCCAGATAACAGGGGTCTTCGACGAGGACGGTGTCCCCGGGGTCCAGCAGCGCGGTGGCGAGCAGCGACAGGCCCTGCTGGGAGCCGGTGGTGACAAGCAGGTCGCCGGCGTCCGTGGGCAGACCCCGCGCCGACATGCGCGCGGCGAGCCCGGCCCGCAGGCTCGGCTCGCCCTCCGTCGTGGAGTACTGCAAGGCCTGCGCCGGCGTCTCGGCGAACACGTCATGGAAGGCGGCCGCGATGCCCTCCCGGTCGAACAGCTCCGGCGCCGGCAGCCCACCCGCGAAGTTGATGACCTCGGGGCGGGCGGTGACGGCCAGGATCTCCCGCACGGGCGAACCACCGACCGCCCCGGTCCGCGCGGCAAGCGGCGGCGTGGCGGCGGCGGTGTGGCGGGGGTGGGGGTGGGGCGCGGGTTCGACGACGGTCATGACACGGCTCCTTCAGCCTGCGACGACGAGGGTGGTGACGGCTCGTGCCGGGCAGCCTAGAGAACTACATGTCATCTACAAGCAGGTTTCCGGGATACGGACCACCCTGCCCGTCAGGGGCGCGCGCCGGCGGACTTCCTCCCCTCCGGCGTCCCACGTCACCCCCGCGGGACACGCCATCCCCGCAGGTCAGCCGTCGTCCCATCACTCGGGCGTCCCGAAATCCCGGCCGAAGGTGGCGGCCGGGACGAGTGATCACGCAGGCTGAGGCCAGACCCACCCCCCACCCACGGAGAGGGCCGCAGCATGTCCGCGTCCGCACACCCGACTGAGCAGATCGGGCTCATGCCGCTGCCCGGCGACGCCCCACAGGGGCGCGGGGCTGTCATCCATGTCCGGCTACCGCCGGGCGGGCGCGACCAACCACGACGGCGCCACGGTCGCCCGACAACACATCGCGGCACTTCGAATCGCGGCACTGCCGACCGAGCGCCCGCCCTGCTCGCCGCCACGCTGGTGGCGGTCGCCGCGCTCACGCTCACCGCGTGCGAGGACGGCGAGGGCCTGCGCGACGAGGGCCCGTCCACCCCGACCAGCCCCACCGCCACGACACCGGCGACACCCACGACACCGGCGACACCCGAGACGCCCAGGACGCCCGAGACGCCCGAGACGCCCGAGACGCCCCCGGCGTCGGACGGACGGTGACGAGACGACGTACGGCCGTTACTGGCGCCCCAGCTTCTGCGCCGCCTCGGTGGCCCAGTAGGTGAGGATGTTGCGCGCACCCGCCCGCTTGATGCCGGTCAGGCTCTCGAAGATCGCCCGGTCCCGGTCGATCCAGCCCTTCTCGGCGGCGGCCTCGATCATCGAGTACTCGCCGGAGATCTGGTAGGCGGCGACCGGCACGTCCACGGCGTCGGCGACCCGGGCCAGGATGTCGAGGTAGGGCCCGGCAGGCTTGACCATCACCATGTCGGCGCCCTCTTCGAGGTCGAGGGCGAGCTCCCGCATCGACTCCCGCGCGTTCGCCGGATCCTGCTGATACGTCTTCCGGTCACCCTTCAGCGACGAGGCGACGGCCTCCCGGAAGGGCCCGTAGAAGGCGGAGGCGTACTTGGCGGTGTAGGCGAGGATGGCCACGTCCTCCCGCCCGATCTGGTCGAGCGCGTCGCGAATGACGCCGATCTGCCCGTCCATCATCCCGCTGGGGCCCACGACATGGGCGCCGGCGTCGGCCTGCACCTGGGCCATCTCGGCGTACCGCTCCAGGGTGGCGTCATTGTCGACGCGCCCTTCGGAGTCCAGCACTCCGCAGTGCCCGTGATCGATGGTCTCGTCCAGGCACACGTCGGACATGACGAGAAGGTCGTCCCCCACCTCGGCGCGCACATCCCGGATGGCGACCTGCAGAATCCCGTCCGGGTCGGTCCCCGGCGTCCCGAGGGCGTCCTTCTTCGCCTCCTCCGGCACCCCGAAGAGCATGATCCCGGAGACACCGGCCTCGACGGCCTCCGCGGCAGCCTTCTTCAGGCTGTCCCGCGTGTGCTGGACCACGCCCGGCATGGCGGCGATCGGCACCGGTTCGCTGATGCCCTCGCGCACGAAGGCCGGGAGGATGAAGTCGGCGGGGTGCAGCCTGGTTTCGGCGACCATGCGCCGCATGGCGGGGCTGGTCCGCAGACGCCGCGGCCGCGTGCCGGGGAAGGATCCGTACGTCGTCATGCCACCTACGCTACGCCCGCCGCGACAGCACCTTTGCCGACGAGCCGTCGGCACGGCCGCACCGCCGAAACGGCCCGCATGCGCCCCTCACCCCCCGGGTCCATCCTGAAAAGAAGCCTCGGAAGACCCACCAAGCCCCTCGCACACGCCCTCACACCCTCGCAAGCCCGCTCGAACGGCAAGGACCCCGACGGCCGGACGGCCCGACGGCCCGAGGGCCCCGCCCCTCCCGCCTCGCCGCCGCCGTCCCTCCGTCCGTACCGTACGTACGCGCACCGCGGAGGACGCGATGACCGCCGCCCACCACCTCAACACCCCCGACCTGTTCGCCCTGTCCGAGATCCACGGCCCGGTCCTGCGCCCCGGCGAGGACGGTTACGCCGAGGAGGTCACCGGCTTCAACCTGGCCGCGTTGCACACCCCGGACGTGGTCGTGGGTGCCACGGGCGCCGACGACATAGTGACGGCCCTGCGCTGGGCGTCGGCCACCGGCACCCCGGTCGCGGTCCAGTCGACGGGCCACGGCGCGAACTTCCCCATCGACCACGGCCTGCTCATCAGCACGGCCCGCATGACCGACGTACGCATCGATCCGCAGGAGCGCCTCGCGACGGTCGCGGCCGGTGCGAAGTGGCGGCACGTCCTGGACGCCGCCGCACCCCACGGCCTCGCCGCCCTCTGCGGCACGTCCACGGACGCGGGCGCGGTCGGCTACACGCTGGGCGGCGGTCTCCCCGTCATGGGCCGGGCCTACGGCTACGCGACGGACCTGGTCCGCTCCTTCCAGGTCGCCACCCCGGACGGAGCGCTCCAGGAATGCGACGCCGCCCAGGAACCGGAACTGTTCTGGGCCCTGCGCGGCGGCAAAGGCAACGTAGGCATCGTCACCTCCATGACCTGCGAGCTGCTCCCCCTCCCCACGATCCTCGGCGGCGGCATCTACTCCCCCGGCGAGCACACCGAGGCCCTCCTGCGCGCCTGGACCGACTGGACCCGAACAGTCCCGGACGAGATGTGCAGCGCCTTCACCCTCCTGCGCCTGCCCCCCATCCCGGAAATCCCCGAACCCCTCCGCGGCGGCTTCTGGGCCCGCGTCGCGATCGCCTGGCCCGGCGACCCGGCCGAGGGAGAGCGCCTGCTGGCCCCGATCCGCGAGGCGGCACCGGTTGCGGTCGACACGATCGAGGACATGCCGTACACCGCCCTGGACCGCATCCACATGGAGCCGCAGGACCCGCTCCCGGCCCGCGAGTCGTGCAGCCTGCTGCGCGATCTGCCCCCCGAGGCCATCGCCGCATTCCTCTCCCAGGTGGGCCCCGAGGTCCCCGACTGCCCGCTCCTCCTGGTGGAGATCCGCCACATGGGCGGCGCCCTTTCCCGTCCCGCCCGCCAGGAGGACGCGATCTGCGCCCGAGACGCGAACTACCTCCTGGAAGCGATGGGCGTCCTGGCCGCACCGCCTGCGGCCGAGGCCATAGAACAGGCCACAACCGCCCTGCACACGGCAATGTCCCCCTACGGCACAGGCCGGACCATGATCAACATCCATGGCACCCCGGGCGACGAATCCGACCGGGCCCGAGCCTGGACCCCCGAGGTCTACGCCCGCCTGCGCAAGGACAAGTCCACGTACGACCCCGCCAACTTGCTCCGCTTCGGCCACACAGCCAGCCCGTCCGGCGTTTGAGAACAAGGCCCCTTCAGGGCCGAAGCAGGGGTCTGGGGCGGCGGGGGCGAAAACCCCCACCGCCACCCCACCTACGTCGTGGACCGTCTCCGCCGAGCCCCCGGCCGCCGCTCACTCGGCCGAGTAACCGGATCCCCGGCCTCCACCGCAGCCGCCCGCCGCCGCATCCCGAAGTCGGCAAGCGCCTCCGCGAGCTTGTGCACGGACGGCTCCGGAGCCATGACATCCACCCGGAGCCCATGCTCCTCAGCGGTCTTCGCGGTGGCAGGCCCGATACAGGCGATCACCGTCACATTGTGCGGCTTCCCGGCGATTCCCACCAGATTCCGCACGGTCGAGGACGACGTGAAGAGAACGGCATCGAAGCCACCCCCCTTGATCGCCTCCCGGGTCTCGGCCGGCGGCGGCGAGGCCCGCACGGTCCGGTAGGCCGTGACGTCATCGACCTCCCAGCCCAGCTCGATGAGCCCGGCCACAAGGGTCTCCGTGGCGATGTCCGCCCGCGGCAGGAACACCCGGTCGATCGGATCGAAAACGGGGTCGTACGGCGGCCAGTCCTCCAACAAGCCGGCCGCCGACTGCTCCCCACTCGGCACGAGATCCGGCTTCACTCCAAAGGCGACCAGCGCCTTCGCGGTCTGCTCCCCCACCGCGGCGACCTTGATCCCGGCGAACGCCCGGGCATCGAGCCCGTACTCCTCGAACTTCTCCCGCACGGCCTTGACCGCGTTCACCGAGGTGAAGGCGATCCACTCGTACCGCCCGGTGACGAGCCCCTTGACCGCCCGCTCCATCTGCTGGGGCGTCCGCGGCGGCTCGACGGCGATCGTCGGCACCTCGTGCGGCACGGCCCCGTACGACCGCAGCTGGTCGGAGAGCGAAGCCGCCTGCTCCTTCGTGCGCGGCACGAGCACCCGCCACCCGAAGAGCGGCTTGGACTCGAACCAGGACAACTGCTCACGCTGAGCGGCGGCGGAACGCTCACCGACCACGGCTATCACCGGCCGCCCGCCCTCCGGCGAGGGCAGCACCTTGGCCTGCTTCAGCGTCTGGGCAATGGTCCCCAGCGTCGCGGTCCAGGTCCGCTGCCGCGTGGTCGTACCGGCGACCGTCACCGTCATCGGCGTATCGGGCTTGCGCCCCGCGGACACCAGCTCACCGGCAGCCGCACCGACGGAGTCGAGCGTCGTGGACACGACGACGGTCCCGTCCGACGCGCCCACCTCCGTCCAGCACCGGTCCGAAGCAGTGCGCGCGTCCACGAACCGCACATCGGCGCCCTGCGCGTCCCGCAGCGGCACCCCGGCATACGCGGGCACACCCACGGCCGCGGCGACACCGGGCACGACCTCGAACGGCACGCCGGCCGCGGCGCACGCCAGCATCTCCTCGGCGGCGTACGCGTCGAGCCCGGGATCCCCGGACACCGCACGCACGACCCGCCTGCCGCTGCGCGCGGCCTCCATGACAAGATGTGCGGCATCCCGCACCGCGGGTAGCCCAGCGGTTGTTGACGCGCCGTCAACAACCGCTAGCTGAGGCGTGCCTGTGCCCGGAGCGGCGTCCGACTGGGGACCCGTGTCCGTGTGCACTTCGGCAACACCGGCTCTGGCGTGCTGGCGTACGACGTCGAGCACCTCGTGCTCGGCGACGAGTACGTCCGCGTTCGCCAGCGCCTCGACGGCGCGCAGAGTCAGCAGTCCCGGATCCCCGGGTCCGGCACCGAGGAAGGTGACGTGCCCGTGTTCAGGACCGGCGGCGGGAAGGGTGGTGGGGCTCAATGTGCTCGCTCCCCCATCAGACCGGCCGCGCCCTGGGCAAGCATCTCGGTAGCGAGTTCGCGACCGAGCGCCAGCGCTTGGTCGTGCGTCTCGGGCACGGGACCGGTGGTGGACAGCTGCACCATGCGGGTGCCGTCGGTCGTCCCGACGACGCCGCGCAGGCGCATTTCCTTGACAATCTGCCCGTCGGCCAACAGGTCGGCCAACGCGCCCACGGGGGCGCTGCAACCGGCCTCCAGGGCGGCGAGCAGTGAGCGCTCGGCGGTGACGGCGACCCGCGTGAACGGGTCGTCGAGTTCGCCGAGCGAGGCGACGAGGTCCGCGTTGTCCGCGGTGCACTCGATCGCCAGGGCCCCCTGGCCGGGGGCGGGCAAAACAGTGTCGACCGAGAGGAAATCGGTCACTTCATCGATCCGGCCGATGCGCTTCAACCCGGCGGCGGCCAGCACCACCGCGTCCAGCTCGCCATCGTGCACGTACCGGATCCGCGTGTCGACGTTCCCACGGATCGGCACCGCCTCGATGTCCAGCCCATGGCCGCGTGCGTACGCGTTCAGCTGCGCCATCCGGCGCGGCGAACCCGTACCGATGCGCGCACCGCGCGGCAGGTCGGTGAACTTCAGGGTGTCCCGCGCGACGATCACATCGCGCGGATCCTCCCGCTCGGGAACGGCCGCGAGGATCAGCTCCTCGGGCTGTGCGGTCGGCAGGTCCTTCAGGGAGTGCACCGCGAAGTCGACCTCGCCCCGCAGCAGAGCATCCCTCAGCGCGGTGACGAACACGCCCGTGCCGCCGATCTGCGCGAGGGCCTCGCGGGAGACATCGCCGTACGTGGTGATCTCGACCAGCTCGACGGGCCGTCCGGTCACCCGGCGCACGGCGTCCGCGACCTGCCCGGACTGGGCCATGGCGAGCTTGCTGCGCCTGGTGCCGAGCCGTAGTGGCTGCTGAGTCATCGTGGGCCTCGGTTCTTCTCGGTGCTGTCCTCGGCCCGGGAGACAGAGGCCACCGTCTCCTGGTCGAGGTCGAACAGGGTCCGCAGTGCGTCCGCGTATCCGGCGCCGCCGGGCTCGGCCGCGAGCTGCTTGACCCGGACGGTCGGGGCGTGCAGCAGCTTGTCGACCACGCGCCGCACGGTCTGCGTGATCTCACTGCGGTGCTTGTCGTCGAGGCCCGGGAGGCGGCCCTCCAGCCGGGCGATCTCGCTGGCCACGACATCGGCGGCCATGGTGCGCAGCGCGACGACGGTCGGCGTGATGTGCGCGGCTCGCTGCGCCGCCCCGAAGGCCGCGACCTCGTCGGAGACGATACGGCGGACCTGGTCGACGTCGGCCGCCATCGGAGCGTCGGCGGAAGCGTCCGCCAGCGACTCGATGTCCACCAGCCGCACCCCGGCCAGCCGGTGCACGGCCGCGTCGATGTCGCGCGGCATGGCGAGGTCGAGCAGCGAGAGGACCGGCGTGAGGCGGGGCGCCTCGGCGACCGGCTCGGGCTTGCGGCGCTCGGGGATCCGGCCCACCGTGGCCACGGTCGCGGCGAGCGCGGTGATCAGCTCGGCGTCGGCCTCGGGACTGCGCCGGGCGGCCTCACGGCGGTCGACGGCGCTGCCCGCCGCCCAGGCCGCGTGCTGCTCCAGCGTGGCCGCGTCCATACCGGCGACGGCGGCCTCCCCGAGCACAGAGAAACCTCCCTGCACGGCGGTGAGGTCCAGCGGGCAGTTCTCGTCGGTGCCGACGCCGGTGGGCGGCAGCGGAGTCTGCCGTACGTCGGCGGAGTCGGCGTTCGTCCGGAGAGCCGGCGCCTTGTCAGCCGTACGACCGCCGCTCGCGCCCTCCGCGAAGGCGACCGGCCGCCCGGTACGGCCCTCCACCGCCGACGCGACCTCCTCGGCCGTGAGGACGAGGCCGGTCGCACCGGTACAGGAGACGGCGACATCGGCACGTGTCAGCTCGACCGACACCGACTCCATCGGTACCGCGCGGGCGGGCACGTCCAGGTCGCCGGCCTCGGTCAGGATCTGCGCGAGGCGCTCGGCACGGTCGTAGGTGCGGTTGGCGATGACGATCTCGGCGACACCGGCACGCGCGAGCGTGGCGGCGGCCAGCGAGGACATCGAGCCGGCGCCGATGACGAGGGCCTTCTTGCCGGGGGCCCACGCCGTGACGTCCGTGCCCGCGGCCAGCTGTTCCAGGCCGAAGGTGACCAGCGACTGCCCGGCACGGTCGATGCCGGTCTCGGAGTGGGCACGCTTGCCGACCCGAAGCGCCTGCTGGAACAGGTCGTTCAGCAGCCGCCCGGCGCTGTGCAGCTCCTGCGCCTTGGCGAGGGAGTCCTTGATCTGCCCGAGGATCTGCCCCTCGCCGACGACCATGGAGTCGAGCCCGCAGGCCACCGAGAACAGGTGGTGGACGGCCCGGTCCTCGTAGTGGACGTACAGGTAGGGCGTGAGCTCGTCGAGCCCCACTCCGCTGTGCTGGGCGAGCAGCGTGGACAGCTCGGCGACACCGGCGTGGAACTTGTCCACGTCGGCGTACAGCTCGATGCGGTTGCAGGTGGCCAGCACGGCGGCCTCGGCGGCCGGTTCGGCGGCGACCGTGTCCTGCAGCAGCTTGATCTGGGCGTCCGCACTCAGCGCCGCGCGCTCCAGCACGCTGACCGGGGCGCTGCGGTGGCTCAGCCCTACGACGAGGAGACTCATGCCGGCATCACGGCGGGTACGTCCCCGTCGGGCCCCTGGTCGGCGGATGCGGCGGCGGCGTCGGCTTCCTCGCGGGTGACGGCGGCCGGTGCGGTGCCGTCGGAGTGGGCCTCCTCGCCGGCCTTGCGCTGCTCGTGGAAGGCGAGGATCTGCAGCTCGATCGACAGATCCACCTTGCGCACGTCGACGCCGTCCGGGACGGACAGCACGGTCGGCGCGAAGTTCAGGATGGAGGTGACCCCGGCCGCCACGAGCCGGTCGCAGACCTGCTGGGCGGCGCCGGCGGGGGTGGCGATGACGCCGATGGACACGCCGTTGTCCTCGATGATCTTCTCGAGGTCATCGCTGTGCTGGACGGGAATGCCGGCGACGGGCTTGCCCGCCATGGCCGGATCGGCGTCGATGAGCGCGGCCACCCGGAAGCCACGGGAGGCGAACCCGCCGTAGTTGGCGAGGGCGGCACCGAGGTTACCGATACCGACGATGACGACCGGCCAGTCCTGGGTGAGCCCCAGCTCACGGGAGATCTGATAGACGAGATACTCGACGTCGTAGCCGACACCGCGCGTTCCGTACGACCCGAGGTACGAGAAGTCCTTGCGCAGCTTCGCGGAGTTGACCCCCGCCGCGGCCGCGAGCTCCTCGGAGGAGACCGTGGGTACCGAGCGCTCCGACAGTGCGGTCAGCGCGCGGAGGTACAGCGGAAGCCTGGCGACGGTGGCCTCGGGAATCCCTCGGCTACGGGTCGCCGGTCGGTGAGTTCGGCCAGTTGCCACGGTGCTCCTGCGGGTAGAGCGGGACTGCCGGCGGTCAGTCGTCCCCAGACCGCCCCGTCGAAAGCAGGCTATGTCTTTGTGAACGCGTGCACAAAGATGGTGTCCGATTTGCCCGCCCAACGTGACCGGGCTCACGCACGCCCGGCGCACTGGTGTGGAACCGGCGCATTCGCACCACCGTTCCTCATCTCTTGGGGGCAAAACCGCACACTCTCCTCAACGATCCCCGCCCCCGAGACCAAGTCGCCGTCGATCCTAAGCCAGTTTCCGCCCCAGTTGGACTGGTCGGTCAGTGCTGGGGACTACTCACTCAGGGCTTTGCGGAGGCGATCTTCGTTCACGCGCCAGAAGGTGTGCTGGGCACCGTCGACGAGGACCACCGGGATCTGCTCCCAGTACTGGTCGTGGAGTTGAGGGTCCTCGGTGATGTCTTTCTCTTCCCAGGGAACCCCGAGATCACCACACACCTTCTCGATGACGATCTGTGCGTCATCACACAGATGGCATCCGGGCTTGCGGATGAGCGTGACCAGCCGGTCCTGGGGCGACTTGGCCGCGCCGCGACGAAAGAGAGGGCTCATGTCAGCCATTCTCGCGCGACGGGAGCGCCGACGGCGGTGACGGAGATCCGCAAGAACCACCAGCGAACCGGAGAGGCCGGCCGGCCGCCGAATCGGTCCTTTAACGACACGGTCGCGGAGAGTTCACAGCGTTCAAACCTCTCGACTCCGGTTGCACCGAACAAACTGGCTATGCTCACGGTCATGGCCGCTCTCGGATGGCTCACTCCCCGTAGGCGCTCCGCCACGGCGCGGAGTGTGTTGGCAGGCGAGGCCTCTGCGGAGGCAGCGCGCAAGTCGTCGCAGGAAGCGACGGCCTCGGAGGTCCCGGAGACCTCCTCGACCGAACCGGAGTTCCCGGTACTCGGCGACGAGAAGGCCGCCGCCTTCTTCGACCTCGACAACACCGTGATGCAAGGTGCCGCCCTCTTCCACTTCGGGCGGGGCCTGTACAAGCGGAAGTTCTTCGAGACCCGCGACCTCGCCAAGTTCGCCTGGCAGCAGGCGTGGTTCAGGCTGGCGGGCGTCGAGGACCCCGAGCACATGCAGGACGCACGCGACTCCGCGCTCTCCATCGTCAAGGGCCACCGAGTCTCCGAGCTGATGTCGATCGGCGAGGAGATCTACGACGAGTACATGGCCGAGCGCATCTGGCCGGGCACGCGCGCGCTCGCCCAGGCACACCTGGACGCAGGCCAGAAGGTATGGCTGGTCACAGCCGCCCCCGTGGAGATCGCCCAGGTGATCGCCCGCCGCCTCGGCCTGACGGGCGCCCTGGGCACGGTCGCGGAATCGGTGGACGGCGTCTACACGGGCAAGCTGGTCGGCGAACCGCTCCACGGCCCGGCGAAGGCGGAGGCGGTCCGCGCACTGGCATCAGCAGAGGGCCTCGACCTCTCCCGCTGCGCGGCATACAGCGACTCGCACAACGACATCCCCATGCTCTCCCTCGTCGGCCACCCCTACGCCATCAACCCCGACACCAAGCTCCGCAAACACGCCCGCCGGCTGGACTGGCGCCTACGCGACTACCGCACGGGGCGAAAGGCGGCAAAGGTCGGCATCCCGGCGGCCGCCGGGGTGGGCGCGGTGGCCGGAGGCACGGCTGCGGCAATCGCGCTGCATCGACGCCGGCGGTAGTACGGGGCGCGGCTGAGATCTGTGCGGCCGGGGGTCGCCCGAGCCCTGCGGTTGGGACGGCAGCGCAGGGCAGGGCAGGCAGTACGCAACTACCGGGAGCGCACGGGCCGCGCCGACGCCTCCCCTGCCGCTGGATCGGAATTGCCGCACACCCATCCCCGCCCCCACCCATCCACAGGCACCGCCACCTCTCGACACCGGTGACGGCACTCAGCCTGTCCGGCGTTTGAGGACGAGGCCCCTTCAGGGCCGAAGCGGGGGTCTGGGGGCCGCAGACCCCCAGGGACCGGGGTCGAAGGGGCAGAGCCCCTGGAGGATGGGACGGGTAGGGGCGGCGGGGGCGAGACCTCCGGGGCGCCGGGTTGACCACGCCCGGCCATGCGCCCAATCCGCACTCCATACCCCCACAACCCCCTGTCCAGTCCCCTTGGCTGCACACGGCCACAACACGCCCCGGAGTCAGCCCGAACACGGACGAATTCGATCAACAACCGGTCACTCTGCGGCACTTGATCGACCGTCAATCGGTTACAGAAGAGACGCAATCGGTGATTTGAGCAACTGGGCGTAGCAGTGCCTGCACGAAGCGTTATTCTCCTCAGACGCAAACCGGTACCCCTCCGTCGCTACGACGGGTGAACGGTCCCGCACTGCACGTGATGGAAGCTCTGCCTCTGGGAGTCCCGTGTACCCACACGTCGGGGTTGACGCCTCGGGCCTGGCTACGCTGCGCGCAACGGTCCAAGACCTGTTGCGCGGCTTCGTCCCCACCGCGTACGCCGTCCCCGCCCTCGCCGTAACCACCGTGCCCGTAGGCCCGTGCTACGCGCTCGCCGACGGCAGCGCCGCCGTCGGCAGACGCGGACGCTCGGCCGGTGCGGCGACCGCTCGGCGGCCGGCCGCGGACAGCGACAGCGCCCGCATGATGGATCTCGTGGAACGCGCACAGGCCGGCGAGGCCGACGCGTTCGGACGGCTCTACGACCAGTACAGCGACACCGTTTACCGCTACATCTACTACCGGGTCGGAGGCAAGGCCACCGCCGAGGACCTCACCAGCGAGACCTTTCTGCGGGCACTCCGACGCATCGGAACCTTCACCTGGCAGGGCCGGGACTTCGGCGCCTGGCTGGTCACCATCGCCCGCAACCTCGTCGCCGACCACTTCAAGTCCAGCCGCTTCCGGCTGGAGGTGACCACCGGCGAGATGCTCGACGCCAATGAAGTCGAGCGCTCCCCGGAGGACTCCGTCCTCGAGTCACTCTCCAACGCCGCCCTCCTCGACGCCGTACGCCGGCTCAACCCACAGCAGCAGGAGTGCGTCACCCTCCGTTTCCTCCAGGGCCTCTCGGTCGCCGAGACCGCCCGCGTCATGGGCAAGAACGAGGGCGCCATCAAGACCCTCCAGTACCGGGCCGTTCGCACCCTCGCCCGACTCCTCCCGGACGACGCGCGCTGAACACGCCGCCCGCCCGAAAATCGACACTCTCCGCAGCCGCCAACTCACCGTAAGTGAAAGTCCGTTGACTTCGCGGTCCGTTCATCCGCTGTCCGTAACCCAAGTGCCAAGCCGCTCGTTGTGCGGGATGCAGGCTCCCTGTGGTCACTCCCTGACCGACTTCGTTCACTCGATCGCGTGGATGTGGTCAGGGCGTGCAACCCTCAGGACCCCCTGGGGAGCCGACCGTCATCACGAGAGGAGGTGCCGCCAGTGATCGCGAACGTATCGGCACACCGGCGGGCGAACGCCTTCGCCCAGGCCCTGGAGGAGCTGACCGACCGGGGCTCGGCGGCCGAGCAGGCCGAGCAGCCCGATGGATCGGCACCGGCACCGGCTGCTGCGGAACAGACCGAGCAGGGGCGCCTGTTGGCCCTCACCGAGAGTCTCGGCGAGCTGCCCAAGCCCGTGCTCGACCCCGAGGTCAAGGTCGTCCAGCGAGCCCAGCTCGTGGCCGCGATGGAGGCCATGCTGCAGGAGGGCACGGTGGGAGGCGAGGCGGGCCCCGCCCTGCCCGAGCAGCGTTCGGACCGGGCACGGGGGCTCATCGGGCCTCCCCGCTGGGGAAGTTGCGGCCCCGTTCACGGCTCGCCAAGGGCCTCACCGCGGGCGGGCTCAGCGTCGGTGTCGCCGCGGGAGCCTTCGGTGGAGTGGCCGCCGCCAGCTCCGACGCCCTGCCCGGTGACTCCCTCTACCCCCTCAAGCGCGGCATCGAGGACTTCAGGCTCAACGTCCTGGCCGACGGCGACGACGAGCGCGGGCGCACCTACCTCGACCAGGCCTCCACCCGGCTGAGCGAGGCCCGCCGGCTGATGGAGCGCGGCCGCGGCGGACAGCTCGACCACGAGTCGCTCGCAGAGATCCGCCGCGCTCTGTCCGGCATGCAGCACGACGCCTCCGAGGGGCATCGCCTGCTGCGCGAGGCATACCAGCGTCATCCTGATTCCCTCGGCCCCATCCAGGCCCTCTCCGCCTTCTCCCGCTCGCACCGAGCGGCGTGGGGCAACCTCCGCGAGCGGCTTCCCCTCCAGCTCGTGGACGTCAGTGCCAAGGTGTCATCGGTGTTCGACGCCATAGACGAAGAGGTCGCCCCGCTGGAGTCCCTCCTCCCGCAGCCCCCGGCGAAGGACGGCGACGGCAAGCGGCGAGGCGGTTCCGGATCGACGTCGATCGGCAGCTCCGGCTCCGACCGGTCGGCGCACCCCAGCAAGGGCAGCGGCTCCTCCGACCGCAACCAGTCCAGCAGCCCCAGCAAGTCGACCGAGGGCTCCGGCAGCGAGAGCGAGGGCCTGCTCGGCGGAAACACCGGCGGCCTGCTCGACCCGCCGAAGGACACGGGCAGCACCAGCACCTCCCCGTCCACGTCCACCCCGAGCACCGAGCCCGCCGTCACCCTCCCCCCGCTCCTCCCAGGCCTCCTTCCCGGCCTGGGCATCGAGGGCGAGGACACGAACTAGCCGCAGCAGAGCAGCAAGTCGTACGGCCATGGGGGCGCCCCCCGTCACAGGGGGCGCCCCCATCGTGGTACGGACACCCCCGTCGTCGTACAAACGTTTCTGCCGTCAGCGTCACCCGGTCGGCGTCAGAAGAAGACCGACCTCCGCTGCACCAGCAACTTGTACAACGTGTGCTGAATCTGCTCCCTGACCTGGTCGGTCAGGTTGAACATCAGCATCGGGTCCTCGGCTGCCTCCGGCGGGTAGCCGTCCGTCGGGATCGGCTCGCCGAACTGGATCGTCCACTTGGTGGGAAGCGGGATCGCGCCCAGTGGGCCCAGCCACGGGAACGTCGGGGTGAGCGGGAAGTACGGGAAACCCAGCAGCCGGGCCAGCGTCTTGGCGTTGCCGATCATCGGGTAGATCTCCTCGGCCCCGACGATCGAGCACGGGATGATCGGCGTGCCCCTGCGCAGGGCCGTGGAGACGAAGCCGCCGCGGCCGAAGCACTGCAGCTTGTAACGCTCGCTGAACGGCTTGCCGATGCCCTTGAAGCCCTCCGGCATCACACCGACCAGCTCGCCCTCGCCCAGCAGCCGCTCGGCGTCCTCCGCGCAGGCCAGGGTGTGGCCCAGCTTGCGGGCGAGTTCGTTGACCACCGGCAGCATGAAGACCAGGTCGGCGGCGAGCAGGCGCAGGTGGCGGCCGGCCGGGTGGTGGTCGTGCACGGCGACCTGCATCATCAGGCCGTCCAGCGGCAGCGTCCCGGAGTGGTTGGCGACGATCAGGGCGCCGCCCTCGGTCGGGATGTTCTCGACGCCCTTCACCTCGACCCGGAAGTACTTCTCGTACACCGGGCGCAGCAGGGACATCAGGACCTGGTCGGTGAGCTCCTCGTCGTATCCGAAGTCGTCCACCTCGTAGTCCCCGGTGAGGCGGCGGCGCAGGAAGGACAGGCCGCTCGCGATGCGCCGCTCCAGGCCGCCGTCGCCTTGCGTCTTCTGGGGCGGCTGTTCCTCACGTGTCACAGGAACATCATCCTGCGCGAAGGACCGTCCGGGGAGAGGCTGGACCTCGCGTACCAGCGCGGATTCACCGTTCTTGCGCCGGCTCCCCACGCCCCGGCGCCGCTGCGGCCGTTGCACGGCGCTTCCGCGGGACCGGTCGTCGTCGAACGGAATGACCTTGGCGTCCGCCATCGTTGATGCGCTCCTCAGTTGGCGCTCTGCGTCGGGGGGTGTCCGCCGCCCAGGACGGGCAACGCGGCGATCCGGTCGACGGCCCCCGCAAGGGCCTCCGGCGGCAGCAGACCGGGGCCGCGGCTACGCGCGAACTCCGCGAAGGTCTCCGCCGTCGTGAACTTCGGCTTGAATCCGAGCGTCTCTCGCATCTGGTCCGTCGCCACGACCCGGCCATGCGTGAGCAACCGGATCTGCTCGGGCGAGAAGTCCGACATGCCCAGCGTACGCACCAGGGAGCCCGCCCAGGTGACCGCAGGCAGCAGCAGCGGCACGGTGGGGCGGCCCAGTCGCCGGGAGCACTGCGAGAGCAGCAGGACGCCGTCGCCGGCGATGTTGAAGGTGCCGCTGTTGAGCGTGCCCCGCTCCGGCTCGTGCGAGGCGATGCGCAGCACCTCGATCACGTCGTCCTCGTGCACGAACTGCAGCCGCGGGTCGTACCCGAAGACGGTCGGCAGCACGGGCAGCGAGAAGTACGAGGCGAGGGGGGTGTCGGCGCTGGGCCCGAGGATGTTGGCGAACCGCAGCACACACACGGCGACGTCCGGCCGCCGCCGCGCGAAGCCCCGCACATAGCCTTCGACCTCCACCGCGTCCTTGGCGAAGCCGCCGCTGGGCAGGGACTTGGGCGGGGTGGTCTCGGTGAACACGGCCGGGTCGCGGGGCGCGGAGCCGTAGACATTCGTACTGGACTTGACCACGAGTCGCTTGACGGCGGGCGACTTCTGACATGCACCGAGCAGCTGCATGGTCCCGATGACGTTGGTCTCCTTGACCGTGGTCCGGCTGCCGCTGCCGAGCGCGGTTCCGGTCACGTCCATGTGTACGACCGTGTCGGCGCCGCTCTCGGCCAGTACCCGCGCGATGGTGGGCTGCCGGATGTCGGCCTGGATGAAGTCGGCACCGCCCAGATGATGCTCGGGCGGGACCGCGTCCACGGCGACGACCCGGTCCACCTGCGGGTCACGCTGGATCCGTCGTACGAAACGGCCCCCCAGTTGACGGGCCACTCCGGTCACGAGCACGACCTTGCCCAAGATCAGCGCCTTCCTTCCAGCACTCGTACCCCTGCCGAGTTCCCCGTGTGCGGCCAACTTAGCGGTTCGATGTTGCGCTGTGATGACCGCCCAATGCATGAAGTGACGAGGATTCCCTGCGTACGACCAGACGGGTCACGGGCTTTGTCCAGGCATACGCACAGAGTTCGCCCCCTCGTACACCACCTCGATACACGTGTGGCCCCCCACCGGATGTGGTGGGGGGCCACAAGCACGCCGCCGCTTTCGCGGCGTCGCTTACTTCTTGTTGCGACGCTGAACGCGCGTGCGCTTGAGCAGCTTGCGGTGCTTCTTCTTGGCCATCCGCTTGCGCCGCTTCTTGATAACAGAGCCCACGACTACCCTCGCTCACTTCTCATCACTCGGTGTTTGGGCGCCATGGGCCCACACGACCTACGAGGGGCTAGCCTACCCGCCCGAGCGCTGAGGTCGTAATCGAGGGGGCGCGGGGGAATCCTGAACAGCCCTGAGGATCCCCCCTCGCCCACTGCCGTCAGGCGGTTTCCACCCCCACATAACTCTCGCGGAGGTACTCGTGAACCGCTTGCTCCGGGACGCGGAAGGACCGCCCCACCCGGATCGCGGGCAGATGACCGCTGTGCACCAGCCGGTACACGGTCATCTTCGACACTCGCATCACCGAGGCGACTTCCGCCACGGTAAGGAACTGAACCTCGTTCAGAGGCCTCTCGCCAGCTGCAGCCATGACACACCTGAACCTTCCGCACTCGACGGCCACCGGCTTCCCCTTCCGGTGACTCTTCGTCGCTGCGTGCTCACTCCCCAATGTAGGGGCGGGTGATGCGAGTGGGGAAGAGGTGCACCCATCGGCGGCCTACTGTGACAGACACGCTCGATTGAGTACGTAGCGGGTAAGCGGCCGGTAGTAAACAGACCGCACAGCGTCATCAACCGGAACGACGGCGGACACGACCCCCTCCGCCTCCCCCACAAAGAGCGCGGGGTCATTCGTATCGGCGAGACCAATGGCCTCAAACCCCAGCTGACCTGCCCCGCAGACCCACCCGTGGTCCCCGATCACCAGCTCCGGCAGCGGCCCGCCGGCCTCCGCGGCGGCGGCGAGCGCGGTACGAACCGGGAGGGGCGAATGGGTGTGTGCGCCGGTCTCACGCCCGGTGCGCGGAGCGCCGGGTTCCCGCACCAACGCGACTCCTCGTACGTAGTCAAGGTTGTACGTGCGTAGGCCGAACCGGGTCGTTATGTCGACACAGCGACCATGCGCGGGGGTGAGGACGGCACACCCCGCCGCCGACATCGCGTCCGCCAACGCGGCGTAGAAACCGAGCAGACGATGGGGGTGCCCGGTGCCGAGCAGCACGGGAGCGCCGCGCTGGACGGCAGCACCGATCCGATCGGCAAAGGCATCCAGCCCTCGCAAAGTCCGCCCGGGATCGATCACATCAAGTCCGGAAGTGCACGCCGGATCGGCCGAAACCCCACACTTGTCCGCCATCAACTCGATCAAATCCCGCTGCCGCCAGCTCAACTCGGGATCCAGCCCCATGAGCACCCGCGGATCACGAGCAGCGAAGAGCCGATAACTCCTGAGACTCTCCTCCCGAGAGGTAGCCACAGCCCCGGCAAGCCGAACGGCCAGAAGATGCGCCCGAAGGGCTCCGGTACTCACCACGCGAACGATGCTGACGGAGGGCACGGCACGGGGGCGTGGGAACGGGAAAACACCGCACAGTTGGGCTAACGGGCACAGCTGCATTCAAGCCCGTCCGGCTGCATTCAGCCCGTCCGGCGTTTGAGGACAAGGCCCCTTCAGGGCCGAAGCGGGGGTCTGGGGGCGGCAGCCCCCAGGAGCCGGGGTCGAAGGGGCAGCGCCCCTTCAGGATGGGACGGGTAGGGGCGGCGGGGGCGAGAAAACCCAGGCGCACCCCCACCACCTACGCCAACAACCCCCGCAACGGAAACACCGCCCTACGAGTAGCCAGCACCGCCTGATCCAGCCGATCCGCGGGGTCGTACCCCGCCTCCCACCCGGCCCACCCCACAGGCCACCGCCCATCAGTCATCCGCACCGGCCCCAACTGCCGCGTCCGCGCAAAAACTTCCTGCCGCCACCCCTCCGGAATCATCGCCTCCGGCTCAATCGGCCGCCCCGCCGCAATCCCCACCAGATGCGTCCACGACCGCGGCACCACCTCCACCACGGCGTATCCACCCCCGCCCAGCGCGACCCACTTCCCCCCGGCGTACTCGTGCGCCAGATCATGACAGGCCACCTGCACAGCCCGCTGCGCATCCAACGACACCGCAAGATGGGCAAGCGGATCCTCGAAGTGCGTATCGGCCCCATGCTGAGTCACCAGAACCTGCGGCCGAAAGTCGGCGATCAGCTCCGGCACCACGGCATGGAACGCCCGCAACCACCCCGCGTCCCCGGTCCCGGCCGGCAACGCCACATTCACGGCCGTACCCTCCGCGGACTCGGCCCCCGTCTCCTCCGGCCACCCGGTCTGCGGGAACAACGTCCGCGGATGCTCATGCAGCGAGATCGTGAGAACCCGCGGGTCATCCCAGAACGCCGCCTGCACTCCGTCCCCGTGATGCACATCCACATCGATGTACGCGACCCGCTCGGCCCCCAGCTCCAACAGCCGAGCGATGGCCAGCGAGGCGTCGTTGTAGATACAGAAGCCCGACGCGCCCCCCGGCATCGCATGATGCAGCCCACCCGCGAAGTTCACCGCATGCAGCGTCTCCCCCCGCCACACGGCCTCCGCGGCCCCCACCGACTGCCCCGCGATCAGCGCGGAGACCTCGTGCATCCCGGCAAAGGCAGGATCATCCAGCGTCCCGAGCCCGTACGACTGATCCGCCGCCCCCGGATCCGCCGAGGCCGCCTTAACGGCCTCGATGTAGTCCTCCCGATGGACCAGCCGCAACGTCGACTCCCCGGCCGGCTGCGCCGCCACGACGTCGACGTCCTTGTCCAGCCCGAAGGCATCGACGAGCCTCCTGGTCAGGGCGAGCCGGACCGGGTCCATCGGATGGTCCCGGCCGAAGTCATAGCCCGTTACTGCCTCGTCCCACATCAGCTGTGCGCGGCCGCTCATGCCCGCCACCGTATCGGTCCGGTTGAGCGGCGAACGACCGGGCGTACACAAGCGTCACCAGCACCAACACCATCGGCACCAGCATGGCCCCGCGATAGTTCCACGCATCACCCAGTGCCCCCACCAAGGGCGAACCGATCAAAAAGCCCCCGTAATTGAACACATTGAGACGCGCAATAGCCGCATCCGAAGCCCCAGGACCGTACTTCTCAGAAGCGAGCCGCCCGGCCGCCGCGAACGTCTGCGGCACCAGCACACACAACCCCACCCCGAGCAGCGTGAACCCCAGCATCCCGACCCACGGCCCCGGCGCCCCGGCCACGACCGCGAACCCCCCGGCCGCCACCAGCGCCCCCATCCGCACCACCGAGACAGCCCCGAACCGCCGCACCCCGAAGTCCCCCATGGCGCGCCCCAGCAACGTGGTCACCATGTACACGTTGTACGGCACGGTCGCCAGCTGCTCCGAGCTCCCCAGCACGTCCTGCAGATACTTCGCGCTCCAGTTGGAGACGGTCGAGTCCCCGATGTACGCGAAGGTCATCACAAGACAGAACGGCAGCAGCACCTTGAAGGCGACAGGCCCGCGCTCCCTCGACTCCTCCGCCACGGCGTCACCCCTGACGCCCCCACCGCCCCCGTCGACATACCACCGGCTCCCCACCAGCGCGGCCGGCAACAACACCACGACGACCGGCAGATACAAGACGACCAGCGCCAGATCCCAGTGCGCCCCCACCCAGGCCAACGAGGCCCCCACGATCCCGCCCAGGCTGTACGCGGCGTGAAAGCTGAGCATGATGCTGCGCCCGTACGACCGCTGCAGACTCACCCCGAGCATGTTCATCGAGGCGTCGAGCGCACCCACGCCCAGCCCGAACGCGGCGAGCGCGACCCCCAGCTCGACCATCCGCTCCCCCACCCCGACCCCGAGCAGCGCCAGGAGCACGACAGGCTGGGACCACCGCAGCAGCCGACTCGGCGGTACGCGCCGCACCAGCCGCTCCGTCGCCACACTCCCGACACCGGCCAGGATCGGCACGGCGGCAAGGAACGCGGGCAGCAGCGCGTCGGAGACCCCGTACCGGTCCTGAATGGCCGGAATCCGGGTTACGAGCAGCGCGAAGGCGACACCCTGAGCGAAGAAGCTGAACGCCAACGAGGCCCTACCGCGCCGCAGCACATCAGTCATGGCGGCGAGCGTAGGGCCCCGGACTACCCGTGGGTAGATCCAGCCAAAGATGAATTCTCCTCAGCTTTGTCGACGGGCAGAGCTTGAACCCCTCAGCCATCATCGGCTGGCCCAGCGCCACCAAAGCTCGGCATGACGCATGTCAGATCAGCGAGTGTCAGGCCCCGTTAGTCCAGCAGACCGGCCAACTTCCCCATGTCCGAGAAGAGTTGAGTGGCACCCCGAAGCCTGTCGGCAGGCGTCATGGCAGTGAATCCGTAGACGTCCATCCCGGCCGCGACAGCGGCCTGCACCCCGAGCGGACTGTCCTCGACGACAACACACCGCTCCGGCTCCACGCCCATCCGCTGGGCGGCGTGCAGGAACAGATCAGGCGCCGGCTTCCCCCGCCCCACGTCCTGCGAGCTGAAAATCCGCCCGTCATCGAAGAACCGCTCAAGCTCTGTCGCCCGATGCCCCACTCGAATCCGCTCATGACTCCCGGACGACGCCACGCAGTACGCCACCCCGTCCGCCGCAAGCTTCTCGAGGACGACCCGGGCTCCCGCCACCGCCTTCAACTCCCGCTCGAACGCGTCGAAGACACGCGCGTGGAAGACATCGTCGAAGTCCTCCGGCAACCGCTGCCCCGTACGTTCCAGGACCAGTTCATGGATCCGATGCATCGCGGAGCCCATGTAGTCACGTATCGAGTCCTCGTACGACGTCGGATGCCCCAGTTCGGTCAGGTAAGCCGCCAGGTGCCGGTTGGAGATGGGTTCACTGTCGACGAGAACGCCGTCGTTGTCGAAGATGACGAGGTCGTAGCGCATAGTGCGAGCTTAAACGCGAAAAGGCCCACACCGTGAGGCGTGGGCCTTTTCTCAAAATTTGTTCGGCGGTGTCCTACTCTCCCACAGGGTCCCCCCTGCAGTACCATCGGCGCTGTAAGGCTTAGCTTCCGGGTTCGGAATGTAACCGGGCGTTTCCCTCACGCTATGACCACCGAAACACTATGAAGTTAGACCGGAAAAAACACGGTCGTTGCCTCAGAACTAACACAGTGGACGCGAGCCTCTATGGACAAGCCCTCGGCCTATTAGTACCGGTCACCTCCACACGTTACCGTGCTTCCAGATCCGGCCTATCAACCCAGTCGTCTACTGGGAGCCTTACCCCATCAAGTGGGTGGGAGTCCTCATCTCGAAGCAGGCTTCCCGCTTAGATGCTTTCAGCGGTTATCCCTCCCGAACGTAGCCAACCAGCCATGCCCTTGGCAGAACAACTGGCACACCAGAGGTTCGTCCGTCCCGGTCCTCTCGTACTAGGGACAGCCCTTCTCAAGACTCCTACGCGCACAGCGGATAGGGACCGAACTGTCTCACGACGTTCTAAACCCAGCTCGCGTACCGCTTTAATGGGCGAACAGCCCAACCCTTGGGACCGACTCCAGCCCCAGGATGCGACGAGCCGACATCGAGGTGCCAAACCATCCCGTCGATATGGACTCTTGGGGAAGATCAGCCTGTTATCCCCGGGGTACCTTTTATCCGTTGAGCGACGGCGCTTCCACAAGCCACCGCCGGATCACTAGTCCCGACTTTCGTCCCTGCTCGACCCGTCGGTCTCACAGTCAAGCTCCCTTGTGCACTTACACTCAACACCTGATTGCCAACCAGGCTGAGGGAACCTTTGGGCGCCTCCGTTACCCTTTAGGAGGCAACCGCCCCAGTTAAACTACCCATCAGACACTGTCCCTGATCCGGATCACGGACCCAGGTTAGACATCCAGCACGACCAGACTGGTATTTCAACGACGACTCCACCTGAACTGGCGTCCAAGCTTCACAGTCTCCCAGCTATCCTACACAAGCCGAACCGAACACCAATATCAAACTGTAGTAAAGGTCCCGGGGTCTTTCCGTCCTGCTGCGCGAAACGAGCATCTTTACTCGTAGTGCAATTTCACCGGGCCTATGGTTGAGACAGTCGAGAAGTCGTTACGCCATTCGTGCAGGTCGGAACTTACCCGACAAGGAATTTCGCTACCTTAGGATGGTTATAGTTACCACCGCCGTTTACTGGCGCTTAAGTTCTCAGCTTCGCCCCACCGAAATGGAGCTAACCGGTCCCCTTAACGTTCCAGCACCGGGCAGGCGTCAGTCCGTATACATCGCCTTACGGCTTCGCACGGACCTGTGTTTTTAGTAAACAGTCGCTTCTCGCTGGTCTCTGCGGCCACCCCCAGCTTGAGGAGCAAGTCCTCTCACCAGAGCTGGCCCCCCTTCTCCCGAAGTTACGGGGGCATTTTGCCGAGTTCCTTAACCATAGTTCACCCGAACGCCTCGGTATTCTCTACCTGACCACCTGAGTCGGTTTAGGGTACGGGCCGCCATGAAACTCGCTAGAGGCTTTTCTCGACAGCATAGGATCATCCACTTCACCACAATCGGCTCGGCATCAGGTCTCAGCCACAAGTGCGACGGATTTACCTATCGCACGGCCTACACCCTTACCCCGGGACAACCACCGCCCGGGATGGACTACCTTCCTGCGTCACCCCATCACTCACCTACTACAGGTCTGGTTCGTCGGCTCCACCACTCCCCTTTGCCCGAAGGCTCCGGGGCGGCTTCACGGACTTAGCATCGCCTGGTTCGATGTTTGACGCTTCACAGCGGGTACCGGAATATCAACCGGTTATCCATCGACTACGCCTGTCGGCCTCGCCTTAGGTCCCGACTTACCCTGGGCAGATCAGCTTGACCCAGGAACCCTTAGTCAATCGGCGCACACGTTTCTCACGTGTGAATCGCTACTCATGCCTGCATTCTCACTCGTGAACCGTCCACAACTACCTTCCGGTGCTGCTTCACCCGGCACACGACGCTCCCCTACCCATCACGATCCCCGTTGGGGGTACATATCGCAATGACACGACTTCGGCGGTACGCTTGAGCCCCGCTACATTGTCGGCGCGGAATCACTAGACCAGTGAGCTATTACGCACTCTTTCAAGGGTGGCTGCTTCTAAGCCAACCTCCTGGTTGTCTGTGCGACTCCACATCCTTTCCCACTTAGCGTACGCTTAGGGGCCTTAGTCGATGCTCTGGGCTGTTTCCCTCTCGACCATGGAGCTTATCCCCCACAGTCTCACTGCCGCGCTCTCACTTACCGGCATTCGGAGTTTGGCTAAGGTCAGTAACCCGGTAGGGCCCATCGCCTATCCAGTGCTCTACCTCCGGCAAGAAACACACGACGCTGCACCTAAATGCATTTCGGGGAGAACCAGCTATCACGGAGTTTGATTGGCCTTTCACCCCTAACCACAGGTCATCCCCCAGGTTTTCAACCCTGGTGGGTTCGGTCCTCCACGAAGTCTTACCTCCGCTTCAACCTGCCCATGGCTAGATCACTCCGCTTCGGGTCTTGAGCGCGCTACTACATCGCCCTATTCGGACTCGCTTTCGCTACGGCTTCCCCACACGGGTTAACCTCGCAACACACCGCAAACTCGCAGGCTCATTCTTCAAAAGGCACGCAGTCACGAGACACCAGCAAGCTGATGTCCGACGCTCCCACGGCTTGTAGGCACACGGTTTCAGGTACTATTTCACTCCCCTCCCGGGGTACTTTTCACCATTCCCTCACGGTACTATCCGCTATCGGTCACCAGGGAATATTTAGGCTTAGCGGGTGGTCCCGCCAGATTCACACGGGATTTCTCGGGCCCCGTGCTACTTGGGTGTCTCTCAAACGAGCCGCTGACGTTTCGACTACGGGGGTCTTACCCTCTACGCCGGACCTTTCGCATGTCCTTCGCCTACATCAACGGTTTCTGACTCGTCTCACAGCCGGCAGACCGTGAAAGAGAGATCCCACAACCCCGCATACGCAACCCCTGCCGGGTCTCACACGTATACGGTTTAGCCTCATCCAGTTTCGCTCGCCACTACTCCCGGAATCACGGTTGTTTTCTCTTCCTGCGGGTACTGAGATGTTTCACTTCCCCGCGTTCCCTCCACATACCCTATGTGTTCAGGTATGGGTGACAGCCCATGACGACTGCCGGGTTTCCCCATTCGGACACCCCCGGATCAAAGCCTGGTTGACGACTCCCCGGGGCCTATCGTGGCCTCCCACGTCCTTCATCGGTTCCTGGTGCCAAGGCATCCACCGTGCGCCCTTAAAAACTTGGCCACAGATGCTCGCGTCCACTGTGCAGTTCTCAAACAACGACCAACCACCCATCACCCCGAACCTAGGTTCGAGTGCACTGGGGCCGGCAACTGAGGAAAAATCCATTCCCTCAGACACCCAACAGCGTGCCCGACACCCTCGCCACTCCCCATTCCGTTCCACGCCGAAGCAGTACTAGGAAGAAAAGCTGGTCAAGTGTGCCGAGTAGTCAACGTTCCACCCATGAGCTAACCACCGTCGATCGTTCGCCGACGTAGTGGCTCTGGACCACCAAGCAAGCTTGGCGGCCTAGATGCTCCTTAGAAAGGAGGTGATCCAGCCGCACCTTCCGGTACGGCTACCTTGTTACGACTTCGTCCCAATCGCCAGTCCCACCTTCGACAGCTCCCTCCCCGCAAGGGGGTTGGGCCACCGGCTTCGGGTGTTACCGACTTTCGTGACGTGACGGGCGGTGTGTACAAGGCCCGGGAACGTATTCACCGCAGCAATGCTGATCTGCGATTACTAGCGACTCCGACTTCATGGGGTCGAGTTGCAGACCCCAATCCGAACTGAGACCGGCTTTTTGAGATTCGCTCCACCTCGCGGTATCGCAGCTCATTGTACCGGCCATTGTAGCACGTGTGCAGCCCAAGACATAAGGGGCATGATGACTTGACGTCGTCCCCACCTTCCTCCGAGTTGACCCCGGCGGTCTCCCGTGAGTCCCCAGCACCACAAGGGCCTGCTGGCAACACGGGACAAGGGTTGCGCTCGTTGCGGGACTTAACCCAACATCTCACGACACGAGCTGACGACAGCCATGCACCACCTGTACACCGACCACAAGGGGGGCACCATCTCTGATGCTTTCCGGTGTATGTCAAGCCTTGGTAAGGTTCTTCGCGTTGCGTCGAATTAAGCCACATGCTCCGCCGCTTGTGCGGGCCCCCGTCAATTCCTTTGAGTTTTAGCCTTGCGGCCGTACTCCCCAGGCGGGGCACTTAATGCGTTAGCTGCGGCACGGACAACGTGGAATGTTGCCCACACCTAGTGCCCACCGTTTACGGCGTGGACTACCAGGGTATCTAATCCTGTTCGCTCCCCACGCTTTCGCTCCTCAGCGTCAGTATCGGCCCAGAGATCCGCCTTCGCCACCGGTGTTCCTCCTGATATCTGCGCATTTCACCGCTACACCAGGAATTCCGATCTCCCCTACCGAACTCTAGCCTGCCCGTATCGACTGCAGACCCGGGGTTAAGCCCCGGGCTTTCACAACCGACGTGACAAGCCGCCTACGAGCTCTTTACGCCCAATAATTCCGGACAACGCTTGCGCCCTACGTATTACCGCGGCTGCTGGCACGTAGTTAGCCGGCGCTTCTTCTGCAGGTACCGTCACTTTCGCTTCTTCCCTGCTGAAAGAGGTTTACAACCCGAAGGCCGTCATCCCTCACGCGGCGTCGCTGCATCAGGCTTGCGCCCATTGTGCAATATTCCCCACTGCTGCCTCCCGTAGGAGTCTGGGCCGTGTCTCAGTCCCAGTGTGGCCGGTCGCCCTCTCAGGCCGGCTACCCGTCGTCGCCTTGGTGAGCCGTTACCTCACCAACAAGCTGATAGGCCGCGGGCTCATCCTGCACCGCCGGAGCTTTACACCATCAAGGATGCCCAAGATGGTCATATCCGGTATTAGACCCCGTTTCCAGGGCTTGTCCCAGAGTGCAGGGCAGATTGCCCACGTGTTACTCACCCGTTCGCCACTAATCCCCACCGAAGTGGTTCATCGTTCGACTTGCATGTGTTAAGCACGCCGCCAGCGTTCGTCCTGAGCCAGGATCAAACTCTCCGTGAATGCTTCCCCGTAATCGGGGTGACACCACGAGAGCGGAACAGTCAGGCGGAATAAGCCCGACCGTTCACAGCGTCCTCGCTGTGTTTTTTCAAAGGAACCTCGCCACCAGGAACAATCCCGGTGTCGGGGTATCAACATATCTGGCGTTGACTTTTGGCACGCTGTTGAGTTCTCAAGGAACGGTCGCTTCCTTCGTACTCACCCTCTCGGGCTTTCCTCCGGGCGCTTCCCTTCGGTCTTGCGTTTCCGACTCTATCAGATCCTTTTCCGATCCGATTTCCTCGGCGCTTTCCAGGTTCCCGCTCTCGCGTTTCCCTTTCCGGCGGTTCTGACTCTATCAGATCCTTTCGGATCCGATTCCCGGTCAGTCGGGCTTGTCTTCACGGCTGTTGGGCCGTTCCGACGAGTGAGACTTTAGCGGATTCCCGGCTCCCGAGCTAATCGGGGGCCGCGTTCTTTCGAACGTGGATTCCTCATTCCGTAAATACGCATGCCAATGGCGCGACGGCAGACAGACGACTGTCGTCGAGTGATGGTTGGTACTTGCGGAGTGGCTGTCCGGGGACCGACCGGAGTCGGCGCTCACGTCGGACAACTCGGAGAACAGTACGGATGGGCTCGAGGCGTGTCAACTTCGCTCCCGACGGCGCCCCAGGGGGCGTAGTCTTGGACGTATGACGACGCGTACGTGTACCCAGCTGTGGTGGGCCGCCTGACGGCGGCCGATACTCACGTATGCACTCAACGGCCGCCGCCTCGGCGGCCGTTCTCGTATCTCCCTCCAGAGCTCCAGAGGGTCGGCCGGCCGGGGACGGCGGCCTCGACCAGGAGGAGGAGTAGAGATGACGCGGGTCTTCAGCGGGGTCAAGCCGACCGGGCATCTGACGCTGGGTAACTACCTGGGGGCCATGCGGCGGTGGGCTGTCGTCGATCAGCGCCAGGCCGACGCGCTGTTCTGCATCGTCGATCTGCATGCGCTGACCGTGGACCACGATCCGGCGCGGGTGCGCAGGCTGAGTCGGCAGGCGGCGACGCTGTTGCTGGCGGCTGGGCTGGATCCGGAGTTGTGCACCGTCTTCGTACAGAGTCATGTGGATGAGCACGCGCGGCTGTCGTATGTGCTGGAGTGCGTGGCCACCGATGGCGAGATGCGGCGGATGATCCAGTACAAGGAGAAGGCCGCGCGCGAGCGGGAGCGGGGCGGGGGCGTGCGGCTGTCGCTGCTGACGTACCCCGTGCTGATGGCGGCGGACATCCTGGCGTACGGGGCCGAGGAGGTACCGGTCGGGGACGATCAGGCGCAGCATGTGGAGCTGACGCGGGATCTCGCGGTGCGGTTCAACCAGCGGTACGGGCATACGTTCGTGGTGCCTCGGGCCACGCATCCGCAGGTCGCGGCTCGGGTGATGAATCTGCAGGATCCGACGTCGAAGATGGGCAAGAGCGATGACGCCGGGCCGGGGATCGTCTATCTGCTCGACGAGCCGGATGTGGTGCGGAAGAAGGTCATGCGGGCCGTCACCGACAGCGGGTGGGAGGTCGTGTACGACCCGGCCGCGCAGCCGGGGGTGGCGAATCTGCTGGAGATTCTGGCGGCGTGCACGGGTGGGAACCCATCGGACCTGAGCGGTGTATATGAGTCGTACGGCGCTTTGAAGTCAGCCACCGCGGAGGCCGTGGTGGAGGTCCTCAGGCCCGTACAGGAGAGGCACAGGGAGCTGTGCGCGGATCCTGGCTATGTGGAGGGGGTGCTGCGGGATGGTGCGGAGCGGGCTCGGGCGATGGCGCGGCCGACCGTGGATGCCGCGTATCGGGCGATCGGGTTGCTGCCGGCGGCTGCGGCCGCGGATATCCGCGTGACTGTTTAGGGGCGCCTGCTTGGGAGTGGTGCTGGGCCGCCCCTGGGCAGGGGCGGCCGGGTGCGTCAGCCGTTGTTGCCGGAGGCCAGTTCGCGACTGCGGTCGCGGGCGGCTTCGAGGGCCGCGATGAGGGCGGCTCGCACGCCGTGGTTCTCGAGTTCGCGGATGGCGTTGATGGTGGTGCCGGCGGGGGAGGTCACGTTCTCGCGCAGCTTGACGGGGTGCTCGCCGCTGTCGCGGAGCATCGTCGCGGCGCCGATCGCGGACTGGACGATGAGGTCGTGGGCCTTGTCGCGGGGCAGGCCCAGGAGGATGCCGGCGTCCGTCATGGCTTCGACCAGGTAGAAGAAGTACGCCGGGCCGGAGCCGGAGAGGGCGGTGCAGGCGTCCTGCTGGGACTCGGGGACGCGGAGGGTCTTGCCCACGGCGCCGAAGATCTCCTCGGCGTGGGCGAGGTCGGACTCGCTGGCGTGGGTGCCGGCGGAGATGACGGACATGGCCTCGTCGACGAGGGCCGGGGTGTTGGTCATGACGCGGACGACCGGCGTGCCGGGGGCCAGGCGCTCCTCGAAGAAGGAGGTGGGGATGCCGGCGGCTCCGCTGATGACCAGGCGGTCGGCGGGGACGTGCGAGGCGAGCTCGTCGAGCAGGGTGCCCATGTCCTGCGGCTTGACCGTGAGGATCAGGGTGTCGGCGGTCTTGGCGGCTTCCGCGTTGGTGACCGGGGTGACTCCGTAGCGGGTGCGGAGTTCTTCGGCTCGTTCCGCGCGGCGGGCCGTCACCAGGAGATCGGCCGGGGCCCAGCCGCCGCGGATCATTCCGCTGAGCAGGGCTTCGCCGATCTTGCCGGTGCCGAGGACTGCGACTTTCTGGGTCATGGCTGGGGTGCCCTCCGAGGGTTGCGTCGTCCGGGTTCATCCTCGCACCGGGGGCGGCCTTTGAGGTGGCGTGTCCGGTGGGCGGGACGGGCGGGAGGCGCGGGAGACCGGGTGCGCGCGTGCCGTGGCGACTGCCGGAGCGGTCATGCCGTCCTGCGTCGCAGGGTCGCCGCGCCCAGGCCCAGGACCAGCAGGGCGCAGCCCGCCACGATCAGGGCGTCGCGTACGAAGTTGGCGGTCATGTCGGTGTGCTTGAGGACTTCGTTCATGCCGTCGACCGCGTAGGACATCGGGAGGACGTTGGAGATGGCCTCGAGGGCGGGGTGCATGTTGTCGCGGGGAGTGAAGAGGCCGCAGAGCAGGAGCTGGGGGAAGATCACGGCGGGCATGAACTGGACGGCCTGGAATTCGGAGGCCGCGAAGGCCGAGACGAAGAGACCGAGCGCGGTGCCGAGCAGTGCGTCGAGCAGGGCCACGAGCAGGAGCAGCCAGGGGCTGCCGGTGACGTCCAGGCCGAGGAACCAGAGGGCGAGCCCGGTCGCCAGGGCGGACTGCATGATCGCGAGGGTGCCGAAGGCGAGCGCGTAGCCGGCGATCAGGTCGGCCTTGCCGAGGGGCATGGCGAGGAGGCGTTCGAGGGTGCCCGACGTGCGTTCGCGCAGGGTGGCGATGGAGGTGACCAGGAACATCGTGATCAACGGGAAGATGCCGAGGAGGGAGGCGCCGATGTTGTCGAAGGTGCGCGGGCTGCCGTCGAAGACGTAGCGCAGTAGGAACAGCATCACGCAGGGGATCAGGAGCATCAGCGCGATGGTGCGTGGGTCGTGGCGGAGCTGGCGCAGGACCCGGGCGGCGGTGGCGGCCGTGCGGGCGGGGTTCAGGGCGCCTGCGGGGGCGGGCCGGAGCGTCGTGGGCGTGCTCGTCGTCGTGGTCATCGCGTGGTCTCCTTCGCGCGGGCGGCCGCTGTCGCCTCGTCGACCAGGTGCAGGAAGGCCGCCTCGACCGTCTCGGAGTTCGTACGGGTGCGCAGGGCGTCCGGGGTGTCGTCGGCGAGGATCTGGCCCTCGCGCATGAGGAGGAGGCGGTGGCAGCGCTCGGCCTCGTCCATGACGTGGGAGGAGATGAGGAGGGTGGCGCCGCGGGAGGCGGCGATGTCGTGGAAGAGGTTCCAGAGATCGCGGCGCAGGACCGGGTCGAGGCCGACGGTCGGTTCGTCGAGGACGAGGAGTTCGGGGGTGCCGAGGAGGGCGACGGCCAGGGAGACGCGGCTGCGCTGGCCGCCGGAGAGGTTGCCGGCGAGGGCGTCGGCGTGGCTGGTGAGGTCGACGTCGGCGATGGCACGGGTGACGTTCTCGTGGCGCCGGTCGGCGGCTGCGTGGCCGGGGTCGAGAATCGCGGCGAAGTAGGTGAGGTTCTGGCGGATCGTCAGGTCGTCGTAGACGGAGGGGGCTTGGGTGACGTAGCCGATGCGGGTGCGCAGGGAGGGGTGGCCGGCGGGGCGGCCGAGGACGTCGAGGGTGCCGGTGACCTTGGCCTGGGTGCCGACGATCGCTCGCATGAGAGTCGACTTGCCGCAGCCGGACGGGCCCAGCAGGCCGGTGATCTGGCCGTGCGGGACGGTGAAGTCGAGGTTGCGGAGTACTTGGCGGGTGCCGCGTACGACGTTCAGGGTCTCGGCTCGGATGGCGGGGGAGTCGAGGGAGTCGGGGGGATCGGATCGGACGGAAGAGTAATTCATCATGTGATGAATAATGCTCCGGTGGGAGTGAGCCGTCAAGCGTCGAGGGGCTGCCTGAAGCGGCGGTGGACCAGGCGATGCGCTGTGCCGGGGGGCGGGGGCCGGGGGGCGGGTCGAGTGCCCGTGACTGCCCGGGCCTGCAGGTCGCCTGCCCTCTCGCGGCTCGGCGTTGCGCCGACGGGTGCAGATGAGGTCAGGGGGTGGGGGCGACGAGGAGGTCCACGTCGTAGGTCTCTTCGATGATTCCGTCCGGGAAGGTGTTGAGGAGGAGCCGCTTCTCCTCGGCGAGGAAGGCGGTGCTCGCCTCGGTGCCGTGCACCAGGAAGATCGAGTGGCTGCCGATGTTCGCCAGATGGGTGTCGATCGGGACGCGGCGGCTCCAGCGGACCTTGCGGCGGGCGAAGGTGAGGCGGCCGGTGGGGTCTGCCAGGGCTGCTCGGGCACCGCTGGCGTTCTGCTCGACGGCGGGGTGGGTGCCGAAGCGGCGCTCGATGCGTTGCGCTTGCGCGGCGTGCCAGGGGATGTCCAGCGGGGTGGTGTTCCACCACAGGGCGAGCGCGCCGCCGGGGCGCAGTACGCGGAGGGCCTCCGGTGCCGATCGGGTGGGGTCGGTCCAGTGCCAGGCCTGGGCGTAGGTGATGAAGTCGGCGGAGGCGGTGGCCACGGGGAGGGCGTTGCCGTTGCCGCGGACGATGGGTATGTCGGGGTGGGTTTGGCGGAACTGGGCCGCCATGCCGTCGCCGGGTTCCACTGCGAGGACGTCGGCGCCTCGTCCGCGGAGGAGGGCGGTGGCGATGCCGGTGCCGGCGCCCACGTCGATGACGCGCGCGCCGGGGAGGGGGCGGTCGGCGAGATCCTCGATCGCGTCGAAGAGGGCGGGTGGGTAGGAGGGGCGGTTCGCGGCGTACTGGGCTGCGGCGGCGTTGAAGGAGCGGGCGCGGGCGGTGTGGGAAGGGGCCGTCATACGGTCATGGTGGCGGCTGGTTGGTGCGGTGTGCCTCCGGCGGTTGAGCCGAGGGTGCGTGCGGGTGGTGGGGGTGCGCGTTCATGCCTGCGGCGCCTGTGCGGGTGAGGTGGGGGTGCGCGTAGCGCCTACGGGTCGGTGGGTGGGTCGGGGCCGCGCCGGGGGGTGTCCGTCCTCGGACCGGCGGCCGGACTTAGGCCAGGAGGTACCGCGTGTTGACGCCGGCCACTGCGGGCGGACACCCCCCGACACGTCCCCTTCCCGCCGTACGCCCCCGCGGGCCCGCGGGGGCTTGCGTCTCGGCACGCGGTCAGCCGCGCCTCTCGGCCCCGGTCCAGGCAATTTCAGCCCGTCCGGCGTTTGAGGACGAGGCCCCTTCAGGGCCGAAGTGGGGGTCTGGGGGCCGCAGGCCCCCAGCAGGGCCACGCCGACGCCGGAGTGTCGGGAAAGCGACGCGCGGGGTGGTTCGGCCCAACCGACGGAGTCACCCCGTGCGGCGGCGCTTCTTTGAGGGGTTGCCTGTGCGGCGGGTGGTGCGGTTCTCGTGTTGTTTGCGGGCCGCCTCGTATTCCTCGCGGTGGAGTTTCTCGCCAGGGGCCTCGGTGAGGGAGCGGAAGAAGTAGGCGAGGAGGGAGCCGACGAAGCCGATCATGAGGAGGCTGCGGAGGCTGGCATGGCGGTGCGGGTCGGGGCGTTTGGTGAAGCCGTCCCAGGTGTGGCGGAAGGCGAGGGCGCTGCACACCGCGAACATCACCACCACCAGGACGGTGACGAAGCTGCCGACGGCGGCGATCTGGATGCCCTCGTAGGCGAAGCGCAGGACCAGGCAGGAGGCGGCCGCGGTGACGAGGGAGCCGGCGGCCACCCCGATGCGGCGGGCGGTGTAGCCGCCCGTGTGGTCGACCCAGGTCGTGCCGAAGAAGCGGAGGGGCTCGGGGCGGGGGCCCGTGGAGCCCGCGGGGGTGTCCGGGGTGCCGTTCTTCTCGCTCACGCGTCGATTATGGCTCCGGTGTGGCCGCGGGCTCCGTACGGGTTTCCGGCGGACCCGGGTCGGTCTCGGTCCGATCGGGTCAGTCCGGATCAGTCCGGGTCAGGAGCAGCGCGGGCGGACGTAGCCGTCGCTGCCCGTGTTCACGTAGGCGTCCGAGACGTACTCGCCGTTGTCGATGTTGTCCCAGATGTTCGACGTGCCGTAGGGGCCGGCCACCGTCGTGCCCGGTGTCTGGCAGTAGATCGGGATCATGGCGCCCTCGGGCAGGACGCGGACGATGGAGTACTGGGTGCCGGGGCCCCGGCGGACGTTCAGGCGGACGCCCGGCGCGACCGGGTAGTAGCGCACCGCCGTGGTCGTGACCGCCGTGGCCGCCAATGTCGTGACGGCGTCCTCGCCGACCTCGGCCTCTGCGGCTCTCTCGACCTCTTCAGCGCGGTCCAAAGACATGAAAAACCTCCCCCGTTGATCCCCATGACGCCCATGGGGTCCCGTTGATTCCCCTAAATCACGCCACGCACACATGTGCGTGTTGGGAACACGGAGGCTAGCAAGCCGCCTCTGCCTCGCACGAGTCATCGACTAGGCTCCGTGCGTCGCGCGCGCGGACGAACAGCACGGGGGTGGTCCCAATGGCGCCACAGCAGAACGCCGGAGGGGGCGCGGAAGCGGAACTTCCGGAGTACGCCGGTCACTACCGCCTGGAGTCGCACCTGGGGTCCGGTGGCATGGGCGTCGTACATCTGGCGCGGAGCACCTCGGGCATGCAGCTCGCGGTGAAGGTCGTGCATGCGGAGTTCGCGCGGGATCCCGAGTTCAGGGGGCGCTTCCGGCAGGAGGTGGGCGCGGCGCGCAGGGTGAGCGGTGCCTTCACCGCGCCCGTGGTCGACGCCGATCCGGAGGCCGAACGACCCTGGATGGCCACGCTCTTCATCCCCGGGCCGACACTCTCCGACCATGTGAAGCGGAACGGTCCGATGGAACCGGCGCAGCTGCGGCGGCTGATGGCCGGGCTGGCGGAGGCGCTGCGCGACATACACCGGGTCGGCGTGGTGCACCGGGATCTGAAGCCGAGCAATGTGCTGCTCGCCGACGACGGGCCGAAGGTCATCGACTTCGGTATTTCTCGGCCAAAGGACAGCGAACTGCGGACCGAGACCGGGAAGTTGATCGGTACGCCGCCGTTCATGGCACCCGAGCAGTTCCGGCGGCCGCGGGAGGTCGGGCCGGCTGCCGACATCTTCGCGCTCGGGTCCGTCATGGTGCATGCGGCGACGGGGCGGGGGCCGTTCGACTCGGACAGTCCGTACGTCGTCGCCTACCAGGTCGTGCATGACGAGCCGGACCTGGCCGGCGTACCGGGGAATCTGGCGCCGCTCGTGCTGAGGTGCCTCGCCAAGGAACCCGAGGACCGGCCTACGCCCGACGAGTTGATGCGGGAGCTGCGGTCGGTGGCGGCGTCGTACGACACGCAGGCGTTCATTCCGGCGCAGCGGGCCAGTGAGAAGCCGCCCGAGTCGGAGCCGGATGCGGAGTCGGAGTCCGGGTCTGGGTCCAGGTCCGGGTCGGGGTCCGGTGGCGAGGAGCGGTCCGGGAGGTCGGGCGGGAGGCGTCGGCGCAGGCTGATCGCCCTCGGGGCCGGGGCCGTCGGGCTCGCCGCGGTCGTCGCGCTGGCCTCCGTGCATCTGCTCGGCGGTGCGGACCCGACACCGAAGCGGGAGGGCGCGCGGACCACGTCGGCCGGGTTCGGCGCGTGGACGGCGGCACCGGCGCCCAAGAAGGGTACGCCCCACTGTTCGTACGGTGCGGGGAAGGTGCTGTGCGCCCGTACCGGGCTCCTCTTCGCGCTCGACCCGCTGGACGGCCGGCTGCTGTGGCGGCACCCCGTCGACACGTCGGACGTGAACGGGCCCCCGGCCGTGGCGGGCGGCCTCGTACACGCGTCATCGGGGCAGGGCAGCCGGCTGGAGGCGCTCGATCCCGCTACGGGCAAGGCGCATTGGCAGCGGAACGTGCCCGCGTACGACGGGCTGGCGACCGTCGGCGGCATGCTGCTGCTCACCGGCGCCGACGGCACGGTCACCGGGGTGGAGGGTGCTTCGGGCGACACGAAGTGGACCCGAAGCCTGCCGGGGCACCAGATGCCGTACTTCGTCTCGTTCGCCGGAGATCCACTGGCGTACACGACGAGCACGTCCGACGACGGGTCGAGCACGCGGGTCACCGCGGTCGACCCGGCCACGGGTGATGTGCGCTGGGACGCCCGGCTGGACGGGACGCTGGAGCTCGTCGGTACGTCGGACGGGTCGGCCTTCTTCGTCTCCGTCGAGGGCGTCTACAGCGAGACGCGGGCCGTCGTCCGCTACTCCCCCGCGGACCGCACGTCGAGGCGGGTGTCGCTGCCCCTGCCTCTCCCGCAGGCGCACGGCACCGTGCGCGGGAACGTCGTCTACCTCATGGGCGGCGACGGTTCGCTGGTCGCCGTCGACGTGAAGGCGCGCAGGCAGCTGTGGAGTCTGCAGACGTCCGTGCTGCGGACGTCGTCGCCCGTCACCGACGGCCGCCATGTGTACGTCACGGCACCTGACGGCCGGCTGCTCGCCGTGGACGCCCGGGGCGGCAGCCTCCTGGGCCAGACGCCGCCCCGGCTCGGCGCGGAGGACCGGCTGTCGCCCGACCTGCCCGAGCCCGTGCTCGGCGATGGCCGTGTCTATGCGGCCGCCCCCGACGGCACCGTCTCCGCCGTGGACGCCCGCGACCCGTCCGCCTGGTGACAGGCAAAGAGGCCGCCTCCCGAGGAGACGGCCCCTGCGATACGAGCGTCAGCCCGGCATCGTGTGCCGGCGGCTCAGCCCAGCTTGGTCACATCCCGCACCGCGCCCTTGTCGGCGCTGGTCGCCATCGCCGCGTACGCCCGCAGCGCCGCCGACACCTTGCGGTCGCGGTTCTTCGGGGCGTACGCCCCGTCCAACGCCTGCTCACGGCGGGCGAGTTCCGCCTCGTCGACGAGTAGCTCGATCGAGCGGTTCGGGATGTCGATGCGGATCCGGTCGCCGTCCTCGACGAGGGCGATCGTGCCGCCGGACGCGGCCTCCGGGGAGGCGTGGCCGATGGACAGGCCCGAGGTGCCGCCGGAGAAGCGGCCGTCGGTGATCAGGGCGCAGGTCTTGCCGAGGCCGCGGCCCTTGAGGAAGGACGTCGGGTAGAGCATCTCCTGCATGCCGGGGCCGCCCTTCGGACCCTCGTAGCGGATGACCACGACGTCCCCGTCCGTCACCTGCTTGTTGAGGATCTTCTCGACGGCCTCCTCCTGCGACTCGCAGACGACCGCCGGGCCCTCGAAGGTCCAGATGGACTCGTCGACGCCGGCCGTCTTGACCACGCAGCCGTCGACGGCCAGGTTGCCCTTGAGGACCGCGAGGCCGCCGTCCTTGGAGTACGCGTGCTCGACGCTGCGGATGCAGCCGCCCTCGGCGTCCTCGTCGAGGGCCTCCCAGCGCTCGGACTGCGAGAAGGCCTCCGCCGACCGGACGCAGCCGGGGGCGGCGTGCCACAGCTCGACGGCCTGCGGCGAGGGCGACCCACCGCGCACGTCCCAGGTCTTCAGCCAGTCCGCGAGGGACGGGCTGTGGACGGCGTGCACGTCCTCGTTGAGCAGGCCGCCGCGGTGCAGCTCGCCCAGCAGGGCCGGGATGCCGCCGGCGCGGTGCACGTCCTCCATGTAGTACGTGCGGTCCTTGGCGACGTTGGGGGCCACCTTCGCCAGACAGGGGACCCGGCGGGAGACCGCGTCGATCTCGTTGAGGCCGAAGGGGACACCCGCCTCCTGGGCCGCCGCCAGCAGGTGCAGGATCGTGTTGGTGGAGCCGCCCATCGCGATGTCGAGGGCCATCGCGTTCTCGAAGGCCGCGAAGGTGGCGACGTTGCGCGGGAGGACCGTCTCGTCGTCCTGCTCGTAGTAGCGGCGGGTGATGTCCATGACCGTGTTGGCCGCGTCGACGTACAGCTGCTTGCGCGCGGTGTGCGTGGCCAGCACCGAGCCGTTGCCGGGCAGGGAGAGCCCGATGGCCTCGGTCAGGCAGTTCATCGAGTTGGCCGTGAACATGCCGGAACACGAGCCGCAGGTCGGACAGGCGTTCTCCTCGATACGGAGGATGTCCTCGTCCGAGATCTTGTCGTTCACGGCGTCGGAGATCGCGTCGACCAGGTCGAGCGTGCGGACCGTGCCGTCGACCAGGGTGGCGCGGCCGGACTCCATGGGGCCGCCGGAGACGAAGACCGTGGGGATGTTGAGCCGCAGGGCGGCGTTCAGCATGCCCGGGGTGATCTTGTCGCAGTTGGAGATGCAGATCAGGGCGTCGGCGCAGTGGGCCTCGACCATGTACTCGACCGAGTCGGCGATCAGGTCGCGGGAGGGCAGGGAGTACAGCATGCCGCCGTGGCCCATCGCGATGCCGTCGTCGACGGCGATCGTGTTGAACTCGCGCGGGATGCCGCCCGCCTCACGGATCGCCTCGCTGACGATCCGGCCCACCGGCTGGAGGTGGGTGTGGCCCGGGACGAACTCGGTGAAGGAGTTCGCGACGGCGATGATCGGCTTCCGGCCGATGTCCGCACCGGGTACACCGGAGGCGCGCATAAGGGCGCGGGCGCCCGCCATGTTGCGGCCGTGGGTGACTGTGCGGGACCTCAGCTCGGGCATCGTCGCTCGCTCCTTCAGAGAGTGCGATCAGAGACTTCTGACTGCTAACGAGCGTACGCCGGTCTTCCAGGGGTCGGGACGGGGTGTCCGGAATGCGGGACGCATGTCTCGCGGAACAGCCGACCGCAGCTGTCCACAGCCGCCGTCAGCGATCCACAGCCGTCGTACGTGCGTCAGCGGCCGGTGAGATGTCCCTGCACCACCGGCGCCACCCGCGCGATGATCTGCTCCACGTCCGCCGACGCGATCGGCTCGATCTTGATGACGTACCGCATCATCGCGATGCCCACCAGCTGGGCGGCCGCCAGCTCGGTGCGCAGCTCCGCGTCCGGCGCGTCGATCTCGCCGGCGATGCGGCGCATCAGCTGGGCGGAGACGAGACGGCGGAACACGGCTGCCGCGGCCTCGTTGTTGACGGCCGACCGGACGATCGCGAGCAGCGGCTTCCGCGTCACCGGGTTCTCCCAGAGACCGAAGATCACGCGGGTCATGCGCTCGCCGACATCGTCCAGAGGGCCTTCCAGGACGGCGTCGCGCACCTTCAGGGCGGGGGCGAACGCGACCTCGACGGAGGCCTCGAAGACCTGCTCCTTGGTGCCGAAGTAGTGGTGCACCAAAGCCGAGTCGACCCCGGCCGCCTTGGCGATGCCGCGCACGGACGTCTTGTCGTAGCCGCGCTCGGAGAACTCCTCGCGGGCCGCGTTCAGGATGCGGTCGCGGGTGTCGGCGGATTCCGTACGAGGGGGCCGGCCGCGGCGTCGGGAACCCGCCCCGTCCCGGCCCGACGTGGTGTCGGTCACGGTCGGGGCACCTTCACCGCCGAGGCCAGATGCAGCCGCGTGAAGGCGAGGGCCTCGGCGAGGTCGGCCTCACGTTCGGCGCTGGACATCGCGCGGCGAGTGTTGACCTCGATGACGACGTGGCCGTCGAAGCCGTTCAGGGCGAGGCGCTCCAGCACCTCCGCGCAGGGCTGGGTGCCGCGGCCGGGGACGAGGTGCTCGTCCTTGGCCGAACCCCTGCCGTCCGCGAGATGCACGTGGCCCAGCCGGTCCCCCATGCGGTCGATCATGTGCAGCGCGTCGGTGCGGGCGGTCGCCGTATGGCTGAGATCGATCGTGAAGTGACGGTAGTCGTCCTTCGTCACGTCCCAGTCGGGGGCGTACGCGAGCATCTCGCGGTCGCGGTAGCGCCACGGGTACATGTTTTCGACGGCGAACCGCACATGCGTCTCGTTCGCCATGCGCCAGATACCGGCGACGAAGTCGCGGGCGTACTGGCGCTGCCAGCGGAACGGCGGGTGGACGACGACCGTGCTCGCCCCCAGCTTCTCGGCCGCCGCCTGGGCGCGCTGCAGCTTGGTCCAGGGGTCGGTGGACCATACGCGCTGGGTGATCAGCAGGCAGGGGGCGTGGACGGCGAGGATCGGGATGCGGTGGTAGTCGCTGAGGCGGCGCAGCGCCTCCATGTCCTGGCTGACCGGGTCGGTCCAGACCATGACCTCGACGCCGTCGTATCCGAGGCGCGCGGCGATCTCGAAGGCCGTCGCCGTCGACTCCGGATAGACGGAGGCCGTCGAGAGGGCGACCTTCGCATCCGGGATGCGCACCACTGGTTCTGCCACGAAGGACAGAGTACGGGGCGGGGCTGGAGGCCGGGGAATGGATGGGTGTTGGCTCGCCATGGAGGCGTGGGGGTGGTCAGTGGCGCGAACTGGGCATATGCCGCGGGGGTGGAGTGGGGCCAGGGTTGACAGTGTGGCGGGGTTCACGACGCCCCCGGAGTGGACGCGGACCCGCCGGGGGCCGCGCCCCCAGACCTCCCCTTCGGCCCTGAACGGGCCTCGTCCTCAAGCGCCGGACGGGCTGAGATCGCCTGGCCCAGCGCCGAAAAGTGGCCGTCAGTCCACCGTCATGTGATCCAGCTTCCGCAGGATCACGCCCTCCCGCAGCGCCCAGGGGCAGATCTCCAGCGCCTCGACGCCGAACAGGTCCATCGCCCCCTCGGCCACCAGCGCCCCCGCGAGCAGCTGCCCCGCGCGACCCTCCGAGACGCCCGGCAGTTCCGCCCGCTGGGCGGCGGTCATGCCTGCCAGCCGGGGGACCCAGGCCTCCAGGGACTCCCGCTTCAGGTCGCGCTGGACGTAGAGGCCCTCGGCGGAGCGGGCGGCGCCGGCGAGGCGGGCCAGTTGCTTGAAGGTCTTGGAGGTGGCGACCACGTGATCGGGGGCTCCGAAACGGCTGAATTCGCCGACCGTGCGGGCGATCTGGGCGCGGACGTGGCGTCGTAGCGCCCGTATGTCCTCCGGCTCGGGCGGATCGCCCGGCAGCCAGGCGGCGGTCAGCCGACCCGCCCCCAGCGGCAGCGACACCGCCGCGTCCGGCTCCTCGTCGATGCCGTACGCGATCTCCAGGGAGCCGCCGCCGATGTCCAGCACCAGCAGCTTCCCGGCCGACCAGCCGAACCAGCGCCGGGCGGCGAGGAAGGTCAGCCGAGCCTCCTCCTCGCCGGTGAGAACCTGCAGCTCGACCCCGGTTTCGTCCTGCACGCGCGCGAGGACGTCATCGGCGTTGCTGGCCTCCCGCACCGCGGACGTCGCGAACGGAAGGACCTCCTCGACACCCTTGTCCTCGGCGGCCTGCAGCGCCTCATGGACGACGCCGATCAGTTTGTCGACACCCTCGGAATCGATGGCGCCACTGTCGTCGAGGAGTTGGGCAAGGCGCAGCTCCGCCTTGTGCGAGTGCGCGGGCAGCGGGCGCGCGCCCGGGTGCGCATCCACCACCAGGAGATGCACCGTGTTGGATCCAACGTCGAGGACACCGAGTCTCATGTACGGAACGCTACTGCCACCTGGGCGGTCCTCCGTCCTCGAAGGCGCAGGTACGGACGCCGTACCCTGGATCCGTGCCAAAGACGAAAAAGGCGAAGAACGACAAGACGGCCAAATCCGCCACGGGTTCTTCGCAGGCGAAGGCAGCCACGAAGTCGAAGCGGCCCGAGAAGGGCTCCCCGGAACCGGACGAGAAGGGGCTCGACTTCGCGCGCGCATGGGTGGAGTTCCCTGATCCGGCGGACGACGAGCAGGTTTTCCGCTGTGATCTGACATGGCTGACCTCCCGTTGGAACTGCATCTTCGGCAGCGGCTGCCAGGGCATTCAGGCGGGCCGCGCGGACGACGGCTGCTGCACGCTGGGCGCGCACTTCTCCGACGAGGACGACGAGAAGCGGGTCGCCGAGCATGTGGCGAGGCTCACGCCGGAGATCTGGCAGCACCATGACGAGGGCATGGAGCACGGCTGGATCTCGGAGGACGAGGACGGCGACCGCCAGACCCGCCCGTACCAGGGCTCGTGCATCTTCCAGAACCGGCCCGGCTTCGCCGGCGGCGCGGGCTGCTCGCTGCACATCCTCGCCCTGAAGGAGGGCCGCGAGCCGCTGGAGACCAAGCCGGACGTCTGCTGGCAGCTGCCGATCCGGCGGACGTACGACTGGATCGACCGGCCCGACGACACCCGGGTGCTCCAGGTGTCGATCGGCGAGTACGACCGCCGTGGCTGGGGCCCCGGCGGCCACGACCTGCACTGGTGGTGCACGTCGGCGACCTCGGCGCACGGCGCGGGTGATCCGGTGTACGTGTCCTACCGGGCGGAGCTGACCGAGCTGATGGGCAAGGCGGGTTACGACCGCCTGGTCGAGCTGTGCGAGGCACGGCTGGCGTCGCAGCTGCCGCTGCTGGCACCGCATCCGGCGGATCCCGTGGACTAGGTGAAGCGGGAGGCCGGCGCGCTAGGACGCCGACAGGGTCGGTTCGCCGCTGCCGCCGGGCGGTGGCGAGCTCCCCGGGGCGGACGGTGAGGGGTCGCCGGCCGTGGGGGACGGGTCGGGCGACGAGGGCGGCGGCTCGCTGGGCATGGGGTCGGGCGGGGCCGAGGTCGTCGGGGTCGGATCGGGGCCGGAGGACGAGGGCGGGGGGCTGCCGGGGTCGGTCGGATCGCCGGGGTGGGTGGGATCGGTGGGATACGGGTCCGGGCCGTGCCCCGGGTCGGAGGGGCTGGGGGCGGTGCCGTAGCCCTCGATGGAGACGACGGCGCCGGCGGGTGAGATCGCCACGCGCGCGCTCCAGTGCCCGGACGGCTCGCGCAGCTGGTCGACGTACACCTTGATCGTCAACGACTCGCCGGGCGCCAGGGTTCCCGCCGACCGGCTCAGATAGAGCCAGTGCGCGCCGGTGGTCGCGGACCAGCGCACCGGCGTGCGCCCCGTCGCCGTCAGGGTGACGAGCGTGGTGTCGCCGCTGTGGCCGGCCGTCACCTCCAGGTGACCGGTGCCGTGCGCGCCGCTGACGCCGATGACCTCCACCGAGACGTCCGGCTTGCCGCGGCTGCCGAAACGGCCACCTCGTTCGGGGCTCGCGTTGCCGGCGTTCTCGTAACCGCCGTCCGCCGTCTCTCCGTCGAGGCTGCCGGGGCCGTGCGCCTCGCTCGCGCTGGCCGAGTGGCCGTCGACACCCTCGCCGGTCGGGGTGCCCCGGTAGGCGGCCCACAGGGCGAGGACCGGGGCGGCGACGACGGTGGCGACGACGGTCGTGGTGACGGCACGCGCGCGTAGCCGGTCCCTGCGGGCGGCGCGGTCCTTCGGGTCCATCGGGAAGCCGCGCCGGTCGAAGCGCGGCACGGCGACGCCCCGCGCGCGCGGGTGGTGCGCCATGGCCGTGTGCAGGGCCGCGCGGGGCGCCTCCAGGACGGGCAGCTCGGCGGGGGTGACGGTCGCGCCGGGCCACCTGCCCGGGACCGCGCGCTCGGCGGTGCGACGGCAGCGCGGGCAGTCGTCGACGTGCCGGACGAGCTCGCGGCGCAGGGCCGTGCTGAGCACGAGCTGGTTGTCGCCGGTGAGCCGGGTGACGCTCGGGCAGGCGCCGGTCTCGACGACGGCGAGGGCCGCACGCGTGCGCTCGACCTCGCAGGCGGCGGAGGCGAGCAGGTCGCGGGCGGCGGCCAGGTCCATGCCGAGGACGGCGGCGACTTCGTGGGCGGCGAGGTGGTGGCGTACGGCGAGTTCGAGGGCCTCGCGCTGCTCCGGGGTGGTGCCGGCGGCCTCCGGCCAGGCCAGCAGGGCGAGTTCGCGGCGCCGCTGTTCCTGGACCTCCTCGGAGACGGGCGGCCCCGCGGACTGCGCCGCCGTCTGCCGATGGGCGCCGTGCCGGCCCGCCGCGTGGCTGCTCTGACGTTTCTGCTTGGCCTCGGCCAGCTTGCGCAGACACGCCCAGCGGGCCAGCGCGTACAGCCAGGGCCGCCGGTCCGCGGCGGCCTCCGGAACGCGCTGCCCGCGCCGCTCGGCGAGCGCCAGGGCGTCGCCGAGGGCGGCGGTCGCGGCGTCGTGGTCGCACAGCACGGACAGGCAGTAGGTGAACAGCCCGTCCAGATACGGCTCGTAGCGCGCGGGCGGCCGCTGCGCGACCGTACGCGCCGTCGCGCGATCACGCGCCTCCCGGTGCGCTCGATGGGCGCCGGCGGTGCGGGTCGAGGTTTCCGGACTGCTGCTCATCATTGGTGGACCGTAGGGGGCCTGAGGTGGCGCCTTCTTGCCGCTTGAGCGGTTTTAATCCATACGGGTGAAACGATCCCTCAATCGGGGACGGGAGCCCCGGATTCCGTGGCTTGTGCATGACGAGTTCGGTCGCTTGCGCATGAGGAATTCGGTGGCTTGCACATGCGGAGTCCGGTGGCTTGCGTATGACGAGGTGGCCATACGGCGGCCCGGAAGCGGTGGGTGCATGCGCGGCCGTACGGCGTTGTCAGTGGGCTCGGTTACGGTTCTTCGCATGGCTGCCCGTACCAAGACCACGAAGGACCGCCCGTCCTACCGCTGCACGGAGTGCGGCTGGCAGACGGCCAAGTGGCTCGGCCGCTGCCCCGAGTGCCAGGCCTGGGGGACGGTCGAGGAGTACGGCGCGCCCGCGGTCCGTACGACGACGCCGGGGCGGGTGACGACGTCGGCGCTGCCCATCGGCCAGGTCGACGGACGGCAGGCGACCGCGCGGCCCACCGGCGTGCCCGAGCTGGACCGGGTGCTCGGCGGCGGTCTGGTGCCCGGCGCCGTCGTCCTCGTCGCGGGCGAACCCGGCGTCGGCAAGTCCACGCTGCTGCTGGACGTGGCGGCCAAGTCGGCGAGCGACGAGCACCGCACGCTCTATGTCACCGGCGAGGAGTCGGCGAGCCAGGTCCGGCTGCGCGCCGACCGCATCGGCGCCATCGACGACCACCTCTATCTCGCCGCCGAAACCGATCTGGCCGCCATCCTCGGCCACTTGGACGCGGTGAAGCCGTCGCTGCTCATCCTCGACTCCGTACAGACCGTGGCCTCCCCGGAGATCGACGGGGCGCCCGGCGGCATGGCCCAGGTCCGGGAGGTGGCCGGTGCCCTCATCCGGGCCTCCAAGGAGCGCGGGATGTCCACCCTCCTGGTGGGCCATGTCACCAAGGACGGCGCCATCGCGGGGCCGCGGCTGCTGGAGCATCTGGTGGACGTGGTGCTGCACTTCGAGGGTGACCGGCATGCCCGGCTTCGACTGGTTCGCGGGGTCAAGAACCGTTATGGGACGACCGATGAGGTCGGCTGCTTCGAACTGCACGACGAGGGCATCACGGGCCTTACCGACCCAAGCGGACTTTTCCTGACCCGTCGTGACGAACCGGTCCCCGGCACCTGTCTGACCGTCACCCTGGAGGGCCGCCGCCCCCTGGTCGCCGAAGTCCAGGCGCTGACGGTCGACTCACAGATCCCGTCCCCGCGCCGCACCACCTCCGGTCTGGAGACCTCGCGCGTCTCGATGATGCTGGCCGTACTGGAGCAGCGGGGCAGGATCAGCGCGCTCGGCAAGCGGGACATCTACTCCGCGACGGTCGGCGGAGTGAAGCTCTCCGAGCCCGCGGCCGACCTCGCCGTCGCCCTCGCCCTGGCCTCGGCCGCCAGCGACACCCCGCTCCCGAAGAACCTCGTCGCGATCGGCGAGGTGGGCCTCGCGGGCGAGGTCAGACGGGTCACGGGCGTGCAGCGCAGGCTCGCCGAGGCGCACCGGCTGGGCTTCACGCACGCGCTTGTACCGGGCGACCCGGGCAAGATCCCCGCCGGCATGAAGGTGCTGGAAGTGGCCGACATAGGGGACGCCCTCCGGGTCCTTCCGCGCTCGCGTCGGCGAGAGGCCCCACGGGACGAGGAGGACCGCCGGTAGACTTTGCCCAGGTCTCGCCCGTCCGTACGAACCGAGTGTGCGAAACGGGAGCGCCCCAGAACCTGCGACCGGAGGAGTGCAGTGGCAGCCAACGACCGGGTAGCAGCTCCCGGAAAGTCCGGTGGGAGTGCCGGTTCCGATGGCCTGATGCGCGCCTCGCTGAGCGCGGTGGCTCCCGGCACGGCCCTGCGTGACGGACTGGAGCGCGTGCTCCGCGGCAACACCGGCGGGCTCATCGTGCTCGGCTTCGACAAGACCGTCGAGACGATGTGTACGGGCGGGTTCGTCCTGGATGTCGAGTTCACGGCGACGCGCCTGCGGGAGCTGTGCAAGCTGGACGGCGGCATCGTGCTGTCGTCCGATCTGTCGAAGATCCTGCGGGCGGGTGTGCAGTTCGTGCCCGACGCGACGATCCCGACGGAGGAGACGGGCACGCGGCACCGTACGGCGGACCGGGTCAGCAAGCAGGTCGGCTTCCCCGTCGTCTCGGTCTCCCAGTCGATGCGGCTGATCGCGCTCTACGTCGACGGGCAGCGCCGCGTCCTGGAGGACTCCGCGGCGATTCTGTCCCGCGCCAACCAGGCCCTGGCGACCCTGGAGCGCTACAAGCTCCGCCTGGACGAGGTCGCGGGAACGTTGTCAGCGCTGGAGATCGAGGACCTGGTGACGGTCCGCGACGTCTCGGCGGTGGCCCAGCGGCTGGAGATGGTGCGGCGTATCGCGACCGAGATCGCCGAGTACGTCGTGGAACTGGGCACGGACGGGCGGCTTCTGGCGCTGCAACTGGACGAGTTGATCGCGGGTGTGGAGCCCGAGCGCGAGCTCGTGGTGCGCGACTACGTCCCCGAGCCGACGGCCAAGCGGTCCCGCACGGTCGACGAGGCGCTGTACGAGCTGGACGCGCTCACGCACGCGGAGCTGCTCGAACTGCCGACGGTGGCACGGGCATTGGGGTACACGGGGTCTCCGGAGGCGCTGGACTCGGCGGTTTCTCCGCGGGGCTTCCGGTTGCTGGCCAAGGTACCGCGGCTGCCGGGGGCGATCATCGACCGGCTGGTGGAGCATTTCGGCGGGCTGCAGAAGCTTCTGGCTGCCAGCGTGGATGACTTGCAGACCGTGGACGGGGTTGGCGAGGCCCGGGCGCGGAGCGTGCGGGAAGGGCTTTCGCGGTTGGCGGAGAGCTCGATTCTGGAGCGGTACGTCTGAGCCAGCGGCCATGGCGAAGGTGCCCGGCGTTGCGGCTGCGGGCTGGGTGTGGCGCAGCGCGGCGCTAGCGGTGTGATGCCGTCTGGACGACTGGCCGTTGGCAACGCCGGTACGTCCAGTACGCCAATGCGGCGCGGGGAACTGCGCGACCAGCCACGACTGAGCGGGAGACAGCGGACGGCCGTCACGGCCTCCCAGCAGAGCGCTCAGTCGTTCTCCAGCACGAACGACGTCTGCGCCGTCCCGAAGCCCGGTGTCTTCGCCTCCACCAGATACGTCCCCGGCCCGGCCGTGCCCCCGGAAGGCGTCGCGCACTGGGGGGCGCTGGCGTTGCGGTCCCACTTCACCGTGTACGTGATGCTGGAGCCGGCGGGCACTCGGAACGGCAGGCTGCCGGCGACCTTTGGGCAGTCGGCGGAGGACCAGAAGTCGTCCTCGGCGCCCGCCTGAGTGATCGTCACCACCGCGTTCTTCGGGCCGAGGTCGACCTTGCAGTCGTAGGTGGAGGAGTTCGTCGCGGTCAGCAGCAGGGCGGGCGTCTCGCCGGGCTCGTACGCGTTGTGCAGGCTCCGCACGGCCAACTTGACCTGTCCCGCGATGCAGTTGGGCAGCGTGGAGCCCGCCGCGACCGTGTCGTCCACGCCGACACCGCTGCCCGAGCCGCCACCCGCGGATCCGCTGCCCGAGCCGGCCGACCCGCCGGAGTCCCCGGAGCCGCTGCCGTCCCCGGACCCCGTGCCGGACCCGGAGCCGTCGCCGGACCCGCCGGAGCCCCCACCACCGGTCGACTCGTCGCGCCCGCCCGGCGCCTGGCTGATCGCCGGACCCGAGCCCGACGGACCCGGCGTGATCGTCGAAGGTGCGGGATTCTTGCCGTCGGATCCGTCCGCGTTGTTCTTGCCGCCCCCGCCGCCCGACGCGACCACCCAGGTGATCAGCAGCGCCAACAGGGCGACCACAGACAGCAGTACGGCCCTCCGTCGCCAGTAGATGGAGGAGGGAAGCGGCCCGACCGGATTGCGCAGAGATCCCACGGCGCAAACTGTACGAGAGATCGGCGCGTTAGCTTGCTCCACCCGCCGCCGAGGGCCGCAACTTTTCCGGATCATCATCCCGGACATCACCCGGCGGCGGCCGTTCCACCCCTGTCTTCCGACCATGGACTTCGAGGGCGCGGAGCTGTACCGCGACATCACCGACTACGCCCACGACACTCCAACGCGGGTACAGCACACGGCCGAGACAGGGACGGAGGCCTGACTGCTGCTGCTCGCCGCGCTGTTCGTCACCAGGTGGTGGCGAGCCAGACGCGACAGCTCCCGCGCGTTCGCGATCGCGGCCCTTGCACCTCTGGCCACGGCTGTGGCGTACGTCCGCGGTGAGCTCCTCAAGTCCGTTGTCACACGGAACGTCCGTGCCGCGCGGTGCCGGAAGCGACCGCCCCGCCCGGCGTCTGCCCGCCACCCGGTGAGAACGCCCCGCCGCCGGGCCACGGCGACCGCGGCGGCGAGCACCACCAGACCTGCCGCCTGCTGCCACAGGGCACGCGGCTCGTTCGTCCCGAGCCGGTCGGCCGTGAGCGCCGACGCCACGAGCCGGGGGGGCGGGGCATCACTGCTGCCGATCGTCAGGTGCGGCGCGACTTCTTGGAGAGGGCGGAGGTCTGGCGCCCCGCAGCCACAAACGCACCGGCACCGCCACCTACCCACCCCGCCGCCCCCAACATGGCAGGATCGGAAAGGCCATGACTGCGCCCACGAAGCCCCAGCACTGCCACCCCACCGACGCCGACTCCGAGAGCCCCCTCGGTCAGCCACTGCACAGCCTTGTCATCGACTGGTTCGACGAAAACGCCCGCGACCTCCCCTGGCGGCGCCCCGAGGCCGGCCCCTGGGGGGTGATGGTCAGCGAGTTCATGCTGCAGCAGACGCCCGTGAACCGCGTCCTGCCCGTCTACGAACAGTGGCTGTCCCGCTGGCCCCGCCCCGCCGACCTCGCCAAGGAAGCCCCCGGCGAGGCCGTCCGCGCCTGGGGCCGGCTCGGCTACCCGCGCCGCGCGCTGCGGCTGCACGGTGCCGCCGTCGCCATAGCGGAACGGCACGGCGGCGACGTACCGACCGACCACGCCCAGCTCCTCGCGCTGCCCGGCATCGGCGAGTACACGGCCGCGGCGGTCGCCTCCTTCGCCTACGGCCAGCGGCACCCCGTACTGGACACCAACGTCCGCCGGGTCTTCGCCCGCGCCGTCACTGGCGTGCAGTACCCGCCGAACGCCACCACCGCGGCCGAACGCAAGCTGGCCCGCGCCCTGCTGCCCGACGACGAAGACATCGCCGCGCGCTGGGCCGCGGCCTCCATGGAGCTCGGCGCGCTGGTGTGCACCGCCAAGAACGAGTCGTGCCACCGTTGCCCGATCGCCGACCGGTGTGCCTGGCGGCTGGCCGGTAAGCCGGAGCACGACGGGCCGCCGCGCCGCGGGCAGACGTACGCCGGTACCGACCGCCAGGTGCGCGGCAAGCTGCTCGCCGTGCTCCGCGAGGCACACGGGCCCGTTCCGCAGGCGGCCCTCGACCGGGTGTGGCACGAGCCGGTGCAGCGCGCCCGCGCCCTGGACGGCCTCGTCGCGGACGGTCTGGTGGAGCCGCTGCCGGGCGGGGCGTACCGACTGCCGCTGACCTGACGAACCTGACGCACCGTCACATCACAGCTTCGGCGCCTGTGTGACAGCGAACAGACAGCAGCCGTACGGCCGTCGCACGGTCACCACCCCAACAAATCACCCCATACTCACCTCAACCCGACCTCCGTTTTGTCCCTTTCCTGATTCCGTTACACAACCGACGGACAGCCGAGCGCTAGCCGAAGGCTGCTTCGGACAGGCCCGTGACAACGCCTCCGTAGCTTCATTTCCGTACCCGACAGACGGGGACGACTACGAAGCACAGGCAGTGAAACCGACGGCGAACAGACCGGCGGACACGGGGAATCGGAGGCGGTCAACATGGCGCAGGGCGAGGTGCTCGAGTTCGAGGAGTACGTCCGCACCCGGCAGGACGCGCTGCTGCGCAGCGCCCGCCGACTGGTCCCGGACCCGGTGGACGCGCAGGACCTGCTGCAGACGGCGCTGGTGCGGACGTACCACCGCTGGGACGGCATAGCGGACAAGCGGCTCGCGGACGCCTACCTGCGCCGCGTGATGATCAACACGCGGACCGAGTGGTGGCGGGCGCGGAAGCTGGAGGAGGTGCCGACCGAGCAGCTCCCGGACGCCTCGGTCGACGACTCCACCGAGCAGCACGCGGACCGCGCCCTGCTGATGGACATCATGAAGGTGCTCGCACCCAAGCAGCGCAGTGTCGTGGTGCTGCGACACTGGGAGCAGATGTCCACGGAGGAGACGGCCGCCGCCCTCGGCATGTCGGCCGGAACGGTCAAGAGCACGCTGCACCGGGCGCTCGCCCGGCTCCGCGAGGAGCTGGAGTCCCGCGATCTGGACGCACGCGCGCTGGAGCGTGAGGAGCGGGAGCGTTGCGCGGCCTAGGCACGACGGCGGGCGGCACCGGGCGCACGGACAGGGGTGACAGGGGCACGGGCACGGTCGGGGGTTCCGGGGAGATCGGATCCGACCGCCCCGGACCCGCACCCGTCCGGGGGACCCTCCAGGCGGCGTTCACGGCGATGGCCGTGGTCGTCGCCCTCGCCCTTTTCGTCTCCGGCTGTGCCACCGGTGGCACCGGCGCCCGCGACGAGGGACCGGCGCACGACGACGCGATGGGCTCGGCCGTCTCGTCGTCGCTCGCGCCCGCGGCCTCGCCCTCCCCGTCCGCCGTCGCGGACCCTGCGGAGGCCGTCCGCCTGGTCAAGGCGGACCCCGAGGTCTCGGCGGAGGTCAAGCGCGAACTGAAGCCGTGCGTGTCCGACGGCTATCCCGTCGACGTGTCGTACGGCGACCTGACCGGCGGACCCGCGGACGACATCGTGGTCAACGTCCTGTCCTGCGGCGACCAGGTCGGGGTCGGCTCGTACGTGTACCGCGAGCAGGGTGGCGCGTACCACAATGTGTTCAAGGCCGAGGAGCCCCCGGTCTACGCGGAGATCGACCGCGGCTACCTGGTGGTGACCAAGCAGGTGTACGCGAAGGACGACGCGCTGTCGAACCCGTCCAGCGAGAACGTGGTCTCATACCTGTGGACGTCCGGCCGCTTCGTGCTGAAGTACCGCACGCGCACCGACTACGGCAATCTCGGCGGGGAGGACGAGTCGGCGGCGCCCGACGGCTGACGCGGCGCCCGCGGGAGTGAACGCATCGCCCGCTCCCCGCGTCCCTGAAGTGGACGCTTCCGACGGACCCCGAAGCACGCTTCGGACGCACACCAGAAGCACACGGCACACGGCACACGAGGACTGAGAGCACCGGGATGGCAGACCAGACCCACGTCCTGTTCGTCGAGGACGACGATGTCATCCGCGAGGCCACCCAGCTCGCCCTGGAGCGGGACGGCTTCGCGGTCACCGCCATGCCCGACGGGCTGTCGGGCCTGGAGGCGTTCCGGACGAACCGGCCGGACATCGCGCTGCTGGACGTCATGGTCCCGGGTCTGGACGGGGTCAGCCTGTGCCGCCGTATCCGCGACGAGTCGACCGTGCCGGTGATCATGCTCTCGGCGCGCGCCGACTCGATCGACGTGGTGCTGGGTCTTGAGGCGGGCGCGGACGACTATGTGACCAAGCCGTTCGACGGTGCCGTGCTCGTCGCGCGGATCCGCGCCGTGCTGCGCCGCTTCGGGCACGCGAGCGGCGGTGACCGGACGGACGAGGCCGATACGGCCGCCACCGGCGGGATGCTGACCTTCGGCGATCTGGAGGTCGACACCGAGGGCATGGAGGTGCGCAGGGCCGGGCAGCCGGTGGCGCTCACGCCGACCGAGATGCGGCTGCTGCTGGAGTTCTCCTCCGCGCCGGGCACGGTGCTGTCGCGGGACAAGCTGCTGGAGCGGGTGTGGGACTACGGCTGGGGCGGGGACACCCGGGTCGTCGACGTCCATGTGCAGCGGCTGCGGCAGAAGATCGGCCAGGACCGCATCGAGACGGTCCGTGGCTTCGGCTACAAGTTGAAGGCCTGAGCGGGGCGGGCATGCGGGGGATGTTCAGACGGCCGGCCGCGTCCGGCGCGGGACGCGTCAGCCTCACGGGTCCGGGGGACCTCGCGGGCCAGGGGGCGGGTGTCCGTACGGGCGCCGGGCGCATGGGTGGGCGTACGGGCCTGCGGGTGAGCGGTCACCGCGGCAGCCGTACGTCCATCCGCACGGGCCTGAGATGGAAGCTGAGCGCCGCGATCGCGCTGGTCGGCGCGCTCGTGGCGATCGTGCTGAGCCTGGTCGTGCACAACCAGGCCCGCGTCTCCATGTTGGACAGCGCGCGCGACCTCGCGGACGAGCGCCTCCAGATCGCCCAACGCGGCTACGAGCAGTCCAAGCGACTGAACTTCCCGAACGCCACCATCGACGACCCGGAGCTGCCGGCGGCACTGCGGGACAAGGTCGAGGAGGGCCGGCGGGCGACGTATGTGACGGACACGCCGAGCGGGGCGCCCGACATCTGGGCTGCCGTACCGCTCAACGACGGCCATGTCCTGTCCCTCCGCGACGGCTGGACCGACCGCAGTGAGCAGATCCTGAACCGCCTCGACCAGGCCATGATCATCGGCTCGATCGCGGTCGTTCTCGGCGGCAGCGCGCTCGGCGTGCTCATCGGCGCACAGTTGTCGCGCCGGCTGCGCAAGGCTGCGGCCGCGGCGAACCAGGTCGCGAGCGGCGAGCCGGACGTGCGGGTGCGGGATGCCATCGGGGGTGTCGTACGGGACGAGACCGACGATCTGGCGAGCGCGGTGGACGCCATGGCGGACGCGCTGCAGCAGCGGCTGGAGGCGGAGCGCCGGGTCACGGCGGACATCGCGCACGAGCTGCGCACCCCGGTGACGGGTCTGCTGACGGCGGCGGAACTTCTTCCCCCCGGCCGGCCCACCGAACTGGTCCTGGACCGGGCGAAGGCCATGCGCACGCTCGTCGAGGACGTGCTGGAGGTGGCCCGCCTGGACAGCGCCTCGGAGCGGGCCGAGTTGCAGGACATCATGCTGGGCGAGTTCGTCAGCCGGCGGGTCGCGGCGAAGGACCCCGAGATCGAGGTGCGGGTCGTCCACGAGTCGGAGGTCACGACCGACCCGCGCCGCCTGGAGCGGGTGCTGTTCAACCTGCTGGCCAACGCGGCACGGCACGGCAGGCCGCCCATCGAGGTCACCGTCGAGGGCCGCGTCATCCGCGTCCGCGACCACGGCCCGGGTTTCCCCGAGGATCTGCTCGCCGAGGGCCCCAGCCGCTTCCGCACGGGCAGCAGCGACCGCTCGGGCCACGGCCACGGCCTCGGCCTGACGATCGCGGCAGGTCAGGCCCGGGTCCTCGGCGCCCGCCTGACCTTCCGCAACGTACGCCCGGCGGGCGCCCCCGAGCATGTGCCGTCGGAGGGCGCGGTGGCCGTCCTCTGGCTCCCGGAGCACGCACCGACGAACACGGGGAGCTACCCGATGCTGCCGTAGTGAGCCGTACTGGTCGGCTCACTCGAACGGCTTGGAGAAGTCGAGCTCCTCGTTCCGCTCGGTCAGCGAGTACCAGTTGCCGTTGTCGTCGCGGAAGATCGCCTCGATGCCGTACGGCCGCTCCTGCGGCTCCTGGATGAACTCCACCCCGCGCGCCTTGAAGGTCTCGTAGTCCCCCCGGCAGTCGTCGGTCCGGAACGCCCCGGCCCCGATGACCCCCTTCCCGACGAGCTTCTTCAACGCCTCGGAGGACTCGGGATCAAGCCCGGGCCCGTCAAGGCTCATCAACGCGAGCTCGACATCCGGCTGGTCCTTGGCCCCCACGGTGACCCACCGCATATCACCCATCGAGAGATCGTTCCGCACCTCGAAGCCGATCTTCTCGGTGAAGAACGCTTTGGTGCGCTGCTGGTCAAACGTCCATACGGTGGTGATGCCCAGGCCCTTGATCATGACGGCACTCTCCCGTGCTCCGGCTTTGTCTTCCTGCCCGTCACGGTAGGCAGAGCCACCCTCGGCACGCTTCTCCAGAGTTGCTCTCCTGGCTCCTTTGCCGGCCGAGGTGGGTGTCAGTGGGGCGTGTCACCATCGGTTTCATGGACAAGGTGCGGCAGTTGCGGCTGGCCAAGGACGCCATGGACCGGGACTGGGCCGACCCGGACCTCGATCTGGATGCCGTTGCCGCGCATGCCGGGTATTCGCGGTATCACTTCGTGCGGGTCTTCAAGGCGGCATACGGCGAGACGCCGGGCCAGTATCTGACGCACCGTCGGATCGAGCGGGCCGAGGAGTATCTGCGGGGGGCCAATCTCACCGTGACCGAGATCTGCCATCTGGTCGGCTTCAGCAGCCTCGGCACATTCTCGGCCCGTTTCAAGGCCCGGACCGGACTGACGCCGAGCGAGTACCGGGACAAGCACGTCGGACGCGGAGCCTCGCTGATCCCGGGGTGCTACGCGATGTTGTGGGCCGGGGGGTTCCGACGACGGGACAGCCCGTCCGACACTTGAGATCACGCATTCCAGCCCGGCCGGTGTTTGAGGCCGAGCCACCACCGCCCCCAGCCCCCGCCCACCCGCAGAGGGCCGCCACCTCTCGACGCCGGCCCAGGCAATCCAGCCCGTCCGGCGTTTGAGGACAAGGCCCCTTCAGGGCCGACGGGGGTCCAGGGGGCGGAGCCCCCTGGGGTCGAAGGGGCGGAGCCCCTTCAGGATGGGACGGGTAGGGGCGGCGGGGGCGAAAAACCAACGGCGAAGACCCCCGGGCAGCACACCACCCGAGGGCCTCCCCACCGCACACTCAGACGGCCTCCACCACCGCCGCCTTGGCCCCCTCACCGGCACCACCGCCCGCAGCATCCCCCTTCGGCCCGGCCCCCTTCAGCGGCACCTCCTTCACGAACACCGCCGCCACCAAAGACACCACAGCAACCACGGCCCCCAGCAGAAACGCCCCATGCGTCCCAGCTGACACCGCCTGCCGATACGCCCCCGCCACAGCCTCCGGCAACCGCGCCAAGCTCGCCGCATCCAACTGCGCCGACCGCTCCGTCACCTTCGCCCCGAGCGCCCCACCCCGCTCGGCCATGACGTCCTGCACCCGGCTGTTGAACAGCGCCCCCATGATCGCGACACCGAACGAGGACCCGAGCGTCCGGAACAGCGTGGTGGACGAGGACGCGACACCCATGTCCTTCATCTCGACACTGTTCTGCGCGACCAGCATGGTGATCTGCATCAGACAGCCCATCCCGAGCCCGACCACGGCCATGTACACACCGGACGTGAAACGACTCGTCCCGGTGTCCATCAACGACAGCAGATACAGCCCGACGACCATCAGCACACTGCCGGCAATCGGGAACACCTTGTACCGCCCGGTGTTCGTGGTCACCCGCCCGGCCACCATCGACGTCACGAGCATCGCCCCGAGCATCGGCAGAAGCAGCAACCCGGAGTTGGTCGCGGACGCCCCCTGCACCGACTGCTGGTACAGCGGCAGGAACAGCGTCGCACCGAACATCACGAAGCCTGTGATGAAGCCGATGACGGACATCAGCGTGAAGTTGCGGCTGCGGAAGATGTGCAGCGGCACCACCGGCTCGGCAGCCTTGGTCTGCCAGAACACGAACCCGACCAGCGCGGCCACACCGATGCCGATGAGCTCCATGATCCGCGCGGAGGTCCAGGCGTACTCCGTACCGCCCCACGTGGTGACCAGCACGATCGCGGTGATCCCCACGGTCAGCAGCGCCGCCCCCAGATAGTCGATCCGCGCCTGCGCCCGCTTCTTCGGCAGATGCAGCACGACGCTGATCGCACCCAGCGCCACGACCCCGAGCGGCAGGTTGATGTAGAACGCCCAGCGCCAGCCCCAGTGGTCGGTGATGGTGCCGCCGACGAGCGGCCCGGCGATCATCGCGAGCGCCATCACGCCGGCCATCATGCCCTGGTACTTGCCGCGCTCCCGCGGCGGAATCAGATCACCGATGATCGCCATGACGCCGACCATCAGACCACCGGCGCCCAGCCCCTGCACAGCCCGGAACGCGATCAGCTGTCCCATGTCCTGGGCCATGCCGCTCAGCGCGGACCCGATGAGGAAGAGCACGATCGACGCCATGAAGACGCCCTTGCGCCCGTACATGTCACCGAGCTTGCCCCACAGCGGAGTGGAGGCCGCGGTCGCCAGCGTGTAGGCCGTGACGACCCACGACAGATGCTCCAGCCCGCCGAGTTCGCCCACGATCGTCGGCATCGCCGTGCCCACGATCATGTTGTCGAGCATCGCGAGCATCATCGTGATCATCAGCGCGAGCAGCACGACCCGCACGCTCCTGGGCTGCTTCTCCGCCCCTTGTCCGGCTTCTGTGCCGGCTGTCTGTGTGTCCGCCACGGTTCCCACGCCCCCAGCTACTTACTTGCCGCCCGGCTAGTTGTCTACACTCAGGGAAGGTAGAGGCGTAACTAGCCGGGCGTCAAGTAAGTTTTCCGGAAAGCCGAGGAGTACGAGGATGGGCGGCACCATGGACGGCACCAAGCAGCGGCGCCGCGGGAACACTCGCCAGCGCATCCAGGACGTAGCCCTCGAACTCTTCGCCGAGCAGGGCTACGAGAAGACCTCCCTGCGCGAGATCGCCGAGCGCCTCGAGGTCACGAAGGCGGCCCTGTACTACCACTTCAAGACCAAGGAAGAGATCATCGTCAGCCTCTTCGAGGACCTGACGCAGCCGATCGAGGACCTGATCGAGTGGGGCAAGCGGCAGCCGCACACACTCGAGACGAAGCAGGAGATCGTACGCCGCTACAGCGAGGTCCTGTCCCAAGCGGCCCCCCTCTTCCGCTTCATGCAGGAGAACCAGGCGACCGTCCGTGAACTGAGCATCGGCGAGATGTTCAAGAACCGCATGCTCGGCATGCGCGACATCATCATCGACCCGGACGCGGACCTCGTCGACCAGGTCCGCTGCATCAGCGCGCTGTTCACGATGCACGCCGGAATGTTCGTGCTGAAGGACCTCGAAGGCGACCCCGAGGAGAAGCGCCAGGCCATCCTCGAGGTCGCCACGGACCTGGTCACCCAGGCGCACAAGGGCGCCTGAGCGACTCGGTGACTCAGACCGTCAGACCCTTGGCCCGCAGGAAGGCCACGGGGTCGACGGCGGAGCCGTAGTTGGCGGTCGTACGGATCTCGAAGTGCAGGTGCGGCCCGCTGGAGTTGCCGGTGTTGCCGGACCGGGCTATCTCCTGGCCGGTCTTGACGACCTGGCCGACCCTCACGTCGATGCGCGACAGGTGGGCGTACTGGGTGTAGGTCCCGTTGCCGTGCTTGATGACGACGGCGTTGCCGTACGCGGGACCGTCACCGGCGCCGTTGCCGCCGGCCTTGACGACGGTGCCGCCGTGCGCGGCCATGACCTTGGTGCCGCTGGGAACGGCGAAGTCCTGCCCGCTGTGGGTGGACTGCCACCTGGCGCCGGCCTGCGCGAAGCTGGCGGTCTTCGTGTACTTCTTCACCGGGCTCACCCAGGAGACGGCCTTCTTGGCGGCGGCCTTCTTCGCGGCGGCGCTCTGCGCCTGTACGGCGGTGGAGACACCGGTGGCGGAGTTCATCTCGGCGGCGACCGCGCCTCCGGCGCCCAGCACGACCGAGGCCCCCAGGCCGGCGGCCAGCACAGCGGCACGGGTGCGGAACGAGGACGTACGGGACGAACGGAACGAGAAGCGCGGGGACATGCGAAACCTCGGGGGGAAGACGACAGGGAAAACCACCCGACGCACAGGCGGTCGCCGGATGGCCATCCCTTGGTAACCCGCGCCGCCCCGAACCCCAAAACGCCTTATCTACGACGGACTCTAGTACTCCCTAACAAAAATCCCTGCATCTTGACAGAGCTTCCATTAGAGATAAAACGGGACGAATGCCCACATCACCTGGCCAGTCCTGAGGCGAAAGCTCCTTTTGTCCGTGATCTCTTTTCCACTATTCCCTCTAGTAACGGACAAATCGCCTGTGCGGCATGTCACCGCCCAGCGCAATCACAAAACCCCGGAATGTGACGGGCGCTACGCCTCTCGCCCGATCTTGCTCAACCAATTCCGTCGCGACTCTGTGAGCGACGCCTCAACGTGAGCTACCGTCCGGTAACCCGCTGGTTCCCCACCAGCCACTCCTGCACACGAACATGCACGCGACAACCCAGCGCACGTGACGTGAGAGGACCCCCACATGACGCTTCGCCCCTGGGCGCGCCGTATCGCGGTCAGCACCGTCTCCGCGGCCGCCCTCGTGGCCCTCGCGGTCCCCGCCGAAGCGGCGACGACGACCGCGACCAGCACCTCCACCGCCACCACGGCCGCAGCGGCGTCCTCGGCGGATGTCGACTACGCCACCTGGCAGAAGGACTGCCAGGCGGTCATGGACCAGGCGCTGCCCTATCTCAAGCAGCGGATCGCGAACACCAAGCCGGGCGAGAAGCAGGCGATCGTCTTCGACATCGACAACACGACCCTGGAGACCGACTTCGGCTTCAGCTACCCGCAGCCGGCCAACAAGCCGGTCCTGGAGGTCGCCAAGTACGCCCAGGAGCACGGCGTCTCCCTGTTCTTCGTGACCGCCCGCCCGGGCATCATCTACTCGGTGACCGACTACAACCTCAAGCACGTCGGCTACCAGGTCTCCGGCCTCCATGTGCGGAGCTTCCTCGACCTCTTCAAGAACGTCGCGGACTACAAGACGGCCCAGCGCGCCACCATCGAGAACAAGGGCTACACGATCATCGCCAACATCGGCAACAGCGCCACCGACCTCTCGGGCGGCCATGCCGAGAAGACGTACAAGCTGCCGGACTACGACGGGCAGTTGTCGTAAGCCACGCCCTCCTGGGCATGCGAAAGGGGCCGGTGCGCATGTGCACCGGCCCCTTTCTTCGGCTCAACCCCCTGAGGGTCAGGCCTCCTTGCTCAGGTTCGGCCCGGTTCCACCGGCCGCCTGCTCGATCGGCGGGACGTCCGGCAGCGCCGACTTCTCCTCACCGCGGAAGGTGAAGGTCTTGGTCTCGCCCTCGCCCTCGGTGTCCACGACCACGATGTGACCGGGGCGCAGCTCGCCGAAGAGGATCTTCTCCGACAGGCTGTCCTCGATCTCGCGCTGGATGGTGCGGCGCAGCGGACGCGCACCCAGCACGGGGTCGTAGCCCTTCTTGGACAGCAGCTCCTTGGCGGACTGGGAGAGCTCGATGCCCATGTCCCGGTCCTTCAGGCGCTCGTCCACCTTGCCGATCATCAGGTCGACGATCCGCAGGATGTCGCCCTGGGTCAGCTGCGGGAAGACGACCACGTCGTCGACGCGGTTGAGGAACTCGGGGCGGAAGTGCTGCTTGAGCTCGTCCGACACCTTGTTCTTCATGCGCTCGTAGTTGGTCTTCGTGTCACCCGAGGCCGCGAAGCCCAGGTTGAAGCCCTTGGAGATGTCCCGGGTGCCGAGGTTGGTCGTCATGATGATGACCGTGTTCTTGAAGTCCACGACCCGGCCCTGGGAGTCGGTCAGACGACCGTCCTCCAGGATCTGCAGCAGCGAGTTGAAGATGTCCGGGTGGGCCTTCTCGACCTCGTCGAAGAGGACGACGGAGAACGGCTTGCGGCGGACCTTCTCGGTCAGCTGGCCGCCCTCTTCGTAGCCCACGTAGCCGGGGGGCGAACCGAACAGACGCGACACCGTGTGCTTCTCGCTGAACTCCGACATGTCGAGGGAGATCAGCGCGTCCTCGTCACCGAAGAGGAACTCGGCGAGCGCCTTGGACAGTTCGGTCTTACCGACACCGGACGGGCCGGCGAAGATGAACGAACCACCCGGACGCTTCGGGTCCTTCAGACCGGCACGCGTACGGCGGATCGCCTTCGACAGCGCCTTGACGGCGTCGTCCTGGCCGATGACCCGCTTGTGGAGCTCGTCCTCCATGCGCAGCAGGCGGCTGGACTCCTCCTCGGTCAGCTTGAAGACCGGGATGCCGGTGGCGGTCGCGAGGACCTCGGCGATCAGCTCGCCGTCGACCTCGGCGACGACGTCCATGTCGCCGGCCTTCCACTCCTTCTCCCGCTTGGCCTTGGCGGCCAGGAGCTGCTTCTCCTTGTCACGCAGGGAGGCGGCCTTCTCGAAGTCCTGCGAGTCGATCGCGGACTCCTTGTCCCGGCGGACACCGGCGATCTTCTCGTCGAACTCGCGCAGGTCCGGCGGCGCGGTCATCCGGCGGATGCGCATCCGGGAACCGGCCTCGTCGATCAGGTCGATCGCCTTGTCCGGCAGGAAGCGGTCCGAGATGTACCGGTCGGCCAGGGTGGCGGCCTGGACCAGCGCCTCATCCGTGATGGAGACGCGGTGGTGGGCCTCGTACCGGTCACGCAGACCCTTGAGGATCTCGATCGTGTGCGGCAGGGACGGCTCGGCGACCTGGATGGGCTGGAAGCGGCGCTCGAGGGCCGCGTCCTTCTCCAGGTGCTTGCGGTACTCGTCCAGCGTGGTCGCACCGATGGTCTGCAGCTCACCGCGGGCCAGCATCGGCTTCAGGATGGAAGCCGCGTCGATGGCGCCCTCGGCGGCACCCGCACCGACCAGCGTGTGGAGCTCGTCGATGAACAGGATGATGTCGCCGCGGGTGCGGATCTCCTTGAGGACCTTCTTCAGGCGCTCCTCGAAGTCACCGCGGTAGCGGGAGCCGGCGACCAGCGCGCCGAGGTCCAGGGTGTAGAGGTGCTTGTCCTTGAGGGTCTCGGGCACCTCGCCCTTGACGATGGCCTGGGCGAGCCCCTCGACGACGGCGGTCTTGCCGACGCCGGGCTCACCGATCAGGACCGGGTTGTTCTTGGTACGGCGGGACAGCACCTGCATGACCCGCTCGATCTCCTTCTCGCGCCCGATGACCGGGTCGAGCTTGGACTCACGAGCGGCCTGGGTGAGGTTCCGGCCGAACTGGTCGAGGACCAGGGACGTCGAGGGCGTGCCCTCGGCAGGCCCGCCGGCGGCGGCGGTCTCCTTGCCCTGGTAACCGGAGAGCAGCTGGATCACCTGCTGCCGCACGCGGTTCAGATCTGCGCCCAGCTTGACCAGGACCTGGGCGGCGACGCCCTCGCCCTCACGGATCAGGCCGAGCAGGATGTGCTCCGTGCCGATGTAGTTGTGGCCCAGCTGAAGGGCCTCGCGGAGCGACAGCTCCAGGACCTTCTTGGCACGGGGGGTGAAGGGGATGTGCCCGGACGGGGCCTGCTGGCCCTGGCCGATGATCTCCTCCACCTGCTGGCGGACCGCCTCGAGCGAAATCCCGAGGCTCTCAAGGGCCTTGGCGGCGACACCCTCACCCTCGTGGATCAGGCCCAGGAGGATGTGCTCGGTGCCGATGTAGTTGTGGTTGAGCATCCGGGCTTCTTCCTGAGCCAGGACGACAACCCGCCGCGCGCGGTCGGTGAACCTCTCGAACATCGTTAATCGCTCCTCAGAGCGGTCAGGCAGTGGGGGGAACTTCCCCTCCCTGTCCTTCCGCAGCTTAGTCCCGCAAGCGGGGACCGCTCATTCCAACTGCCGACACCGTCGATGGCCTCCTGACCCCGCTAACGCCGACATCTGCTCCAACCCGATGGTGCGAGACGATGTTCCCGCAGGCCAGGTGGTTACCCTCACCATCAGTACGCCGATGGCGAACGTGAGACCCACTGTCCTGCGTGTCGCCCCCTCCCACTAGGGATGTCTTACCCGCTGGGACTGACACTCCATGCCGCGCGCCCCGGTTCCCTCCGCTACGGGCGAACAACCTTGCGCCTCCCCACACCTCGCGCACGCCCCCATTTCAGCACCCTGCGCATTCGACAGGACACCTAGCGTAACCGGCATGCTCTTTCGGCGGTTGCACTTGGCATGGTCGGCACCCGCCCCGTGATCGCCACGGACCTCGCCACGATCCCCCTTCCCCGTCGGCCGCTCGGTCCGAGCGATCAGGTCCGCCGGTGGTACGAGAACGAACTGGGCTGGCCGGTGGTGCCCGAGGCACCCGGATTCCCGCTGTGTCTTCGCGTGGGACTGCGCTTCGACGTCCTGGACGTCCCGGCCGAGGCCGGCCGCGCGGCACTGCGCCATCTGACGCCGTACTCCCCGGTGGCCGTCCGAGGCGACCGGATGCGGCTGCTCATCGCCGCGGGCAGCGCGGAGGAAGTGCCGGGGGCGCTGGCCTGGCTGGAGTGGGGCACGCTGCCCCTGGACCTGACGACGCTCGGCGCGGGCGACCTCATGGAGGCACCCCTGCCACCCGAGCGGGGGCCGGTCATGGCCGTACGGCATCCCGTCGGTCCGGGACCGAGGGAGACCGCACGGCGTCCTGGCCTGCCGGGGCCCGGCGCGGTGCGGTCGCTTCCCCTGGGCCGCTCCGATGCCGTGCAGGGGGCCGCCGTATGGATGCGGCCCCCCGAGCCTGGGGGCGAGGTCGAGTCCTCGCTGCCGACGATGTCGGCCCTGGGGGGCGGTGGGGGCGCCCCCGATCTGGTGCGAATCCTGGACACGGTGGCCACGCACTGCCACCGTCTGCGGCTGCGACGCGCGTGCGCCCAGCCTTCGGCCTGTCCGTAGATCGGGCGTCGGCCCGAAGATCAGGCGTTGGCCTTCTCGTATGCCTCGCGAATGGACGCGGGGACGCGGCCGCGGTCGTTGACCTCGTAGCCGTTCTCCTTGGCCCACGCGCGGATCTGCGCCGTGTCCTGGCCGCCACCGGAAGCAGCGCGCGCCTTTCCGCGGCCACCCGAAGCACGGCCTCCGGTACGACGACCGCCCTTCACGTAAGGCTCGAGAAGGCCACGGAGCTTGTCCGCATTGGCAGTCGTGAGATCGATCTCGTACGTCTTGCCGTCCAGCGCGAACGTGACGGTCTCGTCCGCCTCGCCGCCGTCGAGGTCGTCGACAAGAAGGACCTGAACCTTCTGTGCCACCGGATTTCCTTTCATCGATAACTTGAGGGCCGGGGGTCTGCGGCGTCCGCCGTTTCGCCGTCCCCTGTTATATGCAGTACTGCAGTACGTCGGAAAGCAAACCGCTTTTGCGGGAAAAACACAAACCCCCGGGAGAGACCCACTGGCCCGACCCCGGCTCGGAAACATGCGCGTTTCGGACATAGGGCACCGGGGCATGGCCGTTCGGGCGGAATACCGGCTTGTGGATCCTTCGTGGATCCTTGATGGCTCCTTGGCGATCACAGATGCAGAAGCATCCGGCTGTTGCCCAAGGTGTTCGGTTTCACTCGTTCGAGACCGAGGAACTCCGCGACGCCCTCGTCATAGGAACGCAGCAGCTCCGCGTAGACATCGGTGTCGACCGGCGTCTCACCGATCTCGACGAAGCCGTGCTTGCCGAAGAAGTCAACTTCGAAGGTCAGACAGAAAACCCTGCGAACGCCGAGCCAGCGCGCGGTGTGCAGCAACTTCTCCAGCAACTGATGACCGACGCCGGCGCCCTTCAGACCCGGCTTCACGGCGAGAGTGCGGACTTCCGCCAGGTCTTCCCACATCACGTGCAGGGCGCCGCAGCCGACGACCTCGCCGTTGTCGTCGCGTTCCGCCACCCAGAACTCCTGGATGTCCTCGTAAAGCGTCACCGTGGCTTTGTCGAGCAGGATGCGGCGCCGGACGTACTCGTCAAGGAGACGACGTACCGCCGGGACATCGCTGGTGCGGGCCCGTCGGACGGTGATGGCTTTTGCGGTGACTTCCGGGCTCTCCCCCGAGGGGGTCTCGGCGGAGTGGCTCTCTGCTGACATGAGCGGACGCTATCGCCCGCCGGGCTGCTCCGCCGAGCCGGGGTTCTCATGGCCGGTATCGGGGCGGGTATCCGGGCCGGTATCCGGTGGGTGTATGGGGGGCCGTATCGGTGGTGGTATCGGTTGCGCGGGTATCGGCGCTGCTCGTATCGGTGCCGCGGGTATCGGGGCTGCTCGTATCGGTGGCGGCCGTATCTGCGGCGGGGGTATCGGTGGCTGTAACGGGGCGCGTATCGGGCGGCTGTGTGGGTTCGGGCGTTTCCGGGCCCTGGACGATGCGTACGGCGTCTCGCAGCGCGTGGCGCTGTTCCTCGCTCATCATGCCGAAGAAGGCGACAAGGGCGGCGGCGGGGTTGTCGCTCTGCGACCAGGCGTCGTTCATCAGGGCAGCGGCGTAGGCGGCTCGTGTGGAGACCGCCTCATATCGATAAGCGCGGCCTTCCGCTTCGCGGCGTACCCAGCCCTTCTGATGGAGATTGTCCAAAACGGTCATCACCGTGGTGTACGCGATGGACCGTTCCTGCTGGAGATCTTCCAGGACTTCTCGAACGGTCACCGGGCGGTTCCACTTCCACACCCGCGTCATGACCGCGTCTTCGAGTTCTCCCAATGGGCGAGGCACAGCTCAGCACCATAGTGGGAGATCTGGGTGTTGGCGTGCCGGACGGGCGCCTTCCCTGGCAAATGGGGATAAAAAGGGCGTACGACTCGGAAATTGCCGGGGTGGCCGTCGCGCTGGTGGGGGCGTCGGTCGGCTCAGGCGTCCGGGTTCGGGGAGGCCTGGCGGGTCCCCTCCACGCGCGCGAGGGCGGCGTCGACGGCCGCGTCCTCCTTGGCCTTGTTGGCTCCGCCCTGGGTCTTCACGATCACCCTGATCACACCGATGAAGAACACGGCCATGACGGCCGGGGGGAGGAGTGCGGAGACGTAGTCCATGCGTCCAGGGTAGCCAGGGGGTGGGCGGCGGGCGGGGTGGGGTGGCGTCGGGCGGGGTGGGGCGCCGTGCGGGCGGGACGGCTGCTCGGGGCGGGCGGGGCAGTGGCTCGGGGTGAGTGCCAGGCCGCTGGGTGGGCTGACTCCCTGGGGCGTGGCCCGTGTGGGTGAAGGTGTGGCTGGGGCGGCTGTTGCCCCCCGGGAAGTCGGGCTACGCCGTTGTCGGTGCTGCAGGGGGTTGCGTGGGGCTGCAGGAGGCTGCAGGGGGCTTCGGAGTGGCTCCCCGAGCCTCTGGCCCGGGAGCCCGGCCGGTGAGGCCGGGCGCGTTTCGGGGTCGCCTGCCTGGTCTTTGTGCTGCGGTTGTTCTCAGCCTGCGGCGAGTTGCTGGGTGGGGCTCGTCGTGGGCGGTGGGGTCGGCTTGCGGCGTGGGAAGACCTCGCCGGGGGTGGGGATGGGGCGTGACGGCTTGGGGGCGGCGGGGGTGGGCTCGGAGCCCGGGCCGGGGCCGGGGGCGGGTCGGGGGGCGGCCGGCTTTTCGGCGGGTTTCTTGCGGGGCTGCTTGGCCGGTTCCTGGCCGGCGTCCTGGGCGGGGAGGACGGCTGTGGTGGCGGGTGATCCCTCGGAAAGGCCTCCGGGGAGGGCCAGGAGGTGCGTGCGGGACGCCGGAATGGTGGGGATGGCCCGGGAGTCCGGCGCGACACGCGGCGCCGGGGTGGCCGCCGGGCGGACGTCCTGCTCGGCGAGGGTCTGGCAGCGGCTGAGGAGGGTGGCAGCGGTGGGGTTGCCGCGCAGGGGCCGGAGGGCGGCGAGGTCGTCGGGGGTGGGGAGGTACCCGGCGGCGAGGGACTCCTCGAGGAGGGTGAGGTAGCCGGCTGCGGTGCCGGGGAGGGCGGCGCGGTAGCGGGCGAGGTCGGCCACCAAGAACGCACGCAGCCGGGCGCCCTCGCGCATCGCCTCGTCTAGGGACTCGGTGAGACGGAGACAGTCCTGGACGTCCTCGGCCGAGGCGGGGCTGGGGTTGAGGGCAAGGGCGAGAGCGCGGCGGAGCACACGCAGCTCCTCCGCGCCGAACGCCATGCCGCCGCGGGATCCGTATGGCGTGGGCATGCGGCGACGATACGCGCTAATCAGACAAACGCGGCATAGGGCGGTGGGTGTGGCGCGGGGAGCCACTCGGGTGGTGGGGTGCGGCGTGCCTCCGGCGGTTGGGCGGGGGATGCCTGCGGCGGCCCGCGCGGGATCGGTGGGGGTGCGCGTAGCGCCTACGGGCCGATGGGTGGGTCGGGGCCGCGCCGGGGTGTCCGTCCTCGGACCGGCGGCCGGACTTAAGCCAAGAGCAACCGCGTCTTGACGCCGACCACTGCGGGCGGACACCCCCCGACACGCCCCCTTCCCGCCGTACGCGACTACAGGCCCGAAGGGGTACGCGCAGCAGCCCGCGCAGCTGCGGGCCCTCATGCCCACTTAGCTGCGGGCAGTCGTGCCGCTGGGGCGGCACGGGTGGGCGCAGCGGCACCCCGCCAGCGCCGGGCCGCGCGACCCACGCCCGCCCAGCACCGACGCCGAGCACCCCCGAACAGGCGGCACCGGTGCTCGCGGCCCCACCGACGGAGTCACATGCGGGAGACGTTGCGTTCGTACACCAGGCGTAGGCCGATCAGCGTCAGCCAGGGTTCGTGTTCGTCGATGACCGAGGATTCGCCGAGGACCATCGGTGCGAGGCCGCCCGTTGCGATGACCGTGACGTCGTCGGGGTCGTCGGCGAGTTCGCGGGCCATGCGGGTGACCACGCCGTCCACCTGGCCGGCGAAGCCGTAGATGATGCCGGACTGCATGGCCTCGACGGTGTTCTTGCCGATGACGCTGCGCGGGCGGGCCACCTCGATCTTGCGGAGTTGGGCGCCGCGTACGCCGAGTGCCTCGACCGAGATCTCGATGCCGGGGGCGATGACACCGCCGATGTACTCGCCGCGCGCGCTCACCGCGTCGAACGTCGTCGCCGTACCGAAGTCGACGACGATGGCCGGGCCGCCGTAGAGGTCGACCGCCGCCACCGCGTTGATGATGCGGTCGGCGCCCACCTCCTTGGGGTTGTCGGTCAGGATCGGTACGCCCGTCTTCACCCCGGGCTCCACCAGCACCGCGGGGACGTCGCCGTAGTAGCGGCGGGTCACTTCGCGGAGTTCGTGGAGGACCGACGGGACCGTCGCGCAGATGGCGATGCCGTCGATGCCGTCGCCGAGTTCCTCGCCGAGGAGCGGGTGCATGCCCATCAGGCCCTGGAGGAGGACCGCCAGTTCGTCGGCCGTGCGGCGGGCGTCCGTCGAGATGCGCCAGTGCTCGACGATGTCCTCGCCGTCGAAGAGGCCGAGGACGGTGTGGGTGTTGCCTACGTCGATCGTGAGGAGCATGCCCGTTCCTACTCCGCCGCTCGCAGGTCCAGGCCGATGTCCAGGATCGGCGAGGAGTGGGTGAGGGCCCCTACGGCCAGGTAGTCGACGCCCGTCTCGGCGTACGCCTTGGCGTTGGCGAGGGTCAGGCGGCCGGACGCTTCGAGCGCCGCGCGGCCGTGCACGATCGCCACCGCCTCCTCGCAATCGCCCGGCGTGAAGTTGTCCAGGAGGATCAGGTCCGCGCCCGCGTCCACCACCTCGCGGAGTTGGTGGAGGGTGTCCACCTCGACCTCGATGGGGAGGTCGGGGAAGGCTTCGCGGACCGCCTTGAAGGCCTGCGCCACGCCGCCTGCCGCCACCACGTGGTTGTCCTTGACCAAGGCCGCGTCGGACAGCGACATGCGGTGGTTCACTCCGCCTCCGCAGCGGACCGCGTACTTCTCGAGGGCGCGCAGGCCCGGGGTCGTCTTGCGGGTGTCCCGGACCCTCGCCTTCGTGCCTTCCAGTACGTCCGCCCACGCGCGCGTGGCCGTCGCGATGCCCGACAGGCGGCAGAGGATGTTCAGCGCGCTGCGCTCGGCCGTCAGGAGGTCGCGGGTGCGGGTGGTGACGGAGAGGAGTTTCTGGCCCTCCGACACGCGGTCGCCGTCCTCCACGTGGCGCTCCACCTCGAACTCGTCCTCGCAGACGATCGAGACCACCGCTTCGGCGACCCTGAGGCCAGCCACCACGCCCGCCTCGCGCGCGACGAAGTCCGCGGTGGCGACTGCGTCTTCGGGGATGGTGGCGACCGTCGTCACGTCCACGCCGTGCGCCAGGTCCTCCTGGATGGCCACGTTGGCGATGTCCTCGACCTCGACGGGGTCGAGGCCCGCGTCGGCCAGGAGCTGTGCGAGCGCGGGGTCGAGCCCGCACTCCAGGTACTCCTCGCCGTCGGTGTCGGCACCGCAGGCGCAGTCGTCGCCGCAGCCGCCGTTCGAGGCGAGGGGAAGATCGGGGGTGGTCACTTCTGTCACTGCTCCTGCTGTGGCTGCCGGGTCGGGGGGAAGTCTGCGGTGTCGGTGGTGTGCACGGCCAGTGTGCGGTCCGGGTTCAGGCGTACGACGATGTGGCGGCGCCAGGCCGTGTCGTCGCGGTCGGGGCTGTCCTCGCGCCAGTGGCAGCCGCGCGTCTCGTCGCGGAGTTGCGCCGCGGCGACCAGGACGCGGGCCACGCACAGGAGGTTGGTGCTCTCCCAGGTGTCGACGCCGGGCTCGGCGGTCTTGCCGTTCTCGGCGAGGGCGTCGCGGGCGTCGGTGTGCAGCTGCTGGAGCTGCTCGGCGGCCTTGGCGAGGGACTCGGCGGAACGCAGGACGCCGGCGCCGTCCGTCATGATCCGCTGGATCGCGAAGCGGGCCTCGGGGGTGAGGAGGGGGTGCTCCGGTGTTTCGGGGTACGGCACGGGGTGCGGCACGCGCGCGGGGAGGCCGTCGGCTGCGTGGGTGGCTGCGATGTCCGCCGCGATGCGTTCGGCGTAGACCAGGCCTTCGAGGAGCGAGTTGGACGCCAGGCGGTTGGCGCCGTGCACGCCCGTGCAGGCCACCTCGCCGCACGCGTACAGGCCGGGGACGGTCGTCCGGCCGTGGGAGTCGGTGCGTACGCCTCCGGAGGCGTAGTGGGCGGCCGGGGCGATCGGGATGGGGGTGGTGACCGGGTCGATGCCGTTCGCGCGGCAGGCGGCGAGGATCGTCGGGAAGCGGTGCTCCCACATGTCGGCGCCGAAGTGCCGCGCGTCGAGGAACATGTGCTCGGCGTCCTGCTCCTGCATGCGGCGCATGATGCCCTTGGCGACGATGTCCCGGGGGGCCAGTTCGGCGAGTTCGTGCTGTCCCAGCATGAAGCGCACGCCGTCGGCGTCGACCAGGTGGGCGCCCTCGCCGCGGACCGCCTCCGAGACCAGGGGCTGCTGGCCCTCCGCGTCCGGGCCGAGGAAGAGGACGGTGGGGTGGAACTGGACGAATTCCAGGTCGCTCACCTCGGCGCCCGCGCGGAGCGCGAGTGCCACGCCGTCGCCCGTCGACACGGACGGGTTCGTCGTCGCCGAGAAGACCTGGCCCATGCCGCCGGTCGCCAGGACCACGGCGGGGGCGTGGACCGCTCCTACGCCGTCGTGCTGGCCCTCGCCCATGACGTGCAGGGTGACGCCTGCGGTACGGCCGTCCGCGTCCGTCAGGAGGTCGAGGACGAGCGCGTTCTCGATTGTGCGGAGGGCACGCGCGCGTACCGCCTCGACGAGGGCGCGGGAGATCTCCGCGCCGGTCGCGTCGCCGCCGGCGTGGGCGATACGGCGGCGGTGGTGGCCACCCTCGCGGGTGAGCTCCAGGCCGCCTTCCTCCGACTCGTCGAAGTGGGCGCCGGTCTCGATGAGGCGGCGTACGGCGTCGGGGCCCTCCGTGACGAGGAGCCGTACGGCCTCCTCGTCGCACAGGCCCGCGCCCGCGACCAGGGTGTCGTCGAGGTGCTGTTCAGGGGTGTCGCCCTCGCCCAGGGCCGCGGCGATGCCGCCCTGGGCCCAGCGGGTGGAGCCGTCGTCGAGGCGGGCCTTGGTGACGACGACGGTCGTCAGGCCGGCGGCCTCGCAGCGCAGGGCGGCGGTGAGGCCGGCGACGCCGGAGCCGACGACCACGACGTCCGCGGAGATGGACCACCCGGGCGCGGGCGCGTGCAGTCGTATGCCTGTGCTGGTCACGAGGCGGCTCCGAAGGTCAGGGGAATGTTGTCGATCAGCCGGGTCGTCCCGACCCGGGCGGCGACGGCGAGGACGGCCTCGCCGGTGAAGTCGTCCTCGGTGATCTGCGTGAAGTCCGCCGGGTCGACGAGGGCGACGTAGTCCAGTTCGAGCGGCGGGTCGAGGCGGGCGGCCTCGTCGAGGACCAGGCGGGCGGCCGCGAGGACGGCCGCGGGGGCGCCGGGAACGGCTTTGGACACGGCGTGCGCGTCGGCCGCCGCGCGGGACTCCCCTATGGCGCTGAGCGCCTCGGCACGCGCGCGCGTGGCGGGCACTTCGCGCGCCCGTGCCCGCAGGGCCTCCTGCGCCGCGTGGCGGTCGCGGCCGGCGAACAGCGCCTGGGACAGCGCGAGCGCGGTGCGCCGTTCCTTGGGCGAGAGGTAGCGGTTGCGACTGGACAGCGCGAGGCCGTCCTCCTCGCGCACGGTCGGGACGCCGACGATCTCGACGCCGAAGTTCAGGTCGCGCACCATGCGGCGGATCAGGGCGAGCTGCTGGGCGTCCTTCTGGCCGTACAGGGCGACGTCGGGGCGGGTGAGGTGCAGCAGCTTGGCGACGACCGTGAGCATGCCGTCGAAGTGGCCGGGGCGTGAGGAGCCCTCCAGGCGCTCGCCCATGGGGCCGGCGCTGATGCGGACCTGGGGCTCGCCGCCGGGGTAGACCTCGTCCACGGCAGGGGCGAACACGGCGTCCGCGCCCGCCTGTTCGGCGATCTTGAGGTCGGCGTCCAGGGTGCGCGGATAGCGGTCGAGGTCCTCGCCCTTGCCGAACTGCAGGGGGTTCACGAAGACGGTGACGACGACCTCGCCGTCCGGTCCGGCGATCTCGCGCGCGGTGCGGATGAGGGTGGCGTGTCCCTCGTGCAGGGCGCCCATGGTCATCACGACGGCGCGGCGGCCGTCGCGCACGCGCGCGTGCAGTTCGCCGGCGGTGCGCAGCAGGGTGGTGGTCATCGGGCGTCTCCCTCGGCGCCGTTGGTCCCGTTGGCGAGTACCCCGAGGAGGTCCTCGGCGAGCTCCGGCTTGAGCAGTCCGTGGGCGAGTGCCCGGTCGGCGGTCGCGCGTGCCATCGCGAGGTAGCCGGCGACGGTCTGCGGGGCGTGCCGGCGCAGCTCGGCGACGTGCGCGGCGACGGTGCCCGCGTCCCCGCGCGCGACGGGGCCGGTCAGGGCCGCGTCCCCGGAGCGCAGCGCGTTGTCGAGCGCGGCGCCGAGCAGCGGGCCCAGCATCCGGTCGGGGGCCGCCACACCCGCCTCGCGCAGCAGCTCCATCGACTGGGCGACCAGCGTCACCAGGTGGTTCGCGCCCAGCGCGAGCGCCGCGTGGTAGAGCGGGCGCATCTCCTCGGCGATCCACTCGGGTTCGCCGCCCATCTCGATGACGAGGGCCTCGGCGGCCAGCCGCAGTTCCTCGGGCGCGGTGACGCCGAAGGAGCAGCCTGCAAGGCGCTGGACGTCCACGGGGGTGCCGGTGAAGGTCATCGCCGGGTGCAGGGCCAGCGGCAGCGCGCCCGCCCGCAGGGCGGGGTCGAGGACTTTCGCGCCGTACCGTCCGGAGGTGTGCACCAGCAGCTGGCCCGGCCGTACGGCCCCGGTCTCGGCGAGGCCCTCGACCAGCCCGGGCAGCGCGTCGTCCGGGACGGTCAGCAGCACCAGCTCGGCGCGCGCGAGGACTTCGGCGGGCGGCACCAGCGGCACGTCGGGGAGCATCCGCTCGGCCCGTCGCCGGGAGGCGTCGGAGACCCCGGAGACGGCCACCGGGCGGTGTCCGGCGAGCTGGAGGGACGCGGCGAGCGCGGGACCCACGCGGCCGGCGCCGACGACGCCGACGGTGAGCCGCGCGGGGCGGTCCTTGGGATCTGGCTGTTGGCTTGTACTCACTCGACGGCGGCCTTCCCGTTCCAGTCCGCTCTGGGTACCGGACGATTTCTCGTCATGTTAACGCGATCGGTTCGAGGGGCGTTCGGTTGTCCACAGGCTGTGGGTTACGCCACGCCTTCGCACGCGGGCCGGCGGGTGGGGATTTGCATGCGGTCCGGCGGGGTGGTGTGGGCGTGCGAAATGCGGATGCCCGCCGGGGTGGGCGCGCGGGATGATCCGGGGCATGAGCGATACGGCGGAGCAGGTCGGGCGGCGGGCAGGGGCGGAACCGGACGAGCAGTCACCGGGCCGGCGGGCACCGGACGGGCGAGGACCCGGCGAGCAATTGTCGGGCGTGCAGCTGTCGGACGACGAGCGGCGCAAACGGCGCCGTGAACGGCGCATCGCCGCCCTCCGCGGCGCGCAGCGCGTACTCGCACGCCCCGGCTTCCTGAGCACCCTCCGCGAGCGCCTGGCGCTGCTGGACGAGGCGCGTGCGCTGGATCTGCACGACCTGGACGAGCCGGCGGACATCTACGGCGACGGCATCGTCGAGGCCCTGGAGGAGAAGACCGCCGGGCTGCTCGGCACGGAGGCCGCCGCGTTCTTCCCGACGGGCACGATGGCCCAGCAGGTGGCCCTGCGCTGCTGGGCGGGCCGCACCGGCAACCCGACCGTCGCCCTGCATGCGCTGGCCCACCCCGAGGTGCACGAACGGCACGCGTTCAGCCAGGTCAGCGGTCTGCGCCCGGTCCGTGTGACGAGCGAGCCACGCCCGCCGACCGCCACCGAGGTACGCGACTTCGACGAGCCCTTCGGGGCACTGATGCTGGAACTGCCCCTCAGGGACGCCGGTTTCGTACTGCCCTCGTGGGAGGAGCTCACGGAGGTCGTGGAGGCGGCGCGGGAGCGCGATGCGGTGGTGCACTTCGACGGTGCGCGCCTGTGGGAGTCCCCCACCCACTTCGGCCGCCCGCTGGCGGAGATCGCGGGCCTGGCGGACAGCGTGTACGTGTCGTTCTACAAGTCCCTCGACGGCTTCGGCGGCGCCGCCCTCGCCGGCCCGAAGGCACTGGTGGACGAGGCGAAGGCCTGGCGGCACCGCTACGGCGGCACGGTCTTCCAGCAGTTCCCCACCGCGCTGTCGGCCCTCGCCGGCCTGGAGCGGGAGCTGCCCCGGCTGCCCGACTACGTCACCCACGCGCGCGTGGTCGCCGCCGCACTGCGTGACGGGTTCGCGGCGGCCGGGTGCCGTGGATGCGGGTTCACCCCGAGCCGCCGCACACGCACGAGTTCCAGTTCTGGCTGCCGTACGACGCCGATGTGCTCGCGGAGGCGGCGATCCGCCAGGCCGAGGAGACGAAGACCGTCCTGTTCGCCAATGCCTGGGACGCCAAGGGGCCGGACCTGGCCTTCACCGAGGTCTACGTACGGGCCGAGGGTCTCGAGTGGACGGCCGACGACGTGAAGGAGGCGGTCGGCGAGTTCGTGGCCCGGCTGACCGACGAGGTCAGCAAGTAGAGCGGGGCCGCGGGTGCAGCAACCGGCCCAGGGCCTGCCGTATCCGCCCATGGACCGGAGGCTCCGCCACGACCGCCCGGAACTGCCGGTAGTCGCGCCACTCGCGCGCGAGCTGCCAGTCGTGGGCGCCCGGCGCCGGCGGGGCGGGCTCGCCGAGCTGACGGGCGCGGTAGGTGTCGAGGACGTACTGCTGCGTGATGCTCATGGCGGGTCGCCTTCTCGGGACGTAGGAATCATGGGTGGTGGTGATCGGGCTCCGCGGCTGTCCCGGTGATCCCAGGTTGCGCCGCCCCGGCCGCCACGTCGCGTCGATTGACTGCCGCCGTCAATCGACGGCCGCGTTGTCAGTGCCGGGGTGCACCATGAGGGCATGAGCGTGACCATCGACATCGCGGGGCTGCGGCCGGAGAGGCTCGCCGTCGTGCCCTCCCCCCTGGCCGAGCTCGGCATGGCGCTGCACGCGCTGTCGGAGCCGGGGCACCACCCGGGCCTGCAGGGCTGGGTGACGGGCGTGACGGCCCGGCTGGACTCGCATCTGGCCGACCGGATGTGCGAGGCCGACTTCCTGTGGCGGACGACGTTCTCGGACCTGTTCCTGCCCTTCGCCGGAATCCCGGGCGGGAGCACGCTGCCGGGCGCCACGCTCGCCGAGGAGCTGGACCTGCTGGACAAGCTGACGGACGAGCAGTTCGTGGACGCGGCACTGGAGTTCACGTGCGCGCTTCCGTACACCACGCAGGCACCTGCCGTGCTGGCCGACGCGGAGCTGCGCGGGCGCGCTCTGGAGCTGGCCGCCGCGCGCGGGCCGCAGCAGTTGCGGTTCAGCCGGCGGCTGCTCGACGATCCGCCGCACATCCGGGCCTGGCTGCGGCAGTTCCTGGAGGACTGCGACGAGATGTTCTTCGCGGACGCCTGGTCCCGGCTGCGCCACCAGCTCGCGGCGGACGCCCGCCACAAGACCGACCTGCTGCGGCACAAGGGGCTGACCGAGGCACTGACCGCGGTCTCCCCGGCGGTGAGCGTCGACGAGGCCTCCGGCAGGGTCACCATCGACAAGCTGCGCCTGGGCCACACCGTCATCAAGGACAGCAGCCTGCTGCTCGTGCCGACGAGTCTGGGCTGGCCGCATCTGCAGGTGCTGGATCGGCACGGCTGGCAGCCGGTGCTGCACTACCCGGTCGGCTCCCCGGGGCTCGCCGCGCCTCCTCCGGTCGAGCAGCTGACCCTGAGGATGACCGCCCTGTCCCACCCGGTGCGGATGCAGCTCTGCCGCAACCTCGCCCGCAGCACGTACACCACGAGCGAACTCGTCCAGATCCACGGCATGACCGCGCCCGAGATATCCCGGCACCTGGGCGTCCTAAAGAAGGCGGGCCTGATCACCACCCGCCGCCGGGGCGGTACGTCCTGCACCAGCTGGACGCCACCGCGGTCGCGCGGCTCGGCAGCGACTTCCTCGAAGCGCTCCTGAGGTGACCGTCAGTCGAACCGGATGTGCCTGACCCCGACCCTCGCCTGCCGCAGCCTCGTCCGCAGCGGCCCCTCGTTGTTCGGCCGGAGCCTCAGCCCGGCCAGGACGGCGATCCGGTCCGCCGTCTTGGGCACGGTCGAGTGGTCCGTCCACAGATGCTCGGCGAACTCCGGCTCGCTCAGCCGCTCCAGGCAGTGGTCGAGCTGCTGTACGGCCCAGCTCTCCCGGCGCAGCCCGGCGTTCTTTCCGGCGACGTACGGAAGGACGTAGGGAAGGAGGTGGCCGAAGCCGCGCTCGCGCAGCCGCCTCAGCACGGTCTCCCGCTCGGCGAGGAGGGTGAAGTGCCGTACGTCATGACCCAGTTCGCGCAGTCGGCCGACCGTCTCGGCGAAGTAGTCCGGGTTGGTGACCGTCATGGGGGCGATCACCACGCCGTCATGCTTGGTGAGAGCCAGGTCGAGGACCTCGACGACGCCCTGCCGCCAGGACGCCAAGTCCTGGAAGTCCCCCCGCAGTTCCGGCGGAAGCATCCGCCGCAGGCCGAACCCGGCGTGCTCGGGATCGCAGATCACGCTGCCGGGCAGGCGGCGCTGGATCTCGTGTGCGGTCTGTGTCTTGCCGCCCCCGAAGGGCCCGTTGATCCACAGGAGCATGCGCAGACCCTAGTGGCCGCCGATCACGCGCACGTCACGTCGCCGCCCTCAGCCGTGGGCCGTACTCACACCGCAGGCCTCCTCAACCGTGCCCGCCGGCCCGTACCAGCCCCGTCTCGTACGCCAGGACCACCACCTGCACCCGGTCCCGCAGTCCGAGCTTGGTCAGGATGCGGCCCACGTGGGTCTTCACCGTCGCCTCGGACAGCACCAGCCGGGCCGCGATCTCGCCGTTGGACAGGCCCTGCGCGACCAGCACCATGACCTCGCGCTCGCGGTCGGTGAGCCGCTCCAGCTCCTTGTGCTGGGGCTCCTTGCCGGCGGAGGGCAGCATCGGCGCGAACCGGTCGAGGAGCCGCCGGGTCGTCGACGGAGCCACCACCGCGTCGCCGCTGTGCACCGAGCGGATGGCGCCGAGGAGCTCGGCGGGCGGCACATCCTTGAGCATGAAACCGGAGGCGCCCGCCTTCAGCCCCGAGAAGGCGTACTCGTCGAGGTCGAACGTGGTCAGGATCAGCACCTTGGGCGGATCGGGCTCCGAGCAGATACGGCGGGTGGTCTCCACGCCGTCCAGCTTCGGCATGCGCACGTCCATCAGCACGACGTCGACCGGGGTCGAGCGCAGCACCTGGAGGGCCTCGACGCCGTCGCCTGCCTCCGCGACGACCTCCATGTCCGGCTGGGCGGCGAGCACCATCCGGAACCCGGTGCGCAGCAGCACCTGGTCGTCGACGAGCATCACGCGGATCGTCATCGGGTCCTCTTCCGTGTCTTCCGTGTCCGGCTACGTCTTGCGTATCCGTCTACAGGGCCGTTACAGGTGTCAACAAAGGGCATACGCAGGCGTCAGTGTGCCGGTTTGAGCGGCAGCAGCGCACTGATGCGGAATCCTCCGCCCGGGCGCGGCCCCGCGTCCAGGGTGCCGCCGACCATGCCGACCCGCTCGCGCATCCCGATCAGGCCGTGCCCCTTGCCGTCGGCGCCGCCGTCCTCGTACAGCTCGTGCGGGGCGCCCTTGCCGTCGTCCTCGACGAGCAGGCCGAGGCCGTCGTCGAAGTAGACCAGGCGCACGCTCGCGCCCGCGTTGGGCCCGCCGTGCTTGCGCGTGTTGGTGAGCGCCTCCTGCACGATGCGGTACGCCGTCAGCTCGACGCCGCTGGGCAGCGGGCGCGGGGTGCCCTCGACCTTGAAGTCGACCGGCAGTCCGGAGTTGCGGCACTGCTGGATGAGGTCGTCGATCTGCTCGACGTCGGGCTGCGGGACGTACTCACCGCTCTCCTGGTGCTCGCCGGTGCGCAGGACGCCGAGCAGGCGGCGCATCTCGGCGAGGGCCTGGCGGCCGGTGGAGGAGATGGTCTCCAGGGCCTTCTTGGCCTGGTCGGGCGCGGAGTCGAGGACGTAGGCGGCGCCGTCGGCCTGCACCACCATCACGGAGACGTTGTGCGCGACGACGTCGTGCAGCTCGCGCGCGATCCGGGCGCGTTCGGCGGCGACCGCGACCTTGGCCTGCGCCTCGCGCTCCTTTTCGAGCCGGGTCGCGCGCTCCTCGAGCTGCTCGTAGTAGGCGCGGCGGGTGCGGATCGAGTCGCCGAGCACCCAGGCGAGCGCGAACGGCACCGTCGTGAAGATGACCAGGGCCACGTAGCCCAGGACGCTGGAGTCACGCTCCGGCCAGCGCAGCTGCGCCAGGGGAGCCGCGCACAGACCGACGCTCAGCGCGAGCCGGGAGGCCCAGCGGGCGCCGGTCGCGGCGACGGTGTAGATGATCACCAGGAAGGCGAAGTTGGCGGGCGTCGTCGCCACGTCCAGCACCAGCTGCGCCACTCCCACGCCGATGGCCAGCAGCAGCATTTTCTCCGGCATGCGGCGGCGCAGCGCGATCACCAGGCTCAGCAGGAGGAGGACCGGGACGATGACCGCCTCGGATCCGGTGCCCCGAGCCTCCTGCCCGCCCTCCTGCTCGACGGCCACGGTCACCGCGGAGATCCCGAGAAGGAAGACGGCCCAGAAGCTGTCGACCCATGTCGGGTGCCTGCGGAGGAAGTCATAGAGGCGCTGCACGTAACCCAGAGTAGGGAAGTGAGATGCGTGCAGGGGTCAACCGGAGGGCCGATCCGCATCACGCGCGCGTACTCCGCAAGGTGGAGGCTGTGTTCCCCTGTGCGCTTAGCCTGGGCCGGTGACAGCAGAGGCGACGGACGAGTGGCGCGGATGGCGTGCGGCGGCGGAGTCCGCCCTCTACGGGCCTGGCGGCTTCTATCGCAGGCCCGAGGGCCCGGCCGGCCACTTCCGTACGTCCGTCCACGCGTCGCCCCTCTTCGCCGGTGCCGTGGCCCGGCTGCTGTGCCGGGTCGACGAGGCCCTGGGCCGGCGCACCTCGCTCGACTTCGTCGACATGGCAGCAGGGCGCGGTGAGCTGGTCACCCGCGTCCTGGCCGCGCTCCCCGCCGACGTGGCGGCACGCACGCGTGCGTACGCCGTCGAGATCGCCGACCGCCCGGAATCCCTCGATCACCGGATCGAGTGGCTGCCCGAGCCGCCGCGGCGGATCACGGGCCTGCTGTTCGCCAACGAGTGGCTGGACAACGTCCCCCTGGAGGTCGCGGAGGTGGACTCGGCGGGCGTACCGCGCCAGGTCCTCGTACGACGGGACGGCACCGAGCGCCTCGGGAAGCCGGTCGCCGGCGCGGAGGCGGAGTGGCTGGCGCGGTGGTGGCCGCTGGGGCGCGCGGCGGGAGCGCGGGGCGCGGAGAAGACGCGGGGCACGGAGAAGACGCCGGTTGTGCAAGGGGCGCAAGCCGTTCCGGACACACCGGCCCCGGACGGGCTAGGGACCCTGGACGGGCTACGGGCCCCAGACGGGCTACGAACCCTGGAAGGGCTGCGGGCCGAGATCGGCCTCCCCCGGGACGAGGCCTGGGCCGCCGCTGTCGCGACGCTGGACCGCGGGCTCGCGGTCGCCGTGGACTACGCGCACACGGCGCGGACCCGGCCGCCCTTCGGCACGCTCACCGGCTTCCGCGAGGGGAGCGAGACGGCGCCCGTGCCGGACGGTTCGTGCGACATCACGGCGCATGTCGCGCTGGACGCGTGCGCAACGGCGTGCGCCCTGCCCGGCGTGCGCCTGCTGTCCCAGCGCAGCGCATTGCACGCCCTTGGCATCACAGGCGCACGCCCCCCACTGGAGCTGGCCTCCACACACCCGGCCGAGTACGTACGAGCCCTGGCGAGCGCGGGCGAGGCCGCCGAGCTCACCGCGACGGGAGGGCTCGGGGACTTCGGATGGCTGCTGCAGCCGGTGGGAATCCCGGACGTACTGGCGGATTGAACAGCAGTGCCCTACTTGTCGATGTCCCCCACCACGAAGAACATCGAGCCCAGAATCGCCACCATGTCCGCGACAAGCGTCCCCGGCAGCAGCTCGACCAACGCCTGGATGTTGTTGTACGACGCCGAGCGCAGCTTCAGCCGGTAAGGGGTCTTGTCGCCCTTGCTGACGAGGTAGTAGCCGTTGATGCCGAGCGGGTTCTCGGTCCACGCGTAGGTGTGGCCCTCGGGGGCCTTCAGCACCTTGGGCAGGCGCTGGTTGATGGGCCCGGGCGGCAGCTCGGCGAGACGGTCGAGGCAGGCGTCGGCGAGGTCGAGGGAGTTGTGGGTCTGCTCCAGCAGGCACTCGAACCGGGCGAGGCAGTCACCCTCCTGCCGGGCCACCACGTTCAGAACGTCTTGCAGCTCGCCGTAAGCGAGATAGGGCTCGTCCCTCCGCAGATCGAAGTCGACGCCCGAAGCACGCGCGATCGGCCCGCTCACGCCGTACGCATGCACGGTCTCCGGCGCGAGGGCGCCCACTCCCCGCGTACGCCCCCGGAAGATCTCGTTGCCGAGCACCAGATCGTCGAACCGGTCCATCCGCGAGCGCACATCCGCAACAGCGGCACGCGCGCGCGTGGTCCACCCGGCCGGCAGGTCCTCCTTCAGCCCTCCCACCCGGTTGAACATGTAGTGCATACGCCCGCCGGAGACCTCTTCCATCACATGCTGGAGCTCCTCGCGCTCCGTGAAGGCATAGAAGATCGGCGTGATCCCGCCCAGCTCCAGCGGGTACGACCCGAGGAACATCAAGTGATTGAGCACCCGGTTGAGCTCCGCGAGCAGCGTCCGTGTCCACACGGCCCGCTCGGGCACCTCCATCCCGAGCATGCGCTCGACGGCAAGCACCACACCGAGCTCGTTGGAGAAGGCCGACAGCCAGTCGTGGCGGTTGGCGAGCATGATGATCTGCCGGTAGTCCCGCGCCTCGAACAGCTTCTCCGCGCCGCGGTGCATATAGCCGATCACCGGCTCCGCGCGCGTGATGCGCTCACCGTCCAGCACGAGCTTGAGCCGCAGCACGCCGTGCGTGGACGGGTGCTGAGGCCCGATGTTGAGCACCATGTCGGTGCTCTCCGCGGCGCCGCCGATACCGACCATGGTCTCCGTCGTAGGAGTCATGGACACAGTCTCTCCTACGTACGCTGGCCCCATGGAGACGGGGAGCCCGGAGAACACGGGAACGGTGGGAGACGAACGGGTGGGGACCGACGAGGTGGAGCCGGACCCGGCGTGGACCGGGTTGCCGCCCGGCCTGCTCCGCATGCGCCGACTGTTGCTGGTGGTGTGGCTGGGTCTGCTGACGATCGCCGTGGCAGTGCTGCTCGGGATCCTCGCCGGCCCTGGCTGGGCCACCTTCGCCCTCCTCCCCCTGGCACTGATCGCATGGGGCTGGGTGATGCTCGGCCGCAACTGGCGTTCCTGGCGATACGCCGAGCGCGCCGACGACCTGCTGATCAGCCGGGGTGTGCTGTGGCGGGAGGAGACGGTCGTACCGTACGGCCGCATGCAGCTGGTCGAGGTCACCTCGGGCCCCGTCGAGCGTCACTTCGGCCTGGCGAGCGTGCAGCTGCACACGGCGGCGGCAGCAACCGACGCAACCATCCCCGGCCTCGACCCGGCGGAGGCGGAACGGCTGCGCGACCGGCTCACCGAGCTGGGCGAGGCCCGATCGGCGGGCCTGTGACGACGCCGGGCGTCGACGACGCCGTACGCGAACAGCGCCCCTTGACCGAACGCCGACTGCACCCCGTCACACCGCTCAGGCGCGCATGGGCACCGGTGGCCGTGCTCATCGGATGGGCGGTGCACGACCCGGACCAGGCGCAACGCCAGCTGACGAGGCTGACCACGACCACTCTCCTCCTGGCACTGGCCGTAGTGGTCCCCACAGCCGCCCTGTACGGCTTCCTCACCTGGTGGTACACGCACTTCGCGGTGACGGACACCGAACTGCGCATCCGCACCGGCCTGGTGTTCCGGCGCACCGCGCACATCCGGCTGGAACGCATCCAGGCCATCGACGTCACACAGCCGCTCCTCGCGCGCGTGGCGGGCGTGGCGAAGCTCAAACTCGACGTCATAGGCACGGACAGAAAAGACGAGCTGGCCTTCCTGGGCGCGGAGGAGGCACGCACGCTCCGCGCGGAACTCCTCGCCAGAGCCGCCGGTTTCGCCCCCGAAACGGCACACGAAATAGGCGAGGCACCCTCCCACCAGCTCCTCCGGGTCCCCCCGGCTGTCCTGGCCACCTCCGTCGTCCTCACCGGCGCGACATGGGGAACGCTGGCCGCCGCACTGGTCGTACCGACCGTCCTGTGGCTGATCACCGAAAGCGCATGGACGGTCCTGGCCACCGCGATCCCCCTGTTCGGCGCAGCCGGAGCGACGAGTGTGGGGCGCTTCGTCACCGAGTACGACTGGACGGTGGGCGAGTCACCCGACGGGCTGCGCATCGACCACGGCCTGCTGGACCGCGCGCACGAAACGGTGCCGCCCGGCCGAGTCCAGACCGTCCGGCTCGTCGAACCCCTCCTGTGGCGCCGACGCGGCTGGGTACGGGTGGAGCTGGACGTGGCAGGTTCCTCCAACTCACTCCTCCTCCCGGTCGCCCCGCGCGAGGTCGCCGAATCGGTCATCGCACGCGTGCTGCCCGGAGTGACGGTCCCCCCACGCGCGTCCCTCTCCCGCCCTCCCCGCCGGGCGGGTCGCTGCGTGCCGCTGTGGTGGCGCGGGTACGGCCTGACGGTCACGGACGCGGTCTTCGCCGCCCGCACCGGCCTGTTCCGCCGAAGCCTGGCGCTCGTACCGCACGCGAAGGTCCAGAGCGTACGAATGGCCCAGGGCCCCTGGGAGCGGGTGTGGGGCGTGGCCGACGTACACGTGGACACCGGAGCGAACAAGACGGTGACCGCGCGACTGCGGGACGCCGGGGAGGCGGCGGAACTGCTGCGCGGGCAGGCGGAGCGGTCGCGTACGGGGCGGAGGGATGCGCGGCCGGATCGGTGGATGGCGTGAGGCCTGTGACGTAGGAGCCCGGCGTGGGGGCTGGCCGGGGGCGGGTCGCGCAGCCCGGCGCTGACGGGGTGCCGCTGCGCCCACCCGTGCCGCCCCAGCGGCACGACTGCCGCAGCTAAGTGGGCATGACGGCTACACAGGCTGCTGCGGCCGTAAGGCGATGGCGCGTACCCCCACGGGCCCGCGGTCGCATACGGCGGGAAGGGGACGTGCCGGGGGGTGTCCGCCCGCAGTGGCCGGCGTCAACACGCAGCACCTCCTGGCCTAAGTCCAGCCGCCGGTCCGAGGACGGACACCCCCCGGCACGGCCCCGACCCACAACGAGACCGAAGGCGCAACGCGAACCCCCAACCAGCGACACAGGCCGCCGCAGGCATCCCGCCCAACCACCCCGTCAGGAAACCGCGCTCCGCAGCCCCTGCACATCGATCTGTTCCGTCTCGTCGTGAGCCGTCAGGTCGATGACCTGCCCGACTCCCCGGGACTCCTCGTCCGCAGGCTTGAACTCCGCCTCGGACTCAGCCTTGTGGAGGGCGAGGGCCTCCTGGCCCACGACGTCGGCGAGGTCCTCGTTCTGGACCGACTCCAACGCGGAGGGCGCCGCCCCCTTCTTCGTACCGAAGAAGTCGAACCCACCCTCGACCGCCGGACGCCGCACGGGCGTAGCAGGTACGACAGCCACGGCCGTCGGCGCGATGAAGTGCCCCGCCGGCTGCTGGGCCGGAGGCAGAGCAGGCTGGTCGGCCTTGGCGACCGCGCCTGCCGAGGGGTAGGCGGCCGCGCGCTCGTGCCCGTCGACCGCCCCGGGCTTCCCCTGCGCTTCGTCCTCCAGCGCGGGCTCCGTCACGGACTCGCCGCTGCTCACGGCCTCGGCAGCACCCGAACCATCGTGCGCGGACTCGTCGTTGGAAGGCCCGTCGCCCATCGGAGGCTTGTTCTTCGGGGGCTGGTTCTTCGGAGGCTCATCCTTCGGCGACTCGCCCTTCGGGGCCCCGCCCTTGGAGGGCTCGTCCTTGGAGGGCTCGTCCTTCGACCGCTCGCTGTCCGCAGCACCCTCCTCCCCGTCGAACCGCGCCAACGCCGCCTTGGCCCGCAGAAACAGCCGGGACCCTTCCGGAGAGAAGACCGCAGGAGCCACGGACGTCTCCTCGCCAGCCTGGCCCTCAGCGCCCTCGGCCGCACCCTCGACGTCAGACTCAGCAGCAGGGGCAGCCACAGCCCCCTCCGCAGCACCGGAACCCGAGCCGTCAGCCGGCACCGACACCGGCACAGGCGGCAACGCCCGCGCAGGCACAGCCGCCTCTATCTCCAGAACCCGGCGCTCCTCCAGGACACTCGCCCGCTCGGTCTCCGCCGTGGCGTACCGCCGCAGCAGCGCCGCATGCTCGTTGCGCAGCCCCGCGAGCTCCGCCCGCTTGGCCCGCAGCCGCTGCTCCAGCTTCACCCGCAGCTCGCGCGACTCCTCGAGATCGGTCTCCAGCTCGGCGACCCGCTCCTCGTACCGCCACTCGTCGCTCGCACGCGCGCGCGTGAGGTCGGCGACCTGCTTGCCCGCCTGCGTGTCCCAGCGACGCATGACGACCGCACCGACGACCGCCGTCGCCGCGGCGGCCGCGGCAAGGCCGCGCAGCACGATGGGCTCGGTGAACACCCAGGGGGCAAGGGCACAGACGACGGAGACGCCTGCGATCGCCGACGGGGGCAGCAGCCTGTGCAAGGGCGGGGAATGACGGTGACGTCCACGTGGCATGGCCAGAAACTTACCGCGCGTAGGCGAATCTTGTTGCCCCGCCCCGTAAAAAGACAGCCATCCCGAGCCGTTCGAAGAGCATCAGCAATCAGATGAGGCACCGAATTGCCCAAGAACCAAGATCACAAAGCCCCGCAGGGGACGTCACCTGCCACTCGACCTGCCGCTCAACCGTCCGCTCATCCACTCCAGCGTCCCCGGAATCTCCCGCCGCCAGGTGTTGAAGTTGTGCCCTCCGCTTTCGAGGATGATCGAGGAGATCCGCGTAACGCCGTTCGCCTTCACACGCTCAATGAACTTCAGCGTGTCCTTGTAGTTGGATTCTCCAACTTTGCTGCTGCTGACGAGCAGTGAAGTGTCCGGAGCCGGCATGTGCTTGAGGTACCACCACAGGTTCGCGCGATTGCGCAGTTCCTCGTCGCCATGGAAGAGATCGCCCGTCGTGGCGTCGATCGGCGCGTTGTAGTACGCGGAAAGCCCCGCCCCGGCGGCATACGCCTCGGGATGGTGCAGGGCGAGCTTCAACGCGCAGTAGCCCCCTGTGGAGTCACCGATGATCCCCCAACTGCCGGGCCCGCCGCCCACCCTGTAGTGGCCGCTCACCGCCTCGGGCAGATCCGAGGCGAAGAACGTCTCGGTCTGCGGACCGCCCGGAATGTCCACGCACTCCGTGTCCCGCGGCGGCGCCACGGTCGGCCGCATCATCACCAGGATCATCGGCTGCATACGACCGTCCTCGGCCAGCCTCGCAGCCGTACGCGGATAGTCGAGCTTGTCCACCAGCGCCTGCGCCGTGCCGGGATATCCGGTCAACACGACAGCCGCAGGGAACGTACGCGTGCGGAACTCCGGCTGAAAGTATTCGGGCGGCAGGTAGACGTACGCGGGCGTGGCGATGTGCGTCGTACGGCCCACGATGGCGACCTTCTGGACCTGACCGCCCCTCTGCGGACTGGCGCTCGCCGCCCCCGGCACCCGTCGCGTGTCGACGACCCGCAGCGGCCCACGCCCCGGCGTGTGGTCCACGACGACGCCCTGGCCCTTCTCCTGCCCGAACAGGTCGGCCCAGCTCGCGTAGAACCCGAAGGCCTGGTTGGCGCCGAGACCGACCGCCGCGAAGAGCATCAACTGAGTGGAGAGCAACAACCCGACCCGTCCCGACACTGCCCGCCAGCCGCGCCGCGCCAGCCGTGGCCACAGCCACACCGTGCCGACGAACAGCCCTACGGCGGCCGCGACCGCCAGCGCCAGCACCTTGTCGCTCGTGAGACCCATCGATGGTTACCTGTCCGCACTTTCCGCCCGGACGCCTCGGCCGCGCGGACACATGCTCCCCGCGCTGCCTCCCCCGCTCCTTCGCAAGGGCTTGCCCCGGACTTTCCTTGGCCTTTGAAACGGTTTTGGGGAGCCGAGTGAACCTCTCCCCTCGAGACACCGTCCTAGAGGGCGCAATGTCGCCGGATGCCCGAATCGGCACCGGATCCAAGGTCTCTCGCAGAACTGTGGGATGCGATGTCTGTCAGGACAGATGTGGAAATGTCGGGCAAGGTTCCTGAACGATCGAGCCAGGTGGGGCATCTGTCCGGCCGGGTACGGCACCTGCTGCGCGGGCCGCGCCCCGAGGCCGTACCCGTCCTCGTCGGCCGGGCCGGCGCCCTGGTGGGCCTGCTGAACATCGCCGCAGGCGTCTTCCCGCGCTTCCGGCACAGCCGTATGCACGCCATCGCCGAGGTGCTGCCGGGCGCGGTCGGCCCGTTCGCGGCCGCGCTGTCGCTCAGCACGGGCGTGCTGTTGCTGCTGCTCGCCCACGGCCTCAAGCGCGGCAAGCGGCGGGCGTGGCGCGCCGCCGTCGTCCTGCTGCCGGCCGGAGCCGTAGCGCAGTTCACCTACCGCCACTCCCTGGTGGGCGCCCTCATCTCCGTCGCGCTGCTCGTGGCCCTGCTGCGCCACCGCGACCAGTTCGCGGCACTGCCCGACCCGCGCAGCAGGTGGCGCGCGCTGGCCAACTTCGTCCTCATGGGCGCCGGTTCCCTCGCCCTCGGCCTGGTCATCGTCAGCGCCCACCCGGGGACCCTGGTCGGCGACCCGAGCCTGGCCGACCGCATCACCCACGTCCTGTACGGCCTCTTCGGCTTCGAAGGCCCGGTCGACTACCAGGGCAACACCTCCTGGACGGTCGCCTTCTCCCTGGGCGCCCTCGGCTGGATCACCGCGGTCACCACGATCTACCTCGCCTTCCGCCCCGAACACCCCGCCGCCCACCTCACTGAGGACGACGAGGCCCGCCTGCGCGCCCTGCTGGCCAAGCACGGCGGCCGCGACTCCCTCGGCCACTTCGCGCTGCGCCGCGACAAGGCCGTCGTCTTCTCCCCCAGCGGCAAGGCCGCGGTGACGTACCGCGTCGTCTCCGGCGTGATGCTCGCCAGCGGCGACCCGATCGGCGACGTCGAGGCCTGGCCGGGCGCCATCGAACGCTTCATGGACGAGGCCAAGGCCCACTCCTGGACCCCGGCCGTCATGGGCTGCTCCGAGACCGGCGCCGAGGTGTGGACCCGCGAGACCGGGCTCGACGCCCTCGAACTGGGCGACGAGGCGGTGGTGGACGTCCCGGATTTCTCGCTCGCCGGCCGCGCGATGCGCAACGTGCGTCAGATGGTCAAGCGCATCGAGCGCGCCGGTTACGAGACCCGGGTACGTCGTGTCCGTGACCTCGGCGAGGCCGAGCTGGAGCGCATCCGCCGCGCCGCCGAGGACTGGCGCGGCACCGACACCGAGCGCGGCTTCTCCATGGCGCTGGGCCGCGTCGGCGACCCGGCCGACGGCGACTGCCTGATCGCCACCGCGCACAAGGCGGACGAGGAGCCGGGTCCGTATGGCGACCTCAAGGCGATCCTCCACTTCGTGCCGTGGGGCACGGACGGCGCCTCGCTCGACCTGATGCGCCGCGACCGCTCGGCGGACCCCGGCATGAACGAACTGCTGATCGTGGCCGCGCTCCAGGCCGCCCCGAAGTTCGGCATCGCGCGCGTGTCGCTCAACTTCGCCATGTTCCGCTCGGCGCTGGCGCGCGGCGAAAAGATCGGCGCGGGCCCGGTGCTGCGCGCCTGGCGCGGGCTGCTGGTCTTCCTCTCCCGCTGGTTCCAGATCGAGTCCCTGTACAAGTTCAACGCCAAGTTCCAGCCCCGCTGGGAGCCCCGGTTCGTCGTCTACCGCGCCTCCGCCGATCTGCCCCGCCTCGGCTTCGCCGCCATGCAGGCGGAGGGTTTCGTGAACCTGGCCCTGCCGCTGCCGCGCTCCCTGCGCCGCCGCAGGACCGCTCCGCGCCCGTGCCCGCACCGGGTGGCGGAGCGAGAGGCCCAGGCGGCCTGACCGGAACCGCGGCCACCCGAGACCGGCCCGAGCGGAAGCCTCACCCCGCCCCACGCCCCCGAAGGCTCCCGCTCGGGCCACCGCACGTCGCGGCACCCGCTTGGGCCTACGCTGAACGTATGAGCAAGCAGAGCGGACGCGGGCGCGTCGCGGGCCTTCCGGAGTGGGACCGGTGCGCGGTCATGGGAGTCGTCAATGTGACCCCCGATTCCTTCTCCGACGGCGGCCGCTGGTTCGACGCCACGGCCGCCGTCAAGCACGGCCTCGCCCTCGTCGAGGAGGGCGCCGATCTGGTCGACGTCGGCGGCGAGTCCACCCGCCCGGGCGCCACCCGGGTCGACGAGGCCGAGGAGCTGCGCCGCGTCATCCCCGTCGTCCGCGGCCTCGCCTCCGAGGGCGTCACGATCTCCGTCGACACCATGCGCGCCTCCGTCGCCGAGCAGGCCCTCGCCGCCGGCGCCGCCCTCGTCAACGACGTCAGCGGCGGCCTCGCCGACCCCGCGATGATCCCGGTCGTCGCGGACGCCGGCGCCCCCTTCGTCGTCATGCACTGGCGCGGCTTCCTGCAGGGCGGGAACGTCAAGGGCGTGTACGCGGACGTCGTCACCGAGGTCGTCGACGAGCTCCACGCGCGCGTGGAGGCCGTACTGGAGGGCGGCATCGCCCCCGACCGCATAGTCGTCGACCCCGGGCTCGGCTTCTCCAAGGACGCCGAGCACGACCTCGTGCTCCTCGCCCACCTCGAACGCCTCCTCACCCTCGGCCGGCCGCTCCTCGTCGCCGCCTCCCGCAAGCGGTTCCTCGGCCGCGTCCTCGCCGGCCCGGAGGGCGCGCCGCCGCCCGCCCGGGAGCGTGACGCCGCCACGGCCGCCGTCTCGGCGCTCGCGGCGCAGGCCGGCGCGTGGGCGGTGCGCGTGCACGAGGTGCGCGCCACGGCGGACGCGGTACGCGTCGCGCGCGCCATCGAAGAGGCGCGCACCGCGGAGAACACGCCCGGCGCCCAGGCCGAGCCTGTCGCCGCACACGGCTCCGAAGGAGCCCGGTGAGCGCCCCCCACACCGATGTCGAGCAGGTCGAGGCCGCCAACGCCGCCTTCTACGAGGCCATGGAGCGCGGCGACTTCGAAGAGCTCTCCTCGCTCTGGCTCACCCCGGCCGACCTGGGTGTCGACGAGACGTACCACGACCCGGCCGACGCCGGTGTGATCTCCTGCGTCCACCCCGGCTGGCCGGTGCTCACCGGACGCGGCGAGGTCCTCAGGTCGTACGCGCTGATCATGGCGAACACCGACTACATCCAGTTCTTCCTCACCGACGTGCACGTCTCCGTCACCGGCGACACCGCCGTGGTGACCTGCACCGAGAACATCCTCAGCGGCGGCCCCGCCCCCGAGGGCGGGGAGGAGCTCGGCCCGCTCGTGGGCCAGCTGGTGGTCGCCACGAACGTGTTCCGCCGCACACCCGACGGCTGGAAGATCTGGTCCCACCACGCCTCACCGGTTCTGGCCGAAAACGACGAGGAAGAGGGCGACGGCAGCCCCTCCTGAGTGGGTAGGCGCCCGAAAGGGACGACCACAGGGACGACTCCCAGGAGCCCCGGGGACCACCCGCAAGGGGGCCCTCGGGGCCCCGCCGGGACCAAGAAGTGGTTGGAATCACGTCGCTCCGGGTAGGGGCGGCTACCAACCCGTGAGCCGCCGGGTTCCCCAGGGGAAACACGCGATGAATCCTCCTGGCCCCGGACCGGGCCCACGCCCCCGTGGCCCGGCCCTGTCAGTGCCCGCAGGTAGATTCGTTCGAGGCCGGCATGCCGCCCGCACGCGGCAGCGCCCGGCCGTCACCAACGATTGCAGGAGTGATTCGCGTGGATCGTGTCGCGCTGCGCGGCCTGAAGGCCCGCGGGCACCACGGTGTGTTCCCGCACGAGCGCGAGGAGGGCCAGACCTTCGTCGTGGACCTCGTGCTGGGCCTGGACACCCGGCCGGCCGCCGCCGACGACGACCTGGCGAAGACCGTGCACTACGGCATCGTGGCGGAGGAGGTCGTGGCCGTCGTCCAGGGCGAACCGGTCAACCTCATCGAGACGCTCGCCGAACGCATCGCCCAGGCCTGTCTGAAGCACGAAGGGGTCAAGGAGGCCGAAGTCACCGTCCACAAACCGGACGCGCCGATCACGGTCCCCTTCGACGACGTGACCGTCACCATCACCCGGAGCCGAGTATGACCGCGTTCTTCACCGAAGGTCACAGCGACCCGACCGTACAGCCGGTACCCGCCTCCGTCGTCGAGCAGGTCGACGCCGCCGACACCACCCTCAGCAACCCGAAACGGGCCGTGATCTCCCTCGGCTCCAACCTGGGGAACCGCCTGGAGACCCTCCAGGGCGCCATCGACGCCCTCGAGGACACCCCCGGCGTCCGCATCAAGGCGGTCTCCCCGGTGTACGAGACGGAGCCCTGGGGCGTGGAGCCGGGAAGCCAGCCGTCCTACTTCAACGCGATCGTGGTCCTCAAGACCACGCTCCCCCCGTCGTCCCTCCTGGAGCGGGCCCACGCGGTCGAGGAGGCCTTCCACCGCGTACGGGACGAGCGCTGGGGCGCCCGCACCCTCGACGTCGACATCGTCGCGTACGCCGACGTCGTCTCCGACGACCCGCACCTCACCCTCCCCCACCCGCGCGCCCACGAGCGCGCCTTCGTCCTGGCCCCTTGGCACGACGTCGAGCCACAGGCACAGCTTCCGGGCCGCGGACCGGTGGCCGACCTCCTGTCCGGGATCACGCACGAAGGCGTCACACCGCGCAAGGACCTGGAACTCCGGCTGCCTGAATAGTCGTTAAGGTCAAGACGACACAGTCCGGACCCCACAGTCCGTGGTGACCGGGGGAGCTGAAGGGACGCCGTGAGAGAGCTGCGCATCAGGATGCTGGCCGGTGTGTTCATCGTCGCCGGAGTCCTGTCCTGGGCGGGCGCCCGCCTCTGGAACTCCGTAGGGACCCTGCCGAGCGTCCCCCTGGCCGCCCCCATCGTCCTCGCCCTGATCGCCGTGGTGCTCCTGTCCACGGCGATCTCGATCCGTGCCCGCCTCAAGGCCCAGCGCGAACGCCGCCCCGAGGCCAAGGGCGTCGACCCCCTGATGGCCGCCCGCGCGGTCGTCTTCGGCCACGCCAGCGCCCTGGTCGCCGCCCTGGTCTCCGGCATGTACGGCGGCACCGGCGTCTTCCTCCTGGAGTACCTCGACATCCCCGCCCGCCGCGACCAGGCCATCTACGCCGGCTTCTCGGTCCTGGCCGGCATCGGCGTAATAGCGGCAGCCATGTTCCTGGAGCGCGTGTGCAAGCTCCCGGAGGACGACGAACACGATGGGGCGGGGACGGCGCCCACGGTGTGACGGTGCCGGGCTTACCAGGGCTGCCGGGCGAGGTGGCCGTTCACCAGGAGGCCCGGGTATGGATCGAGGCGGTAGCTGTAGAGCGTGAACGGCTTCGGGCTTTCGGCTCTGCGTAGCCGTACCTCGCGCACTTCGGTCCATGCGGACTCGGCCAGTCCCAGCGGATGCCGCTCGGGCTTGTACGTGCCTCGTGACGGCCAGCTGTCGACCACGACCAGATGCGAGGCCAGACCGCTGCTCTGTGGTGTGAACCTCGCACCGACTACCTGCACCAACTCGGACAGGAATGCCGCATTGGCGCTGACCAACAAGCGCCCGGGCCAGGTTTTCGAACGGAATCCATCCCCGTCCGTGTAGCCGTCGAGAAAGCCTTCGAACGTCTCCCTGTCCCGGAGGACGACACGCGGAAAGCGCTGCCGCATGTGATGGGCGTCCCCGCCCACGTACTGCCTCATCAAGTCAGACAGATACGACGAGACCACGCGCACCCGAAAGCCAGGAACATCGCGCTGAAGGTAGCCGGAAGGACGCGTCACTGCCTCCAGGCGGGCGGGCAACCCGGTTGCTGCGGTAAGGGACCTCGCAAAACGCGCCGCGAACGCCTTGTCGTTGACCACCAGCGAGACGTAGTTCTTACCGACCGTCCCGTCCGCGCAATTGGCGCCGAGCATGTAACCGAAGTCGTAGCCCGGTTTGATGGTCAACCGCTCGCGGCGCAACTTCCGCGCATGCGTCCAGGCGAGCACGGTTCACTCGACGTCTCTCGCATGGACCCAACCGTCAGGCGTACCCAGCAGCTGATCCGGCGCCACGGTGAACGTCACATGGTCGGTCGTCACGTCCACGACATCACGGACCTTTGCTGCCACCACGTGGGTGACGGTCGTCTGAACCGTGCGTTCCCCGTCCAGCGTCCAGAGTCGGCAACCCGCCCGAACGCTCCGCGCCTGCAAGCGCCCAGCGATCGACTCCTCTGATCAAGGACGGTATCGGGCACCACTGACAATCAGCTCAGCGCGCCAGTATCAGGCTCATTGCCTCGGCTCGGGTCGTAGCATCCCGAAGCTGACCCCGCACCGCCGACGTCGTGGTCTTGGCGCCAGGCTTGCGGATACCGCGCACCGACATGCACATGTGCTCGGCCTCGATGACGACGATCACACCCCGAGCCTCGAGGATCTCCATGAGGGAGTCGGCGACCTGCGTGGTGAGTCGTTCCTGCACCTGCAGGCGGCGGGCAAACACCTCAACCAGCCGCGCGAGCTTAGAGAGACCGGTGATCTTGCCGCTTTCTGCCGGAATATACCCAATGTGAGCTACGCCATGAAATGGCAACATATGATGTTCACACAAAGATACGATTTCGATGTCCTTGACCAGGACCATCTCGTCATGCCCGATATCGAACGTAGTCGTCAGGACATCCTCGGGCTGCTGTGTATGCCCAGCCAAGAGCTCCCGATAAGCCCGCGCCACCCGCGCTGGCGTCTCCCGCAGCCCCTCCCGGTCCGGATCCTCCCCGACCGCGATCAGCAGCTCGCGCACGGCGTTCTCGGCGCGCTTCTCGTCGAACTCGCCGATGAAGCCCTCGCCATCCAGCGTCACGGGGTCGGTCATGTGGTGCCTCGTTCCTGTGCGGGTCGCGCGCGTGTGGGCCACGTGCGCGTCTGATCTGCGGACATACCAAAATGCCGCGCCCCCCAGGCTAAAACCAGGGGGACGCGGCATCCATTCCGGGCCCGGCGAGGTCACCGGGGCGGGGCGGCGTCAGCTCTCGGGACGCTCCTCGGCGGCCGGCTCGGTCGCCGGGGCGGGCTCCGCCGCCGTCGACTTCGCGGTGCTGATCGCCGGCGTCGCGCCATTGGCGCCGTTCGTCAGTGCGAGCTCCTTCGGGGAGAGCACCGGCGGACGGGTGGACGGCGTGCGGCGCGAGGAGCCGGTCCAGGCGGGCCGCGGCGGGCGCTTGACGATGGGGGCGAAGATCTCGGCGATCTCCTCCTTGCCCAGCGTCTCCTTCTCCAGCAGCTGCAGGACGAGGTTGTCGAGGACGTCGCGGTTCTCGACCAGGATCTCCCAGGCCTCGTTGTGCGCGTTCTCGATGAGCTTCTTGACTTCCTCGTCCACCAGCGCGGCGACCTCTTCCGAGTAGTCGCGCTGGTGAGCCATCTCACGTCCGAGGAACGGCTCGGTGTTGTCGCCGCCGAACTTGATCGCGCCCAGGCGCTCGGTCATGCCGTACTGCGTGACCATCGCGCGGGCCGTGGCCGTGGCCTTCTCGATGTCGTTCGCCGCGCCCGTGGTCGGGTCGTGGAAGACGAGCTCCTCGGCCGCGCGGCCGCCCAGCATGTAGGCCAGCTGGTCCAGCATCTCGTTGCGGGTCGTGGAGTACTTGTCCTCGTCCGGCAGGACCATCGTGTAGCCGAGGGCTCGGCCTCTCGACAGGATCGTGATCTTGTGGACCGGGTCGGAGTTCGGGGAGGCCGCCGCGACCAGGGCGTGTCCGCCCTCGTGGTACGCGGTGATCTTCTTCTCCTTGTCCGACATGATCCGGGTCCGCTTCTGCGGGCCCGCCACGACGCGGTCGATGGCCTCGTCCAGCATCTGGTTGTCGATCAGCTTCCTGTCCGAGCGGGCCGTGAGCAGCGCCGCCTCGTTCAGGACGTTGGACAGATCGGCACCCGTGAAGCCGGGGGTGCGGCGGGCGACCGCCGAGAGGTCGACGTCCGGGGCGACCGGCTTGCCCTTCTGGTGGACCTTGAGGATCTCCAGACGGCCCTGCATGTCCGGGCGGTCGACCGCGATCTGGCGGTCGAAGCGGCCGGGGCGCAGAAGGGCCGGGTCGAGGATGTCGGGCCGGTTCGTCGCGGCGATGAGGATCACGCCGCCCTTGACGTCGAAGCCGTCCATCTCGACGAGCAGCTGGTTCAGGGTCTGCTCGCGCTCGTCGTGACCGCCGCCGAGGCCGGCGCCGCGGTGGCGGCCGACCGCGTCGATCTCGTCGACGAAGACGATCGCCGGGGCGTTCGCCTTGGCCTGCTCGAACAGGTCACGGACTCGGGAGGCACCGACACCGACGAACATCTCGACGAAGTCGGAACCGGAGATCGAGTAGAAGGGGACGCCCGCCTCGCCGGCGACGGCGCGCGCGAGGAGCGTCTTACCGGTGCCGGGAGGCCCGTAGAGCAGGACGCCCTTGGGGATCTTCGCACCGACGGCCTGGAACTTGGCCGGTTCCTGGAGGAACTCCTTGATCTCCTGGAGCTCCTCGACGGCCTCGTCCGAGCCGGCGACGTCCGCGAACGTCGTCTTCGGGGTGTCCTTGGTGATGAGTTTCGCCTTGGACTTCCCGAAGTTCATGACTCGGGAGCCGCCGCCCTGCATCTGGTTCATCAGGAACAGGAAGACGACCACGATGAGGACGAAGGGCAGCAGGGAGAGCAGGATGCCCACGAACGGGTTCTGCTTGGACGGCGAGACCGTGTAGCCGTCCGGGATCTGCTTCTGCTCGTACTTGTTCTGCAGCGTGTTGGCGATGTTCACGCCTTGGTCGCCGATGTAGCTCGCCTGGATCTTGGTGGCGCCCTCGACCTTTTCGCCGTCCTTGAGCTGGGCCTTGACGGTCTGCTCGTCGCCGGTGGTCAGCTTGACCGACTCGACCTTGTTCTCATTGATCGCCTGAACGACCTGGCCGGTGTCCACCGTCTTGTAGCCGCCGGACGAGCCGACGACCTGCATCAACACGACCACGGCAAGGACGGCCAGCACGATCCACATGACCGGCCCACGGAAGTATCGCTTCACGTCCATCCATACGGAGCGATGCCGCCCCGTCCCTCCTGCCATAGTGAGTTTGATAAGACAGTTCTTCTGACGGTACCCCAGCTTTGACGCCCGTAGCCGCACGGGCGGGCTGTCAAGCCCGTCTGCATGCTCCAACGCCGCGAGGCCCGCCGGGGTTCCCGATCTTCGTACGAGGCTTGGGCCCTTCGGGTCCGGATTTCCGGACCGTCCGGGTCAGCCGCCGTAGACGTGGGGCGCGAGCGTACCGACGAACGGGAGGTTGCGGTACTTCTCGGCGTAGTCGAGGCCGTAGCCGACGACGAACTCGTTCGGGATGTCGAAGCCGACCCACTCCACGTCGATGGCGACCTTGGCGGCGTCCGGCTTGCGCAGCAGCGTGCACACCTTCAGGGAGGCGGGCTCGCGGGAGCCGAGGTTGTTGATCAGCCAGGAGAGGGTCAGGCCGGAGTCGATGATGTCCTCGACGATGAGGACGTGCTTGCCCTTGATGTCGGTGTCGAGGTCCTTGAGGATCCGCACGACACCGGAGGACTGGGTGCCGGCGCCGTACGACGACACGGCCATCCAGTCCATGGTGACGGGGGTGGACAGCGCCCGCGCGAGGTCGGCCATGACCATCACCGCGCCCTTGAGGACGCCGACGATGAGCAGGTCCTTGCCCTCGTACTCCGCGTCGATCTTGGCCGCCAGCTCGGCCAGCTTGGCGTCGATCTCTTCCTTGGTGATGAGTACCTGCTTGAGGTCGGCACCCATGTCTTTCGCGTCCACCCGCATCACTTTCGGTCGTCCCACCGGCCGGTCCCGGCCGCTCTCGCGACCCCGATCGAGGGGCCGGTGGGAGGTCCGGTTTCAGCCTTGCCGAATCACCAGTCTGCCACCCTGGCGCTGGGCGACGACTTTGCCGGGGAGATTGATGGCTCCCTGGCCGCGCCAGCCGGTGATCAGCCGGTCGACTTCTTCGATGTGGCGGGCGAACAGCGCGCCGGCGGGCGCACCGGCCTCGATGGCGGCGCGGCGCAGGATCCGGCGGCGTACGGCGGGCGGCAGCGCGTACAGCTTCGCGCACTCCAGGAGGCCGGCCGAGTCGCGTACGGCGGCCTCGGCCTGGCGGGCCCAGGCGTCGAGGGCGTCGGCGTCGTCGCGGGAGAGCTGGGCCGTGCGGGCGAGGGCCTCCACGACGCCCTTGCCGAGCGCCTTCTCCAGGGCGGGCAGGCCTTCCTGGCGCAGCCGGGACCTGGTGTAGGCGGGATCGGCGTTGTGGGGGTCGTCCCAGACCGGCAGGGACTGGACCATGCAGGCCTTGCGGGCGGTCTGCCGGTCGAGCTGGAGGAAGGGGCGCCGGTAACGGCCGCCGGCCCCCGAGACCGCGGCCATGCCGGACAGGGAGCGGATGCCGGAGCCGCGGGCGAGGCCGAGCAGGACGGTTTCGGCCTGGTCGTCGCGGGTGTGGCCGAGCAGGACGGCGAGGGCGCCGTGGCGTACGGCCGCGTCGTCGAGGGCGGCGTAGCGGGCGTCGCGGGCGGCGGCTTCGGGTCCGCCTTCGCGGCCGACGGTGACGGCGACGGACTCGACCGGGTCGAGGCCGAGTTCGCGCATGCGCAGGACGACTTCTTCGGCGCGCAGGTCGGAGCCGGGCTGCAGTCCGTGGTCGACGGTGACGGCGCCGGCGCGGATGCCGAGTTTGGGGGCTTCGAAGGCGAGCGCGGAGGCGAGGGCCATGGAGTCGGCGCCGCCGGAGCACGCCACGAGCACGAGCGGGGAGGGGGGTCGCTCGTGCGGGGCGGGGGGCGGGGGCTCCTGCGAGGTTGCGCGGAGGGGCTCGTACGGCGGTTCGGGTGCCGTGCCGTGGGGGGCCGTGCGGTGGGAGGCCGTGGCCCGCTCGGGGTCGTACGCGGCCGTGGCGAGCATGGTGGCGGCCGACGTCACGGAGGGCGCCGTCGGCGGTGTCGCGGGCGGCGTCTCGTAGGAGATCGCACGCCGGCTGCCGGGCGCTGTTGCGTCGGTGATGTGGCTGTGTTCGGTGAGGATGTCGTGGAGGACGCGGCGGACCGCCAGGCGTATCGCCGCGACCGCAGGATGGGGACCCATGTCCGGTTCCCTTCATGAAGTTTTCGGGGGGTGAGCCCGAGGTCGGTCACTCAGAGTGTGTAGATGGTGACAGAACCGGGCCGTGCCCCGAGCATTGCACGCCTACCCATCGCCCACGGTCCCTCGGACGGGTGATTGGAGGGGCGTTTGCCTGCCGTCGGCCGGATTCGGTTCACGACGTTCGTATGAGATGCACGACTTCCCGTGTGATTTCACTACTCGGCCTTGCGGTGCACCCGCGCGATCCAGTCCGCCGGTTTGGCGATCTCCGCCTTGGTGGGGAGGGTGTTCGGGGACGTCCACACGCGGTTGAAGCCGTCCATGCCGACCTGGTCGACGACGGCTCGTACGAAGCGTTCGCCGTCGCGGTACTGCCTGAGTTTGGCGTCCAGACCCAGCAGCTTGCGCAGGGCCATGTCGAGCCTCGACGCGCCCTTGGCCCGCCGCTGCTGGAACTTCTCGCGGATCTCGGCGACGGTCGGTACGACCTGGGGGCCGACCCCGTCCATCACGAAGTCGGCGTGGCCCTCGAGGAGGGACATCACGGCGGTGAGGCGGCCGAGGATCTCCCGCTGGGCCGGGGTCTGCACCAGCTCCACGAAGGACCGCCCGCCGTCGTCCTCCTCGGCCTCGGGACGGCCGCCCGCCAGCGACTGCGCGGCCTCGCGGATGCGCTCCAGGACGGTCATCGGGTCGACGTCCGTCTCCCCCAAGAACGACTGGATTTCGCCCTCCAAGTGGTCCCGCAGCCAGGGCACGGCGGTGAACTGCGTGCGGTGCGTCTCCTCGTGCAGGGTCACCCACAGGCGGAAGTCGTGGGGCTGTACGTCGAGTTCGCGCTCCACGTGCACGATGTTCGGGGCGACGAGCAGGAGGCGGCCGCCGCCGTTCTCACCCGCCGGGAGTTCGCGGGTGGCGGGGGCGAAGGTCTCGTACTGGCCGAGGACGCGGGAGGCCAGGAAGGACAGCAGCATTCCGAGTTCGACGCCGGTGACCTTGCCGCCGACGGCGCCGAGCACCGCGCCGCCGGGGCTGCCGCTGCGGCGCTCCTGCATCTTTTCGAGCAGGGGCTTGAGGATCTCGCGGAAGCCGGCGACGTTCGCCCGGACCCAGCCGGGGCGGTCGACGACGAGGAGGGGGGTGTCGTGGGTCTCCTCCGTGCCCATACGAGTGAAGCCCCGGACGTGCTCCTCCGAGGCTTTGGCATGTCGGCGCAGCTCGGCGACGACGGCGCGGGCCTCGTCGCGGCTCACCTCGGGGCCCGGCCGTACGAGCCGGGTCGCGGTTGCCACCGCGAGATTCCAGTCGACCATCTCGGCACCACCGATGCTCGTCATGTGTCAACCGTACGTGAGCGTTCCCACTTGGGGCAGGCCGTGACGGGTTGGCTCGGTTGGCGGTGAGTTGTGTGGGGGCCCGGCGTTGTGCCCACGGCGGTGGCGGCACGACCGGCGGCGGCAGCGGCGAGCGGCGTGACCCGCCGCGATGTGGTCAGTCGCAGCCGCACGCCGCCAGTGCCGTCGCCGCCTTGTCCAAGGCGGACTGGGCCGCCCACGGGTCCGTCGTGTTCGAGGACAGGAAGGCGAAGGACAGGAGGCGGCCGTTTTGGTCGACCACCGTGCCCGCGAGGGTGTTCACACCGGTCAGGGTGCCTGTTTTGGCTCGTACGATGCCTGCCGCGCCGTCCGTGTAGCGGCCGGCCAGGGTGCCGGTGAAGCCTGCTACGGGGAGGCCGGTGAGGGTGGGGCGGAGTTCGGGGTGGGCCGGGTCGGCCGCCTTGGCGAGGAGGGTCGCGAGCAGGCCCGCCGTGAGTTTGTCGGCGCGGTCGAGACCGCTGCCGTCCTTGACGTCGATGCCGGACACCGGCAGTCCGAGCTTCGTCAGCTGGGCCTCGATCGCCTCGCCGGCGCCGTCGAAGTCGGCGCGCTTCCCGCTTGCCACGGCCGTCTGGCGGGCGAGGGCCTCGGCGATGTCGTTGTCGCTGTTGGTGAGCATCCGCTCGACCAGGGCGGAGAGCGGGGGCGAGGAGACCTCGGCGAGGGACTCGGCCCGGTTGGTCGCCTTGGAGAGGCCGGGGGATGTGGTCTTGATGCCGTGGTCCGCGAGGAAGGACGCGAACCTGGTCGCCGCGTCCTTCGCCGGATCCGCCACCCGGGGCGCCGGGCCGCTGCTGGAGCCGTCCGTGCGGGCCTCGTCGGCCATCAGGGGGGTGACCCGGGCGAGGTTGTCGTTCACGCCGATGGGGTGCAGGTCGCGGCCCGCGTAGAGGGTCGTGTCGAAGGAGAGGGTGACCTGCCGTACGTCCCGCTTCTGCAGCGCCTCTGCCGTGGCGGAAGCCAGCTCGCGCAGGCTCGCCCAGCCCCCGTCGTCCTTGCGAGCCGTCAGCGTGGGGTCACCGCCGCCGACCAGGACCAGTTCCTTCGTGTCCGGTTCGAGGACGGTACGGGTGGTGAGGCGGTGGTCGGGGCCGAGTGCGGCGAGGGCGGCCGCGGCGGTGGCGATCTTCGTCGTCGAGGCCGGGGTGAGGGGCTCGGCGGCTCCTCCGCCGTAGAGACGCTTGCCGGTGGCCACGTCCACGACCGCCGCCGCCCTGCGGGTGCCGAGCCCCGGTACGTCCAGGAGCGGCCCCAGGACGCCGGCGAGGGCCTTGCCGTTCGGGGCCGACTTCACGGTGTTGGTGCCGCCGCCGAGGCCGGTGAGGACGGAGGCGGCACTGGGGGCGGGACGGGGCGCCTCGGCCGCCGTATCGGAAGTATCGGCGGTATCGGAAGTATCGGCCGTATCAGCTTTACGGCCGTGATCTGTGCCACCCGTGCGCTCCCGGGCGGCCGCCCAGTCCCGCTCGGCCGTACGCTGACCGGTGGAGTCCCAGGGACCGGCGGCGGTGACCACTCCGGCGGCCAGCGCCAGCCCGGCGGTGGCGGCGCCCGCGGTGTACTGCCAGGTCTTCGGCTTGCGTGTCCGCGCGGCCTGCGGGGAGACGGCTCGCACGAGCCGGGCGGCCCGTGGTTTCGCGGCCGTCGCGGCGCGTGCGAGACGTGGGCGTACGGCCTGTGCGGCTCGCGCCAGACGCGGTCGTACGGCGTCCGCGACCCGCGTCACATGCGGTCTCGCGGCTCGCCAAGGCCTCAGCTCTGGCACGACCACCAGCCCCTTTCGCGATCACACACCTGCGTGAGGGACACTTAACCACCAGAACTATGTGCTGATCATGGAGGAGCCACCGGTGGAGTTCGACGTCACGATCGAGATCCCGAAGGGTTCGCGGAACAAGTACGAGGTGGACCACGAGACCGGTCGGATCCGCCTGGACCGTCGCCTCTTCACCTCGACCGCCTACCCGACCGACTACGGCTTCGTCGAGAACACCCTCGGCGAGGACGGCGACCCGCTGGACGCGCTGGTCATCCTGGACGAGCCGACCTTCCCGGGCTGCCTGATCAAGTGCCGCGCGATCGGCATGTTCCGGATGACGGACGAGGCCGGCGGCGACGACAAGCTGCTGTGCGTGCCGGCGACGGACCCGCGTGTGGAGCACCTGCGTGACATCCACCACGTGTCGGAGTTCGACCGCCTGGAGATCCAGCACTTCTTCGAGGTCTACAAGGACCTGGAGCCCGGCAAGTCGGTCGAGGGCGCCGACTGGGTGGGCCGCACCGAGGCCGAGGCCGAGATCGAGCGGTCGTACAAGCGCTTCAAGGACCAGGGCGGCCACTGAGGCACCGGTAGCCTCCTAAGCCGTGTGAACGGGCTGTACGCGTGCGCGTGCAGCCCGTTCGTGTGTCTGTGCGCATACTGAGTGCGGCAGGAGGTGTCGTACAGGGAGCGCTACAGACGTGACGGACGCGGAGGACCGCAAGCCGCAGTCGGACGAGGCGAGGATGGCCTTCACGCCGCCCGCCGGGGTCGAGGTGGGGGACAGCGAGTCGGAGACCACGTCCGAGTTCGCCCTCCCCAAGGGGCTGGACGTACCGCAGCCGCCATCGCCGGAGCCCGAAGGATCGGCGTTCAGCGCGCCCCGCGGCTACAGCCTTGAGGACGCCCTGCCCGCGTTCACTCCGCCGAACGGCATCCCGATGGTCAGCCTGACCAAGGACCTGCCCTGGCAGGACCGAATGCGGACGATGCTGCGCATGCCGGTGGCCGAGCGGCCCGCGCCGGAGCGGATGCCGAAGGCGGAGGACGAGGGTCCGGCCGTCCCGCGCGTGCTCGACCTGACCCTGCGTATCGGCGAACTGCTGCTGGCGGGCGGTGAGGGCGCGGAGGACGTCGAGGCGGCGATGTTCGCGGTCTGCCGGTCCTACGGCCTGGACCGCTGTGAGCCGAACGTCACCTTCACCCTGCTGTCGGTCACGTACCAGCCGTCGCTGGTGGACGACCCCGTATCGGCGTCGCGTACGGTGCGGCGGCGCGGCACCGACTACACGCGCCTGGCCGCCGTCTACCAGCTCGTCGACGACCTCAGTGACCCGGAGAGCCACATCTCCCTGGAGGAGGCCTACGGGCGGCTCGCGGAGATCCGCCGCAACCGGCACCCGTACCCGACCTGGGTGCTGACCGGAGCGAGCGGGCTGCTCGCGGGGGCGGCGTCCGTACTGGTCGGTGGTGACGTGATCGTCTTCATCGCGGCCATGCTGGGCGCGATGCTCGGCGACCGGCTGGCGTGGCTGTGCGCGGGGCGCGGGCTGCCGGAGTTCTACCAATTCACGGTGGCCGCGATGCCGCCGGCCGCGATCGGGGTCGCGTTGACGCTGGCGCACGTCGATGTAAAGGCGTCCGCGGTGATCACCGGTGGGCTGTTCGCGCTGCTGCCCGGGCGGGCGCTGGTGGCGGGGGTGCAGGACGGGCTGACCGGGTTCTACATCACCGCGTCCGCGCGGCTGCTGGAGGTCATGTACTTCTTCGTCGGCATCGTCGTCGGGGTGCTGGTGATCCTGTACTTCGGCGTGAACCTGGGCGCGAAGCTCGATCCCGACGCGGCGCTGAACATCTCGGAGCGGCCGTACTGGCAGATCGGCGCGTCGATGCTGCTGTCGCTGACCTTCGCGGTGCTGCTCCAGCAGGAACGGTCCACCGTGGTCGCCGTGACCCTCAACGGGGGTGTCGCCTGGGTCGTGTACGGCGCGCTGCATTACGCCGGTGAGCTGTCGCCGGTCGCCTCCACGGCTGTCGCGGCGGGGTTGGTGGGGTTGTTCGGGCAGCTGATGGCTCGGTATCGGTTCGCTTCGGCGCTGCCGTACACGACCGCCGCGATCGGGCCCCTGTTGCCAGGGTCGTCCACCTATTTCGGGCTGCTGTCGATCGCGCAGAACAAGGTGGATTCGGGGCTTGTTTCGCTGGCCACGGCGGCTTCTTTGGCCATGGCCATTGCTATCGGGGTCAACCTCGGGTCGGAGATCTCTCGGTTGTTCCTGAGGATCGGATCTCCCGAGAAGCGGCGCGCCGCCAAGCGGACGCGGGGATTCTGATGCCGGGTGCCTACGAGCTCGGTCCTGCTGGAGGTGGGCGGCTGCAGGTGGTTCGTGGCTTGTCGCGCAGTTCCCCGCGCCCCTTCGGGGCGTTTCAGTAACCCTGGTTGGGCGGGTACTGCCGGCCTTGCTGAGTGCCGTAAGGCTGCTGCTGGCCGTAGCCCTGGGGATACTGCTGGGCGTACGGCTGCTGCTGTTGCTGCTGGCCGCCGTAGTACTGCTGGTCGTAGCCGTACTGCTGCCGGCCGCCCTGCTCGTTGCCGTACTGCTCGTTGCCGTACTGCTGCTGGGGCTGCGGCTGGTCGTCGGACGGGATGCGGCGGAGCTGGGTCGTCGCGTCGTCCATCATCATGTGCTGCTGCTGGACGGGGGCGGGGGTCTCGGCCGCCGCGCGCTTCTTCTTGGCGCGCTCTCGCAGGAACTCGATGATGATCGGGACCACGGAGACGAAGACGATCAGGACGAGGATCGCCTCGACGTTCGTCTTGATGAACTCGATCTGGCCGAGCCAGTAGCCCGCGAGGGTGACGCCGGTGCCCCAGGCGATGCCGCCGATGACGTTGTACGTGAAGAACGTGCGGTACTTCATGCGGCCCGCGCCCGCCACGATGGGGGCGAAAGTGCGCACGATCGGGACGAAGCGGGCGAGGACGATCGCCTTGGGGCCGTACCTCTCCATGAACTCGTGGGCCTTGTCCAGGTTCTCCTGCTTGAAGAGCTTGGAGTTGGGCCGGTTGAAGAGCTTCGGTCCGAGGAACTTGCCGATCATGTAGCCGACCTGGTCGCCGATGACGGCGGCCAGGACGATGAGGGTGCAGACCAGCCAGAGGGGCTGGCTGATGTACTGGCCCTGGGCCACGAAGAGGCCCGCCGTGAAGAGCAGGGAGTCGCCGGGCAGGAAGGCGAAGAGGCCGGACTCGGCGAAGACGATCAGCAGGATGCCGGGGAGGCTGAAGGTCTCGATCAGATAGTTCGGGTCGAGCCACTCGGGGCCGAGCGCGAGCGTGGTCACGGGATTGTGGCTCCTGCTGGGAGGGGGCGGGCGGGGCGCAGCTGGCTGCTCAAGAATTATCAACGTTGCACTGGCCGCCCAGGTTCCATGGACCCCCTCAGGATGCACTGTGCCCCTGCTGGGACAAAGCTGTGTGTCATGGGCATTGATGAGTACGGCGGTGGGCAGGGGCCCCGGCCCGACGTTCTGGTCGTGACCACGAACGACATTCCCGGCCACCGCGTCACAGAGGTTCTCGGCGAGGTCTTCGGGCTGACCGTGCGCTCGCGGCATCTCGGCAGTCAGATCGGCGCCGGGCTGAAGTCGCTGGTCGGCGGTGAGCTCCGGGGTCTCACCAAGACGCTGGTGGAGACCCGCAACCAGGCCATGGAGCGGCTCGTCGAGCAGGCACGCGCGCGTGGCGCGAATGCGGTGCTGATGTTCCGGTTCGACGTGACCGAGGCGGCCGACATGGGCACCGAGGTGTGTGCCTACGGGACAGCGGTGGTCCTGGCCCGGGAGTGACCCGTACGGGGTCCCGGGCCAGGGGTCACGCGGTGTGGCGGGCGGCGTTGGCGAGGATCGCGTCCTTCATGTAGGCCGCGAGTCCGGGCTTGGCCTTGTCGATGTTGCGCGTGAACCGCTCGTCGGCGACGTACATCTCCCCGAGGCAGGTGTGCATCTCGTACCCGCAGTCGTAGTGGTTGCGGGAGATCCCCTGGCGGTGCTCCTCGGCGGCGTCCATGGCCGCCTCGGAGTCCGCCGGTTCACCGGCCTCCATCAGCGCGACGAAGCGCCGGCCGATCTCCTCGGCCTCGCGCTGGATCCGCAGCCAGTCCTCCTTGGTGTAGGAGGCTGCCCGCTGCTGCGACTGCCGGTAGGCGTCGGTGTCGCCCCAGCGCTCCTGCACCTCGTCCTCGTACTGGTCCGGGTCGAAGTCCCCGAACACCTCGAACTTCTCCTCCGGCGTCAGATTGATCCCCATCTTGCGTGCCTCCATGGCGTGCTCCACGGCCGCCGCCATCTTCTGCAGCTTCTCGATCCGGGCGGTCAGCAGCTCGTGCTGCCGGCGCAGGTGTGCGCGCGGGTCCACGTCCGGGTCGTCGAGCAGGGCGGCGATCTCCTCGAGCGGGAAGCCGAGCTCGCGGTAGAACAGGATCTGCTGCAGCCGGTCGAGGTCGGCGTCGCTGTAACGCCGGTGGCCCGCGTGGCTGCGCTCGCTGGGCACGAGCAGGCCGATGTCGTCGTAGTGGTGCAGCGTGCGCACCGTCACTCCGGCGAAGCCTGCGACCTGTCCCACGGAGTAGCCCACTTCCGCTCCCTTCCTCTTACGCACTCCACGGTGAGTCCTCACGCGACGTGAGGTGCAAGCCCGGGAGCCCGGACCTACCGTCGTAGGCATGCCCCTGCATCGTGGGAACAGCGAAGCACCGCACGACGACGGCCGCGGGCGCAGGCTCGCCGTCAATCCCTTCTACGGCGAGGCGAACCCGGTCGGCGGGATGACCGAGGCCCCGCCCAGGCACCGGCTGCCCGACGCTCCCCTGCCGCCGTCGACGGCGTACCAGCTGGTCCATGACGAGCTGATGCTGGACGGCAACTCCCGGCTCAACCTGGCCACCTTCGTCACCACCTGGATGGAACCGCAGGCCGGGGTGCTGATGGCGGAGTGCCGGGACAAGAACATGATCGACAAGGACGAGTATCCGCGCACCGCCGAGCTGGAGAAGCGGTGTGTGGCGATGCTCGCCGATCTGTGGCACGCCCCGGACCCGGCGGCGGCCGTGGGCTGTTCGACGACCGGGTCGAGCGAGGCGTGCATGCTCGCCGGGATGGCGCTGAAGCGGCGCTGGGCGCGGCGCAACGCCGACCGGTATCCGTCGCGGGACGCCCGCCCGAATCTGGTCATGGGCGTCAACGTCCAGGTCTGCTGGGAGAAGTTCTGCACCTTCTGGGAGGTGGAGGCCCGGCTGGTCCCGATGGAGGGCGAGCGGTTCCATCTCGATCCGCAGGCGGCGGCCGGCTTGTGCGACGAGAACACCATCGGGGTCGTCGGGATCCTCGGCTCCACCTTCGACGGGTCGTACGAGCCGATCGAGGAGCTGTGCGCGGCCCTGGACGGTCTGCGGGAGCGGACCGGCCTCGACATCCCCGTCCACGTCGACGGGGCGTCCGGCGCGATGGTGGCGCCCTTCCTCGACGAGGACCTGGTCTGGGACTTCCGGCTGCCGAGGGTCGCCTCGATCAACACCTCGGGGCACAAGTACGGGCTGGTCTACCCGGGCGCCGGCTGGGCGCTGTGGCGGGACAAGGAGGCGCTGCCCGAGGAGCTCGTGTTCCGCGTCAACTACCTGGGCGGCGACATGCCGACCTTCGCGCTGAACTTCTCGCGGCCGGGCGCCCAGGTCGTCGCCCAGTACTACTCGTTCCTGCGGCTGGGGCGGGAGGGTTACCGGGCCGTGCAGCAGGCCTCGCGGGACGTGGCCGGGAAGGTCGCCGACGCCGTGGAGAAGCTCGGTGACTTCCGGTTGCTGACCCGGGGCGACCAGCTGCCCGTCTTCGCGTTCACGACGGCCCCGGACGTGCGGGCGTACGACGTCTTCGACGTCTCCCGGCGGCTGCGCGAGATGGGCTGGCTGGTCCCGGCGTACACCTTCCCGCCGAACCGCGAGGACCTGTCCGTCCTGAGGGTCGTCTGCCGCAACGGCTTCTCCGCCGACCTCGCCGAGCTGTTCGTGGAGGACCTGGGCCGGCTGCTGCCCGAGCTGCGCCGGCAGCCGCACCCCCTGACGCGGGACAAGGGGGCGGCCACCGGCTTCCACCACTAGAGGGCTACTAGGACGGCCGTCAGCGGCTCAGGCGCGCGAACCGGCGTACGGCGAGCGGGAAGAACACCGCCAGGAGCACCAACGGCCATACGATCGCCGCCCCGAGGCTCTCGGTGCCCGTGCCGCCGAACAGGTCCCGCACGGCCGTCGCCGTATGGGACATCGGGTTCCACTCGACGACCGTGCCCAGCCAGTCGGGCATGGACCCGGGGAGGGCGAGGGCGTTGGACAGGAAACCGATCGGCCAGACCAGGATCTGCACCGCCTGCACCATCTCCGGCCTTCCGGCCACCAGCGCCAGGTGGATGCCGATCCACAGCATGGCGAAGCGGAAGAGCAGGAGGAGTGCCACGGCGCCGAGGAAGGCCCCGGGGCCGCCGTCCGCGCGCCAGCCGAGCGCGTACCCGACGCCCATGAGGACGAGCAGCGCCAGCGCCGACTGGAGCATGTCGGCCGCCGAACGGCCCACCAGCACCGCCCCGTTGGCCATCGGCATCGACCGGAAGCGGTCGATCACGCCCCTGTTGAGGTCCTGGGTGACCGCGATCATCGTGCCCTCGAGGCCGAAGGCCATGGTGAGCGCGAGCATCCCGGGGACGAGGTAGTCGATGTACGAGCCCGCCACGCCCCGGCCGCCGCCGATGAGGTAGCCGAACATCAGCAGCAGCATCACGGGGAAGACCAGGTTGACCACGACCTGCACGGGTTGCCGCGCCCAGTGGGCGAGTTCGCGGCGGGTCATGGTCCAGGAGTCGGTGAGTGCGTAGGTGGTCATGCGGCCTCCTTCACGCGCGCGTGCGCCTCGTCTCCGGTGAGGTGCAGGAACACCTCGTCCAGCGTCGGGCGGCGCAGGACGACGTCCTCCGCCTCGATTCCGGCCTCCTCCAGGGCGCGTACGACGCCGGAGAGCGCCGCCATCCGGTCGGTGACCGGGGCGCTGAGCAGGCGGCGGTCGGGGTCGACGCTCACGCCGTCAGTCGGTACGGGCAGCAGGGCGACCGCCGCGCCCAGGTGGCCCGCGTCGCGCAGGACGATGTCGATGCGGTCGCCGCCGGTGAGCGCCTTCAGTTCGTCCGCCGTGCCGTCGGCGATGACGCGGCCGGCGTCGACGACCGAGATGCGGTCCGCGAGCTGGTCGGCCTCCTCCAGGTACTGGGTGGTGAGCAGGACCGTCGTGCCGCCGCCGACCAGGGAACGGACCGCGGACCAGACCTCGGCGCGGCCGCGCGGGTCGAGACCGGTGGTGGGCTCGTCCAGGAAGAGCACGTGCGGGTCGGTGCCGTGCTTGTTGCCGATGAGCGAGACGGCCAGGTCCAGTCGGCGCCGCATGCCGCCGCTGTACTGCTTGACCGGCTTGCGGCCGGTGTCGGCGAGGCCGAAGCGCTCCAGGAGCTCGTCGGCGCGCACGCGCGCGTGGCGGGCGCCCAAGTGGTGCAGGCGGCCGAACATCTCCAGGTTCTGGTGGCCGCCCAGTTCCTCGTCCAGGGCCGCGTGCTGGCCGAGGAGGCCGATGCGCAGGCGCACCTCGTACGCCTGCCGCACCACGTCGTGCCCGGCCACCTCGACGCGGCCGCTGTCCGGCCGCAGGAGGGTGGACAGGATCCGGACCAGGGTCGTCTTGCCCGCGCCGTTCGGCCCGAGCACTGCGTGCACGGTGCCGCGCGCGACGCTGAGGTCGAGCCCGTCCAGTGCGTTCTTGCCGGCTTTGCCGCCGTACTTCTTGCGTGCCCCTTCGACGGTGATCGCCGCGTCGGCCACTGAGACTCCCTCGCTAGTCAAACTTGACTACCCGATCGAAGCTAACGCCGGGGGCATGGGTTAGTCAAACTTGATTAGCGGGCGTCCTCCGGATGCCGCTCCCCCGTCGCGTACGGGTTCTCCTCGCCTTCGGCGAGAATCCCCACGAAGGGCTCGCCCTCCCCCGCGAACGTGTACGCCCCGCCCTCGATCCGCCCGATGAGCCCCCGGGTCCACTCGGCCTCGGCGTCGGCCGTGTGGATCCACAGGTTCATGATCTCGCCGATGTGGCCCAGCTGTTCGGGGCCGTCCTCGGGGACGTAGTGCTCGGTGACGGCCCCGCGCCACTCCTCAATCCGCCGGATCCGCTCCTTGAGCAGCGCCATCACCTCGGCGCGCGGCAGGTCGACCATGAAGCCGATGGCCGCCGACTTGACGTCCATCTTCTGGTCGTAGGCCGTGAGGTACTGGCGCACCAGACCGAGGTATTCCTCGGTGCCCCGCTCGGTGATCTCGTACTCCGTGCGCGGCGGCCCGCCGGCCGTGGACGGCGCGATCTCGTGGGCGTGCAGCAGCCCCTGCTTCGCCATCTGCTTCAGGGCGTGGTAGATCGAGCCGGGCTTGGCGTTGGACCACTCGTGCGCGCCCCAGTACTCCAGGTCGTTGCGCACCTGGTAGCCGTGGGCCCGCCCGTGCTGACGGACCGCGCCGAGCACGAGGAGACGGATCGCTGACATGCGGTCCAGGTTAGAACGGGAAGCCGCTGCGCCCGTGCTGCACCGAGATCCACTTGATCGTCGTGAACGCGTCCAGCATCGTCTCGCCGTTCAGGCGGCCGAGGCCGGAGTGCTTCTCGCCACCGAAGGGGACGATCGGCTCGTCGTGGACCGTGCCGTCGTTCACGTGGAACATGCCGGTGTCGATCTGCTTGGCGAAGTTCACGCCCCGCTCGATGTTGCCGGTGTGGACGGCGCCGCTCAGGCCGTACGGGGTGTCGTTGACCAGGCGTACGGCCTCCTCCTCGCCGTCGAAGGGGATGAGGAAGGCGACCGGGCCGAAGACCTCCTGCTTCAGGAGGGCCGAGTCGGCCGGGAGGCCGGTCAGGACCGACGGCTCGACCAGATTGTCCGTGGTCGTGCCGTGCACCAGGGCCGTCGCGCCCTCGGCGATCGCCTGCGCGACGGCGCCGGAAATCGCCTCCGCCTGGGAGGAGTTGATCACCGGGCCGATGACCGTCTCCGGGTCGCGCGGGTCGCCGGTCTTCAGCGACTTCACCTTGGCGACGAACTTCTCGGTGAACTCGTCCGCGATCGAGCGGTCCACGAGGACCCGGTTCGCCGCCATGCAGACCTGGCCCTGGTGGACGTACCGGCTGAAGACCGCCGCGTCGACCGCGTAGTCGATGTCGGCGTCGTCGAGGACCACCAGCGCGCTGTTGCCGCCGAGTTCGAGGACCGAGCGCTTGAAGTGGGAGGCGCAGACGGTGGCGACGTGGCGGCCGACCTTGTCGGAGCCGGTGAAGGAGATGACCTTCGGGATCGGGTGCTCGAGGAAGGCGTCGCCGATCTCCGCGATGTCGGTGATGACGACGTTCAGCAGGCCGGCCGGCAGGCCCGCGTCCTCGAAGATCTTCGCGACCAGGGAGCCGCCGCAGATCGGGGTGTTCTGGTGGGGCTTGAGGACCACGGCGTTGCCGAGGGCGAGGGCCGGGGCGACCGACTTGATCGACAGGAGGAACGGGAAGTTGAAGGGGCTGATCACGCCCACGACGCCGACCGGCACGCGGTAGACGCGGTTCTCCTTGCCGTCCGTCGGCGACGGGATGATCTTGCCCTCGGGGCGCAGGGCCAGGTGGATCGCCTCACGCAGGAACTCCTTGGCGAGGTGGAGTTCGAAGGCCGCCTTCAGCCGGGTGCCGCCGAGCTCGGCGATGATCACCTCGGCGATCTCCTGCTCGCGGTCCTCGATCAGACGCAGCGCCTTCTCGAAGACGGCGCGGCGGGCGTACGGATTGGTCGCCGACCACTGCTTCTGGGCGCGGGCGGCCCCCTGGTAGGCCTGATCCACCTCGTCGACCGTGGCTATGGTGATCGATGCCAGCTTCTCGCCGTCGTACGGGTTGAAGTCGATGATGTCCCAGGAACCGGTGCCCGGGCGCCACTCACCGTCGATGTACTGCTGAGCCAGGTCGGTGAAGTACGACGACATGTGATCCCTCATCCCTAGCGACACCCTGATCAGCTGATCGACCTGACCAACCGATCGAACTTGATCAACTTCACGGTCTGATCACACGTCATCGTACTTGCGTTTCAAGTGAGTTGGGTGGCTCCGCCGGTGATCGAGGGGAATCCCTAGGAGAGCTGGAGGAGGCCCCGCAGCACGTCCCGGCTCTCGTCCGGGCCGGGGCTGTCCTGCTGCAGTTCCTTGAGCGCCTTCTCGTACTGGGTGACGTCCTCGTGCTTGTCGAGGTAGAGCGCGCTGGTGAGCTGTTCCAGGTAGACGACGTCCGAGAGGTCCGACTCCGGGAAGCTGAGGATGGTGAAGGCGCCGGACTCACCGGAGTGGCCGCCGAAGCTGAACGGCATGACCTGCAGCCGTACGTTCGGCCGCTCGGAGACCTCGATCAGGTGCTGGAGCTGGCCGCGCATGACCTCGCGGTCGCCGTAGGGGCGGCGCAGGGCGGCCTCGTCCAGGACGATGTGGAACTCGGGAGCGTTCTCGGAGACGAGGTACTTCTGCCGCTCCAGGCGCAGCGCCACGCGCCGCTCGACGTCCGCCTCGCTCGCGCCCTTCATGCCGCGCCGTACGACCGCGCGGGCGTATTCCTCGGTCTGCAGCAGGCCGTGCACGAACTGCACTTCGTACGCGCGGATGACGCTGGCGGCGCCCTCAAGTCCGACGTAGGTGGGGAACCAGCTGGGCAGGACGTCCGAGTAACTGTGCCACCAGCCCGCGACGTTGGCCTCGCGGGCGAGGGAGAGGAGCGAGTTGCGCTCCTGCTCGTCCGTGATGCCGTACAGCGTCAGCAGGTCTTCGACGTCCCGCGTCTTGAAGCTCACCCGGCCCAACTCCATCCGGCTGATCTTCGACTCGGAGGCGCGGATCGAGTAACCCGCCGCCTCGCGCGTGATCCCGCGTGCTTCCCGCAGTCGCCTCAGTTGCGAGCCGAGCAGCATGCGCCGCACCACCGATCCGGGCTCTCCCGCGCTCACGTTCGCCAGCCTCCCCAACCGTCTTCAGGGCCCGCAGTCTGCCACTAAATCACTTCGAGCAGTACTCGTCCGATTACAGAGATGGAAAGAAGACAAGGATTCCTGTCAGGGAGGGGTGACGGAGGGTGCACGGAAGACAAGGAGAGAGATTGAAGTTGGCGGAAAAAATGGCCAAGAAGCGGTACGGGAACGTCCAATTCGGTCACGTGCACGTGCATCTGCCCTTGCATCTGCTCTGCGCATCCGAAACCATGGTCCCGCGCAACCGCTGCATCGCAACGACCGCGAATTCCCGGGAGTGCCTCGCATGGGGACGAATGGATCGACCATGCTCGAGCCGTTACGGCAGGGCCTTCCGCCGCTGGATCCCGCAGCCGTGTCCAACGCCGCCTCCTGCGCTCTGCCGGCCCGCTACGAAGCGGTGCGTGAGGCTCGGAAGTTCACCCGGCGCACTCTTGACCAGTGGGAATTGGGGCATCGCTTCGACGATGTCTGCCTTGTGGTCTCGGAGTTGGTGACCAATGCGCTACGGCATGCACTGCCGGCGGGTGCGCAGCGAATACCCGAGCAGACGCCGCCTGTGCGGTTGCATCTGATGCGGTGGACCGAGCGGCTGGTGTGCGCGGTGCGCGATCCCAGTCACGAGAGTCCGGTTGCGCGTGACTCCGACGACTTTTCGGCGGAGTCCGGTCGGGGGTTGTTTCTTGTCGACTCCTTCAGTGACGGGTGGGGGTGGCATCCGTTGGCGGGGGCGCTCAGCGGGAAGGTCGTTTGGGCGCTGTTCCGGGTGCAGGGGCAGGGGTCGTCGGAGGGTGGGGCGGCTTCGGGCTCCGCGTCGGGCTCCGCTTCGGGGACGGCTCCGGGCTCGGCCTCGGCGGAATGATGGTGCGCGGCGTTTGCTGATGTCGCGGTTCTACGCGCGTTGCCCGGGGGCGGGGCGGTTACTGCGGCGCTGAAGGCGTCGATTGCCCTGGTGTGTCAGCCTGCGATCAGGTGGTCGAACTCGCCGTCCTTGATGCCCAGGAGCATCGCCTCGATCTCGGCGCGGGTGTAGACGAGGGCGGGGCCGTCCGGGAAGCGCGAGTTGCGTACGGCCACGTCGCCGCCGGGGAGTCGGGCGAACTCTACGCAGGAGCCCTGCGAGTTGCTGTGCCTGCTCTTCTGCCAGGCCACCCCGGTCAGAGCCGTGGCTGCCATGCCGTTGTACACGTCGTGGTCCACAGGTCGCTCCCCGGTGGTGCGGTGGTTTTGAGGCCATTGATGCCAGAGCTGATGCAGCTGGTGGTGGCCGCTCGTGGTGCAGTGGTCAACTGCTCCCGGATCATAGCTCTGTTCACGTGCAGCTGCATGAGCAGATGCACGTGCACGCGGGGTGTTGCTGCGGTTACTCCTGTGACGTACGCGGGCCCATTTGCGTTCCAGCGCGTGCCCCAGGCATCGCATCACATGCGTGCACTAGCAAGAGACGCGTTCTGGGGCTTTCTTGTTCCACGCCAAGTGACGGTGTGGGAGGCGGAGTTGGGTGCGGGCGGGTGGGGCGGGCTGGGGTGAGGTGCGCGTTGATGCGGGGGCCTCCGGCGGTTGGGCCGGGGGTGCGTGCGGGTGGTGGGGGTGCGCGTTGATGCCTGCGGCGCCTGTGCGGGTGGGGTGGGGGTGCGCGTAGCGCCTGCGGTCTCGTTGTGGGTCGGGGCCGTGCCGGGGGGTGTCCGTCCTCGGACCGGCGGCTGGACTTAGGCCAGGAGGCACTGCGTGTTGACGCCGGCCACTGCGGGCGGACACCCCCCGACACGTCCCCTTCCCGCCGTACGCGACCGCGGGCCCGCGGGGGTACGCGCCACCGCCTTACGGCCCGCAGCAGCCTGGGTAGCTGCTGGCCCCTCATGCCCACTTAGCTGCGGCAGTCGTGCCGCTGGGGCGGCACGGGTGGGCGCAGCGGCACCCCGTCAGCGCCGGGCCGCGCGACCCACCCCAGCCCAGCCCCCACGCCGGGCAAGCCGCGAGCGGGCAGGGCCGTCCGGCGTTTGAGGAGTGGGGGCCGGGCGCTCAGCGGGCGGTGTACGGGAGTAGGGCCATCTCGCGGGCGTTCTTGATGGCCTTGGCCAGTTGGCGTTGTTGTTGGGCCGTTACTCGGGTGACTCGGCGGCTGCGGATCTTGCCGCGGTCGGAGATGAACTTTCGGAGGAGGTCGGTGTCCTTGTAGTCGATGTAGGTGATGCCGGCCTGGTCCAGGGGGTTGGGGCGGGGTTTCGCGGGCTTGCGGGCGGGGGTGCGGGGCATGGGTGTCAGACCTCCAGGAGGGTGTCGAAGGCGGGCGGGAGTTGTTTCCAGGCGTCGCGGCCGGCGGCGTACTCGGCGTCCGTGAGGAGGCAGGACTCGAGGAGCTCGGACAGGCCGTCGCGGTCCAGGCCCGGGGACGTGAAGACCAGGTGCTGGCAGCAGTCGCCGTGCTCGGGGTGCCAGTCCAGCGCGGCGGCGGCCCGGCGGACCGGCGGGACCATGTCCCAGGCCGCGTCGGGGAGCGAGGCCAGCCAGGGGCCCGCGCTCTCCACGCACAGGGCACCGCCCGCCGCGTCCCAGTGGAGGAGGACGTCGGGTTTGTCGGCGAGCCAGAAACGGCCCCGGCTGCGGGCCGCCGCGCAGGTCAGGTCCTCCAGGGCCGCGTACAGCCGCTCGGGGTGGAAGGGGCGGCGGCGGTGCCAGACGAGGGTGGAGACGCCGTGCGCGTCCGCCTCGGCGGGGAGCAGGGCGCACGCCGGATGCTGGGCCGCCGCGGCCGATTCGACGTCGAAGCCGGCCAACGCCGCCTGGGCGAGGGAGGAGAGGGGGCGGCGGCGTGGGGGCGGAACCATCAGGTCGTCGGCTGCAGCGACGGGGGCCGACGCCGCCGCCGGGCCGCCTTCGGTGATCGGGACCTGGCGGGCCGTCGGGTGGAGCTGGGCGAGCAGTTCGCGGTCCTCGTCGTCGGCCTCCGGGGAGTCGGCGACGGCGAGGACCGGGGCGTACTCCAGCTGGCGCGCGAAGGTGTCGGCGACCGTACGCTGGTCGGTCGCCGCGGCCGCCAGGCCGCCCTCGGCCAGGTCGTCGCCGTTGCCCAGGTACGGCAGGACCAGCGCCGGGTCGACCGCGGTGATCACGCCGGTGACCGTCAGGCCGCCGGCCGTGACCACCTCGGCCATCGCCTTCGGCTCCACCGAGTCCCACAGTTCGACGACCGCCATGCGGGTGCCGCCCGCGTCCCGGATGCGCAGCAGCTCCGGCACCAGGTCCTCGCGCAGGGCGCAGCAGGCGCAGTCGTTCACGAGGGGCGCCTCGCCGGCGGTGACGATGCCGGTGGCGTCGCGGATCGTACGGACGACCGTGCCGGCCGCGGCCGTCGCCAGGTCGTGGTGGAGTACGACGCTGTCGGGGACGTCGGCGAGCAGCTGGTCCACGGTCGCCTTGCGGGCGTCGGCGTGCAGTCCGCCGACGACCACGACGGAGAGATCGGGCACCGTGCTAACCCTGCTTTCCGTAGCGGCGCTCGAAGCGCTCCACTCGGCCCGCCGTGTCCAGGACGCGGGCCGTGCCCGTGTAGAAGGGGTGGCTGACGTTCGAGATCTCGACGTCGACGACCGGGTAGGTGTTGCCGTCCTCCCACTCGATCGTCTTGTCGGTCGGTACGCCGGCCAGGGTCGAGCGGGTCAGGAACGCGTGGTTCGCGGCTCGGTCGCGGAAGACGACCGGGCCGTAGGAGGGGTGGATTCCCTTGCGCATGGCGGTCCTCAGCGCTCCTCTCGGAAGTCGACGTGGCGGCCGGCGACCGGGTCGTACTTGCGCAGGGTCATGCGGTCCGGGTCGTTGCGGCGGTTCTTGCGGGTCACGTAGGTGTAGCCGGTGCCGGCGGTGGACCGGAGCTTGATGACCGGGCGGAGTTCGTTGCGTGCCATGCTGCTATCTTACTGAAAATGAATTCCATTACGAGCGACGAGCGAGGAGAGGTTGGTCACCCGTGTCCGCCCACTGCATGCTGACCGGCGCCCAGCCCGGCTTCGGCAACACGATTTCCCACTCCCACCGGCGGACCTCCCGCCGCTTCGACCCCAACATCCAGACCAAGCGCTACTGGCTGCCGAGCGAGGGCCGGTATGTGCGGCTGCGGCTGAGCGCCAAGGGGATCAAGACCGTTGACGTCATCGGGATCGAGGCGGCCGTCGCCCGTATCCGCGCGCGGGGAGTGAAGGTCTGATGGCCAAGAAGAGCAAGATCGCGAAGAACGAGAAGCGGCAGGAGATCGTCGCGCGGTACGCCGAGCGGCGGGCCGAGCTCAAGGAGATCATCCGCAGGCCGTCGTCCAGCGAGGCCGAACGGCTTGCCGCCCAGCGCGAGTTGCGCAGGCAGCCGCGGGACGCCAGCGCCACGCGGGTGCGGAACCGGGACCAGGTGGACGGGCGGCCGCGCGGGTACTTCCGTGCCTTCGGGCTGTCCCGGGTGTCGCTGCGGGGGCAGGCGCACGCCGGGTATCTGCCGGGGGTGCGCAAGGCTTCCTGGTAGGTCCGGCACGTTCCCACGCCGCGGAGGGAACTCCCTGGTAACTTGCTGCGGTCGTTTCGGTCAGGTGGCCGATTCGGCCGTATGCCGACCGCTACAGCTTGGGAGCTACCAGTGACCTCGGCGACTTTCTCGCGTACGCGCACGATTCCGGGCCGGCGGATGCGGGGCGCCGCCGTGGCCGCCTCGCTTGCGGGTGCGCTCGCCCTCACCGCGTGCAGCGGCGACGGCGGCTCCGATTCCGACTCCAACTCCAAGGACAACCCCAGTCCCTCCGCGACCACCAGTGCCGACACCGGCGGCGGGACCGGAGGGTCGGCCTCCGCGGCCGGCCCTCTGGAGGGCAGCTGGCTCGCCACGACCGACGGCAAGGCCGTGGTGCTCATGGTCAACGGCACGGAGGCCGGGCTCTTCGCGACCGGCGGCACCGTGTGCAGCGGGACCGCCGGCGAGCAGGACGGGACCCGGACGATCCGCCTGAAGTGCACCGACGGCAGCAAGGACCGGGCGTCCGGGACGGTCGACTCCGTCGGCAAGACGTCGCTGAAGGTGACGTGGGAGGGCGGCCTCGGTGCGGAGACGTACACCAAGGCGGAGGGCGGCAAGCTGCCGACGGGGCTGCCGACGGCGGTTCCGGGTTCGTGATGTTGGATGCGTTGACCGCCCGCGATCACCGACGTCATTCCCTTGCCGACGTCACTGCCTGAAGGACCCCATGCGCGCCACTTCCCTCACCGTCGCCGCCCTCGCCGCGGCCCTCCTCCTGACCGCCTGCGACGACGGCGGAAACGGCGGAGACACGGACGACAGCCAGGACCGCAAGGCCGGTTCCGCCTGCGGGCTCGACGAGATGGCCGTGCAGGTCGGGCCGGCCAACGCCGCCCCGGCCGCCGGGGACACCGGCAACGTGCCCGTCACCCTCACCAACAAGGGCTCCCGGTGCACGTTGAAGGGCTTCCCGGGTGTCGACCTGTACGGCTCCGGCATGTCGGCCGGCCTCCCGGCGCAGGAGGGCGCCAAGGCCGTGAAGCTGACGCTGGACGAGGGCGCCGCGGCCACGTTCACCATCACCTACGAGCGCGGCGAGGCCGGCGCCGAGGACACCCTGGACGCGAAGACGCTGAAGATCAGCCTGCCGGGGGCGACGGCCCAGCAGAGCTACAAGTGGTCGTACGGACCGGTCCGGGGCGAGGACAACCCGGGCGTCCTGAAGGCCTCGGTCAGTCCTTTCGTGCAGGCCGGGGACTGAGCCGGGGGCGGCTTTCCACCTGCGCCCGGTCGGCCGCCTGCGCACCCTCCACCCAGCCCGCCTCGTCGCTGACGCCGCGCAGACGGGTCGTGGTCGTCTCCGGGAACATGCGGTCCAGGCGGTCGGTCACCGCGACCTCGCGGGAGGCGAGGACCGGCAGCAGGTCCTGAGTGACCTGGGTCTGCGCGGCCGCGGCCAGGTGGGTGCCTATGCGGTGGGCGTAGGCCGCCAGGAACGACTGGCGGAAGGTCTTGGTGCGCTTGCGGCCGCCCGCGCGCTGGGCCGCCTCCGCCTTCGTCATCGCGGTCTGGGCCTGCACGAGGAGCGAGGTGTAGAGGAGCTCGACCGCCTCCAGATCGGCCTCGAAGCCGACGACCGTGGAGAAGCCGAAGGGTTCGTTCCACACGGCACGGCAGTGGTTGGCGGTCGCCACCGCGTCCAGCAGGACGGCCTTCGCCTGCTCGTACGGCGGTTCCACACCGATCCGGCAGGCGCCCGGGGCGTCCTTCGCGGCGTGCTCGCGGGTTGAGAGCAGGGCCTCGTCGATGCTGTGCCGGGCCATCAGCTCCTGCGCCTTGGCGCTGAGCGCCTCCGCCTCCTCGGGGAAGCCGGTCGCCTCCGCCTTCGCCAGCAGCGCGCGGATGCGGGTGAGCATGCGGGACTCGGGCCTGGCGGCCTTGACGGCCGGCCCGGCCGCCTCCTCCAGGGGCTCCAGCGCGGGCAGGCGCAGCAGGAGGCGGTACAGCTCCAGGACGGCGGTCGCGTGCGAGAAGCGGTCGGGGCGGGGCGGGGCTTCGGTGGGCAGGTCGTCGAGCTGTGCGGTCCAGCGGGGGCCGCGGGGGCGGTCGTACGGCTGCTGCGCGCGGATCAGCGCCGAGAGCAGTCGTACGTGGACGTCGTCCAGGTCGCGCCGCACGAGCCGTACGACGTCGGCGGGCTGCCAGCCGCGGCGCCAGGCAGCCGCCACGAACTCCTGGCCGCGCCGGGCGAGTTCGGCGTCCGCGGCGGCGTCGGCGGCGAGGAGGGAGGCGCCGGTGTCGAGGGCGGTGTGGCCGGTGTCGTAGAGGGCGGCCTCGAAGGCACGGTCGACGGTGCTGGGCGTGCTCACCAAGGGATGGTAATTCCGTTGTGGGAGGCGCAGGACCGCGCCTACTTTCCGCCGTCATGGAGTTCCTGGAGGAGATCCGCCCCGTCCGCTTCGACCACTCCGACGCCGTGAAGCTCTCCGCCCTCGCGCAGGCCGAGTACATGCGGCGTTACGGCTACGACGACATGACCCCGCTGCATCCGGGCCACTTCGACCCGCCGCACGGCCTGTTCCTCCTCGCGTACCTCGGCGACAAGCCGGTGGCGTGCGGCGGCTGGCGTGCGCAGGAAGCGGACGAGGAGGGCTACGCGGACGGCGACGCCGAGGTCAAGCGCATGTACGTGGTGCCCGAGGCCAGAGGGCGGGGGCTCGCCCGTCGCATCCTGCGGGAGCTGGAGGACAGTGCACGGGCCGCCGGACGGATCCGCATGGTGCTGGAGACGGGCACGCCCCTGCCGGAGGCCATGGCGCTCTACGCCTCCAGCGGGTACGAGCCGACGGCCAACTTCGGCCCGTATCGCGGCTATTCCGACAGCCGCTGCTTCGCCAAGACGCTCTGACGCCCGATGTCAACCACGAGTTGACACCCCTGGGCTGTCAACCTACGGTTGACACATGTCGACGAACCCGAGCATCACGTCATCCGTACGTCTCGACGAACTCATCGCGGCCATCAAGAAGGCCCACCAGGAACCCCTCGACCAGCTCGAGGACGCGGTGATCGCCGCCGACCACCTCGGCGACGTGGCCGACCACCTGATCGGGCACTTCGTGGACCAGGCGCGTCGATCGGGGGCCTCCTGGACCGACATCGGCAAGAGCATGGGCGTCACCCGGCAGGCCGCGCAGAAGCGGTTCGTGCCGAAGGAGTCGTCCGACCTCGACCCCCAGCAGGGCTTCGGCCGCTACACGCCGCGTGCCCGCAACGCGGTGATGGCCGCCCACAACGAGGCCATCGCGGCCCGCAACCCCGAGGGCCGCCCCGAGCACCTCGTCCTCGGTCTGCTGGCCGACCCCGACGGCCTCGCCGCGAAGGCGATCACGGCCCAGGGCATCCTCCTGGACTCGGTGCGCCAGGCCGCAACCGCCGCACTGCCGCCCGCCGCCGACGAGGTCCCCGACCTCGTCCCCTACGGCTCCGACGCCAAGAAGGTCCTGGAGCTCACCTTCCGCGAGGCCCTGCGCCTCGGCCACAACTACATCGGCACCGAGCACATCCTGCTGGCCCTGCTGGAGTTCGAGAACGGCACGGGCGTCCTGTCCGGCCTCGGCCTCACCAAGCAGACGATCGAGGACTACGTCGTCGAGCTGCTCTCCCAGTTCCTGAAGAGCGGTGAGGAGACCGCCAAGAAGGCCGGCGAGCAGGGCGGAGCGAAGGACTGAGGCCGTTGTCAGACCCGGGTGCCACACTCGCAGCATGACCGACCGGTGGGCGCTCGCTCCGGCCGAGGACGGCGGCGTGGAGATCGCCCCCCTCGGTCCGGACGGGCTGCTCGCCGTGCCGGTGCGGTGGGAGGCGGACCTGGCCGAGGCCGTGCGGGGGCGGCCGGCGGTCACGCGGTGGGTGTGGCGGTCCACCGCCGAGGTCTATCCGCGGCTGCTCGCCACGGGGGTGCGAGTGGAGCGGTGCTACGACATCGAGGACGCCGAGACGCTCCTTCTCGGCCACGAGGGGCGGTACGGGGAGCCCAGGTCGGCCGCCGCGGCCCTGGCCCGGCTGCGCGGGCGCCCCGTACCGCCCGATCCGCCCCAGCGTGCCGCCGAACCCGGTTCGCAGTCCTCGCTCTTCGAGCCGCAGGCGGTCCATGTGCCGCTCGCCGACCTCGTCGAGGTGTACGCCGACCAGCAGCGCCGGCACGACGGGGCCGCGCACCCCGAGCGGATGCGGCTGCTGACGGCGGCCGAGTCGGCGGGCATGCTCGTGGCCGCCGAGATGAACCGGGCCGGGCTCCCGTGGAGCGCCGAGGTGCACCGCCGGGTGCTGCACGAACTGCTCGGCGAGCGGTATGCCGGGGGCGGGGAGCCGCGGCGGCTGGCCGAGCTGGCGGACGAGGTGTCGGCGGCGTTCGGGCGCCGGGTGCGGCCCGATCTGCCCGCCGATGTGATCAAGGCCTTCGCGCAGGCCGGGATCAGGATCAGATCGACCCGGCGCTGGGAGATCGAGTCGCTCGACCATCCGGCCGTGAAGCCCTTGGTCGAGTACAAGAAGCTGTACCGGATCTGGGTGGCCCACGGCTGGTCCTGGCTGCAGGACTGGGTGCGCGACGGGCGGTTCCGGCCGGAGTTCCTCGCGGGCGGCACGGTCACCGGGCGGTGGGTGACCAACGGCGGGGGCGCGCTGCAGATCCCCAAGGTCATCCGGCGTGCGGTCGTCGCCGACCCCGGCTGGCGGCTCGTCGTGGCCGACGCCGACCAGATGGAGCCGCGGGTGCTCGCCGCGATCTCCCGCGATCCCGGGCTGATGGAGGTGGCCGGGCGGGAGACCGACCTGTACCAGTCCGTCTCCGACCGGGCCTTCTCCGGCGACCGCACCCAGGCCAAGCTCGCCGTGCTGGGCGCCGTCTACGGGCAGACCTCCGGCGACGGGCTGAAGAACCTCGCCGCGCTCAGACGCCGGTTCCCCAAGGCGGTGGCCTACGTCGACGAAGCGGCGCGGGCCGGTGAGGAGGGGCGGCTCGTGCGGACGTGGCTGGGGCGGACCTGTCCGCCGGCGGCCGGAGCGACGGACGACGCGGCCGAGGAGGCGGGGATCCCGATCCCGGACGCCCAGGCCGATTCGGCCGACGGCTCCGGGCCGCAGGAGTGGGTGCCGGGCTACGCCTCCACCAACGCCCGCGCCCGGGGCCGCTTCGCCCGCAACTTCGTCGTCCAGGGCAGCGCGGCCGACTGGGCCCTGCTGATGCTCGCCGCGCTGCGGCAGGCCTGCGCGGGCATGGCGGCGGAGCTGGTCTTCTTCCAGCACGACGAGGTGATCGTGCACTGTCCCGAGGAGGAGGCCGAGGCCGTCGTGGTGGCGATCCGCGAGGCGGCGGACCTGGCCGGGCGGCTGACGTTCGGCCGGACGCCGGTGCGGTTTCCGTTCACCACGGCGGTGGTGGAGTGTTATGCCGATGCGAGGTGATCTGTGCAGGTCGGGAGGGAACGGTCGGCCGAACGACGCCGACCGCGAACAAGGTTGACCGGATGTCAGCCATCTCCCCGCATGGCTTAATCTGATCACTACATCGGATCCGGCCCGACGGTGCGCGCGTATGACGCGCAGCTCGGGGGAGTGCCGCCGCCGTGGCCGGATCCGGGGATACGGGTCCCGGTCGGCAGAGGTGAACGGCCGGGGCCCGCATCCCGCTCTCCGGGCCCGCTCAGACCCCTTTCCCCGGGCCCGCTCGGGCCTTTGCCGGTCCTCTGCCGGTCAGATGACCGGCGGCCGCCCCAGCCGGCACAGCCGCCACACCGTCCGCCACCGCATGGGCCGTCGCTCGCCCGCCGGTTCCCGTACGCCCTCCAGGAAGCCGCCGAACCAGGCGCGCAGCCCGCCGAGCGACCGGTTGCGGGCGAGGGTGAGCAGGACCCAGATGCCCAGGTGGACGGGGATGAGGGCGAGCGGCAGTCGGCGGCGGGTCAGCCAGACGCGGTTGCGGGCGTTCACCCGGTAGTAGATGGCGTGCCGGGCCGGCGAGGTCTTCGGGTGCTGGAGGAGGAGCTCGGGGGCGTACAGAATGCGCCAGCCCGCGTCGGCGGCCCGCCAGGCCAGGTCGGTCTCCTCATGGGCGAAGAAGAACTCGGCGGGCCAGTCCCCGGTCTCGGCCAGCATCGCCATGCTCAGCGCGTGTCCGCCGCCGAGGAAGCCGGTGACGTAGCCGCCCCGGAGCGGATCCGACTTGCCGATCCTGGGCACGTGCCGCTGCTGTGTCTCTCCGTGCTCGTCGGCGATGCGGAAGCCGACGATGCCGAGCCGGTCGTCGGCGGCGTACAGATCGCGTACCCGGCGCAGTACGTCGGCGTCGACGAGGAGCCCGTCGTCGTCCAGCTCGACCACGACGTCGACGTCCCCGAACTCGCGCAGGCGGGCGAGGGCCGCGTTCCGGCCACCGGGGCAGCCGAGGTTCTCGTCGAGCTCGATCGAGGTCACCTCGCCGGGCAGCGACAGCCGCTCGGCGAACTCGGGCAGCGGGCAGCCGTTGCCCACGACGACGATCCGGTCGGGGGCGAGGTCCTGTTTGGCCACGGATTCGACCAGTGCGTCGACCTCGGCGGGACGGTTGCCCATCGTCACCACGGCGACGGCGATCCTCGGTTCCGTCATGGCCTGCACCCACCTCGTCCCGGCTGCGATTACCGGCGCGATGCTAGTGGTTCACGGTAAAGACGTCTTCCGTTCGCCGATTTGCCGACCGACGGCCGGGCTACGGGCTGCGGCCTACGGGCTACGTACGGCGGTTCTCCCTGCGCCGTACGAACTTCAGGCCCGACCAGTCCTCCCCCAGCGCCGCGACCTTCACATCGACAACGCCCAGCGGGAGGAAGAGGTCCCGCAGCGCGTTCTCAGTGATGTCGCTGACATGGCCGGCCGCCCGCCGGGGCCAGGCGATCCACAGCATGGCGTCGTCGGCGAGGTCGCCGACCAGCGCGGGGCCTTCGGCGACGAGATCGCCGTACGACCGATAGAACGCGACGGCGACGTCCGCGCCGCGCGGGCTTCCCTCGGCCAGGTCGCAGCCCTCCGGCAGCCCGGGAATGTCCCAGCGGGCCGGCGCGTGACGGAGCCGGACCCGGTGGCCCGGCTTGATGCCGATCTTCCTGGCGAGCGGCGTACCGGAATAGCCCATGGCCCGACTCCTCCACCCGTATCCGTCCCGTATGCACCCGGAAATCCATGCACGGGAATCCGACTTGTCCGATTCTCGCGCGACGCGCACGCTGGAACTGTGAGTAACATCACCAGCGCGAATTGAGCAAGAATGACCACTTTTGATCACAACTTCGATCACAACGGGTGGTCACCAGATGCCGCGACAGCCACCATCAGCCTGGAGGGCATCGTCACGGGGTGGAGCGAGGGCGCCCGGCGGCTGCTGGGGTATCGCCCCGCCGAGGTGGTGGGACGGGCCGCGGCCGACCTCCTCGTGGACCGAGAGGCGACCGGCTTCTCCCCGGTCGGTTCCCCGGAGTGGAGCGGTACCGCGGCCCTCAGGCACCGCGACGGCCACCGCGTCGAACTGACCCTGCACGCCCATCCCCAGCTGGACGGCGCCAGTGCGACGCAGGCGTTCGTCATCACCGCCACCACGGGAACCCCCGCCTCGGAGCGCGACCGGCGGATGGTGGAGTGGGCCTTCGCCCAGTCCTCGATCGCCCTGTCGACCTACAGCGCAGCGTCGGGCTCGTGGCGGCTGAACAGAGGCGCGGAGACCGACCCGCTCGGCCAGGCCTGTTCCGACGAGGGGTTCCTCCGGTGCGTACGGCACGTCGCCGAGGAGGCCGTGCCGATGCGGTACGAGGGGTTCGCTCCGGCGCCGCACGCCGCCGCCCGGCAGCGCTCCTGGATCGTCGAGCTGTGGCCCGTGCGGGACCCGGGGACCGGCGAGGTGGCCGGCGTCGGCACCGCCGCCTTCGACAGCAGCGAGCAGCACGCCGCCCGGCAGCGGCTGGCCCTGCTGAACGAGGCGGGCACCCGCATCGGCACCACGCTGAACGTGAACCGCACCGCCCAGGAACTCGCCGATCTGGCCGTCCCGCGGCTCGCCGACTTCGCCAGCGTGGACCTGCTCGACTCGGTGATGCGCGGGGAGGAACCGGTGCCGGGGCCGGTCGACGCCGCCGTGGTGCTGCGCCGGGTCGCCCACCAGTCCTCCTCCGAGGGCGAGGGCGTGCCCGAGGCCGCCGTCGACCTCGGCGGGATCGACACCTATCCCCCGTTCTCGCCGCCCGCCCGCTCCCTGACCAGCGGCCGCCCGGTGCTCAGCGGCGCGGACGACCCCGACTTCGCCCGCTGGGTCGGCGAGCACGAGGCGCGGGCCGCGATCGTCCGTGAGCACGGCTTCCACTCGGTCGTGGCCGCCCCTTTGCGGGCCCGGGGCATCACCCTCGGGGTCGCGGTCTTCGTCCGCGGCAAGGGCTCGGCGCCCTTCCAGCACGACGACCTGATCCTCGCCGAGGAGCTCGCGGGCCGGGCCGCCGTCGGCGTGGACAACGCCCGCCGCTACACCCGCGAGCGCACCAACGCCCTCACCCTCCAGCGCAGCCTGCTCCCCCGCGACCTGCCGAAGCAGGCGGCCGTCGAGGTGGCGTACCGCTATCTGCCCGCCGGTACGGGTGCCGGCGTCGGCGGCGACTGGTTCGACGTCGTCCCGCTGTCGGGCACCCGCGTCGCCCTGGTCGTCGGCGACGTCGTCGGGCACGGAATCCACGCCTCCGCCACCATGGGACGGCTGCGCACCGCCGTACGCACCCTCGCCGACGTGGACCTGCCCCCGGACGAGCTGCTCACCCACCTCGACGACCTGGTCACCCACCTCACCTCGGACGACGACCACATCGTTCGGGACCTGCCGTACACCGGCGGGATCGGCGCGACCTGCCTGTACGCCGTCTACGACCCGGTCTCCCGGATCTGCACCCTGGCCAGCGCCGGCCACGTCCCGCCCGCGGTGCTGCTCCCCGACGGCTCGGTCAGCGTCGTCCACCTCACGCCCGGCCCGGTGCTCGGCGTGGGCGGGCTGCCCTTCGAGGCGACCGAGCTGGAGCTGCCGGAGGGCAGCCTGCTCGCCTTCTACACCGACGGCCTGATCGAGAACCGCGAGCACGACGTCGGCCTCGGCCTGGAACGGCTCTGCGCGGCCCTGGCCTCCCCGGTGCCGTCGCTGGAGGTCACCTGCGACGCCATCCTCAAGGACCTGCTCCCCGACAGCCCCGCCGACGACGTGGCCCTCCTCCTCGTACGCACCCGCGCCCTGCACGCCGACCAGGTCGCCGCCTGGGCCCTGCCGTCCGACCCGGCGATCGTCGCCGACGCCCGGGCGCAGGCCACCCGGCAGCTCGCGGCCTGGGGCCTGCAGGAGGCGGCGTTCGTCACCGAGCTGGTGGTGAGCGAGCTGGTCACCAACGCCATCCGCTACGGCGACGTACCGATCGGGCTGCGCCTGATCCGGGACCGCACCCTGATCTGCGAGGTGTCCGACGCCAGCAGCACGGCCCCGCATCTGCGCCGCGCCCGCACCTATGACGAGGGCGGCCGCGGCCTGCACATGGTCGCCCAGCTCACCCAGGGCTGGGGCACCCGCCAGACCCCCACCGGCAAGACGATCTGGGCCGAGCAGCCCCTCCCGGTCGGCTGAGCGTGGCGGCCACAGGTGACGGGGTTCAGGCCCGCAACGGATTGGAGCGCAGGGCCGCCATCAGGTACCAGGCGGTCGCCCCCAAGTGCCGGTACGGGTAGTACCCGAACCCGAACCCGGTGTCGAGCGGGCTGCTCGCCGAGACCACCCCGGACCGCTCGGGCAGCGCCCGCCCGCCGACCGTCTGGCCGCCGCCGAGCAGCTCCTGAGCCCGCTCGATGGAGTCGAGCAGCCGCCGGGCCCGCGCCTCGTCACCCCGCGCCTGCCGCTCCCGTAGCGCGAGCGCGAGATGGGCGGTGCCCTCGAACCACACGCCGTTCCGGTCCGGCCTGGGCTGCGAGTCGGCGATCGGGGCGTCCTCGTTCGCGAGGAGACTGGCGGAGCTGAAGGTGACCCCTTCGTACGACTGCCCCGCGGGCACCGTGCTGTTGCGCCGCCCGGCGTGGTCGAGGACGGCCAGTTCGCGGGCGGCCCAGTCCAACGAGCGGGCGTGGGCGCGGGAGTCGAGGGCGAGGTGGGTCCAGGTCTGGGTGTCCTCAGGGATCGGCGACGTATTGACCGTCACCCCGTCATTGGTCCCGGTGTAGAAGAAGCCGCCGTCCGGCTCCCACATCTTCTCCAGGAAGGCCCGGGCTCGAGCCCGCCGCTCCCGCCACACGCCGTCCCCGGTGAGCCGGGCGAGCCGCCCGAAGAGGCAGACGAGGTCGGTGTTGTGCTCGGTGGAGGTGAAAGGCAGCTTCTCGTCGGCCCCGTTCACCCCGAACTTGTACCCCCCGAGGGGTTCGTCGGTACGCCCGTTCCGCTCGACCCACTCCCCGATCCGCACGGCACCGTCGAGGAACCGCCGCTCCCCGGTCCGCCGGGCGAGCGCGGTGAGCGCGATCCCGGCCCAGGCCATGTCACCCACGGCCGTCCCCGTGAACCCGAACTGAGTGCCGACGTTGGCGGTCCCGTCCGCCCGCACGAACCCGTCCGGCTGCCGCGAGCCGTCGTAGAAGGTGTACGGCCCGACGTTGTAGGCCTGCCGAAGCCGGCCGTCGGCGTGGACGGGGTCGTGCCGCTGGGCGTAAAGCAGCGCGTCCCCGAGCACCACGGCCCGGGCCCGGCCGTCGGACGCACGTCCGGCGAGGAGGGCGAGGATCGCGAGGGCGTTGTCGTAGGTGAAGGCGGTGCTGAAGAGGCCGGCCTGGTCGGCGTAGCTCTGGGCGAGGCGGGTGGTGCCGTGGTCGGGGTAGGCGTCCATGGCGGCGGCCAGGAAGGCTTGGGCCCGGCGCTGGGCGCGGTGCCGGGCGGGGTGCTGGGCGGGGGTGCCGGGAGTGGCGTGAGCGGCACCTGACCCGGCCGCGGTGAGGGCCGCGGCGCCGAGAGCGAGGCCGGTGCCGATGAGCGTGCGGCGGGTGAGCGCCGGGTCTTGTCTGCCGGACATGGGTCTCCCTCGGATGATGCCGACCGGTGGGCACGCGCCTGAGACGCACTGCACCGCCGAGACCGCTGAGAGCGCTCTCAACGACGCGCGCTCATTCTGCTGGTGTGCCAGGGGCCGGTCAACGCCCTTGACCTGTCCGCGGATTGGAATGCGGGAACCGCAGGCCCGTGCTCGGTGTCGACATGATCGACTAGCCTGACGGCCGATCTGAACGGGGCGGGGAGACGGACATGAGCAAGGCGTCGGACCATCGGTTCCCGGACGCGACCGGCGTCCATCTGCCGAGGTGAGCCCGGTGACGGGCAAGGGGAAGAAGTTCTGGGGCCTCACGGGCGGCACGGCGGCGGTGGTCCTGGGCGGGCTCGGCTTCGCCGGATACGAGGCCGCCTCCGGCGACGAGGTGTGCTGCGCGCTCCCGAAGCCGCTGTACGGCGTGCCGCGCGGCCCGGACGGGGAGATCGACGTCGCCTCCCAGTCGGTGGAGACCAACGTGCTGACCGGGCACGACTTCTCGCTGCACATCCGCCCGGGCGGAGACGCCGCCGACTGGGAGGTCTCCGATGTGAACGGGTCGGGGCAGGTGCTGCGCGCCAAGGGCGAGAAGACCGTCAAGGGCACGCGCTACTTCACCTTCAGCGCCCTCGAACCCGGCACCGCGCGCATCGTGCTGAGGGAGACCGACGGCGACCGCACCATGACGTACCCGGTCGAGGTCAAGGACAGCATCCAGGGCAACGTCGTGACGGAGGACCCCAAGACGCAGTACGGCGACGCGGACGGGCCGGAGGGGTTCCGACGGCTCGAAGGAGACTTCGCGGGCACGGTCACCGTGCGCCGCGGCGAGGAGTTCTCGGTGGCCAACCGCTACGGCAACCAGCCGGGCTACACCTGGAAGGTCAGTGCCGAGCCGGACAGTGCGGTGGTGGGGCTGTGGCCCGGGCCGCCGCACACCACCGGCGACCCGGCCGCCGAACGCCAGGACTGGTACAGCTTCACCGCCCGGGAGAAGGGCACCACCACGGTCAGACTCTTCGGCTGCTACCGCTGCGGGTACGAGGACCGTCCCACGTCGGCCGAGAGCAGGAAGTTCTCCGTGACGAAGACGCTGACCGTGGTGGTGCGCTGACTCCCGATCAGTAGTGCACGCGACGGTTCTCCGGCGTCACCCGGTAGCGGATGTTCCACAGGCTGCGCCGGACGTACGTGCGCTGGAGCCAGCGGTCGCGGCCGTCGTAGCGGGCGGTGAAGGAGGTGCGGGCGTGGACGCCCTTGCGGTTGTTGATCAGCAGCGCCTGGCCGGGTCGGAGGTGGACGCCGTGGGCGACGGCGCGGCAGACCTCCTGGAGCCGGTCGAGGGCGGCCCGGGCACCTGTCGTCAGCGGCTGGACGCCGTTGGCGGAGATGGCGATCTCCGGGTACTCGTCGTTGCCGCTGATCAACGGCACCGGGTCGGAGAGCACCTCCGCGCCCCCGGCGACGTCACGGACGTAGCTGCCGGGTGCGTTGAGCCGGAACAGCGGTGAGCGCAGCGTCTCCAGCACCTCGGGGGCGAGGGCCGCCTGGATGTCGCGGGCGTCGGCGTAGTGGGTGCCGGCGATGCCTTCGTGGTCGGCGCGCAGGCAACTGAGCACCAGGAAGTCGGGGTTGGCGACGTCGTAGCGGCCGATCACGTCGTGCATGATGTCGCTGTGGAAGTTGAGGAAGACTTCCGAACCCTGATTGGTCTGCGTCATGGCGCCGCCCGGGACCGGGATGACGTCGTGGACGAGCTGCCCCGACTTCTCCGTCCGTACGCCCAGGGGTTCGCCGAGCAGCCCGCTCAGGCCCAGGAGCACTCCCTCGGCGACGAAGCTCCGCTTGTCGCGGCTCGGCCCGCCGTCGGCGGGGGTGTCGGGCAGTAGCGCGTCGACCGGCAGGTTGTCGACCAGCGTGACACCGGGGGTGTCGATGTGGCGGCCGAAGTCGAGGATCTGCTGCAGGATCGGGGTCGGCAGTCCGGCGAAGATCTGCAGGTAGCGGGTCATCGACCAGTCGATGTCGGCGTTCGGGTCGCCCACTTCGGCCAGCCCGGCGCCCAGGGCGTCGCGCACCTCGTCGGGCAGTTCGATCCGCGAGAAGGTCTGTACGGACGCGGGGGCGGCAGTCCCGGAGACGGCGCTGCCGCGGTCGGCGTCGAGCGGGTGGTCGGCAAGGGTGGTCATCCGGTGTCACACTCCCAGCAACTCGGGTTCGGGGAACAGGGCGTCGGGGTCCTGGAGTTCGTCGTGCAGGCGCTGCGCCAGATGCAGCGCCTCGTCCTCGCTCGCGGCGAGATGGGTGGCGACCTTGCTGCCGCGCAGTGCCGTGACCGGAACCCCCGCGAAGGTGCCGGGTATCAGGCCCTGGCGGCGCTGGAACTCCTCCAGGTCGACGAAGCCGCCGATGACGGCCACCAGCGGGCCGGTGGTCAGGCGGATGGTGTCGATGTTGGCGCCGTGGAAGGCGGCGAAGGCGCGGTCGGCCTCGTCCTCGGAGTCGTAACGCAGCACGGTGGACCGCTGGTTGAGCACGACGGCGGAGGCCGAGGTGCCGCGCGTGCCGATCACCGAGCCCTCCGGGAACGGGGCGCGGTTGAGCCGGCAGACGATGTCGATGCGGTGCTTCTGCGCGAGCCGTACGGATCGCCGGTGCAGCACCTTCGCCCCGTACAGCGACATCAGGGCCGCGATGTTGTACGAGACCTCCTTCAGCAGCCGGGTGCCGGTGACGAGGTGCGGGTCGGTGCTGTAGATGCCGTCCACGTCGGAGTGGATCTCGCACCGCGGGGCGCCGAGCGCGGCGGCGATGGCCACCGCGGACAGGTCGGAGCTGTTCTTGCCGAGCCAGGTCGGCCGGCCCTGGGCGTCGGCGGCCTGGCCACCGGGGACGACCACGATGTCGTTCTCCCGCAGGGCGTCTCTCAGCGGCCCGGGGTCGGACTGCTCCAACCTCGCCCACATGAACGCCGAGTTGGTCACGAGGCCCAGCTGATGGCCGGCGAGCACGGTGGCGCTGCGGCCCTGCCGGTGCAGAGCGGTGGCGAGCAGCTGCGCCCCGATGGTGTCGGCCAGGGTCAGCAGGCCGGCGACGGTCTCGTCCTCGGGGTGCGGGTTGATCTGGCTGAGCCGCTCCCGGAACTGCTCGGTCTCCCCGGGCTGTCCGCTGACCACGACGACCAGCTTGGTGCCCTCCTCGTCGACGCGGCGCCCGAGAGCCTCGGCGAGCGAGCCGTACGCCGCGAGGGTACGGAAGCTGGAGCCGCCGAACTTCAGCACGGCCGGAGTGGTCACAGGGTGCCCCGTTCCAGCAGTTCCTCGGCGATCTGGAAGGCGTTGAGGGCGGCACCGATGCGCAGGTTGTCGGCGACCAGCCACAGCCAGAAGGCGCGGGGATTGCTCTGTGTGATCCGGACCCGGCCGACGTGGACGTGGTCCGAGCTGCCCACGGTCGCCGGCGTCGGGAACTCCTTCAGATCGGTCCGGTCGTGGACGGTGACCTCCGGCAGGCCGCCGAGGACCTCGACGAGTTCGGCGCGGTCCACCGGCTCGTGGCACTCGATGTAGACCGCCTCGGAGTGGCAGTTGACGACCGGGACGCGGACGCATGTGGTCGTGACGTCCAGGTGCGGCATGCCGAGGATCTTGCGCGACTCCTGGAGCATCTTCTGCTCCTCCAGGGTGAAGCCGGAGTCCAGGAAGCGGTCGATCTTCGGTATGACGTTGAAGGCGAGCGACGGCTTGAAGTGCTCCGGCTCGAACGCGGAGTCCGGGCCGTTCAGGGACGCGAGGGTGGACTCCTGCAGCTCCTCCACGCCGGTGTAGCCGAGGCCGGAGGCGGCCTGGTAGGTGCTGACCACCGCGTGCCGGATGCCCCACCGGTCCTCGACGCCGCGCAGCAGCCGGACCAGGGGGATCGTGGAGCAGTTGGGGTTGGCGATCACGCCGCTCTTCGGGCGCCGGTCGAGCTCGTGCGCGTTGACCTGCGGCACCACGAGGGGGGAGTCCGGGTCCATACGGAAGGCGATCGTGTTGTCGATCACCAGGGTGCCGGCGGCGGTGGCGACGGGCACCCACTTCTCGCTCACCGAGGTGCCGGCGGAGAAGAAGGCCACGTCGGCCTGGGAGAAGTCGAAGGTCTCGATCGCCTGGACCTCGTACTTCGCCCCGTCCACCGTGAGCACCCGGCCCGCCGAGCGGGAGGAGGCGACGAGGTGCAACTCGCGGTAGCGCAGGCCCCGTTCCTCGATGAGCTCGATCAGGGTGCTGCCCACGGCACCGGTGGCTCCGACGATGGCGACGCGGGGCGCGGTGGGCTCCGCGGGGTCCGTTACCAGGGTCATCGGGACTCTCCCATCGTGATCTTCTCGGCGGAGGGGGTGGTGGCAGGGGCGGCTGCGGCAGGGGCGGCTGCGGCAGGGGCGGCGGCCGGAGCGGCGGCGGCAGGCGCGGCCGGGATGCGGGAGGCGGACGTGGTGTCGGGACGGCGCGGTGTGAGACGCCAGCCGAGGTTGACGCCGAGGCTCGCGGCGACGATCAGCGGAATGCCCAGCGCCTGCAGCAGGCTGATGCTGTGCCCGTACACGGCCCAGTCGCAGAGCATGGCGACCGCCGGGTAGATGAAGGCCAGGACGGCGATCTTCGGCGTGGGCAGCTTCTGGTACGAGGAGTACATGAGGATGTACATCAGGCAGGTGTGGATCAGGCCGAGGCCGACCAGCCAGCCCCAGTCCGCTCCGAGGCCGTTCATGTCGGCGAAGGAGGCGAAGGGCAGCAGCAGGGGGATGCCCAGCGTCACCTGGATCAGCGCGACCAGGTGCGGCTTGACCCCGGTCACCCGCTTGGTGATGACGGTGGCGAAGGCGTAGAAGAGGGCGGCAAGCAGCGCCTGGCCGAGACCGATCAGATACGCGCTCTGGCCGCTGTCCTGGAAGTCGGACACGGAGACTCCGGCGACCAGGATCAGCCCGACGAACGCGACGCCCAGCCAGCCGAACTTGGTAGCGGTCAGCTTGTCCCGGAACAGCAGCGTGCCCAGCAGCACCACGTAGAACGGCTGCGTGTGGTAGACGACGGTGGCGACGGAGATGGACGTCGACTCGTAGGCCTCGAAGAGGAAGGCCCAGTTGAAGACGATGAAGACGCCGCCGAGGGCCGCGAGGCCCAGCTTCTTCGGGGTGAAGCCGTGGTTCTTGAAGAAGCCGCGCACCAGGCAGTACAGGCCCAGGGCGACGGCTCCGAAGACGCACCTGAAGAAGACGACGTTGAACGGCGAGGCGCCGGACTCGATGACGAAGATGCCGAGGGTGCCGGAGAGCACCATGGCGATCGTCAGTTCCACGGTTCCTTTCAACTCGGTACCGGTGGAACGGGTGTCAATACTCATGAGGGTTCCTTCCTCGCGGGGTGCGCAGGGCGGGCAGGACACGGCCGGTCGTGGGCCGGACGGCGTCGTCGGTGCGGGCGTGCGGGCGGCTGTCGTCAGTGCAGGGGAACGGCGTAGTGCAGACCGCCGCGGGTCCACAGCTCGTTGAGTCCGCGCGGCACGCCCAGTCCGGAGGCAGCGCCCAGGTTGCGCTCGTAGACGTCGGCGTAGGTGCCGACGGCGTCCAGGACCCGCGCCGCCCAGCCCTCGTCCAGGCCCACCGCGCTGCCGTGCGGCCCCGCGAGCCGCGCGGCTTCCGCGAGGGCTTCGGTACGACGGCCCGGGCCCGCCTCGTCGACGTGGTGTTCGGCGGCGACCAGCAGCTGCAGCACCCAGCGGCACAGCCGGTACCAGTGGGGGTCGCTGTCGCGGACGGCGGCGGCCATGGGCTCGCGGGAGATCGACGTGTCGAGGACGCGGTGGGCCGCGGGATCGGGGAGCGCGGCCCGCTCGCCGGCCAGCGCGGTCCGGTCCAGGACGTACGCGACGCACTCGCCGCCCGCATAGCCGGCCAGGGCCGCGGCCGGGGTCGGGAAGGTCACGGGCTCGACGGACAGGCCCCGACTGCCGTACCAGGCGGCGAGGTTGGCGGCGCTCGTGGTCCCGGCCTGCACGGCCACCCGGGCCCCGGCGAGTTGCGCCGGGTCCTCGATCCCGCTGTCCGTGCGGACCATGAACCCTTCGCCGTCGTAGCAGGTGACTCCCGCGAACAGCACCGGCCACCGCGCCTCGCGGCCGAGCGTCCAGGTCAGGTTGCAGACCGTCAGCTCGGCATCGCCCGGCGCGAGTGGGTCAAGGCGCTCGGCCGGGTCGGTCGGCAGCCACTGGACCGCCTCGGGGTCGCCCAGGGCCGCGGCGGCCACGGCACGCGCCACATCGGTGTCCAGACCGGTCCAGCGGCCGCCGTCGTACTGCGAGAGCCCGAGGATGCCCCGGCTGACGACGGCGCGCAGCGCACCGCGGTCGCGGACGGCGTCGAGTGTCGGGGACGAAGACCGCGACGGGGACGGGCTGCTGGTGTGGGCGTTGGCCGTGTGGGAGTTGGTCGCATGGGCGTCGGGCGCGGTTGCCGTGGTCATGAAAGGCTCCACTGGGGTACTCGGGTCAGCTGCTCGCGGTCGAACCGCCGCTCGTTGTAGGCGAGCATGTCGATCAGGCTCTGCGCGGAGAGCGGCCGTGCGGTGGCGGTGGACGGCTCCGGCTTCAGGGGCATCGCCCCGGGCTTGGCCCACCGCAGCAGGCCGCGGGGGTCGACGTACGCCCGGGACTTGTTGGCGTTGTCCTGGTGCAGACAGAACGGCACGTCGAGATGGCCGCGGGCGAAGGCCCGCACGAGCGCGGTGCCCACCGTGGGGCCGAGTTCCAGCGTGCTGTCCACCAGCATCCGGGCCTCCTCGTACACCCCCGTCGACGTGGCGGCCCAGGGTTCGCCACGGGCGGCCTCGTCGGCGGCGACGGCCGCGGCGAACTCCAGCGCGTCGACGTTCTCCGCGACGGTCGGGATCCGGTACGCCTCGGCCGGGGTCTTGACGATCAGCCGCTCGGCCCCGCTGCGCACCGCGAGGCGCGCGCTGTCCTCCAGGATCCGGAAGGAGCCCACCGGAGTGCGCGGGTAGACGCCCATGTACGTGTAGAGCACGACATGCCAGTCGGTGCCGCCCAGCCGCTCACCCGCGAGCCGGCGCAGCGCGGCCAGCGCCTCCAGGTCCTGGCCCGGGTTGGTCTGCTGGGCATAGCTGACGGAGATGCTGGTCAGGCCGTGCTCCTGGAAGAACATGCCCTCCAGCACACTGAGCGCCACCAGCAGGCTCGGCGGGCACAACTGGCCCAGCATGCAGCCGCCGAAGCTCTCCAGGTGCATCTGCTCGTCCTGGGCGGCGAGCAGCTCGCAGCAGCGGGACCAGGCCTCGACGGCCTGGGACAGCGGGGCCCTGCTGTAGGGCAGGCAGTACGAGACCGGGCCGCCCTCGGTGGCGTCGATGCCCGCCGCCACCATCGCCTCGAACAGCGGGTACGGCAACGCGGAGCCATGCCTGACCTGGACCGGGAAGTCCGCTCCCGCCAGGCCGTCGAGCATCTGGCGGGTGGCCTGCGGGCCGTGCGCCACGAGCGGGAAGCCGTTGAGTTCGGCGCCGGTGCGCAGCGCGCTGCGGGCCGAGTCATGGTCGTTGACCCGGGTGTAGCTGTCCAGGGTGACGGTGCCGACGGCGGTGGCCTGCGCCGCACGGACGGCCCGCAGTCCCTCGCGCATGACGGGGATCTCGGCAAAGCCCATCCTGGGCTGAACGACGAGCCGGCCCTCGTTCTTCGCCCGGTGGACGAAGGCGGAGAAACGGCCGCGACGCGGCGCGGGAATCGCCGTGGAACCGGTGGTGCGTTCCGGGGCAGTGGCGGCGCCGTTCATGCGGCCGCCTCCACCGGGGAGAGCGCGGGCCGGGAGACCGGATTCAAAGCCGCGAGGAATTCCTGGAAATCCTGCAGACCGCCCTCGGACTCGAATACGGCGTCGAAACCGCCCGCCGCCAGCTCTTCGATGAACCTGACGTTTTCCGCACCGCGCACCCCGAGCTTTCCGCCGATGACGACGCGCAGTTCCCTGAGGTCGGGTTCCTTGCGTATCTTCCGGATGAGCCGGAGTCCGTCGAGATGACCGTGCCCGTTCACCGTACTGAGGACCAGGACGTCGGGTTTCTCCGCCCGGCATTCCTCGATGATGACCTCGTCCGGTACGCAGGCTCCGAGATTCCGCACCTCGCCGCCGTGCTCTTCGAGCAATAGTTGAAGAAACACCAGGTTCCACATGTGGGCGTCGGAGGACACGCTCGACACGATGAATTTCCTGCGCTGGCGCATGACATTCGACACGAATTCTTCTCCATACGGTGAGCGACGGACCGCGAAAATCATGTCCGGGCGCGCATAATCACGTCCAGGGACGACGGCATGGAAAACGCGATGCCGGTTATCAACGCCTTCGATCAGACGGCCGCGACTCGGACGGCTTGGACTCAGACGGCTTCGGCTCGGACGGCCTCGACTCGGATGGCCTCGACTCGGACGGCTTCGGCTCAGAGCGGCTTCGACTCAGACGGCTTCGACTCAGACGTCCGGCGATGCGTACTCGGCCGTCATGCACTCCATCGTCCGGTCGATGAAGAGGCGCATTTCGCGGGTGAGCTGCCGACCGCGCCGCCAGGCGAGCTGGGTGAAGACCTCGAACGGCGGTTCCCAGGCCAGCGCGGCGAGGGACCCCGCGGCCAGGTCGTCGGCCACGGTCATCGTGGGCAGCAGGCTCACCCCGAGCCCCACCGCCAGGCCACGCTTGATGGACTCGATGTTGCCGAACTCCAGGAACGGCACCGGCTCGCCCGTGCCGTCGTTGAGTTCGGCCTCGAACAGCTCCCGGTAGGCGCAGCCCGCCTCCGGGGCCAGCACCTGCACCTCGCGCAGCTGATCCAGGGTCACCTTCTCCTCGGCGGCCAGCGGATGGTTCGGGGCGGCGACCACCACGAGCGGCTCGCGTCCCAGCACCTCGCTCTCCACACCCGAGTGCCGGGTCTCCGCCTCCATGAGGAAGCCCATGTCGAAGGTGCCCTGGCGCAGCGAGTGGAGGGTCTCCGCGCAGAGGCTGGGCCGCAGCACCAACTGCACATGCGGATAGCGGTGGTGGAAGAACTCCAGCACCGGGGGCATCCGGTAGGAGGTGACGCTCTCCATGGTGCCGATGGTCAGCAGGCCCGAGGGCTCTCCCTCACCGACGGCCACGCCCCGCGCCTCGCCGGCGAGCGTCAGCATCTGCTCGGCGTAGGGCAACAGCCGCTGACCGGCCTGGGTGAGCTGGATCTTGCCCCCGAACCGCTCGAAGAGCTCGACGCCGAGCGAGGTCTCGAGGCTCTTGATCTGTGCCGTGACGCTGGACTGCGCGTACTTGAGCTCGGTAGCGGCGCGAGTGAAGCTGAGCAGGGTGGCGACCTTGTGAAAGGTCGTCAGTTGACGGATGTCCACGGTGGCTCCTAGGCGAGTTTCGATGATGAGTGACGAAGTCGGGCAGGTCGCTGTCGCGCCGAGGAGTGCAGCGCCCTTCAGGGGCGCGGGGAACTGCGCGACCAGCCACAACGGACCCGCAGACGACGGACGACCGATCGCGGCGCCCCCTCAGCGGAGCGGCTCGCGGCACCCCCTCAGCGGAGCTGCCCCCGGCATCCCCCGCGGCGCGCCGGCGTTTGGCTTGGCCAAGGCTTTACGGCGTGGGCGCCGCAGGCCCCTTGTCGTCCGCCACCACGTAGGAGCCCGTGCCCCCCTGCCCGGCGGCCGCAATCGACCCCGCGGCCCCGCCCAGGCCCAGCACCAGAGCCACTGCCGCGAGGAATCCGATGAGCCGCGCCGGCTTCTTGCGCATGTCTTGCTCCCCCTTGGATCGGTGAGTTTCTCGCTCGACGTCACCGATCCTGGGCGCAGCCCTTACCGCACCGTTCCCGCCCCGTTACCGCCCGCGACCGCTCCGTTCCCGTGCCACCGGGCGGGCGAACCCCTTATGATCGCGCGGCAGGGTCCCTGCCAGGGGCTTTGCCCGACCAGGGGGACATCAGGGGGCATGATGGCGGCAAGCGAGCAAGGAGAGGTGCGCTTCAACGTCCTGGGACCGTTGGAGGGTTGGTCCGGATCCTCGCGGCTGCGTCTCGGCGGAGCGGTGCAGGAACGCGTACTGGCCACCCTGCTGCTCGAACCGGGCAGGATGGTGCCGGTGTCCCGGCTGGTGGAGTCGGTGTGGGACGACACGCCCCCGACGACGGCCGCGCACCAGGTCCGCAAGGCCGTCGCCCATCTGCGCCGGCGCGTCCCGGACGGCAATGACGTGATCATCACCGACGGCCCCGGTTACCGCGCGTCGGTGGGCGACACCCAGCTGGATCTCATCGAGTTCGGCACCCATCTGCGCACCGCGGGCCGAGCGGTATCCGAAGGACGTACCACCGACGCCGTCACAGGCCTGCGCCGCGCGCTCGCGCTCTGGCGCGGCCCCGTCCTGTCGGGCACCGGCGGCGCGGTGATCGAGGCCGCCGCGACCGCCCTGGAGGAACGCCGCCTGGCCGCCGCCGAGCAGCTCCTGGAACTGCGCCTGGGACTCGGCGAGGCCGCTGAACTGGTCGCCGACCTCCGCGACTTGATCGTGGAGCACCCGCTGCGCGAGTCCCTGCGCGGCCATCTGATGCTGGCCCTGTATCGCAGCGGTCGCCAGGCCGAGGCGCTGGAGGAGTACCAGCGGGTCCGCGCTTTACTGGCCGAGGAACTCGGGATCGACCCCGGCCCCCAACTGACCAGGCTGTACGAGGGCATTCTGCGCGAGGCACCGGAACTGGCCGCCCCCGAGCCCCCGGTACCCGCCCCGGCCCCGCCCGCTCCCCCGCAGTCCACCGCCCTCCCTGCCGCCTCCGCGTCCGAGAGCTGGACCGCGACCACGGCTCCCTGCACGCTGCCCTACGACCTGTCCGACTTCACCGGCCGGCAGAAGGAACTCGGCGCCCTCCTCGACTGCATCAAGGGCAAAAACGATTCAGCGGAGCGGGGGCACACCCCGATCGTCGCGATCGACGGCATGGGCGGCAGCGGCAAGACCTCCCTCGCGGTGCGGGCCGCCCGCCAGATGTCGGACCTCTTCCCCGATGGCCAGCTCCACATCGACCTGCGCGGCTTCACCCCGGGCGAGCGGTCCGTGACACCCGCCTCCGCACTCGACAGCCTGCTGCGGGCGCTCGGCACGCCCGGCGACCGTATACCCGACGACGTCGAGGGACGGGCCGCACTGTGGCGGTCCACGCTGGCCGACCGCCGCGTCCTGCTCCTGCTCGACAACGCGGTCGACGCAGGCCAGGTCCTCCCCCTGCTGCCCCCTGCGCCCGGCTGTCTCGTCCTGGTCACCAGCCGGGCCCGGCTGCTCGACCTCGACGGCGCCGAATGGATCTCCATCGGCCCCATGTCACAGGAGGACGGCGCGCTGCTGCTCAAGGAGATGCTCGGCGAGGCGCGCGTGGCCGCCGAACCGAAGGCGGCGGCGGAACTCGTCGCACTGTGCGGACGTCTCCCGCTCGCGCTGCGCATCGTGGCCGCCCGGCTGCGCAACCGGCCACGGTGGACGGTGCAGTACCTGGCCGACCGGCTGCGCGACGAGACCCGGCGGCTGGAGGAGCTCAGCGCCGGCGAACGCAGCGTCGCGGCGACACTGCGCCTGTCGTACCAGGCGATGGCCGAGGAGCACCGCACCTCGTTCCGCATGCTGGGTCTGCACCCGGGCACCGACATCGACGTCCATTCGACGGCCGCCCTCCTGGGAAGGGACACCCGCGACGCAGAGGCCGTACTCGAACGCCTGCTGGACGTGCATCTGCTCCAGCAGCCCGACATCGGCCTGTACCGATTCCACGACCTGGTACGCAACTTCGCGCAGAGCCAGCGCGGCCCCGCCACCGAACGGGACGACGCGGCAGCCGTCGAGCGCCTCCTCGGCTACTACCTGACCGCCACCGAAGAGGCGTGCCAAGTGCTCTTCCCCGGGCGCAAGCGCAGCTCGACGGGCATCGCGGCCCACGTCGGCGAACTGCCGCCCCTCCAGGACCCGGCCCAGGCCGCACAGTGGTTCGATCGCGAGCACAGCAGCCTGCTGGCGGCCGTCGTCCTGGCCGACACGTACGGCCTCGACCGCCACACGGTGTGCCTGACCCGCAACATCGTCTTCCAGCTCAACGCCCATGGCCGGTTCGAGGACTTCCGATACCTCAGCCAGGTCGCGGTCTCGGCCGCGCGCCGGGTCCAGGACCTGGCCCTGCTGGGCGCCAGCCTGTCCAGCCTGGGCATCGCGTGCTGGAAGCTGGGCCGCTTCGACGAGGGGATCGAAGTGGCCGGCGAAGGGCGCGACATCGCCGTACGCCTGGGCGACAAGTACACCGAGGCGCACGGCGAGTCCACCATCGGGCTGCTGCTGACGGTGCTCGGCCAGCATGCGGAGGCCCTGCCCCACCTGGAGCGGGCGATGACCCTGGAGCGGGAGCTGAACATCCCGCGGGCGCATGCGGAGACCCTCACCATCCTCAGCACGCTGTACGAGCAGTGGGGCAGATACGAGGAGGCGGCCTCGGCGGCACGACGTGCCCTGGAGATCCACGCCGAGCTGGACTACCGCAACAACGAAGTGATGGCCCTGACGGATCTCGCCTTCGCCCATGTGGGCCTGGGCGAGTACGAAGACGCCCGCGCCTGCCTGGATCGGGCCCGCGGCCTGTGCGACGAGTCGAGCCCGCCCGGCGACTTCGCGCTGGTCCTGGCCCTGTCCGCCGAGGTCGCCCAGTGCCTGGGGCAGGGCCCGGAGCTCTCCGGTCTCACCGAACAAGCACTGGAACTCGCGCGGACGAGCGGCAGCCCGACCCGCCAGGCGAAGGTCGAGAACCTCATCGGCCGGTTCCACCGCCGAAGACACGAGTACGACCGCGCCATGGCCCTCCACACCCACGCCCACGAACTGGCGTCCGCGATCCGCTACCGCGCCGAAGACGCCCGCGCCCTGTACGGCATGGCCTGCGCGGCACAGGCACTCGGCGACGCGGCCTCGGCCGCCGAGCACAAGGCCGCGGCGATCACGCTCTTCGACTTCATGGGTTCACCACCGCACGGCTTCGGCTGACACCGCACGGCTCCCCTGCCGGCCCCGCCCCCCCCCCGTGTTCTCAGCTGTCCCTGTCCCACCTTCGCCGTACGGCGGTGAGGCGCTCGGCCACTTCGTCGGGCGAGGCACCGTCGACCACGACCTGGACGGCACGGCCACCGGAACCCGTCCCGGCGCCCAGGATGCGGACCTCATGGACATGCGCCATGTCGCGGATACCGTCCAGACCCGCGGCCGGCTCCGGAACGCCGTCGGGAAGCGTCAGCGTGGCGAGGGCCGCGAACCGTGCCGCGTCCGGCTTCCGCGGGGACCGCCCGGCCAGCGCCGACAGGATGTCCTCCCCGGATGCCGGCCGGTGGCGACCCTCATCAGGAGCCTGACCGGAGGGCCACCGGGCCGCGCCCGAGCCGAAGCGATCCGCGGACCGCTCTCGGTGAGCACGACGTGGGTGTGCGCGAGCCCGGACTCGTATCCGACCAGGTCGAGCAAGGAGCGCACGGTCGCCCGTACGCCGACCCGGTCCGCGTCGGACAGCGGCGCCGGATAGAACAGCTCGGCCCCGGCGGGCGCGGCGCTCCGCAGGGCGGTCATGCCGATCACTTCGTGCATGCCCTCACAGGTCAGCGTCTCCACACCGACCTCCGGCCCGACCAGGAACTCCTCGACGAGATACGGCCCCGCCTGCGCACCCGCGGTCCACTCGTCGAGGTCGGCCCGGTCCCGGACGACCGTGCCCCTCGTATCACCCCCCGCCTTGACGACCCATGGCAGCGGAAACCGCTCGGCCAGCACGCAGACCCCCTCCACGGACTCCACGGGCATGGCCCTGACCACCGAGACGCCGCTCTCATTGAGGATGCGCCGCATGGCCACCGGGTCACCGAGCCTGCGCAACGCCTCCGCGCGGCGCGGTGAGATGTCCCCCAGCGCACGCTCGACCACCCGATGAAGCGCCTCGGACCCGCCGAAGTACAGGATGTGCTCGATCCCGTGCGTGGACCCGCAGTCCACCAGCAGGGAGTGCAGTGCACCCACATCCTCGGTGGCGTTCTGCACCGACCAGACCTCAAGCCCCACCGCTGCCGCCGCGTCGGCCACCTCGGCCTCCGGCTCGACCAGCAGCACCCGCTGCGCCATCTCCCCCACTGCCCTCTCCTCCCGATCCTGGAGTCAAGGACACTGCCGCCTCGCCTTACCGATGGCTTCCCGGTCCGGTCCCGCGCTCAGCTGTCGACGACAGTGAGGTGGTACGTCGTGTCCACCCAGAAACCGCCGGTGGTGCGCGCCTTGATCTCGAGCACGTAGTGGCCGACGGGCAACGGATCGAACGCACACCAGAGCCCCCAGGCGATGCGCCGCCGCAGCGCCGCACGGAAGGGCTTCGAGGTGAACTCGTGCATCGGCAGAGGGGCTCCGTTCAGGAACGCCTTGGCCTCGGCGACCTCCATCACCATCGGCTCGCGAGAGGTCAGCGTCTGCGCCCGCTGCGTGTTGAACACGGGGAAGAAGACCGGCCGTCCGGAAGGCATCGAACAGCGCCGCACCACGCGACCACCGTAGGTACCGGCCAGGAACCAGACATCGTCGGGCTGACGCCAGCCCGCGAACTCCCCCGTCCGATCCCTGACCGGACTACGGTCGTCGGGCGCCGACAGCGCCCACTGCCACCAGCGGGCAGCCAGCTCACCCCCGCGCTCGGGCCCCAGCTCCTTGAAGCCGCCTCCGCCTCCGACCGACACGGACTCACTCACGACTCCCCCACCCCTCCACTCGCTCCACTCGCTCAGACGCGCGATCACGCCGGCGAGACCCTACAGGGCAGCCTCGAAGCCGCCGAGTTCGAGGCTCGACATCGGAGTGCTCCCCCACGACAGGACGACGGCGACGCGGACGCGACCGTCCCCACCGCTTTGAGGGGCCGTAGGACAGGTGAGCGCGTACCGCCCTTGGGCAACCCGCCGCTCCTCCACCGACGCTCGCCTCAAGCCCGGTTCGTGGACCGACGCGGTCCGGCGCGGGACCGAGTCCCGATCCAGCGGCGAGGATCAACCCTCGTTGTCGCGCGGGGTGATGTGGAAACCAAAGGGAACAGTCCCGGGATCCAGCGCAGTCACACCCCCGTCCACGGTGAGTACAGCTCCGTTGACGAAGGACGCAGCCGGCGACAGCAGCCAGGCGATGGCCTCGGCCACCTCACCAGGCTCGCCGGGGCGGCGTGCCGGCAGCAGCCGGGTGGCCTCCTCATATGCTCCGTCGACCCCGGCGGAGGCCAATCCGGCGTCCTCGGCGAACCGGGCCATGCGGCGGTCGGCCATCTCCGTGCGCACCCAACTGGGACAAACGGTGTTGGCCCGCAAACCCTGAGGCCCGTAGTCCACAGACAGCGACCGGCACAACTGCAACAGTGCCGCCTTGGACGTGGCGTAGGCAGCATTGCGCACCCCGTTGCGCAGGGCAGCGACCGAAGCGACCGCGACGACAGATCCCCGGGCCTGGAGCAGGTGAGGCAACGCCGCCCGCATCAGAAGGAAGGGGCCGGTGAGATTGGTACGCAGCACCAACTCCCAGTCCTCATCGGACAGCTCCCCGACACCCCCGCTGCGTCCCACTCCCGCATTGACGACCAACCCATCGAGTCGACCGAATCGCGCGACGGCAGTTTCCACGAGGTGGCGAACAGCGTCCGGGTCGGCGGTATCAGCCGGGCAGGCCAAGGCTCCGGTTTCCTCAGCGACGCGCTGCAAAGGCTCCGGTCGGCGCCCGGAGACGACAACGTCGTGCCCGGCCGCCCGAAGCAGCCGCGCGGTTGCCGCGCCGATCCCCGTTCCTCCACCGGTCACGACCACAACTCGCTGATCCGGCATGGGTGTTCAGCCTCCTGTCAACCATTGGATCGGGAGACGTGATCTTACGTGGCTGCAGGCCGGCGACCAGAGTCAGCGTGGCCAACGCGACTGCGTCAAGCCGAAGTTGAACACTGCACCTACGGCCAGACCCGATGCGCATCCCTTGCGCTCCCCTTCCTCGACGGCCACCCCGCAATATGAACTCCGCCGAGTTCACTCCGTCAGCAGCGCCTTCCCAGGATTCCGTTCCCGCCAGACCGCATACGCCGGAGTGGCGGCGCGGATCGCGTCGTAGCCCTCACCGAGCCGGCGCAGGATTTCGGGACCGTGCCCGGCGAGCGGGCCTTCGCGGTGCCAGGCCAGGATGTGGCGGTACCACAGCGGGTTGCCGGCGAGGGGGCGGACCACGACTCCTGGGACCTCGATGAAGGTCGCTTGGCAGAGGCTGACGGCCAGGCCCGCCCGGACGATCTCGATCAGCTGGCGGCCTTCGGCCTCGTACGGCGTGTGCGGGTGCCGGCCGGTCAGGGAGAAGACCGACGACCAGTACTCGCGGGTGCGGTCGCTGTCGGCGCGGGGTACGGCCCATTCCTCCTCCATGAGCCGGGCCAGATCCACCTCGTCCCGTGCCGTCAGCGGGTGGGTCGCGGGAAGCAGCGCGAACACCGGCTCGGTGACCAGCGGCCGCAGTGTCACCTCCGCCCGGGGCGCCAGTTCACAGCCGGGGCTGTCGCCGAGGACGGCTGCTTCCAAACGGTCGGCGGCGAGGTCGTCCAGCAGCGGCAGGGGGGAGTACTGGCAGCGCGTGGTGACGTCTGCCTCCGGCAGCACCTCACGCACGGCCAGGACCAGGTGCCCCAGCAGGGGTGCGCCCACCGAGGCGAGCCGGATGCGCGCGGGTGCGCTCCGGCGGCGGGCGGCGCGGGCGGTGTCGGCGATCAGTCCGTCGATGCCCGGCAGGATGGCGCGGGCCCGGCTGAGCACCAGTTCGCCCAGTGCGGTCGGTGCGACTCCGGCTTGCCGGCGTTCGAACAGCGTTCCGCCCAGAATCCTCTCGATGCGCCGCAATTGGGCGCTCACCCCCGGCTGGGTCATGCGCAAGGACGCAGCGGCACGGGTGAGGCTCCCGGACTCCGCGATCGCGCACACCACCCGCAGGTGCCGTACCTCCAGGTCCATGCGCGGATGTTATGGAGAGCTGCGAGCTTCCCGACAGGCCCGTGCAGTCACAGCCTTATGTCAAATGTCACATGTTCAACACCCGGAGGTCGTGACGCCATGAGGCGAAGATTCCTGTCGTCGACAACAGCCAGGCCGACGCTCATGTCGGCCTTGTTCGCCGCCCTGCTTCTGCTGTCGCTCGCCGCACCGCCCGCTCAAGCGGCCGACCCGGTGTCCTCGTGCAAGCTGTCCGGCACCACCGGCTGGACGGATGAAGGGCAGGACACGGACTACAACGTCTTCCAGCGCCCCACCGGGACCAAGAGAGTCATCATGCTCTTCGTGGACTTCCCGGACGCCGCCGCCACGGAGACGACGTCCAGCGACGCGGACCGGCTCACCCCTGCCGCCGACTGGATGTGGAACGCCTCGTACGGCAAGACCTGGCTGGCCATCACCCAGCACAACGCATGGCTGCGCATGCCGAAGAAGTCCACCGAGTACGGATTCGAGCGCGGGTTCTCGCACGAGACGCACGAGGCGTACATCAAGGACGCCGTGCACAAGGCCGATCCGAGTGTCGACTTCTCGCGGTACGACATGGTCTACGTCGTCGCCACCAAGAACGCCGAGGCCATCCCCTTCACCCCCACCTACGTCTACGCGCCCGGTACGGCGGGCGTCACCGCTGACCACGTGACCGTCAAGTGGGCGGTCACCTTCGGCCAGGACATCTGGAGCTGGGGCTACAAGATCGTGGCACATGAGACGGGCCACACCTTCGGTCTGCCGGACCTGTACGCCTTCGACACCGGCACCGACATGCACCGCCACGTGGGCGGCTGGGACGTCATGGGGAAGATCGGGGGCAAGGGACCGCAGTACTTCGCCTGGCACTCCTGGAAGCTCGGATGGACCCCTGACACACAGGTCGTCTGCCGGGCGACGGCAGGCAGCGACACCGTTTATCTCAGCGCCGTCGAGTACGGCAGCTACACCAAGATGGCCGTGATCAAGACGTCCCCCACCACCGCGTACGTCGTCGAATCACGGCGCGGGGTCCACGCCGACACCGACGTCTGCTCGACCGGTGCCCTGGTGTACAAGGTGGACACGTCCGTCAGCACGGGCAGTGGACCGATCCGCGTGATGGACGCCAACCCCAACGCCACGCCGAGCAGCGGCTGCCACCCGTTGGACGATGCGCCGTACTGGGTGGGGCAGTCGTTCACCGACCGCGCTGCCGGTGTGAAGATCGAGGTCACGGCCGCCGACGGCTACGGGGAGACCGTCCGCATCACCAAGTCGTGAGGCACGCAACGACACGACACCTGGCCGGGTCCTGGATCCCCCGTGGATCCAGGACCCGGCCAGGTCAGGCGGCCTCCGGGAAGTGGCAGGCCACCTGCCGCGCCTCGCCCGGTGTGGTGATCCGCAGCGGCGGGGCCTCGGTCCGGCAGAGCTGCTGGGCCTTGGGGCAGCGGGGGTGGAAGGTGCAGCCGGGCGGGGGTGACGTCGGGCTCGGCGGGTCGCCCAGGAGGGTGATGCGCTCGCGTGTGCGCTCGGCGGCGGGATCGGGCAGCGGTACCGCGGAGAGCAGTGCCCGGGTGTAGGGGTGAGCGGGGGCCGCGTACACCCGTTCCTTCGGCCCGATTTCGACGATGCGGCCCAGGTACATCACGGCGACCCGGTCGCAGGCCCGCTTCACCACCGACAGATCGTGGGCGATGAAGACATAGGCGAGCGACAGCTCTCGTTGCAGCCGCTGCATCAGATTGACGATCTGGGCCTGTACGGAGACGTCGAGGGCCGAGACCGGTTCGTCGGCGACGATCAGGCGGGGGCCGGTGGCAAGTGCGCGGGCGATGCCGATGCGCTGGGCCTGCCCGCCGGAGAACTCGTGCGGGAAGCGGTCGATGTGCTCGGGTATGAGCCCGACAAGCTCCATCAGCTCCGCGGCCCGCTTGCGGGCGTCGGCGGCCGGGCTGCCCTGCACCAGGAGTGGTTCGGAGATGATCCGGGCCACGGTCTGGCGCGGGTTGAGCGAGGAGTGCGGGTCCTGGAAGACCATCTGGAGGTGGCGGCGCAGCGGTCTGAGCTCTCGCCGGCCGAGGTGGCTGATGTCCCGGCCGTCGTAGGTGATGGACCCGGTCGTGGGTTCCAGCAGCCGGACGATCATGCGGCCGGTGGTGGACTTGCCGCAGCCGGACTCCCCGACCAGGCCGAGGGTCTCCCCCGCGGCCACCTCGAAGCTGATGTTGTCGACGGCCCGCACCGGGGCAGCGCGTCGTCGGCGGCCGGGGAAGGTCATCGACACGTTCCGTATGGAGAGCAGGGCCTGAGGGCTGGTGGTCATGGGGTGCCTCCGCGGGGCTCGTTGTCGATGGTGGCCCGTCGCAGGGGCAGATGGCAGGCCACCGCGTGTCCGCCCTCGGTGGTGAGCCGGGGTCTGACCTGCTCGCAGTGCCCGCGTGCGTCCGCCGAGGCGGCTGCCGCACGGGAGCAGCGCGGTGCGAAGGCGCATCCCGCCGCGGGGGTGAGGAGGGAGGGCGGGCTGCCGGGGATCGCCCGCAGCGGTTCGTCGTCGCTGTCGTCGAGGCGGGGCAGGGAATCGAGCAGGCCGCGGGTGTAGGGGTGCGCCGGAGCCGCGAACAGGTCGTCCACCGGGGCCTGTTCGGCCGCTCGTCCGCCGTACATCACCAGCACCTCGTGGGCGATGCGGGCGACCACACCGAGGTCGTGCGTGATCATGATGACGGCGAGGCCCCGTTCGGCCTGGAGACCGGCGATGAGGTCCAGGATCTGCGCCTGAACGGTGACATCGAGCGCGGTGGTCGGTTCGTCGGCGATGAGCAGTTCGGGCTCGCAGGCGAGGGCCATGGCGATCATCACGCGCTGCCGCATGCCGCCGGAGAACTGGTGCGGGTACTCGCCGGCCCGGCGGGCGGGTTCCGGGATGCCGACCTCGCCGAGCATGTCGACGGCGCGTCTGCGGGCCGCGGAGCGGCTAGAACCGAAGTGGACGCGGTGGTGTTCGGCGATCTGCTCGCCGACCGTGTAGTACGGGTGGAGGCTGGAGAGCGGGTCCTGGAAGATCATCGCCATCCGGCGTCCGCGCAGCCTGCCCAGCTCGCGCTCGGTGAGCCCGATCAGCTGTTGTCCGTCGAGCCTGATGGATCCGCTGACCTCGGCGCCCCGGTGCAGGCCCATGACGGCGAGGGAGGTGACGGACTTGCCGGAGCCGGACTCGCCGACGATGCCGAGGGTCTGTCCGCCGCGCACGGAGAAGCCGAGCGAGTCGACGGCCCGCACCGGGCCGCGTGCGGTGCGGAAGGTGACCGTCAAGTCCGCTACGTCCAGGAGTGGTTGTGGACCGGCCATCAGAACCTCACTCGCGGGTCGACGACGGCGTACAGCAGGTCGACGGCCAGGTTGGCGACGACGATGAAGGTGGCGGCCAGGAGAGTGACGCCCAGGATGACCGGCTGGTCGCCGGTGGAGAGCGCGCCGTAGAAGAGCCGGCCGATGCCGGGCAGTCCGAAGATGGACTCGGTGATGACCGCGCCCGCGAGCAGCCCGCCCAGGTCCATGCCGAAGATGGTGAGGATCGGGGTCATGCCCGCCCGCAGGCCATGTTTGACGACGACGGTGCGGCGCGGCAGGCCCTTGGCGCGGGCGGTGCGGATGTACGGCTCCGCCATGGTCTCGATCATCGAACTGCGGCTCTGGCGCGCGTACATGGCGGCGTAGAGCACGGCCAGCGCGAGCCAGGGCAGCAGCAGGTTGGACGCCCAGCGGGCGGGGTCGTCACCGAAGGGCCTGTACTGCGGGTACGGGAGCAGGCCCGCGACCCGGATCAGGCCGTAGATCAGCATCATCGAGGTGAAGTAGACCGGCAGCGAGGCCGCGGCGACGGCGCCGACCATCAGGACGCGGTCGGTGAGGGTGTCCTTGCGCAGGGCCGCGGTGACTCCGGCGGTCAGGCCGAGCAGCAGCCAGAGCACGGCGGCGCCCACGGCGAGCGAGGCCGAGACCGGCAGACGGTCCATCAGCAGGTCCCATACGGCCTCGCTGTTCTCGTACGAGTAGCCGAAGCAGGGGAAGTCGCAGTGCAGGGCGTACTGCCCGCTGCCCATGGTGCGGCCGGCGAAGATGCCGGTGAGGAAGCCGGCGAACTGCCGCCACAGGGGCTGGTCGAGCCCCATGTGGGTGCGGATCGCCGCCAGGCGTTCAGTGCTGCAGGACTTGCCGCACGCCGCCGCGGCGGGGTCGGAGGGCAGGACGTAGAAGATGGTGAAGGTGACGGCGGCGATGGCGATCAGGACGCCGACGACGCCGAGCAGCCTGCGGCCGATGTAGAGGGTCATGTGCGGCTTCCTCTCGGGTCGAGGATGTCGCGCAGCGCGTCGCCGAGCAGCGTGAACGCGAGCACCGTGAGGAAGAGGCAGGTGCTGGGGATGACGAAGTACATGGGGTCCGTGTCGTAGAAGGCGACGCTCTCCGCGATCATCTGGCCCCAGGAGGGGGTGGGCGGCCGGACGCCGACGCCGAGATAGCTCAGCGCCGCCTCGGTGGCGATCATCCCGGGGATGATCAGGGTGGTGTAGGCGATGACCGGCCCGGAGACACCGGGGAGGATGTCACGGGTGAGGATCCGCCAGGGGCCGGAACCGCCGACGCGCGCGGCGTCGACGTACTCGCGGTGCTTGAGCGAGAGGGTCTGGCCGCGGACCACGCGGGCGACACCGGGCCAGCCGAACACACCGATGACGACGGTCATCAGCAGGATCCGGTTGACGTCCTTCGCCACCGACATCATCGCGATCATGAAGATGAGGGAAGGGAAGGACATGGTGAGGTCCATCAGCCGGGAGAGCACGGTGTCGGTGCGGCCGCCGAAGTAGCCGGCCGCGATGCCCGCCGCTGTGCCGGCGATGACGACGATCGCGGTGGCGGCGAAGGCGATGAGCAGCGAGACCTGGGCACCGTGCACGACGCGGGCGAACAGGTCGCGGCCGGTGACCGGTTCGACGCCCAGCCAGTGGTCGGCGGAGATGCCGCCGAGCGGACCGATCGGCTGACCGCCGAGGTACGGGTCGACGGCGGACTTGTCGAACTCCGCGGGTGACCACCCGCCGAGCGCGCTGAGCACGGGGGCGCCCGCCGCCATGAGGACGAAGACCGCGACGACGGCGAGGGAGATCTTCACCGAGATGCGGCGGCGCAGCTCCCTGCGGGCGAGCTGCCAGGGGCTGGTGCCCGCAGGGGCGGCGGGGGCCGCCGGGGCGGAGGCGTTGAGGGAGGTCATGGTGCGGGGCCTCAGCTCTTGCTCTTGGCCGGGTCCTTGAGCCCGACCGTGGCGTAGTCGAGCTGCCCGCCGAAGGACGTCTGGCCGTAGGCGCCGGCGATGTTGGTGCCCAGCACCAGCGGCCACCGTCGCATCAGCACCGGGACGGCGGGGGCCTGCCGGAGTATCTCGCCGTCGAGCTGCTGCCATGCCTTGTCCGCCCGCTTGACGTCGGTCATCGTGGCGATCTCGTCCATCCGCTTCATGGTCGCCTTGTCGCGGAAGAGGGAGTGGTTGCCGGAGTTGCCCTTCTCCTTGATGTAGCGGCCGTCGAAGACGAACGGCAGGAAGGTGGAGCCGGAGGGGTAGTCGGGGCACCAGCCCGTGTAGACCATGTCGGTGCGGTTCGTGGTGTCGCCGATGGTGGCGTAGAACGCGGACGGGTCGACGGTCTCGATGGTGACCTTGATACCGACCCGGCCGAGGGCCTGCTGGATCGCCTCGGCCCGTCCCTTGTCCCCGGTCGACACGGTGATCTTGGTGGAGAAGCCGTTCGGCTTTCCCGCCTCGTGCAGCAGCTGCCTGGCCTTCTCGGCATCGCCCGTGGCGGGGATCTTCAGGGTGTCGGGCTGCTTGCCGTCGAAGAGGGAGGCGGGCATGTAGGCAGTGGACACGTCATTGAAGGCGGGGCCTCCGGACGCGGTGAGGACGGTCTCCTTGTCCAGGGCGTACTGCACGGCCTGGCGGACCTTGACGTTGTCGAACGGGGCCCGGCCGGTGTGCATCTGCACCATGTCGGTGCAGTTGGTGGACTCGGCGATCATCCGCTTCTTCACCTCGGCGCTGGGCAGCACCTTCGCCGCGCTCTCGGGTCGCAGCGCGTACCAGGAGACGGCGGAGGCGTCGGCACCCTGGCTGGCGATCATCCGGTCGTCGATCTGGTTCTGCTTCAGGCCCATGACCACGACCAGCTTGTCGGGGTGGGCCTTGCGCACCTGGTCGGCCTTCGGATCCCAGTGGGTGTTGCGGACCAGGACGAGCCTCTTGCCGCGCGCGTACGACTCGATCTTGTAAGGGCCGGAGGAGAACGGCCGGTTGTCGTACCGCGGCCCGTTGTCCTCGGCCTTCGGTACGGGCGCGAAGGTCGGCATGACGGTGGCGTTGGGGAACTCGGCGAAAGGCCTGCGCAGTTCGAAGACGATGGTGTGGTCGTCCGGGGTTTTGATCGAGTCGAGGTGCTCACCGCGCGCGGGGCCCTCGTAGCCCTCGGCGCCGGCCAGATAGCGGGCGGCGTAGTCGGCGCCGCCGGGGAGGTCGGGCGAGAAGGAGCGCTCGACGTTGTACTTGATGTCCTGGGCGGTGACCGGTGTGCCGTCCTCGTACTTGATCCCCTTCTTGAGCCTGAAGGTCCATGTCTTGGCGCCGTTGGAGGGGGTGCCGAGGTCGGTGGCGAGGTCGGGCACCAGGTCGCCGCCCCCCGTGCCGGGGGACGCCTTGTAGGTCACCAGGGTGCGGTAGAGCAGCCGGGTCCCGAACAGCATGTCGCTCATGACCCAGTTGCGGGCCGGGTCGAGGTGGGTGAAGTCCTGTTGGGACAGGACCGTCAGGGTGCCGCCCCTCTTCGGGGTGCCGCCGATGACCTGGCCTTCGAGTGCGGCGGCGGGGTTCTTGCCGGAACCCGGCCGCGACTGCTGGCCGCCGGAACATCCGGCCGCTCCGAGTGCGAGGCTCGCGACGAGCGCGACGGCGGTGCTACTGCGCATCTTCATGGGTGTCTCCGTGCGGGGTCGGACAGCCGGAAGCGACTTAAAATGTGACCGGTAAAATAGTAATGTGAAATTGTACTGCGCAAGGCGTCTGCAGGTGCGTTACCGACCTGTGTCCGGGGACGACCGATGAAGGGCCCCAGTGGAGCGGCATCACGGCCGGTCGCGATGAGAGCCTGGCGCGGCGCAGTGCAATGTGAAATATTACAGCCGTGCCCACGAGAAACTCCCCGGATCTCATCGTCGTCGGGGCGGGAGTGGTCGGCGCGGCCTGCGCCTACTACGCCGCCGGCTGCGGCCTCTCCGTCACCGTGATCGACCGTGGCCCCGTCGCGGGCGGGACCACGGGGGCCGGCGAGGGCAATCTCCTGCTCTCCGACAAGGAACCGGGCCCCGAGCTCGAACTGGCCCTGCTTTCCACGCAGTTGTGGCAGAAGCTGGCCGACCAACTCCCACCCCGGATCGAGTACGAGGCGAAGGGCGGCCTGGTCGTCGCCTCGGACGCGGCGCGCATGCAGGCCCTTCGCACCTTCGCCACGGCACAGGGCCTGGCCGGCGTCAGCGCGCACGAGGTCCCGGCCGACCGGTTGCACGACCTGGAGCCGCACCTCGCCCCGGGCCTGGCGGGCGGCTTCCGCTATCCCCAGGACGCCCAGGTCCAGCCCGCCCTGGCCGCCGCCCATCTGCTCCGCGCCTCGGGAGCACGCCTACGGCTCGGCGAGGAGGTCACCGGCATCCTCACCGGCTCGCACGGTGAGGTGCGCGGTGTACGGACCACCGCCGCCGACCTCCACGCCCCGTATGTGGTGAACGCGGCCGGGGTGTGGGGCGGTGAACTGGCCCGGCTCGCCGGGGTGGACCTGCCCGTCCTCCCCCGCCGTGGCTTCGTCCTGGTCACCGAGCCGCTGCCCCGCGTGGTGCGCCACAAGGTGTACGCGGCGGACTACGTCGCCGACGTGGCGAGCGACTCGGCGGCGCTCCAGACCTCGCCCGTGGTCGAGGGCACCCCGTCGGGCCCGGTGCTGATCGGCGCCAGCCGTGAGCGGGTCGGCTTCGACCGCACCCTGTCGACCCGGGCGCTCCGGCGCCTGGCCGCCCAGGCCACGGCGCTGTTCCCGGTGCTGGCCCGGGTGCGGGCGATCCGCACATACGCGGGGTTCCGGCCGTATCTGCCGGACCACCTCCCGGCGATCGGCCCCGATCCCCAGGTGCCCGGACTGCTGCACGCCTGCGGCCACGAGGGCGCGGGCATCGGGCTCGCCCCGGCCACGGGGCTGCTGATCGCCAGGCTGCTGACGGGCTCCGAACCGCCCCTGGACATGGCGCCGTTCGCCCCCGACCGCTTCCTGTCCACGGCTTGACCGGCATCCGGTCGACGACTGCGTCCGCATTCCACGTCCGCATTCCACGTCCGTATTACACGTCCGCATTCCACGAGAGGAGACAGGCAGTGGCCCGTACCCCCGCCGAACTGGTCGGAGCGCAGCCCGCTCCGCCGTTCGCGATCACTTTCGACGGCCGTAAGGTGACCGCCCTGCCCGGGCAGTCCATCGCCGCCGCGCTGTGGGGTGCCGGCGTTCTGGCCTGGCGCACCACGCGCCTCGGCGGCCATCCGCGCGGCGCCTTCTGCGGCATCGGGCAGTGCCACGACTGCCTGGCGACCGTGAACGGGCAACCCAACAAAAGGGCCTGCCTGGTCCCCGCCCGCCCCGGCGACGTGATCAACACCCAGGAGGGCAACGGCCATGCCGGGCTCGGTGTCTGACCCGTCCGTCGGCTGTGACGTCGCGGTGATCGGTGCCGGCTGCGCCGGTCTCGCGGGTGCGGTCACCGCGTCCCGCCTCGGTCTGTCGGTCACTCTGCTGGATTCGTCCGAGCAGGTCGGCGGGCAGTTCTACCGGCATCCGCCCCCGGGCCTCGGAGTCGCGCGGCCGGAGGCCCTGCACCACGACTGGCCTTCCTTCGCTCAGCTGCGGGAGCGCCGGCAGGCCGGCGGCATCGACCACCGGAGCGGGCACCACGTCTGGACGGTGACCCGCGACAGCGACGGGCTGCTGACGACGCACGCCCTCGCCGAAGCCGACGGCGCCGAACCGCGCCCGGTCCCCGTCCGGGCACGAGCTGTGCTGCTGGCGACCGGCGCGTACGAGCGGCAGCTGCCCTTCCCCGGGTGGACCCTGCCCGGCGTCGTGGGGGCCGGAGGCGCCCAGGCCATGCTCAAGTCCGGCCTGGTGCTGCCCGGTAGACGGGTCGTCGTCGCGGGCAGCGGACCACTGCTGCTCGCGGTCGCCGCCTCCCTCGCCTCGGCCGGGGCGCGGGTGCCGGCCGTGGTCGAGGCTTCCGGCTATCTCGGGTACGCCCGCCACTGGCGGGCCCTCACCGCCAACCCGGGCAAGGTCGCCGAGGCGCTGACCTACGGCTCGGCGCTGCTGCGTCACCGGGTGCTGCTCCGTCCGCGCAGTGCAGTGACCCGGGTGCACGGCACCGACCGGGTGGAGGCGGTGACCGTCGCCCGCCTCGACCGCGACTGGCGGCCCGTCCCGGGGACCGGCCGCCGGATCGCCTGCGACGCCCTCGCCGTGGGACACGGGCTGGTGCCGCAGATCGAACTGGCGACGGGACTCGGCTGTGCGACCCGCACGGCACCCGACGGGACGCGCGCCCTCGCCCTGGACGTCTCCCAGGAATCCTCGGTGCCCGGTATCTGGGCGGCCGGCGAGACCGGTGGGATCGGCGGCGCGCAACTCGCGCGAGTCGAAGGCGAGTTGGCGGGCATCGCGGTGGCGGCGCGGCTGCGCGGCCGGCCCGCGCTTCTCGTTAGCACGCACGCCCGGAAGCTTCGGCAGCGCCGCGACCGGCTGCGCGTCTTCGCCGACGCCATGGCCGCCGCCCACATGCCCGGCCCCGGCTGGACGGACTGGCTCGACGGCGACACCGAAGTCTGCCGCTGCGAGGAGGTGACCGCGAGCCGCGTCCGTGAGGCGGTCGGCGGCTACGGCGCCCGCGACGCGCGCACCGTCAAGCTGCTCACCAGGGCGGGCATGGGCTGGTGCCAGGGCCGCGTCTGCGGTACGGCCGTGGCGTGCCTCGCGGCGGGCGCGAACGGCCCGGCAATGGCTCCGTCCGCTGAGCGCCGTCCGCTCGCCGTGCCCGTACCGCTCGGCGTGCTGGGCTCGCTCGACGAGCCCGAGGCATCCACCGGCGAATCGGACAGCGCATACGAAGGCGCCGGCGGGCAGGCTTCGTAGGAAGCAGCCGACCCGGGCGGACAACGGCAGGAGCTCTTCCCTCAAAGAGGCCGACTGGCTCCCGTCAAAGAGGCGAACAGACCCCCGTCAAACAGGCCGACTGGCCCCCGTCCAGCCTTCAATGAAATGTCACACATCACAGAAAGGGAACGGCATGACCGCCACCACCTGGAACAGCGACCGCCCCTGGCGCGGCATCATGGTCGCCACCGCACTGCCCCTGCGTGAGGACCTCTCGGTCGACTACGACGCCTACGCCGAACACGTCCGCTGGCTCGTGGACAACGGCTGCGACGGGGTCGTGCCGAACGGCTCTCTGGGCGAGTACCAGACCCTCACCGCCGACGAGCGTGCCCGCGTGGTGCGCACGGCCGTCGAGGCGGCGGGTGACGCCGCACGGGTGATGCCCGGCGTCTCCGCGTACGGCAGCGGCGAGGCCCTGCGCTGGGCGGAGCAGGCCGGTGAGGCGGGCTGCGGCTCCGTACTGCTGCTTCCGCCGAACGCCTACCGCGCCGACCCGTCCGCCGTGCACGCCCACTACGCCGAGGTGGCGAAGGCCGGCGTGCCCGTCGTCGCGTACAACAACCCGATCGACACCAAGGTCGACCTGACCCCGGCGCTGCTCGCCGAGCTGCACACCGAGGGCCATGTGGTCGCGGTCAAGGAGTTCACCGGCGATGTGCGCAGGGCGTACGAGATCGCCGAACTCGCCCCGGAGCTCGATCTGCTGATCGGCGCGGACGACGTTCTCCTGGAACTCGCCGTCGCCGGTGCGGTCGGCTGGATCGCCGGATACCCGAACGCCTTCCCTGCCGGCTGCGCCGAGCTGTACCACGCGGCCGTCGACGGGGACCTCCAGAAGGCGCTGCCCCTCTACCGGTCGCTGCACCCGCTGCTGCGCTGGGACTCCAAGACCGAGTTCGTGCAGTCCATCAAGCTCTCCATGGACATCGTCGGCCGCCGCGGCGGCCCCTCCCGCCCGCCACGCCTGCCGCTCACCGGTGGGATCGAGGCCGCGGTGCGGGCCGCGACCGAGAAAGCCGTCGCCGACGGTCACCGCTGACCGCGAGAAGGAGCTTTCCGTGCGCACTCGTCATGTCTTCCATGCCGTCGACTCGCACACCGAGGGCATGCCCACCCGCGTCATCACGGGTGGTGTCGGGGTCATCCCCGGCGCCACCATGGCCGAGCGACGGCTGCACTTCATCGAGCACATGGACCACCTCCGCACGCTGCTGATGTGCGAGCCGCGTGGCCACGGCGCCATGAGCGGGGCGGTCCTCCAGCCGCCGACGCGGCCCGACGCCGACCACGGGGTGCTCTTCATCGAGGTCTCCGGCTGTCTGCCGATGTGCGGGCACGGCACCATCGGCGTGGCCACCGTCCTTGTCGAGACGGGGATGGTGCCGGTCGTCGAGCCCGTCACCACGGTCCGCCTCGACACGCCGGCGGGCCTGGTCACCGTCGACGTCCAGGTCGAGGACGGTGCGGCGAAGGCCGTCACGCTCACCAACGTGCCCGCATTCTGCGCAGGACTCGACCGCAAGGTGCAGGTGCCCGGGTACGGGACGGTGACCTACGACCTCGCCTTCGGCGGGAACTTCTACGCCTTCGTCGAACTCGGCGCGCTCGGCCTGCCGTTCGACCGCTCCCGCAAGGCCGACCTCCTCGCCGCGGGGCTCGCCATCATGGACGCGATCAACGCCTCACCCGGTCGGCCCGTCCACCCGGACCGTGTGGAATTCGGCGGCGTCAAGCACGTCTATCTGGCCGCCCCGGGCTCGAACGCGCGCCACTCGCGCCACGCCATGGCCATTCATCCCGGCTGGTTCGACCGCTCACCGTGCGGCACCGGCACCTCCGCCCGGATGGCTCAGCTGTACGCCCGCCGCGAGCTGCCCCTGGGCCGCGACTTCGTCAACGAGTCGTTCATCGGTACCCGGTTCACGGGCCGCCTGATCGGCAAGACGGAGGTCGGCGGGGTGCCGGCCGTGGTCCCGACCGTCACCGGCCGCGCCTGGGTCACCGGCACCGCACAGTACTTCCTCGACCCGGACGACCCCTTCCCAGGAGGTTTCCTGCTGTGACCACAGCCCCGTCCCTCCTCGTCTCGCACAATCCGGCGGACCCCTCCGACGTCGTCGCCGAGGTCCCGGCGCTCGGAGCCTTCGCCACGGCCGACGCGGTCGAGCGGGCCCGCACAGCCCAGCGCGGCTGGCTCCGCGCCGGATCGACCGCCCGCGCGACCGCGCTCGGCACCATCGCCGCCGAAGTCGAGGCAGCGGCCGAGGAACTGGCCGCGCTCGCCGTCCGGGAGGTGGGCAAGCCGCTCGCCGAGGCACGGGCCGAAGTGGCTCGCACCGCGGCGATCTGGCGCTACTACGCCCAGGCCCCCTACGAGCCCACCGGGGCCGTACACGAAACGGCGGGCGGACCAGGGCTGTTGCTGACCCGGCGCCGCCCGCACGGTGTCGCGGGGGCTCATCACGCCCTGGAACTTCCCCTACGCCATTCCGAGCTGGAAAGCGGCCCCGGCGCTGGCGGTCGGCAACGCGGCCGTGCTCAAACCCGCGCCCGAGGCCACCGCCTGCGCCCAGCGCCTGGCCGGGATCATCCAGCAGGCGCTCCCGGAGGGGGTGTTCACCGTGATCCCCGGAGGCGCTGTCGAAGGCAACGCGCTGGTCTCGACCGCCGACGTCGTCTCCTTCACCGGCTCCACCGCGGTCGGTGGTGCGGTGGTCCGCGCCGCCACCGGCCGGGGCGTTCCCGTCCAGGCCGAGATGGGCGGGCTCAACGCCGCCATCGTCCTGCCGGACGCGGACATCGGGCAGGCCGCCGCCCACATCGCCACCGCCATCGCCGGATACGCGGGGCAGAAGTGCACGGCCACCAGCCGGGTCATCGCGGTCGGCGGCGCTCTCGGCCCCCTGCGCGACGCCCTCGTCGAGGTGCTGCGCACCCTCCCGGTGGGCCATCCGGCCGACCCCGCCACCGTGTGCGGACCCCTGATCTCCGAGCAGGCCCGCTCCCGGGTGGAGGCGGCACGGGACGGCTCGCATGTCCTCACAGGCGGCGCCCGACCGGACCTCCCCGGCTGGTATGCGATGCCCACGCTGGTGGAGAACCTCCCCTCGGCCCATCCACTGCTGCAGGAGGAGGTCTTCGGCCCCGTCGCGGCCCTGCTGACCGCCTCCGATCCGGAGCAAGCCGTGCGCGTCGCGAACTCCGTACGCCACGGCCTCGTCACCTCGGTGCACACAGCCGACCTGGATGCGGCACTGCACGGGCTCGACCACCTGGACACCGGCATGATCCGCGTCAACGCACCGTCCACCGGGGTGGACTTCCATCTGCCTTTCGGCGGCGCGAAGGCATCCAGCCACGGCCCGCGCGAGCAGGGACGCGCCGCCCTGGACTTCTACGCCCTCTCCCGCACCTACACCCTGACACCTGCGCAGACAACGTGACATTGTACGCTGGCGATCCGCCGGGCACGCAGGACACAGGAACAGGACGCACCATGGGGCACCTGAAGCACCGCAACCTCATCACCACCAGGGAGCGGCTGCGCGACCAGGTCGCCCACGCCCTGCGGGCCGCCCTCATCTCCGGCGAACTCCGCCCCGGCGAGGTCTACTCCGCGCCGGGGCTCGCGGAGGACTTCGGCATCTCCGCCACCCCGGTGCGCGAGGCCATGCTCGACCTGGCCCGCGAGGGTCTGGTCGAGCCCGTCCGCAACAAGGGCTTCCGGGTGACCGAGGTCAACGAGCGCGACCTGGACCAGTACACCGAGATCCGCTCCCTGATCGAAGTCCCGACCATCGGCCTGATCACCCGCACCGCGGCCCGCGAGGACCTCGAAGCCCTCCGCCCTGTCGCCGACGAGATCGTGCGCGCCGCGCGCGACCACGATCTCATCGGCTACCTGGAAGCGGACCGTCAATTCCATCTCTCCCTGCTCGCGCTCTGCGGCAACGACCGTCTCGTCGAAACGGTCGGCGATCTGCGCAAGCGCTCGCGCCTGTACGGCCTGACGGTCCTGGACGAGCGCGACCAGCTGATCCCGTCGGCCGAGGAGCACCTGGAACTCCTCGATCTGATGCTGGCGGGCGACGCCAAGGGCGCCGAGAAGTGCATGGCGCGTCATCTCGGCCATGTGCGCTCGCTGTGGGCGAAGGGCAAGGAGGAGGAGCCGGCGGTCAAGCGGGGCGCCGGCACCGGGCGGAAGCCGCGCACGACCCGCTGAGCGGGGCCGTCGGACGGCTCTGATCCCTCGCGCCGTCGGGCGGTCCTGTCCGCGCGCCGTCGGGCGATCTGTCCGCACGCCGCCTCGCCGCATAACGCGGGGTTATGACCAAGCGGAGGCTGTCGGCGAAGCCCCTGGTACAGCACCCTGGGGACCAGTACAACGTCACACGTCACATGCTCACGGGGCCGCCGTCTCAGCCCGGCCCCTGCCGCACTGGCCGTGAAGGGACCTGCATGAACCCGACGTACGCCACCACCGACCATCTCTTCAGCGTGCCCCTGGACCACGCGACTCCGAACGGAACCCGTATCCAGGTGTTCGCCCGCGAGGTCGTGGACCCCGCCCGTGCGGGCGGGCAACTCCCCTGGCTGCTGTTTCTCCAGGGCGGCCCCGGCGGCAAGTCGCCCCGCCCGTCCGCCGGTTCCCCAGGCTGGCTGGAGCACGCGTTGAAGACGCACCGCGTCCTGTTCCTCGACCAGCGCGGCACCGGCCGCTCCACACCCGTCACCGCCCGCGTGGCCCGCCGGTTCGCCACGGCGGCCCAACTCGCCGGATACCTCACCCATTTCCGGGCCGACTCGATCGTCGCGGACGCCGAGCTGATCCGCCGCGAACTCTGCGGCGACGAGCCCTGGGAGACGCTGGGTCAGAGCTACGGCGGTTTCGTCACCCTCACGTATCTGTCCTACGCTCCCGAAGGGTTGCGGGCGTGCTACGTCGCGGGCGGTCTGCCCGGCCTGACCGCCACCGCCGACGATGTCTACGCCCGCGCATATCCCCGCGTGGCGGATCGTGTCCTGGCGTACTACGACCGATACCCCGACGACGCCCGCCTGTTGCGCGAGATGTCCGACGTACTGGCGACCACCGATGTCCGCCTGCCCAACGGCGACCGGCTCACCCCCCGCCGACTGCGCACGCTCGGCCTCGCCTTCGGTATGGGCGACGGTTTCGAACGAGTGCACTGGCTCCTCGACGAAGCGCTCGACGCCCACGGGGAGTTCACCGACACCTTCCTGCACCAGGTGATGACCTTGACCGGTTTCACGGACAATCCGCTGTTCGCCGTATTGCAGGAGACCCTCTACGGGCAGGGCGACAAGCCCACGGGCTGGGCCGCGGCGCGAGCGATGACCGCATTCCCCGAGTTCGCCGAGGACGCGGACCCCCTGATGCTCACCGGCGAAATGATCTATCCCTGGATGTTCCAGGACATCGCCGGGCTGCGCCCTCTGGCCGAGGCGGCCGATCTGCTGGCCGAGTGGACGGACTGGCCGCCGCTGTACGACCGGCACCGCCTGGCCGCCAACGCGGTCCCCCTCGCGGCGATGGTCTACCACGACGACATGTACGTGGACACCGGGCTCTCCCTTCGCACCGCGCGGGACGTCGGCTCCGTTCGGACCTGGATCACCAACGAGTGGGAGCACGACGGCATCACCGCCTCGGGCAGCCGCGTGCTCTCCCGCCTCATGGACCTGGTGGCGGGCCGCGCCTGACGGCGGCGGCCTGCGCGAGCACGATCCGCCCGACAACCCACCCCCTTGAGCACCGACTGAAGGCTCCCCGATCCGGAAGGGACCACCCCCATGCCTGGCCTCCCCACCACCCTGCGGGCTCTACCCGCCACCGCCCTGGCCCTGTGTCTCGCCACAGCTGCCGCCACAGCGCAGGCACAACCCGACGCTCGTCCCGAGCCGACGCCCGTCGCCGAGGACTGCGCCCTGCCCGGCAGAACCGGCTGGACCGACGAGGGCCGGGACACCGACCGGGTCCAGTTCCAGCGGTCCACCGGCAGGCTGCGCGTCCTCACCCTCTTCGTCGACTTCCCCGACGCCCGGGCCACCGACTCCACCAAGCCCTACGCCGACCAACTCGCCCCCGCCGCCGACTGGATGCGCCGAGCCTCCTACGGCCGCGCCCGGCTGGACATCGCCCCACTGCACCGCTGGATCCGCATGCCCGCGCCATCCACCTCCTACGGCTTCGAACGCGGTCTGACCTTCGAGACACACGAACGGTACGTGCGCGACGCCATCACGGCCGCCGACCCGTACGCCGACTTCTCCGGCTACAACATGGTCTATCTCGTGGCCCCGAAGGCCGCGCCGGCGATCTCCTTCTCACCCACGTACCTGTACGACCCGAGCACGTCCGGCATCACGGCCGACGGCACCCGCCTGAAGTGGGCCGTCACCTTCGGCCAGGACATGTGGCGCTGGGGCCACAAGGTCGCCGCCCACGAGACGGCACACACATTCGGGCTGCCCGACCTGTACGCCTTCACCGGTGAGACCCACCGCTACGTGGGCGGTTGGGACGTCATGGGCAACATCGCGGGCCACGCCCCGCAGTACCTCGGCTGGCACTCCTGGAAACTCGGCTGGACGCAGGACCACCAGGTCGACTGCCTGGCCGCACCGGGCCGACGGACGGTTCGGCTGACTCCCGTGGAGCGACCGGGTGGCACCAAGATCGCGGTGGTCCGTACCGGCGAGACGACGGCGTACGTGGCCGAGTCCCGCCGGGCCAGGGCCAACGATCCGGAGCCGTGCTCGACGGGCGTCCTGATCTACAAGGTCGACTCGGCCACCCAGACCGGAGAGGGCCCGATCCGAATCATGCCCGCCACCCCGGCCGCCCCTCCCTCGTCGGGCTGCGGCGCCCTGGACATGGCCGCGCACCGGCCCGGCCAGACCTTCACCGACCCGTCCACCGGCGTCCGCATCGAGGTGCGAGCCGGGGGCGGCTCCGGGGACACGGTGCACATCACGAGGCCATGAGCGGCTCCTCCTGATTGCCGCCCTGTTGATCGACGTTGTCCGCTGAACGCACAGCCGTCGGGCAGTCCCGCCTCCCGGCCGCATGCGGAGGCCCCACCAGAGGCCCCACCACCAGGAGCCGCATTTGAACGCCCCGATACACCGCAACGACATGATCCGGACGGCGGCTTACCTGCGCTGCTATCCGTACGACAGCTGGGAGATGTCCTTTCACCATGCGGCCCTGCGTCGTCACGCCGTGCAGTCGGGGCTGCCCGAACCGGACTGCTATCTGGACAACGGTCGCCCGTCCCGTGGACCGCTTCCTCAGCTGAGGCAACTGCTCCTGCTCGTCGCCGCGGGTGTGTACCAGGCGGTGCTGGTGCCGGGGCCCTTCGTCTTCTCGCTTCACGATGATGTCGCACGAGATCTCATACGACGGATCAACGCCGACGGCTGCACCGTCCTTGAACTCCCCCGCCCACACCCGCAGACGCTCCACCAGGAGACGACCGGTCTGCGAGAGTCGGTCCCCCGACAACCCCCCTCACAGCCGGACCCGGCGGCACTGAGCCGCCCCTCCACCTTCGGGTGGGCCGAGCGGTTACGGGAGGCGACATCCAGCGCGGTCCTGCCGCGCTCAACACGCAGCCTCGACTGATCAGTCGGAACCGACCGGGGAGCCGGGGTGGGCGCCGCTGTCCGGACCAGCGAAATGGACAACAACCCTGCCGCATCGGTCCAGCCGATCGACGCGGACACGCGCGACCCAGTGAGCACAACAACGCAGAAACCCCAGGTCATAGACATGACCTGGGGTTCAAGTGGAGCCGCCTTCGGGATTCGAACCCGAGACCTACGCATTACGAGTGCGTTGCTCTGGCCATCTGAGCTAAGGCGGCGCGCCGTCCGCACTATGGTGCGATCAGCAACGTCGGTAAGTCTACACAGTTTCTGGAGTGCTCCGTACCACCGCATCCAGGGCCCCGAACAGCCGGCACCCGGCCCCGGAGTCGTGTCCTCTGGGGCCGTCCGGGGCGGCTGTCAGCAGCGCTTGTCCCGGGTGGGCGGCGTCCCGCGGAGGAGGTAGGCGTTGATCGTCTTGTCGATGCACGCGCTGCCCCGCCCGTACGCGGTGTGGCCGTCACCCTCGTAGGTGAGCAGGCGGGCCGAGGAGAGCTGGCGGGAGAGGGCCCGGGCCCAGCGGTACGGGGTCGCCGGGTCGCGGGTAGTGCCGACCACGACGATCGGGGCCGCGCCCTTGGCCTCGATGCGCTGCGGCTCCCCGGTCGGGGCCACCGGCCAGTACGCGCAGTTCAGGGTGGCCCAGGCGAGGCCCTCACCGAAGACGGGGGACGCCTTTTCGAAGGCGGGGAGGGATCGGCGTACCTCGTCGGGGGTGGCGAAGGCAGCCGGGAGGTCCAGGCAGTTCACGGCCGCGTTGGCGAACATCAGGTTCGTGTAGCGGCCGTCGGCGTCGCGCTCGTAGTAGCTGTCGGAGAGGACGAGCAGGCCGGCGCCGTCGTTCTCCCGCATCGCTGCGGACAGCGCGTCGCGCAGTTGCGCCCAGGCTCCCTCGTCGTACATCGCCGCGATCACGCCGGTGGTGGCGAGGGATTCGCCGAGTACACGGCCGTCCGGGTCGCCGGTCGGAATGGGCTTCGCGTCGAGTTTCTCGAAGAAGGACTTCAGGTTCTTGCCGACGTCGGCGGCCTTCTTGCCCAGCGGGCAGTCCCGGTGCCGCACGCAGTCCCGCGCGAACGCCTGGAACGCCGTCTCGAATCCCGCCGTCTGGTCGAGGTTCATGCGGCGGGCCGGGAGGGAGGGGTCCATCGCACCGTCCAGGACCAGCCTGCCCACCCGGTTCGGGAAGAGCCCGGCATACGTCGCCCCGAGGAAGGTCCCGTACGACGCCCCCACGTACGTCAGCTTCTCGTCCCCCAGCGTCGCCCGCAGGATGTCCATGTCCCGGGCCGCCTCGGCGGTCGAGAGATGGCGCAGGACCCGGGCCGCGTCGGCTCCGCACCCTTCCGCGAACCTCTTGTACGCACCGACGAGCTCCTCGGTCTCCTTCTCGTCGTCGGGCGTGAAGTCGGTCTGCGTGTACCGGTCCATCGCCCGCCCGTCGAGGCATTTGACGGGCTCACTGCGGGCGACCCCGCGCGGGTCGACCGCGACGATGTCGTAACGGGCGCGCACCTCGGCCGGGTAGCCGATCCCCGCGTACTGCTGGAGGTAGGCGACCGCCGAGCCGCCCGGGCCGCCCGGGTTCACCAGCAGCGATCCGAGGCGCTCGCGCGGTTGCGTCGCCTTCTTGCGGGCCACGGCGAGCCGGATGCTCCCGGCGTCCGGTTTCGCGTAGTCGAGCGGCGCCCTCATCGTGGCGCACTGGAAGCCGGGTGCCCCGCAGCTGCGCCAGGTCAGCTTCTGCCCGTAGTACGGCGCGAGCGCGGCCGGCGTCGAGCGGGGCAGCGGCGCCAGCGCGGCCAGGGCCGCCTCGGCCGCCGGGTTCCCCGAGTTCGTCGACCCGCCGGAGGTGCAGGCGGAGACGATCATCGCTGCGGCGGCGAGAAAGGCGCCGACCATGCGGGTTCGCCGAGGGCTGGAGCGGCGGTTGCGTGGGCGGCCGGGCCCGGTCGGGCTCGGGTCCGGGCTGACTGAAGAGCTGCGCCTGGTGTGCATTCGCCGAGCGTAACTCTGTGCAGTGAATTGAATGCTGTGCGTGCACATCACGGCTCGTACGAGTTACATGGTCAATCTGCTGTTGATCAGTGTCGGGGGACGTCCGGGCAGGCAGCGGGACGTCTCAGCCCGCTCTGAGTGCCATGGTCATCGCCTCCACCGCCAGCAGTGGCGCCACATTGCGGTCGAGGGCGTCGCGGCAGGCGGCGATCGCCTCGATGCGGCGGAGCGTGGACTCGGGGGAGCTGTCGCGGGCCAGGCGCTCCAGGGCGTCCTCGGCGTCGGTGTTGGCGAGGGCGACGCGGGAGCCGAGCTGGAGGGCGAGGACATCGCGGTAGAAGGCGGTGAGGTCGGTCAGGGCGAGGTCGAGGCTGTCTCGCTGGGTTCTCGTGCGGCGCCGCTTCTGCTTGTCCTCCAGCTCCTTCATCACGCCCGCCGTGCCGCGCGGCATCCTGCCGCCCTGGGCCGCGCCCAGCGCCGCCTTCAGCTCCTCGGTCTCCTTGCCGTCCATCTCCTCGGCGAGCTGCTTGGCGTCCTCGGCGGCGGCGTCCACGAGTTCCTGGGCGGCCTTGAGGCAGCCTCCGACGTCACCGAGGCGCAGGGGCAGCTTGAGGACGGCGGCCCGGCGTTCGCGCGCGGCCGGGTCGGTGGCCAGGCGGCGGGCCCGGTCGACGTGCCCCTGCGTGGCGCGGGCCGCCGCGGCGGCGACGTCGGGCTCGATGCCGTCACGCCGTACGAGCATGTCGGCGACGGCGTCCACCGAGGGCGTGCGCAGGTTCAGGTGGCGGCAGCGGGAGCGGATGGTGGGCAGGACGTCCTCGATGGAGGGGGCGCACAGCAGCCAGACGGTACGGGGAGCGGGCTCCTCCACGGCCTTCAGGACGGCGTTGGCGGACTTCTCGTTCAGCCGCTCGGCGTCCTCGACGAGGATGACCTGCCAGCGGCCGTTCGCCGGCGAGGTGAACGACTTGCGGACGGTGTCCCGCATGTCGTCGGCGAGGATCTGGGTGCCGACGGCGGCGACGGTGGTGACGTCGGCGTGCGTGCCTACGAGCGCCGTATGGCACCCGTCGCAGAAACCGCATCCGGGGGATCCGCCGAGAGCACGGTCGGGGCTGACGCACTGCAAGGCGGCCGCGAAGGCCCGCGCCACCTGATTCCGCCCTGCCCCGGGCGGGCCCGTGAACAACCAGGCATGCGTCATCTTGGACGCCTCGGGGAGCGGCGTGTCGGCGGCAACGGCGGTGACGAGGGCGTCGGCGTCCCGTGCGGCAGCATCCAACTGCTCACTCACCTTCTCCTGCCCGACCAGGTCGTCCCATACGGTCACGGGTCACGCCGCCCTTCCGTCACATCTCGCGTCCACATTTCGCGTCGCGGATTCCATTGTGGGGGGCGGCACTGACAACGGGGTCCGCGCGGGCGACGACCTGCCGGACAGCGGGCGGGGAGCCCGGGGCGCACGATCTCGCCGGTCGAGCCGCGTACAGCTGCGGGCAGTCGTGCCGCTGGGGCGGCTCCCGTCCCGAAGAGAGCGGCACCCGCAAGCGCGGGCGAGCGATCCAACCCCGCGCCGGCCGAAGCACCGCCCACCTGAGAAACCGGCCTCAGATCCGGCCGGCCTCAGCGCCGCCGGCCCTTCCCGCGGCCCCCCTCGTCGTCCTCGTCCTCATGCGGCCCCAACAACTCGTCCGCCAGCGTCGGCAGATCATCCAGCGGCGTCTCCTCGGCCCAGTCGGACCGAGCCCTCCGCCGAGGCGCTCCCGCCTCGTCGACCTGAGGCAGCTCACGCGTACGTTCCTCGTTCCGGAAGAACCCCGGCGGAACCCGATCCGCAGACCCCTCCCCCGGCACCGGAGGCAGGACCGCCGTCTCGTCCGCCGCCCCCGGCGGCACTGGAGGCAGAACCGCCGTCTCATCAGCAGCGCCCGGCGTCACCGGCGGAAGCACAGCCGTCTCATCAGCAGCCCCCGGCGGCACCGGTGGCAACACAGCCGTCTCATCAGCAGCCCCCGGCGGCACCGGTGGCAACACAGCCGTCTCATCAGCAGCCCCCGGCGGCACCGGCGGCTGCGGCAGCTTCGTCGTCACCTCGGAGTCGGACTCCCCGGCGCCACGCTTCGCCGAAGGCCGCTTACCGCCGCGCTCGTCATCGCGCACCGGCCGCAGCACGGTCGTCTCGTCCGACGCCCCGCCCGGCGCCTTCCCCGGCGTCACCACCGGCGTAGGCACGGTCGCCGCGTCCCCCGAGGCAGCCCCGGTCCCGGGCCCCGCGGGCTTCGGCCCCGCCTCCGCGGCGGCCGCCGCCTGCTCCGCGAGCCGGCGTGCCTCCTCGGCGCGCAGCAGAGCCTCCTCCGCCTTGCGCTGCTTCTCCAGACGGAGCGCCTCCGCCTCGGCCCGCAGCCGCGCCTCTTCCTCGGCCTGCTTGCGGCGCCGCTCCTCCTCGGCCTTGCGGCGCGCTTCTTCCTCGGCGCGCACCTTCTCCTCCGCGAGGAGCCGCTGCCGCTCCTCCTCGGCCCGCCGACGCGCTTCCTCGGCCCGCTGCCGGGCCTCCTCCGCCTGCCGTTCGGCCTCGCGCCGCTGCGCCTCCTCCAGCTCGCGCCGCTTGCGCTCCTCCTCCTCGGCACGCAGCCGGGCGAGCTGCTCCTGGCGCTCGCGCTCCAGGCGCTCCTCCTCGGCCTTGCGGGCGGCCTCTTCCTCGGCCTTGCGGCGGGCCTCCTCCTCGGCCTTGCGGCGCGCTTCCTCCTGCGCCTGGATCTCCGCCTCGGACAGCGGCAGCATCTGGTCGAGCCGGTGCCGGATGACCGTCGTCACCGCCTCGGGCTCCTGGCCCGCGTCCACCACCAGGTACCGGCCGGGGTCGGCCGCGGCCAGCGTCAAGAAACCGGACCGCACGCGCGCGTGGAACTCCGCCGGCTCCGACTCCAGCCGGTCCGGCGCCTCGGTGAACCGCTCGCGGGCCACCTCCGGCGAGACGTCCAGCAGGACCGTCAGATGCGGGGCGAGGCCGTGGGTCGCCCAGCGGTTGATGCGGGCGATCTCCGTCGGGGACAGGTCACGGCCGGCCCCCTGGTAGGCGACCGAGGAGTCGATGTAGCGGTCCGAGATGACGACCGCGCCGCGCTCCAGCGCGGGCCGGACGACCGTGTCCACGTGCTCCGCGCGGTCCGCCGCGTACAGCAGCGCCTCCGCGCGGTGCGACAGCCCCGCGCTCGACACGTCCAGCAGGATCGACCGCAGCCGCTTGCCGACGGGGGTCGCCCCGGGCTCGCGCGTGACGACGACCTCGTGGCCCTTGCCCCGGATCCACTCGGCCAGCGCCTCGGCCTGCGTGGACTTCCCGGCGCCGTCGCCGCCCTCCAGGGCGATGAAGAAGCCGGACGTCGCGGGCACCTGCTCCGGGTCGTCCCCGCCGAGCACGGCGTCCCGCAGGTCCTGCCGCAACGGCACGCCGGAGCGATCGTCGACCTTGGCCAGCACCAGCGCGGCCACCGGCAGCAGCAGCGCCCCCACCAGCATCAGCGTGAACGCCGCACCGCCGTGCGCGAAGACGAACTTGCCGCTCTCCAGCCGGTGCGGCCCGATGAGCGCGGCCACCAGCGGCGCGATCACCGCGCCGAGCGCCACGCAGACCCGTACGACCGCGTGCAGATGCTCGGTCGTGCGCGGCCGCCGGAATTCCTCGGCCTCCTGGTCGAGGAGGGTGTGCCCGGTGTTGGCGGCCATGCCGGCGCCGATCCCGGCCAGGGCGATGATCAGCAGCACGGTGGTGACGTCGGGGACGAGTCCCGCGGCCAGCAGCGCGATGCCGGTGAAGGCGATGACCAGCGCCAGCAGCCGGCGCCGTGACAGGGCGGGCAGCACGGAGGGCGCCGTACGGATGCCGACGACCACGCCGCCGGTCAGTGCGAGCACCAGCAGGCCGTAGAGCACCGGCCCGCCGCCCAGGTCCTTGGCGTGCAGCACGGCCACGGCGACCGCGGCGGACACCGCCCCGGCGACGGCCGCGCAGGCGAGCACCAGCAGCGGGATCGCGCCGGTACGGCCCTTGTCGACGCCCGAGCCGGTCTTGGGCCGGCGCAGCCCCTCGAGCGGCGACCGCGCGCGCGGGGTGCGCGTGTCGGGCAGCTCCAGGAAGGTCAGCACGGACAGGGACGCGGCGAACAGTCCGGCCGCGACATACGACGCGAGGGCCGCCTGGTGCTGCTCGAACCAGTCGAGTCCGGCACCGAGCAGGTTGTTGAGCAGTGCGGCGACGACGAGTGCGGCGGCGGCCAGCGGGATCGCCACGAAGCCCGTACGCAGCGACAGGCGGCGCAGGGCGTCCATGTGGTCCGGCAGCGGTCGTACCGTCGCGCCCTCCGGCGGCGGGGGCGGCAGCAGCGCGGGCGCCGCGCTCTCCCGGCACACCGTCCAGAAACGCTCGGCGACGCCGGTCACGAAGACGGTGACCAGGAGGACGGCCAGTGCGTTGTCCGGCGTCCAGTCGATCCACAGAGGCGCGACGATCAGCAGGGCGACGCGCAGACCGTCCGCGCCGACCATGGTCCAGCGCCGGTCGAGCGGGCCCTCCTGGGCGGTGAGCGAGGTCAGCGGGCCGAGGAGTACGGCGCCGAACAGCAGGGTCGCCAGGATGCGCACCCCGAAGACGGTCGCCACTGCGAACGCCACGCCCCGGTACCCACCGCCGAACGACCCTTCGGCGATCGCCGCCTGAAGGGCCAGCAGAACCAGCACCAGGAGAGCGAGGATGTCGCCGACACCGCCCACCAACTGCGCGCTCCACAGCCGCTTGAGCTGCGGTCGGCGCAGCAGGGCGCGGACGGCACGCTCGCGGGAGTCCGCGAGCAGGGCGTCGTCGGGGGCGGGGCTGGAGGCCGTTGTCTGCTCGGCTCGGGTCATGCTTTCAGCCTATCGGGACGCACTGACAGCCCGGCGCGCCCGCCCGAACGTACGCCCGCCTCGACACCAAACTGATGCCGAGGCGTTCGTTTTGCGAACCGGAAGTGAAGAACCGGACCGTCAACCGGCCGCCGTGAGACCCCGGTTGGCCCTCACGGAGACCGGTCGGCCCTCGCTCTGAGGACGGTTCAGTCCTCCGCCGCCGACTTGGAGGCCGTCGCCTTCTTGGCGGCAGTCTTCTTCGCCGTCGTCTTCTTCGCAGCCGTGGTCGTCTTCTTGGCCGCGGTCTTCTTGGCGGCCGTCTTCTTGGCCGGGGCGGCCTTCTTGGCGGTCGTCTTCTTCGCGGGGGCCTTCTTCGCCGTCTTCTTGGCGGGCCCCTTCGCGCGCTTCTCGGCGAGCAGTTCGAAGCCGCGCTCCGGGGTGATGGTCTCGACGCTGTCGCCGGAGCGCAGGGTCGCGTTGGTCTCCCCGTCGGTGACGTACGGCCCGAAGCGACCGTCCTTGACGACGACCGGCTTCTTGCTGACCGGGTCCTCGCCCAGCTCCTTCAGCGGCGGCTTGGCGGCCGCGCGGCCCCGCTGCTTGGGCTGGGCGTAGATCGCCAGCGCCTCTTCGAGGGTGATCGTGAAGAGCTGCTCCTCGGACTGCAGCGAACGCGAGTCCGTGCCCTTCTTCAGGTACGGCCCGTAGCGGCCGTTCTGCGCGGTGATCTCCTGGCCCTCGGCGTCGGTGCCGACGACACGCGGCAGCGACATCAGCTTGAGCGCGTCGTCCAGCGTCACCGTGTCGAGCGACATCGACTTGAACAGCGAGGCCGTACGCGGCTTGACGGCGTTCTTGCCGGTCTTCGGAGTGCCCTCGGGGAGCACCTCGGTGACGTACGGGCCGTAACGGCCGTCCTTGGCGACGATCGTGTGCCCGGTGGACGGGTCGGTGCCCAGCTCGAAGTCGCCGCTGGGCTTGGCCAGCAGCTCCTCGGCCAGTTCGACGGACAGCTCGTCCGGCGCGAGGTCGTCCGGGATGTCGGCGCGCTGGTGCTGCTCGGTGTCCTTCTCGCCGCGCTCGATGTACGGGCCGTACCGCCCGACGCGTACCACGATGTCGTTGCCCAGGGGGAACGACGACACCTCGCGTGCGTCGATCGCGCCCAGGTCGGTCACCAGCTCCTTGAGGCCGCCGAGGTGGTCCCCGTCGCCGTTGCCGGCGTCGGCCGCGTCGCCGTTGCTGGTGCCCTCGCCGAAGTAGAACCGCTTCAGCCACGGCACGGCCTGCGCCTCGCCGCGGGCGATGCGGTCGAGGTCGTCCTCCATCTTGGCGGTGAAGTCGTAGTCGACGAGCCGCCCGAAGTGCTTCTCCAGGAGGTTGACCACGGCGAAGGACAGAAAGGACGGGACGAGTGCCGTGCCCTTCTTGAACACATAGCCGCGGTCGAGGATCGTGCCGATGATCGACGCGTACGTCGACGGGCGGCCGATCTCGCGCTCTTCGAGCTCCTTGACCAGCGAGGCCTCGGTGTAGCGGGCCGGGGGCTTGGTGGCGTGCCCGTCGACCGTGATCTCCTCGGCGCTCAGCGGATCGCCCTCGTTGACCTGGGGCAGCCGGCGCTCGCGGTCGTCCAGCTCGGCGTTCGGGTCGTCGGCGCCCTCGACGTACGCCTTCAGGAAGCCGTGGAAGGTGATCGTCTTGCCGGAGGCGCTGAACTCGACGTCCCGGCCGTCGGCCGCCGCGCCGCCGATCTTGACGGTGACCGAGTTACCGGTGGCGTCCTTCATCTGGGAGGCGACCGTCCGCTTCCAGATCAGCTCGTAGAGCTTGAACTGGTCGCCGGTCAGCCCGGTCTCGGCAGGCGTGCGGAAGCGGTCGCCGGAGGGGCGGATCGCCTCGTGCGCCTCCTGCGCGTTCTTGACCTTCCCGGCGTACGTCCGCGGCTGGGGCGGCAGGTAGTCGGCGCCGTACAGATGCGTGACCTGGGCACGAGCCGCGGCGATGGCGGTGTCGCTCAGCGTCGTGGAGTCCGTACGCATGTACGTGATGTAGCCGTTCTCGTACAGCTTCTGCGCGATCTGCATGGTCGCCTTCGCGCCGAAGCCGAGCTTGCGGCTCGCCTCCTGCTGCAGCGTCGTCGTACGGAACGGGGCGTACGGCGAGCGGCGGTACGGCTTGGACTCGACGGACCTGACCGAGAACCGGGTGTTCTCCAGGGCGGCGGCGAGGGCGCGGGCGTTCGCCTCGTCGAGGTGGAGGGTGTTCGCGCTCTTGAGTTGTCCCAGGGAGTCGAAGTCGCGGCCCTGCGCGACCCGCCTGCCGTCGACGGTCTGCAGGCGGGCGACCAGCGACGACGGGTCCGACGAGTCCCCCGCGCGGCCGGTCGCGAAGGTGCCCGTCAGGTCCCAGTACTCAGCAGAACGAAACGCGATGCGCTCGCGTTCCCGCTCCACGACGAGCCGGGTGGCCACGGACTGGACACGGCCCGCCGACAGGCGCGGCATGACCTTCTTCCACAGGACCGGCGAGACCTCGTAGCCGTAGAGGCGGTCGAGGATGCGGCGGGTCTCCTGGGCGTCGACCAGCTTCTGGTTGAGCTGGCGCGGGTTGGCGACGGCGGCCTGGATCGCGGCCTTGGTGATCTCGTGGAAGACCATCCGCTTGACCGGGACCTTGGGCTTGAGCACCTCCTGGAGGTGCCAGGCGATGGCCTCGCCCTCGCGGTCCTCATCGGTGGCGAGGTAGAGCTCGTCGGAGTCCTTCAGCAGGTCCTTGAGCTTCTTGACCTGGGCCTTCTTGTCGGCGTTGACGACGTAGATCGGCTCGAAGTCGTGCTCGACGTCCACGCCGAGGCGGCGGACCTCGCCGGTGTACTTCTCGGGCACCTCCGCGGCGCCGTTGGGGAGGTCGCGGATGTGCCCGACGCTCGCTTCGACTACGTAGCCGGGGCCCAGGTAGCCCTTGATCGTCTTCGCCTTGGCAGGCGACTCGACGATGACGAGTCGGCGGCCGCCCTGTGCGGTCTCGCTGGTCGGGGACAACTTCGCTCTTCTCTCCGGTCGACGCTGGGGCCTCCCCAGGCCTACATCCCGGGGTCAGGTAGGTGACGCTGCGGAGTGTGACGGTACATCCCGCCCCGTTGTCAAACGGGAAAAGCCCGCAACGGCCACTCGAACGGTAACCCGACTTCCGCCATTCCTGCCGCCCGGAGTGCCCACCGGTCTTTTCGAGCCTTTCCGGAAGACAGGCTCCCAATTATCGGCCCCGCAGCTCGCGGGCCGTTCTCAGAGGCGGGCGAAGCACCAGGTTCCGATGATCAACGCGGTCACCGAGACAAGGCCCGCGAGCGTCGCCGATGCGACAGGGCTCACACCGTGGGCCACGGGCTGACGCTGCCGTACCCGGACCGCCGTCCACATCAGCAGCCCGCTCCCGAACAGGGCGAACACGACCCCGGCGAAGATCGCCGGTCCCCTTTCCATGGTTCCGCTTGCCCCTTTTCTCCGATCCGCGAGTGCCCAGCCCGGCGAGGCTGACACGCGCGGGCGGCGCACAGGCGAACCCCAGGTGAACGCGGGGCCGACACGGCTGTGGACTGCGAGGCGGCGGAGCCCTGCGGGCTCAGCGGCCACGGCAGCCTCACGAACCCGCCTCCTCTCAGGGACCTCAACGGCCTCATAGTTCACAGGGCGCGGGTATCTTTTCGGTCGTCTTCTTGTCGCCAGTCCTGCTGACCGCGCGCACGATCTTGTTGAAGCTCTCTTCCCGATCCTCCTCGGACGGGATCCAGCCATAGACGGTCCCCTCCGGGCCCGGCGCCCAGATCGACTTCAATTTTGTTTTTGATCTCCTCCATCGCCGGGCCGAGGAATCTCCCTCCCGGTCCGCCCTGAACAGCCGTCAGCGGCACCGAACTCCGTACGACCGCCTGGGCATCCACGGGCTCAGGCCGGTTCCAGGAACCCCTGCTCCACCAGCAGCCGGATCTGCGCGGGCGTACGGTCGCGCAGCAATACCGGGTCCTCGCCCATGAGTTGGGCGATCGCGTCCAGGATGCGGCCCGCGCTCAGCGAACCGTCGCACACGCCCGCGAAACCCGCGCCGACCGTGTCCACCTGGGTGGCCCGGCGCATGCCGCGGTGCTGGCGCAGGACGACGTGCTCCGGGTCCTCGGCGCCGGGCAGCCCGACCTGCTCCTGCACGACCTCGGCGACGAGCTTGAAGTGGTCCTCCAGCAGGGCGGCGTCGTCACGCGTGCGCAAGTAGTCGAGCCGCTCGAAGTGCGCCCGGATCGTGTCCCCGAGTGGTTGTTCGACCGGATGTGGCCACTCCTCCACCGTGATCGAGGGCACGGCGGCCGATGTCTTCCGCAGGGTGATCCACCCGAACCCGACGGACTTCACCTTGCGCGCCTCGAACTCGTCCAGCCACGCGTCGTACCGCGCCTGGTACTCCGCCAGGTCCCCCCGGTGGTCGCCGGCGTCCCTGAGCCACAGCTCGGCGTACTGCGTGACGTCCTGGACCTCGCGCTGCACGATCCAGGCGTCGCACCCGCGCGGCACCCACGACCGCAGCCGGTCCTGCCAGTCCTCCCCTTCCACGTGCTGCCAGTTGGCGAGGAACTGCGCGAACCCGCCCTCGTTCAGCCGCTCCCCCGCCCCTTGAACGATCGACCGGCACAGATCGTCCCCGCCCATCCCGCCGTCCCGGTACGTCAGCCGCGCGGCCGGCGAGATCACGAACGGCGGGTTCGACACGATCAGGTCGTACGTCTCACCGTTCTTGAGCGGCTCGAACAGCGACCCCTGGCGCAGATCCGCGGCCGGGGCGCCGGACAGCGCGAGCGTCAGCGCGGTGATGTGCAGCGCGCGCGGGTTGAGGTCGGTCGCCGTCACGCGCGTGGCGTGCTGCGCGGCGTGCAGCGCCTGGATGCCGGAGCCGGTGCCGAGGTCAAGAGCGGAGGCGACGGGCGTACGGACGGTGATGCCGGCGAGGGTCGTGGAGGCGCCGCCGACGCCGAGGACCACGCCCTCGTCCTTGCTGCCGATGCCGCCCGCCCCGCCGACCGCGCACCCCAGGTCGGACACGATGAACCAGTCCTCGCCCCCGGGCCCGCCGTACGGCCGTACGTCCACGGTCGCGGCGAGGTCGTCACCGGAGTCGCCGCCCGCCCGGACCAGCCACCCGCTCTCCAGGCACCCGTCGACGGGCAGAACGTCCGCCACGCGCGCGTGCGGCACAGGCTGCTGCAACAGGAACAGCCGTACGAGCGCCTCCAGGGGCGTGTCTCCGCGGGTCGCCCGGAGCGCGGGCACGGTCTCGCTCCGCGCGAGCGCCGCGTACGCGGGCGCACCGAGCAGCTCGAGCAGCCCGTCGGCGGTGAAGGAGGCCCGAAGCAGGGCGTCCCGCAGCCGGGCGGCGACATCGGGGCGATCGGATGCGGGCAGGGCAGGCAGGCCGGAGTTACTCACGCCCCTCATTGTGACGCGTGTCCGCCCCCGCCCGCCCCGTGAGGGCTCAGCTGTCGGCGGCCGGCGCGGACGCCGAAGCGACCGCCTGCTTGCAGCCCTCCTGCGACGTCAGCGCCTTCTTGGTGTCACCGGACTCCAGCTTCTTCAGCGCCTTGACCGCGCTTTTGCGCTGGGTCTCCACCTGCTTCATCTCGGCCGAGACGTCCTTCAGACCGGACGCGAACTTCGCCTGGTCCTTCGTGTTCAGCCCGTCGACCTGCTTCTTCAGGTCGGCGTAGGCCGCGGAGAGGTCGGTGAGCTGCTTGACGACGTCCCGCTGGACCTTCGCGCCGCCCTCGACGCCGGGAGGCGCCCCGGCGGTGTCGATGACCGCGGCGCGCGCCTTGTAGCCGTCGGCGAGGTCCTGGAAGGCCTGGGAGTCGGCCTGCTGGAGCTCCTTGGGCGTGCTGGTGGTGTCCTTGGCCGCCTTGGTGATCGCGACGTAGGCCGCCGAGATCTTCGCGTTCTGCGCCGGCACGGCGTCGCAGACCTTCTTGGCCCAGGCGTCCAGCTCCGGGTTGCCCTCGTCGCCCGTGCATCCCGTCAGTGCCAGTGCCAGTACCGCACCGCCGGACAGTGCGGCCGCGAGCTTCTTGTTCACCGGATCGGTCCCTTCCATGGCTCTCGGCCCCCGGACTTTACACACCGGGCACAAGACAGCCACACGCCGAACGTTCCTTGCGTTACTTTTCGCGGCCTTTGCACCATGTGAGAGAAGGGTCACGGCGAGGGCGTGAACAAGCACGAGGCGGGCGGGCGGCACGTCAATGCGCGCCGCCCGCCCGCCCGTTGAGCTGGGCCGTCGTAAGACCGCCTATGAAACCACCGCGGGGTCGACCGGTTTGGCCACCCTCTCGGCGTTGTCTTCGTCACCCATGGCGATGCCGCGCCGCTTGGAGACGTAGACCGCGCCGACGATCACGAGGAGCGACAGTACGGCGATCGCGACCCTTACGCCGACGTTCTTGTCCTCGCCGTAGCTGAACTGGATGACCGCGGGCGCGATGAGCAGCGCGACCAGGTTCATCACCTTCAGCAGCGGGTTGATCGCGGGACCGGCGGTGTCCTTGAAGGGGTCGCCGACCGTGTCGCCGATCACAGTGGCGGCGTGGGCCTCGCTGCCCTTGCCGCCGTGGTGGCCGTCCTCGACGAGCTTCTTGGCGTTGTCCCAGGCGCCACCGGAGTTGGCGAGGAACACCGCCATCAGCGTGCCGGCGCCGATCGCGCCCGCGAGGAAGGCACCGAGAGCGCCGACGCCGAGCGTGAAGCCGATGAAGATCGGCGCCATCACGGCGAGCAGACCGGGCGTCGCGAGCTCCCGGAGCGCGTCCTTGGTGCAGATGTCGACGACCTTGCCGTACTCGGGCTTCTCGCTGTAGTCCATGATCCCGGGCTTCTCGCGGAACTGCCGCCGCACCTCGTACACCACGGCACCCGCCGACCGCGACACGGCATTGATGGCGAGTCCGGAGAAGAGGAAGACGACCGCCGCGCCCGCGATCAGGCCGACGAGGTTGTTCGGCTGCGAGATGTCCATCATCAGGCTCATCGGCGCGCCTTCGCCGCTGAGCTTCTCGCCCACGTCCCGCGCGCCGGTGGTGATGGCGTCGCGGTACGACCCGAAGAGCGCCGCTGCCGCCAGGACGGCGGTGGCGATGGCGATGCCCTTGGTGATGGCCTTGGTGGTGTTGCCGACCGCGTCCAGGTTGGTGAGCACCTGAGCACCCGCACCTGTGACGTCGCCGGACATCTCGGCGATGCCCTGCGCGTTGTCGGAGACCGGCCCGAAGGTGTCCATGGCGACGATCACGCCGACCGTGGTGAGCAGGCCGGTGCCGGCCAGGGCCACCGCGAACAGCGCCAGCATGATCGACGTACCGCCGAGCAGGAACGCCCCGTACACGCCGAGCCCGATCAGCAGCGCGGTGTAGACGGCCGACTCCAGGCCGACGGAGATGCCGGCGAGGACGACGGTGGCGGGACCGGTGAGCGAGGTCTTGCCGATGTCCATGACCGGACGGCGGTTGGTCTCGGTGAAGTAGCCGGTCAGCTGCTGGATGACGGCGGCCAGCACGATACCGATGGCCACCGCGACGAGCGCGAGGATCCGCGGGTCGCCGTCCTTGCCGGCGATCGCCGCGTCGGTGACGCCGTCGAGATCGGCGTACGAGGACGGCAGATAGATGAATACGGCCGCTGCCACGAGCACGATCGAGATCACCGCGGAGATGAAGAACCCGCGGTTGATCGCCGTCATGCCGCTGCGGTCACTGCGCCGCGGGGCCACTGCGAAGATGCCGATCATCGCGGTGATCACGCCGATCGCGGGCACGATCAGCGGGAAGGCGAGCCCGGAGTCGCCGAAGGCCGCCGAGCCGAGGATCAGCGCGGCCACCAGGGTCACGGCGTACGACTCGAACAGGTCGGCCGCCATACCGGCGCAGTCGCCGACGTTGTCGCCCACGTTGTCGGCGATGGTCGCGGCATTGCGCGGGTCGTCCTCCGGAATGCCCTGTTCGACCTTTCCGACCAGGTCGGCGCCGACGTCGGCGGCCTTGGTGAAGATGCCGCCGCCGACACGCATGAACATCGCGATCAGTGCGGCACCTAGACCGAATCCTTCAAGCACCTTCGGCGCGTCGGCCGCGTACACCAGCACTACACAGGAGGCGCCCAGCAGACCGAGCCCCACCGTGAACATGCCGACGACGCCGCCCGTGCGGAAAGCGATCTTCATGGCTTTGTGCGAGACGGCGGTGAGATCCTTTTCCGGCTCTCCCGGCGCCGGGGTCGCTTCCCGTGCGGCCGCGGCGACACGCACATTGCTGCGGACGGCGAGCCACATGCCGATATAACCGGTGGCCGCCGAGAACGCCGCGCCGATCAAGAAGAACACCGATCGGCCGATGCGCTGATTCCAGTCGTCCGCGGGCAGCAGCATGAGCAGGAAGAACACGACGACGGCGAATACGCCGAGTGTGCGCAACTGCCGGGCCAGATAGGCGTTCGCGCCTTCCTGGACCGCTGCCGCGATCTTCTTCATGCTGTCGGTGCCCTCGCCCGCCGCTAGCACCTGGCGCACCAGGACGCCGGCGACCACGAGCGCTGCCAGTGCGACGACGCCGATGATCGTGATGATGATCCGGTTGTCGTCGGTCAGCACCGCCGCTGCGAGGGTTGTGGGGTGGTCAAGCTGATGAGGGGTAGAAAGCCCCGCCATTCGTCCTCCTTGACGCTTGGGCTGAGCTCAAGATGTGGACGGATTCTAGGTACCGGAACCTGATCAAAACAGATGGCGGTAAACGGAATTGGCCTTCACATGCCGTTCAGCAAATGATCGACGTCACGCCACTGAACCCGAAAGCGCTAATGCCCTAAAACCGTTGACGCCAACATTGCCGCTTGATCAAATGATGGAGAGCTTGATCAATTATCGGAAGATCGATCGTGAATTCCTTCACGAATTCCCCCGCACTGACCCGGTAAACGCGAAGGGGCCCTGCTCAGCAGGGCCCCTTCGCTCAAGAGGTGGGTGCGGTGGGTCGTTCAGGAGAGCACCGCGGCCGGCGGCGTGGTCGGCCAGGTCATACGGATCAACCCGCCGTGCTCCCCGGCGGAGACCTCCACGTCGTCGACGAGACCGCTGATGACCGCGAGGCCCATCTCGTCCTCCTCGGCCTCCACGTCACCGTCGTCGCCCGCGGCGCCGGGTGCCCGCTCGCCGGGGACGATGTGCGGCGCCTCGTCGCCGACCTCGATGGAGAACTGTTTCTCCTCCTCGATCAGCGCCACCTTCACCGGCGCCGTGATGCCGACGCTCTGATGCAGTCCGACGGCCCGGCTGCAGGCCTCACCGACGGCGAGCCTGACCTCGTCCAGTACGGCCTCGTCCACTCCGGCCCTGCGCGCCACCGCTGCCGCCACCAGCCGGGCGGTCCTGACGTGCTCGGGCAGCGCGCTGAAGCGGAGTTCAACGGTGGCCATGCATCCCCCTCCGAACTACGGGCGTGCTGTCGGGAGGACCGGGCCGCCGAAAGCCCGATCCCCCTTCACTTCTTCAACTTCTGCCGCCCCGGGCCCGCTGTACGGCGGGCCCGGTTCGGTGGTCAGTCGGTCGCCGCCACCGCTTCCTCGACCGAGGTGTGGATCGGGAACACCTTGGTGAGACCGGTGATGCGGAAGATCTTCAGAATGCGCTCCTGGTTGCAGACCAGGCGCAGTGAGCCCTCATGGGCACGCACGCGCTTCAGGCCGCCGACCAGCACGCCGAGCCCGGTGGAGTCGAGGAAGTCCACGCCCTCCATGTCGACGACGAGGTGGAAACTCCCGTCGTTCACCAGCTCGACCAGCTGCTCGCGCAGCTTGGGCGCGGTATATACGTCGATTTCGCCACCGACCTCGACGACCGTACGATCGCCGACGGTACGGGTCGACAGGGACAGGTCCACGGATCCTCCAGCACCTTGCTATCGAGCGGTCGCCCCTCGGGACACCTCGGCTTGCAGCCCCCAGGACGGTTCGCCAGCCGCGATGGCATTCAATCACTTACCGGCAGGCGTGCACGACGCCTTGGTCCCATTGTCCGTCACGCCAGTGACACACTCGGTGCCGATGGCCAAGAATCACCGATCCGATCGATCCCCGACGGGCCCCGTATCCAGGGTGGACCCGGGCACGGTGCTGGGCCGACTCGCCTCGGGGCCGAGCCGGGCTTCGCGCATCACTCATACGGAGCATGTGCCCCCGCGCGAGGGCCGCCATGCCGTCTGGCCGGACCGGATCCGCGCGGAGGTCATCGCCGCTGTGCAGACGGCGGGAATCGAACATCCCTGGGCTCACCAGGCACGGGCTGCCGAGCACGCCCTGGACGGCGACTCGGTGGTCGTCGCTACGGGCACGGCGTCCGGCAAGTCCCTGGCCTACCTCGTGCCGGTCTTCTCGACGCTCTTGGACGGCTCCGAGGCCCCGAACGGCCGCGGCGCGACCGCGCTCTACCTCGCTCCCACCAAAGCTCTTGCGGCGGATCAGTGCCGTTCGGTGAAGGAACTTTCACATCCGCTGGGCAATTCTGTTCGACCCGCCGTGTACGACGGCGATACTCCATTCGAGGAACGCGAGTGGATCCGCCAGTACGCCAACTACGTCCTGACCAACCCCGACATGCTGCATCGCGGCATACTCCCGTCCCACCCCCGCTGGTCCTCCTTCCTCAAGTCGCTGAAGTACGTCGTCATCGACGAGTGCCACACCTACCGCGGCGTCTTCGGCTCCCACGTCGCCCAGGTCTTGCGCCGACTGCGCCGCCTGTGCGCCCGCTACGGCGCCTCTCCCGTCTTCCTGCTGGCCTCCGCGACCGCCGCCGAGCCCGCGGTGGCCGCCCGCCGCCTCACCGGGCTCCCGGTCGTGGAGGTCGCCGACGACGCCTCTCCACGCGGCGAGCTGGTCTTCGCCCTCTGGGAGCCCCCGCTCACCGAGCTCCAGGGCGAGAAGGGCGCCCCCGTCCGCCGTACCGCCACTGCCGAAACCGCCGACCTGCTGACCGACCTCGCCGTCCAAGGCATCCGCACGGTCGCTTTCATCCGCTCCCGGCGCGGCGCCGAGCTGATCTCGGTCATCGCCCAGGAACGTCTCGCCGAGGTCGACCGCTCCCTCGCCCGGCGTGTCGCGGCGTACCGCGGCGGCTATCTCCCCGAGGAGCGCCGCGCCCTGGAGCAGGCCCTCCACTCCGGCGAACTCCTCGGCCTGGCCGCCACCACCGCCCTCGAACTCGGCATCGACGTCTCCGGCCTGGACGCCGTACTGATCGCCGGCTACCCGGGCACGCGCGCGTCCCTGTGGCAGCAGGCGGGGCGGGCCGGCCGCTCCGGGCAGGGCGCGCTGGCCGTCCTGGTCGCCCGGGACGACCCGCTGGACACCTACCTCGTCCACCACCCCGAGGCCCTGTTCGACCGACCGGTGGAGTCGACGGTCCTCGACCCCGACAACCCGTACGTCCTGGCCCCGCACCTGTGCGCGGCGGCCGCGGAAATCCCCCTGACAGACGAGGATTTGGCGCTGTTCGGCCCTGAGGCCGAAGGGCTGCTGCCGCAACTGGAGGCCGCGAAGCTGCTGCGCCGCCGCACCAAGGCCTGGCACTGGACGCGCCGGGAACGGGCCGCCGACCTCACCGACATCCGCGGCGGGGGCGGCCGCCCGGTCCAGGTGGTCGAGGCCGGGACGGGGCGGCTGCTCGGCACGGTCGACGCGGGTGCCGCGCACAGCACGGTGCACGAGGGCGCGGTCCACCTGCACCAGGGCCGCACGTATCTCGTCCGCTCCCTCGACCTGGAGGACTCGGTCGCCCTGGTCGAGGAGGCCGCCCCGCCGTATTCGACGGTCGCCCGCGACACCACGTCGATCTCCGTGCTGGAGACGGACATCGAGATCCCGTGGGGCGACGGCCGCCTGTGCTACGGCTCCGTCGAGGTCACCAACCAGGTCGTCTCCTTCCTGCGTCGTCGGCTCATCACGGGTGAAGTACTGGGCGAGACGAAACTCGACCTCCCTCCTCGTACGCTGCGCACACGCGCGGTGTGGTGGACGATCACCGAGGACCAGCTGGACGAGGCCCGGATCAACCCCGAGATCCTCGGCGGCGCCCTGCACGCCGCCGAACACGCGTCCATCGGCCTGCTCCCCCTCTTCGCGACCTGCGACCGCTGGGACATCGGCGGCGTCTCGATCCCGCTGCACCCCGACACGCTCCTGCCCACGGTCTTCGTCTACGACGGCCACCCGGGCGGCGCCGGCTTCGCGGAGCGCGCCTTCCACACCGCCCGCGCCTGGCTCACCGCCACCCGCGAGGCCATTGCCTCCTGCGAGTGCGACGCCGGCTGCCCGTCCTGCATCCAGTCCCCCAAGTGCGGCAACGGGAACGATCCGCTGCACAAGAGGGGGGCGGTGCGGTTGCTCACGGTGCTGTTGCGGGGGGCGCCGGAGGAGAAGGGGGAGGCTGGACCGGGCGGGGAGGGGGAGCCCGCCCCGGCGGGGGACGCGGATGGCGCGGTTGGGGACAGGGGTGCCCCGGCGAGGGACGGGATGGCTCGGTGAGGGACCGGGTGCCCCGGCGAGGGACGCGGATGCTCCAGCCGGAGGCGCGTGGTTGCCCCGAGTGCGGCACCGGAACCGGTCAAAGGGCCGGAGTCGACCGATCCGTCTCCGCAGGGCCGGACGGCGGAGGCCCCATCGGCAGGGCCGGGCCCGCAGGTCCCGCCCGCGCCCTGACCTCCGTGGCGAACGGCCCTCGGCCCGACGCCGCCGTCACGTCGGAGACCTCGCCCACCACCTCGCACCGCACGAGCCGCACGTCCTGTGCCCGGGCCACCCGCTCCGCACGGGCGCAGGCCGCCGCACCGCCCTCCGCCCAGTGGTCGGCCGCCGCGAGCGCCGCGAGATCCGCACCGCGTGCCGCGTGATGCCGGGTCACGACGGCTTGACCAAGGGCGAGGACGACGCCGAAGACGATGCACAGCACGGCGATGGCACCGACGCTCCAGATCGTGGCCGAACCGCGGTCGGAACGCAGATCGGCGGCACGTTTGCGAAGCGCTTGCCGGCCGCCTCCCACGGCGGAACCCCCACTCATGTGCCCGCCCCCACCATCTCCTCCGCCGACGCCACGGCCTCCTCCCGCACTTCGAAGGGAAGCCCACGCAGCAGCGGCGGCTTGGCCACGACGACCACGCGAACCTCGTCCCCCTCCCGGCCGACCGTGACCGTCGCGCCACGCGGTGCCGCCTCACGAGTCACCTCGACGACCGCGTCGGCCGGATCCTGCCGGGCTGCGGCGCGGGCACCCGTCCGGGCCGCGTCCACGCACTGGATCTGTGCGGCCACGACGAGCAGCCCCCACACCAGCGCCATCGCGAACATCACCAGCACGGGCAGCACCACAGCCGACTCCGCCGTCACGAACCCCCGGTCCGACCTCCAGGCCAGTCCCCGGTCCAACCTCCGGGCCGGTCCCCGGTCCAACCTCCGGGCCGGCACCCGCTCCCGCGCCCGATCCAGCACCCGCTCCGACCCCCACTCGCGCTCCCGCTCACATCCGCGCATCGAGCGCCCGCTTCACGATGGCCTGCAGCTCCGCGCTGACCTGCCCACTCGTCACGACCTTGTAGAGCACCACGGCGAACGCCACCGCCGCGACGATCCCCATCGCGTACTCGGAGGTGACCATCCCCGCGTCCCTCCGCGCCCCGCGCACCCTGCACACCAGCTTGCGCATCCGCGCCCGTACCGCCTTGCACATCTCAACCCCCGTAAGGCTCAGTCCTGTCGAAACCGGCTGCCGAACATCGGCTGCCGAACGTCTGCTGTCTGAACGTCTGATGCTGAACATCTATCGCTGAACATCTGTTGCCGAACTCCGAAATCCCTCCGCTGACCTGCGGCGTCGCCGCCCCCACCCCGTCATCCACCACCCCCTCCCAGCACCCCGCCCGCAAGCCCGACCACCACCGGCGCCACGCCGACCGCGATGAACGCGGGCAGGAAGCACAGCCCCACCGGCGCGGTGACCATGACGGCCGCCCGCCTGGCCCGTTCCGTCGCGGTGCGCGCCCAGTCGGCGCGGGCCTCCGCCGCGAGCCGCGCGGCCGGGCCGGCCGCCGGAAGCCCCGACACATCGGCCCGTTCCAGCAACCGCGCCAACGCCCCGGCCCCCGGCATCGAGGCCAGCCGCTGCCACGCCTCGCCCGGTTCACCACCGAGCCGCACCTCCGCAGCGCCTCGCGCCAGCGCGTCTCCGACCGGGCCACCCAAGGCCTCGCCCACGGCCTGCGCCGCGATCACCGGCCCGGCTCCCGCCGCGATGCAAGCCGCCAACAGTTCGGCGGCCAGCGGTAGTTGCCGAACCACCTCACCGGCGTCGACCTTCTCCTCGGCGTCGGCGGCTCCCTGCCGACGCCGCCACAGCCACAGCGCGCCGGCGACGAACAGCCCCACTACCGGCCCGGCGACACCACCGACCAGCACCCAACCGGCGCCCACGACCGCCACCGTGGGCAGCCCTTGCCGCGCGCTCTGACGCACGTCGAACCGTCGGCGTTTCGACGTCACGTCGGTGGTGGTCATCAGCTCAGCCAGACGGCGCCGGACTCTCCGCTCGTGCCGTGCCGTCACGAACCAACGCAACAGCCACCCGACGACCAACACCGCCCCCAGGGTCACCCCCAGCCTGTGGACAACTTCCGCACTCACACCGTCACCTCCCTCTCACGCCCCGGCCCGAGCGATTCCTCACGCCGTCCCCTTCTCAGCCCCCGGATCCCTGCCATGGCTCCAATGCCTGCGATGACTCCGGCTCCTGTCACGCCCCCGCCGACGCGAGTCCTCACACCGCCTCCGCTCCCCGCACGATCCGCACCGCCCACCACATCCCCAGCCCCTCCAGCACTCCGCCGACCACCAGGCATGCGAGCCCCGCCCCGGTGTGCAGCAGCACATGCAGCGGGTCGGCCCCCATGGCGGCCCCGAGCAGCAGCCCCAGGACCGGCAGCCCGGCGAGCATCACCACGGTCGAGCGGGCGCCCGCCAGCTGAGCGCGCAGATCGGCGCGTTGATCCCGCTCGGCCCGCAACGCTCCTTCCAGCCGGTCGAGTCCGGCCGCGAGCCCGGCGCCCTGGTCCACGGCCACCCGCCAACATGCCGCCAACCCCCTCAGGCCCTCGGCACCCGGCTGCCGTGCCGCACAGGCGAGCGCGCCCGGCACATCCCCGCCGAACCGCGCCGCAGCCAGCACCGCGGCCTGCGCTTCACCGAGCCCGCCGGAGTCCCGCGCCGCCCGCAGCAGCGCCGCACCCGGCTGCCGCCCGGCCCGCACCTCCCCGGCAAGAGCCCCGCACAGAGCGATCACCGCGTCCCCGCGACGCTCCCGTGCCCGCCGCGCCTCCCGGGCCAGCCGCACCCTGCGCAGCAACGGCACCCCGGCCGCCCCCGCGACGACCGGCAGCACCGACGACCCCAGCACGGCCAGCACCAGCCCGACGGCCGGCGCCCACCACTCGGCCCGCAACCGCCCCCGCAGCCGCCGCAGTTCCCCGGCCACCTGCCGCCAGTCGGGAGGCCCGGCTCCCACCACCCCACCGCCCGCGAGCAGCAACTGCGCCCGCCGCGCCCCGGAGTTCCGCCCGCCCAGCAGCCAAACCGCGGCCCCGAGACACGCCACAGCCGCGCCCAACGACATCTCACCCATTCAGCCCACCGAACCCATCGCGATCACCTCGCCGCTCACCGGACCCTTCGCAATCACTGCGCCGCTCACCGGACCCATCGCAATCACCCCGCCGCTCACCGAACCCATCGCAATCACCCCGCCGCTCACCGCTCTCCTCCCGAAGCAGCCCCCGCAACCGCTCCCACCCCCGCTCGTACGCGAACGCCTCCGCTCCCCACCGCAGCGCCGGCACCGTCCGCACCAGCCCCGACACGTCCCGCTCCAGCACATGGACCTCGGCGATCCGCCGACGCCCGGTCCGGTCGCGCACGAGGTGGAGTACGACCGACAGCGCGGCCGCCAACTGGCTGTGCAGCGCGGCCCGGTCGAGCCCGGCCGCGGTCCCGAGCGCCTCCAGCCGGGCCGGCACGTCGGCTGCCGTGTTCGCGTGGACGGTCCCGCAGCCTCCTTCGTGGCCGGTGTTCAGCGCGGCCAGAAGATCGACCACTTCGGGTCCGCGCACCTCGCCCACGACCAGCCGGTCCGGCCGCATCCGCAGTGCCTGCCGCACCAGGTCCTCGAGGGTGACGAGGCCGGCGCCCTCCTGGTTGGCGGTTCTGCTCTCCAGCCGTACGACATGCGGATGGTCCGGTCTGAGCTCCGCCGAGTCCTCCGCGAGCACGATCCGTTCGCCCGGCCCGACCAGCCCGAGCAGCGCGCTCAGCAACGTCGTCTTGCCACTGCCGGTCCCTCCGCTGATCAGAAAGGACAGCCGCGCGTCGACCAGGGCCCGCAGCACCCGGTCCCCGCCCGGTGGCACCGTGCCCGCCGCGACCAGCTCGTCGAGCGTGAACGCTCGCGGCCGAACAACCCGCAGCGACAGGCAGGCACAGCCCACGGCGACCGGTGGCAGCACCGCATGCAGCCGAGTCCCGTCGGGCAGCCGGGCATCCACCCACGGCCGTGCGTCGTCCAGTCGCCGACCGGCAACCGCGGCGAGGCGCTGCGCCAGGCGTCGTACGGCCGCCGCGTCGGGGAAGGACACGGAGGTGAGCTCCAGGCCACCGCCCCGGTCCACCCACACCCGGTCCGGCGCCGACACCAGCACATCCGTCACGGACGGATCGGAGAGCAGCGGCTCCAGCGGCCCGCTTCCGACCAGCTCCGACCGCAACTGCTCGGCCGCCCCCAGGACTTCGGCGTCTCCCAACACCCTGCCCTGCTCCCGCAGTGCCTGCGCCACGCGCGCGGGCGTCGGCTCGGCCCCGCTCTCGGCCAGCCACTGCCGCACACCATCGAGCAACCCCGCCGGCATACCCGCCCCGGCCACCGTCCCGCCCGACGCCCACCGCACAGCCGACAGACCATCCCGGTCGCCCGACGCCCACCGCACTGGCGGCAGACCCTCCCGATCGGCCGAGTCCCGCCGCACAGCCGACGAACCATCCCAACCGCCCGACGCCCACCGCGCAGCCGACGAACCATCCCGATCGCCCGAGTCCCGCCGCACAGCCGACGAACCATCCCAACCGCCCGACGCCCACTGCACAGCCGACGAACCATCACGACCGCCCGACGCCCGCCGAGCAGTAGCCGCACTTCCCACGGGCCCCGCCTCCCTCCGCGCACTCGCCACACTCACCGCACGGTCCGGCTCCCGCCTCGCAACAGCCGCACTCCCCACGCGGTCCGCGTCCCGCCCCGCGATCGCCGAGCCCGCCCCACGTTCAGACAACCGCCCCGCAAGGGCATCGCTCGCCGAGCCGTCCAACGCCCAACGCGGCGTCGCCCTGCGCGCTGTGCCGGCCGCTGTCCCGCCCGACCTCCACCGCTCGGGGGCTGCCCGCACCGAGCCAGCCGCGCTGCCGTTCACCCAGTCGAGCCTTGAAGCCGTACTCATGCCGCCCTCGCTTCCAGCACCGCGCGCTCCCAGAACTCCCGGCAGAACCGCGCCAGCGGCCCCCGTCCCGCCGCGCCCGGCGGAGCCGTGCTCTCGTGCGGCCGCAGCAGTCCCGACTCGACCGGCACCTCGCCCACGAGCGGCAGTTCCAGGAGCCGCGCCACCTCGCGGTCGTCGAGCCCGGGTGCGTACGGCCCGCGTACGGCAACCCGCAGGTCCCGTAGGACCATCCGGACCGCGGAGGCCACCTGCCGGGCGGCGGCGACGGCGCGCAGTTCGGCGGGGACCACGAGGATCCCGACGTCGAGCTGGGCGAGGGCCTCCGCGACTCCGTCGTCGATACGGCGGGGCAGGTCGACGACGACCGTGCCACCCCGGCGCCGGGCCGCGGCCAGCACCGCTCGCATCGCCTGCGGCGGGACGGCGAGGCACTCGCCGCGGTCCCAGCTCAGGACCCGTAGAGAGTGCAGTTTCGGCAGGGATTCCTCCAGGGCGCCGCTGCCGAGCCGCCCGCGCGAGCCGGCGAACGCGGGCCAGCGCAGGCCCTCGGTCGCCTCGCCGCCGAGGAGGACGTCGAGTCCGCCGCCCAGCGGATCGGCGTCCACGAGCAGCGTGCGCAGCCCCTCACGCGCGGCGGTGACCGCGAGGGCGCATGCGAGCGTCGACGCTCCGGCCCCGCCGCGGCCGCCGATGACCCCGACGGTGAGGGCGGGCCGGCCGACGCCCTCGGCGACGTCGGCGATGCGGTCGACCAGCCACTGCTCCCCGTCGGGCAGCATCAGGACGTGATCCGCGCCGATCTCGACGGCCCGGCGCCAGACCCCCGAGTCGTCCTGGTCCCGGCCGACCAGCACCACTCCACGCCTGCGTCCGGCGCCCCGCACACGGCGTGCGGCGTCGTCGCCGACCAGGACGAGCGGCGCGGCCTCCCAGCTCCCTCTGGGCTCGGGCACCCCGTGGTGGACCTCGGGTGTGGCGCCGGCTGCCGCGCACAGGCGCAGCAGGTCGTCAAGCAGTACGGCGTCTTCCGTGACGATCAACGGCTTGCCCGGCCGCCCTGAGGCGGTGGGCGGCGGATCGTGTGTGACGGCTGCGGCCACGGTTTCCATCCCCCTTCGCTGCATCACTCGCGCAGCCCTGCGGCCCCGCGAATCCCAAACATGTGAAGAACCGGCAAGCGGCCTCCATATGAACGGCCGATACGAACCAGCCAAACACGCCCGACTAACCGGAACCGGCCATGAAGTCGGCCCGAGCAGGGCGCGCTGGAATCACGGTGCAGCGATCCCGGAAATCGTGTGGATCTTGGTCGATAACTGTGGACAACTCGGCGGTTGTGAATATCGCCGTCACCCATACCGGTGACTCTCGTACCGACCCCTGTGCGACTTCCGCAGAGCAGCGCGACGGCTACGCACAGTCACGGATCACGGGCATGGCGCAGATGCGGGCTCAGCAGCCTCGCTCTGGCACTGCGGCCACGTTCGAAGGAGAGAAACCACCCCGGACATGCGACGACCCCCGCCGGGGGGGAGAGCGGGGGTCGTCTCCACGGCCGACTCGGGGGGGGAGGAGTCGGACCGGGTTAGCACGGTCGCGAACGATCCGTGACTTCCATGGTGTACCCGAGAGCCCTCTCAGGCAAACCCACGCGCCCACCTTACGCCGAATGGGCTCCCCCTATGCTCAGGGTCGTGGAAAACCACTCCTTGCCCCGCACAGCCGCCTTCTTTGACCTGGACAAGACGGTCATTGCGAAGTCGAGCACGCTCACGTTCAGCAAGTCGTTCTACCAAGGCGGTCTGATCAACCGCAGGGCTGCCCTGCGCACCGCATATGCCCAGTTCGTCTTCCGCGTCGGCGGTATGGACCATGACCAGATGGAGCGCACGCGCGAGTACTTGTCCGCGCTCGTCCGTGGCTGGAACGTCCAGCAGGTCAAGGAGATCGTCGCCGAGACGCTGCACGACCTGATCGACCCGATCATCTACGACGAGGCCGCCTCCCTCATCGAGGAACACCACGCGGCCGGCCGCGACGTCGTCATCGTGTCCACGTCGGGCGCCGAGGTGGTCGAGCCGATCGGCGAGCTGCTCGGCGCCGACCGCGTGGTGGCCACGCGCATGGTCGTGGGTGACGACGGCTGCTTCACCGGGGAGGTGGAGTACTACGCCTACGGCCCGACGAAGGCCGAGGCGATCAAGGAGCTGGCCGAGTCCGAGGGCTACGACCTCTCCGGCTGCTACGCCTACAGCGACTCGGCCACCGACCTGCCGATGCTTCAGTCCGTCGGGCACCCGCACGCCGTGAACCCCGACCGCGCATTGCGCCGCGAGGCCCTCACGCGCGGGTGGCCGATTCTCGACTTCCACCGCCCGGTTCGGCTCAAGCAGCGGATCCCCTCCTTCTCCGTACCACCGCGTCCCGCTCTCCTCGCGGTCGCCGCCATAGGAGCGGCCGCGGCCACCGCGGGCCTCGTCTGGTACGCGAGCCGACGCCGTACGACACTCGCCTGAACTGACCTGCGCATCGCAGGTTCCGTGTGCATTGTTCGAGGTATCGGCGCCCGTTTGGCGCCTTTTTGAGGGTAAAAGTAAAGAACTGCAGCCAGGGCTTCCGCTTGGTTGGGTCCTGGAGTACAAAGGACTCAACGGCCCGCGAGACCAAGGACATCCGAGAGGATCACCTTTAATACGCATTTGGCCCCACGGACCGAGCATGGACACCGGGCACCCACGCGACGTCGACCCGTCGATTACGGGCCAGCCGCACCAGGTGACGGGCAAAGTTCCCGACCTGATGGGCAACATATCGAGGACGCTTGGTACCCCGGTGGACATGCCAGCGGCGGTACGAATCCTCGTACCGCCGCAACTCATATGAGCCCCGCGCGGGGCTTTTTTTCGTGCCTTACGGCGCTCAATCCGCCGTACGACGCCTCACGCGCGCGTGCGTTACGCCGCGCCGCGCTGCAGCGCCTCGCACACCGCCGTCGACTCGCGCGCCCCGAGCTCGATCGCCTTGCCGCAGTGGGCGATCCAGGCGGCCATGCCCTCGGGCGTGCCGGAGACATAGCCGTCGAGCGCCGCCAGATAGGCCGCGCGGCCCAGTTCGGCGTGGCCGACCTCGCCAGGGCAGACGGACTTCGGGTCGAGGCCGCTGCCGACGAGGACGATGCGCTCGGCCGCGCGCGCGACCAGGCCGTTGTGGGACGTGAAGGGGCGCAGCGCGAGCAGCTCACCGTGCACGACGGCGGCCGTCACCAGGGCGGGCGCCGAACCACCGGCGATGATGAGCTCGGCCAGCCCCTCCAGACGGCCATGCACTTCCGCCGCGCTCGGTGGCGGCAGCTCGACCAGCGGCTCGTCAACCGGCTCGCCTTCCTGGCGCGGACGCCCGACTTTGTCGTCGTTGCTCGCCGCGGCGACCAGGTGCAGCCGTGCCAGCACCCGCAGCGGGGACTGCCGCCAGATGGACAGCAGTTGGCCCGCCTCGGCGGTGAGCCGCAGGGCCGCGCCCATGACGCGCGCCTCGTCGTCACCGCTGAAGTCGGTACGCCGACGGACCTCTTCGAGGGCCCAGTCGGCACCCGACAGTGCGGCGGAGCCGCGGGCGCCGCGCAGGGCCGCCTCGGAGGTGATCTCGTTGCTGCGACGCCGCATGATCCGGTGCCCGTAGACCCGGTCCACGGCCTTGCGCACGGACTCCACGGACTCGGGCACACCGGGCAGTGCCCCGAGGGCCGCGAGCGGATCGGCGGTCGCACCTGTCGTACTCATGAGTACGACACTACGCGCCCACCCGCCACCCGGCCGCGACCCCCCATCGGGCTTCGTCCCCTTCGACGGCCGCACCCCACGATCGGGTGGCCTTCGCCACCCACGCCTGACACATACAGCTATCACCCCACTACCCTTCGTGAACATGAAAATTGCTTTCGTGGGCAAGGGTGGTAGCGGCAAGACGACCCTGTCCTCCCTTTTCATCCGCTGGCTCGCCTCGACGGGCGCGCCGGTCGTCGCCGTCGACGCCGACATCAACCAGCACCTGGGAGCCGCGCTCGGACTCGACGAGGCGGAGGCTGCCGCACTGCCCGCGATGGGCGAGCGGTTGCCGCTGATCAAGGACTATTTGCGCGGCTCCAATCCGCGGATCGCCTCCGCCCGGACGATGATCAAGACGACGCCGCCCGGCGAGGGTTCGCGGCTGCTGCGGGTGTGCGAGCAGAATCCGGTGTACGACGCATGCGCCCGGCCGGTGGAACTCGACGGCGGCACCGTCCGTTTGATGGTCACCGGCCCCTTCACGGACTCCGACCTGGGGGTCGCCTGCTACCACTCCAAGACGGGGGCCGTGGAGCTGTTCCTGAACCACCTCGTGGACGGTCCCGACGAGTACGTCGTGGTCGACATGACGGCGGGCTCGGACTCCTTCGCCTCCGGCATGTTCACCCGCTTCGACATCACGTTCCTCGTCGCCGAGCCGACCCGGAAGGGGGTCTCCGTCTATCGCCAGTACAAGGAGTACGCCCGCGACTTCGGCGTCGTCCTGAAGGTCGTCGGCAACAAGGTGCAGGGCCAGGACGACCTCGACTTCCTCCGCGCCGAGGTCGGGGACGACCTGCTGGTGACCGTCGGGCACTCGGACTGGGTGCGTGCCATGGAGAAGGGCCGCCCGCTGCGGTTCGAGCTCCTGGAGGACGCCAACCGCCACGCCCTGCGCCGGCTGCACGCGGCCGTGGACGCGACGTACGAGCTGCGGGACTGGGAGCGCTACACACGCCAGATGGTGCACTTCCACCTGAAGAACGCCCAGTCCTGGGGGAACGAGCGCACCGGGGCCGACCTGGCGGCGCAGATCGACCCCGGGTTCGTCCTGGGCGAGAGCGCCCCCGCCCGGTCTGCGGGCAACTCCCGGCTGACGCCTGCCCCGTGAGCGCTACTGCTTGACCGCCGGCGCCCCGGGCACCCCCTTCGGAGCCGGAGCCGGGTGCACCGACAGGAAGGACGCCCAGCCCTGCCTCGGGGCCTCGCCGACGCCCAGGGTGCGCAGTCTCTTCAGGGTCGCCGGGTCCTGCGCGTCCAGCCAGTCGGCGAGCTGCCGGAAGGAGACGCAGCGCACATCGGGCTTGTTGCAGACGGCCTCGATGACCTCCTCGACGGCACGCATGTAGGTGCCGCCGTTCCATGACTCGAAGTGGTTGCCGATGATCAGGGGTGCGCGGTTGCCGTAGTAGGCCCGGTGGAAGCCCTTGAGCAGGCCGTCGCGCATCTGGTCGCCCCAGAAGGCGTGCTTGGCGGGGTCGCCCTGGCTCGTGGTGCCCGACTGGTTGACCATGAAGTTGTAGTCCATGGTGAGCTGCTCGTAGGAGTGCCCGGGGAAGGGCACGAGCTGCATCGACAGGTCCCACAGGCCCCCTTTCCTCGTGGGCCAGACCTGGTTGTTGACGCCACTGGAGTCATAGCGGAAGCCCATCTCGCGGGCGGCCCTGACGAAGTTCTTCCGGCCCTCCAGACAGGGCGTGCGGGCGCCGATGAGCTCCTTGTCGTAGTCGAAGGGCAGGGGGGCCTCCCGGGTCATGCCGGTGTTGGTCTTCCAGGACTTCACGAACCTCTTCGCCTGGGCGATCTCGTCCTTCCATTCCTCCACCGACCATTCACCGACTCCGCCGCCGCTGCCGCAGAAGTGGCCGTTGAAATGGGTTCCGATCTCGTTGCCCTCCAGCCAGGCCAGACGCAACTGCCGCACGGTGGCGGCGACGCCCTCCTCGTCGTTGAAGCCGATGTCGGAGCGGCCCGGGGAGTGCTGCGGCGGGCGATACAGGTCGCGTTTGTGGTCCGGCAGCATGTACACGCCGCTGAGGAAGTACGTCATCGTCGCGTTGTTCGCCTTGGCGACCTCGCGGAAGCGGGAGAACAGCTTCTGGCCGTCCTCGCCGGCGCCGTCCCACGAGAACACCACGAACTGCGGGGGTGTCTGACCGGGCTTCAGCCGTTCGGGTCTCGGCAGGTGCGGCTGGGCTCCGGTGTACGCGGTGGACCCGTCGCCGATCAGGCGGACCACCTTTCCGGGCGCGGGCGCCGCCGGCTTCGGCCTCTGGGGTCCGGGCGCCCCCTGCCGGGTGGTATCGGTGCCGGTCCCGCAACCGGCGAGCGATGCGGCGCAGACCGCGGCGACGGCGGTGCCCGCCGCGATCCGGTGCGTCCCGACGAGCCTGTGCGTCGCGGCGAGCCTGCGTGGGGCGGCGAACCTGCGGGTGGCGGCCATGTTCCGTCCACCTTCCTTCTCTCGGGTGCCGACAGCGCCGCCAAGGTCGCACGGGACCGAGAAGGAATTAGTACGACAAGCCGACTAATTACCCACTTCATTCTTTAGAGGGATTTATTAGTCCATTTGCTCGGAAAACCTATGCCGGTCCTTTACTCTGCATTACGATCCGTTTACCGACTGTTGATGCATCCCGCCGCTGCACGCCGTGACCACACGGCCGCGACCCGACCCCTCGCCGATGAGCGGGGGACCACCTGATCCGCGACCGCGCTGCCCCGGAGGAGACGGGAAACATGTCAGCCTGCGTCCCCACCCGCGCCGACGACCCGAGTCGAGCGGAGCGCACCCACGAGCCCCACAGCCCACCCCCGAACCGGCCCCGCCGTCACCGCATCGCGGGCGCCGACGTGTCGGCCTCGATCGCGGTCTTCCTGATCGCACTCCCCCTGTCCCTGGGCATCGCCCTCGCCACCGGCGCCCCCCTCCAGGCCGGCCTCGTCGCCGCCGCCGTCGGAGGGATCGTCGCCGGATGGCTCGGCGGTGCCCCGCTCCAGGTCAGCGGCCCCGCCGCCGGCCTCACCGTGGTCACCGCCGACCTCATCCATCAGTACGGCTGGCGGACGACCTGTGCCATCACCGTCCTGGCCGGAATCGCCCAACTCGGCCTGGGCTCCCTGCGCGTGGCGCGCGGCGCGCTCGCCGTCAGCCCCGCCATCGTGCACGGCATGCTGGCCGGCATCGGCGTCACCATCGCCGTCGCCCAGCTGCACATCGTCCTCGGCGGCACCCCGCAGAGCTCCGTCCTCGACAACCTCCGCGCGCTGCCCGCCCAGTTGGCCGAGCTCCGGCCCGCCTCCGTGTCGGTGAGCGCGCTGACCCTGGCCCTGCTGTTTCTCTGGCCGCGGATTCCCGGCCGTGCCGGACGCCTGCTGCGCAAGGTCCCGGCCGCGCTCGTCGCCGTCGCCGGTGCCACCTCGGCCGCCTCGCTCGCCGGCCTGACCCTGCCCAAGGTGGACCTGCCGTCCTGGCACAGCCACGCCCTGGCCGGACTGCCGGAGGGCCCGACGCTGGGCCTGATCGCCGCGGTGCTGACCACCACGCTGGTGTGCAGCGTGCAGTCGCTGCTCGGGGCGGTCGCCGTGGACAAGATGGTGGCCGCACGTCCCGGCCTGCCGACCCGCGTCGGACGCTCCGACCTGGACCGCGAACTGCTCGGGCAGGGCGCCGCCAACGTCGTCTCCGGCACGCTCGGCGGACTGCCCGTCGCCGGAGTGGCCGTGCGCAGTTCGGCGAATGTGCAATCCGGTGCCGTCAGCCGGAACTCCACGATGTTGCACGGCGTTCTCGTAGTAGTCGCCGCGCTGCTGATGGTCCCGATCCTGGAGTTCATCCCGCTCGCCTCGCTCGCCGCCCTGGTGATGGCCGTCGGCATCCAGATGGTGTCCCTGCACCACATCCGCACGGTGACCCGCCACCGAGAGGTGCTGGTGTATGCCGTCACCACCCTCGGCGTGGTGGTCTTCGGCGTCCTGGAGGGCGTGGCCCTGGGAATCGCCATGGCCGTCGCCGTCGCCCTGCACCGCCTCACCCGCACCCGCATCACGCATGACGAGAAGGAAGGAGTCCATCACGTACACGTACGAGGGCAGTTGACGTTCCTCGCGGTGCCACGGCTCAGCCGGGCCCTGCATCTCGTACCCCAAGGCGCCCCCGTCGTCGTGGAGTTGGACGGGTCGTTCATGGACCACGCGGCGTACGAGTCACTGCAGGACTGGCAGAACACGCACACCGCGCACGGCGGCTCCGTCGAGCTCGTCGGCCGCAGAGCCGGAGTCCGGATCGGCGAACCCACCACACCGATCGGCCTCCATCTCGACGCCGCGAGCGCGACGGCCGAGTCGGCCGGCTGCCGTTGCCACCCCTGGACGGCCTGGCGCAACCACCAGTGCGAGATCCCGGAGTCCGCCGCGTCCCACGACGGACGGGACGGGCACCCTGGGAAAGTGCAGGCGACCGGAACCGGCGACACCACGGAATCGAGCCCACCTCGCACCACCGCGGCCTCCAGTCCGGCCCCCGGCAGCCCGGGCGAACCCGCCACGGACGACAGGTCGGGTCCCAGCGGTGTCGATGAGTCCGGCGGTGCCGTCGGTGAAGCCCGCGATGCCGACGGACACAGCAGCGGGTCCGGCGACCCCGGCGGTCCCGGCGACCCCGGCCGTCCCGGCCGTCCCGGCGGTCCCGGCGGTCCCGGTGAGAGCGGAGCCGACAGGTCCGGTGGAGCCGACCCAGGCCGGCCGAGGGCGCATCAACTGGCCCGCGGTATCAGCGCGTTCCACCGCAATACCGCACCCCTGGTGCGGAGCGAGCTGGCACGGTTGGCGCGTGAGGGTCAGCAGCCTTCCCAGCTGTTCCTCACCTGCGCGGACTCACGGCTGGTCACATCGATGATCACCTCCAGTGGCCCCGGCGACCTGTTCGTGGTGCGCAACGTGGGCAACCTCGTTCCTCCCCCAGCTGACGCCGGGAGGTGCCCCCAGCCCGGCCAGGAGAGCGGGGACGACTCGGTGGCGGCGGCGATCGAGTACGCGGTGGACGTGCTGCAGGTGCGGTCGATCACGGTGTGCGGGCACTCCGGGTGCGGGGCCATGCAGGCGCTGCTCAGTTCGGAGCCCGACGGCCCACAGACCCCGCTCAGGCGGTGGCTGCGGCACGGGCAGCCGAGCTTGGAGCGGTTGTCCGACGAGAGCCGACCATGGGCCCGGCTCGCCGGACGGGCACCGGCCGACGCGGTCGAGCAGCTCTGTCTGACCAACGTGGTCCAGCAGTTGGAGCATCTGCGGGCCCACGAGTCGGTGGCCCGTGCCCTGCGGGCGGGGGCGCTGGAACTGCACGGGATGTACTTCCACGTGGGCGAGGCACAGGCGTACTTGCTCACCGAGGGGGACGGGGACGCGGTGTTCGACCACGTGGGGATGGCGGATCTGTCGGCGTAAGGGGGGTGCAGTGGGAGGCGCGGCCACGCTCGATGCGGGGCCGCGCCTCCCATGCGGGACGGCACCACACCTGGGGCGGGCTACGGCTGAAGAGGGCGTCGGCACACCCGGGCCGGCGTTTCACCTGCGGCCGGAGCGAATGTGAAAGGGATAACAGACCTGAACCGGGTCCGTCCGGCGTCCGTGGGAACGGATGACCGGGGCGCCGAAAAGCAACTCCGGACCCACCCCGCCGACAGGTCTAAACCAATTTTCCGTCGACCCTTGTCATCGGGCCCCCGGGTCTGATGAGCTGTGGCCTGGGACACAACGGACACCCTGGGAAAGGGAGATGTCGTGAGCAACGAAAGCCTGGCCAACCTGCTCAAGGAAGAGCGCAGGTTCGCACCCCCCGCCGACCTGGCAGCGAAGGCCAATGTCACCGCGGAGGCGTATGAACAGGCCAAGGCTGACAGGCTCGGCTTCTGGGCCGAGCAGGCCCGTCGGCTGACCTGGGCCAAGGAGCCGACGGAGACGCTGGACTGGTCGAACCCGCCGTTCGCGAAGTGGTTCAAGGACGGCGAGCTCAACGTCGCGTACAACTGCGTGGACCGGCATGTCGAGGCCGGGCACGGCGACCGGGTCGCCATCCACTTCGAGGGTGAGCCCGGCGACAGCCGCGCCCTCACCTACGCCGAGCTCAAGGACGAGGTCTCCAAGGCCGCCAACGCCCTGCTGGAGCTCGGAGTTCAGCAGGGCGACCGGGTCGCCGTCTACATGCCGATGATCCCGGAGACGGCGGTCGCGATGCTGGCGTGCGCCCGGATCGGCGCCGCGCACTCCGTGGTCTTCGGCGGCTTCTCGGCGGACGCGCTCGCGACCCGCATCCAGGACGCCGACGCCAAGGTCGTCATCACCTCCGACGGCGGCTACCGGCGCGGCAAGCCGTCCGCGCTCAAGCCGGCCGTGGACGAGGCGATCTCCAAGGTCGACAACGTGGAACACGTGCTCGTCGTCCGGCGCACCGGCCAGGACGTCGCCTGGGACGACAGCCGTGACGTCTGGTGGCACGAGATCGTGGAGCGGCAGTCCGCCGAGCACACCCCCGAGGCGTTCAACGCCGAGCAGCCGCTCTTCATCCTCTACACGTCCGGTACGACGGGTAAGCCGAAGGGCATCCTGCACACCTCGGGCGGCTACCTCACCCAGGCCGCGTACACCCACCACGCCGTCTTCGACCTCAAGCCGGAGACGGACGTGTACTGGTGCACCGCCGACGTCGGCTGGGTCACCGGCCACTCGTACATCGTGTACGGGCCGCTCGCCAACGGTGCCACGCAGGTCATGTACGAGGGCACGCCGGACACCCCGCACCAGGGCCGCTTCTGGGAGATCGTGCAGAAGTACGGGGTGACGATCCTGTACACGGCGCCCACCGCCATCCGTACGTTCATGAAGTGGGGCGACGACATCCCCGCGAAGTTCGACCTCAGCAGCCTGCGGGTGCTCGGGTCCGTCGGTGAGCCGATCAACCCCGAGGCGTGGATCTGGTACCGCAAGCACATCGGTGCGGACCGGACGCCGATCGTCGACACCTGGTGGCAGACCGAGACCGGCGCGATGATGATCTCGCCGCTGCCGGGCGTGACGGAGACCAAGCCCGGTTCCGCGCAGACGCCGCTGCCCGGCATCGCCGCGACCGTCGTCGACGACGAGGCGAACGAGGTCCCGAACGGCGGGGGCGGCTACCTGGTCCTGACCGAGCCGTGGCCGTCGATGCTGCGCACCATCTGGGGCGACGACCAGCGGTTCCTCGACACGTACTGGTCGCGGTTCGAGGGCAAGTACTTCGCCGGTGACGGGGCGAAGAAGGACGACGACGGGGACATCTGGCTCCTCGGGCGCGTCGACGACGTCATGCTCGTGTCGGGCCACAACATCTCCACCACCGAGGTCGAGTCTGCCCTGGTCTCCCATCCGTCCGTCGCCGAGGCGGCCGTCGTCGGTGCCGCCGACGAGACCACCGGGCAGGCGATCGTCGCCTTCGTGATCCTGCGCGGTAGGGCCGCCGAGACCGAGGACCTGGTCGCCGAGCTGCGCAACCACGTCGGCGCCACCCTCGGCCCGATCGCCAAGCCGAAGCGGATCCTCCCGGTGGCCGAGCTGCCCAAGACCCGCTCCGGCAAGATCATGCGCCGCCTGCTGCGGGACGTCGCCGAGAACCGCCAGCTGGGAGACGTCACCACGCTGACGGATTCCACCGTCATGGACCTCATCCAGGCGAAGCTCCCGGCGGCGCCGAGCGAGGACTGAGCACGGCCGACGACTGAGAACGGCCATCGAGGGCACCCGGCGACAAAACGCGCCGGGTGCCCTTCGTGTTCGTACGGTGGAGCTGGACGGGATGCACTCCGGCACACCCTTAGGTAAGCTAACCAAAACAATCTCCCTCTCAGGTGCGCCGGGAAGTCTGGTCGGCAAGTGTTCCGTCCTGCCCACCGACCGGAGGTCTCCCCGTGCCCGCGCCCCGCACCACCGCTCCCCGCAAGGTTCTCGGACGTCTGTCCCTGCCCGAGCGAACCGTCGTCGCGGACGCACTGCGCACCGAGACCGTCGGTGGCGTACTGCTGCTCGTGGCCGCGATCACGGCGCTGATCTGGGCGAACGTGCCCGCGCTGCACGACAGCTACGAGAGCGTCAGCCACTTCCACCTCGGCCCCGAGGCCCTCGGGCTGAACCTGTCCCTCGAGCACTGGGCCGCCGACGGACTCCTCGCGATCTTCTTCTTCGTCGCCGGCATCGAGCTCAAGCGTGAGCTCGTGGCCGGCGATCTCAAAGACCCCAAGGCGGCCGTGCTGCCGGTCGTCGCCGCACTGTGCGGCATGGCGGTACCCGCGCTGGTCTACACGCTGACCAACGTCACCGGGAGCGGCTCGCTGGAGGGCTGGGCGGTCCCGACCGCCACCGACATCGCCTTCGCGCTCGCCGTGCTCGCCGTCATCGGCACCTCCCTGCCGAGCGCCCTGCGCGCCTTCCTGCTCACGCTCGCCGTCGTCGACGACCTGTTCGCGATCCTGATCATCGCGGTCTTCTTCACCCACCAGATCGACTTCGCCGCGCTCGGCGGTGCGGTCGTCGGCCTGGGCGTCTTCTGGCTGCTGCTGCGCAAGGGCGTACGAGGGTGGTACGTGTACGTCCCGCTCGCCCTCGTGATCTGGGGGCTGATGTACAACAGCGGCGTCCACGCCACCATCGCGGGCGTGGCGATGGGGCTGATGCTGCGCTGCACGCGGCACGAAGGCGAGGCGCACTCCCCCGGTGAGCACATCGAGCATCTCGTGCGCCCCCTGTCGGCGGGACTCGCCGTCCCCCTGTTCGCGCTGTTCAGCGCCGGTGTGGCCATCTCCGGCAGCGCGCTCGGCGAGGTGTTCACCCAGCCGGAGACGCTCGGTGTCGTCCTCGGGCTGGTCGTCGGCAAGACGCTCGGCATCTTCGGCGGCACCTGGCTGACGGCACGTTTCACCAGGGCCTCGCTCAGCGACGACCTCGAGTGGGCCGACGTGTTCGCGGTCGCCGCCCTCGCCGGCATCGGCTTCACCGTCTCCCTGCTCATCGGCGAGCTCGCGTTCGAGGGCGACGCCGCGCTGACCGACGAGGTCAAGGCGGCCGTACTCATGGGCTCCCTCATGGCGGCGATCCTGGCGACGGTGCTGCTGAAGATACGGAACGCCAAGTACCGCAGGATGGTCGAGGCCGAGGAGCGCGACGAGGACGCGGACGGCATTCCGGACATCTACGAGGAGGACATGCCGGAGTACCACCTGCGACTGGCTGCCCTCTACGAGCGCAAGGCCGCCGAGCACCGCCGTATCGCCGCGGAGAAGGCCGCGGCGCGCCACGCGCTTGCCGAAGTGCCGGGCGGGGCAGGCGAGGAGGAGCAGCGTCGGGCATGATCTGACGGGACGGTACAAAAGACGGAACCGTACGCACTCAGGCAGAAGACGGAACCGTACACACGAGGGAGACCGCGATGAGCGCACCCGACGGCAGCCCGGTCGGCGCCGAACGCAGCATCGGCCAGCTGTTCGCCTCGGCGACGACCGAATTGTCGGCGCTGGTGCACGACGAGATCGCGCTGGCCAAGGCGCAGCTCAAGCAGGACGTCAAGCGCGGCGCGACGAGCGGCGGCGCGTTCACACTGGCCGGCGGGGTGCTCGTGTTCTCCCTGCCGATGCTCAACTTCGCCCTGGCGTACGGCATTCGGACCTGGAGCGACTGGAACCTCGCGATCTGCTTCCTGCTGTCCTTCGCCGCGAACGTCCTCGTCGCCGCGGTCCTCGCGCTGATCGGTGTCGTCTTCGCGAAGAAGGCCAAGAAGAGCAAGGGCCCGCAGAAGGTCGCCGCTTCGATGAAGGAGACGGCGGGCGTCCTGCAGAAGGCCAAGCCGCACCCGCGTCCCGCCTCCGCACCGGAGCTGGAGGACCGGGCGCCCGCGGCCATCGAGGCTGTGGCACGCTCGTCGTCATGACGGATCCCGCCACCCCTTCGGCGCAACCTGCCTCGGTCGTACGACTCGACGGTCCCTGGACACACAGGGACGTCGCGGCGAACGGCGCGCGCTTCCACATCGCGGAGATGGGCGACGGGCCGCTGGTGCTGCTGCTGCACGGCTTCCCGCAGTTCTGGTGGACCTGGCGGCACCAGCTCGTCGCGCTCGCCGACGCGGGCTTCCGGGCCGTCGCGATGGACCTCAGGGGGGTCGGCGGCAGCGACCGTACGCCGCGTGGCTACGACCCGGCCAACCTCGCCCTCGACATCACCGGCGTGATCCGCTCCCTCGGCGAGCCCGACGCCGCGCTGGTCGGTCACGATCTGGGCGGATATCTGGCCTGGACGGCAGCCGTGATGCGTCCCAAGCTCGTACGGCGGCTCGCGGTCGCGTCCATGCCACACCCCCGGCGCTGGCGCTCGGCGATGCTCTCGGACGTCAAGCAGACGAGTGCGAGTTCCTACATCTGGGGGTTCCAGCGGCCCTGGCTCCCCGAGCGGCAGCTGACGGCCGACGACGGGGCGCTCGTCGCCCGGCTGGTCCGGGACTGGTCGGGCCCCCGCCAGCCGGAGGACGACGCGGTGGAGACGTACCGCCGCGCGATCTGCATCCCATCCACGGCGCACTGCTCCATCGAGCCGTACCGCTGGATGGTGCGCTCGCTGGCCCGCCCCGACGGCATCCAGTTCAACCGCCGTATGAAGCGGCCGGTGCGTGTCCCGACGCTGCATCTGCACGGCTCGCTGGACCCGGTGATGCGCACCCGCAGCGCGGCCGGCTCGGGCGAGTACGTCGAAGCGCCGTACCGCTGGCGGCTGTTCGACGGGCTGGGGCACTTCCCCCATGAGGAAGACCCGGTCGCTTTTTCCACCGAGCTCATCAACTGGCTGAAAGACCCCGAACCCGATCGGTGACCGGGGCGCATCGCCCCGATCGGTGACCGCGCCGATGCGCCCGGTATCCGGAACTGAACACCTGTCCTACGAACAGCCAATTGCCCGGCGCATAGGCCAATTGGGGGCGCGTGAGGCGGTTATCGACCATGGGGCAGGGGCAGACGTCGGGGTATGGGCTGGACGCACGACTACAGTGACGCAGCACGCAATCGCCGCTCGGCCAGTGGGCTGAGCTCCCACCAGCGAGGCAACGCCCCGCAGATAGCGGGCGCCGACCCCCGGGTGGGCATTCCGCGCATCCTGCGCCGCCGGGCCCGCTGGGTCTCGGTACGCCTGCGCCACCCGCGCGGCTGACCTCGACCGACCGTCAGAGCGCGCAGCTGTCGCTGTCCACCTGCTGGTTCGCGGTACGCCCCTTGACGATGTCCTCCTGGATCTCGTCCGCGGTGAGCGCGTATCCGGTGTCGGCGTCGTCCAGGGACTTCGCGAAGACCACGCCGTACACCTTGCCTTCGGGCGTGAGCAGCGGGCCGCCGGAGTTGCCCTGGCGGACGGTCGCGTACAGCGAGTAGACGTCACGGCTCACGGTGCCGCGGTGGTAGATGTCCGGACCGTTGGCCGGCAGGCGCCCGCGTACGCGTGCGGCCCGGACGTCGTACGACCCGTTCTCCGGGAAGCCCGCGATGATCGCGCTGTCGCCGCTCTGGGCGTCGGTGGACGTGAACCGCAGCACGGGCGCGCGCATGTCCGGCACGTCCAGTACGGCGATGTCGCGCTCCCAGTCGTAGAGGACGACCGTCGCGTCGTACTTCTTGCCCTCGCCGCCTATCTGGACGGTGGGTTCGTCGACGCCGCCGACGACATGCGCGTTGGTCATCACGCGGCGGTCGGCGAAGACGAAGCCGGTGCCTTCCAGGACCTTGCCGCAACTCGTCGCCGTGCCCATGACCTTGACGATGGAGCGCTGGGCGCGGGTCGCCACCGGGCTGTTGGCCAGGGCCGGGTCGGGCGGCTGCACCTCGTTGATCGGCTCGTTCGCGAACGGGCTGAAGACCTGCGGGAAGCCGTTCTGCGCGAGGACCGAGGAGAAGTCCGCGAACCAGGTGTCCGCCTGGTCCGGCAGCGCCTGCGAAACGCCGTGCAGCACCTTGGAGTTGCGGACCTCCTTGCCGAGCGTCGGCAGCGTCGTCCCGGCGAGGGCGGAGCCGATCAGCCACGCCACGAGGAGCATCGCGACGACGTTGACGAGGGCGCCGCCGGTCGCGTCCAGGGCGCGGGCCGGGGACCAGGTGATGTACCGGCGCAGCTTGTTGCCGAGGTGGGTGGTCAGGGCCTGGCCGACGGACGCGCAGACGATCACGACGACGACCGCGACGACGGCGGCGGTCGTGCTCACTTCGGCGTTGTCGGTCAGCCAGTCCCAGATGACCGGAAGCAGGTACACGGCCACGAGGCCGCCGCCGAGGAAGCCGATCACCGACAGGATGCCGACGACGAAGCCCTGGCGATAGCCCACGATCGCGAACCACACGGCGGCGACCAGCAACAGGATGTCCAGCACGTTCACTGCTTCAGGCTCCGCCTCGTCACTTTCCGATCACGCCCGGTCGACCCAGGGTCCGGCCCGCCGCGCAGCGGCAATCGGACACAGCGGCCCCCGGAAGAACACAGCACGGCAGACACCCTGTCATGACCGCCAGTCGAGCGGGACCTGCTTGCTGCGGTCCCAGGGGCGCTCCCAGCCCGAGAAATGGAGCAGACGGTCGATGATTCCGGCCGTGAAACCCCAGACCAGGGCCGATTCGACCAGAAATGCCGGGCCTCGGTGGCCGCTGGGGTGGACGGTCGTGGCCCGGTTGTCCGGGTTCGTGAGATCCGCCACGGGGACGGTGAAGACTCGGGCCGTCTCGTTCGGATCGACGACGTCGACCGGGCTGGGCTCGCGCCACCAGCCCAGCACGGGCGTGACGACGAAGCCGCTGACCGGGATGTACAGCTTGGGCAGCACGCCGAAGAGCTGGACGCCGCTCGGATCGAGCCCGGTCTCCTCCTCGGCTTCGCGGAGAGCGGCCCGCAGCGGCCCGTCGGCCTGCGGGTCGCCGTCCTCGGGGTCGAGGGCGCCACCGGGGAAGGACGGCTGTCCGGCATGCGACCGCAGCGAACTGGCCCGCTCCATGAGCAGCAGCTCGGGCCCGCACTCGCCCTCGCCGAAGAGAATCAGTACGGCCGACTGGCGCCCCGCGCCGTTCTCCGGCGGGAGGAAACGGCTCAGCTGCAGCGGCTCGACCGTCTCCACCACCCGCACCACCGGATCCAGCCAGTCGGGCAGCCCCTCCTTGCTGAGCACCACCGGCCCGTCCTGCGTACCGCTCGCGCGCGTCATCGCCACCCCCGTCGTCCTGCAGAGTCCAACGCCTGACGGCACCTAGATCGTTCCGCCGGGGCCGTACGACCGCACACGGGCCGCCGGCCGGACCGCCCCGACCCGGCCGTACGCACGCGTGGCGACGCCCCGACCTCTCCCGCTCGCCCCGTCATCCGGCCCCCAGCGGCGGGGCCGGCTTGCCGCCCGCGTCCAGGTAGGCCTGCGGCGGCTTGAGCCGCTGCCCCGGGAAGCCGCCCTTCTCGTATTTGAGGAGCTTCTTCGCCTTCTCCGGGTCGGTCTCGCCCTCGCCGTACGCCGGGCAGAGCGGCGCTATGGGGCAGGCGCCGCACGCGGGCTTGCGGGCGTGACAGATGCGACGGCCGTGCCAGATCACATGGTGCGAGAGGTCCGTCCAGTCGCTCTTGGGGAACAGCGCGCCGATCTCGGCCTCGATCTTGTCCGGGTCCGTCTGCTCGGTCCACTGCCACCTCCGCACCAGCCGCTGGAAGTGCGTGTCCACGGTGATGCCGGGCCGGCCGAAGGCGTTGCCGAGCACGACGAAGGCCGTCTTGCGCCCGACGCCGGGCAGCTTGACGAGATCTTCGAGCCGGCCCGGGACCTCGCCACCATGGTCCTCCACCAGCGCCTTCGACAGGCCCATGACCGACTTGGTCTTGGCCCGGAAGAAACCGCACGGACGGAGGATCTCCTCCACCTCCTCCGGGTTGGCGGCGGCCAGGTCCTCGGGGGTGGGGTACTTGGCGAAGAGCGCGGGCGTGGTCTGGTTGACGCGCAGGTCGGTGGTCTGGGCGGACAGCACCGTGGCGACCAGGAGCTGGAAGGGGTTGTCGAAGTCCAGCTCGGGATGGGCGTAGGGATAGACCTCGGCGAGCTCACGGTTGATACGGCGGGCCCGTCGGACGAGAGCGGTGCGGGACTCGGCCGTAGGGGGCTTCAGGGTGACCGTCTTGGCCGGGGAGGCGCCCTTGACCGAGGCGGTGGCCTTCTTCGGCGCGATGGCGGGTTTCTTGCCGACCACTTTTTTCGTGACCACCGCGCCGGTGGCCTTCTTCGCGGTCGCCGCCGTCTTCTTCGCAGCAGCCGTCGTCTTCTTCGCGGCCGTCTTCTTCGCAGGCGCGGCCTTCCGCGCGGCCGTCGACTTCTTCACCGCAGCTTTCTCGCCACCCGCGACCGTTTCACCCGGCACCCTTTTCGCCGCTTTTGCCGTTTTCCGTCCGCCACCAGGGTTCTGTTCGCCCACAGCGGAATCGCGACGTACAACCACCCGCCCAGCCCCCTTGGCCTGTGTTCTCACCGGCGATTTGGACACTCGGCCAGCCTAAAGCCCGGCACCGACATCCGCCCCGGACCCCGAAGATCGGCCCCCAATTGGACCCCTGCCGCTTACCTCGGCACACCTGTGCGGCATCCTTGTGACAGATCACACTGTTTGGACCGTCCGGCAAAATGGGGAGCACGGTCCCCTGGTACGCGGGGGAGCGATCCCCTGAGCAGGTCGACAAGGAGAGAACTCGTGGACGACGTTCTGCGGCGCAACCCGCTCTTTGCGGCGCTCGATGACGAGCAGTCCGCGGAGCTCCGCGCCTCCATGAGTGAGGTGACCCTCGCACGGGGCGACTCCCTGTTCCACGAGGGCGACCCCGGTGACCGGCTGTACGTCGTCACCGAGGGCAAGGTGAAGCTCCACCGCACCTCGCCCGACGGCCGCGAGAACATGCTGGCCGTCGTCGGCCCCGGTGAGCTCATCGGCGAGCTGTCCCTCTTCGACCCGGGTCCGCGTACGGCGACGGCGACCGCGCTGACCGAGGTCAAGCTGCTGGGTCTGGGCCACGGCGACCTGCAGCCCTGGCTGAACGCCCGCCCCGAGGTGGCGACCGCACTGCTGCGCGCCGTCGCACGCCGTCTGCGCCGCACCAACGACGCGATGTCCGACCTGGTCTTCTCGGACGTCCCCGGCCGCGTGGCCCGCGCGCTCCTGGACCTCTCCCGCCGCTTCGGCGTGCAGTCCGAGGAGGGCATCCACGTCGTACACGATCTGACGCAGGAGGAGCTGGCCCAACTGGTCGGCGCGTCGCGTGAGACGGTCAACAAGGCGCTCGCCGACTTCGCCCAGCGCGGGTGGCTCCGCCTGGAGGCACGCGCGGTGATCCTGCTGGACGTCGAGCGACTGGCCAAGCGGTCGCGGTAACCACACCTGGTCATACGACGCCGGGGCCCTGTCTCACCAGGAGGCAGGGCCCCGGCGCCATTGGCCCCGAGACGCGAGCCCCCACGTGCCCGCAGTCGCCGACGGCGGGAAGGGGACGTGTCGGGGGGTGTCCGCCCGCAGTGGCCGGCGTCAACACGCAGTGCCTCCTGGCCTAAGTCCAGCCGCCGGTCCGAGGAGGACACCCCCCGGCGCGGCCCCGACCCACAACGAGTCCGCAGGCGCAACGCGAACCCCCAACCAGCGACACAGGCCGCCGCAGGCATCCTCGGCCCCACCGCCGGACGCACCCGCCACCCCTCGAACATCCGCGCACCAAGAGATAGCCTCCGCCCATGGCAAACGGGCAGTGGTACCCACCGGAGTGGCCGGACCGTATCCGCGCGCTGGCGGACGGAAGCCTCACTCCTGTCGCGCCGAAGCGTGCGGCCACCGTCATGTTGCTCAGGGACACCGACGCCGGTCCTGCCGTGCACATGCTGCGCCGCCGGACCTCCATGGCCTTCGCCGGTGGGGCGTACGCCTACCCGGGCGGCGGCGTCGACCCGCGCGACGAGCATCCCGTCCGCTGGGCGGGCCCCACGCGCGCGTGGTGGGCGCAAAAGCTCGGGGTCGACGAGGCGGAGGCCCAGGCGATCGTCTGTGCGGCCGTAAGGGAGACGTACGAGGAGGCGGGCGTCCTGCTCGCCGGGCCCACCGACGATTCCGTCGTCGGCGACACGACGGGCGAGGACTGGGAGGCGGACCGCGCCGCCCTGGTCGCCCGGGACGTGTCGTTCGCCGAGTTCCTGGACCGCCGGGGACTGGCGTTGCGTTCGGACCTCCTGGGCGCCTGGACCCGCTGGATCACCCCGGAGTTCGAGCCCCGCCGCTACGACACGTGGTTCTTCGTCGCCGCCCTCCCGAAGGGCCAGCGCACCTGGAACGCCTCCACGGAGGCCGACCGTACGGTGTGGATCCGCCCCGCGGAGGCCGCCGCCTCCTACGACAAGGGCGAGCTGCTGATGATGCCGCCCACCATCGCGACCCTGCGCCAGCTGACCCCGTACGACAGCGCCGCCGAGGCCCTCGCCGGCGCCCCCGATCGCGACCTCACCCCGGTCCTGGCCCAGGCTCGCCTCGAAGACGGCGAGATCGTGCTCTCCTGGCCGGGCCACGACGAGTTCACCAAGCACATCCCGACCGGCGGAGCCCCCGCATGACCGTGCCCACAGTGCCCGCAGCCCTGGAAGGCCCCCTCGTATGACGGACGCAGCAGCCCTCCCCGGCCAGCCGCGAGGCGGGGTCCTCTCCGGCCCCGCCACCCCCCGCGCCGTCAACGTCCTCGCGCCCAACCCCTCCGCGATGACCCTGGACGGCACCAACACCTGGCTCCTCGCCGAGCCGGACTCGGACCTGGCCGTCGTCGTCGACCCCGGCCCGCTGGACGAAGGACACCTGCGCAATGTCGTCGCCATGGCAGAGAGGTCCGGCAAGCGCATCGCCCTGACCCTGCTCACGCACGGTCACCCGGACCACGCCGAGGGCGCCGTACGCTTCGCCGAGCTGACCGGCACGCGCGTGCGTGCCCTCGATCCGGCGCTGCGGCTGGGCGACGAGGGTCTGGCTGCCGGGGACGTGGTCACCGTGGGCGGCCTGGAGCTGCGGGTCGTACCGACGCCCGGCCACACCGCCGACTCGCTCTGCTTCCATCTCCCGGCCGACCGCGCCGTCCTGACCGGCGACACGATCCTGGGCCGCGGCACGACGGTCGTGGCGCATCCTGACGGCCGTCTCGGCGACTACCTGGACTCGCTGCGGCGGCTCAGGTCCCTCACGGTCGACGACGGCGTGCACACCGTCCTGCCGGGCCACGGCCCCGTCCTGGACGACGCCCAGGGCGCCGTCGAGTTCTACCTCGCCCACCGCGCCCACCGCCTCGCCCAGGTCGAGACGGCGGTCGAGGACGGCTACCGCACACCGGCCGAGGTGGTGGCCCATGTGTACGCGGACGTGGACCGCTCCCTGTGGCCGGCGGCCGAGCTGTCGGTACGGGCGCAGATGGACTACCTGGAGGAGCACGGCCTCATCGAGTCCGCCTGACCTCATGGCCGGCCCGCCCTGACCCGGCTGGCCCGCCCTGATCCGCTTGGCCCCGCTGACCTGGCCAGGCATTTTGACGCCGTGCACGCGCGCGTACCCCTGCCGCAGACGGGCCATTCGGAATCCGCCTTGCCGCAGACGGGCCATTCCCGGCGCCGTTCAGCCATGTTCAGCCTGCCCGGGCTCCCCGGACAGGCTGCTGCGACACGACGGCCGTGGACGACGACCGGCCACGACGACCAGGCCCATGACGACCGGGCCCACGACGCCCGGCACGACCACCGAACCCACTCCCACCGCCGGAGGCCTACACCCCCGTCAGCTCCACCTGGACCTCGACCTCCACCGGCGCGTCCAGCGGAAGCACGGCCACGCCCACCGCGCTGCGCGCGTGGACGCCCTTGTCGCCGAGGACCTCGCCCAGGAGTTCGCTCGCGCCGTTGAGGACGCCGGGCTGGCCGGTGAAGTCCGGGGCCGAGGCCACGAAGCCGACCACCTTCACCACGCGCGCGATGCGGTCCAGGTCGCCCGCCACCGACTTCACGGCCGCGAGGGCGTTCAGGGCGCAGGTGCGGGCGAGCTCCTTGGCCTCCTCGGCGGTGACCTCCGCGCCCACCTTGCCGGTGACCGGAAGCTTGCCCTCCACCATGGGGAGCTGGCCGGCGGTGTAGACGTACACGCCCGACCGGACGGCCGGCTGGTAGGCGGCCAGCGGAGGCACGACCTCCGGGAGCGTCAGGCCCAGCTCGGCGAGCTTCGCCTCGACGGCGCTCACGCCTGCTTCTCCCGCTTCAGGTAGGCCACGAGCTGCTCGGGGTTGTTCGGCCCGGGCACGACCTGGACGAGCTCCCAGCCGTCCTCGCCCCAGGTGTCCAGAATCTGCTTCGTGGCGTGGACGAGCAGCGGCACGGTTGCGTATTCCCACTTGGTCATGTGGCCGACTTTATCCGCTGCCCGACGAGGGCCATGAGGGGCCATGCGGCCGACCGCGGGTCACGTTGTCCACAGGCTGTCGCGTAGCCGGCGCGGCGACTGGTTAGGCTCGAAGACGTGAGCAGGCTCCAGGTCGTCAGCGGCAAGGGCGGGACCGGAAAGACCACGGTCGCCGCCGCACTCGCGCTCGCTCTCGCGACCGAGGGGAAGCGGACGCTTCTCGTCGAGGTCGAGGGCCGGCAGGGCATCGCGCAGCTCTTCGAGACAGAGGCGCTGCCCTATGAGGAGCGGAAGATCGCCGTCGCTCCAGGGGGCGGGGAGGTGTACGCCCTCGCCATCGACCCCGAACTGGCCCTTCTGGACTACCTCCAGATGTTCTACAAGATGGGCGGCGCCGGCCGGGCTCTGAAGAAGCTCGGCGCCATCGACTTCGCCACCACCATCGCGCCGGGCCTCAGAGACGTACTCCTGACCGGCAAGGCGTGCGAGGCCGTGCGGCGCAAGGACAAGAGCGGGCGGTTCGTCTACGACTACGTGGTGATGGACGCGCCCCCCACCGGGCGCATCACCCGCTTCCTGAACGTCAACGACGAGGTGGCGGGCCTCGCCAAGATCGGCCCGATACACAACCAGGCGCAGGCCGTGATGCGGGTGCTGAAGTCCGCGGAGACGGCCGTGCATCTGGTGACGCTGCTGGAGGAGATGCCCGTCCAGGAGACCGTGGACGGGATCGCCGAGCTGCGGGCGGCGCGGCTGCCGGTCGGGCGGATCATCGTGAACATGGTGCGGCCCGAGGTGTTGGACGCGGCCGACCTGGAACTCGTACGCAGTGTCCCGCGCGCCGCCGTGGCCAAGTCGCTGTCCTCGGCGGGGCTCGGCGGGGCGCGGCGCGGCGGGAACGCCGAGCGGCTGGTGGCCCCGCTGCTGGTGCAGGCCGAGGAGTACGCCGAGCGGTACGCGCTGGAGCAGGAACAGCGGGCGGTGCTGGACGAGTTGGGGCTGCCCGTGCACGAGCTGCCCTTGCTGTCCGAGGGCATGGACCTGGCAGGCCTGTACGAACTCGCGCGGGAGATGCGGGAACAGGGTCCGACATGAGTTCGTTGACCAGGTGCGAGCGGTACGCGGTACGTCGGAAGCAGGGGATGTCATGAGTCGTCCGGAACCGGCCCACACACACGACACCGCTCGCCAGCCGCACCACCCCCAGCACCTGTCCCCCGCGCGCGTGCTCGACCTCGACCCGCTGCTCGACGACCCGAGGACCCGGATCGTGGTGTGCTGCGGCTCGGGCGGCGTGGGGAAGACGACGACCGCGGCCGCTCTCGGCCTGCGGGCCGCCGAGCGTGGGCGGAAGGTGGTCGTGCTCACCATCGACCCGGCCCGCCGGCTCGCGCAGTCCATGGGCATCGACTCCCTCGACAACACCCCGCGCCGGGTGAAGGGCGTCGAGGGCGACGGCGAGCTGCACGCGATGATGCTCGACATGAAGCGCACCTTCGACGAGATCGTCGAGGCGCACGCGGACCCCGACCGGGCGGCCGCGATCCTGGGCAACCCCTTCTACCAGTCGCTCTCGGCGGGCTTCGCGGGCACGCAGGAGTACATGGCGATGGAGAAGCTGGGGCAGCTGCGGGCCAGGGACGAGTGGGACCTCATCGTCGTCGACACGCCGCCGTCGCGCTCGGCGCTGGACTTCCTGGACGCGCCCAAGCGGCTCGGCTCGTTCCTGGACGGCAAGCTGATCCGTGTGCTGCTGGCCCCGGCGAAGGTCGGCGGGCGCGCGGGGATGAAGTTCCTGAACGTCGGCATGTCGATGATGACGGGCGCGCTGGGCAAACTGCTGGGCGGGCAGCTGCTGAAGGACGTACAGACCTTCGTGGCCGCGATGGACTCGATGTTCGGCGGGTTCCGCACGCGCGCGGACGCGACGTACAAGCTGCTGCAGGCGCCCGGGACGGCGTTCCTGGTGGTGGCGGCGCCGGAGCGGGACGCGCTGCGGGAGGCCGCGTACTTCGTGGAGCGGCTGGCCGCCGAGGACATGCCGCTCGCCGGTCTGGTACTCAACCGGGTCCAGGGCAGCGGCGCCGACCGGCTGTCGGCCGAGCGGGCGCTCGCCGCCGCGGAAAATCTTGAAGAGCCCCGCATTGTGGATCAGGACGGAGGGAAAGCTGGACTTCGTAACTCCCCCGACACGTACGGCAGTTCAGAATCGGCCACTTCCGAGGTACCGGCTCCTGACGGAGGCTCCCCCGCCGCCACGGACATGGAGCGCACCCCGGCCACGAACGAACCGCAGTCCGTCGCTCCGCATGTGGAGCGGTCCGTCGACCAGCTCACGGCAGGCCTGTTGAGGCTGCACGCGGAGCGTATGCAGCTGCTCTCCCGCGAGCAGCGCACGCGTGACCGCTTCACCGCGCTCCACCCCGAGGTGGCGGTGGCCGAAGTGGCCGCGCTGCCCGGCGATGTGCACGACCTCACCGGCCTGCGGGACATCGGAAACCGGCTCGCGGCCAATCGGCCGGAGCTGCCTGATCCCGCGGTCGGTGCCTGAGGGAGTTCCTGTCGGGCCGAAGCCCTTCGGGTCCGCCTGAGGGGAGGGCCCCTTGGGCCCCCTCAGCTCACCGCCGCGTAGTTCTCGTACACCTCGTCGTCGTCGAGCGGCAGGATGCCCGCCCCGCGCTCGTACTCCGTCCGTGCCGTCTCCAGCAGCCGGCGCCACGAGGTGACGGTCGGCCGCCTGCGCAGCAGGGCGCGGCGCTCCCGCTCCGTCATGCCTCCCCACACGCCGAACTCGACGCGGTTGTCTAGCGCGTCGGCGAGGCACTCCGTGCGCACCGGGCATCCGGTGCACACCGCCTTGGCCCTGTTCTGCGCTGCTCCCTGAACGAACAGTTCATCCGGATCGGTAGTGCGGCAGGCCGCCTGCGCACTCCAGTCGACTACCCAGCCCATACCGGCGCCGTCCTCTCCCGAATCGAGGCTCCCCCACGGCGGCAGCGGCATATTCACCGCCGCCAGTTGAGGACGTTACGGAAGGTGGGCACAGCGCAACACCCCCAGCGGGCCCAATCTTGAATGGCCCGAACGGACTATGGGTAAGCGGCAGATCACCCGGGGGAGTGAGCTGGCGACATGCGTGACCTTCCCGGCAAACCGGGACAGTTCTGTTGAGTCACAACGGACGCCGGATGACACACAAGGCGGATTCGGACACGCGCCCAACAAAAAAGTTGGGGAACCTCCGCAACGATTCGGGGTCGCCGGACGTATTGATACGTGGCCGCACTGCTGTGACAGTTGAGAGCAGCTTAGGCCAAGGCCTGCGCGCCTGTCCGGCGAATGGGTTGCATTGCCGTGCCATGGCCGACATCACTCTCCGTGGCGTGCTCACGCACGGTCGGCCCTCGGTTCGCTCATCTCTACGGTTTAGGCTGCCCTCATGCCAAAGAAGCGCTCGGGCGGCGGTCTCTCGCCAACGCAGCAGGCCGCCAAGTTCCTCGGTGTCAGTGTGCTCGCGGGAGCCGTGCTGGCGGGTATCGCGCTGCCGGCCGTCGGCGCACTGGGACTTGCGGCCAAGGGATCGGTGGAGAGTTTCGACGAGCTCCCGGTCAGCCTCAAGACCCCGCCGCTGAGCCAGCGCACCACGATTCTGGACGCCAAGGGCGGTCTGATCGCCTCGGTCTACTCACGCGACCGTACGGTGGTCGACCTCAAGGACATCTCGCCGTACATGCAGAAGGCGATCGTCGCGATCGAGGACGCCCGCTTCTACCAGCACGGCGCGGTCGACCTGAAGGGCGTCCTGCGCGCCCTCAACCGCAACGCCCAGAGCGGCGGCGTCGCGGAGGGCGCGTCCACGCTCACGCAGCAGTACGTGAAGAACGTCTTCGTCGAAGAGGCCGGCGACGACGCGACGAAGGTCGCGCAGGCCACCCAGCAGACCCTCGGCCGCAAGATCAAGGAGCTGAAGTACGCGATCCAGGTCGAGGAGGAACTCGGCAAAAAGAAGATCCTCGAGAACTACCTGAACATCACGTTCTTCGGCCAGCAGGCGTACGGCGTCGAGGCCGCCGCCGAGCGCTACTTCTCCAAGTCCGCCAAGGACCTCAAGCTCCAGGAAGCGGCGCTGCTCGCCGGCATCGTCCAGTCGCCCAGCCGGTACGACCCGATCAACGACGAGGCCGAGGCCACCAAGCGGCGCAACATCGTGCTGCAGCGCATGGCCGACGTCGGTGACATCTCCCAGGCAGACGCCGACAAGGCCAAGGAGGCGCCGCTGGGCCTGAAGGTCAGCAAGCCCAAGAACGGCTGCATCACCGCGGTCAAGGGCGCCGGCTTCTTCTGTGACTACGTGCGCAAGGTGTTCACGAGCGACCCGGTCTTCGGCAAGTCCAAGGAGGAGCGGGCCAAGATCTGGAACCAGGGCGGTCTGACGATCCGGACCACGATGGACCCGCAGGCGCAGAAGTCGGTCCAGCGGTCCATCAAGGAGCACGTCTACCAGAAGGACGACGTCGCCACCGCCGCCACCATCGTGGAACCCGGCACCGGCAAGATCCTGGCGATGGGCCAGTCCCGGCCGTACGGCAACGAGGTCAAGAAGAACGAGACGGTGCTCAACCTCTCCGTCGACCTGAATATGGGCGGCGGCGCCGGTTACCAGCCCGGTTCGACGTTCAAGCCGATCGTGGCCGCGGCGGCCATCGAGGGCGGCATGGCGCCGACGCAGGTGTACTCCTCGCCGTACGAGATGGAGTACCCGAGCCCCGTCCAGGCCTGCGACGGCAAGACCTGGAACGAGAAGGGCGTCAAGCTCACCAACGAGAACGAGTCCGAGGTCGGCCCGTACGACATGAAGGAGGCGACCGCGAAGTCGGTCAACACCTACTACGTACAGATGATCTCGGAGATCGGGATCTGCCCGGTGACGACGATGGCGAAGAAGATGGGCGTCGAGCGGGCCGACGGCGGTGACCTCGCCCAGGCCCCGTCCATCGCCCTCGGCACCATGGAGATGTCTCCGCTGACGATGGCGTCCGGGTACGCGACGTTCGCCTCGCGCGGGATGTACTGCACGCCGGTCGCCATCGAATCGGTCACCCAGAAGGTCGGCGGGAAGACGCAGTCCCTGGAGGTCCCGAAGTCGACCTGCCGGCGCGCGATGTCCGAGACCACCGCCGACACGATCAACACGCTCCTGAAGGGTGTGGTCGAGGACGGTACGGGCACGGAGGCGGGCCTCGGCGCCCGTCCCAGCGCCGGCAAGACCGGTACGACGGACGAGCGGTACGCGGCCTGGTTCGTCGGCTACACGCCGAACATGGCCGGCGCCGTCTGGGTGGGCGACCCCACCCACAAGCGGAAGATGCAGGGCATCAGCATCGGCGGCGTCTGGCACGACAAGGTGTTCGGTGGTGAGGTGCCGGGCCCGATCTGGCGCGACATGATGACGGGCGCCCTGGACGGCAAGGACGCACCCCCCTTCAACCTGGTGGACATCCCGGACCGCGAGCAGGACAAGGGCCGTGACGATGACGACGACAAGGGCGACGACAACGGGAACGGCAACGGGAACGGCAACAACGGTGGTCTCATCGGCGGCCTGACCGACGGAGGCATCACCGGCGGCGCGGACGGCGGGACGAATGGCGGCACCTTCCCGTCGCCTTCGTTCTCGATCCCGGAGGGCTGGTGGCAGGGTCAGACGAACGGCAACGGCAATGGAGGCCGCGGCTGACTCTCCGACGGCCCGGGCGTAATTACGCCAGTTAGGCAATATGGGCATTCTCTCGGCGGACGCCGTGACATATTCACGTGCAGCCCCGCCACGAGGGTGCCCATTTTGCTGCCCGCCGTTTCACATGGAGGGGAAATGAAACTCCGGTCACGCATCGGCCTCACGCTCGGCATGCTGCTCAGTTCCCTCGCGCTCGCCGTCCCGAATTCCGCCTCGGCCGCCGCCCTGGCCTGTGACAACTTCGGCTGTGACGGCCACGATCCGAACATCCAGAGCTGGGACTCCGGACCGGTCACCCCGCACGGCCCCTACGACCTGGGCAACTCGTTCTCGTACGAGCTGCGGTGGGGGAAGACGGACGGCGACCAGTACAGCTGGGGTCGCTTCAAGTACATCAGCGGCTCGGGCGCACAGGACTGGTCGGTGTACGTCCAGCGCTGCACGAAGGACCACTCCACCTGCTACTGGAGGCTCGGTCTGAAGGAGGGCGGGGCATCGGGCTGGACCGCCAAGGTGCCGGACACGGCGAATTTCTACCAGACACGCACGCCGATGTATTACAACCCGTCGACCCACGAAATGCGTGCCTGCGTCGAAAATCCCTCGGGCAGGCAGTACTGCACTCCCTGGTACTGAGTCGGCCCAGACGGTTCAGTAACCGGACGTCCAGCAATCGGACACACCGCGGGTGGGGTGGCGTGATTACGCCACCCCACCCGCCCCTTTACCGCCCTTTGGTGACGTTTATTCGGCTGTTCATGGTCACAAGCGCTTCCTAGACTGCTCTGTGAAGTGGCTGTGGAAACAGCGTCACAGGGGGGCGAAATTGACCATTCCGCCAAAATTCGAAACCGGCACATCTGGTGTCGATACCGACGAACGAAGAATTCTGGATCTGCTCTACACGGGGTTGAACGACGCATCGATCGCGAGGCACCTGGGAGTGGGACACCGGACGGTGCAGCGCAAGGTGCAGCGCCTCATGGAGCGGTTGCAGGCCAACGGACGGGTGGCCCTGGGCGCACGCGCCCAGGAACTCGGCCTGCTGCCTCCGGCCGGGCTCACCTCAGGGAATGACAGCGGCGATGACGACGGCGACCGGCAGGAACACTACGGCCGCCGCCATCAGCCAGCCCACCTTCCATGAGGACCTGTCGCCGACCTTCACGCACAGCACCGTCATGAGGATGAGATAGACGGTCAGCGGCACGATGAGGATGCCCGCGCCCACGATTGACTCCTTCGAGACGTGAGCCCGGGGCCGCCGAGAGCGGCCCCGGGCTCTTTGTTCCTACGCCCTACGGCGTGACGTTGTCGAGAAACCCGGTGGTGGGTGCGTCACAGTGCACGACGCCGGCCGGACGGGCGCCGGGTCCTTCACCGACCACGGGCACCGGAGCGTCGAGCGCCCACGGGTTGCCGCCGCTGCCACGATCGGTCGCGTTGCACTTTCCATAGGCGTTCCCGCCGATGCTGTTGACCCCGGGGATGTTGGAGAAGTTCTTCCAGTCCCCGAGCTTGATCCGCTCGTTCGACGGGCGGCCGAGGTTGTCGGTCATCGAGTCGTCGACGTAGAGGTACAGGTCGGGCATGTAGCTCTGCCAGACGATACCGTTCGACGGAACCGCGTCGCGGTTCTCCACCAGATGCGTCGGCTTGACACTGCCGTCGGCGCAGAACGCCGCCGCGATGTCCTGCCAGATCGGCGGCGCGTTGCCGATCTGGCTGCCGAAGATGTTGTTGTCCCCGCTGTTCTTGAAGAACATCGAGTACATCTCACCGGCGAAGTTCTGGATCATGATGTTGGTCTCGGGATGCGCCTTGACCTTGTCGACCCATGCCTTGACGTTGTCGTTGATGTACTTGTGAGCGACCATCGGCCGGTACCCGTGGACACCGCCGCCGACGGCGCGGAAGTCCACACAGGTGTTGTCCGAGTTCAGGCGGGCTCCCCGGAAGTGCGGGAAGAACACCTGACCGGGCGTGTCACCGTCGGTGTACGGGTGCACCCTCTGGTCACGGCCCCACTCGAGCGCGTCCTGGGTGGTGTAGTCGATGTACGGCTTGGAAATGCCGTAGTCCCGCTCGATCGCGTCCATGATCTCGGTCACGAAGTGCGGCAGGTGGGCGTTTCCGATCTTGACCTCGTAGTCCGCCGACTCGCTCCCCGAGATGATCTTCCCGGTCGACTTGTCCTTGATGAACGAGACGTTGACGTCGCTCTTGATCTTGTAACTGTTGGGGTCCTTCAGCGCGATGCTGGCCGGCGTGAGCGGGTTGGGCCGCTGGTTGGCCATGGCCATCCAGACCGGTATGGACATGGACGGCGCCGAACCGTCGGCACGCGGCGTGTAACCGCCCGCCTTGATGTCCTCGTACCACTTCTGGGCCGCGTCGTAGGTGTTCTGTCCGCTGCACTCGCCGACCGGCACCACCGTGGGGCAGCGGGCGGCACTGGTGATGCCGTACGCGTCGGCCCCCGGGTTGTCCCACCGCGGTCCCTGGTAGGCCAGGCCCATCCCCCAGTCGTACAGGGTCTTCATGGTGCGCAGCGGTGTGTAGACCTCCTCCGGCATGTTCGAGTTGAGGTTCTGGTTCCGGTCGAAGATCGCCGCCGCGGTCAGGCTCCGCTCGACGTACTCACCGTCGATCGGCTGCACGGCGATCGCGTCGTAGGCGATGTCCTTGTCCCCGGTGCCGTCGGGCGTGATGGTCGACAGCGTCACCTTGGGCCTGCCGTCGAACATGAACGCGCCGAGCGCGACCCACCGGTTCTTGCTGCCGTTCTGGTCCAGGACCCGGGTCTTGACTCCTCGGGCGGTGGTGATCTGGTACTTGGCGTACTTCGCCTGCGCACCGTGGTCGGGCAGGTGCACCCAGATCTTCGCGGGCCCGTTGACGTCCTTGTTCAGCGTCCACGAACCCGTCATCTTGAGCCGCTCGCCCTTGGCCCCCGGGGCACGGGTGTGCCCGAAGTAGAAGTGCCCGCCGAACCCTGCGCCCAACTGGTGCAGGTCGACCTTGGACGGCCAGGTGGTGATGATGGCGCTTCCGTCGTAGTTCAGGCCCGGTTCGCCGTCACCGAAGTCGAGGCTGAAGCTGCCCTCGTTGGTCCAGTCGCTGTTGGCGCAGCCGGATCTGATGGACGGGGTCCCCTGCGGCAGGTCGTCGATGATCATCGCGCCGGACGGCAGGCCGGAGCGTGAGCAGTTCGGCGGGTAGGCGGTGCCGTCCGCCTGCTCGGCGTCGTAGTCCGGGGAGGTGAAGCGGAAGAACTCGTTGCCGCACTCGTAGGCGCAGTCCGTCTTCCACTGCACCGACTGGTGGAACCAGCACTTGAAGTCGGCGTGGGTGCAGGGACCCTGACCGGCCTCGTTGCTGGCGCCGTCGCTGATCTTCGAGGGCTCGCACCAGTTGTACGGCCCGCAGAACAGGTCCTCCGGCGGCTTGACCCGCGCGCGGTTGTACTTGGCCGAGCCCTTGACGGTGGCGTCCTCGCTGGTGCCGTTCCACCAAGCGGCGCGGAAGGCGGGCACCATCGTGCCCGGCGATTCCAGGAACGCCGGCGGGTGCGCCGCGAAGCCGAGCACCTTCTCCGGGTACGGCCAGTTCTGCGGGCGGGCGGCGGCGGAGGCGTCCTCGTTGCCGAGCCGGTCCTCCATGAACGGCGTACGGCCGGCGTCCCACTCGGGGTTGGCGGGGTTGTTGGCCCAGCCCACGCCCCAGGCGTCGTTGCCGTTGACGTTCTCGTAGAAGCCGCTGTTGTAGGCCCACAGCGCGAAGAACCAGTTCTCCAGCCGGTTCGGGTTGCCGTCGTGGACCGCGAGCCCGGCCTTGCGGGTCGTGTTCCACTTGTCGACCAGGATCTGCAGACCGGCGGCGACGTTGGCGGCGTAGTCCAGGGCCACCGCGCGCTGCTTCTGGTAGTCCCAGGCGGTGCCGCCCTTGCCGTTCTCCCGGCCGGCCATCCGCATGTGGTCGGTGACCTGCGTGATGCCGTAGCCGCAGTCGGCGTCGGACCAGTCGATGTCCCAGTCGTTGTCGGTGTTGCCGTCGTAGTAGTCGATGCCGTAGTAGTTGCCGATCAGCGGGCTGCCGGTCACACCGGGCACCGCGGAACGGGCCGCCTGCCACATGTTCGACTCCTGCGTGGTGATGCCGAGCATCACCTGCGCCGGCACCCGGCCACCGCCCTCGAGCGCCGGGTTCGCGAAGAGGGTCTGCGGCGCGTAGGCCGGCATCCCCAGGTTCTTCCAGTTCGCCGGCCGGGTGGCGCCGATGTTCAGCTTCCCGGTGATCGCCTTGTTCACCGCCCACTCGACCTGGCGCGGCTTGGGCTGCATGGCCTGGTTGCGCGGGTCGCTGCGCGGCACGGAGCAGGTGCGCTCCGACTCCACGATCTCGGTACGCGTGCCGCTCACGGCGGCGGCGCTCAGGGCGCTCGTCCCGGCGGAGTTGGTCCGCATGCCGCCCTCGGCGGCCGCCTTGCCCTTGGCCGCCTTCTTGCCCGTGCCCAGCAGCGGTGACGGGGTACGGGAGGTCTCCCACTGCGGCGACTTGGCCTTCAGCGGGGTCACGGTGAAGCCGGCCTTCGTGCCGCTGTCGCGGACCGTGGCGGTGATCTTGACCGTGCGCGCGTCCAGCGCCGAGTCGGGGTGCAGGTACTTCGGCGAGCCCTTGCCGTCCGCCCACGTCGTGTGCTGGACGATCGTCTCGCCCTTGGTGGACAGCGTGGCGTCCTTGTCGGCACCGGCGAGCCGTGTGACCGTCTTCGGCAGGCTCTTGGCCGCCTTCACCCCGCCGGTCAGGTAGACCTGGCCGGCCCGCCGGATCAGGCCGGTGTCGGCCAGCGGTCCGGAGCCCAGCTTCGACACCTTCTTGTCCGCCCAGCGGCGCACCAGCGCGGTCTCGCCCTGCTTGAGGCTGTCGCGCTGCACGCGCTCCAGGAAGACGTAACCGCCGTCGCTGTCCTTGCTGATGCGGTAGGGCACGGTGCCCGTCGTCGCGAGCTTCTTCTTGGCGCCCTTGGCGTCGATCTCGACGAGCGTACGTCCGGAGGCGCCCGCGATCTTCCCGCCGCCGGCCGGCACCGAGGAGGTGACCTGACCGTCGACGGCGACGGGCTTGCTCAGCCTGCCGGTCCCGGTGTCGACGCGGATCAGCCGGGTCTGCTTCTTGTCCTCACCCGGCGACTGCGTCAGAACCGCCTCTTCACCCGTGCCGCAGCCCGGGTTGTAGTACGACAGCGACGCGTTGGCCTTCAGCTTCGTCACCGCGCCGGTGACCAGGTCCACCACGGCGGTGAACCCGCCGCGGGCCATCAGCCGGGGGTCGTTGGTGAAGGTACGCGGCGCGTAGACGACGACGGCACGCTTGCCGGAGCCGGTGACGCACGCATTGCCGATCCACTGGTCGGCGTCGAACCCGGGCTCGGCCAGCGAGGCGAGGGTCTTCCACGCGTAACCGCTCTTCTCCGTCGCGGTCAGCAGATGGAAGCCCTGGGCGTCACCGGTCGTGGTCCAGGCGATGTCCGCCGACTGCTTGTAGTCCTCGCCCAGCACCTCGGCACGGTCACCGGCCGGGACCGCGTCGGGCGTGGGCTTGGCCGACGACGCGGCCGGAGACGGGGACAGGGACGGGGAGTCGTCCGCCCAGGCCGTCACCTGCAGCAGCCCAGTCAGCATTCCGCCGGCCGCCACGAGGGACAGCGGAGCCCTGAGCCGTTTGTACCTGCCGTATCTGTGTCTGTTGTTTTCGCGCGTTCTCAACCAGTCTTTCCTTTCAGTGACACACGCGCCTAGACGGCACGCGTGACCCGACCCGTCTCCGGGGAGCGCAGCGGTCGGGAGTCTGTGGGGGATTCAGCGGCTACAGGGCTGCAAAGGGCCCGTAGAAGGGCAGCGCAGGGCAGGGCAGGAGCAGCTGAGGAAAAGAAAAGGAAGAGATAGAAGGGAGAGAAGATATAAGGGGAAAAGGGAAAGGCGGAGGAGGAGGGAGAAAGGGAAGAACGGCGACATCAGGGAGATATGCGCGAATCAACAGCGGCCGGAGATTCACGGCAGAATGCGACGCAGGAGGTGAATACGGCACAGGGCCTGCGCCACCTCCCGCGTCGGGGTGCTCGTCAGCCGCAGTGGACGTTCTGCCACTGGTCGCCGACGATCTTGTTGTACCCGGGGTCCGCGACCCAGCCGGAGAGGGTGATGCACTTGCCGTTGCTGTTGGTGACCAGGGCAGGGCCCGCGTACTCGTAGAAGTAGCCCTCGTCCTTGTCGTCGTCGCTGCTGTGCCAGAGCTTGACGTCCATGTAGTGCCGCTGGCCGGCGTACTTCTTGGTCATGTTGATGACACAGTTCGTGCCGCCATTGGCGCTGGAGTAGTAGAGGTAAATCGACCCCCACGTACTGCCGTTCTCGTCCTTGATGTTGTACGTGTCGATCTGCGAGCCGGGGCAGCCGTACGCGTCGGCGGCCGCCGACGCCGACGGGGCCGCCATGAGATTGAGTCCAGCCGCGACAACCAGACCGGACACTGTCGCCAAAACCTTGCGCAAGGCGCTTCCCCCTCCGAGCCGAAACCCATGAATTTCAGGCTGGTGCATTCAATGCAAGATTTGATCAGACATGACAAGGGTGATCAATAGCCGCTGGGGAATTGACGTCATTACGCCAACCCGGAGGCGCGCACACAAAAGCCCCGCACCGCAACGAGTGCGGGGCGGGGCTGCGCGGGGCGGCGCGGGGCGGGGCTGCCGCCCGACCGGTCGGTGTGCGGCGGGCCGCTGTCAGCCGGCGAGCAGCTTCTTCACCGCGGCGGCGACCCGGCCGCCCTCCGCCTGGCCGGCCACCTTCGGGTTCACGATCTTCATGACGGCGCCCATGGCGCGCGGCCCCTCGGCGCCCGCCGCCTTGGCCTCCTCGACGGCCTGGGCGACGATCTGGTTCAGCTCGTCGTCGCTGAGCTGCTTCGGCAGGTAGGCGGCGAGCACCTCGCCCTCCGCCTTCTCCCGCTCGGCGCTCTCGGCGCGACCGCCCTGCGCGAAGGCCTCGGCCGCCTCGCGGCGCTTCTTCGCCTCGCGGGTGATCACCTTCTGCACCTCGTCGTCGGAGAGCTCGCGCTTCTCCTTGCCCGCGACCTCCTCCTTGGTGATTGCGGCGAGCGTCAGCCGGAGCGTCGAGGAGCGGAGCTCGTCGCGCTCCTTGATCGCGGCGTTGAGGTCTTCCTGCAGCTTCGACTTGAGCGTGGTCATGGGGTCGATTGTCGCAGGTGTGGGCAGCGGAACGCCCGTTGATTTCAAGGGGCCTGCGCGCAGGCGTCGTACCGGAGTGGTCGACGGCGGCCGGGCACGGGGCACTTCCGCGGTCTGACACGATGGTCGTATGCGCGCGCGATACGGAGTACCTCTGGGCATCACGGCGGTTGGCGCCGCCGGTCTGCTGTATTCGGCGGGTTTCGAGGCCCGCTCCTTCCGCCTGCGACGGGTGACGGTCCCCGTCCTGCCCGCCGGCATGCGCCCGCTGCGGGTACTCCAGGTCTCCGACATCCACATGGTGAGCGGTCAGCGCAAGAAGCAGCGCTGGCTGCGCTCACTGGCCGGCCTGCGCCCCGACTTCGTGATCAACACGGGCGACAACCTGTCGGACCCGGAGGGCGTGCCGGAGGTGCTGGACGCGCTGGGCCCGCTGATGGAGTTCCCGGGAGCGTACGTCTTCGGCTCCAACGACTACTACGGCCCCAGGCCGCGCAACCCTGCCCGCTACCTGCTGGAGAAGGTCCAGGGCCGCCATGGCCTGAACGGCAACCCGCCCGTCGTCGGCGCGATCCACAACCCCTGGGAGAACCTGCGCGACGGCTTCGACGCCGCGGGCTGGCTCAACCTGACGAACACACGGGGGACGCTGAAGGTCGAGGGCGTGTCGGTGGAGCTCACCGGCCTGGACGACCCGCACATCAAGAGGGACCGGTACGCGCAGGTGGCCGGCGGTCCGTCGGGCGCCGCGGACTTCGCGATGGGCGTGGTGCACGCGCCGTACCTGCGCGTCCTGGACGCGTACACGGCCGACGACTACCCCCTGATCCTGGCCGGCCACACCCACGGCGGCCAGGTCTGCATTCCCTTCTACGGCGCCCTGGTCACCAACTGCGACCTGGACACGGACCGAGTGAAGGGCCTGTCGCAGCACACGGCGGAGGGCCGTACGTCCTACCTGCACGTCTCGGCGGGCTGCGGCGCGAACCGCTACACACCGTTCCGCTTCGCCTGCCCGCCGGAGGCTACGTTGTTGACGCTGGTGGGACGGGAGTAAGGGCCCTCGGCGGCGGCACGGCCGCGGCGGCTCAGCGGCTCGGCGGCTCGGCGGCTCGGCGGCTCGGCGGCTCGGCGGCTCGGCGGCTCGGCGGCTCGGCGGCTCGGCGGCTCGGCGGCTCGGCGGCTCGGCGGCTCGGCGGCTCGGCGGCTCGGCGTAACGATGGGGGCGGTCTGCGGTTCTCGGGTAACCCGCACGGATTACCCGTATCGCCCCATTCGCCCACCCTGCTTAGCGTGAGGGCATGACCGCCCCGATACCCAGGGACATCCCGGATCTCCCCGCGATACCGGGCATGCCCGTACTGCTGCCCTCCCATGTCCCCGCCACGGCGGTGATGGCCCCCGTACCTCGCCCCTTGGCCGCCGCGTACCGCCTGCTGGTCGCAATGACCGCGGCCGCGGCGGTGACGGTCGAGCTGGCCCTCGGCAGCCCCTTGCGCACCCTGAGCCACTTCGCGATCCAGAGCAACATCCTGCTGGCCCTGGTCCTCACCGCCGCGGCCCGCCGCGCCTGGACCGCCCGCCGCCCCCTGCCGTCGGCCCTCACGGGCGCGACGCTGCTCTACGCCGTGGTCACGGGCCTCGTCTACCACCTGCTGCTGGCGCGCGGGGCGAGTTCCTTCGCGCTCCCCGGCGTCCTCACCGGCGAGGCCACCGCGCCGACCGGCTGGCACGCGCTCACCACGCAGGTCCTGCACACGGCGACACCCATAGCGGCCGTCCTGGACTGGCTGCTCCTCACATCCCCCGGCCGGTTGCGCCTGCGCCAGGCAGCGACCTGGATGCTCTACCCCCTCGCCTACCTGGCGTTCACCCTCATCCGAGGCGAACTCCTCCCCGGCAGCCCGGCCCGCTACCTCTACCCGTTCCTCGATGTGGCCCGGCACGGCTACAAGAGCGTCCTGGGCAACGCCCTCCTCATCGGCCTCGCCATCTACGCCCTGGCCATCCTCCTGGTGGCCCTCGACCACGCCCGCCCCAACCCGATCCGCCGCCGCATCCATCACCGCACGAAAACCGGATTTCGTCTCCAGCCACCAGTGGGCTAAAGTAAACGTCGTCGCCGCGACAAGCAGTGACATCGGGGTGTAGCGCAGCTTGGCAGCGCGCTTCGTTCGGGACGAAGAGGTCGTGGGTTCAAATCCCGCCACCCCGACGCTGGTCAGAGGGCCAATCGCGTGATCGCGATTGGCCCTCTGTCATGCTCGGGGAGCCAAACAGGGGGCCAAACGAATTTGATCAGGCCACCGCGTCGCCCTCCTCCTCGCCCTCCGTGTCCTCCCCTTCCTGATCTTCGGCGAAGATGTCATCCATCGCTTCGGCACCCTGCGTGATCACCGGCCGGAGCTGCTTGCGGTAGACCGCCTCTGTGGTCGCCTGACTGCTGTGACCGACCAGCAGCGCGATCCGCTCCAAGGGGATGCCATGGTCAGAGAGCAGGGACACGAAGCTGTGCCGGAGCTCCCGCGGGGTCCACTCAGGCTTCAGCCCGGCTTTCTTCACGATGGCCTTGAAGTCGCGCCGGACGTTGGCCGCGTCGAGCGGCTCGCCGCTCCGAGTCGTGAAGACACGGCCGGTCGGGCTCCACTCCATCCCTCTCGATGCCCGCTCCTGCTTCTGCCATCGCATGTGCTCTTCGAGGACTTCGACCACCTGTTTCGGTAGAGCAATGGTCCGGCGGCTCTTCCTGGTCTTCGTCTCACCGTGCTTGCGCACCGAACGCCACACCGCGACGTGAGGCGGGATGCCGTCCGTCGGCTCCAGGAAGACGTGATCCCAGGTGAGCGGGCGCGCCTCTTCCGTGCGCACGCCACTGAGAAGCGAGAGCACCAGGTAGGCGTAGAGCCGTGACGGGCGCGCGGCGGTGAGCACGGCTTTCGCCTGCTCCAAGTTGAGTGCCTTGCTCGGACGGCCGGGGCGCCCCTCCGGTGCGGTGACGAGTAGGGCGACGTTGCGCGCAGCTTTGTCCCTGCGCTGGGCGTGCGCGATGGAGCGGCGCAGGATGGCGAGCAGGTCACGCAGGCTTCGGGTTGCGAGGAATTCGGCCCTGTCATCCAACCAGTCGTCGACGTCGTCCGCGCTGAGTTCCTTCAGCTTAGCCTTGCCGATGAAGGGGATCAGGTGCTTGTTCGCCATCGAGCGGTTCTTGCCGATGGTGCCCTTCTCATCGCGCCCTTTCAGCCCGCGCTCCAACCAGTCGTTCACCGCGTCGGCCACGGTGTAGTTGGCCGGAGCCTTAACGCCGGTTTGTACCTCCTTCTTCAAGTCCCGGATCTTCTGACGGACTTCGGTCTTTGTCTTGCCGTACACCTTCGGTCGACGGCGCTTGCCGTTCGGGGCGTAGCCCAAGGAGACGGCTCCCACGTAGCTCTTCTTGGCGGGGTCCCAATAGATGGTGTCCGCACCATGGCCAGCCCGGGTGTTCTTCGGGGTCTCGCTCATCTTCTGTTGTGCCTCCATAGGACAGGGCCGCGCCCTGAAGGGCGCGGCCCTGTGGAACTGGGGTGATGGGGAGTTCAGGCGGTGGCCTCTGCCTCGCGCTTGAGGAGTTCGACGTACTGCGCGATGTACTCCGGCGGCACGAGTCGGCGGCGACCGATGCGGACGGTCTGAAGGCGTCCGAGGCGGATCTCCTCGTAGACCATCGAGCGTCCGATCCTGAGAGCCTTGGCCGCCTCTTCGGGGCGGTAGAGGAGCTGTTCGGCGGGTTCAGCAACCGTGGTCATGCGGCGGTGCCTCCTCGGCAGGGTGTCGGGGGCGGTGGCCCCCTTCCTGTCAGGTCCGCTACTTCCGCTACCTCCGCTACCGCCCTGGTCAGGGGCATGATCGAGGTAGCGGATAGAGGTGCGGGTAGCGGATGGAGCCGCTACCGGCCCCGGGTCGTGGCCGCGGGGCGGGTAGCGGATGGGGCGGCGCGGTAGCGGACGCGGAAGGGCGATCCGCTACCGGTTTTAGGGCTCTGACCTGCCCGGTAGCGGAGGTAGCGGAAGTAGCGCACTTTCCGCGGGGGGTGGGCAGTACCGCTGCCATGCGTCGTGAAGGTCCGTCGCGTAGTAGCCCTTCATGACGCTGCCGCCTGCCTTGATGTTGCGGGCCGCGATGGGAGTGTTGTCCGCTGTCATGTACTCCCGCAGCATCCGGGAAAGCCCGCGCGCATCGAGCGGCTTGCCGCTCATGTCCGCCCACGGCGCCTCTTCGAGGCTGTGCAGCCTGTCGAGGATGGCGACGGTGGGCAGGCGGTCGATGCCGTTGAACACGTAGTCACGCAGGTCCGTGAGCAGGCGGATGCCGATGCTGCCCTTGTCGCTGGTCTTGGCCGCGTTGACCAGCTCGATGCAGGCGGCGCGGGCCCGCTCCGGCCACGCCCCGCCTGCCGCGTCGGCCACGGCGAGCAGGGGTTCCCACACGTCCGCGGGCCGGTCGCTGATGCCCTCCGGGAGTTCCGGGAACACCCCATCGACCACGTGGCGGACGGACTGTGCCCATGCGGCGAGCCGGTCGCGCAGCTCGTGCCCCTCCTTCTCGTGGATGCGCTGACGGAACGGCTCCACACGCTCGTTCGGCGCGCGGCGGCGCATGCGGACGATGACCGAGCGGGTCAGGATCGTGTCCGGCAGCGAGCCGAGACCGGCGACCGCGACCCCGCAGAACGACGGGAACTCCTGTACCTGCTGATTTGCTCCGTCGCCCACGCAGCGCCACATGACGCCGGAGCGGCGATGCCCGGCGTTCAGGAAGCCGCGGAGCTGTTCGTTCTCTCCGGCCTTGGGCCCGAACACGGTGTCGATCTCATCGAACAGGATCGTGGGCCGCCCCTCCATCCCGGACACCGCGCGGAAGAGCGCGGAGGCTGAGGCGTTGACCGCGACCATCGGTTGCGGCACGAGAGTTTCCACGATCTCCAAAGCACGGGACTTGCCCGAACCCGGCTCCGGCGACAGGAACGCGAGCCGCGGGGTGGAGTCGAAGCAGTCGAGCAGGTGCGCGTGCGCGTCCCACAGCGTCACAGCGACGTACGCGGCATCGAGGGGGAAGATGTTGAAGCGGCGGTGGAAGGCTTCGACCTCATCGAGCAATGCGGATCCGTCCATGGCGGGTGCCGGCGGATTGGTGCTCATGCCGCCTGCCTCCCTTCCTGGTTGCTGCGGAGCGGGCATGCGTCGCGGTGGGCGGTGTGGTCTTCGATCAGGGCGAGCACCTTCGTGTGGCCGACGGCGCTACGGTCCCTGCCGCACAGGCACCTCGAGGTGGCTGTGGGCACGGCGCCGCGCGGCGCGCAGATGCACAGCCACGCGACCGGGAACCGTCCGTCCCCCTCGTGCGGGTCAGGACGAAGAGCAGAAGGGACGCCCTTGCGGGCGGCGCCTTTCGGCTCGCCCACGGCCGGAGCGGGCGCGGCTTGTGCGGCGGCGCGCGGGCCGGTCGGGGCGGCGGGAAGGCTCTTCAGGGAGGGGCGGGGCGCGGTGCTCATGCCGCCCTCCCCTGACCGTTGCGGGCAATAGACCAGTTCAGACCGCTGCGAATGGTCGCCTCACAGGATCGCGGCGAGAGACCGGCCTGCTCCCCCGCCCACTGAAGAGCCTCCTCAACCTGCTCCCTGGGGAGGTCGCCCCATGCGATGAACCGCCCCAAGGCTCGCGCCGCCCGCAGCAATGTGGCGTTGCGCTCGCCCTCCGGAGCCTGCCGCACGGACGCGGTTTCCGCGTTCAAGCCCGCTGCCGCGTAGCGAGAGGCTCGTACGGCTGACGGTGCAGCCATCAGTGCCCGCGAAGCCTGACGGCCCGTCAGACGGGCGCTCAGCCATTCCGGCAGCGGGGCGGGCGGCATGTCGTTGACGAGCGCATAGGCGCCCGTGGGGGTGAGGCTGCCGGGGGCGACGACGTAGCCACCCCAAGCGCGGGTGTCGATGCGCTTGCCGAGCCGTCCGGCCGTATTGCCGAGCCGGACGCCGGACGGGGCGGTGAAGTACAGGTGGACCCCGCCGCTCGCGGTCCGCACCGTGCGCGTGGTGGGGACGGCATGCCCGGCGCGCTCGCAGAGCGCCGTGAAGGTCGTCACGCCGTTAGGCGTGTCCGTAGCGCTCTTCCGTTTGGGCATGTCGAGGTCGACAACGACCAAGCGGGAAGGGCCGGTCGCGATGCCGACGTTGAACGGCAGGTCGCCCCACGCGCGGCGGATGCGGTCCGGGTCGATGGTGGCGCGCTCTTCCCACTTGCGGTGACCGCCCGCACAGTCGCCGATGCCGGGGCAGACGTCCTCACCGTGCAGGGCCGGACGCTTGTCGCCGGGGCGCAGCGGGAGGACGGCCCATCCCCGTTCCGCGGCGTCGAGGGCGGCGTACAGGAGGTGACGGTTCATGCCGTCACCCCCGCCGTGCTCGATGGGGTGGCTTGGGCCGGACGACCCTCGCCGAATGACGCTCGTTGGGTCATGCTGGATGTCTCCTGCTCTCTTGGAGGGACTGGAGAACCGGGGCGGGCGCAGGCTTGTGGTGAGACGGCGCCCGCCTCGGGCGTACCTACTGGTGGTTGATCCAGTGGGCGTACTGCTGGCGGACGTAGCGCCGCGGGTCGCAGATGACGCCCGCGTCGTCCAGGCTCATCAGGCGCTCGGCTGCCTCGTTCGCTGCCTCGGCCGCGTCGTCGCCGACGTCCTGCAGGGCGATGCGGTCCAGGACGGCCGCCTTGCGGAGCCAGAAGTCACGCGGCAGCCGGGTGCCGAACGGCGTGTTGGCCTCCTGCTCAGCAGTCCACCCGACTTCGCTGAGGACGCTCGGGGCGAGCGCGTACGCCTCCTCCGGCGCGGGCCACGGTCCGGTGTTGCTGTGGTGGTCGGCCGTGACGTACAGGCGCAGCCGCTTGCCGCCGCGGGTGGGGTACTGGCGTACGGGGCCGACGGTGAAGGCCTGCGACAGGGCGTCGGTGACGCGGTCGGTGTCGGCGGGGTCGCAGATGACGCGGATTTCGAGCATGGGTCAGTGCTCCTTGCTGGTGTCGACGGCGGGGAGGGCAGGCAGTCCTGCGCGTTCCAGGGCGGTGGGGTCGAAGCCGGGCAGCGTGGCGCGGGTGACGAGTGCCTGCGCGAGCTGTTCGGCGTAGGCGGCGCCGGTACGGGCCACCTCGATCTGTGTGGTGGAGCGGAGGGTTTCGACGCGCTCGATGTGGGCGTACTCCTCGCGCCGCTCGCTCGTCTGCCGCTCGTACGCGACCGTCTCGCGGCGGTCGGTGCGCCAGTAGCGGGCGGCGAGCCCGTAGGCGCCCGCGGTGGCGAGCGACCACAGCAGCAGGGGCAGGGAGAGTCCGTCGGAGTATCCGGCTACCCCGGCGAAGGCGAGGGCGCCGGAGGCGGCGAACGCGGTCCCGACGAGCACGGAGTCCCCGGTGGCGTTGCCCGCGACCACGCCCGCGGCGGCGGCTCCGAGGGACAAGGCAGCCATCAGCACAGCGTTGCCGACGGAGTGTTCGGCGCCGTTGGCGTTCCAGATCCGGGCGAGTGCGAGCACGGTCGTGGTGGCGATGGCGGGCGTTGCCTTGGGCGCGGCAGCAGCGAGCCAGTGCCGGGCGGTGGTGGAGTCGTTCACGAGTACTCCTCCTGTCCTGTCAGTTGCCGAGCGCGGAGAGGGCGTCAGCGGACGCCTGCACGAGGTTGTGGATGGGCTCGTACGCGCCGGTCCCAGCGGTGAAGAACCCGAACAGGAACAGCACGACGGCGGCGCCGCCCCCGGCGGACCGGGTCTTGACGGCGAGGGCGGACGCGGCACCGAACAGCAGCACGGCGGAAATGTTCAGAATCATCGGGAGCCTTCCGGGCGCGGGGTGTCGGTGCCCGCGCGGTAGATGCGGGCCCAGCGGTTGTAGAGCCAGCGGCCGACGCGTACGCGCTTGCCGGTGGCCTTGCAGCGGCGGCAGTCCTTGCCGCGCTTCATGCGGCCCTTGCGGTCGGTCTTGAACGCGAAGCCCCAGCCGTGGCACTTGCGGCAGTCGCCGAACGGCGAGGCGGCGCACACAGCGACGTAACACAGCGTGACGCCGACGAGCAGGGTGATAGCGAGCAGGGCAAGGCTCATGGAGGCCCTTCCAGGCGGTTTTCTGGGGTTTCCGCAGGTGGGCCGCTATCCGCTAGCGGCCTGATCAGAGCGGGTTCGGGGCGCTAGCGGGGCCGCTAACGTTAGCGGGGTGTGCCGCTAGCGCTAGCGGCCCCGGAGCCTCAGCCCGCGTCCCGATTTCCGTCACGCTCCGCAATGGCCGTGACGATATGGGAGCGGTCGATGCCGCGCCGGTTGACGACCTTGCCGTTGACCCGGCGGCCCACCTGGATGGTGGACACGCCATGGGGCTTCAGGGCCGCGGCGAGCCCTTCGGGGTCCCATCCGTCGTAGACCTCGCCGCGCAGGTCAGCGAGCCGGGCGACGACGGTCTCGGACCACACCTTGGGCTCATCGGCCGGGACGACTGCGAGGATGTCGGCGAGCAGGTCGTATCCGCTGCCCGCAGCAGGTTCCGGCTCCTGACCGAGGGCGTAGCCGGACAGGGTCCCGGCTTCCTCGCGTGCCTTGCGGGCCCGCAGCGCGATCCGTTCGGCGGTGGGTGCGTCGACGTAGACGCTGCGGATGATCCGGGCATCGGAGCCGTCGCCGACGAAGTAGGCAATGCCCTTGTCGGCCCAGGAGAACATGGTGGCGCGCACGCCGCGCTTGTAGGAGGACGTGCCGAGCACCATGTCGTTCTCCGTCTGGCCCATGACCTTCATGCACAGCCGCACGCCCGCGTTCGCGCTGATGCCGGTGGGCAGCGACTTGGCGTCGGGGCGCTGAGTGGCCAGCATGAGCACGATCCCGGTGGCCGGGCCCCGCTTGACCAGGTCGGTGCAGATTTCCTCGAACTCCTTGCCGTACTTGTCGTGCTCGAACCACACCTGGCATTCGTCCACGGTGATGACGATGGGGTGCAGTCCCAGGCTCGGCTTGGAGGCGAGTTCGCTGGTCACCTTGGACTCGGGGCAAATGTCCCGCGGCAGCGAGCGGATCACCTTGGCGCGGCGGCGCAGTTCGCCGCGTACCTCGCGCATGTCGGCGATGGCGTACTCGATGTCCTCGTCTTCCTCCCCGGCGCGGTGCCGGTAGGAGACGTGCTCGCCGACCGGATCCAGGTCGCCGGTGCCCTTCAGGTCGTAGGTGTGCAGCTCAGCGCGCGGATCCAAGGCTGCGATCAGCGCGAACAGGCGCAGCAAGAACGTCTTGCCCATGCGCGGGATCGCGCCGATGATCGCCGCGATGTACATGAACGTCAGGCCCACCCAGCGGCCCCGCTGATCGGTAGAGAAGTCGACCGGCTTGAACAGGTCGACCAGACCGGACTTGGCCAGCGACCACGCGGGCTGCTTGGCCTTGTTCATGTCCTGATCGCCCACCCACAGCACGAGGCGTCCGGTGTGCTCATCGGCCACCGCCTCCGGCCACACGCAGCCCAGCGGGCGGCGCAGGCCGGACGCGAGCCGCTCCCGCCGCTCGATGATGTCCGTGACCGTCACGCCGTACGGGAGGTTGCCCTCCGCACGCCAGCCGGGCCCGTCGCGGGTGATCGGGGCGGTGAACTCGAACCCGTCCCGACCCTTGGCCTGCGCCTGGTTGATGGCCGGGATGCCGAGCGAGCCGAGCGCCCGCAGCACGATGTCCGAGGTGAGCTTGACCGCCGTGGGCAGTTCCACCGCACGGTGGATGACCGGGTCATCGGCCCTGCGGCCGGCGTACCCGAGCGCCAGCACGACCGCGCCAACCGACAATGCCTGAAGCCAGTCGGGGGCGAGCACGTAAATGGCGAGTGCGGCGCCGAGCCCGATGAACATCGCGAGCACGGTCACGAGGGTGCGCAGTCGGACGCGGCCGTCGCGCTGCCGTGAGAGCTTCAGGTACTCGGCCGCGTCCTCGCGCCGCACGGCGGCGAGTCGGACCGGCTCGCCCTCGCGGTCGGCCACCCACCGCATCGTGCCCCCGATGAAGCGGGCGGCGCCGGTCGGGGCTTGCAGGGTGAGCCGGGCGACGTAGACCGGGGCACGCAGCGCGTGATAGCCGAGCGAGTGGGCGTAGTGGCGGGCCACCCACGCCGACGCGGTCTTGAGCTCCGCCACGGACTTGAGCCACACCGGAACAACCGCGCGGCGCCGCGCGCCAGCGAGCCGACCCAGGTAGCCCGGACCGGTCGCGGTCGGAGCCGACTGGTCGACCATCGCGCGCGCCGTCGGGTCGCCCGACTCCCTACCCGACCGCTCCGGAGCGGAGTCGGCCGACGGGTCGGCGTCGGGTCGGATGGTCGGGTCGGCCGACTCCGCGCGGGCCAACCGCGCCTTGTCGAGGTCGACTACCTCGCCCCCGGAGTCGGCGTTCATCTCTGCTTCGAGTCGGTTGAACAGTTCGTTGGCGTCGTCGGGGTGCTTCACTGAGAGTCCTTCCACTTTCGGGTGTGAGGGAGGGCGGGCCCGGCCGACGCTGTAGGAGGTGAGCGGCCGGGCCCGTGGGCTTACATGCCGGGCGGGAGTGCGCTGCCCGCGGGGAACTCGAAGACCGTGACCAGGGCTTCAAGGCCCGGGTCGTCGACGTAGGCGACGCGGGTGTAGATGACCGTCAACGGGGTGCCGTCGCGACCGGTGGTCGGATAGGCGCGGACGTCGTGTCCCCATGCCCGGCGTCGGCTGATCTCGAAGCGGGCGCGGGACGCCGGGACCACGCCGTGAACGCCGAACCTGCGGCCCGACAGGCACACGACCCACGCTGAGTCGGCAGGCAGCGGCTGCCCCAGCGAGCCACCCGAGCCACGGAACAGACGGGTGATCCACTTCAGGCCCATGCCTGAACTCCTCCTCGTCACCGCCAGCGGGACTTCGCCTTGGGCACGATGTAGGGGTGGCCGTTGATCATGTGGTCCACGCACTGCGGGCAGTCCTCACGAGGCTTGAGGTGGCGATGTGCGCGCCGATCGTGAGCGTGCTGCCAGCACTGCGGGCACTGGCCGGGCGGCGTGTCCATCCGGGCCATGGTCACCACCACCCCGAGGACTTCTTGGCGGCCTTGGCGGTGGCGGCCTCGTTCAGGACCCGCTGCCGCTCCGTCTCCAAGGCGGTCAGCTCCGTGGTGAGCCGGTTCAGCACCGACTGCCACAGGGTCTCCAGCTTCCGTTCCGCGCGGCCGGGGCTCTTGCCACGGGCGATCTTGTAGGAGCCGCCCGCCAGGGCAGCCACGACCTGACGGCGTTCGCGGCCGGTCAGCGGCCACAGCTCCTCTTTGCCAGCCGCTTCGAGCTTGCGCCGTGTCTGCTGGATCTCGCGGTCCAGGCGGCGGGTGTTGGGCTTGAGCATAGTCAGCCCCTCCTCGGGGTGTCGGGGTAGGCGCAGGGAACGCACATGCCGAGCGAGCCGGGGATGACGTATCCCGCGTCGGTTCGGCAGGCCGGGCATGTGCGGCGCGCGCGCATGGCCTTGGCGAGTGCGGCCCGCTTGCCGGGCGTCATCGGCCGCACGGGCTTGGCGCGGTCGATGCGGTACAGGTAGGCAGTTAGCGGCGCGCGTCGGCGGCGCGGACGCAGCAGTTGAGCTGCGATCGGCTGACCGCCGGGACGTAAGCCGCGGGCGCGGAGCTGACGGCGTGTGGCGAGCCCGTCGGGGGCGTAGCGCCACGGGTAGGTGGGGATGCCGTACTGGCTGCCGGTGGGGTCGAAGCACTTGCCGAATGCCGCGGGCATCAGGCTGCCTCAGCCTCGGACTCCTCGCCCTCTGGTGCCTCCACCACGTGCAGCGGGCGGCCCTCAGCGCGCTCGCCCTTCAGGGTGTCGCGCAGCTTGCGGGCGTTGGCCTGCGAGACGTGCAGCGTGGTGCGCAGACGGTCCGCGGTCAGCTCCGCGTCCGTCCAGTCCACGGTGACCTTGCGCGCCTCGGTCAGCGCTTCCTCGAAGGTGCGCTGCGCTTTGCCCTTGGCGGGGGTCCGGCGCGGCGGGCGCGGCTTGGGCTCAGCCGCGAGTGCCGGCGGATGCTCCACCGCGGCCTCAGCGGGCGTCTCCTGCTCGGTTGCACGGGCGAGTTCGCCCATGCGCAGCTTCACGCGCTCGCGCCGCGGGGTCTTCCAGCGCCACGTCCAGCCGTAACGCTCGTGCAGGTCCGCACGGGCCAGCAGCCGTTCGCGCTCGCAGGCGAGCGCCAGGCTGTAGGAGGTGACCTCCCACAGCGTCATGCGCCGCCACAGCGCGAACGTTGACAGCGGCGCCAGCAGCCACCGCGACCAGCGGATCTTCTCCATGCGGCGGCCGGTGGCGGCGCCGATGCGGACGGCGTAGATGTGCGCGCCGATCTCGGAGAACACCACCCACAGCAACGGCATCGTGCCGTGCGCCACCTTCGCCCACACACCGTGTCCGGCGGCGACGTTCAGCCCGCAGGTGACCAGGGTGAGCACCCAGGGCACGAACCGCACCCACGCGAGCGCCATATCCATGCGGATCAGCAGCAGGTTGGCCACGGTGAACACCGGGATGGCCACGTCGATACCGACCGGCAACATCCACGGCTCACCAAAACCCCAGCGGAGCGCGGCGGCCGATACGGCGTCGAAGGAGGCGATCAGACCGAGCGCGCCGACTCCCGCCGCGGCAAGCGCGCCCACTCCGGCGAGCCCCATTTCCGGGCGGGTCAGCGGCGGCACCCCGGACAGCGGCGCCTCGGGGGTCGGGGGCGTGGTGGTCATGCCGCTGCCCCCTTGCGTGCCGGGCGACGGCCGCGGGCGGGGCGGGTGAGCGGGATGACGTCGAACAGGTCCGGGTTCTCCTCGATGACCTGCGCGGCCATGCGGACCAGGTCATCGGGAAGGTTCGGGTTGTCAGCGAGGATGTCTCGCGCCGCGTCCAGGCGGGCCGCGCGCTCTTCGTCCGTCTCGCCCTCCACCCCGAGCCACAGCTCAACCGGGGTGCCGAGCGCCAGTTCCGCGAAGTCCTCAGCAGAGATGGCCTGTTGGCGGCCAATGTACGTATGCATGGCAAGACTCCTGAAGTGGAGGGACAGGGAGCCGGAGCGATGCAGGCGTGTTGGTGAGACGGCGACCGCTCCGGAAGCCCCCGAGCCGCAAGTTGCGGCAGGGGATAGCGCCCCGGCGGGAGTCGAACCCGCCTACGACCATCGGGGCAGCACTGGAGCGAGCGGGGCCGACGGCATGAACGCCAGGTCGGGCCCGCTCGCGAGATCAGGTGCGCGGGTCTTTCTCCGCGCGGGCCGCCTTCTTGGAGCTGAGGACAGGCGGTAGATCCTCGGTCCACTGTGGAGTTCTCAAGGTGCGATCAGCGCGGGGCCCGCGGCGCGCGGCAGAAGCCGCCTTCCGGCCGCCGCGAGCGGCAGCCATACGGGCAGTCCCGAGCCATTCGTGCAGGTCAAGCGGGTTGCCATCCCGAAGTTTCCGGGAGGCCACTCATTGACTAGCTTGCACTAGTCTGCTGTGGTGCACAACCCCCGTGGGGTGATGCGCGCTAGTTCGCTGTGGTGGGTACGCTCAGAGCATGACTGTCACAGGAGGGCCGAAGCCGAAAGCGGTACAGGTCGCGGACGCACTTCGCGAGGACATCAAGAAGATGAAGCCGGGGGACAAGCTCCCGTCACAGCGCGAGTTGATCGACCGGTTCGGATTCGCGAGCCAGACCATCCAGAACGGCTTGGCCGCACTCCGGGCCGAAGGACTGATCGTGTCGGCCGGGAACCTCGGCAACTTCGTCAGCGACGGGGCTTCCCCCAGCAGCGACGTGCGCGACGACATCAAGGAAATCCGCTCCCAGATTCAGGCGTTGACTGAACGGGTCGCAGCGCTCGAAGAGCGTTCCGCCCCGGGTGGTGCGTGATCTGCAACCAGCATGCGTGGAACGGGAGTTGTGTCGTAAGTGACAGCCAGGGGACGACGAAGCGGAGGTGGGGACATGTCCAGTGACACCCCTGTGTCCCCTTCCCTGTCCCCCTGGCTCGCGGGTGAGACTCGGAGTAGGCACTCGGAGGAGGGCACATGACCGATGACAGGCCCGCATGGGCGCGGCGCATCGCTGCCGAACGGTTGGCGCGCGACTGGTCGCAGCGTCAGGCAGTGAGGGCACTGCGGGCGCACGCTCCCACGGAGCTGCCCGCAGAGGACAGCATGATTCGCCAGTGGAAGCGCTGGGAGTCAGGCCAGATGCCGAACGACTTCTACCAACCGATCATCGCGGCCCTGTTCGGCACCGTGACGCACGCGCTCTTCCCGGCGCCTTCACGACGGGACGGGGACAAGGAGATCCTTGCAGCGTCCGGCATGGAGACGCTGGAGATCGTGAGCCGCCTCAACCGGTCCGACGTCGACAATGCCACGCTGGACGCCCTGCGGATCACGGCGGACCGGCTCGCCTCGGAGTACCCGTTCATGCCGAGCGAACAGCTCCTCATCGAGGGGCGGCAGTGGCTCCGTCGTGTTGTCGAGCTTCACACGAAGAGCCTCACGCTCGCGCAGCACCGCGAGGTGCTCGCGCTGTCTGGTTGGCTCGCACTACTGGTCGGTTGTGTCGAGTACGACACGGGCGCACGCCACGCGGCTGAGTCGACGCGACAGGCGGCCCTATCGCTAGCGACCGAGGCGGACCATGCGGAGGTCGCCGGGTGGGCGCACGAGATGCGGGCGTGGTTCGCCCTGACGACCGGCGACTACCGCGGCGTCATCGCAGCCGCGCAGGCCGGAGCCGAGACGGCACAGCACCACGGCGTGGCCGTGCAGCTCGCAGCCCAAGAGGCCAAGGCGTGGGCTCGGATTGGGGACCGCCGGCAAGTCGAGGTTGCCTTGGACAAGGGGCGGCGGTTGCTCGAAGGGATGCCTTACCCCGAGAACCTGGACAACCACTTCGTAGTGGACCCTGCCAAGTTCGACTTCTACGCGATGGACTGCTACCGCCTGGTCGGTGAGGACAAGCTCGCGCGCACGCTCGCCGAAGAGGTGCTGAGGGCAGGAACGGACTTCGATGGCACCGAGCGCTCGCCGATGCGCAACGCCGAAGCTCGCGTCACGTTGGGCGTCACAGCGGCACGTGAGGGCGACTTGGAACAGGCACTGGTGATGGGCGAACGCGCCCTCGAAGGGGACCGGCAGTCGGTGCCATCGCTCATCATGACCAGCCGAGAACTCGCTGCCGAGATGAGGAACCGGTACAGCTCCGAACCGGCAGCACAGGACTACCTCGCGCGGCTTCACTCGCTCGCTGAGCAGAAGCCCGGATTCATGCCTCGCTGAGCCCCAAACACAGGTTAGCGAGAAAGGTCCGCGCGCGCGTTATCTGCATATTCAGACAACGCCGCATCGATGCATGGCGGCATGCGGACCTAGTCTGCACTGGCACTTCTGCTAGGCAGCCGAGTTAAGGAAGCCCACTATCGCACCGTGAGGCTCGGAAACGATTTATCCTTCTTATCGGCCTCATGCTTGTCTTTATCGTATCCGAGATAGCCGAATATTATCGCCGCAAGAAGCGACGCAATGGAGATCACAATGGTGATTCTCTCGAAATTGGACATTGAGGGAGCCTGCGGTGGTGGCGGGCTTTCCGAGATCCAAAGGGTGGTCTGGTGGCGCCGTACAACACGCGTGCCCACGATGAAGCCAATAAAGTACGCGAACGTGGGGCATACGCCAAGGGGCACGAAAGACCACGGGGACGTAGCGGCTTTAGCTGACAGATCGACACCAGCGGCTGTCAATATAAGCACGTATGCGAGCCATGATGTCCCCGCGAACATGACGCCCGTCAGTTCAGGGCTGAGGAGCCAAAGCCGACGCTTCCCGTGCGTGTCCTGAATCAAAGATTTTAGATGCTCAACCTTGGAACGGGCCCAAGCGGGATCCCCGGAGATTGATAAAGTTAGACCTTTAGGGGAAATTTCTACGCGAATACTTTTCGGGAATTCGTCGTCGGGTGTGTCATCTCGGGATGTCGTTATGCTTAGCCAGAGGTTATCTACAACTTCTGGATCACCAGGCTCATTTGACTCGCTTAACCCCTGGACCAGATCATCTAGTGTCGCCGCGTAGATTTCCACGAGGATTCCTCGCCGCGTCCCCATGACCCGGCCAGCAGAAGATGGGAACCCTTCGCACATTACGGCCCAAATGCGCTCAATATGCCTACGCTCTAATTTGCAGTCCTCGAAGAGGTAACTGGCCCGGGCCATAGCGGTGTGCGGCGAGGGAGACGACATGCCTACATGCTCGCAGTCGGCCACGGGCTGCGAGTCCCGTTTGAGGAGACTCCCGAAGCTGCTGAGCCGCCTCCGTGCCGTCAAGCCCACTCCACTGGCGGGCCTGCCGCCTGTGGGCCGCCCGAGCGCAGCCGACGACGACAGCCGACGACAGCCCCTTCCGCTGCTCAGAGACGGCGCCTTGCTGTCGGCGCAGGTACTCATCCGCGAACGTGAGTTGAGGAACAGCAGAGCTCAGGCTGCTGTCACCCACGGAACACATCTCCCGCGTCGGGCGAATCCAGGGGGCCAAACAGGGGGCCAAACGGTGCAGCCCCGTCGAGACCCTCCCGGACGGTCATGGACAGTCCCGGTAGCGAACAGGGCAGGTCGGTGGCACCAATGCAAGGTCGCGAGGGGGCTAATCGCGTTCGGGACGAAGAGGTCGTGGGTTCAAATCCCGCCACCCCGACAGAGAAACAGCAGATCAGGCACTCCCTCACGTGAGGGGGTGCCTGATCTGTTTCGTCTGTGTGTCTGTCTGCGTGACTACCGTCTCGGAGGCGGTGGCGTGCCAAAGCCCATCCATGGCGATGGCCGCGGTCTGGATCACAGGGCGGATCTGCTTCGAGCGCGCAGTAGCCGATCGAGTACGGCGACCGGCGACCGGCGAGCGCGGGTGCAGGTTGCGACGGGCGTCGAGCGCTGCTTCCCACTGCCGAGACCGAGCCGTCGATGTGGCCCATGCGCTCGTCCATCAGCACCTTCTCGGTGCCGAGTCCTCCATATGCGGGCGGTGGGAGTGCCGCAGGCCATGCGGGGTGAGTCCTCTGGCAATGGGCAGCCAGCAGGCGTCGGCCCGGCCTTGGGCGTTGCGGCCACGGACCGGGATGCGATCCAACACCACTGACCCGAGCAGCTCCTGGATGTTCCCCGGCTTCGCCACCTCTGGGCAACGCTGCGCGAACTGCCGCGCGGTGCCGCGGATGACGTGATGACACACGGTGACCTGATTCCTGGCAACGTGCTCGTGTCCGCCGGCCGGCTGGCGGGGATTCTTGATGTCGGCGGCTTCGGGCCGGCTGATCCTTCTCTGGATCTCGTGAGCGCGTGGCATTTGCTCGATGCCGGGCCGCGGCGGGTTCTCCGCGATCACCTGGGGTGCGACGACCTCGAATGGGAGCGGGGAGAAAAAGGACCTGGACGCGCGGACGGCCGAGCAGACCGAGGTCGGTTACGCGAGCGGCCTCCTGACCGTCAGGACGCCCAAGGCCAATCTGTTCGGCCGCACCGGCACCGTCGACGTCACGGTCGAACTGCCCACAGGCTCACGCATCGACATGACCGGCGCCTGGGCCCAGGTGCTCGGTGAGGGCCGGCTCGGCGAGGTCCGCGTGAAGACCTCGTCCGGTGACGCCCGTTCGACACGACCGGCCCGCTGCAGCTGACTGCCTCCCACGGCTCGATCACCGTCGACCGTGTCGAGGGCAGGGCCGAGATCACCACCAGCTCCGGCAGCCTGCGCGTCGGCACCGTCGACGGCCCCGCCGTCCTGAAGAACTCGCACGGCACCACCACCGTCGGAGCCGCGACCGGCGAGCTGCGGGTGAGCGGCGCCAACGGCGACATCCAGATCCGGCGCGCCGAGGACTCGGTCACCGCCACCACCGCCCACGGCACCCTGCGCGTGGACGAAGTGGCGCGGCACCGTCCAGTAGGAGACCAACTACGGCGCCATCGACGTCGGCATCCGCGAGGGTACGGCCGCCTGGCTCGACGTCAGCTCGACCTCCGGGCAGGTCCGCAACACGCTCACCGCGTCCGAGACCCCGGAGCAGACCGAGGACACCGTCAAGGTCCGCGCCCGGACCAAGTACGGCAACATCGACATCCGCCGCGCCCGGGCCTGAGCGGCACCTCCGCGCCTCCGCGCCTCCACACCTCGCCTCATCTCCTCATCTCCTCAACCGGCCCCATTCCCCACCCACTTCAGCCTTCAACGGAGGGCCCCATGGCCTCGTCTGTCATGCCCACGTCCAGGCAGGTGGCGGTCCCCCGTCGCCCGCCGCCATCTCCGCCGTCGGTCTGCGCAAGTCGTACGGCGACAAGACCGTCCTCGACGGCATCGACCTGGCCGTCCCGGAAGGAACGATCTTCTCCCTGCTCGGCCCGAACGGTGCCGGCAAGACCACCGCCGTGAAGATCCTGTCCACCCTCATCTCCGCCGACGGCGGTCAGGGCCCACGTCGCGGGCCACGACCTCGCCACCGACCCGCAGGCCGTACGTGCCGCGATCGGTGTCACCGGGCAGTTCTCCGCGGTCGACGGCCTGATCACCGGCGAGGAGAACATGCCGGGAGCCCACCACCGCGGAGGCCAGCGCCGGGAAGAGACCGCCCAGCAGGGCCGCCGCCACCGTCAGGGTCAGGAACAGCAGCATGTCGTTGGCGAGACCGACGTCCGCAGTGGCACTGGTGAGGAGCCAGGTCAGGAGTGCGGGGCCGAGTACGCCCACGGCCCAGCCCCAGCTGACCCGGGACCGTCCGAGGCGTGCGCCGCGCGCCACCGGCAGGCCGCGGCCCTTGCCCGCCTCGTCGTGCGTGATGAGGTGGACGTCGAGGTCGGGGCCCGACTCGCGGGCGACCGTTGCGCCGACTCCCGGTCCGAAAACGTACTGTCAGCTCCTGCGCCGGGAGACGCCCAGCACGATCTGGGTGGCGTTCACGCCCCGGGCGAAGTCGAGCAGGGCGGCCGGGATGTCGTCGCCGACGACCTGGTGGAAGGTGCCGCCGAGGTCCTCGACCAGGGTGCGTTGGACGGCCAGTTCCTTCGGGGAGGCGGCGGTGAGGCCGTCGCTGCGGGAGATGTAGACGGCCAGGACCTCGCCGCCGGCGCCCTTCTCGGCGAGCCGCGCGGCGCGCCGTACCAGAGTGCGTCCCTCGGGTCCGCCGGTCAGGCCGACGACGATCCGCTCGCGCGAGCCCCAAATGGCCGAGACCTGGTGCTCGCTGCGGTACTCGGTCAGGTAGGCGTCGACCCGGTCGGCGACCCACAGCAGTGCCAGTTCGCGCAGGGCGGTCAGGTTCCCGGGGCGGAAGTAGTTGGAGAGGGCCGCGTCGACCTTGTCCGGCTTGTAGATGTTACCGTGGGCCATACGGCGGCGCAGCGCCTCCGGTGACATGTCGACCAGCTCGATCTGGTCGGCGCGCCGTACGACCTCGTCGGGGACGGTTTCGCGTTGCCGCACCCCGGTGATCGACTCGACCACGTCGCCCAGGGACTCCAGGTGCTGGATGTTGACGGTGGAGATGACGTCGATGCCCGCGGCGAGCAGCTCCTCGACGTCCTCCCAGCGCTTGGTGTTGCGGGAGCCGGGCACGTTGGTGTGGGCCAGCTCGTCGACCAGGGCGACGGCAGGGGCGCGTCGCAGGACGGCGTCCACGTCCATCTCGGTGAAGACGGTGTCCCGGTACTCGATCTCCTTGCGCGGCACCTGTTCCAGGCCGTGCAGCATCACCTCCGTGCGCGGGCGGTGGTGGTGTTCCACGAAGGCGACCACACAGTCGGTGCCCCGCTCGATACGGCGGTGTGCCTCCGACAGCATGGCGTAGGTCTTGCCGACGCCGGGTGCCGCGCCCAGGTAGATCCGGAGCTTGCCGCGTGCCATGTCGTCCCTCGGTCAGGCTTCGAAGCGGTAGCCCATGCCGGGCTCGGTGATCAGGTAGCGGGGGCGGGAGGGGTCCTGCTCCAGCTTGCGGCGCAGCTGGGCCATGTAGACGCGCAGGTAGTTGGTCTTGTTGCTGTGCGAGACGCCCCACACCTCCTGCAGGAGGTGTTTCTGCGTGATCAGCCGGCCCGGGCTGGTCACCAGGATCTCCAGCAGGTGCCACTCGGTCGGGGTCAGCCGCACGTCCCGACCGTTGCGGAGAACCTTCTTGGCGAGCAGGTCGATGCCGAAGTCCTCCGTCTCGACCATCGTCGTCTCGGGGGTGAGCGCGGTGTCCTCGGTACGTCGGACGGCGGCGCGCAGGCGGGCCAGCAGCTCGTTCATGCTGAACGGCTTGGTGATGTAGTCGTCGGCGCCGGCGTCCAGCGCGGCCACCTTCTCGTCGGACGCCTGCCGGGCGGACAGGACCAGGATCGGTACGCGGGTCCAGCCGCGAAGGCCCTTGATGACGTCGACGCCGTCCATGTCGGGCAGGCCGAGATCCAGCAGCACCACATCGGGCTGCCGAGCGGCAGCGAGCCGCAGCGCCGTGGTCCCGTCGGGGGCGGCGTCCACGCCGTACTGGCGTACCTGCAAGTTGATGACGAGGGCCCGTACGAGCTGCGGGTCGTCCTCCACCACGAGCACCCGGGTCATGGGGTGTGCCTCTCCTGTCTTCATGGCGGCGGGAGCCGGCGGTCCGGGATGCCTCCCGGTCCCGCCGACTCCCCTGTGGGTCCGTGACGCCATCGGCTCTTCAGCTCTTCGCCACGAGTTCCTTGAGCGCGATGTTCAGCTCGAGGACGTTCACCCGCGGCTCGCCCATGAAGCCGAGGGTGCGGCTCTCGGTGTGGTCCTTGACCAGCTTCTCCACCTGGGCGACGGACAGACCGTTGCGCTCGGCGACCCGGTGGACCTGGATCTCGGCGTACCGGGGGGAGATGTCCGGGTCGAGACCGGAGCCGGACGACGTGACCGCGTCGGCGGGGACCTGGGAGGGCTGCACCGTATAGCCGGGCACGAAGTTGTCCTTGATGACCTTCGCCTGCGCCTCCTTCACCGACTTGATGAGTTCGGGGTTGTCGGCGGAGCGGTTCGTGGCACCGGAGAGGATCAGCTTGTACTGGGTGTTGACGGAGTTCTCGCCGAGGCCGTCGGCGGGGCGCGGCTGGAAGTAGTCCAGGCTGTAGCCCTGTTGGCCGATCAGGGACGAGCCGACGACCTTGCCGTCCGCCTTGGCCTCGGAGCCGTTCGCCTTGTTGTGGAACAGCCCTTGTGCGATGCCGGTGACGATCAGTGGGTAGATGACGCCGGTCACGAGGGTCAGTACGAGGAGGGCGCGCAGGCCCGCTCCGAGCAACCGGGCGGTGTTCATGACGGAGTTGTTCATGGCCTCAGCCGATCCCGGGGATGAGGGAGATGAGCAGGTCGATGAGCTTGATGCCGATGAAGGGCGCGATCAGGCCGCCGAGGCCGTAGACGGTGAGGTTGCGGCGCAGCATCTTGTCGGCGCTGACCGGCCGGTACTGCACGCCCTTCAGGGAGAGCGGTACGAGCGCGATGATGATCAGCGCGTTGAAGACGACCGCGGACAGGATCGCGGAGTCCGGCGAGGACAGGCCCATGATGTTGAGCTTGTCCAGGCCCGGGTAGACGGCCGCGAACAGCGCCGGGATGATCGCGAAGTACTTCGCGACGTCGTTGGCGATGGAGAACGTCGTCAACGCGCCCCGGGTGATGAGGAGTTGCTTGCCGATCTCGACGATCTCGATGAGCTTGGTCGGGTTGGAGTCGAGGTCGACCATGTTGCCGGCCTCCTTGGCGGCCGACGTACCGGTGTTCATCGCCACGCCGACATCCGCCTGCGCCAGCGCCGGGGCGTCGTTCGTACCGTCACCGGTCATCGCGACCAGCTTGCCGCCGGCCTGCTCCCGCTTGATCAGGGCCATCTTGTCCTCGGGAGTCGCCTCCGCGAGGAAGTCGTCGACGCCGGCCTCCTCCGCGATCGCCTTCGCCGTCAGCGGGTTGTCGCCCGTGATCATGACGGTCTTGATGCCCATGCGGCGCAGTTCCTCGAACCGCTCCCGCATGCCGTCCTTCACGACGTCCTTGAGGTGGATCACGCCGAGGACCCGGGCGCCCTGCGCGTCGGCCACCGCGACCAGCAGCGGGGTGCCGCCGGCCTCGGAGATGCGGTTGGCGATCCGGTCGGCGTCGTCGGCGACGTCGCCCCCTTGTTCCTTCACCCAGGCGATGACCGAACCGGCCGCGCCCTTGCGGACCTTGCGGCCGTCCACGTCCACGCCCGACATGCGGGTCTGGGCGGTGAAGGCGATCCACTCGGCGTGCGCCAGCTCCCCGTGGTGTCGTTCCCGCAGGCCGTACTTCTCCTTGGCCAGTACGACGATGGACCGGCCCTCGGGCGTCTCGTCGGCGAGCGAGGACAGCTGGGCGGCGTCGGCCACCTCGGCCTCCGTCGTGCCGTGCACCGGGACGAACTCGGCGGCCTGGCGGTTGCCGAGGGTGATGGTGCCGGTCTTGTCGAGCAGCAGCGTGGAGACGTCACCGGCGGCCTCGACCGCCCTGCCGGACATGGCGAGTACGTTGCGCTGGACCAGGCGGTCCATGCCCGCGATGCCGATCGCCGACAGCAGTGCGCCGATCGTCGTCGGGATCAGGCAGACCAGCAGCGCCACCAGCACGACCATCGTCAGGTGTGTGCCCGAGTAGTCCGCGATCGGTGGCAGTGTGGCCACCGCCAGCAGGAACACGATCGTCAGCGAGGCGAGCAGGATGTTCAGGGCGATCTCGTTCGGCGTCTTCTGCCGGGCGGCGCCCTCGACCAGGTTGATCATCCGGTCGATGAAGGTCTCGCCGGGCTTCGTCGTGATCTTGATGACGATGCGGTCGGAGAGGACCTTCGTGCCGCCGGTCACGGCGCTCCGGTCACCGCCGGACTCACGGATGACCGGCGCCGACTCACCGGTGATCGCCGACTCGTCGACGGACGCGACGCCCTCGACGACGTCACCGTCACCGGGGATGACGTCACCGGCCTCGCAGACCACGAGGTCGCCGATCCTCAACTCGGTGCCCGCGACCCGCTCTTCCGAGCCGTCGCTGAGCAGCCGGCGCGCGACGGTGTCGGTCTTGGCCTTGCGCAGCGTGTCGGCCTGGGCCTTGCCGCGGCCCTCGGCGACCGCCTCCGCCAGGTTGGCGAAGACCACGGTCAGCCACAGCCACGCGCTGATCACCCAGCCGAACCAGTCGCCCGGGTCCTTGAACGAGAACACGGTGGTCAGGACGGAGCCGATCCACACGACGAACATCACGGGCGACTTGACCATCACGCGCGGGTCGAGCTTGCGGAAGGCGTCCGGCAGCGACTTGACCAGCTGCTTGGGGTCGAAGAGCCCCGCACCGACACGGCCCTCGGCGGGCTTGTGCCCGGTGGGTACGTCGCTGTGCGGCGCCCGGGTGGGAGTGGCTGTGGACATGGAGTCCTCTGACTTCTCGGTACGGGTGGTCATCACGCCAGCCCTTCGGCGAGCGGGCCCAGTGCGAGGGCGGGGAAGTACGTCAGACCGGTGATGATCAGGATCGCGCCCACCAGCAGACCGGTGAACAGCGGCTTTTCGGTGCGCAGGGTGCCCGCGGTGGCCGGGACCGGCTTCTGCCCGGCGAGCGAACCGGCCAGCGCCAGCACGAACACCATCGGCACGAAGCGGCCGAGCAGCATGCACAGGCCCAGCGTGGTGTTGAACCACTGGGTGTCCGCGTTCAGACCGGCGAAGGCCGAGCCGTTGTTGTTGGAGGCGGAGGTGTAGGCGTAGAGGATCTCGGAGAATCCGTGCGCGCCGGAGTTGGTCATCGAGTGCGCCGGCGTCGGCAGCGCCATCGCCGCGGCGGTGAACACCAGGACGAGCGCCGGAGTGACGAGGATGTAGCAGGCCGCCAGCTTGATCTCGCGGGTGCTGATCTTCTTGCCCAGGTACTCGGGCGTACGGCCGACCATCAACCCGGCGATGAACACCGCGATGACCGCCATGATCAGCATGCCGTAGAGACCGGAGCCGACACCGCCCGGCGCGATCTCGCCCAGCATCATGCCGAGCAGGGTGATGCCGCCGCCGAGGCCGGTGAAGGAGGAGTGGAAGGAGTCCACCGCGCCGGTCGAGGTGAGCGTGGTCGACGTCGCGAAGATCGACGAGGCGCCGACGCCGAAGCGGACCTCCTTACCCTCGTACGCCCCGCCGGCGATCTCGAACGCCGGGCCGTGGTGGGCGAACTCGGTCCACATCATCAGGGCGACGAAGCCCAGCCAGATGGTGCCCATCGTCGCGAGGATCGCGTAGCCCTGCTTCACGCTGCCGACCATGAGGCCGAAGGTGCGGGTCAGCGCGAAGGGGATGACCAGGATCAGGAAGATCTCGAAGAGGTTCGTGAACGGGGTGGGGTTCTCGAAGGGGTGGGCGCTGTTGGCGTTGAAGTAGCCGCCACCGTTGGTGCCGAGCTCCTTGATGGCCTCCTGCGAGGCGACCGCACCGCCGTTCCACTGCTGCTGCCCGCCCATGAACTGGCCGACCTCGTGGATCCCGGAGAAGTTCTGGATCACCCCGCAGGCGACCAGCACGACCGCGGCGATCGCGGCCAGCGGCACCAGGACGCGTACGACACCCCGCACCAAGTCGGCCCAGAAGTTGCCGAGTTCACCGGTGCGGGAGCGCACGAACCCGCGCACCAGCGCCACCGCGACGGCCATGCCGACCGCCGCGGAGACGAAGTTCTGCACGGCCAGCCCGGCGGTCTGCACGACGTGGCCCATGGCCTGTTCGCCGTAGTACGACTGCCAGTTGGTGTTGGTCACGAAGGACACGGCCGTGTTGAACGCCTGGTCCGGGTCGATCGAGGAGAAGCCGAGCGAGCCGGGCAGTACACCCTGGAGCCGTTGCAGCAGGTAGAGGAAGAGGACGCCGGCGGCCGAGAAGGCGAGGATGCCGCGCAGGTACGCGGGCCAGGTCATCTCGGTGTCGGGGTTCGCGCCGATGCCCTTGTAGATCCACTTCTCGACGCGCAGGTGCTTCTTCGAGGAGTAGGCCTTGGCCATGTGGTTGCCGAGGGGGAGGTAGGCGAGCGCCAGAGCGCCTATGAGGGCGAGCAGTTGGAGCACGCCGGCCAGTACGGGACCCATGTGTGCTCTCAGAACCTCTCCGGGAAGATCAGGGCGAGGACGAGATAGCCCAGCAGGGCGACGGCCACGACCAGGCCGACGACGTTCTCGACGGTCACAGCTTCGTCACCCCCTTGGCGACGAGAGCCACCACCGCGAAACCCGCGATCGTGGTGAGGACGAAGGCCAGATCGGCCATCGCGAACTCCTGGAGTGAGGTTCGGTGAAAACGGACGATTAGAGGAAAGCGCCTCTCCGGCCGGAACAGGTCGTCCGTTGACGGCTCCCTGACGGCGGCGCCCACGGCCTTGACGGAACTCTTACGCCAGCCGGAAGCGGAGCCGGCAGATCACCGCGTCCGTCTCCCGCCGCACGGCGTGCGCGACGACCGCGCCCCGCTGGTTCTGGAGCAGCCGCTGCCACAGCCGCTCCGGCTCGGCCTCCGGGATCAGCACGGTGACGCGCGTGCCCGGCTCGTCGGCGGCCACCTCACGGACATACGCGGCGATCGGGCGGCCCAGGGTGCGGCGCGCGGAGGGCAGCCGGACCAACGGCACCCCCGGGTTCCATTCCGCCCAGGCCAGCTCCAGGGCGTACAGCGCGGCCCGGTCCTCGACGTCCGGGTAGCACACGGTGACCGCGCGGACCTCGTCGCCGAGGGAGGCGGCGGCGGTCAGGGCCTCGGAGGTCAGACGGGACAGCGACGAGACGGGGACGATCACGACCGAGCGGTCACGGTGCGGGGTTTCGGGTATCCGGCCGAGGCCGAGCCGCTCGCCGATACGGGTGTAGGCGCGGTGCACGGTCCCGAAGCCGAGCACCAGCAGGGGCAGGGCGACGACGACGAGCCAGGCGCCCTCCTCGAACTTGCTCACCGTGACAACGACGGTCGCGACGCCGGTGAGCAGTGCGCCGAAGCCGTTGAGCAGCGCCTTCCCGTGCCGACCCGGCCCCCGCTCGAGGCGCCAGTGCCGGACCATGCCGACCTGGGCGATGGTGAAGCCGACGAAGACACCGATCGCGAACAGCGGGACGAGTGTGTTGGTGTCGCCGCCGGAGAAGACCAGCAGCGCGGCCGAGACGACGGCCAGTGCCAGGACGCCGTGCCGGTGGACCTGGCGGTCGGCCTTCAGGGCGAAGACGTGCGGGGCGTAGTTGTCCCGGGCGAGCAGCTTCAGCAGCACCGGAAGGCCGCCGAAGGAGGTGTTGGCCGACAGGGCCAGCAGGATCATCGTGGCGAACTGGATGACGTAGAAGGCCCCGTTGTGGCCCAGCGAGGCGTCCGCCAGCTGGGCCAGGACGGTCACGCCCTCGACCGGCTGCAGGTGGAAGCGTCCGATCAGCACCGACAGCCCGATGAGCATCGCACCGAGCACGGCGCCGAGTGCGACCTCCGCGCGCTGGGCCCGCTTCACCCGCGGGACCCGGAAGGACGGCACGGCGTTGGCGATGGCCTCCACGCCCGTCAGCGCGGCACAGCCGGAGGCGAAGGCTTTCAGCAGCAGCAACGCGCCCACGCCGGTGGCGTTGTCGGCGAGCACGGAGGCGTGGCCCGCCGCTGTCGCCGTACTCACCGGCTCGGACCGGAACAGGCCGACGGCGATGAGACCGAGGATCGAGCCGACGAAGACGACCGTCGGCACGATGAACGCCTTGGCGGACTCCACGATCCCGCGCAGGTTGACGCCCGTGATCAGGGCGAGCACCGCCAGGCACAGCCACAGCCGGTCGTCGTAGAGGGCCGGGAAGGCGGAGGTGAGCGCCGCCACGCCCGCGGTGACGGCCACGGCGACGTTGAGGACGTAGTCCAGCACCAGCGAGGCCGCCGCTACCAGACTCGTGCGCGCCCCCAGGTGGGTCTTCGCGACCGCGTAGGAGCCGCCGCCGTCCGGGAAGGCCGCGATGACCTGCCGGTACGACGCCACCAGCACCGCCAGCAACGCGGCGATGGCCAGCGTGACCGGCATCGTGAAGCCCAGCCCGTGGGCGCCCGCGGCGGCCAGGACGAGGACGATCGCCTCGGGGCCGTACGCCACCGACGCCATGGCGTCCAGCGAGAGCGCGGCCAGACCGGTGACGGCGGTCAGCCGGTGCCGTTCACCGGTATCAGGCGGCTCCTCGCCGGCGGGGACGGCATCCGGCTCGGTGGTCAGGACGGACATGGGCGCGTGCTCCTTCTTCCTTCGGCCGCGCACGAGGGCCGACGTGTGCGCGGGTGCACCCAGGTTCTGTCCGCTTCCGACCGCGTCCGACTGTTCGTTGCGGCTTCTTCGCGCTCAACCGGCCGACCTTGATGGAACCTTGACGGGCCGCCCCGGGGTAGACCTCCAGTCGTCCGGGCCGTATCCGCCTTGACGTGATCCGGCCCGATAGGGTGAAGGCAGGTGTGCCGGGAAGTCTGGTCGGCCGGAAGCCATGGCGGTTCTCCGAAAGCCCCCAGGGGGACGGCATGCGCAGCGTCGGTACGGTTCTCGCCCTCGTGGTCCTCGCCACGGTGGTCGCCACCTTCGCGCGCCGCGATCGAGATCAGCCCCGAGATCATCGGCCTGGTCGTGCTGCCGCCGCTGCTGTACGCCAGCGCCGAGGACATGCCCTGGCGGGAGCTGCGGGCGGTGTGGATGCCGGTCGGGATCCTCGCCATCGGGCTGGTGCTCGCCTCCGCGGCGGCTGTCGGTGCGGTGGCGGCACTCGTCACTCCCCTGTCCTGGCAGATGGCGTTCGTGCTCGGGGCGGTTCTGGCCAGTACCGATCCCGTGGCGGTCACCGCGCTCGGCCGGCGCCTCGCCCTGCCGCCCAGGGTCCAGGTCCTGGTGCAGGCGGAGAGCCTGTTCAACGACGCGACCTCGCTGGTGCTGGTGCTGGTGCGGGTGGCGGCGGGCATCGCCGTGGCCTCCGCCGCCGCGAACTGGGGTGCGGCGGCAGGGGAGTTCCTGGTGCTCGCGGGCGGCGGCACCGTGATCGGGGCCGCGGTGGCCGGAGTGATCGCGCTGATCCGGCGGCGTACCGAGGACCCGGTCCTGGAGACGGTGATCGCCCTGGTCACCCCGTACGCCGCCTATCTGCTGGCAGAGGCCGCGCACACCTCCGGAGTGACGTCCTGTGTGGTGGCCGGCGTGGTCCTCGGCGGACGCGGCGACCGGCTCACCAACGCCCGCACACGACTCCAGCTGCACGCCGTGTACGGCACGGTCGTCTTCCTCCTGGAGAGCGTGGTGTTCAGCCTGATCGGGCTGGCCCTGCCCGCCCAGGTCCGGGCGCTGGCCGACGCCGACCGGGCCTGGCCGCTGTACGCCCTCGCGGTCGCCGCCACGCTCATCGCCGTACGCCTGCTGTGGCTGGCACATCGGGCGGGTGAACTGGCGGGTGCCGCTGGTGCTGACCTGGGCGGGCACCCGCGGGGTGATGCCGCTGGCCGCCGCCCTGTCCCTCCCGGAGCTCATGAAGGACGGCACGCCGCTCGCCGACCGGCCGCTGGTCCTGGTCCTGACCACCTCGGTCGTGGTCGTCACCCTCGTCGTGCAGGGCTTCACCCTCTCGCCGCTCGTCCGCCGCTCCGGCATCGCCCTGGAGCCCGCGCACACCGCGCGCGAGGAGGCCGAGGCCCGCTCGCACCTCGCACACGCCGGCCTCGCCCGTCTCGAGGAACTCGCGGAACTGGAGGTCGTACCGGACGTCGTCCTCGACCGGATCCGCCGCGGCCTGACCGCCCGCCTCGACGACGCCCGTGACCGCCTCGCCGGGAGCAACGGCACCGACGGCACGGCCACCGAGTCCGCCGACCGGGTCTACCGCCAGCTCCGCCGTGATCTGATCGCCGTCGAGGCCACCGAACTCCAGCGCCTCTACGACACCCACGCCATCAGCGACACCACCCGCCGCAGGCTCCAGCGGTCGCTGGACCTGGAGGAGGCCCGGCTGTCGGACGTCTGACGGACCTCGGCGCCGCTCAAGTCGTACGGCATGACGCTCCGTGTCCGGCCGCGGCCGCGCAGCTCTTCCTGGCGGCCGCGGGACCGAATCGACCCCTGAACTGCGGCGACTGTTCGCCTTGTGGCGGTGCCGGCCTGCACACAGCGGGCTCTTAACGCAGTCTTGACGCGTGACCATGCTTCACGCGTGGGCCTGAGCGTCACTCCTTGCTTACGCTGGTGCCGCCGTCCGCGTGATGGCCGGAACCTTTCGCCTGTCCGCGCACCAGGAGCACGCCGATGGTCACCACAGAACGCCCAGCGCACCGTCTGCGCGCCTGGATGCTGGAGGGCCTGTCCGACATGGGCAAGGCGGGCGGTCACACCGGTCCGCACGCCGAGCCGGAGCCCCCGCACAAGGGCCAGCGGTGGTACCGGGTCATGTGCCTGACCGGTGTGGACTACTTCTCCACCCTCGGTTATCAGCCAGGCATCGCCGCGCTCGCCGCCGGGCTGCTCTCACCCATCGCCACCATCGTCCTGGTCATAGTCACCCTGGCCGGCGCCCTGCCGGTCTATCGCCGTGTGGCCGAGGAGAGCCCGCACGGCGAGGGCTCCATCGCCATGCTGGAGCGGCTGCTCTCCTTCTGGCAGGGCAAGCTGTTCGTCCTGACCTTGCTCGGCTTCGCCGCCACCGACTTCCTGATCACCATCACCCTGTCGGCCGCCGACGCCTCCACCCACCTGGTGGAGAACCCGCACCTGAACAGCGCCCTGCACGACAAGCAGATGCTGATCACCCTGATACTGGTCGCACTGCTGGGCGCGGTCTTCCTCAAGGGCTTCCTGGAGGCCATCGGCGTCGCGGTTGCCCTGGTCGGCGTCTATCTCGGGCTGAACGTCGTGGTGGTCGTCGTCGGTATGTGGCACGTCATCACCGAGGGCCATGTGATCACCGACTGGTCCAGCGCCCTGACCACCGAGCACGGCAACGTCTTCGTCATGATCGGCATGGCGCTGATCGTCTTCCCCAAGCTCGCGCTCGGCCTGTCCGGCTTCGAGACGGGCGTCGCGGTGATGCCGCACGTCAAGGGCGACGACAGCGACACGGAAGCGAGCCCCAGGGGCCGCATCCGGGACACCAAGAAGCTGCTGACCGCCGCGGCGGTCATCATGAGCGCCTTCCTGGTCACGACGAGCTTCATTACCACGCTGCTGATCCCGGAGAAGGACTTCGAGGAGGGCGGCCCGGCCAACGGCCGTGCACTCGCGTACCTGGCGCACGACTACCTCGGCAACGGCTTCGGGACGATCTACGACGTCTCGACCATCGCCATCCTGTGGTTCGCCGGCGCCTCCGCCATGGCCGGCCTGCTCAACCTGATGCCGCGCTATCTGCCGCGCTACGGCATGGCCCCGCACTGGGCCAGGGCCGTGCGCCCGATGGTCATCGTCTTCACCCTGGTGGGCTTCCTGGTCACCTGGATCTTCGACGCCGACGTCGACGCGCAGGGCGGCGCGTACGCCACCGGCGTGCTGGTCCTGATCAGCTCCGCCGCGATCGCCGTCACCATCGCCGCCCGCAAGGCCGACCAGCGGAACTGGTTCATCGCCTTCGCGGTCATCTCCGCGGTGTTCCTCTACACGACCGTCGCCAACGTCGTCGAACGCCCGGACGGTGTGAAGATCGGCGCCTGCTTCATCGCGGGCATCATCCTGATCTCGCTGCTGTCCCGGCTGGCCCGTGCCTTCGAACTGCGGGTGACCAGCGTGACGATGGACGACATGGCGGAGCGCTTCGTGCGGGACATGTCCCACCGCCGCATCCGCTTCATCGCCAACGAGCCCGACCGGCGGGACAAGGCCGAGTACCGCGACAAGATCGAGCAGATCCGCAACGACAACGACCTGACGGAGCAGGAGGACTTCGTCTTCGTCGAGGTGACGGTCACCGACCCCTCCGAGTTCGAGGCCGGCCTGACGGTCCGCGGCGAGGTCATGCACAACCGCTACCGCGTCCTGACCCTGGAGTCCTCCTCCATCCCCAACGCCCTGGCGGCCCTCCTCCTGCACGTCCGCGACACGACCGGCTGCATCCCGCACATCTACTTCGAGTGGACCGAGGGCAACCCCTTCGCCAACTTCCTGCGCTTCTTCCTCTTCGGCCAGGGCGAGGTCGCCCCGGTCACCCGCGAGGTACTCCGCGAGGCAGAACCGGACCGCGCCCGCCGCCCCCGCGTCCACACCGGCTGAGGACCGACTCCGGGGCGGCCCCGTCAGGACTCCCGTCGCGCCTCCAGCGTCATTCATTGCAACACGGCGTTGCATTCGTACGCAGTGTCATTGCATCAATTTCCGTATCCCTAGCTGGCGATATGACTTCTAGTCGATTGACTCCATTCTGAACGCAACGTAGCTTTCGATTTGCGCTAAACACGTCATATCGCGAGATGGGGAAGAGTCATGAGTGAATCCCTCCACACCGTCACGACGCTGCCGACCGCGCGTCAGCCCGGCTGCCCCTTCGACCCGCCGGCAGAGCTGCTGGACGCCCGCCGGCACGGCCCCATCAGCCGCTACACCCATCCCGGCGGCAAACCCGGCTGGCTGATCACCGGATACGACCTGGTCAGGTCGGTCCTGGCGGACCCGCGGTTCAGCTCGCGCAAGGAGCTCATGAACGTCGTCGACTTCGAGCTTCCCCCGGCGCCGCCCGGCGAGTTCCTCCTCATGGACGAGCCACAGCACGGGCGCTACCGGAAGCCGCTGGTGGGCAAGTTCACCGTGCGGCGGATGCGGCTGCTCACCCAGCGCATCGAGCAGATCACCGCCGACTGCCTGGACGCCATGGCGAAGGCCGGGCCGCCGACGGACCTGGTGACCGCGTTCGCCAAGCCCATCCCCACCATCGTGATCTGCGAGCTGCTGGGGGTGCCGTACGAGGACCGGGGCTCCTTCCAGGAGCAGATCGACACGTTCATGGGCGGGGCGACAAGCGACGAGGAGCTGATAGCCGCCTACACCGCGACCCAGGAGTACCTCGCGGAGCTGGTGGCCGCCAAGCGCGCGAACCCCACCGACGACGTGCTCAGCGAACTCACCGACAGCGATCTGACCGACGAGGAGCTGAAGGGGATCAGCCTGATCCTGCTGGCGGCCGGTTTCGACACCACGGCGAACATGCTGGCCCTCGGCACCTTCGCGCTGCTGCAGAACCCGGCGCAACTGGCCGCACTGCGCGCCGATCCCGGTCTCACCGACGGGGCCGTGGAGGAACTGCTGCGGTATCTGAGCGTCGCCAAGACGTTCATGAGGACGGCGTTGGAAGACGTCGAGCTGGGCGGCTGGACCATCGAGGCCGGCACGACGGTCGTCCTGTCGTACAACACCGCCAACCGCGACCCCGAGCGCTTCGCCGACCCCCACGTCCTGGACCTCCGCAGGCAGGACGTGAGCGGGCACCTGGCCTTCAGCCACGGCATCCACCAGTGCCTGGGACAGCAGCTGGCCCGCGTCGAGATGCGGGTCGCGTTCCGCGCGCTGATCGACCGCTTCCCCACGCTGCGTCTGGCCGTACCGGCCGAAGAGGTCGCCCTGCGCCCGGAGACCGCGGACATCTACGGGGTGAAGAGCCTCCCGGTCACCTGGGACGAGGAGCCGTCATGAGGACGACGCGCCTGAGCATCGACCGTGAGCGCTGCATCGGCGCCGGGATGTGCGCCCTGACCGCCCCCGAGGTCTTCGACCAGGATCCCGACGACGGCCGCGTACTCCTGCTGCACGCCGAACCGCCCACCGCCCATCGCACGGCCGCACAGATGGCCATCGGCGTCTGCCCCTCCGGGGCGATCACCCTCCAGGAGCCGGAACCCAGCGGCTGCTGACGCCGGGGCGCCCCCACCCGGACCGAGGCCCCTGAGAGGCGGCCGACGCCGGATACCGCGGCGCCCGGTACCGGTCCCTCCCCTCGTGGGGACCGGTACCGGACGGCGGAGCGGGGTCGATCCGGGCTGACGGGCCGTGTCGGTGGGCGGCGGGTCAGTGGGGATCGATCGAGTGTGGGGGGTGACCGAGAACATGCGGCGCCATGAGTGGTCTCCCCGGGCTCCGGGCCGGTGGCCTGCCTGGGCGACGCGCGAGGGTTGCGCACTTGCGTCATGATCCTGCCAGTCGCAGGGTGCCGGAGAGGAGGTTCCGGTCTCCGAACGGGGCCTTAACCGCAGGTCAGCCGTATAAAGTGAGTTTTCCGGTCCGGATGCCCGGGTGCGGCGGACGTAGCGGAAGTGAAGGAGTGGAGGCTTTGAGTTCCGACTCCGGGGCACGCACAGCCTTCGCGGAACGGCTGGCGCTGCTGTACAAGGAGGCCGGCAACCCTCCGCTCAAGAGCGTCTCCGAAGCGGTCGTCCGGCTGCAGCGGGTCGACGAGCGAGGGCGGCCCGTACGGGTGTCCGCCCAGCGGATCAGCGACTGGCGGCGGGCCAAGAACGTGCCGGCCCAGTTCACCGCCCTGGTGGCCGTGCTGCACGTGCTGATCCCCCAGGCGCGGCGCGCCCGTCCGACTCCCGTGTCCGCCGGGCTTTACGACCTGGGTCAGTGGCAGCGGCTGTGGGAGCGCGCGACCTCCGGAGACGGGGAAGAGGGCGAGCACGGCGCCGTCGACGTGCCGGCGGTTTCCGGTGGGGTGTGCCCGTACCGGGGGCTGGCGTCGTACCGGCAGGAGGACGCCCGGTGGTTCTTCGGCCGGGAGCGGAGTACGGACGCCCTGGTCGGGCAGCTCCGCGCCGTGGAGAAGACCGGCGGCCTGGTGATGCTCGTCGGTGCCTCCGGGGCCGGGAAGTCCTCGCTGTTGAACGCCGGCCTGGTGCCTGCCCTGCAGAACGGTGCGCTGGGCGGGGAGAGCGGCAACCGGGCCGGCACGGTGGTGCAGCTCGTACCCGGCAGTGATCCGCTCGCCGAGCTGACCCGCCGTGTTCCGGGGCTCGCGGACGTCGTTCCGGGAGAACCGGAGGAAACCGAACCGGAGGAAACCGAACCAGCGGGTCCCGAGGACAGCAGCGGGCGGCACCTCGGCACCGGCTTCCTGCAGGCCGCGCGCGACGCCGTCCACGTCTGGGCCCGGCGCGAGGCGGCGTCCTCGGGTGCTCCTCCGGTCCTGATCGTCGACCAGTTCGAAGAGACCTTCACCCTCTGCCCCGACGAATCGGCCCGCCGTACCTTCGTCCAGCTCCTGCACGCGGCCTGTACCCCTCCCGAACCCGACGGCCCCGCCCCCGTCCTCGTCGTCCTCGGCATCCGTGCCGACTTCTACGAGCAGTGCCTGGTCCATCCGGAGCTGGCCGACGCGCTGCAGCACCGGCACATGGTGCTCGGGCCGCTCACGGACTCGGAGCTGCGGGAGGCGGTGACCGGGCCGGCCAAGGCGGTGGGGCTGGAGCTGGAGCCGGGGCTGGCGGAGCTGATCGTGCGGGAGGTGAGTGCGGACGGGCCGCGCGGCACACATGCCTCGGGGGCGCTGCCGCTGCTGTCGCACGCGTTGCTCGCCACCTGGCAGCGGCGGAAGGCGGGGCGGCTCACGCTGGCCGGGTATCGCGCGGCCGGTGGGATTCAGGGAGCCGTGGCGGCCACCGCCGAGCGGGCCTGGTCCGGGCTGGACCCGGCGGCGCGTACCGCCGCGCGGCTGCTGTTGCTCAGGCTGGTCCGGCTGGGCGAGGACACGCAGGCGACCCGGCGGCGCGGGACGCGGCGGCAGCTGGCGGCGGAGTCGGCGGATCCGGGCAAGACCGAGGAGTCGCTCGAGGCGCTGGTGCGGGCCCGGCTCGTGACGCTGGACGCGGAGACCGTGGAGATCACGCATGAGGCGCTGCTCCACGCCTGGCCGCGGCTGCGGGGCTGGATCGACGAGGACCGGCAGGGCCATCTGCTGCGCCAGCGGCTGGAGGAGGACGGCCGGTCCTGGGAGGAGTCGGACCGGGACTCGTCGCTGCTGTATCGGGGCTCCCGGCTGGAGCAGGCCCACGGCTGGGCACGCTCGGCCGGTGACACGTTCTTGACCCGGAGCGCGGTGGAGTTCCTGGCCGCCTCGGTCCGGCTGCGCAGGCGCACCGTCTGGATCATGCGGAGCGCTATCGCGGCGCTGGTCGCGCTGGCGATGCTGGCCGTGGGCGCGGCGGTGGTCGCCTGGCAGCAGCGGAACGACGCCATGTTCGCGCAGGTGCTCGCCGAGGCCGACCGCTTCCAGTACACGGACCCCTCGCTGTCCGCCCAGCTCGACCTGGTGGCCCACCGGCTGCGCCCGGACGACGAGGACACCAACAGCCGGCTGATCTCGATCGTGAACGCCCCGCTGGCCACACCCCTGCGCGGCCACACCGGCGCCGTCTACCTCACCACCTTCAGCCCGGACGGACGGCTCCTGGCCACCGCCAGCTACGACCGGACCGTACGGCTGTGGGACGTGGCGGACAGAGCCCGGCCCAGGCCGCTGGGCAAGCCGCTGACCGGGCACCGGAGCTGGGTGAGCAGCGCGGTCTTCAGCCCGGACGGCAGCACCCTCGCCAGCGCCGCCGACGACGGCACGATCCGGCTGTGGGACGTACGGCAGCCGAGCCGGCCGCGTCCGCTCGGGGCGCCCCTGACCGGGCACGAGGGCACGATCTACCTGGTCGCCTTCAGCCCGGACGGCCGCACTCTCGCCTCCGTCAGCGAGGACCGCACCGTGCGGCTGTGGGACGTGGCCGATCCGACGCGGCCGAAGGCGCGCGCCACGCTGAGCGGCGCCGAGGCCGCCGTGCGGTCCGTGGCGTTCAGCCCGGACGGCCGCACACTGGCGGCGGGCGGCGACGACGAGACGATCCGGCTGTGGGACGTGGCCGAACCGGACCGTCCGAAATCGCTTTCCACGCTGACCGGGCACACCGCCCTGGTGCACTCCGTCGCCTTCAGCCCGGACGGCCGCACTCTGGCCAGCGGCGGCGCGGACGACACCGTCCGGCTCTGGGACGTCTCCGACCCGCACCACGGCACCCAGCTCGGCGCACCGCTCACCGCGCACACCGGCCCCATATGGTCGGTGGCCTTCAACCCGTCCGGCACCATGCTCGCCGCCGCCAGCGCGGACAGCACCGCGAGCCTGTGGAACGTCAGCGACCCGGCGTATCCCTCCCAGGTCGGCGAGCCGCTCGCGGGCGCCAGCGGGGAGATGTACGCGCTCGGGTTCAGCCCCGACGGCCGTACGCTCGCCACCGGCAGCGGCGACAGCAAGGTGCGGCTGTGGTCGATACCGACGTCGGACATGATCGGCGGCAACGGGGCGTTCCGCCCGGACGGCAGAGTGCTCGCCACCGCCGCGCGCGACGGACAGATCCGGCTGTGGGACGTACGGGATCCCGCCCGGCCGGTGGCGCTGAGCAAGCCGTTCCTGCCCGGCGACACCGGCCAGCGCTCCCTTGTGTTCTCGCCCGACGGCCACACGCTCGCGGTGACGACGGGCGAGCAGAGCGTGCGCCTGTGGAACGTCAGCGACCCGGCACGCCCGGTCTCCTACGGCTCCCCCATCTCCCTGCGCACCCGGTTCATGGGCCCCGACGCGCTGGCGTACAGCCCGGACGGGCGCACCCTGGCCACGGCCTACGACGACCGCACCATCCGGCTGTGGAACGTCAGCGACCCCGACCGTGTCGTGCCGCTCGGCGCACCGATCACCGGGCACACCGGCTACATCAACTCCCTCGTCTTCAGCCCGGACGGCCGCACCCTCGCCAGCGGCAGCGCGGACAGCACCATCCGGCTGTGGAAGGTGACCGACCCCCGCCGCCCCACCCCGCTCGGCACACCGCTCACCGGTCACACCGGGCCCGTCAACGCGCTCGCCTACAGCCCGGACGGCCGGACGCTGGCCAGCGGCAGCGACGACGACACCGTACGGCTGTGGGACGTCACCGACCCCCGTGAGGCGAGCCCGCAGGGCTCCCCCCTCATCGGCCACACCGAGGCGGTCGTGTCGCTGACGTTCAGCAAGGGCGGCCGCACCCTGGCCAGCGGCGGCAACGACAACACGGTCCGGGCCTGGAACGTCACCGACCCGTCCGACGCCTCGCCCATCGGCCAGGCGATGAGCCCCAACGCCAAGACGGGCAACTTCCTGTCGTTCAGCCCGACGAGCCACATGCTCGGCGTCTCCAGCGGCACCGACACCGTCCGGCTCTGGAACCTGGACGTCGACGACGCCATCCGCCGCGTCTGCTCGACGACGCAGGGCGTGCTGACGCGGGAGAAGTGGCACGAGTACTTGCCGCGGCTGTCGTACGAGCCGCCGTGCGCGCAGTAGCGCCCCGCCCTGATTTCCCTCAGTGACGGAGCCGGGACGCAAGTGACATGACAGGGGTGTGGCGGACAGCGGTTTCCGTGATCCCGATCACAACCCATCCCCGCACCCGATCAGTCGACTCCCGTGACGCAGGGAGCCTTGTTACTGTTGGGCACAGCCCGATCGCTGGTGCATCCCCCGTCGCCAGCGATCGGGCCTTCGCATGTCCGCGGCTTTGAGCAGTCGTACGCTGATCCTGTGCCCAAGGCGTACGAAGTGATCGCGGACGACTGTGACGACCGGGGACGCCCCCGCACCCCGATCCTCCGCGACAACCACCGGCACCAGTGGGAGAAGGACCGGGCGCGCTGCCCGCTCACCACCCGGGCCGCGACCGGGGCGACGGAGCACGAGACCGGGCTGCAGCCGCGGGACCTCGTCTTCCACGCGCGGTACCGCGAGGTCGCCGCGCCGCCGGAACTCGCGGACGCCTTCGGGGTGCCGGAGGGGACGACGCTCCTGGAGCGCACCTACCGCACCCGGTGCTCGGCCGAGAACGCCCCGTTCAGCCTCGTGACGTCCTACCTCGTCCGCGACATGATCGCCGCGAACCCCGAGCTGCTGGACGAGACCAACGAGCCCTGGCCGGGCGGCACACAGCACCAGCTCCACACGGTCGGCATCGAGGTGGGCCGGGTCGAGGAGCGGGTCACCGCGCGGCCGCCGAGGGCGGAGGAGGCGCGGGAGCTGGACCTGCCGCCGGGGACGTCGGTGCTCCTGCTGCGCAAGACGTCGTACGACATCGCCGACCGCGTCGTGGACGTCTCCCTGGCCACGCTGCCCGGCGACCGTACCGAACTGCTCTTCACGACCCCCCTGGAAAGGTGGTGAGTCCCGCCGTGACCCGGCGCGTCATCATCGTCACCGCTGTCCACGGCCCTTCGGCGGCGTTCCTGCCGGAGGCCTACAAGTCGCTGGACCAGCAGGAGCTGCCGGCGGGCTGGGAGTGGCACTGGGTGATCCAGGAGGACGGCAGGACCGAGGAGGTCCTCCCTTACGTCCCCGACGACGCGCGCGTGACGTTCCGTCAGGGCCGGCCCGGCGGCCCCGGCGTGGCGCGCACCATCGCGCTGGCGCACGCCGAGGGCGCGTACGTGAAGATCCTGGACGCCGACGACCAGCTCACGCCGGGGGCGTTGGCCCGTGACCTGGCCGCCCTCGAAGCCGACCCCGCCATCGGCTGGACCACCTCACGGGTCCTGGACCTGCTGCCGGACGGCTCGACGGCCGGTTTCCCCGGCGACCCCGACGACGGGCCGATCGAGCGGGGCGCCGTCCTCGACTTCTGGAAGGCGAACGACTTCCGCGCCCAGGTCCACCCGGCGACCCTCTGCGTACGCCGCGAACTGCTCCTCGGCCTCGGCGGCTGGATGGCCCTCCCCGCATCGGAGGACACGGGCCTGCTGCTCGCCCTCAACTCGGTGAGCCGGGGCTGGTTCTCCGGGGAGGTGGGGCTCCTGTACCGGAAGTGGGAGGGGCAGGCGACGGGTCAGGCCTCGCATGTCGACCCGGCCGAGCGAGAGGCACGGATGGCGGTGGTCGAGGCCAGGGCGCGGGCGCTGGCGGCCTTCGGGTGGCGGTATCCCTGCGCTCCTGGCTCAACCCTCCTGGCTCAGCCCTCCTGATCAAAGGGCAGTTCGAGCATCCGGATCGCGTTGCCGCGCAGCAGCTTGTAGGCCACGTCCTCGGGCAGCCCGCCCACATGCTCCTCGGCCACCCGCTTCGTCTCCGGCCAGGTCGAGTCGACGTGCGGATAGTCCGTCTCGAAGGTCGCGTTGTCGACGCCGACCGTCTCGATGGCCTCGATGCCGTGCTTGTCGCGGAAGAAGCAGCAGAAGATCTGGCGGTAGTAGTACGTCGACGGCGGCTCCGGGATCAGGTCCTTCACGCCGCCCCAGGCCCGGTGCTCCTCCCAGACGTCGTCCGCGCGTTCGAGGGCGTACGGGATCCAGCCCATCTGGCCCTCGCTGTACGCCAGCTTCAGCCGCGGGAACTTCACCAGGACGCCGGAGAAGAGGAAGTCCATCATCGACGCCATGGCGTTGTTGAAGCTCAGCGAGGCCTGCACGGCGGGCGGGGCGTCGGGGGACGCGGCCGGCATCTGGGAGGAGGACCCGATGTGCATGTTGACCACGGTCCCGGTGTCCTCGCAGGCCGCGAAGAACGGGTCCCAGTAGCCGGAGTGGATCGACGGCAGCCCCAGATACGTGGGGATCTCGCTGAACGTGACCGCCCGCACCCCGCGTGCCGCGTTGCGCCGGATCTCCGCGACCGCGAGGTCGATGTCCCACAGCGGGATGAGGCACAGCGGGATCAGCCGGCCGCCGCTGTCGCCGCACCACTCCTCGACCATCCAGTCGTTGTAGGCGCGTACGCAGGCCAGCCCGACCTCCTTGTCCTTGGCCTCGGCGAAGGTCTGGCCGCAGAAGCGGGGGAAGGTGGGGAAGCAGAGCGAGGCCTCGACGTGGTTGATGTCCATGTCCGCCAGCCGGGCCTTGGGGTCCCAGCAGCCGCGCCGCATCTGCTCGCGGGTGATGCCGTCGAGGGTCATCTCGTCCCGGGAGAAGCCGACGGCCGCGATGATGCGCTTGTACGGGAAGAGGTCGCCCTCGTACTCCCACCAGTCGGTGAGCTGGCCCTCCGGGTCCGTGGTGAAGCGGTACTTGCCCCCGACGTACTCGAGTTCGCCGATCCCGGCGGTGAGGGGCTTCGGGCCCCGGTCCCGGTACTTGGCCGGGAGCCAGGTCTCGAAGAGGTGCGCGGGCTCGATCACGTGATCGTCCACGCTGATGACCTTGGGCAGGTCCTTGGTGCTGCGGTCGGCGGTGCTGCGGTCGGCGGTCGCCACGTCTTGCCCCCTCGTCCCTGCCGGCGGACCGTCACCCACAATCTGACGGTCCATCAGATTTAGGGTTCAGGTTAGGGGGACTCCCCGGGGACGGCAAGGGCACATCCGGTCGGCGGGTCGGGCCCGGACAGGAGTCGGCGCAGGGGGCTGCCGGGCCGCGCCCACCCCGCTAACATCCCGGGAGTGATCGAACTCGCAGAAATGATCCGGGAGTTGCGCCATGAGCTGAACGCGGCGCTGGCGGACGGTTCGGCCGCGCCCGTGCGGTTCGAGCTCGAAGCGGTGGAGATCGAGGCGACGGTCATGGTGGGACGCAAGGCCGGAGCGGGCGGGAAGGTGCGGTTCTGGGTCGTCGAGGCAGGCGGCGACGCGCAGGTGGAGTCGTCACGGACCCACCGGATCAGCCTCACCCTGCACCCCAGGCTGGTCGCACCGGACGGAACACGGCGCACTCTGCTGATCTCCGGGGACGAGGCCGACGCGGAACGCTGACCCTGACCGCTTCCGCCCCCTGACGTCGCTGCACGGGGAGCCGTACGCTGGGTCGACGACTGTCAGTAGGAACTCGATGACGACTGGTGGCGATCGGGAGGTCACGGGGGTGGAAGGGCGCAGCCCTGCACGGGTTCGCAACGAGCTGATGGCCGAGGTCGTCGACGTCCTCCAGGAATCGGCCACCATGCGGCAGCCGGCCAGTGCCGACTTATTGGTGACCATGCTGAGCCAGGAACTGGGCTCAGCGGTGGAACCCCTGCGGAACGAGACACTGCGTCCGTGGCTGCTGCACCTCGTCGAGCGGTGCACACAGCTTCCCGACGGACTGCCGTGCCTGGTGCGCTGCCTCGGCTACGTCGAGCAGCAGTCCGTCGCCGTGACGACGCTGCGGCCCCTGGTCGACGAGTGGGAGGCCGTGGACTTCTTCGACGGCGCCGACCTGCATCCGCTCAGGCCCATCCTGCGCGAGCTGCGGTCCGCCTCCGCCCTCGCGGCCATGGCGCGCCGCGCCAGCCGTTCCCGCACCCAGGAGCTGCCCCCGTGGTGCGACACGGGCTGGACAGTGTTCCTGCGGCTGGCCGGCGACAACTCCGGGGCGAAGGACCTGCCCGTGAGCATGGCATTCCTGTGCCTGGCCGCCGACCACCTCATGGAGGACGGGCAGGCCAGCGCGGCCGAGGAGCTGCGCCGCTGGATCCGCCGACAGGCGCGCGCCTGGGAGCTGGAGGAGAAGCTGGCCCAGTGGCAGCGCAGCGGTGCCGCCCAGCCGCCCCCGTCGCTGGTACCGGCGTACCTGATGATCCAGTTCGAACCCGACGGGGTGGATCCCGACCGGTACTACCTCTCCCACTGGCGGCAGTCGGACGCGGAAGGCTGGCATCCCGTCCCGGGCGAGACGCTGCACCTGCATCGCGACGAGCTTCCCTCGGAGGTCGAGCTCCTCATCGAGCAGACCGAGGAACGCTGGTCGGACCTGCGCCAGCCCGTGGTGCTCGAATTCATCCTCCCGTGGGAACTCCTCGGGGAACCGGTCGAGTGGTGGCACAAGGAGTCGAATTCCGGCTCACCGACGCCGCTCGTGATGGACTACGCGGTCCTCGTGCGCAGCTTCGAGCGGCTGCGCAAGGCCGCCTGGCACCGCCCATGGCACAACAAGTGGCGCCAGTTCAAGGAGCGGCCGGCCGACACCCACTCGCACTGGAACCGTCCGGGCCGTTCCCACTTCCATCTGGAGAGGGAGTTGAAGGAGGACGAGTACGCGGTCTGCCTGGTCCTCAGCGAGCCGCCGGGCACCGACTCCCTGGCCGGCCGTCAGGAGTACCTCGCGGGCCTGCGCTCGGGCGTACCGGCCATGATCTGGCATCGCGGCGACTGCTCCGATCCCGCCTTCAAGGAGGCGGTGGCCGACATCGTGCAGGACCGGGGACTGGCCGGCCTGGTGGAGCGGACCGGAAAATGGCGCAAGGAGGCTCTGGCCATGGGTCCGGAGGGCTGGGACAACCACGTGGGACGCCATCTTGCGATCCTGCTCGACGATCCGGAACGCAGACCCGGCCCTCCGGGTCCCGCCCATTCGCCGGTGAAGCCGTGAACCGGGGCGGGGCACGGGTGGCGCGGGTCCGCGGTCCGTCCGCTCGCGGCGAGAGGGGCTGCCCCGACATGCAGCAGTGTGCATCCGCCGGTACCGGTCGGTTTCGGACCGGCATCCCTGCCCCTACCATGCTCATGCATCCCCCCTTGGTGTGCTCCCGTACGCACTTGCTTCGGGAGTGCACGCGCTGCAAGGCTTTGCCCGTGGATGTCACGCATGCCCGGGGTCTGCGCGACTCCTCAGCACTCTCACCGTCACTTCGACGCCTTGAGAGCACACATGCACGATGACGACGGACGGCGACCGGCACGCGCTGCGCGAGCACGTCGTGAGGCCGCTCAGATCCTGAACCGCCTCGGGCAGCCGGACGGGCCGGAGCCCGCGGAGGCGGTTCTCGTCATCGACACCCACCCGACGATGCGAGTGTGGGACCGCACGGTCGACGACCTGGTCGACGAGCTGCGGCGGGCCGGGCGGTTCGCCCGGGTGCGGGTGGTGCGCCTGCTCGGGACCGACGAGACCGACCCGGCGCGGGTGAGCGCCGAGGAGCCGCTGGCCCCGGCCCCCGCGGACGTACGCCGGCTGGTGCTGGTACTGACCGACGCCCTGGCGGCCGGCTGGCGGCTCGGCGCCGTACAGCCGCTGCTGCAGGCGGCGGGGCGGACGACCCCCGTCGCCGTGGTGCACCTGCTCCCCCAGCGGCTGTGGTTCCGCACCGGGCTGGACGTGTACCGCGTGCGCGTCCGCGCCCCCCACGCCTGGGCGGCCAACCGGGAGTGGGACTGGGTGGAGCGCGAGGTCCCCGCCGGATTACGGGACGCCGAGGAGTCCGAACCCGAGGCCGGCACCGTGATCGTGCCGGTGCTCGCCCTGGCCCACCGTTCGGCGGAGTCCCTGGCCCGGCTGCTGTCCGCACCGGGGCCCGACTGGCGGGATCTGCCCGCCATCCAGGCCCGGGAGTGGAAGCGCAGGCCCGACGCGGCCCGTGCCCTCCCGTGGGCGGAGGACGTGCCCGACCCGCACAGCACCGTGCCCGCCGCGGAACGGGTCTCCGACTTCCGGGCCGCCGCCAGCCCCACGGCGTTCATGCTCGCGACCCGGCTGGCCGCAGCGCCGCTGAGCCTGCCCGTCATCCGCACCATCATGGAGACCGCGCCGAACGCGGGCCCGGTCCATGTCTCCGAACTGCTGCTGAGCGGCCTCGTCCGGCCCACCCGGACGGAGGACGAGGGCCCGGCGGACGTGGCGTTCACCTTCGCCCCGAACACGCGCGAGGAACTGCTCGCGCTGGGGCGCCGCAGCGCGACCGCCCGCGTCCTGCACGACGTGCGCGCGTTATTCGCCGAGCACCCCGCGACCCGCTCCCTGCTGCCCGACCCCGCCGAGCCGCTCGACACCCTGGCGATGCCGCGCGTGAACCTCCGCAACATCGCGTTCCTCCGGGTGGAGCTGACCGCCTTGCGGGCCCTGTCGGGGCGGTACGGCCAGCGTGCCGCCATGTTGGCCAGGGTGCTGAGCTGGCACGATCGGCGATACGCCGTCAGCCTGGAGAAACCGCCCCGTACTTCGACGGGACCCGTACCGTCCGGTTCGGCCACGGCGGCGGTCGAACCCGGTCCCCAGTCCCGGCCCGCTTCCGAAGGAGCCCCTCAGATGTCGACAACACCCCAGCGGACCGTGGAGGAGGACCGCGCGACACGGCCGCGTGTCTGGGGGAACCTGCCGCCACGGAACCCGAACTTCACGGGTCGTACCGCCCTGCTGGAGCTGCTCGACGAGCGCCTGCAGGAGGGCACGACCACGGTGCTGCCGGAAGCGATCCACGGGATGGGCGGCGTCGGCAAGACACAGCTGGCGATCGAGTACGCCTACCGCCATCAGGCGGAGTACGACATCGTGTGGTGGATCCCCGCGGAGCGGCCGGGGCAGATCGGCCAGGCGCTGGTCGAACTGGCCCAGCGGCTGGGTCTGGTGACCACGACCGAGGCCAACATCGCCGGTCCCGCCGTCCGGGAGGCGCTGCGCGAGGGCCGGCCGTACTCCCGCTGGCTGCTCATCTTCGACAACGCCGACAACCCCGAGCAGGTCCGCCACTACTTCCCCCAGGGCGGCAACGGAACCATCCTCGTCACCTCCCGCAACCGGCGGTGGGGCCAGGTGGGCGGGTCCCTGGAAGTGGACGTGTTCACCCGGGAGGAGAGCAAGGAGCTGCTGCGCCGCTCCGGGCCGCCGCTGCACGACGACGAGGCGGACGCACTGGCCGAGGCGCTGGGCGATCTGCCGCTGGCCCTGGAGCAGGCCGCCGCCTGGCGCGCCGAGACGGGCATGCCCGCCTCCGAGTATCTGCGGCTGTTCGAGAACAAGCGCATGGAGCTGCTGGAAGTGGCGCCGCCGCCGGACTACCAACTGCCCGTCGCCGCCGCCTGGAACGTCTCCCTCGACCACCTGGAGACCCGCAGCCCGGCCGCGCTGCGCCTGTTGCAGCTGTGCTCCTACTTCGCTCCCGACCCGATCTCACGCTCGATCTTCTCGGGCCTCGGCAACAGCAGCATCTTCCCGGAGCTGGACGCGGCGTTGAACGACCCGATGCGGCTCGCCCGGGCGATAAGGGAGGTGAACCGCTATTCCCTCGCCCGCATCGACCACCGTACGAACTCCATCGAGATGCACCGTCTGGTGCAGCTCGTCCTGAACAACCGCATGACGTCCGAGGAGCAGTCCCGCATGCGCCATGGCGCCCACACCCTGATGGCCGCCGCAGACCCCAAGTCCCCCAACGACCCGGCGAGTTGGCCCCGCTACGCGGAGCTCTACAGCCATGTCATCGCCGCGGAGGCGATCAAGTCCGACCAGCCGTGGGTGCGCCAGCTGGTGCGGAACATCGCCGAGTACCTCTACTACTGGGGCGACCACGAGGTGTCGCTCGACTTCTCCGAGCAGGCCTGGGAGTCCTGGCTCACCATCTTCGGCGAGGAGGACCAGCAGACGCTGCTGATGGGGCAGTGGCTGTGCTTCATGTACTGGGTGGTGGGCCGGTTCGACGACGCCGGCCGGCTGGTCACCCACCTCCGGGAGGTCTACGAGCGGACCGCCCCCGCCGACGCCGAGGACACCCGGGAGGACGCACTCGACGCCCTCCAGCTCGAAGCCGCCGTACGCCGGGTCGAGGGCAGGTTCACCACCGGCGCCGAGCTGGACAAGATCGCGTACGAACGGGCCCGCAGGGCCTTCGGCGAGGACGATCCGACCACGCTCAACATCACGCACAACCTCAGCGTGAGTCTGCGTCTGGTCGGTGACTTCCGCCAGGCGCTCGAACTCGACCGGCGCACCCTCGACCTCAAACTGCGGCTGTACGGCCGGGACGACCGGCGGACCCTGCTCACCGAGCGCAACGTCGCCACCGACGTACGCGAGACGGGGGACTACGTCGGTGCCCGCGCCCTGCACGAGACCGTGCTGGGGGCCTACCGGGACGTGTTCGGCCAGGAGAACCCCGCCACGATCGAGGCGATGCGCCAGCTCAGCGAGTCCTGCCGCAAGGAAGGCGACCATGCGCGCTCGCTGGAGCTGGCCACCGAGGCGCACGCGATGTTCATCCGCCGCTACGGCGAGACCCACCCCCAGTCGCTGGCCTCCGCGCTGACCCTGTCGGTGGCGCTGCGCCAGAACGGCGACCTGCAGGCGGCCAGGACCCGGGGCGTCAAGGCCAGCGAGGGATACCGGCAGATCTACGACCCGCACCACCCGCACGTGCTCTCCGCCGACGTCGACCTCGCCGTCACCCTGCGCCTGCTCGGGCGGCCCGAGGAGGCACGCCGCCTGGACGAGACGGCCCTCGCCTCGCTCACCGACCGGCTCGGCGCGGATCACCCGCTCGCCCTCATCTGCGCCATCAACCTGGCCAGCGACCTGGCCGCGCTCGGCCTCCAGGAGGACGCGCGCCGCCGGGGCGAGGACTCTCTGGCCCTGTGCCGGGTCACCTTCGGGGACGACCACCCCACCACGCTGGCGTGCGCGGGCAACCTGGCCATGGACCTCATCGCCGTCGGCGCGGAGGCCCAGGGCAACGCGCTGCGGGAGGACACCATGGAGCGCATCGAACGCGTACTCGACGCCCCGCGGCTGCGCGCGGAACACGGGAGCCCGCACCCGGCGACGGTGCAGTTCAGGGAACGCGAGCGGGCCAACTGCGACATCGATCCGCTGCCGCTGTAAGAGGCGTGAACAAACTCCCGTCGTCCACTCGAAGGGCGGACGGGGGTTTGTTCACCGGCTCTGAAGGGGCGGGCCGGGGCCCCGCCCCGCAGGGTGAGCTCCGGGGATGCGGTGTGCGCGGCCGCGTCCTGAGACAGGTGGCAGCGCGCGGACGTTAGCCAGTAGGCGACGACCACAACACGGCGCGGGGCGCCGGAAAGGTTCGCGGCCGTGTGTGCCGTGCCACTCCGGTCAGGTCGGGTGGTGGGCCAGCCAGGTCGCCAGGGTGACAGGGTCCGCGCCCTGTCCCGTCGCCGTTTCCAAGGCGTCCTGCACGGCTCGGGCACGCTCGGGGAAGCCGAGCAGCAGGCGGGACGCGGCCGCGTGGGCCGGGTCGCCGGCCAGGGCCCGCCCGAGGCCGACCCAGGCGGCCACCGGTGCCCCCTTGCCGGTCAGCCGGGCGGCGAAGGCGGCCCGCGCTCCGGCAAGGTCACCGCAGGCCAGCAGGACGTCGGCCGCTTCGGCGCCGTCCACGCCCCCGGCGTCCGCGCCGTACCGGGCGGCGGTGTGCCGCCAGGGTCCCTCGGGCTCGCTGAGCCGGTGCCGGGCGAGGACGGCCGCGCTGTCCAGGAACCGGACCTCGGTGTCCGGGGCCAGTACGGTCTCTTCGGCGAGGGCGGCCGGCGGTCGGGCCTCGCCGCGCTGCCAGGCCTGAACGGCGTCCTCGACGGCCGCGGCGGGCGGTCGCAGGTGGTGGGCCCGCCAGCGGGCCAGGTGGTCCTGGGCGACGTCCTCGGCGAGCCGCAGCTCGGCCGCGGGCACCTCGTCGGTCATCCACGACGCGCAGCGCTCGCTCAGACGCTCCAGGACAAGGCGACCCACCGGTGTCAGCCGCTGGTGCCCGCGGACCTCCTTCAGCGTGGACCACACCTGGGTGCGCCACAGGGCGAACTCGAAATGGGCCAGCGGGGCGTACGCCGCGTCGGCGGTGTGCCGGTGGGTGCGCCAGAACCGGGTGACTCCGAAGAAGGCGTAGATGCCCTGCAGCAAGCCGCCCAGCGGACGGGGGTCGTCGCGCCAGGGGGCGTAGAACAGCTCTTCCGGCTGATCGTCCGCCGTCGGCGCGAGCAGTGGGCCCAGGTGCATCAGACCGCCCAGCTTGGTGTGCTGGAACTCGTGCACCAACGTGGCGGCGAGCTGCGCGAGGTCGTCCGGACGGGACGCCGTGACCGCGCCGAACGCGTCTCCGGCCGTGCTGCTGTGCGGCCGAAACCTTTCTCTTGCCGGGGTGGGAGCAACCGACATCAGCCCTGGGCGCATCCCCCGGGCGCTCTCCGGCTCGTCACGCCTCAGCACCTCCCACGCTCCCGCGAGCAGCGACTCCCAGCGCTCCGCCTCCGCCGTGGACAGCGGACGGGGCTCGCTCGGGCGGGGGAACGTCCGATAGGGGTCCAGTTCCTCCAGCACGAGCGACTTCGCATGGTCCCCGCAGCCGAGTTCCACCCGGCGGACCGGTAACCAGCCCGGCCCGCGCCGGTCCCAGCCCGGCGCGACCTCGACCTCATCGTGCCCGGCCGTAATCCGCAGCCGGCCCCCGCGTCCCACGACCCGGGCCGTGCTCCACTGCTCCTTCTCCGGCAGCTTCTTCTCCGGGTGCTTCTTCTCCGGGTGCTCCTTCTCCGGCTGCTCCCTCTCCGGCAGCACGGCGCATCCCAGGGTCGGCAGCGGCACCAGCCCCCGGCGCACCGGAACGGTGATCGAGAAGTCCAGTCCGGCCCGCGCTCCGGCAGCGGCGGCGAGCGCCGCCAGGTGCCCCACGATCACCCACAGCGGCGCGTCCTCGTAGACCTGGCCCCTGAGCCGGCGCACCGCGAGGGACACCCACATGCCGGTGCCCGGGGACATCAGGACCTGTTCGAAGGCGTCGGGCGCGTGCCGCTGGACACGCGCCAGCAGGGCCCATGCCTCCGCGTACGGCACCGGGAGGTCCTCGTGCGGCGGCAGTCCGCCGTCCAGCGCCCGCAGCAGCAGAAGACGGCGGCTGCGCTCGGCGCCCAGCAGTTCCTCCACCACCGCGTCGTCGCCGTCGCCGCGTGCGAGCGCGGCAAGGCCCTCTGCCGAGAGCCGGTGGAACGGCAGCCGGTCCCCCGTCGTCGTGGCGTCAACGGCCACGGGTCCCCCACGTCACCCCGGTCGCCTCGGCAGCCTCAGTCGAAGCGGGACGGGTTGAACGACACCGTGATGGACTGTGGGCCGTCGATGTGGTGCAGCAGCTGTTCCAGCGACTCCGTGAAGACGGTGCCGTCCATGGAGCGCAGCGCTTCAAGAGAGACCCCCGAGAGATCGACGAGACCGGACTCGACGGCAGGCATCGTTTGCTCCACGGCTGCCAAGTCCCCTCCCGTACCTACCAGTCAGCGCTGTCGGTGCCTCAACCATGATGACCCAGCAGGGCACATGTCGAAACCCCGTATCCCGGCCGCGCCACTACATCAAGTCAGCCAATGGCCCACGCCGTCGGGTCCGTCGAGTGCCTGCCGCGAGCACGCCGGCGTCACCCGTTGCGCCGCGCGAGTCCGGCCGCCGCACGGTCCACGCGTTCCACTTCCGGCGACGGCCCCTCCAGCAGACGCACGGCCTCCAGGAGCTGGTCGAGCGTGCCCGGGTAGCGCAGGCAGGTGCGCACGATGCCGTACACGTCCATCCGCGGCCTGGGGTCCCGAGGGCTGTGGGCGGCGATCCGGGCGTCGATGCTCTCCAGGAGGAGGATCGTCCCGCTTCCGCCGCGCAGCATCGGAAGCGCCGTCAGGGCGTCGACGAGCTCCGTGAGTTCACGCAGCGGCAGATCCGTGGGCAGCGCGGCCAGGGCGGGGACCGGGTGGGCGTCGGGAGCGCCGTCGGTGAGGGCGAGCGCGCTCCGCGGGGGCAGTCCGCCGTAGCGCTGGAGCAACTCCAGCTCGGCGGGAGCCAGCGCGTCGTACCAGCGTTCCACTCGCCCGGCCGCGAGCCTGCCCAGGCCGTCCGAGCGGTGATGGGCGCTCACCACACCGATCACACAGCCGCCGCACCACACCACGGCACCCGACATGCCCTCCCAGGGCGAGCGTTCCGGTTCGACATCGGCGGGCGGGGTGACGACGGCCAGCTCCAGCGTGCCCGCACGGCGGTTGGAGAGGACGGAGACCGTGCCCGAGACATGGCACGAGTCCCGGTACTGGCTGGGGGATCCGTCGTCGAGGCGGTGCGCGGTGTCCTCGCGGAGCTTGAAGCGGGGGAAGCCCATCGCGCTGAACGGCAGGGTCACATCGGTCTCGGGCACCGCCGCGTAGCGGGGCGGGTCGGCCGGGGGCAGGTGTCTCGGGAGGCCGGTGAGCTCCAGCAGTGCGACGTCGGCGGACTCGGCCGACAACACGACACGGGCGTCCGCGCTCCACTCTCCCGGCCGGTCCGCGTCGAAGCGCACCCGGACCGATGCCACCGGGCCCGCCACGACATGAGCGGCCGTCAGCACGCACGCCTCGCCCACCCGGTATCCCGAACCGCGTCGACCGGGCAGTCCGCCCGGCCGCCGCACCAGTATCTCGGCGACCCGCGCCGCTTCCAGTCCCTGGACCTGCTCCCCCACAGCGGCCCCCTACCCCTCGGGCGACAGGGGTACGCGGGGGTTGACGACCAGGCATGTCGGGCCCCGTCGGCGTCAGTTGTTCCAGCTCTCGTCGTACGGGTCCTTCGGCGCCGCCACCGGCTTCGCCTCCGTAACCTCAATGAACGGGATGGGGCCGCCGTTGACCGGGTCCTTGCTGCGGCGTGGGGTGTAGGTGCCGGTGATCCGGAGCCAGGTGTCCGGCTGGAGGACCGGCGGGACCTGGCCGGTCAGGGCGACCTTCACCGGCTGGGCGTCGGCGGCACAGCAGTTGAGGGCCATGCGGACGAGGTAGGGGGTGCCGTCGCGGTCCAGGGCCAGGAAGCCGGTGAGCTGGACCCGGCGGTCGCGCAGGGTGCGGCCGTGGTCGTAGACGGCACGGCCCGCGTAGTCGACCACGCTGAGGGGCAGGGGGTCGGCGGCGGGGAGGGCGGGGTAGGCGACGGGTTCCTGGAGGGCGGTGCCCGTGCGGGTGGCGCTGTAGGAGCCGAGGGCCGGTGGGGCGACCAGGATCAGGGCGAAGAGGGGAAGGACCAGGAGCCAGGAGACGCCGGGCTCGTGGTGGGCGTGGACGTCCTCGCCCGCGTCCTGATCGGCTTCCCGCTTCCCCGTGTTCTGGTCGGCCTCCCGCTTCCCCGTGTTCAGATCGGCCTCACGCCCGCCCGTGTTCCGATCGGCCTCACACCCACCCGCCTCCCGACCGGCCCCGTACCGCTCCCGCCGGGCGGGCTTGCGCTCGTACCAGATCGTCGCCGCCGCCGCCGCGATCAGCACCGCGCCGGACACCAGCACCAGTGGGCGCAGGCCCTGCTTGACGTACCGCAGGTAGAGGTCGGTCGTGCCCGCGTGCAGCAAGGACGCGCCGAGGAGGAACAGGACGGCCGACTGGGCCTGGCGGTTCACAGGATCACCCACCCGGTCAGCACCGACACGACCACGGCCAGCGCGAAGGTGGCCGGTGCGAAGCGCAGGGCGAAGGCGCGGCCGAAGGTGCCCGCCTGCATCGCGAACAGCTTCAGGTCGATCATCGGGCCCACGACGAGGAAGGTGAGCCGGGCCGTGAGCGAGAACTGCGACAGGGACGCCGCCACGAACGCGTCCGCCTCCGAGCAGATCGACAGCACCACGGCGAGGACGGCGAGGGCGAGCACCGACAGCACCGGGTTGTCGGCCGCCACACGCAGCCAGCTCTCCGGAGCCACCGCTTTGAGGGTCGCCGCCGCCATCGCGCCGACCACCAGGAAGCCGCCCGCGTGCATCACGTCGTGCCGGACGGAGTCCCAGAAGGCCTCGCCCTTGGTCTGGCCGTCGTGGGACGCGCGGGACTGGGGGCGCAGCCAGTCGGTACGGCCGAGGCGCAGCCACAGCCAGCCCATCGCGCAGGCCACCAGCAGGCTCGCGACCAGGCGGGCGAGGACCATCTCGGGGTTGCCGGGGAAGGCGACGGCCGTCGCCGTCAGCACGATCGGGTTGATCGCCGGGGCCGACAGCAGGAAGGCCAGTGCCGCGGCCGGGGTGACCCCGCGCCGGACCAGCGCCCCGGCCACCGGCACGGACGCGCACTCGCAGCCGGGCAGCACCGCGCCCGCCGCTCCGGCGACCGGGACGGCGAGGGCGGGGCGGCGGGGCAGGGCGCGGGCGAAGAAGGACGGCGGCACGAACACCGCGATCGCCGCCGAGAGCAGCACGCCGAGGACCAGGAAGGGCAGCGCCTGGACCATCACCGCGACGAACACCGTCGTCCAGCTCTGCATCACCGGCGCGGAGAGCGCGCGGCGGATCGGGCTCTGGAGGAGCACCAGGCTCAGCATCAGCATGGTGAGCAGAAGAGCGGAGTTGAGGCGCCGGTCTTCCTCCTGCGGCCTCGCCGGTTCCGGTTCCCCGCGGTCGTCGGTCCGCTGCGGGACGGTCTTGGTGATCGCCACGGGCGAGGTACCTCCGGTGGTGCGGAAGGGCGCTGGTTTCCCTCCCCTCCAGTACGGCTGGACGGGCACGGGCGTTCAGCTGCGAAGGGGCGCTGGTGGAACCACCCGTCACATTGAGGCAGTCTTTCCCCTTGTGGCGACGGTTCCGAATCAGGGGTTAGGGAGTGACGCGGCCGCACACATGGTCGTGTGCGGCGACGACGGGCTCGCGCACCGGCTGGCCGCCGAGTTGCGTGGGGTGTACGGCGAACAGGTCACGCTCGTCGTGCCGCCCGCCGAGCGCACGGAACGGCCGCCGGTCGTAGGCCGGGCCCGGGCCGTGTCGGCGGCGCTGTTCGACCGGATGGTGAACGCGGCCGTCAACCGGGCGGGCGGCGGTGCCGGCGGCGCCGGTGAACCGGCCGGGAGCATCCGGGTGGTGGAGGCCGCCGAGGCCACCGAGGCCAAGCTCGCCGAAGCGGGCGTGGAACGGGCCGACGCGCTCGCCCTCGTCTATGACGACGACGAGACCAACATCCGCGCCGCCCTCACCGCCCGCCGCCTCAACCCCCGCCTCCGGCTCGTCCTGCGGCTCTACAACCGCCGGTTGGGCCAGCACATCGAGGAACTCCTCGACCAGGCGGCCGCGTTGGCGACAGGCGTGGGAGACGCCGGTCTGGACGCCTCCACGACCGTCCTGTCCGACGCCGACACGGCCGCCCCGGCGCTGGCCGCCACCGCTGTCGCCGGTACCACCAAGGTCGTCCAGACGGACGGCCTGCTGCTGCGCGCGGTGGAGCGGCCGCCCCCGCGCCCGGGGCAGACACCCCCTTCCGGGCTGGCCACGCTGGCCCTGCTGTCCAGCAACGACCCGGCCGGAGCGAACGGTTCGGAGGGCGGCGAGGAACATGGCCCGCAGCTGCTGCCGGACGCGACGGCGGTGCGGGGAGCCGGGGCGCGCGGGACCGTCGTCCTGGAACAGGTGTCGTACGCGGGCCCGTCGATGCCGTCGAACCGCGCCGGGCGGGGCGTCGTACCGGCGTTCGCCTCACTGTTCTCACGGCGGTTGCGGTGGTCGCTGGCGGGCCTGGTGGGCTGTGTGGCGGCGCTGGCCGTGGCGCTGACGGTAGTGACCGGCGAACATCCGCTGTACGCGACGTACATGACCCTCCTCGACCTCTTCGCCATCAACGACCCCGCGCTCCACCAGCCCCTGGCCCGGCAGATCCTCCAGCTCCTGTCCGGGCTGGTCGGACTGCTGCTGCTTCCGGTGCTGCTGGCGGCGGTGCTGGAAGCCCTCGGCACGTTCCGCTCCGCGTCCGCGCTGCGCAAGCCGCCGCGGGGGCTGGGTGGCCATGTGGTGCTGCTCGGGCTGGGCAAGATCGGCACCCGGGTGCTGACCAGGCTGCGGGAACTGAACATTCCCGTGGTGTGCGTCGAGGCCGACCCCGAGGCGCGCGGGCTGGCGACGGCGCGGCGGCTGCGGGTGCCGGTCGTGCTCGGGGACGTCACTCAGGAAGGGGTCCTGGAGGCGGCCAAGATCCACCGGGCGCATGCGCTGCTCGCGGTGACCAGCGCGGACACGACGAACCTCGAGGCCGCGCTGTACGCCCGCTCCGTGCGGCCCGATCTGCGGGTCGTCCTGCGGCTGTACGACGACGACTTCGCCACCGCCGTCTATCGCACCCTGCGCGCCGCGCACCCGCATGCGTCCACGCGCAGCCGGAGCGTGACTCATCTGGCCGCGCCCGCCTTCGCCGGGGCGATGATGGGGCGGCAGATCCTCGGGGCGATTCCTGTGGAGCGGCGGGTGCTGCTCTTCGCGGCGGTGGACGTGGCCGGGCATCCCCAACTGGAGGACAAGACCGTCGGCGAGGCCTTCCGGGCAGGTGCCTGGCGGGTCCTGGCCTTGGATCGGACACCACCGGAGGGACGGCGTGAGGAGCGCCGGGAGGAGCCTGCGGCGGAGGAGGCGTACGAGGAGTCGCGGGCGGACGGGGTGTCGGGGTGGGTGTGGTATCTGCCCGACTCGTACGTCCTTCAGAAGGACGACCGGGTGGTGCTGGCGGCGACGCGGAGGGGGCTTGCGGAACTGCTGGGGAGGCGGTCGCGGGAGCGGGCGGGCGCTTAGAACCAAAGGCTCCGCGTCAGGACGGCGCGAGGACGCAGAACTCGTGGCCCTCCAGACACGTCCACGGGACGTCACCCTGGCCGACGTCGAGGTCGGTGGCGCCAAGCGCCCGCAGCCGGGCCACCTCCGCCGCCTTGTCGTCACCGGAGTACGGCAGCAGGTCGAGATGGACGCGGTCCGGCACGGTCTTCACGTCGGGCGTGCGGAGGAACTCGAGGTACGGGCCGACCCCCTTGGCGGAGCGCAGCACCGCATGATCGTCGGTTACCTCATGCAGGGTCCAGTCCACCGCCTCGCCCCAGAACCGGGCCATGGCCCGGGGATCCGCGCAGTCGACCACCACCACGGCGATCGGCCCGGTGTCCCGGTGGATCTCCCGGGGCTCCAGCACGCAGAACTCGTTGCCCTCCGGGTCGGCGAGGACCGTCCACGGAACCTTGCCCTGGCCCAGGTCGGCGGGCCGCGCACCGAGAGCCTTCAGGCGCGCGACCAACTCCGCCTGATGGGCCGCCGAGGTGGTGGCGAGATCGAGGTGCACACGGTTCTTGGTTGCCGTCTTGGGTTCCGGGACGGGAACGACGTCGATGCCGACGGCGACCGGGTCAGGCCAGACGAGGCCGCCGGCGGGGCCGACATAGGTCGTCACGCCGGGGCTGTAGGCACTCCAGCCGAGCGCCTCCGCCCAGAACCGGCCGACCGCCGCGGCATCAACAGCCTTGATGTTCACCATCACAGGTCGCAGTGGCATGCCGGCGATCCTATGCACCCGCGCCTCAGGGACGGGAACGGGCCTTCAAGTGGCGCTCCGCGAAGTCCAGTTCCAGCCTCACCTGCTTGATCCGCTCGTCCACCACCAGGGATCCGTGCCCGGCGTCGTACCGGTACACCTCGTGCACGGCGCCCCGGGCCTGAAGCCGCTTCACGTAGTTGTCGATCTGCCGGATCGGGCAGCGTGGGTCGTTGACGCCGGCCGAGATGTAGACCGGGGCCTTGACCTGGTCGACGTACGTCAGCGGGGACGACGCCTCATAACGCTCGGGCACCTCCTCCGGCGTGCCGCCCAGCAGGGTGCGGTCCATGGCCTTCAGCGCTTCCATCTCGTCGTGGTACGCCGTGACGTAGTCGGCGACCGGAACCGCCGCGATGCCCAGCGTCCACGCGTCGGGCTGGGTGCCGAGGCCGAGCAGGGTGAGGTAGCCGCCCCAGGAACCGCCGGTCAGGATCAGGCGGTCGGGGTCGGCCAGGCCCGACGTCACCGCCCATTCCCGGACCGCCGCGATGTCCTCCAGCTCGATCAGGCCGACCCGGTGCTTGAGGGCGTCGGTCCAGGCGCGGCCGTAGCCGGTGGAGCCTCGGTAGTTGACCCGTACGACGGCGTATCCGTGGTCCACCCAGGCCGCCGGGCCCGCCGCGAACGCGTCGCTGTCGTGCCAGGTCGGGCCCCCGTGGATGTCGAAGACGGTCGGGAGCGGGCCCTCGACGCCCTCCGGTCGCTGGACGAGTGCGTGGATGCGGCCGCCCGGGCCCTGCACCCACACGTCCTCCACCGGGACCGAGCCGGGGGACTTCATGCCGGGCGGGTCCAACACCACCCGGCCCGTCGTCGAGCGCACCGCCGACGGCTCCGCCGCCGACGACCACAGGTACTCCACACTGCCGTCCGGCCGGGCCGTCGCCCCCGACACCGTGCCCGCCGGGGTGGGGATCCGCACCAGTTCCCGCGCGGCCAGGTCGTACCGGAACAGCTCGCTGCGCGCCTCGAAGCTGTGCGCGATCAGCAGACCGGTCCCGTCCGGATACCACTCCGCGCTGACGTCACCGGGCAGCTCCAGCCCGAGGTCCGTCTCCTCGCCCGTGGCCACGTCCCACACCAGCGGCTCCCAGCGGCCGCGCCTCTGGTGGCCGATGAGCAGACGCGCGTCGCCGTCCACCGGAGCGAAGCCCAGGACCTCCAGGCCCAGCTCCTCGGAGCCGCCCTTGGTGTCGTCGAGCTCGGCGACCGCCGTGCCGTCGGGGCGCAGGACGCGCAGGGCCGAGTGCATCGCGTCGCCGTGCTCGGTGTGCTCGATGGCGATCAGCGTGCCGTCGTGCGAGAGGTCGCCGACGCCCGCCGACTCGCGGTGACGGTAGATCTCCGTCGGGGGCTCGCCGGTGCGGGCGAGATGGATCGTCGTGCCCTCCTCGTCCGTGGAGCGGCCCACGATCGCCGTGCGGCCGTCCCGGCTCAGGGCGAGGCCCGCCGGGTACGACGGGTCCAGGCCGGGCGCCGCGAGCTCGTCCTCACCGCCGTCGAAGCGCTGGCGGCGCCAGACGCCGAACTCGTCGCCGTCCTTGTCGTCGAACCACCAGATCCACGCGCCGTCCGGGGAGAGCACGCCGTCCGTCGTGCCGTTCGGCCGGTCGGTCACCTGGCGCTGCTCCCCCGTCGAACGGTCCCAGGCGTACAGCTCGTACGTCCCCGTGGCGTTCGACACGAACAAGGAGCGGTCCGGTGCGTCCTCCGCCCAGTCGGGCAGCGACACCCGGGGCGCCCGGAAGCGCTTCTCCCAGTCCGGCATGTCCTTGTCCTGCATGTGGTGATCCCGCGAATCGGACCCGTGGCTCTCAGTCATGGCCCCATAGTGCCTGGCCCGACCGACAATCCGCTGCCGCGGCCCCCAGCCTGTGGATAACTCCGCGAGCCGCCGCCAGGCCGGGCATCTCGCTCACTGAGCCGTACGGACCCCGCGACCCGGCCCTCCGCGGGAGCCCCGTACCGTTGAGGGCGTGTACCGGTTTCTGCTGACGCCCCGTTGGTGGGGGATCAACGTCTTCGTACTGCTCGCCATCCCCTTCTGCGTGTTCATGGGGTCGTGGCAGCTGAGCCGGTTCGAGGCGCGGGTCGAGGACCACCGCAGCGCCGGTGAGCAGGCCGCGGAGCACCAGCAGGAACCGGCCCGTCCACTCGCCGAGGTGCTGCCCGTGGACAAGGCGACGGTCGGCCGGCAGGTCACCGCGCGCGGACGGTACGGCGAGCAGCTGCTCGTGCCGGACCGGGAGCTGGACGGCAAGCGGGGCTTCTACGTCCTGACGCTGCTGCGCACCGACGACGGCAAGGCCCTGCCGGTCGTACGGGGCTGGCTGCCCGGCACCGCCGACCGGGCGGAGGCCCCGGCGGCACCCACCGGCGAGGTCACGGTCACCGGCGCGCTCCAGGCGTCCGAGGTGCCCGGCGAGAACGGCGTGCCCGCGCAGGGTGGCCTGCCGTCCGGCCAGACGGCGGCGATCAGCGCGGCGTCACTGGTGAACCTGGTGTCGTACGACGTCTACGACGCCTGGATCACCCTCACCAAGGCCGACTCCGGCATGAAGCCCGTCCCGGCGAGCGCCGCCAACGACACCGGCCTCGACCTGAAGGCCTTCCAGAACCTCGGCTACACCGGCGAGTGGTTCGTCTTCGCGGGCTTCGTCGTCTTCATGTGGTTCCGCCTGCTGCGCCGCGAGGTGGAGTTCGCCCGGGACGCGGAGCTGGGGCTGACGCCGGACGACGCGGCCGACGGCGGGGAGGGTGACCGGGCCGCGGCCGATGAGCCGAGCGACGGGCAGCCGCAGGAGCGGGCGAACGCCTGAACGCTCGGCGGAGCCGGATGCCGATAGAGCTGCGCGGCCCTTGGGCCGCCTCGTTCCGCACCCGACGAGCGCCACCGCGCGTCGGCCGGCGCCCGCTCCTCCGCGAGCGCCGTCCGCAAGCGCCGTTCGCAAGCGCCGTCCGCGGCTTACGCCCCCGCCAGCACGCCCGTCCAGTAGACGGTGCCCGCGCACGCGTTCGACACGACCACCGTAGCCGTGGTTCCCGCCGCCGAGGTGCTGATGACCGTGACGCTTCCGTCGGCCGTCGTGTCCTCCGTCATCAGCTGGGTGGAGGTGCCGGTGTCGCCGCCCGTGGAGGTGCCGTCCGTCGTGCCGGCGTTGTTCTCGGTCGGGGTCGGGGTGGGTGTGGGGTCGGGGCCGCCGGTGCCGCCGCCGGTGGGGTCGCTCGTCGTGGGGCAGGCCTCCGAGGGCACCCAGGCGAACTTGACCTGGTACGACTCGCCCGGCTTGAGGACGAGTGAGGCGAGTTCCAGGGACGGGTCGGGCAGACCGGCCGCCGGGTCGCCGGCGACGTGCCGGAGGTCGGTGATCTTCGCGCCGTCCGCCGCCCCGCCGGCAACAAGGCTGATCACGCCCGGACCGCTCACCGTGCAGTCGGACGTGGAGATGTTGCTGAAGCTGAAGGTGCCGTACACCGTGTTGGACGAGTCGGGAACGTCGGTGGTGCCACCCCCGCCGAGCTGGTCGGCGGTACACGCGGCGACGCCGGCCGGGCTGGTCGCCGAGGAGTCGCCGGAGCCCGCGGAGCCGCTGCCGGGACCGGTGCCGGTGCCCTTGTCCTCCTCCTTCTCGCTCCCCTTGCCCTTGCCCTCGGTCTTGCCCGAGGAGCCGCCGGAGGTGCTCTCGCCGCCCTCCGTCTCCTTGCCCTGACTGGCCCCGCCCTGCGCCTGCTCGCCGTGGCCGGCGTACTCCGGGTTGACGCTGGAGTCGGTGGAGTTGGAGACGTGGACCAGGGCCGGGACTGCGGTGCCGACGAAGAGCGCCGCGGCCGCCATGCCGACCAGCGCCTGCCGCTTGCGCGCCCGCCTCGCGGGCACCGCCCGCCGCAGATGGTCCAGCGTGCCGTCGCGCGGCTCGATCTCCTGCACCGCCTGGTGCAGCAGGCGGTGCAGTGCCAGCTCGTCCGAGTCGAACCCCTCGGGGCCCTGGTCTTCGGGGCCGTGGTTCACAGTTCCGTTCCCAGCGTGCGATTGCTTCGGCTGTTGCTTGTCGGGGCGGCCTGTCGCCCCGTGCCTCCCCCACTGCCCGAAAGGCGTGGGGGGACCCCCGGACGGCTCGTGCTCGTGGGGGACGTGCAGATGACGCCGCCCGTCGTTGTCCGCGCTCATGCCGGCGCCTCCATGGCGACCCGCAGCGCGGCGATGCCGCGCGAGCCGTACGCCTTCACGGACCCCAGCGAGATGCCGAGCGTCTCGGCGACCTGCGCCTCGGTCATGTCCGCGAAGTACCTGAGGACCAGCACCTCGCGCTGGCGCCGCTGCAGGCCCTTCATCGCCCGGATCAGCGAGTCGCGCTCGAGCTGGTCGTAGGCCCCCTCCTCCGCGCTCGCCATGTCGGGCATCGGCTTGGACAGCAGCTTCAGTCCGAGTATGCGGCGGCGCAGGGCGGAGCGGGACAGATTGACGACGGTCTGGCGGAGGTACGCCAGCGTCTTCTCCGGGTCACGGACGCGCTTGCGCGCGGAGTGGACGCGGATGAACGCCTCCTGCACGACGTCCTCGCAGGAGGCGGTGTCGTCGAGGAGAAGCGCGGCGAGCCCCAGCAGCGAGCGGTAGTGCGCCCGGTAGGTCTCGGTGAGGTGGTCGACGGTCGTTCCGGCCGCTGCGGTGTTCTCGGCATGCTCGGCGCCGTCGCGCTGACTGGGAATGCGGGCGGGCCGCGCTGCGGGCATGGGCGCGATCACCGGCATGCCGCCGGGCGCGCCGGACATGCGGGGTCGGCGGGGGCGCAGCACAGTGCCGCGCGTCGCCGCTGTGAAGTCGAGTACCTCTGCCACGCCAGTTGGACACACGTCCCCCCGCGAGGGTTGTACGTGCCGGACGTCACTTTTGCGTCAGTCCCCGCAGCCGACCCTCTGGCCTCCGCAACCGACCCTCTGACCTCCGCGGCCGGCCCTCCGGCCCCCGGAGCCGACCGTCTCGTGCCAGGCAGCACAACTGACCGTGCGTCAAACGCCCACATGCCTACCCGCTCTTCCCTTATGTCCATGTGAACGGGCGTCCCCACGCCCTGCTCATGGCGTCCCCACGCCAGAAATACGCGCCTCCACGCCCCTGGAGGGCGACCGCAAAGACGCTCCCCGCCCTGCAAGCGGTTGCAGGGCGGGGAGGAAATCTTCTGCTGCCGCAGAGGCCCGCATCAAGTGGTCCGGACCATCGTTCGGCTCACACTCTTCACATAGATCCTACAAACGATTCTGCTGGGGCCCTGGAGATTTCCGGCGCCAGGGGAGCCTCACGCAAACTCCGCCGCCACGAGCTCCGCGATCTGTGCGGTGTTGAGCGCCGCGCCCTTGCGCAGGTTGTCGCCGCAGACGAAGAGTTCGAGCGCCGTCGGATCGTCCAGCGCGCGCCGCACCCGTCCGACCCAGGTCGGATCCGTGCCGACCACATCGGCGGGTGTCGGGAACTCCCCGGCCTCCGGGTCGTCGTACAGCACGACCCCGGGTGCGGTGGCCAGGATCTCGCGCGCCTTGGCGACGGTGACCTCGCCCTCGAAGCGGGCGTGCAGGGTCAGCGAGTGCCCGGTCAGCACCGGCACCCGCACACAGGTCACCGCGACCGGCAGCTTGGGCAGCCCGAGGATCTTGCGGGACTCGTCCCGCACCTTCATCTCCTCCGACGACCAGCCGTCCTCGCGCAGCGACCCGGCCCACGGCACCACGTTCAGCGCGACCGGCTCCGGGAAGGGCCCGGTGTTGTCCCCGATGGCCCGCCGTACGTCACCGGGGCTGGTCCCCAGGTCCGTACCGGCGACCAGGGACAGCTGCTGCCGGAGCGTCTCCACACCGGCGCGCCCGGCCCCGCTCACCGCCTGGTAGGAGGACACCACCAGGGAGCGCAGCCCGAACTCGGCGTGCAGGGCGCCCAGCGCCACGATCATGGAGAGGGTGGTGCAGTTGGGGTTGGCGACGATCCCGCGCGGCCGCATCCGTACGGCATGCGGATTGACCTCGGGAACGACGAGGGGCACCTCCGGGTTCATCCGGAAAGCGCCCGAGTTGTCCACCACCACGGCACCCCTGGCGGCGGCGATCGGCGCCCAGCGCGCGGCCACCTCGTCCGGTACGTCGAACATCGCGACGTCGACCCCGGCGAAGGCGTCCTCGGTGAGCGCCACCACCTCGACCTCCTCGCCGCGCACGGCCAGCTTGCGGCCGGCCGAGCGCGGCGAGGCGATCAGACGGATCTCGCCCCAGATGTCCGCGCGCTGGGAGAGGATCTGGAGCATGACCGAGCCGACGGCTCCGGTCGCTCCCACGACCGCGAGCGTCGGCCGGCGGGACTCCGTGCCCGCCATCAGCGTCCGGTGCCTCCGTACACGACGGCCTCGTCGCTGTCGGAGTCGAGCCCGAAGGCCGTGTGCACGGCGCGGACGGCCTCGTTGACGTCGTCGGCGCGGGTGACGACCGAGATGCGGATCTCGGAGGTCGAGATCAGCTCGATGTTCACGCCGGCGTCGGAGAGCGCGGTGAAGAAGTCGGCGGTGACGCCCGGGTTGGTCTTCATCCCCGCGCCGACCAGGGAGATCTTCCCGATCTGGTCGTCGTAGCGCAGCGAGTCGAAGCCGATGCCGTGCTTGTTCTTCTCCAGGGCGTCGATGGCCTTGCGGCCCTCGGCCTTGGGGAGCGTGAAGGAGATGTCCGTCAGCCCGGTGGAGGCCGCGGACACGTTCTGCACGATCATGTCGATGTTGATCTCGGCGTCGGAGATCGTACGGAAGATCGCGGCGGCCTCGCCCGGCTTGTCCGGCACACCGACGACCGTGATCTTGGCCTCGGAGGTGTCGTGCGCGACACCGGAGATGATGGCCTGCTCCACCTTCTTGTCCCCTTGCTCAATCGGCTCGCTGCTGACCCAGGTGCCCTGCAGTCCGCTGAAGGACGACCGGACGTGGATCGGGATGTTGTAGCGGCGGGCGTACTCCACACAGCGGTGGAGCAGCACCTTCGAGCCGGACGCAGCCAGCTCCAGCATGTCCTCGAAGGAGATCCAGTCGATCTTCTTCGCCTTCTTCACCACGCGCGGGTCGGCGGTGAACACGCCGTCGACGTCGGTGTAGATCTCGCACACCTCGGCGTCCAGCGCGGCCGCGAGCGCGACGGCGGTCGTGTCGGAACCGCCGCGGCCCAGCGTGGTGATGTCCTTCTTGTCCTGGCTGACGCCCTGGAAGCCCGCGACGATGGCGATGTTGCCCTGGTCGATGGACTCCCGGATCCGGCCCGGCGTGACGTCGATGATCCGGGCTTTGTTGTGGACCGAGTCGGTGATGACGCCTGCCTGGCTGCCGGTGAAGGACTGGGCCTCGTGGCCCAGGTTTTTGATCGCCATGGCCAGCAGCGCCATGGAGATACGCTCTCCGGCGGTCAGCAGCATGTCGAACTCACGCCCGGCAGGCATCGGCGATACCTGCTCGGCGAGATCGATCAGCTCGTCCGTCGTGTCGCCCATCGCGGAAACGACGACGACCACCTGGTGGCCGTTCTTCTTCGCTTCGACGATTCGCTTGGCGACGCGCTTGATGCCTTCGGCATCGGCTACGGAGGAGCCTCCGTACTTCTGCACGACAAGGCCCACGTGCGCTCCTCGCTCAGTCCGTGTGTGTCGGCTCAGTTTACCGAGCGCCCGAAAACGACCTTGGGGTTCCCAGATGGTGAGATTCGGACGCTCGGATGGTCCCTGCCCGGTGGGGACGAAGGCATACGGGGAAGTGGTGCAGGTCACTGGGCAGACCGCCGAGCCTCGCGAACGGAAGATCGCCGAGCCCGACCGGCGACCATTGACGCTCTCCGTAGTCGCCCGCTAACTTCGCGTCGTCGTCGCCACACCAGGAGCACAAGGCTCCATCGGGACTTGCGACGCGAAGGATTTCTCTCCTTTGACGACTGTGACCGCTTCAGAGATCCGGCACGTCACCCAAGCCGATACGGCAACCGATTCTCCGGCCGACCTCTTCGAGGTCCGGCCCTTCACCCCCCACTGCGAAGTGATCCGCACCGCCGGCGACCACGCCGTCATCGGTGTCTCCCCGGGCAACAGCTACTTCTCCGCCCGCCGGGTCCACGACCTCGCCCGCTGGGGCCTCGCCCTCTTCGGGCGGGTGGACTTCGTGTACACGGATCTGTACGTGGCCGAGATGTACGCGGCGTCCGGCTATCCGCCCGACGACGCGCGCCGCAAGGCGGTGAAGAACCTGCGCGGTGTGCGGGCGAAGGTCCTCGGCGCCGTGGCGGCCGTCGACCCCGGCGGCGCCCGGCTGCGCGCCCACGCCATGTCCGACTTCCGCGGCAACCGGGCGTACCGCGAGATCCACGACCACCTCCAGGCGCGCCTCACCACCGACGACGAGTTCCGCACGACCTGCGAGAAGCTCGTCGACTCCTTCCTGGCCGACAGGACCGGGCAGGTGACCGACGCACAGCGCGAGGTCTGCCTCGCCTACGTCTGTGCCGAGGCGCCCCTCTTCCTCGACACGCCCGCCATCCTCGACGTCCCCTCCTCCCTCAACTGCTACCACCAGCTCCTGCCGATGGCCGAGCTGCTCTACGCCCGGGGCGCCGGCCTGCGCGCCTCCCGCAACCAGGGACACGCCATCGTCACGCCCGCCGAGGGCACCGGCACGGAGGGGGCCACCGATGCTCACTGAGGACCTGATCGACTTCCCGTTCTCCTGGCGTGGCGACCAACTCCCGGAAGAAGTGGAGAAGTTGCGCGCCAACACCCCCGTACGGCGCGTGCGCACCATCGCCGGCGACGAGGCCTGGCTCGTGTCGTCGTACGACCTGTGCAAGCAGGTCCTCGAAGACCCGCGCTTCAGCCTCAAGGACACCTCCGCCCCCGGCGTCCCCCGTCAGTACGCGCTGACGATCCCGCCCGAGGTCGTCAACAACATGGGGAACATCACCGGCGCCGGGCTGCGCAAGGCCGTACTGAAGGCACTCAACCCGAAGAGCCCCGGCCTGGCGCAGTGGCTGCGGTCCTACGCCGCCGAGCTCGTCGACGGGCTGATCGCCGAGGGCGCCCCGGCGGACCTGCGCGGCGGCTTCGCCGACCCGTACTCGGCGGGCATGCACTGCCGGATCCTCGGCATCCCGCCGGCGGACGCGCCCAAGCTGATGCGGAGCCTGGACATCGCGTTCATGAACTCGGCCTGCCCCGTCACGGGCGCCCGGCTCAACTGGGACCGGGACATCGCCTATATGACCGAGCGGCTCGACGACCCTACGACGATGGGCCTGATGGGCGAGCTGGCCGTCCTGCGCGGAGACCCCGAGTACGCGCACCTCACCGACGAGATGCTCGCGACGGTCGGGGTGACCATGTTCGGCGCGGGTGTCATCTCCACCTCGGGCTTCCTGACCATGGCGCTGGTGTCACTGATCCAGCACCCGGACCTGCAGGCCGAGCTGGTCGCGGACCCCGGAAAGATCCCGGCGGCCGTGGACGAGCTCCTGCGCATCAACCTCTCCATCGGCGACGGCCTGCCGCGCCTCGCCCTGGAGGACGTACGGCTGGGCGACGTGGAGGTGAAAGCCGGCGAACTGGTCCTGGTCCTGGTCGAGGGCGCGAACTTCGATCCGGCCGCCTTCCCTGACCCCCACACGGTCGACCTCGGCCGCGAGAACGCCACCGCCCACCTCTCCTTCGGCGGCGGCCGCCACTACTGCCCGGCCACCGCCCTCGGCCGCAAGCACGCGGAGATCGCCCTGCGGACCGTGCTGGAGCGGATGCCGGAACTCCGGCTGGCGGTGCCGATCGAGCAGCTGGTGTGGCGGACCGGGTTCATGAAGCGGATCCCGGAGCGGCTGCCGATGCTGTGGTAGCGGTCTCGCGGGGCGAATGAATGCGGTAACAGCCGTTTATCCGCCCCTTGATCACCCGCTGGCTCGGCGACCGGTCGTCTTTAAAGTTCAACCACTATGGTTCGCCTGTGCGCGTACTGCTGGTGGAAGACGACGAACCGGTCGCCGAGTCGCTCCGGCGAGGACTGCTGCGCTACGGCTTCGAGGTGGCGTGGGTCACCACGGGTGCCGCGGCGCTGTGCCACGACGACCCCTACGACGTCGTACTCCTCGATCTCGGTCTGCCCGACACCGACGGCCTCGACGTCTGCAAGGCGCTGCGCGAGCGCGGCGACGTGCCGATCATCGTGATCAGCGCGCGCAGCGACGAGACGGACCGGGTGGTCGGGCTGGAGCTCGGTGCGGACGACTACGTGTCCAAGCCGTTCGGGGTCCGTGAGGTCATCGCGCGGATACGAGCGGTCATGCGCCGTATGCAGCCCCGCACGCCCGCCGCTGCCGCCGAGGCCGGCCCGGACCGTTACGGCGCCCGCCTCACCATCGACCGCAAGGCGGCCCGCGTCCGCCTGGACGGCGAGGAGGTGGCCCTCGCGCCCAAGGAGTACGACCTGCTGGCCTTCCTCACCGAGGAGCCCGGGGCGCTGATGTCGCGCGAGCAGATCATGGAGGCGGTCTGGGACGCGAACTGGTTCGGCCCGACCAAGACGCTGGACGTGCATGTGGCGGCGCTGCGGCGCAAGCTCGCCGGGGCGATCACGATCGAGGCGGTCCGGGGGGTCGGCTTCCGGCTGGAGATCGCCGGAGCCAGTGACGCCTCATGAACCGCCAGCTCATCCGCAGCTACATCCTGCTCGTCGCGGTCGCCATCCTCCTGTTCACCGTGCCGGTCGCCTTCACGCTGACCAAACAGCTGCGGGACGACACCAAGCTGTCCGTCCTGCGCGAGGCCAACACGATGGCGCTGCTGCTGGGCAACGGCAACGACACCTCGTGCGACGCCTTGACGGAGGTGGCCAGGGCGTACAGCGAGAAGACACCCGGCGACGTCGAGGTGACCCCCACCGGCAGCTGCGAACCCGACCTGCCGAAGCCCGCGGCAGACGCGGCGCTGACCCGGGCCGTGGAGCAGAACGAGCCGACGACCGACTGGGGTTCCGACTTCATCTGGGGCCAGCACCTGACGGTCACCGTACCCGCCAAGGGGGACGCGGCCGTGCGGATCGTGTACTCGACCTCGGACATGACCAGGCGGCTGTGGCAGATCTGGGGCTTCCGGGCCGGCCTGGCCGTGCTCGTCCTGGCGGCGGCGGCCGCGATCGGCGCGTACGCCGCGCGCCGGATCACCGCACCGCTGCGCGAACTCAACGCCATGGCCAGCAAGTTCAGCGACGGCGACCTGACCGCGCGCTCCCCGGTGACCGGCCCGCCGGAGACCCAGACCCTCGCCCGCACCCTGAACCAGGGCGCGGAGCGCCTGGACACGCTGGTCGCCTCGCAACGTATCTTCGTGGCGGACGCCTCGCATCAACTGCGCACTCCTCTCACGGCATTGCGCCTGTCCCTGGACAACATCTCGGACGGCGTCGACGACGAGTTCGTACGGGAGGACGTCGAACAGGCCACGGCCGAGGTCGTCCGGATGAGCCGCCTGGTGAGCGGACTGCTGGTGTTGGCCCGGGCCGAGGCGAAGGTGACGGCGGCGGAGCCGCTGGCCCTGTGGGACATCGTGCGGGAGAGGCTGGACGTGTGGAGGCCGGCCGCCGACGAGCGCGGAGTCACCATCGCGCTCAGGGGGAGTGCCGACGGCCGGCTGCTGGTGCTGGCCGGCCCCGGTCATCTGGACCAGGTGCTGGACAACGTGCTCTCGAACGCCCTGGAGGTGTCACCGGACGGCGGCACGATCACCGTCCGGATCGAGCCCAAGGGCGACGAAGTGGTGCTGTCGGTTCTCGACGAGGGCCCCGGGATGTCGGACGCGGAGAAGTCCCGCGCCTTCGACCGCTTCTGGCGCGGCCAGGGCCTGACCGGGAAGTCCGGTTCGGGTCTCGGCCTCGCCGTCGTCAAGCAGCTGGTGACGGACGACGGCGGGACCGTGACGCTCGGGGACGCTCCCGGGGGCGGGCTGAAGGTGACGATCAGCCTTCGGGCATCTTCGAGGAGTGGTGGTTGACGATGAGCCACTCGCCGTTCCGCTTCTCGTACTCGTAGGTGTAGCGGGCCTTGACGACGTTCTTCTCGCCGGTCTCGGGGTCGGTGAGGGTGAACTGGTAGACACCGGCGTCGAGCGCGGAGTTCGCATCGAGGACGTTCACATGCGACTCGATCTTCTTGCCGACCGGCTTGTTCGCCAGGAAGTGCTCGAAGTAGTCGACAACGGCGGCGCGATCGGCGCGGACCTTGTTGGACACGGTCGGCAGCAGCACCGCGTCGCTCGCGTAGAGGTCCGCGACCTTCTGCGGGTCGCCGGTCTGCAGGGCTCTGTTCCAGTTGTCGAACAGCCCGGCTATCTGCTTCTCGGCGGGCTTGCCCGCACCCCACGTGGGACCGGCGACCGCGGCACCGGCGGCGACGGTGCCGACGGTCACCACCGCGGTGGCGGTGACAATGGCTGCGCGCTTGCTGATGGACCTGCTTGCCCTACGAGTCATTGCATCTCCAGTGCGGGTGGGTTGACCTGGGGTTTTCCTCCGTCCGCGGCTTGTGCGGTGGAAGTGACTCCAGATTCGCGTGGCACTGGTTAGGGCCCGTGCAGGGGACGTACAGCCCAGGGAAAGGGCTCGCCCAATTCGCGCGCGGTGGCCGTACGGTTACGCGGTGGCCCTCCTGCCGCCGCGCAGCAGCGCGCCACCGGCACCGAGCGACACCACGCCCATCCCGACGCCGGTCATGTTGCCCTGCGTGCCGTCGACGACGAACGGGGCGGCCGCGGCGACGGCGGCGTTGAAGAGGAAGAGGAACCACAGGACGGGGCGGGAGGAGAGGAGGGCCTTCATGACGGTTTCCTTCGGGACGGGGCCGGGAGGGCCGGGCCGTTGACCTTGCGAGATCAACGATCCCGTCCGCCGAGGCCAGCGACGAGGGAGTGGGCTCCCGAAGGGGTGGTGTAGTGGGCTACACCATGGCGGGCGACTTACTGCTGGCAGCCATCGTGCTGCTCGGCTCCACTGTCCAGTGGCTCACGGGGGTGGGCTTCGCCCTGGTCACCGTACCGGCGCTGGTTCTGCTGCTGGGGCCGGCGGATCAACTACCCGCGCCCGTCCTGCTGTTGGTCATGGGCAGGCTGGTGACGGTGGCGGTCCTGCTGGTCAGGTGGGGAGCCCACGCCCCCGGTGGGGTCGTCGTCGTTCGGAGGCAGCCCGGCGGCGTTAAGGATCTCGGACAGGAGCGCAGAGGCCTCACTGGCGCCGAAGACCCGCTCCCAGTCGGCGATGAGAGGTCCCGCCAGTTCTCGGACGCGTTCGCCTTCGCCGATCCGCATCAGAAGATGGACATGGCTCATACGGGCGCTGAGCGTGAGCGCGTTCAGTTCGCCGTAGTGCCGGCCGGCGCTCACGACCAGTGCCTCCGCCATCGCGAGCGCCTGGCGGATGTCGCCTCTGAGTTCATGAAGCTCCTTGAGGTGCAGGGTCATGAAGCAGGCGATCTTGCCGTCCTCGCCCTCGGCCCTGATGGCCTGGATCCGCCGTCGCTCGACTTCTGCGACGGCCGCCGAGGCATACCGGTCCGGGTCCGCCTCGGCCAGCGTCACCCACGCCCCCGCCAGCACCTGGGCGACTTCCAGCGTCACCTCGTGGGCGGCGCCCAAGTGCCGTTCGGCCCTCCGCACGGTTTTCTCGGCCCAGGCCAGCCCTCCTTTGAGATCACCGCTCATCAGCATCGGGCGGGTCAGCCGGGCACGGGCCTGGAACGTGTCCGGATGCTTGCGCCCGTTCATACGGACAGTGATGGACACGTTCTTCCTCAGCAGGGTGAGGGCGCGATCGAATTCCCCGGCCTTCTCGTACGCCCCGGCCAGGTATTCCCGCGCCAGCAACGTCACCTTGTGCCGTTCCCCGCACACCCGCTCGGCGGCTGTCGCCGCCCTGGCGGCCAGCGCCGTCTTGCCGAGTTCCGGGAACCACACCGACATGTTGCACAGCAGCAGGACGATCTGCTCCGTCTCCTCCTCCGGAGCGACATGGCCGAGCAGGGTCTGCGCATGGGTGATCCAGCCCCAGGCGAGGTGCCCACGGTCCGCCCGAGCGTTCAGCAGGACAGCCGCCAGGTCACGGGCCGCCCTCACGCGCTCCGGACTCCGGTGCGGATCCTCCGGGTCCTCCGCCCTCGCCACCGCCTGCACGAGCCGGTGCACGGAGAGCGTGCCGTCGTCGTGCAGCGTGATCATGCTGTGCGCGGCGAGCCGCCGCAGCGCCTCCGTCACGTCAGGCGGACTGCCACCCGCGAGCGGCTCCAGGTACGAGCGGTGTATCCCGTCCGGCGCCCACCAGGCCATGATCAGCAGGATGTGCCCGGCGAGCGGAGTGTCCGCCAGCCGGTCCAGCGTCACGCGCCAGACCCTGGCGATGGTGCGCCCGCCTTCCGGAGCCTTGGTCAGGATCTGCCCGGGATGGGCGGCGAGTTGTCTGTGATAGTTCCCCGGCGTGATCCGCGCCTCCCGGCAGTAGGCGGCCGCCTGCTCCACCGCCAGGGGCAGGCATCCCAGCTCGCGGCAGAGCTCCTCGACTCCATCGACCGGTCCGCCGTACACCTGCTCGAACAGTTCAACGGCCTCCGGCAGCTCCAGCACGTCCAGGGAAAGGGTCTCCGCGATTCCCTGCCAGCCCGCCGCCTGCCGCGTAGTGACCAGGAACCGGCCGCCCGTCGCCCGCCCCAGCAGCCACCGCACGTCCGCCGGGGCCGACACGTTGTCCAGGACAAGCAGCCAGCCCGTGTTGGCCGACAGCCACCGCACCGCCAGATCACGCAGCGCCTTGCGCGACAGTACGTCGCCCAGTGCGGGCTGGAGCGCGACGGCGAGGTCGGCCAGGCCGGCGTCGAGGTCGGCCTCCGTCTCCGCCGTGATCCACCACACCACGTCGAACGCACCGGTCTGCCCCGCCGCCCAGTGCGCGGCCAGCGTGGACTTCCCGACACCGCCGAGCCCGTGCACCGCCCGCACCACCACACCGACCGCGTTCTCGAACGCACGCTCCAGCGCCGCCAGTTCCCGCTCACGGCCGACGAATTGTCGTGTCTTCACGGGCAGGTGGACCATCGGGGACGTGCACGGCGGCAATTCGAAGGCCTCGGCGGGCAGGGGCGGCAACGCCTTCTCCACGAACGTCGGTGCGGCGTGGTCCCCCGTGAACGCCATGCCGATCGAGTGCCCCGCCGCGACCGCCCGCTCCCCCGACGCGTCCGTGTGCTCCCCCTTCATACGCCCCAGCATCCCGCACCGGACCGTTGATCGCGCCCAAACGGCAGCGGGAGGTTACCGATGGGGGATCTGTGATTCCCGGGGTTCAACCCTGTTCGCGGACCCGGTCACGCGTCTCCCGTCGACACCGAACCGATGTCACCACCGGCCGCGACGGAACGCTCCCCCGAGGCGGTGACCGGCCCGTTCGCCGGCCGGGTCGGTGGAGCGGGCATCGTGGGCGGCGTCACGACGGACGCCCCGTCCCCCGTGGCCACGGCCCCGATGCTGCCCCCCGCGGCCACAGACCGCGTGCCGCTCGCGGTCACGGAGGCAGTGGGCGCCGGTGCCGGTGCCGACGCCGGTCCGAGGAGGGCGTAGAGCGTCACCGCCAGCCCGAGCAATCCCGCCGCTCCCCCGGCCACGCTCGCCCAGGGATCCGCGGCGTCGACGTCCAGCACGCCCCCCAAGACCAAACCCGCGGCCCCTGCGACGCAGAGCCCGATTCCCGTCCACACCAACGTCTTTGACCGAGTCGCCATACGACCATCATGGAGGAGTTCGGACGGGAAAAGAGCCCCCTACGACCCCTCATCACACCCGTCCCCCGAACAGCGCCACGAGCCCCTGATCCAGCTCCGCCCCCACGGTCTCCTCCCCCGGCGCGATCACGGTGTACGTGCGAGCCCGGAAGCGGTACAGGTCCGAGGCGACGAACCGGAGCACGGCCGTGCCCACGGGCGAGTGGAACTCGACGTACGTGTGGGCCGCCCCGCACGGCCGGACGCGCACCCTGCCGAGCCCGGCGGGCGCGCGCAGCCCCTCACTCAGCAGCACCCGCGCGAAGGTCCAGGTCGTGGCCTCGCCGTCGAGGGTGACATGGGGCGGGAAGTCGAGGTGCACGGCCAAGTGGTCGGTGGTGTCGCCATGATCCGCAGGATCCGCTCCGCCAGCGGGGTGTCCGCCAGCCGGTCGAGCGTCATCCGCCAGACCCGGGCGACCGTCCGCTCCGCGTCCCCGCCCTCCGCCGTCGCCGCGAAGAGCCGCCCCGGGTAGGCCGCGAGCCACTCCAGATACGTCCGCGGCGTGATCTCCGCCTCCCGGCAGTACGCCGCGGCCTGGTCCACGGCGAGGGGCGGTCGGCCGAGTTCGGCGCACAGCTCCTCCACGCCGTCGGGTGGACCGTCGTAGATCTGCGTGAACAGCCGGACGGATTCGTCGATTCCGAGGACGTCGAGGTCCAGCAGGCCGGCGATGCCGCGCCAACCCGCCCCGCTGTGTCGGGTGGTGATGAGAAGGCGGCCGTTCGGTGTCCGGTCCCGCAGCCATCCGACGTCGGCCGGGTCGGGACGTTGTCCAGGACCAGCAGCCAGCCCTCATGTGCCGAGAGGCAGCGCAGTGCCTCCTCGCGCAGTGCCTCCTCGGCGAGCGTGCCCGCCAGCACCGTGTGAAGTGCCCGGGCCAGTTCCGCCAGGGCCGCGTCCAGGTCCTGCCGGCTCCCGGCCGTGATCCACCAGACCGGGTTGAACTCCGCCGTCCGACGCCCGGCCCAGTGCGCGGCCAGCGTCGACCTTCCGACACCGCCCAGACCGTGCACCGCGTGCACGACCACCCCGCCCACCTGCTCGAACGCCTCGTCCAGCAGCCGGAGTTCACGCTCCCGCCCGACGAACAGACCCCCGGCCCGATCCGGCAGCTTCACAGTCCTCGGCACCCGCGCGGGCAGCGCCAGCGCCTCCGGCGTCAGCGTCACCGCCGTCTCGACGTACATCGCCATTACCGGATGATCCCCGGTCTGCGCCACCCCGACCGACCGCCCCGCGGCGACGGAACGCGCGCCGGACGACCCGGCCGGCGCACCACTCTCACCCTTCCGGCTCACCGGCCGCCCTCGCCCGGGAGCTCGTTCTCCGTGCCCACATGGAGGCTCTGCAACTGCGCCAGTTGCTCGTTCAGCTCTCGAAGGGCGGCGGGGGAAGGAGCTGCCGTCAGCGCGACGACCACGGCCAGCACGGCCTGGGCCATGAATGCCGCGGGAGCCCCGGTCTGCAGGTACCGCGTGGCGGTCTCGACGGCTTCGCGGGCATGGGTGAGCGCCGCAGTGGGGTCCTCCTTCATTCCGTGCAGCATGGCCAGGTGCAGCTTGGCGTACACGGTGTCCTCGTGACCGGGGCCCAGTACCGTCTCGCACTCGGCGAAATGGGCTTCGGCGACGGCTAGTTGCCCCTCCGCCCATTCCTGCACCACCTCGGGGGAGACCGTCTCCCCCATTCGTCTGACGAGGTCTTTCATCTGGTCCGTGGACTGGTGGGTGAGGGCCGTGATGAAGTCCGGTCCGAGAGTGAGCAGCAGGTCACCGGGGCTGGCAAGGCTGCGCAGGCGGCCACGCAGGTCGAGCGTCACCGGGTCGCGCTCGCCGAGCTCACGGACGCAGTCGGCGTGGACGCTCTGCAGGGTGTGGGCCGCCGAGCGCATGTCTCCCAGCATGGCCTGGCTCCCGCTGAGCGCCGCACGGGCCAGCAGGGTGTCCCGGTGTCCGGCGCCCAGCTCCTGCGTGCGGAGCAGCACGACCGTCTGCAAGGTCTCCGCTGCCCGCTCGTACTCCTTCGCCCTGCGGTACGCCTCGGCCAGCACGAACCGCGCCGTGATCGTCTCCGGATGCCGTGCGCCGAGCACCCGCTCACACGCGTCCGTGTGGCGGACCGCTTCCTCGACCGTCGCGTCGCCTATGCCGATCAGGAGGCTGCGGGTGGTGAGGACCTCGATGTTCTCGGAGCCGAGATGCCGTACGAGTCCCTGCTCCGCGCGTTCGGTGAGCCGCCGGGCGTGTCCGCGCATCCCCTGCACCGCCGCGAACTCCCCCGCCCTGGCCAGCAGTCGTGCCGCGGTCGGCGACTCCTCGCCCTGCGGCAGGTACTGGGCGAGCGCCTCGACGTGCGGCAGGAGGGCTCGCCAGCCCGGCCAGTCGGCGGGGTCACGTACGCCGCCCGGAAGTGCCTTCGCCAGCGCCTGCGTCGCGCCCTCCCGGGCGTCGGTCACCGCCTCCGCCGTACGGTACGGATCGCCGGGCTGCACGGTCCGTGACACCCGCTGGACCAGCCCGTGCACGGACATCGTGTCGGTGGCGCGATGCACCTTGATCATGCTGTGGGCGGCGAGGCGGGCGACAGCCCGGTGGACGACGGGTGGGCTGCCGAAGGAGTCGAGCACGGCGCGGGGGATGCCTTCGGAGGCGTACCAGGCGAGACGCAGCAGGATCGGCAGGGCGGGGCCGTCGGCGGCCAGGCGGTCCAGCGTGATGCGCCACACCCGGGCGACTGTGCGCTGAGGGTCGCCGCCCTCGGCCGCCGTCGCGTACATCTCGTCGGGGTACTCGGCGAGGAGGGCACCGTACTGTTCGGCGGTGGCACCGCTCTCCTCGCAGTAAGCCGCCGCCTGGTGGACGGCCAGTGGCAGGCACCCCAGTTCCGCGCAGACGGCCTCGACGCCCGGCCCGGCGTCCGGGCAGATCCTGCGGAACAGGCGGACGGCGTTCTCCTCGTCGAGCACCTCGACGGAGACCGGCTCGGCGGTGTCGTTCCAGCCCGTGGCCCGCCGACTGGTGATCAAGAACCGGCCGTTCGGAGCCCGCGCCAGGAGCGGCTTCACATGGGCCGGGTCGGCGACGTCGTCTAGGACGATCAGCCAGTCGTTATGCGTCGCCAGCCACTGCAGCGCCCACTCGCTGAGCCGTTCCTGAGGCAGGTGCGCGGCCAGGGCCGGGTGCAGTGCCGAGGCGAGGCGCGCCAGACCGTCGTCGATCGCGGCGGGGCTGTCGGCCGTGACCCACCAGACGGGTGCGTACGCCGTCTGCTGCGCCGCCCAGTGCGCGGCCAGCGTGGACTTGCCGATGCCGCCCAGCCCGTGCAGCGCGTGCGCGACGGCTTCACCCGGTGTCGTCAACGCCGCGTCCAGCACGGCCAGTTCACGGTCACGGCCGACGAAGAGACGCGGCCGCTCACGCAGGTTGGTCAGGCGAAGGGGCGAGTCGACGGACGCCGGCTGCGGACAGGTGTCCACCGGCTGGAGGGTGAGGCTGCCGATGTACTGCCCGATCTGCGTCCCGATCGCGCCCTCACCGGTGGCGGCCACACCGATGTCCCGGCCTGCCGCGACCGAGCCGTCCCCCGACGCCGCCACCTCGGGCCGCCCCTCGAACACGCCACTCATGCCTCACATGATGACGTGCGGGAGGGACAAGCGTCAGGAAAGTGACCGCAGTTGAAGCCGCCGCGCCGGAAGGGCCACTTCACCGGACGGATTCTCGGGTGACTCGCCGATCTCCCGGTGCCGCGCCACGAGCGTTGTTTCTCGCGGTCTCGGGGGCTCAGATATGAAATGAACGCCGTCCAGGCGGGGGCGGTGAGGTGGAGTTCGGGGCTGGCAGGAACCTTGGAGTCGCGGACGTGAACGGTGACGGAGAACGCCAATTCGACGCAGGCGCCGCCCTCGTTGTCGCTGTAGCTCGACTTGAACCACTTCAGCTGGTCACTCACGACGATCCACCATCCGCTCGAAGAAACCGGCCGACTCATCCGGGCTGAGAGCCTGTGTGCGGATCACGCTAAGCCGCTCGTTCCACTAGCCAGGGCTTGGACGACCTCGCTGTCCTCGCTCAGCGCTCGCTCGGCTTGAACCCGTCGACGCCCCACTTCCACCAATGCGATGGCGACCTGCGGTGCCTCTGGAGGAGCGGAGTCCAGGCCACGTTCGGCTCGCCGCGCGGACGCAGGAGAGGGAGACCGTCGCTACTGCGCCGGCCGCAGCCCCAACTGCTCCCCGATCTCCTGCTCCATGACCCGGCCGGCCTCGAACTCCAGCGTCTCGTCGCCCATCACGCCCTGGTCCGTGTCCAGGCCGTCCAGTTCCTCCAGGGGCTGGTCCAGCCGGACGTGGGCCAGGACCGAGTGCAACGCCCGCAGGGTCGCGGAGGCCGTCGAGCCCCAGTTGGAGAAGTACGAGAACTGCCACCACCACAGGGCCTCCGCGGTGCGGCCGGCGCGGTAGTGGGCCATGCCGTGGCGGAGGTCGGTGATGACGTCGGCCAGGTCGTCGGAAATGCGGGCCGGGACCGGGGCCTTGCGGGGCTCGTAGGGGTCGAAGACCTCGGAGTAGACGTCCACCGGGTCCAGCAGACGGGCGAGGTTCTCGCGGAGTTCGTCGACATCCGGCTCCGGGCCCAGGTCGGGCTCGTAGCGCTCCTCGGGGACGATGTCCTCGTGCGCGCCGAGGCGGCCGCCGGCCAGGAGGAGTTGCGAGACCTCCAGCAGGAGGAAGGGCACGGTCGAGCCCGGCTCGTCGCCCTTCGCGACCTCCGTGACCGCGACCAGGAAACTCTCGATCTGGTCCGCGATCTGGACCGCGAAGTCGTCCGGGTTCTGTTCGGTCGCGTGCAGCGTGGCGTCAGACATCTAGGAGTCGTCTCCCCTCGAAGGCGCGGCCGAGGGTGACCTCGTCCGCGTATTCCAGGTCGCCACCCACCGGGAGGCCGCTGGCCAGGCGGGTGACCTTCAGGCCCATGGGCTTGATCATGCGCGCGAGGTACGTGGCCGTGGCCTCGCCCTCGAGATTCGGGTCCGTGGCCAGGATCAGCTCCGTGACCGTCCCGTCGGCCAACCGCGCGAGAAGTTCTCGTATACGCAGGTCGTCCGGCCCGACACCCTCGATCGGGCTGATCGCGCCGCCGAGGACGTGGTAGCGGCCGCGGAACTCGCGGGTCCGCTCGATCGCCACGACGTCCTTCGGTTCCTCGACCACGCAGATGACCGCCGGGTCGCGGCGCGCGTCCCGGCAGATGCCGCACAGCTCTTCCTGCGCCACGTTTCCGCACGTGGCGCAGAAGCGGACCTTCGCCTTGACCTCGAGGAGGGCCTGGGCGAGGCGCCGTACGTCCGTCGGCTCCGCCTGCAGGATGTGGAAGGCGATCCGCTGCGCGCTCTTGGGACCGACGCCGGGCAGCCGCCCCAGTTCGTCGATGAGGTCCTGGACCACGCCTTCGTACAACGGACTGCCGTCCTTCCTGGGGTTCCTTACGGTACGTACGGTAGTTGCCCGCGGCCCTTCTTAGAAAGGCAGACCGGAGACCGGAGAACGCCTGGACCTCAGAACGGCAGGCCCGGGATGCCGCTGCCGCCGCCCAGGCCCTGGGCCAGGGGGCCGAGCTTCTGCTGCTGGAGCGTCTGCGCGTTCTCGTTGGCCGCCTGTACGGCCGCGATGATCAGGTCGGCGAGGGTCTCGGTGTCCTCCGGGTCCACCGCCTTCGGGTCGATCTTCAGCGCCCGGAGCTCGCCGGCGCCCGTCACCGTGGCCTTCACCAGGCCACCGCCGGCCTGCCCGTCGACCTCGGTCCGCGCCAGTTCCTCCTGCGCCCGCTGCAGGTCCTGCTGCATCTTCTGGGCCTGCTGGAGCAGCTGCTGCATATTGGGCTGGCCACCACCGGGGATCACGATCAGCTCCTTGCGTCGGCTTTCCCGTTCAGCACGAGCCTACGTGGTCCGCGCAGCCGTCGCTCCAGCACTCTTTCGAGTGAGAGGAACTGGAGTCCGATACCTGATCAAGGCCCACTTCCGGGCGGAAAAGAGGCGAAAGGCATCTCTTCGCCACCCATTGGGCGGTAGGAAGGGTCCGGCGCGTCAGCCTCAGGTGTTGCGTGACGTTCCGTGCACTGCGGGGGGTCGTACCCGGGACGCAGGCCGCATGTGGCGTCACGCACCGTGACAGTAGGGAGTGCCGGGTGGGTCAGCCGGAGAAGCAGCCCGAGAGGTCGCCTCAGGACGGGCGTGGCGGCGAAGGGGCGGCCGGACTGCGGCCGGGTGATCTGGCGGGGCGGACGTTTCCGCTCGGGGACTGGGGGGAGCCGGCGGTCCGGCTGGACGAGCTGTACCGGTGGGTGGAGCGGGGGGCGCTGAACACGGCCGCGTGGTATCTCGCGGACCGGGTGTGGAAGCGGCGGGGTGCTCGGGCGTTGCGGGGTGGCGCGGCGGCGGGGGCGGTCGTGGGGGCGGCGCTGCCTCTCCTCGATCTGACAGGGGTTGCGAGCGGGGTGGCGCCCTGGGGGTATCTGTCGCTGCTGCTGGCGGTGGCCTGCGTGGCGATCGACCGGTTCTTCGGGGTGACGTCCGGGTGGATAAGGGACGTCGCCACGGCTCAGGCAGTGCAGCGGCGGCTGCAGGTGCTGCAGTTCGACTGGGCGACGGAGTGCGTACGGGAGATCCTCGGGCCGGCCGAGGGGACGGCCAGTGAGGCGGCGGAGCGCTGTCTCGGCGTCCTACGGCGGTTCTCGGAGGACGTGACGGAGCTGGTACGGGCGGAGACGGCGGACTGGATGGTGGAGTTCCGCACCGGCTCCGCGCCCCTGGGAATCCAGTCGGCGGTGACCGGCGGGACTCGGCAGGACGCAGGGGTGGGGACGGGACGGTTCCCGGTACCACCGGCGAACGGGGCCCGGCCGAACATGCCTCGGCAGCGGCCGCCGGAGCCGCGGTGACGGGGGTGGCGGCGGTGGCCTGCTGGAGAGGCTTGCGTTGATCGTCCGGGTGCGGGCCGGGAGGTGTTCTCGCCCCTCGACTCCCGACACCGAGCACCGCGGTGCCGACGGTCACGACGTTCTCGGCGCTCCTTACTGCCTGGTGTACGTCAGCTTCTCCCCGCTGTCCGTGTTCACGCGCTCCAGCCTGCCGTCCGGCAGCAGCGTGACCTCGGTGGCGGCGCCCGGCGAGCAGGCGGTCGCGGGCTCACCGGCCGTCACCGTGGAGGGGCCGAGCGCCAACGGGCCGTCGGCACCGGGCGCTTCGGTCAGTTCCGCCGCGAACTCGCAGTGGTAGGTGCCGGTACCGGCGGGGCCGTCAGCGACGAGGGAGAGGACCGTGTCGCCCACGTCGCCCTGCCGGATGGTCAGCCGGCGGGTGTTCTCGCCGGTGCCGTTGTCGATCGAGGCCGTCCAGGTGCCGAGGTACCCCGTGGGGACGACGCCGTCGGCGGGGGCCGAGGTGGTGGGGTCGGGAGCGGGGGTGGAGGCGGTCGCATCGGAGGCCGAGGGACCGGCCGTGGCGGTCGTCGTGACCGTCGGGGTGGAGGTCGGATCGCCGCCGGTCCCGCCGTCACCGCCGCCGCTCATGAGGGCGTACACCGACCCGCCGGCCCCGAGCGCGACGACCAGCGCGACGAGGACGAGCGCCGCCGTGGAACGGCCGCTGCGGCGGGGGCCTTCGGGCGGGGTGGTGGGGAGATGCGGCAGGGGTGGGTCGTAGGGCGGGGTGGGGCCGTACGACGGGCTCGGACTGTACGGCGGGGTCGGGCCGTACGAAGGGGCCGAACCGTACGGCGAGTTCGGGCCGTACGACGGACCCTGGCCGTACGGCGAGGGCGCGTCGGCCGGTGGGGTCGGGCCGGCCGGCGGGTAGCCGTAGGCCGGCTGTTGCGGGTGCTGCTGTGGGGAGGTCTGGCCGTTCTGGGGTGCGGCCAGAGTGGGGAGGTGGTCCGGCGGTGTCGCGCCGGCGGCCGGAGCGTGCTCGGGGGAGGCGGCGGGAGTCGGCTCGGCGTGGCCCCGCTCTGCCGAACCCGAACCTGAACCCGCAGCCGCACCCGCACCCGCGCCCGCCCCCCAACCCACACCGGCACCCGAGCCCGAACCGCCCTCCCCCGGCCCAACCGGATCCTCCGCGTCCAGCAACCGCACCGCATGCCGCCCCAACTGCGCCACCAGCGCACTCGGCAGCCACGGATCCCGGGACCGTCCGCCGGAGACGGTGTCCTCGGCCCCCGTACGCTCCAGGATCCGGTCCAGCGTCGGCCGGGCCCCCGGGTCCTTGCGCAAGCAGTCGCGCACCAGGTCGGCGATCCCCTCGGGCACCCCCTCCAGATCGGGTTCCTCCTGGGCGATCCGGAACATCACGGCGTGCGCGCCGCTGTCGACGGACCCGAACGGCAGACGGCCGGTCGCGGCGTAAGCGAGCACCGAGCCCAGGCAGAACACGTCGCACGCGGGCGTGATCCGGTCGCCGCGCACCTGCTCGGGTGCCATGAACCCCGGCGACCCGACGAGCGCGCCGGTACGCGTGAGCCCGCTCTCGCCGACCGTCTCCAGCGCCCGGGCGATCCCGAAGTCGATGACGCGGGGCCCGTCGATGGTGACCAGCACATTGGAGGGCTTCAGATCCCGGTGCACGATGCCCGCGGCATGGATGTCCTTGAGCGCATGCGCCAGCCCCGCCGCCAGGATCCGTACCGACCGCTCGGGCAACGCCCCGTGGTCGTGCCCGACGACCCGCTGGAGGCTGGGCCCGGCGACATACCCGGTGGCCACCCAGGGCACCTCGGCCTCGGTGTCCGCGTCGAGCACCGGCGCGGTCCAGAACCCGCCGACCTGCCGCGCGGCCTGCACCTCCTGCCGGAACCGGGCGCGGAACTCCTCCTGCGCGGCCAGCTCCCGCCGGACGAGTTTGACGGCGACGGTACGGCCACGGTCCGAGCGGGCGAGATAGACGTCCCCCATACCACCGGCACCCAGCCGCGCCAGCAGCCGATACGCCCCGATCCGCTGTGGATCCCCGGCGCCCAGCTTCTCCATCCCACGCCCCCCAACCAACCCCCACCCGAGCCTCGGCCCCACGATAGTGCGGCGAACGGGGAGGTGAGCGGGTCGGCGTCTACGGTTCCGTAACAGGAACGGCGAGGTCGTCGAGCACCTTCGACAACCGTTCCAGAACCCGTACGGCATCGGCGAGTTCCGCGTCCCCGAAGGCGTCGGCCAGCCGGTCGGCGAAGGCCGCGTGGCCGGGGTCGATCCGGGAGATCGCCGCCCGGCCCTCCTCGGTCGGCGCGAGGAGCTTCGCGCGGCGGTGGGCCGGGTTGGGCCGGTACTCGGCCAGCCCCTTGTCCACCAGCAGGTCGGCGATGCGCTGCACGCTCTGCCGGGTGATGCCCATGGCGCGGGCGATGCCGGCCACGGGGAGCGGTTCGCCGAGCACGGCACCCAGCACCTGCCACCAGGCCGCCGTCAGTCCGGCCGGCCGGGCCAGTTCCTCGGCGACCGTCAGGAACTGGCCGTTGAGCCGGAAGACCCCGAGCGCGCTGCGGCTGAGCAGGTCCTGGCGTTCCCGGCTCATAGGACGCCGGCCTTCTCGAGTACGGCGTAGGCCGTCGCGTCGGAGTCGTGGAACAGGCGGTACCAGGCGTCGACGGCCTCGTCGTCGTACACCTTCAGGAGGCGCAGGATCTCCCGGGCGAAGGCGACGGGTTCGGTGGGGCCGGCCGTGACGAGCCCCCTGTCGGTGACGGCGTCGGCCTCGACGTACCGCTCGCCGCCGCCGTATCCGGTCGCGGCCAGGTAGAAGGAGACGGCGCTGGTGTGGTCCCGGTCGTCGAGCAGGCCTTCGCGGGCCAGCCCGGCCGTGGCCCCGCAGATCGCGGCCACCGGTACATCGGCGTCCAGGAAGGCGCGGGCCGTGCGGGCGAAGGGGGCGAGTTCGTCGCCCGCGTCCCAGAGATCGGCGCCCGTGAGGATCAGCAGGGACGCGTCGGACGGACGTACGTCGTCCAGGGCCAGGTCGGGCTGGATGCGGAGGCCGCCGACGGTGGTGACGGGCTCGCGGGTGGGGCCGACGGTGCGGATCTCGTATCCGGCGCGGGCGAGCTGGGCGGTGGCGTGGCCCGGCTCCCAGTCGGCCAGGGTGTTGTAGACGGCGAGGTACACGGGCTTGCTCATGGCTCCTCCTGGAGACCTCGAAGATGACAATATGCTGTCACTTCGACAGCTTGCTGTCAATAGCACTTCTTGCAAGCCCCGCGTCTAAGCCCCCCGTCGACAACCTGTCGTGGAAACCGGCGGACCGCAGACAAGACGCCGATATCGCGCCCGTGTCCCGGATACCTACGCTCGCCGCATGACCCCTCATCCCAACCCCGAGGTCGGCGCTGCCGTGAAGGCCGCGGACCGTGCGCATGTCTTCCACTCCTGGTCCGCACAGGAGCTCATCGACCCGCTCGCCGTCGCCGGCGCGGAGGGGTCGTACTTCTGGGACTACGACGGCAGGCGTTACCTCGACTTCACCAGTGGGCTCGTCTACACGAACGTCGGCTACCAGCACCCGAAGGTCGTCGCCGCGATACAGGAGCAGGCCGCACACCTGACCACCTTCGCGCCCGCCTTCGCCATCGAGGCGCGGTCGGAGGCGGCACGGCTGATCGCCGAGCGGACGCCGGGCGACCTGGACAAGATCTTCTTCACCAACGGCGGCGCGGACGCCGTGGAGCACGCCGTACGGATGGCGCGGCTGCACACCGGGCGGCCGAAGGTGCTCTCGGCATACCGGTCGTACCACGGCGGCACCCAGCAGGCCGTGAACATCACGGGCGACCCGCGCCGCTGGGCCTCCGACCGTGCCACGGCCGGTGTCGTGCACTTCTGGGCGCCCTTCCTCTACCGGTCCCGGTTCTACGCGGAGACCGAGGAGCAGGAGTGCGCGCGGGCGCTGGAGCACCTGGAGACGACGATCGCCTTCGAGGGGCCGTCGACCGTCGCCGCGATCGTCCTGGAGACGATTCCGGGGACCGCGGGGATCATGGTGCCGCCGCCCGGATACCTCGCCGGCGTGCGGGAGATCTGCGACAAGTACGGGATCGTCTTCATCCTCGACGAGGTCATGGCGGGGTTCGGGCGGACCGGTGAGTGGTTCGCGGCGGACCTGTTCGACGTCACGCCGGACCTGATGACCTTCGCCAAGGGCGTGAACAGCGGATACGTGCCGCTGGGCGGTGTCGCCATCTCCGGGGCCATCGCGGAGACGTTCGCGAAGCGGCCGTACCCCGGCGGCCTGACGTACTCGGGGCACCCGCTGGCCTGCGCGGCCGCCGTCGCGACGATCAACGTCATGGCCGAGGAGGGCATCGTCGAGAACGCCGCCCGGCTGGGCGGCGAGGTGGTCGGGCCGGCGCTGCGCGAGCTGGCCGAGCGGCACCCGAGCGTGGGCGACGTGCGGGGCGTGGGCATGTTCTGGGCGGTCGAGCTGGTCAAGAACCGGGAGACCCGTGAGCCGCTGGTGCCGTACAACGCGGCCGGCGAGGCGAACGCCCCGATGGCGGCGTTCGGCTCCGCCGCGAAGGCGGGGGGCATCTGGCCGTTCGTGAACATGAACCGCACGCATGTCGTGCCCCCGTGCAACGTGACCGAGGCCGAGCTGAAGGAGGGCCTCGCGGCGCTGGACGCTGCGCTGGCGGTGGCGGACGAGTTCACGGAGTAGGCGTCCGGCGCACACCGTGAAGGGGCTCCGCCGCTTCGACCCCGCCAGGGGGCTCCGCCCCAGACCCCGGCGGGGCGCCACCTCTCGACCATGGTCAGCTGCATCCAGCCCGTCCGGCGTTTGAGAACGAGGCCCCTTCAGGGCCGAAGCGGGGGTCTGGGGGCGGCAGCCCCCAGGAACCGGGGTCGAAGGGGCAGGCCCCTGGAGGATGGGACGGGTAGGGGCGGCGGGGGCGAGAAAAGCAGCCGTTCGCCGCAGAAACGTCCCGCGGATCCCGAACGCGTAAGGTGGCGTGCTCGTAGACATATACGCGCACGCCACCTCATCGCGACGACGGGAGACGCCCTGACCATGCCCGGCACCGGCGGCAACGGCTCCGTGACCCGGAGCACCCTGCGGCAGCAGCTCGCGGACGCTCTGCGGGACGAGGTGCTGGCCGGTCGGCTGCAGGCAGGGCGGGAGTTCACCGTCAAGGAGATCGCCGAGCAGTACGGCGTCTCCGCGACCCCCGTACGCGAGGCCCTCGTCGATCTCTCCGCCCAGGGCCTCCTGGAGGCCGACCAGCACCGCGGCTTCCGGGTCCACGAGTACTCGGTCGACGACTACCGCGGCATCGTCGAGGCCCGCGCCCTGGTGATCGACGGCATGTTCCAGGTCCTGGCAAGCGACCGCGCGAGCCACCGGGACCCCGACGACCCCCGTGTCCACGCCGCCGTCGTCGGGGTACGCCGCCGCGGCGAGGAGGCCCAGCGCGCCGCCACCGCCGGCGACCTCACCGTGCTGATCGGCTACGACCTGCGCTTCTGGCGCGAACTCGGCGCCCTCTTCGGCAACCCCTACCTCGCCGACTTCCTGCACCGGCTGCGCGTGCAGTCCTGGGTCTGCGCGGTCCAGCACCTACGCCGCCTCGACGACCTGCGCGGCCACCTGTGGTCCCGGCACACCGACCTGGTCGACTCGCTGAGCCGCCGCGACCTGCGCACGGCCCGCTCGATCATCGCCGCCCACGACGCGGACTCCCTCGCCCTGATCGAGAGGCTGGCGGCGGAATGAGCCGGCAGCGGGAGCTGCCGGAGGTTCCCGATCAGCCAGAGGTTCCCGCCCGGCCGGACATTCCCGACCCCTCAGCCCTCCCCGAAAGCTCAGCCCTCCCCGACCTCTCCGTCGTCATCCCCGCCTACAACGAGCAGCACCGCCTCACCCGCACCCTCGACACCATCACCGACCACCTGACCGCCGACGGCACCCGCTGGCCCGACTGGGAGATCATCGTCGCCGACGACGGCTCCACCGACGCCACCGCCGACCTCGTCACCGCCCGCCACCGCCCCCGTGTCCGCCTGGTCACCGCCCCACGCAACCGCGGCAAGGGCCACGCCCTCCGCCTCGGTGTAGCGGCCTCCCGCGGCCGCCGCGTGCTGGTCACGGACGCCGATCTGGCGACGCCCATCGAGGAACTGGAGCGGCTCGACAAGGCGCTCACCGAGGGCAACTCCGCGGCGATCGGCTCCCGTTCGGTCCCCGGCGCCACGATCGGCGACCGCCAGCACCGGGTGCGCGAACTGCTGGGCCGCGCCGGGAACTTACTCATACGCCGTACGGCCGTCCCCGGCATCCGCGACACCCAGTGCGGCTTCAAGCTCTACGACGGCGACCGCGCCCGCGAGGCCTACGCCGCCTCCCGCGTCAACGGCTGGGCCATCGACGTCGAGGTGTTACGGCACCTGCACCGCGCCGGCCTCCCCGTCGCCGAGGTCCCCGTCCGCTGGTCCCACCGCCCCGGCTCGAAGGTCACCCCCCTCGACTACGCCCGCGCCCTCACGGAGACCACCCGCATCGCCCTCCGTTCCGTGCGCGATGTCCGCCCCGCCGACCTCTTCGCGGCCTTCGTCTTCCTCCTCATGTCGGTGGCCCTCTACTCCGGCCGCTTCTTCGACCCGGCCCACCGCTACCTCCCCGACTCCCTGCGCGACCAGAACCAGTGGGAGTGGTTCTTCGCGGTCACGGCCGACAACGTCGCCCACCTCCGCAACCCTCTCTTCACCGACCTCCAGGGCTTCCCCGACGGCGTGAACCTCATGGCCAACACGGTCATGCTGGGCCTCTCCGTCCCCCTGACGCCCCTCACCCTGCTCGCCGGCCCGGCAGTCGCCCTCAGCCTGGTCATGACGCTGGGCCTCGCCGCGACCGCGGCCGCCTGGTACTGGCTGATCGTCAGACACGTCGTACGCGGACGGACCGCGGCGTTCCTCGGCGCCTCGCTGGCCGCCTTCGCGCCGCCGATGGTCAGCCACGCCCACGCGCACCCGAACTTCGTCGTCCTCTTCATGATCCCGCTGATCATCGACCGCTCCCTGCGCCTGTGCACGGGCACCCGGGTCGTACGGGACGGGGTGGTCCTGGGTCTGATGGCGGCGTACCAGGTCTTCCTCGGCGAGGAGCCGTTGCTGCTGGCGGCGTTGGGGATGCTCCTCTTCGCCGCCGCCTACGCCGCCGTACGCCGGGACACGGCACGAGAAGCCTGGCGACCGCTGCTCAGAGGCCTCCTCATCGGCGCCTCCGTCTGCCTCCCCCTGGTCGTGTACCCCCTGGTCTGGCAGTTCGCCGGCCCGCAGAGCTACACCGACATCGAGCACAACCCCCGCTCGTTCAACAGCCCCCTCGCCCTGCTCTCCTTCGCCGAGCGGTCCTGGCTCGCGGGCGACGCGGAGACGGCGAACGCCCTGGCCTTCAACACCACCGAGCAGAACGCCTTCTACGGCTGGCCGCTGGCCCTCCTCGCCTTCGCGATTCTCGTACGGCTGTGGGAGCGGGCCCTGGTCAGGGCGCTGGCGTTCACCGCGGTGGCCGCCGCGTTCCTGTCCCTCGGGCGGGAGTTCCGTATTCCGCTGACGGACACCACGCTCCCCGGTCCGTGGCAACTCCTCGCCGACAGGCCGCTGTTCGAGGCGGTCATCGAGAGCCGGAACGCGATGATCTGCGCCCCCGCGCTGGGCATGCTGCTCGCGATCGCCGTCGACCGGCTCCTGGCGGCCCGCCCCCTGAGCACGCGGTACGTCGGCCTGCTGGGTGTCGGTCTCGCGCTGCTCCCCCTCGTCCCGGCCCCCCTGAAGGCCGTCGACCGCATCGACGTGCCCGCCTTCATCGCGGACGGCACCTGGACGTCGTACGTCCGCGAGGGCGAGTCCCTCGTGCCGGTGCCGCTGCCCGACCCCGGTGACGCGGAGGCGCTGCACTGGCAGACCGAGGCCGGCCTCGGCTTCAAGCTGGCGGGCGGCTATTTCAACGGCCCCTACGGCGACGAACGCGTCGGCATCTACGGCGCCGAGCCCCGCTTCACCTCCAACCTGCTGCGCGATGTGCGCAACTCGGGCCAGGTCCCGCCGGTCGACGACTCCTGGCGGGAGCAGGCCCGGGCGGATCTGGCGTACTGGCGGGCGGGCGTCCTGGTGCTGGCCCCGCAGCCGAACGACGGTGCGCTGCGTGAGACCGTGGAGAAGCTGGTGGGCGGTCCCGGTAGGTGGGTCGACGGAGTGTGGGTATGGGACCTGCACGAACGGGGACTCGCATGAGGTGCCCGGATGCGGATCCCGGGGCCGCGGCCCGCATCAGGAGCTGCATCGGGCGCTGCATGACGGGTCCGCCCCCGAGCCGCACCGATTACCCTTCCCTGACCACTGTGCTACGCCTTTGCCACGCCGTGCGACCGCTGTGTGAGGAGCCCTCTTTTGGCCTGTGACCTGTGGCTGGTACCGCTTGTCGACGTGTTGTGCCACACCCCCGACAACCCCTTCGCCGAGGAACTCGCGCAATACAACAAGGTGCTCGCCGAGGCCGGGCTGCCGCCGGTGCCGGTGTACCAGTACATGCCGGGCCTGTCCGGTGACGTCGCCCCGGTCGCCGGTTTCGACTACGACGCGCTGCATTTCCTGCGCCGCGCCTACCTGCTCCAGGTCTGCGGGCTCCCGGTCACCCCGGTCGACGAACTGGGCGGCGACTACGAGCAGCTCCTGGAGATGTTCGAGACGACGGCCCAGCAGTCCCACCTGGTCTGGCACTACGACCACGCGGGCGCCTACGTCCCCGTCGACTTCCCGAACCCGCTCTCCAACGACGAACTCCTGGCGGGCGGCGGCCCGCTCGGCTCCTCCCAGGCACTCCTGCGGGAGCTGGAGTTCGTGGCCCCGGTGATCGGCATCGACCCGGCCAACCCTCCGGCGGCCCCCCAGCCCCCGCTCGCACCCACGGCCCTGGAGGAACCGGCCGTCCCCGCCCCCTACGACCCGAGCCCCTTCGCCCGCGAACGGCACGTCTGGCTGGGACTGCACGCGGCGGCGACTCGGAGCCTGGCGCAGGGGTCGATGATCGTGTTCAGCTGACCTGCGTCAGCCGACCTACTTCAGCTGGGACAGGCCCTTCTGCAGATCCTCGAGGTTCATCACCGGCGTGTAGTCCACCTTGGCGCCGAAGACCTGGAAGAGCTGCTCGGTGAGCGGTGGCAACTGTGCGGATTCCTGCATGTCGAAGACCAGGAACATGGTGCGGACCCCGTTGTCGGGGCTGAAGTAGGAGGCCTCCGGCTTGAACCCCTCCATGATCTCCTGCATCACCTGCGGCATCTTGCCGCTGCGGATGACCTCGTTCGCCTTCTCCGTGTCCAAATGGGCCTGCAGCAGCACGCGCATGCCACTCACCTTCTTCCAGTCGCCGCTGAGCTTTACGAGCTCACGTTATGAGCGACATGCGCACTTTGCCCGTTCAGTACGCCGGCCGGGGCAACGCGAAGCGCCCCGGCGGTCGCTCGACCACCGGGGCGCGACGCCTGTGCGTCCTACAGGAACGAGTTGATCTCGATCGTCTCGTCCCGGCCCGGTCCCACGCCGATCGCGGAGATCGGCGCGCCGGACATCTCCTCCAGCGCCTTGACGTAGTTCTGGGCGTTCTTCGGCAGGTCGGCGAAGGACTTGGCCTTGCTGATGTCCTCGCTCCAGCCCGGCAGCATCTCGTAGACCGGCTTCGCGTGGTGGAAGTCGGACTGGGAGTACGGGAGTTCCTCGACGCGCTTGCCGTCGATCTCGTACGCCACGCAGACCGGGATCTGCTCCCAGCCGGTCAGGACGTCCAGCTTGGTGAGGAAGAAGTCCGTCAGGCCGTTCACGCGGGTCGCGTAGCGGGCGATCACCGCGTCGAACCAGCCACAGCGGCGGTCACGGCCGGTCGTCACGCCCCGCTCGCCGCCGATGCGGCGCAGCGCCTCGCCGTCCTCGTCGAAGAGCTCGGTCGGGAACGGGCCGGCGCCGACCCGGGTCGTGTAGGCCTTGAGGATGCCGATGACCCGGCTGATCTTCGTCGGACCGACGCCGGCGCCGGTGCAGGCGCCGCCCGCCGTCGGGTTCGACGACGTGACGAAGGGATAGGTCCCGTGGTCGATGTCGAGGAGGGTGCCCTGGCCGCCCTCGAAGAGGACCACCTTGTCGTCCTCCAGCGCCTGGTTGAGGATCAGGACGGTGTCGGCGACGTACGGCTCGATCTTCTCGGCGTAGTCCAGCAGCTCCTCGACGACCTGGCCGACGGCGATCGCGCGACGGTTGTAGAGCTTGGTGAGGATCTGGTTCTTGACGTCCAGGGCGGCCTCGACCTTCTGCTGAAGGATCGACTCGTCGTAGAGGTCCTGGACGCGGATGCCGACGCGGTTGATCTTGTCGGCGTAGGTCGGGCCGATGCCCCGGCCGGTGGTGCCGATCTTGCGCTTGCCGAGGAAACGCTCGGTCACCTTGTCGACCGTCACGTTGTACGGCGTGATGATGTGCGCGTTTCCGCTGATGAGGAGCTTGGACGTGTCGACGCCTCGCTCGTTCAGCCCGCTCAGCTCGGAGAGCAGGACCGACGGGTCGACGACGACACCGTTGCCGATGACCGGGGTGCACCCCGGGGACAGGATTCCGGAAGGGAGGAGGTGGAGGGCGTACTTCTGATCACCCACGACTACCGTGTGGCCGGCGTTGTTGCCGCCCTGGTAACGCACCACGTAGTCGACGGATCCGCCTAGCAGGTCCGTCGCCTTTCCCTTGCCTTCGTCACCCCACTGAGCACCGAGCAGCACAAGTGCGGGCACGCGCGTACACCCCTTCCGGGCGGGGCATGTCCAAGGTCAGGGGAGCACGCGTAGGGTTTCCGCCGCGTGCACCACGACCGGCCGCGATCGACATTGGCCGCGAACCGTCGGACCGGATGGCCCCGGAATAGACGAAGCCCCTGGCGCAATAGCGCAAGGGGCTCTTGCACAAAGATGCTACCCGAGGAAGCGAGGCATGGCCGAGGTGGCGACTTTCGCGATGTCCGATCAGCTGCTCGTGGTGATCGATCCGATCGCTCGCAGGACGGACGGGGAGTCCGTACGCATCGCGAAAGACGTGCTCAGCGCGGGTGCGGCGACGAAGGTGTGCCTCCCGGAGGGGCCGGACGAATTCGCCCGCGCGCTGGCCCGGCGCGGGTCGCGGCGGCCGGTGGTCATCGGCGACGACCGGGCGCTGATGCGGACGGTGTCGCTTTTGCACCGCCAGCGGGAGCTGGCCGAATGTGTGCTGTCGGTCGTGCCGGTCGGGAGCGCGCTGTCGCTGGCCGAATCCCTCGGGGTGCCGACGGGAGCGGTGGCGGCGGCCCGGGCCGTGCTGGAGGGGGTGGAGCGGCGGCTGGACCTTCTCGTGGACGACAGCGACGGGGTGGTGCTGGGCGAGCTGCGGATCCCGCCGGTCCGGGAGACTGCCGCGCCGAACGGTGCCACCGCGCTGGGGCCGGGCGCCGGGCGGCCGTGGCTGCGGACCTGCCAGTCGCTCGTACGCACCCTGGTGCCGGCGCGGGCCCCCTCCGCCGCCGGATCCGGGCCCTCGCGGCTGCGGGTCGAGGTCGACGGGGCGACGCTGGTCGATCTGGACCAGCCGGTGGCGGGGGTGTCGGTGACGCCGGGCGCCGCCGGTGTGGCCGCGGTGGAGGTACGGCGGGCCTCGGTGGGCGCGGAGGCGTCGCCGCTGCGGGCCGAGGGGCGGACGGTGACCGTGTCAGGGGCGCATTTCCGGTACCGGGCGGATGCGGAGGTGTCGGGGCCGGTGCGGACGCGGACGTGGACGGTGCGGGAGGGGGCTTGGGGGTTGACGGTGCCGGCAGCGGGGTGAGTCAGGACCGAGTGTTCTTCTTGGGTCGGTGGAACTCGCTGGTGTCGAGGATGCAGCCGAAGGGATCGGGGATGGGGAGCTTTTCGCCGAACGGCTTCTTGATACGGATCTGGTACTCCTTGGCCGACGGGGACCCGTAGACGGTGGCTTCTTGCTGTTGCATGTCAAGGATCAGGTACACGGGAACACCCGCCCCGGCGTAGACCTCCACCTTGCCGGTCAGGTCGTCGTTCCGAGTGGAGGGAGAAGTCAGCTCCGCGACGAAGGACAGGGCTTCGCCGTCCAAGCGGTTGCTCTCCGTTTCAAAGACCTGCTCATGCGCCGCATGGATGTCCGGCCCGTACGCACACGCGTCCCCTGGGAACACGTAGAGGAACGGACCGCAGCTGATGCGGTGGCCTTCAGGAAGACGGGGTTTCAGCTGTTCACACACCTGCTCCATCACGCGGTGGTAGAAGCCCTTCGACCACGGCGACAAGACGAAGCCCCCTCTGACGATCTCGGCCCTGTAGCCAGGCACGTCCAACTCGTCGAGGATGTCCAGCATGTCCTCGAAGCTGTAGGGCTCGATGCCGCTTATCGTCGGTCGCTCAGTCATCAACGTCATGATGCGCCCCTCCCCTTGATACGGGCCAGCCGCAACTCAGAGTAGCGGCTCGCATACAGCTCCCTGGCCGATCTACGCAGACAGCGCGGGGCATCACATACCGAACATCTTCTCCCGGTGCGCCCGCCACCGCTCCATCATCTCCGCGACCTCCCCCTCGATGAACTCGAAGAAGGCCAGCGTCTCCGCCATGCGGCGCCCCGCCGGGGTGTCGGGGCCGAGGCTGGTGACGCCTTCGCGCAGCGCCCCCTCCCACCGCTTGATGACGGCCTCACGGTTGGTCAGGGCCTCGTACCACTGGTCGCCGTGCACCCGGTAGCGCTCCCGGCGCGAGCCGGGCTCCCGCTCGCGGGACACCATGTGCGTCTGGGCGAGGTAGCGCACCGCCCCGGACACCGCCGCGGGGCTGATCTGCAGCTGTTCGCTGAGCTCGGCGGAGGTCAGCACACCCTTGTCGGAGGAGAGCAGCGCGGCGAACACCCGGGCGGCCATGCGCTGCATCCCGGCCTCGACGAGCTGCGCCGCGAAGGACTCGACGAACTTCGACACGGCCTCGGCGTCCCGCCCACCACCAGCTGCTTGCGTCATGGGCCCATCCTATCCGTGCTTCATACGCTTCCTTAACTTCACAAATTTCTGAAAGAAGCGTACGTTCTGAAGCATGACGAAGGCAATCACCGTCTCCGGACTGCACAAGTCGTTCGGCACGACGCACGCGCTCGACGGCCTCGACCTGGACGTCGCGACCGGCGAGGTCCACGGCTTCCTCGGCCCCAACGGCGCAGGAAAGTCCACCACCATCCGCGTCCTGCTCGGCCTGCTGCGCGCCGACTCGGGCGGCGCGCAGGTGCTCGGCCGCGACCCGTGGGCGGACGCCGTGGAGGTGCACCGCCGTATCGCCTACGTCCCCGGCGACGTCACCCTGTGGCGCAACCTCTCCGGCGGCGAGGTCATCGACCTGTACGGCCGGCTGCGTGGGGGCCTGGACCCGGCCCGCCGCGCCGAGCTGATCGAACGCTTCGAGCTGGACCCGACGAAGAAGGGCCGCACGTACTCCAAGGGCAACCGGCAGAAGGTCGCCCTGGTCGCCGCCTTCGCGTCGGACGTCGACCTGCTGATCCTGGACGAGCCGACCTCGGGCCTCGACCCGCTGATGGAGGAGGTCTTCCAGCGCTGTGTGGCGGAGGAGCGGGAGCGGGGCCGCACGATTCTGCTGTCCTCGCACATCCTCAGCGAGGTCGAGGAGCTCTGCGACCGGGTCAGCATCATCCGCAAGGGCCGTACGGTCGAGACCGGTTCGCTCGCCGACCTGCGCCATCTGACGCGGACCAGCGTCACGGCCGAACTGGCCGGTCCGCCCAACGGCTTGTCGCTTCTGCCGGGCGTCCACGACCTCGACGTACAGGGCCGCCGCGTCCGCCTCCAGGTGGACACGGACAAACTCGACGCCGTCCTGCGGTCGTTGACCGACTCCGGCGTACGGTCGCTGACGTCGACGCCGCCGACGCTGGAGGAGCTGTTCCTGCGGCACTACCAGGACGACGTGCGGGAAAGGGTGGCCGCACGATGACCACCACGACCACCGACTTCGCCGTACGGTCCGCGGGCACCCGCCAACTGGCCGGCACCGGAACCCTGTTGCGTTTCGCGCTGCGCCGCGACCGGCTGATGATCCCGGTCTGGGTGGGCGTGAACGCCCTCATGATCCTCTCCATGCCGAACACGCTGGAGAACCTGTACGCCACCCCGGCCGAGCGGGCCGACCTGGTACAGAACACGGCGGCCAACGCCTCCTTCCGCGCGCTGATCGGGCCGGTCTTCGACGACTCGATCGGCGCCCTGACGGCCTGGCGCGTCGGCGTGTACGCGGGCGCGCTCGCGGCCGTGCTGAGCCTGCTTCTCGTCGTACGGCACACCCGGGACGAGGAGGAGAGCGGCCGCCAGGAGCTGGTGGCGTCCGGGATGGTGGGGCGCAGGGCCTCCCTGACGGCCGCGCTGCTGACGGCGGCCGTCGCGAACGCCGTACTGGCTCTGCTGGTGGCGGCCGGGCTGTCCGGCCAGGGTGTCTCCGGGGCGCTGGCCTTCGGGCTCGGGCTCGCCGGGGTCGGCATGGTGTTCGCCACGCTGGCGGCGATCGTCGCCCAGTTCACGGAGAGCGCGCGGCTGGCGCGGGGGCTGACGGCCGGGCTGCTGGTGGCTGCTTTCGTGCTGCGGGCGGCGGGCGACTCGGCGTCCGACGACGGTTCGTCGGTGCTGACGTGGGTGTCGCCGCTGGGCTGGCTGGAGAACCTGCGGGCCTTCGCGGACGAGCGGTGGTGGGTGCTGTTGTTGTTCCTGGCGGCGGCTTTGGTGCAGGGCGTCGTCGCGTACGAGCTCGCTGGGCGGCGGGACGTCGGCATGAGCTTCCTGCCGGCCCGGCCCGGGCCCGCCGACGGCCGCCTCGGTACGGCGGGGGCGCTGGCCTGGCGGTTGCAGCGGGGTGGAGTGCTCGGCTGGAGCATCGGTTTCTTTCTCGCCGGGGTCGTCTACGGCGGGCTGACCGACGGGGTGGCCGACCTGGTCGGCGAGAACGACAACGCCCGGGAGGTCTTCCAGCGGATGGGCGGGCAGTCCGGCATCACGGACGCGTTCCTGGCGTCGATGGTCGGGATGCTGGGCCTGATCGCCGCGTTGTATGTCGTGGCCTCGGTGCTGCGGCTGCACGGCGAGGAGACCTCGATGCGGGCCGAACCGATCCTGGCCAACGCGGTCGGACGACTGCGCTGGGCCGCGGGCCACCTGGTGATCGCCTTCGCCGGATCCGCCCTGATCATGCTGCTCGCGGGGCTGGGCTTCGCGGCCGGTTACGGCAAGCAGGTGGGCCCGATCCTGGGCGCCTGCCTGGTGCAGCTCCCGGCGGTGTGGGTCGTCGGCGGGCTGGCGGTGCTGCTGTACGGGGTGCTGCCGCGGGCGGCGCTGGCGGCGTGGGGTGTTGCCGGGGCGGTGCTGCTGATCGGGTGGGTGGGGCCGGCGCTCGATGTTCCGCAGACGGTGCTGGACCTGTCGCCGTTCGGGCATCTGCCGAAGCTGCCGGGTGGGGGGATGGAGTGGGGGCGGTGCTGGTCCTCACCGGGCTCGCGGTGGTGCTGGTGGCCGGGGGGCTGGCGGGGCTGCGGCGGCGGGACATGACCACGTGAGCGGGATCAGTCGACGTACTGCTTGAGCTCCTCGGTGTCGAGCTCGATGCCGACGGGGTCGGGGAGGGTCACCTTGCCGCCGAGCCCGACCACGTGGATGTCCCGGTAACCGTCCTCCGGATCCGGATCGCTGTGCACGAGAATGGACAGGTTGTCCCGGTCAATCAGCAGATAGACCGGGATACCCGCCTCGGCGTACGCCCGAGGCTTCTCGACCCGGTCGCGCTTGTGAGTGTCCGAGTCGTACGACGTGATTTCGACCGCCATCGGCACGCCGCGGGGGTCGGCCCAGTCCCCCTGGCCCACGAAGTGATCGACAGGGGCGAGCATCCCGTCGGGCCGGGCACGCATGCACTGACGGATCAGCCACATGGTGATCGTGTTGTGGTTGCCGTTCGTCGCTTTCTTGAGCCCGATCCGTCCGTCGATGAACTCGAACCTGACGGTCTCGTCCTCCCTCTCGGCGAACTCGGCGATCCGCTCGAACATGTCCACCGCCAACTGAGACGACGCACGCTCTGCCATAACCGTCATGGTGCCTCCCTTCGCAGGCAGGCACCAGCTTGTCGAGCCACCGACGACCATCGATCGGGATTCGCTCGGCGATCATCCGGACAGGTGGTCACCCCACCTCGACACGCAGCCCCTCCAACCCCCGGATCACAAAGTTCGGCTTCCGTTCCGGCTCCGCCGCCAGCCGCAGCGTCGGCGCCTTCTCCAGCAGCGCCGTCATCGACGCCGCCAGCTCGATACGGGCCAGCGGAGCCCCGATGCAGTAGTGGATGCCGGCGCTGAAGGAGATGTGCGGGTTCTCCTTGCGGGTGAGGTCCAGGCGGTCGGGGTCCGCGAAGACCTCGGGGTCGTGGTTGGCGGAGCCGAACAGCATGGCGATCTCCGCGCCCCTCGGGATCGTCGTGCCGTCGATCTCGATCTCGTCCAGCACCCAGCGCTCGAAGAGCTGCAGCGGCGTGTCGTAGCGCATCAGCTCCTCGATCGCCGACGGGACCAGGGAGTGGTCCGCGCGCAGAGCCGCGAGCTGGTCGGGGTTGCGGAACAGCGCCCACCAGCCGTTGACCGTGGCGTTCACCGTGGCCTCGTGGCCGGCGTTCAGCAGGAGAACGGCCGTCGAGATCATCTCCTGCTCGGTGAGCCGGTCACCCTCGTCGTACGCCGCGATCAGGCCGGACATCAGGTCGTCCCCCGGCTCCTTGCGCCGGGCCGCGATCAGCTCCGTGAGGTAGTCCGAGAACTCCACCGACGCGCGCACCGCCTTCGCCGCCGTCTCCTCCGACGGATTCAGCTCGTACATCCCGCAGATGTCCGCCGACCACGGCCGCAGCTGTGGCCGGTCCGCCTCCGGGATGCCCAGCATCTCGGCGATCACCGCGACGGGCAGCGGCTCGGCGACGTCCGTCAGCAGGTCGCCGCCGCCCTTCTCGACCAGCGCCGCCACCAGGTCCCCGGCCAGCCCCCGCACATACGGCTTCAGCTGCTCCACCGTGCGCGGCGTGAACGCCTTCGACACCAGCCGCCTGATCCTGGTGTGGTCCGGCGGCTCCAGGTCGAGCATCCCGTGGTCGTTGAGGACGTGGAACGGCTCGTGCTCCGCCGGCGGCGCCGTCCGCCCGAACTCCTCGTGCGTGAACCGGTGCTGGTACGTCCGGCCGAGCCTGCGGTCGCGCAGCAGCGCCGAGACGTCCGCGTGGTGCGGCACCAGCCACTGGTTCGTCGGCTCGAACCAGTGCACCCGGCCCCGGGCACGCAGGTCGGCGTAGGCGGGGTACGGGTCGGCCAGGAACGCCCGGTCCCAGGGGTCGAAAGCGAGGTCGGAAGGAGCTGCCATGCACGGACGTTAGACCGCGGTCCCCCTCTCTGACCAGGGGGCCAGGCCGTCTCTCCGACCAGCGGGTCAGGCCGTGCCGAAGTCGGGAAGCGTGACCGTGCCGTCCTCGGCGAGCGGGAAGCCGGGGTTGTGGGCGACCTCCCAGGCGTGGCCGTCGGGATCGACGAAGGCGCTGGAGTAGAAGCCGATGGCGTTGACGGCGGCCGGCTTGGTGACGGTGCCGCCGGCCCCTTCCACGGCCGCGAGAAGCGCGTCGACCTCGGCATCGGAGCGGACGTTGTGCGCGAGGACGATCCCGCCGAAACCGCCCGCCTGCCCGGGCTCCAGACCGCAGTCCCGCGCCAGCTTGTCCCGGCCCCACAGCACCAGCCCCAGGCCGCCCGCCTGGAAGAAGACGGTCTCCTCGACCTCCTGCCCCCGCCAGCCCAGCGCTTCGTAGAACGCCTTGGACCGGGCGAGATCGCAGACTCCCAGCGTGATCAATGTGATGCGCTGTTCCATCTCCTCACCGTAGCCGCGGGGCCTCAGCCCGGCGTGACCAACCGGGCCTCGTACGCGAACACCGCCGCCTGCGTCCGGTCCCGCAGCCCCAGCTTCACCAGGATCCGGCTGACGTGTGTCTTGATCGTCGACTCGGCCACCACCAGCCGCTCGGCGATCTCCGAGTTCGACAGGCCCTGCGCGATCAGCACCAGTACCTCCGTCTCCCGCTCGGTCAGGTCCCCGTACGCCGCGTGCGCGGAGGACATCATGCGCGGGGCGTCGGACAGCTTCGAGAACTCCGTGATCAGCCGCTTCGTGACCGAGGGAGCGAGCAGCGCCTCGCCGGACGCCACCACCCGTACGCCGTCGGCGAGCTGGCGCGCGGAGGCGTCCTTCAGCAGGAAGCCCGACGCTCCGGCGCGCAGCGCCTGGTACACGTACTCGTCGAGGTCGAAGGTGGTCAGCACCAGCACCTTCGCCGAGCCGTCGGCCGCGACGATCTCCCGGGTCGCCTCGATGCCGTTCAGCTCCGGCATGCGAATGTCCATCAGCACGACGTCCGGGGAGAGTTCCCGCACCCGCTCCACCGCCTCGCGGCCGTTGACGGCCTCGCCGACGACCTCGATGTCCGGCATCGCGTTCAGCAGGACCGAGAAGCCCTCGCGCACCATCATCTGATCGTCCGCGATCAGCACGCGGATGGTCATGAGCCGTCCTCTGCCGTCGTGGTGACCGGCAGGAACACCGCCACCTCATAGCCGCCGTCCTCCGTCCGGCCCGCCGTCATCTCGCCGTTCAGCATGGAGACACGCTCCCGCATGCCGGTGATGCCGTGGCCGGCGCCCATCGAAGGGGGCGGGCGCAGCCCTCCATCAGGGGTGGTGGTCGGGTGGCGGGGGGGATTCACCAGGGCCGGCGCGGGCGGCGGGCCGTTGACTATGCGCAGGCCCAGGCCGCCGAGGACGTACCCGATCTCGACGCGGGCGCTCGCGCCGGGCGCGTGCCGCAGGCTGTTGCTCAGCGCCTCCTGCACGATCCGGTACGCGGACAGCTCCACCCCGGGCGGAAGTTCGCGCACCGCCCCGGTCACCGCCTTCTCGACGCTCAGCCCCGCGTCCCGCACGTTCGCCAGCAGCGCGTCCAGGTCGGCGAGGGTGGGCTGCGGGGCGTCCGGGGCCTGATAGTCCTCGGCGCGGACGACGCCCAGGACGCGGCGCAGTTCGGTGAGGGCCGCCACCGCGTTCTCCCGGATGGTGGCGAAGGCCTTCTCCAGCTCCGGCGGCGGGTTCTCCACCCGGTAGGGGGCGGCCTCCGCCTGGATGGCGACCACGGACATGTGGTGGGCGACCACGTCGTGCAGCTCGCGGGCGATCGTCGTGCGCTCCTCCAGCAGGGTGCGCCGGGAGCGCTCGTGCGCGGTCACGGTCTGCTGGGCGGTGACCTCCTGCCGGGCCTGTCTGCGGGTGTGCCAGACGGCGACGACGAGCAGGATCAGGGCAGAGAAGACCAGCATGGGGGCGGTGTCGTCGCCGTAGTAGTAGCTCGGGCCGAGGATCACGTCCGCCACGAAGCCGTACGCCGCGGTGAGGGCCCACATGTACGCGGCCGTGCGGGGCCTGGTGCGTATGGCCACGACCGTCAGCACCGTCAGATGGCAGGCGAAGCTGGCGGGCAGCCAGGGATAGCCGTCCCCGGAGCTGCCGAAGACCTGACTGACCGGGGTGGCCGCCATGGACAGCCAGAACGCTCCGACCGGCCTGAGCATGGTCAGCAGGATCGGGAGCACGGCGAGCGGACAGAGCAGCGCGGCCGCCGCATCGCTGTCGACGCCGGCCATGAGCAGCGTGAACAGGGCGGCCACGGTGATCACGGCGTGCGGTGTCCAGGCCGCGTACTCCCGCATGCGGCCCGGCAGCCGCCGGGTCAGCGGACCGTCGACACTCATCCGCCCGAGCGGACGGTAGGCGAAGGCGTCGTGGAGCAGGTCCTGCCGCAGCCCGTGCAGGGCGTCCGCGGCCAGCCGGAACTCCGGGCTGCGCGGCTTGGCCCCGCCCCCCGGTGGCGGTGTCTGCGTGTGGGTCGTCTCGGTCACGTACAGAACGGTAGGGGGAGGGCGGGGTCGCGGTCGTCACCAGTGAGAGGGGTACTTGCGGGTCCCTCTCAAGTACTACGGTCCGGCTGGTCCGCCGGGGCGGGCACCAGGGCCGGGACCGGCACCGCAATGACCGCTCATCCGCCGTCGGCGTACGCCCCTGCCACAGCGGCCGCATGCGCGGCCCGCTCCGCGGCGGGGGCGTCGGGAATCACCCCGGTCGTCAGCAACTGGTGGTAAAGGGGGCGCCGACACCGCCCGTACGACCGCCTCCGCGTCCGTCCCGGCCGGCAGCTCCCCCCTGGCCATGCCCTGTTCCACGCACGGCGCCCACTCCGCCACCCGTGCCCCGTAGAACCGGCGGAGCGCCCGCGCCGTCCGTTCGTCGCAGGTCGCCGCGGCGATGACGGCGCGGAACAGCGCGCCCTGCCGGGGATCCGCCAACGTCCGCTGGACGAGTGCCGCATTGGCCCGCAGGTCCCCCAGCACGGACCCGGTCTCCTCGCGCGGCAGCGACCGCTCGGCCATGTCGCCGAGCAGATCGGCCACCAGCCCCGTCACCGACCCCCACCGCCGGTACACGGTCGTCTTGCCGACCTCCGCGCGCCGGGCGACGTCCGCGAGGTCGAGCCCGTCGAAGCCCCGCTCCGCCAGCACATCCCCGGCCGCCCGCAGCACGGCCGCGCGGACACGCGCGGTACGCCCTCCGGGACGTACGGTGCCGGGTTCGGCGGACATATCGGCCTCCATGATGCACGGACAGTGCGCATACGCGCCGCGATGCCAGCGTAACGAGACAGCAGAACCGTTTATCCCCTCACCCAGCGTGACATCCGCGTGTCCGCGCACGTCACCCGCCTGGTACCGTCCCCGCCAACGGCCGAATTCCCACCTGGTCCGCCACCCCCGCTTCCGTCCAAATCCGTTACGTCGCTGAGAGGTTGGAGCATGCCGGACGACGCCGCCGCAGCCCGGGCCGCCGCAGAGGAGGAGTCGGCGTTCTCGCACCCGCCCGTCGACCCCGACGCCATGGCCTCGTACGGTGACCACCCCGACCAGGTGATCGACTTCTATGCCCCGCGTGGTCAGGCCGGTCCGGGTGGCCCGGCCCCGCTGGTCGTGCTGCTGCACGGCGGGGCGTGGCGGGCGCCGTACGACCGGCGGCATGTCACGCCGTTCGCGGACTTTCTGGCGCGGCGGGGGTTCGCCGTGGCCAATGTGGAGTACCGGCGGGGGGCGGAGGGTGAAGCGGGCGCCGGCCGGGGGGCGGCCGGTTCGGGCGAGGGCGGCCCGGTCGCCGGACGCTGGCCGGAGACCTTCGACGACGTGGCCGCCGCGGTGGACGCCCTTCCCGCGCTCCTACGGGAGGCGCTCCCGCAGGCAGACCCGCGCCGGACCGTCCTCACCGGCCACTCCGCCGGCGGCCACCTGGCCCTCTGGGCGGCCGCCCGCCATGTCCTCCCCGCGGACTCCCCCTGGCGCACCGACCGCCCCTCGCCCCTGCGGGGGTGGTCGCCCTGGCCCCGATCGCCGACTTCACGGTCGCCGACAAGCTGGACGTCTGCGGGGGCGCCGTGCGGCAACTCCTGGGCGGCGACGTGGAGTTCGCCGAGCGCCGGCCCCACGCCGACCCCGCGCTCCTGCTCCCGACCGGCATCGCGACGACCCTCGTCCAGGGCCGCACCGACGATGTCGTTCCGCACGCGGTCGCCGAGTCGTACGCGGACGCGGCGGCGAAGGCGGGGGAGGTCGTCGGGCTGACGCTGCTCGAGGACGTCGGGCACTTTCCGCTGATCGATCCGGCGGCGGATGCGTGTGCGGTGGTGGTGGAGGAGATCGCGCAGTTGGCGTGGTGAGGTGGTGCGTGCGGGGTGAGCCGTCTCCTACGGGTGGCCCCCCTTCATACCCGTAATACCTGAGAGCTACGTCGCAGGTGAGCTCCCTGGCGTGACGCGGACGACGAACACGGATCCGTAACTTCCCATCCAGACAAGCCCGATGGCCGGGCGGACTGGAAGGGACACGACCATGGGGCGTACGACGGGGGGAGCCGAGGCGAGCGCGTCGGGCGAGGCGCACGCACTGCCTACGGCGCGGGGAGCAGACTGGCCGAAGAAGAACCACCGCACCCGCAGAACCCACCGCGCCCACCGCACCCCCCGTACCCCGCCCCCGCGCACCCACCGATGGCGCCGAGCCCTCCTCGCCGCCCTCATCACCGGTGCCGTGGTCGTGCCGCTGTCCGGCGCCGCGCGCCCCGAGATCCCCGCTCCGGCTCCGGCCGCCCTCGCGACGGTGACGGCGGCGACGTTGGACGAGGTGTACGCGGCCAACCGCGCCAACGCCGGCGAAGCGTCCCGTATGGCCGCGGCCCACGGCAACCGGGAGCGGGCCGCCGCGGACCGGGCGATGGCCGACCCGAACCGGCACTTCCTCACCTACGACGGCCGTGGCCCGGGCCTCGCGACGGAGGTCTTCGGCGACCTGGCCCACGCCGACCGCATCGCGGTCCTGGTCCCCGGCTCCGACACGTCCATCGACACCTACGACCGCTTCCGCGACACCGCCCGCGCCCTGCATGAGCGCCTCACCCGGGAGGCTCCGCAGGGCACAGGCACCGCGGTCGTGGCCTGGCTCGGCTACGAAACCCCGGGCACGGTCAGCACCACGGTCACGACGACGGGCCGAGCGGAGGAGGCGGCCCCGAAGCTCCGGGAGTTCATACGGCAGCTGCGCGCCGTCACCGGCCGGGAGGCTCACGTCTCGCTCCTCTGCCACTCCTACGGCTCGGTGGTCTGCGGTCGTGCGGCCGCCCAACTGGACGTGGAGAACCTGGTGTTGGTCGGCAGCCCCGGCACCGGCGCGGACACCGCCGCGGCCCTGCACACCCCGGCCCGCGTCTGGGCGGCCCGCGGCGGTGACGACTGGGTGGCGGAGGTCCCGCACATCAAGGTCGACCTGCTCGGCACGACCGTCGGCTTCGGCACCGACCCGATGTCCCCGTCCTTCGGCGCCCACGTCTTCGCGGCGGGCGACGGCGGCCACAGCGACTACTTCAGGCCCGGCTCGACGTCCCTGGCGAACCTGACCCGCATCGTCCTGGGCGATACCTCGGAGGTGACCCATGACTGAGCCAACGCATGCGCCCGGGCCTGAGCCGACGTACGAGTCGAGGCCTGATCCGACGTATGAGTCGAGGCCGGAGCCGACGCACGAGTCGCGGCCTGAGCCACCGCATGAGTCGAGGTGGAAGCGCATACGCCAGGGCGCCGCCCGCGTCGATGCCGCCACCCCCGCCGACCGGGACCGGGCGGTCGACGCCCTGCGGGCCTTCGCCATCCTCGGCGTCGTCCTGGGCCACTGGCTCGTCACGGCGTTGGTGGCGGACAGCGGCGGTACGGACCTGCGCACCGCGAGCCCGCTCCACTTCATGCCCTGGCTGGCCCCGATCTCCTGGGTGTTCCAGACCCTCGCCGTGTTCTTCCTGGTCGGCGGCCATGTGGCGACCCGCGGCTACGCCTCGGCCCGGGCACGCGGCACGACGTACGGGCAGTGGCTGACGTCCCGTCTGTCCCGCCTGTTCAAACCGGTGGCGGCCGTCCTCACCCTGTGGACGGTGGCCTCAGTGCTGCTGCTCGTCTCGGGCACGAGCACGGACACCGTCCACACGCTGCTCAAACTGGCCCTGTCCCCCCTGTGGTTCCTCCTGGTCTTCGCCGCACTGACGGCGGCGACGCCCCTCCTCCGGCGACTCAACCCCCTGTGGCCGCTGGCCGTCGTCCTCCATGTGGACCTCCTCCGCTTCGGCCTGGGCGCCCCCGCCTGGCTCGGCTGGGTGAACGTGGCGGCCGGCTGGCTCGTGCCGTACACCCTGGGCGCGGCCTGGACCCGGGGCGAGCTGGAGCGCCGGCGGGCGGGCTGGATCCTGCTGGCGGGCGGGGCGGTGGTGACGGCCGCGCTGGTCGCCTGGGCGGGCTACCCGGCCGCCATGGTCGGCGTCCCCGGCGCCGGGATCTCGAATCTGAACCCGCCGACGCTGGCCGCCGTCACGTTCGGCCTGGCCCAGTGCGGCCTGGCGCTGCTCCTTCGCGAGCCACTGCGCCGCGCGATGCGCCGCCCCATGGCCTGGGCCGCGGTGGCCCTGCTCAACCTCTCCGCCATGACGGTCTTCCTGTGGCACCAGACGGCGTTGATGGCAACCACGGCCATGGGCCTGCTCGTCGGCCGCCTCCCGGGCCTGCACAGCCTCCCCGACGACCTCCTCTGGGTGGCGGCCCGCCTCGCCTGGCTCCCGGTGTTCACAGCGGCGCTGGCGCTGTGCTGGACGACGTTCCGCACCTACGAACAGGGTCCGCGGCGCCCGACCGGTCGCCCGTCCCGTGTGGTCCGGTCACGGCCGGCCGCGCGCAGCACCGAAGCGGAGGTGCACCGCCATGCCTAGGGTTGGCCCTGTGACGGAGACGGGGATCCAGCACGCGTTCGGGAGCCGAGTCCGGCGCTGGCTGCAGGTACTGCGCGACGATCTGTGGACCGCCCAATCGGATCCGTTGCCGCCCTCCACGTGGCTGCGCTGGCTGCCGCACGGGGTGCTGTGCATCGTCGCGTTCGGCGTCACCTTGGGCGCCGTGGCACAGCTGACGGACAACGGCGGGGTGGGCGGCCAGGTCGCCTTCCTGATCGGGCTCGGGCAGGGCGGTGCGGTGGTCCTCGCGCTGTGGCGGCCCGTGCCCGGGTGGTGGCTGTCGATGGCGGCCATGGTGGCGGGTGCCGTCGAGGTGCGCCGTCACCTGCTGGCCGGCAGCGCGCACGACTTCACCTGGCCCTGGTCAGCGGCCGGGATCATCGGGCAGATGGCTGTGCTGCTCCTGCTCGCCCTACGGGTGCGCACCCGAGTGTCCCTCGAAGCGCTGGCCCTGACCGCGCTCGTCACCTATGTCATCCAGGGGCTGTGGGGGGCGGGCGGCTACCAGCCCACCGGGGTGCTCGCGATCATCCTGTCCGCGGTCGTCGTGCTCCTCGGCATCGCCCTGCGCGGCCGTCGCGAGGCGCGCGCGGAGCTGAGGCAGCAGGCCACGCTGACGGCCGAGGAGCGGGCCCGGCGCACCCTGCTGGAGGAGCGCAGCCGTATCGCACGCGAGCTGCATGACGTGGTCGCCCACCACATGTCGGTGATCTCCATCCAGGCACAGGTGGCACCGCACCTGGTGGAGAATCCCTCGGAGGAGCTGAAGGAGAACCTGGCCGGCATCCGGCAGAACGCCCTGGACGCGCTCACCGAGCTGCGCCGGGTGCTCGGAGTCCTCCGCTCCGAGAACAACGGGACTCCCGGGGACCCCTACGGCCTCGGCGAACCCGGCGGCGGTGCCGCCCCGGACGCCCCCCAGCCCATGCTCGACCGGCTCGACACCCTCATCGAGAACACCCGTGCCGCCGGGCTGGACGTCGTCACCGACATCAGGGGCGAGGCCCACTCGTACCCGACGGGCGTGGAGCTGTCCGCGTACCGGATCATTCAGGAGGCACTCAGCAACGCCCTGCGGCACGCACCGGGTTCGGAAGTGCGCGTCGAGGTCTCGCACGACTTCCACGGCCTGCATCTGGGGGTCGTCAACTCCCGTCCACAGCACCCCGTTCCGCGCTCCCCGGGTGCGGGGCACGGCCTGCTCGGCATGCGTGAACGTGCGGCTATGCTCGGCGGCCATCTCACCGCGGCCCCGACCCAGCACGGCGGTTTCGCGGTCTCGGCCTTCCTCCCGCGGGGCGACACCCCGCCGACACCCCTGACAGGAGAACCGACCCCATGACGAGCAGCCCCATCCGGGTAGTCATCGCCGACGACCAGCAGATGGTCCGGCAGGGATTCAGCGTGCTGCTCAACACCAAGCCCGACATCGATGTGATCGGCCAGGCGGTCGACGGCCTGGACGCGGTCGCGAAGGTCGCCGAACTCGCCCCCGACGTCGTCCTGATGGACATTCGCATGCCCGAACTCGGGGGCATCGAGGCCACCCGCCGCATCACCACCGCGACACCGCACATCAAGGTGCTGGTGCTGACCACCTTCGATCTCGACGAGTACGTGTACGAGGCACTGCGCGCGGGAGCCTCGGGCTTTCTCCTCAAGGACGCCTCCGCCGACCAACTGGCCGAAGCGGTACGGGTCGTGGCGGGCGGCGACGCGCTGCTCGCGCCCGGCATCACCCGGCGGCTGATCGCCGAGTTCTCCCGCCTGGACAATCGGCCCCGCGCCCCGCTCAAGGACCGCGTCGGTGACCTCACCGAGCGTGAGACGGAGGTCCTCGCCCTGATCGCGCAGGGCCTGTCGAACGCGGAGATCGCCGAGCGCCTCGTCGTCGCCGAGCAGACCGTGAAGACCCACGTGGGCCGGATCCTGGTGAAGCTGGGCCTGCGGGACCGGACGCAGGCGGCGGTGTTCGCGTACGAGTCGGGCCTGGTGCGGCCGTCCGGGTACTGAGCCGGGCGGTGCCCATGGACACCGGGCGGTGCCCATGTCCACAGGGAACCGCCCGGCCTCACCGCCCGGCCCCACCGAGGCGCTAGCTCAGCAGCTCCCCCAGCACCCGCGCCGCCCGCTCCGCATCCGCGAACCCCACATACAGCGGCGTGAAGCCGAACCGCAGCACATCGGGATGCCGGAAGTCGCCCACGACCCCCCGTTCGATGAGCCGCTTCATGACCTCCCCGGCGTCGTCACAGCGCAGCGCCACCTGACTTCCCCGCTCGTCATGAGCGACCGGAGTCAGGGACTCCACGCGCCCCTCCCCCACATACGCCCCGACGCACTCCAGGAAGAAGTCCGTCAACGCGAGGGACTTGGTCCGCACCGCCTCGATCGACACGCCCTCCCAGACCTCCAGCGCCGCCTCCAGGGCGAGCATGGAGAGGATGTCCGGCGTACCGACGCGACCGCGCAGCGCGCCCGCCGCCGGTTCGAAGGAAGCCCGCATGCCGAAGGGGTCGGCGTGCGAGTTCCAGCCGGGCAGCGGGGAGTCGAATCGGTCCTGCAGCTCGCGGCGTACGTACAGGTACGCAGGTGAACCCGGGCCGCCGTTCAAGTACTTGTAGGTGCAGCCGACCGCCAGGTCGACCCCGTGCTCGTCCAGCCCCACCGGCAGCGCGCCCGCGCTGTGGCAGAGGTCCCAGACGGCCACCGCGCCCGCCGCGTGCACGGCGGCGGTGAGGGACGGCAGGTCGTGCAGCCGGCCGGTGCGGTAGTCGACGTGGTTCAACAACACCGCGGCCGTACGGTCGCTCAGCGCACCCGGCACCTCCGCGGGCGTCACGGGCCGCAGCGTACGGCCCGTCATCCGTGCCGCGGACTCGGCGATGTACCCGTCCGTCGGGAAGGTCGTGGCGTCGACCAGGATCTCGTCCCGGGCCGAACCGGAGCCGGAACCGCCGGCCTCCGCCATCCGCACCGCCGCCACAAGTGCCTTGAAGACATTGACACTTGTCGAGTCGCCGACCACGATCTGGCCCTCGGCCGCGCCCACCAGCGGAGCGATCCGGTCGCCGATCCGCTCCGGCGCCGTCCACCAGCCGCTCTCGCCCCAGGACCGGATGCGCAGCTCACCCCACTGCCGCCGCACGACGTCCTCGACCCGCCCCGGCACGTTCGCCGGCAGGGCGCCCAGCGAGTTGCCGTCGAGGTAGACGACCTCGTCGAGCACGAACCGCTCACGCAGCTTGCCCAGTTCGTCGGCCGCGTCCAACTCACTTGCCCTGCTTGCCGGTTCAGACATGGGACCGCGCCGTCCACAGCTCCGGGAAGACGGACTTCTGCGCCCGCTTCTCCAGCCAGGCCACCCCGGCCGAACCGCCCGTACCGGCCTTCGCGCCCATGGCACGGCGAGTGGCGACCAAGTGGTCATTGCGCCAGCGCCACACCAGTTCCGCGACATCGGTCAACGCCTCGCCCAGGCGGGCGAGTTGGGAGTTCTGGTCGCCGGAGTAGATCGCGGTCCAGGCGGCCTCGACCGCCTCCGAGGGCTCGTACCGCTGCGAGACGTCCCGCTTCAGCACGGCCTCGGGGATCGCGCAGCCGCGCCGGGCGAGGAACCGCAGCACCTCGTCGTACAGGCTCGGCTCGTGCAGCGCCTTCTCCAGCTCCGCGTGGACGCGCGGGGCGCCGCGGTGCGGGACGAGCATCGACGCGGACTTCTCGGCGAGCAGGAACTCCATCCGGCGGTACATCGCCGACTGGAAGCCGGAGCCCTCGCCGAGAGCGCTGCGGTACGCGTTGAACTGGGCCGGCGTGAGCTGGCCGAGCGGCTTCCAGGAGGCGTTCAGGGCCTCCAGCTCCCGTACGGAACGCTTCAGGGCGTCGATCGCCACGCCGACGCGGTCCTCCCGCAGGGCGTGCGCCGCGGTCTCCCACTCATGGACGATGACCGTGAACCACAGCTCCATCACCTGGGTCGTGACCAGGAAGACCATCTCTCCGGGGTCGTCGGAGAGGGTGTGCTGGAGGTGGGTGAGCACGTCCGCCTTGACGTAGTCCTCGTACGGCGTCGTGCCGGCGAAATCGAGATTCGGGGTCTCGGGCTCGTGAGCCTCCGCGGACGTCGGCACGGACGTCGCCCCGGATTCGTGAGCCTGCTGGGACATCGCTGTCTCCTGTGTAACTCCGGGTAGCGGTCCGCCCTGCCGTTATCGGCAAAGGGGCCCCGGTCCCCACCCGGCATACTCCGGGATCTCCCCCGGACCTCGCAAGGCCCGCCCTGGTCACACCGACCGGGCGGGCCACGACGACGGTCCGGCTAGCCCAGCGTCTGCGCCGCCGTCGGCGAGGAGTCCTTCAGGAACTGGCTGCAGCGCTCGTACTCCTCCTGCTCGCCGATCGCTCCCGCGGCGCGGGCGAGGGCGTGCAGGGCGCGCAGGAAGCCACGGTTCGGCTCGTGCTCCCAGGGGACGGGGCCGTGGCCCTTCCAGCCGTTGCGGCGCAGGGCGTCCAGGCCGCGGTGGTAGCCCGTACGGGCATAGGCGTACGACTCCACGACGCTGCCCCGCTCGAACGCGTCGTCGGCCAGCTGGGCCCAGGCCAGCGAGGACGTCGGGTACCGCGCGGCGACGTCGGCCGGGGCGGTGCCGCCGGCGAGCAGCTCGCGCGGCTCGGGGTCGTCGGGGAGGTGGGTCGGGGGCGGGCCCCCGAGGAGGTTTTCGTGAATGGCCATGCCTTCCAGTCTGGCCCATGGGGCACCCGCCCCCTTGATCACGCCAGTAGGGTCGTCCCGTGAGTGACGAAGACATCACGCTGACCGCGGGCGACGCGGAGGCGGTCGTACTGCCGGGCAACGGCGGGCGGGTCGGAGGGCTGCGCGTCGGGGGGATGGAGTTGCTGCGGCAGGGGGAGCGGTTCGGGTGCTTCCCGATGGTCCCCTGGTGCGGGCGGATCCGGGACGGGCGGTTCCTGGACGGTGCCGTGGTGCGGCAGATGCCGCTCAACGCCCCGCCGCACGCCATCCACGGCACCGCCCGGGACGGCGCCTGGAAGGTCGCCCGGGCCACGGGTGACGAGGCGGTCATCACGTACGACCTGGTCGAGCCCTGGCCCTACCCCGGCCGTGTCACCCAGATCGTGCGCCTCACCGAGGACAGCCTCACCCTCACCATGTCCGTCGAGACGTACGAGACGTCCTTCCCGGCCCAGATCGGCTGGCACCCGTGGTTCAACCGCAACCTCGGCGGCGAGGACGTACAGCTCGACTTCGGCCCCGCCTGGCAGGAGGAGCGCGACGAGGATCATCTCCCCACCGGGAATCGGATCGATCCCACGCCCGGCCCCTGGGACGACTGCTTCGGCATGCCCGGCGGCGTCGACGTCACCCTCACCTGGCCGGGGCAGCTGGAGCTGAAGGTGGCCAGCCGGGAGGAGTGGGTCGTGGTCTACGACGAGCAGGACGCCGCCGTGTGTGTGGAGCCGCAGACCGGGCCGCCCAACGGCCTGAACAGCATGCCCCGCCTGGTCACGCCCCTGGAGCCGCTCGAGGCCGCCACCGTCTGGAGCTGGCGGCGCCTCTAAGCTGGGCGGCATGACTGACGTACGCGGCGAGCTGCTGCAGCAGATCAAGGACAAGGCCGTGGTGCACGGCAAGGTGACCCTGTCGTCGGGTCTGGAAGCCGACTACTACGTCGATCTTCGGCGCATCACCCTCGACGGGGAGGCCGCCCCCCTGGTCGGGCAGGTCCTGCTCGACCTGACCGCGGAGCTGGAGTTCGACGCGGTGGGCGGGCTCACGATGGGCGCCGACCCCGTCGCCGCCGCGATGCTGCACGCCGCCGCGGCGCGCGGCAAGCGGCTCGACGCCTTCGTCGTACGCAAGGCGGCCAAGGCGCACGGGCTGCAGCGTCGGGTCGAGGGGCCGGACATCGCGGGGCGGCGCGTGCTCGTCGTCGAGGACACCTCCACCACCGGCGGCTCGCCGCTCGCCGCGGTCGAGGCCGTGCGTGAGGCGGGTGCCGAGGTCGTCGCCGTCGCGACCATCGTCGACCGGGCCACCGGCGCCGCCGAGAAGATCCAGGAGGGCGCGGGAGTGCCGTACCTGTTCGCGTACTCCAAGGACGAGCTCGGTCTCGACTGACCCCGGTCCCGGGGTCCATCCATCTCGGCTGGTGACAGACGCTCGGAGCATCCCGGTTCGTCTGGAAAGATGGGGCCGACGACGACGACGTCACACCCCCCATAGGTCTAGGTCAGGGCCGTAAGAAAAACGCAGTAACGCTGTACGTCAACCCGCACACTCAAGGAGCGGACAGATGCCCATCGCAACCCCCGAGGTCTACAACGAGATGCTCGACCGGGCGAAGGCAGGCAAGTTCGCCTACCCGGCCATCAACGTGACCTCCTCCCAGACCCTGCACGCGGCCCTGCGCGGTTTCGCGGAGGCGGAGAGCGACGGCATCATCCAGATCTCCACGGGTGGCGCCGAGTTCCTGGGCGGTCAGCACAGCAAGGACATGGTCACCGGCGCCGTCGCCCTGGCCGAGTTCGCGCACATCGTCGCCAAGAAGTACGACATCACCGTCGCCCTGCACACGGACCACTGCCCGAAGGACAAGCTCGACGGGTACGTACGTCCGCTGCTCGCGGTGTCGGAGGAGCGCGTCGCCCGTGGCGAGAACCCGCTGTTCCAGTCGCACATGTGGGACGGCTCGGCCGAGACCCTCGCCGACAACCTCTCCATCGCCCAGGAGCTGCTGGAGCGCGCCCGCGCCGCGAAGATCATCCTCGAGGTCGAGATCACCCCGACCGGTGGCGAGGAGGACGGCGTCTCGCACGAGATCAACGACTCCCTGTACACGACGGTCGACGACGCCATCCGTACGGCGGAGGCCCTGGGCCTGGGCGAGAAGGGCCGCTACCTGCTCGCCGCCTCCTTCGGCAACGTCCACGGCGTGTACAAGCCGGGCAACGTCGTGCTCCGTCCCGAGCTGCTGAAGGAGCTCAACGAGGGCGTCGCCGTCAAGTACGGCCAGCCGTCCGGTTCGCAGCCGTTCGACTTCGTCTTCCACGGCGGCTCCGGCTCCACCGAGCAGGAGATCGCGACCGCGCTGGACAACGGCGTCGTCAAGATGAACATCGACACCGACACGCAGTACGCCTTCACGCGTCCGGTCGCCGACCACATGTTCAAGAACTACGACGGTGTGCTCAAGGTCGACGGTGAGGTCGGGTCGAAGAAGACCTACGACCCCCGCACCTGGGGCAAGCTCGCCGAGGCGTCCATGGCCAAGCGGGTCGTCGAGGCCTGCTCGAACCTGCGCTCGGCGGGTACGAAGATCAAGTAACCGACGGCTCCACAGCCGTCTTCCGCGAGCCGGGTGCCACAGCACCCGGCTCGCTGTATACCTGGGGGCATGCCCGACGTCCGGCTGGCATCACCGCAGGGCAGGTGGATCCTGCTCACCACCGTCCTCGGCTCCAGCATGGCGATGCTGGACTCGACCGTCGTCAACGTCGCCCTCCCGCGCATCGGCCGCGATCTGGACGCCGACCTCGCCGCGCTGCAGTGGACGGTCAACGCGTACATGCTCACGCTGGCCGGGCTGATCCTGCTGGGCGGTTCGCTTGGGGACCGGTACGGGCGGCGCAGGATCTTCGTCGTGGGGGTCGTATGGTTCGCGGCGGCCTCACTCCTCTGCGGCATCGCCCCGAACGCCGGGGTGCTCATCGCCGCCCGGGCCCTGCAGGGCGTCGGCGGGGCGCTGCTCACGCCGGGCTCGCTCGCGCTGATCCAGGCGTCCTTCCATCCCGACGACCGCGGGCGGGCCGTCGGCCTGTGGTCGGGGTTCGGGGGCATCGGCGCGGCGGTCGGCCCGTTCCTGGGCGGCTGGCTGGTGGACGGCCCGGGCTGGCGCTGGGTGTTCCTGCTCAACGTCCCGCTGGCACTGTTCTGCATCCCCGTCGCCCTGCGCCATGTCCCCGAGTCGGGGGACGGCCGCAAGCACGGCCGCTTCGACGTGCTCGGCGCGGCCCTCGGAGCCCTGTCCCTCGCCCTGGTGACGTACGCGCTGATCGAGGCGGGCACTGGCTCTGTCACCGTCGTGCTCACCGCGGTCGCGGGTGTGGCCGCGGGGATCGCCTTCGTGGTCGTCGAGAAGCGCCGCCCCGACCCGATGATGCCGCTCGACATCTTCTCCTCCCGCCAGTTCACGGCGGTCAACCTCGTCACCCTGTGCGTATACGCGGCCCTCGGCGGCTTCTTCTTCCTCGCCGCGCTCCAACTCCAGGTCGTCTCGGGATACTCGGCGCTCGGCGCCGGTACGGCACTGCTCCCGACGACCGTCCTGATGCTCCTGCTCTCCGCCCGCTCCGGCGCCCTCGCCGACCGGATCGGCCCGCGCATCCCGCTCACCGTCGGGCCCCTGCTGTGCGCGGCCGGCATGCTACTGATGCTGCGCGTCGGGCCGGACCCCTCGTACGCCGCCGACGTGCTGCCCGCCGTGCTCGTCCTCGGCCTCGGCCTGGTCACCCTCGTCGCCCCGCTGACCGCCACCGTCCTCGCCTCGGTGGACGTCGCCCGGGCGGGCCTGGCCAGCGGCATCAACAACGCGGCGGCCCGCGCGGCCGGGCTCGTGGCCGTGGCCGCGCTGCCGCTGCTCACCGGGATGGGGCAGGAGGCCTACCGCTCACCGGACGCCTTCGACGACGCGTTCGGCCGGGCGATGCTCCTGTGCGCGGGCGCACTGACGGCCGGGGCGCTGCTCGCCTTCGCGACGGTACGGCGGCCCCCGCCGGACTGCACCCGCCCCGAGTGCCGCACCCATGGCGGCGTGACAGCACCACCGCTGGAGGGACGACCGGTGCGACGACGGGTGCCGTAGCCGCCGGGAAGTTCCTCGCCCCCGCCGCCCCTACCCGTCCCATCCTTGAAGCGGCTCCGCCCCTGGAGGACGGGATGGGTAGGGGCGGCGGGGGCGAAAAAACGCTCAGCGCCGCCGCCGCAGCATCCGCCCCACCACGATCGCCGACGCCAGGACCACCGCCGCCGCGGGTGCCGCCCAGCGCAGCGTGGAGCTGGGGACGACCGTCTGCGGCGCGGGGACCGGCGCGTAACGCCCCCGCGGCGGGGCATGGTCCACTTCCTCCGCGCTGCGGCCGATCATCGTCCGGCGGGCGTGGGCCGCCTCGGCGACGGGCGGCTCGCCCCCGGTTTCGTTCGGCCCGGTTTCGTTCTCCTCCGGCAACAGGTCCGTGCTCTCCGCGGAGGCCGCCTCGTGCCGGGGCTCCGGCGCCGGTGCGTCGTCGGCGTCCGGCGTCGTCTCGAAGTCGCTGGTCACCCGCGTTTCGAACTCTCCGGGTGCGAGGCCTTCCTCCGTGGCCTCCGTGGCTTCCGTGGCCTCCCCCGACTCCTGCTCCCCCGCCGCCGCCCCCAGGTTCTCCGCGAAGCGGTTCAGCAGGCGCGTGGCGGCCGTCCCGACCGCCTCCCCCGGCAGCTCCGACACCCGCCCGTCCGCGGAGGCCGCCCCCTCGAACCGCACCGTGGTGCCGCCGTCCGCGTCCAGGAGCCGCAGCGTGAGCGCGAGCTTGACCGAGCCGGTGCCGCGCGCCTCGGTCGCGTCGCCCTCGATGGAGTACGCACCGTCGTCCTGCGCGGTGAGCCGTACGAGCCCCCGGTACGTGATGGTGTGACCGCCGATACGCATCTTCAGCCGCCCCGCGACGGGCTCGGCGCCGGCGTCCTGCTGGAGCCCGGGGACCGCCCGGGCGACCCGCACGGGATCGGCCAGCACCGCCCTGAGCCGCTCGGGCGCAACCGGAACGAACACCTCATGCTCCATGCGTAGTGAGCCTACCTATCGGACCGGTGGCTGCACCCCTGTCGGCCGAAAACTCACCGCGCGTTGGTGTTGCCCTCGCTGGGGGCTGCCGCCCCCAGACCCCCGCTTCGGCCCCGAAGGGGCCTTGTCCTCAATCGCCGGACGGGCTGAGACGTCCTGACCGGCACCGACAAGTGGCCCCCCTAATACCGCGGATGCACCAACGTCGACGCCCCCAACCCCCCGACCCGCGTCCCCTCCGCCGCCCGCGCGTCCGCCGCCAGCCCCTCCTGCGTCACCGTCCCCAGCCGCGGCGCCCCCCGCCCCTCCCCGAGCCGCAGCGCCGGTCGCTTCCCGCCGCCGGCCAGGATGAACCCCCAGTCGTGCGGCGCGCGTGTCGGGCCCGCCGAGCGGTCGGGGCCCGGGGTGAAGCCGGAGTCATGGCCCGTGACGCGGTACGGGGCGGTGCGCAGGCCCGCCGCGCGGAGTGTCGCGTCGACCGTCCAGAAGACGCGAGGGCGGGAGGAGACCGGCCCGGCGTGCACCGCCAGGCGGCCGCGCGGGGTCAGGGCGCGGCGGGCGAGGCCGTAGAACTCCTGCGAGTACAGCTTCGTGCTGGCCGTGATGCCGGGGTCGGGCAGGTCCGAGATCACCACGTCGTACGTCGCCGGCGGCGCCGCCCGCAGCCAGCGGAACGCGTCGCCCGTCATGACGTGGACGCGGTTGTCGTCGTACGCATGGCCGTTGAGCCGGGACAGCGGAGGGTCCCGGCGCGCCAGCCGCACCACTCCGGCGTCGATCTCGACGATGTCGACCCGGTGCACCCCGGGATGGCGCAGCACCTCGCGCGCCGCCAGCCCGTCCCCGCCGCCGAGGATCAGCACGCGCGAGTGCTCGCCGCTCATCGCGGGGTGGACCAGCGCCTCGTGGTAGCGGCGTCCGTCGCGGCCGCCGACCCGGAGGCGGCCGTCGAGGAAGAGGTCGAGGGGGCGGCCGTGCGTGCCGCCGGTGATGACGACCTCCTGGATGTCCGTCTGGACCGCCACCCGTACGTCCCGCCCGTACACCGCGTGCCGTGCCGCCCGTTCGAAGTCGTCGACGAGTACGGCGGCCGCGGCGAGGACGCCGAGCACCGTGAGGTTGGCGATCACCAGCAGCCAGCGGGCACGGCGGGTGAGGTCCCCCCGGAACAGGCCGAGGACCAGCGCACCGCCCGCGACGGCGTTGACCGCGCCGGTGATCAGAGCCGAGGTCAACTGGCCGAGCAGGGGCAGGAGGAGGAACGGGAACGCGAGGCCGCCGACCAGTGCGCCCACGTAGTCCGCGGCGAACAGGTCGGCCACCGCGCCGCCCGCGTCCTGGCGGCGGATGCGCTGGATGAGCTCCATCAGCAGCGGCACTTCGGCGCCGATCAGCAGGCCGATGGTGAGGGAGAAGGCGACGAGGAGTGCCCGGGGGCCGTTGGCCCATATGCCGCCCCAGTCGCCGGTCCAGGCGAAGACGGCGTACAGGGCGAGCGCGCTGCAGCCGCCGACGAGGGCGAGGACGGCCTCGACGGCGCCGAAGCCGGCCGCTGCGAGCGGGCGCAGACGCTTCGCGACGAGGGAGCCGATGCCCATCGCGAAGACCATGACGGACAGGACGACGGAGGCCTGGGTGACCGAGTCGCCGATCAGGTACGAGGCGAGGGCGACGAGTTCGAGTTCGTACACGAGTCCGCAGGCCGCGCAGACGAAGACGCCCGCGAGGACCAGGAACCGTCCCGTGCCCGGCCGCACCGGAAGCCGCGCGCGGCCGCCCCAGGGGGGCGTTGTCCCGGGCGGGGCGGGAGCGTGCGGCTCGATCACGCTGCCGACGGTACGTTACGGAACGGGCACGCTTCGTCACCCACACGTGTGTTGTTGAGGCGGGAGACGTTTGTGTCCCCCAACGCGGGACGGGCCGAGCGGGCTTGACCGGCGCCGGGAAGTATCCGCGGCCACCCTCACCCCCACCTTCGTCCGCGTCGCCACCAACTGCCCGTCCTGCGGATACGCGTGCCACGTCCGCCAGTGGACCTGCCCCTCGTGGTGCTGGGCGAGCATGGCCGTGAAGGCGTGCGGGCTGCCGGGGAACACTCCGGCGAGGCCGTGCGGGTGGTCGGCGACCAGGGCCAGCAACTCCTGGGCGCGCCCGGCGAACTGACCCGGCGACAGGATCTCCACGCGGGCCGCGAACTCGTACTCCCAGTCGCCCACCCGCTTGGCCACGCCGAGCGGAAGGGGCGTGCTGCTGCCGGGCATGCAGGCCACCGTCTCCGAGCAGTCGCCCCGGTCCTCCTCCAGCAGCACCTGATGGGACGCGCCGAGCAGTCTCAACTGGAGCTTGGCTCCAGGCAGTTCGAGGTCCAGCATGGCCAGTGCGGGCAGCGGCTCCCGCCCCAGGGCCCAGGCGAGGTCGGCCGCGCGCGTATCGGTATAGGAGGTCTTCAGGGTCGTGAGCATGGGTCGGCTCCGCTAGCACGCAAAGAGAGGGAGGTGTCGGTCTCCGGCGCCCCCCGGCCGACACCGGGAGTCGGCCCGGTCAGCCCAGTCGGCCGGTCAGAAGGGGTGTCCGCGGGACGTCCGAGGGGCTGCGTTGGTGAAAGTTACTGAATCATGAACTGTGGCGCCGCCACAGCGTTTTTACCCAAGTTCGTAGGGTTTCCATCCCTCAGAGGGCTTATCAGCTCAACTGTTCAACTCCGGCGTGCGCCGGGGCGCACGTACAAGGCACGGCGCGCACACAAAAGGCACACGAGAGACAGGAAAGCGGGGCCGGTCCCAGGCACCGGCCCCGCTCCGTTCGGATGCGGTTCCCCCTCGGAGAGCTCAGCTGCCCCGTGTCAGCTGCCTCCGCCACCACATCCGCCCCCGCCCCCGCAGGACGACCCGCCTCCGCATGACGAGCCACCCCCGCAGGACGACGAGCTGCCCCCGCAGGACGAACCCCCCGAGCCGCCCCCACCGGCCCACCAGCTGCCGCCGCTGTCGTACGAGCGCCCCCTGCGGCTGGGCGTGCGGTGCGCCGGACGTCCGCTGCCGCGCGCGACGGACACGACGATCACCACGAACACCACTGCGACCAGCGCCCCCACGAAGAGTGTGGTCATGGCGTCAGCCTCCTTCCGTTCCCCCGAAGCGGACCGAGGCGTCCCCCGTGGGCGCCTCCCGCTCGGTGCGTGCGAGTGAGATGCCCGGCCGTGTCACGGCCCAAAGCAGAGTTGAGGAAGTCCAGAGCTTGGGCGCAGGATGACCGGCATGACCTCCACCTCCCGCCCCCTGCTGAACCGCCGGCTCGCCGAGTTCGGGACGACGATCTTCGCCGAGATGTCCGCGCTGGCCCTGCGGACCGGGTCCATCAACCTCGGCCAGGGCTTCCCCGACACCGACGGACCCGAGGAGGTCCGGGAGGCGGCGGTGCGGGCGCTGCGGGATGGGCGCGGCAACCAGTACCCGCCGGGTCCCGGCATCCCCGAGCTGCGTACCGCAGTGGCCGCGCACCAGGAGCGGCGCTACGGGCTGTCGTACGACCCGGACACGGAGGTCCTGGTCACGGCCGGCGCCACCGAGGCCATCGCGGCCGCGCTGCTTGCACTGCTGGAGCCCGGCGACGAGGTGATCGCGTTCGAGCCGTACTACGACTCGTACGCGGCCTGCATCGCGATGGCGGGCGGGACGCGGGTGCCGGTCACCCTGCGCCCGCACGAGGGAAGCTTCCGCCTGGACCTCGACGAGCTGCGCGCCGCGGTCACCGACCGCACCCGGCTGCTGCTGATCAACACCCCGCACAACCCCACCGGCACGGTCCTCACCCGTGAGGAGCTGGCCGCGATCGCCGAACTGGCCGTCGAGCGGGACCTGCTCGTGGTGACCGACGAGGTGTACGAGCACCTGGTCTTCGACGACGCCGAGCACCGGCCGCTCGCCACTTTTCCGGGCATGCGCGAGCGGACGGTGACCATCGGGTCGGCGGGCAAGACGTTCTCCTTCACCGGCTGGAAGGTCGGCTGGGTGACCGCGCCGTCCGGCCTGGTCACGGCCGTACGGTCGGCGAAGCAGTTCCTGACGTACGTGTCGTCGGGGCCGTTCCAGTACGCGGTCGCCGAGGCGCTCGCCCTGCCCGACAGCTACTTCGCGGCCTTCCGCGCGGACATGCTGGCCAAGCGGGACCTGCTGGCGGCGGGGCTGGCGGAGGCGGGATTCGAGGTGTTCAAGCCCGCGGGCACGTACTTCATCACGACCGACATCCGCCCCCTCGGCGAGACCGACGGCTTCGCCTTCTGCCGCGCCCTGCCGGAGCGGGCCGGGGTCGTCGCCATCCCCAACGCGGTCTTCTACGACCACCGGGAGGCGGGGGCGCCGTTCGTGCGGTTCGCGTTCTGCAAGCAGACGGGTGTGCTGGAGGAGGCGGTGAAGCGGCTGCGGGCGATGTGAGGAGCCACGGCCCGCGGGCGGGTCCCCTCACCCGGCAGGTGCACAAGGCGCGCGCTGGGGCGCTCAATGCTCGCTCCGCCCCGCACCGCGCCGCACAGTACGGGTGTGGCCCACGCAAGGACCCTCGTACGTCCCCCGTCACCAAGCCCCGCTCCGAACAGCCCGCCCGCCTGCCGGCGAGGACCACGGCGGCGATGGGTACCGCCCTCGGCCTGTTCGCCGCCACCCGGCTGCTGGGCGTCGCCGTAGGGGCCCTGACCGCCTGGGCCACCGACCGGCACGACGGGCATCCGCTCGCGCTGCTGGGGCGGTCCTGGGACTCGCTGTGGTACCTGGGGATCGCGGCGCACGCATACGGCCGCACCCTGCACTTCGGGCCCGGTGTCGTCCAGAGCGATCTGGCGTTCTTCCCGCTGTACCCGGCGCTGGTGCGGGCCGTCGCCGTGCTCACCCCGCTGGGCGCGGGCGCGTCGGGACTGGTCGTGTCGTGGTCGGCGGCCGGCGTGGCGGCCTGTGGGATCCACGCCCTCGGGGCCCGGCTGCACGGGCGGGCCGTCGGCACCGCGCTCGTGCTGCTCCGGGGCCTCCTCCCGCACTCGGTCGTGCTGTCGATGGCGTACACCGAGCCCGTCCTCACCGCCTTCGCCGCCTGGTCGCTGTACGCCGTGCTCGGCGGCCGCCGGCTGTGGGCGGGGGCGCTGGCCGCACTGGCGGGGCCGGCGCGGCCCAACGGGTTCGCGGTCGCGGCGGCGGTGCTGGCCGCCGCGGGGTGCGAGGCGTGGCGGAACCGCCGGCGGATCGGCGGGGTTACCCACAGGCTGTGGACGGGCGCCGCGCTCGCGCCGCTCGGCTGGGTCGCGTACGTGCTGTGGGTGGGCCGTCGCCGGGGCGACCTGCTCGGCGGCTACTTCGAGGTGCAGCGCCGGTGGGGGTCGACGTTCGACTTCGGCCGGGCTTCGGCGCACTTCGTCCGGCATGTGCTGCTGCACGGCGGCCGCTTCGTCTTCCCCATGACGATGCTGATCGTCGCGGCGGCGGTCGTCCTGTACGCGCTGCTCCTGGCCGATCGCGCCCCGCTGCCGCTGCTGGTCCACAGCGGCGTCCTGCTGCTGGTCGCGCTCGGTGGTTCGGGCTTCTTCGAGTCCAAGCCCCGCTTCCTGCTCCCCGCCTTCCCGCTCCTCCTGCCGCTCGCGCGGGCGCTGGTGCGGACGGCGAGAGCCCGGCCCTGGCACGCGGCCGTGGTGGCCGGTGCCCTGGCCGGGCTCTCCCTCGCCTACGGCGCGTATCTGGTCGTGATCGCCGATACGCCGCTGTAGGTACGTCTGCTCCCGCGCGCGGGGACGCGTTGCAGATGTGCCTGCTGTGCGCGGCTTATTCGCCGTCTTCCTCGGGCTTGTCCGCTTCGTTGACCTCCTGCTCGAGGCCGAGCTGCTCGACGAGCCACTTGTCGAACTCGATGGCGGCCCGCACCCAGCTGACCGTCGACGAGACGAAGTGCTCGAGGCTCACGCCGGTGCCGATCAGCATCTGCGCCTCGCCGATCAGGCGCACGGTGCCGTCGTCGTGCGTGTGGCTGTACACCTTCGGCCACAGGGTCCGGCGGTTCCAGTCGTCGATCGACTCCAGGAGCAGGGGCTTCTCGTCGATCTTGTGGGGCCGGTCGTAGAACGTCCGCACCGAGAAGACCTGCTGGTCGCCCTCGCCGCGGAACATGAAGTACGTACGGAACTGCTCCCACGGCGCCGCGAGGTCACCCTCGTCGTCGACGACGTACTTCAGCTCCATCTGGTCGAGGAGCTGCTTCACGAGGTCCTGATCCGGGATTACGGGGCCGGGCGGCGGCCCGGGCTGCGGCTGCTGGCCCCCGAAGTTCGGAATCGAGGACGGGTCGATGCTCACCGTGATTTTCCCTTCGTACGGATTCCGCCATCCTCCCTCATCCGGGGAGGGGGGTGGCAACCCCGGACGGGCCCTGTCAGCCGTCGGCTGACAGGATCCGGCCGCTCGTACGCAGGTGGGTCAGCCGTGGATCAGCGCGGTGCCCTGGAGTTCCTGGGTGATGGCGCCCTTGTCGTCGCCCGCGATGTCGTAGACGACCGTGGCGTCCGACGACCAGTACAGCTCACCGTCGTACGTGGTGGACGGGGCGACGCAGGTGTTCCCCGCGGTGTCGAAGTTCCAGGCGTAGTGGTCGTTGACCATGGCGGTCATGTCGCACGTCTTCTTGGTGACGACGTGGTCCTCGCCGTCCTTGGTGAGGCGCTCCTCGATCCGCGTGGTGATCTTGAAGCTGGTGAACCGGGTCGAGCCGTCGACCACGTTGTCCACGGCAAGCTGCCAGTAGACGGTCGACTTGCCGGTCATGCCGGCGCCGTTGGGCGCGTGCGCGCCGTTGTTCTCCACGATGTAGGTCGTCTTCGGCTTCTGGCCGGGGAAGACGACGTCGAACTGGGAGTTGGCCGTCCAGGCGGCCGCCGGACTGGCCATCAGGACGCCCAGGGCGACGGCGGACGAGGCGAGACCGGCTGCGGTCAGGATCTTGCGCATGCACATTCCTTCTCTGCTGGGGTGTCACAACAGGCATGCGGGGGCGCGGAGCCGCGCAAGGCGATGTGCGTGAGCGTTCCCCCGTGAAGCGTGCGCCCCAGCCGGACTGGTCAGGTCCGCTTCAGCGGGCGCCCGGTCACAGTAAGCGCTTCATGAACATGCCGACACCGGATTGATCGCCGTGGCCGAGAATCGCCGTACGAAGCGGAACGCCTCCGGTGTGGACGCCAGGCCTTGCCGTTCCGCTTCGCGATCTATGGAGATTCCGTGAAGCGGAAGGTCGGGAGTTGCGGGAGTGACTCCTGTGGTTGGCCGGAAATGATCACCGCGACAGCCTGCGTGACGCCCTCCGGCCCGCCCCGGGATGCGGGGCGGGCCGGAGGGAAGTGACCTGGCCGCGGCCAGGTCCGGCGGTCAGAGGGTCTTGCCGGTTGCCGGCCCCACCAGCAGGCCGTCGCCGAAGCGGTCGACGCGGACCGTGTCGCCGTCCTTGATCTCGCCGGAGAGGATCTCCTTGGCGAGCCGGTCGCCGATGGCGGTCTGGACGAGGCGGCGCAGGGGGCGGGCACCGTAGGCCGGGTCCATGCCCTCGTCGGCGAGCCAGGCCAGCGCCTCGTCGGTGATCTCCAGGGTGAGGCGGCGTTCCGCGAGCCGCTTGGCCAGGCGCTCGATCTGGAGCTTCGCGATGCGGCCCAGCTCCTCCTTGCTGAGGGCCGAGAAGACCACCAGGTCGTCGAGGCGGTTGAGGAACTCCGGCTTGAAGGAGGTCCGGACCACCTCCAGCACCTGCTCCTTCTTCTCCGCCTCACTGGTGATCGGGTCGACCAGGAACTGACTGCCCAGGTTCGAGGTCAGCACGAGGATCGTGTTGCGGAAGTCGACGGTACGGCCCTGACCGTCCGTCAGCCTCCCGTCGTCCAGCACCTGGAGCAGGATGTCGAAGACCTCGGGGTGCGCCTTCTCCACCTCGTCCAGCAGGATCACGCTGTACGGCCGCCGCCGCACCGCCTCCGTGAGCTGGCCGCCCTCCTCGTAGCCGACGTACCCGGGAGGCGCGCCGACCAGCCGGGCCACGCTGTGCTTCTCGGAGTACTCGGACATGTCGATGCGCACCATCGCCCGCTCGTCGTCGAAGAGGAAGTCGGCGAGCGCCTTGGCGAGTTCGGTCTTGCCGACGCCGGTCGGGCCGAGGAAGAGGAAGGACCCGGTGGGGCGGTCGGGGTCGGCGATCCCGGCACGGCTGCGGCGTACGGCGTCGCTCACGGCCCGTACGGCCTCGGTCTGGCCGATGAGCCGCTTGCCGATCTCGTCCTCCATGCGCAGCAGCTTCTGCGTCTCGCCCTCCAGGAGGCGGCCGGCGGGGATGCCGGTCCAGGAGGCGACGACGTCCGCGATGTCGTCGGAGCCGACCTCCTCCTTGACCATGGTGTCCTTGGTGACCTCCTCCTCGGCCTGCGAGGCGGCCTGCAGCTCCTTCTCCAGGGCCGGGATCTCGCCGTACAGCAACTTGGAGGCGGTGTCGAAGTCACCGTCGCGCTGGGCGCGTTCGGCCTGTCCGCGCACGTCGTCGAGCCGTTCCTTCAGCTCACCGACACGGTTGAGGGACTGCTTCTCCTTCTCCCAGCGGGCGTTGAGGCCGCGCAGCTCCTCCTCCTTGTCGGCGAGGTCGCGGCGCAGCCGCTCCAGGCGCTCGCGCGAGGCCGGGTCGGTCTCCTTCTCCAGCGCGAGCTCCTCCATCTTCAACCGGTCGACGGCGCGCTGGAGTTCATCGATCTCGAGGGGGGACGAGTCGATCTCCATACGGAGGCGGGAGGCGGACTCGTCGACGAGGTCGATGGCCTTGTCGGGCAGGAAGCGGGAGGTGATGTACCGGTCCGAGAGGGTCGCGGCCGCCACCAGCGCGCTGTCCGCGATCTGCACCTTGTGGTGGGCCTCGTACCGCCCCTTGAGCCCGCGCAGGATCGCGATGGTGTCCTCGACGGACGGCTCGGCGACCAGCACCTGCTGGAAGCGCCGCTCCAGGGCGGGGTCCTTCTCGATCCGCTCCCGGTACTCGTCGAGGGTCGTGGCACCGACCATGCGCAGCTCACCGCGGGCGAGCATGGGCTTGAGCATGTTGCCGGCGTCCATGGCGGAGTCACCGCCGGCCCCGGCGCCCACCACCGTGTGCAGCTCGTCGATGAAGGTGATGATCTGCCCGTCGGAGTCCTTGATCTCCGCGAGCACGGTCTTCAGCCGCTCCTCGAACTCACCCCGGTACTTGGCCCCGGCGACCATGGCACCGAGGTCCAGCGCGACCAGCCGCTTGTCCTTGAGCGACTCGGGCACGTCCCCCTTGACGATCCGCTGGGCGAGCCCTTCCACCACGGCGGTCTTGCCGACGCCGGGCTCACCGATGAGCACGGGGTTGTTCTTGGTCCGCCGGGAGAGCACCTGCACGACCCGCCGGATCTCCTGATCGCGCCCGATGACGGGGTCGAGCTTGCCCTCCCGCGCGGCGGCGGTGAAGTCCGTCCCGAACTTCTCCAGGGCCTTGTACTGCCCCTCGGGGTCGGCGGTGGTCACCCGGCGTCCGCCGCGCGCCTTGTGGAAGGCGTCCAGCAGCTTCTTCGCACTGGCGCCCTGCTGCGCGAGCACCTCACCCGCGGGCCCACCCTTGGCCGCGATGCCGATGAGGAGGTGCTCGGTGGAGAGATACTCGTCCCCGAGCTCCTTGGCCCGCGCCTGGGCGTCCGCGATCACGGCGAGGAGCTCACGGTTGGGCTGCGGAGGTGCGACGGTGGACCCGGTCACGCTGGGCAGCGAGGCGAGCACCTTCTCGGCGCCGGCGCGCACGGACGCCTGGTCGGCGTCGACGGCCGCCAGCAGATCGATGATGTTCTCGTTGTCCTGCCCCTGGAGCAGAGCGAGGAGCAGGTGGGCAGGGGTGAGGTCCGGGTGCCCCTCGGTCACGGCCCGGTTGCTGGCCGCGTTGATCGCGTCCCGGCTCCTGTTGGTCAGCTCGGCGTCCACGTGTCCGTTCTCCTCCTGGCGTCAGCGTCACCCAGTACTGACTGAATCAGCGTACACAAAGTTGAGTCTATTCCGCTCAAGGTAGTTCCGGGAGGGCCACGGGGGCTAGGTTCCGCACCATGGCCGCATACCCCCAGGACCCTGCCGCGCCGGACGAGCCGTACCTCACCTTCTGGCAGGAGAGGCACCTGTGCACCCTGACGACCCTGCGCCCGGACGGCACCCCGCACGTGGTACCCGTCGGAGTGACATACGACCCCGAGGCGCGGTTGGCTCGGGTCATCACGAACAAGTCGAGCACGAAGGTGGCGAACATACTGGCCGCCGGCCCCGACGGCGCGCGCGTCGCCGTCTGCCAGGTGGACGGCGGGCGGTGGGCGACGCTGGAGGGGCTCGCGTACGTCCGGACCGAGCCGGAGCGGGTCGGGGAGGCGGTGCGGCGGTACGCGGTGCGGTACGGGCGGATGCCGGCGCCGAATCCGCATCGCGTGGTGATCGAAATCGAGCTGACGCGGGCGATGGGGCGCGGGTGACCTCTTGGCGGGCGCCGAGTGGCCGGATACCGGTCGGCCGGTTTCAGCCACCGGCAGAACAGGTGGATAACAGGAAATGTCCCCGAAAACTGCAGCGGCGTCACCGTGTTCAGGTCACGGTGACGCCGCTGCGGGGGGAAGCACCTGAGCGATCTGTTACGACGGGGGAATCGCGTCAGGCACTGCGGGGGGTGGCTGAGATGGTCCTTGGGGCCGGGGCCTCCGGCTCCACCAGCCGGTGGTCGCGCTGATCGAGGTTGACGAAGATCATTCCGTACCGGATGGCACACCGCACAGGCTGCGGCGCCCCCCGAGGCCGCCGCAGACACCGGTACGCCCGCACGTCCTCTTCGTCGTCCCGCGTGACGACGACCGGCTCACCGAAGACGGTCACCATCAGCGAGTCACCGGGGTGGGGGATCGCGGTGACGAGGTCGATGAAGTGCCAGCCGGAGCGGTAGGCGGTGGCCATTTCGCGGCGGAAGGAGCGGTCATCAGGTGGAGTAGTCATGTCAGGACCAGACGCTGTCTTCTGGTGTCGGAGAAGTGTCACCGACGCCGGCAGCAGTCGTAGTGCCCGCAATGGACCAGACACTGTCCGCTCGGACGTCACCCTCCGCTGCGGAGAGGCCACTCAGAGCTCCGAAGGCCAAAACGGCGGAGAAGGCGGCGACAAGCACCGAGCGAAGCATTCTCTTCCTCATAGTCGGCTTCGTCCTCACTTGAAGGTCCCCTCTTCCCCCGTCGGATAAGACGATGGCTCATTAGGGCACTTCATGGCCACACAATCGGTGCATCATGTTCCTGCATGTTCAGGACCCTGGGGGGTGGAGATTTGACAACAAATCGGACTAAGGCGACACATCCCCATGCCATTACGCAACTGTGCGATGAGGGCGGGCGCCTCTACGCGAACGCCCTGCGCACGGGACGTATCGCCCGCGTGGATGTGGAGTCCGCTCCCTGCTTGATGGAGTTCGCTCTGCTGCACCCCGATCCTGACGACCCGAACTGGCTGCGCCCCGTGTCCCCCGCGGTGGCCCTGGCCCAACGGCTCAATCCGATCGAGCGGGAGATCACCGAGCGGAGGCAGACATCGATCGAGCTGGCCGAGGTCTTCGAGCCGTTCATGGCCCTCAGCGCCCAGGGCATGGCCCCCACTCACTCGATCACGGTCCTGGAGGGGCTCGACCGCATCAACGCCGCTCTCGACCTGGCCACCAGTCAGTGCCGGAACGAGATGCTCACGGTGCAGCCCAGCGCCCGGCACCCCGAGCGCCGGCTCATCGAAGGGCTGGAACGCGACAGGACCATGACCGAACGGGGCGTGCGGATCCGGACCCTCTACCAACACACGGCACGCTACAGCCCCGAGCGGCTGGCCTACGTGGACCGGTTCACCGATGGGAAGGTGGAGTACCGCACCATCGACGAACTGGTCGAGCGGCTGATCATCTGCGACGAGACCGTCGCCTTCATCCCCATACGCGACGACCGCCAGGTCGCCCTGGAGCTCCGCCACCCGGGCCTGGTGCTTTATCTGATCAAGGTGTTCGAGTTCATGTGGAACCGCGCTGTGCCGCTGAGCGCCGGAGCCCCCTACGAGACCGCCCATGACGGCATAACGGATATCCAGCACTCCATCGCCAAGCTCCTCGTCGAGGGCCATGTCGACGAGGCGATAGCACGACGCCTGGGCATGAACGTCCGCACCTGCCGGGCCCACATAGCCAAGCTGGCCACTGCTCTGGGCAGCGGCAGCCGTGCCCAACTCGGCTACCTCATAGCCCAGTCGGGGATCCTGGACCAGGATCAGCGGTCATCAGGTGGAGAGAACGGCGCGTGAACACGCAGGGGCACGGCCACGGCGCGGAAGAACTGTGCGATGCGGGAGCGCAGATCTACGAACGGGCCTTGCGCGAAGGCCGCGTCTCCGGCGAAGAGGCCGCCGCGGCACCGTGCCTGATCGACTTCGGCCTGCTGTATCCGGCCGTCGACGACCTGAACCGGCTGGAGCCGGTCGCGCCCGCCGTCGCCCTGCACCGGCTGCTGAGGGTGTCCGAAGAGCGGATCGCCGAAGAGCGGCGACGGGAGGAACGGCTGGCGGAGACCTTCGCGGGGCTGATGCGGATCGAGGGCCGGCGTACGGAGATCGAGGACTCACCGGCGATCCGGGTCCTCAGCGGTATGGAGCGCATCAACCAGGTCATCACCGAGGCCATGGCCGACGCGACGCAGGAAGTGCTCTGCATCCAGCCCTACAACAACGCACGCAGTGAGGCGGCAGCGGTCGTCGCCCTGGAACGCGATCAGGCCCTCCTGGACCGAGGCGGTCGCATCCGCACCCTGTATCAGCACACGCAACGCCACGCGCCCCTGGTCATCGCCCGATACGAGCAGTTGACGGGCGACGCCGAGGCCCGCACCCTCGACGAGGTCACCGAACGGCTCATCGTCGTCGACCACGCAGTCGCCTTCATCCCGGCGAGCAAGGACCGCACGCTCGCCCTCGAGGTCCGCCACCCGGCGCTGGTCGACTACTTCGTCACCACCTTCAACCGCCTGTGGCGCCTGGCCACGCCCATGCACCCCCGGACCGTCCGGCGCCCGACCCTCAACGGCATCACCCCCCGCCAGCGCGCCATCGCCGCCCTCCTCATCGAAGGCCACACCGACGCCGTGATCGCCGACCGGCTCGGCATGAACATCCGCACCGCCCGCGTCCACATCGCCAAACTCGCGGCGACGCTGGGCAGCGAGAGCCGGGCCCAACTCGGCTATCTCATCGGCCGGTCGGGGATTCTTGACCAGGAACCCCCGGCACCCCAGGCGCCCCAGGCACACCCTGCCCCGGCACCCCGGCAACGCTGATCACCGCGTCCTCGGACGACGACGCACGCGGCCGGTCCAGGCCCACCTGTGCGATACGGACCCCGAGTTGCGTACGACTCGCCGCCCCCAGCGTCTCCGACAGCCGCGCGATGTGCGCACGGCAGGTACGGACGCTTATGCCCAGCCGCTCCGCGATCACGGCGTCCTGGTGCCCCTCGGCGAGCAGCGCGGCGATGGACTGTTCGCGGTGGGAGATGCCCTCGATCCCCGTGTCCGGCAGCGGCGCCGTGAGCGGGATCGCCAGCCGCCACAGCCGCTCGAACACGGTCACCAGGTAGTGCACCAGACCCGGATGCCGCAGCTCCAGCGCCATCGTGCGGTCCGGGTTCGCCGGGACGAAGGCCACCGTGCGGTCGAAGAGGATCAGCCGGTCGATCACCTCGTCGAGCGTGCGGGCCTCGACCGAATCGCCCATCAGCTCGAGGTAGTTGAGCAGGCCCTGCCCGTGCCGGGCGACATGGGTGTACAGGTCGCGCATCCGCACACCCCGCCCGCGCAGCGCCAGCGCCCGGTGCAGCCCCTCCGTCAGCTCGTGCTCGGGTCGGATGCCGCCGGGCTGCACCGTCAGCACCTCCGTCGTGCAGGCCTCCGTCGCCGCGTCCAGGGCCCCCTGGATGCGGGAGGCGCCGTCCAGCACACGGATCGCCGTGCCCTCCGCGCCGGACGCCTGCGGTGGCTGCGGGCCGAGGCCGGCGTACCACTCGAACGCCGCCACCGCCGAACCCACGCGCCGCTGGCTCGCGCTGACCTCGTCGTACACCCCGCGCAGCAGCCGCGTCATGACCTCCTGCGGGGACGTCGGCACCAGCCAGTCCATGTCGTCGGGGTCGGGGTGCAGCAGCGCCAGCTCCAGCAGGCAGGGCACCGGCTCGGCGTCCCGGCGCGGCACGCGACCGCGCCGTACGGCCCGGGAATACACACGATCCCCGGCCTCGCACAGTCGATCGGCACCGTGCGGATGCTCCTCCGCCCCGTGCCCGGCCATCGCCCATCCACCCCCGGTCCTTGCCTCATTCGCCGGCCCGGTCCTGGTCGAGGGACCCACCGTGCACAACCCTTCGGGCCTACGGTTCACTCGCGCTTCCGCAGCGCAACTATGCGCGGACGGGCCGTGCTCCGCAACACGGCTCTCGCCGGGACGGGCGCCGTAAACCACCGATACCTCCCGTTATTTCCTGGCCTCCGTCCGCCGAGTTGCAACAAGCTGGGGGTGTCGTCCCGGACTTTGCCGTGTGCGCAGCAAAGCCCCTCGCCCCCCGCCCCTCCCTCGGGCCGTCGGCCGATTCGGCCCCCGGACGCCTCCCTTCCGCGTGCACCTCCCGGAAATCCCCCAGTGATCACCGCGTTACACCCCGCACTTAACGTCAGGCCATGGCGGACATATTTGACGCGTACGCGTTGGCCGACGCGTGGGACGAGATGTTCGAGCGGCCGGGTGAGGTCAGGACCGCCTATGAGCCGGTGCTGGCTGCGCTTCAGCCGATCGAGCCGAGTGAACTGCGCTTCCGGGCCGACCAGATGGCCCGGGCGTTCACCGACAGGGGCGTGACCTACGCCTTCGCGGGCGAGGAGCGGCCCTGGCCGCTGGACCTCGTGCCCCGCATTCTCGACGCCCTCGAATGGGATCTCATACAACGCGGGGTCGGTCAGCGGGTGCGCGCCCTGGAGGCCTACCTCGCCGACGCCTACGGACACGCCCGCGCCTTCGAGGACGGCGTGGTGCCCTGGCGGCTGCTGCTCAACTCCCCGCACTTCCACCGGGCGGCCCACGGCATCGAGCCACCGGGCGGGGTCCGGATCCACGTCGCCGGCATCGACCTCGTGCGCGACGAGGCGGGCGACTTCCGGGTGCTGGAGGACAACGTCCGGGTGCCCAGCGGTGTTTCGTACGTCATCGAGAACCGCCGGGCCATGACGCGGATCTTCCCCTCGCTCTTCGCCGAGCAGCACGTCCTGCCGGTCGACGGGTACACGCAGAAGCTGCTCGCCGCCCTGCGCGCCGCCGCACCCGACGGGACCGACGATCCGCGCGTCGTCGTGCTCACTCCCGGGCCCAATAACGCCGCCTACTTCGAACACGCCCTGCTGGCCCGGCTGATGGGCGTGCAGCTCGTCGAGGGGCACGACCTGGTCTGCCGCGGCAACCGCGTGTGGATGCGGACGACCCGCGGCGAGGTCCCCGTCCACGTCGTATACCGGCGGCTGGACGACGACTTCCTCGACCCTCTCCACTTCCGCCCCGACTCGGTGATCGGCTGCCCGGGCATCCTCAGCGCGGCCATGGCGGGCAACGTCACACTCGCGAACGCCGTCGGGAACGGGATCGCCGACGACAAGCTCCTCTACACCTACGTCCCCGAGCTCATCCGGTACTACCTCGGCGAGGAACCGATCCTCCCCAATGTGGAGTCCTACCGCCCCGACGAGCCAGGGCAACTGGAAGCCGTGCTCGACCAGATCGAGCAGCTCGTCATCAAGCCCGTCGACGGCGCCGGCGGCCAGGGCATCGTCATCGGGCCCCGGGCCGACCGCGAGACGATCGAACGCACTCGCAAAGCCGTCGTCGCCGACCCGCGCGGCTTCATCGCCCAGCGGCCCGTCGCCCTGTCCACCTCCCCCACCCTGGCGGGCGAGCGCATGGCGCCGCGCCACATCGATCTGCGCCCCTTCGCCGTCAACGACGGCAACGATGTCTGGGTGCTGCCCGGCGGCCTCACCCGTGTCGCCCTCCAGGAGGGCAACCTCATCGTCAACTCCAGCCAGGGTGGCGGCTCCAAGGACACCTGGGTGCTGGCCGAGGGCCCGACGGAGTCCCCCGCGCCCCTCAGCGCCGGCGATCCCCTCGCCGTCGCCCCGCGTCAGCTCGGACCCGACGGGACCCCCACCGTCGTACAGGAAGGGGCGCAGCAGCAGTGAACGACGTGATCCTCTCCCGTATCGCCGAGGCCCTGACCTGGACCGGACGCTATGTCGAGCGCGCCGACGCCACGGGCCGGATCCTCGACGCCTATCTCCACCGCATGCTGGAGGACCCCTGGCGCGACGAGGACGTGGCCTGCCGGTCGCTGTACGCGATCCTCGGGATGGACGCCGGCGGTGAGCCGGTGGACATGCAGCAGGTGCTCGACCAGCTGGCCTTCGACGCCCGTTCGACCGGGTCGATCGAGGGCGCGCTGGGTGCCGCCCGGCTGAATGCGCGCAGTGCCCGCGAGGCGGTGTCGTCCGAGATGTGGGAGTGCCTGAACTCGACGTGGCATGCCCTGGCCGACCAGCGGCTCGCGGCCCGCCGTACGGGTCCTTATGCCTACCTGGAGCTGGTGCGCAGGCGAGCGGCGTTGTTCTTCGGTCTGGCCGACTCGACGATGAGCCGGGACGACAGTTGGCGTTTCGTCGTCCTGGGGCGGAGCCTTGAGCGGGTGGACATGACCGTACGGCTGCTGTCGGTGCGGGTGCTGGACGCCGCGCACGCGCCCGACTGGCCGACCCTGCTGAGCGCGTCCGGCGCCGACGAGGCGTACGCGCGTGTGTACGGCGGCTTCGGCGACACCCCTCGGGTGGCCGAATTCCTGCTGCTGGACCGCGACTTCCCGCGCTCGGCGCTGCACGCGCTGACCACGGCGGAGGAGTGCCTCACCGCCCTCGGCCGCCCCCGCCAGGACCCGGCGCGCCGCCCGATCGGCCGGCTGCGCACCCGGCTCGAATATCTGGACACCCACGCCCTGGAGGAACAGCTCCCGTTGCTGCTCAGGGACCTCCAGACCGCCTGCATGGCCTCCGCCGAGGCGGTGGCGGAGCGGTTCTTCCCCTACCAGGGGCCCGTCGAGTGGGCCCAGGAAGGAGCGTGAGCATGACCACCGCAGCGTCCCGCCGTCTCCGTATCAAACACATCACGAAGGTCTCGTACGCCCAGCCGGCCGCCTCCTCGCACAACGAGGTCCGCATGACCCCGCTGACCCTGCCGAGCCAGACCACCCTGGACGCCCGGGTCACCGTCAACCCGTCGACCCCCACCTGGTCGTACTGGGACTACTGGGGCACCCAGGTCACCGGCTTCGACCTCATGGACCCGCACGGCCACCTCACCATCACGGCCTCCAGCCTCGTCGAGACGCACCCGGCGGGCACCCTGCCGCAGGCGCCCACGTGGCAGGAGCTGGCCGAACGGACCGCCGGTTCACGGCTGTTGGAGTACCTGGGCCCCACAGTCCGTACGACCGTCCCGGCCGAGCTGGTCGAGAAGGCACGGGAGGCGGCGGCCGGCCTCGACCCGCACGGGACGGCGATCGCCGTGTCCGCCCTGGTCGCCGACCGGGTCTCCTACCTGCCCGGCACCACGGGCGTGAACACCTCCGCCGCCGAGGCCTGGGACCAGGGCGCCGGCGTCTGCCAGGACATCGCCCACGTCACCATCGCCCTGCTGCGGGGCCTGGGGCTGCCGACCCGGTACGTCTCCGGCTACCTCCACCCCGAGCGCGAGGCGGAGCTGCACCGGCCGGTCGCGGGCCAGTCCCACGCCTGGGTCGAGTACTGGGCGGGCGACTGGTGCGGCTACGACCCGACCAACCGGACCCGGGCCGACGAGTCCCATGTCGTGGTCGGGCGGGGACGGGACTACGACGACGTCACCCCGCACAAGGGCATCTACCGCGGTGTGCCGGGCGGGCCGCCGGAGGTGACGGTGGAGTTCACGAGGGTGGCCTGAACGGGCCGTGGCCCGCCGGGAGACCGGCGGGCCCTGCCTGCTGAGCCGTTGCTTGCCGAGCCCTTACTTGCCGAGCCCGATCTCCTGGCAGGCGGCCTTGTACTTGGCCGAGCAGATGTCGGACAGCTCGTGGATCCCGTCCGCGACGACGGTCTTCTTGATGTTCTTCTGGGTCAGGGCGACCACGGGCACCAGCAGCGCCGGGATGTCCTTGTCGGTCGGGCTGTCGACCTGGTCCTGGGTGAGGGAGTCGAACTGGATGTCCTTGCCCTGGACCTTGGCCACGGCCATCTGCGCGGCGCTCTCGGCCTCCTGCGGGTACGACTTGTACACGCTCATGTACTGCTCGCCGCTCACGATCCGCTGCACGGCGTCCAGTTCGGCGTCCTGCCCGGTGATCGGCGGCAGGTTGGTCACGCCCGCGGCCTCCAGGGCCTTGATGACACCGCCGGCCATGCCGTCGTTGGCGGCGTAGACGCCCTTGATGTTGTTCACGCCGATCGACTGGATCGCCTGGGCCATGTTGGCCTGGGCGTTCTCCGGCTTCCAGTCCTTGGTGTCGTACGACTTGGCGATGTCCACCGCGCCGTTGAGCTCGGAGAGGGCGCCCGCCTTGAACTGCTTGGCGTTCGGGTCGGTGGGCGAGCCGTTCATCATGACGATCTTGTCGGAGGAGTCGACGGGGGCCATCGCCTCCAGGAGGCTGCGCGCCTGGACCTCGCCGACCAGTTCGTTGTCGAAGGAGACGTAGGCGTCGATCGGCCCCTCGGCCAGGCGGTCGTACGCGATGACCGGGATCCCGGCGTCCTTGGCCTTCTGCACTCCGTCGGCGATGGCGTGCGAGTCGACGGCGTCCAGCAGGATCACGTCGACCTGGTCGTCGATCATCTGCTGCAGCTGGGTCGCCTGCTTGGCCGCGTCCGCGTCGGCGTTCAGGTACTCGACCTTGCCCTGCTTGTCGGTGAGCTCGAGGACCTTGTTCCGGATGATGGGGTAGTCGAACTTGTCGTAGCGCGTGTTCGCCGTCTCCGGCAGCAGCAGCCCCACCGTGATGTCGTTGCCCTTGGTCGGGCTCGCCTCACTGCTGTCCCCACTGACGCCCAGTGCCCCGCACGCGGCGAGCGAAAGGGTCATCGTGGACGCGGCGGCCACGGCGGTGACGATACGACGCGTGGGGCGCATGGGACGCATATGAGGAGCTCACTTCTGGTGCCATCGGGACACGGGCGCGCCATTGCGCCCAGATGACTGAAAAGCCAACGCGCCGACCGCCCCCAGCGTCAAGCCGAACTACTTAACGAGTGCGCAACGCCACGCTCCGCTCCGCATGTGAAGACATGACGGACCCCCTCCAAACGCCCATTACACCCCCTCCACCGAACCTTGATCGAACAGTCGACCAAGATCCGTACAACCAAGCCCAATCCCCACGAGTCGTGATCACGACAGCCCTCGCTCCACCGTCCCCCACTCGACCAGAGGATCGAATGAACCCAGCCAGACGCACGACCGCCGCGACCGCGGCGACGGTCGTGCTCGCCACCGCGGGCACCCTGCTCACGACGACACCCGCGTCCGCCGCCGTGACCTGCACGTCGCCGGTGTACAAGCGGCAGTTCTTCGCGAACACCTCCTTTTCGGGCACACCGAAGAAGACCGACTGCGACACCACGATCAGCGAGAACTGGGGCACGGGCGCCCCGGCGTCCGGCTTGCCGTCGAACAACTTCTCCGTCCGCTGGACCGTGACGAGGGACTTCGGTTCCGGCGGCCCCTTCGCGCTGACGGCCGCCGCCCAGGACGGCATCCGTGTGTACGTGGACGGCGTCCGCAAGATCGACCTGTGGAAGAACGTGTCGTCCACGGCGTCCAAGACGGTCAACGTCGCCATGCCCTCCGGCAAGCACACCCTGCGCGTCGACCACGTCAACTGGACGGGGGCGGCGAACGTCCGGTTCACCTACGCACCGCGCACCTCAGCGACCGTCGACACGGTCAAGCCCTTTGCCCCGACCGGCACTTCGGTGTCGTACGACTCCGCCACCGGCAAGGCGAAACTCACCTGGGCGAAGAACAAGGAGATGGACCTCGCCGGGTACCGCGTCTACCGGCGCCTCCAGGGCAGCGGCAGCTGGAAGAAGCTGACCTCGACGACGGCGACCTCGTACACGGACGCCCCGCCGGCGACCGGGGAGACGTACTACTACGAGGTGCGGGCCTACGACAGGGCGGGCAACGAGTCGGCAGGCAGCGCCGACCGTCCGGTCACGACGCCGGACAGGACAGCGCCTGCCGTTCCCTCCGGGGTCACGGTCACCGACGGCCAACCGGGCGTCACGGTGGCCTGGCGCGCGGTGCCGGGGGCGACGGCGTACCTCGTACACCGGCGCTGGGAGGACGACGGCGGCGACAACCCCGTCGTGCAGGTGGCGAAGGTGACGGCCACGTCCTGGCTGGACACCAAGGTCGAGGACCGCCTGATGTACAGCTACTGGGTCACCGCGGTGGACGCCGTCGGCAACAAGTCCGCCAAGTCGGCGCCCACCTTCGTCGGGCGCGGCGACTGGGCGCCCTCGGCGCCGACCGGTCTGACGGCCGTACCGCAGTCCGGCAGTGGCATCGCACTGGCATGGCAGGCACCCACCTCGCCGATCACGCGCGACCTGTCTTCCTACCGGATCTACCGGGACGGCCGCCTCATCGACGAGGTGGGCGCCACGCGGACCTCCTACACCGACACCGGCGTCCGGCAGAGCACCTCGTACACGTACACGGTGACCGCCGTGGACACCCAGGACCAGGAGTCCGCCCCGTCGGCGCCCGTCACCGGCACCGCCCCGGCCGCCGGACTCGCCCCCGCGGCCGTGACCGGGCTGACCGGCGCCATGAACGGCACCGACATCGAGCTGCGGTGGCAGCGCAACACCGAGGAGGACGTCGATCATTACGACGTCTACCGGGGTGTGCTGGTCGACGGGGTCTGGCAGTACGAGAAGTGGGACGAGGTCCTCCCGTGGTGGGGGGACGGGACGACGCTCTTCTACTCCCAGGAGCTGTACGAGCCCCAGGGCGAGACGGCCCGCTATGCCGTGGTCGCCGTCGACCGCGCCGGCAACTCCCGCTTCACCAGCGGCGAGGACTTCTCGTACGTCACCGTCACGGAGCCGGTGAGCACCCCTTAGGCATCCGAGGGGTGAGAAGTCGGCTCCGCGCCCACGTCGCATGGCGAGGACGCCTGACGGTCCGCCCGGCAGTCACAGCGGACCGTACAACCCATGGCCCCCTCCAGGAGTCGTGATCGTCGCCGGCCCTTCCCCGGCCAACGACGATCACGACCGAGGATCCATGAACCCAGCCAGACGTACGACCACCGCGGCCGCGGCCGCCGTCGTGCTCGCCACCGCCGGCGGCCTGCTCACCGCGACCGCCACGTCCGCCTCCGCCGCGGTCAGCTGCACCTCCCCGGTGTTCAAGCGGCAGTTCTTCGCGAACACCACCTTCTCGGGGACGCCGAAGAAGACCGACTGCGACAGCGCGATCAGCGAGAACTGGGGCACCGGCGCCCCGGCCACCGGACTGCCCTCCAACTCCTTCGGCGTCCGCTGGACCGTCACGCGCGACTTCGGCTCCGGCGGCCCGTTCTCCCTCGCCGCCTCCGCCCAGGACGGCATCCGCGTCTACCTCGACGGCGTACGCAAGATCGACCTGTGGAAGAACGTGTCGTCCACGGTGTCCAAGACGGTCAACGTCACCGTCCCGTCCGGCAAGCACACCCTGCGCATCGACTTCGTCAACTGGACCGGCACGGCGAACGTCAAGTTCGCTTACGCGCCCCGCACTTCGGCATCCGTCGACACCGTCAAGCCCCTCCCCCGAGCGGAACCTCGGTGTCGTACGACTCCGCCACCGGCAAGGCGAAGCTCACCTGGGCGAAGAACAGGGAGATGGACCTCGCCGGATACCGGGTGTACCGGCGCCTCAAGGGCACGTCGTTCGGCAGCGCGCCCCTCGCGACGACGACTTCGACGTCGTACACCGACGCGACCCTGCCGGTGACCGGAGACGCGTACTTCTACGAGATACGCGCCTACGACAAGGCAGGCAACGAGTCCGCCGGTACCGCCGATCTGGGCGTCACCACCGTCGACCGGACCGCGCCCGCCGTGCCCACCGGGCTGAGCACCGCCTCCGAGCCGGAGGGGCTGACAGTCGGTTGGAGTGCGGTCGAGGGAGCGGCGTCGTACCGGGTGTACCGGGCGGCGAGTGCGGACGGGACCTACACCCGGGTCGGGACCACGAGCGGTCTCTCGTACGTCGACGCCTCGGCCGTCGAGGAGACCACCTACCACTACCGGGTGACCGCCCTCGACGCGGCGGGCAACGAGTCCGCCCGGTCCGTCGCCGTCAGCGGAAAGCGCCAGGACCTCACGCCGCCGTCCGCCGTCACCGGGGTGACCGTCACGCCGACCGAGTACGGCTTCGAGGTGCGCTGGGACGCCAACCCGACCGCCGACCTGGCGAGCTACGCGGTGCGCCGGGGCGAGCTGTGGGGGGACGAGGAGGAGCAGGTGTGCTCCCTCTACCCGGGCTTCCACGTCTCGCCCGACACCACCTCGTACGCGTACACCACCCTCCCGGACGGTGAGGAGTCCTGCTTCATCGTCGACGCCATCGACGACGCCGGGAACTCGTCCTTCAAGTGGACCGGCGAGGCCCAGGTCGTGACCGCGACCGAGCTCGACACGACGCCGAGCGTGGCAACGCCGGAGGGCTCGCCGCTGACGCTCACCGCGACCGGCGCGCAGGGCGACGAGGGGAACCTGCTCAAGTGGTCCGGGCTCGGCGGGTCGGCGCCGGAGCAGGCGGGCGGGTACCGCGTCTACCGCTGGAACCCGGCCACCTCGGTGTACGAGAAGATCGCCGACGCCGCGCCCGGAGCGGTCCAGTACTCGGACACCGGCGCCCGCCGCGGCACCACGTCCTACTACTGGGTGACCGCCGTGGCCGCCGACGGCACCGAGTCCCTGCCCGCGGCGGACTGGGCGGTCACCGCGCCGGCCGGCTGACCCGACGGGCCCCGGCCCCGCCTCGGCCCCGTGATCCCCTCACGGATCACGAAGTCCTTGGCGGGGCCTTCGGGCCCGGGCGTGGTGACGGACCCGTGCGAGATCCGTACAACCAACACCGTCCTTCGTGAGTCGTGATCAGGACAGCCCTCCGCACCGCTGTCCTGCTCAGACTCCGAGGACCGAATGAACCCACCGAGACGCACGACCGCCGCGGCCGCGACCGCCGTCGTGCTCGCCACCGCCGGCGGCCTGCTCACCACCGCCGCCCCGGCCTCCGCCGCCGTGACCTGCACCTCCCCTGTCTACAAGCGGCAGTTCTTCGCGAACACCACCTTCTCGGGCACGCCGAAGAAGACCGACTGCGACAGCGTCATCGACCAGAACTGGGGCACGGCCGCCCCGGCTTCCGGCCTGCCGTCGAACAACTTCGGCGTCCGCTGGAGCGTGACGCGCGACTTCGGCTCCGGCGGCCCGTTCTCCTTCGCCGCCTCCGGCCTGGACGGCATCCGCGTCTACCTCGACGGCGTCCGCAAGATCGACCTGTGGAAGAACACCTCCACGACCGTCTCCAAGACCGTCAACGTCACCGTCCCCTCCGGCAAGCACACCCTCCGCGTCGACTACGTCAACTGGACCGGCTCCGCCAAGGTCAAGTTCACCTACACCCCGCGCACCTCCGCGACCGTCGACACCGTCAAGCCCCTTGCCCCGACGGGCGCCGCCGTCACCTACGACCCGGCCACCAGCAAGGCCAAGCTGACCTGGGCGAAGAACAAGGAGATGGACCTCGCCGGGTACCGCGTCTACCGGCGACTGCAGGGGACCGAGGACTACCGCAGGGTCAGCAGCTTCGACCCGCTGACCACGACGTCGTTCACGGAGACGCTCGCGCCCACCGGTGCCGCCTACTACTACGAGGTCAGGGCCGTCGACAAGGCCGGCAACGAGTCGACGGGCAGCGCCGACAAGCTCGTCACCACCGTCGACCGCACCGCCCCGCTGACGCCGGTGCTGTCCGCGAGCGACGACCCCGTGCGCGGGGTCGAACTCGACTGGCAGGACGACACCTACGACGTGGACTACGACGTCTACCGGGCGGCCGCCGCCGACGGGGAGTTCGTCAAGCTGGGCATCTCGTACGGGTCGAGCCGCACCGACGAGACCGCGCCCTACGGCGACACCTCGTACTACAAGGTCGTCGCGAAGGACCCCGCCGGCAACACCGCCACCTCGCAGGTCCTCGCCTTCGCCCGGCCGCTGGCCGTGCCCTCCATGGACACCCCGCGCACGAACGACGCGGAGACCGGGATCGAGGTGCGCTGGACGACATCGAAGGCCGCGCCGACGACGTTCCGCGTCTACCGCTGGGACCTGTCCGACCCGAACGCCGTCCCCGCGCAGGTCACCTGCGAGTCGTACCGGGTGGGCAACGAGGCCGACTACTACCCGGAGTACGGCTGCACCGACTTCTCCGCCGAGCGGCACACGGGGTACGGCTACTACGTCACCAGCGTCGACAGCGCGGGCCGGGAGTCGGCTCCCTCACGAACGGTCCACGCGGGCCTGCGGGACACCACCCCGCCGCCCGCCGTCACCGGCCTGACCCACAAGAGCACGGAGTACGGCACGGTCCTGGAGTGGGACGAGAACCCCGCCCCGGACCTCGAGTCGTACAGGGTCTTCCGGGCGACCGACCTCCGCGACACCGCCACCTACGAGCATCTCGCCACGCTCCAGCCCGGCACGACCCGCTTCACCGACCTCAACGTCCCGAACGACGAGAACTGGTTCTACTTCGTGGACTCGGTGGACACGAGCCACAACTCCCTCTACACGCTGAAGGGTTACCCGGAGAGCGTCTCCGCCAACGTGAGCGTCAACGAGTTCGACCTCACCCCCGGTTACGCGCCCCCGAACACCGCGGCCACGAACCTGACCGCCCAGGCGGACGAGTCCGGCCACGCGGCGCTGTCGTGGGGCTGCGGCTCCGGCTGCGCGATCACCGGCATCCACGTGTACCGCTGGGACCGCGCCACGCAGCAGTACGTTCGGCTGACCGACGTGCCCCTGGCCACCGACGCCCGCGGCTACACGGACCCGACCACGCCGGCCGGGACCACCAGCTACTACGTCATCTCGTTCGTCGCCGCGGACGGTTCGGAGGCCTACTCCGGTCTCGCCCCCGTCGTGGTCGCGCCGAGCGGAGCCTGAGCATGAACAAGCGAACGACCCGTGTCGTACGGGCCACGGCACCCGCCGTGGTCCTCGCCACCGCGGGCACCCTGCTCGCCACGGTGCCCGCGTCCGCCGCCACGACCTGCACATCGCCGGTCTTCAAGCGGCAGTTCTTCGCGAACACCACCTTCTCGGGCACGCCGAAGAAGACCGACTGCGACGGCGTCATCGACCAGAACTGGGGCACGGGCGCCCCCGCCTCCGGACTGCCGAGCAACAACTTCGGCGTGCGGTGGAGCGTGACGCGCGACTTCGGCTCCGGCGGCCCGTTCTCCCTCACCGCCTCCGGACTCGACGGCATCCGCGTCTACCTCGACGGCGTCCGCAAGATCGACCTCTGGAAGAACACCTCCACCACCGTCGCCAAGACGGTCAACGTCACCATCCCCTCCGGCAACCACACCCTCCGCGTCGACTACGTCAACTGGACCGGCAGCGCCCGCGTCAAGTTCGCCTACGCGCCGAGGACTTCCGCCACCGTCGACAAGGTCAAGCCCCTCACCCCCACGGCCGCGGCGGTCTCGTACGACACCACCACCGGCAAGGCGAAGCTCACCTGGGCGAAGAACAAGGAGATGGACCTCGCCGGGTACCGCGTCTTCCGCCGTCTGAAGGGCACGGCGTTCGGCAGCACCCCGCTCGCGACGACCACCTCCACGGCCTACACCGACACCCCGCCGGCGACCGGCGAGACGTACTACTACGAGGTACGCGCCCACGACAAGGCCGGCAACGAGTCGACGGGCACCGCCGACCTCGCCGTCGTCACCCCGGACCGCACGGGCCCGGCCGCGCCGACGGGGCTCACCGCGCACGGCGACCTGCACGGGATGGTGCTCGGCTGGGACCCGGTGGCCGACGCGGCCGGTTACGAGCTGTACGAGAAGGACCCGGCCACCGGCGGGTACACCCTCGTCAAGAAGCTCACGGACACGTCGTACGTCCACGGCGTGGGCGACCGGGAGACGCAGCGCACCTATGTGGTGCGCGCCCACGACACGGCCGGGAACACGGGCGCGTACTCGGCGTCCATCACCTCCGACGGCGTCGACCGGACGGCCCCGGCGGCGCCCCAGGGCCTGGTGGTGAAGGCCGAGTCCGGCGCCACGCGTCTGTGGTGGAGCGCGCCGCAGAACCCCACGCAGGACGAGCTGGCCAATGGCGCGCACTTCAGCGTGGTCCGTTCGAAGGGCACCGCCCTCGGCGCCGACCCGGTGCGGGTCACCTGCGCGGAGGAGAACCAGACGCTCCAGACCGACCTGCAGACCTACTCGCTCTACTGCTCCGACGAGAGCTTCGAGCTCGACACGACCTACACCTACGGCGTCACCCTCATCGACGGCGCGGGCAACGAGTCGGCGGTCTCCAAGACGGTCACCGTGACCACCGAGGACCCCTACCCGCCGCGGCCCCTCACCGGTCTCACCGCGACGCCCCGCGCCGACGGGACCGTCCTGCGCTGGGACCCGCCGGCCGACGACGACATCGCCTCCTACCGCGCGATCCGCGGGGTGCGGCAGAGCGACGGGTCGGTCAAGTGGATCGGTGAGCTGGCGCACTGCGCGGACAAGGGCGACGACCCGCTGGCCATGATGTGCATCGACATCCCGGACGGCGAGACCTACGTGTACACGGTGATCGCCACGGACGTCTGGGGCAACACGCTCTCCCTCCTCGACCCGTCCATCCCCACCGTCACCGCGACGGAGCTGGACATCGTCCCGGGCGAACCCATCGGCAAGGACACCGGCCCGGTGACCGCCGGCGGCGGCTGGACCGTGTCCGAGCAGGTCAACCCCGCCCGCTGGGCGTGCTACGGCGACATCTGCGACACCATCACCGAGTACCGGGTGAGCCGCTGGAACACCGCGACGCAGGCCTACGAGCCGGTGGGCAGCGTGGCGGCGGTGGCGGGCACCGAGAACTACTCCTTCACCGACCGGACGCAGCCGCTCGGCTCGGTCTCCTACTACCGGGTCGTCGGTGTCCTCGCCGACGGCACCGAGACCGCGGCCGCCCACCCGTGGGTGATCCGGCCGGACCTGGTCTGAGGGACCATGCGAAAGGGGCCCGGAGAATCCTCCGGGCCCCTTCGCTCATGCGCCTGCCTGTCAGTCCTTGGCCTTCTTCGGCCGCCACACCACCAACGCGCTGGTCTGCTGCACTTCCTGATACGGCACCAGATCCCGGCGGTACGACGCGTGCACCGCCGCCTCGCGCTGCTGCATCGCCGCCGCGGCGCCGTCGAGGGCCGCCTGGAGTTCGGCGACCCGGGACTGCAGCGCGGCGACCTGGTTCTCCAGTTCGATGATGCGCTTGATACCGGCCAGGTTGATGCCCTCGTCCTGCGACAACTGCTGGACGGTGCGCAGCAGTTCGATGTCGCGGGCCGAGTAGCGGCGGCCGCGGCCGGCCGTGCGGTCCGGAGACACCAGGCCCAGACGGTCGTACTGGCGCAGCGTCTGCGGGTGCAGGCCGGAGAGCTGGGCCGCCACCGAGATGACGTAGACCGGGGTCTCCTCGGTCAGTTCATACGGGTTGCGTCGACGGCCGTCCATCTCGATCAAGCTCCCTTCGCGGCCTGGAACAGCTCCGCCCGCGGGTCCTCCCCCGCGGTCGCCTCGCGATACGCCTCGAGCGCGTCACGAGCCTTCCCCGAAAGGTCCTTCGGGACACTCACCTCGACGGTGACCAGCAGGTCCCCGCGGGTGCCGTCCTTGCGGACCGCGCCCTTGCCCCTGGCCCGCATGGTGCGGCCGTTGGGCGTGCCGGGCGGCAGTTTCAGGGTGACCGGCGGTCCGCCCAGGGTGGGGACCCTGACCTCGCCTCCGAGGGCCGCCTCCGTGAAGGTCACGGGGACGGTCACCGTGAGGTTGTCGCCCTTGCGGCCGAACACGGGGTGGGCGTCGACGTGCACGGTGACGTACAGGTCGCCCGCCGGGCCGCCACGCTCGCCGGGCGCCCCTTTGCCGCGCAGGCGGATGCGCTGGCCGTCGGACACCCCGGCCGGGATGCGGACCTGCATGGTGCGGGACGACTTGGCCCGGCCGCTGCCCTTGCAATCCAGGCAGGGGTGCTCGGCGATCAGGCCGCGCCCCTTGCAGTCCGGGCAGGGGTCGGTGAGGGAGAACCCGCCACCGGAGCCCCGGGCCACCTGGCCGGTGCCGACACAGGTCGGGCACACCCGGGGCGTGCCGTTCTTGTCGCCGGTGCCCGCGCAGGCCTTGCACGGGGACTGCGAGGACATGCGCAGCGGGACCGTCGCGCCCTCGATCGCCTCGGTGAAGCTGAGGGTGACCTCGGTGTCGATGTCCTGGCCGCGCCGGGGCTGGGTACGGGTGGTGCCCGTACCGCCGCGGTTGAACAGGCCCCCGAAGACGTCACCGAGTCCGCCGCCGAAGCCGCCGGCTCCCCCTTGGCCCTGGGCGCCGCCTCCGAAGAGGTCGCCCAGGTCGAAGTTGAAGGAGCCGCCCGTGCCGCCGGGCCCCGGGCGGAAGCCGCCGTTGCCGAAGAGGGCGCGGGCCTCGTCGTACTCCTTGCGCTTCTTGGGGTCACCGAGGACGTCGTTCGCCTCGGAGATCTCCTTGAACCGCTCCTCCGCCTTGACGTTGCCCTTGTTGGCGTCCGGGTGGTACTCGCGGGCGAGCTTCCGGTACGCCTTCTTGATCTCGGCCTCGGTGGCGTCCTTGGGGACGCCGAGGACCTTGTAGTAGTCCTTCTCGATGAAGTCCTTGGTGCTCATCCTCGACGTACCCCCTTCCCGTGGTTCCTCGTTGTTTCAAGCTCAGCCCTCGTCCGGGCCACCGCTCTCCTTGTCGTCGGCCGCCGCGGCCTGCTCGTCGGACCCCTCGGCCTTGACGGTCTGCGCGCCCGGCTGGGGCTCGGCGACGGCCACCCGCGCGGGGCGGATGGTGCGCTCGCCGATGCGATACCCCGGCTGGAGGATCGCGACGCAGGTCGTCTCGGTGACGTCCGGCGCGTAGGAATGCATGAGCGCCTCGTGGATCGTCGGGTCGAAGGGCTCGCCCTCCTTGCCGAACTGCTGCAGGCCCATCTTGGCGGCCACGGTCTCCAAGGACTCCGCCACCGACTTGAACCCGCCGACGAGTTCGCCGTGCTCCCGCGCGCGGCCGATGTCGTCGAGCACGGGCAGGAGCTCGGTCAGGAGGTTCGCGATGGCGATCTCCTTGACCGCGATCCGGTCGCGCTCGACGCGGCGGCGGTAGTTCTGGTACTCGGCCTGGAGCCGCTGGAGGTCCGCCGTGCGCTCACCGAGCGCCGTACGCACCTGGTCCAGCTGGGCCACCAGACCGGCGTCTGCTGCTGATACGTCCCCGGCCGGGGCCGCCCCCTCGCTGTTCGACGAGGGTGCGGCCTTCGACTCGGCGTCGTCGGGGGTCGCGCCGGAGGGGACGTCGGGCTTCTCTTCGAAGCCCGGGGTCTCCTCCGTCATTACGCGACACCGTCCTTGCGCTCGTCGTCCACGATCTCGGCGTCGACGACGTCGTCGTCAGCAGCGGCCTTGCCGCCCTGGGTGGCGCCCTCCGGACCGCCCGTGGCCTGTCCGGCCTGGGCGTCCGCGTACATGGCCTGGCCCACCTTCTGCGAGACCGCGGCGACCTTCTCGGTGGCCGTGCGGATCTCGGCGGTGTCCTCGCCCTTGAGCGCGGTCTTCAGCTCCTCGACGGCGGCCTCGACCTCGGTCTTGACCTCGCCGGGGACCTTGTCCTCGTTGTCCTTGAGGAACTTCTCCGTCTGGTAGACGAGCTGCTCGCCCTGGTTGCGGGTCTCGGCGGCCTCGCGGCGGCGGTGGTCCTCCTCCGCGTACTGCTCGGCCTCCTGGCGCATGCGGTCGACCTCGTCCTTCGGCAGCGAGGAGCCGCCGGTGACGGTCATCTTCTGCTCCTTGCCCGTGCCCAGGTCCTTGGCGGTCACGTGCATGATGCCGTTGGCGTCGATGTCGAAGGACACCTCGATCTGCGGGACGCCACGCGGCGCCGGCGGCAGACCGGTCAGCTCGAACATGCCGAGCTTCTTGTTGTACGCCGCGATCTCGCGCTCGCCCTGGTAGACCTGGATCTGCACGGACGGCTGGTTGTCCTCGGCCGTCGTGAAGATCTCGGAGCGCTTCGTCGGGATCGTGGTGTTGCGCTCGATGAGCTTGGTCATGATGCCGCCCTTGGTCTCGATACCGAGGGACAGCGGGGTCACGTCGAGGAGCAGGACGTCCTTGACCTCACCCTTGAGGACACCGGCCTGGAGCGAGGCGCCGATGGCGACGACCTCGTCCGGGTTCACACCCTTGTTGGCCTCCTTGCCGCCGGTCAGCTCCTTGACGAGCTCGGCGACGGCGGGCATACGGGTGGAGCCACCGACGAGGACGACGTGGTCGATCTCGTTGATGGAGACGCCGGCGTCCTTCATGACGTTGAAGAACGGGGTCTTGCAGCGCTCCAGCAGATCGGCCGTCAGCTGCTGGAACTGAGCCCGGGTGAGCTTCTCGTCCAGGTGCAGCGGGCCCTCGGCGGAGGCGGTGATGTAGGGCAGGTTGATCGAGGTCTCGGTGGAGGAGGACAGCTCGATCTTGGCCTTCTCGGCGGCCTCGCGGAGGCGCTGCAGGGCCATCTTGTCCTTGGCGAGGTCCACGCCGTGACCGGACTTGAACTGCTGCACCAGGTAGTCGACGACGCGCTGGTCCCAGTCGTCACCACCGAGGTGGTTGTCACCGTTGGTGGCCTTCACCTCGACGACGCCGTCGCCGATCTCCAGGAGGGACACGTCGAAGGTGCCGCCACCGAGGTCGAAGACGAGGATCGTCTGGTCGTCCTTGTCGAGGCCGTACGCGAGCGCGGCCGCGGTCGGCTCGTTGACGATACGCAGGACGTTCAGACCGGCGATCTCGCCGGCCTCCTTCGTCGCCTGACGCTCGGAGTCGTTGAAGTAGGCCGGGACGGTGATGACCGCGTCGGTCACCTTCTCGCCCAGGTAGGCCTCGGCGTCCCGCTTCAGCTTCTGGAGGATGAAGGCGGAGATCTGCTGCGGGTTGAAGGGCTTCCCGTCGAGCTCCATCTTCCAGTCGGTGCCCATGTGACGCTTCACGGACCGGATGGTCCGGTCGACGTTGGTGACCGCCTGACGCTTGGCGACCTCGCCGACGAGCACCTCACCGTTCTTGGCGAAGGCGACGACGGAAGGCGTGGTCCTGGCGCCCTCGGCGTTGGTGATGACGGTGGGCTCGCCGCCCTCCAGAACGCTGACGACGGAGTTAGTCGTGCCCAGGTCGATGCCGACCGCACGTGCCATGGTTGATTCCTCCAGCTGACTTGAGTGGAACGGACTCAAGTGTGCATGACGCCCCACGCCCGGTCAACAGAGCTGAGTCGACCGCACTCAACTCTTATCCGTTCCTTACACGCAACTGCGCCCTGACCTGCGTAGATGTGGAGTGACCAACCGTCCGAAAGGGATCCCCTACGGGAAAAGAGGGTTGACGCCGGGGTCCGTAGACCTTGATCCGCAGCAGTCCGAGTACGACGACGAGGGCGCCCACCCCCACCCAGTACACCCCGGACACGGGAATCCAGGCCATGTGCACGAGGACGCCGACGAGTACCCCGGCGAAGCCCGCGACACCCAGGAGGACGGTCACCGCCTGCGGGGTGAGGCCGAGCCGGCGCAGGCGGTGGGCGAGATGGTCGGGGCCGCCCCGCAGCAGCGGCCGTCCGGCCAGCCGGCGGGACAGCGTCACGAGGAGCACGTCGGCGGTGACGAGCGCGCTGAGCGCATAGAGGACGCCCGCGCTCGACGCCGGAGCGTGCCCGGCACGGGTCATCACGGCCGACGACGCCAGCACGAACCCGACGAACAGCGACCCGCACGCCCCCAGCCCGGTCCGCGCGGGAGGCCAGTTGTGCATGAGGAAACCGGTCAGGGCGGCGGCGAGCACACTCAGCAGCACGGCGAGTTCGTCCATCATCTCGGCCGCCGCGAGGACACCGACGCCGAAGGCGGTGACCACCCCGACGGTGCCGGCCAGTGCGTCCGCGTGGTCGAGCGCCTTGAAACCGACGGCGACGAGGACGATCCAGCCGACGGCCGGCACCCCCATGAGGAAGCCGGTCTCGCCGTACGGCACCACGCAGGCCGCCGCCACGGCCGTACCGCCGACCAGGAACCGCGCCTTCACCCGCCGTACGTCGGCGACCAGCCCGAGCAGGGCGACGGCGCCCGCGGCGATCAGCAGCCGCCTGATCTCGGGGCCCAGCGGGGCCACCCCCGCCCACTCCCAGCCGGCGACGACCAGACAGGTCGCGAGGACGACACCCGCACCGCCGAGCAACGGCAGCGGCCGCTGCCGCCGGCGGTCGATGATGCCGAGGCGCAGCGCGGGCAGCCGGAACAGCGCCGCAAGGAAGGCGGCGAGGAGGAGGGCGGTGGTGGCGGCGGCGATCCCGTACAGCACGGAGCTAGGTTAGTGCCGTATGCCCCATTACGAGATGAATAACACGATCGGATCTTAAGGCAACCCTCAGCGATTCAGATCACCCCGCACCTGGCTACAGTGCGACGGAAGATGGGGGTAGTCTCAAACGGACTACCTAAGTTACCGCTTAGTAGTCTCGGGAGGCCGAACCTCTCGACGATCCTCTCGAAGACCCCTCGCAGGCCCGAGGAGCCCCGAAATGCAACTCGCCGCGATCATCGTGTCGCTGGTCCTGACCGTGGTCGGCGTTGCGCTGCTCGCACGCGCCATCGGCCAGTTCGTCCGGTACTTCAAGCTCGGCCAGCCGGTGCCGGCCGGCAGCCGGACCGACAACCCCTACGCGCGCAGTGTGACGCTGGTGCGGGAGTTCCTCGGCCACACCCGGATGAACCGGTGGGGCATCGTGGGCTTCGCCCACTGGTTCGTCGCCATCGGCTTCCTGACGCTGCCGCCGACCATCATCACGGCGTACGGCCAGCTCTTCGAGGCCGACTGGACGCTGCCGGTCATCGGCGGCTTCCTCCCGTACGAGCTGTACATCGAGTTCATCGCCGCGATGACCACCGTCGGCATCGTCACGCTGATGGTCATCCGCCTGCTGAGCCTGCCCTCCCGGGCGGGCCGCAAGTCGCGGTTCGCGGGCTCGAAGATGGGCCAGGCGTACTTCGTCGAGTACGTCATCTTCACCATCGGTCTGGCCATCTACGTCCTGCGCGGCCTTGAGGGCGCGCTGCACCACGTGGACCACTTCGAGGCGGCGTACTTCGCGTCGTACCCGCTGATCCTGGCCTTCAAGGGCCTGAGCGTGGCGACGCTGCAGAACCTGGTCTACCTGTTCGCGATGATCAAGCTGAGCACGACCATGATCTGGATGATCACGGTCTCGCTCAACACCAACATGGGCGTCGCCTGGCACCGCTTCCTGGCCTTCCCGAACATCTGGTTCAAGCGCAACGCGACGGGTGAGACCTCGCTGGGTGCGCTGCTGCCCATGACCTCGGGCGGCAAGCCGATCGACTTCACCGACCCCGGTGACGACGACGTCTTCGGTGTCTCCCAGGTCGAGCAGTTCTCCTGGAAGGGCTTGCTGGACTTCTCCACCTGCACCGAGTGCGGCCGCTGCCAGTCGCAGTGCCCCGCCTGGAACACGGGCAAGCCGCTCTCCCCGAAGCTGCTGATCATGTCGCTGCGCGACCACGCGCACGCCAAGGCGCCGTACCTGCTGGCCGGTGGCGGCAAGACCATGGAGGGCGAGGAGAAGGCGTCCGAGGAGCAGCTCAAGGACGTCCCGGCGGCCGCCCTCGCGGAGGCCGAGCGTCCGCTGATGGGGACCGTCGAGGAGAACGGCGTCATCGACCCGGACGTCCTGTGGTCCTGCACCACCTGCGGCGCCTGTGTCGAGCAGTGCCCGGTGGACATCGAGCACATCGACCACATCGTCGACATGCGCCGCTACCAGGTCATGATCGAGTCCGCGTTCCCGTCCGAGGCGGGCACGATGCTCAAGAACCTGGAGAAGAAGGGCAATCCCTGGGGCCTGGCCAAGAAGCAGCGCCTGGAGTGGCTGAAGGAAGTCGACTTCGAGGTGCCGGTCGTCGGCAAGGACATCGAGGACCTCACCGAGGTCGAGTACCTGTACTGGGTCGGCTGCGCCGGCGCCCTGGAGGACCGCGCCAAGAAGACCACCAAGGCCTTCGCCGAGCTGCTCCACATGGCGGGCGTGAAGTTCGCGATCATGGGCGGCGACGAGAAGTGCACGGGTGACTCCGCCCGCCGCCTCGGCAACGAGCCCCTGTTCCAGGAGCTCGGTATGGAGAACGTGGCCGCGCTGAACATGGCCTTCGGCGAGGAGATGGACGAGGACGGCAACGTCACGCCCGAGTCGAAGAAGCCGAAGTCGGCGAAGAAGATCGTCGCCACCTGCCCGCACTGCCTCAACACGATCGGCAACGAGTACCCGCAGATCGGCGGCGACTACGAGGTCATCCACCACACCCAGCTGCTCCAGCACCTGGTGGACGAGGGCAAGCTGATCCCGGTCACCCCGGTCGAGGGCATCATCACTTACCACGACCCGTGCTACCTGGGCCGCCACAACAAGATCTACACGCCGCCGCGCGAGATCATCGCCAGCGTCCCGGGCGTCCGCAACGAGGAGATGCACCGCCACAAGGAGCGCGGCTTCTGCTGTGGCGCCGGTGGTGCGCGGATGTGGATGGAGGAGCGGATCGGCAAGCGCATCAACAACGAGCGCGTCGACGAGGCCCTCTCGGTCAACCCGGACATCGTCTCGACGGCCTGCCCGTTCTGCCTGGTCATGCTCACGGACTCCGTGAACGGCAAGAAGAACGAGGGCAAGGCCAAGGAGTCCATCCAGGTCGTCGACGTCGCCCAGCTGCTGCTGGAGTCGGTCAAGACGCCGGTCACGGACGACGATCCCCCAGCGGGCGAGGCCGAGACGGAGAACGAGCCGGAGCCGGCGCCGGCGAAGTAGCCGGCCCCGACGGCGCATGACGACGCCCCCTGTCCCGCATGGGACAGGGGGCGTCGTCGTTCCTTCCGCGTCCGGGCTGTTCGCGGTGCTCGTCAGTCGTCGGCCGCCACCAGCAGGGAGAGGACGCCCGAGCCGCGGTCGACGAGGACCAGTTCATGGAACTCGATGTGGATGGGGCCGTAGTCGTGGCGCGCGTCCTCCGGAAGGGCACCCAGCGCGTAGCGGCTCGTCGCGTCCCGGATCGGCTCGTAGGCCACCTCCCGCAGCCTTGCGTCCAGGGCGGCGGGAACGCCGGCTCCGGACGTGGCCCAGACCCGGACGGTGGCCGTCGCGGTGGCCTCGTCGACGGCCTCGTACGCGTCCGGCGTGATCCGGTGCGACCACCACTGTCCATGGCGCGGCTCGTCCCAGAGGTCGGCCCCGTCGTAGGTGTCCCGGAACTGGGGGTGCGCGATCAGGGCGGCGAGCAGGTCGCGGTCCTCACAGGGACCGGCCGGCAGGCGGAAGCGCTTGACGTCGACCCAGCGGTACCCATGGTCGTGGCTGCCCGGGAAGTCGAAGTGGCGGAAGTTGACGAAGGCGCTGTCCCAGTGGGTGAGCTCGGGTGGTGCGTGCATGCCGATCAGCTTGCTCCAGTGCGGGGCGCCGAGGAGACCCGGCCCCCGGCTCCGCCCGCCTGGAAGAAGACCGCGCGAAGAAAATGGGGCGAGCCGGAAGGAGTTCCTGCGTACCTTGACGCGCATGAACAGGGGGAAGGAACCGGACGGGCTCGTGACGGCCGTTCGCGCGGGGGACGCCGATGCCGTGCGGGAGTTGCTGGAGCAGGGCGCCGATCCGGACACGGTGGACGAGAGCGGGCTGCCCGTGCTGTGCGGGGCCGTCGCGGCGTACGACGCGCCCGTCGCCGAGGCGCTGGTGGAGGGCGGCGCGGATCCGGACCGGGTGCTGCCGGACGGGACGACTCCGCTGGAACGGGCGATCGACGGCGGCTCCCCGGCGGTGTTCTCGGCGGTACTCGGCAAGGAGCCCCGGCTGCGGCTCCCGGAAGCCGACCGGGAACGACTTCTCGCCCTGGCCCGGCACTGGTACACGACTGGCGTGGTCGAGGAGTTGCGGCGACGGACCGGATCGTCGGACCCCGCCACCACCTTCCGGGTCAAGGACGACGAGTACCACGAGATCGACCAGGTCTCCCTCGGCGGACTCGTCGTACGGGCCGGACACGCCGGCATCCTGACCTCCCTGGAGTGGGCCTTCCGCATCCTGCCCCCCGTCGACGAACTGATCGACCGTGCCATGGCGCACCCGGACGAGCGCGACGCGAACTGGTGGGCCGTGCTCTGGACCCTCCTCGAGCGGCGCAGCTACGAGGCATGGTCGGCCGTGGTGACCCATCGCCACCACCCCTCCCCGGCACGCCGCCGGTTCGTCATGGACTACCTACGGGTCAGGGCACTGATGTGGACCGGCAACGGCTATGACGAGAAGAAGGAGAGCGCCTTCCTGGCGGCCTGGGCGGCCGAGGAGTCGGACAGCGAGATCCTCGCGAAGGTACTCGACGCCTTCACCACCAACTACGACCATCCCGACCAGGAGGCCATCGGGCTGCGCCACGCCGCCCATCCCGACCCCCGCGTACGCCGGGAGGTGCCGTACGCCCTGTCCGATGAGTACGTACCCCGCTCCCCCGCGGCCAGGGAGGCCCTGCGCGCCCTCACCCGCGACCCCGACGCCGAGGTACGCCTCGCCGCCTGCACGGCGGCCGTGGGGGACGACAGCCTCCTCCCGGACCTGACCCGGGCGCTGCTGCTCCTGCTCGAGGAGCCGGACGCCTCCGTGCGGAGCGCCGCCGCGGCCGGGCTGGCCACCTCCGGGGACCGTTCGCCCGCCGTCGCCGACGCCCTGGCCGCGCTGCTCGACGACGGCGACCAGAACGTCCGCCTGGAGGCCGGCTACGGTCTCGCCAAGCGGGACGACCCACGCACCGCGGACGCGATCGAGCGGGTGGGGCCGCTCGGCGACCAGCATGTGGACGACCACAGGGCCAGTGCGCTGTGGCGCTGGGAGTGGGAGAAGAAGCAGGCGGCCGCCGATCAATGACGCAGACTGGATGCCGTATGTGTCTTCGCACTGCCCCCTCCCCCGGAAGGACCCCGGCGTGATCATCTTCGGCACCAAGGGCTACCTGTACCAGCTCGCGATACTCACCCTGGTGTGCGGCCAGTGCGGTAACCCCTCCGCGCACACGCTCAGGAAGCGCGTCACGAAGTTCACGCTGTTCTTCGTGCCGCTGTTCCCGTTCTCGACCAAGTACACGACGCAGTGCACCTTCTGCGGCGCCGAGCAGAAGGTGACCCCCGAGCAGGCCGAGCAGCTGCAGGCGCAGGCCGCCGCGGGCGGTCACGGCGGTCAGCAGCCCTACGGGCAGCCGCAGCAGCCGTACCGTCCCTGAGCGGTCTACGGCTTCGGCTGCTTGGGCCCGTTCAGCGTGTCGGCGGCGTGCTTGGGGCCGGGCCGTGACGAGAACTGGCTGACGAGTTCGCGGAAGCAGACCAGCGCGGTGATCGGCGGAATTCCGACGACCACCATTCCCAGCAGGGAATCCGCCGACTGGCCGATGCACAGAGCCACCGCCGTGCCGGAGGAGATCAGCATGACGGCCCAGGACCGCCGGGCGGTGCGTCGCTGAACGGATGCCCGCAGGATCGACAGACCCGCCAGCAGCCACGGCCCGTACACCGTGAGTGGCCACCAATGAGCCAGCTTCGGCGACACCACGGTCAGCGCGATGGAGCGCAGCTGATCGTACGAATACGAAATGGACCAGGTGAGCATCGTCACCGCGCACAGGGTGATGAGGGTGACCAGGATTCCGACGGAGAAGATCTTCGGGTTTCCGGCGATGATCTGAGCGCTCGGCTGAGGACGCCGGTGATGGGCCGGGCGGGCCGGGGGCCTGTCGTTGTCCAGCGGAGGCGGAACCGGATCCGGGCGAAACGGATCCGGCCGAAACGGATCCGGCCGAAGCGGATCCAGGCGGACCTGCTCCAGGCCCTGGGTCGTGCTCAGCATCTGTGCCAGCTCCTCGTCCAGGTCCCAGCCCTCCGACGAGATCGCCGGGTCGGGAACCTGCCAGAGGTGCTGCATATCCAGCTGCTGGGTGTAATGAGGCTGTTCGTCTACCGCTTCATAGTCGGCCCTCATCGCTAGAACTTTTCCCCTTCCAGTGCAGCCCGGAGATATTCACGCTCCATCCGGCTGATGGTTTTCAGGAAGTCCTCGAGCAGATCCGAGCAGTGCGTGATGCCCTCCGCAGCGGTCTGATCAGCTACCTGACGCGACCCCAGCGAAAGAGCCTCAGCTACGTGTTTTTCCTGCCAAGTCACGCCCACCTAACGACTGCCACGCGGGGCAGGACATCTGGCATTCGGGGGAATATGCGTCAACGGTGATTATCTGGAAGATCCAGTTCCGGGCCGGGCGCTGAAATTCAGAAAATGTATGACGCGGTGTTATCGATAGCCCGGCTGATAGCCCGACCGGGTCACAGCCGTACACCCTCCTGGAGGTACACCCCGTCGGCCGTGACGCGATCCGTTCGGTGGCCGCGCCGCAGGGCGATGTCGACGGGGCGGGTCCCGTCGCCGGCCCGCAGCGTGCGGAACGCGCCGTACTCCAGCAGGCGCTCGGGCCCTCCAGGCGCCCGGAGCGCGGAACACGGCCGGCCAGTCCCCGTCCCGGGCGGCGTCGGCCAGACGGTCCCGCTCCGCGGCCCACTCGTCCTTCAGAGAGGACCGCCGGGTGACCCCGTCCCATCGCGCAGTGCCATCGCCCTTCACGCCGCCGAGTGCAGGAACCACGTGATCACGCCCGACCGTCGGCCCCACGTCCAGAGACGGCACGAACCAGCCACACCGCGTGAACCCACCGCTGGTGTCGTGCGAGGCGCAGGCTCATCCGTCGCCGGGCTGCTCCTGGGCCGCGCCGGGCGCGGCACGCCGCCTCGCCGTCAGGACGAGAGCCGGGCCGACGGCGAGGAGGACGGCGAGGGCCGCGTAGCCGTAGGTGAGGGTGGCCAGGGAGGCGACGGCGGCGACGAGCAGGGGGCCGCCCGCGTCGCCGAGTTCGCGGCCGAGTTCGGCGGAGCCCATGGTCTGGCCGAGCCGTTCGGCGGGGGTCGAAGCGGCCAGGGCGGCGAAGCCCAGCGGGGTGATCAGGCCGGTGCCGGTGCCGATCAGGGCCGCGGCGAGGAGGACGCCGGTCAGGCCGGGGAGCATCGCGCAGGCCAGGCCCGCCGCCGTGGTCAGCAGCCCGGCGGTGAGGCCGGTGCGGACGGTGAGGCGGCCGTCGTCCAGGGCTCGCCCGGCCTTCGGCTGTACGACGGCCGCGCAGGCCGCCAGCACCGACACCGCGGCTCCGGTCGCCACCGTGCCGAGCCCCGCGGCGGCGCCGGAGACCGGCAGGAAGCCGACGCCGACGGAGAGCGCGGCGGTGGCGCCGGCCAGGGCTGCCGTGGGCCGCAGGAACGCCGGGTCGGTCAGGCGCCGGGCGAGGTCCAGGACCGTCTGCCGTTGCTTGGGCAGCGGGGGTACGTGCGGGACGGCGACCGCGGCCCAGAGCGCGACGGCGGCGCCGAGCACCGCGAGGACGGTGAACAGCAGCCGCAGGCCGCCGGCCCACACCAGGACGCCGCCGAGCAGCGGGCCGAGGGTGTAGCCGATGGACTTGTGGAAGCCGTAGCTGCCGAAGGCCCGCCCGTGCCCCGTGGCCGGGTTCAGCCGGGCGACCAGCGCGGAGGCGGACGGAGAGAAGGCGGAGGCCGCGGCGCCCTGCCCCAGGCGGGCCGCCCAGAGCCAGCCGGGGCTGTCCGCGACGACGTAGGCGGCGGAGGCGGCCGCGAACGCGACGAGCCCGCCGAGCAGCACCGGCCGGGCGCCGATCCGGTCGGCGAGCGTCCCGAACAGCGGCTTGAGCAGCACCTCGGCGCCGTCGTACAGGGCGAGCAGCCCGCCCAGGACGAGCAGGGAGGTCACGGCGTCCTCGCTGTGCCCGCCGAGGTTGGCGGCGATGCCGTGGGCGCCGAAGGCGGTGGTGAAGCCGGCGGCGTAGAGGGGCCACATCTGGGCGGAGGGGGCAGGGGCGGCCTGTCGGGCCGAGGCCGCGGTCATCCGCCGCCTCCCGCCCTCATCCCCCAGCTCCTCATCGCCGCCCGCCGAACTCCCAGTCGTGCACCTCGATCTCGGCATACCGGTCCACGGTCAGGACGGCGCGTGCCGTGTCCGGATCCGGGGCCCTGAGCAGCGCGACCGTACCCAGCCACCTCGTGCCGTCGTCCGACAGCAGCGGCCCGTACGCGATCAGTTCGTCCCGGTCGGGCGGCACGGTGAGGTCGGTGGCCTGCCCCGTGCCGAGGCCGAGCACCAGGTAGCGGTTGCCGCCTGTCCGGCCACCGGGGAAGTCCCACATGGTGCGGCCCAGCAGGTTCCGCCACCGGCGCAGCAGCACGTCCCGGTAGACGCCGGCCTGGTAGTTGGGCTCGTCGAAGGCGAAGGCGCGGGCGGCGGCGGGGTCCGGGAGGTCGACGATGTGCACGCTGCCGCTGGGCGTCTCGCCGTCGTCGGCGAAGGTCGGGCCGCGGGCGATCAACTCCTTGGCGTAGCCGTCCATGTAGGCCCAGTGCGCTTCCCCCAACTCCTCGCGCAACTCGACGGAGCCGGACCGGTCGCGGTGGTAGCAGAAGAACTCCATGCGCTCAGTCAAGCCGGGCGCACCCCGACGCGCTAGCGTGCCGATCATGGCGGACTGGGAGATACGGCCCGCCTCGGCGTCGGACGTCGAGGCGGTGGCCGAGTTGCGTGCTGTCGTGCTGCGGGCGGATCTGGAGCGGCTCGGGCGGTACGACGAGCGGCGGGTGCGGCAGCGGCTGCGGGACGGGTTCGAGCCGGCCCACACCTGGGTGATCGAGGTGGGCGGCGTGTTCGCCGGATGCGTGGCGCTGCGACCGGCCGAGGACGCCCACTGGCTGGAGCACTTCTACCTGGCCTCGCACCTCCAGGGCAGCGGTATCGGTTCGGGCGTCCTGCGGCACCTGCTGGAGCGGTGTGACCGCAGCGGCCTCCTCGTCCGGCTCAACGTGCTGCAGGGCAGTCCGGCCCGACGGCTGTACGAGCGGCACGGATTCACCGTCGAGACCGAGGATCCGGTGGACGTGTTCATGGCCCGCCGCCCGCACACCGCCGCCATCAACAGCTGACCGCGCCCGCCACTCACGGCCAGCGGCCGACCACCCCCGCCGCTACGGCTTCCGCCCCACCCCACCGAAGTCGTCGACCTCCGCCGGCACCTGCTCACCGTCCCCGCTCGGGCGCCACCGCGAGACGGACACGAGACCGGGCTCCAGCAGCTCAAGCCCCTCGAAGAACCGGGCGAGCTCCTCCGGGCTGCGGTTGACGCGGGGGTTGTCGCTCGCCTCGTTCCACTGCTCGATCATCTCGCGCATCTGCTGGGGGTTGATCACCTCGGTGTCGTCGCAGAGCACGAGGTAGCTGCCGGAGGGCAGCGCGTCCACCAGGCGGCCGACGATGTCGTACACGGTGTCGTCGGTGATGTGGGCGGTGATCCCCAGCAGGATCAGCGCGACCGGTTGCGTGAAGTCCAGGGTCTTGGCGGCCTGTTCCAGGATGGTCTCGGGTTCGCGCAGGTCGGCGTCGATGTAGTCGGTGGCGCCCTCGGGGGTGCTGGTGAGCAGCGCCTCCGCGTGGGCGAGCACGACGGGGTCGTGATCGACGTAGACGATCCGGGTTTCGGGGACGAGCCGCTGGGCGACCTCGTGGGTGTTGTTCGCGGTCGGCAGGCCGGTGCCGACGTCCAGGAACTGCCGTATCCCGGCCTCGCGGACGAGGAACTCCACCGTCCGCACGAGGAACGCCCGCTGGGCCAGGGCGATGTCGAGGATCGCCGGATTGGCGCCCGCGATCTGGTCGCCGACCTGCCGGTCTATCTCGTAGCAGTCCTTCCCGCCGAGCCAGTAGTTCCAGATCCGGGCGGAATGCGGCACGCTGCTGTTGATCAGCGGACGTTCAAGTGACATGGAAGCTCCCCGAGTTGGCCGGATGTCACCCACAACCTAACCCCGCGGACCGCCGCCCGCCCCGGAGACCGGACGGTGCGGGAAGGCGGGGAGGCGGGAAGGCGGCGAGGCGGAAATGCGGGAAGCCGGCCTGGCCGATAATCCCCGCAACCCGTGCGGCAATGCGTGCACAGGACTGTCACCCCTTCTCGAACGCGTGCATCATTACCCAGTTGTTGTCCCTGGTGCTGACGAGGTGAGCGGTGCGCATGCGAAGAGCCGGGCTGGTTACGGCGGCCCTGAGCACCACCCTCCTGCTGACGACGGCCTGCGGCTCCACGCAGCACGACGAGCCCGAGGCGACCCGGCACACGCCCCTCGCGATAGCCGACGCCCCCGCCAAGCTCCCGGTCCCCCGCGGCAAGGGCAGCGAGGTGGCGGACGACTTCAACGGCGACGGCCACCGCGACCTCGTCCTCAACGACCTGGTCAAGGCCCAGGCCCACGCCGACGACGCGGGCATCGGCATCGTCTACGGCAGCGACCGCGGACTCACCCCCGGCGCACGGCAGCTGCTCAGCCCCAAGCGGCAGGCGGCCCCGACGAAGGGCCAGTTGCCGGCCGTGTTCGACGCGGAGGCGACCTGCGACCTGGACGGCGACGGCTTCACGGACCTGGTCGTCTCCACCGACCCGCCCTACGACGGCCAGGGCCGGCCCCCGGTCCCCCTCCAACTGCTCTTCGGCTCCCCGAAGGGCCTCACCGGCAAGGCGGTCAAGCTCACCATCCCCGCCGCCGCCCGCGCCGGCAACGACTGGCCCGACCAGCCGGTGTGCGGCGACTTCGACGGCGACGAGGCGCAGGACCTGGTCGTCCACGCGTCGAACGGCCAACTGTCCTTTCTCCGCGGCCCGTTCACCCGCAAGGGCACCCCGCGAGCGGCCGGCGCACCCGTCCCGGCACCCGGCAACGCCCCCACGGGCCCGTCCGCCGACGTCAACAGGGACGGCTACGACGACCTGGTGATCCGTACGACGGAGGGCACCGGCTCCTCGGCCCTCGTCCTCGGCGGCCCCACCGGACCCACCCGCACGGGCGTCACCCTCCCCTCCGGCATCGACGTCGCCCTCGGCGCCTTCGGCAAGGCCAAGTCCACCCTGGACGCGGCGATCGGCTCACCGGGCGGCACGTCCCTGCGCTACGACCTCCCGGCCACCGCAGCACGCGGCACCCTCGACGTCCCCGGCTCGGTGCTCGACGCCGCCGACTTCGACGGCGACGGCGTCAGCGAACTCGTCTCCAGCGGCTCGCGGTTGCGGATCTTCCATGGCCGTACGGCAGGACTCGCGACGGCGGGCATGGTGACCGTGGAGCCACCGGCCCAGGGCACGACGCGTGTCGTGACCGTCGGTGACTTCGACGGGGACGGGCGGGCGGACCTGGTGGTGCGGACGTACGTCGGCGAGACGAAGGACACGGTGGCCGTGTATCCCGGCGCGAAGAAGGGGCTGGTGGCGGCGGAGCCGTCGGTGAGGTTCTCCAGCGCGGAGTTCCTGGCGCCGTAGGGGACGCAGGGGACGCAGGGGACGTCCGCGTCAGTCGGCGACGCGTGCGCCGATGGCCCGGGCGCGGCGGCGGGCTTCGGGGCTGAGGCCCTTGCGGCGGGGCGAGGTGCGGTAGTCATAGGCGGTGGGCTGAGCGAGGCAGGCCAGACCGCGCAGGCCGGGCTTGGCCACGACACAGGCGAAGCGGGGGTCGCCCGCGTACCAGAGTTCCTCGTCGTAGCCCTTCAGGGCCGCGTAGGTCCAGGACCGGAACAGCCCGGCGTTCACCTTCAGCGAGACCGTCGTCTCCGGACGGTCGGGGTCGGGCAGCACGAACACGGCGTTGCCCTTGTTGACCCGGACGGCGCCGGGCTGCTGACGCCAGGGGTAGACGGTGAGGATGCGCCATATGCGCCACCCGCGCGCCAGCCGGCCGAGGGCCAGGACCATGGCGTACATGATCCCGAACAGAACCAGCACCATGGGAACGACCGCGGCCACGGGCAGGAGGAGCGTGACGTACAGCGCGCCCCACCACAGCGCCACGAGGCCGATCGCCTTGACCAGTCGCCATGCCGCCCAGCGGAGGAACGCGGGTGGGGTGCCGGGTGTGTCCCAGGCCGGCGGTCCGTCGAAGCCGTGCTTGCTGGGGTTCGTGATCATCTGGGTGTCCCGGGTCAGCCGAAGTCGGAGGCGATGTCGTTCGCGATGCTGCCGGGGCCGTCGGCCTCGTCACCGCGTGCGGCACGCTCGATCTCGGGCAGCGGATCGTGGAAGGACACCGTGTACGCGATGCCTTCCATCAGGTCGCGGTAGTGCTTCCGTGAACCCACGGCCGTGGTGCTCAGCGTCAGGACGCCCAGCTGTGTGCCAGAAGGGGCCGGGATGTAGAGGTTGCACTGGTAGACCTCCTGGCTGGGCATCCCCTCCAGGACCGGCATGGTGATCATGGTGTCGGAGATCGTCGCCGGACGACCGCCCGGAAGCGTCAACAGCCCCACGTTCTCGGCAGATTCGCGCAGGGACACGGCACGCACCGCCGTGACCTTGGCCGGGGCCCACTCGATGTCCGTGAGCGCCACCGTGAACACGGACGAGGCGGAGGATCCGTCGTCCGCGTAGTGCATGCCGAGCGAGCAGGCGATGACGCCTTCGCTCCGCATCTGCTTGGCCATGAACCGGACGTCCCGCAGCGCTCCCGTGTACCGGTCGCGCTGGTCCTCGGGGGCGACCTCCAGGATCAGTGCGAGCGCCTGCTCAAGATACGTCTCCTGCTCGGAGCCCGGCTGGGGATCGAGAGCGTCGATGGGCACGTCGACGAAGGAGTCCGGCAGTGCGTACCAGATCTTCGAGCTCGGGTCCCTGGCCGTGTCGTCGATGACCAGACGCATCGGAACCTCGGCGGCTTCCTGTGTCATCGCAACACCGCAGCGACGTTGCGGACGACCGAGTAAGCGCCGGGGCCGTCGAACAGACCCGCGCGGGCCGCGTCGACCCCGGTGGCCGTGTTCTTGCCGCCGTCGCTCTTCAAAGCGTCGATGTTCTCGGCAGCCAGCCCGTAGCCGGCGGTGACGACACCCGCGACCGGCGAGACATAGTCCATGCCCGCTCTGACCGCCTGGCTGCCCCCCGCTGCCTTGGCCACCAGGTCTCCGACGGGATTGAAGGAACCCGCGGACGCGATCCGGCCCGCGGCCTTGGCGGTGTCGTCGGCGAACCGGCCGAGGAACTGCCCGGCGCTCACGGCCTCGGAGGCGAACCTCGTCGACTGGATCGCGCCGTTGAGGCCACGGCTCACGGCGCCCACACCCGGTACCGCGCCCAGGGCGTCACCCACGAGCCCCACCGAGTTCTCCCAGAAGTCCGCGTCGAACTCGCCCTTGGTGAACCCGTCCGCGAGCGACGCCCGCACCTTGGGATCGGAGAGCCGGGAGGCCATCGTCGCCAGGCTCAGCGCACCCGCGGCGAGCAGCATCGCGATCCCGAACGGCCCCGTGCACAGCAGCGCCAGCAACCCCGCCACCGCCGCCAGCACACTGAGGATGTTGGTCAGGTTGTCCCCGATCCAGCTGAGCGCCTTGCTCAGCCACCCCGGCTCCTCGGGCGCCAGATCCTTCGTGGAGTCCTTCAGCTGCTTCGCGATCTCCCGCGCCTGGTCCTCGTGCGTCCCCTCCAGCTCCCGCGCCTTGCGGATCACTTCGTCGAGGGCGCCCTGCGCGTTGTTGACGGCGGTGACGGCGTCGTTGAGGCGGGCGTTGGCCGCGTTCAGGCGGGCCTGGGCGGCCTGCAGCTCGGGGCCCTCCTCGAAGGTCTGCCCCGCGAGCTTGAGGTCGGGGTCCTGCTTGGCCGTCTCGTGCCGGGAGTTGGCGGCCTTCAGGTCGCCCTTGTGGTCGGCCGCCTCGGCGTCGTACTTGGACGCCAGCTCCCTGCGGCCGGTCAGCCCGCCGTGCCAGGCGCCGAGGTGACCGGCGGCCTTGGTCAGCGAGGTGTGGGCGTCCTTCATGTACTTCGGCAGGTCGCCGTCGAGGGCCTCGCGGAAGCCGACGGCGGCGTCGCCCTCCCAGAAACTCGACTCACCGAGCAGCTTGTCGATCTTCTGATACGCCGTCTGCAGCGCGTTCGCCGAATTGACGAGCTGGGTACGGAGCTTCTCGACCTCGCCCGGCTCTCCCGGCACGGGATTCCAGCCAAGGTGCACATACGGGTTCTGTGCCATCGCGATCACTTCCCCGCGGCCGCGGCGCGCTTGAAGCTCTCCTCCAGGGAGGTCTCCACTTCGCGGTAGTTGTCCGTGTTCTTCTGGAGCCCCTCGGTGAGCTTGCCGATGCGCTCCTTGATCTGCTCGTTGCCGTACTTCCAGCGCTCCTGGAACGCGTCGCACGCCTCGTCCAGCTCCGGCGTCCCGATCTGGTCGGCCCGTACATGCTGCAGAGCGGTCCGGACCTGCTCAAGGCTGTCGTGGGCGCTGTTGAGGTCCTTGGTGAACGCAGCGAGCTGATCAATATCGGTCTTGAAGTGCTCCCCCACGCAGGTCCTCCCCGTTAACGCTTCGCGCTCGCATCGGCAAACGACGGCGGCCGTCGAATGGCCAGATCATGCCATGGAAGGGTAAAGAGACCACGCCGGGATCACGGAATCCACACGAATCGGTTCGGGCGGCCGAGCGCCTCGAAAAGCGCTCGCTCGGTTGGTTCGTGTGGAGGTACAACGAGTGCCATGAGTTGGGTTGCCAATGTGATGATCTCGGCCGATTCCGCCGACGGGACGAACGTCGAAGCCCTCAATGGCTGGCTGCGCGACGAGGCCGGCGTCGGCCACCTCAATCTCACCACCGACCAGGATCCCGGGTGGGGCGGCTGGAAGTGGCCCGAATGCAGGGTGTGGGCGGGCGCCCTGAACCACTGCGATCTGGCTGCTCTGCGGAAACGGGTTGCCGAGACGCCATGGCGGGAGCCCAACGTGGTGCAGCTCTTCGTCATGGACCAGGAGGAGTCGTTCTTCCGTCTGTGGATGATCCGAGGCGGCCAACTGAGGCAGTTCGCGCCCCTGGAGCCGTCGGAAGAGGATGCGGACTTCTATCTGACCTGACGCCCCCACGACCCGAAGGCCCGAAGGCTCGACGGTCCGACCACAAACCGAGGAGGATTGTGCCCGATACGTCGCCCAACGCCACCCTGCCCCCGCTCCCGCCCCTCGCCACCCAGGCGGAACACCTGATCGCGCTCGGCGTGCACGAGCTCGCGGGGATACCCGCCGACGCCATGCGCGCCTTCGCCGAGAACACCCACGGCGGTGACGGCAACGCCCTGCTCGCCGTCCACCCGGAGCGCGCCCCCGCGTCCGCCCTCGCACCGCTGCTCCGTCACGACGGCAAGCCCGGCTTCGTCGTCGTCGACATGCCCGACGTCGACGACTTCGCCCCCGACGCCGTCGAGCTGCCCCATGCACCTCTCTACGTCGTCACCGGCGTCGACCGCGGCGACCACATGGCCAACTGGAGCCCGGAGGAGGCATTGCCCGCCCTCACCAAGGAGGAACGCACCCCGCTGCTGCTCACCGAGGGCATCCACTGGGTGCTCCAGCAGCCGGCGGCCCTCGAACGCAACCGCTGCTTCATGACGATCGGCTCCCGGCTGCGCAAGGCGAACGGCACGTTGGACGCTCGTACGCCGGCGATCTGGATCAGCAACGGCACGGGGCGGGACGGCCGAGAGCGGCGCAACGCCCCGAAGGTGGGCTGGTGCTGGTGGGGCAACCGGCATACGTGGCTGGGCTTCGCCTCCGCGACGGGGCGGGGGCGCTAGCGCAGGTGACGTATGAGGGCGGCGAGTCCGGTGGGGGTGGTGGTGATCATCGTGTCGGGCTCGTCGCTTTCGCGGAGGAGGAAGGAGCCTTGGAGGGAGGCGAGCTCCACGCAGTCGGCCTCGGCGTCGCCGGAGAAGGACGACTTCTGCCACACGGGACTCTCTGCCATGTCGGCGCCTTTCACATCTGCTGAGCCAAGCGGTGAATGAAGTCCTTCGACTCTACGATCCCCAAGGCCGCCTTCTGCACCGCCGCGAAGGCCCTCCGATACCGTTCGAGCTGCGCCTCCGCGTCCAGAAAGTTACCGCCGTGAGGGGTGTCCATCAGCACAGTGTCCAGTTGAGGAACAGGGCCGCCAAGAATCGTCGGGGCGAAGCCCACGCGGAAGTTGTCCACATCGAACGGCACCACGCGCACGGTGACTTGAGGACGCTCGGCCTGTTCCAGGATGTGCTTCAACTGCCTCCGAGCCACTCCGCTGTCAGCCTTCTTGATACGCAAGGCCGCTTCGTGGATCACCGCCTCGTACACGAAGTCATCCCGATCGAGGACCTCCTGTCGCCTGCGCCGGAACTGCACACGTAGCTCGCGCTGCTCCTCGGGCGTCCCCCACGTGCTGTCGTTGTACGACGCCCGTAGCTGTTCCCCACTCTGCAACAGCCCGGGGATGTACACGATCTCGAACGTCCTCAAGTGCCCCGTGTGGTGCTCCAGTTCCGCGAGGTCAAGATGCCCCCGGGGGAGTCGCCCCCGATACTCCTCCCACCAACCACGCACCCGCTCGGTCGCCATGACCTCCAGCGCCTCGACGAGCGGAGTCCCGCCGGCCCCGTAATGGCCAGCCAAAAACCGTACGCGTTCTGCGCTCACACCGGCGCGCCCCGCCTCCACGTTGGAGAGCTTGCCCTCGTTGATTCCGGTTGCGCGGGCTGCCTCCCGAAGGCCCAGCCCAGCTCGCTCCCGGAGCTTGCGCAACTCCTTGCCGAGGCGCTCCTGCCGAATGGTGATGACGCTCCTGGCGACCATCTGCCCCTCCTCTCCCATGAGTTGAGTACACGATATTCGGGGTCGAGCTTGACCCGAGTCAAGCTCGACCCCTACCGTCGGTGACGTCGCAACCACTCCCCGGAGCGGAAGTGCATCACCGCGCCCTGCCCTCAATCACCCGCGCGGTCGACGGAGCCACCGCCCACCACTCATCCACCCCAAGGAGCCCTCATGCCCTCGTCCTGGGAATACACCCTCTACATCCCCCACGACCCCCGAGCCGTAGCCATCTCCCGCCGCACCCTCGCCGACATCCTCACCACCCACCACCTCCCCACCCTCGTCGAACCCGCCCAACTACTCGCCTCCGAACTCCTCACCAACGCCCTCCGCCACACCACCGGCCCCGCCGCCTTGAAGCTCCGCCAGTCCGGCCCCTCGTTCCGCCTCGGCGCCTGGGACACCGACCCCACTCCCCCGACCGAAGCCCCCTGGCAATCGGACGACGACGAACCCGGCGAAACCGGCCGCGGCCTCCACCTCATCCACGCCTACGCCGACGACTGGGGCTGGTTCCAGGTCAACGGCCCAAGAGGCGGCCACGGCAAGTACGTATGGTGCGAAATCGGCGCCAAACCCAAATAGCCCCTGGCGCCTCGAAGAATCCCCGAACTCACATACAACCCTGACGCCCCACCGCGAGTCTCCTGATCGCCAACCGTCCGTGAACCCCAGGCCAACTCCCGGCCAACACATACGGACAAGGCACCCCAACGACTGCGATGCCACCCAGGCATCCCGCATGCCGCAGGAGAACCCGCATGCACAAGCTCCACCCGCGCCGCACGGCACGACTCGCCCTCGCGACGGCCACCGCGGCCGCGCTGACGGGCGGTCTGCTCACCTTCACGGCGGCGACGGCGACCGCCGCCGACTCGACCGCCGTCCCGCACGCCGACTTCAACGGCGACGGCATCGGCGACGTGGCCTTCTCGGCCCAGGACGCCTACGTCGGCGGCAAGAAGGCCGCCGGCCAGCTCGTCGTCCTGTACGGCACCGGCAGCGGCGTGTCCTCCGCCAAGCGCAGCACCGTCAGCCAGAACACCACCGGCAGCCCGGGTACCGCCGAGTCCGGCGACTGGTTCGGCGTGGACACCGCGTACGCCGACTTCAACGGCGACGGCTACGACGACCTCGCCGTCGGCTCCCCGGGCGAGGACGTCGGCAGTGACGTCGACGGCGGCGGCCTCGCCATCCTGTGGGGCTCGGCCTCCGGCATCACCGGCAAGGGCGTCACGGTCGCCGACCCGGCGCCCACCTCCCACGACCGCTGGGGCAGGACCCTCGCCGCCGGCGACTTCGACGGGGACGGCAAGGCCGACCTGGCCGTGGGCAGCTCGGCCGTCACGGTCCACGTCTTCAAGGGCGGCTTCAACTCCTCCGGCACGGCCGGCGGGCGCTACACCGTGAAGCCCCCGATCATGGGCGGCACGGGCGGCGGCCCGATGAACCTGACCGCCGGCAACATCAACGGCGGCCCGGAGACCGATCTGGTGGTCGACGGCTTCGAGACCGAGACCGGCTACGGCTGGAACCGCAACTACTTCATCCCCGGCAGCGCGAGCGGCCTGCAGGGCTCCCAGGCCACGGCCCTCAAGCCCGGCGTGATCACCGCGGTCGGCGACATCGACAAGGACGGCTACGGCGACATCGTCAGCGGTGCCTACTGGAACGCCACCACGGAGGACGGCACGACCGTCCCGGACTCCTCCAACGGCGGCAAGGTCTGGGTGACGTACGGCTCGGACGGCGGCCCGCAAACCTCGTCGGCCACCGGCATCACCCAGAACACCGGCAACGTCCCCGGCACCTCCGAGGGCAACGACTACTTCGGCTACGAGCTCGACCTCGGCGACGTCAACGGCGACGGCTTCCTCGACCTCGCGATCGGCGTCGCGGGCGAGAACATCGGCAGCGCCGTGGACACCGGCGCGGTCACGATCCTCTACGGCACCGCGGACGGCCTGAACACCGCCTCGGGCGCCCAGTCCTTCGCCCAGAGCACCGCGGGCGTCCCGGGCGAGGACGAGAGCGGCGACCGGCTCGGCATGGACGTCAAGCTCGACGACGTCACCGGCGACGGCAAGGCCGACCTCGTCGCGGGCTCGGGCGAGAACGACGGCAACGGCGCGGTCCTCTACCTGCCCTCCGACGGCACGAAGATCACCACGACCGGCGCCCGCACCATCTCCCCGAGCACCTCCGGCGTCTCGACGACGGGCGCGCCGTACTTCGGCTCGAACTTCGCCGACTGATCGGCCGTACGCCCCGGTCGTACGCCTGGACAGGCCGGGCCCGTCCCGCCACGGGCCCGGCCGCCCTCCCCCTCTGGAGCACCCACCTTGCGCAAGCGCACCCTCCTCCTCGCCGCCACCCTCACCACGGGCCTCCTCACCGCGCTGCCCGCCACCACCGCCTCCGCCGCCCCCTCCGGCCTGTCCGGCGACTTCAACGGCGACGGCTACCGTGACGTCGTCATCGGCGCGCCGCTCGCCCCGGTCGCCGGCAAGAGCGACGCCGGCTACGTCGCCGTGGTCTACGGCACGTCGAGCGGCCTGGACACCGGCAAGCGGCAGATCATCAGCCAGGCCACCGACGGCATCCCCGGCGTCCCCGAGAACTACGACGACTTCGGCGACCGTCTGACCACCGGCGACCTGGACGGCGACGGCTACACGGACATCGTCGTCGGCGTGCACCGCGAACGGATCGCCGCGACCGACCAGTTCGGGGTGCTGACGGTGCTGTGGGGCGGCGCGACCGGCATCAAGTCCGGCACCGACATCACGTCGCCGCTCCCCCAGTACAAGAACGAGCTCGGCTGGTCCGTGGCGACCGGTGACTTCGACGGCGACGGCGACACCGACCTGGCCACGGCGAACGTCGCCGCCCCCGGGCTCAACATCTTCCAGGGCCCGATCTCCCGTACCGGCGCCGCCACCGGGCTCGTCGGCATCGACACGCAGGAGCAGACCGGCGTCAGCACCGACAAGCTCGTGGCGGGCGACGTCACCGGCGACGGCACGTCGGACCTGCTGGTCATGGGCCAGGAGGAGATCACCGGCGGCTACCGCACCCGCAGCGTCCTGTACAAGGGGTCGGCCTCCGGCCTGACGGCGGGCCCCAAGGTCGCCGGCGGCTACGACGCGGTCATCGCCGACGTCGACAAGGACGGCCACGGCGACATCGTCACCGGCAACTTCATGGAGAAGTCGACCAGCGAGCCGAACGGCGGCCTCGGCGGCGCGATCACCGTGACGTACGGCGCCTCGGGCGGCCTGAGCACCCGCACCCCGGCCCGTATCACCCAGGACACGGCGGGTGTGCCGGGCGCAGCGGAGAAGGACGACGCCTTCGGCTGGAGCCTCGCGGCCGGAGACACGAACGGTGACGGTTACGCCGACATCGCGACCGGCGTCACGCACGAGAGCCTGAGCGGCAAGTACGCCGCCGGCTCGGTCGTGGTCCTGCGCGGCTCCGCCTCCGGCCTGACGGGCAGCGGTGCCAGGTCCTTCTCCCAGGACACCAGCGGCGTCCCCGGGACCGCCGAGGCCCGCGACGCCTTCGGCCACGCGGTCTTCCTCACCGACACCGACAAGAACGGCCGCGCGGAGCTGATCACGAGCGCCATCGGCGAGAACGACGGCGCGGGCGGGGCCTGGGTCCTGAAGGGCACCTCCACCGGCATCACGGCCACGGGTGCAAAGTCCTTCGGCAGCACCACCCTGGGCGGCCCCTCGGGCCTGACCTACTTCGGCGACGTACTGGCGGGCTGACCCGCCGGTGTGAACTCCCTCAGGGGAGAAGTAACCGGTGTGAACTCCCTTAGGGGAGAAGTAAGGGGAAGGCGTGCCAACCCCCTTAGGGGATGTTGGGGGGATGTCACAGCTCGGCCGCAAAGCCGGGCCCGAACCACTGGGCCCGGCACGCGAATCTCCGGGACCAGGTACGTTCGAAGACGTGGCTGGATTCAGGATCGGACGCGGCAGCCGTAACCACGGCACCCCGCAAACGCGCCCCCAACAACCTCCGTACGGGCAGCAGGCGCCCCAGGGACCGCCGTACGGCTCTCCCCCGCCGCCGCAGCAGCCGTACGGCGGCTCGCGCGGCGGCGCAGGCGGCTGGCCGCAGGCGAACGGCGGCGGTGGCTACGGCGGTTACGGCGCCGGCGGGCACGGTGGTCATGGCGGGCACGGCGAGCCGGAGTACTTCGGCGACGGTGGCTACCCGCACGGCTCCGGTGGCGGCGCCCCGGACCCGTACGCGGCGAACAACCCGGGCCACACCCAGGCCTTCTCGGTCGGCGAGGACCCCTACAGCCAAGGCGAGACCTACCAGGCCGGCGCGGCCCCCGCCGCCCCGATCGGCCCCCGCCTGCACTGGAAGGACCTGCTGCGGGGCATCGTCCTCTCCCCCGCCCAGACGTTCCTCCGGATGCGGGACTACACGATGTGGGGCCCCGCCCTGATCGTGACCTTCTTCTACGGCCTGCTCGCGGTCTTCGGCTTCGACGGCGCGAGGGAGGACGCGATCAACGCGACTCTCTCGAACGCGGTCCCGATCGTCCTGACCACGGCGATCGCGATGGTGCTGTCCGCCTTCGTCCTGGGCGTGGTCACCCACACCCTGGCCCGCCAGCTCGGCGGGGACGGCGCCTGGCAGCCCACGGTCGGCCTCTCCATGCTGATCATGTGCCTCACGGACGCCCCCCGCCTGGTCTTCGCCATGTTCGCCGGCGGCGACGCGACCTTCGTCCAGGTACTGGGCTGGGCGACCTGGGTGGCGGCGGGCGCCCTCCTCACCCTGATGGTGTCCAAGTCCCACGACCTGCCGTGGCCGAAGGCCTTGGGCGCGAGCGCGATCCAGCTGATCGCGCTGCTGTCGATCGTGAAGCTGGGCACGTTCTAGTTCTGACGCGCACAGGCATACGAAAGGGCCCCCGCTGCTCGCGGCAGGGGCCCTTTCCTTGTGCTGCTACCGGTCTCGGCTGCTACTGGTCCGTGCTGCTACTGGTCTGTGCTGCTACTGGACGTCGACGAAGTCGCCGGCCGCGTTGGCCGCCGGGGTCGTCGACGTGCCCGCGAAGCTGTAGCGGAAGTAGCCGTCGGTGGAGGCGGTGACGGTCGTCTTGAGGTTGCCCGTCGAGTTGGTCTTGATCGTCTTCACCGTGGTGTAGGTGCTGCTGCCCTTCTTGCGGAACTGCAGCTTCACCGACTGGTTCGCATAGCCGTGGTACAGGCTGTCCTCCCAGTTGGCCCGGGAGAGCTTGCCGGTGACCGTGATGGTCTTGCCCTTCTTCACCGGCTCCGGCGAGGCGTTGACCGTCAGCTTCGAGGCGCGCTGCACCTTGAACGTGGTGGCCGCGTCCCGGTGGATGTAGTCGTAGTCATGGGCGGAGACCAGCGTGGCGAGGTTCCAGGTGGCCGCCGCGCTGTTGCCGTTGATGGCCGAGCCGCCCTGCGGGTCGAAAGTCAGCGTGCCCGTGCAGGTCGAGGTGGTGACGCTCACCTTGACGCAGGTGATCTCGCCGTCGTCGTACCAGATCTGGTCGTAGTTCGGCGTCGGACCGTCGCCGGTGATGTACGTGGTCTCCTTGATGCCCGAATCGTCCGACGCGGTCACGGAGACCTTGGCGGTCACCACGTTGGTGGTACCGACCACGACCGGCTTGCCGCCGTTGACGACGACCTTGTCGATCGTGATGTTGCCCGAGCCGCCGTCCTCCGCCTGGGCGGCGGTGGCACTGACGGCGGTGGCGACCAGCGCGACGCTGGTGCCGAGCAGGGCAAGGCGCGTGGTTGCGCGCATGAACGTTCCCCCCACAAAGTCTTTGTTTGATCAGACTCGATTTGATCAAACTTGATTGATCAGAGGGGAGCGTACGGCGTTGGCCAACAATTCACCACGCCGTTATTTCACCACCTGCGGTCAGAGCGCTTCCTTGTTCACCTTGGCCGCTTCACCGGACTTGTGCACCGGAGGCAACACACTCCACGGAAAGTTGATCCACTCATCGGTGCGCTTCCACACGTACTCGCACTTCACGAGGGAGTGGGACTTCTCATAGATGACGGCGGACCGCACCTCGGCGACATGATCGAGGCAGAAGTCGTGCACCAGCTTGAGCGTCTTGCCGGTGTCGGCGACGTCGTCGGCGATCAGCACCTTCTTGTCGGTGAAATCGATCGCGTTGGGAACGGGAGCGAGCATGACGGGCATGTCGAGGGTCGTCCCCACGCCCGTGTAGAACTCCACATTCACGAGATGCAGGTTCTTGCAGTCGAGGGCGTAGGCGAGCCCGCCGGCGACGAAGACTCCGCCGCGGGCGATGCTGAGCACGATGTCCGGCACATAGCCGTCGTCAGCGATGGTCTGGGCGAGCTCGCGGACGGCGGTGCCGAACCGCTCGTAGGTCAGATTCTCCCGCACGCTCACACCTGGGTCCGATGGAAGTTCTTGAAGGACCGGGAGGCGGTGGGCCCGCGCTGCCCCTGGTACCGCGACCCGTACCGCTCACTGCCGTACGGGAACTCGGCGGGCGAACTGAGCCGGAACATGCACAGCTGGCCGATCTTCATGCCGGGCCAGAGCTTGATGGGGAGGGTGGCGAGGTTGGACAGCTCGAGGGTGACATGCCCGCTGAACCCCGGGTCGATGAACCCGGCGGTGGAGTGGGTGACCAGCCCGAGCCGCCCGAGCGAGCTCTTGCCTTCGAGCCGCGAGGCAAGATCGTCGGGAAGGGTGATGACCTCATACGTAGAGGCGAGAACGAACTCCCCGGGATGCAGGATGAACGGCTCATCACCCTCGGGTTCGACGAGCCGAGTGAGGTCGGCCTGCTCGACGGAGGGGTCGATGTGCGGGTACCGGTGGTTCTCGAACACCCGGAAGTACCGGTCCAGCCGGACATCGATGCTCGACGGCTGCACCATGGATTCGTCGTAGGGATCGATCCGTACCCGCCCGGCGTCGATCTCGGCCCGGATGTCCTTGTCTGAGAGAAGCACGCCCCGAGGATACGCAAGGCGCGCGGAACGGCCACAATCGCGGCTTCCGCGCGCCCGACGCTGCACCTGCTGTTACTGCTGTTACCTCTGTCGCAGTCTGTTACTACTGTCGCTTCTGTGACCGCTGCTGCTGTCGCTTCTGTGACTGCCGTGCTACCGCTTCTCCAGCGTCACCGGCACCACACTGCGGAGCCGGGCACACCGGGGACATCGGAGGAGCCGGCCGGGGCCGAGTCGCTCGGCCTGCTGCATCGGGAACGAAGCGGTGCTGAACACGTGCCCATCGGCACAACGGACGACGGTGCGCTCCATCAAGTCCTAGAGTCCCTTCCCCAAGAGCCGCGTCTGGCTGCTACCTGCCTGACGACGAAGGCCACATTACGGGATCAAAAGGACGACCCTCCAGGCGGCACTCCGCCCCCGCCCGGACCCTCTCCCACCCCTCCACCGTACGCCCCAACTCCGTTCCCCCGCAGCCACATCCACCCCCTGAAACGCACTCAGGCCCCACGGCGTCAGCGCCCGGGGCCGGAGATGAGGTACAGTGACGAGGCGATCGGACACCGCCTCCGGATCATCTCGGGGCGGGCGTCTTACGCGGGTGTAGTTTAATGGTAGAACATCAGCTTCCCAAGCTGAGAGCGCGAGTTCGATTCTCGTCACCCGCTCCACGACTAAGGCCCAGGTCAGAGAACCGGGCCTTTTTGCTGTCCGCTGCGATCAGTGGTCGCGTGCCAGATTCGTGCCAGAAGGCTGGTCGTCGTACCGGGCCGGCGGTGCGTCAGTGGCGGGCGACGAAGTGGTCACACGGTCCTCCCTGAGCCTGCCGCCGCTCGGTGTCCGGTGGCGAGTCCATATCCGGGTCCAGCGTGTGGGCCGACCGCGGAAAGCGCCACCACAGCGCCTCCGAATGGCCTCGGCGGTGCTTGAGCTCCGGCACGGGTCGGTACCCCGTCACTGGTCCCCGGGCGGCGGCCGACAGGTGGCCGAGGCGGGCGGGGCGTGCCTACGGTCGCCCCATGGGCACCGAAAGCGCGAACGGGTCGCGGGACACTGCAGCAGTGGATGACGTCGCGCACCTGTTGGTGCGTTGTCTGCGGGCCGAGGGCGTCGAGTACGTCTTCGGGATCCCCGGTGAGGAGAACATCCGTTTCGTCGACGCGCTGAACGACTCCGGGATCCGGTACGTCCTGGTACGTCACGAACAGGCCGCCTCGTTCATGGCGGAGATCTACGGGCGGCTGACCGGCCGGGCCGGTGTGTGTTCGGCCACGCTGGGGCCTGGCGCGATCAATCTGCTGCTCGGCACCGCGGACGCCATGACGAACAGTGCGCCGCTGGTGGCCCTGGCCGCCCAGGGCTCCCTGCGCCGCATCCACAAGGAGTCGCACCAGGTCATCGACCTGGTGTCGATGTTCGCTCCCGTCACCCAGTGGTCGGCCCGTATCGAGTGTCCGGACGCGGTGCCGGAGATGACACGCAAGGCGTTCAAGACGGCGCAGAGCGAACGGCCCGGCGCCGTGTTCCTCGCGGTCCCCGAGGACGTCGAAGCGGAGCGTCCCGCCGGGCCGCTGGCGCCCCTGCAGATCGATACGGTGCGGGCCGACGCGCCGTCACCCTCCCAGATCGCACGGGCGGCCGAAGTGCTTTCGGCCGCACGGCGCCCGGTCGTGCTGGCAGGCCATGGCGCCGCCGGAACCGGGGCCTCGGCCGCCCTGGTGCGGTTCGCCGAACGGCTGAACATCCCGGTCGCGACCACCTTCCACGGCAAGGGCGTCTTTCCCGACGACCATCCGAACGCCCTCGGCGCGGTCGGCTTCATGCGCCACGACTATGGCAACTTCGGCTTCGACGCGGCCGATGTGCTGCTCTGCGTGGGCTACGAGATCCAGGAGTTCGACCCGGCCAAGATCAACCCGAACGGTGACAAGCGGATCGTTCACGTCCACCGCTTCCCCGCCGAGGTGGACACCCACTACCCGGTCACCGTGGGTGTCGAAAGTGACCCCTCACAGGCGCTGGACGCGCTCGCGGCAGCACTGCCCGAGGGACTCACCTACGATTCGGGAAGCAGCGAGAAGATCCGCACCCTGCTCGACGAAGAGCGGCAGTACGGACGTGACAACGACGCGTTTCCCCTGGTGCCGCAGCGCGTCGTGACCGATGTGCGCACCGCGCTGGACCGCCACGACATCGTGCTCGCCGACACCGGCGCCGGAAAGATGTGGATGTCCCGTCTCTACCCCACCTACGAACCGGACACCTGCCTGGTCTCCAACGGCCTGTCCACGATGGGGTTCGCACTGCCGGGTGCCATCGCCGCCAAGCTGGCCCGGCCGGACCGGCGCGTCCTGGCGATGATGGGGGACGGCTCGTTCCTGATGAACTCTCAGGAACTGGAGACGGCCGTCCGTGAACGCGTCCCGCTGGTCGTCCTGGTCCTGGTGGACGAGGAATACGGCCTGATCACCTGGAAGATGGAACTCGAACTCGGCCGCCACAGCCACACCCGGTTCACCAACCCTGACCTGGTCGCCTACGCCGAAAGCTTCGGCGCACGCGGCTACGTGATCGAGAGCGCCGACCAACTGCTGCCCGCACTGCGTCGCGCCCTCGACGACGACTCGGTCTCCGTGATCGCCTGCCCCGTCGACTACTCCGAGAACCTGCGCCTGACCGACAGGCTGGGCAGTCTCCACGGCCCGTTCTGATCCGACAGCCCCAGAGCCTCCCGGCCGGCATCGGGAAGGACCCCACACCGGCGAACCCGCCACGGGGCCGTCGTCGGCCACACCGTCCAGGCCGGCCTGTACGTCCGCAATCCGGCGTCCGCCTCCGACAGAAGCCATCTCGACGCAGGGCCGGCCGAAGCCTTCACCCACCCGTTCCGGGCCCGCTCTCCGGACCGCGTGCCCATAGCGTGCCCTTAAGAGCGGTCAACGACGGTCGACAGCGGCGTGACCGTGTCCTGCCGACTGCTGTACCAGGGCGCTTGAGGCCAGGTCAGCGGCTGACTGGCCCTTCAAGCGCCATCGCTTCCCAAGCTGAGAGCGCGAGTTCGATTCTCGTCACCCGCTCCATGATGAAGGCCCAGGTCAGAGACCTGGGCCTGTTTGCTGTTGAGTGAGGTCAGTCGTCGCTTGCCGACTGCATGCCGGAAGGCGGATCGCCGTCAGGGCTTCGTTCGAGATCGGCGGGGAGGGCCATCAAGGCCGCCCGATCCGGTCAGTGGGGACGCGGGTGGTCGCTGGTGAGGGCTTCGGCGGTGGTCTTCAGGTCGTGCAGCCACGCTTCGAGGCCCGCGCCGAGGGCCGCGGTTGCGGTGGGCACGTCTGCTTCTACCTGGGTGCCGGCCCAGGTTTCCTCGGTGTGGACGTGCAGGCCGCCCACGACCCTGCGGAAGGTCCACAGGTGGATGCCCTCGTCGATGCGCAGCCCCTCACCTGTCGCGGGTCCGCTCCACAGGATGCAGTCGTGGCGCCGGAGTTCCTGGACGGTGGAGGTGATGGCGAGTGTGGTGGCGGGGGTCGTGGGGGTGGCGGGCGCGGGGGTCGTCCACCGGAACTGCGAACCCGACTTCAGGCGGCCGGGATCGAGACGTTCGGCGGTGGTGACAGGGGGCTGCCAGGACGGCCAGCGTTCGACGTCGGTCTGCAGTTTCCAGACAGTGCTCAGTGGCGCCTTGATCACGATGTCGGACTCGTAGCGGATGAGGGCGGTGGTATCGACGCCTCGTCCGCCGCACTGGGACGTACCGCCGTGGGGGGCGACGGCAGCCTGGGCGGTCGGGATGGTGCTCGCCAGAACGGCGGCGACGGCGAGCGCGACCGCGGCCTTACCGGCGCGAGGCCGGCGCCGGAGGGTTCGTGTGCGCGGGTGCAAGGGGTGGGGGCGCAGGGGGCGGGGGTGCTGACCGGGGGCGTTCGACGGGCCGATGCTGAACATGGTGTCCTCTTGTTTCGTTGTGGTGATCGGATCGGGCCACTCACGTTCTGCTACGGATTCAGAACGACCTTTCCGGCGGCGGTGCCCGACTCGGCCAGCCGCAGGGCTTCGGCGACGCGGGTGAGCGGCAGTTGCGCGGCGATCTGAGCTGTGACCTCGCCGCGCTGGAGGGCGGCGAAGACCTGGGTGAGGTCGGTGCGGAGGCGGGCGCGGAAGCGGTTCTTGGCCAGGGCCCGGCCGGCCCAGACATTGAAGAAGTAGGCGCGGCGGCGGTTGGGCAGGGCGTTCCACAGCCATACCCGGCCGAGCAGCTTGAGAACGGGCCACTGCTTGGAGCCCTCGTCGTCCCGGGTCGAAGCACTGCCGTACGAGACGAGCGTGCCGCCGGGGGCGAGAAGGCGCCAGGAGTCGACGATGCCGCGGCCGCCGACGTGGTCGAAGACGGCGTCCACCCCATGGGGGGCGAGTTCGCGGATCCGTGCGGCGACGTCGTCGGTGCGGTAGTCGACGGGGGCAACTCCCCGTTCGCGCAGGGCGTCGTGGTGGCGCGTGGACGCCGTGCCGATCACCTGCGCGCCTGCGGCCTGGGCGAGTTGGACCAGGACCGATCCGACGCCACCGTTCGCGCCGTGCACCACGACGGTCTGCCCCGCACGGACGCGGGCCTTGCGGTGCAGCATCTGCCAGGCGGTGATGCCGTTGACGACCAGGGTCTCGGCCTCCGCCGCACCGATCCCGTCAGGCACAGGTACCACGTCCGCCGCGTCGACGAGCACATGACTGGCCCAGCCACCGACCTTGACCAGCGCGGCGACCCGGGTGCCGGCCAGGCCCCGCTCGACTCCCGCACCGGTCGACAGCACCGTACCCACGAGGTCGTAGCCGGGCACGAAGGGGAACGGCGGCTGGTCGTAGTAGCGGCCGCGCCGCATCTGCTGCTCGGCGAAGGAGATGCCGGTCGCCTCCATCCGGATCACGACCTGGCCGGGGCCCGCGGCGGGTACGGCTCCATGCCTGATCTGGAATCCCTCGGGCTCGACCTTGCCCGGAAGGACGACCTCGACGAGTCCATCGGCGTGCATGGCAACCTCCACAGAGTCAGTGAGTTACAGGGCTTCGCGTTCGTTAGAAGTTATAACCGCACAAGTTCGAAAGTGTCAATAACTTCAGTGATAGCCTCTAACTATGGTGAACTCGGAAGCGGAGACCCCGCGTGCTCGCTACCGCACCCAGGTGCGTACGGAGATCAAAGAGCGCGCGTGGGAACAGATCGCCACGGCGGGCGCGTCCGCGCTCTCCCTCAACGCGATCGCCAAGCAGATGGGCATGAGCGGACCCGCGCTGTACCGGTACTTCGGCGGTCGCGACGAGCTGATCACCGAGCTCGTCAGGGACGCGTACCGAAGCCTTGCCGACACCTTCCGCGCGGCCTCGGAGGGCGGTGCCGATGTGACCGCGCTGGCGCACGCGTTGCGGGGATGGGCCCTGCGGCACCCACAGCGTTACTTCCTCATCTACGGCACGCCCGTCCCCGGATACCAAGCGCCCGACGACACGACCGCGATCTCGTCCGAGATCATGGCGACGCTGTTGGACGCCTGTGCCGCATTGCCCTTGGGCGGACCGGCGACACCGTTCGACGCGCACCTCGAAGATCACCGGGACTGGGCGGACGGCCATCCCGCCCCGCCCGCGGCCCTCCATCGGGCCCTGACCTTCTGGACCCGGCTGCACGGCGTCCTGTCCCTGGAACTCGCCGGCCACTTCACCGGTATGGGAATCGACCCCGCGCAGCTCTTCGCCGCCGAGCTGGACGACCTGATGGGTGCGCCGGCGAACTGACCACGTCACGCCCGGCCTTGGTTCGTGCCCACGGCGTTCCCTTCAGAGCGGACAACCACGGTCAACAGCGGTGCGATCCAACTTGTACGCCCTCCCAGGCAGAAGGCATCTGTGCAGCTCAGGGCCATAGCGTCCGCCCAAGTGCCGTCGCTTCCCAAGCTGAGAGCGCGAGTTCGATTCTCGTCACCCGCTCCATGATGAACCCCAGGTCAGCGGCCTGGGGTTTGTTGCTTGATCAGTCCAATGTGGGGGTGGCGTGCCCTCTGCGTGTCCTAAAGGCAGGCCGAAGGGCCACTGAAGGGGACACCGTGCAAACTCCCCAAGAGATCGGCCGGGTCTGCCGCCATCACTCGTCGGCCGAAGTCCTGAGCCAAGCCTCGCGCGTACCCGCCGACTGAGGGGGATCTGACGGTGCTTCCACGAAAGGGCCAGCCGGCCTGCCGCGGTTCCGGGCCGAGCCCGGAGAGGCCCGACCCGAGGTCCTGCACCCGAAGGACGTCAAGGTTCTCGGGCCGGGGCGGCGGGCTGGTCTCAGGTGGGCCGGAGATCCCGGAGATGATCCAGCCGACCTGGGTGACACTCGCTACTCGGCGGCTTGTTCATCCGGTGGTCATTACGCCGGGTCGATGCGGGAGACGCTGCCACGCAGGTCGAGCACGTACAGCTCGCCATTGCCTTCCTGCACGAACGAGACGACCCGGCCGCCGTCGACTCCGAGGTCGCTCACTCCGGTCACCTCGCCGTTCTCCATCTGCAGAGCACGGATGGTGCCGTCGCAGTAGTCGCTGAAGACGTACTGACCCTTGAGATCCGGGATCGCCTCGCCTCGGTAGACGTATCCGCCGGTCACCGAGCAGCCCAGCCCGCTGCGGTCGTACTCGTGGATCGGCGGTACGTGGTTCGCGGGCACCGTGCCGCCCCGGAAGGGATGGTTGCCCTCCATCTGGGACCAGCCGTAGTTCTCGCCGCCCTTGCTGGCTGCCGGGGCCCAGTCGATCTCCTCCCAGGCGCTCTGGCCGACGTCCCCGATCAGCAGGTCGCCCGTGCCCGCGTCGAAGGAGAACCGCCAGGGATTGCGCAGCCCGTACGCCCAGATCTCGTCCTTCGCGTTCGGGTCGTCCACGAACGGGTTGTCCGGCGGGATCGCGTACGGCTTGCCACCGCTCGGGTCGATCCGCAGTAGCTTGCCGAGCAGCGTGTCGAGGTTCTGCCCGTTGCCGTGCGGGTCGCCGCCCGAGCCACCGTCGCCGAGCGCGATGTAGAGGTAGCCGTCGGGGCCGAACGCGATGTCGCCGCCGTTGTGGTTCGCGTAGGGCTGTGTCTGGGTGAGGACGGTGCGCCGAGTGTCCGGCTGGATCTTGCCGTCCCGCACCGCGAACTCGTCAACGGTGCTGGTGCCTTGGAGGTTCGTGAACGAGATGTAGAAGTGCGCGAACTCCTTGTCGAACGCGACGCCCAGCAGGCCGCGTTCGCCGTTGGTGGTGGTCTCGCTGGAAATGTCGATGACGGGCTCGCCGAGCCCGTCATCGTCCAAGACCCTTACTCTGCCCGCGCGTTCGGCTATCCAGACCGTGCCACCGGGACCAGCGGTGCCGGCGGTTGGATTCTGGGCCGTGGCCACCTTCTTGAGCACGACTTTTGCTGCCTGACGTGGGGCGCTGAGCTCGTCAGCGGACGCCGTGGTCAAGGCGAGGGAAGCGACGAGGCAGAGGCTGCCGATGATCGCCGAGCTTCTGGTGCGAACTTTCACCGTGATCCTCCTAGAGGCGGCGAACGGGGGAGGTCACCCGGCTGCTGGAGGCAGAGATAGGTGGGTGTCGTCCACACCGGCACGCACACCTGGGGGGTGGGGGATTGGTGCGCTACTGGCCACAGCTGAGGCTACCGGGACAGGGATTGTTGAAATAGACCACACTCCGCCACCCATTTACCTCCGCTCCGCTTTCCGTCGCGTCCTCCACCTCCCCGTTCCCCGGCACTCTGGGCCCAGGTCGAGGCCCTGGGCCTTGTTGTCGGCGCGGAAGCAGAGCCTCAGCTCGTGAGGGTGAAGTACTTCCAGGCGCCGTACATCGTCGAATTCACGCTGTCGCCCGAGCCGTCGGCGTAGATCTGGACCCGGCGCTGTGGGTTGCGCCGGGGTCGGTGCGTCAGGCGGTGGCCGGCACTCGTCTGGTTCGAAGTGCGGTGGAGTGCGCCCCGATGATGGCGAACGCGAGGATGAACTCCAGGGCGCCGAAGGACAGGAACTCTGCCGGCCGGTCGGGCAGGCCGTTCTGGGCTATGGAGAGCACCCGCCCGAGCGCCCCGAAGAAGACCGGGACGGCCAGGAAGTAGACGAGCACACCCCGCGAACGGGTTGTTGCCGCCGCCCAGGCGAACAACGGCGCCCAGCCGATGTAGACGCCTGCCATGAAGCGGTGGATGTGGTCCGCGGTGGCATCGCCCTCCGCGGCTCCCCGCACTATTTGCAGCCCGGCGCCGGCGACGATGATGGCGGTTGCCAGCAGCAGGCAGACCCGGACTATGAACTCGGCCCGCGTAAGAGGCCTGAGAGGGATGTCGGCAGTCATGGTGCTTCCTCGCTTGTCTCGCAGATGGCCCGCGGGCTTGATGGTCAGACCTGCTCGGTGGGGCGTACGAGCAGGTCGGCGACGGCCACGTGGCGCGGACGGGTGACGATGTAGCCGACGGTGTCGGCGATGTCCTGGCTCTGGAGCCGCTCGATGTCACCCAGGCCGGCGGCGATGTGCTGCTGAACGGCTTCGGGGTTGTGGGTGCGCAGTTCGGTGTCGACGCTGCCCGGCTCGATGACGGACACGCGGACGTGCTGGCGTGCCAGTTCCTGGCGCAGCGACTCGCTGAAGGCGTTGACGCCGAACTTGCTGGCGCTGTACGCGGCCATCATGGGGTAGGCGCGACGGCCGCTGAGGGAGCTGATGTTGACGATGTCGGCGACCCGACGCGGCTCCTCGGCGGCGGCCTTGACCAGGTGGGGCACGGCCGCGTGGGCGGTGTACATCAGGCCCATGAGGTTGATGTCGATCATGCGCCGCCAGTCGTTGAGGTCGGCGCCCGGGGCGGGTCCGAGCAGCATGAGGCCGGCGTTGTTGACCAGCGTGTCCAAGCGGCCCAGGCCCTCGACGGTCCGCTCCACCGCCTCCGCGGCGTTCTGCGCGTCGGTGATGTCGGCGGGCACCACCAGGGCCTTTCCGCCCGCGCCGGTGATCTCCCCGGCGAGGTCGGTGAGCCGGTCCTCGCGCCGGCCGACCACGGCCACGGAAGCGCCCTCGCGGGCCAGCTCCAAGGCGGTGGCGTGGCCGATACCGCTGGACGCGCCGGTGACCAGGGCGACGGTTCCTTCAAGACGACGAGTCATGGTTGAAGCCTTTCGATGAAACGGCCACGCTGCTGCGAGCCGTGCAGGACACGCCGCGTTCGTAGGCCCTGTGGACGGTGGCGATGCTGCTCTCGGACCGATCGACTCTCGGACCGATCGACCCCGGCCGCGAGGCCCTGGCGGCCGAAGCGCGCGCTGGGCGACGGTCGTGGTCCGCTGTGCCACGTCCTCAACGCTAAGGACACGGCACCTGGGGGTCATGGGGCACCGATCGCATAGGATTGCCTGATCCTCTCAAGCAAGGAGGTCGTCGTGCTGGACCGACTCGCCTCGGCCATCGACCGGCACTTCGTGGGAGTGGGCTCGCCCACCGCGGTGCCCCGGCTCACCCTGGTCGCACTCGACGAACCCGTCGAGCCCACCGACCGGCTCGAGGATCCGATGCTCTGTTTCGTCGCCGCCGGTACGAAACGCACCACCGCGGGGGACCTGCGCCATGTCGCGCACGCCGGCGAGATGCTGTTCACCACCATCGCCCTGCCCGTCACCGTCGCAGTGGAGAAGGTGCCCTACCGGTCCGCCGTCCTGCGATTCGACAGCCAGGCGCTGGCCGAACTGCTCGTCGAGCTGCACGAGACGGGCCCGGCCACCCCGGCGACGATCGAAGCGCAGGTGACCGCGCCGATGACACCGGAACTCATCGACGCGCTCACCCGCTACGTCCGGCTCCTCGACAGCCCCGACGACATCCGCCCCCTCGCCACCCGGGTGGAGAGCGAGATCCTCTACCGCCTGCTGCGCAGCTCCCTCGGCCCCGTCCTGCGCCAGTGGTCACTGGACGACTCGACCACCGCCCGGATGCGCGAGGTGGCCCGATGGATCTGCGCCCGCTACACCGAGCCGCTCAGAATCGACGAGATCGCCGCCGTGGCACACATGAGCCCCGCCAGCCTGCACCGGCACTTCAAAGCGGCCACCGGCATGAGCCCGCTCAAGTACCAGAAATCCCTGCGCCTGCAGGAGGCACAGCGGCGCCTGGTCGCCGGCGGCGCCACCGCGGCCCAGATCGCGCAGGCGGTCGGATACACGAGCGCCACCCAGTTCAATCGCGAGTACCGCAGCACCTACGGCCTCCCGCCCGGCCAGGACGCGGCTCGCCTACGCGCTCGGCTCGCCCACACCCCCACCGCCACGACCCAGCAGGCGTAGGCCCAGGCAGTCAGACGCGCGAGAGCTTGCTCGAGCGCCGTCGCTTCCCAAGCTGAGGGCCGAGGCACCTTCGTCACGGACCGGCCCGTCGTGGCTTGCTCTGGTCGACGGCGCCAGCAGCGTGGCCAAGGTCGGTGGGGATGCGGCGAGGTATACGCGCGCGTGGTCGGTCGGCGTCCCCTCCGTCGTGGCGGACTGTCGTCGGCTGAGGTACCAACGATTCCCCGGCTCTTCAGTACGAAGGCTTAGAGCCGGCGGACTGGTCGAGGTGGAACGCGGAGCCCGGAGCCGTCGGAGTCCAACCCTCACTCAGGGCAAGCCGAACAGCCGCAGCAACACCGGACGGCAATACAGGCTCAGCCTCAAGACCGATCCAGTTGCTCGGATGCGGCTGGTCGGTCGTGACCACGAGCATCGTCCCTGGCGTATCCGCATGCTCGACCGCGAACGTGCACGGCGACCAGGCCAGGCCCTGGAAGTACGTCGGCCTGCCTCGCAGCCGCCAGCGGTACACCGTGCCGTCGACAACGATGCGTCGCGATCCCTTGCGGACCAACGCCATGACTCCCCCTTCCACAGCGAAGATGCTAACGACCCTAGCTCCGCGCTCCGTCTCACTTTCCGGTTCCGCCGTTCATGGCCGTTCAGACGAGGCCGAGGGCAGAAGCCGCTCCCAGGATCAGCCGCCCATGAACGCAGGTGAACGCCCCCGAACGACGCCCACCACCCCACCACCACAGTTGGAAAGCGTGTTGGCATCGGAGTTGGGTTACGGCCCGCGGAGGACGGCGAGGCATGATCAGCTTGGGACGTGGAGACCATCATCGCCAGCGGTATAGCCGTCCTGGGGACGCTGCTTGGTTCGGGGATCACCTTGGCGTTCCAGCAGCGCACCACCGACAGAAGCCACCAGTTCACCCGCCGCGAGAAGCTCCGGCAGGAACGACTCGATGCCTACTCTGCCTACGCCGGCGCGTTGGTCAACTACCGCCGCTGCCTGGTTCACCTCTGGTTCTGCGAGCACGAACAGCCACCACCGGAGGACCCCGACACAGTGCGGATCCGCGCCTACGACCTACGCTCCAACGCCCAAGAGGCTCTGTTCCGGGTGCAGATGCTCACCGATGACGAGACGCTGAGCCGGGCCGCGGAGGCCGTGCTCGCAGACGTTACATCGCTGTCCAAAACAGACAGCAGAACCGAACTCGACGGTGCCAGGGTACGGACCCGTGACGACATCAGCCGACTGGTCCGAGCGGCCAAGGAACACCTCTGACGCACTTGCCGACGCGCCGGTTGGCAGAGGGCCACGCTGACAGTGCTGCACCACTCGCGCACCAGATCGAGCGGGGAACAGCGGGGAATCGCGGTGAAAACAGCCGAGCCCCCAGAGGCCGCGAACCGGCCGTTTGGGCAGGTCAGCGCCTACATGGTGCTCTCGATGTCCGCAGCTTCCCAAGCTGAGAGCGCGAGTTCGATTCTGTCACCCGCTCCACGGCTAAGGCCCAGGTCAGAGACCCGGGCCTTTTTTCTGTCCATCGTGATCAGTCGTCGCGTGCCAGATTCGTGCCAGAACACTGATCGCGCGCGTGCCCCGCGTGTCGGAGATCGTAGAACCGGCAGCCCTCGGGCATGCCGACGATCTCACCCGCCTTGCGCCACTTCCGGCCGAAGGTGCTGCGCCGGAAGGGAGCGCCCTTCTTGGCGATGCACCGCTCAGCTGCCTTCTCCTTACCGGCCCCCTTGATGCGGCAAGGATTGCGCGTGATCGCTCGTCGTCCACGGCGGTCTCCATGAATGCCTTGAGGAGCCGGTATGCCTTGGCGTCATCGTCTTCGCCCCCGTGGTCCGCAGCCGGTCGGCCCGCCGCTCACGGACACGCGGCGCGGTGATCGAAGGAGGGCCGCAGGTCAGCGAGCCGGCCGAGGGCAAGCGGACCCAGCCTCACAAGCACGGCAGGGACCGGGGGAGATGCATCAGCAGGCACGGGACACTCTCGTGATCATCAGGCGTACGACACCCGCAATGATCACCAAGCCCGTGCCCGCACTGCTACCCGCCCCTCGCGCCAAAGACCCGCACAACCACGGGCCTTGAAGCCGCGCGGTGTCAGCCTGCGAATGCTTCGGCTCGGAATTGCGCGAGAGGTATTGACGCCGTTCACCGGAACCCTATCATCCAGCTGATCGACAGTTCGACCCTTGTTCGGAATACCGAACATACCAGGACCGTACCCCACCGACATCCGGACACCCTCTGGCGGGGCAAACCGGAGCCGCTTGCTCAAGGATGACGAGGTCCGCATGCACAGTCGTAGTTTCAACCGCAGACATCCGTCTGCGGTGCTCGCCGCCGCGGTTGCGGCCCTGGCCGCGTTGGCGGGGATGCTCGTCGCCAGCCCGGCTCAGGCGGCCACCACCGGCGCCGTGCGCGGCGTCAGTTCCGGCCGGTGTCTCGATGTGCCGGGCGCCAGCCAGACCAACGGCACGAACGTGCAGATCTGGGACTGCACGGGCGGGACCAACCAGCAGTGGACGCTCACGGACAACAACCAGCTGACCGTGTACGGCAACAAGTGCCTGGATGTTCCGGGCCACACCACCACGGCCGGTACCCGGCCGGTGATCTGGGCCTGTAACGGCGGTACGAACCAGCAGTGGCGGGTGAACGCCGACGGCACGATCGTCGCCGTGGAGTCCGGGCTGTGCCTGGACGTCAGCGGCGGCGCTACGGCCAACGGCACGGCGGTGCAGCTCTGGAATTGCAACAGCGGCAGCAACCAGAAGTGGACCGGCCTGTCCACGCCGCCGGGCAACACGTGTGCTCTTCCGTCGACGTACCGGTGGACCTCGACGGGTCCGTTGGCGCAGCCGGCGAACGGGTGGGCCTCACTGAAGGACTTCACCACCGTGACGCACAACGGCCGGCACCTGGTGTACGCGACCACCTCCGACGGATCGTCGTGGGGCACGATGGGGTTCCGTCCCTTCACGAACTGGTCGGACATGGGGACGGCCACCCAGACCAGGATGAGCCAGCTCGCGGTGGCGCCCAAACTGTTCTACTTCGCGCCCAAGAACATCTGGGTGCTGGCCTCGAATGGGTGGGGTACCGCCTGGCAGTTCGCCTACCGCACGTCCAGCGACCCCACCAACCCCAACGGCTGGTCCGCGCCGCAGCCGCTGTTCACCGGCAGCTTCCCCGCCGGCGAGGGTGGCGTCCCGATCGACCCGACCCTGATCGCCAACGACCAGAACATGTACCTGTTCTTCGCCGGGGACAACGGCAAGATCTACCGGGCGAGCATGCCGATCGGGAACTTCCCCGGCAGCTTCGGCTCGTCGTACACGACGATCATGAGCGACACGGAGAAGAACCTGTTCGAGGCGCCGGAGGTCTACAAGGTCCAGGGCCAGAACCAGTACCTCATGATCGTTGAGGCTCGGGGTGCGACTGAGCAGCGCTTCTTCCGCTCGTTCACGGCCTCCAGTCTGAACGGTTCGTGGACCCCGCAGGCCGCCACCGAGAGCAACCCCTTCGCGGGCAAGGCCAACAGCGGTGCCACCTGGACCAACGACATCAGCCACGGTGACCTGGTCCGCAACAACCCTGACCAGACCATGAGCATCGACCCCTGCAACCTGCAGTTCCTCTACCAGGGCCACTCCCCCAACACACCGCCGGACACCCCCTACCTGAAACTGCCGTACCGGCCGGGCCTGCTCACCCTGCAGCGCTGATCCGCCTGATCCACGGTGATCGCGATGGGTGCGGTCCGCCGACGCGTAGACGAGTTGTCTACGGCGTGGGCACCCCCACCTGCTGACCGGTACTCATCGCCTTGAGGAGCCCCAGCCGCACGTCGGCTGGGGCTCCGCCTCGAAGGGGCGTAGCCGACTCCGGCTCCGGAAGTGCGGTGGCGGCACGGGTCAAGGGTTCATACCGCAGCCTCGTCCCGCCCCTTCCCCCGCACTTCCGTGCCGCCGCACCAGCGCACTCCGCAGGCAGCAACATTCCTGCGGTGAGTCGGGAACCTCCCGACGCCCGACGGCGTTCGTGTCACTGACGGCCGGACGAGCCGAGCCGTGGCTCACAGTGCTCAACTGCTGATTCCGTACGACGACTTGACCGGGGGGCAAGAGGCGTGCAGCAGCACCGCGCACACCCCACGCGCCCGGCCGCCGTCGTGCTCTCCGCGCTGCTCGCGGTCCTGACCTTCCTCCTACCGGTGTCGGCCAAGTCGACGCCGGCGTCCCGCCCGTCCTCGACGGGCACGGCCGCGACAGCGACCGCGCAGGCGTCCGCGACCGCCGACGCGCAGCGACCCGTCGCCGTGGCGCACTCCGTGCTCGGCCACGCCGACGCCGTGCCGTACCCGTACCACGGCTTCCTGGGTCCTGGCACCGGGGACGCAGCCCCGCACCGCGCTGTCGGCGGCCCCGCCGTGGCCGTGGCGGCCGCGGCCGCAGGAGCGAGCCGGGGCGCCCACGCGTATCGCCCGCGCGGCCCGCCGTCCCGATGGTGCACCGAAGTCCGTATCGACGCCTGACCGTTCGCCTCCGCGCCCGGGGCAGACGTCGACTCCGTCTGCCTGCCCATCGTGGAGAACTCATGTCTCGCGCGCCCATGTGGCGGGCGATCGTCGCCCTAGGTGTGATCGCCGCCTCGCTCTTCTTCGCTCTCACCCAGTCCGCCCGCCTCGGCCTCGACCTGCGCGGCGGCACCCAGATCGTCCTGGAGACCAAGGACTCACCCGTCGTCAAGGCCGATGCCGAATCGACCCAGCGGGCCCTGGAGGTGCTCCGCCAGCGGGTCGACGCGCTCGGCGTGTCCGAGCCGAGCCTGTACCGGTCCGGACAGCAGCGGATCTTCGTCGAGCTGCCCGGCGTACAGGACCCGCGCGAGGCCGCCGAAGTCATCGGCCGCACCGCGCAGTTGACCGTCCACCCGGTGCAGGGCGCGACGGACCAGCAGGACGCGACCAAGGGGAAGCCTGCCAAGGACGGCTCGCGCACCCTGGCCGACCCCGACCAGAAGGGGGCGTTCCTCAAGCTCGGGCCCACCGTCCTCACCGGCGAGGGCGTCAAGGACGCCGAAGCGGTGCTCGACCAGCAGACGATGTCGGGCTGGATGGTCAACCTCACCTTCCGCGGGCAGGCAGGCAAGGACTGGGCACGGGTCACCGGGGCGGCGGCCTGTGCCCCGCAGGGCGCCCCCGAGAGGCGCGTCGCCATCGTCCTGGACGGCAAGGTCCTCTCGGCGCCCGGCGTCAACGCGGATGTGGCGTGCGAGGTCGGCATCTCCGGCGGCTCCACGCAGATCACCGGCGGCTTCGGCCGAGAAGAGGCCCGCGATCTGGCCGCGCTCGTCAAGGGCGGTGCGCTGCCGGTGCCCGTGGAGGTCGCGGAGCAGCGTACCGTCGGCCCCACGCTCGGTGCCGACGCCATCGCCGCCAGCGCCCAGGCCGCGGTCATCGGGCTCGCCCTGACAGGGCTGTTCATCCTCGTCGTCTACCGGCTGCTCGGCGCCCTGGCCACCATCGCGCTCGCGCTGTACGGGCTGATCTCCTACGCCGTACTGGTCGCCCTGGGCGCGACCCTGACACTGCCCGGACTCGCCGGTTTCGTCCTGGCGATCGGCATGGCGGTGGACGCGAACGTGCTGGTCTTCGAGCGTGCCCGCGAGGAGTATCTGGGAGTCCGCGCCCTGACGTCGGCCTCGGCGCGCCTGGACAAGCCGCTGCGCACCGGCTTCGCCAAGACCTGGAGCGCGGTCGTCGACTCGAATGTGACCACGCTGCTCGCGGCCGGGCTGCTCTTCTTCTTCGCCACCGGACCTGTCAAGGGCTTCGGCGTCACGCTCTCCATCGGTGTCCTCGTCTCGATGATCTCGGCCCTGGTGATCACCCGGGTCCTCGCCGACTTCGCGATCCGGCGCCGCTTCGTGCGCAACCGGCCCGGCCTGACCGGGATCACCTCCCATGGCCGGGTGCGTGCCTGGCTCGCGCGCCGCAAACCCCGCCTGGTGCACCACCGGCGCCGCTGGCTCGGCGTCAGCGCGCTGCTGATCGCGGTTGCCGTCGCCGGAATCGGCCTGCGCGGGCTGGAATTCGGCGTGGAATTCACCGGCGGGCGCCTGGTGGAGTACAGCACCAGCAGGCCCATGGACGTGGACGCAGCACGTTCGGCGGTCACGGACGCCGGGTTCCCGCGCGCGGTGGTGCAGGAGTCGGGGAACGGGGACATCTCGGTACGCACCGGTGAGCTGAGCAACGACCAGCAGCACACGATCAGAACGGCGCTGGCGAAGGAGGGCGGTGAGGTCACTGTCGAGCGGGACGAGCTGATCGGCCCGAGCCTCGGCGACGAGCTGCGCCGGCACGCGCTCATCGCGCTCGGCATCGCCGTCGCGACCCAGCTGATCTACCTCAGCGTACGGTTCCGGTGGACGTTCGCCGCCGCGGCGGTGTCGGCCATGGTGCACGACGTGCTGCTTGTGGTGGGCCTGTTCGCCTGGCTCGGCAGGCCCGTCGACAGCGTCTTCCTGGCGGCCCTGCTCACGGTCATCGGGTACTCCGTCAATGACACCGTCGTCGTCTTCGACCGGGTGCGCGAGGCGCGCCGCCGCGATCCGGCGGCGGACCTGGAAACCACCGCGAACAAGGCCGTCATCCAGACGTTGCCGCGCACCGTGAACACCGGTATGGGCGCGCTGTTCATCCTGGCAGCCCTGGCCGTGCTCGGCGGTGACTCGCTCGCGGACTTCTCCGTGGCGCTGATCGCCGGCGTGGTGATCGGTATGGCATCGACGGTGTTCACTGCCGTGCCGATCGCCGTGCAGCTTGAGGGCAGCCGCCCGGCGCCGCCAGTGCGCCCCAAGCGCAGCGAGGACAGCGGGGCGCGCAGTCCGCTGGAGCGACGCGGGCGGGCGCGGGATTCAGGCGCTGTGGTGTGAGGGCACGCGGAGGCGCGTGGGGAAGACGCGGATGGCCGGGCGCATCCCCCGATCCGGCTGTGCAACGTGCAGCATGCTCCTCGTTCGACGCCGGTACCCGTCTATGGCGACAGACCCACGTTTCTTACAAGTGGCTCGGCAATCGTTTCCGCAGGTGATCAGCCGGAGGCGGTCGGCCTGGATGAAGAACGAAGGGCCGGCACCATGGTGGGCGATTTCCTCGCCCACCTCACCGGCAGACTCCTCGGGGACCGGCTACGCGCAGGCTGCGTAGCCCGTCGCATCCCCGGCGCCGCTCCGGGGGGCACAAGGTCGACTGCCGCGAGCGGTAGCAGCAACTCAGCCTCCCTGCCTCGACAGGACATGCGCGTCCGCAACGCCGTAAAGACGCCGACCTCCGAGCGGGACGGGCCCGGCATGAATCGCTCCTTGCCGATGCCCGGCCGCGCGGCTCTCGACGGCGTGCCCTCCGCGTGCCCTTGAGAGCGGACAACCACGGTCAACAACGGTGCCGTCAAGCGCCCGCACCAGCAGCAAGTCGACAGATCTGCGCAGGTCAGGGAGTGTAGGGCTCCGCCAGCGCCGTCGTTTCCCAAGTTGAGAGCGCGAGTTCGATTCTCCTCACCCGCTCTTCTTGAAGCCCCCAGGTCAGCCGCCTGGGGCTTGTGTTTTGGCGGGGGTTCTCCAGCAGTTTCAGCCCGCCAGGCACACGAAGATTGGGCGCGCGGAGGGCACGGGTGTCGGGCCGTAGCCGTTCGCGTAACGCTCCCAGCGTCGGAAACCATCGTTGGCCTGCGGCTTCGCAGTTCGCGCCGAAACCTCCCCGCGCCAGAAGGCCTCAGCCTGCTTGTCCCTCAGCAGGGCTGAGCGTCGGTGCGTGCGCAGCGGAGGCGATACGTGCCGAAGCCCTTTGCAGCGGCTGCGACTTCGGCATGGGAAGCCCTGGTCACAACGGCAGGTCGTCGGGCAGGACCCGGAATGCCTTGTGCCGGCCCAACGGCCGTACGGCACGGAAGTCGCGCCGGTCGAGGGTGAGGATCGCGTCGGTGTCGTAGTCCGCGGCCAGCGCTACGTTCACCGCGTCGGCGAGGTCGAGATCCAGTGCGTGGTAACGGCCACGAACAGACTGGGCTGCGCCCAGGTGATCCTCTGTGATCTCCGGCATGAGGACCCGGCCCCGGCTCATCCAGCGGCGAAGATCGTCGACAGCGCTGACGGCGGCTTCGCGCCCGAGTTCGCGCGTGGCCACGTGATCGAGCTCCGCCAGCAGGAGTGGGGACATGACCAGGAGACCGGCCGCCATGATCGCCTCATTCGCAGCCCCGTGCTCCGGGTGCGTCGAGTCGAGGGCGGCCAGGAGGCCGGACGTGTCCGCGATGACGATGATCACGCGGCAGTTCCGGAGCCCGTCTCGCGACGGACCGCGTCAGCGACCGCGTCACGGACCTCGGCCTTGGACGGCGTACGCCCCGACCCCTCGAAGGTGCGTGAGAACAGCGGCTCGTCCCAGACTCGATTCGCCATCGCCGCGAGATGGATCCCCTGCCGGATGATCTCGGCCTCGCTTATGCCCCGGCGCTTGGCCGCTTCCTTGATGATCGCCAGGTCCTCGGGGTCGGCGTAGACGTTCGTGCGCTTCATGGACATGTACCAAGCGTAGTCCATGTACTGGATTGATGTATAGCGCTTTCCGTACTCGGAGAAGTCCCGGGGAGCCCTGCCCAACGCCCGCTGGACGCCGTCATTGGGGGAGGTGAGGCCGCCTGAGCGGACGTACTCGTACAGACCGACCGACAGCTGCACCCACTTCTCCGCCTGCCGGGCGAACGCGGCGACGGCCTCCGCGGGCTGCGGGCTGCCGAGGTCGGGGACCACCAGGTACATCCCCGTCACGCCCCGCAGGGCCGGTCCCAGGTGGAGCGGTCCGTCCAGTCGAAGCGCGACACGTCTAACGAACGTCCACGAAGTCACCCGTCGCCTTGACGCCCCGAGTTGTCATGGTACTTCTGAATTCATACCGCCAGTAGCGGTCCGCGGTTGCGGTGACCTTCGCTGTGGCTACGCCGGTGGAGTTCGTGGTGGTGTAGCCCAGAGACTCGTAGTAGTCGGTGCCCGGTCGGCGGAACTCGAGGTAAGCGCGCTGGTTTGTGTAGCCGCGGTAGTCGTGGGTGTCCCAGTTGGCCCGGGTGAGTTTGCCCGAGACGGTGATGGTGCCGCCCTTGGCGACAGGCTCGGGAGAAGCGTTGGCGGTCAGCTTGGCGTAACGCTTCATGAAGAAGGTGGTGTGGCCGTCCGCCTTCACGTAGTCCCCGTCGTTGGCGTTGGCTTCGACGTAGACCTTCCAGATGCCGGCCAGCGAGTTTTTCAGCTCACGTCGGGGGTCGATCGTGTAGTGCTTGGTGCAGACGGACGTGGTTCCGTCTGGTGTGCACACCGGTGCCGCTTCGCTGGACTTCAGGACCGCGTCGGCGTTGCTGATGCTACTTCCGTGATAGAGCGTGAAGTCCGCGGACTTGATGCCCGAATCGTCGCTGGCCGTCAGCTTGACGGTGATCGTCCTTGAGTCGGTGGTGCCCAGGACGACGTCGTTGCCCGAGCCGCCCCCGCCGGTGATCCGGAAGCCGCCTACATCAGCGTTGCCCACTACCTCGTCCGCCTGCGCACCTGGAGTGAGGAGGGCGGCTATGGCCAGAGAACCGAGCAGAGCAGAGCCGATCGTCAATCTACGCATTGAGTCCCCGAAGGGTCGGGCCCGCCTCTTCGGCAGGCCGCCTATAAGTGCCGGAAGTGTACGCATCGGCGATCAAGGGCTGGAGACGGGCCTCCGACACAGCCGATGCGCACCGGCGGGCAGGCGAGATGATGAGTTTGGTCGCTCTGCCCGCTGCGCTTCGAAGCCGTGCCCACGGCCTGCCCGTACGACCGGACAACCACGGTCAACAGCGGTGCCGCCGTGCCCCGGCGACGCCGCTGGCGCGATGAATCCCCGCAGGTCACCGACCATGTCGCCGCTGGAGCGCCGTCGCTTCCCAAGGTGAGAGCGCGAGTTCGATTCTCGTCACCCGCTCCACGCTGAAGCCCAGGCCAGGGACCTGGGCCGCCGCCCCACCAGTACGCCACCGGGGCCCGCACAAAGGGGGGCGTGGCCGTCATGGTCGCCCCCGGGCAACGTCAACGACTCCACCGTCTTCGACGCGGTCCTCGACGTAGTGCGGGAGACCCGGTTCGCCACGGGCGTCCTCGTCGCAGGCCCATGCGGTCGTCGCCGACAAGGCGAACGATGCATTGAGAAGGTGCGGTGTCCCTGTTCGGCCGGGACTCGCCCCCGAGACACCTGGTAACAGGTGTCTCAAGAGGCACATCTGTGCGATCATGCGCCTGATTTCGCCGTGCGCCGCCCTTGATCCCGCGGTCACGTAGGGCCCCGGCATTCACTTGCGTCGCTCGACGCCGTCCTGGGGGGAACGCAATGCCCTACTGCCTGTGTACACGCGGGAGATCTGCGGCGTACACCGCACTGCTGTTCACGCTCACGCTGTCGGTCCTGCTGGCAGCCCTTCTCCCGGTCGGCGCGGCACAGGCGTCCGACGGCACCATGAGCACTGCCGCGTCCGATGCCACCACATCGGCCACCGCGACCGGCAGCACCACATCGTCCGCCTCGGCCTCCTCCCCCGCCGAGGACTGCGCCAGCCTCCCGCTCGCCCCCTTCGGAGACCCGGGTTCCGCGCTGGGCAAGGCGACTGTCCCCGCCGGTGGCAGCGCCTGCTTCACCTTCACCGCCGAACGGCCCGGCCTGCACCGCGTGCTGACGGAGCGCACCGCGACGAGCGCCCAGGTCTTCGACGGTGAGACCGAGTTGGACTGCTACGACGCCACGTGGGGCAGCGGCTGGTGCACGCTGCCGCGCGCCGGCGCCTTCACCCTGAAGCTCGTCAACACCAGCTGGGGGACCGACGCCCGCGAGATCCCCGTGACCGTCACCCCGCTCGCCGCCAACGTCGGCTGTGCGCAGGAGACCGGCACGTCCTGGGACCTTGCTCCGGTCACCGGCTCCGCGGCCTCTCCGTTCGGTCTTGTGTGCCATCCGTTCACGGGAAAGCCCGGCGAGCGGATCACTGTGGACTTCCACACCGATACGTACGGCGAGAGCATCAACTGGATCACCGATGAGACGGGTGCCCACATCTGCCCGCACTTCAACGAGGACGACAGCGAGGGATGTGTGCTGCCCGGCGACGGGCCGTACCGGGTGCTGGGGCACGTCAGCCAGGCCGAGCGCGGCTTCCCCACCCCGTACACCCTGAAGATCCGCCGGCTGTCCGACCCCGCCGGTTGTGCGCGCGTCCCCGTGAACGCGTACAACTCCGCCCCCACCACGGTGGATCCTGCCGTCGGCTGCAAGATTTTCGCTGCCTCGGCGGCGGGGCGGTACACCGTGTACGAGGTGACCGACGGAGCCCGTTCAAGCCTCAGCGTGTACGACCGTGACGGGAAAACCGTCTGCGCCGGCTGCGGTATCCCCGCCGGTGACTACACCGTCCTCACCGACCACGCCACGCTCATCGTCGACCGCGCCGGAACCGCCGGCTGCGAACCGGTCGAACTCGGCACCCACCAGGGCACTTTCGCAACGGCGGGCGAGATCGACTGCCTGACGCTGCCGCTTCCCGAGGGCGCCCGGATGGCCGCGCTGACGCCCCTGAGCGGGCCGGCTCCGCAGCCGGAGGTCGTGGTCGTCGACGCCGACGGCGTCCAGCGGTGCAACTGGGAGACCCTCGGCGCGGGCACCTGCGCACTGAACGGCTCCGCCCCCTTCCGCGCCCTGGTGTCCACCGACGACAGCAACACGGCGACCGGTTCGTACCGCATCGCCCTGCACCGCACGGACGCGGCGAGCGGCTGCCCGGCCGTCCCGGCGGGCGACTTCACCTCCGACAGCGCCGCGGCCCGGTTCAGCACCGGCGACGGAGTCTTCTCGCACTGCCTGTCCATCCCGGCGGACGACCACAGCGCGATGGAGAACCTCCAACTGCGGGCCCTCTCCGGCAGTTCCACCGCCGAGTTCTCGGTGCTGGATGCCGGCGGCAAGCAGGTCTGCGACGTCTGGCCCTCCCTGTCCACCTGGACCACCTGCGCCCTCGCCCCGGGCGTCGCGCACACCGTGCTGGTCACCGGCCGCGACACCGCCGCCGAGTACACCCTCGCCCGGCGTGACGTCACCACCACCGCCAAGGGCTGCACGGCCAACCCGTCGACCCCGGTGGGCGGTTCGTCCACGGACGGCACTCCGGCGGCGCCCGGCCTGCTGCTCTGCCGCCAGGTCACCACCGACGATGCCGGGGACACCCTGCACCTCGACGTCCGCGACCCGCTGGGCACAGCCAACATCCTGGCGTACGACGCGGAGGGCGACGCCGTCTGCTCGTACCGCAACAAGGCGTGCGCGGTCACCGGCTCCACCAGCTACCAGGTCCTCGTCACCGTCCCGACGAACCTCAAGGCCGCCGAGTCCTACCGGTTCGACGCCCTGCGCATCGCGACTCCCGCCGGACCGGCCGCCGAGTGCGCCAAGGTCCCGAACGTCAGCTACGGGTACGGACCGGTCACCGGCACCCTCGACGAGCAGCACACCGCGGTCTGCGCGGCGCTGCCCACGGCCTACGCCGACCACTTCGACTTCGTGGTCAGCGACACCGCGGGCGGCACCCACACTGCTGTGCCCGCGCTGTACGACGCGAGCCTGGACAACAACTGCGTCCGCTTCACCCCCACCGGCTACCAGTGCTACGTCAGCGAGCCGTACACCACGGACGTCACCCCGAGCATCCTGGTCGTCGGGCTGCCGGAGAAGGCCTCGCAGACCGCCTACAAGGCGGAACTCGTCTGTGCGTACTCGCTCTGCGGCACCGAGAAGACCAGCGTCGGCACGGTCACCCCGAGCAGCGGAGTGAGCGGCGGCAAGGCCACGGTGACCGTGACAGGCACGGCCCTGCACGAGGACGACAAGGTACAGATCAGCCGGTCCGGCAGGACGGTCGAGTCCACCACCACCACGGTGGCCGCCGACCGCAAGTCCCTGACGACCGTCCTGGACCTGACCGGACTCACCGCGGGGGACTGGAACCTCAGCGTCATCACCCACAACGGCTGGGAGTACCCGCGCGGCTCCTTCACGGTCACCCCGGCCCCGCTGAAGAACACCGCCGACCCGACGATCACCGGCACCGCCCAGGTCGGTGCCAGGCTCACCGCCCAGCCCGGATCCTGGACGCCGGCCCCGGACTCGTACACCTACCAGTGGAAGGCCGACGGCCAGGCCATCTCCGGGGCCACCGCCTCCACGTACGTGGTGCCCGCCTCGCTGCGCGGCAAGAAGCTGACCGTGGCCGTCACCGCACGCAAGAGCGGCTGGCAGAGCGCGACGGCCGAGTCGTCCGCACGCGTCATCACGGCGGCGCCCAGGGACCACGCGGGCGCCGGCTCGGTGCCGGACGGCGTCGGGGATCTGCTGACGCTGAACTCCACCGGCTCGCTCACCTTCCAGCATGGTTCGGTTACGGGGGTCTTCTCGGGCAGGACCAGCGGCTCGGGCTGGTCGACATCCATCAAGGCGGTGCCGTTCGGGGACGTGAACGGTGACCGGTGCAACGACGTGCTGGTCCGGATGGCCGACGGCTCCCTGCGGGCGTACCGGCCGGGCTGCGGCAAGGCGGTCACGCCGTCGACGTCGTACGTGTCGCTGGGCACGGGCTGGAACCAGTACAACGTGCTGACCTCGCCGGGCGACATCACCGGTGACGGGCGGGCGGATCTGATCACCCGTAACTCCTCCACCGGGGTGGTGTATCTGCACAAGGGCACCAGCGACGGAAAGCTGGCGACGCGGGTGAAGCTGTACGACAACTGGAAGGGCTACAAGAAGATCATCGGGGTCGGAGATCTGAACGGCGACGGCCATGGGGATCTGCTGGCACAGGATCCCTCGAACGAACTGTGGCGCTACAACGGCACGGGGACGGGGAAGTTCGCGGGCCGGGTGAAGGTGTTCGACGACTGGGGTGCGGCGTACAACGTCGTCGTCGGCGTCGGGGACATCACCCGTGACGGGAAGGCCGACCTCGTCTCCCGGGACACCTCCGGCAACCTGTGGCGCAACAGCGGCGACGGCAGGGGATCGTTCTCCGGCCGGGTGAAGATCGCCACCGGATGGCAGGTCTACAAGGCTCTCTTCTGACCTGATGCCGCGAGAGGACCAGGAAGGCCCCGACCGTGACGGTCGGGGCCTTTCCTAGCCCTCAGAGCAGCGTGTGCTGTGCGGTCGTAAGGTCGGTGTACCGCGTTCCGGTTTGGCTCCCGGCCTTTACGGCTTCCCAGCAGCCGTCGCGGTGCGCGGGTCGACCTTGATGTCCGACGGATGCAGGAACGACCCGGCGTCGGGTGAACGCAGGTCAGATCCATGCCGGCCTCCCGGTACGCCCCTTTGTGCACGGGGTCATGGCAAAACACGAGCCAAGGCTATGGCCCCGGCTTGGCGGGGTCGTGGGTGATCAGGTCTCCCGGCTGGCAGTGGAGGACCTCGCAGATCCTCGACAGGGTCGAGAAGCGGATGGCCTTGGCCCGTCCGTTTTTCAGGATGGACAGGTTGACGACGGTGATACCCACTTGCGCGGCCAGCTCGGTAAGGGTCATGCCGCGCTCGATGAGAAGGCGGTCGAGGTGGATCCGGATCGCGTGAGGTTCCTCTTCGGACATCAGATGGTCCCTTCGAGGTCCTCTCGCATGCGCACACCCTCGCGCATGATCTTCCCCATGATCACTGCCGTGAGGCCCGCGAGGACGAGCACCAGCGGCCCGGAGACCGTCGGACCAGAACCGACGATCGGCGCCATGCTCTCGACGAGCCAGGATCGCGACCAGCCGACGGTGAGGCCGGCCAGCGGCGTGCCCACGGCGACGAACCAGCCGAGAACGGAGAGCCGTTGCGCCACCGCCTCGGTGAACGGGCCCTGCAGCAGGACGGCCTTCAGCAGTCGGGAGAAGAGCAGCAGCGCGAGCGCACCGAACAGCAGCCACGGCAGTTCGCCCCCGAGATCGGCGGCGCGCTGGCCCACGGAGGGACTGTCCTGGCACAGGCGCGCGGCACTGCTGGAGGCCTCCACGCCCGCGCCCACCGGCAGTGAGTCCGCCAGTGAGGCGTTGTTCCAGAAGTCCGTCTGCACGCAGACGGCCCCGTCGTCGAGCATGTGCGTGACCGCCGTGCCGACGAAGGCGAGCCCGCAGAGCACCGCCAGTGCCCAGGTCACCGAGGCCAGGGTCCTCGTGAGTCGCGTGTTCATCTCATCTCCCCCTATCGATTTTCGATAAGTGCAAGATAGAGGAGCATATCGATATTCGACAAGTACCTGGCCGTCGGTGGGTCGGGTGCGGTAGCCGCGGGTGGCGGCATCTGCGCCAAGCCGGCTCACCGGGGCACGGGACCAGGCGGCTCCTCGGTGGCGCGCCACGGATGGGAGCCGCTGTGTCAGTCCCGGGTCAGGGGCAGGGCCGTTCGGGCCCTCGTTGGCGCGGCGGCAGGCAAGGGGCCTCCGTCCGATCCGCCTGGGCGGTCTCGGTGACGGCGCCCAGCGGTTTCACCGGATGCGGTGCTTCGTCCAGAAGGGGTCCAGGTCCGTGTCCGTCACGGACTGTGCGGCCTTCTTGAAGTCGGCCGTGGTGGAGACGCCGTACCAGTGGTCGCGGGCGTACCGCTTGAGGAGTCGCGCCATCGTGTCGGCTCCGAGGGTGCGTTCCAGGCGGGCCAGGGCGCAGGAGCCGGCCGTGTAGATGAGGTGGTACTCGCCGGGGTGTTTGGCCCAGTAGGCCATCGAGTTGGTGAGCGCGGTGTGCTCGCTCGGCCAGTCGGCGTCCGACCAGCAGTCGCGGGTGTCCCAGCCGTAGAAGCGTGCGTTGGCGTATTGGGCGAAGCTCTCGTCCAGCCAGGGTGCGCCGTATTCGTCGTTGCCCACGATGCCGTACCACCACTGGTGGGCCACCTCGTGGACGACGGCGCCGCCCTCCTCGGTGGTGCCGAGGATGACCAGGCCGGGGTACTCCATACCGCCGCCGAAGTCTTTGGCCATCACGAAGTCGATCTCGCCGTAGGGATAGCGGCCGAACTCCTTGCCGAACCGGTCGACGGCGGCGACGCCGTCCTTGCGGTTGAGGCGTACACCCGCGGCGGGCGTGTTCGGCGCCCAGTACGACTTCACGCGCACCCCACCGGGCGAGGTCTCCGTCGCTGTGCGGAACGGGCCCGCCGCCCACGCGAAGTCCCGCACCCGCTGCGCGACGCTGTGCGTGACCGTGCGGCCGGGGTTGCCGTGGCTGGTCCAAGTGCGGCCCGTTGCGGGGATTTTCAGGGACGACGGGTGGTCGATACGCACACGGAAGTCGCTCGCCAGGGCATAGAAGCTCTCGCCGGTCGACACATACGGATCGAGGTGCCATCCCTTCGCGTCGTGCACGGCGAGCACCGGCAGCGCGTTGCCCAGGAAGCGGAACGCGCCCTCGCGGCCGAAGCGGTCGTTGCGCTGGGGCACCGTGATGGACACGTCGAAGGAGACGGCCGTCCGCTCGCCGCGCGCGAGCGGCTTCGGCAGGGTGATGCGCAGTGCGGTGCAGTCCACGGTGAGGCGGCCCGCAGTGCCACCGCGCACCTTGGACATCTTGACCGGGGGTGGCTTGCCCGGCGTGCCGCACTTGTCGTTGCCGTTGCCCCACAGACGTACGTACACCTCATGCAGGGGCCGGTCGGAGGCGTTGCGGAACGACACCCGCTGCCGGCCCGTCCAGTGGGAGCCGTCGGCGTCGCCGCGCAGGGACACGTCGTAGCGAAGCCGATCGGGCGTCGCGGCCTTGGCTTTGGGTGCGGGCGCGGGTGCCGTCGCGGCGCCGGCGCCGGTGGCGCCCGCCGTCACGAGCAAGGCGAGCGGGACAACGAGCAGACGGCGACCGGCCCTTGACCACCACGCGGGTGCGCGTAACGACGACATGGCAGCGGATCATGCCACACCGGTCTGACAATGAGCTGGTGAGCCGCACCGGTGTCGCATCACCCCGTGGCCGAATAGTGCATGGCCGAAACCTTGCCAGATGATCATCGGCCATCTACCTTTGCGCAGGCGCCACTTATTTCACACATACATGGCGACGTGGCGCCGAGGGCTTCACGTTCTCTTCCACCCGGAGCCCTCTGCCGTTCCCCAGGGCTGCCACCTCCCCCACAGGGCAGCGTCACCGATGGAGAAACCACTTCATGAACGCTTCGATGAAGCACGCCCTGCGCGCGTCAGGCATCGCGACGGCAGCCGCCGCGATGGTGATGGGCATGTCCGTGTCTGCGAACGCCGCACAGTTCAACGGGATATGCGAGAGCAAGGAAGTGTGCATCTACCAGCACACTTACCTCGACGGCGGCTGGATCGACCACCAGTACGCGGACCCGAACTACATCAACAACACGTATACCGGTGGCGGCGTCCCGGACGTGGGGACCAACGACAGAACGTCCTCGATCGACAGCTGGGACCAGAACTGGAAGGTCCGGTTCTTCGTCAACTCCTACTACGGCGGCTCGCGTCAGACCGTGGCGGAGTACGCGCGCCTCAACACCGTCGAGTACAACGACGCGTACAGCTCCCACTGCTGGAACGACGGCGGTGTCAGCGGCTACAGCCAGTGCAACTTCTGACGGGGACCTGAGCACGCACCGATGAGCCGGGGGCCCCGTCTCCTCCCCCGGCTCCTGTTCCCGGACCATGCTCCATCGGTCCGGGAACGCCCCTCCCCCTCCCCTCCCCCCTCCCCGTGCACCGCCCATCCTGAGAACGGATCGCCACCTTGGCCGCACCAAGCCGCTCCCGCATCGCGCGCCTCCACCGGTCCTCGCCGGTCGCCCTGGCGCTGGCTGCCCTCACACTCTCCGGCTGCGCCGGGATCGCCTCGGGCGGGTCCGCCGCAGACTCCGACCGGGACCCCATCACCATCGGTGAGGTCAGCACCATCACCAGCGCGCAGCAGCTGTCCTTCCCCCTGGACACCTACGAACTCACTCCCGCGCAGTCCCGCCAGCTCGAACTCGCACAGGACCGGCTGGTGGTGACGTGCATGACCGCGCAGGGCTTCCAGTGGGCCGCACCCGAACGTCCGGCTCTGGCCGAAGGCAACCGGCACGGCCGCCGGTACGGCATCCTCGACGAGGCGGAGGCACGCCGGACCGGCTACCACGGCGCGCCCCAGACCAACGCGGGCGCCAAGGGCCGGGAGGAGGGACAGGACAGCTCCGAAACAGCCCAGAAGGCCGCGGGTGAGTGCGTGCTGAAGGCTCGGGCACAGCTCAGCGGCAAGAAGTCGATGGACAAGGCAGACGCCACCACCGACATGTACGTCGAGCAGCTCATCGTGCAGGACGCGCAGGACCCCCAGGTCCTGAAGGCGTTCGCCAAGTGGAGCGACTGTATGAGCGAGGCCGGCCACGACTACAGCGACCCATGGGCGTCCAACAACGACCCGGAGTGGGGCAAGTCGGAGACGGCCACGGAACGCGAGCGCCAGGTCGCGGCCGCCGACGCGGCCTGCAAGATCAGCACGAACCTGGCCGGTGTGTGGCTCGCGGTGGAGACCGCGTACCAGGAGCGGACGCTCGAGAAGAACGCGGAAGCGCTCGCCCAGGCGAAGAAGGACAACGAGGAGCGGATCCGCAGGGCAGCGGACGTTCTCGGCAAGGGCTGAGCCTGCCGCGCGGTGTCCGTATCGATCCCCGAAGGCCGCCGCCAGGCGGAGAGGAACTCAGTGACAGGGCACGACACCCCCCACTCGCCCCCACAGGGCCCACAGGACCCGTCGCCGCAGGCCGCTGCCGGAGCCGGGAGCGCGGGAGCGGGCGCCGAGAACGACGCGGCCACGGAGTCCGGGCGGCGTGCGGCTCGATCGCCGTTGGACCGCGGGCGCCGGCTGGTCGTCGCCGTCGTGGCCTCGGCAGTCCTGCTGACCGCCGCAGGTGCCGCCACGACCGCGCTGATCAAGTCGCCGGCACAGGCCGCGGCCGAGACCGCGCCGCCGCCCGCCGACGTCCTGACAGCCCCTGTGGAGAAGCGGGTCCTCACCTCGTCCGTCATCCTGCGCGGCACCGTCGTCGCCGGCCAGACCGTGGACGTCACGCCGTCCGGAGCAAGCGAGGGCGGCAGCCCCGTGGTGACCAAGCTGCCGCTGAGCAGCGGCAGCAGCGTGCGTGCCGGCACACTGCTGGCCGAGGTGTCCGGCCGTCCCGTCATCGCCCTGCGCGGCACACTGCCCGTCTACCGCGATCTCAAGCCCGGATCCGAAGGGGCCGACGTCAGGCAGCTGCAGCGATCACTCAGGGATCTGGGACACCCCACCGCGCCGGATCCACGCGGGGAGTTCGGGGCCGGGACCAAGACCGCTGTCACCGCGCTGTACCGGTCTCTCGGCTACGACCCGCTGCCCGCGGTCGCCGACGGCGACGCCGTGAAGTCGGCGCGGCAGCAGGTCACCGCCATGGAGCGGGCCCGGGACGACGCACAAGCGGCAGTGACCAGCGCCGAGGAGGGCGACGGCGGAAGTGGTGGCGGGACGGCGACCGCGTCCGGCGAGGCGGACGCGGACCAGACCGCTGGGAAAGGCTCCGGCACCGCGGCTGACGAAGGGGGCGACGCGTCCGCGCTCGACGAGCTCCGCACCCAGGTCGAGCGGGCCGAGGAGGATCTGGCCGAGGCGCGCGCCGCGTTGACCGCGGCGCTGGCTGCGGAGGGCCCCATGGTCCCCGCGTCCGAGGTGGTCTTCGTCAAGAGCGTGCCGGCCCGGGTGGACAGCCTGTCCGCCACGGTCGGCAGCACGGTGTCGGGACCGGTGATGAAGCTGTCGACGGGTGCCCTCGTGGTGCACGGTCGTCTTCAGTCGTTCCAGAAGGACCTGGTCCGGGCCGGGCAGAAGGTACGGATCCTGTCCGAACTGACCGGCGCCGAGTCGACCGCGACAGTGGCCTCCGTGTCCGACGAGATGTCCTCGGGACAGAGCACCGTGACCGAGCAGGACACCGGCAAGCAGGACGCGGCCAGCGGGCCGGGCCATCTGCTGGTCGTCAGACCCGACAAGCCACTGCCCTCGGATCTCGCCGGTCAGGACGTCCGCCTGACCGTCGAGGCGGCGTCCACCAGGAAGGCGGTCCTGGTCGTGCCGGTCACCGCCGTGTCCTCCGCGGCAGACGGCCGGACGGTCGTCACCGTGGTGTCCCGGAACGGCGTCCAGCGGCGTGTCGAGGTACGGCCGGGAACGACCGGGGACGGGTTCGTGGAGATCGTCCCGGTCGGTGGCGGGAAAGCGCTCGGCGTAGGAGACAACGTGCTCACCGGTATCCGGCGGTCCGGGACAGGCAGCGCGGGGACTGCCCGGTGAGGGCCGTGACGCGCGCCCGGAACCGTCTCGCCGGGCTCCGCCGGGGAGCCGCGGCACACCTCGGCGAGGCACCGGAGACCGCCGCTCCCGAGGCGGGGGACGCTCCCGTGATCGAGTTCCGCGGTGTCGGGCTGACCTACCCCGGCCCGCCACCCGTCACGGCCTTCCGACCCTGCGAACTGACCATCAACCGGGGGGACTTCGTCACCGTCGTCGGTCCCTCGGGGTCAGGCAAGTCGACGTTCCTCAACATCGCCGGTCTGCTCGACGCGCCCACCACGGGCAGCTACCTCCTGGATGGAATCGACACCGGTGCCCTCAAGGACTCCGAACGCACCGCGCTGCGAGGGCGACGTATCGGGTTCGTCTTCCAGTCCTTCCATCTGATGCAGCACCGCAGCGCCCGGGAGAACGTCGCTCTGGCCATGCTCTACGGCGCCGCCCCTCGTGCGGACCGCGTCCGTCGGGCCGATGAAGCGCTGCGTCGGGTGGGCCTGGCGCATCGGCTGGACGCCCTGCCCAGCCGGATGTCCGGCGGCGAGCGCCAGCGCGTCGCCATCGCCCGCGCCCTGGTCGCCCGGCCGTCGTTGCTGCTGTGCGACGAGCCCACCGGCAATCTGGACAGCAGCAACGCCGACACGGTGCTGCGGCTGCTGGAGGCACTGCACAGCGACGGCATGACCGTGGTTCTGATCACGCACGACGCCGAGGTGGCCGCCCGCGGCGTCCGGACGATCACCATCAGAGACGGTGTCCTGCGTGAACTGCGTGCTGACGAGGGCGATGAACACGGCAGGCGCACCCGGGCCGACGAGGCACAGGAGTCGGCAGAGTGAGGGGGACCGGACGGTTGAGCAAAGCCGTACATCCGGGAAAGGGCGACCGGCACGGCACGGCTCGCCCAGACATCGAGCTGACCTCCTTCGGCCTGCGCGACCTGGTGGCCGAGGCCCTCGCCGGCATACTCCAGCGCCCCGGCCGAGCGGCACTCACCGCCCTGGGTACCGTCCTGGGCGTCGGCGCGTTCGTCGCCGTCCTGGGGCTGACCGCCACTGCCTCCTCCCAGATCGACTCACGGTTCAGTCTCCTGACCGCCACCGAGGTGACCATCGAGGACGTCGCCCGCGAACAGAACGAGTTCGCCGGACCCGCATTCCCCGAAGACGCAGGGGAGCGGATCGAGCACCTCAACGGTGTCGAGCACGCCGGGGTCCACTGGCCCGTACGCGCGAGTGAGGGCCGGCAGTTGTCCGTACGGTCCTCGCCGGTCGCGGGCGCCACCGGAGAGAAGACCGATGTGGTGGCCGCCGCGCCGGGAGCCCTGCTCGCCGCCGTTCCCCATCTCGCACAGGGGCGGCTCTACGACGCGTACCACGCCGACGCCCGCCAGCGGGTCGTCGTCCTCAGCAGCAGCGTCGCGGACCGGCTGGGGATCACCACGTTGGAAGCGCAGCCTGCCGTGTTCATCGGGGAACACCCGTTCACCGTCATCGGCATCGTTGACGACGTCCAGCGCAAACCCGATCTCCTGCTTTCGGTACTCGTCCCGCACACCACCGCCGAACAGCTGTGGGGCACGCCGACGGAGGAGGCGGAGATGCTCATCGCCACCCGTATCGGCGCGGCCGTCCAGATCGCCGACGAGGCGCCGACGGCGCTGCGCCCGGATCACCCCGAGTACCTCAGGGCCATCGCGCCGCCCGATCCCAGGAAACTGCGCTCCTCGGTCACCTCCGATCTGGACGAGCTGTTTCTCCTCCTGGCCTCCATCTGCCTGGTGATCGGGGCTGTCGGCATCGCCAACACCACCCTGGTCGCCGTCCTGGAGCGCACCGGGGAGATCGGCCTGCGTCGTGCGGTGGGGGCCCGCAGCAGGCATGTCGCTTCCCAGTTCCTCACCGAGTCCGGTGCCCTGGGTGCGCTCGGCGGCCTGGTGGGGACCAGCATCGGTACCCTCGTGGTCGTCGTGGTGGCCGTGGCCCGGGACTGGACGCCCGTGATCCACACCGGCACCATCGCCGCTGCTCCGGCGATCGGCCTGGTGACCGGGCTTCTGGCCGGTCTCTACCCGGCTCTGCGTGCAGCCCGTATCCAGCCGGTCGAAGCCCTGCGTCGCTGAGCGGCACCGTGCACAGCGGCTCCGCCCGGGAGCACCAGCTGGGACGGACGAGAGCCTGCCACCGAACCGCAGGCCGACCGGAACGCGCCGGGCCCACGCCGGTTCGAGGTCGGCGGACCTCCGCTCGGACGAGGGCGGGATGATGACGTCATGCGCATCCGCATCGACGCCGTCGACCTGCCCGGCCTCACCCGTCCCGCCTCTGCCGACGGCAGCGTCCCCGCGTACGGCAACATCCATGTCGCCGTGCAACGCCGCGACCGTCCGGCCGAGCTCCTCGAGCCACAGCCCGGCGACGCACCGTCCGTGACATGGACCCTGGAGTGCACCACGAGCACCTCGCCGACCGGCATCGAGGTCAAAGGCCCCTACGTGCAGCACCGACTGGGCCGACGGTTCATCTACCTGTCGTGGGGCACGGTCGACGAGTCGGGCACCTTCACGATGTTCCGACGCGCCAAACTCATGCTCGACGTCATCCCCGCCGACGTACTCGCCGCCGCCGCACGCGACGGGCTGCTGGTCGGACGCCTCGGCCTGACCGACGCACAGGGCGGTCCCCTGTGCGCACGCGTCGAGCCCCCGCACATCATCTGGACCGCCGCACGTGCCGGCTAGGAGAGGTCGCATACCGTCCCGTCGTGCTCTCCTGGCCGATGTGACCTTCATCGCGCCAGGGGGTCTCGGCGCGTTCGACATGGTCCCGCCCGTTGATGACGATGGCGGCGGCGCACGGCTCATCGACGGAGGTCATGGCGCTGTGGCCGGAAGCGGTCGGCAGGAACACTGCATCCGCGCGGATCAATATCTGTCCCCGTGAAGTGAGAAATAGGTGCGGCCCACGACGAGTATTCCTCGATCGCCGACCAGGGTGGAATTATTGACCACGCGGGGCCGACCACACCGTGCTAATGTCGATCTCAGTTGCAAGTGTGGTTGCCAGAGGGTTCATTTTCCGACGGGTTAATCAGCACGGCGACACGGAATCCGCACAGGGCGAATTCCGAACTCGTCTCCGAAGGAGAAATGACATGACTACTGGCACCGTGAAGTGGTTCAACGCGGAAAAGGGCTTCGGCTTCATCGAGCAGGACGGCGGCGGCCCCGACGTCTTCGCCCACTACTCGAACATCGCCGCCCAGGGCTTCCGCGAGCTGCAGGAAGGCCAGAAGGTGTCGTTCGACATCGCGCAGGGCCAGAAGGGCCCGACCGCCGAGAACATCGTTCCCGCCTGACACCGGCAGCAACGCATACTTCGCAGCTGGGGCCCGCACCTTGGGGTGCGGGCCCCGGCTCGCTGCTTTTCAGGGCGCATGACGGGAAGGCCCCACGGCCTCACCGAACGGTGACGCATTCCCCGTCGATCCGACGTCGATCCGGCTCGGCGCCCATCATCTCCGGCTCGTTCTCGCGATTCTCTGCGCCGTTCATTTTGCTGCGGAATTTCCTTGCTACGTGCCTACGTGCCACATCGAGGAAGGTTCCGCTTGAACCGCGCACGCACGACCCGCACGACCCGCGCCCACGACCGCTCCCGGGGATCTGCCGCCCAGCGCTCCGGAGCGCCGCGGCGTTCCACCGGTCACGAACGTCGACCGGCCGCACGCCAGGGCGAGTTCGCGCCGCCTGAGACGATCACGCCCGCGCTGTCCGCCGTCGAGTCGTTCGCCGACCTCGCCCTGCCGGCGCCGTTGCTGGCCGCGCTCGGTCACGAGGGCGTGACCGTACCGTTCCCCATCCAGGGGGCGACCCTGCCGAACTCCCTCGCCGGACGCGACGTGCTCGGCCGTGGCCGCACCGGGTCGGGCAAGACCCTCGCCTTCGGCCTCGCTGTGCTGGCCCGTACGGCGGGCCGGCGCGCGGAGCCGCGGCAGCCGCTCGCCCTGGTCCTCGTCCCCACCCGCGAGCTCGCCCAGCAGGTGACCGACGCGCTCACCCCGTACGCCCGCTCCGTGCGGCTGCGGCTGGCCACCGTGGTCGGCGGCATGTCGATCGGCCGGCAGGCCGGTGCGCTGCGGGCCGGGGCGGAGGTCGTCGTCGCGACGCCGGGACGCCTCAAGGACCTCATCGACCGGGGTGACTGCCGACTTGACCAGGTCCGCATCACCGTCCTCGACGAGGCCGACCAGATGACCGACATGGGCTTCATGCCCCAGGTCACCGCCCTGCTCGACCAGGTGCGCCCCGAGGGGCAGCGGATGCTTTTCTCGGCCACCCTCGACCGCAACGTCGATCTGCTCGTCCGCCGCTACCTGACGGACCCGGTGGTCCACTCCGTCGACCCGTCGGCGGGTGCGGTCACCACGATGGAACACCACGTGCTCCACGTACACGAAGCGGACAAGCACCGGACGACCACCGAGATCGCGGCGCGAGACGGCCGGGTGATCATGTTCCTGGACACCAAGCACGCCGTGGACCGGCTGACGAAGCACCTGCTGAGCAGCGGTGTCCGCGCCGCGGCTCTGCACGGCGGCAAGTCCCAGCCCCAGCGCACACGGACCCTCGCCCAGTTCAAGACCGGCCATGTGACGGTCCTGGTGGCGACCAACGTCGCGGCCCGCGGCATCCACGTCGACAACCTCGACCTGGTCGTCAACGTGGATCCGCCGGGCGACCACAAGGACTACCTGCACCGCGGCGGCCGTACCGCCCGCGCCGGCGAGTCCGGCAGCGTCGTCACCCTCGTCACACCCGACCAGCGCCGCGGCATCAGCCGGCTGATGGCTTCGGCCGGCATCGCCCCGCGAGTCACCCAGGTACGTTCGGGTGAGGCCGAACTGAGCCGCATCACTGGCGCCCAGGCCCCTTCCGGCGTCCCTGTCGTCATCACCACCCCCGCCGTGGCACCTCCCCGCCGCGCCGCGTCCTCCGCGGATCCCGCGTCCCGAGGCCGCCGCGCCCGCCCCGCCCGGGGGCGCACCACCGGAGGAGCGGGGCGACGCCGGGCACAGCGGCCCGCCGTGGGCCCGGCTGCCTAGAGGCACCGACCCGAAGCCCACCCGGCCATCAGGATCCCGTGAGGGCCCTGCCGACGCGCGTCGGCAGGGCCCTCACCGCCGTCTCGCCGTCCGTTCTCCGCCCGGCGTCACTCGTTCTTGCAGGTCACAGGCTATCTGGTCCCCCAAAGGACTGAAATCTACTTTTGCCAGAGTAGACATTGGGCGTCAGCACGGTTAGCCTTTTTCTCGTCAAGATGGTCAAGCGAAGCCCGGCAGACACGAACTGCCGGGGTGCAGTACACGAAATACGCAGGTCAGGCGGCTCGCAGGTCGACGGGTCGCCAACAGCACCACCGAGCAGTACCGCAGTACCAGTTCACCAAGTAGTTGGTTCAAAGGAAGGACGGAGGAGCAGACGCCATCAGGATCGCCCGGCCCGAGAGGCACTCGGACCGGGTACCGCAAGACCCCGGATTGGAAGGTGGTCCCCGGTCACGCAGCCGCGATCCCCGCACCCCCCTTCTGCAGGGCTGGTAGCGGAAACAGAAGGTCGGCACAGCATTAGGGCCGACAGATGGTGTTGAATTTCCTTCGGGGCCCTGGTGCCGTACGGCACCAGGGCCCCTCGACGCATTGCACAACGAGGTGACATGACAGCAGATATCCCCCTCAATGATCGCCTGGACGACGACGACTACCCCGCATACACGATGGGGCGGGCCGCCGAGATGCTCGGGACCACGCCGGCCTTCCTCCGAGCCATCGGGGAGGCTCGTCTGATCACTCCGCTCCGCTCGGAGGGTGGACACCGCCGGTACTCCCGCTACCAACTGCGGATCGCGGCGCGCGCCCGCGAGCTCGTCGACAGGGGCACCCCGATCGAGGCCGCATGCCGCATCGTCATCCTCGAGGACCAACTCGAGGAAGCTCAGCGCATCAACGCCGAGTACCGCCGCCGCGCCGGACACGAAGCAACCGACAGTTCCGTTCCCGGTTCCGGCTGATCACGTGGCGGGCCGGTCGGCTCGAACGTGCTCGTCACCCGCTCCATGACCAAGGCCCAGGCCAGAGACCGGGGCCTTTTTGCTGTCCCTTATCACCAGGCCAGGGCGTCGGCCATGGTCGACTGCCAGTACGAGACGCGGATCGAGTCGTCGACGTGGACGCCCTTCGCGGGGAGGGACGGGTTGGCGGCGGCGCTCGCGCCCTGGTCGAAGTGGACCGTGAGGGACTTGGCCGTGTAGCCGTTCGAACCGCTGCCGTCGGCGGCCGAGAGAAGGACGCTCGCATAGCCCGACTCGCCAGGAGCCAGCGTGACCACCGCCTGCGGCTTGGAGTCCTCGAAGGCCGGCGGGACGGACTGGGCCTCGCCGAATCGGACCACCGGATAGCCGGTGAGGTCGCAGTTCTTCGAGCCGGTGTTGGTGACGGTGAGGAGAAGGTGGTTCAGGGGGCGGGAGACCTCCGTGGCGGCCGTCCGGGTGGAGCTGGGGGAGCAGGGGGTTGTGGTGGGCTCCGAGTCCTTGGAGCCGGTTGTGCCGCTCGAACCGGCCGCACCGCCGGTCGAGCCTTCGGAGGTCGAGCCGGCCGAGTCGGTCCGAGCCGTCCCCGTTGAGGTTCCCCGGCCCGCCTCGGGCGAGGGCGTGGTGGAGGCCGTGGGCGCCGACTTGGACGCCGATCCTGCCGATGCCCCCTCGTCCTGGACGCCGTTCCCACTGTTGCATGCCGTCAACGTCAGCGTGGCGGCCGTGAGCGCGGCGGCGACGAGCATGCGGGTGCGGTGGGTGCGTGTGGACATGTGATCCCCCTTGTGCGGTACGGGTGTTGGCATGGGCCGCTCGACCGGATGCCCGAAACGGCGTGCCGGGAGCGGCGTGCTTGGATGACCCGAGCTTGTGCGGTGACCCGTCCCGGCCGCCACGGCTGCCGGGGTAACCGGGACGCTGGAACGCTTGCAGTGGCTCTGACCTGGGGGAATGACCTCCCCCTGGAATGGGGGTCCGGGACGTGGGGAGAGGGAGGAACGGTGGCGGGGGACGAGTTCTCGGAGCTGTTGGGCCGGTTGAAGGAGCGGTCCGGGCTCAGTTACGGGGTGCTCGGGAAGCGGCTGCACACGAGTGCGTCCACGCTTCACAGATACGTCAACGGGGATGCCGTACCGACGGATTACGCGCCCGTGGAGCGGTTCGCGCGGGTGTGCAAGGCGACGCCCGAGGAACTGGTGGAGCTGCATCGGCGGTGGGTGCTCGCGGATGCCCGGCGGAGGCGGAGGGCGGGTGGGGCCCCTGCCGAGGAGGAACCGCGGGCGCGGACGGCGACGGAGGCTGGAACCGGCGCGGCGGAGGCCGGGACCGAGATGTCGGGAACCGAAGCGCCAACGGCCGAGGACGGTCCCGAGGGTGGGCGGCGGCCCTGGGCGAAGGCTCCCGCGGCCCGGCGGCGTACCGTCCTTCTCGCCGGGACGGCCGTGGCCGCCGTCCTCGTGCCGGCCGTGCTCCTGGCGAGTCTTGGGACCGGCGAGGGGGAGGACAACCGGGGCGGGAAGCAGCCCATGGGGGCTGCCTCTCAATCTGCCGGCTCCGGCGATTCCGCCGACGAAAGCCCCGGCGCCTCCGAGTCGGCCGGCGCGAAGGGCAGGTCGGCCTCGCCGTCCGCCTCACGCGGCGGCACTCCCACGGCACCCGCCTCCGCCTCCCGGAGCAGTGGGGCCGGGACGGCCCAGGACGGCGGCTCCGAGAACGGGGCCACCGCGCCCAACGTCGCCGTCAATCCGTACAAGTGGGAAGACCCGTGCAGCCAGCACTACCTGGTCGACCGGCAGCCCGAGCAGGTGCCTCCGCCGCCGAGTGAGCCGGACGCGCGCGGGTGGGTCACCGCGCTCGGCGGGGTCCCCGGCGGGCAGCAGATGCTCGCGCTGACCGTGCAGGGCACCGGGAAGGCCACCGTCGTCCTGGAGGAACTGCATGTGCGGGTGGTGGAGAAGAGCGCGCCGCTCGCCTGGAACGACTTCGAGATGGGCGTCGGATGCGGTGGCGGCGTCGAGACGGCATCATTCGGGGTGGACCTCGATGCCGGGCGGCCCGCCCTCTCCCCCAAGGCCGGTCAGCGCGACTTCCCGTACAAGGTGAGTGAGTCCGATCCCGAGGTCTTCTACATCTTCGCGGACGCGCGGGCGCACAACGTGAGCTGGTACCTGGAGCTGGTCTGGTCCAGCGGTGACCAGCGGGGCACCGTACGCGTCGACGACAACGGCCATCCCTTCCGGACGAGCGGGAACGTGGGACGGCCCGCGTACAACCATCCGCTCGGTTCCTCCGAGTGGGGACGGAACGAGCACACCCCCGACATTCCTACACCGTGGACGTGAGACCTGGGGCGAGGCGGACCGGCTGAACGTGCGGGACTTCCAGAAGTCCCGCAAGGAACTGCGCGGCGACACCGACGGCAGCCCCGGCCCGCTGACCTGGCGCCTGCTGTTCTCCTGAAACCACGAGGTCCGTACCCCGGAAGGTTCGGCCGCTCAAGCCCCGCCGGTGCGGCAGCAGGACCGCGCGGCGGGGCGGCGCCTGAGAGCGCGAGTTCGACTACTCCGTGCCGTCGGCCGGCAGGCGCTCCGGCAGCCCGAGCCGCGGGAACTGGTCGTCGTGGAACGTGATGATCTCGGTGATCGCGCCACCGGTGACGCGCAGGACGTCGATCGTCAGCGGCAGGTACGCGCCCTCCTGCTTCCGCCAGAGGTAGAAGGCGACGGCGGGCTGCCGGTTCACGGAAGTGCGGACGCCACGCAGACCCTTCATGCCCTCGAAGCCGCTCTCGACCCAGTCGTTCACGACCGCGTCGCGGCCGACGTACAGGCCCGGCGTGGGCGGCATCGAGCAGCGCACGTCGTCCCGCAGCATCGCGGCGAGCGCCGGGATGTCCGTGGCCACGCTGGCGTCGGTGTAGCGGCGCACCAGCTCACGCGTCCCGGCGTCCTGTTCGCCGCCGGTCCAGTCCTGCCGCTCGGCCGGCAGGTGCTCCCGCATGCCGGCGCGGGCCCGCTGCAGCGCGCTGTTCACGGAGTTGACGGAGTCCCCGAGGAGCTCCGCGACCTCCTTCGCCGGCCAGCCGAGCACGTCCCGCAGGATCAGCACGGCCCGCGGGCGCGGCGCGAGGTGCTGGACCGCGACCACATACGCCAGCTCGATCGTCTCCCGCGCCACGGCCACGGTCTCCGGCTCCTCCGCGTCTCCCGCGGGCAGCTCGTCGAGCAGCCGGTCCGGGTAGGGCTGCAGCCACAGCACCTCGCCGCCGGTCGCAGGCTCCGGGCGGGCCTTGGCGAGCAGGTCCAGGCAGGCGTTGGTGGCGATCCCGTACAGCCAGGCCCGGAACGTGGACCGCCCCTCGAAGGTCTCCCGCCGCCTCCAGGCACGCAGGAACGTCTCCTGCACGGTGTCCTCGGCGTCCTCGAACGACCCGAGCATCCGGTAGCAGTGCACGTGCAGCTCCCGCCGGTGCCGCTGTGCCAGCCCCGAGAACTCCGGCTCGTCGACCTCGCCCAGATCGCTCACGCCCAGCTCCTCCAGCCGTGTGTCCGCACTCATCACGTCATCCTTCCGCCTCGTCGTGTCCCCTCGTAGGTGTGACGGGTGCGGGCGCCAAAACTCATCACCGGGGTCGGTCGGCATCGCTGATCCGCGCCTACCGCACCACGAGATGCCTGAAAAGAAGTTCCCGGCTCGCGGCAACCCTGTGCGGCGCCTGTGACGACAAGGCAGCGGATCCGGCCAGTTCCGGTGGCCGGGATCCGGCATTCCTCCGGTGAACAGCACGCAAGGAGAACCTCACCCCCATGGACAACCCCACGAACGGCGGGCGCCGCGGGCGTCACCGCCGTCGCTGGACCGCCACCGGCCTGCTGCTCGGCGTGCCCGCAGTCCTCGTGCCGTACCTCCTGTTCACGCAGGAGGACTCACAGGCAGCGACGGTCGATGGCAATGCGTACTACCGGCTGGTTTCCGTGCGCAGTGGCAAGGTGCTGGACGTCAACGGCTTCTCCACCGCCGACGGCACCCGTATCCAGCAGTGGACCGACCAGGACTCCGCCAACCAGCAGTGGAAGCTGAGGCCCACCGGGGACGGCTACTACGAGCTGGTCAACCGCAACAGCGGCAAGGTGCTGGGCATAGCCGGCGATTCGACCGCCGAGAAGGCCGCCGCCGAGCAGCAGACCGACAGCTCCTCCACCTCCCAGGAGTGGCGAATGGACGAGGTGAGCGGCTCCGACGCCGTCACCTTCACCTCTCGCAGGAGCGGCCAGGTCCTGGACGTCTCCGGGGGCTCCACGGCCCAGGGTGCGCCAGTCATCCAGTATCCGAGCAGGGGCAGCACCAACCAGCAGTGGAAGCTGGTGAAATCGGCCCAGACCCAGGCGTCCGGGGCCGGCAGTGCGCAGACCACGGCCGCGGCGGGACCGTATGTGTGGAACAACGCCCAGGTGGTGGGCGGCGGCTACGTCACCGGGCTGGTGTTCAACCCCCGTGAGAAGGGCCTGCTGTACGCGCGTACCGACATGGGCGGCGCCTACCGCTGGGACGCCGCGGCCGAGCAGTGGATCCCGCTGACCGACTGGGTCGGGGAGAAGGACTGGAACCTGCTGGGCATCGATTCGGTGGCCACCGACCCCGTCGACCCCAAGCGGCTCTACCTCGCGGCGGGCACCTACACCAACGAGTGGGCGGGCAACGGCGCGATCCTGCGCTCCACGGACCGGGGCCGCTCCTTCAAGCGCACCGATCTGCCATTCAAGCTGGGCGGCAACGAGGACGGCCGCGGGGCGGGCGAACGGCTGGCGATCGATCCCGGGGACAACGGCACCCTGCTGCTGGGCACCCGCAAGAACGGCCTGTGGCGCAGCACCGACCACGGCGCGACATGGAGGCAGGTCTCCTCGTTCCCCGTCAAGGACGGGGCGAGCAGCGGCGCGGGCATCGCCTTCGTGACGTATGGCCCGGCCGGCAGTAAGACGGTCTATGTCGGCGTCGCGGACCGGTCCACCTCCCTGTACCGCTCCACCGACGGCGGCGACACCTGGCAGGCCGTTTCCGGGCAGCCGACCGGCGAGATGCCGCAGCACGGTGTGCTCTCCGGTGACGGCTCGCTGTACCTGACGTACACCAACGCCCTCGGGCCGAACGGGGTGACGGCGGGCTCGGTGTGGAAGCACACGCCGGCCGGCGGGGCGTGGAAGAACATCTCGCCGTCCCAGGGCAACTACGGGTTCTCCGGCCTGGCAGTCGACCCGCGCAAGCCGTCCACGGTGATGGTCACCACCCTCGGCCGCTGGTGGCCCGAGGACGAGATCTACCGGACCACCGACGGCGGTACGACCTGGAAGGCCCTGGCCGACAAGTCGGTGCGGAGCGCCTCCGCCGCTCCTTACGTCGGTACCCACACCGGGCACTGGATGACCGCCCTGGCCATCGACCCCTTCAACTCCGGGCACGTGCTGTACGGCACCGGCAACGGCATCTGGCGCAGCAAGGACGCCAACGCCTCCGACAGCGGCGGCACCAGCCACTGGAGCGCGGGGGCCCGAGGGCTGGAGGAGACCGCGCTGATGGACGCGATCGCCCCGCCCGGCGGCGCCACCGTCATCACCGCCATGGGCGACCAAGGCGGTTTCCGCCACGACTCCCTGACCAAGGTGCCCGCCGGGCGGCTGAAGAACCCGATGATGACCAACAGCACCGACATCGATTTCGCCCAGTCCAAGCCCGCGCTGACGGTCCGCGTCGGCCTTGGCGGGGACAAGGACGGCGCCTACTCCACCGACGGCGGCACCAGCTGGACCGGCTTCAGGACAGAGCCGGTGGACAGCGCCAACGCCGGACATGTCGCGCTCGCGGCTGACGGCTCCGCCATCGTCTGGACCCAGGCCGGCCAGGCCCCGTACCGCTCGACCGACAAGGGGGCGAGCTGGTCGAAGGTCAGCGGCCTGGGCACGGGCGCCGTGGTGGTCGCCGACCGCTCCTCGGCCAGGACCTTCTACTCACTGTCCGGCGGCACGCTCTACGCCGGCACCGACGACGGCGCGACCTTCACCGCCCGCGCCACCAACCTGCCCGGCGGCGAGCTCACGGCCGCCCCCGGCATCGCCGGAGACCTGTGGATCGCCGGCGGCGGCAAGGGGCTGCTGCACTCCACCGACGGCGGCCGCACCTTCACCACGCTCAAGACGGTGCAGTCCGCCTCCGCCCTCGGCTTCGGCAAGGCCGCGCCGGGCGCCGATTATCAGGCGCTGTACCTGATCGGTACCGTCAAGGACGTCACCGGCGTCTTCCGCTCCACCGACAAGGGCGCCACCTGGCTCCGCGTCAACGACGACGCCCACCAGTGGGGCAGCATCGGCGGCGTCGGCGTCATCACCGGCGACCCCGACACCTTCGGGCGCGTCTACGTCGGCACCAACGGACGCGGCCTCCAGTACGGCGACCCGTCCTGACCCCGACGCCCGAGCGGGGCCGCGGGCACAACGGCCCGCGGCCCCTGACGCGGGACGCGCCGCGCGGTGCTCAAGTCCCGAGGACCAGCACCCGGAACGGCCCCAGCGGGGACGTCCGAGGCGTGTCGCCTTCGAGATACCGCCAGCCCCAGGAGCACAGCGTCTTCACGGTATAGGGGTCGTAGCGGTTGACCAGCGTGACGCCGAGGACGGCACCGCGGTCGGTGAGCAGCCGTTTCTGCATGCGCCGGGCGAGGTTCCAGGCTCGGTCCTGATTCTGCCTGCGCACCCGGGGCGGCACGAGAATCCTGGAGATCACCAGGAGGCGTCCGGAGGCGGCCAGGCGTAGCAGGCTGCCCGGAAGGTATCCGTCGAAGCCCTCCCACCAGGGACCGTCGCCGCGTACGGGGAAGCCGTAGGCGCATCCGGTCAGCGCGGTGGTCTCCGCGATCAGCAACTCGAAGCCCGGTCGCCGTACGTCGGCCGCCAGCCGTCGCATGAAGGCGCCGCGGGCCTGGTTCCAGGCCCATGGACCGCCGCCCGAGGTCTCGGCGTACAGGTCGCCCAGTTCCTCCAGTCGGTCCTCGATCTGACGCCGGGTCAGCGCACGGACTCGCTCTCCCTCGCGGGGCGAGGAACCCCGTTCCGGCCTGGGCGGGCGTGGCTCCCGCACACTCCGCCGGTCCGGGCCGGCCTGCGGCCCGAAGTGGCGTGAGCTGGTCGTGGGCCGAACCGGCACGTGCACGGTCATGAGGCAAGCCCTGCCCCGGACACGGGCGGACCCGGTCCGGCGTCGTCGGTCGCCGAAGGCGGCACCGGCGTCGGAGCCGGTACGCGACATGCCCTCGGTGCCTCCACGGTACTCCCGGACTGCATGCGTCGCCCCGCTGCCCGTTTCGCCCGCTGATCAGCGATTTATGAACGCGTTCGAATTGCATGGACGCCCTGTGTTACCTTCCGGCGCTTGCTGGAGGCCTGCTCCGCATCGCGCCGCGTCGATGTGCACCGTCTGTGCGTGTTCGCGTGTGTCCGTGTGCGTCCGCGTCGAGCTGCCTCCTCACCACCAGCCAGTTGGAGGTATGTGTGACAGGGCGACACTCGCCTGGCCGTAGGCGTACGTTCATACGCACCGGCATCGCCACTGCCGCGGCGCTCGCGGTCGCCGGAGGCACCGTCCCGTTGCTGCTCCAAGGAGCGCAGGCCCAGGCGGCACCGGTCACCATCGACGCGCCCGACCGCCATCTGCCGCGTGGCAACGCGCTGTACGCCGCGGGCCCCGACGGACAGCTCGAGCGGAGGGAGCCCGACGGCTCCGGGACCGGCCTCGGCCGTTACCGCTGGGTGCCCGCCGAGGGGGACCCGGTCGATCTGGGCAGCCAGGAGCAGGCCGAGGCCGGGGCCGTGACCGGCGCCGGATCCAACACCGTCGGCATCTACGACGAAGCCGCCCGCACCGTCACCCTCAAGGACCTCAAGGCCGGGACCTCGACCGAGATCACCCTGCCCGAGGGGCAGAAGTACCTCGGCACGTACGGCACCGCCGTGCTGACCGGCGTCTGGGCCGACGGCGCCGAGCGCGGCGAGCTGCACATCCTGCGTGCCGAGGGTTCCAGCACCACCGACACCCCGGTGGCCGGGCTGGACGCGGGCGCCATCGCCGGTCACACCGTCCAGGGCGGCGACGCCAGGACGCTGGCCGTGCACTACTTCGTCGAGGGGCGCGGCCCGGCCCTGGGGCTGCTCGACCTGGAGAGCGCGAAGATCACCGCGGCGCTGGGCGGCGTCAGCGTGGACGGGAACTCCATGGCGGTGTTCTCGCCCGACCGCATCGCCTTCTACAACGACGACATGTACGGCGTCCGCGTCTGGGACCGCTCGGACGTCACCAAGGAGCCGGTCTACGTCAAGGTCGGCATGTCCGCGTTCGGGGACACCGAGGAGACCAAGGGCAAGCCGGTGATCGGCCTGTCCGGCGACTACGTCCTGCTCACCCGCAACCCCGTCTGGATTCCCGAGTCGGACATCCGCGTACGGCTCGGAAACCCGCTGTACGCCTACCCGTTGGACGGCGGCGAGCGCAGCACCGTGCTGGCGCACGTCCAGTCCCGGATCGTGCAGGCCCCGGATGGCGGGGCTCTGGTGACCGGCGGCACGGGCGCCGCGGACTGGGCGGTGCGCAAGGTGGCGCCGGGCGCCGACGGGAAGCCCGTGGTCACGGCCGTGCACGGTGTGCCGGCGAAGGCGGGCAAGGTCGCGTCCCTGTCCCTGGCCGCCGGGCGGCTCACCACCGCCGAGCCCGACAGCCGTGCGCTGCCCGCGGTGGCGCAGCGCGGCGGCATCACCGTCGGCACGACGTCGTCGACGGGGACGTGGCGGGTGGTGGCCGAGCCGGACGGATCGGACGCGGACCGGTTCAAGCGGTACGCGGACGTCCGGCCGGTCGGCACCGGTGACGGCCGCTCCGTGGTCCTGGCCGACAACGCCGGGCAGGACGTGCTGGAGTCAGCCGACGCGGACGGCAAGGTCACCGACCTGACGAAGCTGACCGGCGCCCCGTACGGCGCCTGGGGCGACGGCGACAAGGTGCTGTCGGCGTCCGGCCGGTACGCGGTCTACGGGCGGCCCGGCGCGGAGGAGGACAAGTACCTGGTCGACCAGGACGACCCCTCGTACCGCGTCCTCGAGGGCATGACCAATGCCGCCGTCTGGGGCACCGCGCTGTGGACCGTGGACGGCTCCGGCAACCTCGAGGGCACGGGCCTGCCCACCGCCTCGGGCACGGCCACCGTCTCCGCCTGCGCCGCCAAGGACCTGCAGGCCGTGGGGCGTTGGGTGTACTGGGAGTGCTCGTCGCCGTACGAGACGAACCCCGTCGAGGTGTACGACGCCGCGACCGGGACCCGGATGACCCTGCCCCGGCCCGGCAAGCTGGGCGACGGGTACGTGGTCTCGTACGACAGCGCGACGCGACGTGTCGAGGTCACCGACTTCCACACCGGGACCGTGGCCGAGCCGCGCACCGTCGAGGAGCTGCCCGCCGACCCCGGCGTCAAGGACCCGGTCAGCGCGGACCCCTACGGCGGGACGTTCGCCTACGCGGTCGGCGACGGACGGGTGCGGGTCGCGGACAGCGGCGTGCCGACGTCCCCGGTGAAGAAGATCCAGTCGCGCGTCGAGTCGTCGGTGGACGTCTCCGCCAACTCCGCCGACCGGACCTGGAGCGCCTCCTGGCTGCTGTCCAAGCCGGTCACCGGCGCCAAGGCCGAGATCCGGGACAAGACCGGGCGCGTGGTGCGCACGCTGACCCCGACCCGCCGCGACGCCTCGCTCGCCACCGCCTGGGACGGCAAGGTCGGCGACACCCGGTACGCCACCGACGGCACCTACACCTGGCGGCTGACCGGCACCCCGGCCGACGGACAGGGTCCGGCGCTCACCGCCACCGGCACCTTCACCCTGACCGGCGGCGCCCGGCCGTACCACGACCTCAACGGCGGCGCGGGCGACCTGATGACGCTCACCTCCTCCGGCTACCTCACCACCCACTACGGCAACGGCACAGGCGCCTTCGGCAGCAAGGCGTCCGGCTCCGGCTGGCCCGCGGGCACGGTCGCCGTCCCGTTCGGCGACCTCACCAAGGACCGCTGCAACGACCTCCTGGTCCGCATGTCCGACGGCGCCCTGCGCCGCTACACGGGCAAGTGCGCGGGCGGCGGCTACAGCGCCGGCGGCAGCTACACGGCCCTGGGCACCGGCTGGCAGCAGTACAACGTGCTGACCGCGCCCGGTGACCTCACCGGCGACGGCCGTACGGACCTGATCGCGCGGCAGTCCTCCACGGGCGACATCTACCTGTTCGCCGACAACGGCTCCGGCGGCTTCAAGAGCCGGGTGAAGATCCGCTCGGCGTGGACGTACACCCACATCACCGGTGCCGGCGACCTCAACGGCGACGGCTTCGGCGACCTGCTGGCCCGCCGCAGCGACGGCACGCTCTTCCGTTACGACGGCACGGGCGCGGGTCAGTTCAAGGAGCGGGTCACCGTCTTCACGTCCTGGGGCAGGACGTACAACGCGATGGTGGGCGTCGGCGACATCACCGGTGACGGCAGGGCCGACCTGGTCGTCCGCGACACCTCCGGGAACCTCTACCGCAACAACGGCAAGGGGAACGGCTCCTTCACCTCGCGCACGCAGATCGCCACCGGGTGGCAGGGCTACAAGGGCCTGTTCTAGAGAACGGCTGAAAGTCCCGGATTCCGGCCCCGGCTCGATCGAGTCGGGGCCGGCCGCTTACGGATGGAGGCCCGCCTCCCCCACGACCCGGATGCCTGTCTCCTCCCCGGGGCGGACGGGCAGCGGGCCCGCGACGCGGATGCCGACCGGGGTGTCGTGGCCCTCGACGGCCACGGTGACCATGGCGTCGTGGCCGTAGTAGCAGATGTCGGTCACCGTGCCCCTCACGGTGTCCTCGGAGTCCGCATCGGTCAGGCGGAGTTGTTCCGGGCGCAGCAGGACCGTGCCGGCGCTCAGTCCGCCGGGCGGAGTGGCGAGGGGGACGGGGCCCAGGGCGGTTCGGGCCGTGCCGTTGCCGTCGACGGTGGCGGGGAGCAGGACGGCGTCTCCGACGAAGTCGGCGATCCAGGGGTCGGCGGGACGGCGGTAGAGGTCCTGCGGGGTGTCGCACTGTGCGACGCGGCCGTCCCGTACGACGGCGACGAGGTCGGCGGTGGACAGGGCCTCCTGCTGGTCGTGCGTGACGAGGATCGCCGTGGCGCCAGTCGCGCGCAGCGCCGCGCGTACGTCCGACCGCACTCCCGTCCGCAGTGCGCTGTCGAGGGCGTTGAACGGCTCGTCCAGGAGCACGAGTTGGGGGCTCGGGGCGAGTGCGCGGGCGACGGCGACGCGCTGTTGCTGGCCGCCGGACAGTTCGTGGGGCATGCGGTCGCCGTATCCGGCGAGGCCGACCAGTTCCAGCATCTCCTCGGTGCGGCGCCGCCGTGCGGTCCGTTCGACGCCGGTCAGTCCGAAGGCCACGTTGCGGGCAACGGTGAGGTGGGGGAAGAGGGCGCCCTCCTGGGGCACGATGCCGATGTGGCGCCGTTCCGGCGGCAGGTGGACGCCGGGACCGCCGAGGATGCGGTCGCCGAGGCGGACGGTGCCCGCGTCGGCGCGCAGGAATCCGGCGACGATCCGCAGGAGGGTGGTCTTGCCGCAGCCGGAGGGACCGAGCACGGCGGCCAACGCGCCCGCCGGAACGGCGAGTTCGAGCCCGCGTAGGACCGGCTCCCCGGCTCCGTAGGACTTGGTGAGCCCTTCGACGTGCAGTTCGTTCATTTCCGGTGCCTGCCTAGGAGGTACGAGGGGACGGCGGCCAGCAGGATCAGTGCGGCGGCGTAGGGAGCGGCGGCGGCGAAGGATCCGGCACCGGTCTCGGTCCACAGCCGGGTGGCGAGGGTGTCCATGCCGGTGGGGCGCAGCAGGAGGGTCGCGGGGAGTTCCTTCATGCAGACCACGAAGGTGAGCGCGGCCCCGGCGGCCACGCCGGGCGCGGCCAGCGGCACGGTGACCTCGCGCAGCACCTGCCACGGCCGGCGGCCGAGCGAACGGGCCACGTCCTCCAGGACGGGCGGTGCCTGCAGCACGGCCGCGCGGGTGGCGGCCACCGCGACCGGCAGGAAGAGGACCGCGTACGCGCCGACCAGCAGCGGGAGTTGCTGGTACAGGGGGTAGGCGTAGCGCACGGCGAAGAAGACCAGTGCGAGGGCGACCGTGATGCCGGGCAGCGCGTGGCCGGCGTAGGCCGCCTGCTCCAGCAGGCCTGCTCCGCGCCCCTTGTGCCGGGCGGCGATCACCCCGACCGGCAGCGCGAGGACCGTGGTGAGGCCGGCGCCCGCCGCCGCGACCCCGAAGGTGGCCCAGGCGGTCTCCGCGAGGCCGTTCAGGTCCCAGGTGGCCGAGCTGCCGACGGCCAGCCAGTAGCCGAGGGTGCCGAGCGGGAAGGCGACGGCGACGGCCGTCACCGCCCCGCACCACAGCAGGGCGATGGGCCGCCACCGGCCGAGTCCGAGCGGAACCGCCGGGCGGGCGGTGCCCGTTCCGGTCCTTGCGTGGCCGGCCCGGCCGCGGGTGCGGGCTTCGGCGGCGACGAGCGCGACCGTCATCACCACCAGGACGACGCTGAGCGCGGCGGCCGGGGTGCGGTCGAAGGAGGCTCGGTAGGAGGTGTGGATGGCCCGGGTGAAGGTGTCGTACCGCATCAGCGAGACCGCGCCGAAGTCGGAGAGCACGTACAGCGCGACGAGCAGCGCCCCGCCCGCGGCCGCCGGTCGCAGCTGCGGGAACGTGACGCCGAAGAAGGTACGCAGCGGGCCGTGACCGAGCGAGCGCGCGGCCTCCTCCTGGGCCGGGTCGATGCCCCGCAGTGCGGCGGCGACCGGCAGATGGACGTAGGGGAAGCTGACCAGTGTCAGGGCGAGTGCGGCGCCCCCGAAGCCGGCGAGGTCCGGCTCGGCCGACAGCCAGGCGAACGCGGCCACGTAACTAGGCACTGCCAGCGGCAGTGTGGCCAGCACCGACCAGGCGCGGGCTCCGGGCAGCGCGGTGCGCACGGTCAGCCAGGCCAGTGAGACACCCAGCACCAGACACGCCGCCACGACCACGGCGGTCAGGCCGAGGCTGCGGCCGAGCAGGTCGAGCGTCCGCTCGTCTGCGATGACGTCCCAGGCGAAGGCCGGGCCGCGTTCCAGGGCGCGGACGGCGAGGTAGCCGAGGGGCAGCAGGGCGAAGAGGGCCGCGACGCAGGCGGGGACGAGCAGGACCAGGGGCGGCCTGGTGCCGGCCCGTGCGCTGAGCGAACGCGCCGCGCGGGCGGGCACGGCCTCGCGCCCGGCCGGGGCGGGGACTCCGGTCGGGCGCGAGGGCGACGGCGGTGTGGGCACGGCGGGTCAGACCAGTCCGACGTCCTGAAGCATGGCCAGTGTCTCCTGGAGGGACTCCAGCTTGCCGAGGTCGATGCCGGGGGACTCGAGCGAGTCGAACGGAGGCAGGCCCTCCACGGTGCTGGTGACGCCCGCGGCCAGCGGGTACTCCTTCGTCGTGTCCGCGAAGTAGGTCTGCGCCTCCTTCGACAGCAGGAAGTCCACCGCCTTCTGGGCGGTCGCGCTCTGCCCGCTGTCCTTGAGGATGCCCGCGCCGGCGACGTTGATCAGTGCGCCGGGGTCCTGGCCGGGCAGGAAGTGCAGCTTGGAGTTGACCTTGTCCTCGCCCTTCTCCGCGACCCGCTCGTACCAGTAGTAGTGGTTGACCAGGCCGAGTTCGACCTCGCCGGCCTCGACCGCGTCCAGGGTCGCCAGGTTGTGGGCGTACGTCTTGGCGCCGTTCGCCTTCAGGTCCTGGAGCCACTTGCGGGTGACCTCGTCGCCCTTCAGCACCCGCATGCCGGTCACGAACGCCTGGAACGAGGCGTTGGTGGGCGCAAAGCCGACCTTGCCCTTCCACTCCGGCTTCACGACGTCGAAGACGCTGTCCGGGACCTTGTCCTCGGTGACCTTGTCCGGGTTGTAGGCGATCACCCGGACCCGCCCGGAGAGGCCGACCCAGTCGCCGCCGGAGCCGCGGTACGCCTCGTCGACCTTGTCGAGCGTGGCCGCGGGCAGCTTCTGGAGCATGCCCTCCCGGGACAGGGCGCCCAGCGCGCCGGCGTCCTGGGAGAAGAACAGCCCGGCCTTGGTGCGGTCGCCCTCCTCGAGGATCTGCGCGGCGAGTTCCGCGCTTTCGCCGTAGCGGACCTCGACCTTGGTGCCGACGGCCTTCTCCAGCTTGTCGAGGATCGGCTTGACCAGCTTCTCGTTGCGGCCGGAGTAGATGACGAGGGAGGAGTCGCCTCCCTCGCCCCCGCTGTCCTTGTCGTCGGAGCCGCACGCCGCGAGGGCGGGGAGCAGCAGGCCGGCCGCGAGCAGCGCAGTGATCCGGCGAACCGAGGGGCGTCGCATGGTGTGTGCCTTCCTACGGGGCTCGCGGCGAAGCGATCCTGTGGATTTGCTGTGGCTTGTTTTTGACCATGCTATGAATAAGGTAAAGCTTACCTAATCGTCAAGGGTTCTGTGCTAACAGCGGACGTTGCCGCGGAAAGGGCACCCCGTGGTCCACCTCTCCGGATCCCTCCCGGCACCTGCCGTCCCCGACACACCACCCGCCCCATGGCCGAAAACCGTGCCGTTCGCGCGCGGGCTCGCGGCGTACGGCGACCGCCTCGCGCTCAGCACGCCGGACGGCGACCTGTCGTACCGCGAACTGGCCGAGCGGGTGGCCGCCACCGCCGAGCGCCTCGGTCCGGTACGGCGGCTGGTGCTGCTGGCCGGCGCCAACCGCGCCGACGCGCTCGTCACGCACCTGGCCGCCCTGTCGGCCGGTCACCCCGTCCTGCTCGTCCCCGGCGACAGCGCCAGCACGATCCGCTCACTGACCGAGGCGTACGCCCCCGATGTCGTGGCCCGCCCGCACACCGACGGGACGTGGACCCTCGACGAACGGCACCCCGAGAGCGCCCACACCCTCCACCCGGACCTGGCCCTGCTGCTGAGCACCTCCGGCTCGACCGGCTCGCCCAAACTGGTGCGGCTCTCCCACGAGAACCTCCAGGCCAACGCCGAGTCCATCGCCGCCTATCTCGGCATCGACGACACCGACCGCGCGGCCACCACGCTGCCCATGCACTACTGCTACGGCCTGTCCGTCATCCACAGCCATCTGCTGCGCGGCGCCGGGCTCGTCCTCACCGAACGGTCCGTGTCCGACGCCGCCTTCTGGGAGGAGTTCCGCGCCGCACGCGGCACCTCGCTCGCCGGGGTGCCGTACACCTTCGACCTGCTCGACCGTGTCGGCTTCGCACACATGCGGCTGCCGCACCTGCGCCGCGTCACCCAGGCCGGGGGGCGGCTGGCACCCGAACGCGTCGCCCGTTACGCCGAGTTGGGCCGCCACTCCGGCTGGGAGCTGTTCGTGATGTACGGCCAGACCGAGGCCACGGCCCGCATGGCCTATCTCCCGCCGCACCTTGTCGCCGAACGCCCCGAGGCCATCGGTGTACCGATACCCGGCGGCTCCTTCCGGCTGCACCCGGTCGACGGCCACGGTCCGGGCGTCGGCGAACTGGTGTACTCGGGGCCGAACGTGATGCTGGGTTACGCCGAGAGCCCGGCCGACCTCGCCCTCGGCCGGACCCTGCGGGAACTGCACACCGGAGACCTCGCCAGGCAGGCGCCCGACGGGCTCTACGAGATCGTGGGCCGCCGCAGCCGCTTCGCGAAGATCCTCGGACTGCGGATCGACCCGCAGCAAGTGGAGACCCTGCTCGCGGGACACGGGGTCACCGCGTACTGCGCGGGGGACGGGGAGGCCCTGGCGGTGGCCGCGCTCGGCGGCGCCGGCGAGGAGACACGGATCAGACGGCTGGTCGCGGAGCAGTGCGGGCTCCCGGCCCGGGCGATACGGGTGCGGGCCCTTGCCGAACTCCCCCGCCTGACCACGGGAAAGCCCGACTACGAGGCCGTACGGCGACTGACGCGCCCGGAGGAGGATGCGGGACAGGGAGAAGGAGCGGGAGAGGGGAAGGGAGCGGGAGAGGGAGAGGGACTCGGCACCGGTGAGGATCTCCGTCGCCTCTTCGCGGAGATCCTCGACCGCGCCGACGTCACCGAGGACAGCAGTTTCGTCAGCCTCGGCGGCGACTCACTGTGCTACGTCGAGATGTCCCTGCGCCTGGAGGAGGCGCTGGGCCACCTCCCCACCGACTGGCACACGAGGACCGTCCGGGAACTGCGGGCCCTGGCGGCGCCGGTGGCACAGACGCCGGAAGGAAAGGACAGCGCGGACACACCGCGCACCCAGCCCGCCCCGCCGCTGATGCGGGCACTGCGCTCCTGGACGGCCCCTCAGTCCTGGCGGACCCGCCGCACCCTGGAGACCGGCATCGCCCTGCGCGCGATCGGGATCGTCCTCATCGTCGGCTCGCACATCCAGATCTTCGACATCAAGGGCTTCGCCCACATCCTCCTCGGCGTCGCGGGCTACAACTTCGCCCGCTTCCAGCTGACCGGCGCCGAACGCCGCGAGCGCGTACGGCACCTGTGGGGCAGCATCGCCCGCATCGCGGTACCGAGCATGGTGTGGATCACCGGGGCGGTGGTCCTGACCGACTTCTACGATCCGGCGAACGCCGTGCTGCTCAACAGCCTGCTCTCCCAGGGGAACGACCGCTTCGACTGGGCCTACTGGTTCGTGGAGGCCCTGGTCTACTACCTCGTCGCCCTCGCCGCCCTCATGGCCGTACCGCTGCTGGACCGACTGGAGCGGCGGTACGCGTTCGGGGTGCCGCTGGCACTCATGGGCGTCGCGCTGGTCGGCCGCTACGACCTGCTGGGGCTGGCATCCGCTCGCCCCCAGCTGAGTCCCTCGGTGGTCTTCTGGCTGTTCGCCCTGGGGTGGGCGGCAGCGCGGGCCGGCACTGTGCGGCAACGGGCCCTGCTCACAGCCGTGCTGCTGCTCACCGTCCCCGGTCTGTTCCAGGACCAGCCCCTGCGCACGGCCCTCGTGATCGTCGGGCTGGGGCTGCTGATCTGGGTGCCGACCCTGCCCAGCCTCGGCCCGATCAGCACGCTCGCCGGCGTCCTGGCGAGTGGCTCCCTCTACATCTACCTGACGCACTACCAGGTCTACCCCTACCTCCAGGAGAGCTTCCCGCTCACCGCTCTGTTCGCCTCGCTCGCGATCGGCGTCGGCTACGCGGCGGTCGTGACCCGGACGGCACGGGCGGTCCGCCGGGCCGCGTAGAGCAGACCTACTGCTCGCGGCTGCCGGTGGTGCCGGGGGCGGGTGGGCAGGTGCCGGAGCTCGATGCCCCGTCCTGTCCCTTCAGTTCCACGGCGACCTGGCCGTCGGCGTCCTGGCTGTAGGCGATCGTGCAGGTCAGCTGGCGTAGAGCGACGCGAACGCCGCCTGGTTCTACCGGCAGGTGCGGCCCGGCGACCCGCTCGAGATCACCGGCAAGGACACCAAGGGCGTGGTCGCGCCCGGGAACGGCTTCGGCGCGTGGAACCTCTCGTGGACCGAGTGGCAGCAGAAGAGCGCGCTGCGCTGAGCTGCCGCCGCCGCTCGCGCCGGTGCTGGGCCCGAGGCGAGCGGCGGTGACGGGTCAGCAGGGGCCGTTCACCCAGCGGTTGGCCTCACCCTGGTCGTTCGCCACCTCGTCCCACTTGTTGCCCCAACCGGGGTCCAGGCAGAAGGAGTTCCCGCCGTAGCCGTTGTCCGCGTAGACCACCACGGAGCTGAACGAGGTGCCGGTGCCGTTGTTGTACCAGGACGAGTCCTCGTGGGCGATGTACGCGTTGGCGGTGTCCGACCAGATGGGGTTGTCGTACTTGAACTTGGCGATGCCGACGCCGGCTTGGTCGTAGTTGATGCCCTTGTAGACGCACAGGTACTGCTGCGGGCAGTTACCGGGATTGTCGCGGCTGTAGGTGGGCTTCGTACCCCCGGCCTGGGCGGTGGTGGCGGCGATCGGAAGCAGGGCGGCGGCCAGGGCCAGCCCCAGCAGGGCGCGCTTGGTGGTGCGCATGGGTTTCTCCGTATCTACTTCTGGTGGATTCCCTCCGGCGGGCGCCGGGGGTCCCACGCCCGGGCCTACGGCGGCCGGGCGCGCGGGTTCGGTGGGGTGGTGCGGGTGGTGGTGTGAGTGGCGCCAGTGGTGTCAGTGGTGCGGCCTCAGCCGGAGCCGACGATGGAGCGGGCCCGGCCGAGCGCGGTCGTGACCGCCTGGGTGTAGTAGCGGGTCTGGCGCGCGAACTCGTGACGTGCGGCGTCCCGCACGTGCTCCCGTTGCAGCCGGGTGCCGGTCCTGGCCAGTCCGGCCGTGCGGTTGCACTCGGCGTCGGCGACGGCGACGGTCACCTCGCGCTTGAACGCCTCCTCGGCGGTGCGGGACCGGTTCTCCTTCGCCACGGCGCCGATGGCCTGCGAAGAGCTCGGGTAGGCCAGCCCCCGTGCCTTCATGCAGGCACGCCAGTCGGCCAGCGCCTCGGTGTACCGGGGTTCCGCCACCACCTCGTCGAAGGTGAAGTACGCCAGGTTCACCACAGCCGCCTTGGCCTCGGTCCACTTGCGCAGATCGCCGTAGAGCCGTCGTCGGGCGTCGGCCTGGCAGCCGTCGGCGCTGGTGAAGATCTGGCCGCGGCCGGGTGCCGGGACGACGATCGCGGCGCGGTCGGTGCCGTTCAGGGCGCGGTCGAACTCGGCCTTGCGCTGCGGCGGGAGGGAGGCGACGTAGCGTGCCTGGGGGCTGTTCTCGGCCGCGGCCTTACCGTCCCGGTTGCCGTCTTGGTCGCCCTCACCGTCGCCGATCCGGGCCGCCTCGGCCAGACCGTAGCCGTGCCGGCGGGCCCAGGCGACGTCGTCCAGGCCGAAGCGGCGTTCGGGCGCCTCGCTGCGCGGCCCGCCCGGGTCGAGCCGGTACTGGAAGCCCTTGTCCCGCATACAGCTGGTGATCAGCCGCTGCTCGGCCTCGCTGAGGAGCCCTCGCTCCGCGTCGGTCAGCCCGGTGCGCAGCCGGCCGCCGGTGTCCTCGGACGGCCGGTCGGCGGCGGAGCAGGCCGTGACGAGCAGCAGGCCCGTCACGGCGAGCGTCCGGAGCAGATCCTTTCCGCTCATCGGAACTCCTCGTGTCGTCGATGGTGGTCCGCCGCCGGGTGACGGCTTCGGCGGCGGACGGAACGTGTGGCGCCGGCCGACGGGGTGAGGCGCGGCCGAACGCTGCGGAACGTATCCGGGGGGCGGCCGGGCGCGTCATCCGGAAGTTCGCGGAATGACGCGTGCGGGGCGGTGGGGTAGAGCCGGGGCGGCCCGGTCGCGGGTGGCTGCGGGTGAGCGGCGCGTAGGTGCGGACACCCCGTCAACTTCCGGATACCGGGCGGCTGATGAGCGCCGTAGCGTGCTCCCGCCGCCTGCGGGCCGGGCTGCCACCGCCGCCACCCATCCACACCAAGAACCACCGGCGCCGGTGCACGGCTCCCCGCCCTGCCCCGCGCTGCCCGGCCCGTACCGGTGCCCGTACCAGGGCGCCGCGGTGGCCCGAGTGAGAAGGGGAACCCACTGTGCACAGTCCGACCACCCACCACGGCGGATCAGCCGCCGACCGACCGCCGAACCGGCGCGGTTCGCGCCTGGGGCGACTCGGCGCCGTCGCCGCCGTCCTCGCCCTGGCCGCTACGGTGCTGGGCCTGACCGGGGCGCCACCGGCCACCGCCGCACCGGCCACCTCCGCACCTGCCCGCGCCACGCAGGCCGAGGTACCGGCGGGCGTGACCGCCGGCGTGGCGGTCTTCGACCGTACGACCGGGACCTTCACCGAACGGCTCAACGAGACCATGCGGTTCCGCTCGGCCTCGGTGGTGAAGCTGCTCATCGCCCTCGACTACCTGCGCACCCGCGACCCCCGCACCCTGTCCGCCGCCGACCGCACCCGCCTCGACTCGATGCTGCGCAGCAGCGACGACAACGCGGCCGGCTACTACTGGGACCTCGGCGGGCGTAGGGCGATCATCGACCGGACGGTGGCGCAGCTCGGCCTGACCGACACCGCCAACCCGCCCGCGGGGTACGAGGGTTACTGGGGCTACGTCGCCTTGTCGGCCGCCGACACGGTGCGGATCTACCGGTACATCCTGGACACCGCCTCCGCGCCGGTGCGCGACTACGTGATGGGCAACCTGCGGCAGTCGACGCGCTGCGGCACCGACGGGTTCGACCAGCAGTTCGGCATCGCGGGCTCCTTCGAGCGGCCGCGGACGGTCAAGCAGGGCTGGTCCGGCTTCGGCAGCTCCGGCGGGTGCACCCCCAAGCCCCCGACGACGGTCCCGGCCGCGGCGGAGCGGCGGTCCGCACCGGCACAGCGGTCCGCTGCGCCACGTGCCGCTGCCGGGGTCGACCTGACGCGCGAGGCGCTGCACACCACGGGCACGGTCGGGGCCGGTGACCGCACCATCGTGGCCGTGTTCACCCTGCACCCCGACGGCACCCCGTACGGCACCGCTTACACGGCCGTCAACCGGCTCACCCGCTCCCTCGACGTGCCGGGCGCCGCCCGCCCCTCGGGAACCTGGTTCGGCACCTGGGGCTCGGGCGTGAACGTGCGCCCGCGGCCGACCACCGTCGACTCCGCGCCACTGACGATGCTGCCGGCCGGCGTGGAGGTCCTGGTGAGCTGCCAGAAGCTGGGCCAGGAGGTCACCATTCCGCCATACACGAACGCGTGGTGGGCGTATCTCCCCCAGTACGGCGGCTACATCACCAACATCTACATCAGCTCGCCGGGCAACCAGCTCCCCGGCGTGCCCGTCTGCTCCTCGTAAAAAGCGCTGGCCGAACGGCAAAGGGCCGCACGTGGAACGGACTCCACGTGCGGCCCGCCCTCCGCTCCCCTCCCCCGTGCGCCGGCCCCCGGGCGAACGGCCACCCCCGCCCACCGGCAGAATCCAGCCGACGCGCGCGCGAACGAGCCCGCACGGGGTACCCCCCGGGGCTACGATGCCTGCCGGCCAATGACCAAGGCCGAAAACGGGGAAGGAAAGACTGCCGATGAGCGGCATACTGATCCATTTGCCGTCAGCGCACCTCACTGAGCCCGCGACGAGCCTGCGCCTGGGGGCGGGGGAAGCGGCGCGCTTCGGCCGTGGCACGAAGGCGCATCCCGTCGAACTGCTGCTGCCCGACCCGGCCGTCTCCCGGCTCGCCGGCGAGATCCGGGTGACGGAGGACCACTGGCAGCTCACCAACTACTCCACCACCCACAGTTACCTGGTCGAGAACCCGGAAGGGGCCGGGGAGTACCTGCGGGTCCCGCCGCGCCGGTCGGGGGCGCCGATCCCGTTCGAGTTCGCCCGGGTCGTGCTGCCCACCCGGGGCTCCACGGTGAGCTTCCAGGTGTTCGCGCCCGACCACGTCTACCTCGACCCGGACGATCCCGGCGGTGCCTGGGGCACCCGCACCCTCAACGCCTACTCCCTGGACGAGACCGCCACGTACTTCCTCGTCCTGGTGGCCCTCTGCGAACCGCGGCTGCGCGACGAGTCGGCCGTCTCCGTGCCGACCACCCCGCAGGTCGTGGAACGCATCCGCACCCACCCGGCACTGACGCGGCTCACCGCGCGGGCGGTCAGCGCCCACATCGACTACTTGGCGGAGCAGAAACTGCGGGTGCGGGGCCCACAGGACCTCGCCGACCCGGGCAGCGGTGCGCGGCGCACCGGCAAGCGCGAGGCCGTGGTCGGCGTCGCGCTCCGCTTCGGCCTGGTCCGCGAGGAACACCTGGCACTGCTGCCACCCCGCACCCCGGGCCTCCCGCTCCCGGAACAGGCACGGTCCGGGGGCCACCGGTGAGCGGTGCGGGGGAGACGTACGACGAGACGGTCGACGGGAGAACCGGCGCACCGGGGCGTGGCGGGACCGGTGAGTGGGGGGACGGCGGGGCCGGTGAGACGCCCGGCCGGATACCCCGGGGCTTTCGCGTGGGCCGCTGGGAGGTCACCGAGCCGATCGCCGACGGCGGCTGGGGACGCGTCTACGAGGGCCGCGACACGGCGGTGTACGCAGCGGCCCCGGAGCAGGCGGAGACCGCGGAGGGGAGCGCCAGGGCAGGGAACGCCGCGGGTGGGCGCCGAGTCGCTTTGAAGTTCCTGCCGACCTCGGGGCTGGCCCCCCGGCAGGCCGAACGGCTGGCGGAGACGGCGCGGCGCGAGATCGAGTTCGGGGGCCGTGCCCACCATCCCCGGCTGATGCGGCTGCTGGACTCCGTGGTGCTCGGCGACTGCGAGGTGCCCGGGCTGGACGGCGCCGTCGTGCTGGTCATGGAGCGGGCCGAGAGCAGCCTGCAGGACCTGCTGGACGCCGCGGACAGCAGCCCCCTGCCGGAAGCGGACCGGCTGCTGACCGAGATCTGCGAGGGGCTGGCCCACCTGCACGGGCTCGGCTGGGTGCACGGCGACCTGAAGCCGGCCAACGTGCTGATCATGGCGGACGGTTCGGTACGGCTCTCCGACTTCGGTCTCACCGCCGAGCTGGAGGGGACGCGCGGCACCCACGGCTACATCCCGCCCCTCGGATCGCCCGACTATCTGCCGCCCGAGCGCTGGAGGGCCCCGCTGGACGAACGCGGGGTGCAGGTGCGGCCCTCTGCCGACGTGTGGGCCCTGGGCGTGATGATCCATCAGGTGTTCACCGGGGGTGCCTCGCCCTTCCCCGGGGCCACCCCCACTTCCCGGGCTTCGGCGGTCCAGGAGTACGCCGAGGGCAGGGCACCGCTCAGACTGCACGTCGCGGTGCCGGAGTTCTGGCGCGCCCTGGCCGCCGACTGCCTCCTGCCCGCACACGCCGAGCGTGCGGCGCACACGGCGGAGAGCCTGCTGGAACGCGTCCGGGCCGCCGGCCACGGGGACGGCCGCCCCGCCGCCCGTCAGCGGACCGGCAAGCGGGCCGTGGCGCTGGCCGCGGGCGCCGTACTGGCCCTGCTCGGCGCGGGCGGCGCCGCCTGGTGGCAGTGGGGAGGCTCCGACGGCGACGCCGGGCGAACGGCTCCGGAGGCAAGGCTGAGCGTGTACAACGCCGACGACAAGTGCCGCGCCCGCACGGACCGGCACCCGGAGTGCAGCCTCGGCCTCGCCATCGACCCCACCGCGGCGTACGTCCTGGACAACGTGGTGCAGACCCGGGTGTGGCACGGTGACGCCCTCGCCGTCGAGTGCGGTATGGAGCGCGGCATCCCCATCACCGACGAGGCGGGCGTCCGGTCGTCCCGGTGGTACCGGGTGCGGCTGCCCAAGGCGGAGAAGGGCCCGGAGACCATGCGGACCACCGCCTGGCTGCCCGGCGTGCGGACCAGGACCCGCCCCGCCGTCCCGGCCTGCGCCGGCTGATCCGCGAGCCGCGGTGGCCCAGCCCTGGCCGGGCCGGGCCGCCACGGCCGCACGCAACAGCACCGGATCGCCACAGCCGCTCTCACCCGCACTGTGTGCTGACGCCGCCCGTCTCGTCGCCCTTGAGGTAGATGCCGCTGACGTAGCCGACCCCGCCCGCGTTCAGCGGCAGGCGGACCCACTTGTCGTTGGTGATGCCCTCGGCGGTCACGCTCTGGCCGACCACCCAACACTGGGCCGGGTAGGACTCGCCCGCGTACACCTTGCTGACGACACCACACGAAGTCGACGCACAGGAACGGACGTTGGCCTCGGCCCACGCCGTCACCGTCGTCGAACCACCCCCACCACCCCCGCCACCCCCGCCGGGCGTGCACGGCAGCCCGACTCCGCGGTCGCGCAAGTACGGGACCGGGTCGATGCCGCGGACGGAGGTGGACGTGCCGACGCGCACCCGCAGATGCAGGTGGACGCCGGTGGAGTCGCCCTCGGAGCCCATCAGGGCGATGCGCTGACCGGCCGACACCTGCTGGCCGACGGAGACGTCCCGCTGGTACATGTGCCCGTACTCGGTCACCGTGCCGTCGGGATGCAGGATGCGGATCCACTGGCCGTATCCCTGGGCCGGACCGGACGCGATGACCTCGCCGGCGCCGACCGCGTGGATCGGGGTGCCGAGCGAGTTCGCGATGTCGACACCGTCGTGGGTGCTGCTGTAGCCCTGGGTGACCACGCCGGCGGCCGGGCAGGAGCCGTCGAAGGCGGTGGCGGAGGTTGCGGCGGTGGTGCCGTTCGTCGCCGCGTGGCCGGGGGCGGCCGCCGCGAGGGGCAGCAGCAGGGCCGCCGCGGCCAGCAGGCCGGCCCGCAGGTTCATGCCGCGCAGAGCAGGACGCACGTGGGTTCCTCCCATGGGGTGGTGGCTTCTGACGAGCCGTCGGATGCGGTGGACCGGCCCCGCCCGCTGTGGGGCGGCCGGCCGGACCACGGACCCTAGACGCGCGGCGGTCGGGCGGGGCATCCGGAAGTTTGCGGAGAGACGGTGCCCCGGGAGGGCGGTAGTCCTGGACCGTCGTCCACATCCGCCAAGGGGGAACCCGTGCATGTCGCATCCGTGCGTGCCAAGTGGCGTACGCCGCTGTGGAGAACGCAGATCCTGTGTCTGCTGCTCATCCTGATGGGCCTGGCGGCGGCACCGCCCGCCGCCGCGCAGGATCCGAAACGTCAGAACAGCTGGCGTATCGACCTGGCGGGACCGGAGGCCGACCGCGGCAACGTCGCCCGCCGTCCGGACGGGATCACCGTCAAGGACAGCAAGGGCCGGACACCGTCGGCACCCGGCGCCTCCCACGCCGTCTACACCTCGCCCGGCAGAAGCCTCGGCCGTCAGCTCACGGCGTTCACCGTGCGGACCGAGGCGGAAATCCCCACCGGCACCAAGGTGCTGACCGAGATCCGGGGCAGCAACCACCCGGGCACCTGGACGCAGTGGCGGACCCCGGACGGCGCCGGCGCGGTCCGGCTGCCGCAGGCGGTCTCCCTCCTCCAGGTCCGGCTCACCCTGCTCGGCGTCCCCGGCGGGCCGTCCCCCACCGTCCACACCGTCACCGTCACCGCCGCGGCCGAGCAGCCCGCGCCGCAGCAGACCCCGCAGAACGGCATGTCGGCGGCCGCGTCCGGCCCCACCTACCGGCTGTTCGCCACCCGGGAGGGCCTCACCGGGCAGACCACCGCCAACGGCCACGTCATCCAGCCCCGCGACCACTTCGTGGCCCTGCCCTCGCGCCGGATGCTGGCGACCAACGGCGGACACGAGTACCAGGTGCGGCTGTGCTACAAGGGGCGGTGCGAGACCGCGCCCGTGTGGGACGTCGGCCCCTGGAACACCCGCGACGACTACTGGAATCCGCCCGCGCAGCGGGAGATGTGGCGGGACCTGCCGCAGGGCACCCCCGAGTCCCAGGCGGCGTACCTCAACGGCTACAACGGCGGGCTCGACGAGTTCGGCCGGCGGGTCGCCAACCCGGCCGGCATCGACGTCGCGGACGGCACTTTCTGGGACGGCCTCGGCATGACCGACAACGACTGGGTGGACGTCACCTTCATGCCGGACGGGAGCGGCGGGGGTGGTGGGGGTGGTTCGACGACGGTGACGGCGTGGGCCGAGGCCAACGTCCGTTCCTGTGCGTCGACTTCGTGTGGTGTCGTCAGCAAGGTGTACGCGGGCGAGTCCTACCCGGCCCAGTGTTGGGTGGTCGGCCAGAGCGTGACCGCCGAGGGCATCACCAACGACAAGTGGGTCCGCCTGCCGCTGAACGCGGGCGGGGTCGGCTACGTCAGCGGCATCTACCTCAAGGGCGACGAGACGGGCGGCGTCAGCACACAGTGCGGCTGAAGGCGCAGGTACGGGGACTTCAGGGCGCAAGTACGGGGACGTCGAGGACGCAGATCGGCGGCGACCCGTCAGCGTTCCGGTCGGCCGTGCTTCCGCGGTTTCCTCAAACGCTGCCGTCCATCAGCTGCCCGGCCTCCGACTCCGCCGCGTCGGGGGGCACCACCAGCAGGTCCCACCGGCCGCGCCCCGGTGCCAGCAGGCAGACGGTGTCCGCGGCCTGGGGCACGTTCGTCCGGCGCAGACGTACGACCTGGTTGGCGATGAGCACCCGGCCGGGAGAGGCCGTCCACCGGCCGCCGTTCACGACGACGCTGGTGATCTGCCCCCAGGCCGGTGGCAATCCGCTCAGCAGGCCGGGGAGTTCGGCGGTCAGGTCGTACGAGCGGGGCCACCAGGCGCCGTCGATGCGCCGCGCCTGCCGGACGTACGGCGTCTGGGCCGCGAGCCGCAGGCGGGCATCGGTCGGGGAGGGTTCGGAAGGGGACGGGGCGAGTGTCATGAGAGCTCCTGGGACGAGGCCGGGGATGCGTGGTTTCGTACGCGGCGGGCGGCGATGCGCTTCGGGGTGGGCCGGCGCACGTCACTCACCCAGCCGAGGCGTTCGAAGAGGCGGATGACGCCGACGGAGGGATCGATCTGGCCGCACCCGCCGCCACTACCGGGCCCCTACGGGCGCCTCGGACTGCGGGACGGGCGCCCGGGTGCCGTCCGGCCGGACGCCGGGAGGGGGGCTGGCGGGGCTGAGGGACACGGGCGCTCCTTGGCCTGGCGCGAACAGTGCGGCCGGGGTCAGGGGCTGCGCCTCTTCGGGGCGTGCGGTGGATCGTGGGCGGAGGACGGCTGTGGATACGAGGGCGCGGACCGTCAGCCGGTCTCGCCCGGGTGGGTGCGGTCGACGGACGGCCTGCTGGTCTCGAGCCAGGTGCGGAGCGGGCCGGCGGCATGCGCGGCGTTCAGCGTGAGGTGCAGTCGCGTCCCCGTCCCCGAGGGACCCACGGGATAGCTGCGCTGCTCGCCCCCGGCGAACATCAGCCGGAGCGCGTCCGCGACGCGCCGGGCAGCTTCGGCGTCGTCGGAGACGATACGCACCTCGACCCTGCCCTCGGTCGCCTCCGGACGGTCTGGAGGGTGCGTGGTTTCGGAGGTCATGGGACGGCCCCTGCCCCGGACCGGAAGGGTCCGTGTCGGTGCGCGACGAGGACGAGACTGGTTCGGTCACCGGTGTGCGGGATGCCCTCGACACGTCCACGGTACTCCCCGTCGACCCGGGACACGGCGCCCGGCGAAGGGGGACGGGCCGGTTCGGGGTCCCCTGTCCAGGGCCCGCCCCCGCACTGCTCGTCCCCGGTCACGTATCGGCCGTCTCCGCACGCGAGGCGTCGCGAACGGTCACCGACGGTCGAACAGCCCTGCTGCGGCGAAAGCTACGACGTGACCTTCATTGGCGGCAGCGCCCCTGGACGCCCTGTGCGCGGCGAGCACACCCGCCTCCTGGAACTCTTCGCGCTCCAGCACGACCAGGGCCCCCGTGCGGGCCCGCGCCACGGGCTGGAGCCAGGTGGAGCACACGCTCACCGCCCGCCCCCTCGGCCGAGGACCGGCACGGCTGATCACCGCCGCGGCTCCCACGGCACCGCGTGGCGCAGGACCCGCCCCCACATCGACGCGTACTGCCGCCACAGCGGCCCCGTCACATACGGGAGGCCGTACTTCTCGCACAGGCGGCGCACCCGCGGGGCCAGTTCGGCGTACCGGCTGCTGGGCAGGTCGGGGAAGAGGTGGTGCTCGATCTGGTGGTCGAGGTTGCCGGTGAGTACATGGAGCAGGAAGCCTCCTTCGAAGTCCGCCGAGCCCTGGATCTGACGCACGTACCACTCGCCGCGGCTCTCGCCCTCGATCTGCTCCTCGGTGAAGGTCGTTACGTCACCCGGGAAGTGGCCGCAGAAGATCACCGTGTGCGCCCAGACGTTGCGCAGTCCGTTCGCGGTGAGGTTGCCCAGCAGACAGGGCAGCGCGGAGGGGCCGGCGAGGAGCGGGAAGAGGACGTAGTCCTTGGCGATCTGCCGCACCGCCTTCCGCGCCAGCCCGGCGATCTCCCCGCACAGGCTCCGCACGCTCTTGCGGCCGTCGACGACGGCGTCCGCCTCGAGGTCGTACAGGGCGATGCCCCACTCGAAGACGGGCGCGAGCAGGGCGGCGTACAGCGGCTGGAGGAGGTGCACCGGGTGCCAGGGCTGATCGGGGCTCATCCGCAGGATGGTGTAGCCGAGGTCGCGGTCCCGGCCGACGACGTTGGTGTACGTGTGGTGCAGGTGATTGTGGGTGTGCTTCCAGGCGTCGGCGGGGGTGAGGAAGTCCCACTCCCAGGTGGTCGAGTGGATCGCCGGGTCGCCCATCCAGTCCCACTGGCCGTGCAGGACGTTGTGGCCCAGCTCCATGTTCTCCAGGATCTTGGCGACGGTGAGCATCGCCGTGCCCGCGCACCAGGCCGGCGGGAGGACCGAGACGGCGAGCGCGAGCCGACCGCCCGTCTCCAGGCCTCGTTGGACGGCGATCACGGTACGGATGTAGCGGGCGTCGTCGGCCCCGCGGGCGAGGACGATCTCGGCGCGGATCTCGTCGAGTTCCCGGCCCAGTTCGTCGGTCATTTCGCGGGTCATTTCGTGGGCCGTTCCGTGGGCCGTTCCGTGGGCCGTTCCGTGGTCGTTTCGTCGGCCCGGTCGACTCGCCTGGTCGACTCGCTTGGTCGATATTGCTGCGGTCATGAGGGGCCTCCTCGGGAGGTCCTAGACATCGAGGACGAGCGGACCTGTGGCCGCGTTGACACAGGTCTGGATCAACTCGCCCGGTTCACCGTGCACTTCACCGGTCCGCAGATCACGGACCCGCCCGTCGGCGAGCGGGGTCAGGCACCCGAAGCAGATGCCCCGCCGACAGCCGTACGGCATGACGACACCGGCCGCCTCGCCGGTGTTCAACAGCGGGACGGACGGCGCCGACTCCGCCTCCACACCACTGCGCCGGAACCGCACCCGCCCACCGGAGGCGTCGGCACCGGGCGGCACGAAAGGTCGCGGCCGGAAGCGCTCGATGTGCAGGCACTGGGCCGCACCGGCCGCGTCCCAGTGCGCCTGGAGCGCGTCGAGAAGCCCGGCGGGACCGCAGGCCCAGGTCTGCCGGTCCCGCCAGTCGGGGCAGAGCTGGGCGAGGTGGCGCGGGGTGAGCCGGCCGGCGGTGCGCGTGTAGTGCAGACGGAGGCGCAGCCACGGCAACCGGTCTGCCAGATCGGTCAGTTCGGCGCGGAAGAGGCAGTCGTCGGGGTCGGGCGCACTGTGCAGGAGGAGGACGTCGGCCGGCGCCATGGGTGTGGTGGAGCGCCGGGCCAGCGTGCGCAGCATCCCCATCACCGGGGTGATCCCGCTGCCCGCCGTCACCATCAGCATCCGGGCGGGCAGCGCCTCGGGCAGGACGAACTCGCCCTGCGCGGGGCCGAGTCGGAGCACGGTGCCGGGTGGTGTGCGGTGCACCAGGTACGGGGAGACCGTGCCGCCGGGATCCTCCCGGACGGTGAGGGTCAGCTCCCGGTCCGTCGCCGGGCCCCCATCGTCCTGCGGCGACGTCAACGAGTACGTACGCCAGTGCCGTACGCCGTCCAGCTCGACCCCGACCGGCAGGTACTGCCCGGCGCGATGGCCCCGCCAGCCCCGCCCCGGCCGGAGCACCAGCGTGACGGCACGCGGCCCTTCGGGGCGCACGGCCGTCACCCGGCCCGCGGGGTGCCGTGCGGACAGCAGCGGGTCGATCAGGCCGAGGTAGTCGTCCGGCGTGAGCGGGCTGGTCAGCCGACCCGCGACGGCCAGCAGAGCGCGGCCGACGGGGCCGACGATCCGCCCGGAGAGCGGACCGGCCTGGGCCAGGTGCAGGGGGACGGGCATGCGCGGGCTTCCCTCCTCGTAGGTGGCACGGGCAACGGAACCGGCACTCGGTGGACGCCGGTACGACAGGCCATCGGGGGACGGTTGGCCGACGGGCCGACGGGCCGGCGGTGATCAGCGATCACCCGCGTGGGGGCGCGGCAGCCGGGGCCCCCGTGCCGCCCCTTCGGAAGGCCGATTGGTCGGGACGCCGACGGTTCAGGGCATCGAGGTCGGGCGCCGACGGTTCACACGGCACCCCCTAGTAGCTCGCGGCGCCCACGGATCCCGCGACGCCGGTTCCACGCCACGCCTGCGGATGAAAGGCGATCACCCTTGGATCCGGCGCGTCCACAGCCTCCGCTTCCCCGAGGCTCGCGGGAAGGAGACCGTGCCGCCAGCGAACCACGCCCTGCTGCTCCGCGCGGGTGCGCCGGTCGTCTTCGCGCCACCAGCCCCGGCCCCTCCCACCTGCCGCCGCCCGGAACCGGCGGCACGGCCGACGGCGGACATCGGCTCCGGTCTGCGCGGACCCGGACGGGGCAACCGCCCCCTCGGCCCGGCACATGACCGGATCCGGCCGCCGAACGACCGCGACAGGGCCCAGCACACGACCTTCGCCCGAAGACCGTCCGTGGCAGGCCCCGCACACCACAATCGCCGACGGACGACGGACGACGGACGACGGACAACCATGCCCCGTTCCGGTGGAATCCCGCCGAGGGACGTCGAAAGCCGCCGGGACGGTTCCGTCACTGCCCCGGCGGCCCGGTGAGTCCGGCCCGACCGGGCCGGACCCCCTCGCCTCGGCACGCACCCCGCCTCTCAGGCCGTCGGGACCGGCACGAGGAGGCTGTCCCACGGACGACCGGGCAAGGGCGGCCCACGGGAGACGCGTGACCGAAGTGGCGCCCCGTCCGGGCCGGTGCCGACACGGTGCTGCGGATGATGCCCCCGCAGGTCCCCGGGCTGCGGTGTGGGAAGGCCTGTCCCCGGTACGGGACCGGGAGTTGGCCCCTGAACCGGCCGCCGGCTCGCGGTGGGTCGGCGTGCGTTCGGGTGCGGACAGCTGCGCGGCTGCGCTCCGTGCCCGCGTCCACCGTATGCCCGCCGGAGCCGAAAGCACCCGGCCGCCCGCCACCCGTGGAAACCGGCGACCATTGGCCCCGTGCCCGACCGGAACGGCTCCCATGGCCCGGCACCGTGGCTCACGGGGGCCGTACGTCCAGACATGGACCGCGCGCCTCTGGAGCGCCGGACGACATCACCGCGATCGCGTCCGAGATCACGGCGACCCTCCCGGAAGCCTGTGCCGCCGGTATGGGAATCGACCCCGCGCAACTCTTAGCCGCCGAACTGGACGACCTGACCGACCCGCCGGCGAACTGACCACGCGACGCCACGCCACGTCCCGCCCTCGCGCGCCCACAGCGCGCCCTTCAGAGCACAGCCGAACAGCCCCCGGCTCCCACCTCCGGATGAGCCGTCCGATCGTGCCGAAGCACCGCCACCCGCTCTCGCGCCGCTCGGCGAGTTGTCCGCGAACTCCCCGGGGATTGTCCGTGATCGGTAACGGACGCATCCCCTGGCCGCCGTCCCTCGTCCTGCCAGGTGGTCGCGAGGTGACCGGGGATCGGCGAGGAACTGGGCGGAAGCGGGGCGGACATGGCACGGCACGGTGGCGGGCGGGGCTGGTACGGCAAGGTCGTCGGGGCGGCGCTCGGGGTGACGGTGCTCGCCGCGGGTGCCGCGGTGTGGACCGCGCAGGCCGGTGCCGTGGGCGGTTCGGCGCCGAAGGCGACCGCGTCGGCCACGCCGGGCAGTGCCGTCAAGCCGGTCGCGGTGACCATCGCGCACGCCTCGGACAAGGGGGCGCGCGGCGTCAACATCACCATCGACGACGGCCCCGACCCCGTATGGACGCCCCAAGTGCTCGACGTGCTGCGGGAGTACGGGGTGAAGGCCACGTTCTGCATGGTGGGGACGCAGGCGCAGGCCCACCCGGACCTCGTGAAGAAGGTGGTCGCGGCCGGGCACCGGCTGTGCGACCACTCGGTGTCGCACGACACCACCATGGACAAGCAGTCCCAGGCCTACCAGTCGCAGCAGATACTCGACGCCGAACGCATGATCACCAAGGCGTCCGGGGGCGTACGGCCGATGTACTACCGGGCGCCCGGCGGGGCCTTCACCCCCTACAGCCGCACCCTCGCCGCCTCCCGGGGCATGCGCCCGCTGGGCTGGAACGTGGATACCAAGGACTTCGAGCGACCGGGCACGGACGCCATCGTCGCCACCGTCGAAAGGGAGCTGCCCAACGGGCCGACGCTTCTCTTCCACGACGCGGGAGGCGACCGCTCCCAGACCGTCGAGGCCCTGCGCCGGATCCTCCCCCGGCTCAAGGAGCAGAGCTACTCCTTCGGCTTCCCGGTGCGCTGAGCCCCGTACGGCTCAGGACAGCACGTGGTAGGTCACGTGCGTGACCCGGCTCCCCGCCCTCGACTGCACCTGCTTCAGGTTCAGGGGCGGGACGCCCTCGAACAGGCGGGTGCCGGCGCCGAGTGTGAGCGGCACGATGTGCAGCCGCAGCTCGTCGATCAAGCCGGCGGCGAGGTACTGGTTGATGGTGGTCGAGCCGCCCTGGATCGCGACATCGCCGTCGCCGGCCGCCGCACGTGCCTGGGCCAGTGCCGACTCGATTCCGTCGGTGACGAAGTAGTACGTGGTGCCCCCGCCCATCGGCTGGGGCTCGCGCGCGTGGTGGGTGAGCACGAACACCGGCGCGTGGTACGGCGGATGGCTTGGCGCCGCCCATCTGGTCGACCTCGGCCCGGTTCTCGTCGCCACCGTCGAACATCCAGGCGGGCAGCTTGTCGCCCCAGCCGTCGCCACCGTCGTCGCCGAACGGGCGTTCCTCGGTCTGATGGAGCCCGGCCGAGTACCCGTCGGCCGAGATCATGATGTCGCAGATCACCCTGCTCATGGGTTCGGTCACTGCTCCCTCGTCCTCGTGGCGGCCTTCGTCGCCTTCGGACCGGGTGGAGAGCGTGTACCCGGTACAGCGGCCGTCGTAGACCGGAGGCACTGGGGCAGCCGGGCGGCGACGAGGGCGGCGACGCTGCTGCCGGGGAGGCTGTCCCGGAGCCCGGCTGACGGACGGCCGCAGGAGTAGCGTGGGACGAAGAAGACCGGGAGATCTTCTCCCGGCCTGCCGTCGGCCCCTTTCACGAACCGCCGGCCCACGTTCAGGAGCCGCTGCCGAAACCGCACAGGCAGGTGAGCACAGTGCCCGGTACCGACCCCCCGCCCACGGAGGGACTCCTCCCGGACGGCCTTCACGAGTCCGTACTCCCGGGGACGGCGCTCCTGCGGCTGGAGACGACGCACGACCGCCGGGGAGTGCTGGACGGCGCGTGGTGGCCGCGCTCCCGTGATGTCGGCGCCGAGCTGCCCGGTCTGATCGGCGCGCTGAGCGAACACCTCGGGCCGATCGCGCGGGTCGGCCTGGACTCCGCCGCCTGGGACGGACTGCCGACGCGCCTGGTCGTCGACGGCCGGGTGGTGCACATCGACGCGTCGTCCGTGGGTGACGACACCGTCCTGGTCACCCGAGGCGATCAGGACATCTTCTCGCTGCTGGTCGTACCGCCGGACACGCCGGTCGCCGCGGCGCGGGCGGCGATGGCCCAGGCGGTGCGTGCCGACAACGTCAAAGGGGCGAGGCGGATCCTCGTCGACACCGGTGCCGAGCCCCTCGCTTCCCCCTCCGGCGGTGGAGACAGGGAGCAGGCATGATCCGCGCGGCCGATGTCCGGGAGTGGCGCGAACACGCCGTGGTCGACCCCAAGGGGCGGAAGATCGGCACGCTCGAGGCCGTCTACGTGGACACGGCCACCGACGAACCGGCCATGGCCACCGTCCGTACGGGGCTGCCCACCCGTCAGCGCCTGGTTTTCGTCCCGCTCGACGAGGTGGTCCTGGGGCCCGGGTACGTCAAGGTCTCCCATGCCAAGGGGGAGGTGCGAAAGGCGCCCTCCATCGGGACGGACGACGTGCTGCCCGCGGAGCAGGAGGAGACGATCTTCCGCTACTACGACATGGCGTACCAGCCGGGTGCGCACGGCGAACGTCAACTCGCGCGCCGCTGACCCCGCCAGGAGGTGGTCGGGTTGCTGGTGACCTTTCTGCTGCTTCTGCTGGTGGCCGTCGTCCTGGGAATCATCGGTGCGGCGGCGGACGGCCTGGGCTATCTGCTGGCCTTCGGTGTCGTGCTCTTCGTGGCGGATGTGGCGTTCGCCGCAGTGGCGTCCCGGCGCGTCCCCCGGCGTCCCGTGCGCTGACCCTTCACGCCGTTCGCAGTCCGGCCGGCGCGGCGGGTGAAAGTCTGTAATGGCGAGACCACATCTCCGTGCCTGCCGGAGTTAGGGTTGTCGCACCAGGCAGATGGTGCCGGATCTCGCGGAGCACGGGTGCCGCACACGCCCGGGCTCACCGCGCCCCCGAAACGAAGGTGCTATGCCCGCTGATAACGCCCCTGTCGCCGGGAACCTCGACGACGACGACTACCCCGCCTACACCATGGGGCGGGCAGCCGACGTCCTCGGCACCACGCCGGCCTTCCTCCGGGCCGTCGGCGAAGCCGATCTGATCACTCCCCTGCGCTCGGAAGGCGGCCACCGCCGGTACTCCCGCCGCCAGTTGCGCATCGCGGCCCGCGCCCGCGAACTCGTCGACCAGGGCACCCCCATCGAGGCCGCGTGCCGCATCGTCTCCCTCGAGGACCAGCTCGACGACGCCCTCCGCCTGAACCGGGACATGCGCCGGGAGCTGGACGAGCGCGGCACGGATACCTAGTCCCGCCACTACAGAAATAAAGGCCACCGCGGGATAAGAATTCCTGAACGATGGCGAAAACCCATGGGGACTTCCGCCCGACCTGTGTTAGCGTGATAGCAGTTGCAGTTTTGGTTACCAGAGACTTGATTCTTTGCAGAGCTTTCCGGATGCTTCCGGAGGGGTGATCACAGCGGCGACTCGGGCCCGTAAAGTGCGGAGTCCGGCACTGCCCCCCAAGGGAGATTCAATATGGCATCTGGCACCGTGAAGTGGTTCAACGCGGAAAAGGGCTTCGGCTTCATCGAGCAGGACGGCGGCGGCGCTGACGTGTTCGCCCACTACTCGAACATCGCCACCAGCGGCTTCCGCGAGCTTCAGGAAGGCCAGAAGGTTACCTTCGACGTCACGCAGGGCCAGAAGGGCCCGCAGGCCGAGAACATCGTTCCTGCCTGACGCCGACGCGTCACACGAACCTTGTGACTGGGGCCCGCACTCTAGGGGTGCGGGCCCCAGCTCGTTAGTCTCCCGGATCCTCTGTGTTTTCCGGGATTTTCCGCGTTCTTGAACAGCCCCGGCACTCAGGCCGAGAGGGCTCGTTTCAGCATTTCCCTCGGCTCATTCTTGCGAATCCTCGTGCGGCTTGCGCTGCCGGCTGGAATTCCTCGATACGCCGCATCGAGGAAGGTTCCTCCATGAACCGCACCCGCAGTACCGGCCGCGGCTCCGGCCGCTTCCGCGCCCAGGAGAAGGGCCGGCAGAGTCCCCGTTCGGGCACCGGGCGAAACAGTGGCCCACGGGCACGCGTCGCCGCACGCCCGCAGGAGTTCACCCTGCCGGTCACCCTCACCGAGCCGCTGCCGGCGGTCGCGACGTTCACCGAACTCGACATGCCCGCACCTCTGCTGGCCGCGCTCGGCACCGAGGGCGTGACCGTGCCCTTCCCGATCCAGGCGGCCACGCTGCCGAACGCGCTGGCCGGCCGGGACGTGCTGGGCCGCGGGCGCACCGGCTCCGGCAAGACGCTCGCCTTCGGCCTGCCCGTACTGGCCCGGCTCGACGGGCAGCGGGCCCAGCCCCGACAGCCGCTGGCCCTCGTCCTCGTCCCCACCCGGGAACTGGCCCAGCAGGTCACCGACGCGCTCGCCCCCTACGCCCGCGCCCTGCGTCTGCGGCTCGCCACCGTGGTGGGCGGCATGGCGATCGGCCGCCAGGCGAGTGCGCTGCGCGGCGGCGCCGAGGTGGTCGTGGCGACGCCCGGCCGCCTCAAGGACCTCATCGAACGGGGCGACTGCCGGCTGGACCGCGTCGCCGTCACGGTCCTGGACGAAGCCGACCAGATGGCCGACATGGGCTTCATGCCGCAGGTGACCGCGCTGCTCGACCAAGTCGCCCCCGGCGGCCAGCGGTTGCTGTTCTCGGCCACTCTGGACCGCAACATCGACCTCCTGGTACGGCGCTACCTCCACGACCCCGTGGTGCACTCGGTCGACCCGTCCGCGGGCGCCGTCAGCACCATGGAACACCATCTGCTGCACGTGCACGACGACGACAAGCACACCACCGCCACCGAGATCGCCGCCCGTGACGGTCGAGTGATCATGTTCCTGGACACCAAGCACGCGGCCGACCGGCTGGCCAAGCACCTGCTGTCCGTCGGTGTGCGTGCCTCGGCCCTGCACGGCGGCAAGTCCCAGCCGCAGCGCAACCGGACGCTCGCCCGGTTCAAGGACGGCCATGTCACGGTCCTGGTGGCCACCAACGTCGCCGCCCGCGGCATCCACGTCGACGACCTCGACCTCGTCGTGAACGTCGACCCTCCCGGCGACCACAAGGACTACCTGCACCGCGGCGGCCGTACCGCCCGGGCGGGCGGGTCCGGCACCGTCGTCACCCTCGTCCTGCCGCACCAGCGTCGCGCGGTGGACCGTCTGATGGCGGATGCCGGCATCACGGCGCGTACGGTCCGGATCCGGCCGGGCGAGACCGAACTGCAGCGCATCACCGGCGCCCGGACTCCGTCCGGTGTGCCCGTCACCATCACCCCATCGGCCACCGAACAGGGCGAACCCACGGGATCCGCCGACCGCGCCCGCAACGGACGGGCCACCGGCCGGGGTCGAAGGGCACGGGCCGCCGGTCGTAGTAGTACCGGACGGGCCGCCGACCGTGGAGGAGCCGGACGAGCCACCGACCGCGGAGGAGCCGGACGGGCCGCCGCGCGGACCCGGCACTCCGCCCCGAGGAACAACCCATAGCCCCGGCAGTCAGCCCACCCCGACAGCCCGGCAGCCCCGGCACAGAGATTCGCCCCAGTGGTCGTGACGGGCCTCGGCTCGTGCTGCGGCCCCGACGGACTCGTCCTGCCGACCCGACGAAGAGGAGAAGCCCTTGACGCCGATTCCAGCCCCCACGCTGCAGGCCGGAACCACCGACGGCACCGGTCTGACCGCCAGTGACGCCATGTACGCCCCCGGACCCCAGGTGGACGACCACATGACCGTCGACGTGGCGCTGTCCGTGCTCATCGGCGCCCGCGTCCCACACCTGCTCCTCGAGGACGAGGACGGGCGGTGCGCGGGACTGGTGACCCTCGCCGAGCTCTCCGCGCACCGCGGTGGCTCGTGGTACGGGGACCGGACGCGGCTGCGGGACATCCCCTTCGACCGCGGGCCGTTCACCTCGTCCATGGCCGAACTCGGCGAGGCCGAGGCCGCCATGCGGGTCCGGGCCCTCGACGTGTCCCCCGTGATCGACGAGCACGGATACGCCCTGGGCGTCCTCTCGCTCACCCACTGACCGCTCCCCCACTGACCGCTGCCGCACGGTCGGCCCCTGACGGTGTTTCTCTCCCAACTCTGTGGAGGCATCCATGCGTTGTGTCATCGCCCGTTTCCCCTTCGACCTGGTCAAGAGCGAGGTCGAGCAGTCGATGAGCGGGATCAAGCCCGAACCCGTCACCGGCGTGGCCGTCACCATCGGCCGCCGCGTCTACTCCGTGATGCAGGTCGGGGAAGTGATCACCAAGCAGGACCGCCGCGACTTCACCGCGGGGGAGATGCGCCGGGCCCTGACCCGGCTCGGCTTCACCTGCCACAACGCCCCCGCGATCACGCCGCCCAGAGACGCGGCGCGCCCGGACGAGGGTGTGCTGGGCTGGTGAAAACAGTCCGGCTCCTGCGCGCGCCGACACCCGGCCTCGGGCTAGGCTCCTGAGGCATGAAGCGCCCTGACGACCTGCTCGTCACGATCGCCGCGATGGTGGAGTCGCAGCACAGCAGCCGGATGTCCCTGACCGTGGTGATTCCGGGAGCCGTCCTCACCGGACGGCTCGCCCCGGAAGCCCTGTGGAAGGAACGCGTCGCCGAAGTCCTGCGGGACTCCGAGCACCTGGGGCGGTTCGCCGCCGCGTTCACCCCGGACCGGGGCAGCGGCGACCGTCGACCGGAGCAAGGTGACGGACCGCCCACGCACCTCCACTTCCACGTCGCCCGGATCCTCCAGGGAAGCTTCGGCATCCCTGAGACGGGAGGCATGTACCGCGTCCCGATCGAGGACGTGAGCGCGTGGACCATCGGGGACATCGGCTACTCGGACCAGTGAGGCCCCGGCGCCTCGCTCTCCACGTCGGTCGGCAGATGAGGCGCGGTTTGCGGTGTGGAACGCCGAAGGATGTGGCACTCGGCCTATGAGCGGGCCGTACACATGAACCGCGCACTCGTCCGGGCAAGCGGTTCGGCAGTGAGTCGTGAGCCGCACGAGGGCCGGTACGGCCCGCCCCGCCCGGTTGCCGCCGCCGCAGGGTTGCCCGGCGACAACCGGGGTGGTCTCGTCGACTCCCAAAGGCGTACGGCGATCAGCGCGATGTCGTCGCGTGCGCCGCCTCTGACGCGGGGGGCGGTGATGTCTGCATGGCTGCTGCCCGCCATCCCGGGACCCCCGAGATCCCACCTCTCCATGTACGAGTCAGTCATGCCCCGTGGCGCCGACGATGGCGGAGAAGATCCTGTCCTGCGGTGTGGTCGGCACATGGAAGAAGCCGTTGTTGCGGCCCAGCCGCAGCACCGCCGCCTCGTCCGCCACCGCCTTGACGTCGCCCAGGTTGTGACTGATGAGGATGACCCCGATGCCCCGCTCGCGGAGTTCGTCGACGAGGTCGAGGACGTGGCCGGTCTGCGGAACCCCCAGCGCCGCGGTGGGCTCGTCGAGGAGGAGGGCCTTCGGCCGGCCGAGGAGCGCGCGGGATATCGCCACGGTCTGCCGCTGGCCCGCGGACAGCGAAGCGACCGGAGCACGGACGTCGGGGACACGGATGCCCAGCGCGTCCAGCTGCCGTCGGGCCTCGCCCCGCATGCCGCCGCTGTCCATCAACCGGAACAGGCGACCCCGCACACCGGGGCACCGGCGTTCCCGCCCCAGGAACAGGTTCTCGGCGACATCGAGGTTGTCGCACAGCGCCAGGTTCTGGTAGACGGTCGCGATGCCCAGGCGCTGGGCGATCCGGGGGGTCCTGACATGGACGACCTGGCCCTCCCACTCGATGACGCCTTCGTCGGCGGGGTCGACCCCCGCGATGACCCTGATGAGGGTGGACTTGCCGGCACCGTTGTCGCCGAGCAGGGCGACCACCTCCCCCGCGTGCAGCTCCAGGTCGACGTCCTTGAGGGCCTGGACGGCGCCGAACCGCTTGGAGACTCCGCGCAGCGAGAGGAGTGGCGGACCGGCCACGCGCATCTCACCTTCTCCGCCAGAGAGGGGCAAATACGATATTTATTAACAATCTAGGCGCATGTGTCGACCAGAGGCCTCCCAGACGCTGGATCCGGCCGGAAGAGGGTGTCACCGATGGCACACCACCACACCGTCCGCAAGCGCAGCCGGCCACGGCGCCCCCGGCAGGGAGCCACGCTCCTCCTGGTGGGCACGTTGCTGCTCGGCGCCGCGGCCTGTGGCGGCGATCAGGACTCCGGCGAGGGCGACGGGACACCGAAGGTCACGATCGGTCTGGTGACCAAGACCGAGACCAACCCGTTCTTCGTGACCATGCGCAAGGCCGCCGCGGACGCCGCCAAGAAGAACGGCGCCGAGCTCATCGCGCTGGCCGGCAAGTTCGACGGCGACAACGAGGGCCAGGTCGCCGCGGTGGAGAGCCTCATCGCCCGCGACGTGCAGGGCATCCTGATCACGCCGTCGAACACGACCGGCGTCCTGGGCGCCATCGCGGAGGCCCGGCGCCAGGGCATCCTGGTGATCGCGCTGGACAGCGCCACGGACCCGGAGGACGCCGTGGACGCCACGTACGCGACCGACAACGTCAAGGCCGGACGCCTCCAGGGCGCGTATGTCAGGGCCGTGCTCGCCGACCGGGCGCCCCAACTGCTCATGCTGGACGGCACGGAGGGTTCCTCGGTCAGCCAGGAGCGTCACGACGGGTTCCTCGACGGCTTCGGGATCGAGGATGACTCACCGGCGATCCGAGGGCGGGCGAACACCAACGGCGACCGCAACCTGGCGCAGACCGCCATGGAGAACCTGCTGCAGCGCACGACCGACGTGAACTCGGTCTACACCATCAACGAACCGGTGGCCGACGGCGCCTCCGCGGCCATCGCCGCCCGCGGCCTCACCCGGCAGGTGACCATCGGCACCATCGACGGCGGCTGCGCCGGCGTACGGGCCGTCAAGGCCGGCAAGTACGCGGCCACCGTCATGCAGTTCCCGGTCAGGATGGCCGACCGGGGCGTGGCCGCGGTCGTCGAGTTCGCCGAGAGCGGGCGGAAACCGTCCGGCTTCACCGACACGGGCACGGAACTCATCACCGACCAGCCGGTGCGGGGACTGGCGTCCCACGACACGGCCTGGGGACTCCAGCGCTGCTGGGGATGACCGGCGTGCGCCGAGCGGTGGAAGGAACCAGTAAAGGACCATGAGATCTCCCGGTACGCCCAGCCCCACCGCCGAGCCGGAGCCCGGCGCCGCGCTGCGGGAGGCGCTGCGGTACGCCCTGCGTACGCCGACGGCCGGCCCGCTGGCCGCCCTGGCCGTCGCCGTACTGGTCTTCTCGCTCACGACGGACACCTTCATGACGCCGGGAAACCTGTCCCTGGTGCTGCAGCAGACCATCGTGATCGGCACCCTGGCGCTGGGGCAGTCGCTGATCATCCTCACCGCGGGCATCGACCTGGCGAACGGGGCCATCGCCGTCCTCGCCACGATCGTCATGGCCAAACTCGTCTTCGACGGGGGCAGCCCGGCGGCGGCGCTGCTGCTCGGCCTGGCCGTGGCGGTCCTCCTCGGGACCGTCAACGGCCTGCTCGTGGCCCGGCTCGGCCTGCCGCCGTTCATCGTCACCCTGGGCGCGCTGAGCGTCCTCTACGCCACGGCCAGGCTCTACTCCGACTCCCGCAGCTATCCGGTGACCAGCGATCTGCTCGACTTCTGGGGGCACGGCATCCACCTCGGCGGCGTCCTCGTCACCTGGGGAACGTTCCTGCTCCTGGGCCTGTACGCGTTCTTCTGGTACGTGCTCACCCGGACGAGCTGGGGACGGCACATCTACGCCGTCGGCAACGCCCCCGAGTCCGCCCGCCTGACCGGCATCAACGTGCGGCGCACGATCCTGTCGGTCTACGTCACCGCCGGTCTCCTCTACGGCATCGCCGCCTGGCAGGCCCTCGGACGCATTCCCAACGCCGACCCCAACGCCTACCAGACGGCGAACCTGGAGAGCATCACCGCCGTCGTCATCGGCGGGACCAGCCTCTTCGGCGGCCGGGGAAGCATCGTCGGAACGCTGATCGGAGCGCTCATCGTGAACGTGCTCCGCTCCGGCCTCACCCAGGCGGGCATCGACAGCCTCTACCAGGACGTCGCGACCGGGACCCTGGTCGTCGTCGCGGTCAGCGTCGACAAGGTCCTGCGCAGGGGCGACACGCGCTGATACGTGGCACTGGCTGATAGGCGCCACCGGCTGATGCGCACTACCGGCTGATCGGGACTACTGACACTGCGGACACCACACCGTGCCACGGCCCGCCATCCGGGACCGGCGCAGCGAGGTGCCGCAGCGCGGGCAGGCCGGGGCGGGGTCGTCCCGGTGACCGGTGAGCCAGGAGTCCCGGGGCGGGACACAGCCGGCGGTGACCGCGGAGCGCAGGGCGCGGCGCATGTGCGTGTACAGGCGGCGGCGGTCGGGCTCGGTGAGGTCGCTCGCCCGGCTCGCGGGGTGCAGGCCTGCCCGCCACAGGATCTCGTCGGCCAGCAGATTGCCGAGTCCGGCCAGGACGGACTGGTCGGTGAGGGCCGTTTTGAGGCTGCCGCGGCGTGCGGAGAGCGCGGTCTCGAACTCCTCGCGGCTCACCGCAAGCGCGTCGGGTCCCTGGCGCTCCAGCAGAGCCGCGACCTCCGACTCGTCGTGGGCGAGCCACAGGCCCTGCAGCTTGCGCTGGTCGCGGAAGCGGAGCTGACGGTCGCGGGACAGGGTGAACAGGACGCGGTCGTGCGCCTCGACCGCGTCGTCGGGACGGCTGCAGACCAGTCGGCCGGTCATGCCGAAGTGCAGCAGGAGTGTGGGGCCGCCGGTGCGGGCGAGCAGCCACTTCCCGTGCCGCTCCGGCTCGGTGAAACGCCGGCCTTCCAGGGCGTCCCGCAGGCTCCGCGTGCTCACCCCGTGCAGTACGCCGGTGTCGCGCACGTCGACGCGTTGGATGATCCTGCCCTTCGCGCAGGAGGTGAGCACCTTCCGGAACCCCTCGACGTCCGGCAGCTCGGGCATGAGTGCGTCAGGTGGCCGACGGCCGTGGCTGTTCCGGCGGAACCGAGCTCTCGGCGACCGCCATCCACTGGTCGAGGTCGGCCTGCGTGAACTCCGGCCACGGCGGAATCTCGGGCAACCGGCGCAGAAGGTCGTACGCCTCCCCGATCTGGGGCCGGCGGAGCACCGGCGTGTGGCAGCCGGCGATGACCTCGGCGTCCAGCCGCTGGAAGTCGTCCACCACCGCCCCGAACTTCCGGCCGTCCAGCAGCGCGACCCAGGGCGAGACCAGGCGCCCGCCGAAGAGCTGCCCCTCGCGGAACTCCTCCGCCGACAGGTCGGCGGTTTCGGCCATGGGGGTGGGCACGTTCGTCGCGAAGGTGTCCACCGCCCACAGGACGTGTGTCTTCGGGTCGAAGAGGGCGCGGGTGGTCGGGTTGTCGTACAGCGGTGGCCGCTTGGCGACCAGCGTGCGGTCACCCACGTCCAGCCGGTCGCCCTCGATCATGAAGCGGCACCGGTTGACCGGTGTCTCCCACTCCTCGGCCATGCGCCCGATCGAGAACCACGTCGTCAGCAGGGTCGCGTTCGGGCATTCGGCGAGGACCGGCAGGAGGTTGCCGGCGTGGTCACGGTCGTCGTGGGTGAGGAAGATCCACCGCACGTCCAGCGGATCCACCACGGACCATGCGGCCTCCAGCCACTGCGACCGCACCGCCGGCGCCCCCGTGTCCACGAGGACCGGCTCGGCTCCCCGGATCACCATCGAGTTCATCGGGAAGTGGCCGACCGGCGGGGCCTCCAGGGCCCACGGGATGACGAACGTCTCCTCCGCGATCCGGTACGGCTGCAGAAGACTGAAGGTTTCCATCGTGGTCATCGCTGCTCTCCCTGGTACGGGGTCGGGTCGCAGCGCCTGTCAGTCCAGTCCAGCCCCACGGCACGCCTGCGTCAAACGCAGGGGCAGACACCTCCCGGGTCTGCGTCTCCCACACGCCCTTCCGGCAGGCCGAAGCGGCTGGGCAAGCTCGCTACGTATGCGGTTCGACTGGTCAGCCGTCCCGGAGGAGCTGGGCGGGGACGCGGGGCACGGAGCCGTAGCGGCGGGTGCGGCGGGCGTACTGTTCGAGGGCGTTCCACAGGTCGCGGCGGTCCACCTCCGGCCATGGGGTGTCCAGGAACAGCAGCTCGGCGTAAGTGGACTGCCAGGGAAGGAAGTTGGAGGTCCGCTGGTCGCCGCCGGTGCGCAGCAGCAGGTCGACGTCGGGCAGTTCGGGGACGTGCAGGTAGCGGGCGAAGGCGTGCTCGGAGACCGAGCCCGGGTCGATCCTCCCGGCGGCCGCCTCCTGAGCGAGGCGCGCCGCGGCTGCCGTGATCTCGGCGCGGCCCCCGTAGTTCACGCACAGGGTCAGGGTCAGTGCGGAGCGGTCGCGGCTGGTCCGCTCGGCCTCGGCGAGTGTCTCGATCACGTCGGCCGGCAGCCGGGAGCGCAGCCCGGCCCAGCGCACGCGGACGTCCAGCGGCTCGGCGTCGTCGGTGATCCGGCGCAGGAGCGAGGGGATCTCGTACATCAGCGCGTGCAGTTCGTCGGCGGGGCGCTTCCAGTTCTCGGTGGAGAACGCGTACACGGTCAGGTACCTCAGACCGATCTCCAGGGCGCCGTGAACGACGTCGATCAGTGCCTCGGCGCCCGCCCGGTGGCCGTCGGTGCGGGGCAGGCCGCGGGCGGTGGCCCAGCGGCCGTTGCCGTCCATGACGATCGCGACATGGCGTGGCTTGGCCTCGGCGGGCAGCTGGGGCGGGCGGGCACCGGACGGGTGGGGGGCCGGCGGGGCGATCGCGCGCCGCTCGGCGGCGAGCCGGCGCACTTCACCGGCCCTGCCTTCGGGGGCGTCGGCCGGTGTCGGCGGCGGGCAGGGCCGTACGGGGAAGGGGAACAGGCCCCAGGCCAGCGCCGCCCGGGCCCGGGCCGGAAGCAGCACGCGCAGCCGGGCGCTCCGCGGCAGGTCCGGGCGGCGCCGCAGCAGCGCGGCGGGGGCATCGGCGACGGCCTCGAGCCGCAGCCGGTACAGGTCGGTGTAGGCGCCGAGCGCGACACCGACCGCCGGATGCAGCACGGAAGGCACCGGTGTCCGGTCCAGCCAGCCGCGGGCCCGGTCGGCCAGTCGGCGCACCAGTTCCTCGAAGGCCGGGGTGCTGCGGCGGGCCAGCAGGTCCGCGCGGCGCACTCCGGCCTCGTCCAAGGCCTCCTGCGGCAGCGGCACATGGCCGCGGGCCAGGTCGTCGGAGAGGTCGACGAGGGCGTCGGTCAAGTACACGGCGTCGACCGCCGTCTGCCACTGCACCGCCGCGTCCGGTACGCCCGCGGCGATCGCCTCCGGCTCGGCGGACAGGCCCGCGACCCGCAGCAGCAGGGAGCCCGTGCGCAGCACGAACGGCGTGTTGACCAGGCTGCTGTAGCGCCGCCACTCCTGCCACGTGGCGAACCGGCGCCCGTGGACGTCCTGGCGCAGCTGCTCGAACAGGGTGTGCATGAAGCCCGGCGGCAGGTTCCAGGTGAGCATGGTGTGGATCAATGCCTGCCGCACCGGGTCGGCGCTGCGACCGTCGCGCAGGTCCGCGTCGAACGCGGAGATCCACGCTTCCAGCCGTCCGGCGCGTTCGGTGTCCGCCGTGTCCGCCGTGTCCGCCGTGTCCGCCAGACCGTCCACCGTCCCCAGGGCGCCGTACAACGCCCAGGTGGCGGTCCGCAGGGGCGGTGGCAGCAGCAGCGATACGGCGTACTCGATCTCGCCGGTGGTGCGCGCGACGCGGCGGCACGCTTCGTAACCGCGGCGCAGGGCCGGGTCGTGGATGCCGCTACGGCCGTAGACGCCGACGGGGCGCAGGACGGGAGCCCCCACCTCACGCCCCCTCTCCGGCCGCGGGCGCCTGCTGCGGGACCCAGGCGAGGGCCAGCGCGCTGCCGACGGCGGTGAGCAGGAAGCCGAGGAGCAGGCCGCCGAGGTTGGCCGCGACCAGGCTGACCAGGGACAGTACGGCGGCCAGGGCGCCGGAGAAGTAGCGCAGGGCCGGGTTCTGCCACGTCGTGACACCGGCGACGACGAACAGGGCGCCCAGGGCCCACGAGGCGGCACCCGCCGTGCCGGTGAACCGCAGGAACCCTAGCCCCACCCACGAGACGCAGATCAACTCCAGCCCGCCGAGCCCGAGCAGCAGCCCCGCCGCGAACGGGCGGCCCCGGCGCCATCCCCGCCACTCGGATCGCAGGTCGGATCGCATCGCCGTAGTCGTCGGACCGCTGCTCATCGGCCCGCCCCCGGCTCGCAGCCGCCCTCGCCCCGGCGCAGGTCGATGGTGACGCCACGGGACGTGATCGTCCCGGCCGTGAAGGCGTGCGGCTGTGTCGTCACCCTGCTGCCGCTGACCCTCTCGGCACCGACGGTGAACAGGCCCGTGGGCCGCTCCAGGGACACCCGCGGGGTGTCGAACCGCGCGCCGGAGAGCTTCACCGTCCCGGCCGTCGCCTTGCCCGCCTCCACGGTCAGCCCGGTGGCGGAGGCCTGCTCGATCCGTACGACGGCCGTCACCGCGCCGATGACCGGTAGCTGAGCGGTGGAGGTCACGCAGGCGTCCTCCACGGTGGCCCGTTCCATCCGCGTGGCCAGCGCCGGCAGCACCCCGCCGCGCCCGGAAGCGCCCGGGGAGGCCGACACACCCGACCCGGACACCCGCGCGGCATGCACCGTGACCGGCACCTCCCCCGCGAACGCCACGGAGACGGCCCCTGCGGCGCTTCCGGCCAGCAGGACGGAGGCACCCACGAGCAGGGGCGCAAGAGCCAGGGCGAACCGCAGACGGCTCGTCCGCCCGGCATGGGTCGTCACGGGGACGGTCTTCTCGATCACGCCCGGCCCAACGATCCCCCCGGACCGAAGTACCGCCTAACTCACCATCGGCTGATACGACACCCAGTCGGTTGCCGCGGCGGGAACCGACTGGACACGCCTCCGGCCGGCCCCACGGGAGCGTGGGACCGGCCGGGGTGGTTCCTGCCGTGAGCGCGTGCGCGCGGGGAACCGTCAGAGGGTGGTGCCGGGGTCCCCCGGCCGGATGCGTCCGCGCCAGCCGCCGGTGCCGCTGCCGCTCTCGACATAGTCCTTGAAGCGGCGCAGGTCTCCCTTCACCCGCCGGTCGATCATGCCCAGCGCGTCGGCGCCCTTCTCGACGACACCGGTGGGCTCGATGTCCATCGTGAGCTCCACCCGGGTGTGCGTGTCGTCCAGCCGCTCGAACCGGACCGAGCCACGCTGCTCGGTGTCACCACCGATGGACCGCCAGGTGATCCGGTCGTCCGGCATCTGGTCGATGATCTCCGTGTCGAACTCGCGCCGCACCCCACCGATGCTGGTGGTCCAGTGGTTGTGCCGGTCGTCGAGCTGCTTGACCTCGTCGACGCCTTCCATGAAGTTCGGGAAGTCCTCGAACTGGGTCCACTGGTCGTACGCCCTGCGGAGCGGGACTTCCACCTCGACCGTTTCCTTGACCGTGCTCATTGATCCCTCCTGGTCCGCTGTCTCGCCGGGGCCGGCCGCGTTCGTACACCGGCCTCCAGCGTGTGTACGGAGCACCGGGTACCCGTCCGCGTGGCACCTCACCATGACGGGAACTCGGCGGCCATGAACGCTGAGACAGAGCTCCGCAGCTCCTACTGGCTGGAAACCGCACCGCCCGGCGAACCCGCTCCCCCACCGGCCGCCGACCTCGCCGTCGACGTCGCCGTGGTCGGCGGCGGCATCGCGGGGCTCAGTACCGCCTGGGAACTGGTGCAGCAGGGACATGAGGTGGCCGTCCTGGAGGCGGGCCGCCTCGCCGCGGGCGTCACCGGCCACACGACGGCCAAACTCACCGCCCAGCACACCCTGATCTACGACCGCCTGCGCCGCACCCGCGGACCGGAGGGCGCCCGGCTGTACGCGCGCTCGCAGACCGCCGCGATCCGGCACGCGGCCGAGATCGTGCAGGAGCTGGGCATCGACTGCGACTGGGAGGAGGCGGCGGCGTTCACGTACGCCGAGAAACCGCATGGCGTCCGGGAGCTGCGAGCCGAGGCGGAGGCGGCACGGGAGGCCGGGCTGCCCGCCGAGTTCGTCACGGAGACGGAGCTGCCCTTCCCGGTCGCCGGGGCGGTCCGGGTGACCGGGCAGGCCCAGTTCCATCCCCGGAAGTACCTGCTGGCACTCGCGGACGACCTGCGCCGGCGCGGCGGCTCGGTGTACGAGGGCACGCGGGTCGTCAGCCTCACCGAGGGCGAACCCTGCGTGCTGTCGACCGACGCCGGGGTGTCGGTGCGCGCCCGCGATGTCGTGATCGCCACGCACTACCCCGTCTTCGACCGCGCCCTGCTCTTCACCCGGCTGTCCCCGCGCCGCGAGCTGGTCGTGGCCGCGCCCATCGACGAGAAGCGGGCGCCGCGCAACATGTACATCACCCCGGAGCAGGCCACGCGCTCCATCCGCACGGCGCCCCTCGGCGACGGCAAACGCCTGCTGATCGTCACCGGGGAGCACTTCACGCCCGGCACGGCCGACGTCGAGGAACGGTTCGGCCGGCTGACCGCCTGGGCCGGCGCCTGCTTCCCCGGGCTCACGTTCACCCACCGATGGGCCACGCAGGACAACGACTCCACCGACACCGTCCCGCTCGTCGGGCCGCTCCACCCCGGCAGCCGGCACACCTATGTGGCGACCGGGTTCGGCGGCTGGGGGATGAGCGGCGGCATCATGGCGGGCCGTCTGCTCGCCGACCTCGTGAGCGGGCGAAAGGTCGAGTGGAGCGGACTGTACGATCCGCGCCGCCTGGCCTCCGTGGTCCGGGAGGGAGGGGCGTTCCTGAAGCACCAGGCCCAGGTGGCCCGGCACTTCGTCGGCGACCGGATCCCGCCGCTGAGCGGGCCCGCGCCGGAGGAGATCGCCCCGGGCGACGGCGCCGTGGTGCGCATGGGCGGAGGGCAGTGGGCGATCCACTGCGACGAGAAGGGCCAGCTCCAGGCGGTTTCGGCCCGCTGCACCCACCTCGGCTGCATCGTGGCCTTCAACCGCGCGGAACAGGCGTGGGAGTGCCCGTGCCACGGCTCCCGGTTCGCCCCGGACGGCCGGATCCTGCAGGGGCCGGCGGTACGGCCGCTGCGGAAGCGCGACCTGTGAGCAGTACGCCCCTGAGCAGCACGGCGTTTGACGACCACAGCCGAGGGAACCCGTCGGCGCATGATCGTTGGCCCCCGGAGGCCGAGAGTTTCCGATGCAGAAAGAAGTTGAGGCGCCGTGATCGCGCGCACTGCCGAGAAGAAGGTCCTGAAGGTACGCGAGACCGGCTGGACGAAGGCCCGTCACCTGCGGGGCAAGGCCATCCGTACCTGTCTCCCCGCCGTGGAGGACAGCAGTTCTCCGCGCTCGGCCCACAAGAGCGCCGAGTGGAACATCGTCCGGGGCGAGGACTGAGGGCGACGGCGCGGCGCACGGTATCCGCAGGCGAGCCCCTCACCCAGGTCTACCGCCTCACCGCCGGCGACCCGCAGGCCAGGGGCACGGGGGCCCCGAAGGTGGCCCGCTACGGCTGAACTTGGGTTCCCCGGGAACTTCGCAGGGCCGGGGGGAGTTGGCAGGTCGACGCAGAAAACGCACGCGGACGACCGGAACGACAAGGGCTCAAGCCGAGGTGGCACGGATGGCGATGTGGGATCGGATCAAGGACCAGGCCAAGGGTCTGCAGCAGCAGGCGCAGGGCACGCGGGGCGCCGGCGGACACGGCCGGCCGGGTTCGGGGTCCTCGAGGGGATCGCGGGCACAGCTGGTGAACACGCTCAAGTCCCAGCTCAGCTCCCTCAAGACGGAGTTGAAGAGCGGCGCCTACCGGGACGCCAGCATGGCGATGTGCGCCCTGGTCGCCGCCGCCGACGGGCAGGTCGACCCGGCCGAGCGGCAGCATGTGGAGTCGCTGATCCTGAACAACGACGTCCTGCAGAACTTCCCGTCCGAACAGCTCCGCCAGCGCTTCAACAAGCACGTCGACCAGCTGGCGTTCAACTTCCAGCAGGGCAAGCAGGAGGCCCTGCAGGAGATCGCCAAGGCGGCGAAGAAGCCGACGGAGGCCAGGGCGGTCGTACAGACCGGCTTCGTCGTCGCGGGCGCGGACGGATACGTCGCCCCGGCCGAGGACCAGGTCCTGCGCGAGGCGTGCTCCGTACTCGGCCTGTCCCCCCAGGAGTTCGGCCTCTGACGCCGCATCACCTCCGACTGATCCGGAGCTAACGCAGTGTCACGGCGTGGCGTCCTCCCCGGCGCCGTGCGGCTGCAAGGGCAGGGTGGTGGCGACCTCGAAGCCGCCCTCGGGACGGTGGCCGGCGCACAGCTCCCCGCCGATGGAGCGGGCGCGTTCACGCATGCCCATGACGCCGAAGCCCCGGCTCCCCGCGGCCTCGGACGCCTCGGGGGTCACCGCACCGTCGTTGCTGACGGTGATGGTCAGACGGGAGCCGCTGTACTCGAACCGGACGTGCGCGGCCTGGGTGGCGGCATGCTTGGTGACGTTGGTCAGCGCCTCCTGGACGATCCGGAAAGCGGTCAGGTCGACTCCCGGTGAGAGGGGCTGCGGCTCCCCTTCGGTGGTGACCGTGACCTTGAGCCCGGCGGAGGCGCACGCCGAGACCAGCTCGGGCAGGCGGGCGAGCCCGGGCGACGGTTCCAGCGGTGTCGAGTCGGGGTCGCCGCTGTGCCGCAGCAGGCCCAGCGTGGCCTTCAGCTCGCGCAGCGCGGACGACGTGGTGCCGGTCAGGTCGGTGAGGATCGCCTTGGTCTGCTCCGGGCTGGTCAGCGCCAGATGCGCGGCCGTACCCGCCTGGGCGTTGGCCAGCGCCAGGTGGTGGGCGACGACGTCGTGCAGCTCACGGGCGATGCGCATGCGCTCCTCGGTGACGCGCAGCCGCGCCTCCTCCTCCCGGGTGCGCTCGGCGTGCTCGGCGCGGGCCTGCACCGCCTTGAGGTAGGCACGCCGCAGCCGGGTCATGGTGCCGGCGGCCAGGGGCAGCAGCAGCCAGAAGAACGGGCCGATCGTCCTGAGCAGCAGCGACAGATGGTCCATGGAGTCGGAGATCGCCGCCGCGATCACCACCGCGACCAGGGTGGTGACGCCGTAGGCGCGGGTGGTCCTGCGGTCGGTGAGGGTGGCCAGCCAGTAGAGCGCCGCCATGACAGGTGCCAGCAGCAGAGGCGTGAGCAGGTATCCCAGCGCGATGGCGACCACGGTGCAGGCCGCGGTCACCACGACGGCGACGCGCGGGTGGCTGCGGTGCTTCAGCAGGGCGAGACAGGCCACGCCCATGAGAACGACGGCGGTCTTGTCCTGGTCCGGCGGGTCGGCACCGGGCAGGGTGAGCGCGCTGCCGAGGGACGCACAGCCCATCAGTGCCAGGACGAGTGCCAGGTCGACGACGAAGGGGTGACGGCCCGCGAACGAGTCGAGGCGGTCCGCGTAGCGCCGCTCCGGGCTGGTGATCATCGTGCTCTCCGGTCGGTGGGCTGGGTCCATGGTGGAGGCTTCCGGTGTGGACGGCCGACGGGACCGCCCGTGTCCTTCGTCACGGGCGGTCCCTGTGGGGGGTGGGGCGAGTGGATCAGGTGCGCGCCACTTCCAGATCGGCCGCCGCGGTCGGAGCCGGTTCCGCCTCCGGCCGTCGGCTGAGCGCCTCGCCCTCCACGTCGACGCGGGGCAGGATCCGGTCCAGCCACTTCGGCAGCCACCACGCCTTGTCGCCGAGCAGGGCCAGCACAGCCGGCACGATCGCCATCCGTACGACGAAGGCGTCGAACAGTACGGCGGAGGCCAGCCCGAACCCGATCATCTTGATCATGGAGTCGCTCTCGCCGATGAACCCGGCGAAGACCGCGATCATGATCAGAGCGGCGGCCACGACGACGCGGGCGCTGTGCCGGAAGCCGGACGTGACCGCCGCACGGGCCGGCTCCCCGTGGACGTACGCCTCCCGCATCCGCGAGACGAGGAAGACCTCGTAGTCCATGGCGAGCCCGAAGACGATGCCCACCAGGAAGATCGGCATCAGGCTCATGATCGGCCCGGTCTGCTCCACGCCCAGCAGTCCGGCGCCGTGCCCCTGCTGGAAGACCACGACGACCGCGCCGAGGGAGGCCAGCACCGACAGCAGGAAGCCGACGGCCGCCTTGAGCGGGACGAGCACGGACCGGAAGACCATCAGCAGCAGCACGACCGCGAGGCCGACCACGACGATCAGATAGGGCACCAGCGCGGCCTGTACCTTGTCGGCGATGTCGATGTTCAGCGCGGTGGTGCCGGTGACCTCGAAGGTCGCCCCGGTCTCCGTCTCGATCCCGGGACGCTCGTCCCGGATGGTGGTCACCAGGTCCTTGGTCTTCTCGTCGGTCGGCGCGGTGGACGGCACGACCGAGAAGACGGCGGTGTCACCGGCTTCGTTGAAGCGCGCCGGGGAGACGGACACGACGCCCTTGGTGCCGCCGATCTCCTCGGAGACGGTCGTGACCGCGCCCTTCGGGTCGTCGGCGCCCTTGACGTCCACGACGACGGTCAACGGTCCGTTGAAGCCCGGCCCGAAGGCCTCGGCGAGCGCGTCGTAGGCCCGCCGCTCGGTGGTGGAGGTCGACTTGGCCTCGTCGCCGGGCATGCCCAGCTGCAACTGGGTCATCGGCACGGCGAGCGCGCCGAGGCCCAGGACGCCGAGCAGCAGCACGGGCAGGGGCCGGCGCAGCACGAACCGCGCCCAGCGCGTACCGCCGTTGTCGCCGGCCTCTTCCATACGACCGCTCTTGCGGGCCCGCCTCGGCAGCACGGCGTTCGGCCAGAAGCCGAGGAACGCCGGGACCAGGGTCAGCGCGATCAGTACGGCGACGACGACCGCACCCGCCGCGGCCAGGCCCATCTTGGTGAGCATCGGAATGCCGACGACCGACAGTCCGGCGAGCGCGATCACGACGGTGAGCCCGGCGAAGACGACGGCGGAGCCGGCCGTCCCGACGGCGAGACCGGTCGCCTCCTGCGGCGTACGGCCCTTGGCGCGCTCCTCCCGGTACCGCGAGACGACGAACAGGGCGTAGTCGATCCCGACCGCGAGGCCCAGCATCATCGCGAGGGTGCCGGTCGTGGTGGACAGGCCGAGGGCGTCGGACAGGGCGAGGATCGTGGCCATACTGACGCCGACGCCGATGATCGCGGTCAGCAGCGGCAGCCCGGCGGCGGCCGACGAACCGAAGGTGACGAGGAGGACGACGGCGGCGATCGCGACGCCGATCACCTCGGCCGCCCCGCCCGGACCGCCTCCGTCGTCCATCGCGCTCCCGCCGGCCTCGACGGTCAGCCCGGAGTCGCGGGCGTCGTGGAGGGTCTTCTCCAACTGCGCCTTGCTGGCGTCGGTGAGGTCACTGGCGCCGACCTTGTAGGTGACGGTCGCATACGCCGTCGTACCGTCCTTGCTGACCGCCTCGGCCTGGAACGGATCGACGACGGACGCCACCTGCGAACCGTCGCCCAGCTCGGCCACGGCCTCCTCGACGGCCTTCTTGTTCCCGGTGGCGGTCACCTTCTCACCGCCCGGCGCGACGAAGACGACCCGCGCGGTCGCGCCGTCGGCCGTCGCACCCGGGAAGCGCTCCTCCATCAGGTCGAACGCCTTCTGCGACTCGATGCCCGGCATGGAGAACTCCTCGTCGGAGGCTCCCGGAGCCTTGAGGGCACCCAGCCCGACGGCGGCGAGCACAGCCGCCCAGACCAGGGCGACGTACCAGCGCCGCCGGAAGGCCAGACGGCCCACTCGATACAGGAAATCAGCCACGACAGGGTCTCCACATCTGGGACTCGAACGTGTGCCCAGGCTGTCGGGAGCGGGGGCGCCATGTCGTCGTGCGGCTGCCGACAATCCGCCGTACTGAGAACGCAGTACGCATCGGTGGATACGTCAGCCACGGGTACGACGGGGAGGGGTGCGCCCGACCGGAAGTACGGCAGCCACAGGCTCGGCCGGGAAACCGTGGCCGGCCGACCGCCAGACCGGCTGCCCCGCGGGAAGACCGGAGATCACCGCTCGTCGGCTGAGCCGCACCCGCCCGACTCGCCACTCCGGTCTCCCCGGCCGACGAACCGGCGATCACTGGCACGGCAAGGGAGCCACACGCGACCCACCCACCAGACCGGTCACCCCGGCCGACACATCAGCGATCACCGGCACGGCAGCGAAGCCGCACGCGGCCGACTCAGCAGGCCGACTTCCCAGGCCGACAGACCGGCGACCACCGGCACGACAGGAACGTCACACGCGACCCACCCACCAGGCCGACCTCCCCCCGACCGCCGCCCGAGCCGTCCTGCCTACCCGATCTCGACGACCCGCGCCCACGCCGGCGGCAGGTCCGGCACATAGTCGGGGTCGTTCTCGTTCACCGAGCCCCCTCCCGTCCCCCGGGGGAACAGCCCCACGACCGTCCGGCACGGCGGCCGGGTGCTCGGCCACGGGGTCTGACCGTCCGTCAGGGCGACGACGACATCGGGCCGGGGCCGCGCTCCGAGCGCCCTGGCGAAGCCGGCGCGCAGATCCGTGCCGCCGCCTCCGACCAGCGGAATCCCCTCGGCACGGCACAACCGGTGCACACCCCCGGCGGCCGCGTCGCACGCCACGACGCTGACCAGGTCGCGCCGCCCGCCGACGGCCCGGGAGATCGCGGCGACCTCCAGCAGCGCGCTGCCCAGTTCGGCGTCGCTGACCGAGCCGGAGGTGTCGATGACGACGCAGACCCGGGGCGGCCTGCGCCGCAGGCTCGGCAGCACGGCGCCGGGCACCGAGGCCGAACGGCGCGAGGGGCGGCCGTACGTGTAGTCCTCGCCGGCACCCGGCCCGGAGGCCGCCGAACGGACCGCCGCGCCCAGCAACTCCCGCCACGGCTGCGGCGGATGGAAGACCTCCTCCGCCCACCGCTGCCACCCCGCCGAGGCATCACCCGGCCGCCCGGTGATGCTCTGCGCCACCCGGAACCGGACGGCGTCCCGTTCCCGCGCGCTGAGCCCGTGGGCGCCGTCCGCCCCCAGGTCCCACTCCCGTTCGAGCCCGTCGGCCCCACTGCCGCAGTCCAGCCAGGCCAGGTCCTGCGTACGCGGCCCGAGCCGGAACTGACGCAGATAGTCCTCCATCAGCTCGCCCTCGCCCAGCATCAAGGTCCGCGGCAGGACGGCGCCCTCGGGCCGGGCGAGCCCGTCGCCGTACACGTCGTCGTTGATCTCGCAGTCCGCGGCGATGTTCATCCGCAGCCGCTCCCCCGGCCCGGTCAGCCCGCGCTCACGCGCCACCCGGTCACTGCGCCCGTGATGGTCACGCAGCAGATGCGACACCTCGTGCACCCACACCCCGGCCAGCTCCTCCACCGGCGTACGGTCCACGAACGCGGGCGAGACATAGCACCGCCAGTGCCGGTCGACGGCCATCGTCGGCACCTGCCGCGACTCCACGACGTGCAGGGCGAACAGGGCGGTCGCCAGATAGGGCCGGACGCGGGCGGCGTGCAGCCGGGCGGCGAAGAGCTTGTCGCGGTCGAGGGTTGCGGCCCGGGCAGATGCTTGGCTCCTGCCTCGTGATCCCTCGGCCGTGCCGGAGGCGCCCCCGCTCACCGGCCCGCCTTCGCGGCCACCGCCGCCGTCCGGTCCGCCGCGTGATCCGCTCGCCGGGACAGGGACACGACTCCGGCGAGCTGCTCGATCGACGGCGGCACGTCCCAGTCCTCCTGGCGGAGCGAGGCGAGGGTGGAGGCGGGGACGACGACGAGGTCCGGAGCCCCGGTCTCCACCGCCCGCACCAGCAGCGCCCAGGCCGCATCCCAACGGGACTTCTCGGGACGCGCCCGTACCGCCTCCACCACCCCGTCGAGCGCGGCCTGCCGCAGATCCCCCCGCTCGGGCAGCACGGCACCGGCCGGGTCGGCGAGCAGCAGCTCGGGGTCCGGCAGGTCCATCCGGTCCACGCTCGCCAGCAGCTCCAGCCCGGGACCGTCCCCCACGGTGCCCCTGACCAGCAGCGACAGCACGTCCCGCGAGGAACCGGCTGCGGTCGCGAAGGCGATCAGACGCTGCGTCATCTCCCAGCTGCGAGGAGAGGGCCACGGGCCACCCCGGCGCGTCTCGCTGTTGGGCAGCCGGTGCACAAGACCCGGCCGCCCGGAGAGCAGCCCGCAGACCGCGCGCCGGGCGAAGTCCACGGCCGACGGCAGCTTCTGCGGGTCGAGGCGCGGCAGGGTCGCCCGCGGCCAGGTCCCGCCCAGCCCCCGTACGACGACCTCGTGGTCGTGGGCCCACTGCAGATGCACGAACCGGTTGGCCAGCGGCGCGCTCAGCTCCCAGCCGTCGGCCGCCGAGGACCGCGGGTTGGCGGCGGCCACGATCCGTACGCCCGGGGGCAGTTGCAGCGCCCCGATCCTCCGCTCGAGCACGACCCGCAACAGCGCGGCCTGCACGGCCGGCGGCGCGGTGGACAACTCGTCCAGGAACAACAGCCCCCGCCCGGCCTTCACCAGCCGCACGGCCCAGTCCGGCGGCGCCATCGGCACACCCTGCTCGGCCGGATCGTCCCCGACGACGGGCAGTCCCGAGAAGTCGGACGGCTCGTGCACGCTGGCGATCACCGTGGTCAGCGGCAGCTCCAGCGCGGCGGCGAGCTGGGTGAGGGCAGCGGTCTTGCCGATACCCGGCTCACCCCACAGGAGGACGGGCAGGTCGGCGGCGACGGCCAGGGTCAGGGCCTCCAGTTGGGTGTCGGGGCGGGGTTCGGTGGTGGTGTCACCGAGGAGGGCCAACAGGTCGGCGGCGACGTCGAGTTGGGAGACGGGGGGCGTTGGGGCGAGGTTGGTGGGCATGTGTGATCACCTTTGGGTACGAGGGCGTGGGCGCCCGGGCATGGGACTGTCGCGGTGCGTAGGTGCTGGATGGCGTGAGGAACCGGCTGTGTGGCCGTGCGGCGGAGCCGTACACCCCAGGTCAGTCGAAGGTCGCGTGGCGTCTGCGTGAGCGCCGGTCGCGAGGGCGGCGGCGGTCCGGAGGGATGAGTTCGCGTCCGGGCCGGGGCCCGGGCCCCGGTTCGGTCAGGCCGGCTCTGAACAGCCCGTACACGATCCGCCGCTCCGCCGCCGCGGCCAACTCGTCCCGCAGGGCACCGTGGCGCAGCACGGCATCCGGACCCACCAGCCCCTCCACGACGGCCAGGGCACCGGCGATGTCGCCGTGATCGAGGCGTTCGCGCACATCGGGCAGGCAGTCCGGACGCCGGTGCGCCTCGTCGATGACCTGGAGGCACGGAAGGGGCGTTCCGGTCAGGGCGGCCAGCAGTTCCTCCCGCCGGATCTCGGCCGGGTCGTGGTCCAACGGCGCCAGTACGCCGTCGACGAGACCGATCCGGTGCCGTGCTCCCCGGCACTCGACGAGGCGTGGCTGCCCTGCCCGTTCAGGACTTACGGACGGCCGGGGCGCCGGTGAATGATCCGGTACGAGGGCGGAGGCGACCAGCGGATGCAGCCGATCGGCGTCGATGAGCCCGAGGCGGAGCAACTCCAGGTCGGGCAGCACCCAGGTCGCCGCGTCGGGCAGAACAGGCAGCTCGGAGGCACGCCCCTTGGCGGAGGCCGCGATCCGCAGCGCGGGCGGCCCACCCCTGCCGTCCCCCGCCGCTTCCCCGTCCCCGACCCCGTCCGCGGGCACCTCCAGAACCAGCCGGTGCCGTCCCCCCAACCGCACGAGCACGGCACCACTGGACCGCCCTTCGGCGCGCAGGAGTATCCGCGCCTCGTCCGCCCACCGGTCAACGGCACAGCGGCGCCCGTACGGCAGAGCCTCCAACAGGCCTGGCTCCATCCCGGCCCGGTCATCGGCGGGGAGATCGCCGCGACCGCCAAAACCGCCGAGACCGCCCCCGGACCTGACCCGCAGCTCACCGGCCCTGCGCACATCCCACAGGTGACGGTGCAGATCGAGACGGAACCGCCGGTTGGGCCGGGGATGCGGATGCCGACAGACACGACCCCCGCACCCGGCCGCGGACTCGGCCCCGTCCCACAACGCAAGACTGATCCGCTGACCGGCATCGGCCCACGCAGGCGGCGTCCTCACCACGAGATACAGCGGCCGTCTGCCGTCCCGCCCTGCACCGTCGTACCGGGCCAGAGCAAGGGTCAGCCCCGGCCGCAGCAGCCCGTCGGGAGCGATTCTCGGCATGTGCCAGCGCAGCAGGTCGGGAGCGAGATGCCGTAGATCGGCCCGCACCCGACCGGCGACTTCGCGGCCGTGATCACGCGCCACGGACCGCAGATGGAGATCGACGTCGAAACCCGAGGCGGCACAGGCCCCCGCCCAGTCCCCCGCCAGCCGGCGGGCGGTCGCGGTCTCGATCATGGAGGCCGGCACGGCGAACTCACGCACGCGCGGCCAGAAGGAAAGCCGGGTATCCCCGTTCGCGAACTGAGTGAGCATCAGCACTCACCTTGCGCGGACGGGACCCCCAATCTGTCAACAGAATGAGTTGTCATCGCGGGCGAGCGTAACGCTGCTCGCCCGCGACCTCCAGGGATTTTCCTCCGCCCTGTGACGTTCTTGACGGCGAGGTTCTGGGACTCGGCGACCCGGACCCTCGCACGCGGCAACCTTTCCGCCTTGCGCGACCACTGATACCCGTGAGGCCCCTCCGCCGGGTGGCTGGGGCGCCTCGCAGGAACCACGTCCTCTGCTTCCGCCGAACCACGTAAGGACTCACCCGTGGCATCCCGTTCCCACCGCCGGTCCCCGCGCAAGTGGCACACGGCCCTCGTCCCCGCCGCGGTCGTGGCGGCCGTCGCACTCGCCGCGGCCCTGCTGATGGCGCTGCGCCCCGATGGGGGGACGACGGCCGGCCATGCGGGGACGACGCCCGCGGACGACACCCGGTCGGTGTCCCCGCGGACGACACCGAGCCCTCATCCGAATCCACCGCGGAAGCCGAAGCGCCCCAGCAAGGCCACCCCCACGGCAACGCCTGCCACGGCGACGCCCCGGCCGGACGGGGGTCCCGCAAAGGCACGCCCTTCGACCACGACGACTCCCCGACCGGCGTCGGCGACGGCCCCCCTGGCGGGGCGGATCCGCCCCGGCGTCACCTACGACGGGGTCGCCACCTTCTACGACGCCGGCAACGGCGACGGAGCCTGCCTCTACGGCCCGGCCGACGACGTCATGACGGCGGCGATGAACCACACGGACTACGAGACCTCCAAGGCATGCGGCGCCTACATACGCGTCCGTGCGGCAACCGGCGCCTCCGTGACGGTCCGCATCACCAACGAGTGCCCGCTCCCCTGCGCTCCCGGCCAACTCGACCTGAGCGCCGAGGCCTTCGCCAAGCTGGCGACTCCCTCTGCCGGGCGCATCCCCATCACCTGGACGCTGCTGAGCCCCGGCACGTCCGACACGATGTCGGTCCGGTACAAGACCGGCTCCAGCATTCACTGGTGCGGCATTCAGGTGGTGGGGCACCGGAATCCGGTGGCGCGGCTGGAGGTTCGGGACGGCAGTGGGTGGCGTCAGTTGCCGCGTACTGAGTACAACTACTTCCTCTCCGAGCAGGGGAGGGGGTGCGGCGGGGCGATCAGGGTCACCGACATCTACGGGGAGGCGTTGACGGTGGACGGGGTCGGTGTACGCCCGGATGTGCTGCAACCGACGGGGGTGCAGTTCGCGGCGCACTGAGTGGGGTGCGTCAGGTCTGACCGCTTCCTGCGACCCGCGTGGTGGACGGACCGTCGCCACCGGTGCCGCCACCGGTGCCGCCATAGGCGTCGTCGTCGGCGCCGGCATCGGCGTCGCTATCGGCGTCGTCATCCAAGTCGCCGCGGAGGGCGGCGAGGACGAAGGCCACCATGGAGGTCAGGATGAGCAGCGCGAGCGGCCCCCAGATCGCCGGAATCGCCCATAGCGGCCAGTCGTTGGCCGCCTGCGCCCAGAGCGTCAGGATGGCTGTGCCGCCCAGGCCGACGCCGTGCCACCGCACCACGGCCGCTGCTCTCGCATGACGCCGCCTGCCCGGCACGAACAGCGGCCACAGCCCTCCGACGAGGGCGGCCAGACCGAACGAGACACAGGCGAGCGCGCCGCCGAGCCGGTCCTCGGGCCACCCCACGGGCCCCGACGACGTCTGCTGCCGCCGCCCGTCGGCGTCCCGGACCTCGACGACCTCCCCGTGCCAGATCAGACCGACGACCTTCTCGCCCGGCTCCATCTCCGACACCACCGGATCGGTGTGCGGGAACGTCACCTCCCACGGCTTGCCGGACGGCAGCACCAACTCGGCCTCCGGAGGCTCGCGTCTTTTACGACGCTGCGTATCGACTTCACGAACGGTGAATTCCTGCTCCCACAGACACCCCGTCGCCTCCACCGGGACGGAGGCACACGCGGGCGCCGCACGGAACTCCCGCTCCCGCTCCAGCGCTCCGCGCACCTGGAAGGCCATCGCCACCCCGACACCGAGAACCACGACAGCGATCAGCACCCATGCCACGGCCCCCGTGACCTTGCGCCCAGCCGACCCCACACCGCCCCCTCATCCGTCCCGCGAATCCCCTCAGACACATTTGAGCACGCCGGCCGATGACCGCCTCGGGCCCTCGGGTCCTCGGGGCACCAGACCGTGGAGATGCGGTTGGTGACCCCGCCCGGTGAGGGGCCCACGGCACGATGGTGTCCATTGAGCGGGTCTACGACTACCAGCGCCCTCCCCAGAGCTTGCAGCCGGAAGGGCCCGGGGCCGCTCGGCCTCCTCGGACAGCAGCACCTCCGCTCGGGGTGTTGCAGTTGCCTGCCATGATCGATGCGTGACCAGTGAACCTGGGCGGCCGGGCCGCATGAGATACGTACTGTTCGACGTCGACGGCACGTTGATCGACGCGGTGAGCAACCAGCGCCGGGTCTGGGGAACCTGGGCGGAGCGGTACGGGCTCGATGCGGACGAGGTCTACCGGGTGGCTCTGCGGACGCGGCCGATGGAGACGTTCGCGCAGGTCGCCGCGGACCGTGATCCGCACGAATGCCTGGCCGCGCTGCACGAACTGGAGGACGACGACGTACGGTCCGGCGTCTATACGGCTTTCGACGGCGCGTCGGAGCTGCTGCACGGCCTGACGCCGGGAGCCTGGGCGCTGGTGACCTCGAACTACGAGCACCGGGTACGCGGCCGCTTCCTGCGGACGGGGCTGCCGATGCCCGACGTGATCGTGGACGCGGCCGCGGTCGAGGAGGGCAAGCCCTCTCCCGTGCCGTATCTGCAGGCCGCTGCGCGGCTGGGTGCCGAGCCGGAAGACTGCCTGGTCATCGAGGACGCACCCTCCGGCGTACAGTCGGGACTGCACGCCGGGATGACAGTGTGGGGCGTGAACGCCACGGTCCCGGTAGAAGGCGTGCACCGCCACTTCGCCAGCCTGCGCGAGGCAGTCCCGCACATCCTTGCCTTCGCGTCCGCCGGGTCCTGCGGGGATGCCGCGGCCTGAGGCAGTCCGCTGGAGCCCCGCACGCTCCGTCCAGGAGTGAATCCGCTCGACGTCCTCGGCGCGCTGCTGACAGACGTGGTCCGAGAAGCTCCGGCACCGACTGCATATACGGTGGCTCGCTACGCCTGAGGTGACGGCGGCGTCGAGGAACGCGCCTCAGGGGATCAGTTAATCGATTGACAGACCGCGTGCAAGCACTTTGGGGCCGCACCACAAGCGCACCAGAGCGGGCGGGGAACAGCGGGAATCACGGGGAAGCAGCCAGGCCCACGAGGCCGCGCCGGAGCCGTTCGCCCTGGTCAGCACCCGGCCGAGCCTCAAAATGATCGGAGCTTCGCCAGCTGATGGCGGCAGCACTGAGAACCAAGAGGCAGCGCACAACCACCTAGGTGATCACCAGCAAGATTAGCCACATCAGGGCGGCAAATGAGGGTAGTGCGTAGACAATCAGTGGCAGTGAGCTCAAGCCTGGCGGCCGGCAGGTCAGTGTCTCTGCGTACTCAGCGAACCTCGCAGTTGCGAGGCGCTGGATCGCTCGGAAGTACCGGAAGTGGCGATGCCCGACATACAGCCAGGTCAGCGTGAACGCGATTCCGAACGCTGCGATCACGCGCGCTGAGGGTAGGTTTGTATCACCAGCGGTCAGGATGGTGCCGTAGGCCACAGCCAAGAGGGACTGAGCTACCAGGAACAGGTTCCCTTGCTGGTAGCGCACATTGTCCTCGTGGAGGCAGTGCTGCCAAAGCCGGTTGTCCGCTGCCTGGTCCTCGTGTGCCCCATCGGCTGATTCCCCCATGGGAGCTCTTTGCCCGTCTGTTGGGCGGAACTATCCCGTCCGTGGCGCGTCGCAGCTTCAGCATCCTGGCGCTGGCGTCGATGCCGGTGACGACCGCACCGCGGTCGCGCAGTGCAGCGGACAGGGGGCCTGAGCCGCAGCCGGCGTCCAGGATTCGACGGCCGGTCACCTCTCCGGCGAGGGCCAGCATCGCGGGCCGCGCGTAGTACGCGTTCACGAGACTGTTCTCGGTCTCCGCCGAGTACGCCTCGGCGAAACTGTCGTAGTCATTCACCCGGACCGGAGCGGGGGACTGGGCGAGACTCTCGGGCACATCGGTCGCGCGTTCCATCGTCGCAGCCCAGGAGTCACATGATCCGCCGGACAGAACGCGGCGGTGGAAGTCTCCGAGGCCGATCTGATCGCCGTCATCACCCAGCGCCGCCCACGACCGCCCCGCGCCGCCCCAACCCCCCGTGCCGTATCCTCACGCCACCCGCCGTGCCCGCGACCAGGGGGGATCCAGGATCGTCGGCCGGCTCGACTTTGTGGGGATTCATGCGTTCAGCATCCATAGGTGCCGTTCTCGCCGGCGCCCTCGCCCTGTGCGGCTCTGCTCTCACCGCCGTGCCCGCGCAGGCCGCGGAGACCGGTGTGGAGATCAAGAAGGTGTCCGTGAACGGTGGCAAGAGCATCGTCTTCGGGATCTCCCGGACGGAGTCGTTCACCATCTCGGTGACCGCTTCCGATGATTCGGGGATCAGTTCGGACCTCGCGTTCTTGGCGATCGATCGGGAGAAGGGGGACGACTACTGGTCGTACCACGGCGTTCCCTCGTGCACGGCCAGCAGCGCCACCACGTCCACCTGCAAGCTCACCGTCAAGCTCGACAGGGACATCGACCTGCCCCGCAACACGCTTGCCGGGCCCTGGGACGTGTACGTCCAGCTCAAGGCCAAGGACGGTGACTACTACGGCGGCGTCTACGGCACCCACCCGGTGAAGCGGCGCTCCACGCTCAGCGTCGACGCCTCGCCCGAGCCGGTGACCAAGGGCAAGGCGATCACGGTCACGGGCAAGCTCGCCCGGGCCAACTGGGACCGGTACGTCTACGCGGGCTACACCTATCAGTCCGTGCAGCTCCAGTTCCGCCCCAAGGACAGCAGCACCTACACCACCGTCAAGACCGTCAAGACGGACGGAACCGGCAAGTTGCGGACGAGCGTCACCGCCAACCGCGACGGCTACTGGCGCTGGAACTTCGCCGGCACCGCCACCACGCCGGCCGTCAAGACCGCCGGGGACTTCGTCGACGTCCGTTGACGTACCGGTTGCCTACGGCCGCGTCGGCGTCGGCACCGACGTCGGTGTCCCCGACGGCGCCGACGACGGCTCGGCAGTGGCGGCCGTACCGCTCGGTGTCCGGGAGGAGCCGCCGGTCCCTTCGCTCCTCGCGGCGGAGGGACGGACGGTCTCCCGCGGCTCCGTCGGCGTAGGTGAGGGCGATCGGGTGGACGGCTCCGACGGGCGGGACGACTCCGACGGCGTGGGCGTCGGCGACGGCTCGGACGGTGTCGTACGGGTGGTCGCCGGCGGGGGTGCCAGCGGGGGCGTCGGGGACGCGGGGCCGTCGGGCCTCGTGAAGTACAGCGGCACCGCGATGAGCGCCGCGACCGCGCAGGTCGCGCCGAGCCCCGCTGCTGTGCGCAGGAGGCGGCGGCGGGATGCCTTGCGGCGGATCGCCTCGTAGTGGCCGGGGGGTGGGGCGAGGTAGGCCGAGGACGGGCGGAGGATCACCGCGAGGGGGTCGTCCGGGGCCGGCCCGGTGCCGTCCGGGTCGTCGTCAAAGCGTGTGGTCAAGGCTTCTCCTCAGGTGGGCGCGGAGCAGTTCGCGGGCCGCGTGGAGGTCGGCCTTGACGGTTCCTTCCTTGCGTCCGGTCAGCACGGACACCTCCCGGATCGGCATGTCAGCGTAGTAGTGGAGGAGGATCGGCGTACGGAGGCGTTCGGGGAGGGACTGGACCAGCAGGCGTACGGACGGATCCGCCTGTTCCGTCTGTGAGTTGGCGGCCGCCAGCGCCGCCTCCGCCGTGGCCTGGCGCATCGCCTTCCGCTCGCGTTCCAGCTTGCGCCAGTGGTCCCGGACCAGGTTCGCCGCGGTGACGTAGAGGAAGCCGCGCGGTTCCTCCACCCGACTCCAGCGTGCCCAGAGCCGGGTGAACGCCTCGGAGGCGATCTCGTGAGCCGTCTCGTCGTCGTCGACCAGACGGCGGCACCAGCCGGCGAGGCGCGGATACAGGGCGGCGAACAGCTCGGACGCTGCCTTGTCTCGGGACCGTTTCAACGCTCTCCATGGTCGTGACGGCAGTGGTGGTGACAGCAGTGGTCGTGACGGCAGTTGTGGGGCCAGTTCCTGTGGGGGAGGATGCCGGGCCATCGGATTGCGTTCCGGTGGCCCGGCTCACCCCGGCATCGGTTTCGGTCGGACAGCCGGTCGGTCAAGGGGACGTGGAGCTCAACTCGGCGAAGACGATCACGTTGTCGCGGTACTCGTCCCCGGCACGCGGACCCCCGCACGTGATCAGCCGCAGCTCCGGCCGGTCTACGTCCCCGTACACGTCGTCCGCCGGGAAGTCCGCCTTGGCGACCGTCCGTACGGCGCTGACCGCGAACTCCGCCGAACTGCCGTCCTCCCTGCGCGCCACGATCCGGTCGCCCCGGTGCAGCCGGGCGAGGTGGCGGAACACCCCGTCCCCGTAGGCGCCCACCGTGACATGGCCGAGGATGACCGACGGCCCGACCTGACCCGGCGTCGGCGAGTGCCGGTACCAGCCGGCGCGGTCGTCGGCCGTGATCGGCGGCACCTGCACGGTGCCGTTCGCCGCCAAGCCGAGGCGGATGACGGGGGTGTCCACGCCGATCGCCGGGATCCGCAGCCTGACCGGTGCCGAACGGGCGAGGGAACGCGTCGAGTTCGCGGATTCCGGGGCAGACGGACCCTCATCCGCCGCGTTCGTACCCCTCGTTCGCCGGGAGCGCGCGCTGGCGGCAGGTTCCGTTCCGTGGCCACCACAGCCCACCAGCAGCGAGGCCATCGCCGCCGTGGTGAACGCCCGCCTCGACAGCGGCGTCATGCCCCGTTCGCCCGCCGACGCCGTACGACGAAGGCCGTCGCGCCACCGGCGAGCAGCACCGCGGCCGCTCCCCCGCCGATCAGCCCGCCCCGTTCGCTCCCGGACCCCGAAGTCGGCGTCACTCCGGTGTCGGGCGCCCCCGACGGTACGACGGAGACCTGGCCGTCCTCCGACGGCCGTGTCGGTTCGGCCGCCGACGGTTCCGAGGGGGCCGGGGTCGCGGTCCGGGTCGGCTCGGCGCTCGGTGCGGTGCTCGGCTCGGCGCTGGGCGTCGGGACGGCGGTGGCCGTCCGGCTGGGGGCCTGCGTCGGGGAAGGTCCGTCGGCGAAGGCGGGCGTGACGCTCGCCAGCAGGGCGGTGCACGTAAGTGCCATGGCGCTGAGGACGGTTCGGCGCATTGAGTCGCTCTCTTTCGTCGTTCGCCCGGTGAGTGACGGGCTGGGTGACGGGTCGAGCGGAGAGACGACGGGGCGACGGGGCGGGTTGTAAAGGGATGGCAAAGTCGCCGACGGCTCCCTTTCCAGAGGAAACTTCGACGCCAACCAGTTCTGGTCCGATACGAACGGCGTTTGCCGTTACCTGGTGAACCGGCCGAGCGCGGCATCCGTACGATGAAGGCGTGACCGCCCGTGCACAGCACCACCGTGCGCTGCGGCTCCCGGTGACGGGGCCGTGGCGCATGCTTCTGCTGCTCGGGCTGCTCGCCGGGCTGTTCGGGATGCACGCGCTCGCGCCCGGCAACGCGGTCGCGGCCGCCTCTCCTCACTCCCATGCGCATGCCATGAGCGCCCCTGTGCCGGTCACGGCCGATATGCCGGTCCCGCCCGGCGAGCGCGTCTGTCACGGCGGCGACACGGGCGGCGGGCACGCCCAGCATGCCGACCCGACGTGCGCCTCCGGTGCCGTCGGCGCGGGGCCCGTGCTGCCTGGCCTGTTGCCGGATCCGGCCGGAAGTGCCGTCCACGGCGACCTCTCCGGCCGTTCCGTGACCGCCGCGCCGGACGGCGGGCGCGCGCCTCCCTCACTGGCCGAACTGCAGATCCTGCGGACCTAGGACAAGGCCGAGCCGTCCCCGTCCCCCTGGGGTACGGCACCCAGCCATGTCCATGCCGCGCCCACGTCGGCGCAGCACTTCTCGTACCCGCAGGAGTTCTCAGCATGAGCAGCACGCGTACTCTCGTCCGTCGCGCCGCCCTGGCCGTGACGGCCGCCACCGCCGCCCTCGTCCTCGCCGCCTGCGGCGGTGACAACGGCGGCTCCGACTCCGGCGCCGCGGCCAAGGAGTCGGCCACGTCGAGCGCCGACTCCACCGCCGGCGCCTCCGCCGACGCCCACAACGACCAGGACGTCTCCTTCGCGCAGGGCATGATCCCGCACCACCAGCAGGCCGTCGAGATGGCGGAGATGGCCGCCGACCGCGCGTCCTCCGCACAGGTCAAGGACCTCGCCGCGCGCATCCGGAAGGCGCAGGACCCGGAGATCGAGACCATGTCCGGATGGCTGAAGGCCTGGGGCGAGGACGTACCCTTGGCGATGCCCGGCATGGACCACTCCGGCGGTCACTCCGGTGGTTCCGGCATGGCCGGGATGATGGACCAGAAGGACATGGACGAGCTGATGAAGGCGTCCGGCAAGGCCTTCGACACCATGTTCCTGACCATGATGGTCGAGCACCACGAAGGCGCGGTGGAGATGGCCACCACCGAGAAGGAGAAGGGCCAGTACGGTCCCGCGACCGACCTGGCCGACGCGATCATCACCGCCCAGACCGCCGAGATCCAGGAGATGAACAAGCTGCTCGGCAAGACCGGCAGCTGACGCTCCGGGGGCGGACGACGGGGCGTGGTTCACTTCCCGTCGCCCGCCATCTGGCTCGGACGGGGCGCGGGCGCCACCGCGCGCGCCGGTCGATCGTCGCTCGCTGTGCGTCCGTGGTCGCGGCTCGGATGCCGCTCGCCTCCCTCGCCCCGGCCGCCCGCGACCGGCTCCGCGACGCCCTGCACGCCGCGGTCCCGACCGCGCCGGACGGTTCCGTCCCGCTCACGGCAGGGGCGCGGGCGGTGCGGGAGTCCGGCCGTGGGCGGTGTGGGGAGTCCGGTGGTGGCCACTGGGGGAGCGGGTCTCAATCGGCGCCGCCGCCCAGCCGGTAGCCGAACCCCCGCCTCGTATGGATCAGAGCCGGTTCCCCGGGACCGCCGTCCACCTTGCGCCGCAGCCGCGAGACCAGCTTCTCGATCGCCTCGTTGGCCCGGAAGTCCCCCCAGACATGACGGCTGATCTGCTCCTTCGACAGCACGCACTCGGCGTTGACGAGCAGATGGCGCAGCAGACGGTACTCGGCGGGGGTGAGGTCGAGGGGGCGTGTGCCGCGCCGGGCCCGGCAGGTGGCGTCGTCCAGGACCAGGTCGCCGTAGCGGGGCAGGACCGGCTGCCGTTCGGGGCGCCGGCGACGCAGCAGGACGTCGACCCGGGCGAGGACCTCGGCGATGCGCAGCGGCTTGGTGACGTAGTCCTGCTCGCCCGGGCCGAGTTCGGGGACGAGGCGGTGGAGCGTGTCGCAGGTGGTGAGGAAGAGCAGTGGGGCGGGGGGCGGTTGCGTGAGGTGCTGGAGGAGTACCGCGTCCCACACCGCCAGGTCGAAGCGGTGCTCGGTGAGCCGGGTCATCCCCTCGGCACCCGTGCCCGCCGTGCCGACCCGGTAGCCGGCCAACTCCAAGGTGATACTGAGCAGTTCGCTGTCCGCCGGATCGGCGGCGACGACCAGCACCCGCTGACCGTCACCGCGCGGCGGCGAGGGCTTCGCCAGGAGGCTCGAGACGTTCGCGTTCATGGCGACACCCTTCGTGTGGGGGGATGCGCTGCGTACGGGACGGTCGTTCGGGCGGCGGGCGCTTCGACAACGCGGCGAGCGGCGTGCCGGGCGCTGCGGACGGGTGGGACGCGGACAGGCGGGACGCGGACAGGCAGAGGTGGGCAGCGGGAGCGGGCAGGCGGAAGTGGGCAGGCGGGACCGGATCAGACAGGCCCGAGGCCGGCGGCCGGTACGTCGGCGTGGGTGATGAAGTCGTCGACCAGGCGATGGAAGAGCCCGGCCAGCTGCCGCAGGTCGTCGTCCGACCAGTCGGCCAGTGCCATGCGCATGCCGATGCGGCTCGCCTCCCTGATGCGGTGCGCGGCCGCCCTTCCCGCGTCGGTGAGTTCGATGCGCCGGGCGCGCCGGTCGTGCGGGTCCGTCGCCCTGACCACATAGCCGGCCCGCTCCAACTGCTGCACCTGGCGCGTGACATGGGACGCCTCCACCGCCAGCAGCCCCGCCAGCACACCGGGCCGCATCGGTTCCGTCTCGGCGAGGCGGCGCAGGATCGCCACGGCGGCCCGGTCGAGGTCCATACCGGCCGCGGCCATCGGGTACTCGTGCTGTCTCGCCCGGCCCACCAGGTAGCTGATGCGGGTGAGGCACTTCTCGATCTCCACGATGAGATCGTCGAGGTCGGGGCCGACGTCGGCGGGCTGAAGGCCGGCGACCGGGTCGTCGTCAATCCGCAGGGCGTGCCCTCGGGGATCATCGGGTGCGGTGGTGCGCACGGGGCCATGAGCGAGTACCTGCTGATCGAGGAGGCGGAGGTCGGCAGAAACCTCGCCGCCTTCCCCGACCACGTGCCCTTCGACGTCGCCGCCCTCAACGAGCCGATGGCCGTCGCCCGGCACTGCGTCAACCGCTCCGAGGCCAAGCCGGCCGACAAGGTCGTCGTCTTCGGCGCCGGGCCCATCGGGCTGGGTGCCACCATCTGGCTGAAGCTGCGCGGGGTCGAGCACGTGGTCGTCGCCGACGTCATTCCGGAGCGGCTCGAGACGGCGCTGGCCGTCGGCGCCGACGCCGTCATCGACTCGGCGGAGGAGGACGTCACCGAGCGGCTGACCGAGTTGCACGGGCCGGCCGCGAACGCCCTCGGGCAGGCCCGGGCCGGTACGGACATCTATATCGACGCCGCGGGTGTTCCCGCCGTCCTTCAGGCTGCGGTCGACTCCGCCAAGTGGGGCGCCAAGGTGGTCATGGTCGCCGTGCAGAAGAAGTCCGACGCGATCGATCTCGGCGGGATGCTCCGCAGCGAGCTCACGCTCATCGCCTCGCAGGGATATCCGACCGAGATCTTCGAGGTCACCGCCGAAATCGCCGAGCACCACGAGCGGTTCGCGAAGCTGATCAGCCATCGGGTGCCGTTCGGAGAGGTGGAGCGGGCGTTCGGGCTGGCGATGACGCCGGGGGCGGCGGAGAAGGTCGTCGTCACCTTCGATGCGTAGCCGGGCCCACTGAGCCGGAGCCGGCTGCCGGAGCTCAACCCACTGAGCCGATCGCCTCACACCGAACCCACCGCCGCCGTGGCCACGCGAAACCGCCTAAGAGGAGCCACAGATGTCCGACGCAGGGAGCGCAGGGAACGCAGCACCGGCGAGCGCGGGGCGTTCTCGTCCCCCGACGGCCGGGTCACCATCCTCGACGCCGGACGGGCCACGCTGGAGCTGACCGATCCGAACCACGCCGAGTTCATCGACGAGGTCGAGGTCGGCCGACGGGTGGCGGGCCATATCCGGGTCGCCTTCCAGGTGGACGACGCCGCCACCGCCACGGCCAGGCTGGCGGCCGCCGGAGCCGAGGTCCTCGCGGAACCGACCCGCACGCCCGGGAACTCCCTCAACTCCTGCCTCGAAGCGCCCGGCGCCCTTCAGCTGACGCTCTTCACGGAGCTGGACGAGGCGGTCGAGAAACGCGCGTAGACCCGCGAGCACAAGCGGTTCGAGGCTCCCGTCGGCGCCGGGACGGACCTCTCCCGCGGGGAGCTTATTCGACCGTTTCGGTGATAATTGGGGCATGAGTACTGCGACGTTTGTACTAGCGGCCTCGTCGAGTGAAGTACTCAACGTGATCGCCGCCTTCGTGGGTGGCCTGTTCATCGCAGGCGCACTGATCTGGGCCGTGCAACTCGGCATGCGGGTCCGTGACAAGGAACTGCCCAGGCCCAAGCCCGACGAGCAGCCGCACCTCCCCGACACCGGCCCGGTCCACGAGATCCGGGAGATCCGGGAGCCGGACGAAGTGCCGCATGCGGAGGGCAAGGAACGGCTCCTGCCGCACGAGCTGCACCACGCGGGCAGCAAGCGCAGCGAGGACCAGCACCGCAAGCGCTGGCTGCCCGGCAAGAGCGGCTCCTTCGGGGGAGGCGGTCTGGGACACGCCTGAGCCCGGGACACGGGACAAGCCCAGGACACAGGGCATACGGGCGTCGGGGCCGGCTGCGCGATGAGCCGTGCCCCGGCGACCTGCTCGGCTCACCGGGCTGAACGGCTCCGAGGAGTCCCGTCAGGATCGGTGAGCCGCTGGGGCGTAGCCGCGCTGCGAAGCGCTGGGCGGGCCGAGCGTGCCGGGGGCGCCGCCGGAGACATCCGGGGCCAGGGCGAGGGCCAGGATCACGAAGAAGTCGATCCCCACCATGATCACCGACCACACCGGCGTGTACGGCAGGAACAGGAAGTGGGCGACCATGCTGAGGGACGCCAGGAAGATGCCGGTGATCCGAGCCCACCAGGCTCCCTTGAGGACGCCATAGCCGACCGCGGCGACCACGACGCCGAGGGCGAGCAGGATCCAGCCCCACGCCGTGAGGTTGATCTTGAAGACGTAGTCGCCGAGACGGCCGTAGACATCGTCCTCCGCGATCGCGGAGATGCCCTGCAGGACGGCCAGCAGCCCGTTCACCAGCATCAGCACACCGGCGAAGACGAGCCCGCCGGTGGCCCAGCCGGTGGCGGCGGGCTCCGGCTGGTATCCGCCGGCGGGGGCGGGTGCGGCGGCGGGCCCGGCCTCGGCCGCACGGCGGGAACCGGGAGAGCTATGGGCTGCATCGGTTGCATGTGGTTGCGGCTGCGGCTGGCTCATGGCTGCCGTACCCCACTTCTCGCGTGCCAGTTCTTCGGTCGGTACGACCATGGCTCCCCCCGGAGGCCCGCCACCACGGGGGACGGGCCGATCGGGTGACGGCCGGGGTGCGGGGACGGGCGTACGGATCTTCACTGAAGGTCGAACCGGAACGCACTCGCTGGAGGCGCCATGCCCGGTCACCGAACCCGGTGGACGACGACCACGATCCTCACTACGACAGCCGCCATGGCCGCCGCCCTCCTGACCGCGTGCGGCGACGACGACACACCCTCCTCGGTGGCCAGCAAGGCGGCATCGGCCTTCGCCTCGGCGACGGCCGAAGCGGGCCGGCAGCTGGACGACATCAAGGGCGGCATCGACGCCAAGGACGCGGTGCGCCTGGCCGCCCCGACGACCGACGGGGACGGCCGTACGACCGTGGAGGTCACGGCGAGGAACACGACCGACTCGACGAGATCCTTCGCCGTGCAGATCAACTTCCGCGACGAGGACGGCAACCTCCTGGACGCGACCGTGGAGACCGTGTCCGACGTGCCGGCGGGTGGGACGGGCACGGGCACCGCACGCAGCACACGGGACCTGGGCGGCAAGGTACGGGCGGAGGTGGCGAGGGCGGTGCGCTACTGACGGAGATCACGAAGTGAAGTAGTCGATCAGGTCCTCGTGGCGTCTCCGCGGACGCCGAGGTGCGGGGATTTTCGGATGCGGCACGGCGCCGCCCCATGGTGGGATGCGCCGCATGAGCGACTCATCGCCGCGTGGCCGTATCGAGCAGTACTACGCCACCGTGCCCCTGCTGTTCGCCGACGCCGAGGAGTTCGGGCCGTTGCGGCTGTTCGTGCGGAAGGAACCGGGAACCCCGTACTACGGCGGTCCGAGCCACGCTCAACCCGTCGCGGAGCGCTCCGCGGCCGTCACCGCCGCCGACCTCGCCCGGGTGCGCGCCCGGCAGCGCGAGCTCCGCGTGCCGGAAGCCTTCGAATGGCTCGCCGAGGCGGCGCCGACGCTGCGCGCCCGTATCGAGGCGGCCGGCCTCCCGGTGGCGGAACGCCCGCTGATGGTCCTGGACCCGCACCACCCGCTGCCCTCGCAGCCCCTGCCGGACGGCGTCACGCTCCGCGTCCTGACGGCCGACGACCCGGCCCTGCCCGCGGCTCTCGCCCTCCCCCGCCTGGCCTTCGCCCGGGCAGGCACCGCGGTGGGCCCGGCCGGCCCCGCGGAACTGGCGGCTGTGGCTGAGGAATTGACCGCCGACGGCACGGTCGAGACGACCCGCCCCACCCTCCGCGCCGGCCACAAGACACTCGTCGCCGCCCTCGCCCCTGACGGCACCCCGCTCGCGGTCGGCCACTACCACCCCGCGAACGGCACCACCGAGATCGGCGGCGTCGGCACCCTGCCCACCGCCCGCCGCCAGGGCCTGGCCGCCGCCGTCACCGCGGCCCTGGCCACCCACGCCCGCGCCCACGGAGTGCACACCGTCTTCCTCGCCTACGCGGAGGACACCGTCGCCCGCATCTACGCCCGCCTGGGCTTCCGCCCCGCCGGCGCCACCCTTCTGATCGCCAATCAGCCGGCCCGGTCGTAGCCACGCGCACCTCAGCGGCGTCGCTTCACGCCCGTGCAGCTGACCTCCACGGAGCCGCCCTACGACTCGACGTCGAGCTCGATCCATCCACTTCGCGCTAGAAGCGACGGCCCTCGCTGTCCGACACCGTGTCCCGCTGCCCCTCCGCCGTCCCGGCCACGGTGATGTTGATCTGCTCGCTCGTCGCGCTGACGCCGTTCATCGTCGCCGTCGCCTGGAGGCGGCCCGGGCCGGGGCGGAGGGCGAGAGCGGGGACGCAGGACCAGATGCCGTCGGGGGCGGCCGTGGTCGTGCAGACCTCGTTCTCCGCGGCGTCGCGGACCGTGACCTGGGCGCCGGGGTAGGCCGTCCCGGCCGTCTGCGGCGACGCGCTCAGCGGGACGCCCGACTGGGGGCGGGACAGGGTCGGGGCGGGCAACCCTACCGTCACGGCGCAGGCGCCCTTCGCCCGCACGGTGCCCTTCGCGTCCCTCAGGGTCAGGGTGCAGTCGGGGAGACGGGTGCCGGGTTCGGCGTCCGGGCGGACCCACAGGACGAAGGGGAACGTACGGCTCTTCCAGGCCGCCGCTGCCGACTCGTCGCCGGCCGCGGCGGACGTCCCCGTGAAGGTGTACGTCCCGCTGCCCCCGCCCCGCGCCACCTCCCCCCGGTACCCGCTCATCGTGAACGGCGTACCCGTCACCCTCGCCCTCGCCGGCGCCGTCAGCGTCAGCTTGGACCCCGCCGCCAGCGCCGCGCCCTCGTACCCGCCGACCTCGACGCGGCCCTCCCGCCCGGGCTCGATGGTCGCGGACGCCCGCAGGGCACGGGCGGCGCGTTCGGCAGCCGGGCCTTCACCGCCGTAAGCCGTTCCGGACGTGGTCCCGGACATCACCGTCACGCCCGCCACGGCGAGCGCCCCCCATGTCGTCGTCTTCCAGGACCTGCTCATCGTCGGCGAACTCCTCACACGAGCAACGGCAACCGCAACGGCCAAACAGCACTGCCTGCGATTCTCACGGCCGTCCCCCCGACCGGCGCGCGTTGTTGGTCCGTACGGGCAGAGGGACGGCCGCGTCAGCCGTCCCCCTCCGGCTGCGGATGCCGTACCGCCTTCTTCACATCCGCCTCGACCTCGGTCCGCGAGGTGCCCTGTTCCTTCGCGTACTCGGTCATCGCGGACTGGACGTCACGGGCGAGGTCGCGCCAGGCCCGCCAGGCGGTCTCGTACGTGTCGGTCTGGAGCTCGGTCCAGGGTGTGTGGGCGGGCGGACCGTACTGGTCCCGGAGCTCCTCGACCCTGGTGTGCGCCTGGTCCGCCGCCCGCTGCATGGCGACCAGTTCGTCGAAGGTGCGTGCCATGCCTGCGCATCCTTGGGCAGCGGGACCTTGCCACCCGCCACGCCACGCCGCCCTCCGGCCGACCGGGTCTCCTCGAAGCCCGCGAAGCACCCATCCAGATCACAACCGCAGGCATCGCGGCTGCGGCACACTGAACGTCGATGACCGCTGAGCAGAGCCGCCGCTCCCACACCGTTGCCTCCGGACCCCGGTCCGTGGCGGCTCAGTCCATTGAGATAGCCAGCTCGGGCGACGGGGCGCACATCGAGCGGCACGTCCACCACTGGCCCGGCCCGGTCCCCTCCCCGGCCGATGTGAAACCCGCCGGACAGAGCAATGTGCCCTGGAGCGACCCGCGCCTCTTCGTCGGCCGTGAGGACGCCCTGGCGCAGCTCGCCGTACCGCCCGAGAACGCCCGGGACCTGAACGTTCAGACGGTCTGCGGACTCGCCGGCGTCGGCAAGAGCACCCTCGTCCAGCACCACGTGCACCGCAGCCGGGAGCGGTACACGTTGACCTGGTGGATCACGGCGGACACGCACGAGAACCTCACCGCCGGGTTGGCCGACCTCACCTTTCGTCTCAACCCGGTGTTCCGTACGGCCGCCACCAGTGAGGACGCCGCCGCCTGGGCCATCACCTGGCTGAGCAGCCACGGCGGCTGGCTCCTGGTCCTGGACAACGTGGAGGACCTGAGCCACGTCCGTCCTCTCCTGCTCGAATCCATGGCCGGCCACCTCATCGTCACGACGCGCCGCGACCTCGGTGTCGAGCCGCCCGGCACGCGACTGCGTCTGGAGGTGCTCGGCGAGGAGGAGTCGGTGGCCGTGCTGACCGGGATCACCGGGCACGGAGACGATCCCGACGAGCGGGTGGCCGCCGCCCGGCTCGCGGGCGAACTCGGGCACCTCCCCCTGGCCTTGCAGCAGGTCGGTGCGTACGTCGTCCAGACACAGAGCACGTTGAGCGACTACCTCCAGCGGCTGAGCGCGGATCCGGCACGCCTGCACGCCGCCGTACCCGAGGGCGTCGATCCGGAGCGGACCGTCACCCGCATCTGGCATCACACGCTCCAGCACATCGACCGACGCGACCCGACAGCCGTCCAACTGCTGCGGGTCCTCGCCCATTTCGCGCCCGAGGACATTCCACGGGACACGCTCCGCCACGCCCTCGCCGATCCCCTCGACCTCGACCGGTCGCTGTCCGTCCTCAACAGCTACAGCCTCATCACCCTCACTCCCACGACCGTCTCCATCCACCGGCTCCTGCAGTCGGTCATCCGCAGTTCCGTCAGTCAGGAGACGTCCAGGCGGCGTGTCTTCTCGACACCGGCGCAATGGATGCGCAGTCGCAGCCGGTTGCCGTGGCGACGCAGGAAAGTGCGCCACCTCACCGCGGACATCGTTCCGGACATCGCCGCCGCGGGTCAGGTGCTCCAACGCGCGCTGAGCGGGACGGACTCCAGGGATCCGAAGGACTGGCCCCGCTGGCGCGCTCTGCTGCCGCACATCGAGGCGCTCTTCTCACAGGCCTCCGACGACCATCAGCTCCTCTTCCCCGATCTGCTGATGCTCACCTGCTCCTATCTCCTCTCCCAGGGGCTCGATGCCCGTGCGCTTGCCTACGGCGAGATGCTGCTGAGGGCCGGAGAGAAATTCCGGACGCCGGACCATGTGCCTCCCGGCCTGATCACGGCACTGAGCCTTCTCACGATGGCCCATTGCAGCCTGGGGAACTACACGAAGGCGTGCGAGACGGGTGAACGCGGTCTTGCCCTGTGCGCGGCGTTCGACGAGGACGAAGCAGAGTTGCTGGTGCAGAGTCAGTCCACCATGAACAACCTCGCCGCCGCCTATCGGAGCCTCGGCCGCTACGAGGACGCCCTTCCCCTCGATCAGAAGTCCGTGGAGATCGCCGAGCGCCTGCACGGGAACCACCCGCTGACCTCGGTCTCTCTGAGCAACCTGGGTCGCACCATGGAAAAGCTCGGTCGATACGACGAGGCCCTGGAACTGTCCCGAAGAGCGCTGGACATCAGCAGGGACACGATGCCGGCCGCCCACCCGACGAACCTGACCAACCTCAACAACCTCGCCACCGTGCTGCTCTGTCTCGAGCACCACGAGGACGCCGAGCGAGTGAATCTCGAGTTGCTGGAACAGTGCGAGGAAGCTCTGGGCGGTGATCATCCCTTTGTCTCCGTCGCGCTGAGCAACCTGGCCACCACTTACTGCCGGACGAGCCGTTACGAGGAGGCACTCCCGCTCGCGAGGCGGGCCGCGGACATCAGCGGGGAGGCCCTCGGGCCGGACCACCCCACCACCCTCACCAACCTCCACAACCTCGCCCACATCCACTGCATGCTGGGACAGCACGGGGAAGAGGTCGCCCTCGCCCTGGTGGCGCTCAAGATCAGCCTGGATGCCTTCGGCCCCGAGCACCCCCTGTCGGAGCGCCTCACGGCCCTCCTGTCGTCCCATCAGGATGTCGTGCGAACGCTGCTCTCCGAGCTCAAGCCTGACCCTGACGCCGTGACGTGAGCTGCGTCCACCTGTGTCCGCCCTCGTCCGATCGCCTACGTCAGCCAGACCGTCGTGTCCGGGCCCAGCCGCCCCTCCTCCAGCGGCGCGCTCGCGATGAGCACCTCACCCGGCGGCAGCTGCACCGCCGTACCGGAGAGGTTGGCCACGCAGCGCCAGCCGTCCGAGCGGGCGAAGTGCAGGACGCCGGGGGGAGCGTCCGGCACCCACTCCAGTTCCTCGCCCTCCAGCAGCTTGCGGCGCAGGCGCAGGGCCGTGCGGTAGAGCTCCAGGGTGGAGCCGTCGACGCCGTCCTGGGCCTCGACGGCGTACGCCGCGAAGGACGGCGGCTGCGGGAGCCACGCGCCACCCGCGCCGAAGCCGTACGACGGGCCCGTCGTCGTCCACGGCAGCGGCACCCGGCAGCCGTCGCGGCCCTTGCGGACGCGTCCCGTCTGTTCCCAGATCGGGTCCTGGAGGACCTCGAAGGGCAGCTCGGCGACCTCGGGCAGGCCGAGTTCCTCGCCCTGGTAGACGTACGACGAACCGGGCAGCGCGAGCATGAGGAGGGTCGCGGCGCGGGCGCGGCGCAGGCCGGCGGACTCGTCGACGGCCGGGGCGTGGCCGCCGGAGAGCAGCCAGGCGTTCTCGTCGGTGCCGGGCGGAAGCATCAGGCGGGAGGTGTGGCGTACGACGTCGTGGTTGGAGAGGACCCAGGTGGCCGAGGCGCCTGCCGCGCGGGCCGTGGCCAGCGAGTCGGTGATGATCCGCTTCAGCTCGTCCGCGTCCCAACCCGCCTGCAGGTACTCGAAGTTGAAGGCCTGGCCGAGTTCGTCGGGGCGGGCGTACAGGGCGCGGCGGGCACTGGGGTTCACCCAGGCCTCGGCGACCGCCATGCGGGGCGGGCGGTAGGCGTCGAGGATCTTGCGCCAGTCGCGGTAGATCTCGTGGACCTCGTCGCGGTCGTAGAAGGGGTGGGTGCCGGGCGGGAACTGCGGGAGCGCGTCCTCGCGGCTCAGTTCCGGGGCGCCGAGGTCCCGTAGCGGCTCGCTCAGGTCCTTGGCGAGCGCGTGGGCCACGTCGACGCGGAAGCCGTCGACGCCGCGGTCGGACCAGAAGCGCAAGGTGGTGCGGAAGTCGGCGCGTACCTCCTCGTTCTCCCAGTTCAGGTCCGGCTGCTGGGGGGTGAAGAGGTGCAGGTACCACTGGCCGTCGGGGACCCGGCGCCAGGCGCTGCCGCCGAAGACGGACTGCCAGTCGGTGGGCGGGAGTTCGCCGTGCGGGCCGCGGCCGTCGCGGAAGACGTAGCGGTCGCGGGCGGGCGAGCCGGGGCCGGCCCGCAGCGCCTCCTGGAACCAGACGTGCTGGTGGGAGGTGTGGTTGGGCACCAGGTCGACGATGACCTTCAGGCCGAGGCGGTGGGCTTCGGCGACCATGGCGTCGAAGTCGTCGAGGGTGCCGAGGCGGGGGTCGACGTCGCGGTAGTCGGCGACGTCGTAGCCGCCGTCGGCCAGTTCGGAGGGGTAGAAGGGGCTGAGCCACAGGGCGTCGACACCGAGCGCGGCGAGGTGGCCCAGACGCTGGGCGACGCCCTTCAGGTCACCGAGCCCGTCGCCGTCGCCGTCGGCGAAGCTGCGGGGATAGACCTGGTAGATGACGGCCTGGCGCCACCAGTCGGGGTTGCGGGACGAGAGGTCGGGGGTGTCGGGCGTGGTGGTGCGGACGGTCACGCGGACTCCTCATCGGTGCGTACGGGCGACAGTGAGAACTCTGTCCACTTGGCCGGAAAAGCGAACACCGCACAGTGCGGAGTAGATCATTCCTGGTGTGATGGAATTGTGATTGCCGTTTGAACTTCCCTTGCGTTCCCGCAGGTTGACAGCGTTCTCCCGTCACCCGACGATGTCTTCACGCTGTGGCGCATGTGACCAATGAGCCCAGTGATTCTTCTTCGACCACTCACCCCACGAGGGGATACGCATGTCCATAGCGAGACGTGTCATCGCGCGGCGCCTGCTGGGGGCGGGCGCCGCGTCGCTCGCCCTGTGCGCGGCCACCGTCGCCTCCGCCTCCGGCGCCTGGGCCACCGGCACGCCCGGCGGTGACGGCTGGAAGTCCGGCGGCGCCTACCAGCCGGGCACCGGCGCCGGCACGGAGACGGCCACCGACCGCTGCCAGTTCTCGCTCGACGGCACGAACTTCTACGACTCGGTCAAGGTCGACGACCAGAGCCTGAAGGTCAGCGGCGACGGCAAGGTCCACATCACGGTCCGCGCCGCCGCCGACGCCACCACCTGCACCGCCTCGCTCGCCTCCTACCTCGCCCACGGGGCGACCTTCGCCACCTCCGGCGAGCAGGTCTTCGTCGACTTCGACACGGTCACCGTCAAGCCCGGCCAGACCGACACCCTCGACATCGCCGTCCCGGACGCGGGCTGCTTCGCGCAGATCGACCTGTACCGCGGCGCGGTGAAGTTCGACGGCAAGCTCGACGCGAACGACGGCTTCGTCCACGGCGACCTGCCCAAGGGCCCGGACCGCCCGGTCATCAAGGACAAGCTGATCGCGGCCTGGAACGGCGGCACGAAGGACTGCACGACCGAGCCTCCGGCGACCGAGGAGCCGCCGACCACGCCGCCCGCGGAGCCGTCGGAGCCGCCGTCCGAGGAGCCGTCGACCCCGGCGGAGGAGACGACGCCGCCGGCCTCGGAGACGCCGTCGACCGAGACCCCGACCCCGGAGCCCTCCGACTCGACCTCGCCCCCGGCGCCGTCCCCCAACGGCGGCGGCGACCTCGCCGAGACCGGCGGCAGCAGCGCGACCGGCCCGATCGCCATCGGCGCGGTGGTGCTGGTGGCGGGCGGCGCGGCGTTCGTCGTGGCGTCGAAGCGGCGGCGTACGGCCCCGCGTTCTTGAGCGACGGCAGGTGAAAGGGCCCGGGGTGATGACCCCGGGCCCCTTTGCGTGCGGGGGCCGGTCAGCAGTTGCGGATGGACCAGACCGGGTCCCAGTTGTACGAGTGGAGGGTCGGCCAGTCGGGCTTGAAGGAGTGCAGCACGTTGCCGCTCTGACCGTAGAAGTACGAGGTGACGCCGCCCGTCTGGTGGTCGTAGTAGTAGCCACCGCCGATCCAGTTGGACAGGGAGTACCTGGCGCACCGGTAGAGGAAGTAGATCTTCCAGCTGTTGGTGGTGGGATCCCAGACCTCGGTGCAGAGGTTTCCGCTGCCGCAGTTGAAGGTGCCGCCCGGTGCCACGTGGATGAAGTCGGCGGCCGGGGAGATGCCCGGCGAGACCGCCGCGGCGGAGAGGTCGGCGGCCTGTGCGCCCTGCGGCGCCGGCGGTGCGACCAGGTTGCGGCCGGGTGCGGCGTCGGCCGAGTGAGCGGGCGCGGCCTGGGCCGGTGCCGTGGCGGTGAACACGGCCGCCAGCACACAAAGCAGCGCACCGATGATGCCGATGAGGGAACGTCTGTCGCGCATTCTGGTTCAACCCCCTGTGTGGAACGGCGACTTGGTCGCCCTCAGACTGTCCGCGCCCTGCCTCGGCTGCCACACGTTGAAGGCGTGCCTTAAACGGAAGCCTGGGCGCCGTCGAGAAGGGCGAGTCCCGCGGGGGTGATGGTGTGGACGACGTACTTCTTGTGCCGCATGCTCAGCAGCAGCCCCGCCCGGCGCAGCACGCCGGTGTGCTGGCTGACGGCGGCCCCCGAGATGCCGAAGCGCTCGGCGAGTTCACCCGTCGTGCGGCCCGTGACGACGTCCTCCAGGATCGCGGCACGCGTATGCCCGATCAGCGCGCCCAGCTCCGCACCGCCTTCCGTACCACCGGCTCCGCCGGCCCAGCCGAGGGTGTGCTGGATCGGGTAGACCAGGACCGGCGTCAGGTCGGCGAGGGCGAGTGTCAGGGGTCTTCGCAGGCAGAAGAAGGACGGCTGCAGCAGCAACCCCCGCCCGGCCAGCCGCAGGTCGCGGTGGACGGGATAGTCGGCCTCCAGGACCGGCGGCTGCCAGCGCAGCACGGGGCGGAAGCCCGCCAGCAGACCGTCGGTGCCGCCCTCCAGCACCGCACGCGCGCGTACGGCCCGGTCGGCGTCGACCTGGGCCCTGATCCGGGGCCAGAAGGGCGCGAGCGCATGCCGGTGATGGGCGTGCAGGACGGCACCCAGTCCGCGCAGGGCCTCGGGCTCACCGTCGGCCAGGGCCCTGGTGCCGGGCGGCAGCGGACGCGGGCGGACGGGGGAGGCGGCGAGCCGGGCGAGGTCGCCGCGGAGCCGGACCCGGGGCGTGCCGAGCACGGTGTCGACCGCGTGCGCCAGATCGAAGGAGCCGCGCAGGTCGGGGGTGAGGAAGTCAGGGAAGTAGCCCCGGGGCGGCAGCAGCGCGGCGAGCAGCCCGTGCACGGGGCCCACGCGCGGCCGCACGAGCCTGCGCCACTCCTCGAAGAGCAGCGGGGCGTCCGCACCGATCAGCGCCTGGAAACTGGTGGCGATCTCCCAGAGGGGATCGGGGGCGGCGGCGACGCGCACGCGCGCGAGGTCGTCGGCGGTGAAGTGCACCCGCAGCATGGGGTCTCCGATGGTGGTCGGTCATCGGACCCCATGACAGTGACCGAGCCGCACTTGTGAGAACAAGGCGGCATTCGGACACCCGGAATCAGGCGCTTCGTCAGACGCTCTCCACCGTCTGCAGGTACAGCTTCACGAACCGGTCCACGTCCACGTCCAGGGCCACGTCCACCAGGTGCTGTTCGCGCAGGCCGGCGTGGATCTCGGACTCGCCGGGGCGTGGGCGGCGGTCGACGATGGTCTGGCCGCGCGTCGGGCCCGGAGCGAGGGAGACCTCCACGGGAAGGAGGCTGGTGGTGATGCCCGCCGGATCCACGACCGTGCACACCGCGCCCGCGTCGCCGATGCCGCCGGCCTCGGAGTCGTCGGCGACGTCCGGCGTGGCCGGGCGGTGGGCCAGCAGGTCGCCCGCGAGCCGGGCGCCGGGCTCCGCGCTCGCCCGCAGCCGCCGTACGTCCGCCCCGGGGACCACGACCCGCCGGAAGACGTCCAGCCCGTACATGGTGATCGGCACCCCGGCCGTGAGCAGGATCGCGGCCGCCTCCGGGTCGTGCCACACGTTGAACTCGGCGACCGGCGTGGCGTTCCCGCAGGCCACCGCCCCGCCCATGAAGACGATCCGCTCGATGTTGTGCGTGACCTCCGGGTGCGTGCGCAGCAGCAGTGCGATGTTGGTGAGGGGCGCGGTGGGGATCAGGGTCACCGGGCGCGGCGACGCCAGGATCTCGCGGCGCAGCAGCGTCACCGCGTCCACGTCGGCCGGGGCGCGGGTCGGGGCGGGCAGGCTCATGTCGCCCATACCGTCGTCGCCGTGCACGTGCCGCGCCGAGCGCGCGGGTTCGATCAGCGGGCGGGCGGCGCCCCGGGCGACGGGGATGTTGGGGGCGCCGGCCTGCTCCAGCACGGTCAGGGTGTTGCGTACGACGCCGTCCACGTCCGTGTTCCCGGCCACGCAGGTCACCGCGCGCAGGTCTAGCCCCGGGTGGCGTACGGCGAACAGCAGCGCGAGGGCGTCGTCGACGCCGGTGTCGCAGTCGATGATCACGGGACGAGTCCTCTTCGGTTCCACGGCGTTGACCTTACGGCGTCGTGAGGCGTCGTGGGTGGGGGGGCGGAGCGGGGTGGGGGGTTCGGATCGTTGGCGTCTGCGGGTCGATCGCGGCTGGTCGCGCAGTTCCCCGCGCCCCTAGAGGCCTACCTCGGAACTGCGCGCTGCTACGTGCTCGGTGATTCGGGCGATCAGTTCCGCGCCCTGCATGGTCCCGGGCTTGCGGCCGTCTCGTAGGCGTACGGCCGCGAGGTCGCCGTCCTCCGCCGCCTCGCGCTCCCCGATCACGGCCTGGTATGGCACGAGGCGGGCGGCGCGGATGCGGGCCCCGAGGGTGCCCTGCTCGGGGCCGGCGAGTTCGGCCCGCAGGCCCTGGTCGAGGGCCCGGCCCAGTAGCTTCTCGGCGTGCTCGACCTGCTCCTCCGCGACGGGGAGGAGCACCAGCTGTACGGGGGCCAGCCACGCCGGGAACGCGCCTCCGTGCTGCTCGATCAGATGCGCGACCGCGCGCTCCACGCTGCCGATGATGCTGCGGTGGACCATGACCGGGCGGTGCTTGGCGCCGTCGGGGCCGATGTAGTGCAGGTCGAAGCGTTCGGGCTGGTGGAAGTCGATCTGGACGGTGGAAAGGGTGGCTTCCCGGCCGGCGCGGTCGGTGATCTGGACGTCGATCTTGGGCCCGTAGAAGGCGGCCTCGCCCTCGGCGGCGTCGTACTCGATCCCCTCCAGGACGTCTTCGAGCAACGCGGTGGCCCGGCGCCACAGCGCGGGATCGGCGACGTACTTGCCGCCGTCCCCCGGCAGGGACAGGCGGTACCGGGCCGCGCGGATGCCGAGGTCGGCGTAGGCGCGGGCGATGAGGTCGAGGGCGGCGCGGGCCTCTTCCACCGCCTGTTCCAGGGTGCAGAAGATGTGGGCGTCGTTGAGGTGGATGGCACGGACGCGGGTGAGGCCGCCGAGGACGCCGGACAGCTCGGAGCGGTACATGCCGCCCAACTCGGCCATGCGGAAGGGTAGTTCGCGGTAGCTGTGGGAGCGGGAGCGGTAGATCAGGGCGTGGTGCGGGCACAGGCTGGGGCGCAGGACGACCTGTTCGGCGCCCAGTTCCATCGGCGGGAACATGTCGTCGCTGTAGTGGTCCCAGTGCCCGGAGATCTCGTACAGCTCGCGTTTGCCGAGCACGGGTGAGTACACGTGCCGGTAGCCGGCCTCGCGCTCGGCCTCGCGGATGTACTCCTCCAGCACATGCCGGACGACCGCCCCGTCGGGCAGCCAGTAGGGCAGGCCGGCGCCCATCAGGGGGTCGGTGTCGAAGAGGCCGAGCTCGCGGCCGAGGCGGCGGTGGTCGTGCGGGGCGTTCATGGCTACTCCTCCAGGTGAACGGACGAGCACCCCACGACAAAACCCCGGGGCACTCGCCCCGGGGCTTCGATTCGCTCAGCTGTCAGCGCGGCGCCGGGACGGGGTCCGGCGTCGTCGTGAGAGACGGGTTGGCGCGCTGCATGGGGCGACGGTAACGGGGGCGGCTTGGAGGCGCGATTGATTTTCACGATTCCCATCACCAGCGTGAAGTCACACGGTTACGCTCAGCTACAGACCGGACGTAACGACGCGCAACGTCGACCTTGGGGGTGCCTGCCTTGGTTCACATCCGCCAACTCGATCCCACGGCTTCTCCGTTGGACTACTTCGGCTACGAGCTGAGGAGGAAGCGTGAGGAAGCGGGGCTGACGTTGAAGCAGCTGGGCTCGATCTTGTTCTGCTCGGGCTCGCTGATCGGCCAGATCGAGACGACGCTGAAGGTGCCGACGCGGGATTTCGCCGAGCGTGTGGACGCGGCGCTGGTGACGGAAGGGTACTTTTCGAGGCTCGTGGGGCTGGTTCTACGGAGCCAGTTGCCGACCTGGTTCCAGCCATTCGCCGACATGGAGGCGAAGGCGACGTACATCTCCACGTATCAGTGCCAGCTGGTCTACGGCCTTCTGCAGACGAAGGCGTACGCGCGAGCGGTGATGGAGGTGGACCACACCGTTACGCTCGACGAGATGGTGGCGGCACGGATGGAGCGGCAACGCATCCTGGAGCGCGAACAGCCGCCCTCGCTGTGGGTCGTGCTGGACGAGGCGGTGCTGTATCGGGAGATCGGCGGCCGGGAGGTCATGCGCGAGCAACTCGCCCATCTGTTGAGCTTCCAGGACAACCAGTCGGTGCACATCCAAGTGCTGCCGTTCTCGGCCGGTCAGCACGCGGGGGTGATGGGGTCCTTCACTCTCCTGCGCTTCGACGATCACCCCGACCTGTTCTACAGCGAGAGCTACGACCGGGGGCACATGACGGCCAACCCCGCAGTAATGAGGGAGCGTTCGGTCGGTTACGCTCGCCTTCAGGCCGAGGCTCTCTCCCCGAAGGCATCGGCGGCCCTGATCGCGCGGGTGATGGAGGAACGCTATGGAGCTGAAGTGGCGTAAGTCGTCCTACAGCGGCAGCAGCGGTGGCGAATGCGTCGAGGTCGCCGCCCTCACCCCCCGCATCGCCGTCCGCGACTCCAAGAACCCCGACCACGGCACCCTCACCCTCTCGCCGAAGGCCTTCCGTACCTTCGTGGAGCACGTCAAGCGGTAGCGGTCAGCTCCGGCGCGGGACGCCCAACGTCCTCACCAACTGGGCGAGTTCCTCCCGGAAGAGCTTGTCGGGGCTGGTGGTCTGCGTGTGCATGTGGCCGTAGATCTCCAGTGACACCAGGCCGTGCAGGTGTCCCCAGATGCGCAGGGCGAGGGCGACGGCTGCGGGTGGCAGCTCGGGGAAGGCGGGGCGGACCTTGTCGAGGAGCCCGGGGTCGAAGTCGGACCAGTCGAAGGCGCTGTCCTCGTAGAGGTGCTGGGCGTGGGGCCAGGCGGCTGCCGCCAGTGCCGTGAGTCCGGTGCAGACCCGGCGTGCGGCCTCCGGGGCGGGGCCGCCTTCGGGGGCGTGGTAGCCGGGGACAGGGTCGCCGTAGATGAGCCGGAAACCCTGGGGGTTCACCAGGGCCCAGTTCCGGAACGCGCCCGCCCACGCCTCGATCCGGGCGGCGGGATCCGTGGCGGGAGCGCCCTCCCAGGCGGCGTCCACGGCGTCGGCCAAGGCGGTGTACACGTCGTTGATGAGCGTGGTGACCAGGTCGTCCCGGGTCGCGAAGTAGCCGTAGATGGCGTTGGCGGTCATGCCCATCTCGCGGGCGATGGCCCGCAGGGTGATGGCATCCGGGCCGCCCGAGGCCATCAGGGCCAGCGCCACCTTCTTGATCTCGGCCGTCGTCTCGGCGCGTAGCCGCTCGCGCCTTCCCCTGCTGCCCGTGACTGTCACAACGGGCACTCTACAGCGTCAAGTTACTTAGCCCTGTACATCTACTTCACGCCGTATAGTTTCTTCACGGCGTCACGTGACCGTGGCGTCCGACGTCTGCATGCACAGGGGAGAACCATGCACATCGGAGTCATCGGAGCCACGGGCACCATCGGCAGCCGGGTCGTCACCGAGGCCCTCCAACGGGGCCACCGCGTCAAGGCGTTCAGCCGGGACGCCGCTCGGGCGCAGCGCGAAGAGAGCCGGGACAACATCACCTGGACGAGCGTCGACATCCTGGACCCGAAGAGCGTCGCGGGCGTCCTGCCCGGACTCGACGTCCTGATCAGCGGGTTCCAGCCGGGCAATGCCGCCGAGGACTTCGCGGACACCGTGCGGCGCTCGATCGCCGACCCGACCGTCTACGTGACGGCGGCCCAGTCCCTGCTGAAGGCTCTGGAGAGCCACCCGCGGACCCGCCTCATCGTGATCGGCGGCGCCGGCAGCCTCGAAATCGGACCGGGAGTGGTGCGCGCGGACTCCGACGAGCTGCTGCACGCCGCACTCGACCAGCTGGGACTGCCCCGCGAGTACGCGGCAGCGGTACGCGGCCACCGCGACGCCCTGAACGTCCTGCGGACCTCGAACCGGCTGTGGACCTACTTCAGCCCCGCGGAGGAGATCGGCCCCGGCGAGCGCACCGGTCGCTTCAGGATCGGTGGCGATCAGCCGGTCCTGGACGCCGACGGCCGCAGCCGCATCTCGGTGGAGGACGCGGCCGTCGCCCTGATCGACGAGGCGGAGCTGCCCCGCTTCGTGCAGCGCCGCTTCACCATCGGCTACTGACAGCCCCCCTCGTCACCCCTCGTCACCCGGACGGCCCGGCGCACTGGTGGACGTACGGGCGTGGTGGTGCCTTAGGAACACGAACACGTACCCGATCTTGAGCGCACCCTCGACGCCAGCACAGGAGGCTCGCGATGCCCCGTCCCTCGGCCCGCACCGTCATCGCCTCGACGCTCTCGGTCGGACTGCTGAGCGCGTCCGCATGCACCGTCACCGGGCTGGACAAGGCGATCAAGGGTGTCCCCGACGCGGTGTCCCCCGCGGCCACCGCCACCACGCCGCGGACTCCCGTCGCCGCCCCCACGCTCACCGAGGCCCAGGCGCGGGCCGCCCTCATCAGCGAGGACGACCTCGGCGAACCCTGGGTGCCCACCGAGGGCGGCGCCACCTGGCGGGACGCCATGCTCAAGGCGAGCGCCGAGTCGGCCGACTGCCGGCGGCTGCTCGACGCCCTGTACGCGGAGGAGCTCTTCGGCCCCGACGCCCGTACGCGCGCGTCGGTCGGGCTGGACGACGAGTGGGACGAGGCCCAGCTGCGCTACCAGGTCGTGGCCCATCGGACCGAGGACATCGACCGGACGTTGGCCTGGCTCGGCAGCCTGCCGGACAAGTGCGGCGAGTTCACGGCGACCGCGCGCGGCGGAACGATGACCGTGGAGGTGAGTGAGGCGGAGATGCCGGAGGTCGGGGACGCCCGGCAGGGGCTGCGGGTGGTCCTCAGCGCCGTCTCGGAGTACGACGAGGCGCCCATGCTCACGCTGCACGTCGCCGCCGTCCGCGTGGGCGACGACGCGATCACCATCACCAACGGCGGCCTCGGCGACGTACCGGCGGACGCCACCGCGACGGCCGTCGAACTGGGCGCCCAGCGGCTGGCGGAGGTCAGGAAGCGGGGGCGGGCGCACGTCTAGGCGATGCCCTCCACGGCGTCCTTGGCCTCCTTCAGGCCCGCCCCGGTGATCTCCCGGTAGACCTTGATCGCCTGGATCTTCTTGCCGTCCCGTACGAGCGCCACGACCTCGTTCATCCGGGGGTCGTCCGCGCGCAGCCCCAAGTGGTCGATGATCAAGTCGAGTTTGCGCTCGACGCGGGCAACTCGCTGGTCGGCCTGTGAGACCCGGCTCTGGATGGTCAGGACGGCCATGAGGCCGACGAAGGCGAAGACGAAAGCTGCTATGTCCATGGACGATGATCTTAGGAGGAGCCCGGACCCCGGGCTTTGACCGCCTAGTCCTGGTCCAGCCGCAGCCTAGTCCTGGTCCAACCGCAGCCGATGCGCCACCACGTCCCGTGCCACGTCCAGTGCCATGCGCCCGTGCGCGAACGCGTGGGCGCGCAGCCGGGCCAGTGCCTCGCCCGTGCCGATGCCCAGCTGGGCCATGATCATGCCGGCCGCCTGGTAGACCTGGTCGTGGTCGGTGGCGAGGCCGCTGAGCCACCGTTCGTCGTCCAGGTCGCCCGCGTCCTCCGCGCGCGGCAGCGCCATCAGCGCCACGGTCATCATCCCGGCCATCAGCCGGGCCGTCCGCAGCTCCCGGTCGGTGAGGCCGCCGGGAGTGTCACGGTAGAGGTCGAGCGTGCCCACGCACACCGAGTCGCTGCCCAGGGGCATCGAGTACACCGCCCGGACCCCGGCGGCCGTGGCCTGCTGGGCGAACACCGGCCAGCGCAGAACGTCCCGCCCGGCCGTCAGGTCGCAGGCGAGCACGGGGGCACCGTTCTCCGCCGCGGACTGGCAGGGGCCGTCGCCCAGAGTGGCCTGGAGCTCGGTCACATACGCGGCCTGCGCACTGCTCGCGCCCAGCTGGACGGGCATGCCGTCGCTGTGCAGCGACACGCTCGCACCGGTCACAGGCAGCAGCTCCACTGCGACGTCGCACAACCTGGCCGGAACCTCGCCGGGTCCCGCACCGCGTATGCCTTCGGCGAGCGCGTCCATGGCACCGCCGCTCCCTCGCCCTGGCTCACCACGCTGATCGTCTCTGGGCCGCACGGCAGCCTCCTCAGTCGAGCGCGGCCTGTCGGTCCAAGGAGCCCTCCGGCGGCCACCCCACCGCCCGCCCCGGACGACGCCCGACTACCCGTAGGGCGTACCGCAAAACCCCGGCCGACGACACATCGTGGCACCCGGCTGTCGGCACTCCTGGCGGAGCGTCACCGCTGCTCGTACGGGTTCGCCGGCTGCGTGACCCGCCGTACCGACGTGGCGTCCAGGACGGGTGGCCAGGCCCCGTCCGTGCCGAGCGCGCCCTTGGGGTGCCAGGTCCCGGTGACGGTGACCCAGGTGTCGGCGGGCGGCGCGTCCGCGCCCCGGATCTCGACCTTGCTGGTGGTGGCGTCGGCGGCGCAGCAGGCAACCAGGAGGCGGGTGACGTACCAGGTGCCGTCGTCGTCGCGGGTGACGAAGCCGGTCAGCCGGACCGTGCGGCCCGCCAGCGACCGCCCGCTGTCGTAGATAGCCCGGGAACTGAACTCCCCCAGCGTCAGCTCCACCGTGTCCCCGGCCGGCAGTGCCGGGAACGTCCCGATCCCTTGCGCCGCCCGCTGCGCCGCCTCGCGTTCGGCGCTGTAGGAGCCGAGGGCGGGAGGCGGGAAGAGGAGGAGCGCGAGGGCGGGGAGGGTGAGGAGCCAGGCGATACGGGGGCTGTGACTGTGGCTATGGCTACGGCTGTGACCGTCACCGTGAGTGTCGCTGTCGCTGTCACTGTCGCTGTCACTGGTGCGGTCGTCATGCTCATGTCCCAGTCGTACGACCGCTGCCACCACCCCCAGCACGGCCAGTACGACACCGGACACCACCAGGTACGGTCGCAGCGCCTGCTGCACATACCGCAGGTACAGCTCGCTGAAGAGCGAGATCCGCAGGATCGCCGCGCCCGTCAGGAGCAGCAGCACCGCCGGTCCGTACCGCCTCACAGCAGCCACCATCCCACCAGCGCGCTGCTCGCCACGGCCACCACCCACGTCACGGACGAGAACCGCAGGGCGAAGGACCGACCGAAGGTTCCCGCCTGGAGGGCGATCAGCTTCAGGTCGACCATCGGGCCGACGACCATGAACGCCAGCCGCGCGGTCGGCGAGAACCCGCTCAGCGAGGCGGCGACGAACGCGTCCGCCTCGCTGCACACGCACAGGACGACCGCCAGCAGCGCCAGGAGCAGCACCGACAGCCACACCGACCCGGTGAAGAGATCCAGCACCGACCTCGGCACCGCGATGTTGAAGGTCGCCGCGGCCGCCGCGCCGAGGACGAGGAAGCCGCCGGCGTGGAGGAAGTCGTGCTGGAGGCCGGCGGTGAAGGCGCGCAGGCCGGAGGCGGTGGGGTCGGTGTGCCGCTTCGGCGGCCGCAGCCACTCCTCGCGGCCGAACCGGGCCCACAGCCAGCCCATCACCACGGCGGTGGCGAGCGAGGCGACGAGCCGGGCGAGGACCATCGTCGGCTGCCCCGGGAAGGCGACGGATGTGGCGACCAGGACGACCGGGTTGATGGCGGGGGCGGACAGGAGGAAGGCGAGGGCGGCCGCGGGGGCGACGCCGCGCCGGATCAGGCTCCCGGCCACCGGCACGGAGGCGCACTCGCAGCCGGGCAGGACGACACCCGCCGCTCCCGCGACGGGCACGGCGAGGGCCTGATTCCGGGGCAGCAGCCTGCGGAAGACCTTCTCCGGCACGAAGGCCCCGATCGCCGCCGAGACGACCGTGCCGAGCAGCAGGAACGGCACGCCCTGCACCGCGATCGCCGTGAAGACGGTCCACCAGGCGGCGACGGGCGGGGTGTAGAGGTCGAGGGCAAGCACGGGGCCGAGGACCGAGACGACCGTGGCGATGGCGAGGAGCGCGGCACCGCCGAGCACGGCGTACACGAGCGCGCGTAGACCGAGCCGCAGCCCGTCGCCCACGGTCCGCTGGTTGTCCACCGTGTCCGTCCCCACCCGTGCGAAAACGCTCCTGTTCGAAAGCGCTCCGCGAAGGCTAACCGGTGAGGCCTGTGCACAGGCTTGGGTTCGTTACAGAGGTGGCTGTGCGGGGGCCGGGCCCAGGGTTGTCGTGCCGGGGGCCGTGCGGTGGCCCAAGCCCGTCCGGTAGGCGTCCAGGGCCGCCTCCACTCTGCCCGTGCGGCGGAGCAGGTCACCCAGGAGCCGGCACAGGTCGGCCAGGTCGCCCGCCGCGCCCGCGCGCTCCAGGAGGCTCAGGGCGCGGACGTAGTGCTCCTCGGCGGTCTCGGTGTCGTGGGTGTCCTCGGCGATGATGCCGAGGAGGCGGTGGGCGGCGGCGGAGTGCAGGGCGCCCCGTTCGGGGGTGAGGTCGCTGAGCACCTCGTGGAGGAGGGCGGCGGCCTCGTCGGACCTGCCGCGGCGGTGCAGTACGTCGGCGAGTTCAACGGCGACCTGGCTGGTGTAGAGGGCGGCGCGCTGGGCGGTGAGCATGGCCCGGGCCTCCCGCAGCTCCGCCTCGGCGCGCTCCAGGTCGCCGTTCTGGGCGTAGACGTAGCCGCGCATCCAGTGGCAGTTGGCGAGTTCGGTGCGCAGCTGGAGCCGGCGGTAGAGCTCGGCGGCCTTGGCTAGGGAGGCGTCGGCCTCGGCGATGCGGCCCTCGGCGAGCAGGGTGCGGGCGACCGAGCGGTGCATACGGGCCACCAGGGCGGGGTCACCGGCCTGCGCGGCCAGGGCGAGGGCGTACTCGGCGGCCTGGGCGGCGCGGGCGTGGGCGCCCATGTCCATGTAAGGGCCGATGGCGCTGGCGTAGAGCAGGAGCAGGGCGTCGGGGTCGTGCAGGCCGCCGCGGTTCAGCTCGTCGAGGGTGGACTCCAACAGATATACGGCGTAACGGAGTTCACCGGCGAGGTAGTGGGACACCGCCCTTCCGCGCAGGGCCGGGACGCGGGCGGGCAGCGGGGCGTCGGCCTCGGCGAGCACCTGCTCGGCCCGCTCGAAGTGGCGCCGGGCCTCGGTCAGTTCGCCGGTGTCGAGGCCGCACTCGCCGAGCCCGAGCAGTGCGTCGGCCTCCACGTCGAGGACCCCGTGCTCCCGCGCCTCGGCGAGCAGGGCGGCGTACTGCTCCGCGGCCGCCTCGGCCTCTCCCGTGGCGAGCGTGCGCTGCGCCCCGGTCAGGCGCAGCCGCAGATCGGTGGCGAGGTGGGCGGGGCGCCCGGTCGCCAGCTCCTCGAAGCCGACGCCGAGCCGGCCGGCGAGATGCCGCAGCGCGTCGTCGGAGGGCCGCACCCGGCCGGCCTCCAGCGTGGAGATGTACGCGGGCGTGTAGGCCGGCTCGGCCAACTGCCGCTGGGTCAGCCCGCGTTCGACGCGCAGCTGCTGCACCCGGCGTCCGATGACGCCCGGGTCGTCACGCTCGGCCATCGCCCCAACTCCCCCAGCACCCCTTGCCGTTCGGCTTGGACCACCCCTAGGTTAAACCGTGTATTAAACGTGCTTAATACATTGCTGCTGAGAGCTGGGAGAGGTCGCCGTGCTCGAACGCACCAGCACCACCGAGCGTTACACCCGAGGCGTCGCCGCCGCAGTGGTGGCCGTGGTGACGCTGATCCTGGCGGCGAACGCGGGGCCGGCGAGGGCGGCGGATCCGGGAGCGGCGTACCAGGTCAAGGACGTCGTGCCCGCCCAACACCCGGTGCCGCCCGCGCCGTAGGGCCTGTCGCCGCGTCAGTGCGTGTGCCCGGTCAGTGCGTGCACCTGCTGGGGTCCAGCCGCTTCTCGGCCTTGCTCTCGATCCCGTCGGGCTCCCAGCGGTCGTTGCTGACGCGGACGAGCTTGTCGGAGACGCCGTCTATGTAGTAGCCGTACGAGTAGATCTTCTTGAAGGCGCTGCCCTTGCCGCGTCAGGAGTCCACCTGCGTGACCCTGCCGTCGGAAGCCCGCCAGGCGTACGCCCAGATGTCCGACTTCGGCCGGGCGAACTTCCCGCTCAAGGACGGCAACTTCACCAGCAACCTGAACAAGGCCAGGCCCGCCGAGGCCCCCACCTTCTGACCGGGGGCCCGGCGCAACCGCCCCCGCGGGACACTCCCCCCTGTCCCGCCGGGGGCTTCTCTCTGTCTCTCACCTGTTGTCTCCCCCGGTGTCTCTCACCTGTCTCTTACGCACCCTTTCACCCGGCTGTCAGCACCATGACCTAGCCTTCGATCACTCACGGCGGCACGCGTGCCCTCTTCCGCCGCGGCCGCCCCTCATCGCTTCATTCGTTCCGGGGGGTTCGAAACCACCGTGCGCAGACGCACTCTCCCCGCCGCGACAGCGCTCGCGGTCCTGTTCAGCTCGGTCGCCCTGGTCGCGACCGGCGCCGGGTCGGCGGCGGCCGACTCCAGCACGTCCCTTCCCCTGAAGTCGACCGGCGACATGGTCGTCGACGGCGTCCACCAGCGGGTCTTCATCAGCGACCCGGACGCCGGCCAGGTCGTCGTCACCGACTACGCGGGCTCGGTCGTCGGCACCGTCGGCTCGCTGCCCGGCGTCCGCGGCCTGGAGCTGTCGCCCGACTCCGGCACCGTGTACGCGGCCGTGGGCAACGCCGACGCGATCGCCGCCATCGACACGGCGACCGCGACCGAGGCCCACCGCTACTCCACCGGCACCGCCGACCCGCAGTACCTCGCCGAGACCGGCGGCAAGATCTGGTTCGGCTACGGCGGCGCCGCCCAGGGCCAGATCGGCTCCCTCGACCTGAGCGGCACCGACCCGGTCGTCACCCTGAACCAGGCGCCCACCAACGCCTGGTACTCCGCCCCGATCCTGGACGCCTCCGCCGGCGCCCCGGGCACCCTCGTCGCGGGCGCCCCCGGCCAGAGCCCGGTCGTCCTCGCGGTCTACGACGTCTCCTCCGGCACGCCGAGCGAGACCGCGCACGCCTTCGACCCCGGCAGCACGGGCGGCGGCAACCTCATGGACATGGCCGTCACGCCCGACGGCAAGGACGTCGTCACGGCCAGCGGCGCCCCGTACTACCAGGCCGTGTACAAGCTCACGGACCTGTCCAAGGACGGCGCGTACACCACCAACCCGTACCCGAACGCCGTGGACATCGCCCCGAACGGCGACGTCGCCGCGGGCACCAGCTCCACGGACGAGCCGGACGTCCACCTCTTCAAGCCGGGCACCTCGCTCGCGCTGAAGGAGTACGACCTCGGCTCCGACCAGCTCACCGCGCGCGGCCTCGCCTGGGCGCCCGACGCCAGCAAGCTCTTCGCGGTGTCCCGCACCGGCAGCGACGCCTACGCGCTGCACGTCTACGACGACCCGACGAAGGTGTCCTCGACCCTCACGGTGAACGCGCCGGCCACCGCCACCCGCGCCAAGCCCCTCACCGTCACCGGCACGCTGGCCTCCTCGTCCGCTTTCCCGGCGGGCACCACGGTCTCCGTCACCCGCACCGACGCCGAGTCCCCGAGCGGCAAGGCGCTCGGCACGGCGACCGTCGCGGCGGACGGCTCGTACTCCTTCACGGACACCCCGCCGGCCGGCGGCACGGTCAAGTACACCGTCACGTACGCGGGGGACGCCGACCACGCGGGCGCCACGGCATCCGGCTCGGTCAGCGTCGCCAGGACGGCGACCACCCTGACGCTGAACAACAACCTCAAGACATACGGCTACGGCAGCTACGTCACCTTCACCGCGCACCTCGGCACCACGTACAAGAACCGCACGGTGGAGATCTGGGCCGACCCCTACGGCTCCGACAAGCCCAACGCACTGGTGAAGAAGGGCACGGTCGACGCGAGCGGCAACCTGACGGCGACCGTCCACCTCACCCGGGACACCAAGGTCAGCGCGAAGTTCACGGGTGACACGCGGTATGCGGCGAAGACGGTGACGAACACCGTCTACACGAAGGTGAAGATCTCGACGTCGCTGAGCGGCTCCTACAAGACCGCCACCGCCTGGAACGCGACGTACTACTACTTCCGCCAGTCCAAGGACCCGGTCTACGACACCACGATGACGCCGTACCCGGGCCGCAAGTACCAGCTCCAGGTCCAGGCCTTCTCCGACGGCGCCTGGCACACCACGGACACCGAGTACTTCGCGCTCGACTCCTACGGCAAGGACTCGGTCGTCCTGGACGGCACCCCGCCCACCGGTGTCCGCTTCCGGCTCCGCTCCTCGTACATCGACACGACGTCGGGTGACAACGTCAACACGACGACGTACGGCGCCTACAAGTACTTCGTCTTCACCCGCTGATTCACCCGCTGACCTGCAGCTGCCGCAGCTGCTGAAGGACGTTCTCCAGAGCGCCCCGCCGCCGTCCCGGCACTCGGCCCCGTAGCTCCGCGAGCACGGGGCCGAGTTCACGTGCGGGGGCGGCGTCCTTGATCTGCCCCCACTGGTGATGGGCCCGGTCGACCGCGGCCTCCACCGCGGGCGCGTCCGGCGCCTGCCCGGCGGAGAGCCGCGCCGAGGCGACCGTCAGCCAGGTCCGGCAACTCCGCACCGCGTCCCCCGCCAGCATCGCCAAATCCGCCCGCACCTCGATCCAGTGCAACGCCTCCTCGGAGGCGGGGCCATGGGCCCGCAGGGCCACCTGCTCGTGGTGAGCGGCCAACGCCTCGGCCTCCCCGTGCCGCCCGGCTTCGGCGGCAGCCGCGATCACTGCGTGGGGGTCGGTGGGGGTGGGGGTTTGCGCGGCCGGCTGCACCGGGCTCGGCGCGGGGAGCTGGGCCGGGGCGGGGGTGGGGAGCTGGGCCGGCGTGGGCGCGGGGCTGTGCGCGGGCATCGGAGGGATGGTCTGCGCGGGGCTCGGCGCGAGGCTTTGTGCGGGGTTCGGCGCCGAGCCTTCCGAGGACTGCTGAGGCAAGCCCTGCGCAGGAGCCGACGCCGCGACCGGCGCCGCGCTTGCCGAGGACTCTTGTGGCGAAACCTGCGCCGGAGTCGGCGTGGGGCTCTCCGGCGGCAGGACCTGGGCAGTAGCCCCCGCCGGAACCGACGCAGGAAACTCCGGCGGTAGCGGCGGTTGCCGCATCAGGACCGGCGCGGGAGCCTGCGCCCGGGTCGGCGTGGGGGCCTCGGGCGGCAGAACCTGCGCGGGAACCCCATCCCGGACCGGCGCGGAGCCCTCCGACAGCAGAACCTGCGCGGGAACCCCATCCCGAATCGACGCAGACCCCTCCGACAGCAAAACCTGCGCAGAAACCCCATCCCGAATCGACGCAGAGCCCTCCGACGGCAAAACCTGCCCGGGAACCCCGCCCCGGACCGGCGCAGAGCCCTCCGGCGGGAGGTGGCGTGGAGTCTGCGGGGCGTCCTGGCGCGGTGGCTGTACCGCGCTGTGCGGGCGGAGTTGTACAGGGGGCTGGGCGACGATGTGCGGGGGGATATGTGCAGGGCTCTGGGCCGTCAGGACGATGTCGGTACCCATGCCGCCCTCGGGGGAGATCCGGGCCAGTGCCTGCTGGTGGAGTTGGTCGAGGGGTGGGCGGTGGCCGCTGCGGAGGAGGGTGGCGACGGCCTTCATGTATGTCGGCCCCGCCAGCGTGCGGCGGTTGGGCGGCGGGGCGATACGGCCGTAGACCGCGTTGTTGCGCCCCGAGTCGAGGGGGTTGGCGCGCAGCCACTGCCAGGTCTCGGCGTCGGCGTGCAGGTCGAGGAGGAGGGTCGTCGAGCCCGGTGCGCGCAGGCGCAGTTCCTCGCGGATCCAGTGCCAGGGGAAGCCGGTGTAGCGGACCGTCTGCGGGGTGGTGCGTGCCAGCGCCAGGTGGGGGAGGTGCTGGCGGCGGTCCAGGTGGAGCTGGCCGGTGACGAAGACCGTGAGCGGGGCGGGGGTGGCCGCGGCGGCGCGCAGGCGGGTGAGGACGGCCTGCGGTTCCAGCGGGTCGGCGAGTTCCACGACGTTCGCCGTGTCCGTGCCGGACAGCACCGCGGGCGGGACGGCGGCGAGGATCGGGAGCACGGAGGCGGCATCCACCAGACAGCCCTTGCCCGCCGGGGCGGCGGCCAGCAGCAGCACGGTTCCGGGCATCGGTCCCTCCCCATCCCCCGTCGATCACGTACGGCAGCACCGTAACCGCTGCGGCTGGGAAGCGGGATCTCAGGACTGGGTGCGCCCGATTCCGTCCCCATTCCCCCCGCCTTTCCCGACGCCATTCCCCACGCCTTTCCCCACCCAGGCTCTCCGCCGTACCGCGAACACCGTCGTGTCGTCGGCCAGCCGCCCACCGCAGTGCCGCAGCGTGCGCTCCCGGACGAACGCGACCAGGCGCGCGGGACGTGCGAGACCCGGGTCGGCGGCGACGGCCGCGGCGACCTCGGCGGCGAGCGGGTAGAAGGCGCCGGCGCCGTCCCGGGCCTCGGTCACCCCGTCCGTCGTCAGCAGCAGCGTCTCGTCGGGGGCGAGGGGCACGCGCAGCACCGGCGGCGGACCGTCGGCGGGGGCGAGTTCGCCGAGGCCGAGGGGGAGGCCGTGGTCGGGCGGCAGGGACCGTACGCCGTCGGGGCCGACGACGAGCGGGGAGTCGTGCCCGAGGACGACGGCGTCCATCACGCCCGGCTGCCCCTCCGGGAAGTCGAGCAGGACCGCCGTGGCGAACCGGTCGCCGTCCTCCCGCCCCAGAGCCGTGCGCATCCGGATGTGCCGCTGCATCCGCACCTCCAGCCGCGCGGCCACCGCCGTCAGGTCGGCCTCGTGATAGGCGGCCTCCCGGAACGTGCCGAGCAGCGCGGCCGCCGCCTCCACCGCGCCCAGCCCCTTGCCCTGGACGTCCCCGACGATGACGCGGGTGCCGTGCAGGCCGGTCTGGATGTCGTAGAAGTCGCCGCCGACCCGGGCCTCGCTGTCGGCGGACAGATACACCCCCGCGTGGTCGAGCCCGCCCCAGCCCGGCGGCAGCGGGCGCAGCACGGTACGGCGGATGGTCTCCGTGACGTCCTGCATGTGCAGCATGCGCCGCTCGCCGCGCACCCGGATCACGCAGGCCAGCGTGGCGAGGACACCGCCGATGCCGGCGAGGACGAGGTCGGGGAGACCGGCCTGGTACTCGTGCGGCAGCACGGCGTCCGCGGCGACGTACGTGGCGGGCGCGAGCACCGCGAACACGGCCGTCCCCCACACCCCGCAGATCGCGGCGGCGATACCGGGCACCAGCACGATCCACGACAGGATCCGGAAGTCGCTGCTGGTCCTGAAGTCGACCAGCACGATGGCGACGAGCAGCAGCAGCGGGGGCACCCAGGCGACACTGCGGCCGCGCACGCGCAGCAGCGTGGCGCCCTGCGGGCCGGCTCCACCGTCGCTTACGGCCCTCATGGGCTCAGCGAAGCACGCCGTTGGTTCGGCCGCATCCGGGTACCCGGGGTTCCTGTGACCGTGCCCGGGGCTGCCGCCCCTGGACGGGCTGACAGGCAACGCCGACTTGCCACGCAGCCCCCTCAGGTGTGCCCTTGATGGCGGGGGCGAGGAGAGAGAGGAGTGCTCTCATGGCTCATGCGGCACCCGCGTCCGGTCGAGGGACGTCAAGGACGGCGGCGACCGGCCCGAGCGGCCTGCCCGACGTGTTCAGCGTGCGCACGCACCGCATCGCGAGCGTCGCCGTGCCGATCGTCCTCGGCCTCGTCTACGGCTACTGGGCCGCGGCGAACCGGCGCTCCGGCGGCGAGATCACCGGCTGGAACCTGCTCTTCGGCTTCGTCACCGCGTTCGCGTTCATGGTGCTGTACGTCGCCGTGCGCGAGGTCGCCTCACGCACGATCCGCGAGGTGCACGCGATCCTGTGGGGCGCCTTCCTGGGCGGCGCGTTCGGGTTCCTGTACAGCCAGAGCGGCAACACCGTCCTCAAGTCCTCGGCCATGGGGTTCGTGATCGGCGCGGTCGTCTTCGTCGTGCTGTTCTACCGCTACTACACGCACGAGGACGCCCGGGGCCGCCGTATCCGATGACGGACGCACGGATCGGCCCCGGTCGCTGATGGCGCCGGGGCCGACCCGTTCCCCTTCATCCACCCACGGGTTGGTCTCTCTGATCCATGAGACACCCGTTCGGGTGAACGCTCCACCGGAGAGCGCACCAGTGCGGCCGTATGCAGGCACACCACTGGCACTCCCGCCCCCGCGCACCTTGCCTGAAAAGGTGCCCACCCATGTGCCACCCTCAGTGCCCACCGCCGTGCCCACCCCCGTGCGGAACGCCCTGTCGGCAGCGCTGATCGCCCTGTCGTGCCTCCTCGTGCCGTGCGGCGCGCTGGCGGCCTGGGTGACGTACGGGCTCGCCGACACCGGCCGCTACGTCACCGCGATGGCGCCGCTCGCCGCGGATCCGGCCGTGCAGGGCGCGGTGGCGGACACCGTCGGGGCCGGGCTCGTGCAGGAGGTCGCGCCCCGGCTCGGCCACGAGCTCGACACCCGCGACGAGGACGGCATCGTACGGCCCTTCGTGCACGACGCGGTGCGCTCGTTCACCCGGACCGAGGCCTTCCGCACGGCGTGGGAGGCGGGCAACCGGGCGGTCCACGACGCCGTGCTGAGCGCCCTTCAGGACGGGCGCGACCGCACGGTCACCGTCGACCTCGCCCCGGTCACCGCCCAGGTCAAACGCCGACTCGCCGAGGACCACGTGCCGTTGGCGCGGCACATCCCGGTCGAGCACACCGAGGTCGCCGTGCTTCCGGCCGCGGAGCTGGACCGGCTCAGGAAGGGGTACGACGTGCTGGAAGTCGCCGGTTTCTGGCTGCCCGTCTCGGCCGTCGTGCTGGCCGCGACGGGCATCGCGGTCGCCGCCTGCCGCCGCCGCGCGGTCACGGCGACGGCGCTGGGCACGGCCCTCGGCGGCGCGTCCCTGCTGCTCGCGGTGGCGATCGGCCGCCGGCTCACGCTGGCCGACCTGCCCGAGGCGGCCCACCGCCCGGCCGCGGGCGCGGTCTACGACGCCCTGACCCAGACCCTGCGCACGGTGTCCTGGCTGCTGATCGCCCTCGGTCTGACGGCAGCCCTCGTCTGCCGGCTCACGGAGCAGCTCGCACGACGCCGACGAGCGTCCGCCGCGGATCCGGCCCCGGAGCCGACGCGAGCCCGAATCTGACGGCACCCGCCGGCAACCTCACGAAGCACCTCGCACGACCCCGGCCAACCTCCGCAACGCCCACCGCAGATCCGGCTCCGGGGCCGAGGCGAGCCCGAGTCTGATGGCGTTCGGGGTGCGGTTCGGGTCGACGGCGAAGGCAGGGCCCGGGGTCACCGCGATGCCGTGCGCGGCCGCCGCGGCCGTGAAGGTGTCGGCGCGCCACGGCGCGGGCAGCTCCCACCAGGCGAAGAGGGCGCGCGGATCGGACTGTACGGCGAACCCGCGCAGCTCCTCGCCGACGATCCGCTGCCGGTGCGCCGCGTCCGCCCGCTTCGCCGCGACCAGCCGCCGTACCGTCCCGTCCCCGATCCACCGCACGGCCGCCTCCACCGCGAACCGCCCCGCGCTCCACCCACCGGACCGCACGGCCGCCGCCAGCGCCTCGACCCGCTCCTCGGGCGCGACGACGAAGCCGACGGTGAGCCCCGGGGCGACGCGCTTGGAGAGGCTGTCGACGACATGGGTGAGGCCGGGCGCGTGGGCGGCGAGGGGGTCGGGCGGCGGGTCGGCGAGGAAGGACCAGATGCGGTCCTCGACGACGGGGATGTCCAGGGCACGGACGGTGGCGGCGAGGTGGGCGAGCCGCTCGCCGCTCATCGTGAGGGACGTCGGATTGTGCAGCGTCGGCTGGACGTAGAGGGCGGACAGCGGGGCACTGCGGTGGACGGCGGCGACGGACTCCGGACGCACCCCGCCCTCGTCCGCAGCGAGCGCGACCAGCGTGATGCCGAGCCGGGCGGCGATCTCCTTGACCAGGGGATACGTCAGCGGTTCGACACCGAGGCGCCCGCCGGGGCGGACGAGGGAGGCGAGGGTGGCGGCGATGGCCTGGCGGGCGTTGCCGGTGAAGACGACCTGGGCTGGGGCAGGACGCCAGCCGGGCGTGGTGAGGAGGGAGGCGGCGGCTTCCCTGGCGGGGGCCGTGCCGAGGGCGGGCGCGGGGCGCAGGGCGTCGGTCAGGACGTCGGGGCGCAGGAGCGGGGCGAGGGTGGGGGCGAGGAGCTCCGACTGGCCCGGCGCGGAAGGGTAGTTGAGCTCCAGGTTGACCACCGCCGCGGTCGCGGACTCGACGAGCGACCGCCCGGTCCCCGCCGGCGCGGCCCGCACGAAGGTGCCGCGGCCGACCTCGCCGACGACCAGTCCGCGCCGGACGAGTTCGGCGTACACCCGCCCCGCCGTCGACCCGGCGATCCCGCGCCGCCGCGCGAACACCCGCTGCGGAGGCAGCCGTTCGCCGGGCCTGAGCCGTCCGGCGGTGATGTCGTCGGCTATGCGGTCGGCGAGGTGCCGGTAGTCCTCCACGAGCTCTCCCCCTGACATTGCACCGAGGGCAAAGATCTTATTGCACCGAGGAGTTGGGCCGATCTAGGGTCGTTCACATGAGCCCCTTCCTCGCATACGAGGACAAAGGCGCCGATACGCCATCGGCCCCCCTCGTCCTCATCCACGGCCACCCCTTCGACCGCACGATGTGGACCCCGCAGATCGGGGCCTTCTCTCCCACCCGCCGGGTCATCGCCCCCGACCTGCGCGGTTACGGCGCCTCCCCGGTCGTCCCCGGCATCACTCCGCTCTCCGACTTCGCCCGGGACATCGAGGCCCTGCTGGACGACCTGAAGGTGGAGTCGTGCGTGCTGGCGGGCCTGTCGATGGGCGGCCAGATCGTCATGGAGTGCTACGACCGCTTCCCCGACCGCATCCGGGGGCTGGTCCTCGCCGACACCTTCCCGGCGGCGGAGACGGCCGAGGGCAAGAGGGCGCGGGGCGCCATGGCGGACCGGCTGCTGCGCGAGGGCATGCGCGGATACGCCGACGAGGTGCTGGAGAAGATGGTCGCGCCGTACGCGGACGCCGAGGTCAAGGCCCATGTCCACCGCATGATGACGGCGACGCCGCCCGAGGGCGCCGCGGCGGCCATGCGCGGCCGCGCCGAACGCCCCGACTACCGCGCGCTGCTGACCCGCGTCACGGTCCCGGCCCTGGTGGTCGTGGGCGCGGACGACGCCTACACCCCCGTCTCCGACGCGGAGGCGATGCACGCCGCACTCCCGGACTCGACCCTACGGGTGATCGACGGCGCGGCGCACATGCCGAACCTGGAGCGGCCGGGGGAGTTCAACGGGGCGCTGGGGGCGTTCCTGGCTCGTATCGACGGGTAACCCGCATCCCGCTCACGAACCGCTCACAGCCATGTTCATGAAGGCCACGAGCAGCACGAAGGTGATCGCCCCGCCCTGGACGACCTTTACCGCGGTCATCATCGGCGCACCCCGCCGGGACCCCTCCCGCGCAACCTTCGCCCCACAGCCACCGTCTTTGAGGGAGAATCCGGGACATCCCACCCGCGAACGGAAGGCCGGGACTTGGAGAGTGCGGCTGCCGAGTGGACGGCTTCCCCGGACGGCATGCCGGGACGGCGACGTGGGCGACAGCTCGGCATCTGGTCGGCCGCCCTGCTGTTGCTGGGCGTCAGCGCGGTCGTCGGCTGCCGTGTCGCCGACACCGACGGCATCACCCCGATCCCGCAGTTCCTCGCCTTCCTGCCGTGGCTGCTCGTGCCCGCCGGCCTCGCGCTGCTGCTCGCGCTGTTCTCGCGCTGGTGGACCGGCATCGTATGGGCCGTCGTGCTGTTCGGGCTGCTGGCCTGGTTCATCGAGCCGTACGGAAAGACCGGCCGGCCGGACGGCCCCCCGCTCGCCTCCTTCAGGGTGCTGACCTCGAACGTCGAGTTCGGACAGGCGACCGAGGCCCTCGTCACCGCAGTCCGCCGGGAGAAGCCGGACATCGTGTTCGTCCAGGAGTGCGAGCACACCTGCGACGCCACGCTCCGCAAGGCCCTCGGCACCGACTATCCGCACCGGGCGGCCCAGGTGGCCGGCGGCTCGGCGGGCTCCGTCGTCCTCAGCCGCTTCCCGCTCACCTCCGCCGAGGGCGTCCCCGGCGCCATGGCCATGCCCGGCGCCGTCGCCGACGTACGCGGGCACGCCGTACGGCTGCAGCTCGCGCACCCGGTGCCGCCGATGCCCGGCGACATCGACCGGTGGCGCCGGGAACTCGACGCGCTGCACGACTTCGCCGCCGAGGCCGACGGCACGCCCCTCGTCCTCGCCGGCGACTTCAACGCCTCCCAGGACCACGCCGCCTTCCGCCGCATCCTCGACACCGGCCTGCGCGACGCCGCCCGGCTCACCGGCCACGACCGCACCCCCAGCTGGCCGACCCTGACCACCCCGACCTTCGGGGCGCAGATCGACCACGTGCTCCTCTCCTCCGACTTCTCCGTCCGCACCGCCCGCTTCCTCGACCTGCCCGACACCGACCACCGCGCCCTGCTCGTCGACCTCACCCTTCACCAGCGCGGATGAGGTGAACGACGAGCCGAACAAGGGTGCTCATAATGGGGCGCATGCCCCGCGAGTTCCCCATCGGCCTCACGCCCCCCGACTGGCTGGTGCGGAACCTCCGGGCCCAGCCGGCCCCCGTCAACCGGCCGGCCATGGTCCGCGCCGCGCTCGCGATGGCCCTCCCCCTGGCCATCGGCCTCGCCGTCGACCGCCCCGCCTACGGCGCCCTCGCCTCCATGGGCGCCCTCAACGGCGTCCTCAGCGACACCGCCGCCGCGTACCGCATCCGCGTCCCCACCATCGCGATCCCCCAGCTCTTCGGCGCCGTCGGCATCACCTTCGGCACCCTGGTGTACGGCCACGGCTGGGTCGCCGTCGCCGCCGTCACCGGGGTCGCGCTGGTCTCCGGGATGATCTCGACGATCGGCGCGGTCGCCTCCGTGTCGGGGCTGGTGCTGCTGCTGACCTGCGTGGTCGGGGCGGGGCTGCCGATGCCGGGCGAGTGGTGGATCGCGCCGCTGCTGATGTCCGGCGGCGGGCTGCTCGTCCTGGTCCTCGCGCTGCTCGCCTGGCCGCTGCGGTCGGGGGTGCCGGAGCGAACGGCGGTCGCGGACACCTACCGGGCGGTCGCCGAGCTGCTGACGGCCGTCGGCGGTGGCACCCAGGCGTACGACGACGCCCGCCACGCCGTCACCCAGTCCCTGAACCAGTCGTACGACACCGTCCTCGCCCACCGCGCCCGCCACCACGGCCGCAGCCCCGAACTCACCCGGCTGCTCGCCCAGTTGAACGCCATCACCGCGGTCGTGGAGGCCGCTCCCGCCGCCCACCTCAGCGGCACCCCCCTCCCACCCGAGGTCCCGGAAGCCGTACGGCACCTCGCCTCCGCCGTCGAGACCGGCTCCCCGGGCCCGACAGGGCTCCAGCTGCCCGACCCCACCACCGAGACGACCCGCGCCGTCGACCACGCCCTGCGCCACGCCGCCGAGGTCGTCGCCGCCCCGGACGTCGACCCCCGCGGCATCGACGACCGCCTCGGCCGCCCGGCCGCGCTCGGCATCCGCACCGCCCGCGCCGCCCGGAACGTCGCCCTCTCCGCCGCCTCCTGGCGCTACGGCCTGCGCCTGGCCCTGTGCATCGGACTGGCGCAGGCGCTGGTCTCCCTCATCCCGGTCCCGCGCTCGTACTGGGTCGCCCTCACCATCACCTTCGTCCTCAAGCCCGACTTCGGCTCGGTCTTCTCCCGCGCCCTGCTGCGCGCCCTCGGCACGGTCGCCGGCCTGGTGATCGCGGCGGCCGTGCTCTCCCAGGTGCCGCGCGGCTGGGCGGACGTACCCGCGTTGCTCCTGCTCGCACCGCTGATCCCCGCGCTCACGCCACGCGGCTACGGCTACCAGACGGCCGCCATCACCCCGGTGATCCTGCTCCTGTCCGACGTCCTGAACCGCGAGGGCACCGCGCTCCTGCTGCCCCGCCTCGTCGACTCCCTCCTGGGCTGCGCGATCGCCCTCGTCGCCGGGTACCTGCTGTGGCCGGAGAGCTGGCACACCCGGGTCGGCGACCGGCTCGCCGACGCCGTCGAGGAAACGGCACGCTATGTGGAGGCCGCCTTCGGCCCGAACCCCGTCGACCCCCCGGCCCGCGCCCGCATGCGCCGCCGCCTCTACCGCGACCTCTCCACCATCCGCACGGAATTCCAACGCGCCCTGACCGAACCCCCACCCACCGGCCGCCGCGCGGCGGCATGGTGGCCCCTGGTCGTCGCCGTGGAACGCATCGTGGACGCGACGACAGCGGCGCGGGTGCAGGTGCGGTACGGGGCGGCACGGCCCTCCGAGGCCGAGGTGACCCAAGTGTCCCGTCAGCTGAGGGAGTTGGCGGCAGGCGTACGCGAGGCCGAGACCCTGTACGCGGTCCGCACGGACCTCACCGGCCCGGCGGACAGCGTCCTGGAGCCCCTACGGCAAGAGGTGGCAGCGGCAAGGGCAATCGCATCGCCTCATTGACGGAGCTGAGCGGCAACGGGCCTGAGGGGCGCGGGGAACTGCGCGACAAGCCACGATGGACCCGCAGCCGCCCAACAGGACAGACCACCCGAGCTCTTGGGCGAACTCTGCCCACAAAAGGGTGCGACCGCCCTGTGCAGGAGGGCGGCCGCACCGGGTGGGGGGTGGCGCTAGCGGTTGACCTTGTGCAGAGCCTTGTCCATCGCGGCAGCGAACCCGTTGGCCCACAGCTGCTCGACCTTGGCCCGCTCATTCGCGTCCGGGATCGAGTTCGTGCAGGACGGGCCCGGCCCGCCGCCCGACATCAGCTCACTGCACGGCCCCTCGTAGTGGTCCGGCAGCCCCAGCACATGCCCCGTCTCGTGCGCGGTGACGCGAGTCGAGTCGTACTCCTGGTTCTGCTGGTAGTCGAGGAAGATGTACCCCTTGCCGTGCCCGTCGGTGGACGCGTACGACCCGCGCGGATCGTTGCCCTCGCGGTAGGTGAAGTCGGCGTTGGAGCCCTCCTGGAGCTTCACGTTGGACACCGAGCTGTTCCATATCTCGGTGCTGCGGGCTATCTGCGCGCTGAACGTGGGCGCGGCGGACGCGTCGTAGGTGACGGTGACGGCCGCGGCCTTCGGGTTCGCGGCACGCTTTTCGGCGACCGACTTCAGGACGGCCTGGAAGAAGGCCCGGCCGGCGTCGGATTCGGCCGACTTGGCGACGTAGCCGGCCTGCGCAGAGGCCGGGGCCGCCGTCGCCGGGGCGACCGTGCCGAAGCCGAGGGCGGCGACACCGACCCCGACTGCCACCGCCGAACGGGCGGACAGGGAAAAGGACATACGCATTGATGACTCCTAGGTGGGGGGTGAGTCGTCAAGGCGAGTGTCGGCGCCTGTGGCTCGGCTGTGATGATGGCAACCGGTGATAGCCCGGCCCTATCAGGGACCCAATTGGCAGGCATCCGCGGTGATTTGTGCGGCTGGTGAAACCTGTGCTTCCGCTTTAGTCTCCGAGGGCATGGACCTCGAGGTGAGACACCTCCGCGCACTGTGCGCCATAGCCGACACCGGCAGTCTGCACCGAGCCGCCCGCCAACTGGGCGTCGCCCAGCCGTCGCTCAGCACCCAGCTGCGCAGAATCGAGCAGGAGCTGGGCGGCGCGCTGTTCCTGCGCGCGCGATCCGGCTGCCGTCCCACCCCGCTCGGCCGTCTGGTCCTCAGCCGGGCCCGCCCGCTGGTGGCCGACATGCGCGCCCTGGTCACCGAGGCGAGGGCGGCCGCGGTGGGCGGCCCTCAGCTGCGCGTCGGCTCGACGGCCAGCAAGGCCCTCGCGGGCTGGCTGCGCCGGCTGCGCGGCCACGGCCAGGACCCGACCCTGCACATGAACGTCTCCCCGAACGCCCTGCTGCGCATGGTCGCCGACGGCCAGCTGGACGTGGCCTTCGTGCACGAGGTGGAGGGCTGCCCCCTGCGCATCCCGCCGGAACTCCGCCTCCGCGTGCTGATGGAACGCGAACCGCAGTTCGTGTCCCTGCCCGCCGACCACCCGGCCGCGGCGAAATCCGAGGTCCACCTGCGTGATCTGGCCGACGACCGCTGGATGATCGACCCCACGGTCGACGGCGAGTGGGACGCCGTGCAGCGGATGTTCCGCGCGGCCGGCGTCAACCCGCACGTCCTGCACGGCGACTACTACACGGCCGACGCGCTGGTCGCCACCGGCGAGGTGGTCACCGTCTGCCAGCCGACCCACGCCGACACCCCCACCATGGCGGTACGCCGCCTGCACGGCGACCCGCTCGGCGTACGCCTGCTCCTCGCGGCCCGCACGGAGACGGAGCTGGACGGCGTCTACCCCGCGCTGGAGGAGGCGTACTGGGAGGCCGCCCGGCACGCCCCGGCGTACCGGGAGTGGCTGGAACACGACGGCGAGCGGCAGCCGCCGGTCCCAGCACTCCCGTAGAACGCACTACCGGTTCTCTCCGGCTCAGACGCCGATGTCGCACCCGTCCTTGCGCCAGACCGCCACGACCGCCGGCCGGTTGATCTTGCCGGCGCCCTCGGGCCAGGCGCTCAGCGGGTTCTCCGCGGTCGCGCCGTCGATCTCGCCCGGGTGCTGCACGGCGACGAGCACACGGCGGTCCTGGATGACCGGGCCGCAGGTCTCCGCGCCCTTCGGCATCGTCAGGAACTGCTTGAGCTCACCGCGCCGTTCACCGCGCGTAGCGACGCCGAAGAGGCCGTCGTGGGAGCCGAGCTGGTTGCCGTCGGTGGAGATCCACAGGTTGCCGTACGAGTCGAAGGCGACGTTGTCCGGGCAGGAGATCGGGGAGACGTCCTCCTTCGGGAACCCGGCGAAGTAGGTGGCCGGGTCGTTCGGGTCACCGGCCACCAGGAACAGCGTCCAGGCGAACTTCTTGCTGTCGGCCCGGTTCCAGCGCTCGGTCAGCTCCAGGACCTGGCCGTGCTTGTTGCTGTTGCGCGGGTTGGCCTCGTCGGCGGGGGCGAAGCCGGTCTTGCCACGGTTGGAGTTGTTGGTGAGGGCGACGTACACCTTGCCGGTGTGCGGGTTCGGCTCGATGTCCTCGGGCCGGTCCATCTTGGTGGCGCCGACCTTGTCGCCGGCGAGACGAGTGAAGACGAAGACCTCCTCGGCGGTCATCCCCTCGACGTGCGAGACGGCGCCGTCGGCGGTGGCGGTGGCCAGCGGGATCCACTCACCACTGCCGTCGAACTCACCGTCGGCGGGCAGCTTCCCGCTCCCGTCGATCTCGATGGCGGGGGAGTCACCGGTGAGCTTGGCGACGTACAGCGTCCCCTCGTCGAGCAGCGAGAGATTGTGCTCCCGCACAGCCCGGCTGGTCCCCTTCTTCATCCGCTTGCTGCTGACGAACTTGTAGAAGTAGTCGAAGCGCTCGTCGTCACCCGAGTAGACGACGGGCCGCCCGTCGTCGGTCAGCCGCACGGTCGCGCCCTCGTGCTTGAAGCGGCCGATCGCGGTGTGCTTGCGCGGCGTGGAGGTGGGGTCGTACGGGTCGAGCTCGACGACGTACCCGAAGCGGTGCGGCTCGTTCGGCTCCTGCGCCACATCGAACCGCTTGTCGAACCGCTCCCACTTGCGCTCGCTCGCCCCCGTCCCCAGCCCGTACCGCTTGTCGGTCGCACGGGTGGCGTTGGCGAAGTACTGGTTGAAGTTCTCCTCGCCGTGGAGGGTGGTGCCCCACGGGGTGACGCCACCGGAGCAGTTGTTCAGCGTCCCCAGGACCTTGGTGCCGGTCGGGTCGGCGGAGGTCTTCAGCAGGTCGGAGCCGGCGGCGGGCCCGGTGAGCCTGAACTCGGTGGTGGCGGTGACCCGCCGGTTGAGCGGATGCCGGGGCACGGCGGTGAGCTTCCCGCTCCTCCGGTCCCCCTCCACGACGACGGCGGACAGCCCATGGGCGGCCCAGGCGACCTCGACCTGCTGCTTGGTCGGGTTGGCGGCGTCGTACCCACGGAACATGAGCACCTCGTCGGTGTACTCATGGTTGGCGACGAGGATCTGCCGGCCCCGCTCGCCCGGCAGTGGGAGCAGGGCGAGGAAGTCGTTGTTGTACCCGAACTGCTGGGACTGCGACTCGCCGGTCTGGTTGTCCGGGTCGAAGGCGGGGGCGCCGCGCAGGATGGGCTCGCCCCAGCGGATGACGATGTTCTGCGCGTATCCGTCCGGGATGGTCACGGTATCGGCCGTGTTGGGCGCGACGGGCGTGAACCGCAGACCACGGGCACCCCGGGAGAAGGTGCCACCGGTCCGCTCGGCCGCGGCGGCGGTCTCGGCGGCCTCGGAGGCGTTGGCCTTCGGCGCGGCGACGGTGGCGGTGGCGCCCACGGCGGCGGCCGCGCTGACGACCGCGGCGGCGCGCAGCGTCGTACGGCGGCTGAGGGCGTCGGTGATGACGTCACCGACGTACGGGTTCGTGGAGGTGTTGGGCACCTCGTGGAAACAGGCGTCACCACACCGGAACCGGCAGGTCAGGGCAGAACGCCCACCGGGGTGCGAGTCACTGTTGGTTCTGATGATCGGCAGCGGTATGCGCATGGTGTCTTTGTTCTCCCCTTGCTTCCCCTTGAGTGCAGCGTGGGGGACGGTAGGGGCACGTCTGTGCGGGAGCGGGGCGATCGCATGAACGGCAGGTGAACCAGAGGTAGATGTACGGGAGTTGATACGGGGATCGAGGCAGGCGGCCGGACTCGGCGCGATGCGCCCTTGACGTACCGGGGCCCTTGTGCCCGCCCCTCCCCAAGATCGCCATCTCGGGCCGCTAACCTTACGTGTCCGTCCTGGCCAGGGATCGACGGGCATCAACTCACGCGAAGGGTTGCGCACATGGGCATTCTCACTCTCCTGCGGAACGCGTTCGGCCGGTCACGCAAGGGGCGTACCGCCGAGGCAGAGGGTGCGACTCCTTCGCCGGAACCGCAGCAGACCCCTCAGCCGACGGTCCCTTCCCCGTCCCCGGAACCCCAGCCGGCACCCACCGCCCAGGTCCCGGAACCACGCGTCTCGGAACCGAGCGCACCGGAGCCCTCGGACGACGATGAGCACGAGCTGGTCTCGGCCGCCTTCAACAACGTCACGGTCCCGAAGCCGGCGGAGCCGGTGGAGACGGGGGCGGGGACGCCGGTGGTCGAGGAGGGCGCGGCTGAGACGCCGGTGGCCGGGGAGGGGGCTGCGGAGACGTCGGTGGCCGGGGAGCCGGTGACTGAGGAGCCGGTCGCGGCAGAGCCCGTCGCGGAGACGCCGGCCATCGAGGAGCCCGTCGCTCAGGAGCCGGTGGCTGCTGAGGAGCCGGTGACTGAGGAGCCCGTCGCGGAGACGGCGGCCGTCGCGGAGACGGCGGCCGTCGAGGAGCCCGTCGCGGCAGAGTCCGTCGCGGAGACGCCGGCGGTGGAAGAGCCGGTCGTCGAGGAATCGGTCACGCAGACCCCGGTGGCCGATGAAGCCGTCGCGGAGGAGCCCGGCGCGGAAACGCCGGTCGTCGAAGAGCCCGCCGCCGAGGAGCCCGCCCCCGAGCCGGTCACCGAGGTCGCTCCGGAACCGGCCTCCGAGCCCCAGGACGCACCCGCGGCCGCCGACGGGGAGGAGCCCTCACAGGGGCCACTCGCAGCCGACGACGAAACCCGCACGGGTGGTGCGGGTGGGAACCCGGAGGCCGAAGGCCAAGCCGAGGCCACCGAAACGGCCCCCAAAATCCCCCGCACCCTGCGCACAGCCCACCGCGCCGCCGCCACGACCCTCAAGAAGCACGACCTCACCGGCACCCGAGCCAAGGTCTACCTCGTCCTCGACCGCTCCGCCTCCATGCGCCCGTTCTACAAGGACGGCTCCGCCCAGGCCCTCGGCGACCAGACCCTCGCCCTCGCCGCCCACCTCGACCCCGAGACCGCCGACCCCACGGTCCACGTCGTCTTCTTCTCCACCGAACTCGACGGCACCGGCGAGCTCACCCTCACCGACCACGAGACCAAGATCGACGAGCTGCACGCGAGCCTCGGCCGCATGGGCCGTACCAGCTACCACGTGGCCGTAGAAGAAGTCGTCACCCACCACCAGAAGACGGCCCCCGACACCCCGGCCCTGGTGATCTTCCAGACCGACGGCGCCCCGGATGCCAAGACCCCCGCCACCCAGTCCCTCACGGACGCGGCGAAGAACCACCCCTCCGTCTTCTTCTCCTTCGTCGCCTTCGGAGACCCCGAGCAGAAGGCCTTCGACTACCTCCGCAAGCTCAAGACGGACAACACCGCCCTCTTCCTGGCCGGCGAGACCCCGCTGGAGCTGACCGACCAGCAGGTCTACGAGGGCATCCTGGCGAACTGGCGCCCGTAACGCCCCCGCCCCCTCCGCCCCCCGCCCCTCGTCCCCCGGCCGCCCGCTTCTCACCCCGCAAAACGGGAAGCGGGCGGCCCACCCATGTCGGCTACCATTTCGAGGTTCGTAAAACAACCCCGACCTGGGAGCAGCCCGCGATGGCTCGACACCTCATCACCAGCGCCCTTCCGTACATCAACGGAATCAAGCACCTGGGCAACATGGTGGGGTCCATGCTCCCGGCGGACGTGTACTCCCGGTACCTCCGCCAGCGCGGCCACGACGTCCTCTACATCTGCGCGACGGACGAGCACGGCACCCCGGCCGAACTGGCGGCGAAGGAGCAGGGCCTCCCGGTCGACGAGTTCTGCGCCCAGGCACACGACGCCCAGAAGGCGGTCTACGACGGCTTCGCGCTGGCCTTCGACTACTTCGGCCGCAGCTCCAGCTCCCAGAACGTCGAGATCACCCAGCACTTCGCCCGCAAGCTGCACGAGAACGGCTTCATCGAAGAGCGCGCCATCCGCCAGGTGTACTCGCCCGCCGACGGCCGCTTCCTCCCGGACCGCTACGTCGAGGGCACCTGCCCCCACTGCGGCTACGACAAGGCCCGCGGCGACCAGTGCGAGAACTGCACCCGCGTCCTGGACCCGACGGACCTGATCAACCCGCGCAGCGCGATCTCCGGCTCGACGGATCTCGAAGTGAGGGAGACCAAGCACCTCTTCCTCCTCCAGTCCAAGCTGCAGCGCGAGGTCATGGAGTGGGTCGCCCGCCACGACGGCGTGTGGCCGCACCTGGCGTCCTCCATCGCCCACAAGTGGCTGACCGAGGGCCTGCACGACCGCGCGATCACCCGTGACCTGGACTGGGGCGTCCCCGTCCCGGGGGACACGTGGCCGGAGCTGGCGGCCGAGGGCAAGGTCTTCTACGTCTGGTTCGACGCGCCGATCGAGTACCTCGGCTCCACCAAGGAGTGGTCGGACCAGGACCCGGAGAACCGCGACTGGAAGTCGTGGTGGTACGACGTCGACGACGAGGTCCGCTACACGCAGTTCATGGCGAAGGACAACGTCCCCTTCCACACCGTGATGTTCCCGGCCACCGAGCTCGGCATCCGCGAGCCGTGGAAGAAGGTCGACTTCGTCAAGGCCTTCAACTGGCTGACGTACTACGGCGGAAAGTTCTCCACGTCCCAGAAGCGCGGCGTCTTCACCGACCAGGCCCTGGAGATCCTCCCGGCGGACTACTGGCGCTACTTCCTGATCGCCAACGCCCCCGAGTCGGACGACTCGTCCTTCACCTGGGAGCACTTCACCGCCACGGTCAACAAGGACCTCGCCGACACCCTCGGCAACTTCGTCAACCGCGTCCTGTCCTTCTCGAAGAAGCGCTTCGGCGAGGAGGTCCCCGCGGGCGGCGAGCCCGGCGAGGCGGAGGCGAAGCTGGGCGAGGAGATCGCCCGCCTCCTCGCCGAGTACGAGTCCCAGATGGAGTCCCTCCAGTTCCGCAAGGCGGCGGCAGCCCTGCGCGCCCTGTGGTCGGCCGGCAACTCCTACCTGGAGGAGAAGGCCCCCTGGCTGGAGATCAAGACGAACAAGGACGGCGCGGCGCTGACCCTCCGCACCGCGATGAACCTGATCCACCTGTACGCGGTGGTCTCGGAGCCGTTCATCCCGACGACGTCGGCCGCCATGCGCCAGGCGTTCTCCCTCAAGGACGACACCGCGACCTGGGTGAGCGCGGACGAGGCCAGGTCCCTCACCGCCGTCCCGGCCGGCACGCCCTTCACCGTTCCGCCGGTCCTCTTCGCCAAGCTCACGGACGAGGACCTGGAGGCGTACAAGGAGCGCTTCGGTGGCGAAGCGGCGTAACCGAGAACGGCAGAACCGAGAAGCGGCGTGAACGAGAAGCGCTGTGAACGACGTGAAGGCTCTGGTGCGGGTGTGATGGAGTGAGGTCATGACGTACTACGTCACGACCCCCATCTACTACGTCAACGACGCCCCGCACCTCGGCCACGCCTACACCACCCTCGCGGCCGACGTCCTCGCCCGCTGGCACCGCCGGCGCGGCGAGGACGTCTGGTTTCTCACGGGCACGGACGAGCACGGCCAGAAGATCCTGCGCACCGCGCAGGCGAACGGCGTCGGCCCGCAGGAGTGGGCCGACCGGCTCGTCCGCGAGTCCTGGCAGCCCCTGTGGGAGCACCTGGAGATCGCGCACGACGACTTCATCCGCACCACGCAGCGGCGGCACACGGACCGCGTCCAGGAGTTCGTGCAGGACCTGTACGACAGGGGCGAGATCTACAAGGGCGGCTACGAGGGGCCGTACTGCGTCGGCTGCGAGGAGTACAAGCTCCCCGGCGAGCTGATCGACGGCGAGGGCGAGTACGCGGGCCAGAAGCTCTGCCCCATCCACCGCAAGCCGGTCGAGCTCCTCCAGGAGGAGAACTACTTCTTCAAGCTGAGCGAGTACACCGACCGCCTGCTGGCCCACTACGAGGCCAACCCGGACTTCATCCAGCCCGAGTCCGCGCGCAATGAGGTCGTGAACTTCGTACGGCAAGGCCTGCAGGACCTCTCCATCTCCCGGTCGACGTTCGACTGGGGCGTCCCGGTCCCGTGGGACGACACGCATGTCATCTACGTGTGGGTCGACGCGCTCCTGAACTACGCCACCGCGGTCGGCTACAACGAGAACCCGGGCAAGTTCGAGGCGACCTTCCCGGCCGACGTCCATCTCGTCGGCAAGGACATCCTCCGCTTCCACGCGGTCATCTGGCCGGCCATGCTGATGGCGAACGGCCTGCCGCTGCCCGGCCGGATCGCGGCCAACGGCTGGCTGATGGTCGGCGGCGAGAAGATGAGCAAGTCCAACCTGACCGGCATCAAGCCACAGGACCTGACCTCGCACTTCGGCGTGGACGCGTACCGCTGGTACTTCCTGCGCGCGATCGCCTTCGGCCAGGACGGCTCGTTCTCCTGGGAGGACTTCTCCGCCCGCTACACCAGCGAGCTCGCCAACGACTACGGCAACCTCGCCTCCCGCGTCGCCGCGATGGTCGGCAAGTACTTCGGCGGCGAGCTCCCGGCGTCCACGGCCGACGGCGCGGCCGAGCAGGCGATCCACGACGGCCTGACGAAGGCGGTCGCGGAGGCGGACCGGCGGATCGGCGACGAGCTGGACTTCCAGGGCGGCATCCTGGCCGTCTTCGACTTCGTCAAGCAGGTCAACGGCTACCTCACGGAGCAGGAGCCGTGGAAGGTCGCCAAGGACGATTCGGCGGAGGGGCGCGCCCGCCTGGCGACCATCCTCTACACCGCCGCGGAGTCCCTCCGTGCCGTGGCGGTCCTCCTGAGCCCGGTCATGCCGGAGACCTCCCGGAAGCTCTGGGACTCCCTGGGCGCGGAGGCCTCCCTCGGCGCCCTCGCGGACCAGAGAGTCCAGGAGGCCGGCGAGTGGGGCACCCTCCCGGCCGGTACGACGGTCACGAAGGGCGCCGCCCTGTTCCCGCGCCTGGAGGAGAAGCCGACGGCGTAGCACGCGTCTGCCGGTCAGCTCGCGTACGCGAGGGCCAGGGCAGCGACGACCGGTGCCGCGTAGACGAGCGGGAACGGAACGTGCGAGTACCACCGGGCCCTGGCGACGGTCACGGCCGCCCCGAGGAAGTAGACCACCAGCCCCGCCCCGGCCAGCACCCCGATCACCGGCACGAACAGCCCGGCCACCAGCCCCACGGCCCCGGCGGCCTTCGCCAGCCCCAGCCAGGTCCACCACGACCGGGGCACTCCGTAGTCCTGGAGCGCCCGCACGATCCACTCGGCGCGCAGGAGCAGCACGGTCCCGGAGAAACCGGCCATCAGGGCGGCGAGGAGGGTGACGACGACGTATGCGATCCGCATGAGAACTCCTGGTCAGGCGCAGTCGGTACCGCATGGCCGGTGCCGTGCGGCGGGTCCACTGCCTCCCTGACGCCGAGCGCCACGGATGTGTGACGGAGACCGTGAACAGCACGGAGCGCCCGGGCCCCATCGTCCCGGGTGCTCCGCTCACCTACCGCCGTACGCCCAGCGTCAGGACAGCACCCCGGCGCCGGTCGTGGTCGCCAACTCGGTCACCAGGTTCTTCGCCGACGTCTGAAGACCCGCCGTCAGCGTCGGCTTCCAGTTCACGGTCGGCTTGATCTTCTTCGAGCTCGCGGCGTTGTACGCGGCCACGATGTCGGTGGCCGTGCCGTTGACGAGGTTGCCGCTGCCCGCGATCGAGCCGGTGCCGTCGCCGCTGAGCAGCTTGGCGACCTTGGCGCCGGACGGGAGCTTCCAGGCGTTGTGCTCGGCGACGACCTGGGCCTTGGCGCGGGAGTCGATGCTGTACTTCGGGGGGTAGCCGTTGAGCGTGGTCGTGTCGTAGACGTTGTTGTAGAGGTGGATCTGGCCGATGCGGGCCAGCGGGGCGCGCTGGACGATGCCCTTCCAGACGTTGTGGTGGATGGTGACCCGAAGCTTGCCGGTGCTGTCGCTGTCGCTGCTGCCGATCAGCATCGTCTTGTCGTGGCAGTCGAAGACGTTCCGCTCGACCGTCACCAGGTCGGAGCCGTTGGTGATGTCGAGGGCGCCGTCGTGGATCTGGTACTTGCGCCCGAAGTACGTCTTCAGCGACGTGTCGAAGGTCGGGGCGTCGGTGAACGTGTTGTGGTCGGCCCAGACGTTCGTCGCGCCGCGCAGGGTGACGGCGTCGTAGTTGGAGTTCCACTCGCCGGACGAGCCGTCCGTCGGGTCCCACTGCGGGAAGCAGTCCTCCGTCGCGGAGAACGTCAGGTTGCGGACGATGACGTTCTTGACGTTCTGCACCTGAAGGCTGCCGCCCTTGATGCCGACGTTCGTGCCCGGGACGCCCACGATGGTGGTGTTGGAGGGGACCCGGAAGACGATGTTCTTCTTCTGCTTGTCCGCTGCGGCCTTGCGGGCGTTCTCCTGGGTACCGGAAGGCGCCTTCTTGCCGTAGGTCGCCGGGTCGTACGCCTTGAGGTAGGCGGAGAGCGAGTAGCCGGTGCCGGAGGCGTAGTCGGCGCAGGTCAGCTTCTTGCCGGTGTCGCTGATGTTGGCGTCGATAGTGCCTTTGATCTTGACGATGCGGGGAGCGGTGTCGGAGACGGACCCCAGCGCCTTCACCAGCTGGGCGCGGGTGCTGACGGTGAAGGTGTGCGCGGAGTCGGCCTTCGCGCCGCCCGTCGTACCGGATCCGGCGGCCGCCCAGCCGTCCTTCGCGGGCAGCGACTGGTGGTACAGGTCGACCGCGCCGGCGTTCGCGTTCATCACGAGGACACCGGCACCGAGGCCGGCGGCCGCCACGGCGGCGGTGACGACGACGGTGCGGCGCCTGCGGAGGGAACGGCGGTGGGAAGGGGATGCCACGAATGAGTCCTTATGTGCTTCGGATCGGGTCCGCGTGAACGGGGCTGGCGACTCATCTGTGGTTACGGAGATCGGAAAGGTTGCCGTGGAGTTTCGACGGATCGGTGATCAAGTCGTGGGAGTGCGGCGGAAATTGGCCCGCCGGCTGGTTTTAGGGGCGCCCCGGCGCCACCATGCCCCCGCCACCTCCGTATGGTTCCGCCATGGCAGTCCCTGAGGTCATCCCGATCGCCTACGAGCCGCGCGGCCGTACCGAGGCGATCGGTCTGTATGCGGACGGGCAGTTCATGGGGTCGGTCACCTATGGCTTCCCCAAGGGCTTCCGCCTCGACCACGGCTGGGAAGAGCACAAACGCCTGTACTCGGTCCTGCACACCTTCGACGCCGAGGGCCGCTACCGCGACTCGGAGATCTGGTGCGCGGGCACCTGGGCCGAGCAGCAACGCGCCCCGCACGGCCCCGACTCGGTCCTGGCCCGAGCCCGCGCCCACCTCGCGACCCGGCTGCGCAGCCTGCCCCGGCGCACGTACACGGACATCGCGATCCGCCCCTTCCAGCTCACCGTCGACGGCGTGCTGTTCGGCCTCGTCACAGGAGAGGACGAGGGCGAGCCCTGGGCCGAGCTCTACCCGGACCATCTGGGCTTCGGGGCGCCCTGGGACGGTTCGTACGACACCTGATCGTTTACGCCTCTATGCGTGGACGCCCCCGAGCCGCTATACATTGCGAAGATCACGTGAAGCCATCAAGTGGGGGGATCCATCCATGGCACTGTTCGGGAACGCGCACACCATCGACCAGGGACAGGCGCAGCAGGACTACGCGCGTCTGCTGGGCCACGGTGAGCAGGTGCACGCCGCTTACCTGCTGATACGCGACACCATCCTGTTCACCGACCGCCGTCTGATCCTGGTCGACAAGCAGGGCATCACCGGCAAGAAAGTGGAGTACCACTCCATCCCCTACCGCAGCATCACGCACTTCGCGGTGGAGACGGCCGGCACCTTCGACCTGGACGCCGAGCTGAAGATCTGGCTCTCGGGGTCGGCGACGCCGATCGAGAAGACGTTCACCAAGGGCGTGGACATCTACGAGGTGCAGGCGATCCTCACGCAGTTCGTGGCGAAGTAGCGGCCCGCCGACTACACCTGTACGGCGGCGGTCGGTGGCACCCGGGTGCGGGGGCGAACGTGATAATCAGGGCACCATGCCCCCGCACCGCGACCTGCTGACCGACGTGCTCTCCGCCGGCGCCCGCTATCCGCTGGTCCTGGCCGGCGACTGCGCGGTCCGCGCGCACGGCCTGACGCCGGAGGCATCCCGGGAGGCATCTCGCGAGGCGCCGGCGGAGCCGCCACTGGAACTGGCGCTGGGACTGGCGCTGGAACTGGCGACCGAGAACCCCGAACCCATGGAGCAGATCGCGGCCATGGTCCGCCACGGTCTGACGGAACGCGGCTGGCTCGTACGGCCCCTGGAGACGGACCCGCTCTCCACCCGCCTGCTCGTCACGGACCCCGACACGGGCGAGGAACGCACGGTCGACCTCGTGAAGGAAACCTTCTGGCGCCCGCCGGTGACGACCGCCCTGGGCCCGACGCTCTCCCTCGAGGACCTCATCGGCACGAAGGTCCGTGCCCTGACCGACCGCGGCACCGCCCGCGACCTGATCGACGTCCACACCGCCGCGTCCCACTGGAGCTTCCCCGACCTGGAGGAACTGGGCCGCCGCCACGCCTGGGACGAGCTGGACCTCGCCGACCTCCAGTCCCGCCTGGAGGCGACGGAACTCCTGGACGACCGGGAGTTCACCGCCCGGGGCCTCGCCGACGAGTCGGTACCGGTGCTCCGCCGGTGGGCCCGGTCGTGGGCGGACGACATCGCGGAGCGGCTGCTGGAGGAGGAGGCGCTCAGGCCGCCGGCGGACGCGGACGAGTAACGAGTGACGAGTGGTGAGTGACGAGTGGTGAGTGACGACGCGATGGATCCGGTCACCGGGCATTCCCACACACAACCGTCGCCGTCCTGACCATGCCCCTCACCTGCGCAGACACCTTCTCTCACCTCCCCGGTCCCCTGATAAGATCCGGCCACTTGTGCGAGGGCACGGGCCCTCGTAGGGGAGGGAACCTCACGTGGGCAGACACGCCCTGAGACGGGGCGGGTTCGCCGCCGCCGTCTCCTCGCTCGCGCTCGCCGTCGTGGCCGCGTCCGTCGTCGTCCTGTCGGAGAACGGCGGCTCCGCGGAAGCGGCCGAGGCCGGGACCACCACGGTCACGCTGATCGACCCCAGCTCCACGACACCACGCACCGACCGTCCGTACGTCGACGGCGACAGCGGCTTCCTGCACTGGCAGACCGGCCGCACCGGGCTGCTGTGGACCGACCACGCCACCGGCAAGACGGTGACGGTCGAGAACGCCGACGGTGTCTACACCCCGGTCGCGAACTGCAAGTACATGGGCTGGGACTGCTACACCGCCTGGTACGGCACGGACAGCGACCTGGTCGCTCTGCCGACCTCCACGTCCGACGAGTTCGCCACCCTGTGGGACCCGGCGACGGCCACCTCCAGGAAGGTGAGCTGGAGCACCACCCACGGCGACTATGTGGCACTGGCCGGGAACACGATCGTCACCAGGCTCTCCCTGATCGACAAGGTCGACGGCGCGTGGCGCGTCCGCAGGGTGACCGGGGACACGGCGAACGCGCAGGCCGGCAATGTCCTCGCGGCGGACTCCTCCGGTGTGTTCGTGAAGAACAGCACCTTCGGCTCGCTCCACTACATCGACATCGAGTCGGCCGTGAGCACCAAGGTCTTCACGGGCGCCGGCAACAGCCCGCGGTACGTGATGAGCGCGGACCGCCTCGGCTGGTACGACGACGGACTCGCCGAGCTGCACCTGAAGTCCCGCACCGACCTCACCGCCGCCGAGCAGGTCGTCGCCCTGCCCTCGCACCCGGGCGCGCTCGACGGCCCCCCGGTCCTGATCGGCGACTGGCTGCTGCTGCCGCTGTCCTCCAGCTCGCTGGGCTCGAAGCTGCTCGCGGTCGACGTCGACGACCCGTCCGTGCAGCAGACCCTGCTGACGAGTGCCGGAGAGTACACCCTGGCGGCCGGTGACGGCACCGCGCTGGTCACCGGCGGCACCGGCGCCACCGACTGGTGGGTGCAGCGGGTGAGCCAGGCCGAGGACGGCTCGCTGAGGCTGGAGAAGGTGCACCAGTCCCCGGCGGTGGAGAACGCCAAGACGGGCATCGTCCTCAACCGCGGCAGCCTCCGCGTCGCCGAGGACGACCCCGACACCACCGCGCACCTCACGTCCGTACGCACCCTCACCACCAACGGCTCCACCGAGCTGACGGCGGCGGAGCCCACGGAAAGCGGCAAGGTCTACAGCCCTGTCTGCCCGTACGCCGGCACCACCTGCTCGGCGCTGTGGCCGAACCTCGACGGGCGCGACGTCTACCTCGGCAACTACTACTACGACGCGGAGCTGAAGCAGGACCGGCTGGTCGCCATCGGCGGCCATGAGCTGGAGTTCGGCACCACGGGCGGCTCGATCGTCGACGCCGCCGACGACTACGCCGTCTACAACTCCGGCGGCACCACCCCGGCGCAGTACGTCGGCGAGTTCGGCCAGGGCCAGAAGCTGAAGCGGTCCGTGCGCGCAGCCGCCCTGAACGGCTCCACCCTCTGGAGCGCCACCACCACCGCCGGCACGCTCACCTCGTACAGCATCCCGCTGGGGAAGACGCTCGCCACGGTGACCGTCCCGGCCCTGGCCTGCGTGCCCAGCGAACTCCAGGCGGCGGGCCGCTGGGTGTACTGGGCCTGCGGGGCGGACTCGGCGGGCGTGTACGACACCAAGGCCGGTACGTCGACGGCGGTCACCCCGGGTGATGTCCTCCTCGGCGACGGCTTCACCGTCCGCCACGACCACGCCACCGGCACCCTGGTCCTCACCGAGGCGGCCACCGGCACTACCCGTACGATCGCCTCCGGCCTGGCCGACAAGGGCCTGACCGTGGACCGCCGTTACCGCTGGACGGTCGACGAGTACACCGGCCTGGTCGCCTGGTTCGACGACTACGAGCGCACCCACGTCACCACCACCGGCATCACGCCGTCCGCGGTGACGGCCTTCAAGTCGTCGGCCACGAGCTATGTGGACCCGGCGACCCCCTTCGAGGGCAGCTGGGTGCTGTCCCGCCCGGTCACCTCCTGGTCGCTCACCTTCACTTCCGTCCAGAGCGGCGCGACCGGCAAGGCCAGCCGCACCTTCACCGGCGGAGCCACCCCGGAACGGGTGGGCGTGAGCTGGAACGGCAAGACGGCGAGCGGGGCCTACTTCCCCAACGGCGCGTTCAAGTGGACCCTCAAGGCCACCGGCCTGGGCACCACCACCCCGGTCACGGTGACGTCCGGCGACGGCTTCCTGACCCGTGGCTCCGCGGTCCGCCACGACCACGTCAGCCCCGACGGCGTCGACGGCCGCGGCGATCTGCTCACCCTCAACTCGTCGGGCGGGCTGACCTTCCACAGCGGCACGGGGACGGGCAAGTTCAGCGACAAGAACACCGGCACCGGCTGGCCCACCACCGTCACGGCCGTCCCCTTCGGCGACCTGAGCGGCGACCGCTGCAACGACGTCCTGGTGCGCTACAGCAGCGGCGCCCTGCGGCTGTACAAGCCGGGCTGCGGGGCGGCGGTCAAGCCGTCGACGTCGTACACGACCCTCGCGACCAGTGGCTGGACGCAGTACAACGTCCTCACCTCGCCCGGCGATGTGAGCGGCGACGGCCGGCCGGACCTGATCGCGAGGAACTCGTCCACCGGGACGGTCTACCTCTACAAGGGCACCAGCGACGGCAAGCTGTCCTCCCGCGTGAAGCTCTACGACAACTGGAAGGGCTACAAGAAGATCGTCGGCGTCGGCGACATCACCGGCGACGGCAGGCCCGACCTCCTCGCCCAGGACACGGCGAACACCCTCTGGCGCTACGACGGCAAGGGCGACGGCACCTTCACCGCCCGCGTGAAGCTCTTCACCAACTGGGGCGGCAGCTACAACGCCGTCGTCGGCGTCGGCGACATCACCGACGACGGCCGACCGGACCTCGTCTCCCGCGACACCAGCGGCAACCTGTGGCGCAACAGCGGGGACGGGAAGGGCTCGTTCGGCTCGCGGGCGCAGATCGCGAGCGGGTGGAGCGGGTACAAGTCCCTGTCCTAGACAGGTGGTTGAACACGGGGCGGATGTGTCCGCACACATCCGCCCCGCACGCTCAGTACGTCCGTCAGCTGCCGGTGTTCGTCGCCTCGGGATCGGCTCCCATCGTGATCGTGGCGACGACGCCCTTGGCGATGTCGTTCTTCTTGTACTTGAGCTTCAGCAGGCCACCCTCGGTCCCGTTGCCCGGGTAGATGGTGTCGTCGTCGAGCGTGGTGCGCGTGGTGGTGTTGGTGGAGTACGGCTCGACCTCGGCGGAGGCCAGCACGCTCTCCTCGTCGAAGAAGAGCTGACCGGTGTGGCAGGTGTTGCCGCCCTCGTAACCGGCGTCTGTCCATGCGCCGTTCACATGCACCTTGGTGTGGATGTGAACGCAGCGTCCCTGGTACCAGCCCGGGAAGACGGTCTTGAAGACCACCTGGCCGTTCCTGTCCGTCTTCCACGTGCCGCGCAGATACCGCTCGTCGTCCGTCGGCTCCTGGTGAACGCCGCCTCCGCCGCCCGGCCCACCCGACGGCTCGCCGGACGGGGGCTCGCCCGTCGGCTCACCGGACGGCGGGGTGCCGCCCCCGCCACCGCCGCCGCTGCCCATGTCCTCATAGCCCGAGTACACGCCCAGCGCGTTGCAGTGCCAGATGTCGACCGCGGCGTTCTTGATGGGCTTGCAGGTCTCGGAGTCGATCACCTTGAGGCGGAGGGTGAGCGGGATGCCCTCCTGGTCCTCGGTCACGTCCTGGCGGAGCTTGTCCGCGTCGATGTAGTAGGGGCCCTCGGTCGTCTCGGAGGTCAGCCTGTAGCAGGCCTCGGCGCTCGACGAGCTGCTCGACGCCGTGGCGCCCGCCGACGCGGACCCGCTCGTCTCACCCGCGAACGCACCCGCCGCGAGCGTGCCGCCCACGCCGACCGCCGCCGCGGCTCCCGCACCGGCGACGACGACCTTGCGACGCGTGAGGTCCCGCTTGTGTTTCGGCCCTTGGGCCGTCTGGTTTCCCGTCATGGGCAGGGAAGTTAGGGACCGCGCCTGTCAGAAGCATGGGTAAGAGCTGGGCAAGAGCCTTGCATGAGCGCCGTGAACGAAAGTGGCTCGGAACCGACGCCGGTTCCGAGCCACTTCCAGGCACTCAAGGGACTTCAGGTGCCGCTTGCTTCAGGTGCCGCCTACTTCGGCTGCGGCTTGCGCACCGACAGGTGCAGCTCCTTCAGCCGCGCCTCCTCCAGCTCCGTCGGCGCGCCCATCATCAGGTCCTGGGCGTTGCCGTTGAGCGGGAAGGCGATGGTCTCGCGGATGTTCGGCTCGTCGGCGAGCAGCATGACGATGCGGTCGACGCCCGGGGCGATACCGCCGTGCGGCGGGGCGCCGAAGCGGAAGGCGCGCAGCATGCCCGCGAACTTCTCCTCGACGATCTCGCGGTCGTAGCCCGCGATCTCGAAGGCCTTGAGCATGATCTCCGGCTCGTGGTTCCGGATCGCGCCGGAGGACAGCTCGACGCCGTTGCAGACGATGTCGTACTGCCAGCCCAGGATGTCCAGCGGGTCCTGGGTCTCCAGGGCCTCCAGGCCGCCCTGCGGCATGGAGAACGGGTTGTGCGAGAAGTCGATCGCGCCGGTCTCCTCGTCCTTCTCGTACATCGGGAAGTCGACGATCCAGCAGAACCGGAAGACGCCCTCCTCGAAGTGGCCGGCCCGCTTGGCGGCCTCCACGCGGACCGCGCCCATGATCTTCGAGACCTCGTCGAACTCGCCCGCGCCGAAGAACACGGCGTGACCGGCCTCCAGGCCGAGGCGCTCGGTGAGGACCTTGATGTTCTCCTCGGTGAGGAACTTGGCGATCGGGCCGGTCAGCGAGCCGTCCTCGGCGACACGGACCCAGGCCAGGCCCTTGGCGCCCTGCGAGACCGCGAAGTCACCGAGCTGGTCGAAGAACTTGCGGGGCTGGTCCTGGACGGCCGGCACGGGCAGCGCGCGCACGTGCTTGCCGGCGAACGCCTTGAACTCGGAGCCCTCGAAGACGTCGGTGATGTCGACGAGCTCCAGCTGGGCGCGCAGGTCCGGCTTGTCGGAGCCGTACTTCAGCATCGCCTCGCGGAACGGGATCCGCGGGAAGGGGGAGGTGACGTGGCGGCCGTTGCCGAACTCCTCGAAGAGCTCGGTCATCAGCTTCTCGACGGGCTGGAAGACGTCCTCCTGCTCGACGAAGCTCATCTCGATGTCGAGCTGGTAGAACTCGCCCGGCGAGCGGTCCGCACGCGCGTCCTCGTCACGGAAGCAGGGCGCGATCTGGAAGTAGCGGTCGAAGCCCGAGATCATCAGCAGCTGCTTGAACTGCTGCGGGGCCTGCGGCAGGGCGTAGAACTTGCCCGGGTGCAGACGGGACGGGACGACGAAGTCGCGGGCGCCCTCGGGGGAGGTCGCGGACAGGATCGGCGTCGCCATCTCGTTGAAGCCCAGCGCCGTCATCTTGTGGCGGATCGCCGAGATGACCGCCGTACGCAGCAGGATGTTGCGGTGCATGCGCTCGCGGCGCAGGTCCAGGAAGCGGTACTCCAGGCGCCGCTCCTCGTTGACCCCGTCCTCGGTGTTGATCGTGAACGGCAGCGGGGCGGCCGCGCCGAGCAGCTCGACCTCGCCGACCTCGACCTCGATCTCGCCGGTGGGCAGGTCGGGGTTGATGTTCTCGGCGCCGCGGGAGACGACCTTGCCGTCGACGCGGAGGGTCGACTCCTTGGAGAGCTTGTCGAGAGCCTCGTACGCGGGCGTGCCGGGACGGGCGACGAGCTGCGTGATGCCGTAGTGGTCGCGCAGATCGATGAAGAGGATGCCGCCCAGGTCGCGCCGATTGTGCAGCCAGCCACTCAGCCGGACGTCGGTGCCGACGTCAGAGGAGCGGAGCTCGCCGCAGGTGTGGGACCTGTACCGATGCATCGTCGTTCATCCAGTCTTCGCGGATCGGGGGGCGTGTTTCACGTGAAACTTCCCCCAAGCCTACCGGGGACCCCAAGATCGGCTCCCCACCATTTGGCCGCGCCCCTGGGATCCCTCTTCATCGCACCCATGGGCCCCTCCCGACCAGATGCCCCATACAGCTTCGGTGGCAGTGTGCGATCACCTGTTCTTAAAGTAGGGCAATGCGCACTGGTGAGCCCCTGCCCGCCGTGGGGGAGGTTCTCGCCGCCCTCGCGACCGGACTGTGGCACTGGAACACCGCCACGGGACTGGTCACGGTCGACGCGGAGGCGGCACGGCTGCTGGGACTGCCCGCCGAGCGGGCCACCCTCAGTCAGGCCCAGGTGCGCGCCCGTCTTCATCCGGTCGACTGGAACGAGATCACCGGAGTGATCCAGCTCGCCGTCGCCGAGGGCAGCCTCGGCGAGGTGCGGGTGCGGATCATGGACGAGCGGGGCCGGGTCGTCCGGGTGGGCCGCAGCCGCTTCCATGCCTCCTTCGATCGCGAGAAGCGGTCGTACGAGGTGACCGGCTCGCTCCAGGAGGTCACCGAACCGGCGCCGGGCACCCCGGCGGGGCGTACGGCGGTGACCGGCGACTGGCGGCGCTCCCGGGAGGCGTTCCTGCTGGACGCGGGCCGGGCGCTGGCCGAGGCCCGCTCGACGGCGGAAGTGCTGCGGGTCGCGGCCGGTCTGTCGATGCCGGGATTCTCCCCGGACGGGCTCGCGGTGTTCGGGGTCAACGGCGACCGTCTGACCATCATCGGCCACCACGGTCACCAGCCCGGCGACGAGAACCCCTTCTCGCACATGTCCCTGGACACGGACTACCCGGCGGCCGAGGTGGTCCGCACCGGCCGTGCCGTCTACCTCTCCTCACCCGAGAAGTACAAGGAGCGCTACCCGCTCACCTGGCCGCTCGCCGCGCACTTCAACCGCCGGTCCTGGGCGTTCCTGCCGCTGACCGTGGCCGGCCGCACGATGGGCGCCTGGATGGCGGCGTTCACCTATCCGGTCGCGTTCACGCCCGACGAGCGGTCCGTGCTGACGACGGTGGCCCGCATGCTCGCCCAGGCCCTCTCCCGCGCCGAGGCCACCGAGTCCGCGCGGGAGCTGACGGACGGCCTCCAGCGCTCGATGCTGCCCAAGCTGGGCCCCGAGATACCCGGCATGAGCGTCGCGGCCCGCTACGTCCCGACCGGCGGCGGGCTCCAGGTCGGCGGCGACTGGTACGACATGATCCCGCTGCCGAACGGCCGCTTCGCCCTCGTCATCGGCGACGTCCAGGGCCATGACGTCCGCGCGGCGGGCCTGATGGGCCAGCTCCGCATCGCCCTGCGCGCCTACGCCTCCGAGGGCCACCGCCCCGACGCCGTCCTCTCCCGCGCCTCCCGCTTTCTGCACGGCATGACGTTCGGCGCCCTCGACGAGGACCCGTCCGACCTGCGCTTCGCGACCTGCCTGTATGTCGAGGTCGACCCCACGACCGGCCTGCTGGACATCGCCCGCGCCGGTCACCCGGACCCGGCGATCCGCATGTCCGACGGCACGGTGCTGGCCCGCCCGACGGCCGGCGGTCTCCCCCTGGGCATCGACCCGGACGCCGACTACCCGACGACCCGGATCACCCTGGAACCCGGCGAGACGATGCTGATCTGCACGGACGGCCTGATCGAGACCGGCGGGCACGATCTGGAGACCGGCTGGAAGCGCATCCGCGCGATCCTCGAGGAGCACGACGGCGACCTGGAGACCCTCGCCGACGCCCTCGTCCAGGCCGTCCACGGCCCGTCCTCCCACCACACCACGGGGCCGCTCGCCGACCGGCGTGAGGACGACATAGCGGTGCTGCTGCTGTGCCGGGAGGGGGAGGGCTGCGGCTGCGGCGACACGATCGCCGTCCGGCCGACGGTCCGGCGCACCATGCTCACCGTCGCGCAGGCCGAGCCGGAGCGGGTCGCGGTGGCCCGCCAGCAGCTGCGGGAGCTGCTGCACGACTGGGGCTCCGAGGACCAAGTGGACTCGGCGGTCCTGCTGCTGTCCGAGACGCTGACGAACGTCCTCGTCCACACCGACGCCGACGCCCTGCTCCTCGCCGAGGTGCGGGGCGAGCCGGGGGACCGCCGGCTGCGCGTGGAGGTGACGGACACCAGCGACGACCTGCCGCACAAGCGCCGGCCCGGGGAACTGGCGTCCTCCGGGCGGGGCTTGCTGCTGATCGAGCTGCTGGCCGAGGCGTGGGGTGTGGATCCGCGGGGCGAGGGCAAGAGCACGTGGTTCGAGCTCTACGAGTCCAAGGGCGCGGACGGTTCCGGGGGCGGGGACGGCTCGGGGGGCTCCGGGCTCGCGTAGCGTTCCCTCAGTTCGTGCAGGACACCGGTGACGGCGGCCGTGAGCGGTACGGCGAGCAGCATCCCGAGGATTCCGGCCACCGAGGCCCCAGCAGTGATCGCCACCATGACCAGGGCCGGGTGCATCTGCACCGTCCGGCTCTGGATCATCGGCGTCAGCACATGCCCCTCCAGCAGTTGTACGGCGACCACGATCGCCAGCACCCACAGCGCGATCACGAACCCCCGGTCGGCGAGCGCGACCAGCACGGCGACGGCCCCCGAGATGAAGGCGCCGAGATAGGGGATGTAGGCGCCGACGAAGACGAGCGCCCCGAGCCCGACCGCACCCGGAACGTCGAGGACGAGCAGCCCGACGGTGATGCAGAGGGCATCGATGAGGGCGATGAAGGTGGTCCCCCGCATGAACCCCTCCACGGCCTGGAACGCCCGCCGTGCCATGGCCTCCACGGTGTCTCCGCTCTGACCGGGAACGACGGACCGCAGAGTAGCGGCGGCCCGATGGGAGTCCCGCAGAAAGAAGAAGACCAGGAGCAGGGCGAGCACCGCCATGGCGATGATCTCGCCGACGACGCTGACGCCACTGATGACCCCGGAGGCGGCCGTCCCGCCGAAGTTGGTGAGCAGCTCCTTGGAGTTGGAGGCGAGGTCGTCCAGCGAAGTCCCGGCCGCCCCGAAGTGGTCGGCGAGATCCTGGGCCGCCTGCTTGAGCGCGGCGACGATCTCGTCACCGGTCTCGACGATCGCGGCGACGACGATGTACACGGCCCCACCGACGACGGCCACGACGGCCACGCACGTCAGCCCGGCGGCAACGGACCGATTCACCTTGGCCTTCACCAGCCGCCGGTGCAACGGCCCGAGCAACGCCGTCCCGAGCAACGCGAGCAGCACCGGTACGACAGCCGTACGGAACTCGTCGGCCAGCCGGATCCCGACGTAGACGACCCCGGCCACGAGCAGCACCACGGCACACCAGGCGGCGAGCCGACGCACGGGCTCGGGCAGCAACGGCTTGGAGTCCTGCACGCTCCCAGGCGATCACGGGCAGAGCGGGCTGTCGTGCGCGGGCGGCCGGGCGGGTGACGTCGCCTCTGGGCAGGATCGACGGCTACACCTCCACCGGCGGCCGCATCACCAGCACGACCCCCGCGAGCACCGTCCACACCCCCATGAGCAGAACCGTCAGCCATGCGCTGAAGGGGCCCGCCAGGCACAGCACCGCTATGACGAAGCCGAACCAGCCCAGCCACTGTGGCAGGGCCCGGGTGGTGCGGGCCGTGCGCCACACGGCGAACAGGAGCACCGCCGCACCGACCATGCCGGCGATGAATCCGCCGTAGGCAACGTCCTGCAGCAGCAGGGCGACCATCCCGGTCTGCGGGGTCACCAGGAAATCGTCGGTGTGGCTGGCGGAGACGGCGTAGATGGCACCGGCGATCGTCCCGACCATCACCAGGGTGGTGAACACGATCCCGCCCACCAGCACCTGGGCCGACCGGCTCGCGGCGACGCGGGCCAGGGCGGCCAGGAAGAACAGGAAGAGCAGGGCCGCGGCCAGCATCACCAGGGTCATGGCCTCGGTCAGGTCGCGGTTGCCGCTGTCGCGGTAGAACTCGACCGTCTTGCGCAGACCGTTGCTGCCCGCGTAGTCCGGGCTGTTGCTGTACATCACCAGCAGGGAGACGAGCATCAGCGCACCGGAGGCGATGCCGGCGATACCCGGCCAGAAGATTCCTCGCGGTTTCGCCCCCTGGGTAGGTGCCCTCGGCGGTGCCGGTCTCGTCGGAGTCGTGGTCATGTCGGCCTCCCACGCGATGGGTCACGCGAGGGTCCCGAAAGCAGGACTCTTCACCCATTCTGCCCCTCCCGTACCGCAAGGGACAGAAGGGGCAGAACATGCGATCAGTGGCCGGCCTACGGCTGCTCGGGGCCGCTCGCGCTCATCCCGTGCACCGCCGGGACCGTCCCCAGCCGGCCCTTCTGGAAGTCCTCGAAGGCCTGCATGAGTTCGTCCTTGGTGTTCATGACGAACGGGCCGTAGTGGGCCATCGGCTCACGGATCGGCTGCCCGCCCAGCAGCACGACCTCCAGGTCCGGCGTGTGGGAGTCCTGCTTGTCGTCCGCGCGGACCGTCAGCGAGCCGCCGTCTCCGAAGACCGCGGTCTGGCCGAGGTGGATCGGACGGCGCTCCGCACCCACCGCACCCCGCCCGGCGAGGACGTACGCGAGGCCGTTGAAGTCCTCGCGCCACGGCAGGGTGATCTCCGCGCCCGGGGCGAGGGTCGCGTGGATCATCGTGATCGGCGTGTGGGTGATACCGGGGCCCTGGTGGCCGTCCAGTTCACCCGCGATGACGCGCAGCAGCGCGCCGCCGTCGGGGGTGGTGAGCAGCTGGACGTTGCCGCCTCGGATGTCCTGGTAGCGCGGCGCCATCATCTTGTCCCTGGCCGGGAGGTTCACCCACAGCTGCAGACCGTGGAAGAGACCGCCGGACATGACCAGCGACTCCGGCGGGGCCTCGATGTGGAGGAGACCCGAGCCCGCGGTCATCCACTGGGTGTCTCCGTTGGTGATGGTGCCGCCACCGCCGTTGGAGTCCTGGTGGTCGAAGATCCCGTCGATGATGTACGTGACGGTCTCGAAGCCGCGGTGCGGGTGCCAGGGGGTGCCCTTGGGCTCGCCCGGCGCGTAGTCCACCTCGCCCATCTGGTCCATCATGATGAACGGGTCCAGGTGGCGGTAGTTGATCCCGGCGAACGCCCGGCGCACCGGGAAGCCCTCGCCCTCGAAACCGCTCGGCGCGGTCGTGACGGCGAGCACGGGACGGGCCACGGCACCAGCGGGTGCGGCGACGCGCGGCAGCGTCAGCGGGTTCTCGACGGTCACTGCAGGCATGTCGGTACCTCCTTGTGCGACCAGTTTAGTTGAGCATTGAACTTCCTGCCACCCTGAACAGGAAAAGCCCGGAGGACATTCCCTCCGGGCTTCCCATCCCGTCCGAACGGACCGGTGTCAGTTGCTGAAGTACAGGTACTTCCAGGACCCGTACGTCGTCGAGTTCACGTTGTCGCCGGACGAGCCGTTGACGTACACCGACCGCATCCGCGCCCGGACGCCCGACTCACCGGGCGCCTCCAGGGTCACGGCCGACTTCCCGTTCGTACCGACCGGGAAGTACTGCGAGTCCAGCGCGTACCACGAGCCCTGGTAGTAGACCTGCAGGTCGAAGCGCTGCTGACGACCCGGGTAGTAGGTCATCGTCGTGGTGAGCAGCGGGTCGGTGCTCTTGTGGAACCAGTAGTACGTCGTCGAGCCGATCTTCGCCGTCTTGTAGTGCTTGGAGACGGCGGTGGAGACCTTGACCCGGGCGTAGGCCGTGGCCTTCACCGTCCTCGGCTTGTAGCGGGCGTCGCCCTTGAACACCGCGGTGACGGTGGTGTCCCGCGTCATGTCCACCCAGGCGGAGATGTTGCCGTCGGAGTTGACCGTCCCGCTCTTGATCAGCTTGTTCGGCTTGTCGCCGCCGAAGGGGTTGGCCCAGATCTCGACCGAGCGGTTCTTGTACGTCGTACCGAGGTGCGCGGTGAACTTGACGTCGGTGCCGTAGTTGTACAGCTTGCCGTTGTTGTTCAGGCTGAGCGAGGTCGAGTTGCGGGAGACCTCGACGGTGTCGGAGGCGGTGGCCGAGGTGTGCGCCGCGTCGCCCGCGTACTTCACCGTGTACTTCACCTTGCCGCCGGCCGGCGGGGTGTCGGTGAAGGAGTAGGTGCCGTCCGCCTTGACGGTGACCGCGGGCAGGGCCTTGCCGCTGGGGCTCTCCAGGTCGGTGCGGGTGACGGACAGCTTGACGCCCGCGGGCAGCGCCACCGTCGCCGAGATCTTGCCGGTGACGGTGAGCTGCTTGGCGCGGGTGGCGGTCGACGGGGCGCTGACCGTGAGGGTGGGGACGTTCTTCGTCGGGTCGGTGAGGGCCTTGAGGGTGTAGCGGCCGCCCGAGGTGCCGACCAGCGCGAAGATACGGGAGGAGTCCGGTGCCCACGTCAGGTCGGGGGTGCCGTACGTGCCCACGTCGTAGGTGCGCAGCGGCTTCGTCGCGTCGGGCCGGAACACGGCCAGCTTCGTGCCGTTGAACTGAGCGACCAGCCCGTCGGGGGCGATGTCGGCGTGGTGGCCGGTCGGGTAGGCGCCGACCTGCTTGAAGCCGCCGTTCTCGTAGGCGTCCCGCAGATGGCCGTTGACTAGCACCTGCGGGGCACCCGGGACCATGTCGATGTCGCCGATGCCCTGGTTCAGGGTGTAGTCGCCGTTATGGAAGGCGACCGTCTTCAGGGTGCCGTCCGTGACGTCGAACACGGCCATCGAGTCGGAGGACAGACCGGTCTCGCCCACGGCCAGCAGACCCGGGGTGTTCGGATCGGTGTCGAGCAGGCCCGGGTCGTGGATCCAGGTGCCCGACGGCAGCCCGTGCAGTGTCACCGGGTCGGTGCCGCTCGCCGGGTCCACCGCCGGATCGACCGAGCCGATGCCGCTGCTCCACTGGTCGCCGTAGCTGAACCACAGCCTGCCCGCGGTGAAGGCGACGTAGCGCGGTCCCTTGTCGGTGACGACGGCGTACCGCGCCTTGACGTCGAGGGTGGCCGGGTCCAGCGCCACGATCTCGTGCAGCGCCGACGAGGCCGCGTACAGCGTGGCACCGTCGGCCGACAGTGCCAGGTCGGTGACGCCGGGGACGCCGCTCACGGATTCCAGCACGGCGCCCGAGTAGTCGGCGGCCACGATGGTGCCGGCGGTGTTGTCGCCGACGAAGACCCGCTGGTGGACGCCGTCCGCGACGATGCCGCCGGGCGCGCCGACCACAGCGGAGGCCGCCGACGCCGGCCCCGCGGCCACGACGCTCAGTGCGACCGAACTGAAGAGGACCGCGAGCGCCGTCGCGGCCGAGGTGCTGCGCATGCGCACAGTGATGAACCCCCACAAGGAATCCCGGTGTCGCCGGGAGATGAGAGCGCCGCGCGGCACCCGGACGCGGACCGCGGGAAGGCGGTGGCGTGCGGGGCGCGGCTGCCAGGGGGCCACTCTATGGCATGGCTGTGACAACCGGGGAGGGGTATTCCCCCGCCGGATATTCCCCGGACCTGGGGTCCGACTAGCCGTACATCCGCCGCATCGCGAACTCGACCATCTGCTCCACGGCCTTCGCGTCGAAGACCATGCGGTGCTCGCCCTCCATGTCGAGGACGAAGCCGTAGCCGGTCGGGAGCAGGTCGATCACCTCGGCGCCGGTGATGACGAAGTACTTGGACTCCTTGCCCGCGTACCGGCGCAGCTCCTTCAGCGAGGTGAACATCGGGATCACCGGCTGCTGGGTGTTGTGCAGGGCGAGGAAGCCGGGGTTGTCGCCGCGCGGACAGTAGACCTTCGACGTGGCGAAGACCTGCTGGAAGTCCTCGGCGGACATCTGCCCGGTGGTGAAGGCCCGCACCGCGTCCGCGAGCGAGGGCGGGGACGGCTCGGGGTAGAGCGGCGGCTGCTGGCCGTACCCACCGACGCCGCCCGGCTGCTGCGGCGGGGCGTACTGCTGCTGTGCACCGACGTTCTGGTCGTAGCCGTACATGGGCGCAAGCGTACCGAGAGCGGCCGCGGCGACGGGCCGGTACGGGGGTCCTGGCAAACCGACAGCGACTCGACAGCGACTTGACAGCCGCCACGCTGGTTTCCCACAGCTGCCGCTCATAGCGTCGGTCGTGCCCACGGGAGCGCCCGAAACGGCCCACACCAGCAAGGGGACAGCCATGCACCGACACCACGACGACGAGGTCCACGAACACGACCGAGGGCTCTCCCACGACCTTCCCGTCCTCGCCCGTCGCCGCATGATCCGGCTGATGGCGGGCGCGAGCCTGGTCCCGCTGGTGGCCTGCACGTCGGAGAACGACACGTCGGCGGCCTCGTCCTCCTCGTCCTCCCCCGCCGCCGCCTCCGGCGGCTCCTCCTCGTCCGCCGAGTGCGCGACCATCCCGGACGAGACCGCCGGCCCCTATCCCGGCGACGGCTCGAACGGCGTGAACGTCCTGAAGAAGAGCGGCGTCGTCCGCAGCGACATCACCAAGAGCTTCGGCGACTCCGCGGGCGGCACCGCCGAGGGCGTGCCCCTGACCGTCACCCTCACCGTCGTGGACGCCGCCTCCGGCTGCGGTACGCCGAAGAAGGGCGCCGCCGTCTACCTCTGGCACTGCGACCGGGAGGGCAGGTACTCCCTCTACTCCGAGGGCGTCACCGACGAGAACTACCTGCGCGGCGTCCAGGAGACCGACGACAAGGGCCAGGTCACCTTCACCAGCATCTTCCCCGGCTGCTACGCGGGCCGCTGGCCGCACATCCACTTCGAGGTCTACGGCAGCCTGGCCGACGCCACGGCCGCCACCTCCATCACCAACACCTCGCAGCTCGCGTTCCCGAAGGACGCCTGCGACACGGTGTACGCCACGGACGGATACGACCAGAGCGTGACGAATCTCGCAGAGCTGTCCCTGGAGACGGACGGCATCTTCAGCGACGGTTACGACCAGCAGCTGGCGACGATGAAGGGCAGCGCGGCCGACGGCTTCACCGCGACGCTGACCGTTCCGGTCTGATCCGGTGTGATCCGGTGGGACCTGTCACAGATGACGGATCGGGGTTGCGTCTTATTACTGGCGGGTAGCATCATCGTAGCTACTTGTTGGTACGTGAACTAGCGCGAGGAACCAAGTGCCTCGCCGATCCCTCTCTACGGAGCCGTGACCATGGGGCACTACAAGTCGAATCTCCGCGACATCGAGTTCAACCTCTTCGAAGTACTCGGACGCGACAAGCTGTACGGCACCGGTCCGTTCGAGGAGATGGACGTCGACACCGCGAAAAGCATCCTCGAGGAGCTGACGCGGCTCGCGGAGAACGAGCTGGCCGAGTCCTTCGCGGACGCCGACCGCAACCCGCCGGTCTTCGACCCGGAGACCAACACCGCGCCGGTCCCGGCCTCCTTCAAGAAGAGCTACAAGGCCTTCATGGACTCCGAGTACTGGCGTCTGGGGCTGCCCGAGCCGATCGGCGGCACGACGGCCCCGCCGTCCCTGATCTGGTCGTACGCGGAGCTGATCCTCGGCTCGAACCCGGCCGTGTGGATGTACTCCTCCGGCCCGGCGTTCGCCGGGATCCTCTACGACGAGGGCAACGAGGTCCAGAAGAAGATCGCCCAGATCGCGGTCGAGCGGACCTGGGGCTCCACCATGGTGCTGACCGAGCCGGACGCCGGCTCGGACGTGGGCGCGGGCCGGACCAAGGCGATCCAGCAGGAGGACGGCTCCTGGCACATCGAGGGCGTGAAGCGCTTCATCACGTCCGGTGAGCACGACATGGAGGAGAACATCCTCCACTATGTCCTCGCCCGCCCCGAAGGCCACGGCCCCGGCACCAAGGGCCTGTCCCTCTTCCTCGTCCCGAAGTACCTCTTCGACTTCGAGACCGGCGAGCTGGGCGAGCGCAACGGCGTCTACGCCACGAACGTCGAGCACAAGATGGGCCTGAAGGCCTCCAACACCTGCGAGATGACGTTCGGCGACAAGCACCCCGCCAAGGGCTGGCTGATCGGCGACAAGCACGACGGCATCCGCCAGATGTTCCGCATCATCGAGTTCGCCCGCATGATGGTCGGCACGAAGGCGATCTCCACCCTCTCGACGGGCTACCTCAACGCCCTCGAGTACGCCAAGGAGCGCGTCCAGGGCCCCGACCTGGCGAACTTCATGGACAAGACCGCGCCCAAGGTCACCATCACGCACCACCCCGACGTGCGCCGCTCGCTGATGACGCAGAAGGCGTACGCGGAGGGCATGCGCGCCCTCGTCCTCTACACCGCCTCGATCCAGGACGCGATCGCGGTGAAGGAGGCGGCGGGCGAGGACGCGAAGGCGGAGCACGCGCTCAACGACCTTCTCCTCCCCATCGTCAAGGGCTACGGCTCCGAGAAGGGCTACGAGCAGCTCGCCCAGTCGCTGCAGACCTTCGGTGGCTCCGGCTTCCTGCAGGAGTACCCGATCGAGCAGTACATCCGCGACTCCAAGATCGACACCCTGTACGAGGGCACCACGGCGATCCAGGGCCAGGACTTCTTCTTCCGGAAGATCGTCCGCAACCAGGGCGCCGCGCTGAACTCGCTCGCCGAGGACATCAAGAAGTTCCTCGCGGTCGGTGAGGGCGGCGAGGAGCTGGCGGGCGCACGCGAGCACCTGGCCAAGGCGGCCGTCGAGCTGGAGGCCATCGTCGGCCTGATGCTGACCGACCTCGCGGCCACCGAGCAGGACGTCAAGAACATCTACAAGGTGGGTCTGAACACCACCCGCCTGCTGATGGCCTCCGGTGACGTCGTCGTCGGCTACCTGCTGCTCAAGGGTGCCGCGGTCGCCGCCGAGAAGCTGCCGAACGCCTCCGCCAAGGACAAGGCGTTCTACCAGGGCAAGATCGCGGCGGCGAAGTTCTTCGCGGCCAACGTCCTGCCGGGCGTCACCGGCGCGCGCAAGCTCGCCGAGAACGTCGAGCTGGACCTGATGGAGCTGGACGAGGCCGCGTTCTAGGCACTGGGTTCCGGCCAGGCGTTCCCGTCACTCACGGACAATCCGCATCGCCCTCACGAGGGCCCGCTCCCCTTCACCGGGAGCGGGCCCTCGTACGTCGTTAAGGTGAACACCATGAGCGAACCCCCCCGCTTCGACCGCGGCCACACCGACGACCTCATGTCCTTCCTGGCGGCGAGCCCCTCGCCGTACCACGCCGTGGCGAACACCGCCGAGCGGCTGGAAAAGGCCGGCTTCAGGCAGGTCGCGGAGACGGACGCCTGGGACGGGTCGAGCGGCGGCAAGTACGTGCTGCGCGGTGGCGCGATCGTGGCCTGGTACGTCCCCGAGGGCGCGGCGCCCCACACGCCGTTCCGCATCGTCGGCGCGCACACCGACTCCCCCAACCTGCGCGTCAAGCCGCTGCCCGACAGCGGGGCGCACGGCTGGCGGCAGGTGGCCGTGGAGATCTACGGGGGACCGCTGCTCAACTCCTGGCTCGACCGTGACCTGGGGCTGGCGGGCCGGCTGTCGCTGCGGGACGGCACGACGCGGCTGGTGAACGTGGACCGCCCGCTGCTGCGCGTCCCCCAGCTCGCGATCCACCTCGACCGGTCCGTGTCGGCGGAGGGGCTCAAGCTCGACAAGCAGCGGCATCTGCAGCCGATCTGGGGCCTCGGCGACGACGTGCGCGACGGCGACCTGATCGCCTTCCTGGAGGAGACGGCGGGTCTCGCGGCCGGCGAGGTCACGGGCTGGGACCTGATGACGCACTCCGTGGAGCCGCCGGCGTACCTGGGCCGGGACAAGGAGCTGGTCGCGGGCCCGCGCATGGACAACCTGCTCTCGGTGCACGCGGCCGCGGCGGCGCTGGCCGCGGCGGCGGCCTCGGGTGCGGCCCTGCCCTCCATCCCGGTGCTGGCCGCCTTCGACCACGAGGAGAACGGCTCGCAGAGCGACACGGGAGCCGACGGGCCGCTGCTGGGCGGCGTCCTGGAGCGTTCGGTGTTCGCGCGCGGGGGGTCGTACGAGGACAAGGCCCGTGCCTTCGCTGCAACGGTCTGTCTCTCCTCCGACACGGGCCACGCGGTCCACCCCAACTACGCGGAGCGCCACGACCCGACGCACCACCCGCGCGTCAACGGCGGGCCGATCCTGAAGGTCAACGTCAACAACCGCTACGCGACCGACGGTTCGGGCCGGGCGGTGTGGGCGGCGGCCTGCGAGAAGGCCGCGGTGCCCTTCCAGTCCTTCGTCTCCAACAACTCGATGCCCTGCGGCACGACCATCGGCCCGATCACCGCGGCCCGGCACGGCATCAAGACCGTCGACATCGGCGTGGCGATCCTGTCGATGCACAGCGCGCGGGAGTTGTGCGGCGCGGACGACCCGTGGCTGCTCGCGAACTCGTTGGTCGCGTTCCTGGAGGGGTAGTTCCTGGAGAGGGAGTTCCTGGAGGGGTAGTTCCCGCAGGGTGGGGTACCCGCCTCCGACCGGAACCACCGGACAGGGAGGCGACAACTCATGGGCCTCGGCGGGTGCATCATCCTCATCGCCGTGGGAGCCATCCTCGCGTTCGCGACCGACTGGGAGATGGAAGGCGTCAATCTCGACCTGGTCGGGATCATCCTGATGATCGTGGGGCTGATCGGCGTCACGACCTTCAGCAGCATCGCCCGGCGCAGGCGCGTGGTCGTGCCGCCTTCGACGCCGGTCGTCGGCGAAGAGGGGCACCACCATCGGCATCGGGACGGCTACAGCGACGGTTACGGGGTCTGAGCCCCGGCCGTGTCCATTCCCGCGAGCACCAGGGGGAGGCGATCGGCGCCGCCCTCGGTGAGCCGGACCGGCACGCCCCAGTCCTGCTGATGGACGTGACAGGCCGGGTACTCGTGGCTCGGGTCGTCGTCGCAGGACGCGGCCATCGCGGAGACATGCAGGACGCCCTCCGGCACGGAGGAGTCCAGTTCGAGGGTGCGGGAGAGATCGGTCCCCGCACCCTCGCCCGTGCGCAGCAACTCGGGCGGGGTCGCGGAGACCAGCAGGCGCGTCGAGGGGCCGTACCGGGTGTCCAGCTTCTGGCCCGCCGGTGCCTGGAAGATCACGTCCAACCGGAGCTTGCCCGGGGCGACTTCGGTGGCGGCACGCTGCGTGCGGTGGGCGACGGCTTCGACGCGTACGGCCTCCTCCGGCAGCCGCAGCCGGGTCAGCCGGTGCCGGGCCGACTCCACGACCACGATGTCGTCCCCGACGAGCACCGCGTCCGACGGCTCCCGCAGGTCCATGGCCAGGGTGGTGACTTCGCCGGTCGCGGGATCGTAGCGGCGCAGGGCGTGGTTGTAGGTGTCGCTGACGGCGACCGAGCCGTCGGGGAGGGCAGTGACGCCCAACGGATGCTGAAGCAGGGCCTGTTCGGCGGCGCCGTCACGGTGCCCGAAGTCGAAGAGGCCGGTGCCGACGGCGGTGTGGACGGTGCCGTCGATGCCTACCCAGCGCAACGCCGAGGTCTCCGAGTCGGCCAGCCACAGCCGCTCGGGCGTCGCCGCGAGGCCGGACGGCTGGGCGAACCAGGCCTCGGGGGCCGGGCCGTCGACGAGGCCCTCGTTGGTGGTGCCGGCGGTGACGGCCACCGTGCCGTCGGCCGGGTCGTACGCCCACAGTTGGTGGACGCCGGCCATGGCGATCCATACCCGGCCGCCGAAGAGGGCTACGTCCCAGGGTGAGGACAGGTCGATCTCCCGGGCCGGTCCCGAGGTCGGGGATCCCTGCCACCACTGCTTCCCGGTGCCCGCCAGGGTCGTCACCTCGCCGGTCGCGAGGTCGAGGCGGCGCAGGGCGTGGTTGACGGTGTCGGCGACGACGACCGAGGTGGCGTCGAGGAGAGCGAGGCCCTGCGGCTCGTTGAAGGCGGCGGTCTGTGCGAGGCCGTCCACAAAGCCGCGCGTGCCGGAACCGATACGGCGTACGACGGTCTCGGCGTCCTCGGCCAGCTCCACCAGCTGATGCCGGGTCGTGTCGCTGACCAGGAAGTTCCCGGAGGGAAGCAGCAGCGCCTTGCCCGGGAAGCGCAGCACCGTCGGCTCCGGCTCCGGCGCCACGTAAGGCCCGTCGCCGCGGCGCAGCGTCCCCTTGGCCTCGTGCTCGGCCTCCAGCTCGCCGACGAGGCGCTCGATGGCGTGCACATGCCCCTCACCGGCGTGCTGCGCGACGACGTACCCCTCGGGGTCGATCACGACGAGCGTCGGCCAGGCCCGCACCGCGTACTGCTTCCAGGTGGCGAGCTCGGGGTCGTCCAGGACGGGATGCTCGACGCCGTACCGCTCCACGGCGTCGACGACGGCCTGGTGCTCGGCCTCGTGCACGAACTTGGGCGAGTGCACGCCGATGACGACCACCGTGTCCCGGTGCTTCTCCTCCAGCTCCCTGAGCTCGTCCAGGACATGCAGGCAGTTGATGCAGCAGAACGTCCAGAAGTCCAGGATCACGATGCGTCCCCGCAGGTCGGCGAGGGAGTACGGGCGGCCGCCCGTGTTCAGCCAGCCGCCCTTGCCGATCAGCTCGGGGGCGCGCACGCGGACGCGGCGGGGGGCCGGGGCCGGGGAGGAGTCGGTCATGGCTCAAGCGTGCCACCCGGCACTGACAGTCACGTCAGGGCGTGCCCCGTGGTGGCGTCCACGTGGTCCGGCACGTCGTCGTGGCGGTCGCCGACGGTGAGGGTGCCGGTGGGTTCCAGGACCAGGATCGCGGAGGGCGTCGGGGCGTACGGCTTGTGCTCGGTGCCGCGCGGGACGGTGAAGACGCTGCCCTTCGGGAGGACCACCGTGCGTTCCCCGGCAGCCTCCCGCAGGGAGATGTGCAGCTCTCCCTCCAGGACCAGGAAGAACTCGTCGGTGTGGTCGTGCACGTGCCAGACGTGCTCGCCCTCGACCTTCGCGACGCGTACGTCGTAGTCGTTGACGGTGGTGACGATGCGGGGGCTCCACCGGTCGGTGAAGGAGGCGAGAGCCTGGGCGAGGGAGATGGGTTCGCTGGTCATGTACGTCATGCTCGGCGATGGCCCGGCACGGGCACGAGTGCTAGAAATCGCAGATGCCGCAAGGATCCTCTCAACCGCATCGCCTGGTTCTCGTGGTCGACGAGAACTCGAATCCGTTCGAGATGAGCTGCGCGATCGAGGTCTTCGGACTGCGCAGGCCGGAACTGGGCCGGGAGCTGTACGACTTCGGGCTGTGCGCCGCCCGGCCCCTGACCCGTATGCGGGACGGCTTCTTCACGCTCACCGGTGTCGCGGGGCTGGAGGCCGCCGAGGAGGCGGACACGCTGATCGTCCCCAACCGCCCGGACACCGGCACGCCCCGCTCACCGGAGGTGCTGGAGGTCGTGCGCCGGGCACACGCGCGTGGCGCCCGGTTGCTCGGCTTCTGCTCCGGGGCGTTCACGATCGCGGAGGCCGGGCTCCTGGACGGGCGGCGCGCGGCATGCCACTGGATGTGGGCGGAGTCGTTCCGGGTGCGGTTCCCGAAGGTCCGGCTGGAGCCGGACGTGCTGTTCGTCGACGACGGGGACATCCTCACCGCCTCCGGCAGCGCGTCGGCGCTCGACCTGGGCCTGCATGTCGTACGGCGTGATCACGGCGCCGAGGTCGCCAACCACGTCTCCCGGAGGCTGGTGTTCGCCGCGCACCGCGACGGCGGGCAGAAGCAGTTCGTGGAGCGGCCGGTGCCGGACGTGCCGGACGAGTCGCTGGGACCGCTGCTGGCGTGGGCACAGGAACGGCTGGGGGAGCCGCTGACAGTGGCGGACCTGGCACAGCGGGCGGCGGTGTCGCCGGCCACCCTGCACCGCCGCTTCCGGGCACAGCTCGGGACGACGCCGCTGGCCTGGCTGACGGGGGAGCGGGTGGCACTCGCGTGCCGGCTGATCGAGCGCGGGGAGGAGCGGCTGGACGTGGTGGCGGCGAGGAGCGGACTGGGCACCGCGGCGAACCTCCGCGCGCGCGTACGGCGCGAGACGGGGCTCAGCCCGTCGGCCTACAGACGGCGTTTCGGACCGGGCGGCGGGGAACCCCTCGTCTCATGAGATTCCTCGTACGCGACCGGCTCCTCGGCATCGGCGACGACTACTGGATCGAGGACGACCGGGGCAACAAGGTGTTCCTCGTCGACGGCAAGGCGATGCGGCTGCGGGACACCTTCGAGCTGAAGGACACACAGGGGCGCGTCCTCATCGACATCCACCAGAAGATGCTGTCCCTGCGCGACACGATGGTGATCGAGCGGGACGGCGCGCCGCTCGCGAAGATCCGCCGCAAGCGGTTGTCCCTGCTGCGCAACCACTACCGGGTGTCCCTCGCGGACGGCAGCACGGAACTCGACGTCAGCGGCAAGATCCTCGACCGAGAGTTCGCGATCGAGTACGACGGCGAGCTGCTGGCCGTCGTCTCCCGGCGCTGGCTGCACGTCCGGGAGACGTACGGCGTGGACGTCGTACGGGACGACGCGGATCCGGCGCTGCTGATCGCGGTGGCGGTGTGCGTGATCCACCTGGCCGAGAAGGAGCACGAACGGGAGGACTGAAAGGCGGCAGGGGCGCGCGAAGGGGAGTGCTACCGCCGCGGCGGCGTCAGCCCCAGCATCCTGTCCTTCAGTGCCGGGAACTGCTCCCGGGTCGCCGCCACCTTCGCCGGGTCGAACTCCACCGTGAGGACCTGCTCCCCCGCACCGGCCTCCGCCAGCACCTCGCCCCACGGATCGACCACGATCGAGTGACCGGCCTGAGGAACTCCCGCGTGCGTCCCGGCCGTTCCACAGGCGAGCACGAACGCCTGGTTCTCCACCGCCCGCGCCTGAGCCAGCAGCGTCCAGTGCGCCCGGCGGCGCTCCGGCCAGCCCGCCGGGACGACCAGGGTCTCGGCGCCGGCGTCGACGAGGCCACGGAAGAGTTCAGGGAAACGGAGGTCGTAACAGGTGGCGACGCCAAGGGTGGTCTCGGGCAGACGGACCGTCACCAGCTCCTCGCCCGCGCCCATCAGCACCGCCTCGCCCTTGTCGAAGCCGAACCGATGGATCTTTCGATACGCGGCGACCAGATCACCGGAGGGGGAGAAGACGAGAGAGGTGTTGAAGAGCGGCCCGTCAGGGTCCCGCTCGGGGATCGAGCCCGCGTGCAGCCATACGCCCGCGTCGCTCGCGGCCTTCGCCATCGCCTCGTAGGTCGGCCCTTCGAGCGGCTCGGCCTCACTGGCGAACTCCTCGTAGGCGAACGCCCCGGTGGTCCACAGCTCGGGCAGAACGACGAGGTCGGCCACTTCGGCCTGTTCCCGCACGAGCGAGGCCGCCCTCACCCGACGCGAGGCGACCGATTCGTCCCCGTTGACGTCGATCTGGAGCAAAGAGGCGCGCACACTACCACCGTCCTGGCATTCGAGCGGTCCACACGGGCTTACACACGGGCCTACGATCGTCACACGAAAGCACTGCCGGGGTGCCTCACAGCAGCGTAACTTAGCGTTCCAAGACACCCGCCGACAGCAGCCGCCGCCCACTGGCAACGACGCCACAACCTGCCCGCGTACCGACGTACCAACCGCCGAGGGGTCCCGTTCCGTGAGTCTGCATCCCACCCTCCAGCCCTACGCCGACGCCTGGACCCACTCCATCGAAGCGATATCCGAGCTGGTGACGCCGCTGGTGGAGGGTGAGTGGAACCGGCGCACCCCGTGCCCGGGCTGGTCGGTCCGCGACATCGTGTCGCACGTCATCGGCCTGGACTGCGAGATGCTCGGCGACCCGCGCCCCATCCACACCCTCCCGCGCGACCTCTTCCACGTCACCAACGACCACCAGCGCTACATGGAGATGCAGGTCGACGTCCGACGCCACCACACGGCGCCGGAGATGACGTCCGAGCTGGAGTACACGATCATCCGCCGCAACCGCCAGCTGCGGAACGAGTCCCGTGACCCCGGCACGAAGGTACGCGGCCCGCTCGGCGCCGAGCTCACCCTCGAAGAGGCCATGCGGACCCACGCGTTCGACGTCTGGGTCCACGAACAGGACCTGCGCACCGCCCTCGGCCGCCCCGGCAACCTCGACTCCCCCGGCGCCCACGTGGCCCGCGACGTCCTGCTGTCCAAGCTCCCCGACATCGTCGCCACCAAGGCCGACGCCCCCCGCAGCTCGGCGATCGTCCTCGACGTCCACGGCCCGATCGAGTTCCTCCGCACGATCCGCATCGACATCCAGGGCCGCGGCACCCTCGAAACGGCCCCCGCCCTCGGCCCCGCCGCCACCCTCACCCTCGACTGGGAAACCTACGTCCGCCTGGCCTGCGGCCGCGTCACACCGGAGGCAGCCGCGGACCGCGTCAAGGCAGAGGGCGACCCGGGCCTGACCACAGCAATCCTGCGAAACTTCACGGTGACGCCGTAACGACGGCCACGTGCAATTCAGCCCGTCCGGCGTTTGAGGACGAGGCCCTTTCGGGCCGACGGGGGTCCAGGGGGCGGAGCCCCCTGGCGGGGTGGAAGGGGCGGAGCCCCTTCAAGGATGGGACGGGTAGGAGGCGGCGGGGGCGAGAAAACCCGCTGCCCCCGACGCACCGGCTCACACCGGAACGTGCACGGTCTCGACCCTGCTCGCAACCAACCGCTCCCGCTCCCGCCGAGCCGCCCGCTTCCGCAACCGCAGAATCTGACTGACCCCCAACGCCTGCAGCACGAACACCGCCGAGAAGGCAACGCCGTAGTCACCCCCCGTCGCATCCAGCAGCACCCCCACCGCGAACAACGTCGTCATCGAGGCGACGAACCCACCCATGTTGGTGATCCCGGACGCCGTCCCCTGCCGCTCCGGCGGATTCGCCGGCCGCGCGAAGTCGAACCCGATCATCGACGCCGGCCCACACGCCCCGAGCACCGCGCACAGCACGACCAGCAGCCCCATCGGCGCCGTCTCCCCGGGCCAGGCCAACGTCGCCGCCCACAGCACCGCCGTCGCCCCCACCGTGCCCAGCGCCAACGGCAGCCGCGCCTCGTGATGCCGCGCGACGATCTGGCCGTAGACCAGCCCCACGACCATGTTCGACAGCACGACAAGGGTGAGCAGTTCACCGGCCGTCGCCCGGGACAGCCCCTGCGCCTCCACCAGGAACGGCAGCCCCCACAGCAGCAGGAACACCATCGCCGGGAACTGCGTCGTGAAGTGCACCCACAACCCCAGCCGTGTGCCCGGCTCCCCCCAGGACGCGGCGATCTGACGCCGTACGTACGCCGCGCCCCGATGCGCAACCGGCTCCGGCTCGTGCCCCTCGGGGTGGTCCTTCAGGAACAGCAGCAACAGCACCAGCACGACGACACCCGCCGCCGCGCTGCCCGCGAACGCCGCCGTCCAGCCCACCCCGTGCAGCAGCCGCGCCAGCACCAGCGTGGAGACGAGGTTGCCCGCCATGCCCGCCAGCCCCGCGAACTGCGCGATCAGCGGACCGCGCCGGGCCGGGAACCACCGGGTGCCGAGCCGCAGCACACTGATGAACGTCATCGCGTCACCGCACCCCAGCAGCGCGCGCGAGGCGAGGGCCATGCCGTACGACGGTGAGAAGGCGAAGCCCAGTTGGCCCGCCGTGAACAGCACCACGCCCAGGGTCAGCACCTTCTTGGTGCCGAGCCGGTCGACCAGCAGGCCGACGGGTATCTGCATGCCCGCGTACACGAGCAGCTGGAGGATCGAGAACGTCGACAGGGCCGAGGCGTTCACGTGGAAGCGGTCCGCGGCGTCGAGACCGGCGACCCCCAGCGACGTACGGAAGATCACGGCGACGAAGTAGACCGAGACGCCTATGCCCCAGACGGCGAAGGAACGGCGGCCGCCTGGGGGTGCCCCCTTTGGGGGAGGGTCGCCCGGCAACGCGGCGGCCTTCATCGCTCCTCACCTCGCGCGAGATGCGAGAACCAGCCGATGTGCCGGTGGACCGTCCCGACCGCCGCATCGGCGTCCCCGGAGCGCAGGGCGTCGAGGATCTCCTGGTGTTCGACGAGGGTCTTGGCGATCCGGTCGGGGTGGGAGTGCAGGACGGCGACACCCATGCGCAGTTGCCGGTCGCGCAGTTGGTCGTAGAGCCGCGACAGGATCTCGTTGCCGCCGCTGCGGACGATCTCGGCGTGGAAGCACCGGTCGGTGACGGCGGCCGCGGCGAGGTCACCGGCGGCGGCCTGGGCCTTCTGCTGGGCGAGCAGTTCCTCCAGGCGCTCGATGAGCCCGGGGGGCGCGGGGACGGCCTTGCGCGCCGCGTGCTCCTCGACGAGCATCCGCGTCTCCACGACGTCCTTGATCTCCTGCGCGGAGACCGGCAGGACCAGCGCGCCCTTCTTCGGATAGAGCTTGATCAGCCCCTCGACCTCCAGCCGCAGCAGCGCCTCCCGCACCGGTGTGCGCGAGACCCCGACGGCCTCGGCGAGCTCGCCCTCGGTGAGCAGCGTCCCGCCCTCGTAGAGGCGTTCCAGGACGCCCTGCTTGACGTGGGTGTAGACGCGGTCGGCAGCGGGCGGCTGCTTCAGGGAGGCGGGCGGGGAGGAAGACATGCCCACAGCATAGATACAACACGTACACATCGAGGGGTCCGTCCAGTATGCGGAACGAAAAGCTGCCGGGAAGCGGGCGGGAAACCGGGCCGCGCATGGGATGAGGAACCCCGCCCCATCTGCCACACAACCTTCTGTGCTACTTACGTGTCACACACGTGCGGCCTGACCGCCTTCCCCTCCAACTCGGCCGCACACAGGGGCATTCGACGTAATCGGGGTATTTCAGTTGACAACCGCCACCCAGGGCTCCCGTATCCGCAGAGCCGCAGCCGTCGCCGTGACCACCGGCGCGCTGCTCGTCACCGGAGCTCTCACCGCGGCACCCGCACAGGCCGTGACGACGCCCAGCATCAGCGCCAAGGGCGGCTACCTGATGAACAGCGCGACCGGCAAGACCCTCTTCACCAAGGCTGCCGACACGAAGAGGCTCACCGCCTCCACCACGAAGATCATGACCGCCAAGGTGGTGCTCTCGCAGTCGAACCTGAACCTGGACACCAAGGTCACGATCAAGAAGGAGGTCAGCGACTACATGGTCGCCAAGGGGTATCCCTCGACGGCCAACCTGATCGTCGGCGACAAGGTCACCGTCCGCCAGCTGCTGTACGGGATGCTGCTCAAGTCGGGCTGTGACGCCGCGATGGCCCTCGCCGACAAGTTCGGTTCCGGCTCGACCGTGAACGCGCGCGTGAAGTCGTTCATCGGCAAGATGAACACCATGGCCAGGACCCTGGGCATGACCAACACGCACTTCGATTCGTTCGACGGCATAAGCAACGGCGCCAACTACTCGACGCCGCGCGACCTGACGAAGGCCGCCCGGAGCGCGATGAAGAGCTCCACGTTCAAGACGGTCGTCAAGACCAAGTCGTACACGGCGAAGACCATCACCAAGACCGGCTCCGTCCGCACGATGGCGGCGTGGAAGAACACCAACCTCCTGCTCGGCTGGAACGGCACGCTCGGCGTGAAGACCGGCTCCGGCACCGAGGCCAAGTACTGCCTCGTCTTCGCCGCCACCAAGAACGGCGAGTCGGTGATCGGCGCCGTCCTCACCGCACCCTCCGAGGCCAAGCGCACGGAGGACGTGAAGAAGCTCATCAACTACGGCTACGCGAAGATCAGCTGACGTCCGCGTTCACCTGACAGAGGGCGGCCACTCAACAGTGGTCGCCCTCGTCACATCACTTACTTCCGCCCGCCGTACAACCCTTGACGCTCCTGGTGAGTCTCCTGAGCGCCTCCCCCCTCCACATCGCAAATGTCTACGGGCATTTCGCATATCCGGAGCGTTCATAGTGATAACCGGCATCAAGGGCGTACGTATCCGCAGAGCCGCAGCCGTCGTCGCCACCACCGGCGCGCTGGTCGCGGGCGGTGCCCTGTCCGCGCCCGCGCAGGCCGCGACCGCCCCCACGGTCAGCGCCAAGGGCGCGTTCATGCTCAACAGTGCGACGGGCTCCACGCTCTACAGCAAGTACGCCGACACCAAGCGGCCGATGGCGAGCACCACCAAGATCATGACGGCGCGTGTCGTGCTGAGCACGCCCAACCTGAACCTCGACCGCAAGATCACCGTCAAGCAGGCCTACCGCGACTACGTCGCCGCCAAGGGCGCGAGCACCGCGGACCTGAAGACGGGCGACAAGGTCACCGTCCGCCAGCTGCTGCACGCGCTGATGCTGCCGTCCGGCTGCGACGCCGCGATGGCCCTCGCGGACACCTTCGGTACCGGTACGACCGTCTCGGCGCGCACCAAGTCCTTCATCAGCAAGATGAACACCAAGGCCGGAGACCTCGGCCTGACGAACACGCACTTCGACTCGTTCGACGGCAACTCGACGCAGAACACGAACTACACGACCCCGCGCGACCTCGCCAAGCTCACGCGCAGCGCGATGAAGTACACGACGTTCGCGGGCATCGTGAAGAAGCAGAAGACGGTGCAGTACGCGACGACGAGCACCGGCGGCACCCGCACCTACACCTGGTACAACACCAACAAGCTGCTGGGCTCCTACAGCGGCGCGATCGGCGTGAAGACCGGCACCAACACCCCGGCCGGGCCCTGCCTCGTCTTCGCCGGCACCCGTGACGGCAAGACGGTCGTCGGCGTCCTCCTCAACGACCAGTACCGCTTCACGGACGCCGCGAAGCTGATGGACTACGCCTTCGGCTCCAGCTCGGCGAGCACGATGCAGCTGCGCACCCTGCCGCAGGGCGCACAGCGCGACTGACCCGATCCGGCATCACGTCCGGCCCGAAATGACGACGGCCCCCGCTCGATGCGGGGGCCGTCCTCGGTTCACGCCCAGGTGATCAGCCGTTTCGGCTGCTCCAGGATCGCCGCCACGTCCGCGAGGACCTTGGAGCCCAGCTCCCCGTCCACCAGACGGTGGTCGAAGCTCAGGGCCAGAGTCGTCACCTGACGCGGCTTCACCTTGCCCTTGTGCACCCACGGCTGGAGCTTGATCGCGCCGACCGCGAGGATCGCGGACTCGCCGGGGTTGAGGATCGGGGTGCCGGTGTCGACGCCGAAGACGCCGACATTGGTGATCGTGACCGTGCCGCCCTGCATGGCGGCGGGGCTGGTCTTGCCCTCCCGCGCCGTCGACACCAACTCGCCGAGCGCCTCCGCCAGTTGCGGGAGCGTCTTGGTGTGGGCGTCCTTGATGTTCGGGACGATGAGGCCGCGCGGGGTCGCCGCCGCGATGCCCAGGTTGACGTAGTGCTTCCGCACGATCTCCTGGTTCGCCTCGTCCCAGGACGCGTTGATGTCCGGGTTGCGCTTGATCGCGACCAGCAGGGCCTTGGAGATCAGCAGCAAGGGGTTCACCCGCAGACCGGCGAACTCCTTGTCCTCCTTGAGCTCCTCGACCAGCTTCATCGTGCGCGTCACGTCCACCGTCACGAACTCCGTGACATGCGGGGCGGTGAACGCCGAGCCGACCATCGCGGCCGCCGTCGCCTTGCGGACGCCCTTCACCGGGACACGGGTCTCACGGGCCGTGTCGTACGTCGCCACCGGCGCCGGAGCGGCGGCAGGAGCGGCGGCCGGGACGACCTGCGGCTCCGGCTCGGCGGCCGGGGCCGGCGGGGCCGCCGCCGCGTGGACGTCCTCGCGCGTGATGATGCCGTCGGGGCCGGTCGGCGTCACCGTGGCCAGGTCGACGCCCAGGTCCTTCGCCAGCTTGCGCACCGGCGGCTTCGCCAGCGGGCGGGGCGTTTCCACGGCCGGGTCCACGACCGCGGGGCCATGCCCGTTCAGCTCGGACTGCAGTGCCTGCGCCGCCGCCGGGGCCTCCTGGGGCGGGGCCCCCTTGCGCGGGCGGCGCTTCGTCGAGGACGCGGCCACGCCGTAGCCGACCAGCACCGGCTGACGGCCCGAGCCCTCGGCCTTGGGCTCCTCCTTCGGGGCCTGAGGCTCCGCGACCGGCGCCGGAGCGGCGGCCGCCGTTCCGCCCGCCACGTCCACCGCGATGATCGCCGTACCGACGTCCACCGTCGTGCCCTCGGGGAAGTGCAGCTCCCGGACCACCCCGTCGTACGGGATGGGCAGCTCGACGGCCGCCTTGGCCGTCTCGACCTCGCACACCACCTGCCCGTCGGTGACCGTGTCGCCCGGCTGGACGTACCACTTGAGGATCTCGGCCTCGGTGAGTCCCTCGCCCACGTCGGGCATCTTGAACTCGCGCACGGACGCTTCAGTCATCGTCGTCATGCCCCTCTCCTCAGTACGCCAGGGCACGGTCGACGGCGTCGAGCACCCGGTCCAGGCCCGGCAGGTACTCCTCCTCCAGGCGCGCCGGCGGGTACGGGGCGTGATATCCGCCCACGCGCAGCACCGGGGCCTCCAGGTGGTAGAAGCAGCGCTCCGTGATCCGGGCGGCGATCTCCGCGCCCGAGCCGAAGAACACCGGGGCCTCGTGGACCACGACCAGGCGGCGGGTCTTCTCGACGGAAGCCTGGATGGAGTCGAAGTCGAGCGGGGAGACCGAGCGCAGGTCCAGGACCTCCAGGTTCCTGCCCTCCTCGGCCGCCGCGTCGGCGACCTCCTGGCACAGCTTCACCATCGGGCCGTACGCGGCCAGGGTAAGGTCCGTGCCCTCGCGGACGACCTTCGCCTTGTGCAGCGGGCCCGGGATCGCCTCGGTGTTGACCTCGCCCTTGTCCCAGTAGCGGCGCTTCGGCTCGAAGAAGATCACCGGGTCGTCGCTCTGGATGGCCTGCTGCATCATCCAGTACGCGTCCGACGCGTTGGAGGGGCTGACGATCTTCAGACCGGCCACGTGCGCGAAGAGCGCCTCGGGGGACTCCGAGTGGTGCTCGACCGCGCCGATGCCGCCGCCGTAGGGGATACGGACGACGACCGGGAGCTTGACCTTGCCCAGCGAGCGCGCGTGCATCTTCGCGAGCTGCGTGACGATCTGGTCGTACGCCGGGAAGACGAAGCCGTCGAACTGGATCTCCACGACCGGGCGGTAACCGCGCAGGGCCAGGCCGATCGCGGTGCCGACGATGCCCGACTCCGCGAGCGGGGTGTCGATGACGCGGCTCTCGCCGAAGTCCTTCTGCAGGCCGTCCGTGACCCGGAAGACGCCGCCGAGCTTGCCGACGTCCTCGCCCATGATCAGGACCTTGGGGTCGGAGTCCAGGGCGCGGCGCAGCGACTCGTTGATCGCCTTGGCCAGAGCCATCTTTTCCGCTGCCATGTCAGGCCCCCTCTACGTCCGCGAACGACGCCTGGTAGGCGGCGAACTGGGCGCGCTCCTCGTCGACGAGCGCATGCCCGTCCGCGTACACGTTCTCGAAGATCGCGAAGTGGTCCGGGTCCGGCATGGCGCGGACCGCCTCGCGCACTCGTTTGCCCAACGCCTCGCTCTCGGTCTCCAGTTCCGCGAAGAATCCGTCGTCCGTGTGGTTTGACGCCTCGAGGTAGCGGCGAAGGCGCAGGATCGGGTCCTTCGCCTCCCAGGCCAGGCGCTCCTCGTCACCGCGGTACCGGGTGGGGTCGTCGGAGGTGGTGTGGGCGCCCATCCGGTACGTGTACGCCTCGACCAGCGTCGGTCCCTCGCCACTGCGGGCACGCTCCAGCGCCCACTTCGTCACGGCCAGGCACGCCAGGACGTCGTTGCCGTCGACGCGGACGCCGGGGAAGCCGAAGCCCTGGGCGCGCTGGTAGAGCGGCACACGGGTCTGCTTCTCGGTCGGCTCGGAGATCGCCCACTGGTTGTTCTGGCAGAAGAACACCACGGGGGCGTTGTAGACCGCGGAGAAGGTGAACGATTCCGCGACATCGCCCTGGCTGGAGGCGCCGTCGCCGAAGTAGGCGATCACCGCGCTGTCGGCGCCGTCCTTGGCGATGCCCATCGCGTAACCCGTGGCGTGCAGCGTCTGGGAGCCGATGACGATCGTGTAGAGCTGGAAGTTGTTGCTGTTCGGGTCCCAGCCGCCGTTGTTCACGCCGCGGAACATGCCGAGCAGGTTCGTCGGGTCGACCCCACGGCACCAGGCGACGCCGTGCTCGCGGTACGTCGGGAAGACGTAGTCGTCCTCACGGGTGGCCCGGCCGGAGCCGATCTGGGCGGCCTCCTGGCCGAGCAGCGACGCCCACAGGCCCAGCTCGCCCTGGCGCTGCAGGGAGGTGGCCTCGGCGTCGAAGCGGCGGGTGAGCACCATGTCGCGGTAGAGGCCGCGGAGCTCTTCGGGGGTGATGCCGGCGACGTACTTGTCGTACTCGGCGTTCTTGACGCGCTTGCCCTCGGGCGTCAGCAGCTGGACGAGCTCGGGGTCCTTGCTCGTCGTTGTCCTTGCGGTTGTCTTGCCGGCCGTGCTCTTGGTACCGGCGCTGCGTCGCGGTTTCCGCGCGGCAGTGCTCTCCACGGTCACGTGTGCTCCTCCGTCGGTCCGGCTACCCGGGTTCGCCGGGTGCCAGTGCGGCTCACCTGAAGCCCTACGGACGCACAGGGTGGGTGCGGCTCGTGGGGGGACAGGCGTGACAGGTGCCCCGGCGAGCGCCCTGCAAAAGGCACGTTACCCAGTGCTCCACATTTCTGTGAAACCCCTCCTGACCTGCGATTTTGCTTGGATATCCAAGTAAATCGCGAAAGCCGGGAACAAGTCCTGGTCACAGCCTTGCAGGGGGCCGGAACAACGGCACGTTATATCGGTGACCCAGGTCACGGGAAGAGTCGTCAAGGGTGAGTTCACCGGTCCCGCCCCAAACGGCACGCGCGCGTGGAGCCCGTTTCCGGGCCCGCACGCGCGCGTGGAGGTCGCTGAATCCCATGGGGCGGTGTCGACGGGTCGGTGTCGACGGGTCGGTCAGCCTGCGGTGCCGCCCGTCGGCGTCGGCAGCGTCGGCTCCTCCGTGGGCTCCTCGGTCGGCTCCTCCGTGGGCTCCTCGGTGGGCTCCTCGGTCGGCTCGGCCGTGGTCGGCTCCTCCGTCGGCTCGGTCGTCGGCTCCTCGGTCGGCTCCTCCGTCGGCTCGTACGACTGCGTGTAGTCCGGGTCGGTGCCGGTGCCGGTGCCGTCGTCCGTGTAGTCGTCGGTCGGCTCCTCGGTCGGCTCGTCGCTCGGCGTCTCGCTGGTCTTGTCCTCGGTGGTCTGCGAGGTGGTCGGCGTCGGCGTGGTGCCGCTGCCCCCGCCGCCACCGCCGCCGTTCTTCAGCGCCAGCGCGACGCCCGCCACGATCGCGATCACCGCGAGGACGGCGAGGATCCACAGCTTGCCGCGGCCGCTGCCCCGGTTGCCGTGCCCCTCGAAGCCGCCGTCGTCCCCGCCGCCGTAGCCGGAGGGCAGGATGGGCTGCGGGATTTGCGTCGTGCCGGAGGCCGGGGTGCCCGGATGCCCCATGACGGTCGTGTTCGCGAAGCCCGCGGCCGGGGTGTGCCGGCCCTCGTGCATCGTCACCGGGCCGGTGTTCCAGGTGCCGGTGTGGCCGCCCTGGTCGTACAGCATCTGCAGGCCGTACTGGACTAGGCCGCGCATCTCCTCGGCCGTCTGGAACCGGTCGTCCGGCTCCTTGGCGAGCGAGCGCATGACCAGGCCGTCGAGCTCCGGCGGGGAGGCGTCGGAGACCTCGGACGGCGGGGTCGGGATGTCCTGGACGTGCTGGTAGACCACCGACAGCGGGGTCTCGCCGGTGAACGGCGGGCGCAGCGCGAGGAGTTCGTAGAGCAGGCAGCCCGTCGCGTACAGGTCGGAGCGGTGGTCGACCGCCTTGCCGAGCGCCTGCTCGGGCGACAGGTACTGCGGGGTGCCCATGACCATGCCGGTCTGCGTCATCGTGGACTGCGCGCCGTGCAGGGCGCGGGCGATGCCGAAGTCCATCACCTTCACGGCGCCGTTGTTGGTGATGATGACGTTGGCCGGCTTGATGTCGCGGTGCACGATGCCGTGCTGGTGCGAGTAGGCGAGCGCCTCCAGGACGCCGGAGACGATGATCAGGGCCTGCTCGGGGCCGGGCGCCTCGGCGTTGATGAGGAGGTCGCGGATGGTCCGCCCCTCGACGATCTCCATGACGATGTACGGCACGCTCTGGCCGTTCACGAAATCCTCGCCGGAGTCGTACACGGCGACGATCGCATGGTGGTTGAGGCCGGCCACGGACTGGGCCTCGCGCGTGAAGCGGGCCTTGGAGACCGGGTCCTCGGCGAGATCGGAGCGGAGCAGCTTGACCGCCACGGTGCGTCCGAGGCGCACGTCCTCGGCCGCGAACACCTCGGCCATACCGCCCCGGCCGAGTCTGCGGGTCAGCCGATAACGGCCGTCCCCGACAAGTCCGCCATTACCCCACATCTCCGGCGCGTCTGACATACCGCCGCCAGCCGCCTCGGGGTCGGACGGGCCCTGAGCGCGCTGCTGCTGTGCCATCAGTCCTCGCCGTCGTTTCTGCCCGCGGTGCGCGCGGTGTTGTTACGGTCTCCGTCGGCCACGCTACAGCCTCCGCGCATGCCGTCGGTCCGAGACGGTCGCCCCAAACCGGAAGGAGACGGACCGGCCATCAAACCGGTACCCCGTCCCCTCGTGCAAATTCTGTGTACCGGCCGTACGGCCCCTGTAACGCTTCCGCGGCGCTTCCTTCGCGTACGGTCACGGAACGGGCACCGTGCTTGACCTGTCAGTGCCGTGGGGCAGACTTGGCCGGGAATAGCACATTGGATCACCTGGATCACCCGATCCACGGCGACCGCAGGCGCCCAAGAGGCTACGGGGGACGCAGAACATGAGCCAGGACGGCGCGCAGGGCCGGTACGCGGGTCGGTCACTCGCCGGCGACCGCTATCAGCTGCGCGACTTGCTCGGCGAGGGCGGCATGGCCTCGGTGCACCTCGCGTACGACTCCGTGCTCGACCGGCAGGTCGCGATCAAGACGCTGCACACCGAGCTCGGCCGCGAGCAGGCGTTCCGCGAGCGCTTCCGCCGCGAGGCCCAGGCCGTGGCGAAGCTCACGCACACCAACATCGTCTCCGTCTTCGACACCGGCGAGGACACCGTCGACGGCATGACGACTCCGTACATCGTCATGGAGTACATCGAGGGCCGGCCGCTCAGCTCGGTCTTCGACGAGGACGTACGGCAGTTCGGCGCGGTGCCCGCCGACAAGGCGCTGAAGATCACCGCGGATGTGCTCGCGGCGCTGGAGATCAGCCATGAAATGGGGCTGGTCCACCGGGACATCAAGCCGGGCAACGTGATGCTGACCAAGCGCGGCGTCGTCAAGGTGATGGACTTCGGCATCGCGCGCGCCATGCAGTCCGGTGTGACGTCGATGACGCAGACCGGCATGGTCGTCGGCACCCCGCAGTACCTGTCGCCGGAGCAGGCGCTGGGCCGGGCCGTGGACGCCCGCTCCGACCTGTACTCGGTCGGCATCATGCTGTTCCAACTGGTCACCGGACGGCTGCCGTTCGAGGCGGACTCGCCGCTGGCGATCGCGTACGCGCATGTGCAGGAGGAGCCGGTGGCTCCCTCGTCCATCAACCGGGCCTTGCCGCCGGCCGTGGACGCGCTGGTCGCCCGCGCGCTGAAGAAGAATCCGAACGAACGCTTCCCGAGCGCCGAGTCCATGCGGGACGAGTGCCTGCGCGTGGCCGCGTCCTTCCAGCCGGCCCCGCCGAGCATCGTGCCGGGCGCGCAGACGCAGAGCGGCCAGGGCGTGGGCGCCGCGGTGTTCCCGCCGGTCGGCCAGACGCCGCCGCCGTCGGGCCCCGTCCAGACGCCGTACCAGCCGGCACCGGCCCCGACCCCGAATCCGTACGGCACTCCGCCGCCGTCGATGCCTTCCCCGGCGTACGGCTACCCGCAGCAGCCCGGCTACCAGACGCCGCCGCCCGCCGGGTTCTCCCCGCAGCAGGGCCACCCGACCCCGCCGCCGTACACCATGTCGCCCCAGCCAAGGACCACTTCAGGCGGCGGTAAGAACAACCGGCCGGTGATCGTCGGCTCGATCGTCGTGTCCATCGTCGCGGTGGTCGGGCTGATCGCGGCGCTGGCGCTGAACGGCGGCGGCGAGGAGGAGGGCGGGGGCGGGGACAGCGGCGGCCCGACCGCGACGGCCTCGGTGACGAAGGCGGCGGGATACCGGGAAGGGGACAGCTCGAAGACGATCGAGACCTCCGAGTGCACCGAGCCGCAGGAGTCGTATCTCGACCCCGACAAGGTGACGATGCCGGACTTCACGTTCAAGTACTGGCCGTCGGTCCTGGAGTGCCTCGACGCCGCGGGGTGGGAGTACGAGAAGAAGGACGTGAACGAGAACACGTTCGGCCAGGGCACCGTCATGCGGCAGACGCCCAAGGCGCGGGAGGACTTCGACCCGGACGACCCGCCGACGATCACGTTCGAGGTCTCGACGGGCAACCCTGAGTGACGCGGTTCGCGGTGACGTCCGCGATCTGGCGCCTGCGCCGTGCCGCACACGAGATGTGACCCACGCGCGGTCTGACGCTCGCGATGTGACGCACACGAGATGTGAGCACGCGCGATCTGACGCTCGCGATGTGAAAGGGCCCGGCAGCGTCGGCTGCCGGGCCCTGCGCTGATCGGGGCCGGTGGTTACAGGTACGGTCCGCCCGAGCGGCCGCCCTGGCGGTGTTCGCCGTCCTCGTGGCCGCCGACGCCCGGCGGGAGGGCGCGGCGCATCTGCTCCAGCTGGGCGCGGGCCGCCATCTGTTGGGCGAAGAGCGTGGTCTGGATGCCGTGGAAGAGGCCCTCCAGCCAGCCGACCAACTGGGCCTGCGCGATGCGCAGTTCCGCGTCGCTCGGGGTCGCCTCGTCCGTGAACGGCAGGGAGAGCCGCTCCAGCTCCTCGACGAGCTCCGGGGCCAGGCCGTCCTCCAGCTCCTTCACGGAGCTGGCGTGGATCTCCTTCAGCCGGACCCGGCTCGCCTCGTCCAGGGGAGCCGCGCGCACTTCCTCGAGCAGCTGCTTGATCATGCTGCCGATGCGCATGACCTTCGCCGGCTGCTCGACCATCTCCGTCACCGGAACCTCGCGGGAGTCCTCGTCTCCGTTGCCGCCGGTGAGCGCCATCCCGTCCTGGCCCACGACCAGGATCTGGGGGTTCTCGGACGGCCTTTCGTTCCTCGGCATCTCCATGCCGCCATTCTCTCGCACCCGTACAGCTCATCATCGTGGTGCCCCCGGTGGGGAGAGATCCACCGTTTACGTTGTGGGACTTTCCGTCATCCGGCCTGCCTGATCCACCCGGCCTGTCTGATCTGTTCGGCCCATCCGGTCCATCCGGTCTATTTGCCGGGCGGCCGAGGCGGTCGGGTCTATTCGGTCTGTCCGGCCCGGGTGAGCCGCAGCAGACGGGCCTCGCAGATGTCGAGCCAGCGGCTCTCCGCCTCGGCGTGGAAGACGAGCTGCTCCAGGACTAGCAGACGGGCCGTCGCCTCGGGGTGCTCGTGCGCCCGCGCCAGCGCCTCGGCCCGCTGCCGTACGTAGTCGTGCAGGGCCTCGGCCACATGTCTGCGCTGCGCCCCCACGACCTCCCGTACGTCCACGCCGGGCGCCCCGACCGCCATCGCCAGCTTGATCGCCAGCTCGTCGCGGGGCGGGCTCGCCCGCTCCACGGGCCGTGTGAACCAGGCCCGCAGCTCGGCGCGGCCCGCGTCCGTCAGCGCGTACAGCACCCGGCCCGCCTCGTCCACGCCGTCCTGGACGACCAGGCCGTCCCGCTCCAGCCGGCCGAGGGTCGTATAGACCTGGCCGACGTTCAGCGGCCAGGTCCCGCCCGTGCGCTCCTCGAACTCGGTTCGCAGCCGTGAGCCGTAGCGGGCGCCGGGTTCCAGGAGCGCGAGCAGCCCGTGTCGTATCGACATAACCGGATTGTGCGCGGATTCGGTCGGGTGGCGCAGTCCGGAATGCCGGGTGTGCGGGGTGCTGTGAGGCTTGTTCGCATGACTCCATGGCCGACCGTGGTGCGGAAGCGACGGGTGCGGCCGCGAGCTGCCTCCGGTGGTTTGCGGGCGCAGGGCTCATCGCCGTGTGCGGGCGTGGGAGTGGGGGCGGTGCGTGGGGCGCTGGGGGCTCTGCGGGTGGGGTCGGCTCGGCAGGCGGGGCTGGCCCGGCAGGCGGGGCGGGGTCGGCCCGCGGTGCGGGAGCTATCGGCTCTGCGGGCGGCGAGAGTGCTGGTCGTGGTGGTGATGGGGCTGACCGTGGGGCTGTGGGGCGCTGGGGTGTCGTACGGCCTTGAGGGGCCGCGTGGTGCGGCTGCGCTCACGGCTTCCTCCGGCTCCACGCCCGAGCCTCGGGCTCCCTCCGCGCCTACGCGGTCACCGACAGGTGCCTCGGACGACGCTGGGGGTGCCTCAGAAGGCTCCTCCGCCGAACCGTCCGGCTCCTCAGCCGAATCCCGGCCTTCCTCCGCCTCAGGGGCAGTGGAGGCGTCCGGGAGCTCCTCCGTCCCCTCCGCCGCGCCTGGCGAGTCCGGGGAGCCCGAGAAGTCCGGAGAGTCGAGGGAACCCGGAGGGCCAACGGAATCCGCTGCGCCCAGGAAATCCGGTGAGCCCAGGAAATCCGGAAAACCGCGGGCGTCTTCCGCCGCTCCCGCTCCCGCTCACGGTCCCGTCACCTCCCCTCCCGCACCCTCCGACAGCCCGTCGAGGGCCGGGAGCCGCGCGGGTGAGGGGCGCGAACGGCCGGGGCGGAAGAAGGGACCGCTGGAGGACGAGGAGGCGACGAGCGAGCAGGACCGCGGCGAGGGCGAGGACAGGGACGAGGAGGGGGACGGCTCGACGTTGCCGGAGGCGGAGGGTGAGGACGACGGCGGGAGTGCGCACGAGAGCGCGGGTGCCACCGATCGCCCCGCCGGGGACACCGCCACCGCACCCTCCGCCCCGCCGACCCGGCCCATACGGCAGCCAGTGGCGCATGCCGAGCCCGTACTGGAGATCCTGCCCCTCGGCACCGGGCTGGTGCTGATCGGACTCGGCCTGGGCCTCGCCTTCGTCGGTCTACGGCTGCGGCGCGGCTAGCCAGGCGGGCGGTCGACGGGCGGCTCGGCACGGCCGGCGGGTGCCTCCGAGCGGCCAACAGGCGGCTCCGAACGGCCGACGGACGCATCCGATGTCACCTCCGTGCGGCTCCCCGAGAGCGGCGAGCCCGTCGACCACGCCGAAGTCGCGGTCCGCGGCACGGGCCCGCGCGGCGCCACACGCGTGGAGCGGCCGAGGAGTGGCTCCGAACGGCCGACTGGTCGGTCCGAACGGCCCACAGGCGCACAAGGGGCCGATACAGGCGGCTGCGAGCGACCGGCGGATGCCTCACGGCGGCCGACGCATGGCGCGGCACTCGGCGCAGGCCTGCCGCCGGGGGACGTATCCCAGTGGCCGAGCGGGGCGGGGCGGCCCTTCGCCTCCGCCCTTCGGCGTCATCGACCGCCCGCTCGACCGCCCGCCGCTTTCACCGCCACCACGGGGAGCCGCCTTACCGCCCTCACCTCCCTGGACCGGCCCGATCAGCCGGTCGGACCGCACGACGGGTGCGACGGCGGACGGCTCTACGGCGCCACGAGCAGCACCTTCCCGACGTGCCCGCTCTCCTCCACCACCCGGTGTGCCTCGGCCGCTTCCTTCATCGGAAGCTCGCGGTCGACGACCGGGCGTACGTGGCCGGCGTCCACCAGCGGCCACACGTGTTCACGTACGGCCGCCACGATCGCCGCCTTCTCGGCGAGCGGACGGATCCGCAGCGAGGTCGCGCTGATCGCGCCGCGCTTGGACAGGAGCGCGCCGATGTTCAGCTCGCCCTTGACGCCGCCCTGCATGCCGATGATCGCGAGGCGGCCGTTGACGGCGAGGGCCTGGACGTTGCGGTCGAGGTACTTGGCGCCCATGTTGTCGAGGATGACGTCGGCACCGATCCCGTCGGTGGCCTTCTTCACCTCGGCGACGAAGTCCTGCTCCCGATAGTTGATCAGGACGTCGGCGCCCAGCTCGGCACACCGGTCCAGCTTCTCCTTGCTGCCCGCGGTGACGGCGACCTTGGCGCCGACGGCCTTGGCGAGCTGGATGGCCATGGTGCCGATGCCGCTGGAGCCGCCGTGCACGAGCAGGGTCTCGCCGGGGCGGAGGTGGGAGACCATGAACACGTTCGACCAGACCGTGCAGACCACCTCGGGCAGCGCGGCGGCCTGCGTGAGGCTCACCCCCTTGGGCACGGGCAGCAGCTGGCCGGCCGGTACGGCGACCTTCTCGGCGTAGCCGCCGCCGGCGAGCAGCGCGCACACCTCGTCGCCGACGGCCCAGCCGGATACACCGGGACCGAGCTCGGCGATCCTGCCGGAGCACTCCAGGCCGGGGTAGGGGGAGGCGCCGGGGGGCGGGTTGTAGAAGCCCTGCCGCTGCACGATGTCGGCGCGGTTGACGGCCCCGGCCACCACCTCGACCAGCACTTCGCCCTCACCGGGCACGGGATCGGGGACCTCGTCCCACACCAGCACCTCGGGGCCACCGAATTCGGGAATCGTGATCGCATGCATGGGCAGGACGCTACTCCTCGGTCTCCCGCTCCATGTCCCGCCGTTCTTGAGCGGGTCCAACCCGAAATCTCTGTGGCGACCGATGAGTTTGCGCGGCGGTAAAGGTCTCCCCATGCGTAGCCCAAGCACGCGGAAGGACACCCCACCATGAGGCAGCACTCCTCAGGCCTGGCCATCGAGACCGCAGGGCTGGTGAAGACGTTCGGCGAGACACGGGCCGTCGACGGCGTGGACCTCGCGGTCCCGGCCGGCGCGGTCTACGGCGTCCTCGGTCCGAACGGCGCCGGCAAGACCACCACGGTGAAGATGCTCGCCACCCTCCTGCGACCCGACGGCGGCGAGGCCCACGTCTTCGGTCACGACGTCGTGCGTGAGGCCGACGAGGTGCGCGGCCGGGTGAGCCTCACCGGCCAGTACGCCTCCGTGGACGAGGACCTCACCGGCACCGAGAACCTGGTCCTGCTGGGCCGGCTCCTCGGGCACGGCAAGAAGGCCGCACGGGAGCGTTCGGCGCAGCTCCTGGAAGCCTTCGGGCTGACGGAGGCGGCCGGGAAGCAGGTCAAGAACTACTCCGGCGGCATGCGGCGCCGTATCGACATCGCCGCGTCCATCCTCAACACCCCCGACCTGCTCTTCCTCGACGAGCCGACGACCGGTCTCGACCCGCGCAGCCGCAACCAGGTGTGGGACATCGTGCGCGCGGTCGTCGCCCAGGGCACCACCGTGCTGCTGACCACGCAGTATCTGGACGAGGCCGACCAGCTGGCGTCCCGTATCGCCGTCATCGACCACGGCAAGGTCATCGCCGAGGGGACCAAGGGCGAGCTGAAGGCGTCCGTCGGCGCCGGTTCCGTACATCTGCGGCTGGCTGATCCTGCCCAGCGGCACCTGGCGGCGGAGCTGCTGGTCCGCGCCCTCGACGCGCAGGTGCAGCCGGAACCCGACCCGGTGGCCCTGACCGCACGCCTGAGTGGGGCAGCGAAGGACGACACGGCGGCCGAGCAGGCCGCCCGCGCGCTGAACGAACTCGCCCGCGCCGGCATCACCGTCGACAACTTCTCGCTGGGCCAGCCCAGCCTGGACGAGGTGTTCCTCGCCCTCACCGGACACGACACCCGCACATCCCGCGACGGCCACGGATCCGCCGACGCAGACGACAAGAAGGACGAGGTGGCGGCATGAGCACCGCGACGACCACGGAGAGCAAGGACCTCGCACCGGTCAGCACCGAGTCGCTCGCGGCTCTGCTCGTTGCCGCGGAGCGGCCGCCGCGGCCCAGCGCCTGGTCGGCCTCCATGACCTTCGGCTGGCGTGCGGTCCTGAAGATCAAGCATGTCCCGGAGCAGCTCTTCGACGTGACCGCGTTCCCGATCATGATGGTGCTGATGTACACGTACCTGTTCGGGGGCGCCCTGGCCGGGTCGCCGAAGGAGTACATCCAGTTCCTGCTGCCGGGCATTCTCGTGATGTCGGTCGTGATGATCACGATGTACACCGGTGTCTCGGTGAACACCGACATCGAGAAGGGCGTCTTCGACCGCTTCCGCTCACTGCCCATCTGGCGGCCGTCGACCATGGTCGGCTATCTGCTGGGTGACGCTCTGCGCTACACGATCGCGTCCGTCGTGATGCTCACCGTCGGCATCGTCCTGGGCTACCGCCCGGACGGCGGGGTCGGCGGCGTGCTCGCCGGGATCGCGCTGCTCATTGTGTTCTCGTTCGCGTTCTCGTGGATCTGGACGATGTTCGGGCTGATGCTGCGCAGCGAGAAGTCGGTGATGGGCGTCAGCATGATGGTGATCTTCCCGCTCACCTTCCTGTCCAACGTCTTCGTCGACCCGAAGACCATGCCGGGCTGGCTGCAGGCCTTCGTCAACAACAGCCCGATCACCCATCTGTCCTCGGCCGTCCGCGCGTTGATGGCGGGTGACTGGCCGGCCGACGAGATCGCCTGGTCGCTGGGCTGGGCGGGCCTGTTCGTGCTGGTCTTCGGGCCGATCACGATGCGGCTGTACAACCGCAAGTAGCCGGACCAGATGTCAGAAGGCCTTCATCCCCGGGGGCAGGCGCCGGTCATCGGGTGCGACCTGACTGCCCGGCGTCGCCCGCACGATGGTGATCAGCCGGTCCGTCAACTGCAGTGTCCCGACGTCCGGATCGTCGTATCCGAGCACCCGGTGCCCCCGTACGACGCTGACCACCAGATCCTCCGTCTGCCGCGGGCTCTTGCCCACCTCGGCCTTTATGACCGGCCGTTCGATGATGTCGAGCCCGCTGCCCTGCTGGATCAGGTCCTCCAGGACCATGCCGGCGGCGGGGCTGAGCACCGACAGGCCGAGCAGCCGGCCGGCCGCGCTGGCGCTGGTGATGACCGCGTCGGCGCCGGACTGTTTCAGCAGCGGTGCGTTCTCCTCCTCGCGCACCGCGGCCACGATCTTCGCGCCGCGGTTGAGCTGCCGGGCCGTCAGCGTCACCAAGACGGCCGTGTCGTCGCGCTGGGTCGCGATGATGATCTTCCGCGCCTTGTGCACCTCGGCCCGCTTCAGTACCTCGCTGCGGGTCGCGTCGCCCACGACACCGGCGTACCCGTCGGCGACCGCCGCGTCGATCACCTTGGAACTCGGGTCCACCACGACGACGTGTTCCTTGTTCAGGCCCGACGCGATGACGGTCTGGATCGCCGAACGTCCCTTCGTTCCGAAGCCGACGACAACGGTGTGGTCGCGCAAGGAAGACCTCCAGCGGGTCAGACGCCATTCCTCCCGGGTCCGTTCGGTGAGGACCTCGAGCGTGGTGCCGACCAGGATGATCAGGAACAGCACACGCAGGGGCGTGATGACGAAGATGTTGGTGATCCGGGCGGCGTCACTGACCGGGGTGATGTCGCCGTATCCGGTGGTGGAGAGGCTGACAGTCGCGTAGTAGAAGGCGTCGAGAAGGTCGACGGAGCCGTCGGAGTTGTCGTTGTAGCCCTCGTGGTCGGCGTAGACGATCAAGGCGGTCGCGACGAGCAGCGCCAAGGCCAGCACGACCCGCTTGGCGACCTGGCGGAACGGATGCTCCACGATCTTCTTCGGGAGCTTGACCCGATAGGTCGCGACCCGCTCGTCCTCCCGGCGCGCTATCGCATCCTGGCCCGGAAGTTTCACGTGAAACACACCTCGATGCCGGCGGTCGCCCACGGCAGATCGAGCAGCTCGGTCTCCTGACCCGCACGCGCGCCGCCCGGCGGTACGACGGCAACGGCGTCGGCCGCCGCCATGCCCCGGAGCATGGCCGGGCCGTGGTAGTGCAACGGCACGGCATGGTCGCCCCGCAGCACGACCGGGATGAGCCGGGTGTCGTACGGATGCCCGTGCGCCGTTTCCTTCAGGGGCAGCGTGTAGGACTCGGGCGCCGGGCGGGCGGCGAGCGTGCGCAGCAGGGGTTCGGCGAGGGTGAGCAGGCCGGAGACGGCGGCGAGAGGGTTGCCGGGCAGGCCGACGAGGTGTTGGTTCTCCTTGGTGCGGGCCAGCAGCATGGGGTGGCCGGGCCGCACCTTGACGCCGTCCACCAGGAGTTCGGCCCCGATGCGCTTCAGCGTGGGGTGGACGTGGTCGACGGGGCCGGCCGCGGTGCCGCCGGTGGTGACGATGAGGTCGGCGTCGGAGGTGGTGAGCGCCTTGTGCAGAGCCTTGGCGTCGTCACCGAGCCTGCGTACGGCGGTGACCTCGGCACCGAGGGAGCGCAGCCAGGGCGGCAGCATCGGGCCGAGGGCGTCCCGGATCAGACCCTCGCGCGGGAGCCCCTCGGTCAGCAACTCGTCGCCGAGGACGAGGACTTCGACGCGGGGGCGGGGTACGGCGGTGACGGTGTCGTATCCGGCGGCCGCGGCCAGGCCGAGCACGGCCGGGGTCACGAGGGTGCCGACGGCGAGCAGTTGGTCACCGCTACGGCACTCCTGGCCGCGGGGGCGGATGTCCTGGCCGGGCTCGATCTCCCGTGTTCCGTGCAGGCGGTCCTTGCTGTCCATGCGGCCGTGCTCGCTGCGCAGGACGGCGGTGGTGTCCGGGGGGATACGGGCGCCGGTCGCGATACGGACGGCCTCGCCGTCGGTGAGCGGCTCGGGCTCACCATGCCCGGCCAGGATGCCCTCGTCCCGTACGTCCCAGGGGCCGGGGCCCGCGACCGCCCAGCCGTCCATCGCCGAGGTGTCGAAGGAGGGCAGATCGGTGAGGGCGGTGAGGGGGGCGGCCAGGGTGAGACCGAGCGCGGCGTCGAGGGGGACGGAGACCGGGGCGCGGTGGGCGGCCCGGGCGGCGGTACGGGCGGCGCGGGCGGCGATCTCGCGGGCTTCGGGCCAGGGGGTGGCCTTGTGGTGGCGGTCCTGGTTGTGGGGGCCCGGCGCGTGCGGGGCGGGGGTGGGCACGTGGCCGGCGGGGGTGTGGTGGCCGTTGTGTTCGTTCACGAGGGCGAGCACCTCCTCGACGTCGAGGTCCTCGGCGTCCTCGTCCGCCTGGATGCCGCGGGCGGTCATCCGGCGTCCGGGCGGCTGGTGTCGGGCGTGGCGTCGGGGGCCGCGTCGGGCTTGGTCGCGGCCGCCTCGTCCGCCCAGCGGACGGCGAGGGCGGCGGCCTTGCGGGAGGCCTCGGCGACGGCTTCGGGGCCGCCTTCGCCGCCCTTGGCCTGTGCCGCCGCGTACCCGACGAGGAAGGTGGTCAGCGGCGCCGCGGGCCGTGCCACGCCGTGGGCGGCGTCGCGGGCCAGGTCCAGCAGCACCTTGGTGTCGACGTCGAGGTCGATGCCCAGTTCGTCCTTGACTGCGGAAATCCATTCATCCAACACGTGCCCATGCTCCCTGATGCGTGCCCTGGCGGTGGCGATGTCGTCCCAGGTGTCGCAGTCGAAGGACGCGACGGGGTCGGGGACGCGGGTGAGATCGAGGGCACCGGTCAGCCGACGCAGGGGGAGGCCGGTGAGACCACCGCCCTCGGGACCAGTACGGCGACCGCCCTCGGATCGGGTGCGGCCACCGCCCTCGGGACCAGTGCGGCCGTCGTGCCCTTGGGTGAGCGCGGCCAGTTCTCGGCGCAGCGCGGACGCGCGGTACGCGGCGACGAGCGGCTGGTCGCGGCCGCCCGCGTCGGTGAGCAGCGCGCCGTCGGCGCCGCTGGTGCGCAGGGCGGCCAGCAGCCGCCGGACCGTGCCCTCGTCGAGGAACGGCAGGTCGGCCGAGAGGACGACGACCCGCTCCGCCGTGGTGTGCCGCAGCCCGGCGTCGAGTGCGGCGAGCGGGCCGCCGCCGGGCGGGTCCTCGCGCGCCCAGGTCACGGGTCGTGCGGTGGGCCGGGGGTCGGCGACGACGACAGTCGTGCGCGCGTCGGCGCAGGCGGCGAGCACCCGGTCGAGCAGGGCCCGCCCGCCGACGCGCACCGCGGGTTTGTCCGCGCCGCCGAGCCGCCGGGCAGCACCGCCGGCGAGCACGACGGCGTCGTACGCGGTGTCGTCCCCGGTATCGGCGGCGCCCTGCGCGCCCGTCGAGTCGTACGCGGTCACCCCCCGAGTATGCGTGCCCGCGCGATCACAGGGAACGGAGGGGAAGCAGCCGACCCTGGGGGCGGCGTGGATCGGTCGGCCGCCATGCCTCCGTCACAGGGTGCGCAGCAGCACCGCCGGGTGTTCCACGCAGTCCGCCACGTACCGCAGGAAGCCTCCTGCGGTGCCGCCGTCGCAGACCCGGTGGTCGAAGGTGAGCGAGAGCTCGACGACCTGCCGCACCGCCAGCTCGCCCTCGTGGACCCAGGGCTTGGGGATGATGCGGCCGACGCCGAGCATGGCGGCCTCGGGGTGGTTGATGATCGGCGTGGAGCCGTCGACGCCGAACACGCCGTAGTTGTTCAACGTGAAGGTGCCGCCGGTGAGTTCCGCGGGCGTGAGGGTGCCCGCACGGGCCGCCTCGGTCAGCCGGGCGAACTCCGCGGTCAGCGACTCCGCGTCGCGCGCGTGCGCGTCCCGCACGACCGGGACGACGAGCCCTCGTTCGGTCTGCGCGGCGAACCCGAGGTGCACGTGCTCGAGCTGGACTATCTCCCGGGCCGCCATGTCCACCGTGGAGTTGAGCTCGGGGAACCGGGCCAGGGCGGCGGTGCAGATACGGGCCAGCAGGGCGAGGAGGGAGATCTTCGGCCCACCGGCGGCGTTCATCGCGGCGCGTGCCCGCATGAGCTCGGTCGCGTCGGCATCCACCCAGCACGTCGCGTCCGGTATCTCCCGCCGGCTGCGCGAGAGCTTGTCGGCGACGGCACCGCGGACACCCTTGAGGGGGACGCGGATGCCGGCGGGGGGCGCGGAGGAGCGAACAGGGGCCTGCGTGGCCGGCACGGACGCGGCGGGGGCCGTCGGCGTCACGTGCGTGTGCGGCTCGGCCGACGGCTGGACCGTCCGGCCGTGCGCCTCGGCTGCCCGCAGCGCGTACTCGACGTCGGCCCGCAGAATCAGCCCGTCCGGTCCGGAGCCGTGCAGTTCCCTCAGGTCCAGCCCGTGCTCGCGGGCGAGGCGGCGGACGAGCGGGGAGATCACGGGGACGGGGCCTTCGTTGCGAGCGTCCTCGGCCTGCGCCGTCCCAGGACCGGCACCGGCGGGGCCGTGTCCCGCCGCTGTTCCGACGGGCCGCGCCACGGTGGGGGCAGTGGCGCGCTCGGCGGTGGGCATGCCCTCGCGCGCCGCGGCACCGTTGGCCGCACCACCCGCGGTCTGTCCCGCCGATGCCGCCGGAGTGGCCGGCCGTACTCGCCTGCGCCGCGCCGGCGGCGCACCGGTGCCGTAGCCCACGAGGACATTGCCCGAGCCTTCGTCGGTGCCCTCCCCCGGCCCCTCGGCCATACCGCCGGAGGCAGGCGCTCCCACCGCCACCGTCAGCAGCGGCGCCCCGACGGGCAGCTCCGTCCCCTCCTCGCCGAAGCGGGCCGTGACCACGCCGGCGTAGGGGCAGGGGATGTCGACCATCGCCTTGGCCGTCTCGACCTCGACGACCGGCTGGTCGACGGTGACGACGTCCCCGACCTCCACCAGCCAGCGCACGATCTCCGCCTCGGTGAGCCCCTCCCCGAGGTCGGGGAGCTTGAACTCCAGCACCTGTGCCATCAGCTCTCGGCCTCCCACTGCAGACGCCCCACGGCGTCCAGGATCCGGTCCACGCCGGGCAGGTGGTGACGCTCCAGCATCGGCGGCGGGTAGGGGATGTCGAACCCGGCCACGCGCAGCACCGGCGCCTCCAGGTGGTGGAAGCAGCGCTCCGTGACGCGGGCCGCGATCTCCCCTCCCGGGCCGCCGAACCCGCCCGACTCGTGCACGACGACCGCCCGTCCGGTCCGCCGTACCGAAGCGCTGACCGTCTCGTCGTCGAACGGCACCAGCGAGCGCAGGTCGACGACTTCCAGGTCCCAGCCCTCCTCCCGAGCCGCCTCGGCGGCTTCGAGGCAGACGGGCACGGACGGTCCGTACGTGATGAGCGTGGCGCTCCGGCCCGAGCGCCGCACCACCGCGCGGCCAATCGGTTCAACGTCCGTCGGATGCTCCGGGTTCCAGGAGTCCTTCGACCAGTACAGGCGCTTGGGCTCCAGGAAGACGACCGGGTCGTCGGAGGCGATGGCGGCGCGCAGCAGCCCGTAGGCGTCGGCGACGGTCGCGGGCGTGACGACATGGAGCCCCGGAGTCGCCATGTAGTACGCCTCGGAGGAGTCGCTGTGGTGCTCGACGCCGCCGATGCCGCCGCCGTAGGGGACGCGGACGGTGATCGGCAGCGGCATCTTGCCGCGGGTGCGGTTGCGCATGCGCGCGACGTGCGAGATGAGCTGCTCGAACGCCGGGTAGGCGAACGCGTCGAACTGCATCTCCACGACGGGGCGCAGACCGTACATGGCCATGCCCACCGCGGTGCCCAGAATCCCCGCCTCGGCCAGCGGCGTGTCCGTGCAGCGGTCCTCGCCGAACTCCTTGGCGAGACCGTCGGTGACGCGGAAGACGCCGCCGAGGGTGCCGACGTCCTCGCCCATGACGTGCACGGTGGGGTCTTCCGCCATGGCGTCGCGCATCGCGCGCGTGAGGGCCTGCGCCATGGTGGCCGGCTTGACGGCGACGGTGGTCATCGGTGCGACCCTTCCGACTCGGCTGCGAGCTCGGCCCGCAGCTGGGCCTGCTGTTCGCGCAGCTGGGGGGTGGGCTCGGCGTACACGTGGGCGAACAGGTCCCCTGGGTCGAGCGCCGGGTCCTGGTTCATGCGTTCGCGCAGGTCGGCCGCCATGGCCTCGGCGGTGTCCCGGGCGGCCTGCTTGCCGTCCCCGTCGAGCAGGCCGCGCTCGGTCAGCTCGTGCTCCAGGAGCGCGATCGGGTCGTGTCCGCGCCAGGTCTCCACCTCGGAGTCGCCGCGGTAGCGGGTCGCGTCGTCGGCGTTGGTGTGGGCTTCGATGCGGTAGGTGATCGCCTCGATCAGCGTCGGCCCGCCGCCCGCGCGTGCGTGCCGGATGGCGTCGCTGAGGACCTCGTGCACGGCGGCCGCGTCGTTGCCGTCGACCAGGCGGCCGGGCATGCCGTAGCCGACGGCCTTGTGGGCCAGCGAGGGGGCGGCGGTCTGCTTGGCGAGCGGGACGGAGATCGCGAAGCCGTTGTTCTGGACCAGGAAGACGACCGGCGCCTGCCATACGGCGGCGAAGTTCAGCGCCTCGTGGAAGTCGCCCTCGCTGGTGCCGCCGTCGCCGACCATGGCGAGCGCGACCACGTCGTCGCCCTTGAGGCGGGCGGCGTGCGCGAGGCCGACGGCGTGCGGGAGCTGGGTGGCGAGCGGCGTGCACAGGGGGGCGACGCGGTGCTCGTAGGGGTCGTAGCCGGTGTGCCAGTCGCCGCGCAGCAGGGTCAGCGCCTCGACGGGATCCACGCCCCGGGCGACGGCGGCGAGGGTGTCGCGGTAGCTGGGGAACAGCCAGTCGCGGTCCTCCAGCGCGAGCGCGGCGGCGACCTCACAGGCCTCCTGGCCGGTGCTGGACGGGTACACGGCGAGGCGGCCCTGCTTCGTGAGCGCGGTCGCCTGCGCGTTGTACCTGCGGCCGCGCACCAGCTCGGCGTAGAGCCGGCGCAGCAGGTCCGGGTCGGCCTTCGCGGCCGTCTCCGTGCCGAGCACGCGATACGGCTCCGCGTCGGGCAACAGCGGCGCGGGGTCCATGCGGGGCTGCCAGGCGGGCGGCGGCGACGGCCGATACGCGCCTCGCTGCTCCATGACCGTCATGACGGCACCTCCTCGTGGGAGCGGCTACGGAAGGCGCAGCTGCAGTGATGCGCCTCACCTACCGATTGTTCGGTCGTCGGCACATTTTGGCTACAGGCCCCCTCAGGCTGTGGACAAACGGTTCTCCACAGCCTCCAATGAACGCAGTACGTCCACGGCGGGAAGGTGGGGGGACATGACGCCTGAACAAATGGCCGAGAGCCCGGACGGGAGCGGCCCCCTGTCGCCGCCGCGTCCGCTCGACGCCATTGATCAGGACATCCTGCAGATGCTCCAGGCGGACGGCCGCGCGTCGATACGGTCGGTCGCCGAGCGGGTCCATGTCTCGCGCGCCAACGCCTACGCCCGCATCAACCGCCTCATTGAGGACGGCGTCATCCGCGGCTTCGGCGCCCGCGTCAACCATGAGCGCGCGGGTCACGGCACCTCGGCGTACATCACCCTGAAGATCGTCCAGAACTCCTGGCGGACGGTGCGCGAGCAGCTGCGGCAGCTGCCCGGTGCCTCCCACATCGCCCTGGTGGGCGGTGACTTCGACGTCCTGCTCCTGGTGCACACGCCCGACAACCGGGCGCTGCGCGAGCTGGTCCTCACCCGGCTGCAGGCGATCCCGGAGGTGCTCAGCACGCGCACGCTGCTGGTGTTCGAGGAGGAGGACCTGGAGCCGCAGGGGTGAGCGTCCGGCCCGCCGTCAGGCCGAGCCCCACAGCATGACCATCCACACCAGGAACAGCAGCGGAAGAAGCGCGCAGAGGAGGCCGGCGACGGCAGCCGTCACGCGCAGCATCCGAGCGGACCGGCGGTGCGGCAGCGCCCAGGCGAGCGCGAGCAGTCCCACCGCCCAGTAGACCGCGGCCCCGAGGGTCGTGCCGAGAGCGTCCTCGGCGCCCAGCAGGGCGAGCTCCCATACGAGGAGCGGCAGCCCGGGCACCGTGACGATGAGCGGCGCCTTCCACCACGTCGGGTCGGTGTCGGAGGGCCGTATGTCGTTCTGGGTCATGCGGCACAGCTCACCGGACGGGACCGCCCGGGGGACATCCGGCGGCGTACTCACCCGTCCACGCGCGCGTACTCAGACGGCCGTCGCAGGAGGCGCCGGTCAGCCCGCCTGGCGCAAGCCTCCGAAGACCAGCCGCACGACCGTGTCGGCGACCTCGCGCTCGTTCATGCCGCGGCCGTCCGGGCGGTACCACTCCACGATCGAGTTGATCATTCCGAAGACGAGCCGGGTCGCCAGCCGCACCTCCACGTCGGCGCGCACCTCCCCGTCGGCCGCGGCCGCCTTCAGGAGGTCGGCGACCCGGTGGTCGAAGTCACGGCGCCGCTCCAGGGCCCAGCGCTCGGTCTCGGTGTTGCCGCGCACCCGCAGCAGCAGCGTCACATAGGGCAGCTCGGCTATGAGCACCTCGACCATGCGCCGTACGACGTACTCCAGCCGGTCGGCGGCGTGCCCCACGCGCGCGTGCTCCTCGCCGAGGATCCCGAAGAGCCCGTCGAGCGCCCGACTGACGGCGCGGCGCAGCAGCTCCTCCTTGCCCGTGACGTGGTGGTAGATCGACGACTTGGAGATGCCGGCCGCCTTGGAGAGGTGCTCCATGGAGGTGCCGTCGTAGCCACGCTCGTTGAAGACCTGCACGGCGACGGTGAGCAGCGTCTCGGGCGTGTACGTGTCGCGCTTGGCAGTGGTCATTCGGTGCTGCCCTCCCGGGTCATGAGGTACTGCCCTCGCGCTTGTCGGAGGCGTAGGCGTGGCGGTACAGCGCGAGGGACGGCGCGTACCGCCCGGAGGGGTCGCGCAGATGCAGGTCGTCCAGGAGGGCGTACGCCCAGTTGCGGCCGAGCCTACGGCTCCATTCGAAGGGGCCGAGCGGGTAGTTGACGCCGAGGCGCATCGCGGTGTCGATGTCCTCCTCGGTGGCCACGCCCTTGGCGACGGCGTCGTGCGCCAGGTCCACGATCCGGGCGACCGTGCGCGCGACGATCATGCCGGGGACGTCGCCGATGACGCTGACGTCCTTGCCGAGCGCCTGGAAGAGACCGGTGGCCTCGGCGAGCGTCTGCGGCGAGGTGTCCTGGGAGGCGGACAGGGCGATACGGGTGGCCCGGCGGTAGTCGAGGGCGAGGTCGAAGTAGACGACGTCCCGGAACTCCACCGAGGTCTGGCCGTCGGCGAGCGCGAGCTGGCCGCCGCTGGGCAGCACCAGGCGGGTGCCGTGGTCCTCGTCCTCCTCACGCACGGCGATGCCCGCCTCGCGGATCAGCGCAAGCAGCTCGGAGGCGGGGCCCAGATCGCCCTCCGCGACGACGTAGGCGGGCGGGCGGCCCTTCTCCGCCGTGTGCGGCTCGGCACGCTCGGCGGCCCCGTTCTCGTCGGAATAGTCGTACCAGCCGTGCCCGCTCTTGCGGCCGAGCCGGCCCGACTCGACCAGGCGCCGCTGGGCGAGCGAGGGCGCGAACCGCACGTCCTGGAAGAAGGACTGCCACACGGAGTGCGTCACGGACTCGTTGACGTCCTGCCCGATGAGGTCGGTGAGCTCGAAGGCGCCCATCCTGAAGCCGCCGCACTCGCGCAGGACGGCGTCGATGGTGGCCGGGTCGGCTCCTTGCGCCTCGTAGACCGCGAAGGCCTCGGCGTAGAAGGGCCGGGCGATGCGGTTGACGATGAAACCGGGGGTGTCGGCGCAGGCGACCGGCGTCTTGCCCCAGGCGCGTGCCGTCTCGTACCCGCGCGTGGCCGAGGTGACGTCGGTGGCGAACCCGGAGACGACCTCGACGAGCGGCAGCAGCGGCGCCGGGTTGAAGAAGTGCAGGCCGACGAAGCGGCCGGGGTTGCGCAGGGCGCCGCCGATGGCCGTGACGGACAGGGACGAGGTGTTGGTGGCGAGCAGGCAGTCCTCGCCGACGATGCCCTCCAGCTCGCGGAAGAGCTCCTGCTTGACGTCGAGGCGCTCCAGGACGGCCTCGACGACGAGCGCGCAGTCCGCGAGGTCGGTGAGGTTCTCGGCGGCCTGCAGCCGCGCGCGGGCCGCGTCCCGGTCGGCGCCGGTGAGGCGGTCCTTCTCGACGAGCCGGTCGAGGCGCGCGCCGATCGCGTCGGCCGCGTCCTGGGCACGCCCGGGAACGGCGTCGTACAGCCGTACGGGATGGCCCGCGACCAACGCGACCTGGGCGATGCCCTGGCCCATGGTGCCGGTGCCGACGACGGCCACGGGGCTGCTGAGGTCGAGTGCTGTCATGTGCGCGATCCTCCCGCACGGGGTTTTCCACAGATGCGGCGGACCCCCTTGAACCGACCGATCGTTCGGTTACTCTAACTCTGACTGCCTGTTCCTGCCCATGTTTCTGCCCAGGTCATGAGCTCAACGGAGAGCTCAGGAAACGAGGAGTTGGTCCCGCATGGCCACCGCCGAACTGACCACCCACGAGCTCATCGCCAAGCACAGGCCCACTCTCGACCAGGCGCTGGAAGCGATCCGCACGCGCGCGTACTGGTCCCCGCACCCCGAGCACCCCAAGGCCTACGGCGAGCACGGCAGCCTGGACGCGGCGGCGGGCAAGGCCGCCTTCGACGCCCTCCTCGGCGGCCGCCTCGACCTCGGCCAGCCCGGCACGGACGACTGGGTGGGCGGCGAGACCTCCCCGTACGGCATCGAGCTGGGCGTCGAGTACCCGCACGCGGACATCGACGTCCTGCTGCCGGCCATGCGCTCCGGCATGCGTCAGTGGCGGGACGCGGGCGCGGAGATGCGCGCGGTGGTGTGCCTGGAGATCCTCAAGCGGATCAGCGACCGGACACACGAGTTCGCGCACGCGGTCATGCACACCTCCGGCCAGGCCTTCATGATGGCGTTCCAGGCGGGCGGCCCGCATGCGCAGGACCGCGGTCTGGAGGCGGTGGCGTACGCGTACGTGGAGCAGGTCCGCACGCCCGACACGGCGGAGTGGACCAAGCCGCAGGGCAAGCGCGACCCGCTCGCCCTCAACAAGCAGTTCACGCCGGTGCCGCGCGGGATCGCGATGGTCATCGGCTGCAACACCTTCCCGACCTGGAACGGCTACCCGGGCCTGTTCGCCTCCCTCGCCACCGGCAACGCGGTCCTGGTCAAGCCGCACCCGCGCGCGGTGCTGCCGCTCGCGCTCACCGTGCAGGTCGCGCGCCAGGTGCTCGCCGAAGCGGGCTTCGACCCCAACCTGGTCGCGCTGGCCGCCGAGCGGCCCGGCGAGGGCATCGCCAAGACGCTGGCCACCCGCCCGGAGATCCGGATCATCGACTACACCGGCTCGACGGTGTTCGGCGACTGGCTGGAGGCCAACGCCCGGCAGGCGCAGGTCTACACGGAGAAGGCCGGCGTCAACACGGTGATCGTCCACTCCACGGACAACTACAAGGGGATGCTGTCCAACCTGGCCTTCTCGCTGTCCCTGTACAGCGGCCAGATGTGCACCACCCCGCAGAACCTGCTCATCCCTCGCGACGGCATCCGCACCGACGAGGGGCCGAGGACCTTCGACGAGGTCGTCGCCGACCTCGCCCGCTCGGTCGACGGCCTCCTCGGCGACGACGCCCGCGCGAACGCGCTGCTCGGCGCGATCGTGAACCCCGACGTCAAGGCCCGTCTGGACGCGGCCGCCGGCCTCGGCGAGGTCGCTCTCGCCTCCCGCGAGGTCGCCAACCCGGAGTTCCCGGACGCGGTGGTGCGGACGCCGGTGATCGTGAAGCTGGACGGGGCCAAGCCGGATGACGAGGCCGCGTACATGAGCGAGTGCTTCGGGCCGGTGTCGTTCGCCGTGGCGGTCGACTCGGCCGCGGACGCCGTGGAGTTGCTGCGGCGGACGGTCCGCGAGAAGGGCGCGATGACGGTCGGTGCGTACACGACCGACGACGAGGTCGAGCAGGCGATCCAGGAGGTGTGCCTGGAGGAGTCGGCCCAGCTGTCCTTCAACCTGACCGGTGGGGTGTACGTCAACCAGACGGCCGCGTTTTCCGACTTCCATGGGTCGGGAGGTAACCCTGCGGCGAACTCCGCGCTGTGTGACGGGGCGTTCGTGGCGAACCGGTTCCGGGTCATCGAGGTGCGTCGGGAGGCCTAAACGCCGCTGAGGCTCCAGTGGTACAGCGTCATCGCCACGCTTGTCGCGAGGTTGTAGCTGGAGACCTGGGGCCGCATCGGCAGGGACACCAAATGATTGGCACGCGCGCGTAGTTCGGCCGACAGGCCGCTGCGCTCCGAACCGAACGCGAGGACGGCGTCGTCCGGGAGCTTGATGCCCCGGATGTCGTCGCCCTCCGGGTCCAGCGCGAAGACCGGCCCCGGTGGCAGCTCGTCCACGCCCAGCCGCTCCACCGCCGTCGCGAAGTGCAGGCCCGCCCCGCCGCGTACGACCGTGGGGTGCCAGGGGTCGAGCGTGCCGGTGGTGACCACGCCCGTCGCGCCGAAGCCGGCGGCCAGGCGGATCACGGCCCCGGCATTGCCCAGGTTGCGCGGGTTGTCGAGGACCACGACCGGGGCGGTGCGCGGGGTGTGCGCCAGCTTCTCGAGGTTGGCCGCGCGGGACGGACGTACCGCCAAGGCGGCCACCGCGGTGGGGTGCGGGCGCGGAACGAGCGAGGTGTACGTCGACTCCGGGACCTGTGTCAGGAGCGCGTCCAGGGCGTCCCGTACGTCCGGGGCCAGCTCGTCGGCGAGAGCGAGCGTGCCCTCCCGGTCGACGGCGACCGCCACCGGGACCTCGGCGCCGAAGCGCACGGCGTGCTTGAGGGCGTGGAAGCCGTCGAGCAGCACGGCGGTCTCGGCGAGCCGGTTCCAGGAGGTCACGGTCATGCCGTGAAGCCTACGTGCGCGGGCTCGGGGCCCTCCGGGGTTCGCGGCTCGGGCGGGGTCGTACGGTCGTCGCCGCGCCGAAGCAGACGCGAGAGCCGTCCACGCGCGCGTGCCGCCCAGCCGCCCAGGCGGCGCAGGAACGGCGTGGGCAGGAAGACCGCGTCCGCCGCGATCATCGCCAGCGAGAAGAACGGCAGGCCGAGGACGACCGCGATCACGGCGTGCTCGGTCATCATGGCGGCGAGGAGGACGTTCTTGACCCGCCGGTTGAACAGCGTGAACGGGAAGGCGACCTGCACGACGACCGTGCCGTAGGTGATGAGCATCACCATCGTGCCGCTGGAGGACAGCAGGTCCGCGAGGGCGGGCCAGGGCGAGAAGTAGTCGAGGTGCAGCGGGTAGTAGACGGCGGTGCCGTCCTGCCAGCGGGAGCCCTGGATCTTGTACCAGCCGGCGGTCGCATAGATCAGGCAGGCCTCGGCCATGATCACCAGCAGGGCGCCGTTGTGCACGATGTTGCCGATGACGTCGAGCAGGATGCGGGGCTGGGCGGTCCGCGCACGTCGGCCCACGACCCACCACAGGCCCGTGCCCAGCCAGACGACCCACAGGATCACCGGCACGGTCAGGTCGCCGTCGAGACGGCCCGCCGCGGTCACCGCGACCAGCGCGAACCCGAGCACGCTCCACAGGGCCGGGCCGGCCCGGTCCGGCCCGACCCGCTCGCCACGCGCGCGTGTCTCGCGCTCGAGCCGCGCCCGGCGCTCGTCCAGCGACCAGACCTGGCCGCAGCGCGTGAAGACGAGATAGACGCACATCAGGTGCAGGACGTTGTCGCCGCCGTCGCCCATGAAGATGGAGCGGTTCTGCAGCGAGAGCACGCCGATCATGAACAGCACGGACATCGTGCGGGTGCGCCAGCCGAGCAGCAGCAGGACGCTGGTCAGGACGGCGAGGGCGTAGACGGTCTCGAACCAGAAGTGGCTGCTCGACCAGATCAGAGCGGTGAAGGAGCCGTTCGTCCCGATCAGCTGCTGGGCCAGGCCGAAGTCCCAGGGGCCGTCGGGGCCGTACATCTCCTGGCGGTGAGGGAACTCGCGCAGCAGGAACAGCAGCCAGGTCGCGGTGAAGCCGATGCGGATCACGGCCGTCTGGTACGGGCCGAGGGCTGACTCGGTGACGCGGGCGATGCCGGAGGAGATCGCGAGGGAGAAGCGGTTCACCGGGCGTTCCCCTCGGTTTCCTCGGCCGGGACCCACCACCACGGCAGCACACGATACGTCGGCCGGTCCGAGACCTGCTCGTCGCTCCACTGCGGCGGGCGGACATTGGTGGTGCGGGAGCGGACCTGGACGCGTTCGACGACGCCGCCCTCACCGGCCGCGCCGGCGCGGTCGAGGCGCAGCTCCACTATGTGCCGCAGATACGTCTCGGACAGGGCCCCGCGCAGGCCCATGGGGCGGTTCTGGGCGTCGTGCGTGGCGACGAAGAAGTCCCAGGCCCTGCGCAGCTCGTTCTGCTGGGTGTGACTGGGGAGCAGATTGCCGTCGATGGCCCGGCCGTCCTGGGCGGACAGGTCGTACCAGCGGGTGGTGCGGGTGTCGCCGTCGCCGGTGCTGATCTCGGCGCGGACCTGCACCGCGATGTTCTGCTGCAGCGGGTTGGGGGCGAACAGCTTCCAGTTCTGTTCGAACTCCGGGTATATCCAGTCGTCGATCGCCCTGCCGTGCTGCTTGGTGACCGTGTTCGGCGGGGCGACATGCAGGAAGACCAGGCCCATGTGGACACAGACGGCGATCGCCACGACCGCGAGGGCGAGGGCGGCGCCGATCTGGTACCGCAGGGAGAGGGCGGCCACACCGGTGCGGGGTTCTGGGGACGGCGGTATGGGAGACGCGGGCGGAGGCACGACGGGGGGCAGTGCGGGCGAGGGCGCGACGGCGCGCGGCGCGTCCTGCGGCTCCCGCTCCTGCCCCTGGGGGGCGGCCGAGCCTGCGTCGTACGCGTCTGCCATGCCGTTCGTTCCCCGATTCCGGTCCGTTCCGTCCTGCCTCAGCGCTCGCACGGGAACGGTACTGGGGCCCACCCGCCGGGCACAGCCCCTGACGGGCCGCGGTCGTCGACACCATACGGGGGTCCCACAAGCCCGTACGGGCGTCATACGGGACCCTACGCGGGTCCTCCACACGGGTCATCGACACGGCTCCTCCACGCGGCATTCCCTTCTTCTAGAACCTGTTCTATCTTGACGCACCGTCAGATCGCCGTGCGTGTGGAAGGGCAGGGACCCGTGGACTTCACCTTCACCGAGGAGCAGCAGGCGGCGGCCGAGGCGGCGCGCGGGGTGTTCGCCGGGGTCGCGCCGGACGCCGTGCCCTCTCCCGCGCTGACGCCGGGTGCCGTCGCCGACGACTTCGACCGCCCGCTGTGGGGCCGCCTCGCGGACGCGGACCTGCTGAGCCTGCTGCTCGCGGAGGAGAACGGCGGGGCGGGCCTGGACGCCATCGCGCTGTGCCTGGTGCTGCGCGAGTCGGCGAAGGTGCTGGCACGGGTGCCGCTGCTGGAGAACAGCGCCGCGACGGCGGCCGTCCAGACGTACGGCGGCCCCGAGCTGAAGGCCGAGGTGCTCGCGCGGGCGGGGCGCGGTGAGGTCGTGCTGACGGTCGCCGCGCACGGCCGCACCGGCCACGACCCGGCGGAGCTCGCGGTGACCGCACGTGAGGACGGGTCGGGGTGGGTGCTGGACGGGGTGCAGACCGCGGTGCCTTGGGCGTACGACGCCGATCTCGTCGTCGTGCCGGCCCGTACGGCCGCCGACCGGACCGTCCTCGCGGTGGTACCGAGGGGTGCGGAGGGGGTCTCGCTCGCCGAGCAGTTCTCGACCAGTGGGGAGCGGCTGGGGGAGCTGCGGCTGGAGTCGGTGCGGCTCGCGGCGCGGGACGTCATCGACGCCGAGGGGGCGTGGGAGTGGCTGCGCGAGCTGCTCGCCACCGGGACGTGTGCGCTGGCGCTCGGGCTGGGCGAGCGGGTGCTGGGGATGACGTCGGAGTACGCGAGCAAGCGGGAGCAGTTCGGGCATCCGATCGCCACGTTCCAGGCGGTCGCCGTGCAGTCCGCCGACCGCTACATCGACCTGCGCGCGATGGAGGCCGCGCTGTGGCAGGCCGCCTGGCGGATCGCATCAGGGGCGCCGGGTGCGCTGCCCGCCTCGGGAGACGTGGCGGTGGCCAAGATCTGGGCCTCGGAGGGCGTACGGCGGATCGTGCAGACGGCCCAGCATCTGCACGGCGGCTTCGGTGCCGACGTCGACTATCCGCTGCACCGGTACCACGCCTGGGCCAAGCACCTGGAGCTGGCGCTCGGCCCGGCGGCGGCGCACGAGGAGGCGCTGGGGGAGCTGCTGGCGGCGCATCCGCTGGGCTGACCGGCGGATCCCGTTGCCCTACAGGACGTAGCCGGGCCGGCCCTCGTCGTTCACCACGGGGCGCCCGGCTGCCGCCCACACCTGCATGCCGCCGTCGACGTTCACCGCGTCGATGCCCTGCTGGACGAGGTACATCGCGACCTGCGCCGAGCGGCCGCCGGAGCGGCAGATCACATGGACGCGGGCGTCCTGCGGGGCGGCCTCGGTCAGCTCGCCGTAGCGGGCGACGAACTCGCTGATCGGGATGTGCAGGGCGCCTTCGGCGTGCCCCGCCTGCCACTCGTCGTCCTCGCGGACATCCAGGAGGAAGTCGTCGTCCTTGAGGTCGGTGACCTCGACCGTGGGTACGGCAGATCCGAAGTTCATGACTGCGACGCTACCCGACGAGTGCGGGTGCCTTCCGGGGCTCCTGAGGGGGAGCGGCGAACGGCCGTCTGGAGAGTGCGGGTTTCGTCGTGGTTGTTCGCGCCCCTTGGGCCCGTACCCGCACCGCCTAGCCGAGCAGTGCCGCCAGTTCTGCCTCACGCTCCGCCACCTGGGCCAGGAGCTGCTCGGCGATCTCGTCCAGGAGGCGATCCGGGTCGTCCGGGGCCATGCGGAGCATCGCGCCGATCGCGCTTTCCTCCAGGTCCTTGGCGACCAAGGTGAGCATCTCCTTGCGCTGGGCGAGCCATTCGAGGCGGGCGTAGAGCTCCTCGGCAGGGGTGGGCCCCTGCTCCTTGGGCACGGGTCCGGCGGCCCACTCCTCGGCCAGCTCCCGCAGCAGCGCCTCGTCGCCGCGGGCATAGGCCGCGTTGACGCGGGTGATGAACTCCTCACGCCGCCGCCGCTCGGCGTCCTCCTGGGCGAGGTCGGGGTGGGCCTTGCGGGCCAGCTCGCGGTAGAGCTTCCGGGCCTCGTCGCTGGGGCGCACGCGCTGGGGCGGCCGTACCGACTGGTCCGTGAGCATCGCCGCGGCCTCCGGGGACAGCCCGTCGCCGTCCATCCAGCCGTGGAACAGCTCCTCGACGCCGGGCATCGGCAGCACCCGGGCGCGTGCCTCGTCGGCCTTGCGGATGTCCTCGGGGTCGCCGGTGCGAGCGGCCGTCGCCTCGGCGATGCAGGCGTCCAGCTCGTCGAGGCGGGCGTACATCGGGCCGAGCTTCTGGTGGTGCAGCCGGGAGAAGTTCTCCACCTCGACGCGGAAGGTCTCCACCGCGATCTCGTACTCGATCAACGCCTGCTCGGCAGCCCGCACGGCCCGCTCAAGCCGCTCCTCGGGCCGCGCCGTACCGTCCTCGGCCGTCATCTGCGCCTCACCACCCTGCTCGGCTCCACCGGCGGGCACCTCGGCACCGCCCCGCGTCCCCGCACCAGCGGGCTCGGCCTGGGACTGCTCAGCTTCGGGCGTCGTCACCCGACCAGCGTAGGCCACGCCCTGGCCGGCCCTACGTGCACCGGCGCCCCTGCGGGCCGGGCGCCGACGACACTGGCCGGCTCACGAACCCCGCCCCTCGGGGACGCCGTACTTCACCGCAACCAGCGCGAGCGAACCCGCGCGAGCCACGCCCCCCTTCAGACCCCCGCCTCTGCGCACACCGCCCTCACACCCCGTCTCCGCGCGAACCGCCCCTCACACCCCCAGCTCCGCCGAGACCCGCCCCGCCCGCACGGCCGCCACCAGTGCCGCATGGTCCGCCTCGGTGCGGTCGGCATAGGTGACGGCAAATGTGGCGATCGCCTCGTCCAGTTCCTCGTTCTTGCCGCAGTAGCCGGAGATCAAGCGGGGGTCGGCGCTGTGGGAGTGGGCGCGGGCCAGGAGGGCGCCGGTCATGCGGGCGTAGTCGTCTATCTGGTCGGCGGCCAGCGCGGCCGGGTCGACGCTGCCCTTGCGGTTGCGGAACTGGCGTACCTGGAAGGGGAGTCCGTCGACCGTCGTCCAGCCCAGCAGGATGTCGCTGACCACCTGCATCCGCTTCTGGCCGAGGACCACGCGCCGCCCCTCGTGCGCCACCTCCGGCACCTCGAAGCCGGCCGTCACCAGGTGCGGGACGAGGGCCGAGGGGCGGGCCTCCTTCACCTGGAGGACCAGCGACTCGCCCCGGTGGTCCAGGAGCAGCACGACGTACGAGCGGGTGCCCACGCTGCCCGTGCCCACCACGCGGAACGCCACGTCGTGCACCGCGTGGCGGGAGAGGAGCGGATGGCGGTCCTCGGAGAGCGTGGTGACGTAGCTCTCCAGCGACGACGCGACCGCCGCCGCCTCCGCGTCCGGAACGCGGCGCAGTACCGGCGGTGCGTCGACGAAGCGGCGGCCGCCGTCCTCGGTCGGCTCGGTCGACTTCGCCGCGAAACGCCCGCTGGTGTTGGCCCGCGCCTTCTCCGCGACCCGCTCCAGCGTGCCGAGCAGGTCATGGGCGTCGGTGTGGGAGACCAGCTCCTCGTCAGCGATCGCGTTCCACGCGTCCAGCACCGGGAGCTTGGCCAGCAGCCGCATGGTGCGCCGGTAGGCGCCGGCCGTGTCGTGCGCCGCCTTGCGGCAGGCGTCCTCGTCGGCGCCCGCCTCCCGGCCCGCGAGCACCAGCGAGGCGGCGAGCCGCTTGAGGTCCCACTCCCAGGGGCCGTACAGCGTCTCGTCGAAGTCGTTCAGATCGATGACCAGCCCACCGCGCGCGTCGCCGTACAGACCGAAGTTCGCCGCGTGCGCGTCACCGCAGATCTGGGCGCGGATCCGGGTCATGGGGGTGCGGGCGAGGTCGTACGCCATGAGCCCCGCCGAGCCGCGCAGGAACGCGAAGGGCGTCGCCGCCATCCGGCCGACCCTGATCGGCGTGAGCTCGGGGAGCCGGCCCCGGTTGGACTCCTCGACGGCGGCCACGGCGTCGGGCCGGGCGGTGTCGAGATCGAGGACCGCGTGCTCTGCGCGCGGGACCCGCCTGCGCAGCGCCTTGCCCTCCTCCTTGGGCGACCCGCCCCCGGGCCACTCGGCGAAGCCGCCCACCCGGGGCAGCCGACGCGCCACGGGCCGCGACGCCGACTCGGACGCCGACTGCGAATCCGACGCCACCGCAGCCGCCTCCGCCGCAGTCTCCGCACCGACCGCAGTCTCCGCACCGACCTCGGTCATGGCGACCGCCTCCCCCGCTCACGCACGAACATCAACTCGTGCCGACGTTACAGCCGGTGGCCGAAACACGTCAGGCCCTGTGGACAACTCCGCGGTTGTGGAAAACACGGTTGTGGAAAACCGGCACGAAGCCACGCCCCCCTGCACCGACCCCCGCACGGAGCCCGGCCTCAGCAGCCCTCCGGCCGCTCCCCCTCGGGCAGATGCTTCTTCGCCCACCCGCCCAGCTCGGTCAGTGCGGGCTCCAGTGCGGCACCCGCCTCCGTCAGCCGGTACACGACCCGCAGCGGCGGCCCCTCGTACACCTCGCGCACGACGAGTCCCGCGGCGGTCAGTTCGGTGAGCCGGTCGGACAGCATCCGCTCGCTGATGCCGGGAATCGCCCGGCGCAGGGCGACGAAGTACGCGGGCCCCGCGGTCAGGACGGACACGATCGGGCCGGTCCAGCGCTTTCCGAGCAGCTGGAAGACGCGGGAGATGCCCTCGTCCACCCGCTTGCAGTCCGCTACTTCGTGACTCCGCTCACCCGCCGCCATGCCTCCAGGGTACTGGCCTCCCGTACCGGGATGAAAAAAAGTAAGTGACTGTGTTATCCATAGTCGAGTACGAAGTTTCAGTACGGCATTCAGCCCCGTCTCTGGAGATCTCCATGGCAACGCTCCTGCACATCGACTCCTCGGTCTTCCCCACCGACGCATCCGCCTCCCGCGCGGTCACCGACGCCTTCCGCCGCACGTGGGAGGAACAGCACCCCGAGGGCACGGTGATCCACCGCGACCTCGCCACGAACCCCGTGCCGCACATCACCGCCCACGCTCACACCGCCGGCTTCTCCGATCCCGCCACGCACAGCCCCGAGCAGGCCGCCGCCTTCGCGGAGCGGGTGAAGCTGATCGAGGAACTGGAGAGCGCGGACGCCGTGCTGATCGGCGCCCCGATGTACAACCTGACGATCCCGTCGACACTGAAGGCCTGGCTGGACAACGTGGTCCTGATGGGCCGCACGGCGGGCGAGACCCAGTCGGTCAAGGGCACCCCGATCACCGTCGTCGCCAGCCGCGGCGGCTCCTACGCGCCGGGCACTCCGCGCGAGGGCTACGAGTACGTGCAGAACTACCTGTCGGCGATCCTGACCGACTTCCTCGGCGCCGACGTCGAGTTCATCGTCCCGGAGCTCACGATGGCCCCGGTCAACCCCGAGATGGCCCAGCTGGTCCCCCTCTTCGAGGCCTCCCGGGAGCGCGCACTCGACAAGGCCGCCACGAAGGCGAAGCAGCTGGCACAGCGGCTCGCGGCCTAGCAGTCGCGCAGGTCGATGGCGGCACGCGCGCGTAGGGTCCCGTCCCAGCGGTACGGGCTGTACGCGCGCGTGCGCCCGAGCCGGCTACGACCGCGCGGGGCGGCTACCCCGCCTCACGGGGAGTCGTCGACTCCCCGGACGCCCCTGCCGATCCCCGCACCGGCATCCCTGTCGAGGACGGCAGACACAGCGCCACGACCAGCCCGATCACCGCCAACACCGCAACCCGCGCCGGAGACGCGCCCCCGGCACGCATGCCCGTCCCCCACGAACCGCTCGCCCCGCGCCCACTGCCCCACCCGCCGAGCAGCCGTCACCAGCTCCGCACGCCGGAACCACGCGGCCAGGACCAGCGGATAGACCAGGTACCCGAACCGGGTCGCCAGGATCAGGCACATCGCCAGCCCCAGCCCGATCGCCAGCCGGTCCGCGGCCGCGACGACGGTCCGGGGCGGGCGTACCGCCAACGACACCGCGACGCCGACCGCGGCGGCCGCGGCGGCCGCGAGGGCGGCCATGGCGAGGACAGAGCCGCCGGGGACGTACGTGGCCAGAAGGTGTCCGGGCAGCGGGCTGGCCGCCGGAGAGCGCACCCCGCCCTCACCGAACGGGAAGAGCACCACGTGCTCGACGAATGCGTGCGGATCGGCCCAGGCCACCGGCACCACGGCCAGCACGGCCACAAGTACGGCGACGACCCCGGCCCGTACGGCCGCACGCCGCCCCGCCGTCACCGCGAGCAGCACCAGCCCCACCGGCAGCAGCGGCCAGGCGGTCCACTTCAGCGCGGCCGCGGCCCCCATCGCCAGCCCGGCCGCCGTACCAGACCCGCCCCGGCCGGCCAGCGCCAGCCCCAGGCACATCATTCCGGTCACCGGCAGATCGACCCCGCCGACGGCCAGCGGCAGCGCGACGGCCGGGAAGGCCGCGAGGAGCAGTACGGCGTTCGAGGTCGACGCCTCGTGTGCCGCGCCGACCTGTCGGAAGGCGGACTCCGGCGAAGGGAGTTACGGCCCGGAAGGGAGTTACCGCCCGGAGGGGAGTTGTGGCCCGCTCCCCGAGCGGCGACCAGCATGCACGCCAGGAACGCCGCACAGAACCACACCCGGGCATCCGCGAGCGGCATACCACCGAACAGCGCGTGGGGTATCCCGAAGAGCGCCATGCCGGGCAGGTACGGGTTGTAGTCGTCGACGCTCGCCGGGTGCGGCACGTACGGGCTGCCCGAGTCCAGCAGCAGGACGCCCGAGTGCTCGACGACATGCACCTCCGACTGCGCGGCACCGACGGCGACCATCAGCGTCAGCGGGACCACGACGGAACCGATCAGTGCGGCTACGGCACTGCGCCTGCCCCACGGGCTCGGTGACCGACGGGCGAGCTCCGCCGCGACGGCGTACCCGACGGCCGCGCAGGCGCCCCAGATGCGGTGCGGGATGAGCGCCGTGACCAGGGCCAGAGCGAGGGCGAAGCCCGCGCACCCGAGCCAGAACAGCACGCCCGGCGCACACGGGCACACGCGCGTGGAGCCCTTCCGGACGACTCACGGCCGCCCTGGAGGGGCTTGTGCCGTGCGGGAGGAGCGAGAACAGAACCGCCGGGCCGGACTGGGGCTCCGGCTCCGGCGACGAAGGAGAGTGACTCGGGTGGCATCGGTGGGCTCCTGGGGAAGGGGAGCTCCAATCTCGCGCCGGGGCGGAATCGGCCACCTCGGCCGAACGGCCACCGTTCACAGCCTTGCGACGGGCGGCTCAGCCGAAAGACCGACGACCGAAGGACCGACCACCGAAAGACCGACCAGTCGAACGCGAGCTCGACACCGGCACAATCACCCCATGCATCTGATCTCCGTCGTCCTCGTCGCCCTCATGGCGCTGCTGCACGCCTACATCCTGGTCTTGGAGATGTTCCTGTGGCAGCGCGGCCCGGGCCGCCGCTTCTCCGGGTTCGACGCCGAGCTGGCCCGCTCCACCGCGAAGCTGGCCGCCAACCAGGGTCTCTACAACGGCTTCCTGGCCGCGGGCCTGGTCTGGGGCCTGATCGCCGACGACCCGACCGGTTACCACGCCCAGATCTTCTTCCTGTCCTGCATCGTCGTCGCGGGCGTCTACGGCGCGGCCACCGCCAACCGCCGCATCCTCTTCGCCCAGGCACTGCCGGCCGCCGTGACCCTCGCCACGGTCATCGCGGCGGGCTGACCAGGGCCGTGACCTGAGAGCTTCATCACAGGTCACGGCCGACGCGGGCACCTACCGAAGGGCAACGTGTCGAACGCAACAGAACACACCGCAGAACACCGCAGGAACACAACAGAAGAGGCGGCATCGTGACTACGATGCCGCCTCTTCGAGGGTGCGCGAGGGGGAGTTGAACCCCCACGCCCTTGCGGGCACTGGAACCTGAATCCAGCGCGTCTGCCTATTCCGCCACCCGCGCATTGGGTGTGTCTTCCGGCTTCTGCCCCTTGGGGCCTGGCGCCTTCCGACACCCAGAACATTAGCACGCCGTCCAGGGTGGGTTCACATCCCTTATCCCCAGGCAGCCGCCGTGCAGCCGCCATGCGCCCGCCCACCAGCACAGTCGGCACCCGCCCCGGAACACTGCCCAACCGGCGGCGCCGCCCGCTCCGTATCAACGAGTACCTGTTCACGTATCAACCTCGTACCGGTACCGCCCATCTCCCCAGGAGCCGGTCCAGGTCCACAGTCAGGTGCGGGACACTGGTCTGCGGCCCCCTCTACGATCCATGGCAAGACTGTGTCCCTGAGGAGTTCGAACGGGAGCTCCACAGGGAACTTCGAGGGCGTCGACACCCGTCGACCGGGCCGACAGGGGGAACCAGCCGATTGACCGGCGCGTGGATACGATCAGTAAGCAGTACCAGGTAAGGCAGTACCCGCCCGGCGGGATGCAGGACGAAGCAGGCTACGGAGGAGGTGCCCCATGGGAGTCCTGAAGAAGTTCGAGCAGCGTCTCGAAGGTCTGGTCAACGGCACCTTCGCCAAGGTGTTCAAGTCCGAGGTCCAGCCCGTGGAGATCGCGGGAGCGCTGCAGCGCGAGTGCGACAACAACGCGACCATCTGGAACCGCGACCGCACGGTCGTCCCCAATGACTTCATCGTGGAGCTCAGCGCGCCGGACCACGAGCGCCTGAGCCCCTACTCCGGCCAGCTCGGCGACGAGCTCGCCGGCATGGTCCGCGACTACGCCAAGCAGCAGCGCTACACCTTCATGGGCCCGATCAAGGTCAACCTGGAGAAGGCCGACGACCTCGACACCGGCCTGTACCGCGTGCGCAGCCGTACGCTCGCCGGCTCCACCGACCAGCAGGCCCAGGGCCGGCAGGCTCCCGCGCCCGCCGCCCCGGCCGGACGGCCCGGCGGTGCCCCGGGCGGCTACGGCTACCCGCCGGCCGCCGCGCCCGCCGGAGCCCCGCCCATGCCGGCCGCGCCGCCCCCCGGCGGCCGCCCCGGTGGTTACGGCTACCCGCAGCCCGCGGGCGGCCAGCGCCCCACGGCCCCCGCGGCCGGCGGACGCACCCGCTACTGGATCGAGATCAACGGCACCCGCCATCAGATCTCCCGCGCGACGCTCGTGCTGGGCCGCAGCACCGAGGCCGACGTGCGGATCGACGACCCCGGCGTCTCCCGCCGGCACTGCGAGATCCGGACCGGAACGCCCTCGACGATCCAGGATCTCGGCTCCACCAACGGCATCGTGGTGGACGGGCAGCACACCACCCGCGCTACGCTCCGCGACGGCTCGCGGATCGTCGTGGGCAGCACCACCGTTATCTATAGGCAAGCCGAAGGGTGAAGCGGGGGCAATGTCAGAGCTGACCCTCACGGTCATGCGGCTGGGTTTCCTGGCCGTCCTGTGGCTGTTCGTGATCGTGGCCGTGCAGGTCATCCGCAGCGACCTGTTCGGTACGCGCGTCACCCAGCGCGGGTCGCGTCGCGAGGCCGGCCGGCCCCAGCAGGCCGCCCGGCAGGCGGCGCCTCCCCAGCAGCGCGGCCAGCAGGGCGGTGGCCGGCAGCGCCGTAACGCACCCTCCAAGCTGGTTGTGACCGAAGGCACCCTCACCGGCACCACCGTCGCGCTCCAGGCCCAGACCATCACCCTGGGCCGGGCGCACGACAGCACGATCGTGCTGGACGACGACTACGCCTCCAGCCGGCATGCCAGGATCTACCCGGACCGCGACGGCCAGTGGATCGTCGAGGACCTGGGCTCCACCAACGGCACGTACCTCGACCGAACGCGGCTGACGACCCCCACACCGATTCCGCTGGGCGCGCCGATCCGCATCGGCAAGACCGTCATCGAGCTGCGGAAGTAGTACGACAATGAGCGAGCGGAGCGAGCACGCAGCGGCGGCCCACGCGACGGGCCCCGGCGCGCTCCCGACCGGAGGGTGGGCACCGTGCGGATGTACCCGGAGCCGACAGGCGAGGTGCGCATGAGTCTGTCACTGCGCTTCGCCGCCGGATCGCACAAAGGCATGATCCGGGAGGGCAACGAGGACTCCGGATACGCCGGACCCCGCCTGCTCGCCATCGCCGACGGCATGGGCGGCGCGGCGGCGGGCGAGGTCGCCTCCTCCGAGGCGATCTCCACCATCGTCGCCCTCGACGACGACATCCCCGGCTCCGACGTCCTCACCTCCCTCGGCACGGCCGTCCAGCGCGCCAACGACCAGCTGCGCGCCATGGTCGAGGAGGACCCGCAGCTCGAAGGCATGGGCACCACGCTCACCGCCCTGCTGTGGACCGGGCAGCGCCTCGGCCTCGTCCACGTCGGCGACTCACGCGCCTACCTGCTCCGCGACGGCGTCCTCACGCAGATCACCCAGGACCACACCTGGGTGCAGCGCCTCGTCGACGAGGGCCGTATCACCGAAGAGGAAGCCACCACCCACCCGCAGCGCTCCCTGCTGATGCGCGCACTGGGCAGCGGCGACCACGTCGACCCCGACCTGTCCATCCGCGAGGTCCGTGCCGGCGACCGGTACCTGATCTGCTCCGACGGACTGTCCGGGGTGGTGTCCCACCAGACCCTGGAGGACACCCTCGCCAGCTACCAGGGCCCCCAGGAGACCGTCCAGCAGCTGATCGAGCTGGCACTGCGCGGCGGCGGCCCGGACAACATCACCGTCATCGTCGCCGACGTCCTCGACCTCGACACCGGCGACACCCTCGCCGGGCAGCTGCACGACACCCCGGTCGTGGTCGGTGCCGTCGCCGAGAACCAGAACCACCTGCACGACAACGGCATCATGCAGACCCCGGCCGGACGCGCCTCCGGCCTCGGCCGCCAGGTCCCCGGACAGGGCGGCGGGGGCGGCGAGTTCGGCCCGCCCGGCTCCGGCGACGTCACAGGGTTCATCCCGACCGACGGCTTCGGCTACACCGACGACGACTTCGTCAAGCCCCGCAAGGGCCGCAAGTGGCTGAAGAGATCCTTCTACATCGCGCTCGCGCTCGGTGTGATCGGCGGCGGCCTGTACGGCGGCTGGCGCTGGACGCAGACCCAGTACTACGTCGGCGCCAACGACGAGCACGTCGCCCTGTACCGCGGGATCAGCCAGGACCTGGCCTGGGTCTCGCTCTCGAAGGTGGAGAAGGACCACCCCGAGATCGAACTCAAGTACCTGCCGCCGTACCAGCAGAAGGGCGTCGAGGAGACCATCGCCGAAGGCAGCCTGAAGGATGCCCAGGCGAAGATCGACGAGCTCGCCGTGCAGGCCTCCGCATGCAAGAAGCGGTCCGAGCAGCAGGCCGCCGAGAGCGAGCAGAACTCCAAGACGGGCGAGGGCGAGGCCGGAGGCACCACGGGAACCACCCGTACCTCCCTTACGTCCAAGGCGACACCGACGCCGAACCCGTCGGCGTCCAAGTCCCCGAATCCGAACCCGTCCACCTCCACCTCCCCGACACCAACTGCGACGCCGAACCCCGGCCCCACACTCTCGGAGGAAGAGCAGAAGGTCGTCACGAACTGCGGCACGCAGTAGGCAAGCCGTGAGAGGCCCCGTCACACGATGAGCAGTACTACGAACTCGCCGACGCACCACACATCCACGATCGGCGCGATCGGCGCACCGAGCCGGCGCAACACCGAACTCGCACTGCTGGTGTTCGCGGTTGTCATTCCGGTGTTCGCCTACGCCAACGTGGGGTTGGCGATCAACGACCAGGTACCGGCCGGCCTCCTGAGCTACGGCGTCGGACTCGGTCTGCTGGCCGGCATCGGCCATCTCGTCGTACGCAAGTTCGCGCCGTACGCGGACCCGCTGCTCCTGCCGCTCGCAACGCTGTTGAACGGCCTCGGACTCGTCGCCATCTGGCGGCTCGACCAGTCCAAGCTGCTCCAGCAGATCGGGCAGGCCGGCAGCGCCGCGCCCCGCCAGCTGATGTACACGGCGTTGGGCATCGCACTGTTCGTAGCGGTGCTGATCTTCCTCAAGGACCACCGCGTCCTGCAGCGCTACACCTACATCTCCATGGTCGGCGCGCTGTTCCTGCTGCTGCTGCCGCTGGTGCCGGGCCTCGGCAAGGACCTCTACGGCGCCAAGATCTGGATCTCGGTCGCCGGATTCTCCATCCAGCCCGGCGAGTTCGCGAAGATCGTTCTCGCGGTCTTCTTCGCCGGCTACCTGATGGTCAAGCGCGACGCCCTCGCCCTCGCCAGCCGCCGCTTCATGGGCCTGTACCTGCCGCGCGGCCGCGACCTCGGGCCGATCCTCGTCGTCTGGGCGATCTCGATCCTCATCCTGGTCTTCGAGACCGACCTCGGTACGTCGCTGCTGTTCTTCGGAATGTTCGTCATCATGCTGTACGTCGCCACCGAGCGGACCAGCTGGATCGTCTTCGGTCTGCTGATGTCCGCGGTCGGCGCCGTCGGCGTGGCCTCCTTCGAACCGCACATCCAGCAGCGCGTCGACGCCTGGCTCGACCCGATGCGCGAGTACACCCTCAGCCGACAGGGCGTCGACGGCCACTCCGAGCAGGCCATGCAGGCCCTGTGGGCATTCGGCTCCGGCGGCACCCTCGGCACGGGCTGGGGTCAGGGTCACTCCGAGCTCATCCGGTTCGCCGCCAACTCCGACTTCATCCTCGCCACCTTCGGCGAGGAACTGGGCCTGGCCGGCGTCATGGCGATCCTGCTGATCTACGCCCTCATCGTGGAGCGCGGCGTGCGCACCGCCCTCGCCGCCCGCGACCCGTTCGGCAAGCTGCTGGCCGTCGGCCTCTCCGGCGCCTTCGCGCTCCAGGTCTTCGTCGTCGCCGGCGGCGTCATGGGCCTGATCCCGCTGACCGGTATGACGATGCCGTTCCTGGCGTCCGGAGGTTCCTCCGTCATCGCCAACTGGGTGCTGATCGGCATCCTGATCCGCATCAGCGACACCGCACGCCGCCCGGCGCCCGCCCCCGCCCCCAGCCCCGACGCCGAAATGACCCAGGTGGTCCGCCCGTCATGAACAAGCCCCTGCGCCGGATCGCCATCTTCTGCGGCCTGCTGATCCTCACCCTGCTCATCCGCGACAACTGGCTGCAGTACGTCAAGGCCGACACCCTGAAGGAAGACCCCGACAACCGCCGCGTCCTCATCGCCCGCTACGCCACACCCCGCGGCGACATCATCGTCGGCGGCGACCCGATCACCGGGCACAAGGAAACGACGACGGGCGACTTCAAGTTCAAGCGCACGTACAAGAACGGCGCGATGTGGGCGCCCGTCACCGGCTTCGTCTCGCAGGCCTACGGCGCCAACCAGCTGGAGTCCATCGAGGACGGCATCCTCAGCGGCACCGACGACCGGCTCTTCTTCCGCAACACCCTCGACATGATCACCGGCAAGGACAAGGAGGGTGGCAACGTCGTCACCACCCTCAACGCCGCCGCGCAGAAGGCCGCCTACGACGGCCTGAAGAAGCAGGGCGGCAAGGGTGCCGTCGCCGCCATCGAGCCGTCCACCGGCAAGATCCTCGCGCTCGCGTCCTTCCCGTCGTACGACCCCTCCACGATCGCCGGCGGCAGCAAGTCCGACGAAGAGGCCTGGGCGAAGCTCCAGAAGAAGAACAACCCCGACGACCCGATGCTCAACCGGGCCCTGCGCGAGGTCTACCCGCCGGGCTCCACCTTCAAGGTCGTCACCGCGGCCGCGGCGCTGGAGAACGGCCTGTACACGGACGCGGACCAGAACACCAAGACGCCGCTGCCGTGGACCATGCCGGGCACCACGACCCCGCTGAAGAACGAGGGCAACATCCCCTGCAAGAACGCGACGCTGCGAGTCGCCCTGCAGTACTCCTGCAACACCGTCTTCGGCAAGATCGGCTCCGACCTCGGCAACGACAAGATGCTTGAGGCGGCCAAGAAGTTCGGCTTCACCGAGGAGCAGTTCACCCCGGTCCGCACCAGCGCGTCGGTCTTCTCCGACGACATGAACCCCTCGCAGACCGCGCTGTCCTCCATCGGCCAGTTCAACACCGCCGCCACCCCGCTCCAGATGGCCATGGTCGCCTCGGCCGTCGCCAACGACGGCACGCTGATGAAGCCGTACATGGTCGACGAGATCCAGACGAACAACCTCGATCCCCTCGAGAAGACCACCCCCGAGGAGATGAGCAAGCCGCTGTCGGCGGAGAATGCGCAGATCCTGCAGTCGATGATGGAGACGGTCGTCCAGGACGGCACCGGCAAGAACGCCCAGATCGACGGCATCAAGGTGGGCGGCAAGACCGGTACGGCCCAGCACGGTGTCGACAACAGCGAGAACCCCTACGCGTGGTTCATCTCCTACGCCAAGCTCGCCGACGGCAGCTCGCCCGTCGCCGTGGCCGTGGTGATCGAGGACGAGAAGGCGGTCCGCGACGACATCTCCGGTGGCGGTCTCGCGGCCCCCATCGCCAAGAGCGTCATGGAGGCGGTCATCGGCAACAAGAAGTGACCCCGCTCACGTCCCCTTCACATCGGTGCACGTTGCGATACCGGTCCTGTATCGGGTTACGGGCTTGGCCAGGTCACACAAGATGAGCCGGGTACGGTATGCCCGGACGGCACACCGACGCACCCACAAGGGTGACGGCGGGACCGACGGAGAGGGCTGGTAGGTAGCTTATGGAAGAGCCGCGTCGCCTCGGCGGCCGGTACGAACTGGGCCAGGTGCTCGGTCGTGGTGGCATGGCGGAGGTCTACCTCGCGCATGACACCCGCCTCGGCCGCACCGTGGCAGTGAAGACGCTGCGCGCGGACCTCGCGCGCGACCCGTCCTTCCAGGCCCGGTTCCGCCGGGAGGCCCAGTCGGCCGCCTCGCTCAACCATCCCGCGATCGTCGCGGTCTACGACACGGGCGAGGACTACATCGACAATGTGTCGATCCCGTACATCGTCATGGAGTACGTAGACGGCTCGACGCTTCGCGAGCTGCTCCACTCCGGCCGCAAGCTGCTGCCGGAGCGCGCCATGGAGATGACCATCGGCATCCTCCAGGGCCTGGAGTACGCCCACCGCAACGGCATCGTCCACCGCGACATCAAGCCCGCGAACGTCATGCTGACGCGCAACGGCCAGGTCAAGGTGATGGACTTCGGCATCGCCCGCGCCATGGGCGACTCCGGCATGACCATGACGCAGACGGCCGCGGTCATCGGCACCGCGCAGTACCTGTCGCCGGAGCAGGCGAAGGGTGAGCAGGTCGACGCGCGGTCGGACCTGTACTCCACCGGCTGCCTGCTGTACGAGCTCCTGACGGTCCGCCCCCCGTTCGTCGGCGACTCCCCGGTCGCGGTCGCGTACCAGCACGTACGGGAGGAAGCACAGCCCCCGTCGGTCTTCGACCCCGAGATCACGCCCGAGATGGACGCCATCGTCCTGAAGGCCCTGGTCAAGGACCCGAACTACCGCTACCAGTCGGCCGACGAAATGCGCGCCGACATCGAGGCCTGCCTCGACGGCCAGCCGGTCGCAGCGACGGCAGCCATGGGCTCCGTCGGCTACGGCGGCTACCCGGACGACCAGCCGACCACGGCCCTGCGCCAGGCGGACGCCGGCGCCACGTCGATGCTGCCGCCGATGAACCCCGACGACGGCGGCTTCGGCTACGACGACCGGGTGGACCGGCGGCGCCAGAAGAAGTCCAACACGTCGACGATCCTGCTGGTTGTCGCGGCTGTGCTGGTGCTTGTGGGTGCGGTGCTGATCGGTAAGTGGGTGTTCAGCAACAGCGGCGGCGCTGACAAGCCCTTCAAGGCCCCGAACTTTGTGAGCAAGACGCTGAGCGACGCCCAGCAGGAAGCGCAGAACGTCGACCTGACGCTCAACCCCACGAACAAGCCCTGTGAAGACAAGCCGAAGGGCACGATCTGCGAGCAGAACCCGGCCGCAGGCGCGGACGTCAACAAGGGCGACACCATCGACGTGGTGGTGTCGACCGGTGCTCCGAAGGTCAGCGTGCCGGACGTGGAGGGTCTGCAGTACAAGGAGGCCAAGTCCGATCTCGAGGACAAGGGCTTCGAGGTCGAGCAGAAGACCGAGGAGTCCGACCGCACGCCGGGCGTCGTCATCAGCCAGGACCCCGAGGGAGGCACGGAACAGGAGAAGGGCACGACGATCACCCTCACCGTGGCCAAGGAGAAGGAGCAGTCCACGGTTCCGGACGTCGCTCTCAAGTCCTGTGACGAGGCGAAGGCCCAGATGTCGGCCAACGAGCTGGTCGGCAATTGCGTCGAGGTGGAGACCCAGGACCCCAACCAGGTCGGCAAGGTCATCGACACCAACCCGGCGATCGGTACCCAGATCCCCAAGAACTCGCAGGTGGAGATCCGGATCGGCAAGGCCGCCGAGCAGGAGCAGGTACCGGTGCCGACCGTGACCCAGCTGACGGTCAAGGACGCCAAGAAGGCCCTTCAGGACGTCGGCCTGACAGTGGGCAACATCACCGGCTCCCAGAACGACCAGGCCATCGTCTTCCAGCAGGACCCGCAGCCGAACACCCAGGTCGCCAAGGGCACTGCGGTCAACCTGGTCGCCTTCGACCAGGGCGGCAACAACAACGGCGGCGGCGACAACGGCGGGCAGATCTTCGGCGGCGTCACAGGAACATCGGCCCGCACGGAGGACTGACCCCGACCCACGTGAGTGAGCCCCGGTGCCCTGAGCAGGGCGCCGGGGCTCGGTTATGTCCGCTGCCGTGACCAGAAGGTGACCGGAAGCACGTTCCATGGTCGATCGTGTCTTCATATTTCGCGACTCGTTGATCTGGTGGGGTGGAGAGTCAGACCTCTGCCCCGGCCATATGGCCACGCCACTCACGGAAGGGCAGAACGTGATCAACGAATCGGCACTGCTGGAGTCGAAGAGCCTGCGCGACAGCGTGCTGGAACGAACCGACGTGCTCGACAGAGTCAAGGCGCTGTCGCTGCTGCCGGACGGGATGCATGTGACGACTGCGATGGTGGCGGCGTACTTCGAGGTAGGCCTCACTGCCATCACCTCGCTCGTACATGATCACCGGGAAGAGTTGGAGTCCAGTGGCTACCGCGTCTTGGCAGGCGAAGAACTGACTTCCTTCAAGGAAGTCAGTGGAATCCAGTCACGCTCCAAGGCGCTCGCCCTCTTCTCCCGCCGAGCCGTCCTCAACGTCGCCATGCTCCTCCGCGACAGCGAAGTCGCACGTCAGGTGCGTGTGTACCTCCTCGACATGGAGTATCTGGCCCGCACACAGCCTGTGGAAAACCCACGCCCCACTGATGCCATCTCCCTCGAAGACGACATCGACCAGCGCATCACCCACATCCTCGGCAAGACCGTCGTCCCCATGTTCAACGCTCTGATCGCCACCGCCGGCGAACACCGTCGCGAACTGATCGAGCTCCGTGACGACATCCAGAGTGTCGAGCGCAAACTGTGCTGGCACCACCGGCGGATCAGCACCTTGGAAGGAGACACCCCGAGGGACCCGGTCAGGACGTCCATCGCGTCCATGACCTGGCAGGCGTTCGAGCGCCACGTCGCCGACCTGCTGCGCCGCGACGGCTGTACGCACGTCGTCGTACGACAGGCCCGCACCGACCGCGGCATCGACATCACCGGACGCACGGCCGACGGACACAGCGTGGCCGTCCAGTGCAAGAACCGGGCCGGTGCCGGTCGCTCATCCATCCCCAGCGCCGACATGCAGAAGTTCGCCGGTGCCTCGCGAGCCCTCGGGCAGGTGGATGTCGCGCTCTTCGTCGCCACCTGCAACTTCAGCCACGAAGCTCAGGTGATCGCGGATCTGAGCGGGGTCATCACCGTGAACCGCGACGAACTGGAGGCATGGAGCGCGGGAGTGCGTCTCAAAGCGCTGCGATAGGCACCACACCCAAAGGCCCGAAGCCGCAAAGGCAAGTTGCGGCTTCGGGCCTCCTCCATGCTAGGGGACTGAGCTCCTCGAAGGAGCTCAGTCAGCCGCGCAGCTCCTCCGGCGGCGTCCGCTCCCCATCCACCTTCTCCACCCGCTCCAACTCGCCCCACACCACGTACCGATACCGGCTCGTATACACCGGCGTACACGTCGTCAACGTGATGTAGTGGCCCGCCTTCGTCTTCCCCGACTCCTTCGGGACCGCGGAGAGAACCTTGACGTTGTACTTCGAGGTCTCGGGCAGGACGGCGTAGACCTTGTAGACGTACCACTTGTCCTTCGTCTCGAAGACGATCGGGTCGCCCTTCTTGATCTTGTGGATGTTGTGGAACTCGGCGCCGTGGCCGTCACGGTGGGCGGCAAGGGAGAAGTTGCCCTTCTTGCCGGACGTGGGCAGCGTGGCCTTGACCGGGTCGGTGTAGTAGCCGGCGACGCCGTCGTTGAGGATCTTCGACGTCGTGCCCTTCTCGACCAGGATGTCGTCGCCGCTCATGGCGGGCACATGGAGGAAGCCGATGCCGTTCTTGGAGTCGAACTCGGCGGGACGGTCGGAGCCCTCCTGGTGGGCCCAGATGTCACGGACCTTGTCGGCCTGTTTGTCCGCCGCCCGGTCGGCGAGGACGTTCGTCCACCACAGGGAGTAGACGACAAACAGGCCGAGCACCAGGCCCGCCGTGATGAGGAGTTCACCGAAAACGCTGACCGCCATCGCGATCCGGCCCATACGGCGACGTGCCGGAGGGCGCCGTGACGCAGGAGGGGCCGTGTGTTCTTCCGTGCCCTCGGTGGTCGCTGCCACTTTTCATCTGCCCTTAACTGACGAGCGCATCCGGCTTGCCCTTGCTGCGCGGCCGTTCCTCGACCATCTTGCCCCAGACGATCAACCGGTACTTGCTGGTGAACTCCGGCGTGCATGTGGTGAGCGTGATGTAGCGGCCCGGCTTGGTGAAACCCGAGTCCCGCGGAATCGGGTCCAGCACGCTCACATTGCTCGGCGACGTCACCGGCAGGACCGACGCCATCTTGTACACGAAGTACTTGTCCTGCGTCTCCACGACGATCGCGTCGCCCTGAGCGAGCCGGTTGATGTACCGGAAGGGTTCGCCATGCGTGTTGCGATGCCCCGCCAGCCCGAAGTTGCCGGTCTTGGCATCCGGCATCGCCGTCTTCAGCTTGCCCTCGCCGTAGTGACCGACCATGCCCCGGTCGAGCACCTTCTTGTTGCTGACGCCCTCCGCGATCGGCACCACGACATCCAGCTTCGGGATGTGGAGAATTGCGAAGCCCTGACCCGGTTCGAAGGTCCCCGGATTCCGCTTGCCGCTCGCCCAGTCGTCCTGGAGGCTGCTCGCCTCCTTGTCCGCCTGCGCATGCGCCCGGACGTTCGTCCACCACAGCTGGTAGCTGACGAACAGCAGCATCAGCACGCCGGTGGTGATGAACACCTCACCGATCGCCCGGCTGGCCAGCACACCAGGGCTGGGCTTGCGCGCCCTTGCCTGCCGACGGGCCTCCACGCGCGACAGGGGCGCCTGCGAACCCTCCGAGCCACTCTCGGCACCCTCGGTGCCCTCCGACGCCTGCCGGGAGCCCCCATGGCGCCCGTGACGCCGCTTGGCGGCCTTTCTGCGGGCCGCACGGCCGCCCGTGGGGGTTCCGGTGGCCGACCTGGCCGAGGAGGCGGTAGAAGCCGATATGGCCTCGCCTGCGGGCGGATCCGGTATCCGCAGGGCTACGGTCTCATCGTCCGGAGGGGGTATGTACGGCTCCGCGTACGGCTCTTGGGCCACGGCAGCGCTCTCGGAACCGTGGCCGTCAGCCTCGTAGCCCCCGGCGGCCTGGCCGTCGGTCCCGTAGCCCTCGACACCGCGGCCGCCAGTCCCGTAGCCCTCACTGCCGTAGCCGTCAGCGGCATACCCCTCGGCGCCGTATCCCTCCGCGCCGTACGCCTCAGCACCCTGCCCCTGAGCGACGTAGCCCTCCCCGCCGTACCACTCCCCAAGCGCACCGGACGCCCCGTACGGCTGCTGCCCGTACGAGGTGCCCTGGTCGCCGGCGTCGCTGTAGGAATCCGTGAAGGACTCCCCGTACGCGGCGCCGGACTCGCGCTCGGGGCGCAGCGCCGTCACGCCGTGGCCCTGCCCACCACCGGGGCGAGCCCCGCCGACCTCGCCACCGCACCCTGGTCGCCGCACTCCACCAGCCAGTTGGCCAGCATCAGATGACCGTGCTCGGTCAGCACCGACTCGGGGTGGAACTGCACACCCTCGACCGGAAGTTCACGGTGCCGCAGGCCCATGATGATCCCGTCGTGCGTACGAGCCGTGACCTCCAGCTCGGCCGGCACCGTCTCCGGCTCGGCGGCGAGGGAGTGGTAGCGCGTCGCGGTGAAGGGCGTCGGCAGGCCCGCGAAGACGCCCTTGCCCTCGTGCTCGACCAGCGACGTCTTGCCGTGCAGCAGCTCCGGCGCACGGTCCACCACACCGCCGTACGCCACCTGCATCGACTGCATGCCGAGACAAACGCCGAAGACAGGCACCCCGGTCGAGGCGCAGTGCCGCACCATCTCGATGCACACCCCCGCCTCCTCCGGCGTACCCGGTCCCGGCGACAGCAGCACGCCGTCGAAGCCGTCCTGGGCGTGCGCCGTCGACACCTCGTCGTTGCGCAGCACCTCGCACTCGGCGCCCAGCTGGTACAGGTACTGGACCAGGTTGAAGACAAAGCTGTCGTAGTTGTCCACGACCAGAATGCGCGCGCTCACTCGCCCTCCACCGTCACATCGCCGAAGGGAAGCAGCGGCTCGGCCCACGGGAACACGTACTGGAAAAGGACGTAGACCACTGCCACGACCAGCACGAGTGAGATCAACGCCTTCACCCACGCATTCCCCGGCAGATGCCGCCAGATCCAGCCGTACATGCCGTCCCTTCCGTCGCACCACGGCACCAGACTCACGCCGTACAGCCAACAGACTAACGGCGCAACGCCTCCGGTTTCCCGGCCTCCACAGGCTGTGTGGAGTCCAGGTGGGCCCACACGATCAGCCGGTGACTGTGACCCCACTCCGGATCACACGTGGTCAGGGTCAGATAGCGGCCCTCACGCGTGTACCCCGAGTTACGGGGCACAGGGTCGATCACCTCAATGTCAGCGGGCAGCGTTTTGTAAGGGCCTTTGTCGATCCGATACGTGAACCAGGTCGTCCCATCCGTCAGCACCACCGCGTCACCGGGGCGCAGCCTGGGGAAATCCTTGAAGGGATCCCCGTACGTACGCCGGTGACCGGCTACCGAGAAGTTGCCCTTCTGACCGAGCTGCGCGGTGTTCGCGTAGTGACCGAGACCCTTCTTGAGGGTCTTGGTGGCGGTGCCCTCGAGGACCGGCTTGTTCCACGTGAAACCAAGACGCGGGATGTACATGATCGCGAACGGCTCGTCGGCGGTGTACGGAGCCGGCTTCGGCGGACTCGTCGGCGAGCTCCCCTCCGGACTCACGGGGCTGCCGGGCGCCGTCGGCCCTACCGCCCCCTGCGCCCACCGCTCCTGTAACCGATCGATCTGGTCGTCCATGACGCTGCCGGCCTTCACGCCAGTCCAGACCAACACATACACGACGAAAAGCACGATCACGGTGCCGACGGTGATACACAACTCGCTGACGGTCCTGACGACGACACGCACCGGCAGCTCCAGAGAAGGCTCACTCCACGGGCTTGGCGTACTGCAGATCCACTGTGCCCGAGTAGCCCGGCAGAGTCACCGTCCCGTCCTCGGTGACTTTCCAGCCGAGGCCGTACACATTGACGTACACCATGTAGTTCTGGATCGCCGACGAGGCCGCGAGCGCCTTCTGTAGCTTCTCCGGATCACCGACCGCCGTGATCTTGTACGGCGGCGAATACACCCGGCCCTGAAGAATCAGGGTGTTGCCCACACAGCGCACGGCACTGGTGGAGATCAGCCGCTGGTCCATGACCTTGATGCCCTTGGCGCCGCCCTGCCACAGCGCGTTGACCACGGCCTGCAGATCCTGCTGATGAATGACCAGGTAGTCGGGCTGCGGCTCGGGATACCCCGGCAGCTTGGCGGTGGCATCCGGCGGGGCGTCGTTCAGCGTGACCGTGACCGCCTCGCCCGTCACCTTCTGCGTGCCGGCACGCTGCTCCAGCGCCGCCAGCTTGTCGTCCTCGGCCTTCGTACTGCCGTCGTCCCGCTCGGCCAGCGCCTCTACGTCGTCCCGCAGGGCCGCGTTGGACTCATTCAGCTTGCCGTTCTCGTGGCTGCGCTCCTGGATGAGGTCCGAGAGCTTCAGCAGCGAGGCATCCGTACGGATATTGGTGCCCTTGGCCGTATTGAAACTGGTGAAGAAAATGAGCCCCGCCAGAGCGAAGACGGCCGCGGTCAGCACCCGCACCGGCCGGAAGCGGCCGCGGACAGGGCTGGATCCCGTCCCGGGGGAGTCGGCAGAATTGCTCAACGTACCCTTATCTCCTTCAGCGCCGCGGAAGCACTACGCTAACGGACGCCCGGGGGAGCAATCAGAGTCCCCTTGTACGCTGCCCCGAGCCAGCCCCAGTTCCCTGCGCGGCCACGCAGCGCATCGACAGGAGAGACCCTCGTGCCGAAGTCACGTATCCGCAAGAAGGCCGACTACACGCCGCCGCCGTCGAAGCAGGCGACCGCCATCAAGCTGAACAGCCGCGCCTGGGTCGCCCCCGTGATGTTGGCCATGTTCATCATCGGCCTCGCATGGATCGTCGTCTTCTATGTCACCGACGGTTCGCTGCCCATCGACGCACTGGGCAACTGGAACATCGTGGTGGGCTTCGGCTTCATCGCTGCCGGATTCGGCGTCTCCACGCAGTGGAAGTAGCGGTCGAAGCGGCGACCACTTCACGGTGAACGTACCTCTGCCCAGGGGTATCCGGTGAGTTATCCACAGCCGTTTTCCACAGTGTTGAAAAAGAACGACGATCTGTGGATAACCCCTCCAGGGTTGACGCCGGTGTGACGGAACTACCAGCCACCCGCCGTCCATCGAAACTCTGTTCGCCCCCTGTTTGACCTGCGGAAACGCCGGACAGTGACAGGGGGCACAGTTGTTCCCGCACACCGTGCACAAGATTCGCCACACGCTGTGGACAACCGGGTACGTCAGGTGAGCTGAGCCGTCCTGAGCAGGGTCATGAGCACCACGGCCGCCAGCACGAGAGCGCAGGTTCCGTACTGCACGAGGACGCGGCGCTGACGTGGGGCATGGACCATGGCGTAGCCGATGACGACTCCGGCGACGAGGCCGCCGATGTGGGCCTGCCAGGCGATGTTGCTCCAGCCGAAGGTGAAGATCAGGTTGATCACCAGCAGGGCGATGATCGGCCGCATGTCGTACTGGAGTCGGCGCATGAGGATGGCGGTGGCGCCGAAGAGGCCGAAGATGGCGCCGGATGCGCCGAGTGAGGCCGTGGTGGAGTCGGCGAGCAGGTAGGTCAGGGCGCTGCCGGCGAGGCCGGAGCAGAAGTAGAGCGCGAGGTAGCGGGCGCGGCCGAGTGCGGCTTCGAGGGGGCCGCCGAGCCACCACAGGCTGAGCATGTTGAAGGCGATGTGCCAGATGGCCTCGTGGGTGAACATCGAGGTCACCAGGCGGTACCACTGGCCCTCGGCGACGCCTTCTGTGGGGTTGAAGGGGGCGGGTGGCCAGGCGCCGATGAGGACGAGGTCGTTCAGGAGCGAGGTGCTGGTCTGGACGGCGATGAAGACCGCGAGGTTGATTCCGATAAGGATCTTGGTGAGCAGGCGCGGGTCTGCGGTGATGGTGCCGCCGGCGATCGTGCGGGGCCGGGCGGCGTCGGGGGCGTGTCCGGTGCCGGAGCCGTTGCGGACGCAGTCGGGGCACTGGAATCCGACGGACGCGTTGACCATGCATTCGGGGCAGATCGGGCGTTCGCAGCGGGTGCAGCGGATGCCGGTCTCGCGATCCGGGTGGCGGTAGCAGACGGGCAGGCTCTGGGCGTCCTGCGGGCTGCCTGCCGGCTGGTCCATGAGGTCCCCTAGGTCGTCTACGCGATGCACTTCCTCATACATCGCCCCGCTCTTCCTTACGGACGAGCGGGGCGTTTGGTTCCCTCTGGGAGGTGTCGGACTCAGCCTTCGCGGGTCTCGACGACGACCGACTCGATGACGACGTCGTTGAGGGGACGGTCGGTGCGCGGGTTGGTCTGAGTGGTGGCGATGGCGTCGACGACCTTCTGGCTGGCGGGGTCGGTGACCTCGCCGAAGATGGTGTGCTTGCGGTTGAGCCAGGTCGTCGGGGAGACGGTGATGAAGAACTGGGAGCCGTTGGTGCCCGGGCCGGCATTGGCCATGGCGAGCAGGTAGGGCTTGTCGAAGCGGAGGTCCGGGTGGAACTCGTCCTGGAACTGATAGCCGGGGCCGCCGGTGCCGTTGCCCAGCGGGTCACCGCCCTGGATCATGAAGCCGCTGATGACGCGGTGGAAGACCGTGCCGTCGTAGAGCTTGGCCGTGGACTTCTCGCCGGTGGCGGGGTTCGTCCACTCACGCTCGCCCGTGGCGAGCTCGACGAAGTTCTTGACCGTGATCGGCGCGTGGTTCGGGAAGAGCCGGACCTGGATGTCGCCGTGGTTGGTCTTCAGGGTGGCGTAGAGCTGCTCGGCCACGATCTGCCTTCCGTTGTCTTTCCGTGACCCCCCGATCCTCGCATGGACGGTGGCTTGCGTCGCCCGGCACTCGTTCATCGGCCCGCAACCCTGGTGATCGCTTGCAGAAAACCGGTCGAGAAGGTCCGTGGCGGGGGCGCGAAGCGGCGAACCGTGGCATTGTCGACGACAAGCCCGCGTTGAACCGCATTAATCCTTTATTGCGCTCGATCAAGTCCATCGGCACCCATATGCCCGCCCTCACATGCCGAGGAGCGTTCTGACAGGCATGATCCGTAAAAGGGTGGAAAGTCGAAAACCGTACGCCACCGAGGAGGAGGAACCCGTGACCCGCATTGACAGCGTGCGCGCCGCGACCGGCTCGGCGAAGGACAGCGTGCTGCACGCCGCGGAAGTGGTGGCGCCCTACGCCGACACCGCCAAGGACAGGGCCGCGCACTACGCGCACGAGGCACGCGTACGGCTTGCGCCCAAGGTGTCGCAGGCCACCGAGCAGGCCCGCGCGCAGGCGCTTATGCAGTACGGCACGTATGTCGTGCCGCGCTTGGAGCAGGCTCGTGCGCATGTGCCACCGAAGGTCGACCATGCCGCTCATGAGGCAGCCGTTCGTACGCGTAAGGCTGCCCGGCAGGCTGCCGACTACTCCCGGCCGAGGATCGAGCAGGTAGTGGCCGCGGCCGGGCCCGTCAGGGGCGAGGCTGCTGCGCGCGGGGCCGCTGCGTTGGCGGCGCTGCGCGGTCAGATCTCGCCGAAGGACATTGAGAAGCTGGCCCGCAAGCACCAGAGGCGTGCCAAGGCCGGCCGTGCCGCGAAGGCGCTGGCGATGTTCGGTGTCCTCGCGGGCGCTGCCTTCGCCGCCTGGAAGTGGTGGGACAAGCAGGCCAACCCGGATTGGCTGGTCGAGCCGCCTGCGGCGACCGAGGTGCCCGAGTCGGGCCGTCTCACTTCGGTGGACGGCAGCGGCCAGTCCGGCCTTGACCCCGAAGTCCAGGCGAAGGAGGCCGAGGAGGAGGCAGCCCGGCGCGACGAGGGCCTGTGATGTGAGGGCCGGTGAACGGCCGACATGGTGAAGTGGGCTGTGGGGCGGGAGACTTGAGGGTCTTCCGCCCCACAGTCATGTTTCACGTGGAACATGGGCGGCCTGGCCGGGGGACGGCGCGTGTTTACGCCCGTCGCCCGCGATGACGTTTGCAACGGCCCGGGTGTGCAAGTCCTGCACAGAGTTTCTTAACGGTGCGTGTCCTTGTGATTACCAGACTGGTCTCATGCCAGCTCAAGCAAGGCTTCGGTGTCGCAGCACGCCACCCTCGCGCCGCGTCGGCGGGCTGAGCGATCACCGCCCGGACTGCCCCCGGCTCGCCTATTTGCGCAAACATCCGCAACGATGCCGCCCGCCGCCAGGTGACACACGTCACCCATGGGGAGTCCATTCGAGACGCACGGCATACAGAAACCGGCCAGAGGCCGCTGGGGCGTCTGACCGGTCCGAGGTGTGGAGCCTAGGGGAGTCGAACCCCTGACATCTGCCATGCAAAGACAGCGCTCTACCAACTGAGCTAAGGCCCCGGAAGAGGAGCGTCCAGCCGGAAGAACCACGATCCGGCGGGCGCCGCAGACCAGAGTACCGGGTCGCCCCCCGTATCTCGCAAAAAGATTGGGGGTCCCGATGAACGACCACTCTCCGTAAGATGCTCGGCGTGGTTCGCTACAGCGAACCGCGGTTTTTGGGGAAGCGATGGGGAGACGCAATGGACGCCGCACAGCAGGAAGCCACCGCAAGAGCGCGGGAACTGCAGCGGAACTGGTACGGGGAGCCGCTGGGGGCGCTCTTCCGTAAGCTCATCGACGATCTTGGGCTCAACCAGGCTCGTCTCGCGGGGGTACTGGGACTGTCCGCACCGATGCTGTCGCAGCTGATGAGCGGCCAGCGGGCGAAGATCGGCAATCCCGCCGTGGTGCAGCGGGTGCAGCTGCTGCAGGACCTGGCGGGGCAGGTCGCGGACGGCAGCGTGAGTGCGGCCGAGGCCACCGAGCGCATGGAGGAGATCAAGAAGTCGCAGGGGGGCTCGGTGCTCAGCAACACCACACAGACGACGAGCAGTTCGGGGGCGCCGACGGTCAAGCGAGTGGTCCGCGAGATCCAGTCGCTGCTGCGCTCGGTGGCGGCCGCGGGAGACATCATCGACGCTGCGGACACCCTCGCCCCCACCCACCCGGAACTGGCAGAGTTCCTCCGGGTGTACGGCGCCGGCCGCACCTCCGACGCGGTCGCGCACTACCAGTCTCATCAGAACTGACCCCTTGGGCCCGGTCGCCGAAGGGGGTTCGGCAGCCGGGCCGACGGCGTGCGTCCTGAGCGGCACGAGGGGGTCGTGCGGTTCAGCCGCGAGTCCGTGGGGGGAGAGAGAAGACGTCGGCGAGGGGAGTCGTATCGCTCGTCGAGGGGGAAGCAAGGGGGGTAACCGAAGGGGGAGGAGCGACGCACAGCCATGGGTGAGGTCTTCGCCGGCCGGTACGAACTGGTCGACCCGATCGGACGCGGCGGCGTCGGCGCGGTATGGCGCGCCTGGGACCACCGTCGCCGCCGGTACGTGGCCGCCAAGGTGCTGCAGCAGAGCGACGCGCACTCGCTGCTGCGGTTCGTCCGCGAACAGGCCCTCCGGATCGATCACCCCCATGTGCTCGCGCCCGCCAGCTGGGCCGCCGACGACGACAAGGTCCTGTTCACCATGGACCTGGTGGCCGGCGGTTCGCTGGTCCATCTCGTCGGGGACTACGGCCCCTTGCCGCCCTCCTTCGTCTGCACACTCCTCGACCAGCTCCTTTCGGGGCTGGCCGCGGTGCACGCGGAGGGCGTCGTCCATCGCGACATCAAGCCCGCCAACCTGCTCCTCGAGGCCACCGGCACGGCGCGCCCGCGACTGCGCCTGTCCGACTTCGGCATCGCCATGCGGCTCGGCGAGCCCCGCCTGACCGAGACCAACCTCGTGGTGGGAACGCCCGGTTATCTCGCTCCCGAGCAACTCATGGGCGCGGAACCGGATTTCCCCGCCGACCTGTTCGCCGTAGGACTGGTGGCGCTGTATCTGCTGGAGGGCGCCAAGCCTGACGCCAAGGCGCTCATCCAGTACTTCGCCGCGCACGGAACTCCCGGTGCGCCCAAGGGAATTCCCGAACCGCTGTGGCAGGTCGTGGCCTCGCTGCTGCAGCCGGATCCGCATGCGCGATTCCGCACGGCCACGGGGGCGCGCAAGGCCCTCGCCTCGGCCGTCGAGCTCCTGCCGGAGCCCGGACCCGACGACGAGCTGATCGAGATCTTCGACCAGATCGGTCCGCTGCCACCGGGGTTCGCGCCGGACGGGCCGCTCAAAGCGGCGCCGGGGGTCGAAGGGGGCAGGGATGGCTCGCGGCACTTCGACATGGGCACCGTGGGGACGCGCACCAGCGGCTCGGTGTCGCCGGGCGCCGGGTCCGTACCGACCGGCACCAGCTCCGGACCGACGGGCGCTGGCTCCGTAGCGGCGGGCGCTGGCTCCGTAGCGGCGGGTGCAGGCCCCGTACCGACCGACACCGGATCTGGACCGACAGATACAGGGTCGATGGCCCCCGGCACCGGCTCTGGGCCGCGGGCCACCGGTTCCGGGACTGCCGGTTCCGGGACTGCCGGCAACGGCTCGGGCACCGCACTGAGCGACCCGCGCCACGGCGTGGCCGGGCCTGTCCCGGCTTCTGATGTCACCGGGTCCCAGTCCACGCCCTCCCGGCGCACGCCCCGGCACGGGTCGGCACCGCCTGCCGCCCAGGGGCCGTCCGGACCCTCGCAACCCGGCGACAGTAGCGGGCCCCTCTCCATGTCGGACACCGGCAGCTTCCATCTGCCCCCGCCTCAGGCCACCGGCTCCTCGCCGCAGGCTCAGACGCCCCCGCCACAGCCGGTCGGCGGATCCGGGAACCCGCACCCGATACAGGCACCGCCCCAGCACCAGCCCCAGGCGCACGGCCCGAGACAGCCAGCCCAAGCCCTGACCCAAGGCCAGGCCCACGCCCAGGCACAGGCACAGGCGCATCGCCAGGAGCACCAGGACGCCCAGCACTCCGCCGCTCACGTCTCCCCCTACGACACCACGCACGTCCTGTCCTCCCCTCATCCGCACGCACCGCACTACCCGGCTGAGCCCCCGACGCCTGCGCCACACCAGCGCGTCGATGCCTCTACTGCTTCGTACACCGCTCAGAGCCCGCAGGTTCCACCTTCGGCACCCTCAATTCCGCAGTCGCACCGCCGCGGCGGCCACCGCGCCGCCCGCCGCGCAGCCCACGGCCTCGCCCGCCGCCCCGGCCCGCCCGCCAAAGTCGCAGTCCCGCTCCTGCTGCTTGCGCTGGCCTGCTACGCCGTGGGGTTCTGGGCACTGGCCCACATCTGAGATCGCCGAGGCGCCGAAGGCAGCGAGCCGGCGAACCGGACCCTGCTGGGCTCAATGCCCACGAGCCTCCAAGCCCCGAAGCCCCCGCATCGGAGGGCCCTCTCCCCGCACCGGCCCGGCATTTCCGAGAGCGCCAGAGCCGCGCCCCCGAGCACCCCAACGCCTGCCCCCTACCAGGCCCCAGCCCTCCGCCGAGCCACCACCGCCCACACCCCCAGCACCACCAGCACCACGGTCCCCGCCCCGATCCCACTCACCGCGAGCACGGTCATCGCAGCGTCACCGCCACCCCCGGCCCCAGCCCCGCCGCCCTCCGCAGCCGCCGCCCGATCGCCCGGCGAAACCTCGAAGACCCCCCGCGGCTCGGACTCCCCCGCATAACCGGGACCGGCCTCCAGCCCGCCCCCCACCCGCACGCGCAGCGTGAGCCCGAACGGCCCGTTGCCGTACTTCTCCGCCATCTCGGCAGCGAGGTGCACCACGAGGTAGTACGACCCGGCGAACCGCATGCCGCTGAACTGGTCGCGGATGGCGTACCGGTTCTCGTACGCGACCGGCGGGAGGGGGTCGAGTTCGGCGGTGTCCTGCTGCCTGAGGTCGTAGTTGGCGCTCGCGTCGTCGACGAGGCCGCGCGCGGGGTTGTAGAGGGCGAGGTTCAGGGCGTTGCCGAGGTAGTTGTCGCCGCTGTTCGAGCTGTCCAGTTCGGCGGTGGCGTGCAGCTGCCGTCCCCAGTCGAGGGGCACCTTGTAAAAGAGCGTTTGGCCGGGCCTGATGTCCGAGCTCCAGACGCCCTGGCTGACGGATGCCGCGGAGGCGAAGCCGGAGCCGCCTTCGCGGCGCACGTCGTCGCCAGTGAGGGGGGTGGGTGAGGCGGAGTTCCAGGCCTCGGGAGCACTCGTCGCGTCGGCGTGCTCCAGGGGCGGCTCGGAAGTGGCGAAGAGCTCCAGGTCCCAGGCGTCCGGCGCGGAAGCCGTCGTACCGACGCGCGAGACGATCACGTAGTAGGTGCCCGCGTTCTTGCAGCCGGTCCGGTCGGCAGAGATCTCGCGTCTGCCCCACACCGCGAGCGGGCGGGCACTGCTGACGACGCCGAATCTCTCCGTTTCGAGGGAGCAGAGCCCGCCGTCAGCGTCCTTCACGGACACCCTGATGCCGTCGCTCGCGGAGACGGTACTGCCGGGGGCGGGGACAGCGGTCACGGAGACGTACGCGTCGGACGTGGCGTCGAGGCGGAGGCTGTAGTAGATCTCTCCGCTGCTCGGCAGGGAGCTCTGGTACGTCGTGCCGGGCGTGAGCGGCGCGGCATCCGTGGTGCCTGGCGCGCCCGTGACGGAACGGGCATCGGGCGCGAAGGCGTAGGGGCTGGGTGTTTCGGCCGCGAGGGCGTACTGGCCGGGCAGCGCAGCCGTCGTGCAGAGCAGTAGCGCCGCCCCTACGAGGACCGCACGCGCGCGTGCCGAGCGCGAGGGATGACCACGCCGCGCCCTCTCCCGGCGCCACCGTGCCGTACGCCGCCCCATCACGCGCCACTCCTCGTTGTCGCCGGACCATGGACGTCGCCCATCCTGCCCAGCCCGGCCGCGCGTCACCCCCGCAATCCGTACGGCCGTCCGATACGCCCGGCTCTAGGACATCCGGTCCGCTCCCGCAACTCGAAGCCCCGACACTGCGCGGCGCGCCTCCGCGCGCCCCAAGCCCCCACTCTCGGGCACTCCAGGCCCACGATCATGGGCAGTCCAGGCCCCGAGCACACAAAACCCCGACCGCGAGGCGGCCGGGGTCTGCTTCAGAATCCGATGGGGTGACTCACGAACCCGTGGGCACGGAGTCAGTCGCCTCCGTCCACAGATCCTGCTCGGCGCGATCCGCCTGGATCTGGCGGTACACGAGGAGCCCGCCGATGGCGGCCAGTGCGACCAGGAGAAGCTTCTTCACCGCGCGACCTCGTCTTTCCTTGACGTAGGGGACCTCTGGCGCCCGACTATACACACCGACCGATATCGATCGGTGACCTGCCGTCGGAGCTCAACTGCCGTCCGGAGCAGCGCAGTAGAAGCGGAGGGCACCGCTCCGATCGGACGGTGATCACACCTCGACAGACGGTGACTTTTCTCCTCCTTCACCCGCTTCCTGCACTTTCGGGGAGTTTCGAGATCTCTTGCACCCATCCGTGTGGTGTTCATCTGAAGATCGACGCGCCACGGGCGTCGGTCCATGATTTCGCAGCCCTCATACACATCATGAGGAAAGTACGCAAATCGCCCAACCCGAAAGTGAGGGGCCATGGCCCGGAACAAGGTCATGAACCTGTGGACCACCATCGTCACCGCCTTCCTCGCGCTGTTCACGGCGCTCGGATTCGTCACGACCCCCGCCGCCGCGGCCGTACCGCACACCGAGACGGCGCGCAAGAGCGACAGCGACGACAGCGACCGCGGCGCGCAGCTGACGGTGCCGGCGATGCCCCAGTGGGCCTGGTCCTACGCCAGGTCACTGCCTCCCACGATGAAGCAGCGCATCCGCGCCGAGGCCCACGGCAGAACCCCCGGCTGCCGTCACCGCCCGCTCACGGAGACGGAAGCGGCCACGGCGACCTCGCCCACCGGCGGATGCGACTCCGTCGCCGCTCCGGCCCGGCCCCTCGTCCCGCACCAGCGCTGACCGAGGGCTCGCCCCGAGCCGTCACTCCTTTTCCCAAGACGGCACCGCCTCTTGTCCCCAACCGCACCACAGCGAGCTTGCGTACAAAGCACCAGCTCATGCAGGACCTGTCACGTCATGCAGTACCGCGGTTGAACCTCATCCCGCTTCGAGGATGTGCCGGAGATAGGCCCCCGGGTCGTTGAGGTAACGCCGCCAGTGGTCGACGAGTTCCAGATCCCCCCAGTCCACGGGGCGCATTCCGTGGTCGCCCACCTCGATGATCTCGGCGCCGGGCAGCGCCGTCAGCACAGGTGAGTGCGTGGCGCAGATGATCTGCGCGCCGGAACGCCCCAGTTCGTGCAGCAGCCCGACGAGTTGAAGACAGGAAGCGAAGGACAGCGCGGCCTCGGGCTCGTCCAGGACGTACAGCCCAGGCTCCTGGAACCGCTCGCGGAAGGCCATCAGAAAGCCTTCGCCGTGGCTCATCTCGTCCACGGCCCCGGACAGCCTTCCCGTCTGCTGCTCCCGGCCCAGCGCGTCCAGCGCGGTCTCCGCCCGCAGGAAGAAGCCTCTGCGGCGCGTACGCGGCCCGCGCAGCATACGGCGCCCGGCCGCCGTCGCCTCGAAGCGTATCCGCCCGCCCAGTGCCGAAGGCTCGCGCCAACTGGCGTACCGGTAGCCCGCGGATCCGCCCCAGGAGTCCAGCCCGAACCCCTCCGCCAGCGCCTCGACGAGCGTCGACTTGCCCGAGCCGTTCTCCCCCACCAGGAACGTGACCGGCGCGGTGAACTTCAGGCCGTCCTCCAGCAGCTGCCGCACGCACGGCACCGACCACGGCCACGGGTTGCCTTCCCCCAGCTCGCTCTCGGCGGCATGCGCGTATGCCCGTTCGACGATCATGCCGCCAGGCTCTCATCCGGCACTGACAACCGGGCATGCAAAAGACCCCCAGCCGGTACGTACTGGAGGTCTTTTCGCTGGTGGGGCTAACAGGATTTGAACCTGTGGCCTCATCCTTATCAGGGATGCGCTCTAACCAACTGAGCTATAGCCCCGCCGCGCTCTGCGGTGTGTCCCGCGCGCTGACTCCTGAAGATTAGCGCACGACCGGGGCAGTCCCAAAATCGGTTGTCGGGGGACCGTCAGCCGCGGTTCAGCAGCAGGTCACTCGTCCTCGGCCAGCGTCAGCTCGACGCCGCCCACGAAGCCGGCGGAGAGGTTGTAGATGAACGCGCCGAGCGTCGCCAGCGCCGTCGCGAGGACGACGTCGATGACCGCGATGATCGCCGTGAACATCAGCACGTGCGGCAGCGACAGGAAGGACTGCAGGTCGAAGCCGTTCGACTCGTTCGAGCCGGTCGCCTCGGAGATCGTGCCGCCGACCGTGGAGAAGACGCCCATCGCGTCCATGACCATCCACAGCACCGCGGACGCGACGATCGTGCAGATTCCCAGCGCGATGGAGAGCAGGAAGCTGACCTTCATCACCGACCAGGGGTCGGCCTTGGCCACCCGCAGGCGGGCCTTGCGGGTGCGCGGCGTCGTGCGTGCCCCCGCCCCCGTGCGCGGTCGGCGTACCGCGCCCGCCGGAGCGGGCGTCTGGTAGGCCTGCGGCGGGTGGTAGGGCCCTGCGGGCTGCTGCGGCTGCCGTTCCCCCGGCAGCGGCGACGCCGACGGCGCGGGGGCCGCCTGCTGGGCCCCTGTGGGCGTCGGCTGCGGCTGGGCGCCCGGGGCAGCCGAGCCCGGGCCGGCCGCGTACTGCTGCGCCTGCGGGCCTCGGGAGTCCGTCACGGTTCCCCCCTGGGATCCAGGTGTCTCGGGCGAGGGCGAGTCCTTCGCGGGCGCCTTGATCGCTTTCAGCTGGGTCGTGTGCGTGTCCGTCGCACGCGCGGCGGAGCCACGGCCGCCGCCGTCCGTGTCCTTACCGGCCGTAGAACCGGTCGAGGTACCGGACGATCCGGCGCCCGTGGCTCCGCTCACGATGACTCTCTCCTCGTGCTACTCGGCCGAGGGCGAGTCACCCTCGTCCGTGCCGATGGTCTCGGCGGCACCCTCGGCGGTCTCGTCGACGGCCACGTCGCCGTCGACCTCCTCCGCCTCGCGTCCCGCCTCGGCGTTACGTGCGATGCCGACCACGGCATCGCGCTTGCCCAGGTTGATCAGTTGGACGCCCATGGTGTCACGGCCCGTCTCCCTGACCTCGCTGACTCGCGTACGAATCACACCGCCGCCCAGCGTGATGGCGAGGATCTCGTCGGCCTCCTCGACCACCAGCGCTCCGACGAGCGATCCGCGGTCCTCCACGATCTTGGCGGCCTTGATACCGAGGCCGCCGCGACCCTGAACGCGGTACTCGTCGACGGGAGTCCGCTTCGCGTACCCGCCGTCGGTGGCAGTGAACACGAACGTACCGGGTCGAACAACATTCATCGAGAGCAGCTCGTCTCCCTCGCGGAAGCTCATGCCCTTGACACCCGAGGTGGCGCGGCCCATCGGGCGCAGCGATTCGTCCGTGGCCGTGAACCTGATCGACTGTGCCTTTTTGCTGATCAGAAGCAGATCGTCGTCGGCCGAGACGAGTTCGGCGCCGATCAGTTCGTCGTCGGAACCGTCCTCCCGCTCCCGCAAATTGATCGCGATCACACCGCCGGAGCGGGGCGAATCGTAATCCTTCAGCGGCGTCTTCTTCACAAGTCCGGCCTTCGTGGCGAGCACCAGATACGGCGCCGCCTCGTAGTCCCGGATGGCGAGGATCTCGGCGATCGCCTCGTCCGGCTGGAAGGCGAGGAGGTTCGCGACGTGCTGCCCGCGCGCGTCACGGCCTGCGTCGGGAAGCTCGTAGGCCTTCGCGCGGTACACGCGGCCCTTGTTGGTGAAGAACAGCAGCCAGTGGTGCGTCGTCGAGACGAAGAAGTGGTCGACGATGTCGTCTTCCTTGAGCTTCGTGCCGCGTACGCCCTTGCCGCCGCGCTTCTGCGCCCGGTAGTCGTCCGTCTTGGTGCGCTTGACGTAGCCGCCGCGGGTGACGGTGACCACGATGTCCTCTTCGGCGATGAGGTCCTCGATGGACATGTCACCGTCGTAGGGGATCAGCTTGGTCTGGCGGTCGTCGCCGTACTTCTCGACGATCGCGGCGAGCTCCTCGCTGACGATGCCGCGCTGGCGGACCGGGGAGGCGAGGATCTGGTTGTACTCGTTGATCTTCGCCTGGAGTTCGTCATGCTCCTGGACGATCTTCTGGCGCTCCAGGGCGGCCAGTCGGCGCAGCTGCATCTCGAGGATGGCGTTGGCCTGGATCTCGTCGATCTCCAGGAGCTCCATCAGGCCGCCGCGCGCGATCTCGACGGTGTCACTGCGCCGGATCAGCGCGATGACCTCATCGATGGCGTCCAGGGCCTTGAGGAGGCCGCGCAGGATGTGCGCCCGCTCCTCCGCCTTGCGCAGTCGGAAGCGCGTACGGCGGACGATGACCTCGATCTGGTGCGTCACCCAGTGGCGGATGAACGCGTCCAGGGACAGGGTGCGCGGGACGCCGTCGACCAGCGCCAGCATGTTGGCGCCGAAGTTGGTCTGCAGGTCCGTGTGCTTGTACAGGTTGTTCAGGACGACCTTGGCGACCGCGTCGCGCTTCAGCACGATGACCAGGCGCTGACCGGTGCGTGAGGACGTCTCGTCGCGGACGTCCGCGATGCCGCCGATCTTGCCGTCCTTCACCAGGTCGGCGATCTTCTGTGCGAGGTTGTCCGGGTTGACCTGGTACGGCAGCTCCGTGACCACCAGGCACTGGCGGTTCTGGATCTCCTCGACCTCGACGACCGCGCGCATGGTGATGGAGCCGCGGCCGGTGCGGTACGCCTCCTCGATGCCCTTGCGGCCGACGACGAGCGCGCCGGTCGGGAAGTCGGGACCCTTGATGCGCTCCATGAGCGCGTCCAGCAGCTCCTCGTGCGAGACCTCTGGGTTCTCCAGATACCACTGGGCACCGGCCGCGACCTCACGCAGGTTGTGCGGCGGGATGTTGGTCGCCATGCCGACCGCGATACCGGCCGAGCCGTTGATCAGCAGGTTCGGGAAGCGGGCCGGCAGGACGGTCGGCTCCTGGGAGCGGCCGTCGTAGTTGTCCGTGAAGTCGACGGTCTCCTCGTCGATGTCGCGGACCATCTCCATCGACAGCGGCGCCATCTTGCACTCGGTGTAGCGCATGGCCGCCGCCGGGTCGTTGCCCGGGGAGCCGAAGTTGCCGTTGGAGTCCACCAGCGGCATCCGCATCGACCACGGCTGCGCGAGGCGGACCAGCGCGTCGTAGATCGAGGAGTCGCCGTGCGGGTGGTAGTTGCCCATGACGTCGCCGACGACACGGGCGCACTTGTAGAAGCCGCGTTCGGGGCGGTAGCCACCGTCGTACATGGCGTACAGCACACGGCGGTGGACGGGCTTGAGGCCGTCCCGGACGTCCGGCAGCGCACGCGAGACGATGACGGACATCGCGTAGTCGAGGTACGAGCGCTGCATCTCCGTCTCGAGCCCGACGGGCTCGACACGCATCACGAGTTCGCCGCCCTCTTCCGGGGTGACGGGAGTGTTCTCGTCGGTCATTGCTGGTGAAGGTCCTTCCTGGTGCGGTCAGCTGAGACCGACTCAGATGTCGAGGAAGCGGACGTCCTTGGCGTTGCGCTGGATGAACTGGCGGCGGGCCTCCACGTCCTCGCCCATCAGGACCGAGAACAGGTCGTCGGCCTGCGCGGCGTCGTCCAGGGTGACCTGGCCGAGGACCCGGTGCTCCTGGTCCATCGTGGTCACGCGCAGCTCCTCGGCGTTCATCTCGCCGAGACCCTTGAAGCGCTGGATCGAGTCCTCACGGACGCGCTTGCCGCGCTGGCGGCCCATCTCGATCAGTGCGTCGCGCTCGCGGTCCGAGTAGGCGTACTCCACGTCGTCACGGCCCCACTTGATCTTGTACAGCGGGGGACGGGACAGGTACACGTGCCCGGCCTCGACCAGCGGCCGCATGAAGCGGAACAGGAAGGTCAGCAGCAGGGTGCTGATGTGCTGGCCGTCGACGTCGGCGTCCGCCATCAGGATGATCTTGTGGTAGCGGAGCTTCTCGATGTCGAAGTCCTCGTGGACTCCGGTGCCGAACGCGGAGATCAGCGCCTGGATCTCCTGGTTCTGCAGGATCTTGTCGATCCGCGCCTTCTCGACGTTGAGGATCTTGCCTCGGATCGGGAGGATCGCCTGGTACTCAGGGTTCCGGCCGGACTTGGCCGAGCCGCCGGCGGAGTCACCCTCGACGATGAAGATCTCGCACTTGGTGGGGTCGTTCGACTGGCAGTCGGAGAGCTTGCCCGGCAGGGACGCCGACTCCAGCAGGCCCTTACGACGCGTCAGGTCACGCGCCTTGCGGGCCGCCACGCGCGCGGTGGCCGCCTGGATGCCCTTGCGGACGATGTCCGCCGCCTCGTTCGGGTTGCGGTCCAGCCAGTCCGCGAGGTGCTCGTAGACGACCTTCTGCACGAAGGTCTTGACCTCGGTGTTGCCCAGCTTGGTCTTCGTCTGGCCCTCGAACTGCGGCTCGCTCAGCTTCACAGAGATGATCGCGGTCAGACCCTCGCGGATGTCGTCACCCGTGAGGTTGTCGTCCTTCTCCCGCAGCAGCTTCTTGTCGCGCGCGTACTTGTTGATCAGCGACGTCAGCGCGGCGCGGAAGCCCTCTTCGTGGGTACCGCCCTCGTGGGTGTGGATGATGTTGGCGAACGAGTAGACGCCCTCGTTGTAGCCGCTGTTCCACTGCATGGCGACCTCGAGGGACAGGTGCTTGTCCTTGTCCTCGGCCTCCAGGTCGATCACGGTGGGGTGAACCACGTCTCCCTTGCGGGAGTTGAGGTACTTCACGAAGTCGACGATGCCGCCCTCGTAGTGGTACGAGACGTGCTTGACCTCGTGCTTCTCGTCCTCGCCCGCCTCGTCGGCACCGGCCGTGGCCTTCGCCGACTCACGCTCGTCGGTGAGGTTGATCCGCAGACCCTTGTTGAGGAACGCCATCTCCTGGAAGCGCCGCGAGAGCGTCTCGAAGGAGTAGTCGGTGGTCTCGAAGATGTCCGGGTCGGCCCAGAAGGAGACCGAGGTGCCGTGCTCCTCGGTGGCCTCGTGCTTGGCCAGCGGGGCGGTCGGGACGCCGAGCTTGTAGTCCTGCGTCCAGCGGTAGCCGTCGGTCTTGACCTCGACGGCGACCTTCGTCGACAGGGCGTTCACCACGGAGACGCCGACGCCGTGCAGACCGCCGGAGACCGCGTAGCCGCCGCCGCCGAACTTGCCGCCCGCGTGCAGCACGGTCAGCACGACCTCGACGGCCGGCTTGCCCTCGGACGGCACGATGCCCACCGGGATGCCACGGCCGTTGTCGACGACCCGGACGCCGCCGTCGGCGAGGATCGTCACGTCGATCGTGTCCGCGTGCCCGGCCAGCGCCTCGTCGACGGAGTTGTCGACGACCTCCTGCACGAGGTGGTGCAGTCCGCGCTCGCCGGTCGAACCGATGTACATACCGGGTCGCTTGCGAACCGCGTCCAGACCCTCGAGGACGGTGATGGCGCTGGCGTCGTACGAGGCGGTGACCTCGCCGTTCGACGAGGTCACCGCGCCGTTGGCGCCGGCGTCGGTGGACGGGATGTTCTCGTTGGGGTTGCCGGAATCGGCCACGAAGCGCCCTTTCTGGCACAGCACGAGCCAGGCTCGTCGGCGGGTTGCCGGAGCGGCTGCGGCATGTTGCGTTGGTAAGCCTTGATCAGCGTTGCTCAGCTTTTCCCGGACGGTCCCCACGAATGGGGCGGGATTGGCCTCCAGTCTACCGGTAGCGCCGACAGTGATGGGGGTTTGCCGGTACCTGAGTCCTCATGTGCCGCCCTGAACCTGGCTCGACCGACTCCCGATATGCGGATGGGGGCTCCAAGAGGCTCACAGAGCCACTCAGCGCTTCCGGCCGTCAACCCTTGGCTACTTCGGAGTCAGGTCCCGATTCGCAACCGCGTGCGGTTGTACGAGGAGGAGGCCGCCGCCGGTACGTCGGGACCACCGGAGGCTGTTGATGTGATCTCTGTCACCTGCGACTGAAGAGCCTGGTGGGACTGCTGTGACACCTCATCCGGAAGGCACGGCTCCGCGGCTCGGAGCGCGGGTGGCGGGATCGACGGCCGGTCCCAGCAGCCGCGGGTGCCGGAGGTCTACGGCGGGCCCGCGCAGCCATAAGTGCCGCAGGCTTACGGCGGCCCGATCAGCCGTAGGTGTCGCCGGGCCCCGTGCTGCCGGGGGCGCGCAGAGGCCCGTAGCGGCGTGCGGGACCGCCCGGGCCGTTCACCTTGATCTGCCGCACGGCGCCATGGCCGAGGTCCTCGTTGAGGCGGGCGACCAGCGTCGGGGCGAGCAACCGCAGGTTCGTCGCCCAAGCCGTCGAGTCGCAACGCACCACCAGGACCCGCTCGTCCTCGTCGTACTTCTCCGGCACACAGTGCTTGGCGACGTCCTCGCCGACGATCTGCGGCCAACGCCCCATCACACCGCCCACCGCAGCCGGCGTCTCCCAACCCCGCTCGGTGATCAAGCGGTTAATGGCAGCGCCGAGCGCCATGGGGTCGCGGCCGTCGGCCCGCGCGCCGGAGCGCAGGCCCCCGCGCCGGGCCTGCTTCTTCTGCTGTGCCGCGTCCCCACGCGCGCGTGCCTGCTCCTTGGCCGCCCGCAGCGCCACGCGCGCGAGGTCGACACCGGAGGGCTCGGGAGTCTTCTTGGGGGCGTTCTCGGAGGGGCTCACGGACGGGTTCTCGCTCATACGCGCTCCACCGTCCCCTCGGACACGGTGTACCGCGCCCCCGCCAGCACCTGCGGTACGTCGTCGTCCACCGCGGCCGTCACCAGGACCTGCTCGCCGGGCGCGACCAACTCGGCCAGGCGCTCACGGCGCCGGCTGTCCAGCTCGGCGAAGACGTCGTCGAGCACCAGCACCGGTTCGTTGCCCTCCGCCCTGAGCAGGTCGTACGACGCCAGACGCAGCGCCAGCGCGTAGGACCAGGACTCGCCGTGCGAGGCGTACCCCTTGGCGGGCAACTGACCGAGTTTGAGCAGCAGATCGTCCCGATGAGGGCCTACGAGGGTGACCCCGCGCTCGATCTCCTGCTTACGGGCGTCGGCCAGCGCCCCCATCAACTGCTCGAAGAGATCCTCACGCGTGTGCGCCTCGCCGGGAGCCGACGGCTTGTAGTCCAGGGCCACAGGGCCGCCGCCTGGGGCCAGTTGCTCGTACGCCTTGTCGGCCAGCGGCTGGATCGCCGCGATCAGGTCGAGGCGCTGCGCGAGCAACTCGGCGCCCGCGCGCGCGAGATGCTGGTCCCAGACGTCGAGGGTGGACAGGTCCATGGAACGGCCGCCGTGCCGACGGGCCAGCGCGGCCGACTTCAGGAGGGTATTGCGCTGCCTGAGGACCCGCTCGTAGTCGGAGCGAACGCCTGCCATGCGCGGGGAGCGGGCAGTGATCAGCTCATCGAGGAAGCGGCGCCGCTCGCCGGGGTCGCCCTTGACCAGGGCGAGGTCCTCCGGCGCGAACAGGACGGTCCGCACGATGCCGAGCACATCACGGGGCCTGACCTGCGAGGACCTGTTGATACGGGCCCGGTTCGCCTTGCCGGGGTTCAGCTCCAGCTCGACCAGCTGCTGCCGGTCGCCCTGCCGCACCTGCGCCCGGATGATCGCCCGCTCGGCGCCCATGCGGACCAGGGGGGCGTCGGAGGCGACGCGATGGCTGCCGAGGGTCGCGAGATAGCCGACGGCCTCGACGAGGTTCGTCTTGCCCTGACCGTTCGGCCCGACGAAGGCGGTGACGCCCGGGTCGAGCGGCACTTCGACCCGGGCGTACGAGCGGAAGTCGGCCAGCGACAGATGCGTGACGTGCATGGTCGTTTCGCCGACCTCCCCCAACGTGTGGTTCAGGTGCCCCGGTTGCCCGGGCCACCAGGGCCTTCAACTTTCCCCAGCTGTGGGCAACCGGGCCACCCCGAGGGTGCCAGGTCGGCATCCCCAGGGTGTGGATTACTTCTTCTCGTTTCCGACGGTCACTTCTTCTCGACCGCGTGGCCGCCGAACTGGTTCCGCAGCGCCGCGATCATCTTCATCTGCGGAGAGTCCTCCTGGCGGGAGGCGAACCGCGCGAACAGCGACGCGGTGATCGCCGGCAGCGGCACCGCGTGGTCGATGGCGGCTTCCACAGTCCAGCGTCCCTCACCCGAGTCCTGTGCAAAACCCTTCAGCCTGTCCAGGTGCTCGTCCTCGTCGAGGGCGTTCACCGCCAGGTCCAGCAGCCAGGAACGGATGACCGTGCCCTCCTGCCAGGACCGGAAGACCTCCCGGACGTCGGTCACGGAGTCGACCTTCTCCAGCAGCTCCCAGCCCTCGGCATAGGCCTGCATCATCGCGTACTCGATGCCGTTGTGGACCATCTTCGCGAAGTGCCCCGCACCGACCTTGCCGGCGTGCACCGAGCCGAAGTCGCCCTTCGGCTTGAGGGCGTCGAAGACCGGCTGCACCTTGGCCACGTTCTCCGCGTCGCCGCCGTACATCAGCGCATAGCCGTTCTCCAGGCCCCAGACGCCGCCCGAGACACCGCAGTCGACGAAGCCGATGCCCTTGGCCGCCAGCTCCTCGGCGTGCCTCTCGTCGTCCGTCCAGCGCGAGTTGCCGCCGTCCACGACGACGTCACCGGGCTCCAGCAGCTCGGCCAGCTCGTCGATGGTCGACTGGGTCGGCGCACCCGCCGGGACCATCACCCAGACCACGCGCGGCCCCGAGAGCTTGCCCACAAGCTCTTCCAGGCTGTGGACATCCGCGAGGTCAGGGTTGCGGTCGTATCCGACGACGGTGTGGCCCGCGCGGCGGATCCGCTCGCGCATGTTGCCGCCCATCTTGCCGAGGCCGACGAGACCGAGCTCCATCAGTTGTGTTCCTTAGGTCGCTGTGTGGCGTGCGGGGCGCCCTCGCACCCCTGGGGCACCTTCGTACCCCTGTCCGAGCCTAAACCCGGACGTCCGCGCACAGCTGTGGGCATACGCGCTCATACGTACGCCCTCACCTGCGGGTTCCCCCACAGGCCGGTGGTGACTTCTCCACGGCCTGTGGACAACTCCCGGCGAACTGCGGCCGCTCAGCCGCTCAGCCGCACCGGCATGATCAGGTACTTGTAGGCCTCGTCCGCCTCCGCGTCCACTGCCGGCTTGCCGCTCAGGAGCGCCGGCTTCGTGGACGTCGTGAAGGACAGCTGAGCCACCGGGGAGTCGATGGCACTCAGGCCGTCCAGCAGGAACGTCGGGTTGAAGGCGATCGAGATGTCGTCGCCCTCCAGCTGCGCGTCCACCCTTTCCACAGCCTGTGCATCGTCGCTGGAACCGGCCTCCAGGATCAGCACGCCCTGCTCGAAGCTCAGCCGCACCGGGGTGTTGCGCTCGGCGACCAGCGCCACGCGCTTGACGGCCTCCACGAAGGGGGCGGTCTCGATCACGGCGACGGAGTTGAACTCCGTCGGGAACAGCGTGCGGTACTTCGGGAGGTCGCCCTCCAGCAGACGGGTCGTCGTACGGCGGCCCGCGCCCTCGAAGCCGATCAGGCCCTCGCCCGCGCCCGAACCCGAGAGCGCCAGGGTGACGCTGTCACCGCTGGTCAGCGCCTTGGCGGTGTCCAGGAGCGTCTTGGCGGGGACCAGGGCGACCGCGGACGCCTCCGGGTTCTCCGGCTTCCACAGGAACTCGCGGACCGCGAAGCGGTAGCGGTCGGTGGAGGCCAGGGTGACCCGGTCGCCCTCGATCTCGATGCGCACACCGGTGAGCACCGGCAGCGTGTCGTCACGGCCCGCGGCGATGGCGACCTGGGCGGCGGCCGCGGCGAAGACCTCGCCGGGAACCGTGCCGGTCGCGTTCGGCATCTGCGGGAGCGCCGGGTACTCCTCCACAGGCAGGGTGTGGAGTGTGAACCGGGAAGAGCCGCAAACCACGGTCGCCCGTACACCGTCTGTGGAAATCTCCACCGGTCGGTTGGGGAGCGCGCGGGAGATGTCCGCGAGGAGACGGCCGGAGACGAGGACCGTGCCCTCTTCCTCGACCTCCGCCTCGACGCTCACGCGCGCGGAGACCTCGTAGTCGAAGCTGGACAGGCTCAGCTGACCGTCGTCCGCCTTGAGCAGGAGGCCGGCGAGGACAGGCGCCGGCGGACGGGCCGGGAGGCTGCGTGCCGCCCAGGCCACTGCCTCCGCGAGTACGTCGCGTTCCACCCGGATCTTCACTGTTGCCGCCTCCTGCTGTTGCCGGCGCTTCTCGGCCTGCCTGGCTTCGTCGTCTGTCTCGGTGTCGTCGGCCCCAGTGAGGGGAAGGACACCGGGAACAGTCTGACGCACCCCACTGACAGTAGGTGCCTCTCGGGGTCAAGTCGTGACGAGGGGCAGCCGGGAGCCGGACAGCGAGTTGTGCACAGGGCCCTCTTCGAAACGGATTTCCCGCTCTCTCTAGTCGGGAGTAGTAGTAGGGCCTGTGGATACCGTGGATAACCGCGTTTGCCCAGGTCAGAGCGGAGATTTTGTCCACGGGCCCTGTGGGCGGAAGCGGTGGACAACTCGGCGTCGCTGTGGAGAACGGAAAGTTCTGCACACCCCATGCACAGCCTGAGGCGACTTCTCCCCAGTGCCGTCCCCAGCTTTACCCACCTTTCCCACAGGCCAACCAGGCAACTTCATGTGACGCCTTTCACTCAAGGCGGTGAGGAGGCGCGTCGCGTTGCCGAACAGTGGACAGCGCTGTGGAGAACATGGCGATCATTGGGGACAACCGACCCCAGCCTGTGGGTTGCCCGTGGACAACTTGATGCACAGCCTGTGGATCTCCGCTCTGTCCACAGTCTGTGGAGATCGTTCGTCCACGAATCCACACCCAGGTGACCTGGTGTGATCGTCTTTCAACAGGGGCCTCTGTGGACACAGTCTGGACAACTTCCCAGTCCCCAGGGTGTGGACGGCAGAAAGTCACCGAATCTGTGGAGAGTGGCCGTAACGCGGCAGCTATTCGAACAGCCGAGGACCGCGACATGACGAAGGGCGCCCCCGGAATCTCCTCCGGGGGCGCCCTTGGCGTCGTACGACGGGCTCGTCCGGCCGTCTTGCCGACCGGCTCCGTCAGCCGTTCTTGATGCGGTTCGTCAGCTCGGTGACCTGGTTGTAGATGGAGCGTCGCTCGGCCATCAGATTGCGGATCTTGCGGTCGGCATGCATCACCGTGGTGTGGTCGCGGCCGCCGAACAGCGCGCCGATCTTCGGCAGCGACAGGTCCGTGAGCTCGCGGCACAGGTACATGGCGATCTGGCGGGCCGTGACGAGCTGGCGGCCGCGCGAGCTGCCGCACAGGTCCTCGACGGTGAGTCCGAAGTAGTCGGCGGTCGCGCTCATGATGGCCGTCGAGGTGATCTCCGGCGTCGCGTCGTCGCCGCCGGGGATCAGGTCCTTCAGGACGATCTCCGTCAGGCCCAGGTCCACCGGCTGCCGGTTGAGCGACGCGAACGCCGTCACCCGGATCAGGGCGCCCTCCAGCTCACGGATGTTGCGCGAGATGCGGGAGGCGATGAACTCCAGTACCTCCGGCGGGGCGTTGAGCTGCTCCTGCACCGCCTTCTTGCGCAGGATCGCGATACGCGTCTCCAGCTCGGGCGGCTGGACGTCGGTGATCAGACCCCACTCGAAACGGTTCCGCAGCCGGTCCTCCAGGGTCACCAGCTGCTTCGGCGGCCGGTCGGAGGACAGCACGATCTGCTTGTTGGCGTTGTGGAGCGTGTTGAAGGTGTGGAAGAACTCCTCCTGCGTCGACTCCTTGTCCGCCAGGAACTGGATGTCGTCGACGAGCAGGATGTCCATCTCGCGGTAGCGCTTGCGGAAGCTGTCGCCCTTGCCGTCGCGGATGGAGTTGATGAACTCGTTGGTGAACTCCTCGGAACTCACGTACCGCACGCGCGTGCCCGGGTAGAGGCTGCGCGCGTAGTGCCCGATCGCATGCAGCAGGTGCGTCTTGCCGAGCCCGGACTCCCCGTAGATGAAGAGGGGGTTGTACGCCTTCGCCGGTGCCTCGGCGACGGCGACCGCGGCCGCGTGCGCGAAGCGGTTGGAGGCGCCGATGACGAACGTGTCGAAGAGGTACTTCGGGTTCAGGCGCGCGGTCGGCTCACCGGGACCGGGCGCCGGCGCGGGTTGTGCGGCCAGCGGGCCGGGGGCGCCAGTGGTGGGCAGGTTCGCGCCGACGGGGCCGCCGCGGTGCACATGGCCGGAGCCGGAAGGCGGCTCCGGCAGCTCGCGGCGGCCGTCACGGTCGTAGTCGGCGCGCGGCTGGTCGTAGTCGGGCCGCTGCTGTTCGTAGTCGGGACGGTGTCCGTCGTAGTCGGGGCGGTGCCCGTCGTAGGACGGCCGCTCCATCGGCTGCGGGCGGTAGTCCTGGGACGGCGGGCCGTAGGAGTCCTGTGCGTAGGAGTCCTGTGACGGCGATGCGTACGGGTCCCGCTCCGGGAAGCCGAGCCGCTGCTGCTGCCAGCCGTAGTCGTCCTGCGTCGGGCGCGGCCAGCTGCCGGGGCCGGGCTCGGGGCGCTGGTACTCGCTCGGGTAGGCCGGGCGTGCGGTGGGCAGCGGGTCGGCGGAGGGGCCGGGCAGGTGGTCGTCGGCGCGGTGGCGGCCGTAGCCCTCGTAGGAGGGGAGTTCGGGCTCCTCGTAGCGCGGCTGAGGCGGTGTGGGGGGTGCCGGAGGGGCAGGGGGTTCGCCGGCGGAGTCGTCGACGGTGATCGCGATGCGGATCGGGCGGCCGCACTCGCGGCTCAAGGTCTCGCTGACGATCGGGGCCAGGCGGCCTTCCAGTACGCCCTTCGCGAACTCGTTCGGTACGGCGAGCAGGGCGGTGTCGGCGACCAGCGCGAGCGGCTGGCAGCGCCGGATCCAGTGCTCGTCCTTCGCCTCGACACCCTGCCCGCGGCCCTCACCGAGGAGTTGCTCCAGTACTCGTGGCCACACTGCGGCAAGATCGGCAGGTACGTCAGCCACAGGGCACGCTCTCTCACGGGTCCCACGAACGTGTGATGGTGGGACGGGTCGGGGTTCGGATCGGGTGGAGCCAGAACAAGGGGACAAAGGAACGAATCGGAGTTCAGCCACGGTAGTCAGCGCGGCGGGTGCGGTTCAAGTTGTTGTCCCCAGGCTGTGGATAGTGTCTCCCAGTGACCCCTGGTTTGACCGGATGGCGTAGCCGCGCGTACCGTAACCAGGTCGAGTTGTCGATGGCTGCTGCCGCCTGCCTCCGATGGGCACAGATCACGTCAGGTGATCGGGAAGCGGTGCACTCGGGCGTAACTGCGAGCTACTCGTGGGCGCACGGTGACAGCCAGGACGGCACCCCGCCACTACCGATTTATTTCTGGAGCCCCCGAGTGAGCAAGCGCACCTTCCAGCCGAACAACCGTCGTCGCGCGAAGACCCACGGCTTCCGGCTGCGTATGCGCACCCGTGCCGGCCGCGCGATTCTCGCGTCCCGCCGTAGCAAGGGTCGCGCCCGTCTGTCCGCCTGATCCCGGTCAGGTCATGACGTCGTGCTGCCCACCGAGAACCGGCTGAGGCGGCGCGAGGACTTCGCGACCGCGGTTCGACGAGGACGCAGGGCAGGACGCCAGCACCTCGTCGTCCACCTTCGTAGCGGTGCCACGGACCCGCACGCGCCTGGGGAGAGCGCTCCCCCGACGCGTGCGGGTTTCGTCGTGAGCAAAGCCGTGGGCGGCGCGGTCGTCCGCAACAAGGTGAAGCGCAGGCTTCGCCATCTGATGCGCGACCGAGTCGCCCGGCTGCCCCCCGGTAGCCTGGTAGTCGTACGAGCGCTGCCCGGTGCGGGCGACGCCGACCATGCACAGCTGGCCCGAGACCTGGATGCCGCTCTGCAGCGGCTGCTGGGAGGGGGCGCGCGATGAAGTACCCGCTGCTGGCTCTGATCAAGCTGTACCAGTGGACGATCAGTCCGCTGTTGGGGCCGGTGTGCAAGTACTACCCGTCGTGCTCCCACTACGGCTATACGGCCATCGACCGGCACGGTGCGCTCAAGGGCACGGCGCTCACTGCCTGGCGCATCCTGCGGTGCAACCCGTGGTCGCTGGGCGGTGTGGACCATGTCCCGCCGCGTAAGCGCCCGCGGTGGCACGAGATGCTGCGCAACGCGTGGCGCGCACGCAAGGGCGGGCCCTCCGCCGCCGAAACGGCCACCGAGGAGAATGTTCCTTCGAGCCCGGCCGCAGAGACCTCGTCCCATGCGCAAGGAGCATGATTAGTGGACACGATTGCCAGCCTCTTCAGCTTCATCACGACACCCGTTTCCTGGGTCATCGTCCAGTTCCACACGGTGTACGGCGCCCTCTTCGGCGATGACACCGGGTGGGCCTGGGGCCTGTCCATCGTGTCCCTGGTGATTCTGATCCGTATCTGCCTGATCCCGCTCTTCGTGAAGCAGATCAAGGCAACCCGGGCCATGCAGACGCTCCAGCCCGAGATGAAGAAGATCCAGGAGCGCTACAAGAACGACAAGCAGCGTCAGTCCGAAGAGATGATGAAGCTGTACAAGGAGACGGGCACCAATCCGCTCTCCTCGTGCCTTCCCATCCTGGCGCAGTCGCCGTTCTTCTTCGCCCTGTACCACGTGCTCAACAGCATCGCGAACAACGACACCGTCGGTGTGATCAACACGCGGCTGCTGGAGAGCGCGCAGCAGGCGCACATCTTCGGTGCTCCGCTGGCCGCGAAGTTCACCGACAGCTCGTCGGACGTCGCGGCGCTCGACGCCTCGCTCGTCAGCGTCCGCGTCGTCACCGCGATCATGATCATCCTGATGTCGGCGTCGCAGTTCTACACGCAGCGTCAGCTGATGACGAAGAACGTCGACACCACCGTGAAGACGCCGTTCATGCAGCAGCAGAAGATGCTGATGTACATCTTCCCGGTCATGTTCGCCGTCTTCGGTATCAACTTCCCGGTCGGTGTCCTGGTCTACTGGCTGACCACCAACGTGTGGACCATGGGCCAGCAGATGTACGTCATCCACAACAACCCGACCCCGGGTTCCAAGGCGCAGGCCGCGTACCTGGAGCGCCTCACCAAGCACGTCACGCACCACGGCAAGGCCCGCAAGCGCAGTGAGCGCGTCATCATCAAGGCGATCGTCGCCAAGGGCCGTGACCGCAACGAGTACGAGCGCAAGTTCATCAATGGCCTGAGCAAGGCGGGCCTCGCGGCCCAGGCGGACGGCACCGTGGTGAAGAGCGAGGGCGCTGTCGCCACAGTGACTGAGGACGGTGCGCCGACCACCGGCGCCGGTGCTCCGAAGCGGCAGCAGCCCAAGCGGCAGACGAAGGCCCAGCGCCAGTCCGGTGCGAAGGCGGCCGGCGACTCCGAGCCGAAGACGTCGCTGACCAAGGCCGACGAGCCCGAGGACGCCAAGCCCGCCGCCAAGAAGGCCGCCCAGAAGCCCGGCAGCGGTGCCCGCAGCAAGGCCCAGTCCGGGCAGCGCAAGGGCGGTCCGCAGCGCCCCAAGTCCCCGTCCAAGAAGTAAGAAGGAGCCCATCCCGTGACGGAAGGCACCACCTCCGCCGCTGCCGAGGGTGCAGACACCCTGACCCGCCTGGAGCAGGAGGGTGAGATCGCGGCGGACTACCTCGAGGGTCTGCTCGATATCGCCGATCTCGACGGCGACATCGACATGGACGTCGAGGCCGACCGCGCCGCTGTCTCGATCATCAGCGACACGGGCAGCCGAGACCTGCAGAAGCTGGTCGGGCGCGACGGCGAGGTGCTGGAGGCACTGCAGGAGCTCACGCGCCTGGCCGTGCACCGGGAGACCGGGGACCGCAGCCGCCTGATGCTGGACATCGCGGGCTACCGCGCCACGAAGCGCGCCGAGCTGTCCGAGCTGGGCGCCAAGGCCGCCGCCGAGGTGAAGAGCTCCGGCGAGCCCGTGAAGCTGAAGCCGATGACGCCGTTCGAGCGCAAGGTCGTGCACGACGCGGTCAAGGCCGCGGGCCTGCGCAGCGAGTCCGAGGGCGAGGAGCCGCAGCGGTTCGTCGTTGTGCTTCCCGCCTGATCGGCCCGTACGTTCCCCCGGCCCCGTCTGCCCGCAGGCGGGGCCGAACTTTGTCAGCCTGATAGTTCTGGTGGTTCTGGTGTCGGCGCCCGGTGCGCCGGCGCGGTACGGAAGGACGGTCCCCGTGACGGAGGCAGCGGAGCTCCCCCCTGCGCCTGAGCAGGCACGTGAGGTGTTCGGCGATCGCTTCGCTGATGCGGTCCGCTATGCAGAACTGCTCGCCGAGGCGGGTGTGCAGCGTGGCCTGATCGGCCCGCGTGAGGTGCCCCGCCTGTGGGCGCGGCATCTGCTGAACTGTGCGGTGCTCTCCGAGGTTGTTCCCGAGGGCGTGACGGTGTGCGACGTCGGCTCGGGTGCCGGGCTGCCCGGAATTCCCTTGGCGCTGGTCCGGGAGGACCTGAAGATCACGCTGTTGGAGCCTCTGCTGCGGCGTACGACCTTCCTGACCGAGGTTGTGGAGCTGCTGGGGCTGGATCATGTGACGGTCGTCCGTGGTCGTGCCGAAGAGGTCATGGGCAAGCTGCAGCCGGTGCATGTCGTGACCGCGCGTGCGGTGGCACCGCTGGACCGGTTGGCCACCTGGGGCATCCCGCTGCTGCGCCCCTACGGCGAGATGCTCGCGCTCAAGGGCGATACCGCTGAGGAGGAGCTGAAGAGCGCGGCGACGGCTTTGAGCAAGCTGGGCGCGGTCGAGACGTCGATCCTCCATGTCGGGGAGGGCATCGTGGATCCGATGTCCACCGTCGTCCGCGTTGAGGTCGGGGAAAGTCCGGGCGGTGTGCGCTTCGCGGCGAAGCGGGCCAAGGCAGCCCGGACGGGACGAGCACGCCGTCGCCGCTGATCCGTCCTGACGACGAGACGTACTCCACACAAGCTGCCAAACCTATGCAGGTCGGAGTGTCGCGACAGTTCGGCCACGGCTGCTGTGCATCGTGTTTCACGTGAAACGTCGCTCACTGCTGCACGGCATCATCAGTCGCGGCCGCGCTGCGGCCGAACCGCGCGACCGAAAGCCTCTCGGTTCTCTCGGAGAGGGTTCCTCCGACGACACTGAGTCCCCCCTGAGGGGGACGGAGTTTTCCACAGAGGTGGATTTCTCCACAGAACAACAGGCCTCACTGGTTCACGACCCCGAAGACATGGGAGGCTCTGTTCATTGCGAGCCTGAAGTCGAGGAGAGTGAATCCTTGCGGTCCGACGCCAACATCGCGGGACCGATGACCGATCCGGTCCCCGGTCCCCGTACCGAGTCGATGGGGGAGGATGTTTCACGTGAAACACCGCCCCCGATGGACGACACTCCCATCGGTCGTGCTGCCCAACTGGCGGTGGAGGCTCTAGGCCGCGCCGGCGAGGGCCTGCCACGGCCCGAGCAGACCCGCGTCATGGTGGTCGCCAACCAGAAGGGGGGCGTGGGCAAGACGACGACGACCGTCAATCTTGCCGCGTCGCTGGCCCTGCATGGCAGCCGTGTGCTGGTCATCGACCTCGACCCTCAGGGCAACGCGTCCACTGCCCTGGGGATCGACCATCACGCCGAAGTCCCCTCGATCTACGACGTGTTGGTCGAGAGCAAGCCGCTCGCGGAAGTCGTCCAGCCGGTCCCCGATGTCGAGGGCCTCTTCTGTGCACCTGCCACGATCGATCTCGCCGGTGCGGAGATCGAGCTGGTGTCTCTCGTGGCACGTGAGAGCCGACTGCAGCGGGCTATCCAGGCCTACGAGCAGCCGCTGGACTACATCCTCATCGACTGCCCGCCCTCGCTCGGCCTGTTGACGGTTAATGCGCTGGTGGCCGGGCAGGAGGTCCTGATTCCGATCCAGTGCGAGTACTACGCACTGGAGGGCCTCGGCCAGCTGCTGCGCAACGTCGACCTGGTGCGGGGGCACCTCAACCCCGCCCTGCATGTATCGACGATCCTGCTGACCATGTACGACGGCCGGACGCGGCTTGCGTCCCAGGTCGCGGACGAGGTGCGCAGCCACTTCGGCGACGAGGTGCTGCGGACGAGTATTCCTCGCTCGGTCCGTATCTCCGAGGCGCCGAGTTATGGACAGACGGTGCTGACCTACGATCCAGGATCGAGTGGTGCCTTGTCCTATCTTGAGGCGGCACGAGAAATCGCGCTGAAGGGTGTCGGCGTCAGTTACGACCCGACGCACGCCCATATCGGCGCCCAGAGCAACCCGAGCATGGTGGAGGGGATCCAGTGAGCGAGCGACGGAGGGGTTTGGGCCGTGGTCTAGGCGCACTGATCCCTGCAGCGGCGACAGAGACGACGGTGGCTCCGCCTGGAGCGGGGAGCGCTGCTTCCACGTCGCCGGCGGCTGTGCCGCTGCTGAACGACCGGGGGGTGGCTGCGGCGAAGGTCGCTACGCTGCCGCCTGTTTCACGTGAAACGGAGGGGCTGTCGCCGAACGGAGGCGTGGAGGTGCCCGCCCCTCCGATGGGCGCCCACTTCGCCGAGATCCCTCTCGACGCCATCACTCCGAACCCGCGCCAACCGCGTGAGGTCTTCGACGAGGATGCGTTGCAGGAGCTCGTCACCTCCATCCAGGAGGTCGGTCTCCTCCAGCCCGTCGTCGTACGGCAGATCAGTCCCTCCCGCTATGAGCTCATCATGGGTGAGCGGCGCTGGAGGGCCTGCCGTGAGGCTGGACTCGACGCCATCCCGGCGATCGTGCGGGCCACCGATGACGAGAAGCTCCTCCTGGACGCGCTCCTGGAGAACCTGCACCGAGCTCAGCTGAACCCGATCGAAGAGGCGGCTGCCTACGATCAGCTGCTGAAGGACTTCAACTGCACGCACGACCAGCTGGCGGATCGCATCGGCCGTTCACGGCCGCAGGTCTCCAACACCCTGCGTCTGCTGAAGCTCTCGCCCAAGGTTCAGAACCGGGTGGCGGCCGGGGTCCTCTCCGCCGGACATGCGCGGGCGCTCCTCTCCGTGGAGGATCCGGAGGAGCAGGAGCGGCTGGCGTACCGGGTGGTGGCCGAAGGGCTGTCGGTCCGGTCCGTCGAGGAGATCGTGACCCTGATGGGGTCCCGTCCGCAGAAGACCCAGCGTGCCCGGGGGCCGCGGGCCGGCTCTGTGCCTTCTCCGGCGCTGTCCGACCTCGCGACCCGGCTCTCGGACCGCTTCGAGACGCGGGTGAAGGTCGAGCTGGGCCAGAAGAAGGGCAAGATCACCGTCGAGTTCGCCTCCCCGGAGGACCTCGAGCGGATCCTCAGCACGCTCGCTCCCGGCGAGAAGCTGGCTCTCCAGAAGAGCCTTCTGGACGATGATGCGGAGGACGACGAGAGCTGAGATCAGGTAGGCCGGAGGCGTGCTCTCCGGCCTACCCATGCGGGCCGTGTCCGGTGTGTCCGGAACACGGCCCGCTCTTTGCTTTCTGGCGGTATCGATGGAATCACATCGTGGATACGATGCGTTTGGGTATGGCGCATCCACCTGGCAGACCTCTTAGGGGAGGCGGGGTCCATGCGAACGGTGAGCCGCACCGGACTGGTGAGCGCGGGCCTTGGGCTGGGCGCGGTCGGCGGATTCGTCGGCAGCCTGCTCAGGGAACGCAGCGCCCTGACAGCCGCTCGCGATGCCGCGGGCGAAGGAAGCGAGGAACAGCCTTCATGGGGCGTCGGCTCGTACCGCTCACGCTGGACAACCTTCAGGAACTTCCCAAGCGTTGCCGCGCGTGTGTCTTCTGGGAGTTGGACCCGGTCAGCGGTGAAGCCGCGGTAAAGGCGGGGACGGCAGCCCTGGAGAAGGAAGCGTGGATCTCTGCCGTCCTGCTGGACTGGGGTTCCTGCGGTCGGGTCGTCTATGTCGACGACGTACCGGTGGGCTTCGTGCTCTACGCGCCTCCGGCCTATGTGCCCCGTGCGACAGCGTTCCCCACAAGCCCTGTCTCACCGGACGCGGTGCAGCTGATGACCGCGTTCATCATGCCGGGCTACCAGGGTCAGGGACTGGGCCGGGTGATGGTTCAGACGGTCGCCAAGGATCTGCTGCGACGAGGCTTCAAGGCCATCGAGGCCTTCGGCGACGCGCGCTGGAAAGAGCCGGCGTGTGTTCTGCCCGCAGACCATCTCCTGGCCGTGGGCTTCAAGACGGTTCGCCCGCACCCCACCTTTCCGCGCTTGCGGCTGGAGCTGCGGACGACACTGTCCTGGAAGGAAGACGTGGAGATGGCGATCGACCGGCTGCTGGGGGCCGTCCAGAAGGAACCGGCCCTCAGGCCGCTCTAGAGCAAGCTCCCTCTCAAAGCGAATGGGCCAACCCGCTCGGGTTGGCCCATTCGTGTTTCACGTGAAACGTCACTCGGCGATGAAGTCCTCGAGGTCGCGAAGAATCGCGGCCTTCGGCTTCGCGCCGACGATCGTCTTGGCGACCTCGCCGTTGTGGTAGACGTTCAGCGTCGGGATGGACATGACGCCGTACTTGGCTGCCGTACCCGGGTTCTCGTCGATGTTGAGCTTGACGATCTCGATCTTGTCGCCGTGCTCGGCGGCGATCGCCTCGAGGGACGGAGCGATCTGGCGGCACGGTCCGCACCAGGCGGCCCAGAAGTCCACCAGGACGGGCTTGTCGCTCTTGAGGACGTCCTGCTCGAAGGAGTCGTCGGTCACATTCTTCAGGGTGCCGGCCACGGCGGGCTCCTTAACTGTTTGTTGCGTGGGGCGGGTGGGGGTCAGACAGAGGTCTTCTCGGGCTCGGCCTGCTCCTCGTCCGCGAGGGCGGCGAGGAAGCGCTCCGCGTCGAGGGCAGCGGAGCAGCCGGTGCCGGCCGCGGTGATCGCCTGGCGGTAGGTGTGGTCGACCACGTCACCGGCGCCGAACACACCGGTCAGGTTGGTGCGGGTGGAGGGGGCGTCAACCTTGAGGTAGCCCTCCTCGTCCAGCTCCAGCTGGCCCTTGAACAGCTCGGTGCGCGGGTCGTGGCCGATCGCGATGAACAGGCCGGTGACCGCGAGGTCCGAGAGCTCGCCGGTCTTGACGTTGCGCAGCTTCAGGCCGGAGAGCTTCTGATCGCCCTGGACCTCGGCGACCTCGCTGTCCCACACGAACTTGATCTTCGGGTCGGCGAAGGCGCGGTCCTGCATCGCCTTCGAGGCGCGCAGGGTGTCACGGCGGTGGACGACCGTCACGGACTTGGCGAAGCGGGAGAGGAAGGTGGCCTCCTCCATCGCGGTGTCGCCGCCGCCGATCACGGCGATGTCCTGGTCCTTGAAGAAGAAGCCGTCGCAGGTGGCGCACCAGGAGACACCGCGGCCGGAGAGTGCGTCCTCGTTCGGCAGGCCGAGCTTGCGGTGCTGCGAGCCGGTGGCGACGATGACGGCCTTCGCGCGGTGGACCGTACCCGCAGTGTCGGTGACGGTCTTGATCTCACCGGTCAGGTCGACGTTGACGATGTCGTCCGGGACGAGCTCGGCTCCGAAGCGCTCGGCCTGGGCGCGCATGTTGTCCATGAGCTCGGGGCCCATGATGCCGTCCTGGAAGCCGGGGAAGTTCTCGACCTCCGTGGTGTTCATCAGGGCGCCACCGGCGGTGACGGCGCCCTCGAACACCAGCGGCTTCAGCGACGCGCGCGCGGTGTAGAGCGCCGCCGTGTAGCCGGCGGGCCCGGAGCCGATGATGATCACGTTACGGACGTCGCTCACGGCTTGATTCCTCGTCTCTGGACTGCATCGTCAGACCGGTGGGAGCCCCTCTCAGGACTCTCACCCCACCCAACGGATCCTAAGGGGCGCGCATTCCCACTGTGTCCGGGCACACGGAGACGGCACACCGTAGGGGTTGCCATGCTGACGAAGATGAACCGCCGGTTCTTCAGGAACGCGGGTAGGAGTCCTTCAGCAGGACCTCGGCCGGGGTGGACGATGCGTTTTTCACGCATGTTGCGTCCATGAGGTAGACGGTGATGCGGCTGACATCAGAGGCATCGGGCAACACGACGAGCAGTGTGTCCCTGCCCTTGTAGATGCCTTCCTCAGCGGCGAGCGCGGCGTCGGTGCGGCCGATGCCCTTCCGGATGCATTCGGGCACCGTGTCTCGGAGGGGCTGAGTGCTCTTGGTGTCAGGCCCACCCTCGATGCCCATACTGTGGTCCGGTTTGCGGGAGCCCCCCGGAGAGCTCTCGTTCTTGGCGAGAAGATCAGAGACCTGCTTCTCCAGCTTCGCTGCGGAGAAGGTGTCGGCGGTGGTGTGCTCTCCGTCGGCCGTGGGACCGGCCCCTGAGCCACCCATCAGTGAGGTCAGCAGCACGGAGCCGAGGCCCAGGGCGGCGGCCGTGAATGCGGCACTCAGGATGGCGACCTTGCGTCGCCCGGCCTTCTTGCGGTCCTTGCGGCCGGGGCCGGTGGTCGAGGAGCGGGCATGCCCCGCCGGACGGCTAGCCGCTGTCGATGTTTCACGTGAAACACGCACACTGTCGTCCGCAACGGAGATCGGGCGGGCAGTGCCGACGGGCGTCGCCCGGCCAGCGTCCGCCTGGTAGACGTCATCGGCCGCCGTGGCGCTGAGGAGAGCCTCTGCGGCTAGGGCGGCGTCGATGCGGCCTGCGACATCGTCGGGCATGCGCGTCGGGCCTGGCAGCGTGCCGAGCAGTTCCCGGATCTCCTCCAACGATGCCTGGACGTCCGCGCACAGCTCGCACTCGTCCAGATGCCGCCGTACGTCGGCGGTCCTGGACGGGGGGAGAAGGCCCTCGGTGAGGTCGGAGATCTCGGCGACGTCCGGGTGCCCGGCCGTGTCTGTCGTGGAACTCACGCTCGCCCACCTCCGCCCTTCACTGGAGCTGAATCACTTGGCCCGGTCTCGCGTGGATCCGTAACGTGCGGACCCGCTGCCGGTGGGACGGATGTCCCCTGCGTCCGGTTCCGCCTCTCGTCGGCATCCTTGCCGTCTCCGGTGTTTTCCTGCCGCAGATGCGTAAGGAGGGGCAGAAGTCTGGCTCTGCCACGTGCGCATCGGCTCTTGACCGTGCCGGTCGGTACATCGAGGATGCGGGCCGCTTCGGCGACGGGGTATCCCTGCATGTCCACCAGGACGAGCGCAGCCTTTTGGTCGGGCGGCAGCGTGCCGAGCGCCTCCAGGAGCTGACGGTGCAGATCGTTGCGCTCCGCAGGCGCAGAGGCGGACTCGTGCGGCTCCAGCAGCTGCTCAAGGCGTTCGGTGTCGTCGACCGGAGAGGTCTTCCTGGAGGCCGCCTTGCGGGCGCGGTCCAGACAGGCGTTCACCGTGATCCGGTGCAGCCACGTCGTGACGGCCGACTGGCCCCGGAAGGTGTGGGCGGCCCGGTAGGCGGAGACGAGGGCGTCCTGGACGGCGTCAGCGGCTTCCTCGCGGTCGCCGAGCGTCCGCAGCGCCACCGCCCACAGTCGGTCGCGGTGCCGCCGCACGAGCTCACCGAAGGCGTCGGGGTCGCCTTCTACGTGGCGGGAGAGAAGGTCCTGATCGCTCGTGTCCCGGTATGTGCTGCCATCTGCCATCGGACCCCCTCCCCTCAGTCTCAGCTGCTCACCTTGACGTCCACGACCCTGCCGCGGAATTTGCCGTCGTCGACCTGCCTCGGCAGATCGGTCAGCCAGACCAGAAGATAGCGGGCCTTCAGGGACTTGCCCGGCTTGAGTGTCACGCTCTCGCCGGAGCCTTCGGCCGCCTTGGTGTAGCTGTCGAGAGACGTCGGCATTGTGCCGGTGTCACCCGAGGCGGCGCGGAGCTCGACGGAGGTGTTGCCCACGAAGGTGACGGTCACCTTTCCGACCTGCTGGACCTTGCCGAGATCGAGGATGACTCCGACGCCCGACTTCAGCCGCCCGAAGTCGGAGCTCGTGTAGAAGCTCGTCTGCCAGTACGTGCCCGACGCGGTGTCGTAGATCTTGTCTATGGTTTCCGGGTTCTCGGAGCCGTCCGAGCCCAGCGGGTCGAAGTCACGGACACCTTCGATGGTGATCGGCTTGCTGACCGGCTTCGCCGGGCTCTTGTCGTTGTCGCCGTCCGTCGTCTGCGTCTGGTTCGTGTCGTCGGGCTTGCCGCCTTGGTCCATGAGCGCATCCGCCAGCTGCCAGCTCCCCAGACCCAGTGCGGCGATCAGGAGGGCCGAGACGGCCCACTTCAGGGCCTTGCCGGTGCGGCTCTGCAGTGGGGGCGGCGGGGTCGGTACCGGTTGGGCGGCGCCCGGGTGCGGGGTCTGGCGGCCGTAGGTGCCCTGCTGGTAGGTCGTGCGCTGGTACTCCGGCGGCGCGGCGAACGCGGGCTCCGGCGGACGGATGCGTGGCATCTCGCCGATCGCCTTCACCAGCTCCTCCGGCGTCGTGCACGCGGACTCGTGGCGGGAGGCGGTCGCGCCGTCGTTGGCCAGCGCGCGCATGGCGAGTTCGGACAGGCCGCGGTGAACGCCCGCGCGGACCTGGTCGGGGGCGATCAGACCGACGTCCTTGGGCAGCCCGGACAGGCCGTAGGCGTCGCTCTCGTACGGCCAGCGCTGGGTGAGCGCGGCGTACAGCAGGGCGCCGATGGCCTCCGTGTCGGTGCGCTGCGGGGTGTCGGAGCTGATGCCGCGCAGCGCGGCGTTCACCGCGAGGCCGCGGATGCGCCACTGGCCGGAGGAGGTGCGCAGTACGGCGTTCGGGTTGAGACGGAGGTGGGCCAGGCCCTCACGGTGGGCGGCGGCCATGGCGGCGGACACCTGCGTGACCATCTGATAGGTCTCGTACGCCTCCAGCGGGCCGGAGGCTAGGAGGGTGGTCAGCTCGGTGGCGTCGGGGAGCCACTCATGGACGACGTAGACCAGGTCGTTCTCCTCGACGGCGTCGAGGACCTGGACGAAGCGGGGGTCGCCGAGCAGCGCGGAGGAGCGGGCCGCGGCCAGCACGGAACGGGCCCGCGCATGGTCCGCGGGCAGTACGTGCACGCCGACGGCGCGACGGAGTTTCTCGTCGACCGCACGCCAGCTGCTGAAACCGTCCAGACGGGTGACGCACTCCTCGAGGCGGTAGCGTCTGGCCAGCTTGTGGCCGCTGTGCAGCTCGGGTGGTGAGGCCTTTCCGGGACCCTCGGTCCCGCCACTCCCCTGTGCCTCGTCGGTGTCCGTGTCCCGCTCCCGATTCTTGGCCACCCCGTCGGCCGTGGACTGGTCCGCTTGTGCGGTCAGCGGCTCGTCGCCGCTGTTGTCTGCCACGTCGACGGCAGCCGTGCTCCGTTCCGCCACCGTCGTTCCTGCCTCCCCATCCGTTGCGCGCCGTCCGACTGCGTGCGCGCCGTCCGACGCCGAAACCAATTGTGCCCACAGTCCGCCGCTATGCACGACACACGGTGGCGGACGATGGTTGTGCGCGTACCCCCGCCTCAGCGACCCAGGCGCCCGCGGACCATGCCGACCAGTGAGTTCAGCTCCTCGATGCGCATCCTGCGGGCGGCGACGAAGAAGACCCCGAGCAGCACGGCTCCGCCGCCCAACAGAGCGGCGAAGGAGCCGACGACGCCCTGACCGAGGGTCTGGGCGATCCCGTAACAGGCCGCACCGCTCAGCAGCGCCGCGGGCACCGAGGCGATGCAGAGTCTGGCGTACGTCCGCATCACCTGGGCGCCGTCCAGGTCGCCGCCGAGCTTCTTGCGCAGCCGGCTCCAGGCGACGCCGACGCCGATCGCGTAGGCGACACCGTAGGAAGCGGCCATGCCGGCCACCGCCCAGCGGGCCGGAAGGACGAAGAAGCACAGGGCCGAGAGGCTCGCGTTGCCCGCTGCCACGATGACCGTGTTGTAGAAGGGAGTGCGGGTGTCCTCGTAGGCGTAGAAGGCGCGCAGCACGACGTACTGCACCGAGTACGGGATCAGGCCGAGCCCGAAGGCCATGAGCATGTAGCCCATGTTGGTGGCCTCGCTGGTGCCCGAAGAGCCGAAGATCAGTGTGCACATCGGGATGCCGAGCGCGAGGAAGCCGAAGGCGATCGGCACGATCGCGACGGCAGTGGTGCGCAGGCCCTGCGAGATGTCGTCGCGGACGGCTCCTGCGTCGTCCTCGGCCGCCGAGCGCGAGATGCGGGGCAGCAGGGCGGCCATCAGGGAGACGGTGATGATGGCCTGCGGCAGGCCCCAGATGAGCTGGGCGTTGGCGTAGGCGGCGAAGCCGGTGCCGTCGAGGGGCGACTCCTCGCCCGCCGCAGTGGACAGCTGGGAGACGACGATCGCGCCCGCCTGGTTGGCGAGGACGAAAAGGACGGTCCACTTGGCTAGCGTCACGGCCTTGCCGAGGCCGTGGCCCCTCCAGTCGAAGCGCAGTCGCAGCCTGAACCCGGTCTCGCGCAGGTAAGGAATCATCGCCAGGGCCTGGACGACCATGCCGAGCAGAATGCCGATGCCGAGGAGCCGCTGGCCCTCCGGCGGGAGGTTCGTGACTTCCATGCCGGAGTTCGCAGCGGTCCCGTAGACCCAGATGAACATCCCCAGCGTCACGATGATGACGATGTTGTTGAGGACCGGGGTCCACATCATCGCGCCGAACCTGCCGCGCGCGTTGAGGATCTGCCCCATCACCACGTGGATGCCCATGAAGAAGATGGACGGCAGGAAGTAGCGGGTGAAGGTGATGCCGACCTCGTTGGCCGCCGGGTCGCCGGCGACCGAGTCGGACAACGCGCGGACCAGGAACGGAGCGCCGAAGAACGAGAGCAGGGCGAGCGCACCGAGCGCCACCATGACCAGGGTCAGCAGCCGGTTGGCGTATGCCTCCCCGCCGTCCTCGTCCTCCTTCATGGCGCGCACGAGCTGCGGCACGAAGACGGAGTTCAGGCCGCCACCGACGGTCAGGATGTAGATCATCGTCGGCAGCTGGTAGGCGACTTGGAAGGTGTCACCCAGCAGGCCGACGCCGAGCGCCGAGACGATCAGCGCCGAGCGGATGAAGCCGGTGAGGCGGGAGACCATCGTGCCCGCCGCCATCACCGCGCTCGACTTCAGCAGCCCGCCGGCCCGCCCGCCCTTCTTCGCGGGAGGCGCCGGAGCAGGAGCGGGCGTCTCCGACGGGGCCTCGCCCGTCGGCGGTGGTGTCGACGCGGGGGACTGGCCCCCGGCCGGCGCCGGGGAGGGCCCAGGGACCGTCGGCGGCTGGTACTGCGGATGACCGCTCTGCTGCTGGTCCCGGAAGAGATGCGCGAAGGCGTCGTGCTCCTGTTGCTCCCCGGCGGAGTGCGAGACGAGGTCGTCGACGCCCACGTACTGGGTCGTACGGGGGTCGTCACCGTACGGCAGGTACTGGTTCGGGCCCTCCGGCTCGGGGGCCGGGGTCTGGGCCCACACGTTCGGGTCGGGGGCGTACGGCGACTGCGGCGGCTGGGCGTACAGCTGCTGCGGCGGCTGGTACGTGCCCGGCGGGGGCGGCGGGTGGGCGGCGCGGTCGTACAGCGCCTCGGCGACCGGGTCCTGGGCGGAGAGGTCCTGTGCCCGGTAGGGGTCCTGGTCGTAGGCGTCCTGGAGGTACATGTCCGCGGGGTGCTGCGGCGGTACCTGGCCGTGCTCGGGCGGCGGGCCCTCGGGGTGCCCCGAGCTGCCCGCGGCCTGGCCGCGGTCACCGTCGTACGGCGCGTTCATGGTTACCCCACCTCATCGTCCCGGGCCCACCGGCCACGACATCGCTCAACGGTCCACTCTCTCACCCGTGCCGGACGGGTCGGCGCTTTCCGCTGCGGTGTCCGGTGTCGGGTCACTCGGCTGCTCCGGGGCGTCTTCCCGGGTTCCGGTGCCGGACTCCTCCTCGAGGAGACCCTCGGGGGTGAGACGCTCCCGGGAGCCGTTCGAGTTCTCCGGTCCGCCATCGGCGTTCTCCGGCCCGGCGTCGGCTTCGGGCGTCTCCTGAGGACCGTCTTCCTCGGCCTCACGTGCCGCCGCGCGCTTGCGCTGCGTGTACATCCGGAAGCCGGCGAGGACGAGGAGCAGGAATCCGCCGCCGATGACCAGCATCACCGTGGCCGTGAACTCGGTGACCTTCACGTCGAACCTGACGGGGGCGCCGTACTTCTGGCCGTCCTCCGTGTACAGCTGGGCAACCACCTCGGCCTGGCCGTTGGCCTGAGCGGACGTGGGGAACTTCACCGTCTGGCTGTGCCCGCCGGAGACGGTGACGCGTTGTTCGTAGAAGTCCTCGCCGCCGATCTCGAGTCGTCTCGGGCTCGTCGAGGTGAGCCGAAGGACCAGGTGCTCGACCCCCTGCACGAGGTTGTTCTGCACGGTCACGGGGATCGTGGCGCTGCGTCCGGAGAGCTTGGTGTCCGACTTGTCGATCAGCGTGACCTGACCGGCCAGGGAGTCGATGTACGACTCCACGCCGTTGCGGTAGTCGGCCGCCTCCGCGGAGTGGCCGCGCCACGACGTGGACATCTCGCGGTTCATGGCCCGCCCGAAGGGGGTCACCACGCGGTCCTCGTTGCTGAGGATCACCTTGAACTTGTTGAGCTTGTCCTGCGTGGTCGCGATCTGCTCGAAGGCCGCCCGCGGCAGCTCCTGCTTACGCAGCGAGGACGGGTACTGGGACGCCGCCGGCACCTTGGTGGTGGCTCCGGAGTCGGGCTTGGCCGTGGCGGCGGCCGTGAGCTCCTGGGACTGAGACCAGGTGCCGTCCTGCAGCGCCGACACCGCTTCGGCCATCGCCTGGGCCTGGCTTGCCGTCGGCATCCGCTGCGGGGCGACGACGATGCTGCGCTGCTTGTCCGACTGGAGATTGAGGGCCAGGCTCTGGGCCAGGAACCTCTGTACGGCGAGTGTCGAGCTCGACGCCCTGGTCAGGTTGCCCTGGAACACCGTCGACATCCGTGCGTCCGCGACGACCGCCGAAGTGCCGCCGCCGATCGGGCGGGCCGCGGAGGGTGTGTAGGGCAGGCCGCCCGTCTCCACCAGGCTGTCGCTGCGCGCGATCACCTTGTCGGCGCCGGCGGAGGTGGCGACCTTGACGATGGACGGGTCGACGGCCCCGTTCATGGGCCAGGCGAAGTCGGTGGTCGGCTCCACGTGCAGGATGGAGTCGACCGTGTCGGCGGCGACGTCGGTCGCCTCCTTGAGGTGGCTCAGCGAGCCGGTGACGTTCGTGCCGTTGTGGGCCAGCGAGGCCAGGTCGGGGTCGCCGAAGGGCAGGGCGACGACCTCCTTGTCCTGTACCGCCTCCTGCAGCTCGGCCAGCCACTGGCCGGCGACCGCCTGATGGGTGCCCGCCGTGGTCGTGTCGCCCTCGCCCTGGACGCGGTAGGGCTCGATCATCGCGTCCACGGAGGCCAGCAGGTCGGGGTCGATCACCCAGGTGACGTCGAGTTCCTTGCCCAGCGACACGAGCTGCTGCAGCCGACCGCCCGGTGAGATCTCCTTCGCGAGGTCGTCGTCGTTGAAGACCGGCGTCTGCGTCTCGTCCGATCCCGTCTGCGCCGTCATGTGCGAGGTGGACACGAGCGGCCACAGCACGGTCGTCCGTGTCTTCGTGTCGGCTTCGTCGGGCTGCCACGGCAGGAACGTCCGCTGGATGCCGAGCACCTGATCCCACGGCCGTGCCGCCGTCTCGCCGGACAGGGCGACGGCGAACTGGTAAACGCCCGCCCTGCCGAGGTCGAGCTTGTCGACCGGCACGGAGATGCTGAAGCGCTGGGCGACGCCCGGGGTGAGCTTGGAGAACTCCTTGATGTACTTTCCGCCCACCGGGGCGCCGTCGAGGCCTTGCTGGTACGCGGTGCGCTTGGTGACCGTGTCGATGTCGGAGCGCGTGTTCAGGGCGGGCCCCAGGCGCAGGTCCACCTGGGCGTCCGTGACCGCCTGCTTGCCCTCGTTGGTCACCGTGCCGGACACGGTCAGCGTGTCGCCGTCACCAGGGACGGACGGAGTGAGCGAATCCACGGCGACGGCCACCGTGCCCCCGCCGGAGGCGGCCTTCAGGGAGTCCTGCCCGGCGGAGTGTGCGGGGGCCGCGGCCGGCAGCTGGAGCAGGCCGGCCAGCAGAGGTGCCCCGGCGAGCAGTGCTCCGGTCCGCCGCAGCCATCGGCGGGCAGGTGAGGGACTCGTCCCCTGGAAGTCTGCCGCCTCGGCCACGCGCTCGCCCGTCCCTCGTCGTCGTCAGTGGTCGTCGGAATGTGCGTCCACGCATGGTAACGATGTGCGCTGAGGGGAAGTGCCGCGGAGTGCTCCACAAGATCGGTCCGCGCCGTCGGCCTGTCCCGTATGTGCGGGTATAAAGAGGAGCGTTTCATTGCGCCTCAAGGGCAGTCCTTGTGCCCGTATGGACAGCGGTGTCCGTGCGTGAAGTGTGCCCGTTTAATGGAGGCGCTCGCGGCCGCCTGGGCCACGTACCCTTTTCTGTTGTGCCGAACGCCAACGAAGACAAGCCCAGTGTCCTGAGTCAGGTGCAGCACCGCGCGGTGAGTGAACTGCTGCGGGTCGCGCCTGTCGCCGACGACCTAGCCCGCCGCTTCCAGGAGGCCGGGTTCTCACTCGCCCTGGTCGGCGGATCGGTCCGGGATGCGCTGCTCGGCAGGCTCGGCAACGACCTGGACTTCACCACCGACGCCCGTCCCGAGGACGTACTGAAGATCGTGCGCCCGTGGGCCGACGCGGTGTGGGAGGTCGGGATCGCCTTCGGCACCGTCGGGGCACAGAAGAGCGGCTACCAGATCGAGGTGACGACCTACCGATCGGAGGCCTACGACCGGACCTCCCGCAAGCCCGAGGTGTCGTACGGCGACTCCATCGAGGAGGATCTCGTCCGGCGCGACTTCACCGTCAACGCGATGGCTGTCGCGCTGCCGGAGAAGGAGTTCATCGATCCCCATGGCGGGCTGGAGGACCTCGCGGCACGCGTACTCCGGACCCCGGGGACGCCGGAGGACTCCTTCTCGGACGACCCGCTGCGCATGATGCGGGCGGCGCGCTTCGCGGCGCAGCTCGACTTCGAGGTGGCTCCCGAGGTCGTCGCGGCCATGAAGGAGATGGCCGGGCGTATCGAGATCGTGTCGGCGGAGCGGGTGCGGGACGAGCTCAACAAGCTGATCCTCTCCGCCCACCCGCGCAAGGGACTGACGCTGCTGGTGGACACCGGGCTCGCCGACCACGTTCTGCCCGAGCTGCCGGCCCTGCGGCTGGAGAGCGATGAGCACCACCGGCACAAGGATGTCTACGAGCACACGCTGATCGTCCTGGAGCAGGCGATGGAGCTGGAGGAGAACGGCCCCGACCTGACCCTCCGGCTGGCCGCGCTGCTGCACGACATCGGCAAGCCGCGCACCCGCCGCTTCGAGAAGGACGGCCGGGTCTCCTTCCACCATCACGAGGTGGTCGGCGCGAAGATGACGAAGAAGCGTATGACGGCGCTCAAGTACTCCAACGAGCTGGTGAAGGACGTCTCACGTCTGGTCGAACTTCACCTGCGCTTCCACGGATACGGCACCGGGGAGTGGACGGACTCCGCCGTCCGCCGCTACGTCCGTGACGGCGGCCCGCTCCTGGACCGCCTCCACAAGCTGACCCGCTCGGACTGCACCACGCGGAACAAGCGCAAGGCAGCCGCCCTGTCCCGCGCCTACGACGGCCTGGAGGAGCGGATCGCCCAGCTTCAGGAGCAGGAGGAGCTCGACGCCATCCGCCCCGACCTCGACGGCAACCAGATCATGGAGATCCTCGGCGTCGGTCCTGGGCCGGTCATCGGTCGCGCGTACAAGCACATGCTGGAGCTGCGGCTGGAGAACGGGCCGATGGAGCACGATGCGGCGGTGGCTGCGCTCAAGGAGTGGTGGGCCGAGCAGAGCTGAGCCGACCGTGAAACGGGGGCATGTTTCACGTGAAACATGCCCCCGTTTCACAGGGAACGGTCGCACTGAAGGGCTGTGTTTCACGTGAAACACAGCCCTTCAGTATGCGGAGAGGTCAGATCAGACGTCCGACATGCACAGCAGGAAGTTGTCACCATCGCCGGTCTGGGCGTAGAACCTCGTGGCGCCGCTGACCTCGCGGCACTCGCTCTCTGCGGTGACCGAGGTGAAGGTGCCGTCGATCTTCTTGAGTACCTTGGCCTCGGCCTCCGAGGAGGAGCAATCCACGACCTCCATGCGGGGCTTCGAGGCTGTCGCCGTTGAGGCGGACTTCAAGCAGTCGCCCACCGCGGCGTTCTTGGCGTCGTCCTGGCTGAGTATGTAGCCGGCAATGAGCATGCCGCCGCCGATCACGACGATACCGACGTTCTTGATCGTCTTGAAGCTGACCTTGCGACGCGGCTGCTGCGGCGGAACGGGCGCGTACGGCGCACCACCACCCTGCTGGGGAAAGCCCGGCTGGCCAGGCTGCTGCGGGTAGCCGCCCTGAGGCGGGTAAGGGGCCTGGCCCTGGGGCTGGCCGTAAGGCTGCTGAACCTGGCCGTACGGGTTCTGGCCCTGGGCGAACGGGTTGCCCTGGGGCGGCGGAGTGGTCACTTGGGGGTCCCCCTAGAACATGGGTGTGTGATCGCGAACGATGCGCGATGTAAGACGGACGTAAGCTACCGGCCCCCACTGACAACTCCGCAGCCAGGAGTGGCTCTGTGTCATTGATGTGACACAGACCGATACTCAAAGCGGGCCATAGCCGCCGCAACTGCCGCGTAGATAACGGCGACTGTGACGACGAGTGGTGCTGAACGGCCGTCAGGCGGCAGTATCAGCGCGGCAACTCCGGCGGCGCCGACGAAGGCGACGTTGAACAGCACGTCGTAGACGGAGAAAGTCCGGCCACGGAAGCCGTCCTCGACCGATGTCTGCACGATCGTGTCCGTCGCGATCTTCGCCCCCTGCGTCGTCAGCCCCAGGACGAATGCCGCCGCCAGCATGGGAGCTGTGGCGAAGGGGAGGCCGAGCGCGGGTACCAGGACTGCCGCTGCCGCCGCGCACACCGTGATCCAGCGGCCCGGGCCAAGTCGCCCCGCCGCCCACGGGGTTGCCACGGCCGCGGCGAAGAATCCGGCGCCGGAGATGGCCAACGCCAGCCCCAGCAGGGCGAGTCCGTCATCGGTGTTCGAGGAGAAGGCGTACCGGCAGAGCATCAGCAGCGTGACCAGCAGGGCACCGTAGCAGAAGCGCATCAGGGTCATCGTGAACAGCGCCCAGGCGGCCTCCCGGCGCGACGGAGTGGAGAGATGCCGTACCCCTGCCGCCAGGTCGCGCGCGGTGCCGGAGAGCGCTGCCGTGAGGTGTGGCTGCACCAACGCGCGATCGGGACCCAGGAGTTCCCGCGACATGCGCAGTGCCGCCAGCCCGGCGCACAGATACAGGGCGGCACCCACGAGCACCACGGCGGCATCGGAATCCCAGACCACCAGCCGTACGACGAAGGCCAGGCCGGCGCCCACGGTCGCGGCGAGTGTTCCCGCGGTCGGGGACAGCGAGTTGGCGATCACGAGGCGCTCTTCGTCGACCACGCGGGGCAGTGCGGCGGACAGGCCGGACAGGACGAAGCGGTTGACGGCGGTGACGCACAGGGCGGAGACGTAGAAGAGCCAGTCCGGGACCTCGGTGAGGATCAGGACGGCCGTCACCGAGGCCAGTACGGTCCGCAGGAGGCTGCCGTACAGGAGAACCTGGCGGCGGCGCCAGCGGTCCAGGAGAACGCCGGAGAACGGGCCCACCAGGGAGTACGGCAGGAGCAGTACCGCCATCGCGGAGGCGATCGCGGCGGCCGAGGTCTGTTTCTCCGGGGAGAAGACGACGTACGTGGCGAGCGCGGTCTGGTAGACGCCGTCGGCGCCCTGTGAGAGGAGGCGTACGGCGAGCAGGCGCCGGAAGTCCCGGAAGCGCAGCAGGACCCGCAGGTCGCGTACGACGGACATGGGGCACAGCCTCACATATGGGCAGGGTCCCCGGGCGGTACAACCCGGGGACCCTCGGCAGCTCTGGCAGGAGCGTCTCTGAGCGAGCCTTGGCGCGCTGTGCTGTGTCGAGCCAGCGCGCTGTGCCTTGTCGAGCTAGCGCTCGACCTCCCCCTTGATGAACTTCTCGACGTTCTCGCGGGCCTCGTCGTCGAAGTACTGGACCGGCGGGGACTTCATGAAGTAGCTCGACGCCGACAGGATCGGACCGCCGATGCCGCGGTCCTTGGCGATCTTCGCGGCGCGCAGGGCGTCGATGATGACGCCGGCGGAGTTCGGGGAGTCCCAGACCTCGAGCTTGTACTCCAGGTTCAGCGGGACGTCACCGAAGGCGCGGCCCTCGAGGCGGACGTAGGCCCACTTGCGGTCGTCGAGCCAGGCGACGTAGTCGGACGGGCCGATGTGGACGTTCTTCTCGCCGAGCTCCCGGTCGGGGATCTGGGAGGTGACGGCCTGCGTCTTGGAGATCTTCTTGGACTCCAGGCGCTCACGCTCGAGCATGTTCTTGAAGTCCATGTTGCCGCCGACGTTGAGCTGCATCGTGCGGTCCAGGATGACACCGCGGTCCTCGAACAGCTTCGCCATGACGCGGTGCGTGATCGTGGCGCCGACCTGGGACTTGATGTCGTCACCGACGATCGGGACGCCCGCCTCGGTGAACTTGTCCGCCCACTCCTTCGTACCGGCGATGAAGACCGGCAGGGCGTTGACGAAGGCGACCTTGGCGTCGATGGCGCACTGGGCGTAGAACTTCGCCGCGTCCTCGGAACCGACGGGCAGGTAGCAGACGAGGACGTCGACCTGCTTGTCCTTCAGGACCTGGACGACGTCGACCGGGGCCTCGGCGGACTCCTCGATGGTCTCGCGGTAGTACTTGCCGAGGCCGTCGAGGGTGTGGCCGCGCTGCACGGTCACGCCGGTGCGCGGCACGTCGCAGATCTTGATGGTGTTGTTCTCGCTGGCGCCGATGGCGTCCGCGAGGTCGAGGCCGACCTTCTTCGCGTCGACATCGAAGGCGGCGACGAACTCGACGTCACGGACGTGGTACTCGCCGAACTGCACGTGCATCAGGCCGGGGACCTTGGACGCCGGGTCGGCGTCCTTGTAGTACTCGACTCCCTGAACCAGCGACGCGGCGCAGTTGCCGACGCCGACGACGGCTACGCGAACCGAACCCATTCCGGTTGCTCCCTGTGTGTACGAGTGAGGCCCTGACTGGGCTCTCACGTGGCGGTGTCGCCGGGCGAATCCGTCCTGGGGGAACCCCCGGGACGGGGCAGATCGCCCGGCTCTCCAGATGTGGTGTCCTGCTGAGCGGACCCCCCGGAGGCGGAACCCTTCAGGTCCCGTCCGGCCCGCTCGCTCTCGATGAGCTCGTTCAGCCAGCGCACTTCGCGCTCCACGGACTCCATCCCGTGGCGCTGGAGCTCAAGCGTGTAGTCGTCGAGGCGCTCTCGCGTGCGTGCCAGGGAGGCGCGCATCTTCTCCAGACGCTCCTCCAGCCGGCTGCGGCGGCCCTCCAGCACGCGCATGCGTACGTCCTGCGGTGTGCGGCCGAAGAAAGCAAATCGGGCAGCGAAGTGCTCGTCCTCGTACGCGTCGGGCCCCGTCTGCGAGAGCAGTTCCTCGAAGTGCTCCTTACCTTCCGCGGTCAATCGGTACACGATCTTCGCGCGGCGACCGGCGAGGGGTGCGGTGAGCGGGTCCTCGGCGGTGGCCCCCGGTTCCTCGATCAACCAGCCGTTGGCGACCAGCGTCTTGAGGCAGGGGTAGAGCGTGCCGTAGCTGAAGGCACGGAACACGCCCAGCGATGTATTGAGTCGTTTGCGCAGCTCGTAGCCGTGCATCGGGGACTCGCGGAGCAGTCCGAGTACGGCGAACTCGAGGATCCCGGAACGTCGGCTCATCCTCTCGCCTCCTCGTCGTATCTCGCGCTGATGTATCGACTCGATACATCACGACGATAGAACGGCCTTCCGGGCGCGACAAGTGGGGGAACGGTGAACGGGATCACATCCAACGATTCATGTGGAGCGAGTTGCCTGATTTGGGGTGAAGTTCGGGGCTGCGCGGGCTTTGGTGGTGCGTAGTCTGTGCGCCATGCACACCACCGGGAACCGAGCGACGTCTGTGGACGTCGTTGTCCTTGGTGCAGTACGGGTGAATGCCGAACGGACCACATCCGTACTCCGGGGGGACCGGAAAACAGCCGTCGTTGACAGGCGCCCAGAGGTGCGCCTGCCCGAGGAGTAGTCGTTCGATGAGCGAGCACCGTCGCAAACCGCCGCAGCCGCAGGGAGGCGGACGTGCCGCGGCCCGACGCGGCCAGTCCGGCTCGTCCTCCGGTCGCCGAGCGGCACCGCGAGGCGCCACCGGATCTCCTTCCGACTCGTACGGGTCGGTCCCCAGCGGTTCTGGAGGCGAGGAACGTCCGTACGGCGGCCGCGCCGAGGCCCGACGCGCGGCCCAGAGAAGTGGAGGCGGCCGCCGCAGAGCGGCTGAACCGGGCCGGGGCGGCCGGCGTGCCGCTCCGGGCGGGCCGAACGGTCCCGGGCGGGGCCGGGGGCGGGCCGCTCCCCCGGCAGGAAGCGGTTCATCGACTATCCGCGGGCGGGCAAGTACGGCGTCGCGCGCTGGGTGCCCTCGTGGAAGCTTGTGTCGGGCCTCTTCCTTGCCTTCCTCGGGAGCCTGGTGGCCGTGGCCGGCATTGGTTTTGCCACGGTGGACATCCCCATCGTCGCCAAGACCGCGACGGCGCAGAACAACGTCTACTACTGGTCCGACAAGACCGAGATGGTCTCCACCGGCGGTGAGACGAACCGGCAGATCGTCAACCTGTCGCAGATCCCCAAGGCCATGCAGAACGCGGTGATCTCGCAGGAGAACAAGACCTTCCGCAGCGACAGCGGTATCGACCCGAAGGGCATCGCCCGCGCCCTGTTCAACATGGCCAGGGGTGGCGAGACCCAGGGTGGCTCGACGATCACCCAGCAGTTCGTCAAGAACGCGATGCTGGACGACCAGTCGCAGACGCTCTCGCGGAAGTTCCAGGAGATCTTCGTCTCGATCAAGGTGGGCGCCAAGTTGTCGAAGAACGACATCATGGCCGGCTACCTGAACTCGGCCTATTACGGTCGCAACGCCTACGGGATCCAGGCCGCCGCGCGCGCGTACTTCAACAAGGACGCCATCGAGTTGAACGAGGGCCAGTGCGCCTTCCTGGCGGCCATGCTCAAGGGCGCCACGTACTACGACCCCGCGGGTTCGACGTCGATCGACCCGGCGGCGACTGCCAAGGCGAACAGCAAGCGGGCCCTGGTCCAGATGCAGGACACCCTCGACAAGATGGTCGAATACGGGCATCTGGACGCCGCGACGCGGGCCAAGTACACCGAGCTGCCCGAGGTGCAGAACCCCCGCTTCAACACCGCGCTGAGCGGCCAGATCGGCTATCTCGTCGATCTGGCCAACAGCTACCTGGTCAACAACAGCGAAAAGACCGGGATCACCGAGCGCAAGCTGCGGGAGGGCGGCCTCTCGATCTACACGACCTTCGACAAGAAGAAGGTCAGGGAGCTCGAGAGTGCGGTGAAGAAGGTCTACAAGGCCAACATCAAGCCCGAGGAACGACCGAAGACCGACACCCACGTCCAGTTCGGCGGGGCCTCCGTGGACCCGGCCACCGGTGCGATCAGGGCCTGTTACGGAGGCACGGACGCGACCAAGCACTTCACCAACAACTGTGACGTGACGGGTGCCCAGGTCGGTTCGACGTTCAAGCCGTTCGTGCTTGCGGCCGCGATGAAGTGGGGTGTGAAGAACCCGGACCTCGGACCGGAACAGGCGCAGGACGAGCGCACCAAGGTCTCCCCGAAGAGCCTTTACAGCGGCAAGAACAAGCTGAAGATCAGGGACTACGACGGGACGATCTGGCGGGACGAGAAGGGCAAGGAGTGGAACCAGGTCAACGACGGTGACGAGTCGTACGGCAGTCCCCCGAACTACCGGATCGACCTCCGCGAGGCAATGCGGGAGTCGGTGAACTCCGCCTTCGTGCAGCTCGGCATGGACGTCGGGCTGGACAAGGTGAAAGAGGCAGCCGAGGACGCGGGCATCCTGGAGAGCAGCCTGACCGGCACCGACTACCCCGTGTTCTCCATCGGTATCTCCGAGCCCAGTGCCATCCGCATGGCGGGCGCGTACGCCACCTTCGCAGCCAGCGGAAAGCAGAACTCTCCGTTCTCCGTCACGAAGGTCACGTCCAAGGACGGCGAGGTCTTCGTCCACGAGAGCGAGACCAAGGATGCCTTCACCCCGAAGGTCGCCGACAACGTCACTGACGTCCTGAAGACGGTGGTCGAGGAGGGTACGGGTACCAACGCCCAGCTGACCGGTCGTGAGGTCGCCGGCAAGACCGGTACCACCGACGGCAACCGCTCCGCCTGGTTCGTGGGCTACACCCCGCAGCTGTCGACGGCGATCTCGATGTTCCGCTACGACGACAACGAGAAGAACCAGAACCGCGAGTTCCTGAAGATGTTCGGCACGGGTGGTCAGAAGAAGATCCACGGTGCCTCGTTCCCGTCCATCATCTGGCACGACTACATGGAACAGGCGCTGAAGGGCACCGACCCGAAGCCGTTCCCGACGCCGGAGCCCATCGGTGAGGTCATCAACGACGTCCCGACCCCGACGCCCACTCCCACGCCCAGCCAGACGGAGGAGGCCAGCCCGACGCCGAGCCCGACGCCCAGCGAGTCGCTGACCTCGCCGACGCCCACGCCGACCGAGTCCTGCCAGTTCGGCTGGCAGTGCAACGACAACGGCGGATCGGACACGGGTGGTACCGACGGGGGCGTGACTTCGTCGCCGACTCCGACGGTGACCGAGACGGACGGCAACGGCAATGGCAACGGCAATGGAGGTATTTTCGGAGGCCCGTCGGGCTGACGGCCCGAGCGGGCCCGGCGGGCCGACTGTGTGAACGTGAAATGGCCACCGACCGAAGTCGGTGGCCATTCCACGTTCAGCGGGGAAGGAAACCCCTCAGAATTTCGTGCTGCACTTCAGGGGGTACTCGTTCCCCACGAAGCTGATGCACACGCGGTAGTTGTACGAGGCTCCGCCCAGCATGTTCGACCAGTCGCTGCCGGATTCCGGCACGCGTACAGAAAGCGACTTGATGAACGTCCCGGACGAGCTGTACTTCTCGATGTATCCGTAGGCGTTGTAGATCGGGTTGCTCGACTCGTTGTGCACCCGTACCCAGGCCGCGTCACAGGTGCTCGACCATCTCAGCTCGGCGATCCGGCCGTTGTTGTTCACGGTGCGTGCCGTGGTCGTGTACTGGTCGCTGCAGTCCATGGTCATGGGGCCCTTGTTGTCACACCCCGTGGAGTTGCAGCCCGCCGCGTACGACGTTCCAGCCAGTGGAATCAGTACGCCCGCCACGGCCGCGGTGGCGACCACGGAAATCCTGGACGACAACTTCCTGTTCATGAAACCTCCCTTGATTCGTGCACCCGGAGCCCGATTCAGCGCGGATTGGTAATTCGACGGAAAGGCCGACGGGTTCTGGGTTCGAAATAACTCGCGAGACTGTGCGGTTTCGTTCAGCAGTCCGAGCTCCCCCAAGCCCCCCAGTTGGTTCCAAGCACCACCAGGTGTCGGTGGTTGAACTCAGCAATGGTTGAGCACATTAGTGCCGTAAAAGCTCCGTGGCAAGATCAACATTGTTCACCGAGGGGTATTTACCGGACAAGGTTCTGGCGTAATTACGCCAGAACCTCGGATGGCGGTTCGCCTATTTCTTGCAGGGGCGACCGGGGTTCGCCGTTCGCCTCGGCTTCCGTTCTCAGACTCGTACGGCAGGATGTGCCCCATGCCCAGTGCAGAGACGACGCCCACGAGCGTGCACGAGCCGGACCCGGTGCGGCCGACCAAGGAGGACGAGGTCGCCGCCAGCGGGAGTGAGCTGATCGGCGGTCCCATCGGACGGCGCGCTCTGCTCGGGACGTCCTGGTGGACTCCCGTGCGGATCGTCGCGCTCGTGGCGATCGGCATGTTCGCCCTCGGCCTGGTCCAGAAGGCGCCCTGCTACAACGGCGCCTGGTTCTTCGGCGCCAGCTCGCAGTACACGCACGCCTGCTACTCGGACATCCCGCACCTCTACCAGGGACGCGGCTTCGCCGACGGGCTCGTGCCGTACTTCGACAAGCTCCCCGGTGACATGGAGTACCTCGAGTACCCAGTGCTGACCGGCGTGTTCATGGAGGTCGCCTCCTGGCTCACACCGGGCAGCGGCAGCATCCAGGACCAGGAACAGTGGTACTGGATGGTCAACGCCGGGATGCTGATGGTCTGCGCGGCCGTCATCGCCGTCTGCGTGACCCGCACGCACGCCCGCCGCCCCTGGGACGGCTTGCTGGTCGCCCTGGCCCCCGCCTTCGCGCTGACGGCCACCATTAACTGGGACCTACTGGCTGTCGCCCTGACAGCCGCGGCGATGCTGATGTGGTCGCGCGGCCGCTCGCTGGCCTTCGGTGTCCTGCTGGGGCTCGCCACGGCCGCGAAGCTCTATCCCGTGTTCCTGCTCGGCCCGCTGTTCGTGCTGTGCTGGCGCGCGGGCAAATGGCGGGACTTCGGAAGGGCACTGGGCGGCACGGTCTTCGCCTGGCTGGTCGTGAACCTTCCGGTGATGCTCCTCGCCTGGGACGGGTGGTCGCAGTTCTACCGGTTCAGCCAGGAACGGGGCGTCGACTTCGGCTCCTTCTGGCTGATCATGGCGCAGAACTCCACCGACCCGCTGAGCACCGAGACCGTCAACACGATTGCCACGCTGCTGATGCTGCTGTGCTGTGCCGGGATCGCCGCGCTCGCGCTCACCGCGCCGCGCCGTCCGCGCTTCGCCCAGCTGGCCTTCCTGATCGTCGCGGCGTTCATCGTCACCAACAAGGTCTACTCACCGCAGTACGTCCTGTGGCTGGTGCCCCTGGCCGTGCTGGCCCGGCCGAGGTGGCGGGACTTCCTCATCTGGCAGGCCTGCGAGGTGGCGTACTTCCTGGGCATCTGGATGTACCTCGCGTACACGACCAGCGGGGACGCCCACAAGGGACTGCCGCCCGACGGCTACCACTGGGCCATCGGCGTGCACCTGCTGGGGACGCTGTACCTGTGTGCCCTCGTCGTGCGGGACGTCCTCATGCCGGAGCGGGACCCGGTGCGCAGGGCCGGCGACGACGATCCCTCGGGCGGGGTGCTCGACCGGGCGGAGGACGTGTTCGTGTTCGGTTCCGCGGCCCATCCACCGCGGCACGCGGCTCACTTCGACGGGCCGCAGGTGGAATGGGGCAACAGGGGGGCTACCGGTAGTTCGCTCTGAGCGAACAGGGCGTAGGAAGCACACGCGAAAGGCCGTACGCGGAAGGGTCGTGTACGGCCTTTGCCTGTTACGGCCTTTGCCCGTTACGGCGTTGCCGAGCGGCGGCTGTCCGGCCGGTGAGCGGCAGCGTTCAGGCGAGGGGCACGAGGACAGCGAGGGGCACGAGGTCAGCGGTCGACGAGCCGGTCGAACTGCGTGGTGGTGTGCCGAAGATGGGCGACCAGCTCGTCGCCGACCTTCGGCTCGGGGGCGTCCGCCGGGACGAACAGGATGGAGACCTGCATGTGCGGAGGCTCGGCGAACCAGCGCTGCTTGCCGCCCCACACGAAGGGAGAAAGGTTCCGGTTGACCGTGGCGAGTCCGGCACGGGCGACGCCCTTGGCACGCGGCATGACGCCGTGCAGGGCCTTGGGTGCCTCCAGACCAACCCCGTGTGACGTACCGCCGGCGACGACCACCAGGAAGCCGTCCGAGGCCACCTTCTGCTGCCGGTAGCCGAAACGGTCGCCCTTGGCGACGCGCGTGACGTCCAGGACCGCGCCGCGGTACTCGGTGGCCTCGTGGTCCCCCAGCCACAGCCGGGTGCCGATGCGGGCGCGGAACCGGGTCTGCGGGAACTGCTGCTGCAGGCGGGCGAGTTCCTCGGCCTTGAGGTGACTGACGAACATCGTGTGCAGCGGCAGACGGGCCGCGCGCAGGCGGTCCATCCAGCCGATGACCTCCTCGACGGCGTCCGAGCCGTCGGTGCGGTCCAGCGGCAGGTGGATGGCGAAGCCCTCCAGCCGTACGTTCTCGATGGCGGCGTGCAGCTGCGGCAGGTCGTGCTCGTTCACGCCGTGCCGCTTCATCGACGACATCACCTCGATGACGACACGGGCGCCCACGAGGCCGTACACGCCGTCCACGGACGACACCGACCGGATGACGCGGTCCGGCAGCGGCACCGGCTCCTCGCCGCGCCGGTACGGCGTCAGCACCAGCAGGTCACCGCCGAACCAGTCCTTGATGCGCGCGGCCTCGTACGTCGTGCCGACGGCGAGGACGTCGGATCCCAGCCGCGTGGCCTCCTCCGCCAGCCGCTCGTGCCCGAACCCGTAGCCGTTGCCCTTGCAGACCGGGACGAGCCCCGGGAACTGCTCCTGCACGTGCTTGTGGTGCGCCCGCCAGCGCGCGGTGTCGACGTAGAGCGTGAGCGCCATGGCCGGACCTGGAACCTTTCTCGTGGCTGCGGTGTATCAGAGGTATGGAAGCTATCGACGGTGCAGCAGTTGACGGTATCGAAGCGGCGAACGCGAGGTCAGCGACGCGACATGTAGATGTCGAGCGCCTTGTGGAGCAGCTTGTTCAGCGGGAAGTCCCACTCGCCGAGGTACTCGGCGGCCTGGCCGCCCGTGCCCACCTTGAACTGGATCAGACCGAAGAGGTGGTCGGTCTCGTCCAGCGAGTCGGAGATGCCGCGCAGGTCGTAGACGGTCGCGCCGAGCGCGTAGGCGTCGCGCAGCATCCGCCACTGCATCGCGTTCGAGGGCCGGACCTCACGGCCGATGTTGTCGGAGGCGCCGTAGGAGTACCAGACGTGCCCGCCGACGATCAGCATCGTCGCGGCCGACAGGTTCACACCGTTGTGGCGGGCGAAGTACAGCCGCATGCGGTTGGGGTCCTCGGTGTTGAGAGCCGTCCACATGCGCTGGAAGTACGACAGCGGGCGCGGCCGGAAGTGGTCGCGCACGGCAGTGATCTCGTACAGCCGCTGCCACTCGGCGAGGTCCTGGTAGCCGCCCTGGACGACCTCGACGCCGGCCTTCTCGGCCTTCTTGATGTTGCGGCGCCACAGCTGGTTGAAGTTCTTGTGGACCTCTTCCAGGGACCGGTTGGCCAGCGGCACCTGGAAGACATAACGGGGCTGTACGTCGCCGAAGCCGGCCCCACCGTCCTCGCCCTGCTGCCAGCCCATACGGCGCAGCTTGTCGGCGACCTCGAAGGCGCGCGGCTCGATGAAGTCGGCCTCGATGTCGCGCAGGCGCTTCACGTCCGGGTTCTGGATGCCCTGCTTGATGGAGCCCGCCTCCCAGCGCCGGATGATCACCGGCGGGCCCATCTTCACGGAGAAGGCGCCCTGGTGCTTCAGGTGCGCGAGCATCGGTTCCAGCCAGTCGGTCAGATTTGGCGCGAACCAGTTGATGACCGGGCCCTCGGGCAGATAGGCGAGATAGCGCTTGATCTTGGGAAGCTGCCGGTAGAGCACGAGACCCACGCCGACCAGCTCACCGGCCTTGTCGAACCAGCCGAGGCTCTCCGAGCGCCACTCCGCCTTCACGTCCGCCCAGGCCGGGACCTGCATGTGGCTCGCCGACGGCAGGCTCTGGATGTACGCCAGATGCTGCTCGCGACTGATCGTCCTCAGGGTCAGGCTCATTCGGGGCGCTCCTCGGGCTGGTGTGTCCCCATGGGTACAGGGGCTCCGGCTCTCGCGGAAGCCTACTGCGCCTGGGGAGCGCCCCGACTGGGCGTACGGCAGCTTCGCCCCGGCCTGTGGGCGGCCGCGGCGTTCGACGGTGTTCTATGCGGTGTTCTGCCGGTGTCCGGAGGGTGGTCTCCGTGGCCGGCATCGGGAGGGCAGTGCCCTGGCGTCAGAAGACCCCGCCGAAGAGACCGCCGTGCGCCATGCCGAGGAAGAAGCCGACTCCTGCGGCGCCGAGGCCCAGGATCAGGCCGAAGCGCTCGCGGGTGGTCTCCGAGATCCACTGGCCGTACGCGCCGGTGAGGATGCCCACCAGGCCGGTCCAGGAGCTGAGCAGGTGCAGGTCGTCGTCGACGAGCGCCACGATGAAGGACGTGATGCCCAGCACCAGGGTCACCGCGAGCAGGGTGTCCTGAAGAGGGTGGGGCTTTCCGTCCGTGGCGAAGAGGCCTCCGACGGTGTTGGGTCGCAATGCCTGTGCCATAGGGCACCTCCTGCGGAAGGCGGCGCATCGTAGCGCCATACACACCCGATGTGTACAGATTGACGGGCTCCGTGGGCTGATTTCAACCGGAAGCACGTGTGCGGGTAGTCTGTACCGTCTGCATTGGTGTCTGCCCATGCCCGCTCGGGTAAACCGCGAGGTCACCCCCGATTGTCAGTGGCGGCCGATACCGTTGCGTACGCATCACAACCCTCCTGCCACGGAACGACCGTGGCCGCTGAGTCCAAAGGAGGTGGGTTCCACATGCGTCACTACGAGGTGATGGTCATCCTCGACCCCGATCTGGAGGAGCGCGCTGTCGCCCCCCTGATCGAGAACTTCCTCTCCGTCGTCCGTGAGGGCAACGGCAAGGTCGAGAAGGTCGACACCTGGGGCCGTCGTCGTCTCTCGTACGAGATCAAGAAGAAGCCTGAGGGCATCTACTCGGTCATCGACCTGCAGGCCGAGCCTGCGGTCGTCAAGGAGCTCGACCGCCAGATGAACCTGAACGAGTCGGTCCTCCGGACCAAGGTCCTCCGCCCCGAGACTCACTGAGCCCTCCCGCTCAGCTGATCTCGGGATTCGAGTAGCAGCAACCAAGCAGCCAGAGCAAACCCGCCGAGAGGTTCCCCCATGGCAGGCGAGACCGTCATCACGGTCGTCGGCAACCTTGTCGATGACCCCGAGCTGCGCTTCACCCCTTCCGGTGCGGCGGTCGCGAAGTTCCGTGTCGCGTCCACCCCGCGCACCTTCGACCGTCAGACCAACGAGTGGAAGGACGGCGAGAGCCTGTTCCTGACCTGCTCGGTCTGGCGTCAGGCGGCGGAGAACGTCGCCGAGTCGCTCCAGCGAGGCATGCGCGTCATCGTGCAGGGCCGGCTGAAGCAGCGGTCCTACGAGGACCGTGAGGGCGTCAAGCGCACGGTCTACGAGCTGGACGTCGAGGAAGTCGGCGCCAGCCTGCGCAACGCCACGGCCAAGGTCACCAAGACCGCCGGCCGCGGTGGCCAGGGCGGTGGCTTCGGTGGCGGTGGCGGCCAGGGTGGCGGCGGCTGGGGCGGTGGCCCCGGTGGCGGCCAGCAGGGCGGCGGCGCTCCCGCCGACGACCCGTGGGCGACCGGCGCTCCCGCCGGTGGCCAGGGCGGTGGCGGCGGCTGGGGTGGAAACTCCGGCGGCGGCGGCGGTGGCGGCGGCTACTCGGACGAGCCCCCCTTCTAAGGGCGGGTTCATACCCAAACTTCTTGATCACACAGGAGAAACACCATGGCTAAGCCGCCTGTGCGCAAGCCGAAGAAGAAGGTCTGCGCTTTCTGCAAGGACAAGGTCACGTACGTGGACTACAAGGACACGAACATGCTGCGGAAGTTCATTTCCGACCGCGGCAAGATCCGTGCCCGCCGCGTGACCGGCAACTGCACGCAGCACCAGCGTGACGTCGCCACGGCCGTCAAGAACAGCCGTGAGATGGCGCTGCTGCCCTACACCTCCACTGCGCGCTAAGGGAAGGGTGACCGACCAATGAAGATCATCCTTACCCACGAGGTCTCCGGCCTTGGTGCCGCGGGCGACGTCGTTGACGTCAAGGACGGTTACGCTCGCAACTACCTGATCCCGCGGAAGTTCGCTATCCGCTGGACCAAGGGTGGCGAGAAGGACGTCGAGCAGATCCGTCGTGCTCGCAAGATCCACGAGATCCAGACCATCGAGCAGGCCAACGCTGTCAAGGCCCAGCTCGAGGGTGTGAAGGTCCGCCTGGCCGTTCGCTCCGGCGACGCCGGTCGTCTCTTCGGTTCCGTCACCCCGGCCGACATCGCCTCGGCGATCAAGGCTGCCGGTGGCCCCGAGGTCGACAAGCGCCGCATCGAGCTCGGTGCGCCGATCAAGACCCTGGGCGCCCACGAGACGTCCGTGCGTCTGCACCCCGAGGTTGCCGCCAAGGTCAACATCGAGGTTATCGCGGCCTGATCGCTGCGCTCGGCTTGAACAGCTGAAAGAAGGGGCCGTACCCGCGGGGTACGGCCCCTTCCCTTTGGCTTCTTCCTGTGCACTGCTAACGGGGGCTTGTTTCACGTGAAACACGCTGTTTCACGTGAAACGGTCAGCGGGTCGCTCCCGTGACGATCCAGCGGCCCGAGCGGGCGCGTAGCCACAGCGTCAGCATGCGCACCGCCATCATCAGCGTCATCGCTCCCCAGAGCGCGGTGAGACCGCCGCCGAATACGGGGACCAGCAGTGCGACCGGAGTGAAGACTGCCAGTGTGAGCACCATGGCCCAGGCGAGGTAGGGGCCGTCGCCAGCTCCCATGAGGACGCCGTCCAGGACGAAGACGACGCCACAGATCGGTTGGGAGAGCGCCACGATCACCAGGGCGGGCCACGCGGCATCCTTGACCGAGGAGTCGCCGGTGAACAAGGGCAGAAACGCCGGGCGCGAGATCACCACGAGCAGTCCGAGGACGACGCCGGCCGCGATGCCCCACTCCACCATGCGGCGGCAGGCCGCCCGGGCGCCCTCGGCGTCGCCAGCACCGAGATACCGTCCGATGATGGCCTGCCCGGCGATGGCGATGGCGTCCAGCGCGAAGGCGAGGAGGCTCCACAGGGACAGGATGATCTGGTGCGCCGCGATGTCGGCGTCGCCGAGACGGGCCGCGACGGCTGTGGCGATCATCAGGATCGCCCGCAGCGAGAGCGTACGGACCAGCAGAGGCGCTCCGGCCTGGCCCGAAGCCCTTATCCCGGCCGCGTCTGGACGTAGGGAGGCGCCGTGCTTGCGGGCACCGCGGACGACGACCACGAGATAGGCAGCGGCCATGCCGCACTGGGCGATGACCGTGCCCCAGGCGGAACCCGCGATGCCGAGATCGGCGCCGTAGACGAGGCCCGCGTTGAGGGCGGCGTTGGCGACGAAGCCCGCGATGGCGACGTAGAGGGGTGTCTTGGTGTCCTGCAGGCCACGTAGAACACCGGTGGCGGCGAGCACGATGAGCATGGCGGGGATGCCGAGTGCCGAGATCCGCAGATAGGTGGTCGCGTACGGGGCTGCGGTGTCCGAGGCGCCGAAGAGTTCGACAAGGAACGGTGCCATGGGCAGGACGATCGCGACGACGGCGGCACCGAGGAGGAGGGCCAGCCAGATACCGTCCATGCCCTGGCGGATGGCGGCCGGGAGGTCCCCGGCGCCGACGCGTCGGGCAACGGCAGCCGTGGTGGCGTAGGCGAGGAAGACGAAGACGCTGACGCCTGTCATGAGGAGAGCCGAGGCAACCCCGAGTCCGGCGAGCTGTGCGGTGCCGAGATGGCCGACGATTGCGCTGTCGGCCATGACGAAGAGGGGCTCGGCGACGAGTGCGCCGAAGGCCGGGACGGCCAGTGCGACGATCTCTCGGTCGTGCTGTCGCCGGGCGGCCTTGGGGGTCGCGGGAGCCTGTGTCATGGCCACCAATCTAATCGTCCACAGGTAAGAGATGCAATGGGCCAGTGCCCCTTACTGGCTGTCTCGCGGTGTGTGCTCCTGCGCACCGTTCGAAGCGATCTTGGTCCGACTGGGGAAGTTTTTCTTCTGCACAGCCGGTGGACGGTAAATGTGCAGGTCAACAGTGCTTTCGCAGAATCGCGCGGGGCTTGTTCACAGGGCTGTCCACCGGGTCGTGCACAGGTTTTGCGGAGTTCTCCACAGCATCAGGGCCGTCGTCCACATGGCCTGTGGATAACCAGATTGGCTGACGGTGCCCGGGGGCCTACCGTGGTCCGGCGCCCGCTCCGTCTGTCGGCCGTGGAAACGTCACAAAGCCGACGTGCCAGAAACGGAGTTGGGCCTCTCATTTGTCAGTGGCGTGCCGTAGAACAGAGGGGCACGGCGAGGTCCGCTCGGCGGACGGGAGGAGGTGGCTCGGTGAGCATTTCCGAGCCCTTGGACGACCCCTGGGCCGACAGCGGTCCCAGTGATCGTCTGCCCGCCTCCCGTCGGCGCAGTGACGGCGGCCGAGGCCGCGATGAGCAGCATGATCGCGGCCGGGACAGCGGCGAGTGGGACGGCGGCGGTTCAGCCTTCGAGCGGGTACCGCCGCAGGACCTCGACGCCGAACAGTCCGTCCTCGGCGGCATGCTCCTGTCCAAGGACGCCATCGCCGATGTCGTCGAGGTCCTCAAGGGCCACGACTTCTACAAGCCCGCACACGAGACGATCTTCCAGGCGATCCTCGACGTCTACGCCAAGGGCGAGCCGGCCGACCCCATCACCATCGCCGCCGAACTCACCAAACGCGGCGAGATCAACAAGGTCGGCGGCGCCTCGTATCTCCACACCCTGGTCCAGACGGTGCCGACGGCGGCGAACGCCGAGTACTACGCGGAGATCGTCCATGAGCGTGCCGTGCTGCGCCGCCTGGTCGAGGCCGGCACCCGCATCACGCAGATGGGATACGCGGCCGACGACGACGTCGACGAGATCGTCAACCGTGCCCAGGCCGAGATCTATGCGGTCACCGAGCAGCGCACCAGCGAGGACTATCTGCCGCTCGGCGACATCATGGAGGGCGCGCTCGACGAGATCGAGGCGATCGGCTCGCGCAGCGGCGAGATGACGGGTGTGCCCACCGGGTTCACGGACCTCGACTCACTCACCAACGGTCTGCATCCGGGCCAGATGATCGTCATCGCGGCCCGTCCCGCCATGGGTAAGTCCACACTCGCGCTGGACTTCGCGCGAGCTGCGTCTATCAAGCACAACTTGGCGAGCGTCATCTTCTCCCTGGAAATGGGGCGCAATGAGATCGCGATGCGTCTTCTGTCGGCCGAGGCACGCGTCGCCCTGCACCACATGCGCTCCGGCACCATGACGGACGAGGACTGGACACGCCTGGCGCGGCGAATGCCCGAGGTCTCGGCCGCGCCGCTCTACATCGACGACTCCCCGAACCTGTCGATGATGGAGATCCGTGCGAAGTGCCGTCGGCTGAAGCAGCGCAATGACATCAAGCTCGTGATCATCGACTATCTGCAGCTGATGCAGTCAGGCGGTTCGAAGCGCTCCGAGAGCCGGCAGCAGGAGGTCTCGGACATGTCCCGTAACCTCAAGCTCCTGGCCAAGGAGCTGGAGGTCCCGGTGATCGCGCTTTCGCAGCTCAACCGTGGTCCCGAGCAGCGCACGGACAAGAAGCCGATGGTGTCCGACCTGCGTGAGTCCGGATCCATCGAGCAGGACGCCGACATGGTGATCCTGCTGCACCGTGAGGACGCCTACGAGAAGGAGTCGCCACGCGCGGGCGAGGCGGACATCATCGTGGGCAAGCACCGTAATGGCCCGACGGCGACGATCACGGTCGCCTTCCAGGGCCACTACTCGCGGTTCGTGGACATGGCGCAGACCTGATCCGCCACCCGTTGTAGTCCGGGTCACCCAGAGGATGTCATCCGCGGAGCATATGGCCCGTGACTCCCGGACGGGCGCTCAGCGCCTCGTCTCGTACCTGGTCAGGATCACGCCGCAGGGAAACGTCCGCGTCTCCACCAGATTCAGGTTCACCCAGCTGTCCAGCGCGGTGAAGAACGACGTGCCGCCGCCCACCAGGACCGGCGCGGTGGCCAGCACGTACTCGTCAATCAGCCCGGCCCGCATGGCCGCCCCGGCGAGCGTCGCGCCGCCGATGTACATCGGGCCGCCGTCCTCGGCCTTGAGCCGGGTGATCTCGGCGGCCGCGTCGCCGGTGACCAGGCGGGCGTTCCAGTCGACCTTGTCGATCGTCGAGGAGAACACCACCTTCGACATGTCCCGCCAGCGGCGCGCGTACTCGATCTCCGCCGAGGTGGCGCCCGGCTGCTGGTCGCCGGTCGGCCAGTAGGAGCTCATCGTCTGCCACAGCTTGCGCCCGTACAGCGACAGGTCGGTCGCCTCCAACTGGTCGGACCAAAACTGGAACAGCTCGTCGCTCGGCACGCTCCAGCCGATGTCGTCGCCGGGCGCGGCGATGTAGCCGTCCAGGCTCAGGTTCATGCCGTAGATCAGTTTCCGCATGGCGCCAGCCTTCCGTGAGTCGGTCTCACGCGTACAGACCGGCGCGGCGCGGGAAACTCATCGGCACGCGATCTGCGGATATGCGCTCGACTCCCGGGCGGCCACCGGGGTGGACTGGTTGCATGACGACATCTCAGCAAGAGCTGCTCCTCCCCACCACGCGCCGGGCACTGCTGCACCGCATCGCCGTGGCTCAGGCCGAAGGGCGCGCGCCCTCGCTGGTCGCCGCGGTCGTACGGGACGGGCGCACCGTGTGGCATGGCTCGCGTACGTCGGTGGACGGGCATGCGCCGGACGAGAACGTGCAGTACCGCATCGGCTCGATCACTAAGACCTTCACGGCCGTTCTCGTCCTGCGACTGCGTGACGAGGGCCTGCTCGACCTCGGTGATCCGCTGGAGAAGCATCTGCCGGGAACGGGGGCGGGGGAGGCCACCATCGTCGAACTCCTCGCGCATACCAGTGGGTTGGCGGCCGAGTCACCCGGTCCGTGGTGGGAACGGACCTCCGGATCGCTGCGGCCCGAACTGTCCGACGTCCTGGCCGAGCAGCCCTTCCTGCACCCGTCCGGCCGCCGGTTCCACTACTCGAACCCCGGCTACACCCTGCTGGGCGCGCTGGTGGAGAAGCTGCGCGGGACTCCGTGGGAGGACGCACTGCGGCGTGAAGTGCTCGAACCTCTGAGCCTGAAGCGCACGAGTACGCGACCGCAGGCACCGCACGCGGGAGGCTGGGCGGTGCATCCCTGGGCCGATGCGATGCTTCCCGAACCAGTCGAAGACCTTGGGCGGATGGCGCCGGCTGGTCAACTGTGGTCGACGACGGATGACTTGGCGAGGTTCGCCGTCTTCCTGGCCAAGGGGGACGACCGGGTGCTGAGCGCCGAGACCCTACGGGAGATGCGGACGCCTGCGGCGCCGCCCGAGGCCGTCGACGTGGCGGACGGTGCGGCCTACGGCCTCGGCATGCAGATCCAGTACAGGGACGGACGACTCCTCGTGGGGCACGGCGGGTCATTGCCGGGCTTTCTGGCGAGCTTGACCCTCAGCGTGGAGGACGATGTCGCGGCCGTGGTGCTGGCCAACTGCACCTCCGGTCCGCTGGTCTCCCTCGTCGCCGCCGACCTCATCCGTATCGTTGCCGAAGCCGAGCCGAGGATTCCCGAGCCCTGGCGGCCGATGCCCGAGATCGACACGGCCGTCCTGGAACTGGCGGGCCAGTGGTACTGGGGGACATACGCCTTCGCCCTGCGGCTGACCGTCGACGGACTCGTCTCGCTGGAGCCGTTGTCCGGTAAGGGGCGCCGCTCACGGTTCCGCGGCAATGGCGACGGCACATGGACGGGCCTGGAGGGCTACTACGCGGGCGAGGTCCTGAAGGCCGTCCGACGTCCGGACGGGTCCGTGGACCATCTGGACCTCGGCTCGTTCGTCTTCACGCGTCAGCCGTATGACGAGGGGGCTGCCGTGCCGGGCGGTGTGGATCCCGACGGGTGGCGGGGCAGCGACTCGTTCTGACGGTCGGGCCAAGCGTCTGTTTCACGTGAAACAGACGCTTCGCTCTTTCACAACGAGAGTTTGAAGCCCACGTGCGAGGCGGTGAAACCGAGCCGCTCATAGAAGCGGTGGGCATCCTCACGGCTCTTGTCGGAGGTCAGCTGCACCAACTGGCACTTCTGGCGCCGGGATTCGCCGATCGCCCACTCGATGAGCTGCGTGCCGAGGCCGCTGCCTCGCTCGTCGGCGTGGATACGGACGGCTTCGATGATCGACCTGGTGGAGCCGCGCCGCGACAGCCCGGGTATGACCGTGAGCTGGAGCGTGCCGACGACACTGCCCTCGCGGACGGCGACGACCAGGTGCTGGTTCGGATCGCTGCTGAGGCGCTCGAGCGCGGCCAGGTAGGGGGTCAGGTCGTCCGGTGACTCGCGCTGGGCGCCCAGTGGATCGTCCGCGAGCATGGCGACGATCGCGGGGATGTCATCGGCGACGGCGGGCCGTATTTCAAGATCTCCCATGCCTGCACCCTATGCGGGACCGTGCGCTTCAGGCGGGGACGCGGAGTGTCTCCACGGCCCTGACCAGGGGGGCCAGTTCGGGATTCTTCGCGGCTTCGTCGAGGGCTTCGCGCAGTGCGGCCTGGTTGGTGGGGCGGGCTTCTTCCAGCAGTTTGAGGCCGGCGTCGGTGACGTCGGTGTAGATGCCGCGGCGGTCGGTGGGGCAGAGGTAGCGGGAGAGCAGGCCGCGGTCCTCGAGGCGGGTGACGAGGCGGGTGGTTGCGCTCTGGCTGAGGACGACGGCGTCGGCGACCTGTTTCATCTGCAGGTGGCCGCCTTCGCCGTTGTGCTGGCGGCTGAGCACGTCGAGCAGGGAGTACTCGCGCACGCTGAGGTCGTGCCCGGTCTGCAGGGCGCGCTCGATGTGCGCCTCGATCCTCCCGTGCAGCAGGGAGAGGGCGCACCAGCCCTGGGCGAGAGCAGTGAGCGCGGGGTCCGTCGCGGTCATGGCGGTTCCTCCGTTCCGGAGCGGCTGAAGCCAGAGTAGAGCGACATAGCAATAGCCTGCGCTTGCAAGTATGCCGCGCATGCAAATATTGTTGTGACGCGTTAAGCGCCCATGCAATCTTCTGGGAAAGGTGTACCCCTTCATGCCTCTCGCGCTTCTGGCCCTCGCGATCGGGGCCTTCGGAATCGGAACGACCGAGTTCGTGATCATGGGCTTGCTGCCCGAGGTCGCGGGCGACTTCGGGGTCTCCATACCCACCGCCGGATTCCTCGTGACCGGCTATGCGCTCGGCGTGGTCCTCGGCGCTCCCCTGATGACCGTGCTCGGCACCAAGGTGTCGCGCAAGCGGATGCTGATGCTGCTGATGGGCCTGTTCATCGCGGGCAACCTGCTGTCGGCCCTCGCTCCCGCCTTCACCGTCATGCTGATCGGCCGTGTGGTCGCCTCGCTTGCCCATGGTGCCTTCTTCGGCATCGGATCGGTCGTCGCGGCCGACCTGGTCGCCCCGGACAAGAAGGCCGGAGCCATCGCGATGATGTTCACCGGCCTGACCGTGGCCAATGTCGTCGGCGTCCCGCTGGGCACGTTCGTCGGGCAGGCCGCCGACTGGCGTGTCACCTTCGGCATCGTTGCCGCCCTCGGCGTCGTCGGCTTGGTCGGCGTCGCCAAGCTCGTCCCCGCCATGCCCAAGCAGCAGGGCGTGCACCTGCGCCACGAGCTGGCAGCCTTCATGAACGCCCAGGTCCTGCTTGCCATGGCGATGACGGTCCTCGGCTTCGGCGGCGTCTTCGCGGCCATCACCTACATCGCGCCGATGATGACCCATGTCGCCGGTTTCGCCGACGGCTCCGTCACCTGGCTGCTGGTCCTCTTCGGGCTCGGCATGGTCGGCGGCAACCTCGTAGGGGGCAAGTACGCCGACCGTGCGCTGATGCCCATGCTGTACGTCTCCCTGGGCGCTCTCGCCGTCGTGCTCGCGCTCTTCACGCTCACGGCGCAGAACAAGGTCCTCGCGGCGGTCACGATCGCGCTGATCGGTGCGCTGGGCTTCGCCACCGTCCCTCCGCTGCAGAAGCGGGTCCTCGACCAGGCCCACGGCGCTCCGACGCTGGCCTCGGCCGTGAACATCGGCGCCTTCAACCTCGGCAACGCCCTGTCTGCCTGGCTCGGCGGCCTCGTCATCGCGGCCGGCTTCGGCTACACGTCCCCCAACTGGGTCGGCGCCGCCCTCGCCGCGGCCGCGCTGCTGCTCGCGTTCCTCTCGGCCGCACTGGAGCGCCGCGACGGAGCATCCGCCAGCACCGTCGTCACCGGCACTGCGCCCGCCGAGCAGCGAGCCGCCGTACACCACTGAGCCGGTCCCGCTGCGGGATCAGGGCCGCCCCCGCAGCACCTCCGGCTCCGTGAGATCCCCTCAGCACCACCGCGCTGAGATCCCACCCCAGCACCTCTGCACAAGGAGAAACCCCATGAGCACCGTCATCGCCCCCCTGAGCACCCAGGACGCCGATACGCTCGTCGCCGCCGCCCACCGGGCCGCCGAGGCCGCCGGAGTGACGGTCAGTGTCACCGTGCTGGATGCCGGAGGCCATCTGCTCGCTTTCCGGCGGGACGACCGAGCCGTGCTGATCTCCGGGGAGACCAGCACCCGCAAGGCCTACACGGCACTGCAGCTCGACGCCCCTACCGCCGATCTCGTCGACGCCGTACAGCCTGGTGGCCCCTTCCATACCCTGCCCACCGCACTCGACCGGCCGCTGCTGTTCATCGCGGGTGGCGTGCCGATCCATCGAGACGGCCGGCTGATCGGCGCGATCGGGGTCGGTGGGGGCGCGCCGGAGCAGGACCACGAGTTCGCGACGGCTGCGATCGAGGCACTCGCCTGACAGCGCCTCCGCATCGACGACGAAAACGCCGGTTCCTCACGCGGACCGGCGTTTCCTATGGCTGTCTCAACTCGCAGTCGACTGCCTCAGCCTGCCGCCACCGTCAGGGGAGCGAATCGCCGGGTCCAGTCACCGGGCAGTTCCGTGATGCCGTGCGTCATGACCGAGTTGAAGGCGACGGAGGCCAGACCGTGCTCTTTCGCCCAGACCAGCAGCTCCTCGTGGCGTACGTCGATGTCGGTGCGCAATGGGCGGTCGGTGTGGGCGGCGAGGGAGGCGATGAGCGCCTTCGCGGTCTCCGTGTCGCGGGCGATCAGAGGGCCCACGACCTGGGTGGTCATGTTGGGCCAGGCGCCCGCGTATCCGATGATGCTGCCGTTCTCCTCGGCGACGCGCAACTGATCGGTGAAAGCAGGCAACCGCGTGATGATGTGCGTGCGGTCGGCGCCGAACACCTCCTCGTCGAGTCGCAGGATCGCGGTGAGGTCCTCGGCGGTGGCCGCACGCGTGACGACCCCGGGCCCCGAGCTGCCGGGCCTGAAGTGCCCGCACACCATCTCTGCCCGGCCGGTGGTCTTGAAGCCGAGTTCCTCATAGAGCGGTCGGCCGTTCGGCGTCGCATGCAGCGTCAGCGGGGTCGTGCCCATCGCGGAGATGACGTGACGCATCAGTCGGCGTCCGATGCCCCGGCGGGCATGCCGCTCGGCGACCAGGACCATGCCGATGGCACCCAGATCGGGGCGGTCCTGGGGTCCGTACGTTGTGACAACGCAGGCGCTGACGAGGCCGCCATCGGGGTCGTCGATGCCATAGCCCCTCCCGGCGGTGAGGAGGAATCCCCACTTGTGTTCCTCACGGGGCCAGCCCCGATCCTCGGACAAGTCGGCGCAGGCGGTGAGGTCGCGAGGCGTCAGACGGCGGATGGGCAGAGCGGCGAGGGAAGGAGTCGGCACGCAGGTCAGGCTGTCTGACGACGGCCCTGATCGTCCAGCCGTTTCCGGGGAGACGTACGAGCTTTTGGCCATGTCATGGTCCACCGCACAACGGTCCGACTGATGCCGCGTGTTTCACGTGAAACATGGACGAACGGCGAGCGTCCATCAGGAGAGCAGTCATCAAGGGCGATCGGAGAGCGTGTACCGGGACGTACGGCGACCGCCGAGCTGTTTCCGCCCGCCCAAGGGAGCGACAGCTGCTCGCATTAGCCTCATGGCTCATGGCGAGACTTCACCTCTTCGATCTCGACGGCACGCTTCTGCACGGAACGTCAGCGCCTGTGGAGATCTCACGGCAACTCGGGCTGGAAGCGGAGACCGTGGCGCTCGACCGGGAGATCTCGGCGGGGCTGATCGGACCTCCGGAATATGCGACGCGGGTGCACGCGCTGTGGGTGGATCTCACCGAGGCCCATGTCGCGGCCGCGTTCGAAGGCGCTCCTTGGCTGGGCCGGATCCGTGACGTCTGGGGGGAGATCAGGGGACAGGGCGACTACTGCGCCGTCGTTTCGCTCTCGCCTTCGTTCTTCGTGGAGCGACTGACGGCCTGGGGCGCGCATGCGGCGTACGGTTCGCGCTTTCCGGCCGTGCCGTTCACGGAACCCGTCGATCCGGCGGGAGTGCTCAGCGCCGCGGCCAAGGTCCTTATCGCCGACCGCCTCTGCGAGGAGTTCGGGGTGACACGGGCCGACTGCGTGGCCTATGGCGATTCGCTGTCGGACAAGGACCTGTTCGGTGCCGTCCCGGTTTCCGTCGCGGTCAACGCGGACCGTCATCTGGCAGGCCTCGCGACCCACTCCTACATGGGGATGGACCTGTGGGAAGCCTATGAATTGGTGCGCAGTAGCCGTTAATTGAAGCAATTGCTCGTTCGCTCCCTCGCCCCATTCGTGAGAGAGGAAGGGGGGACTTGTGATCGGAGCGTCGGCCGGTAGGGTCGACTCCGGTTCGTGTCCGAGCTGTGATGCAGACTCCCGGCGTGGACCGAGCGCAAGGCAATGCAGCCTAACGGGACGGAGAGATCGAAGACCCGCATTCTCCGGTATGCGGCCGGGGCGTCCACGCGCGATGGGATGCTGCGGTGAGAGTACTGCGGCCAATGTCACACTCTCGCCTTACTTGTCCGTACCGAGGGTGAATACGGGTTGAATGGGGCCGTATTGGTCACAGCAAGGAACGGGGAAAAGTAAGCCGTCACGGGGGAAGCAGGCACCTTCCGACCGAGGAAGTGCGCAGACCGACCGAAAGATGTTCGAGGCGAGGCACACCATGGACGCTCCGACCACCACGTCGGCCGACAACGGCACTTCCGGCGGCGGGGGCGGCTGGTTCACGCCGCGCAAGAAGCCGGCGACGACTCCGGGCACCGAACAGGAGACGGCCGAGGGCAGCCGACTGGCCGCGATGCGCCCGGTCGGCAGGACGACGACAGGCACCGGCACAGCCCCGTCGGCCCAGGACAGCAAACAGCTCGCCGCGCCGGATGACCCCGCAGAGGCGACCCCGACAGAGGCGACCCCCGCAGAGCCGACGCTCGCGGATGACGACTCCGGTCACGGCACACCGGACCGTGCCGTACCCCCCGCCCCGGAACGAGGGGCACCGGCCGCGCTATCGACCCCCGTCACACCCGCCCCGAGCCACAGGGCACCCACGCTCTCGACGCCGGCCCCCGCCCAAGCTCCAGGCCAACAGCCGTCTGCCTTCGCCTCGCCCTCACGCCAAGCGCCCCCTGCCGCCGCCCAGGCCACCACAGCACACACCGCGATATCGGACCTCACCCCGTTTTCCCCGCCGTCCCCCCAACGGAGCGTTCCGACCCAGCGCCCCGCCCCGGCCCAACCCGCCTCCCCGGACGCCATCCTGATCCGCCGGACGATGGCCGAGGTCGCGCCCGTGGCCGACAAGGTCACCTCGTACTTCTACGCGCTGCTTTTCGTGCGCCATCCCGACCTGCGCTCCCTGTTCCCGGCCGCGATGGACACTCAGCGAGACCGGCTGCTCAAGGCCCTGCTCACGGCGGCCGAGCACATCGACAACAAACCCGTCCTCGTCGAGTACCTGCAGAACCTCGGCCGCGGCCACCGCAAGTACGGCACCCGGGCGGAGCATTACCCGGCCGTCGGCGAATGCCTCATCGGCGCACTGAGCAAGTACGCCTCCGGCGTCTGGGACGGGGAGATGGAAGCCGCCTGGGTCCGGGCGTACACGACGATCTCGCAGGTCATGATCGACGCGGCCGCCGCGGACGAACTACGCGCCCCCGCCTGGTGGTACGCGGAGGTCGTGTCGCACGACCTGAGGACCAGGGACATCGCGGTCATCACCGTCCGCCCCGACCAGCCCTACCCCTTCCTCGCCGGCCAGTACACGAGCGTGGAGACGCCCTGGTGGCCGCGGATCTGGCGGCACTATTCCTTCGCCTCGGCGCCCCGCTCCGACGGGCTGCTGACGTTCCATGTGAAGGCCGTGCCCGCTGGCTGGGTCTCCAACGCGCTGGTGCACCGCGCCCGACCGGGGGACATCATCCGGCTCGGCCCGCCGGCCGGTTCGATGACCGTGGACCACACCACGGACAGCGGCCTGCTCTGCCTGGGCGGAGGAACCGGCATAGCGCCCATCAAGGCACTCGTCGAGGACGTTGCCGAGCACGGTGAACGGCGACCGGTCGAGGTCTTCTACGGCGCCCGCACCGACCACGACCTGTACGACATCGACACGATGCTGAGGCTTCAGCAGTCCCACCACTGGCTGGCGGTCCGCCCGGTTGTGGACCGGCACGGGCTCCTCCAGCTTCCCGACGCCATACGCGAGTACGGACCCTGGACCGAGTACGACGCCTATGTCTCAGGTCCGCCCGGCATGATCCGCAGCGGTGTCAATGCCCTGAGAGACATCGGCATGCCGTCCGAGCGCATACGCCATGACTCGGTGGAGGAGCTGGTCGTCGCCGAGGCCTGACCAACCGTCGCTGCAGGCAGGGTTGGCCGTCGGTATCAGCCCAGGTCGGGGGCGTGCATGGCGCGGACACCCTCGATGTTGCCGTCCAGATAGTGCCGCAAGGACAGCGGTACGAGATGCACAGAGGCGATCCCGACCCGGGTGAACGGCACCCGCACGATCTCGTACTCGCCGACGGGCTCGTCGACCTCCGGCCCGTGCCGCAAGGACGGGTCCATGGACTCCAGACGGCAGACGAAGAAGTGCTGCACCTTCACCCCGGTCGCGCCGCCGTCCTCGCCTATGTGCTCAACGGTGTCGACGAAGCAGGGCACCACGTCGACGATCTTCGCGCCGAGCTCCTCGTAGACCTCTCGGTGCAGGGCCTCGACGACGGTCGTGTCCGTCGGCTCGACCCCGCCACCAGGAGTGAGCCAGTAGGGATCCATGCCGGGCTTGGTGCGCTTGATCAGGATCAGGTCGTCACCGTCCAGCAGAACGGCGCGGGCGGTGCGCTTGACCACGGGTCGGACGGTCATGGGAGAAATGTGGCCCGGCTGGTTCCACGTGAAACATCGCGAAACGTCACCGCTCGAGCTCACCGGGTAAGGAGCAGAGATTCCCTGGTCAGGCCCATGCGGAAGCCGCTCGCAGCAGCCACTCGTGGGCCCGGGCGATCTGTGGCATCGCCAGCGTGCCGGTCCGGACCACCAGGAAGTATGTCCGCAGCGGCGGCACCGGCGGATCGTGCAGGGCGACGACATCGCCACGCTCCAGGGCGGTCGCGCACAGATAGCGGGGCAACACCGCAAGTCCTGCCCCGGCGGTCGCACAGGCGAGGACCGCGCGCAGGTCGGGGACGATCACGGTGCCCGGGGCGGCGGGACGGGAGTCGTAGACCGAAGCCCAGTAACGGGACACGAAGGGCAACGATTCGTGCACCTCCACCACCGGGACGTCCTCCAGGGCGTGCGCTCCCTTGTGGCGCAGTTGCCCCGAGTCGATCCGGTCCACCCAGGGGGGAGCGGCGACGAGGACGTGCTCTTCGTCGCAGAGCGGAGTCGCGGTGAGCAGAGCGCCGCGCGGACGGGCCGTGCTGATGGCCAGATCGTGATGCCCGGCGGCCAGCCCCTCCAGGGTCTCCTCGGCGTTGCCGAAGGACGCGCGCAGCGCAAATGCCTGGCCGTCCTCGCCGGTCAGCTCGGTGAGCGCGGGCAGCGCCCGCTCGGCGGTGAACTCAGGAGGGCCGGCGAGATGCAGGGTGCGTAAGGAGGAGTCGTCGTCGAGGCCGGTCTCGGCGATCTCCACCAGGGCGTCGAGGTGTGGGGCGGCCTTGTGGGCGAGTTCATCGCCGATGGTCGTCGGTGTCACCCCGCGGGCCTGCCGTAGGAACAGAGGGCGGCCCAACTGCCGTTCCAGCGTGCGGATCTGCGAGGTCACGGCCGGTTGTGACAGACCGAGTAACGCGGCGGCGCGGGTGAAGGAACCGGCCCGGTGCACGGTCACAAAAGTGCGCAACAAGGCCAGATCCATGCCACACCCTCCCTTTCCCCGCCCTTCTCCCCACCCTCAGGGCAGGGCCCAACTATAAATAAGTCGATAGGTCGCTGTCGCTACTGTGATTGGACACTGACAGAGAGTCAACTAGCCTTGTTCGCGCGGTTCTTCGCGCGCGGAACCGAGGGCGGTCCGAGCCACGAGGGGGGAGGTTCGGACCGCCCGTTCTACGTAGCTGCACACAGACGGAGGTGTGGGAAAACCCCGTCACCGAGCCGATTCGTCCAGCGCACGCAGTACATCCGCCACCAGATCCTCGGGATCCTCGGCACCGACCGACATGCGAATGAAGCCTTCCGGCACCGCGTCGCCACCCCAGCGTCCGCGCCGCTCGGCCGTGGACCGCACCCCACCGAAGCTGGTCGCGTCGTCGACGAGCCGCAGGGCGTCCAGAAAACGCTCGGCACGCGCGCGCGTGGGCAGCGTGAAGGACACCACGCAGCCGTAGCGCAGCATCTGCTGCGCGGCGATGGCATGCGAGGGGTCACCAGGCAGCCCGGGATAGCGCACCCCCAGCTCCTCCGGCCAGTCCCGCAGCGCCTCGGCGACCGCCAGGGCACTGGCGTTCTGCCGGTCCACGCGCAGGTGGAGCGTGGCGAGGGAACGGTGCGCGAGCCAGGCCTCCATGGGTCCCGGAATCGCCCCGGCGATCTTGCGCCAGCGCCGTACGGCGGTCATGGCCTCGGCGTTCCGGCCGGTGACGTATCCCAGCAGCACATCGCCATGCCCCGTCAGCTGCTTGGTGCCGCTGGCCACGGAGAAGTCGGCGCCGAGCTCCAGCGGCCGCTGTCCGAGCGGTGTCGCGAGCGTGTTGTCGACGGCGACGAGGGCGCCCCGCGCGTGTGCCGCCTCGACGAGCCGCCGGATGTCGCACACGTCCAGGCCGGGGTTGGACGGGGTCTCGATCCACAGCAGCTTCGCGCCGTCCAGGACGCCGAGCTGGGCGTCCCCGCCGGTCGGCGCCGTGCGCACCTCGATGCCGTACGCCTCCAGCTGCGCGCGTACCAGAGGCAGCGCCTGGTAGCCGTCGCTGGGCAGGACGACCGCGTCCCCGGCGCGCAGCTGGGAGAAGAGCACCGACGAGGTCGCGGCCATGCCCGACGCGAAGACCAGCGTCTCGACGCCGTCCTCTCCCGGCGCCTCCAACTCGCCGATGGCGCGCTCGAGATGCGTCCAGGTCGGGTTCTCGTCGCGGCCGTAGGTGTACGGTCCCGTGGGCTCGCCCGGCAGGTGGTAGTGCGCGGCGAACACCGGGCCAGGCAGAGTGGGCTCGTACTTGACCGGCTCGGGCAGCCCTGCCCGCACCGCACGCGTGCCGTCTCCGGAAGGCGGCCGCTGCGCACCCGTGTCGCTCATGCCGCCTGTCCCTCCATCTGCTCGCGGACCGCCGCGAGGAGTCCGGTGCCGGCCGCCTCCACCATCTCGAGGCACTCCTCGAAGCCGTCCCGGCCGCCGTAGTACGGGTCCGGAACATCCAGGTCGTCGCCCGCGGCGGGATCGTAGGAACGCAGCAGCCGCACCTTCGCCGCGTCCTCCGGCGAAGGCGCGAGGCGGCGCAGGGCCTTGAGGTGGCCGGTGTCGAGCGCGATGACGAGGTCGAGGCGTTCGAACCAGGACGGCTGGAACTGCCGGGCCGTGTGACCGCTGTCGTAGCCGTGCTCCTCGAGGACGGAGACGGTGCGCGGGTCGGCCGGGTCGCCCTCGTGCCAGCCGCCGGTGCCGGCGCTGTCGATCTCGACCAGCCCGTCGAGTCCGGCCTCCTCCACCCGAGCGCGGAAGACGGATTCGGCCATGGGCGAGCGGCAGATGTTGCCGGTGCAGACGAAGCAGACGCGGTAGGTCATCGAACGCTCAGTCCCCGTCGGGCAGGGCGACGTGCAGCGCCCAGGAGACGATCGAGATGATCAGGCCGCCGAGAACCGCGGTCCAGAAGCCTTCGACGTGGAAGCTCAGGTCGAGTTGGTCGGCCAGCCACGAGGTGAGCAGCAGCATCAGCGCGTTGACGACCAGGGTGAACAGTCCGAGCGTCAGGATGAGCAGCGGCAGGCTGAACAGCTTGACTATCGGCTTGACCAGGAAGTTCACCAGGCCGAAGATCAGCGCGACGATGATCAGGGTGCCGACCTTCTTGCCCGTGCTGTCACCGGTCAGGGTGATCTTGTCGAGCAGCCATACGGCGACCGCCAGGGCACCCGCGTTGGCGATCGTCTTGACTACGAAATTCTTCATGTGTCTGATCGTGGCAGACGAAATCGGCCATGAGCAGTGGGACAAGGGCGGACGACAGCGATGAAGGCATTCCGGCTGGATGAACTGGAGGCGGAGCGCGCCGCCAACGAGGGCGCCTACCTGCAGTTTCTACGGGAGCGGAACATGTCGGTCGGCCTGTACGCGCTCAACGCCGGCGAGCACGATCCACAGAAGCCGCACAACCAGGACGAGGTCTACTTCGTTGTGAGCGGCCGCGCCCACATCACCGTCGGCATGGAGACCACGCAGGTGGCGCGCGGCAGCGTGGTGTACGTGCCGGCCGGTGTCGCCCACAAGTTCCACCACATCAGCGAGGACCTGCGGGTGCTCGTCGTCTTCTCTCCGCCTGAGAGCTGACCTTCGGCCTCAGGGTTCCCTAGGGGATCGATCAGGGGAGGACAAGGGCTGCGAGGCCCCCGCCGGGGCACCTGCCCGCCCTAGCATCGAGTGCAGGGAATCAGCAGATTCGACGGACCGGACCCGGCACAGTGACGGGCGGAGAGGCAAGGACGAGGACGATGCGTGAGATCTTCGCAGGACTGCCGTGGTGGGTGAAGTGGATCGCGGTGCCGGTCATCGCCCTGGTCGTGTTCGGCGGGCTGATCGCCAGCGTCGTCGGGTTCGTCATCGGACTGCTCTTCAAGGTGCTGGTCTTCGTGGCCCTGGTCGGTGGACTGATCTACGTCGTACGGAAGTTCACGTCGAGTTCCTCGTCCCGCAGCGACTGGTGAGAGCCGTGGGGACAGGGAGGCGGTAACAGGAATCACCGGTTCCCTCGGCCGAGGGAAGTTTTCGGGCAGGGCGTCTGCGAGCGGTGACGGACGAATAGAGTCCGGAAATCGACGCGGGGATGACCCCGCGAGCGGCGTGCACCCCCTCCCGTGTTCCCCAGCACGGGCTCCCCCTCGCGCTTCGGGAGTGACCCTTGGCCACGGTTGACACCGCACCCTCAGACCCCCACGCACCCTCAGAACCCCAGACGCCCATGGGACGGCCGCGCTCCTCCGTACCCCAGGTACCGCGGCAGGCGTCCCCGACCCCCACCGAACAGCCGCCCTCCGCGACGCTCATCGGATCCGTCCAGCGTGCGATGCGCCTGCTGGAATGCGTCGCCTCCCACGAGTACGGCGCCCCCGCCAAGCAACTCGCCCGCGAGACCGGCCTGGCGCTGCCCACCGCGTACCACCTCTTGCGCACGCTGGTGCACGAGGGCTATCTGCACCGCGACAAAGGGCTGTTCTTCCTCGGCGAGGCAGCCGTACGGCTGAGCAGCAGCGGGGCCCAGCAGAAACGTCGCAGCACGGTTGCCGACGCGCTCGCCCAATGGCGTGATGCCATCGGTGTCCCCGTTTACTACGCCCAGTACCGCGAGGGCGAGATCGAGGTCATGTGCGTTTCCGACACTCCGGGCAATCCGGCGGTCGAGGAATGGGCCGACTTCCGTGAGACCGGCCACGCGCACGCCATCGGCCAGTGCCTGCTGTCCCAACTGGACGAGGACGCCCGCCGGGACCACCTCGACCGCCATCCCGTGCAGTCCATCACCCCGTACACGGTGCGCGACACCCGCACGCTGCTGCAACGCCTCGAACGGACCCGCCGGATGGAGCCCGTCACCGAGCGCCAGGAGTACGCGCTGGGCACGGTATGCGCGGCGATCCCCATCACGGTGGGCACCACGGCCGCGACGATGGCCATTTCCCTGCCCGTCCATCAGGCCGACCGGTTGCTGACGGCGGCACGGCAGTTGCAGGACGAGATCGGGCGGATCCTGGGGTCACTGGCGATCTCTATCAGTATCTGAAAACTCACTCCTTGTGATCTCTCGTGTACGTTCAGCAAGATTCCACCAGTGTCGGGGTCCGTTCCCGGCCAGTCGAAGGCAACCGACGGGGTAGGCGATGCGCGAGTCCGTACAGGCAGAGGTCATGATGAGCTTTCTCGTGTCCGAGGAGCTCTCCTTCCGCATCCCGGTGGAGCTGCGCTACGAGACCTGCGATCCCTACGCCGTACGGCTGACCTTCCACCTGCCCGGCGATGCCCCGGTGACCTGGGCCTTCGGCCGTGAGCTGCTGGTCGATGGGGTGGGCCGGCCGTGCGGCGAGGGAGATGTACGGGTCTCGCCGGCCGGATCCGAGACGCTGGGCGATGTCCTGATCCGGCTTCAGGTCGGCGCCGACCAGGCGCTGTTCCGCTCCTCGGTGGCGCCGCTCGTGGCCTTCCTCGACCGCACCGACAAGCTGGTGCCGCTCGGTCAGGAGGGAGCGCTCGCCGACTTCGACGCCCACCTCGACGAGGCCCTGGACCGCATCCTGGCGGAGGAGCAGAGCGCGGGCTGAGGCGTTACGGCAGCGCGGGGGGTGGCGTAACGCTTCGCCGGGCGCCGTGGGGGCGCGCGGGAACGCTTCTTCTGCGCGGGGCGTACTCGGGGCTCCGCAGCGGGATCGGGTGCGCGAGATCGGCCGCTGAGTCCGGCACTGCTTCCGCCGGGGACGTATCCGTCACGGCTTCCATCGTGCCCGTATCGGGCACTGCTTCGCTACGGCCGCATCTGTCACGGCTTCCATCGTGGCCGTATCGGGCACTGGTCCCCACGGCCGCATCCGTCACCGCTTCCGGCGTCGTCCCCGCCCGCCGCGCCCCGGACCCGGCTGCCCCGTGGGCGGCTGTGCGCCCGCCGCGGCCGGCTGAGTACCCGCCGGCCCCGCACCCTTCTCCGGCCGGTCGGCCGAGACCACCAGAGCCGCTAGAGCCGTGGTGACCGGCACCGAGGCGACCAGGCCGATGGAGCCCACCAGCGTGCGCACGATCTCCTCCGCCACCAGCTCGCTGTTGGCGACCGTGCCGACGCTGCTCTGCGCGATCGAGAAGAGCAGCAGCAACGGTAGCGCGGCGCCCGCGTAGGCGAGGACGAGCGTGTTGACGACGGACGCGATGTGGTCGCGGCCGATCCGGATGCCCGCGCGATACAGCCCGCGCCAGCCCATCGTCGGGTTGGCCTCGTGCAGTTCCCAGACCGCGGACGTCTGCGTCACCGTCACGTCGTCGAGGACACCGAGTGAACCGATGATGACGCCGGCGAGCAGCAGACCGCTCATGTCGATCGTCGGGTACAGCCCGTGAATGAGACCGGTGTTGTCGTCCGTGTTGCCGGTGAGCGCGGCCCAGTCGATGAACCCCGAGCCCAGAAGGCCGATCAGCAGCAGCGAGAGCAGTGTGCCGAGCACGGCCACGGAGGTACGGGCCGACAGACCATGACACATGTAGAGGGCGATCAGCATGATGGCGCTGGCCCCGACAACCGCCACGACCAGCGGGTTCGAGCCCTGCAGGATCGCCGGCAGGATGAAGAAGGTCAGCACCAGGAAGCTGATGGCCAGCGCGATCAGCGCCATGACGCCGCGCATCCGGCCCACCACCACGACGGCGAGCGCGAAGATGCCGGCGAGCAGCGCCATCGGGAACCTGCGGTTCACGTCGGTGACCGAGTACTGCAGGTCCTTGGGCGCCGAGGGCTCGTAGGCGACCACGACCTCCTGGCCCTCGTGCAACTGCCGTGACTGGTCGGGCTGCACGATCTCCGTGAACGTACGGCCCTTGTCCTTGCCCGTGTCGACGCGGATCGTCGCCCTCTTGCAGGTGCCCTTCTCCTGCTGCACGGCGGAGGAACCCTCGGCGGTGGAGGTGTCACCGGTCGGGGGCACTCCCGAGGCGCCCACGTCCTTGCAGTTCACCTCGACCACCTCGGTGACCGTGGCCTGCTGCGTCTGCCGGTCGAAGCCGACGCCGGTGCGCTCGTGCGGCGGAGCACCACCCGGCCACAGCACCGCGAGCCCCACCACCACCGCCGCGGCGAACGGAATCAGGATCGCCGCGATGACCTTGCGCAGGTGCTGGGAGACAGGTGCCGCAGGACCGTGGGCGTGACTGTGCGAGTGCCCGTGCCCGCCGCCGTCACCGCCGCCTCGTGAGCCGCCGGATCCGGGACCGTGCCCATGGCCACCACCGGAATCGTGACCGTGGCCGTCATCCGGGCCGGGACCCTGCTCCGGTGAGCCGCTGGAGCCGGGACCATGATCGTGCAGACCGCCGGAGCCGGGATGGTGACGGTACGGTCCCCCGGAACCGGCCCCGGAACCGGCACCAAAGCCGCGCCCGTGCCCGCCCCCGGCGTCGCTCCCGTGCTCCTGCATCCCGCCGGTCCTGGGGCCGTGCTCGTGCCACCCGTCGGATCCAGCCGTGTGATCGTCATGACCGCTGCCTCCGGAACCACGGCCGTATCCGCCGTCGTATCTGGCTCCGGGAACTCCTGAACCCCGGCCGTCTGCACGGCCGTTGCCCCGCGAAGGGCCGTTTCCGGCGCCGGATCCGCGGGGCCGCTCGGGCGGTGGGTACGGAGGTTCATGCGGTGTGGTCACCGACCGATCATCGCAAGAACGAGGGGGGCCCTCTGTTCACCGCGCCCGAATTGACGCTAGCGTGGTGCCCACCTTTGTACACGCGGGAGCTCGGAGCACCGGGCTGAGAGGGCGCTGACCTCCGTCCCAGCGATGTTTCACATGAAACATCACCCATCGCGAGTGATGTTTCACACGAAACATCGGCAGACGGAAACCGCTGCGTCGACCGCCGAACCTGTTACCGGGTAATGCCGGCGTAGGGAGTAGGTCTCATGACCAACAAGGACGCACGCACGCCTGCCTCCGTCCAGGACGACAAGTCCCAGGAGGCCGGGAAGTCCATCGGCTGGCACAAGGCGTACATCGAGGGCTCACGCCCCGATCTGCGGGTGCCGGTCCGCCAGGTGCATCTCACCAACGGGCAGTCGGTCACGTTGTACGACACGTCGGGCCCGTACACCGATCCACTCGCCGATACCGACGTCCGCAGGGGGCTGCCCCCGCTACGGGAGAACTGGATCATCGCCCGCGGCGACACCGAGGAGTACGCGGGCCGTCCCGTCCGTCCCGAGGACGACGGGATCAAGCACACCTCGCCGCGCGGCGGCCTGCGCAACCTCGACGCGGTCTTCCCCGGACGGCCGCGCCAGCCGCGTCGCAGCCGTGACGGCAAGGCGGTCACGCAGCTCGCCTACGCGCGCCGGGGTGAGATCACACCCGAGATGGAGTTCGTGGCCCTCCGCGAGAACGTTTCTCCAGAGGTGGTGCGCGAGGAGATCGCCGCAGGCCGTGCGGTACTTCCCGCCAACGTCAACCACCCGGAGATCGAGCCGATGATCATCGGCAAGCGGTTCCTGGTGAAGGTCAACGCCAACATCGGCAACTCCGCGGTCACCTCCTCCATCGAGGAGGAGGTCGAGAAGATGACCTGGGCGACCCGCTGGGGCGCCGACACGGTCATGGACCTGTCGACCGGCCGCAACATCCACACCACCCGCGAATGGGTACTGCGCAACTCCCCCGTGCCGATCGGCACCGTGCCGCTCTACCAGGCGCTGGAGAAGGTCGACGGCCGCGCCGAGGAGCTGACCTGGGAGATCTACAAGGACACGGTCATCGAACAGGCCGAGCAGGGCGTGGACTACATGACGGTCCACGCGGGCGTGCGCCTGCCGTATGTGCCGCTCACCGCCAACCGCAAGACCGGCATCGTCTCGCGCGGCGGCTCGATCATGGCCGCGTGGTGCCTGGCGCACCACAAGGAGTCGTTCCTGTACGAGAACTTCGAGGAGCTCTGCGAGATCCTCGCCGCGTACGACGTGACGTACTCGCTGGGTGACGGCCTCAGGCCCGGCTCGATCGCGGACGCCAACGACGAGGCGCAGTTCGCGGAGTTGAGGACGCTCGGGGAACTCAACACGATCGCCAAGCGTTTCAACGTACAGACCATGATCGAGGGCCCGGGACACGTCCCGATGCACAAGATCAAGGAGAACATCGACCTTCAGCAGGAGATCTGCGATGAAGCTCCGTTCTATACGCTTGGCCCGCTGACGACCGACGTCGCGCCGGCGTACGACCACATCACCTCCGGCATCGGCGCCGCGATGATCGCCTGGTGGGGCACGGCCATGCTCTGCTACGTCACTCCCAAGGAGCACCTGGGCCTGCCCAACCGTGACGACGTCAAGACCGGCGTCATCACCTACAAGATCGCCGCTCACGCGGCCGACCTCGCCAAGGGACACCCCGGCGCACAGGAGTGGGACGACGCGCTGTCCGACGCCCGCTTCGAGTTCCGGTGGGAGGACCAGTTCAACCTGGCCCTCGACCCGGACACGGCGCGGGAGTTCCACGACGAGACGCTGCCGGCGGAGCCCGCCAAGACGGCTCACTTCTGCTCCATGTGCGGGCCGAAGTTCTGCTCGATGAAGATCTCCCAGGACATTCGCCGCCAACACGGCGGGTCCCAGGAGGAGATCGAGGAGGGCATGGCTCAGAAGTCGAAGGAGTTCGCGGCGACGGGCAACCGGGTGTACCTGCCGATCGCGGACTGACGTCGACGTCCTGACCCAGGGCGCCATGCCCCGGTGTCGGGCGTGCTCCCGAGGTCTTCGGCTTGCGCCTCCCCGAGGATGTCTCCCCGGGGCTCCGTCGATGAGGAGGGTCCCCGAGCGGGGTTCTCCTACGGCGGGGGCGCAAGCCGAGGGCTACTCCGGCTGGTGTTCCGGCCCTCCGAAGTCCGGGCTCGTGTAGTCCGGGCTGGTGAAGCTCGGGCGCGAGCCCGAGGAGGCTCCGTCGTCCGGGCTGCTGAAACCCGGGCGGTCGTAGCCGAGGCTCGGGATGCGGCCGGCCGGTGTCGACGGTGGCGTGCGGCGCAGTGCCGATGTCGTGCCGGGGTCGGCGAGTGCCTCCCGCAGGAAGGGCAGGATGCCGCGCTCCAGCAGCGCCTCGCGCCAGGCCTCCCTGGCCCGGGCGACCTCCTCGCTCAGTTCGCCGTACGGTCCGCCGTCGAACGCGGGCTGGTTGCGCAGGGCGGTGAGCAGGAGTCCGACGGCGGCGACCAGGATCGTGGCCGCTGCCACGGCGCCGAACACCCATCCGGTGGTGAGCATCGTCTGGGCGAACGCCGGCTCGGGGTCGAACATCTTCAGGATGTAGCCGACGAGCAGGAAGATCGCCGCGGCGGTGCCGGCGAGGACGGGTGCCAGGACGGCGACCACGGCGATGACACCGGGGCCGGCGGTCTCGGCGACCTCTCCCATGGTGGTGGCGAGCCCCATCGCCCCCGTACCCGACTCGACGGAGCCGGGCTCGCGGGCCGACGACGGGGTGGACGGCGCTGGTTGGCGCAGTTCCTCGCGGACCTTCACGTAATGCTGGTACTCGGTCGCCGCGGCCGCCGTGATGAGTGCGGTGGCGTTGAGCGCCATGGTGCGCAGCTGTTCGGGGTTGAGCCGCTGTCCGACAGCGGTCAGTTCCGGGCGGTGTGGTGCGGAGCGCAGCGCCTCGTCGAGGATCCGCTCGTAGTCCTGGCGGTCCTCGCTGAGCAGGTGCTGCGGAACGCTGTTCATGTGCATCCCCCGATGCTCCGTAGGGCTTGGGGCTCGCATGGCAACGAGCCGTCGGGCAGAAACGGAGGGGAGCCTGCTACGGATAAGCCGATGGTAGAGCGGTGACGGCACACGGTGACAGGGGGTTTGACAAAATTGGGCCCTGGCCTGCGCCGCCTGAGGTCACTGCCCTGGGGCGCGCCTGCCCCGTGAACGGTCAGATATCCAGGGGAAGTTGCTGGACCAGCAGCTTTCCGGCCATGGTCACGCCGCCGTCCATCGCGATGGCGAGACCGTCGGCGTAGACGTGCGGCCCCTCGACCAAGGGCCCGGTGCTGTCCTCGCCCTCCTCGGAGCCGACCTCGCCCAGCAGGTACGGAATGGGGCTGTGGCCGTGAACGATGCGGGTGCCGCCGTACGTATCGAGCAAGGAGCGCACATGGTCGGCGCCGCCCTCGTCACGGAAGGAGAAGCGCTTGGTGAACTTGCGGAAGAGATCCCAGACTTCGTCGGCGTCGTTGCGGGTGAGCGTCTCGCGGACGGTGTCGTTGACCGCCTCGATCGAGTCGCCGTAGTCGAGATAGGCGGTGGTGTCCGAGTGCACGAGCAGGTGGCCGTCGACTTCTTCCATGGCGTCCAGCCGCGACATCCACTGCAGATGGTGGTCCTGGAGGCGGTCCATGTCGGTCTTCTGACCGCCGTTGAGCAGCCAGGCCGCCTGGAAGGTGGCGGTGCCCGCGCCGGAGTTGACGGGGGTGTCGCCGAACCGCTTGGCGCCGATCAGCAGCAGCTCGTGGTTGCCCATGAGGGCCTTGCAGTAGCCGCCGGCCGCGGCCGCCTCCGCGGACAGCCGCATCACGAGGTCGATGACGCCGATGCCGTCGGGGCCGCGGTCGGTGAAGTCGCCGAGGAACCACAGGCGGGCGGTGCCCGCGCACCAGTTCCCCGCGACGTCGATCAGGCCCTTCTCCTGGAGGGCGGCCATCAGCTCGTCGAGATAGCCGTGCACGTCGCCGACGACGAACAGCGGACCGGGACCGCCAGTGGACTGCTGGACGGGCAGGGAGGCGGGGTCGACATGCACCTGAACCGTGTCACCGCGGTTGATGACGGGAAGGTCGCGCTCCGTCGGCGTGTACCCCTCCGGATAGCCCTCGCCGAGGAGCGGGACGACGTCGCCCGTATGCGTGCTGTGGGCGTACGGACCGGTCTCGTGGACGTAAGCGGGCACCCGGAAGTCGCGCAACGTCGCCGTCCGCTCCACCTCGGGTCCCTGACCGGCCCCCTGAGTCATCAGACCCCTCCACCATCGCGCCGCAGCTGCACCGCATCGGACTGCCTGGTCGCAGCGGCCCGCGGTGTCGTGGGCCCATCATAGGAATGCCGATCGCGCCATGTGATGACCCAGGGGTGGTGAATCGGAGCAGGACTCCTGTTCACCGCGGCTTTCGCCCCGATTGGGCAGGGCTTCGGCCGCCTGATGACCGCGCTCCCCGCCGCTTCCCGACCTGTTTCCGGCGCTCCCGGACCTGCTCCGGGGCCTCCCCCGCCCTGCGTCCGCCACCTCTCCCGACCTGCTTCTACCGCTCCTCGGGTGACCGAGGCGGGCTGACCGTCGTCCGCGGCGGCCGTCGCTGGGACGAGGTACGCACGATCAGCTCGGTCGGTATCACCTGCTCGACCGGCTGGTCCGACTCCACCCCTTCGATCGCGTCGATGAGGAGCTGGACCACGGCCGTGCCGATGCGGCGCGGCTTCAGCGAGAGCGTGGTGATGGGCGGCTCGGTGTTGGCGTACACGGTGGACTCACTGCAGCAGACCAGAAGCAGGTCGTCCGGTACGCGCAGTCCGTAGCGCCGGGCGGCGGCGAGCAGGTCGGTGCCGTTCGGGTCGAACAGGCCGTAGACCGCGTCGGGGCGGTCGGGGCGGGCGAGCAGCCGGTCGGCGGCGACGGCGCCGGCGCAGGGATCGTGCGCCGGGTAGGCCTCGTACACCGGGTCCTGGCCGACCCGCTCGCACCAGCGCAGGTACGCGGTGGTCGACAGATGGGTGTATGTGTCCGTCGTGGTGCCCGTCAGCAGTCCGATCCGGCGGGCGCCCGCGTCGGCCAGGTGGTCGAGGATGCCGAGTACGGCGGCCTCGTGGTCGTTGTCGACCCAGGCGGTGACCGGGAGCGAACCAGCAGGGCGGCCGTCGGAGACGACCGGAAGACCCTGTCTGACCAGTTCGCTGACGACCGGGTCCTGGTCGGACGGGTCGATGACGACCGTGCCGTCGAGGGCGACGTTCGACCAGACGTCGTGGCGCGAGGTCGCGGGGAGGATCACGAGGGCGTAGCCGCGGGCGAGTGCGGCCGAGGTGGCCGCGCGGGCCATTTCGGCGAAGTACGCGAACTCGGTGAAGGTGAAAGGTTCATCCCCGTATGTCGTCACGGTCAGGCCGATGAGGCCTGACTTGCCGGTACGGAGCGTGCGGGCGGCGGCCGAGGGCCGGTAGCCCAGCCGGTCGGCGACCTCGCGGACATGGCGCCGGGTGGCGTCCGGGAGCCGGCCCTTGCCGTTGAGGGCATCGGAGACGGTTGTGATGGAGACTCCGGCAGCGGCGGCCACGTCTCTGATCCCGGCCCGGCCGGGCCGACTGCCTCGGCGTGAGGTTTCCGCGCGGCTCACCTGGTGCTTCCCTGCTGCTGTCATGGCGAGCCGATAGTAGGGCTCATGTGGTGGGGTAGTGCGGACGCATATGCACGCGTTGACAGGCACGTTTCTGCAAGGTCACAGAGCGTCAAAAGCCTTGGAAAGCAAGGGAGTTGAACGATCCAGTGGTAAGACCTGACTTGTCGGCGCGCATGGGCCTGCCAAGTGCCCGATGTTTCGAAGAGGTCTCAACTCACCTTCACGGGTGATGCGCGCCACGGCGCGAGCCACCGGCGCATAGATATATGTGTGATGCGCCCCCCAATTCGTACAGCTTCGTACAGCGATGCCCCTGATGCAGGTGTGACAGAAGGGGTGGGCAGTCGAGGGCGTCGCACCTGTACGCATCCGCGCCGAATCCTCATAAGGTAAGGAGCATTGGAGGCGGCGGTGATGATGGGCCGCCAGTGGTCGCGAGGAGGACTGCGGTGAGCGAGACGAGCCCCAAGCTGCGCGCCGAGCTGGAGGGTATCCCCACCTACAAGCCGGGCAAGCCTGCCGCGGCCGGTGGACCGGTGGCCTACAAGCTGTCCTCCAACGAGAACCCCTACCCACCGCTGCCCGGCGTGATGGAGTCCGTGACAGCCGCCGCCTCGTCCTTCAACCGCTACCCGGACATGATGTGCACGGCGCTGATGAACGAGCTCTCCGAGCGTTTCGGCGTCCCGGCCTCCCACCTGGCCACCGGCACCGGCTCGGTCGGTGTCGCCCAGCAGTTGCTGCAGGCCACCTCCGGACCCGGCGACGAGGTCATCTACGCCTGGCGGTCCTTTGAGGCGTACCCGATCATCACGCAGATCAGCGGCGCCACGTCGGTGAAGGTGCCGCTGACGCCGGGTGATGTGCACGACCTGGATGCCATGGCCGCCGCCATCACCGACCGGACCAGGCTGATCTTCGTCTGCAACCCCAACAATCCGACGGGCACGGTCGTGAAGCGGGCCGAGCTGGAGCGGTTCCTCGACCGGGTGCCCGGTGATGTGCTGGTGGTGCTCGACGAGGCGTACCGCGAGTTCATTCGCGACCCCGAGGTGCCGGACGGTGTGGAGATCTACCGTGAGCGGCCGAATGTCTGTGTCCTGCGGACGTTCTCCAAGGCGTACGGTCTCGCCGGCCTCCGCGTCGGCTTCGCGATCGCCCAGGAGCCGGTCGCGGCGGCGCTGCGCAAGACGGCCGTGCCGTTCGGGGTGAGCCAGCTCGCGCAGGACGCGGCCATCGCCTCGCTGCGCGCCGAGGACGAACTGCTCGGCCGGGTCGGCTCTTTGGTGTGCGAGCGCAACCGCGTGGTCGACGGGTTGCGCGCTCAGGGCTGGACGGTGCCCGAGACCCAGGCCAACTTCGTGTGGCTGCGGCTGGGGGAGCGGACGGTCGCCTTCGCGGAGGCGTGTGAGCAGGCCGGCGTGGTGATCCGGCCGTTCCCGGGCGAGGGTGTGCGGGTGACGGTCGGGGAGGCCGAGGCGAACGACATCTTCCTGAAGGTGACGGAAGGGTTCCGCAAGGAGCTCTAGGCGTCGGCAGGTTCGGCCAGTTCCACGCGCACGGGGTCACCGTTGCGCACCGTCGCCAGCAGGCGGGGGTCGCCGTCGAGGCGGCCCAGAATGTTGCACGGACTCGCGAGGCGGCATTCGTCGCCTCGCGAGATCGGCGTGGGCCCGTAGGGGAGGGCAAGCGCATCTCCGTCGGTCCAGAAGGCGACCGTGCCCGGCTCGACGACCTGCCGCGCGTCCGTTTCACGTGAAACAGCCACTCCTGTGTCGAAGTACACCTCCTCGCCCCAGGTCCGGGCGGTGGAGACGAGCGGCAGGGCCTTGATGAGGGCCTGTGCGGTCGGGGTGTTGTCGAGGGTCGCCGTGAGGTGACCTGCGGGCCAGGAGATCCGGATCTGTAGTGAAGCATGTGTCTGCATGCTGGCGATTCAACAATATGTTGAAGTTCTCGCCAAGGGGTTGGCGTCATCCAGGGACCCCCCTTCATGGCCGGGAAGCGAGTGCTGCATAATTGCTTGTGAATGTGAACGCTTTCACAAGCGTAGGTAAGGAGCGGCGACGTGGACCTGGCTTTGGCGCCGGAGACTCTGGCGCGCTGGCAGTTCGGTATCACCACCGTCTACCACTTTCTGTTCGTCCCCCTGACGATCTCGCTGGCCGCTCTGACGGCCGGACTGCAGACCGCCTGGGTGCGCACGGAGAAGGAGAAGTACCTCAGAGCGACGAAGTTCTGGGGCAAGCTCTTCCTGATCAACATCGCGATGGGTGTGGTCACCGGCATCGTGCAGGAGTTCCAGTTCGGCATGAACTGGTCCGACTACTCCCGCTTCGTCGGTGACGTCTTCGGTGCTCCGCTCGCCTTCGAGGCCCTGATCGCCTTCTTCTTCGAGTCCACCTTCATCGGCCTATGGATCTTTGGCTGGGACAAGCTGCCGAAGAGGATCCACCTGGCCTGCATGTGGATGGTCTCCATCGGCACGATCCTGTCGGCGTACTTCATCCTCGCGGCCAACTCCTGGATGCAGCACCCCGTCGGCTACCGGATCAACGAGGCGAAGGGGCGGGCCGAGCTCACCGACTTCTGGCTCGTGCTGACCCAGAACACCGCGCTCGCCCAGGCCTTCCACACCCTCGCGGCGGCCTTCCTCACGGGTGGCGCGTTCATGGTCGGCATCTCGGCGTTCCATCTGCTGCGCAAGAAGCACATCCGCGAGATGAAGACATCGCTGCGGCTCGGCCTGGTCACCGTCGTCATAGGCGGCATGCTCACGGCGATCAGCGGCGACGTCCTCGGCAAGATCATGTACGAGCAGCAGCCGATGAAGATGGCCGCGGCCGAGGCGCTGTGGGACGGCGAGAAGCCGGCGCCCTTCTCCGTCTTCGCCGTCGGTGACGTCGACAAGGGCCACAACAAGGTCGCGATCGAGATCCCGGGCCTGCTGTCCTTCCTGGCCAAGGACGACTTCACCTCGTACGTCCCCGGCATCAACGACGTCAACAAGGCCGAGCAGGAGAAGTACGGTCCCGGCGACTACCGGCCCAACATCCCCGTCGCCTACTGGGGCTTCCGCTGGATGATCGGCTTCGGCATGGCGTCGTTCGCCATCGGCCTGGTCGGACTCTGGCTGACCCGCAAGAAGTTCATGCTGCCGCAGCACCTGAGGGTCGGTGACGACGAGGTGCCGCATCTCGTCCTGCTTCCCAAGAAGGCGCTCGGTCCGAAGCTGACCCAGTGGTACTGGCGCATCGCGATCCTGACGCTGGGCTTCCCGCTGATCGCCAACTCCTGGGGCTGGATCTTCACCGAGATGGGCCGCCAGCCGTGGGTCGTCTACGGCGTGCTCCAGACCCGGGACGCGGTCTCCCCCGGTGTCTCCCAGGCCGAGGTGCTCACCTCGATGATCGTCTTCACCGCGCTCTACGCCATCCTCGCCGTCGTCGAGGTCAAGCTGCTGGTGAAGTACGTCAAGGCCGGCCCGCCCGAGCTCACCGAGGCCGACCTGAACCCGCCCACGAAGATCGGCGGCGACTCCCGTGACGCCGACAAGCCGATGGCCTTCTCGTACTAGGCCGAGGGAGCTGCACAGTCATGGAACTTCACGACGTCTGGTTCGTCCTGATCGCCGTCCTGTGGATCGGCTACTTCTTCCTGGAGGGGTTCGACTTCGGAGTCGGCGTCCTCACCAAGCTGCTGGCCCGCAACCGGCCCGAGCGGCGGGTGCTGATCAACACCATCGGGCCTGTCTGGGACGGCAACGAGGTGTGGCTGCTCTCGGCGGGCGGCGCCACCTTCGCCGCCTTCCCCGAGTGGTACGCCACGCTCTTCTCCGGCTTCTACCTGCCCCTGCTGCTCATCCTGGTCTGCCTGATCGTCCGGGGCGTCGCCTTCGAGTACCGGGCGAAGCGGCCAGAGGAGAACTGGCAGCGCAACTGGGAGCAGGCGATCTTCTGGTGCTCACTGATCCCGGCGTTCCTGTGGGGTGTTGCCTTCGGCAACATCGTGCGGGGCGTGAAGATCGACCAGAGCCATGAGTACGTCGGCAACGTCCTGGACCTGCTCAACCCGTACGCCCTCCTCGGGGGCCTGGTGACGCTGACGCTGTTCACCTTCCACGGTGCGGTGTTCACTGCGCTCAAGACCGTCGGGGAGATCCGGGAGCGGGCGCGGGCGCTGGCTCTGCGAGTCGGCCTCGCCGCAGCTGGACTGGCGCTGCTCTTCCTGCTCTGGACGCAGATCGAGAACGGCGACGGTCAGAGCCTGGTCGCGCTCGTGGTGGCGGTGGTCGCGCTGGTGGCGGCGCTGGTGGCGAACCAGGCCGGGCGCGAGGGGTGGTCGTTCGCCTTCTCGGGCGTCACGATCGTGGCCGCTGTGGCGATGCTCTTCCTGACGCTCTTCCCGAACGTCATGCCGTCTTCCCTCAATGACGAATGGGGCCTCACGGTCACCAACGCCTCATCGAGCCCGTACACCCTGAAGATCATGACGTGGTGCGCGGCGATCGCCACTCCGGTCGTCATGCTCTACCAGGGCTGGACCTACTGGGTGTTCCGCAAGCGGATCGGTACCCAGCACATCGCTGAAACAGTGCACTGAGGTGTGTTTCACGTGAAACCAATCGATCCGCGTCTGCTGCGGTACGCCCGTGCCACCCGCCTCTTCCTGGGTGCGGTCATCGGCCTGGGCGCTGTCGGGGCACTGCTGGTCATCGCCCAGGCGATGCTGATCGCCGAGGTGGTGGTCGGTGCCTTCCAGCACGGACTGTCCGCCGCTGACCTCCGCACTCCCCTGCTGCTGTTGGTGGCTGTGGCGGTCTGTCGCGCGCTGGTCTCCTGGCTCACGGAGCTTGCCGCACACCGGGCGAGCGCCGCGGTGAAGTCGGAGCTGCGAGGTCGGCTGCTGGAGCGGGCGGCAACGCTGGGGCCCGGCTGGCTGAGCGGGCAGCGGACCGGATCGCTGGTCGCGCTTGCCACACGGGGCGTCGACGCCCTGGACGACTACTTCTCGCGGTACCTGCCGCAGTTGGGGCTCGCGGTCGTCGTACCCGTGGCGGTGCTGGCGCGGATCGTGACCGAGGACTGGGTCTCGGCGGCCATCATCGTCGGCACTCTGCCCCTCATCCCGATCTTCATGATGCTGATCGGCTGGGCCACGCAGTCCCGGATGGACCGCCAGTGGCAGTTGCTGTCCCGGCTGTCCGGACACTTCCTGGACGTCGTCGCCGGGCTGCCGACCCTGAAGGTGTTCGGGCGGGCCAAGGCGCAGGCCGAGTCGATCCGGCGGATCACCGGCGAGTACCGCAGGGCGACCATGCGGACCCTGCGGATCGCCTTCATCTCCTCCTTCGCACTCGAGCTGCTCTCGACCCTCTCGGTGGCGCTGGTCGCCGTGACGATCGGCATGCGGCTCGTCCACGGTGAAATGCACCTGTACGACGGCCTGGTCGTCCTTGTGCTGGCGCCTGAGGCGTATCTGCCGCTGCGCCAGGTGGGCGCGCAGTACCACGCGGCGGCGGAGGGGCTGTCCGCGGCCGAGGAGATCTTCGAGGTGCTGGAGACTTCGGCGCCGGCCTCGGGTACCGCGGCGGTGTCGGCGGGGGCGGTGTCGTTCGAGTTCGAGGGAGTCTCGGTCCGTTACCCCGGCCGCTCCGCCGATGCTGTGGCGGGCGTGTCCTTCACCGTTGAGCCCGGCGAGACGGTCGCCCTGGTCGGGCCGAGCGGTGCGGGCAAGTCGACGCTGCTGAGCGTGCTGCTGGGGTTCGTGCGGCCCAGTGAGGGGCGGGTGCTGGTCGGGGGAGCCGATCTCGCCGAGCTCGATCTGGAGGAGTGGCGCTCACGCATCGCCTGGGTGCCGCAGCGGCCGCACCTGTACGCCGGGACCATCGCCGAGAACGTACGGCTGGCGTGTCCCGACGCGGACGACGCCGCCGTGCGACGGGCGCTGGGGGATGCCGGGGCGCTGGAGTTCGTCGACGCGCTGCCCCAGGGCATCGACACCGTGCTGGGTGACGACGGGGCCGGGCTGTCCGCGGGGCAGCGGCAGCGGCTCGCGCTGGCCCGGGCGTTCCTCGCGGACCGGCCTGTGCTGCTGCTGGACGAGCCGACAGCCGCGCTCGACGGAGCCACCGAGGCCGAGGTCGTGGAAGCCGTACGCAGGCTGGCGGTGGGGCGGACGGTGCTGCTGGTGGTGCATCGGCCGGCGTTGCTGGGCGTGGCGGACCGGGTGGTGCGGCTGGCGGAGACGGTCACTCCCGCTCACGCGGAGATCGCGTCCCACGACGGCACGGAGACCGGCCCTGGGGGGCCCACCACCCGCCCGATCGAGGAGGAACCGGCGGACGAGCCCGAGGCCGCTGCGCCGGACGCGGCCCGCACCCGCGAGGCTCGCGACGTCCTGGCCCGCGTCCGCGCCATGTCCGGTGCCCGGCGCGGCCGCCTCGTCCTCGCGCTGCTGCTCGGGAGCCTCGCGCTCGGCAGTGCCGTCGGGCTCATGGCCACCTCCGGGTGGCTCATCTCGCGGGCCTCGCAGCAGCCGCCCGTGCTGTATCTGATGGTGGCGGTGACGGCGACGCGGGCCTTCGGCATCGGACGAGCCGTGTTCCGGTACGCCGAGCGGCTCGTGTCGCACGACGCGGTGCTGCGGATGCTGGCCGACACCCGGGTCGCCGTGTACCGGCGGCTGGAACGGCTGGCGCCCGCAGGGCTGCGCCGCACGCGGCGGGGTGATCTGCTGTCCCGGCTCGTCGCCGATGTGGACGCGCTGCAGGACTACTGGCTGCGGTGGCTGTTGCCCGCCGCAGCCGCGACCGTCGTGTCCGCGGGGGCCGTCGGCGTCACCGCCTGGCTGCTGCCCGAGGCCGGTGCCGTGCTCGCCGCCGGGCTGCTGGCGGCGGGCGCCGGAGTCCCGCTCCTCACCGGTGCGGTCGCCCGCCGCGCCGAGCGCAGGCTGGCCCCGGCCCGCGGAGTGCTCGCGACGCGCGTGACGGACCTGCTCACCGGCACCGCCGAGCTGACCGTCGCAGGCGCCCTGTCCCGCCGTGCGGCTGAAGCGCGCCGGGCCGACGGGGCGCTCACCCGGATCGCCTCGCGGGCCGCCGCCGCGACCGCGCTCGGCGACGGACTCACCGCGCTGATCTCCGGGCTCACCGTCGCCGCCACCGCCCTCGTGGGCGCCCAGGCGGTAGCCGAGGGGCGGCTGAGCGGCGTGACGACGGCCGTCGTCGTCCTCACCCCGCTGGCCGCCTTCGAGGCCGTCCTCGGGCTGCCGCTCGCCGTGCAGTACCGGCAGCGGGTGCGCAAGAGCGCCGAGCGCGTGTACGAGGTGCTGGACGCCCCCGAGCCCGTACGGGAACCGGAGCAGCCCCGGCAGGCGCCGGCGTCGCCGTTCCCGGTTGCCGTCAGGGGTCTGACCGCCCGGCACGCGGGGCAGGAGCGGGATGCGCTCGCCGGCTTCGACCTGACACTGGAGGAGGGCCGCCGGATCGCCGTCGTCGGGCCGTCCGGGTCCGGCAAGACCACGCTGGCGCAGGTGCTGCTGCGCTTCCTGGACGCGGACTCGGGCTCGTACACGCTGGGCGGCGTCGATGCGTACGCCCTGGACGGCGACGACGTGCGCCGGCTGGTCGGGCTCTGCGCGCAGGACGCGCACCTCTTCGACAGCTCCGTGCGCGAGAACCTGCTCCTCGCCAAGAAGGACGCCACCGAGGCCGAACTGCGCGACGCCCTGAAGCGTGCCCGGCTGCTCGACTGGGCCGACGGCCTCCCGGACGGGCTGGACACGCTCGTGGGTGAGCACGGGGCGCGGCTCTCGGGCGGGCAGCGGCAGCGGCTCGCGCTGGCCCGCGCACTGCTCGCCGACTTCCCCCTCCTCGTCCTCGACGAGCCCGCCGAGCACCTCGACCTGCCCACCGCCGACGCCCTCACCGCCGACCTGCTGGCCGCCACCGAAGGCCGGACGACCCTGCTCATCACTCACCGACTGGCCGGGCTGGAGGCCGTGGACGAAGTGGTCGTCCTGGAGGAGGGGCGTGTGGTGCAGCGGGGGACGTTCGCGGAGCTGGCCGCCGCGGACGGGCCACTGCGGGAGATGGTGGAGCGGGAGGAGCAGGCGGATCTGCTGGTCGGGACGCCGTAGCGCCCGATCGTCTGTCTCCATCGTCATCGAGAGGGGTCGATCACGCGCTGACAACGGGTGCCGGTTCGGTGCTGCCGCCGCTCGCGTCAACACGCGTACTGACCCGTCCGCAGCAACACGTCCCCCAGGCGTACCACCCGAACAGGACCCTGATGCGGCCCGCGGGCCACGATCGCTGACATGGGCTCATACCGCCGCCGTCTTCTGATCGTTCCGGTGCTGTTGTGCGTGCTCGCCTCACTTGCGGCCCGACCCGCCGGCGGGAAGCGGACCCCGGGCGACAACGGCACCGGAACCGGTGGCGATTCCGCCCTCAGCGCGCAGGTGGTGCAGCTGTACGCGGATGCGGCCCTGGCGACGCAGCGGTACGAGGCCGGGCGGAAGGAGGCCGAGGCGCAGCGGGCCAGAGCACAGCGGATCGAGGCGCTGCTCGAGCGCGAACGGCGGGAGATCGGCGTCCTGCACGAGGACTTGGGCCGGATCGCACGCGCCCAGTACCGCACCAGCGGCGGGATGCCGCTCACCGCGCAGATCATCCTCGCGAAGAGCCCGGAGCAGCTGATGCGCGGTCAGCATGTCTTCTCCCAGACGAACCTGGCCGTCGGCAACGCCATCGAGAAGAGCCGGCGCGCCGAGAAGCGGCTCGCCACGGACGAGGCCAAGGCAGCGGCGGCCTGGCAGAACCTGGAGAAGCGCAACGCCGCACTCGCCGAACTGAAGAAGGGCATCGAGCAGAAGCTCGAAAGGGTGCGATGGCAATTGCAGGGTCAGGCCGACGCCTCTGTGGCCGCCGGCTCCTGCAGTGGGGCCGTCCGGCTCGACCAGCCGAAGACGGACTTCACGAGCGAGTGGGTCGCGCCGTTGGAGTCGTACGAGCTGTCGGCGGCATTCGGCAGCGGCGGGCTGCGGTGGGCGAACCGGCACACCGGGCAGGACTTCGCCGTGCCGATCGGCACGCCGGTGCGGGCGGTCGGGGACGGGCGCGTCGTCAAGGTGTCGTGCGGGGGCGCCTTCGGCATGGAGATCGTCCTCCGGCACGCGGACGGCTACTACACGCAGTACGCCCATCTCGCCGCTGTCGCCGTCGATGAGGGCGAGCAGGTCGACACCGGGCAGTGGATCGGCCAGTCGGGCACGAGCGGCAACTCCACGGGCCCGCACCTGCACTTCGAGGTGCGGGTCACTGCGCAGATGGGCTCGGCGGTGGACCCGGTGCCGTGGCTGGCGGGGCGGGGAGTGCGGCTCGGGTAGGCCGGTCGCCCCGGCGCGGGCCTGCCAGGCCCTAGTCCCGCCCAGCCAGCAGCTGTTCGATGACGACCGCCACACCGTCGTCGTTGTTGGCGACCGTCCGCCCCGACGCGGCGGCGATGACATCCGGGTGCGCGTTGCCCATCGCGTACGACTGACCCGCCCACGTCAGCATCTCCACGTCGTTCGGCATGTCGCCGAAGGCCACGACCTCCTCGTGCGAGATGCCGCGCTCGGCGCAGCACAGGGCGAGCGTGCTGGCCTTGGAGACTCCGGGGCCGCTGATCTCCAGCAGGGCGCTCGGACTGGAGCGGGTGACATTGGCGCGGTCGACGATGGCGAGGCGGGCGAGGGTGAGGAAGGCGTCGGGGTCGAGGGTGGGGTGATAGGCGAGGATCTTGAGTACCGGCTCGTCGGCACCGGGGCCGTCCGCCGCCAGGAGGTCCTCGGCCGGCGCGAGATGGTCCGGTATCTCCATGTGCAGCTTGGGATAGTCCGGCTCCTGGTGGAAGCCGTACGTCTGCTCCACGGCGTACACCGTGCCCGGCGCCGCCTCACGCAGCAGCCGTACGGCGTCCAGCGCGTTCTCCCGAGCCAGCTCCCGCACCTTCACGAACCGGTGGGTGCCGGGGCCGCCGTGCAGGTCGACCACCGCGGCGCCGTTGCCGCAGATCGCCAGGCCGTGACCGTGGACGTGGTCGCTGACGACGTCCATCCAGCGGGCCGGGCGGCCGGTGACGAAGAACACCTCGATGCCCGCCTCCTCGGCGGCGGCCAGCGCGGCGACCGTGCGCGGCGAGACCGACTTGTCGTCCCGCAGCAGGGTGCCGTCCAGGTCGGTGGCGATGAGCCGCGGGCGGACGGCGGCGGCCGGGGTCTGGGGCTGTCGAGTCGCTGAGGTCACCGGGCCATTCTCCCGCATATGCCCGCACGGCCGTGCGGCAGTCCGCACATCTGAGGCGGTGGCTGAGGAGAAACCGCCCCTGAGGAGACCGACCACAGAGCGCTGACCAGCACCATCGCGCCCGCCGCGCTCAGCGCAGCTGCGCCGGTGCCTCCATGGCGATCTGCTCGAAGACCTTCTCGTCGGCGGCGAAGTCCGAGTCCGGGATCGGCCAGTGGACCACGATCTCGGTGAACCCCAGCTCGTGGTGGCGCCCCGCGAAGTCCACGAAGGCGTCGAGGGACTCCAGCGGACGGCCGCGATCCGGGGTGAACCCGGTGAGCAGGATCTTGTCGAGCCCGGCCACGTCCCGGCCGATCTCGGCGCATGCGTCGGCCAGCTTCTCGGCCTGTCCGCGAATGGCTTGAACCGACTGTTCAGGAGTGCCGTTCTCGTACAGTTTGGGGTCGCCGGTGGTCACCCATGCCTGCCCGTACCGCGCCGCGAGCCGCAGTCCACGAGGCCCGGTCGCGGCGACCGCGAACGGCAGCCGGGGGCGCTGTACACATCCCGGGATGTTGCGCGCCTCGTGCGCCGAGTAGAAGTCGCCCTCGTACGACACCGAGTCCTCGGTCAGCAGCCGGTCCAGGAGCTGGACGAACTCGGCGAACCGGTCCGCCCGTTCGCGCGGCGACCATGGGTCCTGACCGAGCACGGTGGCGTCGAACCCGGAGCCGCCCGCACCGACGCCGAGCGTGAAGCGGCCGCCGGAGATGTCGTCGAGGGAGATCAGCTCCTTGGCGTACGGCACCGGATGCCGGAAGTTCGGCGAGGTCACGAGGGTGCCCAGCCGCAGATGGTCGGTGACGGCCGCGGCGGCGGTCAGTGTCGGCACGGCGCCGAACCACGGGCCGTCCCGGAAGCTGCGCCAGGACAGGTGGTCGTAGGTGTACGCGGCGTGGAAGCCGAGCTGCTCCGCGCGCTGCCATGCCTGGCGACCCTCCTCGGACCAGCGGCGGTACGGGAGGATCACGGTGCTCAGGCGCAGACTCATGACTCGAGCCTAAGCGGCTGCACGGGTTTCACGTGAAACAGTCACCGCACGCGGCTGCTCAGCCACGGAGTGAGGTTGATCATCGGCAGGTACTCCCGGTGCGTCCGGTCGCCCGGCAGCGGCACGACCAGGAAGTGGCCGGGCGGGAAGCGGCGCGCCTTGACGTGGGCGACGTCGTCGAAGAGGGAGCGGAGGAAGGCGGGCACATCGTCGCGCCGGACGTCGGGGCATTCGACGCCCTCGACGGTGATCAGCGCGTCGTCCTCCGGGTAGAGCCGCACGGTCACGCGGGGCAGGCCGCCCAGCTCGACGTAGGCCTCGTGGGGCAGTGAGCCGTCCGGATCGGTGGTGACGCCGACACCCGCGGCGCTGCGGCGGGATGTCTGATCGGCGCCGATGTCGTGGCTCACCTCGATCTCGCGCGCGTACTCGGCGGCGAGGGCGCGCAGTGCGGTGACGGCGGCCTCGGTGGTGGGCAGGTGATCCATGCGGTGGTGCCCATAGTGGTCCATACCACTGATCCTGCCGGAAAAGGGCTCAGTGCGTCTCGGGGAACCGCACGTACTGCGGCGGCACGAACTCGGTCAGCCAGACCCCGTTCTCGCTGACGTGGAATTCATAGCCGTCACGGTGCATGGCGCCGGCGTCCACGGAGAGCACGACGGGCCGGCCGCGGCGGGAGCCGACGCGGATCGCGGTCGCGCGGTCGGGCGACAGATGCACGTCGTGCCGGTCCATGGCCTTGAGCCCCTCGGCGCGGATCGCGTCCAGATTGCGGGCCACGGTGCCGTGGTAGAGGTACGGCGGTGGCGTCGCCGGGGGCAGGCCGAGGTCGACGTCGATGGTGTGGCCCTGGCTGGCACGGATGCGGTTGCCCTCGACGGCGAAGCGCTTCTTGTCGTTCGTGGCCACCACATGATCGAGTTCCTCGCGCGTGAACCGGAACCCGTGCGCGGCCGCGGCGGCGATCAGAGTGTCGATCTCGACCCAGCCGCCCTCGTCGAGCGTGAGCCCGATCCGCTCGGGCTGGTGGCGCAGATGCTTCGAGAGGTACTTCGACACCTTCACAGTGCGTCTCTCGTCCATCCTGCTGTGATCGTTCCTGTTCATACCTTCAGGGTGCGGGAGCCGAGCGAATCACGCGAACGATTTCGCTCCGGATGTTTGATCCACAAGCAAGTGCGGTTATCCACAGGGGAATTGGCGATTCTGTGGACAACAAGCCGTCGTCTCAAGGTGTTTCGTCAAGATCACCTGATGGGGCGTGACTTGCGGCCAGTCGGTCCAAGGCGCGGGCGCGCACTTCCCGTTCGGCGGCCAGTGCGATGAACGCCGGGGCCTGCTCGGGGCCAACAAGGCTCTCCACCGCCTGCATTGTCTCCGCCGGAAGCGACACGTTTCGCGTCTGATTCCGAAGTTCCGTCGCCTCATCCTTCCCCAGGTGCTGACGCAGCTGCCGTATCGCCAACAGCCGCATCGCACGGGCGAGTTCCGCGTCGACCGTCTGCTGGGCGAGCGGGCGCAGCCGGCGTACGAGCGAGGCCGCCTCGGCCGCGTCGGAGTCCGTCGGGCCGTGCGGTCCGTCGAGGTAGCGGGCGAAGACGTGTTCGGTGGTGAACTCCAGGAAGCGGGCCGCGATGTGCTCGACCCGACCCCTCAACTCCCTTAGGTGGCCTGCGATCGCCGAAAGAGGCACCCCGGCAGCGTGCAACTCGACCGCCACGGCGAGCTCTTGCGGGCTCGGTACGACGAAGGAGTCCCCGTCACCGGGTGCGGGCTCCAGCACGCCGAGCTCCACGGCGTCGGCCACCGCCGCGTCGTCCGGGGCTCCGCCGAAGCGCTCGGTCAGCTCGGCGCGCGAGATCCGCACCGCCTCCTCGTCGCTCCACGGCCCGTCCACCTCGGCGACCAGCCCGAGCACCCCACCGAGGCCGCGACCGGCGTCCCAGGCCTCCAGAAGCTCCTTGATGGAGGCAAGGGTGTATCCGCGGTCGAGCAGGTCGGCGATCTGGCGCAGGCGGACGAGGTGGGCGTCCCCGTAGACGTTGGCGCGGCCACGGCGCTCGGGGCGGGGGAGCAGGCCTCGATCCTGGTAGGCGCGGATGGTGCGGACGGTGGCGCCGCTGAGGTGGGCAAGGTCCTCGATCCGGTAGGCGGGCGGGGCCGGCTCCTCGGCGACGCGGCCGACCTGACCGTGCCTCTCGGTCACGCCGGTCACGCGGCCGTCCCAGGCTTGCTCCCCGGTCACGCCGGTCACGCGGCCGCCCTCAGCCCGCTCCCCGGTCACGCCGTCGCCCTCACAGCGGTGGCTCCAGCCGTGCGATCGCCCGCAGAGCCCTGGGCGTGAACCTGGACATGAGATACGCCCCGCGCGCCTCCGGCGTCACCGGAACCACGGCGTCACCGCGCACCACCGCCCGCAGGATCGCGTCGGCGACCTTCTCCGGCGGATAGTTCCGCAGCCCGTACAGCCGCGCGGACTTCTTCTGGCGCCGCTTCTCCTCCTCGGCGTCGACCCCGGCGAAGTGCGCGGTGGACGTGATGTTGGTGTTCACGAAGCCGGGGCAGATCGCGGTCACGCCGATGCCCTGGCCGGCCAGCTCCGCGCGCAGGCACTCGCTCAGCATCAGTACGGCCGCCTTGGAGGTGCTGTAGGCGGGCAGCGCCTTGGAGGGCTGGTACGCCGCCGCCGACGCGGTGTTGACGATGTGGCCGCCCTGTCCGCGCTCGGCCATCTGCTTCCCGAACAGTCGGCAGCCGTGGATGACGCCCCACAGATTGACGTCGAGGACCTTCTTCCAGTCCTCCGGTGTGGTGTCGAAGAAGGAGCCGCCCAGGCCGATCCCGGCGTTGTTCACCAGGACGTCCACCACGCCGTACTCAGTGGCGACCTTCTCGGCGAGCTTCTCCATGGCCTGCTCGTCGGAGACGTCGACCGTCTCCGCCCAGGCCTCGGGAGCACCGATCAGCCGGGACAGCTCGGCGGTGCGGGCCGCGGACTCGGCGTCCCGGTCGACGGCCACCACACGCGCGCCGGCCTCGGCGAACGCGTACGCCGTCGCCCGTCCGATGCCGCTGCCGGCGCCGGTGACCAGGACGAGCTGCCCGCCGAAGCGGTCGGCGTAGTTCCCGGTCGCCGTCACCCCTTCCGGCCGCCCGCCCTCCACGGACGTCACGAACTCCGTGATCCAGGACACCAGTTGGTCGGGCCGGGTGCGCGGGATCCAGTGCTTCGCCGCGAGCGTGCGCCGGGTCAACTGTGGAACCCACAGCTCCAGTTCGTCGTAGAGCCGCTCGGACAGAAACGCGTCCCCGAGGGGCGTGATGAGCTGCACGGGCGCGTGCGCGTACGCGTCCGTGCGCGGACGGCGCAGGCGGGCCCGTACGTTGTCGCGGTACAGCCATGCGCCATGCGCCGCGTCCGTCGGCAGCGACGAGGTCGGATAGCCGCCGCCGGAGACCTTCTCGAAGCGCTCCAGCAGCCTCGGCCAGCGCTTGCCGAGGGGGCCGCGCCAGGCCAGTTCGGGCAGCACGGGCGTGTGCAGCAGATACACGTACCAGGACTTGGCTCCCTGGCCGAGGAGCTGGCCGACCTTGCGGGGAGTGGGGCGCTTGAGCCGCTGGTTGATCCAGTGACCGAAGTGGTCGAGGGACGGGCCGGACATCGAGGTGAAGGAGGCGATCCGGCCCTCGGTGCGCTTGACCGTGGCGAACTCCCAGGACTGCACCGAGCCCCAGTCGTGCCCCACCAGATGCACCGGCCGGTCCGGGCTGACCGCGTCCGCGACGGCCAGGAAGTCGTCCGTCAGCTTCTCCAGCGTGAACCCGCCGCGCAGCGGCTTCGGTGCCGTGGACCGGCCGTGGCCCCGGACGTCGTACAGCACGACATGGAAGCGGTCGGCCAGCCGCGGCGCGACCTCGGACCACACCTCCTTGCTGTCCGGATAGCCGTGCACGAGGATCACCGTCGGCTGCTTCGGGTCGCCCAGCTCGGCGACGCACAGTTCGACACCACCGGTCCGAACCCGGCGCTCACGCGCGCCCTGAAGAGTCACCGGCACCGTCACTTCTCCTCCGCCCAGCGCCGCACATGCGGCAGATCGTCGTCCAGCCAGAAGGCGCTCTCCTCGGGATCCGCGGAGTCGGTGACGACCAGGATCTCCTCGAACTTCGCGCCCGTACCCCGAAAGCCCAGGTGGGGTTCGACCGCCCACAGGCCTGGCTGCGGCGGGTGGTCGGAGAAGCGGTACGGCGACCACAGCGGCGACCAGCCCTCGCGATGACCGTGGATCGCGTCACTCGCCAGGCCCTTCAGGGACTGTGTGCCGAACCCGAAGACGTGCGGTGACCAGCGGCGCTGCTTGACGCGGTCGACCTTGTGCGCGATCACGCCGAAGGGATAGGCGCGGTGCCGGTTGGCATAGCCCTGGCGGACCATGAGGCGGTCCACGTCCTCGTAGATCTCCCGCAGCGGCCGCCGCTCGCGCACCTCGCGCAGGATCAGCTCCCGGTGCGCCTCCAGGTCGGCCATCAGCTTGTCCTGGACGGGGTTGATGCCGAGCGAGCCCGAGTAGCCGATGTCGGCCGTGCAGCCGTCGTACACAGGGGCCATGTCCAGGATGAACGGCATCCCGGGCTCGAGGCGGCGGTTCGTGGGGAAGAACTGCAGCGGGACGCGGAAGTTCACGAACGCCGTGCGGTCCCCGAACCAGGCGAAGGGAAGGTGGAACCAGTCCCGCACCCCGCGCTCACGCAGCCACTCGCGCTGCATGCGCGCCGCCTCGCGCTCGGTGATGCCCGGCTCCAGCCGCGCCGCGACCGCCTCGGCGCACTCGTACGCCAGGCGCTGGACCGTCCTGAACCCCTGCAGCTCTGCGGAGAGTTCGCGTGTCACCGCTGAAGTCATGCCACCGCCCACCTATCCACACCGACTGCGGTACGTGCCCGTAACTTGACACTGGCGAATGTGACAGTTGTTAGAGGCTGCGTCAATAGCGCTGCCTCGACCTGTGGACAACCACGCCGATGTGGAAAACGTGGGCCGCGTTGTTCGACCTCAGGGTGACCCCTAGGGTCCCGTACGTCTGGAGTCTGACCTCAAGACAGCTCTGCGGGGTGACGACCGGGGTGGCCCGCGTCACTACCTTCGAAGCGTGACTGTGATCGCGACCGAAAGCCTGAGCAAGCGGTTCCCCAGGGTGACCGCGCTTGACCGGCTGACCATGGACATCGGGCCCGGGGTGACCGGACTCGTCGGGGCCAATGGAGCCGGCAAGTCCACCATGATCAAGATCCTGCTGGGTCTGTCCCCCGCCACCGAGGGCCGTGCCGAAGTGCTCGGACTCGATGTCGCCACCAAGGGCGCCGCCATCCGCGAGCGGGTCGGGTACATGCCGGAGCACGACTGCCTGCCGCCCGACGTCTCGGCCACCGAGTTCGTCGTGCACATGGCCCGCATGTCCGGCCTGCCGCCTACCGCCGCGCGCGAGCGCACCGCGGACACCCTGCGCCACGTCGGTCTGTACGAGGAGCGCTACCGCCCCATCGGCGGCTACTCGACCGGCATGAAGCAGCGCGTGAAGCTGGCGCAGGCCCTGGTGCACGACCCGCAGCTGGTCTTCCTGGACGAGCCCACCAACGGCCTCGACCCGGTCGGCCGCGACGACATGCTCGGCCTCATCCGCCGCATCCACACGGACTTCGGCATCTCGGTCCTGGTCACCTCCCACCTGCTGGGCGAACTGGAGCGCACCTGCGACCACGTCGTCGTCATCGACGGCGGCAAGCTCCTGCGCTCCAGCTCCACCACCGACTTCACCCAGACCACGACCACCCTCGCCATCGAGGTCACCGACACCGACGACCACCCGGACGGCACCCGCGCGGTGCGCGACGCGCTCCACGCGCGCGGGGTCGACGTCCTCGACGGCAGCGGCGGCCTCCCCGGCGCCGGGCACATCCTGCTGCTCACCGCACAGGGCGACGAGACCTACGACCTGGTGCGCGACGTGGTCGCCGACCTCGGCCTCGGCCTGGTGCGCATGGAACAGCGCCGGCACCACATCTCCGAGGTCTTCACGGACAGCGAGCAAAGCAGTCGCCACGCCACCGACGCACAGCGGAAGGAGGCGGTCCGCCATGGCAGCTGAGCACCCCGTAGCGACGACCTCGGGTGACCAGACCCGCATCCACAACATCGGCTACCGCACCTACGACGGCCCCCGCCTCGGCCGCTCCTACGCCACCCGCTCCCTCTACTCGCAGTCCCTGCGCGGCGCCTACGGCCTCGGCCGCTCGGTGAAGTCCAAGGTGCTGCCGATGCTGCTCTTCGTGGTGATGTGCGTGCCCGCGGCCATCATGGTCGCCGTCGCGGTCGCCACCAAGGCCAAGGACCTGCCCGTCGACTACACCCGCTACGCGATCATCATGCAGGCCGTGATCAGCCTGTACGTCGCCTCGCAGGCACCCCAGTCCGTCTCCCGCGACCTGCGCTTCAAGACCGTACCGCTGTACTTCTCGCGGCCCATCGAGACCGCCGACTACGTACGCGCGAAGTTCGCGGCGCTGGCCTCCGCGCTGTTCATCCTCACCGCGGCCCCGCTGATCGTGCTGTACGTGGGCGCGCTGCTGGCCAAGCTCGACTTCACCGAGCAGACCAAGGGATTCGCACAGGGACTCGTCTCCGTGACACTGCTCTCGCTCCTTTTCGCCGGTATCGGCCTGGTCATCGCATCGGTCACCCCGCGCCGCGGCTTCGGCATCGCGGCCGTGATCGCCGTCATGACCATCTCCTACGGAGCGGTCTCCACCCTCCAGGCCATCGCCGACGCGCAGTCCATCAACGGCGGGGGCAGCGCCGACGCCATCGCTTGGATCGGCCTCTTCTCGCCCGTCACGCTCATCGACGGTGTGCAGTCCGCCTTCCTGGGCGCGAGCTCCGCCTTCCCCGGCGGAGTGGGCCCGAGCAACGGCGAAGGCGTCGTCTACGTCCTCGTCACCCTGGGCCTGATCGCCGCCAGCTACGGCCTCCTGATCCGCCGCTACAAGAAGGTGGGACTGTGACCACGCTCCAGATCGACCACGTCTCCCGCTGGTTCGGCAACGTGGTCGCCGTCAACGACATCACCATGACGATCGGCCCCGGCGTCACCGGCCTGCTCGGCCCCAACGGCGCCGGAAAGTCCACCCTGATCAACATGATGGGCGGCTTCCTCGCCCCCTCCACCGGCACGGTCACCCTCGACGGGCAGCCCGTCTGGCGCAACGAGGCGATCTACCAGCACATCGGCGTCGTCCCCGAGCGCGAGGCGATGTACGACTTCCTCACCGGCCGCGAATTCGTCGTCGCCAACGCCGAGTTGCACGGCCTGGGCGCCAAGGCGGCCCAGAGGGCGCTGGCCACGGTCGAGATGGAGTACGCGCAGGACCGCAAGATCTCGACGTACTCCAAGGGCATGCGGCAGCGCGTGAAGATGGCCAGCGCCCTCGTCCACGACCCTTCCCTCCTCCTGCTCGACGAGCCCTTCAACGGCATGGACCCGCGCCAGCGCATGCAGCTCATGGACCTGCTGCGGCGCATGGGCGACGAGGGCCGCACGGTGCTGTTCTCGTCCCACATCCTCGAAGAGGTCGAGCAACTCGCCTGGCACATCGAGGTCGTGGTCGCCGGACGGCACGCGGCCAGCGGCGACTTCCGCAAGATCCGCCGCCTGATGACCGACCGCCCGCACCGCTATCTGGTCCGCTCCAGCGACGACCGCACCCTCGCGGCCGCGCTGATCGCCGACCCGTCGACGTCCGGCATCGAGGTCGACCTGGCCGAGGGCGCGCTGCACATCCAGGCCGTCGACTTCGGCCGCTTCACCGCCCTGCTGCCGAGGGTGGCGCGCGACCACGGCATCCGCCTGCTCACGGTCTCGCCGTCCGACGAGTCCCTCGAGTCCGTCTTCTCGTATCTGGTCGCGGCGTAGGAGGCCACAGATGTACGACCCCACAGTCGCCCGACTCACCTACCGGGCCCTGCTCGGCCGTCGCCGGGCCCTCATCCTGGGCGCGCTGCCGCTGCTGCTCATCGCGATCTCCGTGGTGGTGCGCGGTCTCGCCGGAGCCGACGACCAGACCGCGTCCGACCTGCTCGGCGGGCTCGCACTCGCCACCATGGTGCCGATCATCGGCGTCATCGCCGGCACGGGGGCGATCGGGCCGGAGATCGATGACGGCTCGGTGGTGTACCTGCTGTCCAAGCCGGTGAAGCGGCCGACGATCATCTTCACCAAGCTGATCGTGGCGATCGCCGTGACGATGGTGTTCTCGGCGCTGCCCACCTTCATCGCCGGGTACATCCTCAACGGCAACGGCCAGCAGATCGCCGTCGCCTACACGGTGGCCGCGCTGGTCGCCTCCATCGCGTACGCGGCGATCTTCCTGCTGCTCGGCACGGTGTCCCGGCACGCGGTGGTCTTCGGGCTCGTCTACGCGCTCGTCTGGGAGGCCCTGTTCGGCTCCCTGGTGGAGGGGGCGCGCACGCTGAGCGTCCAGCAGTGGTCGCTGGCGGTGGCGCAGAAGGTCGCCAGCGGGGACATGGTGACGTCGGACGTCGGTCTGACGACGGCGACGGTGCTGCTGGCGGTGGTCACCGTGCTGGCGACCTGGTACGCGGGACAGAAGCTGCGGTCGCTGACGCTTGCAGGGGAGGAGTGACTCGTCCGTGCGGAGTAAAGAGCCGGGCCCCTGACCGGGCCCGCTCTTGACGGACGCTTCACCTCTGTCTCGGCACACTGGGCAAAGGGAATGGCCGGCTGAGAGGAACGGGGATGGCAGACGACTGGGACGACCTCGTCCTCGACGAGGGCTTCATACGGTCCGCCGAGACGTCCGAACCGTCTGCCAGGGCCCGGATGCTGGCCGCGCGCTGGCGCCGCGAGGAGCCCGAGCCGCAGCCGTGGCGCTCCGACGAACCGCCTGCCGGGTGGTTCTTCAGCAAGGGGCGCCGACGCAAGTGGCGGCGCCGGTAAGGAGCGTACGGCGCCCTTCCGGGCCTTTTATTCGGTGGCGCCCAAGTCGACGTACAGGCACAGTGGTTGTGTCCACGACGCCGGTAGGAAATCGATCCGGCGCCACGTTCTGGGAGAGGAGTTCGACGATGTCCATGCACGGCAGTACGTCGAGCTCCCGACAGGGCAGTCCGCGGCGGACTCCGGAGTAATCGCTACCCCTCCGTAGAGTCCGCACCGCACGGGGAGCTGCCCGGGGCGGCCGCTTCGAGCACGCGATGTCGCTCTCGCGTGGGCCGCCCACCCGGAGGATTGGCCGAGTGGTAAGGCACCGGTTTGCTAAACCGTGGTCGGGTCTGAAAGCCCGCGCACGTTCGATCCGTGCATCCTCCGCGAGACGTTGCCACTGGGGCTTGGCCGTGGTGCAGGGCTTGGGGTTGCTTGAGAAGGCGCCCGGCGCTGCAGGCCGTGCCCACCCGTTCCGCCCTGCGGAACGACTGCCCACGGCGGTAGCCAGCGATGGCTGCCCGCGGTTATAGCTACGCGAGCCGCCCGCCGAACCACCGACGTCAGCCCAGCAACCGCTCCAGCACCACCGCGATCCCGTCCTCCTCGTTAGAAGACGTCACCTCGTCCGCCACCGCCTTGAGCTCCTCGTGGGCGTTGGCCATGGCCACGCCCCGAGCCGCCCAGGCGAACATCGGGATGTCGTTGGGCATGTCGCCGAAGGCGATCGTGTCGGCGGCCTTCAGGCCCAGGCGTCGGGCCGCCAGGGAGAGGCCGGTCGACTTCGACAAGCCCAGCGGCAGCAGTTCCACGATGCCCTCGCCCGCCATCGCCACCGACACGAAGCCGCCCGCGGCCTGGCGGGCCGCCTCGGCCAGTTCGTCGTCCGACAGGTCCGGGTGCTGTATGTAGATCTTGTTCAGCGGGGCGGCCCACAGATCCGACGCGTCCGTGAACGGCGTCGACGGAAGCGCGCCCGTGACCGCGTAACCGGGGCCGACCATGACCTCGCCGTCCAGTCCGGCTCGGCTCGCCGCCAGGAACAGGGGCCCGACCTCGGCCTCGATCTTGGCCAGGGCCACGCCTGCCAGTTGGCGGTCCAGGGTCACCGCCGTCAGCAGGCGGTGCTCGCCGGCGTCGTACACCTGCGCACCCTGAGCGCACACCGCGAGGCCGTCGTAGCCGAGGTCGTCGAGGATGTGCCGGGTATATGGGGCCGCGCGGCCCGTCACGACGATGTGCGCCGCGCCCGCCGCGGTGGCCGCGGCGAGGGCGTCGCGAGTGCGCTGCGAGACCGACTCGTCGGAGCGCAGGAGCGTTCCGTCGAGGTCGGTCGCGATCAGTCGGTAGGGGAAGCCTCCCGAGCTGTTCGGGAGGCCTTCCGAAGCATCCTCGGAACCCGCGGCGGGAGCCGTGCCGCTCACTTGGCCACCGGCTCCAGGACCTCCCGGCCGCCCAGGTAGGGGCGCAGCACCTCGGGGACCCGGACGGAGCCGTCGGCCTGCTGGTGGTTCTCCAGGATGGCCACGATCGTGCGCGGGACGGCGCACAGCGTGCCGTTGAGCGTCGCCAGCGGCTTGACCTGCTTGCCGTCACGGACGCGGATCGACAGGCGGCGGGACTGGAACTCGGTGCAGTCCGAGGTCGAGGTCAGCTCGCGGTACTTGCCCTGCGTCGGAATCCACGCCTCGCAGTCGAACTTGCGGGCGGCCGAGGAGCCGAGGTCGGCGGAGGCGACGTCGATCACGCGGAACGGCAGCTCCAGCGACGTCAGCCACTGCTTCTCCCACTCCAGCAGGCGCTGGTGCTCGGCCTGCGAGTCCTCGGGAGCGACGTACGAGAACATCTCGACCTTGTCGAACTGGTGCACGCGGAAGATGCCCCGGGTGTCCTTGCCGTGCGAGCCGGCCTCGCGGCGGAAGCAGGGCGAGAAGCCCGCGTAGCGCAGCGGCAGCTTGTCGGCGTCGAGGATCTCGTCCATGTGGTACGCCGCGAGCGGGACCTCGGAGGTGCCGACCAGGTAGAGGTCGTCCTTGTCGAGGTGGTAGACGTCCTGGGCGGCCTGGCCGAGGAAGCCGGTGCCGGCCATCGACTGCGGGCGGACCAGCGCCGGGGTCAGCATCGGCGTGAAGCCGGCCGCCGTGGCCTGGGCCATCGCGGCGTTGACCAGGGCGAGCTCCAGCAGGGCGCCGACGCCGGTCAGGAAGTAGAAGCGGGAGCCGGACACCTTCGCGCCGCGCTCGACGTCGATGGCGCCGAGGATGGTGCCGAGCTCCAGGTGGTCCTTCGGCTCGAAGCCCTCGGCCGTGAAGTCACGGATCTCGCCGTGCGTCTCCAGCGTGACGAAGTCCTCCTCGCCGCCGACCGGGACGTCCGGGTGCACGAGGTTGCCGAGCTGGAGGAGCAGCTCCTGGGTCTCGGCGTCGGCCGCGTCGCGCTCGGCGTCGGCCGCCTTGACGTCGGCGGCCAGCTGGCTCGCCTTCTTCAGCAGCTCGGCCTTCTCGTCGCCGGAGGCCTTGGGGATGAGCTTGCCGAGCTGCTTCTGCTCGGCACGGAGCTCGTCGAAGCGGACGCCGGACGACCTGCGCCGCTCGTCGGCAGACAGGAGGGCGTCGACGAGCGCGACGTCCTCTCCACGGGCGCGCTGCGAGGCGCGCACTCGGTCGGGGTCCTCACGGAGCAGGCGAAGGTCAATCACGCGCTCAAGGCTACCGGGGAGGGGTGACACCCCACGACTCACTATTCCGAACTGCGGCTTACATACCGTTATGGGGGAATTGCGAAACGTGTCAATAAAAAGTGTCTCACTCCCCGGGACGGGGCAGCCCCGAGGTGTCCGGTTGACTCGATTCCCTTGTGGAGAACGGGACTTGGGGCTCGGTTGTCCACAGTGATCCCCAGCCCTTCAAGAGTTATCCACAGGCTGTGTGGATGGACTGTGGACGTCGGAATTGATCACTCCGTAACGCGTCGAGCAAGTCAAGGATTCCCAGGACAAACCCTCCTCACCCCCACTTTCGAGTGGAAAGTGGTCGCCCCAAAGGATTGCTCAAAGGAAAAGAGTGGACGAAGGGTGACTTGCGTGGTGGTGGACGCCGAGGGGCCCTGGGGGCCGATTTGTCGACAGACTCACCGTTGCTTGTCGACTTGTCCCCAGGTCGAGAAGCGGACCTGTGGATAACTTCTGTGGATAACGACAATGTGCTGGTAGTGCCGACGGGAAACCGACACGGAGCCGGTGTCAGAACCGCCCGTCCTGACATCGCGCCACCCAGTCCGCCGCCGAGACGAACTCCTCGTCCGACGTCCCGGGGCGCGGGGGCTGTACGTCCCCGGGCTTCATGTCCGCGCGCGGATACGAGCCCAGGAAGCGCACCTCCAGGCAGATCCGCTTCAGCCCCGTCAGCGCCTCGGCCACCCGGCGGTCGGAGATGTGCCCCTCGGCGTCGATGCAGAAGCAGTAGTTGCCGATGCCGGCCCCGGTCGGCCGGGACTGCAGCAGCATCAGGTTGATGCCGCGTGTGGCGAACTCGCCGAGGAGGTCGCGCAGGCCGCCGGGGTGGTCGTCGCGCTGCCACAGCACGACGGACGTCTTGTCCGCGCCGGTCGGCGCCGCGGGCCGGGCGGGGCGGCCCACCAGCACGAACCGGGTCTGGGCGTTCTCCGCGTCGTGGATCCCGGTTTCCAGGGCCTCGAGGCCGTACCGGGCGGCTGCGAACTCGCCGGCGAAGGCGGCGTCGTACTGGCCCTCCTGGACCAGGCGCGCGGCGTCCGCGTTCGAGGCGGCCGACTCCCAGTGGGCGTCCGGGAGGTTCTTGCGCAGCCAGTTGCGCACCTGCGGCTGGGCGGCCGGGTGCGCGGAGACCGTCTTGATGTCGGTCAGCTTGGTGCCGGGCCTGACCAGCAGCGCGAAGGTGATCGACAGCAGCACCTCGCGGTAGATCATCAGCGGCGCGCCCGCGACGAGCTCGTCGAGCGTGGTCGTGATGCCGCCTTCGACGGAGTTCTCGATCGGCACGAACGCGGCCTCGGCCTCGCCGGCGCGCACCGCGTCGAGCGCGGACTGCACGGACACGTAGGGGATCAGCTCACGGGTCGCGGCCTCGGGAAGCGTGCGCAGGGCGACTTCGGTGAAGGTGCCCTCGGGGCCGAGATAGGCATAGCTCGCTGGCATGACCTCACCCTAATGGCCGTTGCCGAACACGACGTACGAATCCCCGCCCCCTCCCGGCGCAGGCCACCCCCGAGGGCGACCTCGGTGTCGTACGGCTGTGCAGCACCCGTACGGTCCTCCCGGTGCCGTCACCCCTCCAGCAACCGCTGCCCCACGTACTCCCCCTCCGCGGCCCCGCCCGGCACCGCGAACAACCCGCTCGCCTCGTGCCGGATGAACGTGGACAGCGCGTCGCCCCGGTCGAGCTTGCGCTGGACGGTGACGAAGCCGCGCAGTGGGTCGGCCTGCCAGCAGATGAAGAGCAGCCCCGCGTCGGGCACCCCGTCCGCGTCGATGCCGTCGTGGTACGAGAACGGGCGCCGCAGCATCGCCGCCCCGCCGTTCTGGTCGGGCCGGGTGATGCGCGCGTGGGCGTTGAGGGGGACGACCAGATTCCCGGCCTTGTCCGTCTTCTCCAGGTCCATCTCGGTTGTCTCGGTGCCCCCGGTCAGCGGCGCCCCGTCGGACTTGCGGCGGCCGATGACCTGCTCCTGTTCCTTGAGCGAGAGCTGCTCCCAGTCGTCGAGGAGCATGCGGATGCGGCGTACGACGGCGTAGGAGCCGTTCGCCATCCACGACGGGTCCTTCGCGCCGGACGCGGGCACGAAGATCCGCTGGTCGAAGTCGGCGTCCGTCGGCTTCGGATTGCGCGTGCCGTCCATCTGGCCCATGAGGTTGCGAGCCGTCATGGGGTGCGCGGTGGCGCCCGGCGACCGGTTGAAGCCGTTCATCTGCCATCGCACCTTGGCGGCCTGCCCGGCGTCCTTCTGGATCGCGCGCAGGGCGTGGAAGGCGACCAGGGCGTCATTGGCGCCGATCTGCACCCACAGGTCGCCGTTGCTGCGTGCCTTGTCGAGCTGGTCGGAGGAGAAGTCGGGCAGCGGGTCCAGGGCGACCGGGCGCTGCTTCTCCAAGCCGGTCCGCGCGAAGAAGCTGTGCCCGAAGCCGAAGGTGATGGTCAGCGACGACGGCCCGGCGTCCCGGGCGACATCCGTGTCGTCCTGCTTGGCCGCCTCGCCGGCCATCAGCCGCCGAGCTGTCTCCGACCAGCGGCGCAGCAGCGCCGCCGCCTCCTTGCGGCCCGCGCCCGCCGCCAGGTCGAAGGCGACGAGGTGGCCGCGCGCCTGGAGCCCCTGGAGGATGCCGGGCTGATGTTTCCCGTGAAACATCACCTGATCGGCGCCCACCGAAGAGAGCGGTGTCGCCTCGCTCGGCCGGGCGGCATATCCCACCGCCCCGCCCGCCGCTCCGAGCACCAGCCCGGTGGCACCGGCGGTCCCGAGCAGCCGGCGTCGCGACATGCCCTCGTTGGCGACGGCACCTGCCTTGCCGGTGCCCTCCTTGCCGGCGCCCTTCTTCGCAGGGCCGCCTTCGCGAACGCCGCCATTAAGTGCCGCCTCGGGAGTTCCGGGCGTTCCGGGGGTCTTAGGAGTACGGGCCTCCGGAATGGACTGGTCAGCCATGGTGAGGTTCAGCCGATCTGCGCGTTCTTGGAGACGGTGGCCTGGTCGATGTCGGAGGTCCGCACGGTCACGGCGATCTTCCACTCGCCCGCCATGGGGATCTGCACTCCGCTCGCCGACCAGTGTCCGGTGGAGATGTGGTCGGGGACGACGGGCAGCGGCCCGATGTCCTGGGACTCGAGGGTGAAGGCGACCTTCACCTCGGGGATGTCGAAGGCGCGGCCATTGGGGCGCTGCACATAGACGTGCATTTCGTTGCCACCCACGCGCGCGGGATCGAGGTCGATCCGTACGACGCCCTTGCCGTCCTCGCCGCCGGTGTCGAAGGACATGTCCAGGGTCAGCGCCCCGGCCGATGACGCGTCGGCGGAGGCGGCCGCCGTGGCCGCCCTGGCCTCCTCCTCCGTACGCCCCGGCTCGGTCGAGGTCAGCATGGTGGTGATCGCGAGCAGGACGACGGCGACGCCGGCCTCGGCGAGCACGGAGCGGCGCAGCCCGAACCGGTTCGGGTCGGCGTCCCGCTGCTGCTTCCGCCGTGCCGTGTCGATCGCGTCCTGCTGGCGGGCGAGCTGGGCGGCGCGCCGGGAGTCGCCCTTGTCGGACACGGCGGCCGAGACGCCGCCCTTCTTGCCGGAAGCGGAGGCGGAGGTGCCGGCCCGGGCGACGGCGTGCTCCTTCTCGCTGTCGCCGGCCTCCTCCGCGCCCTCCCGTGCCCCCTGCTCGCTCTCGTCGGCCTCCTTCTCGCCCTCGCCCGCGTCCTTCTCCACCCGTGGCTTCACCATCGTGTCCGCCAGCCGCGCCGTCCACCGCCGCGAGATCCACGCGATCCCGACCAGCAGCACTACGAGCCCGATCTTCACCAGCAGCAACTGCCCGTACCGCGTGCCGGTGAACGCCGACCACGATCCGAGCTGCCGCCACGACTGGTAGACGCCGGTCGCGACCAGCGCCAGCACGCTGCCGAAGGCGAGGCGCGAGAACCGTCGTACGGCGGACGCCTCGACCGGTGTGTCCGCGGGCGTCCAGTACAGCGCCACCAGCAGTGCGGTGAGCCCGCCCAGCCAGCCCGCCACGGCCAGCAGGTGAACGACGTCGACCGGCATCGCGATCCCGGCCTGGAGCCCGGTCGAGGCGTGCTCGGACATCGCCCAGCTCGCCGCGAGCCCCGCCGCCACGACCGTCCCGCCGATCGCGAGCCCGAAGGTGAGGTCCCGCTTCTCCTCGTCCTCCCGCTTGTCGTACGCCCCGAAGAGCACGGCGATGAACAGCGCCGCCGCGGCGAGCAGCAGCAGCCGGGACACCAGTGCCGCACCCGTCTTGGTCTGCAGCACCTGCCCGAGCAGGTCCAGGTCGAAGATGTCGCCGACCTTGCCGGTGCTGGTGTACGAGCCGCGCAGGAGCAGCAGCCCGAGTGTGGCGGCGGTCAGGGCCAGCCAGCCGGAGACGACGAGCCGCTGCAGCGCCCGCACTCCCGCCCCGCGCTGCCAGCAGGCGAGCACGAAGGCGGCGCCGCCGACCAGGACGATGAAGCCGGCGTACGACACATAGCGCCCGAACCCGTAGAGCCAGCCGACGACTCCGCCGCCCGCCTCCTGGGCGGAGACCGAGACGGTGGTCTGCGAGGGGGCGCCGATGGAGAAGGTGTAGGCGCCGGCGACGGGATGGCTGTCCTCGGATACCACCTGGTAGGTGACCGTGTAGGTGCCATCGGGCAGGCCGCTGTGGAGTTTCACGGTGTACGTCGTGCCGCTGACGTTGGCCGGGTCGCCGCGGTCGATGCGCTTGCCCTTGGGGTCGAGCACGCGCAGGGAGTCGTCGGACAGGGCGACCTTCTCGGAGAAGGTCAGTGAGACCTGGGTCGGGGCCTTGTCCACCACCGCCCCCTGCCGCGGGTCGCTGCCGGTCAGCGCGGCGTGCGCGGAGACCGGCCCGGCTCCGGCGAGGAGCAGGCCGGTGGCGGCCAGGAGCAGCAGCACCAGGGTCCGGACGCGCGGCAGCGGCAGGGTCCGGACGCGGGGGGCGATGGTCTGGGTCAAGGCGATCTCTCCCTCAGTGTCCGGTCTTCGGGTTGTACGTCGCGGACTTCACCGGCATCTCGACGGTGACCGTGCCGGACTCGGCGAAGTGGAGCTTCACGGTCACCTTCTCGCCCTGCTTCGGCTGTCGCTTCAGCTTCTCGAACATCAGATGGCTGCCGCCGCTCTTGAACACGAGTTGACCGTGTGCGGGGACGTCGAGTTCCTTGACCTCCCGCATCGAGGCACCCACGGTCTCGTGCGCGGTGACCTCGCCGACGTCGCTGGTGACGGAGGTCAGCTCGTCCTTCGTACCGCCCTTGTTGGTGACCGTCAGGAAGCCGGCCGCCATGGAGTCGGAGACCGGCTGCGGCATGTAGGCGCCGCTGACGGACAGTTCGGCCTGCGAGTCGCCGGAGCCCGTGTCGGAGTCGGCGTCGGAGCCGCAGCCCGTCAGGACGAGGGCCGCGGTCATCACCGTCGTGATCACCGCGGTCACCGGGGCGGGACGCCTCACGGCTTCTCCCCCTTGATCAGCTCGGGGAGGTCCTTGGTGTAGTCGTCGACCTGGGCGTCCTCGGTGTAGAGGACGTACCCCTTGTCGGTCTTCGGCGAGAACGCCACGACCTGGGTGCCGTGCGTGGAGACCATCTTGCCGTTCTTGTCCTTGTGCGGCGGCTCGATGGTGATGCCCAGGGTGCGGGCGCCGGCCTGGATGGTGGCGAAGTCGCCGGTCAGGCCGACGGCCTGCGGGTCGATGCCCTTGAGCCACTTGCCGAGCGCGGACGCGGTGTCGCGCTTCGGGTCGGTGGTGACGAACACGACGCGCAGCTCGTCCTGCTCTGCCTTGGGCAGCTGCTTCTTGGCGACGGCGATGTTGCTCATCGTCAGCGGGCAGACGTCGGGGCAGTTGGTGTAGCCGAAGTAGATCAACGTCGGCTTGCCCTGGGTCTCCTTGCGGAGGTCGTACTTCTTGCCGTTCGTGTCCGTGAGGACCAGGTCCGGCTTCTCGAACGGCTTGTCGAGGACGATGGCGGCCCTGTCGGAGCCGGCTTCCTCGGAGACCACGGTGACGGGCTGCTTGCCGTCGTCACCGCTGCCGCAGGCGGAGAGGGTCAGGGTGGCGGCGGCGAGGAGGGCGGCCGCGGCGAAGGTCTTCTTACGCATAGAAAAATGTCCCAGTTGTGAGAGCTCCGGCGCGCACCGGGGGCGTGCCCCGGCGCGCGCCGTGAACCTGAGAGGTCGTCAGGCGTCGGTGCGCCGACGGCCGGCGAGCACGCCGTACGCCACGCCCAGCGCGCCGACGACGATGCCGACCACGCCCAGGACGCGGGCGGTGGTGTCGCTGCTGTCGGCGGGCTCGGCGGCGGCGGTCTTGGCGGACGCGGCCTCGGCGTCGTCGGAGTCGGAGGCCTGGTCGGAGGACGACGCGCCGTGGTGGCCGTCCTCGGCGGCGGACAGTGCGAGCACGGGCGCCGGGTTCTCGGGCTCGTCCTGACCCTTCTGCGGCACCTCGATCCAGCGCACGACCTCCTTGTTGGAGTACGTCTGGATCGCCTTGAAGACGAGCTCGTCGGCGTCCTCGGGGAGCTGGCCGACGGAGACCGGGAACTTCTGGAAGAAGCCGGGCTTGATGCCGTCGCCGGTGGCAGTCCAGGTGATCTTGGAGACGGCCTGAGTGATCTTCTCGCCGTGCATCTCAAGAGGCTTGTCCAGCTCGGACTTGGTGACCTTGACGTCCCAGCCGGCCATCGGCTCCGGCATCGCGGAGGCCAGCGGATGGTCGGTGGGGAAGGTCACCTCGAGCTTGGTGGTCGAGGCGTTGTCGCGCTCGTTGGGCACCTTGAAGTCGACGACCGCGTAGCCGCCCTTGGCTGCCGTGCCCTCGGGCTGCACGCTGACGTGGGCGAACGCGGGGACGGACAGGGCGAGCACGGCCGTACCGGCGAGCGCGCCCGTGGCGGCGATACGAGAGGCCTTCATGTTGAGCACTCCACTGTGAATGAGATGCGGATTCCGGTGGTGAAGAGGAGTACGCGTACGCAGGGGTGCCCCGTCGGACGGAAAACGGCATTCCTCGATCGGAAACCCGGGTACGCGCGCGTGCCGCACGACAGCGGCCTCCTCTGCGGCACCCGGAGGTGGAGTGGTGGTCGCGTCGCGTCAGGCGGCGAGGACGAGTGCGGTGCCGGCCGGTGGGCCGCGCCTGATCACCGTGTGCTGGAGTGCGAGCGTGCGGGGCTCGGGCGTGCCGAACCATCCGGCGCACAGGGGGTGCGGGCGCGCCTCGGGTGTGCCCGGCAGCCCAGCACGCAGGGCGCACACCAGCGCGAGCGCGGCGCGCAGGGATCGTACGAACGCGCCCTCGGCGACCGAATGCGCCGACAGGGCGGACATCTCGACGATGCGCAGCAGGGCCAGGTCGCCGCGCCGCAGCAGCCACCCCGCGACGACCGCCGCGAGGAGGTGGGCGAGCACCATGGACAGGGACGGCAGGAGCGACGCGGGGGCGTCCGTGCCGGCGGGCATGGTGTCCGCCGACCGGTGCGAGGCGTGCGTTCCCGGTTGAATCCGCGCCTCGGTCAGGAGCCGCTGGGCCTGGGCGGGGCTGATGGCTGCCGCGGCGGTCCCGCAGACGAGCCGCGCGGCCTGCTGGACGAGCGCGGCGTCGGACAGGGAGCCGGACGCGGAGGAGGCCGCGGTGGCCGCCCCGGCACTCGCCCCGTGCTGACCGAGCCCGAACAGCGTGTGCAGGACGGTCTGGCCGACCGCGAGCAGCACCGCGATCCCGGGCAGCGAACGCTCCCGTCCCGCGAACGGCACTGTGACCAGGAGCACGCCCAGGAACCCGGCGCCCAGCGTCCACAGCGGAACCGTGGCGCAGGAGCCCAGCGCGTGCCCGACCCCGGCCAGCACGACGCAGACCGCGGCGAACACCGCGGCCCGCAGTATCCGGAGGTCTCTCCCGGAGCGCACCGTGCGCGGGTGGGGGGCAGTCATGGCGGGCTCATCATCGCACTGGCCCTATGACCGCCATACGGCAGGTCCGCAAGATGACATACGGGCGGTTCAGGATGTACAGGACGATTGGAGCCGTACAACCGGAAGATCACCTTCTGATGTGTGCCACCCCCACATACACCGATTCCATCCTGGGCGCATCGACCATATGGGCGGCATCACGTCAATGATGTGCTTACTCCCGGGCACTCGTGGCAATACGTAACGGTATGTCGAGCCGCGGCCAGGAGGCTGGAGCATGAGCATCTGGTGGTCACTCCATCTGCGGCGGGAAGCCGCGAGCGTGCCGCTCGCCCGGCGGTTGCTAATCGGCACCATGGAGACCGCGGGCGTTGACCCGGACGTGTCCTACGACCTCTCCGTCGCCCTTAGCGAGGCCTGCGCGAACGCGGTCGAGCACGGCGGCGAGAACGCTCCCGACGGCACATCTGAGGCGTACCGCGTGACGGCCTACCTGGACGGCGAGAAGTGCCATATCGAGGTCACCGACTCGGGGCCCGGCTTCGGCGCACCACCCCGCGCGCCCCGCCCGGTGTCCGCAGAGGCCGAGCACGGCCGCGGCCTCTGCCTCATCCAGGAACTGGCCGACCACGTCCAGATCGGCAACAAGCCGGGGCAGGGCGGGGCGGTGGTGAGCTTCGACAAGATCCTCAAGTGGCGTGAGGACACACCGTTGGTGGCGGTGTAGCACCGGCCTCGCCGCGTCCGGCCGCCACCGCGCGCCGGCGTCAACCGCCGCAGGCGGAGCGAATCCGGTAGAAGGTGCTCAGGTACCGCGCGTGGTAGGTCGCGCTGGTGATCCGCACGATCGCCTCGTCGGCCGACCGCAGCGACGACCCGGTCAGGTTGGCACTGCCCGTGTAGACGCGCGGTGTGAGGGCGCCGTTGTAGTAACCGTCGATCAGCATCTGCTTGTTGTGCGGGCGTACGTCGATGCCCGGGCCGTTGGGAATGCGGCATCCGAGGTGCTGGATGCCGGCGGCGTTCAGCCGGCTGGTGATCGTGCTGTCGGTCTCGGTGTAGATGATGTCGATCCAGCAGCCTCTGCCGCGCAGCTGGGCCAGCTTGTCGGCGACCTGGCGGCGGGAGCCGAGAAAGCTGTGCGTGACGATGCGGACGGCGGTTCGGTGGGGCAGCCCGTCCGTGCCGGTGTAGGCGCAGCTGATTTCGTCGAGCACGTTGACGACGGTGTCGGTGGCCGGGTTGTTGTACGAGCTGTCCCCACGGGGGAAGAAGAACCCTCGGTAGGTCGAGCCGGTCGGCGTGGAGAAGTACGCGTTGTTGTTGCCGCGTACCAGGGTGCGCCCGCGGCGGAGCTGCTCGTGGTACGAGGCGTACCCGTCGTACACCGCGCTGCTCACGAAAGTGACGGCGTCGTTGAAGGACTCGACCTTGTACCAGTCGGAGAGGTTCGAGGAGGTCTGGAAGACGACCCTCGAGTAGCTGGTGCCGTCGTCGAAGGGCCCAATTCTGGAAAAGGTGAAGAACTTGTTGTGGTTGTACGCCGGTTGGGGTGGGGCCACGGCCAGGCAGCCGCGCCGGACGTCGTCGACGCCGTCAGGGTCCTCGAAGCGGTCGTCGCACACGACGACCCAGGAGCGGGCGGCGTCATTGGTTCCGAGCCCTGCCCTGAGGGTCCGGTAGGGCACGTTGGTGTATTCGTCGCCACCGGCACCGTCCACGTAGGTGGAGTCGTCGACGACGATCCGGACGTTGACACCCCGCCGGTGGGCGGCGAGCAACGCGTTGGCGACCTCCTGGTCGTTGAACTCGTACATAGCACCGCGGATCGTCGCCCAGGCCGGTGTCGCGTCGATCAGCCGTACGAGCTGGGTGAAGATCGCCTTCTGCTGTGCCGCGGTGCCCAGGGGGTCGTTGAACACGGGCCCGTTGACGACCGGCTTGGTCTGTGCGGCGGCCGGCGTCGCACCACCGACGAGCAGTGAGGTCACCAGGGACAGGACGGCGGCGACGGCGGGCAGCACCGAACGGGGGAACCGGGCCGGACGTGGGCGTACGGGCGAACGGGTCATCGTCTTCGCTTTCCTGGCCGGGGAAGATCGCGGAAGGGACCAGTTCTCTTTGCCCGGAAGGGGCGGAAAGTCTTCGTAAGCTGCTCATTTGGGGGAACCGGTGCGCTCTACGGGTGACGACCGCCAACGGACGCGGAGAGCCGCCGACTTCAGCTTCCTCAGGACTCACAGCCGCAGCACAGCGCCGGCCCAAGCTTCTGACGGGTGGCGTCCCTAATTTCCCGGCCATGACGGGAAACCACAAGGACAAGTCGATCACCCGGCGCCGCGCGATCGTGGTGACCGGCGGCACGGTCGCGGCGGGCGGGCTCGCCGTCGCCGGGTACCAGGCGGCCTTCGCCGACACCGCCACGACCACGGCCGACGCCGCGGCGACGGCCACCACGACCGCCTCGGAGAGCGCCGGCTGCATGACGCTGATGTCGAGCGTCACCGAAGGTCCGTACTACCTCGACAACGCCCTGGTGAGAAAGGACATCACCGAGGGCAAGAGCGGCGTCCCGCTGACGCTGCGCCTCACCGTCGTCGACGCCACCGACGGCTGCACGCCGGTCCCCGGCGCGGCCGTGGAGATCTGGCACTGCGACGCCTGGGGCTACTACTCGGGCTACACCACGGCCACCCCGGGCGGTTCCGCGCCCGCCGAGAGCGAGGACGGCTCGACCGCCAACGACAACACCTACCTCCGCGGTTATCAGATCGCCAACGCCAACGGGGTCGTCAAGTTCGCGACGATCTTCCCGGGCTGGTACACCCCGCGCACCTGCCACATCCACCTCAAGGTGCACACGGGCGGCCAGAAGGAGGACGGCACCTACGAGGGCGGCAAGGTCAACTACACCGGCCAGCTGTTCTTCGACGACGAGATCGCGCAGGAGATCTTCACACTGGAGCCCTACTCGAAGCACTCCGGCAGCTACACCACCCTCGACAACGACATGGTCTACGACGGCGGCGGCGCCTCCAGCGGCCTGCTGACCCTCAAGCCGGTCAAGAAGGCCGACCCGTCCAAGGGCTACAAGGGCTTCCTCACCGTCGCCGTCGACCCCGACGCGGAGAACACCGGCGCGGGCAGCGGCGGCGGTGGCGGTGGCGGTGGCGGCGAGGGCGGTACGCCGCCGAGCGACGCGCCGACGGGCACCCCGCCCAGCGACGGCCCGTCGGCCTCGGCGTCCTCGTAGGGGGTACGGCCATGAGTAGCCGCGAGGACGAGGCGCTGGCGCACGCCGCCGTGACCGCGCTCACCGGCCAGCTGGCCCTGGCTCCCAAGCCGGGCCTGCCCGACCCGCGCGACGTCGGCGCCCGTGTCACCCGCCGGGACCACCGCATGCTGCGCTGGTCGGCCAAGGCGCTCGCGCCGGGCCTCGCAGCGATGGCCGCCGCCGCCCGCCGCACGGGCGAGCCGACGCCCGCGCTCCGTACCGAACTCGGCGCGATCGGAAGGTGCACCGAGCACTCGGTGCACCTCGCGGGCGGCGGCCACCGGGGCGCGCTGTGGGCGCTCGGCCTGCTCGTCGCCGCAGCCGCGCTCGACCCCCGGGCCGGGGCAGGGGACGTCACCGCGACCGCCAAGCGCATCGCCGCGCACCCCGACAAACGCGCCCCGCGCAGGCCCTCCCGGGGCTCCTCGGTGTCGGCGAAGTACGGCGCCGCCGGGGCACGGGGTGAGGCCTGGGCCGGATTCCCGCACATACGGCGGGCATTGGACGCGCTCGCCACGGCACGCGCGCGTGGCGCCACGGAGGACCGGGCCCGCCTGGACGCCCTCCTCACCGTGATGTCCACCCTCCAGGACACCGAACTCCTCTACACCGCGGGCCCGATCGGTCTCCGGCACGTCCAGGCGGGCGCCCGCGGAGTCCTGGAGGCGGGCCGTACGGCCACCGAGGCGGGCGCGTTGGCCCTGGCGGCCCTCGACGCCGACCTGCACGCACGCGCGTGGAGCCCGCGGGGGAGTGCGGGGCTGCTCGCGGGGGCACTGTTCCTGGACGCGCTGCCCGTCACGGCACCGGCACGAGCGCGGGCCGCCTGACAGCCTCCTCGTCCCGGCGACCGGCACAGCATGCTCGCCGGCCCCGTCTCCAGGCCGCCTCGGCCGATACCGGGAGCACGACCGCGCTCAGCCCTTCAGACTTCCGCGCTCCCCACTCCCGACTTCGCTCGAGCAGAAGGAGCCCGTCTCCTCTCGGCATCGGCGCGCCCCTGCGGCGCGTGCTCGACGGTTCTCCTCGCGCCTCAGCCGATACCGAGAGCACGACCGCGCTCAGCCCTTCAGACCTCCGCGCCCCCCACTCCCGACTTCGCTCGAGCGGCAGGAGCCCCCATCTCCTCTCGGCTCCGGCGCGCCCCTGCGGCTGCGCGCGCCGCCGGTCCCATCGCGTACGACGCGGCCAGCATCGCCCCGCCCAGCAGCAGCCAGCCCGGTGTCCCCCACTCCACCAGCAGAGCCGTCAGCAGGAGCGGGCCAAGGGTGCGGGCGACCGTGACGCCGGTTCCGAACAGGCCCTGGTACTCACCGACACGGCCCTCCGGCGCCAGGTCGAACGACAGCTGCCAGGACCCCGCCGACTGCCCCATCTCGGCGACCACTTGAAGCACCGCACCCACCACCAGAACCCCGACGGCCACCCACAGGGAGGCGCCCGCCGACCACGCGAACACCACGCACGCGGCCAGCATCACCCACCCCGCACGGCGCACCGCGCGCGTGGCGGAGGCCAGTCCCGTGACGCCGCGCGCCGCCCTGACCTGGAACAGCATCACCGCACCGGTGTTGAGCACGAACAGCGCGGAGACCAGCCAGGCCGGGGCGTCGGTCCGCCGGGTGATCCACAGCGGCAGGACGAGGCTGAGCAGCGGGAGCCGCAGCAACAGCACGGTGTTGAGCAGCGCGACCACCGTGTACGGGCGGTCCCGCAGCACGCCGAGCCCACCCCGCCGCCGACTCCGTGCGGGCATCACGGAGGGCAGCCGCAGCAGCAGCCCCGCGCACACCAGGAAACTCACCGCGTCCAGCGCGAACACCGCCAGATACGCCGTCCGCGTCCCGGCATGCAGCGCCAGCCCGCCGAGCCCCGCCCCCACCGCAAGGCCGGCATTGAGCGTCGACTGCAGATGCGCCAGCAACCCCGTCCGCTCCCCGGCGGACACCACCCCCGCCAGCAGCGCCTGCCGGGCCGCCGCGAGCCCGGACTGCGCGGCGGCGTAAGCGCACGCGGCCAGCACGAACGGCACGAACCCCCGCACGACCGTGAAGGATGCCACCGCGAGCCCCGTCGCGAGCGCCAGCAGGACCGCCGTACCGCGCGGCCCGCGCCGATCGGCGAGCCGCCCCAGCGGAACCCCGACCAGCGAACCGACCGCCCAACCGACGGTCAGCCCGAGCCCCACGCGCGCGGGGGCGAGCCCGACGACCTGGGTGAAGTAGAGGGCGGACGTCGTGTAGTAGGCGCCGTCTCCGACCGAGTTGCTCAACTGGGCGAGGGCGAGGACGCGTTGTGGGCCGGCGGGCGGGACGGGGGAGTTCGTCATGCCGACGACACTAAGGATGTAATGGAACCTTCATCAGACCCAATCAATGGCTCTTTTGCTGCCCCAATTTCCTTCTACTGGCCCACTTAGCCGCTCTCCAGCACCTTCCGCAACACCGCCAAGGCCTCCGGATACAACCGCTCACGAGGCGCCCCGTACCCCACGACCAGCCCCTGCGGCCGCCCCTCGCCGCCGCCCGGCGCATGCCAGTGCTCCCCCAGACGCCCCACCGCGAGCCCTGCCTCCTCCGCCCGCGCCAGCACCCGCGCCTCGTCGTCGACCTCGACCAGCGCGTGCAGCCCGGCCGCGATCCCGCGCACCCGCCGACGCGCCCCCAGCCGATCCAGGAGCTGATCCCGGCGCCGCCGGTACCGCAGCCGACAGGCACGCACATGCCGGTCGTACGCGTGGCTGTCGATCAGCTCGGCGAGCGCCAACTGCCCGATGGACTCGGTGTGATGGTCACTGTGCAGCTTGGCGTCGGCGACGGCGTCGACCAGGTGCGGCGGCAGCGCCATCCAGCCGAGCCGCAGTGCGGGCCCGAGCGTCTTCGAGGCGGTGCCCAGGTACACGACCTGTCCCGGCGCCATCCCCTGCAACGCGCCGACGGGCTGGCGGTCGTAGCGGAACTCCCCGTCGTAGTCGTCCTCCACGATCAGCCCGCCACGCGCGCGTGCCCAGTCACTGAGCGCCCGCCGCCGCTCGGGGTGCAGCGTCACACCGGTCGGGTACTGATGGGCGGGCGTGACGACGACGGCCGCGCAGTCGCCCAACTCCTCGGTGCAGGCGCCTCTTTCATCGACCCCCACGGGCACGACGACGCCCCCGTTGCGCCGCACCACCTCCCGATGGAACGGCAGCCCCGGGTCCTCCATGGCGACGACGCCGCCCTCCAGCACCCGCGTGAGCAGCGCCAGCCCCTGCACATACCCCGAGGTGATCACGATCCGCTCCGGCGGCGCGATCACCCCACGCGCCCGCCCCAGGTACCCCGACAGCGCGGTCCGCAGCTCGATCCGCCCGCGCGGATCGCCGTAGTCGTACGCCAGTGAGGGCGCCGTGGCAATGGCCCTGCGCAGCGCCCGCAACCAGGCGGCCGCCGGAAAGGCCCCCACGTCCGGACTCCCCGGCCGCAGATCGAAACGCGGCTCACGCGCGCGTGCGGCAGCGTCCGGAGGTTCGGCGTCGACCGGGGGCAGCGAAGCGACCTGTGTACCGGCCCCCTGCCGGGCGGTGAGGTAACCCTCGGCGACGAGCTGGTCGTACGCCGCCTTCACGGTGTTCCGCGAGACGCCGAGCTCGGAGGCAAGCCGCCGAGTGGCAGGCAGCCGCTCGCCGGGAGCGAGCCGCCCGTCCCGCACGGCATCGCGCAGGGCCCGCTCAAGTCCAGCACGACGGCCGTCGCTGGCGGCGACTTCCAGATGCAGGTCCACCCCAACCCCCTAGGGGCGTGGGGAACTGCGCGACCAGCCCCCACGACCCGCAGACCGCGACGACGGCCGGGCACCCTTCCGGTACCCGGCCATCAAATCCGACATCAGCCCTTCAGAGAGGCCATCCAGGACTCGACCTCGTCCGACCGCCGAGGAAGGGCAGCCGACAGATTCCGGTTCCCCTCCTCCGTCACCAGAATGTCGTCCTCGATCCGCACACCGATACCCCGGTACTCCTCCGGCACCGTCAGGTCATCGGCCTGGAAGTACAGTCCGGGCTCCACGGTCAGCACCATGCCCGCCTCCAGCGTGCCGTCGACATACGACTCCACGCGCGCGGCCGCACAGTCATGCACGTCCATGCCGAGCATGTGCCCGGTCCCGTGCAGCGTCCACCGCCGCTGCAACCCGAGCTCCAGGACCCGCTCCACGGGCCCTTCGACAAGCCCCCACTCGACGAGCTTCTCGGCGAGCACCCGCTGCGCCGCGTCATGGAAGTCCCGGTACTTCGCGCCCGGCTTCACGGCCGCGATACCGGCCTCCTGGGCCTCGTACACGGCGTCGTAGATCTTCTTCTGGATCTCGCTGTACCGGCCGTTGATCGGCAGCGTGCGCGTGACATCGGCGGTGTAGTACGTGTGCGTCTCGACGCCCGCGTCGAGCAGCAGCAGATCACCGGAGCGCACGGGCCCGTCGTTGCGCACCCAGTGCAGCGTGCAGGCGTGCGGACCGGCGGCGCAGATGGAGCCGTAGCCGACGTCGTTGCCCTCCACGCGCGCGCGGAGGAAGAACGTGCCCTCGATGTAGCGCTCGGAGGTCGCCTCGGCCTTGTCGAGGACCTTCACCACGTCCTCGAAGCCGCGCACGGTCGAATCGACCGCCTTCTGCAGCTCGCCGATCTCGAAGTCGTCCTTGACCAGCCGGGCCTCGGACAGGAAGACACGCAGCTCCTCGTCCCGCTCGGCGGTGACCTTGTCGGTCAGTGCGGCCTCGATGCCGGCGTCGTAGCCGCGTACGACGCGCACGGGACCCCTCGCCTCGCGGAGCTTGTCCGCCAGCTCGCGCACATCGGAGGCCGGGATGCCGTACAGCTTCTCCGCCTCGGTGAGCGAGTGCCGGCGGCCGACCCACAGCTCGCCCTGGCCGGAGAGCCAGAACTCGCCGTTCTCGCGGTCGGAACGCGGCAGCAGGTAGATCGTCGCCTTGTGACCGCCGTCGACGGGCTCCAGGACGAGCACACCGTCCTCGGTCTGGTTGCCGGTGAGGTACGCGTACTCGACCGACGCCCGGAAGGGGTACTCGGTGTCGTTCGACCGTGTCTTCAGGTTGCCCGCGGGGATCACCAGACGCTCGCCCGGGAATCGCGCCGACAGCGCGGCGCGCCGCGCGGCGGTCTCGGCGGCCTGGGGGATCGGCTGCAGGTCATGCAGTTCCGTGTCGGCCCAGCCGGACTTCATGTTCTCGGCAAGCTCGTCGGACACGCCCGGGTACAGGCCGTTCTTGCGCTGCTTGATCGGCTCTTCTGCGCTCTCTTCCGGGGTCTCCGGGGTGAGCTCGTCGGCCACGGTCATCCTCCTCGATACGGCACTGGACCCCCTCCATCGTACGGACGTGCAGGGAGGAGCCCAGGGTCGAAAGGACCGTCACCGAGAGCTGCTATGCCGTGACCACGGAACCCGTTATGGCCGCCTACTCGAACCGAGCCGCCAGCAGCACCACGTCCTCCTCGCCGTCCGCCCGGTCCAGCCCGTCCGGCAGCACCGTCCGCAGGACATGGTCGACGACCGCGTCCGGATCGTGCCGCAGGGCCCTCGGCACCCCGGCCGCCGCCGCGTGCAGCCGGGCGAACGCCCGGTCCGTGGGGTCGCCGGTGCGGTGCAGCAGGCCGTCGGTGTACAGCAGAACCGTCTCTCCGGCCTCCGCCGTCAGCTCCACGCTCGGCGCCTCCCAGCAGGCCAGCATGCCCAGCGGTGCGGACACGGAGGTCTCCACGAACTCCGTGCGCCGCTCGCCGATCAGCAGCGGCGGGGTATGTCCGGCACCGGCGAGCGTGATCTTGCGAAGGGAGGGCTCGCAGTAGGCGAACAGGGCGGTGGCGGAGCGAGCGGGCTCGGTGAGTCTGAGCAGCAGTTCCAGGTCGGACAGGACCGCGACCGGGTCCTCCCCCTCCATGACGGCGTACGCCCGCAGGCTGGCCCGCAGCCGCCCCATCGCGGCGACGGCGCTGGGACCGGACCCGGTCACCGAGCCGACGGCCAGGCCGAGCGCGGCGTCCGGCAGCGGTAGCGCGTCGTACCAGTCGCCGCCCCCGCGCGGGCCGGTGCGGTGCCGGGCGGCGAGCTGGACGCCGGCCATGCGGGGCAGGCGGGAGGGGAGCAGTTCCTCGGCCATCGTCAGCATGCACGCGCGCGTGCGCTCGACTTCCAGGAGCCGGGCCAGGTGCTCGGTGGCGTAGCGGGTGTACAGGCCGACGAGGTGGCGTTGGCGTTCGGTGGGTTCGGCGGGCTCGTCGTACAGCCACACGGCGGCGCCGAGGCGGCCGGCGGCCTCGGTGGACAGGGGGAGGGCGTAGCTCGCGGCGTAACCGAGGCGTGCGGCCACCTCGCGGTGGCGGGGGTCGAGGCCGTCCTCGGCGAAGAGGTCGGGCTGGGCGATCTCGCCGTCGCCGCCCGGGAGGCCGTCGAGGATCCTGCCGTACGACAGGGAGCTGCGCGGCACGGTCTCGATGTGGCCGAGGTCGGCGCGGGCGAGGCCCAGGCCGATGGTCGTGTCCGGGCCCAGCCTGTCGGCGGGTTCCAGGACGACGAGACCGCGCCGGGCGCCCACGAGGGCGGCTCCGGCGCGCAGCAGCTCCTGGAGGGCTTCGGCGAGTGCATGCGTGCGGGCCAGGCGTTCGGTGAGTTCGTGGAGTGTCGTGAGGTCCGAGACCCAGCCGGCGAGCCGGTCCTGCAGGAGCAGTCCTGGTGCGTTCGGTGGAGGGACCGCTGAGGCGCCCGGGGCCACGGGCGCGGGCGCGACAGTGTGTGCGGGCGAAGGAACCGTTGAATCGATTCCGGCCACTTTCGGAGGGTGAGGGGCGTTCATGGCGTCCGGCTTTCCGACCGGTGCGTATTGCTCAAAAGCATCGCAAACCCCCATGTCATTCTGCGCCGCTAGCAGTGTCTCCACATGTACACGCACTCGTGAGGGGATGTCCAGCATTGTCCTGCTGGGATTCCTGGTGTCCGTGGGTCACCGGAGGACTCCTTGCAGACCTCTTGCGCAAAGGCAAAGTTGGCTTAAAACTGCCTCAGGGAACGGGGTATTGCGGTCGACTGGTTTCGCTCCACGGAGCGTCACAGCGGTCGTGATGGGTACGTACTCGGTGAAGGCCAGGGGTGGTTGAGAACCACCCGGAACCTGGTGACGGACCCGGGCGTCTTAGCCACCGACGACCGGCCCCATCCTCCCGTGGCGGAGGCGAAGAGAAATACGCGCGACAGCAAAACGCCAGACTTCGCCACCCCACGCCACGCCCATGCTTTTGATAGACGCAGTATGGACGAGGCTGCCGCGGAAGCAGCCCACGCTCGGCCCATAGGGGTTTCCCTTGCCCATGGCAGGGGTGTGATGCGCCAACAGGTACGCACAGTGAAGTGATCGACACATGGTGTGATGTGGCCCACGGTGTTGCCAGCGGTGCAACGGAAAGGAACGAGCGCTCATGCGCGAGATCCTCGGAAGGCGACGCAGGCTCCTGCGCAGTGACGGGAAGCCTGAGTTGATCAGCGCGGCCCTGACCTTCGCGACGGAATGGCGCTGGCCCGTACTCCCGGGCGTGACGACGCACCCGCAGGGGCACTCCCGCTGCGGCTGCCCCGACCCGGAGTGCACGGTTCCCGGCGCCCACCCCTTCGATCCCGGTCTCCTCGCGGCGACCACGGACGAGCGCATGGTGCGCTGGTGGTGGACCAACCGGCCCGCGGCCCCGATCATCCTCGCCACCGGAGGCATGGCGCCCTGCGCGGTGAGCCTGCCCGCCCTGCCGGCCGCTCACGCCCTCACCGCACTCGACCGCATGGGCATGCGCCTCGGCCCGGTCGTCGCCTCACCCGCCCGCTGGGCGATCCTGGTGAAGCCGTACTCCATGGAACAGCTGGGCGAACTGCTCTACGCCCAGGACTTCGTCCCCGGCTCCCTCCGTTTCCACGGCGAGGGCGGCTATCTCGCCCTGCCCCCGTCCGAGACCGGCCAGGGCCCCATCAGCTGGCAGCGCGCCCCGCTGCCCGGCTCGGCCTCCCCGTGGGTGCCCGATGTGGAGGCCGTCGTCGACGCCGTGGTTGAGGCCCTCACTCGTACGGGTGTGAGCGCGCCCGAGTTGTAGGGGTGTCCGGCGTGCGCGGAACGGCGCACGCGCGCGTGGTCGTTATCTTCCGCTGTATGCCGCGTCACGCTGAGACACGCCGTCCAGGCTCAGGAAACATCCGTTTGTTCGCCCTCATCGGCGTGGTGGTGGGCGCGGTCGCGCTGCCGCTTGCCGTGGCGTCCGCAGGACCAGTGGCCGAGGAGGAACGCGCCCTCGGCCATACGTCACGCAAGGCCGCGCGTCCTTCCGTACGTCCCTCCCCCGCCGCCGACCCCAAAGGGCCCACCGCCGAGCCCGACGACTCCCCGCTGCTGCTCGGCCTCGGGCTTGCCACCGCCGCCCGCTGCGGCCCCGAGCTCACCTCCCCCGAGGGCATCGAAGCGCAGACCTGTGTCCTCACCCAGGGCGAGGACACCTGGGCGCGCACCTACTTCCGCAACGCGACCGGCGGCGCGCTCGACTCCGTGCTGAGCCTCATGGGGCCCGGTGGGCGCACGGTGCAGATGCGCTGCGCCGGGGGCGTCGAGGACGAGCCGGGGACGTGCGAGACGCCCCGCCAGCGCACGCGGGGGAACCTGGACGCCTACACGGCGGTCGCGGAATTCGCCGCGCGAGCTGGGAACGGTCCGCTGCTGCTGCGTTCCGCGAGCAACTCCTCGCCGGACAACTCCGGGGCGTCTACAGGCGGTTGACATGTGGCGCCGTTTCGTAAAGGGCTGCGCACATGGAAAGACCCGGTTGCTGGCGACGGGGGATGCACCAGCAACCGGGCTAATGGAACGGTAACAAGAGATCGGCGGTTCGCAAATTCGATCCGGGCTTTCCAGTCACGGACTCCCTTGCTCCACATGGGAGTTGTGAGCGGATTCACCCCTCCCGCGACGGCCGGTTCGGCTGAACGGTCGGTCAGCCGAACCCGATCTCCGCGGCCCGCCTCAGCTGAGCGTGACCTGCCGGTTGGTCAGGCCGCCACGCGCGCGGCGCTCGTCCGCGGTGAGCGGAGCGTCCGTGGCCAGGGCCGCGGCGAGGCGCTCGGCGAACTCGGCCGCCGGCTTCTCCACGTCCTCCGCGCCGACCTCGCTCGGCAGGTCCCAGACCGGCACGGTGAGGCCGTGAGCACGGAAGGAACCGACGAGCCGGGTGCCCTCGCCGAGGTTCGACCTGCCCGCCGCGTGCAGCCGCGCGAGAGCGTCCAGAAGCTGCTCCTCGGGGTGCGGCATGACCCAGCGCAGGTGGTTCTTCTCCGGCGTCCGGCACCAGTAGGCGGCGTCCACGCCGGTCAGCCGGACGGTCGGGATGGCCGCGGCGTTGGCCCGCTCCAGGGAGGCGGCCACCTCCGGGGTGGCGTTCTCCGCGTCCGGGACCCAGAACTCGAAGCCCTCGTGCACAACTGGCTCGAACGCGCCTTCGGGGTCGAGCAGATCCTGCAGTCGGGGACCGTCGGCCGGGGCGCGGCGGCCCTGGACCGGGGTGCCGGGCTGCGCGGCGAGGGCCTGCTGGAGAGTGTCGGCGAGGTCGCGGCTGATGTCGCCCGACGCCGTGTCGTTCTGCAGGCCGAGCAGTACCGAGCCGTCGTCGCGGCGCAGGGCCGGCCAGGCCATCGGCAGGACGGTGGCGAGGGTGACGGACGGGACGCCCTCGGGCAGGCCGCCCTTCAGGGGCAGCTCGACGGTGGCGGCGGGAACCAGCTCGCGCAGGGCCACCCAGTCGCACTCGCCCGGCAGCCCCTCGAACGGGCGCTGCACCAGCTCGGTCACCGCCTGCGCGGCGGCCCGGCCGTGACAGGCCTTGTAGCGCCGGCCGCTGCCGCAGGGGCAGGGCTCGCGTGCGCCGACAACCGGGATCTCTCCGTCGCTGATCTGCGGGCGCTTGGCCTTGGTCTGGGGTCGCTTCTTGGCCATCGTGGGTGTCTCCCGGGTACGGCTCGTCCTGTACGGGCGCGAGCCTAGCCGTTCAGGCCATGACCGACGGGAGCCTGTGGACAACCCACCGGTCGTGCCGGGAGCGGAGGCGTGCGTTCAGTCCAGGTCGTCGAAGGCGTCCGCGTAGTCGAGGCCGGATATCGCACCCACCGCCGGCGCCGCAACGCGCGTAGCGAAGTCGTCGCGGCGGTGCCCGGCATCCGGATCATGAACGTCGCCGTGGACCACGACCCAGACCGTGACCTCCCCGCGGGCGTCGTCCCGTACTCCCCAGTCGTCGGCCAGTGCGGTGATGATGTTCAGCCCGCGGCCGCCGTGTGCGGTGACCGAGGGCGTGGCCGGAGCAGGGCGGGTGGGCCCGCCGCCGTCCGTCACCTCCACCGTGAGCCTGCCGCTCGCGTCCACGCGCCATGCGGCCCGGACGTCACCGTCTCCGGAGAGTGCGTCGCCCAGTGGCCGGCCGTGTTTGCACGCGTTGCTCAAGAGCTCGGAAAGAATCAGTACGGCATCGTCGATGACCGATTCCGCCACGCCGCCCCTGCGCAACTGCGAGCGCATACGGTGTCTCGCTTCCCCCACGCCCGCAGGGCCATGGGGTACGGCCATGCTCGACGACGTGGGCACCTCCTGTGCCACCACCAACGCCACCCCCGAGACCTCCTTTGCCCCACGCCACGGTGTGGATGCCCCATTGGCCTGTACCGGAAACCGGCCAATCAACGTCCGGTGACGCACTCACAACGATCGAATACGCACCGAACGCGCCGGAGCACTCCCTGTAATCGAGATGGCTGGAATTCGACGGTGTGGCCGAGAGTGGAGGATGAGGCCGATGGGGCTATGGGGTCAATAGGTTGTGCAGGGGTTGGTGAGGTTTTAGAGGTTCCGGGGATTTCGGTTTGCGTGCGCACGCCCCCGTTGCCTCGCGTGTGCGCGCTGCGTCGGGTGTGCGCACCCGCCCGGAAGCACGCGCGCGTGTCAGCGGCCGAGCTGGTGCAGCACCGCGCGCGGGCGGTTGGTGATGATGGCGTCCACGCCCAGCTCGACACAGAGGTCGACGTCCTGGGGCTCGTTCACCGTCCACACGTGCACCTGGTGTCCGGCCCGCTTCAGGCGCTCCACGTACGCCGGGTGATTGCGCACGATCCGGATCGAAGGGCCGGCGATGTGGACGCCCGCGGGCAGCCGCCCGTCCCGCAGCCTGGGTGAGACGAACTGCATCAGATAGACCGTCGGCAGCGTCGGCGAGGCGGCACGCACGCGATGCAGCGAACGCGCCGAGAAGCTCATGACGCGCACCGGGGAGTCGGCGGCCGAGGCGGGCGCGTCCAGCCCGAACCGCTTCAGCAGGAGCAGCAGCCGCTCCTCGACCTGCCCCGCCCATCGCGTCGGGTGCTTGGTCTCGATCGCCAACTCCACCCGCCGCCCCGCGTCGGCGACGAGCTCCAGCAGCCGCTCCAGGGTGAGCACGGAGGTGTCCTCGGGGTCCTCCGGCCGGAACTCCCAGTCTGGCTCCTCGCTCCGGTTCTTCCACGAGTCGCGGTTCTTCCGGGAGCCGAAGTCCAGGGCGGCGAGATCGGCGAGCTCCAGGGCCGAGACCGCGCCGCGGCCGTTGGACGTACGGTTGACGCGCCGGTCGTGGACGCAGACGAGATGACCGTCCGCGGTGAGGCGCACATCGCACTCGAGGGCGTCCGCACCGTCCTCGATCGCCTTCTTGTACGCGGCAAGGGTGTGCTCGGGAGCGTCTTCGGAGGCTCCGCGATGCGCGACGACTTGGATCTGCTGCTGCCGTACGTGGGTCACCGCGTCATGGTGCCACCGCACCGGGGTAGACGTGCGACCGGAGGAGTCCCGGGAGCACTGGGATTGCGCCCGTTTAGTCTCACATGAGCAATATAAAGATTGGCCGTGGACCCACAGCGACCGCTTATGGTGCTCTGACGGCCCGTGGGAAAAGCTGACGGCATACATAAATGGCATGCACAGCTGAAGCGCACCGACCGCCGACAAGTACTGGCAAGCGTGAACGGGCGTGACCGTGCGACCGAAGACAACAGCCGTGGATCGAGGAGAGAAGCTGTGAGCACCGAGAACGAGGGCGCCGCGGTACCCCCGGCCCCGTCCGCACCCCCCGTGCCGGTGGATGCTCCCGCTGCTCCTGCGTCCCAGGAGCGCCCGGCGCCCGAGGGTGATGCCGCCCCGACCGCTCCGCTCCCGCCGGTGCCGGACAGCACCCCGGCGAGCTCCGACGGCGCCACCCCGCCGTACGCCGCTCCGGCGGCCTCGAACGGAGCGCAGCCACCCGCCCCCCAGGGCTCGGCCCCCGACGCCTCCTGGCCGCCCCCGCCGCCGCCCGGCACGTCGCCGTACGCCGACAGCGGCGCCGCCGCAGGTGGTGCCGGTGCCGGTGCGGGCTCCGGCTGGGGTGCCACGTACCAGCAGCCGGCGCCCAAGTCCGGCCGTGGGCGCGGCGGGCTGCTCGCGGCGGTCCTCATCGCCGCGCTGGTCGCGGGCGGCCTGGGCGGCGGCCTCGGCTACACCCTGGCCAAGAACGACGACACCACCTCCTCGACGACCGTCTCCGCCTCCGACAGCGGCGGCTCGTTCAAGCGCGACCCCGGCACCGTCGCGGGGGTGGCCGCCAAGGCGCTGCCCAGCACCGTCACGATCCAGGCCGAGGGCAGCAGCGGCGAGGGCGGCACCGGAACCGGCTTCGTCTTCGACGCCGAGGGCCACATCCTCACCAACAACCATGTGGTGGCCGACGCGGTCGACGGCGGCAAGCTCACGGCGACCTTCCCCAACGGCAAGAAGTACGACGCCGAGGTCGTCGGCCACGCCCAGGGCTACGACGTGGCGGTCATCAAGCTCAAGAACGCCCCCTCGGGCCTCAAGCCGCTGACGCTGGGCGACTCCGACAAGGTGGCGGTCGGCGACTCCACGATCGCGATCGGCGCCCCCTTCGGCCTGTCCAACACCGTCACGACGGGCATCATCAGCGCCAAGAACCGCCCGGTGGCCTCCAGCGACGGCACCGGCAGCAACGCCTCGTACATGAGCGCGCTGCAGACGGACGCCTCCATCAACCCCGGCAACTCCGGCGGTCCGCTGCTCGACGCCCAGGGCAACGTCATCGGCATCAACTCCGCGATCCAGTCCGCCGCCAACGGCCTGGGCGGCACCAGCCAGTCCGGCTCGATCGGCCTCGGCTTCGCCATCCCGATCAACCAGGCCAAGTACGTCGCCCAGCAGCTGATCAAGAACGGCGAGCCCGTCTACGCGAAGATCGGCGCCTCCGTCTCCACGGAGGACACCTCCGACGGCGCCAAGATCGTCGACCAGGGCACCAGCAGCGCCGACCCGGTCGAACCGGGCGGCCCCGCCGACAAGGCCGGCCTCAAGCCCGGCGACGTCATCACCAAGCTCGACGACAGGGTGATCGACTCCGGTCCCACCCTGATCGGCGAGATCTGGACCCACCAGCCCGGCGACAAGGTCACGATCACCTACGAACGGGACGGCAAGTCCCACACGGTCGAACTCACCCTGGGCTCCCGCACGGGCGACAGCTGACGCCACGGGCTCGCGCGCGCAGGCCCGGCTCCGACAAGAGCCGACGCCACGCGCGCGTGCCCGTTCAGTGACACGCGCGCGTGCCCGTTCAGTGAGAGGCGGGAACCGGGACGCGACGAAACGCGTCCTCCCCGCCGGAAGGCGCCTCTTCACCGAGTCCGAGTCGGTTGCCAGGGCGACGGCACGGGCGGACGGCCAGGGAGCTGTTCGTCAGGGCGCTGAGTGCGCGGTGCGCGGCGGGAGTTGCCGATCGGACGGCGGCCGTGGCCATACGTTCGGATGGGCTATCGTGCCTTCTCGACCTCGACTGTTCGCGAATGGGAAGCAGAGCCGCGAATGGGAAGCAGAGAAGGGGACGGTCTCGCGGTGACCGATCTGGGGCGGCTCGTCGCCGGCCGGTACCTGCTGGTGGAGCGGGTGGGCAGCGGCGGCATGGGCACCGTATGGCGTGCCGAGGACAAGCTGCTCGGCCGCCAGGTCGCCGTGAAGAAGCTGCGTATCCCGCCGCATCTGCAGGACGACGAGGTCCGCACGCTCTACGAGCGCACCCGCCGCGAGGCCCGCAGCGCCGCGCGGATCACCCACCCCAACGTGATCGTGGTGCACGACGTGCTCGACGACGAGGGCCTGCCCTGCATCGTCATGGAGTACATACCCTCGGTCACACTGAGCGACGTGCTGAAGCGTCGGGGTGCGCTGCCCCCCGAGGAAGCCGCCCGGATCGGCCGCGCCATGACCGCCGCCCTGCGCGCCGCCCACGACGCCGGGGTCCTGCACCGGGACGTCAAACCCGCCAACGTCCTGCTCGGCGACGACGGGCGGATCGTCCTCACCGACTTCGGGATCGCCATGGAGTCGGGAACGTCCTCGCTGACCAAGCCCGGCGAGTTGATCGGCTCCATCGGCTACCTGGCGCCCGAACGCCTCAAGGGCGCGCATCCCGAGACCGGTCCCGCCAGTGACCTGTGGGCCCTGGGGGCGACGCTGTACCAGGCGGTCGAGGGGCGGGACCCGTTCCGCCGGCACACGCCGATCGAAACCGCGTACGCCATCGCAACGGACCCGTACGACCCACCGCGCAACGCCGGGGACCTGACCCCGGTGATCGAGGGCCTGCTCGTCAAGGATCCCGATCAGCGCATGGACGTACACGAGGTCGAACGCCGCCTGGCCGACCTGACCGGCACACGCACCGCGCGCCTCGATCCACCCACACGGCCGGACCGCGTCGACGACCTGGCGCCCGCCGGCCGCAAGAGCGGCGGCAACCGCGGTCGCACGGTGGTGCGGTCGGTCCTGGCGGTGATCCTCGCCGCCAGTCTGGCGGGCGGTGCGGTGTGGTGGCTCAAGGGCAGGCCGGATGACGGGCCGAGCACGCGCGCGTCCGGGTCCGAGGCGTCCACGCCCTCCCCGACCACCAGCCCCACCGTGCCGCCGCTGCCCACCGGATACCGCCTCGAAAAGCCGGACAGCGGCATCTTCGTGCCCGTGCGGGACGGCTGGACCAGGACGACGCTGCCCGGCGGCGAAGTCGCCTACATCGACCCGTCGGAACTCGTGGGCCTGCGGGTCAACGTCATCGAGTTCGCGGGCACCGATCCGCTGCAGCACTGGCGTGAGACGGAGGAGGAACAGACCGCCCGCGACAACGCCGGCTACGAACGGGTGCGCATGGCCAAGACGACCTTCCGGGGACGCCCCGCCGGGTACTGGGAGTTCACCTTCGAGGGCAGAGCACGCAAGTACCGGGCGGCGGAACTGGCCTTCGCGAGCACCGACGGCACCCAGTACGTGATCTACCTCTCCGCACCGGACGCGCAATGGCACGAGTACCGCCCGGCCTTCGACACCGCCGTCAACGGCGTCCGCCTGACCAACAACGTGTGACGCCAGGGGCCATTGCCGCCCATCCGGACCACGAACCCCGCGCAACGCGCGGTGCCGGTACGCTGTACCCGCTCCGCCCCTGGTGGGCCGGGGCCGAGGTGGGTTGCCCGAGCGGCCTAAGGGAACGGTCTTGAAAACCGTCGTGGCGCGAGTCACCGTGGGTTCAAATCCCACACCCACCGCTTGTCAGGCGGCGTAAGCCTAGGTGAGAAGGGGTGCCCGGATGTCCGGGCACCCCTTCTCGCGTCCCATTGCGGTGCGTGCGTCCCATTGCGGTGCGTGGCTGGATCGGTTCGCGCGTTGCGGACCTCATGGCGCTGGACAGGTGTGGCTCACGGCTTCTTCACTTCTTCGCGGCAGTCCGCTTGGCGGTTCTTCCGCCGCTGCTGCGGGTTCGCCGGGGACCGGTAGACGCACCCTTCCGCCTGTCTGCGGCCGGCTCTGCATCTGCCGCTGCCTCGGAAGACGCTGCCTGGTCGGCCGCTCCGGTCGGCCAGGTGAACTCGATCTCCAGCTCGATCTCCCCGTCACTGACTTCGACCTCGATTTCGCTGCGAAGATCGTCAGGGATCCGCAAGCTCAGCTTCCAAGGGTCTATTTCCAGTTCGGCTTCCCCACCCTGCCTGAGCGCGGCCGCCAGCGCCTCCAGCTGATCAGCGGCCTCAAGGCGTGACAGCGAGCGCTTCTGCTCCAGCTTGAGGTCCTTCATGGCGTCTCCGATCCAGCGTCAACATCAGATAACGCTCATTTTGGTACCAATCGCCATACCGGACATCTCGCTGAGAAACACCCCTTCGCACGGCGTCGGCGGCGACACATCAGCGCAGGTCGGGAAAGGCTCAGCGGCCGACCCTGGCATGCGGGTTCCCCTCCGGGACAAGCCGGTTTTCGCCGCTGCGGACGCCCGGAGCCCGGAGTGCCGCTAGAGCTCGTAATCCCGCGCCAGCTCCTCCCAGGGAACCTCTCGCAGCGCCTCCTCCGCGTCACAGCCGGACGGCACGTGCGGGGTCGGCTGGAACCAGATGATCGTCAGGGCGGAGCGGTAGAGGACCGGGTCGTGGTCGGGGTCGAGGGCCGTGGAGCGGAAGGCGCCGACGCAGGCCACCGAGGGCAGCACCTCGACCGGGCCGAAGGCGCCCGCGTACTGGTCGGGATGCTCGCGCGGCGGCGGGACGAGGTGCACCGGAGTGGAAGGGTGGGCCTGCTCGGCCGCGCGGACGAGGCCCTTGATCTTCATGTCGTTGACCAGCCTGCACGGGTAGCCCTCCAGCATTCCGCCGTACGTCGAGGAGAGCCGCAGCTCGGAGAGGTCGAGCGAGCGGCCGGACGTGAGGACGACGCGGGTCAGCGACATGGTCGGCACTCTAGGGCGGTGGTGCATCGAGCTCCCGTGAATTTCAAGGCCACGTGCATTGCGAAGGCCTGTCAGGCGCCGGCGCTGGTTCAGGGCCGGTGCCCTGTCATCCGCGCCGCCGACGCGATCGTGGCCCGGGCCTCGCGTTCGGTCAGGCCTGTGTTGAGGGCCGCCTCGACGAGGGGCTCGACAAGGGCGGGGCCGATGCCGTCCTCGTAGGCGCGGCAGGCCGCCCAGAACAGGCGGGTGTTGCGCTGTCCCTCATGGGCGGCGAGCACGAACTGGACGAGTCCCTGGCCGTGGCCGCCGGTCGCCGGGGGCGTGAGGTGGTGAATGCGGGGTGGAGGGAGCAGAAGGCGCAGGAGGGCGCGCGGGCAGGGCGCGGGGACGATGTGGGAGGTGCCGGGCGCGGTGCTGTAGACGCCGTGGTCGGTACGGGAGCCGGGGCCGACGAGGTAGCCGCCGGCGCCGCGGATGTCGATGCCGGGCGCGAGGCGGCCCGCCGAGTTGGGGACCACGACGTCCGCCGGGCCGGTCAGCCAGAGGTGGCGGCCGCCGCTGGGGGTCAGGACGACCACCGTGGGCGGAATCGTGAACAGGTGGCGCAGCGCCAGTTCGCGCAGGGCGGCTGAGGAGTCCGTACCGGACTTGGTGTCGAGGTCGATGCCGATCAGGTGGTGGGGCGGCAGGCCGCATGCGATGCCGTAGCCCGTCGCCCAGGGGGCGGCCGCGAAGAGTTCGCGGATGCGGGCGGGGTCGGTGGAGGCGTCGTAGACCCCGTGCCCGAAGCGGCCGCACTCGCCGTGGCAGGGCGCGGGATCGGGGTCGTCGCGGTGCGGGGAGCGCAGGGCCGGGAGCTTCGTCCGGGACAGGGGGATGACGGCCAGTCCGCGTTCGGCGGCTGACAGGGCGTGTGCGAGGGCCAGCGTCGTGGCCTGCCGGTCGGTGGTGGCCATGCCTCTATGTTCGTACGAGTGTTCGAAAAAGGAAAGGGGAAATGACTGCGCCCCGCCGGGCGACGCGCCGGTCCGCGGAGATTGGCCGGAAGCGAGCAGGAACGCTTCACCGCTTGGGGGGCTTGGGATGGAGTTGTCCGTACTGCCCCGACTCGGGAGGTTAGAAGTGGCGAAAGGGGTTTATCGACTTGTCATCACGCTTGAGAGCGAATAGAGGCTTCCGGGGTGGTTCGCCGGGGATTCGGTGGGCAACTCTGATCTCGCGACGTCGTGCAGGACTCCGGGGTGGTCGGCCAACTGCCTTGGGGCGAGCAGTACTTCATGCACTACCTATGCGTCCGGCTGGGGAGCCTGGGCGCACCTGTTCTGGAGGAACAACATGGCAAGCATCCGTACCGCCCGCGTCATCGCGGCCGTCTCCGCCCTCCCGCTCGCCGCCGCTCTGTTCGCCGGCGTCGCCGCGGCGGACAACGGCGCCATCGCGGACGACGGATCCAGTGCGGCCGTCACGAACACCGCCCAGGGCCTCGTGGGCAGCGGGGTCGGCGGCGACAACTACGGCACCTCGTCCACCACTCAGCAGCAGGCGACCGGCTCCGGCGCCTCGAACCAGAGCAACACCGCCCACGTCAACGGCTCCGCGTTCACGGCCGTCAACCAGGGCAACGACAACGCGGCCGTCAACTTCACGCCGCTCTGGTGGTGAGCTGAGGGGGTCGGTGCCCCGGTGCTCAGGCATCGGCCCCCTCGGATGTGTCTCGGGTGTGCTCATGGGGTGTAACGCGTCTGCGCGGCGGTACTTCGGTGCCGCCGCGCAGGCGTTTTTGTGTTGCGGCATAGGCGTTTTGGTGTTGTCGGGGCGAGTGTTCCGGCGTTGCCGCAGGCGCCCTCGGCGGCCTTGACAGTGAGTCGTATCTGACGGACAGTCAGAAACCTTCGTTCGCGAAAAGTCGGGGGAAGTCGCGGGGGTCGCCTGGGCCCAGTGGGAACCGGATCGGCGGCTGCGGTGTACCAGAAGTGTCAGTGCGATGCGCCGTGGGGCGACGAGGCCGGTGAGGACGAGGGGGCGACGATGAGCTACGAGCCGGGGGTGAGCCACGAGGTGGCGGCAGGCGACGCGCTCGAGACGAGGCTGAAGGCCTACGAGGGCGAACCGGCCGCGGTCGCCCGCGCGGGCAAGGACCCCGTCAACGCGCCCATGATCCGGCACTGGTGCGAGGCGATGGGCGACACCAATCCGGCGTACTCGGGCCCGGACGCCATGGCACCGCCCACTATGCTCCAGGTGTGGACCATGGGCGGCCTCTCCGGCCATGCGGGACGCACGCACGCGTACGACGAGCTGCTCGGCCTGCTCGACGAGGCGGGCTACAGCTCGGTCGTCGCCACCGACTGCGAGCAGGAGTACCTACGGCCGCTGAGGCCCGGGGACGCAATCACCTTCGACTCGGTGATCGAATCGGTGTCGGAGAAGAAGACGACCAAGCTCGGCACGGGGTACTTCGTCACGACCCGCACGGACATCCACGTCGGCGCCGACCTCGCCGGCACCCACCGCTTCCGCATCCTCAAGTACGCGCCCATACGCCGGGCAGAGCAGCCGGACCGACAGCAGAAGCCACCGCGCCCCCGCCCCGTCGTCAACCGCGACAACGCCGGTTTCTGGGAGGGCGTCCGGCGGCGCAGCCTGCTCATCCAGCGCTGCACCGACTGCGGCACCCTGCGCCACCCCTGGCTTCCCGGCTGCAACGCCTGCGGCGGCCTGGGCTGGGACACGGTCGAGGCGAGCGGCGAGGGGACGGTCTATTCGTACGTCGTGATGCACCACCCGCCCTTCCCCGCGTTCACGGAATCCGATCACGCCGCCGACACGGCGGGGCCTTACGCCGTCGTCCTGATCGAGCTGGCAGAGGGCGTGCGGATGATCAGCAACGTCGTGGGCGTGCCGTACGACAAGGTGTGGATCGGGATGCCCGTGCGGCTCGAATTCCAGCTGTACGACGACGAGTTGGTGCTGCCCGTCTTCCGTTCCCGGGAGGAGGTCGCATGAACGCTGTGATCACCGTGAACGCCGGTGACGAACTGCCCCCGCTGGAGATCCCGATCACCCGCACGCTGATCGTCGCCGGGGCCGTCGCCTCACGCGACTACCAGGACGTACACCACGACGCGGAGTTGGCCCGCGAGAAGGGTTCCCCCGACATCTTCATGAACATCCTGACGACGAACGGCCTGGTCGGCCGCTACATCACCGACCACTTCGGACCGACGGCCGAATTGCGCAGGGTGGCCATACGACTCGGGGCGCCCAACTACCCGGGGGACACCATGGTGCTGAAGGGCACGGTCGAGGACGTCGACGGCGACACGGTGACGGTCCGCGTGGTCGGCGCGAACGGCATCGGCAGACATGTGACCGGCACGGTGACGGTCACCGTGCCGACGGGGTCGGCGATCACCAGGCCGGCGGGATCGGCGGCATCGGCGGTCACCGGGCTCTCAGAGGCCGCCGGCACTGCGGCGTCGGAGGGCCCGGCATGAGCGTGCGCACACGGGACGCTCTGGCCGGGCGGGCGGCGATCGTCGGTGTCGGGGCCACCGAGTTCTCCAAGGACTCGGGGCGCAGTGAGCTTCGGCTGGCCGTGGAGGCGGTGCGGGCTGCGCTGGACGACGCGGGTCTCACGCCGGGGGACGTGGACGGAATGGTGACGTTCACGATGGACACCAGCCCGGAGATCACCGTGGCCCAGGCCTGCGGGATGGGCGAGCTGTCCTTCTTCTCCCGCGTCCACTACGGCGGCGGCGCGGCCTGCGCGACCGTGCAGCAGGCGGCGCTCGCCGTGGCGACGGGGGTCGCGGAGGTGGTGGTCTGCTATCGGGCGTTCAACGAACGGTCGGGGCGGCGCTTCGGCTCGGGAGTGCAGCACCGGGAGCCGTCGGCGGAGGGCGTGGCGCTGGGCTGGTCGTTGCCGTTCGGGCTGCTCACGCCCGCCTCGTGGGTGGCGATGGCGGCCCAGCGGTATCTGCACACGTACGGGCTGACGCCGGAGGTGTTCGGGCATGTGGCGGTGACGGACCGCAAGTACGCGGCGACCAACCCGGCCGCGTACTTCCACGGCAGACCCATCACCCTCGCCGACCACGCGGCCTCGCGCTGGATCGTCGAGCCGCTGCGGCTGCTGGACTGCTGCCAGGAGACGGACGGTGGCCAGGCGCTGGTCGTCACGTCCGTCGACCGGGCCCGTGACCTGCCCCACCCACCGGCCGTCATAGCGGCGGCGGCTCAGGGCGCCGGCCGAGGGCAGGAGCAGATGACGAGCTTTTACCGGGACGACCTCACCGGCCTGCCGGAGATGGGCGTGGTGGCACGGCAGCTGTGGCGGACGGCGGGGCTGGGGCCGGGGGAGATCGACGTGGGGATCCTGTACGACCACTTCACACCGTTCGTGCTGATGCAGCTGGAGGAGTTCGGGTTCTGCGGAAAGGGGGAGGCCGGGGGCTTCGTGGCCGAGGAGCGGTTGCCGCTCAACACGCACGGGGGGCAGCTCGGGGAGGCATATCTGCACGGGATGAACGGAATCGCGGAAGGGGTGAGACAGGTGCGGGGGACGTCCGTGAACCAGATACCCGAGGCGGAACGGGTGCTGGTGACGGCCGGTACGGGCGTGCCGACATCGGGTCTGGTCCTCGCCACCGACGCGTGACCCGCCGACCCGCTGACGAACGCCGCTGGTCTGTTGCCGACGGATGCCGTCTGGCTTGCCGTCCATTGACGCTCCCCGCCTGCGGTCCATCGACGCTCACCGGCCCCCGTCCACGGATGCCCCGGCCCGCGGCCGACGTACGACCCCCAGGGGTAATCCCGCAGTATGCGTCCCCCGCTCGTCCACCTTCAGGAGGTGGAGTCAGCCCCACCCCTACAACCTGAGGCGGACGCCGCTTCGGCACCTGCGGCCGATCCGCTGGAGCAGGGGCCGCTCATAGCGTGGAGCCATGACCACACCCGTCTGCACCAGCGCTTCCGACGCCGCGCCGCGGGCCTTTCCGAACGCGACGTACCCCTCCTTCACGTCGTATGTGCGGGCCCGCCAGCCGGTGCTGCTGCGTACCGCCCGGTCGCTGACCGCGAACCCGAGCGACGCCGAGGACCTGCTGCAGACCGCGCTCACCAAGACCTACGTCGCCTGGGAGCGCATCGAGGACCATCGCGCGCTCGACGGCTATGTGCGCAGGGCGCTCCTGAACACACGGACGTCGCAGTGGCGCAAGCGCAAGGTCGACGAGTTCGCCTGCGACGAGTTGCCCGAGCCGGAGCCCCTGCCCGGCCACGACGACGACCCCGCGGAACGGCAGGCGCTGCACGACGCCATGTGGCGCGCGATCATGCGGCTGCCGGCGCGGCAGCGGGCGATGGTCGTCCTGCGCTACTACGAGGACCTCAGCGAGGTTCAGACGGCCGAGGTGCTCGGGGTGTCCGTCGGCACGGTGAAGTCGGCCGTGTCGCGTGCGCTGGGCAAGCTGCGTGAGGATCCTGAGCTGGGGCTCGTTCGTTAGGCATCCGGTGCCTGTGTGGCCGGGCCGTCGGCTGGGGGCGCCACGACATGACCGGCGCACTCCTGGTCCTCTCGGCCTGGCGGGCAGCGAGCTGCTGGCCGAGCGTCTGCCGCTCCCAGGGCCCCCGCTTCGGCCCTGACCGGGCCCGCGCCCCAGACTCACCCCTCTCGGCTTCGCTCGCGTGGGGGGACCTCGAGGCCTCCACGACGGGCTGGTTTGTCAACGTGACCTGATCGATCAGCGGCACCTAGTGACATACCGCGTGGTATGTGAGCAGAATCAGCGCAACCTTGACCACCGCGTAGGCAATGTCGCCCCCGGGAGGATGCCGTGCTGAGCACCATGCAGGACGTACCGCTGCTGATCTCGAGGATCCTGACCCACGGGTCCACGATCCACGGCACATCGCAGGTGACCACCTGGACCGGCGAGGGCGAGCCGCACCGCCGCTCCTTCGCCGAGATCGGTGCCCGGGCCGCCCAGCTGGCGCACGCCCTGCGCGAGGACCTGGGCGTGGCCGGCGACGAGCGGGTCGCGACGCTGATGTGGAACAACGCCGAGCACGTCGAGGCGTACTTCGCGATCCCCTCCATGGGCGCGATCCTGCACACCCTCAACCTCCGCCTCCCGGCCGAGCAGCTGGCCTGGATCGTCAACCACGCGGCCGACCGGGTCGTCATCGCCAACGGTTCGCTCCTCCCCCTGCTCGCCCCGCTGCTCCCGCACCTCAAGACGGTCGAGCACGTGGTGGTGTCGGGGCCGGGTGACCGTTCCCTGCTCGCGGAGGCCTCCGTGCAGGTGCACGAGTACGAGGAGCTGATCGCCGGCAAGCCGACCGCGTACGACTGGCCGGAGCTGGACGAGCGCCAGGCCGCCTCGATGTGCTACACCTCCGGCACCACCGGCGACCCGAAGGGCGTCGTCTACTCCCACCGCTCGGTCTATCTGCACTCCATGCAGGTGAACATGACCCAGTCGATGGGCCTGACCGACGAGGACACGTCGCTGATCGTGGTCCCGCAGTTCCACGTCAACGCCTGGGGCCTGCCGCACGCCACCTTCATGACCGGCGTCAACATGCTGATGCCGGACCGCTTCCTGCAGCCCGCGCCCCTCGCCGAGATGATCGAGGGCGAGAAGCCGACCCACGCGGCCGCCGTGCCCACCATCTGGCAGGGCCTGCTCGCCGAGCTCACCGCCAAGCCCCGGGACGTCTCCACCCTCGGCCAGGTCACGATCGGCGGCTCGGCCTGCCCGCCCTCGCTCATGCAGGCGTTCGACAAGCTGGGCATGCGGGTCTGTCACGCGTGGGGCATGACGGAGACGTCGCCGCTCGGCACGATCGCCCGCCCGCCGGCCCACGCGGTCGGCACGGAGGAGGAGTTCGCGTACCGCCTCACCCAGGGCCGCTTCCCCGCCTCCGTCGAGGCCCGCCTCACCGGTCCCGGCGGCGAGCGCCTCCCCTGGGACGGCGAGTCGGCAGGCGAGCTGGAGGTCCGTGGCCCCTGGATCGCGGGCGCCTACTACAACGGTCCCGACGCCGAACCCCTGCGCCCCGCCGACAAGTTCAGCGAGGACGGCTGGCTGAAGACCGGCGACGTCGGCACCATCTCCGCCGACGGCTTCCTCACCCTCACCGACCGCGCCAAGGACGTCATCAAGTCCGGCGGCGAGTGGATCTCCTCGGTCGAGCTGGAGAACGCGCTGATGTCCCACCCGGATGTCGCCGAGGCCGCCGTCGTCGCCGTCCCCGACGAGAAGTGGGGCGAGCGCCCGCTGGCCACGGTCGTCCTCAAGGAGGGCGCCACCGCAGACTTCGAGAGCCTGCGCGCCTTCCTCGCGGACGAAGGCAAGATCGCCAAGTGGCAGCTCCCGGAGCGCTGGACGGTCATCGAGGCGGTGCCGAAGACGAGCGTGGGCAAGTTCGACAAGAAGGTGCTGCGCAGGCAGTACGCCGAGGGCGACCTGGACGTCACCCAGCTCTGACACGCATACGGCGGCCGGGACGAGGTGGGTTCGTCCCGGCCGCCGAGCACTTCACTGCGGTACGGCGCCTTCACCGCGGTACGACCCACCGAGGAACGGCGCTTTCATCGCCGTACGGCTCACGCGCCCTCCGGCATCATCATGGCCGTACACCTCACGCGCCCTCCGGCATCATCATGGCCGTACACCTCACGCGCCCTCCGGCATCATCACGGCCGTACGCCACACGCCCTCTCCGAGAGCGTCACCCCCCACCCCACCACCAGCCAAACCCCCGCTACCGCGCACACCCCGCCCCAGCCCCACTGCCCGAAGGCGAAGCCCGCCAGGGCGGACGCGGTGGCGCCGCCCGCGAAACCGGAGACGACGTAGGCGCTGTTGGCCGTCGCGGGCGTGGAGGTGGTCGTCAAGGCCAGGGTCTGGTTGGCCACATGGGAAGCGACAAGCGCGGCATGGATGGCGACGGCGGCCACGAACAGCGCGGCCATCACCCGTCCGCCAAGCCAGAACAGCGGTACGGACACGGCGGCGAGCAGATACGCGGACCGTACGACCCTGGCGGCGCCGAAGCGGTCGACCAGGCCGCCCGCGAGCGGGGCCACGACACTCGCCGCCAGCCCGAAGAGGCCGAAGAGCCCGGCGGTCGCGGTCGAGAGGGTGTACGGCTCACCGGTCAGCAGCAGGGCCAGCGAGGTCCACACGGCGCTCCAGGCGCCGTACATCCCGGCCTGCCGTATGCAGGCGCGCCACAGGTCGGGGGAGCGGCGCACCAGACCCGGCATCGCGGTGAGGCCCGAGAAGAGACCGCCGAGGCTGCCGGTGCGGTGGGGCTTTTCGGCGGGCAGGACAGCGGCCGTCAGCAGGCCGAGGACGGCGGTGAGGACGGCCGCGCCCACGAACACCCACCGCCAGCCGAAGGCCTGCCCGGCGAGGCCGCCGAGGACACGGGCCGCGACGATGCCGGTGAAGAGCCCGGCGATGACGGCGGCGACATGGCGGGCGCGGCGTTCGGCGGGGGCGCGTTCGGCGACGAGCGGGACCAGTAGCTGCGGGACGACGGTCGCGGCGGAGGCGACGAGGACCGCGGCCGCGAGCGCGGTGGTCCCGGTCGCCGCGGCAGCGACGGCCAGGGCCGCGGTCGTGGCCAGCGACAGCACGGCGACCAGCGGACGCCGGCTCACACGGTCGCCGAGCGGGGCGAAGAAGAGCAGGCCGGCGGCGTAACCGAACTGCGCGACCGACGCGATCCAGGCCACGGCCGAGGGAGCGGTGCCGAAGTCCTGCGCGATGACCGAGAGCAGCGGCGCCGCGAGGTAGATGTTGGCGGCGGTGACGGCGGAGCAGAGAGCGATGAGGGGGAGGAAGAGACGGGACGTCTCCGTCTGGGGGGCCGGTGCCTGGAGACGGTGGGCCGTGGTGGTGGACGGCATGACCGGAGGGACTCCTTCGAGCCGGGACTCCTTCGAGCCTGCTCTAACAACTAACTGGTTGGTTGGCGGACTGTCGAACAGTCTGCGCCACACATCCCTTCCCGTCAACCAAACGGTTGGTTACTTAGCCGCTACTCTGAACCCATGGGAGTAAGGGACCCCGAGGCCACCAAGGCCCGGATCTTCGACGCGGCCGTCGCCGAGTTCGCCCGGTACGGCATCGCGGGCGCCCGCATCGACCGCATCGCGGCCGAGGCCAAGGCCAACAAGCAGCTGATCTACGCCTACTTCGGCAACAAGGCGGAGCTGTTCTCGCAGGTCCTCGGCCGGTGCATGGTCGATCTCGCGGCAGCCGTCCCCGTCGACCCGGACGACATCGAGGGCTGGCTGGACCGGCTGATGGACTACCACGCCGCCCACCCCGAGCTGCTGCGCCTCCTCTACTGGGAGGGCATCCAGTACGGCACCGCCGAACTGCCCGACGAGACCGAGCGCCACGACCACTACACCCACAAGGTCGCCGCGGTGCGGGACGGCCAGGACCGCGGTGTCATCTCCGATGCGATCCCGGCCCAGGACCTGCTGTTCCTGCTGGTCGCGATGGCCAACTGGGCCACCGTCGTGCCGCAGATGAGCCGCATCCTGGTGGGTGCCGAGGACAGCGACCGTGACCGCCTGCGCGCCTCGGTCAAGGAGGCGGCACGCCGGATCATCGCGCGCTGACGTACCCCATCGGGTACCGCGTCAGTTGGTCCCGATCCGCGACAGCAGATCCACGATCCGGGACTGCACCTCACCGCTCGTGGACCGCTCGGCGAGGAACAGCACCGTCTCGCCGGAGGCCAGCCGCGGCAGGTCGGCCTGGTCGACGGCGGCCGTGTAGACGACGAGCGGGGTGCGGTTGAGCTGCCCGTTCGCCCGCAGCCAGTCGACGATCCCGGCCCGGCGCCGGTGCACCTGCATCAGGTCCATCACGACCAGGTTCGGGCGGAAGTCGCCCGCCAGCGTCACCGCGTCGGCGTCGCTCGCGGCCCGCGCCACCTGCATCCCGCGCCGCTCCAGCGTCGCCGTCAGGGCCAGCGCGATCTCCGCGTGCTCCTCGATCAACAGCACGCGCGGCGGGTGCTGCTCGGTGTCCCGCGGCGCGAGCGCCTTCAGCAGAACGGCCGGATCGGCGCCGTACGCCGCCTCCCGCGAGGCCTGTCCGAGTCCCGCCGTCACCATCACCGGCACCTCGGCCGCGACGGCGGCCTGCCGCAGCGACTGCAGCGCGGTCCGTGTGATCGGCCCGGTCAGCGGGTCGACGAACAGCGCGGCCGGGAACGCCGCGATCTGCGCGTCGACCTCCTCGCGCGAGTGCACGATCACCGGCCGGTAGCCGCGGTCGCTCAGTGCCTGCTGGGTCGTCACGTCCGGCGCCGGCCACACCAGCAGTCGCCGCGGGTTGTCGAGCGGCTCCGGCGGCAGCTCGTCGTCCATCGGCTGCGGGCGCGGGGTGTCGGCGACCTCGACGGCACCGCCCGGCCCGTCCAACGGCTCGGGCCCCTCGGCGGCGTTCTCGTCCGGCGCGCCTATGGCGTACGACCGCCCGGCGCCCTCGGTCATCGGCGCCAGCCGCGACTGTCCCGCCTGCGACGGCTGTGCGGGCACGGGCTGTGCCGGCACCGGCTGTGCGGGCACCGGCTTTTCGGCCGGCGGATGAGGCCGCGCCGCCTGCTCCGCAGGGGCGGACGCCCGCGTGGCGGGGTCGGGCGGCGTACCCAGCTTGCGGCGCCGTCCGCCGCCACCGGGCTGGTGCGGAGGGGGCGTGGCCGTCGGCTGTGCCGGTTGCGACGACTGCGGGAGCGCGGGCTGCGCGGGTTGCTGCACCTGCGCCGCCTGGCGCGTGAACGGCACCCCCTGCCCCAACGTCCGCACACTGATCGCCCGACCCTGCGTCGAGTTCGGGTCGACGGGGGCGCCCGGAGCGGCGGCCTCGGCGGGGAGGGGCTGCGCCGCACGCTGCTGCGGGGCCGGGGCTGCCGCCGCGGCTTCGGGGGGCAGCGGGGTGCCCGGAGCCGGGGTGCCGGGGGCGGGCTGGGGCGGGGCCGGGTGCGGAGGCTGGGCCTGCTGAGGGGCCTGCGGATTCGGCGGTACGGGGGTGGCGGCGCTGTTCGGCGGCACGGGAGCGCCGGCCGCGGGCGGGGGCACGGGGGGCATGGCAGCGCCGTTCGCCGGTACGGCCGTCCCGGCGCCGGGGGTGGCGTCCGCCGTGGGCCACGGCTGCGGGGCCGGGACGCCCTGCGGCGGCGTGCCCTGTGCGGGGACGCCGTGACCGGGGGTTGCCTCGGCGGGGAGGGCCTGGCCCGGAACGGGCTGCGGGGGCGTGGCCTGACCGGGCACCGGCTGCCCAGGAACCGGCTGCGCCGGGGCCGCCTGCCCGGGTACGGCCACCGGAAGACCCTGCCCCGCAGTGCCCTGCACGGGCGGCGCACCCTGAGCAGCGGCAGCCTGCGCCGGAACGCCCTGCCCCTGCACGTTCTGCGCCGGAACGCCCTGCGCAGGTGTCCCGGCAACCTCCGCCGACTGCCCCACGGCCCGTCGGCGCCGCCCGGTCGGCGCGGTGGTCGGATGCGGCTGCGGCGGGGTGTGGTCCGCGGCCTGATCGTGCGGTACGGCGTCGTGCCGGCCCTCGTCGACGACGTCACCGGGAGCGCCGTGCCCCCGAACCGGAGCCTGTGCCGGAACCGGAACCGGAGCCTGTGCCGGAATCGGAGCCTGCCCCGGCCCCTGGGCCTGAGGCTGCTGAGCCTGCACGGGTACCGGAACCTGCCCCGGAACCGGAACCGGACCCGGCGTCTGCCCCGGAGCCATCGGCGAAGCCGGAGGCACAGCCGTAGCCGGAGGCATCCCAGCCCCAGCCGGAGTCGCAGCCGCAGCCGGAGTCGCAGCCGCAGCCGCAGCCGGAGGTGAAGCCGGCTCAGCGCCGCCTTGCCCCTCCGCCCCGACAGCGGCACCCCGGTCCGCCTCGGCAGGCGGCAGCGCGAACACCTTCCGGGGCCCCGCCTCCTGCGCCTGCGCGGCACCGCGCTCCGCCGCCGAGGCCAGGGCACGGCGACGCCGCCCGGTCGGCTGAGGAGCCTCACCCGAGTCGGTCGTACCGGTCCCGGAGGGCGACTGAGTGCCGTCACCGGCGGCAGGCAGCGCAGGCGGCAGCGCGTGCTGCTCGCCGCCGTCACGCCGGGCGCGTCGCCCACTGGGCGCGGGCACGCCCTGCGGCGGTACCGTCCCGCCGAGGCCGTTGCCGACGGCCGCGGTCCCCGCCGCATGCTCGGCGGCGGTGACGACGGCCCCCTCGGCGACACCGTCCCCGCTGTCCTCGGCCGGTCGTCCGCGCCGCCGTCCCGTACCGCCGGAGACCTCGCCGCCGCCATCTCCCTGAGGGAGTGCCGCAACCTGGGGGAGTTCCGCGGCGGCCGCGCGCCGGCGCCGCCGTCCGGTGGGCGCCGCACCCTCGGCCTCGGCGCCCCCCTCCGCCTCGGGCACGTCGCCGCTGTCCAGGAAGGCGTCCACGGAGGACCGCCGGGCCCGTCGCCGCCCGCCGCCGGCGCTCTGCTCGGCGCCCACGGCGGCACCCTCGGCCCCGTCACCGGCCTCGGCGTCTGCAGGGTCCGGGGCGGCGGGAACGGCCCCGGCCCCACCCCCGATGGGCACTTCGAGGACGTACGCGCTGCCGCTCATCCCCGGCACCTCGTGCGTCTGCAGCACGCCGCCATGAGCCCGCACGATCCCGCGCACGATCGGCTCGTGCACCGGGTCTCCCCCGGTGTACGGCCCGCGCACCTCGATCCGTACGACCTCACCGCGCTGCGCCGCCGCGACGACCACGGTGTTGTCCATGTAACCGCCCGCCGACACGGGCGAGTTGCCGGTCGCGTCGACCCCCGCGACATCCGCGACGAGATGCGCGAGCGCGGTGGCGAGGCGCTGCGGGTCGACCTCGGCCTCGATGGGCGGCGCGTGCACGGCGAACTGCACCCGCCCGGGCCCGATGAGCTCGACGGCCCCGTCGACGCCCGCGGCGACGACGGCGTCGAGCATCACCTTCGTACGGGAGATCGCGTCGCCACCCGAGTCGAGCCGCTGGTAGCCCAGGACGTTGTCGATCAGCGTCGTGATCCGCGAGTACCCGGCCGACAGATGGTGCAGCACCTGATTGGCCTCGGGCCACAACTGTCCCGCGTCGTCCGCGGCGAGCGCGGACAGCTCGCGGCGCAGCTCGTCGAGCGGCCCGCGCAGCGAGCGCCCGAGCAGCGTCAGCAACTGCTCGTGCCGGCCCGCGAGCGCCTCGTACCGGTCCTTCTCCCGCTCCCCGAGCGCGGCGTACCGCTCCTCACCGGAGGCGAGTTCCTCCTGGTGCCGCTCCTGCAGCTCCTCGATCTCGGCCACGTGCTTCTGCCGCAGGGCGGTCAGCTCGGAGGCGTGCTCCTCGGCGAGCCGCTCCATCTCCTCCTCATGCCGCTTCTCCGCGGCGGCCTTCTCCTCGACGAGGGTGTCGTAGGGCCGCCGGTCGGCGAAGGTCATCACGGCGCCGACGAGCTGGTCGCCGTCCCGCACGGGCGCGGTCGTCAGATCGACGGACACCTTGTCCCCGCCCTTGGACCACAGCACCTGACCGCGGACGCGGTGCTTGCGGCCCGAGCGCAGGGTGTCGGCGAGCGCGGACTCCTCGTACGGGAAGGGAGACCCGTCCGCACGCGAATGCAGCACGAGCGTGTGCAGCTCCCGCCCGCCCAGATCACTGGCCCGGTAACCCAGTATTTGAGCGGCGGCCGGATTGACGAGCACGATCCGCCCGTCGGTGTCGGTCCCGACGACCCCCTCCGAGGCCGCCCGAAGAATCATCTCGGTCTGCCGCTGCGAACGCGCCAGCTCGGCCTCGGTGTCGACGGTCCCGGTCAGATCCCGTACGACGAGCATGAGCAGCTCGTCACCGCTGTACCCGTACCCGTCGTAGGCCTGTTGCCCGTTCTCAAGATTCGCGGACGTGACCTCGACCGGGAACTCGCTCCCGTCCGTCCGCCGGGCCATCATCCGGGTCGGCTTGGTCCGCCCCTGCGGGTCCATGTGGTCGGGCCGCCGCATGGACCCGGGAATGAGCTTGGAGTCGAAATGCGGCAGCAGATCAAGCAACCCGCGCCCGACCAGAGCGGTCCCCGGCGCCTCGAAGGTCTCCAGGGCGATGGTGTTGGCGTTGACGACGGTCCCATTGGCGTTGACCAGCAGCAACGCATCGGGAAGCGCGTCGAGTATGGCTGCGAGGCGAGCAGCGCCTCGGGATGGCCTGCTGCTCACGAGACGCTTCCTCCCTGTTACCGCACCTTGCCGACCGCTCGGGCCATCTTGCCAACCGGCCCGCAGCGTGTCACGCGAGGGAGTCTAAGGGCTGGGGTTGCGCTCGCGACGCCGGATGAGAGCGAGGTCGCACGACGAAGTGACCCAGAACGTATGACCGCCCGTGCAGAAGTCCTGCCCGCGTTCCTGCCCGCAGTCCTGCCTGCTTCCTTCCAGCACCGCTCCGGCTTCGCGAGACCTTCGCGGGACATTTACGGAGCCACTGCTTCCCCCTTGGAAAGCCTGTACGAAAGCTGCAGGGCCGACGTACCGGAGCCCCCGCTTCCCGCTCCCGCGGGGGAGGGCGACGGCGGGCTGGGACCAGCACCACCACAACCGCCGCTCCGGCATACGCCGCCCCGCCAACCCCTGATCGCCCCTCCTGCTACGCCCCCCTCCGGCCTACGCCCCCCCTCTGGTCTACGAGCGCCCTTCCGGCCGTAGATCGGGAAGAACCGGCACAAGCCGATCCCACCGGCCGATCTGGCACCCGTCACTGCGGTCGTACCTGGCGTCGACGGGACGCCCGCCCCAGGTCCCGGTGACATGAGCGGTGGCCGGCCCGCCGTACTGCATGGTGCAGAAGCCGCCCTCCGGCACGGCAGCGAAGGCGTCCTTGCCCCACCGGGTGCCGCGATCGAGCGCGGCACAGGCGTCGACGGCGTCGGGGTGGTTGCCGTGGGCGGGGTGGCAGTACAGCTCATAGGTCCCGTCAGCACCATCGCCGGCGTCGCGGACGGTGATGGTCAGGTGGTGGTCGCCGGAGCGGCCGGGGTCGTGGCGGGACGCGAACGTGAGAGGGAGTGGCAGCCCGGCCTGGGCGGACGTGGCCTGGACGTATGCGGAGGCGGGCGCCACGGAGGAGGAGCCGGCGGCGACGAGTGATCCGGCGGCAATGAAGAGCAGCCGCCGCAGATGCCGCCCGGCCGAGGCGGAACGATTGACCTGCAACATGACCTGACCAACGCCGCCCGGCCCCCGACGTTGCGCCGCGCGCAGCACGCCGGGAAGGGCTTTGCCCTGCGGCCTCCCTGCCTAGTACCGTGGACGTCGATTGGTGACACCCCGCTCGACTGTGTCATCATCTGCACGCACCAATCGCGCGCTCGCGCGAGCGGCTGTGCTGGAGGCGTCGCCTAGTCCGGTCTATGGCGCCGCACTGCTAATGCGGTTTGGGCCTTAAAGCCCATCGAGGGTTCAAATCCCTCCGCCTCCGCGCTCGATCACGAAGCCCCGGTCCACTGGACCGGGGCTTCGTCGTTCCACCCCTCGCGGCATTCCCCCTTCCAGGGGCATTTCCGCAGGTCACAAGGGGTACGGCAAACGGATTTCACATGGCGGCGCCGGTCATGTAATGTTCTTCCTGTCGCCGCGAGCGGGCCGGAAGGGCCGGGAGCGGCGAGAAAACAGAACAAGCACTCGTAGCTTAACGGATAGAGCATCTGACTACGGATCAGAAGGTTGCAGGTTCGAATCCTGCCGAGTGCGCACAGGTCAGAGGCCCCGGAGAGATCCGGGGCCTCTGGCGTTTCCGGGGGCGTACAGCGGTGAGGGTCGGGAAAACGTGTCGCCGCCGGCTGCGGCCCGGCCCTACCGTCGTCCGCATGAAGCTGTTATCCGTCAATGTCGGCAAGCCCCAGCCCAACCACTGGAAGCGGCTCAGCGCGACGGGCATCGACAAGCGGCCCGTGGAGGGGCCGGTTGCCGTGAGTGCGCCGGGGGCCAAGGGCACCGGGGCGGTGGGGCTCGCGGGGGACCGGGTTTATGACGTGCGGAATCATGGCGGTGACGACCAGGCCGTGTACGCCTATGCCCGTGAGGATCTCGACGGGTGGGAGGCCGAGCTGGGGCGGTCGCTGGCCAACGGTGTCTTCGGGGAGAACCTCACGACACTCGGGCTCGATGTCAACGGTGCGGTGATCGGGGAGCGTTGGCGCATCGGAGCCGACGTGGTGCTGGAGGTGTCGTGTCCGCGGATCCCGTGCGGGACGTTCCAGGGGTGGCTGGAGCGGGACGGCTGGATCAAGGAGTTCACGCGGGCCGCCGTGCCGGGAGCCTATCTGCGGGTGGTCGAACCCGGTGACATCCGTGTCGGCGATCCGGTCGAGGTCGTTCACCGGCCCGTTCACGACGTGACCGTCGCCCTCGCCTTCCGCGCGATGACACTCGAACCGGACCTGCTCCCGCGCCTGTCGGCCGCCGAGGCACTGCCGGAGGAGATCAGGGAGCTGGTTCACAGGCGTACGGGGGGATAGGCACCAGCCACCTCGACCCGTACCTGCAACGCCGTACCTGTAATCCCTCCGCTCCCTGCAACGCCGTACCTGCAACCTCTCCGCTCCCTGCGACCCTGCCCGCGCTCACAACTCCTGGTCCCCGAACGCCAGCGCGTCCAGATCCCCGTCGAAGCCCTCCCCCAGCCCCGCGATGCTCAGGAACATCCGCTCCAGCGGGCCGGCCGCCTCCGCATCCGACTCCGTCCCCTCCCGTACCGCGTCCGGCGTCTGCACGGCCTGTTCCGTCCAGATGCACTTGCCCGTCGGCGTGTACCGCGTCCCCCACCGCTGCGACAGTGCCGTGACCAGCTGAAGCCCCCGGCCTCCCTCGTCCGTCTCCGTCGCCCGGCGTATGCGCGGCATCGTCAGGCTGCCGTCGAAGACCTCGCAGATCAGGTCGGCGCCGTGGAGGAGACGGAGGCGGAGCGGGCCCCTCGCGTGGCGGATGACGTTGCCGACGAGCTCGCTCGCCAGTAACTCGGTCGTCGGGGCCAGGGCCTGCAGTCCCCACGCCGCCAGCTGGTCGCGGATCAGGGCGCGGGCCTGGCCCGCTGCCCTGGGGTCCTCGGGGAGGGGCCAGGAGGCCATGCGGGAGGTGGGCAGCGCGTGGAGGCGGGCCAGGAGGAAGGCCGCGTCGTCGGCCGCCTGGTGGTCGGAGGGGAGCAGGGCGGAGGTGATCCGCTCGCAGAGGTGCTCCAGGTCCGCCGCCGTGCCGTCGGCGTGGGAGGTGCGCAGGACGTCCGCGAGCGCCGCCATGCCCTCGTCCATCTCGCGCTTCGACGACTCCACCAGGCCGTCGGTGTACAGCACCAGCACGCTGCCCTCGGGGACCGGGATCTCCGTCGTCTCGAAGGGGGGTTCCGCCGCGCCCAGGGGTGGGTCCGCCGACAGGTGCGGGAACGCCACCGTGCCGTCCGGCTGAAGCAAGGCCGGGGGCGGGTGGCCCGCCCTGGCTATGGAGCAGACGCGGGTCGTGGAGTCGTACAAGGCGTACAGGCACGTCACGTACGACTCCTCGCCCATGCCGCCGACGATGTCGTTGAGGTGGCTCATGATCTCGTCGGGCGGCAGCTCGAGGTCGGCCAGGGTGTGGACGGCCGTACGCAGGCGGCCCATGGTGGCCGCCTCCGGGAGGCCGTGGCCCATGACGTCGCCGACAACCAGGGCCACCTGGCCGCCCGAGAGCGGGATGATGTCGTACCAGTCGCCGCCCACGTCCATGCCCTGGCCGGCCGGGAGGTAACGGGCGGCGGCCGTGCAGGCCGGGAGGGCGGGCAGGTCGCGGGGGAGCAGGCTGCGCTGGAGTTCGCGGGACCGGGTGTGCTCGGCGTCGAAGAGGCGGGCCCGTTCCAGGGCCTGGGCTACCAGGGCGCTGGTCGCGGTCAGGAGGGTGCGCTCCTCGTCGGTGAGGCGGCGCGGGTGGTCGAAGGTGACCGCGCAGATGCCGAAGGTGTGGCCGGATGCGGTGAGGGGGAGGAGCGCCCAGGACTGTTTGCCGGCGCGGGAGGGCAGGTCGGCCAAGTCGGGGTAGCGGGCGGTGAATTCCTGCGGGGAGGACATGAACAGCGGCGTGCCGTTCAGTATCGCGTCCCACAGGGGGCTGGGCTGCGTACGCTCACGGCCGTCGAGTACGGCGAGGACGTCGTCCGGGTAGCCGACGGAGCCGACGGTGTGCAGCCGGTCGCCCTCCACGGTCTGCACCACCAGACCGGTCGCCTCGAACGGCGGCAGCACCCTGCGGGCGACCGCGTCCACCACGTCCTTCGAGGTCGTCGCCTTGGCGAGCGCCGTCGTCAACTCCGCTATCCGCGTCGCGCGTTCGGACGCCGCCCGCTCGGCGGACCGGCGCTCCTCCTCCAGCCGCCGCTTCTCGGTGACGTCGGTGAAGTAGATCGTCCGGCCGTCGGGGCCCGGAACCAGCCGGAGGTGGCACAGGCGGCCGTTCGGCAGCCGTACGTCGAAGCTGACCGACTTCTCCGCGGCGGCGGCCTGCCGGCAGCGGATCTCCAGGCCGGGCACCTGCTCGGCGGCGGGCAGGTCCCACAGCAGGCGGCCGATCAGCTCCGCCTCGGAGAAGCCCAGGGTGCGTTCGGCCTCCAGGTTGGCGAAGGTGATCCGCCAGTCGTCGTCCATCGCCAGGAAGCCGTCGCTGATGTGGCGCAGGGCCCGGCCGAGCGCGTCACGGGCGGAGCGGGGCTCGTTGCTGTCCCAGCCCATGCCGATCATCCGGTGGGGCTCGCCGCTCTCGTCGTACGTCGCCTTGCCGCGGGCCTGCGTCCAGCCCCAGGTGCCGTCGAGTTTGCGTACCCGGTACTCGGCCTCGAAGACGCCACCGGTGCGGATCGCGCGGTCCGCCGCGGCCAGTGTCGGTGCCAGATCGTCGGGGTGGACGCACCGCATCCAGTCGTCGACCTTGCCGGTGTAGTCCTCCGGCCGGGTGCCGTACAGCTCCAGGGCCGCCTCGTCCCAGATCAGGTCGCCGGTGCGGATGTTCCAGTCCCAGGAGCCGACGCTGACCTCCTTCAGCGCCTGACGCAGGCGCTCGCCGTTCTGATCCGGCTCTGCGGGGCGTGAGGGGCCGGTCGGCGGCGGTGCCTGGACCATGCGGTCCTCGGTCCAGGCGATGACGGCTCGCAGGAACTCCCAGTGCTCGCGGGACGGTTCGCCCCGGTCGCCCATCAGCACGCTGAGGGCGCCGGTGCTGCGACGGTTGCTGTACATCGGCAGCGCGGCCAGGCCGGTGCCGGGCCAGGCGGCGTCCGGGGTGCCGACCGCGCCGGACGGGCTCAGCGGGACCCAGACGCCGTTCCCCTCGTGCAGTGCGCGGGCCGGGGCCAGCGGGCCCTCCTGGTCGATGATCTCCCAGCTGCGGGTGAGGGCGGGAGGGAGCCCGGCCGTCGACACCAGGCGCAGCGCGGACATCGGGCCCCGGAGATGGATCATGCCGCCGAGCGCGCCCAGTTCGCCCACCGCGTGCTGCAGGGCCAGCCGGAAGACCTCGCTTTCCGCGACACCGGGGGCCACCGTGCCGAGCAGTGCCAGCCGAGCGTTCATGTTGCGGACTTTACCGTTCCGGGCTCAACCGAATCGATGCTTCGCAAGATCCTTACGCCCCTCCCCCGGCGGCTCGACGGGAAGTCAACAGCCAGTATTTGCAGTCGAGTTGGAACGTCGAGTCGACGCGTTGCGTTGAAGTCCACGGCTTGGCATCACCCGGTAGCCCCCTACCCGCTGAGGAGCGGCATGGACATCGGCGTCTTCATCCCCATCGGCAACAACGGCTGGCTCATATCGAAGAGTTCGCCTCAATACCTGCCCACCTTCGAGCTGAACAAGGCCATCGTGCAGAAGGCGGAGGAGCACGGGCTCGACTTCGCGCTGTCGATGATCAAGCTCAAGGGGTTCGGTGGCGAGACCGAGTTCTGGGACCACTGTCTGGAGTCGTTCACGCTGATGGCGGGCCTGGCCGCGGTGACGGAACGGATCAGGCTGTACGCCTCCACGCCGATCCTCGTCCTGCCCCCTGCGATCGTCGCCCGCATGGCCGTCACCGTCGACTCGATCGCCCCCGGCCGCTTCGGCGTCAACATCGTCACCGGCTGGGCGCCCGGCGAGTACTCCCAGATGGGCCTGTGGCCCGGCGACGAGCACTTCGGCAACCGCTACGACCGGGCCGTCGAGTACGTCACCGTGATGAAGGAGCTGTGGCGCGAGGGTGTCAGCAACTTCAAGGGCGAGTTCTACGAGATGGACGACTGCGTGCTGTCGCCGCGCCCGGCGAACGGGCACATCGACATCGTTGCCGCGGGCCAGAGCAACACCGGCATGCGGTTCGCCGCCGAGCACGCCGACTACAACTTCATCCTCGGCAGCGGCGTCAACACCCCGCTCGCCTTCGCCGGCACGACCGCCACGCTCGTGGACGCGGCGCGGGAGACCGGCCGGGACGTCGGCGCGCTCTCCCTCTTCATGGTCATCGCGGACGAGACCGACGAGGCGGCCCAGGCCAAGTGGCGGGACTACCACGACCATGCCGACCGCGCGGCACTGGCGTACATGGCGGGCGAGTCGGCCTCGGACACCACCGCCGACGACTCCTCGACCGCCCGGACCATCGTGCTGCCCGAAGGCGCGGTGAACTTCAACATGGGCACGCTCGTGGGGTCGTACGAGACCGTGGCACGGATGCTCGACGAGGTCGCCGAAGTCGACGGCACCAAGGGGATCATGCTGGTCTTCGACGACTTCCTGGAGGGCATCGAGAACTTCGGCACGCGCATCCAGCCGCTGATGAAGTGCCGGCAGGTATGAGCGGGTTACGACGGGCGGCCTCGCGGGGAGCTGCGCGGGAGGTCTCGCGGGAGGCTTTGCGGGACGAGGACTACGAGCGTGCCGGTCTGGTCGGGCAGTTGGCTCCCGGTACGTCCCCCGCCCTGCTCCTGGTGGACCCCGCCCGCGCCTACGTCGACCCCGACTGCCCGCTGTACGCCGGGGTCGAACCGGCCGTAGAGGCGATGAAGGCGCTGCTGGCGGCCGCACGGCGAGCGCGGATACCGGTGGTCGTCACGCGGGTGCGGTTCCGGTCCGACGGCAGGGACGGCGGCGTCTTCTACCGCAAGGTGCCCACGCTCCGGGTGTTCGCGGAGGGAAGTCCGTACGGCGACTTCATCGACGGACTCGCCCCGGCGGCGGACGAGTTGACGATCACCAAGCAGTATCCGAGCGCCTTCTTCGGTACGCCGCTCGGGGCCTACCTCACGGCCGCCGGAATCGACACGCTGCTCCTCGGCGGCCTCTCCACGAGCGGTTGCGTGCGTGCCACCGCGCTCGACGCGATGCAGCACGGGTTCGTCCCGGTCGTCGTGGAGGAGGCGGTCGGCGACCGGGATCCGGATGTGCATGCGGCGAACCTTTTCGACATACGGCACAAGATCGGGGAGGTGTGGCCGATGGGGCGTGCGGAGGAGTACCTCGCACGTCGGCCCTAAGTCACGCGGGGAGAGGAACATCCCGCAACAGTGGGGAAGAGGAACACCCCTGATGACAGCGGTTATGCGACGGACGGGAGCATCGGGGCGTACGCGGGACGCTGGGCGCCGGTGCGGAGGACGTTGACGGCGTCGGCGGCGGAGAGCGGGGAGAGCGGGGAGAGCGGGGAGAGGGCACCGCGGGAGTGAGTCGGCGTGGTCGCGGTGGGCACTGTGATCGCCGGAGCCGGCTCCCCCTCCTTCTTCCGCTCGGCGAACACGAACAGCCGCAGGACCAGGAACCGGCCGATACCGGCCAGCCCGGAAGCGGTGAGGTAGACGACCTGCTCGCGGAGCAGCGTGGGGGACGGCTGGACGGCGTGGAGCATGAGCATCGCGGCGCTCGTCACGAGGTAGGCGGCGGTGGCCGAGCCCGCCGACTGGAGGTGTTCGCGCAGCCCCGGGCGGCGTCCGGTGCCGAAGGTGAACAGGGCGTGCAGCTCGGTGCACAGGAGGGTGGAGGCGATGGTGATCAGGGCGTTCGCCAGCGCCCACGGCATCGCCGTGCCCAGCAGCGGCACGGCGGCCCCGGCGAGGAGCCCGACACCGCCGCCGCACACCACGAACCGGAGGAAGGAGGAGAGAGGGCCGGGCTTCGACGGGCCCGGCATGGGCGGGCGGCTCGGCTTCGACGGGCACTGCGACTCCATGGCGGTTCCTTCCGGGCCGGACTGATCCTCTGAGGGACACAGCTCATCCCGGCGCGGCTTCAGCGCTGCCTCAGTCGGGCTTCAGCCGGTTTCGACGCGGCTTCAGCCGGGATCAACCGAGGCCAACGATTCCGTTGTCCGCCCGCGAAAACGATGGAGTGATCTACCGGACCGATGGTGGGGCAGGCTCCACCATGGGGGTCGGGTATTGCCGAGGTTGAGTGGCGCCGATGCCGGTTACCCCATGATCGTCACGAAGCCGCCGCGCGACGTGCCGGAGCCCAAAAGCTGGGCCCAGTCGAGAACTTCGGGTATCCGCTCGACCGACAGCACCACCGCACCACCGGCCCGCTCGGCGTCCCCGCACCAGTCCCCCATGTCACCGGGCCCGGCCGCGTCGAGGACCGGCGCGGCGAGCGAGGGGACCATGAGGCCGTATTCCCCCGGTCCGTCCACGACGCACAGGGTGAGTTTGGGTACGACGCCCCAGCCCGCGCACAGGGGCATCTGCCCGTCGGACGAGTCGAGGGCCGGCAGGGCGTCGTGGACGGAGGCGCCGGCCAGGAGCAGGACGGGAGTCTCACCCCGCACGAAGAGGGTGTTCTCGGGATCATGAAGCATGCGGCCACTATCTCCCAGTCGTGGATCAGGCCGGTGAGCAGGCCGGTCGTCAGGCCTCGTCCTGGTCGCGCAGCTCGTCGATGTAGGCCTGCGCGAGGCCGGTCGTGCGGGTGAACCAGTCCGTGAGTACGGCGATCTCGTCGGCGGAGTAGGAGGCGAAGAGCTCGTTCAGGCGGGCGTAGTAGGGGCCGTAGAGCTCCTCGGCCCGGGTGACCGCGGAGGGGACGGCGGCCACGCGGACGCGGCGGCGGTCGTTCGGGTCCGGGCGGCGGGTGATGAAGCCGGCGCGTTCGAGGCGGTTGAGGATGCCGGTCATCGCGCCGGTCGTGACGTGCGCGTGCTCGGCGAGTTCGCCCGCCGTGAGGAGGTTCTCGCCGGCCTTCAGGACGCAGGCGAAACAGAGCAGGTCGGTGATGTTCAGGCCCAGCCGCTGGGCCATTTCCTGCTGGCCGAGCAGGTGGGCCGCGATGAGGGAGTCCATCGCCTCCAGCGCCTGGGCCGGGGTGGCGGTGGGGCGCGGCGTGGCTTGCATCTTCCTGATTACCTTAGCGTGTGAGATGTTAAGGGCCTAAACTTCTCACGCCGTGAGGGAATATGGGTCCCTCCGACGCGGGTGAGTTCCGCTGCCCTACGAGAGGGAGGCAGGCACGTGAGCCAGTATGACGAGGGGCATACGGTCGCAGGATGGACCGGAACCGCGATCGCGACCATCGGTTCCGCTGTTCTGGGGGCGGGGATATGTACGGTCTCGGCGGCGCTGATCGCCGGCGGCCTCGGCATCACGGCGGCGAGTGTCCTCGTCACCTGGGCCCTGCACCTCGCCGGCTGGGGCAAGCCGCCGGGCGTCCGGCCGCGCGGTCAGTGGCGGATGGGGGCGCGTGACCTGACCGCACGGGACGGGCACGCGGAGTGCTGGGGATGCCGGCTGGCGGGGCGGGGGCGGCGTACGGCGGTGGTGGCGTCCGAGGTGGTTCCCGTGGCGGTCGGGGAGCCCGAGCCCGCAGCCGCCGAGGCGGGTCGCTGAAGCCGGCTGCTGAGGTCGGTCGTCGAGGTCGGTCGCCAAGGTCGGTTGCGGAACCGGCGTCGCCGGTTCGCCGACCCGGCGTTGTCAGTGGTGGCATCTAGTCTCGAAGAGCGATGGCACAGGCGTGGAGATGCTCGGGGCTGCGGTGGTCGGCGGACGGCCCCGCACTGGCGTGGGACGGCGGTCGGCGCTCCGCGCTGACCTGGGGGAAACGGGTGGCCTTCGGGGTCGCGGAAGGGGGAGTGCGGACATGCGTGGGAGCACGGGGGCATGCGTGTCCGGTGCGGGCGGTCGTGCCGGGGCGGAGCACGGGGGCGCGGTGCGAGGAGTGTGCGCGGCTGGATCGGGCGCACTCGGTGGCCGCGGACACCATCGCGGACGACCCGCGGCCGTACCACGTATATCTGGCGTGGTTCGGCCCCGGCATGACCAAGGTCGGCATCACCGCCCTTGAGCGCGGCTCGGCACGGCTGCTGGAACAGGGCGCGGTCTGCTTCACCTGGCTGGGCGCCGGCCCACTGATGGCGGCACGCCGCACCGAGGAAGTGCTGCGCGCGGCCCTGCGGGTGCCGGACCGGATTCCCTACGGCGACAAGCGGGCGGTGCGGTCTGCGCTGCCGCGCTCGGCGGCGGAGCGGGCGGCAGAGGTCGTGGACCTGCATGCCAGGGCCGTGTCCCTCCCCGGCTGGCCGGAGTCCCTTGAGCGGGAGCCCTGCGAACCGGTCGATCACGCGGGGGTGTTCGGGCTCGGGGATCTGCCGGACGCGGCGGGGGAGGTGACCGAGCTTGTCGCGGGCGGGGTGGTGAGCGGACGGTTGGTGGCGGCTGCCGGGCCGGATCTGCATGTGGAGGCGGGCGGCGAGGTCGTCGTGGTCGATACGCGGTTGATGCAGGGCTGGGAGTTGCTTCCCGTCGCGGGCCCTGCCGGAGACGGCGAACTCACCCTTCCGGTAAGGCGGTTCAAGCGCGAGTTGGATGCACAGGACAGCCTGTTCTGACCGGGGAGAGGGGCGGAAAGGGCGGTGACGGTTAGGAGTTGGATCCCTCCGGGACCCCGTGACATGAGCGATCACCGCATGGCACCTGTCGCCCTGTCGCCCCTGTTCCTGCTCACGAACCTCCGTACTACGCAGTCGTGTTCGCCTCTCTATTCGGGGCATCGCCGGCCCAGGACTTCCCAGGCGTTCCCTGAGAACCTCCTGTGCGTTTCTCAGGAAAATCACAGGTTGTCGAAAGGGCTCTCTCAGCGGGCACCGACAAGGTGTTCACCATGACCACGACCTCGCCCCAGGGGCGCACCGAACTGCTGAGGCCGGACGGGAGCCCCGTCCGAGTGCTTGTGGTGGACGACGAGCTGTCGATCACCGAACTGCTGTCCATGGCCCTTCGCTATGAGGGCTGGCAGATCCGGAGTGCGGGGGACGGCACGGGTGCCGTGCAGACCGCGCGGGAGTTCCGGCCCGACGCCGTCGTTCTGGACATGATGCTGCCGGACATGGACGGGCTGACCGTCCTGGGGCGGTTGCGGCGGGAGCTGCCGGACGTGCCGGTGCTGTTCCTGACCGCCAAGGACGCCGTCGAGGACCGTATCGCCGGGCTCACCGCCGGTGGGGACGACTACGTCACCAAGCCGTTCAGCCTGGAGGAGGTCGTCGCCAGGTTGCGTGGACTCATCCGCCGCTCCGGTGCTGCCGACCGGCGGTCGGACTCCGTGCTGGTCGTCGGGGATCTCACCCTCGACGAGGACAGCCACGAGGTGTCGCGCGGCGGGGAGTCCATCCACCTCACCGCCACCGAGTTCGAGCTGCTGCGCTTCCTCATGCGCAACCCGCGGCGGGTGCTCAGCAAGGCCCAGATACTCGACCGCGTCTGGTCGTACGACTTCGGCGGGCAGGCCAATGTCGTCGAGCTCTACATCTCCTACCTGCGACGGAAGATCGACGCCGGTCGCGAGCCGATGATCCACACCCGGCGTGGCGCCGGTTACCTGATCAAACCCGCAGCGTCATGAGAGGACGACGACGGCCGCGTGCGCAGAAGCGGCAGCGGCGGGCGGGGCAGCCGCGCACCCTGCGGACGCGGCTCGTCGTCGCGTCCGTGGTGCTGATCGCTGTGGTGTGTGCGGTGATCGGTACGGTGACGACGCTGGCCCTGCGGACCCAGCAGTACAACCAGCTGGACACTCAGTTGAGCGAGGCCGTCGGGCGTGCGACGGGATTCGGGAAGCCTCCCATCGACCCCGACAAGGAAAACGCGACCGACGACATCGCAGACAAAAAGCCGCCTTTCAACCTCAGCGACTTCGTCAAACGCGGCAAGCCGGGCACGATCATCGCCCAGGTCCAGAACGGCACCATCACCGACGCCAAGGTCGGTGAGAAGTCGGAGGACAGCACCGACGTCAGCGGGATGGTCGACAAGAACCTCACCGATGCCGAGATCGAGGACCTCAACACCGTTGCTCAGGACGGTGAGAAGCACACGATTGATCTGGGCAGTCTCGGCGAGTACCGCGTCGAGTACCGGACCACCGCCGACGGCACCCGCAGCTACTACGTCGCCCTTCCCACCGACGAGGTCGACAGCACCCTCAACACCCTGATGATCATTGAGCTCAGCGTCACCGCCGCCGCTCTCGTAGCCGCCGGTATCGCGAGCTCGGTCCTCGTCGGCGTAGCCACCCGCCCCCTCCGCCGCGTCGCCACCACCGCCACCCGCGTCTCCGAACTCCCCCTCCACACCGGCGAGGTCAACCTCAGCGAACGCGTCCCCGAGTCCGAGACCGATCCCCACACCGAGGTCGGTCAAGTCGGCGCCGCGCTCAATCGCATGCTGGACCACGTCCACGCCGCCCTGCACTCCCGCCAGCAGAGCGAGATGCGGGTACGGCAGTTCGTGGCCGACGCCAGTCATGAGCTGCGCACCCCCCTCGCCTCCATCCGGGGGTACGCCGAGCTGACCAGACGCGGCAGAGAAGAGGTCGGGCCGGACACCCGGCACGCGCTCGGCCGTATCGAGTCCGAGGCGGGCCGGATGACGCTGCTCGTCGAGGATCTCCTCCTCCTCGCCCGGCTCGACGCAGGCCGCCCCCTCCAGTTCGAGCAGACCGACCTCGTCCCGCTCGTCGTGGACACCATCAGCGACGCCCGCGCGGCCGGCATGGACCACAACTGGCGCCTCGACCTGCCCGACGAACCGGCCCTCGTGTCGGCGGACGCGGCACGTCTGCAACAGGTGCTGGTCAATCTCCTCGGCAACGCCCGCAACCACACACCGCCCGGGACGACGGTCACTGCCCGTGTTCAACGGAGGGGCGCGTGGATGTGTATGGACGTGGAGGACAACGGCCAGGGCATCCCGGCCGATCTGCTGCCGCACGTCTTCGAACGGTTCGCGCGCGGCGACTCCTCGCGCTCGCGTTCCTCCGGCTCGACCGGCCTCGGCCTGGCCATTGTGCAGGCCGTGGCGACCGCGCACGGCGGTGCCGTGACCGTGGACAGCGTGCCCGGACGGACCGTGTTCACGGTGCATCTGCCGGCGCTCCCCGTGCCGCCGAGCCCCGAAATGAGCTGGCAACAGCACTCACAGGCACAGCACAGCGTCACCACATGGGCGGAACAGGGCGCTTGACGAAAGTCGGTCCCATGCGAACCGACTCTTCTCCCGGCACCCTGCCGGCGCGGGAGCACCTCCCGGCCGGAGACGCCGGTACGCCTGTCCTGGACGTAGTGATCCCCGTCTACAACGAGGAGAAGGACCTCCAGCCGTGTGTGCTGAGACTGCATGATCACCTCAAGCGCACCTTCCCGTACGCGTTCCGCATCACGATCGCGGACAACGCGTCGACGGACACCACCCCCCAGGTGGCGTCGCGGCTGGCGGCGGAGATCCCGGAGGTCACGTCCTTCCGGCTGGAGCAGAAGGGCCGCGGCCGTGCGCTGCGGACGGTCTGGTCCGCCTCGGACGCCCCGATCCTCGCCTACATGGACGTGGACCTGTCCACCGACCTCAACGCCCTCCTGCCGCTGGTGGCGCCGCTGATCTCCGGTCACTCGGACCTCGCGATCGGCTCCCGGCTGGCCCGCGCCTCCCGCGTCGTGCGCGGGCCCAAGCGGGAGTTCATCAGCCGCGCCTACAACCTCATCCTGCGCGGCTCGCTCCAGGCCCGCTTCTCCGACGCGCAGTGCGGTTTCAAGGCCATACGGCGAGATGTCGCGCAGGCGCTCCTGCCCCTCGTCGAGGACACCGGCTGGTTCTTCGACACCGAGATGCTGGTGCTCGCCGAGCGCGCGGGACTCCGTATCCACGAGGTCCCGGTCGACTGGGTCGACGACCCCGACTCGACCGTCCACATCGTGAAGACGGCGACCGACGACCTCAAGGGTGTCTGGCGGGTCGGCAAGGCCCTGGCCTCCGGTTCGCTGCCGCTGGACCGGCTCACCCGCCCCTTCGGCGACGATCCGCGCGACCGCGAGATCAAGGACGTACCCAAGGGCCTGGCCCGCCAGCTCGTCGGCTTCTGTGTCGTCGGCGGCCTGTCCACCCTGTTCTATCTGCTGCTGTACAGCGGCTTCCGGGTCTTCACCGGTTCCCAGATCGCCAACGCGCTCGCCCTGCTGGTCTCCGCCATCGCCAACACGGCCGCCAACCGGCGCCTCACCTTCGGGGTGCGCGGCCGCAGCGGAGCCGTACGGCACCAGGCGCAGGGCCTGGTCGTCTTCGGCATCGGACTCGCCCTGACCAGCGGCTCGCTCGCCGCCCTCAACGCGGCGACCTCCAGCCCCGCGCACTCCACCGAACTCGCGGTCCTTATCGCCGCCAACCTCGCGGCGACCGTGCTGCGCTTCCTGCTCTTCCGGGCGTGGGTGTTCCCGGACCAGCGCGACACCCCGTCGACGGTGGTCGCCTCGCACGCCCCTTCCTCGCCGACGTACTCCACCCAGCCGTACCCGCAGAACCACGGCCCGCTGCCGCAGCGCCCGATGGCGAAGCAAGCGCCCCAGTACCCGTACGACACCGCACAGTTCCGCGCCGGTGAAGCCGCGGACGGCACCTGGCGGGACGCCACCCTGCAGCTGCAGCCGGTGCGCCCGCACGACACCGACTCGAGGGACTCCCGATGACCATCCAGTACGACCAGACGAGCCAGACGGGCCGGACGAGCGAGACGAGCCAGACGAGCCAGACGACCTACGACAGAGGCACCAACCCCGACACCTGGGGGCTGCCCCTGACACCCCCGGCCGCCGCCCCCGCACCCGACTCCGGTGAACCCAAGCAGCCCTTCGTACGGCGGCTGTGGCGCGGCCGCCCCGAGGACCCGCGCTGGGCCCGCCCGGCCTTTCTCGGCCTCCTCCTCGCCACGCTCCTCCTCTACCTCTACAACCTGCGTGCCTCCGGCTACGCCAACTCCTTCTACTCGGCGGCCGTTCAGGCGGGCAGCCAGTCCTGGCAGGCGTTCTTCTTCGGCTCGCTGGACGCGGCCAACGCCATCACCGTCGACAAGCCCCCGGCCTCCCTGTGGCCGATGGCCCTGTCGGTGCGCCTCTTCGGGCTCCACTCCTGGGCGATCCTCCTCCCCGAGGTCCTCATGGGTGTCGGCACGGTGGCCGTGGTCTACGCGGCCGTACGCCGCCGGTTCAGCCCCGCCGCCGGCCTGATCGCGGGCGCGGTGCTCGCGCTCACCCCCGTCGCGGCGCTGATGTTCCGGTTCAACAACCCGGACGCGATGCTGGCCCTGCTGATGGCCGTGGCCTGCTACTTCGTCATCCGGGGCCTGGAAGACGGCCGGACGAAGTGGCTGGTGTGGGCCGGTGTCGCGATCGGCTTCGCGTTCCTCGCCAAGACCCTGCAGGCCTTCCTGATCCTGCCGCCGCTCGCGATCGTGTACGCGGTCTGCGCGCCGGTGCCGGTGAAGAAGCGCATCGGTCAGCTGGCCGCAGGCCTGGTCGCGATCGTCGTCTCGGGCGGCTGGTGGGTCGCGATCGTCGAGCTGTGGCCCGCCTCCTCCCGCCCGTACATCGGCGGCTCGCAGAACGACTCCTTCCTGGAGCTGACCTTCGGCTACAACGGCCTCGGCCGCCTGAACGGCGAGGAGACCGGCAGCGTCGGCGGCGGTGGCGGCAACGGCGGCGGCAACTGGGGCGAGACCGGCTGGGACCGGCTGTTCAGCTCCAGCATCGGCGGCCAGATCTCCTGGCTGATCCCGGCCGCGCTGATCCTGCTGGTCGCGGGTCTGGTGGCCACGCGCAAGGCACGCCGTACGTCGGTGACGCGCGGTTCGTTCCTCGTCTGGGGCGGCGCGCTGGTCACGACCATGCTGGTCTTCAGCTATATGCAGGGCATCTTCCACGAGTACTACACGGTGGCCCTCGCCCCCTACATCGCCCCGCTGATCGGCATGGGCGCCGCGCTGCTCTGGGAGAAGCGGGACAAGGCGTGGGCGTCGCTCACCCTGGCCGGCGCGATGACGGCCACCGCAGCCTGGGGCTACGTCCTGCTCAACCGCTCCTCCGACTACCTGCCCTGGCTGAAGTGGCTGGTCCTGGTCGGCGGTCTGGCCGCCGCGCTGGGCCTGATCTTCGCCGGCAGGCTCGGGCGTCAACTGACCCTGGCCGTCGTGGGCCTGGGCCTCGCCGCCGCACTGGCCGGCCCGACGGCGTACACCCTCACCACGGTGAACGAGGGCCACACCGGCTCGATCGTCACCGCCGGTCCCGCGGTCGCGGGCAGCCGGGGCGGGCCGGGTGGCGGCGGCCCCGGTGGCGGTGGCGGCTTCGGCGGCGGCATGCCGGGCCAGCAGGGCCAGAACAACCAGCAGGGCGGCCAGAACCAGCAGAACGGCAACGGCTTCCCCGGCGGAGGCATGCCCGGCGGTCAGACCGGTGACGGCGGCCGCATGGCTGGCGCCGGCGGCATGGGCGGTCTGCTCAACGGCGCGAGCGTCAGCGACGAGGTCAAGGAGCTGCTGGAGAAGAACGCGGGTGACTACACCTGGGCCGCCGCGGCCATCGGCGCCCAGAACGCCGCGAGCTACCAGCTCTCCACCGGCGACCCGGTCATGGCGATCGGCGGCTTCAACGGCACCGACCCGTCCCCCACGCTGGCCGAGTTCAAGAAGTACGTGGAGGACGGCAAGATCCACTACTTCATCGCGAGCGGCAGCGGCGGCGGCATGGGCGGCAGCAGCAACGGCACCTCCTCGCAGATCAGCTCCTGGGTGCAGGAGAACTTCGAGTCGGTGACGGTGGACGGCACCACCTTCTACGACCTGACGCAGCCGAAGAGCGACAGCTGACGGTTCCTTTCCGACGGGCGGTGGCCCGGGGCACGCAACGGCCCCGGGCCACCGCCCTCTTCCGTCCTGCCGGAGCTGACGAAAATCTGCGTTGTACGCCGTATGGGAACTGTTCTACGGTGTACAGCATGACGGCATCCCCCCAGGAAAAGGCCCCGGCGGCCGAGAGCCAGGTCCAAGGCCACCCCCAGCGGTGGCTGATCCTCGGTGTCCTCTGTCTCGCGCTGCTCACGGTGATCCTCGACAACACCGTTCTGAACGTGGCGATCCCCTCGCTCACCCGGGAGCTGGGCGCCGCCACCTCGGACATCCAGTGGATGATCAACGCGTACTCGCTCGTGCAGTCCGGTCTGCTGCTCACGGCGGGCAGCGCCGCCGACCGCTACGGCCGCAAGAAGATGTTGGTCGCGGGCCTGGCGCTGTTCGGGACGGGCTCGCTGGTGGCCGGGCTCGCCGACTCCACGGGCCAGTTGATCGCGGCGCGGGCCGGGATGGGCGTCGGCGGAGCGCTGCTGATGACCACCGTCCTGGCCGTGGCGGTGCAGATCTTCACTCCCGAGGAGCAGCCGAAGGCGATCGGCATCTGGGCCGCGGTCAACTCGCTCGGCTTCGCGGCCGGACCGCTCGTCGGCGGCTTCGTGCTGGACCACTTCTGGTGGGGCGCGATCTTCCTGATCAACCTGCCGGTCGCCGCGCTCGCCCTGGTGGCGGTCGTGGCGCTGGTGCCCGAGTCCAAGAACCCCCAGGGTGACCGCCCCGATCTGCTCGGCGCCGTGCTGTCCACGATCGGCATGGCCTCCCTGGTGTTCGCGATCATCTCCGGCCCCGAGCACGGCTGGACGTCGGGCCGGGTGCTGGTGACGGCGTCCGTCGCGGTCGTGGTGCTGGCCGCCTTCGCGTATTGGGAGAGCCGGATTCCCTATCCCATGATCGACATGCACTTCTTCAGGAACCGCCAGTTCACGGGGGCGGTCTCGGGTGGCGTACTGATCACCTTCGGTATGGGCGGGTCGCTCTTCCTGCTCACCCAGCACATGCAGTTCGTGCTCGGTTACGAGCCCCTCGAGGCCGGGCTGCGGACGGCTCCGCTCGCGCTGATGATCGTGGCGCTGAATTTCACCGGTGTGGCGGCGAAGTGGGCGACGCGTCTCGGGACCCCGGTCGCCATCGGGCTCGGCATGGCGGTGATGGCGGGTGGCCTCGTTTCCATCGCCACGGTGGCCTCCGGCGGTTATGCCGGCACGCTGCTGGGGCTGGTGCTCATCGGTGCCGGGGCCGCGGTGGCGAGTCCGGCGATGTCGCACGCGATCATGAGTGCGATTCCTCCGGAGAAGGCGGGGGTCGGTGGGGGGATCAACGGGACGGTGGCGGAGTTCGGTACGGGGCTGGGGGTTGCCGTGCTGGGGGCGCTGCTCAGCTCGCGGTTCGCGGCGGATTCCCTGCCGGGGGCGTTGTCCTTGGCGGACGGCGAGGCCGAGAAGGGGCGGATTCTGGACGCGTTCTCGTCCGGGCTGGAGACCAGTCTGCTGGTGGGGGCGTTGGCTGTATTGCTCGGGGGATTGGTCGCCGGTGCGTTGTTGCGGCGGGCTGAGAGGGCAGATACCGCCTGAGAGCTCGGGCCATACGGTTGTTGGCGGCTGCGGGTTGTATGTGGTTGATCGCGCCCACGCGGCGGAGCCGCATATCGATACAGCCCCGCGCTCCTTCAAGGGCGTTGGCGCCTAGCATCTTGATCAGTTCAGGGAGTCGAGGAAGGTGCGCCATGGGTAGGGCAGCCCGGCAGTCCGCGCGGACCAGCGTCTGGTTGGAAGGCAAAGACCGGCGCGGCGGACGTGGCGGCGGACAGCCCTCCGGCCTCGACCGCGAGCGGATCACCTCCGCGACCGTGCGGCTGCTGGATGCCGAAGGGCTGGCCAAGTTCTCCATGCGGCGGCTGGCCGCCGAGCTGAACGTGACCGCGATGTCCGTCTACTGGTACGTCGACACCAAGGACGACCTCCTCGAACTCGCCCTCGACGCCGCCTTCGGCGAACTCACCCTGCCCGACCCGGAGGCGGACGAGGACTGGCGGGACCAGCTGCGCGCCCTGGCCCGTATGTACCGCGACCTGCTGGTCCGCCATCCGTGGCTGTCACCGCTGATCGGCACCTACGTCAACATCGGCCCGAACAGCCTCGCCTTCTCCCGGCAGGTGCAGCGGATCATCCGTAAGACCGGGCTGCCCGCGCACGGTCTGGTGGCCGCCATCTCGGCCGTCTTCCAGTTCGTGTACGGCTTCGGCACGATCGAGGGCCACTTCATCGCCCGCAGCGCGGCCTTCGGCATGACCCCCGACGACTACTTCCACCACGCCATGAGCACGGTGACGCAGTCCCCGGAGGCCGCCGACATCGTCCAGGATTCCGCGGAACTCATGGAGGCCCGAGGCGGCGACACGGTCGAGGAGATGTGGGAGCGTGACTTCGAGTTCGCCCTGGACCTACTGGTGGCAGGCATCGAGGCGATGGTCCAGAAGGCCGGGCACGAGTAGCGCCCCCTCACCACCCGCGCTATGGGGCGACCCTCAATCTCCCTCAACAAGCCGCGCGGGGAACCCCCCGGTCGCCACCGGACCCCACCTCTCCGGCGTGACCCGAATGATCGACTTCCCCTGCTTCACCATCGCCGCCCGGTACTCGTCCCAGTCCGGATGCTCCCCGGCGATGTTCCGGTAGTACTCCACCAGCGGCTCCACGGACTCCGGCGGGTCGATGACCTCGGCCGATCCGTCGATCTGCACCCAGGGGCCGTTCCAGTCATCGCTGATGACCAGGACGCTCACCCGCGGATCCCGCTTCGCGTTCCGCGTCTTGGCCCGCTCGGGATACGTGGAGACAACGATCCGCCCCGAGTCGTCGACCCCGCAGGTCAACGGCGAAGCCTGGGCGCTTCCGTCCGCTCGCCGGGTCATCAGGATGGCGCGGTGACGGGGCCGTACGAAATCGAGCAACTCTTCGAGAGAAACGCGGGTGTTGGTCGCGATGTTCGGTGCCATGGCCTCAGCCTAGAGGCCCGGAGGCAGAGACTCCCCTTGTACCGCCTGGATGTCCAGCTCCACCTTGAGCGTCGTCCCGATGGCCGCGATGCCCGCCTGCACCACCTGGTTGTAGTTCATCGCGAAGTCGTCCCGATGGAGTTCCGCCGTCGCCCGGAACGCCGCCCGCGTCCCACCCCACGGGTCGGCCCCCGTGCCCAGGTAGGCCAGGTCCAGGTCCACCGGCCGTACGACACCGTTCATGCCCAGCTCGCCGTGGACCGTCCAGCGGTCGGACCCGGGGGCAGCCGAGAGCCCCGTCGAGCGATACGTGATCTCGGGATGCCGCTCCACATCCAGAAAATCCGGCGACTTCAGATGCCCGTCCCGCATCCCGTTCCCCGTGTCGATCGAGTCCGCCCGGATCACCGCCTCGACCCGGGACTTGGTGGCGTCGTCCGGCGCGATCTCGACGGCGCCCGTGAAATCGGTGAAGCGACCCCGCACGCTGGAGATCCCCAGGTGCTGGGCGACGGCGGCCACGCTGGAGTGCGCCGGGTCGATGGTCCACGGTCCGGGCGGCGGCAGCTCCGTGCCGCCCTGCCGCGCCAGCGTCACCGTGCCGACCTCGACCCGGCCGCTCGCCGTCACGAGGGCGCTCGCGGCGGCCGGCGCGTAGCCGACGGCGGTCACGATGACGGTGTACGCCCCCGCAGGCAGCGGATTCGGATCCCGTACGGCTCCCTCCGCGTCCGCCTCCAGCCGCAGCACCTGCGCTCCGGTCATGTCGGTCACCGTCACGACCGCGTGCGACACGGCCCATCCGTCCCGGGTGCGGATCCTCGCGGTCAGTCCCATCCCGTCCAACTCCCTGCGAATACTTACAAATTGGTCGTAAAGAACCGGCCCGTGGCGGGGCGCACCTCCGCTCAGAGCGCGCCGCCCGCCACGGGCCGGGGTTCTGCTACTCGTCCGGGTGGGCGAGTTCGATGTCGTGGTCGTCGACGCCGCGGCCGGTGACCGTCAGCGCCGTCGCCACCGGCGGGTAGCCCGTCGCGATGACCGTGTACTCGCCGCCGTCCAGGTCGGTGAAGGCGTACGCCCCGTCCGTACCGGTCGTCGCCGTGCCGACCACGTTGCCCGCTGCGTCGACCAACGTGACCCGCGCGTCGGCCAGCGGCCCGTGCGGCGCCCGTACGACGCCCTGGACCTGGGCGCCGGCCTCCAGGTCGACCTCGATCCGGGTGACCCCGGTGCCGCCGACCTCGACGGGCAGGGCCCGCGGCCGGAATCCGGCGGCGTTCACCGCGACGGTCACGGCACCCGGCACCAGCTCGGCGAAGCCGAACTCGCCCTGCTCACCGGTGGCGGCGGTGGCCAGCAGATCCCCGCGGACATCGGTGACGATCACCATCGCGTCCTTGACGGGCAGCGCGCCCCCCGCGGCCCGAACGACGCCGCTCAGCCCGCTGGTGCCGCTGAGCAGGATGTCGTACGTCACCGGCTCGTCGCCGTTCACGACGATCGTGGAGGCCTGCGGCTGGAAGCCGTCGGCGGAGGCGATCAGGACGTACGAGCCCGCGCCGGGCGCTTCGACGGCGTACGCACCGTCGGCCTGCGCCACCGACCGGCCGAGCTGCCGTCCGGCGAGGGAGATCAGCGTGACCGCGGCCTGCGGCACGGGCGCGCTCTCGGCACCCCGGACGAAGCCGCGGACCGGGATGCCGCCGGAAGAGCCGGAGGAACCGGAGGTCTCGCCGGGCCGGGCCACCGTGGCCACGGCGGTGAGCTGCCGGGTGCCTTCGGGAGCGGCCTCCGTGTCCGAGGTGACGGCCCAGCTCGGGACCCGCACCTCGGCGGGGGTGGATGCGGGGACCTCGGCGGCCTCCGGAGCGTCCGCGGCCTCCGGCTCGGCGGCCTGCGCCAGCGCGCCCTTCGTCCTCAGCGGGACCTCCTTGATGAACAGGGAGAACAGCAGGGCGAGGAAGGCGATCGGCGCGGCGTACAGGAAGACGTCCGCGACGCCATGGCCGTACGCGCTCTCGATGACCGTGCGCACCGGCGCCGGCAGGGCGTCGAGGTCCGGGATCTCGCCGTGGCCCGACGAACCCTGCACGCCGAGCTTGGTCAGGCCCTCCTCGGCGTAGTGGGTGATGCGGTGGCTGAGGACCGCGCCCAGCGCCGAGACGCCCATCGCGCCGCCGAGGGAGCGGAAGAAGTTCACCACCGAGCTGGCGGCGCCCAGGTCGCTCGGGGCGACCTGGTTCTGCGTGGCCAGGACCAGGTTCTGCATCATCATGCCGACGCCGAGGCCGAGAAGGGCCATGAAGATCGCCACGCGCCAGTACTCGGTGTCGTAGCGGATCGTGCCCAGCAGCCCCAGGCCCGCCGTCACCAGCACACCGCCGGCGAGCAGCCACGCCTTCCAGCGGCCGGTGCGGGTGATGACCTGGCCGGAGACGGTCGAGGAGATGAACAGGCCGACGATCATCGGGATCGTCAGGACGCCGGACATGGTCGGCGACTCGTTGCGGGCCAGCTGGAAGTACTGGCTGAAGAAGATCGTGCCGGCGAACATCGCGATGCCGACGAAGAGTGAGGCCAGCGAGGCGAGGGTGATGGTGCGGTTGCGGAACAGCCGCAGCGGGACGATCGGCTCGCTCGCCTTGGTCTCGACGAAGACGAAGATCAGCAGCAGCGCCAGCGCGCCACCGGTCATCGCGTACGTCTGCCAGGACAGCCAGTCGTACTTGTCACCGGCGAAGGTCACCCAGATCAGCAGCAGGCAGACCGCGGCCGTGATGAAGAAGGCGCCGGCCCAGTCGACCTTGACCTTCCGCCTGACGACCGGGAGGTGCAGGGTGCGCTGCAGCACGATGAGCGCGATCACGGCGAAGGGCACGCCCACGTAGAAGCACCAGCGCCAGCCGAGCCAGTCGGTGTCGGTGATGACGCCGCCGATCAGCGGGCCGCCGACCATCGCGGTGGCGAAGGTGGCGCCGAGGTAGCCGTTGTAGCGGCCGCGCTCACGCGGGGAGATCATCGCCGCGAGGATGATCTGGGCCAGCGAGGACAGGCCGCCCATGCCGATTCCCTGCACCGCGCGGAACGTGATGAGCATGGCCGGGTTCTGGGACAGACCGGCCGCCGCGGAGCCGGCCACGAAGATGACCAGCGCGATCTGTATCAGCAGCTTCTTGGAGAAGAGGTCGGCGAGCTTGCCCCACAGGGGTGTGGACGCGGTCATCGCCAGCAGTGACGCGGTGACCACCCAGGTGTAGGCGCTCTGGCCGCCGCCGAGGTCCTTGATGATGTCGGGCAGGGCGTTGGAGACGATCGTCGACGACAGGATCGCCACGAACATGCCGAGCAGCAGCCCGGTCAGCGCTTCCATGATCTGCCGGTGCGACATCGGAGCGCCGTGGGCGGGCGGGCCTCCTGAGTGCTTGGCGTGGGCCCGCACACCGGCTGGTGTGGTCGTTGCCATGGGCTTCCTTCTCTTACTGGCTCTCTGGCTGTCTGGCTCTGTGGCTCAGCGGCCGTTACTGGGTGATCGCGGGTGTACGGCAGTCGTCGAAGCTGGCCCTCAACCGGGCCATGAGCCGGGTGAGCTGGGCGACCTCGTCGTCGGTCCAGTCGCTCAGCCGCTCGGCGAGCAGGTGTGTGGTCCGCCGGGACATCTCCCGGACCCGCTCCTCACCGGCCGGGGTGAGGTGCAGGATGCGGCTGCGTTTGTCCGCCGGGTCGGGAGAGCGCTCGATCCAGCCGCGCTCGGCGACGTGGGCGACATGGCGGCTGGTGACCGACATGTCCACGGCGAGCAGCTCGGCGAGCCTGCTCATGCGCATCTGTCCATGGCGGGACAGCAACGTCAGTACGGCGGCGGAACCGGCGGGGCAGTCGGACGGCAGAGTCCGTCCCATCTCCCGCTTCACGGCGCCGAAGGCGCTGAACTGGCGGACCAGTTCCTCGTACTGCGCCTGCTCGGCCATCACACCTCCGGTATTTGTTGCTTAGGGCAACCATAGGCCTGTTTGGTTGCTACAGGCAAATAAACAGGGATGTAAGCGCCGCAAAAACTTGGCAAAGGCAAGTATTGCGACCGTAAATGTGCAGGTGGAGTGGGTCCTGCGGCCCCCTGTGCAGGGGCGGAGCCCCCACTTGGGCCGAACGGGCGGATTCGCTAGGGTCTCAGGCCATGGCTAACACCCACGGCCCCCAGGGCAACCACGACCCCGCAGGCAGCACCCAGATGTTCCGCGCCTTCGTCGACGAGGGCCCGCAGGGCGGTCGTCAGCAGGCGTCATCGGGTCCCCGCGTCGGTCTCATCGTCGGCGTGATCGCCGCGGTGGCGATCGTGGCGGCGGTGGCCTACCTGGCGTTCATGTAAGCCCTACGGCCCCTACTCCCACCGGACGGTGACGTCCCGCGTCTCGATGTGCATGCCCAGCGGCACGCGCCAGGCGTCGACGCACACCGTCCAGGTCTTCTCCTTGCGCGCCCCGGCCCCGATCGGCGCCGGGAGCTCCTCCGTCGACTCGACCGTCGCCCAGTCGATGCCGAGCGCGCCGATGATGTGGGTGCCGAAGGTGACGGTGCCCGAACGTACGGCTGTGCCGCCGGAGTTGTGGAAGTCGAGCGTCACTTTCTCGCACCAGCGCTGGTCGGTGGGGTTCCGTGCCGGGTCGCTCACGCTGAGCTTTGCGGGCGCGTCGGGTGGCGCGGGCGCCGAGGGCGTGGGTGAACTGCCGGGCGGGGCTGCGGAGTCGGTCGGCGTGGCCGCGGGTTCGGGGTCGCCACCCGGTGGTTGGGCGGAGGGCTCTGTTCCCGCTGGAGAAGGTGTCACCGTCACCTGACTCCCGCTCTGCCCGGGGGAGTTATCGGCGCCGCGAGCCTTGTCGCCCACGCTGTCGGCACCGCTCGTCGGCCCGTCGAGCGGCACCAGCGTCACCTCGCCCGTCGGCAGGGCCGCCGTATCGGAGACCCGCGGTGGCCCGCCCGCCGCTCCGGTCGCGACGTACCCGTCACCATCCCCGCCGCCCCCGCACGCGGCCAGCACCCCGCCCAGGCAGACGACGGCCGCCGACGCGCCGAACAGGGCGCACCGACGGCCATGTGTCCATGTCGTCCATGGTGAGCGAAGCATCCGGCCATGGTGGCTGACGCTCCGTCAATTATGAAGGGTCCGGAAGGGGTCAGTCGGAGATGAGGCCTTCCCGCAGCTGCGCCAGGGTCCGGGTGAGCAGCCGGGAGACGTGCATCTGGGAGATGCCGACCTCCTCGCCGATCTGCGACTGGGTCATGTTGGCGAAGAAGCGCAGCATGATGATCCGCCGCTCGCGGGGCGGGAGTTTGGCCAGCAGCGGCTTGAGGGACTCGCGGTACTCGACGCCCTCCAGCGCGCTGTCCTCGTAGCCGAGCCGGTCGGCCAGGGAGCCCTCGCCGCCGTCGTCCTCCGGGGCCGGGGAGTCCAGCGAGGAGGCCGTGTACGCGTTGCCGACCGCGAGGCCGTCGACGACGTCCTCCTCGGACACGCCCAGCACGGTGGCGAGTTCGGTCACCGTCGGGGAGCGGTCCAGCTTCTGGGAGAGCTCGTCGCTGGCCTTGGTGAGCGCCAGGCGCAGCTCCTGGAGCCGGCGCGGGACGCGCACCGACCAGGACGTGTCGCGGAAGAACCGCTTGATCTCGCCCACGACCGTCGGCATCGCGAACGTCGGGAACTCCACGCCCCGTTCGCAGTCGAAGCGGTCGATCGCCTTGATCAGGCCGATGGTGCCGACCTGGACGATGTCCTCCATCGGCTCGTTGCGCGAGCGGAACCGGGCGGCCGCGTAGCGCACGAGCGGGAGGTTGAGCTCGATCAGGGTGTCCCGGACGTAGGCACGCTCGGGGCTGTTCTCGTCCAGGGCGGCGAGCCGCAGGAACAGGGAGCGGGACAGGGTGCGGGTGTCGATGTTCGCCGAAGCCGGCAGAGCCGGGACGTCAGCGGCCGGCAGGGCCGGGGCCGGGATGGCCTCAAGGGCCGAAACGTCGTCGAGCGCGGCGTCGGGCGCGGACTCGCTCTTCGTGAGCGTGAGCACCTTCGAGCTGCCCTGGTCTGCGGACATGCCACCCCCTTTGGGTCGCGGGACGGTCGCGGCGAACGCTCCGATCGAGGAACGCCAGCCTTCACCTGAATACCGGAGCCGAAGCCACGGCAAACGCGCTTCCCGAAGAATGTCACATGTCGGCAACACGCTGTAGTGACATGTCGACATGTGAGACTCGAATCCGCCCTGGATAAAGGGGGTCTGACAGTCTTTCAACGCAGAACTGTCGGGATCCGCCCTGGTGAGCGATTCGCTCGCGACGGTTACCGGTCGATCCTGTTTGCGGTTACGCGTCGATCCGGTTCGCCGAACGCAGCCGCTGGAAGCTACGCGCGAGTAGCCTCGAAACGTGCATCTGGGAGACCCCGAGTTCCGCACTGATTTGCGACTGGGTGAGGTTGCTGTAGTAGCGCAGGAGAAGGATTCTCTGTTCGCGTTCGGGGAGCTGCACCAGCAGGTGCCGGACGAGGTCCCGGTGCTCCACGCCGTCCAGGGCGGGGTCCTCGTAGCCGAGCCGGTCCAGCAGTCCGGGCAGCCCGTCGCCCTCCTGCGCGGCCTCCAGCGAGGTGGCGTGGTACGACCGCCCCGCCTCGATGCAGGACAGCACCTCGTCCTCGGTGATGCGCAGCCGCTCGGCGATCTCGGCGGTCGTCGGGGTCCGCCCGAAGGCGGTGGTCAGGTCCTCGGTCGCGCTGTTGACCTGGACCCACAGCTCGTGCAGCCGGCGCGGTACGTGGACCGTGCGGACGTTGTCGCGGAAGTACCGCTTGATCTCGCCGACCACCGTCGGCATCGCGAACGTCGGGAACTGCACGCCCCGGTCGGGGTCGAAGCGGTCGATGGCGTTGATGAGCCCGATGGTGCCGACCTGGATCACGTCCTCCATCGGCTCGTTGCGGGAGCGAAAACGGGCGGCCGCATAGCGCACGAGCGGGAGGTTCGCCTCGATGAGCGCCCCGCGCACGCGGTTGTGCTCCGGCGTGCCCGGCTTCAGCTGCTTGAGCTCGCCGAAGAGCACCTGGGTGAGCGCACGGGTGTCGGCACCACGACTGCGGGGCGGCGCGGATACGGGAGGGTCCTCCTGACCGGGTGTTTGCGGGGTGGTGGCTTGGGGGGTCGGGGCTTGAGGCGCAGTACTGGCCGGCACGGTCAACTCCACCTCGTGATCCATCAACTCATCGGTCAAAAGCGGTCATAGCATCACAAGACAGTTCATTGTGTTCAAGCACCGCATAATTCCGTGTTGGGGATGAATCGGTGCGCAAGACACGCGAAAGCCCCCCGCCGTTACGGCGGAGGGCTGCGGGGGGATCCAGGGAGGCCCGGGACGATCTGGGCGGATCGGGCGGTGCTGCGGCTCAGTATTCGTAGTCGGCGATCACCCAGGTGGCGAACTCCCGCCACAGGGTGACGCCCGCCTGGTGTTCGGGGTGCTCCACGTACGCGCGCAGGGCGGCCGTGTCGTCGAAGGCGGAGTTGATCGCGAAGTCGTACGCGATGGGGCGGTCGCTGATGTTCCAGCCCAGCTCCCAGTGCCGGATCTCCGGGATCTTGCCCTCCAGCGAGCGGAAGGCCTCGACGCCCTCCACGACCCGTGGGTCGTCGCGCTCGACGCCCTCGTTGAGCTTGAAGAGGACGAGGTGGCGGATCATGGGCACTCCCAGGAGGTACGGCCTACTCGGCCCCGTCGGCGAGCCAGGTGAAGAACTCGCCGATGGCCTTGGCGGCGTCCGATATGCCCTCGAAGCCTATCTGGACGTAGTCGGCGGCCTTGGCCGGGTCCGTGATGATCACGTAGAGCACGAAGACCACGAGCACATAGACGGCGGCCTTCTTCGAATTCACCGCCATCGCGGCCTCCCCAGTCACTCTCGTCCCAACGACCGCACATGATCGCACGAAGGGCCCCGTCTTTCGACGGGGCCCTTCGGGAGAGCGGTAGCGGAGGGATTTGAACCCTCGGTGACTTGCGCCACACTCGCTTTCGAGGCGAGCTCCTTCGGCCGCTCGGACACGCTACCGAGGGAGACCTTACAGCACGGTGGGGCCTGCTCCGAAATCGGTATTCGGGGCCCGTCACCGAGCCCGGAAGAAGGCCGTGAGGAGACGGGCGCATTCCTGGGCGAGCACGCCCTCGATCACCTCGGGGCGATGGTTGAGCCGCCGGTCGCGTACGACGTCCCAGAGGGAGCCCGCCGCGCCGGCCTTGTCGTCGCGGGCGCCGTAGACGACCCGGTCCACGCGGGACTGCACGATGGCGCCCGCGCACATGGTGCAGGGCTCCAGTGTGACGACGAGCGTGCAGCCGGACAGCCGCCACTCGCCGACCTTCGCCGCGGCCCGGCGGATCGCCAGCACCTCCGCGTGGGCGGTCGGATCACCGGTCGCCTCGCGCTCGTTGTGGCCGACACCGAGCACGGTCGTCCCGTCCGCGGACAGCACGACGGCGCCGACGGGGACGTCCCCGCCCCGGACGGCCAGTTCGGCCTCGTCCAGGGCGAGCCGCATCGCGGCCCGCCAGCGATCGCGTACGGGGTCGGGCACCTCGGGCACCTCGTCGGGCGCCGACCCCCTCTCGAACGAGGTCAGCGGACGGTCTCCAGCACCTCCGAGGCACCGAGCGCCTCGGCGATCGCGTTCAGCGCGTCGTCGGCGTCCAGGGCCTTCAGCTCCTTCTCGCTGACACCGAGGTCGTCGAGGATCTCGCTGTCGCCGACGGGGCCTTGCGGGACCGCCTCGGCGGTGCCGCCGTCCTCGTCGTCGGAGTCGCCGTCCGGCTCCTCCGTGCCGTCGAGGTCGAGGGCGTCCAGGTCGGGGCCGTCGTCGCCGGGCTCCCGGCCGAGCAGTTCGTCGGTGAGCAGGATCTCGCCGTAGCTGCTGCGGGCGGCTGCGGCGGCGTCCGAGACGTAGATACGAGGGTCGTCCTCGCCGTCGACGCGGACGACGCCGAACCAGGCGTCCTCCTGCTCGATGAGCACGAGCACCGTGTCCTCGTCGGTAGAGGCTTCCCGGGCCAGGTCGGCCAGATCCGACAGGGTCTCCACATCGTCGAGCTCTGTGTCGCTCGCTTCCCACCCGTCTTCGGTGCGCGCGAGCAGTGCGGCGAAGTACACCGTGACTCTCCCACTGGTCATAGGCGTGCCGGTTGGGCTTCCCCCCGGCGGAGGTTGCGGGCGGGGAGGCTCGGGGTCCGAGGCCCACCCACTCGGAATCGTGGCAGAAACAAGGCGTTCAGGGGACGTCTTCGGCTCCCTGTGTCCGGCAGTTTTGATCGCGTTGGCCCGCGGAGTTCCGCGAGCACGTCCGTGAAGGACTCCAGCACACTCGTTGCCGCCACGTGCGGATCGTACGCGGCTTTCCAGGCGTCCACGCACGCCCACCGCTCAGGTGCCCCCGAGAGCCGCGGATCTTCCTTCGCGGCTCGCTCTACCAGCGGAACGTTCGCATGCGCATCGCGTGCCGCAGGCGGGCCGCCTTGGCGCGGCGCGGCTGGACGCGGTCCCGGAGTTCGCGGGCCTCGGCGAGCTCCCGCAGGAACTGGGCGCGGCGACGGCGGCGCGCGGCGTCGGTCTCCTCCTGCGCGTCCCGCGTGTCCCGCGGGGGACCTGCGGTGGGATCTGCTGGGGACTCAGGTTCAGGCATAGGCTCACCACCCCCGGTACGTCCCTCCCACTTTCCCTCCGATGGGCGGTTTGATGCCAGCGCTCGGGTGATGCCGTGGCCTCGGATGCATGGGTGATGCGTTGGCCTTGGGCTTGCTGCGCGTGGGGACGCCGGGCGCCCCCGGCCCGGTTACTGTTGTGGACATGCGTCTCCACGTCGTCGACCACCCCCTGGTCGCCCACAAGCTCACCACGCTGCGCGACCAGCGCACCGACTCCGCGACCTTCCGCCGGCTCGCCGACGAACTGGTCACCCTGCTCGCCTACGAGGCCACGCGGGACGTGCGCACGGAGGCGATCGACATCGAGACTCCGGTCGCCCGCACCACCGGCGTCAAACTGTCCCGTCCCCGCCCGCTGGTCGTCCCGATCCTGCGCGCCGGCCTCGGCATGCTCGACGGCATGGTCCGGCTGCTGCCGACCGCCGAGGTGGGCTTCCTGGGCATGATCCGCAACGAGGAGACGCTCGAGGCCTCCACGTACGCCACGCGCATGCCGGAGGACCTCTCCGGCCGCCAGGTGTACGTCCTGGACCCGATGCTCGCGACGGGCGGGACGCTGGTCGCGGCGATCCAGGAGCTCATCAAGCGGGGCGCCGACGATGTCACGGCCGTGGTGCTGCTCGCCGCGCCCGAGGGTGTCGAGCTGATGGAGCGGGAGCTGGCGGGGACGCCGGTGACGGTGGTTACGGCGGCGGTGGACGATCACCTGAATGAGCACGGGTACATCGTTCCCGGGCTGGGGGACGCCGGGGATCGTCTTTACGGCGCGGCCGAGTAGAGAACGCCTCTTCGCCGTAGGGGCGCGGTTGTGTGGCGGCTACCGGTCCGCTGTGGCTGGTCGCGCCCACGCGGCGGAGCCGCATGTCGATACAGCCCCGCGCCCCTCAAGGCGTTGCTCAGCAGCTCTGCTTTGATGTGCTGGGCGTTGGTTTCGGGTTGCTCAGCGCGGCCAGTGCCTTGTCTGCGTCCGCCTTCTTCGTCAGGGCCTTGAAGGCGTTGCCGAGGATCAGGTCGACCGACGTGTTCTTGCGCGCAGCATCGGTGCGGTGTTCCGCGGATGCGAGCTGCGTGGCGAGGACCGGGAGCGACGTGTTCTCGGACGACGCCGGGCCGAGCAGTAGCCCGGTGCCCTTGACCTTCTTGTCGAACTTCTCGGTCGCGTTGCCCACGTCACCGATCTTGAAGCCCCGCTTCTTCAGCTCGTCCGCCGTCTGCTTGGCGAGCCCGCTGCGGGTGGTGGCGTTGAAGACGTTGACCGTGATCCCGCCCGGCTTCGGCAGGGGCACCTTGGCGGTGGCCGAGGGGGTCGCCCCGGTCGAGCAGTCGGACTTCGGGCCGACTGCCGAAGCCTTTCTGCCGTTGCCGGTGAAGACGTCGATGAGCTGCAGCGTGCCCCAGCCCATCATGCCGAGTACGGCGACGGAGGCGACGGCCATGACGACGAGCCTGCCGCGTCGCCGGGGCCGGCGCATTCGCGGGTACTTGTTCCCCCGAATTCGGTACTGGCCGCCCATGCCCGGGGGAGTCAGCATGCTCATGGGGCGCAGCGTAGTGCGCCCGAGCGGCGATGCCTACTAGATGATCATTCGATGCCGCTCAGTCCAACCCAAAAGGGGCAACACGTTGACGTGCCGGGGTCTGCCCGGGGTCGGCCCCGGGATCAGTCCAGTTCCAGGACTCTCGCGTGCAGCACCTGACGCTGCTGCAGCGCAGCGCGCACCGCGCGGTGGAGGCCGTCCTCCAGATACAGGTCGCCCTGCCACTTCACGACGTGCGCGAAGAGGTCGCCGTAGAACGTCGAGTCCTCGGCGAGCAGGGTTTCCAGATCGAGCTGGCCCTTGGTCGTCACGAGCTGATCGAGGCGGACCGGGCGCGGCGCGACGTCCGCCCACTGCCGGGTGCTTTCCCGGCCGTGGTCGGGGTACGGCCGGCCGTTTCCGATGCGCTTGAAGATCACACGGAAAGCCTACCGGTCCAGACGTTCCGGGCGCAGCCATGGCGACGGAGTGCAGCGCCGGAAAAAGTGTCGCAAACCGGGGTGGAACGGCGACGTGTGAGGGAACCGTGTCCCGATCGGAAGCCGCAACGGGCCCGAACCGAAGCCGGGGTGGCGGACCGGGGGCGATTCGAATGCCTGTCGGAGCGGGGGCGGCGGTGACGTCGGGAGACCGGGAGCGTCGGTTCGCCCGAATGGGGGGGCGGTGGCTTTCTCGGGACGCGGGGTGCGCTCTGTTCAGGGGGTGCGCCCTGGGGGTGCGGTCTGCGGGCGGTATGCACAGGCTGTGGACAGGGGCCGGGGTGCGGGATCACCCGGTGGGTCTTCGGGGGGGGGTGCGGCGGAGGCGGTGGCTCCGGTGGGAGTCTGGCCTCCGCCGCGCCGGTGTCAGCCGCGCTCCCGCTTCTTCGGGGGCTGCTGCGGCTTCTCCTGCTTCACCTGCGGCTTCGGTGCGTTGCGTACGGCCTCCGCGCGCAGCAGGGCGCGCAGGACCGCGTAGTGGTCGGTGGGCATGGCTGTGCTCCTCGTGTCGTGCTGACTGGCCTCGTTGCGGGGGTCTGTCAGCAGCGCAGGACCACAGTGCGCAAGATGTGCGGGATGTACGGCGGCCGCGGCGGCGCGGCCTGGGGGTGGCACGCCGGGACGACGGGCGCGGGCGTCGGCGCGGGCGCGGGCGCGGCACGCAATCGTGCAGGGCTGCGCCGGTCCGTGCGGGCCGGGGGGCGCAGGAGCGTGTCCAGGACGTCCTGCTCGGCGACCTCGGCGGAGACCTCGGCCACGGTGGGGAGGGCGTGCGCCTGGGCGTGCGCGCCCGGCACCAGGAAGGCGAGCAGCAGCGCGAGGATCCGCAGCCGGATACGGCTGCGTGGGAGGCTTCGCGCGGTGCTCACGGGAGGTCATCTCCCCGGTGGCCGTACGACGGTCATCGTGTCGGGCCGGAGATCCGCCCGCTCGGCGTACCGGTGCGCGGCGCGTATCACAACTCGTGCGGGACCTGGCGGGCCCGTTCCCGCATCCGGAACCCCGTGACGATCTCCACGGCGCCGACTGCGACCAGCCACCATCCGCCGAGCAGTGTGAGCACGGTGACCGACTGGATGGGGGAGTCGATCAGCACGATTCCGCCGACGGCGGTGACGACGCCGAGGAAGATCTGCCAGCCGCGGGCCGGCATGGACCGGTCGGAGGCGGCGGCCAGGGTCTGGGTGATGCCGCGGAAGAGCCAGCCGATGCCGATCCACAGGGCGAGCAGCAGGATCGACTGCATCGGGCGGCGGAAGCAGAACAGGCCGAGGAGGACCGACAGGGAGCCGCTGATGAAGGCCAGCACGCGCAGGGACGTCGTCTTGTGCGTGCCGAAAGCGGCGATCAGCTGGAGGACGCCGCTGATCAGGAGGTAGAGGCCGAAGAGAACACCGGAGGCGAAGAGCGAGGCGTCCGGCCACACCAGGATCAGGATGCCCAGGACCAGGGAGGCGACGCCGGTGAGCAGGACGACCTGCCAGGCGGCGCGGGACAGGGCGTGCAGGGGGCCCTCGAAGGGGGGCTCGGGCTCGTGGGACATGCCTGGCCCGGGTGGATGGCCTGAGTGGACCCGGCGGTCGTCGTAGTCCCGGCCCCAGGGAGAGCCGGTCGGTGCCTCGCTCATGGTCCATGCTTGGACCGCGCCGGCTGGGACCGCCATTTGGGGCGGGCCACTCGACTGACGGGTGCCTCCGGCGTTCGAGGACGAGGCCCCTTCAGGGCCGAAGCGGGGTCTGGGGCCGCATGCCCCCAGCAGGGCTTATGCCAACGCCGGGCACGCCAAGCCGACGGCACCAAGTGGCGCGCTTCTACTTGCGGGCCGCCTTCGCCGCCGCCTTCATCTCCTGTTTGTGGGCGCGTACCTTGGCCAGCGACTCGGGGCCGGTGATGTCGGCGACGGAGCGGAAGGACTTCGGTTCGCCGTAGGAACCCGCGGCCTCCTGCCACCCCTTGGGCCGTACGCCCAGCTGCTTGCCCAGCAGTGCGAGGAAGATCTGTGCCTTCTGCTTGCCGAAGCCGGGCAGTTCCTCCAGCCGGCGCAGCAGCTCCCGTCCGTCGTCGACGCCCTTCCAGACGAGCTCGGCGTCACCGTCGTAGTGCTCGACGAGGTACTGGCACAGCTGCTGGATCCGTTTGGCCATGGAGCCCGGGTAGCGGTGCACGGCGGGTTTGTCGGAGAGCAGGGTCGAGAACGCCTCCGGGTCCTGGGCGGCGATGTCGTGCGCGTCCAGGTCGTCGGTGCCGAGCCGGTCCGCGATCGTACGGGGGCCCTTGAACGCCCACTCCATCGGAACCTGCTGGTCGAGGAGCATCCCGACCAGCGCGGCGAGCGGACTGCGGCCGAGTAGTGCGTCGGCCTCGGGGTCCTGGGCGAGGTGAAGCATGACGTCCATGACCCCGATCATGCCCCTGCCCGCGTCAGTTCTCCACGTGAGGGCTGGTGAGGGCGGCGCCGAAGTAACCCTTTATCCCGCGTACGGTGATGCCGGAGCTCTTGCCGCACAGGTTGGCCGAGCCGTTCAGGACGGGGCCGGATGCCGAGCCGCGGGCGACCCAGACGCAGCCGTCCGAGTTCTCGGTGGGGGCGCCGACGACCGTCTCGGCCTTGCCGTCCTTGTTGAGGTCGGCGAGGTGGACGGCCGCGCCGAACCCGTCGCCGGTCTCTGCCGTGCCGGGGACGCCTGCGGTGTCCTGGGTGTATCCGGCCGCCTTGGCCGTGGTCAGGCCGGATGCCGAGCCGCGGAGGAGGACGGCGGTGCCCGCCGAGGCGCGCGACCCGATGGCCTCCTCGGGGGAGCCGACGAGGACATCGGCGTACCCGTCGGCGTCGACGTCGCCGATGCTCAGGGACTGGCCGAACCAGTCGCCCCACTCCGCGCTGCCGGGGACGCCGGCCGTGTCCTGGTGGAAGACCTTCGGCTTCTGCTCGGGGGTGATGCCCTGGGCGCTGCCGTAGAGGACCTGGATCTCGCCGCCCCGGTGGGCTGCCGGGGTCGGCGCGTTGAAGTGGGAGTCGTCGCCCGCGATGCCGGTGACCAGGTCGCCGTAGCCGTCGCCGTTGAGGTCGCCGATCTGGCCCGCGTGGCCGTCGGCGTACGGAAGTTCGATGCCCTGGTTGACGAAGGGGTCGTCGGCGCCGGGGGCGCCCTGGTCGAGGGTTACCGGACCCCGGATGTCACCGTCGGTGGGGCCCGCCAGATAGAAGCGCTCCGCCCTGCCGTCGCCGTTCACATCGCCCATCACCACGCCACGGGCGTTCTCCCGCCACTCCAGATAGCGGGAGGCGGCCTGGCCGGTGCGGGTGAAGGGGCCGCTGTAGGACGCGACGTTGCAGCCCGAGCCGATGCCGACCTCCGGGGCGCCGTCGCCGTTCATGTCGCCGGCCGCGATGGACATGCCGAAGCGGCAGTAGGTCCTGTCCTCCCCGTACCCGGTCGGAGGGGCGATGTTCGCGCCGCCCGTCAGCCCGTTCGGACCGCCCCACACCACGGTCACCGAGCCCCGCGACTCGGCATCACCGACATCCTCGCCCGGGGCACCGACGAGCAGGTCGGCGTAGCCGTCCCGGTCCAGGTCGGCGCTTGCCACCGTCCTGCCGAAGCGGTCGGACTCCTCGGCGGTGCCGGGGATCCCGGTGGTCGCCTGGGTGATGACCATGCGGCGGGTGGTGCTCACCGAGGACGCCGAGCCGTAGAGCACGACGACCGCGCCGGCCTCCTCCACCATGCCGTTGGCGGCGCCCGGTGCCCCGACGGCCAGGTCGCGGTAGCCGTCGCCGTTGAAGTCGTCCTGAACGGCCGACGTGTTGGCGCCCTTGTAGGGGGCGGCGGCGGACGATGTCACGGGGGTGAGCGTGACGGCGAAGGACGCGGTGAGCACGGCTGCCGCCGTGACTGCTCTGCGCAACGGGACTCCTCGACTCGTGCAACGGACGTCCCACTCGACGCGTGAGTCACGGGAATAGTTGTACGGCCGCTGGAAAGTCGTACGGCCCTCGACGCCGTGTCAGGGCCGCCAGTATCCGAGCGCGTTCACTCGCTGCTTCGGCACGCCCAGGTCCTTGCGGACGTACGACGTCAGGGCGCGGGTCGTCGCCGTGTCGCAGGCGATCCAGACGTACGGGTCCGGCGTGGCCTTCAGCAGTTCCGGCAGGGCCTCCTTCACCTCGGCCACCAAGTGGGACCCCGCGTCCCGCCTAGGGAGCGTGCGTACGTCGTGGTGGGAGGGGTCGGTGCGGAAGGGGAGGCCGTTCTGGTCGCCTTCGAACCACACCGTCGCGGGGGTGGAGTCCAGGGCGGTGAGGAGGGAGTTGAGGGCGGGGAGGGAGGCCGGGTCGGCGACCGCGAAGACGTGGGAGGGGGCGGGGTCGGGGTCGGTGAAGCCCGTGCCGTGGATGGTCGCCTCGATCGTGTCGCCGGGCTTCGCCGAGCGGGCCCAGTCGCTCGCGCGGCCCTCGTGCAGGGCGAACTCCAGGCTGAAGGTGCCGGCCGTCGGGTCCGGGTCGACCAGGGTGTAGGCGCGCTGGTGCGGCTTGCCCGCGTTGTCGAACCAGAGGCGGACCCACATGGTCGGGTGCACGCCGGTTGCCGCGAGCATGCCGCCGTCCGTGAGGTGGACCCGGCGGTAGTGCGGGGTGACGTCCTCGGCGCCGGTCACCGTGAAGACGAAGTCCTTCGCGCGCAGCAGCTTCAGGACCGCGCCCTCCCAGCCGTGCCCCTGCCCCATGGTGTCTTCACCCTTCGCGTACGATTCCTGCGCTGATCACGAAATACTTAGGCAAGGCTAACCTAAAGCTGAGGAGGGACACAGGGTGACCGGCGAGATCTACCGTGACGCCTGGGGCGTTCCGCATCTGCGTGCCGGCGGGGCGGTCGAACTCGCCCGCGTCCAGGGCCGCGTCACCGCCCTCGACCGGGCCTGGCAGCTGGAGGTCGAGCGGCACCGGGCGCGCGGCACCTCCGCGTCCTTCCTCGGTGCCGAGGCCCTGCCCTGGGACCGGTTCGTCAGACGGGCCCGCCTCGACGACACCGCGAGACGCTGCTTCGCCGAGCTGGAGAGACGGGACGCGGAGACGGCGGGGTGGGTGCGGGCGTATGTCGACGGGGTGAATGAAGGGCTGGCCGAAGGAGCCCGTCGTACGCCTGAGTTTGCGAGGGTAGGGGTCGCTCCCGGCCGTTGGGAGCCCTGGACTCCCCTCGGTGTCTGGCTCGGCATCCACATCCTCTTCGCCGGCTTCCCGGCCAAGCTCTGGCGCGAGCAGGTCGTCCGGCATCTCGGCGCGGACGCGGTGGGGCTGTTCGCCACCGACGGGCCCGGTACCTCCGGCAGCAACGGCTGGCTGGTGAGCGGGGAGCGGACCGTCACCGGGCATGCGGTCATCGCGGGGGATCCCCATCGGTTCATCGAGGAGCCGGGCGTCTACCAGCAGATCCATCTGTCCTGCCCCGAGTTCGACGTCGTCGGTCTCGCCGTCCCCGGCATCCCGGGCATCGCCCACTTCGGGCACACCGGCACGGTCGCCTGGGCCATCACCAACGCCATGGCCGACTACCAGGACCTGTACCGGGAGCGGTTGCGGCGTACGGGGGCGGGGGTGGAGGCCCTGGACCCGGACGGGGTGTGGCGGCGCGCGGCGCGGCACACCGAGGTCGTGGAGGTGGCCGGGGAGGAGCCGGTCGAGGTCGAGGTGATCGAGACGGGGCGGGGGCCGGTGATCATCGGAGGGCCGGAGGGGCTGGAGAGCGGGGTGGCCGAGGAGCAGCCCGAAGGGACTCGTCCCCCCGCTCCCCCGGAGGGGGCGATTCCGGACGGGCTGGTGGTCCCCCTCGCCGTCGCCCTCCGCTACCCGCCCCGCGTCACCGGCGACCTCGGTTTCAGTGCGCTCCTTCCCCTCCTGCGCGCCCGCCGGGTCGCCGACGTCGACGGTGCCGTCGAGCTGTGGGCCGAGCCCGTCAACGTCGTCCAGGCCGCCGACGCCGAGGGTGGTCTGCTGCACCGCGTGGCCGGGAAGGTGCCGGTGCGGGCCGAGGCCAACCGGGTGCGGCTGGTGCCCGCCTGGGAGCCGGGGCACGACTGGCAGGGCTGGCACGAGACGCCCCGTGGCGGGCTCACCGACGGCGTCGCCGCCATGGCCAACCAGCGCGGCCTGGCCGGCCCGCTCGGCGTCGAGTTCGCCCCGCCCCATCGCGCCGACCGCATCACGGAACTGCTGGGGCAGAAGGAGCGCTGGTCGGCCGCCGACATGCCGGCGATCCACATGGACACCCGACTGGCTTCCGCGGAGCCCCTGTTGGAGCTCCTGCGCACGGTCGGCACCCTCACCCCCGAGGCCGACCGCATCCGGCAGACCCTCCTGGACTGGGACCGCCGCATGGACGCGGACAGCGAGGCCGCGGCCGTGTACGCGGCGGTGCGCGCGGCGGTCGTACGACGACTCGCCGCTCACCCGGCCTTCGCCGCGCTGTCCGCACCGCCCGCCTACCCGGAGGTCCTCCTCCCCTGGCTGGCCCTGCTGCCGCGCGTCGGTTTCGCCCTCGAACACCTCCTGCGCGCCGAGGAGTTGTACGGCATCGACCGCGCCGGCACCGTCCGCGCGGCGGTGGAGGACGTGGCCGCCGGGCAGCCCACCGGAACCTGGGGCGACACCCACCGCCTCGCCCCCTGGCGGGCGCTCCCCGACCCTTCGTACGACGCGCCCGGCCTCTCCGGCGACCACGACTGCGTCCTGTGCACCTCCGCCGTCCCCGGCCTCACCGACCTGAGCGCGCGCGGCCCCGCCGCCCGCTACGTCTGGGACCTGGCCGACCGCGAGGCCAGCCTCTGGGTGGTCCCGCTCGGCGCCTCCGGCATCCCCGGTTCAGTCCATCACCGCGACCAGCTCCCCTTGTGGCTGAAAGGAGATCTGGCTCCGGTCGTCACCGATTTCAACCAGCTCGAGAAGGAGTCCGATGTCTGAGCCGACGATCGTCCGCGAAGTCGTCCGTGAACCCGTCCATGAACAGGTCGTCGACGGCTTCGGCACCGTCCGCATCCGGCCGCTCGACCCGCAGGCCGACGCCGAGGCCGTGCACGGCTGGGTCCGTGAGGAGCGGGCCTCCTTCTGGGGCATGAACGGCCTGACCAGGGACCAGGTGGTCGACGTCTACGCCCACATGGACACCCTCGACACCCATCACGCCTTCCTGGTCCTGCGTGACGCCGACCCGGTCGCGCTCCTCCAGACGTACGAGCCGGAGGCCGACCGCGTCAGCGAGTGCTACGACGTCCGTCCCGGAGACATCGGCGTCCACCTGCTGCTCGCGCCGGCCGGTCCGGGGGGCGCACGGCCCGGTTGGACGGCCGCGCTCCTGACCGTCATCACGTCGTACGTCTTCCTCACCCTGCACCGGCAGCGGGTCGTCGTCGACCCCGACGTGCGCAACGAGAAGGCCATCGCCCGCTTCCTCAAGCAGGGCTTCACGGCGGGGCCGGTGGTCGTGCTGCCGGAGGTCGATCTGCCTGAGGTGTACATCCCGCGAAAGGATGCCCAACTCGCCTTTCTCACCCGGGAGGTAGCCTTCCCGGCGTGACCCCAGAAGACCTCGTCGCGCACTACGGACTGGAGCCCATCCCGCGCGAGGGCGGGCTGTTCCGCCAGACCTGGGCGGGACCGGAGCTCGCCGACGGGCGGCCGGAGGGCTCGGCGATAGTCGTCCTGCTGACCGCGGACGACTTCTCGGCCCTGCACCGCCTGCCGTCCGACGAGGTCTGGCACTTCTACCTGGGCGACCCCCTGGAACTTCTCCTCCTCGCCCCCGACGGCACATCGCGCACCGCCGTGCTCGGCCCCGGCCTCCTGCACGGCCAGCACATCCAGCTCACCGTCCCCGCCGGAACCTGGATGGGCGCGCGGGTGGTGAAGGGCGGATCCTGGACCTTCTTCGGCTGCACGATGGCGCCCGGCTTCACCTACGAAGGCTACGAACACGGCGACTTGGCGGAGCTGACGGCGCGCTATCCCTCCGAGGCCGCCCGTATCGCGGCACTGTGCCGCCCATGAGCGGACTCCTCGAAGGACAGGTCGCCCTGGTCACGGGCGCGGGCGGTGGCATCGGGCGGGGGATCGCGTCGCGGTTCGCGCAGGAGGGGGCCGCGGTCGTGCTGCATTGCCGTACGGCCGTGGAGGCGGCGGGCGCCGTGGCGTCCCGTATCCGGGAGTCCGGTCGGCGGGCCGTGGTGGTGCGGGGTGATCTGACCGACGAGGACGCGTGCCGGCGGGTGGTGGGGGAGGCCGCCGAGTGGGGTGGCGGACGCCTGACCGCGCTGGTCAACAACGCGGGGGTGCAGCCGACGCAGGAGCTGCCGGGCATGACCGCGGCGGAGTGGCGGGCGGTTGTGGACGCCAACCTGTCGAGCGTCTTCGCGTGCACGCAGGCCGCGGTCGACGCCCGCTCGGCCGCCCTGGAGTACGGCCCCTTCGGCATCCGCGTGAACACCGTCTCGCCCGGGCTCATCCACCGGGAGGGGCTGGAGGAGGCGTGGCCGGAGGGGGTGCGCAGATGGGAACGGGTCGCGCCGACGGGGAGGTTGGGGCGGCCGGAGGACGTGGGGGACGCGTGCGTGTTCCTGGCGTCGGGGCTCGCGTCGTGGGTCACGGGGCACGATTTGGTGGTGGACGGCGGGGTGTCGGCACGGCCGACGTGGTGAGGGTGGGTCAGGGACACGACCGGGAACGGCTGGCACCGCCACGCCGCTGAGGGAGGGGCCGGGGCCGGCCCGGCGGATCTTGCAGGACAGGCCCCGTCCCGGGGAGGGCTCAGCGCTTGAGCACGAAGGTGAAGTCGCCGGAGAGCTTGCCGCTCAGCCGGGCTGCCGAAACGAGTCTCCCCTCCGCGATCAGCCTCTCGACCTCGGCCCGTGAAAGGCCGCAGCCCTCAGCGATCAGTCGCACCGGCCGGACAGGTATCCGCGCCGCGAAGCGAACCGAGACGTCGATCACCTCGCCGTCCAGGTGATCCGGTCCGCCGGTGTCGAGGCGCCAGGCGTCGTCCCAGTCGAGGGCGATGCGATTACGGCGGCGCAGGACCGGGTCCTGGAGCAACTCGGCTGCCAGGTCAGGGTCGTTGTCATGCAGCCGGTCCAGCAGCTCAGGCCGTACGGAGCGCACGTTCATCCGCTCCAGGACCGTGAGCTTCGCGGTTTCCCCGCAAGCGGTACAGAGCACGAGGAGCCAGGCGTCGATGAGCTTGTGGTGCGCGTTGACGCGAAACTTGCCGTTTGCCCGGAAGCGCTCGGACGCGCACGCGTGGCAACGGCGGAGGACGAGCGGCAGGCAGGTGGGCATGACCACCCAGTTATTGAGCACAGAAGTACACCGGTTTCAGTGAGAAATCCGCAGCAGAAAGGAGCGCGGCGCACATGCGCGACGCGCGACGAATCAGCGCTCGGGAGGTCTCACACGGTGTACAACGGCACGTCCTTGACTGGGCGACCTGGTCCGGCAGCACCGTAATGGCGCACAGCGGCGCTGCTCCACTGGTTTTCGAGTGGTCCGTACGACCGTACGGTCGGTGCCGTTCGGGTGAGCGTGGAGCGCCCCGTGTACGTACGTATCCCCGAGGCGGCAGGTCCGACGACGGAGATGTGACTGACGTGGGGTGCGATGACGGACGACAACCGCGGCGCCGAACAACTCAAGGGCGGCGGCGACTTCGACGGCTGGTGCTGCTGGGCACCCTGCTGGTCCTGTTCCTCCTCGGCGGCACGGGCCCCGCGTCGGCCCACGCAGCCCTCCGCGCCACCGACCCCGAGGACGGAACCGTCCTCAAGTCGGCCCCCCGCCACCTCACCCTGACCTTCACGGAGTCCGTCGGCCTGCTCGACGACTCCTTCCGTGTGCTCGACCCGGACGGCCGCCGGCTGCGTACGGGCGAGCCGGAGCATGCGCGGGGCGGTGGCGACACCGCCCGGGTGGCGTTGCCCGGGAAGATGGCCCAGGGGACGTACACCGTTGCCTGGCGGGTGGTGTCGGCCGACAGCCACCCGGTCTCCGGCGCGTTCACCTTCTCCGTCGGCAAACGCACCCTCACCATGGCCACCGTCGACACCGGCCCCACCGAGGACCCGGCGACCAAGGGCCTCTACAACATCGCCCGCTACCTGGCCTACCTCGCGGCCGCCCTGCTCATCGGCACGGCGACCTTCATGGCGGTCTGCCGCCCACCGGACGCCCCCGTGCTCGCGAGTCTGCTGAGGACGGGCTGGTGGACCCTCCTCGCCGCCACCCTTGCCCTGCTGGTGCTGCGGGCCCCGTACGAGACGGGTGAGGGGCCACTCGGGTCCCTGAGCATCGAGTCCCTCACCCGCACGCTGACCAGCCGACCGGGCGTGGTCCTGCTGGCGCGGCTGGCCCTGCTGCTGGTGGCCGCCGTCTACCTTGTACGGCTGTCCCGGCGCCGCCGTCCCTACGGCTGGTCCGGCGCCGCCCTCGCCGCAGGCCTCGCCGTGACCTGGGCCGCCGGCGAGCACGCCTCCGCGGGCATCCAGGTCCCCGCGGCGATGACATCCTCGGCGCTGCATCTGCTGGCCACGGCGGTCTGGCTGGGCGGCCTCACGGCGCTGCTCGCCACGCTGTACCGCGCCCACCTGACCCCGGTCGCCGTCACCCGCTTCTCGCGCCTCGCGTTCGCTTCCGTGACCGTCCTGGTCGTCACCGGCGTCTACCAATCCTGGCGCGGCCTCGGCTCCTGGGACGCGCTCACCGGCACGACGTACGGCAGGCTCCTCACCCTCAAGCTGGCCGCGGTGTGCCTGCTCCTCGGCGCGGCGGCCCTGTCGCGCCGCTGGACGGCACGGCTGGCGACGGCCGACGCGGAGACGGTCGTAAGGGAGGTGGAGAAGGTCCCGGAGCCGGTCGGCGGCCCGCCGCTGCCCGAGCCGCCGCAGAGCGACGTACCGCAGACCGACGCCCCGCAGAGTGATGCACCGCGGAGCGACGCCCCGCCCGCCCGGGATCCGCGGCGCCGCGCCCTGCGCCGCTCCGTCCTCGCCGAAGTCGCCGTCGGCGCCGCCGTCCTGGCGGTCACCACGATCCTCACCAGCACGCTGCCCGGCCGGGCGGAGGCCGAGGCGGCGGGGCAGGCGCCCGCCGTGGTCGGTGCCTCCGTCACCAACGTCCCCTTCGACGTCGGCACCCCCGGCGGCCGCGGCAAGGTGCAGATCACCCTCGACCCGGGCCGGGTCGGCGACAACTCGATCGAGGCCCTCGTCTACGGCCCCGACGGCGGCGTCTCCATCGTCCCCGAGCTGCGCGTCTCCTTCACCCTCCCGGCCAAGGACATCGGCCCCCTCGACGCCGAGCTCACCGACAAGGGCGGCTACTGGGGCAACAGCTTCCTCAACCTGCCCATCGCCGGGACCTGGGAGATGAAGGTGACCGTGCGGACGTCGGAGGTCGATCAGGTGAGCGAGACCAGGACCGTGGTCGTGCGCTAGGAGAGAACCTGGATGAGCTGGTACGGGACCATGTACAGCCCGGCGTACAGGAACAGCGTGCCGAAGACGCCCACGCCGAGCGTCCGCCAGACCCAGGTGCGCACGGGGAGCCTGGCGGCCACCCGCTCCGGCTTCCGTGGGTCGTAGGTGACCTGGAACCGCTCCGGCGAGGTGCTGACCGGCTCGGCCGCGCTGTCGACCTCGCAGTCGCGGGGGACGCCGTCCAGGTCGGTGAACTGGAACATCCGCTTCTTGCCGTCGTGACGGTGGAAGCCCGCCAGCACGGTGACCCCGCGGCGGCGCAGGATCGCGCGGTCGTACAGCGTCTTCGCGGCCATGCCGTACAGGACCACGCCGATGATCAGCGGCTTCGTACCGAAGAACCAGAGGATCGCGCCGATGATGTCGGCGTGCATGATCAGCGTCACCAGCCCGGCGATCCAGCCCACGATCGGCACGCCGAGGACGAGCGCCAGGGTGAGGTCCTCGAACACCTTCCTGTGCCAGGGCGGAGTGACCGTTCCCGGTAGCACCACGACCTGCTCCGCCCCGTCCCGGCGGCGTTCCTCGGCATCCCGCGCGGGCAGCGCGGCGGTCACGGTCGCGACGAAGACGTCCCGTGCGGACGCGCCCCGGTGTGCCACCCGGTACACGGTCGGCCGCGTCCCCTCCGGCGCGGTCAGCACCACCTCCACCCCACGCGGGCTAACGCCCGGTGCCGGTCTGACCTCCTCGACGGCGGTCAGCGGTATGCGTCTTCGGATCCCGTCCTGCTCCAGCGTCAGTGATCCGTCCTCCAGCCACAGGGCGCCTTGACGGCCGCGCAGGGCCACGGAGGGGACGTGTGAGGGCGTACTCGATGCGGTCATGGCCGAAAGCTAGCGGCGTGATCTCCCCGGCGCAGGTGGATTCGATCATCTCTTCGGTCTGTACCAGTTCGAGATATCGGTCACGTTTCCGAAACGGCCATCGACATCTCTTGACGCATGACCAGACATACGGCTGTTATTGCGCCACTGTGTTCGGTCAAGTTGATTTCTGATCGATTACGACGGACTTCATCGCGCCGCCGCCACGGCCGTCCCTGCCCTCAGGAGCCGCAGATGCACCACACCTCACCCTCCGGTCTGTCCCTGCCCTCGCCCAGCCGCCGCACCCTGCTGCGCGGCGTGGGCGGCGCCGCCCTGCTCGGCGCCGGGATCCCGCTGCTGAGCGCCTGCGGTGGCAGCGGTTCGGGGAGCGACCCCAAGACCGTCACGGTCGGCTCCAACGCGTCGGACGCCGTGCCGAAGAAGGCGTTCGCCGACATCTACACGGCGTTCGGGAAGCAGTCCGGGCTCACGGTCGACGTGAACACCAAGGACCACAACACGTTCCAGGAGCAGATCAACTCGTATCTGCAGGGCACGCCGGACGACGTGTTCCACTGGTTCGCCGGCTACCGGATGCAGTTCTTCGCGGCCAAGGGGCTGGCCACGCCGATCGACGACGTGTGGAAGTCCATCGAGGGCAACTTCCCCGACGCGATGAAGAAGCTCTCCAAGGGCGAGGACGGCAAGTACTACTTCGTGCCGCTGTACACCTACCCGTGGGCGCTCTTCTACCGGAAGAGCGTCTTCCAGGAGAAGGGCTACGAGGTCCCCACCACCTGGGACCAGCTGGTCGCGCTGTGCAAGCAGATGCAGAAGGACGGCCTCGTCCCGATCGCCTTCGGTGACAAGGACGCCTGGCCCGCGATGGGCACCTTCGACCAGATCAACTTCCGTGCCAACGGCTACGACTTCCACGTCGAGCTGATGGCCGGCAAGGCCTCCTGGACGGACGCCAAGGTGCGCAAGGTCTTCGACCTGTGGACCGAGATCCTCCCTTACCACCAGGACGGCGCGATGGGCCGCACCTGGCAGGACGCCGCCCAGACGCTGGCGTCGAAGAAGGCCGGCATGTATCTGCTGGGCACCTTCGTGGGCCAGCAGTTCACCAACGAGGCCGACCGCGAGGACCTCGACTTCTTCGCCTTCCCGGAGATCGACCCGGCCTACGGGCAGGACACGGTCGAGGCGCCCACCGACGGCTTCATGCTCTCCAAGGCGAAGAAGAACCACGCCGGTTCGGTGAAGCTGCTTCAGTACCTGGGCACTCCGGCCGCCGAGGAGATCTACCTCAAGTCCGACCCGAACGTCGTCGCCGCCTCCACCAAGGCGGACACGTCCTCCTACAGCGCGCTGCAGAAGAAGGCGTACGACATGATCTCGGGGGCGAAGAGCCTGACGCAGTTCATGGACCGCGACTCCCGGCCGGACTTCACCTCCACGGTGATGCAGCCGGCGCTGCAGAAGTTCATCCGTGACCCCAAGGGCATCGACGGCATCCTGTCGTCGATCGAGCGCCAGAAGAAGACGATCTTCGCGTCGGGCTGATCGATATGACTACCGACACCCCCACCAAGTCCCCGGAGGCGGCCGCCGTGCCGCCTTCGGGCGCGACGTCCACCCAGCGGGCCCACAGCGGCCACCGCCGTCTGCTGACCCGCCGTGACCGGCTCACCCTCGGCCTGATGGCCGGCCTGCCGACGATCCTGCACGTGGCCCTGGTCTGGGTCACCGCGCTGGCCTCCATCGCGCTGGCCTTCACCACCTGGGACGGCATCGGCTTCGACGCCATCAAGTGGGTCGGGCTGGACAACTTCCGGGAACTGTTCACCAACAACCCGCAGTTCTGGCCGGCCGTCGAGCACAACGTCATCTGGTTCGTCGTGCTCATCCTCATCCCCACGCCGCTGGGGCTGTTCCTGGCCGTGCAGCTGGACAAGAAGATCCGCTTCAGCCGCGTCTACCAGACCGCGTTCTTCCTCCCGGTCGTGCTGTCGATGGCCGTCATCGGCTTCGTCTGGCAGCTGGTCTACAACCCCGACACCGGCCTGATCAACAGCCTCATCGGCGCCAACGAGCCGGGCAAGTACATCGACTGGATCGGCGATCCGGACCTGAACCTGTGGGCGATCCTGATCGCCGCGTCCTGGCGCCACACCGGCTACATGATGATCCTCTACCTGGCCGGCCTCAAGGGCGTCGACCCCGCGCTGCGGGAGGCCTCCGCCCTGGACGGGGCGAACGAGTGGCAGACGTTCAAGAACGTCATCTTCCCCACCCTGCGCCCCACGAACACGATCGTCCTGGTCGTCACCATCATCGAGGCGCTGCGCGCCTTCGACCTCGTCTTCGTGTTCAACAAGGGCGCCGAAGGCACCGAGTTGCTGTCGATCCTGGTCACCAACAACATCATCGGTGAGTCCAGCCGCATCGGGTACGGCTCCGCGATCGCCGTCGTCCTGCTGCTGATCTCCCTCGCCGTGATCATCCCCTACCTGATCGCGACCTTCCGGAAGGAGCGGCGCGCATGAGCACCACCACCCTCGCGACCGGTGCGCCCAAGCAGCGCACCCCCCTGCGCCCCGCCCGGATCCTGCTCCACGTCTTCCTCGCCGGAGCCGCCCTCGCCTGGCTCGCCCCGCTGCTGTGGGCGGTCTACGCCGCGCTTCGGCCGTACGGCGAGACGAGTGAGAAGGGCTATGTGTCCTGGCCCGACACGCTGACGTTCGACAACTTCACGAACGCCTTCACGCAGTCGGACATGACGCACTACTTCACCAACACCCTCATCATCGCGGTCCCGGCGGTGCTGCTGACCCTGTTCCTGTCGTCGATGGTCGCCTTCTACGTCGCCCGCTTCGACTTCCGCGTCAACATCGCCCTGCTGCTGGTCTTCACCGCCGGCAACCTGCTGCCCCAGCAGGTCATCATCACCCCCCTGTACCGGCTGTACCTCCTGGTCGACCTGCCCGGCATCACCATGAGCGGCAAGCTCTACGACTCCGCCCTGGGGCTCGTGTTGATTCACGTCGCCTTCCAGTCCGGGTTCTGCGCCTTCGTGCTGGCCAACTACATGAAGATGCTCCCGCACGAGCTGACCGAGGCCGCCCTCGTCGACGGCGCCTCCGTATGGCGGCTGTACTGGCAGATCACCCTGCCGCTGTGCAAGCCCGCGATGGCCGCCCTCGCCACCCTGCTGTCCATCTGGATCTACAACGACTTCTTCTGGGCCCTGGTGCTGATCTCCACCGGCGAGAACATGCCGATCACGTCGGCACTGAACAACCTCTCCGGCCAGTACTTCACCGACCCCAACCTGATCGCCGCCGGCGCCCTGATCACCGCCGTCCCGGTCCTGGTCGTGTACTTCCTCCTCCAGCGCCAGTTCGTCAGCGGCCTCACCCTCGGCGCCAACAAGGGCTGATCCCGGCCCCGTTCGAAAGAGAACCACCGTGCACCACCCCTTGAGAGCCTGTCGGCAAACCCCCGTCGCCTCCGTGCCCGTGGACGCGGCCCGTGCCCGCGTCCACGAGGAGGGCTGGCAGTCCTGGAGCCCCAGCGGCGTCTACGCCCTCGGTGACAGGCCGTACCGCCCGACCAACGACAACTGGGCGACGGTCTGTTACCGCCCGGGCGTCACCGTTCCCGAGGGGACGTTCCAGGGCGAGGGCCTGCTGGCGCTCGACCCCGGTGACGGATCGCCGGTCCGCCTGTGGGCGGCGGTCGACCCGACGTGTGAGGTCCCGTCCGTCCGGCTGGTCGTGACGGACGGCCGGGCGGAGGTCAGCGCCGACGGCCCGGTGAAGGAGTGGACGGGTACGAGCATCCAGTCGGTGCTGGGCGACTGGGCCGACAGCCTCCAGCTGACGGCGCCCCGCCCGGCCCCGACGGTCTGGTGCTCCTGGTACGAGTACTTCACCGCCGTCACCGAGGACGACATCCACGAGAACCTCCGCGCGATGGAGACCCTCGACCTGCCGATCGACGTCGTACAGATCGACGACGGCTACCAGAAGGCCCTCGGCGACTGGCTCACCCTCTCCGGCCGCTTCCGCTCCCGCGCGGGCATCGCGGACGCCATCCGCGCGCGGGGCCGCCGGGCCGGCATCTGGACGGCACCCTTCCTGGTCGACCCGGTGAGCGACCTCGCCACCGAGCACCCCGAGTGGCTGGTCCGCACCCCCGAGGGCGGCTTCACGCACGCCGGCCGCAACTGGGGCCACGACCTGCGCGTCCTGGACACCACCCACCCGGAGGCGGCGGCGTATCTGACGGAGGTCTTCCGGACCCTCCGCGCCGAGGGCTACGACTACTTCAAGGTCGACTTCCTCTACGCGGGCGCCCTGGACGGCGTACGGCATGACACGGAGGTGGACGCGCTGACGGCGTACCGCTCCGGCATCCAGCTGATCCGCGACGCGATCGGCGAGGACGCCTACCTGCTGGGCTGCGGCGCCCCGATCCTCCCCTCGCTCGGCCTGTTCGACGCGATGCGGGTCAGCCCCGACACGGCCCCGCACCGCCGCCCCGAGGCCGACGACTACAGCCAGCCCGGCCAGGACCCGGCCGAGTTCACGGGCGCCGGCCGCCGGTGGCAGCACGGCCGCCTCTGGACCAACGACCCCGACTGCCTGATGGCCCGCCCGGCGGTGGAGACCCGGGAGCGGTGGGCCGCGCATGTCGAGGCGACGGGCGGCCTGATGGCGTCCAGCGACCGGCTGCTGTCGCTGGACGAGTGGGGCGTGGAGACGACGCGCCGTCTGCTGTCGTCGGGAGTCGCCCGATGAAGCGGGAACTGAATCGGGAACTGACGCGGGAATTGAAGGTTCCGGGCATCGCCTACGGCGGCGACTACAACCCCGAGCAATGGCCCGAGGAGGTCTGGGCCGAGGACATGCGCCTGATGCGCGAGGCCGGGGTCACCATGGTCAGCGTCGGCATCTTCTCCTGGGCGTTGCTGGAGCCGAAGGAGGGCGCGTACGACTTCTCCCTGCTGGACAGCGTCCTCGACCTGCTGGACGCCCACGGCATCGCGGCCGACCTCGCGACCCCGACGGCGGCGCCCCCGGCGTGGTTCTTCCGCGCCCACCCGGAGGCGCTGCCCGTGGACAGGGACGGCAGGAGGCTGTCGTACGGCAGCCGTCAGACGTTCTGCCCGAGCAGCCCGGCGTACCGTGCGGCGGCCCTGCGCATGGCGGGGGAGATCGCCCGCCGGTACGCGGACCATCCGGCGGTGAAGATGTGGCACGTCCACAACGAGTACGGCTGCCACAACGCGGAGTGCTACTGCGACGAGAGCGCGGCCGCCTTCCGGCGCTGGCTGCGGGGGCGGTACGCGGACGACCTCGCCGCCCTCAACGACGCCTGGGGAACCCGCTTCTGGAGCCAGTGGTACTACGACTGGGACGAGATCCTCCCGCCCCGCGCCACGGGCGCCGTCCCGAACCCCACCCACCAGCTGGACTGGCGCCGCTTCTGCAGCGATGAGCTGCTGTCGCTGTACGAGGCGGAGCGCCGGGTGCTGCTGGCGGCGGCCCCCGAGATCCCCGCCACCACCAACTTCATGGTGATGTACAACTTCGACGCGCTGGACTACTGGCGCTGGGCCCCGAAGCTGGACATCGTCTCCAACGACCACTATCTCCAGTCCGCCGACCCCGAGTCGGAGATCGACATCGCGCTCAGCGGCGATCTGGTCCGCTCCCTGGCGGGCGGCCCCTGGCTGCTGATGGAGCACTCGACGGGCGCGGTGAACTGGCAGCCCGTGAACCGGGCCAAGAACCCTGGTGAGTTGAGGCGCAACGCCCTGGCCCATGTGGCACGCGGCGCGGACGGCGTCGCCTACTTCCAGTGGCGCGCGGCGAAGGCGGGTGCCGAACAGTGGCACTCGGCGATGCTCCCGCACGCCGGGACGGACAGCCAGATCTGGCGTGACGTGGTCCGGCTCGGCGCGGACCTGCGGGCGCTCGCGGAGGTGCGCGGCAGCGTCGGCACGGCCGAGGTGGCCGTCGTCTGGGACTGGGACGCCCGCTGGGCCATGGAACTCCCCTCCCAGCCCAGCGCCGAGCTGCGCTTCCAGGACCTGGTCCGCGCCTGGTACGAGCCGCTGTGGCGGTCCGGCGTGGCGGTGGACTTCGTACGCCCGGACGCCGACCTGTCGCCGTACCGCCTGGTCCTCGCCCCCAGCCTGTACCTGGTGGACGACGAGGGCGCGAAGAACCTCACCGCCTTCGCTCAGCGGGGCGGCACCCTGGCCGTCGGCTTCCACAGCGGGGCGGTCGACGAGAACTGCCATGTCCGGCTGGGCGGTTACCCGGGCGCCTTCCGGGACGCGCTGGGCGTGCGCACCGACGAGCTGTTCCCGCTGCTGCCGGGGGAGTCGGTGGGGCTCAGCGGTGGTGGTACGGGAGTGCTGTGGTCGGAGCGCGTGCGGCTGACCGGCGCCGAGGCGATCGAGTCGTACACGACCGGCCCGCTCGCGGGCGTACCGGCGGTGACGCGCAACTCCCTCGGCCAGGGCGCCACTTGGTACCTCGCCACGCAGCCGGACGCGGCGACCCTGGCGGGGTTGCTGGACCGTATCCGCGCGGAGGCGGGCGTGAAGCCGGTCCGTACGACCCCCCAGGGCGTCGAGGCAGCCCTGCGGCGCGGCCCGGACGCCGACTACCTCTTCCTGATCAACCACACCGACCAGCCCGCCCACATCGGGGTCGCGGCGGACGCGACGGAACTGCTGACGGGCAAGCCGCTGCCGGGGTCGGTCACGGTGGCCGCCGGAGAGGTCGCGGTCGTACGGGAGCCGCACGCACGCTGACGCGTCAGATGAAGAGCATCAGCACCAGCCCCACGAGTACGACACCCAGGACGACGATGCTCCCGATGAAACAGCCCGGGTTGTTGATCATGTCGGAGAGCCGGGCTGTGAGGCCGATGGGATCCGAGGTGAGGTCCACCGGTTGTGGGGGTGGTGCTGTGGGTGCTTGAGCGGGGCGGGGCGGTGGGGGCGCGGCGGGGTGTCTGCCGTTGCGGTTCAGCGCGTCCCGCAGCAGTTGGCTCCACAGTTCCGGCGGCAGGTCGGGGATCCGGCCGTTCGCCGGTTCGATGATGCTCTGCCGGAGCCAGTTGAACGCGGTGGGGTGGGTGCTGACGCTCATCAGGTGCAGCACCTCCCCCAGTTGGGTCAGATGGCGCCGGTCCCGGGCCACGGGGGCGACGGCCCAGCTGAAGAGGTCGGCCGCCCGGTCGGCCAGGGCCATTCCCTGCGGTCTGAAGTACAGGCCGTTCCGGAGCACTTCCGCGCACAGTGCGTGCCGCATGTCCGGATGGCGTACCTGTACGCGGTCGGGCTTGCCCAGCTCCCTCAGCACCAAGTCCAGGGAGTCCGGCGGCAGTTCGCCTGAGCTCAGCACATCCAGGAGCACCTCGTCGGGCTGTTCACCCAGTCGCGCCATCAGGAGACTGTGCCGCATGGCGTCACCGTGGCGGTTGTCGCGCAGGTCCTGGTGGAGGGCGTAGGTGTCCTGGTACGGCTGCCCGTAGGGACCTTCGTACGGAGTCGTCGGGTAGGTCTCCGGGGCGGTCGTGGCTTGGGGCGGTGCCCCGGCGCGATCCAGTTCCAGTTCCCGTTCCGGTTCTCGTTCCTGTTCCCGCTCCCGGGCCCGGGCCCGGCCCCTTTCCTGCCGGTCCGGGCCGAGGATCTTCCTGAGGCGGTCGCGGCGGCTCTCCCAGTCCAGGGCCGCGCCGTCGGGGAGTGCCTCGACCAGCTGGGGTACGCCGGGAGCCGTCTGCGGGTGGGTGAGGAGGTGGGCCACCAGCTGGGCCGCCGCCTTGTGCTCGAACTGGAACGTGGCCGGTCGGCGGCCCATGACCCGGGCCAGCGGGCCGGAACCGCCCGAGTCCGGCTCCCAGCGCGGGACGGACATCAGCCGCAGGGGATGGCTGTCCACCGTGTCGTACGTGGCGAACGTCCACTCCTGGTCCAGCCAGGACCCGAAGATCAGGAACAGCCCGAGATAGACGAGCGGCACCATGGCCGGGTCCGGCCAGCTCTCCGGTGTCTTCTCCTCCAGCAGCAGCGACACCCGCTGACTCGGATCGCGCAGCAGCTCCGCGCCGGCCAGGATCAGCGCGCGCTCGACCTCCGACAGCCGCTCCACCATGCCGGGCAGCCGGCCCCTCGCCAGCTCGTGGAGGTCCGTGAGATCGAACTTCGCGAGCTGACCGGAGTCCTGCTCGGCTCTCTCCTGCTTGCGCCAGCCGCCGTTGTACGCGAGCCCGAGGCAGCGCGCGGGCGGCAGGGTGCCGCGGTCCCCGACCAGCACATGGCTGACCGTGCTGGGCCGCCCGCTCGGGTCGGTCGTGGGCCAGCGCTGGACGAGCAGGACGTCGTCGTCGCGGGAGAGCGTGCGGACGACGCTCGGCCGGGCGGCCGCCGCGCCGGACACCCACAGCAACGGGCCCAGTTCCCGGCCGATTTCCTCGGCGCGTCCGGCGTCGCAGGAGTGGGCGACGGCGTTCATGCCGGTGCCCTGGCGGCCGTGGTTGCCGTCCCAGCGGAAGACGATCTGGTGCACCGAGTCCCGGTCCTGGAAGTCGTTCACCGGTGTTCTCCTTCCTCGGATCCGTCGGGCTCCCCGGGCCCATCAGAACGTTCGAACCGCCCGGCTTCCCCGGTCCCGTCCCACGGCACCGCTTCGAGCGCCGGGGCCTCCCCCACCGCCAATGCCTCGGCGCCGCCGGGGACTTGGATCAGGCCGTGCATGGCCAGCAGGGCCAGCAGCGGCTCCAGCACCCGTCGGGGTCCGGCCCCCGCCGGATACCGGCCGTGGTCCTCCTGGCCGCCGGTGGCGGAGGCGATGTGCAGGGTGCAGCGGCGGATCGCGTCGAAGGGGCGCAGCCACGCCTGGCCCGCGTGCCGGCGCAGCAGCCCGTAGACGTCCCGGCTCTCCTCGCGCAGCAGCTCGGGGTCGAGGGACGTGGCCGGCGGGCGGTTCAGCCAGCGGTCGACCGGCGGCTGGAACCGGAGCAGGTCGGCCTTGCCGAGCACCATCGCGGCCGGCACGTCCAGGTAGCCGCCGTTCTTCGGCAGCCGGTCCAGGACCGTGCCGAAGGCGAGGTCGCCGTCCCGGTTCACCTCCACACCCCAGCGTTCCCGGGCGTGGTCCAGCTGCGGCAGCGGAAGGGCGAGCGCCGGGTCGACGACGAAGACCAGGGCGTCGACGCCGAGCAGGAACCGCAGCGCCGCGTCGGTCCGTACGAGGTCCTCGCCGCCGAGGTCGAAGAAGGCGATCGGGCGCACCTGCCCGCGGGCGTCAGTGATCAGCAGGGACTCCACGAACCGGGCGAAGTCGTCCATGCCCAGCGCCGCCGTGTGGTCCAGGACCTTGCCGCTGCGCAACGGCTGCACCCGGTCCCGGACGAACCGGGCGTGCTGCTCCGGATTGACGGACTGCCACTTCAGGCCGAACGGCTCCAGGCCGCCGTCGGTGATCGCCGCGATCATCTGGGTCAGAAGATGACTCTTGCCGGTGGAGGACTGGCCGACCATCGCGACGGTCAGCGGACGGCCGTACGTCAGGTAGGGCACCGGGATGTAGTGGGTGGGGAACTCCGGGTCCGCCGTGCACTTCTGGACGGCGCCGCGCATGACGTCCGTCCGCCGCACGGGGTTGTTGATGCCCTTGAGGTCCAGCGGCTTGTACTGCATCCGGCTGTCGGTGACGAACAGTTTCGTGAGGTCGAGCCGGATGGTCTCCAGGCAGTACGGGCAGAGCACCTCGCCGTTCTCCGGCTCGGACGATCCGTTCCGGGGCCGGGCCGCGGGTGCCTGCCGTTTGAGACGCAGCGCCTCCTCGAAGGCCTCGTGGTGCGGGCGGGTCTCGTCGGGCGGCACGGCGAGCCGGACGCGGCGGGCGGTGCCCGGTGCCACCAGGTCGAGCACCTGGGTGGGCGTCGGCCGGTCGGCGGCCCGCGGCGCGAAGGCGGGCCGCAACGTCTGGTCCAGCTTGCGGTGGTCGCGCAGGTCGGCGGGCGGCCGGTCGGCGGGCCCGGGCCGTCCGGTCACCAGCTGGTAGAGGACCTGCGCCGCGCTCCACACCGCGTCCCGCGCGTCCGCGAGGGCCTCGCCCCGGCGCTGTTCCGGCGAGCAGAAGGGCGCCCGGCCCCACGGGCGACGCGGCCGTCCGGTCCGGGTCACCGACTCCAGCCCCCAGAGCTGGACCCTGGCGCCGTCCCAGAACACGGTGGCGGGCGAGACGCCGCGCGGCACCAGGCCCTGGCCCTCCAGCAGGCACAGGGCCAGCATCAGGTCCCGGGTGAAGATCTCCTGGTCGGTCGCGGACATCACATGGATCCGCGCGACGGGCGTGCCGCGCGGCGGGTCGTACAGCACGTACGGCTCGGCGGTGTCCAGCTCGTAGCCGACGAGCCTCGGGAAGAGGGCCGCGTACTCGGTGTCGCCGAGCAACTGGTTCAGCTGCAGTGCCGTGCCCGCCTCGGTGTCCAGCAGGGCGCGCGCCGCCGGGTTCGCCGCCTCCTTGGCGCTCAGGCGAACCTGCACGCACTGCTGTCCCTGGTCGTCGAGCACGGCCTTGCGGATCAGCTGGGGCAGCAGCCGGTCGCGGCGGAACTCGCGGCCGACCCGGACCGGGGTGACGCGCCGCCGCCCCGACGGCACGGTGAACGCGAGCTTGTCCGGAGCCGGTCCGCCCGGCCCCGGCAGCGCGGAATGCGTGGTGCTCGTCACCAGCGGTCGCCGTCCCCTCGTGCGTCGCTCTCCGGCCAGTCGTCGCCGGAGCTCAGCCAGTCGTCGTCCGAGCCGGTCCGGTCGTATGGCTCCGCCCGGTCGTAGGCATCCGCCCGCTTGTACGGTTCTGTCCGCTCGTACGGCTCTGTGCGGGCGTACGGCTCCGCCCGGTCGTAGGGAGCTGCCCGGTCGTACGGGTTCGTCGTGCCGTACGTCTCCATCCCGTCGTCCATCTCCCTGGCCGGTTCCCCGTCCGAGCCGTGCCGGGGGCGGACGGTCTCCACCACGCCCACGCGCAGGGGGGTGAGGCGCACCAGGCCGGCGTACCGGCCCGACGACGTCCACAGGACCTCCTCCGGGTGCACCGAACCGCTCGTCCGCCAGGCCTTCTCGACCTCGTCGCGTACGGCCCTGGGGGCGAACCTGAGCCACACCGCGGCCGCCGGGTCGCGGCTGAGCAGCGTGCCCTGCTCGGGTGTGGACAACTGCACCACGGCCTGCCGGCCGGCCTCCGTGCCGACCAGTTCGGCCGGTCCCTGCGGGTCGGTGCCGAGCAGGTTGGCCGAGGTGGCGCGGACGCGGCGCGCGGCGGCGAACGGGGGCGGGGCCAGCACTCCGTTGTGCCGGAGATGATGGCGGGCCGTCGACAGCAGCTCGCGGACCCGTTCCTCGGTGCGCCGGACGGCGCGGGCGCCGGCCTGGCCGCGTTCGACGGCACCCCAGTAGTGCTTCATGGCCTCCAGGGCCGCGTCCGTCAGATCGGCGGACAGGGTGGCGACCAGCTCCGGCCCGCCCTCACCGCTCTCCCGCTCCAGCCAGCGCGGCACAACTCCCTTGCTGGGACGGCCGTTCGGGCCGACGGCACTCGTCTCCCGGCCGGACGCCGATCCTTCCTGACCGCTGCGCCCCTTCGCCTCGGCGGGCTCGTCCTCCCACGCGTACACGCTCGCCCAGTCGCCGTCGTCGGCGTCGGTGAAGGCGTCGTCGAGCTCCAGGTCCGTGTCGTCGTCGAGCCAGCGGTCCTCGTCGGACGTCCCGGCGCCGGGCGCCCCGAAGGGCGCGGACACCCCGCCGGTCACGAGCCTCCCCCACTCCCGGCTCCGCTCGAGCGGGGGGACCCCCATAGGCTCGGGCACCGCCTCCGCCTCCGCCGCGGCGGCCGTCGCCCGCAGCATGCCGGCGACGGAACGGGCGGCGTCGGCGCAGTACAGGCGCTCCTCGACGGCCCAGTGCTCCCGGACCGCCTCGGCGAGCAGCGCGTCCAGACCCTCAAGGGCGTGGCGCAGTACGGCCGTCGCGTGGCCGGGCGCCCAGGCGGCGGCCGCCGCGCGCCAGAGCCGGCGTACGGTCTCCTCCGTTACGCCGAGAGCGGCCAGCAGGCCGATCGTGCTCAGCCAGCCGGGGGGTTCGGTCGCGTACGCCGCCGCGGCCCCGACGAGCGCGCTGCCGACCGCCGCGACCGTGGGGGCCACGCCCCAGCGGCCCGGGCGTCCCGCACCCTTCAGCCGGGCCGAGCCGAGCACCGCCATCCCGACGAACAGCAGCGGCACGACGACCGCCAGCGGCAGGAACGGCCCCCACCACAGCGCACCGAGCAGCCCCGCCCCGGCCGCCGCGAGCGGACCGGCCACCGGCAGTCCCGGCACCGTGGCGTCCGCCGTGCCCGCCGTCTGCCGGGCCACGGCCTCGGCGGAGTGCGGGGCGAGCTTCGGCAGCAGCGCCGAGCCGGGCAGCGGCTCCACGCGTCCGGCCAGACCGGTGAAGCGCTGGGCCACCGAGCGCAGGGCGAGTCCCTGGCCCAGCAGTTTGTGGGCGAACTCCCGCAGCCCCTCGCCGATCCGCTCGCCCATGCCCTCGGCCGACGGCACCCGCAGCCCGAGGGCGGCCAGCCGGGTCGCCGACTCGGCCGCCGACGGTGCCGTGCCGCCGCCGCTGCGCAGGGCCGTGGCAACGAGGTCGCGGTAGTTGTCGAGCGCCTGGCGCGCCTGGTCGACGTCCGTCTCGAACGCCTCCCGGCGGGAGGCCCGCAGCAGGCCGGGCAGGGACCGCAGTCCGGCCAGCGCCTCCTCGGCGTACTCGAGGGCGTCCGCGCAGGCACGGTAGGCGTCGTCGGCCACGCCGCCGGGTTCCCGGTGGCCGAGGTCCCGGCCGCCCCGGCCCGCCACCAGGCCGCGCAGCGGCTCCGGCAGGTCGGCTCCGGAGGAGGCGGTCAGCAGCACGTCCGGTGCCAGTTCGGTGTCCTCGCCGGCGAACCGGGTGAGCGCGTCGCGCCAGGCCCGGTCGCGCACCTCCGGCGGCAGGTCCTGCTCCAGCAGCCGTACGCCGGGCGCGGCGACGGCCTCGGGCAGCGACTGGATGCCGTCCAGCACCGCGAGATAGACGTCCGGGACGGACAGGACGTCCACCAGGACCGCCAGCGCGTCCGGGTCGTCCGGCTCGGGCTGCTCCAGCGCGGTGCGGGCGGAGCGCAGATCGCCGGCCCACAGCAGTGCGGTGCCCGTGGCCCGCAGCACCGAGGGGCGCAGCAGCCGGCGGTCGGGCTGGAAGCCGCCTTCCGCACCGGCGAACGCGCCCGGCGCGCTGCCGACCAGCAGTACCAGCAGCCGGACCTCGCCCACCGCCCGGTAGCCGGTGAGCAGCTCGTACTGCGGCTGGTGGTCGGCGAGCCCGGCCGGGGTGTCGACCACCAGGAACAGCGGGTCGTCCGGCTCCGGCAGCCCGGCCCGGCTCAACTCCTGGGCGACCCTTGCCCGCACGGCCGACGGGTCGTTCAGCGCCGCGGCCCCGGCACGCAGGTCCAGATGGATGACGGTACTGAAGTCCTGGGACCGGCTCACCGCACGTCACCGTCCCAGGGGGCGCCGCCCCGGCCGCTGTCGCCGGACTCGTCGTCCCACGGCGCGCGCCGCCGACCGCCCTGCCCGGCGTCGTATCCGTCGCGGCGGCGGTCACTGTCGGGGTCGGGCCTGTCGTAGTCGCCGTAGTCGTCGCGGCGGCCGTCCCGGCCACGATCACTGTCCGGGTCGGGCTTGTCGTATGCGCCGCGGTGGCGGTCGGCGTCCGGGTCGGGCCTGTCGTATCCGCCGCGGTGGCGGTCGACGTCGGGGCCGGGCCTGTCGTAGTCGCCGTGGTCGTCGCGGCGGTTGCCGGTCCGGAAGTCGGTGTCGGTGTCGCGGCGGCTGTCCCGGCCGTCGCGGCCTTCCCGGTCCGCTGCACCGCGCTCACCGCGCTCGACGCCGTACGGCCTGTCGTAGTCGTCGCCGTTGTCGTCGTAACCGCCCCCGCCCCGCGAGGACACCGGTGTCGTGCCCCAGTCGTCCTCATCCGGTGCCGGGCGCCGGGATGCCGAGAAGTCCCCGCGGGCGCGGGGGTCGGTCGGGGTGCCGCCGCGGACGTGTTCCAGCAGGGTGCGCAGGGTCGGCTGGACGGCGCGCTGGTCGCCGAACTCGGTGTCCAGGGCGGCCGGGAGGGTCTCCGCCCAGAACTCCCACAGCGGGCGCACCCAGCCCTCGATCCGCTCGCCGCCCCGCTCCCGGCGCTCCGTGAGCAGCTCCAGCTGGCGCGGGGCGACCTTCTCGACCAGGTCGACGAAGAGGGGATGGGGTTCGCTGCCGGTGCGGGCGAGGCCCAGCGGCTGAGCCCCCATCAGCTCGCGGCAGTAGTCCTCGACGATCCGCTCGTCGTCCAGGACCGTCCAGCGTTCGTACGAGCGCAGCAGCTCGGCCCAGCTGGACACCCCGCCGGGGTAGTCGCCCAGCCGCAGCCGCACGCCGGGGACGTTCGCGCCCTTCTCGGGGTGCAGGCGGAGCCGGACGCGTTCCGGCGAGGCGGGGTCGCCGTCCATCACGTCCACCTGGCCGTTCCACATACAGCACAGCAGGCGGTGCAGGATGACGCGCCGGTCCTCCTCGCTGCTGACCATCCAGCTGTCCCGGTAGCCGAGCCGCTGCCGCCACCGCAGGACGTCCTGCGCCTGCTCGCTGTCCTTCGCGCGGGCCCACTGGCGCAGCACCTTGCGGGCCTCGGGAACCTGGGTGAGGCTCATCTCGCTGCGGAACAGGACTACGGTGATGGAGTCGCTCTCCACACCCCGGTACTCCACGGAGTTCTTCGCGTCCGAGGGCAGCCGCAGCGTCTTGCCGAGGAACTCCTGCACCTCGTCCACGGCCTGCACCCGCGGATAGGTGACCAGGACGCGGAGCAGCCCGGTGCCCTCCGGGGTGAACCCGACCGGCAGCAGCCCGGTCAGCTTCCGGCCGAACAGGTCGAGCGCCTCCTTGCTGACCTGGTCCTTGGCGTCCGCGTCCCCGGCCGCCGCGGCCAGCAGCGTGCCCATGGACGGCAGCAGCGGCCGCTCCTCCAGATGCGCCCCGCTCTCCGCGAAGAGCCGGGTGATCCGGGCCTCCAGCTGCCCCTTGACGCGGGCCACCGCGCCCTCCGGGTCGCGCCGGCTGAGCCCGTGGACCTGGCGCCAGGTGTCACCGTCGACCAGCTTCAGCAGCAGGTCCGCCTCGTCGTCGTTCTCCCGCAGCCCCTCGCGGCGGATCAACCGGACGACGACGTCCTCGTAGAAGTGGTTGAGACTGCGCTGCGGCGGCAGGAGGTACGAGATGCCGGTGCGGTCCTCGTAGAGTTCGCGGCCCTTCTGCTCGGCCGTCTTGCGCTCCTGGTCGCTGTGCCGGCGGAAGGCGTTCACCAGGCGTGCGAGGTCGGCGCCGGCCGCGTCGGCGTGCGGCTGCCAGTGCTGCTGCTGCTCGCGCCAGGCCTCGTGCCACACCGTCCGGCAGCGCCACTGGTACCAGGCGTCCTGCTCCTGGATGGCCGCCTGCACGTCGTCGTCGCCCCAGCGGGCCGGGGCCAGGCCGCCCAACTGCCCCTTGATCCGCGGGATCTTGGGCGGCTGCTCGGTCACCCCGGGCGGGCGCTGCGGGGTGCGGGCGCGGCTGTCCAGCATGCCGAGGAAGCCGAGCTTGGCGATCGGTTCGTCGCTGTCCGGGACGCCCCTGACGACGCGTTCGGCGAGGAAGGGGTCCACGGTCTGCAGCAGCTTGTCGATGGCGGGGCGCGGGGCGAACCGGTCGGCCATCGCGATGGCGGCGCGGTCCGCCTCGGCCCGCAGGTCGGACAGCAGCCGCTGCATGTCCGCGATGCGCTCGCCGAGCGCCTGCTCGATGTTCTTGCCGCCGCGCGGCAGCGGATCGGGCTCGGGCAACGCCAACTGCCTGCGTTCCCACAGCTCTTCGAGGTGGGAGTCGGCGAACAGCTGTCGGATCAGCGGCACCGCCCCGTCCCGCAGCTCCGCCCGTGGCCGCTCCACGAGGTCCGTGACCGCCAGCCGCAGCAGCCGTCCCGCCACCAGGTCGGCCAGCTGGTCCATCGGGGCGGTCATGGAGGCGACCAGGCTGGTGGAGACGCCCTGCCGGCCGATCCCGGTCGGGGACACCGCGCTGCGCTGCACGCCCCGGTTGATGAAGCTGGCGGCGAAGGTCGTGAAGTCGTCGTCGGCCGCCAGCTTCCGGCCCCGTACGCTGCCGTCGCCCAGCTCGGTGCCGATCAGCGACATCACCAGCGAGACGATGGAACGGCGCAGATCGTCCGCGCGGATGCCGGCGGTCGGGCTGAACAGGAAGGCCGTGGGCAGGATGCCGGTGCGCAGCCGGATCGGCGTCATGCCCGGGTAGCGGACGCCGAGCCCGAGCTCCTGGTCGAGATCGCCGATCTCGTGGCCCTCCGACGGCGCGTTCTGCGTGTCGACCAGCCGGAACAGGTCGACCAGCGCCCGGGCCGCGTTGAGCTCCGCCTCCCGCCCGCCGCCGGTCGCGGCGGAGAACGACGACGGCATGACGACCAGCGGGTAGATCTTCACGCCGTCGAAGCGGCGCAGCTGGAAGGCGTGGTTGATGAGGTGCAGATAGTCCAGGAAGATCCCGGCGCCGGTGCCGCCGGCCACCGAGAAGGCGACGAACACGTCACAGCCGTTGACCTTGCCGCCGCCGAGCTCGCTCAGCTCGCCGCCCGCCTTGGCGATCGCGTCGATCGCCTGGAGCAGCGGCTCGAGCACCGGGGCGAGGCCGTGCCGGAGCGTGGCGAACAGGGCGGCCCGCCCCACGGTGGGCAGCTGACCCGCGCCGGCGTGCAGCGGGGTGACCTTCGGCTCGTCGACGCGCGGCGGCAGCCAGTCGGCGACCTCGTCACGCAGGACCGCCCGGAGCATCTTGGTCACTTCCGGGGAGGCGTCGAAGTTCGGCAGCAGGTTGTGGGTGGCCCGGGAGGTACGGGCGTACGCCGCCCGCAGGGACGGGTCCACGTTGAACTGCGGCAGCCGCTGCAGATCGCTCTCGCTGTAGTCCGCGTACACGAACTGCAGGCAGTCGGGCAGCTGGAACGGGGCGTGGCCGCTCTGCCGGCTGAGCGCCATGCCGTCCGGGCCGCACAGTTCGGCACGCAGTCTGCGTTCCAGCTCGGCACCGACCAGGCCTCCGGTGCCGCCCAGGCCGACGAAGAGCATCGGCTGGAAGATCTTCATGGGTTCCTCCCCGCTTCACGGCCGGCGCGGCCGCAGGTATGTGCTGGGTACGTCCGTGGTGCCGCGCGGCGGGAGGGCCGCGCGGCGATGGGATGGGGTGCGGTGGGATGCGGTGCGGTGTGCCGCGCGCGGGCCGGGCCGGGTGGTGAGGTGTCCGGCCCGCCCCGCGCGTCACAGGAACTCGTCGTAGGCGCCGCCCGAGCCCGGGTTGCGCGGGCCGGTGCCACCCGCGAAGGCGTCCTGCGGCGGTCGGGGTCCCGAGCCGAGGGCCCCGCCGAGGGCCAGGCTGAGCGTGTCGGTCAGCTGGACCCGGCCGTTGGTGGGCAGCGGAATGCGGCTGCCGCCCTTGCGCACCACGGCACCGCCCTCGCGGCTGCGCCGGACGGCGTACGGACCGTGCGCGCGCTTGTCGATCCGCGGGCTGCGATGGGCCTCGGCGACGGCGAACTCGTACCACTGCTTGTTGTTGCCGTGCCCGGCCCTGTGCTCGTTGACGACGGTGCCGTCCTCGGAGACCAGCTGCAGCACCAGCCCGAACGGGTCCCGCCGGCGCCTGCGCAGCCGCAGCCGGGCGACGACGGCCGCGGCGGCCAGCGCGAGCGCTGCGGCGCCGGACAGGAACGCCCACCAGTACTTGTCCCAGAGCCCGGGCTCCGGTGTGACGCGCACCTTGATCGGCTCACGGGTGAGCACCCGGTCGTCGTCGGTGGTGTCGACGACGGTGAAGGTGCCGGAGAGGTCGAGGCCGTCGCCGAGGCGGTCCCCGAAGGCGCTCGCGGGGGAGACCCTGACCGTGACCTTCCGGGTGCCCTGCTCACCGGGCCTGAGGGTGATCTCGTTCGGCTCGACGGAGAGCAGCCCGTCCTTCACGTCGGCGACGGACAGCCGCAGGGTGTGCGGGGCGTCGGTGGTGTTGCTGACGTCCAGGGTGCCGGTGACCGTGCCGCCGGGGTGGGTGCTGCCGGCGGGCAGTTCCAGCGGTGCCTTGACGGGCAGGTCGCCGGGCGCGACCACGCTCTCCTCGTCGCGGGTGTCGGCGCGCAGCCCCGAGGCGGTCAGCGTGGCGCTCGCCTTCAGCGCCCCGTCGGCGTCCTGCGGGACCTTCACGGTGCCGGTGAAGGAGCCGTCACTGGCCTCGGGGTCGGCCCCCTTGCCGCCGTCGGTGAGGTCGATCGCCAGCGGGGAGAAGCCGTCACCGGTCAGCTCGCCGCGGACCCGCAGCCCCTCGTAGTCGCGCGGATCCTTGATCTCGTAGCCCTCGCGCGTCTGCAGCCGCATGGTCACCGTGACCTTCTCGCCGGCTTGCGGCGAGGGCGGGTCCATGGTGATGGCGCCGCGCAGCTCGCCCTGCCACAGCACGCTGACGGCGACGGGCAGCGAGCGATGGCCCTCCGGGGCCTCGGCCTTCACCTTCCAGACGCCGGGCAGCGGATCGACGATCTTCAGCGCCTCGACGGTGCCGGTGCCGCCGGCCAGCTCGAAGCGGGACTTCTTGTACGTCCCGGAGGTGTTGGTGATCGTGTCGCCCGCCGGGTCGATGTAGCTGATCTTCACCTCGGGGTCGCCCTTGTCGACGACGATGCTGCCGACGGTCGCCAGCGGGGAGATGCCGATCTCCTGGGTGGACGGCGGCCGCTGGGGAGAGGGGCCCGGCTCGTGACGCAGGCAGTGGGCGGCGGCGAAGATCTTCTCCAGAGTGGTGCCGACGTCCTTCGCCCCGGAGACCTTGTGGGCCCTGGGAGTTGCGGAGGGCAGTGCGACGCAGCCCTTCTGGTAGCCGCCGGCGGCGATCTGGTCGAGCTGCTTCTTGTCCGGGTCGGGACCGAAGCCCAACGGCCAGATCTGGACGTTCTGGGCGGCGGCGTCCTTCAGCGCCTCCTTCAGCTGCCGTTCGCCCTCGGCCTCACGGTGCGCCGGATCGCCGTACTTGGGGCTGTCCTTGACGTCCATCTTCCCGTCGGTCAGCAGGAACAGCACCCGGGGCGCCGAGGCGTCCGAGCCGTCGGTCAGGTCGTGCACGCCCTGGCGGATGGCGCTGGGGAGGTCGGTGCCGGTGCCCTCGCTCTTCTTGCGGCTGCGCAGCTTGTCGACGCATGTGCCGATCGTCTCGCGGCCCGCCGCGTCCAGCGTGGTGCGCGGGCACACCGGGTCCACCGCGCGCTGGTCGGCGGTCTCGGCGGCGGCGAAGCCGAAGACCGTGACCTGCGAGGACGAGGACACGTCGCCCAGCGCGATCCGCTGGGCGGCGGCCTTCTCGGCCTTCATGTCCTCGGGCGCGAGGCTGGCCGACTCGTCCACGGCCACCGCGTAGTTGACCGCCGGGAACGCCGGCTCGGAGTCCGCCGCCGGCACCGGATCCTGACCGGCCGGTGCCAGCAGCGACACGAACACCGCGGTGCCGCTGAGCACCGAGACCGCGGCGTGGCGCACCCGGGCCCTTCCTGTCTGCCGTCTTCCCGTGACTCTTCCCACGGCCGTCCCCTTGGTCTTCGAATGCGTGCTCGAGGTTGGTGCTTGAGGCTCTGGTGCGTCGTGCTGAGGTGCTGCGTGCGTCGTGCTGAGGTGCTGCGTGCGTCGTGCTGAGGTGCTGCGTGTGTCGTGCTGAGGTGCTTGGTGCGTTGCCGTGACGGCTTGGTGCGTTGTGCCGAGGTGCTTGGTTCGTCGTGCGACGCGTACGTGGGGACGCGTCTGTGTCGTGTCTGGTGCGCGAAGGTGCGGTGTGCGGTGATGCGTTGGCGTGTGCGCGGTGGTACGCCGGTGTTGCGTGCGCCGTCGGGGATCAGCCCGCTGTCAGCCCCCAGACCACGGCCAGTGCCGCCGACGGGGCGAGCGAGCCCACGCCCCAGCGGATGGCCCGGTACTTGGCGGACAGGATCGAGCTGACGTCCACGGCCTGGACGAGCAGCCACCGGGCGGGATCACGCCCGGCCTCGACGACCCGGGCGGTCAGCCCCGCGAGGTCGTGGGGAGCCACCAGATCGCCGAAGTACGTCACCCCGTCCCCGGCGCGGACCGTGCCGGTGCGCGGCATCAGCGCCGCGACCAGCGCGGCCACCGCGACGCCCCAGAGCACGCCGGAGAGGACCAGCGTCACGTCGGCGAAGCCGTCCCACCCGGGAGTGCCGCGCCACCCGGCCAGGAACGCGGGCAGCGCGAGCGTCCCCGACAGCAGGACGGCCGCCTTGGAGTCGGCCCGGCCGAGGTCCTCCCGGACGGTGGCCAGCAGCCGCTCGGCGATGCGCTCCCCCGCCCGGTCGTGGCAGTGCCGACCCCCGTCCGGCACAGGCCCGACCGGGTCGGGGGAGGTCCGTGCCGCGCCCTCGGCGGTCATCGGTCCTCTTCCGCCCAGGACCATCCGTCGTCCGCGGCACGTCTGCGGCGGCGCGGCCGTCCCCGGTCGAGGTCGTCGTCCGGGTGGTACGGCTCGGGCCGGTAGGTGCGGGGACGGTCGGCGGCGCGCGGGTCGTAGTCGTCGGGGTCCGGGCCCGGGGGGAGCTCCGGCCGCGAGGGCCGGCGCCGGGCTCGGGCACCCTGATCGTCGTAGTCGCCGTCGTCGTCCGGGTGGTACGGCTCCGTTCGGTAGGTGCGGGAACGGTTGTCGCGGGCGCGTGGGTCGTCGTGGTCGGGGTCCGGGCTCGTGGGGTACGGCTCCGGGCGGTACGCCCGGTGGCGGTCGTCGCGGGCGCGTGGGTCGTCGTGGTCGGGGTCCGGGCCCGAGGGGTACGGCTCCGGCCGGTAGGTCTGCCGGCGTGTGCGGGAGCGCGGTTCGTCGTCCTCGGCGCCCGCGCCCGGGTAGGGCTCCGTGCGGTAGGTGCGCTGCCGGGACGGGACGCGCGGCTCGTCGTAGTCGGCCTCGTCTCGCGGGTAGGAGGGCTCGGGCCGGTCGGCTCGGCGCCGGGCCGGGGTGCGCTGGTCGTCGTGGTCGCGGTCGTCCGCCGGATAGGGCTGCGGACGGTGGCCGCGGCGCCGGGCGGGGGTGGCCGGGTCGGCGTAGTCGGTCCGGTCCCCCGGGTACGGCTCGTGACGGTCGGGGCCCTCTCCGGCGTACGGCTCGCGTCGGCCGGGCCCCGCTCGGTCGGGCTCAGGTCGGTGGGAGCGGCGTCGGGGCGGTTCGTCCGACACCCAGTCCGGGGTGAACCGCCCGTCCGTGGACGGCTCCAGCTGCCGGGGCTCCCGGCGGGGCGGGAGCGATCCGATGGGGCCCTGGATGGGGCGGCGCCCGCTCGGGTTGAGGAGGTTCAGGATCTGTGTCTGGACGTCGACGGTCGAGAGTTCGCCGCTGATCGCCATGGTGTAGAGCCGGGCGACCCGCTCCCTCTCGTCCTCCCTCCCCTCCTGGCGGATCTTCTCCAGGAAGTCCTTGGCCCCCTCGGGGTCGGCCGCCAGCATGAAGCTGAGCTGCTCCAGGTCCCCGCCCTGCAGCATGCGCCGGTACTCCACCTGACGCTGCCGGGTCACCTCGGCCTCGGCCGCCACGTCCCGCTTCTTCTTGGCGTGCGCGATGGCGTCGTCGTCCACGCCCAGACGGACGTACAGCCGTACCCGCAGGCCGAGTTCGGCCCCCAGATCGCTCCAGCGACCGCCGGCGCACTCGCGCGTGATGACCCGGTTGGCCTGTTCGGCGTCGGTCACCCGGTAGGACAGGGTGACCTCGCGCAGCCGCTCCAGGATCGGGGCGGTGAGCCGCTTGGCGACGTCCTTCACGGCCTGGACGGCGACCATGTGCGGATCGGTCACCTCCCACTCGATGTCCACCTCGGCCTTGAAGAAGGAGGTGCCGCCGGCGGCCGGCAGGTCGATTCGCAGGGGTGTCACGAGGGTGCCGACCGCGATCTCGCAGACGGTGTACGGCCGGGCCAACATCGGCTTGTCGACGTGCCGGACGCCGAAGGCGGTGACCACGCTGTAGCCGCCGTTCCGGTAGAACACCACCGAGGTCTTCTGGGCGCTCACCGTGGGCAGCCCGCCCGTCGGTGCGTACTCCCGCAGGAACGGGCCCTTGGGGCCGGTGTCGGCGGTGGCCCGTTTCGCCTGGAGCCGCTGCTTCGCCTGGGCCCTCGCGTCCTCGTTGTCAGCCATGCCTCTCCTCCTGGCGGGTCCGCTCCGACGCGGGGACGGCGAGGAACCACAGCTCGCGCGCCTTCGGTTCGGGGAGCGGCTTCTCCGGGTCGTTCATCATTCGGCGCAGCAGCCAGTCCAGCTGCCGCCGGTCGTGCTCATCCGCCGCCAGCGCGGGCAGCAACTGAGCCAGCCCCCGCCGGGTCCACTCGCTGCCGTCCTTGCGCACGGCCGACCGCAGCAGCTCTTCCAGCGCCTCCATCGCGACGTCCCTCGACCGCGCCGTGTTCAGCGCGGTCCACATCAAGTCGGCCATCGGCTCGACGAGTTCGGGCCGGATCGCGGCCAGGGCGAGCGACAGCGGCCAGTCCCCGCGGTCCGACCACGGGGAGTCGCAGTCGTCCGCCAGGGAGTCCGGGTCCATCAGCAGCTCGTCCACCGTCGTCAGGGCGAGCCGCACGGTGGCCGCCAGACCCAGGTCCTGGTACGGCTCGCGCTTGTGGTGCGTCCACTCGGTCATCCGCGCCAGCACCTCGGCGGCGTCCGGCAGCACCAGCAGCCGTACGACGTTGTGGGAGGCGACCGAGACCAGTTCCCCCTCGTCCCGGACGCCGATCCGGGCCAGGGCGTCGAGGGTGGCGTCCATCGTGGCCGCGGCGTTGCCGTAGCCCAGCGCCCACGCCGCGGCCCAGCGCTGCGACGGGGTGCCCCGCTTGACCCAGTCGCCGATCAGCCTGTGCACGGCCTTGCGGTGCGAGGCGTGACCGGCCGCCTGGTCCAGCGTGGTGGCCGCGAAGATCAGCCGGCGGTTCGTGGTGGACTCGGCGAGCGGCCGCACCAGCTCGGTGTAGCCGTGGTCGAAGTCCCGTACGCACAGCTCTCCGGCGGCCACCGCGGCGCGCATCCACACCTGGGAGCGCGGATCGTCCGCCAGCAGCCGCAGCCAGCGCACCACCGGCGCCCGGACCGGGAAGTGCCGGTCCCACAGCTCGGTCAGCACCGCCGACGGCAGGGCGGAACCCCGGTACCAGATCAGCCGGGCCGGGACGTCGTGCCCGGCCACCTCGACCTTGCCGTCGGTGAGTTCGGCGCGGGAGAGCGCCAGATCGGCTTCCGGGTCGTCGCAGAACAGCGGGCGGGCCGGGGTGTGGTCCGGGTCGGACTGGACCGACAGTTCCCAGGTCAGCAGGTGCGCGGCGGAGGCCACGGCGCTGTGCGAGGCCCCGCCCAGCACGGCGAGCGCGATCCGGAACGCCACCGGGTGGAACAGCGTCGCCGTCCCCGACCGCGCCGCGCTCCGGTCCGCCCGCTCCGCCTCGGCCGGGGGCGCGGTCAGCGCCCGGTCCACACCGGCGAACCACTCCTGGGCCTGCTCGGCGGCGATGCTGCGGCAGCCGGACAGCAACTCCTCGTGGGAGACGTCCCCCAGCACATGCCCGGCCAGCAGCGACGCCAGCAACTCGGCCTCGGCGGGCCGCAGATCCTTCAGCCCGACCGCGTCATTGACCTCCGCCCGGGCCGCCAGGTCCTCCGCGCGGGCCAGCAGGTCGTCCAGGGGAGTGTCGAGCGCCGGGGCCTCGGCGGCCCGCTCCTCCAGCCGCTCGCGTAACCGGGTGGCCAGCAGTTCGTCGGTGGGCGCGGGCGGGCAGAGCATGCCGTACCGCCCGGTCAGCAGCGGGTTCGCCGCCGACCCCACGGCGACGACGATCACCGCGAAGGCCTCGCGGCGGGCCAGGGCCGCGGCGAGCTCGTCGAGGTCCATCTCGTCCGGGGGCAGGGCACCGGGCCGGTCGAGGGACAGCTCCAGCAGATGACCCGTGCCGCGCCAGGCGTCCCCGCCCTCACGGTCCAGCGTCTCGGCCAACTGCCGGATCCCGCCGTCCGAATCCACCCGCCGGATGCGGGCGACGGGCTCCGCGTCCGTGTCGTCCGCCGTGGAGGTCGTGACCTCGTCGAGGAGCGAGAGCGCGGTACTCGTACGTCCCGTGCCGGGCGCGGCACCGAGCACGAGCAGCCGCCGGGAGCGCAGCGCGGTGCGCAGCCGTACGTACCCCTCCGGCTCCACATGCGCCCGGCGGAGCCTGCGCAGCTCCTCCTCGGGCACGGGGCCGCTGCGCATACCGGCACCCGGCCGGTGGGAGCCCAGCAGCAGGTTGAAGTTGTCGCCGATATGGGCGCTCTGGAGCCGGGAGTGGGCGAAGCTGATCAGATCCCGGCGGACGTCGAACAGCTGCCGGGTGGCCCGGCGCGTCCGCGCGGCGGCGGCGAGATCGGTGGGCCCTTCCTCGCCCTGGTCGTCGGCGAGGGGGTCACGGGTGCGCTCCTTGAACCGCCCGGCGGCGCGCTCCCGTTCCTTCTCCTTCTCCGCCTCCTCGTCCTCCGCGGACTTCTCGTCGTCGGACCGGCCGTCGTCGTCCCGGTCCTGCTTCTTGTCGTCGCCGGCCTTCCCGTCGCCGGCCTTCCCGTCGCCGGCCTTCCCGTCGTCCCCGGCCTTCTTGCCGTCGTCGGACGACCGTCCCGCGCCGGGCTGCTCGGGGGCGTCGTCGGCCGCGCCGCCCGCCTGCTCGTCGTCGCTCACCCGCCTCAGCCCTTCCGCTGCTCGGTGCCGTGGTGGTCGGTGGTGCCGTGGTTGGTGGTGCCGCCGCCCATCTGTACGTTTCCGTGGAAGACGGAGCCGTCGTTATGGAACGCGTCGCGGCTGACGTTTTGATGAATGGCGACGCGGCCGGGCCGATGGCCGGACATGTCCACGACCTCGAACTCGTCCTCATCGGTGTCGTCGATGCCGTCGAGCTCGTCGTCGACGGCGGGCAGGGGAGCGGCGGCAGGCGACGGCGCCGGCGATGCCGGTGCGGCACCCTCGGGGATCTCCGGCGCGGGCCGCCCGGGCAGGTGGAACCAGGCGGTGACCTCGCCCTCCTTGAGCCGCAGCCGGGCCGGCGCGTAGTGCGCGGGCTCGATGAACTTGCCGCCGGCGCCGACCACGTCCTCGTACAGGGACTGGGAGGTCACCAGCACGAGGTCGGCCTTCTCGGCGTCGAGGAGCTGCCGGGCGACGGGAGAGTCGGCCAGCCGGCAGGCGAGATCGACGGCGCGTCCGCTGATGCCCCGGTCGTCGTGCCGGACCGGGCCGACGTGCATGCCGACGCGCAGCCCGAGGGGGACCGCCAGGTCACGGTTCTCGTCCCGCAGCTTCTCGTGCACCTCGACCATCCACAGGCCGAGCAGCCGGCTCACCGCGATCCGGCCCGCCACCGACAGCAGCACGCCGTCGCCGCGGTCCTCCATGTGCACGGCGTCCCGGGCCACCTTGGCGTGGGTGAAGGCCGTCTCCAGCACCCGGTAGATCCGGGCGCGCATGCGCGGCTTGTCGACGTCGTCGTACTCGCCGGAACGTCTGGCGTCGACGCTGATCACCAACTCGTAGTGCGCCTCGGTGAGTTCCAGAGCGTCGTGGTTCACCCGTGCCCCCTGCGTGTTCTGTTCGCTTGCCGAAGAGGTGGTTCGTGCTGCTCGAAGAGGTGGTTGTCCTGCTCGAGGAGGTGTGGTTCTGCCCGAAGAGCCGGGCCGCGAGTGGCCCCGGAAATGTCCGTGCGGTCCTCGGGAGGGGTCCCGTCCGTCCCCTCAGGGTCGGGCCCGGGACAAGAGGCGTCTGTAGCCGTTTACACACGGCGAGGCGTGGGTCTGCTCCTGGGGCTACTCCTCGTGACCGTCCGCGAGGAGGGCGAGCAACGCGGGGTCGAGGATCTCCACCATCCGGTTGCCGGTGCGCACGATGTTCTGGGTGCGCAGCAGGCGCAGGGCCTTGGCGACGGCTTCGCGGGTGGCCCCGATCGTGGCGGCCAGTTCGTCCTGGGCCAGGTGGACGACGGGGCCGGAGGCGGCGGGGCCGTTCGAGGGGCTCGCCGCGGACGGGGCGTAGGGGCCGGAGGGCTCGGCTCCCGACAGTTCGGTGAGCCGGCCGGCCAGGCGCTGCAGCACGGTGAGCGAGGCGAGCGCGGACCGCTCCTGGTCGGCGCTGCGCAGCCGGGAGGTGAGCTGACGTATCACCAGACCGCTGACGCGGGGGTGCAGGGCGAGAAAACGACGAAACGCATCCCCGGATATGACCTGGGCCTCTATGGGACCGAGGGCGCGCACGGTGGCGCTGCGGGGATGCGGATCCAGCGCGGCCATCTCACCGAGCAGTTCGCCCGGGCCGCGCAGGCCGAGTATCAGCCGGGTGGCCCCACGGTCCGTCGCCACGGACACGGTCACCCACCCCCGAATGATGATCACGACATGACTGGACCGGTCACCTTCTGTGAGGAGATGGGCGTCGGCCGGGTAGCTCTTCCGGTTGCCGAGCGCCATGACGCTCTCGTGCTCCTGGGGAGTCAACGTGTGCGCGAACGCCCGCTCATTTCCGAGCAGCCCCATGGCCGGCCCCCCGCCGCAGTCCGGACGCCTGGATTTTCGATGGAGGTTGATGGTGGCAGGGCAAAGTTCCGGGCCGAGCGGATTGCGCCATACCAGGGGTACTGGCCGGTAGTTGCGGAATGCCAGGTTGGTCGCCCTGTCGCCGCGCGCCCCCCTCGCGCTCCGGCCACCGGCACACACCACGGGCCGGGCCCGCCCCACCCGCGCCCGAAGGGACGACCGTGAGGTCAGACCCGGCACTCGAACAAGGGGTCGTATCGACGCCGGAATTCGGTCAGCCGGCGGGGAGTTGGCGGAAACTCGGGTTTGAGCCGTGACAGTGGTGATGGAGGGGTGGTGGGGAGGTCAGAGGGCGGTGAGCCCGGTGGTACGAGTACGAAGAGTAGTCCCGCTCAGTGGCCGTAGGGCGGCTCGAAGCACCCCGTCTCCGGGTACGGGCCGTTGGTCCGCACCTCGAAGTTGGACTTCTGCACGAACGCCGACACGCAGGCGTCGGTATGGACGTGCAGGGCGACCAGCGCGCCCTCGGGCGTCACATAGCCGTCGCCCTCGTAGCGCGCGAACATCTCCCGGACGGTGAGCGTCCCGCCGAGCCGCTTGCCGTCCTGCGTGACCCGTTCCTCCTCGTAGCCGAGCCGGAGCAGGGCCGCGCGCACCGCCGACGGATCCCACTTGTGCTGCTTCCACAGCCGTTCGAGCACCGGCCTGATACGCGCGGCCTCCCGCTCGGCGTCCCTCGCATGAGCGGGGGACATGTCGCCGGACTGCCGGTAGGCGTTGTTCTCGTTGTAGTGCGGGGCGCCATCACCGGCCCCCGGCTCCACGTACGGGGAGGCCCCCGCAGCACTGGCGCTGGCACTGGCGCTGGCCTTGGCACTGGAGCCGACACCGGCACCGACATCTGCGCCCACACCGGCATCCGCGCCGACACCGGCCGAAGCGCTCGGCGTCGCTCCGGCCACCGAACCCGGGGCGCGCACCTCACCGCAGGCGGTGAGGGTCAAGCCGGCGACCAGGACGAGGGTGGCACCGGCAACAGACCTGTGGCGTGCTGATGTTGAGGGGGGCATGGGGCGAGTCTCCCATTCGGCCCGACCGCCCGGATGGGCTGTTGCGCGGGTGAGAACTGAGTACCCGTACTCACGACGGGGTGACCTGGGCCGGCTCGTCCGTCGACTTCTTCGGCTTGTCGGGGTAGATCAGCCGGACGCCTCCGTGGATCGCCCCGTAACAGCTCAGCAAGAGGGCGAAGCGTGCGAGCCTCGCACCGCCCTCCCAGTCGGCCGCGGGCCCGAAGAACAACCAGGTCGCGAGGGCCATCGCCGCGATCACCGTCATCAGGCCCGTCAGCCGACGCACCACATACCCCATTCTCTACGATCTCCGTACAAACCGCCGTTCACCTTGCGGGTTCAGAAACGGCTGACCATCCCCGGGACACCCTGTGCCGTCGGAAGCGGCAGCGGGTCGCCGCTGCGCTCGCCCGCCGCCGGCGCGGCCTGGCAGGTCATGTCCGCGGCCGGGAGCCTGCCGGTGGTCAGGTAGGCGGTGGCCGTCTTGTCCGCGCAGGACTTGGAGCCGTAGATGCCGTGTCCGACGCCTCCGAGGACGGTGACCATCTTCGAGCCCTTCATGACCCGGTGCAGGCCCTGGCCGCTGGTCAACGGCGTCTGGGGATCCCACTCGTTCTGCAGGATCAGCGCGCCGACCTTGTTGTCGACCTTCGTGGCGGCCTCGCCGCCGTTCTTCTTCCAGAACGCGCACGGCTTGATGTTGGACGCGAAGTCGCCGTACAGCGGGTACGTGCCCTTGTCCCGGATCGCGTCGGCGCGGTACTGCTCGGGATCGCGCGGCCAGTTGCGGGTGTCGGCGCAGACGACGGTCCAGAAGGCGGCGTCGCCGTTGTCCTCGGGCGGCGCGGCACGGCCGAACGACGGCGGCACGGGCGTGGGCGTCCTCGTCTCCCCGCCACCGGACCGGGCCCGGCCCTCGGCGGCCCGCTTCAGCTGGACGACCCACTCGGCGGCGTCGCGCACGCTGAAGAAGATGCCCCGGCCGCTGGAGCGGATGTCGTCGCCGGTCAGCTTGGACCCGTCGAGGTCGATCGGCTTGCGGTCGGCCCGGGCGACCAGGTCGTAGAAGGTCTTGCGGACCGCCTCGGGAGTCTGCCCCAGCTTGTACGTGGCGTTGCGCTCGGCGGTCCACTCGGTCCACCTGGTGAAGGCGGGCTCGCCGCCCTCCGCCCAGACCTGGATCATGCCGCGCCAGATCCGGGCCGGGTCGACAGCGCTGTCCAGCACGAAGCGGTCGGTGCGCTGGGGGAACATCTGGGTGTAGACCGCGCCGAGGTAGGTGCCGTACGAGTAGCCCAGGTAGGAGATCTTCCTCTCGCCGAGCACGGCACGGAGGACGTCCATGTCCCGGGCGGTGTTGCGGGTGGTGATGTGCCGCAGCTTGTCGCCCTGCTTGGCGTAGCACTTGTCGGCGACGGTCCGGGCCCACTTCACGTCCTTGGCGAACGTCTCGGGCTTGTACGGCCGTTCCCAGTTCGCTTCCCCGGCCGTCATGCCGCAGCCGACGGGAGAACTCTGGCCGACGCCTCGCGGGTCGAAGCCCACGAGGTCGTACGTGCGCTTCACGGACTTCGGCAGTTCGCTCGCCAGCAGCTGCGGCAGGTCGACGCCCGTACCGCCCGGGCCACCCGGGTTGAGCAGGAGCACACCGCGGCGCTCGCTCGGGACGCTCGTCCTGAGCCTCGATATCGCGAGGTCGATCTTCTTGCCGTCCGGGCGGCTGTAGTTGAGCGGCACCTTGATCGTGGCGCACTGGAAGGCCGCCGGCATCTCTCGGTCACAGCGGTGCCAGGCCGGCTTCTGCTGAAGGTACTGGCTCAGGGGATTCTCCGCGGCGGAGGCCGAGGCCGGTGCGAGCGCGGGAACCAGTGTGGCGACGACACCGGCCGCCAGGAAGGGGGCTATTCGACTACTGCGCACGTGGGGGAGGTCCTTGTGGTCGGTGCGTATGGGACGCACCAACCCTCCCGTGCAAAAGAGTTGAGCGAATCCACCAGAGAGGCAAGATCTGTCCGACCGCGGATGGACGGACCGGCGTGCCGATGGTCCCGGAGTCGGACAACCACGACCGGCTTCCCGCCGTCTTACCCAAACCCGGCTCTTTACCACGCCGAACCATGTGCCGGATGTGCGTACAGCCCTTTGTTCGTTAATTCTCGGAGAACTCTTCTACAACCTTCTGTCCCATACGTCTGTCTCGTTATCGCAGGGATGTCCAAGGGGCTGGTGAAGAGGAGCTCAGAACGTGACCGTGCGTTCCTTTGCGCGGCGGATGCGACCGCGAGTCGAGCGGAAGGCCGCCGAACGGGTGTGGCAGCTGCGGACCATGCGGCGGCGCCGCAGGGCAGCGGTCACCGACCCGGTGCTCCGCCCGGTCGCGGTGCGCGGCCAGCAACTCTACGGACGGGTCGTGACCCGATTCAGCGCCGCGGAGGCGGCCGCCGCCAACCTCGGCCTGGTCGTGGCCGCCCTGGAGCGGGAGGGCATCCCCTACTTCCTGGTGCCGGCCGCGCGTACGCGCCACACCGTGGGCGTGAACGCCGTCGACCGGGAGCGTTTCCTCACCGCCCTCGAGACGCAGAACGAGGGCAAGGCGGTGTTCATCGGCAGACCGCTGCCCGGCGGACAGCTCAAGAACCCCGCCCTGTTCATGGACGGTGTCCTGCCGGCCGCTTTGCGCACGGCCCCCATCCTGCGGGTCGGCGAGAACCACCTCGGGCCTTCGGGCCAGCTGCTCGCCGGGCCGGAGCTCGCCTGTGACGTCGAGTTCTGGGAGGACGGGGCCCAGCTCCTCGCCTCCCACGACGGGCCCCGGCGACTGGCCAAGGTGCAGCCGCAGGCGTCCGAGGACATCTTCGCCGAGTCCCTCGTCGCGCCCCGCAACAACGGCATCACGGACGTACTGCCGGCGGCCGAGCAGAAGCCGGCCACGGTCCGGATCGGCGAACGGGAGCTGCCGACCTTCGCCGCGCTCACCCTGCCGACCGTGAACGACGTGACGTTCCCCGTCGACGTCGTCTACACCTGGGTGGACGGCGAGCAGCCGGAGATGCGCGCCAAGCGGGCCCGGTACCAGGGGCAGGGCATGGCCGAGATCCTGGACAAGGAGACCAACGCCTCCCGCTACACCAGCCATGACGAGCTGAAGTACTCGCTGCGCTCGCTCGCGATGTACGCCGACTTCGTCCGGCACATCTACCTCGTGACCGACGGCCAGAAGCCGCACTGGCTCGACGACGAGGCCCCCGGGATCACGGTCGTCGACCACCGCGACATCTTCCCGCCCGACGTCCTGCCCGTCTTCAACTCCCACGCCATCGAGACCCGGCTGCACCACATCCCCGGTCTGTCGGAGCACTACCTCTACTTCAACGACGACGTGTTCGTCGGCCGCCGGGTCACCCCGGAGCACTTCTTCCACGGCAGCGGCCTGATGAAGATCCCGGTGTCCCCGCTGAAGATAGGCGTCGGCAAGCCGCACGCCGAGGAGACGGCCACCAACTCCGCCAGCAAGAACGTCCGCCGCCTGCTGCTGGAGAGGTTCGGCCGGATGACGACGAACAACTTCATGCACACCCCGCTGCCACAGCAGCGAGAGACGCTGCAGGCGCTGGAGGAGCTCTTCCCCGAGGACATCCGCCGCACCACGGCGTCCCGCTTCCGCTCGCCGCAGGACATCGCCATGACGGCCCCGCTGCTCTACCAGTACACCCTGATGACCGGCCGAGGCGTGCCGGGGAAGTACAGCTTCCGCTACGTCAACATCAGCCGTCCGGACGCCGAAGCCCGCCTGCGCGATCTGCGCCGCAACCGCCGCTTCGACTTCTTCTGCCTCAACGACGTCGACGTACCGCCCGAGGAGCGCGAGCAGGTCGGCGTCCGCATGAACGAGTTCCTGGAGGACTACTTCCCCTTCCCGAGCCCCTTCGAGAAGCAGAAGTAACGGGGCTGGGGGGCATGGACATGGGGGGCATGGACATGTGGGGCATGAGCATCCGTCACCGCTTCGGACTGCCGGGGGGCATCCGGACGGCGGCCCGGGACGTTCTGGTGCGCCTGAGGCACTTTCTGCCGCACCTGCGGCTCGGGCTGACGGCCCGCCTGTGGGCGCTGCGCGCGACACGGTCCCGACGGCGCCTGCGGACCACCGTCCCCGGACTGCGCCGGATCACCTTCGGACCGATCCGTCTCTACGGTCGTACGGTCGCCGCCTACACCGCCACCGACGCCGCTGAAGCCGATCTCGAGCGGCTGTGCACCCTGCTGGAGGGGCTCGGTGTCCCGTACTTCCTGGTCCCCACCGGCCACGGGCACGGTGCGCCACGGCAGGTCATCGGCGTCGAGGAGACGTATCGCGACGCGGTCCTCGCCCGGGCCGCCCAGCGCTTCGCCGGCACCGCCGGATACGTCGGCGCGGTGGGCCCGGACGGCGCCGTGACGACCGCGGCACTGTGGGCCGACGGAAAGCTGCCGCGGGCGCTGCGACGGGCCGCGGTACTGCGCACCGGCGTGGTGCGCCTCGGCCCGGAAGGGCAGGTCCTCACCGGCCTGGAGACAGGCTGCGACATCGAGTTCTGGCGCCACGGCCGGGATCAGGGCACCGCCCCGGACCCCTCATGGCTCACCGTGCCCGGCAGCCGCCTGTCGCCGGACGTCTTCGGCCCGGCACTCGTCGCCCCGCGCCGCAACCCCGTGTCGGAAGTGCTCCCGGTGACGGCACAGCAGCCGGCCGCGGTCGCGGGCCGCCGCCGCAGCGTGCCGACGTTCGCCCCGTTCGCCGAACCGGGCATCGACGAGGTCCGCTTCCCCGTGGACGCCGTATACACCTGGGTCGACGGCGACGACCCGGCGATGGCCGCGAAGCGCCGCACCTATCAGGTGCTGTCCGACAACGTCATCGCCGAGCGCGAGACCGGCGCGTCCCGCTACACCAGCCACGACGAACTGAAGTACGCACTGCGCTCCCTGGAGATGTACGCCGGTTTCGTCCGGCACGTCTACCTCGTGACCGACTCCCAGCTCCCCGCCTGGCTGGACCCGGACGCGGAGGGCGTGACGGTGGTGGACCACCGGGACATCCTCCCGCCCGACGCCCTCCCCGTGTTCAACTCCCACGCGATAGAGAGCCGCCTGCACCACATCCCGGGCCTGTCGGAGCACTACCTCTACTTCAACGACGACGTCTTCATCAACCGCCCGGTACAGGCCGAGCACTTCTTCCACGGCAACGGAATAGCCCGCATCCCCCTCTCCCCCCTCAAACTCGGAGTCGGCGCCCCCCACCCCCTCGAACCGGCCCCGAACTCCGCCGGCAAGAACGCCCGCGAGGTCATCAGCCGCTTCCACGGCAGGCACATCGCCCACAAGTCACTGCACACCCCGCACCCCCAACTCCTGTCGGTCATGCGGGAGATGGAAGCCCTGGACATCGAGGAGCTGCAGCGGACCGCCTACTCCCGCTTCCGCTCCACCTCCGACGTCGCCCCGGCCTCCACACTCCACCACCACTGGGCGATCGCCACCGGCCGCGCCGTACCGTCGTCCGACTACCGCTTCCGCTACGTCCAACTCGGCACCCCGGACATGCACCGCCGCCTGTCCCGCCTCGCATCCGGCGACGACGTCGACTTCTTCTGCCTCAACGACGTGGACACGCCCCCGGAGACCAGACCGGCGGCCGAGGCCGCGATCCGGGCCTTCCTGGAACGCAAGTACCCGTTCCCGAGCCGCTTCGAGGGGGCGGGCCGGGGCATGGCGCGGCCGGTGACGCGGCTCGCGGCGGGGATACCGGCGCAGCCTGCCGGTCATGAGCGCAGCCGAGGATGACAGCTTGCATCCGCAACTGGCATGCTCACGGTCGCGATCACAGTCAACATCGGGGGAACGATGGCCACAGGCCCCGGAGGCTTCTCGGCACGCACCGAGTCCATCGACGGCAGTTCGCATCTCCTGAACGAGCTCGCCGGACTGCTGTACGCGGGGCGCATGGACGGGGAGAACGCCACGCAGTGCCGCGTACCGCGCTCGCACCCCGAAGTAGCCGAAGCGGTTGAGGACTTCGCCCGGTTCGCGCAGGACCAGTACGGCGACCTGGTGACCTTGCTGTCGGCCCTGTCGACGAAGCTCCAGTCGACGGGAAACGCCTATGTGAAGGCCGACGCCGACGCGCAGCGTGCGATGGACGACACCCTCGACCAAGGGCGTTACGTCGCGCCCGAGGAACGGTGAACGCCATGGCCTACCGCGCGGACGTGGAGTTCCTCGACCAGTCGAACCCACAGCTGATCGAACGGACCGCGGCCGAGTACGGCCGCCTGCACGCCCTCCTGGCCTCGTGCGACGACGACTTCCGCAAGGCCGGGAAGGTCGAGTGGGAGAGCGAACACCGGGAGCGCTACACCAGGCGGCTGAAGGAGGCACTCGACCTGGCGGAGCACCTCTCGGCAGCCTTCAGCCGCGTACGCACGGCGCTGGACACCTACGCCACGGCTGTCGAGCAGGCGAGAACACACTTCCAGAGCGGACAGACCACGGAAGACCGTCTGACCGAGGTGATGTCCCGGGAAGCCGAAGCGATCACTCCCACGGCGCGCGCCGCGGAACCCCTGCACCAGTGGGAAGACCTACGAGCCACGACCGGCTTCCTCGACTGGGCGGCGGAACTCACCGTCGACGTGGACGCGATCCGCGAAGAGGCCGAGCACTACTACAACGCCACCAAGAACCACTACGGCGACGCCGAGCGCGTGGAATCCGCGGCCCGAGAGGACTGCGTGCACGAGATACGGGCAGCCCTGCGCTCCCTGCCGGACTTCCGTGGCGGACAGGCCGACCACCCCACCCTGCTCGCAGGCGCCGTGGACGCGTTGCGCCACGAAGTGAGCGACGCGACCGCGAACCCGGTCACCCAGCTTCCCGGCACCGGCATGAAGACCGACTCGCTCTCCGGGGTGTCGAGCGAAACCCCGGTCTCACCGTCACTGCAGCGCATACGGGACAGACTCGCCCATCTGCCGGCCGCCCAGGACCACTACCTGTACCTGCCCTCCAACGACGACGCCGGCCGCCGCAAGTACATCTCGGGCAACAAGACGCTGATCAAGGATGCCGCCCACACTTCCGGACTGCCCCCGGAGATGCTGGCGGGCATCGCATGGCGGGAAGTCGAAGGCGACCCTTCCTGGATCGACGCCGCGGCCTACGGCGTCCGCCGCCACCTACCCGGCCTGGGAGAGGCGGACCAGACCTCCATGGGCCCACTCGCCATCCAGATACGCCGCTCCGCCGAAGTCCTCGGCTACGACCCGGAGAACCTCACCGGCGCACAGCGCGAAGAGGTCGTCAACGCGACCAAGGACCCGGGCCAGAACATCTACATCGCGGCGGAGTACCTCGCCCAACTGAAGGCCGAGAGCGAGTTCGCCGACGTGCCGCCGGAGCAGATGACCAGGGAACAGATGCAGGAGCTCGCGGCACGCTACAACGGTGGCCCGTACTACCGGAGCGATGACGCCCAGGCATACGGCCGCGTATTCGCCGAGAACGTGGACGAGGCGAAACGGGCACTGGAATCATGACGCCGCCACAGGCAACGCAAGCAACGGAAGCCACTCAGGCATCACGGGCCAAGGTCGTCGCATCCGCGGTCCTGCTGGTCATCGGCTGCCTGCCGGCGGGAGCCGCAACCGGTATCGCCTACCTGTCGAATCCACTCGGCCCCTGGGACCACCAGGCTTTCGACCACATCCGCCTGTTCGGCAAGCTCGGACTCACCTTCGCCCTGCTCACCGCACCGGTCGCTGCCTTGGCTGTCACCCGCCGCTGGCTACGGCCGTGGTGGATCGTGCCGTGTGTGCTGATCACGGCGGCTGCGTGGGCACGCCTGACGGTGCTCTTTCCAGCCCACTGACCGTGGGCGACCACTGTGTTGGGGGCGATGACGCCGTGCGGGACCGTTCACCTGTGTCCACGGGTGGTCCGCGACCAGGGGGCAGCCCGCGGGCAGCTGTCGCCCCCTCCGCTAAGCGGCCTTGGGCCGCGCCGAACGCCTGCCCGGCTCGGCCCCCTGGGCGTCCTCGAGCAGGAAGATCTCGTCTTCCCCGAAGTCCGGGGCTTGGAAGGGGTTGGTCGTCGGAGGCGGCGATGCCGCGGTGGAAGAGCGGGGTTGCTCTTCCGGAGCGGAGAACAGCGATGTGGGGTCGATGAGAGAGGTCTGCCTTTCGTTACAGGTCCCTGAAGGGGCCTGGCGTGCCGTGACCGGGCACAGCGGTCCTACAGCTTGGTCATCTTGGCGTACGGGCTCAAGATCCGCATCTGCGCCGAGCCGAAATCCACGAGCGCCGCGATTCCGTCCTCGATGCCGATCACGCGGCCGAGGCCGTACATGTCGTGTGTGACCTTGTCGCCCACGGCGAAGTGCTTGGGGGTCGGTATGACCGGGGCCTTGAAGGGGCTGGTGGGCAAGTGACGCTTCGGTGCAGCAGGCTTTGTCATTGCCCAACAGTATGCGCCCACGGGCGTCCCGTCCGCTGTGTCCGTCCACACAGCCCCGGACGGCGACCGGACGGCGACAGAGACGAACCACGACGAAGGCCCCGACCGGCGAGCGGTCGGGGCCTTCGTTTGCCCTGCTGGGCGGCTGCGGAGGATACGAGATTCGAACTCGTGAGGGGTTGCCCCCAACACGCTTTCCAAGCGTGCGCCCTAGGCCTCTAGGCGAATCCTCCGCCGGAAACATTACATGACCGAGAGGAGTGCTCGCGAACTCGTTCCCGCCCCCTGCCATCGGGTACTGTTTGGGCAGCCCCTCACGCGGCGCTATCTGACTGAACTCCCCCAGGGCCGGAAGGCAGCAAGGGTAGGTCGGCTCTGGCGGGTGCGTGGGGGGCGCTTGCATGCCCGCCCAGGGGGCCGGGATCCGGGTCTGGGCAGGAGCCTGGGGCGGGTCCGTTGTCAGTGGGCGCCTATAACCTCGTATGCGTGTCGTCTCTCGCGCTGTACCGCCGCTATCGCCCGGAGTCGTTCGCCGAGGTCATCGGGCAGGAGCATGTCACTGACCCGCTGCAGCAGGCGCTGCGGAACAACCGGGTCAATCACGCGTACCTGTTCAGCGGGCCGCGTGGGTGCGGGAAGACCACCAGTGCGCGGATTCTCGCCAGGTGCCTGAACTGCGAGCAGGGGCCCACGCCCACCCCGTGCGGGGAGTGCCAGTCCTGCCAGGACCTCGCGCGCAACGGCCCCGGATCCATCGACGTCATCGAGATCGACGCCGCGTCGCACGGTGGTGTGGACGACGCCCGTGAGCTGCGAGAGAAGGCCTTCTTCGGGCCTGCCTCGAGCCGCTACAAGATCTACATCATCGACGAGGCCCACATGGTCACGTCGGCCGGCTTCAACGCGCTGCTGAAGGTCGTCGAGGAGCCGCCCGAGCATCTGAAGTTCATCTTCGCCACCACCGAGCCCGAGAAGGTCATCGGGACCATCCGGTCGCGGACCCATCACTACCCCTTCCGGCTCGTCCCGCCGGGCACGCTGCGGGACTACCTCGCCGACGTGTGCGGCAGGGAGAACATCCCCGTCGAGGAGGGCGTGCTGCCGCTCGTCGTGCGCGCGGGTCAGGGCTCCGTGCGTGACTCCATGTCCGTCATGGACCAGCTGCTCGCCGGCGCGGGGAAGGAGGGTGTGACGTATGCCATGGCCACCTCCCTGCTCGGGTACACCGACGGGTCGCTGCTCGACTCCGTCGTGGAGGCCTTCGCGACCGGTGACGGGGCCGCCGCCTTCGAGGTCGTGGACCGTGTCATCGAGGGGGGCAACGATCCCCGGCGGTTCGTCGCCGACCTGCTGGAGCGGCTGCGGGACCTGGTGATCCTGGCCGCCGTGCCGGATGCCGTCGACAAGGGGCTCATCGATGCCCCCGCCGACGTGCTGGAGCGTATGCAGGCCCAGGCAGGGACCTTCGGCGCCGCGGAGCTGAGCCGTGCCGCCGACCTCGTCAACGAGGGGCTGACCGAGATGCGCGGGGCCACCTCGCCACGGCTCCAGCTCGAGCTGATCTGCGCGCGCGTGCTGCTGCCTGCGGCCTACCGGGACGAGCGTTCCGTGATGGCCCGGCTCGACCGGCTGGAGCGTGGCGTCAACTTCTCCACGGGCGGCGGCATGCCTGCGATGGGGTACGTGCCGGGACCCGACGTCCACGGCGGAGCGGCCGCAGCGCCCGTCCCGCCGGGTGGTGGACCTGCCGCGGCCCGGGCCGCCGTACGGGCTTCCGGCGCCCCTTCGACCGGAGCCGGGGCCGGTGCGCCGACCGCGGGCGCGGGCGGCGGCATGGGCGGTGGCGGTACGGTCGCCGCAGCTCCGGCGGGGCCGGGCGCACCCATGAGCCAGCACCCCACCGCTCCCTCCACGCCCACCGCGCCTTCCGCGCCCTCCGCTCCGGGCGGTGCGCCGCAGAGCGACCGGCAGCCGCAGCCACCTCAGACCCCGCCCACCCCCGCACCCACGCCGACCCCGGCACCCACACCCGCTCCCGCCGCCGCGACCCCCTCGGCGCCCTCGGGCTCCGCGCCCCCGGCCTCCACCCCCGGCGCCTGGCCCACCGCCGCGTCCGCGGGCGGCGGCCGACGCCCCGGCGGCTGGCCCACGGCCACCCCGGCGGGCGGCGGCACCCCGCCCCCGGCCGGGCCCAGCAGCACCCCCGCACCGCAGCCCTCCGTGCCCGCCCCTGCACCCGCCCCCACCGCAGGAGCCGCACCCGCCTACGCACCCCCGAGCGGCGGCCTCGACCCCCGCATGCTCTGGCCGAACATCCTGGAGGCGGTCAAGAACCGTCGCCGCTTCACCTGGATCCTGCTCAGCCAGAATGCCCAGGTGGCCGGGTTCGACGGCACCACCCTCCAGCTCGGCTTCGTCAATGCCGGCGCACGCGACAACTTCGCGAGCAGCGGCAGCGAGGACGTCCTGCGGCAGGCGCTGGCCGAGCAGTTCAACGTCCAGTGGAAGATCGAGGCGATCATCGACCCGTCGGGCGGAGGCTCGGCCCCCCCGCCGACCGGCGGCTCCTCCGGCTTCGGCAGCGGCGGCGCCGGCGGTTACGGCGCGGGCGGCAACAGCGGCTCCGGCGGCTACGGGGGTGGGAGTACGACAGCCCAGCGCCCGGCACCTGCCCAGCCTGCGCCCACGTCACCCACCCCGCCCTCGTCGGCCTCGCCGGGCCCGGCCCCGACCGCCGCGCCCACCGCGGCCCCCCGGCCTTCCTCCGCCCCGGAGCCACCGCCCCCGGTCGCCCCCGAGGACGACATCCCCGAGGACGACGACCCCGACCTCAACGAATCGGCCCTCTCCGGCTACGAGCTGATCGTGCGGGAGCTGGGGGCGACGGTGGTCGAGGAGTTCATGAACGAGTAGTGGGGGTGGGAGACGCCCTGGGTGCCGAGGACCACATCTCAGCGCCGGGCCAGGCATTCCAGCCCGTCCGGCGTTTGAGGACGAGGCCCCTTCAGGGCCGAAAGCGGGGGCCTGGGGGCGGCAGCCCCCAGGCGACGGCAACGACGACGCCGGGCTGGTTTGGAGGAACGTACAGGTCACCGACCCCCCGGCTCTGAGCAGCCCGCACAAAAACCCCGTTAGGCTGACCCCCGTGAAGGTCCTCGTCATCGGTAGCGGCGCCCGCGAACACGCCCTGTGCCGTTCCCTGTCCCTCGACCCCGACGTCACCGCGCTGCACTGCGCCCCCGGCAACGCCGGCATCGCCGAGGTCGCCGAGCTGCACCAGGTCGACGCCCTCGACGGCAAGGCCGTATCCACGCTGGCCGAACAGCTCGGTGCCGACCTCGTGGTCGTAGGGCCGGAGGCGCCGCTCGTCGCCGGGGTCGCCGACGCCGTGCGGGAGGCGGGCATTCCGGTCTTCGGGCCCTCCAAGGAGGCCGCGCAGCTCGAGGGCTCCAAGGCGTTCGCGAAGGACGTGATGGCGGCGGCCGCGGTTCCGACGGCCCGCTCCTACGTCTGCACGACCCCGGAAGAGGTCGACGAGGCCCTCGACGCGTTCGGCGCCCCGTACGTCGTCAAGGACGACGGTCTCGCCGCCGGCAAGGGCGTCGTGGTGACCGCCGACCTGGAAGCGGCCAGGGCCCACGCCAACTCCTGCGAGCGCGTTGTCATCGAGGAGTACCTGGACGGCCCCGAGGTCTCCCTGTTCGCGATCACCGACGGCGAGACGGTCGTCCCGCTCCAGCCCGCCCAGGACTTCAAGCGGGCGCTGGACGGGGACGAGGGCCCGAACACCGGCGGCATGGGCGCGTACTCCCCGCTCCCGTGGGCGGACCCGAAGCTGGTCGAGGAGGTCATGGAGACGGTCCTGCAGCCGACCGTCGACGAGATGCGCCGCCGCGGCACGCCCTTTTCCGGCCTTCTCTACGCCGGTCTCGCGATCACCTCCCGCGGCGTCCGGGTCATCGAGTTCAACGCCCGCTTCGGCGACCCCGAGACCCAGGTCGTCCTGGCCCGCCTGAAGACCCCGCTGGCCGGCGTCCTGCTGGCCGCCGCCAAGGGCCACCTCGCCGACCTGCCGCCGCTGCGCTGGAGCGACGACGCCGCGGTCACCGTGGTCGTCGCCTCGCACAACTACCCCGGCACCCCGCGCACCGGCGACCCGATCACCGGCCTCGACGAGGTGGCCGCCGAGGACGCCCCGCACGCCTACGTCCTGCACGCCGGCACCAAGCACGACGGCGACGCGATCGTCAGCGCCGGCGGCCGCGTCCTGTCCGTCACGGCGACCGGCAAGGACCTCACCAAGGCCCGCGACCGCGCGTACAAGGCCGTGTCCCGCATCCACCTCGACGGCTCCCAGCACCGCACGGACATCGCGGCGAAGGCGGCGGCGGGCGCGTAGGCGCCCCTGAACCCGTCGGCTGAACCCGTCCTCGGAACCCGTCCTCGGAACCCGTCCCGATAAACCCCACAGGCCCCGAATCCGTCTCAGGAGTCGGGGCCTGTCCCCTGCCCGGGCAGAGCCGGCGTCACGGCCGGGAGCAAGGGCCTGATCCTCGCTGTCCGTCATCCACCTTTCCCCAAAGCCATTCCATCGAGTGACCGATGCCCCATCCGGCTGACGTGGGTCGACGCCCCAACTAGGGTGCGGCGCAAGCGTTCCGGCACTTGGCCCACCGGCATTGCGATGTCAGTGGTGGGTGCCACAGTGGGGGAGTGAGCAAAGCCAGGACAGTCCGGACAGCCAGGGCAGCGCGGAGGGGGTGAGGTCCGGCGTGACCGGTATGGGTGTGGAGGCGGGTGCGCAGGCCGCGCGCGCCCGGGCCCTCGCCGTGCTGCGTATCCGCAGCCGCGCGCTCGCCGTGGCCCTGCTGCCCGCGGCGGTCGCCGTGGTGCTGCTCGTCGGCGCCTCCACGGACCACCTCGTCGGCCCGGGCTGGCATGCCGCCCGCTGGGTCGTGACCCCCGTCGCGGTCCTCGTCCTGCTCGCCGCCGCCGTGATCGCCGTGGTCGTCGCCCGTGCCCGCCCCGCCGTCAGCCCGACGGTCCCGATAAGCGAGGAGCAGGCCCCGGATCTGTACCGGATGGTGCGCGACCTCGCCGACCGCCTCGACGTGCCCGCCCCGTCCGCGATAGCGCTCACCCCGGACTGCGACAGCTGGCTGGAGGACCGCACCCACCCGTCCCACGGCCCACCGCCGGCCGAGGACAGTGCCGAGGACGGCGTCAACGGCCTGCGCGGCGGAAGCCTGCGCGCCGCCCACCGCCGGACGCCCGCCGCCCCGGTCCTCGTCATCGGCTCCCCGTTCCTGTGGTGGATGCGGGTCGGCGAGCTGCGCGCGGTCCTCGCCCCGGTCGTCGCCGGTACGGGACCTTCGGCGCACCCCGACATAGCCCAGGCCCGGCGCTTCGTCCGGGGCCTGGACGCCGCCGTGGCCGTCGCCTCGACGCGCGGCCGCTGCCCGGGATCCCGGGCGGTGTGCGCGGGCGTCGGCTGGGTCGCGCGTGTGCTGCTGCGCAGTTGCCGTGACCATGCCGCCGAGATGGAGCGGGGCGTGGCCGCCGCGGCCGCCGAGCGTGCACAGGCTGTGGATTACGGGCTGCGGATCGTCGCCCAGGAACAGGTCGGGCTGGCGTACGCGGGCTGGGACCGGCTGCTCACCCGCGTCGCGCTGCCGGCCTGGCGGATGGGCCGCTGGCCGTCCCGGCTCGACGCGGGCGTCGTCGCGGCGCTCACCGAGCTGTCCCGCCGGGACCGCCTGGCCGAGGGCTTCGCCTCCCGGCTGGGCGAGCGCCCCGCGTGCGACCTGCTCGAAGAGCCCGGCGTTGTCGACGAGGCCGCCTCGCTCCTGGCCGCCCGCCTCTTCCACGGCGGTCCCGCCGAGCCGGGCCCGGACTGGTCGCCGGTGGACTGGCAGGCGTACCCGGAGGAGGTCGTCGACCGCAAGTGGCGTACCGACGCGGCCCGCCTCCACCGCGTCCTCGACGCCCTCGGCGTCCGCCGCACCACCGGCGGCACACTTCCGGAGGCGGACGGCCCGACCCTGGCCCGCGTCATGGACCACCTCGCGTCCCCGCCGGCCCCCACAGCAGCCGGCGCCGACGACGCGCCCGCCCGGCCCCCCAGGGCGCCCAAGGCCCCCTACGCATCCATGGCCGAGGGCGCCGCCGAGGACGAGGACCAGGAAACCGAACGCAGCTCCGCCCTCGCCGTCGGCCTCACCGCCGAACTGGCCCGCGAAGAAGCCGCGACCCCCGCGACGCAGCAGGCGTCCCCCGCCCCCGGCGCCACCCTCCTGGACACCGGCGCGCTTCCGCTCTTCCCGCTCCAGCCACCCCGCACCGCCCGTGAGCTGCTCACCGACCATGTGACGGCGATGGTGTGCTGCGCCGCCATGGACACCGCCGGGGCCGCCCCCGGCCTGGACTGGCTCGACGGCCCCACCCTCCTCGTCAACGGCGAGAGAGCGGCCGACCTGACCCCCAGAGTCCTCAGCCTCATCGAGGAGGGCGACCCGGCGCCCCTGCGCGCCTGGCTGGTGGAGTCGGGGATACGCCCGGAGAAGCCGGTACGCCTGGTCTGAGCCGTATCCGGTCGGAACCCCTGGTTCCACTTTCGGTCAATGTGCAACGAATAGTGACAGCATGCGTGCGGAATGTGATGTGCTGGGATCGATAACGCATATGGCAAGGGCTTACGACATACGACAGCCGTACAAAAGCCCGCGCCACGAACGCTCGACGCACCACCACGGGGGCACGAGGGAGGGGTACGGCCATGGGATCGGAGCAGATCCGCCGCTGGGAGTCGGGAGCACTCGCGCACGCCGTGACGGACCCCTTCGGCCAGGGCCCCGTCCCCTGGCTCCGCGGCAATGTGACCTATTTCGACGACACCGGCCAGGTCGTCCCCTGGTACGTCGACGGCCAAGCCCACCCCCCGACGGCGGGCACCCCGAGGGTCCCCGGCCCGCGCACCGCCGGCGGCCCCCGCTCCGCCGACGACGTCCACCGCCAGATCAAGGGCTTCACCTCGACCGGCGCGGTCGCCCCCGGCGAGGCCGTCGACTTCCACATCACCGTCGACCCGCCCCAGGAGTTCGGCGTCGACATCTACCGCATCGGCCACTACGGCGGTGACGGCGCCGCCAAGATCACCACCAGCCCCCGCCTCTCCGGCATCGTGCAGCCCCCGCCGCTCACCGCCGACCGCACGGTCTCGTGCCACCACTGGTGGCTGTCCTGGCGCCTGCAGGTCCCCTCGTTCTGGAGCATCGGCGCGTATGTGGCCGTCCTCACCACCGCCGACGGCTACCGCTCCCACATCCCCTTCACCGTCCGCGACAACCACCCCGCCGACCTGCTCCTGCTCCTGCCCGACGTCACCTGGCAGGCCTACAACCTCTACCCCGAGGACGGCCGCACCGGCGCCAGCCTCTACCACGCCTGGGACGAGGACGGCCGCCTGCTCGGCGAGGCCGACGCCGCCACGACCGTCTCCTTCGACCGCCCGTACGCGGGCGCCGGCCTGCCCCTGCACGTCGGGCACGCCTACGACTTCATCCGCTGGGCCGAGCGCTACGGCTACGACATCGCCTACGCCGACGCCCGCGACCTGCACGGCGGCCACGTCGACCCCGCCCGCTACCGCGGCCTGGTCTTCCCCGGCCACGACGAGTACTGGTCGACGAACATGCGCCGCACCGTCGAACTCGCCCGCGAGAACGGCACGTCCCTGGTCTTCCTCTCCGCCAACTCCATGTACTGGCAGGTCGAGTTGGGCCCCTCCCCGTCCGGCGTCCCCGACCGCCTGCTCACCTGCCGCAAGCGCAAGGGTCCCGGCCGCCCCGTGCTCTGGCGGGAGATCGACCGCCCCGAGCAGGAGCTGATCGGCATCCAGTACGCGGGCCAGGTCCCCGAGCCGCACCCCCTGATCGTCCGCAACGCCGACCACTGGCTGTGGGAGGCGACCGGCGCCCACGAGGGCGACGAGATCGCGGGCCTGGTCGCGGGCGAGGCCGACCGCTACTTCCCGCGCGCCCCGCTGCCCGAGCACGAGGAGCGCATCCTGCTCGCCCACTCCCCGTACACCGACCGCGAGGGCGTCCTCCGCCACCAGGAGACGTCCCTCTACCGCGCCCCCTCCGGCGCCCTGGTCTTCGCGTCCGGAACGTTCGCCTGGTCCCCGGCGCTGGACCGCCCGGGCCACGTCGACGCCCGCGTCCAGCGCGCCACCGCAAACCTCCTGGACCGCATCTGCAAACGTGACTGAGCCCTGCTGAAGCCACCCCCGTCCAGGACCGATCCCGGCATACGGGAGAATCGAGCCATTGGACAGAACCACGGGGAGGAACCGTGTCCGGATTCGTAGAAAAGCCCGAGCCGATCCAGGTTCCGGGCTTGGTACACCTGCACACCGGCAAGGTGCGCGACCTGTACCAGAACGAGGCGGGCGACCTCGTGATGGTCGCCAGCGACCGCATGTCCGCCTACGACTGGGTGCTCCCGACGGAGATCCCGGACAAGGGCCGCATCCTCACCCAGCTCTCCCTGTGGTGGTTCGACCAGCTCGCCGACCTGGTCCCCAACCATGTGCTGAGCACCGACGTCCCGGCCGGCGCCCCCGCCGACTGGGCGGGCCGCACCCTCGTGTGCAAGTCGCTCCAGATGGTCCCGGTGGAGGCCGTGGCCCGCGGCTACCTCACCGGCTCCGGCCTGGTCGAGTACAACGAGTCCCGCACCGTCTGCGGCCTCGCCCTCCCCGAGGGCCTCGTCGACGGCTCGGAGCTCCCCGCCCCGATCTTCACCCCGGCCACCAAGGCGGCCGTCGGCGAGCACGACGAGAACGTCTCCTACGAGGAGGTCGCCCGGCAGGTCGGCGCCGACACCGCGGCCCGGCTGCGCCAGGCGACCCTCGCCGTCTACTCCCGGGGCCGGGACATCGCCCGCGACCGCGGCATCATCCTCGCGGACACCAAGTTCGAGTTCGGCTTCGAAGGGGACACGCTGGTCATCGCCGACGAGGTCCTCACCCCCGACTCCTCCCGTTTCTGGCCGGCCGACCAGTGGCAGCCGGGCCGCGCGCAGCCGTCGTACGACAAGCAGTTCGTCCGTGACTGGCTGACCTCGCCGGAGTCCGGCTGGGACAGGAAGAGCGAGCAGCCCCCGCCGCCGCTGCCGCAGCAGGTCGTGGACGCGACCCGGGCGAAGTACGTCGAGGCGTACGAGCGCCTGACGGGGATGAGCTGGAGCTGACGGCACCACGGCGAAGGCCCCGGTCGATGACCGGGGCCTTGATCTGGAGCGGACGACGAGGCTCGAACTCGCGACCTCAACCTTGGCAAGGTTGCGCTCTACCAACTGAGCTACGTCCGCGTTGCGCCGTGGCGCGAGAGCAACTATACCCAACCTCGCTCGCGTGCGAGACGCACCGCCGCGTGACGGTTCTCCGCCCCGAGCTTGGAGACGGCGGACGACAGATAGTTCCGCACGGTCCCCTGCGACAGCGCCGCCCGCTCCGCGATCTCCGCGACGGGCGCCCCGTCGGCGGCGAGTTCCAGCACCTCGGCCTCCCGCGCGGTCAGCGGCGAGTCCCCGGCGGCGATCGCGTCGGCGGCCAACTCCGGGTCGACGTAACGGTTTCCGGCATGCACGGTACGGATGATCTCCGCGAGCCGCTGCGCGCTGACGGTCTTCGGGACGAACCCGCGCACACCCGCCGCAAGGGCCCGCTTCAGATGCCCGGGCCGCCCGTGACTGGTCACGATCAGCACCTGGCACCGGGGCAGTTCGGCGCGCAGAGATGTGGCGACCTTCACACCGTCCGCGCCGGGCATCTGAAGATCCAGTACGGCCACATCCGGCTCGTGCGCCCGCGCCATGGCCAGCGCTTCCGGCCCGGTGGCCGCCTCGGCGACGATCACGAGGTCGTCCTCCAGCGACAGCAGCGTGGCGAGCGCGCCCCGGATCAGATGCTCGTCGTCGGCGAGCAGCAGCCGCACGGGCCCGCCCGCACCGCCGGTCATACGGCGACCTCAGCCACGCCCGCCCCCGCCAACGGCACCTGCGCCACCAGCCGGAACACCCCCTCCTCGACGAGGCCCACCTCCAAGGTGCCGTCCACCGCGGCCAGCCGCTCCCGCAGCCCGGCCAGCCCGGAACCCCCACCCCCGTGGGGGGCTCCGGCAGCCCCGTCGTTCTCCACCGTCAGCACCACGTGCCCCTCCGACACCCGCACTCCCACCGCGCACCGCCCGGCATCCCCGTGCCGCAGCACATTGGTGGTCGCCTCCCGCACCACCCACGCCAGCGCCGACTGCACCTCGGCGGGCAGCCCGGCCGCCTCCCCGGTCACCTCGCACTCGATCCCGGCGGCCGTCAACACGCCCTGCGCACCGGCGAGTTCGACCCCCAGGTCGGCCTCCCGGTATCCCCGCACGACATCCCGCACCTCGCGCTGCGACTCCTGCGCGATCCGCTGGACCTCGATCATCTGCTCCACGGCCTCGGGCCGCCCCCGCCGCGCCAACTGCACGGCGAGCTCGCTCTTCAGGGCGATGACGGCCAGATTCCGCCCCATCACGTCGTGCAGATCCCGCCCGAACCGCAGCCGCTCCTCGGCGACGGCGAGCCGGGCACGGGTCTCGCGGGCCTCGTCGAGTTCGTAGACGGCTCTGAGCAGCCAGGCGGAGAAGACGCCGATGAAGGCGAGGAGACCGCTGCCGAGCAGCACGATCAGGCCGATGACCAGCGCGGCGAGAGCGGACCGGCTCAGCAGGAACACGACGAGCGCCGAACCCGCAGCGAAGCCCGCCACGATGGCGTACACGCGCCTGCGGCCCCGCACCCCCAGGGCGATGTTGGCCACCCCGAAGAACATGACGACGCTGAAGACGCTGCCCGCCGCGGAGTCGACGCCGTCACCCTTCGGACCGTACTCGACAACAGCGAGAGCCGTGGTGGATACCGCCGCGGTGACGGCGCCGAGCGTACACAGCAGTCGTACGGGCTGCTCACGCCGACCGCAGATCCAGTCCACTGTCCGGGAAACGACCAGGGCGCAGACCATCGCGTGCGCGCACACCATGAGCATCAGCCAGCCGCCCAGCTCCGGCCCCGCAGCGCCGGTGACCGGCAGCGCGACCGTCGCGACCTCCATCACCGCGAAGAAGTGGAACGACCACCTCGTGTACGTCTCGACCTTCGCCGGGGTGCTCTTCCCCCGCCACCACGTGCCCGGCCCGCGCATATCCCCGTGCCCCCTGTACGTCAGCGCCGCGGCTCCCACCGGAACCACCGCCGTACAGCAAACACGCCCAGAGCCGTCCAGGCCAGCGCGGTCGCCGCGGCGCCCAGCGCCTCGTACGCCGACAGGTCACCGGTCCAGCCGCCGCGCACGAGCGTGATCACCGGGGTCAGCGGCAGCAGTTCGCACACCGACGCCACCCGGTCCGGCAGGACCTCCAGGGGGACGGCCATGCCGGAGCCCAGCATCGAGACCAGCATCAACGGCAGCGTGGTGACCTGGGCGCTCTCGGTGGTGCGGGTGAACGCCGAGGTGACCGCCGCGAGCAAGGCGCACAGCAGGAGTCCCAGCAACAGGGCCGGTACGGCCAGATACGGGGCGCGGGGCGCGGGGACGTCGAGGAGGACGGTACAGCCGACCGCCAGGACGAGGGACTGCGCGAGACCCGTGGCGACAGCCGGCAGCGCCGATCCGGCCAGGATCTCGGTGTCCCGCAGCTCCCCGGTGCGCAGCCGCTTGAGGACGAGCTCCTCGCGCCGGGCGGTGAAGACTCCGACGAGCGCGCCGTACACCGCGAAGAGCAGCGAGAACCCGATCGCGGCGGGCAGGACGACGGTGCCCACGGTCAGGCCGGACTTCTCGAGGTCCATGTCCTTGGTCGCGGACCACACGCTGAACGGCAGCACGAGCGGCACGAACAGGGCGGCGACGAGTGTTCCCCTGCTGCGCCCGAGCAGCGTCAGCTCGGCGCGGGCCAGCGCCGTCATCCGGCCCGTCGGGGTGGTGACCATACCGCTCATGCCGCGTACTCCTTCGACTTCTCCGCCGCGCCGGACGCCTCGCGCGCGATCCCCAGGAACGCCTCCTCCAGCGAGGCCGACCGCACATCCAGCCCCCGCAGCTCCACGCCGGCCGCTTCGGCCCACACCAGCAGCCGGGTCGCCGCCCGCTGCAGCTGGTGGGTCCGCAGCCGGACGACCCGCCCGTCGACGTGGTGCCCGGTCACGCCGAGTTCGCCGAGCGGCGGCAGGTCTCCCAGGAAGTAGCCCTCGGGAAGCTCGAAGGAGATCCGCGACGGCCGGCCCGCGGTCACCTCGGCCGGTGTCCCGGTGGCCGCGATCCGCCCCTCGTGCAGGATCGCGAGCCGGTCGGCGAGGTCCTCGGCCTCCTCCAGGTAGTGCGTGGTCAGCAGCACGGTGGTACCGGCGTCGCGCAGCCCCCGCACCAACTCCCAGGTGTCCCGGCGCCCTTCGGCGTCCAGCCCGGTCGTCGGCTCGTCCAGGAACAGCACCTCGGGATCGCCGAGCAGCGCGAGCGCCAGGTCCAGGCGCCGCCGCTCACCCCCGGAGAGCTGCTTCACGCGTACGCCGGCCTTCCCGGCCAGCCCGACGAGCTCCAGCACCTCCGCCTGGGGCCGCGCCCCGCTCACACACCCCGCCCACATCCGTGCGGTCTCGGCGACGGTCAGCTCGGACGGAAAGCCGCCCTCCTGCAGCATCACCCCGGTCCGGGGCCGTACGGCGGCCCGCTCGGCGTAGGGATCGTGCCCGAGCACCCGCACCCGCCCTCCGGCCGGCTGGGCGAGGCCCTCCAGCAGTTCGACGGTGGACGTCTTGCCCGCGCCGTTGGTGCCGAGCAGCGCGAAGACCTCACCGCGGTCGACGGAGAACGTGATGCCGCGCACCGCCTCGAACCCGCCCCCGTACACACGCCGGAGGTCGGTGACCTCAATCACGTGTTCGTGTTCGTTGATGTTCATGACATCAGCGTCTCGGCACCGCGGGCCCGGCAGCAGTGCGCGCTGTCACCACTCCGCATGACAAATGTCAGGCGGACGCTCGCCCGTACATGAAAAAGACCCCGATCCATCAGGACCGGGGTCTCATTCCCGAGCGGACGACGAGGCTCGAACTCGCGACCTCAACCTTGGCAAGGTTGCGCTCTACCAACTGAGCTACGTCCGCATTGCCCCCGACCGGCTCTCACCGATCGGTGCGAGCACCAGCCTACCTGATCCACTCAGTGGTCCGTACGGCGGTGCAGAGCGGGTGACAGGAATTGCACACTGCGCCTTCCCCCTGGAAGGGGGATGTTCTACTACTGAACTACACCCGCAAGCTCCCCGAGCTGGGCTTTTCTGCCCCGCCCGGCGGCGTGTCCCAGACATTAGCTGATCGGCAGGGGGGTAGCGCAAGTCGGTTGCCGCCAGGGCCCGCTGACGGGCCCTGAGCCCCACCGTCGGCCGGCGTCACTGCGCCGCGCTGAACGCCTCGTAGACCTTCTTGGGGATCCGGCCGCGGGCCGGGACCTCCATCTTGTTGGCCTGCGCCCAGGCCCGCACGGCCGCCGGGTCCGGGGCGACCTCGGTCTGCTTGTACGCCTTGCCTGACTTCGACCGCTTGCGACCGGCCTCCACGTACGGCGCGAGCGCCTTACGCAGTTTCTTGGCATTGGCTTCATTCAGGTCGATCTCGTACGACTTGCCGTCGAGTCCGAAGGCGATCGTTTCCGCCGCTTCCGAGCCGTCGATGTCGTCAAAGAGAGTGACCACGACCTTCTGCGCCACGAATATCGGTCCCTTCGTACGGCACGGTGACAATTCATTTGTACAGTGCCCGACAATGCGATGTGAAGCTCGACTAAATCCTTCCGGCGTGTCCGAGCGCAATAGGTATCGGGTGTCGATCCGGGATCTTTTCCGGAACTTTTCGCCGACCGGCAGCCCCCCGTCGCGTGGTGATGGCCGTCACGTAGATTCCTACAAGTCGACGCGCGTAGAAATTTTGTGCAGGTAGTCTGAAACCACCTGCAGGAACCTGCTCAGCACCACACCACCGGGAGTGCACGTGGCACGCGTCGTAGTCGACGTCATGCTCAAGCCGGAGATCCTCGACCCCCAGGGCCAGGCGGTGCAGCGCGCACTGCCGCGGCTGGGTTTCGACGGCATCTCGGACGTACGTCAGGGAAAGCGTTTCGAACTGGAAGTTGACGGGCCGGTCGACGAGGCCGCGCTCGCCCGCATCCACGATCTTGCGGAATCCTTCCTCGCCAACACCGTGATCGAGGACTTCACCGTCCGCGTCGAGGAAGTCGCGGAGGCCGTGAAGTGACCGCTCGTATTGGCGTCGTCACTTTCCCGGGCTCTCTCGACGACCGGGACACGCAGCGTGCGATCCGGCTGGCGGGCGCCGAACCCGTCGCCCTGTGGCACAAGGACAAGGACCTCAAGCAGGTCGACGCGGTGGTGCTGTGCGGTGGTTTCTCCTACGGCGACTATCTGCGCGCCGGGGCCATCGCCCGTTTCTCGCCGGTGATGGACACGGTCATCGAGCAGGCGAAGGCCGGCCTGCCGGTCCTCGGCATCTGCAACGGCTTCCAGATCCTCACCGAGGCCCACCTCCTGCCCGGCGGGATGCTCGGCAACGACCACCTGCACTTCATCTGCCGCGACCAGAAGCTGCGGGTGGAGAACGCGGACACCGCCTGGACCACCGACTACACGGCCGGCCAGGAGATCCACATCCCGCTGAAGAACATGGACGGCCGCTATGTGGCCGACCAGTACACGCTGGACAAGCTGGAGGCCGAGGGGCGCGTCGCCTTCCGCTACCTCGACTTCAACCCCAACGGCTCGCTCAACGACATCGCGGGCATCACCAACGAGGCCGGCAACGTCGTGGGCCTGATGCCGCACCCGGAGCACGCCGTGGAGCCGCTCATCGGCACCGGCCGCACCGACGGCCTCCCCTTCTTCACCTCGATCCTCAAGAAGCTGGTCAACGCATGAGCCGGACGCCTCTGGACACGGTCGAGCACGCGGCCGCGACCCCCGACGTCGAGCTGCCCTGGGCCGAACTCGGCCTGAAGAAGGACGAGTACGAGCGGATCGTCGAGATCCTCGGCCGTCGGCCCACCGGTGCCGAGCTCGCCATGTACTCGGTCATGTGGTCCGAGCACTGCTCGTACAAGTCCTCCAAGGTCCACCTCCGCCAGTTCGGAGAGAAGGCCCCCCAGTCCGACGCCCTCCTCGTCGGCATCGGCGAGAACGCCGGTGTCGTGGACGTCGGCCAGGGCTACGCGGTCACCTTCAAGGTCGAGTCGCACAACCACCCGTCGTACGTCGAGCCCTACCAGGGCGCGGCGACCGGTGTCGGCGGCATCGTCCGCGACATCATCGCGATGGGCGCCCGCCCGGTCGCGGTGGTCGACCCCCTGCGCTTCGGCGCCGCCGACCACCCCGACACCAAGCGCGTCCTCCCGGGCGTCGTCGCCGGCATCGGCGGCTACGGCAACTGCCTGGGCCTGCCCAACATCGGCGGCGAGGTCGTCTTCGACGCCTGCTACCAGGGCAACCCGCTGGTCAACGCCGGTGCCATCGGTGTCATGCGGCACGAGGACATCCACCTGGCGAAGGCGTCCGGCGCCGGCAACAAGGTCATCCTGTACGGGGCCCGTACCGGCGGCGACGGCATCGGCGGCGCGTCGATCCTCGCCTCCGAGACCTTCGACGACGCGAAGCCCTCCAAGCGCCCGGCCGTCCAGGTCGGCGACCCCTTCCAGGAGAAGCTCCTCATCGAGTGCACCCTGGAGGCGTTCAAGGAGAAGCTGGTCGTCGGCATCCAGGACCTCGGCGCGGCGGGCCTGTCCTGCGCCACGTCCGAGCTGGCGTCGAACGGCTCCGGCGGCATGCGCGTGACGCTCGACGACGTCCCGCTCCGCGACTCGACGCTCTCGCCCGAGGAAATCCTCATGAGCGAGTCGCAGGAACGCATGTGCGCGGTCGTCGAGCCGCAGAAGGTCGACCGGTTCCTGGAGATCTGCGAGAAGTGGGACGTCATCGCCACCGTCATCGGTGAGGTCACCGACGGCGACCGCCTGGAGATCTACTGGCACGGCGGCAAGATCGTCGACGTCGACCCGCGGACGGTGGCCCACGAGGGCCCGGTCTACGAGCGGCCGTACGCCCGTCCGTCCTGGCAGGACGAGCTGCAGGCGGACGACGCGAACAAGCTGCCGCGCCCGCAGTCGTCCCAGGAGCTGAAGGACCAGGTCCTGAAGCTGGTGGCCTCGCCCAACCAGGCCTCCAAGAAGTGGGTCACGTCCCAGTACGACCACTTCGTGCAGGGCAACACCGTCCTCGCCCAGCCCGAGGACTCCGGCATGATCCGCATCGACGAGGAGACCGGCCTCGGCGTCGCCATCGCGACGGACGGCAACGGCCGGTACGCCAAGCTGGACCCGTACGCGGGCGCCCAGCTGGCCCTCGCCGAGGCCTACCGCAATGTCGCCACGACCGGCGCCAAGCCGCTCGCGGTCTCCGACTGCCTGAACTTCGGCTCGCCCGAGGACCCGGCGGTGATGTGGCAGTTCGCGGAGGCGGTGCGCGGACTGGCGGACGCCTGCCAGCAGTTGGGCACGCCGGTGACCGGCGGCAACGTCTCGCTCTACAACCAGACGGGCGAGGCGGCGATCCACCCGACCCCGGTCGTCGCGGTCCTCGGCGTCATCGACGACGTCGCCCGCCGCACACCGGTCGCCTTCCAGGAGGAGGGCCAGCTGCTGTACCTCCTCGGCGACACGCGTGAGGAGTTCGGCGGCTCGGCCTGGTCGCAGGTCGTGCACGACCACCTCGGTGGTCTGCCGCCCAAGGTCGACCTGGAGCGTGAGCGCCTGCTCGCCGAGATCCTGATCTCCGCCTCCCGCGACGGCATGATCGACTCCGCGCACGACCTGTCCGACGGCGGCCTGATCCAGGCGGTCGTCGAGTCGGCGCTGCTCGGCGGCAAGGGCGCCCGCCTGATCGTCCCGGACGGTCTGGACGCCTTCACCCTCCTCTTCTCCGAGTCCGCGGGCCGCGCGATCGTCGCCGTACCGCGCTCCGAGGAGGTCCGCTTCAACGACATGTGCGGTGCCCGTGGCCTGCCGGCCACCCGCATCGGTGTCGTCGACGGCGACTCGGTGGAGCTCCAGGGCGAGTTCGCCCTCACCCTGGAGGAGCTGCGCGAGGCGCACGAGGCGACCATCCCGGCGCTGCTGGCGTAGGCAGTCAGGCAGTCGTAGGACGATGCAGGCCCGCCCGGGCAGTTTGGGGCGGGCCTGCCCGCTTTCCGGGGCCCTGAGTGACGTCGCCTCGGCCACGAGCGTTCCCGTGCTGCTGACAGCTTGTTCGCCGGATGATGCCGATACGTCCACACCGTGATCACCGGATCGATCGACGACCACCTAGCATGAACCCGTCATCACAGCGGCCACCTCACCTGCGGTAACTCACCGCACGGCAGGTGGCCTTGACGCGATCACGGGATGCGGCACACGGGGGAGGGCGCGATGAGCGCTGTGGGGGCCGGGAGCGGCTACCAGGTACAGGCCGGTGACTTGGACACGGAGGCCGACAAGCTGGACGCCGCCGGGGACGACACGGACGGGATCCGCAAGGCGATCACCGCCACCCAGTGCTACACGCCGGAGGCGCTCGGTGGGTCCGACATGGGCCCCGCCTTCGCCGACTACGCCGGGGCCTGGGAGGCCGAGGCGAAGACCCTGGCCGACGCTCTGCACGAGCTCGCCGGCCGGGTGCGCAACTCCACTCGTGCCTACCACGCGGCGGAAGGGGATGCCGTCGGCGGGTTGCGCGCCGCGTCTTCCGGTAGCGACATCGTCGCCCCCATCGCGTACGGCGACCGGCCGCCCGCAGCGCGGGCTCATCCCGTCGGGGACGTCAGCACACAGCCCGCTCAGGCCGCCCCGGGCGCCACCCTGTCCGACTTCGACTGAGCCCCGCCTTCCGACGCCCCTTCCGCCACGCCCAGGGACCGCTGTGACCGAATCCACCACCGACCGCCGCGAACGCCTCGCGCAAGTGCGTTCCACCATCGCAGGCGCCGAGAGCAAGAACGATCTCATCGAGGCCATCGATGCCGCTCTGGCCGTTGCCGCCCCATCCGGCGACCCGGACACCCTCAGGATCCTCGCCAAGCGCTACCGCTCGCAGGCCGACGACGCCGACGACGTGCGCGACCGCGTCGACAAGGTCGCCAGGCAGGGCCTGCCGAACGCCTGGGTCGGCACCACCGGCGCCCGTGCCGGTGAGGTCGTCGCCGCGGCGTCCCGCTCGGCGGACCAGATGGCCTGCGCCTTTCGTGATGGCGCCCAGGCGCTCCTGACCCTGGCCGACGTCCTCGACGATGCCCGGCGCCGTGACCGGACCGGCCGCGAGCAGCTGCGCGAGGCCCGCGGACAGCTCGGTGGGGAGGACGGCTGGTTCGACGACCTGCATGAGGACGACGGTGAGGAGCAGGCCCGGGTACGCGCCAGGGCGATCGCCACGGCCGGAGCCGACGACCGGGTCGCTGCCGCCGTGGCCGCCGATGACGCGGCCCGGGCCGCCGCCCGCGACCTGAACAAGTACGCCGCCGAGGCCCGCGCCGGCCAGATGCACACCGACAACCTTTCCGCCGCCGACCGCCTCGTGCTGGCCGACACCGCCAATGTCGACGGCGACCGCGAGCTGAACGAGATCCTCACCGCCAACGATCTCGAACGCGCCGGCAACCGCATGGAGAAGCTCTCCGCCGCCGACCAGAACCGGATGGAGCGTCTGCTGGCGGACGCGAGGACTCCGCAGGAGCGCGCGTATCTCATGAAGTCGCTTGCCGCCGGCTACGACGTCGACGAGGTCGAGGACTTCGCAGGGAAGATCCACGGCAAGGACCCGCGGTGGCTGCAGGAACACCTCGCGCCCGTCACCACCAACAGCTGGGGGAAGGAGGAGCAGACGTACGGCCGGGCGAACTGGTCGCAGGACGGCGCCACCTGCGTGCCGTCCTCCACCGTCACCGCGCGCGCCATGGTGGACCCGGTGTACGCGCTGGAGCTCACCGGCGGCCCGGACGGCACCGACGACTCGCCCGAGGCGTTCCGCGAGCGGCTCACCGACGAGCAGATGCGGCTGCACGAGGAGGGTGACGGCGCCAACTCCGGCTGGCTGTGGGATCGGCAGCCCGCCGGCATGGACTCCGAGGGGCAGGAGGAGATCTCCAACTCGCAGCTGTCACCGCACACCGGAGACCGCTACGACGTCCAGGAGATGGGGTCCGACGACGACCGGCGCGATGTCCTGACCGACATCGAGAAGTCCGTCGCCGAGGGCAAACCGGTGCCGATCAACATCGAGGGGCACGAGGACAACGGCGACTGGGTGGGGCACGGCATGATGATCGTCGCCCAGGAAGGCGACATGCTGCAGATCTACAACCCATGGGGTACGACCACGTGGGTCAGTGAGGAGGACTTCGTCAAGGGAGACCTCAGCGCGGCGAGCGACGGCCGGTTCACCAACATCAACAACGTCTACATCGAGCAGGGATGACCACCGTGCGCATACGCACCGCCCTCGGAACCCTCCCTCTCGCGGCTGTCGTCGCCGGCTGCGGGCTGACCGGACCCGCCGCGTACGGCACCGACGAGCGCACGGTGACCGCCGAGGTCGGCGAGGAGTTCACCCTGGAGGTGCCCGCCAGCCCCGCGCTCGGCGAGAACTGGTACCTGGCGGAGCCGCGGCCGGACTCGGCCGTCCTGCGCTACGAAGGCCGAGGCGAGGACACAGAGGGCGGCGACGAAGGCGTCACCGGCAGCGGCGACGGCACCCAGCACTTCGATTTCACCGCGGTGGCGCCCGGCAGGACCACGGTGAAGCTGCTGTACTGCCCGCACGGGCTGTGTCACAGCGCGGCCGAGGTCACAGCGAGTCCGTCCCCCGGGGGGACCGCTTCGCCCCGGCCGGTCACGACGGCAGCCGGCACAGCCACCCCGGACGACACGGACAACCCCACCTACTACCTCTACACGATCACCGTCCGCTGAATCGCCCGCAGTCGACCGCCACGCAGCCGAGGATCACCGCCATGCCGCCCACCCCCACCACCCGCACCGACGACGAGCTGATCGCGGCCACTGACGTCGGCAGCCTGCTGCTCTACGGGCTCACCCGGGACGCCTTCCGCACCGCACTGTTCGGGGACGGGGCCGTCGCGGCCGCCGTCACACTGGACCGGCTCGGGGTCCTGCCGCGCTCGGTGGCGTTCCTCGCCGACACGGTGCGCGCCGGGGGTGTGCGGTACGTCGCCGAGCTGCCCGAACCCCTGCCCTCGGCCGAGGCGTCGGAGGTGCTGCGCGGCTGGCTGCGGACCGCCGCGGACGTGGCGGCCGCTCCGGACACCGAGGACCTGACCGCGCGCTGGCTGGACACCGTCGCCGAACTCATCGGAGCACGCCGCGATGCCCGCGGGTCCCACCAGTAGAGGCAGACAGGCTCTGACGAGGGCTGCGCGGCCTGCATAGGCTGCCCCCATGTCCCCGGCCAAGAAGCGCGCCCGCACCTACGACCCCGCCAAGATCCGCACCGCGGTCCTCACCCAGTTCGGCAACGTACGACAGGCCGTACGCGCCCTCACCGACGCGCAACTCGCCCTCCCCACCCGCCTGGAGGGCTGGACCGTACGGGACCTGGCCGCGCACGTGACCATGGCCGTGGAGACCGTCAGCCGCAACCTCGACCGCGACGAGCCGGCGAAGGCGGAGCTCGCCCTGCTGGACTGGCCCTTCGCCACCGCCGCCCGCGCCGGTGACATCGCCGACGGCACGCGCGACCTCGCCGCCGCCCACCCCGACCTCGACGCCCTGTACGCCCGCACCGAGGAACGCCTCACGCGGAAGCTCGCGGACGCCCCCGGCGACCGGCTCCTCGCCGCCCGCACCGGTGCCATGACCCTCGCCGACTACCTGGTCACCCGTACCGTCGAACTCGTCGTCCACACCGACGACCTGAACGCCGCCGTCCCCGGCCTCGACATCCCGTACGACCGCCAGGCCCTCGCCGCCTGCACCCGCCTCCTCGCCGACGCCCTCGCCGCCAAGGCGCCCGGCGGCTCCACCGAGGTGCGGATCCCGCCGTACGCCGTCGTGCAGTGCGTCGAGGGGCCGAAGCACACCCGGGGCACCCCGCCCAACGTCGTCGAGACCGACCCGCTGACCTGGATCCGGCTCGCGACCGGGCGGGTGACGTGGCAGGACGCCGTCGCGGAGGCCAAGGTGAGCGCGAGCGGGGAGCGGGCCGACCTGGGCGGGCTGCTGCCGCTCATGGGGTGAGACGCCGGGTGGGACACGACAAGCGGAACCGAGCGGAACCAGTCCCGTGTCCCTCCCGTCCCACCGGCATGAACACACTCGGCACCCTCGCCATGGACAAGCAGCGACTGGCCGCCTTCGCCGCGCTGACCCTCCTCCCGCTCGCCGTGGCCTGCGGCAGCGAGGACGCGGGCAGTGACGCGGTCGGTGCCGGGGCGGCGGCCTCGGTCACCGGCGTCCACTGGGCCGTCGACGACATCACCGTCGACGGAAAGAAGAGCGACGCGCCGAGCGGCGCCTGGCTGCGCATCGCCGACGGCGGCGAGGTCAAGGGCAGCCTCGGCTGCAACGCCTTCGGTGCCGACGCCGCCTTCGCCGACAGCCACGTCACCTTCGACCAGATGCAGGCGACCGAGATGGCCTGCGAGGGCGTCCCCCCGAACTTCGAGACGACCCTCGCCGACACCCTCTCCGACGGCGACCTCACCGCCGAGGTCAAGGACGGCAAGCTCACCCTCACCACGGCGGACGGCGACCGCGTCGCCCTCACCAAGCAGGACGCCGCCCCGCTCAAGGGCACGAAGTGGACCATCACCAGCCCCGACACCGACGGCAAGGCCCACCTCACCATCGACGAGAAGACCGGACAGGTCAGCGGCAGCCTCGGCTGCAACAAGGTGAGGGCCACGGCGACGGTCCGCGACGGCCGTATCACGCTCGGCACCGCGTCCACCACGCGCATGATGTGCGACACCTCACTCATGAATACGGAGAAGGAGCTCCTGCGCCTCTTCGACGGCACGGTGAAGTACGAAGTCGAACACCGGAACCTCACCCTGACCAGCGAAAACGGCGAGCGGGTCAGCGCTGCCGCCGCCGAGTGATCCTTTACGGGCGCGTATCCCCAATTCGGACCAGTGGTCGATCTCGCCTACACTCGGTGGCGTGCCACGTGGTGACGGTCGACTCAATCACGATCTGCTTCCCGGCGAGAAAGGCCCCCAGGACGCTTGTGGCGTCTTCGGTGTCTGGGCTCCGGGTGAAGAGGTCGCAAAGCTCACGTACTTCGGGCTCTACGCCCTCCAGCATCGGGGCCAGGAATCCGCGGGAATCGCGGTCAGCAACGGCTCCCAGATCCTCGTCTTCAAGGACATGGGCCTGGTCTCCCAGGTCTTCGACGAGACCTCGCTCGGTTCGCTCCAGGGTCACATCGCGGTCGGACACGCCCGCTACTCGACCACCGGTGCCTCCGTGTGGGAGAACGCGCAGCCGACGTTCCGCGCCACCGCGCACGGTTCCATCGCGCTCGGCCACAACGGCAACCTGGTCAACACCGCCCAGCTCGCGGAGATGGTCGCCGACCTGCCCAAGCAGGAGGGCGGCCGCACCCCGCGCGTGGCGGCCACCAACGACACCGACCTGCTGACCGCGCTCCTCGCGGCCCAGGTCGACGAGGACGGCAAGCCGCTGACCATCGAGGAGGCCGCGCACCAGGTCCTCCCGCAGGTCAAGGGCGCCTTCTCCCTCGTCTTCATGGACGAGCACACCCTCTACGCCGCCCGTGACCCGCAGGGCATCCGCCCGCTGGTCCTCGGCCGCCTGGAGCGCGGCTGGGTCGCCGCGTCCGAGTCCGCCGCCCTCGACATCGTCGGCGCCAGCTACGTCCGCGAGATCGAGCCGGGCGAGTTCGTCGCCATCGACGAGAACGGCCTGCGCACCTCCCGATTCGCGGAAGCGAAGCCCAAGGGCTGCGTCTTCGAGTACGTCTACCTGGCTCGCCCGGACACCGACATCGCCGGGCGGAACGTCTACCTCTCCCGCGTGGAGATGGGCCGCCGCCTGGCGAAGGAAGCCCCGGTCGAGGCCGACCTGGTGATACCGACCCCGGAGTCCGGCACCCCGGCCGCCATCGGCTACGCGGAGGCGTCCGGCATCCCCTTCGGCGCCGGCCTGGTGAAGAACGCGTACGTCGGACGTACGTTCATCCAGCCCTCGCAGACCATCCGCCAGCTCGGCATCCGCCTGAAGCTGAACCCGCTGAAGGAAGTCATCAAGGGCAAGCGCCTGGTCGTCGTCGACGACTCGATCGTGCGCGGCAACACCCAGCGCGCCCTGGTCCGCATGCTCCGCGAGGCGGGCGCCGCCGAGGTCCACATCCGGATCTCCTCGCCGCCCGTGAAGTGGCCCTGCTTCTTCGGCATCGACTTCGCCACCCGCGCCGAGCTCATCGCCAACGGCATGACCATCGAGGAGATCGGCACCTCGCTGGGCGCCGACTCGCTGGCGTACATCTCCATCGACGGCATGATCGAGGCGACCACCATCGCCAAGCCGAACCTGTGCCGCGCCTGCTTCGACGGCGAGTACCCGATGGAGCTCCCGGACCCCGAGCTGCTCGGCAAGCAGCTCCTGGAGACCGAGCTCGCGGCCGGTACGGCCGCCCCGGCTGCCGTCGACGCGATCCGTCGCCCGTAAGCCCGTAGCAACCAACCCGAAAGATCCCAGGCAATGTCTGAGACAACTACCGGTGCTTCCGGTGCGTCCTACGCGGCTGCCGGCGTCGACATCGAAGCGGGCGACCGCGCGGTCGAGCTGATGAAGGAGTGGGTGAAGAAGACCCAGCGCCCCGAGGTCCTCGGCGGCCTCGGCGGTTTCGCCGGCCTCTTCGACGCCTCCGCCCTCAAGCGCTACGAGCGCCCGCTGCTCGCCTCCGCCACCGACGGTGTCGGCACCAAGGTCGACGTCGCCCGCCAGATGGGTGTCTACGACACCATCGGCCACGACCTGGTCGCCATGGTCATGGACGACATCGTGGTGTGCGGCGCCGAGCCGCTGTTCATGACCGACTACATCTGCGTCGGCAAGGTCCACCCCGAGCGGGTCGCCGCCATCGTCAAGGGCATCGCCGAGGGCTGTGTGCTCGCCGGCTGCGCCCTGGTGGGCGGAGAGACGGCCGAGCACCCCGGTCTGCTGGGCCCGGACGACTTCGATGTCGCCGGCGCCGGTACGGGCGTCGTGGAGGCCGACCGGCTGCTGGGCGCGGATCGCATCCGTAAGGGTGACGCGGTGATCGCCATGGCGGCGTCCGGCCTTCACTCGAACGGGTACTCGCTGGTCCGGCACGTCCTGCTGAACCAGGCCGGTCTCGCCCTGGAGGCACAGATCGACGAGCTGGGCCGCACCCTCGGCGAGGAGCTGCTGGAGCCCACCAAGATCTACTCACTGGACTGCCTGGCCCTCACCCGCACCACGGACGTACACGCGTTCAGCCATGTCACGGGCGGCGGCCTCGCGGCCAACCTGGCCCGGGTCATCCCGGACGGCCTGCACGCGATCGTCGACCGCTCCACCTGGACCCCGGCGCCGATCTTCGACCTCGTCGGCAAGACGGGTCAGGTCGAGGGCCTGGAGCTGGAGAAGACCCTGAACATGGGCGTCGGCATGATCGCGATCGTGCCGCAGGAGTCCGCGGACGTGGCCCTGGCGACGCTGGCCGACCGAGGCGTGGACGCCTGGGTCGCGGGCGAGATCACGGACAGGGGTGAGCACACCACTGGTGCCGCCCTCGTCGGCACGTACTCGAACTAACGGCGCACCGCGAGCTGATCCCCGCAGGCAGCACAGAACCCGGTCGGTGACCGTCGGCCACCGACCGGGTGAGTGCTCAGTGCAAAGTCAAGCGCCGCGACGCTGTTGCGAGGAGTCCCCGTCTTCGTCGTCGTCGTCCTCGTAGAGGTCGGCGTACTTCGAGTACAGGTCGTCGTCGTCCTGCTCATCGTCCTCGAAGCGGTCGCCGTTCGGCGACTGGTTCGACGTCGATGCGCCCAGCTCTTCAGCCAGGCGTGAGAGGTCCGTCCCACCGCTGTTGTACTTCAGCTGGCGGGCGACCTTCGTCTGCTTGGCCTTGGCCCGGCCGCGCCCCATGGCTCGACCCCCTCAACGACGGGGCTCGACGGCCCCAGAGTCTGACACGCGTTCATGATCCGGAACGGACTCTCCGTGGAGAGGCCGGTCCGTAGGGCTTCCACGGTACCTGAGCCCGCGCCCATACGGTACGTCGCCCGCAGCACAGGCGTGTGCCCAGGACCTTCGAGGTGCCCTGTCCTCGCTGGTCAACCGCGATTTTAACCACTTATTGGCGGTCGACCCGCCGGTAAGAGTGAGAGTTCTCTCCAACTGCCCACCGGCGGGTACCGGCCAAACCCGTGTTGAGGGTCCGGTCGAGCGCTTGTGCGGATCAGCGTGCCCCGCGCGCCTCCGCCATCCGCTGCTCGGCGATCCGGTCGGCCGCGGCGGCCGGCGGAATCCCGTCCGCCTTCGCACGTGCGAATATGGCCAGCGTGGTGTCGTAGATCTTCGCGGCCTTCGCCTTGCACCGGTCGAAGTCGAAGCCGTGCAGTTCGTCGGCGACCTGGATGACACCGCCGGCGTTCACCACGTAGTCGGGCGCGTAGAGGATCCCGCGGTCGGCGAGGTCCTTCTCGACGCCCGGGTGCTCGAGCTGGTTGTTGGCGGCGCCGCAGACGATCTTCGCGGTCAGCGCGGGCACGGTGTCGTCGTTCAGGGCCCCGCCGAGCGCGCAGGGGGCGTAGATGTCGAGGCCCTCCACGCGGATCAGGGTCGCGGTGTCGGCGACGGCCGTCACGCCCGTCGGGTGGGCGGCGAGGATCCGGCCCACGGCCTCCTCGCGGACGTCCGTGATGACGACCTCGGCGCCCTCCGCGCGCAGGTGCTCCACCAGGTGGTGGCCGACCTTGCCGACGCCGGCGATGCCGATCTTGCGGCCGCGCAGCGACGGGTCGCCCCACAGGTGCTGGGCGGAGGCGCGCATGCCCTGGTAGACGCCGAAGGCGGTGAGCACGGAGGAGTCGCCCGCGCCGCCGTTCTCCGGGGAGCGTCCGGTCGTCCAGCGGCACTCGCGTGCCACGACATCCATGTCGGCGACGTACGTACCGACGTCACAGGCGGTGACGTACCGCCCACCGAGCGAGGCCACGAACCGGCCGTAGGCCAGCAGCAGCTCCTCGCTCTTGATGCGGTCCGGGTCGCCGATGATCACGGCTTTGCCGCCGCCGTGGTCGAGACCGGCCATGGCGTTCTTGTACGACATCCCGCGCGCGAGGTTCAGCGCGTCGGCGACGGCCTCCTCCTCGGTCGCGTACGGGTAGAAGCGCGTGCCGCCGAGGGCGGGGCCCAGGGCGGTGGAGTGGATGGCGATGACGGCCTTGAGGCCGCTGGCGCGGTCCTGACAGAGCACGACTTGCTCATGACCCCCCTGGTCCGAGTGGAACAGGGTGTGCAGGACGCCGTGTGTTACGTCGGTCACTGTGGTGACTCCTGAGTACGTTGCGGCGATTGGAGCGAGCTCCCGTACAGGTGGCGGGTGCTGTGAGCATGAGATTAGACCCGGAAGCGCCCCTCCAACCCGCAGTGCTCAGGATCACCTACTCCCGGAGTACAGCCGTGCGACGATTTGCATAGTTTTCCCGCCACTTTGTGAGCGGGTTTCGCAGGTTTTCCTGGCAGACGGCGGGGGAGGGAGCAGGCGTGCCCAAGGTGTCCTCGGTGATCGTCCCGTACGCGACCTATCTGCGTGTGTACGAGCCGCTGGCCGCCTTCCCGGAGCCGGAGCGCAGCCACTGGGCGCGCTACGCCCGCCGCCCCGACCGTCCCTCGTACCAGGACGAACTGCGCCGCTCCCTGGCCGACTTGCTGCCCACCCCGCCGATCCCGGTGCCGGTGCACGAGAGCAGCGACGCCTTCGTGCTGGAGGCCGACGGGGTGCTGTGCGTGTGCCCGTGGCGCACCCGGCTGCGGGGTTGGCAGGCGCTCGGGGAGCTCGCCGAGGAGCTGCCGAAGCCGGTGCTGGAGGCGGTGCTGCCGGAGGTCGTACGGCGCCAGGCGGCCCAGGACTACGAGCGCTGGCTGGCCCGCAACCCGGATGCCCGGCCCTGGATCCGTACCTCGACCTGGCAGGTGCCGCTGCACTGGTTCGTGCTGGTGTCGGACGAGGAGCGGCGCTTCGAGAAGGGCTCGGGCGAGATCCCGCCGATGCTGCGCTACCGGACGCCGATGGTGCAGGCGCGGCGGCGGGTGGCGCGGGCCCTGCGGACGCTGAAGGAAGCCATCGACGAAGGGCCCCTCATCGACGGCCTGGTGGACGTCGGGCGCTGGCTGGAGGAGTTCCATCCGCGCTCCCTGGTCGAGCTGGACTACGGCGGCCTGGTGCACACCCTGCCGATCGGCGAGCTGGAGGACGACCACTCGGCGGCCGATGTGGCCGACGGCATCGAGGCGCTGCGGCTCGGCGACGGGGCGGCCGCGGGGGCGGCATACGCGCGGCTCGTGGAGCGGTGGCGGGCGGTGCGGGACCGCCGGTCGGCGAACTGAGCGGTCCGGACCGAGCGGTCCTGTGTGATCTGGCGCACTCTGTGAGGTAACGAACTGGCGTTTGACGGGCCGCCCGTTTTGGGGTTTCGTGCTCGCTCTGAGGTTCTTGATGCCTCGTCAAGTGGGACGTAGGACCCGATCCGGGCGTATGCATCAAGGATGAGTCAACGCGTGTAAGCGTGACGGACCGCACTTACGCGGCTCTTGCGCCCCTAACCCTTCCTCGTGCCAAAATAGGACAAGGAGTCCGGGGAGGGCTCTAGCTCGACATTGCACGCTTTGGGGGGTCTTGAGACTCCTGCGCGCCACTGTGACTGATCGTCACAGTGGCGTGACTGTCCGCTATGGCATGGTCCATCGGCTTCCGTCGCTGATGAACACCTGGGAGGGCAATTCCATCGGTTTGGCCGACGCGGCTGGACAGATGGTGTAGTTGTAGTGCCGAGGACAAGCCGTTCGTCCTATAACCGACTCGACTCGCGTCCGCCATTTCGGGCAACGCGGGTCAAGGTGCAGAATTTAGAGGAAAGAACCGAGAAGGTTCGGTTCTCCCGAGGAGGCCGCTCATGACCGCTCGCACCCCTGATGCCGAGCCGCTGCTGACCCCGGCTGAGGTCGCCACCATGTTCCGTGTGGACCCGAAGACGGTCACGCGGTGGGCGAAGGCCGGGAAGCTTACTTCCATCCGTACGCTCGGCGGGCACCGCCGCTACCGCGAGGCTGAGGTGCGCGCACTGCTCGCGGGCATCCCGCAGCAGCGCAGCGAGGCCTGAACAACTTCATAACCGGGCAAACCGGCGGTTCCCCCAACTTGCCGTGGCGCCCGAACCCTAGCTCCAAGCGACGCGGGTTCTGCCCCAACAGAGCCCACGCCCAAGCCGATCAGAGCTCTTCAGGCACGTGACAAGGGTGCGTCGTCGATCGCGCTGGACTCCGCCGGGTCCAGCGCGATCTTTTTTGTGTGCGGAGCGTGCGCCGACCGGGGTCCTGTGGGCAGGCTTGTCGGACTCTGGGGAGGGCTGTCGGATCTCCTGTGGAGTCGCCCCTGGGCGTTCCTTGGGCGGCCCTTGGCCGGCCGATGGGTGGTCACTGAGCGTGTGCCGGGCGATCGCTGGAAGCTGGTGCAATTGCACATATTAAATTGACCAGTTGTAGGCAGGGTGTAAGTACCGCGTTCCCGGAAACTCATGCGGTGACACCCGTCACACGCCCCGGTGCTTGTTGCCTCCGGCGCAAGTGCGCTAAGGGGGGACGCGTGTTCCAGCGCCCCATGGAGGCACGGGAGTTGAGGTCCGCGAGAGGTCAGGCAGTGGAAGCGGTTTCGTCCTCGGTGACCTCGGCCGGAGCCGTCCGAGGCGTGCGCGGGGCGGAGTCCATCGCCAGGCGGAGCAGGTGGTGGCAGATCGGGCAGTGGCGGGTGAGATGCCGAAAGGATGAGGCGGCCGACAGGTGCGCGCGAAGCAGTGCCCGCGTCTCGTGCCTTGCCGATGCCGCCATACGCCACCTCCGGGGGCCACGCGGGGAAGGTGCCCTGAGTTCTGGGTACCGAGCGAATGTGACGCCGTCAAGGTGTCGAGGGCCCCTGCGGCCCTGTGATCCCCCGGACTCCCGCGAACCGGGACATGAAGAAGGCCCGCACCCTGTGAGGGATGCGGGCCTTCTTCCTACTGCGGTCCTGACGGGATTTGAACCCGCGGCCTCCACCTTGACAGGGTGGCGAGCACTCCAAACTGCTCCACAGGACCAGGTTTCGCTGCGCCATTCGTGCGTTGCGCTGCGAGAAGAGACTGTACAGGAGGGTGAGCCCCCTGGTCGAACTCACCCTGCGTGCACAGGCCGTTACGGTGCCAGCGCGTCGATCGTCTTCACGATCCGCTTGTCGGAGACGGGGTACGCCGTGCCGAGCGCGTGGGCGAAGTAGCTGACGCGGAGCTCCTCCAGCATCCAGCGGACGTCCAGGACCTGCTGCGGGACCGGGCGGCCCTGCGGCATCTGCTCCAGGAGCCAGGCGTACTCGTCCTGCATCTCGTGGACCTTCTCCATGCGCGTCGTGTCGCGCTGGACGTTCGTCGGCATCTGCTGGAGCCGGCGGTCCACCGCGATCAGGTAGCGCATCAAGTCGGGCAGCCGGCGCAGGCCCGCCTCCGTCACGAAACCGGGCTTCACAAGGGCGTCCAGCTGCTTCCGCACGTCCGTGAGGTTTGCGAGCAGGGCAGGGCTGCGTACGGCCTTCAGACGGCGTTCTGCGGCCTGCCAGGCGGCGAGGACCTGCTGCACCCGGTCCACCGTACGGACCGTCGTGTCGACGATCTCCGCGCGCACCTTGTCGTACAGCTTCCGGTACGACTCCTCGTCCCACGCCGGCCCCCCGAAGTCGGCGATCAGCCTGTCCGCCGCCGCCGTCGCGCAGTCCTCGAACAGGGCCTGGATCGAGCCGTGGGGGTTGGCGGACAGGGCGAGCTTCTGGGCGTTCGTCAGCTTTTCGGATGCGAACTTCGCCGGATTGACCGGGATGTTGCGCAGGATCAGGCGGCGCGTGCCCTTCCACATCGCCTGCGCCTGTTCCGCCTCCGTGTCGAAGAGGCGCACGGAGACCGTGTCGCCGTCGTCCACCAGCGCCGGGTACGCCTTGACCGGCTGGCCGGCGCGGCGGGTCTCGAAGACGCGGGTGAGGGAGCCGATGGTCCAGTCGGTCAGGCCCTTGCGCTCCAGGGACTCGCCGCCCTCGCGGGACGCGGTGGCCGCCGCGGCCTGGGAGAGGGCCTTGCGCGCCTTCGGCTTCAGGCGCAGCTTCAGGGCCTCCAGGTCCTTGTCCTCGGCCAGCTTGCGGCGCCGCTCGTCGACGATCCGGAACGTGATGCGCAGATGGTCGGGAACCTTCGACCAGTCGAAGTCGTCGGCGGTGAAGGGGACTCCGACCATGCGCTTCAGCTCACGCGCCATCGTGACCGTCAGCGGCTCCTGGAGCGGGACGGACGTATCGAGGAACCGCTTGGCGAAGTTCGGCGCCGGCACATAGTTGCGGCGGATCGGCTTCGGGAGGGAACGGATCAGCTCCGTCACCAACTCCTCACGCAGGCCCGGGATCTGCCAGTCGAAGCCCTCGTCCGTGACCTGGTTGAGGACCTGGAGCGGAATGTGGACCGTCACACCGTCCGCGTCCGCGCCCGGCTCGAACTGGTACGTGACACGGAACTTGAGCGGCCCCTGCCGCCACGAGTCCGGATAGTCGGCCTTCGTGACCGCCTCCGCCGACTCCCGGATGAGCATCTCGCGCTCGAAGTCCAGGAAGTCCGGCTGCTCGTGCCGCTTGTGCTTCCACCAGGAGTCGAAGTGGGCGCCGGAGACGACGTGGTCGGGCACCTTCTGGTCGTAGAAGTCGAACAGCGTCTCGTCGTCGACGACGATGTCCCGGCGCCGCGCCCGATGCTCCAACTCCTCGACCTCACTGAGGAGTTTGCGGTTGTCGGCGAAGAACTTGTGGTGCGTGCGCCAGTCGCCCTCGACCAGGGCGTTGCGGATGAACAGCTCGCGGCTGACCTCCGGGTCGACACGGCCGTAGTTCACCTTGCGCTGCGCGATGATCGGGACGCCGTACAGCGTGACCTTCTCGTACGCCATCACCGCCGCCTGGTCCTTCTCCCAGTGCGGTTCGGAGTACGTCCGCTTCAGCAGGTGTTCCGCGAGCGGTTCCACCCACTCCGGTTCGATCTTGGCGTTGACGCGGGCCCAGAGGCGGCTCGTCTCCACCAGCTCCGCCGACATCACGAAGCGCGGGGGCTTCTTGAAGAGCGCCGAGCCCGGGAAGATCGCGAACTTGGCGTTGCGGGCGCCCAGGTACTCGTTCCGGCCGCCGTCCTTGCGGGCGCCGGGGCCAGAGTCCTTGGACTCCTTCACATCCTTCATGCCGATGTGGGAGAGAAGGCCGGCGAGGAGGGAGACATGGATGCGGTCGGCCGGGGCGTCGTCCTCATTGAGGTGGATGCCCATCTGCTTGGCGACCGTGCGCAGCTGGGTGTAGATGTCCTGCCATTCGCGAATGCGCAGGAAGTTGAGGTACTCCTGCTTGCACATGCGCCGGAAGGAGCTCGATCCCCGCTGCTTCTGCTGCTCGCGGATGTAGCGCCAGAGGTTGAGATAGGCGAGGAAGTCGCTGGTCTCGTCCTTGAAGCGGGCGTGCTGCTGGTCGGCCTGGGCCTGCTTGTCGGCGGGGCGCTCGCGAGGGTCCTGGATGGAGAGCGCGGCCGCTATGACCATGACCTCGCGGACACAGCCGTTCTTGTCGGCCTCCAGGACCATGCGGGCCAGGCGCGGGTCGACGGGCAACTGTGCGAGCTTGCGGCCGGTGTCCGTCAGCCGCTTGCGTACGTCCTTCTGCGTCGGGTCCAGCGCGCCGAGCTCCTGCAGGAGCTGCACGCCGTCGCGGATGTTGCGGTGGTCCGGCGGATCGATGAACGGGAACTTCTCGATGTCGCCGAGGCCGGCCGCGGTCATCTGCAGGATGACGGAGGCGAGGTTCGTACGGAGGATCTCCGCGTCCGTGAACTCCGGGCGGGCGAGGAAGTCGTCCTCGGAGTACAGGCGGATGCAGATGCCGTCCGAGGTACGGCCGCAGCGGCCCTTGCGCTGATTGGCGCTGGCCTGGGAGATCGCCTCGATGGGCAGCCGCTGGACCTTGGTGCGGTGGCTGTACCGGCTGATCCGGGCGAAGCCGGGGTCGATGACGTACTTGATGCCCGGGACGGTCAGCGAGGTCTCGGCGACGTTCGTAGCCAGAACGATCCTGCGCCCGGTGTGGGGCTGGAAGACCCGGTGCTGCTCGGCATGCGAGAGACGGGCGTAGAGGGGCAGGACCTCGGTGAACCGGTAGTTCTTCTTGACCAGCGCGTCCGCCGTGTCGCGGATCTCCCGCTCACCGGAGAGGAAGACGAGGATGTCGCCCTTGCCCTCGCCCTGAAGCTCCTCCACGGCATCGCAGATCGCGGTGATCTGGTCCCGGTCGGAGTCCTCACTGTCCTCCTCGAGGAGGGGCCGGTAACGCACCTCCACGGGATACGTCCGCCCGCTGACCTCGATGATCGGCGCGTCGTCGAAGTGCCGGGAGAAACGCTCGGGGTCGATGGTCGCCGAGGTGATGACGACCTTCAGATCCGGCCGTTTGGGCAGCAGCTGGGCCAGATACCCCAGCAGGAAGTCGATGTTGAGGGACCGCTCGTGGGCCTCGTCGATGATGATCGTGTCGTAGGCGCGCAGCTCGCGGTCGGTCTGGATCTCGGCGAGCAGGATGCCGTCCGTCATGAGCTTGACGAAGGTGGCGTCCGGGTTCACCTGGTCGGTGAACCGCACCTTCCAGCCGACGGCCTCACCGAGCGGCGTGTCCAGCTCCTCCGCCACGCGCTCCGCCACCGTACGGGCGGCGATACGGCGGGGCTGCGTGTGCCCGATCATGCCGCGGACACCACGTCCGAGCTCCAGGCAGATCTTCGGGATCTGGGTCGTCTTCCCGGACCCGGTCTCACCGGCGACGATCAGGACCTGGTGATCGCGGATGGCGGCCGCGATGTCGTCCTTCTTCTGACTGACCGGCAGCTGCTCCGGATACGTGACCGCAGGCACACGGGTGCGCCGCGTGGCGATACGCTCCTCGCCCCTGGCGATCTCCGCCTCGATCTCGGCGAGCACGGCGGCCCGCGCCTCCGGCTTACGGATCTTGCGCGCACCTTCGAGCCGCCGGCCGAGTCGCTGGGCATCGCGCAGCGAGAGCTCGGTCAGGCGGGGGGCGAGGGCGCCGAGGGCGGGGGCAGGGTGCGTAGACATACGCGATCCAGGATCGCATCCCGACGAAATCCGAGGCGAACGCTTTTGCCTCCGGCGGTGGGGCCAGATGCCCGCGGCCCGCCTCCTGCCCGCCTTTCCGACGCCCCGCCCCCCCCGCCCGCCTGCGCGATCGCTCGTACAGCGAGACATGAGACACACAAAAAGGCCCCGATCCGAAGATCGGGGCCTCGATGTGGCTGGGGCCGGGGTCGAACCGGCGACCTATCGCTTTTCAGGCGATCGCTCGTACCAACTGAGCTACCCAGCCATCAAGGCTTTTTGTAAAGCCTTTGCGGTCCTGACGGGATTTGAACCCGCGGCCTCCACCTTGACAGGGTGGCGAGCACTCCAAACTGCTCCACAGGACCAAGCGATGTGTACGACAGTGTCGCACACCGTACTGCGTGCCCCCAACGGGATTCGAACCCGTGCTACCGCCTTGAAAGGGCGGCGTCCTAGGCCGCTAGACGATGAGGGCTATCGGCCCGCCTGGGCGCTTCTCAGCGCGTCGGGGACGTGAGAAGCATATGGGATGGCGGGAGGTATCGCCAAAACGGTTTACGGGGAGGGGCTGGGTGAGGGGGACGGGGTCGGGGTCGGGGAGTCCGTCGCGCCCGGTTGGTTCTCCTCCACCAGGTGGCGGCGTACCTCCGCGGTCGTCAGGCCCAGGCCGCCCAGTTCGATCTCGTCCCAGGCCTGGAGGCGGCGGGTGTCGCGGTCGAAGTAGAGGATCGACGTCTGGATGGGGTCGGGGTGTTTGCCTTCCACCGCGCGCAGGCCGCTGCCGCCGGTGGAGCCTTCGATGCGCAGGCGGGTGCCGTAGGGCAGGACCTCCATCTCCTGGTGGTGGACGTGGCCGGCCAGGACCAGGGGGACCTCGCCGTCCGTCTGGCGGGCCGCCACCGGTTCGTGGGCGATGGCGACGTCGACCGGGGACCCCGCGGTCTTCTGGTCGCGCAGGGACGTGGCCAGGCGGGCGCCCGCGAGTTCGTTCGCCGCGTCGCCGCCGGGGGCCTGTGTGCGGTCGGGGGTGAACTGGGGGTCGCCGATGCCGGCGAAGCGCAGGCCCGCGATGGTCTGCGCCTTGCCGTCGTCCAGGACGTGGACGTTCTTGAGGCCTTCCAGGTAGCGCTGGGTCACGCGGGAGTCGTGGTTGCCGCGGACCCAGACGTACGGGGCGCCGAGGTCCTCGATCGGGTCCAGGAAGCCGTTCTCGGCGGCCGTGCCGTGGTCCATGGTGTCGCCGGAGTCGACGATCACGTTGACCTTGTACTGGTCGACGAGCGAGGCGATGATCTTCCAGCTCGCCGGGTTGAGGTGGATGTCGGAGACGTGCAGGACGCGGATCGTCGACGGGTCGGGTGCGTAGGCGGGGAGCGTGGAGGTGGCGTCGTAGAGCTTGGTCACGTTGGTGACCAGGCGGGCCAACTCCTTCTGGTAGACGTCGAATTCGGTGACGATGCTGCGCGCGTTGCCGACCAGGGACGGGGCGGAGGAGAGGAGTCCTGAGAACTTCGGTTCCAGGACCGATTCGGGGTTCCAGGTGGCGAACGCCGTGCCGCCCGACGCCGCCAGGAGGGTGAGGGCGAGGCCGCCGGCGGCGAGGGCGCGGCGGGGGCGGCGGTAGACGGCGAGGCCGAGGGCGGTGGCGCCGGAGACGACGGCCACGCAGGAGCGCAGGGCCAGGTCGCGGGTGCCGTGGGCGACGTCGTGGGCCACCTCGTCCTGGAGGCCGGAGAGGCGTTCGGGGTGGTCGACGAGGGCCTGGGAGCGGTCGGGGTCGAGCTGGTCGACGTTGACGTCCAGGCGGACGGGGGCGACATGGCTGTCCAGTTGGAGGGCGCCGAGGGGGGACACGTTGATCTTCGTGCCGCCGGTGAGGGAGGGGCGCAGGGTCATCGTCGTGTTCATGGGGCCGACGGGGACGCGTACGTTGCCGACGATCAGCAGGCCGAGCCAGGCGCCGAGGAGGACGACGGTGACCAGGCCGAGGGCGCGGCCCCAGGGGTGGGGTTGCGCGACCAGTTCCGGTGTGGGGAGTGGACGGCGGGTGGCGTAGCGGCGGGCGAGGGCGCGCGGGGCCCTGGGGAGGTGACCGAGGACTTTCAGGACTGCGGCGGGGACGCGGGCCATTGGTCCCGTATGCCCAGGGGTGGGGGCGGATATGCGGGGCCGTTGGCGGCTCCTGTACGGCGGTGTCGTACCCGACAATGGGCCTGTGCTGGAGATGACACGCGAGGAGTTCGAGGAACTGGTCGCCGAGGCGCTGGACCGGATTCCGCCGGAGCTGACGCGGCTGATGGACAACGTCGCGGTGTTCGTGGAGGACGAACCGCCCGCGGACGATCCCGAGCTGCTCGGGTTGTACGAGGGGACTCCGCTCACCGATCGCGGGGAGTGGTACGCCGGTGTGCTGCCGGATCGGATCACGATCTACCGAGGGCCGACGCTGCGGATGTGCGAGTCGCGGGAGGAGGTCGTCGAGGAGACCGAGGTGACGGTGGTGCATGAGATCGCGCATCACTTCGGGATCGACGACGCGCGGCTGCATGCGCTCGGGTATGGGTGACCGGCGCTCAGAGGAGCCTGTGAACCTGTGAATGCGGGGCGCGTGTCCTCTTGTGGGCGGCGGGAGTTGGGCAGGTTGACTTCTTCGCCCGCCCTTGGAGGTGGCTCCCGTGCGCCCCTTGTACGTACCCGTCCGTCTGGCCGTCACGGTCATGGCCGTCGCCGCTGCCGCCGGCTGCATGAGCGTGGGTGACGACGGCTCAGGCGGGGGTGCGAAGCCGTCGCACTCGGCCGGGCAGCGGGGCGGTGAGGCGCCCGACGGGGGGTCGGCCGTGTCGGGTGGTGGCTCCGGGGTGGGGGCTCATGCGGAGGGCGGGAAGCGTGAGGGCAAGGGGAAGGGTGGCAAGGGCAAGAAGGCGAAGGGTGCCGGGGAGTCCGCGTCTGCTTCGGCTTCGCCGTCCGCGGACGTGAGCGCGTCCGCTCCTGCGGGGGGCAAGCCGGCGCGGCCGGGGGCGACGGAGAAGCCGGGGCCCACCCGTACGGCGGAGCCGACACCCACCCGGACGCCGGATCCGGAGCCGACACCGACCGAGCAGCCGACGTCTGCCTCGCCGACGCCCACGCAGGCCGAGCCGTCGTCGTCGGCGCACGAGCAGACGGGGCCGCAGCTGGGGCGGCGGGAGCCGGCGCCGGCCGCGGGGGCGCCGGTGTGAGGGAGGGCCCGGTGGGGGTGCCGCGGCGGTGGCACGTGACGTTGCCTACACCGGCGGCACTCGGTTTGCCTTGGGGGGTTGGGGGTGCGTATGGTGGTAGATCGTTTGATCCCATTTGCCCGGCGCCACTGCAGAGCGCGCCGTGTGGCGCGTACTCTCCCTTGCCGTGGCGGACCGCATTGAGGCGGTCGTATTGCGAATCACGGAGTTGACGGGCGCGTGCCGACGAGACTCCGGAAGGTTTCGCATACGCATGTCCATTTCCAGTACTGATCACGTCGTCGTGCCCGAGAACGGCGAGAACGACGAGGCGACCGAGACCCCCGAGGTCACCTTCGCCGACCTCGGTCTCCCCGAGGGCGTCGTGCGCAAGCTCGCGCAGAACGGCGTGACCACCCCCTTCCCGATCCAGGCCGCGACCATCCCGGACGCCCTGGCCGGCAAGGACATCCTGGGCCGCGGCCGTACCGGCTCCGGCAAGACCCTGTCGTTCGGTCTGCCGACGCTGGCCCGCCTCTCCGGCGGCCGTACCGAGAAGCACAAGCCGCGTGCCGTCATCCTCACCCCGACCCGTGAGCTCGCGATGCAGGTCGCGGACGCGCTCCAGCCCTACGGCGACCAGCTCGGCCTGAAGATGAAGGTCGTCTGCGGCGGTACGTCCATGGGCAACCAGATCTACGCCCTGGAGCGGGGTGTGGATGTGCTGGTCGCCACTCCGGGCCGTCTCCGCGACATCATCAACCGCGGTGCCTGCTCCCTGGAGGACGTCGAGGTCGCCGTCCTCGACGAGGCCGACCAGATGTCCGACCTGGGCTTCCTGCCCGAGGTCACCGAGCTGCTGGACCAGGTCCCGGCGGGCGGTCAGCGGATGCTCTTCTCCGCGACGATGGAGAACGAGATCAAGACTCTCGTCGACCGGTACCTGAGCGACCCGGTCCTGCACGAGGTCGACGCGGCGCAGGGCGCGGTGACGACCATGTCGCACCACATCCTGATCGTGAAGCCCAAGGACAAGGCGCCGGTCACCGCCGCGATCGCCTCCCGCAAGGGCCGCACCATCATCTTCGTCCGCACCCAGCTGGGCGCCGACCGTGTCGCCGAGCAGCTGCGCGACGCCGGTGTGAAGGCCGACGCCCTGCACGGCGGCATGACGCAGGGCGCGCGGACGCGGACGCTGGCCGACTTCAAGGACGGGTACGTCAATGTGCTCGTCGCGACGGATGTCGCCGCGCGCGGTATTCACGTCGACGGCATCGACCTCGTGCTGAACGTCGACCCGGCCGGTGACCACAAGGACTACCTGCACCGGGCCGGCCGTACGGCGCGTGCGGGCCGTACGGGAACCGTGGTCTCCCTCTCGCTGCCGCACCAGCGCCGCCAGATCTTCCGGCTGATGGAGGACGCGGGCGTCGACGCCTCGCGCCACATCATCCAGGGCGGTGCCGCCTTTGACCCGGAGGTCGCCGAGATCACCGGCGCCCGTTCGATGACCGAGGTGCAGGCCGAGTCGGCGGGCAACGCCGCCCAGCAGGCCGAGCGCGAGGTGGCCCACCTCACCAAGCAGCTGGAGCGGGCGCAGCGGCGTGCGGCCGAGCTGCGCGAGGAGGCCGACCGGCTCGTCGCCCGCGTGGCGCGTGAGCGGGGCGAGGACCCCGAGGCCGCGGTGGCCGAGGCGCAGGCGGCCGCGGTGGCCGAGACCGCCGAGGTGGCCGTGCCCGAGCAGCCGGTGGCGCAGGATGTCGACAAGACGGAGGCTCCGGCGTACGAGCGTCGCGAGCGTCGGGACAACGACCGTGGTGGCTTCCGCCGGGACGACCGTCGGGATGACCGCCGGGATGACCGGGGTGGGCGTTCCTTCGAGCGTCGGGACGGCGACCGCGGTGGGTTCAGCCGTGACCGTGGGGACCGTGGGTTCGAGCGTCGGGACAACGACCGTGGCGGTTTCCGCCGGGACGATCGCCGCGATGACCGCCGGGATGACCGGGGTGGGCGTTCCTTCGAGCGTCGGGACGGCGACCGCGGTGGGTTCAGCCGTGACCGTGGCGACCGTGGGTTCGAGCGTCGCGACAACGACCGTGGCGGCTTCCGCCGGGACGACCGCCGCGACGACCGCGGTGGGCGTTCCTTCGACCGTGACCGTGGTGGCCGTTCCTTCGAGCGCCGTGACGACCGTGGCGGGTTCCGCCGTGACGACCGTCCGGCCGGACGGTCCTTCGAGCGCCGGGACGAGCGCGGCGGTCACCGTGGCAGCGACCGTCCCTTCAACCGCGACCGCCGCGACGACCGCCCGGGCTTCCGCTCCGGCGGGCACGAGCGCCCCTACGGCCGTCGTGACGACCACCGTGGTGGCACCTCCGGCTCCTTCGGGCGCCGTGAGGACAAGCCGCGCTGGAAGCGCAACGGCTGACGCCCACTGAGCTGAGAAGGGCCCGCACGATTTCCCTCGTGCGGGCCCTTCCGGCGTTTGTGGGGTCGGTGCGGGACACGGCGCGGCAACGGCTTTCTCTCCTGCCCTCAATCCACTACCGGAACCTGTGTGACGGTTGTTAGCATCCGTTGCCTTTGACTCGCATGGGAGAGCACGGCCGGGGGGTCCGACACGGTCGCCACCATGCCTTTCTCACTTTCCCTGGGGAGGGACCCTTGACCCGGCATGCCCGGATCGCACTGACTTTGGCGAGCCTTGCCGCCCTGGGTGCCGGCTCGCTGACAGCGGCCGTCCCGGCTGCTGCGGAGACCGCGCCGACGCCCGTCCAGACGGACGGCGTGTGGGGGATCGACTACGCGGGCGGCTTTCTGAGCACCGTCGAGTACCGCCCGAACGGTTACCAGTACGTGGTCGGCCGGGAGATCTCGGCCGACGGATCCACGGTGCTGTCGCAGACCACCCGCGGGTTCGCCGGCAGCTCCGCGGACGGTACGCACGTCCAGCGGGTGCCGTGCGACGCCGGGGGCTGCGTCCCGCTGCGGTCCACCGGCAATCAGAACGTCGGCTACTTCCAGGTCGACGAGTACGACAAAGAACGCTTGCAGATCCATACCTCGCCGAACGCGTACCACGGGACCGAACCGGCCGTGACCGGTGGCCGGTTCGTGGACACCACCGGCCGCTACTACGTCTACAACGCGGCTTCGACCGGGAAGCAGTACGTCGACTCCGTCCAGAAGTACCTCGTGCACGAGGTCCGGCTGACCCGATCCATCACGGCCGCCTCCGTGTGGGGCTCGGCGCTGTGGACGCCGGGGTCCGGCGCCGGCGCCGTCACCGCCTACGACCTGGAGCAGAAGAAGACCGTAGGGACGTACGCCACGGGCGCGCCCTGCACGGTCAAGGAGCTTCAGGTGGTGGGCCGTTGGGTCTACTGGAACTGCGGAAGCACGGGCGCGGCGGGGGTCTACGACCGTACGGCGAAGAAGAACATCACCGTGCCGTCCGGCCCCGCGCTCGTCGGCGACGGTTATCTGGTCCGGCACGACCGCGCGGCCGGGAAGCTGATGCTCACCGACTTCCACACCGGTACGGCCGCGGCCGCGCGCGAGATCGCCGACCTGCCCGCCGGGAACACCGCCGACCAGCGGCGGCTGACCTGGTCGGTGGACAAGTTCGGCGGGGACATCGCGTATGTCGGCCCGGACAAGGCGATCCGTGTGGTGCAGAGCGGGGTGCCGTCGCAGCGGCTGACGAAGATCGAGTCCGAGCTGGGTGGCGACCACGTGGACGCCAAGGACTACTACTGGAACAGCACCTGGCAGCTCAACAAGCCTGCCTCCTGGACCTTCACGGTGAAGGACTCCCGCGGGCGGGTCGTGCACACCGAGTCCGGCTCCGGCACCGCCGTCGACGCCGGCTGGGGTGGGATGACGGACGCGGGGACGTACGCGTACAACGGGCGCTACACCTGGACGCTGAGCGCCAAGGCGGCCGAGGGCACCGACACGTACTCCACCAGCGGTTCCTTCGGGCTCAGCGGTGGTCTGCAGGGCCACCACGACCAGGGCGGCCACAGCTACGGCGAACTGGTCACCCTCAACTCCTCGGGTGGCCTGACGCTGCACTACACCGAGGGCAAGGGCGCGTTCAACTGGAAGCAGTCCGCCTCCGGCTGGCCCGCCGGAACGGTCGCCGTCCCCTTCGGCGACATGGGCAAGGACCGTTGCGCGGAGATGCTGGTCCGCATGCCGAACGGCGAGCTGCGACGGTACGCGGGCAAGTGCGGGACGTCGTACACCCCGTCGAGCAGCCACACCTCGCTCGGCACCGGCTGGAACGCGTACAACGTTCTGACCGCGCCCGGCGACCTGACCGGTGACGGCCGGGTCGACCTGCTCGCCCGCAAGGCGTCCACGGGTGACATCTACCTGTTCGCCAACGACGGCGCCGGGAAGCTGAAGGCGGGGGTCAAGATCCGTTCGGCGTGGACCGGTTACACGAAGATCGTGGGCGTGGGGGACTTCACGGGCGACGGCTTCGGGGATGTCCTCGCGCGGGACAAGGCCGGAACGCTGTGGCGCTACGACGGTGCCGGGAACGGGTTGCTGAAGGAACGGGTGGAGCTCGTCGCGAACTGGGGCGGGTCGTACAACGCGATCGTCGGTGTCGGGGACATCACGGGGGACGGGAAGAACGACCTGGTCGCGCGGGACACCGCGGGCAACCTGTACCGCAACCCCGGCACCGGGAACGGGACTTTCGGGCCCCGAGTGAAGATCGCGAGCGGCTGGCAGGGCTACAAGGGCGTCTTTTAGCCGAGCTTTTTAGCCATGCTGTGACGCATGTCACGCCCCCGGCGAGGGAATCGCTGGGGGCATGACAGATGACGACATAGCGAGTGGGCGGTCCTCCGGGAAACTCTCCGACGAAGAACGGCTTGCCCAACTCGGCTACACGCAGGTTCTCGCCCGCCGCATGTCGGCGTTCTCCAATTACGCGGTCTCCTTTACGATCATCTCGGTCCTGTCGGGCTGCCTGACCCTTTACCTGTTCGGCATGAACACGGGCGGCCCGGCCGTGATCACCTGGGGCTGGGTCGTCGTAGGCCTGATGACCCTCTTCGTCGGCCTGTCCATGGCCGAGATCTGTTCGGCGTACCCGACGTCGGCGGGCTTGTACTTCTGGGCGCACCGGCTCGCGCCGCCCCGGACGGCGGCCGCATGGGCGTGGTTCACGGGGTGGTTCAACGTGCTGGGCCAGGTGGCGGTGACCGCCGGCATCGACTTCGGGGCCGCGTCCTTCCTGGGCGCGTATCTCAACCTGCAGTTCGGCTTCGAGGTGACGCCGGGCCGGACGATCCTGCTCTTCGCGGGAATCCTGCTGCTGCACGGCCTGCTGAACACCTTCGGCGTCCGGATCGTGGCGCTGCTCAACAGCATCAGCGTGTGGTGGCACGTGCTGGGCGTCGCGGTGATCGTCGGCGCGCTGGCCTTCGTACCGGACAAGCACCAGTCGGCGTCCTTCGTGTTCGGCGAGTTCGTGAACAACACGGGCTGGGGAAGCGGCATGTATGTGGTGTTGCTGGGCCTCCTGATGGCCCAGTACACGTTCACCGGGTACGACGCCTCCGCCCACATGACGGAGGAGACGCACGACGCGTCCACGGCGGGCCCGAAGGGCATCGTGCGGTCGATCTGGACGTCGTGGATCGCGGGATTCGTGCTCCTGCTGGGCTTCACCTTCGCGATCCAGTCGTACCAGGGCGCGTTGGCGTCCCCGACGGGCGCGCCGCCCGCGCAGATCCTGCTCGACGCGCTGGGGGCGACGGCCGGCAAGCTGCTCCTGCTCGTCGTCATCGGGGCGCAGCTGTTCTGCGGGATGGCGTCGGTGACCGCCAACAGCCGTATGATCTACGCCTTTTCGCGCGACGGCGCCCTGCCCTTCTCCCGCGTCTGGCACACGGTCAGCCCCCGCACCCGCACGCCGGTCGCGGCGGTGTGGCTGGCGGCGGGCGGGGCGCTGGTCCTCGGTCTGCCGTACCTGATCAATGTGACGGCGTACGCGGCGGTGACCTCGATCGCGGTCATCGGCCTCTACATCGCGTACGTCATCCCGACGCTGCTGCGGCTGCGCAAGGGCGACGCCTTCGAGCGGGGCCCCTGGCATCTCGGCCGCTGGTCGGGGCCCGTGGGTGTGGTGGCGGTGGCGTGGGTCGGCGTGATCACGGTGCTGTTCATGCTGCCGCAGGTCTCGCCGGTCACCTGGGAGACCTTCAACTACGCCCCCGTCGCCGTCCTGGCCGTCCTCGGCTTCGCCACGACCTGGTGGCTGGCCTCGGCCCGGCACTGGTTCCTCGACCCCGAGCACGAGCGGACGATCGCGCGGGAGGCGGGGCGGGTGGGGGCGCCCGAGCCGGTGGATCCGTAGCCGACGCGGCCGTGTCCCCGATACCCGATCGGAGACACGGCCAGGTGCGGCTATGCTCGGGGTGGCAACATCGCCTGGGCCCTTAGCTCAATTGGCAGAGCAGTGGACTTTTAATCCATTGGTTGTGGGTTCGAGTCCCACAGGGCCTACCGAGAGCCCCGGTGTCAGAGCCTCTCTGGCACCGGGGCTTCCTGCGTCCCGCCGAGGGTTTCTCCGCGGCGAGCGCTCGCGTCCCTGATGTCCGGTCTGTGGGATTACATCCGCTCCACCTGGGTTTCGCCAGTTCGCCCGATTCCATGAAGTCGGCCTCGGTAAGGAGTCGTTAAGGAAGCCGCCACATGTGCAAATTCGCCATTGTGTATGAATGTCCCCGCTGGTAGCGTCCCCGCTGGTAATGATCAAGCAATTGCCTGACCAGCAATTGCGGAATGCATGGGGGAATGACTTCGTGGGTATGCGAAGCAAGGGAATTTCCACTGCGATCGCTTTTGCCATGACCGGCGCAATGTGTGGCGTCGGTGCGAACGCGGCGTATGCGGCTTCTGTGGGACGTGACAGGGCCGCACCGGTCGCGCAGGCGGCAACGGCAGAGCAAGTCCGCGCCGGCGCTGATGAGATCTGTACCGTCCTGGGTATCGGCAGTGGTGCGGCTGGGCTTTCCAAGGCGCTGGCCAAGGGAGCTTCCTGGGTGGGTATCGGTGCCAGTATCGGCTGTTACCTGTACTCGCAGGCGAAGAACGCGACACCTGCGGAAAAGCGCGCCGCCATGATCAAGTCCTACAAGAAGTACCAGGCCATGAGTGATCTCAAGAAGCTCGATGCGCTCGGTTATTACTGCCGGAAAAAGGACAGTGGTGGCGGTGGCGGCGGTACGGATTTCGTCCCTCTGAACACCAGGATCGGTTGGACGGACATCAAGATGAAGGGTGTGACGTACACATGCACAGCCGCCAGGGACTGACCGGGCGCCGCGGCCTGGGCTATGGGGAGCGGCTGTCATTCTCCATCGCGCTGGTCGTGGTGAGCCTGTTGTGGATCACGCAGGACATGGCCCTTTGGGCAACCGTGCTGTGCGGGGTCGGCGCGGTGGGGGGAACGCTGGGAGTGCTCTACTTCGGGTGGCGCTACCTTCGCGCACGCACAGATGCGCAATGAGGTTCTCCTGACTCCGAGTTGACCGGTAGGGCCTCCTCAGTCGTGGTGTGGAGGATGCCGCGGCGGTGGCGGCATGGTGGACAGGTCGGGGGCCGGTTCTGGCCAGATCAGCAGGGTGGGGCAGGGGGCGTGGTCGACGACGAAGCGGCCGGCGGGGCCGAGGCTGCGTGGGCCCAGATGGGTGCGGTCGCCGTCGCGGGCCAGGATGAGCAGGTCGGCCCCCTCCGCCGCGGCGACGACCTCGTGCTCGATACGGCCGGTGCGCCGGCTGCGGGTGCAGGGCCGGCCCAGGCGGTCGGCGGCGGTCTGGAGGAGCTGCCCGGCGGAGGTGGCGGCCAGGTGTGCCAGGCGGGTGCCGGGATCTCGGTCGGGACGGCCGCGGCCGAGCAGCCCGGCGAAGGCGCCGTGCGCCGCACCCGGGACATCCGCCGGGGTGACGTGCAGCAGGACGATGTCGGCGTCCGCCGGGGCGTGCGCACGGGCGGCGTCCACGCAGGCGGGCCAGGTGCCCTCGACGATCCAGACGACCACGGCCATGGGGTCAGCCTCCTCCGATGGCGGCCAGTGAAGCCCACAGTGCCAGTACGGAGGCGCCCAGACTTGCCGGTACGGCATACACACCGAGACGGGTGAACTCCCTCAGTTCCACCTCGCCTTCGTGGGCGTGCACGATGCGCCGCCACAGCAGGGTGGCCAGTGAGCCGGCGTAGGTGAGGTTGGGGCCGATGTTCACGCCGAGCAGCACGGCGAGGACGGCGCCCGGCCCGGCCGGGGCGGTCAGCGGCAGCAGAACCAGTACCGCCGGCAGGTTGTTGATCACGTTGGCGAGGACCGCGGCCAGCGCGGCGATGCCGAGCAGGGCGGGCAACCCGGTGCCGCCGGGGATCAGATGGCCGAGCGCCGAGTCGAGACCGTTGTCGACGACCGCCCGTACCACGATGCCCAGGGCCAGGACGAAGGCGAGAAACGGCACCGAGGCCGCGCCGAGCAGCGCCTTCGGGGTCGTACGACGCCGCAGGAGGGCCCGGGCGGCGAGGGTCAGCGCGCCCGCCAGAGCCGCCCACGCCGGATCGGTCCCGAGCGCGGACGTCAGCAGGAACCCGGCCAGCGTGCACGCCACGGTCACCAGGGCGAACACGGGCAGTTCGGCCGGCTCGGTGACCGAAGGGGCCCGCGCGCCCGCGTCCAGGTCCGTGGCGAAGAACTTGCGGAAGACCACGTACTCGACGGCGATCGCCGCCAGCCAGGGCAACGCCATCAGCGCGGCGAACCGGGTGAAGCTCAGCCCGCTGGCCGCGAACGCCAGCAGGTTGGTCAGGTTGGACACCGGCAGCAGCAGCGAGGCCGTGTTCGACAGGTGGGTGCAGGCGTAGACGTGCGGCTTGGGACGGGCGCCCAGCCGGGCGGCGGTGGCGAACACCACCGGGGTGAGCAGCACCACCGTGGCGTCCAGGCTGAGCACCGCCGTGATCGCCGACGCGGCCAGGAACACCTGAACCAGCAGCCTGCGCGGCCGGCCGGACGCCGTACGCGCCATCCACGCCCCGCACGCGCGGAACAGCCCTTCGTCGTCGCAGAGTTGGGCGAGCACCAGTACGGCCGCCAGGAATCCGATCACCGGGCCGAGCTGTTCGGCCTCGGCCCGCGCGTCGTCCAGGGAGACGGCCCCCACGGCGACCACGAGCACGGCGGCCGGAACGGCGACCACCGCCTCCGGCAGGCCGAAGGGCCGGACGACGGCGCAGACCAGCACCAGGACGAGCAGAGCCGCGGACAGGGTCTCCGCGAGCGGGGTGTTCAGGGTCGTTCCTTCCGTGCAGTGGCGGACGGGCCGCCCTTCCGTGCGGCGGCGGACGGGTCGCCGGTGAATCTCGGCGAACGGTACCTCCGCAGAGTAAGGAGGCGGCATCTCACGTTTGGGGTTGCGTCCATCCGTGAGGCACGCTTAGCTGTGCCTCACGGATACGCCCCTACTCAACCGTGAGGTCCGACGATGGCCGCCACCCGCACCACCACTACCGAACACGTCCCCGCCCCCGCCCCCGTCCCCGTCCGCGTCTTCGGCGGCCCCACCGCCCTCATCGAGTACGGCGGCCTGCGACTCCTCACCGACCCCACCTTCGACGCCCCCGGCCACTACCCCCTGGGCGGCGGCCGTGCGCTGACCAAGACCGCCGCCGCCTCCGTCTCGCCCGCCGAACTCGGCCGGATCGACGTCGTGTTGCTCTCGCACGACGAGCACCCCGACAACCTGGACGTCTCCGGCCGCGCGCTGCTCGCCGACGTGCCGCTCACCCTCACCACGCCCAGTGGCGCGGGGCGGCTGGGCGGTACCGCTCAAGGGCTGGCGGACTGGGAGTCCGCGAAGGTGGACCGGCCCGGTGGAGGTGCGATCACGGTGACCGGGGTGCCCGCGCTGCACGGACCGGGGGAGCGCGAGGAGCTCGAAGCCGTCGTCGGTCAGGTCGTCGGCTTCGTGCTGACCGGTGAGGGGCTGCCCACGGTGTACGTCAGCGGCGACAACGCCCAGCTCGGGCCGGTCGAGGAGATCGCCGAGCGGTTCGGGCCGGTCGACACCGCCGTCCTCTTCGCCGGTGCCGCGCGCACGGCCGTCCTCGACCGCCGGTTGCTCACCCTCGACAGCGCCCGGGCCGTGGAGGCCGCCCGGATCCTCGGGGCGCGGCGTGTCGTTCCCGTCCACTTCGACAGTTGGGCCCACTTCACCGAGGGGCGGGAGGAGTTGGTGGCCGCGTTCACCGCGGCGGGGCTTGCCGACCGGCTTCAGCTGGGCTGATCGGCCGTGACCACCGTATGTCACAGCCTGGCCCGATAAGTCCCCAGTGACGCATGGCGGGTTTCCGCCAGTCCGTGATCTTCCCTCCGTGAACTATCAACGGAAATCGGTCCCTTGAGGAAAGCTGGGCGATCATCCGGGATCACATTCCGGACCGCGGCGGTCGAAGGTGCTCGATCCGGCCGCCGATGCCTACGTTCCTTCAGCACCAGGGATCACCATGCCCCCCACCCCCCACCCGGCCCCGATACCTGGCGCGCGACGCGTCGCCCGGATCGCCGTGGCCGCGGGCCTCGTCGCCGCGCTCTCCGCGGCCGGGCCCCTCCCCCTCGTCCTCGCCGCGGACGGCTCCACCGCCACCGCGGCCGACCCCGGCGTCAAGTCCGCCCACGACAAGCTCGGTTCGGACGACGCCGACCTCCTCGCCCAGGCCAAGGCACAGCGCGACAAGACCGTCACGATGATGATCGCCACGGCGCCCGGGCAGACCGAGAAGGTCGCCCGCGAGCTGGACGCCGTCAAGGGCGGCTCCGTGGGCCGCACGTACGACAAGCTCGGCTACGTACGCGCCACCGTGCCGACCGGCAAGGCGGACTCGGCCATCGCCGCCGCCGCGAAGCTCTCCTCCGTGCGCGCCATCGACCTGCGCGACGAGATACCCCTGGAGGAGCCGAACCTCGAAAGCGGCAGCAAGTCGAGTGCCTCCACGGCCACTTACCCCGGCCCGGACGAGAACACCCCCGCGAAGAACCCGTACAACCCGTCCTTCGAGACGGGCGCCGTCGACTTCGTGAAGAAGAACCCGAAGGCCGACGGGCGCGGCGTCACCATCGGCGTCCTCGACACCGGTGTCGACCTCGCCGGCCCGGTCACGGTCGACGAGGCTCCGGTGAAGCTCGGCACGGGCGACTCGGCGAACACGACCGCGGGTGTGGGCGGGGTGACGATCGAGAAGGTCACGCCGTAGTCGACGTACACATGGCTGTGGGGCGGGCGTCCGGTGCCGGGCGCCCGCCCCTGTGCTGTGCCTGGGCGCTTCAGCCCACGTTGAGCCCCGCCAGATCCCCCAGCGGCAGCGTGTGCTGGGTCTGCAGGACCTTCGCGCGCAGGTAGCGGACGTTGTCCGGGGTGGCGAAGACGCCGGTGGGGACGCGGTCGCGGACCTCGATGCCGAGGGTGCGCAGCTGGTCGGCCTTGTCGGGGTTGTTGGAGAGCAGGTCCAGTTCGCCGATGCCGAGGGCGGTGAGCATCTGGGCGGCCGCCGTGTAGTCGCGGGCGTCCTCGGGGAGGCCGAGGGCGGCGTTCGCGGCGTAGGTGTCGAGGCCCTGGTCCTGGAGGGCGTACGCGTCGAGCTTGTTGTAGAGGCCGATGCCGCGGCCCTCCTGGCGCAGGTACAGCAGCACGCCGCCGCGCTCGGCGATGCGCTCGACGGCCTCGCGCAGCTGGGGGCCGCAGTCGCAGCGGGCCGAGCCGAAGACATCGCCGGTCAGGCACTCGGAGTGCAGGCGGACCAGGGGGGTGGTGCCGGGGGCCGGGTCGCCGAGGACGACGGCCACGTGTTCCTGGCCGTCGGCGAGTCCGTGGAAGGTGACCAGTTCGGCGTCGGCACGGTAGCCGTCGTGGAAGCGCAGCGGGACCCGGACGCGGGCGCGCTGGGTGGCGGCGGCGGTGAAGTCGGGCATGCGGGTTCTCCGGGTTCCGTCCGTGGGCCTGCTGCTTCAGATTTGAAGCAGCTCCTCGATCCAGGACCCTACCCCATGCTTTAAATTTGAAGCAACAGGTTTGTCGCGCGCGTCACGTACTGGACATGTGCGTCACGTGCCGGACATGTGCGTCACGAACAGGACTTGGCGGAACGCCGCCGCCACGGCACCTCATCCGGGGTGGCGTGCGCGCTGTCCCCCTGGAACCCTTCGCCGATCGCCGTGAAGATCTCCTCCAGCTGTCCGACCTGCTCCGGGGTCAGCCGGTCGAAGAGCAGCGACCGTACGGTCTCGACATGCCCCGGGGCCGCGTTCTCCAGGACCCGCATGCCCTCGTCCGTGAGGGTCGCGATGCTGCCCCGCTTGTCCCAGCGGCAGTCCTCGCGCCGCACCAGACCGTCCTTCTCCAGGCGGGAGACGGCATAGGTGAGCCGGCTGCGGGTGATCTTCAGCCCTTCCGCCAGGTCGGTCATGCGCAACCGGCGTTCCGGTACCTCGGACAAGGTGGCGAGGATGGAGTAATACAGGTGGGGCATGCCGGCTTCCTGCTGGAGCTGCCGGTCCAGCGCGTCCTCCACGAGCGCGGCGGCGGCGATGTACGCGCGCCAGGCGCGCTGCTCCTCAGGAGTGAGCCAGCGAGTCGTCATGCGACCAGTGTAGGTTTGTTTCAAACTTGAACCAAGCCCGAGATTCCGCGAAGCCGAGCCGGAGAGCGCGCCGATGCCGTCGTACCCCTACGTCCTGCTGTCCGCCGCCGTCTCCCTGGACGGCTACCTCGACGACACCACCCCCGAGCGGCTGCTGCTGTCCAGCCCGGCCGACTTCGACCGGGTCGACGAGGTACGGGCGTCCGTGGACGCGATCCTCATCGGCGCCGGCACGATCCGGGCCGACAACCCGCGGCTGCTGGTGAACTCCGCCGAGCGGCGGGCGGCGCGGGTCGCGGCGGGGAAGCCGGAGTATCCGCTGAAGGTCACGGTCAGCGCGTCCGGCGAGCTGGACCCGGCGGCGAACTTCTGGCACACCGGCGGCGAGAAGATCGTCTATACGACGGAGAAGGGCGCGGAGCGGCTGCGGCGGACGCCGGTCGCGGCGGACGTGGTCGCGCTGGGCGCGGAGCTGGAGTGGCGGGGGCTGCTGGAGCATCTGCGCGAGGTGCGCGGTGTCGAGCGGCTGATGGTCGAGGGCGGCGGCACGATCCACACACAGCTGCTCCAGCAGGGGCTGGCGGACGAGCTGCAGCTGGTGCTGGCACCGCTGTTCGTGGGGGACCCGGACGCGCCGCGGCTGTTCGGGCCGGGCGGCTATCAGGGCGGACGGCTGCGCCTGCTGGAGACGCGGCGGATCGAGGACGTCGTGCTGATGCGCTACGAGCCGACGGCGCCGGGCGTCGGTGTCCTGCCCGCCGCGGCCGACCGGCACTGGCTGGCGTTGGCGTGCGAACTCGCTGCGCAGTGTCCGCCGTCGGCCACGGCGTTCAGTGTGGGGGCGGTGGTCGTGGCCGCCGACGGGACCGAGCTGGCGCGGGGGCACTCCCGGGAAGGGGGCGATCCCGTGGTGCACGCCGAGGAGGCGGCGCTGGCGAAGATCGCGCCGGGGGACCCGAGGCTGGCGTCCGCGACGGTGTACAGCAGCCTGGAGCCGTGCACGCGGCGCGCGTCCCGGCCTGTGCCGTGTGCGCGGTTGATCCTGCGGGCGGGGGTGCGGCGGGTGGTGACGGCCTGGCGGGAGCCGGACACGTTTGTGGCCGGGGCCGATGGGAGCGGGGTGCTGGCGGGGGAGGGGGTGGACGTCCTGGTCGTGCCGGAGTACGAGGAGCGGGCGAAGGCTCCCAACGGTCATCTGCTGGCCTGAGAGGTGGTGCGGCCTCGTCCTCCGAGGCCGGTTCAGGCTGAAGATGGTGGTGTCACCGGCGCCGTAAAATCGATCCCACTGTGTCTGATTCCCTCAACATTCCCGAAGCCGGCTCCCCCGGCACCCCCGCGCAGCGCGGCGTCTCCGGCGAGCATGCCCCGCACTTCCCGGGTGTCTCCGTTCGGCACACCCGGGCCAAGGGCGAGCCCCGGTTCCCGGACGGGCCCAAGGCCGATCCTGCCGGGTCGCACTTCGAGCGGCGGATCCGGAGTTTCCAGCCGCGGCGGAGCAGGGTGACCGCGGGGCAGGCGGATGCGCTGCAGCGGCTGTGGCCCAAGTGGGGGCTGGACATCGACGGGCAGCGCGTCGTCGACCTCGGGGAGATGTTCGGGAACGGGAACCCGGTCGTTCTGGAGATCGGCTTCGGGATGGGGGAGGCCACGGCCCAGATGGCCGCCGCCGATCCCGGCACCAACATCCTCGCCGTCGACGTACATACCCCCGGCCAGGGCAATCTGCTGGGCCTCGCCGACCGGAACGGGCTCACCAACCTACGCGTCGGCAACGGCGACGCCATCATCCTGCTCCGCGAGATGCTCGCCCCGGACTCGCTCGACGGGCTGCGTGTCTACTTCCCCGACCCCTGGCCCAAGAAGCGGCACCACAAGCGGCGCCTCATCCAGCCCGAGTTCCTCAGCCTTGCCGCGACCCGGCTGAAGCCCGGCGCCCTCGTGCACTGCGCCACCGACTGGGAGCCGTACGCCGAACAGATGCTCGAAGTGCTGACCGCGCACCCCGACTTCGAGAACACCCAGGCCGACGGCGGGTTCGCGCCGCGTCCTCAGTTCCGGCCGCTGACCCGTTTCGAGGGGCAGGGACTGGACAAGGGTCATGTGGTGAACGACCTGCTCTTCCGCCGCGTACAGCGGTAGGAGCAGCGGGAAGAACAGCACCTACGAGAGCACAGACAAGAGCACATACAACAGCATCTGCAGGGCATCTACAGCAGCATCGACAGCAACCCCCCACCGGCGCCGGAACCCCTCGCGCTGCTGCGGGCGGCGCCCCCGTCTCGTTAGGGTCAATGCCGTGGCCACCTGTCCCCCGTACCCGACGCACCCCACCGGTCCCACCGGCGGCGCACTGCGGCACGCGCACTGGTGGCAGAAGCGGTGGGTGCGTTACGGCGCGCTCAGCACCCTGCTCGCGCTCTCCGGGCTGGTCATCCTCGCCCTGGTGCGTGAGCAGACCGGCACCGAAGGGTTCCTGGTCGGACTCGGGCTCGCCGTCCTTCCCGTACCCCTGCTCGTCGCCTCCTTCCGCTGGCTGGACCGGGTCGAGCCGGGCCCCTGGCGCAACCTGCTCTTCTCCTTCGCCTGGGGCGCCTGCGCGGCCGCGCTGATAGCGATCGTCGCCAACAGCTTCGCGACCAGATGGATAGCGACCGCGACGGCCGATCCGTCGCACGCGGACACCCTCGGCGCGACCGTCATAGCGCCCATCGTGGAGGAGACGGCCAAGGCGGCCGCGGTCCTGCTCGTCTTCCTCTTCCGCAGACAGGACTTCACCGGGATCGTCGACGGCGTGGTGATAGCCGGGGTCACCGCCACCGGCTTCGCCTTCACCGAGAACATCCTCTACCTCGGTACCGCCTTCGGCACCGACCAGCTCTCCGGCGACAGCGGCATCGCCTCCGTCACCGCGGCGACCTTCTTCGTCCGCGTCATCATGTCGCCCTTCGCGCACCCCCTCTTCACGGTCCTCACCGGCATCGGCTTCGGCATCGCGGCGCTGTCCGGCCCGCGACAGCACCTGCGCCGCGTTCTCTTCCCGATCTCCGGGCTGCTGCTCGCCATGGGCATGCACGCCATGTGGAACGGCTCGTCGAGCCTCGGCGAGTACGGGTTCTTCGCCGTGTACACGGCCTTCATGGTGCCCGCGTTCGGCCTGCTGACCTGGCTGGTGATCTGGACCCGGCAGCGCGAGCTGAGGACCGTGCGCGAGGAACTGCCCGCGTACGTCGTCGCCGGGTGGCTGACCCCGGGCGAGCCGTACGTGCTCGGCTCGATGCGGGCCCGCCGGGTGGCCCGGCAGTACGCGCGGCGCCACGGCGGGCGAGAGGCGGCCCGGGCGGTTGGGCAGTACGAGGCGTACGCCACGTCGCTGGCGTTCCTACGCCACCGGGGGCGCCGTGGGCAGGCCGGCGCCGACTTCGTCGTACGGGAACGGGAGCTGCTGCACGAGCTGTGGGGGCGGCGGGAGTTCGCGCGTCCGGCCCTTGAACATGCGGTTGCCGCGCAGGCCTGGCCGACGTATGGGGGGCAGGCGTATGCGGCGTCGGCGCCGGTCCACTGGCAGCCGTACGGACCGGTGAACGGGCATATGTACGGTCCGCCGGCCCCGTATCCCCTCTACAACCCGTACCGGTCGTAGCAGAAGATCAGGCCGATGCGGCCGTGAGACGCCCGAGCTCGGTCTCCGTCAGCCTCAGCTCCCCCACCCCCAACAGTGCCGGCAGCTGCTCGACCGTCCGGGCCGAGGCGATCGGGGCCGCGACCGTCGGCCGGGACGCCAGCCAGGTCAGGGCCACCGTGGCCACCGGCGCCTCGTGGGCCTGCGCGATCTCGTCCAGGGCGGCGAGCACCCTGCGCCCCCGCTCCGTCTCCAGGTGCTTGCCGGCGCCCTGGGCGCGCGGGCTCCCCACCGTCGTACCGGCGCGGTACTTGCCCGTGAGGAAGCCGGACGCCAAGGCGTAGTACGGGACCGCCGCGAGGCCTTCCCGCTCGGCGAGGTCCTGGAGTTCGCCCTCGTAGGTGTCGCGGGAGACCAGGTTGTAGTGGGGCTGCAGGGCGACGTACCGGGCGAGGCCCTCGCGGTCGGAGAAGTCCAGGGACGCACGCAGCCGCTCGGCGGAGATGTTGGACGCGGCGATGTGCCGCACCTTGCCCGCCTTCACCAGCTCGTCCAGCGCGCCGATGATCTCCTCGACCGGGACTTCGGGCTTGTCGAAGTGGGTGTAGTAGAGGTCGATGCGGTCGGTGCCGAGGCGACGCAGGGAGGCGTCGGCGGCGGCCTTGATGTTGGCCGCGGTCAGGCCCTGGAAGTCGGGGTGCTGGCTGACCTTCGTGGCGATGACGACGTCGTCCCGGTTGCCGCGCGCTTTCACCCAGTTGCCGATGATGGTCTCGGACTCGCCGCCCGCGTTGCCCTCGACCCACGCCGAGTACGAGTCGGCCGTGTCGATGAAGTTGCCGCCCGCCGCCGCGTAGGCGTCGAGGACAGCGAAGGACTGGGCCTCGTCGGCGGTCCAGCCGAAGACGTTGCCGCCGAGAGAGAGCGGGGAGACCTCGAGGTCGGAGGAGCCGAGCTTGCGAAGAGAAGTCATGCTCGACATCAACGCCCTTGGCGGAAGCCGGTCTTCCGGGACGGCCGCAAATTTCCCGTAAACAAGCGGACCCCGGCCCTCCGGAAACCGGCAGCCCTGACGTGGGGGGTAAGCGTCAGGACTGCCGGGGGATCGGGGCCGGGTGATCAGAAGCGACGGATCGAAAGCAAGGGATCAGAGGCGGCTGATCAGAGGCGAGTGATCGGAAGCGGCTGATCAGAAGCGGGAGAACCTCAGGGCGTGAGGCCCTTGCTCTGCAGCCACGCCATCGGGTCGATGCCGTTCGCGCTGCCGTCGGGGTGCACCTCGAGGTGGAGGTGGGCGCCGGTCACGTTGCCGGTGGCGCCCACGCGGCCGATGACGTCGCCCGTGTTGACCTTCTGGCCGACGCTGACGCTGATCGAGGACTGGTGCGCGAACCAGAGCTCCGTGCCGTCGTCGAGGGTGAGCACGGTCTTGTAGCCGTACGAACCGTCCCAGCCGGCGAAGGTGATCGTGCCGGAGTGGACCGCCTTGATCAGCGTGCCGGACGGGGCGGCGAAGTCGAGGCCCGTGTGGTAGCCGGACGACCAGTAGGCGCCGGCCTGACCGAAGGTCGAGGTGATGGTGTACGAGGAGGTCGGCAGCGTGTACTGCTTGGCCAGCTCGGCGAGGCGCTCGGCCTCGGCCTTCTTGCGGGCCTCCTCCTCGGCGGCGGCCTTCGCGGCGGCGGCCTTGGCCTCGGCCTCCTTCTCCGCCTTGGCGGCCGCGGCGGCGGCCTCCTTCTCGGCGGCGGCGACCGCTTCGGCGGCGGCCTTGCTGTCGATCTGGTCCTGCTGCTGCTCGACCTGGGCGATGATCCGGGCCCGCAGCGCCTCACCGGCGTCGCTGGTGCCCTGAGTGGTCTCCTCGGTGGTCGCGCCCATGGTGCTCAGCGCGGTGCCGGTGTCCTCGGCGGCGGAGGAGTCGTCGTCGGAGATCAGGGGCAGGTCGGGCATGGTGATGGCGACCGGCGGCTTGCCGCTCTGCGCGCTGGCCATGCCGCCCGCGCCGACGGCGGCTATGACGCCGACGCCGAGAACCGTGGAGCTGCGCGCGAGTCCCCCGCCGCGCTGCTTGGCGACGCGATGCCTGCCACGGACCGGACGAATGGACTCCGCGGTGGGGTTCCACTCCTCGAACGGGCCCTCGTCGGTGCGGTAGCTGTCGTAGCCGAAGGTGTCGGTGCTGCGCTGACTCGGCACGAACGGGGCTTGCGGAGCAGGCCTGTTGGACGCCACGTGGGCGTACTCCTTTCCTTCCTTCTCGCCTACCGGGTTAGCTGACGGGTTCGGAGCAGGAAGGTCTCCTACGCGCGTATACCGTCCGTGACTTCACGGCGGAATCCGCGCGATTCACCCCAGGGTGGTGGTTCCCCGGTTCCCGTACTGCGGTACGGAATTCGGCGCGTGCGCACGGAGCCATCTCTTGTGACGGCTGGGACGACCGCGCTGCGTTATCGAACGTTAATAGACGCGAGGTGCGGATTCCAAGCTGTTCCTCTTGATCATTAACTATTTTCGCCGGGACTTACGGGTCATGAGCGGCCTAAATCGGGCGAGTTGGCCGGGCCTCAGGAGGCGCACAGGTATTGACGGTATGTCAGTTGTTATGCGGAGGGCGGTCGCGCGATCACCCTTGGTGAGGACGATCACGGCCGTCGTACGGCGATGAGGGCCATGTCATCCGCCATCCCGCCCCCGGAGTGCCGGCGCACCTCCGCCGCGAGCACACCGAGGAGCGCGGCCGGCTCGCGCTGTGCGTTGGCCCGCCCCGCGAGACCCTCCGCGGGGTCGTAGAACCGTCCTTTCTCGTCCCGCGCCTCGGACAGGCCGTCGGTGTACAGCAGCAGCGTGGACCCGCTCACGAAGTCGGCCTCCTCGGCCCGGTCGGGCCAGGCGCCGAGCTCCGCCATGCCGAGCGGCAGCGCGGGCTCGGTGGCGAGCAGGGAACGCACGCTGCCGTCGGCGTACAGCAGCAGGGGTGGTGGGTGCCCGCGGTTGACGAGGCGCACGATCCCGCTGCCGTGCGGCAGCTCGGCGAGTGCGGCGGTGGTGAACCCTTCGTAGGACTCGACCCCCTCGCGTCGCGTACGTTCGCGCGCCAGCGCCCGCTCCAGCCGCTGCGCCACCGCCTCCAGCGTGGCCTCCTGCTCGGCGGCCTCCCGGAAGGCCCCGATCACGACGGCGACGAACCCCACGGCCCCCATTCCCTTGCCGCGCACATCCCCCACGACGACCCGTACGCCGTGCGGGCTGTCCTGCACGGCGTACAGGTCGCCGCCGATGGAGGCGCCCTCCTGGGCTGCTTCATACCGGGCCGCGATCTGGAACCCACCGATCCGCTCGGCGGGCTCGGGCAGGACGGCGCGCTGGGCCGCCTCGGCGATCTCGCGGGCGGAGGCGAGGCGCTCGTTGCTGCGGCGGACGAGGATGTTGATGAGCACGGCGAGGACCGAGACGACCAGCACGGTGACCAGCTCGGTGATCACCTCCGCCCGGGGCAGGCCGCCGAGAAGGATGCGGAGGCCGAGCAGTACGGCGAAGGCCACCAGGCCCGTGACGGCCGTGCCGCGCTGTGAGTAGAGCGGGGCGGCGACCAGGGGAGCGGCGGTGAAGAAGGGGGCGCCGGTGAAGTCCGTGGGGGTGGAGTAGTCGTACACGCTCCCGGCCCCGATCGACAGGGCCGGGAGCAGCCGGACGAACCGGCGTGCGTACGAGATCCGCCGTTCCTCCACGTCACCAGGGTTGCCGAAGCGGGGGCGGAGGACGAGTGGGGAGGGCCGACCGGGCGAGTGGGCCGACGGGGATTCGGGGTGAGGGGGCAAAAAACACTCAGGGCCGGAACTGATCTGATCAGTTCCGGCCCTGAGCCTTCAGTAGCGGGGACAGGATTTGAACCTGCGACCTCTGGGTTATGAGCCCAGCGAGCTACCGAGCTGCTCCACCCCGCGTCGATGACTCAATAGTACGCCATCCGCAGGACCCCCAAGCACACGGCTTTCCAGGGCCTGCCTGTGATCAGTGCTTTTCGACCGTGTTGGGGGAGTTTGAGGCTTGCGGCGGCCGCAGAGGAAGATGCCACACCGTCCCGAACCCCCGCCCACCCGCAGGGGGCCGCTGTTCCTCGAGCGACGGTTCACTTCTCAGCGCCGGCCGGCATTTCAGCCCGTCCGGCCTTTGAGGACGAGGCCCTTTCGGGGCCGACGGGGGTCCAGGGGGGCGGAGCCCCCTGGCAGGGTGGAAGGGGCGGAGCCCCTTCAGGATGGGACGGGTAGGGGCGGCGGGGGCGAGAACCTCCCGGCACTGGCACCGGCACCGCCCCCCGCTCAAGCCCCCTCCAGCACCGCCACCGCCCGCCGCGCCACCTCCCGCCCGATCGGCAGCGACGCCGTCGCGGCCGGACTCGGCGCATTCAGCACATGCACGGCCCGAGCCCCCTCCCGTATCAGAAAGTCATCCACCAGCGACCCGTCCCGCAACACCGCCTGCGCCCGCACCCCCGCCGCCGCAGGCACCAGATCATCGGAGGTCACGGCAGGCAACAACCGCCGCACCGCCTCCGTGAACGCCCCCTTGGACACCGACCGCCGCAGCTCCCCGGCCCCGTACCGCCAGTGCTGCCGCGCCATCCGCCACACCCCGGGCCACGCCACGGTCGCCCCGACCTCCCGCGGCCGTACGACCCCCCACCGGTACCCCTCCCGGGCCAGCGCGGGCACCGCGTTGGGACCGATGTGCACATCCCCGTCGATCCCGCGCGTGAGATGCACCCCGAGGAACGGGAACGCCGGATCCGGCACCGGATACACCAGCCCCCGCACCAGCTCGGGCCGCGCCAGCGAGTAGTACTCGCCCCGGAACGGCACGATCCGCACCCCCGGCTCGTCCCCCGTCATCCGGGCCACCTCGTCGCAGTACAGCCCGGCACAGTTCACCAGCACCCGCCCCCGCACGACGTCCCCGCGCGTGGTCCGTACGGCGACCCCCAGCTCCGCCCGCCGGTCGATCCGCTCGACCTCCGCGCCGTACCGGATCTCCGCTCCCGACGCCTCGGCCAGCTGCCGGGCGACCTCGACGAAGTCGCACACGCCCGTGGTCCCGACGTGTATCGCCGCGAGCCCCCGCACCTCGGGCTCGTACTCCGCGATCTGCGTGGCGCCGAGCTCCCGCACCGGAATCCCGTTCTCCCGCCCGCGCTGCACCAGCGAGTGCAACCGCGGCAGCTCCGAGCGCTCCGTCGCGACGATCAGCTTGCCGGTGACGGCGTGCGCGACGCCGTACTCCGCGCAGAACTTGACCATCTCGGCGGCGCCCCGCACCGCGTACCGCGCCTTCAGCGACCCCGGCCGGTAGTAGATCCCGCTGTGGATGACCCCGCTGTTCCGCCCCGTCTGATGCCGGGCGGGCCCCGGCTCCTTCTCCAACACGGTGACCCGCGTCCCCGGCGCGGCACGCGTGATCGCATACGCCGTGGCCAGCCCGACGATCCCCCCACCGATCACGAGCACGTCACAGTCGTAGTCGATCGCCCGCACCTGCGCCGCCACCTGCACCACCTCCGGCTTCGATAGTGCACTGCGCCACTGACAATGCGTTCAAACCCAGGGGACCGCGGCGCTGCCAAAGGGGCGCGGGGCTGTATCGATATGCGGCTCCGCATCGATATGCGGCTCCGCCGCGGGGCCGCGAGCAACCCACGGCAACCCGCAGCCCCAAGATCACAGAATCCCGGCAGACGCGACGGAACCCGGCCCTCACCGCGGAGCGCTTACGCCGGAGCCATGAGCAGCGGCCGAGCCCGCTCCCGCAGCTCGACCACCCGCGGCTCATCCCCATACGGCTCCAGCCGATGCAGAAGATCCTTCACATACTCGGTGGTCCGAGCCGACGATATGCGCCCCGCGACCTCCACCGCCCGCACGCCCTGCTCGCACGCCGCATCGAGATTGCCCGACTCGAGCTCGGCGACCGCCGAAACGACGAGCCGCAGCCCGTGCGACCGTACGAACTCCTCCGTCGGCTTCGACAGCGCCTGCTCCGTGAACCGTCGCACCTGCCGGGGAGCCTTCAGGTCCCGGTAGCACTCGGCGGCGTCCGCGGCGAACCGGTCGTAGGAGTAGAACCCGAGCCAAGACGGATCGTTGTCACCCTCCCGGGACCGTTCGAGCCAGCCCTCTGCCGCTTTCAGCGCTGCTCCCGCCGCCTGCGCGTCACCCGCGCGTGCGTGCGCGCGTGCCTCGACGAGCCGGAAGAAGCTCATGGTGCGGGCCGTGGCGAGGCCCCGGTTGCGTTCCAGGGCGGCCTGCGCGAGGTCGACGCCCTCGTCGCCGAAGCCCCGGTAGGTCGCCTGGAGCGACATCGACGCCAGGACGTACCCGCCGAGGGGTACGTCGGCCGCCGCGCGCGCGAGCCGCAGGGCCTGGATGTAGTACCGCTGGGCGGCCTCCTGCTGACCGGTGTCGAAGGCCATCCACCCGGCGAGCCGCGTGAGTTCGGCGGAGGCGCCGAACAGCGCCCGGCCCACCTCGTCGGAGTACGCGCCGAGCAGCAGCGGAGCCGCCTCCACGCGCAAGCACTCGGGCACCATGGACGAACGCCAGTCGCCGCCTCCGTACTTGGAGTCCCAGCGCCTGGCGTCCTCGGCGGCCTCCCGCAGCTTCTGCACATCGCTGTGGCCGACTTTGAGCGGTGCGCCGGAGCCCTCGGAGGTGCTCGCCTCGCGCGCCACCGAACTGTCGGCCGGGGTTATCAGCCACCGTGAGGCAGGCGTTGCGTATGCGCTTACTGCGAACGAACCGGCCAGCGACTGCCAGATGCCGCCGGAGCCGGCGCGGCGCCCGGCGAGGTCGAGACGGTAGAGCTCCGTCGCCGACTTCACCGCCTGTCCGACGTCCCGGGGGAAGGCGAGGCCCACTTCCGGCGCGGGGTCCGCGTCCGCCAGGCCGATCTCGTGGAGCGGCACCGGGCGGCCGAGCTTCTGGCCGATGGCGGCGGCGATGAGGTGCGGCGCGGCGCCCTGCGGCACCATGCCTTTCGACACCCAGCGCGCCACCGACGTCTTGTCGTAACGAAGAGTCAGTCCCCGCTGAGCGCCAAGGTCGTTGACGCGTCGGGCGAGTCCTGCGTTGCTGATTCCCGCGAGGGCGAGAACGGCGCCGAGCTTTTCGTTCGGCCCGCGTTGCTCCCTGGACATGCGCCACCCCTCGACACAGACGGCTGCCGCGCTGGCATAACCACGCGGCATTCGTAAACCCAGCGTAGTTCGCCGCATCCCAAGCGTTAAGGGGCATTGTTCCGGTTGGCGGGATTGTGGTTCGCACTGAAGTACGCACTCTGTACGGACAGTTGTGGCGTGCTCCCGCTGTGTGGCTGTGCGCCCGTCCGTGCGCTCTTCTCCAGCCATCGGGGGAGCGGTTCCATGACTCGTGCGTGGGTCGGCCCGCTGTACTGGATCCAGTGGGCTGGGGGATTCCGCCGCCTCCATCCCCGCGGGCGGCGGAACGGTCCGGGGGGCGCACTCCGTTCCCCGGACTGCGCGCGCGGCGAGCACGGCGAGTAGTCCGCAGGGCTTGTACGGAGCGTGCGTAAGCCTGTCCCTACGGCGCCATTTTGGCCGAAAATCGACCCCATCTCTCGCGGGTGATTACCGCTCCGACCACGGAACTTGAGGGCGCGAAGGGCGTTTTTGGGGAGCGTATCGGGGGCGCGTTCACGTCGCTGGCGTCCAGTGATCTGTCCAACCCGCGCGCGTGGATCCCCTTGTCCCGTCCGGGTGTTCGGGCAGCGCCCGGTCCGGCACGGGGGCGCAGGCACGGGCGCATTCCCGGACCTCGAGCGGCTCCGCCGCCCCTCCGGCGCGCGTCCTTCATGGCAGCATGGTGAACCGGTTCGTACGGTGCACTGGTTGTCCACAGCCTGTGGAGGCGTCGATGCGGTGGTTGGTGGGATGGAGCAGCACCGCCGCGGTGGCCGCCGGGATCGGTTCCGCGGGGGCCACCGGAAGCGACGGTGAGACGGTGCACCCGGTGGGCTCCCAACTCCTGTGGGGTGACCCCGATCCGCTGTGGGCGGTCGGCGACTGGCGCCCGGACGAGGTGCGCGTGGTGAAGGCCGACGCGCAGACCCGGATCGCGGTGCTCGGGACCTGCGGGGCGAGCGACGAACAGCTGCGGGTCGGTCTGTTCGCCGCGCGCGGAGGGGCACTTCGGCATCTGACGGCGTGGTCAGGCAGCTACACGGCCGTCGTCCAGGTCGGCCGCAGGATCACGGTGTGCGGCGATCTGGCGGGCGCGCGGCCCGTGTTCTACACCCCCTGGGCCGGCGGTACCGCCTATGCGACCGCCGCGCTCCCCCTCGCCGACCTCATCGAGGCCAACCTCGACTTCGGCCATCTCGCCGCCCTGCTCGCCGCCCCCGACGTCCCGGCTGCGCTGCACGACTCCACCCCGTACGACGGCGTACGGCGCATTCCGCCGGGGCATGCGCTGATCCTCCGCGCCGGAGCGCGCGAGATCGCCGGGTACGAGCCGGTGGCCTCGCTGGCGGTGGCGGCACCCACCGCGGACCCGGACAGCGCCGTGGACGCCGTACGCGATGCCCTGGTGGAGGCGGTACGCGCGCGACTGTCGGCACCTCGCCACGTCCCCGGCGCCGACATAGACCCGGGCCCGGTCCCAGGGATGGGCCCCGCCGAACGGCGTGCCGCGCGCGGGATGCCGGTACCGGGCATAGGGGCGGACCTGTCCGGGGGGCCGGCTTCAGGCACCCTGGCCCTGCTGGCCGCCGGCCTGCCGGGAATGCCGGGCACGGTGCTGGGCCACGGCACGGGCGCGGGGGAGCGGTTGCTGGCGGTGACGTTCAACGACCTGGCGGTCGGCGGCCGCGAGGCGGAGCTGGAACGAGCGGGCACCCTGGCGGCCAACCCCCGCCTGCACCACGTAGTGGTCACCGGCGGCGAGGAGACGCTGCCGTACGCCGACCTGGACGGCCCGCTGACGGACGAGCCGGGCCCGAGTCTGGTGACGGCGGCCAGGCACCGCGTGCGCCTGGCGTCAGGCAGCGCGGACCACTTCACGGGCTACGGCGCCCGCCAGGTCCTCGACGCCCACCCGGCCCGCCTGGCGGACCTCCTGATGGACCGCAAGCGCCGCCACCTGGTCCGCCCGGTCGCGGCCCTGGCGAAGGCGGACGGCTCGGTGCTGGTCCCCGCGCGCGTGTACGGCGCGGCACGGAAGCTGGCCCGCACCCCCTACCGCACCGGCCTGGAATCCCTGGCGGACCGCCTCCTCCACCGCCGCTTCGACGAGCCCGGAGGTGCCGTAGGGGCGTCGCTCGCCGCACTCACCTGGGCCAGACCGGGCCCGGCGGCACGCTGGCTGACCGGCGAGGCGCTCGCTGAAGTATCGGTTCGCCTGCAGGCGGCGACGAGCCGCAACGGCGTCGGCCCCGGCCAGCGCCCCGGCGACTACCGCGCGCGTGCGGCACTGGCCCGCCACGCATCGGACCTCCGCGTCCTGGAACAGGCCGCCGAGATCCGCTCCCAACGTCTGCACACCCCGTTCCTCGACAACCAGGTCGTCCGCGCCTGCCGAGCCCTCCCCGAGGCCCTGCGTGTCCAACCGGGCGCCCGCGCGGCCATCCTCCGCACGGTCCTGGAGGGCGCCGGCGTGGCCGACCTCCCACCCGGCTGGGGCGCCCCGTCCCACGCGTCGGCGGCAGTGGCGGCACGCACGGGCCTCAGGGTGGCAGCAGACTCCCTGATGGCCCTGTTCGGCACCCCCCTCCTCGCCCAGGCGGGCCTGGTGGAAGCCCGCGTCGTCCGCAAGGCCCTCCGCGCGGCAGCCGAGGGCGAGCCACTGCCCCTCGACGGCCTGGCAGACCTGGTCTCCCTGGAACTCTGGCTACACCGCCTCCTGGCCCGCCGCGGCACCTGCTGGACAGGAACCCCGGCCCGCCAGCGCGCGGTACCGGCAGGAATCACGCCGCAGCGGGGGGCGCTGGGGGCGGGGGCGCGGCGGGTGTAGGAGCGGCTCCTCGGCCGAACGCTTCCCCGAACAGCCGGGACACATCTCGACACCGACCGCATCGGTTGCCCGACCTGACGCCTGCTGGGCTCGCACTGTCCCTGGTCGTCACCCACCGGGGGGACTCCGTCCTCCCGATCCCCTGCCCACCTGTAGCGGCTGCCACCTTTCAGCGCCGTTCGCGTCCTTCAGCCGGTCCGGCGTTTGGGACGGGGCCGCACTGCCTCTGGCCCCCACCCGCCAGGGGGACTCCGTCCCGATCCCCCACCCACCCGCAGGGGGCTTTCGCCACCCACCCCAGGGGGCTCCGCCGCACAGCACCGGCGGTCACTTCTCAGCGCTGGCGGTCACCTCTCAGCGCTGGCGGTCACCTCTCAGCGCCGGCCGGCATCTCTCAGCCCGTCCGGCGTTTGAGGACGAGGCCCCTTCAGGGCCGACGGGGGTCCAGGGGGCGGAGCCCCCTGGCGGGGTCGAAGGGGCGGAGCCCCTTCAGGATGGGACGGGTAGGGGCGGCGGGGGCGAGAACCCTCCGCACCCGCACCCACACCCGACAGACCACCGCACCCCGGCCCTCGCCCCCCTCGCCACCCCCACCCCGACGAAACCCGTGCCCTCCAAAGCCACCCCCGCGACAATGACCAGGTGCGGTACAGAATCCTGGGCGTCACCCAGGCGGAAGACGACCAGGGCACCGTCATACCCGTCGGCGGCCCCCGCCTCCGCGCCCTGCTCACGGCGCTGGCCCTACGCCCCGGCCACCTCACCACCCCCGACACCCTGATAGACGAGGTCTGGCCCGACGACCCACCCCAGGACGCCCCGGCCGCCCTACAGGCCCTGATCGGCCGCCTACGCCGCACGCTCGGCAAGACCGCCGTCACCTCCGCCCCCGGCGGCTACCGCCTCACGGCGACCAAGGACGACGTAGACCTCTTCGTCTTCGAACACCTCGTGCGCCACGCCACCTCCGCCCTCGACCACGGCGACCCCTCCACCGCCGCCCACGACCTAGCCACCGCCCTCGCCCTGTGGCGCGGCCCAGCCCTGGCCGACCTCCCCGACCGCACCGCCGCCGCAACCCGCCCGGAGGCCTTGCGCCTAGAGGCCACCCGGGCCCGCGCCGAGGCGGAGCTGCGACTCGGCCGCGCCCAGGACGCCGTACCCGAGCTGAAGGAACTGACCGCGGCGCACCCGTACGACGAACCGCTGCACGCCCTCCTCATCCGCGCCCTGCGCGACACGGGCCGCGCCGCCGACGCCCTCGCCGCATACGAAACCGCCCGCCAGGCCCTCGCCGAGGGCCTCGGCACCGACCCCGGCCCCGAACTCCGCGCCCTGCACACCGAACTACTGGCACCAGCGGCCCTGGAGACGTTGCCGGGAGCGCCTCGCGAAGCGGTCCCCGCGACGGCTCACGACACGAACCCCCAGCACGAGCACCAGCCCCACACCCACCCCCACACCCACCCCCACACCCACCCCCACACCCACCCCACCCCGCCCCCCACTTACCGCCCCGAACGCCACGGCAACCTCCGTCCACGCCTTACCTCTTTCGTGGGCCGGGAACTCGAACTCACCGCCATCCGTTCCGAATTGCACAGGGCCCGACTGGTCACGCTCACCGGACCGGGCGGCTCTGGCAAGACCCGCCTCGCCGAGGAAGCCGCCGCCGGCCTCCCGCAGGCATGGCTCGTCGAGCTCGCCCCGCTCGACCGGCCGGAGGCGGTACCAGGCGCGGTGGTCAACGCGCTCGGTCTGCGCGAGACCGTGCTCATGACCAACGAGCTGACGGTCCCGCAGGACGACCCGCTCGCCCTGCTGATCGAGTACTGCGCCCCGCGCAGCCAACTCCTGATCCTTGACAACTGCGAACATGTCATCGGCGCGGCCGCCACCCTCGCCGAGACCCTGCTCACCCGCTGCCCAGGGCTCACCGTCCTCGCCACCAGCCGCGAACCCCTGGGCGTCCCCGGCGAGTCGGTGCGCCCGGTCGAGCCCCTGCTCCCCGACCAGGCGCACCGCCTCTTCGCGGAGCGCGCGGCGGCCGCCCGCCCCGACGCCGCCGCCCTGCTGCACGACGCGCGCGACCAGGAGGCCGTCGCGGAGATCTGCCGCCGCCTCGACGGACTGCCGCTCGCGATCGAGCTGGCGGCGGCCCGGCTACGGCTGCTCACACCCCGGCAGATCGCCGACCGCCTCGACGACCGCTTCCGCCTCCTCACCTCCGGAAGCCGTACGGTCCTGCCCCGCCAGCAGACCCTGCGCGCCGTCGTCGACTGGTCCTGGGAGCTGCTCGACGAGCGGGAGCGGACGGTGCTCCGCGAGGTGTCCGTCTTCGCGGGCGGCTGGGACCTCGCGGCGGCGGAGGCCGTGTGCACCTGGCCGGTCGCGGACCTCATCGGCGCGCTCGTCGACAAGTCCCTGATCGTGGCCGCCCCGTGCGAGCGGGACGGTTCCGACGGCATGCGGTACCGCATGCTGGAGACCATCCACGAGTACGCCGTCGAGCGCGCAGCCGAGGTCCCCGAGCTGCGTCTCGCGGCCGAGCGCCGGCACCGCGCATGGGTGCGCGCGCTCGTCGAGGAGGCCGAGCCGATGCTGCGTTCCGCCGGCCAACTCCCGTGGATGTCCCGCCTGGAGACGGAGCTGGACAACATCCGCGCGGCCCTCGACCGCGCCCTCGCGGCTGGTGACGAAGCGGGTGCCGCGTCCATCGCGCTCGCCATGGGCTGGTTCTGGTGGCTGCGCAACTACCGCCACGAGGGCACTGCCTGGATCGACCGGATCCTGCGGCTGGGGGCGGCCTTGGACACCGTGGGCGGCGACTTCCTGAAGGCCCCGGACGAATCCTTGAACGCCCCCGACGATTCCCTGCAGACCCCCGACGAATCCTTGAAGGCCCCCGGCGATTCCCCGCAGCCCCCCGGCGGCTCCCTGAAGGCCCCAGATGATCCCCTGACCGCCGCCCCCGACCCGATCGACGTCTTCCTCGCCGCCCAGGAAGAGCCGCCCCACCACCCGCTGCACGTCCCGCGCATGGATCTCCGGCTGCTGCACCTCTTCCTCAAGTCCGAGACCGAGCCGATCAACACTTTGCTGAATGAGCGGATGCGGCGCTACCTGATGCGGGTGCGGGCCTTCTACGAGTGCGGAGGCCCACGGGCGGCGCGGCTCCCGGGGCTGGTCTGGCCACTGACCGCCTTCTACCTGACCAGTTCGCGGGACATGAAGGCCGACATGGACAAAGCCGTCGCCAACTGCCGTGTCCACGGCGGTGACTGGGAGGTCGGCGTCCTGCTGATGTTCCGTACGCACATGGTCGTCGACTCGCACGGCGACATGGCGGGCATCGACGACGACCTCGCCGAGCTGAGGGTGCTCAGCCGCCGGGTCGGCGACCGCTGGATGCGGGCCCAGGTGTGCAGCGCGGCCGGCGAGACGGCCATGACGCGCAGCCGCTTCGAGGAGGCCAAGGGCGAGTACGAGGAGGCGCTGCGCCTGGCCCATGAGGTGGGCGCGTACGCCGAGACCCCGTTCCTCGTCGCCCGGCTCGCCGAGATCGCCTACCGCTCGGGCGACCGTACGGCCGCGCTGACCGCGCTGGACGAGGCGAGCGCCGCGGCCGACCGGTACGGCGTGGCGGACTCCCGGGCGTTCGTCCTGCTGATGCGGGCCCAGATCGCGCTGGACGACAAGGACACCGCACGCGCGCGTGAGATGTGCGAGGCGGCCCGCGCGGAGATCGCCCTCGGCACACCACCGCCCCATTTCATGGTGATGCTGAACGCGATCGACGCCCTGGTCGTGACGGCAGAGTCGGGCCCGGAGCGAGGGCTGCCCCTCCTGGCCGACACGCTTCACCTGGCGGTGGAGAACCGGTGCGCCGATGTGATCACGGCGGCCCTCGCGGAAGCCGCGGCCGATCTGCTGAGCCGTCTCGGCGACCACCCGCGCGGGGCCCGCCTGCTCGCCGCCTCGGAGCGCTGGCGCCGCGGCCATCCACGCCCGAGGCCGGAGCGGGCGAAGGCTGAGCGGGCCGAGGCCGCCGCCCGCACCGCCCTGGGCGCCGACCGGTTCGCCGCCGAGCAGGCCCGGGGCGCCACCCTCACCCGGGACGACGTCCTGCGCGACCTCGCCGAGGCCGTGCGCGCCCTTCATCACCCCGCCGAGCAGGCGCCGTAGGCCTCGGACCGGCCCCAGCCGAACCGCCCTATGCGCAGCGGAACTTGGACTCCGCCCAGTCCGCCAGCAGCAGCGTGTCGAAGGTGCTGTGCGGCTCGACCACCAGCCGTACAGTCTGGCGCCCGGTGAGGTTCACATGGACGGGCACCGCAGGGTCCCCGCCCTTGCGCACCCCGGACCGCCACAGCCGGACGCCGTCGCCGTAGACGGAGAAGGAGAACGCGCCGAGCCCCAGGGTCGTGTCATCGACGCCGACCATCGCGTCGTAGGCGGAGCACTCCCGGTTGAGGTCGATGGTGACGGAGGACCGGCCGTGCACGGTGACGCCGTGCGCATACCGCTGGTCGGCGATCGACACGCCGTACCGCTGCCAGACCCAGCTGCTCTCGCCGATCCGCATCTCGGGCTCGGTGCCATCGCCGGCGACGTCGTACGACAGCTCGTTCCACTGGTAGACGGCCGGGGCGGGCGGGGGCGTCGGACTCGGGGTGGGCGTCGGGGTCGGGGCCGGGGTCGGAGTGGGGGCCGGGCTCGCCGTCGGGGAGGGCGTGGGCGTCGGACTGGGCTTGCGTGTGGGCGTCGGAGTCGGGGTGGGTGTCGGGGTCGGCTTCGGCTCCACGGCCGGGACGATCGCCGGAGGCCGTGGAGTGGGCTCCTCCTGCGGAGGCTGGGGCGTCGGCGTCTCCTCGACGATGGGGGAGGGGACGGAGGGCTGCTTGGCGTCCTCCTTGTGGGCCGGACGGTCGTTGCCGGCCAGCGCGAGCACGAGCGCCGCCGCCGCGGCCACGGCGACCACACCGGCCGCGATACCGGCCTTCACCGGCGCGCCCAGCCCCTCGGAGGCCGCCGCACCGCCCCCGGAGCCCGCCCCGCCGGACGAACCGCCGCCCGCAGCGCCGGCCCCACCGGCGGCCCCGCTCGACGAACCGCCGCCGGCCGCCGCGGCCGCCCCCGCGGCACCGGCCGCGCCCGCCCCGGCACCACCGGCGATGAGCCCGGCCGCTTTGGCGTACCCGGCGGCTCCGAACCAGCCGATGACCGCGACCGGCACGACGGCGGGGATACCACTGGCGACTTCCTTGATCTGCCCTGCGGCCAGCCGGCACTTGGCGCACTCCTCCAGGTGCTTGCGCAGGCCCCGCTCGGCCCGGGTGCGCAGGCTGCCGCGGGCGTAGGCGCCGAGCCGGTCGGCGTAACGGGCGCATGCCTCATCGCCGGCGAGGCTGGCGCTGACATGGGCCTGGAGGTAGGCCTGCTTGAGGCCCTCGCGGGCGCGGCTGGCGAGCACGCGCGTGCCGTTGGCGTCGAGCCCGAAGAGCGTGGCCACCTCGCTGGGCGACTCGTCCTCGACCTCGGTGTGCCACAGCACCGCCTGCCAGCGCTCCGGCAGCGATCGGAAGGCCCGCATCGCCATGGACTGCTCTGCCTCGTGCATCGCCCGTACGTCCGCGCCGAGGTCCAAGCCCGCTCCGAAGGAGCCGAAGGAGGCGGTGTCGTCGGACACTTCGGACACGCGCGCGGACTGCGCGGCGAACACCGCGAAGTCGTCGACCAGCTGCTCGCGCCGCGCCGACTTCGTCCAGTCCGCGGCGGCCCGCCGGATCGAGGTGAGCAGATACGCGCGTACGGCGTGCTCGGGCCCGGAGCCGCCGCGTACCGCCTGGAGCATGCGGGCGAAGACCTCGGCCGTGAGGTCGTCCGCGGTGTGGGGGTCACGGCAGCAGGTGCGCGCGTACCGGCGCACCGCTTCCGCGTGGCGCCGGTACAGCTCCTCGTAGGCGCTGTCGTCGCCGGAGCGCATCCGGCCGATCAGATCGGCGTCCGACGGCGGCAGTTCGCGCGGTGGAGGCAACGTGCTGTCCTCGCGCCGGTCGCGCTGTGCCGGGACGCCGCCCTCGGCGCGCCCCTGCATGCGGCCCTCCGCGGGGCCGCTCGGCGGCAGGTCCGCTCGTCCGCCCTGACTCGGCACCTGCGGCGTCGCCGAGTCACCATCACCGCGTGACTCGTCCCACCCGTCAACGCTCATCGCGGAAAGCCCCCGCTGCCGGCTCCACCAGTCCTGGACACCGGGTCAGGGTGCCACATCGGGTTTTGGTCAGGCCCCACCCTTACGGACATCCACTCGTCCGTGGGGAACTTCCGGCAACGCGGTACTTGTCCTCGCCCGTACGGGGAAGCCTCAAAGGGCCCTCGACGGGCGGCAGTTGAATGCCACGCTCGAAATGCCCGAGATATACCGCGATGGTGTGCGAGGCGAGGGCGGCGCAGCACCCCGCCTCTTGACGCCCTTTCCGAGCAGCGGCCGTGCGAAGCCACCTCGTTCCGGGCCACCGTCTTCACATCAACCTTCACATGGGCCGGCTCACGCCTGAGGCCGCGACCGCAACCCCTCCAGCAGGATGTCCAGCAGTCGCGCCGAGGCCGCCGCCTGCTGCGCCGCGTCCGGCAGCGAGGGCGCCGCCGTCGCGATCACCAGCAGGACGTCCGACACCGACACGTCGGCCCGCAGCTCACCCGCCGTGCGCGCCCGCTCCACGAGCTGGCCCACCACGTCGAGCAGTGCCGCAGCCCCGGCGTCGTCCACCGACTCGGCCTGCACCGCCGGAGCCTGCTCGGACACCAACCGCAGCTCACCGGCGCCCGGCTGCATCCGCTGCTGCGGCACCCGGGCTTCGTCGAGCACGGCGCCGTCCTCGGCGACCCCGACCCGCAGCACCTGCGGCGGCAGCAGCCGGCCCGCGCCCGAGGCCACCGACGTGCGCAGGAAGCGCGAGAGCGCCGACCACGGCTCGTCCTCCTGGCCGAGCGCCGCACGCGCCTGGTCGGTCAGCCGGGAGGTCTCCTCCTCGGCTATGCGCCGCACCAGGACGTCCTTGCTCGGGAAGCGCCGGTACACCGTGCCGACGCCGACCCGCGCACGCCGCGCCACGTCCTCCATCGGCGCGCCGTACCCCAGCTCGCCGAAGACCTCACGCGCCGCACGCAGCACGTGCTCCAGATTGCGCTGTGCGTCCACGCGCAGCGGCGTCGTACGCGAGCTGTCCCCGCGTCCGTTGCTCGCAGCCGCGCTCATCGTGCCGCCCACCGCCCCGCCACCCGCTGTGATGGCGGACGCGGAAGACCAACGAGAATCCTGAACATGCATAAGCGATCCCCCGGTAATGACGTCTCCCCCCGGAGACTCTCCCCGTCATTGCAAAGCCGGAGCGTCGCGGAACAAGCCCGGACAACGAGCCCGCCGTGTGTGACTCACGGACCCGAAGAGCGCATCCCCCTACACCCCGTCGACACACGAACATAGTTGAGCGGGGGTCAATTCAGAAGGGGCACGTTCCGCACGGAGCGCCCCTCGATCGGAGTACGAGTCGTTTACGTCCCGATTGAGCCACCTGCGACCCCCCGGCGCACGCCCCTTGACCTGCGGATTTTCCCCGCACTCCGGCAATTCGGCCAAATCGCGGCGCCGTCGATCTCCGGTCACACAAATTGTCGAGCCTGTGGACAAACGCAAGCGCCGGGTGCGTCATGGGATGGTGAAGGAACGTGCGCGCATTCTCGTTGTCGGCGGCGGCTACGTCGGGATGTACACGGCCCTGCGCCTTCAGCGGAGGCTGAAACAGGAACTGGCGCGGGGCGAAGCCGAGATCACGGTGGTCAGTCCCGACCCATACATGACGTATCAGCCGTTCCTCCCCGAAGCGGCCGCCGGCTCCATCTCCCCACGCCACGTGGTCGTCCCGCTGCGCCGCGTCCTGCCCCAATGCCGGGTCGTCATCGGCGAGGCCACCGCCATCGACCACGCGAAGCGCACCGCGACTCTCACCACCCTCGCCACCGAGGAAGAGGGCACGGGCACCGAACAGCTGTCGTACGACGAACTCGTCCTCGCCCCCGGCTCGATCTCGCGCACGCTCCCCATCCCCGGTCTCGCCGAGCACGGCATCGGCTTCAAGACCGTCGAAGAGGCCATCGGCCTGCGCAACCACGTCATCGAGCAGATGGACATCGCCTCCTCGACGCGCGACCCCGCGATCCGCGACGCGGCCCTCACCTTCGTCTTCGTCGGCGGCGGTTACGCGGGCGTGGAGGCGCTCGGCGAACTCGAGGACATGGCCCGCTACGCCGCGCGTTACTACCACAACGTCCGGCCCGAGGACATGAAGTGGATCCTGGTCGAGGCCTCGGACCGCATCCTGCCCGAGGTCGGCGAGGACATGGGCCGCTACACCGTCACCGAGCTGCGCCGCCGCAACATCGACGTACGCCTTCACACCCGCCTGGAGTCCTGCACGGACCGCGTCGCCGTCCTGAGCGACGGCGCCCGCTTCCCGACCCGTACGGTCGTCTGGACGGCAGGCGTCAAACCCCATCCCATCCTCGCCGCGACCGACCTCCCACTTAATGGCCGCGGTCGGCTGAAGTGCACCCCCGAGCTGACCATTGAGGGCACCACGCACGCGTGGGCCGCGGGAGACGCCGCAGCCGTCCCCGACGTCACCGCCGGCGAGGGCAAGGAGTGCGCCCCCAACGCCCAGCACGCCCTGCGCCAGGCGAAGGTGCTGGGCGACAACATCGCCCATGCCCTGCGCGGCGAACCCCTGGAGACGTACGCCCACAAGTACGCGGGCTCGGTCGCCTCCCTCGGCTTCCACCAAGGGGTCGCACACGTCTACGGACGCAAGCTGAAGGGCTACCCTGCCTGGTTCATGCACCGCGTCTACCACCTCAGCAGGGTGCCGACCTTCAACCGCAAGGCCCGCGTGCTGGCCGAATGGGTTCTGTCGGGGCTCTTCAAGAGGGAGATCGTCTCCCTGGGTTCGCTCGAACATCCCCGAGCGGAGTTCGAACTCGCGGCCGGTGGAAAGCATCCCCTCAACCCGGAAGACGACCCGAAGGGGTCGTCCTGACCGGACCCAGGAACTCCACCGACGAGGCAGGCGTCTGACGGGTGTCGGCCAGGGCGGCCGCACTGCCAGACTGATCCCCGAACCGATCCCGACCACAAGGCTCTCCCCACAGTGCTGCGACTCAGGGGTGTCACCCCGCAGGCCCCCGGCCGGGTCCGGAGCCGGCAGAAGACGACGACACGAGGCAAGGATTCGTGAACTTCACGCGCTGGAGCGCCCGGCTCCCCGGAACGCAGCGCCGCGCCGCAGCGCGGACCGAAACCGCGGCGGCGGTCACCCAGGACCGCCGGGGAGACAGCCCGGGCTCCGTCCCCGCGGCCCGCGCCGAACACCTCACCGACGAGGCCAAGCCGATCCCCGCCCTGGACGAACTGCCGGTCCGCGAGGTCCTCGACCGCGTCCCGTCCCTGGTCGCCCTCGTCCACGGCCACGATCACCGTCTTGCGTACGTCAACGACGCCTACGTCACGGCCTTCGGCGTACGCCCCCCGGGCGAACCGGCCCGCGAGGCCCTCCCCGAACTGGCCGAACTGGGCCTGCTCCCCCTCCTCGACCAGGTCCTGCGCAGCGGCAAGCCCCGCACCCTCAAGTCCCGCAAGGCCCCCGGCGGCCGCTCCTACACGTTCACCTGCACCCCCGTGACCGAGGGCGACGGCGGTGTCCTCATCTTCGCCACGGACGTCACCGACCACGCGGAAGCCGCCGAACGCCTCCGCGCCAGCGAACGCCGCCAACGCGAAACAGCCGTCACCCTCCAGCGCTCCCTCCTCCCCCAGGAGCTCGAACAACCGGACGACCTGCGCATCGCCGCCACCTACCACCCGGGCGGCACGGAGGCCGCGGTGGGCGGCGACTGGTACGACGTGATCACCCTGGGCGGCGGCCGCACGGCCCTGGTGATCGGCGACGTGATGGGAAGGGGAGTACGAGCGGCAGCAGTCATGGGCCAACTCCGTACGGCGGTGAGGGCATACGCCCGCCTGGACCTCCCCCCGCACGAGGTCCTGCAACTCCTCGACGGCCTGGCGACGGAGATCGACGCCAACCAGATCGCCACCTGCGTCTACGCCATCCATGACCCGAACGAGGGACGCCTGGTGTACGCCTCCGCCGGCCACCTCCCGATCCTGGTCCGGGACGAGAACGGCGAGGTCCAGCGCGCCGACGAGCCGACCGGCCCTCCGCTCGGCACCGGCGGCTGGATGCATGCATCCGGCTCGATCGCCCTGAGCCCCGGCTCCACCGCCGTCCTCTACACGGACGGCCTGGTGGAACGCCGGGACGAGGACCTGGACGAGGGAATCGCCTCCCTCGAACGCGCCCTGGCCGGCGCGACCGGCACCCCCCAGGTCGTCTGCGACCGCCTGGTCCGCTCAGCAGGCGTCACGGCGGACCACGACGACGACGTGGCGGTCCTCGTCCTCCAGCACCCGTCCCGCACGGGCCCCGACGGCGACCTCTTCCGCAACGCCGCCCTGGAACTCCTGGGCGGCGTGGAGGCGGCCCCACGCGCCCGTGCCTTCGCCTCCGGCGTCCTGACCAGCTGGCGCTTTCCGGCCGACCTCCACGACCTGGGCGTCCTGGCGACCAGCGAACTCGTCGCCAACTCCCTCCAACACGGCACCCCACCCATGCGCCTGCGCCTCCGGCGCACCGACCGCCGCCTGATCATCGAGGTCACCGACGGCGACGACCACCTCCCACGCCGCCGCCGCGCCGAACCGGCCGACGAGTCCGGCCGAGGCATCGCCATCGTCGCCACCATCGCCTCTGCCTGGGGCTCCCGCCGAACGCCGGGCGGCGGAAAGGCGGTCTGGTGCGAGTTCGCACTACCGAGGCCGACGGTCGACACGTCGAGGACGTGAACGGGCCGCGCCGAAGCTGCGCCCCGACCCCGCCGGGGGGCTCCGCTCTCGCCGTGGTGGCTGATGCGGGTTGCGCGACCAACGGTGGTCGTGGGCTGGTCGCGCAGTTCCCCGCGCCCCTTTGGGACGATACCGACCCGCGTCTTCCAGCCCGCCCGGCGTTCGCTTTCAGCCCGTCCGGCGTTTGAGGACGAGGCCCTTTCGGGCCGACGGGGGTCCAGGGGGCGGAGCCACCTGGCGGGGTGGAAGGGGCGGAGCCCCTTCGGGATGGGACGGGTAGGGGCGGCGGGGCCGAGAAAACTCAGGCGCGCGCCCGAGCCTGCCCGGACGCCGACCCAGCCCCCTGCGCCACAACCCGACTCTTCCCAAGCCACGGCTGATCCTGCACAGCACTCAGCTGCCGCCCCAACCGCACCGCCAGCCACGTGATCCCCAACGAAAACCCAAGGAACATCACGACATACGGCCCATGCAGCGACGCCCCCATAGGCCCACCCACCGCCGGCCCAACAGCCAACGCAAGCTGCTTCACCAGGGCAAACGCAGAGTTGTACTGCCCAGCCATCCCCTCCGGCGCCAAGTCAGCCACCAGCGGAGCAACAGTCGGCGACAACATCGCCTCCCCCAGCCCGAACAACGCATACGTCGAAACGAAGGCAGCCGTAGCCATCTCCTGGCTCCCATGCCCAAGCCCCGCATACCCGGCCGCAACCCACGCCACGGCCCAGATCAACCCCACAGCCGCGATCACCCGCGACCGCCTCCGCCGCTCGACGAACTTCAGCACGGCGAACTGCGCCACCACGATCATCGCGGTGTTGGCAGCCAACGCGGTCCCGAGCGCGGAAGTCGACACCCCGGCCGCCTCGACCCCATACGCACTCAGCCCCGACTCGAACTGCCCATAGCAAGCGAAGAACAGCACGAAGCCCAGCACACACAGCTGCACCATCGCCCGGTTCCCGAGCAACTGCTTCCAGCTCCCCTTCGCCGCCCCAGCCCCCGGCGCCCCCTCGATGCGCGGCGCACGCGGCATCCGCACCGTCGACATCACCACGACGAGCAGCAGAAACACCGCCGCCTCGATCGCGAACAGCAG